>NZ_CP196429.1:0-202270 GCF_051669845.1 Pararhizobium sp. O133 | reverse complement strand
TGCCTTGATATCCCTTTCGTAAGCATCCGCCATTGCTTTCAGCGCCGACCCGGCGTCCGCTTTCTCGACAAGGGAGCCGGTTGCGGCGAGCGTTTCCACGAGCTTCTTGTGATCGCCAGCCTGCAGGGCTTCCACCACAGATTTTTGACTGTCAGGCGTCCAATGTCCCGCCTCGTAGGGCGTTTGGTTCACCGGCTCCATTTGAACAGTAGGACTTTCCTCGCCACGTCCGGCCCTAAGTTCCTCGCGTTTCGCGATCCGGTCGATCGCGGCTGCGTAGTCCGGCGAGACTGGGAATTTGTCCTGATAGAGCTCGCTGCCAGGCTTGCTGAGTTGGCTGGCCAAGATGTGTCTGTCAGCCGTGTCGCTTTGCACGGTGAAAACCTGGGTTCGTTCGTCGGCCTTGCTCAACAGGGCGCTCGCGGCATTTGAGCCGAAAATGGCACTGTGCAAGACATAAACCTGATCGACGCGCCTGCCATCGTCGTGATTTCTGATTTCGTAGGCGGAGCCGATGATTGTCGTGGGCCCCTCAATCTTATAGCCCTTGACACCCCTGTCACCCGGCTCGCCGGTGCTGGCCTCGAAGGTCTTGCTCTGACTGCTGCCATCGGGTTTGAAGGTAACGGATTTGCCTTCGATCTTTTCGATCCGGCCGGCTTCACCGGCAATGAGATTCCTATAGCTGCTAGTGACGCTGAGCCTGTCACCGACCCTGAAACGGATATCCTTGTTGTTAAACGCCTTGAAGCTGACAGGGTCGCCACTCAGGCGACCGGATGCAAGGCCCTGCTTTTCGATCTCTTCGGCAAGCAAATCTACATGATCACGTTTGTTGGCGTAGAGAGCGCGGACTTTCTCGGGGTCCGCACTAATGTCTCTTTCATAAGTCTGCGCTATCGCTTTCAACGTTGATACGAGATTTGTGTTCTCAACAAGGGAGCCGGTTGCGGCTAGCGTTTCCACAAGCTTCTTGTGGTCGCCTGCCTGCAAGGCCTCGACGATTCTTTTCTGGTTATTGACTGCCGCATCGGCAGCGTCGGGCGGCGTTTGGGGCGCCAGGTCTATCGGGGCGGAAGTTTTCTCCTCGCCACGTGCCGCGACAACTTCCTGGCGTTTTGCAATCCGATCGATGGCGGCTGTGTAGTCCGGCAAGGCTGGGAATTTGTCCTGGTAGAGCTCGCTGCCCGGCTTTCCCAGTTGCCTGGCCAAGATGTCCCTGTCGGCGGTGTCCTTGAGCGAAGTGAAAAGCTGCGTCCGCTCGTCGGCCTTGCTCAGCAAAGCGCTATTGGCGTTGATGCCATGGGCAGCGTCGTTCAAGAGATAGATTTGGTCAACACGTTTGCCGTCATCATGTCGCGTAAGTTCATAGGCGGAGCCGATGACCGTCATCGGGCCTTCGATTTTGTAGCCCTTGACGCCCCTGTCACCCGGCTCGCCGGTGCTGGCCTCGAAGGTCTTGCTCTGACTGCTGCCATCGGGTTTGAAGGTAACGGATTTGCCTTCGATCTTTTCGATCCGGCCGGCTTCACCGGCAATGAGATTCCTGTAGCTGCTGGTGACGCTGAGCCTGTCGCCGACCCTGAAACGGATATCCTTGTTGTTGAACGCCTTGAAGCTGACAGGGTCGCCACTCAGGCGACCGGATGCAAGGCCCTGTTTTTCGATCTCCTTGGCCAGCGCATCTACATCAACGCGCCGATTGGCATAGAGCATGCGGACCTTTTCGGGATCTGCCTTGATATCCCTTTCGTAAGCATCCGCCATTGCTTTCAGCGCCGACCCGGCGTCCGCCTTCTCGACAAGGGAGCCGGTTGCGGCGAGCGTTTCCACGAGCTTCTTGTGATCGCCAGCCTGCAGGGCTTCCACAATGGAAGTCTGCGAAAAATGACGCTCGCTGCCTGCAGAGTCAGCGCCTTGCATTTTCTGGTCATTCGAAGCCATATTTTTTTCTCCTGAGTCTTTGGTCGATCGTTTCTCTGAGACGTTTGAGGGGGCGTTCGTTGACGACAATTCCCAATTTGATCCCGGATCATCTTCCCGGTGCGGTATTGGACCCACTCGGCCATCAGTACCGATGATATGATCGACGTCCGCATACGTCGGTTGAACTGTGTTGGTGACCGAGGTTGCCAGTTTCAATCGTTCGAACAGGGAAGTGATATCTTCAACTTCCTCGGCAGAACTAACTGAGTGACGGGCCATTTTTTTGCGAGAATCGATTTCTTCCTTTGCCGCCGCTCGTTTCCGTTTCTCGATCGCTATCCCCAGGTTTGTTACCGTTGCGATCGTGACTTGGTGGCTTTCGTGGGCTGAGGTGTTAGCCGTCGATTCCGACCCGCAGAATTCCGGTTGCATTTGCTCTTCAGTCGTGATGACAGAAGACTGGAAAACTTCGAAGTCAATGGCGCTCGGGTAAAGGTCCGCGCTTTCCGGCATTTCCACATCCGATGTGGATGGTTCGTGCAGCTGGTTCTCCCCGAAGGAGCTTTCTTGTCTGCCTTGGAAGGAAAGCGGCGTCGTTGGAGAGATTTCCATCTGGTCGAGCGGCCTTAGCAAGTGCGCGTTCGAAACCGACGAGCGCTCTTGGAAGGCAGCAGGTTCGAGCGCTGGGAATTGAATGGAATTATTTGGCGCGCTTTGCTGAGTGAGCTTTGCACTGAGAGCCTCAACATTGTTTGCCACGAGGGGAGAAGCAATGACGTCGAGACGACTGCGATGCCTCGTCAGGCCGACATAGGTCAGCTTATCTGAAAGAGCACCATCACAGAGGAGAATGGCGTGATCAACTGTGGCCCCCTGACTCTTATAAATTGTAGCAGCATAGCCGTAGGTAAAACCCTTAAACTCGCTATCGGTCCAAGTGACGGTTCGTCCAGATCCGTCTAACCTTGCAGTAATGCGAACCCCAGCAGATGTGCCATTCTCAGCTCGGGAAGCTTCTGTGCTATTAAGTCCGACTACAGTTGCAAAAGTACCATTGCGGATGTCCGCTTGCAGACGGTTTTCGCTGAATATAATCCTGTCTCCCAAGACGAGATTAATCCTTTGCTGAACGCGTCTCGACGAACCCTCATCTATTCCAGATTCCGAACTTCCACTATCTATTACGCTTGACCACACACTCATTTGCTGGTCTTGCAATCCGGATTTGTCAACAAACCTCTGATGAAGAGCGATATTGGCGCGATTAACGCTCCTGTTGGAGTGTGCCATCACAAGACGATCATACACCGGATATCGGTCGCAAACTCTATTCATCTCCTCCAGCATGCGGTCAGTGATCTGGTCTGACGCCCTGACGTTTGAGCCGCTAGGAGGAGCATATACGAAATGGACGAGGCCCATTTGTTCGAGCGCTGTGAGATAGTGCCCGACGGCGCTCTTGGCATCGCGTCGTATGTCACGTCCGAGCTTTTCTGTTTCTATTCGCGACCGCGCGTCGAGCTGTCGAAGCGGCTGGACGAGTTCATAGCAGCCGGCTTGCTCCATAATAATCGGAAGCAGATCACCAGGTCCAACAGGGGGCAGTTGCCGATCGTCTCCCACACATATCAGTTTCGGCCTTTCGGTTGGGTGATAGGAAGTGGCATTTGCAACTGTCTCGATTAGTTGCGCGATCTCCTGCGTCTTGGCCATCGACATTTCGTCGATCACGACGATGGTATTTTTTCCGATGGTGCGGTCTTTCGCCTTGAAAGTCGTCGCGACGTCGCGAAGACCTTTCTCACGAAGCTCCTGGGCCGCCCGGTTGGTGGGTACGAAGGCAATCAACTTTATTTTCTCGGTCGGGAGCGCTTCCTCGTTGAACCTGTCCACCGCTTCGTTCAGGGCTCCAAGTACACTTGTTTTTGCGGAACCCGCTACGCCCACCATAGTGGAAGCTCGATTTCGCCTAGACAGATAATGTAATGCTCCTCTGAGCTCCGGTGTGAAAATGCCTCTATCGGCGACCATATCAACAATGGTTCCCGGAACGCCGAAGCTTTCTTCTGCGGAAAGATTGGTGACATGACGTACAGTATTCTGTTCCGCAGCTCTCAGCTCTGTAGAGGTGTAGAGAGGTTGGCCATCTGGAGAATCAAGCCGGGTCAGTTTGTCGCTTGCGACGACCTGTTGGAATAGCAGGTCGATTTCTTGTACCGGCCGTTTGTAGTGCGTGAGTGCCCGAGCCGCCGAAATCTTAAGTTGGTCTTGTCCGAAGCACGCATTGCGATTTGCGGCGTGGTTTACGACCCATTCCACAATATTGCTCTCGTCCAGCAGGTTACTGAACTGGCGAAGATCTGTCTGGAAGCGCGTAGGGACAGACGTGTCAACAGCAGCCATTCCGGGATCGGACATTACAATGTCGTCGGTTGGCATGCTTGCCACTCCTATTCCCCTCGCTTTCCAATCGTGTGTGATCAGCCAGCCAGGATGGAAAGTTCGGTAACGGTGCTGATTTCAAAACTCAATGAGCATCCGGTGCGGTCTCAAAGCCATTGAGGGGACATGGTGTTCATCAAAACCTAGAAGTCAGTTAGATGGCCCGCGTGGCTCCAAGTATATCTGAGGAAGAATTGAATTCCTTAAGCTCAGATGAGCAATCTTTCTATGGTGGATCGATTGCGAGGACTATAACTTGATATCAGGAACGCTTCTACACATGAAAAATTCAAAATCGCTACAAATGAAACTTTGGAAATGTTTACCTTTAAGGGTTACGGTTTGCAGTTTGTAATCATTAACGTTGGGTCGCTGGTTCGATCGAGCCTGTTCGTTGAAACGCGACTTTCATGCCTTTAGGCGAAGCGCGACAACAGTCCGCCGACGTCTGCGTGCTGAACCGTATGCTTCGAGATCTTCTCACCGCCACCTACCGACAATGATGTGACCAACCATGTCGCTCGGCTTAACTCAAGGAACACGAATATTGCACCTCTGTGCGGATTTCGGTCTTATTGTCGTAATGACTCTGGGAAGCTTCATGATCGTCTCCTGGAGCTTGATTGCACCCCGTGCGACCACACTCTCGCAGAGCGCTGGGCGCAGTTCACGCCTGCGGAAGTCCAGAGTGGCGTCAAGCTGGCGAGCGAAACCGGTCAGGTGCTGAAGACCATCGAAGGCTATATCGTCACGGTAAATCATGACGCGGACTCGAGCGCGACGTCGGCACGCGAACAGTCGGTCCGCCTTGCCGAGGTCAATACGGCAGTCAACCTGATAGACCAAATCATCAGCAGAATGCAGCGATGGCAAAGCGAGCAACGCGGCGAGCGCCTCGCGCGCGGGGTGAGGCCGCACGGCTTTGCGATCTCGTCGGCCGGTCGGACCTCTCGCCCGGTTTGCCTCCCCAGCACCGCGGATGGCGTCGGGTGTGACCAAGGCCATTGCCGACAAAGCTGCCGTCAAGCAGGTGGCTAGGCAAGAGTTCCGAGTTGCCCTCCCCGATCCGAACGGTGAACCTTTCGCACTCGGGGTGATTCCAAGAGGCTCGCCCACCGAACGAGAGGGGAGCGTCAGGACAGCCCTCGGTGATCGCGCCTCAGGCTTCATTCTTGCCCAGGGTTCGAAGAGATTTTTGCCGAACTCTCGGCACCCTCCTTAAGCGCCACACCGCTCAACTGCAAGCGCAGCGCCTCCCGGACGATCCAGGCGATCTTATCCGCGGCAATCTCGTAGCCGAGCCCGTCGGCGTGAATATTCGAAATGCAGTTACGCTCGCTGTCGCGCCGTCCTGCCTGGGGGCGGAAGGTGATGTAGGCACCCAGACTGTCAGGCACGCTTAACCCCGGTCTCTCGCCGATCAGGACGATTGCAACCTCCGCACCGAACGCCGCCGCCGCCTCGTCGCCGAATGCTACCCGCGCCTGTTCGCCCAAAATCACCGGGGCGACACTGAAGCCGCCAAGACGCTTCATGCATGCCTTGAAAAGCGGAACGGCATGACGCTCGACCGCCGAGGCGGAAAGCCCGTCCGCGATGACGAACGCGATGTCATGGCTATCCCCTGGCATTGGAAGATCGGCTGCAAGCGGCTGGCGACCCAGATCCGGGCGCGACAAGTAGATGGTACGATCCGTGGCGCAGGACCTGATCCGGATCGTTGATACCGGTGCAAGCTGCTTGGCGAGGGCGACAAAATCCACTTGACCGTGCACGGCGTCCCTGGCCTTCGCATGGGCCAGCTGGAAATCCAGAATTGCCGAGGTCGGCAACGCGTCGCCCGCTCTACCGAGTCCAATCCGGGCGCGTGTCGAATGGCGGAAGCGCTCAAACGGGTCTCGACCCCAACTCATGCGGACACCCCGTAGCTCAAGAGATTGCGAGAGAATTGGCCCGAGGCGCTGGCGGGCGCCAGCCGGCCCGAGTGATCAAGCATGCCCATGCGATTGAGCCAAGCCTCAAATTCGGGCGCCGGCGGACGATTGAACTGATGCCTGAGGCCGACAATATCGTGATAAGACAGGCTCTGGTAGTTAAGCATGACGTCATCAGCGCCGGGCACGGCAATCATGAAACTGACGCCCGCGACAGTCAATAGCACCATCAGATTGTCCATGTCGTCCTGGTCTGCCTCGGCATGGTTGGTATAGCAGACATCGACCCCCATCGGCACACCGAGCAGTTTTCCGCAGAAATGATCCTCTAGCCCGGCGCGAATGATCTGTTTGGCGTCGAACAGATATTCCGGTCCGATGAAACCGACCACGGTGTTGACGAGCAGCGGGCGGAGTTCACGTGCGACTGCGTAAGCCCGCACCTCGACCGTCTGTTCATCCACGCCGTGATGTGCATCTGCCGAAAGAGCGCTGCCCTGACCGGTCTCCAGATACATCACGTTGTTTCCGACGCTGCCGCGCTTCATCGACAGCGCGGCGTCATTGCCTTCCCTGAGAACGGCGAGATCGACGCCGAAACCATTGTTGGCAGCCTCAGTGCCGGCAATCGACTGGAACACAAGATCGAGCGGCGCCCCGGCCTCGATCGCCTTGATGGAAGTGGTGACATGAGTCAGCACGCAGGATTGGGTGGGAATCTCGAACCGCTCGCGCAGCCGGTCGAAAAGGACCATCAACCTGGTGCAGGCATCGAGGTTGTCGGTGGCGGGATTTATGCCGATCACCGCATCGCCGATTCCGTAGAGAAGGCCGTCGAGTGTCGAACCGGCGACGCCTTCTGGATCGTCGGTCGGGTGGTTGGGCTGGAGCCGGCTCGACAGCCTGCCCGGCAGGCCGATGGTGGAGCGGAAGGCAGTGACCACGTTACATTTACCGGCAACGGTGATCAGATCGTGATTGCGCATGATCTTGGAGACCGCCGCGACCATTTCCGGCGTGAGGCCCGTCGCAAGTGCTGCCAGCCTTTCGGTTGTCGCGTCGTAGGAGAGAAGCCAATTGCGAAACTCGCCGACCGTCATATGTGAAACTGGCGCGAAGGCAATTGGGTCGTGGCGATCGATGATCAACCGGCTGACCTCGTCGACTTCGTAGGGGATCAACAGATCCTCCAGGAATGTCTTGAGCGGCATGTCGGCAAGCAGGCAGCGGGCAGCGACCCGCCGCTCGTTGCTTGACGCTGCAACCCCCGCAAGCACATCGCCTGACTTGAGTGGCGAGGCACAGGCCATGACCGATTTCAGGTCGGCGAAGACATGGCGCTCGCGTCCAAGTATGATCGAATACATTTTATCTCCGCTCGTGGGTATCAGGCAGCCCATTTCTTGCGCAAGGGCGAAGCTACCTTCAAGATTGTAAGTCCAGCCCGAACTGGGCAGTGCGGGCGCCATGCCTCCTGAAAGCTATGCACGATCCATGCCACTCCTGGCTTGGGCGCGCGCGGTCCATTCATCGAAGGGCTTGTGCTCCTAAGGTGCCTCCGGACGATGCAAGCCGTGACCGAAGCATTTCGGATCCGCCATGGATCATGAGGCGTTCGGAACTCGATTGCCCGAGGCGGCTTCAACTGACCGTTTGCCCGGCCTTCACTGTCGAGGCTGCCTTTCCAATGAGCCTGGAGAGATAGCTGCCAACCGCAGCTTGGTCATCCGCGGCCACCAGGAGGTCATTTCTCACCTCTATCATGACATTTGGAATACCGTTCGCGATGCCGTGCTCGACGAGCGTGTGCGTGACCCCATCGGCTGGACCGTATGGCTGGTTGCGCATGACGACATACTTGCGATCGGCCCCTTCGAATTCCGCGAGAATTGCATCTGCGAGCGTCGTGTCGCTGTCGTGCAATATCCCGATCTCGACCTCGCGCTTCTTGCCGAAATAGACGGGGGTGAAACTATGGACTGTGACGAGCATCGTCCCGCGCCCCTGGGCCTTGCGAGAGGCGAGAATTTCGGACAGTCCATCACGAAAGGGTAGATAAATCTCGTTGATCCGCGTCAGGCGATCTGCTTCCGGCATGCTCTGATTTCCCGGAACGTCATAGATCTCGCTTTTGCCAACAATTGCAGACACTGCCTCCGGCGGGCGATTGCAGTCGTAAACGAGCCGCGAAAAGCGCTGGTAATAGAGGACCGCATCGAGAGATGACGAAAGATATCGTGCGAGTTCCAGGGCGCCCGGATCCCAGGCGATATGACTTGAACGCGCAGACGCATCAAGGCCGAGGTCGCCGAGTGAAGGCGGGATCAGGTGTGAAGCATGCTCGCATACGATTACAAACTTGCCGAGCGCGGCCTTGTTTTCGATCGCGATTGCAGACTCGCCAGGGGCGAGCAACGACAATTTACCCATAACAGTCTCCGTTGATATCCACACAATAACAACGAAAACAATAAAAGCAACATGATATCAACATTGCATAAAGTAGCCCTCTGTCGCGGTGGAGGTTTCGCCACGTCACGGCCCCTCGTTCGCTACGCCGATTTCTAACTGTTGCCGAAAACATGGGCAAAATGCCTGCAAAATATGCCTTTTTGTAAGGCAGATCCTCAGAGCATTTTATCCAATTCCCATCCTGTGCCGACGCTTGTGCTGTCAGCCGCGATCACTCTCATGGCGATTTTCTTAGCTACGGAAATTGAAAAACCCTCATCGGGTGTGTTGACAAACGCAAAATATCCACATAAATCCACATTCCAAGGAGATCGCAATCGTGGATTTTTCAGTTCTTTCGCTCAGCTCAGCAATTGTTTCCGGCAAGCTCACATCCGAAGCGCTCGTTCAGGAATGCCTGGCGCGCATTGCGCGGCTGAACCCCATCGTCAATGCCTTCAGCCAGGTGTTTGAAGAACAGGCCCTCAAAGAAGCGAGGGCCTGCGATCGCGAGGCAGCCGAAGGTCGGTTCCGTGGTCCTCTTCATGGTATCCCGATGGGCGTGAAGGACCTCTTCTTCGTGGAAGGGCAGCTATGCCAGCGCGGATCTCGTGCCTATAAGGATTTCGCTCCCAAGATGACGGCGCCGATCGTCCAGAGGATGATTGACGCCGGATCTATCATCATCGGCAAGACGACAACTACCGAAATGGGGTGGTCCGGTTCCGGCTTTTCCGAATTCTATGGCCCGACGCGCAATCCATGGGACCCCAAGCTCACAAGTGGTGGTTCGAGCTCGGGTTCGGGTGCTGCGCTCGCGGCCCGAATGGTTCCCTTCACATTGGGGTCCGATGGTGGCGGTTCCGTGCGCATCCCGGCAGCTTTCTGCGGTGTGTTTGCCATGAAGGGCTCGCTGGGGCGCGTTCCGGCTTGGCCCTGGAGCGCGACGGAGATGCTGTCCCACGCCGGTCCGATGAGCGTCACGGCAAAGGATAGCGCTTTCTTGTTCAATATTGCCAAGGGGCCCGATCCGCGAGACCATCAGGCGCTGCCGGACGACGGAGCAGATTACACTGAAACGCGATCGACAAAGTCCCTCCGGATTGGTTTTGCACCAAGCCTCTTCGGGTTCAAAGTCGCGCCGGAAATCGACCGGGTCGTGCGCGAAGCGGTCGATGCGCTCACCAAGGCGCTCACTATCGATGTTCGTTCGGTTTCCCCGGACTGGGAAGATCCGATCCGTATCTTCGAGACACTCTGGGTTGCCGGCCGGGGCGTCGCCTATGGGTCCCAGTCGGATCTTTCCGATTTTGGCAGCGGTTTCCGTGCGCTCGTCGAAGCGTCGGCACGCTACGATCTTAAGGATTATCTCTCGGCTGCGAAAGCGCGCGCGGAATTTGCTGGTCGCGTGCACGCACTCTTTGAGGACGTCGACCTGCTCCTCTTGCCAACCATCCCGGTCGAGCCGTTTGCGGCGGATCGGGAGGCGCCCGAAGGGTTCCAATCGCCCTCGGAAGTCCTCGCGTGGACGGGCTGGACGCCCTTTACATATCCCTTCAATCTTTCCGGCAACCCGGCAGCCTCGTTGCCTTGCGGCCTGACCGTCAACGGGTTGCCCGTTGGCCTGCAGGTCGTCGGCCGTCGCCACGCCGATGCGCTTGTCATGGCATTCTGCCAGCAGGCCGAGGACCATCTTTTCAAAAACAACAATCCTCCACTTGTCGTTGCTGGCGACAAGATGGGGTGGGGAACGCCCAGCAAATCAACTGTGGAGATGTCGTCATGGAGTTCAATAGAAGATCGCTCTTAAAGAGTTCGGCGCTTGCGGGCATCGCACTTGGCATGCCTATCCTCAATACTAAGTTCCTGGTCAACCCGGCCAATGCCGCGGAAAACAAGGTCCTTAAATTTCTCTCGGCCGAAACTCTGACCGGCAACTGGGATCCGTCTTCTCACACGACGCTGGCGCAGATCAACCTTGAGAGCTTTGTGTTCGGTTATCTAACCCGCGCACCGATGACGCCGGAAAAGCCTGACGAGCTCGTCATGGAACTGGCGACCGAGATGAAGCTGATCGACGAGCACACGCTCGAATTCAAGCTGCGCGAAGGCGTCACCTTCCACGACGGCAAGCCGTTCAGGGCCGAAGACGTCAAGGCGACATTCGAGTATGCAAGTCGCCCCGACCGACCGGCCGCCTGGTATCCCGGTCCCTGTGAAGTCGAAGTCGTCAGCGATTACGTCGCGCGCGTCAAGACCGACAAGGCCGGCTACCCCGCAAGCCTTTTCTGGTTCCTGTCCTCCTTCCTGCCGATCATGTCGGCAAAGGACGTCGCCGACCCGAAGACGCTCTCTGCCCGGCCGAACGGCACCGGTGGTTTCAAGTTCGTCAAGCAGGACGGCAACACGACCGTTCTCGAGGCCTTCGACAATTTCTACCTCGGCAAGCCGACGATTCCCGGACTGCATTTCAGCTTCGTCGGCGATGCGACGACCCGGACACTGGCGCTTCTGAATGGCGAGGCCGACCTTATCGAACGCCTTGAAGCCGAACAGGTCGAAACGATCGAAAAGACCGGCGGCTTCCAGCTTCACAAGGCGATCTCGGTCGAGAACAAGTATCTTTGGTTCCGTTGCTCGAAGCCGCCCTTCAACGACTGGAGACTGCGTCGCGCCGTGTGCCACGCGATCGACCGGTCGGTGATCGACGATATTCTCGGCGTTTCCGGTCACGCGTCGAACTGCTACGTGTCTCCGGTCAAGTTCGGCTATGTCGATATCCCGAACTATCCGAAGTTCGATCCGGACCAGTGCCAGAAGCTTTTGGCGGAAGCCGGCTTCCCGAAGGGCGAAGGTCTGCCCGAACTCGAATACATCACGTCGGTCGGCTTCTACCCGAAGACCAAGGAATATGCCGAGGCCATCACGGCGATGCTTCAGGAACAGGGCTTCCCCGTCAAGCTCAACGTCATGGAAGTCGCGGCCTGGGGTGACGCGCTCTACGATCGTCCCGGCGGCGGGCCCGGTCATATGATCGACTGCGGCTGGTCGACGGGTTCGCCGGAACCCGATCTGGTGCTGAGGACCCATTTCCACTCGACGACGCACCGCATCTGCGGCATCCAGGATCCGGAAATCGATGCTGCCCTCGACAAAGAGCGCAACGCCTCAAAGCCCGAGGAACGCAAGAAGGTCATTCAGACCGAGCTGATGCCGTTGCTGGCGGAGAAGACGCCATCATTTTCTCTCTTCACGTCCGTTTTCATCCACGGCATGCGTGATGGCCTGAGTGGTCTCTACATCTACCCGAATGGTATGATGGACGCCAACAAGGCGACATTGGCCTGATCCAGCGCTGCGGCCACTGCCTGGCAGTGGCCGCCTTGGCCCCGACAGACTAGGGTAAGTACATGTTCCTTCTATCATTCCTGATGAGACGGCTTCTGCAGGGGGGCCTGATCATCCTTCTCGTCATATTCATCATCTTCACGCTGTTGCGTGTGGTGCCGGGTGACCCCGCGCGCCTTATCGTCGGCGGCATGGCCCCTGATGCGGTCGTGGCGATGAAGGCAAAGGAACTTGGTCTCGATCGGGCCATCCCGCTGCAATTCGTCTCCTATCTTGGCCATTTGGCGACCGGCGATCTTGGCACGTCGTTCGTCAGGCCGAAGAGCGGGGCGAGCCTGGCCGGCTCGGCCTATAACGACCCGACACGCGAAGAGCGGGCGAAGGTCCTAGATCTCATTCTCGATACACTCCCGATGACCCTGCAGCTCGCAGCCGTCGCACTGGTCATCGCGTTGCTCGTTGCTGTTCCGCTCGGCCTTGCCGGCGGGCTCTATCAGGGTCGCTGGCCCGACAAACTCGCGCTCGCATTGGGGTCGATCTTCGTCTCGACCCCGAACTTCTGGCTGGGCATCGTGCTGACGCTCTTTCTGTCGGTGAAGCTCAGGCTTCTGCCCGCGATCGGCTACAACGGCTTCGAATACACCATTCTGCCCGCGATCGTGCTCGCGGTGGAGATTGCGCCGTTCATCCTGCGTACGTTGACCGTTTCTGTCGCTCAGGTGTTGCGCGAAGACTTCATTCAGCTTGCTGCTGTTAGAGGCCTGAGCCGCGGGCGCACGATCTTCTCGCATGTGCTGGGCAATTCCGCGGTCCCGTTGATCAACTTGCTGGGTGTGCAACTCGGCATGCTTCTGGGCGGCGTCCTCGTGGTCGAGTTCATCTTCGACTATCCGGGCCTTGGGCTCCTGACGATCAATGCCGTTCAACAGCGCGACTTTCCGCTCATCCAGGGCGTCGCGATCTTCATTTCCGTGATGTTCGTGGTGATCAACATCCTGGTCGATCTTATCGCGATGACCATCGATCCGAGACTGGAATACTGAGATGACCGATATCGTAGAATTGAGCGCCACCGAGCGCACCGTCGTCAAGCGCGGCACCACACCGACCAGACGCATGTTGCAAATTGCCGTGGGGCGCCTCGACTTTCGCATTGGCCTCATCGGCTTCGGATTGCTGCTTGGACTTGCGATTCTCCTGCCATTTGTCAGTTCGGTTGATCCGCTCAAGATGGCCTACAGCCACAAGTTTATTCCGCCATTCCCTTCCGAGGGCTGGCAATGGCCTTATGTGCTCGGTACCGATCAACTCGGCCGTGACGTTCTGATGCGCTGTCTCGTCGGACTGTGTTATTCGCTGTTCATCGGCGTGACGACCGTGGTTCTGATGTTCATCGTCGGCTGCAGTCTCGGTCTTCTTGCCGGTTTTCGTGGTGGTTGGCTCGATACGGTCATCATGCGGCTGACCGATGCTCAGCTGTCAATTCCGATGATCATTCTTGCCATCACCATTCTCGGCGTGTCACGCCCGACCGTGCCTGCGATCATCCTCGTGCTTGGCCTCTCCGGCTGGCCGCTCTATGCCCGCGTCGCGAGATCCGTGGCGCTCGGCGAACGCAATCGCGGCTATGTTCTCGGTGAGAGGGTTCTCGGTGCCTCGGACCTTCGCATCATGCTGTTGTTTGTGGCGCCTGTCGTTCTGCCTCCGATCGCCTTCGTCGCTGTGCTCGATATCGCCCGCATGATGATCTTCGAGTCGATCCTCGGCTTTCTCGGTCTCGGGGTTCAGCCGCCGACACCGACATTCGGCAACGTGATCGCGGATTCACGAAAGTATCTGCTGAACGCATGGTGGATCGCGACGATGCCCGGTCTGTTCCTGCTGATATCGCTGACCTGCCTCAATCTGATGGGTTCGGCGTTGGAGCGCGCGCGCAATGCGGTTCTGAGAGGGGATGCGTAAATGAGTGATCCAATCCTAGCTGTCTCCAATCTCTCGGTCGATCTCCTGCGGGATGGCGGCAAACGGCGCATCGTCGACAATGTGGACTTTGCGCTCCAGCCAGGCGAAGTTCTCGGCCTCGTCGGCGAAGCCGGATCGGGCAAGTCGGTGCTGGCGCGTGCCATGGTGAACGCCATTCAAGCACCGCTGGAAATCTCTTCCGGTCAGGTGATTTTTGAAGGAAAGGACGTCCTCTCCCTCGATGCGCGGGGTCTTCGGTCGATCAGAGGAAACCGCATTGGCTTCATCGGTGCAAACCCCATGGGTTCGCTTGATCCGAGGCTGCCGATCGGCCATCAGATCGTCGAGAAGCTTCGATCTGTCCGGCCTGATATCGGTAAGGCGGAAGCGAAGGAAAAAGTTCTCGATCTCCTTGGCCGGGTGCATATTCCCTCACCGCGCTCTCGCTTCCACGAGGCGCCCTTCCAATTCTCCGGCGGTATGATGCAGCGCGTGATGATTGTCGATGCGCTCGTTTCCGAGCCATCGCTTGTTATCGCCGACAATATTACGCAGCCGCTCGATGTAACGGTCGCAGCCCAGATTATCCGGCTTATCGACAGCCTCAGGCAAAGCCTCGACACGGCGTTCCTGTTTATCTCTTCGTCGTTACCGGTGGTGTCACAGATTGCCGAGCGAACGCTCGTCATGCAAGGCGGCCGCATCGTCGAACGGGGCAAGACTGCCGATATTGCTGCCAACCCGCAGCAAGCCTATACGCGCGCCCTCCTCTCGCGCATTCCATCGATCTGGAAGAACGTGTCGGCGCCGGAAGCAAAAGACGGTGAGGCTGTCCTGACCGTCGAAAATGCAACCCGAACCTATAGCGTGCGCCGGCGCGATGCGTTCAATGCCTTCAACGAAGTCAAGGCGGTTCGGGACGTGTCCTTTACCGTCAAGGCGGGTGAAAATTTTGGCATCGTCGGGGAAAGCGGTTGCGGCAAATCCACGCTTACGCGCCTGCTTGCCTGGCTCGAACAGCCAAATGCCGGTCGCATTGCGTTCCTCGGGAAGAACCTCTCGAGTCTCTCTGCTCGTTCGTTGACGGAGATGCGCAAATCGTTCCAGCTTCTGCTGCAGGACCCCTATGGATCGCTGCCGGCGGGCATGTCGATCATACGCATGATCGAGGAGCCGCTTCTGATCCACGGCGTCGGCCGGCGTGATGCCGAGCAGCGCGCGCAGGAGGCCATGCGCGAAGTCGGCCTTCATGCGGACCTCGCCGAACGATTGCCTGTGGGGCTTAGCGCCGGGCAGCGCCAGCGCATCAACATTGCTCGAGCCCTGGTGCTGAAGCCGCGCCTCTTGATCCTTGACGAGACCTTGTCGGCGCTCGACCAGGTCGAGCAGGCCGAGCTCCTCGATCTCTTCAAACGGCTCCAGGCGGCACACGGGTTTTCCTACATTTTCATATCTCACGACCTGGCGCTGGTCCGTCGTATCTGTCACCGCGTGGCGGTCATGTATCTAGGGCGCATCGTCGAACTGGCTGACAACACGACGCTTTTTGAACATCCGCACCACCCGTATACGCGGGCGCTGCTGAGCGCCATGCCGACGCTGGAGGAAAACCGTTTCCCGGGCGCGCAATATCTGCTCGATGGCGAGCCCCCGAGCCCCATTCATCTTCCGGTCGGCTGCTCGTTCCGTTCGCGCTGCCCGCGCGCGCAGAGCGACTGCGAAAAGACCGATCCGATGCTTGTGGGTTCTGATGGCGGGAATTACGCAGCCTGCCTGCATCGGCATGAGGACGAGGCGGTCCATGTCCAGTGAGATCCGCAAGGAGATCATCCTGGAGCGTCTCGGCCGTGATCAGCGCGTCAGCGTTGTCGAGCTTTCAGCAGAGTTCGGCGTTTCGGGCGAAACCATTCGCCGCGATCTGAAGAACCTCGAAGCAGAAGGTGCTGTGCGCCGCGTGCATGGCGGCGCAATTCCAGCCGGCCGCACAGCCGACACGCCGATTACCGAGCGCATCAAGCTCAACTCGACTGAGAAGGATGCGGTTGCCGGCGTGGCGCGCAACCTGATCAATGACGACTGTGTGATCTTCCTCGATACCGGCACGACGACGCTTGCGCTCGCGCGCCGGCTGATCGGCTTCAAGAAGCTTCGGCTCTACACGAATTCCCTGATGATTGCACAAGCCGCCTGCCAGCATTTCGGCGTCAGCGTGCACGTGACGCCTGGAAATCTGCGACCGGTCGAGCAGGACCTGGTCGGCTATGACACGCTATCCTACATCCAGCAGTTCCACTTCGACATGGTCTTCATGGGTGCCGCGGCAGTCAATGTCGAATATGGCTTCATGGACTATGAAGAAGACGAGGCGCGAATCCGTCAGATCCTCATAAAGCGGTCCTCGCGAAGCGTCATGCTGGCCGATCATTCGAAGTTTGGAAGGGTCGGCAATGTGATCACCGCTCCCTTCGGGCAAATCGGTGCGCTTGTGACCGACCGGCGTCCGCCGGAAGACATCCTCGGCGCCGTTCGGGCAGAAGAACTGGAGATCATCCATGCTTGACGCGGCGACGACACGGCGGACGGATTTCGATGCGATCTTCGACCGAATTTCTGCCATCGGTGCTCATCCCGGAGCGGGAGTGACGCGCCTCGCGGCGAGCGCCGAGGACGGCATGGCGCGAGGTGTTTTTGCCGTGTGGATGGAACAGGCAGCCGTCCAGATCGCGAATGATGCGATCGGCAATCAGTTTGCCTGCTTCGATTGGGCCGGTCAGGATGCGCCCTGGATTTTTGCGGGCTCGCATCTGGACACCCAACCCCGAGGCGGTCGTTTCGACGGCACCTTGGGTGTCCTGACTGCCGGACAGGCCGCGCTCGCTATTCACGCCGAGGTGCAACGCGGACTGTGCAAACCGCGCTACAACCTCGCGGTGGTCAACTGGACGAATGAGGAAGGCGCCCGCTACCAGCCGAGCCTGACCGGCAGCACGGTCTTCTCCGGCGCATTGGCGCTTGGCGATGCATTGGAACTACGCGACGGAGACGGCGTATCCCTCAAGCGCGCGCTCGAGGCCATAGGCGTCAGCGGCAGTTCGGGAATTGTTCCCCCTCCCCCGAAAGCCTATGTCGAGCTGCATGTCGAGCAGGGACGGAAACTTCTCGAAGCGGGCCGAAAGATCGGCGTCGTCGAAGGAACCTGGGCGGCGCGCAAGAAGACCGTCCGCTGGATCGGCCGGGCAGCGCATACGGGTCCGACGCCGATGGCCGATCGCCGAGATGCGCTTCTCGCCGCAGCAAGAGGAATTGCCGCCTTCGAAGCAGTCGTCGCGGCCAGCCATCCCCTCCTCCACCGCTCCGCTGCGCGCCTCGTGGTCGAGCCCAACTCGCCGAACGTTGTCGTCGACCGGGCGACTGTGTGGTTCGAGCTCAGGGGGCCTGACGTGGCCGAACTCGACATGGCAGGTGAGCTCGCCCTTGCCGCGCTCGAAAAGGCGGCAGCCGAAACCGGCACGCAGCTGGAAATCGTCGCCGATACTTTGCGCGATCCCGCCAGCATGGACAGGCGGTTAATGGCACTCGTCGATCGCACGGCACGTTCTTGCGGTTTCGAGCCATTGACCATGCGTTCGGTTGCAGGCCACGATGCTGTCGCCTTGCAAAACAGTGGTATCCCGTCGGCGCTGATCTTCATTCCGAGCGTCGATGGCATCGCCCATCATCCCGACGAACTGACCGAGCCACAGGACGTGCAGGCGGGGCTGGCGGTGCTGACCGCCACGCTTCGCAACATCATTGAGGGAGAGTTCCATGCAGGATGATGCTGCAGTTCAGGCTGCGCTCGACGCGGTCGGCCTTTCCGGCGCCACCCTCTCAGCTCCGATTGGCGGAGTGGTGTCGCCCATTCACCGCGGCGTCGAAAATCTCTGCTTTTTCGCAAGCAAGGCGGATCAGCCGCGGGTTTTCGTCAAACGTCTCCACGATGACATGTCTCGGTTTGTTGCCCTGAACCATGTGGCGGAGGCCAGCCGCAAGGCAGGCGAACTGGGCATTGCCCCGCGGCTCATCCATGCCGCTCCCGAGGGCGGCGTCCTGGTATTCGAAGCGCTTGGCGAGGAATGGGCGTGGGGGCATGCCGATGTCCTTCGCCGCCCGCGGGTTCTCGAAAATCTTCTGACGGCAAAACGCAGCTTCCATCAGGCTGAGAGGCTTGGCGAAACGCGCAGCGTTTTCGAGCTCGTTGCCGCCTACCGGCAGCTTGCCGAAGGAGCGGATGTGATCTTGCCAGCACCGGTATTCACCGTCTCTGCTGCCGTCGAGCGCATTGCCGGCGCCATCGGCGCCGCAGGTGTCGATACGGTCCCGTGCCACGCGGACGGCATCTCGTCGAACGTCATGGTCGGACCGGACGACGGAGTTCGGCTGGTCGATTTCGAGTGGGCGCGCCAGGCGGACCCCGCGTACGATATCGGAACCGTGCTGGCCGAACTCCTCCCATTCGATGGCGAGGCGCTGCTGGCCATTGAAATCGCAACCGGAAAGCCGGATGCGAGCGTGCTCGCGCGGGCACGCCTTTATGGAGCGGCCGACGATCTCATGTGGGCGCTTTGGGGCTTCATCAATGCCGCACGCTCGCCGCGCAAGCATGTTGAATTCTTCAAATACGCCGAATGGCGGCTTCTGAGAGCCCGCACGGTCATCGAAGGACCACGCTTTGAAACATGGCTGAAACAGGTCTGATGGAGAGAGCGATGAGACTGAGATTGGGTGAAGGCGCATCGCAGGCCGAGCAGGCGATCGAGCAGGCCATCATAGCCGTGGCGGACTGGCGAGGCCTCGAGGTTTCCTACGAACCAGTACCCGGGGGCATCAGCAATCCCAACTGGCGGGTTTACGTCGAAGGTGCGCCGCACAGCTTCTTCGTGAAGATACCCGGCGCTGGGACCGAAATGTTCATCGACCGGAGAACTGCCAACGAAGCCGGCCGCAGGGCGCACGAGGCGGGCGTCGGCGCCCGGATCATCGAGTTCTTCCCCGAAACGGGGGTCGAGGTGAGTGAATTCGTCGAGGGGCTCAGAACATCGACAAACGCCGATTTTCTTGATCCTGTCATCCGCCTCAACGGTCTTCGTGCGCTGAAGGCCTTCAACGACACCGCACCGCTTTCGCAGCGAAAGACCACCTTCGACATGATCGACGAACATTTCCAGCAGGTCCTGGAGCTTGGCGGCGATTTCCCGAGCGACTTCGGCTGGATGAATGCGCGCTATCGCGAGGCGCGAGCTGCGCTCGAGGCATCGGGTCTCGATCTCGCGCCCTGCATGAACGACACACTGGCCGGCAATTTCCTCCTTCATTCCGATCGCCGGGTCATGCTTGTCGATTTCGAATACGCCTCCACCAATGATCGGGCGGCGGAACTCGCGCTTTGGTTCTGCGAGATGTGCTTCTCGCCGGAGACCGAAAAGGAACTGATCGAGGAATATTATGGCCGGGCGGATCCGGGCGTTCTGGCGCGGATCGCTTTGTTCAAGGCTCTCGTCGACCTCAAATGGTCGACCTGGGCGATGGTGCAGAACGAAGTCTCGCGTCTTGACTTCGACTTCTTCAAATATGGGTTCTGGAAACATATGCGCGCGCGTTTCGCAATGAGCAATTCGCTGTGGCCGCAATGGCTGAAGGCGGTCTGACACATGCAAAGCACTGAAGAGGTGATCTCTCCCGATTTTCTTCGCCGCCTCGCGGCAGTTGCCGCCCGCGAGACATTGCCCCGGTTCCGGTTGCCGGGAGCCGTCGTCAACAAGATTGCCGGCGGGTTCGATCCGGTCACCGAAGCCGACCGCGAAACGGAGAAAGCGCTTCGAGCGCTTATCCGTTCGGAATATCCCGATCACGGCATCCTGGGCGAAGAGTTCGGCAATGAAGGCGCGGATGCGGGCCTGGTCTGGGTCATCGATCCGATCGACGGAACCAGGTCGTTCATATCAGGTATCCCGCTCTGGGGCACGCTTGTCGGGCTGACCAGGGATGGTGATGCGGTGGCCGGCATGATGGCGCAGCCTTTTATCGGGGAATTGTTTTATGCGACGGGCAACGGCGCATACTACGAGGGCCAGCACGGACAAACGCGGCTCGCAACCAGCGCGACGAAGAACCTTGCCGACGCGACGCTCTTCACAACGACGCCGGCGATCTTCGAAGCCGACCGGAGAGCAAGCTACGACCGGCTCGAAAAACAAGTGCGGCTCGCGCGTTACGGGACCGATTGCTATGCCTATTGCATGCTTGCGGCAGGGCAGATCGACTGCGTCGTGGAAGCGGGCCTCTATCCCTACGACATCGTTGCCCTCATTCCGATCATCGAGCAGGCCGGCGGCGTCGTGACGGACTGGGACGGGGGACCGGCAGAAAATGGCGGCGGTATCGTGGCGGCGGCAAATTCCTCCCTGCATGCGCAAATCATGGCTTTCCTGCACGGGGATTGACCACGGGGCTTCCTCAGACGGCGGACACCGGTCTGACGCTTTCGGTATGGTCAACCGTGGATGATTTCGAGGTCGCCCCTTTTGGCGGCCGCCAATATATTTGCCGGGGGACGTTGATCGGTGACCAATGTGTTAACGCTGGAAAATGCGGCGGTAATGACATTGCCCGTCTTGCCGCACTTGGAATGATCGGCCAGCATGATGCTTCTGGCCGTCTGCTTCAGCAGAGCCTGGCGAATTCGCGCTTCATCCTCTTCATAGTCCATGAAGCCATACTCCGCCGCGATTGCCGCCGCACCCATAAAGACCATGTCAAAGTGGAATTGCTGGATGTAGGACAGCGTATCATAGCCGACCAGATCCTGCTCAATCGGGCGGAGATTTCCCGGCGTCATTTGGACCCGGACGCCGAAATGCTGGCAGGCGGCTTGCGCGATCATCAGGGAATTGGTGTAGAGCCGCAGCTTCTTGAAGCCAGTCAGGTGGCGCGCAAGGGACAGGGTGGTGGTGCCTGTGTCGAGGAAAATGGCGCAGTCGTCGGTTATGAGGTTGCGCGCCATCTGCGCGACCGCGTCCTTTTCGAGCGCATTGAATCTGATGCGGTCGGTAATCGGCACATCCGCGGTTCGGCCGGCCGGTATAGCGCCTCCGTGAACGCGCCGAACGGCTCCCTCGGCCTCCAGATCCTTCAGGTCGCGCCGAATGGTTTCACCCGAAACACCGAACTCTGTCGAAAGCTCCAGAACGCTGACGCGTTGATCACGATCGAGTCGTTCGAGAATGACTTCTTTGCGAACTTCACTCGACATTGACAGCTTCGTCCTCGGGTCGGTGCGGGGGTCGACAGCAACGCTGATGCTGACAATCCCTTAAAGCGGCAGATCTATCTCGCAAGCCTTCGGAAAAGGTTGCGAGATGCTTGTAAGGATGACGGTGAACCGGGAAGTCGACGACGTTGTCCTTGGATTTGTGTATTTATGTGGTGTTTGCGGATCTTTCAAACAAATTACGCGATCTTCCACCGCGCAATGACCATCCCGCCCGCGCGAGAATCGCTGCCTATGTGATCAGCAACGCGCTTGCCTTCCATACAAAATGAACCCTTCGATCGAAATCCTGGTCCGGAGTGAATGCGATTCTGTCCCTGCTCCATGTGGGAATGTTGGAATATTGAGGGCATATCACCGGAGAATTGAGCTAAAATCCACAAAAGCAACATCTGAAAACCTCAAGGTTCTTGAGGGCGTGCCTAAGCAACATATTGAAAATAGAAAGAAAGTTATGACCCGTAACGGATTTTTCAGAACTGTCGTCGATGATGATTAGCAACTGTTTGACTCGAAATGGATTCAAAATGCAGATTTTCCACAATGCTTTGCAATTGTCCCACCGCATGCGATCCATTAAGGCCAAGTTTGCCGTGGTGATCATAGGGACAGCGATCGTCTCTTGCGCGTCTGTCGGAGCATTGAGCTACCAGATCGGAAAGAACGGTTTGATCGAGGCGAGCAAGATCCGCCTTGAAGCGATTGCAGCCAATCAATCGAAGGCGCTCCGGGCCTATGATGAACGGGTCGAGCAGACGCTGACCGAGATCGCGCAGAGCCAGTCGCTCGGAGAGATGACGGAGCAGGCCGGAAAGGCCATCGCAATGTCTGATGCCAAGATAAGGGAGGCGTTCCAGGACATGTCGAAGAGCCCCGCACAAAGAGCGGCTTTCGACGGATCGACCGTCAAGATGCTCTATGCCGTCAAGCATAGCTCGGTGCATGGGCCACTCTTCAGCGCCTGGAAGAATGCCGATCTCAGCGATATCTTCGTCATCGATAACAATGGCCAGGTGGTCTATACGGTCACCAAGGGACCCGAGTTCATGGCGGCCGTCCAGGATTCGCAGAATGCCGCCCTGAAGTCCCTGTTTGCCTCATCCATCGCCGGACCGGCCGACCAAGTGTATCGGACGGGGTTCGTTTCGTTCAAAAGCGAGGAAAGCGATGTTTCGGCTTTTCTTGCCAAACCCCTTGCCAACGTTGTCTGGGGCTCTGTCGTCAAGCGCGGCACCGTCGTGATCCGTATCGCGCCGGCAAAGCTTTTGGCGCTCATTTCGCCCGAGGGCTTGGGACGGAGCGTCGACGAGGCGTTTCTGATTGCCGCCGACGGCACCTTGAGAGCAGGCAACGTCGCAGCGGAAAATGGAGTGCCGCCGGAGCTGCTCAAGGCCGCGAACGAGCAGAAGAATGGCTCCGTCTTCGCTGATGGGGCCCATGGTTCAAATTTTTACTCCTACGTCCCTGTCACCCTCTTTGGTCAGCCGCACCTTCTCGTCATCGGCCAGAGCAAGGCTAATGTCGTCTCCTCGGCAAACGAGCTTGCAAAGTGGGCCGCGCTGACCGCTCTCGCCGTCCTTTTCGGAATGGGTATCGTCGGGTACATCTTCTCCTCCCGTCTTACGAAGCCGCTCGCGGACATCACAGGCCTGATGAACCGCCTGAACAATGGCGATCAGGCAATCGAGATCCGGTCCGTCTCGCGTTCTGACGAAATCGGCATCATGGCGCGGGCGCTCGAATCCTTCCGCCAGGGGGCAGTCGACAAGGTGCGAATGGAGGAGGAGGCGATCCAGCGTAACCGTCAGATCGAAGAGGAAAGGCAACTCCGCGAGACGGACAGGGAAAAAAGCGCGGCCGAGCTGGAACATGCGGTCTCGGCACTCGCCGCCGGCCTGAAGAACCTGGCCGACGGGCGGCTCGATCATCGCATTGCGACTCCTTTCGCGCCCTCCCTCGACCAACTGCGGAAGGATTTCAACGGCTCGATGATGCGGCTGCAGGCGACGATGCGCCAGATCCGCGACAATGTCGAAATGATCCAGGGCAATGGCAACCAGATGGCCGAGGCGGCCGAGGATCTTGCCAAACGGACTGAGCAGCAGGCTGCTTCGCTCGAAGAAACGGCAGCCGCCGTCGACGAGATCACCGTCACGGTTCGCTCGTCGGCGGAACGTGCCAAGGATGCCGACCAGATCGTCCGCCAGGCCAAGCAGAGCGCCGACGATTCAGCCATCGTCGTCAACAATGCGATCGATGCGATGGGCCGGATCGAAGAAGCCTCCCGCCAGATCGAGCAGATCACCGGCGTCATCGACGAGATCGCCTTCCAGACCAATCTGCTGGCGTTGAATGCCGGCGTCGAGGCGGCACGCGCCGGCGATGCGGGCAAAGGCTTTGCCGTCGTTGCCCAGGAGGTGCGTGAACTGGCGCAGCGCTCCGCCAAGGCGGCCAAGGAGATCAAGGTCCTCATCAACAAGTCGACGGCCGAGGTCAATACCGGCTCGCATCTGGTCCAGGAAACCGGTTCGGTCCTTGCGAAGATCAGCTCGCAGATCGTCACGATCAGTCAGCATGTCGAGACGATCGCCCGCGGCAGCCACGATCAGTCGAGTGCGCTGCAGGGGGTCAACTCGACCGTCAATCAGATGGACCAGATGACACAGCACAATGCGGCGATGGTCGAGGAGACGACGGCCGCGAGCCGCGAACTCGCCTCCCAGGCTGACGGCCTGTTGGCGCTGGTCCAGCACTTTCAAATCGGAGGCGAAGATGAAGCGGCGTTGGCCCACAGTCGGGCGGCGTGATTTGCCGCAGTTGACATCGATTGACGCGGCGTCCCGTTCTTTCAAGGCCTCTTCTACGGCCGGTCCCGCGCATGTCGGGCTGGGATGGTGGCGGTGAACCCAGCCGCCACCACGGTCTTCAACTTTCCACCATGAAACGGGAGATGAATGGCAGGCTTGCAGCACCGACGGCCTTCGGCGTGTTCAATATGCCGCTCGGCATCACGGTCACTTCGGGAACCAGCTTTTGCAGCGAGACGCAGATGTTCCGATAGACGACATTCGGCACGAATGAAGAAACGATCACCGCTTCGAGCTCGACAAATTGCGCGAGCGACTTGACGATGCCCTGCATCTTTTCCGCCAGTTTGCCTTCCCATTCGAGAACCAGACTGTTCTCCGGCCATGGTGCGAGCGGCTGCCACAGGTGATCCGTTGGCGCGCCCACGGCGGTCAATACGGATTCCAAAGATGCCACGCCGACATCGAAACTGACCACCGAATTGCCGTGGTGGATCTGGTGGTTCAAGACCAGGCGGCTGTGGAGGTTCGCGCCGATATAAAAGTAGAGATAATCGGAAAACGGCTTGGCGACACCGAACATGCTTTCGCCGCTGGCCGCAGCCGTAATGTCGTTCTGCACGAACACCGAGTAGCCGGTAAGCTCCTCGACTTCCTTCTGGAGCGAGTCGAAGTAGGCCTTTTCCTCACGCCCCTCCGAAGCGCTCGACGGAAGCGCAAGGCCAATGCCGGCTAGACGCTTTTGAGCATTCTTGGGGACGATGTTCACCGCCTGACGAATGGTCTCGATGAACATTGTCTGGTTGCTGTCGCGTTCGGGCTGCGGATTAGGCAATTGCATATGATAGCGAACGGCGCCGGCAAAATCGATCAGAACGACGTCGGTACGCTTCAGGCCGACACTGATGCCGATCGAAAAGGCCCCTTCCGGATTGAGGGCAACCGGAACGGTCGGAGGCCCGACCCGTCCCTTCTGGGCTTCCCCCTTCGCAACCAGTCCTTCCTGCTCCAGCGACCTGACCAGCACCGAAATAGTCTGGGCTGAAAGGCCCGTCCGTTCGCCGATCTCCAATCGGGTGATCTCGCTGTTCTGAAGCAACAGCGACAGCAGCAGGCGCTCATTGTAACTGCGCACGCTGACCGCATTCAGGCCGGTTGCCCGATCGGCAATACGCAAGGGATTGGGTGGTGCAAAACGCATATCAGGCATCAATGCAATCCTCTTGGAGTAAGGCATAAAGATGTACTGGCATCCATTCGTAACGTCGCTGCGGCAATATCATCATCTCCAACCGATCGCCTCGACTTCCCTGGCGAGCGCCGTTCCCAAGGCTTCATGCGCTTCCCGATTGATGTGAAAGCCATCGCGCGGATCGCAAGCCGCGACGGTGGCGGCGTCAAAAAAATGTACTTCGAGCGAATCGGCAATGATTTCGAATTCGAGGGCGAGACGCCGGGATTTCTCCTGGGCGCCGAAAAATATGGGTTCCCATTCCTTGATATCGTCCAGCATCGGCGGTGGAGCAACCACCATGATTTCGGGGGGCTTGCCGGCCGGACCGGGCGCCAGCTCCCGGATATCGTAGACCAGGCAGCCAATCCCCATCGCCACTTCGGAGGGAGGCTGGTGGAAACGGGCTTTCAGGTCGTTCGTCCCGAGCATGATGATGACGAGATCGAGGATTGCGTGGCTCATGAGGCATGGCCGGAGGTAGGTTCGGCCATTCTTCATCGGGCCTTCGATCGGATCGTCTCGAACCGTCGTACGGCCGCTCAAGCCCTCCTCGACCACATACCACTTGCTTCCAAGCTCCCGTCTCAAAACGCCTGGCCAGCGCTCGTCCGGCCCATATCGATCGAGCGGCGAGCCGCCCGGAATCTGGCCATGCGTATTCGAGTCGCCGTAACATAAGACTGACCGCATTTCCTCCCCACCTTTATGGCAAATCATAAAGACGCATGAACATTCAACGGCGATTATGGCCTTTGTCGATCCATGGTGCAAGTTTATTGATATTCATTCAGTCTGAATAATTATTGACAGCCGTTTATCCGTGTGGCATTTCTATGAATGGGAGAGCAAGATTTTCCAGGAACTGAACATAGCCAGCCCAGTCATCCAATGGCTTTGGCCCGCGATTAAAGCCGCTTCAGCGGCCTGGATAAATGTGTCTCCGTGGCAATGGAGATCCGACGTCGAGAGGACGACGGTGTTTGAGCAAGGGAGGAAATCTCGTGAACGGCTATGTGAAATCTATCCTCGGGGCTACGCTTTTGATGGCGTCGACCGCGGGCCCGCTATGGGCGGATGAAGTCAAGTTTATGGACGGCATCACGCCGAAGGCTGGCGACAATCCGCAGACGGAAGCCGGGAAGTACAAGAAGGACTGCGGCTGGGTTATCGGCATGAGCGATTTTGGCGTCAACGCCAACACTTGGACCGTTCAGGTTGCTCACGAATCGGAAGCGGCGGCCGCAGCCAACAAGTGCATCAAGAAGTTCATCCTGCTCGACGCCGGCTTTGACCAGAAGAAGCAGGTTGCCGACATCGAAGACCTGATCGCCCAGAAGGTCGACGCGATCATCGTGCAGCCGGTCACCTCCACCTCCGCAAACGCCTCCATGAAGAAGGCGATTGCCGCCGGCATCCCGGTCATCGTTCATACCGGTCGCGTCGAAACAGAAGACTACACGACCGAGATCCAGGGCGGCGCCGAGCACTTCGGCAAGGTCATGGGCGACTGGCTCGTCAAGACCGTCGGCGATAACGGCAAGATCTGGGTTCTGCGCGGTCTCGCCGGTCATCCGGAAGACACCAACCGCTATAATGGCCTTCTGGAATCCCTCAAGGGCACGAACGTGAAGATCGTCGCCGAAGAGCACGGTGACTGGCAGTACGACAAGGGCAAGAGCGTTTGCGAAACGCTTTACCTGAACAGCCCCGATGTCGATGGCATCTGGTCGTCGGGTGCCGACATGACGCGCGCCTGCGTCGACGTCTTCAAGCAGTTCGGCGCCAAGATCCCGCCGATCTCCGGAGAAGGCAACAACGGCTTCTTCGGCCAGTGGATCCATGACGGCTTCCAGTCGATCTCGGCTGAATATTCGCCGGCCCAGGGCGCCGAAGGCGTGCATGCCGCTGTCGCACTGCTGGAGGGCAAGCAGCTCTACAAGCACTACGACTACAATCCTCCGGGCTGGGACCTGGAGAAGGTCAAGAAGTATTACCGCGACGATCTCTCGGCGAACGTCTGGTGGCCTTCCCAGCTCTCCGAGGACGACCTGAAGAAGTATTATACCAAGAACTAAAATAGCCTCCCAAGGCGCATCCGCCGGTTTCATTCCGGAACCGGCGGATGGTGACCGAGCGGAGCTGCATGGATTGGGAGGAACGAATGGCCAACCTTATAGAAATGTCGAACATTTCAAAGTCGTTTGGCGGAAGTCTGGCACTGGATAGAGTGTCGCTGGAGCTCTTGCCGGGTTCCGTCCATGCCCTGATGGGCGAGAATGGCGCTGGCAAATCGACGCTCATGAAGATCCTCGCGGGCGTTCACCAGCCTGATAGCGGCGAGATCTTCAAGAACGGACACAAGATCGCCTTCCTCAATCCGAAAGAGGCGCTCGACTTCGGCATATCGACGGTCTTCCAGGAGATGACGCTTCTGGCGAACCTGACGATCGCCGAAAACATGTTTCTCGGGCGCGAGCCCGTAACGCGCTTCGGCACCGTCGACTACAAACGGATGAATGCCGAAACCGGAAAGGCGCTGAAAGAGCTGTCGCTCGATCTTGATCCGCGGACGCTGGTTTCGAACCTCACGATTGCCGAACGGCAATTCGTCGAAATCGCCCATGGCATCAAAGCCGATGCCTCGATCTTCATTCTCGACGAGCCGACCGCCGCACTCAACGCCGCTGACGTCGAGATCCTCAACAAGCATATCCGCCGACTGCGCGATGCGGGCAAGGCCCTCGTCTACATCTCGCACCGCATGGATGAAATTTTCCAGATATGCGACACGGTCACGGTTCTGAAAGACGGCAAGCTGATCGGCACGCGCCCGCTTTCGGAAATGACGCCGACATCGCTGATCGCAATGATGGTCGGCCGGGAATTGAAGGACCTTTTCCCGGCAAGGAACGCCTCGGCAGCCTGCGAACCGATGCTCGACATCAAGCACTTCAAGATCGGCGCTTCGTCAAAGCCGTTCTCACTGCATGTTTGCAAGGGTGAGATCGTCGCACTTGCCGGGCTCGAAGGACAGGGTCAGCAAAAACTCCTCCGCTCGCTGGTCGGCAAATTCCAGCCGTTTTCCGGCACGATCACACTGAACGGAAAATCGCTGGCCTTGCCCGTGCCGAACGAGAACGGTGTGCGCAAGCTGCAGCAGATGGGCGTGGGCTTCATTCCTGAGGACCGCAAGGAGGAAGGCTTGTTCCTCAACCTCCCGATCGCGCACAATATCGAGATCGCGCTCCATTCGGCACGAGCAGGATTTTCCCCCGCGAAGAACTATCGCAAGCTCGTTGCCGACACGATCAAGCGGCTCAACGTTCGCACGATCAATGCGTCCGCGCCCGTCGGCGCGCTCTCCGGCGGCAATCAGCAGAAGGTCCTGCTTGGCCGCTATATCGCCGCCAATCTCGACATCCTCCTGATCGAGGAGCCGACGCGCGGTGTCGATATCGGCGCCAAGTCTGAAATCTACAAGCTGCTTCGCGACTTCACGCAGAACGGTGGGGCCGTGCTGGTCCTGTCGAGAGAAACTGTCGAGCTCATCGGCCTTTGCGATCGCATCTATGTCGTCCATGGCGACACGGTCGTTGCCGACATGCCCGCCGCCAAGGCGACCGAGCACGACATCCTCGACGCCGCCTTGAGCGCGTGAACGCCAACAGAGAACCAATCCGATGACCAAGACCCTCACAAGACTATTCAAGGGAAATCAGAGCCGCCAAGGTCTCTGGATCGTTCCCCTGCTGATCACGATCGTTCTCAGCATCGCTCTGATCATTCAGACGGACCAGTTCCTGAACCGGGAAAATCTGTTCAACCTGGTCGCGCAGGCAATGCCGCTCGTCATCACCGCGGTCGGTCAGCTGTTCGTCATCCTCGTCGGCGGCCTCGACCTGTCCGTCGGCTCGCTGATCAGCTTCACGACGGCCATCCTCGCGCTGGACGCTCCGGGCTACATCACGATCCCGGCAGTCTTCCTGCTGGCGGCCCTGCTCGGCCTGACCAACGGCATCGTGATCACTCGTCTCAACGTCCATCCGATCATCGCGACACTGGCGATGCAGTACATCGTCCTCGGCGCTGCGCGCATCTTGCGTCCGGTCTCCGGCGGGACCATTCCGGATGTCGTCATCAGCTCGGTCTCGGGGTCGTTCCTCGGCATCCCCATGCCGATATTCTGGGGCATTTGTGTCGCCCTGGTCGCCTGGAAACTGCTCTACGGCTCGCGGTTCGGCCTGCATCTCTTCGCGATCGGCGGCGGTATTGCCAGCGGCGTCGAAGACGCGACGCGCAACTTCGGTGTTGCCGACAAGCGCAACGTCATCCTCGCCTATGTTGCCTGCTCGTGCTTCGCAGCCCTTGCTGGCGTGTTCCTGGCCGGCCGCATCGTTTCCGGCGATCCAAATGTCGGGCTTCTCTTCGAACTCGACGCGATCACCGCCGTCGCCATTGGCGGCACGCAACTCTCCGGCGGCGTCGGCAGCCTGCAGGGAACGATTATCGGAGCCCTGGTACTGGCGCTCCTCTCCAACGGCATGAACCTGGTCAACGTTTCGCCGTTCATTCAGACGGCGATCAAGGGCGGCATCCTGCTCCTTGTCGTCGGTTTCCAGACACGCAAGAAGATGGGGCTCTAAGATGTCAGCCTTCGCAAAAAATCCCGCAATTCAGCGAATGCTTAAGATTGCGCCCGCCTATTATGTCTTTGCATTGCTGCTGATCGTCCTGTGGGTCTCGCGCCCGCAGATGCTGAACGCAAATGTCATGGGCATCTTCATTCGCCAGGTCGCCCCGCTCGGCGTCCTCGTTCTCGGGCAGTTGCTCGTCATGCGGGTCAAAAGTATCGACCTCGCCGGCGGCGGCGTCATCCTGCTCGTCAACTACTTCATCTCGTCCGGCCAGTTTCCCGGAATGTCGGCGACCGGTTTCGTGCTGCTCGCGCTCTTCACGGGCACCGCGATCGGGCTGTTCAACGGTTTCATGGTGGGCAAGCGCCGCGTCTCGGCTGTTATCGTGACGCTTGCGGTCAGCATCATCCTCGTTGGTGCCGTGCAGTTCCTGTCGAGCGGCAAGCCGCCGGGTAACGTGCCGAGCTACTTCAACGATATCTATAACGTCAAACTCGGCCCGCTGCCCCTCCCGGTCCTGTTCTGGGTGGTGCTGACCACGCTGCTGTCCCTGCTTCTGTCGAGAACGGTGTTCGGCCGTTACGTGACCTCGGTCGGCGCAAACGCGGAAGCAGCGCATTTCTCAGGCGTACCCGTCGAACGCACCGTCGTCGTGGCGCATACGCTGGCAGGCCTGATCGCCGGCATCGCGGCTCTCGTTCAAACGGCTTCGATCGCAGTCGGAAGCGTTCGCGTCGGCCTGGATCTGCCGATCCTTTCTGTTGCCGCAACCATTCTCGGCGGCGTGGTCTTCGGCCGCGGCGAAGGCGGCGTCTGGGGACCGTTCTTTGGTGTCCTTTCGTTCGCGCTCCTCTTTGTCGTGATGACGTCGTTCGGCGTCAGCGACTCCGGGAAGCTCATCGCGCAAGGCCTCATCATTCTCCTTGCGGCCATTTTCTACGGCCTCAAGGCGCGTACCAACTAGTCGTCATCGGAGGAGTAATGACATGGCAGAAAGCCGCTCGATATTGTGTTTTGGGGACTCACTGACATGGGGATGGATTCCGGTACCCGAGTCGTCGCCGACACTCAGATACCCCTTTGAACAACGCTGGACCGGCGCAATGGCCGCAGCACTCGGTGACGGCTATACGATCATCGAGGAAGGCTTAAGCGCCCGCACCACGAGCGTCGAGGATCCGAACGATCCCAGGCTGAACGGCAGCGCCTATCTGCCGATGGCGCTCGCCAGCCACCTGCCGCTCGATCTCGTCATCATCCTGCTCGGCACCAACGACACCAAGTCGTATTTCCGCCGCACGCCTTACGAGATCGCCAACGGCATGGGCAAGCTTGCGGGACAGGTTCTGACTTCGGCCGGCGGCATCGGCACGCCCTATCCTGCCCCGAAGCTTCTGATCGTCTCGCCGCCGCCGCTCGCTCCCATGCCTGACCCATGGTTCGAAGGCATGTTCGGCGGTGGCTACGAAAAGTCCGTCGAACTTTCAAAGCAGTACAAGGCGCTCGCCAACTTCCTGAAGGTCGACTTTCTCGACGCCGGCGAGTTCGTCAAGACCGATGGCTGCGATGGCATCCATTTCTCGGCTGACACGAATATCACGCTCGGCCAGGCAATCGCAGAAAAGGTCAAGGCGATTTTCTCTCAAGAGGCGAAGAAAGCTGTGGCCTAGCAGCGTTCCGTCGCCGGCCGCCAGGCGCCATCCTCCCAGGCGGCTGGCGGTCCTTTTCCGCAAACAAGATTTGAGGCTCCCATGACCGGCTATGTTCTGGCGATCGACCAGGGGACGACGTCCTCCCGAGCCATCGTTTACGGCCCCGATGCCCAGCCGATCGCGATCGATCAAAAAGAGATATCACAGTCGTTTCCGAAGTCGGGTTGGGTCGAGCACGACGCCACCGAAATCTGGGATTCTGTTGTTGAGACCTCCCGTACCGCTCTCGCGCGAGCCGGCATCGAGGCGCGCGACGTTGCGGCGATCGGCATCACCAATCAGCGCGAAACCTGCCTCATCTGGGAGCGGTCGACGGGCAAGCCGATCCATCCGGCGATCGTCTGGCAGGATCGCCGCACCTTCGGCGCATGCGAGGTCCTTCGCGCAGACGGGTTTGGCCCGCTGATACAGGAAAAGACCGGCCTTCTGCTCGATCCCTATTTCTCCGCCACCAAGATCGCCTGGATCCTCGACAATGTCGACGGCGCGCGGCGTGCGGCCGAGAATGGCCAGCTGCTGTGCGGCACGATCGACACTTATCTCACCTGGATGCTCACCGGCGGCGCCGTGCACGCGACGGACGCCACCAACGCGTCGCGCACCTCGCTGTTCGATATTCGTCAGAATCGCTGGGACGACGAATTGCTGGGCGCCTTCAGAGTCCCGCGGGCTCTCTTGCCCGAGGTCAAGGATTGTGCCGACGATTTCGGCCAGACGGTTGCCGCCCATTTCGGCGCTCAAATTCCAATCCGGGCGCTCGCGGGCGACCAGCAGGCGGCTCTGCTTGGTCAGGCCTGCCTGAAGCCCGGAATGCTCAAATCGACCTATGGCACGGGCTGCTTCGTGGTCCTGAACACCGGCGATCAGATCGTCAGATCGTCCAATCGTCTGCTGTCGACCATTGGCTATCGCCTCAATGGCAAAACGACTTATGCACTTGAGGGTTCGATCTTCATGGCGGGTGCCGCGGTTCAATGGCTGCGCGACTCCCTGAAGCTCATCAAGGCGGCCGACGAGACGGGCCGTCTCGCGCATCTGGCCGACGAACAGGAAGACGTTTACCTGGTGCCGGCATTCACCGGGCTCGGCGCGCCGCACTGGAATTCGCAAGCCCGTGGCGCGATTTTCGGCCTAACGAGAGGCACGGGGATCGCCGAGCTTTCGCGGGCGACGCTGGAATCCGTCTGCTACCAGACGCGCGATCTCCTCGAGGCGATGGCCTCCGATTACCCGATGGACGTCAGGGGTGCGACCCTGCGCGTCGATGGCGGCCTGTCGGGCAGCGATTGGGCCATGCAGGCGCTGGCCGATTGCCTCGGAAGCGTCATCGAGCGGTCGCAAAGCCAGGAAGCGACAGCTTACGGAGTTGCGGCACTCGCCGGCGCGCAAGCGGGCGTCTGGCCCGATCTTCAGACCTTTGCCGCGAACTGGAAGGCAAAGCGCAGCTTCACCCCCAACCTCAACACTGACGAGCGGGCGCGACGCTATCGGAAATGGCGCGCCGCCGTTGCAAGCACGCTTTCCTATGCGGCAACGGCGTGACGTTACGGGAGACCGACATGGCAGATAAGATCCACGACCTGTTCGTAATCGGCGGCGGCATCAACGGTTGCGGGATCGCGCGCGACGCGGTCGGTCGCGGCTATTCGGTCGCGTTGGCGGAGATGAACGACTTTGCATCCGGCACATCATCGGGTGCCACCAAGCTCATCCATGGGGGCCTGCGTTATCTCGAACATTACGAGTTCCGGCTGGTGCGTGAATCGCTGATGGAGCGCGAAGTGCTCTGGGCGATGGCGCCGCACATCATCTGGCCGATGCGCTTCGTGCTGCCCTACCAGAAAGGCGGCATCCGCCCCGCGTGGCTGATCCGGCTCGGGCTCTTCCTTTACGACCATCTCGGCGGCCGCAAGCTGCTGCCGCCGACGGCGGTACTCGACATGCGCCGCGACGAGGCGGCCAAACCGCTGAAGGCGCTCTTCTCCAAGGCGTTTGAATATTCCGACGGCTGGGTCGACGATGCCCGCCTCGTGGTGCTCAATGCCCGCGACGCCAGCGACAAGGGCGCGCTGATCATGCCGCGCACCAAGGTTGTCTCGGCGCGGCGCGAGAACGGGCTCTGGACGATCGAGACGGTGGATACGGTCTCCGGGATCGCGGCGGTTCACCGCGCACGCATGCTCGTCAATGCGGCCGGTCCCTGGGTCGACCATGTGATCCGCGGCGCCTTCGGCAAGAATGAGGCGCGCAACGTCCGTCTCGTCCAAGGCAGCCATATCGTGGTCAAGAAGAAGTTCGAGGGGCCGCGGGCCTATTTCTTCCAGAACCCCGACAATCGCATCATCTTTGCCATTCCCTATGAGGACGAGTTCACGCTGATCGGCACCACCGATCGCGACTTCAGCGGCGATCCGAAGGACGTCAGGATCTCGCAGGAGGAGACGGAATACCTCTGCAAGGCGGCGAGCGAATATTTCAAGGAGCCGGTCAGGCAGGACGATATCGTCTGGACCTATGCAGGGATCCGCCCGCTTTTCGACGACGGCGCCACCAAGGCGCAGGAGGCAACCCGCGACTATGTGCTGAAGCTTGACGGCTTCGTCGGCAGCGAGGTCAACAGGGCTCCGCTCCTCAACGTCTTCGGCGGCAAGCTCACCACCTACCGGCGTCTGGCAGAGCACGCGTTGGAGAAGATCGGTGAGGCGATCGGCACCAAGGGGGCTCCCTGGACGGCCAAGAGCCATCTGCCGGGCGGCGACTTTCCGGTTCAAGGCTACGAGGCGGAGGTCACCAAGCTTCACAAGGCCTATCCATTCCTCGCCGCTTCGCATGCGCGCCGGCTTGTCCGCCGCTATGGCACAAGAGCATCCGTCCTTCTCGGCACTGCCGGGAAAATCGAGGATCTCGGCCGGTTGTTCGGGTCCGATCTCTACGAAGCCGAAGTGCTCTACCTGATGGCGCACGAATGGGCGCGCACGACGAATGACATTCTCTGGAGACGCTCGAAGAAGGGACTGCATCTCAGCCACAGCGAAGTGGCCCTTCTCGACCAATTCATTTCTGAGATCATCCAGCGGCAGGTTGCCGCGCAGTGAGATTTTTCGGCGGGCCGTAGCGCATCGATCATGCCGGCCGGCCGCCTGACATTTGAGGAGTTTTGATGTCGGACAAGATTTATCCGGTCACCAAACCGGTGGAGAGCCATGCGCTGATCAATAAGGCCGAGTACCAGGAATGGTACGAGGAGAGTGTCGCTAGCCCCGAGCAGTTCTGGGGCAAACACGGCAAGCGCATCGACTGGTTCAAGCCTTACACCCGCGTAAAGGACACCTCTTTTACCGGGGATGTCTCGATCAAATGGTTCGAGGACGGTGAGACCAATGTCTCCTACAACTGCATCGACCGGCACCTCGCAACAAACGGTGATCAGGTCGCCATCATATGGGAAGGTGACGATCCATCGCTCGACAGGAAGGTCACCTACCGCGAGCTTTACGAGCACGTCTGTCGTATGGCGAACGTCTTGAAGAAGCACGGGGTCAAGAAGGGCGATCGTGTCACTATCTACATGCCGATGGTGCCGGAAGCGGCCTATGCGATGCTCGCCTGCGCCCGCATCGGCGCAATCCATTCCGTGGTGTTTGGCGGCTTCAGTCCCGAGGCGCTGGGTGGCCGCATCGTCGATTGTGAATCGACCTTCGTCATCACCTGCGATGAGGGCCTGCGCGGCGGCAAGCCGGTTCCGTTGAAAGCCAATGTCGACAAGGCGATCGACATCGCCGCGCGCGGTCATGTCATGGTCAAGAACGTGCTCGTCATCCGCCGCACCGGCAGCCCGCTCAGTTGGGCGCCGGGCCGCGACCTCTGGCATCACGAGGAAGCAGCCACTGTTTCGGCCGACTGCCCGCCCGAGCCAATGAACGCCGAGGATCCACTGTTCATCCTCTATACTTCAGGCTCGACCGGCAAACCGAAGGGCGTTCTCCACACCACCGGCGGCTATCTCGTCTACGCCTCGATGACCCACGAATATGTCTTCGATTACCAGCACGGCGATATCTACTGGTGCACTGCCGACGTCGGCTGGGTCACGGGACACTCCTATATCGTCTACGGACCGCTCGCCAACTGCGCAACGACGCTGATGTTCGAGGGGATCCCGACATTCCCCGATGCCGGCCGGTTCTGGGATGTGATCGATAAGCACAAGGTCAACATCTTCTATACCGCCCCGACCGCAATCCGTTCGCTGATGGGCGCCGGCGATGATTTCGTCAAACGATCCAGCCGATCCAGCCTGTGGTTGCTTGGCTCGGTCGGCGAGCCGATCAACCCCGAAGCCTGGGAATGGTACTATCACACGGTCGGCGACGGGCGCTGCCCTGTTGTCGATACCTGGTGGCAGACGGAAACCGGCGGCATCATGATCACGCCGCTGCCGGGTGCGACCGACCTGAAGCCAGGCTCGGCCACTCGGCCCTTCTTCGGCATCAGGCCGGAGCTCGTCGATGCCGAAGGCAAGCTCATCGAAGGGGCCGCCGACGGCAATCTCTGCATCGCCGACAGCTGGCCAGGTCAGGCGCGTTCCGTCTATGGCGATCACAAGCGCTTCATCCAGACCTACTTCTCCACCTACGAGGGCAAGTATTTCACCGGCGACGGCTGTCGCCGTGATGCCGACGGCTATTATTGGATCACAGGTCGCGTCGACGACGTCCTCAATGTCTCCGGCCACCGGCTGGGGACGGCGGAAGTCGAGTCCGCCCTGGTTTCGCATCACCTCGTGTCCGAAGCCGCTGTCGTCGGCTATCCACACAACATCAAGGGCCAGGGCATCTATTGCTATGTCACGCTGATGGCGGGCAGCGAAGGGTCCGAGGAGTTGCGCCAGCAGCTGGTCAAGCATGTCCGCGCGGAAATCGGCCCGATCGCGTCGCCTGATAAGATCCAGTTCGCGCCGGGCCTGCCGAAGACCCGCTCGGGAAAGATCATGCGCCGCATTCTGCGCAAGATCGCCGAGGACGATTTCGGGTCGCTCGGCGACACCTCGACGCTTGCCGATCCCGCTGTCGTCGACGATCTGATCGTCAACCGCCAGAACAGGGCCGAGGCGGCCTAGACCGAAGGAAAGGACTATCCCATGAGACTGATCCTGATGGGCCCGCCCGGGTCCGGCAAGGGGACCCAAGCCAAGCGCATCTGCGAAAAGCTCGGCATCCCGCATCTATCGACCGGCGATATCCTCCGGGCCGAGGTCAAGGCGGGAACGCCCCTCGGTTTGGCGGTCGCGGCCACCATGGCAGCCGGCGGGCTCGTTTCCGACGATACCGTCTCGGCGATCGTCGCCAACCGGATTGCCAGTCCGGAAGCTCAGCGCGGATTCGTACTCGACGGGTTTCCGCGCACGATTTCGCAGGCGGCGTCGTTGGATCAATCGCTCGGGGAGCATTCCCTGACTGCTGTCATCGAGCTCGTCGTCCCGGAGGAAGAACTTTACGACCGCATCTGCCGAAGGGCGGCAGAGTCTGCCGGCGCACAACGCGCCGATGACAATGCGGCGACATTGGAACTGCGCCTCAAGGCGTATCGGGCCGAGACCCTTTCGGTGAGCGAGTTCTACAAGGGTCGGTCGCCCTACTTTCAGGTCGACGGCCTCGCCGTTCCCGAGGAAGTGACCGCCCGGATTCTGGAGATCCTGGAGTCGGCCGCGGCCGAATATTCCTGAGACATTACTAATTCGAGATCAATTTTACCGGATATTCATTCACTCAGAATAATTATTATGGGACCTCGTTATCTTGGGTGGAGAATCATGAGCATTCATTTTGACTTCCTGCTGTTGCGCGGACCGATCCGGACTAAAATCTTTTGTCTGCTGACGCCGATACTGATCGGCATCGCAGGCTTGAGCCTCGTCAACTATCTCTCAGGCAACATGCTGAATACCCAGCTCGCGAGCAGTTCGAGCGGGATGGTCACGCTGTCTGCGATCAAACAAGCCCAGGACGGGATGAACTCCTTCCTGCTCGAGGCGACCGAGGCCAAGCGCGATGCGCTGAAGGCGCTGCTCGCAGACCAGAGCGCTAAGATATCGACGAGCCTGTCCTTCGCTCAAGAGCAGGATGAACGGCAGAGCCTGGTTGCCGCCGGGACGATTGCCGAAGAGGTCTCCAGGACGATCGACGGCCTCTGGGACATGCACAGCGACGAGAGGAAACTGCGGGAAGGGATTTCCAGCGATCTCGCAACCCTGTCGGATGTGCAGTCCAAACTGCAGACCTATCTGAACATTCCCGCCGATCAGGCGGCAGCACAAGCGGCGACCGCCGAAACGCTGAACAAGATCAATTCCATGAACTACGAACTTCGGATCGCCGCTTCCGACTTTCTGGGTGGAATGAACGACGATACCCTCAAGAAGGTGAAGGGCCGTCTCAAGGGCCTGGGCTTCTATCTGGGCAAGGTCAAGGAACAGCATGCCGCCAACGGTCCTATCCAGGAACTGGCCAGCAAAGCCATCGACGTGATCGGCGGGACCTCGGAGAGGTTCGACCAGCTCCTCGTCAAGGTCGGAGAACGTGACGCCGCCTTCAAGGCTGCGAGCGCCAGCATGAATGACGCCTGGAACAAGATCCTTCTATTCGCCGACATCCAGCGCGGCCATGCCTCCGCGGCCCAAGACCAGGCGCAAACCATATCCTTAGTGACGACCGTGATCGCCCTGCTCTTCGGCTGCGTCGCCGGCTATCTGCTGCTCAGAACCATCAAGTCTCCGATCGAAGCGCTCACGGCCTCCATGAAGGCGGTTGCATCAGGCAAGCTCGATGAAAAGATCGGCAGCGTCGAAACGCGCGACGAGATCGGCGAGATGGCAAGGGCGCTTGATGTCTTTCGCCACAACGCGCTCGAAAAGATCCGCGTGGAAAATGAGGCGGAACAGTCGAGGTCACTCGCGCGCCAACAGCGCCAGGAAGACGACCTCCGCAAGACCCGCGATGCGGCTGCCATCAGTAACGCTGTCGAGGCGGTTGCATCCGGCCTGCACAAGCTGGCGAGCGGCGATCTGACCGTGACCATCGGCCGTCCCCTCGATGGTGAGCTCGATCAGCTTCGGCAGGACTTCAATGCCTCGATGCTGCACCTGCAGGCGACGATGCGCCAGATCCGCGACAATGTCGAAATGATCCAGGGCAACGGCAACCAGATGGCCGAGGCGGCCGAGGATCTTGCCAAACGGACTGAGCAGCAGGCTGCTTCGCTCGAAGAAACGGCAGCCGCCGTCGACGAGATCACCGTCACGGTTCGCTCGTCGGCGGAACGTGCCAAGGATGCCGACCAGATCGTCCGCCAGGCCAAGCAGAGCGCCGACGATTCAGCCATCGTCGTCAACAATGCGATCGATGCGATGGGCCGGATCGAAGAAGCCTCCCGCCAGATCGAGCAGATCACCGGCGTCATCGACGAGATCGCCTTCCAGACCAATCTGCTGGCGTTGAATGCCGGCGTCGAGGCGGCACGCGCCGGCGATGCGGGCAAAGGCTTTGCCGTCGTTGCCCAGGAGGTGCGTGAACTGGCGCAGCGCTCCGCCAAGGCGGCCAAGGAGATCAAGGTCCTCATCAACAAGTCGACGGCCGAGGTCAATACCGGCTCGCATCTGGTCCAGGAAACCGGTTCGGTCCTTGCGAAGATCAGCTCGCAGATCGTCACGATCAGTCAGCATGTCGAGACGATCGCCCGCGGCAGCCACGATCAGTCGAGTGCGCTGCAGGGGGTCAACTCGACCGTCAATCAGATGGACCAGATGACACAGCACAATGCGGCTATGGTCGAGGAAACGACGGCCGCGAGCCGCGAACTCGCCTCTCAGGCCGACAGCCTGCTGGCCCTGGTTCAGCAATTCAGGATCGAAGGAAATGCACGAGAATTTGGGTTCTCAAACGCCGAGGAGTTGTCGCACCAAAGACCGGCCAGCCAGAGCGCGGCGTGAGGTCGCCACCGAATTACATTGGCCGGACAGAACTGCGTCTGAAGCGGAGTAACGAAATCGGATCTCACTGGATTTACGAGACAGGTTGAAACATCGACATGACAATCACACCGGACATAGAACTTGGCGCTTATCTCCACGAGACGAAAGTCGATCCTGCCCTGGCAAGCTTGGTTGAAAGCATAGCAGCCTCAGCGATCGTTGTTGCCGATCACCTGAAGGAAGCAGCCTTTCAGAACCATATAGGCAGCTCCGGCACGACGAATGTCCAGGGTGAAGATCAGAAGCTCCTCGATGTCCTGGCCGATCGTGTGTTTCGCGAAACATGCGGCGAGGCGGTCTCGCTTGCTGCCTATGTTTCCGAGGAGGCGGAGGAGGTCACGTGGTTGAAACCTCCAGCCGCTGGCGACCTCATCCTTTACGTCGATCCGCTGGACGGCTCATCGAACCTTGAAGTCAACCTTTCCGTCGGTTCGATCTTTGCGGTGAGTCAGGTCCAGGCGGACGGCGACACCAATGTTCTACGCAAGGGGCGAGAGTATCTCTGCGCCGGCTATGCCATCTATGGCCCCTCGACGCTCTTCGTTATCACATTCGGCCTCGGCGTGGTCGGCTTCACGCTGGATCCGTCTGACGGGCAATTCAAACTGACCAACGCGCGCATGCGCGTGCCGACGGAAACGACCGAGTTTGCCGTGAATTCGTCGCGCCAGCGTTTCTGGGATGAGCCGATCCGACGCTATGTCGACGAATGCCTTGCGGGATCGGCAGGGCCGCGCGGACAGGACTTCAACATGCGCTGGACCGCCTCGATGGTGGCCGACGTCCATCGCATTCTGACCCGCGGAGGGGTGTTTCTCTATCCGGCGGACGAGTCCAATCGCCGCGCCGGCGGCAAGCTGCGCCTGATGTATGAAGCCAATCCCATGGCGTTCCTCGTCGAGGCGGCCGGCGGTGCAGCATCCACCGGAACCGAAGACATCCTTCGCATCCAACCACAGGCTCATCATCAGCGCGTGTCGGTGTTGCTCGGCTCGAGCAACGAAATCCAACGCCTGGTGCAATTTCACCAAATCCATCACTCGCAAGAGGAGATCGGCTCTTAAATGGCTCTCGTCACCCTTCGTCAATTGCTCGACCACGCCGCCGAGAACGGCTACGCCATCCCGGCTTTCAACGTGAACAACATGGAGCAGATGCTCGCCATCATGAAGGCTGCTGATCGTACCGACAGCCCGGTCATCATGCAGGCAAGCCGCGGCGCCCGAGCTTTTGCAGGCGACGCGACGCTGTCGCATCTGATCCGTGCGGCGATCGAGATGTATCCGCATATCCCGGTGTGCATGCATCAGGACCACGGCAATTCGGCGTCGACCTGCATGTCGGCAATTCTTGCCGGCTTCTCCTCGGTGATGATGGACGGTTCCCTCTCTGAAGATGGGCGCACGCCTCTCAGCTTCGAAAATAATGTCGCCGTCACGGCCAAGGTTTCGGAGATGGCGCATCTGGTCGGCGTCTCCGTCGAAGGAGAAATCGGCCATCTCGGCTCGTTGGAAAGCGGCCGCGGCGAAGCAGAAGATGGGCACGGCTTTGACGGCGAGCTCAGCCGCGACATGCTTTTGACCGATCCGGAAGAGGCTGCCGAGTTCGTGCGCTTGACGAAGGTGGATGCGCTCGCCATCGCCATCGGCACGTCTCATGGCGCTTACAAATTCTCCCGGAAGCCGGACGGCGACATCCTTTCCATCAAGCGCCTGAAGGAGATCCACGCCCGCCTGCCCGATACCCATCTCGTCATGCATGGGTCGTCGTCCGTGCCCCAGGAATTGCAGGAACTGATCAACGCGCATGGCGGCGAGGTCAAACCGACCTATGGTGTTCCGGTCGAGGAAATCCAGGAAGGCATCCGCCACGGCGTTCGCAAGGTGAATGTCGACACCGACCTTCGATTGGCGTTCACGGGGGCGATCCGCCGCGTCTTTGCCCTTCATCCCGGGGAGTTCGATCCACGCAAATACCTCGCCCCGGGCATCGAGGCGATGGCAGCGGTCTGCGGCGACCGATACGAGCAGTTCGGCGCCGCCGGACATGCCTCCGCCATCAAGCCCTTGCCGCTTGCCGAGATGGCGAAGCGATATAGCCACTAACCGGGGGCAAGAACTTGAGTAACACTCCCCGCCGGCTCATCGTCGGCAACTGGAAAATGAACGGGCTTACGGCCGATCTCGCCGAGATCGAAAAGGTCGCCTGGAACATCGGCGAGCTGAATGCGGATGTGGCTATATGTCCTCCGGCAACGCTCCTGCAATCCGCCGTGAGGATAATCGCCGGAAGCCGGCTTCTTCTCGGTGCCCAGGATTGCAGCGCTCAGGAAGCTGGCGCCCATACCGGCGACATATCCGCCAGGATGATCGCCGATTCCCGCGCCCGCGTCGTCATACTCGGTCATTCCGAGAGGCGGCAATATCAGGGCGAGACGGACGCGATGGTCAGGCGCAAGGCCGAGATTGCGGTGAGCGCCGGCTTGATGCCAGTAATTTGCGTCGGTGAGACAGAAGCGGAGCATCTCCGCCAGGAGACGCTTACTGTCCTCAAAAACCAGCTGCAGGGTTGCCTGCCCGCCGAAATGAACGAGCTCGCCTTGGTCATAGCTTATGAGCCGGTCTGGTCGATTGGGACCGGTCGGCTGCCCGAACAAAGCGAAATTCTCGCCGCCCATGCCTGCATCCGATCCAGTCTGATCGATGCCTATGGATCGATCGGTGCACAGCTCAGGATCCTCTATGGTGGATCCGTCAAACCTGAGAATTCGGCCGAGATTCTTGCTCTTGAAAATGTCGACGGTGTTCTGGTCGGCGGCGCCAGTCTGCGCGCGGAAAGCTTTCTTCGGATCTGCGAGGCAACCGGGAGGTAGGTCACCAGTCGTTCCGCTGCGGAAGTCAGGGGCAAACCCATCGGGCGGATCGTTCGCCCTGTTGCTCGAGGATGAAAATAAACACCAACGAAAGCAGGTTGGTCATGGAACATTGGATGCTTTCGCCCATCGAAAAGACCTGCCTTCGATGGGTGTCGATGGGAAAGACTGTTGATGAAATCGCCCTGCTCCAAGGCAGAAGCGTCATTGAAATCGAAAGCTATCTCGAGCAAGCGCTTGCTGCACTCGAGGCGAGTTCGATGCAGGAGGCTCTCGAGAAGGCAAGCCTTTCGGAGCCCGACTGATGTTGGCCGCAGGGCGGCGAGCAGCAAACCCACGACCTTTCAACGACAGGGATGGCGATGAAATGACCAATCATGTGAACAATCAGAGCAAGGCCAAAGCGCCGAGCCCGATCGATGTCGAGGTGGGAGCAAGCGTGCGCGGAATGAGCCAAAGCACACTCGCCGAGGCTTTGGGCGTGACGTTCCAGCAAGTCCAGAAATACGAGAAGGGCACGAACCGCGTCGGCGCGAGCCGTTTGCTCAATGTCGCCACTCTGCTCGGTGTGCCGGTGTCGTATTTCTTCGACAGCCAGAGCCGTGATGGAAAACCCGATGGGCTGACAGGCACCGGCGCCGAGATGGAGCTCAGCGCCTTCCTCGATACCGACGAGGGGCGAGACCTCAACGTCGCCTTCGCCAGGATAGCAAGGCCGGCACTGCGCCGTCAGGTCCTATCCCTCGTCAAGGCCATGGCCGCGACGGATGTAAAGGGTTCCCGCGGGAACGCCTAGTTTGGTGCCGCTCCGGTTATGCGGCGAAACTCAACTCCTGGAGATGCCCATTGCAGCATGCTGCACTCCGACATGGCAACATCGCGCAGGCCGGCCCGGTTGGTCAGCTGGATCGCGATCACGTGTCTTGCGTCGGGGACAGCCATTACATCGTCGGCCGGTTCCACGCCTGGAAAGGAAAGTGCCATTCAGCCCTGAAGCTGGCGTTCGATGGCGCGCCAGACGCTTATTTGCTTTACCTGCCCCTATCCACCACGCCTGGGACACGTTCGGGGGCACTGCGCCTTTCGACGGCACAGGCAGTTGGTTTTCTGGAGGATCTCGCTCAGTTCGATGAGCTGACCCCTCATGAACATTCCAGCTATATCGGCCTCTCCTTCGCAAAGTCGGCGATGGTGCAACAGGTCAGTGAACTCTTGGATGGGCCTGTCACGGCAGACCTTCATTTCGACCGCATCGTCGATCTGACCACCGAGAAGGGTCTGCGGCTGGCCGCACTCGGCCATCTCGTATGGAGCTGTCTTAATCTTTCCGACGCGGATCGATTGGCGCCGGCTGCCATCGAGCGGCTGTTTGAGTCGACGATGATCGCACTTCTGGAGGTTGTTCCCAATAGCTACATGCCGCGGCTCGAGCGGCCGGTCTCGCCGGCGGTGCCCCGGCAGGTGAAACGGGCGATCGAGTATATGCATGCCAACCTGTCGCAACCTCTCACTGTTGCGTCGATAGCCAGCGAGACCGGTACGAGCGTCAGAGCATTGCAGGTCGCCTTCCAGCGGTTCAAGGGCACAACGCCTTTGGGCTATCTCAAAACGATCCGCCTCGAAGCAGCGCGCCGAGCGCTGGTCGACGATACCGGCTCGCGGTCGATCGCCGACGCGGCACGCAGTGCAGGGTTCACCCATATGGGGCGGTTTGCGGCCGTCTACTATCAGGCTTTTGGCGAAACGCCGTCGGAAACGATCCGGACGAGATAGATTGCCAGTCAACGGCAATGTCGAAAGCGGAAACCATCTTCGTGTTGCGGAAGTCAGCCGCGAAACTGGCATGGTATGAAATGCGTGCGCGAACCGTTCATCTCCCCCGGAAGCAGCCCAATCCCGCTCTTTTGTGATGGCGTCCTGGCCCGGCGCCGGATCTTCCACGATCAACCCGTTAAGGGTCCGCTAGCAAGCTGCGGCCGCTTCGGCTTCGCCTCGCGGTGATCGCGCCCGTCGCCGGGCCTTTTGAGGAGCCATCGAGCGGGATTGGCCCGCTCCCGCAGGAGCCTCTTATATGTCGCACGATCTTTCCCTCGCTCAGTCCCACGCCTTCCAGCTTTCCCGCGACCTGATGGTCCCGGTCACCGTCTTCGAAGTCGACGGCGAATATGGCGTCCTCCCTTCTGACGAGATCGACGCCGGTGACGCCCTTGAGATCGTCAATGAGTTCTTCCCCTGGCCGGCTCATTGAGCCGGCCGCCAGTGCCTTCGGCGTGCCGCTTGCGCGCGGCAGGCCGCAAGGGAGGCTGCGCCGCGGCCGGGTATTGCATGATCCGACAATTGTCAGCCGCGCCCTTGCGGCCTTTGCTCTTCGCGGCGGGTGGAGCGCGCCTGCGAAGCGACGGGCAAGAAAGGCAATGAGGAAAAGCATGGACAGAAAGGAAATAGAGGCGCTGCGCGACCAGGTGAGCTGCGCGGCTGTTCTTGAGCAGGCGGGCTTCGCCATCGATCTAAAGGAGAGTACCCGGCGGGCGGTGAAGTTCCGCCGGTCGGGCGAAATTATCATCGTCACCCATGACGGTCGCGGATGGTTCGATCCGCTCGGCGATGCGAAAGGCGATGTGTTCGGACTTGTCGAACATCTCGATCATGTTGGCTTTCTCGAAGGCGCCGGAAGGGTCGCCGGCCTTGTTGGTTTTGCGATCACGGAGCCGGAATGGCAGGCGCCGAGGCCTGACCGAGACCTCGATCTTTCTTTACCCGAGCGTTGGCAGGCACGCCGCCGGCCGTGGCCCAGCTCGTCGACATGGGCTTATCTGAACGGTGAGCGCTTCCTTCCTGCCACTCTGCTCCGAGCCACGATCGGGCAAGACCGTCTGCGGGAAGGCCCGCAAGGCAGCATGTGGGCAGCGCACACCGACAATGCCGGAGTTGTGACCGGCTGGGAGGCGCGCGGTCCTGAATATCGGGGATTTGCCTCCGGTGGAACGAAGGTCCTCTTCCGTCTGGGACCGGACCCAGCGTTGCGCCTGGCCGTGACGGAAGCTGCGATCGACGCCATGAGCCTTGCCGCCATCGAGGGGCTGCGCGATGGAACCGTGTATCTCAGTACCGGGGGCGGATGGTCGCCGTCGACGGAGGCGGCGCTTCGGCAGATGGCCTCGCGAGCAGATAGTCTCCTCGTCGCCGCGACAGACGGCAATCCGCAAGGAGAGATGTTTGCCGAGCGCTTGCGGGCGCTCGCGGATACCGTCGGCTGCGACTGGTCGCGGCTCCGCCCGCCCGAGGAGGATTGGAACGAAACCCTGAAAATCAGGGAGAAAGAAAAGAGGGAAAGGAAGGAAGGCGGCGTGCCGCATTCGCGCCGCCCGCGTCAAGGGAAGCTTCGCCCGGGCGAGCCGGCCCTTGACCCGGCCGGTCGCGATGCCGGCGGCCCGGGAGGTGTCATGAAGGACTGAAGAGGATGGCAAGGTCGGAAGGACAGTGCCGCACTTCGGTCCGGAACCATCTCCAAGGAGCCGCAGATGTATCCCTCTCCCGCAATCCGCAAGGTCTTCCACGGCGTTGCCTCACGCCAGCAAATGTTCCGGATGTTCGATCGGCACGCTCAACGTCCGAACCGTTGGGACGGTGACGCCTCGCTCCTCTATTCCGGCGAATGGTTCGAGATCGCCGAGACCGAGCACGACTATATGTTCGAGATCCTGCCACCGCTCTGGATCCGCGGGTCGATGTTCGCCATGCGCGAGTATCTGACGGGTTCGGTGACATCAGTGTTCTTCGCATTGCGCATCGATGGTGTCATCCGACATTTCCACGGCTATTGCGATCTATCGGACAAAGGCGCCGTCGAGCGCATGCGCGTGGCAATCATCGAGCGTGAGAGCCGGCCGGTGCGCGCCATGACGCGCGAGGAACGCCTGGAGCATATCTGGAGCATCACGGCGGACGACTATCGTGGCTATGCCGGCGATCGCTGGGACGAAGCTGCGCGCGGCAAGCGCACGATCATGCTCTACGGCGGCGCAGTGGGCAGCACTCTGAAACTGCTCGACGAGCTGACCGACGACGAGATCGCGGCGAAGCTGCCGGTGCAGCTGCGCCACCTCCCCTCGCCGATTGCCGCATGAGGGAGGCACACTATGCTTTCCTTCCCGCTTACATCCGTCCGCGAGGTCGTCGCCCGCAGTCGTGCCGACGCCGAAGCCAATGGCGGCTTTCGTAACCCCTACTACGGCCTGCGCCCTGGCAAGGACGAGAAGCCCGGCCTCTGGCTCGTCGGCGACCAAGGAGTCTACCTCCTGTCGAACGGCAAGCTGCCCGATGGCGCCAAGCCTTTGGTCGTTTATGCCGAGGAATGCGATCCCCGCACCAATGACGACTGGTTCGCAGTCAAACGCCGGACATTCGGCGGCGATGACGGAGTCGATTTCGTCGATGCGGAACAGCTCGAAGCGATGATGGCGGCCGCGCCGGAGGCGACGCACCTGCGTATCGCATTCCTTCAGGACTCGATGCAGCTCTTCCTGGTCGCGAAGCCCTAGGCAATTCGCGACCAGTCCGGCCCGTTTGGCCACCTATCCCAAACCCTTGAGCTCCCTTTAATCCCCGCAAGTGCTTCCCGCGGGGTGATGACGCTCGCCATTTTCCGAGGAAACCTCCATGAGCAACGATCCCTTCACTCTCGACATGTTCGGCAGCAGCGCGCTGTCATCAGGCCTCGGCCTGGGCGTCACACCGTTCGGCGGCTTCGATACGGTCGCGGCCAACGACGATGACCCGGAACCGACGCCGCCCTCTCCCTCCCCGGCCTTGCCGGCCGCGGCGATAGAACGTCCGGCGCCCCGGCGCCAGGGCAACCGGTGCAACTTCTACCTCGACGATGCGGATCGGGGCTTGGCCGGATCCTGGAAGGATCGCGCTCGCGCCAATGTTGCGGCGATCCTGATCGCGAACAACATCGAGAAGCAGGATCGGCCAGCCAACGCGAAGGAGCAGGCGCAACTCATCCGCTTCACCGGCTTCGGCGCCAGCGAACTGGCGAACGGTATGTTCCGCCGCCCCGGCGAAGTCGATTTCCGGGCCGGGTGGGGCGAGCTCGGTGGCTCGCTCGAAAGTGCCGTTTCAGATGCCGACTACGCGTCGCTCGCCCGCTGCACGCAATATGCCCATTTCACGCCGGAGTTCATCATCCGGGCAATCTGGTCGGGCTTGCAGCGCCTGGGCTGGTGTGGCGGCCGCATGCTCGAGCCGGGTATCGGTACGGGCCTGTTTCCGGCTCTGATGCCGGCGGCCTTTCGCGACAGGACCTTCGTCACCGGCGTCGAACTCGATCCCGTCACGGCCCGGATCGTCAAGCTGCTGCAGCCTAAGGCCCGCATCATCAATGGCGATTTTGCGCGCGCCGATCTGGCGCCGATCTACGATCTCGCCATTGGCAATCCACCCTTCTCCGATCGCACCGTCCGGTCTGACCGGACCTATCGCTCACTCGGTCTCAGGCTGCACGACTACTTCATCACCCGTTCGATCGACCTGCTGAAGCCCGGCGCGCTCGCCGCGTTCGTCACCAGTTCCGGCACGATGGACAAGGCCGACGCGACCGCGCGTGAGTACATCGCCAAAACCGCCGACCTGATTGCCGCGATCCGATTGCCGGAGGGGAGTTTCCGCCGCGATGCTGGCACGGATGTCGTGGTCGACCTTCTGTTCTTCCGCAAGCGCAAGGTCGGCGAACCGACAAGCGATCTGTCATGGCTCGATCTCGAGGAGGTGCGGCCCGAAAGCCAAGACGAGGGCGCAGTTCGCGTGAACCGCTGGTTTGCAGAGCATCCTAATTTCGTCCTCGGCGATCATGCCCTGACCTCCGGACCGTTCGGCGAGACCTATACATGCCAGCCACGCGCTGGCGAGGACCTGCAGGCGGCTCTAAAGAACGTCGTTCGCCTGCTGCCTGAAGGCCGCTATGACGGTGAGCCGACCGCAATCGACGTCGACCTCGAGGACGAGCTCGGCGAGATCATCGATCTTCGCCCCGGTGACGCCAAGGTCCGTGAGGGTAGCTTCTTCATCGATAACAGGCACGGCCTGATGCAGATGGTGGACGGCGCACCCGTGGAGGTCAAAGTCCGCAAGGGGCGCACCGGGGACGGCATCCCGGAAAAGCACGTCGGGATCATCAAGAAGCTGATCCCAATCCGCGACGCGGTGCGTGAGGTGCTGAGGGCCCAGGAGCAGGATCGGCCGTGGCGTGATCTGCAGGTTCGCTTGCGCATCGCCTGGTCGAGCTTCGTGCGTGATTTCGGTCCGATCAACCACACCACCGTCTCGATCAGCGAGGACGAGGAATCCGGCGAGGTGCGCGAAACGCACCGCCGTCCAAACCTGCAGCCTTTCCTCGACGATCCCGATTGCTGGCTGGTCGCCTCGATCGAGGACTACGACCTCGACACCGATACCGCAAAACCGCGCCCGATCTTTTCCGAACGGGTCATCGCGCCGCCTGCGCCGCCCGAAATCACCAGTGCGGCGGATGCGTTGGCCGTGGTGCTCAACGAACGTGGCCGCGTCGATGTCGAGCATATCGCCGAACTGCTGCACAGACATGCCGATGCCGTCGTCGACGAGCTCGGCGATGCGATTTTCCAGGATCCCGCCGATGGCTCCTGGCAGACGTCGGATGCCTACCTCTCCGGTGCGGTCCGCACCAAGCTTGGTGTCGCCGAAGCTGCCGCGGCACTCGATCCAGCCTACGAGCGTAACGTCCGCGCGCTTCAGGCAGTCCAACCCGCCGATCTTCGCCCGTCCGACATCACCGCACGTCTCGGTGCGCCCTGGATTCCGGCCAGCGACGTCGTCGCCTTCGTGAAGGAGATGATGGGTGCCGAGATCAGGATCCACCATATGCCGGAATTGGGCAGCTGGACGGTGGAAGCACGGCAGCTTGGCTACTGCGCCGCCGGCACATCGGAGTGGGGCACCAGCCGCCGTGATGCCGGCGAGTTGCTCGGCGACGCGCTGAACAGCCGTGTTCCCCAGATTTTCGATATCTACAAGGATGCCGGTGGCGAGCGGAGGGTCCTGAACGTCGTCGATACCGAGGCGGCGCGCGACAAGCTGCAGAAAATCAAGGAAGCCTTCCAAAACTGGGTTTGGACCGATCCGGATCGCACCGACCGGCTGGCGCGGGTCTATAACGACCGGTTCAACAACATCGCGCCTCGAAAATTCGACGGATCGCATCTGAAACTTCCCGGCGCCTCTGGCGCCTTTGTTCTTTATGGGCACCAGAAACGCGGCATCTGGCGGATCATCTCCTCCGGATCGACCTATCTCGCCCACGCCGTCGGCGCGGGCAAGACGATGACGATGGCGGCCGCGATCATGGAACAACGACGTCTCGGCCTGATCGCCAAGGCGATGCTGGTCGTCCCTGGTCATTGCCTGGCGCAGGCGGCGCGGGAATTTCTGGCACTCTATCCCAATGCCCGGATCCTCGTCGCCGACGAGACCAACTTCACCAAGGACAAACGGCTTCGCTTTTTGAGCCGGGCAGCGACCGCGACCTGGGATGCGATCATTATCACGCACTCGGCCTTCAGGTTCATCGCCGTGCCGTCCGCCTTCGAACAACAGATGATCCACGATGAGTTGGAGCTCTACGAGGATCTGCTGACCAAGGTGGACAGCGAGGACCGCGTGTCGCGCAAGCGCCTCGAGCGACTGAAGGAAAGCTTGCAGGAACGGCTGGAAGGGCTCGCGACCCGCAAGGACGATCTGCTCACAATCTCCGAGATCGGTGTCGACCAGATCATCGTCGACGAGGCGCAAGAGTTCCGCAAGCTTTCCTTCGCGACCAACATGTCGACGCTGAAGGGTATCGACCCGAACGGCTCGCAGCGCGCCTGGGACCTCTATGTGAAGTCCCGGTTCCTCGAAACGAAGAACCCGGGCCGCGCGCTGGTGCTCGCCTCCGGCACGCCGATCACCAACACACTCGGTGAGATGTTCTCGATCCAGCGCCTGCTCGGCCACGAGGCTCTCGCCGAGCGCGGCTTACACGAATTCGATGCCTGGGCGTCCTGCTTCGGCGATACGACGACCGAGCTGGAGATCCAGCCGTCCGGCAAATACAAGCCGGTCAGCCGCTTCGCGAGCTTCGTCAATGTGCCCGAACTGATCGCCATGTTCCGGGCTTTCGCCGACGTCGTCATGCCGGCGGATCTCCGCGAATACGTCAAGGTGCCTGATATCTCCACCGGCCGACGGCAGATCCTGACCGTCAAGCCGACGCCGGCGTTCAAGGCCTATCAGCAGATCCTCGATGCCCGCATCAAGGCGATCGAGATGCGCGAGGGACCGGCTGAGCCCGGCGACGATATCCTGCTCTCGGTCATTACCGACGGTCGCCATGCGGCGATCGATCTCCGCCTCGTGATACCGGCCAACGACAATGAGGAGGACAACAAGCTCAACCTCCTCGTCCGCAATGCCTTCCGCATCTGGCAAGAGACGAGCGACGATACCTACGTCCGGCCGGACGGCAAACCCTTTGACCTGCCCGGCGCCGCGCAGATGATCTTCAGCGATCTCGGCACGATCAACGTCGAGAAGACCCGCGGCTTTTCCGCCTACCGCTGGATTCGCGACGAGTTTGTGCGGCTGGGCGTTCCCCCGTCCGAAATCGCCTTCATGCAGGACTACAAGAAGACCGAGGCCAAGCAACGGCTCTTCGCCGACGTGCGCGCCGGCCGAATTCGGTTCCTGATCGGATCGTCGGAGACGATGGGAACGGGCGTGAACGCTCAAGCGCGGCTGAAAGCGCTGCATCACCTCGATGTGCCGTGGCTGCCGTCGCACATCGAGCAGCGCGAAGGCCGCATCGTCCGGCAGGGTAATCAGCACGATGTCGTCGACATTTTCGCCTATGCGACCGAGGGCAGCCTCGACGCTTCCATGTGGCAGAACAACGAGCGCAAGGCCCGCTTCATCGCCGCCGCGCTCAGCGGAGATACTTCGATCCGCCGGCTCGAAGACTTCGGTGAAGGGCAGGCGAACCAGTTCGCCATGGCCAAGGCAATCGCCTCCGGCGACGAGCGGCTGATGCAGAAAGCGGGTCTCGAAGCCGATATCGCGCGACTGGAACGGTTGCGCGCCGCCCATGACGATGACCAGTATGCGGTGCGCCGGCAGATGCGCGATGCCGAGCGTGACATCGAGACGTCGACCCGCCGCATCGGCGAGATCGGCCAGGATATCGGTCGGCTCGTTCCGACCGCCGGCGATGCCTTCGCGATGACCGTGCTGGGCAAGCTTCACCATGAGCGCAAGGAAGCCGGTCGCGCGCTGATGAAGGAGGTTCTCACGCTCCTCCAGCTCCAACAGGAGGGCGAGGTTCACCTCGCATCTATCGGCGGTTTCGATCTTGTCTATGAGGGAGAGCGCTTCGGAAAGGGCGACGGCTATCGCTACGCCACCACGCTCCAGCGCACAGGCGCCGCCTACGAGATTGACCTTGCGGTCACAGTGACACCGCTCGGCGCCATCTCCCGCCTCGAGCATGCGCTCGACGGGTTCGAGGAGGAACGCGAGCGTTATCGCCATCGCCTCGATGATGCGCACCGGCGGCTCGTCTCCTATCGCTCGCGCGAAGGCGGCACTTTCGCCTTCGCCGACGAACTTGCCGAAAAGCGCCGACAGCTTCGTGACGTCGAGGACGCTCTTGCCGCCGCGTCAGTTCAGAACGACGCCGCCTCGGCGGAGTCTGCTTGAATGGAATCGCGGTTTTGATGCGACGCAGCATTTGCATAGCTGCATTGCACAATATTTGCTTTCCTTCCGACCGAAATTTGAGCATAGTGCTCACAGCTGATGCACATGGCGGTTTTCCTCCCAGTGCCGCCGCAGCAGCTGTTCCCCTCTGGAGGTTTAAATTACCTTCATACCTATAGGGCCCGAGTTTTCTCGTGGCCCTCTTTTTTTGTCCTGATTTCCGTTCATCGAAGCGACCCCTACGACGGTCATCCTCGTCGCGGTTTTCCCCCGCTCAGGTAATCACCTCGACGCGCTCCATCTTTTCGATCAGCCGCCCGCTCATATCCTCCGGGTCGTTCAGGACGGTCACGAAGTCGGAGAGGCTCGGATTCTTCAAACCGACTTTGTAGATCGCAACCCCGCTTCGACATTCTCGTCCATGGCCTTCAGCCCCTCGAAATGTCGGGAGGCCTCCTGCCAGGCGAGCCCCAAAGTCTCGGTGAACGCAAGGATCTCGTCTGTTCCCGGAACGACCTGATAGGCAAATATCTCTTTTGTATCGTGCATCGAAACCTCCTTGAGCTGCGACAGCCTAAGGCGCGTTTCCGGTTGCTGTGAACTATCAAAAGTGTGAGCGGCAGTTTCCGGAAGGAGGGAGGACAAAAAGAAGGAAGAGGGAAAAGAAACCGGTCGCAGATCGGTCTTCCAGTCGCCGCTTGCGCTCAACCGCCGCCTGCGCATCCCGGCCACTCGTCCCGCGCAGGGCTGTTAGCCCCGCTCGGACATCGCAGCAGGGACGCTCGGCCGCAGTTGCGCCGGGCCGCCCGCCCCGCGGTCCGGGAGGTGTCTTCGAAAGAAACGAAGACAGGAAGGACCGGCAAGCGAGCCGTGTCCCGCATCTCGGAAGAGGAAAATCCCATGCACATCATGAAGGTCGATCCGCGCTCGTTGAAGGACAACCCGGACAATACTCGTCAGTCGAAATCCACCCCGCAGGCTGATGCGCTGCTGCTCGCGACCATCAAAGCCGTCGGCATCATCCAGCCGCCCGTCATCTTTCCGCAAAGCGATGGCGGAAACGGCTACGTCATCGAAGCCGGCCATCGGCGGACCCGCATGGCGATCGCCGCGGGCCTTGAGGAAATCGAGGTTCTCGTGGTCGAAGCCGCTAACGATAATGGCGCCATGCGGTCCATGGTCGAGAACATCGCCAGGGAGCCGCTCAACCCCGTCGACCAGTGGCGCGGCATCGAACGCCTGATCGCACTCGACTGGACCGAGGAAGCGATTGCGGTCGCACTTGCCCTCCCCGTCCGGCAGATTCGCAAGTTGCGGCTGCTCGCCAATGTCTTTCCGGCGATGCTCGACCAAATGGCGCTCGGCGACATGCCGAACGAGCAGCAGCTTCGAACGATCGCGGCGGCACACCTCGATGAGCAGAAGGAAGTCTGGAAGGCGCAGAAGCCGAAGAAGGGCCAGCCTGCCACGTGGTTCCAGATCGCCAACGCGCTGAGCAAGACCCGCATGTACGCAAAGGATGCGAGCTTCGGCGACGATCTCAGGGAAGCCTATGGCATCGAATGGATCGAGGATCTGTTTGCCCCTGCCGATGAGGACAGCCGCTACACCACCAACGTCGAAGCCTATCTCGGCGCCCAGCAGGAGTGGATGACCAACAATCTGCCGAAGAAGGGCGTGATCGCCGAGGTCACGCAATGGGGTGACGTAAAGCTGCCGCAGAAGGCCAGCCGCGTTTATGGCAAGCCAGGCAAGGGCGACCACACCGCAATGTACCTGGATCGGAACGGCAAGGTTCAGACCGTGCATTACCGGATGCCGGAGGAGAAGAAGACGGCGGGCAAGAGAGCGGTCGTTGGAGGTGGTGCCACCGCTGGCGACGATGTGATCGACGCGCCGAAACAGCGTCCGGATGTCACGCAAAAGGGCCACGACATGATCGGTGACCTCAGGACCGACGCGCTGCACGAAGCGCTCGCTCGCGCGCCGATCGAGGACGACACGCTGACGGCGCTCCTCGTGCTCGCCTTCGCCGGCTTGAATGTACGGGTCGACTCCGGGGCAAACGACACCGTCTTCGGCACGAAGCGGTTCGCTCGCCATGCGGTTCGGTTGCTCGACTCTGACGGTAAGCTGTCCTTCGAGATCGACACGTTGCGGGTTGCCGCCCGCTCGATGCTGGTCGATGTGCTCTCTTGCCGCCGCGGCATGTCGAACAGCGGGATCGTGTCACGTATCGCCGGCGAGGCCATCGGCGCCGATGGATATCTCCCGAACATGGGCACCGAAGATTTCCTGCTTTGCCTGTCGCGGGCGGCGCTTGAGGCGTCGTGCAAGGACACCCCGGTTCTGCCGCGCCCGAAGGTCCGCGAGACCCGCGCAGCACTCGTCGAGCACTTCAAGGAAGGGCACTTCGTCCACCCGGCAGCCCTGTTCGCGCCCGATCCGAAGGAACTTGCCGACCTGATCAAGAAAGGCGAGATCGTCGAAGAGGAGGACAGCGTCACCACTGAAGAAACGAGCGATGGTCTTGGCGAACTCGCGGACGACAGCGCCGCCGGCGAGGCCGCCGAACTTGACGCCCCCGATCCGGAGGCCGACGACGGGGCTCCTGACGAGGACGAAACCGCCTACGGCATTGCGGCCGAATAGCCTCCCTTCCCTTCTCATCCGATCGACAACCGCCGCCGGCCATCACCGGCGGCGGCTTCGTTTCCATGAACCGCAGAATTCCAAGGAGATGTCTTATGTCTGCGTCCCTGATCTACGACCTCGCCCCGATCGGCTCCATCGTCGCCTGGTCCGACGGCAGCCCTCGGCCGCCCGAGCGTTTCAAGAAGAAGCTGGCGGCCTGGCAAACCCGCAACAGCAAAGGCCGCCTGATCCGCAAGGAGGGTCCGCGCCAATCCGGAAATTACGCCTCGCCCGGGCATTTCACGCTGCATGAGGCTGATTTCGGCGGAAAGAATACCGTCGTCATGCGCATTCACCGAACCTTCGGTCTCGATTCCGATCTCGCCTTCAAGGTTCTCGAACGCCCCGCACTCGGTTCTATCCGCCTCTTCGATCGCGCCGGTGCGAACGCGGAGCTTGTCCATCTCGCCGGCAATCACGAGGCGGCGGTGGCCTGGCTGAAAGAGCATGGATACCCGAATGCCATCCTCGAAGAGGTGACCGCCGACGAGGTCGCGGCGGCTCATGTCGAAGGGAGGGTTGCCGCATGAGCACGCCCGATCTTCAACACGACAGGGTTCCTACCGCCGACGACTCCGCGGTGAAATTCGGCGTCAGCGCGGACGGCTTTCCGGTCGCCCGGATCGCCGATACCTTCCTGGCAATGGTGCCGGCGCGCGATGGCGCCAGCTTCCTCGCGAGCGCCTGGCGCCTCACTCGCCCGCTGTCAGAGCTGACGCGGGAGGATTTCCACGGTCACGAAGGGCGCCTCGAAGATGAGACAGCGTTCCGCGCGCGCGTGTTCGAGACCGCGCGGCACAGCCATGAACTATCCGCGCTCGGGCGGATCCAGAGCCGCATGGCAGCGACTACGCCATGGGGTCTGTCGCAGCTCGCGACGATCTACGCCGAGGGGATCGTCTCCCATATGACCGCCGGTCATGGCGGGTTTCATCTGTCGGCCGAACGGAATGCCCGCGTCCTTCCGATGCTGCGAAAGTCCTTGCCCTGGTACGAGGAGGACGCAGAATGGGCGATTGTCGCCCTCACCTTCCCAGATCTCTTCACGTCCTACGAGCGCAAATGTGCCGATGAGACGATCCGCAATAGCTGGCCGTCCGCCTGGGAGGCGATCCACGGCCGCGAACTCCAGCCCGGCCAATCCTGGACAAAGGACCGGGAAGCCTTCGAGCGCAAGCATGCCGGCGACTGGATCGTGATCTCCGCGATCTTTTCCAGCCGCCATGCCGACATGACGGAGGTCATCGCCACGCGAGGCGGCCGGCGCGATGGGCGGGTGGAGGAGATGCGCTTTCTCGTGCCCCGCGCCGAGTATGCCGCGCGCGACCGCTTCGGTTTCGTCATCGATCCTGACCGTCATAATCCCTGTGACGGTCCTTCCAGTTTTGTGGGGTGGCAAGGGAGGGATGCGTGATGGCTGCAATGCCAATCCACCATGCGCAACTGGCGCGTATGGAAGAAGCGCGGCGGCAGACGCAGCGCCAGCTCGAACTGATCGATCGCCAGGTCTTGCGCCGGATAACATCGATCCTGCCACAGCTCGCGCGCCGGCAAACCGGATATCGGCGCGGAAAGGCGCCGGATACGGGCTTCTTCCTCGAACGTTATCGCAACAATCTCGCCGCCCTGACAGCGGAGCGTCAGCCGGAAGTTGACGCGCTGACACGAAAGTTGGCTCGGCAGGATGCAGCGATAGCCGCCTTTCGCAAACGGTTCGAACCCGTTGGCGACGCGGCTCAGCCACGAGCGGAGGTCTAGCGACATGGGTACGATCGGAGACCTCGAACGGAGCGCCGGCATTGGGCCATCGTCCGCGGAACGCACCGCGTTCTGGCAGCAGTTCCACCACCTCAACGGAAAGGCGTGCCTCGACGCGGGCGTTGCGGAGCTTAAACGAATGATCGCCGCGAGGGAGGAACAGGCTGACGTTGCCTCGAGTAAGCAGCGCGCTGTTCCGAAGCGCGAAAGACTTCCTCCTTTGAGCGGTGAACAGGAAGCCGCGCTCCAGGCCTATGCCGCAAGACACGGGCGTCGCTGGAAGAGCATCCTGAACAACGTCTGGATGGGTGGCGCGCCCTATGACGATGGCGGGACACTCCGCGGTCTTCGAAACACGCACGGTCCGAGCTGGCTGCAATATTATCGGCTGCCCAAGCCGAAACCCTCGGCCGAGACCATCATCGCGCCAATTGAGCGTGCGGCGAGTTCGGGAAGTGACGACGTATAGCGTCCCGGCAGCCATCTTCCTTTCAGTACCTGGTTGGACCAGACCCCGTGCCGATTTGCCCTTCGGTTTTGCTGCGGTCTGAACCAGCGGCCGTTCGCTTCAAGGCCGCTATCCGCGCCGCCCGGCGGCCGGAGGCGCCGTCCCTCACGGAGCAGGCTTGCGGGCCTCGCAGGGCAGGATGCCCCGCTTGCCCGCAAACCGGCTCCGCTCAGCCTGTCGTCTCCGGACCTTGAAGCGCCCGTCTTCCGCCGGTTCGGGGCGACCGCACCGAAGGGCAAATCGGCACGGGGCCGGAGCCGCTTCGAGGTTGAAAGGAAGAAATCATGGCAAAGCCCGCTACCTCCCCTCGTCAATCCGCTCGCGTCGTGGCTCTGCGCAAAGGCGCAACCGTCGAAATGGTCCGGCTCACATGCCCCGACAGTGCCCAGGCGCTGAAGATCGCCGAGAGCTTCGGAACCGCGATCGTCGACAGCGACGGAATCCGCGATCTCCATGAGCGTCTGATCTCCGAGACGGCCGATGCTCTGAGCGATGGTCTCGGCGAAAAGGCCATGCAGATCCATCTGCAGCGGATCGTCGGCGCCTTCGTCGGCTCGGCGCACGGCGCAGGCCAATTCTATAGCCGCGCCGTCACCGAGGCACGCGATGCCACGGCCAAGGCTGCCAACGACGCCCGCGACGAGGACCTCGACGGCCCTGTCGGCTACGACAGTGCTGCCCAGCGCAGACGCGAGTTTGCCGCCGACATGGGCGTGCAGGCTCATGCGCTTCGGGTGGCCGCGGAGGGCGCCGTTGCAGCCTACAAGCAAATCGTCGGTGAGGCCTGGAAACCCTTCGATCGGCCCGTCGAAAACCCAGGTCACTCTCTTGATCGCAAGGCGGCCGAAGCACAGATGTCGGCCTTCGACTGAGCGCTTTCGGGCGGGGCTCCGGCCCCGCCTTTTTCCATGTCGGGAAGCAAGCGTGCCTACGGCCTTGGAAAAGGTCGCCCGATGATCTACATTATTTTCGAGATTTATCTACATGGAGACGACCCATGCCGATCAACGTCAACAATCCGGAAGCGGACGCGCTGACGCGCAAGTTCGCCGAAATGGCCGGCGTCGGCATTACCGACGCCATCGTCATTGCCATGCGGGAGGCGATCGAGCGTCGCAATCGCGCGGAGACGCCACTGCAGACTGCTGCGCGGCTGCGGGAAAAGCATGGGGTCGCGATGAGCGACGACGTCCGCAAGCCTCTTCCTCCTGAAGCCTTCGACGAAATGTGGGATGACGCCTGATGTTCGTCGATGCCTGCGCCATCATCGCGCTTCTCTCTGATGAGCCGGAAGCGGCGCGCGTCTCCGACGCCGTTGCTTCTGCCAGACATCCCTTCACATCTCCGGTCGCCATTCTCGAAACAGTCCTCGGCCTTGCACGGCCCGACAAGTTCAATCTTCCAGTGCCCGCGGTCGAAACGATCGTGATGGAATTCCTCGAAGCGCGGGAAATCGAGATTCGCGATCTTCCGCCCGCATCCGAGACGACGAGGCTCGCCCTTGTCGCTGCTCACCGCTATCGCAGCGGCCGCCATGGCCTGAACCTCGGCGATTGCCTGCATTATGCCTGTGCCAAATTCCATGGCGTGCCGATCCTCGCCACTGCGGATGAGTTCAGGTCGACCGACCTCGAAACAATTCCTTGAATCTCCTGAAGCAGTGACGCCGAGATCGGCCCGTCGCGAACCCGTCCGGCTTTTGGTCCTGGCGGAGCGAGGCGTTCGGGCAACGGCTTCGCCGTCCTCCACGTCCGTTCCGGCCTTTCGGTGCCCTCACCCCTTTCCGCTCCGCACTTTGGACCGCCGTGACGGGGTCGCGATCGGCGCGACCTCCTTGAATTGGAGGTTTGAAATGAGCAGGAAGGACGAAGGCCAGCGGGCCGACATCTACACGCGGATCACTGACAAGATCATCGAGGATCTGGAGAAAGGAGTTCGCCCATGGATGAAGCCATGGAACGCCGCGAACACGAACGGTCGTATCACCCGGCCGCTTCGCCACAACGGTCAGCCCTATTCCGGCATGAATGTGCTGCTGCTTTGGTCGGAGGGCCTGGCCCGTGGATATTCCTCGCCGATGTGGATGACATTCAAGCAGGCGCTTGAACTGGGATCGGCCGTGCGGAAGGGCGAGACCGGCTCGACCGTCGTGTTCGCGAGCCGCTTCACGAAGTCGGAGACCGACCGCAACGGCAACGATGTCGATCGGGAAATTCCCTTTCTGAAGGCGTACTTCGTCTTCAACGTTGACCAGATCGACGGTCTGCCGGACCACTATTACCATCGGCCGACACCGGTCCTCGATCCGATTGAGCGGATCGAGATTGCCGATCGCTTCTTCCGCGACACTGGCGCCGTCATCCGGCATGGCGGATCGCAGGCATATTATTCGCCGGTGACCGACCACATCCAGATGCCGCCGTTCGAGACCTTCCGGGATGTGGAGTCCTACTACGCGACCCTTGGACATGAGGAAATTCATTGGGTTGGAGCCAAAGATCGTCTTGATCGCGATCTGTCGCGCTACGCGAAGGACCGGACGGAGCGCGCCCGCGAGGAATTGATTGCCGAACTCGGCAGCTGCTTTCTCTGCGCGGACCTCGGGATTGCTCCAGAGCTGGAGCCGCGACCGGATCACGCCTCTTACCTTCAGTCGTGGCTCACCGTTCTCTCAAATGACAAGTGGGCGATCTTTCAGGCGGCAGCGCATGCGCAGCGTGCAGTCAGCTATCTTCACGGTCTGCAGCCGTCCGCGGAAGGTGCCGACAAGGCGGCGGCATAGGCGTGCTTTGAATCAGGGACGGTCGCCAGTACCGACGGCCGTCTCTCTGATTGGCTCTGGTTCGGTTTGCGGATGCTGGTTCAGGGTGAGGTCCAACGTGCCCCAGATCGATGACTTCGTGGCATCGGACTTGGGTTTGCGAGACGGCTTCCTCTCGACGATGAACGGTTTTGTCTGCTGACGCATAAATCCTCCTGGGCGACGAATCGCGCCTGAACGATATCGCGCACGCCACCGAACACAACAGGCTGTCATTCCAAGTTTCATACCGACGGTTTCGACGGCATGCCGTCGCCATTCGCGACAAAAGGATTCCCACCCTCCCCCGCCTGTCCAGGTTGTTTGTAAGGAAAACACTTCGCCACATGGGTTGTTGCGGAATGCTGCGTCGCACAAATATAGGATGCGAGGATATCAACTGGAAGGGGCAGGCTGTGGAAAAATACGTGGGCGCGAAGCTGCATGGCATTCGAGTGACCGACGCAAAGCTGAACTACCACGGCTCGATCACGATCGATGCGGACTTCTGCCGGGAGGTCGGTCTGAAACCGCTGGAATATGTGGAAATCTGGAACAAGATGTCCGGAGCAAGGATCAGCACTTACGTGCTCTACGGTGATCCGGGCTCCAGGTGCTGCATTCTTAACGGTGCGGCCGCTCGCACGTGCCAGCAAGGCGATGAGATTATCATCGCGTCCAGCGTCTTTTGCGAAATCGATGACATCATCAAGCTCAAGCCACGCGTGCTGGTCTTCGGAGAAAACAATGAAATCGTCGACAGGATCACCTACGAGGTCTTTCGCCGTGCAGACAATTCTCTCGACATGGCCGTGAGCTCCGAGCTGCCCGACAACAGCTACGGATTTCCGGCCTCCATTTCCGGATAGCCTGATGCAGTCGGACGGCGTCCCTGGACGTTTGCCGATGTGGATTGCCACGACACCGTTTTCGCCTATTGCCGTTGCCCTTCAGGGGAGCCATTGTCCCGTCCCTTTACCTGACGTTAGCGGCGCTCCATTTGCGGGCTCGATGAGGCATGTCTGACCGGAGAGCGGCGTCGCCTCGATCGTCCTCCCGCAACGGCCATTCGAAACTTTCTTCCCCTGCCGACTTCGTCGCCATTCCTCGCGCGACAACAAAGTTGCTCCCGGCCGCCCTCCATTTCATTTCGGCCCTCTGGGTGCGGTCCGATCGTCCCCGGTCCTTGCGACAGCCATCGAGGCCGCAATGGAGCGGCCCGAAACAGCAAAAGGAACTTGGACAATGGCTACCATCGGCACCTTCACCTCCACCGAAAACGGCTTCTCCGGCTCGATCCGCACCCTCGCCCTCAACGTCAAGGCCCGCATCGCCCGCGTCGAAAACCCCTCCGACAAGGGGCCGCACTTCCGCATCTACGCCGGCAACGTCGAGCTCGGCGCCGCCTGGCAGAAGACCTCCGAGCAGGGCCGCGACTATCTCTCGGTCAAGCTCGACGACCCGAGCTTCCCCGCCCCGATCTACGCAACGCTGGCCGAAGTCGAAGGCGAAGATGGCCTGCAGCTGATCTGGTCACGCCCCAACCGCGACTGAGGTTCTCGAGGCTCCGCCGATCCGGCGGAGCCTCTCCCGCCAAAGTGAGAAGCCGGCACCAGGCATCGAGCCAGGTTCCGGCTTTTTGGTGCCATGCGGAAACGGGGATAGCCGCTCAGATTTCCTGATGGTGCCGGGCCGGGCCGACGGCATCAAGGACGAGCGGTTAACCCCCAAATTTCAGGCCCGGTCCTGCGGCCCGATCCAGAAATTCGGCTCCCCCACTCGCCGCCTCCGGCGGTCGCTATCGCGATCCCTGACCCCGCCATCCCGTCCCGCCCTGCGAGCTCGTCTTTCACGAACTCAAGGAGATGAGATCATGACGATCGAACAGCACATCGAAGAACTGCGGGCCGAGCTGAACAACGCATGCGACGCGGCCGAGCGCCGCCAGATCGAGGGCGAGCTTGAACTTGCACGGGCCGAGCTCGCCGTGCAACTGGCCGAGCAGGTCGGCACCATCAAGGCCGAGCCGCCCTTCTGAGGCGGCTTCTCTTCTCATTTCAGAGCCGAGCTTCGTCGGCGATCACCGTCTCCGATTCCAGCGCTTTCCGCCCGAGGAACAACCGCGCCATCGCATCTCTCCTTTCGACACAGCTGTCATCTACGTCAGGGGATGTTGCAGTCCTCGCGTCACGCCGCAACCTTGCGCCACCAGAATTTTCCCCACCGCATGCGGCTCCTCGCCCAGTCAAAATTCAGGCGGCTCCAGGTTCTCCGCTCGCGCTTCGACCGTTCCGGTGCGGCCCTCCTCCGAGGTCTGCTTTCGATCCCCGCGATATCAGCAATTCGAAAGGAGAACCTACCATGCAACAACTCGCAAAGTTCCTTGCAGCCACCGGCCGCCGGCTCGGTAATCTCGGGAGAGTGATCTGTCACTTCTTCCGCAAGGGAAAGCTCGGGCTGAAGCTCGCGATCAAGATTCCGTTCTTCGTCGAGATCGAGCTCAACTTCGAGACCGACTGGAATAGGCGCGAATGACGCGCCATGGCCGCCCTCGGCGGCCCTTTTCCTTCGTTCCGGCTCGGGCGTCATCGTTGGTCAGCTGAGAGGACGCTGGGCAAAAGTCCTCGGTCGATAGCCGCGAGCTCGCTTCTGCCGCGTCAGGTCGAGGAACAGTCTGACCGCTTCTTCCTCCCGCCCGAAATGGTGCACCATCATTTGTCCAGAGGTCCCGATCCGCCCCCAGCGTCGCGTCAGGCAGGTTTCCCCGAAAAGCGATATGGAAATCTGCATGGCGTAAAAGCGGGCCATGTTCTTCGCCGTGTCGGTTCGCTCGATGTAGAGCTGGTAAGGTTGCGTGACCATGTTCGCAGAGTCGCCGATCCGTGCCCGAGCGTCCAACGACAGTTTTGAATCGTTCGAGGCCAACCGATTCATTGCGGTGATGTTTCTCAAAACCTGAGCGATTGTCTGGGCGAGTCGGCGCAGCCGCACGGCTCTAGTCGCTGTGGCTCCCGGAGCCCAGTCGGTCTCCGCGCATTCGCGTGACGATCCTCTCGCGGATGGCACAGGGCCAACCTCGCGCGATCAGTTGCAGTATCCCGAGCGCTCCGGACATGGCCGTGCAAGTCATCCGAGAGTGGATCCGACGACTTCATTCAAACTTTAATTTAATTTTCATTCTCTCTGAATAATTATTATTGCAATCAGGTTCAACTAGGCAAAGCACCTGCGGATCAGGCACTGCAGCGCAATGAGAGAAAGTCAGAGACATGGCAGAAATTATCGACTTCCCCTTGGAGCGCAGCCTCAGCACCGAACAACGTGCACTGATCGACCAGATGGAAGAAGAAGGCGGCCGCTTTCTCAAGGCGACGGAGAGCCTGCTTGGCGTCCTGCGGCAAGCTGAACGTACGCAGAAGGCAATTCTCGCCTACCAAGCCGAGATCAAAGGCCGGAGCGGAGGAACGGCGCAGGTAGCCAGTCGCGAAGCGGGCGACGGTTCCGCAGCTGGCGACTATCGCGGCAGCACTATCCGATATGCATCCGATGACTGAAGTTTTTCGAGTGGGTGACGATCGTCGCCATCGTGGCCATACGTGAGGGGACAGACCGTGCTTGGGTTCGCAAAACAAAAACAATATGCTCTCCTCTTGGGAGCAGCACTCCTCCTTGGCCACAGCGCAAGAGCGCAAGACATAGACTTGATGAACGGGGTGGTAGCCCGCCCTGGTGACAAGGACACAATACCCGCAGAAAAATTCAAGAAGGCGAGCCCCTGGAAAATCGGGATGAGCCACTTTGGCGTCAACGCCAACACATGGGCTGCCCAAATGGCCGCTGAATCGCAAGCCGCTGCCAAGAGTGATCCGCGCATTTCTCAGTTCGTGCTGCTCGACGCCAATCTCAGCCAGGCCAAGCAGATCGCCGATATCGATGAGCTGATCGCCCAGAAGGTCGATGCCATCATCGTGACACCGGTCTCTCCGACCTCCGCAGATGCTGGTATCGAAAAAGCGGTCAATGCCGGCATTCCCGTCATCGTCCATACGGGCCTTACCAAAACCGACAAATTCACCGTCGATATTCAAGGCGGCGGCGAGAACTTCGGAAAGGTCTCGGGAGAGTTCCTGGTCAAGGAACTCGGAGGCAAGGGCAATATCTGGGTCCTGCGCGGACTGCCGACTCATCCCGAAGACATCAACCGCTACAAGGGCCTGCTCGAAGCCATCAAGGGCACCGATATCAAGATCGTGGCCGAAGATGCCGGTCTCTGGTCGTATGATTACGGCCACAAGGTTTGCGAGACCTTCTATCTCGAAAACCCGAAGGTCGACGGCATCTGGTCATCGGGCGCCGACATGAGCCGCGCCTGCATGGATGTCTTCCAGCAATATGGCGCGAAGGTTCCGCCGATCACCGGTGAGGTGAACAACGGATTTCTCCAGAAATGGATCGACAGCGGGGTTGATGCCATCGCCACCGAATACGGGCCGGAACAAGGGGCCGCAGCTGTTCGCGCTGCCGTCGCGCTGCTCGATGGCAAAGCCATTCACAAACGCTATGTCTATGAGCCCGACGGCTGGGACATCCAGAAGGCAAAGGCGAATTACCGCGCTGACCTGTCGGAGAAGTTCTGGATGCCAAGCAGCCTGACCGACACCGATCTTAAGGCCCTGTACGGCAAGTAAGACAAATGCCTGCCCCGCGTTACCGCGGCTCGATGAACGTCAGAAGTCGATGTCATCACGAAACTATTCGAACCACCCCAGCGAGCGTGGCGTGATCAAAGCGCCCACTGTCGCCCCGAATCCAAGGAGCCGTCTTCGATGACACCAGCAACAGCGAAATCCAACGACCGACGTAATTTCGGGATCGCCGGACGCTTGACGGCGGCATTTGTCGGCATTGCTGCCCTCGCCGCCATCGCCGGCGCCTCCTCGTCCTGGTATTCGATGAAAAGTTCCGGCATCGTCAAGGAACTCGGCGATCGAACCCTCCCAACCGTCACCGAATCCCTCGCCTTCGCGCAAGAAAGCGCCATCCTTCTCGCAGAGGCGCCCAATCTCGTCTATGAGCCGGATCTCGCTTCGCTCGACGCAAGTTCGAAGCGCCTGGAAGCCATCCTCGCCGGTCAAAGCGGTCGACTGACGGCTTTGCGCGACCTTGGCGTGGCGCCGGAACTGCTCGATTCGGTCGAGAAGACGAGCCAAAGCCTCGAACCAAAGCTCAATCAGCTGACAGCCATATCTTCCGACCGGATCAAGGCGAAATTCCGCATGCAGGAGGGCGTGGCTCGCGCTCTGTCCCGTTACAAGTCCCTGGCGTCAATGCTCCGCAACGCGCAGGTCGGAGCGGTGGACAGCAGTATCGAGCGATCGCGTGCCCTGACCGATCTCCAGATGGCGGCCGCCGAGATATCGACACTGATATCGGCGATACCGGATGCGTCAGACACCGAACTGGCCGCAGTCAAGGATCAATATGATGCGACTGGCAAGGAGATTGACAGCATCCTCGCGCGGCTGAAAGCTTCAGGCGGTAGTGCTGCGATGCAACAGCTTGTCACGGCTCTCCAGAATGAGGGTGGAGGTCCTGAAGGCCTGTTTGCGCTTCGATCCGCCCAGGCCAAGGTCAACGGTCAGATCGCAGATATGCTGAATGATCTGACGGTGACCTCCATCATCCTTGGCGTCGACGTCAAATTGATCGCGGCGAAGGAAAAGCAGGCCGCCCGAAATGCTGCGGAATTGTCTCGGGGGATGACCCAGCAGACTGTCGCCGTCAATGCGGCAACGAGCTTTCTGGTGATTGCAGCCGCGCTTGCCGCCCTGTTCTACGTCCGGCGTTTCGTGACGCGGCGGCTGATCAGGCTTGCGACGGTCATGGGCCGTATCGCCTCCGGTGATCATTCCACTCAGGTTCCCATGTCCGGTCGCGACGAGATAACGGACATGGCCGGCGCTGTCGAAGTGTTCCGCGCCAATGCGGTCGCCAATATTCGCCTCGAGCAGGAAGCGGAAGAACAGCGAAACCTGACGGAAGACGATCGTCGCCGTAAGGCTGAAAGCGATCGCCTCCGGGCAGAAGCCATGGCCCAAGCCACCCAAGGTCTCGGCAAAGGGCTCAAGCACCTTTCTGCGGGTGATTTGACGTTCCGTCTCTCCGAGCCCTTCGCGGATGAATTCGAGACGCTGCGCGCCGATTTCAATGGCGCGGCCGGCCAGCTTGCCGAGACGCTGCGCTCCGTCGCCGACGCGGCCAACGCCATCGATAGCGGCAGCCGCGAGGTTAGCATCAGCGCCGATGATCTCTCCAAGCGCACCGAGCAGCAGGCCGCGTCGCTGGAAGAAACGGCGGCGGCGCTCGACCAGATCACCGTGAATGTCGCCAATTCTTCCAAGCGGGCCGACGAAGCCCGCAGGATCGCCGCCCAGGCCAATACCAGTGCCTCCCAATCCGGCCAAGTGGTGGCGAGTGCTGTCGACGCCATGGAGAAGATCGAGCAATCGTCGAAGCAGGTCTCCAACATCATCGGCGTCATCGACGAAATCGCGTTCCAGACCAATCTACTTGCGCTCAATGCCGGCGTCGAAGCGGCCCGTGCCGGCGAGGCCGGCAAAGGCTTCGCGGTTGTTGCACAGGAAGTGCGTGAACTCGCGCAACGCTCCGCCAAGGCCGCCAGAGAGATCAAGGAGCTGATCCGCAACTCCTCCGTCGAGGTGGAGAATGGCGTGAAGCTCGTCAGCGAGACCGGGACTGCCCTGAAAACCATCGAGGGCTACATCGTCACCGTCAACCAGCATATGGACTCGATCGCGACATCGGCCCGGGAACAATCGGTCGGTCTCGCGGAGGTGAATACCGCCGTCAACCAGATGGATCAGGTCACGCAGCAGAATGCGGCCATGGTCGAGGAGAGCAATGCGGCGAGCGCGACCCTTGCCGGTGAAGCAGGACGGCTTCGCGACCTGATCAGCCAGTTCCAGTTTGGCGAAGCCATGCGCCGGCCGGCGTCCCTCACCGAGGCGAGCCCATCCAGCCGGCCGGTCGCATCGCCCGCGCGCCGGATCGTCGGCGCCGTCGCCAAGGCCTTTTCCGGCAACGCCGCCGTCAAGCAGACCTGGGAAGAGTTCTGAGCGGAGCTGAAGGTGCACTGACTGAAGGTCTTTTGGCCATCAGAGCTGGCAAGCGGTCGCGTCCTTTTCAGGACGCGGTCCTATCTCTCTCTGACGTCCTATCTTGCACCCGCCGTTCCGGCGTCAATGACATCGCGGCCCCTCCAATTTTCCCCGCACCGCAAGCGGCACAGAGAAAGTCGGTTCCTCCGCTCGCCGCACGGCGGCCGCGTTCAGCGGTCCCTGACCCCTCACGGACTTCGGTGCGGACACTTTTCGCCAGAAAACGAAAAGGAGACCCTGATGACACAGCATCACATCACACAGCCGGTTAGCGAAGAGCGGAAACTTGCGGATCAGCAGCCGACCGGGCTTGAACATCTGCGCAGCAGTTTCGATGCTGAAGTGCACCTTCCCGCCGATATCTCGCGCGAGTTTCTGTCTGCGGCGCTGCTTTGGGCCATCGACAACAAGGTCGATTTCGGTTTGTTCCACGAGCCCGGAAAGATCATCATCGCGCACTTCGGTGGTGATGAGATCTACCTCCCCTCCCGGTGGTCCGACAAACGATGGCACATCGGCCTTGAGGACAAGGAGCCTTTCGACCCGGGCGATTGAAGCCCAGACCAGAGGCGGCTTACCGCCTCTGGTCTTTGCCTTTCGCTTGAGCCGTTCCTGCCGGATCGACCAGCCGAGCCGGCTATGATCCCAAGCCCCATCTCTCTCTCCTGACAGCGGACGATGATGATGGTTGTCATTTCCCCTGGCACCAGCCATGTCGCGCGCCATCCCATGGCCGGGCAAGGCCTTCCTTGATCAAAACATCGCCCAGAGAATTGCCCGCACGCGATACGGTTCGAAGTTTACGTCCATACTTGTCCTCGTCGCGGAAGCCGGCCGACAGCGAAAACTTTCCGGCGTTGAGCAGCGTTAGTAGTCGCGACTTTGCCGCTTCACCTTTGATCCGTTCAGCTTCGCAGCGGGGCGGGCTGAGTTCGGGCGTATCGATGTCGGCGATGCGGATTTTCTTGCCCTCGAACCAGAAGGTGTCGCCGTCGACGACGCAGTTCGTGCGATGGCTGTCGCCGCAGATCACGAACGACGCCGATTGGCTGTCTTGCGCAGGCGCTTTGACGAAAGCCGCAGCGATGTCGAGATGGCCATTGCGATCAAGATAGAGCCAGCCCGCGGCGCCGATCACCACGGCCCAGACAATCGCGGTCGGAAAGCCTCGGCCGCGATCGTGACCATGACGACGCGGCGTCGATCGCGAGTCATTAATGCCGGGACGGTCGTTGGCGACCTTCCGATTTTTCCTGAACGGGATGACGTTCTTTTGCGCCAAGCTTTTCATTCCTCTTCGGCGGCAGAGGTTACAGCCGGTTTGGTTTCATAGGCGTTTACCGCAGACGCCGAATTCGAACCTTCCTTCTCCCTTCCGCCCATCGAATGAAACCGGTTCTCGCCGACGCAGGCTCTCATATCGTTGCGCCGGAACCAGATGGCGCGCCCGCATCTGAGCGGTGCATTGCCGGCCGTGAACACGATCTGCTCGTCGGCCCGCATGCGCAGAACCTCATGCGGCTGGATAAGCGGTCTGGCGGCAAGCTGCTTCGAGCGTGTTCGCGATGATCCCCTTGCCTGGGAACTGCGGCTGACCTGGTCGATCTCGACCGTGGTCATGCCGCAACGTTTCGAGATGTAGTCGGCGGTCTCGGGATCGTTAATTGCGGCGAACGAGATCCAGCTGGCACTCTCGAACCACTTGCTTGCCGCGTCGCGGCCGCCATAGGTTTCGCGCATCTGGCCGATCGACTGATAGATCATCGTCAGCGTGATTCCGTATTTGCGGCCGGCGTCGCGCGCAGTCTCGAGGATCCGCATGTAACCGAGGCGGGCGACCTCATCGAGAAGAAACAGCGCGCGCCCTTCAAGCTTTCCGTCGCGATTATAGATCGCGTTGAGAAGCGAGCCGATGACGACACGCGCAAGACCGGAATGAGTCTCCAACGTCTTGAGGTCGATGTTGATGAAGACGTCGGTATTTCCCGCGGCGATGTCGCTGGTCGAGAATTTCCGTCCGGACACCAGGGCGGCATAATTCGGATAGGAAAGCCAATGCGTTTCCTTGACCGCATTGGCATAGACGCCGGAGAAGGTTTCCGGCGTCATATTGACGAAGGCAGCGACGTTCTCCTTCACGAAATCCGAACCCGAATTGTCGTAGATGTCCTGCAGGCGCTTGCGCAAGGTCGGTTCCGGCTCCGACAGGTTCATGCGCACCCGGCGAAGCGTCTGGTCCTTCTCGTCCATGTGACCGGACAGGCAGACATCGGCGATGAGCGCGGTGAGCAACTGCAGGGCTGACGCGCGAAAGAAGTCGTCACGGACACCGCGCGCGCCGCCGCTGTCGCTCATGATCCACGATGCGACAGAGGCAATATCCTCTTCCTTCGTTCCGCCGAAACGGCCGACCCAGTCCAGCACGTTGAAGCCCATGTCCGACTTCCTCGGGTCGAGGACGAACACGTCCCTTCCCGCTCCGCCGCGATGCGCGGAGACCATCGGGGCGACCTCGTTCGACGGATCGAGCACGATCAGCGTGCCGCCCCATTTGAGTGCCGTCGGGATGGTCACCGACGTCGTCTTGAAACCACCGGACCCCGCAAAGACGATCCCGTGCGACGAGCCGAATGAGCCATCGAAGCACAGCAACGGCGACTTGCCGCCGGCGCCCCAGGTCTCCGCGCTATCGGCTCGAAATGCCAATGCCGCGACGCTGTCCTTGTCGACCCGATAGCGCTCGCCGATGACGATGCCGCCGGAATCGGAAAACAGCTTCGCCGCCTCTGGCGGCTTCATCCAGTCGGCTTCGCCATGCAGTGCCCTCTTGCCCTGAATGCGCTTTGGCTCGGCCCTTGCGAATGCCGCATTGCCGATGAACGCAACGCGGAGTGCGAAGCAGGCACACATGAACGCTGCGCCTACTCCAATCGACGTTGCCGGATCGAGATAGGCGAAGACCGTCTTGCCGGTTGGCAGCGTCTTCGTGAAAGCGGCAAGGCGTATGGTTTCGCGGGTAGCCGCGATCAGGATCGTTCCACTGCATCCCGCAACGACGCCCCAGCCTGCCTGCTTGATGCTGATCGCGCCGGCACTTGCGAACAAGAACACGATACCGATCGCCGCGCTGGCGACATAGGGCAGCGCGATGCCCGCACGCCCCCATGCCAAGCGTGCGGCCTCGGTCTTCCCGAAGCCGGAAATCCACTGCTCGATCCCCGTCATCCCGATGACGACCAGGATCATCAGCGCCGCCGGCCCGACGACGAGCGCAATCCTATTGATCGTCATTGCCAAAGGCCTCCGCGCCGATTGCCGTGAGCCTGGATCGCTCGCCCTCATCACCCTTGATTCGGCGGGCGACATCGATCAGCGCGCCCAGCAACAGCGCGCGCTTCTCGTAACGCAGCCCGGCCTTGACGATCAGGCCGCCGAGCTCGATCTTTTCCCGCGTTTCCTTCTTGCGGGCGTCGGATGTCATCGTCCTCGCCATACGCTCAAGCCTCGCCAGTGCTGCCCGCGCCCGCACCAGAGGAGTCCGCCGGCGTCGACGTTGCGCCGCTGCTATCGCCGGCACCCTTTTTCCCTCCGTTCGTAGCGCCCTTCCCTCCCCCTTGGCCTCCGCGAAACCGCGTCGCCACTTCCTCGAAAGCGGCCTGCAGCTCCCCTTCCTCAATCTCGATCTCGCCAAGGCCGGCCTTGAGCGCGATCCGGCCGATCCGCTCGGCTTCTCTTGTCTCGGCGACCTTGAGCTGCTCCTGCAACTTGGCGATTTCGTCGCGGATTTTCGAGGCAGGTTTTTTCATGTCCGATCGTCTCCATGGCTGAGAAAGCTTGTCTTTCGAAGCCAGTCTTTCCGAACGGAGTGCGGAACGCACTACTGTGAATCCTACAATCGCCAAGGGCGATTCTTTGGTGAATGATCCCGGCCGTTCCGAAGGAGCGGCTTCCAAGGGCGCAATTATACGTCGCTCACGCGACGCCCTTGCTTGGTCCGGCCTCCCGCTCCCGACGAACCCGTTGATTTCGTTTGCAACCGGGAAAGAACTCCGCCGTGGCCGTCCCCCATTTCTCCGTCAGCGTCGTCGCCCGCGGCTCCGGCCGCAGCGCTGTCCTGTCGGCGGCCTACCGGCACTGCGCGAAAATGGAATACGAGCGGGAAGCGCGAACGATCGATTACACCCGCAAGCTGGGGCTGTTGCACGAAGAGTTTGTGATTCCGGCAGACTCGCCCGAATGGGTGCGCAGCATGATTGCAGATCGCTCAGTCGCGGGAGCATCCGAAGCCTTCTGGAACAAGGTGGAGGCATTCGAGAAGCGATCCGATGCGCAGCTCGCCAAGGATGTCACCATTGCCCTGCCGCTCGAGCTGACATCCGAGCAGAATATCGCTCTCATGCGCGACTTTGTGGAGAGGCACATCACGGCGAAGGGGATGGTCGCCGACTGGGTCTATCACGACGCCCCCGGCAATCCGCATGTCCACCTGATGACGACATTGCGGCCGCTCACCGAAGATGGGTTCGGTTCGAAGAAGGTCGCTGTGCTCGGTCGGGACGGCAAACCGATCCGCAATGATGCAGGCAAGATCGTCTATGACCTGTGGGCCGGTAGCACTGAGGACTTCAACGCTTTCCGCGACGGCTGGTTTGCCTGCCAGAACAAACATCTGGCGCTCGCCGGCCTCGATATTCGCATCGATGGCCGCTCCTTCGAAAAGCAGGGTATCGACCTCGAGCCGACCATTCACCTCGGCGTCGGCGCCAAAGCCATCGAGCGCAAGGCCGAGCAATCCGACGGGAAGCAGGAGACCGCGCCTCCCAAACTCGAACGCATCGAGCTTCAGGAAGCTCGTCGTAGCGAGAATGCACGCCGCATCCAGCGCCGCCCCGAGATCGTGCTTGAGCTGATCACGCGGGAGAAGAGCGTCTTCGACGAACGTGATGTTGCGAAGGTGTTGTATCGCTATATCGACGATGCCCGTCTCTTCCAAAGCCTGATGGTGAGGATTCTGCAGAGCCCGGAAGCGCTCAGGCTCGAGCGCGAGCGAATGAATCTTGCGACCGGGGTCCGAGAGCTGGCGAAATACACGACCCGGGAGATGATCCGGCTTGAAGCCGAGATGGCCAACCGCGCTATCTGGCTTTCCGCTCGCGCCTCCCATGGTGTCCGTGAGGCGGTGCTGCAGGCGACCTTTGCACGCCATTCTCGTCTATCGGATGAGCAGCGGACGGCGATCGAACATGTCGCCGGCGGAGAGAGGATCGCCGCCGTGATTGGTCGTGCCGGCGCCGGCAAGACGACGATGATGAAGGCTGCCCGTGAGGCGTGGGAAGCAGCCGGCTATCGTGTGGTCGGCATAGCACTGGCCGGCAAAGCAGCCGAGGGATTGGAGAAGGAAGCGGGCATCCCATCGCGCACGCTGTCGTCGTGGGAGCTTCGCTGGAACCAGGGTCGCAACCAGCTCGACAACAAGACTGTCATCGTACTCGACGAGGCCGGCATGGTGTCGTCACGGCAGATGGCGCTGTTGGTCGAGACGGTGACCAAGGCCGGCGCCAAACTTGTCCTCGTCGGCGATCCCGAACAACTCCAGCCGATCGAAGCGGGTGCCGCCTTTCGCGCCATTGCCGCTCGCATCGGCTATGCCGAACTCGAAACGATCTACCGTCAGCGCCAGCAATGGATGCGCGATGCCTCGCTCGATCTCGCTCGTGGCAATATCCGCAAGGCTGTCGACGCCTATACCGCTCATGGTCGAATGATTGGCTTGAGACTGAAGGACGAGGCGGTCGAGAGCCTGATCGCAGCGTGGGACCGCGACTACGACCCCTCGAAGACCAGCCTGATCCTCGCGCACCTTCGCCGTGATGTGCGAATGCTCAACGATATGGCGCGCGCCAAGTTGGTCGAACGCGGTGTCGTCGCAGAAGGATTTGCATTCAAGACGGAGGACGGACACCGCAAATTTGCGCCGGGAGATCAGATCGTGTTCCTCAAGAACGAGGGCAGCCTCGGCGTTAAGAACGGCATGCTCGCAAAGGTGCTCAAAGCCGCTCCTGGCCGGGTCGTCGCCGAGGTTGGTGAAGGAGAGCACCGCCGTCAGGTTACTATCGAGCAGCGCTTCTACAACAATCTCGATCACGGTTATGCCACGACGATCCACAAGAGCCAGGGGGCGACCGTCGACCGGGTGAAGGTGCTTGCGTCACTGTCGCTCGACCGGCATCTGACCTACGTCGCGATGACCCGCCATCGTGAAGATCTCGCCGTCTACTACGGCAGTCGCTCCTTCGCGAAATCCGGCGGCCTCATCCCGATCCTATCGCGCCGAAACGCCAAGGAGACGACCCTCGATTACGAGCAGGCGTCGTTCTATCGCCAGGCGCTGCGCTTCGCGGAAGCCCGGGGCCTGCACCTCATGAATGTCGCCCGGGCGGTCGCGCGCGATCGCCTGGAATGGACCATTCGGCAGAAACAGAAGCTGGTCGGCCTCGGCGCCCGTCTTGCCGCAATTGCAACGAAACTCGGTTTCGTCGGCAACTTCAAAAACTCCCCAATCCAGAACCCGATCAAGGAGGCCAAGCCCATGGTGTCAGGCATCACCACCTTCCCTAAATCGTTCGAGCAGGCTGTCGAGGACAAGCTCGCCGCCGACCCCGGCCTCAAGAAACAATGGGAGGACGTCTCGACCCGCTTCCACCTCGTCTACGCGCAGCCGGAGGCTGCCTTCAAGGCAATCAATGTCGACGCGATGGTCAAGGACCAATCGGTCGCGAAGTCCACTCTCGCGAAGGTCGCCGACGCCCCCGAAAGTTTCGGTACGCTAAAGGGCAAGCCCGGTCTTCTTGCCAGCCGTGCCGAGAAGCAGGACCGGGAAAAAGCCATCGCCAATGTCCCGGCACTTGGCCGCAATCTTGAACGCTATCTTCGTGAGCGGGCCGAGGCCGAATTGAAGCATGAGACGGAGGAGCGCGCGGTCCGGCTCAAGGTTTCGGTCGACATCCCTGCGCTCTCGCCAGCGGCCAAGCAGATGCTCGAACGCGTCCGCGATGCCATCGATCGCAACGATCTCCCTGCCGGCCTTGAATATGCGTTGGCCGACAAAATGGTGAAAGCTGAACTCGAAGGTTTCGCGAAGGCTGTGTCCGAGCGTTTCGGAGAACGGACCTTCCTGCCTCTCGCCGCGAAAGACACCAACGGCAAGGCCTTCGAGACCGTTACAGCGGGCATGACGGCTGGCCAGAAGGCTGAGGTCCAGTCTGCGTGGAATTCCATGCGGACGGTCCAGCAGCTTGCCGCTCATGAACGAACGACGGAGGCGCTTAAGCAGGCTGAGACACTGCGCCAGACGAAGAGCCAAGGGCTCTCCCTGAAATGACGGCGGCAGCTAGAGCGCGCCAGGCGATAACCGCGCAACAACGACGAGCGGCCGTGATCCTCTCGGCCACGACGTTGGCCGCTATCGTGCTGGTGGCGACTGCCCTCGCCGGCGGTTATCGCATCAATCTGACCCCGAGCGAGCCACTCGGCCTGTGGCGTATCGTTCCGCTCGGTCGCCCCGTTGCTGTCAGTGACCTAGTGTTCGTTTGCCCACCGGCAACCGCGGAAATGCGGGAGGCGCGAGCGCGCGACTATCTCCGTTCCGGTTCCTGCCCGGGTGGCGTCGCCCCGTTGATCAAGACGGTGATCGCCGTCGCAGGCCAGCATGTCGAAATCGGCGCCAGCGTGATTGTCGATGGGCGGGTGGTTGCCTCTTCCAGCCTCGCGCCACGAGACGGAAAGGGGCGGCCGCTGGCGCCGTTTCCGAGTGGCATCGTTCCGCCAGGACATCTCTTCCTGCATTCGGCGTTCCCGGGCTCCTTCGACTCCCGGTACTTCGGTCCGGTGCCCGCTTCAGGCATTCTCGGCCTAGCGCAGGAGATCCTCACCTATGCGCCGTGAGTTTCTTCGGGCGACGCAGCTGATAGTCGCTTCGATCGCGATCGGCGTGGTGGGCTGGAGCGGCCACGCGTTGCTTCTGCCCGTCGCCCTGGCGTTTCCCGTTCTTTGGTCGATGGCGCAAACGAGGGCGGTCGCGGCCCTTGTCTCGGCCAGCTATTTTCTGGCCGCATCTCGTGGCCTGCCGCAAGGCGTCGCTGCCTTCTATTCGTCTGATATCTGGCCGGGGCTGCTCCTCTGGCTGTGCGCGTCCTCGAGCTTCGTCGCCGTGCATACGGTCCTGTGGACCGGGATCGCCGGCATTCGTCCGTTCCGCTATCTCCTTGCGGCCGTCATCATGGCCGTCCCGCCGTTCGGCATCACGGGCTGGGCGCATCCTGTCACGGCCGCTGGAGTTTTGTTTCCGGGATGGGGATGGTGGGGACTGGGCTGGATGACAGCTGGCCTTGCGGGCCTCGTAACCCGCATATGGCCAGCTGTCGCCATCGCCTTGACCGGCTTTTGGCTATGGTCCGCCGCAATCTGGACCGACCCGAGACTACCGGAAGCCTGGCGCGGCGTCGATCTGGAAATGGGCGCTTCGCTTGGCCGCGACACCGGTCTTCGACGCCAGCATGACCTGATCGCAACGGTGCGCGACGCTGCCGGCGATGGCACCCGCTTTGTGGTGTTGCCAGAAAGTGCGCTCGGCTTCTGGACGCCGACCGTGGAGCGTCTATGGACGGGCGCACTTGCCGATGGCGATGCCACCGTCATCGCCGGCGCCGTGGTAGTCGACGCAGACGGCTACGACAATGTCCTCGTCTCGATCGACGGCAAGGGTCGCCGCATCCTTTATCGCGAACGCATGCCGGTTCCCGGCTCGATGTGGCAGCCATGGCGATCCTGGTTTGGGGAGAGCGGCGGCGCCCGGGCGGATTTCTTCGCGAACCCAATCGTCACTATCGGTGCCGGCCGGGCCGCACCACTGATCTGCTACGAGCAACTGATCGTTTGGCCGGTCCTGCAGTCGATGCTGCACGATCCGGACGCCATCCTCGCCGTCGGAAACGGCTGGTGGACCGAAGGCACGTCGATCATTGCCATACAGCGCGCCGCGACTACCGCCTGGGTAAAACTCTTCGCAAAGCCGCTCGTCATTGCCTTTAACACCTGAAAGGAGACACTATGCTGGACGCCGCCCTGATCAAAGAATGCGCCGACCCTTCCCTAAAACCCGCGATCGTCGAACGGTTCGTGGTATCAGCAGGCTCGGCTGATCCCCTCGCCGTCACCGTCAAATCCGGTGGCCGTTTGATCCTCGTGCCAAAAGCTGCGTCGGCTGACGAGGCGATGGTGATCGTGCGGCAATATGCTGGTCAGGCGGTGGTCCGCGTCGGTCTCACGCAGTTTCCCGCCGGCGTTGGCGTCAAGGAAGCGAGTGATCTCAAACCGGACCTCGTCGATGCCTGCCAGAACCTCCGCAAAGGCACGGCGATGTTCGCCAAGGTGCTCCGGATCGTCGCGAAATGGTATGGCAACCCGACGAGCAAAGATGTCTTCCCGCAGATCTTCGAGGATGCGGTCTACGCATGGAAGACCGGCGAGTTCGAGGGCGTCAGTGTGTTTCAGGCGGAGGATCCGGGAACGGCAGTTGAAGTGCCGCAGCAAAGCGAGGAGAAGATCCCCGACGAGGAAGAGAGCGCCGAACCGAAACCAGGAGAGCAAGAGCCTGAGACGGTGCAGGATGTTGGCCGAGCGGGGATGCGGATCGACCTCTCACACATTGGAGGCCAAAAATAGATTGACTTCGTTTCGCCGGGGGCAGCGAGGCGAGTATTGAGGTTCAAAGCAGAAAATTAGTGTAACTCAAATGCATGATATTAGTGTTTGTCGGAACGCCCCGCACGAACGTGGTGTTCGAGTTGATCAAAGCACCAGCACAGCCATCCACGAAAGAACGGCCGCGCGGAAATACGATTAGAGCAGATTCATGCCCGGCTGCGTCATAACGGGGCCTCAAGGGCAGCAACTAGCAGTCAGCACGCGCGCGTCTACTCATCTCGTCACAAGCACGGCAGGTTCGACGCCCAGTGCCTCTGCGATTTGGCCAAGGACGGTGACGGTCGCCGACATCTCGGCACGCTCGATTGCTCCGACATGGCGGACACTGAGGCCCGTACGGTGGGCCACTTCCTCCTGCGTCAATTGTTTGCCATGACGGATTCGACGCATATTGATCGCCATGACCTCCTTGAGATCCATGACGCGAGCGGAACCTGAATCGGAACTATTATTCCAGGAACTATAGTTCCGATTCGTCACGGCGCGTGATATTGCTCGTCCAGGCCGTCACAAGTTACCTTGGGATATAGGGTATATGAACTTCTGAAAGACAGGCCGTGCAGTTATGGCCTATGCGGTATAATGCTCACCAGGATTTGGCTTTCGAGCGGCAAATGAAGAAATTAAGGGGAAGCGGATGAAGGACGTGAACTTATCCGAGACAAAACACGAAACCAAACCGATGGGATCCTGTTTACGTTCAATGGAAAAATCAGAACTAGAGGCGCTTGCTATATCTGCAATCCGAGAGCACCGCCGGCTTATAGTCGCCGACGAAGCTGTTTATGAGGAATGGACCCGCGCGTCCGCCGACCCCTCGGTTTCGAGCGCCGTGCTCGAAAGCTTGCAGCAAGAGTATGCCGCGCGGCAAAGGAAATCCGAAGCCCAGCAGGAAGAGCTTTCGGAGATCATCGATGTGCTCGGCTACATCCCCGAGGTTCCGCTCGATGGCGATGAATGACCCCTCAAACCAAGCCGTGATCTTTAGCGATCGCGACTAGATGTGGAACGGTCGCCGCGTCAAGTTTCTCGCGCGCTTTATCGAGGTAGTGCTGCACCGTCCTCGCGTTGATCCCCGTCAACATTGCGGTTTCCGGGGCACTTTTGCCCTTTGCTGCCCACATGAGGCACATCGCTTCCCTTGGCGAGAGTAGCCGCTTCGGAGCGATTATCGTCGTCGAAGCGATAATCTTCAGGCGGTAATGGATTGCAAGGACCGTCCGGACGGCTTTCTGGGCGTCCAGCAGTTTGGCTTTCTCGACTTTCTTCTCCGACGAGGCAAAGGTCAGCATCATCGTCGACCCGAAACTCCCTTCGACCGGAATCGTCAGCCCACTGCGAATGCCGTGCTCGATCGCCTGGTCGCGAAACCGTCTCAGCTCCGAGGTGCCACGAGCCGGCCAATCATCGGCCGTCCAGTAGAACATCTCCATGCGACGCTTGGCTTCCGTGATGACGGGGTCGATGCGCGAATATTGGCCGCCAAGATAGATATCCTGCCATTCCTCCGGATAGGAGTTGAATGTGCGGATTTCCAGGCCCTCGGTCTGAAGATACGCAAAACGTTCGAAGCCATGGGAGTTTGCGAAGCTTTTCAGGGCGCCCTTGATCATGCGTTCATCGTGCGCAGCTTCCGTCATATCGATTAAAGAGCGAAGGTCTCCGTCCACGGACTTGTCTCCTCTTGCGCAGCTGCGAGCCTCCCACCCGTCGCGCCTACCACGCGCCGCGAGTTACCTGGTGCCACCGTTCGGCCAGCCGGAGCCATACGGAACATCGGACCGTGGCTGCGAATTCCGTGTCCCCATTCGTTTCCGATGAAAACGCAGTTGCCTTCTGCCGAAGCATATCCACGGCCGTTGCAACTGGTTTTCTACTCACCTCTACCGAGTATTCAAGGCCTCTTCATCTAAAATATGACAATTTGAGAGAAGATTTTGGCGAGCGCTGATTTCTGAGCGCGGATGGATCGCTCCACCCGACGAAACGACGGGCGGAGCAGCGTTCGAGATGGGTTAGCGCCCGCTATAAATGGATGGAAAGATGATATCCTGGTCCGCGAGAACGTTGAACTTATAGCCAGGACGGATGCGAATCGTCGGCTGAACGTTGAGGTTCTTCGAGATTGTCTGTTCTGTGACGCGACCGAAGCTTTCGGCAAAATTCCGCCGTGCTGCATCCGATGCCGTGTCCTGGGTGGCCAATGTTGAACTCTCCGGCATCGACATGTCGATCCCCGTCCCGATGATTGCCACCAGAGCTGCGGAACCGAACGTCCTCCAGAGATGGCGGTCAACCTTGTCCTGGAAGCCGCCATACCCCTCGGCGTCCGTGCCGGCCATGCCGCCGATCTGCAGGGTGGATCCATTGGGAAAAATAAGGTCAGTCCAGACGACGAGAACACGCTCCTGGCCGAATGAGACCTTGGAATCATAGCGACCGAACAGCTTTGCGCCCTGCGGGATAAGGAGGCGATAGCCGCTCGCGCTGTCGTAGACATTCTGGCTGACCTGCGCGGTAATCCGCCCTGGCAGGTCGGAATTGAGGCCGGTGATCAAGGTGGCGGGAATGACCGAGCCGCGCTTCAGTTCGTAGGGTGACATCTGCGGCACGACCTGGTTTGGCAGGTAGCCGAGATCCTTGATGTCCTGATTGAAAAAATCCTCCTTCGACGGCTGTCCGTTCTGATCGACGTTTTGGCCCATCAGGCCGGATTTCATGGCGGCGGCATAAAGGTCCGACGCACTGTTGACGGCTGCATTTGTCGGCTGGCGGCCGCTGTCATTGGTGGAGGTTGCCTTCTCGAAGTCTCCGATGTCTACCTTCAGCGGCGAATCGAGCGCCGTAGCGCGAGCCTGGAGGCGAGCCATCCGCTGGCGCTGCGCTTCCCGGATATACTGCTCGTCCTGCTCCCGCTTCAGGCGAGCCTTCCACTCCTCCTCGGATTCGAGCGAGCGTCTCTCCTGTCGGTCATTCGGCCGGCGTTCAACGGCGGTCTCCTGTTTCTCGACCTTCTGCTCGACGACAGGGGTCGGTTGAAACACTTCCTGCTTCTCCGGCTCGCCGATGATGCCGTCGGTGACACCCCGTTTGAGCTGGTCGCCGAAGCTGGTCGCCGGGGTGTTGGAAGCCCCCTCGATGTCGCCTCGATGGAAGGACAGCCCCCGCAGCGACAGGCCGATCACGACGACGCCAACGAAGAGCGCGACGACGATGATGGCGATGATGATCGGCAGGCGGTTGAGCCGGCGCATGCCATTCTGATCGTCGGACTGGGCTGGCGCGCCAAGTTGGAGCGACTGGACCATATTGCTCTCCGTCAGTTGCGCTGCATGATCGAAAGTGGACTGGTCGGCGTGGCGCCGGCCGCCGTCGGCGTATAGGCGCGGCCAAGAGCGATGGAAGGCGTCGAAACGCGCGCAAAAACCTGCCCGTCGAAGCCCTCGACGGCAAAAGCAAGCTCGACCGGCTTGATGTCTTTGGCGACCTTGCCGTCCGTGACGACCGTATAACCCCAGCCCTTCAGGGCCGCCTCGAGGGCGGTCGCGAATTCCGACTGGTCCTTTTCCATTTTGATGGTCGTCGCAGCGCTGGCCGGACCGATTTGTTCGGCGAGACGACTTGCCATGTCACCGGCGATCGCGCTTGCGGCCGGTCCGGTGACGGCAACCGGGGTTGCATTGGTGGTCATCGCGTCGTCGGCCGTTTGGCAACCGGAGAGTAGTTTGGCCGCGATGAAGAGTGCGAGGAGCTTGCGCATGGTTCAGCCTCCCCGCCGGATGGTGATCTTCTGCTGCCGCCACCCGACCCCTGATACGAGGATCGCCTTGTCGATCGCATAGTCGACGGTCATCATGTTGTTCTTCATCCGGTAGTTGACGATGCGGTTCTGACCGCCGGAGACGACGAAGAGCACCGGCGCATCCTGACCTGAGATCGACTTCGGGAATTGGATGTAGGTCTTGACCCCGTCCGAATAGACCCGCTTCGGTTTCCACGAAGCCCCGCCGCTGATCGAATAGGAGAAGTTCAGCTTATCCGGCGCCGTGCCCGGAATGCCGCCGGTTTCGAGACGGGCATTGATGTCGGCGAGCTTGGTGGAGGTGTCCTCGGGGTACTCGAAACCAACGCGCGCCATGTACTGGCTGGGATGGGACTTGAGCTGGATATGATAGGTTCGCCGTGAGGTGGTGACGACCATCGAGGTGAGAAGACCTGGCTCCGACGGTTTGACAATCAGATGGATGGCCTGCCCGCCTGTCGCCCCCGAGGTGGCCGGCTCCACTTTCCACCGCACCGTATCGCCGACGAGCACGTCGCGAACGATCTCACCGCCCTGAAGCTCGATGTCGCAGACCTGCAGCGGCGAGCAGACGACGGACGGCTGGGTCTCGCCGAACAGAAAAATCACTTTGCCGTCCGGTCCCGTTGTGACCAGGCCCGGTGTGCCGCGCCATTTGCGGGAGATATTCGTACCCTTGACCTCGTTGCTCGTCATGCTTTGCGCCTGCGCGCCCACCACAAAGGCGAGTCCGGCCATGCAGCCGGCGGCTGCGATCAATCCTGTCTTTTGCATTGAGAAATCCCTGCCCTTAAAGCTGTGCCGTCCAGTCGAAATCCCGGACATAGAGGCCGATCGGATTGAGGCGGATCGTCGCCTCATCCTGTGGCGCGGTGAGCGCCACCGTTGCGATGCCGCGGAAGCGGCGTGTGCCGGTTTCCTTGCCCTTGCGGTCTCGCTCGTATTCCGTCCAGTCGATCTGATAGGTCTGGTTCGAGAGCGCCACGATGTTGTTGACCTCGATGGCGACGGTCGAGGACTTCGCTTTCTCGAAAGGTGAATTGCCTCGGAACCAGGCGTTGACCTTCTCCGTCGACGGATCGGAGGTGCGAAGAAGAGCGTATGTGCGGTCGATATATTGCTTCTGCACCACGGCATCCGGCGTGATCGAGCGAAAGCTTGTCACGAAGTTGCCGAGTGTGGCGCGAACCACGCGGACATCGGCATATTCGATCTGCTCCGGGAAGCCTGCCGTGACTGCCGTCCCCAGCTTGTCGACCTCAACGATATAAGGCACGAGCTTGACCTGGGTACTGAGATACATCGCGTAGCTGAAGCCGATGACGGCCATCGTCAGGCCGAGAATGCCGACGATCCGCCATGCGGAAGCAGCCTTCACATATGTGCCGTAGCGCTCGTTCCATTCCTGGCGGGCGGCAAGATACGGATTATCAGGGGCGCGGTTCGCTGCCATTTATTCTTCCCTTGTCTCGATTATGGTTTGTCGTTGCGTTCGGGAGGAGGCGTCGGGCCGCTGTGACCGCTGCGCTGTTCATCGAGCTTGGCGTTGGCTAGTCCGAGGATGGACCCCGCATAAGCACCGGGAGATCCGATTGCCTTTTCCTTCGCGGCCGAGCCTGCGGCTTGTGCCCCGGAACTGAAGCTTGCGCCTATCCCCCGCAGGGCAGCACCAGCGACGGATGAACCGCCAGCTCGTGCGGCTTGGGCCGCCGCAAAACCCGCGCCGGCAGCGCCGGCGGCCAAGAATCCAGCGCCCGCGGCGAAGGACGCCGCTTGCCCGCCGTGGCGGATTGTCTCCATACCGCCGGTGACGGAGGCTCCCTGGACGACACCCTGGATGATGTTCGGCACGTACATGGCGATGATGAAGACCACGACGGAAATACCGGCGATCGCCAGGGTGGTGACAAACTGGTCGGAGGATGCGGTCGGGGCATTGGCCAGACCCAAGAGGACCTGTGACCCAATCTTTGCGATCATCACCAGCGCCATCAGTTTCATGCCAACGCCGAAGGCGTAGACAAGATAGCGAACAGCAAAGTCTTTGGTGAAGGAGGAACCGCCCAGGCCAAGCATGATCATGCCGGCGAGCAGGCCGACATACATCTCAACCATCACCGAAACAAAAATCGCGGCAACCAGCGAAAAGCAGATGACGACGACACCCATTGCCAGCACCGCGGCAATCGCCAGCGCATTGTCCTCGAATACGCCGAACTGCGCCTGTTGCGACATTTGCGAGGCGACGCGAATGCCGGCATCGAACACTTCAGCGGGCGAGGCTGAACCGCCGCCGGCACCAATTTGGAAAAGACTGTCAACCACCGCCCGGGCAAAGGTCGGACCTTGGGTCAGAACGAATGCGAAGAACCCGACGAACATGATCCGGCGCACCAGCTCCGCAAACCAGCTATCCAGCGAGGCTGACTGGATCGCCAGCCAGACGGCGGCAATGCCGATCTCGATCGTTGCGAGGATCCAGAACAGCGATTTCGCCGCATCCATGATGGTGGTCTCCCAGCCCTTCGCGGCAGAGGAGACCTGGTTTTCCAGTTCCGTGAGGACCTGCCCCTCCTGCGCAAATGCGGGAGCAGCATAGGCGAGGAAGAACAGACCAGTTATCAGGAGTGAACGTGTGACAGCGGGCTTCACCATCTCGGCCGTATCTCCTGACCATCCTTGATCGGCGGCAGCTCCTTATTCGAGCCGAAGAACTTCTCCCGGGCTGAGCGCTGCTCCTCGGTAAGCGCAGGTCTTCCGCCGTCGCTGGATTTTACGATCAGCACTGTGGCCGCGGCGGATGCAGCGGCGACAGCAAGCACCAAAGCAATTAGGACGGATCGGCTCACCAGCGTGGCTCCATTCTCTGACCTTCCGGAATGCTCTTGACCTCAGCGTTGAAGAACTTTTCCCGCCGGGCCTGCGCCAGGTCCTTGTCGGTCTGCTCCGTCTGTAGCCAGGTTCCCATCATCGTCATCTGTTGCGAGACGAGACCGCGAAGCTTCTGCATCTGGGCAACCTGCTGAGCGGCGATCTCGTGGCCGACCTGCAACGCTTTCATCTGCCCGTCCGCCGTTTCGGACATCGACCGCAGCGAGGACATCGTATCTTCCTCGCTATCGAACTGGTCGGCCGTTAGGCTCGCAGCCTTCAGCGAGCTGGCGATCGTGTCGCGGTTGGTCGTCGACCAGGACTGATAAGTCGAGGAGAACGTCGCGTTATCCGGCAGGTTGGTTTTGAGGTCGGCGTAGCTCTGAAAGCGCTGCTGAAGAACGTCGTCGGCGTTGCCCATGGAGAATGAGATACTCTGACCCTGGTCGACAATACTGCGGAGCTGATTGAGATCGCTTTCGACCTGCCCCCAGACATGGTCAGGCAGCTGCGCGGTGTTTTGCAGCATGTTTTGGTAGATCTTAAGCTGGTTCTGGATCTGCTCCGCAAGCTGGCTGATCTGCGTCAGCTGATTGTCGACCTGGAGGCCCGAGCTCTTGAGAAGGTCCACCAATTGCGCATTGTTGGCGAGCTGCGTCCACTCCGTCGCAGCACCGGTGGCGGTCCCCGCCCGTGCTGAAGGTACGGCTCCGATCGTCAGGGCCGCGGCCGCCAGGCAGGCTAACCATCTATTCGAACTTGAGTAGCGATGCGGCATCGTGAACTCCTCTCGTTTCAAGCCAGCGGATTGGCCACTCGCGGCCATGTCCGGATTTCAGTGCGCGGATGCGCTTGAGGTCGTCCTTGCCCGACGCGCCGACAAAGCTCAGCGCAACCGGCCCCAGCGACATGTCGAAGAGCCGCCGGCCTTCCGGCGTGGCGACGTAGTATTCGCGTTTGGGGACTGCGTTCGAGACGATCTCAATCTGGCGCTCGTTGAAACCGATACGCTCGTAAAATTCACGTGTTCCTGGCTCTCTGGCGGCGCCATTCGGAAGGCAAATCTTGGTTGGGCAAGACTCCTTCAGCACATCGATAATCCCGGACCGTTCGGCATCCGAGATCGATTGGGTCGCAAGGACAACGGCGCAGTTCGCCTTGCGCAAGACCTTGAGCCATTCCCTGATCTTGCTGCGGAAAACTGGGTGGCCAAGCATCAGCCACGCCTCATCGAGCACGATCAGGCTCGGCGATCCATCCAGACGCTTCTCAATCCGCCGGAACAAGTAGGTCAGCACCGGCACGAGATTGCGCTCGCCCATGTTCATCAGCTGCTCGATTTCGAAGGTCTGGAAGGCCCCGAGTGTCAGGCCGTCCTCCTCCGCATCGAGGAGCTGGCCCATCGGCCCGTCAACGGTGTAGTGATGCAGCGCATCCTTGATCTCGCGCAGCTGCACGCCGCTGACGAAATCCGAGAGTGAGCGACCGGATGCGCTCGCCATCAGTCCGACCTGCCGAGAAATGGCGTTACGATGATCGGGGGTGATTGTGACGCCCTGCAGACCGACCAGCATCTCGATCCACTCGGTCGCCCAGGCCCGGTTGGCATCACTTTCGAGATCAGAAAGCGGGCAGAAGGCCAAGGCCCTCCCCTCTTCCGCATTGTCGCCGCCGATCTCATAGTGATCACCACCGGCAGCGAGCGTCAGGGGAAGAAGTGAACTGCCTTTGTCAAAGGCGAAGATCTGCGCATTTTCGTACCGGCGAAACTGTGCGGCGATCAGAGCAAGCAGCGTCGACTTACCAGAACCTGTCGGACCGAAGATCAACGTGTGGCCGACATCATCGACATGCAGGTTCAGACGGAACGCTGTCGAGCCGGTCGCAACCTGCATCAAGGGAGGGGAATTCGGTGGGTAAAAGGGGCATGGCGCGATCGGGTTTCCGGCCCAGACCGAATTCAGCGGAATCAAGTCGGCGAGATTGCTGGTGTTGATCAGTGGCTCACGGATGTTGCAGTACCAGTTGCCCGGCAGGCTGCCGAGATAGGCATCGGTGGCGTTCAGCGTTTCGATCCGCGCCCCAAACCCTTCCGCCTGGATCAGCCGCCGGATCGCTTCGGCCTTCTCCTGCAGGGCTTCGCGATCGTTGTCGAATAGCACGACGACCGGTGTGTAATATCCATAGGCAACCAGCTGCGATGAGGCCTGCGCGATGGCGTCCTCGGTCTCGGCGACCATGGTCATCGCGTCTTGGTCGACGGATCGACTTTGTGTCTGAAATATCTGGTCGAAGAACGGCCGGACCTTCTGCTGCCATTTCCTGCGTGTGCGTTCGAGCTTCTGTCGGGCCTCCTCGGCATCAAGGAAGATGAAACGTGATGACCACCGATAGGTGAGCGGCATCAGGTCAAGACTATTCAGAATGCCCGGCCAGCTTTCAGCCGGCAGACCGTCGATCGCGACGACGCCGAGAAAGCGATTTTCGACCTTCGGCGTCAGTCCGTGTTCAAGCTCCGCCGTGGCGATCCAGTCGAGATACATCGGAACATCGGGAAGCCTGATTGGATGGTTCTCGCCGGTAATGCAGAAGCGGGCGAACTGAAGCAGTTCGTCATATCGGGCAATTCGCTCCCCTCCCCTTCCGACCGTTTCTCGGGTTTCCATTCGCCGGATCGAAAGTGTGTTGGCAAAATACTGCTCAAGCTCTCGCACCGCGTTCTTGAACACGAAGAGCACCGTGTCCGCGTAGGATTTCTTCCGGCTCTCCTCGTCCGAATAGATGTACTTGCTGAGAGCTGTTTTCTTGGACTCGAGCGGCCGGTAAGTCAGGATCAGCGCATGCTTGCTCTCGAAATGCCCCTGCTCGCGCGCGAAATGCGCCCGGCGCTCCCCGTCGATTGCGCGGGTTACCGGATCGGGGAAATGGCAACGGTCTTCTGTGGGATAGTCGACCGTCGGAATGCGAATGGCGTCGACCTGGATCATCCAGCCGCTTCCAAGCCGCGACAGAACGGCGTTGATCTGCCTCGACAGGTCGTTGCGTTCGAGGTCAGTCGCACTTTCGGAATCTGGTCCCGCGAAATACCAGCCGGCCATCAGGCTTCCGTCCTTCAAGAGGAGGACACCATTGTCGACCAGGCCGGCATAGGGAACGAGATCAGCAAAGGAAGGGCCGGTCGCCCGGAAGCGTTTGAGAGCTACCATGGCCGCCTCCTCAATACCGGCGCCAAGGCGATGTCGTCGCCTTGTAGGTGGGCTTGTAGGAAATGTGCCTGATATAGACTTGCCGCATGAACGGGTCGGACTTCGCCATCATTCTGAGGAGCCCGACGATCACGACCCAGACGGCGATTCCGAAGAGCGCCGAATAAACCGTCAGCACCACGAAGATCAGGATGACGGCGGCGAGACCGGTCAGCAACACAAGCTCCCTGTCGGCGCCCATCAGCAGGTTTGGACGCGACAGTGCACGGTGGATGCGGTTGCGCTGCAGGCCGGATGGGGAATTAGCCATGAGTTCCCTCCCCGCCTCCGGCCGATCCAATCGTGGTGAGCTGTTCGCTCGTCAGTCCTATCGAGGCGCCGGTTGCGCCAAACAGGCCGACGATGTTGGTGGCGCCGAGGAGGATGCCGGCGACGAGAACGACGTATACAAGTCGCCGCGCGAAATCATTCAGTTCGCCGCCGAAGATGAGCATGCCGCCGGCGATGGCGACTGCTGCAAGCGCGATCGCACCCGCGACCGGGCCGGTGATCGACTCCTGGATCTGCTGCAGCGGCCCTTCCCACGGGAGACTGCCGCCGGAGCTGGCAAGGGTCGGCGCGACCGAGGCGAGAACGATGGGCGCCGCCAAGAGCGCGACGGCGATGAATGATTTCCTATGCGACATGGCGCGCTTCCTGTTCTTCTGTGAGCTGATCGGATTCGACCTCGTATTGACCGTTGACGAACCGCTCGACCTGGATGACGTCGCGAACGCGCCGTCCGCGCGGCGTCCGCTCAATGGAGATCACGAGATCGACGGCTTCCCCGATCACCTCTTGCATCGGCTGCTGGCTTGCCTCGGCCGTCAGCTGTTCAAGACGGCGCAGCGCCGACATGGCGGTGTTCGAGTGGATGGTCGCCACGCCGCCCGGATGACCGGTGTTCCAAGCCTTGAGCAGGGTCAGGGCAGCGCCGTCGCGGACCTCGCCCACAACTATCCGATCAGGACGCAGGCGCATCGTGCTCTTTAGAAGCCGTGCCATGTCGATCGTATCGCTGGTATGGAGCAGAACTGCGTTCTCGGCAGTGCATTGAATTTCGGCGGTGTCTTCCAGAATGACGAGCCGATCTTCTGGCGCGCTTTTCACGATCTCGTCGATCACAGCATTCGCAAGCGTCGTCTTGCCCGAGCCCGTTCCCCCGGAAATGATGATGTTGAGCCTCGCGGAAATCGCGCTGCGGATCGTCGCGGCCTGGTATTCGGTCATCACTCCGGTCCGGACGTAATCTTCGAGCGGGATGAGGCGCGATGCCCTGCGCCGGATCGTGAAAGCAGGCCTGGCGACCACGGGAGGCAACAGTCCCTCGAAGCGGTGACCGCCGATCGGCAGCTCTCCGGAGATGATCGGCTGTTCGGTATCGACCTCCGACTGCAGTGCATGCGCGACAGTACCGATCACCATTTCGGCCGCGGCCGGGGACATTTCGCCGGCGGGCGCAACGCCATGTCCGAGGCGTTCGATAAACAGCTTTCCATCCGGATTGAGCATGATCTCGACGACTGTTGCATCGTCCAGCGCCACGCAGAGCTGGTCACCGAGTGCTTCCTGAAGTTTACGCACAAGCCGAGGGTGAGAGCGAAGCTGGTTCACGGATTTCTCCTACGCTGCCTTGCTGAGGGAGGTGAATTCAGAGCGATAGTTGGCGGGACGGAGCTTTTGAAATGTACTGGCGTCGGCGAGTAGGATTCCCGCGACCGCCATCGTCACCCCGAACTTCCTGGGCTCGCCCAAGCGCTGAAGGGGCCACCCGACGCGCGCGAGGATCCGCTCGAAACGCAGGTCAGTGACGGTGACGATTTCGGTGAAACCGTTCGACATGCACCATTCGATGATGCCGGCGAACATGGTCAGCGTCGCCTCATGGACGGATCCGTCTCCCCTGCCCTCGCCGAGCGCCGTATCGACGCAAAAACGGGAGCTCTCGATCATCGCGGAATGGGCGTTCAACCGGCCATTCGGAAGGAGTGAGTGAAAGACGTCGGCCACCATTGTGGGGCCAGGCGCCGGAAGCAGCCGCGCGCATCCTGCTACCTGGCGACTGTCGGAAATTGCGAGGATGTAAGTCGGTATCAGAGTGTCGAAAGCATCCAATTCCACGCCGTCGATAACTTCGACATCCCAGCCTAGCCGGTCGGCGAAGACCCGCGCGCGTAGCTCGTGATGGCGGTGGATAAGCTCAGCTTCCTGAATATTTTTCGGTGTTGAGATCGCGAGAACCTGCATGAATTTCTCCGTCGTCGTTGTTCGGCGGAGAACTCAGCACGGTTTGGACACGGTGAGTAGTTGTAGGATTCTACAAGGTAAGATCCAGCTGAGTCGCGGTGGTGAGTCTGCTTTAGCTGGACGACAATGCGGATTCCGTGTCGTCTCCTTTGGGTTACGATTGTAGGATTCACAGTAAGACAAATCATGAACATAGCTGACGGTCTGGTATGCTAACAGGTTGTATTAGATAATAAATCCGGATTTTGTGTGTTAGGTGGATCTGCGGTCGTTAACCTTCTGTTAACGCTATTTCCCTTGCGGCATTGCCAGAATCATGCGTTATCTTGAGACGGCAATAACGCGTCTGACGCTAATAAACCGTCTGAAACCTGAGGCCCAAGTGAACGTGATCGACCGGCACATTAATCGAGCATCAACTTCCGCACACATCACCCAGCGCGCGGAAGCGTTGTCTGCGAGACTCAGGGCGGTTGGTGAGCGCGCGTTTCCCCCTACCGCACAAAAGTCGCTTCGATCTTTCACTTCCGGCGAGGTCGCCGAAATTGTCGGCGTGTCAGACGGCTATCTTCGCCAGCTTTCGCTCGATGGACTCGGCCCTTCGCCAGATTTGGGAAGCGCCGGTCGCCGCTCTTACACTTTGGAGCAAATCAATCAACTCCGTGAGTATCTTGCCGGAGCTCGACCTAAGGAAGCAAGTAGATTTTGGCCACGTCGGCGCAGTGGCGAAAAACTTCAGGTGATCACGGTCGCAAATTTCAAAGGCGGCTCCGCGAAGACAACAACTGCTGTTTATCTCGCACAAGGACTTGCGTTGCAGGGCTACCGTGTCTTGGCGGTTGATCTTGATCCTCAGGCTTCCCTCTCCGCAATGTTCGGTTATCAGCCAGAGTTCGACGTTGCCGAAAACACGACCCTTTATGGTGCGATCCGCTACGACGACCAGAGGGTGACGATGAAGGACGTTATCCGGCGCACCTACTTTACCGGGATAAGCATTGTCCCGGGTAATCTCGAACTGATGGAGTTTGAACATCAGACCCCTCGATTCATGCTGCAGAATCGAGGGCGTCCGGAGGATCTATTTTTCAGACGTGTCGCAGGCGCAATCAATCAGGTCGAACAGGACTTCGACGTCGTTGTCGTCGATTGCCCCCCACAACTGGGCTTTTTGACCATGGGCGCCCTTAACGCAGCGAGTGGCATGATTGTGACTGTCCATCCCCAAATGGTCGATGTCGCATCCATGAGCCAGTTCCTCTTGATGACGTCCGATCTCGTGTCGGTAATTGAAGAAGCCGGCGGACGGCTCGACTACGACTTTCTACGGTTTCTTATTACGAGGCATGATCCGCGCGACGTCCCCGAGCAGGAAATCGTGGCGCTGCTTCGTGACGTCTTCGGAATCGACGTCATGGCGGCATCCGCATGGAAGTCGACGGCAATCGCCAATGCCGGTCTTACCAAGCAGTCGCTCTATGAACTCTCGCGCGGCGCGGTAGGACGGACGACGTATGATCGAGCAATGGAATCCATCAATGCCGTGAATCTGGAAATTATCGACCAGATAAACAAGGTCTGGGGTCGATGATGGCGGCTCAATCGCTGATAAATCAAAACCTTAGTGTGTTGTCAGCTGACTACACGGTCTTACTAGAACTGTTGTTTGGATAGGGTCGGAACGATGAGCAAACGTACACAATCCATTCGCTCAATGTTTGCCGGGGGCAACGATCAGACCGCTTCTAATGACGCACAGCAGCCTGTGCAGCGAGTTGCCTCGGGTGCGGTCCGGTCGTTGAAAGACACGTTCTCAGAGGTGGAAAGACATTACGAAGAGCTCAAGCAGCAAGTTGCTGACGGAGCTGTTCCAGTCGAAATAGACCCAGAATTGGTCGACCCCTCGCCCTTCGCGGACCGGTTTGAGGACCAAGACATGGCTGTCTTGGAGGTCCTTAAGACTTCGATCAAAGATCATGGACAAGAAATTCCGATCCTTGTTCGACCGCATCCAGCTGAGATCGGACGATATCAGGTTGCCTACGGCCACCGCAGACTACGTGCGACTGCCGAACTCGGCTTGAAAGTCAAAGCCTATGTCCGCGAACTGGATGACGATCGTCTTGTCGTCGCGCAGGGCATTGAGAATTCCGCTCGTGAAGACCTGACTTTCATCGAACGGGCGGCGTTTGCACTCAAACTGGACGAGGGTGGTTTTCAACGGTCGCTAATACAAATGGCTTTGTCTGTTGACCGACACGAAGCTCAAAAGCTGGTAACAGTTGCTCGGGCAGTTCCGCAGTGGTTGATTGATTCCATTGGCCGTGCGCCGAAGATCGGTCGACCGAGGTGGCAGGAGCTCGCAGAACTTTTGAAAGTCCCGGGCGCAGAGAAGAAGGCCCGCAAAGCCACCCAGGACAAATCCTTCTCACATAGGGATTCTGACAATCGTTTCCTGGTCGTCCTAAGAGCGTCCAAGATAGATGATGTGACGGCGCCGTCTGTAGCCCCCACCCGCTTGGTCGCAAAATCTGCTGACGGGCTTCAAATCGCGACGCTCGCCATCGGCGGCAAGCAGTGCAAAATCGAAATGAACCGAGATAGAGACGAGACTTTTGCAAAGTTTGTTATGGAGCAGCTTCCTGCGCTCTACGCGAACTTCAGAAAGGAAAATCCGTCATCTGAAGGATAAATAAGGATAGGAACAGCAAAAGAAAGGCCCCCAAACGTCGCCGTCGTGGAAGCCTCTCTCAATGGTCTAAGCAGCCTGAGAATCGCATTTCCATGAATCGCAGTCAAGAGTCTTTGGCACCGTTTTTGGTGAGCAGATTTCTTTTGCCTATTGAAGGGTGAAAGACATGCAGAGTGGAAATGTGACGACGCCGTTTGGGCGGCGGCCGATGACGCTTGCCTTAGTGGCGGCACAGTTCAAATCCGCCGACATCAGGCAGGGTAAATCGGCCGACAAGTGGAAGATCTATCGCGATGCTTGTGACGCGCGATCATTGTTGGGTTTGCGCGATCGGGCACTTGCAGTGCTCAACGCGCTTCTATCATTCTACCCTGAGGCTGAACTCAAGGAGGAAGCGAATCTTATCGTGTTTCCGTCCAATGCCCAACTCGCGGCACGGGCAAACGGTATCGCCGGCACGACGCTACGCGAGAACTTGGCCCTCTTGGTCGATGCAGGTCTCATCCAACGGAATGATAGCCCGAACGGGAAACGCTATGCGCGCAAGAGCTCAGATGGGTCCATCGAGACAGCCTTTGGCTTCAGTCTTGCGCCGCTTCTGGCCCGATCAGAAGAACTTGCGGTTATGGCCCAGCAGGTCGCAGAGGGTAATCGCAAGCTCAAAATCGTCAAAGAGCGCATCACAATTGCCCGACGGGATGTCCGGAAATTGATCTCTGCGGCAATGGAAGATCACGTTCCCGGGGATTGGGCCAAGGTCGAGGAGCTTTATGTTGAAGCCATGGCACGGCTGCGGCGGGCAAAAGGGGCGGACGAATTAATCGGAATTCTCGACGAAGTCGAGATGCTGAAGGAAGAAGTAGTCAATCTATTGGAACGGCACGTCAATCTTGGAAAATCCGACGCCAATGATGACGGATTCCGTCAGCACATACAGAATTCAAATACCGAATCCAGCAATGAACTTGAACCTTGCTCTGAAAACGAGCAGGGCGCGAAGCAGAGTAAAAACGTTGAACTAAGAGCCGAATCGATAAAATCATTCCCGCTTGGTATGGTCCTTCGGGCATGCCCGGAGATTTCCATGTATGGTCCGGGCGGAGCAATCGGCAGCTGGCGGGACCTTATGATGGCCGCCGTGGTCGTGCGATCAATGCTGGGGGTAAGCCCGTCGGCCTACCAGGACGCCTGCGAAGTAATAGGGGCTGAAAACGCGGCCGCAATGATGGCTGCAATCCTGGAGCGGGCGGGGCACATCACATCGGCCGGTGGATATCTTCGCGATTTGACGTCGAGGGCGAAACGCGGCGAGTTTTCTCTCGGACCAATGTTGATGGCGTTGCTGCGGGCCAATGGCGGCGAACAAAGGCGGGCTTAATCGCGGTTCCAAATTATATCCCTTGAAAAACATTAGTGCCCTTTGAACCGCCGCTTTGTTTTGTTGTCAGCTGACCACAAGCTAAATTGTTGTTTTTGCTACTTGGTTGCAATAATAGCATTCTAAGGTGCGATTTTACTTCGCAGATCCATTCAGAATGGCGGCCCGTTCAGGTGCGTGAGCGAATGCGAGACCTTATATCCATGCGGACGCTCCGCGACCACATATTTGGATGCGTTGCACAGTGGGGAGTCATATGTTGGCGAAGCTTGGATGCGATCGCCGAAAGCAGCCTTCTGCATGCAGCCATCCCAGCCAGTACCTTATGGCGTTTTTCCCGGAGACCGGTGTTGCCAGGCGGTGGGCCTTTTGCTTGCGCAGCTTTGATGCCTGGTTTCGTTCGCACGGAGATCGGTACGCGCTCAACTTGTGCTGTGGCGGCTAGTACCTAGAGAGAAAGACGCTCCGCTGCGTCGATATCCCGATCGGACCTCGCAGCGAATGAAATAGAACCTCTTCAAGTCGATCCTTCGATCACTCGGAAGATGGCTGACGGAGTGGCGAGTTCTCGCTTAGACCAATATTGATGGCTTTGATGCGTTCTCATGTCCAGCAGCGTCGTGTTGGCTAGCAAAACCACCGAACCCGGGCACTACAGGATTCGAACACATGAGAACTGGTTTCTAGATTGGAGAAGCCCGACGACTATGTGTTCAGATCGATTGTATTATCACGGGTCGTGCCATCTGATTCATGGAATTAGTCCGTACAGGTGGCAAGAACAATTGACTCTTGGATCGCGCTGGCAAACAAAGCAGCGATGTACAGAGGATGAATAATTGCTGACCAAGAAATCCAGACCCAGGATGGCGCCGTAGCGGCAGAAGCTGAGCCCGCTGCTCCGAAAAAGACTTCAAAAAGGAAATAACACGAAGGCTGAAAAAATTCGTGCGAATGCGTCGAAACTGGCGAAGCAGAAGGTCCGCGGCCTTACCGGGGAGGAAAAGCTGGAAAAGATTGGTCAGATTGAAGCTACGGTCGCTGGCGGCGCAACCTTGAAGATGCCGTGAAAAGCGCTGGTATTTCGGATCAGACTCATTATCAGTGGAAGAAGGCTTTGGCTCAACCGGCGCCACCCGTTTCCGCAGCATCTCTTTCGGTGGATGACGAACTCGCCGAATTCATCCAGCTCGAGGAAGAAAATCGGCGCCTCAGAAAGCTGCTCTCAGAGAAGCTGCGCGCCGAAAACGCTGATCTGCGCAAGAGACATGGTATGAGTTAGCGGTCTTTCGGTGTCCATCCCTCGATCACCTTGACGTGCAATCCTCGGGATTGGCCGGTTTCAAAAATTCCCGTGCATCCTGATCATTCTGCGCCCTCACTCATTCCATTTCTTAGGAACATGCGAACACCACGATCCAATTTCATCGTCGAATATAAGACGAACAGGCGCCAGACACTTCGCCGAACCTCAATCTGGGGCGATCTGGATTTGCAGGCTGTTGCCCGCGCGGTAGAGGCTGACGATGTGATGCCAAAGCTTGATCTGCCTCAAGCAGCATCAGTTCAGGAGGACGTTGTCGCGGTGAAGTTCGAGGTGGTAGACTACTCGGATGTTCCGATTGACGGCGAAGTCCCTCCGGATAGTCCTGCCGCAACGTCGTCGTCGAAAGAGTTTTCCATCGAGTCTGAAGCTGTGGAAGACGATGCGTCCGACCCCACGCGCTCGGTGCATCAGCAGCGTAGCCCGGGTTCAGGATGGACTCCGAAGTCTGGAGCGAAAGCACGGAGTAAGAAGACGCCGTCAGCGAGCCCCGCAAGTGCACCAATTCTCAATCTTCGCCGCGATCCCCCGCTGCTGTGCGGCTTGGATGAAGAGCTCGCCGCTCTCGAGGCTGAAAACCGCCATCTGAGAAGCCTCATGGTCGTGAAGCTCCGGAAGGAGAACGAAAGGCTGAAGTTCATGCTTCGGCGATTTGGTCAAAGTCGCTAAGTTTGATTACTAGCACGAACGAGTATGCGCATCGGTCGGCGACCGCTGAACCCGCAGTAGCAGGCGTCTAAGGCGGGAATCTCGTAAATTCGGTGGTTGATGGTGTCGTTTGGCATTTAATCGTAAGAACGCGGCCGTTCCGGCAGGTGGTGGCATTTAATTTGAGATTTTCGGTGCGATTTTCGGCGTCTGGCACCTTCCGATTTGGCAATAACCGTTTGTGACGGTTTAGCATTTTCTGAGGACGATTGGCCGACGGCATTCATCTTTTCCATGGCGACGAATCTCACCTTAAGTGCCAATCGAAGCCTGAATCTCAAAATTAACTGCTCAATCTCAATTTAAGTGCCACGCTATCTTGTTGAAATTATCGCATGCGGAGTCTTGCGATTAAATGCAAAACGACACAAGACTCCCATTATGTTGTCGTCCATTCGGGCGCCTCCCCGGCCATCTTTCCTACGCTGCGACCGCTCTGTCGACACGATCGCCTTGACTTGGTCTTGGCCACTGTGCTCGTAAGCAATGACGACGTGGCGAGCCCTGGACACGACTTAGCCGTTGTAACGCTCGATGAGGTCCCCGGTGGACGGCCCGAACATTCTATCGAATGTCCTGCTGCTGTCGATAGGCCATTCACTGCAGCCAAGGTCGGAACACGTTGAAAGGTGGGGGGGATCGTACTACTATATAGTTGGAACGAAAGGCGATCAGCTTCGATGCAGATAGTGTGGACATTTACAGCGCGGTCATACCTCGACCAACTCGCATCGGAAGAGAAAGCAAAGGTGGTCAACGCTGTTGAACGTCTGTCGCGCGGCGGACGATCCTCAGCTCTGGAGCAAACAAAGCTATTGCTCGGGACGAAAGATCTCTTTTCCCTTAGGGTGGGAGCCGAGTTGCGAGTCCTCGTTCGCTTCGAGGGCGAAAATCTAAAAATTGAGGACGTCGTTAGGCGTAGCCAGCTCGATGGATTGCGGAGAGTTGAGAGGTTGGCACAGGCCCACTCTGTATGAAATCCTTTGTTTCCTTAAATCTTGATACTTCGATCTTACGACAAAACCTGGACGAACTTGACGAGCTCCTTAAATCCGAGAGCCATCTCAAGGAACGGGATCAGATAGCGCCATTTTTTAAAGAGCGCCCGCATCTCTGCGCTGCTATTGGCTACGGAAACAATGCTGTCGAACTACCCAACTGCTGGGCAAGCGAACTCGACTTGTTTGGCGATTTCGTGTGCGACGCGGCTTCTGGCGATACTGAGGCGAATGCATTCACATTGATCGAGGTCGAGGACGCGCGAGAATACAGCATCTTTACAAAGCTCGAAGCCGGAAAATCAATGAAACACTGGTCCAACCGATTTGAGCACGGCTCGTCGCAGTTGGTTGATTGGGCGTGGCGGCTGTCGGAAGAAAAAAACTCTTCCGCATTCAGACGGATTTTCGGTACGAATAGCCCGACAATTCACCTGCTTCTGATTGTAGGGCGTGATGCGGATCTCGTGCCAGATGATCTTGATCGACTTCGCTGGCGTGCTAACAATGTTGCCTTTGGTGGTTATCGGATGTCGTGCTTCACCTTTGACGGAATACTAGCCTCAATCCGTCGTCGTCTTCTTCTGGCAAGCCAGCCGTCAGAGGTAACCTGAAACGTTTGCGAGATCCGGCTGAAGGCGCCAAGCCCGCGATCTTACAACGGCCCCGGCGTAACAATGAAAACGGTCATCATCTAAATTACAGAAGTGCTCACAAGCCCGAGCTAAGTTAGGCTGCTTCTCCTGAGTAGTGCCGTTTGAGATAGACTTCCATCCCCAACTGAATTTGCGCGAACCAAGGTCCTGACAGACTCATAACAAGCGCGCCGCGCGTCCACACCGTCTGGTGGCATTGCTGGATGCCTGTTGAATCGAGCGATGACGTGACTGCTCCATCGCCTCGGGTAGGGGAATGCCTCGGTTCGCCGCCTCGGCCAGATACCTGACCGCAACCCATGGGCCGAAAACTCCCCGCTCTCCAACCCGGCCATCTCCACCCTCTGCTTGATAACGGCGTTGACCGACTGCGGATCGAGCGCCCGCCGCGAAATTGTCCCCCAGCGCCCGCCCCCCCCCCCGAAACACGCTGCCCTTGTCGATCTTCCCCCGCCGCCAGCCAGGCATTCAACGCCTCGACAGGCCGGCCGGTGAGATAGACGACTCGTCCTCCTCGCCTGACGTCGTTTTGGTACGGCCAAGATGAATGGCGAGAGAGGGGAGGGGAGTGCCGCCTTCGGTCTCGATCGGAGCTTCCACGGTCAGTTGTTCCAGGCGAAGGCCTGCGATCTCGCTGCGCCGGCGGCCGCCGGAGGCAAAGGCGACCATCAGGATCGCCCGGTCGCGGAGATCACGCGGGCTTTCGGTCGCGCACGTCACCAACAGCTTGGCCAGCACGTCGCCGGTGACCGCCTTTGCGCTTTTGCGGCGGCGTTGCCGCAGGACGGCGCGCACATCCAGACGAACGGCGGATTCGAGGGCAGGGGAGCCGAAGGCGTCGGTAAGCCCGCGCCATCTGGTCAGTGTCGACCAGTTCGCCAGCCGACGGAGCACGGTCGCCGGCGCATGTGGGCCGGCGGACTTGAGGAATCCCTGGTGCCGGAGGTTTTCGGCCACGTCTGCCGGGATGCCGTGATCTGAATCGGCAGTACGTTTCTCCGGATCCCACAGGTGATGGGTGACGAATTTCAGGAGCAGCGCTTCGGGCGCCGGCCAGGGTAGAGATTTTCCGGAGGCCGCCAGACCCCAGGCTTCGAAATAGGCGAGATCGGAGGTCAGCGCCCGGAGCGTATTGTCGCCCATGCGCTGTGTGGCTTTTAGCTAACAATTTCAATTGAAGCGGAAAGCTAAAAATCCGACACGCAATTTGCCCCAACGAGTTCATAGTGAGCAGGGGAGGGGCCTCAAAGCCCTGTGGCTTTGGTGAGATTGACGCGAAAGCGGTCACGCCGGCGCTGGTATTTCCGCGTCATTTCCGCACTGGCATGGCCGAGCTGCTTCTGGACATAGCGCTCGTCGACCTCCGCGGAGGAGGCCAGACCGGCGCGCAGCGAGTGACCGGAGAATTTTGCCGCGCGTTCGGCCTCGTTGAGGTCGCCCCTGACGCCGGCGGCCAGTGCCGCCTTTTTGACGAGACGGGCGACCTCGCGATCGTTCAGCCGGTCCGGTCCGACATCCTTGCCCTGGCCGCGGACGCGGCGGAACAGCGGACCCTTGGCAATCCGGGCGAACTTGATCCAGGTTTCGATAGCGAGAACCGGACAGGTCGCATCGGACGAGCCGCGGCCGACTTCCACCTCCCGCCATCCGGTCTTGCCGCGCAGGGTGACGAGCAGGCCCTTCTCGAGGATCTCGATCCAGCCGCGCGCGTCCTCGCTCTGGTCGCGGCCGATATCGAGCCCAACGATCTCGGAACGGCGCAGACCGCCGGCAAAGCCGATCAGCAGCATGGCGCGATCGCGCAGGCCGCGCAGGGTTCCCCTGTCGAGCGTTTCCAGCATGCCGATCAGGTCTTCGGGCAGGAGGGCTTCCTTCTGCCGCGGCGGGGCGGCGTGCGTGTTGCAAATGCCAGCCATTACGGTGGCGATATGACGGTCCTTGCGGTCGAGCGGCGTGCCGCGCTGGGCGTAGCTCCAGGTCAGCGCCGAAAGGCGGCGCTCGATCGTCGTGACGGAGCTGGGCTTGCGATCGGCCGCAGCAGTGCCGGACGCGAGCGCCGTAATGTACAGGCCGACGGTGTGCGGATCGGGCGGTAGGGGCGCGAGACCCTGGCGGCGGCACCAAGCGGAAAAGTGCTTCCAGTCGGAGGCGTAGGCCTTGCGGGTGTTGGCGGCGCTCGCCGCCTCGACATAGGTACGGGCGCGTTCGGCGAGCTGCTCGAGGTGCGCCGGCAAGGTCCGCGCCTCCGGAAGAGGGGAGGGGAGGCCAGCGCTGGCCGTCGAGATGCCGACCGCCATCTGCGGCGCGGCAATAGCGTCGCGAGCGGTCGTGCTCTCAGACGGAGAGGAGGTCTCTGTGGCGTGATTTTCGTCGTTTTGCTCGATGATATGGGCCATTCTTTATATAAAGAGCAAAACGTCCGATAATGCAAGATTATCGGACGTTATATATCCGCGACAAGCGGTGCGGTTTAGGCGGATAATGCTGGACTAAACCGCTCACCTAATCTACACTCCGTCGCATGGATTCGTTCGACCCCTCCGCTCCAACCGCCCCCGCCTGGTCGCCCCGCATGCCGGGATGGGCACTGCCGCGTGGTCGCGACATCACTGAATCCGACGCCGCCTTCGCCGCCGGTATCGCCCTGAAATCGCTCGATGATCTGATCCGCGCCGATCCGCCGTGGCTCGGCTGCTGGCGCGATCGCCTTGCTCTCAAATCAGCTGCCGTCGCCGCCAGAATGCTTGGCCGCAATGAAGAGGAAACCGCCATTCGCGACGCGATTTTGCTCACCGCGCCCGGCAACGATCCCGGGCCGGCCGGAAAGCTGTTTCTTGCCATACGAATGCTGACGCGCCAATCCGGGACGATTGCCACGCCATTCGTTAAGGAGCTCTGCGCGCTGCTGGGGATTGGCTGGGAGGATGCTCTTGTCTCCGTCCCGGATTTTGTCGATACGGCGATCCAGTCCGGGCGCGCGGCACCCCTCGCAGTTGCCGAGCTTGTATCGGCGATTACGACCATTCGCCCGGACACCGAGGTGCTGTCGCTTGGGCTCGCCGAGATCGTTCTGGCGCTAATGCTGAACTGGCCGAAACCCGTACCGCTGCTAATCCCCGAGCGGTTTGGCGAGGCGTTCCGCACCATCGGCGGCCGTGGTCGCGTCCGGTCTGGCGAAGCGGCTTATCCGAGGGCGATCTGCCTGGCTTTGATGGATGGTGTGGCGGCGGCGCTGCGATCTGCCGTGGAGATCGATCGAAGGGCAGCGCGGTTGCTGGCTGTGGCACCAAAGCTCCGTACCAGGGGCGCCGAGCCGGTGATCCGGCGTTTGCTGTCCGACGACGCTATTCTGGCGTCGGTCCCAGGAAGCGAGCTGTCGCGCTGGGCAGCGAACCGGCTGTTCGATCGGCTCGAGAGTTTTGAAGCGGTGCGCGAGCTGTCCGGCCGCTCCTCCTTCCGCATCTTTGGATTATGATGATGAGGGGAGCGAGCGCGACAAAAACCACACTGCGTCGGGCAAAAGACCGACAGCAAGATGTCCTGTATGATCGCGAGCTCGAGGACTTACCGCAAGAACTTCGTTGGCGGGAATGGATGCTGCGGATTGAGGCGGTGATCTTTGCCTCGGCTGAGCCGGTCAGCCGCGAGACGCTGGCGCGTGTGGTGGGAAAGGATTGTAGCATTGATCTGTTGATCGACGATCTCGTCGAGGAGTTGCGGGATCGGCCTTACGAGCTGGTGTCGGTCGCCGGCGGCTGGCAGCATCGCACCCGGCCGCGGTTTGCCGAGACGATTCGCGCGTCTTCGGCCCCGACAAGGGGAGGGGCGGCGGCACTCTCCGAGTTCGAGGCGATGGTGCTGATGGCGGTGGGATATTTACAGCCGATTACCCGCGGCGAGCTGTCAAAGATCTTTGGGAAGGAGGTCAGCCGTGACGTCGTTGGTAATCTGCGCGGGGCGGGTTTTATCGGCTCCGGGCCACGCAGTCCGACGCCAGGCGCGCCCTATACTTACATAACGACCTCACACTTTCTTTCGGTCTTTGGTATGGAGACGTTGCGTGACCTTCCCAATATCGAAGCGCTCGAGGACGCCGGCTTGCTGAGCAGACGTGCCGTTCAAGATGATGTCGCCTTCGATCCAACTGAAGGGGAGGCAATGTTCATTGAATGAATGAGGGCAGCGTACTTCTGCATTTGCGACCCGGACGAAGGCGCTGTGACGGGAGCAAACTGCAGAATTTCGTCTTGGACAACCGTGCTGTCTTCCAATGGTCCGTCCGAGAGACCTTCTAAGGCGAAGTCCGAATGGGAAACAGGTCCCCGCCGTAGTGGTGAAGCCTGGTGTGATGGCGACGGCATAGCCATCGGACGTTCAATGGCTCGTCGTATTGATCGTGATGAGCATCGACGTCTTCATCACCACAGACCTCACACGTGTTCTTTCTCAGCTCGCCCGCCTTCACGGCACGCTGCACCAAGAGGTGAGCCTCATATTTTGCAGGATTAGCACGCCGCCAATTCGCTTGGCGGGTATCTGTCTTTAGCATCTATCTAGTCTTCCCGATCAGTTCAGGGTGTAGCGCTTCCAGGGTATCGCCTGCATTGGCACCCGCGACAGAAAATTAACAAGATCACGTCGGCCACGATATGTCGGTACGCCCCTGCTGTTTTGTGCCATGAGAACAATCGGCACGCCCGGGAATGCTGGCTGGAAGCTATATGCAACGTCGTCGGCCTGATGGCCGCTGTTCAAAACGTGCGGCTTGACGATGACTATGGCGAAGGTGACGCCCTGCTCGCGAACTAATGCGCCTTCAAACTGCATTTCTTCTCTCCTTTGATGAAGAGGCCGCCTCACTCCAGGCGGCCTCAGGTTTTAGCCACGCGGCGGGAACGGGTCGCGACCGTAGGAATCCTTGTCCCGGATTTGTCCGTTGGGACGGTGGATGACGACTTCGCTCTGCTGGTTGATCGCAATTTTGCGAGCAGCGGCAGCCGCGTCGGCCTGCGTTCCATGGGTGGAGGTCACTCGCTGATTTCCAGCGCCCCGCACGGCCCATTCGCCGTTATGGGGAACCACATGCTGATTCTTCCTTGTCATTGCATCAGAATCTTTTTTCTTGAGTGCCGTAAGAGTTTACATTAAGGAAAATTTAATTGTCAATATGGCTATTGTGGTTTACGAATGGATGACGAATTTTTACGCATGGAGTGATCATGACCATTGAGATGAAAAATGTGCTGGAGTTGGCCGACGCGGCACTTTCCGCTGACTACACGCGCGTACGCAGAGCTGCGAATGCGCTTGCGCGAGATCTCGACAAGAATGGTGAGACTTCCATTGCCAAGGAGCTGAAGGCCCTGGTGCGCAAGAGGGGGGTGCCTTTGAAGGCGTCTGGCTACGTGGAATCGCTGCCCGTGGACTCGAAATCCCGCTTGCCGCTTGTCGAGGAGCAGACCTGGCCCGATACGCCTATTTTTCTCAACGAAGGCGGGTGGCATGTGTTCAGCGATTTCATCGCGGATGCTCGGCGCATTGATGACTTGAGCGCCAAAGGATTGGCCTCACGTCTTGGGCTTCTGCTCTCTGGCCCGCCAGGAACAGGCAAGTCTCTCCTTGCCGGCCATATCGCTGCGCAACTGTCTCGTCCGCTATATGTCGTCCGGCTCGACTCGGTCATCTCCTCTTTGCTCGGGGACACCGCCAAAAATATCCGCTCGGTGTTTGATTTCGTGCCGGCGCGAAACGCCGTTCTTTTTCTCGATGAGATGGATGCAGTCGCAAAGCTGCGTGACGATCGTCACGAGTTGGGCGAGCTCAAACGCGTTGTCAATACCGTCATTCAAGCGTTGGACGGGCTAGACCCGAGCTCGATCGTGGTTGCTGCAACCAATCATGCGCATCTTCTTGATCCTGCAATATGGAGGCGGTTTCCTTATAAAATTGAACTCGGTCTTCCGGATGAAAGCGTTCGCGCTGACCTTTGGCGCCATTTTCTCTTCGAGGACAAAGATGAGGAGAGGCGCGCCGAGCTATTCGCCGTCGTGTCCGAAGGGTTGTCGGGGGCCGATATCGAAACGATGAGTCTGTCGGCGCGGCGTCATGCCGTTCATGAGTCGCGTGATATTGATTTTGGAGCCGTCGTTGTGGCTCTGCTGGAGCCGCGGTCAGGCCGTACTGTCCCTGTACAGCGGCAGCCATTGGATGCGGAGCAGAAACGCCAGGTTGCAATAGCCCTCAAGGAGAAGTACGCCATTGGGGGCGCGGATACCGCCCGCATTCTCGGAGTGTCGCGGCAAGCCATTTACGCTTACCTGAAGCAACAGGAAGGGGAGGTGTAGTATGGTGGAGCCTAGAGACCAACCTCTTCTCTATCCCGTTCTGAGCCTTCAGATGGATCCGGCGCTGCGGAGTCCGACGGGGCGTGGCAAAGGCATCGACAGCATCGTCAAGGAGCGGCTCGGCCGGCAGCAGGACGTGCTCGCGAGCGAAACACGCGACATTTATGAACACCGTACAGAGTTGCCCACATACTCGGGTTTGACGCACCTAGTCGTTCGGATGTTCAGTGAGGATTCCCTTGCTCCAACGCACACCCCCGATGACTTGTTCTCGCAGCGTCATGGATGCAGGCTAGTTGCTCCTCTTCCTGGCGGCTATTTGATCGAGGCTGAAGTCAAAGAATTGCCTCGCCTCCTTCGCGCAATCGAACATCCAATCGGCTATGCGGTGCAAGCCGACATATCCCGTGTTTCGTCTCTCGGACAATTTGATGCGAAAAGTCGTCTGCGCGGTCGATCGTTCAATGAGCTCTGGAATTCCGCACCGGAAGATGATGACGGACGCTTGTTCGTTGTTTGGCTTGCGCCGTTCCGCGATCGAGATGCCAAGGCCGAAGTCCTCGAGCGTATCCAGCGCTTTGCCAATGAGAGGCTGGTCATGCCGACATTTACCAGCGTGCGGCTCACGCTCGGAACATCTGAGGAATCGGAAGAACCGCGTTCTCTCACGACACCACGACAATCCAGCATTGCAAGGGCAATGCGAGATTATCGAAACACCGGCGTCGGACGCGCTGCAGTTCGAATTCCGAATAAAGAAGGGTTGAGACAGCTCATTGCGTCAGGCGCTTCTTATCGCATTGATCCTGTGCGGCCGATCAGAGTGGCAGCACCTGGCGAAGGAGCGGAGCCTCCTGCACCAGTAATCGATGAGAATGCTCCAATCGTTGCCGTCGTCGATGGCGGTCTGCATGCGCGAAGCTACACCGCAGCTGAAGCTTTCAGGGCGACACCTTTCGTCACGAACGCCCAAGCCGACAAGCCTCACGGAAATAGCGTTAGCTCCCTCGTTATCCATGGGCACGCCTGGAACAAAAATCGCTCGCTGCCTCAACTAAACTGCCGTATCGGAACTGTTCAGGCCGTCCCCCATCGGAACGCCAATCGGCGCTTTGATGAGCGGGAGTTGGTCGACTATCTGGCGGAGGTTGCGCGTCTTTATCCAGAAGCGCGCGTCTGGAACATCTCTGCCAATCAGGACGGCGCCGGTTTGGATCCCACCGAGGTCAGCGTTCTCGGCCATGAAATCAGCCTTCTCGCGAGATCGGCGGGCTTCCTCCCCGTCATCTCTGTCGGAAATGTCACCCCAGATAACAATTCAAGACCTAATCCCCCAGCAGATTGCGAGGCGGCGATTGTCGTGGGGGGCCGTCAGGCGCTTGCTGACGGTACGCCGGGTGACAGTTGCCCCGCATGCCTGCCAGGTCCCGGTCCTGACGGGATGATGAAACCGGACCTGTCGTGGTTTTCGAATCTCAGGATGCTGGGTGGGGTCGTGGATACGGGAAGCAGTTACGCAACGCCGTTGGTATCGTCTTTGGCAGCCCACACCTTCGATAGCTTACGGGAACCAACGCCGGATCTGGTTAAGGCTCTCCTCATCAATTCAGCCGAGCGAAGTGAGCACGATCCCAACCTCGGTTGGGGAACCCCGTATCAAGGGCACCTCCCTTGGACCTGCGCGCCCGGCAGTGTCACGCTTGCGTGGCGGGCACAACTCGAGCCAGGAACCGCATACTACTGGAACGATATTCCCATCCCTCCCGAGCTGGTGCGTGACGGAAAATTGTTCGGACGCGCCAGCTTGACCGCTGTTTTGCGGCCTCTCGTGTCGCCGTTTGGCGGCGCTAACTACTTCGCTTCCCGCTTGGAGACATCTCTGGCGTATCAGTCGGGAGCGGATAGGTGGCCGTCGCTACTTGGCTCAATGAAAGAGTCGACGCTTCCGGAAAACGACGCTCGCGATGAACTTCGCAAATGGCAGCCTATCAGACGGCACTGCAGAGACTTTTCAAAAGGGAGCGGACTTGGCTTTTCCGGACCATACCTGCGGCTTTACGCCCGCGTGTTCATGCGTGACCTCTACCAATTTGGGTGGACGCATCACAGCCAAGCGGGCGCGCAAGAAGTTGCGTTCGTGCTCACCCTTTCAAGCGCGGACGGAGAGAAGTCGATTTATGATTCAACAGCTCGTGCGCTCGGAAACTTCGTTGAAAGCGCCGTCTTGAACCAAGACATCGAGGTCTCGAATGAGATCTAGCTGGTCGGTGTCCTCCGGATTTGCGATTGGGCCCTTGCAAGCGAGGCAGATGCGTGAGGCGTAGCCGCATTTCCATCGGTTTTTCCGAGAAGGAATTTGCCGAAGCGTTGGCACCCAGGGTCGCTACCGTGGGCACGAGGCCGGTGGATGCCGTTGAACAACTGCTCACACAAATTCTCGTCGAAAATCTTCGGCAGCAAACAGCTTTGGCGCTCCGGAAGATCCCCTCGGTGAAGCTTCACTCGATGTATTTCAAGGAGCGCTGTGCATCCTTAGCGCGGCTTGCGGACATCGGGTACGACACCTGGTATGCCGAACTGGCCTTTTCCACAACCAGAGAGAACATGGTTGACGGCGTTGAGATTGACACACAGGGTTTGCACCTAAGTCCCATAAATTGTGGCCCTGCAGGGCTGATCACACACCGACTTTGGTCGAAGCAGCTAAAAACGCAAACCAATCACATCCTGCGTTTGAACCACGTGACGATTCCGCCCAGCACGTTTCTTGAAACCAAGAAAATGATGGAGGCGATTTGCCTTGAGCAGCCGCTGGTCGCGAACCCTCGACCTGGTCCGCGTACGCAAGGCTATGAGTTTGGGATCGAGGGCTTTGAGTTTGTTGCATTCGATCATTTAGTTACCGGGAAGCGTTGTTTCTGTTCATGCGCTCGCCTAGCTCATGAAAAGATGATGTCAGAGGCTATAAGGATTGCATCTCATTCAGGCGCATGGACCCATCAGGTTGTTCGATTGTTGTCGGATGCGACCTACATCGACGAAATATGCCACCTGTGTATCGCCCGTCGCTCGGGACCGGAGGCTGCTGCCAGCTTCTACGGTGATGATATTGGGGAATTTATCACGCCGTATATCGATCAGCTGATGTTGATGTCTGGAATGGACAAGTCCACTGCGCGTTCCGAAGTCCAGTACACTCTTGGTGTTCGCCGATGGATGAGGGAGGCAGAAATGTACAGTCTGGTGAAAAAGCTATTTCCCGACCAAGTTATCCTGAGGGAGGCGTCGCCCCCATGGCTGGGGCGCCAACGATTTGACGTGTATCTGCCCGCCATCGGCCTTGCTCTGGAACACCATGGTGAGCAGCACTACAGAGCCATTACTGCATTTGGAGGAGAAGTGGCGCTAAAACGTAACATGGAACGCGACGCCTTAAAGAGAAGTCTCTGTGAACAAAATGCCGTCCAACTTGTCGAGATTCGATTTGATGAGCAAATGACACTACCGCTTCTTCGCCGAAAGCTGCGGCGTTTCATTATGGCCTAAATGTATCAATGACGGCCGCCTTCACGGCGATAATGTGAGATATTGATTTCAGTCGCAGCCTGGGGTGTAAAATGTTCTACGAACGCGGATGTAACAGAATATCTCGATTATCATCTTGCTTCGGAACTGGAGACCGATTTCGCGATTATGTTGATCGGCCCTTGGGGAGCTGTAACGATGCCAGTCACGAGAGTTGAGCGAATTGTCGGCGGCCTGGTCATCGGACGTGTCGAACGCGGCTCCGACGGCTACTACGCCTGTCATCATTTCGGATCAAACGTGGATCCCTTACCCCTTAATACCTTGGACGATGTTGCGGACTTCCTTCGAGCTCATCCTCGCGGCGGCGTGCGAATGTATCCAGGTCGGAAGAAGATTTCTCGCAACATCTATATCGATGGAATTTTCCTTCGGTGACAGGTGCGCGACCGCCGTTGTCCTGATAGTTTTGGAGGTCGCTACTCCCGATGCTGACGCATTGAATGTATCAGGCTTTCATGCATTACGGATCTCCTAGGAACGGTGGGCATTATGCGAAGAGACGAGGTTGGGGAGGACCTAGTGTCTCTCGCCTTTGACTTTCTCTATTTTTTTGCGCGTTTCGAATATGCGCTCAAGGCCAACGGTTACCTAAAGAAAACAGAGCCAGGTCAGCCCGCGGAGGCTGGGTGGAGACAATTTCGAGAGCGCTGGGAAGGAGATTATAAAAGCAGCGAAGCCGCTGTGGCGTTGATCGCGGCTAACCCGAAAAAGCAGATCATTGGCGACGATGGAATGCTGGCGTTTAGAGCTGTGGGTTTTCCCGCCAGTACTTGTGAGCTTGGGCAGGTTATCGGCTATTGCCAGACCGTCCGTAACAACCTCTTTCATGGTGGGAAGAGCAGTACCGACGGCTTCGATAGCCCGGAGCGTACGAAATGCTGCTTTCCATCGTTCTCGTCGTGCTCGAGGAACTGGCCAGCGCTTTCGATCTTGGTGCTGACTATACCGGCTACTACTAAAACGCTCATCGATGAAGAGTAGACGCAGGCGCTTGATAGGCAGAGGCGTGAACGTGGAATGTCGTTCAAGAACGCAGCAGGCGTGATTTTTTACTAGCCAACCTTGATGTGCATCAAAATGTGCATATATTGTGCATAAGATTGAGCGGAGATTAGGCATGGCGCAGGCTCAGACAGTACATTCATACACAGTTGTTTCCGGCTTTGTTGATAGCCTTCAGGAACCGCGGACGCCCTATATTTCGCCGTCTCGCTTGTCAAAGGCGCTCGGCGTCAAAGTCGCAAACCTTGCAGAATTGACCGGTGTCCATCGCAATACCCTGCGCAATCCCTCCTCCGAACGCTTGCAGGGCAGGATGCGGGAAATGATCAAGGCGATCTCTGCGGCCGCCGAGCTGACTGGTGATCTTGCGAAGGCAATCTACTGGTATCGAAATGAACCGATTGCCGATTATGGCCATCGCACGGCCGCGGAGCTTGTTGCCGATGGTGAGATAGAGGCTGTTCTTGCCTATATTCGGGACCTGGAGAATGGAGCGCGCGGGTGAAGATTACCCGCATCGGCCCGAACGCAGTCTTTCATCGGTATCTAACACCTAAATGGGCGTTTCTTCCAACCAGCGGCGCCGGGGCCGCTATTGACGGCGGTCGCTTCAATCGACCCGGCGTCGAGGCTCTCTATCTTTCCGAGGCCCCCCAAACCGCGCTCGAAGAATATCGACAGGGCGCGAGCATCACACCGCCGGCGACGCTTGCAGCGTACAAGATCACGCTCAGCGAAGTAGCCGATCTGTCGCAAGGTTTCGATCCGCTTCTTTGGGATGCAGCTTGGTCTCAATGGGATTGTGCATGGCGAAAAATCGCTCGCATCGACAAAAAGGTCCCTCCCTCCTGGAAGTTGGCAGACAAAGTCATTTCATCCGGCCTTCGGGGGCTGCTCTTTCCGTCACTAAGGCACGCTGGCGGAACTAATCTTGTAATTTTTTCTGCCAATCTCATCCCAGATGATGACGTGCATGTTCACGATCCAGACAATCGTTTGCCGCGCGATCAATTGTCCTGGCCGCACTAGCAGCAATAGATGCCGGCCGGCTTCGGGGGAGGGGAATGAAGCGCATTAGTATCAAAAGTGTTCAGCCTGGAGATATTCTCCTCACAGCTCGACCGGGAAAGATAAGCAAATCGATCCGCTTCAGCACGGGGGGCATCGTTTCACACGCGATGATCTGCGTGCAGCATGGTTCGTTTATCGATTCCACCGCGGACGGGGTACAGGCGCGCAACCTGCAGCGGGAGTTGTTCGAGGATGACGAGCAGGTTTTCCATTTCCGCCTGAAGGAAGCTCTCCCCCGCGAGGTACTTTCAAATGTAATCGATTTCGCGCGGGCCGAGATCGGTGCGCGTTATTCTGTGCCGGAGGCCATGCGGTCGGTCGCTGCTGTCCGAAAGCCGAGATCGAAGCGGCAATATTGCTCTCGTTTAGTGGCCCGCGTCTACAGAAACGCGGGCATCAATCTTGTGCCGGACGCAGACTATTGCTCGCCGGAGGATTTACGACGTAGTCGCTTGCTGGTGGAAATCCCGATAGAGACCGAAGCCGTGTCCGAGGAAGAATGGCGTTGGCTCGAAACCAATCGTAACCCGATCCGAGATACACATCAGGCCCACAAAGCCATTCTTGACGTCGCTCGTACGTTCGTTCCGGACTTGGAGAGCCTAAACGAACTCCATGCTTTACTCGTGGTTCGCCCTGAGGCTGATCCGGAGATTGCAGAGGTTCTGCGCGAGAGCGGCTACCTTGATCTGTGGCGCGGTGAAATAGCGGCTCACCCTTGGCGCTACGACCAGAGCCTAATCGCAACGATGTCCGCGCCCGAGCAGATGGCCGACATACGTGAATACTGCATAGGTACAGTGAGCGAGGCTTACAGCGGAGGCGTGCGGTTTTCCATTAACCTCATACAGTTGCAGATGCTAGAGACCCAGCACGGCGGTCAATCCCTCCGGCTGTTGGTGGACCTGTACGAAACTCTTGTGCTTAACGATCAGATCCGCAGGGAGGTCGCGTGTGCGTGGCTGTTGAAGCACTATCCTGACGACCTGAAGAAACAGTTGGAGCAGATCGAGCCGCACAGCGCCTATTGGTATTCGGTCGTTGATCGCGTCGAACCGAAGCTGGCCGCGTTGTCGCGCATGGTCGTCACGGCGGAAGGAAGTTCGGAAGTCTGCTCGTCATGCGGCGACCGGCCAGCCATGTCCTACCGTCTTGCGAATGGCGCTCAGACGATGCCGGGCGTACCCTCCCTGCGCCTGTGCAGCGACTGCATCGAGATACGGCGCGGTATGGGCAACATCCTGATGCCGTTCCTGCATTGACTTGGAAAGAGAATGGGACCGCAAACGAAGGCTGTGATAAAAGAGGATGCGCTGCTTTGGGTGAGTTAGGCCGTTCAGGAAACAGTGTTCTGGACCCAGCGCAACTGCGTCGGATCGAAGCCGTGCATCGCGGCTACTTATTCCAGCACCTCTATGCAGTTCAATGTTTGTTGTCAGCCGCAACCATCGCTGCGCGGGAGATCGCTGTCGAAAGCGACGAAGATGTAGAAATCCAACTCGATGGCATCCGTATCTATGTGCAGGTGAAACATCGGAAAGATGCCCTTGCGTGGGATGATATCGAGGGCGCGATGTCACGTTTTGCGGACCTTGCCGCTGATTCGACGTTAGCCTAAGACCTATCGACCGGCTATAGCCGAAGAAAAATAGCGGGATATATGCGCCGACTCGCCGGCTGTGTTGATGAAGGCTAGCTCGCGCGATCGTGGCCGTACATGCGGAGCCTTTTAACTAGCATCGTTGAGAAGGTGGCGCGTTTGTGATCCTTAATCCCGCCTGCCGTGTTCATGAGCAGATCCGTCAACAGCGCATTCGTTTTTCTGCAATGCACTTGAAGAAGCCGATTGCCGTGATATGGCGCCGTGTCCAGTAAGATTGCCAATCTCTGCGCCGGCGGGAGGGGCCTATTCCCTCGACCATCAGCGACATTTAGATCGCGACAAGTAGCGTCACCTCGCAAAGTTGGAGAAAAAGAGGGTGGCTGTATTTGATCCGCTGGGCTGGCAGGGGCGCTAGCGTTGGCGCTCGTTCATGCAGCCAACCTGCATTTCAAGTGTTGCAAAAGTAATAGATTAGCAGTGGAGACGCCCTTTTCATCTGAGTAAGGTTAGCGTGATTGAAGAAAAATGGAGCTTCTCATGCCGTCCAGCAGCCAACGAACACCTCCCCGAGAATCTGAGTCTGCTCGGGTGAAGAGTGATCCTGCGTCACCAAACCGAAACCTACCTTCCGATGTACTTGCAAAAGTTGCTACCTACGTTCCAACCCAGGATGTGGTCGAAACCGCACGAGATCTCGGAAATCTAGAGCGAACTGGCTCCGCAGGTCGCGAAGCTTTACGTCGAGGCCCTATCGGAATTTATCACGCTCGCGTGAAAAGGATTGGTACATCGGCAAAAGCAGTCTTCGATACAATCATCCCTGGGGAGCAATTGCCTGATTGGCAGGTGAACCGGCCATCTGAAACGGCAAGAACGCGGGCGGTAGGACCACTTCTGAAGTTTCAATCTGAGGCTGGAAAAGCACGATTCACAACCAACATCCTGAACCTCCCTCAGCCTGATCAGTGCGACGCAATTCTGAGCGTGATAAAGCATCTGGACGATCTTGGGGAAGTCAATAAGACGCGCTTAATCGAACGTTCGATCGAAATCTTGCAGCTTGATCCCCCTCTTACTTGGAACCAGGGTCAGAAATGCCCCGCCGCAGACGTATTGGTCCAGGGCGAGAAGCACTTAAACGACGACCAAAAAACTCGGGTACAACACGAGAGGAACAATCGCCCGGAGCTGCTGCGCCTGTTCCGCCGGGCTGTCGCAGACTTTGAGATTGAAAAAAACATGGCGGCGCATCCCCGCAGGTATCAAGACGCGAAAGAACCGGAGGTGAAACCTATCGACGAGGTGATTGACATAATCGAAAGATATAGTCGATCGGTCGTGACGAGAGGGCCAAATGCTATCGGCCTTCTGACGGCACACGAGAGTTTCGTCAAGAACGTCGGTGATGCCTACACCCGTACGCGCGCCGAATTCGATTCATCCTCCCGCGATCGGGACAGATCGGCATTGTCACGGTAACTCTCGGCAGCCGTTCCGTGTTGGCGTGAGTGGAGGGATTACAAGGTGACTTGTCCCCGCTGTGCTCCAGGTTTCATTCGTGTTTGGTGCAGTCAATCGGCATCGGCCTCGTTGCAAGCTGTGCTGGTCCGAGGAATGAGGATTGATTGGCACCCGGAACGGCTTTTCCAAGGGGAAAACGCCAGCCGCAATCCGCAGTAGGGGCTTTCATCGTGAGATTGACATAGGACAAGGCTCGACCGGAGATGTAGAACAGGAGCGCGTGGGCGTGCTGCCCGACGCTCGGGTCGTGCGTCCCAATAGCCAGCCTTGGATTGCTATCGGAGCCGGAAAATCCAACACTTTGTTTGTGTACTTTTCTACCACAGCACTGAATGGTGTGCCGTCCTGCAGCTTCAACACGGCACGATGTTCGAGAAGAAACGGTGGCAGGACCAGTGGTCCTCTCCGGTTCGCAGTTAATTCATTTCCCATGTCCCAGCCTTCTGGTAGAGGAGACCAAAGCAGATTGGAAGATAGGTTGGTGCGGGTGAAGTTAAGAGACTGAACGGCCCTGCCGAACGCTATATCACTGGTGCTCAACGCGTTATTCATTTCCATTGTCAGTCTCGCCGGAACATACCAGTTGTCGGCTTCTGATAGTACGCGATTTCCGCAAACCAGGCGAACGCGGCGATAAGCGATAGGCTCCTCTGATCCCACGGCAAGAAGTTCTCGGATACTGCTATCGGCGGGCGTGTCTTGTACGCGCACGCGCTGGGCAACGATCTTGGAGTCTTCCGGGGCGAGTTTGTGCGCGGCACACCAGCGATCGAGCGTCAAGGTGGCGCTAGGATTTCCCAGGAGATTTGCATTCAAGGTCTGGAGAACTGCGAGCGCCTCGATCCGAGCGGTTGGTGTGTCCGGCCATGGAGAGGCGGTGGAAGATTCTTGTGCCAAGGTATTCGCGGCCAGCACGAGCGCTATAGTCGATGCGATTGCTGTTACCTGCACAGACTTTAAGCAAAAATTCGACATACTGAATTACTCCCTGGATGTGCGTGGGCGAGTTGAATGTTGATCTTGGGGAGGACTGGAAGCATCGCTGTTCGCGGAGTGGCCAGCGGGGCAGTTTGTTCCGGCTTTCGTGTCTGCTCATGCATCTTCCGCCGGCCGCCCAATCGTTCTGATTGTCCACCGTTGAGTTCAGCTCGTTTGGTGTACTGGAACTTCTAGCGTTCCTTCGAGGTTGGTTAAATGTCAATCGTGTTACAAATGTAAAGCATTGCCTTCGGACGCGTTGCCGTTGGATGTCATACCGAAAAAACTACGTTGGCTTCTCATTACTTCAGGAAATTCGAGTGCACTTTGTTTCGGATTAAGACGTAGATGTATGTACCAAACGGCTTTCCCCCGGTCAGTCGCCCACTCCCACCGCATTGACATGGCAATTTCTGCAGTCGGTTATTGTATCACGACAAGCCATACCGCTTTGAGGCGCCAAGGCGTCGTTGGAAGTCGTCATCTCTCGACATTGGCAATGGGGTGCGGGTAGCTTTGGAACATTTGATCTGAATCCGCGTCAGGCGCGGCGCATTCGTAAACGAGAACCGATTCAAGCGTCGCCGCCTTGAACTCCTTCGGCGAGTGGCCGCCATCAGTTCTCATCATCGTCTTTTGCTTTCGAAGTGAAAGCTTCATATTGCTGTAGTGGATAAAAAAATTCACATCCGTAGGCAAAGTCCAAGAGCAACTGTTGAAAAAATGATCTTTGTAGCGCAACGGTTGGTCCCTCGATCTCTGAAGCGGTTGGCAATCTTGTCGATTGCGTGCCGTCGACACCAGCCGGCTCCAGATCCGAGCGGCTGTTTGCAGTACCTGGTTTTTCGTTCAGGCTCATGGTTCAGTCTCCTTGTACAGCTTTCACCCCCTATGCAATCTGAATGTGCTAAAATGATTTGCCGTGGGAGAAGGTCAGTTTCAGCTGTAATCCAACGGGGCTGGATGAATGCGGCTCGCTCTGCATTAGAGGCAGATATTGGTCCGAACCTGCTCGCAAAGTCGGGACAATCCCTTGTTTGCCAAACACTGTCGAGAGTGGTCCTCGCCGGTCGCCGTCAGGGGCCGCGTCTAAACGATAATCTGCGATCCCAGTTCAACAACCCGGTTGGCAGGAAGGTGAAAATAGTCTGATGGGAGTGAGGCCGCATTCGCAAGGAGGATGTAGAACCGGTCCTGCCAGTAGGGCATGCCTGAATTGGCGTCCGGCACCAGCTTGCGCCGGCCGAGATAGAATGAGGTCGACATGATGTCGAACTTCAGTCCGGCCTTGCGCAGCGTCGCGAGCGCCTGTGAGACGTTCTGCGATTCCATGAAGCCGAACAGCAGTTCGACGCGCGAGAAACGCTCGGAAATCTGCTCGACCTTGTAACGGTCCTGACTCGGCACACGCGGCTTGTTGACCGTGCGGATCGTCAGGATGACGTTGCGGTCGTGCAGCACGTGATTGTGCTTGAGATTGTGCAGCAGGGCGGCGGGTGCGGATTCCGGATCGCTGGTCAGGAAGATCGCCGTGCCGGGAACCTGGGCCGGCGAATGTTCGCTCTTGCGCTCGATCGAGCTGACGAAGGAGGCGAGCGGAATATCGGTGTGGCGGGTCTTTTCCATCAGGATCGCAGTGCCGCGGCGCCAGGTCCACATGATGACGGTAAAGGCCGTGGCGATCAGGATCGGGATATAGCCGCCGTCGTGGATCTTCAAAAGATTGGCGCCGAGGAAGATCAATTCGAGTATGACCAGCGGCGCCAGCGCGATCACCGCAACCGGCAGCGACCAGTTCCAACGGGCGCGAACGAATTCGAAGGCCATGATCGAGGTGACGACCATGGCGCCGGTGACGGAGATGCCATAGGCGGTCGCCAGCGCGTCCGAGGTTTTGAAACTCAGGACCAGGAAGATGACGCCGATGAACAGCACGGCATTGACCGAGGGCACGAAAATCTGCCCGGTATTGGTTTCCGAGGTGAAGAGGATTTCCCTGCGCGGCAGGAAGCCAAGGTTGATGCCCTGGCGCACCATCGAGAAAGCGCCTGTTATAACAGCCTGGCTGGCGATGATCGTCGCCGCGGTCGCCAGGATGACAACCGGCAGCAGCGCCCATTGCGGATACATCAGGTAGAAGGGATCCGACATCGTCTCCGGCTTGCCGAGCACGAGTGCGCCCTGCCCGAGATAGTTCAGCGTCAGCGACGGGAAGACCAGCAGGAACCAGGCCCACTGGATCGGGCGACGGCCGAAATGGCCGAGATCGGCATAAAGCGCCTCCGCACCCGTCACCGTCAGGAAGACGGCGCCGAGCACGACGACGCCGTAGAAGCCCTCATGCAGCAGGAAGCTGACGGCATAGTAAGGATTGAAGGCGGCAAGAATGCCGAAATCGTCCGAGATATGCGAAATGCCGGCGGCGGCCATGACGAGGAACCAGACGGCGGTGATCGGGCCGAAGAATTTGGCGACGGCGCCGGTGCCGCGCGATTGCACGACGAAGAGCAGCGCCAGGATCACCACCGAGATCGGCACGATATATTCCGAGAGCCTGGGCGTGACGAGCTTCAGGCCTTCGACCGCCGACAGCACCGACAGCGCCGGCGTGATCATCGCGTCGCCGAGGAAAAGCGCAGCCCCCAAGAGGCCGAGCAGCATCAGGATGGCGGTATGGCCGTTGGCGGTCTTCATCAAAAGAGCAAGCAGCGACAGCGTGCCGCCCTCGCCTTCGTTGTCGGCGCGCAGCAGGAAGAGCACATATTTGATGGTGACGATGATCGTCAGCGCCCAGATCATCAGCGAGATCAGGCTGATGACCTCGAAACGGGTGAGCCCGTCATGGGCCACCGGCTTCAACGCCTCGCGAAAGGCGTAGAGCGGGCTGGTCCCGATATCGCCGTAAACGACGCCGATGGAACCCAGCGTCAGATAGAACAGCTTTTTCGGCGTCATCTGGGATTCGGTCGGATGGCTTTCTGCGGACATGATTTCAACAGGCTCTTCGGAGCCCCAGCCTCCTTTTCCCGCATCGTTTAAAACGCAACAAAGGCTTTCGCAACGGCGTTGGAAAATTGACCGGTCGAAGAATTCTTTGATGATGCAGGCGTTTCTTTGAGGCCTTATCTCATGATCTCAACAGAGCTGAAACGTCGGATCGAGCTTCATCTGTAACGCTCACAAAGTTGCAAATCCGTTCGGCAAACTGATGCGCTGATCGAGGACCACTCGGGCTCTTAAAGCGACGAGTTTCGCAGGGGCGGCTTTCAGAATTGCCGATCGCAGACGCGGCGGCATACCAAGCCGCTTTGAACGACTTCAAATCGCGCGCTTCGCTGAGGACGTCAAATTTGATTTCATTTGTAACAGGGGACCACGCGTCGATTGAAATCCGAAGCGCGTTCAACATAAAAACATCGGGAAGACTTCCTTTTGAAACGTTTGGGTCAGCCTGTCATGTTCGTGCGTTCCGATGCTCTCTCCCGTATAAAGCCTTCTGCCACTATCGTTGTCTCGCAGAAGTTTCGCGAGCTTAAAGCTGAGGGCAGGGACGTGGTCCGCCTCAATATAGGAGAGCCGGATTTCGATACGCCCGACAATATCAAGACGGCCGCCATCGACGCGATCAACCGCGGCGAAACGAAGTACACGCCGGTGTCCGGTATCCCCGAGCTGCGCAAGGCGATCGCCTCCAAGTTCAAGCGCGAAAACGGTCTGGAATATTCCTGGGAGCAGACGATCGTTGGCACCGGCGGCAAGCAGATCCTGTTCAACGCCTTCATGGCGACGCTGAACCCGGGCGATGAAGTCGTCATCCCGGCGCCTTACTGGGTGTCTTATCCCGAGATGGTGGCGCTTTGCGGCGGCACGCCGGTTTTCGTTTCGGCCACCCAGGAGCATGACTTCAAGCTTCAGCCGGCGGATCTCGAAAAGGCGATCACGCCGAAGACCAAGTGGTTCATCTTCAACTCGCCGTCCAACCCGACGGGTGCGGCCTATACGCATGCGGAGCTGAAGGCGCTGACCAACGTGCTGATGCAGCATCCCCATGTCTGGGTGCTGACCGACGACATGTACGAGCACCTGACCTATAGCGACTTCAAGTTCGTCACGCCCGTTGAAGTCGAGCCCAGCCTCTACGACCGGACGCTGACGATGAACGGCGTCTCCAAGGCCTATGCAATGACCGGCTGGCGTCGGCTATGCCGCCGGCCCGCTCCAGCTCATCAAGGCCATGGACATGATCCAGGGGCAGCAGACCTCGGGTGCGACGTCGATCGCCCAGTGGGCGGCTGTCGAAGCGCTGAACGGCACCCAGGACTTCATCCCGGCGAACAAGAAGATCTTCGAAGGCCGCCGCGACCTCGTCGTCTCCATGCTGAACCAGGCCAAGGGCATCGTCTGCCCGGTGCCGGAAGGCGCCTTCTACGTCTATCCGTCCTGCGCCGGCCTGATCGGCAAGACGGCGCCGTCGGGCAAGGTCATCGAGACGGACGAGGATTTCGTTTCCGAGCTTCTGGAATCGGAAGGCGTTGACGTCGTTCACGGCTCGGCCTTCGGCCTCGGCGCGAACTTCCGCATCTCCTATGCGACGTCGGAAGCGCTTATCGAGGAAGCCTGCCGCCGCATTCAGCAGTTTTGCTCGAATTGCTCGTAAGAGCGTATCCTCCAGAGGTTATTTTATGAATGGTAGAGTTTCTCAAAAAGTGTCGGAAGAGTCCGGGCCAATGATATCGGCGTCGATCGACCCAGACAACGTTAGTATCGCGGACTTAGATCGGTTCGGCCACGCTATTTTTAAAGAATGGCGGCCGAAGCGGCCCTTCCTCCGCAGGCAGGACGGCGTATACCTCGTACTTAGGGCGGACGATGTATTGGGCTTAAGTAGTGACCCTCGGACCCGTCAGATAGAGACGGAACTGATGCTCAATCGGGGGGTCAACGAAGGAGCGGTCTTCGACTTCGTTCGCTACAGCATGCTTTTTTCAAACAAGGAAACCCACAGCAGGCGTCGCTCTCCTTTTACTCGGACTTTCGCATTCCGGATGATTGAAAATCTACGTCCGCAAATAAGGCAATTGACGGAGATCCTTTTTCGAGATTTGAAGGAGCTTGGTTCCTTCAATTTCGTGGGGGAATATGCTTCAAAGCTCCCAGCCGTTACGATAGCCAGCCTGTTAGGCCTCCCGCCAAGCGACATTCCCTATTTTACTCAACTCGTCTATCGCGTTGCTCGCTGCCTGAGCCCTTCATGGCGGGATGCCGACTTTCCGGACATCGAAAAATCAGCGGTCGAGTTTAAGAACTACGTGCAAGCGGTAATTGACGATCGCCGAACGGATCCGCGTGATGACTTCCTCTCATCCTACATAAACGCAACGCGAGAAGCGGAGGATCTCTCGCCCGTCGAAGGCCTAACCCAGCTGATGCTTATCATCTTGGCTGGAACTGACACGACCAAAACCGGCCTCACTGCACTGACCGGACAGCTTTTGCAACATCGACAGGCATGGGACGCACTGTTGAACGATGGTACTCTCGTGGCCGCCGCCGTCGAGGAGGGACTGCGCTTTGAGCCTCCAGTCGGATCCTATCCCCGTTCAACACTGGCAGATATTGATCTTGACGGGTTCATACTACCCAAAAATAGTCTTCTCGCACTTTGCACCATGTCCGCGCTAAGAGACGAGAAACACTATGTCCACCCTCAACTTTTCGATATTCATCGCAAGCAGATGCGCTGGCATATGGTATTTGGCACCGGTGAACATCGATGCCTTGGGGAAGCGTTGGCTCGTTTGGAATTGCAAGAAGGACTTGCTACGGTGCTTAGACATGCTCCCAATCTCTCGATTGAAGGTGAATGGCAGGCGGTACAGGGTCATGGAGGTGTGCGCCGAATTGCGGAGATGAGAGTTGGCTTCAATCGAGAAAATTGAAGCGAGTTGCTTTCTCTCGTTGGCTGATGGGAAGAAAGCGCATAGGAGTCGCCGCCAAATTCTTGTCGGACCAGCTTGGTTTGTTCGGTCGGTGTTTTTCACCGTGGATGCGGAGTAATGAGAAACTGGGTCAGACCACTGGGCTCCGTTGATTCCGCGAAATCTGCTTAGTTGGATTGGCTGTCAGAAGGAGAGGTGACCGCATGATTTGGGATCATTTATCACCTTCCCGAAGGGTTCTGCTTGATATCAAATCGTGGTCTGTATTGGTACTGGTAATTGCCTCGATATCTTTTGCGGTTCTGGCCATAGGATCTTGGCAAGACAACGAAAGCAACGAAGCGATCCTGACAGAGCTGCAATCGATCGACGTGGATTGCGCGATGCTGCAGCGGAATGTGTTGCGTGCTCACGCCGGCCTTCTTCGGAATTACCATCCTCTTATCGTCCCTCTGGGGCGACTGCGCACGAGCGTCGCAGATTTACAGCAGCTTTTTAGGCGGGCGGGCCTCGACGGGGCCGGTGAATTTTCTGAATTGCTGGCGCGGGTGAAGAGCTCAGTAGATGCGACCGACGCAGCCGTTGCAGCGTTCGGTACGCAAAATGTAATGTTCCAGGATTCGTTGGCGACCTTTAACCAGTCGATAGCTTCGCTTCCGAGGTCTTTGGATACGAGGGATTTGAACTCGCTAGAAGTCGCTGAGTTGGGCTATCTGATGCTCCAGTTTTCGTCTCAGCCAAATTTCGAGTTTGCACGGGAAATCAACCAACGTCTCGACCGGCTTCAGGTTTCGGCGAACGGGGATAAGGCAGGCGTCAAGGAGATCGTTCGCAGTGGGAGGATTATCCTGACTCTACTGCCGCGATTGAAAGACACCGTTGGAGTGATCCAAACTTCTGAAACCATCGACAACACGAAGAAGTTGCAGCGAGCATACCTTGAAGCTTATAGCTTGGCCAGCGCGGGTGAACAGCGGGTACGGGTCTTCCTCGGCGCAGTTTCGGTTTTCTTTTGCTTTTGCATAATTTCCCTAGTCCATAGGTTACATCTGCGAACCAAGGTGTTGACGAGACGACTGGACTTCGAAGAAGTGATCAAAAAGATTGGGCTTTGCTTCGAAGATGCTTCAGAAGCAAAACCGTCGTTGGAATCCTCAACGAATGCCGCGTTGGGAATTATCCAATTATTCTTTGAAGCTCATCAATGCGCGCTGGGACTGGTCAACATCAATGAGAATGACGTTGGCGTCACCTTTTTTGGAAGCACTCCTGCGCCAGAGTGGAACGAACAACGGGTGCGCGAAATTGTTTCCACGGTAGGGGCCGAGGACGGCGGGCGGATTTTCCGAGCCTATCCTCAACGAAAAGCGAGCTGCTTCGGTGAGGACTCTCCATTTCTGTGGGTGCTGCTTGCGTTCAAGGTATCCGATCGAATAGTCGCTGTCTTTGGCCTGGGATTTGATCGAGAGCATCTACAGACGCCGACCGCACGTGAAATGCAGCTGATGGAACTAGCGGCTGCATGTGTTAGCCACTATGCGGTCATTCGGCGCAAGCAGTCCCAGCGAGATATTCTGGAACGTCGTTTGAAACATGCGGAACGGCTTGAAGCAGTTGGTACGCTTGCCGGCGGCATTGCGCATGAATTTAACAACATTTTGGGTGCAGTTCTGGGTTACGCGGAAATGGCACACAACGTTCTGCGCCGTCGTACTCATGCTCGAGACTACATCGATCACATCATTTCTGAAGGCAATCGAGCGCGGTTGATTGTCAACCAGATCCTTGCCCTTAGTCGAAAGCGGGATCGAACAACAAAACCATTCGATCTTTCGGAGTTAGTGACCGTGATCGCGCCGTCGTTACGTGTTGCGTTGCCTCCGGGCGTCGAGCTCGATTTCAAATATCAGAGCGCTCCAATGGTTATCGAAGGAAACTCACTTGAGGTCGAGCAAATACTGATGAATTTGTGCAAAAACTCTGCTGAAGCATGCCGAGAGTTAGGGCGTGTGGAGGTCAGCGTTAGGAGGTCTGTCGTACGGAAACACAAGGTTCTTACAAACGGTACTATTCCCACCGGCGAGTATATCCTTCTTTCAGTTGAGGATAACGGCGCAGGCATAACAGAGGCGGTATTATCGCACATTTTCGAGCCTTTTTTTACTACCCGCGCCCGCAGCGGTGGCACGGGCCTGGGATTATCCACGGTTCACGGTCACGTTAGCGCGATGGCTGGTTACATCGACGTGGTATCAACTGTCGGCAGAGGTACGCGCTTCGACGTCTACTTGCCACCTTCGTCGAAGCAGCCGGTAAATTCAGAGAGTTTTTTTGACCCTGGAAGAATCCCGCTTGGGAACGGCGAGATTGTCGCGGTGGTCGAACCCGACTTAGCCACGCTGGAAATGTACGAGGAAAAGATCGCGGCGCTGGGCTATGAGCCAGTCGGCTTTAACACGTTGGATGGTTTAATCGACTGGGTGTTGGAAGGAAAAGAACCTGATCTTGTTCTAATTGATCAACCGTCTTTGCTGGATGGAGACGGTGCAGGGTCCTTAATCTCAAAGCTGGCAAAAGCGCCCATCATCATTATTGGCGAAAACCAGAAAAATGTTCCCCTTTCTGCGGATCGCGAGGGATCTGCCCGTTTTTTGGAAAAGCCGATTTCAGCAAAGACTCTCGCCTATGTCGTTCGTGCGAATATCAGAACTGAACGAATGGTCGGCTCGAATAGCAGCGGAATCGTGATTGCGTCATAAACCGATACGCCCTCTGAACAGAAGCCGGCCGCACAACGCGATTGCTTATTAATTTAATCCCCAGTCGCGGAATCAGCCGGTCAGTCCCGACATCCGCAACAACGCAACTCCGGTTGCGGCTGCAATCACCGCCAGTGATATACAGGCAAAAAACCGGTAAACCTGCTCTTTTGATGTTAAGAGGAGATGGATCGAAGCGATCATCAGAAGGAAAATCGTCGCAAGTGCGCCATACGCCCAATACTCGTTCGAATAAAGCCATGTTCCCAAAGCCAACAGACCGCAAACAAAAAAAACGAGTTCGAGCTTTTGCAAGACAACACCTCAAAAAGATCTCGTTGTGATCCTAGGACATCGGTCTCGCAGGTCAATACTGCGATCGCGTTTCATGCAACGGACTTGATGTATCTGCCGCGCGGCACTAGGAGACGTGAGGAACGGCCCCCTGTCTAGGGTGCAGTCGGTGCCGATCTCCGCTTCGGGGGCGCTTTGCGAAATCTCCTGCGGCTGCACCATCCTCCGCGCCAGCCTGCGAAAATTTTCGAAAACCGCCGCTATGGTGAATTCGCTCTCATGGCCTAGGGATCACCGCTTGGGCCGCCGATTCCCTCGATTCAAGAAATCAAACGGCTTCGCTTCGATGCTTCAAATGAAACCGAGAGGTAAGATAATAAAATCAGAAAGTAACAGACACCTCCCATAGTCGCGACTGTTAGCGATCGAGTCATTTCATGCTGACCAAGATCATTGCGATACAGTGGGGAATAAACAATGCGGAAGACGGCAGGATCTTTCGGGATCATTTTTCTGATGGTCCAGCCAAGCAAAGCTGCGCCGCTCTCGTTCGCTGAATTTAACCAACTCGCTCGCGAATGCGCACCTTCAGTCGCTCCATCGACGCTTGGAGCGATTGCGAAGGTTGAAAGTCAGTTTGATCCGCTCGTGCTGCATGACAATACCACCGGCGAAACTTTACATGGCAAGAATCCGGCGGATGCTACGCAAAGCGTAAACAATCGCGTCGCAGCAGGGCATTCAGTCGATGTAGGCCTAATGCAAGTGAACTCGAAAAATTTCGCGAACTTGGGCTTGACTGCCGGCAATGCAATCAACCCTTGCGTGTCCCTGTCGGCGGCGGCGGACCTGCTCGTACGGCATTATAGTGGCGGCGACACGGTAGAGTCAGAACAACTTGCCATCCGGCGAGCAATTTCGGCTTACAATACCGGCAACCCGACACGCGGCTTCGCGAACGGCTATGTGCGGAGGGTCGAAGTGGCGGCTCAGCTACTCGTCCCCCCGCTGGCTCAGTCGGGGAAAAAAGGCGACCGTGATGAGCGGAGTCCAGAAGAACCCTGGAACGTCTGGGGTTCATACGACCGCTCCCACTCAGCAGTCGGTTCGTCCGCGCCGCCAGAGGCGCAGCAGCCGAATGAGCGCAAATCCCCCGAACAAGATCAAGTTTTCGAACCGAATGATGGAGATGCACCATAATGGCATGGCTTGAAGGATACCGCGCACCGTCGAAATTCCGTGGCCTCTGGCACAGAGCTGTGCGCCTGCTGGCTCCGCACGTGCCGAGCGTCACCGGCGCGATCGGCTGGAGCTTGTTTTTCTGCGAGCCAGCTGCCGCGCAGGCCGCTGGGGGCACTGACCCCGCCACCATGGTCAACAATATCTGCACGTTTATTCTCGGTCCGTTTGGTCAATCGCTCGCCGTTCTTGGTATCGTAGCCATCGGGGTATCGTGGATGTTCGGCCGAGCTTCCCTTGGTCTGGTAGCAGGTGTTGTTGGCGGGATCGTTATCATGTTTGGAGCCAGCTTTCTCGGCCAAACACTGACAGGGGGCGGGGGATGAATGCCGATCTTGAAGAAGCCACACTCTACTTGGCGGCAACGAGACCTGCATTGTTCTTTGGGGTACCGCTGACGCTTGCTGGAGTTTTCATGATGTTGGCGGGGTTTCTCATCGTTGTTGTGCAGAACCCCCTCTATGAAATTGTTCTCTTGCCGCTGTGGCTTGGAGCGCGGCTCATCGTAGAGCGGGACTATAACGCGGCAAGCGTGGTCTTGCTGTTTCTCCAGACGGCAGGGAGAAGCGTTGACGGCCATGCGTGGGGCGGCGCGAGCGTCAGTCCCAACCCCATCAGAGTGGCGTCGCGAGGAAGAGGAATGACGTAATGTTCGGAGCAAGCGGACGGACCGAGAGATCTGGGGAAATCTACCTGCCTTACGTAGGGCACCTCAGCGACCATGTCGTTCTTCTAGAGGACGGTTCCATCTTGACCATGGCGCATATCAGTGGCCTTCCCTTCGAACTGGAGGAAGTAGAGGTCCGAAATGCGCGCTGCCGTGCCTTTAACACGCTCTTTCGCAATATTGCCGATGATAACGTCTCAGTATATGCCCATCTCGTCCGTCACAACGATGTGCCAGTACCGCCGGTACGCCATTTTCGCAGCACCTTCGCGTCAAGCCTAAGCGAAACGTTCGAGCGGCGTGTTCTGTCTGGTAAACTGTTTCGAAACGACCACTTCCTCACGCTCATTGTCTCTCCTCGCACCGCTCTCGGTAAAGTGGGAAGCAGATTCACCAGGCGCTATGGGAAGAACCCAGGCGATCTTGCGCATCAGATCCGACATCTGGAGGATCTTTGGAACGTTGTCGCTGGCGCGCTTGATGGGTATGGACTTCGTCGACTTGGCATCCGAGAAAAAAATCAGGTGCTTTTCACGGAAATTGGTGAAGCCCTTCGCCTGATAATGACTTGTCGTTTTTTACCGGTGCCGGTCGTTAGCGGATCCCTCGGCGCCTCAGTTTATACCGACCGGGTCATCTGCGGCAAGCGTGCCCTCGAGATTAGAGCGCCGAAAGATCGTTACGTTGGATCTATCTTTTCATTCCGCGAGTACCCGGCAAAGACGCGGCCCGGAATGCTTAACACACTCCTGTCATCAAGTTTTCCGCTCGTTTTGAGCCAGAGTTTCTCTTTCCTCACACGTGCACAGGCTCACGCCAAGCTCAGCCTCAAATCGAACCAGATGACTAGCTCCGGTGACAAGGCGGTCACCCAGATCGGTGAACTCGCCCAAGCAGAAGATTCATTGGCCAGTAGCGAATTCGTCATGGGTTCGCATCATCTCAGCCTTTGTGTCTATGGCGATGATCTCGATACCCTTGCCGACTATGGTGCGCGAGCCCGCACGAGCTTGTCGGACGCGGGCGCGGTTATCGTGCAGGAAAGCATTGGAATGGAGGCTGCATACTGGTCTCAGCTTCCAGGAAACCACAGATGGCGTACCCGTCCCGGAGCGATCACTTCACGCAACTTTGCCGGCTTGGTTTCATTCGAGAACTTCCCTATCGGAAGGAAGTCGGGCCATTGGGGAGGTGCGGTTGCTCGTTTCCGTACAAACGGCGGGACGCCCTTCGATTATATTCCGCACGAAAACGACGTGGGCATGACCGCGATCTTCGGGCCGATTGGCAGGGGAAAAACGACACTTATGACCTTCATCCTGGCGATGCTTGAGCAGAGCGTGGTTGACCGCAGCGGGACGATCGTTTTTTTCGATAAGGATCGTGGCGGTGAACTGCTTGTGCGCGCCACCGGGGGCACGTACCTCACGTTACGACGAGGTGTCCCAAGCGGCCTTGCACCTTTGCGCGGCCTAGAGGATACGGCAGCGGCGCGGGACTTTCTCCGCGAGTGGATCGTGGCGCTGATTGAAAGCGACGGCAGGGGGGGAATTTCGCCGGAGGAAAATCGCCGCTTAGAGCGCGGTATCCAACGGCAACTTTCGTTTGAGCCTAACATGAGATCCCTTGCGGGCTTAAGGGAGTTCTTATTGCACGGGCCCTCCGAAGGTGCGGGAGCTAGATTGCAGCGGTGGTGCCGAGGCAACGCTCTTGGCTGGGCGTTTGACGGCGAATCGGACGAAGTGAAGTTAGATCCTTCGATTACGGGCTTCGATATGACCCATCTCCTCGAATATGAGGAGGTATGCGCGCCGGCCGCAGCATACCTTTTGCATCGAATAGGAGCGATGGTAGATGGCCGACGCTTCGTCATGAGCTGCGATGAGTTTCGTTCCTACCTGCTTAATCAGAAATTCGCAGCAGTCGTCGACAAGTTCCTGCTGACCGTCCGGAAGAACAACGGAATGTTAGTTCTTGCGACGCAGCAACCCGAGCACGTACTTGATTCACCATTGGGCGCAAGCCTCGTAGCACAATGTATGACCAAAATCTTCTACCCATCACCCACTGCAGACCGCTCTGCTTACATAGACGGGTTGAAGTGCACCGAGCGAGAATTTCAGGCTATTCGCGAGGAGATGGCGATTGGCAGCCGCAAATTTCTGCTGAAGCGCGAGAGCGGAAGTGTTGTGTGCGAATTCGATCTGCGCGACATGCCGGAATACGTCGCCGTACTATCCGGGCGTGCCAATACGGTGCGTTTTGCCCAGCAGTTGCGCGAGACGCATGGAGAGGAACCCTCTGCCTGGCTGGAAAAATTCATGACGCGCTACCATGAGGCACAGGATTGATCTGGAGTTCGAAGTCATGAATATTACGAAGCTCGTAATAAACGCACTTTTCATATGCCTTGTTCTGTCGGGGACTGCCAAGGCGCAGTTTGTTGTCAGCGACCCTGCAACGGAGGCCGAAACGCTGACGACAGCGATCAATACTGCGGCGAACCTCGAGCAATTGATCACGATGGTGACAATGTTGACCTCGCCCTTTGGCGTCACCGGCATGTTATCAGCGATCGACCAGAAAAACCAATATCCCTCTGCCGGCCAACTCGACAAGGAAATGTTTTCGCCGCAGATGCCTGCTTCGACAACTGCGCGTGCAATTACCTTAGATGCCGATCGCGCAGTCGTGGGCGACGACGCTGAAGGAAATCTTTTGCGACAGCAGATTGCAGGCGCCGCAAATGCTGCCGGTGTCGCGGCTGACAATCTGGATGCAATGGACAAGCGCCTTGCGGCAAATTCTGAGACATCGGGCCAGCTCTCCCGCTCACGCAATATCATGCAGGCCACCGTCACCAACGGTTTGCTTCTCAAACAGATCCATGACGCAATTATTCAAAACATTCAGGCGACCAGCCTGTTGACGATGACCACCGCACAGGCGGGGCTGCACGAGGCGGAGGAGGCGGCGACCCAACGAAAGGAACATCAGGCAACTGCGCTTATATTTGGCGCCGCTCAACTGCACTGATCCGCTACTGTTCATTCAGGGCCCTCTTTCTCCGTAGAAAATCGAAGCTAAATCCAGGTAAGGGCAATGAATTTTAGCATTCCTGCGCCTTTTACGGCGATACATACGATATTCGACCTCGCCTTCACCGTCGGGCTGGACACGTTGCTTGGGGACATTCAACGGGCAGTCAGCGCTCCTCTCGTGGCCTGCGTGACGCTATGGATCATTGTCCAGGGCATCCTCGTAATGCGTGGGGAAATGGACGCACGGGGCGGAATCACCCGGGTAATCATGGTATCGGTAGTTGTTGCTCTTATCGTTGAGCAGGCGGAATATCATGATTACGTTGTCTCGGTTTTCGAGGATACGATTCCGAATTTCATTCAACAGTTCGGTATCAGTGGGCTTCCTTTGCAGACGATTCCTGCTCAGCTCGACACGATGTTTTCACTCACGCAAGTAGCCTTTCAGAAGATTGCTTCTGAAATTGGGCCGATGAACGATCAAGACATCCTCGCCTTTCAAGGCGCACAATGGATTTTCTATGGAACGCTTTGGACTGCGTTTGGAATCTACGATGCCGTCGGAATCCTCACCAAGGTGCTATTGGCGATCGGTCCATTGATGCTCGTTGGCTATCTCTTCGATCGCACTAGAGACATGGCCGCGAAATGGATCGGCCAGCTCGTCACTTATGGCATACTTCTGCTTCTTCTAAACATAGTGGCAACTATCGTGGTTCTGACGGAAGCGACGGCACTCGTGCTAATGCTCGGGGTTATCACTTCTGCTGGCACAACGGCGGCCAAGATAATAGGCCTCTATGAACTCGACATGTTCTTTCTGACCGGCGACGCCTTGATCGTCGCTCTTCCGGCAATCGCCGGGAATATTGGAGGGAGCTATTGGAGCGGTGCGACGCAAACGGCCGGTAGCTTAAATCGCCATTTCGCCCGGACAATCCGCCGTTAGTCCCAGCTTCACAAATGGAGGATTTCCTTGAAGTACTTTCTATTGTTTTTGATCATCGGCTTGGCGTCTTGTCAGACAAGCGATCAGTTGGCGACTTGTAAGGGGCCTATTTTTCCGCTGAACGTCGGGCGATGGCAGCCTGCTCAGTCGGACCTTCAGCCTACCAACGCAGGAGAGGCTAATGAACGGCTCTGAATACGCGCTGTTAGTAGAGCGGGAAGCATTGGCGGACCACTATAAGGAAGTAGAAGCATTTCAGTCTGCACGTGCTAGATCAGCTCGGCGAATCTCTAGAGCCTTGGCTGCTTTGGCTGTCATTGCAGTCGCAGGAAACGTGGCGCAGGCCTTCGCTATCGCCGTCATGCTTCCGCTGAACAAACTTGTTCCAGTATATCTGTGGGTGCGCCCAGACGGTACAGTTGACAGTGAGGTATCTATTTCGCGGTTGCCGGCGACGCAGGAGCAAGCGGTCGTGAATGCGTCTCTATGGGAGTATGTTCGTCTGCGGGAGAGCTACTCGGCGGATACAGCCCAATACGCCTATGATCTGGTCTCGAGCTTCAGTGCCCCAACGGTGCGTCAAGATTATCAGCAGTTCTTCAATTACCCCAGTCCTAGCTCCCCCCAAACCATCATTGGTAAGCGCGGAAAGCTGGAAGCCGAGCACATCGGCTCAAACGAACTTATGACTGGCGTCCAGCAGATCCGCTACAAACGCACTCTCATCATGGAAGGGCAAGCTCCAATAGTAACCACCTGGACCGCAACGGTACATTATGAAACGGTAACTAACTTGCCCGGCCGATTGAGGCTGACAAATCCAGGCGGCTTAATCGTTACCTCCTATCAAACTTCGGAAGATACCGTTTCGAACACGACGCGGAGCCAGCAATGATCAAGAATTTGTTTCTGGGCCTGGTTTGTATCCTCTTTGTAACCAGCGGCGCGAACGCGGAAGACACGCCAGCGGCAGGCAAACTGGATCCACGTATGCGCTATCTCGCCTACAATCCCGATGAGGTTGTGCACCTTTCAACCGCTGTTGGAGCCACATTGGTCGTAACATTTGGGTCCAATGAAGCGGTGACAGCCGTCGCCGTTTCCAACAGCAAAGATCTCGCTGCGCTCCCACGCGGCAATTATCTGTTTTTCAAGGCCAGCAAAGTGCTGCAGCCGCAGCCTGTGATCGTCCTTACCGCAAGCGACGCAGGAATGCGGCGCTATGTTTTCAGCCTCGCGACCAGAACGATGTCTCGGCTCGATAAAGAGCAGCCTGACCTCTACTACAGCGTACAGTTCACTTATCCTGCCGACGTTGCCGCTGCTCGCCGAAAAGAAGCGGAGCAGAGAGATCTTGCGGATCGGATGCGGGCGCAAGCACAATATCAGCGTCGAGCCGAGGACTTGCTCGAGCGTCCGCCAGCAGGTGGCAGCACAGATGCGAAAAATTGGAGCTATGTCGCGCAAGGAGACCGCTCGCTATTACCGCTCGAGGTTTTCGACAACGGGTATTCCACGACATTTCGCTTTCCCGGAAACGTGCGTGTACCTTCAATCTACGTGATTAACCCAGATGGCAAGGAAGCCACGGCCAACTATTCAGTTAAGGGAGATTACGTTGAAGTAGCATCAGTTTCCAGGGAATGGCGTCTGCGGGACGGCCATACAGTACTTTGCATCTGGAATAAGGCATATGACGCCGTCGGACGGAAGCCGGGCACTGGCACAGTCAGACCCGATGTAGTGCGCGTGCTGAAGGAGACGAGGTGATGGAGGACGTGAATGCCCAATCCAGAGAAGGTATCGACGCGCCCGGATCCCTCGTCACCGATCCTCATGGCCGGCGCCTCTCGGGGTCGCAAAAGCTCCTTGTTGCGGGTTTAGTCCTGGTACTGTCGTTGAGCCTCATTTGGCTCGGGGCGCGTTCAAAGAAAAGGACCGAGCCGTCTCCACCAAACACAATGATCGATGCCAACACGAAGCCCTTTCGGCCGGCCCCGATTGATATTCCCGCCAAACCGGCAATGACACCGCCAGCTGCGGAAGCAACGGTTTTGCCGTCGGATCAACATCAGCGAGAACACAACGAACTGAGGCCCGAAGAAACACCGATCTTTGCCTACAGCGGAGGTGATCAGAATGGTGTCAAATCCGCCCCACACGCTGATATTCAGAACGGTGGCCAAGACAATAGAAACGCCAACTCCCTAGCCGCGTCGGAGGATTCTGCTGAGAACGATCTCTCTGTGCGCTTGAAACCGACAGTGTTGCAGCCTAGCCTCGCTATACTTTTGCCGCACCCAGATTTCACTGTTACGCAAGGAACGATCATTCCCTGCATACTGCAAACCGCCATTGATACAAATCTGGCAGGGTATGTGAAATGTGTACTTCCTCAAGACATACGCGGAGCAACCGGAAATGTTGTGCTTCTGGATCGCGGAACGACAGTTGTCGGCGAAATCCAGCGTGGACTGCAGCAGGGAGACGCCCGCGTTTTCGTTCTCTGGAATCGCGCGGAGACGCCCTCACACGCCGTCGTCTCTCTTTCCTCCCCGGGGGCCGACGAACTCGGCCGTTCCGGACTGCCGGGTACGGTCGACAATCATTTCTGGAAACGCTTTAGCGGGGCCATGCTCCTGAGTGTCGTCCAGGGCGCAGTCCAGGCGGCAAGTAGCTACGCAGGGAATTCGACCGGCGGGACCAGCTTCAATAGTTTCCAAAACAATGGCGAACAAGCGGCCGATACGGCCCTAAGGGCGGCCATAAACATTCCCCCAACCTTGAAAAAAAATCAGGGTGACACGGTCTCGATCTTCGTCGCGCGGGATTTGGATTTCTCAGGAATCTACCAGCTTCATATGACTGGTGGATCGGTGAAACGTCGGCATCTGCGCTAATGCACAGATAGCCAAAGCTGCGAGATGCATCCAATGGAAGTAAATCCGCAATTGCGCGCCCTTCTTAACCCAGTCTTGCAATGGCTCGATGACCCGAGGACTGAAGAAGTTGCCATAAACGGACCGGGAGAAGCCTTTGTACGCCAAAGTGGCGTCTTCACGAGGTTCGCCGCACCGTTCTCTTATGATGATCTCGAAGACATCGCCATTCTAGCAGGGGCATTGCGAAAACAAGATGTCGGCCCCCGCAACCCTCTTTGCGCTACCGAGCTCCCAGGTGGCGAGCGGATGCAAATCTGCTTGCCGCCAACGGTACCCTCTGGCACCGTGAGCTTGACAATTCGACGACCGAGCAATCGTGTCTCTGAATTGGGGGAAGTCTCGGCTCGCTACGATGTTCGTCGATGGAATCAGTGGCAAATCCGGACGCAGCGACGAGATCAACTAGACGAAGCGATTCTGCGCGACTACGACAATGGCGATCTGGAATCATTTTTACGTGCATGTGTTATCGGTAAGCGGACGATGTTGCTTTGTGGGCCGACCGGAAGCGGCAAGACCACGATGAGCAAGACCTTGATCAGTGCTATTCCGCGGGAAGAAAGGCTGATAACCATTGAAGATACGCTCGAACTCGTCATTCCACATGAGAACCACGTCAGACTGCTCTACTCCAAGAGTGGGGCAGGGCTAGGTGCAGTGACTGCGGAACAGCTGCTCCAGGCAAGCCTTCGGATGCGGCCTGACCGAATATTGCTCGGTGAGATGCGCGACGACGCGGCGTGGGCGTACCTGAGTGAGGTGGTCTCAGGCCACCCCGGATCGATTTCAACCATACATGGGGCGAATCCCGTCCAAGGCTTCAAAAAGCTGTTCTCACTTGTGAAGAGCAGTGTGCAGGGGGCATGCTTGGAAGATCGCACACTGATTGACATGTTGGCAACGGCAATCGATGTCATTGTTCCCTTCCGTGCTTACGGCGATGTTTACGAAGTGGGCGAAGTATGGCTCGCCGCCGATGCCCGCCGACGCGGTGAGACGATAGGGGATCTTCTAAACCAGCAATAGAGCCGCACGGAGGTCTGCTCGCGCAGATTTTAAAGCGTTACAAGTGTAGCGCGCTGCAGCAACTCCTGTCATCAATCTGAAACCTTCCGTTAGCATTTTTGTCATGCACGGCTTGGCCGAAATTTTGCCGAACTACCCTCATAGTGAGAGAAAATGATCAGGTTGAGGCTGAGACGTACATCCTCTGCTTGCACGAATCTATCGATTCTGCAGAATCCCATACGGAGGCGAACTGGTGAAACATGTTCTTGTCATCGATGACGATGCCGCGATGCGCCATCTTATTACCGAGTATTTAACGATTCATGCCTTAAGGGTCACCGCGGTATCAGATAGCCAGCAATTCAACCGGGTACTTGCATCAGAGACGGTCGATGTCGTCGTCGTGGATCTCAATTTAGGGCGTGAAGACGGACTTGAGATCGTTCGCAGTCTCGCCACAAAATCCGATGTTCCAATTATAATCATCAGCGGTGATCGCCTTGAGGAGGCGGATAAAGTGGTGGCGCTCGAGCTGGGAGCAACGGATTTTATCGCGAAACCTTTCGGAACGCGCGAGTTCCTAGCACGCATCCGTGTCGCATTACGCGTGCGACCGAATGTCATGCGAACCAAAGACCGGCGTTCATTTTGTTTCGCCGGCTGGACACTTAGTCTCAGACAGCGGCGATTGGTATCCGCACAAAATGGCGAGGTGAAGCTTACGGCAGGGGAATTCAATCTGCTCGTCGCTTTCCTGGAAAAGCCACGCGACGTGCTTTCCCGAGAACAGCTCCTCATCGCGAGCCGAGTGCGTGAGGAGGAAGTATATGACAGAAGCATTGATGTTCTCATTTTGAGGCTCCGCCGAAAGCTTGAGCAGGATGCAGCGAGCCCAAACTTGATCAAAACTGCCAGGGGTGCCGGCTATTTCTTCGACGCTGATGTGGATGTTTCCTATGGAGGTCTGATGGCGGCCTGAAGCAGCGACGCATATGCCTTTTTCGATCTGATCCTAGGACGCGGACTCGTTAATTGAAGCGATCCAGATTCTCGTCGCGGCAAGTTTGAGCCCGGCAAGGTAGTTGTCAGCACGTCTGTCGTATCGTGTTGCCAGACCACGCATCTGTTTGATGGTTGAAGAAACGCTCGATCAGATTGCGCTGGCGATAGACCCAACGGCTGAAACTGAAGGTCTGTTTTCGGTTGGCCTTGGCGGGGATGTTTGCCCAGCATTTGCGTTGCTTGGCGAAGTTACGGATCGCGTCGGTGTCATAGGCCTTGTCGGCAAGCAGTGTCGTTCCGGGCCGAATGTCACTCAGCAGCTTTTCGGCCATAGGAGCATCGGCGGCCTGACCGGCGGTCAATGCCAGTCGAACCGGCAAACCATCAGCATCGACGAGCGCGTGGATCTTTGTCGTCAGGCCGCCACGCGAACGTCCCATGCAAGGATCGGCAGATCCCCCTTTTTTTCGTTTGCACCATGCTGGTGAACGCGGACGCAGGAAGAATCGATCATGACGATCTCTCCGGCATAATGCCTTGAAACAGCGCCGGGAAGGCGATCCCAGACGCCTGCCTTGCGCCAGCGAGAGAAGCGATTGTAGAGCGTCGTGCGCGGACCATAGCGCTCCGGTACATCACGCCAGGATGAACCTGTCCGGAAACGCCATAGGATACCATTGATCACCCGGCGGTCATCCACGCGCTCAACTCCACGGCTGTTGGTCGGCAGCAAAGGGGCGATAACCGCCCATTCCTCGTCGGTCAGTTCGTGACGGCGCATAACAATCTCCTTTCCAGGAAATTGAATCACACAACGTCATCAACATGAACCCCGTTATGGGGACACAGCCTAGAGTGAGCTGGCTGTGTTGTAGCTGGGTAGGGGCTGCCTCATTGCCTGCTGTCGAATACAATACCGCCGTCAAGTGACCGGCCTCATCATATTAGCGTTCTTTTCTTATCTTCTCTTCGGCAAAGAAAGATGCAAGTGCGGCCGTAGCCAGTTTGTGGCCAAAAGCCCTGGCGGTCTCCAATCTCAATGGATCAAAGTGATTGCGTGCGACTTCTAACAGCGATACCGGGAACATGCGAGAAGTCAGGACAACGATAGGTTTTTCGACTACTTTTGAGATCGGGTAGCTTTGAGGCCCCGTGCTAAATGATCCGTCCGCCAACATGTTCTCAAAATCGGCGAGCGCACGGCGCAAGATCATCTGCAGCGCCTTGGTAGCGCTGTACTGCAGAATCAAGTTGTCATATATCTTCGATACCTCAGGAGCGGGGGGGCGTGCCGAAAGAAAGACCTGGACTTTTTCCGGCGGCGCAGTCGAACTCAAGGCGTCCGCCGTTAGCATTGATTGCCGATCGAAGTTGTCACGACGTTTGGCGGCGATAGGAGGCGCTGGTCGTTTTTCCTTTCCGGCTCTTTCAGGTAATTGCGAAGGCGCCAAGTTTTGCGAGGAAAGAGCTGGGATTGGGTGAACGATCGGTCGCGCGGCAGCAAGCCGTCTTGCTTCACCGACAGACAAAGCAGGTTTGCGGATCCCCATCTTCAATTCCCCAAGGTATCGCCAATCAATTCTGAAATTGTTACGAGTTCCTCCATCGCAATTCTGAGGTTCCGCTCAAGGAGGCGCATCGTCGGATCATTTGTCGTGTTCAGCAATGTGAGATGCAACATGCCACGCTCTTTCATTGCAGCGAACGCGTCTCGTTCATGCATTGGAGATTGTACGACAGGCAGATTCACCAGCATGTCTGACATCGCGCGTTGTGACGTGGTTAATCGGCCAACCGGGACTCGCTGGCGTAACACGGCGGTCGGAATCACTAAGTTCTCGCTCAGCAGCAGCTCGACAACATAACGATATGTCGAAAGTGCCTCATCGATATCCAGCGGCGTTAACATTGTCGGGATCAGAAGCAGGTTTGAGCTAGCGATGATTGTGTTATTGAGCTCGCTCGAACCACCATGCGTATCGGCCAGCGCATAATCAAATTCCTGAAGCTCGGCGTCCTCATAAGCCGCTTCAAGAAGCGACATTTCTTCTGCAGCGTACACCTCGCAGGATGTATCCCAGGTGTTGCTACGCATCGCGTTTTCTTTCCATCGCGTTAACGGCCGGTTCTCGTCCGCATCGAAGAGAGCCACTCTTTTGCCGTCTCTTGCAAACGCAGCGCAAAGGCCCATGAGCGCCGTGGTTTTGCCGGCGCCTCCTTTAAATGAGCAAAATGTCAGAAGTTTCATAAGTTTATCCTGGCGACGTTGTGAACGAAAGTGCGTCTGTATCATTGTTTGTATGTGTGACTGTCTGTATAGCGAAATTATCAGGAGTATATTTCAATTGCATTGAAGGATAGTTGCAAATGTAACTATATAGATCCGAATATGAACAGTATATTCTTGAATTTATTCTGTTGGCGGCTAGGCTCCCTCAGTCTCAACTGGAGAATTTCACTCCGGAACAAATCCAGATCATTCCGTTTTCTATGGAGCAAGCCATGTCGCAAAGCGAAAAATCCACTTCAAGTGACATTGTCGACCGGCGTGAAGGCCCGAAGATTGAAGGTTTCAAGGTCGTTAGCACTCGTTTGCGATCGTCGGAATATGAGAGCTTCTCTCGCCAAGCCCGTCTGCTGGGGCTCTCCGACAGCATGGCCATAAGAGTTGCGGTTCGCCGCATTGCCGGCTTTCTCGAAATCGATGCAGAGACTCGTCAGATGATGGAAGCCATTCTTCATTCAATAGGAGCACTCTCAAACAACATTGCCGCGCTGCTGTGTGCCTATGCTGAAAATCCGACAACGGATTTGGGCGCTCTGCAAGCTGAACGAAACGCTTTCGGTAAATCGTTCGCTGATCTCGACGGTTTGCTCCGTTCCATTTTGTCCGTATCACGGCGACGGATCGACGGTTGCTCCATGCTGGCGGACGCCTTGCAGCATTAACGTAGCACTTGGGGGAATCTGTTGGATGCCCGATCGGTCTCAAGTCATCATCCGCATTGTGCCGGGAGGTGGGACGAAGACCCTCCAACAGATTATCAACCAGTTGGAGTATCTATCTCGGAAGGGCAAGTTGGAGCTGCAGCGTTCGGCCCGACATCTCGATACTTTCGTACCACCGGATGAAATCCGCGAACTCGCCCTAAGCTGGGTTCAAGAAACCGGGACTTATCACGAAAGTCGGCCAGACGAGGAAAGGCAACAGGAGTTGACGACCCACATTATTGTAAGCTTCCCTGCCGGTACAAGTCAGGTAGCAGCTTATGCAGCGAGCCGGGAGTGGGCAGCCGAGATGTTTGGGTCAGGCGCAGGGGGAGGCCGATACAACTATCTTACAGCCTTTCACATCGATCGCGATCACCCACATCTGCATGTGGTCGTTAATCGTCGCGAACTTTTGGGGCACGGCTGGCTGAAAATATCCCGGCGCCACCCCCAACTGAATTATGACGCCTTGCGCATTACAATGGCCGAGATTTCACTTCGTCATGGCGTCGTCCTCGAGGCGACGAGCCGAGCTGAGCGCGGCATCTCGGAGCGGCCGATGACTTTTGCCCAGTATCGACGCCTGGAGCGGCAGCAGGCCAATCAAATTCGTTTCGAGGATATTGATTTCGAAGAATTCTCGCCTGGGGGAAACGACGGAGAACCGGATCAATCTTTTAATTCTTCGTACGGTTCGCTGCCTCAAAACGTGTCAGAAAACTTGCGACGAAACGGCGGTCTGCAATCGGTGTCTGAAGTACGTTCCCGGGCACTGATCGGATCGAACGGCAACGGTGTCACGCCCGATCGTGTATCATCTGGAAACGATTCCCGTTCTCAATCCGGCAGCGATAAAGCCTTTGTGGACGATGGCAACTTGAGGAACGGCCCTCTCACCATCGCCGGAGACGGCCAGGATCTTGAAGGCCGTTCTGGCATGCATCGTTTGGCAACCGAACCCGTCACGCACACAACAAGCGAAGATGATGTTCGGCAACGGCCTCATCGAAAACGGCCTCGCGGTGATGAGGAAGAGCAGAGCGGCGCAAAACTGACCAGGGTAGACGGAATTCGGACGGGAGTGACAATCAGCGCCGTACCGGTTGCCCAGGACGATCCGATTACATCGCCGATCCAGCCCCCTGGATCAAATCCGTTGGATGACCCGGGGCAGACCAACATCGCTACGGACGCATTGCCTCCGACAGCCGATCGCCGGCAGCAGGGAGAGCCAAATTCTAAGCGTCCTCGTGATGATGACGCCGAGCCGAGCATTCGTAAGCGGTCAAGGGACGGGCGCAGCCAAGGGGATGAGGGAAACAGAAGGTAGAAAAGGATCGATCATGGCAGATGAAGAATTTCGTCGAGACTTCAGCCGCTCCGCTACGTTGAACTCGAATAACGAAGGCGCTACAGGCGCACCAATCCCGGATACATCGGTGTCGACTGCCTTCCGACAAAACCGCAGAGAACACTTAACGACCAGTTCCTTACGGCCATTAATTACTGGTGGGGCCGGCGACCTTCCAGGCACTTCCCCCGAAAATCAACGGCCGACAACCCATGCCCCGAATACAGCAGAAATACTCCCGGTGAGATCAGCCGAAGCTCCGGCTGGCCAATCAGCGGTCTTTCCGAGGAGCAAGGGGTATTTTCGTACGGCCATGCAATACCTGCGGGAGATTGAAATGCAGTCCACTGCCAGGGCGGACCACGAGGCGACGTCGTCGTCACGTTTTGGCAAGGGGGAAAGAAAGCAGCTGCGCGAACACGAGCAAACCGGTGATCAAAGTGAATCAATGGCGAAGCGGAGTACCAGCTCGGGAATGCAGGTGGGAACTATTGCCGCGTCTTTGGCTATGAAAGATAGCTCGACCGCGACGCCGGCTTCGCAAGGGCCGCACCGGTCTGGGATGGAGCTGGATAATATCGAAGGGACTGGAGAGAGCCGTACGCAATCTCAGCACGAAATTGCGACACAACCTATTGCCACAAGCGCTTTTGGTTCAGGTCATGATGTGATCATTCCTGGAGAGGGCCAGCCTGAAGAAACATTCGACGGCGCACCATATTGGATGGTAGAAAGCGGGGATAGCGAGACCAATAGCCTTCCGTCGATCCAACAAGGCTTATCTTGGCCAGGGTTAGATGACCTTGATTTGCTCGCCGACAGCAGTTCACCGCTCAGTACTCAGGTTGTTCCTCCTGACGTAGCCGCTACGAATTTAAGCACTGAGGCAGGGTCCGCCAGCGTCGAAAGCACCCAAATCCTCGCCGACAGTGCCTATTCCGACGACGCGACCGAAACCGGTGGCCAAACAGCTTCAGGATCGATCCATGAAGGTTCAGTTCGTTCGCTTGGCTCACCGGAGGAACGCTTCGACGCCTTTCCCGAGTTGACCGACGAGGACTTGGCGCAGATTGACGCATTCTCGCGAGCCCGCTCTCCTTCGAGGCGAGATGCTGCGCACGCTATTCATGCGGTCAGCTTGGATGATGCCTTCTCACGCAAGGATCTTGCCGCGGGCCACGACGGCCGGCTTACGAATCCTGCGTTCCGTCAGGAGGCTTCTCTGCAGGAATCGAGCCCATCAGAAACGAAGTCCGACGACTTCCCGGAATTAACCGACGAGGACCTGGCACGGATCGACGCACTCTCCGAAGCCCGCTCAACTTCGAGGCTGGATGTTGCACGCACTATTCATGCGGTCAGGTTGGAGGCCTCTCGGCAGGACCCGAGCCCATCAGAAATGAAGTCCGACGACTTCCCCGAATTGACCAAAGAGGACTTAGCCCGGATCGACGCACTCTCTGGACCCCGCCCGACTACGGGGCGGGAAGGTGCGAACACTATTCAGCCAGTCAGGTTGGACGATGCTTTCTCAGCCGAAGATTATACCGTGGGCCGCGGCGGCCGGCATACGAATCCTGCGTTCCATGAGGAAGCTTCTCGGCAGGACCCGAGCCCATCAGAGATGAAGTTCGATGGCTTGCCGGAGTTGACCGACGAGGATCTGGTAAGGATTGACGCAATCTCTGAACCGCGCTCGAAGAGATCTCGCTCCGAGCAGGTTGTCGGGGGAAAATCTCATAGGCTCAAACTGAACGAGGCTATCGAGGAGGCGGGCTCGCCCACTACCGTTTCGGGAACAAGCGCCGCCAGGGCGGCACCTATCACGCTCGAAAGCGGAGTACCTAGGTTGCCGCAGGCTACCCATACGGAACTTCCTGGCTCGGACGTTGCGGGTCCACTGCGGATCGGGAAGGCGTCGTGTGCCGATATACGGCGAGATGTTTCGGATAAAGGGAAACGAAAAGTCTCGTCAGATTATCAGATTCAGCAAGGTCCTGGCGCGTCCTATGCTTACCAGCCGCGACGCATGCCGACGGAAGCGATTTTCGATGCTGAACGGCTTGGTGACGAAGTGCTCATCGGGAATGAGCCAGTTCCGCGGTGGCCTTACCCCTGGGAGCACGTTGTTCGTTTTGAAACAGGCAAGCAGCTCTTCGAAAGATTGCAGAAGTGGCCGACTGCGGAGGAGTTGGAAAACAGTGTGATCCTCGTCAAAGCGGATAGCGCGCAACGATCCTATATGCCCCGAAATCAGCTGCTCTTGCATCTCGGATCCGAAAAGTATTACGAACGAATGAAAGCGCTCGGTCTATCCGATAATACCTTCAGCGGATTGAAGTCCGATAGCAAATATTTTTATGATACACCTGCTGGACCACGGGTAAGTGAACATGATTATGAGTTCCCGCGGCAGGCAGGCGTGCATAATCCAGAGGTGATGGTTCAGCATCATAGCGGAACCTTCTTCGCGTTTTGGCCAAAACTTCTCAGGCTGGAAAAGCTTGCGACAGTAACGAATACGTATGGCGCGGAAAATGTTTGGCTCAAATCGCCAGCCAATGCTTACATGACGCCGGAAACCTATAATTCCAAGGTTGCGAACGGCGCCGAAAACCTTTTCATCGAGTTCCTACGTCCCGCTCCTGTCCACGACCACCTGCGGGAACCTGGAACTTCAAACGCAAAAACTGTTGACGGACGAAACGAAGATCGCGCGCAACAGGCCGACCGGTTAGCAGATCAGTCGATGGGCCGGAACGGGGACGGCCGTGACGCGCAGGGTGGTAAGAGAACCTTGGAACCGCGCGTGCGCGAAAGGTATGGGCTGTAGATCCAGCTGCCCGTAAAGCAAACAGCCGTCCAATAGGATAAACGGAGCGTGGTCACGTGATGAATTCAGGCAAGTACACGCCAATAGGCCTGGCTGCGAGCATAGCATGTTCATTGGCCGTGGGGTTTTGTGCGGCCAGTCTCTATGTCACATTTCGCCATGGCTTTACGGGCGAAACGATGATGACTTTCAACGTTTTTGCGTTCCTGTACGAGACACCGCCTTATTTGGGATACGCAAGTCCTACGTTCTATCGCGGACTAGCCATCATCGTTGCGACGTCAACGCTCGTGTTGCTATGCCAACTACTGTTATCGATGCGCGAGCGCGAACATCACGGCACTGCTCGCTGGGCCGGCTCCGGCGAGATGCGGCACGCCAGGTACCTCCGGCGCTACAGTCACGTCACGGGTCCCATCTTCGGCAAGACATGTGGACCACGTTGGTTTGGCAGCTACCTAAGTAACGGAGAACAACCTCACAGCCTTGTTGTCGCGCCAACTCGCGCTGGTAAGGGTGTCGGCGTCGTTATCCCGACGTTGCTAACCTTCAAGGGCTCAGTAATTGCCTTGGATGTGAAAGGCGAGCTATTTGAACTCACATCGAGGGCGCGTAAATCAAGTGGCGACGCGGTTTTCAAGTTCTCGCCCTTAGATCCAGAGCGGCGAACGCATTGTTACAATCCCGTGCTGGATATTGCCGCGTTGCCGCCCGAACGGCGCTTTACAGAAACGCGCCGCCTCGCTGCGAATCTCATCACAGCCAAAGGCAAGGGAGCCGAAGGTTTCATCGACGGGGCACGGGATCTTTTCGTAGCAGGCATATTGAGTTGCATTGAGCGCGGCACACCAACGATCGGTGCCGTTTACGATCTGTTTGCTCAGCCGGGTGAAAAGTACAAACTATTTGCGCAACTCGCGGAGGAAACACAAAACAAAGAGGCTCAGCGTATCTTCGACAATATGGCGGGGAATGACACCAAAATCCTGACATCCTACACATCGGTGCTCGGCGACGGCGGACTCAATCTTTGGGCCGATCCACTCGTTAAAGCGGCTACAAGCACCTCGGATTTTTCCGTCTACGATCTGCGGCGGAAGAGGACTTGTATTTATCTTTGTGTCAGCCCGAACGATCTCGAAGTCATAGCGCCCTTGATGCGTCTTCTCTTCCAGCAGGTTGTATCAATCCTGCAGCGATCGCTGCCACTTGGAGATGAACGGCACGAAGTTCTGTTTCTCCTCGATGAGTTCAAGCACTTGGGCAAGCTGGAAGCTGTGGAGACGGCAATTACGACGATCGCCGGCTACAAGGGCCGCTTCATGTTTATTATTCAGAGTCTTTCGGCTTTGACAGGAACTTATGATGAAGCTGGTAAGCAAAATTTTCTCAGCAATACGGGTGTGCAGGTATTCATGGCGACTGCTGATGACGAGACGCCCAACTACATTTCCAAAGCTATCGGCGACTACACATTCCAGGCTCGCTCAACGTCGTACAGCCAAGCGCGCATGTTTGATCATAACATCCAAATCTCCGACCAAGGAGCACCGCTTTTGCGCGCCGAACAAGTCCGCCTACTCGACGACGATTATGAAATAGTCCTTATCAAAGGCCAACCTCCCCTCAAACTGAGAAAAGTGCGATATTATTCGGATTTCATATTGAAGCGAATTTTCGAAAGCCAACACGGTTCCCTTCCCGAGCCCGCATCTTTGATGTTGCCGGGAGACACAAACCTCGTTGAAGGCAAGCTCGACCAGGGAACAGCCGATACAACTTCGCAAAAACCGGTGCAGATTGAAGAGAACGACCATGGGGAAGTCGTTTCCCCCCAAAACAGAACTGTGGCTGATGGAGTAATGCCAATAGAAGTTCGCCCCCGTTCAAACGAAGTTGATGACGAGCGGGAATACCAAGGCGCGGACGCCGCAACCTCTGAGAAGCTTCCGGAAATTGCTCCGGCTCTTTTGGCGCAGCGCGAACTCCTCGACCAGATCATTTCGCTCCAGCTACGAGGTAGAACAGCCTCCGGCACTTGAAGCTCGATGTGATACCGCTTCGGATCGAGTCTTGTTAGCGCCGTCAGATGTCCCGTTTCGGGAATGCATTACCAACGTTGAAGGTTGCCAATTGATGAGACATCGCCATGAAACCGTCGGGAAGCTCAAAAACTGGATACGCCGGGTCGGCTAGATCCTCGCCCCAGGTTCGCGCAGGGGTTACGCCTGTCCTTCATCCCAAAGAGCCTTGGAACCGTTTTGCTTGCTCCCCATCTGACGGCCAAATGGATCACCGGGAAAATTTATCTGCGCAATTCGCTTACGATGGAATGAGACTGGGCGCAGCCGAGCGGTCCGCGTACGAGACATGGGATAGAGCGGACCGGCCGAGTTGGAAAGACCTGATACTGAGCGCTCGCCTGAACGCGATTGACAGTTTCGCTTGGAATGTCGATGTCGGAGAAAGTACCTCTTCAACTTTTGTTTATGATGGTGTTCCTCTGGCGGAAGGGGAACGGCATGCCTACGAGGAATGGGTGGAGCCGGGACAGCCCAGTTGGCAACAACTCGTTGTGAACGCGCGTATTGAAGAGCTAAACACCTCTGCTGCAATTCCGAATGAGTGTAGTCCCCTTCAAGAGGAATTCCGATCGGAGGCGCCTAAGCGTAAGCGGACAAGCTCCATTGGTCAAAAGAACGGTTTCCCTGAACCATTCGAATTTGATGGGATGAGACTCGGCTCGCCTGAGCGCGAAGCATATGAGAATTGGAGTAAACCGCAACCGCCATCCTGGAAAGACCTGATAGTTGACGCCCGTCTTGACGCAATCGACACCTCCACCTGGCTCAACGAATCAAATGACACCTCGGTCTTCGAGTACGAAGGCGTCCCGCTTGGGGAGGGGGAACGCCTAGCATATGAAAAATGGCTCGAGCCCGCGCAACCAGGATGGGAAGACCTGGTTGTGGACGCACGCGTTGCGGAATTGCACCAGTCTGCTCCGACGTGGTGCGAACACCAACCAGGCAACGACGTTTCTTCCAACGAGTCCGGGCGCATCTCGGGCGTCCCAATTAACGCCGAGCAGGTGTCGCGTGCGTTCTTCGTGTACGATGGAGTGGCGCTCGGAGCAGCCGAGCGCGCTGCGCATGATCGTTGGAGCAGGCCGGACCGGCCCACCTGGGAAGATCTTATCATAGTCGCGCGCCAAGCTGCTATCGAAGGCGGTGCCGTTTCGAATGGGATGATCGGGAAGACATCTTCCTCAGTCTTTTTATACGAGGGAATGTTGCTTGGGGATGCGGAGCGTCAGGCGTACGGACGGTGGAGGCAGCTAGCCCAGCCGCGGTGGCAAAATCTGGTGGTGAACGCGCGCCTGGCAGAGCTCGACCCGGCGGCCTGGATTCCCGATGAACATGATCCGTCTGAGGATGGCGGGGCGACTGGTCTTCTGTCGCAAGCAAGCACGACCAATAAGTCCCGCCTCAGTTTAGGTGATCAACCGGAAGCGCGCTCGCCTAGTCTCGCACGTGAGCCAGCACAACAGCCGACTCACGTGCAAAACCTGACGTGCGCACAATTGGAAGCAAGACGTGCTCTATATTTCGGGCCCTCTGGGAGGGATGCAGACCAAACCGCCAGCATCGCCGACAGTAATCGCCTCGACGAGGTAAGCAAAGTTAAACGGCTGGGTGCCAAGAGCCGTCGAGGCGCTAAAGCAACGGCCTATGACGTAATTTCAAGTGCGGAAAGACTGTCGTCTCACGAGGGTTGTTTGACGGTTCAGTCCACTCAGCCAGAAAAAGCCGCTTGCTCGAGAAGCGACAATATCGGCACTTATGGAAGTCGAAAAAACGAACGAGCTCGGCTTGCGACCGAGACCGGGAAATACGAGTCGGAGCATATTTTCGGGTTCAAGGTTGTCCACGATACCCTGCGCTCGACCAAAGAGGGCCGGCGGCTGGAAAGGCCTATGCCCGCCTATCTCGAATGCAAGGAACTTCATCGACAACATGTTGGTACGGGAAGGGGGCGGACCCGACTGGTGGGGCGCGGCTGGCCAGATGACGCAAGTTACCGCTCGGATCAAAGGGCAACTCTATCGGACCCTGTTGCGTCCACGGAAGGTGCAACGGCGTCAAACGGGTATCAATTAAACCAGCTAGGCTACGCACACCAGCTCGCTAACGACGGGCTGCAGAGCGAAACGCCAGATGGGGTTATCATGCCGCTTCAGGTCGCGACTACTAGCTACAACTATACGGTAAGCCGCGATCCGGTACTTTCTCCGCCCAGTAAAGAGCAAGCTCCGGAATTGTTGCACCTTGGGCCACGTGGCCAGACAGAAGCTGTACTCGCTCGCGAAACAGCATTGACAGGAAGATGGCCAACACGCGAGCGTGAGCAGCAAGTCTATCGAGAGTTTTTAGCCCTTTATGACGTCAAGAAGGACCTGGAGGCCAAGACACTTGGGTTGCGGAAGAAAAAAGCTGCGCTTGTTTCCGCGTTGAACCGGACTGCCGCCTCAATAGGCACTTCACCCTTGAAAGCCCAATCGTCGAGCGCAGAAGTTGAAAAAGCAACTCACGAGTTTGATGAACGACGGGTTTATGATCCGCGCGATCGCGGTCGGGACAAAGCATTACAACGGTGACAAAGCTGGAGATGACCATCGTTAGCGGACTTTGTATCGATGCTTAAAAATGATGGTTCAGCATTTGAACCGCAGGCTGTACTGCTACTCTTTGAAATCCCCCGCAAAAAACGCGCCGTAGTGCAATCGATCGCCAGGGCCTGAATTTCAGTTGAAACACGATGTCCATTCAACGCCTTAAGCGCAGGTGTTAGACTTCGCATATCCTTGATCCGCGTTGGAGTGTGAGTTATGCTCGAAGACGGCCAGAAAATGCAGGAACGCGAGCTTTCGGTCCTCGGTGGTGATAAGACCGAAAGTGCAGCCACCTTACCGAATGACATTTTGGTGGAAGTTGCCAAACATCTGCCGACCGACGATCCAGTCGAAACGGCAGCCAACCTCACAAGCTTTAAACTTGCGAGCCCGTCGGTTCGGGCATCGGTCGATCAGAGCGATGTCGGAACGTTCCACCGAAGCGTAAATCGACTGGGTGCCTCAAGCAAGGCATTGTATGACCTGGCTGTACCCCGGAACGGCTTTGCCGAGTATCCGAACTATCCGGAACCGGACCCTGCTGGCGAGTTTGCGCTGGCGAGCCAGCGCATCAGGACAATTGGTCCAACTTTGAAGTTCCAATCGCCCGCCAGGAAAACAGCGATCGTCAATCACATTCTCAATATGTCGGAAGGCGGTGAGCAGGCGGAGGCGATTATGTCGATGACGTCCCATTTGAGTGACCTCGAGAGGGCCGACAAGAGACGCCTTATCGACAGAGCAATTGAATACTTCAAGGTAGACGGGCCTATCAACTACGACAGTCGCCATTATGCAGCCTACGCGATTGCAGCGGCGCACAACCAGTTGGAACTCGAACACAAGTCACAAATCTTCGATGCAATGGCGAAGAGACCCCAGCTTGCGAGACTCTACGCCGACGAACGCATCCATGCGCAGGAGCATTTGGGGCTTGCGTCGACATCCGAAGGTCCGCACGAGCGGAGCAATAAACAACTGGCCACGGACATTCTTCAGATCGAACAAAAAATCCGCACTGAGCTCCTTCCCGAAACTCTCAGTGCTCACGACCAGATGGTAAAAGCGGAAGGAATCGCTGGATCGATTGAGAAGGCTTACCGCGATGCTCGCGCGAACTTAACCCGGGCACCGCGAGGGAGGTCAAATTCTGATCTCAGCCGGTAGAACTTGGTCTGAATATTCGATTATTTCTCCGACGAAAGCACTTGGTTGACGAGCGAATTTTTAAACGAGCATCGATAAAGCGTGCACAGGGAAGGCCCACCTAATGGTCAGTATAAATAAAAAAGCCCCGCAGAAATCTTCTACAGCGACCACGCGCAATTCTGATGAACGCCTGGTTGATCAGTTAGGGCAGGCGTACCTTGTGGAACGCGAGGCGCAGGAAAGGCGCGCGCGACTTGAAGCGCCGCCGGCGTTGAAAAAATATGCCTCGAAACTGCAACTCCTCAATAAGCTCGATGCAGATTTCCGTGGTGTGATCGCCCACAAGCCGTTTCGCAGCGAGCAACTGCGGGTCGATAGCAATGGAGAATTGACCCATAGTCGGGGTCTCATAAAAAAGAAGAAGAAGGTTTTCATTCGAGATCAAACAACTGGCTCCCTTCGGCTTATTCACTACGAGAGGTCTGACTGGAATAGTGTCCGTCGCTATGACTACGACCAGAACGGCGTGTTGAGCGAGAAACATATCAAAAGCAAAGCCGGTGCCTTCGAAGAAAAATGGGAGCGGGACGAAAACGGTGAACTGATGCGCACCCGATACATCGATCGGCGCAGACTTACTGGACGGGCGTTGCATCCCATTTCCGAGGAAATCGGACGTCCTTATGAGAGTGGCCTGGAGAAGAGGCTTTATCGCGTTTTAACGCGTCGGGAGGGCTCCCAACAAAAGACTTTCGAACGCGATGACAAGGGTAATCTGGAGCTCATTGCAAGCAAACGGATGGGCTATTCGATGTCTTCACAAAAGGCACCGGATCGACAAACATCTAGAACAAGTATCCGCAAGCTTGGCGGAGCTTTCAGTGAATCATATAGATCCCGGCTGGATAAGGACGGCCACGAGTTAGGTCGGGATGTCTCCGCACATCGAAGCCTCCTCAACAAGCGTTCAGCCGTCTACGATGACGCTACAGGGGAGCTAAAGAGCAGCAAGCACACGTTTGGGAAGATATACAAAGCGGAAGCGACATACCTGAACGCCGAAATCAAAGAGGTCTCCAAAAAAATCCTCGGAGTTACGGTCGGTAAAGAATTGAAGACATTAAGTGGACGCGAACTCGAGGCTCAAGTATTACGTGCCGCGGAACGTGCCCTCCATAAACAGGCCTGGCAGCACCCTTCAGCTAACCCCTCGCGGTCGCAGCGGGAAAATACCAACAGTCATCTTGGAAACGAACTTGATGGGCCGCTCGAATCGGATATGACCGTCGTCCATCAAGCCGGATCCGGGTTCGTCGGCGACGATCGCCACGTTCATGATGGCGGTGGATCCAGGTTGAATGAATTGCACGAATCGCGATCGTCGAATGATAGGGAAAAGCTTAGTTCGCCGAGAGCCGAAATTTGCGACCGCTCGATGAATCGGGATCGCACCGGCTCAGGTACTTTGTCGCGATGATAGCTAAACTAGGGGGGCACACACCGAGTTGTCAAGTCGCCCCCCGGCAAATGAGCTCATCCCTGCTGCCATATTCCCAAACTACCAACGTTTCGCGTCAAAATGATCACTGAGAAATCCGTGCCATCCCCGAAAATAACTGCCACGAGTGTCTCATCGAAGCCCACCTGCCGTGTCGTGCGGCCCGGCAGCACCTATGCCGGAAAACAGGGTCTCAATTATTTCGAAGGGATTGCGGCCGAGACAGTGGGCTCGACGGGGATCTGCATGCATCTTTTAACCATACCGCCGGGCGCCCGCGCCAAGGCGCATTTGCACGCCTCGCATGAGACAGCGATCTATGCGATTTCCGGAGAGACGCATTGCTGGTTCGGCGACCAGCTGGAAGAACACGTCATCGTTCGCGAAGATGAGATGTTCTATATTCCGGCTGGCGTTCCGCATCTTCCCGCCAATCTCAGCGACCGGCCGGCGACAGCGGTCATCGCCCGCACCGACCCGAAGGAGCAGGAAAGCGTCGTCCTGTTGCCGGATTTGGAGGGGTATGTGCCGCGTTGAACGCCACCCGGCGGACCCAACCTGGTGCAATGCTACGAGTCAGTTTACTGTAGGGTAAGCATCCGGTGAAGGCCGCAGGTTAGGCTGCTTTAGCTTTCAATCCGTGCGGCTGCCAATTCCACGGAAGCAATTGCTCGAGCTTACTGATTGGCGTGTCGGCGATGCGGGCCAGGAGGTCAGCAAGCCAAGCCTGCGGATCGACGTCGTTGAGCTTGGCACTTTATGCCGACCGGCGAACTATGCCTATTAATCAAGTTTTTTCCAACGTTTCCGGCAGCATAGCGGTCGCCCAGTCGGCATAGCTTAGGGTCTCTCCGTCGCAATTGACGCGAAGGAGAGGACACATGAACACAACTGACTATTTGAATCGCAGCGCCCTATATCGGAAGCTGCTCCACGGTCCGTATCGGGAGTTTGCGCGTGTTTACGCCGCCAGCATGTCGAAAGAAGGCTTGGGTCGGCAATGCACGTGGCGCTCGCTGAGCCTGTTTCGAGACCTGATGGACTGGCATGTTGGCAATGGATATGCCCCGCAGGATTTGAGCGAAGCTTATGTCGATCGTTTTCTTGAGCATCGCTTCAAACACTGGAGTCCCGATACGGGCGACCGATCGGCACTCCGACGCGTGCTTTCAGCGTTACGGGAAGAGGGCTTAATACCAGGTGCGCTTCCGGTTGAGCGCACTGAGCACGAGCAGATCGTCGATGTATTCGGGGCATATCTCTCGAATGAGAGAGGGCTCGCCGCCTCGACGGTGGGGAGCTACAAGCTTCTGTCACTTCGATTTCTGCGGGAGGTCTGTCCTGCCGGCGCGAATGGGTTTGCAGCGCTCACCCCGGAGATTGTCATCGGGTATGTCGAACGACATGCGCTCGATGGCTCCGCCGACAGCGGCAAGGCAATGTGCGGAGTCGTGCGTGCCTTACTGCGCTACTTGCATTTGAAGGGCTTCATTTCGACGGCGTTGGCCGATTGCGTGCCATCCATCCGCCGCTGGCGACTTGCCGGCCTTCCAACCTTCCTGCCGCCAGAGAAGGTCCAGAAGGTTCTCGATGCCTGTGACCGGACGACGGCAATGGGACATCGGGACTATGCGGTTCTGATGATCTTGGCCAAGCTCGGTTTGCGCGCTAGCGAAGTTGCTACCCTCAATCTCGATGATATCGACTGGCAGTCGGGCACGATTCTCGTACACGGAAAGGGACGGCGGCAAGCGACTATGCCGCTGCGTCACGACGTCGGAACAGCTATCGTGGCTTATATCCGGCATGGGCGTCCCGCTTCGGCGTGTCGGCGAGTTTTCTTGCGAACACTTGCGCCGCACGTGGGCTTTGCCTCCGGCTGCGCCATCACGATGATCGCGAAGCAGGCACTCGAGCGGGCAGGCATTGATGGCTATGCCCATCACGGCGCCCATCTTTTCCGCCACAGCCTCGCGACCGACCTTTTACGGTCGGGTGCCAGCTTTGCCGAGATCGGCCAACTGCTCCGTCATCGAAGCATCGACAGCACAAGGATCTATGCCAAGCTCGATGTTGACAAGCTGCGTGGACTGAGCCTGCCCTGGCCGGGAGGTGTCCAATGAGCCGGCTTCGCACTGCCCTCAACCGCTATGTCGGCATGCGCCAAGGGCTGGGATACAAATATGATGGGCCGGCACGACGGTTGTCGGCATTCGTCACCTTCATGGAAGCCCGCGGCGCCGAGACCATCACGTCGGACCTGGCAATGCAGTGGGTGACGTCGATGGGCCGACAGCCGAGTTGGTCCATCCGCCTGGCTGATGTGCGCTGCTTTGCCCAGCACCTCAGTCATTTCGATCTTCTGACGGAAGTGCCACCGAGCGACGCAGTGCCGCCGGCACGGCGGACAAAGCCCTACATCTATAGCGACATTGAGATTCAGGCGCTGCTGGCGGCAGCACTGTCGCTGCCGCCAGCCAACGCCCTTCGACGCTGGACGTATCACTGCCTGTTCGGACTGATAGCGGTCGCCGGACTGCGCCATTCTGAAGCGCTCGGCCTGCTCCGGGCCGACGTCGATCTCGAGCAGGGCGTCCTCACTATCCGAGAGACAAAGTTCGGCAAGTCACGGCTGGTGCCGCTGCATGCCACGACAATCGCTGTCCTTACAAACTATGCTGCCCGACGCGATGCACACCTTGGCACGCCGCGCAGTCCCTATTTCTTCGTCGCCGAACAGGGCGGCAGATTGCTGCATCAATACGTGCACCGGGTGTTCTGGCGACTATCCCGGCAAATTGGTTTACGGCAGGAGGGGGATCGCGGTGGCCCGCGGGTTCACGATCTTCGTCACCGTTTCGCCGTCCAAACCCTGATCAACTGGCATCGCGCTGGCGAAGATGTGGAACGCGAGCTGCCGGTACTCTCGACCTTCCTCGGCCATGCCAATGTTCGCGACACCTACTGGTATCTGTCCGCCGCGCCGGAGCTGATGAATCATGCCGTTCGGCGATTGGATAAGCGGTGGGAGGTTCGGTCATGAGACGAACGAACGACTTAGCCGTGCTGATCGAGCGGTGGTTCACAGATCGGCTCATGAAGCATCGAGGTGTAAGTTCCAACACCATTGCCTCCTATCGAGACACGTTCAGGCTCCTGTTTGCGTTCGCGCAGGCGCGCCTTGGGAGGTCCCCATCTCAATTGACACTGCGGGATTTGGACGCTCCGTTCATCGGCGCATTCCTGGAAGTCCTCGAGACGCAGAGAGCCGCCTCGGTGAGGACCCGGAATCTCCGCCTCACAGCCATTCGATCTTTCTTCCGATATGCGGCGTTCGAGGAGCCGGCACATAGCGCCCACATCCAGCGCGTGCTCGCGATCCCCAGCAAGCGATGCGACAAGCGGCAGCTTCAGTTCCTAACCAGGCCCGAGATTGAATCGATCCTGGACTGCACGGATCGAAGCACGTGGCTGGGACGCCGCGATTACACTCTGCTATTGCTGGCCGCGCAAACGGGGCTGCGGGTTTCGGAAGTCATCGACCTCGACCGAGACTCGGTAATGCTCGGCCGCGGTGCGCATGTGCAATGCGTCGGTAAGGGCCGCAAAGAGCGAAGTACGCCGCTCACAAAGGTTGCACAGGAAGCCCTCCGGCGTTGGCTCAAGGAACCAGGGAAGCGAGGCGCAACGGCTCTCTTTCCGAATATGCACGGTGGCAGGCTCAGCGCCGACGGCGTGCAGGCACTGCTGAACAAATATGTCGCCAAAGCGCGCGAGCACTGCGTCTCCCTCCGCTCGAAGCGGGTGTCGCCCCACGTCTTGCGGCACAGCGCTGCCATGGAGCTACTACAGGCGGGCGTCGACTGCTCGGTCATTGCCCTGTGGCTGGGCCATGAGGCGATGGAAACGACGCTGACCTATCTTCATGCACATCTTGAACTGAAGGAATCGACACTCGCAAAGCTGAAGCCGTACGAACGCGCCAAGGCCGAGCGATTTCGACCAAACGACCGGCTTCTGGAATTCCTGAACGCCCTCTGAGCATGAGAACTATGCCGAGTGCCAACGACGGGTCTTCGACCAAAACGGCAAGAGAAGCGCGTTTCAACTGGTAAGTTGGAAGAGGTGCTCGGCATAGTTCGCCGGTCGGCATAAACCGCCTTATGCCGCGCGCGGCATAATGCTGTCATGATCAGTGTCGCCATGAAGGCGGCGCGATCGGCACCTCGATCCGATCCGGCGAAGAGCCATGACTTCCTCCCGAGAGCAAAGCCTCTCAGCGCTCGTTCGGCCGCGTTGTTCGTGAGACAAATCCTGCCCTCGTCGAGGAAAGACGTGAAGCCGTTCCAGCGCTTCAGCATGTAGTCGATCGGCTCGGCGACTGGAGAACTGCGCGACAGTTTTGCCCGTTCGGTTTGAAGCCAGCAGTGCAGTTCGCCGACAAGCGGCAGGCTGTCCTTGCGACGGCGCTCCAGGCGTTCCGCTGCGGCAAGCCCGTTGATCTGCCGCTCGATGTCGAACAGGGCATCGATCCGTTTGACGGCCTCCAACGCCATAGGCGAGATCGGTGCGGCGCGGCTGCCGCGTTTGGCATTCGTGGCGATGTCGGCCAGCACGAAGAACTTGCGCCTCGCGTGCGACCAGCAGAGCGCCTGCGTCAGCGGCCCCGGATCGCGGTCTACCTTGAACAGCGGATTGTAGCCGCCAATATGTTCTGCCGAACATATCGGGGGCTATGTTGCGGCCGTCCATATGTGGCCCTGCTGACCTATACCCTTTGTCAACTGAGTATTTGGGCCCGATTTGACGCAACATAAATCGCAAGTTTGGCAGCCGGACCTTTTCTCGTTTGGAGGTTCGACATGGATCACCCTTCCTTTTCCGACCAAGCCGCTGATGCCCTATTTACCGAAGTGCCATTTGCTGACGAGCGGAACCGCTATTTGCATCACTGCGCCACACTCGGAGCGAGACCCGAAGTTCTCAGGGTCAAACGCAACGAACTCCTGTGGATCGCGCGACATCTCGGTCCAGAGGCTGCGGCCGGCGTCGGCATGGCGGAGTTGTTGCCGATCGCGCAGGCTCGGCAGAATGTTCACGGTGCGGCTACCGCTGCACGTCGGGTCGTCGATATCGGGCGCCCCTGGCTGAAGTTCCTTGGCTGGTGGCGTGAGCCCACTGTCATATTGTCGTACCAGGCGCAACTCGACCGGTATGTTGGCTGGATGCGCGACGAACGCGGATTGACACCGTCGACGGTGGAACAATGGGGGCGCATAGCCGGCAGATTCTTGCTGTGGTGCGAACAGTCGAGCCACCGGCTCAAGGATTTGAAGGCAGAAGACATCGACAACTATATAGCGACCCAAGGGGCCGGACGCTGGGGTCGTGTCTCGATTGCATACATCGTCTCAGCCTTGCGCGGATTTCTTCGATATGCGGCAAAAGAGGCTTGGTGCTCAGACCGCCTGGTGTCGTCAATATCGCGGCCTCGGCTCTATCGACAAGAATCTCTGCCATATGCCCCAGACTGGTCGGACGTCCAAAAGATGTTGGCTGATGTCGATACCGACCGGCCCCGCGATATCCGAGACCGCGCGATCCTAATGTTGCTGGCGGTATATGGTATGCGGCGCGGCGAAGTAGCCGCGCTGCGGCTCGACCAAATCGACTGGGCGGGGCGAACGCTTCGGCTTTTCCGCTTAAAGCGCCGACAAGCCCAGATCTATCCGCTGGTGCCCTCCGTTGCGGAAGCATTGGCACGCTACGTGGACAGAGTCCGCCCGCCGTCGTCGTGCCGAGAGGTTTTCCTCCGGATGCAGGCGCCTCGACATCCCTTAGGGGCCTCCAGCATTTATAGCGTCGCCAATCGGCGATTTGTTGCGCTCAACTTTATGGACCGCCTCTTAAGGGCGGTGGAGCGTCGTGACCGGAAGAAGTTGACCGACGTGCAAGCCGTCAGCGGTTGCGCAAACGACGATGATATCCGTCTCCAGCGCAGTGTCTTGGCCCAATGCCTGATTTTATACAGCCGAGTTCAATAAGCGAAGTGGCGCACACTGTCATCAGAACTTTCCTGCCAACCGCCCGAGGTCTCCAAACGAACAAAACCGCCTTACAACGGGCCTTGCTTCAAGATATTACCGAAACGTGCTCCCTCATGAAAAGGTCGCGAATAGGTTGCGGCTATCATCGCTCTTGATCATGGCGCACCTCATAAGCGACCCAAGGCAAAGCACGATGTCGCCTTATGTGGGGTGGCAGGATATATTGTGGTGTAAACGAGCTAAGTACAAGAGCTTTGAAGCGATTTTTGAGCACGTTTTTGCTATATTACCAGATGGTGTCCGGGTATGTTTAAAAGTGATTAATACAGCCTATCTAATTACAATTTTTATTTAAGATATTAAAATAATAATAATATCCGCGCCTTTAAATAATAAAGGTGAAAATTTTATCGCCAATCGTCGTCGTGCAACAATACGTGAGCCTGCACTTATTTTCCAAATTATATAAATAGGAAATACAAGCAGATTGGAGCAATTAGAAAGGGCGCCAATAATATTCACTACTAACATTTTATAAAAAGAACAAATACATCTGTCGACTATGCCGTACGAGTTGGTCGGGCAAAGCGGAGACTCGCCACAAGTTGAAGTCGTGAGAGGCGATGGGCACATCGTCAGAGCTGAGTGCGGCATCGAGCTCGGAAAGATTGCGCCTGCCTATCTCTCCGAGAGCAGCGAGCAACGACGTTTCAGTGCATTCCTGTACTCGCTTTCCGAGATTGTACATGCCTCTGTGTTCGATGACTTGAAGAGGCAGAGTCTCTTCAAGACGTTCAAGGAGGTTCGGTACCGAGTGCCGGGCGAGACCTCATCCGCCGTGACACCATTTGGGAGATCCCATTCGAGCTTCCACTCGGGCCAACATGTGCCTTTCACGGGGAACGGTTTGCGCTGGCAAAGGATATCGTTTTCCATCGGTTTCGGAAGGCTGCCAGATAAATATGAGCTTTTCTAAAAAGGATTCTTGTAATAATTAATCCTTATCCGGCGGGAGTCTTAAGTACTTAATGATGTTGAAAGAATTTATATTAAAAATATTCTATTCTGAATTATTGATTAATTAAATAAAGTATATAAAATATAAATAATTTTCGGTGAAAAAGATTCCATAGTTATTTATTCAATAATGCAGTGGCTCATGGAGATATTATATTATTTCTGGCGTTGTGTATTGAAATAGTCGCCGGAGTGGCGGATCATAGACACTAAAATAGAAAAAACTAAGTAACAACTGAAGCAATTATGACTTCTTTCCCTTCCTACGGTGACTATGGATGTAATAGAACAGCGGCAGATCGGAGCGATCACTTGCTCAGATCGGGCAACAACACGCCGAGATCGCCAAGAATTGCAGAGAGAGCATCCTCATTCGGTATGGCGAAGACGTTGGTTCCAGTGGGCTTCGTCTCACGGGTACCGACCCAGAACGCGATACCATTCTCCTTGTTGCCAACAGCGGTCAGCATATCTTTATCGTTTTCGCCGTTGCCGCACGCTATATGTAGGCCGATCTCACGAGGGAGTAGATTGACATAAGCAAAATAGCCTTTGCGCTTGCCTGGCGTTTCCTCGGGCATAACGCAATGACCCTCGGGTACTGCGGTCGCCCGGAAAGTGCGTCCCCAGGAATGATCTACACGCGGAAGAAGCGATGAAAGCAGATCTCCGGCCGATTGGTAACGTGGATGAGAGTCCCACATCTGACAGCCATAGAAATGCTCCATCGGAATGTTGCGGATTTCTGGGTTGCCGCCAAATTCGCTCTCCATAACCGCATGAATGCGGCTCCAGTTGGGCAGGGGAACGGATTCAAAACGTTGACCTTTGAAGATTGTGACCGTTCCGTCATTCCCTTGAAAATCAATACCTGGAATGTCTTTGAAGGGCGAAGCAGCGATTTCGCCGCAGTGGCGAGCGGACGTCAGCAGTAGGTAATGTCCCTTCCGGGCGATCTTGGTCAAATTGTCGATGATATCGATGGCAGGATTAATTTCCCAGCACTGACGGTTTCGATCTTGCTTAAAGGCGGTGCCATCACCATCGAAGGCGAGCAGAACCCGGAGAGAGGGATCCGTAAGACCGCGTGCTACCCGTTCCGCGATATCCGGAATGACCTCAACAAGAGACATATTCAAAGCTGGTGTAAATACGATCTGAATGAAGCCTTAAATGTAACGCAGCGCGGCAAGCATTAGTTGACTTTTTGGTGAGAGAAATAACTCTTAGCAGGGATTAGTTGGCCAGCCATTATCAATGTGGGGCCAGGCTGACAATGTTTGCGTGCAAGGCCGGATTATGTCGATGTAGACCTGCAGACCCGTTGACTTCCTATAAACACCGCCAATCATCCACCTCTCCCTTTCCAAGGTCTTGCCTTTTTTGCCTTGCTACCATGCCAGCCAGCGACGCGATGTGCGCTGCCGCGGTCGCCTTCCCGGAGGGTAACTGGAAGAGAGAACTCGCTGCGCTGCAGATTTTGCATGATCCTGTAGATGTGATTACGGCCGCTGTCGCCAGAGGTCTTAGCGGCATATGTAATGTCGTTGCTGCAATGGATGCCGAAAAAGTGACAGGCCTCGGCGACGTCATTCGGCGGATGCCTGCTCTAAATCACCGAATTGCCGTCGCCGCCGGTGAAACTCCAGTGCGAGACCTCGGAATAGGGTACCAGTGCGCAATCTGCCACCCCGACATAGCAAGTGCTATGTTAGCCACTTCCGACGGGATCAGCCATGCTGTCCGTGAAAAGATCGAGAAAGAAGTTGCTCAGGATATTGGAGAAGGTGCCATCGTATACATCTTCATTCAGCCGAGGATGAGTTCCAGCAACTCTCCGGTTTCTGTCCATTTCACCCTCCAGTTTGCGAGTTCTGGAGCTCTCGTCGAAGCCAGAATGATAGAGAGTTACAATTTTATGAAAGGCGATGGCACAGTGACTGCAGAGAAATTGAAAAGTCATTGGAAGCAGCACGGTATTCGCAGACCAAGTCCACGTCCGCCCAGGTCCAAATTTGAACTTCTTTTCGCTCCGGTCCCCGACAACAGTAAACTTGCCGCCGCCGATTTCACCCATCTCGGCTTGGTCGAGCGGGATAGAGAATTGCTTGGCAGTACGGTCTTCGGAATTGCCGCCAATAAACCTGGGACGGTAGTTTATCAGTGTGACAAGGTTCTGTGTCTGGAAGTGGATGTCGAGTCACACCGCGCGTTGGAGGTGCTTCACCGCCTTGGGGAGCAGGTATATAGGGCTGGTTGGGGCACGAGTTTCGGTCTTCACACAGGCCCTTCATCTTGTCTTAATCTTTCCGCTGCTGCACTCGCCACCTTTTTCAAACGGACTGATCTTTGTTCCGTCCCGCTGAGTGATGTTTTTTGTCTCTTCTGCGACCATGCCAGCCGTTGCTACGCCGCCAAAGAAGACGGACTTCCACTCACCGCCTTCTCCCTCGAAAATGAAAGTCAGTTTGAACTCGTCGACCCCCAGGTTGTCAGAAAATACGTTCTCGGTCTTTTCGACGCCCCGACAATGGTTGAGCCCCGCGATATCAGCAGAGCGAGCTTCTGCAGCCAATATATAACTTTCCGGGAACCACATCCCTGTAAGGAGTTCAATGAAATTGGTGTTCTGATCCTCGATGCTGCTGCTAAAATGCTCGAAAGTTATGCCGAATTCCTGGAAGACGATGGAAGCGATGATAATGAAATTGCGAGCGTTAAAGATGTATTTGGCTTAATTGATAGGACATTATGAGCACGATACAAAACAGAAGCAGTAACGGAAGTTTCCAATGTGTTTGATATTTGTGTTGCCATTGTATGTTGAATTCCTTTTGTCAATCTTATTGCATGTTCGAAATTGCATAAATTTGGGCCGTAATTTTCCGACTTTTTTGAATTTTCGTTCATCTCTTTAATTGTTGATGTTGTCTAGGGAGACAGCTTTATTGAATTTCAATGACATGTCGCCATTTACGTGTACATCAGAATAAAAAGATAATTCCGGCAAATAGTTTCAATTTATATATATTACATCCAGATTTACATTAACAAAGCATGCCTTCTATAAACAAAAGGAAATTCTATATTCTCTCAATACTCCATATCTACATGATGGATCTTCCCTATAACCGCCCCCGTTTCCCCCCGTTTGCTATCACCGGTCTACCTAGTGCGGCCAAACTGAAACGAGCAATTTCTCGGGCCTTTGTCTGCTATGACCAGTTTTGCGATGAACTCCTACAATATCAGCAAAGGTGGACGGATTGGGTGTTCGACCACGGATTTGCAGAAGCCATAGAAGACATGGCTCTGGTGTTCCAGATTGAACCTTGCCTTCATGGTCCCCGAACAGGCACACTGGAAGTGCTGAGATCTTGTCGCACGAAGGTCTTCATTTATACGTCGTACCGCAGGTTGCGCCACTTTGTTGAGAACCAGTGCATTGCTCAACCTGGCGACGCCGTCCTTGCTTGCATGATCCCGCCCTACGTGAGTGACCTCTCACTGCAGGAAATGTCTCGAGCCCACAATAGTTTTTGTCCAGGCAGTCACACGAGCATTGCAGACGTGCAGTGCTTTATTGCCATCCAACTCAGCAGCCTATTTGTTGAGGAGGGTACATGTGATGTGCATGGGCGAAATGGATTAAAAACAACCTGCCGCTTCTTTCGTCGTCCCGCTGAGTGCTTCAGCCGTTACGACATAGTTGCAATAGGGTCTGTGCTCTTTCACAACGCATTGCATCAGCCAGCGAACTACAATGAGGATCTTTCTTGCTTCGATCTGCGGTACGACTATCAGGTTTTCCTCCATGAGCGCGATGCCAATGATGGTGTGGGGCATTATCCGGAAGGCACACCACTACCTAGTGTCGCCATCGTAGGTGGTGGGCTCTCTGGCCTTGTTGCTGCTGCAGAACTACTTGACGCTGGCGTCAGGGAAATAGCCCTTTTTACCCCAGTAGATGAGGTTCGGAGTTTGGGTGTATCGCCGATGTCAAACGGCGACGCTCGCCAGGTCTTGACGTCATTCGGTGTCATGCCCATCTCCGGCAACCAAGTTTGTCTGTCATACTATCTGGATAAGTTTAGAATTCCGTCCAGCCTTCGTTTTCCTTGTGCCGGCAACGATCACACAGCACTCTACTTCCGGAAAAAACGTTACGAATGGCCGGCTGGACAAGCTCCACCAGGTGAATTCCAGCGGATATCTGCAGGGTGGGAGAAACTACTATACCACGGGTGTGAACGGAACGGCAGGAGGCTGATCGCTCCGATGGATATCTTTTCCATGCTGAGAGGTCGGCGTTATGAAGAAGCCTCGGAAGCAAGGCGGGCTTGGCTCAGGGAGTTTGATAATTTCACTTTCCATGCCGCTCTGGTCGAGATCTTCAGCTGCGGTGTCGAGAGTCCTGGTGGGGCGGCATGGCAAACAACTGATTTTGCTGCTTTCGGGATGATGAGATTGGGCGGCGGCCGAGTTTCTTCCTGTTACACCCTACTGTTTTCGACAGTCCTGGACTGGATAATCAATGGGTACGAGGAGGACCAGTATATCTCTGTTGGAGGGGTTCATCTTTTGCAGGCTCTGATGCGCATTGAGATATTCAAGAGAAAAGTAGGATTCCATTTTGACCCCCTGCGTGGACTAGCCAAGGAGGGCGGGAAAGTGAAGGTATGCATGAAAGATGGCCGTTCGCGCGTTTTTGACCAGGTCATCATTGGCGGGCGAGGTGGGCCCGATGCAACTAATATCACTCCGGTTAGCCATGTGACCTGTGTCGGCTATGATATCGAAGCCCCCGCTGGAAACTCGTCTGCTACTGTTAACGCAGCACTTTTCATGATCACAAAGCAAAAATTCTGGCTTGATGACGATATCCCAGCTTTGATCTGGACGGATGGGCTCGTCCGTGAGCTCTGTTGTATTGACATCGAATCGCCATCGGGAGAGGGGCTTGTTATTTTTCATTATGAAATGAACGACTATCTATCCCGCCCGTTCCAGTCCGATGAGAAGAAGAGAAGGTGCTTGGATTTAGTCAGAGAACTTGCTGCTGTCTTTCCTGAATTGGCTTGTCATTTGGTTCCAGTCAACGAAGATTACGAAGAATATGTCTTCGACGGCCACTTGAAGGATGGTTTCAGGGCCTCTTTATGGAGGGAAAATTCTCTTAAAAAATGTCAGTACAGCCAAGATCCGCATATGTATGATTCTCCGTTAATGGAGCATGGGGCAGTTTGCCAGATTGACAGTAAGGACTGCGTAAACGGAGCTTTGTTCGAAGAGCAGGTTAAGACGGGCATCATAACGGCCTGCACCGTCATTCGCAGCACCGGCGGGACACTATCTTCACTCCATCCCCTGGATTGGAATAAAATATATTTTCCTGCTTAAGTATATTAATGTATTAGTGCGTATTAATCCCGTAAGCCTGTAAGCTGCAGTAGCGGCGCTCAACTTAGCTTTCCATGAATAATAATGTTTTTCCTTTATTTTTGATTGAATCCTGCTTAAAAAATATTCTTTGAGTGGGCTTAAAATGACATTAATCAGATTCCAAAAATTTCCATCTGTGACCATTAGCGCCTTGATCGATGACATTAAAGTCTTCACATCTCCAGAGAAATGCCTTCGTGATTGCTTGTCTCCACGTGCTTTCGCATCTTGACAGCTAATAGCGGGCCCCTTGACACACTAGCCGGCCACGCAATTCGAGATATTCCCACTAACCCCAATGAGGTCACTGCATTCGTCATTGGCAGCCGCCCCACTTGCATTCGCCACTGTGCCGTTTGGGGTCCACTAGCCGCTAATTAGGACTGCATATATTTTGGACGAGCTAAGGGGTCACTATCACCTTCGGTTTGAATTTCCTTTTCACAAGACTTTAATGTTGCCAATTGAGCAGGCTGAAAGAAAATCCGCAATCAACGGAGAAAGGTTAACAGCCAAACAAAAAAAGAATGCTTCATCATTGCATAGGGTCTACAACGACCATTACTTTCGGCGGTGGGCCTTCTACTATTTTTTTCTTAGTCTTCGGCCAGCCATTTGTTAACTTCCTATATAAATCGCTTCACCAGAAGAATGAATTATTTAGATCATGCTGTAATGCTTCAATGCTGTAAGTTCTAAATGTTTGTTTCGTTTTGCAAGAAATCTATTTTGCTAACAGCACTTCTTTTATTCTCAGGATGGAACTAGCCGGAATAAACGTTGTCGGAATGGCCCAGACCTTTGGAGAGGCCTCGCTCGTTGTCTCCGACCTATTTCGGCGGGCTAAGGTCAAGAAGAAGAAGGCCAAACGTGTGTCGCCGGGCGATTTCCTCCCTGACCAAATTGCAGAGCTTGATGATCTGAGCGTCACTCCTCTGGCTATAACTTCTCCTGGGCCTCCCGTGATGGTCAATGATCACGGAATTGCCACGAGGGGACGCTTTGTCGCTGGACCGGAATATTCAGACCTACGGGGTTAATACGCAGTTCTAAACAAACCTACGGGATTAATACGCACGTGGCTCTATAATTTCGATTCATCTCGCCGCCGGAGATGATGTCGGCTATTTTCTCGTTGGTACAATAAGTTGCGAGCCACCGTGCGATTGTTTTTAATTTTCTATATAGTACTTTAACGTCTCTCTATGGCGATTTGTAATGTTTGGAATATTATTGTCTGTTAAGGCGCCTTTGTAACAATATCAATGTAAAAGCATTATCAGTATTGTGTGAGATCTCTATAAATATCGAAATGATTTGCCTATTTTCTGAAAATTGGCGGCAGAAATAATGCTGTAATAATTTATTTCAACACAAGTAAAATACATCGTGGCGTACGCTACACAACTCCTAACAGGAGCATAGGGGCTACGCCGGAAAACATAGAAATCCTACCAAACTTATAGTTAAAGGTGGCCTGCAGGGGACCTCAAGTCGCCGAGGTTTCTTTCTTCAGATTTACTATAGCAGGCTTCATATCACCCTCTTCACGTTTCTGGTTGGGTCCCGAGAGCCGCAGGGTGAGGTCTGGCTCCGGTGACGGTACCGCCGGTCGTGGCATCACGCCAGCATTTTTGGTGAACTGTGTGATGCCGCAAGCAATGACGTCATAGGAGCGGTTTCCAGTGCCTTGCCGCACGAAGAAGGTGCAGGCTACCTCCCTGCCGTACACATTTGTCACTTTTAACTCCAGCAGGTGAATGAACAAGGTACTTGCAAAAATGGCGATAAAACCTTCCAGATCAGGTTCTTCCACGCGGCGGTGCGGCCAAGCAATGTTGTGAGCACGGACCATCTCCTGGAGGGCGAGGTCGCTACGATAGGGTTGCATCGTGGTCGCCAGCACGGCCTCTAATCCAAACGTGATGGATTTTTCCTCCAGTACTTTCTGCATCTTCTCGCGAGATAGATAGACAAATACATGTCGGTCGTTTTCTCTGGCCAAATCCGGTTGATCGACAAGCATGGGGGGATGATAACATACTTTGTTTTTTAGAAGATGGGCCAGTTGTTTAAGTATGACCACCGGCGGACGGTTTTCCTCCAAATCAAGCACGCCTTGGGCCCACCTTTTCTGGAAATCCATGAGAGTTTTGCTATAGACTTGGCTATAGATTAAAAATGCAAATTGGATCTCATTGAACAAGTTAAGCTGGTTCCAGGCTTTTGTGAGATCTCGTGGTTGAAAGCGTTGAAGGAATAGTAATCGAGGAGGCATTGTGATGTGAGGTTGGGGATAACTGTGGAATAACGGCAAGTTCAGTGCCATTTAAAGTACGCCGCCGGCAAGTGGCATCAATCAGCCACAGTTTCCGGTCGGGAAAGCCAGAGGCAATCTGGCAATAATCACCATCGCATCAAAATCGATGCTCGGACATGGCGGCCTTAAAACCTGGATCAAGCGAAAAATAATGCCTGCTTGATTGGTCACGAGGTCATAGTAGTGGGCTAGCATTTTTGTCTTTTTTGTTTGGCTTTAGTGAAAGTGTATCTAAAAGATACCTGAAATGGGGAGGGGTGGGGTAGAGCTTAAAGTTTGCCGAATATTGGGTTTCGTGAAAGCTGCACGGGCAACTTGTTGATGGTTGCACTCTCGATGCTATTTATAATTAAGATGTAATTATTGCCGCTACGTGTAGTTATTGCCGATAATATCATAAATTCTATTGATGTATGTGGTATATTTTGAAATTGCATATGTCTGCTCATACAAATAATTTATTTCAATTACGCAATTACTCTTATGCCAATAAAATGTGGATTATATAGCAAGTGTAATCTTAAATACAATTTGGACCTATACGACTTAATATTGCCACGCCAGGCAACCAGTCCATTCGGATCTTGCTATAAGTGCCATACTGATACAAGTTTTAGATTTGAAGCCCATCAATCGTTTTAGAGCCCAAAAATCAAAATGGGCCGAAATAGCATTTATCTAAAAGAAGGAATCGTGGCTAGTTAAGTGCTTTGAATGAGATCCCATGGAAAAGCGACACCTGTGTGGTGCAGACAGGCCTAACGTGGTGCACAGGTTGAAAAAGTAGTGCCTTTTCGCAGCATAAATAAAGGTAGGCGCGTGCGACCATAATTAAAGGAAAAAGAAAGATGCTATTGACGATGTGACACCATTATTGGACAGCAGAACCTATTCCCACTCGTGCTTTTGCAAAGATGCAAAACCCTTAAAGGCCATTTTAAGTACAGACACGTGCCGGTCTATAATTATTTTACAAATGTGAGACGTGGAACATCGATAGTCGTATAATTTATGAATATTGGGTTTTGCAGCTATACCTAACTGATATTCAACTCATATAAGCAAAAGCATCTATAAAGGGAATGGTGCTTCCAGTTCTGGGTGCACGCCACTATTGTTTCCTACTTTGCTAACATGGCGGAATTTGACCTATGTGCTCTCTTTTCCAGTCTTAAGGTAGGCGACGTATCGTCCAGCGATGAGCTAAAGAAACACATCCAGAGCGCCTCAAAGGAGCGGACCCCCCTGACGGAGCCGGGTGAGGGCCAGTCGATGGATGTTGACGAAGAGGGCGGTCGCCAAGACCCTGGGATACTGTACCTCTACGTCGATTGCCCGACGATGATGCGATGCTTTTATGGAGGGTCTTTGCCCTACAATTCCACGCACGGCGCGCTCATCACCAATCTTCCACCATACCAGAAAGATGTAAGTCTCGGTGAGGTGTGCAGGGGGCTTAGGCAGGCATCAGGATTCTTTGGATACGAGGATGTTATCCGGAGCGCCTACTTCGCCGCACTTTCTGTCCCCGGGTACTTCGTCAAGCTGGATGGGCAGATGGAACTAACTTCAACAAAGGGAAAGTCTCTGACCTTCGACCTTTATGCCAGCAACCAGCTCAGGCTCGAACCTGGTGCGTTGGTGAGGCATGGCGAATGCAAATTTGGAATGGAGTGATGGCAGTAGCTGTTCTGACGGTGCCCAGAGGCTGGAGGTGGTACCTGTTTCACGCTAGAAATATAAATGTAATAAACTCATGGATCTGGTTGATGTAACCTGCGCCATGGATGCACTTGTTCTTTTTTGGTTCCGATGGATGGGTTGTTTGCTTGAAATGAAACCTGCCTGTTCGAAATTTGGTTATCACTTTTTCCATTTATGTTTTTAATTATTTGTGTATTAAAGAAAATAGTTCACATAGCCGCAATATATGACCGAAGCTGGCCCGCAATGCCGCAATAGATGATTAATTTGTCAAACTTAGCTATCAATATCTCGATAGAAGTGCCCACATGTTTAAACTAGGCAAACTCGTTCTCCTTGAAAACTGATAATAAAGACAAGAAAATTAGCCCACTCTAAAAAGTCACATAGCAAATTCAACATAAAGAAACCAGAAGTCAGAGGAAAGACTTTTAATCCTTGATTATTTGAACGAAATAGCCGCAATACGCCAAAGTGTCGCCTTCATGATTGTTCAATAATTTCTGTAGCAAATGGAAAACGTTTTACAAACAATGTGGCCTTGGAGTAATAATCGGAAGAAAAGTTCATAAGTCAGATAATTTGCGTTGCTGACACTAGTGACCAAGCACCTTTAAATACCTCTGCTTCCCATGCATTTTTCCAAGTTAACCTAAAGTGGCAGTTGAATGGCTCGTTATTTCGGTGGTAGCTCTCAACGGCTTCATGTCGATGATTTTCGTTTGATCAAGGAGCCCACTCGACTGAAGGCTCAGCTTGTTAATGTGGTGGAAACCTACAAGGCTGCACAAACAGAGACGTTAAAGTACTATATACCATCTGCAACTGAGCGTGTGGCTCATATGGAGGCAGTCCATGTCAACAATGCAGAAATGGGGCTGCATCCGGCCGGGTTCAAGTATCCTCTGTCCTTCGTCTTTACCTCCCTGGCCGTGGCTAAAGCCTGCAAGGAGAACAAGCATCTCGTGTGCGAGGAGCATTTGGAGGGAGATCTGATATCGTGCGTCGTTCCTCCCTATCAGACAAATGTCTCACTCGCTGCTTTAAGGGAGATCCACAATTCCATTTCGGGAGGAGGGTACCGGAATCCAACAGACATGGATTATTTTGTGGCGATCTTGCCAGATGAAAATTTCGACTATCAGAGCTGTGAAATTGTCACCAAAAATGGCGGCGAAGGCCTTTGCAAGATTTATAGCAGACAACTGGAGGGGCCCTTAGCTTATGAGGCCATACTGGCAATTGGCAAGGTCCTGTTGGAATAGGCAGTGCACCGCTGATCCAACGGGAGTTTCGATTATATTTCGTATTATCTTACATGACTTAAGATCATGCATGTTTCGCTTGTTCTCCCGTGTGTCGGTTACGTTATTGTGTTAAAATAACGGGATGATGATATCAAGTGCTATTGTAAAATATGTTATATTTTGAATATCTATAATATAAGCGCTGTGTGCGCTCGATGGGTAGTTAAATGATCATGATATATATTTTTGGGTAATCAATCGCATTGCAGTGCCGTGTGCTTATTGAAGTAATATAGTGTTAAAATTATTTATTTAATATCTGATAACATATCAAAGGGTACAACGTGATAACAAAGACGGTGGATACAGCGTTTATTGGGATATCCGCTGGCCAGTTATACGTAAATAATACAGACAGAGTTTGAGAGAGCACGCAGATTGTAGCCAAGTTGAGTGACTTGCCGGTAGCACCGAAGCTAAGCTCAGGTGTTCCAAATTGACTGGCGTCGAGGTGACGAGCACGACGACCTTGCCGGACAATGCGGTCGCAGGGGGCTCAAGGCGGGTGGCTTGTAACGGACCTTGTGCTTCTTGTTGTAGCTTTCGTTGAGCATAACCATTGGGAAGGTTGCTGAACAACGGTAGCGCACCTTTTTCAAGCGAGGGTGGCAGAAGAACATATTTGCCCGTCGGCAGACGGCGGTGAGCATGACAGCTGCTAAGGGAGTTACTGGAATCGCGTGAGCGGTGAGCATGCCGTCCTGACTATCGGCGCCCAATCAACAGGACATCCTCAACATGTTTTCCAATTCCTTGAAACCTATCTTTATAGCATTGATCTCCAACCGATCTCGATTGAGGCCAAATTTAATATTCAAAAGAGAGTTTAGTGGAAATGGAATATAATCCCGTGGCGGAAGAAGAGCCTTCAAAAATGGCAGTCCACTAGGACAGTCAATAATATCCAAAAAGCATTGAAATTGGGTTGGGCACGAGAGGCTGACGCGGATGCCACTCGATTGCTAATGGAGTGGTTCCTTTTCTAGCATATCGAATCCATCGCTTCACTATATCCTTACCTGATTGGCTGAGCTGCGAGACCACCAATAACTTCCACTAATATCGAAAGTGTGGCTGCTTTGATTATGATGCTTTGTGAGAGGTTCTCTCCCCAATAAAGTCAAGTTGACAGATTCGGATACGCCCGGTTGAGATTTTATTTCATTTTTTATCTATTTCGCATCTCGAAAAGTTCACAGAAATCAACAAGGAGGAGGCCAGGTGTTTAAATAGGTTCCAGCTGCTCTAAAGTGATCAGAAGAGAATTTACAGCTGGAGGCACAAAGCACTAATCCTGCTAAAGCATGAGCATGGCAGATGAGTTGGAGCGTCAATTGGAAGGCATTTCTCTCGTTACAGTCCTGGGTCCGGATGTGAGGGCCGAGCTTGAGGCGGCGCTACGGGACTACCGCGATGATCTCGACTTCTGGAAAAGCAACGGTTACGCGGTGGCGGATCTCGATCAATCTGTGACGGTCGACAAGCTTCTTTTTATGTATATGGATGAACCAATAGCAGACTTGTGTGTAAAGAATCGCATCCTCGTTTGCAACAGCAATTCAGTCGCGAAAATTACTTCGCTTCCACCATACCTGCCTGGGGTTACAAGGGCCGAGGCGTTTGAGAAACTTAACTCCATTGTTTGTGGAGGTCCTGCATCTGGATCTCTTCAATCTGCTTGTTGCGACTATTTCGTGGCGTTCCTCCCCAGCAATTGTTTTGAGAAGACCGGTGAGATATCGGTGCGCACAGTGGACGGCGAGTGTGGCCCCTTCGATGTCTTTACCCGGCAGCGTCAGCCAGAGGATCAGAGCGATATGTTTTTTAAGTATGAAGAGATTGTATGTGCTGGAAAGAGTCTATTTTTTTGAAACTAGTGTGTTTTATCTGTGTAACATGTTATGGAGTCTGATCGTATGATGTAATAGCTAAATTTGGTATTAATAATGATTGATCGTTATATAAGAATTGTTATTAACATAATTAAGTTTAGAGTAAAGCAAGAGGGAAATAAATTAAAACACTTTATTCAGTTACAAACAATTATGAAAATACAAACATAATACAAACATAATACAAACGTCGCAGGAGAAAGATGACACCGTAGGATATTTATGAGCCAAGGATAGACTTGCCAGAAGGCGAGATCGTCCTCATAGCTTAGTCGCCTTGGGCGGGCCCTAACTGGTGGGCTCCATCTTGAGAAAAAACAGCTCCTTAGTCAGGAAGGTGGCTTCCAGAACAGCGCGACCAACCTTATAGATATCGTCGGCATACTCCGGCAGGATCTCACCGAGAACCGGTGTCGCAATATCTTCGGTGACTTCACCATACTGGACGATGACCTTGTTGCCGGTGCCCTGGGAATAGCGGATACGGCCGACCGGAGCATCGCACTGCCGTTCCTTGACGTTAACCTTTGCGGTGCTCACGACAGGCGCCCACGCGTACATGGATTCACCGCTGACAACGGCATGGTCCTGAACAACCGTGAAGGGCAGAGCTTGAATAAGGTCGTTGCAGAGTTCGGGGTTTTCCTTCGTCGCGAGATAGGCAATGACGCTGATGCCCAGCGGCTCCCAGGTAAGCCGTACCTTTTGACCGTCGCGGATCTGAACACGCCGAGAGGGATCGGCCAGGGCCGCGATGGAACCTTCCGGGGTCTCGTAAGTGAGATGTTTTCCGATGCTCCAAGGGAAGTAATGGAATGACCAGGCGGCCAAACGGTTGAGGTAACCCAGGAACGCCTTGACGGCCTCAACCGCCTCGTCGCGGCTACCAGCCGTCGGAAGATATTTGGTGATCGCTTCGGCAAAAGCGCCCATTTCCTGCAAGCCGCTGTAGCGCAGATAGTTGCTGTATGCGTAGTCAAAGCGGTGCACGAGTGCGCAGCACTGCTCGAGGGTAAATCGCTCATCCTGGAACGTCAGCAGCAACGGATACCACGTGTACATCGACTGGTCGCGCAGCATGCCGTTCACGAAGTCGAGGTTCGTGAAGTATTGGTTGTTTGTCCCGACCGCGAAGGTGCCGGTCCGGATATCATGAAGCTCCTTCGGCTCGATATGGAGGATTGCCTTTGTTGAAAGCGTGATCTCTGCAACGAGCTGTCGGAGGTCGGGAGCGACTTGCCTGCAGGCCATGTGTTATGAACAAGAAGGTGGAAGCAAATAGATGATGTTAGGAAAGGGTGGGATTGCAGGGTGGGCAGGCACGATACTTATAGTGGAAAAAGGTATGGAGCAATTTCGCCGAAATCTGGGTGGGCCTTCTAAATATTGGGCGGGCCGCCCACGTAACTATAATTGCAGGGGCCCACCAGGTTAATTGCGTGGCCGCGTTGATTGGGTGATATTATTACCTAACATGAGATTGTTATTTGACAGGATATATCCCCTTGTCTAGTTCGTCAGTTCGTCAGTTCGTCAGTTCGTCAGTTCGTCAGTTCGTCAGTTCGTCAGTTCGTCAGTTCGTCAGTTCGTCAGTTCGTCAGTTCGTCAGTTCGTCAGTTCATTAACATTGCTCCGCGCTTGCCTGATTTGAGAGGTTGTCTCTGCACGGGTCTGCAGCGACATATGGCTACGAGGACCTACCTTGCCGATGAGCCGTATCCATCCGGCGTAGGCCGCGGGGTTTATGATCTCGGCTCGTCTGCCATGATGCGTTCGATCCTTTCGGGATCACATTGCTCATCGACGCGGAATTGCCGGACACCGCCCTCGCAGGTGCGGATACCGGCGAGGAATTCCTTTAAGCTCTCGATGCCCCGGTCGGTGAAGGTCGTGACGCCCTCTTGGCTGCCGTCATGGGCATGGATCATCTCGCCGTAATCGATATTGTCTGAGTTGCTGGCGATTTCCTGGAGGAGTTCGAGGTTCTCGCCGATCAGCGAAGCAACATAATCGATCGTGTAGACATGCGTCGGGCGCGCTGACCTTGCCCCGTTGTGAGCCGCTAAGCGCATTGTCCTCACCACCAGCTCATGTGCTGTAACGCGCGAAGCTGTCGCAGGCTGTACCCTCTATAAGTTAAGGTACAACTCTGCCGTTGGATGAATTAGCCTCCTGAAACGCTTCCTTTACGTGGCTGATCAAAGCACGTTCAGTCTCGTTAAGCGGCGTGGAGGTGGAGAATATTGCCCATAGTCGCCGCGGCGGGACTAAATGGTCGAGAGAGAACGTGTCCACGATCCCTGCCTCGATCTCCTTGATCATCACCGACGCTGGCAAGATCGTGCCAAGAGGTGAACGACGCAAAACCGAGACGATCAGAGGTACCGAACCCAACCGCATTACCGGCTCGAGCTGCACAGTAGACTTCGCAAGTGCCGTCAGAAGAGTTTGATGCATTGTGAGCTGTGAAGGTGCCAGAAGGAGCGGGATGCTCCTCAGCTCGTCTGCCGAAACTCTCTCGGCCTGAGGCGCAAAATTCAGCTTCCTATTGACGATCAGGACGACGTCTTCGCTGCGGCCAATTAGTAGAGAGCCTACTTGCGGATCGATCCTACCAACGACAGCAATATTGAAACGGCCGGTTAGAACGCCATGATGCAGTACATGTCGAGGGCCCTCCACAACCTCGATTTGGCAGTTCGGAAATTCATTGTGAAATGCGCTAAGCGCCACGGCCATGCATTCGGACGTCAAGGAATCTGCGCTCCAACTCACCGGTAACGCAATCCGAATTGATTGTTCAAAGGCCGCAGCTATGTGGCTTCGTTCGCCCAGAGTGTCGTTGAAAGCCCTCTCAACGCCGACAAACAGCGAATGCAGCCTTTCAGCATCATCGGTCGGTTCAGAACCGGTCTTCTTCCGGTCGATAAGCCTTGTCCCGAGCGCATATTCGATCTGTTCAAGCTGGGCCGGTATCATCGGAGCAGTCCGTCCGGCGACGCGGGCAGCGCTCGCCATGCTGCCGGTCTGCACCACACGATTCACGGTAGAAATCTGCTTCAGGCTAACCTTGGGATGGAAATTCGTGGCTTCGGACCAGCCCGAAGGGGCCTCGACGCCTTTGCGGACATCATTTAGCAGATTTAACAGAAGTTCATGGTCGTTAGAGAGCTCTGCGGTCACGCAGCACGACGGACTGCGAATTACCGGAACCGCAGTGATGCCCTGGATGCGAAGACGCTGGGGTACAGTCAGTTGGGGCAGAAGTAGATCCGACTTGCGGATGTCGTCGATGAGCCCTCGGAGATCCTGCAGACTTCGATCGGTGGTGGAAATCCGTGATGTCGCGATACCGCTGGAGCGGTCGAATTTCGTGTCGCTTTGCAGTGTACCCGGCAGATCGGGAATTTCGGTTTTTGGAGCAATGTCACCACGCTCGGGTCGCTCCCCAACCGTATGGGTCAGCCTCGTCCAATGGTCTGGAGCAACGACAACAGAAGGTCCGGATACCCCAGTACCGATGGTATGTTGGATCTTGAGCTGCCCGAGTGGCACCGCGTCTGACAGAAGATGGCTGGGACCGTTCTGCATTCCGAAGGCGCCAGTACCCGTGAAGATCAAGTCTACATAAGGGTGGTCGGGTTTGGAATGGAAGCGGCGGATCGCCGTGATTACAGCGTAGGAAATTGCTGTCCAGGTATAGTCAACGTCTAATTTGAGGATGACGGGCGCCGAAGGCGCCGCGCTGCCGCCAAGTTTGGCATGACTCAAATATTCCTCGGCAAGGAGGAGACGAACACTGCGATTGTACAGCCAGACCGCCGAGCGTAGCGGAAAGGAGTTACGCCCTTTGCGACCAAAAAGCGTCACTCCAATCTGGGCTTCGAGCGTGCTGAGCTTGGCACTCAATGCCGATGGTGTGAGACCAAGCTTCGCGGCCGCATGCGCCATCGTTGGACTGTCGCAACTGACAACGAAAGCTGCCAGATGCGGAAAGTCGATCTTGGGCATACTAACCTCGGATGAATGTGCGCATCAGAACCTTGCGCGAGCTCTGGAGACCCTATGCTGAAAAGATATCGGACAACCGGGTTGCCTTGTCCAGATCACGGATCGCCCAAACATGCTTTCCGAAATCGGCCACCCTCGACTGCCTTGCGCGGGAAATGCCTCCCGCCAGTTTCCTGGTGATTTCCTCCCATCCGGCTGGATCGTCGGGCGCCCCTCGCGGCACACGCCGCCGCTCGGCCAGTCGCTTTCCGTCCAGGAAGACCACTTCGATGTCGGGGTTGTCCGAATCCTCACTCCGCGCGAACATCGCCACCTTGACCAATAGCTCGGAAACGTCCTCATGTGCGATGGCGTTCGTTTCAAAATCGTTCAGCGTTAACTCGCCTTGGAGCAGGGCGGTCGCCACCGTATAGTTCATGCTGAACTTCGCCTCGATTCCCGTTCTCGGCTTCGGAAAGCGCAGATAGCGGATGCACTCGTCGCGGACGAAACAGTTGATCCGTTCGATCGCTTTGATGTCGAAACCAGACAGCGCTCGGATCGTCAATGCGCCATCAATTGCAAGATGGGTGCAGCTGCAGCAAGGATAAAGCTTTACTGCAAGGCCGGGGGTAACAAGTTCCCAAGGGTTGCCGAGAGCTGGCAACGTTGCTGCTGATCCGCCTGTGAATGCATCCAGGAAACCGGATGGTGCCTCAAGGATGCCAGATCCGGCCGTGAAGTCGCTTTCTGCCAGCTTTGCAGCAAGGAAGCCAGCTTGAGCGGCCCGGCCGCAATGCAAACTCTTCGTCATCGTTCCGGTGTTGCCAAGGATGCCCCCGGCAAAGGAGCACGCGATCGCGAGTGCGTGCTCCGTTTGGCGCGCGTCGAGGCCACGCAAGTTGGCCGCAGCGCCGGCAGCTGCGAGAGTCCCGAGCGTCGACATCGTATGCCACCCTTGGCGCGTATGTGCGCTGCCCACTGCGATGCCAAGCTTGCAGGCGATCTCGATCCCGACTGCATAGGACCGCAGGAATGCCCGGCCGCTCGCTTGCGTTTCGAAGGCCGTCGGCAGCAGCGCACTGACGATCGGGGCACTCGGATGGCCATTCATCGAGAACTCGCTCGTATCATCAAAGTCGTCTGCATGCGCGCAGGTGCCGGTCAGAAGAGCCGCCAGTGCAGGATCGCTCCAGCAACCTAGACCAGGGACGGGAATGCCCTCCCGATCGTTCCCTGGTGCGCATACTGCAACGAGAATTTCTACAGGCCGAGACGCCGTGCCAGCATATATGCAAGCGAGTGTGTCGGCCACATGGATCTTTGCGCGCTCGGACACAGACTGAGGCACTTCCCGCACATGGGCGATGAAGTCGGAAAGCTCGGCTGTTATGGACATGACAATGTTCGGACTTGTGCGCCTTGGAAATGAAGAAAACAGGCCATGTCTTGGGCACCTAGCGGAGACGCCGGCCGTAATTCGCCAACTGTTTAGGAGATTCGCTCCAGGAATTCGGCCGTGCGAGCGTTTTGGGGGCGACCAAAAATCTGCTCTGGTGGCCCCTGTTCAATGATGGAGCCCTTATCCATCACAACGACTCGGTCGGCCACCTCTCGTGCGAAACCCATTTCGTGAGTGACGACGATCATGGTCATGCCCTTGCCGGCGAGTTCTTTCATGACAGAGAGAACTTCGCCGACCATTTCCGGATCAAGTGCGCTGGTCGGCTCGTCAAAAAGAACAATCTCGGGCTTCATCGCGAGAACGCGAGCAATTGCTACACGCTGCTGCTGGCCACCCGAGAGTTGCGCGGGATACTGATCTCGCTTATCGGCCAATCCGACGCGCTCCAGCAGGGCAATTCCTTCCTGGATCGCCTCTTGCCTCGGGCGCTTTAGAACATGAACGGGAGCCTCGATGATGTTCTGCAGAGCGGTCAGATGCGGAAATAGATTGAAGCGCTGGAAAACCATGCCAACATTCCTGCGGATTGCGGCCTTTTCCTTCTCGCTGAGTGGGACCTTTTTACCGCCTGCGAGCTTGTTGCTCACAAGTGCGCCATTCAGGTAGATCTCACCGCTCTGGATTTGCTCCAGATGATTGATACAACGGATAAGCGTCGTTTTGCCGGAGCCGGACGGACCGATGACGACAACGGTCTCCTTAGGTTGGACCGTCATTGAAACATTCTTGAACACGCTCAGGGTACCGAACGACTTGCTTACGCCGCGGAGTTCCACGGCAGGTGCCACGCTGGCTTTGGATTGATCGGCCATTTCAGGTTTCCATCTGTAACAGGTTGGGGGCGTTCGACTCGGGCTCGCGCGCAGCAGTGCGAGGACTCCAGGACAGCCGGTTCTCGATCCATTGTTGAAGGACGGTCCACACCCCGGTCAGCACGAGATAGTAGACGGAGATCGCCGCATAAACTTCGAAGGTCTTGAAGTTTTGCGATCGCAGGCTGTCGGCGACGTGTACGAGTTCTGGAACGGCGATGACGCTCAGGAACGCAGTGGTCTTGAACATCATGTTGCATTGGTTTCCGAGCGAGGGGAGGATGATGCGAAGCGCCTGGGGGAGGATGATCCGGCGCATCGCCAACGACGGCAACATGCCCAATGCCTGTGCGGCCTCGCTTTGTCCTTTCTCGACCGATCGGATGCCGGCCCGCGTGATCTCGCTCATATATGCTGCTTCGTGCAAGCTGAATGCGAATATGCCAGCGACAATCGCTCCGCTGATGGAAAACGCCGGCGTCGTGATTGTCGACGGGAAGATGTCAACACCGATCAGGTAGGGCAGCCCAAAATAGATTAGAAACAACTGCACGAGGATAGGAGTTCCTCGGAAGAACCAGACGTAAAGCCAGTTGAAACCTCTAAGCGCGCCATACAGGCTCAGTCCGAATAGTGCCAGGAACAGTCCCGCAATGATCCCGACCGCCATTGATGTGAGAGTGACGGAGACGGTGAGCCAGACAGCATATATAAGCTGCGGTGGTGGCGAGAAAACCAGCTCGAGGAAATAGTGCAGGTCAAAGTTCATGATTGAGCTCCCGGAGCAACTTCGCCGCCTTCATGAGACCGAGTGGCGTTCGAGCGACTACGCTCGCCGAATTGGGTGCGGACCAGGTCATATCGAAACGAAGCCCTTTGAATAACGCTTCTCCAATGCTTCTTGGAGAAAGCTCCAAGCGGTTGTGAGCGCGAGGTAGTAGATCGATACGCCGAGATAGACCTCGAAGGTTTTGTAGGTCACTGAATTCACTGCGTCGGTGATAAACAGCATCTCTGGAACCGCGATCAGGTACAGCAACGATGTCGCCTTGAACATGCCGTTCATCTGATTGCCAAGTGGAGGCAACATGATGCGAATTGCCTGTGGCAGAATGATCCGCTGCATGAGAAGCCCCGGCGTCATGCCGACGGCCCTGCCGGCATCCCACTGGCCATGGTCGACCGAAGCGATAGCGCCGCGAGAAATTTCGCTGAAGTATGCCGCCTCATGGAGCGCGAAGGCGGTCACCCCCGCGACAATCGCCCCGCTGATCGAAATGAAGCCGAACAGATGCACGTCCTGCGGAAAAAGATCGACATTCGTCAGATAGGGGAGGCCGAAATAGATCAGAATGACCTGCACAAGGAGCGGTGTGCCGCGAAACACGAAGATGTAGGCGCTGTTGAACCAGCGGAGCACGCGCCATCGTGATAGTCCGAACAGGGACAAGACAAGCCCCAACACCACACCGATGACCATGGACGCGAACGCGACCAGAACCGTCGTGAGCAGACCGCGCAGAAGGGCGGGCCGGGGATTGAAGACAAAATCCAGGAAAAAGGCGATATCGAACTGCATGTCGATAATGTCCCCGTTTCTTATTGTGTTCGAGTTCCGTTGCCGAGGACCTTACCTCTTGCGCGGAGGGCTGCCGCCGAAGCGGCAGGCCAGGAGTGTACACCTACTCGAACCTATCGAGCGTTGGGCATCTGCGGAAAATCATGGGCACTGCTTGTCGTTGCGGCAAAGCTCGACATGGCCGTCCATGCCCCAGGTCTTGGCGGCCTGCTCGACATAGCCGCTTTCGTAGAGAGAGACATAAGCCTTGCGTACGGCTTCTTGCAGCGCAGGGTCGTCCTTGCGAAGCACAATACCGATGGTGAGGGGGTCGATCGGTAGACCGCCGATCTCATATTTATCGCCGGTGAGCTTCTTGAAGTAGGAGAGTGTCATCGCGTCGCTCACGAAAGCGTCCACACGTTTCAGATCGAGCTGCCGGAACGTGACCGTATTCTGCGGATAGGACTGGATCTCGATCGGTGGCTTGCCTTCGGCGCTGACCTTGGTGTTGGCTTCCTTCAGTAGGCGTTCGTTGGTGCTCGAGACCAGAACCGCGACGCGGTGTCCTGAAAGATCCTCGTAAGTCTTGATATTGAGGGGGTTTCCTTTCGGGACAAGGAGGCCCATCCGCTCGCGCACGTACTCCACGAAATTGTATTTTGCGACGCGAGCTAGACTTTTCGAATTGTTCGACATGACTGCATCGCATTTACCCGTGTCCAAAGCAGCGAAGATACTGGCGAACGGATAGTGGACGACTTCGGTTTTGATACCCATCGCCGGGCCAATCGCCGACATTACGTCAACATTGAAGCCTTTCGGCGTGACGCCGTCTTCATCCAGGAAGCCGCCGGGGGGATTGCCGAGTTCGGTGCACATGACAATCTTGCCGGCCTTCGCCAGTTTTTCGGTTGGCTCGACGCTCTTCGTGATTCCCGAAGCCGCCTGGCTGTTTTCATATGCTTTGCCTTCGGATGGCTCCGCCGCCTTTGCTGCCGGTGCGATACAGACTCCGGCAAGAAGTAGATTCACGATCAATGCGTAAGAACGAATTCTCATTGTATTCCCCTTTCTTCTTCACGATGTTAGATCGTTTTCACTACGCGGGACGCATCTCCTGTGATCGAGAATTACGTCCAGGTGTTTTGGTTTCGGCAATGGGCGATGGTCGCTGGCTATTCTCCGCTGTTGTTGTCATGGACGCACCGCTAAGCTGTCATTGCTGCAAAAGCCGGTTTTCCTCCGCGAGTGCATTCGGGATTAAATCGAGCGTCGCTCTTTTGCTTTCCTTGATGAAGCGCGAAACCGTATTGCGTACGAGGGTTGCTCTGACCGAAGCGTCATAATCAAAAGAACGGACGGCCAGGGCAGCCCGGACGTCGATGGGCCAGATGGCGTCGAACGCCTGTCGCGTTTCACAATGCGAGAATCGGTTGTTGCCCTTGATCATGGCCGACCTGGCTGCCTCAGTGGCCTTCATATCGATCGTGAAGTCATCGCGAATTACCACCCCGTAGGCCGCGCGAGCTTTTTCAGCTGAGACGACGCCCCGCTTTACGTCCGCGAGCACAAGCTCGGGATCTCTCTCTGACGCTGGCCCAAACCCGCCCCCCGCCGGAGTGATCAGGCGGACGACGTCACCCCGCTTGAAGTGGAGAACGTCAATCTTGCCGATCTCACGTTCATCCTTCGTGTCGGGGTTGACGATGACGCGCGCGAGGGATCCGGCTTCGCCGCCCATGATACCCCATGGAGTGAATTTGAGCCGATCCATGCCGCGCACCGTCATGACGGCCTCAACGTCGGTGTTCTCCAGATCCAGGACCACCGAGGCGCCGCTGCGCCAACGACCCGGTGCCTGGCTGTCGATGACAAGGCCGTATCGTTGAACGCGCATGATAGTTTCGACTTCGATAGTCTCCGCCGGCACGGTCAAAAGTGAGCCCGACCGGTTGTCGACGCCATCGATACCGTCGTGTCCTATTTTACCGCCACCGCCGCCGCAAATTGGATTGATCACGCTCACACGCTTGCCGCCATGAAGACGGTCGCGTCCGGTGACCACGATGATCCCCGACATACCCGGGCCAGCTGCGGCCAGTCCTCCGGGGATTGCGGCGTTCAAGCAACCAAGCACAACGTCGTAGACGCGGGTCGACGCGGTGACGCGTGATCCGCCGGCGGCTGGGAAGTTCGCATTGATGATCGTTCCGCGGGGAGCGATGATCTTGACCGGCCGCAGAAGGCCACGGTTCCGGGGAGCGTCTGGCGCCTTTGTCAGGATATAGTAGATTAGCGATTGCAGGGTATAGGGATGTGTGGTCGAGCCAGTGACATAGTTGAAGGCTGCGAGGACCTGAGGATCCGTTCCGGTAAAATCAAACAGTAAATCGCTGCCGGTGACCGTCATCTTCGCATGGATATTGATGAATTCACCGGCCTTCATACCCTCAATGTAGTCGGCGAACTCGTAAATTCCGTCGGGAATTTCGGCGATAACCTCCCGGGCCCTCGCTTCTGATAGGGCGAGCGTTGCATCCATCCCGTCGATGACTTCCTGCGTCGAATACCGATCACAGAGTTGGCCGAGACGCACATCCATGCTCTTCATAGCAGAGAACATTGCTTGGATATCGCCCCACAGCTCCGATGAGATGCGGCTGTTATCGAGCAAAATGTTTCTGACGGCCTCGTTGAGAACTCCCTCGCGATACAGAAGCACGGGGCGGAGCCTCAGCCCCTCCTGAAATGTTTCCGTAAGTGTCGGCGCTATGCTTCCGGGAACCGCGCCGCCGATGTCTGAGGCATGCACGAAGGCCCATGCCAGCGCTATGAGCCGGCCGTCGCGGAAGATCGGATGCACCAGCGACACATCCATCATATGGGTGACCATGCCGTCGCTTGAGAATGGATCATTGGTTATGATGCAGTCTCCAGGCTTCAGGGAGGAAATTGGGATATCACCGAGACCGCCCTTGACCGACAGTCCGATGAAGGCGCTGACACCGGTATTTACGGGGTAGGCGAATGCTTCACCCTCAGCATTTGCCAATGCGCACTGGAAATCCTGAACGAGCTTCACGAAGGTTGTGTGAGCCGTACGCTGAAGGGTCGAGGATGCTTCTTCGACGATCGCGTTGAACCGGTTCGCCATGATTGCAGTTTGTACGGGATCCATTTTTACTGCCTCCGCGTCAGTGCGAGTGCGCCGGTTGCGAGGGCGCTCGCGTGAAATGCTGCTGGTACGAGGACGGTAGAATCGTCCTCCTCGATGACGCACGGCCCCTTGACCGTGCTGCCGACAGTCAGGTCCTTGCGCCGATAGGTGCTGGCGGAAGGATGGAGCTTTCCGGCAATGCGGATGTCGCGCTGCCCAACGGGCGCAATTTCAGCACGAGGCCCAAGTGGAGCGTGCTCGTCTGGAGGCATAGGCAGACTGCCCCGGACACGCACGCGCAGTTCAACGAACTCCACTGGCGCAGCCGTGTCGCAATGGCTGTAAAGCCGCAGATGCTCATCATGGAAACGATTGGCAATAGACGTAAGATCGGGAAATCTGCCATGACTGACAGGCACTGCGACCGCGACTTGGAATGACTGTCCCCTATATCTCAGCTCGGCCCAGAACTCGTGTTCCACCGAAACCAGTCGGGATCCGTCGATCTGGTTCGATAACCAGACCAGGGTCTCATCCTTGAGCTTTTCGAATTCCGCCGCCACGAGTTCGTCGGTGACGGTCGAACCCTGGATCACCGCAATGACATCGTGTGTAAGTGAAGTCACGACCCCGCCCCGAGCGCAGAAGACCGAGGGAGCGGGCGGCACGATGATCGAATTGATGCCGACCTCATCGGCCAGAAGCGGACCATGTAGCGCACCATTGCCGCCGAATAGCACGAGGGTGACGTTTTGCGGGTCGAGGCCATGGGCGGCAAGATAGGGCAGAATGCGGCTTACCATATTGGAGGTAGTCACCGACAAGCACGCGTCAGCCGCTTCGGCAGTCGAGACGCCGAGCTGCTGCGCCACGGAGGAGTAAGCAGAAGCGGCGCGATCGACATCGAGGCGCATCGCGCCCCCGAGGAAATTCTCGGCGTTCAGATAACCGCACAGGAGGTAGGCATCCGTAACCGTCGGCATGTCGCCGCCGCGGGCAAATGCAGCCGGTCCAGGAAAAGCGCCGGCACTCTCCGGACCGACTCGCAATGCAGGACCATTCAACCGCACCAGAGAACCGCCGCCGGCGCCGATCGCTTCAATTTCGGTAACGGGCAGGGTGATCGGGAAATCGCCGACCGCGCCTTGTGCCGTTACCGTTGGTTGGCCCTGGCGGACCAAAGAGACGTCCGTACTTGTGCCGCCCATGTCGAAGGTCAGCATATATTCATGCTTATTGGTGCTGGCGATGGTTTGGGCGGCGGTGATGCCGGAAGCAGGACCGGACAATAGGGTATGCACCGGAAAGTTCATGGCGTCGGCGAGGCCAAGCGCGCCGCCGTTTGACCGTGTCACGTAGAGGCGCGCCGAAGTCAGGCGCGAGTTCACATACTGCTCAATGTCGTGGAGATAGGACTTTACACGCGGCTTGACGTAGACGTTCAGGGTTGCGTTGACCGCACGCTCGTATTCGCCCATGCGAGGCCAGATGTCGCTCGATATGCAGACATCGATTTCAGGTGCCGCCGCCGTGATGATGTCGCGGACCTTTCGCTCATGTGTAGGATCGCGGAAGCTGTGCAGGAGGACTACTGCTATGGAGGACACACCTTCGGCGCGAACCGCGGCTACGGCCTTCCTGACTGCGCCTTCGTCTACCACGGTCAACACCTCGGCATCCGCGCTCAATCGTTCGGGAACCTCGAAGACCAGGTTTCTGGGCACCAGCGGCAGGGCGCGCGATGAAAAGAGATCGATCGGGTTCTTCAGACGCAGTCGCTGCAGCTCAAGGATGTCCCTGAAGCCTTCCGTTACGAATAGCGCTACCGGTTCAGCCGAGCGTTCGATCACAGTGTTCGTGCTGACCGTCGTTCCGTGCATGACGATGACTTCGTCGCCATCCTCAACCTCAAGCGCCTCCAGTAGCGGCTCGAAACCGTTTTGGAAACCCTGTGCGAAATTCGGTGGAGTAGAGGGCACCTTCAGGCGCTTGATCCCTTTTCCGGAATCCGCTCGCCATCCTACGAAGTCGGTGAAGGTGCCACCAATATCCACGCCAATCCTAACCAGTGCCATCGAATATTTCCCATTTCCTCACTTGTCTGAAGGCAAAACGATACCTGCATGGCCCGTGGGGCCACGTCGGCAAGTCATCTGCATTCAGCGTTTGATGAGCTATCTTGAGACAGAGCATCAGAGTTGCGTAGTGCAGTTTTATTAAATTGGGTGCATAGTTTTTTTGAAGTGGATGCCGCCTCGGATTCTTGGCGGCACTTCTTGTCACAAAAAACAGCGCCACAGGGCGCTGCTTGTTCCTTATCGTTCGAAGTCGCCGCTTATGGACCGACGGGAAGCGTATTCGGTTTGAAGCGGACGACGAACCGGTGACGGTCGCCAGGGTAGATCAGGCGCACGAATGTGATTAAGTCGCCCTCCAGCCAAGTCCGGCGCGCAATCGAAATGCAGGCCGTGCGCTCGACCACCTGTAGCCTCCTCGCCAGGATCGTATCAGCCGACACGGCGCGGATTGAATGCTCGCCTTCAGTAAAAGGGATGTTCTGAAGCAGCCAGCTTCCAGGCGGTTCGTCTTTGAACTGTTGGCGTTCGGCCTGTGGAACGGCGTCAAGATTGATCTGCCGCGTTTCCATTGTGAACGGAAGATTGTCGGCATAGTGCATAACTTCGAGGGTTAGGAGCCGTGTGCCAACCGGGACTCCTACATGCCGCGCATCGAGCGCGTCGGTGGCCTTTCGGATGCTGCGATCGGTAATCTCGAACGTATAGGTCCTGTCGATTGCCAGCACTTCTGCGCGGATATCCTGAATATGCATCAGCGGCTCTTCAATACGCGGCGGCGCGACGAAGGAGCCGGAGCGGCGCTTTCTCGAAATCATGCCCGAGGCTGCAAGGCTCGACAGGGCCTTGTTCACCGTCATGCGGGAACAATTGTAAATATCAACCAACTCGCGCTCAGGCGGGATGCGGAAGCCGGAGCCCCACTCGCCAGTGGCTATCTTGTTTTCGATGTCACGCTGAATCTCCAGATAACGCGACGACGCCTGTTTGTCTGTCGCGACTTCATCCATTGCTGGTCGATTCATTGTTAAGGAAGCGAGCATCAGTCACCAGTCGTACCTCTTTCACCTGTATTACAAACCTTTTATTGGTCTATAACATATGGTGCTTTGGCCGTATACCAACCGTGCTCATCGCAACAGCTCAATAAACTTTCTGAACGTCGGGAAGGGAACGCAGGGAGCCGCCCCTTCCCGGCTTATTCAGTCGAATATTAGAGCAACGGCAAAACATCCTTCGAAACGGGCGTTGCCAGGCGGCCGGTCGCAACGAGCTCCGTCGCGCGCTTGAGGTCTTCGGCCATGTATCGGTCGTCTTCGAGTTTCGGCACGGCGGTGCGAATAACCTTGCGAACTGCATCGAGCTCCGAACTGGAGGTGAGTGGCGTTCTCAAGTCAATACCCTGGGCTGCGCTCAGCGCCTCGATGCCCACAATCGAAAAGAGATTGTCGGTCATCTGCAGGAGACGCCGCGCGCCATGGCAGGCCATCGACACGTGGTCTTCCTGGTTAGCCGAGGTAGGGGTCGAGTCGACAGATGCCGGATGCGACATCTGCTTGTTCTCTGACATCAGCGCGGCCGAGGTTACCTCCGCGATCATGAAACCCGAGTTGAGGCCCGGCTTCGGCGTAAGAAACGCCGGCAGGCCATAGCTCAGGACCGGATCGACAAGCAGCGCAATGCGGCGCTGAGCGATCGCGCCGATCTCGCAGACGGCGATTGCAATCTGGTCCGCCGCAAATGCTACTGGCTCGGCGTGGAAGTTGCCACCGGATACGATCGTGCCGTCGGACAGGACGAGCGGGTTGTCCGTCGCGGCATTGGCTTCGATCATCAACGTGGCGGCGGCTTGACGTAGCAGATCGAGGCAGGCGCCGGCGACCTGAGGCTGGCAGCGAAGGCAATACGGATCTTGTACCCGCTCATCCCCCTCTTCATGGCTAGCGCGGATTTCGGAACCCGCCAACAGCCTGCTCAGCGCGCTGGCCACGTCGATCTGGCCCTGGTGGCCGCGCAGGGTGTGGATTTCTGGATGGAACGGCGCAGTGGAACCCATTGCGGCGTCCGTCGATAGCGCGCCGGAAATGAGGGATGAAATGAGAGCTCGGTGGGCGCGAAAGAGGCCGGCCAATGCCAGCGCCGTCGAGGTTTGGGTGCCATTGATCATGGCAAGACCTTCTTTGGCCTTCAAGACGATAGGGGTGAGGCCCGCCTTTGCCAATGCCTCTTTGGCTGGCATGACCTCACCGTCGAACTTCGCCTGACCTTCGCCGATCAGCGCCGCAGTCATATGGGCGAGCGGAGCAAGGTCACCGGAGGCTCCGACCGAACCTTTCTCCGGAATAATAGGGAGAACATTCTTTTCGAGCATCGCGGAGAGAACGTTTATGACCTGTGGTCGCACACCTGATGCACCCCTGCCGAGCGAGATCAACTTCAGCGTCATGATGAGGCGAACGATACCGTCCGGGAGTGGCGCTCCAACCCCACAGCAATGTGACAGGATCAGATTGCGCTGGAGGGTTTCAACGTCGTCGGCGGGAATGCGCACACTCGCCAGTTTGCCGAAACCGGTATTGATGCCGTAGTGAGCGATATCTCCCCCAGCGATCTCGGCGACCTTGTCGGCGGATATCTGCACTCTCTTCAGCGCCGCGGCATCGATCACGGGTGCGAGCGTGCCATCATAAACGGCAGCCAGGGTTTCCAATGAGACTTTTCCGGGAACGAGCGCGTGGGCCATGTTTAGAACCTTTTAGGGGGACAGGAGATCCAGAGGCATACATAATAGCCATGCGTCCTCTATTTTGTATATACCAATACGAAAATGGACCAAATGTAAAGCGCCGCGCAGCAAAAATACGAACAGCGGCTCTAAAGAGGTGCCGCTCTAATGCCGTCGTGGTGGCAACGGATTGATTATGTTCACTGAACCGGATTGAAACGACCGTGAAACTCTTGCCCGTTGACGGCTCGCCCGTAGAACATTCCTAGATACCACGGGAAGTAATGGTAGGACCACGCGCATAGGCGATTGCCATACATAATGAAGGTGCGGAGCAGTGTTTTGAGTTCTTCCTTGTCGTCCGTCTGCTTCATCGCCATACGAAGTTTGTTCGAGAAATCCAGCAGCGTGTTAAGACCGGAATAGCCGAGATACTCCGAATACGCGGGATCGAATGCTTCAACGGCGGCCACAAAGTCGTCGTGCGAGAGCGTATCGATAAGTTTGAGGAGCGGGTAGGCGGTGTACATGATATAGTCGCGGAGCATGCCGTTGGCGAAGTCCCAGGCAGTGAAAAACTGACCGTAGGTCCCGGTATCGCCGATCTGTCCCGTTCGGATCTTACGCAGATCCTCCGGCTCTACCGTCTGGATGCGCTTGGCTTCGGCGTAGAACTCGGCTGCGACGCCCTTGAGGTTTCCGAAGCGGCCCTGTCCATTGAAGGCTTCCGCGGGATCGTGTGGCCTTACCTCTACGAAGATCCTCTCCTTCGCGAAGAACAGATTGTTCCAGATGGCTTTGCCGACGATGGGAAGCAGATGGTGGTATTCCGGACGTACCTGTCCCAGCACCGGCTGCGCCAGGGGCTCAAGGCCCTTGCCATACTGAATGGAAAACTTATTGCCGGTCGCCTGGGAGTATCTCAGATCCCCAACGGCACAATCGACGATCCGCCGACGCAGCCGCACCGGCGCGGTGCTGATCGTCGGCGTCCAAGCATATAAGGACTCGCCGGAAACGACGGGATGAGCCTGCATCACCTTGAATGGCAGGTCCTGCCAAAATTCCTCGCACAATTCAGGGTTATCATCATCCGCCAATTCAGCCACGACCGTGATCTGAAGTTCCGGCCACGCGATATCGATCAATCTTCCCATTTTCAGCGCGCTCCGAAGAAAAATTCGAGCCAGTGAGACCGCGCCCCGAATAGGTATATACCATAGAGGTTGCTCGGCTGGTCGCAACGACGAAATCGCCTTAATCGGCGCTGAGCGAAAGAAAATTCCCATACAAAAAGGCGTATTTGTCTATTTTTGTGCAATTTTGGAATGATGTTAGAGGAATATTTCAGTTTCCGGATCGAGGCGCGGTCGTTTTCTGGCCCGTCAAGCCGTTAGTTTTTGGGCTAAACGTATATTTTCCTAAGCGGTATGCCGGACGAAAATATTAAATGGTCTATACAAAACGGAGTTTATGGCTATGCTAATCCGAGTGGAGGTCACCTGCCACGCACAAGATCAACCATAGGATTCTGAGAAATGTCGTTTAACAGCTTGAGTGACGTCGTTAAGGCGGTGAAGGAAAAGACGGCTGCTTATGAAAGCACCGAGCCGAAGGAGCTTCATGATATCCGGACCGGCACCTTCGCGGTCGGGACAAACAACCAATACTTCACGAACCTCGACTTCGTGAACGGCATGCTGCGCGACCAGTCGATGTACACGTGGTATCCGTTGCTGCTGACGTTCCAGGATGAGCGATTTACCCTCGAGCAGTGCTGCGCACTCGTGCACCGCTTTGACTACGCATACAGCAACTATCTGCGCTACAGCGGCTTGCAGGAAATGGGCGCTTTTGCCGAAGCGATCACCAAATATCTTCCGACGGCTGGTAGCCGCGACGAGGCGGTTGAGGCCGTCAAGGCGTTCCTGGGTTACCTCAACCGTTTGGCCGCCTGGTCATTCCATTACTTCCCTTGGAGCATCGGAAAACATCTCACTTACGAGACCCCGGAAGGTTCCATCGCGGCCCTGGCCGATCCCTCTCGGCGTGTTCAGATCCGCGACGGTCAAAAGGTACGGCTTACCTGGGAGCCGCTGGGCATCAGCGTCATTGCCTATCTCGCGACGAAGGAAAACCCCGAACTCTGCAACGACCTTATTCAAGCTCTGCCCTTCACGGTTGTTCAGGACCATGCCGTTGTCAGCGGTGAATCCATGTACGCGTGGGCGCCTGTCGTGAGCACCGCAAAGGTTAACGTCAAGGAACGGCAGTGCGATGCTCCGGTCGGCCGTATCCGCTATTCCCAGGGCACCGGCAACAAGGTCATCGTCCAGTATGGTGAAGTCACCGAAGATATTGCGACACCGGTTCTCGGTGAGATCCTGCCGGAGTATGCCGACGATATCTATAAGGTTGGTCGCGCTGTTCTGGAAAGCAACTTTGGCGACAAGAAGCCGATCATGCTCACGATCGAACTCGCATAACAAGCGTTCAGCCGGGGCGGTTTCTAACGCGAGCCGCCTCCCTTTGGCGACAAAAAATTGACTTGATTGGCTAAGCCTTTCTGTTAATATGTATAGACCAAACCGCAGGAAACATGCGGTAACAGGAGAACGGCGAAATGGCATTCTGGTTTGAATTCGACAAAATCAGTGACCTTCCGAACAATGCGGGACACAGCGTCCTGGATGACGGAAGTTCGTTCTGTTTCAGCCATGTAACCGACTTGACGACGCGTTTCTTTAGGGGCGGATTGGCGTGGCTATCTGGCATGCAACTGCCAAACATATCGCCCCGATGACGCTGAGCCTTAGCTCCTCCGAGGACAGATCCCAGCGGAAAAGAAGCGGCATTTGTATATGAGATGATGAGCCTCAAGCAACGGAGGCAAATCTCAAACCTGAAGTCAACTCAATGTTTGCGGTAGGGCACGGTGTCCGACGCAGAACGGTTTGTCTCGCGTTGCTGCGAGCCAAACCCCAACCAAGGGGAACTAACCATGAAATGGCAATTTGGGAAAGCCATCGTCGGTGGCGCAATGTTGGTCGCAGCTTGCGCGCTGAGTTCAGGAGCTCAGGCGCAACAAAAGGAGCTGATCGTCAGCGGTTTTGGCGGTGCCTATGACGAAGCAATGGCTGCGAGCGTGAAATCCTTCGAACAGGAAAACGACGTCAAGGTCACCATTGTTGCCGGGTCCGGCGCGAACAACATAGCCCGTGTCCGCAACAAGGAAGTCGACGTTATCGTTTCTGATCCGGTTTTCGCGCTTCGCATGGAAGCCGAGAAGGCGTTTGCGCCGCTCGATCCGAAGCTGGTTACCAACCTGAAGGACATTCACCCGAATGCGATCTACTCCGACGCGGTCGTCGCAGCGAATTTCGGCGCATATGTGCTCGCTTACAATCCTGCGGAGGTGAAGCCGCCGCAATCGTGGCATGATCTCGCGAAGCCGGAATACAAGGGCCGCATCGCGCTGCGCGGATTCCGGCCTGAAAATATCGATCTAATCACTCTCTTTGCGAAAGAGGCCGGCGGCGACGAGCGTCATCCCGACGCCGGCTTCGCCGAAATGGCCAAGATCGCTCAGAACATCGACGTCTGGGTGGACTCGCACGCCAACCATCTCGAACTGTATCGCAACGACCAGATCTCCATGAGCATGTGGACCGATGGCCGCATCGGCTGGGCGCGTGACACTGAAGGCGTAAAAATCCAGGGCGTCATTCCGAAGGAAGGATTTTTCCCGCTCGCCTCGACGCTTAGCGTCGTTGCCGGACGTCCGAACACCGAGTTGGCCGAGAAGCTGGTCAACCACTTACTGAGCCCCGCCTCGGGACTCAATATGGCCACTCGCCTTGGTTATTTCCCGACGAACCGCGAAGCTAAGCTGCCGCAGGAAGTCCAGGCAAAGATCATGATCACGCCAGACAACGTCAAGGATCTGAAAAGCGCCGACTGGAAGTACATCGTTTCGGTCTATGATCAATGGCAGCAGCGCTGGGAACGGGAAATTCAACGATAATGACCCAAAGTTTCGACATTGAACTGTCGCACTGCCGCAAGACGTACGGCGACATCAACGTTCTGGACGACGTCTCCCTTCAGGTCAAGAACGGTGAGTTCATCACCGTTCTCGGCCCAAGTGGTTGCGGCAAGACAACGACATTGCGTGTGATCGGGGGCTTCATCATTCCCGACAGCGGGCGTGTTTCGATCAGAGGCAGGGAGGTTACCAACCTGCCTCCCTACAAACGCAACATCGGCGTGGTCTTCCAAAACTACGCCCTGTGGCCCCACATGACTGTGGCAGAAATCCTCTCGTTCGGTCTTCGCATACGCAAGCTGCCCCGGGAAGAGATCGCGCGTCGTGTAGACCGTGCCCTCAGCATGGTGCAATTGACCGGCTTGAAGGATCGATATCCTCGTGAACTCAGTGGCGGGCAGCAGCAACGCGTCGCCATGGCACGAGCGCTTGCGATCGATCCTGAGGTGATCATTCTTGATGAGCCGCTGTCCAATCTGGATCGGCGCTTGCGGGAAGAACTCCGTATTGAATTGAAGCGACTGCAGCGGTCTCTTGGGGTGACGATGCTATTCGTCACGCACGATCAGGAGGAGGCGCTCTCCATGTCCGACCAAGTGGTGGTCATGCAATCCGGAAGGATTCAGCAAATCGCCGACCCGAGGACAGTCTATGAGCGCCCGGCGAACCGTTTTGTTGCCGGCTTTCTTGGTAGCGCAAATTTCCTGCCCGGAGAACTGGTGCAGAATTCCAAGGAGAGCAGGGCCGAAATCAAGCTCAGCAATGGCGCCGTCGTGACTGCGCATGCGCCGTCGGCCAGGGCGGTCGGAGAGAAGGTCACCGTTATTGTTCGGCCCGAGTGGCTGGTACTTGAACGGCAGGGCAGCAATCCGCCTGCAAATCAGCTCGAGGGCACGGTCGGCGATGTGATCTATGAAGGCTCTGCAATTCGATATGGGATCAAACTCACTCACGAACCTGAGGCGCCCGTTTTCCTGCAGGAACGGTCTAACGCCGATGTTTTGAAACCCGGAGACAAGGTCAGGATCAATGTCACTAACGCCGTCGTTGCCGCAGAGTGATGAACGCAGAGGACTTTGGGAGCGTGTGGTTGCGTGGTCTACCCAAGCGCCGCTGTTCCTGCCGTTCGCCTTCGTCATCTTGTTCTTTTTCGTTCCCATGTGCTGGCTCGTTGCGACGAGCATGTCCTCCCATGAGGTTGGCAGCGCGCCTGTATTTACAGGCACGCTAGAGCACTACGCGAGGTTCTGGACGGACCCCTTCTATCTCGAAACAGCGCTCTGGACGACCGTTAAGCTGTCGGTTTTGTCCACGGTGCTTGCTCTGATTATCGGGTATGTGCTGGCCTACTACATTGCCGAGCTCCCTGCTGACCGCAGAGGGTTTCTCACCAGCATGGTGGTTGTGTCCCTCTCTGTGAACATCGTTATCCGGATCTTTGGATTGAATGTTCTTCTAATGAGCGGCGGACTTATTGATAGCGCCCTGACCTTCATGGGGATGCCGAAGGTCCGCATCATGTATACCGAGCTTGGGGTTTTGATAGGGTTGGTTCAGATCGCCATCCCGTATGTCGTTTTGCCTCTTATCGGTGTCATAGCCGCGATCGACCCGGCCCTCAAAGAGGCGGCGGCAAGCGTGGGCGCCAACAAGTACAAGACCTTTTGGGCCGTAACCTTCCCGCTGTCGCTGCCCGGAGTCGTGGCGGGCACACTGATTGCGTTCACTTTGAACGCCGCAGCTTTTGCGATTCCGTCCCTCATGGGCGGCGGTCGGGTCAAAATGATGGGCATGATGGCCTACGAACAAGCCACCGTGCAGGGGAACTTCCCCTTCGCAGCGGCGATCGGCATAAGCCTGACGATTCTGAGCATCCTGATTACTGCAATCTATTTGTTTGCCATCAATCAAACATTCCGCACGGCGAGGAGAGCAGCATGAGCGCTACCACAACTGTCTCGACGGGGAAGGGCGTTTCGGCCAGGAAGGTGTGGTTGCCACTCCCCACAGGATTAGGTATTGCCGCTTTCTGCGCGTTCGTCACCGTCGTGGCGCCACTGTTTGTGGTCGCCGGCGCAGCTTTGAACGCGGAAGCCATGTTCTTTCCGCCCAAGCAATTGACGTTGCATTGGATGATTGCGGCTCTCACGGACAGAAGCTTCGTGAATGGCGCCCTCATCAGCTTTGCCGTCGCAGCAGTAGCAGCCACGGTCTCAACGATCTTCGCACTTCCGGTCGCGCTCCAATTGCGGAAAGCACCGCCCACGGTGGCGAAGGTCCTGACTTTGTCGTTCATGGGGCCGTTGCTCGTACCCTCGGTGATCTTTGCTCTGTCGTTGTATTCGGTGATGATCTACGCTTTCGGGGTGACGAACCTATTTGCGCTCGTCATCGGCCACGTGATGATCACCATGCCATACCCGGTACGAACGATCACAGCCGTTACCGAGAACCTCGACCCCGCGCTGGAGGATGCTGCAAGCAGTGTCGGCGCAAATCCGTGGCGTACGTTTGTGTCAGTAACGTTGCCGTTGATCAAACCTGGTGTGATCGCTGGCTTTCTCTTTGCTTTCATAACCTCGTGGAATGACTTCTCCATCTCGGTCTTCCTCACGCCGCGCGAACTGCAGCCACTGCCGATCAAAATCTATGAGTATCTCCTCTACCAATACAGGCCATTGATAGCCGCAGTTGCCACCTGGTCGGTGATTGGTTCGGCCATCGTCGTTCTCATAATCGACCGTCTGGTGGGGCTGAACGTCTTTACCGGTCGTCGCGGCTAGTACAGTAGATATGATCACATCTGAAATTTAATTTTAAGAAGGGGCGCTCGGCGCCCCTTTTTGCATGCCAGTTTATTCCCCGACGCCTCGAAATTACGCCAACGCAAAACAGGCGACCTTGCAAGGACAAGACCGCCAACTCGCCTCCGCGTGTCGATCAGCGGCGAACCAACTTCTGCATTGTGGTGAGGAAGCGTCGATTGATCTTGTCTCGGGCGACGTGGCGACCGGCTACCACTTGTCTGCGGCCTTGAACCCAAACGTTGTCGATCGCAACCCCATCTGCAAAGATCCAATGATCCAGGATCTCGTCATCTTCGAGATAGGGAACTTCTGTGAGATTGAGTGAAAGCATGTCGGCAGAATTGTGTACCTCAATGCCACTCTCCGCGTTCAGCGCCATGGCGCCGCCGCGGACGGCAGAGACGATAAGATTGCGACCCGTTGAGCCGCCCGGCGCTGCCAGGACGTTACGTGCTTGGAGTCGCAGTCGTTGTGAATATTCAAGTTGCCGCAGCTCTCCGTTCAGGGAAATGAGAACGTTCGAGTCGGAACCAATGCCGACACGGCCTCCTTGTTCGCAGAAAATTTGGCCTGGAAAAATACCGTCGCCAAGATTGGCCTCGGTAATCGGGCAAAGCCCAGCGATAGCGCCAGTCCGCGCCATTCTTGCCGTTTCGATTTCGGTCATATGAGTTGCGTGAATTAGGCACCAGCGCTGGTCCACAGGTGCATTGTCCAACAACCATTCAACAGGACGAGCAGAGGACCAGGCAATACAATCCGAAACTTCCTTCATCTGCTCGGCGATATGGATATGGATTGGCCCTCCGCCAGACATTGAGGTGACCGCAAGCAGTTCCTGCGGTATGACGGCTCTCAGGCTGTGTGGTGCGACACCAAGCTCGGCGCCGTCGATTTTCGCGACTAGAGATCGGCACGCAACCATTAGTCGTTCGAAGCTGTCGAGCGAATTGATAAATCGTCGTTGCCCCTCCACCGGTTCGAGTCCGCCGAAATCCGAGTGGGCGTAAAAGACAGGTAGCAGGGTCAAGTTTATTCCGGTGGCACTCGCGGCCGCTGCGACTCGTTCCGCCATTTCCGCAATGTTGGAGTAATGGTTTCCATCCGGGCTATGATGCAGGTAGTGAAACTCGCCGACACGGCTGAAACCTGCTTCAAGCATTTCCATGTAGAGCTGGGACGCAACAGCCTCGACATCGTCGGGGCTCATCGTCAAGGCGAACCGGTACATTACATTTCGCCAGCTCCAGAAGCTGTCATCTGACGGCCCGCGGGTCTCGGCCAGACCTGCCATTGCGCGCTGAAAGGCGTGGCTATGGAGATTGCCCATCGCAGGCAGAATGATTTGATGGTGTTCGTCGGATGGTGCAGGATCAGCATCGGTCGATACCGACGCGATGGTTCCGCTCTCGACCAACACCCTGACATTGTCGTGCCAGCCGCTCGGAAGAAGGGCCTTCCGTGCGAAAAGTGCTGAACTGTTCAATTCCTTCATAGCTTCCCTCTGATTTTTTGCGAAACGCAGGCAACTTTGGTGCTTGCAATTCCGTGTATTGGTATATACAAAATATCAGTAATGAAAGACAAATATAGAGCAACGGGGATCGAGATGTCAGTGGCAACGCCCGCATCCGATGAGGAAATCGTCGTTTGGAGGAACGCGCATCTGGCGACTGTCGCGGGAGATCGAGACGGCCTGGGTGTCGTAGAGGGTGGCGCGATAGTGGTCAGAGGTGACCGCATCGCATACGTCGGAACCGACGCAAATCTCCCGGCGTTGGCGAGAGGCGCGGTTCAAGTCGATTTGGAGGGCCGGTGGGTGACGCCGGCATTGATCGACTGCCATACGCACTTGGTATTCGGTGGCGACCGCGCACACGAATTCGAAATGCGACTCGCCGGTGCGTCGTGTGAGGAGATCGCACTGGCCGGTGGGGGAATTGCTTCTTCTGTAAACGCCACGAACAAATTTTCCGAGGATGAACTCGTTTTGCAAGATCTGCCTCGACTTGACGCCCTCATGGAAGAGAGACTGTCGACGGTCGAGATAAAGTCTGGCTACGGCCTCAACGTCGAAGCTGAATTGAAAATGCTGCGTGTGGCAAGGGGATTGGAGACGCTGAGACCGGTGCGCGTCGTGACCACTTATCTCGCCGCCCATGCGATCCCGTCAAGTTACAGAGGCAGGAATGGCGACTACATCAAGGATGTCGTCATCCCTGGACTCGAGCGGGGCAGGAGGGAAGGTCTCATCGATGCGGTGGATGGTTTTTGTGAAAATATCGCATTTTCGCCAGCGGAGATATCCAAGGTATTCGACAAGGCGACTGCGATAGGCCTTCCGGTAAAGTTGCACGCGGAGCAGCTATCCGATCTTGGAGGAGCAAAGCTAGCCGCGTCCTATCGAGCGCTCTCGGCAGATCATCTTGAGTGCCTCGATGAAGAAGGTGCCCAAGCGCTCGCTATGGCTGGTACGGTGGCTGTTCTTCTGCCAGGAGCATTCTATACACTCCGAGAAAAGCAGCTGCCGCCAGTGCAAGCGCTTCGCAATGCCGGCACGCCTATCGCTATCGCAACAGACTGCAATCCGGGCACTTCACCACGGACCTCGTTGCTGCTGACTATGAATATGGCAGCCACGTTGTTCGGCTTGACGGTCGACGAGTGCGTCGCTGGCGCGACAAGAGAGGCTGCACGTGCCCTTGGTCTCTTGCATGAAACTGGAACCCTCGAGGTCGGAAGGTCCGCTGATTTCGCGATCTGGAATATCGGACGGCCAGCTGAGCTGGTCTAGCGGATGGGCTTCAATCCCCTGCATGCGCGAATATTTAAGGGACGAGGACTGCGGCCGTGACTTTAAGTCATGTCCCTGGCGTTTCGAACCTGGCTGGTTCTTTCACCTCCATTCGCTAGTCGTAGAAGAGAAGAAATCATGAGTGTTTTTGAAGTTCGCCACGGCACCTCTCCGGTTATTCTAGCAATGCCCCATACCGGTACCGATGTTCCGAGCGAGATCTGGGAGCGGTTGAACGACAATGGCCGGCAGCTGATCGATACCGATTGGTATATACATAATCTGTACGATGGTCTTTTAGAGAAAGCCACAGTCGTTCGAGCGATGTTTCATCGCTACGTCATTGATGCCAACCGGGATCCGGAAGGGGCGAGTTTGTACCCTGGGCAGAACACCACTGGCCTTATCCCCAAAACGGACTTTGATGGTGAAGCCATCTGGAAATCCGGTGCGGAACCGACAGACGACGATATCGCTCAACGAGTCGCTACTTTCCACTCACCCTACCATACCGCCCTCCAATCAGAGATCGAGCGGGTGAAGGCAATTCACGGCTTGGCCATTGTCTATGACTGTCACTCAATCCGCTCGCACATTCCCTTCCTGTTCGAGGGAACGTTGCCCGACTTCAATATCGGGACCAATGACGGGCAGTCGTGTCATCCCGCAGTCGCGGCGGCCGTCGTTAACGTCGTTCGCAATGCTGATGGCTACACACGCACGTTGAACGGTCGGTTCAAGGGAGGGTGGACCACAAGGCATTACGGCACGCTCGAAAGCGGCGTCCACGCGATCCAAATGGAACTGGCGCAATCGACTCATCTTTCGGCAGAGGAACCGCCATTTTCCTATGACACCGCAAAAGCCGAGCGCATCCGCGCCCGTCTCAGGGACATTCTGACCAACCTCGAGCGCGCCGCATCCGAACTCAAGAAGTGAATATTGGGAGCCACTGACCATGACCAATCCTCGACACAATATCCGCGAAGTTCGCGCGCCACGCGGCTCGGAGCTCAACACCAAGAGCTGGATGACCGAAGCGCCGCTGCGCATGCTGATGAACAACCTCGATCCTGATGTGGCTGAAAACCCCCACGAGCTGGTGGTTTATGGCGGCATCGGCCGGGCGGCACGCACCTGGAACGACTTCGAAACGATTGCGGCGACGCTGAAGACGCTCAATGCGGATGAGACCCTGCTCGTTCAGTCGGGCAAGCCGGTCGGTGTCTTCCGGACCCACAAGGATGCGCCGCGCGTCCTGATCGCCAACTCGAACCTCGTGCCGCACTGGGCAACCTGGGACCATTTCAACGAGCTGGATAAGAAGGGCCTTGCCATGTACGGCCAGATGACGGCCGGCTCGTGGATCTATATCGGCACGCAGGGCATCGTGCAGGGCACCTACGAAACCTTCGTCGAGGCCGGCCGCCAGCATTACGGCGGCAATCTCAAAGGCAAATGGATCCTGACCGGCGGTCTCGGCGGCATGGGCGGCGCCCAGCCGCTCGCCGCCGTCATGGCAGGTGCCTGCTGCCTGGCCGTCGAAAGCGATGAGACCCGCATCGATTTCCGTCTTCGCACCCGCTATGTCGACGAGAAGGCAAGGACGCTCGACGAGGCCCTCGAGATGATCCAGCGCTGGACCAAAGCCGGCGAGGCAAAATCCGTCGGCCTGCTGGGCAATGCCGCGGAAATTTTCCCCGAGCTCGTGCGGCGTATGGAGGCCGGTGGTCCACGCCCCGACATCGTCACCGATCAGACCTCGGCCCATGATCCGCTCAACGGTTATCTGCCAATCGGCTGGACCGTTGCCCAGCACAAGGCCAAGCGCGAAAGCGACCCGAAGACCGTCGAGGCTGCCGCCCGCGCCTCGATGAAAGTCCATGTCGAAGCCATGGTTGCCTTCTGGGATGCCGGGGTGCCGACGCTCGACTACGGCAACAACATCCGCCAGGTCGCAAAGGAGGAAGGTCTTGAGAACGCCTTCGCCTTCCCGGGTTTCGTTCCGGCCTATATCCGCCCGCTCTTCTGCCGCGGCATCGGTCCGTTCCGCTGGGCCGCCCTTTCCGGCGATCCGGAGGACATCTACAAGACCGACGCCAAGGTCAAGGACCTGCTGCCCGACAACAGGCACCTGCACAACTGGCTTGACATGGCCCGCGAACGCATCGCCTTCCAGGGCCTGCCGGCTCGCATCTGCTGGGTCGGCCTCGCCGACCGTCATCGCCTGGCGCTGGCCTTCAATGAGATGGTCAAGAACGGCGAGCTTTCGGCACCCGTGGTCATCGGTCGCGACCATCTCGACTCCGGATCGGTCGCCTCGCCCAACCGCGAGACCGAAGCGATGAAGGACGGCTCTGACGCCGTCTCCGACTGGCCGCTGCTCAACGCACTGCTCAACACCGCATCGGGGGCTACCTGGGTGTCGCTACACCATGGCGGCGGCGTTGGCATGGGCTTTAGCCAGCATTCGGGCGTTGTCATCTGCGCCGACGGCTCCGACGATGCCGCCAAGCGGCTGGAGCGCGTTCTCTGGAACGACCCGGCGACCGGAGTCATGCGCCACGCCGATGCGGGCTACGAGATCGCCATCGACTGCGCCAAGGACAAAGGCCTGCGTCTGCCGGGCATTCTCGGGAACTGAAGCAAATGCGCGTTCTGCGTTCCGCGCAGTACAAGCGCACGATGTGGAAGAACGGCAAGGGAGAGACGGTGGAGATCGCCGTCTCCCCTCCGGATGCGTCGGTCGACGATTTCGACTGGCGCATCAGCACCGCGACGGTCGCTCTCGATGGGCCTTTCTCGACATTCGATGAAGTCGATCGGACGTTGAGCGTGCTGACGGGGGAGGGGATAGAACTCGCGATTGCCGGGGAGCCCGCCACCGTCTGCTCTCAGAATAGTCCGCCTTTTACCTTTCGAGCGGACGTCCCGACCACCGCTCGACTGGTGGATGGCCCTATCAGCGACCTCAATGTCATGAGCCGGAGGGGACGCTTCGGTCATCGCGTTGCGAGGTGCAGGCTTGATGGCGAATTGGAGGTCGGATCGGATGTCGCGGTGGTGTTCGTCATCGTGATGTCCGGCTGCGCGCTAAAGAATTCCGGGGAGCGACTGGAAAGCCTCGATGCCCTTCACCTGGATCGCGCCGAAAAAGTCGTTCTTCGGGCAAACGGCCCGACGACGGCGTTCGTCGTCGAGTTGCTGCCACTTTGAACGGGAAAATGAACACCCTGAGGATACCAAGTTGAACAGGCAAAATATCGAGAACAGGCAAGCCGAGGCGGTCAACCTGGTTGAGAACTACGGGCCGATTGGCATTCGTTCTGTCGCTGCCGCATGTGCAGCGAGGCCTCCTCAAAAAGAACTGGATGAGTCGTCGTCAATCGAGTTTCCAGCGGTGCGCGCCCGCTGGCTCGGTGACGGGGATGATTGAGTTTGAAGGTCGGCGATGTGGTCATGGAGTTTGTGTTGCCCGGTCCATTAGAACTAGCATGCCTTCGGTGGCTGTCTCGCGGCAAAACGCTCGCCGAAATCGCTCTGCTTCAAGGCAAAACCGTCTCTGAAATTGCGCATCATGTCGAACGCGCGCTTGCCGCGCTTAACGCAAAATCGGCACAGGAAGCACTCGCAAAAGCTCACCTTTCGAACGGCAACTGATCTGAAACAGAGGCTCGTTCGGTTGGCCTGCATCAGGAGTGTTTTCCCCTCGTAGGGCGAAACTACATGTCGACGGATTTCAATGCTGAGCTCCATGCCCGGCCGTCTATCTACTTCACCGGTCCGGCCTTCGTTGAGCATGTTGCGGTCATGCGCTCCGGTCCGATTACGCAGGATGGTGCGCGCGGCATATCCACCGACCCGTGTCACAGTGAGAATTTGCGCACGCAGGTGGAACATCATACGGAATTCGTCACCGTACGCGCGTGTCGAAAATCAGCGAGGAGGCGGCGTCCTGGCCCACTTCCAGTCTCAGCCTTTCCGAAATCGCGGCTTTAGTGGACATAAGCTCGCCGCAGCTTATCTGTCGGATCGGCATCCTGATACTGGGTACTGCCCCAAAGGAACTCGGGCCTGTGCTGTCGAGTCTCGGGTTTCGCGATACCGCAGCGTCGTCGATCGGCGGCGGTGCGGCGCAGGTGTGTTCGGATTTCCGCGTTCAGCCGGACCAAACGAGCCGCGTCCTTCTCTTCAACAAGGACCTGAACGCCTACAGAAAGGTGCGGTGGAAAATGCCAACAAGCGCATTCGCCGCTTCATGCCAGGTGATACCGATCTTGCAGCCGTCTCTCAGCGCGACCTGACCCACCTTGCCCGCCATCTCAAGGATCAACCGCGAAAATGCCTCGGATAAAAAACCCCAGCAGAAGTGTTCATGGCACATTTGCAGGAAGAGGGGTGATCCCCTACCCTAGACGCCGGCATGATGCACTTGGGTTAGCTTTTCCAAAACAATCCGTGATTTTGCATCTGGTTAAACTGGTCCAGGATGTTTAGTGACACCTGGCCCGGCCGTATACGAGCCTTCATCCGTGAGACATATCAACCACGACGTCCAAAGCTGGAAATATTAAAGGTCACCGGTGCTGAACCGCGGTATCGGAAAACGCTTGGGCGATGAGGAAAAGCGAGCGAACTCCGATTGTTTTATCCAGTGACCAAATCGGCGCGCTGGTACGAGGAAAGCATCGTTTGAACGATACGCATGCCATCGGACTTCAGGTCAAACCTCGAATCATCCTCCAGCCAGGTCTGAAACGTTCCTCGCATTGCAAACCAAAAGGTATATGCCGCAGTGTCGGAGGTCCAAGGAGCTAGTAATTCCTTTCTCGTCTCTGCGGATCCGAAAACGCTCCCTAACGTAGCCCGCACTTCCTGCTGAAACTTGCGGTCTTCATTATGGAAGGCCACTGTATCGGAGACTTTCTTATCATAGATCTGGAAAATCCGCCTGCAGTTTTCATTGTCAGCAAAGTGGTTAATGGCTGATGTGGCAAACTCGGCGACTGCCTTTAATGGCTCCTCAACCATCCCTGCGTCGTGAAGGCTGCCGAGCTTTCTTGCCTGCCAGCATAACTCATCGCGCAAGGCCAGTAGAATGTGCATTTTTTGTCCGAAATGCCACTGGATGGCGCCGGTTGTTACGGCCGCTTCGGCGGCAATTTCCTGCAAGGAGGCTTCATCGTATCCTTTTTCGATAAACACAGCCTCGGCAGAGCGTAAAATCCGCCTCCGGGTAGCTGCAGCCTCATCCGACGTCCTTCTCATGCATCGCCCCCCTGTGGCCTATCGCATCAGTCCTCTTGATGAACGTTTTTCAGCCCGACATTCCGCGAGAAACAAGAAATATGAAATCGGCTACGGTTTGCCACAGCAATTTCGTTACAAAATAAACAGAGCCAACACAGGGGGGACCAGCGCTCGTAGTGCCATCTCGCTTTTTGGACAACACGTTTCAGGTAACCTGCAAAGCGCGCAGTTAGCGTCGGAGTAGCCTAAAATCGCTCTCTTCTGAACGTAACTTTCAAGTGGCACTATCTTTTGCCATGGCAGAAATGAGCACCTCGGCGTCCTCTTCGACGAGGAGGATGTTGCGATGACTTGCTGTCAAGAATGCTTCGCCAACAATATGATCAAGAAAGGAATCTAGCCTTTTGTAAAAGCCCGCTACGTCCAGCAGTGCACAGGGCTTATTGTGGTAACCCAACTGAGCCCATGTCCATACTTCGAACAGCTCTTCGAGGGTTCCCAATCCTCCTGGTAAAGCGATAAAACCATCCGGCAGCGTCGTCATCAGCGCTTTGCGCTCGTGCATGGTCTCGACAACGCGTAGATCAGCAAGATCGGTGTGTGCGATCTCCTTCTCGGCCAGCGCGCGGGGAATGACGCCGATAACCTCTCCGCCATCGCTTCGGGCCGCGTCCGCAATAGCACCCATTAAACCAATCGAAGCGCCGCCGTACACCAATCCGATGCCCGATCTCGCCAGAGCTTTGCCAAGTTGGTTTGCTGCGCTCACATAGGCCGGATTTTGGCCGTTGCTTGAACCCGCAAAGACGCAATATCTCAAACGCTCCTCCAATTGAGAAAACGAACTTCTTGAAGGCCAGCTATTTCCCGAATTGAGAAACTCCCTACGAGCTCCACGCCCGGGAGCGGCTTAGCTAAGAAACCTTAAGTTGAACGTCAATCTTCGTTCTGGCAGCTTTTGGTAGCCGCCGCTCCTCCGCTACGGGCCATTGCGATGGGTTCGCACCAAGTGGTGCGAGCAGGTCGACTTGTGCACGACACCATGGTGACACCAACAAGCGCTCAGCCTGTACGCTTTCGAAAAACCATTGCCAATGCACCCATTCCCACGCTGACACCTCATTCAAATCGGGGTTGACGCCGGAGGTTTTGCAATGTGCAGCGAATACGGGGCACAACTCGTTTTCGGTGATCCCATTCGTCATTGAAGCGCGATAGGAAAATTCCGGCAGCACAAGACGAATGTCGTCTGCACGTATCCGCAATTCCTCGTGACCCCGGCGCTCGATAGCCTCGGTCAACGGTTCGCCAGGTTGCGGGTGTCCACAGCAACTGTTGGAAAGAACACCGGGCCAGGTGATCTTATCAGATGCCCGGCGCGTCACTAGCAGCTTGTTGTCACCGTTGAAAATGTAGACCGAAAAGGCCAAATGCAGTGGGGTATCGGAATGATGAATCTCGGATTTTGGAGCAGTGCCGGTGGCCTCCCCGAGTTCGTTGCACAATATGACCATTCAGGCGATTGATTGGCCGGTAGGGTCATCACAAATCTCTTCGTTTCGCGACGTTAACTTCCGACACTCAGTTAGCGTTTGATGCCACCCGAGGAGTGAGGCGAACGTTTCCGCCCTCCTGCCAATCAGGGAAGTCGCGCTCCTGCCACTGCGCATGATCAAAATATTCGTCGGCGATGGCCGAGATCAGCGCCTGCTGTCGCGTCAAATCGAGACGCAACAAATCGCGAATCCCGATATCATGTTCCTTGGCGAACCGGATTGCGCAGCGATACCCGTCGATGTCCTCCAGTATCGGCCGGAGCGCCTCCTGCTTCCAGAGATCCGTCAGTTCCTGCAGCAGAGATCGGCGCTCGTCCTTGACAGCAAACATTTCCGTCACCCGGCGTCTTGCTCGCGGCAGGAAAACATCTGGAGCCGCAAGACGAAGTCGCCTTACATGCCATCTAAAATCGGCTTCCCAATAAGTGTCCGTGGCCATACAGTTCAGAAGGGAAATCGAACCGCCTTCGAGGATGAGACCAGGAGAGGTCCGGCGATTCTCTACTTCTGAGATGAGCTGACGATGAGCCGCCTCTGCATCGATCACACCCTCAGCGAGTGGGCGCGAATCCAGGTAGATTCGCTCGGTGGATTGCAGTTCCGATTCCAAAGGACGTCCACTGCCGGTAGCGATTTGGGGGCAGCATTGTACCCGATCGAGCGCTATTACCGGCCAACCCGTTTCTCGGGCCACTTGTACTGCCAAGTCGGTTTTTCCGCTACAGGTGGGTCCATAGATAAGATAGATAAGCATGTGCATCTCGCTTCTTTCAAAACCAGCGGGGGTGACGCGACACGGTCTCATGATCAAGACGCTTCATTCGGCATTGGCTGCGCCGCGCGCATTGCAAAAAGAACAAACGTCGAAGTAAAAGTGCTAACGCTTTCGACGTATGATAGTATTGGTTCGTAGAATAACTTTATCAAACCGCATTCAGAATTTGCAATATGAGGGAAAACATTAAATTTGTGCTTTAATAATTTATGAGTACTGATATTTATGTCGAAATTCAAATTCCCGCCTTTGACAGTTTGGTTTCATTTGACATCAATTCGCGTGCTACGGCTCCTGGCGGCAGAGCCGCGCTTGATGAATAGGTACACGTGTGCTTTTTCCGGAATGACGGCAGCGCGGTTGTGATTGGCCAGGAGCTGGCGAATGAGCATGGAACCAGCACCGGCCTGAGTTCAGTTTAGCGTCAAGTTCAGGATTGACGGGGAGAGCTAAAAGCACATTGGCGGGCGATAGTCCGCTTTGAGGCGGCGCCAGGCAAACAGATGCAAATCGGCCGTCTGCGCGACGAACGGCCTACTGCTTTCGATGTTGACGGGATCGTTATAGCACTTTCTTTTAGAACTCCTGCTTTGCCGCCTTCGGCATAAGGGAGTTCGGATATTGACGAGTGCTTCGGCGACGACAGCAGCATCCCTGCCTGGTCGCTTTCCGTTTCGTGTCGCCGAGCGTGCGGATCGCGCGATGACATCGCCAGTGACGGCATGACCTCAAAGAACAGGCTGCCAAAGCCTAGTTTAGCCGGGCAACTCAGCAAAATACCGCCATGGTCGAGGAAAACAATGCCCCGAACCCGACGCTTGCCGGGGAAGTAGCTCGGCCTCGCAAGCTGATCAGCCGTTTCCACTTCGGCAGGCCATACGTCGGCCGGTCTCTGATGGAATTGGTCACCGAACCGGCACATCGCATCGCCGTCCGCCGGATCCCAGCAATCCTCGCCAATGCTTTCTCCGGCAACGGAACCTCAAGCAGATCTGGAAAGAGTTCCGAAAAGGTGATCGACGTTCTCGCGACAGAGAACGGATACAGGGACAGCGAGTGGAAGAGGGTGCGCGTTACGCACCCTCTTTTACTTAGAGTCCACGTCCATCCCCGCGGACGCGGATGCGCTCGTCAAAATCCCGTGTCAGCCGATCCACGTCATTTGCCGCCTTCGGCGAAGTCTGTTTTGGTGCTGCATTACTCTCTTGGACACTCTGCCTCAGACTACCTGTAGTTTCGTGCCCTTCTTTCGAGACTACATCAAGTTCTTGGGGCTTCTCGCGATTGGTTTTTATCCGATCGGGCAACCGAATGATCGAGGTCTCGCCAACGATAGTAGCTTGAACCTGGGGTATTTCGGGCGCTTCGGTGCGCTCAATCGGCTTGACCTCGCCACGTGCCGCGACAACTTCCTGGCGTTTTGCAATCCGATCGATGGCGGCTGTGTAGTCCGGCAAGGCTGGGAATTTGTCCTGGTAGAGCTCGCTGCCCGGCTTTCCCAGTTGCCTGGCCAAGATGTCCCTGTCGGCGGTGTCCTTGAGCGAAGTGAAAAGCTGCGTCCGCTCGTCGGCCTTGCTCAGCAAAGCGCTATTGGCGTTGATGCCATGGGCAGCGTCGTTCAAGAGATAGATTTGGTCAACACGTTTGCCGTCATCATGTCGCGTAAGTTCATAGGCGGAGCCGATGACCGTCATCGGGCCTTCGATTTTGTAGCCCTTGACGCCCCTGTCACCCGGCTCGCCGGTGCTGGCCTCGAAGGTCTTGCTCTGACTGCTGCCATCGGGTTTGAAGGTAACGGATTTGCCTTCGATCTTTTCGATCCGGCCGGCTTCACCGGCAATGAGATTCCTGTAGCTGCTGGTGACGCTGAGCCTGTCGCCGACCCTGAAACGGATATCCTTGTTGTTGAACGCCTTGAAGCTGACAGGGTCGCCACTCAGGCGACCGGATGCAAGGCCCTGTTTTTCGATCTCCTTGGCCAGCGCATCTACATCAACGCGCCGATTGGCATAGAGCATGCGGACCTTTTCGGGATC
>NZ_CP196431.1:0-106443 GCF_051669845.1 Pararhizobium sp. O133 | reverse complement strand
CGCAAGGATTTCGTCCATGGCAGCCGACTGCATATCGACCGGCCGCTGCCTTTTCTCTGCGTCCATATCTCGAAGGGCCGCGAGAACCTGGCGGCTCGAGATGTGAGCGCTGCCCATGCCTCCTATCTCATCGTCGATGATATCGATGAAGCGCTGCCGATCATCAATGCCGTCGGCAAAGTGCTGCGCGAGCGGTTCGGCGTTTTCATGCTGCTCGATATCGATGAGCTTGAGCACGACACGCTGATCACCGCCGATGCGCCCTATTTGCCGCCCTTCGAGATCAGGCTCCTTTCGACCGACGACGCAGCTGCGGAGCAGGCCGCCACGGCGCTGGCGGAGGGCGCCGATATCGAGCAGGTGAAGTTCCGCACCCCCTATGTGAAAAGCTTCGAGCTTGCGGCCGATCCGCAGGCGATGGCCTTGGCGCAGGGAACCGGCTTTCCCTTGGTCGCCGTGCGGTTCGCGCCGATCTATCGGCAGCCGGAATCGGGGCATATCTATCCCGACCTGCGCGAACGGCTCGTCGCCAATATCTTCGATGCGGGCCTGAAAGCCTTTTCGGCCTTCGTCGGTGCGACACAGACCCTCAAGCTCACCACCCATCGCGCCCTTGGCCGCAAGGCCTTCGTCGACGCGGTCAGCAGGGCGGATCGCAGCATCGACGAAGTCGCGTCCACCTTCGACTTTCTGCTTGCCGTTACGCCCATCAATGCCGATGCCGCCTGGCAGGAGTTCAAGGCCAATAAATTCAAGCGAGCGCCACAGTTTCTCTATCGGCCGCTCTCGGTCCAGGTCGAGGCAGAAAAGCGCAAGCTCTTCTCCGTCGCCTTCGACCGCTTCGAGGACCCCGTTCTCTACCACCTCTACCGCGAGAAACAGCAGGAACTCGATCTCCAACTGTCCCTGATCTCGGCGCGTGAAACCGGGCGCTTCGTCGAATTCAGCCGCGCGCTCTATGGTCCGGTCGAACCGTCGCTTCACAGGATCGCGTTGGATATCCTGCTGAAGACCGAAAAATTCGTCCATGGCGATGAGGGTGGCGACGACGAGGCCGGGATCGCCGGCTGTTTCGAGGTGGAGACGGCGGCGCGAGATATGATCGAGCAATACCGGCAGCAATATACCGGCTTCACCGCTGAGATCGAACTGCGCGACGACTTGCCATCCGGCCTGCTGGTCTCGGGCGAGCGCCTGCTGATTTCACGCCATACAAGAATGGACCGCAGCCGAATCCACGCGCTTTTGAGCCACGAGATCGGCGTGCATCTGCTCACCTATTTCAACGGCTCGGCGCAAGGGTTGCGGCTGTTCCGCTCCGGTCTTGCCGGCTACGAGGGCATGCAGGAAGGGCTTGCTGTCTTCTCCGAATACATGGCCGGGGGCATGACCGTCGGCCGCTTGCGCCTGATCGCGGCCCGGGTCGTCGCCTGCGCCGCGATGCTCAATGGCAAGCCATTTCCCGAGACCTATGGCATGCTTGTCCATGAGCACGGGTTCGCACCGTCGGTCGCCTTCAATCTGTCGCTCCGACTCTACCGCGGCGGCGGTCTCGCCAAGGACGCCATCTATCTGCGCGGCCTTCTGGAACTGCTCGACCACCTCAAGGCCGGCGGTGCGCTCGATCCGTTCTGGATGGGCAAGATTTCCGCCGCGCATTTCAAGGTGATGCTCGAACTTAGCCTGCGCGGCCTGTTGAAAGCACCGGCCATTCGCCCCGCCTTCCTTACCCATCCGCAGGCACAGGCCCGTCTCGACAAGGCGCGGGCCGGATTGAACCCCCTCGACCTGATCACCAGCTAGGAGCTCCCCATGCGCGTCGCCTTCTTCGTCAATTCCATCGAAAGCGAGGAGCCACACTTCACCACGACCACGCTGGCGATGGCTGCGCGCGCCCGTGGCCACGATGTCTGTTATGTCGCGCCGGGCGACTTTGTCCTGCGTCCGGATGACAGCCTGATGATACGTGCGACTGTCGTCGCCGACGGAAAATACAAGGATACCGGGGCCTTCCACAAAGGCTTTCAGGGCAAGGATGCCAAGGTCCAGACGATCGACGTGCGTGAGGTCGATGTTATTTTCCTGCGCAACGACCCGTCGCTCGATTCCGACGACCGGCCTTGGGCGGCCCATATCGGCGCCATGTTCGGGCGGCTTGCCAGCGAGCGTGGGGCGATCGTGGTCAACGATCCCGCAGGTCTGGCACTGGCGCAGAACAAACTCTATTTCCAGGGTTTTCCAGAGGCCGTTCGCCCCGAAACGCTGATCTCCAAAAGCATTGAGGAAATCCGCGCCTTCATCGCCGATCATCGCAAGGGCGTGATCCTCAAGCCGCTGCAGGGTTCCGGCGGCAAGAACGTCTTCAAGATCGCGACCCCTGACGACGCCAATCTCAACCAGATTTTCGAAGCCGTCAGCGGCGAAGGCTATCTCATCGCGCAAGGATACCTGCCGGAGGCGAAGGCTGGCGATATCCGCTTCTTCATGATGAACGGCAAGCCGCTGGTGCGCGATGGTGTCTACGCCGCCTTCCGGCGTGTGCCGGCCAAGGGCGAGGTGCGATCGAACATGCATGCCGCCGGTACGGCGGAGGCAGTGAAGATCACCGACGACATTTTGGCCGTCGCCGAAATGGTGCGGCCCAAGCTGGTCGAGGACGGCATGTTCCTCGTCGGGCTGGACATCGTCGGCGACAAGATCCTGGAGATCAATGTCTTCACGCCGGGTGGCCTGCCCGACATCGCCGGCATGCACAAGATCGACTTCTCCGAGGAAATCATCCAGTCGCTGGAGGAAAAGGTCTCCATTCGCAAAATCTATGCCGGCTCAATCTCCAACCGGGCGCTGGCGACGCTCTAAGCTGTATTCGTCCGGGTTTTGTGTTATCGCCAGCGCTTCTGACGATTGGAAGCGCCGTGATCCCCTGGACCCTCATTGACACAGCGATAATGCCGGATGGTGGCGGTGAACTCCGCCTGAAGCAGCGTGGCAGTGAGTTTTCCATCATGCTCGGCACGATCGAGCTTATGAACAGCCGGCTCAGCGGATCCGAGGAAGCGCTGGCCAAGCTGTCCCATGAGCGCATCCAAAAGCATGCCCGTCCGCATATGCTGATCGGCGGTCTCGGCATGGGCTTTACCCTGCGGGCGGCGCTCGGTGTCCTGCCGGCGGATGCGACGGTCACCGTCGGCGAGCTTGTTCCCGCTGTCGTATCCTGGGCGCGTGGCCCGATGGCCGAGGTTTTCGCCGGCTGTCTCGATGATGCGCGAGTGGTCGTAAAGGAAGGGGACGTCGGCCGTTTGATTCAGGCATCGGTTGGGGCCTATGACGCCATACTGCTCGATGTCGACAATGGCCCGGAAGGCCTGACCCGCAGGGCCAATGACGATCTCTACAGCATCGCCGGCCTGCGCGCGGCGCGCAAGGCACTGCGACCGAACGGTGTTCTCTCCGTCTGGTCATCGGCGCCCGACGCCGGCTTCACCAGACGCCTGCGCGAGGCGGGATTTGCCGTGGAAGAGTTGAGCGTGCGCGCCAGCACCAAGGGCAGGGGAGCCCGCCATGTCATCTGGATGGCGACGAAGAAGCGGTAGCGATCCGGTTAGAGGCCTTCGCGTTCCAGGAGCACGCGTACTTCATCGAACCGGCGCTTGTTCTCCTCGTTCTTCTCGTCGGCCGAATAGCAGGTGCTTGCGACACAGAAGCGTTTCACCTTGAACGGCGCCTTGGTGTTTTCGAACTGGCATTCGATCGTGTCGACCATGTCCTTCTTCTCGACACCGTCACGCGTCGAATAGGTCATGCGCGCGCCCGGCGGCTTCAATTCGGGAAAGGACTGGATGACGCCGGTATGCAGATTATCGGTCATCAGCAGGTGTTTCGCCACCTTGATGCAGAGATCCTCGACCGTCGGAGACTGGGCCGCAACGGGGGATGCGATCAGCACCAGGGCGAGAACGATTTTCTTCATGGCAAACTCCTGAGAGACCGGCGAACGGCGCGGCAATCGCATAACGACGTCGGCGGCTTTTAGTTCCGTGAACGGCGACGATGTGCGGCAGTGTGCGGCTGCGAATATCGCTCGCTTACGATCTGATTCAGCGTAGAATCTTGGGGCGAATCGTTTTGTCGCGTCCTTTTCGCAACGTTTTGGAGAGTGCAAGATTCCGGTGTGATCTTTCCGGAAGAGCATCCTGGGGTTGCGGGACGATCAATTTTCCGTGCAGATCTTTTTCGATGGAACCAAGCGCTCCCGTCACGGTTATGTGGGGCTATTTGCAAAGGGAGAAGCAGATGACGGGCATCAGCGAAGACGATATCAGAACCCGGGCTTACGCGTTGTGGGAGGCGGATGGCCGTCCCGACGGCAGTCATGATGCCCATTGGCTTCAGGCCTTGCGGCAGTTGACGGACGAATCGGAAGCCGTTTCCGCCGCGCCGGTCGCCAAGGCCACCAAGTCCTCGAAGCTGTCGGTCGTGAAGACCGACATGGCTCCGGAGCCAGTGGCCAGGAAGCGCAGCAAGATCGCCTGATGTTTGGGGGGCCGAAGCGTTCTGTGACAGATCGCGCAGGCCCGATAGAACTGATCACAAGCTCCGCCGTTCCGGAATGGTTGCCGGCCGGCGGAAATTTTACCTTGTCTGCCAATAGGATGTTGCGCTGCGAAAAAATTGCGGCTTCGCACTCTTTTCTGCGGACATCGCTGTCGCTTTGCAACATCACGGGGAGAGCGGTGCTTCAATCACGCCCCTGATCGTAACCGTCGGTATAAGGAATGTGACCTGCGTGAAAATACTTTCGGTGACCTCTGAAATCTTTCCGTTGATCAAGACCGGAGGCTTGGCCGACGTCACCGGCTCCCTGCCCAAGGCCCTTGTCGGCTATGGCTGCTACACGCGTACGCTCGTTCCCGGATATCCGCAGCTTTTCGCCGGCCTCACCGGCGTCAAGTTGCATCAGTTCTTTCCCGATCTGTTTGGCGCTCCGGCATCCCTTCTCGAAGCGCGGTATGAGAAGCTGGACCTGTTGGTCCTCGACGCTCCCGCGCTCTTCAATCGTCCCGGCGGACCCTATCTCGATGAAAACGGCCGCGACCATCCCGACAACTGGAAGCGCTTTGCCGTCCTCTCCTACGTCGCATCGGCCATTGCCGGTGGGCTGATCGACGATTGGTCGCCTGACGTGGTACACACCCACGACTGGCAGACGGCTCTGACCTCCGTCTACATGCGTTATTCCAGCAACGCGAACACGATCCCGTCGGTCCTGACCATTCACAATCTTGCTTTCCAGGGGCAATTTCCGACATCCGTTGTCAGCCAGATCGGCCTGCCGCCGGAAACCGTGACGCTCGACTGCCTCGAATATTACGGCGACATCAGCTATCTGAAGGGTGGCATCCGAACCGCCAGCGCTATCACCACTGTCAGCCCGACCTATGCCCGCGAGGTCGTCTCGCCGGAACTCGGCATGGGCATGGCGGGCGCGCTGAGTTCCCGCCCACGCACACTGACAGGCATCGTCAACGGCATCGACATGGACATCTGGAATCCTGCCACCGATGAATATCTGCCTGCCAATTACGATCACAAACGGATGCGGCTGCGCACAACGAACCGGGCGAAGCTTTTGGAGACCTTCCGGCTGGACGACGGACCAGGGCCGATCTTCGCTGCCGTTACACGCCTGACCTGGCAGAAGGGCGGCGACATGCTGGCGGAGGTAGCGGAGGAAATCTCCCATCTCGGCGGCCGGTTGGTCGTGCTGGGCAAGGGCGAGGCTGAGGTCGAAAACGCGCTTCTGACTGCGGCCGGCCGCCATCCCGATCGGATCGGTGTCCGCATCGGCTATGATGAGGCGACCGCTCATCTCATTCATGGCGGCAGCGACGTGATCATCCAGCCTTCGCGTTTCGAGCCTTGCGGTCTCACCCAGCTTTATGCGCTTCGTTACGGCGCCGTCCCGGTGGTCTCGCGCACCGGTGGCCTGTCGGAGACGATCATCGACGCCAATGACGCGGCGATCTCCGCCCGGGTGGCAACGGGCTTCCAGTTCCATCCCGCCACGGCCGAAAACCTGAGGCTTTCCATCCACCGGGCCTTCGCAGCCTATCAGGATCCGAAAAAATGGGCGCGGCTGCAGAACCAGGGCATGAAGGCGAATTTCTCGTGGGAGCGGAGCGCCGAACAATATGCGGCGCTCTATGCCTCCCTGCTGCCCGAACGGCGCGTGACGCCTCCGATTATCTCAAAGGCGGCGGAATAGCACCGCCGCCAGACATGACATTCTGATGCCTGCTCCGCCTATTGCGGCCGCAATACCATCAGACTGCGCGGCTGCATCTCGATAACTTCGCCGGTGAGGTCGCCGTTCGCGCTGTCCCCGGTCGCGGTCGTCAAGGCCAAGGCCCAGGCACCGGAGGGCGATTGCGGAAGCGTGAAGGGCACTGGCCCGTCATGCGGATTGAAGATCAGCAGCACATCCGCCCAGACGCCGTCCTGCTGGCGCAGGTCTTCACGGGAAAGATGCACGCCAATCGTCGTCCCTCCACCGTCCTTCCAGTGCTCTTCTGTCTGTTCGCCGCCGCCGGCATTGTGCCAGGTCACATGCATGCCGTCGCGCCAGCTGTCACGCCGCAGCAGCGGCTGCTCGGCGCGAAGAGTGGTGAGCTTTCGGACGAATTCGCGAAGCTCCTCCGCGCTGTCGGGCAGGTTCTCCCAGTGCACCCAGCTGATTTCGCTGTCCTGGCAATAGCCATTGTTGTTGCCGAGCTGGCTGCGGCCAAACTCGTCTCCGGCAAGCAGCAGGGGCGTGCCGTGCGAGAGAAGCAGCGTGGCGAGGAAATTGCGCTTCTGCCGGTCGCGGACCTCAATGATAGCGGCGTCGTCGCTCGGACCCTCGGCGCCATAGTTGGCACTTCGGTTGTCGCCATGCCCGTCCTTGTTGTCCTCGCCGTTCGCCTCGTTGTGCTTCTCGTTATAGGAGACCACGTCGTTGAGCGTGAACCCGTCATGGGCCGTGATGAAGTTGACGCTCGCCCAGGGCCGCCGGCCACGCAGGTCGTAGACATCGCCGGAGCCGAGCAGGCGGGCTGCGAAGTCCGGAGCGGTGCCGTCCGTGTCCTTCCAGTAGTCGCGTACGGTGTCGCGATACTTGTCGTTCCACTCCGCCCAGCCCGGCGGAAATCCGCCGACCTGATAGCCGCCGGGACCGATGTCCCACGGCTCGCCGACCAGCTTGACCTTGGACAGAACCGGATCCTGCGTCACCGCATCGAAGAAACCGCCGCGCTGGTCGAAACCTTCCGGCTCGCGGCCGAGGATGGTGCCGAGATCGAAGCGGAAACCGTCGACATGCATGTCCTCGACCCAGTAGCGGAGGGAATCCGTGATCATCTGCAACACGCGCGGATGCGAGGTGTTGACGGTGTTTCCGGTGCCTGTGTCGTTGATATAGTAACGATGATCGTCCGGCAGGGTGCGGTAATAGGAGAAATTGTCGATCCCCTTCAGCGACAGGGTCGGACCGAGCTCATTACCCTCTGCGGTATGGTTGTAGACGACGTCGAGAATGACCTCGATGCCACCATCGTGCAGCGCCCGCACCATATCTCGGAAGCCGTCCATGCCGCGCGGGCCATAATAGCGTGATGCGGGAGCAAAGAAGCCGAGGCTGTTGTAGCCCCAGAAATTTTGCAGCCCCTTGTCCATCAGATGGCTGTCATCGGGAAAGTAATGGATTGGCAGCAGTTCCACCGAGGTGATGCCGATGCTTTTCAGATAATCGACGATCGCCTTGTCGCCGAGCCCTTCGAAAGTGCCGCGCAGTTTTTCCGGAACGGCTGGATGCAACTGGGTAAACCCTTTTACATGGGTTTCGTAGAAGATCGCCTTCGACCACGAAATGCCGGGGCTGCGATCTCCCTTCCAGTCATAGGATTTCGGATCGATGATGCGGCATTTCGGCATGCCGGCGGCACTGTCGCTCTCATCGAAGGACAAATCCTTGTCCTCGGATTCGAGATCATAGCCGAAATGCGCCTTCGACCAGGCGACATCGCCGACCAGTTCGCGGGCATAGGGATCGATCAGCAACTTGTTGGCATTGAACCGGTGTCCGTTCTTTGGATCGAAAGGGCCATGGACGCGGTAGCCGTAGAGCGCACCGGGCTTCAGGCCGGGAATATAGCCATGCCAGACCTCGTTGGTATATTCCGGAAGTGTGATCCGGGCCGTCTCGCTGGTTCCGTCGTCACTGAAAAGGCAGAGCTCGACACGCTCGGCATGTGCGGAAAACAGCGCGAAATTCACGCCGTCCTTGTCCGGAACCGCGCCGAGTTGCGTCCAATCGCCTGACTCTATTCTGTGCTGGTGCACTTTGGCGTCCATTTAAATCCCCTGATTTCAAAATCCTGCGCAAGAGAATTGTGCGGCGCATCATTTGTTCCATCGAGCGGGAACTTTTCCAGTGATGCACGGTTGGAAACGGGGCGAAAAATCAGCACTATAAGAGAGGCCATTTATGGATTTGACCAAGGCGGACAGGAAATCAACGATCAATTCGTGGGGGACGGACTTCGTCGGAGAGGGGCGTGTTCGTTTTCGGATCTGGGCCCCTGATCAGAAACGGGTTGATCTCCGCCTGGGCGGTCGAGACTTGGCCATGTCCTCATCCACGGATGGCTGGTTCGACATCGTTGTTTCAGACGTCGATGCCGGGCAATCCTATTCCTATGTGCTCGAGGACGGCACGACGGCTCCGGATCCGGCATCCCGCGCGCAGGCCGACGATGCCCATGGTCCCTCGCTCATCGTCGATCCGCGTTCCTATGCATGGAAACATGGCGATTGGCGCGGACGTCCGTGGCATGAGGCGATTATCTATGAGCTTCATATCGGCACATTCACACCGGAAGGCACATTCGCCGCGGCGATCCAAAAGCTTGCGCATCTGTCGGCGCTCGGCATCACGGTGATCGAGATCATGCCCGTTGCGCATTTCGGCGGGAAAAGGGGATGGGGTTATGATGGCGTCTTCCACTATGCCCCCCACAATGCCTATGGGTCGCCCGACGACATGAGAGCCCTGATCGATGCGGCCCATGGTTACGGCCTGATGGTCGTTCTCGATGTCGTCTACAATCACTTCGGCCCCGAAGGAAATTACGTGCCTCTCTATGCGCCCGGTTTCTTTCATGCCGACAAACATACGCCCTGGGGCGCCGCCATCGCCTTCGAGCAGCCTGCCGTCAGGGATTATTTCATAGATAATGCTCTCTATTGGCTTGGCGAATTCCGCCTCGACGGACTGCGCTTCGATGCGGTCGATCGCATCGGTGACGACGACAGCGATTCGTCCGTGGTCGTCGAGATCGCCAACCGGATCCGCGAACAGTTCGGCGACCGCCACATTCATCTGATCACGGAGGATCCGAGAAACCTTACCGATTTGCGCCGCGCGCGGCAGGCCGGGGTTGCCAGGCTTTATGACGGCGATTGGAACGATGATTTTCATCATGCCGTGCATGTCTTTGCGACGGGCGAAACCATGGGCCACTACAGCCGGTTCGCCGCCAACCCGCTGGAAAAGGTCGGCCGCGCACTGGCAGATGGCTATGTCTTTCCTGGCGAGCCTGCTGGCGGGAAAAACGCTGCCGTTTCACCCGCCGCCTTCATCAATTTCCTGCAGAACCACGACCAGATGGGCAACCGTGCCTTTGGCGAGCGGCTGATTTCGCTTGTACCGGAGAAAATGCTGCGCGCCCTGATGGCCATCACCACACTGTCGCCATCCATTCCGATGATTTTCATGGGCGAGGAATTCGGCGAAACGCGGCCATTTCTCTTTTTCACCGACTATACCGGCGAACTCGCGGACGCCGTTCGCAAGGGGCGGGTGGCGGAAGCCGAGAATTTCGGCGGCCTGCCGGCCGGTTGCACCGAGGCAGATTTGCCTGACCCGAATGCCGCGCAGACAATGCTGGCCTCGAAACTCGACTGGTCGAAGCCCGATATGCCGGAGGGGCAGGACTGGATGATGTTCATGCGGGACCTCATCCGGTTACGAAACCAATTCGTGGTGCCCCTGTTGGCAAGAGCCGATGATGACAATTGCTCGGCACGGCTGGTCGCTGCAACTGACGGAATCCTGGCGGTAGACTGGATATTGGGTTCTGGTCATCTGCAACTGCGCGCCAATCTGGGCAAGAATCCTGCCACGGCCCCGCCGATCAACGGCGAGATTTTCTACGCGGATGGACCGAACCGCAACTTTCCAGCCGATGCCTTGCTATTGCCCAACCAGATGTTCTTCTCCCTCGCAGTCGGGTGACCGGCTTTCGGCGCCTGTACTCATCGGCAGGTGACAAAGTGTACGCGCAATGCTCTAACTCTCTGAATTGCACGAACGTGCAGAAGTGGGCGTATGAGTTTGAGGGGACGGCGCTTGGAAAAGGTTCTTCAGATCCGGGGAATAATGTCGAAACTCTGGGTCATGGCGGTGGTGCTGTCCGGCATGGCCGTGTTTGCTGTGCAGCCTGCCTTGGCACAAACCGCAACGCCGCCGGCATCGTCGACCGTTTCCTCCGAGAAGGTCGATCAACTGATCAAGCTGCTCGATGACCCCGAGATCCGGGCTCTGCTCGACAATAGCACGACACCGCCCGCTGCCGCACCTGCCGATGATATGTCGGCGGATCAGGTCAGCGTCTGGGGCAACCGGGTTCGCCAGCATCTTCATGATATCCGTCAGGCCATCCCACAGGTCTCCTCCGAATTCATGCGCGCCGGCGGCACGATCGCCGCCGATATCAACGGCCATGGTCCCGGCGGTGTGTTTCTACTGTTCCTGACGCTGGTCCTGATCGGCCTTGGGGCGGAATGGCTGTTCGCGCGCATTGCCCGTCGCAGCCGTCTTCATGCCGCCCTGGCGCATCCGGACGGAGCAGGCGAGAAGTCGCTGCACAACGCCGGCCGGCATCTGTTCGCGCTGCTCGCGCCGCTGATCGCCTTCAGCCTGGCGAGCCTTGGCCTTTTCATGGCCATGACATGGCCGCCGCTGCTTGATGCGCTGATGTTGCCTCTGCTTCTCGGGGTTATCGCGTGCCGCTTCGTCATCCGCATCGCCCGGGTGCTGCTGGTCGGCCCTGCATCGGCCAACGGCCTGTCGCCCACATCCGGACTGGTACCTCTCGACCCTGCATCCGGCGCGTTCTGGTATCACCGCATCTTCTGGTTCGCCTCGATCCTGTTTGCCGGCTGGGCCTTTGCCGGCTTCATGTCGGCGCTGCATATCGCGCCGGCGGTTCGCGGCGTCGTGGTCTATGCTCTGGGACTTGGCTTGTTGCTGGTTGCCATCGAAACCGTCTGGAACCGCCCGGCGGCGATTGCCCGGCCGCACGGACGTGGCGCCGTGGAGTGGGCGCTGACCTTCTATCTCTGCCTTCTCTGGGTGCTCTGGGTGGCGGGGCTGATCATCGTCCTGTGGATTGGCATCTATGCGCTTATCCTGCCGGGTCTGCTCAAGGTCACCACTGCGGCTGCGAAGAATGCCTTTGCCAGTGACCCCGACGTGCCGGGCAGCGGCAATCCCGTGATCGAAGTCCTTGTTGAGCGCGGCGCGCGGGCAGTGATCATTACCCTTGCGGTGATCTGGCTCGGCTATATCGTCAAGACCCGATCAAACATGCTTTCCGCAGAGGCGATGACAGACCGGATCATCCAGGGCATTCTCGCCGGCGCGGTCATCCTGCTCGTTGCCGACATCCTCTGGCAGATCGCCAAGGCGGTGATCAACAAGACGCTTGAAAAGGCGAGAGTGACCGTCTCCGAAGACTCCGCCCATGCGGCGCGAAATGGGCGGCTGCTGACGCTGCTGCCGCTGCTGCGAACCACGTTGGCAGTCGTCATTTCGGTGATTGCGGTGCTGATGGTTCTCTCCGGCCTTGGCGTTCAGATCGGTCCGTTGATCGCCGGCGCAGGGATTTTCGGTGTGGCGATCGGCTTCGGCTCGCAGACGCTCGTCAAGGATGTCATCAGCGGCGTCTTCTACATGATGGACGATGCCTTCCGTGTTGGGGAGTATATCCAGAGTGGCAGCTACAAGGGCACGGTCGAATCCTTCAGCATCCGCTCGGTCAGGCTCAGGCATCATCGCGGCCCGGTCTTCACCGTCCCATTCGGCACGCTCGGTGCGGTCCAGAACATGAGCCGCGATTGGGTGATCGACAAGTTTACCATTTCGGTCGCCTACAATACGGACATCAACAAGGTTCGGAAAATGGTCAAGGGTGTCGGTGCCGCGCTTCTTGAAGACGAGGAATACGGCTCCTTCATCATCGAAACCGTCAAGATGAAGGGCGTCGATCAGTTCGGCGACTATGGCATCAGCCTGATCTTTGCGATGATGACCAAGCCGGGTTACCAGACGATGATCCGCCGGAAAGCCTATATGATGATCCGCGAGGTCTTCGCCACCAACGGCGTCGTCTTTGCATCACCGACCGTTCAGGTCGCCGGCGGTGACACGTCCGCCGCCGCCGCCGCTATAGCTGTGAAGACCGCGATGGATCAAAAGAAGCTGGCCGAAGGCGGTGAGGAAGGCTGATGACGTCGGCGGGGATTATGCCTCGTAGAGTTCGCGCGGCGTCTTCAGGGCTTGCTTCAAAACGCTGTCGGAGACTGAGCCGAGCCGCTTGACAAGCCGTTGCTTGTCGAGGGCGCGGGATTGTTCCAAAAGGATGAGCTCGCTGACGTCCTCAAACATCACCGGTACGCGGAAGCCTGCCGGGCGACTGCCGGATGTCATGGGCGCGACGATGACCGTGCGCAGATGGTCGTGGATTTCAATAGGTGAAATGATCAGGCACGGTCGCGTTTTCTGGCTCTCGCCGCCAACCGTTGGATCAAGGGCTGCAAGCCAGACCTCGCCGCGTTTCACGATTTCAGGGTTTCGTCTTCTTCGTTGCCGAATTCCGGCCAGTCGAGCGTGTCGTCTTCGTTCGCGGCCAGCCGTTTCGCATCGTCAGCCCAGCCTTGGCGCGGTGGGTTTATCACGCGTTCGATGACGATCCGTCCAGCTTCGACCTTGAGTTCGACACTGTCACCGGCTTCGACGCCCACTTCCAGGAGAAGTGGTTTGGGAATGATGACCCCGACGAATTGCCGAATTTTTTCACCGCGCTCAACATCGCATTCTCCCGTCGAATGACAGGGCAATTATACCACGACAATCGACCCGTTATAACAATGTTGTAACGGGTCGATTGTAAACTCGGTATGCAACTGCCAAAGACCGAATGGCGGGATGAACTCATCCGGACTTGGCTTCGCAGAGCATTATTTCTGGCGAGCCTTGCGGGCGGCGTAGCGACGGTCGCGTTCGGCCTTGCGGGCGGCTTCGTCGGAAATGACGCGGGTAATACGGTCGCGTTCCGCCTGTTCGCGGGCCAAGGCTTCAGCCTTTTCCTCAGCTTCGGCGGCGGCGGCACGTGCTGCCGCTTCCGCCAATTTCTGCTCGTTTTCCTGCTGTTTCAGGCGTTCACGTTCGGCGCGGCGCGCCTCGCGTGCTGCCGCGTTGGCCTGACGCTCGGCAAGCTTTACAGCCAGTGCCGGGTCGTCTGCCTTCGGTGCCGATGCGAACTTCTTCAGAAGCTGCTGCTTGGCTTCAGCTGCGGCCTTGCGCCGATCGGCAAAGCCATTATCGGATGCGTGTCTCAATCTCGGTCGTCCTTGTTCGTCGATTTGGTATCGGCCGCGTCGAATGGCGAAGGAAATCCGCCACGACAGTCAGCACATTTGAACTCGCAGTTTGCGTCCCCGAAAAATAGGGGGAGATCGCCGTAAAAACAGATGGGGTCGCCGACTTTCGCATTCGCGATGCGCGGCCCGCATCAAACGTCCGGTGATCCCAAGCCCATTGCAGCAATTTTTCGATGGCCGCAAGGGGGAAACGATACGATCAACGTTTTGTGGTCTTTTTCGCCTTGGAAATTTTCGCAGGCGCGTTGGCTTCCTGTTCCAGCCGCAGTTCCCGAAGCCGACGGGTTTTGGCATCGCGCTCGGCGGCCGCGGTGTCGATCTCGGACATCATCCGGTTGCGGGCCATGAACTGGGTCTGGGTTATGCTGAAAGCGGATTCCGCTTCGTTGCGGGCTTTCGATGCATTCTCGGTCATGATGGTATCCTTCGGGCTGTCACAGGTGCATCCGTCCAGATCAGTCTGTCGAACGCAATGTGCGGCTGCGGCCTGTCGGCCACGAAAAAAGGCCAGGCGATTGCCTGACCTCTCATCGAATGTCGCCTCGTCAGCAGTGCCAGTACATCCGTGGTCACCGGAGAGACGTCATCCTATTCAAGCGGGCCTGTTCAGGCGGCCTGGAGTTGGCAGGCGGACATCTTGCCCGACTTGTTGTCGCGTTCCATCTCGTAGCCGATCTTCTGGCCTTCGACGATTTCGCGCATGCCGGCACGTTCGACAGCGGAGATGTGGACGAAAACGTCCGGACCGCCGTTGTCAGGCTGAATGAAGCCGAAGCCCTTGGTGGAATTGAACCATTTAACTGTGCCAGTGGTCATGATGAACCCTTTCAATAGCAACATGTATCCATCACCGTACGACGCACGGCGATTAGTCATCTCGATTTTTGAAGGGGAAGTTCGTCAGAGACGCGCCAAGCGCGGGCAGAAACAAATATCAGTCAAACAACTATCGATAGATGTTCATATAGGCTGCCGTTTTTCATTTGTCAACTTTTAGTTTTTGAATGGCTCGGATCCTTGCCTTATAGTTGCAATGGTTTTTTCTTCCCGCCGTTCATCATTAGGCGTTGAGCATCGAACAGTCCTCTTTCATCGTTCAATCATTGAAGACAATCCGTCCAATCCCGCATGTCTATCGCCATGCCCCGGAAAAGCACATCTATACCGGCGAAACGAAGCCCGGTTTTCAAGCCGGCAGAAAGGGACCAGATCATGCTCACTCAGATCAAGGGACTGCATCACGTCACCTCGATGGCGGCGGATGCCCGCACCAACAACCGGTTCTTCACCGATACGCTTGGTCTTCGCCGCGTCAAGAAGACCGTCAACTTCGATTCGCCCGATGTCTACCATCTCTACTATGGCGACGAGACCGGAGCGCCCGGTTCGGTCATAACCTATTTTCCGTTTCCGGACATGGGACTGGGCCGTCCGGGCACGGGCGAGGTCGGCACCACGGTATTTTCCGTTCCGGAAGGCTCGCTCGGTTTCTGGAGCGACCGTCTGTCGAAGCGCGGCGTTTCCGGATTGAAGGCGGAAGAGACCTTTGGCGAGAAGCGTCTGAACTTCGCCGGTCCTGACGGAGACGGTTTCGCGCTGGTGGAAGTCCGCGACGACAGCCGCACGGCTTGGACCGCCAATGGGGTTTCGGCCAACCACGCCATCCGTGGTTTCCATTCGGTCGCCATGCGTCTGCGCGACGAAGGGGCAACCGCCGAACTGTTGAAATATATGGGTTACGAGACGCTCGACACCAAGGATGGCGTCACGCGGCTGATCGTTCCCGGCGGCAATGGCGCCGGTCTCATCGATCTGGAAACCATGCCCAACATCCAGCGCGGCCTGCAGGGCGCGGGCTCGGTGCATCACGTCGCCTTCTCGGTCGAAAACCGGGAAAAGCAACTTGAGGTCCGCAAGGCCCTGATGGACACCGGTTATCACGTCACGCCGGTGATCGACCGCGACTACTTCTGGGCGATCTATTTCCGCACGCCGGGTGGCGTGCTGTTCGAGATCGCCACCAACGAACCCGGCTTCGATCGCGACGAGGATACAGCGCATCTCGGCGAGGCCCTGAAACTGCCGCAGCAGCACAAGCACCTGCGGCCGATCCTCGAACAGCATCTGCCAAAGCTCGACGGGTAAAGGAGAGAATATCATGACCGATTATGGCTATGTGCACCGGTTGAAGGCCGGTGCACCGGGAAACCCGATCCTCTTCGTCTTTCACGGGACCGGCGGCGACGAGCGGCAGTTCTTCGATTTCGGCGGCGACCTGCTGCCGGACGCGACGATCGTCTCGCCGCGCGGTGACGTGTCCGAGCACGGAGCGGCGCGCTTCTTCCGCCGCACCAGCGAGGGCGTCTACGACATGGCCGATCTTGCGCGGGCAACCGACAAGATGGCTGGCTTCGTGTGCAAACTTACCGATGAACACAAGGCGTCCGAGGTGATCGGGCTCGGCTTTTCCAACGGGGCGAACATCCTTGCCAATCTACTGATCGAAAAGGACCTGTTTTCCAAGGCTGTTCTCTTGCATCCGCTCATTCCCTTCAAGCCGAAGGCCAATGCAGCGCTTGCCGGCAAAAAGATCCTGATCACCGCCGGCCAGCGCGACCCGATCTGTCCGGCCCCGCTGACACAGGACCTTGCCGATTATTTTACCGCGCAGAAGGCCAGCGTGGAAACCGAATGGCATACCGGCGGCCACGACATCCGCCAGAACGAAATCGAGGCCGTTCAACGGTTTCTGGGGTGAATGTCGGAGGACGCCCATGTTTCCTCAGCCAATCCTCGCCTTTGGCAGGGATCCAGTCGCCGCGCATCCACGCGGCGAGGGGATTGTGTTGAACGTTCGCATTTGAGTTTCACGCGATGGACGCTGACGATTCGTGTCGTCAGTGATTGTGCCGTGGCAGTTTTTCAGCAAGCTTCCGGAAGTCAGGGGCGCCATCAATGACTGCGCCGTCGGAGAGCTGCGTAACGGTACGGCGGTAAATCATCTGCCAGGGCGTGGCGTCCGCTGGAACATTGGGAATGCCTTGCGCCTTACGTTTCTCGATCTCTTCCGGATCGACCAGCATGTCGCATCGGCCCTGATTGAAATCGATGCGGATGATGTCGCCGCTGCACACATAGGCAAGGCCCCCGCCGGCGGCACTTTCCGGAGAAGCGTTCAGGATCGACGGGCTGTCGGCCGTGCCGGATTGTCGACCGTCGCCGATCGTCGGCAGGCTGAGAATGCCTTTCTTGATCAAGTGATCCGGGGGCTGCATGTTGACCACCTCAGCCGATCCTGGCCAGCCGAGCGGCCCGGCGCCCCGGATCACCAGGATCGTGCGCTCATCGATATCCAGGGACGGATCATTGATCCGCTTGTGATAATCCTCGGAGCCGTCGAATACGGCCGCCTTTCCTTCGAACACCCCTTCCTTGCCCGGTTCGCTCAGATATCGCCGGCGAAAGTCTTCCGACACCACGCTCATCTTCATGATCGCGAAGTCGAAAAGGTTACCCTTGAGAACAAGGAAGCCGGCCCGTTCGCGCATCGGTTCGCCATAGGGCTTGATCACGTCGCGGTCGTTGGCTTCGCGCCCATCGAGATTGGCGGCCATGGTCTTCCCGGTGATCGTTGGACAATTGCCGTCGAGCTTCCCTGCCTGGAGCAACTCCCACATGACCGCAGGCACACCGCCGGCTCGGTGAAAGTGCTCGCCAAGGTAAGCGCCTGCCGGCTGGATATTGGCGAGCAAGGGGATGTCGAAGCCGTGCACCTGCCAGTCGTCGGGATGAAGTTCGACGCCGGCATGCTTCGCCATCGCCATCAGGTGGGGCTGGGCGTTGGTCGAGCCGCCAATCGCGGAGTTGACCTTGATCGCGTTCAGGAAGGCAGCGCGGGTCAGGATGTCCGACGGTCGAATGTTCTGGAGCACCAGTTCGACCGCACGACGGCCGGTTCGGTAGGCCATTTGGCCGCGTTCGCGATAGGCGGCCGGAATGGCCGCGCACCCGGTCAGCGACATGCCGAGCGCTTCTGCCATGGCGTTCATGGTGGACGCGGTGCCCATGGTGTTACAGTGACCGATGGAGGGGGCGGAATCCAGCGCCGCTTCCAGGAATTCTTCACGGCTGATTTCGCCGGCAGCATATTTGCGGCGTGAACGCCAGATCACCGTGCCGGAGCCGACAAGATCGCCGTCATGCCAGCCATCGAGCATCGGACCGCCGGAAAAGACGATTGCCGGAATATCGACGGTGGATGCCGCCATCAGCGCCGATGGCGTTGTCTTGTCACATCCGGTCGTCAGCACGACGCCGTCGAGCGGATAGCCGTAGAGGATTTCGACAAGGCCGAGATAAGCCAGATTACGGTCGAGGGCCGCAGTCGGACGCTTGCAGTTCTCGAACAACGGATGGGTTGGAAACTCGATTGGAATGCCGCCTGCGTCGCGAATCCCGTCTCGAAGACGCTTGGCGAGCTCGATGTGGTGACGATTGCACGGGTTCAGGTCGCTGCCCGACTGGGCAATGCCGATGATCGGCCTGCCTGCGCGGAGTTCCTCCGGTGTTGTCCCATAATTCATGAAACGCTCCAGATAGAGCGCGGTCAGGTCGAGATGGTCTGGATTGTCGAACCAGTCCTGCGAACGAAGTCTGCGGGTTTGCTTGTTGTCATCGCTCACCGGTTTGTCTCCCCTGATAGTAATTTATATTTTCGATATGCAGCAACAGGCCGCTGCGGTCGATATCGCCATTGCCGTCGGCTATGAAGTCACGGAGTTCGTCGCGCACCATGGAAGCAAGCGCAGCAGGAGGTTGAACAGTTCAGCCATCGCGACGACCGCCCCGACGGTGTAAACTCCGGTATCAGAGCCTGCCTCCCAGTTCGTCCTCGATATGCACCCTGATGATCTCGTCAAACGACTGTTCGGCCTTGAAGCCAAGGGCGGTGGCGCGCTTGGCTTCAAAGCCCGGAGCCCAGCCAGCACACATGCGCATGATCATTTCGTCGGGCTCGCGGCGGATGAGCGCCACTGCTTTTTCACCTGCGATGCGGCGCAACGCTTCAATCTGTTGTCCGACAGTGGCGCTGAGGCCCGGCATCGACAGGTTGCGGCGCGGGCCGACCTTGACGACGTCGATCGTCGCGCCGTGGATGAGGAACCCTACGGCCGAACGGGGCGAGGCATGCCAATGGCGCACATCGTCGGAAACGGGCAGGACCGCCTCCTGCCCAACCAGCGGCTCACGCAGGATGTTTGAAAAGAAGCCGGAGGCTGCCTTGTTCGGCTTGCCCGGGCGGATGCACACGGTCGGCAGACGAATGCCGATGCCCTCGAAGAAACCCCGGCGCGAATAGTCAGAGAGCAGCAGTTCGCAGATCGCCTTCTGCGTCCCGTAGCTCGTCAGCGGCGTGGTGTGGAACTCGTCCGAAATCGGGTAGGCCAGGGGAGCGCCAAAGACTGCGATCGACGAGGCGAAGACGACGCGCGGTTTGTAACCACTCTCGCCGTTGGCGATCCGGATCGCATCGAAGAGATAGCGCGTGCCGTCGAGATTGATTCTGTAACCCTTGTCGAAATCGAGTTCCGCTTCGCCGGAGACGATGGCCGCCAGGTGGAAGATGACGTCGGGTCTGCCGGTGATGAGCCTGGCGGCTTCGCCCGGAGAAGAAAGATCCGCCGTTTCGAGCGTCACCTTGCCCCTGAAGCCCTCAGGCGTTTCGGGGGTGACCACATCTACCAGCGTCATCGCCGCGATCGGACGATCGCCGAGGGTTCCATCATTCGTCAGCCGTTGAGCAAGCTTGCGGCCGAGCATCCCGGCTGCGCCGATAATCAGGATATGCAACTCGTTTCCCTCCACTTTTGCGAGCCGACTTCAAACAACACCGCGGCAGCGTTAAACAAGACTATTGTAAGGTTGTCTGATAACCGTATATCGTGCGTTTGAAAACAGAATTATTGCTTGTCGTGCTTGGACAGATTCCATTCCAGATTGTGTTGTCCGAGCGCGAAAAGCGGGGAGCATGCAAAGCGGAACGAGGTACGCTTGCCGGCAGTTCGGCGAAAGTTGTTGACCGCATTGAAAAATGCCATCGACCCGCAGCTCGTGATGAATCCGGGATGCCAACTGAATTTCGAGCGTCAATGGTAAGTCGGGAAGTTTCACAGGGGCGAGCAGGGCATGTCGTTGGATTTTGGACAATTAAGGCGCAACGAGCATCTGCCCTCGCGCATCGCCGCGCGGATCGCGCGCGAGATTACGGATGGCCGCATCCTGCCGGGAGGCAAGCTGCCGACGGAGCACTTTCTGGCCAGCAGTTTTGGAGTCAGCCGGTCGGTGGTGCGCGAGGCAATCGCCCAGTTGCGCAACGAAGGACTGGTGGAGACGCGCCAAGGCGTTGGGGCCTTTGCAACGGAGATCAAGGCGCGCCAGTCGATCCGTATCGAGCAGAGTGATCTTCATGACCGTGCGATCTTTCGCGATCTCTTCCAGTTGCGTATGCCTTTGGAAATCGAGGCCGCGGGGCTCGCGGCGATCCACCATGTCGAAGCCGACCTTGCGAAGCTTGATACTGCTCTTGCGGCGATGACGGGTACGGACAAGTGGACGGATCAGGGGATTGTTGCCGACCTTGCCTTCCATCGTGTGATTGCAGCGGCGACCGGCAACGAGTATTTTGCATTGTTCGTCGGCTTCATTGCAGAGCGGATCAGCCTTGCCATCAACGCCGCGCGGGCTACTGCGATTCTTGAGGAAATTATTGAGGTAACAATTGCGGAGCATGTCGCTATCCGTGACGCCGTCGCAAGTCGGAACCCGCAAAACGCGCGAGATGCGATGAAGCAGCATTTGCTCGGCGCCGCCAGTCGTCTCGATCTGCCGCTTGAGGCCAGCTGAAAATCCTGCGAGGTTGCATATGTCGTTTCAGGGACCGCCGATGCATCGATGCCGCAGGCTTTCATGTCGTCTTTCCGTACTGGACAGCCGAAGAAACTATGACTAGAAGGTAGCGCTACCATTGTCAGACAGCCTGACATCTTGCGGTGCGGCGGGAGGGCCGACTGTGGTGGACGCGGGGGAGGTGGGAGTTGTATTCCAGTAGATCGCTTGATGCTTCGGACTTGCCCGACGATGCCGCAGGTGCGCGTCTGATCGGTCGCGTTCGGTCGAAGGCAGCCGATGGTCCGGTTCTGGTTCGTAGCAGTCGATTGTCGAATCTATCACCAATTGCGATGCTCATGGAAAGCACCGAACTGGCCCGCCAGTCGCTCAACCGCAACCAGCGATCGCGTGGAAATTTCGACATTCGGATGTCGGCGTCTGGTAAACTGGGTGGGTCGCAGCGATGCCTGCCCGGAATGGACCTTTAGCGTCGGGGCTCTAATGAGCCATCTCGCCAAACGGGCCTATTGTAGAGATATAAAGGGGGAGCGAGTGCAAAAGGCAATCGATCTATTTTACAAAGCGCTTGAGGTCCTGCTGATTGCCTTGCTTTCGGGAATGGCGATCATGGTTTTCGTGAACGTCGTTCTACGCTACGCGATGAATTCCGGACTTACGGTTTCAGACGAATTGGCACGCTATTTCTTCGTCTGGCTGACATTCATCGGCGCCGTGGTGACATTCCGCGAACACGGCCACCTGGGTGTTGAAACCCTGGTCGCACTTTTCGGCCGCAGGGGCCGCATCATTTGCATGATCGTGAGCAATCTGGTGATCATTGCCTGTTCGGCGATCTTCTTCTGGGGCACCTGGATGCAATTGCCCATCAACTGGAGCATGAAAGCACCGGTGACCGGTTTGTCCATGGGGTTCGTTTATGGCAGCGGTTTCTTCACTGGCGCCGGCTGTGCCATCATTGCGCTGGAACGTCTCGTCCGTCTGTTGACGGGTCGCGTGACTGAGCACGAAATCGAAGCTTTTGCAGGTGAAAACCTCACTCTCGAGCAGATGGCGGAGCGTACCTGATGACTCTTCTCGTCTTCATTGGCTCCCTGCTCGGGGCCATGGCGATCGGGGTTCCGGTTGCATTCTCGCTAATGTTCTGCGGCGTCATCCTGATGTGGTACATGGGCATGTTCAACGCCCAGATCATCGCTCAGAACATGATCGCCGGCGCTGATACATTCACGCTTCTCGCCATCCCGTTCTTCATTCTGGCTGGCGAACTGATGAACGCCGGCGGTCTGTCACGGCGCATCATCGATTTCGCCATCGCCTGCGTTGGGCATATCCGGGGCGGCCTTGGTATTGTGGCGATTGTCGCCGCGCTCATCATGGCAAGCATCTCCGGCTCAGCCGCTGCGGATACGGCTGCGCTGGCGGCCATTCTCATCCCGATGATGGCCAAGGCCGGTTACAACGTGCCACGATCGGCCGGTCTGATCGCTGCCGGAGGCATCATCGCGCCAGTCATTCCGCCATCGATGGCGTTCATCGTTTTTGGCGTGGCTGCCAACGTTTCGATCACGCAACTCTTCATGGCCGGCATCGTGCCTGGCCTGATGATGGGCATCGCACTGGTTATCACGTGGCTGATTGTGGTGCGCAAGGACAAGGTCGAGGCGCTGCCGCGAGCATCAAGGAGGGAGCGCCTTCAGGCAACTGGCCGTGCGCTCTGGGCGCTTGGCATGCCGGTCATAATCCTGGGCGGAATCAAGGCCGGCGTGGTAACGCCGACGGAGGCGGCGGTCATCGCTGCGGCCTATGCACTCTTCGTCGGTTTGTTCATCTATCGGGAGCTCTCGTTTAAAACGCTACCGCATGTGATCCTGCAGGCGGCCAAGACGACCTCCGTGATCATGTTCCTGGTCTGCGCCGCGCTCGTTTCAGCCTGGTTGATCACAGCGGCGAACATTCCGTCCGAGATCGCGGGCTTGATCCAGCCGCTGATCGATCGTCCGACCTTGCTGATGTTCGTCATCATGATCCTGGTGCTGATCGTCGGCACCGCGCTGGATTTGACGCCGACGATCTTGATTCTGACGCCGGTTTTGATGCCGGTCATCAAGCAAGCAGGCATCGATCCGGTCTATTTCGGCGTCCTGTTCATCATGAACAATTGCATCGGTCTGCTGACCCCGCCGGTCGGCGTCGTTCTCAATGTTGTCAGTGGCGTCGGCCGTGTTCCGCTTGGAAAGGTAACCGTCGGTGTCTGGCCGTTCCTGCTTGCTCAAACGCTCGTGCTTATGATCCTGGTCCTGTTTCCGGACCTGGTCATCGTACCGGCTCGCTGGCTGCACTGACAGTCATCGGGCCAAGGCTTCTCACTCAACAATCCATGGGAGGATAATATGAGAAAACTGCTTCTGACCACCACTGCCATCGCGTTCGTCTTTACCCTGGCGTCGCCGGCCTCAGCCGAGTTCACCGAGCGCAATATCCGCGTTTCCAACGGCATCAATGCCGATCACCCGGTCGGCAACGGTATCGAGGCCATGCAGAAATGCCTTGATGAAAAGTCAGGCGGCAAACTCAAGATGACGGCATTCTGGGGTGGCGCTCTCGGCGGCGATCTTCAGGCGACCCAGGCGCTTCGCTCCGGCGTCCAGGAAGCCGTCGTGACTTCCTCGTCCCCGCTCGTCGGCATTGAGCCGGCTCTCGGCGTATTTGACCTGCCGTTCCTCTTCTCGACTGCGGACGAGGCCTACAAGGTTCTCGACGGCAAGTTCGGCGAGATGATGGACGAGAAACTGGCTGCGGTCGGCCTGGTCAATCTCGCCTATTGGGAAAATGGCTTCCGCAATCTGTCGAATTCCGTACGCCCGGTCACCAAGTGGGAGGACCTGGAGGGCATGAAGGTTCGCGTCATGCAGAACAACGTCTTCCTCGATACTTTCCAGAACCTTGGCGCCAATGCGACGCCGATGGCCTTCGGTGAGGTTTTCTCGGCACTGGAAACCAAGACGATCGATGCCCAGGAAAACCCCTACGTGACGATCGACACCTCGAAGTTCTTCGAAGTGCAGAAATACGTCACCCAGACGAACCATGCCTACACGCCGTTCCTGTTCCTGTTCTCCAAGGCGATCTTCGATACCTACGCACCGGAAGAGCAGGCGGCCCTGCGTGAATGCGCGGTCGTCGGCCGTGACGTTGAGCGTCAGGTGATCGGTGATCTGAACAAGAAGTCGCTGGAGAAGATCAAGGCCGCGGGCCTCGAAGTGAATGTTCTTTCTCCGGAAGAGCAGGCGCGTATCCGCGAGAAGTCGATGGTCGTGTACGAAAAGCACAAGGCTGAAATCGGCGCCAACGTCGTCGACGCGATCCTCGCCGAGCTTGCCGAAATCCGCAAGTAAACCAGCGATATGCCGCACTCCGGCGGCATCATGACATCGAAGGCCCACGGCATACGCCCGTGGGCCTTCTGCTTTCCGGCAAGTGGCTTTCAGACGGTTCAGGGCACGTCCAGCGGGCGGTCCGGTTGGCGCTTCTTCAATTGCTGTTCGCGAAAGAAGATGAACATGCCGGATCCGATGATCAGCGCCGCACCCATCATCATGCTGCGGCCGGGAACGTCATCGAAGAAGATCCAGCCGAAAACGATCGCCCAGAGAAGCAATGTATATTGAAGCGGCGCGACGGTCGCGGCATCGGAGATTTTCAGCGCGCGGTTGACCAGCATGTGTGCTGCCATCGCGACACCCCCCAGAAGACACAGCAGCGCGAATTCCGGTGCCGAGTTCAATGGCGTCCAGTCGAACGGAGCAAAGACGAGGCCGGCAAGGCCGGCTCCGCCGAGTTGGAACAGGACCAGGGTCTTGTCCGGGGTTGAACGCAGGCTACGGCCCGACAGCAACATGAAGGCAAAGGCGAAGGTGCCGACGATCGAAATGACGGCGGGCATCGTGAACATCGCGCTTGACGGTTCAAGCGTGATGATAACGCCAATGAAACCGATGAAGATTGCCGTCCAGCGCCGCCAGCCGACCCTCTCGCCGAGCAATAGCGGCGAGGCGGCCGCGACATAGATTGGAGCAGCCAGCCAATAGGTCATGACGTCAGCCAGCGGCAGATACATGACGGCGTAGTAGAAGCAGAACACCTCCATCGTCGAGAACAGCACCCGCGATGCCTGCATCAGCGGACGTTCTGCCTTGGCAATCGGCTTCCATCCCCCGCGCCAAAGGAACGGCGACAGGATGAGCAGCGCGGCCAGGCTTCGGATCAGGATGACCTGGCCGAGGCCGTAGCTGGCAACAAGCCATTTCCCCATCGCGTCGTTCAAGGCAAACATCAGCATGCCGAGCAGCATTAGTGCCGGCCCGGCGACCGAGTTCAGGCGGCTGCCGGCCATTGTTTCGGTAGTGGTCATGGATTTTCCTTGCCGACGGTTCATATCGAAGATCTGTCGGAGACCCGGCGGCTGACCGTGAAGGCCCGTTCGAGTTCCGGATTGAGCTCCATCCCAAGGCCGGCGCCGGGCGGAACGGTGATCATGCCGTTGCGGACCTCGGGAAGGGCCGTGACCAGATCGCGGTACCATGTGTTATAGAACGCGCGGACGCTTTCCTGGATAAGCGCATTCGGAGCATTGAGAGAGAGATGGGTGGAGGCGCACAGCACGACCGGACCGGTGCAATCATGCGGCGCCACCGGAAGGTGCCAGGCTTCCGCCATCGCAGCAATCTTGCGCGCTTCCGATAGTCCGCCGCACCAACTGATGTCGAGCATCACCACGCCTGCGGCGCCGGTTTCGAGATAGTCGCGGAAAGCCCAGCGCGATCCCAAGGTTTCCGAAGCCGAAATCGGCGCGGGCGAGACCTCCGCATAGCGTTTGAGGCTTGCGAGGCTGTCCATCTTGATCGGGTCTTCGTGCCAGAAGGTCTGGTATGGCGTCAGTGCCTTGGCGATCTGCATCGCCGGCAACAATTGCCACATCGAATGGAATTCCACCATGATGTCCATCCGATCGCCGACCGCAGCGCGAATTTTCTCGAAGGGGACAAGCGCCTGTTTCAGGTCGGGCATGGAAATATAGCGCCCACGCGTCTTCTCCGCCGCCGCATCGAACGGCCAGATCTTCATCGCCGTGATGCCCTCTTCCAGAAGCGAATGGGCGAGTTCATCGGCTCGGTGCAGAAAGCCATTCAGATCGTCATAGCCTTTTCCATCCGCAAGGCCGTAATTGGCCGTCGTCTGGCCCGTCGCCTTCTTGATGTATTCGGTACCGGCGCAGGTGTTGTAGGTTCGAATTTCGCGGCGGGTGAAGCCGCCAAGCAGTTGCGCGATAGGCTGATCGGTCGCCTTGCCGAAAAGGTCCCAAAGGGCGATGTCGAAGGCGGAATTGCCGCGGACTTCTGCGCCTGACGATCGAAAGCCGAGATAGCCGACGAGATCGGCGGCAAGCCTGTCGATCTCCAGGGGATCGCGGCCGATAACGCGCGGCGCAATATATTCATGAACATAGGCTTCGACGGTTTCCGCGCCGAAGAAGGTCTCTCCTAGCCCTGTCAGTCCCTCGTCGGTATGTACCAAAACCCAGAGAAGATTGGCACGCTCCGCGATGCGCACGGTTTCGAGACGGGTAATCTTCATGAATCCTCGCAATCGGCTTTTCCACCATCGATTGTTACGGCAAGCTAGGTCGAACTCAACCGACTATTTGTTACGGAGATGGTTTTTACACGCGTCAAACGTCATCCTGGCGACGAACGCTCCCCAGCAGCTTTATCGGCGCGATATCTTCAACGCCAAGCGCTTGCAAAGACCGTTTCTCCACGATTGGATGGGGATTTCAACGGCCCCGCTGCAGAAGCGGTCATTAGCGCTGCCTAGCCGCTTCACGCGGAGGACTTTCAGTTGATCACATCAAATATAATGATATGTTTTCATCTCATTTAGAGTGATATGATACTTCAACAGATCGTTATCTGCTTGACAACACGAATCAAAAAGATACCCATAGGGTTCAAGAATCTATTCAATGAGCTGTATAGGCGTCGCAATGAGGACAGAGTCAGAAGCATTGCTCGAAATCGGGCACGTGTTGAAAAAGGCAAGATTGGCCTCGGAGATGACGCAGGAACAGGTCGCCGGCCTGGCGGGTATATCGCGTCCTCGCTATCGCGATATCGAGACGGGGGCCGCCGCAGCGCGGGCAACAACCCTTATGAATATCGTCCGCGCATTGGGACTGGAGCTGATGTTGATCCCACAAGCAATGGTTCCAGCGGTAGACGCCCTGCTGCGTCCGCATGACGACGACGATCTTCCCGCCTTTGTATCCCGTCCCGACGATGAAGATCATGACTAAGATATATCGGGCTCCTAAAACCATCCCTTCGCTGGACGTATTGCTGAACGATCTGAAGATCGGCACTATTGTCAGGACACCCGGCGATTTCGTTGCTTTCAGCTTTGATAAAGCCTATGGCGCGACGGGCGGTTATCCGATCCTCAGCTTGTCGTTCCGGTCAGTGACAGGAGGATTGCGCAAGGATCCCAAGCCCCTTGCAGGGACTTTGCCGGCATTCTTCGCCAATCTACTTCCTGAAGACAAGCTGCGCGAATCGATGGAGAAACACCATGCAGGCACTGTGCGCGCGGGCAACGACTTTGATCTGTTGGCCGCGCTCGGTGGAGATTTGCCGGGCGCCGTTCGTGTCGTGCCGAGCGATGGCACGACGGGAGTTGTCGAGGACATCCCAAGGAATAGACCGAAAGCCCGGTTTTCCCTCGCAGGCGTGCAAATGAAGCTCTCCGTCATGAAGAACGCTGGCAAGGGTGGCGGTCTGACATTGCCGATGGGAGACGAGCAGGGAGAGTACATCGCCAAGTTCCCCTCAACCGCGTTTCCTGGCGTCTCCGAAAATGAATATGCCAATCTTGCACTGGCTGCGGCTATCGGTACGGAAGTGCCGGACCGTGAACTCGTCGAGAAATCTGATTTCGAAGGGATTCCCGAGGAATTCGATACGCTGTCGGACGGCAAAGCCCTGCTGGTCAAACGTTTCGACCGTGGCTCCGCTGGTGAACGCATCCATATCGAGGACTTCGCCCAGGTCTTTAGCGTCTATCCCTCGCGCAAATACGAGGGAGCCGCGTACCACGACATAGCCGCAGCTCTCGGCGCCGCGGTTTCGTCTGCAGCCGCCCTGGAATTCGTGCGCCGATTGGCCTTGGCGGCGATCACCGGCAATGGCGACATGCATCTGAAAAACTGGTCGCTGATCTACCCTGGCGACGGCAACAAACCGCGGTTGGCGCCGATCTATGACGTCTTATCGACCGTCCCCTATATTCCCGCCGACACAATGGCGCTGTCGCTCGGCGGAGAACGCGCCTTCAAGGCGCTCAACGCGCAACGCTGGAAGGTTTTCGCCCATCGTGCAAGGTTGCCGGAGCCCGCGGTGCTCAAGGCAGTTGTCGATATCGTCGAGCGTGTAAATCAGCATTGGTGGAGCCTACCGGAAAGGGCTGTCGTTCACCAAAACGTGCTTGAGCGAATCGACGAGCATGTCAGGGTAATGACGCCTATACTCAGCACCTGCGCGAACCAATGAGACGGCGCCGGGCTGACCGACGCACAATTGGTTTAAAGTCTGAGCCTAGGTGAACTATCCAGCCCGACTTTACAATGATGCGTTACGGCATTCGTCTGGAATTCGGCGACGAAATCGATGAAAGGCCGGCTTCACAAAATGGTGGCAGCCGATGGCGGGCTGGTAAATGACCTTGTCGATGCCCATATCTGTCTTATCGACGCCGGGCGCATGCGCCAGTGCTCTTAAAAATCAGGAGAATACAATGGAAAAGCTTCAGGAGGCGGCTACGCCCCGCCGAGAAATCGTGATGTTCGCCAAAAAACATCGGATCGAAGTCGAGGATGCGGAAAAGATCCTTGAGGAATTCGGTGAGGATAAGAAAAAGGCCGACAAGGCTGCCCGTAGAATTGCGGCATGAAACGGGGAACCCTTTCGCGCCATCCAAGGTAGAGAGGGTCGGTCTCCAATTGACTGTCGGCTTTCACGATAGGCGTTGGAGCCAGCCGCCCCCCTCTGCGGGTTCTCTTTTTGGGTCGTATTAAGGGAACGATGCTCTAGATAGGTGACGGAGTTAGTAGATCGAGACCCTTATGATCCTTTCGCTGTCAGACATCACAAAGTCCTATCAAACTGCCGAGGGGCAAATTTCCGTACTCCGGGGGGTGAGCCTCGACCTTGCGAGAGGCGAGACCCTCGCCCTGACAGGGGAATCGGGGAGTGGAAAAAGCACTCTCCTTCACCTTGCGGGCGGGTTGGACAGGCCGGATAGCGGCAGCATTCTGGTGAGCGGGCGAGAGATCAACAAACTCGACGACGCTGGCCGTGCTGGCTTCCGACGAACCGATGTCGGGGTAATTTTCCAGCAGTACAATCTCATTCCCAGCCTTGACGTCAAAGCGAACGTCTCCTTCCATGCCAAGCTCGCTCGCCGGTTCGATCCTCTTTGGGAAACAGAACTCGTCGAGGCGCTCGGGATCGGCCAACTCCTGCAACGCTACCCAGAGCAACTCTCTGGCGGACAGCAGCAGCGCGTGGCAATCGGCCGGACCTTGGCAGCGAAACCACCTCTCGTTCTGGCGGATGAGCCGACAGGCAATCTCGACGAAAGTACGGCGGATATCGCTCTCGATATCATGCTGCGCCTTACGAAATCGGCGGGAATCGCGCTTCTTCTTGTTACTCATTCCAGTCGACTGGCGAACAAGCTTGACCGCCGGATCACGCTGAGTGGCGGGAAGGTTGCCGCATGAACCGGATCGCGCTTGGGGCCTTGCTTTCGCACTGGCGCTACCGCCCGCTGCAATTGGCGACGCTCATTGCGGGTGTGGCGCTTGCGACAGCTTTGTGGTCTGGCGTGCAGGCGATCAATGCCGAAGCCAGGGCAAGCTACGGGCGCGCCGCGGCAGTGCTTGAACAGAACGATTTCGACCAACTCTTTGCCGAGGATGGCGGGCCGATTGCGCTCCTTTCCTATGTGAAGCTGCGACGAGCGGGCTGGAACGTAGCTCCTGTGATCGAAGGTGACTACAGGTTTGGCCAGGTCCGTATCAGGCTCATTGGCATCGATCCGTTGAGCATGCCGCCCGAAGGAAACGTGTCCCCGGTTTCGAATGCCGCCGAGCTTGTGGATTTTCTTGGCCCTCCCGGGCAATTGCTGGTTTCGGCTGCGACCGCCGCCCGGCTGAAGGATACACAGGACCTTCAGGTCAAGATTGGCGCCGATCTTCCGGATGGTGCGGCCTTTGTTGACATCGGGATTGCCGGCCGTCTGCTGAACCGCAACGCGGAACTGAGCAGGATCGTCGTCGCGCGGTCGCAGAGACCCGGTCTTGAACCCCTTGATCAGCTTGTCCCCGAACTTTCGCTGAAAGATGCTGGAGAGGCTCCTGACGTTGCTCGGCTCACCGACAGTTTTCATCTTAATCTCACGGCCTTCGGCTTCCTTGCCTTCATCGTCGGCCTGTTCATTGTCTATTCAAGCACCGGCCTTTCCTTCGAGCAACGCCGCTCGACATTCCGGACTCTCAGGTCGCTCGGAGTTTCCCTTCGCTCCCTGACGGCAATGCTGGTGGTCGAGACGATTGTCTACGCGTTTTTGTCGGGAATTATCGGCGTTGTTCTCGGGTATTTCGTGGCCTCGGCTCTCTTGCCCGGTGTCGCGGCGACACTGCGTGGGCTCTACGGCGCAAGCGTGCCGGGCGCGCTTTCACTAAGACCGGAATGGTGGTTGGCCGGTTTGGCGATCGCTCTTGCCGGCACGGCACTCTCTTCGGCTCAACATCTCTGGCGGGTCTGGAAGATGCCGATACTCGCGGTGGCGCAACAGAGGGCTTGGGCCCGAGCCTCGACGAGAAGCCTGACGGTGCAGGCGAGTATCGGCGCGCTTCTCCTGTTGGCAGCCATTCTCATGATCCTGCTCGGAAACGGCCTTTATACCGGGTTTGCGGTTCTTGCCGCTCTCCTTCTTGGGGCGGCGTTGATCTTGCCACCGATATTGGCGGTCATGATGGCGTTAGGGCAGGGGGCGTCGAAACATGTCCTTGTTCAGTGGTTCTGGGCTGACACGCATCAGCAATTGCCAGGTCTTTCCCTCGCGCTCATGGCACTGCTGCTGGCCCTGTCGGCCAATATCGGTGTCGGTACCATGGTGTCCAGCTTTCGCCACACGTTCCTCGGCTGGCTCGATCAGCGCCTGGCCGCAGAGGTATATGTTACGGCGCGCGATGAGGCCGAGGCTCAGCGTCTTCGGCAATGGTTTCCCGATCAGGTTAAAGCCGTCCTGCCGATCTGGAGCACGCAGGGCGAGGTGGTTGGACAGGAGATGCAGATTTTTGGCGTGGTCGATGATCCAACCTATCGCGAACATTGGCCGCTGATCGCTGGATCGCCAACAACATGGGACGAAATTGCCAACGGGCGCGGCGCCTTGGTGAATGAGCAGCTTTGGCGATCTGGAAAAGCCGCGCTTGGCGCTCCAATCGAACTCCCCGGTGGTTGGAAAGCAACTGTCGTCGGCGTGTTTTCCGACTACGGCAATCCGGCAGGGCAGATCATCATTGGTCTGGACGCCTTGGTCCAACATTACCCGGATGTCCCCAGGCTGCGATACGGCTTGCGCATGGAGCCGGCGCGGGTGCCAGACTTCAGAAGAAAGCTCAGCGAAGAGTTTGATATTCCTCAAGGCAACATTGTCGATCAGGCGTCCCTCAAGCGGCAATCGACGGCAATCTTCGAACAGACATTCGCGGTGACGGGAGCGCTCAGCCTGCTGACCTTGGCCGTGGCCGGGTTCGCGATGTTTTCGAGTCTTTTGACATTGTCATCACTCCGGCTGCCGCAGCTTGCGCCTGTGTGGGCGATGGGGCTTCGCCGCCGCGACCTTGCGCTCATCGAGGTCGCTCGAACCCTTGTTCTGTGGCTTGCGACCTTCATTGCGTCGATCCCGGTTGGGTTGGCGCTCGCCTGGGTGTTGCTGGCGATCATCAATGTCGAGGCGTTCGGATGGCGCTTGCCGATGATTCTGTTCCCGATGGACTGGTTGAGGCTCGGTATCGTCGCTCTGATCGCCGCCGCCCTATCGGTTGCGATACCGATACATATGCTTGCAAAGACCGATCCCGCCGATCTTCTGAAGGTGTTCGCAAATGAACGGTAGACCGATCCTTCTCGCGGTCTTGGCCGTGTACCTGTTCCTGCCCGTCGCGGTCATTGCTCAAGGCTTTGCAGGGCTCGGGTCGGACGCCGACGGGTTCACGGTGCCGCATAGGGGAACCAAACTGGAGTTTCCGCGGGATCATGGACCACACCCCGATTTCCGGATCGAATGGTGGTATGTCACGGCCAACCTGCAGACCGCTGACGGCAGGAAGATGGGCGTCCAATGGACGCTGTTCCGCTCGGCGCTTGCTCCTGAAGAGCGCCTGGGCTGGTCGAGCCCGCAAGTCTGGATCGGGCACGCCGCCGTCACAACCGCGGACCGCCATTATGTGAGCGAGCGACTGGCGCGTGGCGGGGTTGGGCAGGCAGGAGTAAATGGTGCGCCGTTCGAGGCATGGATCGACGATTGGCAGATGAAGAGCAACGGCACTGGGTCGAACGATGAAATGGACCATCTCGGACTTTCTGCGAAAAGCCCCGATTTCGCCTATGATCTGACGCTCGACGCTGAAGGCCCGCTGGTTCTTCAGGGCGATCAGGGTTTTTCGGTCAAGTCCGCGGCCGGCCAAGCGAGCCACTATTATTCACAGCCGTTCTACGAGGTTCGCGGCAGGATCGAACTGGATGGCAAACCCCATGAGGTGACGGGAAAAGCGTGGCTCGACCGAGAGTGGTCGTCACAGCCTTTGGCGACGGACCAAACAGGTTGGGATTGGTTTTCCTTGCATCTGGCCTCTGGAGAGAAGGTCATGGCATTTCGGCTCCGCGACAAAGGGCAGGGCTACATCTCGGCAAACTGGATCGGAGCCGACGGCGAGGCCTCTCTCCTCAACTCGCAAGACGTCTCGCTGGAGCCGCTGCGGACCGCAGAGGTCGACGGCAGATCGATACCAGTCGAGTGGAGGGTGAGGATTGCCAGCCGGGGGCTCGATATCCGAGTAAAGGCGCTCAATGATCAGGCCTGGATGGCGACCTCGACGCCCTATTGGGAGGGGCCGATCGAGATCGACGGCAGCACATCGGGGCAGGGCTATCTAGAGATGACGGGCTACTGAACCGGTGCCGCTCCAGGGTTACGGCGCCGGGTCAGATAAACACGTTTTGTAAGCGTGGGATGTTTCGGACCGTCTAAAGTCGAATCCTTACCACGCGCGCACCAAGATCGAATGGCCGCACATCTCTGCTTACAGTGAATTTTTTAATCGCCTGTTGATGCTGAACGGAGAAAAGGTCGGTGTTTTGCGAGGGCGGCCGTCAGGCCGCCTTCGTCACGCCATCAAAAGGGATCTCGATATCGACGGCGAGGGTCGAAACCTGCGGGCCGCGTTCCATCTTTATGCTGACATTCTCGTCGTTGATCTGCATATGCTTGGAAATCGCCTTCAGGATCTCGTCTCGCAACTTGCCGACGAGATCGACGTCGCCGGTCGCGGCGCGTTCATGAGCGAGAAGCAATTGCAGTCGCTCGCGGGCCGCAGGGCCAGACTGGGTGCGGGAAAAGAAGCGTAACAGGTTCATGCCGCCTTCCTTCCGAAGATCTTGCCGAGCAAGCCGCGCTTTTCGCCGGGAAAGGTGACCGGCACGGTTTCGCCCTTGAGACGTCGCGTCGCTTCGAAGTAGGCGAGCGCGGGAGCCGATCGTCCGTCCGCTAGGGTGACCGGCGAGCCGACATTGGAAGCACGCAATACATCCATGCTTTCAGGAATGATGCCGAGCAGCGGGATCGACAGAATTTCCAAGACGTCATCCACCTTCAGCATGTCGCCACGCTCGGCGCGGGCTGCATCATAGCGCGTGAGCAGCAGGTGCTTTTCGATGCGTTCGCCATTTTCAGCCTTCAGGGTCTTGGAATCGAGCAAGCCAATGATGCGATCGGAATCGCGCACCGAAGAGACCTCCGGATTGGTCACCACGATAGCGACGTCCGCATGGCGCATGGCAAGTGTCGCGCCGCGCTCGATACCCGCCGGGCTGTCGCAAATGACCCAGTCGAACGCATTCTTGAGCGCGGCGATGACTTTTTCGACGCCCTCCGGCGTCAGATTGTCTTTGTCGCGGGTCTGGGAGGCAGGCAGCAAATAGAGTGTTTCCAAGCGCTTGTCGCGGATCAACGCTTGCGTGAGCTTGGCGTCGCCCTGAATGACATTGACAATATCGTAGACGACACGCCGCTCGGCGCCCATGACGAGGTCGAGGTTACGCAGGCCGACATCGAAGTCCACCACCGCGACCTTGTCGCCATTCTGCGCCAGTGCCGCGCCGAGTGCGGCTGTCGATGTCGTTTTGCCGACGCCACCCTTGCCCGATGTGACAACGATTACCTTGCCCATTGATCTCTCCAGTTATTTAGACGCGTTCATTTGACGTGTTGCCAAATCGCGGCCCTGTTTCAGCCAAGCGTTGCCGCCTTGAGTGTTTCGCCTTCCAGCCAGATCTGTACGGGCTTGCCGCGCAGCTTCGGCTCAATATCGTCGGCCGTCTTGTAGAGTCCGTCGATGGCAATGAGTTCGGCCTCCAACTTGTGGCAGAAGATGCGCGCCGAAGCGTTGCCGATCGTTCCGGCCATGGCCCGTCCGCGTAAGGCGCCATAGATGTGGATCGAGCCGCCGGCGACCACTTCCGCGCCCGAAGCGACAGAGCCAACGATGGTGACGTCGCCATCAGGAAAGAAAACTGACTGGCCCGAGCGGACCGGTTCCGAAATGAGCAAGGAAGGCATCACCCTTGCCGTCACCGAAGCGGTGACGGGTTCCACCTTCTCCGATGATTGGGTCTGCGGTTCTCCCGTTGGCGGCTCGACATCTCCAGTCGTGCGGCCATCCGACAGGGCCGGCGGCAGGTCGGCGCCCAGAAGCGAGGGACGTGCTCCTTCAATGCCCATAACGCGTACCTTGCGGGCATTCAGTTCGGCAACGAGACCGAGAAGCTGCTGGCGATCGATATCGAGAGCGCCGACGTCCAGCACGACAGGCCGACGCAGAAAGAAACCGGCCGAGCGTGAAGCCAAATCGTCAAGCCGCTCGAGCCAGTCAGCGAAGGGCAGCTCCGGCGTCAGAGCCAGAGCCAGAAAAGACCGCCCCTTCAGGCGGATCGGCCGGGATTGCGTTAACACATCAGTCATCTTGGTTAATTTTCAGTTGCGTCGATGTATCGGGAAAATGGTTAACAAAGAGTTAATCGGCATGCCTGGCGCGAAACATGATCAGTCCGGAAAGAGGGATAAATGCCGTCGACGGCGCGAAGCCACAGACTGTAGGGTAGCTTGGAAACTGGAGAGGGCAGTCCGCGTGTTGCGGGGTCAGCAGCAATTGTTTACGATGGTGACAGGTGCCCTGCCTCTCCTGAGGAGAGCTACTAGGAAGTTCCATAACACAGATTACCTGATTTTCATGTGTCCAAAACCACAGTTTTCTTCCGCGTTTTAGCCGCGTCGACAGGTGTTTAAGGAGAGCCTGGCGTACGATCGCGAATGCGTAGTCCGGGTGACAACTCGCTTGCTCCCAGCAGCATTTTTACCTGCTTGCCGCTTCCACGAAAGCATCGAAGATGCGAGTTCCGGGGTGGCTTTCGGCGGCAAGCCTTTCAGGGTGCCATTGCAGGCCCATGGCAAAAGTCGACGACGGGACTTCTATCGCTTCGACAACGCCGTCCGGGCCGCGGGCGGTAACGACCACCGCATCGGAGACCTCGACGATGGCTTCGCGGTGAAACGTATTGACGCTGAATGTTTCGGCTTTGAAAATATCCGCCATTCTGGTGCCCTGCCGGATTTCGACGTCATGGCGCACCCCTTCCCGGTCGTGCACGATAGCTCCGGCCCATGAAGACTGTACGTCCGACACCATCCGGCAGCCATTCAGGCAGGCAAGCATCTGCATGCCGTTGCAGATGCCGAGGACGGGTTTGTCGCGCTCGAGGAAACCCTTCATCAACGCCATTTCGACATCAAGCCGATCGGATGCCGGATAACGGGACTGATCGCCTTCGACATACCATTCTTCGGGGAAATGGATGCGTCCCCCGACACTCAGAAATCCGTCGAACTCTTCGACGACATGACCGACCATCTCGAGCGCAAAAGGTATTCCGAAAGCGTAGGCGCCTGCCCGGCTGATGGCACGAAAGTAATCTTTCGAGATTTCATAACCGCCGCCACCGGCGCTGGTGTTCTCGTCCATGATGACGGCGATTTTCGGCTTGCGGTGCATTGTGTTCCAACCTGTTGTTCAGCGTACGGGTTTTCCGCGGCTGCGATGGGACCTGCGATTTATACGTATCGAGTTCGAAGACGCTTCTGCAAGCTCAAATGATTTTGCTCGGTCATATCATGGCAACGCCACGCGGACCCGGTGATGCGGAGCGATCTCGATAAGCTCGGAAGATGCGGGCGGGGTGAAGACGTCTACAGATGTGGTGCCGTCCGACACGAAGCTGCGAGCGGCAAGCTGCGGCTTGCCTGCAAATCGATCCTCTATCATCGCCGTGCCGAGCGTGGCATCCGGATCGGGAATAGCGGCAATCAGCCGGCGCGTATAGGGATGCGTGGGCGCCTCGAAGATATCGCGCCAGCCGCCCTCCTCCACGATCTGGCCGAAATACATTACCAGGACACGGTCACTCATATGCTCCACGACACTGAGATCGTGGCTGATCATCAGATACGACAGGCCGAGTTTCTCCTGCAGATCGAGCAGCAGATTGATGATCTGCGCCCGGATCGACACGTCGAGCGCCGATACCGGCTCGTCGAGCACGACGATCTCGGGCTCGAGAATGAGGGCACGGGCGATGCCGATGCGCTGGCGCTGGCCACCGGAAAATTCATGCGGATAGCGGCCGGCATGTTCGGGCGTCAGGCCGACATTGGCCAGCATGGCCTCAATGCGATCGGAAATCTCCGATGCCGCGGTTACGCCGTGTAGCCGAAGCGGTGCGGCAAGCGACGTGCGAACGGACTGGCGCGGGTTGAGCGAAGCGTAAGGATCCTGGAACACCATCTGCACCGCCTTGGCGCGCTGCATCCGCCCCGGTGCGCCATCTCCCGCGAGCGGCTGGCCGCGGTAGCGGATGGTTCCCTCCGTCGGCTCCTGCAGGCCGAGGATCGATAACGCGGTCGTTGACTTGCCGCAGCCGGATTCGCCGACGATAGAAAGGCATTCGCCCTTGGAGAGCGAAAAACTGATGCCGTTCACCGCGTGCAGCAAGCGCCTGCCTCTGCCAAGCAGGCCACCCCCGGGAATCGGGAACCGGACATGCAGGTCGTCCACCTGCAACAGGGGGGCGGTCATGGCTGGCTTCCTTCGGCGATGCGCGGCGCGATAAAGCGGGTTTCGGTCAGCTTCGAGCGATCCGCGATGATGCTATCGATATCGACCAATCGCTTGCGGCCATGCTGACTGCGGCTGCCAAGGCGTGGCAGGGCTCCGAGCAGCCCCCGGGTGTAATCGTGCCGAGGCGTATCAAACAGCGTGCGCGTCTCGTTTTCTTCGACCAGACAGCCAGAGTACATGACGCCGACGCGCTGGCAGACGCTGGCGATCACGCCGAGATCGTGACTGATGAGAAGCACCGCCGTACCGCGTTCGGCGCACAGTTCCTTGATCAGGCGCAGCACTTCGGCCTGTACGGTTACGTCGAGGGCCGTCGTCGGTTCGTCGGCGATCAGCAGGTCGGGATTGCAGGCAAGAGCCATGGCAATCATCACGCGCTGGCGCAGGCCGCCGGACATCTGATGCGGATAGTTTTTCGCGCGCCGGTCTGGATTGGGCACCCGCACGCTGGCCAGTGCCTCGACAGCGAGCGTATGCGCTTCGCTCCAGCTCTTGCCCTGATGCAGCACGAACATTTCGGCAATCTGCCGGCCAACGGTGGACAACGGGTTCAACGCGGTCATCGGTTCTTGAAAGATCATGGCGATGCGGTTGCCGCGCAGGCGCCGTATTTCCCGCTTCGGCATCGCCAGAAGGTTCTGTTCCTTGAACAGGATTTCGCCGCTGGAGACAGCAAGCGGCTTCTTCAGTAGGCCCATCACGGCAAGCGACGTTACCGATTTGCCGGAACCGGATTCACCGACGAGACCATAGGCTTCCCCGGGCATGATCTGAAAGGACACGCTCTTGAGAAGCGGGTGAACGGAGCGGCCGATCGCCACGCCCAATTGCAGGTTTCTGATGTCGAGTAGCGGCGCGGTCATGGCTTGCGCGTCCTCATGTGCGGATCAAGGCTGTCGCGCAGCCCGTCGCCGAGAAGGTTGAAACCGAGCACCGACAGGAAGATGGCCAAGCCGGGAAAGATGGCGACCCACGGCGCAAGCTGGATGAGCTGGCGCGCATCCGTCAGCATCGAGCCCCAACTCGGGAACGGTGGCTGAATGCCAAGACCGAGGAAGGAAAGAGCCGCTTCGGACAGCACCGCCGACCCCATGCCCAGCGTTGCCATGACGAGGATCGGGCCCATCATGTTGGGCAGAATCTGTGTGAACATGATGCGCAGGTCGCCGTAGCCGAGCGTTTGCGCTGCCTGCACGTAGCCCTGCGATTTCAGCGACAGTGTCGAGGAGCGGGCGATGCGGCACGTCCAGCTCCAGTTGGTGAAGCCCAGCGCGACGAGGAGCGACGGCAGGCCCGGTCCCAGCACGGCCATGACGGCGAGCGCGAAGATCAGGGAAGGAATGGCGAGCATGACATTGGTGAGGCCGTTCACCAGGTCGTCCCACCAGCCGCCCCAGTAGCCGGCGGTCATGCCAAGGGTGATGCCGATAATCGAATTGATCACCTGCGAAGCGATGCCGACGGTCAGCGAGATCTGCGCGCCATAGAGGATGCGGGTGTAGACGTCGCGTCCTTGCGCATCGGTGCCAAACCAGAACGTGGCGTCAGGCGGGAGTTCCGAACTCATCAGGTCGGCGTCGAGCACCGGATCGAAATGGGCAAGCCAGGGGGCGAGCACGCCCGCAAAGATCACCAGCGCCGTCAGGCCCGCGCCGAGCCAGACGTTGAAGCCGAAACGCATGGGCGTCACTCCTGCTTGATGCGCGGATCGATCGCGGCATAGATCAGATCGACGGCCGTATTGATGACGAGGAACCAGAGCACGATGACCAGGATCGTGCCTTGAACCACGGGAATGTCGCGGATCGAGACGCTGTCCACCAGCAGCGATCCGATGCCGGGCCAGGCGAAGAGTTTTTCAATCACGACAGCCTGGCCGATCAGCGAGCCGAACTGCAGGCCGACCGTGGTGACGATCAGCACCAGCGCATTGCGCGCCACATGCCAGCGGACCACCTTGATCTCGCTCATGCCCTTGGAATGCGCGGTGCGGATGAAATCGGCGTTCAGCACGTCGAGCACGCCCGCCCGCGTCGTGCGGGCCAGCAATGCGAGCGGCGTGACGCCGAGCGTGACGGCCGGAAGGATGAGGTTCTGGAACGACCCGTTGCCATAGCCGAAACTCGGCAGCCAGTTCAGTTGCAGCGCGAAGAGATACATCATCAGAAGGCCGAGCCAGAATTGCGGCACGGAGAGGCCCGAAACCGCGCCGATCATCGTCACAGTATCGAGCACCGATCCCGGCCGCATGGCGGCGAGGAAACCGAGCGGCACGCCGACGACAAGGGCAAAGACCATGGCGGCGATCGCCAGCTTCAAGGACGCGCCCATCCGGTCGTTGATCAGATCGATCACCGGCTGGCGGGTGCGGAAACTGGTACCCAGATCGAACTGCGCAAGGTCCGTGACATAGGACACGAAGCGCTCGATCAGCGGCTTGTTGAGGCCGAATTCCTCGCTCAGACGGGCAATCATCTGCGGGTCGGCAGCGCGTTTGCCATCGGCGAAAAGGCTGGCGGCAAAGGTGCCGGGCACCACGGAAAAGATAACGAAGATCAGCAGCGCCACTACAATCAGCGTGGGAATGATCTGCAGGATACGGCGCAGGGTGAAACGAAGCATCGGCGATTCCGTTTTGGCCGCCCATGACGGTGCGGCAATCAATACCAGGGCGACCATGATACCCCATGGCCGCCCCGTATTTTTCAGGGCTTACTGACGCGCCGGTGCCGTTTCATCGATCCAGATATCGTCATAGGGCTGGATCGCCAGTTCCGTTGCGTTCGGGACCAGACCATGAATCCAAGGCTGGTAGGCCATGACCGCCTTGTTGTAGTTGAAGAACCAGACCGGGGCGTCTTCCTGCACGATGTTGTTGGCCTGGCGCAGGAGATCGCTTTGCTTGACCGGATCGCGTTCCTGCTCGGCAGCCTCATAGAGCTTGTCGAATTCCGGGCTCGCATAGCTCGTATAGTTGCAGGCCGATTGCGGGGTCTTGGAATTGAAGCAACGCAGTGCGTTCAGCGGATCGGGGCCGGAAAGGTTCGACCAGATGAAGGCCTGGAAGTTATTCGAGCTGACCGCGTCACCTAGCGCCGCGCTTTCGACCGGCTTCGGCTTTACCGTCACGCCGACCTTCTTCAGCATCGGCAGGATGGCCTCGACGATCGGCACGCCCCAGCTTTCGTTGGGGCTTGCGGTCACTTCGAATTCAAAGCCGTCGGCATAGCCGGCTTCGGCGAGCAGCGCCTTGGCCTTTTCCGGATCAAACGCGTAAGGCGCCTGATCCTTGTCGAAGGCGGGCGATGAGATCGGCAGCCAGCCGGAGGCCGGATAGGCCTTGTTCTTGACGAGGCGGTCGATGATCAGCGGCGCATTGATGGCGTGATTGATCGCTTGGCGAACCCGCTTGTCCTTGAAAGGTTCGAAGGCGGGATTGAAACCGATGTTGCGCGTATACACTTCGGCGACTTCAAGCAAATGGTCCTTCAGGCCATCCTCGCCCTGATAGGCCTGGTACTGGGTCGGGCCGAGGATCGAAACGTCGATTTCCTTGTTGCGGAAAGCAACGTCGCGCGCTGCATCTTCACCCATCAGCACGATGTTGATGCGATCGAGATAGGGCTTGCCCTCTTCGTAGTACTTGTCGAATTTTTCGACGACGACCTGTGAGCCGGGCACATGCTCCTTGAAGACGAAGGCGCCGAGGCCGACAGGAGATGTGGCAAAGCTTGCTTCATCCGCGACGTTCGACGGATAGATTACCGTCGTGTTCTGCATCAGCGGGAAGCCGGGATTGATCGGGCCGCTGAAGGTGATTTCCAGCGTGTGGTCATCGATCTTCTTCAGGCCGGAGATTTCCTCGGCCTTGCCGGCGATATAGTCGTCCGCGCCCTTGATGCCGGCGATGTAGCTGGCGCCGGGGAAGGCATTCTTCGGATTGGCGATACGCTTGTAGCTGTAGATGATGTCATCGGCGGTCAGTGGCTTGCCATTGTGGAAAACGGCATTTTCCCGCAGGTGATAGGTCCGCACTGTGCCGTCGGCAGACACATCCTCGGATGTCGCCAATTCGAGAACTGGCTTGTTCTGGATGGAATCCCAGCTGTAAAGCGCACGGTGAATGGCTTGGGTAATGAACTCTTCTTGCGTGTTCGGGCTCGACTGCGTGTCGAGTGTGGCGAAGCTGGAGCCGTAAGGCGCAGTGAAGACGAGCGTTCCGCCGGAACGTTCCCCCGCAGCCAGAGCTGCGGTCGCGACGCTCAGGCTGAGCATCGCGGTCAGTGTCAGTCTTTTAAGCATTTCGTTCTCCCTTTCGTGCCGTTTTTGGCATCGTTTCAAATCAGTGGTCAGGCGTTTAACGGGCGTCGTGCACGACGCGGCCGGCAAGCAAGGTCAAAAGGCAGCGGGTGCCTGACAGGACGGTTGCGGCCGAAGCTTCCAGAAGGTCGTTGTCGAAGACGGCAATATCCGCCCATTGACCGGGCACGAGTCGGCCTTTCACCGCCTCGGCCTTCTGCGACCAGGCGCCGTATTCCGTATAGGCCTGCAAGGCTTCCTCGCGGCCGAGCTTTTCTGCGGCGGCCATCACCGTGCCCTTGCCGGTCTGGCGGGTGATCATGGCGTGCAGGTTCGGGAACGGATCTGGCGAGCAGACCGGCGAATCCGAGCCGGTCGAAGGCTTCAGGCCCATCCGCATCCAAGTGCCGATTGGGTAGGATGCAACGCCGCGCTCTTCGCCAAGCACGGAAATATAGCTGTCGCCGAAATCGTGGATGAAGGCCATCTGCGGTGCGGGCAGAATGCCGGCTGTCTTCATGCGCGCATTCTGCTCCGCCGTCGGAAAGCCGCAATGCTCGATGCGGTGGCGGCGATCAGGATCGGGATTGGCGGCAAGCGCCTTCTCGTATGCCGTGATCAACTGCTCGATCGCCCCGTCGCCAATGGCGTGGCAAACCATCTGGTAGCCTCGGTCGTGGCAGTCCTTGACGACCTGCTCGACCACCGCGTCCGACAGCATCTGTACGCCGATATTGTCCGGTTCGCCCTGATAGGGCCTGGTCATCCATGCGGTGCGGCCACCGGCCGAGCCATCGAGGAAGATTTTAACGCCGCCGACACGCAGCATGTCGTCGCCGGCCCCGCAGACAAGCCCGGCGCGCCACGACTCCTCGACGATAGAAACACCGGGATCGCCCAGCAGCGTCAGCCAGACGCGCACCGGCAACCGGCCGGCGACCTTGGCCATTTCATAGGCCTGGATTTCCGGGAAACCGGCAACATGCCCGACTGCGGCATCCATGCAACTGGTGATGCCGAAAGAGAGCAGATGCTGTCCGGCACGCTCGATGCCTTCGATCAGTTCTTCGGTCGTTGCCTCGGGCATAACGGCCTTGACGAGGTTCTGGGCGTTTTCCGCGAGAAATCCGTTCAGCCTGCCGTCGGTCAGACCGATGACGCCGCCGTCAGGCGCCGGGGTTTGTTCGCTGATGCCGGCAAGCGCCAGAGCGCGTGAATTGGCAATCGAGACATGGCCGCAGGCCCGTGTCAGCATGACCGGATGATCGGGCGCTGCGCGGTCGAGATCGTCGCGCGTGGGGTGACGGCCGGTGTCGAGCTTGACCTGGTCATATCCACGGGCACGGACCCAGCCGCCCTTCGGGGTGGTCGCGGCGCGCTCCGAAATGCCCTTCATCAGGGCGGCAAGCGTCGGGGCGGCAGTCGATGTCGCATCGACGAAGCCCATGGCGATGCCGGTTGCAATCAGGTGCAGGTGGTTGTCGATGAGCCCGGGGCTGGCAAAGCGGCCTTCCAGATCGATGACCTCGGTTGCCGGACCCTTCAGGCTCAGCATGTCGGCATTACTGCCTGTTGCAAGAACCTTGCCCTGCCACACGGCAACAGCGTTGCTGATGCCCTCCTCCCGGCCGCACCAGATGCGTCCGTTGTGCAAGATAAGATCGGCTTCAATTGCAAATGGCATTCACAGCTCCCCCATGGGCACCGGCAGACCGGCACCTATTTCCTCCAGGTGCACCGTGAAAGTTTGTGGCTGGCTTGGCCAATTCGGTTTGGGCACAACTCCATGCGAAATCGGCATACCCATTTCGATTGAATGACTTATGATGGTTTTCTCGGCTAAACTGGATCGGGAGGGGGAACTGTGCATGGAAATCAAATGGCTTGAGGACTTCGTGACGCTTGCCGACACGTCCAGCTTTTCGCGGGCGGCGGAATTTCGCAATGTCACGCAGCCGGCCTTCAGCCGCAGGATCAAGCAACTGGAAAGCTGGCTAGGGGCCACGCTGATCAGCCGCGCCACCATGCCGGCCGAGTTGACCCCGGCGGGACGGAATTTTCTTCCGGTGGCGCAGGAATCGATCCGCACCTTCTATGCGGCGCGCGAGGCGTTGCGTCCTTCCTATGAGCCGGGCCTGATCCGCTTTGCCGCATTGCATACGCTGACGGTGACGTTCTTTCCGCACTGGTTGAAGTCGCTGGAGAAAGTCGGTGGCACGTTCAGCACCTCGCTCATTCCCGACCGCGGCGGTATCGAAGCCAACCTCGATGCCCTCGTCAACGATGAGGCGGATTTCTTTCTAACCTATGCGCACCCGGAGGTGCCGTTTCACCTCGACCGTGGTCAATTCGCCTCGCTGACGGTGGCCCACGACCGGCTGATTCCGCTGGTTTCTCCGGAGATCGTGCTGTCCGGCACTATCCAGCCGGGCCGGAATCTGATTGATCGTGCCGTCGCGCAGCCGCGGCTGGCTATTCCGTGTCTCAGTTATGGCTTCAATTCGTTTTTCGGGGTGGCGCTGTCGCGCCTCTGGCTGCGCCGCCCGCCTTTCCGGCGGCGCACCACACACGAAAATACCATCAGTGCCGGACAGATGAATATGGCGGTGACTGGCGCGGGGGTATGCTGGCTGCCCGAAAGCCTGGCCCGTGACGAACTCGATACCGGCCGTCTGGTGCCTGCCTCGATCGACGAGGGCTGGAACCTCGACCTGGAAATCCGGCTCTACCGGCACGCGGCTGCGAGCCGAAACAGGAAGGTCGAGAATCTCTGGCGCACCGCCGGACAACTCCTGCAGGGCGTGCCGGCCTGATCAGACCTTGAGAAACAGCAGCGCGCGCAGGATTTCGGAGAAATCCCGATGTTCGAAGGCGATAGCACGGGGCCCATGCGACTTTGCGCCCGGATACCAGCCGGCGCGGTAGGCCTCGGTCGGTGTGCTGAACTCGATCAGCACCTCGTAGTGCTCGGCCTTTGCGGGCAGTGCCTGCGAAAAATCGCCGGAGAGCGCCGCTGCAACGCCCTCGCGGATGAGGCGGCGCGACCGGGCCGGGGAGATGGATGTCGAGGCCTTGCCCCTGCCGTCCAGCGTTTCCACGGCCGCAAGGCCCGGCACCATCGCGCGTGCTTCCATACAGATGCCGACGTCTCCCGCCAGGAAAACCGAGGGCACGCCGTATTGGGCAGCACACAGAGCGTTTATGGTGAACTCGGATGCGACCTCGCCGTTGAGCAGAAGCCGCGAAATGCGCAGGTTGGACGTGTGGGCGAGCGGGTTGACCTCGGTGCCGGCTTTCGAATGGTAGCCGGTGTAAACAGCGGCTGCAAAACCATCGTCGATCCCGAACATCATCTCGTCTGGATGTCCGGACCAGCCGCGCACGATCCGTGCATAGTCGGGCAGTTTGTCGAGGATGAGATTTCGGCCGCTTTCGTGGGCATCCTTGATGACCACTTCGGTCGCGCCGGCAGATCGCGCGCCTTCGCAAGCTGCGACGACCTCCGCGGTCATCAACGCGCGGAATTCGGCCCAGTCAGGATGGGCGCGATCAGCCTCGTTCCAGTGAGCAATACCGGCGGTACCTTCGATATCGGCTGAGATGAAGACTTTCATGGTGTAGGGTTCTCTTTTAGCCAGTCGGCGAGACAGGGATAGAGCCGGCCGTTGCGGCCGGGGGTGGTGGGGGCCATGCAAAGGGCATTCAGCACGGCTTCCTGCGTGGTCTCGGCTGCGGCGCGGAAAACGGTGTCGATATGGTCGTCGGCAAGCCGCTCCTGCGTGGCAAACGCCTCGGGCGAATCATGTTCCATCGGATCGGCTGTGGTAAAACAGAGAACGACGTCGCCGCTGCCATGTCCCCAGAAGGCACCGAGCCGGGCAAGACCTGCACCGCCCCGTCTTGCCACCCGCTGCAATTGCCGGTCACCGAGGGGCAGATCGGTGGCCATGACGACGATCACCGATCCCCGTTCGGGACTGGCTGGCACACGCGGATCGGGACGGCGTCCGTCCGGGAGAACAAGATCGCCCGCTCCGCCGAAATTGGCGAGCACCAGTGTGCCGAATATGAAGCTGCGCTTGCCGATGAAAAGGCGTCGCGACGCCGTGCCGATACCGGCCTTGAAGCCGAAAGCGGTCATGCCGGAACCGGCACCCACCGCGCCCTGCTCCACAGGGCCTGTGCTCGCAGCTTCAAGTGCAGCCTCGGCATCTGCCGGTGTCACGGCCAGTGCCTGGATATCGTTGATGCTGCCATCGTTGCATTCGCAAACCAGCGCGTTGACCGTCGAGGTCTTCCGGCCGATCGCCGGATTGGCGGCAATGGCGCGGCGGATCAATGCTTCGCTGCAGGCCGCCACGCCAAACGTGTTGGTGAGCAGGATCGGTGTCTCGATCGTTCCCAGTTCGGCAACTTGCATCAGGCCGGCCGACTTGCCGAAGCCGTTGATAACCTCCACCGCAGCGCGCGGCCTGACGCGAAAAAGGTCGCCGTCATGTGGCAGGATGGCGGTGACGCCCGTGAAAATTCCGTCTCGGCGTAGCGAGCAATGACCGACCGAGATGCCCGGTACGTCTGTAATCGTGTTGCCGGAGCCCGGCTCCAGTCTGCCTTGCGGGATCAGTCCCAGTTCGCGTGCCGTTTTCATGTCGTCCCTTTTGCCACCGACGCGCTTTAAACCGGAACGCCGGCCATTTCCAGATAAAGAGCTTGGAGCTTCCGCGTCATCGCGCCGGGCTTGCCATCTGCAATCACTTGGCTGCCGATTCGCACGACGGGCGTGACCAGGCTCGAGGCGGAGGTCTGGAACGCTTCCGCAGCACCCTGCGCTTCCGCGGGCGTGAACACGCGCTCCTCTATCTCCAGTCCCTCTGCCGCACAAAGCCGTGCAATGGCGCGCTGGGTGCAGCCCGGCAGGGTCGCCTGCGAGGCGGGACGGGTCAGAATACGGCCCTTTGTCGTGATGATATGCGCTGTCGAGGACGCCCCCTCTGTCACCTGCCCGTTTTCCACCATCCAGACGTCGTCGAAGCCGCCGGAGCGGGCCGCCTGCTTGGCCATGACCTGGCCGAGTAGCATGACCGTCTTGATATCCCGCCGTTGCCAGCGCGGATCGTCCACGAGATCGACGGCGATGCCGTGCTGCTGTGCTTTCGTGCCGGTCAGCATCTTTTGCTGGGTGAAGCCGACCAGGCATGGCGCCAGCGTATCCGAATAGAAGAAATCGCGATCGGCATCTCCGCGCGAGACCTGAAGATAAACGGTGCCGTTCTGCAACGCATTGCGCGCAATCAATTCCGCCTGAACCATCGCGATGTCAGCGCGGGAAAAGGTCTGCGGAATGGCGAGTTCCTTCAGCGAGCGTTCCAGGCGGTCAAGGTGAAGATCGTTGTCGATCATCCGTCCGTTAATGACCGCGGTCACTTCGTAGACGGCATCGCCGAATAGGAACCCGCGGTCAAAGAGGCTTATCCGGGCGTCCTGCTCGGGTACGAATTGACCGCGTATGTAAACGATCCTGCCCATCTGTTTCCCTTGCTATGCCTATAAGCTTCGACGCAGCACATAAGAGCGATTTACAACGGCTGACCAATTCAAGTTGGGCAAAATCTCATGCAAAATTGGCCTAACGCCAGATATATCAATGAATTAGACCCCATCGGATCACAAGCCGGGTTATCCAGGCCCCGATTTCCGAAGGTGCGAGCAAGGTTGGCACTTCGATCACGCGGGGTTGGCCGGGTTCAGTATCCTCTGCATCTGGCGCGAGACGTGGGAACACAGCGATGATCTCGTGCGCCGCGCCAAGATATACACCCAGTTGCAGATGATCGCTGCGAGGAACGCCGTACACCGTTCCTTCGCCTTGGCATGACAGGCGCAGGCGAGGGATTGTGATATCGAACGGAACGGCGGCTGGTTTCACCTGCCGCCGAAATTGTTCATATCGCATAATCTTGCCGTGTTGCGATCGCTTTGCAACCGCGTTGCTGTCATCTATCGGGGCGAGACCGTCGAGATGGCGGAGACAACTGCGATTTTGTCGTGCCGCAGCACGACTACACTCGCCAATTGCTCGCGGCCGCGCCAGACCTGCCCTACGTCCAAGGACACACCATGCACCTGTTCAGTCACCTCCCGCAATCGGATGTCCTCGCCAAGACGATCGCCGAAATTTTCTCGCAGCGGGTTCAACAGAAGGCAACGCCCGGCATCCGGTTCGCGCTGTTCGACCGCTCCGGAACAGTGCTCGAAAACGGGTTTGGTGATGTGGGTGCGCATCCTCTGCGTTCCCATACCCGGTTCCGGATTGCGTCCTGCACCAAGAGTTTCACCGCTGCGGCCATATTGCTGCTTCGCGATCGGGGCCGGCTTTCCCTTGACGAACCTGTCACGCGCTATGTTCCCGCCTTGCGCCCGACGCTGCCGATCGGCCAGCCAACGGCGCCAACGCTGCGGATGCTTCTGTCGATGGCGGGCGGGCTGCCAACCGATGACCCTTGGGCCGACCGGCAGGAATCGCTCTCCAATGCGGCCCTCGACGCAATTCTTGACAAGGGCGTGCGCTTTGTAACGACGCCAGGCACACGGTACGAATATGCAAACCTCGGATACGCCTTGCTTGGCCGGGTCATTGAAATTGTCGGCGAGCAATCCTATCCCGCTTTCGTGACGGACAACCTGCTGGCTCCGCTCGATCTCCATGAGACGGGTTTCGATCCGGCGACCGTGCCAGCTGACAGGATGGCGACAGGTTTCCGCAAAACCGGCGACGGCTGGCAGCCCTTGCCTTTTACCGGGCCGGGGGCTTTTTCGGCCATCGGGGGCTGTGTGACGACTGTGGGCGATCTTGTCCGCTGGGCTGACTGGTTGTCTGCCGCCTTCCGGCCCGAAGGCACGCAGGATGGCCCTCTGTCTGCCGCAACCCGCCGGGAAATGCAGAGCCTCCAATGCGCCATCGCGCCCGAGCCCGGCAAGGATGTCGGCCTCAAAGGCTACGGCTATGGCCTTGTCGTCGAGCAGCACGCACGGTTTGGCCCGATCATCAGCCATTCCGGCGGTTATCCCGGGTTCAGTTCCCATATGCGTTGGAACGCGCAGACCGGCCTTGGCGTTGTTGCCTTCGAAAACGCCACCTATTCCGGCGCCTGGGAGCCTGCAAGCGCAGCGCTCAGCCAGCTTCTCGACGCGGCCTTCTCCGCCCATGTCCCGGCAGCAACACCGCCAGCCGCAATCCATGAGCTTGTCGCGGGGTTGCGGCACCTGCTTCTGGATGGCTGGGACGATGCTGTCGCCGATGCGATCTTCCTGGAAAACGTTGCTTTGGATCAACCTTACGCGGAGCGCGCCGCCGATCTTGCAAATCTGCGCGCACGGGCGGGTGCAATGGACGAAGGCCTCATGACAGTGGTGCCAAGTGATCCGGGCGGAGCCGATGGCGGTTTCGGACGCTTCGAGGTTCACCTGCCCTGTGCAATGGGTGACTTCATCTTGAAGGCTTTCTGCGGCCCTCCGCAGCCCTTGAAAATCCAGTCCGTCACGGTCAGCTTGGCCGAAAGGCATCCGCTCCAGTCGACGCTCGGTTCAGCCTGAACCGAGCCGTTATACCGTTGCAGGAGCAACGACCCAGATGACCTCGCAGGGTTGCTGGCCCTCGTTCCAGAACCGGACCATTGCCTGCGCCGGAAACGCGAAGCTGTCGCCTTCACGAATGGTCATCTTGCGACCGTTCAGCTGCAGTTCCAGCGTTCCCCGCAGGACAAGGCCACACTTGCCGCCCTCGGCGTTCGAGTAAGGTTCACCGGAATCAGCGCCAGACTCGAGAACAAAGCGAAGCATCTGAATTTTGGGCTGGGTGTCCGGCGTGAGGATTTCCTTCAGGATCGCGCCATCCTCATACGAAATGTCGCGACGGGATGATCGGCGCACCACGAATTCTATGTCGTCGTCCGACTGGGTGGACGAACCTTCGAACAACCATTTGACGGGCATTTCCAAGGCATCGCAGATCGCGCGCATCGACTTGATCGATGGCGTTATCAGCCCGCGTTCGACCTGGCTGAGCATGCCAACCGAAAGCCCGGATCTTTCTGCCACAATTTTCAATGCCATACCGCGCAATTTGCGGCGCAGCCTCAATCGCTCCCCGATGCGACGTTTGTCGTCGCCATGAGCGGCCTTCATCAAAGGGTCCAAACCGAATTCCCCGTTCTGAGAGATCTCTGCAACCTTGCAGCATGCATTAAATTCAAAATATCCGGTCAGCGGAAAGGCCGGCCGTTTCGCAGATGTTTATGTCCAGTTGCCGCCGGCTCATCGAAAAATGAGCCGATGACATGCCCGACATTTAATCGCCCATTGTATCCGATAGAGATGGTTGCAACAGTCTCCCTGCCAGCACCGTGATGGGTGTCCACAACCTATAAACATTAATTCTCAAAAGAAATACTAAAAAAACTTTACATTTTTTTTAGTGGGAATATCGTAATGGTGTGCTGGAGTGAAATGCGCTGGCGGAGTTGATCAAGACGACAGCCAGAGGACGTGACAAAATCCGGTATCAAGCCGCCGACGGGAGGAGCCTCGGCGGCACCTGAGGAGGAGTGGTTATGAACTATCTGAAAATTGGCAGCATTTGCACTCTCATTGCGCTCTGCGCCACCCCGGTGACAGCGCGTGATTTCACCATCGCGGCATGGGGCGGAAATTATCAGGATGCCCAGCGCGAAGCGTATTTCAAGCCGTTCATGAAAGAACAAGGTCTGAAATTCGTTGAGACGACCTACCTTGGCGGCCTGGCTGAACTGAAAGCCATGGCCGACACCGGCAACGTCACCTGGGATCTCGTCATGGCCGGCGGCACGGATGCGCAGCTGGCGTGCGACGAAGGGTTGCTGGAAGAAATCTCCTGGGATGCGCTGGGCGGCGGCAAGGATCTGCTGCCGGCTGCCGTGCAGCCTTGCGCGGCGGGCAACGTGGTCATCGGCAACGGTTTCGCGTATAATGCCGAAGTGTTCCCGGATGCCCCACCGCGGGACTGGGCCGATTTCTTCAACCTGGAAAAATTCCCGGGCAAGCGGGGGATGATCAACAACCCCTACATGAACCTCGAATATGCTCTCATGGCTGACGGTGTTCCGCTCGACAAAGTCTACGAGGTGCTTTCGACGCCCGAAGGCATAGATCGTGCTTTCGCAAAGATGGACACGATCAAGGCCCAATTGCAGTTTTGGGAGGCCGGTTCTCAGCCTGTCGAATGGCTCGTGGCCAAGAATGTGGCTATGAGCAGCGCTTATAACGGCCGCATCATCACCGCCAAGCATGAAGGCAAACCGCTCGAATTCGTCTGGAAGAACCACATTTACAACATCGATGTATGGGCGGTTCCAAAGGGTGCGCCCTACAAGGAGCAGGCCATGGAGTTCCTGAAGCTTGCCAACAACGCGGAAGCGCAGGCGAAGTTTTCCGCCGCCATGCCCTACGGCCCGACAAACGTGAACGCCATCAAATTGATGTCGGAGGCGGATGCCAAGGATCTGCCTGTCGGCGACAACATCGCGGAAGCGTTGCCGTATTCCGATGCGTTCTGGATCGAAAACTACGACACGCTCAAGGAGCGCTGGAGCAACTGGGTTGTCCAGTAAGCTGGCTGCGACCGTGTGACATCTGGACTGCGGCTCGCTTGCCGGCGCCAGCGAGCCGCTCATTCTCCCAAATGCTAGGACACGTCATGTCGAACGCTTTGAGCAATGCTCGTGGCAGTCGCGGGGCAGCCATGTTGCTGCTGTCGATCCCGATTGTTCTCTATGCCCTCGTTTTCCTAACCCCTCTCGCGTCGATCATATCCCTCAGCGTGGACAACTCGGCGCTGGGTGCCAGGTTTGAAAGGCTGAACGCGATCGATGCCGACGGTGATCCGGATCAGCGTGCCGCAGCGCTTCTTGCCGATCTTGGTGCGATGGATAAGAAGCAGTTGGGCGAGGCGGCGCGTTTGCTCAACGTGGAGAAAACCGGGTTCCGCACCTTGATCCTGACCACGGGAAAAAACGTGGAATCCATCGATCCAACCATGGACGGGCTGGTCGCCTTCGACAAGAAATGGGGCGATCAGGACTATTGGGACATCGTTGTCCAGAATGCCGGAACGACAACCTGGCGCTATTACCAGAAGGCGACGGGCCTGAGCGTCAGTGCGGACGGCGACCTGACCTTCGCCAAAGGTGGCGACATCTACCTGCGGATCATGGGCCGCACCTTGTATATTACACTACAGGTCACGCTGCTCACGCTCGTCATCGGCTATCCGCTGGCTTATGGTGCCGCCACTGGCAGCCGTCGGACAAGCACGATCATCATGGCGATCGTCCTTTTAAGCTTCTGGACTTCGGTTCTGGTGCGCACCACGGCCTGGGTCGTGCTTTTGCAGAACAACGGACTGATCAACACCATCCTTATCGGGCTGAGACTGACATCCGAACCTGTCCAGTTGATCTTCAACAGGTTTGGTGCACTGGTGGCCATGACGCATGTGCTGCTGCCCTTCGCCATCCTGCCGATGATCAATGTCATGCGCACCATTCCGAAATCCCAGTCGGACGCGTCTCGCAACCTGGGTGCCGGTGCCGTTGAAACCTTCCTGCGGGTGTATTTTCCGCAAAGCGTGCGCGGCGTTCTGGTCGGCGGCGGCACCGTCTTTATCCTGGCGCTCGGCTTCTACGTCACCCCTGCCCTCACCGGCGGACCCAATGACCAGATGCTGGCGTATTTCATCGCCGATTTCGTCAACAAGACACTGAACTGGGGAATGGCATCGGCGCTTTCGGTGCTGCTGCTGTTGATCGTCGTCATTCTGGTGGCCACGGCCCGCGTCGGCCAATGGGCGGTTTCCAAACGGCAGGGGGACGCCTGATGTCGCGGGTCATATATTGGGTTTCCATCTGTTTCTGTGCCGGTTTTCTCATTCTCCCATTGCTGCTGGTCTGGCCGCTTGCCTTCAACGACAGCTCGTTCCTCTCCTATCCGATGGAAGGCTTCACGCTCGACTGGTTCGCAAAAGTCCTGACGGAACCCACATGGACAAACGCGCTCTGGAACAGCGTCCAAGTCGCCATCGGCTCGATGATCCTTGCCATCCTGATCGGCGGCCTCGCGGCAACCGGGGTGATCTTGACCAGCGGCGGCATGCAGATGGTGCTTAGCGCTTTGTTCGTCTCGCCAATGGTCGTGCCTTCCGTCGTTCTCGGCGTGGCTTTCACCTATGCCTTTGGCCGGGTGGGGATCGGCGGCGGGTACTTTTCGCTGGTATTGGCGCATTCGATCCTTGGGGCACCCCTTGTCTTCCTGTCGGTGATCACCTCGCTGCGAGGGCTGGATCCCAACCTCGATCTTGCCGGCGCCTCGATGGGGGCATCGCGCCTCTACCGCTTCGCCACCATCACGTTGCCTCTCGCAGCACCCGGTTTTGCCGCGGGCGCGCTCTTCGCCTTCATTACGTCTTTCGATGAAGTTGTGATGGCCCTGTTCCTGGCAGACCCCGCCTCGACCACCCTTCCAATCGCCCTGTTCGCGGGCCTGCGTGATCGTCTCGAGCCGACGATCGTTGTTGTGGCCCTGCTTCTGTCATTGGTGAGCCTCTTGGTCCTTCTACTGATCAGCAGGCTGCAAAAGCGCAACGCGGCAACCCGGTTTTGACCGGACGTCGCAGGAGTGACCGTTATGTCTTCGCTAGAAATCAAGAATATCTTTAAACATTACGGTGCGTTCCAGGCGCTCGATGATGTCTCGCTGTCCATCCGCAAGGGAGAATTCGTGACCCTGCTCGGGCCGTCCGGCTCCGGCAAGACAACCTTGCTCAAGATCCTGGCCGGGTTCGAGCCGGTGACCTCGGGCACCGTCGAGATGAACGGACGAAACATCACCGCGCTGTCGCCGGAGAAACGCAACTTCGGTCTCGTATTCCAGGGATACGCACTGTTTCCGCACATGTCGGTCTACGACAATATCGCCTACCCGTTGCGGGTACGGCGCCGGTCAAAGGCAGAGATCGACCAGAGCGTCCGGGCTCTGCTGGATCTTGTCCAGCTCGGCATGCTTGCCGCCCGCAAACCGCAGGAACTGTCCGGCGGACAGCAACAGCGCGTGGCGCTGGCCAGGGCGCTTGTCTTCAAGCCTGATCTTCTGCTGCTCGACGAGCCGATGTCGGCGCTGGACAAGAAGCTTCGTCACGATCTGCAGGAAGAACTGCGCCAAATCCACAGCACGCTCGGCACGACCTTCATCAACGTGACCCACGACCAGGAAGAAGCGATGCATATGTCCGACCGCATTGCCGTGATGAATGGCGGATGCATCGAGCAATATGACACGGCCCATACGCTTTACCGCCGTCCGGCATCGCGTTTTGTTGCGGAATTCGTTGGCAAATCGAACATCTTTCAGGGCGTCGTGTCGGCCTCCCCCGGAGGTGGATCCTCTTTTGTCTGTGCCAACTTCACCCTGCCGGCCGAGGCCGTGAAAGGTGGCAGTACCTGCATGATGGTGCGCCCGGAGGATGCCGAGATCACGACCTCACCGGTTGCCGATGGCCGCGTTTCGCTGCCCGCCAGGGTCGTAAATTCCACATATTCCGGAGACCGTGCGCTTTACACGCTCACGCTGGCCGATGGTGCGCATTTCATTGCCTACGGCAATGCCCGCTCCGGCGTGCATTCCAATGGTGCCGATGTGTCTGTGAGCTTCGCGCCGCAGGACATGGTGAAATTTGACTGAGTTTGAAAGGACATCCCTTGTCGAAATTGAAATATTTCCGTCCGTCCGATGCCGGCACCCCGCTTGTCGACCGGCCATCGCCCGAACGATTGGTTGAAGGAAATCCGGAGTTCAGAAGCTGGCCCTGTCGCGACACCGGCAAGGTGCTCTCCGGCATCTGGGCGGCAACGCCCGGCGTGCACAAGGTCGAGCGCGACGAAAGCGGCCTAGAACAGTTCTACCTCATCGAGGGCGAGATCGAATTGACCGAAGACGGTGGCGATCCGCAGCGCTTCAGCGCCGGCGACCTCGTGGTTATCGAACCGAAGTTTCGCGGCACGTGGCGCACGATCTCTCCAGTGAAGAAGATCTATTTCTACGTTGAACTCTAGCGGCACACACCTGCGCAACCTCAAGCATCACAGGGGACATTTCATGAAGACCACGCCTTTCTGGTGGGAAGAAGCCGAACCTGCCCACGGCGAACGTCAATTCGATACCAACACATGTTCGATCCTCATCGTGGGTGCGGGTTATTCCGGCCTGAGCGCAGCCATCACCCTGGCTGAAGCCGGCGTGAAGGACGTCTTCGTCATCGATTCCCAGAGGATTGGGGAGGGTGCGAGTTCGCGCAACGGCGGACAGATCGGAAACGGCGCCAAGTTCAGCCTTGCGGAAGCCACGCGCCGCTTCGGCGCCAAACGCGCCGCCGAAATCCTCGAGGACTACGACAGGTCCATGGATTTCATGCTCGAACGGGCAAGCACCCTCAAGGACCCCTTTGACCTCAACATGTGTGGCAGTGTTGCCGGCGCCCATTCGCGAAAAGACCTGGAGGGTCTGGTCGCCTATCGCAACGGTCTGTCTGCGGAGAAGCAGAAGCGAGTCGACATACTGCCCGAAGGCGAAGTGCACCGGGTGCTGAAAACGCATATCTATCGCGGCGCGATGGTCAGTCATCACACAGGGTCGATCCACCCGGCCAAATATGTCCGCGCCCTTGCCAATCGCGCGCGGGAACTGGGTGTGCGGATTTTTACCGGCTACCGTTATCAGGGCGTATCGACCATCGCCGGGCGTTACCACGCCCTTGTCGAGGATGTGACAGACCGGAACACGATCACCATTTCATCGGACAAGGTGCTGATCGGTGCGAACGGCTATGTCGGTCCCGAAATTCCGTGGTTGCGCAAGCGTACCATTCCCATCCAGAGCTACATGATCGCGACCGAGCAGCTTCCTCTGGACCAGATGGAAGAACTCATTCCCGGCAACCGCGTGGTGGGGGATACCAAGCACATTCTTTATTATTTCCGGCGCTCGCCCGACGGAACGCGAATTCTCTTTGGTGGCCGTGCCAAATTCCGCACTTCGACCGCCGAGGAATCCGCGGTCGGGCTGAGGGACTTCATGCTTCACACCTTCCCGTCGTTGGAACGCGCGAAAATTACCCATTCATGGTTCGGCAATGTCTGTTTTGCCTACGATTTCTGCTCGCATGTCGGGCGGATGCCGGACGGCACCTATTACACGTCCTGCTGCAATGGCGGCGGCATCTCGATGATGACGTATCTCGGACACCGCAGCGCTGAAATGTTGCTCGGGATGCCCGGCCATGACCGCGGCGTCGTCAACAGTCACTTTCCACGGCTCTATTTCTACAATGGGCATCCCTGGTTCCTGCCAATGGTCGGCACCTACTACCGCTTCCTCGACAGGGCGGCGCGGTGGCGCGACTGATCCGTGTGAAAGGAGCCTTCCATGACCACGCCACAAGGCGCCGCCGGCCCGGGCGATAGCTCCCGGGCGTTCCTCGGCATTGTCCTCATGTGTATCGCAATGTTTGTCGTTCCGATCGTCGATGTCTTCGCCAAGATGCTGGTGCAGCAGGGAATACCGCCGTTACAGACCGTATTCCTGCGCATGGCAATGGGAACGTTGCTGCTGGTGCCGGTGGTCAGGATCTACAGTCCGCAATCGCTTGGAAGGATCCGGCAACCGTTGCCGGTCTTCATGCTTGGCCTTTCCATCGTCGGCTCGACGACCTGTTTCTTCATCGCGCTGGAGTTCATGCCCATTGCCAATGCGCTGGCGATCAGCTTCGTCCAGCCGTTCTTCGTCACGATCCTCTCGAAATATGTTCTCAAGGAACAGGTCGGGGCGTCGCGCTGGTCTGCGCTCGTCATCGGGTTCGCGGCAACCTTGATGATCATCCGCCCGAACTCGGACGCGTTCGAACCAAACAGCATCTTCGCCCTGATGGCCGGCGCGTTCATGGCCTTGTACGTGATCACCGTGCGGTCCGGCGTCAAGATCACCTCTGCTTTGACCACGACGTTCTACACCCACGCGTCGGCGACTGCGCTGGCAGCGCCGTTCATGTTCTTCCTGTGGGAGACGATGAACCTCGAGAAATGGTTGCTCATCATGGCGATGGCCCTGGTGGGACTTCTCGTGCAGTTCCTGATGATCAAAGCGTATGAATTCGGCGAAGCGTCGCTGATCGCGCCTCTGTCTTACATGGAAATGATCAGTTCGACGCTGGCTGGCCTGTGGTTCTTCAGTGAATTTCCCGACAGGACGACATTTCTGGGCGTGGCAATCCTGATCTGCTGTGCCGTTTTCACCTCCTACCACACGAAATCGCGATCAAACGTTCCATTGAACCAGGAGAACTGACATGAAATTTATTGTGGCTGGTGCGGGTCTGGCCGGACTGAATGCAGCGTGGGAGCTGACGAAGGCCGGGCATACCGTCGAGGTTTTCGAATCGAACAATCGCGTCGGCGGTCGATGCTGGTCGGAAGTGCTCTCGAATGGGGAAGTCATCGAACATGGCGGCGAATTCATCGACGTCAACGATCACACCATCCGCCGGCTGTGCGCCGAGTTCGGTCTCCCCATCGTGTCGCTCGGCATCATGTTCGACCGGCGCTGGCAGGTCGACGGTACGATCATGTCTCCGGCGGAGCTTGCCGAGAATATCCGCAAACTGACCGAGGCAGCGGAACGACTGGCCGAGACGCGCGGTTATCGCGTTTCGCTCCGGGAGGTTGCGCGGGAGGCCTACGGGTCGGACTATGCGGACCTGCCCTACTGCCAGAAGCTGTTTGCCACGACCACCTGCGACCCGGACAAGATCAACGGCATTGCGGTGGCCAGGATGTTCCAGGGGCATTCGCAGGATTATATCGAACACCGGGGCCGGGTGATGGCTGGTAACGATGCCGTTGCCAGGGAAATCCACCGCCGCATCGGCGACATCGTGCGTTTCGACACGCCGATCGTCGGCGTCACGCAGGATGATGTGGGCGTTCAGTTCACGTCCGCCACGGGAGACGTTTACCACGGCGATCGCGCTGTCATCGCGGTGCCGTTGCCGAAGCTGAAGATGTTGATCGGCACGCTCGATCTGCCGCCGCTCATGCGCACCGCGATTGACGGGCGCGTCATGGGTGCTGCGGCGAAACTCAATGTCGTGGTCAGCGGCGAGACCCCGCCCAGAGGTATGCAGGCGCCGAATGCCCCGTGGTGGTCGTGGAGTACGGAATCCAAGCAAGGTTATCTCGCTCGCGGCGCACTGACCGTCTATGCCGGCGGCAAGGCGACGATGGACAGCTTGCACCTCGAAGACGGCGGGAGCTACTGGTTGCAGCAGACGCGCAACTATCGCACAGATCTCGATGTGAGCGATGACTACATCCTTACCAACTGGGAAACCAACCCGCATACGCAAGGGGCCTATTCCATGCCCGGCCTGGACTGGCATCCGGAACAGGACGGCATTTTCAACCAAGCAACTGGCAAGATTGCATTCGCCGGCGAGCACACCCATTTTGCGTCGCTCAACGGCGCGCTGGAATCAGGCGCGCGCGCAGCGAAACTCCTGACCTTGATATAACCTGCAACTCGGCGACCTGTTTTTTTGATAGGCGTGCCAGCGACGGCGTGGGATTTTACTTCGGTGCAGTCCCACGCTGCTGGAATCGCAGTGCAATCGATGACGTGTGCCCTCTCTGCAGCATCGGGCGACGATTTTCCGTGAGTTCAAATACAATACGTTCACCGACCGTGCGTTTGCGGAATTGAATGGCGGCAGCTTCCATTTTCAATGCAACGAAGACAATAACGGCCATGATTTCAGCAGGAGGCATGGGAATGGCAGCGTGGTTCTGCGACCCATAAGCGCCATGGCAAAAGGCACGGTATGGAACCAGCACCAGCAGGTAATTTCTGGCGCTTTCGCGCCTTTCTTTGCTTTATTGTTTTGCAACACCATCGATGAAGTGCCGTTTCCGACGGTCCTCGAAACATGGATGAAGGGCAAGTTCTGATTTCCGCGGATGCTTGGTAATCGCCGACTGACCATTAACCGGGCCGTAGGGTTGTTGCTCTAACGTCGTTCGGCAGGATCGGAGGACGACGTGGCGGGACAGAAGGCGACATCAGGCTCGGCGGTGCCGGCAAGGCCCAGCGAGGCAGCGGATATCGCCGATCAGATTCAGGCACTTCTGAGGACGCGCGACAGTTTCCGGGATGATTTGCTCGGTGGCCTCGATGCGTTGAAAAGGGTCACGGCCGAGCGAGACCACCTGCTCGCCTTGATCAATCAGGTTCCCGATCAGTTGTTCGTCAAGGACCTCGATTCCCGCTTTCTCGTCGTCAACCAGGCGGTTGTCGCCGACAAATCGTTTATCGCGACCGGCGAACCGGTGACGGTCGAGGCGCTGATCGGCAAGACCGATTTCGATCTGTTCGCTCCTCCCGTCGCGCAGGAATTTCGCGATATCGAGTTGCAGATCATGCAGTCCGGCCAGCCGATGCTCAGCATGATGGAACACAATGCGTATGCCGATGGCAGCCCGAAATGGGTGTCGATGACCAAGGCGCCGTTGCGCGACAGGGACGGCGTCGTTACAGGCCTCGTCGGCGTCGCCCATGACGTGACCTTGCGAAAGGAGGCAGAAGACCGCGTCCGCTTCATGGCGCACCACGATGTGCTGACCGGCCTGCCGAACCGTGCCCTGCTCGTCGATCGCCTCGATCAGGCCATTCTGCAGGCTGCGGAAGCTGGACGCCCGGTGGCGATCGTCTTTCTCGATCTCGACAATTTCAAATGGGTCAACGATACGCTCGGCCACCAGGCCGGCGACAATCTGCTGACCATCGTCGCCTCCCGGATCGCCGTCTGTCTGCGCGCAACCGATACCGTCGCCCGGCTTGGCGGCGACGAGTTCGTCATCCTGCTGCCGGATCCGCCGCAGGAGATCGACCAGATGATCGATGTGGTCGAGCGGGTGCGCAAGAGCGTCGCCGCGCCTGTCGAGATCGGCGGCCGCACCTTCAGCGTCACGGTCAGCCTGGGTGTAGCCCGCTTCCCGCTTGACGGGCGGAGCCGCGAGGAACTTCTGGCGAAGGCTGATGCGGCGATGTACCAGTCGAAGAAGAAGGGCCGCAATGCGTTCAGCTTTGCCGACCCTGACGCCTGATGGAGGCAGATGTCATGCAGCCTCTGCGATGTCTTCCCGGGCAGCGGGAGATGACAGGGCGAAAAGCCCGGCGATGACGATCATGCAGGCGCCGGCAATCGTCGTCAGATAGGGAACCTCGCCGAAGAACAGAAATCCCCAGAGCGGTGCCCAGAGCATGCCGGTATATTCGAAGGAGGCGACCACGCTTGCCTTGGCGATGCGGTAGGCATGGGTCAGCAGAGTCATCCCGATCGCCGCGATCACGCCGCAGGATGCCATCAGCAGAGCGTCTTTTACTGTCGGCCAAACCCAGGGACGCACCAGAAATTCGATGGATTTGTGACTGGCATGCTGGAAGCCGGTAGCATGAAAGAAGGCGGCAATCAGAAGCGCGCCGGTGAGGTAGACGCCATTCTGATAGAAGGCCATGACCGACGCCGTGGCCTCGTTGCTGATCTTGCGCGCCATCAGCATGGCCAGAGCATAGGTCACGGCCGATGATAGCGACAGGAGCGCCGCCGGCTCGAACAGCCCTGCCCCGGGTTTGAGCATGATCACAACACCGATGAAGCCGACGAAAACGGCCGTGAGGCGCCGCCAGCCGACGCTCTCGCCGAGGATGACGGGTGCCAGCGCGATCATGAACAGCGGTACCGTGAAATAGAGTGCCACCGCATCGGCAAGCGGCAGCGCCGGAAAGGCCATGTAATAGGTCGTATAGGCGAGGAGTAGCAGCGCCGCGCGGCCAGCCAGCGACTTGAACTCGCGGCTGAACAGGCTGCCGAGCCCCGCTTCGAAATGCACGAGCAGCAGCAGGATCGGCACCGAAACGAGGCATCGCACCGAGACGACCTGCGTCAGCGCGTAATTGCCGGACACGGCCTTGATGACGGCGTCCTGTAGCGAAAACACGAAAATGCCGAGGCAGAGGAAAAGGATTCCGAGAGTGGCGCGATTCTGCACGAGGTTCCCCAAGCTGATGCGGCCATATTGCATTCTACGGCGACCAACGCCCTTCCCTTCGCGACATTTCCGCGTCGACTGCTGAAGAATTTTCAGCGGGCTCTCGTCCTTTGACGAGCTGGCGTTTCAGTTTGCTACAGGGCGCTATGAAATCCGGCGTCACCATGCCGGTTTGCAATCTGGGATTAATCAATCGATGGCGAATGCAAAAATTAGGGGTAGTATGCCTTGAAAGCACCAAAGCGGTGCTTTATGTTGAGAACATGGTGCAAACGATCCACACGGCAATCCTCAGATACCGGCTCGCGCCGAGCGAGGAAGCGAAGCTCGCTTTGCAGGAAACGTTCGATGCCTATGCCGCCATGCTTCTGCTTCTGGAGGAACTGGCGGCGGAAAAGGGCGGCGCCAATCTCGTCACCCTGCATGAACTGGCCTACGAGACAGTCCGCGAACGAACCGGTCTGCCGGCACGGATGGTGACGCTGGGCCTACGCGATTTCGCCTCCAGCCGGGGGCGGCCGCCCGGTCCCGTGCGGCTGCCGCTGGATGAAAAGCTGTTTGCCATCAAGGGACCAGCGGATTTGACCATTGCCACGGTACGCGGCCGTGTCGCCATCCCCTTCGATGTCGCCGGCTATTCGCGCGGTTCGTTGAATATTTTCACAGCCCAACTCATTGCCGATCATGGAGCCTATGAAATCCATATCGGTGTTACCCCGCGTACCGATCGAATGGAGGAAAACATGATGATGAATGAAGGTATTCTTTCGCGCATGGGGCGCCTGATCGCCGGCGTTGCCAATGCTGCCGTCGACAAGGCCGAAGGAACCAACAAGATCGCGGTCGTCGAGCAGGCCTTGCGCGAGATCGATGCCGCCGCTGATGAGGCCCGCACGGATATCGGCAAGGCGCGTGCCGAGGAATATCGCCTAAAGAGTCGTCGTGGCGAAATCACCGCCGATCTCAAGGCGCTGGACGAGAAGATCCGCCTTGCCGTCTCGGCCGATCGTGATGATCTAGCCAAGGCCGGCGTGTCGCGCCAGATCGACCTGGAATCGCAGGTGGCAGCCCTCGACAAAGCGTTGACGGATGCGCGCTCCTATCTTGACGAAGGCCAGCAAGCCTTGGCAGCTGTACTTGCCACCCGCCGGGAGGCTGAGGCGCGGCTGGTCGATTTGAAGCGTAGCCTCGCCCAGTTTTCCGAAGAGACGGGCACTGGCCGCGTCCGTGTCAGCGCCGTTGATGATGCTTCGCGCGCCGCGGCGGCCGTTTCCCGCGTCACCGGCGTTCCGGCTGGATCGAACGCAACGAGCGCTGAACTCGATGAACTCGACCGGTTGCACCGCGAACAGGCGATCGAGGCACGGCTCGCCCAGTTCAAGACCGGCAAGAACTGACGCCGATGCAGCTGTTTCTCGCGCCGGAATCGCTGCCCTTCGCCATCGCTGCCGTCATGCTGGCCGCATTGACCGGGATAGAGATGCTCTGCCTGTTGCTTGGTTTCTCGCTCGGCGAGGCCATCGACAAGGCCCTGCCTGACGATCACGGCGGCATGCTGGGGCTGATGTCCTGGCTGAATGTCGGTGGCGTGCCGATCCTGATCCTGATCATGCTGCTTCTCGGCTTTTTCGCCATGATCGGCTTTGTCATCCAAAGCGTCGCGCATGCCATCGGGATCTTGTTGCCCGCCACGCTCGCCGCCCTGCCCGCCTTCGTGTTGGCGCTTCCGGCGGTGCGGGCATCCAGCCGCACGGTAGCGCGCATCGTGCCGAGGGATGAGACCTACGCGGTCGAGACGAGTGAATTCGTCGGCCGCAGCGGCGAAGTCACCGTCGGGCCGCTCGACCAGGGATTGCCCGGCAACGTGCGGGTGAAGGACCGGCACGGCAACTGGCATAGCCTGAGGGCGCGCGCGGCCAAGAGCGAGGACCCGATAGCGATCGGCATGACAGTCCTGCTCGTTGACCACGTTTCCAATGTTTACATCGCCATCCGTGCGACGTCGGACATCTTTCCGACACCCGGACCCACCTCAACGGAGCTATCATGATCTACGATCTTCTCCTGCCCGCCGGCATCGGCATCGTCCTGATCCTCGGCATCGGTTTCGTTCTTGCATCGCTCTACACCCGCTCAAGCCGGGACGAGGCCTATGTGCGCACCGGTTTGGGCGGTCAGAAGGTGGTTCTGGATGGCGGCTCCGTCGTCCTGCCGATCTTCCACTCGATCGCCCGCGTCAACCTGAAGACCCTGCGCCTGGAAGTGCGCCGCGGTGAAGGCGACGCGCTGATCACCAAGGACCGCATGCGTGTCGATATCGGCGCGGAATTCTATGTCCGCGTCAAGCCGGATGCCTCGTCGATCGCGCTGGCCGCGCAGACGCTCGGCAACCGAACGAACGACGCCGAACAGCTGCGCGTCCTCATCGAAGCGAAATTCGTCGACGGCCTGCGTTCGGTTGCCGCCACCATGACGCTCGATGCGCTGCAGGAGCAGCGCATGGATTTCGTCAAGGCGGTTCAGGAGGCTGTCGGTGCAGACCTGCAGTCGAACGGTCTCGAGCTGGAATCGGTGTCGCTGACCCGCCTCGACCAGACGGATATCAAGCATTTCAACGCCAACAACTTCTTCGACGCCCATGGTCTGGCGGCGTTGACGCGCATCACCGAGGGCCGCAAGAAGGAGCGCAACGAAATCGTCCGCGATACCGAAGTGGCGATCGCCCAGAAAGATCTGGAGGCGCGCCAGCAGTCGCTGGCGATCGAGCGGACCAAGCGCGAAGCGGAGCTCAGCCAGGAGCGCGATATCGCCAACAAATCAGCGGCGACCCGCGCCGAGACCGCGCAGCAGGAACAGGCCGCCAAGCGCGCCGAAGAAGAAGCCCGCATCGCCTCGCAGCAGGCGATCGCCGAGGCCGAAGCCTTGGCCAAGCAGGTCCGCGAAAGCGCCAATATCGCCGCCACCCGCGCCGTCCAGCAGCGCGACACCGAGGCCAAGCGCGACCTGCAGATCGTCGCGCAGGAAAGCGCCATCGCGGTGGCCAACAAGAGCCGGGAAGAATCAGAAGCGAAGGCGCAGGCTGAAAATGCCCGCGCGTTGGCGATCGCCGCCGAGGAAAAGGTCGGAACGGCCAAGGCGGTGGAAATTGCCGAACGTGAACGCCTGATCGCCGTCATCGATGCGCGCAAGCGGGCTGAAACCGAGGCGACGGCGGTGACCGTCGGCGCCGAAGCCGAGAAGCAGGCGGCATCCGACCAGGCTGACGCCATCAAGACGCTGGCAACCGCCGAAGCCGATGCGGCCATCATCCGGGCGAAGGGCGTACTCGAAACCGGCAAGGCGGAAGCCGAAAGCGCCGCCCTGCTCAACGAAGCCCGCAACAAGCTCAGTGCCGCCATCATCGAATTCGAAATCCTGCGTGAGCGCATCCGCATCATTCCGGAAGCGCTTGCCGAAGCAGTCAAGCCGATCGAGAAGATTTCCGACATCCGCATCTTCGACACCGGTGGCATGCTTGGCCGCGGTGCAGGTGGCGGCGGCACGGCGGGCGGAAACGGTGTCGGCATGGGCGAAGGCCTCGCCGGACAATTGCTCGCCTATCAGGCCAACAAGCCGATCCTTGATAAACTGCTGAAGGAGGCTGGTTTCGAGGGAGATAATGCGGTCTCGGCGCTGCTCGGCAATCTGCAGGGCAACAAGACGGTTGTCATCGAGGAAGAGGATGAAGACAACGAACGATAGAATCTGATCATGCGCCGGGGCACATATAGTGCCCTGCCCTGCCCCGCGCCGGCAAGACGTCAGTGTACCGAATCCAGAGAGGCTCCGTCGTAAATCTCTTTTCGTAAAGGCCGATCTCCCCTTCGGAACAGGCGCGAATACGCCGGATGAGCCGATCAGATTTTTGCCCGAGCAGACAGATGAAGGCGCTCGTATCGAAAAGATACCTCATCACTTAAAAAGCGAAGCCAGATCGGCACTGTGAGGCATGTCTGGCTGCTCGCGGCCATCTCCCATGAAATCGTCACTCATTCCCCGGGGCGAGAGCGGCTTTCAATCCACTCCAAGGCTCCTTGCTCGCGGCGACAGGACGCAGGATGACGGTGTCGCCCGCGCGGATGATATCGAGTTCCTCGACATCAAACCGAAACTCCTTCGGAAGCCTGACGACCTGGGAATTCCCCGATTGAAAAACTTTGGCCCGTTATGACCGCACTCCGGGAAGGTCTATACGCATAGGTAAATACGCCTTCTCCAGCCGCAGCAAGCTCTCCGTCAATCCAACGAGGCCAGGAATGCCTCCAGTTCGACCGGTTCGATGCCAACCAGATGGGCCTTGCCGGGATAAATACCGGATTTGACGTCGGCGACATATTCGGAGAAGGCGGCGATGCGCTCTTGTTGCAGACGATCATATTCTGCGGCGAAGTTACGGTAGATCTTGGCGTGGCGCGGGACATGGCCCTTGTTGGCGCCGAGAACATCGTCGGCGAACAGGTATTGCGCGTCGCAGCCGTTGCCGGCGCCCATGGACAGCATCAGCATCGAGGTGCGCTCGCTGATCGCCGCGGCGATTTCGCCGGGTACGACCTCGATTTCGGCGGCAAAGGCACCGGCTTCTTCAAGCGACTTGGTTTGGCGCCAGATTTCCAGCGCGCTAAGCGCCGTCTTGCCGACGGCCCGGAAGCCGCCTGTCCATGTGGCCTTCGAGGGAATGAGACCGAGATGGCCGCAGACCGGAATGCCTTCTTCGCGCATACGTCGCACTGTCCGCAGGCTCGCAGCGCAATAGACGGCATCGCCGCCTGCTTTCAGCGCTTGGAAGGCTGCCCGGATATATTCGTCGGCGGTGACGAGGTCGCCATATTCGAGACCCGGAAAGGCAAAGAGCGATGGTGCGGTCTCACGGAAAGCCGGGCCGAGCAACGCCGGTGGTACGGAGACGAGATCGACCCCTGCCCGCTCCGCAGCATCCGCCTCCTCCAGCGTCTCGACGCGCAACATGCTGAGCTGGCGCTTACCCTTCATCGACAGAAGATCGGCGACGGTCGGGCGGCGGTGTCTCATCGATATCTCTCCCGGGAATGCGATGAGCAGGGCTGCCGCCATCGCGAAATGATGTCATCATTGAGGCGGGGCCGGACGCCACATTGCACACAGCGGCGTCCGAGAAATCGGTTGTCAGGCGGCCAGCAGGCTTTTCAGCTTCGTTCCCGGTGCCGCGAGTGCGTCCGGATCGGGGCGCGCGCCGGCTGCGATCATCATTTCGGCAAGCCGGATATCGCGGGCGACCGCGTTGCCGGTGCCGATGCCGCTTGCGGCGATCAGTCGGCCGGTCTCGTCGAGATGGAACAGGATGAACGCACCGTCCGCAATGTCCCGACGAACAGTCACTGTCGAGCCATCGGCCATGCCGGCGACCTGCAGCGTCAGGTCGTACTGATCCGACCAGAACCACGGAACGGCGGATACGGTTGCCTGTTCACCCATCAGATTGGCGGCGGCGAGGTTCCCTTGGTCATGGGCGTTTCGCCAGGCTTCCAGCCGCATGCGCCGGCCGCCGTAATGGGACAACGGGAAGGAGCAGCAATCGCCGGCGGCGAAGATGTCGGGCGCCGAAGTTCTTAGGTGTTCATCCACTGCGATGCCGTTGTCGATCGCAAGCCCCGCATCGCGGGCGAGTTCGACATTCGGAACGGCGCCAATTCCGACGACGATCATGTCGGCGGCCATCGTCCGTCCGTCGGCAAGCTGGATACGCGCCGCGTCGCTGTCTTCGCTCAAATCTTCGATCTTTACGCCGCAGAGAAGCTCGACACCTTCGGCCCGGTGCCGGTCCGCGACGATCTCGGCAACCGCTTCCGGCACGCCGCGAGTGAGAATACGCGGCAGGCTCTCGACGACCGTGACTTCGACGCCCAGCTTGCGCGCGGTCGCGGCCAGTTCCAGCCCGATGAAGCCGCCGCCGATGACCGCCAGATGCTTGCCGGGCTGCAGCGCGTTGCGAATCTCGACCGCGTCGCCATGGGTGCGCAAGGTTCGGATCCGGTGATTGTTGCCTGACAGGCCGGGAAACGGTCGTGGACGCGCGCCGGTCGTCAGCAGCAATTGGTCATAGGCGAGGCTCTCGCCGCTGGAGAGTTTGACGGTCTTGCCGGTCGGATCGATACTGTCGGCGCTGCTACCAGTCATGACTTCGATGCCGGCCGCGGCATACTCCGCTGCATCGGAGACGAGCTTCGGTGCGTGGCCGTGCAGGAGGGAGTCTTTCGACAGCGGCGGGCGCTCGTAGGGAAGATGCTCTTCCGCGCCGACAAGCGTGACGCGTCCATCAAAGCCCTTTTCCCGGAGCGCGAAGGCGGCGCGGGCGCCGCACTCCCCTGCCCCGATGATGACGATGTGTGACATGGCCGGTTCTTTCAGAGCGATATGAAAACGGTGCCGGCTTCGACCTTGACGGGGAAGGTCTGCAGGTTGACGCAGACGGGGGCGCCCTTGGCTTCGCCGGTCTTGTAGTTGAACCGGCCGTTATGCTTTGGACACTCGATGATGTCGTCCATCACCAGGCCATCGGCGAGGTGGATTTTCTCGTGCGTGCACAGCCCTGCCGTCGCGAAGAACGTGTCGTCGGGGCTGCGATAGACCGCGAAGGTTCGGCCGTCATGATCAAAACGGATGACGTCTTCCTCGTCGATCTCGTCCGTCGCGCACACTTCCACCCAATTGCTCATGATGTCCTCCGTTCGATTGTCTGTGCCGGCTCTATTCGGCGGCTATCTGTTCTGCGTGAAACTCTTCCCGGTATGGCTTTGCCGTCGGCGGCAGTTCGCGCTTCAGGAAATAATCCTCATTCCGGAGCTGGCGCAGGAAAGCGGGGAGCATCTCGCGGTAGCCTTCCAGTATCGATGCGTTCGGGCGCGGCAGGTCGTGCTTGATCATCTCGTGCAGTCGCGGCAGCGCGTGATAGGGCACCATTGGAAACATGTGATGTTCGACGTGATAATTCATGTTCCAGTACACGAACCGGCTGAAGGGGTTCATGTAGACGCTGCGGCTGTTGAGCCGATGATCGGTGACATTGTCGGCAAGGCCGCCATGCTGCAAGAGGCCGGTCATGATATGATGCCAGGCGCCATAGAGGCGCGGCAGGCCGATCAGCATCAGCGGCAGGATCGAGCCCATAGAGACGGCAAGCGCTATCGTTGCGGCATAGATCAGCACCCAGATGCGGGCGATGCGGATGGCGCGCGGCTGTTCCTGCTCGGGAATGAAAGTCTTTTCCGAGGCACTGATGATCCCGGCGGCATTGCGCACCATGTCGATCATCGCATAACCGGCATCGAGAAGGCCAAAGACGTTCAGGATCAGGCGGAAGAGATCCGGCGGTCGCATGACGGCAATTTCCGGGTCGCGGCCGACAATCACGGTATCTGTGTGGTGACGCGTATGGCTCCAGCGCCAGGTGACCGGATTGCGCATGATCATGAAGCAGGCGATCTCATAGACCACGTCGTTCATCCAGCGCGTCTTGAAGGCCGTACCATGGCCGCATTCATGCCAGCGTGAATCCGAGGCGGAACCGTACATGACGCCGTAGACGAGGAAGAACGGCACACACCACCAGGAACCCCAGAAGTATATGCCGGCCGCCCCGGTGACCAGCATGCTGCCGAGCCACATGACGGTGTCGCGAATGGCCGGGCCATCCTCACGCTTCATCAGGTCTTTCATCTGCTTGCGCGGAATGTCGGTGTGATACCACTCGGCAGCGGAAAGCCCGCTTTCGACCGCCGCCCGGGCGTCGCGGCCGAGCAGGCTGTAGTCGCGTTTGCTGGCAAGCTTGTCCATCTCGTCCTCCCTGCGTCGGGTCCGGCACTGCCGTCGATCCGGTGCTGTCGTTGTTGAAAAGAGGATAGGTTGACTTTTGCAGCAGCTCAATGCAGCCTTGCAATATTCTATCAAAAAACGTCAAAAGTTGCATGATGGAATGATAGTTTTCATCAGGAGAGACGATGAGCACGCGACCGACCATTACCGATCTCGCCAAGGCTGCCGGCGTCAGTGTCGCGACTGTCGATCGCGTGCTGAACGGCCGCCACAAGGTGCGGGAGGAAACCGCCCGCCGGGTCTATGATGCGGCGAAATCGATCGGCTATCACGCTGTCGGTCTGTTGCGGCAGCGGGTCTTCGAAGACCTGCCAAAATACCGGCTGGGTTTTGTCCTGCAGAAACCGAACCAGTTCTTCTATCAATCGATGACACGGGAGATCGAAAACGCGGCACTGAACATGCCGGGCGTGCGCATCATTCCGCAGATCGACTACAATATGAGCGGCACGCCGGTGGCACTGTGCGAAAAGCTGCGGGCTGTGGCGGCCCGCAACCAGGCCGTGGCGCTGGTCTGTCCGGATCATCCGGCCGTCACGGCCGTGGTCGAGGAACTTCGTCATAGGGGCATCCCCGTGTTCTCGCTGCTCTCGGATTTTGCCGCCGGTGTTCGCGAGGGCTATGTCGGGCTGAACAACCGGACGGTGGGGCGCACCGCCGCCTGGATGATCGCCAAGGCTGCCCGTAAGCCCGGCAAGGTCGCCACCTTCATCGGCAGCCATCGTTTTCACGGGCACGAGCTGCGCGAGATCGGCTTCCGTTCCTATTTTCGCGAGAATGCGCCGGATTTCGAGGTGCTTGATACGCTGGTCAACCTCGATACGGCCGAGATCACCCATGAGGCGACCGTCAACCTGTTGCAGCAGCATCCGGACCTGATCGGCTTTTATGTCTGCGGTGGCGGCATGGAAGGCGCGATTACCGCTCTTGCCGAGGAGAAAATGGCTGGCAAACTGCTTGTCGTCGTCAACGAACTGACGCCGGAATCGCGGGCCGCCTTGGCGGAAGATCTGGTGACCATGGCGATCTCGACACCGGCGGCGATGGTGTCGCGCGAATTGATCGGCCAGATGGTCGCCGCCATCGATCGTGGCGTTCCCGGCGTGCCGGGCCAGACTTTCTTGCCGTTCGATATTTTCACGCCTGAGAATATCTGAAGCGCGAAATCTGATGGAATCGCATCATCCAATTTTTGCATTCTCGCATGAATGAAAGCAATGCGGACCGTTCGGCTTTGACTGCGCCGCGGTAACCTGATGATCCTTCACGTCTCCAAGGGGCATGGCGTCTGTGCTTGACTGGGCTTGCGAATGCGCGGTGCATTCGCCCTCCCCTTCGAGTTCATTTGCAGAAGGAGACATTCATGACGGCCGTTTCATTCGCCCTCAATCACATGACCGCGCCAGCCTTACCGCTGGACGACTTTTTTAAGCTTGCCACGTCGCTGGGTATTTCCGCAGTCGAGATCCGCAATGATCTCGCCGGCAATGCGATTATCGACGGCACCCCGGCGGGCGACGTCAAGGCGCTGGCGCAGAAGCACGGCCTCACCATCATCTCGATCAATGCGCTGCAGCGCTTCAATGAATGGAACGACGCACGCGCCGCGGAGGCGCAAGATCTCATCGCCTATGCCAGGGATTGCGGCGCAAAGGCGCTGGTGCTGGTTCCGGTCAATGATGGCAGCGGACAGAAGGATGGCGAGCGGCAGGCGAACCTTCGCCAGGCCCTGACGGCGCTGAAGCCGTTGCTTGAAGCCGCCGGCATCATCGGGCTGGTCGAGCCTCTCGGTTTCGAGATTTGCTCGCTGCGTTCCAAAACGGAAGCTGCGGAAGGCATTCGTGCCGTCGGCGGAGAGGGTGCGTTCAAGTTGGTGCACGACACGTTCCACCATTATCTGGCTGGGGAAGAAAAATTCCATCCAGAGCTGACGGGACTTGTCCACATATCCGGTGTTACCGATCCGGACGTGTCCGTCGGGGAAATGCGGGACCCGCACCGCGTGCTCGTCGATGCCGACGACAGGCTCGACAATGTCGGCCAGGCAAAGAAGCTACGAGACGCCGGCTATTCAGGCCACTTTTCCTTCGAACCGTTTTCATCGGTTATCCATCAGTCCAGCGGTATCGCCAGGGGCTTACGTGAAAGCATGGCCTACCTGTCGGCCGGTCTTTGAGCGCAAGCGTGCGCCTGCCAAGTTTTGCGTGAATATCAGCAGGCGCGCACTTGACGTTCGAAATAGAAAATGGAATACATATTCCGTATTAACAAATGATCGGTCTTTTTATTCTGTTTTACGGCAGAGCCTGTCACGGGAGAGACAGGATTACGGGAAATGGGCATCGCCGGGCAACGGGATGCTTCCGGCTTGTGGAGGGTGGCCGCCGGACACCGTTTTGTGGAGGAATAAATCATGAAGAAACTGATCCTGGGCGCAGCACTCGCTGTGATGATGTCGACCGCAGCACACGCCGAAACCGTTGGCGTTTCGATGGCGAAGTTCGACGACAACTTCCTGACCGTTCTGCGCAACGGCATGCAGGACTATGCCAAGACGCTCGACGGCGTCACGCTGCAAGTCGAAGACGCGCAGAACGACGTTGCCAAGCAGCAGAGCCAGATCCAGAACTTCATCGCTGCCGGCGTCGATGCGATCATCGTCAACCCGGTCGACACCGATGCGACGGCTGCCATGTCGAAGATCGCCGAAGAAGCGAAGATCCCGCTGGTCTACGTCAACCGCGAACCGGTCAACATCGACACACTGCCGGACAACCAGGCTTTCGTTGCGTCCAACGAAGCTGACTCCGGCACGCTGGAAACCAAGGAAGTCTGCCGGCTCCTCGGCGGCAAGGGCAAGGTCGTGGTGATGATGGGCGAACTGTCCAACCAGGCCGCCCGCATGCGCACCAAGGACGTTCACGACGTCATCGCCACCGACGAGTGCAAGGGTCTCGAAATCGTCGAAGAGCAGACGGCAAACTGGTCGCGCACCGAAGGTGCCGACCTTGTGACCAACTGGCTGTCGGCTGGCACGGAATTCGACGCCGTCATCGCCAACAACGACGAAATGGCGATCGGCGCCATCCAGGCGCTGAAGGCAGCCGGAAAGGACATGAGCAAGGTCGTCATCGGCGGCGTTGACGCGACGCAGGACGCTCTCGCTGCCATGGCTGCGGGCGACCTCGATGTGACCGTGTTCCAGAACGCTGCTGGCCAGGGCCAGGGCGCTCTCGATGCGGCACTGAAGCTCGCCAAGGGTGAAAAGATCGAGAAAAAGGTTTACGTTCCCTTCGAGTTGGTAACCCCTGAAAACCTCAAGGACTATCAGGCCAAGAACTAAGCCGACATCATACCGGGGCGCGGCTTGTCCGCGCTCCGGACTGCCCGGTTTCCGCAGCCGCCAGGGGTGTCGCCGGAAACCTTGGTGAGCCGACGCGCATGGCGCGGGCTCCGGCCGAAAACGGCGACAGGGAGGCATCTAACATGGTCAGTCCGACAACCATCGCAGCGGTTCGCGCCAGCGGCGCAATACCGAACGCGGAATATCTGCTTGCCGTCGAAGGCGTTCGCAAGGAATTTCCGGGCGTGGTCGCGCTCGACGACGTCTCGTTTCGCCTGAAGCGCGGCACGGTGCATGCGTTGATGGGCGAAAACGGTGCCGGCAAGTCGACGCTGATGAAGATCCTCGCCGGCATCTATACGCCCGACAAGGGTGACGTGAAATTCAAGGGCGTGGATATCCGCCTGAAATCACCGCTGGACGCGCTGGAAAACGGCATCGCGATGATCCATCAGGAACTCAACCTGATGCCGTTCATGACGATCGCCGAAAACATCTGGATTCGCCGCGAGCCTCTGAATCGCTTCGGTTTCGTCGATCACGGCGAAATGAACCGCAAGACGGCAGACCTGTTCAAGCGGCTGAACATCGCGCTCGATCCGCAGTCGGAAGTGCGCGATCTGTCGATTGCCAACCGGCAGATGGTCGAGATCGCCAAGGCGGTTTCCTATGAATCCGACGTGCTGATCATGGACGAGCCGACCTCGGCGCTGACCGAGCGCGAAGTCGCCCATCTCTTCACCATCATTCGTGACCTGCGTGCCCAAGGCATCGGCATCGTCTACATCACGCACAAGATGAACGAGTTGTTCGAGATCGCCGACGAATTCTCGGTGTTCCGCGACGGCAAGTATATCGGCACGCACGCCTCCACCGACGTCACCCGCGACGACATCATCCGCATGATGGTCGGCCGCGAGATCACCCAGATGTTCCCGAAGGAAGAGGTTCCGATCGGCGACGTGGTCCTGTCGGTGAAGAACCTCTGTCTGAAGGATGTCTTTCACGATGTGTCCTTCGACGTCCGCGCCGGCGAAATCCTCGGCGTCGCCGGCCTCGTTGGCTCCGGCCGTTCGAATGTTGCCGAAACCCTGTTTGGGGTGACGCCAGCCACGTCCGGTTCGGTCGCGATCAACGGCAAGCCGGTCAGGATTGGCTCGCCGACCGAGGCGATCCGCAACCGCATGGCCTTTCTTACCGAGGACCGCAAGGACACGGGCTGCCTGCTGATCCTCGACGTCCTGGAGAACATGCAGATTGCCGTCCTCCAGGACAAATTCGTCAATATGGGCTTCGTCGACCAGAAGGGTGTTTCCGCAAAATGCGAGGAGATGGCTCGCAAGCTTCGCGTCAAGACGCCGAACCTGCAGGAGCGCATCGAGAACCTTTCCGGCGGCAACCAGCAGAAGGCTTTGATCGGCCGCTGGCTGCTGACAAACCCGCGCATTCTCATTCTCGACGAACCGACCCGCGGCATCGACGTCGGCGCCAAGGCGGAGATTCACCGGCTGGTCACCGAACTCGCCCGTGATGGCGTCGCGGTCATCATGATTTCGTCTGAGATGCCCGAGGTTCTTGGCATGAGCGACCGCGTCATGGTCATGCACGAAGGCCGCGTGACCGGCTTCCTCGACCGGGCGGAAGCGACCCAGGTCAAGGTCATGGAACTTGCAGCGCAGTGATGGCGCGCTTTTAGAAATACCATCAGGGAGGACATGACAATGAATACCAAGGTAGAAACCGCGACAGCGGTGTTGGCAGGGCATAAGCGGCGCCTGCCGACGGAACTCAACATCTTCCTGGTGTTGCTCGGTATCGCGCTGGTTTACGAGGTGCTCGGCTGGATCTTCATCGGCCAGAGCTTCCTGATGAACCCGCAGCGCCTGACGATCATGATCCTGCAGGTTTCCGTCATCGGCATCATCGCCGTCGGCGTGACCCAGGTCATCATCACCGGCGGCATCGACCTGTCCTCGGGCTCCGTCGTCGGCATGACCGCAATGATCGCGGCAAGCGTTGCGCAGTCATCAACATGGGCACGCGCGCTCTACCCGTCCCTGACAGATCTGCCGGCCATTGTGCCAATCGCGCTTGGTCTCGGGATCGGATTGCTCGCGGGCTTTATCAACGGACAGCTCATTGCGCGGACAAAAATACCGCCCTTCATCGCGACGCTGGGCATGATGGTCTCCGCTCGCGGCGTGGCAAACTGGTACACGAAGGGGCAGCCGGTTTCGGGCCTTACCGATCAGTTCAATTTCATCGGCACAGGCATCTGGCCGGTCGTTATTTTCCTCGTCGTCGCACTGATCTTCCACATCGCCCTTCGCTATACGCGCTACGGCAAGTTCACCTATGCGATCGGCGCCAACGTCCAGGCCGCCCGTGTATCCGGCATCAATGTTGAAGCGCATCTGGTCAAGGTTTACGCCATTGCCGGCATGTTGGCCGGGCTTGCCGGTGTCGTCACGGCAGCCCGCGCACAGACGGCTCAGGCCGGCATGGGGGTGATGTACGAACTCGATGCTATTGCAGCCACTGTTATCGGCGGCACGTCTTTGACTGGCGGCGTTGGTCGCATCACGGGTACGGTCATTGGCACGGTGATCCTCGGCGTCATGACCTCCGGCTTCACCTTCCTGCGTGTCGACGCCTATTACCAGCAGATCGTCAAAGGCCTGATCATCATCGCCGCTGTCGTGGTTGATGTTTACCGCCAGAAGAAGCGCAAGACGGTCTGATAGATCGCTGCAGTCTTTGTTGCCCGCATCTCCCCGGGCAGCGAGGCAGCGGTGAATGGGCCGGTCGAATCGGCCGGCTCTCGAAGAGTGCGGTAGCGGCAACATGCTGCTGCCGCGCCTTGTTGTCCCCTCCCCTGCCCTATCTTGGCGTCATTAAAGATAAAATCGTTTGAAAACAGCGGTGTAACTTTCCGTTAACTCTAAATTTCTTGTCTGTGACACGATGCGGAGTTAGTAACGGTTATCGGCAGAATATCGCCAAAAAATCGTTATTCGAAAGCATGTCGCCAATGAACGCTAATTCGACCATTTTCGTAGAATCCGGTTCCCAGTACTTCGAAGATCAGATTCTCGAGCAGGGCGACCTGATCTCCAAGAAGCTGCATCTGCTGAGCGTCCAGCGCTTCCCGCCCAATGCTCGAAAGAACCTACGCTCCTTCAACCTGGCTGAAGTGGCCTCCTATCTCGGCGTTTCGCAGAGCCATTTGAAGAAGCTGCATCTTGAGGGCAAAGGCCCTGCCCCGCAGACATCGCCGACCGGCCGCCGGACCTACCGCGCTGAGCAGATGCTGGAACTGCGCGAATATCTCGACCAGAACGGCCGTTCGGAAGCGAAGATGTATGTGCCGCACCGGCGGCCCGGCGAAAAGCTGCAAGTGCTGGCCGTCGTCAACTTCAAGGGCGGCTCGGGCAAGACCACGACGGCGGCGCACCTTGCCCAGTATCTCGCTTTGACCGGCCACCGTGTTCTCGCCGTCGATCTCGACCCGCAGGGCTCGCTGTCTTCGCTGCACGGTTTCCAGCCGGAGCGCGACCAGACGCCGTCGCTCTACGACGCCATTCGCTACGACGACGAAAAAAAGCCGCTCGCCGACATCATCCACTCGACGAACTTTCCGGGTCTCGACATCGTGCCGGCCAATCTCGAGCTACAGGAATTCGAATACGACACGCCGCTGGCGATGAGCAACAAGGGATCGACGGAAGGCAAGACCTTCTTCACCCGCATCGGCAAGGCGCTCGCCGAGGTCGATGATCGCTACGACGTCGTCGTCATCGACTGTCCTCCCCAACTCGGTTACTTGACGATCACGGCGCTGACGGCCGCGACCAGCGTGCTGATCACCATCCATCCGCAGATGCTGGACGTGATGTCCATGGGACAGTTCCTGTTGATGCTCGGCGGTATCCTGAAACCGATCCGCGCTGCCGGCGCCGCGGTCAATCTCGAATGGTACCGCTATCTGATCACCCGCTACGAGCCGACCGACGTGCCGCAGGCGCAGATGGTCGGGTTCATGCAGTCGATGTTCAACCAGAACATGCTGAAGAACCAGATGCTGAAATCCACGGCGATTTCCGATGCCGGCATCACCAAGCAGACCTTGTACGAGGTGGAAAGGGCGCAGATGATCCGTTCGACCTATGAGCGCGCCATCGAGTCGGTTGATACCGTCAACGCCGAGATTGCCGCGCTGATTCACGCCTCCTGGAGGAGGTAGTTTTTGTCAGCTGACAAATTCTGCCTTTTTTCTCGTCAATTCAATTCTCTAGCCACTGTTTGGAGCGATACATGGCCCGGAAAAATTTGCTCGCAGGCCTCATGGATCAGGACGATAGTACAGATACGCCGGCCTATCCGATGCGCGGCGCATCGAAGACGATGATCCGCTCGATCGACGAACTGGCAAAGCAGGCCGAAAAGCTGATGGAAGGCGAGACGGTCGTCGAGATCGATCCCGATACGATCGACGGCTCGTTTGTCACCGACCGCATGGACGACGACAGCGAACAGTTCCAGGATCTACTGCGCGCCATGCAGGAACGAGGACAGGATTCGCCCGTTCTGGTGCGCCCTCACCCGCAGACCGATGGCCGTTACCAGATCGTCTTCGGTCATCGTCGTGTGCGCGCCGCACGGCAACTCGGCCGGCCCGTCCGCGCGGTGATCAAGGCGCTGGACGATCGCACGCATGTGATCGCCCAGGGACAGGAAAACTCGGCTCGCGCCAACCTGACCTTCATCGAGCGCGCCGCCTTTGCCAAGCGCCTCGACGACCTTGGCTACGACCGCGAGACCATCATGTCGGCTCTCTCGGCCAATGCGGCATCCGTCTCGAAGATGATGAGCGTGACGGAACGCATTCCGGCCGAGTTGATCGAGCAGATCGGATCTGCCACCGCCATCGGTCGCGAGCGCTGGCTGGAGCTGTCTTTGGTGATCGGCAAGCAGGGCAATCTGGCAAAGGCCAGGAATATTCTCAGCGAACCGGTGACGCTGCGGCTTGACAGCAGTGCCCGTTTCAACACGCTTCTGACGGGGTTGAAGACCACTGCCAAGCGGGTGACGAAATCGGTCGCGGCCGGCAGCACATGGGCGCCGGTGGACAAAAGCGTGTCGGCACAGATCAAGAGCGACAGCACCGGCTTCTCGCTGTCCCTGAAAGCCCGAAACGCCGTGAAGTTCGGTGAGTTCCTCGCCGATAATCTCGATGAACTCTACGAGCGGTTCTCCCGGGAAGACAAGGACTGAGCTTCGGTTCTCGGTCTTGAGCTGAAGCGGTGTGTATATCCTGCCGCTGTTTTGTTTTGGCGGACATAGTGAAAAGCGGTGCTTTGCCCTGCGCAATTGCCGGACGCCTTGCGTCACGCAAAGCCTGCCAAGTCAAACACAAAAATGCTGTTGGACGCCCAATGATCCCCGGCGAGCGGAAAGTGACTCGGCCGTCTCCAGCGGCTACTTAATTTCTAATGAAAGTCAGGCTGCAAGACCTGAAAACTAGGGTGTTTTGGCTGAATTGTCGGGGCACCCGAATCGTGGCATGCTCTGGTACGGTTTTAGCGTTCCGAACGCTAAAAAACCGCATCAAAGGGAATACGCTTCCGTGGACATGGAAACCGTTGCGACGACAGATATCCGCATCGAGCGGCATGCCAAGCAGCTTTCACGGCAGCTGAAGCTTCTGCGTGACCGGCTGTTCCCGCCGGCTGCCCAGAAGACCTTGCGCACCTTCAGCTCCGGCGAGGCCGCGCAGTTGATCGGCGTATCCGATGGATATCTTCGACAATTGTCCCTCGATGGCAAGGGGCCGACACCGCAGCTCAGCAGCAATGGCCGCCGCTCCTACACGCTTCGCCAGATCAACGAGCTTCGCCATCACATGGCCTCGATCAAGCCGAAGGACGCCCTCTTTTATCTGCCGCGCCGTCAGCCCGGCGAGAAGTTGCAGACGATCGCCGTTACGAACTTCAAGGGCGGATCGGCCAAGACGACGACCTCGCTCTATCTCGCGCAATATCTGGCGCTGAACGGTTACCGCGTACTGGCGATCGATCTCGATCCGCAGGCGTCCTTGTCGTCGATGCTCGGCGTGCAGCCGGAGTTCGATCTCGAGGACGGTGACACGCTGTATGGCGCGATCCGCTACGATGCCAAGCGCAGGCCGCTGAGCCACATCATCCGTAAGACCTATTTCGACGGTCTGGATCTCGTTCCGGGAAATCTGGAATTGATGGAATTCGAACATGAGACGCCAGGATCGTTGGCGGACCGCCAGCGCACCGGCGGTGAATTGTTCTTCAAGCGCGTCGGCACGACGATCGGCGAGGTGGAGCAGGATTACGATATCGTCGTCATCGATTGCCCGCCGCAACTCGGCTACCTCACGCTCGGTGCCGTCTGTGCCGCGACATCGCTTCTGATCACCATTCATCCGCAAATGGTCGATGTCGCCTCCATGTCGCAATTCCTGCTGATGACATCGGATCTCCTCTCCGTCGTACGCAAGGCCGGCGGTGATCTGCAGCATGATTTCATCAAATATGTCGTGACAAGGCATGAGCCGTTCGACGCGCCGCAATCGCAGATCGTCGCGCTGTTGCGCAATCTGTTCAGCGATGACGTGCTGACGGCGACGATCCTCAAGTCGACGTCGATCGCCGATGCCGGGCTGACGAAGCAGTCGCTCTACGAGATCGAGCGCGGCCAGGTGCGCAAGTCCACCTATGATCGCGCGCTGGAATCGGTGAACGCGGCCAATGGCGAAGTGCTGGCCGGCATCCACCGGGCATGGGGGCGCCGATGAGCCGGAAGGATCGCCTCAAGGGAATTTTCGACGACACGGTGGAAGAGTTGGCCGCGGCCAACTTTCGCGACGAAGCGCCCCGTGGACCGGCCGGGCCGGTGCGCACCATGGCGCTGACGCTTGGGCGGATGGAGGAGGAGAGCAAGGCGCTGCAGGAGGCGATCCTCAGCGGCGAGCATGTCGTTGATCTCGATCCGGATCTGATCGACGTGTCCTTCGTCCGCGACCGGCTATCCGAAGGCGGTCTCTCGCTCGAAGATGATTTCGTCCGTTCGATCGCAGATAACGGCCAGGAAGTGCCGATCCTGGTGCGGGAACATCCAGAGCGGAAAGGACGCTATCAGGTCGCCTATGGCCACAGGCGCTTGCAGGCCGCCCGCCTGCTCGGCCGTCCGGTCCGCGCGGTCATCAGGCCGCTCGCGGATACCGATGTCGTCATTGCCCAAGGCATCGAGAATTCGGCGCGCCAGAACCTGTCCTATATCGAACGTGCCTTGTTCGCCCTGACGCTGGAGGCGCGTGGTTTCGAGCGCAGCGTCATCATGCGTGCCCTGTCGACCGACAAGACGGAGCTTTCGAAGCTGATTTCGGTGGCACGCGCCGTTCCGGATCACGTCATCCGGGCCATCGGCAACGCACCGTCGGTCGGCCGGCGCCGCTGGATTGCGCTGTCGGAAACGCTGAGCCCGAAACATGTGGCAAGGCTTGAGCTGTTGTTTCAACGTCCAGACTTCATCCGTGCATCGTCGGACGAGCGATTCGACATGGTTGTCGTGAACCTCGCCGAGCGGAAAGCGGTAAAAACCGTGTCGGAGAGCTGGAAGCCGGGTAGGGGCGCAAGGATTTCCGCGAGCATGAAGGCCGGCGAACGGTCCTACACGCTTGCATTCAAGGCTGAGGAAGCGCCGGATTTTGGGGCTTTTATCACGGGAAGGCTCGACGAGCTTTACCGAGAGTTCAAAAAGATCAACGCAGGAGACTGACCCGCAAAAGAAAAAGGCCCCCAAACGTTGCCGTCGTGGAAGCCCTTCTCTGTATGTAGCAATTAGAGAATCACATTTCCGCGAATCATAGTCAAGAGTCTTGGCACCGTTTTGGTGAGCAGATTTCTTTTGCCTTGTGAAAGGTGAAAGCAATGGAGACGACACGCGTGACGACGCCCTTTGGGCGCCGGCCGTTGACGCTTGGCATGCTCGCAAGCCAGATGATGGTGGGCGAGATCGAACACGATCGTTCGATCGAGAAATGGAAACTGTTCCGGGCGCTGTGCGAGGCAAAACCTCTGCTTGGCGTGTCGGATCGTGCGCTGGCAGTGCTGAACGCACTGCTCAGTTTCTATCCGCACAGTCATCTGAGCACGGAAAACGGCCTTGTCGTGTTTCCGTCAAACACGCAGTTGTCGCTGCGGACGCATGGCATGGCCGAGACGACGCTGCGGCGGCATCTGGCCGCGCTGGTCGAGACCGGGCTGTTGATCCGCAAAGACAGCCCCAATGGCAAACGCTACGCCCGCAAGGACAGGGCAGGGGAGATCAATGAGGCCTTTGGTTTCTCGTTGGCGCCTCTCGTCGCGCGTGCGGGGGAGATCGAAGGGCTGGCGGCCCAGGTCGTGGCGGAGCGGCTTCACCTGCAGCAGATGCGCGAGCGTATGACCCTTTGCCGCCGCGATATCGCCAAGCTGATCGAAACGGCGGTTGAGGAAGGCGTTTCGGGTAATTGGGGGCAGATTTACCTGCAGTTCCGAGGTTTGGTCGCGGCCGTTCCGCGCGTAGCTTCGGCGGCAATTCTGGCGCCGGTCCTCGATGAGATGGAGATGCTGCGCGAGGAGATCGTCAATTGCCTGGAAATGCAGATGAAAATGCAGAAATCGGACGGCAATGACGGCCATTTCGGTCGGCACATACAGAATTCAAATCCCGACTTTATTCCTGAACTTGAACCTGCTCACGAAAAAGAGCCGGGCGAAAATCCGGTGGAGGAGCCACGGCGACGATTTGAACCGCCGAAGGCGTTCCCATTGGGCATGGTGCTGACGGCCTGCCCGGAAATATCAGCCTATGGACCTGGGGGGGCGATTTCCAGTTGGCGCGAGATGATGACGGCGGCCGTGGTGCTCCGCTCAATGCTCGGCGTCAGCCCGAGCGCTTATCAGCAGGCTTGCGAAGTGCTCGGGCCTGAAAATGCGGCGGCTGTCATGGCCTGCATTCTCGAGCGCGGCGGCCAGATCAATTCGGCCGGCGGCTATCTCCGTGACCTGACGCGCCGGGCGGAGAGGGGAGAGTTTTCCCTCGGTCCGATGATCATGGCATTGCTGCGCGCGAATGGTCACGCGCTCGGAAAGGTGGGCTGAAATTGCTTTTTGGAACAGGAATCGGGCGGGCGGGCCGGTTCGGATACGAAGCGTTAACTATATGCTTTGTAAATCAGAATCAGCAACATGGAGAACCGCCTGATGAGTGCTGCGTTGAGGGATGTGTGTTTTTCGGAGAAGAACGAACGGGTCGTGCCGTTTCCCCTGGCCGGACAGGTGAACACCGTCAGGCGTTGTGCTTCCGAACTCGAAAACATCCACGGCGATGCGGCGCTCCAGTACTGGAAGACCGAATGCCGGGCGCTTGCGGAAAATTTGCGCGCGCTGGGCTGCACCGACGATGCGATCAGCCAGCAGGTAATGGCTTTCCAGACGGAAGTTCAGGTCGAAATGATGCGGCGTTATTCCGATCGCCTGGCAGCGGAGGCCGAAGTCGGCTACCGTCTGCCATAAAGGCTTTTTTCGATTGCTGGGTCCAACACCCAGCGGAGCGACGCAAGCGTTGTCAGCAAAGCCTGAAAAGTGCACCTTCGATGCAGGTCGATAATTTTTCGACCAAATGCCATAGATATACTTGACTCTAAAAATCAGGATATCTAAACCTTTCCCCAAGGTAAAGAAATTCTGAGGACCGCTGCAGGGGCACGGTTTTCCGGCTTTCATCCCCGGCTCCGCGCGTCCTGGAAATCCAGTCGTTGCGATCCCGCAATCTAGGCATGCCCGGTTGACCCCGCTTGGTTTCGAAACGCGGTCGGTGCGAGCAAACCCAAACCATCGTCATTGATCTTTTCGGCCCGTGCAGCATTCAGCCGCGCGGACGGCGAAGCTTTGCTTCGCGCCGGTTTGGGGGAAGCCATGAATACCATCATCAAGGATATGCGCGCCGATTTCCGGTGTCGCGCGGGCCTGTTCACAAAGACTGGCGTTCGCTCGACACCGGCCGAAGGCCGCCCGGCTGGCCATTCACCGACTTTCCCGAGACAGGAAGTGCTCCATCCAGAATCAGGAAAGACGATGACGATGGCGACGCGGCCAGTATCCCCCTTCGTCTCATCTCTGGTTTCAGCGGGCCGGCTGCGGCGGGACCGTGGCCACCCGCACCTTTGAAGACCGCCGTCCCGATCCTTGGGGCAGCCGAGGATCGGGACAGCCCATGCCATACCGCCCAGGGGCACCCGTGCCCTTCAATATTCTAAAGGATTTTTCAGATGGCAAATGCCTCGATCACCACGCCGCAAGGGACCACAATCACCATTGATGACAACAGTTTCGATCCGCAGATCGCTGCCGGAACGGTTGTTGCGACGGTCACCGTCTCGGATCCGGACGGCCTGTGGAACTTCTTCCTGGTGCCACCGCAGATCAACGGAGAAGACGCGATCACGCTGTTCGGCTGGCAGTATGACGGCCTGTCGGGCACGGCCGAGGAAGGCATCAGCTTCGATGCGTCCACATCGAGCTTCACGTTCAAGATCGTCGCGCTTTCGGATATCGATTTCGGTGATCTCGCCTCCTACGATTTCGGTTTCGCAACGGCCTACGGTCCGACCTATGACAATATCGAATACGAGGAAGGCATCGTCCTGCCGGTCGCCATCGAAGAGGATGTCGTCAACACCGCGCCGACCGACATCGAGCTCTCCGCCACCTCGATCGCCGAAAACTCGGCCATCGGCACGGTTGTCGGCCTCCTGTCGGCGGTCGATGCGGATGGTGACGCGATCACCTATACGCTCGATACCAATACCGGCAACAAGTTCGAGATCGTCGGTAACGAACTGCGCCTCAAGGCCGGCGTCAATTATGAGGCCGCGGCCTCGCACCTGATCAAGGTGATCGCGACCGACAGTTTCGGCAACGCGACCTCGCAGGAATATACGATCGCCATCGACAATGTCGATGAAGCGCCCAGCACCCCGACGCTGTCCTCGCCCTATGTTCCGACACTGCAGGCGATCGCCGTCGCTGAAAATTCGGCGGCCGGCACGCTGGTCGGCAATCTCGCGTCAACCGACCCGGAAGGTGGCGTGCTCACCTATACGCTACTCGACGACGCGGACGGCCTGTTCGTGCTCGATGGCAACAAGGTGAAACTCGCCCAGCAGCTCGGCGACTACGAGACCGCCGTCAGCAAGAGCTACGAGATCACCGTCCAGGTCGCCGACGCCAATGGCAACACGACCAACAAGACCTTCACCATCCAGCATGCCGACGCTTTCGATGCGCCGGAAGGTACGCTGACGATCGATGCCTCCGGCGTCGCCGGCGGTATCGACTTCGCGACCTTCATTTCCACCTATTTCTCCGGCCTGGGCAACAGTGCCTTTACCTTCTACGGCGGCACGCCGGACATCTTCTACGGTAGCCCGCAGAATGTCAGCGGCGAGCAGATCGCCTTCAATTACAAGGAAGGCGGCGTCGCGACCACCGATCGCGTGGTCCTCGAAGGCACGGACCTCGCCTATGACTACATCCATTCCGGTACGGCCAACGGCCACGGTATTTCCGGCTCGCTCCAGAGCCTGACCTTCGGCCAGTGGGTCGAGGGCGTCACCACCGGTACGGCCGGCATCGGCGATTCCGGTCTGCTACAGGGTCTGTCCGAACAGCTCAAGATTTCCGGCTTCGACCTGACGGCGGCGGTCGGCACGGGTCATGTCGCCCAGCTCAACCTGATCTATGCGCTCTACAGCGCCGTGCAGACCGGCAACGCGACAGCAATTTACGCTGCCATGTCGAACTACGCCCAGAACTTCACCGGCTCGACCGGCAACGACACGTTCACCGGATCGGCATTTGCCGATGTCATTAATGGCGGTGACGGCAATGACGTACTGAGCGGAGGGGAGGGGGACGACACCATCAATGGTGGCGACGGCTCCGACACGATCACCGGCGGTGCCGGAGACGACATAATAGATGGTGGCGCCGGCACGGATACCGTTGTTTTCGACGGTACGTTCGGCGGTCCGAGCAGCAATTACGGCTTCACGGTCAACGGCGACGGCTCGATCACGGTCACCGACAACCGTTCGACCGGCGGAACCGGGGCCGACACGATCAGCAATGTCGAAATCCTGAAGTTCAGCAACCTCACCTATAACCTGACGACACATCAGGCCAACTATACGCCAACCGATATCGCGCTGAATTCCACCCGCATCAGTGAAACCTCGCCGATCGGGACCGCCATTGGTGTTCTGACGACGACCGATGCGGAAGGCGGCACGCTGACCTATACGTTGAGCAACGACGCAATCGGCAAGTTTGCCATCGAAACCGTTGCCGGTATCACCCGGCTCGTGCTCGCCTCAAGCCTCGATTACAGCCAGGCGACCAGCCATTCGGTCGACGTCACCGTCACCGACAGCGCCGGCAACAGCTACAAGGAAACCTTCACAGTCGATGTGCAGGAGCGTGCGACGATCAACATCGACGCCTCGGCGCTGGATGGCATCAATTTCGACACCTATTTCGCGGAATATTTCGCCGAAGTGGCGCTGAACGGTTCGTCCGCTTTTCACGGTGGCACGCCGGACGGCTCTTATGGCTATTACAACGGCGACCAGGTCACGTTCCGCTATCGTGACTCGGGATCGTCGAACACGTCGGCTGCAACCCATGTCGTGTCCATCGACGGCGAGGATCTTTCCTACGATTCCATCCATCTCCAGTCGCAGTTTCCCAACGCCCACGGCTATATCTCGGGCTCGGTCAATTCGATCACCTTCGGCAACGTCACCGGCACGGCGCCGGCTTCCGGAACGGAACTCTACACGGCGTTCGAGCAACTCCTGAAGATTTCCGGTTTCGATATCACCACCGCGGCCGGTGCGGGCGGCGGCAGCTCGTCGAACAATTTCGTTTCGGCGCTCTATTACGCTCTCCAGAAGGGGCAGGTCTCGACACTGCACGACCTGCTGGACCGCTTTGCCCAAAATTTCACCGGTTCGGACGGTAACGACACGTTCACTGGCTCGAAATTCGCCGACACCATCAATGGCGGCGAGGGCAATGACACGCTGGCCGGCGGCGGCGGTAACGACACGATCGACGGCGGCGCAGGCACCGATACCGTTGTATTCGACGGCACGTTCGGCGGTCCGAGCGGCAATTACGGCTTCACGGTCAATGGCGACGGCTCGATCACGGTCACCGACAACCGCTCGACGGGGGGAACGGGCGCCGATACGCTCAGCAATGTCGAAATCCTCAAGTTCAACAACCTCACCTACAATCTCTCCACGCACCAGGCGAACTATACGCCGACCAATGTTGCGCTCGACGATGCGCATGTGGCGGGCAATGCTACGGTCGGCGAGGTCGTCGGCTCGCTGCAGGTCACGGATCAGGATTCCGGCGACACGCATTCCTTCTCGCTGATCGACGATGCCGGCGGCCTGTTCGTGCTCGACGGTTCCGCGATCAAGCTCGCGGGCGTGCTCGATGCCAGCAGCTACACCGTGCGCGTCAAGGTGACCGATGGCGCCGGCAACACGTTCGAGAAGGATCTTTCGATCACCGTCGATACGCCGGATTTGGCGCCGACCAACCTTGCTTTGTCGAACGACGATATCGACGAAAACAGCGCTGTCGGCACGGTGGTCGGCACCCTGTCGGCCACCGACCCGGAAGGTGGCGCCGTCACCTACACGCTGGCGGAGCCGAGCGATTTCTTCGAGATCGTCGGCAATGAGGTGCGGGTGAAGGGTGCGATCGACTTCGAGACCGCGTCCTCGCATGAAATCAAAATCATCGCCTCCGATGCGGGCGGCAACCAGACGCAGGAAACCTTCACGATCGACGTCAACGACATCGACGATGCGCCGACGGAACCATCGAAGGGTACGATCACCATCGATGTGTCCGGCTCGGGCATCGCGGGCGTCGATTTCGAAGCCTATATGCGCGGTGGCTTCATCTCGGATACGGCCGGCGGCGGCTTCCCGTCCTTCGATAACAGCGGTCTATTTGCCGGTGAGGAAATGTTCATCGGCTACGGCACGTCGGCCACCTCGAAATACGTGCTCGCGCGTGGCGACCTCTCCTACAATTTCGGCACGCATACGATTGCCGGCGAGATCAACACGATCGAGTTCGGGACGCGCGGTTCCGGCAGCTTCAACGGCAATGGTGCCTTCACCGGTGCCGACACGACGCTGAAAATCACCGGCCTCGACTTTGTCAATGGCGTTCCGAGCAATCCGACGGAAGAGGCCGAGATCGAAGCCAACGGTCTCGTCCATCTGTTCGGTATTGCCCATATGTATGGCAATTCGACCGACCCGGCGACAGCCGCCAAGGTTGCGGCAGCGCTCGACAAGATCGCCGATGGCCTGGACGCCTATGCCCAGCACTTCATCGGCTCGGCCGGCGCGGATATCTATGCCGGCACCCAATACGGCGACGAGATCGAAGGCGGGGCCGGAAACGACCTGCTCTCGGGCGGCGGCGGTGACGACACCATTACCGGTGGTGCGGGCAACAACATCATCTCCGGCGGTTTCGGCTCCGACGTCGCTGTTTATAGTGACTTCAAGTCCGGCTACACTGTCACTGACAACGAGGACGGCACCTTCACGGTGCTCGACAAGGCGGCCGGCACCAGCGATACACTCACCGGCGTCGAATTCCTGCGCTTCAAGGATGTCATCGTCGATCTCTCGGATGGCAGCGAGGAAGTGGTCGGCGAGCCGCCCGAAAACATCCAGCTTTCGAACGCTTCCGTTGCCGAAAATGCTGCGGTCGGAACCGTGATCGGCACGCTCTCGGCGGTGGATCCGGATGGCGGAACGGTCAGCTTCGCGCTCACCGGCGCCGTCAGCGACAAGTTCGAGATCGTCGGCAATGAGCTGCGTCTCAAGGCCGGCGTCGATTTCGAAACTGCGCAATCGCATGAAATCACCGTTCGGGTGACCGACACGTTCGGCAGCACGACGGATAAGACCTTCACCATCGGCGTCACCGACGTCAACGAAGCCCCGGTCAACCTTGCCCTCAGCAAGGCCACGGTTGCGGAAAATGCAGCGGTCGGCACGGTCATCGGCACGCTGTCGGCGGCCGATCCGGAAGGTGGCTCGCTCAGCTACAGCCTCGGCTCCAACCCGGATGGCAAGTTCGAGATCGTCGGCAACCAGCTGCGCGTCAAGGCAGGCCTGGACTACGAGACGGTGAAGAACCATCCGATCACCGTCCTGGTCAAGGACGCGGCCGGTAACACGACGTCGAAGAACTTCACGATCAAGGTGACGAATATCGATGAGGCTCCAGTCTCGGTCACGCTGTCGAAGGCGACGGTGGCCGAGAACACCAAGGTCGGCACCACGGTCGGCATGCTGTCCGCCATCGATCCGGAAGGCGGCGATGTCGTCTACAACCTGTCGTCCAACCCGGGCGGCATGTTCAAGATCGTCGATAACAAGCTGCAGGTCGCCAAGGTGCTCGATTACGAAACCGCGAAGGGCTATACGATCAAGGTCGAGGCGATCGACGTCGGCGGCAACGTCACGGAGAAGACCTTCACGATCGGTGTCTCCGACGTCAACGAAGCACCCGGTTCGGTCACGCTGTCGAAGGCAACTGTGGCCGAAAACACCAAGGTCGGAACCACGATCGGCACGCTCTCTGCGGTCGATCCGGAAGGCAAGGCGTTGACCTACACGTTGACCGACAATGCCGGCGGTCTCTTCAAGCTCGACGGCAACAAGCTGCAGTTGGCGAAAGCGGTCGATTACGAAAAGCTGAAGTCGGACACGATCACGGTTCAGGTGAAGGATGCGGCCGGCCTGACAGTGACCAAAACCTTCACCATCGGCATCACCGACGTCAACGAAGCACCGGGTTCGGTCACGCTGTCGAAGGCGACGGTTGCCGAAAACACCAAGGTCGGCACAACGATCGGCACGCTCTCTGCGGTCGATCCGGAAGGCAAGGCGTTGACCTACACGCTGACCGACAATGCCGGTGGCCTGTTCAAGTTGGACGGCAACAAGCTGCAGCTGGCAAAGGCGGTCGACTACGAAAAGCTGAAGTCGGACACGATCACGGTCGAGGTCAAGGACGCCGGCGGCCTGACGGTGACGAAGACCTTCACGATCGGCATCACCGACGTCAACGAGGCGCCGGGTTCTGTCGCGCTGTCGAAGGCGACCGTGGCCGAGAACACCAAGGTCGGCACCACGATCGGCATGCTGTCGGCTGTCGATCCGGAAGGCAAGGCCCTGACCTACACGCTGACCGACAATGCCGGCGGTCTCTTCAAGCTCGATGGTAACAAGCTACAACTAGCAAAGGCGGTCGATTATGAAAAGCTGAAGTCGGACACGATCACGGTTCAGGTCAAAGACGCCGGCGGCCTGACGGTGACGAAGACCTTCACCATCGGCATCACCGACGTCAACGAGGCGCCGGGTTCTGTCGCGCTGTCGAAGGCGACCGTGGCCGAGAACACCAAGGTCGGCACCACGATCGGCATGCTGTCGGCTGTCGATCCGGAAGGCAAGGCCCTGACCTACACGCTGACCGACAATGCCGGCGGTCTCTTCAAGCTCGATGGTAACAAGCTACAACTAGCAAAGGCGGTCGATTATGAAAAGCTGAAGTCGGACACGATCACGGTTCAGGTCAAAGACGCCGGCGGCCTGACGGTGACGAAGACCTTCACCATCGGCATCACCGACGTCAACGAGGCGCCGGGTTCTGTCGCGCTGTCGAAGGCGACCGTGGCCGAGAACACCAAGGTCGGCACCACGATCGGCATGCTGTCGGCTGTCGATCCGGAAGGCAAGGCCCTGACCTACACGCTGACCGACAATGCCGGCGGTCTCTTCAAGCTCGATGGTAACAAGCTACAACTAGCAAAGGCGGTCGATTATGAAAAGCTGAAGTCGGACACGATCACGGTTCAGGTCAAAGACGCCGGCGGCCTGAAGGTGACCAAGACCTTCACCATCGGCATCACCGACGTCAACGAAGCGCCGGGTTCTGTCGCCCTGTCGAAGGCGACGGTTGCCGAAAACACCAAGGTCGGCACCACGATCGGCACGCTGTCGGCGCTCGATCCGGAAGGCAAGGCGCTGACTTACAAGCTGCTCGACAATGCGGGTGGTCTGTTCAAGCTTGATGGCAACAAGCTGCAGGTTGCCAAGGGTATCGATTATGAGAAGGTGCAGAGCGACACGATCAAGGTCGAAGTCAAGGATGCCGGCGGCCTGACGGTGACCAAGACCTTCACGATCGGCGTGACCGACATGCTCGAAACCATTACCGGGACTTCGGCCTCGCAGACGCTGAAGGGCGGTATCGGCGCCGACAAGATCGTCGCCGGCGCTGGCAACGACACGCTGATCGGTTATGCCGGCAACGACCTGCTCTACGGCGATGCGGGCAATGACACGCTCTACGGCGGTCTCGGCGCCGACGACCTGACGGGTGGAGCGGGCAAGGACACCTTCCTGTTCAAGACGCTGGGTGACTCGACGGTCTCCTCGACAGGTCGCGACACGATCTTCGACTTCTCGGGCACCGCGGGCGACCGGATCGATCTATCAACGATCGATGCCAGCACGAAGTCCGCGGGCGATCAGGCGTTCTCGTTCATCGGTGCGGCCGAGTTCACCGGCAAGGCGGGTGAACTGCGCTTCTACAAGACATCGGCCAACACCTATGTTTACGGCGACGTCAATGGTGACGCGAAGGCCGACTTCGCCATCCATCTCGATGACGCGGTCACTCTGACGAAGGGATATTTCGTCCTGTGATGCCGAGAAGTTCGATGACAAACGAAAAAAGGGGCGGCCCGAAAGGCCGCCCTGAACTGCGTTCAAAGAACGGCGTCCTCCAGCGTCGTTTCCTGCTTCTGGCGACGGTCTCGGCCGCCGCCATGCTGATCGCCGCCATGCCCGGGCCAGCCTCCAATCCCGCCTTCGCACAGGATGCGGAGGCAACGGAGGCGCCTGCCGAGGACCTGTCGGAAAACGGCACGGTGCTCGAAAAGCTGGTGGCGACCGCGACGCGGCTCGGTGAAGCCGTCTATGACACGCTGTCCGGTTCCAGCGCGGTCACCCGTGACGAACTCGACGTGACGATGCCGGGCGCGCCGGTCTCGCAGATCATGACGCTGATCCCCGGCGTCACGACCCAGACCTCGGCCGATGATCCGGGCACGGCCATCAACATGCGCGGCCTGCAGGATTTCGGCCGCGTCAACGTCATGGTCGACGGTGCCCGCCAGAACTTCCAGAAAAATGGCCATGAGGCCAATGGCACGTTCTATCTCGATACCAACATGTTGAAAGCGGTCGATGTGACACGCGGGCCGAGCGCTGTCGTTTACGGCAGCGGCGCGATCGGCGGCGTGGTCAACTTCACCACCATTGATGCCGATGACGTGCTGCTGGACGGAGCAGACCAAGGCGGCCGTATCAAGCTTGGTCTCGATACCAACGGCTTTGGCCCGACCGTGCATGGCGAAGCGGCGATCCGCATGGAGGATGCCGCCGATTTCGTCATCGCCGGCACCTGGTTCAAGCCGGACGACTACAGATCGGGCGATGGCGAAACGATCGAGTCGGCGCAGGACCTGCGGTCCGGTCTTGCCAAGGCCCGGATCCGTCCGACGGACGATCAGGAAATCAGCCTTTCGGCGACGCGCTACTTCAACACTTTCGAAAACGGCTCCGCCAGTGTCCGTGAGGTGGACGTTACGGTCGATACCTATACGGCCGGCTATCGCTACACGCCGGATTCGGACTTCTGGGACCTGAGTGCCAAGGTCTATTACACCAGTACCCTGTCCGATCAGTCCGCCGCCATCGGCGATTCCGCGCAGTCCTTCGATGTGGGCACCGCCGGCTTCGATATCTTCAATACCTCAACCTTCGACACCGGCTCCCTGACGCATGAGCTGACTTATGGCGCCGATGTCTTCCGCGATAGGGTGACGACGGTCGATCCGGCCGGCAGCAGCGACGACCTGACGCCGTCGGGCACGCGCGTCGCCTATGGCAGCTATGTCCAGGACAAGATCTCGTTCGATGACTGGCTGGAGGTGATCGGCGCCCTGCGCTACGACGGCTACAGCCTGAAGGACGACGATATCAGTGTCGATGGCCAACACCTCTCCCCGAAGATCACGGTCGGCGTCACGCCCTGGGAACAGGTGACCTTTTATACCACCTATGCGGAGGGTTACCGAGCGCCGGCGATCACAGAAACCCTGATCGACGGCTTCCATCCGCCGCCGGTGATGGGGCAGTTCTTTCCCAATCCCGACCTCAGGCCGGAAGTGGCGCACACGATCGAAGCCGGCGTCAACCTACGCTTCGACGATGTGTTCGCGACGGACCAACTGCGCGTCAAGCTGGGCGTCTTCCAGAACGATGTCGATGATTATATCGACCAGGTCTTCCAGAGGTTCCCGATCCCGGGCGGCTACCAATACCAGAATATCGCCAAGGCGCGCATCAAGGGCTTCGAATTCGAGGCCAATTACGATGCCGGAACGGTCTTTGCCGGCCTCTCCGGCCAGGTTCTCGATGGCGAGAACCTCACCACCGGCGGCCCGTTGCAGAAGGTGCCGCCGTTCCGCGTCGTCACGTCGCTCGGTTTCCGTGCGCTGGATGAGCGACTGACGGCCGGCACGCGCCTGACGATCGTCGGCAGGAAGGATGACGACCTCGCCACCGGTTTCGTCGGCGAGGCCTATCAGTTGGTCGATGTCTTCGCCAATTTCGAGGTCAATGACACGACCACGGCGAACCTGCAGCTGAACAACATATTCGACGGTGAATACACGCAATACCTCAACGCCGATCCAAGCCCGGGTTTCAACGCCAAGGCTTCGCTGACGATCAAATTCTGAGCCTGACCCACGCGCGAATGCGGGTGGTTTGCGATCACGGTCGCCGGCGTCTCGTCGGCGGCCATGCCAGCAAAGCGGCAACGGCCGAGCCGTCCACCCAACGACAAGGACTGACGAGATGACCATCACCATCACCCTGACTGCCGAGATCGGCTCCGCCGCCGGCGTCGATTTCAACACCGAGTTCACCAGCTATTTCTCCGGCCTCGTACCGACGGGATGGCCGTATATCCTGGGTGGAGACAGCACGTTCGAAGGCGATGAGATCGTACTTCTCGACAAGGTCGTGGAGGGCCAGGAAAGCGAGACCAAGGCCATCATCCTCGACGGAACGGATTTCAACTATTACTTCAACGACCATACGCTGAGCGGCACGCTGACCACGGTTCGCCTTTCGAAGCTCGGCGACAGCTACAACAGCTCGAACGGTTCGTTCGATCAAGACGAGAACGATCACATCATAAACGTGACCACGCCGATCGAGATCAGCGGTCTCAATATTTCCAATCCCTATGGTGTCAAGGGCGACCTCCATGCCGTGATCTATGGCCTGATGGGGGACGATCATGACGGCGGCGGCTTCTCCAATCCGGAGCCTCTGGAAGGCTTTCTCTGGGCAGAGGCGCACAATATCGTCGGCTCGGCGGGCGCCGACAAATATAGCGGGACCCAGTTTGGCGACACCATTCGCGGCAATGGCGGCAACGATGTCTTCGACGGCAAGGGCGGCAAGGATACCGCCGTCTTTTCCGGCACCAAGGCCAGCTACACGCTGACCAGGAATACCGATGGCAGCGTCACGGTCCAAGACAACCGGGCCGGCAAGGATGGCAAGGATACGCTGAAGAATATCGAGGTCGCCAAGTTCTCCGATGGCACGATCGACCTGACGGCGCTGACAACCGAGGACAAGGCCCCAACATCGCTCGCATTGTCAAAAGCCTCCATTGCCGAAAACTCCGCTGTTGGAACGACGATCGGCACGCTGTCGGCCGTCGACCCGGAAGGCAAGGCGCTGACCTACAAGCTGACGGATACCGCAGGCGGCTTATTCAAGCTTTCGGGTAACAAACTGCAACTGGCCAAGGCGGTGAACTACGAGGTGCTGAAATCAGACACGATCACGGTTCAGGTGTCCGACCCGGCCGGCAACAAGACGAGCAAGACCTTCACGATCGGCATCACGGACGTCAACGAGGCGCCGGGTTCTGTTGCCCTGTCGAAGTCGACGGTGGCTGAAAACACCAAGGTCGGCACGACGATCGGCACGCTGTCGGCGGTCGATCCGGAGGGCAAGGCGCTGACCTATACCTTGACGGACAATGCCGGCGGCCTGTTCAAGCTCGATGGCAACAAGCTGCAGGTAGCCAAGACGATCAATTACGAGGCTGTCCAGAGCGACACGATTACCGTTAAGGTGAAGGATGCGGGCGGCCTGACGGTGACCAAGACTTTCACCATTGGCATTACCGACATGCTCGAGACGATCACCGGCAAGACGACTGCGGACACGTTGAAGGGCGGCATCGGAGCCGACAAGATCCTCGGTGGCGATGGGAATGACGTGCTTTATGGGTACGGCGCCAACGACCAGCTGTTTGGAGAAGCTGGTAACGACACGTTGAACGGTGGTGCCGGCGCCGACAAGCTCGATGGCGGGGCAGGCACGGACACGGCTTCCTATGCCGGAGCGGGCGCCGGCGTGACGGCAAGCCTTGCCAGCGTCAGCCTCAACACAGGCGACGCCAAGGGCGATACCTATGTCTCGATCGAGCGCCTGACCGGCTCGAGCCATGCGGACAAGCTCTACGGCGACGCGGCGGCCAATCTGCTCACCGGCGGCGCCGGCAACGACACCCTGTCGGGTGCTGCCGGTAATGACACGCTCTATGGTGGACTGGGCGCTGATGATCTCACCGGCGGCGTGGGCAGCGATACCTTCGTCTTCAAGACGCTTGCCGACAGCACGGTCGCCGTCGCCGGCCGCGACACGATCTTCGATTTCTCCGGAACGGGCGGCGACAAGATCAATCTCTCGGCCATTGACGCCAATGCCAACCTCGCCGGCGACCAGGCCTTCACCTATCTCGGCACGGCCGTCTTCACCGGCACTGCCGGCGAACTGCGCTACATCAAGCGGGATTCGGATACCTATATCTACGGCGATACGAACGGCGACAAGAAGGTCGATTTCGCCATCCATCTCGATGACGCGGTAACCCTGTCGAAGGGCTATTTCGTCCTTTAAAAAACTAGTCAATTTGGGATGGCGGGCCGATCCGCCGTCCTCTTCTCACAGGACGAGCGGTCCCTCGATAAGATGCTCCCGCAAGGACGGATCACGCAGTTCCGCTCCATCGTCGCGCGGAACCGTCTTCAATCCGATTGGATAAATCGACAGACGACCCTGTCTGTCAATCTTCAGGCGCAGGAAGCACTTGTAGTCTTCGATGCGCAGCGCGGAAAAAGCCTCGTTCCAGTGCTTGCCGAAAACGTTGAGGCAGATCAGGAAATAGGTGCCGAGCATCGTCCCGGCGAGAACACCACCGACAATGCCTGATAATATGATGAGCCATCCATCCGATGGCAGCCCGGCGCAGCATGCAAGCAGACAGGTGGCGGCCATGACCACCCCGAACTGGCAGACCGCGTGAGTAACGCCGACGATACCGCGCCGCCATGTGGGTGAGAAATCGGCGAGATAATAATAGGCGCCGCCGACAACCCCCGCCAGTATAACGGGCCAGGGCGAGGCGAAGACGATCCGGAAATAGGTCGCGGCGATGGCGCACAAACCGGTTTGCGCCGAAAGCAGTTCGATGAGCGTGCCCCCGAGCAGTTTGGCATTTGCATGCAGCATCCACATGTAAAGGGCGCAGGCGCAGCCGAGCGTGAACGTATATTGCGGGTTTAGAAGCGCAAAGGCCAGGTTCCGGAAGGAAAGTGTCTTGCTGGTGCCTTCATCCGGAAAGGTGACCGGTTCGTTCGTGACGGGATCGCGTGCCAGCTTGAACGAGCGAGGGTAGTCCTTCTGTCCGGCCACATGCGGCTTGCCCGGCGCCGGGTGCTCCCAGTCGAAGCATTTGTCGGCAAGATGATGGGTCGGATGCAGGAATGCGCCGCCGCCACCCGCGGTGATATAGTGGCGGTCGTCCTCGACATAGCGGGAATAGTGATGACTGTCGCCGGTCAGGACGACGCAGAGGCGATGTCGCTTTTCGTCGCGCGTCGCGATGCTTTCGAGATATGAGAAGTTCTTGAAGGTCGGGGCAGGGTTGTCGATATCGACACCGGTCCAGATCGGTTGGCCCGTACACAGGATCAGCTTCGAGCCTTCTTGCATCCATTCCCTGGCGACATGCTCGAAGAAATCCACCTGCGGCTGGTCGATATAGCCCGACAGTTGGACGTCCGCGCCCCAGAGCCACCAGTCCCCTGGAAGCGAGAGGGCGAAATAGCTGCGTGTCTGCTGCGTTTCTCGTCCACCGAACTCTTTTCCACGCCTCGGCTTTGCCCACGTGTCACCGTTTCGCCTGCGGCAGAACTGGCCAAGAAAAGCTGACAGGCCGTCATACCAATCGTGATTGCCGGGTATGGCGTAGACGTCGGTTTTTGAGGGTATGGGACTTCGCCGGGCCGCTTCGTCGAAGGGTCCAATCAGCTTGACCTCGTAATCCGCCCGCGAGGCCGTCGGATAGACCTGATCGCCACCCATGATGAGGATCCGGCCGCGTTGCAGCGGTTCCGTCGCGCCGCCACAGGTGAGGGACGGCGCGGCGAGAAGCCGTGCGATGGCATAGGTGGAGTTCCAGCCGTCGCCGGTATCGGCCATGAAGTCGAACCAGAAATCTCCGTCCTCCTTGTGCCCATATACATATGTCTCATCGATTTCTTTCGGCGAGATGGGTCTTGCTGCCGCCATTGCCTCGCGGCGATCGGCAAACTCCCCGAACACGGTCGAGATCGCCACGCGGATCGCGGTGCTGATCAGCATTGTCGGATTGTACCAGCCAACCATCTTGGCGCGTTTTGGCGCGGGTGTTTCGGAGAGAGATTGTTGTTCCATGATCGGCTCCGTCTGCTTGCGGGTTCGAAGATGTGCAATGTATAGTAGCATCACGCCTTCGCATTCCCGTCAAGCCATGCGCGCGCTGTTGAAGCGGTGGAGGAGAGGGAAGACTATTTCACGGAGCCCAAACGAAAACGCCCGGCATTTTCGCCGGGCGTCGTTCTGCAGGACATGAGGGAGGATCTACATATTCTGCGGAAGGTTAGGTCAGACCACTACTTGCCGGCGTCGAGACGATCGATAGCCTCAACGTTGCCGGCGGAGGAGCCGTTCGGATCGAATTCGGATTCCAGCCATTTGTCGACGATGGCCTTGGCAAGTTCGGAGCCGACGACGCGCGCGCCCATGGTGATGATCTGGGCATTGTTGGACTTCGCCGCGCGTTCCGCCGAATAGGTGTCGTGCGTCAGGGCCGCGCGGATGCCGGGTACCTTGTTGGCTGAGATGGAAACACCGATGCCGGTGCCGCAGATCAGGATGCCGCGTTCGTTCTCGCCGCGGACGATGGTTTCCGCGAGGCTTTTGGACAGGTCGGCATAGAAGCCGGACTGGCTGAGGTTCTGGATTTCAAGGCCGCTCTTGGTGGCCAGATGCGCTTCGATGATGTCGAGGAGCGGCTTGCCCGCGCTGTCGGCGCCGATGGCGATTTTCATGGCTGTATCCTTCCTTCTTTGTTTGTCAGAGCGTCGCGGAGACGCGGTTCAGAATGTCGAGATAACCGTTGACGTCCCAGGCCGAGCGGCCGATGAACAGGCCGTCGATATGCGGCTTGGCGATCAGCTCCTCGCAATTGCCGGGATTGACACTGCCGCCGTAGAGCACTGGTACGGCTACGCCGAGGCTGTTTTTTGCCCATTCCGCGATCAGCGCGTGCCGCTCGTCGGCATAGTCGGCCGAGGCAGGGATGCCGCCGACACCGATCGCCCAGACCGGTTCGTAGGCAAGCAGGATCGGCCTGGTCTTGTCGGCGCCTTCAAGCAGGCCAAGCGCGCCTTCCACCTGCCGCTTCAGCACGACATCGGCGTGGCCGGCTTCGCGCTCCGCAAGGGTCTCACCGATGCAGATCAGCGGAATCAGCCCGTGTTTCACGGCTGCGGCGGTCTTCAGGCCGACCGTGCGGTCGGTTTCGCCGAAATGCTCGCGTCGTTCACTATGACCGAGTTCTACGATGTCGAGATTGCAGTCCTTGAGCATGACCGGCGAGATTTCCCCGGTCCAGGCGCCTGCGTCGTCCCAATGCATGTTCTGCGCGCCGACCTTGACGCTGGTCGTAGCCAGCCTGTCCTTGACCTGCCGGCCGGACGTGAACGGCGGAATGACGAAGCGCTGAATGCGCGGGTCGCGCGTGGCATCGCTGCCCACCAGGCCATCGGCGAAGGTCATCGCCTCAGCCAAGGTTTTGTTCATCTTCCAGCTGGTCCCGACCCAGGCAGATATTGTCGTCATGCCAATCTCCTCCGTCAACTTCCTGCAACTTGATGTCTGCTTCCGGCAATCTTGAAGGTGAAATATCACATCATGCAGCAGTATATCAACTTTTGTTTTGATATTTTGTGATATTATTGTGTTATATCTTTGATTTTCCTCATATACGCGCCAATCCAAAAACCTGGTCCCAAGACGTTTTTGTTCCCGTGGGAACATATCGGCATCAAGCGGCAGGGTAGCGATGATCAACCGAGCGCTTTTACGCGCCGGTTCGAGTGAAGCCCAAAGGCCAAACGTTCGGTTTGGCTGATGATCCATGAGGACAAGATGAAAAAATTATTGAATGCGATGCAGGCCACTTCTGCCGCCGCGCCCTATACGATCCCCGGTGTCGGTGACCAGACGCTGTTTGGGACCGACGGCGCCAATACGCTGACCGGCGGTTCCGGAAACGACCAGTTCTTCGGCGGTCTGGGTGGCGATACCATCAATGCCGGAACCGGTGACGACGTCATCTACTGGTTCGATCCGGCCACGAGTTCGGCAGCCGGAGACAAGATCAATGGCGGTCTCGGTTTCGACAGCCTCGATCTCAGTTTCCAAAGCGCCAGCAAGGGCGTGACCTTCGCGGCCTGGGATCCGATCGCCAGCAAGACCTTTCTCGGCGCGACCCTGGTCAATGTCGAGCAGTTCAATATCGCCGGCAGTGCCTTTGCCGACACCATGACCGGCGGCCGTTGGAATGACCGCTTCATGGGCGGCGAGGGCGCCGACAAGCTGGATGGCGGCATTGGCGACGACATGGTCTATGGCGACGAAGGCAATGACCTGCTGAATGGTGGGAACGGCGACGACTTGCTGTCGGGTGGCGACGACAATGACGTGATCTATGGCGGCTATGGAGAGGATTTTCTATCCGGCGATGATGGCGATGACCGGCTCTACGGCGACAGAGGCGACGATGCGCTCTTGGGTGGCGCGGGCAATGACCGCATCCTGGGCGGAATCGGCACGGATTTCATCCAGGGCGGCGAAGGCGCCGACTATATCGACGGTGGTTCCGATGACGACTTCCTTTATGGTAACGGAGGCAACGATACCATTCTCGGAGGCAGCGGCAACGACACCATCACCCACTCGCTCGAAAGCTCGGCGCAAGAGGGCAAGGATGTGCTCGACGGTGGCACCGGCAGTGACCGGGTCGAACTGTATGGCGTATCCGGCGTCTTCACCGCCAAGGCTCCCGGGGTGAAACAGGTGCTTGCCAACGGCACCAGCATCGTCAACTTCGAGGCCTATTCGATCACGGGTTCCGACAAGGCCGACAAGTTCACCGGCTGGACCGGCGACGACATGCTCTCCGGCCTTGACGGTAACGACGTCCTGTCTGGCGGCAAGGGCAACGACATGCTGGATGGCGGCGAGGGCGTCGATACGCTGGACGGCGGCGACGGCAACGATATCCTGGTAGTCGGCAACGGCGGCAAGGATACGATCCGAGCCGGTGCCGGCTTCGACACCGTCGGTGTCGACCGCTCCGACGTGACGGGCGCCGTCACCTTCTCCATCACCGGCAATACTGCGAAGCTCTCGGATGGCACTGTTATCACCGACGGCGAAGCTTTCGTCATCGAAACCGGCAAGGGCAACGATGTGCTGAACGGCACGGGCGCGCAATATGTCGATTTCGATGCCGGTTCCGGCAACAACACCCTGACCGGCAGCAGCGGTTCCGACCAGTTCTACAGCCTGACCGGCAATGATGTAATCAAGGGCGGTGCCGGCTCCGACACCATCGTCGATACCGGCGGCGCCAACAAGATCGACGCGGGAACGGGCAGCGACAGCGTGTCCGTCAGCGTCGAGACCGGCACTCATGTCAACACTGTCGCGCTCGGCGATGGCGATGATATTTCCTATGTCAACAATGCCAGCGGCTCGGCGGCCGGCCAGTTCAACATCGATGGCGGTGCCGGCACGGATACGGGCTGGGTCAACCGCTTCAAGAGCACGGCCGATCTCACCTTCACGCTGTCGTCCAACGCCACCCTCGTCAATGGCGGTGTGACGCTGAAGAATATCGAGCGCGTTCACATCACATCGGGCTCCGGCAATGACACGATGACGGGCGGTGCGTTGAATGACTATTTCAACGGCAGCAGTGGCAATGACACGCTGAAGGGTCTCGGCGGCGCCGACGAGATCATCGGCGGCAGTGGGACCGACAAGCTTTATGGCGGCGATGGCGACGATACGCTCTGGGCGAGCGGCGGCGTCAAGGACACCCAGAGCGACAAGCTCTACGGCGAGAACGGCAACGACCAGCTGCACATCAACAATGGCGACTATGCCTCGGGTGGCAGCGGCACGGACCGGGTCTTCATCGACTTCTCGCAGGAGACCTCCAATGTCACCTTCGTCTTCAGCAACAGCCTCGTCAACGTCAACGCGACGACGTCGTTCACCGGCATGGAAACGCTCGATTATGAAGGCGGCTCCGGCAATGACACGGTGACCGCAGGCGCAGGCTCAGACCGCCTGTCCGGTGGCGCTGGCAACGACACGTTCCGGGCCGGCGCCGGCGTCGATTACCTGATCGACGGTAAGGGCAACGACAAGCTCTACGGCGATGACGGAAACGACCATCTCGAACGCACCGATGCTTCGGGGACGGATTATTTCCAGGGTGGTCTCGGCCGCGACCTGCTGACCTTCAATATCGTCTCCGACAAGTCGGTCATCCTCGACCTGCAGAACAACGCCAAGAATGGCGGCCTTGCCGCCGGTCTGTCGGTGTCGAGCATCGAGGATGTCATCGGCAGCGATCGCGACGACACGATTCTTGGAAGTGCCGCCAACAACAAGCTCGTCGGCGGTGGCGGCGACGACAGGCTCGATGGTCGTGACGGTAACGATATCCTGGAGGGCGGAGCCCATGGCGACCTGCTGACCGGCGGCGCCGGCGCCGACCAGTTCGTCTACAAGTCGCAGGATGCCATCGGTTCGGGCGATGAGATCACCGATTTCAAACGGGGCGAGGACAAGCTCGTCATCGACAAGTCGGAATTCGGCTTCTCAAGCCTGGCGCTGTTTTCCGGCAATGACCTGCAGGCCACCGGTACGGCTGCGCAGTTCTTCTTCGAAAAGGACAATGGCCGGCTCTGGTATGACGCCGATGGCACGAACAACGATCACGATGCCGTTCTGGTCGTCACGCTTGACAACGTCACGAGCCTGTCGGCCAGCGACTTCCTGCTGGTGGCCTGATCCTCGTCTTCGTAAGATAATGCGAAAGCCCGGCTTCGGCCGGGCTTTCTGCGTCAACTGTGCTGTTTTGTTGCGTTTTTCGTGTTGCAGCCGGGCCGAATGCCGTGTCATGACTGCGGCGTGAACCACATGCGTATGACCATGCAGTGCCGGAGCGAGGAGATATTTCATGACCAAGACGGACATCGCCCGCCGGGTCTACGACAATGCCTGGAAGCTCGATCCGGTGGTGCGCAGCCTGCTGGACACGGATTTCTACAAGCTCCTGATGCTGCAGATGATCTGGCGGCTCTACCCGGAAGTCGATGCCACTTTCTCGGTCATCAACCGCACGAAGACCGTGCTGCTTACCGAGGAGATCGACGAGCAGGAATTGCGCGAGCAACTGGATTATGTCCGCAACCTGCGTTTCACCAAGAAGGAGATGATCTGGCTCGCCGGCAACACCTTCTATGGCCGCAAGCAGATCTTCGCGCCGGATTTCCTCGCCTGGCTCGCCGATTTCCAGCTGCCGGACTACGAGCTCTCGCGCCGTCATGGCCAGTACGAGCTGACCTTTCCGGGCAAGTGGACCCACACGACGATGTGGGAAATCCCGGCACTGGCGATCGTCAACGAGTTGCGCTCGCGCACGGCGATGAAGGACATGGGGCCGTTTGCGCTGGATGTCCTCTATGCCCGCGCCAAGGCCAAGATGTGGTCGAAGGTCGAGCAACTGCGGGCCTATCCGAACCTGCGCATTTCCGATTTCGGTACGCGCCGCCGCCACAGCTTCCTGTGGCAGCGCTGGTGCGTCGAAGCCCTGAAGGAAGGCATCGGCAAGTCCTTCTCCGGCACCAGCAACGTCCTGCTCGCCATGGATACCGATCTTGAAGCGCTCGGCACCAATGCCCATGAATTGCCGATGGTCGCGGCGGCTCTTGCCCGCAACGATCAGGAACTCGGCGAAGCGCCCTACAAGGTTCTGCAGGACTGGAACCAGCTCTATGGCGGCAACCTTCTGATCGTGCTGCCGGATGCCTTTGGCACGGCCGCTTTCCTGCGCAATGCGCCGGACTGGGTCGCCGACTGGACCGGCTTCCGCCCCGACAGCGCCCCGCCGATCGAAGGCGGCGAGAAGATCATCGCCTGGTGGAAGAAGATGGGCCGTGATCCGAAGGAGAAACTGTTGATCTTCTCCGACGGTCTCGACGCCGCGACCATCCTCGAGACCTACCGGCATTTCGAGGGGCGGGTGCGTATGAGTTTCGGCTGGGGCACCAACCTCACGAACGATTTTGCCGGCTGCGCGCCGGTTGAGGTCGGCGGTCTCAATCCGATCTCGGTCGTCTGCAAGGTCACCGACGCCAATGGCCGTCCGGCCGTCAAGCTCTCCGACAATCCGCGCAAGGCAACGGGCGAGCCATCGGAGGTCGAGCGTTATCTCAGGTTCTTCGGAACCGAGGACTTCACGGAACAGGCAATCCGGGTATGATTCAAGGTGGGCTTTCGCCCTCGTCGTGAGCAAAGACTCGAAAAATTGCAGGTGTTCGTTAAAACTTACATTAATTTAATCGTTTCGATCCAACCTCACCAGCGAAGTTGAACGTGATGCCGGAATGACTCCGGTTAATCGATCCCGCCAGTCATGACGTCTGCTCCGGGGTGCCCCTTTTCCGTCTTGGCGGGAAGGCCGTACCGATATGGGAGCCCGTGCATGTCCAGACCATCCATCCGAACGTCGCTTGTCGCCACCTTCTCCGCCATTGCGCTGATCACGGCGGGCTTTGCCTGGGTATCGCTCGATTCCTTGTCGCGCCTGCAGGGCACGACGCAGCATATTACCGGGGAATCCCTGCCGAGCATGCTGGCGGCCAAGGACGTCAAAGCGAAGATGCTGGAGATGAAGATCGGTTATCTCGCGCATATCACCGCGGCCTCCCCAAAGGCGACGACGGCGGCCGAAGAGGCGATCAAGAAATCGCAGGACGACATCAAGGCCGTGACGACGAATTATGCCGCACTCGCCACCTCCGACAAGGAGCGCGAGATTCTCAAGCGCACCACGGATGGCGTCGACGCCTATATCAAGGCGGGCGAGGGCATGATGAATCTGTCGAAGATGGGCATGTATGACGGCGCGGCAAAGGCGCTGGCCGATATGAACACGATATCCGATCCGGCCCTCCAGGCGATCGACGAGCTCGTCGCCCTGAATTTCGACGATGTCGGCAGGGCTGTGCAACTGACCACCGACACGTACATGTCGGCCGTCACCTTCGTCTATGCGATCATCGTGGCCGTCGCGGTTCTCATCGCCATCTCGACCTTCTATGCGCTGCGCGGCATTGCCCGGCCGATCGGCGTCATCACCCGCTCGATGATCAATCTGGCGGAGGGCGATACCGACAAGACCATTCCCTATGCCGACCGCGCCGATGAAATCGGCTCCATGGCCGGTGCCGTCGAAATCTTCCGTCAGGCCGCCATGTCCAACAAGCGACTGGAACTCGAGGCGGAGGAAACCCGCCGCCGCACCGAAGCCGATCGCCAGCGCCTGACCGCAGAGGCTGAAGCCGCCGCCCAAAGCCGCCTGCAGCAGGCGACGTCCGGTCTCGCCGCCGGTCTTAAGCGTCTTGCCGCCGGCGACCTGTCGTTTCAGTTGAACGAGCCTTTCGCTCCGGATTTCGAAGCCCTGCGTCACGACCTGAACGCAGCCGTCAGCCAGTTGCAGGAAACGCTGATGTCGGTCGCCCATGCTGCCGACCTGATCGACAATGGTTCGCGCGAAGTCAGCCACAGTGCCGACGATCTTGCCCGCCGAACCGAACAGCAGGCCGCCTCGCTGGAGGAAACGGCAGCGGCGCTCGACGAGATCACCGTCAACGTCACCAACTCGACGCGTCGGACCGACGAGGCGCGCAGCGTCGCGGCCAAGGCCAATGCCAGTGCTTCCCAGTCCGGCGCCGTCGTCGCCAGCGCGGTCAACGCCATGGGCCGGATCGAGCAATCGTCGAACCAGATTTCCAACATTATCGGCGTGATCGACGAGATCGCCTTCCAGACCAACCTTCTGGCGCTCAACGCCGGTGTCGAAGCCGCGCGGGCCGGGGAGGCCGGCCGCGGCTTTGCCGTCGTCGCCCAGGAAGTGCGCGAACTGGCGCAGCGTTCGGCCAAGGCTGCCAAGGAGATCAAGGATCTGATCCGCAACTCGACGGCAGAGGTCGAAAACGGCGTGAAGCTCGTCAGCGAGACGGGCGAGGCGCTGAAGACGATCGAAGACTATGTCGTTGTTATCAACCAGCACATGGACGCGATCGCCACCTCCGCCCGCGAACAGTCGACAGGCCTTGCCGAGGTCAATACCGCTGTCAACCAGATGGATCACGTGACCCAGCAGAATGCGGCGATGGTCGAGGAGACCAACGCAGCCGGGGCGACGCTCGCCAATGAGAGCGTCAACCTGCGTGCGCTGATCTCGCACTTCACCTTGCAGGCACGGCCCGCGGTTCACAGCCGCGCGGCGTAATTCCGGAAAAACAGGCCCTGAAAACACAAACCCAGCCGGGGAGGTCTCCGGCTGGGTTCGTTTGCGCATTCAGGGGATGCGCTGGGAGGAAAGGTTGGTTCCGATCAGGCCGCGTTGCGCTGGTAATCGGAGGGGGAAGCAAGCGGATGGACCATCGACAGCAGTCGCCGTTTCGGCGCTGCCAGAAGATTGGTCGTATGGTTTCTGGCGCTCACGCTTCCCGGCTGCATCTGGCGCAGGGCGCTGGCAGCGGAGTAGAGAAGTGTCTTCATCTCGGTGGTCGTGACGCCGTCCGCACGCATGACGGCACGGATCATCGGGTCGCTCAGGGCTTCCGTTATGGTCAGATCGCTGTTGGCCTGGTGCATCGTGGTATTCCTTCGGGTTCATTCGTCTTTTCCGGCTGGCAAATCCCCGCCGGGGTCGTAAACTTGACTTCAACTTCATATGGTGTTACCAGTAAGTAACATCTGAATAGTTACCGACCGGTCACACCTATGTCAATAAGCATCGGCAATAAAAGTTCAAAATCCGTATCGAGCCCGAAGCCGGCGGATATAAGGCTGGAAAAAGGTGAGTGTATGGAAGTACGTGCAGCGCCTCGTGATCGTATTGTTTCAATGGCATGCGAGCTTTTTCGAAAGCATGGAATTCGCGGCATCGGCGTCGATGCGATCGCTGAGGCCGCCGAAACCAACAAGATGACCCTTTACCGTCATTTCGGCTCGAAAGACGACCTTATCTGCGAGACCTTGCGGTTCAAATCCGAACAAACGTCCGCCTTCTGGGACGAACTGGAAGCCAAAAATCCCGGCAATCCCATGGCCCAGCTTCAGGGCTGGGTAGAGGCCCGGGCAAAATGCCTGGAAGACAACAGATACGGCTGTGATCTGGCGAATGCGGCCATCGAACTGAAGGAGCAGGGCCATCCGGCTCATGCGGTGATCGAGAATTTCAAGCTGACCCAGCGCCGCCGTCTCGAACAGCTCTGTCGGGATGCCGGCGTCAGCGAACCGGAGCTTCTCTCTGATACGCTTTCCATGCTGATGGAGGGCGCCCAGGTCAGCAAGCTCGCAACCGGCAGCGAAGGCCCGTCCGCCCGTTTCACCCGCGCCTGCGAAGCCGCCATCGCCTCGTTCAACCACACGGCTTAACGCCGCCGCAACGGCCTGTCCGTTTCTGCTCGCATAGGCTGTTTTGCCTCCGTTTCCCGGCTTTTGATGGAACAAAAGCCCCGTCTATCCGTTTCCTCGTTGAAAAAATGTGCGCTGAGTGGTCGCGATTTCGGCCGCCGCCTGTCAACGAGAAGGACGGCATGTCGGCTTCAGACAATTTCATCCTCGACCCTGATCAGTCGGACTGGTGGATTTCATCCCGGGGCGCCTCGCCGATCGTCGGAACCGCCATCCATAATGGCCATCACGTGCGCAGCGACCTGCTTGACAGCATGGCACTCGACGATGCCGAGCGGCTCCGCGAGGAAGATCCGTTCACGGAATACTTCATTCGCGACCTTCCCAATCGCATCGTCTTCCACAGGTCCCGTTTTGAGATCGACCTCAACCGGGCGCGCGAGGGAGCGATCTATTTCAAGCCGGAGCAAGCTTGGGGCCTGAAGGTGTGGAACGAACAACTGCCGGAAGCGGCGGTCGCCACCTCCCTTCATGTTCACGATGCCTATTACACCATGCTGGAAGCCTATCTGCGCGGTCTCGAACAGCAATATGGCGCCTTTGTCCTTCTCGACATACACAGCTACAACCATCGCCGGGACGGAGCGGATGGCCCGGAAATGGCGTTCGAGAAAGCTCCCCAGATCAATATCGGCACATCCTCCATGGACCGGAACCGTTGGGCCGATGTGCTCGATCCGTTCATCGAGCAATTGCGACGCTTCGAATTTCGCGGCCAGCCGATGGATGTGCGGGAAAATATTGCCTTCCACGGAAAGGGCGAGCAGACGCGCTTCGTACATGAGCGATTTCCCCAGACCGGGTGTGCCATCGCCATCGAGTTCAAGAAGTTTTTCATGAACGAATGGACGGGCGAACCGGACATCAAGGCGCTGGGGGCCATGCGAGAGATGATCCGCCTGTCGCTTCCGGTGCTCGTCGAGACATTGAAAGCAAGGTCATGAGCAACGTGCGGCGCAAGCACCGGGAAACGGCGCCTTACCCCGATTGGCTCGATGATATCCTCGATTGCATCCGGGCCGACAAATCCGTG
>NZ_CP196430.1:0-157550 GCF_051669845.1 Pararhizobium sp. O133 | reverse complement strand
AGGACCTTGGACCATTCTGTCGGTAAAATCACCGAAATCAGCGATATGCCGTCATTATGTCCGATTCTCTAATTCCAGCAAGGAAAATTGAGTTAACAAAAGGTTAACGACGCTAAGCAGTTGGGGGAGACCAGTCCTGGAGGCGTGAAAATGGACTAGCGCAGCTTATGTTATAGGGGTTGACTGCCGTCAATTTTACAGATTTCACAGCAACTCCAATAGCTTGGATAAAGATGCCACTTTCGTTTCCGCTCTGGTTCAGCCGCTGGTGCAATATCGGTATATTGGAATGGGTTTCGAGGCGCTGACCTCCGCATCATTTACCTTTCTTCGGTTAAAATGCCCGCGTAGCCGATCAGATTCCGGGCAGGGCGACGACATGACGGTTCGACGGCTTCGCGACATATATGACGTTGTGACCCATTGAAACAAATTGCGTTCGTTCGATTCACGACTTCCAAATTCTCATTTGCTATCAGCGAACAACGCTTCGTCCGGAATGGTGGCGACGAGGGGAGGCGAGGGGACATTGGCATGGCCAGAGAAACGAGAGCCGAGCGTAACAGGAAGCAGCGGGAACGGCAGCGTGCGCTGCGTGCTAAGCAGAAGACCGAGCGGCGACCGGGCCGTGACGACGTCGCGCGGGTGATGTTGCACTGGTTCATCCTTGGTGCGAAAGCAAAGGGCCGCGAACAAGAGCTCGACAGATCGATGGACGCCGTTGTGCGTCGGCTTGTAAAACAGGGGTTCGAGGAGCGCGCTTCCCTCGAGGTCTTCGAGCGCCTGATCGAAAAGTACACCGAGGAAAAATGGGACTTCCAGCACAAACAGCGCCTTCTCCATCCTGAGCAAGAGGGTGACGCTTCGTTGAGGTAGGATTTCCCGCCCCATTCTGTGGGCCCCCCATCGTGTCACCTGCTTTCAGCCTTTTCCGCGCAAACGTCATCCTGTGAAACGAACCGATTCCCCCCGTTACTCCGTCAAACAGCGTTTGCAGAAGAATCGTCTTCGACCGATCTCCGCATCGCGCGACATCATGGTGGGGTAGCGGAGGCAGCCACGTCCGGAAAAAGTAGCCTGCGTCTTAACCGAGAATTCACCACGATGATGACGCAGGGGTTCCCGCACGGCCAAAATGTGAGCCCGCCGTTAACGGTGATCGAGCCCATTTGATTTTTTTCGATAGGGATCCTTGAGATCTCCTGCGGGTCCTGCCAGGACTATGCGACTTCGGGTTGTCCGGAGTAGACGGCCCAAGCCGGTGTTTGCACCACCGACATGGGCCTGACCCTCAGCCTTCGTTGAAAGGAATCGGGCTATGAACACCAATACTGCCTCCATCACCATCGGGGAAGTTTCCTCTTCGACCATCGCTTCGATCTCGGCGATCACGCCACCGGCGCTGCGTCGCCATCCCCACATCGTCAACTATGCCGATGTCGCCGCCGATTTCGACGACCTCATCGACAAGGCGATCACCGCGATCAGCACCGGCGAGGCCGTTGCAGACGAAATCCTCGGGCATTATGTCCAGGTTGCCTCCCTCGTGCGTGCCGTCTCCTTCCGTGAAGGCAAGCTGCTCGAGCAGGCGATGCTGCGCCTGTCGCAGGTGAACCCCGATCTCGTCGTGCTGACCCAATCGCTCAAGCTGCCGCTGGTCAAGGCCGCGATCGAAGCGGTTTCCGGCAACGACTGGAGCGTGCTGGAAAGCATTCGCCTCGATTGCGACGCCGCGTCCAAGGGCACCTACACGCCCGACCTGGTCGTCATCAACAAGACGCGCCATGCAGCCGTGATCCTCGACCTCAAGCGCTCGCTCGCATCCTACGGCGACACGACACGCATGGAAGAGCTCAAGCTCAAGATGATGGCAACTGCGATGATCCTGCCGGACTGGCTGTACCGCACCCAGAAGCGCCTGATGGTCGATACCGTCGGCGTTGCGATCGTCGATGGCGCCAGCCGTCCGAGTGACCATTCCGCCGGAATCTGGGCACTGAACGAGATCGACGATCTCTTGGAAATCGATGGTGCTGCCGCCTGCATGGCGCATCTGCGTGCCCGCTTCGGGCGTCGCGTTCAGCAGCTTCTTGAAGCAGCAGCACGCCGTGCCCTCGATCTCAGCCAGCCGCCGGTGATCGCGGATTCGGCAACCGGTTCGCGCGTGCATCTGTTGAGCACCAACGGCACGACGACGCATGATCGTTCTGACGCCGATCTCGATGGCGAGATGGATCCGCATCAGGATAGCGATGCGCTGCCTGCGTCGCGCATCCGCATCGGCTTTGCGCGCCGCATGCTCGGCGCCTAGCACAGCACAGCAAACCCCCTGACCGCGGCGTGCTGACGAACGTCAGGCGAGAGCCGCGGTCTGCGCTTCCCAACTCCATGTCCACTGATCCCGATCGCAACACGCGGTTCGGCAAGGAGACCGCATGTCCTCGACAAAGACGAACAATTCACCGACCGCACACCGCATCAAAACTTCCCGTCCAATGAGACGGGGAGGAGAGGGCAGCAAGCCCTCTGATACGAATGTGGATGCCGCACTGATCATCGGGCTGTCGCTGGCACTTGCCCGAAGCCACGGGGCAGGGGACGTGCCCGATGCCCTTCGCCAGCGACTGGCAGCACTTGCTGAAATCGGCAACCCGGCTGCGGCCCTGGTCTGCGCATGGCTTGAAGCCAAAACCGCGACGTCGAAGGCGGTGCGGTGATGGACCGGCTCTCATCACTCTTCGTGCGACGGCTGCGCCAGATGGCCCGTCGTGCCCATCGTCACGTCGCATTGGAATGCGGCCTCGTCGACATGACGGTCGTACAGGTCGGGCGCCACAATATCCGGGTCTACCGTCCAGTGTTCGAGGTGGACGCCCTGACCGGCATCCTCGACACCGACGTGCACTGGATGCGGGCGCGCTTTCCAGCGCTGCTGACCAGCGATCCGATCTCACGCAGCGCCACCGGCGCCCATGCTGTTGACGGACCGTCGATCTGGCGCGGCCAACCCGACCGGACCTCGGTTGTTGATCGCCTCGATGCCTATGCGATGCGGGTCATCGATGCCTCGGCTCCGGACCTCCGTGCATCCGATCTTACCGTGACCCTGTTGTTGGCGCGCGCGCTCAGGGCCGACACCCATAATCTGCGCGATGTCATTGACGTTCTTCGGCAACCCGCACCCATCGTCAGCGTCACAGCCTTTGTCGAAGGATTCGAAAAGTCCTTCCTGCGGATGATCGAGACATCCGATCTTGTTCCGTTCGGACCCTACGTCAGCGCCAGCATCCAGTATCCGGTCGCAGGCCATGTGCGAGCCGATCTCGGAGATCAGCCCAGACGCCGTCTGCTTCATTGTGCCGCCGGCGATGTGCGCCGTGAGCGTGATGCGGCGCTCAAACGGCTCCTGGGGCAAGCGGTAGAGGAGGGGTGCCCGATCGTCGCTGTTGGCGAGACCGAGGACACCATCGTCGATAGGCTCGATGCAGCATCGGACCTGTCGCTTCACGCGCACGGGATTGATTCAAAGCTGATCGGTGATCTCGTCGAGTTTTTCTACGGCGCCATGGGAAAAACGTTGAGCGAACCGCTTATCGAACGGATCGAAACCGCAGCGCTGTCCCTGCACGATCTGAACCTGGCGTTTCGGCCGCGCCGTCCAATCGATCATGCCATGTCCGTGCTGGCGCGCCTCGCAGCCGTGCCTGGCGACAGTGACGGCGAGGATGAGAGCGCCCGGTCCGACCGCAAGATCATCACTGAGAGCACCGCGCAACGCAGGGAGGCCAGCCAGAAGGCGACGACGCAGCAGACCGGTTCGCGGGAGAAACGGCATACAAAAACCTCCGGGGCGGACATTATCCAACCCGTGGCGCCAGGGGAGGGCGCCGACACCAACGGGATCGACATCCTGCTGATCGAAGATCTCGCGGGTTACGGCGAGGCAAAGACATGGGCGCTCGAGTTGAAGGATGATCTCGTCGCCTACCGCAACGAAAGCGTCCGCTGGGCTGATTTGAGCACGCGACTGCTGCTGAGCGGTCCACCCGGTACGGGCAAGACGACATTCGCCAGGGCGCTTTGCAACAGCCTGCAGGTGCCGCTGGTGGCGACGTCGGTTTCGACCTGGCTTGAGGGCGGACATCTCGACACGGTTCTGCAGCGCATGAGCATGACGTTCCAAGAGGCGACCGCCCTTGCACCCGCGATCGTGTTCGTCGACGAGATCGACGGGATCGGCAAACGTGTCACGTCAGATCGAGACTATGCCGACTATTGGAATGCTGTGGTCAACAAGGCCCTCGAACTGCTCGACGGTGCCGTGAAGACGCACGGCATCGTCGTCATTGGCGCCACGAACCGGCCGCAGCAGATCGATGCTGCCTTGACCCGGTCTGGACGGTTGGAGAAGCACATTGTCATTCCCACGCCCGACATTGATGCCCTTGCAGGAATTCTGCGGCATCACCTGAAGTCGGACCTCGCTTGCCTTGCGAACCCGAACCCGCCACCCGTTGATGAAGACGTCGCCGGAGTTCTGGCGCCAACACCGCAGGATGATACCGAGGAGGGCCGCGGATGACGCACCAGAGATCAATCGCCACGGTCGAAGACAACTTGCGTCGTCTGGCGACCCGCGCCCAAGGTCAAAGCGGCGCCGATATCGAACGCGCGGTGCGAGAAGCCAGATCACGCGCCCGCAGGCAAGGCCGCGCGCTGACATACGCCGACATCGAGGCGGCCATTCGTGGTCGTCGACCGCCGCTCAATCCGCGTACGCGATGGCGCATTGCCGTTCATGAAGCAGGCCATGCGATTGTGCACCATCACCTTCGTCTCGGGTGCATCCAGGGACTGACCATCGACACCGAGAGCGGCGGACACAACACGCTGACGTTCAACAACCGCCTGCGCGACGAGCGCGCATGGTACGACAACATGCTGGCGATGTTGATGGCCGGGCGCGCAGCCGAAGTGCTTGTGCTTGGAACGGCATCCGGCGGTTCCGGCGGCGCCGACGAAAGCGATCTGGCACGGGCCACCCGGATGGCGCTCGACATGGAGACGGTGCTTGGCTTCGGGACCGACCCGTTGGTGTATCGTCATCATGCAGATCCGACGCGGGCCATCGCCAACGACGCCGGGCTGCGGCAGGCAATCCAACGGCGGTTACACGTGGCGCTCGGCTTTGCCACGGAAACTCTGATGGAGAGACGACCCGTCTTTGATCGGCTGACGCGTGAGCTGTTCGAGATGCAGGCGATGGACAAAGACGCGGTCGCCACAATCCTGATGGAGCCGGCGTGAAGCGGGAGGCAGGGAGTCGTCAATCGAAATACGTCGTCACAGGTTGCCGGCAAGACGAAACAAATTGCGGTCATTCGATTCGAAGTTATCGGGGAACGATTCACTGTTGCCGGCGAACGATTCAAAACTACAGATTTTTGATTCCAAACGCGTGCCGGGCGATTCCGCGTCGGGGTCAAGACCCGTTGCGAGGTGCTGGCAATGGAATGAACATTGCCGGCACGTTGAGACAAATTGCGCTCATTCGATTCCAAACCCTGGAATTCCGATTCTTTTTTGAACGGATGGGGCAAGGGGGCTCCAGCGCAGGGAGCTGTGCCGCCGGCATGATCTGTCAGCAAATACTGATGCCAGGGCGCCCGTTGGGCGCCCTGTCTCAAATCTTGGCGCCAGCCTTCCTGCATGTGGGTTCCCACTGAGGCGAGGAGGGGCCGGGCCGGCGGCATGAGGGGCCTTTGTCTGACAAGAGGCCGGCTGTACCCCGCGCCCGCACCGGATGCGTGCCGCGAGCATTCAGGTCTCCATTTCTAGTCCTTGGCGACGGTCATCGGACGCGATGAGTCTATCGTCTCCGCCTGTGCCCGATTGTGGCGCCGGACATCCGCCCTTTCCGTCCGTGGCCTCTTTACCGGGCAATCGTCCTCTGCCTGTCAAACGTCGTTTGCATGATTTGACATTGCTCCCCCCATTACTCCTGCAAACAGCGTTTGCAGCGGAATCGTTTAATTTGGATGCTTCACGGGTTTGCACACGAGGTGCTTACCGCGCCGAGGCTCAGGGCAGGTACCGCCAGCGACCTCAAGCAGCGCCGGTTCTCCGCCACGAGCGCTGGCTGCGTTCAGCCGTCCTTCAGTCCTGATATACCCCCAGGGCGTCGGTTCACGCGAGTTCTGGATTGATCAGGCCTGTCCGCAGCCGCGAGACCCGGCACGGGGGAGGAGGGCACGCCCGAAGCAGTCTTCTTACGTTAAACGCCGATGCCGACCCGTCGAGGCTCGAAGCGACCCTGTGCTCCTGAAGGGCTGCTCTCTATCCTGGGACAGGCCCCTCTGCACGCCGTCGTCGTGGTCACCTGACAATCGGTCTCTCTCCATCAAGTATCGTTGCAGATTGCGGCATTTCTCCCCCCGTTACTCCTGCAAACAACGTTTGCAACGTAATCGCTCGTCATGCCTGGTCACCAGTTTTAACGACCGGCAGATAACCGCGCCTGCGCTTCACACCGAGCAGCATCAGAAACTCTCGAACGGCGTCGTGCTCACGGTCGTGGGTTCTGACGCGCTGTCGGCCGCCGGTCCCGATCCGTCCCCAGCGTCGCACGAGCGTCATCTCTCCAAACAGGTTCGTCTCGATAGACAGGGCATAGAAGCGGGCCATGCCCCGCGCGGCGTCCTTTCGTTCGATGTAGATACGGTACGGTGTGATCATGCGACGAATCTGCCGCGGGACGCGTGCGCCGTCCAACGACAAATATGAATCGATCGTCGCTGATTGATTCACGATTGTGATCGTTTCCGTCGCGGAGAAGTTGGTCGTGAGGGTTGGTTCCGCAAGAATGATCAACATCCGAGTGGCCGTCTCGGCACGCGTTCACTTGATGCAATCGGCGTTTGCAGCTGAATCGGAAATCTCGGTTTTTGAATCGTTGCCCAGCACCTCCGAATCAAATGTCCGAGGCTTTGAATCGAATGAGCGCAATTTGAGATGCGTTGCCGGCACATTGCCACAGCTTGAAATGACGTACCCCTCACAGCTGCTCCCGGTGAAACACATTCCCGAGGGTCTGAATCAAAAATCTCGAAAAAAGAATCGAGTGACCGCAAATTGTCTCAACGTGCCGACACGTTGAAATGACGTGGTGGCAACCGTCGATCGGCGATAGAACGGTCGCCAACGGGCATTATGGCGGCCCTGGGCGCAGAGCAGTCGCCACCTCTCCTCCCAATGTGGGGGTGGAAAAATGCCGTGGATTTATCCAGCCTCGCGGGCAGCGTCGACACCTGTTCGGGTGCGAAAATTCGAATACTGGGATTTGCAGGCAGCGGCCACAAAGTTACTGATTTGCTCGCCCTCCAGCTTGCGGAGGAACTTTGGACGAGACCGTTTAGCGTTGCGGCAAGATCAGCTCCATTACCTGCTGACTGCTCCGTAAATAACGTCGATTTTATTATCAAGCAACATAATTGATACGGTAAGCAACAGAGTTTCAGATTAATTATCTACATCGCCAATATTGCGTATATCTGTCATTTTTAACGTCATTTTAAAGTTTTAAGCGCAGTTATTACTTTAACACACCGTTACTTGCGATTTGCGTTTCTGCAATATTCGGGGATAATAGGGGCATCCGGTCAAACGGATACAACGAGTTCAACGGAGTACTACAATGTCTCAGACAAGCCAGACTGCTTCTTCTTTCCTCACCTCCACCAACCTTGCGACGCTCGGTGTTGACTTGGCGACACAGGCCAAACTTCAACGGGTCGCCGAGGACCTCGCTGCCTTCGGACGACGCAGTACCGAACAGGCTTTCGGTGTTGGAGAATGTCTCAACGAGGCAGCAAAGCTTCTGCCGGAAGGGGCCTTCCCCAAATGGGTGAAGCCCGCCTGCGGTCTCCAGGTCCGCAGTGCCCGCGCCTACATCGCGGTGTTCCGCAATCTTTCTCCGTACCGCGACGAGCTCGTCGACCTGGCGGTCAGCACCACGGTGCTCTTCCATCTGAGTGCGGCAGCACCCGACCAGATCGAGGCGGCAATGACCTTTGCCGAGGACAATGGACGTCTTCAGGTCGCAGATGTGAAAGCGATCCTTCGAGAGGGCGATGAAGGCGACGGCATGAAGCCAGGCTCCGATCACTTCTCTGCCGGCGGTCTCGCCGGCCTGAAGAGTCTGATGGCGATCAAGGCGCGCGATGGCCTCAAGCTCTATGTGGCACATGTCGATCAGATCCGGCAAAAGCTCCTTGCTGCGCTCGGCAAGAAGCGGGTCATCAAGGAGGCGCTGGTCAAGGAAGTCCAGGATCTCGCCCGCATCGCCAGGGCGGAGCTGGAAAGCCTTGCCCTGTTCATCGAGACGGACGGCGACTTCCTGGGCCGCAGCCCTCGGGCAACCACCTTCCCGAAGGCCAGCGAATGGGCAGGGGTCAACGACACGCTCTTGAAACTCGGCAACGTCGAGAGCTGGCCGAAGTCGGCCGCGGTGCGAGAGTGGCTCGAGACCGAGGTCCTGCCGGTGCTTGACTGGTCGACCTCGAAAGAGCGAAAGCCGAAATGGCCGTTCGCTCGCCCTGCAACCGAAGCGTCAGCGACCGAACCTTCGATCGCCGCGGATAACGACAACGCGTCTGAAGAGGTCGACGCCGACGGCTTCGAGCCTTCGGAAGACGCCGCAGTCGTCCGCCAGCAGGTAGCCGAAGCTCCGTCGCTTGCGAACGAGCAACAAGACCTGGACGAGACCTCACCGGCGGTCGCCATGGCGTGAGCGTCACAACACATCGAAGGCCGGCTTTGCCGGCCTTCGAAAACCAACACCGAGAGGGCCGCATCGCGGCCCTTTTCCATGTCCGGACTTCTGGCATCTCGACGCCGATGAAATCCGCCTTCGCTGCCAAAGCGGTTCGGCGGATGTCGACAGCGTCGAAACGGTCATGAGGTCCGGTGCTGGAAAACATCCCGCGACCTTGCTCCGTTCATGGTTGCCCGGTTCGTCCGGGCCCCTAAAGGCCGAGCGAGCCTTCGAAGCTGGTCGCCCCGGCATCGGCTCCAGACTTCCCCACTCTTGTCGTTCTTGTCATCGCCGGCAGTCACGATCCGATCAAACAGCCCCCAGGCTCTGCGCCGCGATGCTCGGGTGTCATCTGGTCGTAGTCGACACAGCAGTTCCACCGACCGCCCCGGCGGTCGACGCAGCCCAATCCGGGAAAACGTCGAGGTCGGCTCAGCCAGTCGTGGGGTCCTCGCGGTGCAAACGTCCTCCGAATGTCACCCCGCGCGGATCTCGCGAACTCACTTTCCATACAAGCTTCGGCCGAATTGAGTTGCCGGGCGAAATCCAGACTGACCTTCACCCGCTCGGAACGACCACATGGGACGGTGTCCCAGCTTACACATGCAACGCCGGTCACGTGGGCCTCACGCTCGTCCATCGAGCCTTCCGCCGTTCGTGCCGCCGTGTCTCTCGCGCAAAAGAGAGTTGACGTGTCTCAACGCCGAGATTCCAAAAGTGCAATTATTGCACCGATGGCCGGAGGGCGGATCAATTGATAAACCGGGTCAATTGCCTGCAATTCGGGGAAGCGGGCGATCTCGCCACCAAATCGGCCCAAGCATGTGTCGACGTTTCGTCGCGCACCGAATGCGACGAAAGATCGAGCTCTCGACCGTGCGCCGTTGTTTGAACGTGAGAGGCATCGCACCAATGGCAGGGACTTGATGCCCAATGCCTGTTTGATCTGCCTCCCATCATGGACTTCCGGTTCGTCCGTCAAGCCTTGCGCCGTTCGTGCCACCGCTTCTCTCGCAAAAAAGAGTTCACGGGAGCCAACGCCGGGATTCCAAAAGTGCAATTATTGCACCGACGCCCGCAGGGCGTATCCATCAACAAGGCGTCTCGATTGCTCGCAATTCTCGCAAGCAGGAGGTCTTGCCGCCAGGTTGGTCCTTGTGGATGCGATGAAGTCTGGCTCATGACCGTGGGACGTTTTTGAACAGGCGAGGGGACATCGCCACCGAAGGAACGATGAACGCCTGCTACCTGTTTTGATCTGCTTCCCATCATGCAGTTGCGTGCCTGCCATGTGGCAGGGGAACAACTTCCCGAAATCGGTCGTTCACTGATAATCAAACACTGGATTTTCCGATGCCCCGACTGACCGAAATCCTTACAACGCTCGCGATGACAGGCCTGCTCCTTATTGTAACGCAGGTGTCAGCCAGCGCGTTTCATCTCCAGCCGTCATCCGGCGCGGTGCCCTCAAGCACCGCATCATTCGCAGAAGGCAGCAACCCAGAAAATGAGGCAAGTGTCCCACTGCTGTCGCTGCTGGACGTTCAACATATCCGCTGGTGTGCGGCTCGGTACGCTTCTTATCATCCAACGGATAACACCTACGCCAGCCGCTCCGGCCATCGCTTGGTATGTCGGTCACCGGGCTGAGATGTGGCGAAGACGCGTATCGCCGCTACGGCTTTGCGCCTTCATTTCGGCTGTTGAGGTAACTCGGGCGGACGCGTGATAGCAGGCTATCTAGTTACTACTTCCGTGAAGCGTCAACACCGTAATTGGAACCTTCGGTCGCATAGTACCCGAGCATGCAGAACTTCAGCCGACGAGCTTTGAGTACCTACTGCGCCACTGAAACCGTCTCGCGAATCTGCCTGACAGCATTGAAGACCTCTCCAGGCATGCCGAACCCTGGAGTGCCATAGAGTAAACGGAGCTCTTCCCAATGACGGTCGGGGTCGAGCAGGACCTCCGCTAAATGATCGAAGCGTCGCAGTTGCTCCGCGCTGATCTCCGCGTCTGGGGATGGCATCGCCCCCCAGTCGTCCCACGGCAGCATCTCGACCTTGTTCAGGCTGGCGAGGTCACGGATCATATTTGAGGCGATGAACCAGAAGCCGCCTTCATCGAAGATGCCAAAGCGATTGGGGTCGTCCTCGCCACGCCGGCAGAGTTGCCAGGCCTGGGCGGCCAGCAGGAACTCACCCGACGGCAAGTCGAGAGTGTCGAAGACCAGCCCCAGTTCTGCACGCTGAAAGTCATCGATCTGAAAATCGACCATCCGCCAGCGATCACCATTCCAGACCTCCACGACCCAGTGGTCGATCGCCTTGTCGGGAGCGAAATAAGTGCCGAAACCGCACCGCGACCTGGCCGCACGGCCGTTCGCTCGCAAGGCCGACACCGCGAGCAGCGAGAAATGGCTGCAGACACCAACCGCGCGATCCGCAGCAGGACGTGGTGAATTGCCCCCCGCAAGGAGGCCGTCCAGTATGGCATCCACCGATCTCCTTTGCGAGAGTTCTCGGCGCTCCGGGGTCAGCTCTTCGCCATATTTCGACGCCCAGTGTTCGTGAAGCATTCTTCCCTGGATCCAGGTGGCTAGGTCGGCGATGTTCGTTGGAGCGCCTGCCAGCCCGGCCTTATTCTTCTTTGCCGTGGAATGCGGGCCCGGCTCTCGGAAGTAGTCCAGCGTAACCATGTCCATGAGTATCCTCCAAGGCCGGATGATCCAGAGAGGGCGCATCGGTGTCAAGCACACGGTGAACGGCCGCGTCGGGGCCGGCCGCGGAAATGATTTCCGCAAAGCGCCTTCATTTCTGTCATAGCATCCAAAGTAGCGGCGCAACAAAAGCGGACATTGCGGTAAATTTGGAAAAGGCATTGTGCACCGAAGGGCACTTATCCCAACTCCGACCATCCTCCGGCGGGTTGACACACGTTATATATCCGTTATTCTGGATATATGGAAAACAACAGTGCAATCAGCGCGCTCTCGGCGCTTGCCCAAGCGACGCGGCTCGAAACCTTCAGGACCCTGGTTCGTCATGAACCCGAAGGTGTTCCCGCCGGCGAGCTTGCGAGGATGCTCGACGTTCCACAGAACACAATGTCAGCCCACCTTGCCACGCTGGCGAGGGCAGGGCTCATTAAAAGCGAGCGCCAGAGCCGTTCAATTATCTACCGGGCGGATCTCGACGTGTTCCGTGACCTGACACTGTTCCTGCTGAAGGACTGCTGCGGAGGATCGGCCGAACTGTGCGCACCGTTGATCGCCGAACTCACGCCCTGTTGCGCGCCTGCCGCGAGGCCGTCATGACGTCGATCAAGCTTGAGCCTGTCGGAGGCGACGACCCCGGATTTAAGGCGGCTCTGATCGAGGCGCACCTGCCGACCGACGATATTGGCGACAATGGCCGCTCGTTCTACAGGGCCGTGACGGATAACGGCGCCATCGTCGGTTACTCCGGAATCGAGGACTGCGGCGACGCCTGCCTCCTCAGGTCGCTGGTCATTCTGCCGGAATACCGTCGCCGAGAGTTAGGCAGAATCCTTGTACACATGACGATTGAGCAAGCGGGAGAGGCATCGACTGTCTATCTCGCGACCACCACAGCCTCCGGGTTCTTCGAAATCCTGGGCTTTTCCGTCGTGGCCCGACCTGACGTTCCCGCTGCCGTTCTTTCGACCCGCCAGCTTTCGGGCATCTGCCCGGCCTCGGCGACCATCATGAAGCTTACTAGGCCACCGACCTAACAACGGAACACGACCATGACCGACAAGACCTACAACGTGCTGTTCCTCTGCACGGGCAATTCCGCTCGCTCTATACTCGGCGAATCCATTCTCAATCATGAGGGCAAAGGCCGCTTCCGCGCCTTCTCCGCTGGCAGCCATCCCAAGGGCGGAGTCAATCCACATGCTCTTCGCGAGCTTGTGGCGCTCGGTTATCCATCCAAGGGTTTCTCGTCGAAGAGCTGGGACGTCTTTGCAGAACCCGGCGCTCCCCAGATGGATTTCATTTTCACCGTCTGCGACAGCGCTGCGGGCGAGGCCTGCCCGGTGTGGCTCGGCCATCCGATGACAGCCCACTGGGGTGTCGAAGACCCGGCGGCCGTCGAAGGATCGGACGCCGAGGTGCAGCGCGCCTTCGCGCAGGCCGCGAGATTCCTCAAGAACCGCATCTCTGCCTTCCTCAGCCTGCCGCTGACCTCGATCGACAGAATGGCGCTTGAGCAGAAGCTCCGCCAGATCGGTCGGATGGAGGGTTCGACCGGAACACAGGGGAAGACAGTCTGATGTCCATGTTCGAACGCTACCTGACCGTATGGGTCGGCCTGTGCATCGTCGTCGGGATCGCTCTCGGTCATCTGATGCCCGGTGTATTCCAGACCATCGCTTCGGCAGAGATCGCCAAGGTCAACATTCCCGTGGCGATCCTCATCTGGCTGATGATCATCCCGATGCTCCTGAAGATCGACTTCCGTTCGCTCTCCAAAGTCGGTAGCTACTGGCGCGGCATCGGGGTGACGCTCTTCATCAACTGGATGGTCAAGCCGTTCTCGATGGCCCTGCTCGGCTGGCTATTCGTGGGATGGCTGTTCCGGCCCTATCTGCCCGCCGACCAGATCGACTCCTATATTGCGGGCCTGATCATCCTGGCGGCAGCGCCCTGTACGGCAATGGTTTTTGTCTGGAGCAATCTCACCAAGGGCGAACCACTGTTCACGCTTTCACAGGTCGCGCTGAACGACGCCATCATGATCGTCGCATTTGCACCCGTCGTCGGACTGCTCCTTGGGCTTTCTGCGATCACCGTGCCGTGGGACACGCTGGCGATCTCGGTGGCGCTCTACATCGTCGTGCCGGTTGTGATCGCGCAGATCATCAGAGGTCGCCTCACGGCTGGTGGCACGGAGCGCGCGCTCGACGCCGTTCTTGCGAGGCTCCAGCCGCTGTCGCTTGTCGCGCTTCTGGCGACGCTGGTGCTGTTGTTCGGCTTCCAGGGGGAGCAGATCATCGCGCAGCCGACGATCATCGCCCTCCTGGCTATTCCGATCCTGATCCAGGTCTATTTCAACTCCGGGCTCGCCTATATTCTCAACAGGATTGCCGGGGAGCGCCATTGTGTTGCCGGCCCCTCGGCTCTGATCGGAGCATCCAACTTCTTCGAACTGGCTGTCGCCGCCGCTATCAGCCTTTTCGGCTTCCAGTCCGGGGCGGCGCTGGCGACCGTGGTCGGCGTCCTCATCGAGGTCCCGGTGATGCTCTCGGTCGTCTGGATCGTGAACCGCTCCAAGGGCTGGTACGAAGCTGCGCCCGCCGTCTCCCGAAACACTGCTACGACAAGGACCTGATCATGGACGTCACCATCTATCACAACCCCGATTGCGGGACCTCGCGCAACACGCTGGCCATGATCCGCCATGCTGGCATCGAGCCAACCGTCGTCGAGTATCTGAAGACCCCGCCGACGCGCGAGGAACTCGTCAAGATGATCTCGGATGCCGGACTGACGGTCAGGCAGGCGATCCGCGAAAAGGGGACGCCGTACGCGGACCTTCGCCTCGACGATCCGAGCCTGACAGACGACCAACTGCTCGACGCAATGCTGAAGGAGCCGATCCTCATCAATCGACCGTTCGTCGTGACGCCCCTCGGCACGAGGCTCGCCCGGCCGTCCGAAGCGGTGCTCGACATCCTGCCCGACACCTTGAAGGGTCCCTTCACCAAGGAAGATGGCGAACAGGTTATCGATCGGGAGGGCAAGCGCATTGTCTGAGACATTCCCGGCACTCAAGGAGGATTACCTCCATCAGCCCGATCTCGAAGCATTGCGGCCAGCCTTCTCGACGCACAAGCCACGCATCCTGATCCTCTACGGCTCGCTTCGGGAGGTGTCTTACAGCCGACTTCTTGCTCATGAGGCTCGAAGACTGCTCGAACGCCTCGGCTGCGATGTCAGGGTCTTTGATCCCAAAGGACTACCGCTACCGGACGAGTCCGCGGCGACCCATCCGAAGGTGATGGAATTGCGCGCGTTGTCCGAATGGTCCGAGGGCCAGGTCTGGGTCAGTCCGGAGCGTCACGGGGCGATGACCGGCGTGATGAAATCGCAGATCGACTGGATACCGCTCGCGGTCGGATCGGTGCGCCCCACGCAAGGGCGGACGCTTGCGCTGATGCAGGTGTCGGGAGGGTCGCAGTCCTTCAACGCCCTTGGGCAGATGCGTATCCTCGGCCGGTGGATGCGGATGATCACGATCCCGAACCAGAGCAGCGTCGCGAAAGCCTATCAGGAGTTCGACGCCGACGGCCGGATGAAGGCGTCGTCGTATTACGACCGTGTCGTGGATGTCTGCGAGGAAATGGTGAAGTTCACCATCCTGACAAGGGACGCGTCATCCTACTTGACGGACCGTTACAGCGAGCGCGTCGAGGATGCCGCCAAGCTCGAGCAGCGGGTCTCGCTGAAATCCATTTGAGGTTTAGTTCGCCGCCGTTACTGGCCGTCTCGACGATGTCGCGACGGCGACGAACAACAGAATACCGAGAACGCCGAGCAAGGCGTTGGCGAACAGGGCGACACCGATACCGAGGTTCTCCATCGCGGTGGAAAAGACAAACGGAGCCGCGGCGCCGACGGCGAGTCGAGCGGCCGCCATCTTTCCGGTTATCGCCCCGTAGCCTTCGCTTCCGAACAGGTACAGCGGCAGGCTTCCCTGAGCGATGCTGTTGATGCCGGAACCCAGGCCGAGGCAGACCACGAAAACGACGGCGCCGGGCAACGATCCTCCTGAGATTCCGAGGATCGCGACTCCAGCGACGATAAGCACGGCCGACAGGATGGCCAGGGCCGGTGGTGAAAGGCTCGTCCCGAAGATCATGTTGATCAGGCGGCTCAAGACCTGAGCAGGCCCGAACAGCGCTCCGATCATGACCGCTGCGGTACCGAGACCAAGCGCTGTCAGCATCGGCACCATGTGAGCGAGGATGGCCGCCAGCGTGAAGCCCAGAAGCGCAAACGCCATGGAGACGAGAAGCATGCCCCTGCGACGCGTCTCAGGTTCGAGCGCACCGGCGACGACCTCCCGCGGTCTGACAACCTGCGCTTTAGAAGCGACCCGTCCGACGCGCATGATCCAAACGTGCAGCGGCATACAGACAAGAAGGTTGAGCGCGGCAAAAACGAGGTAGATCTCCCGCCACGACAGAAAGCCCGTGAGAGCTGCGGAAATCGGCCAGAAGATAGTCGAGGCGAACCCTGCTATCAGCGTGAGATAGGTGATGCTCCGCGCCGCCGTTTTGGGGTCGCTTTCCACCAAAGCGGCGAAGGCAGCCTGGTACTGAACCATCCCCGACGCCACTTCGAGAAAGACGATGGCAAGCGCGAAGACGGCCACGGACGGCGACCAGGCACACAATGCCAGCGTGGCGGCGGAAAGCGCCGACCCGGCCGTCATGACGTTCGCCGCGCCGACACGGTCCATATGGCGGCCGATGAAGGTTGCCGAAAGGCCTCCGACGAAGAGGGATATCGAGAAGATGCCGAACACCCATTCCAGGCTTAGGCCAAGATCAGCGGCCATGCCCGGAGCGAGGATCGAGAACGAGTAGTAGAGCGTGCCGTAGCCGATGATCTGGGTCAGTCCCAGCGCGGAGACGATGCCCGCAGGGATATTTGTTTTACGCAACGGTCGCGTCCCCGAGTGCCTCTTGCGGCGCACAACACCCTTCCGATCGCTCGACCGATGCGCGGATGACCGGGTGAGCAGAGCAGCAATCCTCCATCAGGAATTTCACCAGCTCGGCGAGTGCGTCGTAGCTTGCCGTGTAGATGATGGAGCGGGATTCACGTCGCTGGCTGATCAAGCCAGCGTGGTCCAGTTCCTTGAGGTGAAAACTGAGGTTAGACGGCGAGACGCCCATGCGCTCAGAGATCGCGCCGGCAGCCAGCCCCCCTGGTCCGGCTACAACCAGCGTCCTGACAATCCCGAGACGGGTTTCCTGAGAGAGGGCTGAAAAACTGGCCAGGGCTTGACGTTCATCCACAATTCAACAATCCTTGAAGCATTGAAATAACTGAGTAGCAAAGATGAACCACAGCGACAAGGCCGCCAGTGCCCGCTTTGCGTCCCGCAGCGGCGGCAAATAGACATGTCGCACCATGTCCTGGCAGCCGGGCTCGGGCGCGTTGCCTTCCTTGCCGGCCCAGATTGTCGGGCGAATTCCCGTCCGGCTGCCATCAAAACGCAATCCGAATGAAGCTTTGGTCAGCGTGGCATCGGTGGCAGCGCTGATCAGACGTCCTTGCTGGCCGGTCGTCAGGCCTGAGAAATGCGCCTCGAGTTCGAAGTGCGGAACCGCGCTCTGAAACCTCACATCCGTCGACTCGCAGTAAATCTCGCGGCGGCCGCCGAGCGGTATCGTCAGGAGCCGGATCGCATCGATCGCATTACTTTTGCCGCCGTTGTTCTCGCCCACCAGCACGGTCAGATCTTGCTGAAAATGGATCTCGCAATCGTCGAATGACCTGTAATTTTTGAGTTTCGTGGAAGATAAATACATTCACTGCCCCCACAGTGTTGTCATGATTTCATTTTTGCGGTGATTATAACTGAATAGTATCATCCAGCGATAGTCTTGGCGGAAGAAGCGGGACGGCGCCGTCGCATGGACGGTCTCGTTGCCCCGGCCGCTTGAGCTGGTATGCTGCCCGTGCTGCCACTCGATGTCGATGGCGTGACCGGGGTAAGCGCATTCAACGGGAGGACCACGCTTGGATCAATGCCACGCCGGACAGATTGCCACCTTGCTCAACACGCGCAATCAGCTCGTTAAAAACTATGACGCCAAGGCCATTCTGGCTGCGCGCGCGCGATTTCTGTTCGAGGTGCGTGATGATCAGGTCGTTGGGTGCGTCGAAGTGAAGAAAGTCCAGTGGTATCAGGCGGAGGTCAATCACCTCACGGTCCACGAGGACTATTGTCGGCAGGGGATAGCGCAGGCGCTTCTCGATGCTGCCACCGCGCGTGCCATCAAAGACAGAGCCCGCATCCTGCAGTGTACGATCAGGGACAACAATGATGAGAGTGCGGGCCTGTTTCTGAAGAACGGCTTCGTGCGAACAACCTTGTTCCTGTACCCGGACACCGGGAACAATGTCGGGGTCTACCAGAAGGTGATCTCCCCAGCCAAAGCAGCCGGATTAAGCGCCGCAATGGGCGCCTGAAACTTTGCGTGGCGGTAACGGACAGGCAAACTTTGCCCGATGCGATGGAGGAGAATGGCAGGTTACCCCCGAGCGCTCCCCAGCACCGGACCATCTGGAATCGGCCCCATTTCGGTCATTCTGCGTAAGACAACGCGACGTAACGCGCTTAGCGATTTCAGCGCGTTAGATCTGTTAAAATTACCGGGGCGAAGGTTCGGATCTTTTCCCACCGGGGTTGTGGAAGCTCGGGCGCTTGAAGGTTCGTGACAACGCTGAACTGCGATGTTGCCATACGCAGGCGGCAATTAGATGATGCCGGTTCAGCTCCACAATCATCGCCCTCAGCAGGCAGTACGATTCAAATCGCGCTGCTTAAGGGAACCACCAGGCCTGCACTTGGTTGCTCTTTACGCTAGGCATCTGTCCGCACGGGTTAGGATGCGTGAAACACTTTTCAGAAGGAGAAACGAATGAGTCACTCTGACGACCATCCTGAACAAGATCCTGCCGAGGGTTCGCGAGAAATCGTTGAGCGCGATCTCATCAAGCAAGCCGATAAACGGCGAGATGCCAAGAACGGTGAGAGCCACAACCCCGCTGAAACGTCCTCCGCTGGCGCAGAGGCGGCCGAGCCGTCGCCGGGAAACTGAAGATTTGCAATCAGAGAGAATGGCTATGGCAGATCGCAGCACCACCACGATTATGGCCGTGTTCAATACGCGCGCGGCTCAATATGTGTTTCCCGCAGCCAATGACGGTTTGTAGTTAACGGACGAAGTCGGTCGCTTGCGACCGGGGACATGCGAACTGGACCGCCTTTAAGGCAAATCGAGAAAGGGGTCTCCATAGTGCGCCGAAGGCAGTTGATGTGGATGCGCTAGATTGTGATGTCGGCCGGAATAGCCGTTTCAACCAGCGCGAATGCACAGGCAATCCAGATTGTCGCGCTGGGCGATAGCAATACTGCTGGTCTTGTGGTCGGAAAAAAGAAATGCTTTTCCTACAATTATGGAAACGTCGCTTCGGCTGCCGGCTACGATGTCACAGTTTCCAACCAGCGAATCACCGGCGACACGACGAGCGGCATGCCTTCCCGCCTCGGGCAGGCTGTTCCATGTGGCCGCAAGATCGCCGTTGTACAAGGCGATAACGATCCGGGTCACGGCGTTTCGCCTCAAACTACGGGCGAAAATGCGATACCAATCTGAGGAGATTACATTCCAGCGGACTAAAAGTGGTCCTTTGCGGATTGTCCAGCGACCAGTGGAGCCGAATTGCGCGTCGCCATCACGCTATGCGACTTCCGGGCAGCGTGTGTTTTGACGCCAGTAATCGCGGATTTGACGATCTTCACATGAACAAAGCCGGCTACAAGGTCGTGGCGGCACATCTCCTTCCGATCGTTCGAGATCTTCTGGGCCGGCAGTAGGAGAAGTCGAGCGGGCAAGGCCGTGAGCAGCAGCTCGCAATGCAGGCCTATCTCAGTAGTGGGGCGGTCAAGTCTAACCAAACATCAGGTGGTCAAGGATTGCATAGTTGCGTCGACGACGGCAAATTGGCTTTGTCGACCTCATGGCGAAACCGTCGCAACTATCGTGCGAAAGCTATGACCGCAATCGCCGATCCAATTCGACGCGCAGGCATTTGCATGCTCGCTGAAACAATTCTTGTCGTCGAAGATGAATTGCAGATCCGCTTCGACATCGTTGATGCCTTCAAAGCAGGGCGGCATAGGGACGCAGTGCGCCTGCTCGCATATCAGCGGGAAATAGGATGTTCATAGATGAGAAGTTGCGTGGTGAGGAGGGAAACTTAATCAGTTCCCTTTAGACCTGTGGACTTTAGGAGAGAGGATCCCCACCGTGTCGACCCTATGCAACGGATGTCGTGACGGCCAAGCGTTCGACTTGCCCTTTACGATGGCATTCCAACCAATCGTCGATCTTAAAACCGGCGCCATCTTTGCCCATGAGGCGTTGGTTCGAGGCCCGGACGGTGAAGGCGCCGGCTCGGTCTTGAGCCAGGTCAGCAACGGTAATCGCTATGCCTTCGACCAGCAATGCCGCGTGAAGGCCATCGAGCTCGCCGCGAGGCTCTACAACGCTGACGACGATGTCAAACTCTCAATTAATTTCATGCCGAACGCGGTGTATGAACCGCGTGCCTGTATTCGGTTGACGCTTGCGACCGCAATGAAGGTCGGTTTCCCGCTACACCGGATCATCTTCGAATTTACCGAAGACGAGAGGCTTGACACAAAGCATGTCCTTCACATCCTGCGCACCTACCGAGACATGGGGTTCAAGACGGCGATCGACGATTTCGGAGCGGGGCATGCCGGTCTCGGCCTGCTTACTCATTTCCAGCCCGACATCGTCAAACTGGATATGAACATCATCAGAAAGATCGATACCGATAAAGTGAGGCGCACGATCGTCAAGCACACCCTTCAAATGCTTGAAGAGCTTTCCATCGTCCCGTTATGCGAGGGCGTGGAAACAACGGAAGAATTGAAGGTCTTGCGTGATCTGGGCGTCTCGCTTGTTCAAGGTTATGTTTTGGCCAAGCCAATGTTGGAAGGCCTCGCCAAGCCGGTCGCTTTCGACCATTTGCTTGTCGACGCAGCTTGACAGGTCCGAGATAGACACTTCATCGATGCGGCCAGGGATGAACCCTCGCCGATTGACGAACACGCCGTCCGCCATGAGCTGGCAGATGGCCGACCTTACTCAACTGCCGTATCTTTGAATCATGCGCATTGCCGCCCGTCATTCGTCCCACCACCGTAGGTTCGAACCAAGGCTGTGAGAATTGCAGTCCCGCGCGCAATAAGCCCGGCCACGAGGTCATAGGCGTTTTAGCAACGCGATAACACCTCTCGGTAAGTGGTCCATCGATCATCGTCGTCTGTCGATCGCGCGAACTCAAAAGCGTTGAACGACTATCTCGTGGTCCAGCGAGTAAGCTGGAGCGAATGTATCACAACACTGACGATCAACGGGTTCGGATTTGGGTCTGATAGTCGCCGCTCAATTCCAAAGGCTAGGAACAGCCAACCGATCCGCGAGTTATCGCGAAATGAATGGAATGATCACGAACACCGACACGATCGCGGCACAAGTCAAAACAGAGCTTTTGGCTCGTCCACTTGCCGAGACGGGTGGCAGCTTCGCAATTTCCTCTAATGAATTAACGACTCCATCCGCGACATGTTTGCTGACCATTTTAGTTCGAAACAATTCCGCACATGAGCGCTTCAAAATGCCGAAGCATGCGAGCAAGACCGCGATGCCTCGTCAGAGCACCGACTTACGGCAGAAAGGACGCCCACAATGAAAACATTCGCAATTGCTTATATTGCAACCCTTATTTCCTTCCTGATCACCGATGCCGTATGGTTGGGCTTTGTCGCTCGCAAATTTTACCAAGAGCAGCTCGGCGACCTGACGCTTCCGTCGCCCACTTTGCAGTCGCCGCGGTTTTCTACGTCTTCTTCGCTGCAGCGATTGTTGTGCTCGCCGTTCGACCGGGTCTTGAAGTCGGGTCGCTCTGGACTGCGGCCGGCTATGGCGTGGTGCTCGGTCTGGCGGCCTATGGAACCTACGATATGACCAATCTGTCAACGTTGAAGAACTGGCCAGTATTACTCACCATTGTCGACGTGATCTGGGGAGCTGTGTTGACGGGAATTGCGAGTGGATGCGGATATGCTGTCGCTCGACATTTCGCATAGCTGTCCTGATCCTCAACCAACTTGTAACCCTCAACAAACAGGAGATTAGCTTGCGCGTGCCCGAGTATTCAACAAGTGAGGCATCACCTGCTCCTGTCGAAATCTCAGATTCGTTGACCGCTGCAAAACTGATCGAAATCATGGATTCCGACCAGCGTCCGCATGCCTACATCGCGTTGACGGGGGGATCAGCAGAGCGGGTCGCAAGGGCAGCCACCTGTCTGGACCAAACTATCGAGGTTATCCTGCTACCGCCGTGGGACTGTCTTCCCTACGATCGCGTCGCACCGTCGAAGCAGGTGATGGGACGGCGTATGGATGCGCTGCGTGTCTGGCTGCAACCTTCATCCAAGCCGCGTCTGCTTATCACCTCACTAGCCGCATCGCTGCAGTCTATCCCGCCTTTTTCCGTCATTCGAGAAAGCGAGATGACTCTCAAAGTAGGACAGCCATTCGATCGTGACGCGTTCAAAGAGTTTGCTCAACGCACCGGCTACGTTGAGGAAGCGGTCGCTGACGACCCCGGCGAACTGGTCGTCCGCGAGGACGTCATAGATATTTTCCCCGCTGGCAGCTCAGTCCCGATGCGGATCGTTCTCGATGACGATGACGGGATTGAAGAGCTGCGGTTTTTCGATCCAAACACACAGCGAACCACCGATACTGTTCATGAAATGACATTTGGGCCCGCTTCAGAGCTTGTTTTCATGGATATTCCGGACATGGTTGGTGAGCGCACTTTGTCTGTCGAAAACCAGATGCTGCAGGCTTACCCTATAATGCAAACGCTCTTCGATATTGTTGCGGGCAGTTCCCTCTGCTTCCAGGAGGGCTGGGAAAGCAAACTGGAAGAACTCGTTGCGACCATACGAGACGCAACAGAAGCCCGTGCAGAGGCAAAGTTCGGCGAGCACCACCGACGAAATTCCTTCTACCTTGATCAGGGCCGGTTGCTGAAGGAAATTGCTCGTTTCGCCCGCTTCGACATCGATTACGCCGACGCTCGTCCACAAGGCTCGATCGAAGGACGCAATCGCCGAAAAGCACTGGTCAATTTTATAGATCAGCAGAAAAACGCGGGTCAATCCGTAGTACTCGCCGGCTGCGGCTCGGTTATGGATGGTGTGCTGCGCGCCGTGGCTCAGACGTCAGATCTGACGCCTGTCGATGATTGGAAAGCATGCCTTTCCGCGCCGGCGGGAGCTCTAGTGACTCTGAAATGCCGTTTGGATAGAGGGTTTGCGGTCCGACACATTCAGGTCGTGACGGCTGCGGACATCTTGGGCGAAGAGCCAGACGAGATCGATACTTCCTCATTCTTGAACGAGCCGCAAATTCAGCTCGGCGACGTTGTGGTTCATGAGGATCACGGCGTAGGAATATTGAAGGCGCTTGAAACGCTTGACGTTGAAGGAATTGGCCAGGATGCGGCGCGGCTTGAATATCGGGGCGGCGCCTCCATCCTCGTGCCGATGGCCGAGTTCGGTAGGCTTTGGCGTTACGGATCTTCGCCCGAAACAGTCACACTGGACAGCATACAGACCGAGGCGTGGTCCAAGCGTCGTTCTGCGATCGACAAGGACATTGAAAAAGCTGCTCGGCACCTGAAGCGGCTTGCCAAGGTTCGTCGGGAAACCTCCGCGGAGATTTTCGTCGCGCCTCAACGGGCGTACGCAGATTTCGTGCGGCGGTTTCCCTATTCCGAGTCAGCCCATCAGTCATTAGCGATCCGAGCGGTGTTGCAAGATTTGAGCTCTGGAAAGCCAATGAACCGCCTAGTCTGCGGCGATGTCGGTTTTGGCAAGACCGAGATTGCACTAAGGGCGGCCGCCGCTGTCGCCTTATGCGGTGCGCAAGTGGTGGTGATCGCTCCAACGACGGTTCTGGCCCGTCAGCATCATATCACCTTTGCGCGCCGGTTCGCCAACACGGATGTCAAAGTGGAGATGCTCTCAAGGATTGTCGATCGAAAGTCATCAGCGGATATAAAATCCGGCCTGGCCTCCGGCAACATCGGCGTTGTGATCGCGACGCAGGCGATTCTTGCAAAAGATGTTCGTTTCTCTCGGCTGGGGCTTTTAATCATTGATGAAGAGCATAAGTTTGGCTCGCGCGATAAGGAGGCGATGAGATCGCTTTCCCCTGAGTTGCATGTGCTGGCCATGTCGGCGACGCCGATCCCGCGGACGCTGCAGTCTGCGATGATCGGTATCCAGGATGTCAGCATCCTTGCGACATCACCATCAAAGCGTCGTCCTGTCAGAACGACGCTCGGATCATTTGATCGAGCTTCCATGCGCGTGGCGCTGCTGCGTGAGTTCCGTCGCGGCGGACAGAGTTTCGTCGTTGTGCCGCAAATCGAAGACATCGATGGTGTTCACGAAATGCTGAAAGACCTCGTTCCTGAACTATCGGTCCGCATCGCGCACGGCAAAATGAAAGCTGCGGACCTCGATGACGTCATGGTCGGATTTGGCGATGGGGATGGGGACATTCTTCTGTCCACCAACATCATTGAAAGCGGCCTCGATATCCCGCGTGCAAACACGATCTTCATATGGCGGGCCGATCGATTTGGCCTCGCTCAGTTACATCAGCTTCGGGGGAGGGTCGGACGTAGCCGGATCCAAGGCTCTGCGATGCTTCTTGCAGATGATGATATCTCGGAAGAAACGCGCGTTCGACTGTCAACCATGGAGGCATACGATCGCTTGGGCGCAGGCTTTGCATTGAGCATGCAAGATCTCGATATGCGCGGCGCCGGCGACATTGCGGGTGACGATCAGGCAGGGCACATGAAACTACTTGGCGTTAGTCTCTATCAGAAACTCTTAGAACGCGCGGTGCTGGCTAGCGGCAAAGAGGGATTTCGTGAACAGCAGGATGTTGCGATCAATATTGGCATTACCCAAACGATACCCGAAAACTACGTGTCGGACGGTACGGTGCGGCTCAACCTTTATACTCGACTGCTTCGCGCTCGTGATCAGAATACCCTGGATGAGTTGGAAGACGAGTTCAACGATCGTTTCGGTGAAGTTCTTGACGAAGTCTCCATACTTATCCGCCTTGCCAGGCTTCGCGTGGCAGCCAATCGATTTGATATCTCCAAAATAGCCGCTGGATCGCGTGGATTGGCGATCAGCTTTGCAACAAAGCCCAGTCGAAAGCGGCTTGAGGCGTTGCTGCAGAGCCATAACTGCGAATATCGCGACGATAGGCTCGTTATCAAACTACCGACGGACGATGGGCTAGAGCGGCTGTCATTCTTGGAGAAGGTGTTGCGAGAAAAAGTGCCAGCATGATCCTCAACCCGTTCCGGGTTAAACGTCTTCCAAAACACGATCGCTCTTTGTTCCTTTCGCACCGATTGGATGCCGGGGAACGACTTCGAAGCGTTGAAGGCATGCGTAGTGGTGCGACGGCGAGCGAAACAGCGACCCTTGCTATCACACCTGCCGGACCTGACGGCCCCGGATGAACGGCATGTAATAAACTCGCGGCCGGGGACACGCCTAAGCGTACCAAGAAATTCAAAATATTATATATTAATCAATGACTTGATGAAAAATGCATAAGCATATTTATGGAACTTAAACCTCTTTTTTTGTGAATGCCTTATGTTTTGTCCGCCTAGGTGATCTCGTAGCTCCAAGGTGAATTTGCGCCTGCGCGCGACACAGTGACGGCGGCCGCTTTGGCGCTCAGCGTCAGACCGTCGCACACGGCGCTTTCGCTCAGGGTTGCAACCTGCGACTTGGTAAGCAGGTCGTTCATCCTCAGCGAAGCCAGAATGCCCGCATCGAACGTGACCCCGTAGTCAGGCTGTTCCACTGGGCGCTGGTAGGTTTTTTCGCCTTCTCGTTCTTTACGGGCGACGAATGGAAGTCGGCTCATATTCTGTCGGGCTACATGATCGGGGTCCTGGTAGCCATCCGGGTTGTGTGGGGTCTCTTCGGGTCGGAGCATGCCCGGTTCGTCAACTTCGTTCGCAACCCCGTCACCGTTCTCAGGTTCCTTGCCGATACCGCCCGTATGCGCGCCAAACGCTACATCGGGCACAACCCAGCAGGCGGCGCGATGGTGATTGGGCTTCTCTTGATGATTGCGGGCATCGTCACCACCGGCACCATGATGACGACCGATGCCTTCTGGGGTATCGAATGGGTGGAAGACACCCACAAGACATTGGTCTATTCGACCGTTGGCCTGATCGTGCTTCACATTCTCGGGATCCTGCTCGCCAGCATCGAGCACCGCGAGAACCTCGTCCGCGCCATGATCACAGGCTGGAAACGCAGAAACTGAAATCGTAAGCCGGTCCTCAATCATCCTGCCGACATTCATGTTCCCGTGAAAGCATGCGCGGGAACGATCTCGTGAACCATTCGCGAAGCCGGTCCGTTGGTCGATCACGAAGTCTCGCCACGCGCCTCCGACAGACGCGTTGACCGTTCAGATGGCCTTCCCGACGACCGCACCGATACCTGCCGTCAGCGCCATCGCAAACGCGCCCCAGAATGTTACCCTCAAGGTCGCCCAGACGACATTTGCGCCGCCGGCTTTTGCGCCTATGGCACCCAGAAGGGCAAGAAACGCAAGGGAGGCAACCGATACGGTCGCGACCAGCATGGAGGCGGGTGACACCATGACCATACCAAGGGGCATCGCTGCTCCAACCGCAAAGGTTGCCGCCGAGGTGAGTGCGGCCTGAATTGGCCGCGCGGTGGTGATTTCGGATATGCCGAGTTCATCCTGCGCATGTGCGGCCAGTGCATCCCGGGCCATCATCTGATCGGCGACCTGTCGCGCCAGAATAACGTCGACGCCGCGCTTGACGTAGATCTGGGCGAGTTCTTCACGCTCGGCTTCGGGCTGAGTTGCCAGTTCCTTGCGCTCGCGGTCGAGGTCCGCCTTTTCGGTGTCAGCCTGCGAGCTCACCGAAACGTACTCGCCCGCCGCCATCGACATGGCACCCGCGACCAACCCGGCCACGCCTGCAACCAGAATTTCAGAGCTTGCCGCCGAGGCCGTCGCAACGCCGGCGATAAGGCTTGCCGTCGAGACAATGCCGTCATTGGCACCAAGGACGGCGGCACGCAGCCAGCCAATCCGCGAGACGAGGTGATTTTCCGAATGCAGACGGCTCATGTTTTTCTCCCGATCACGCCCTCGAGACGCACTGCGGCGGCGATCGTGTCGGAAATTGTACCGTACTTGCGGACATTCTTGTGCAGCAGTTCAAGGCGCTGATCGCTTTCAGTCGTATCGATGACCAATTGATAGTCGATCGAGGTGATTTTGGGCGGCGCGTCCTGCCGAACGGCATGAAGGGTGATGTCGACGCCCTGAAATTCGAAGTCGAGCATGGGTGCAACGCGTTCGATGCCCTTGATCATGCAGGCGGCCACCGCCGCCAGTAGCAATTCGGCTGGATTAAATGCGTCATCACGACCTGCAAGGCAGGTATCGAGCCATATTTCAGCCTGCTTCGCGAATGCAACACCGCCGAGCGCATCGACCCGGCGGGCATTGACTTTGTACTCCAGCATCGACGGAAACCTTTTCAAATCATGGCATGCCCGACGGCCACCCGTACCACCCTATCAGCAAGTCGAGATGCGCCGTTTGATCGGCATCAAGAAGACAGGACGATATTGAGAGCCAGGAGAACCAGGCTGGCAATAAGACCGGCGATGGAGACTTTAGAACGGGTGGACAAAAATACCGGGTAGCCGCGCGGCCACCCGCATCTTTGCGCGAATAGGGAAAGAGTGACGAACTATCGAAATACCCCTCGCGGTCGCGACGAGCGGGGTGATACGTCCTCGCAAGCACCGCGCGAAGCGATGCCGTCGACAAAGGGCGCCCGGCGACCCAGATACAGAATAAGCCTCCTCCGCTGTCGTCCTTGCACGCGTCTGAACGTTCAATATTGTTCGTGTCGACGACGCAGATCGTATTGTCCCACAAGGCTTGCCTACACTGGCTCTTCCCATTACACGAGGACGCTGCAGAGGGAGGATGCTAGTTGCAGCAGCGCTTGACATGCCTGGAAAGATCACATGTTTCAGTTGCTGCCGAACGCTGATTGTCAAGTTGATGATTGGTGGGATTGACCGTTTTCACGGCTGGAGCGGTTCCAAACGTAATTCTTCGAACCGGACGTCGCCATATCTCGTCGCCTCTTCCTCGGTACGGAACGACCTGTGCTCACTGTGGTCAACCGCCGTAAGGGTAACGACCCAAACACCTTGAAACGGAAGAACAACGAGGCGTAAGCTCTGCATTTGAGATGGGGGCATTAGAAGAATCCAAGATGAATGCTCATGTGACAATGATGGCAATCGCACGCCAAATCACTGACTTAAATCAAACGCTCTAAGTTTGGGCAAAGATTGTCGTGGCATTTGCCATTACGTGGACAGCCCGCTGTTCACTGACGAATGAGGCAGATGTGCCGCCCGTGGCTTCGCAGGGTTGGCATTGTGCCTTGCGCTGTCCCCGGAAAGCGACCGGGCTGTCGCAGCTCATAGCTCTGGTTGAGGGAACGGTCCAAGCTTGGATTCCCGACCGCAATCGAACCGAACACTTCGCTAAGACGCCCCATCCAAGCGTCTTTTGATCCAGCTCAATGATTAAAGTCCGATCGTTGCCTATTTAGAGAAGACCATTTCTGAAAGCACTCGCAAGACGCAACGTGTTGATGTGGCAACGAGGTCGAAATGAATATCGTAGAGATCAAAATCGAACTGGAAGATCGTCGTCGTGGACTTGAGAAGCGCCTCACAATGATAGACAGCGACCTTGGCCGAGAATTGGATGACGACAGTGGCGACCGAGCGATCGAGACTGAGAATGACGAGGTCCTCATTGGGTTGGAACGGAGCGGTCGCGAAGAACTGAAGGCGATCCTCTCTGCCCTCGATCGCATAGAACAGGGAGACTTCGGGCGATGCGTGCTTTGCGGAGGAGATATAGGTGAGCCTAGACTCAAAGCGTTGCCGTTCACGCCTTATTGCGTCGAGTGCGCCCGTGAAACCGAAACCGCGTAAGGTCAGATCGAGGCCGACACCCGCATTTGAGATAGCGATCTGCGGCGAGTGAGTGGCGCCCAAGGCGCTGTTCCCGACAGATTTGCGACTCTCGACCAACATCCTTCGCCGCAATTGGCATCAGGCCGCCTGACCATGACTGACGGTAGCCTTTCGCTCATGAAAGGCGCGTTATTAAGCGTATACCTCAGTTGTGCTGAGACTAGCCGACACCGATAGATGCCGGGTTACAGCTGTTATCGCATTTTGGGGCCCCTCAATGTGCTAGGAGCATCGGGATTTCGGACCCTGCAAGAAAGGACTGGGTGACACCACCCAACAGGCGTTCTCTCAATCGCGAATGCCCGTAACCGCCGGCAATGAGCAGGTCGGCTCGATACTCCTTTGCCACCCCCTGAAGCACCGTTGCGGCACGCTCTCCATCGGCACGCCTTTTTGCTACGTCCACCGACAGGCCGCCTTTTTGCAATGCTGCAGCAAAACGATCAAATAGTTCTTCGTCAATCGCCTTGTCATCGACGACCGATATCAGCACGATCTTTCGGGACTGGTCCAGGAACGGCCGCGCCCCGGTGAGCGCCCGTGCCAAAGTCGCGCTTCCGTCCCAGGCGATCGCAATCACGTCGACGCGCCCGCAGGATGTCTCGCTGGGATACAGAACAACAGGTCTCCCACTGTCAAAAAGGATGCTCTCCACGAGTGATCGGGCCGTTGGAACAGCTTCCATGATGGAACAGTCGTAGATCCGTGCTCTTCTCGAAATCGTCTCACCAATTTGGGGTTCCAAGGTCTCGACATAGGAGATCGTTGCGCTAATCCCAGCGGTGTCTGCGTAGTCCCTTACCGCTTGCGCCAGAAACTCCGCGTTATCGCGACTTGTACCTTCAGCGTCTGCACTCATTTTCGCGATGTCCAAGACGGGTGGAAATGCGCTGTGTACATTTGGTATTTTCACCCTGGCGATCGTTACATTCAGATCCGCGCTCTGATTTCGGGCAAAAGTGATCGCGTTCTGGAGTAGCGTGAACGAACTTGGATCTGGATAGGTCGTCAACGGCAGGTGAAACTGAGGCTTCATGGGGCATCTCCTTTCAAGATATCCTGATTCTTGCGCTGATCGAGCGTCATCGCCTCGGTTTGGCGCACACCGATCATGCCAGGATGTTTGCTAGAATACGCCAATTGGCGGTTCGCGGTTTGATGCCGATCAATGTTCACACCCTCCGACAGGCTAAGATGAAAACACATCTCGATCACATGAGATGAAAAGAGTGGGAGCGCGCCTCCCGTCCGAATCATCAAGGTAAATGGAGATTGAAAACGTGGCTGAACATCCTGCTAATCTTCCAACCAACATCGAGCCGAAAACGCCGTCGACATCAGGCCGCTGGTCTCCCTTCGAGAGTCTTCGCTCGGAAATTGACCGGGTCTTCAATGACTTTACACCGGGTTTTTTCGATCGGACCTTTTCTCGATTGCCGGCGGCATTTCAGGGTAACGCGCCGGCCGTCGATTTTGTCGAAAAGGACGACGCCTATGAGTTGACCGCCGAGCTACGCGGCATCGATCCCAAGGAGCTTGATGTCACACTGTCGAACGGCATCCTCACGTTAAAAGGCGAAAAGAGCGAACGCGAGGAGAGAAAAGATGGAGACTATTACTTGTCCGAACGCCGCTACGGGTCTTTCCAGCGGGATATCCAGCTTCCAGAAGCGGTAGATCCCGACAAGATCGACGCCTCGTTTGCCAACGGACTTTTGAACGTCACTCTTCCGAAAAAGCCACAAATGCGCAGAAGAACAATAGGAAGATCGCTATCAAGGCGGCCTGATCGCAATCGAACCAATGACAGCCAATATGTTGGCGATCAATGTAGAAAGAAGCGCGGGAGAACGGTCCGTCCGCGCTTCTTCAGTATCAGGATACACGAATACGATTTTCGACCAGGCTGACGCCGGGGACCGACCACGCGGCCTGTTCCGCTGCCCGGCGTTCGCTCCAGGCGTGGACGTCACCCTCCAAAGTCACCTTGTCGTGTGCCACATTGACCTTGACCGCAGCCGCTTCAATGAGAGCGTGCCGTTGCAATGCTGCCTCTATCCGATGTTTGACATCAACGACACTTGCCTTCGGCTTGACTTCCAATACGTTGACAACGCCGACGACCCCGCCGAGTTTCTTGACCGCGTCTTCCGCGGCTTGCCGCTGGAAATGCCACGGCACTTCCCCGGAAAGCGTGATCCAGCCTTTGTGAACCTTGATGTCAACCGCGGCGTCGGGAAGTGCGGTATCCCATGATAAGATGTCGAGCGCTCTCGCAGCGATCTCGTCATCTGCATGGCGCTTGTGTCCAGGCCATCGAACCTCGATCTCGCTGGCGACGGCCCGAACACCTCTGACGCGTTGGGAAATCGACTCAGCCATCAATTTTTGGGTGTAGGATTCCACGTGTCCAGAAAGCGTTGCGATCCCGTGTTCGACGGCAACACCAATCTGGGCGGCGTCGAGGCTCGGATCGTACTTTAGTTCGTAGAGGATATCCCTTCGAATTTTTCGGTCGTCCATGTCTTACTCCATCCATTCAAGAGGCAGGATGTACCTCGCTTTCAAAGTGAACCAAGGGACGACAATATTTTTTGCGCTCGATCAAGGATGAGAGAGGCGATCCGCGTTAACCTCATATGCGTTAAAATGAGGAGGTTCTGTGATGACTTACATCTTGAAAGACCTTACCGAAGGAGAGTGCCGTGCGGTGCTTAGCAAAGCCCGTTTCGGCCACCTCGCCTGTTGCAAGGACGGTCAACCCTATGTCGTCCCAATCTATTTTGTCGCCGATCAAGGGACGATCTACAGCTTTTCGATGCGGGGCAAGAAGGTCGAGTGGATGCGGGCGAACAACAACGTCTGCCTGCAGGTCGATGCGGATGGTGAAGGCAAGGGATGGGGTAGCGTTATCGTCGAGGGTCGATTTGAAGAATATCCGGATACGGAAGCGTGGCATAACCAAAGACTGCACGCTTGGTCGGTTTTACAGCAATATCCTGACTGGTGGGAGATTGGCGCCCTGAAGCCGGACGAACTGCCAATATCGTCAGCGTCTCCGCATCTCTTTTACGGGATTGTCGTTCGAGAGATCCACGGACGCAGAGCGAGCCTCGTGGGATAGTGAGGACTCGATATTGAGAGAGGCCGCCCAGATTTGCATTTGGGCGGCCGATACATTTGTCGAGGTCCAGTGGCCTGCTACTGCTTCTGCGGTGACCCTTTCCATCGCCGAAATACGGCTTAATGAGCCAAAAACAGTGGAATCTTGGCCTCTTTCAACATCGAATGCGTCACCCCGCCGAACAAACGTTGTGCCAAACGCGGATGGTTATAGGCGCCCATGACGATCATGTCGGCAGATACATCAATCGCATGTTGCCGCAACGTTTCATCGATAGGCCGTCCGCCACCCGAAATCCGATCGACTGCAGCGTTGACGCCGTGCCGCGCAAGGTAGCGAGCGATGTCTGCGCCCGGCTCTTCACCATTGCCGGAACTGGTCGCGAGGGGATCGACTAGCGCGACGTGGACCTCGCCCGCGCTCTTCAGAAAATCAAGGGACAGCTGGGCTGCGCGAGCTGCCTCGTCGCTGGAATCCCAGGCGAGGAGGACTGCCTTTGGCGCGGCACTGATGTCGCGACCCGTTGGATTGAGCAGGATCGGCGTTGGTGAATGGAAGAGAGCACCGTCAATGACCTGCTTGCGGAACTGCTCATCGCGTGCGGCTTGAGGTCCGACCAAAACGATATCGGCGTAAAGCGCGCGCACGGCGATATCATCCGCGGCCCAGGCGAATTCGGTATAGATGTCCTGGACATCCCAGGAGATCTCGCTTTTTTCCAGCAACGATTTGATGGCACTCGCTGCCGTGTCGAGTTCCTCGATCTCGCGCTGTCGCTCTTCGACCCACACTGTGGAAATGACGTCATATGTGCCGATGTAGGGGCCGGCTCCCATCGATACCACGAGCGCAGTCAGGTGGGCTTGGTGCGTGTCACAGAACGTGATGGCACTCTCCACGTCCTTGTGGAATTTGGTGACATCGAGGACACCGAGAACTGTCTTGATCGTCATGGTCAGAGCCTTTCCTGTTTGAGGATCGTCTTGAGCATAGTCAAGTTAGCCACTGGTCACATTGATCTGGCGCAAATACGAACGGCGGAGGCGATGTCGCTGACCCTCATCGAGACGCCTTTCGCAGCTAATCACGGTCACCAATGCGGAGGAGTTGTCAGTCCAGAAGCTGGCGCAAGCGTACTGCCAGTTCGCGCGTCGTGTAGGGCTTTTTCAACCAGCTCGCGTTTTTCAGCAGGCTTCCGCTGGTAATCTCGGGCGATGCATACCCGGACGTCAGCAACACAGCGATGTCGGGACGCCGCTCCTTGACCGCCTGCGCCAGCCGGTCGCCGGTCAGGGGTCCCGGCATTATGATGTCAGTGAATACGAGGGCAATTTCTGGTGTTTGTTCGAAGAGCGCAAGCGCGTCAGTCCCGTCCTCCGCCTCCAACACCTGATATCCCAGGTCTTTCAACCGCGAGACAGCCACGCGTCGCACCCGCGGATCATCCTCGACGACGAGGACAAGTTCCTCGCCCGTTGGGAGTGCGACATTGTCGGTGCCAGGTGGACCGGCGGGGACGACTGCGCCTTGTTGGACTGGCAGGAAGATTCGAACGCTCGTTCCTTGGGCCGTTTCGCTGTAGAGTTGGACATGCCCACCAGACTGGCGGGCAAAACCGTAGACCATGCTTAATCCGAGCCCGGTTCCCGCACCGACGGCTTTGGTCGTGAAGAAGGGCTCAAATGCACGCTGTTTGATTTCATCCGTCATGCCAGTCCCGGTATCGCTCACAGCGATGAGCACATACTCACCTGTCCTGACATGGGGATACATCGCCGCATAATCGACATCGAGGGTTACGCGGCTCACCTCGATCGTAAGGCGTCCGCCGTCCGGCATCGCGTCACGACCATTCAGGGCGAGATTGAGGATTGCGTTTTGTAGCTGTGACGCATCCACCAGGGCGAGATTGGCTGCGCCGGTCACGATGCTACGCAACTCCACTCTTTCCCCGAGCGTGCGCCTGAGAAGATCGGCAAAACCGTCGATCAGACGTCCTACGTCTTCGAACTTTGGATTGAGCGCCTGCCGGCGGCCGAAGGCAAGAAGCTGGCCGGTGATCTTCGCGCCGTCGTCCGCAGCAAGTTGTGCCTCACGGGCAAGGTGAAGGAGTTTTGGGTCTGAAAGTTTCGCCTCGAGCATTTCAAGATTGCCGCCGATGACAGTCAGCAGATTGTTGAAGTCGTGTGCGAGGCCGCCGGTCAGTTGACCGACCGCTTCCATCTTCTGTGCTTGGCGCAGTTCCTCTTCCATCCGATGGCGGCTTGTGAGGTCGCGAATGAAGCCTGTGAATACACGTTCGCCATTGGAGATCGCCTCGCCCACGGAAAGCTCCATTGGAAACAAAGTGCCGTCCTTGCGCAGGCCCGTGACCACCCGTCCATATCCGATAATGCGACGTTCGCCGGTTTCCATGTAGTGAGAAAGGTAGCCATCATGTGCACCGCGATACGGCTCGGGCATCAGTTGCTTAACATTCAAACCCTTCAGTTCCGCAGCTTGATAACCGAATAGTCGTTCCGCAGCCGCGCTAAAGGCAGTGATTGAACCCGCTTTGTCGATCACCACCATGGATTCTGGAACCGTAGCCAGGATGGAGGCCAAATGTGCCTCACGCTGTGCGAGGTCCCTCTCCGCCTGTTTCAGAATGGTGATGTCATTATTCGTCTGAAGGACCAACAAGGCGCCTGTGTGCTCCATGACCACACAGACAAAACGCGCAGCGATATAGAGATTGTGACCATCCTTGTGCCGGTGCTTGAGCTCCCCAGACCAGATGCCCGTCTCGCGGAGCTTGTTACGGATGTCGTCGATCGGTTCTGGAAACTCTGTGGCAAGAAGGTCGTGCACGATTGCGCCGATCGCCTCGGCACGGGACCACCCGTAAAGTGCCTCGCATCCCGCGGTCCAGCGCTCGATCACCCCGTCAAAGCGATGAACAATGACGCTCGCCCCACCGAGGATCCGTTCGATCTCGTCCAATCCGTGTTGAGTGACCGTTTGTAACGCTTGGAATTGAGGCATCGCGGTTCTTCGAATTAAGCGCTGGCGAACCGGAGCGCGTTCACCTCATCATGCACATCGGCCTCGCCATGAGAAGTGTCAACTTCACCGGCGAGCGTGATCAACTTTTCGATCTTAATTCTGTATTGATGACGCCCCTCTGCCGTGATGACACCACGCGAAGCGAGGCTGGAAAACGTCCGCGAAACCGTTTCGATTGTTAGGCCAAGATAATCTGCGATGTCCTGGCGTGTCATCGGCAGGTCGAGCTGAGACACAACGAAAGCTCCTCGGTCACGTCGAGCTGTCAGGACGAGGAATGTACAGACGCGTTCCTCTGCCGTTTTTGTCGCCAACAGGACCATCTGTTCCTGTGCCGCAGCCATCTCGTCGCTCAGTCGCGCAAAAAAGCTGGGCCGGAGTTCGGGCGACTGGTCCATCCTTTGCTGGAAGCTCTGCTTGGAAAAACGCCGGACCTTCGTCCTCGTCACCGCTTCGGACCCGTAGAGATACCGATCCATGAGCGAAATTCCAATCAGATCGCCAGCGTAGAGAAACCCGGTAATGACGCGGCGACCGTCGGAGAGTATCTTGAAGACTCTGACGAGACCTTCGACGATTTCGAACACATGCTTTGCGGGATCGCTCTGCCAGAAGATCGGTTGTCCCGGCTCGAATATTTCGATCGGCTGCCGGTCGAAGACGCACGCCAGGCTCGGCTGCAGGCGTGACGCCAGTGGAATGACGCTTTCAGAACGGTATTGACGAGCAGTTTCTGCCGGGACCATAACCATTTCCTCTCTCCTGTTTGACCAGGGGAGTTGAGCCGGTACAGGTGACGAGCGAACGCTAGGCCTGTAATAGTTAGCGCGAAATTGCAACAATTTGTAACAGATGCCAAACTACCTGCGACACTGTCGCGATTGGGCCTCATGCAATGCAGAACCTACTTGTCATCGACGATGACCCGCGCATCCGCGATATGCTGACACGCTATTTCCAGGATGAGGGATTCGGCGTGATGGCGGTGGCGGACGCCCCCTCGATGCGGGCCTGTATGGCATGCACCACCTTCGACGCGATTCTTCTTGATCTCGTCCTGCCCGGCGGCGACGACGGACTCGTGATCGCAAGAGAAATCCGTACAACGTCCGACATTCCAATCCTCATGCTGACGGGGCGCGACGACGTTATCGACAGAATTGTCGGACTGGAGATCGGGGCGGACGATTATATTGCCAAACCTTTTCACTTGAGGGAGGTACTGGCGCGCCTGCGCACGGTGCTTCGGCGGCGCGCGGCGATCAGCACTCCGAACGGACATGCCGATGTCGACGTCCTTGCCTTCCAAACCTTCACCCTCGACCTCGGCCGGCGCCTTGCGATGACTGCGGGCGGAAGCGAGATCTATTTGACGACGGGCGAATTCGATATGCTCGTCGTTCTCTGCCGCCACCCAAAACGCGTTTTTTCACGCGTGACCCTGATGGAACTCACCCGCGGTCGCAATCTCGATGCCTTTGACCGAAGTATCGACGCACAGATCGGTCGTTTGAGAAGAAAGATAGAACCTGACCCGTCCAGGCCCGATCTGATCAAATCGGTCAGGGGCGTGGGCTACGTCTTCACCGGCAAGCCTGTATCCCGATAGCACACGACTATTTCAGGATCAGTCGAACGCCATGATCCCAACGGCTATAGTCTAAACGCTGTAGCCGCCGCGTCCAATTGTCGGACGTCAATGTCCAGAAGCGAATGCTTGTGCATTCGGCTTTTGCGGCGATGCCCCGTAGCTTGTCGATAAGGGCCTTTGAGACCCCGGCCTCGTCTGCAGCGCTCGCAACGACGAAGATGGGCACATCAAGCATTCGTTTATGCGCGAAATCATCGCCAAGCTCGCACAACGCAAGTCCCTGAATCACACCCATCGGATTAAGCGCGATCCACGCCTGTTCCCCTTGATCCGCAACGTCGGTGTTGGTCGCCAGCCGAGCACAGTATCGTCGCCATGCCGCAAGATCGAGTACCGAGGCGACAGGTTCGATAAGCGGATAGGCTCTGTCCACATCAAACGGCTGGATCTGTGAAATAGTATAGATTGCTGACATACCCATTTCCTCAGTGAACCTCGAGGCCGAGCTTGACGCCGCCTTTCAAGCGATAGGCTTGCCGATGTCATTCGTCTCGAATGCCTACGAAAGCGGAAAGGCCAGCCTATTGCATTGCGACAGATCAATGCCGAACCTTTGAATTTAAGCTGAATTGGACATTCCAAGCCAACACCGGGCAGAACGCATGCGTTGCACCCTCCAACTCGCAAGGACTACCGATGATTTCCAAGCGCGGCGGCGAATTCCTGATAAAGATCCTGCGCTCGCGTGGCATCCTATTGGTGCTGACGGCCTCTATCAGTCTGCTGCTCGGGATCCTCTTTCTGATTGCTCAACGGTCGGAGCTGGCCGGGCTGGCATTCATGGCCGGAACCGTTCCAGTGCTGTTGGCGCTTATTGTCCAGATTGTTCGGTCGCTTCTCAAAGGCGACGCCGGACTCGATATCGTCGCAGCATTATCGATGGCCGTCGCCCTCGCCTTTGGCGAGCATCTTGCCGCCAATGTCGTGGCGTTGATGTATGCTGGCGGGCAACTGCTTGAGAGTTTCGCCTCCAGCCGCGCGGCGCGCGAGATGACCGCTTTGATGGGCAAGGTCGCTCACACGACTATGCGTTATGCCGGCGCTACTCTCGAAGAAGTTCCGATAAAGGACGTCTTGGCAGGCGACCGGTTGATGATCCGCCGCGGCGAGGTTCTACCCGTCGATGGTGTGATCCTCTCCGGCGAAGCGACGCTCGACGAGTCGGCCCTGACGGGTGAGGCCGTACCAAAACGCCATTTGGTCGACCAGGAAGTGTTGAGCGGCACCACGTCGGTTGGAGACATCTTTGATCTTACCACCCTTCGTCCGGCAGCCGAAAGCACTTATGCCGCCGTCGTCCGTCTGGTGGAGGCTGCCCAGCAGACCAAGGCGCCCATGGTGCGTCTGGCCGACCGATACGCGATCCTTTTCCTGATCGTCACCCTCTCGCTCGCCTTTGCCGCATGGTGGTTGTCCGGCGACCCGCGACGGGCTCTTGCCGTCCTGGTGATCGCAACACCTTGCCCTTTGATCCTTGCAGTGCCAGTGGCGATCATGTCCGGGATCTCTCGTTGTGCAGCGCAGGGTTGCCTTGTCAAGGATGGCGGCACACTTGAAGCGCTCGGGCGAGTTCGGGTCGCCATTCTTGATAAGACCGGTACGCTGACCCATGGCAAGGCGGCGGTGCGCGTCATCGAGACAGAGGGCTGGCTGGAGGCGGATGAGCTTCTGCGCCTTGCCGCTTCGCTCGATCAAGCCTCCGGGCATGTGTTCGCCTCAACTTTGATAGAGGCCGCTCATAACCGTGGCCTAACTCTTGAGTTGCCGACCAATGTCGATGAGGCGCCAGGTGATGGCATAGAAGGCTCCGTCGGTCACCATCGCGTCATCGTCGGTGGTGACGCCTTCGTCGCTGGTCGGGTCAAAGAAGCCATAAAGCCGACCGCAAAAAGCCAGCGCCGCGCGGGAGAAGCAACGATCTCCGTCGCTGTCGACGGGCGAATTGCCGGATCGATTGTGCTATCGGATCGGGTTCGTCCAGAGGCAAGAAAGGTTCTTCAAAAACTCCGTCATCATGGAATCCAGCGGATCGTCCTCGCATCTGGCGACAGGCTGGATGTTGCAATCAGGATCGGTAAAGACCTCGGTCTCGACGAAATTCTTGGCGAGCAAACACCAGCTTCCAAGGTCGCTGTCGTCGCGTCTGCGCGCCAATGGGGACCCGTCCTTATGGTCGGCGACGGCGTCAACGATTCTCCTGCTCTGGCGATGGCCGACGTAGGGGTGGCCTTGGGGGCTCGAGGCGCTGCCGCCGCCTCGCAGTCAGCTGGCGTCGTTTTGCTCGTCGACCGCCTCGAACCGGTCGCCGAGGCCTTAGGTATTGCCCAGAGGACAATTCATATAGCCAGACAAAGCGTATTAGCTGGCCTTGGTCTTTCTCTCGCCGGCATGATCGCTGCCGCCTTCGGGTATCTTCCTCCACTGCATGGAGCTCTCCTCCAGGAAGTTATAGATGTTGCCGTGATCTTGAATGCGTTGCGTGCATTGCGGTCGAGACGAGAAGCAGGTTCCGGGGAGTGAAGCCGAGAAAAGTTCACTCGCTGCCGGCGCAAAACAGAGGGCTTTGGCGGGCATCCATTACGCAACGTCCTCCACCTAACGGGACCAGCAACAACCGTGGGGTTTTGATGCGGATCAAAACCAGGTGTGAATTTTTATGTGACAAACACCGGGTGGCGTTTGACAAGACATTACGCGGTATTCTCGCTCGTTATTTTGCATCACGCTGCTGTAAGTTAATGGGAGATGTGACGATGCTGTCAAAGACATTCTGGACGTCGAGACGGCCAACAGAGAACGCGCCTGACGCCAATTACTGGTCGCGACCCGCGTCTTCACTCCTGTCGGACATGCATACTACCGTCCGGGGACTGTCGAATGATGACGCCGCCCAGCGTTTGCTCCAGTTCGGTGCCAACAGCATCGAACAGCAAAGGCACCCCACGGCGTTGGCAACATTTGCCCGGCAGTTTCGAAATCCGCTTGTCCTTATCCTAATCTTCGCTGCGGGTGTCTCGGCCTTGGTCGGGAACGGCAATGAGGCGGTCATCATCGGCCTGATCGTGCTAGCAAGTTGCGTCCTGAGTTTTACACAGGAGTACTCCGCCTCAAGGGCAATGGAGAGCCTGCGCAGGCAGATTTCCACAATGGCGGTTGTTTTGCGAAACGATGTGGAAAAAAGTGTGCCTGCGCAGGAGATTGTGCCCGGTGACATACTCAGATTGTCGGCTGGCAATCTCATTCCCGCAGACAGTATCATCCTCGAGGGCCGCGATTTTAACGTCAGTGAGGCGGCGTTGACCGGGGAAACATTCCCAGTGGTCAAATCTGCGGGCTTGTCGGCAATTAGTGCGACAGTCTCCCAACGCACCAACATGGTGTTCATGGGCACATCCGTGCGCAGCGGCACGGCAACCGTGTTGGTGGTCAGCACAGGAAACCAGACCGAGTTCGCGAAGATCGCCAAAGCCCTGGATGGCCAAATACCCGAAACGGACTTTGCCAGGGGCATTCGTCGCTTCGGCACACTGATGACCGAGATCATGCTGACGATCGTTATCGTTGTCTTCGTCTCCAACCTTCTCCTGCATCGGCCACTGATCGACTCCCTGCTTTTTTCGCTGGCGCTTGCAGTCGGGCTGACGCCGGAGCTTCTACCGGCAATCATCAGCATCACCCTTTCAAAAGGCGCGCGGAGGATGGCGGAGAACGGCGTCATTGTCAGACGGCTGGAAGCCATCGAGAATCTCGGCTGCATGGATATTCTTTGCACCGACAAGACCGGAACACTCACGGAAGGTGTCATTCATCTCGACGGTTGTTTTGGTACTGACGCGAGACCTTGCGACGAAGTCTATCGATGGGCGAAATTGAATGCGACCCTCCAGTCAGGTCTTAATAACCCTCTCGATGAAGCGATCGCTGCGGCGCCCGACAACCCAGGCGACCGGGATATCTCCACGTATTCGAAGATCGACGAAACTCCGTATGATTTCATTCGCAAGCGGCTGACAGTCGTCGTTCGCGAATCGCCCGGTGACCCGACCGATCTAATGATCTGCAAGGGAGCTGTGAGCAATGTAATGAGCGTATGTACGTCGGTCATGGTCACCGATCGGCCCGAGATCCTGGATGATGCGCGCAAGCAAAGCCTTGACGAGGCGTTCAAGGTTTGGAGTGCACAAGGTTTCCGCGTCCTTGGCCTGGCGATCCGCCGAATTGGTCGGCAGCCGACCTATAGTCGTGATGATGAGACACAAATGTCCTTCGCCGGTTTCCTGCTTTTTCTTGATCCGCCGAAAGCCGGTATCGAGGCCGCACTTGCCCATCTCACCAGCCGTGGTATCGGGATAAAAGTCATTACCGGCGATAACCGTTATGTCGCCCGGCACCTGGCCGAAACGATCGGCCTGGATTGTGAACAAGTCCTGACGGGCGACGAGCTCAATCGGATGACGAAGAGTGCCCTTTTCGGCAGGGCGTCCAAGACGAACCTTTTCGTTGAAATCGATCCGAACCAGAAAGAGCGGATCATCGCGGCGCTGCGGTCGCATGGCCACGTTGTCGGTTATTTGGGTGACGGAATAAACGACGCGCCTGCTCTCCACGAAGCAGACATTGGCATTTCCGTCGATGGCGCAGTCGATGTTGCCCGCGAGGCCGCAGATATGATTCTTCTAAAGCAGGACCTGGGTGTCCTTCTGCGCGGTATCGACGATGGTCGCCGGACTTTCGCCAATACGATGAAATATGTGTCGATCACGACCAGTGCCAATTTCGGCAACATGATCAGCATGGCCATTGCATCACTGTTCCTGCCCTTCCTGCCATTGCTGGCCAAGCAGATCTTGCTCAATAATCTTCTGTCGTCGATCCCATCGCTGGCTATAGCCAGCGACAATGTCGATCCGGGACAGATCGAAGCGCCCCACCGCTGGGACATCGGATCGGTGCGGAGGTTCATGTTTAGCTTTGGGCTCGTCAGCTCTGCCTTCGATTTTCTGACCTTCGGCTTTCTACTTTTGGTCATACACGCAACGCACGATATCTTCAGGACTGCCTGGTTTATCGAATCTCTGATCACACAACTTGCCATCGTGCTCATCGTGCGCACACATTTTCCGTTCTGGAAGAGCCGCCCGAGCCCCTTGCTTTCGAGCATGACGCTGGCAATCGCGCTGCTAGCTGTCGCAATTCCCTATCTCCCTTTTGCCGATTGGTTCGGCTTCGTGCCTCTTCCATTGTCAGTCATGGTTGGGCTCGTGGGGATCACGATGACGTATCTCATCGTCTCGGAAGCAACGAAACGGTGGTTTTTCGCGCGGGAGCAGCAACATGGGGGCCATCTTGGCAAGGTCAGGGCACCAATACGGCGGCACCGCTGAGACGGCCGTGGCGCAGGTCCGCAAGAGCCTCGTTTGCCTTCTCGAGCGGATAGGGTGTCGTGTGGGGCCGGACCCCGGCTGAAATTGCGATGGGGAAGAACTCTTCGGCATCCTGTCGTGTGAGATTGGCGACCGTCAACAGTTCGCGCTCGCCCCACAAGACCGCATAGGGCATGGAGGGGATGTCGCTCATGCGGATGCCGCCACAGACGACCCTCCCGCCCTTTCGCACGCTCTTGAGAGCGGCGGGCACGAGTGTTCCCACGGGCGCAAAGATGATGGCCGCATCCAGTTCGACCGGCGGCGTCACATGGTAACCTCCGGCCCACCGTGCTCCCATGCTGCGAGCGAAATCCTGCGCGATTTGATCGCCTGGCGTCGTGAACGCGTAGACGTCCCTGCGTTGCCAGATGCAGACCTGCGCGATGATATGTGCGGCGGCTCCGAACCCATAGAAGCCGATCTTCTTGCCACCGCCCGCCTTCTTCAGGCATCTCCAGCCAATGAGGCCGGCACACAGCAAGGGTGCGAGTGCGACGGGATCCGCGTGCAGATCAAGGTCAAATGCGAAACCGGCATCCTCCACAACATGCGTGGCAAAGCCTCCGTCCCGGCTATAGCCGGTGAACTGTGGCCGATCGCAAAGATTTTCCGCCTTCGACAGGCAGTAAGAGCAAATCCCGCAAGTGTGACCCAGCCATGGCACGCCGCCCCGGCGACCGAGCCGCGCTGGGTCCACACCCTCTCCCACCGCATCCACGATCCCAACGATCTCGTGACCGGGGATCAGCGGCAGCTTCGGTTGGGGCAACTCTCCGTCGACCACATGCAGATCCGTTCTGCACACAGCGCAGGCTTCGACCTTGAGCCGGATCTCGCCTGCCAAGGGAAGCGGGTCTTGCCTTTCGACCATCACCAACGGCGTGCCGATCGCCCCAATAACCATCGCTTTCATGAATCAACTCCCTCCTCCCGGCTGGAACCGGCAAAAGTTCCTTCGAAAGAATAAAGATCATGGGCGCTCAGAAACACATCATCGCCGCGATCTCCAGACCGATTAATCCTGGAGGATTTGTGCAAGCAGCAAGAATGCCGACGGCGCGACCACGGCCGCGCCGATGCCTTGATGCTTCGGAACTCAGGAAACTCTGATGTGGTCGACGACCGCCTTCACGCCCGGTGCTGACCACGCGGCACGCTCGACTGCACTGCGTTCCGGCCAAGCATTCACATGACCTTCCAGAGTCACCTTGCCATCGGCGACCAGAACCGTGATTCCGTTGGCCTCAACTTCGGCTGTGCGTTTCAGTGCATCTTCGATGCGTTTCTTCACATCGAAACTGGAAACGTGCGGCTTGACTTCGATATTGTTGCTAACGCCAATGACGCCGGTTAGGCGTTTGACGGCATCAAATGCCGCGATTTTTTGGTATTGCCACTCGACCTTGCCAGACAACGTGACCCAGCCCTTCGTGACTTGGTCTGTACCGCGTCGTTCGGAACGGTTGTATTCCAGTTGATTGAATTCAAGGCCCGCTTGGCGATTTCGTCATCCGCCGTCGTGTTGGTCCCAAATGGGCGCACCTCGATTTCCTGAGCGATGCCGCGTACGCCCCTTACTCTGCTGACGACGTTTTCGACCTCAATTTTCTGAAAATAGCTGGGCACGTGGCCAGTCAGGGTGACGACCCCGCTGTCACGCTCCTTCGACGCGCCGGTGTCGAGGTCATCACCATCGAGGGGGCGGAACTCAGCCGTGGCCGAGGGGGCGGTCACTGCATGACATGCCCGCTCATCCGCGATCCCATTTAACTCATACCGGAGGCCCGAAAATGTCGATCAATCTCCATGGACGCAGCGTGCTGACGCTTGATGATCTCAGCCCGGATGAAATCCGGTTTCTGCTCCGGCTGGCGGCCGATTTGAAAGAAGCAAAAATGGCTGGAACTGAACAGCCGCGCCTATCGCGCAAAAATATCGCCTTGATCTTCGAAAAGGGTTCCACCCGCACGCGATCTGGCTTTGAAGTCGCCGCCTTTGACCAAGGCGCCCACGTCACTTATATCGGTCCTTCCGGGAGCCACATCGGCCACAAGGAAACGATGAAGGATACAGCGCGCGTCTTGGGCCGCATCTACGATGCGATCGAATATCGCGGATTTGCCCAAAGCTCAGTGGAAGACCTTGCGAAATTTGCAGGCGTCCCCGTCTATAATGGCCTGACAAATGAAGCGCATCCAACTCAGGTTCTTGCCGACTTCATGACAATGCGCGAGTTCACCCACAAGCACCTGTCGGACATGGTCATGGCCTTCGTCGGTGATGGCCGGGATAACGTCGCGCTGTCGCTGGCAACAGGCGCCGCGAAGGTGGGCATGGATTTTCGCGTGGTTTCGCCAAGAGAGCTCTGGCCTGCCCCCGACGTCATCGAAAACCTCGCGGTCGAGGCTCGAAAGAACGGCGGCGGCGTATTCTCCGTTGGCGAGCATATTCGTCCCGGCGTCCTTCGAGCCGATTTTGTCTACACCGACGTCTGGCTTTCGATGGGCGAGGACGAGGCCTCCTGGGCCGACCGCATCCGCCTGCTGTCGCCTTACTGTGTGACGACAGAGGTCATGGTGGCAACAGAAAATCCCTATGCCAAATTCATGAACTGCCTCCCCGCGTTCCACGACAGGAATACGGATGTGGGCGCCCGAATTTTCCAACAGTTCGGCTTGGATTGCATTGAAGTAACGGATGAGGTGTTTGAGTCCAAATCCTCCATCGTCTTCGATCAGGCGGAAAACCGGATGCACACGATCAAGGCGCTGCTTGTCGCGACAATGGGAGGTTAGGATGCTGATCGTCGCGGCACTGGGAGGAAATGCGCTTCTCAAGCGCGGAGAGAAGATGACGGCGGAAAACCAGCGCGCCAATATCGGGCGGGCGGCATCCGCCTTGGCGGCTTTGATCGCGGCCGGCCATGATCTCGTCATTACGCACGGCAACGGCCCCCAGGTCGGGCTTCTCGCACTCCAGTCTGCAACGGCTCCGGGATCGCCGTTTCCCCTCGACGTCTTGGATGCCGAGAGCGCAGGCATGATCGGCTATGTGCTCGAGCAGGAGTTGGCCAACGTCATCGACAACCGCCGGTTCGCGACGCTTCTGACCCAGATCAAGGTCGATCCATCGGATCCGGCTTTCGACCATCCGACCAAGTTCATTGGACCGGGCTACGATGTGGCCAAGGCACGGTCATTGGCCGGCGAGCGCGGATGGAAGATCGCTGCCGACGGCGATAAGTGGCGCCGGTTGGTTGCCTCACCCCGACCAATGGCGATCCTGGAGGTCCCAGTTATTGCCGGTCTTGTTGAACAGGGCATCATTGTTATCTGCGCAGGTGGTGGCGGCATTCCAGTCGTGGAACGCGAGGACGGCACGCTGATCGGCGTGGAAGCCGTCATCGACAAGGACCTGGCGAGTGCCATGCTTGCAAGAGACCTGAAAGCGGACATGCTGCTTTTGCTGACTGACGTCGATGCGGTCTATCGCGACTTCGGCACACCTGCCGCTTGCGCCCTCGGGCATGTCGACCCTGCTTCGCTCCAGGCAAGTGCATTTCCGACCGGATCGATGGGGCCAAAGGTTGCCGCAGCAATCGAGTTTGCGACCCTCACAGGCAAAATAGCGGCAATCGGCAACCTCGAAGAAGCCATCGATATTGTTTCCGGTAAACGGGGGACATGGATCGACGGCACGGTGCCACGGGATCCGTCGTAACTGCAAGCCCCGATGCCACCGCCGCCCGCTAAGCGCAACACATTTGAAAGGAGTGGCAACCGTGATGCAAAAGCTCCCTCTGTTTGTGCTCCTCATCATGATTGCGCTCGTTTTAAGCATCCTGTTCGTCAAACACTCTCAGGATAGAAAATATCGAACCATTCAGACCGAACCCTGGTTGGAGATGAACCGCCGCGCAGATCCATTTACGTCTATTTCGGAGAAATTTGATGCGCATCATTGTCCATCCAGTGCACGGATCTAAGCTGGCATACTGAACCGAAGCGAGGAGACCACTTTATGGCCCAGCCGATCATCCACTTCCACGGCGCTGCCGGGACCGTCACAGGCTCCTGCTTCCTTCTGGAGTACGACGGAAACCGGGTTCTAGTCGACTGCGGCATGTTCCAGGGATCGAAGACGGAAAAGGAGCTGAACTATCGCCCCTTCCCCTTTACCGCAGCGCAGATCGATGCCGTTATCCTGACCCACGCGCACATCGATCACTCAGGTTTATTGCCTAAGCTTGTCAAAGACGGGTTTGACGGGCCGATCTATGCAACAGCGGCGACCCTCGATCTCTGTGCCATTATGCTTGCCGATTCGGCGCATATCCAAGAGATGGAAGTCGAGCATTTGAACCGGCGCAACCAAAGACGGGCAAGGGACCCGGTGGCCCCGATTTACACCGCCACAGATGCGGCGGTGTGTATGACGCAGTTTCAGGCCATTGCATTCCAAGCTTGGCGTGAGGTCATGCCGGGGATTCGGTTCCGCTTCTGGAACGCCGGCCACCTTCTTGGGTCCGCGTCCGTCGAACTTGAAGTTGGGGACGGTGGCAATCGCCAGAGAATCCTGTTTTCCGGCGATCTCGGCCCGTCCCACAAACTCCTGCAGTTCGATCCGGAAGCGCCAACAGGATGGGACTACATTGTTTGCGAAAGCACCTATGGCGACACCACGCGCACCGAGGTGTCCGAAGAGATGCGGCGACGCAGGCTATGTGAGGAAGTCAAGGAAGCTGCGCGCCATCGCGACGGAGCTCTTATCATCCCTTCCTTTGCGGTTGAACGGACGCAGGAACTTCTCGCTGATTTGATGCTCTTAATGGAGAAACACGAGATTGCACCATGCCCGGTCATTATCGACTCGCCCTTGGCTGCCCGCGCCAGTCAGATTTTTCAAAAATACGCGCGGGTTCTCCAGAACGGCGATGCTTTGGTGCGGGCCATGAGGTCGAGGAATGTCCGGTTCACCGAAACTGCAGAACAGTCGAAAGCCATCGATTCCATTCACGGATTTCACATCGTGATTGCAGCAAGCGGAATGTGCGAGGCTGGCCGTATTCGACATCGACTCAGGAACTGGCTCTGGCGCGAAGAGGGAACGGTGCTGCTTGTCGGTTATCAGGCTGCCGGAACACTGGGACGTATCCTGTCGGACGGGGCCTCGATCGTAAAAATTCAGGGCGACGATATCATGGTGCGCGCCAGAGTTCGCAAACTGGACGTCTACAGTGGTCATGCTGACAGCACGGAACTTGAAGCCTGGGTCAAGGCGCGGCTGCCAGTCAGCAAGGCTGTCTTCCTGGTTCATGGCGAAGCGGAGGCCCTCGCGGGGATGCGACTGCGACTGTCGGGTGTCCTGCGGTCGGACCAGATCGTCGAACCGCGGCTGGACGCCGCCTATCGTCTTGACGCTGAAGGCGTCGTGGATATCTCTCCGGCAGCGCCTCCTCCGCGCATCGATCCGATTCAAGCGGGCCATCGCGACTGGCACAATGACGCTCAAGCTCTCATTCTTGACCTTCAGGAGCAATTGGCAGCGGCGGCTGACGAGAAGGCGCGAGGCGTGATCATCCGCAGAATTCGGCGGGCATTGAGCGACCAAATGGACCAAGTTGGGGAACGGTGATGTCCGGTTGACGCGAACATTCACCGCCGAAAACTCGAGACAGACGCAACATTGAAATGGAAAATAGTCGGTGAAACCGTCTTTGCAGGAGTGGCAAACTCCACTGTTTGACAACTCATTGTTCCGCTTCATATGGCGCGTGAGTGGCGCCCATCAGGTGGGTGTCGCAGCTATTTCTGTGGTCCTTTTTGCAATTGGCACAGTTCCGCTGGAGCTTCAACGGAGGATTGTGAATACGGCAACCGACGGAGGGCCTTTCCGGACGATTGCGGTTCTCGCGTGTCTATACGCAGGGCTTTCACTTTTCGAAGGCTTCATCAAGCTCGGCCTGAACATCTATAGAAATTGGATCGGGGAATCGGCCATTCGTTGGCTCAGGCTGACTGTCTTTGAAATGGCCGCGCAGCCGCAAACGAAAACTCCTGATGTCAGCGAGGGCGTCCAACTATCCATAGTGATTGCTGAGGCCGAATCCATCGGCGGTTTCGTTGGCGACAGCTTCTCTCAACCATTGCTACAGATCGGAATTTTGACGACGGTCACATCCTATCTCATTTATCTGCAGCCGCTCATGGGACTGGTGATCGGCCTCGTGTTTCTTCCACAGGTTGCTTTCGTGCCGATTCTGCAAAATGCAATCAACCGGCGAGTCGGTGAGAAGACCTCAATCATGCGCCAAGTGAGTGTCTCCATCGTTGAAGTCGGGGGTGTCTACGACACCGATGGCACGCAGCGGTCGCGTATTCAGACGGTGTTCGAAATCAACATGGGTATCTACAAGATCAAGTTCTCCATGAACTTCGTAATGAACCTGATGACCCAGATGGGTTACATCGGGATCTTGGCCATTGGCGGATATTTCGTTGTGACGAAGAAAACTGAAATCGGGACGGTCATCGCGTTTTTATCCGGCCTGGGCAAGATCAACGACCCGTGGGGAGAGCTGGTCGATTGGTATCGTAGCCTGCGTGTCACCCAGGTAAAGTATGATCTGGTGAAAAGCGTCATGCAGAGCACTTAAAGGCAGCTGGTTTGCTCAACAGGCAGCTGGCGGCAGTATGCGAAGACATCGTCGTGCAACTCATACGATGACTTCTTCCTTACGGCTATCCAGCTAAAAGCAGCGACTTCCGTCGCTTGGCACACGCGATTTTCCAGGTCTTGCGCTAGATCAAAGTGCCGCCAGATTGGACCGCTATTATCCTTGACCAAAGCGCAAAGCAGTTGACCCAGCGCAACGGCGCCAACCAGTAACTGTTCTGCCGGCCCGAAGGAGACATGAAATGCTCGAAGATACCGATGACGACCTGACAACACGCACTGGTTTCCGCTTCCATGTACGCCAAGCTACGCCGCAGGACGAAGCGATCGTTGCCGAGTTTTTCGCGCACGTGACGCCGGAGGATATCCGATTTCGATTCCTCTCCGGCATGAAGACCGTATCTCACCAACGGCTCGTCGCAATGACGCGCGTCAATGATCCTCGGGTGGTGAATTTCCTGGCGTTTGCTCCGAATGAAACGCTGTTGGCAGTGGCAATGCTGGCGGCTGGCGAAGATGCTGAGCGCGGAGAAGTCGGGCTGACGATCCGCAATGACTTCAAGCATCAGGGGATAAGCTGGGAAATGCTCGCGCACATCTGCCGCTACGCAGAGCGACACAATTTCAAGAGCATCGAGTCCCTGGAAAGCCGTGCAAACCACGCGGCGATCGAGCTGGAGCGCGATATGGAGTTTCAGGTCGTCGACGACGAAGACGACCCGACTGTGGTCGTGCTACGCCGAGATCTCAAACCACAGCCATCTTCCGACGACGCCCCGCTCGATGGCAGCGAGGTTTCGCATATGTTGCGTTGACCTGTTGAGAGCAACCGCTCGGTTCGGAGCGACGCAGCGATCGAAGCTACCGCTGACTGATGAGAGCTGCACAAGAACGGATTGGCCAATGGACACGATGCCGGGACACGGTCGCTACGCTTCCTTTGTCCGCAGAGCGATCACCCTTTCACCGATGCGGACGGCAATGGTCCACCCTTGTTCAGTGGAAACCCTCCGCTCTGCAATTGATCTGAAAACCCAAGGACTTCTCGACCCGTTGTTGATCGGACCAGAGCACAAGATCAGGGCGATTGCCGAGGCGGCGGCACTTTCCCTTGCCGGTATCGACATTGAGCCAGTGGAGCACAGCCATGCTGCAGCGGACCGGGCCGTCGAACTCGCCTCGACCGGTAAGGTCGCGGCATTGATGAAGGGCAGCCTGCACAGTGAGGAACTGCTTTCCGCCGTCTTATCACCCGCCTCAAGGCTTCGAACCGACCGGCGCATCAGCCACGTTTACGTGATGGATGTGCCCGCTTACAGCAAGCTGCTGGTTATCACCGATGCTGCAATCAATATTCGGCCGAACCTCGATCAAAAAAGGGACATCTGCCAGAACGCCATCGATCTCATGCGGCTTCTCGGCGTTGAAAGGCCGCTCGTTGCAGTGCTCGCAGCCGTCGAAACCGTCAACAGCAAGATGCCTGCAACGCTGGACGCCGCCGCCCTAACGGTGATGGCTGCGCGCGGCCAGATCGACGGCGCGATTGTCGATGGTCCGCTTGCCTTCGACAACGCAATCAGCATCAAGGCAGCGCAGGCTAAATGCATCAATTCGCAAGTGGCAGGCCAGGCAGACATCCTTCTAGTTCCCGATCTCGAAGCCGGAAACATGCTGGCCAAGCAACTCATCTATTTCGCAGGCGCGGATGCCGCAGGACTTGTCCTTGGCGCGCGCGTTCCCATTATCCTGACAAGCCGCGTGGATTCGGCCAAGGTTCGCATGGCCTCGGCAGCCCTCGCTGTGCTGACCGCCGCAAAACGCCATGAACCAAAGGCGATCGCATGACGGGCAAACTCCTCCTGACGTTCAATGCCGGCTCATCGACTGTCAAGATTGGCATTTTCGAGTTGGGTGACAAAGGGCTGGAGCGGTGCGGCAAGGCGGTTGTTGATTTCGGCTCCCATTCGCTGCAGCTGACTGCGAAGGATGCTACGACGCACCTCGACCTTGCTCGACTGAGTAACAGAAGCGACGATTTGTCGGAACTGATGGAAGAGGTCTTCAGGGCGCTGTCCGGTCATTTTGATCTTGGTTCGGTAACGGCTGCAGGCCACAGGGTCGTTCATGGCGGCGATCTCTTCTCCGGTCCAGCCGAGTTGACTGCCAGGACCCTCGAGCAGATCACGTCGCTGACGGATCTTGCGCCACTTCACCAGCCACAGGCGCTGCGACTTGTCAGAGCGGTCAAACACCTGCGGCCGGATCTTTTCCAGACCGCTTCATTCGATACCACGTTTCACGCCGCGCAGCCGGATCTCGTGCGCCGGTTCGCAATTCCGCGCGTCTATCACGAGCGAGGTATCAAGCGATACGGGTTCCACGGTCTTTCCTACCAATCCGTTTCAAGCACCTTGGCCTCGAAGTCGCCGGAAGTCGCCCATGGCAAGATCATAGTGGCTCATCTTGGCAGCGGCGCCAGCCTGTGCGCGATCGATAATGGGACCAGTCGTGATTCCAGTATGGGCTTTTCAACGCTCGACGGTATCCCGATGGCCACGCGTCCCGGCTGGCTCGATCCCGGTGTGCTCCTGCATTTCCTGGGACCGCTCGGAAAGACCGTCGGGGAGGTGGAGGAAATTCTCTACCACCAGTCCGGCCTGCTCGGCGTCTCTGGTGGATTGAGCGGCGATATACGTGAGCTCTTCGACAACGATGGAACGGTTGCAAAGGAAGCAATTGACCTCTTTACGCTACGGATCGCCGGTGAAATCGGTCGGCTTGCATCGACGCTCAAGGGAATCGACGCCCTGGTGTTCACGGCAGGCATTGGCGAGAACCAACCACGGGTTCGCGAACTCGTCACCGAAAGGCTTGTTTGGCTTGGCGTCGAGCTGGATAGGCGCGCCAATGACATGAACGCATTCAAGATCAGCACGGCCGCGAGCCGGATCGCTGTTTACGTTATTCCAACGGACGAGGAAATGGTGATCGCCGAAGAATGCCTCGCCGTCCTCAATTTGCGGGATTTGCCACCGCAATCATAAGCCGATCGTGGATGCAGTCCGCCTCCGGCGCAACGGCCCCGATGTACCAAAGGAACAAACAGATGCAGTCCGATACCTCCCTGGCCTCAAATCCTGCGATAACTTCGGAAGAACTGACGCTGATTGACCGCTACTGGCGCGCCGCCAACTATCTGTCCGTCGGACAGATCTACCTTCTCGACAACCCGCTCCTGCGTGAACCACTACAGGCGGAGCATATCAAGCCCCGTCTGCTTGGCCACTGGGGGACGACGCCAGGCCTCAACTTCATCTACACCCATCTCAATCGCATCATCCGAGATCGTGATCTCAGCTTGATCTATATCTGCGGGCCGGGTCATGGCGGGCCGGGTATGGTTGCAAACACCTATCTTGAAGGAAGCTACAGCGAAATCTATCCGAACATATCGCAGGACGCCGCCGGCATGCAGAAGCTGTTCCGACAGTTTTCCTTCCCGGGCGGGATCCCCAGCCATGCCGCGCCGGAAACGCCAGGCTCCATCCACGAGGGCGGCGAACTCGGTTACGCACTCGTGCACGCCTATGGCGCGGCGTTCGACAATCCGGATCTCATCGTAGCCTGCGTTGTTGGCGACGGCGAGGCTGAAACGGGGCCGCTCGCCGCGAGTTGGCAGTCAAACAAGTTTCTCAATCCGGCCCGCGACGGCGCCGTCGTACCTATCCTGCATCTGAACGGCTACAAGATAGCCAATCCGACGCTGCTGGCCCGCACAAGCGACGAAGACCTCGACAATCTGTTTCGCGGCCTTGGGTATGAGCCCTTTTTTGTTGAAGGACATGAACCAGCGGACATGCACCGGCAGATGGCCGCCACCCTCGACGCCGTTTTCGATCGCATTCGCATCATTCAGCAAGATGCGCGCGAAAGTGCCTCGCAGGAAGGTTGCCCGCGCTGGCCGATGATCGTGCTGCGCAGCCCGAAGGGCTGGACCGGCCCGAAGGAAGTCGACGGCAAGAAAGTCGAAGGCTTCTGGCGGGCGCATCAGGTGCCGGTGGCCAATTGCCGGGGAAATGCCGACCACCGCAAGATTCTCGAAGACTGGATGCGCAGCTATGACCCGCAAGACCTTTTCGATGTCGGGGGACGGCTCAAGCCCGAGCTGCAGGCACTGGCGCCGATGGGTGAGCGGCGTATGGGCACCAATCCCCATGCCAATGGCGGACTGCTGCGCAAGGAACTCGTTGTGCCTTCGATCCGGGACTACGCTGTGCCTGTGACCACCCGCGGCGGCTCCATGGTTCAGACGACCGAAATTCTCGGACACTATCTGCGTGACGTCCTCAAGCTCAACGACGAGAATGCCAATTTCCGAATTTTCGGCCCCGACGAAACGGAATCGAACCGTCTTGGGAGTGTATTCGAGGTTACCAATCGTCTCTGGATGGAGGCGATCGAACCATACGACGTCCAACTCTCGCGCGATGGCCGAGTGATGGAAGTCCTGAGTGAACATCTGTGCCAGGGTTGGCTGGAAGGCTACCTGCTCACCGGGCGCCACGGGTTGTTTTCCTGCTACGAAGCTTTCATCCACATTATCGATTCGATGTTCAACCAGCATGCCAAATGGTTGAAGGTGTCGCGGGAGCTTCCATGGCGCAAACCGGTATCGTCGCTCAACTACCTGCTGACATCGCATGTCTGGCGGCAGGATCATAATGGTTTCAGCCATCAGGATCCCGGCTTCCTAGACCTTGTTGCCAATAAGAGAGCCGACACGGTGCGGATCTATCTGCCCCCGGATGCCAATACTCTCCTTTGGGTCGGCGATCATTGCCTCAGAACCTGGGACCGCATCAATGTCATCGTCGCGGGCAAGCAGCCGGAACCTCAATGGCTGACAATCGATGAGGCGGTAAAGCACTGCGAGGCCGGTATCGGCATATGGGACTGGGCCAGCAACGAGGAAGGCTCGGTCGAGCCAGACGTCGTGATGGCCTGCGCTGGAGACGTACCGACCCTGGAGACTCTGGCGGCTGTGAAGCTGCTGCGCGAGGCAATCCCTGAACTCAGCATCCGGGTCGTCAACGTGGTCGACCTGCTTTCCCTTCAGTCGCGAGAGCATCATCCGCACGGCCTCTCTGACGACGCGTTCGACCGCCTGTTCACCAAAGACCGGCCGATCATCTTTGCCTATCACGGCTACCCCGCCCTCATCCACCGGCTGACCTACAAACGCACCAACCACGAGAACATCCACGTTCGCGGCTTCATTGAGGAAGGCACCACGACGACACCATTCGATATGACTGTTTTGAACGAGCTCGACCGCTTTCACCTGGCAATAGAGGCGATCAAGCGCGTGCCTGGCCTGAAGGAGAATGCCGATGCGGCCATCGCCGCTCTTGAGAGCAAACTCGTGGAACATACCCGTTATGTGCGCGAATATGGCGAGGACATGCCGGAAATCCGTGATTGGAAATGGGACCGGTGATGCGCATGTCCGGATCGAAACCTTGCTGGGACAGAAGTGCAGGCGGATCCGGCTGGGACAGCGCCGGTTCTAGCGGGCGAGCAAGGCAATCGCAGTCGTAAGGCTCATCCAAGGCGACGGATCAGTGCCAGCCAGATAGAATTCCAACGGGTGCCCATGTGGAGGTGGCCTTGGGATCGGCGGGCAACCTGCTCGAAGAAGAAACCTGGCTGTCCTGAACGCGTCGCGGGTGTGGATTCGCCGTCGCGCCCTGTTCAAGATCAGATGCTGACGTTGACCGATATCAATGTCCAGGAGCATCATGAACACTACACTCCGGGATCATCGTCGGCTCTTTGTCGCGACGATCAACCGTCTGATCTGGAGTGTCGTATGACCGCCACCGCTCAATTGCCTCGTGACCTGCAGGCCTTCGGACAAGGGCCTGGAGGACTGACCAGTGTTGAGGCTGCCGAGCGCCTGGTGCAGTTCGGTCCGAACACCATCCCCGAGCCCAGAGCGGCGTCCCTGTTGCTGATCTTTATCAGGCAATTCCGCAGTCCACTGATTTACATCCTCCTTGTCGCAGCTGCAGTATCGCTCGCCGTCAGTGAACCCGAAGATGCCATTTTTATCGCCATCGTCCTTCTGCTGAATGGGTTGATTGGTGGCATTCAGGAGCATTCGGCCAGCCGCGCAGCCGCTGCGCTACGCAATCTTGAGCAGCCCTATGCGAACGTCATTCGTGACGGAGAAGCACGAGAGATCGAAGCTCGCTTGCTCGTTCCCGGTGATCTCATCCGCATTGAGGCCGGCGGCAAAATTCCTGCTGATATCACTCTTATCGAGGCGAACGGCCTGCTGTGCGATGAATCGCTGCTGACAGGGGAATCAGCGCCGGTCCACAAGCACATTGGCCTTGCCGATGTGGCTGGGGAACATCGGAACTCGGACCTTGCATTTGCGGGATCGTTGGTCACCCGGGGCCGCGGCAAGGGTCTGGTGACCGCCACCGGCCCCTCAACCCAAATCGGCAAAATCGCTTCTGAAGTCGGCAAAGCGTCCATTTCCAAGCCACCGCTGATGATCCGGCTGGCGCATTTTTCTAACAGGATCGCCTGGCTGGTCGGCATTGCCAGTGCCGTGCTTATCACGGTCGGATTGATAAGAGGGTTGCCTTGGAACGAGCTGTTGATGATGTCGATCGGACTTGCGGTCAGCGCGGTTCCCGAAGGTTTGCCGATCGCCATATCAATCGCGCTGGCTATCAGCATGCGCCGTATGGCCAGGCAAAATGTGATCGTCCGCCACATGACGGCGGTCGAATCCCTTGGCTCGTGCACGATGATCGCTACCGACAAAACAGGCACTCTGACCCTCAACGAGCTGACAATTACCGATATCCGGCTTCCCGACGGCACTTGCCTCGAACTTGACGCTGGCACGGATCTCGATAGTTGCGAGATCCGCGGCCCAAACATGAGTGTGGCGGACGCCCGTCAAAAGGCCGCACGCCTGCTCAAGGCTGCCTCATTGCCGAACGAGGGCGCGCTCACCAAACAGGAAGCCGGTTGGCAGGGTATCGGAGATACAGTCGACGTAGCGCTTCTGGCAGCTGCCCGCAAAGCGGGTCTTGAGCATAGGGTCATGCAGGATGCCTATCCGCTTCTGGCACGCATCCCCTATGAGCCTGATCTAAAATATGCAGCCTCCTTCCATCAGCGGGGAGACAGTGTCCACATGTTCGCCAAAGGATCGGCTGAAACCTTGATCGATATGGCCGATCGCATGGATGTGGGTAATCGTAACGTGCCGATCGACCGTGAGGGGCTCCTCGCGCAAAAGGAGGAGATGGCAGGACGCGGCCTGCGCGTGCTCGCCTTTGCCGAGGGCGAGATCAAGGCGGCCAATGACCGCACATTTGGTCACCATCATCTCGTCGACCTTGTCTTCCTGGGGCTTGCGGGTATGCAGGATCCTATTCGTCTTGAAGTACCCAAAGCTATCCGAGATTGTCATGCCGCCGGCGTCGAGGTCGCAATGATCACCGGAGATGACCCAAGGACAGCCTCCGCCATCGCCTGCCAGGCAGGTCTGAAATTCCGGCCTGATCAGGTGGTCGTGGGTGATGATGTCCGGAAGGCGGAAGACGGGGGGCCCGGTAGGCTGGACGCGTTGACAAAACATGCTCGAATCTATGCGCGCGTTGTACCGGCTCAAAAGCTCGCGATCGTCCTGTCGCTTGCCCGCAACGGGCACTTCGTCGCGGTCACCGGCGATGGTGTCAATGATGCGCCAGCCCTAAAACATGCCCATGTGGGCGTCGCGATGGGGCGAAAGGGAACTGAAGTCGCCAAGGAAAGTGCCGACATCGTGGTATCGGACGACAACTTCGCGTCCATCGTGAGCGGTATTCGTGAAGGGCGTGTGGCCTATTCGAATATCCGAAAGGTCATCTTCATGCTCGTGGCAACGGGAGCCGCGGAAATGTTGCTTTTCCTGCTGGCGATCCCGCTCGGTCTGCCCATGCCCCTGCTGCCGGTGCAGTTGCTCTGGCTCAATCTGGTGACCAACGGAATTCAGGATGTCGCGTTGGCGGGCGAAAAGGAGGAGGGAGACGAACTGGAGCGACCGCCCCGCCGCCCGAGGGAACCGATCTTTGACCGGCTCATGGTTCGCCGGATCGTTCTATCGACTCTGACGATCGGCGTTGGAGGCTTTGCCATCTTCTGGTGGCTGCTACAGCAGGGATACGAGATTTCGCAAGCACGAAACCTGCTGCTCCTGCTTTTCGTGATATTTGAAAACTTCCAGACGTTCCTCAGCCGCTCAGAACGCAGGTCGATCTTTGCATTGACCTTTTTGGGCAATCCGCTGCTGCTTTTGAGCATTGTCGCGTCTCAGGCACTGCACCTGTCCGCAATGTATATTCCCTGGTTGCGCGAGACACTGCAACTCACGCCGATTTCACTCACACAATGGGCCTGGATCTGCGTCGCCGCTTCCTCGATTCTTTTCGTCAATGAACTGGATAAATGGCTAATACGCAGATCGACCGTGATTTGAGTACACTGAATTGCGCTGCATCAAGGCGGTGAACGCCGCAATCCGCGAAGGTGGCGACGAACTAAGTTATAGCTGCCTTAGGAGAAGACGATGCTTGCCAGGGACCTGATGACAACGAATGTGGCCTATGTGACGGTGGGCACGAGCCTCAAACGGGCGATACAAATTATGATCGACCGAGATGTAAGTGGCCTACCGGTGGTCGACGATGCTGGAGGCGTATGCGGGATGTTGACCGAGGGAGACTTATTGAAGCGGCACGAGTTCAACGGCGGGCATGAAATCGGACACCTTCAGCCGGACGTGGCGTTTTTCGAAAGGTTCGTCAAAGAACACGGGCTGGCGGTAGACGATTGTATGACGGCGGATGTCGTCACCGCTTCGCCGCAAGCAACGCTCGCTGAAATCGTCGCATTGATGCGCCGTCGTAACATCAAACGGATTCCAATTCTCGCGAACGGCAGACTCTCGGGAATCGTCAGCCGACGCGACGTGCTCAAGGCCATTTCTGCAACACCAGACTCCGTCGCTCGTGGTGATGATGCATTAAGGCTGGCAGTTTCGACGCGGCTTCAAGAGGAATTGGGACTTGGCCGGGAGAAAGTGGAGGTCAATGTCCGGGATTCAGTGGTGGAGGTAATTGGCGAATTCGAATCCGATGCTGCGTGCGAAGCAGTAAGGATCGTGACCGAAGCTATCGCTGGCGCCAGTTGCATTGTCACCCGAAAGGCTCGGCCAACTGCGGCGCACTAGCGATGCAGAATATGGACGGCTCCTCAGGTTCGGATTGCGCATCTTTGCGTGCGCTGGGTCGCTTCCCGGCCAATACGGAGTAATCACGCAAAGCGTTGGGATTTTATATAATGGTGATCAACACGAGCCGGTCTGGGTACCGGCCATGCCGTGCTATCCTACAAGTTAATCAGTGGGCACCCATGAAGATCAGGTCTGTTTCGCTGGCGAGCGGGCTTCCGGCTCCACTTCCAGGAAACTGGGAAAAGTAAGATGGACTCGATCATTCCACGTCTTGGCCTCGCCCTCGCTATTGGCCTTCTGGTTGGGCTTGAACGTGGTTGGCGGGATCGCGATGCCCCTGCAGGCAGTCGCACCGCCGGTATCCGGACGTATGGAATTGCGGGATTGCTCGGCGGCGCGTTCGGCACTTTGCTGCAGGAACAGAACGGCGGAGTGATCTTCGGTTTTGGGTTCCTGGGTTTCTCACTGAGTTTCAGCTGGTTCAAGCTGCGCGAAGCGCGTCGTGATGACGATTTCAGTGTCACCGGAGTTTGCGCAGCGCTCTGCGTTTTCGCGCTTGGCGGAATCGCAGTTGCTGGAGATTATCAGGCTGCCGCCGCGGCGGGCGCCGCCCTTGCAGCACTGCTGGCAAGCAGGGAAGCGCTCCATGGCCTCCTGCAGCGCCTATCATGGATCGAGTTGCGCTCGGCCCTCGTTCTCGCTGTGATGACCGCGATCATCCTTCCCCTCATTCCTAATCGCACAATCGATCCATGGGGCGGATTGAATCCCTGGGAAGTTTGGCTCTTCACCGTGCTGAGCGCAACGATCTCCTACACCGGCTATATCGCAGTCCGGCTGCTTGGCTCGACGAAGGGCCTGCTCGTCAGTAGCCTGGCAGGAGCGTTGGTTTCCTCAACCGCCGTCACAGCCAGTTTCGGACAGAAGGCCAGAAGCGGCGAGGCTCCTTTGCCGTTGGCTGGGGCCGCGATCCTAGCGGCCGTTGTATCAGTCCTTCGGGTCATTGCGATCGTTCTTGTTATCGCGCCAGCGGTCTTTCCCTTGATCGCCCCTGCTGCTCTTACAGCGGCAACGGTCCTGGCCCTTACCGGCGGCTCGTTGATGACGTTGCACGCCGCGCGACAAGAAGAGACAGTTACCGCGCGAAACCCGTTCGAACTCGGCCCCATTGTCGTTTTTGCCAGTCTTTTCGCGCTGACCACGACCCTGAGCGCCGCGCTCGTGTCCCGTATTGGCGACAGCGGACTTGTCGCCCTTTCGGTCATCTCCGGGACATTCGATGTTGACGTTGCGGTCCTCAGCGCCTTGCGCGCAGGCCAGGACGGCCTGCCGCTGCCGTTGATTGCCATCGGCCAGGCAGTGCTTGCGGCTATCGCCGCCAATGCCGTCGGGCGGCTGATCGTCGCAATCGCATCGCGAACGCTCTTTTATTGGTTGCCGATAGCGATCGCCTCCGGACTGGCGATGAGCGCTGGTGTTGTTGTCTTCCTGGTGACCCGATAACTGGCATAAGGATGAAGGCAATCATCGCCACGTCGCGCGTCACAGAAAACGCCGGCACGCCGGCGGATGAACTCATCGAGGGCGGACGCATTCCGATAATCTTTGGCAGCACGCCCTATCATCTCCGGTGGGCGATCCAGCGGTAGCAGCATGATATACAAGCGCCCACGGAATGACCGAACGTTGACCAATTTTATGCCATTACCCCACCGAGGCTTCGGTACAGCACGTATCCGGCAACCATGAAGATGAGCCCCGCAAACATACGATTGAGCAGTCCTTTATAGATGCTGAGACGCGTCGAGAGGACCATGCCAAACACGCCACCGACAATCCCACCGCCCACAAATTCAACCGCAAGCATCCAGTCGACGAGCCCTGACGCCGCATAGTTGATGGCCGTCGCCAAGCCGAATGCGCCAACAGATAGAAGCGATGATCCGACTGCATTGATCATCGGCATGCCTGTTGCGAGGATGAGCCCTGGGACGATCAGGAATCCGCCACCAATCCCGAAGAAGCCGGATGCAGCACCCGAGGCCAACGCAACAGCTGCGGTCGTCAGACATATTTTGGCATCAACAGGGCGTGGCGCGGTCGGGACGACTTTTTTTGGACGCAGCATTAACCCGCCGACCACTACCATGACGATACCGAACAGAAAGAGAAGACGATGGCGCAGCGCCACCAGACGTGACCCTTCGCAGCATGGATCCCGAAGTTGGCAAAGGCATTGACGGAGACGGCAAGTGCACCCGTCCCTATAGCGACATGTGGCTCGCCGACACCGACGACATAAAGCAGCAGCGGCGTTGCGAGGATTGAGCCGCGCCACCGAGAAGACCAAGCATGAAACCGACGACGACGCCGGAGCCAACTGCTGAGACGATCGAATAGGTCACGATCCGCTCCTCCAGACACGGTCGTGCAGCGTCATACCGACGATCATGGCTACCACAAAGACGAAGGATTCAACGAAGCCTACCGACAATGATGCAACCGCCGGGCCGGGGCAGAAGCCACCGAGGCCCCAACCAACGCCGAACAGCGCGGAGCCAATGACCAACGGGGCGTCGATCGCATTTTTCGACGGAACATGGAAGCTCTCATCGAGAACCGGGCGCCGCATGCGGTACATGATGCGGAACCCGACGAACGCCACAAGAACCGCGCCGCCGAGAACAAAGGCAAGGCTCGGATCCCAGGCCCCGAAGACGTCAAGGAAGCCCTGCACACGCGCCGGGTTCAGCATGCCGGAGAGCGAAAGCCCGAAGCCGAACACTGCACCGGATGTTAGGGCAGCGGCCGTCCGACAGATCCAACGGGTCATTGTCCGACTCCTCTCAGAACTGCCACAGCAACGACGCCTGCGGTCAGAAATGTTGCGACGGCCACCATCGACCGGGGTGAAAGCCGGGCGAGCCCGAGCACGCCATGTCCGCTCGTACATCCAGACCCCATCCGTGATCCGAAACCGACCAGCAGGCCCGCGCCGATGATCAGCGGCCAGCCAGCAGAAATCTCGACGGTCGGCCACTGCCCGAAGCTGTATAGGTAGACAACCGGACCGAGGAGCAGACCGACGACGAAGGCAAGGTTCGTTGCGATCCCTGCTCCTTGGGCAAGACGCGCAACGATTCCGCTGATCCCGGCGATACGACCGTTAACGAGAAGCAGCATGACGGCCGACAAGCCGATCAACATGCCTCCGATGAGCGAAGGAAGGTAGTGTGTCATTGTCCTTCCTCCTTGCAGAAGATTGTATAGAGAGCGGCCACGAGCTGTGCCGCCTTTTCTTCCGTCAAGCTGTAGAAGATCTGTTTGCCTTCTCGGCGGGTGATGACGATATTCGCCTCGCGCAGCACCGTCAGTTGCTGCGAAAGATGCGGCTGGTGAAGATCGAGCTTCGCCTCCAGTTCGCTGACGGAGTGCTCACCCTCCACGAGAGTGCAGACGAGCATCAGCCGGGCGGGATGGGCCAATGTCTTCAGGAGACCGGACACTTCGGCTGCGCGCGCTGCCATATCCTGCGGCGTCATTGAAGATGGTTTGCTTGCGTCTTGATCTAAGGCCATCACCATGCGCCCCCCTCCAGAGCGTCCAGTGGGAATTTGAGATACCGTCTGCCGTTGGCCTCAGGCTCCGGAAGCCGCCCCGCACGAACGTTCACCTGCAGGGCATGCAGGATTAGTTTTGGCATGGTAAGCGTTTCGTCCCGCGCCGTGCGGATCTTCACGAACCCCTCTTCCGACATGCCGACGATGTGAGAGTTGCTCTTCTTCTGTTCCGCGACCGTGCTCTCCCAGCGCGGGAGCCGTCCATCGGGCTGATAGTCGTGTCCGGTGAAAATCCGCGTCTCTTCCGGAAGTGCCAGAATGTCCTGGATCGACTTCCATAGCGTGTGTGCGTCGCCGCCAGGAAAATCAGCCCGTGCCGTGCCGCTGTCCGGCATGAAGAGCGTGTCGTGGACGAAGGCGGTATCACCGATCACGTAGGTGATGGAAGCGAGCGTGTGGCCGGGCGAAAACATCACCTTCGCGTCGATCGAGCCGACCTTGAAGGTCTCGCCATGTACGAACAGTTTGTCCCACTGCGAACCGTCTGTCTCGAGTTCTGGCCAGTGGTAGATGTCCTTCCAGAGCTTTTGAACGTCGATGACTCGCTCGCCGATAGCAGTGAGTGCGCCAGTCTTCTCCTTCAAGTATTGGGCGGCCGAGAAGTGATCGGCGTGGGGATGGGTATCGAGAATCCATTCGACCGTGAGTTTGTTCTCCCGGATATATTCGAGGATCCCGTCGGCATTGATCGTCGCTGTCGCACCAGCCTTTTCATCGAAATCGCGGACCGGATCGATAATGGCACACTTGCCCGTATCCGGATCCGATACCACGTACTGGATGCTCCAGGTCCGTTCGTCGAAGAAGCCCTTGACAATCGGACGGCGGGCAAAGCGTTTGTTCAGCCAGTCGACGGCAGCCGCCATGTCCATCCCGTGCTCTTGGCCAAATGCCATCACGTCATCTTGCCTCATGCCCCCGTCTAGGACCTCGCCGATAACGTAGAGCAGTAATGCGCGGGTACCGGACTTGCAGTGAGCGACGACCGGGCCGTCCGCCTCATCCATGGCCCCGCGGAATGCGCGGACGTCGGCTTCGGTGATTGTCGCGACCGTGACTGGCACGTAGGCGTAAGTCATCCCTGCCCGGTTTGCAGCCTCTTTCTCGGCGTTCGTTCCCGGTTGCGCTGGCTCCTCCCAATCTGGACGGGCGTTGATCAGAGTCGTAAACCCCTGTTCTACAAACGACCGGAAGTCTGCCATGTCGGGTTGCGGCATGACCGAGAATTTGTCGTTTATCTTTGTGAGGGCCATGATGGTGATCTCCAATATTTACATTATACAATTAAATATAATGTATATTGATATCATTTCAAGCCTTGGAGCTTTTAAAAAGCTGCTTGACCGTCGCCCATGCAAGCCCACCGATCAACTTAACAGTGGTCCTCCCTGCCGACGATGTTTCCCACATCAGAGAGGAAAGGCTGTCTGCCTTGACCTCCGAGTAGAACACCGTGCGCCGGAACCAGTGAAGGCTACCGCTCCCTCGCCTTGAACCAATTCGAACCACCAACCCGTTAATTTCCACGATAGAACCAAATCAACTTGCCTGGCCATTCCTGCGCGTTATGGACAGCAGTCGCCGGGCCCTGACCCCGCGGAAAGATCATCTCTCATGGGGCTGGCTCGTAATGGTCAGCCACGGGGCACCCTTTGCTTGCCGTCGCGTTTATATCTCGACGGTCGTGGGAAGATACATACCTGGGCCACCGGCGCAATTGCAGATGTCGATCGGCCAGAATATTTCAATAGCGGGTTGATGGCACAGTGAAGCGGTTCCCTTAAGCTAATGCGGAGGCAGAACCGTCTTAGCCAGCGCCCTTGATGCAATTTGAAAGATGAGGCTGTTGCCGTCGAGTTAAAACGTCTATCCGCGATTTTTTGGCATATGTATAATTCAATTTACATTGGATCCCCTTCGCCTCTTGGAGAGTCGCTGGTAATCGGGTTATTGGACACCGGACATGAATCGAACCGGAGTCTGCCGTGACCTCATTGTATCACACCGCCCTCCATGAACTGGCCGCCGTTTTCGAACGCCTCGATCACCCGCAAATCGACGCGGCCATCGAGGTCATCGCGTCCGCGCGCCGCATCGCCCTTTATGGTGTCGGCCGGGAGGGTCTACAGATCAAGGGGCTCGCCATGCGCCTCTTTCATCTCGGCCTCGATGTCGCCGTCGTCGGCGACATGACGGTGCCGCATCTCGGCGAAGGCGATCTCCTGATCGTGTCGGCCGGACCGGGCGATTTTTCAACGATATCCGGCCTGATGGGGGTGGCAAAACGGGATGGCGCGAAGACGCTCTGCTTTACCGCGCAGCCAGATGGGCCATGCCCGAAAGCGGCCGACCATGTCGTGCACATCCCGGCCCAGACTATGGCAAACGATGTCGGCGCGAGCGCGTCCTCAGTTCTGCCGATGGGTTCCCTCTACGAAGGGGCGCAGTACATCCTGTACGAAGGCATGATCCTTAAGCTCAAGGAGCGGCTTGGCGTGACGGCCGAAGCCATGCGCGGCAATCATACCAACCTCGAATAGGAGCAAACCCGTCAGATGTTCGGGAGCAGGGAGGCGGCGTGAACAACGGATTTACACTGGAAGCGGAAAGCGACCACCTCAAGGCGCGCATAGCCTGGTTCTATTTCGTTGCAGGCATGACGCAGCAGGAAATCGCCGATCAGCTCGAAATCACAAGACTGCGCGTAAACAAGACCATCGGTGCCGTGCGCTCCGAGGGGGCCGTCGTGGTCGACCTGCGTATGCCGATGATCGACTGTATCAAGCTTGAGGAGCAATTGAAGTCACTCTTCGGGCTCGAGGAGGTGATGGTCGTTCCGGCGGTTCAGGACATGCTCGGCTCGCAGCGCACCATCGGCGAGGCGGCCGGCATCATGCTCGACAGCCATGTTTCGCGCCGTCACGGCATTGGCGTCAGCGGCGGCCAGACGCTGAGCTATGCGGTGCGCCGCATTTCGGAACGCCGTCTCAAGACATCGTGGGTCGTGGGCATGATGGGCGCGGTCACGCGCGGCTCCGGTACCAATACGTTCGAGCTGTCGACGGCGCTTGCCCAGTCGCTCGATGTCGAATGTCACTATCTGACCGCCCCTATCTATTGTCGGACTCGCGAGATCCGCGAGGTGCTGCTCGCCCATGACGAGATCGCCGCGGTCATGGCCAAGGCGGAAGAAGCGGAGATCGCGCTCGTCGCCTGCGGCGATCTTTCCCACCGCTCGCGCGTCATGCCGCTCGGCATCATCAAGGAGAACCTGCCCTCGCTTCTCGAAATCGGCGCAGTCGGCGAGATCCTCGGCTGCTTCCTCGATCCCGAGGGCAATATCCTTCCACATCCGATCAACGAGTCGATCATGGCGCTCCCCTTGAGCAAACTGAAGGAAAAGCCTGTTTCCATCCTCGCTTCTGGGGGCCGCAACAAGCTGCCAATCATCCGCGCCGTGCTGCGCGGAAAATACGTCAACCGGCTGGTAACTGACGATGTGGTGGCGCGCGCGCTGATCTACGAATCCTGAAAACTCTTAAACCCAAGATTTTCCAAACATAATCAGAGCCGCCTGCGCATCATTGCCGGGCGGCTTTTTTGCATGCGCGCAGATTTCCCGCCGCTCACCTCGCGCTGCGATATAGATGTAAAAAAAAAATTACACATACTTGTATTTCTCAATTTACATCTGATACAGTGTCTGCGTGGATGTGGATCGGGAGGAGGTCCGCGGCCGTCGGCAAAGCAAGACACGGTCACGGATGGTTTTTCCGGTTTGGAAACCACAGCCCTTTTGTGGAGGAAATCATGAAGAGACTTACCCTTGCGCTGCTTGCTGCAGCGGCACTCGCCGTTCCCGGCGTGGCACTGGCGCAGGACGCGCCCGGCACGACCAAGAAGGACAGCTACCGCTTCGTCATCATTCCGAAGGTCGTCCATCCCTGGTTCGACAAGGTCAATGACGGCGCCAAGCAGGCAGCGGCCGTGATCAAGGCGCAGACCGGCTCCGAGGTGCAGATCGACTACAGCGCGCCGCAGCAGGCCGACGTCGTCCAGCAGAACCAGATCCTTGAAAGCTCGATCGCCACCCGTCCCGACGGCATCGCTATCGACCTTCTCGATGCCAGCGGCAACCGTGCCTCGCTCGAGGAAGCCGTCGGCCAGGAAATTCCGGTCACCATTTTCGATTCCGTTCCGCCTGAAGGTATGGATCTGACCAGCATCGGCAACGATTTCTGCGAGCAGGCCAACATCGCGTCGCGTCGCCTCGTCGAGTTGCTCGGCGGAAAAGGTGAAGTCGCGATCATGATGGGCGTGCCGAGCGCGCCGAACCATGCCATCCGCGCCGAGTGCCACCAGAAGATCTTCGACCAGCATCCCGAGATCAAGGTCGTCGCGACAGGCATCGACAATGACGACATCGAGACCGCGCAGAAGCAGGCCGCAGCGATCATGCAGGCCAATCCGAACCTCAAGGGCTGGGTCGCATCCGACGCCGCAGGCCCGATCGGCATCGGCCAGGCCATCCAGGAAGCCGGCAAGGTCGGCCAGGTCACCCTCGTCGGCCTCGACAACCTGCCGGAAATGCTCCAACTGATCCGTGACGGCGTTGCCGACTCGTCGTCGTCCACCAAGCCTGAAATGCAGGGGTACTGGGCTGTCATGACCATGTGGCAGAAGGCCATCGGCCTCGACACGCCGAAGTATATCGACACCGGCATCGCCATCCTGAACAAGGACAATGTCGGCGAGTAGAACGCTCGGGGTCATCGGCCTTCCCGGCCGGTGACCCATTGCACGCCCGGCAGGGCGTGTTCCGCCGGGCGCATGAAGCGGCCGAGGCGGTCTCAGAAGACCAGGATCCGGATATGGCATTTCTTGAAACCAAGGGTATCGGGCGCGATTTTCCCGGCGTCACCGCGCTCAACGGCGTCGATCTGAAATTGGAACTCGGCCGCGTGCATATTCTCGCCGGCGAAAACGGCGCGGGAAAATCCACCCTCGTCAAGATCCTCACGGGTTCCGACACGCCGAGCCGCGGCACGATCTCCATCGACGGCAGACAAGCCGCCGAACATCCTGATCTCTTCAAATATGTCGGTTACGTTCCGCAGGAACTCAATCTCTTCCCGCATCTGAGCGTCGCCGAAAACCTGTTCATTCCCTATGCCGTCTCGGGCTTTTCCTCCCGCTATGTCGATTTCAAAAGGATCGAAACGGAAGCGCAGGTCTATCTCGACCGCTTCGCCATCGAGGCGCGGCCGTCCGATCTGGTGCGCAACATCTCCGTCTCCGACCAGCAGTTGCTGCAGATCGCCCGCGCCTCCACCAACAAGCAGATGAAAGTGCTGATCCTCGACGAGCCGACCTCGTCGCTGACGCGCACCGAAGTCGACCGTGTGTTCAAGGTCATCAACGATTTCCGCAGCGCCGATCATGCGATCGTCTTCATCTCGCACAAGATGGACGAGGTCTTTTCCATCGGTGACGACTACACGATCCTGCGCAACGGTGAGAAGGTCGAGGACGGCAGGATCGCCGACATCACCGAGACCGATCTCATCAGGGGCATGTCGGGTTCGGAGCTGTCCTTCAGCGAGAATTTCTGGCCGGTCGCCCAGCCGGCAGTCCCCGACGAGACCATCATCGAGGTCAAGGGTCTCTCCGGCCACCGTTTTCAGGACGTATCCTTCACCCTGAAGCGCGGAGAAATCCTAGGCTTTGCCGGTCTCGTCGGCGCCGGGCGCTCCGAAATCATGCAGACCATGTTCGGTTTCCTCAACGCCAAGGCTGGCACCGTCACCGTCAACGAAAAGCCGTGGACGCTCGGCGATACGAACTACAGCGTCCGCAACGGCATGCTGTACCTGTCCGAGGAGCGCAAGCATCACGGCATCTTGCCGATGCTGTCCGTTCGCGAAAACGTCGGCATCTCGATCCTTGCGCAGACGACAAGCTGGCTCGGCATTTCCGCACCGAAAGAGAAGTCGGCCGTGGCGGAGATCATCCGTACCTATGACATCAAGACAGACAGTATGGGCAAGAAGATCGCCCTGCTTTCCGGCGGCAACCAGCAGAAGGCGATCATCGGCCGTGCCATGGCGACCAAGCCGGATGTGCTGATCTTCGACGAGCCGACCAAAGGCATCGACGTCCGCACCAAGGCGGAAATCTATCGCATCATGAAGACGCTGGCCGAAGGCGGCGTCGGCATCATCCTCGTTTCGTCCGAAATGGACGAACTGCGCAAATGCGCCAACCGCATTATCACAATGTATACCGGCAAGATAACCGGCAGTTTCGAGACCGCGACGACGAGCAACAAAACGCTCGTGGGCGCGATCTTCGGTTCGGAGACCAAGACCCATGCAGCGTAAGCCCCTCTCCCTTCTCGCGACGACCCCCCTTGCCGGCGTCTTCGTGGCGCTCGTCATCATCTTCATCGTCTCCGCGATCCTGTCGCCATACTTCCTGACCTCCTACAACATGTCGGTCATCGCCCGCTCGCTGGCCTTCGTCGGGCTGGTCACGGTCGGTCAGGCAATGCTGCTGATCCTCGGTGAGCTTGATCTTTCGCTCGGCGTGATCGGCGGCCTCTGCGGCGTCATCGCCGGCATGCTGATGGTCAATTTCGGGATCAATCCCGCCGTCGCCTTTGCCGGCGGTCTAGCGATGGGTGCCGCCCTCGGCTTCTTCAACGGCTTCATGGTCACCTCAATGCGCCTGCATTCGCTGGTCCTGACCATCGGCACGGCCGGCATCTTCGGCGGCATCAACCTCGTTCTGACCAAGGGCGTGGCAATCACCAACATACCCAAGGAAATCCAGTTTCTCGGGCGTGGCGATCTGTTCGGCGTGCCGGTGCCCTTCGTCATCATGATCGTTGTGCTGGCGATCGCCACCTTCATTACGCTGAAGACCCCGTTCGGCCGTTACATGTATGCGATCGGCAACAACAAGGCCGCCGCCCGCATGCTCGGCATCCGCGTCGACCGTATCCGCGTACTGGTTTTTACCATTGCCGGCTTCCTGTCGGCGCTGGCGGGCCTTCTGATGGTCGCCCGTCTCGGCACGGCGCAGCCCTCGATCGGCGAAACCTGGGTCCTGCCTCCGATCGCGGCCTCCGTCATCGGCGGCGTGGCGACCACGGGCGGCATCGGTACGCCGCTCGGCGCGATCCTCGGTGCGGGCATCATCGCCATCATCGAAAACATCATCGTGCTGTTCGGCGTCTCGCCCTACTGGCAGGGTGTCGTCAGCGGCGTGATCGTGGTGCTCGCCATCTCCTTCGATGCGATCTCCCGTCGGTACATCCGCAAGGAATTGTGAGCCACCCGGCGGCCCGCCCGCCGACCCTGTCTGTGAATGAACCGGACCAGCCCCGCGCCAGTTTTGTGGCGCGGCTCCCGGATCCATGTTTGGAGGAACGACATGAAACTCGGTTTGAACCTGTCTTTTGCGATCAAGCGCTGGCTCGGCGGCGAGCGCCTTGCCTCCGTCATCAAGGGCGATCTGGGCATGGACCATGTCCAGTTCACCTGGGACCTGATCGACCCGTGGTGGCCGGAAACGCCGCGTGACCGGCTGGCTCGCGATTACGCCAAGGCGTTCGCCGCGGCCGGTATCACCATCGAAAGCACGTTCGGCGGCCTCGCCTCCTATACCTATAACCATTTCCTCGCGCCGAACGATGATCTGCGCGCCATGGGCAAGGAGCACCTGAAACGCGCCATCGACATGACCGCCGAAATGCAGGTGCCGGCTGCCGGCATGCCCTTCGGCTCCTATTCCGCCGACGATGCCGTCAATCCCGCCCGCCGCGAGGAAATCTACAAGCTCGCGCTGCAGTCGATCGTCGATCTCTCGCGCCATGCAAAGGAGCGCGGCCTGTCGAAGCTGATGATCGAGCCGGTGCCGCTTAAAACCGAATTCCCGTCGTCCGCCGCCGATTCCCTGCGGCTGATGAAGGACCTCGACGGTGCCACCGACGTGCCGGTGCGTCTGCTGGTCGATTGGGGCCATGCGCTGTTCACGCCGCTCTTCAAGGAAGAGGCGGACATGGATCACTGGATGCGCACCTGCGGCGAGTACATCTCCGCCTATCACATCCAGCAGACGGACGGCCTGTTCGACCGCCACTGGAATTTTACCCGCGACGGCATCGTGACGCCGGAGCGGCTCAAAGATTTCTGGCAGAAACATGCGCTGACCGACCAGACCTATCTCCTGGAAATCATCTATGCCTTCGAGGAAACGGACGAGTTTGTTCTCGAAGACATGAAGAAAGCCGTGGCGCTGCTGAAGCAGGCTGCCTGAAACGACGATTTTAAGGACTATTGCCGTGACCAAGACAAAAAAACTGATGAATTCCCCCGAAACGATCATTCCGGAAATGATCGAGGGCATGCTGGGCGCGCATTCCGATATCCTGACCTCCTTCGGAGCGACAGGCCGTGTGCTGGTTGCGATCGACGGCCCGCGTGACGGCAAGGTCGGCATCGTCGTCGGCGGCGGCTCCGGTCATGAGCCAGCCTTCTCCGGCTATGTCGGGCGCGGCCTCGCCGACGCCTCGGCCATCGGCAATGTCTTCGCCTCCCCCTCCCCGGAACCGATCCTTGAGGCCACCCGCGCAGCAAATGGCGGCGCGGGCGTCCTTTATCTTTATGGCAACTATTCCGGCGACGTCATGAACTTCGACATGGCGGCGGAAGATGCCAAACGCGAAGGCATCGAGGTCCGCTCGATCCCGGTCACGGACGATGTCGCTTCCGCAAGCTCCGAGCGCATCGGTGATCGTCGTGGCATCGCCGGCGATTTCTTCGTCTTCAAGATCGCAGGTGCTGCCGCGGACCGTATGCAGACGCTTGACGAGGTCGAAGCCGTAACGCGCAAGGCCAACCGCCTGACCGCGACCATGGGCGTGGCGCTCGGCGCCTGCTCGCTGCCGCAGACCCTGAAGCCGAATTTCGAGATCGGCGACGACCAGATGGAAATCGGCATGGGCGTGCATGGCGAACCCGGTATCCGCCGCGCCGCCGTCGAGACCGCCGATGAAGTCACGGCCGAACTGATGGAGCATATCCAGGGCGAATTGAAGCTCACCAAGGGTGACAAGGTCGCCCTTTTGGTCAATGGCCTCGGCTCCACCTCGCCGATGGAACTCTATCTTCTCCACCGCCGCGCCAAGATGATCCTCGACGATCTCGGCGTCTCGATCCACAAATCTTTCGTCGGCGAATATGTCACCTCGCTGGAAATGGCGGGCGCGTCGATCACCCTGCTGAAGCTAGACGACGAGCTGACCTCCCTGCTCGACCATCCCTGCCTGACCTCCGTGCTGCGCGTCGGCACGCCTCCCGCACCGGCATCGCAGGAAGCGGCGGATCGGCTGAAGCGCATCGCCGCGGCCCAGCCCGTTGCGACGAAGGCGCAGGCAGCATCCAGCGCTGGCGTCGACGGCGAGGGCGATCTGACCGCAGAAATCTTTGCCGAAATGATCCGCAAGGTCTCCTTCGCTATCGAGGACCGTGCCGATTGGCTGTCGGAACTGGATGGCGTCATCGGTGATGGCGATCATGGGGTGACGATGGGCATCGGATGGCGTGCCGTGCGCGCGGAGATTGCCGAGATCGGAGCCGACGAGAGCATCGGGGACATCTGCAACCGTATCGCCAAGGCATTTCTTGATGCCGTTGGCGCATCCTCAGGCCCGCTCTATGCCAGCGCCTTCCTGCGCGCCGGCGAAACCACGGGCGGCCGTCACCGCCTCGATGCGGCGGGTCTCGTTGCCTTCCTCGAAGGCGCATCGAACGGCATCCGCGAGCGCGGTAAGTCGGAGCCTGGCGACAAGACCATGGTTGATGCCTGGGTGCCGGCGGTCGAGCAGGCGCAGAAGGCTTTGGCCGAAGGCGGCGACCTCGTCGATTGCCTGCGCGCCGCAGCCGCCGGTGCGGAACGCGGCATGAAGGCCACCGCCAACATCGCCGCCCGTCGTGGCCGCTCCGCCAAGCTCGGAGAGCGCTCGCTCGGCCATATCGATCCCGGCTCGGCCTCAACTTTTCTGATGATCGATGCCATGCGCCAGTCTTTCGAAACCCAGACTCTCGACCCGGTCAGCCGCGCCCAGCGCCTTACTCGCGTATCCTGACCGGGACCGGATGCAAAACGCTACCGCGTCAATGGTATGCGGTGGCGATTTTTGAGGAAGCTCACTTGATCCACAGAAATCACAGCTCAGGCAGCGCGTCTGTAGTTCGGCTTCGTCGAAATTAGACGCGCAGCCATACGTGATTGGATATTGCTTCAACAACAACATTCGAGCCATTGATTGAACCGAACCGTCTCCAATTTAAGTCGTATTACTCACCTGGACGCCTCGAAATACCCGAGAATTTGTGCTGAGCCGTGTGTGGTGATGGCCTCGTGACGGTTTGCCGACAGGTTCAGGCCGGATTTGGTGGTGTCGCTCCCCCTTTCGGGGCTGCACACATCATGCGATGGCGCGTCGACCCTCGTGGAAAACGTATCGGAGCATGTCCTTCTGCCTGGCAAAGACGTGCTCGACGGCGGACCGGATCTTTGATCGTCGCCCATTGGCTTTCGACATCGCTTCCGGCATTGGCTTGCCCTTCGGCTTTCGCTGATGGATGTCCGACTTTAGGCCGTTCTTTTCCAGCCACTCCTCGTTGGTCTTCGACCGGTAGGCGCTGTCTGCCCAGACGGTCGAGGCCGTGTTGTCCTTGGCCACGACGTTGCGGAGTTGCGCGCCATCGTGGGCGGCCGCACTCGTCACCGTCCATCCCCGGATAAAACCATGCGCCCGGTCGATGCCCGCATGGTTTTTGTAACCGAACATCGGAATAGCAATGTCATGCTGCTTCGTCGCGGCTGATGTCGGCGTTTCCGTGGGCCGCTTGGCCTCGGAATACTTCACCGTCCAGCGTGCGTCACGGTCCCTCTGCGCAAGCTTGGCGGGCTTGTCCTTCCAGGCTTCAGGGGTCTCGCCTGCCTTGATTGCGGCCTTCTCATCCTGGCTGTTGTGCTGCTTTGGTGCCTGGATGATCGTGGCATCGACGATCTCGGTGCAAACGCGAAGCGTTTGTCGTTGGCCGCCCTTGGCCAGATAGCCCGACTTCGAGAGATGCTTGTCGAAACGGACAAACAGGTTGTCGATGGCACCGGCACGCACGAGGCTTTCGCGGAACAGCCAGATCGTCTTGGCATCCGGCACCTTCTGCGACAGGGACAAACCAAGAAACCGCATGAACGAAAGGCGGTCCTGGATCACGAACTCTGCCTGATCGTCTGAGAGATTATACAGCGCCTGCAGCACCAGGACCTTGAACATCATGACCGCCGGGAACGGCGGTCATCCCCCTTCCGAGCCATCGGAACGCTTCAGCGCTTTGGCCAACGGCTTCTCGAACACAGACCACGGGATAATGGCGTTGAGCTTCTCCAATGGGTCCCCGACGGCGCTCAGCCGCTCGTAACGCTCGTCCAAATCCCAAAAGCCTGGCTGTCCTTGCATAATCCGCTCCCGCCAAATCACACGCCGGATTGAATCACCATTTGCCGAAAAGGGGGAGGTTTTTAGAGATGTCCACCTTGCAGTTATAGTTGCAATTAAACAGAAATGCGCTGCTGCCAAGGTCAGGATAACTGAGGGGGGTTCAGCTTGTGACGAGTGGCTGCCTTGGTCCATTACAAATGGCATCAGCGGTTTCCCGACCGGAATTTGGAATGCATTTCCGACGTAACGGGCGGGAGGTTAACGCGGTTGCTTTTCAGCAAATTGGAAACTCGAAGACTGAAAATCGGTTTACAAATTTGCGATCCTTCGCAGATCCTCGACTGCGCCGGGGGCTGCGGCAAGAACCGGCGCACCCTTTGTCAGCCTTTCGCCATCCACCGGAAACGGATGAAACCAGCCGCCCGCCTCACGCACCAGGCAAAAGCCGGCCATGCAATCCCAAGCGTGCATATAGGGCTCATAGTAGCCGACGAGGCGACCGGCGGCGACGTAGGCGAGCATCAATGCGCCTGAACCGTTGCGGATGAAATTGCCGCCGGCATCCAGCAGCGATTCCACCATCTTGCCGACAAAGGCCGGAGTTACGTAGTTGTTGGCGCCGATACCCGTCACCGCGTTTCGAATGGTGCGTTTGGGATCAAGCGTCAGTGGCTTGTCGTTCAAGGTGGCACCCTTCCCGAGCGCACCGGCATAGACTTCATTGTGGCACGGCGACACGATGACACCGATGACCGGGTTTCCGTCGTAAAGCACCGCAATCGAGACGCACCAGTTCGGCATGCCATTGACGAAAGGGCTGGTGCCGTCGATGGGATCAACAACCCAGGTATAGCCGGAGGTGCCGTCGATCAGTCCGTATTCCTCGCCGAGAAAGCCGTCATCCGGATTGGCTTCAGCGACGCGGGCACGCAAAAGGTTTTCCACCTCGCGGTCGGCGATCGAAACCACATCCTGCGGATCACGTTTGGTTTCGATCAAAAGGGTTTCGCGCGCCTCGAAATAGCCGAATGCCACCTTGCCCGCTTCTTCCGCAAGCGTGCGCGCAAGGGCAAAGCGGGTTTCGATCCCGGAATTTTCAGAAATCATGTTGGGTCCTCTGTATGCTGATGCTTCAGCTGTTTATCAGTGCAATACCACGGGCCTTGAAGCCGATGGCAACCGGGGTCTGTGGTGCCAGCGGCCGCTCGACGGCGGGATCGACGACGAAGAGCGTGCCATCCGCTGTCTGTACCTCATATTCCACATGATCGCCCAGATAGGCTGCATGGGTGATTCTGCCGCCGAAGGGAGCATCCGCGGCTGGTTCCAAGGTGATCGAATTGGGTCTCACGGCAAGTTTTGCCGAACCGGTCCGGGCATCGCGTGCCGGTACACGGTGTTCGAGAGCGCCGATGCGGATGGTGGCATTCGCCCCCTCCAGCCGGATGACTTCGCAATCGACCACATTGGCTTCCCCCATGAAATCGGCGATGAAAGAGGAAGCCGGGGCTTCGTAGAGATCACGCGGCGACCCGGCCTGGGCGATCTCACCATCCTTCATGACGATGATTCTGTCGGAAACCGCAAGCGCCTCGTCCTGATCATGGGTGACGTAAACGGCGGTAAAACCGAGGCGCTGCTGCAACTCGCGGATTTCGGTACGCACCCGGCGGCGCAGGCGCGCATCGAGATTGGACAGAGGCTCATCCAGAAGCAGAACCTGCGGCTCCAGCACCAGCGCCCGGGCAACCGCGACACGCTGCTGCTGGCCGCCGGAAAGTTCTGCCGGCAGGCGACCGCCCATGCCGGCGAGACCGACGAGCTTCAGGCCCTCCTCGGCGCGCTCCCTCGCCTCCTTCTTGCCGAAGCCGGAGGATTCGAGACCGTAGGCGACATTGTCGAGCGAGCTCATATGCGGGAAAAGCGCATAGGACTGGAACACCATCGACACGTCGCGGGCGTTTGCCGGCAACATGGTTACATCCTTGCCGCCGATCAGGATGCGGCCGGCGCTTGGATGTTCCAGGCCCGCCAGCATGCGCAATGTCGTCGTCTTGCCGCACCCGGAGGGGCCGAGCAGCGTGACGAGCGTGCCGGGCTCGATGGTGAGAGACAGGTCGGGAATGGCGGTGAATGCACCGAATTGCTTGCGAACGTGTTCGAAAACAACGGAGCCGGCTTGCTGATTGATCATGCGATTATCTCCTGACGAGAGGATGGGGCAAAGCCGGCGACGCGGTTTTCACGGCGCAATCGCCGTTCGCCGACAAGGAACTGGAACCCGGCGATGATGATGACCATCACGGCGATCAGCATCGAGGAATAGGCGATGGCCACGCCGTACTCGCCGTTCTCCACGAGGCCGACGATGTAGGATGTCGCCATGTTGTATTCGGCGCTGACGAGGAAGATGACGGCGCTGATCGAGGTGATGGCGCGCACGAACGAATAGACCAGCGCCGCCGTGATCGCCGGGCGCAGCAGCGGCAGGATGACCTTGCGGATCGTCCGGAACGAGGTGGCGCGCAGCGTCAGCGAGGCCTCGTCCAGGCTCTTGTCGAGCTGGCTCATCGCCGCCACCCCGCCGCGCACGCCGACCGGCATGTTACGGAAGACGAAGCAGGCGATCAGGATCAGGGCCGTGCCGGTCATTTCGAGCGGCGGCAGGTTGAAGGCCATGATGTAGCTGATGCCGATGACCGTGCCGGGAATGGCGAAGCTCATCATCAGCGCGAATTCGAACAGGTTGCGACCGGCAAACTTCTGCCGGACGATGATATAGGCCGTCAGCAGACCGACGGCAGCCGTCAGCGGCGCGGACAGAAGCGCGATCTCCATTGTCGTCCAGAACGAGTTCCAGGCAACGCCCGTCCAGGCAATCGTGCCGTTGACGACCTCGACCGAGAATGCGCGCGTATAATGTTCCAGCGTCAGCGAATGATCGAGGCCCCAGGTCTTCACGAAGCCGCCAAACAGGATCATGCCGTAGACCACAAGGGTGAAGCCCATCCACGGAATGACCAGCGCATGCACCCCGATCGAGACCGATTTGGGCAGGGCGCTATGGGCGCCGCTGTCACCCTTGCCGGTGACGGTGGCAAAATTCTTGCCCGCCAGCCAGTAGCGCTGGGCAAGAAAGGCCGAGAGCGTGAAGCACAGCAGGATGATGGCCAGCACGGCCGCCCGCGAGGGATCATTCTGCGAGCCGACCACGGCGAAGAAGATTTCTGTCGACAGGACCCCGTGGCTGCCGCCGAGCACCAGCGGATTGCCGAAATCGGCCATGCTTTCAATGAAGCCGATGAGGAAGGCATTGGCGATGCCGGGCTTCATCAAAGGCAGCGAAACCCGCCAGAAGGTACGCCAGCGATCGGCCCGCAGCGTTTGCGAAGCCTCTTCCATCGATGGGCTGACGCCCTCGACGACGCCGATCAGGACGAGGAAGGAAATCGGGGTGAAAGACAAGACCTGGGCGATCCAGATGCCTGTCAGACCATAAAGCCAGCGCCCGGGCTCGACACCGAAGAGATCGGCAAGTGCCTGCGTGACCACACCGGCACGGCCGAACAGGAGTGTGAGCGCGAGACCGACGACGAAGGGCGGCGTGATAATCGGCAGGATGGAGAGCAGCCGCAGCCCCTTCTTGAAGGGGAAGCGTGTGCGTGTTGCGACCAGCGCGAAGGCAAGGCCCAGCACCGTCGATCCGCAGGCCGTCATAATGGCGAGCCACAGCGTGCGCCAGGCAACGCCGCAGCGTTCGCCACCGACAACACAACCGAGGCTCCAGATCGAACTGTCCTGGATATTGCGGGTAAAACCGTCCGGATTGAACGAACCGTCGAAATCCTGGAACGCGCCGACCAGCATGCTGCCGACGGGATAGAACACGAAAACCGCCACGAGAAAGACGAGCATGGCGATCGAGGCGACGACAAAGGCATCGCCCTTCATCACGCCCCGTTCGGCAAGGCCGAAGGCGAAGATCAAGACGAAGGAAATCGACGCAAGGATGGCGCCTGCGCCCATCGAAGGCTGTCCGTCCGCAAGCGCGCCAAAAAGGCTCTCGCTCATTGTCCAGGTCCAGCCGGAAAAGCCGATCGCCAAGCCTTGCAGCGCGAGATAGGTAAGCCCAAGCCCGCCCAGCAAGGCAAGCAGCCCGCCCCTGCGCTCAGGATTGACGAGGAAACGCACGCCCACGGCCGCGGCCACGATCAGCGCGGCGATCGCCAGCCATGCCCTGCCATGGACGAGAAATTGCAGGATGCCCGGCGCGACCGATGTCTCATCCGGAAAACCTGAAAGCCAGCTGAAGCCGAGGAAACCGCCTTCGATGCGGTACCAGGGCACGACGAGAAAGGAAGCGACGGCAAGGCCAAGGGCGATGTCCAGTCTGCGGTTGCGGTGATCCATGGCGATCCTTGCGCGTTTAAGACGTCATGTTGTTGAAAAAGCCGAGGCTTCCCGAGGAAGGCATCCGGCAAAAATGAACCTGCCAGCATTCGCCGGCTACGAGGGCCGGCGAACACCGCGGGAGGAGCTGGCCTGCGGTAGACCTAGAGGTCCCCGCAAGGCCAGCCGATCAGTTGGCCTTGGCGCCGATCTCGCGGTCCCAGCGCTCCAGCAGTTCCTTGCGCTTGGCCGGGTCGCCATAGGTCTTGAAATCATAGTCGATCAGCTTGATGTCTTCGAACTTCGGCGCTTCCTTCGGCACTTCGGCCGTCTTGTTGGAGGGAAGCTGGAAGGACTTGGCATCCTTCATGCGCGACTGGACTTCCGGGGTCAGCGCCCAGTCATACCAGAGCTTGGCATTGTCGAGGTTCTTGGCGCCCTTGACGATCGACATGGAACCGATCTCGTAACCGGTGCCTTCGCAAGGGGCGATCGACTTGACCGGGAAACCTTCCGCCGTCTGTGCAACGGCATCGTGCATGAAGACGATGCCGATGGCGGTTTCGCCGCGGGCAGCAGCCTTCACCGGCGCCGAGCCAGACTTGGTATATTGCGAGATGTTGACATTGAGCTTCGACAGGTAATCGAAAGCCTTGTCCTCGCCCATGATCTGGACGAGCGAGGCAAGCGCCGTATAGGCCGTGCCAGAGGAGTTCGGATTGGCGATCTGGATTTCGCCCTTGAAGGACGCATCGAGCAGATCGGCCCAGCACTTCGGCTCCTTGTAGCCCTTGGCCTTGAAGATATCGGTGTTGTAGCCCCAGCCGAGCGCGCCGGCATAGACGCCGACCGTCTTGTAGCCCGAGCTTTCGGCCTGCTTCTTGGCCCAGTCGTTAAGCTGGTCGAGCATCGGCGACTTGTATTCGAGGGTCAGGTTTTCTGAGGCCGCCTGGAGATGCGGGTCGCCTGTACCGGCCCACCAGATATCCGTCTTCGGGTTGCGGGCTTCCGCGCGGATCTTGGCATAGGTTTCGCCGGACGACAGGCGAACCATGTTGACCTTTACGTCGCTATGCGCCTTTTCGAAATCACCCTTCATCTGCTCGCAGATGACCACGTCCGCCGAGCAGATGAGGTTGAGATCGCCGGCCGCATACGCATTGGCTGCAGTCAGCGTCGTTCCTGTAAAAAGCATGAGAGACAGAGTTTTCAGTTTCATGGGGCATCCTCCTGTTGCCTGTTGGATTTGGGTGCGAACGAGACACAGCAAGGCCATCGGCCAGCTTCTAGGCGGCACGTTCGCAGTTTTCGGATTGGGTTATGCCGAAAGCTCTCGATCAGTTCGTGGCGGCGATCACCGCGTCAAACCTCTTGAGCAACCGACTTCGCTCTTCCGGTGAACCGAAGGTGGCGAAGTCATAGTCCACCATCTTGATCAGTGAGATATCGGGGGCGGCGAGGGGCAGCGTCGATTTCGCATTGGATGGTACCTGGTTCTGGCCGGCGGCAGCGCCCGTACCCTGCCCTTCCGGGCTGAGCGCGAAATCGGCAAAGCGTTTCGCCTCTTCCAGATGCCGCGTGCCCTTGACGATACTCACGGCGCCGATCTCGTAACCGGTGCCTTCGCAGGGCGCGACGATGACAAGTGGCGAGCCTGCTTGCTTCTGAGTAACGGCATCATGCATGAAGGAGATGCCGATCAGCGTTTCGCCGCGGGCCGCCGCCTTTACCGGCGCGGACCCTACCATCGTGTACTGGTCGATATTGCGGTTGAGGGCGACGATATAGCGGAAGGCTTCCTCTTCCCCGAAGAGCTGCACGAGGGTCGCAAGCGTCGTGAAGGCCGTGCCGGATGAATTCGGATTTCCGCTGCGGATGTGGCCCTTGTACGCCTCATCCGTCAGATCCTTCCAGCAGGTGGGCGCCGGCAACTTCAGTTTGCGCAGGAGATCGGCATTGTAGGCAAAGCCGAGCGCACCGGCATAGATGCCTGCCGAACGGCCGCCGGACATTGCAAAGAAATTCTGCGCCCACGGCAGCATGTCACGCTCATGGGCAGGCTGATAGGGTTCAAGCAGATTTTCCGAGCCAGCCTGCAGATGCGTATCGCCCGTGCCGCCCCACCAGACGTCAACCGTGGGAGACACCTTTTCCGCGCGGATCTGGTTCAGGATGTCACCGGTGCTCTTGCGGGTCATCGCGATTTCGAGGCCGGACTTCGCTTCATACGTGGTCTTCATCGCGGCGCACCAAGCCTCGTCGACGCCGCACAATACGGTCAATGACGGAGCCGTCATGCCGGCCGTAACGCTGCATATCCACAAGGCCACGCCCGCGCCGAAAGCGGTGATGCTTCTCACGATATTCCTCCCATTTGGAACGGCGAGCGTCCCAATCTCCATCCTCAGGATGTCACATCCGTCGCGTACCGCAACCGAAGAATGGTTACCGATCTTTCAACGCAAGGGCGGAAAAATGTCAAAAATTACAAATGTGACAATCCGCATAATGTGTGCCCGCTTTGAAGATCGCGACAGGCCTGCTTATGATGCGCGCGGGAGGACGTGCATGTGTTGAATGAAAGAATAAGGATCCTGATCGTCGAGGACGATCCGGATATGGCGGAGCTCATATCGGATCTGGTGGAGGCTGAAGGCTGGACACCCCTGACGGCTCCCTCGGCAGAAGAAGCCGCCGCGGTTCTGGCGCGCGAAACCGTCCATCTCGTCTTGGTGGACCATAACCTCCCCGGCACCTCCGGCCGCACGTTTGCCCAGCGCCTGCGGGCACAGGCCGATATCGGCATTGTCATGGTGACAGCTGCCGGAAGCGCCGCGGACAGGGTCCTGGGGCTGGAAACCGCAGCCGATGACTACGTCGTGAAACCTTTCGAGCCCATCGAACTGACGGCCCGAATCAAGGCAGTGCTGCGCCGGACGATCCCATCCCTGAAGCCCGAACGCGAGACGGAGCGCGAGCATGTGTCCTCGGCCCTTCGGCTCGGCGACTGGTCGATTGACCTCAAAAACCGGAATGCCATCTGCCTAGGCGATCCGACCAAGTCTCTCACCAGCGCCGAATTCGCCCTGCTCGAGATTCTGGCCGAGGCCCCGAACATGCCTGTCAGCCGGGCACATATTCTCGACCGGCTCGGCGCCGAGAGCGAACGGTATATCGACCGCAATGTCGATGTGCTGGTGCTGCGCCTTCGCCGCAAGATCGAACGCAATCCGGACCTGCCGCGCCATATCCAGACCCGCCGCGGCAAAGGCTACGTGCTGAGCACGGAAAGCGGGGACGTTTCGTCGTGATCAACAGGCCGTTTCTCTCCTCGATCGCCTTCCGCCTGCCCTTGGCCATTATCTTCATCTGCGTGCTCGTCTTCAGCCTGGCGACGGTCGCCATCTACGGCCTGCAGCGGGCACGCGAAGAGATGGCGGCCTACGGCCTGCAAGCCTTTTCCAGCCTTGCCAAGGCGTCACTGGTTTCGCGTCAGGTCTCTGACTTGGTCTCCAGCGCCCCCTTCCTGATGAATGCAACCTCGCCCTATCGCGTCTCCAGCGAAAGCCGCAATGTCGTCGTGCAGGTGGATGCCCTGCTGCACGCCATGCGGCCGGAAAACGACAAGGCCTCGATTGAAGACTTTGCCGATCCCCACATCATCGAACTCCTGGAGACCATTCGCGCCCAGACGACCACCTTGGCAGATGATGCGGAGGCGGCCCAGCAACACAAGGCAGAGGCTGCGGCAGCCCTGGGGGAGATCGCCACGGGCAGCGGTATTGCAGATGCCGATCTTCGCCGGCAGTTGAACGGGATTGTACAGTCGGCCTCCAATTCCGACAGCCTCTTCCAGCTTGGTGAACTGCGCCGACGTTATGTCGGAGAAGCGTCACCGCGCCTTGATCGCGCCTCTCCGGATACGCGTATTTCCTCGAAGGAGCTTGCCCCCTACGAACGGGTTTTCGAAGCCCAAACGCGCTACCTGCTCGAGATGTTTTCCATCCGTGCCGCCGTGTCGCAACTGCACTCTGTTTCGCGCGATCTGTCTCACGCAACCGAAAGCCAAAGCGAGACCGTTGCCGAGGGTCTCAATGAAGACCTTGCCTCGACGTCGGATGCGCTGAGCCGTCTGCTGGTTATCGTCGCGCTTGCGTCCGTGCTCGTGCTGGTGATGGCAACCTTCTCCATTCGCTCCGTCATGCGCGTGTCGCGCGGCATTGTTGCCCTTTCCGACGGCATGAATGCGCTGGCCGAAGGGCGAAAGGACGTCGATACGCCGACCTACAACGGCACCGAGACGGAACTGGTGCGGCTTCTCGAAGCGTTCCGCGCATTTCGCGACAGTGTCGAGCGCGTATCGCGGCTTCGTCTTACCGCGGAGGCGGCAGCGCGAACCATACGCTCTACCTTCCGGAGCATGAACGAGGGCATCGCGCTGTTTAATCCCCATGGCCGCCCCATCACCATGAACCGGCGCGTCATGGAACTGGTGGGTTGGTCGGGATCGGTGCGAAAATTGCCTCTGCGCGCGTTCGTGGCGCCTCTGCAGGAAATTGACCCTGCACTTTTGCCCACGGAGGCCGAGCCCGGTTTGCTTGAGGGACGCTCCGTGCTGCGCCACCGCTCCGACACCGGACGCGTGACGGAAATTTCTTTGTCACGGCAACCTGACGGCGGTATCGTGCTTCTTGCCCGCGACATCACCGATATGGATAGGCAGGAAGCGGAAGCCGCCAAGATACAACGCCTCGACGGCATTATGCGCATGACGCATCAGGTGAGCCACGAGGTCGGCAACATGATCGGCATCATCACCGGCAGCTTGGGATTACTGGAGCGGGAGACAGGCTTTAACGACCGGCAATTGCGCCATCTCGCCCGCATCCGAAAGGCGGCGGATCGGGGGCGCTCACTTGCCGGCAGCATGCTCTCCATCGGCAGCCAGCAACCGATCCATCCGGATGCAGTAGAACTCGGCAGTCTCCTCCGCGGCATGGCCGATGTTCTCGAGATCGCTGTCGGCGAGAAATGTCATTTAGACTTCGAGATTGCCGATCGTCTGCCGAAAATCATGGTCGATCCGGCGCTCTTCGAACAATCGGTCCTCAACCTCTGCCTCAATGCCGCAGCGGCAATGCCGAAAGGCGGAAAAATCCTTATCCGATGCGCCCCGACAGACTCCGGCGTGTGCGTCAGTGTCACGGATCACGGCAGCGGCATGACCCCGGAATCCGTCGACAAAGCTTTCGAGCCTTACTTCACCACCCGCAACGCAGAGGGCGGCGCAGGTCTTGGCTTGGCTGTTGTATATGGTTTTATGCGTCAGTGCGGTGGTGACGCCAGGATTCTATCGTCCCCCGGAAAGGGTACAACCGTGGAGTTAGCTTTTTAGGACGCAGCGTCGATCATCCTGATCCATCCGGCGGCACGGCGGGCAGTGTCCGCAAGCACGGGCTTCGGTGCCTTGTACCACTCGTTTTCCGGCAGTTCGCGCTTCAGACGAACGAAGCCGACGGCATCGTCAAGCGTTGGGAACTCGTCCGGCAACGTTATATGCAGGAAGAGCGCCACGACCGCGACGGAGCGGGAGCGACCGCCGCGGCAATTGACGAGAATGCTGCCGCGCTCGCGCCGCGGATAGGATGGCTTGTCCGGCAAAATCTGCTCCAGCGCCGCACGCAGAATGTAATGGCCCGCCACCATCTGGGTTTCGGGGTTTCCGGCGTCATCGATGAGGCCGATCTTGTAGTGGCGGATCTCGCCGGGGCCGTAGACGCTGCCTTCATGGTCGGACACGACCTGCGGCTGCTCTACGAAGTTGAAATCGAGATTGACGGCACAGTTGACGACCGTAGTGGTGCCGTGTCTGCGCAGAAGATTAAGGTCGTTCGCCCCTTCCTTGCCGGAGATGAAAAGATCGACGCCATACTGCGGATGGCGCTCGTAGATCAGGCTGAGCTTTGGTAGTTCGCGTGATTGCTGTTCGGGCGTCCGTTCCAGGTGCTGCATGTCATGTCTCCATCGGCGCCTGTGCGGCTGCCATTCATTTCTTAGATTGTCAGGCGCGGGCCGCGATCTGTCCCGGCTGCGCCTTTGTCTTCGCAATGCGGCTTTCGGGGTCATGCGCGTCCACCGCGATCCGTTCGAGCCGATCATGTGCATCCGCGAGGCCGACAGCCCGCTGGCGGAATATCGCAAGATCACCGGCGAGATCCTGAAACGTATGCCGGACGAAGATCGATATTCGCGGTGGGCTGCCGAAGCGGTTCGATCCTTCTTGCTCCTGCGCCTTGGCCTGCATCTCGGTCTTCGCCAGAAAAACCTGCGCCAGCTTCGCGTCTGCCCGCGCGGTCATTTCCCGACATCGGAGCGGCGGCTCGAAGACCTAAAACGCGGTGAATTGCGCTGGAGCGATCGTGATGGCGGCTGGGAAGTGCTCATCCCATCCGTCGCATTCAAGAATTCCGGTCCATCGTTTTTCGGGCAAAAGCCGTTCCGCTTGATCCTGCCGGACCTGCTTGATTTCTACAAATACCTGGAGGCGTATATCGACAAGCATCGCGGCGTGCTGCTTGGCAGCGCAAAGGATCCTGGCACATTCTTCGTCAAGACGATGAAAACGACGAGCCTCGACGCGGCTTATGACTCGACGAAATTCTATGAGGCCTGGCGGACCGTGATTCAGCGATAGGGGATATTTAATCCCTATACCGGTCGCGGCGCTATCAAGGGGCTGCTGCCGCATGGGCCGCCTAATTTGCGGGATTTTCTCGCAACCCATATCCTCAAACAGACCGGGTCTTACGAGCAGGCCAGCTATGCCATTCAGGATACGCCAGATGTCGTGCAGCAGCACTACGGTCGTTTCTTACCGCACGACAAGGCTGCACTTGCGGCCAAGATCCTGAACCAGGTTTGGGAAGCAGCGTAAAAGCTGACCGCTTCTCGATGCGGAAACAACATCCGCATCGAGAAGCTTCAAATGGTCATCGCCTTGATGAAAATCGAACCTTCGGCCCATCTATTTCTCATGAACTGAGAGGCAAGGGATCCGTGCCCTCGCTTAGAATTGCAAGGTATCGTTGATAGCTGAACACGCGGCCACGCTTGCGGCCGGTCACCTCATCAACAATGCCCAATCGCTCCAGATCGGCGAGTGCGGCGTTGACGGTTGGTGCGGACAGACCTGTTATCTGAACAATCTGGTTCGCTGTGTGAAAAGGGTTCTGCTGGAAAAGCTCGTGAATACGAAGGGCCGACCCTGCTCTATCGCTCTCCATCGTGATCCGCTCCCGATCTTCCTTGAAAAGATCGACGATCTGGGTCGCAGCCTCAAACGCTTGATTGGCAGTGTCGGCAACGCCGGCCAGGAAAAAGTCCAGCCAAGCTTCCCAGTTTCCATGCTCACGGACTTCTTGCAATAACCGATAATATTCTCTCCGATGGGACTTTAAATAGAGGCTGAGATAGAGAAGCGGCTTCCGCAAAACCCCGTTCACGCAAAGATACAGGGTTACAAGCAGACGGCCGATCCGACCATTGCCATCGAGAAACGGATGGATCGTTTCAAACTGCACATGCAGCAGGCCAGCTTTGATTAGCGCCGGTAACCGCGATTGGTCGTCATGCATGAAGCGCTCGAACGCATCCAGACAACCGGCCATTTCAGTGACGGGTGGTGGTACAAAGAGTGCGTTACCGGGGCGCGTGCCACCAATCCAATTTTGCGAGCGGCGGAACTCTCCAGGATCCTTGGTGCCTCCCCGCCCACTGTGTAAGAGCCTGGCGTGCATCTCACGGATCAGACGCAACGACATGGGCAGCGTTTCCAACCGCTCCAAACCATACATCATGGCGTCAACATAGTTGGATACTTCACGGATATCATCAACCGGCTGCCCGGCTTGAGCTTCGGTCTCAAACCGCAAGAGATCAGAAAGCGTGGACTGCGTACCTTCGATCTGCGACGAAAGAACGGCTTCCTTTCTCACATACATATAAAGAAACAGCTCCTGTCTCGGCAGCAGCATTGTGATACCATCCAGGCGTCCTAACGCTCGCTCAGCCAAGCTGAGGCGTTCTAGCAATGAAAGCACATCAATCGCCGGCTCGGGAGGCAATGGCGGGGGTACAAATGCCCGCACTGTTTCACTAGCGGCGACCGTCTCGACGAAACGACCCAGGCGGTTTTTGGATTGGGAATCAGACATAACCAAATATCAGCCGCGCCCCTTATTTAAGCAAGACGCCTTTCACTTAATTAATCGACAGACTTAGATAAGCGCGCTTAATTAACGCGCCGGCATTGAACTCCTGAGCTTTGATCCAAGCGACATCGGCGCCTAATACGATGAACGGGCGCCATTGGAAGTGACACGCCCGATACATCCTTTGTTAAAGGTCGCCTCATATTCCCGCTCGCCCACGGCACTGGTGCCGAGAGAAACGGAATGAGCATGCCCAACACGATCTTTCATCACGTCATTTTCAGCGAAAAATATCCCAATTCTGCGAACTGCGTATCGCGCCGATCACATCCAAGCGGATGCTGGAGAACATCCGGCCCTTCCTGATCAGCTTAATCATCTATAGGAAGTCGCCCCCGCTCGGGAGTGTCCAACTCGATTGGACGGCGATAGGCCAAGCCTGCGATATCGAAGCTGAGCTGACGGTAGAACTGAAAAAGCAGCTCCGGCCGGGATTGGAAGCAATCATCCGATGGCTCGACGGAGCACCAGCAGTCGAAGACCAAATTTCGTAGCGGGGCCAAGTTTTTACAGAGGACCAAGCCGTCAGATAAACCGCGCGGTAATGCGGCCAGCGATCATGAAACCCAATTTGCCGACCCCCAGTGAAAGCACAAATGCGACCGGCCAGGCGATCAGGAAAGCCCCGCTCCATTCCGATACTGTCCGCCCGGACAACCCGAGATGTAGGAAGCTGAAAAAGCCGGTCATCAGAAAAGCCATCATGCCGGAAATGAAAAACTGAGCAATTATGATTGTTTTGGGATCGTTCATGGTGTCTCCACAGGTTCATAGTGGAGCAGGCGCGCAGCCGGACACCACCCTTCATAAGGTTGATGCCGTGGGTTCGCATAGGCGACTTTCCTGCTTTCGCAGGGGCTGGAAATAACCACACCAGCCTGAAACTTTTCGACGGTCCCCATTTAACCAAGCACGCGAGACAGTCAACCCCCTCGCAGACCAAGCGGATGTAACCCCATGTGCCGCGGGCTGTTCTTTAGAAGCCAAACTCTATCTGTGGGATGCACACTTTAGCCGAGCTGTTTCGTCGGACTTGTGGGAGTGTATTCATGGGATTGGCGTGCTTTCGCATGGTGCCGGGCCGCCGCGGCCGAATCAAGTCAGTTGACCGTTCCGCCGCGTGCACGGCAGACATTCACCAGAATCGTGAAGCTCCACCGCAGGCGAAGTGACGTGTTTTGTATCCGTCCGACCGAGACCCCTTTGAATATTGCGTGGAATTGATCAGACCCTGTCCTTATTCCCATGCATAAGGACAGTTGGACGGATGGAGATTTTGGGAGGAGACAGCGGGTCTCGGGTGAGCCGTATCGAGGTGATCAACACCGGTCGGCGGCGTCGCTTTACTGAGGATGAGAAGCGATCGCTGCAATCATGCCGTCGGGCGCTGAGATTCCACGTCCCCGGCAAGTAGCGCTGCCCAGCATCTCCCCGTAAGCGAGGGCCGCGCTTTCGGTCAGGCCGAATACGCGGTCGGCAAAACGACGGTGCCAGTCCTGCAAACCCTGTTCCAGTTGGTCGGCGCGCTGGTCCGGCCTTATCTCTGGATACCGAAGGCGATCTCGGCAATCGCCACCGTTGGCGGCGCAAGTTCGGCATCGTGCCGAACCAACCAGGCGATCACCGCTTCGTCGGGAACCTTCAGGCTCTTGGAAATGACATTGTATTGAGGAAAAACAAAGCCCCACGCCCCGGTGCGGATGGCGATTTTCACCGATGACGGCTTCCAGTTCGATGTCGGTACCGTACTGCGTGGCCGGCCGTCTATAGAATGTAGCGGCGGGCTCACGCCCCGATTCCCGGACCTCATATGGTTCGAGCGCCCGCTCGACCACATCGGCAATCGAACGGTTTTCGCGGCGCAACAGCCGGTGGGTGAGGTCGCGTGCCTTGGAACTGCGGACAGAGAGTTGTGGTTCAGCCATTTCGAACTCCTTCAGACATCAATATCGCGATACCTTTTTAGCCATCAAGATGGCAGGTGATGGCGCGCTATCAGATCCGTCGGCCCTGGGGAACATGCTGCGTGCCGGCGAGACCAACCAGAAACGTACAACAAAGCGTGGCTACCAACCGCTCAGGGTGCATGGCGCGTCGTCCATTGCCGTTTCCATTCACCACTGAAACGGCTATGAATTTTCCGAACGAGCAGAGAGAGCGCGATGTTCAAAGTTATCCTGTCCGCAATGCTGCTTTTGACGATGACCGCTGGCTGGGCGCCCGCTCATGCGGGCGAGCCTGACGAGGTTGTTGCCGGCCTCTATGCAGCGCACCCTTGGACGGATGTGCCTCCGGGTGGCCACCACTCCAGCGCGCGGCTTCGTCATCCTTTGGCGCCAGATGGATATCGCGAAGCACGACATCTGCATGATCGCCGTCCACGTCCTCTATGGAAACACATTGCCCCTCCTCGACGAAGACGACAAAGGCCCGGATGGGCGTCCCATCAGGATACCTGCTTTCGACGATGCGCAATTGGCCCATAATCGTCGACGGCGGGGCAAGGCAGTCATTCGCATAGGCCGATGCGAAACCCGCCAGCAGCGCACCACCGAGATATGCCATCTTCACAAACATATTGCCTCCCGATGTCGCCCCGTCAGAATACCCATGCATGGCGCTGCTTGCGCAGCCACCTTCCGGATTACCCGGTCTTTCGATAGGTGAAGGGCCAAACCGGAGCACCGTCCTCCTGCGGCAACTCACCCATCGCCGCCGGATTGCATGCACCGATCGATGTCAACGCACCGTCAACACTCCTCTGGAACGGGTGCACCGTTACGCCGAGATCTATGCGGTAGATTTCGTTCTGTTCCGCATGACGGGCCAGGAAAACATTCGTGTCGGCCTGCTGCACATCCAGCTTTCCGGTATAGGTAATGAACCGGTCGCCACCTTCCGCATGCTCCTGCAACTCTCCGGTCTTCGTATCGATCCAGAAAAGCACCGGGCTTCCCAGTTCCTTGTCGGCGGCGGATATCGTCAGGGGTCCGGATGTGCCGACTGTTTCCGCGACCGCGACAGGAGCACAAAGCAATGTCTCGGCGTGAGCAGGCAACATTGTGAGGACGCCGATCAAGACCATCACGCGAAGAACACACCACATTATGGACCTCCACCAGTCACCCACGTCCTCAGTGTTTCAGGCAACACCCCACGGCAATGGTTTTGCCGATGTAGCCTGACCAAGGCGGCTCGCTTATAGAGGGACAAGCATTCCCGTCACTCTTCCTCCGCTCGCCCGGAGCGCCAGTACGATACCACAAGGTGCTCCATGTTTGTAAGACGCCGCTCGTTTCGCAAGAAGGCGCGAATGGCGCGGAACGTCTTGAATTCGCAACCCGCCCAGACATGGATTCTTTGGTCGCCGCCGGGGAACTTCACTCCTTTCACTGCATCGACCAGTTGCGAGGGAGCATCGTCCGCGCGCCCTTTTCGGAACAGCCACTCGATATCGATCGCCGGGGGCGCGGACAAATCCTGCGCCTCCCCCTCATCCGACACCTCGACATAGGCCTTGCCTCGCGCGCCGGCCGGCAAGTGCTCAAGCATACGGCCAATGGCGGGAAGCGCGGTTTCGTCGCTGGCGAACAGATACCAGTCCGCAGCGACGAGCCCGCCGCCACCTGGACCGATCACGCCGACACGGTCTCCGACCGCCGCCGTTTGCGCGAAAGCAGATCCCGGTCCCGCGTCCGCGTGCAGAACAAAATCGACGTCGAGCGTGCCGGCAGCCATATCCACGGATCGGACGGTGTATTTGCGCATGATCGGCCGAAGGTCCGGCTGGTCCCATGAGATCACGCCATTGGCCCCAACATGCGGCCATTGCGGTTCCATAACGTCCGGATGCTGTATCATGAGATTGAAGTGGAGCGCATCGAGGCCTGCAAAACGCGCGACGTTCTCACCAGCGAAAGTCAGACGACGCATATGCGGCGTCACGTTACGACAGTCCACGACCTCGAGAATCTGAAAATTGGGTGGGCGGACGATTTCGCCGCCGTCTCCTGTCCAGGCAATATCAGGCGGATCGTCTCCGGCAAATTCCAGGATATGCGAGGCAACGGACAGGCGCACGAAGCCACGTTAGCCGACGGCATAGTAACAATTATGGAACTATGTGCCGACCGAAATGCTCTGAAATATAAGAGAGACCCGGCTTTCGCCGAGTCTCAACAACTGAGTTAAACGTGTTATCTGCCACAATTCAAGCTATCAGGTGTCTTCCGTTCGGTAAGATTAAGCGCGCGCCTGTGTGCGCCCGAGATCAATAATCCCAGAAAACGGGCACCCAGCGGAAAGCATCGCCAGCGAACGCTACGCGGCCGGTCGAGGGAAACGGTAGGTGTGTTGCCACCAGCAGTTCACCACTTGCCGCCAGTTGCCGCAGCAGCTCGACCCGGACGCGAGCCGCTTCTTCAGGGTCGTGCTCGAACCCGTTGTGCCAGTCCGGCTGATCGAAGCCGACGGCGAACACCGCATCGCCGGCAAATGTCAATGCGTCGCTTCCTGACGCCACACGGATCACGCAATGACCGGGGGTGTGCCCGCCCGTGCGGCGCGCGGTGACGCCCGGTGCAACCTCATGCTGCTCGTCAAACGGTCGCAGATAGCCGCGATAGTCGTGGAGAAATTTCTTGGCGGTTGCCCGAAGTGCATCGGGGAAGCCCTGCGGCATTTGAGTGTGAGAGAAATCGGGCGCTTCCCAGAATTCGATTTCGGCGGCCGCGACATGGATGCGCAGGTCCGGGCGAAGACGTTCCTTCACTCCCTCTACGACGAGGCCGCCGATGTGGTCCATGTGCAAATGGGTGAGAACGAGATCGGTCACGGACGAAAGATCGATATCTGCGGCCTGCAGCCGTTTGATCAGCTGGCCAGCCCGCGGCAGATTCAGGTCCGGGTCAAGCCCCAGCCCGGCATCGAGGAGTATGGTTTGGTCACCGCTGCGCACGACCACCGCGTTCAACGGCCAGTCGAATGCATCCGCCGGCAGGAACATGTTTTCCATCCACGACGCCCGAACCGCGGGGTCGGCGTTGTGCCCCAGCATCTGCGTTGGCAACGGCAGAACCCCGTCGCTGACGATCATCACGTCGATATCACCGATCCGTAGCGCGTAGCGTGACGGAACCAGCTCTCCGGCACCCGTCTTGCCGGGATGGAAGGCGTTTTCCGAAGGGATTTTCATCTCGTGCGGACCGGAGGTCCGGGTTTTCGTTATTGACTGCGACATAACGCACTCCTATGTTGCTGGGATATGAACCTGTCTCTGCGGGTGGCACGCTAAAGCCGCGTGCGGCTATGGAGCCGATGTTTTGGACAGGACCGTTTCGAGCGTTTCTTTGGTGACGGCTCCCGGTACTTTTACAACCGCCCTGAAGCGCCAGTAATCCAAACTTAGGTTTAGGACCGATCTACATTCAGGTCGACTTCGCGCCCCAGGGAATGACCGGCGGCAAGGGGCTTCGCCAGACGCACAGGCGACCCTGACGGATCGCCTGCCGCTGGAGCGCGTTATGCCAAGCCGGCCTTGTCGAGTCCGTAAATCTTGTCTGCGGAACCGGGGACTGAGCGCATGGCGACGCTGACGCGGTTCCAGGCGTTGATGGACATGATCTGGAACGTGAGATCCGAGATCTCTTTCTCCGAAAGCTGGCCACGGACCCGTTCGTAAAGCTCGTCCGAAACGCCGGTGTCCGGAAGCTTCGTCAGCGCCTCCGTCCAGGCAAGCGCCGCCCGCTCACGGGGGCTGAACAGGGTGGAATCTCGCCAGCTGGCGATATGGTGGATACGAAGAGGCCGCTCCTGGTGGAGCGTCGCTTCCTTGGTGTGCATGTCGAGGCAAAACGTGCAGCCATTGAGCTGGGAGGCACGAATATCGACAAGATCGAGAATTGACTGCTCGATCGAGCCGTTCTTGACCTCGTTGCTAAAGGCCATCAGGCCCTTGAAATGTTCAGGCGATAGCTGTGCGTAGTTCAGCCGCTGTGTCATTGTCTTTTCACCCGGTGCTTTTTGAAGGATGTGTCGGAGCTGAGCGTGGAACCCGTTCCACGCAGAGCCGGTTTATGGTCGTTCACAGGCGAGCAAGGGTAAAGCTATACATCTGTTTGGTGAGCACGCAGGCTGTTGACCCCACGCCCATGGCGGATCAGGCCGATCTCGTCGTTCGCCCTTGCATCTGTTCCGTCAGCCGTCCGGTATATTCCCGGTGCCTTGACGCGACTTCGGCGAAGATGGAGGATCGGGTAACACGGTTTGTCGTTCGCCCCTTTCCCTAAAGGCTGCTATCGCGATAATGCTGAAACGGGACAGGAGTGAAACAGACCGGTTTCAACGCCGCTTGGCGCACCCGATGATCGAGCAGGGCAACTCTTCTGAAATGTATTTGATCGGCGGCCGATTGGATTAGTGGAAAAATGACGCCGAATTTTCAGGCACCGACAACCTCCAGCCATTCGAAAGCCCGCGCAGACTTTGACGGCGTTGGGGCCGCGGTGTTCTCGCTTCTTCGCAAATCGGCAGGCGATGTCGGACGTCTCAAAGCAGACGCAGATACGGCCTGGTATCGCGTCACGCTCGCCGAGAACTCCGCCGTTCTGGTTCGCATGTGCACCAATGAGCCATCTGCGAACCATGTCGTTGAGCGTTTCACGAGGGAATACGAGCTTCTCTCAGGCATGGATTGCCCGGCGGTTGTCCATCCGTTGGGCATTTATCGCGACCAAGGGCGTGCGGCACTCATCCTGACCGACCCCGGTGGGGCCTTTCTCGATACGTCACTGCCGGATTCCGGCAGACCTCGTAACTTGATAAAGGTGCTGGAGGCCGCATGCAGACTGGCCTCGTCGATTCACCAAATCCATGAGCGCGGCCTGTTCCACGGAGACATCCGCCCTTCGAACTGCATATTCGACAAGTCAGGTGATGTAAGATTGACCGGGTTCGGTTTAGCCGGTCAATTGATCCCGGATGCGAACGATCCGCCGGCAATCGATGTTATCGCAGCTACCCTGGCCTACATGTCGCCGGAGCAAACCGGAAAGATGAATCGCTCGCTGGATATGAGGAGCGACCTTTACGCGTTCGGGGTCACTCTGTTCGAGCTCTTCACTGGCGGCCTCCCTTTCGAAGCCGGCGACGCCCTTGAATGGGCTCACCGCCATCTCGCCAGCCAACCACCCAGACCGAGCGACCGGAACCCCATCATCTTCCCGCAGATCGACGCCATCATCCTGAAACTTCTAAAGAAAAACCCAGATGACCGATACCAGACCGCGCGGGCCGTGGAAAACGATCTTCTGCGCTGCCTTACGGATTTTTCGGCCACGGAGACGGTGGAACATTTTCAACCCGCCAGAAGCGATCTTCTGAACCTGCAACAAAATGCCCCGGCGCTCTTCGGGCGTGATGACGCACGGCAGCGTTTGATTAACGCGGTCGATAGGGTCGTCGCCAGCGGCGAAAGCGAGTTCGTGCTGGTTTCAGGGCCAGCTGGTGTCGGAAAATCTTCGCTTGTCGAGGACCTGTTCAGCAGTCTCGACGGCAGACGCCTGCTGCTTGCCTCAGGGAAATTCGATCAACACAAATGGGAGACCCCTTACGCAACGCTCGCCCAGGCATTTACGGTGCTGGTACGGCAAATTCTTGCGAAGGATGAAAGCGAGTTGGCCGAGTGGCGTCAGGCCCTTTCAAATGCGTTGGGCGGCAACGCCCAGCTCATCATCGACCTGATCCCGGAACTGGTCCATGTCATCGGCCCCCAACCCGCGACCGCACCGGCGGATCTTGCGACGGCGCAGGTTCGATTCCATTTCGTCTTCAGAGCATTCATAAATGTTTTCGCGACGACGCAACATCCGCTCGTGTTGTTCATCGATGATTTACAGTGGCTGGATACCGCGACATTAGATCTGATCCAGCGGCTTACCAGCGATCCTGAGCGTCGCCCTGTGCTGATCATAGGGGCCTATCGCGACGAGGATGTCGGGCAAAGCGATATGCTCGCGAGTGTCCTTGCCAATCTGCGGTCGCTTCGGGGTCGAACAGAGGAAATCCGATTACCGCCCCTGCGACGCGAGGATCTTTTGGGGTTGCTCGCAAACCTCCTTTCAACCTCCCCCGAACGTGTCAGGACAGTGGCGAATCTGATTTACGAAAAAACTGGAGGCAATCCGTTCTTCGCCATCCGGTTCGTCCGTCAGCTAGCGGCCGACGGTTCGTTGTTTTTCCAACCGAACAGTTCAGAATGGGATTGGAGCCCCTCGGCAATTCGCGAGAAACGCCTGACGGAGAATGTCGGTCAGTTGTTGTCCCTGCAACTTGATCGTCTACCGGCAGCTACCCGACACGCATTGGGCAAACTCTCCTTGCTGGGAAATATCACGGATGCCCGCACGGCAGCTTTCGTTTTGCAGGCGCCGGATGGGGACCTACGAGACTTGCTCGATCCGGCCATCGACGCGGGCCTCGTCAAGTTAGCGAACAACACGTTGTCCTTCGCCCATGACCACGTGCAAGCTGCGGCATATTCCTCCATCGACCTCGAATCGCGGACCAGAGATCACCTCGATATCGGCAGGCTTCTGGTCGCACACATCGCGGAGCATGAACTCGAGGAGAGGATCTTCGAGATAACAAGCCAGTTCGATCGGGGCTCCCCCATCGTGTCCCCTACAGAAGCTGCGACGGTCGCGAAGCTTTACCTGCTCGCCGGGGAGCGCGCGAAAGCGGCAAGTGCCTATGCCACGGCGAAAACATATTTCGAACGGGGGCGCGCGCTCGTTACCGGACGTTGGCAAGATCAATACCAGCTGCTTTTTCAACTTGAACTCAACCAGCTGGAGAGCGAGATCGTTATCGGAGATCTCGCTGGCGCCGAAACTCGGCTTTCCGGACTGACATCGGCGGCGCGCGGTTTTGCTGACCGGGCCAAGGTCGTTTGCCTTGCGGTGCTTCTCTATTTCACAACTGGCAGAAGCAGCCGGGCGGTTGATATTGGTGTTGAATTTCTGCGCGAGGCAGATCTTGGTTGGCCGGAGAGCCCGACGGAAGCCGATGTCCGCCGCGAGTTCGACAATATGCATCTCCTGCTTTCGGACACCCCGATCGACAATCTTGCACATATCATCGAGATGATCGACCCGCAGATCATCTCCGCCATCTCGGTCATGACTGAAGTCTTTCCTGCAGCCTATGCGGTCGATCGTCGGCTGATGGAGTTTCTGCCTTTAAGGATGACGAACCTCAGCCTTAAGCATGGTTATTGCGAAAGCTCTGCAGTGGCCTATTCGGCCCTGAACATGGCACTCGGTGCGCAATTCGACGATTACAAGACGGCCTATGCCTTTGGTGAACTGGCGCGGCGACTTGTCGACCAAAGCCGAAGCGGACGCTACAAAGCGCGCGTCTACTCGCTCTTCGCCGGGTTTACGACACCCTGGATCAGGCCATTGGTGGAGTGCGCGCCACTTATGGCAGAGGCGTTCCGAATTAGCTGCTCCACGGGAGATATGGCATTCGCTGCCTATAACACACGCAATCGCATTACCCACGAGTTCATGAGCGGAAAACCGCTCCAGCATGTGCAGAGAGAGGTAGAGCACGCCGTCGATTTCGCGGACAAAGTTCAGCTTGGCCTGCCAACGGAGAGGTTTTTCGGTCAGCTTCGCCTTGTCCGAAAACTACGGGGCACAGATGCGGCAACGTTCAGCGACGATGATGGCTGGGCGCTCAGGGAAACCGATCCGCAGCCCGGTGTCGCAATGATGATAAGCTATCATTGGGTTTTCCGGCTTATCGAACATTACCTGACCGAAGATTATGTTGCCGCGCAGCTTGCCGCCTCAAGGGTCGAAACGATCCGATGGGCTATGCGGTCCTCGATCGAAGAGGCGGAATACGTCTTCTACGCCGGCCTGACGTCAGCCGCGCTCGCAGAACACCACGCCGCGGAAAAACGTCGATTTCATCTGGATGCACTTTGTAACCATCACGACCGTATGAGCGCCTGGGCGGAAAATTGCCCGGCCAATTTTGGATGCCGTGAAGCGCTGCTGGGTGCTGAACGCGCACGGTTGGAGGGAAAGGAAAGCCTGGCGCAATCGCTTTACGAGACGTCCATCCAACGCGCCCGCTCCGGCGGGTTCATTCAGGTCGAGGCTATTTCCGCCGAGCTGGCGGGGCGTTTCTACGCCTCCAAAGGGCTGGGTGTTCCGTCTGACGCATACTTGCGTACGTCACGGGAGGCTTACAACCAATGGGGTTGCCTGACCAAGGTTCGACTTCTCGACTTCCGTTACCTTCACCTGAGCGAACGCCTGCCATCCTCTTTCCCGTCGCGCACGATCGAGATGCCCGTCGCGTCATTGGATGTCGAGACTGTTGGCCGGGCATCGAGAGTGCTTTCGAGCGAAATGGTGTTGAGCAAGCTGATCGAAAAACTCATGCATCTGTCGATCCAGCACGCCGGGGCTGAACGCGGAGCACTTCTGCTTTTCAACAATGGCGAGCTCAATATCGAAGCGACGGCGGTGACGGAGAACGGACAGGTCTTGGTCACGCTGGAACGCCGTCAGCACACAGTTTCGGAGTTGCCATCTTCCGTGCTGAAATACGTCTTGCGAACCAGGACACCCGCGGTCCTGGACGATCTGGCACCGGGAGCATTCGATGCATCCGACCCGTATTTCCGCGATCATCGGCCACGATCAATTCTTTGCGTACCCATATTTAACGCCACGGATGTGATTGGGCTGCTTTATATCGAGAACGGTCTCGCACCGGGCGTATTTTCACCGGATCGCATCGCGGTTCTGGATTTCCTCGCATCCCAGGCAGGCATCTGGCTGAGCAACTCGCGGCTCTATTCGGATTTGCAACGCAGCGAAGCCTGGCTGAAAGAAGCCCAGCGGCTCAGCCGGACGGGAAGTTTTTACTGGCACGACGATCTCGATGCTCTCGAATGCTCCGAGGAAATTTATCGGATTTTCGAATATCCGCCGGAGTTGCCGATCACGATCAGCGTCATCAGAGCGCGTGTTCACCCGTCAGACCGACAGGTGTTTACCGATCTGGTCGAGAAGGCGCGGCAATCGGGCCGTGACGTCGACCGGCAATTTCGCCTTCAATTCGATGGCGGCATCGTCAAGGAGGTTCGCCTTGTGACGCGCAGCGGTATCGACCTTGCCGGAAAACGACGGCATCTCGGCTCGCTTCAGGACGTGAGCGAAATGCAACAGGCACAGGACGCTCTCAGCAACGTGCGGTCCGAACTTGCGCATGTTTCCCGCACGGCAACTCTGGGCGTGCTCACGGCATCGATCGCCCACGAGGTCAGCCAACCCCTGTTGGGCATCGTCGCCAATGCAGAGACATGCCAGATCATGCTGGAGACGGATCCTCCGAATATCGAAGGCGCAATCAGGACCGCCCAACGGTGCCTTCGCGACGGATATCGCGCGGCTGAGACGATAAAGAGATTGCGAAACCTCTTCGGCAGCAAGAACGCGACGGTAGAGCAGATCAACATCAACGAAATCGTGCGTGAGGTCCTCACCCTGGCCGCCAACGAACTTCAGATGAACGACGTCATCGTACAAACCGACTTCGCGCAAGTCCTTCCCCTCGCATCGGGAGACCGGGTTCAGGTGCAGCAGGTGGTCCTGAACCTGCTTCTGAACGCGATGGATGCAATGCGCACAATATCCGCGACGCCGAAGGCGATACAAATTCGCACCCGAATCTCCCAGCCGAACGAAGTACGCGTCGACATCAGCGATTGCGGTATCGGTTTCGACCCTGCCCTCGCGGAAAAACTGTTCGAAGCGTTCTATACCACAAAGGCCGACGGCATGGGTGTTGGTCTGTCCGTCAGCCAGGCGATTATCGAAAGTCTGCAGGGCCGTTTATGGGCCTCCGGGAACGACAAGCAGGGAGCCACGTTTACGTTCACACTGCAGCGTGTACCGGAGCAAACCGCGAACTCCGCCTTAAAGACGGATAAAGCTCGCGGGGCTTCTCCGGGCAGCGCATAAGATGCGGGTATGAACAGTATGGCCAATTCACTCCGGATCACGATTATCGACGACGATCAATCGGTTCGGGAATCTTTGCTCGATCTTCTCGAGGTATACGGATATTCCGTCAAGACGTTTGCGTCCGCGAACGAGTTCCTGGAATCCTCGGCGATACCGGATACGAACTGCCTCCTCCTCGATATATCCATGCCCGGCATGGGAGGCGTCGCCCTCAATCACGAACTCAAGCGGCGCGCAATCGAAATACCCGTCGTGTTCATGACCGGGCACGCTCAAGAGGCCGTCATCAACGAGGCGAAAAAGGCTGGCACCTGCCTTTTCAAACCGTTCGCCAGCAGGGAGTTACGCTCTGCAATCGAGCTTGCCGTAACCCCGTGAATACACCGGGGCTGCTGGCGGGCCAGACACTCTCACGAGCGTCAATCAAAGGTCGTCGATTGGCAGCTTAAAGGCGAACGTTGCCCCTCTTGGCTCGCTTTTTTCCACCCAAAGCCGCCCCCCGTGAGCTTCGACGATGGACCGGCAGATTGCCAGCCCCATCCCCATGCCTTGGCCTTTCGTCGTGAAGAAAGGTTCGAATATGCGATCCGGGTCCTGGATGCCCGGCCCATTGTCGATGACTTCGATCTGAATCATATCCTCGACCCTGCTGACCTTTATCCTGAGAGTTCGATCGGAGGGGAGCGTTTCCAGAGCATCGAATGCGTTCCGCACGAGATTGACCAGAACCTGCTGGATTTGAACGCGATCGATCAGAATCAGTGGTAGGTCACGCTCGCTGTCGACTTCGACACGCACATCGCGTCGCACGGCTTCTTCGCCCATCAACTCCTTGGCTTCCGCAAGGACGGAGCTGAACGGTTCCTTGCGCCTTGCGTCATTGTTATGTTTGAACAAGGCGCGAATGCGGGTGACGACCTCCGTCGCCGTCCCGGCGCTTCTTACCACGCGCTCAAGCGCTTTCTGCGCCCTTTCGATATTGGGAGGATTTGCAGACAGCCACTGCTGACAGGCATCGGAACTCGAAACCAGCGCCGCAAGAGGTTGCCCAACCTCATGCGCAATGGATGCGGTGAGTTCGGCGAGGCTGGTCGCCTCGCTTGCCCTTGCAAGGTTGCGTTGCGCCTCGCCCAGTTCCTCCTGCGCACGTACCCAGTCATCGATGTCCAAGCATACGCCATTCCACTGGATAATGGTCCCAAGCGTATCGCGCATGGCCGACGTGCGTGTTTCCACCCATCTATACAGGCCGTCATGGCGTCTCAAGCGATGCTTGAGCACGTAAGGTTCGCCGGTCGCGAGCGAGTGGCCGTATTTCTCCCGCACGAGCGCGAGGTCATCGGGGTGGATAATCGAGTCCAGCGTTCCCTCGAGACGGCTCTGGCCCTGCCCATCCTTGTCTTCCAGACCGAAACCCAAAAACTCGCGGAGCTTCTTGCTTCTATAGATCGGCTTGCCATCCGGGGCGGCGCAATAGATCAGCGCGGGAAGCGTTTCGACAAGTTGCTGCAGCGACTGCTCGCTTTCACGCAGCGCCTGTTGTACGCGCATTTCATCGTCGACATCGATCGCCAGACCGTACCATTCGGTTATGTTTCCGTCTGCGTTGCGCAGCGGCTCGAACCTGCCGTCTGTCCAGCGGTAGACGCCGTCGCTTCCGCACCGTCGATATCGATTCAGGAAGGCCTCACCATTCCGTATAGCTTCGGCGGCCTTCGCGCGAACATGGGGGACGTCGTCGGGGTGTACAAGGGTCATCGCGGCAGCGCTCATTTCGGCGAAGGACGCCGTCGTGAGGCCAAGCTCGTCAAGATACCGTTTGCTGACATAGGAAATTTCACCTTCCGGCGTCCAGCTGCACACATGGACTGGAAGGGCCTCAATCAATTGCTGCAGATGCCATTCACTCCGTTGGAGGGCCTGTTCCGCATTCACCTGGTCATCGATATCGTGACAAAGACCGTACCATTGCAATATCTCCCCATCCCGGCCTCGCAACGCTTCGGCCCGGCTTGACATCCAGTGATAGGCTCCGTCGAACCGTCGGAGACGGTACCGGGAGGAAAACCCCTTGCCGCTTTCCAGCGACTGCACGATATCCGTTCTGAAACTGCACCGGTCTTCAGGATGTATGGCGGTTTCGATCATCGCATCGAGGCGGGACAAGCCGGGCCTGTCGATTTCCTCTACCGAGACCCCCAGATAATCGGCCATTCTCGTGTTGAAAAAATTGGGCTCCCCGTTTCGCGAAAGCCGCCAGAGATTGCTCGGAACGACGTTGACAAGCTCCAGAAGCTCCCTCTCCCGCTCATGGAGGGCATCGACGGTCTTTCGATGCACGTCGATATCGCTGGATGTTTCATCCCAGCCCGAGCTCCGGCGGGAACGTGACGAAAACCGACATTGTGGGGCTGCGACCAGATCCGCCGATCTTTTTTTGACGACGAATGCCGTGCAAAGCGAGACAGCCAGGAATTCCGTCCACATTGCAGCGTAGCTTCCGCCGCTCCATGCCATGGCTGCCAAGACCAGAAGAGACAGGAAAAGCCCCGATAACCCGAACTGGAAAGCCCGTCCCTCAAGGGAAATCAGTAGCGAGACGAGAAACGGGAGAAAACTGAAAACGGTGCCAAAGGCCCAAAACGCGATCGACCCGGCCAACGCCAGCGCCGTCAACCATATGAAGCGTCGTCCCGTTAACTCAGCCATCCCCGACTTCTCTTTTGTCGATCAACCGGCAACTTCCGCATTTCTGCATAGGTTGCGGTTAACCGATGGAGCACGGCAAACAGCTCGTCGCAGCCCCGACGTCATCATGATTTCGAGATACCTTAGTCCGGTTTTTTTGGCCAGCCAACCGCCGCTTTGGCTGCGGTGTGCTTTAGTCAGAACTGCGCAACACCTGCGCAATGAAATCCGTCAACAGCTGCATTCTCAGATTTGGCATTCGGCCGAAGGCATGAAGTGCCCGAAACGGAATTGTTTCCAGCGGACAAGCTGGCAACAGGACAACAAGCGATCCATCGTCAATCTCGTCCTGCACAATCCGTTTCAGGACGTGCGCCGCGCCCAATCCGCGTTTTGCCGCCTCCTTGATCGCGGTCGCCGAATCCAGATCCAGCCGGCCTTGGGGCTTAACTTCAAGCCCGCTTGCGAACCGGACGGGATAGGGCCGACCCTGGATCGAATACCGTGCAAAGGGGATCTCGCGAAGATCATTGATCGTTTCGACGCTTCCGCAGCGCTCCATCAGAGACGGAGCTGCCACCAGAACCATATCGAGATGCGCGAGGGTCTTGGACATGAGGCCATTGTGGTCGGACTGGCCGGCCCGGAAGGCGATATCGTAGTTGTCCCGCAAGATATCCACGTGACTGTCCGTCATGCCGATCTCAAGCGTTATGCCCGGATAGGACTGCATGAAGTTGCCAAAGATCGGCCCCACCAGAAGGCGGCCCATTTCTCCGGGCAAGCTGATACGCAGATGGCCGAACACGGCTCCATGAGATTGCACGGCATCGGTCGAGTTTTCGATGTCGCGAAGCAGGGGCATGACGCGCTCATAAAATGCTTCTCCCTCGGGGGTCAGCATCAGAACACGGGTCGACCTGCGAAACAGCTTCGCCCCCAACAGGGTCTCCAGACGGGAGACACTTTTCGAAGCCGATGAAGGCGTCGCACCCAGGCTTTTGGCGGCTGCACTGAAGGAACCCGTTTCGACGGTCCGTACAAACGTCACGAGTCCCGCGGTTTCTGACAAAAGTCCTTGCATGCTGGTGCCCTCGCTCGATCGTTGAATACCTGTCTTGAATTGCCCCTAAGCCGGATGCTCCTGACGCTCTCTATTCTCGTCAATCGGTCGGGGGGACGTAAACGCGGTGACCTTCGGCACTTCCGTGGCGAGGAAATCGACGAGAGCACGAACGGCGGGAAGCAGCCCATTCCGGTATGGGATCAGCGCACTCATACGCGCATCGTCGGCGATCCATCCGGGCAAAATCTGGCGCAGTTTGCCGGCCTCTATTTCCGCACGGCAGATATATCCGGGAAGTGCGACAACTCCCAGATCGGAGCAGGCCGCTTCCTTGAGCGCAATCATGTTGTTGCTCAGAAATCTTGGCTCGATCGGGATATTGATCTCCTCGTTTGCAGGCCCCTTCAGACGCCAAAGATCAGCACCATGGTAATCCAGAGACAGGGTTGAATGGGACGACAAGTTTTCGGGTTCAACTATTGCGCCGGCGCGCTTCAGATATCCGGGGCTGGCGAACATGTGCCATGGTACGCTGGCAATTCCGCGCTGTACGAGCGTGGAATCTTGTAACGAACCGACATGTCCCCTGAGAGCCAGATCGAAGCCTTCGCCGACCAGATCGACAAGCCGGTCAGTGGCAATTTCCACTATCCTGACTTTCGGATAGCGATTGAGAAACTCGGGGATGAGGTCTTTCAATGCAAATTGGGCAATCTCCACCGCCGTCGTGATCCTTATCGTGCCGCTTGGCTCGACCAGGCGCTGACGCACGAATTCTTCTGCCAGGTCTGCGCTGTGCAGAACCTGCAGGGCATACTGGTAAAACTCGGCGCCGACATCTGTCGTTCCGAACCGGCGCGATGTCCTATTGATAAGACGCACGCCGAGCGACATCTCCAGTTCGCGCACCCGATGGCTTAAGGTCGATTTCGGCACTCTCAGGTTGCGGCTGGCGGAGGTAAAGCCTCCCCGGTCTACGACCTGAACAAAGAAATAGACGTCTTTGAGATCAAGCATCGGTATCCCCCTCAGGCGCTGCCGAATGCAGACCGGATTGTCCGGATCAGGTCCGCTCGGGCATGGTCGGACACGACAGGAACGCCTCCATTTGCGCGCATGGTGCGCGCCTCGTTCATTCGGCACAAGAAATCCTCGGCAATCTCGGATCGCTCGGAAAAAAGCCTTTTAAGCGCGTCCTTCTCGATCTGAAAAAACGTAACGCGCGTCAGTGCCTTGGCCTCATGAAACTCCGGCTCGTCTCGGAGAATGCTTCTCGCCCCCAGATAGTCCCCCGGTGCAAGCCGCGTGATCTCCTCGCTGCCATCCATCAAGGTGACGACCCCCGAGCCGATAAAGATGAGTTGGCGTGATTTCTCTCCCTTGGCGATGATCGTCGCACCCGCGATCGCGTCTCCAAACCTCGCCGACGTTGCCAGGAAGCCGCGTTCCTCCGCAGTCAGGCCGGCAAGAAGCGGGGCCGATTCAAACAATCTTTCGACTGCCGAGGGCTGCGAATTCGTCGCCTCGACACTGCCCGACATCGGTGCACCCAAAGGCTTGGCCAGCATCAGACCGTTGGCACTGCAATGTTGGTAAACCAGGTCGATGACTTCGTTTCGTGCGATCGCGCGCTGGGCGGGTCCCCTCACCCGAAACTGAAGCTCCAGCTCGAGCGCGGCGCCGTTTAATCCGACAAGGGAGGCAGTCGGGGGCGGTTCGTGGACGATGCCGTTACAGTTGTTCAATGCCTCGTGCAAAATATTGATGACGAACTTCGGCCTCTTGGTCGGCACGATACTGATCGGCAGCATCATCTGATGGTTTTCGTCGGGCTTGCTGACATTCGTCAGCCCCTGTTTGGCGAGAACGCTGTTCGGCAAAACAACCAGATTGTGCATGCTGGTAAAGATGTATGTGGAGCGCCAGTTGCTCGCCACGATCCTCCCCTCCGTACCATCGCCGAGAACGATCCAGTCACCGATGACATAAGGCCGCCCCAACGTGAGCGCGATGCCCGAAAACACGTCGCCCAGCGTATTCTGGAGCGCCAGACCGAGGATAATCGCAACGACGCCGGATGTTGCCAGCAAGGTGCCGATCGGAACGCCGAAAACAAACGCCATCACCGACAGGAATACACCGAGATAGACCAGCGCGACCAGAAGGTCCTGAATTAATCTCGCCTCGTGAGGACGCCCGTCCAGCACGATGTAGAGCCTTAGAAACCCGATCGTTGCCCACGCCATGTGGGTCCACCACAGAATTTTGGCGGACACGATGAGTGTTCCGTCATTATCCGCCTGCGCAGCATCGAAATGGAATGGATTAACCTGAGCAAAAATCAGGCTCCCGGTCATGGCCGCAAAGAATGCGATCTGCGCAATGAGCCGCCCGGTCGGCCGCGACCGGCCTTGAAGGTGCCAGACGATGATCCCCGCAACCCCAAGGACATCCAGCAGGATTACCCACAGATTGTATTCCGCCATGAATTGCTCTCTGCTTGAGGTTCGTTCGACACTGTCGGCGTCCGGGTTGAACCCTCACCTCGGAAAATATCTCAACCAAACTACCCGCGGAAAAAGGGGCCGTATATTAACCGTATTGGTAGGGGCTTCGTTCGAAGAGACCCAGCCAACCCGGCTGCGACCTAACGCTTTCCAGCCACCGATCGATGGATTGAAAGCGCTCCATCTGGTAGTTACCTTCATGAGCCAGTGAGACATAAGCGAACACCGCCAGATCCGCGACCGTGTAACGGTCACCCGCCAGCCACTCGCTTTTCTGGAGCCAGCGGTCGAGTTTTTCGAGCCCGACATAGCCATCGGCATGCAGCCCGTCGATCCGCCGAGCCATTTTATCCGCGATACCTTGGAGGTGATAGACGCGGGCAAGGGCAATGGACTTCTGCAGGTCCCCCTGCTCAAAAAACAGCCACCCGGCAACCTGCGAGCTGAGGTACGGATCGTCGAAAAGATAGTCCGTTCCTTCCGCAAGATAGAGCAGGATCGCAGCTGACTCCACGATCGTTCTGCCATCCGGCAATTGCAGAACCGGGATGCGGGCAAACCGGCTAAGATCGATGAACGATTCTGTTTTTGCTTCCCCGGCACTGAGGTCGAGGGTAAGGCGCTCGAAAGGACGCTGAAGCTGGTTGAGGAGAATTCTGATCTTCCAGGAATTCCCGGAAAAGCGGCTGTCATAAAGTCGAAGCATAAACAGGCTCCTTGAATTGCCGGGCAATTCGCATCTTGATGATGTTACCCAAGGTTTGACTAACTCGCTGCTACGCGCAATCCCCGCTGCACGCAGATCGCTGAGAACAAACAAATTTCTTCTTTCAATTGCAATAAGATAGCAAACGTTGGTTTACTTGTGCGATCCGGATTGGCTGGTAGAATACAAGAACAAACGAGACCGCTATTCCGGTTGGAGGAACAACCATGCCAGCTGTTGCCACCATTCTCGAGAACAGTACTCCCCCGCGTCAAATTGTTCATATCGTGGAGGACGACGAGCAGTTTCGTCTATCGCTTCAGGATCTGTTTCAATCCTTGGGCATCGAGGCCGATGCTTTCGAAGACGCCGGCGATTTTTTTGCGCACGCATCCCGCGACACTGGCGGTTGTGTCCTACTGGACGTCCGTCTGCCCGGCGTAAACGGCATCGAGTTTCAGCGCGAACTCGAGACCAGAGGATACGAGCATCCTGTAATCTTCATGACCGCACACGGAGACGTGGCGACCAGCGTGAACGCGATGAAAGCCGGCGCCATCGACTTCCTCCAGAAACCGCTGCGCACCTACGAGCTCCTTGAGGCGATCAATGCGGCCTTCGCCATCGACACGAGACAACAAAAGCAGCGGGCGTATCGTCAACGGGTGCAAGAGCGCGCAGCAACGCTGACGCCTCGAGAAACTCAGGTCTTGGGGCTGGTGACCAGCGGCTTGATGAACAAGCAGGTCGCCTATGAACTTGGCATCAGCGAGATCATGGTGAAGCTGCACAGAGGCAGCGTGATGCGCAAGATGCAGGCGTCGTCCCTGGCCGAACTCGTGAGACAATTCGAGCTGATAGACTAGCGACGCCCAACCGTGTTGGATCCATCATCGGAACACAGCAGCTATGTATCTGAGGTCATATGAAGTCCGAGCCACAAAAGGCGGTAGCCATTGTCGATGACGACCCATTTCTGCTTGAGTCCCTGCATGATTTTTTCGATGCCGTTGGGATCACGAGCAGAACTTACAGCTCGGCCGACGTCTTCCTGGCCTCCGGTGAACTGCATCTCGCCCATTGGGTGCTTGCCGACCTGAAAATGCCCGGCACGAATGGGTTGGAGCTTTTGGAGTTCCTCGTAAAACAGGGCGGCCCGCCAGTCTGTATTATGACCTCGTTTTCGGACAATAGAACCAGGGCGGCAGCCGAGGCCAGCGGGGCGGCCGGCTTCCTCGAAAAACCAATCGGCTCGGTGGACCTGCTGACGTACATTGAGAGGTTTGGCGGAAAGTGACGCGCTCGCATAGCCCGCCGCTTCCAATTTGTGACCTAGCCCCATTAAATCAAGGTATTACAGACTGTTGAAGGAGATATCTGTATAGAGTGGCGGTGTTTGGCTAATCAGAGATGGAAAGCATGCCTTCCAAGTATGACGACGTTCGGAACGTGCTCCTTGGCTGGTTGTCCACGGGTGTTCGCGAAGAACCCAGCACGGCGGCCATTTTCCTCCAGCTTTGCAATCGCCTCCAAGACTGCGGTATCTGCCTCAGCCGTTCCACGCTCCATTTCCGTGTCCATCATCCGCAGTGGCTTGGCACACGAATTATCTGGTGCCGCGACCAGACACAGGTGGACGAGCAGACGGTTGCCTACGATGTCGAGGCGACCGACGCCTTCCAGCGCAGCCCGTTTCACCGCGTCATCCTGACCGGCAAACAGGTCCGGCAAAAAATCCAGATCGTCGGTCCCCATGTCTTCCCGATTTACGAAGAGCTGCGAGCCCAGGGACACACGGACTACTCGGCCTGGCCCCTGGATCACACGCAAGGCCGCCGGCATCTCACTACCTTTGCGACCGACCAGCCCGAAGGCTTTAACGACGATGAAATCGCGCTGATCTGCGATATCCTCCCTGTGTTTTCGTTGGTAACGGAAATCAGGTTGAAGAACCAGCTCGCCCGCACCTTGCTTCAGACCTATGTCGGACCACACGCAAGCGAACAAATCCTTGATGGCGCGACCACCCGGGGCAGCGGAGTGACCGTCAGCGCGGCGGTGATGATGTGCGATCTGCGAAACTTCACGCAATTGTCGGTGCGCAGGCCGCGGGATGAAGTCATCGCCATACTGAACGACTATTTTGACGTTATCGCCGAGCCCATCGAAAGACATGGCGGCGAAATCCTCAAGTTTATCGGCGATGGCCTGTTGTCCGTATTCCCGCTGGACCGTCCCGACGCCTGTGGCCGTTTGCTGTCGGCCGTGACCGAAGCCCATGAAGAAGTTGCCCGACGCGCGGCAATCCATCACCAGATACGTTTCGGGACGGGCGTTCATGTCGGGGAAGTGATGTACGGGAATATCGGCTCGACGAGGAGGCTCGATTTCACCGTTATTGGACCTGCGGTAAACCTCGCGTCGAGGCTGGAGAGCATGACCAAGGCCCTCCAACGTCCAGTCTTGATATCGGGAGACTTCGTCAGGGCGGCACAATGCGAACCGCGAACCGAATATCTCGGACTTCAGCACATCGTCGGTTTCGATGACGCAGTGGAAGTTCACGCGCTCAGTCTTGATCCGAGGCTTGGTATTCACTGAAAGAGGCGGGTTAGGAAAAACAGAGGCGCGCAAAAATCCGTGTCGGTCTTGGCATTTATCGATTCCAGGAAAGTAAAATTTATTGAATCCTCCGTGTGACGGTGGCTAAATTGAGCGGGCGCATCTACTGGTACGTCGCGACGTGCCTCTTCCTCAAATATATTAGAATAATCTTTCTCAGCAGGAAAGTGATAGGACAGGTGGTGATGAACGTCTGGTCTGCTCGTCCGCGACTATCGCACGCCGCTCTGTTCATTCTTGGATATATACTGGGCGGCGGGTTCGCGCAGGCCCTGGCGACCGTACCGGGAACCGGAGTATCAATCTGGCCCCCGAGCGGTCTCTTTCTCGCGACCCTGATCGTCGCGCCGAAGAAAAGCTGGCCGTGGTGGATACTGGCGGCGTGGTCTAGCGAGCTTTTCGGAAACCTCTTCTGGTTTCACAACCCGGTGTCTGCCGCATCGCTGATTTTCGCGGGAAATGCCGCAGAAGCGTCTTTCGGCGCATGGATACTCCGCCGGTTGTACGGGCAACCCATCAGGCTCCAGACGTATGGAGAGGTTCTTGCGCTCATCCTGGTGGCGCTTGCATCAGCCCGGTTATCAGCGCCACGGTCGGCAGCCTCACTCTCGCGGCCTACGGCATTCAACCGTTTGGCGCAGCCTGGGTCCTTTGGTGGATCGGAGACGCCACCGGGGTTGCGACGATCGCTCCCCTGGCGCTCGTCGTTTTCCAAAACTGGAACTCGACGTCTCAGGTCTCCACCGCCAGATGGGCTGAAGCATGCGTTTTGGCAAGCATCTTCCTCGTCGTCGCCATTCTCTCGGCCACCGGTTATGAGCCATATGCCTATATTGTCCTGCCTCCCCTGCTCTGGGCGGCCGTGCGTTTCGAGTTCAAGGGAGCGGTTCTTGCGCTGGTCCTGCTTGCGGTAATCGCAACGGTCGTCACCATATCGGGAGCCCACCAATTTGCCGATGACCCGGAATCGCAACGGCAAAAGCAGATCATGCTTCAGCTTTTCCTCGGCATTTCTGCATTTTCAGCTCTGATCGTGGCGGCCATCTCCCGGCAACATCAGCAGGCTCTGGCTACGCTCAAGAAGAGCGTAGCGGCTCTCAAGGAACGCGAACGAGAACTCTCGCAACTTGTCGATATGCTGCCCATTCATATCAGGCGCCTCACGCCCCGGGGTGATCCCATTTTCTTCAACAAGCGCCTGTTGGATTTTTTCGGACTGGGGGATGTATCCCAACTCGACCAGCCCGGAATAAGCCGCCTGGACGCGGCGACAAAATCGCTCGTACATCCCGAAGACGCCGACAGGTTTTCCGCAACGATGCGTCACACGCTCACAACCGGCGAACCCTACACGATGAGATATCGGATGAGGCGCGCGGACGGGGTTTACCGCTGGGTAGAAGGACGCGGCGAACCGCTGCGCGACGAGGAGGGAACAATCGTCCAATGGCTGGCGGTCTCGATTGATATCGATGATTCCGTGCATGCTCAGGAAGCTTTGCGGGAAAACGAGAGACGGCTTCAACGGCTTGTCGATGCGGTGCCGGCGCAAATCTGGTGCTCCAGCCCGGAAGGCGACCCGATCTATATCAATCAGCAGCTGCGAAAGTACCAGGGGCTGGAACTCGAAGATCTTGACGTTCCCGACGAGCCCCGACGCCAGGTTGCGCAACGCAAGCACACACATCCGGATGACGTCGTTGCGGTCAGCGAACGTTTGGCCGAATGCAGACGGACGGGCGAGCCATTCCATATGAAATACCGTATGCTCCGCGCCGACGGTGTCTATCGATGGGTAGAGGGCCGATCGGAGCCCTATCGCAGTGAGGATGGTTCGATCATCCAATGGTACGGTGTCCTGTTCGACATCGACGACCAGGTGAAGGCCGAGGAAACATTGCGGGAAAAGGAACGGTTTCTCTGGCAACTGGTAGAAACCCTGCCCGCCATGATCGATTGTGCCGGGCCGGATGGCGAACCGATTTTTCGTGGCAAGGGTCTGCGCGAATTCCTCGGTTACGAACTCGACACCCTGGACGGTGTCGGCAAATCCCGCCTGGACGGAACGCTCGATGCCGTTCATCCCGACGAAATCGAGGGTGTCAAGCAGCACTACGCCCGCTGCCTTGCGACAGGTGAGCCCTATGCGCGGCGCCATCGCTTCATGCGGTTTGACGGCCAATATCGCTGGATTGAGACCAGGGCTGCGCCCATGCGGAATGCCGACGGGGCGATTATTCAATGGAACGTGGTTTGCCTTGATGTTGATGCGGAAGTCAAAGCGGAAGAAAATCTCCGGCTGGCGCGCGAGGGGCTGGCGCGGGCAAGCCAGGCCGCCAGCATGGCCGAGCTGTCGGCTTCCATCGCTCATGAGGTCAATCAGCCTCTTTCCGCTGTGATCAATTCGACGACAGCATGTTTGAGCTGGCTACAGGCTAACCCCCCGAATATCGAGCGAGCGAAGAAATCTGCGGACCGGATCATTCAGAGCGCCCATACGGCGGTCGATGTCGTTCGGCGCGTTCGATCGCTGTTTCAACAGTCCATGGATGTGCGGGACTCCACGTCACTTGACGCTGTCGTCGGCGAGGTCCGCGACCTCGTTGCCGCTGACGCCGCCAAACATGGCATTTCCATACAGGCCGATATCGAAGGCGGGCTGGAACTCGTGGCTTTCGACCGTATCCAGATTCAGCAGGTGCTGATGAATCTCGTGAAAAACGGCATCGATGCGATGGAACCCGAAATGGAAGATCGTCTTTTGCGGATCCGGACATACCGGATGGATGATCGCGTCTGCATCGAGGTCAGCGACCGAGGCACAGGGGTTAAACAACCGGAGAAGATATTCGATCCCTTTTTCACGACGAAGGTCAAGGGAATGGGCATGGGGCTTGCCATCTCCCGCTCTATCATCGAGGCGCATGGCGGAAAACTCTGGGCGGAAGACAATCAGCCAAGCGGGGCAAAATTCATCTTTTCCCTGCCCGCAGCGGTGATGGCTGTGGCGTAAGGACAGGAACCGGCGCGGCCCCAAGGTTTGAACCTCCGCGACAGGTCCTTGCTCTTGTTCTGTCGCGCGCGTAAATGCGTATGGCATGCACCAGCCGCAACCGACCAAAGACGCAATCCTCTCCTTGCTTCGTCATCGCAGCATGACGATCACGGAGCTATGCCAAGCCCTGAGCCTGACGAGAAATGCAATTCTGGTTCCGCTGAAGGATTTGAGGATGCGCGGTCTGGTGCGGCCACAGGACATCGTTCGCACTGGGCAAAAAGGAAAACCCTCGCTTTCCTACGAGATCGTCCCGGAGCAAGTCGAACAGATGTCCGCGGCGTATCAGGCGATAGCTCCCCTCCTCCTCGAGGCTCTTTTGAGCCAGGCGGGCGAAGAGGCTCCGAAGGTCATGAGGCGATTGGGCGAGGATCTGCATGCTGCGTTGATGACATCGGTTCACGGCGAGGATCGAGGCCTTGAAACGGCGCTCCGCATTCTGGAGCAGCACGGCGCCCAGATCGAGACCTCGGTCGATTGTGGCCGGAAAACCATCGTAAGCCATTCCTGCCCGATCGGAAGACTTGTCCGGGCCGACAGGAGGATCTGCAGCGCGGTCGCGTCGTTCCTCACCGCCGCCGGCGGCAAGGACGTAATCGACAACTGCGAATACGATGAGAAGCTGACCTGCCGCTTTGAAATTGCGTCAGATCAAGCCGAATGAGCCGAAGCCGAAATCGTCGCAGAAAGCCGCCCCCCTCACAGCTTGAGCCGGGGCCGTTCATCGAACTGGACGTCGCATTCCAGCCGGTAACCCGCTCCTCGCTCGGTCAGGATCAACTGAGGCGCTGCCGGATCGATCTCGATCTTTCTTCGAAGCCGCAAGATGAGGGCATCAAGGCTTCGGTCATGGATTTCGCCGGAGTGTACACGGCTCGCCGATACCAGTTCCTCGCGCGTAAGCACCTGGCGGGGCGCATTCAGGAATGCCGTCAGCAAATTGAACTCTGCGGTCGTAAGTTTGATAGTCGCGACGTCCGGACGCGTCACAAGACGTGTTTGAACCGCAAGCTCATAATTGCAGAATTTATAGGATCGCCGCTGGCGCTCCGTTCTGGGGTCAAATTTCCTGCGCATTGCCGCATTGAGCCGAGCCGCCAGTTCTCGATATCCGAAAGGTTTGCAAACATAGTCGGTTGCGCCGGCTTCGAACCCACGCACCTTTTCATCTTCACTTGTCCGGTCGCCGCTCAGGATCAGCACGGGCACATCGGTAAGTGACGAAACGTATCGTACGAGTTCCACATCCTCGTCCGCCTTCACATCGATCAGAACGGCGTCGATGACGTCACGCGACAAGATGGGCCGTAGGTCCTGACGCTCGGCCAGTTGCGTCACTCTGAATGTCTGCAACACCAGAAACCCGGCCAGATCAACACGCGCAACGTCATCGCTATCCAAGACAACAATGTGCTTCATCGGCTCCTCCGTGAGATGCCACGGAGATATATAAGAGTCTTTAATTTATGACAATAAATATTGTCGTTTATGACGTTAACTCAAATGAACGCGCATTCTCGGTGTAGCGGCCCAAACCTCCGTATAGCTTCAGCAGCAACAAACATCCTCCTAACGTCCGCAGACGCGCGATGACCAAACTCGGCACATTACACGAAGTGGATACCGGGATGCCTGCCACGTCATATACGGACTACCTACGTGGCCTCAGAACGCTCCTTGACCGGGTTCGCGACAAGCCGTTCGAATACAGAAACGCCCTGATCGAGATGGCGATCTACCGGAACGGTTACGGCTACAGGAGCCGTGAATTGCTCAGCGGCGGGCGGCTTGTTTCCGAATACCACGCCGGTCCGCTCAACGCTCAAAACTGGCTGCCTGACAATAAAAGAATTGGCCGAACCGAGATTGAAGGGTTCTTCAACCTGCCCGAGATTTATGCTTATTCCGATAACGCTTTAGCAGTTCAGCAGAGCCCGCTGTCAACAGCGCACTGGAATGCGACGGTCGGATTATTCGATGTGCTCATATGTGAGCGCAACAGCACACCCAGAAGACAACGGATGCTGTTTGCAGGCTTTGCCGACAAAATCCACGCCGAGTTCTTCCTCGCAACCGACCATGACCTGATCGTGCATGATCATAGCACCGGCGCCCAGCTGTTTGAATGGCGAACGGACGAGCCGAACCAGATGCTACCCCAGGACGCTTGGGGCGAGCCCGGGACAGACGATCGACACTCCCCACGCCTGCTGATCACAACGGACTTCAGAGCTGCCAAGTTGGCCACCAAGGCCATATCGAGCGAAACCAACGTATAGTTTCCCTTGATAATACAAATTGTTAGCCTGAATCGCTACACCGCCGCCAGCACCATTTCCTGGCCCGGGTTAGCGCGTTTTCCAATTTCTCGTTTCAGGAGATCCAAAATGATTCTGCATTCCATTGCCTCCACGCGGAGGAATATGATGGCGGGGACGATGACCCTTGCAGCGACGGCCGCTGCCATGGGTGCCAAGACGGCAGAAGCCGCGACCAAGCAGACGGCGACGAGCGGCGCTTCCGGTAAAACCGGGCGCGTTACTGCAAAAGACGGCACGGTGATTTTCTACAAGGACTGGGGTCCGAAGGACGGCGAGCCGATCGTCTTCCATCACGGCTGGCCGTTGAGCAGCGACGATTGGGACAACCAGATGCTCTTCTTCCTGTCGAAGGGCTACCGGGTGGTTGCCCATGACCGCCGTGGCCATGGCCGCTCGGGCCAGGTCAGCGAGGGACACGACATGGACCACTATGCGTCAGACGTTGCCGCAGTGGTGGAACATCTCGACTTGCGCAACGCCGTGCATGTCGGACATTCGACGGGCGGCGGCGAGGCAACCCGTTACACGGCGAAACACGGCAAGGGTCGGGTTTCCAAACTCGTGCTGATTGGCGCCGTGCCGCCGATTATGATCAAGACTGCAGAAAATCCGGGCGGATTGCCTGTCGATATCTTCGACGGCTTTCGTGCAGCTTTGGCAGCAAACAGGTCCCAGTTCTACTACGATGTCGCCAGCGGACCGTTCTACGGCTTCAACCGCGATGGCGTTAAGGTCTCGGAGGCGATGATCCAGAATTGGTGGCGGCAAGGCATGACCGGTGCGGCGAATGCTCACTATCTCGGTATCAAGGCATTTTCCGAAACCGACTTTACCGAAGACCTGAAATCCATCGAGGTGCCGACCCTCGTATTGCACGGTGACGACGATCAGGTCGTTCCGGTTGCCGATTCCGCCGTGCTTTCCGCAAAGCTCCTGAAGAACGCAACCCTCAAGATTTACAAGGGTCTGCCGCACGGCATGGCGACAACCCATGCCGACATTATCAACGCGGACATTCTCAACTTCATCGAAGGCTGAGCATGATTAGAGGATGCCCGCGCCGGGCATCCTCTTTTTGGCGCGATGCGCGGCCGGTTTTCGTGCAAATGTTGCTTCATGGGAAAAAATGCAGAACGATCCCCTCGGCGGCCGGGATCAGAGACCCAAATGGCTGAACGACGGTAGGCAAAAGAAGAGGAGACCGCAGCACCTGCGATCCCCTCCGTCGATAATCTCCGATATCGACCCACATTCGCTGGTCCAGCGAATTTCGAACGCCTAGCGCGGCGGCGGCGGCGTGGCGGTCTTGACCCATTCGGAATAGGCCGTCTTGCCAACCCGCACGCCGATACCTGGCATAAGGGTCTTATCATCGAGCAATGCGCCGAAATACTTCGTCTTGTCATCCACGACAATCTCACGACGATCGCCGATCTGGCGCAGGTACTTTTCAACCGCGTTCGAAATGCGGATAGGTTCCGGGCCGGCAATCTCGACGAGTCCGTTGACCGGAGCGCCCAACACCAGATCGGCAAGCGCCTCTGCCACGTCATCCGAGAAGATCGGCTGCATCATCGCAGGCGAGAGATGGACCTTATCGCCCTGAGCACCGGATTGAGCGATACCGAACATGAACTCGAAAAACTGCGTGGAGTGAACCAGCGTGTAAGGAATCTTTGCTTCCTTGATAAGCTTCTCCTGAGCCAGCTTGGCCCGAAAGTAACCGCTGTCCTGAAGGCGATCCGTGCCGACAACGGAGAGTGCAACGTGATGCTTGGTGCCGGCGGCAGCCTCGGCAGCCAACAGGTTGCGGCCCGATGTCTGGAAGAACTCCATCACTGCCTTGTCTTCGAACGAAGGGGAGTTGGCGACATCGACGACAACCTGCGCCCCGGCAAGCGCTTCCGCCAACCCTTCGCCCGTGATCGTATTCACGCCCGATGCAGGCGACGCGGCGATGACATCATGGCCCTTGGCCTGGAGGCGCGTCACAAGCTTCGAACCGATCAGGCCGGTTCCCCCGATAACGACGATTTTCATGTCTTGCTCCTTTTGTATTGGCAATATCGCTGGAGGGCCGCGCCGATAGATATCGACGCAGCTCCCATGATCAGTTCAGGCCGGCTTTATCGAGACCGAGCATCGCATCCGATGAACCGGGAACGGTTTTGAAGCCGGCGTTGACGCGGGTCCAGGCGTTCGCGGCCATGACCACGAACGTCAGGTCCGAGATTTCCTTCTCGCTCAATTGCGTGCGCACCCGCTCGTAGATGTCGTCAGCAACGCCGAGTTCCGGCAATCTGGTCAGCACTTCCGCCCAGGCGAGTGCGGCGCGCTCCCGCGGCGCAAAAAGGGTCGATTCGCGCCACGATGCGAGATGGTAGAGACGCAGATCGCGCTCGCCGTGGATCTTCGCCTGCTTGATGTGCATGTCGAGGCAGAACGTGCAATTGTTGATCTGCGCAATGCGCACGTTGACCAGATCGCGAATGGACTCTTCAACCGCGTTCTCCTTGGTGGCCGCGACGAATTCAACGAATCTCTTCGTGATATCCGCGGATTCCTTCGCGAAATTAATGCGCTGTGTCATTGTTTCATTCCTAACTGAGTGAAGAGCCATGACCTTTGAAGGCCTTCCCCAACCCTAGGCGAATATCGCTCGTGGAATAGATAAACGTAGGTTTGGGGGCGCTTGCGCGGGCCGCGATCGGGGCTGGTTGACTCGACAAAACGCGGCTCGAACGCATCGCTTCATTCCCTGAGGGCGTCAGGGTTTGGCAAGGAAGGGGCGTGGCCTCGAGGTTCCGTGAACGCGACGATCTTCAGCCGTTCGGCACAAAGTCTGCCGTCGAAATAAAGCGGGTATGAGCAGCAATCAGCCTCTTGGCAGTTGCTCGGCCTTTCGAACCAGGTCAGCCAGAGATCGGCTCTGCATTTTCCGCATGACGCTCATGCGGTGAATTTTGACCGTCATCTCGCTGATGCCGAGCTGGTAGGCAACCTGCTTGTTCATCAGCCCGCTCACCACCGCCAGCATCACTTCCTGTTCGCGAGGGGTCAACGTATCGGCCAATACTCTGATGCGATCGAGTTCCGCATCGGTTTTCCGCCGTTCTCCGTCCAGCCTGATGGCGTGATCGACGGCTTGCAGCAGATCCTGATTGGCGAACGGCTTGGTAATGAAGTCGGTTGCACCAGCCTTCATGGCCCTCACGCTGGTCGGTATGTCCGCATAGGCCGTCAGGAAGATAACCGGCAGCCTGCTGCCGATCGAGATAAGCTGCTTTTGCAGGTCCAGGCCAGTCACGCCCGGCATTCTCAAATCGACAACGACGCATCCGGCTACACTGGTATCCGCGAACTGCAAAAATTCCGAACCGCTGGAGAAAGCGGAAGCGCGTTTCTTCGTGACAAGGAACAGGTCCAGAAGAGCTTCGCGCAATTCCTCGTCGTCATCGACGACATAGATGATCGGGTCCGCTGCCATTTCCGCATTAACCGGAACGTGTTGCATGGTGTAGCCTCGGTCAGAAATTCAGCGGCGTTACGATGCCCAACCCGGAAGCTGAACATTGAAGCCGCTTTGATATTGCTTATCACGAGGCAGTTCCACCGAAGCTGGTGACAACGCCCTAACTCTCACTCTTGTACTATGCTCAGCATACCATGGTTTAGGTTCGGGGAGATCATAAACCATCGTTTAGGTTCCCCGCCGAATTCGATTGCCACCTGAGCTGCGATTTCGTCGGAAAACCGCGCTCCAGCGTCGTAGCAGGCAACATCCAAAGGTTTTGCGCCTGCTGGAAATGCTCTGCCGGGGTCAACCCAACACTTGGTTTAGTCGAACAATGCGAAGAACGGCCTAAAATCGCAACGATCAATATTGGATGGAGAATGCGATGAAGGTGGTGGTTGTCGGCGCGAGCGGCCTGATGGGTTCGAAGATAGTTCGCGGGCTGGAGCGCGACGGGCAGGAGGTTGTAGAAGCCTCGACAAAGACCGGCGTGAACGTTTTGACGGGCGAAGGACTGACGGAGGCTCTGATCGGCGCAGACGTGCTGATCGACGTGACGAATTCAGGCTCATTCGGCGAGGGAAATGCGCTGGAGTTCTTCAAGCAGTCGGGAAAAAACCTTATCGCCGCAGCGAAGGCGTCCGGCGTCGGGCACTACATGGTGCTTTCCGTGCTGGGCACCGAACATCTGGTCGAAAACGACTATTTCCGTGCGAAGCTCGTGCAGGAAAACCTGGTCCGCGCATCCGGGCTACGTCATACCATCATCAGATCCGCCCAGTTCTTCGAGTTTTTCCACGGAATCGTCAATGAGGCGTCGGATGAAAGTGTGCTCCGCCTACCGGTGCTGGCGCTTCAGCCTGTCGCCGCGGACGAGGCCGCAGGCTGGATCGTCAAGTTGACCGGAGATGCGCCCCGGAATGTGACCGTTCAGATCGGAGGACCGGAGCCGGTGCAACTCGCCGATCTGGCGCACGAACTGCTGACGGCTACGGAAGATAACAGGGGCGTGATGTCCGACGCGGACACGCCCTACTTCGGCGTCAACCTTGCCATAGACAGTCTTCTGCCCGCCGGGGATGCCATATCCGGCAGGCTGACTTTCCACGAGTGGCTTTCCAGAACGGTTTACGCTTGATATTCACCACGCAGATCTATGCGAGGGCGACGAATGCGTCCCTCGCTGCCCGGTCAGATGCCGACCGGTGCGGCAGGCGCGGAGATGGGAGCACGCTGTCTTTGGCTGCATGCCCAAGCGGTCGCCGCAATGCCGAAAATTGCAGGGAGGCTGACTGCAGGAAAATCGCGGACGATGGCGGATGCGGAGCAGATCCCGACGGCCACCTCCCACAAATGAAACGCCCCATGTGCAATCAGCCAGAGGGTTGCTGCGGCCCACAGCTCGATCCGCCTATCCACGCGGTAGAGACCGATAGCGAAGGCGGCGGCGACAAATCCCTGGATTATCCCGATATCGCGGATGAAGTGCTGATTGAAGAAACCCGTGTCGGTGACGCCAGGGACGAAATAGTACCATCCCTCCGGATCATAGAGCATATGGATCGATAACCAGCCTGCCAGCACTATGTTGAACCATACCATGGCGAGCACAAGATATTTGGTTGCCTTCATTTCAGTCTCCTACGTTTGACTGACATGAAGGCTAACACCGCCTATTCCTCAGCACCTCCCAAACGAAGGTTTAGTGATGTCAAGCGGCATAGACAGCGCCTGCGGAAACCGTTCGTGCTGGACGATCGTGAACCCTGTCAGGTTACGGCTTTGCGGACGCAGGCGATGAGATCACGACTTGCCAGGGGCTTGGCCAGGAATGCCATCGCGCCGCCGGACAAGGCGCGATCTTCCATTCTCGTGTCTGCGTAGGAGGTCATGATCAGGACCGGCGGACAATCCGGCTTCGCCCGCAGAATACGGAGCATATCGATACCCGACATGCCGGTCATCCTGACATCAGCCAATATGCAATCCACCGGCTGCGAGCCGAATTGGGCCAGGAACTCCTCCGCGGAAGCATAGAGATAGCTTTCGAAGCCCTCCGTCTCCAGCAAGTCCTGAAGGGACTCCCTCAGGTTTCGGTCATCGTCAACAATGGCAATTGTTTTTCTTGTTGCTGCCGGCATGTCCTGAGCGAACTCTTTCCCGGAAAACGTCAGTTGCGCTGACTGGCACAGGGTCGTTTACCCTATCGATCATATTCGAAGTGCTTGTAAAGCAAATTCACCTTCTTGACCAATTCCGCAACCGAGGCCGCCTGCATCTTTTTCATCATTCGACTGCGGTGAAGCTTTATCATCATTTCGCTGACCGACAGCTCATGCGCGATCTGCTTGCCGAGGTATCCCCTGACGACGTAGCTCATGACTTCTTGTTCGCGCGGCGTGAGTGTTTTCGCACAGGTGACCGTAGCGAGGGTTTCGGCGGCCTGTGCACGCCTTTCCGCATTTCGCAGAACAGCCCTCTCCGTCGCCTGAATGATTTCGTTTCGATCCAGCGGCTTCAGAAGGAAATCGCTTGCCCCTCTCTTCATTGCCTGCACGGACATGGGAACGGTGGCTCTCCCGGTCATGAAGACGATGGGGAGCATGCTCCTGACAGTTTCTATGTGTTTTTGAATATCGAGGCCGCCGATTCCGGGCATATGGATGTCGAGAAGAATACATCCGGCCTGGTCGAGATCAGCCCGCTCCAGGAAATCGCCGCCAGCTTCATAGCAGACGGCAGGCATTTCAAGGGATTCGAAGAGATCCATCAGAGACGAGCGAATGGCAGAATCGTCGTCGACGATACAAATCGTCGGATGGTCCAATTCACGCTGAGAACCAGCCTCAGATTGCATATCTCGCTCCCGGCCGCACCATAACGCGAGTGATCGCGGCCAGATTCGATCATAACACTGCAAAAACGCGCCCATACCTATACGAAGGTTTTACTGGGCGCGGATTTCGCTGCGGGAGGCGCCGTTCGCGCCTCACATCATTTTGTGGCTGCCGCAGCTTCTTCGATCAACGTTGTGACCTCGATGGGGTGGGAAATCATGACGACGTGGGAAGCGCCCTATATCGCAACGGTTCCCCGCGCCTTCGCCCGTTCCGCCATCCATGCAAGCGTCAGCGGCGGAATATTCTTGTCGGCATCGCCATAGACGAACCACGAGGGGATAGCCTTCCAGGCCGCGTTCCGTGCTGGTTCCGCAAGCGCTGCGTCGGTAATCGGCCGTTGCGCCACAGCCATCAATCGTGCCGCTGCCAAGGGCACATCGGCGGCGAATTGTTCCGGGAATTTGCTCTGGTCGATGTAGAGGTCGTGCACCCCATTCTCTAGGGCGACGGGCGACGCCAGCGTCGGCGCAAGGGTACTTCCCGGATTCTTGCCCGAAAGCGTGGCGGCGGATTCGCCTGGTTCCGGTGCGAAGGCGGCTACAAAAACGAGAGCCTTCACATTGCCGACACCGGCCGCCGCCTCGCTGATAACCGAGCCGCCATAGGAATGCCCGACCAATATGACAGATGTCTTCAGTCCCTTGAGGACACGCCCGACATATTCCCCATCGGATTTCACACCCCGCAGAGGATTAGCGACGGCCAGAACGGGATAACCGTCTTTCTCAAGACGCGACACGACTTCATTCCAGCTGGACGAATCCGCGAAGGCGCCGTGAACGAAGACGATCGTCGGTTTCGATGTTGCCGCAGAGACGGGCATGAGCGAAACCGCATACAATGCTGCAGATGCTGCAAACTTCACGAGTTTACGCATGGGACATCCTTCTTATCCTGAAACAAAAAACCTGCTTTTGCCACCTGGACGTTAACATTGTCCGGAAAAAACAGACGCGACCTCATCAAAAAACCGCAGCTCAATCTCGGCGACCGACGAGCGGCAAGCAACCCAAACATTGGTTTGGTCGAACGCGGGCACCTGCGCATTTTTCGACGGCCGGCGAAATAAAATTACGGATGTTAAAACTCAGCCGGCGATTGCGGTCGCGCCGGCTGAGGTATCGGAATTGGCATCGATTAGACCAGCGACATTCCACCGTCCACATGCAATTCTACACCATTCACAAAATCATTTGATGCGAGAAGGAGTGCTGCTCGCGCGAGCTCGTCCGGGCGCCCATAACGCCCTGCGGGGATGGTGTTTGCCATATGCGCGTCGAGAGCGGGGCGATCCGCTTCGGTGATGCCCAGTTTACCGAGAATCTCCGTCTCCACGGGGCCGGGGCTCAGGATGTTCACACGAATACGCCGTTCCTTGAATTCAATCGCCCAGTTTCGGGCGAAAGCGGCAAGAGCAGCCTTGGAACCCGCATACAGGGTATGCTGCGGAAGAACCTTCGTCGCGGCAAGGGAGCTTGTGACGATGATATTGCCACCGTCACGGATCAGCGGCGCCATTGCCTGTACACCGAAGAACACCCCGCGGCTGTTTACGGCAAAATGCTGGTCGTACTCCTGCGGCTTGACGTTATCGGAACCCGTGAGATTAATAATTCCGGCATTTGCCATGTAGACGTCGAGGGCGCCGAAGCGATTTCGGATTTCTTTCGCCAGACGGTCATGAAAGTCGATGTCGGCAACGTCTCCACTGAACCCGCTTGCGCCGGCACCGATCTCCCTGACGGCGTTATCGACGACATCCGGCCGTCTTCCGGTGATGATGACCTGCGCACCCTCCTGCACGAAAAGCTGGGCCGTTGCCTTACCGATCCCGCTGTTGCCGCCGGTGATGACGGCGACCTTGCCTTTTAGAGAACTCATTTTTCCAAACTCCGTTTCGATATGCAGGAAATAGTCGCAGGGCGCGGCGCAGATTAGCGAGTGGTGCGGAACAACACGTATTCCCCGAACTGCCCAATCCATGAAGGTTGACGGCCTCGAACGCGGCCGAGCGGTGCGGTTACGTTGAAAGCCCCGAGCAAATCTCGCCGCAAGGGCCTGTGCATGTCTCACACGGATTGTTTTCCAGCCCCAAAGCACGCCCCAGGCGATCTCCATAGTCGCGATCCGCACGGCGGCAATGGGCGACGTGCCGGGATCGCACCTCGCGGGAAACACCCACCATCGCTCTCGCCGTATTGCAGATAAGCGCCGTCTTCTGATCCTCGGTCATCAGCCGGTAGAGATTGCCCGGCTGTTCGAAATGATCCTCATCGACCCGATGATCAAAACGGCCGGCAGGTCCATCCAGGCTGAGCATCGGTTCCCTGAAATCCGACTGATCATCCCATGCGCCAGCGGAATTCGGCACATAACTTCTGGTCGCCCCGTGGTTGCCATCGATCCTCATTGCGCCGTCGCGGTGATAGGAATGGACCGAACATCGGGGGGCATTCACCGGTATCTGGTGATGGTTGACGCCCAGCCGGTACCGCGCGGCGTCGCCATAGGAAAACAGCCGCGCCTGCAACATCCTGTCGGGTGAAAACCCGATACCCGGAACGATATTCGCCGGAGAGAATGATGCTTGTTCGACTTCCGCAAAGAAGTTTTCAGGATTGCGGTTGAGCTCCAGCTCGCCGACCTCGATCAGTGGATACTCGGCGTGGGGCCACACCTTGGTCAGGTCGAATGGATTGTGCTTGTGAGACATTGCCGCTGCCTCGGACATCACTTGGATGTACATCGTCCATTTCGGATACTCACGGCGCTCGATAGCGTCGAACAGATCACGCTGATGGCTTTCCCGATCCCGGCCGATAAGATCGGCAGCCTCGGCATCGGTGAGGCTCGATATTCCTTGCTGGCTTTTCAAGGTGAACTTGATCCAGTGCCGCTCATTTCCGGCATTGATCATGCTGTAGGTGTGGCTTCCGAAGCCGTGCATATGCCGGAACGATAGCGGGACTCCGCGATCAGACATGACGATCGTCACCTGATGGAGCGCTTCCGGAAGCAGCGTCCAGAAATCCCAGTTATTTTCCGCACTGCGCATCCCCGTCCGCGGATCGCGCTTGACTGCATGATTGAGATCGGGAAACCGCAGTGGATCGCGAAAGAAGAAAACGGGCGTGTTGTTTCCGACCAGGTCCCAATTGCCCTGCTCGGTGTAGAATTTGATCGCGAACCCTCGGATATCGCGCTCGGCATCGGCAGCTCCGCGCTCACCCGCCACTGTTGAAAAACGAATGAAAACCGGCGTTTCCTTGCCGATCTCGGCGAACACCGCAGCCTTCGAATATGTGCGGATGTCAGCTGTGACCTTGAACGTACCGTAAGCACCGGCACCTTTGGCGTGCATCCTACGCTCCGGGATCACCTCACGATCAAGATGGGCAAGCTTTTCGATGAGCCAGATATCCTGAAGCAGGGCGGGACCTCTCGGGCCGGCTGTCTCGATATTGAAATTATCGGGTACGGGTGCGCCTGCTGCGGTCGTCAACTTGTTGTTTGTCATGGTCTCACCGGTAAATTCATACCGCGCCACTAGGCCATGGGTCACCACCAGCAGATAGCTATACTGTCGTTCTAAAACAACCGCGCCTATCCATAGCCTCTCCCGGAAGGGCTTTCCCGTTAAATGGTTTCAACTGTAACGAAAGTCTCTCAAACGCCTCTCAGGCAAGTTTGAGGCAAGGCCTCGAAACCACCCTTGCGCCATCCGCCACAACCAGCAAGGGAAACCCGCTTTCATGAAAATCGGATCAGATAGCTCTCTTTATGCCTTGATCGCCCAGACCCGCCGGAACGCTCCGTCCGTTACTGACGAAAAAATGGCTATGGGAAATACTCCAGTCCCCAAGGCTCCCACTGTTCGCAGCGATCAGGAACTCATTGCGGAATTTCATGCCCGCATGTCGAAGCAAGCACTCGATTGGGCGGATACAGATCAGGACGGGAAAGTCACCAAGGCAGAATTCATGGATGGGCAGGCCCGCCTTGCAGAACTCAACGGCCAGCCACACGACACGGCCTATAGCGAAAGCAAATGGGCAAAGCTCGATGTCGGCGGCAAAGGCTGGGTTTCCGGGGACGAACTCGATGAAGGTCTGGGGAAAATCTTCCCGGTAAAGGTGGGCCATCTGGATTCCGGATACGCGGAACGCCTTCGCACACGCCAATCCTGACGCGCACCCAACGAGCCGCCGCCGGGTCACTACGCGGCGGCTATTGATGCGGTGTACCCTGCAGCATCCCTACGCAATCAGGGCGCTGGTTGTTGGCAATGAAAATGTGAATTTCGATCCTGCGAAGTCGTTTTTCTCAACCCATAGCTGACCACCATGCGCCTCGACGATGGAGCGTGATATGGCAAGGCCCATTCCCATACCCTTCTCCTTGGTGGTAAAGAAAGGTTCGAATATGCGGTCAGGAAACTGCACGCCTGCCCCCCTGTCGCCGACTTCGGTGTACACTTCGTCACCGACACTGAAGACTCTGATTTTCAGCAAACGCTCGAATGGAACCGTCGACATCGCATCCAGACCGTTGCGAACCAAATTCATGAGCACTTGCTGGATTTGAACGCGATCGAACGGCATCAGCTGGAGATCGTTTTCGACCTCCACTTCCAGTACGGCCCCGTATCGCGAAGCTTCGGCTGCCACGAAATCGCGAACCTCGGCGATAACGCCGTCGAGCGTGGTTGCATCGCGAACGTCGAGCGATTGCTGGAAGAGGGCACGCACCCGCCTGACAACATCGGCAGCGGAGTTTGCGCTCTGAATGATACGCTCCGCTGATTTGGCCGCGCGAAACAGATTGGGCGGATCGGCCTGAAGCCAGCGAAGGCAGGCATTCGTCGAGTTTATGACGGCCGACAGAGGCTGGTTCACTTCATGGGCGATGGAAGCCGACAGCTCTGCAAGGCTTGCAGCCTGACTGGCGTGCGCCAATGCTTCCTGGGCCAGTCGCAGGTTCTCCTCGGCCTTCACCTCTCCGTCGATATCGAGGCAAATCACATTCCATTGAATGATCCTGCCATCGCCATCCCGCATCGGCTTGGCTCGCGTTTCCACCCAGCGATACTCGCCATCGAAACGGCGAAGCCGGTGCCGGCGCGCATACGGTTCGCCGGTGCGAAGCGATAGTGCGTAGTGCTCCTTGACACCCGCCACGTCGTCCGGATGAACGCCAGCATCGAGAGTGCCGTTCAACCTCGATTTGTCCTGCCCGTCGAGCGCATCGAGATCGTAGCCCAGGAATTCCCTGAGTTGTTGGCCGCGAAAGATCGGCTCACCGTCCGGCGCCGCGCAGTCGATCATTGCCGGCAATGTTTCGACAAGCTGCCAAACCGCACGCTCCCGCTCCTTCAAAACATCCTCGGCCTTCATTTGATCTTCGATATCGTAGAGCACGCCGTACCATTGACGGATTTCGCCGCTATCGTCGCGATAAGGCTCCGACCGCCCTTCAAACCATATATAGACCCCATCCGATCGTCGCATGCGGTATCGCTTGGCGAAAGGCTCGCCTGTCTGCCGGCAATGGGAAAAACACGCGCGCACCGAAGTAAGATCATCAGGATGAATGAGGTCCTGATAGGCCAGGCCTTGTCGTGTTGCCTCCGTCGGATGGCAATCTTCGATTTCCATCCCCGCGAAGTCCCGCAGGCGTTGGTTGATCCCGATTGGGTTGCCTTGCGGGTCCGAACACCAGATATTGGCGGGCACGGTATCGACCAACCTGCGGAGTCGACTTTCGCTATCGTGCAACGCATGCAGCGCCCGCACCTCGTCGTCGACATCGATAGCAACGAGCAGCCACTGGATGACGTATCCCGCCCTGTTCCTGATCGGCTCTCCGCGCACATCGATCCAGCGATAAACGGAATCCGCGCGGCGTAGCCGATACCGCATCGAATATGGATGGCCCGTCGCCAGCGATCGCACTGTTTCCTTGAACACGGCAATATCGTCCGGGTGCACCAATGAATGGAGGAACGTACCCAGTCGGGTATGATCCGGATGATCCAGGTCCGACAGGTCCGACAAGCCGCAGAAATCGAGAAGACGCCGGTTAAAATAGGTCGGCTCCCCCTCGGGCGATATCCGGACGACATAAACCGGCAGGAGTTCGACCAGCTTCATGATTTCGTCGAGTTCACCGCTGCATCCGGCCAGCTGCCGCCTGGAAATGAGGAGCTGCGCGATGGCAGCACCTGCTACAGCGACGGAGATGACGAACAGGGAGACGAAGGTTTCGGGCATCATTGAAAATGGCTCCGCATCGTAGGCTGGGGAGAGCGATCCGCCTGCCCGCTTTTTTTTCGAGGCCCACGGAAACCAATCGGTGGCTGGAAGCAAGACAGGTGAACTTGGACGCTGCGTCCGAGAAGCCGGCCTTTCGGCGATCACCCTCCGTACCTAGCTAGCGGCGAGATAAGTCCCACATCTCAAGGAGTGCCAAAGTGACAAAAACGTGGCTGGTAACAGGGTGTGCAAGCGGTCTCGGGCGGGCGCTTGCGGAATTGGTTCTCACACGAGGAGACAGTCTGGTCGCCACATCCCGCGATATCTCCCGCCTGCAGGACCTCAAGGCCCGGTTCGATAAACGCGTCGAACTCTATGAGCTGGACGTCAAATCCCCCATCGCATGTCAGGGCGCAATCGACCGGGCTATCGAGGTGTTCGGCAGGCTCGATGTCCTCGTCAACAATACGGGGTACGCGCAGGTTGGCCCCTTCGAACAAACCTCCGTGGACGATTTCAACACCGAAATCGAAACCAATTTCTTCAGCGTGGTGAATACTACGCGCGCCGCACTTCCCCTGTTGCGAAAGCAGCGTTCCGGCTATGTGATCAATATTTCCTCGTCCGCCGGGCGGATTGCCGCGGCCGGAACGGTGGCCTACTGCGCGGCGAAGTTTGCGGTGAGCGGATTCTCGGAGGCGCTGGCGAAGGAAGTCGGAGCTTTCGGCGTGAAGGTTATCTCGATTGAGCCCGGTAGCCTGCGCACCAATTGGACGTCCGCCGCGCTCGCGACAACCCCGGCACTTGAACCCGATTACGAGCCCATACTTGGCCCCAACATACAGTTCGGAAAAACGATCGTCGGACGGGAGCCGGGCGATCCAGGCAAGTGCGCCGCCGTGATCTACGATCTCTCAAGAACGGATGAGTTGCCACATCACCTTATCCTCGGCTCCGACGCGATGAAGCGCATCGAAGCCGGTGAACGCGAACGCTCGTTGGACGCGGAGAAATGGCGGTCCGTGAGCGAACGCACCGATTTTCACAGCCAATGAGCCATCTGGTAGCCGCACGCACAAGCGAGCGGTCGATACGGGCGCAGGAACCATAGGGGTTGAACAAAAAGAAGGGCCGTCTTTGGCGGAAAGACGGCCCCTTCAAAGCGGATAAGGTATCCGCGAACCTCGGCTGGCGGGGAAAACCGAGGCTACAGTCAAGTCAGTATCGCCGGGAGGGGAAAGCGATATCGACAATCAGATATTACGCTGTTCTTGGATCGGCGAAAATTATACATTGGTTTGTCCCTGTAAGACGTTGGCCGACATCCGGTTCTTGCCGGGATCATGTTTTGCGGGTCGGGTATCGTAAGCGTGTCCGGGCCGATCCGGGTTCTTCAAAGCATCCTTTTCTCCACGGATAACCGCCGGATGCGGCAATCCGCCCACGATACGATGCGGCCCTGGATGGAGATGTTTGCCGAGGCTCCTTCTCCGCGCGCGGTCTGTAGTGAGGGAGGCGGGCCTAGCTCTCGAAGGGAGCGTTCATGACGAGATCGACGGAAGACGGCCCACCATATCCCGGCACATACCGCATCCCGAAATCACGCAGGAAGTTGTCGTAGGTTGTTTCCGGCGCGGTCTCGACCATATGGCAAAAGCAGCCAGTCATTTTCTTCTTCATGCCCAGTCTCGGATAGGCGTCCGTGATCGCCTTTCTCATCGCCGCGGAGAGAAGACCATATTGAAACCCGACGACATCAAGACAGATGCCGGCCGTGCAAAGGGCAACCTCAGGCTCCTTGTATAAACCGATCGACGGGGTCGAATTGAGTGCGACGCTATCCCAGATCAATTGGGCGCGGCTGCGGCTTACACCCGCATCCAACGCAAACGTGCGAGCGATATCGGCCCCCTCGACCTCGAAACGACGGGGGCCTCGGAATGTGGTGTTGAGGGTGACATCATGCAGCAATGTTCCAAGCGCGACGATCTCGCCGTCATGTTCGATATTCTGGATTGCAGCCAGACTGACAGCAAATAACCATGACCTGTGTTGCTTCCCAAGAATAGTTCATATTCCGCAAACCGGCTAACGAACACATCAATTCGCTCCTATCTTGAGCTGGAAAGAATGTAGGCGCTACGCCATGTTTAGGAGCTAAAAATGACCATTGTTAACGATCAGGAAATCGTAGCGTTCATCGAGAAACTTGCCGAAACTGGGAGCAATTATCGGATGGACGAAATGGAAGATCTTTACACAGATGACCTCGGGTTTTTGGTGCTTGCCGTCGATGGAGGCATTAAGCGGTTCTCGAAGTCAGAGATGTTCGAAGAATTTCGATCGCGGCGTGACGCCGGTGAGAAAGCCTTGTCGACCGAGAAGCGGATTCTTCATATCGAGAAACAAGGCAGCGATGCAACCGCTATCCTTTATCGCCGCATGAGCGACCGCGCTGCGCCGGCATTCTATGAACTCAGGTTAAAACGTGTCTCTGGCTCGTGGAAGGTTGCTGGAGAAACCGTGCTACCTTGGCCCGAGCTTGACACGATAACGGGTTTTCTCCCTCCGCGTGAACACTGAGTTTTATCGAACAGATGCTGCGAGAGCAGCTTGTTCCTCCACCTGCGTGACAAAGAATATTTTCTGCAGCGCTGTGGCTTCTCACCGAAAGGAACAGGAACCGAGCGTTCAGATATCTCAAAGCCATCGCATGGCTAGGGACGGAGGGTACTTGTGCCTTCCGCCTCTGACAGCACCGGATGGATATTTTGCAAACCGTAGAACGCTGCTCGAAAGTGTTCCAAAGCCACTATTTGTACCTTCGTAGCTTTTTCGTTTATCGATGATCCTGTCAATCCTGCGTCGCTTATGCCCCAACTCTTGAAGGGATACGAACCTGAGGCCCCGAGAAATAGCTCGAAATGGCCTGTCAGCAGGCTATCCGCTCACTGAACAAAAGTAAAAAAAGGCGGGTAGCACCGCCTGGGCCGGTCCACGTCCGCTATTGGCTCGCGCGACTATTTCCTTGACCACTGAGGGCAAGCGCAAACCAAACCCAGTTTCCACCGCACCAAACGCGCGATCGATGGGTTTCCCGATTTGACCTTAAACCCGGACTTTAAAATCCTCCCACGATTGACCAGCTTATCAAGTGTGCTGAGCTGCGGCATTTTTCTCCTGCTTCTGTTGAAAGCAACAAGCGCTATTTGATCGTCTCGCGCCATGGAAAATGTTATGAACACCGCTCTGAACGTCACGCGCCACCAAACAGACGCCGCAGGTCTCTGCCTGATCGTGGGAGCGTCCCTGGCTGCCCTGACCGAGGCAATCTCGGGAACGGCCCTTTCGTTCGCACGCCTCGATATGATGGGTGACGTTGCAGCGACATCCGACGAGTTTGCCAGAATGGATTTCGGCTATACGGCCGCAAAGCTCATCGGGTTCGTCATGACTGCTTGGCTTTCGGGACGTTTCACCCTCGGCTCCTCCCTCGTTACGGCAACGGTCACAATGACAACCGCATCGGGGCTTGCCGCCCTCACCGATGATCTGAACACCTTTTTTGCGCTGCGCCTTCTCCAAGGCTTCTCGGGCGGCGTTCTCCTGGTGAGTGCCCAGTCATTGCTCCTGAAATCATTCCCATGGCCGCAGCAGCCGCTCATCCAGAGTGTCTTTGCGGTCGCCGCCGTGGTCGCCCCCGCCACGCTCGTTCCTTACGTACACGGCTGGCTGCTGGACAGTCATTCCTGGACATGGATATTCTTGGGCATCGTCCCGATCGGCATGATGGCTCTCGCTTTCCTGATCTTGGGTCCTTCGCCTGAGGATGAGGCGTCGAAGCGCATTGGAATGAACTGGCCGTCGCTTGTTTTGTTTGTGATCGCCGCATCTTCACTGACCTACGTGTTGAACCAGGGTAATCGTTGGGACTGGTTCGAAGAACCCACCATTCTCCTGCTCGCTATGGTCGGTATCGTTGCACTTGCCGGCGTCCTCGCCTGCCAGTTCCTTGGAAACCGGGATCACCGCCTGCTGGACTTCTCGGTGTTTATGAACGGTGGTTTCAGCTTCGGTTTTCTGGCCAGCTTCGCAGCAGGTTTCGCCCTGCTTGGCAGCAGCTACCTGATCCCCTCTTTCGCCATTTCGGTTCTTCGAATGACGCCGACGGAGGCCGGAGCGCTCCTCCTGCCGAGCACGGCCGCCTTCATCACCACACTCTTCGCCACCGCCTTTGCCGTTCGACGTGGTGTGCCACCGCCGCTCACCATTCCGCTCGGCATCCTCGGTCTCATGCTGTCAATGTGGATGCTGTCCGGCTCGACCAGTGGAAGCGGTATCCCGGATATGCTGCCGGGTGTCCTGGTTCGGGGATGTGCGCTTGGATTTCTGTTCCTGTCGATCACGCTGATCACGATGTTCGGGTTGAAAGGACCGGCAGTCGTTGTCGCTGTCGCCCTTTTCAACGTCGGCCGGCAAACCGGAGGTCTCGTGGGCATTTCGTTTCTGCAGACATTCCTGGAGAACCAAACCGCCCAGAACCGCGCCGTCCTCGCGGCCTATATCACACCCGGTCGCCCGGAAGTTATCGACCGTCTGTCCGGTGTCACACGGTATCTCTCGACCCATGGTCTGGAATATGGGGCGGGGAAGGCATCTGCATTGCTCATCGGCAAGTCCGTCGCGGTGCAGTCGACAACAATCGCCTTTAATTCCGCCTTCGTCTCTGTGGCCCTATTTTTCCTGGGAGCAGCACCTATCCTGATTGTTTCGAAGATCATTATCGGAAAGGTGATCTCAAAACGCCTTCAGACACCGGGTAAGACGGTGATAGTTTAGGCCATCCATTTCCGATGCTCGACGAAACGTTCGGCCAGTAGATCGATGAACAACCTGACTTTTGTCGGAAGCTGACTTCTTTCCGGAAACAGCGCATCGATAGAAAATTCCACGCCACGATAATCGGGCATGTTCGACACGAGACGGCCGGCTTTTAGATCGTCAAAAACCAGAAAGCTCGGCGCGAGGAACATGCCGTGTCCGGCGAGCGCCATCTCTCTTAAAGTCTGGGGGCTGTTCGAAACGAGGTTGCCCTGGACTTTCACGCTTTCCTCGACGCCCGCAAGGCTCTCAAAATGCCATGACGGCCCAAAGGCGTAGTATGAATATTGCAGGCAGTTATGGTTTGCCAGATCACTCGGACGTTCCGGCGCCGGATGTGATTTGAGATAGTCAGGCGAGCAGACGACAAAGTGCCGCCATGGTGTCAGTTTGCGCGCGATCAATCTGGAATCCTTAAGCGTCGTCCGGATGACGAGATCATAGCCCTCTTCAATCATGTCGATCATTCGCTCGCCGATATCCAGCTCGATCATCACTGAAGGGTATTCCCGCATGTACTCGCTGATGAGCGGCACGAGAAACGGCGCAATCGCCGTGTTCGTGTACAACTTAAGCGTTCCCCGTGGCGTGGACACCAACGCGCTGGCAAACTGATCTGCCTCCTCAAGGTCGGCAAGAATCTGCGAGGACCGTTCAAAGTAGAACTTTCCGGTTTCGGTGAGGCTTACCTTTCGCGTCGTCCGGTTGAGTAACCGAACACCAAGACGATCTTCCAGAGACTGCACGTGATTGGCCACCATCGTCGTTGACATGTTTAGCCGCCTCCCGGCTGCAGAAAAACCCCCACATTCAACGACTTGTCCAAAGACCGCCAGGCTCGTCAGCCGATCCATGCTTCTCTCCGATTATGTAGCTAGACTTTACGATCCTCACACAATTTCCGAGATTATCATATCAGACGTTAAGGCGCATTCTCATTTCACAGACACAACGCTCCCCGTTGGACAGGAACGAAGGAAATGGAAATGGCCGAACCAGCCCGCAACCCGCTGTTCGAAATCGTCGAGACACCTTCCGCCAAAATCCAGGATGAACCACCGGTTTCCACATCGGTCTCGACCGGTGGGAAGGGCAAGCGTACCATCAAGCGCGGCGTGCTCGCGCTTCTTCTGCTTGCCGGTTCTGCCTATTCCGCCGATTACGGATACCACTATTGGACGGTTGGCCGCTTTACCGAGACCACCGACAATGCCTACGTCAAAGCCGACTTTACCGCCATCGCCCCGAAGGTTTCCGGCTATATCAGGGAAGTTCTCGTCCAAGATAATGAGACAGTGAAGCAGGGACAGGTTTTGGCGCGCATAGACGACCGGGATTTCCAGGCGGCATTGTCGCAGGCCAAAGCCGACGTCAAGGCAGGCGACGCCGCGATCGCCAATATCGATGCCCAGATCGCCCTTCAGGTATCTCTCATCGCTCAAGCCACGGCCGCCCTGAATGCCTCGAAAGCATCTTTCAAATACGCGCATTCGGAAGCTGCCCGTGCGGCGGTGCTCATCGCCACTGGGGCAGGCAGCCAATCCCGCGTGGAACAAAGCCATTCCCTCCGAGAGCAGGCTTCGGCGGCCGTCGAGCGCGATGAGGCGGGTCTCGTTGCCGCACGCAACAAGGTTCCGGTGCTGCAGACCCAGCGGGACCAGGCTGTCGCGCAGCGTGACAGGGCCGCTGCAGGCCTCAGGCAAGCCGAGCTGAACCTGTCCTACACGCAGATCGTTTCAGCCGTAAACGGTACGGTCGGGGCAAGGTCGATCCGTGTCGGCCAGTTTGTCGCCGCCGGAACCCAGCTCATGGCGGTCGTGCCGCTGGACGCCGTGTATGTGGTGGCGAATTACAAGGAAACACAGCTTGCTCAGGTGCGTCCCGGCCAACCTGCAGCGATCGAAGTCGATGGTTTGCCGGGGGTGGCGATCAAGGGCCACGTAGACAGCATCTCGCCCGCGAGCGGCCTCGATTTCTCGCTGCTTCCGCCGGACAACGCCACGGGCAACTTTACCAAGATCGTCCAGCGCATACCCGTAAAGATCATCATCGACGACGTCGGATACATGGGGTCGTTGCGATCCGGCATGTCCGTCGAATCCACGATCGACACCAAGGAGGATGTCGAGACGTCATCGCAGTGAAGCTCGGAACGAGCCTTCCACATCGCCATTCGCATGAACCTCGCGGTTGCGATCGCAACAGGAGTCGCCGTGACCCGCCCTTACTCTCCATCAACGCATGCCAATGAATTCTTGATGTTGATCGAATGGCTGTCGGGCGACGAATGCCACGCGGTTGATGACGCTGGGCTTGTCTCCGCTCTCGGCAAGAAGCTCCGTGTGCTTGGTTTGCCGCTGGATCGGATAACACTTCACCTCACGACGCTTCATCCTGACCTCGTTGGAAGAACGCTTGCCTGGGGGCCTGGTGAACCCGTGGAGATCCACGACCGCGACCGAACGGGCTGGCTTCTTTTTGCCGACGGCCCAATCGGCCGAGTGATGAAAAGCCACGAGCCACTCGTTCTCAGGAAAACGACGGCGGACGAGGACAAGTGGCAGCACATCGACATCTTTGCAGGCCGATCGCTCAAGCAACTGATCATAGCGCCCCTGTGCAACGCCGATGGCCCGGTCAGCGTCGTGGCATTCGCCACCCGCAGTGAAGGGGGTTTCGGTCCCCGCAAGCAGCAATTGCTGGAGCGTATCCTTCCGGCACTTCGAACCGCATGCGAGCTTCGTGTGTTACGACAGGCGGAATTGTCGCTGCTGGACACCTACATCGGCCACATGACCGCCCAGCGCATTCTCGCCGGCCGCATCAGGCAGGGCGAAGTCGAAACAATTGAGGCGGCACTTCTCCTGTGCGATCTGCGCGACTTTACCGAACTGTCGAATGCTCTCGAGGCAAGCACGGTTCTCGAAATCCTGAACGGTTATTTCGAAATTGCTGTACCGGCTATTACCGCGAACGGCGGCGAAGTCCTGAAATTCATGGGCGACGCCGTGCTGGCATTTTTTCCCGGTCACTCAGCCAAGTCTTGTTGCGAGGCGGCGTTGCGCAGCGCACTCGAAATCCTCAACAACCTTTCAAGAACCAGTCTTCAAGGGGTCGAGTTGCATGCGGGCATCGCGCTCCATTATGGCGAAGTCAGCTATGGAAATATCGGCTCCGGGCGCCGTCTCGATTTTACCCTGATCGGTCCTGACGTGAATATGCTCAGCCGAATCCAAGGTACGTGCGGGGAATTGAAGCTTCCCTTGCTGATGTCCCGAAAGTTTAGCGAAGCCGTGGAGACGGGTACCGATCTCGTCGGAAGCTATCGCCTCAAGGGCTTCCACGATCCGGTTGAATTGTTCAGTTGTTCGTCGTGATGTGAAAGACTGAGATGAAGGTGCGTGCAGCTCAAGCTTTTGCACCTAGATCTTGGACAGATGTGAACCCACGACCTGCCAAATCGATACCGCAACTCTTGGGCAATATTCTAAAACTTTCTATCGCTTGTCTCGAGGATCGGCTGATGGCTGATCATCCTTACTCCCCTCTGATACTCCGATCCAAACGCCAGTGCCTTGTCGACAACGGCTTGATGTTGTCGGTATGTCGGGGATGGTCTATCGAAGCGGTGCGGACGCAGTCCGACAGCCGGTAGAGAGGCACCAAATCAATGGCACGCAAGTACAGAGACGATTTCGCTTCACAAAATGTCGAGTCGGAGCCCATTATCTGCCAGCTCTGCGAACGGAAGATACCTGACGACCAGATCGATAACCACCATCTTGTTCCTAAGAGTAAAGGTGGCAGGATCACCGTGCCTTTGCATCGGATATGCCATAGCCACATACATGTGGCTCAGACTGCTGACAAACCCGTCGATTTTTCTCGGCGGGTTTTCTTGTTTGTGGAGTGCGCGCTCAGGTAGTGTTTGTGCGGCCGGGTAGTGTTATCCGAAGCGGGCCATGGCCTTATCCCCAGGCGGGCTTTGAAGCCTTGGTCATTGCGGTTGCGATCTTTTTGATGTTCTGCGCGGCGGCGGCGAGAAGGCATTGCCATCTGACTTTGATCAGGCCGCGGAAGCGTGCATAACGATGGCCGTGAAGCTGTTTGGCGTCGGCAAAGGAGCGCTCGACCGTCTCCTTTCGCCGCTTGTAAATCGCCTTGCCCCAAGGCGTCTTGCGATGAGCGTCTGTTCGCTCGCGGGCATCTTGCCAGACATGGCGGGTGATGGTGCGCTCTGCTTTGGCGTTAGAGGTGCAGGAGGCAAGCAGCGGGCAGTCACGGCAGAGGGCGGGGTCGGAGCCGTAATGCTTGTAGCCGGTGCGGTCGGTGGTGGCATAGGTCAGCAACTGGCCCTGAGGGCAGCGATAGCCGTCCGTCTCGGGCTCGTAGACGAACTTCGACTTGCGCATCATCCCGGCCTTGGGCGGTGTCGGGTTGCGATAGCCGGTCACTCCGAGGATGTCTCTGTCCTCCAGTCCCTTGGCGATGCCCGACGTGGCATAGCCCGCGTCGAGCCCCACCGCACCGACGTTGAAGTCGAAGCGCGCGCGCTGCCGGTCGAGGCGTTCGAGGTAGACGATGCTGTCATGCACATTGGCAGGTGTCACATGGGTGTCGGTGATGATGGCATGGCGGCCATCCACCGTGCGATGATCCAAGTAAAAGAAGCCCTTGGGCTTGCCGTCGCGCACCATATAGCCGCTGTCCGAGTCGGTGCGGCTGACCTTGGTTTCCTTCACCATAGGCTCGCGCTCTTTTTCCTTCAACGGCTTCTGGCCATGGGCGGCGCGCTCCGCCTCGATTGCCCGGTCGAGATCGGTCCAGTAGTCGGCGCGTGACTTGGCAATCATCTCCAAGTCGTACTTGCCCTTGTTGGCATTGGCCTTCAGATGCGTCGAATCCGTGTACAGCACCGTGCCATCGACCAGGCCGTGCCGGATCGCCTGCTCGACGATCGCATCGAAGATATCCTGCGCCACGTCGGTATCCATGAAGCGACGGCGGCGGTTCTGCGACAGCGTCGAGGCATCAAAGACCGGGTCGGTCAGCTTCGTCCGCAAGAACCACCGATAGGCGACGTTGACTTCGATCTCGCGCACCAACTGCCGCTCCGAGCGTATCCCGAACAGGTAGCCGATGAACAGCGCCTTGAACATGCAGGTCGGATCGAGGGCCGGCTGGCCGTTGTCGGCGCAGTAGTGCCCGGCAACGCGGTCATGGATGAAGGAGAAGTCGATCACCGCATCGATCTTGCGAAGCAGATGATCCTTTGGAACCAGCCCATCGAGCGTCACCATCTCGAGAGCCGTCTGTTCGGGAGCAGGTTTCTTCAACATGTCCCACTGAATCACAAACCCCTGGCTGTGGCCAGAGGTTTGTCAGCAGTCTGGGCCACATACATGTGGCTCAGACTGCTGACAAACCCGTCGATTTTTCTCGGCGGGTTTTCTTGTTTGTGGAGTGCGCGCTCAGGTAGTGTTTGTGCGGCCGGGTAGTGTTATCCGAAGCGGGCCATGGCCTTATCCCCAGGCGGGCTTTGAAGCCTTGGTCATTGCGGTTGCGATCTTTTTGATGTTCTGCGCGGCGGCGGCGAGAAGGCATTGCCATCTGACTTTGATCAGGCCGCGGAAGCGTGCATAACGATGGCCGTGAAGCTGTTTGGCGTCGGCAAAGGAGCGCTCGACCGTCTCCTTTCGCCGCTTGTAAATCGCCTTGCCCCAAGGCGTCTTGCGATGAGCGTCTGTTCGCTCGCGGGCATCTTGCCAGACATGGCGGGTGATGGTGCGCTCTGCTTTGGCGTTAGAGGTGCAGGAGGCAAGCAGCGGGCAGTCACGGCAGAGGGCGGGGTCGGAGCCGTAATGCTTGTAGCCGGTGCGGTCGGTGGTGGCATAGGTCAGCAACTGGCCCTGAGGGCAGCGATAGCCGTCCGTCTCGGGCTCGTAGACGAACTTCGACTTGCGCATCATCCCGGCCTTGGGCGGTGTCGGGTTGCGATAGCCGGTCACTCCGAGGATGTCTCTGTCCTCCAGTCCCTTGGCGATGCCCGACGTGGCATAGCCCGCGTCGAGCCCCACCGCACCGACGTTGAAGTCGAAGCGCGCGCGCTGCCGGTCGAGGCGTTCGAGGTAGACGATGCTGTCATGCACATTGGCAGGTGTCACATGGGTGTCGGTGATGATGGCATGGCGGCCATCCACCGTGCGATGATCCAAGTAAAAGAAGCCCTTGGGCTTGCCGTCGCGCACCATATAGCCGCTGTCCGAGTCGGTGCGGCTGACCTTGGTTTCCTTCACCATAGGCTCGCGCTCTTTTTCCTTCAACGGCTTCTGGCCATGGGCGGCGCGCTCCGCCTCGATTGCCCGGTCGAGATCGGTCCAGTAGTCGGCGCGTGACTTGGCAATCATCTCCAAGTCGTACTTGCCCTTGTTGGCATTGGCCTTCAGATGCGTCGAATCCGTGTACAGCACCGTGCCATCGACCAGGCCGTGCCGGATCGCCTGCTCGACGATCGCATCGAAGATATCCTGCGCCACGTCGGTATCCTTGAAGCGACGGCGGCGGTTCTGCGACAGCGTCGAGGCATCAAAGACCGGGTCGGTCAGCTTCATCCGCAAGAACCACCGATAGGCGACGTTGACTTCGATCTCGCGCACCAACTGCCGCTCCGAGCGTATCCCGAACAGGTAGCCGATGAACAGCGCCTTGAACATGCAGGTCGGATCGAGGGCCGGCCGGCCGTTGTCGGCGCAGTAGTGCCCGGCAACGCGGTCATGGATGAAGGAGAAGTCGATCACCGCATCGATCTTGCGAAGCAGATGATCCTTTGGAACCAGCCCATCGAGCGTCACCATCTCGAGAGCCGTCTGTTCGGGAGCAGGTTTCTTCAACATGTCCCACTGAATCACAAACCCCTGGCTGTGGCCAGAGGTTTGTCAGCAGTCTGGGCCACATACATGTGGCTTTTACTTCCAGATTTCAATCCGGGGAATGTCATACGCCAGTTGGGTTCTGGCGCTAAACTGGGGACGATTTTCCGCTAATGATTTCAGCGAGGCCCTTTGCCAAAGCGATTTCACGATCGAAGTTCGCCGGCGGCGCGCCCGGTCTTGGACGAGCACTGGTCGATGGCGCGTCGAATGTCCCGCGAACTGGACAAAATCCTGGATGGCGGCAATCCGAAACAAGCTGCCATCAAACGCGCGGCGGCTGAACTGCGGCTTACCACCCGGCAAATCTACAACCTCCTCGCCCGTTATCGCGCCGATCGGACAGTGACCAGCTTGCTTCCTCGCACTGCGACCAGTCGGCGCAAGCGGCTGCCGGAACAGGTGGAGGCGATCATCGCCGCCGCACTTCGCGAGAAGTGGCTAACGCTCGAGCCAACCCCACTTGCTCCCGTGGTCGACGAGATCCGCGCGCGCTGCGAGGAAGCCGGTCTTGCCGTTCCCTCATATGTGACGGTCGCCCCGGCGCATTCCCATGTTGTTTTCGCAAGAAGAGATCGCGAAGAAGCGATCGGCCAATCCAAAGCACTTGCTGCGGCTGAAGCCGCGACCCGGCTATATCCATGCGCCGTACCCGCTCGCGGTGTGCCAAATCGACCATACGCCTACCGACATAAATTTCGTGGAGGTGGTCGATGCCGCCGGTGTGTTCGTCGGCCGCCCATATTTGACTGTTGTCTCCGACGTGGCAACACGGTCTATCGTCGGTTTCTGCCTCACCCTGGAAAAGCCGTCGGCTCTATCCGTTGCGCTTTGTCTCGCCCAAGCCATGTGCCCGAAAGATACATGGCTTGCAGCGCGCAATCTCAATCACGGCTGGCCGATGTTCGGTCGACCGCAGCTGCTCGTCACGGACTCGGCGATGGAGTTCAAGGGACACGCCTTCCACCGAGGATGTGACGATTATGGTATCCGGATCCGCTACCGCGATCGCGGCCGAATCCATCAAGGCGGTGTTGTTGAACGGCTGCTGGGAAAGCTCAACGCGGTCCTCGCTACCTACCCCGGCTCCTCTGGCCGTTCGGTGGCCCACCGCGATGAATACCCATCCGGGCGGCGCGCCTGCCTGAGCTTCGCCGATCTGGAGCGCTGCGTTGCGCTGGCCGTGATCGATCACAACCTGCAGGAAAACTCCAAGACCCTGAAGGTCCCCATGACGGAATGGCAGCACAACGCAACCGCCCTGTCTCGTTTCGACGATGACCCGCAGCGCGTGCTGTTGTCGTTCTTGCCGGGGACGGAAAGGCAATTGTCACCGCAAGGGATCAACATGTTCGCCATGCACTGTTATTCACCGTGGCTGAGCGCCGTCGTTCCCGAGCGTGACCGGCTCGGAAGGCTTGAGGTGCGATACGACCCCTGTGACATCAGCCATGTTTACATCCGCGACCCGGAAAACCGACAGTTTCGGCCGGTCGAGCGACGCGACAGCCAACTGACGTCAGTGACGATGTGGGAGCATGCGGCGGAACGCACCCGTCGGCGTGCGGCAAACCACCGCTCAAGCACTGAGAAGGTGGCGCTCCGCCGCGAGATCGCAGCCATTGTGCAATCGGCGAAACCCTCCAGGCGCCAGTTGCGTGATGCTGTCCGCAAGGCCCATGCCGCCGCGGCGGAAAAGCCTTATGCCATTATGCAGCAGCCGGCACTTCCTCCCGCCGAGCATCCCACGCGTCAGAAGACGCCGGTTGCCGGTGGAGGATTGGTAGCAACAGTGGATCATTTGATCGAGCATGCCCGGCCGTATCTTGATCGTGATCATGAGGCAAGGATCGCTTATATCCGCGCGCCACGGTGGATCGGGCATCATGCCGCCCAGGATAGCCATCGGCGACTTGCCGAGCTTCTGTTACGGCCTCCGTCTTTGCGAACCCAGGGGCTGATGTTGGTCGGCCCCTACGCCAACGGTAAGACGATGATTGCCGAGCGGCTCGCCGTCGAGCACCTGAGAACCTCGCCCAAGCAAAGGGTATGGATAGCCCAGACACGCGAAGGCGCCGGCCTTGGCCATTTCTATGCCAGTATTCTGCAGGCGCTGCGGGCGCCCGGCGCCGATATGTGGAACCTTGGCCGCAAGGCCGAACAACTCGACCACTTGCTGTTTAGCCTCAAACCGAAGGTGCTAATTTTCGACGAGTTCCACAATGCGTTGCGGGGTCGTGCGCGCGACGTCGAAGCCGTCTTTGCTTTCCTGCGGCGGATTGGCCGTCAATACGACATCTCGCCGGTGCTGATCGGTGAGGTGGCCGTCTGCGATTTCATCAATTCCACGAGCGAGATGGCGAGCCGCTTCGAGCTTGTTGCGGTTCCGCGTTGGCAATATGACGAGAGCTATCTCATGCTGCTCGACAGTCTCGCAGCAGCTTTGCCGCTGGCCAAAAGCTCGGATTTGTCGAACGAAACGTTGGCCCGGCGAATATTCAGCCTGTCGGAAGGTTTGATCGGCGAGATTGTCACCATCGTCACCAAGGCAGCTGTCGCGGCGATCATGTCCGAGAGCGAACGCATCAGCAAAGCCAACATCGACGCGCTGCGCTATGTGCCGATCTCACAGCGGCGCAACTCCCCTCTGCGTCAGAGCCTTCTATGATGGTCATCGATGCTCCCGGCCTGACAATCGGCATCCGCGAGCGATACCGCGATGTCGTTTCGGAAAAGTGGCCCGTCATCGTCACGCCGCAGGCTGACGAATTGCTATCGAGCTGGCTGCACCGACTTGCATTTGCGAACGGCATTGCGCCTCGACTGTTCGCCCGCGTACTCGGGCTTAGTGCAGGGATGTGGTCGGCCGCCCTGGACCTCAAGCTCCCGGCCGACATTGCAACCCTTCTCCAAGCCCACACCGGGATTTTGGAAGACCAACTCTCGGCCATGTCGCTAACTGGATCGCCGCTGAAGCCGCTCTTGCTGCCATTGCGAAACAACGGACGTCGCGACAGTTCGCGGTGGCTGCAGTTCTGTTCTCGATGCCTGGCTGAGGATGCACAGCCATATTTTCGGCGACGATGGCGGTTGGCAACCAAAGCTTGCTGTTCAAAACATGGTTGCGGGTTGCGCGATCGATGCCCATCGTGCCGCAGCCGTGTTGCGGCTTTCGATCAGACTGAACTCGTTCCGCAACATCATTGTGCCCGCTGCGGCTATGACCTGCGTCGGGCATCGATTGTCGGTGTCGGTCCAGAGGCAAAACGGCTTGACCGCTGCATCGACGATATCTGCCGACTGGAAGCGATAACCGGTTCGCTGCCAAGCGTTACCCTCGTTCGGCGCCTGCTTGGCGTGCCAAGTGTTGCCGGTATTTATGCGACATCGTCCCTGACCAGCCTGTCCACGTCGACGCGAATTCGTTGCATCGAACGGCTCGCAATGCGACCCAGTGACTGGTTGATGGTCGATGATGATGTTGTGATCACCCATTGGCGACGGCTCATCCTGTCGGCGGGTGGTCACCTTCCCTTGATCACGCTGCTTGCGGATGCCCTCAAACGCCGTAGGCAGCAACCTTCCATCGCACGCCCTCCTCCGGCGGCAGACATGTCAGGATTATTGGGTGCCTATGCGGGTATCAGAAGAAGTCCTCTTCGTCGGTCGGCTCGAACTCACGACCGGCCCCGCGATCACCCAGTAGCTGGCGGAAAGCGGGGTTAGTGGTGGTCCGGATGCGCGGTGTGGGACTTAAGCGCGAGCTGTCTTTGGTCTATGTTGACGCATGACAGGACTTTGGGAAGTGGACTGCGGCGTTGGCAGGTTGGGACGACACTTCTGAAGAGATTGCGCGGATTCGGCGACGCTTGGCTGATCTCGATGCTGAGCGTCTGGAGCTTGAGTGCACGTTAGAATCGCTGGAGAAAAAGGTCACATCCGATAGCTACTCGCCTGAACGGCCGTCGTCTGTCGATGCCCCTGTTACCAACAGCTCACCGTCGAGGGAGAAGGTGGAGTTATTCCGGCAGCTGTTTGCCGGGCGCCCCGACGTCTTCCCGATACGATGGGAAAATAGAAAGGATGGACGCACTGGCTATTCGCCATCCTGTTCCAACGAGTGGGCGAAAGGAATCTGCGGCAAGCCGAAGGTGAAATGTGGGGACTGCCCGCATCAGGCGTTCATCCCGTATTCCGAGGATATCATCGAAAAGCACCTTCGTGGCGGCGATGCCCGCTCAAGCGACTTTGTTGCTGGCGTATATCCATTGTTGCAAGACGAGACATGCTGGTTCCTTGCTGCTGACTTCGACAAGGAAAGCTGGGCGGACGATACCAGAGCGTTGCTGGCAACCTGTCATGCAAAAGGAATTGCCGCAGCCCTCGAACGGTCGAGGTCGGGAAACGGCGGCCATGTCTGGATATTCTTCTCAGAACCCGTTCCCGCGAAGATCGCCCGACAACTGGGGGCCGCGCTGATAACAGAGACGATGGAGAACCGCCCTGAGATCGGCTTCACGTCTTATGATCGCTTCTTTCCCAATCAGGATACGATGCCAATTGGCGGCTTCGGCAATCTGATCGCGCTTCCCCTGCAAAGGAAAGCCCGTGAAAATGGCAACAGCGTTTTTGTCGATGGCGACCTGCAACCCTACGATGACCAGTGGGCATACCTGTCGTCTTTACCCAGATTGTCGGCGGACGAAGTCTTCAGGATCGCCGACGAAGCCGAATTGTCGGGGCGGGTCTTGGGCGTCCGGATGCCAGTCGATGACGAACATGCCGATGAGCCGTGGAAGATGTTGCCGTCACGTCGGAGCGAGCCGCGGCGAATTGAGGCTGCGGTCCCGCAAAGCATCAAGGTCGTGATCGCCGACCAAGTTTACATCGATAGGACCGAGCTTCCGTCCGCGCTGATTGCGCAGTTCGTGCGCCTGGCAGCTTTCCAGAACCCGGAATTCTATCGCGCACAAGCAATGCGATTGCCGACATTCGGCAAGCCGCGGATCATCTCCTGTGCCGAACTTCACCCACGCCACGTCGCGCTGCCACGAGGCTGCTTCGACGAAACTGTAGAGCTGATAAGGAGCCATGGCGCGACCGCCATTCTGGAGGATCTCCGCGAAGATGGAGAGGCTCTACCCGCCGGCGTCTCGTTCCAAGGAGAACTGCGACGGCCACAATCGCGGGCCTTTGATGCTCTTGTCGCCAACGATAACGGCGTGCTCGCCGCCACGACTGCCTTCGGTAAGACAGTTGTCGCCGCCGCACTCATCGCACAGCGAAGCCGCAACACGCTGGTTCTTGTTCACCGCAGGGAGCTTCTCACCCAATGGGTAGAGCGTCTGAGTTCCTTCCTGAGCATCGACCCAAAGCAGATCGGCATCATCGGTGGCGGGAAAAGGAAGCCGACAGGGATCGTCGATGTGGCGCTGATCCAAAGCCTGGTTCGCAATGGCGAGGTCGATGATATCGTGGGAAATTACGGTCATCTGATTGTCGACGAGTGCCACCATCTGTCCGCTGCAAGTTTTGAACTTGTCGCTCGCAGATCCAAGGCGCGATATGTCGTCGGCTTATCTGCCACCGTTGCCCGAAAGGACGGTCATCATCCGATCATCTTCATGCAATGCGGCCCCGTTCGCCATCGGGTCGATGCGAGAGTTCAAGCTGCCGAGCGTGGTATTCGCCACCGTGCCCGCGACCGTTCGACGAAGTTTGAGTTGCCAGCGTCACTCGCCTCGGTCGAGCGCCCGTCAATACCAGCAATCTATGCAGCCCTTGCGCAGGACCAAGGCCGAAATGACCTGATATTCGATGACGTGTTGAAATCTCTCGAGGCCAGACGTTCGCCCATCCTACTCACGGAGCGTAAGGATCACCTCGATTATCTGCAGCAGAAGTTCTCGCCTTTTGTAAAAAATCTGGTGGTGCTACGCGGCGGCATGTCGGCGAAGGATCGCAAGCAAGCCAATGCGGCGTTGAATGTCGCAGACGATGATGAGCGTCTGATACTTGCGATAGGCCGCTATATCGGGGAGGGCTTCGATGACGCCCGACTCGACACACTATTCCTGACCATGCCGATCGCCTGGAAAGGCACTTTGGCGCAGTATGTCGGACGTCTGCATCGTCAGCATGATGGCAAGAAAGACGTCTTAGTCGTCGACTATGTCGATAACACAGTTCCGGTTCTCGCTCGGATGGCAGCGAAGCGACGCGCAGGATATCGGGCGCTCGGCTATGTGATCAAGTAGCGAGCGCGGATTGGGGATAGTAGAGCGGGACCATGGCATTCCGTCATGCTGACCAAATGCGCCTACAGCTAGTCTTGCTCGCCGCCATCGGCGCTTTCTTCGGCCAAATCATCCCTCGTAAGCGACCGCCGGCTGAGCAGCCCGGCATCCTCGAGCCCCTCCAGATCGGGCAGGTCACGCAGTGTCTGCAGACCGAAGGCCGATAGGAAATGCTTCGTCGTCACATAGGTGTAGGGCGCGCCGGGTGTCGGGCTGCGCGGGCCGGAGCTGAGAAACCCGGCATCGCGAAGACCGGCAATCGTGTCGCGGCTTATCTCCTTGCCGAACATGTTGGACAACTCGCCGCGGGTCACCGGCTGCAAGTATGCGATCGCCGCCAGCACCGCAGCCTCGTTTTCGGACAGCGACGCGGCGACGCTACGCGTTGGCGCCTGAGAGGCACGGATCGCAGACGCGTAAGCCGAACGGCTCCGATGCTGCCAGCCCCCGGCGACCGCAACGATGTCATAGGGACGTGACCGCAGATCCTCGCGCAAATCATCGATGATGAGATCGATGCTGCAGCCGCAACCGACCACGCGCGCCAAAATCTCACGGCTGACCGGCTCGGCGGCGGCAAAGATCACTGCTTCCACCCGCAGCATCCATTCGCGCCAGCGCAGCTCCGGCGGCAGATCTTCGAGCTCGCGATCGAGCAACACTTCGTCCTGCGGCCGTGACTTCCGTCGTGTTGCGCTTGATCCCGCCATCGTCACAACCCAAAAATCCGGAACGAAGTTCGGCCAGACAGTTCACGCACCGCACCAAAACCTTCCAGCCGCTCGAACAATCGCGTCGTCGCCCAGCGGGAGAGATGGCTGCCGGGCGCGGAGGCGGGCATGGCATCCTCGTTGAGCAGCTTTTCGATGACGACGCTGGCGCCTTTGGTTCGCACTTTCGGCGCCACCGCCAACAATGTCTCGGCACGCCGGCCGATGTCATTGGCCTGCCGCAAGGCTTCGACCGTGGCGGACACGAGCGCCAGGCACACCGCCCGCGGGAAAGCGGGCTCCCCGGGCCGCACCCGCCCGCGGCCACCGATGGTCTTGAACGCTACGCCATAACGCTCACCCATCGTGAGCGGCACGCCACACGTCCAGGCGAGTTTTTCTGCGAGTAGGCGGTCCGCCAGCCACCAGGCGAGGATTTCGGCATCGGGCCGGGCGGCGCAGATGTTGGAGACCAGGTCGGCGACGGGAAACGGCACAGCACGACTGGACTGAAGCGCACTATCAAACAAATCGGCAATCTCGCTCAGGCCCTCGCGGCGCAACCCCATCAGCGCCGCCAACTCCTCCAGACCTTTGCTGCTGATCGGCCGTTTCTTTGCCGCCAGTTTCTGGAATGCCAAATATATCGTTCCGGCCGGTCCGGGATCGTTGCCAGGCGCGGTGAGCAGCACCACATCGCGCAAGCCCGCCTCGCCTTCGTTTCGGCCAATCATCTGCACGGCCGAATGCGAGGCCCTAAGCGCAAGGCGCTGGCGCCAGCAGCCCGCCCACGGCAGGTCGGCGCGAACCAGATCGTCGAGCGATTTCAATGCGATGCCGGCGGCGAAGGCGGCGTCTGTATCGCTCGGATCTTTGCCGCGCAAAGTCACCCAGCCCGGCATAGGTGGCGCGGTCGATGGCGGTACCGGGGCGGCGGAAGGAGCGGAGGCGCGGAGGCGCGAATCCATGCTTTCGAGCATAATCGATGCGCGCTCTTTTAGCCACATTTTTCGGTTAAAACCGCACAGCATGTGAGCACTAGATTATGTCCGATAACCTTCCATTACCGGACATATGATGATAGGCTCCCGAACTATGCAAAATCCCCCGGCCAACACGCCCAAAATTGACGATTCTGCCGACAGCGCCCTCCCCGCCGGCGTCGAGCTCATGGTGGAAATGGACGCCGCGTCCCGGCCGGCGCGGCTGGAAGCGCTGGTCGAGACCGCAACAGCCTACGCCAACGCCGCCAGTTCAGAAAACACCCGCGACGCCTATGCCAAGGACTGGCGGCATTTTACCGCCTGGTGCCGCCGGGAAGGTTTCGAGCCGACGCCGCCGACGAGCCAGGTGATCGGCCTCTATATCGGCGCCTGTGCCTCAGGCGATCCGAAGCGCAATACCCCTGCCCTGTCGGTCGCGACGATCGAGCGGCGTCTCTCCGGGCTGGCCTGGAATTTCACCCAGCGCGGCGCGCCGATGGATCGCTCCGACCGGCATATTGCCACGGTGCTCGCCGGCATCCGCCGCAAGCACGCCAAGCCGCCGCGGCAGAAAGAGGCGGTGCTGGGAGAAGACATCAAGTCGATGGTCGACACGCTCGGCCATGATTTGCGCGGCCTGCGCGATCGGGCCATTCTGCTGCTGGGCTTCGCCGGCGGCCTGCGGCGCTCCGAGATCGTCGGTCTCGACATCGTCCGCGACGATCACAGCGACGGCCATGGCTGGATCGAGATCTTTCCCGGCCAGGGCGTTCTGCTGACGCTGCGCGGCAAGACCGGCTGGCGCGAAGTCGAGGTCGGCCGCGGCGCCTCCGAGCAGACCTGCCCCGTCGTTGCCCTCGAGCGCTGGATCCGCTTTGGCCGGATCGCCAGAGGCCCTCTCTTCCGCCGCATCTTCAAGGACAACAAGACCGTCGACGTCGAGCGGCTCTCCGACAAGCATGTCGCCCGCCTGGTCAAGCAGACCGCGCTTGCCGCCGGCGTCCGCTCCGACCTGCCGGACGGGGAACGGGCAGGTTTGTTCGCCGGCCACTCCCTGCGCGCCGGCCTTGCCTCCTCGGCCGAGATCGAGGAGCGATACGTGCAGAAGCAGTTGGGACACGCTTCGGCTGAAATGACGCGCAAATATCAGCGCCGGCGCGACCGCTTCCGCACCAATCTCACCAAAGCGTCAGGGCTTTGACAGGCCCCTCCCCTGCCGCGGGGATGAAATCGTTAGGTCAAAAATGCGGGCTGGGTTTTTAGCTTAGCGCTTCAGTTGAAATCGGGAAGTAAAAGCCACATGGGGCTTTCAACTATCGATAAGTAACCCTTATCGGAAGTTAGCCATCTATGGGTGATTCCTTGCTATCTCGCGCGGCAGACGCTATGTTAAGGCCATCATTCAACGAGGCACGTCATGTCTGAACCACAGCTTTCCATCCGCAGCACTAAGGCGAGAGATTTGGCGCATGCGCTTGCGCGTCGCACCGGTCAGCCGATCAACCGCCTCGTCGAACATGCGCTTGAACGCTATGATCAGGAACTACGTGAAAAACCGGCGCAGACGCCCGCTGATGCCCTGTGGGAACTTATGGCGGAGGGCCGGCGCTCGGTGCCTGCTGGCACCACCTCCGCCCACGATGATCTCTACGACGAAAACGGCCTGCCGATATGATTGCCATTGATACGTCGGTTATTTTAGCCTCGTCATTGAACGAGCCGGAAGCCGAACTATTCCATTCTCCCGTTGGTCGAGAAGAGATCTTGATCGGCTGGCCGACCCTTCTTGAGGCGCGTATGGTGCTGGCGGGTAAAAACTTTCGGAACGCTGCGGCAATTATCAAGCAGCTTGTAGACCTGCCAAATGTGACCACAGTTGCCTTTGGCGAGCGGCATTATTACGCTGCTGAGAAAGCTTTTGACCGATTTGGCAAGGGCCGCCACCCGGCCAGCCTGAACATGGGCGACTGTTATTCTTACGCTGTTGCCGCGATCGCCAAGGCGCCGCTCCTGTTCAAGGGGCATGATTTCGGACAAACCGATTTGAAGCTTCATTCGGCATCGTCGATGTTATGAGCAAATCCAGCGGCAATGGCGTAGATCGGCGCGCTCAACAACTCGACACCGTCGCCGCCGTTCTGCCGCTTGAGCGTCGTGACGAACTGGCGGAGTTGCTGACCGACCAGGATGTCGAAACGCTGCGTCACCTGGTCAACGAAGGCATGGGCGAAAACACGCTTCGCGCCCTGACCTCTGACCTCGCCTACCTGCAGGCGTGGTCGCTCGCGACGACGAAATACATTCTTCCCTGGCCGGCGCCTGAAGCATTGCTCCTGAAATTTGTCGCCCATCATCTTTGGCAGCCGCAACAGCGAGACGTCGATCGCGATCACGGCATGCCTGATGTCGTCGCACAGAGCCTTCGCGAGCAGGGTTTTCTGCGATCCATCGGACCGCATGCGCCCGACACTGTGCGCCGGCGTCTGTCCAGTTGGTCGACGCTGACAAAATGGCGCGGACTGACCGGCTCTTTTTCTTCCCCTGCCCTCAACACGGCAATTCGGCTGGCCGTGCGTGCAACTCCGCGACCACGAAAGCGTAAGAGTGCGAAGGCGGTGACAGGGGAGGTGCTGACCAAACTGCTGGCCACCTGCGCTGGCGAAAATCTTCGCGATATGAGAGACCGCGCAATCCTGATGGTCGGCTTCGCCTCCGGAGGCCGGCGCCGCACCGAAATTGCCGGACTGCGGACAGACCAGTTGACCACCGAGGCCCCGGTAACTGTCGATGGCGGTTCCCCCCTCCCCTCTTTGTCAATCCATCTTGGCAGGACCAAGACAAGTGGCGCTGACGGCGATGAGGTCGTTTACCTGACCGGCCGGCCGGTGGATGCGCTGAACGCCTGGCTTACCGTGGCTAAAATCGAGAGCGGCGGCGTGTTCAGGGCAATCGATCGCTGGGGCAACGTCTCCCGCCGGGCGCTCGATCCGAAGGCGATTAATGACATCCTCAAGCAGCGGGTGGCTTTGGCCGGATTGGAACCGTCGGAGTTTTCCGCACACGGACTGCGCTCGGGATACCTGACCGAAGCCGCCAACCGGGGCATTCCTCTTCCGGAGGCGATGGAGCAGTCTCGCCACCGATCTCTGCAGCAGGCGTCGAGTTATTACAACAGCGCCACGCGACGGAGTGGAAAGGCCGCCCGTTTGCTTTAATATTCCCAAGTCGCCTTCGTCTCTATTCACCCGGTAACCCGATTCCTGCACATTGATACTCGGCAATCTGACACCGGCCGACTTCCCGGACGGTCCTTCCACCGACCAGTCCTTCACATGAAGGGCTCGACGAACAGCCGCAATCGTATCCACTCGCTTCAACTCTCCCCCGTCCGCCAGCGAAAGCCGGATGGTCAGACGAAACAGATTGGGGGCCAAAATATTCCATGCCGGAACACAGCTATCCAACCGACCCCGTTACACTTTGTATTTGACGGAAATAGCGAGCGGATATTTCTGCGTCTGCCACAGGCTTACTGAACAGATATCCTTGAAGCAGGTCGCAACCGCATAGCTTCGCCATTGCGGCTTGAGTTTCCGTCTCGATACCTTCCGCCGTCACCGGGATTTCCAAGGCGTTTGCGAGCGCTACCGTTGCTTGGAAAATTCCCGCGACATTCGGATCATGCCCGAGATTGGCCGCAAGCGATTTATCAACCTTCAAGCGATCGAAGCCGAACTCACGCAAGGCCCCAATGCTTGCGTAACCAATGCCGAAATCGTCTAATGCGATCTTCACACCAAGACGTCTCAAGCCATTAATGGCCCGGTGGGCGTGCTCCGGCTGTGAGATCAGTACGCCTTCCGTGATCTCAAGAGTCAATCTAGGCGCATCAAACTCGAAACGATCCAGAACTGCCGCAACACGTTGAACAAAACTCTGATCCTGCAATTGCAGCGGTGAAACATTCACGCATATGCCAATTCCTGGCCAATCGGCAGCGGCGGCTATCGCCCTTTCGAGAACCTGCATTCCCAAGGCATCGATGAGCCCCGCCTTTTCTGCAAGGGAGATGAAGATATCCGGACGAACAACCCCCAATGTAGGGCTGCTCCACCTCGCCAGGGCCTCGACCCCTTGGAGCACGTGGGAATTCGCGGTCAGTAGAGGTTGATAGTGGACGCTAATTCCCTCGTTGCTCAGCGTTTCTCGGAGCTGTTTTTCAAGTATTGCCTGTTCATGGCGTTTCTCGTCCAACGCCTGCTCGTAAACAACTGTCCTTCCGCGTCCAAGGTCCTTGGCCTGATAAAGAGCAATGTCCGCTGTCCTCATCAGCTCTCCAATCTCAGCGTCGTTATCCATGACTGCGGCTACGCCAACGCTGCCACCGACCTGAATCAGCCGCCCGTTGATGGGGAATACTGTTGAGACGGCGCGCTGAATGCCCTCCGCTACGCCGCTACTCTCCACAGTTTCATCATTACCAACGGTGACAACAGCGAACTCGTCACCGCCCAGCCGGGCGATAAACGCGTTTGGAGAAAGCTCGGCTCGAAGTCTGCCCGCGACTGCGACAAGCAATTCATCGCCAGCCGCGTGTCCCCACGCATCGTTGACACCTTTGAAACCGTCGAGATCCAACAAGCACAGTTGGATGACCGAGCCGTCAGCGCCGGCAATGCATTTCTGTAGAAATTCCGCGAGGGCGGCGCGGTTGGAAAGGCCGGTCAGATTGTCGTGAGTCGCTTTGAATCGCGACGCTGCTTCGTCCTCACGAAGTTTGCGGATAATCGCGAAACCAACCATACCGATGGCGGCAAGGAAAAGCGCGAGAATAGTACACCCGACGGCCAATTGAGTTTTCACTGCGAGAAAACTGCGGCTGCCAGGAAGCTTTGAAGGCCAGCTTAAATATGCAACGTCTCTTCCCCAAACATCGTAGAGAGGAACGTTGAGCAATTTATCGTCCTTTTCCACATTAAGCTTCATGTCATCAATACGAAAGGTTTCAGAGAGTTTCTTGACAACAGCCGATGTGAGATGACGGGCAAAGATCAACACGTAGAGATTTCTTTCCTCTACACGGGCCTTCGCTGAATTCGGGCGGATTGTCGCCGCTCCCACGACCGCAACCCCGCCCTGTGTCGTTATGAACTGCACTGGAACTGCGCCATGTCTCTGCTTAACGTTATAAGCTTGCGCGATTAGGGTTTGTAAATCGGGGCCGAAATACGACGCGGGACTTTGGCCGAGTTCTTTACCGTCCTTGTAGGCGACGATTACCTTACCTCGCACATCGATCACCACCGCTGTGTCATAAAGCAGATTGTCCGAGCCCGTCAGCGCCCAGTTTTCGATGATCCAATACTGGCGATTGATTGAATTGAGCTGCTTGTAAGCCCCGTCCCATGTTGCGTTGTCGTGAATAGTTCCGGAAAGTTGGCTTCGCAGCGCGTCGACCGCGCCAAGCGCCGCATCGACAGCACGGGCATCATCGATCTGGTTGGCTGTATTCTTGATAGTATCGATCGAACGGAAAACAATGAACGCGAATGCCATGGCGACCGCAATAAATGTGACCGCGACCGCAGTAACTATGCGCCGTCGCCGATTTGTTGCCGGGGTTACCGATCGGGACATTCAAAGGCTCCCGTCAAAAAAAGACAATCCATTCGCGCAACCCTCCCAGACCGCCCTCGTGCAATGTACCGCAAAACGACTAACAATCTCTGAGTGCATTTCTGGAGAAAGCTTCCGGCTGGAATCGCGTCACACCAGCGGTGATAAGCTGAGAGGATCTGTTCCCGCATGCAGACCATGTGGGATCGATGATTGCGAGCATCTCAGGATAGAAAAGATTGCCTGAGTAGCTTTGGGTTGGCGGCGTTTTGAGGATACACATGGCTACCGGGACAGTTAAATTTTTCAATCAGGACAAGGGGTTCGGTTTCATCACCCCAGACAACGGCGGGCAGGATGTGTTCGTCCATGTATCTGCGGTCCAAGGTGGCGACCTACGAGACGGCACCAAGGTGAGCTTTGAAATCGGGCAGGATCGCAAGACCGGAAAGTCCAAGGCAGAAAACGTTCAGTCGATTTGATTGGACTGTGACGACAGCAGCCGTCGGCAAATTTCGGCCATGTCGTTCATTCCAGGGTGAACGAGAGCACGGCCAGTCTCGACCCAGCTCTGCAATCTATGCCATGGCACGGGCGCCGACTGCTACAGTTGCCTCTGTATGGCGCTCCACTCGTAAAACCCGCGGCAACAATGCTGCCGCGGGTTTTCATTCGGAATTGAACTCATAACGTCAGGGTTCAGTGCTTCTCCCCAAACTGATCGCGCTAATCTTGCTCTTCGATCTCCGTTAGCGAAAAGCCGTCGATATCGGCGACATCCAACCGTATTTTCTCCAACATGGTTTGCGTCGTCTCGATGTTCTTGTCTGCATCAACATAAGATTGGCGTCTTTTAAGCTGGTCAACATATCGGTGCTGAACTTCGGGCATTGTGATGCGACCAAAAATCCACTCTTCAATCCACGCCAGAAACTGGGGATCGCGCTCGAATGGAAATCCTGCAGCTTCTTTCGCTACAACTGATCGTTCCCAGCGCGAGCGCCGCTCGTCCGGTGTCCACTTCGTCATTTCACAGGACCACCCGTCTGTGCTTCCGTCTCCTGCCGACGCCCTTGCTCATGAGCGGGACGAGAACTGCAGCCTGGCATACTACCGCGAAGTTGTTCGCGGTGGCGGACACCACCGCCGCTGTCATGCGGTGGCATATGACACCGGATGTTTGTCACGCCATGAGCTTGCCATTCCAACAATCATTCAATCACGTATCCAACGGAGAAAGGTCGACCTGCAAGGGTGCTGCCACGCGGCGAAGTCTACGCAGATCCCTGTCCGCCCCTACCTCAATTCGTATGATCTCTGGGATGGTGAGACCACATGTCTCTGCGAGATCGTCCAGACTGTACCCGAGCGCCTCTCGGGCCTGCCTGATCACCTCGCCAGGTTCCGCGGTTCGCGGCGTTGCGATTTCGGATTTTGCAATATCGCGAATGGATAGCGTCATTCATCGCTCTTTCTGTCTGCCGCACAAGCTGATGCGCGAGAAAGTGGCTCAAAACCATAGGGAATCTCGAGGCGGAAAGCTTCGAAGAGAATGGGAGATAGGAACGGCCCCATTTGCTTCAAGATCACTCTCTGCTGTTTGCGCTCGACTTCTGTGCGTTTTGAGCTCGATCTCTCGAATGCAACTGCTATCTTCGTCCTAGCCAATACACGCGACGCTCGCCCAGTCCCAATCCCCTCACGATCGCTGACACCCGTTCGGGGCTCGCCGTTTGATCGCACAGGCATATCTGTAGATGCAGCGGCCACGACAAGTCGTTCACTGGGAGGAAGAAAGAATGGCAGAAGTCGATAATGAACTCAGGACGCTGCGTAGCGCGTTGCGGGTTCTCGAAGAGAAGAACAGAAGAACCGGTGGCGACGGCTATCCTCTACAAATCGCGCAACTGAAGCATTTGATTGTCGAAAAGGAAGCCAACCACCACCCTCGAATAGACGTCGGCATAACGCCTCCTAAGCCTTGAATCGATCGAACGCCGAGAGGCTCTGCATGGGCGGGTTTGCGTCATACCTGTAAATGTCAGTTTGCAGCCAAGCCAGTTCGTCATCAGCAAGATGCTCATCCACCTCGATCCACCATGATTTCGGACGACCCTCACTGCCATCTGACCAGCGGTATCCTCTTGCCTTCAGATGCTCTTTGAGATCGAACGGGCTGTTCTCTGCATAAATGCGAACACGTGATTTCTGGCTCGCCAGATACAGTTCGCTGAAGGGTGTGCCCGACGAACCTTCTACCGTCTGGTCAAGAACCTCAAGAAGCGCGTGGCAATCATCGACTGCACGATGCCCCTCATGAAAATATCCCGCCTGGCCGATGAGATAGCCAAGTTTGGTGCCTTCGAACCCGCGGCTGGCCCAGTTGACCTCAGAAACGGAACACGCCCAGGCCTTGTCGGCAAAAATCGGCGAAAAGGCTTCGCAGAATGGCCTGTCAAACCCGGCATTATGGGCGATGATCAGATCCGCCGGCCCAACGAGCTTTCTCACCTGAGCCATATCGATCATCTGGCCTGCGACGTCGGCATCGGTAATACCGGTCAGCTTTGTGATTTCAGCGGGGATCGGGCCAGACGGTTCCTGCAGCCCGCCGTAGACGGCGTGAACCTCGCCGACCTCGCCGGCCTCGTTAAAACCGAACGCCACAAGCCCGATCTCGATGATCTCGTCCTTGCGAGCATTCAAGCCAGTCGTCTCGGTATCGAGTACAATCCCCCGTAAAGGAAACGCCGCATCGAAGTCGGTGGCGATACGCCGAGGCACAAGCTTGCTGAGAATGCGGTAGCGACCGGTCGCCTGGAGATAGTGAGCCATATCGTGTTCCGACAGCCCAAGCGGCCAGCGCGGTCCGGAACGCTTTCTCGTTGGCGCCGGGCGATGCACGATCTCAAACATATCGTACTGTGAGCTCATTCTGTTCGTCCCATACAAGTATTGTTGAACCCTGTGTCCACCGTCCTCAGCCCGTTTTCTGGTGAACCGTCCCGTTGAGCCGCAGCAGCGACATGAGCATCGGTCCGATCGAGAACTCCCCTCGCCGCGCTCGTGCCGTCAAGTCACGCAAATAGCCGCCGGCCGAATTGATGTGCCCTGCCCGCTCGAGGATGCAGGCGATCGCAACCGCGGCATTCTCGGCCCCCAGCGCTTCGCAGGCCTCCTCGTAGGCCGAGGGACTGACACCCAACATTGATCGCACTACCACGGCGGCCGTTCGCATGTCGCGCCAGTTCTCGATCCGCCCCCCCTGCCCGTAGGCAGACATCTCGGGGCAAGCCCGCAACACCAGCCCCAACGGAAACACCTGCGGCGCCTCACGCTTCGGTTCGTTGTCTCGCACGTCCGGTTCGCCCTGCTCTTTTTCAGAGCGAGGTTCAAGTTCATTGCTGGATTTGGTTTTTGAATTCTGTATGTGCTGACGGTATTCGTTATCAATGGTGACGGTTTTTTCCGAATTTAGCTGAATTTCCAGCAAGTTGATCACTTCTTCATGCAGAAGGTCGAGCTCTTCGGCAGATCCAGACAACTCCAAGGCGGATTTTGCCTTCGAAAGACGTCCGACAGCAGCGATATAGTGGTCTTCAACCATGCCCCAATCACCGCAAGCCCCCTCCTCCATCGCGGCAGAGATCAGTTTGCGGATATCCCTGCGGCGCAACGATATCCGTTCTTTCAGAATTTTAAGGTGGCGGCGCTCTTCAGCGATCTGCTGCGCCATCAGCGCCAGCTCTCCGGCGCGCGCCAGAAGCGGCGCCAGGCTGAAACCATAGGCGGTTTCGATTGCACCATCCCTGCCCTTGCGAGCATAGCGCTTGCCGTTCGGGCTGTCGTTCCGATGGATCAGACCCGCATCGACCAGCAGTGCCAGGTTCTCGCGAAGGGTTGTGCCGGCAATGCCATTGGCGCGCGCCGTCAGTTGCGCATTCGACGGAAACACCACGAGGTTTTCGTCGTCGCTCAGCGCTGTCTCCGGATAAAACGTCAGCAGCGCATTGAGGACCGCCAGGGCACGGTCCCGCAGGCCCAGCATCGTGCGGGCATCGCAGGCGTCACGATAGATTTTCCATTTGTCGACCGATCTGCCCTGCTGGGTCGCCGCTGTTTCCAACTGTCCCCTGATCAAGGCAAGCGTTATTGGCCGCCGCCCAAAGGGCGTCGTCACACTTCCATTCTGCATTTCCATTCACCTTTCAAAAGGCAAAAGAAAACTGCTCACCAAAACGATGCCGAAGACTCTTGACTGTGATTCGGGGAAATGCGATTCTCGATCTTGCTACAGATGTGAGGAAGGCTTCCACGACTTCGTCGTTTGGGGGCCTTTTTCTTTTGGCGTTTACTCTCCTTGTTGATCCAACTTGTTCCTGTACGCACAATAAAGATCGCCCAAGCTCTCAGCGACAAAATCGCCAAAGCCCGTGGCATCCTTTGCTTTCAAGGCGAGTGTGTATGTCTTGCCATCTGCCTTGATGTCGGCGGATACGAATTGATCTTCTGAAGCCCATTTGCGCGTTCTCGCCGTTTTCGGACGAGCGCGCTTTCCTACTGCCTTGACGAAGGCCAACAAGGTGTTGAAACGGTCGTCACCGACTTTCGATTTGAAGTCGCCAGTTTGTACGTAGGCTGTCCCCTCCTCCAGGGTCGAAGGCCGCTCCAACAGGTTTTTGAGTTCATACCAACGGTCGCGTCCGATTCCCCTGGCAACGCCGACGGCATCAAGGATTTCCCTCGGGATCGTCGCGACGGCCAGCATCTTAGACAGAGTGGCGCGGTCAATGGACAGTGCAGAAAGCACTATCGCATTGTCGCCGTCTAGCTGGCGGCGGGAGATTTCGGCTGCAAACATCGCCTTCTCGAGAAAGGAAAGGTTTGCCCGCGCGGAGTTCTCTTGGCCCTGCGCGACTAGATGATCGCTGTCCTTAAGGTCTTTGACGACAGCGCGGACTTTCCGCTCAAGCGCCTTGGCCGCCTGAAGGCGTCTGTGCCCGAAGACCACCATATATCGCCCTGCGGCGGACGGGTGCGGCCTGACAAGGATAGGAGTGTCCTGTCCTCGATCTCGGATTGCTGCCAGGAGCTCGGCGAAATCCTCTTGGTCGTCTTCAAGACGATCCCGCACGAATGAGCCGTCGATAATCGCGGGGTCTAGTTCGACAACGGCCTGCCCTTCAAGAAAACGATCTGCTTGCGCCGCCATTTCGTCCAGGGAATGGATAAGTGATTTCGAGGCACCCTTGTTCGTATATTCGAGGATTACCTTGGAGTTATCCGGCGCGTCCTGGCTCATGACGTTCATGAATGGGTTCTTCCGAGCCATCTCGCTATCCTCGAAGCTTCAACTGGTTGATTCCGATAATTTCTTTCCGGCTTTTGACGGCGGTCAACATGATCACATCCTGCCCCACGCGCGATGGATGAGACCCTGAATTTCAAAATTCACGGCATCCATACATTCAATTGCGCGGTCGTAAGTCCCCCGAGTGAAGTTCGAGCGATCAAGCTCGTAGAGACTGCGCTTAGTCAGCCCAGCGTCTGAGATCGCTGTAGTTTTGACCATGGGTGTTTTTAAGATTTCCTCGGCCAACATGCTCTGCATAAAGCCGAGCATCTGCACCTGGGGGACATCTTGCGGTTCGAAGCGTGTGATCAAATAGCGAAGCCAATCAAGCCTCACATCAGCGCCAGCCTGCTTGATCGTTTTGGTAATGTTGCCCAGCATCAACAAGAACTGCGACATCGACATGAGATCGAGCATCTGCGGATGAACCGTGATCAGCACCGATGTGGAGGCAGTAAGGGCGGTCAACGACAAATAACCAAGCTGAGGTGGGCAGTCGATAATCACCACGTCGTAGCGCTCATCGACATCTAAAAGGGCCTTGCCAAGTCGGGTGAAAAATCGCTTGCCCTCGCTGCCTGCCTGCATCGCGAGCGGGGTATCATATTCATATTCTTGAAGCTCGAGGTTCGCTGGGATGATGTCGAGGCCGGGGAAATTCGTCGGCAGAATGACATCCGCGATTGGCTTCCGCTCGTCGTAGCGGATTGTATCATAAAGAGATGGGTTCTGGTCGAGCTCCGGTTGGAAACCGTGCAGAGCCGAGAGCGATGCCTGCGGATCGAGATCGATAGCGAGGACTCGATGCCCCGTGAGAGCAAGATGCTGCGCAAGGTGGGCGGCGCTCGTCGTTTTGCCGCTGCCGCCCTTGAAGTTCACAACGGCAATAACCTGAAGTTTGTCGCTCGGCTTGCGCTGGGGGAGATATCGCTTTGCTTCGCTCTTCCCGGTTTCGGCAAGGTAGCTCCGAAGCTCCAACATCTGCTCGGCTGTGTAATACTTCCGGTTGCCTGACATAGTAGTCGGGATCGGCCCCTTGCCGTCCAGATAAAGCCGTTTCAGATTGCTTGGCGTAACGCCGAGATAGTGGGCAACCTCAGTCACTGAAAATTGGCGCAAAGTCTTCTTGGCTGACGGAGGAAAGTTTTCAAGCCGCAGTTGGTTGAGCCTGCGGGAGATTTCCGCACCTTGCATCAGTATCTTGTCGTCGAGTTCGAACGACGGAAGCGGGAACGCATTCAT
>NZ_CP196428.1:0-301849 GCF_051669845.1 Pararhizobium sp. O133 | reverse complement strand
CTCAAAACCCATTTCTTGCCAGTGGCGATATTTTTCGCGAAACTTCAAAAGTTCCGCCACTGGCAATAAGCGTCGATTCTGGATTTTGAGCAAGAGCTTTTTGGTTAACGAAAGCTTAACGCTCAAGAAAGAAGGCGTCCAACGCAATCAATTTTTAGCCGTAGAAACATTGCCTTAGAAAGCACGTCACTCCCACAGGTTCATGGTCTGTTTTACTGTGAATCCTACAACCGCCTAACCGAATTGTTGCGGGAACAAGGCTGCTTTCGCGGAAAAGGGGACGGTTGCGCCGCGACTCACTCCAATCGGGCTTGTAGGATCCTACAACTACCACCCGAATCTGTTCCGTGCTGATTTCCCCGCCGACCAATATCCGACGGAGAAATTCATGCAGATTCTCGCGATTTCCAAACCGCGAAATATTCAAGAAGCTCGGCTTCTCCACCGCCATCATCAGCTACGTGCGCGCGTTTTTGCCGAGCGCCTGGGCTGGGAGGTCAAAGTCGTCGACGGTCAAGAGGCGGACGCCTTTGACGCTCTTATGCCGACCTACGTTCTCGCAATTTCCGACGGTGGCGCCGTGACTGGTTGCGCCAGGCTACTCCCGGCTCTTGGCGCGACGATGGTGACGAACATCTTTCCGACGCTGCTGCCGGATGGTCAGCTGAATGCGCACACCGCCATGATCGAGAGTTCCCGCTTCTGCGTCGATACGACTCTCGGGGAGGGTAGGGGAGACGGCTCCGTCCATGAGGCGACCCTGACCATGTTTGCGGGCATCATCGAGTGGTGCATGGCGAACGGCTACACGGAGATCGTCACGGTGACCGACCTCCGCTTCGAGCGGATCCTCGCTCGTGTTGGCTGGCCCCTGCAGCGGCTGGCGGAGCCGAAGAAGATCGGGGTGACCATGGCTGTCGCCGGGACCCTTCCCGCGAATGCAGACACATTCCAACGGCTCCGACCTGCCAACTACCGTTCCGAACTCAGCGCCGTCAGCCAAGCAGCGTAAGAAAGAAAAGCCGTGAACCAGCTTCGATCTCATCCTCGACTTGTCCGCAAACTCCAGGAGGCACTGGGCGACCAGCTCTGCTTTGCGCTGGAAGACTCAACGGTTGTCGAAATCATGCTCAATCCCGATGGCAAGCTCTTCATCGAACGGCTCGGTCATGGCGTCGCGCCTGCCGGTGAGATGTCGCCTGCCGCCGCCGAGATGGTGATCGGAACGGTCGCGCATGCGCTCCAATCCGAGGTCGATACCGAGCAACCAATCATATCCGGGGAGCTACCGATCGGCGGTCACCGCTTCGAAGGGCTGTTGCCTCCCGTTGTCGCCAAGCCGGCGTTCACCATTCGCCGCCGAGCCTCGCGCCTGATCCGGCTCGATGACTATGTGCGCTCCGGCGTGATGACCGAACACCAGGCTTCGACTATCCGCAGCGCGATTTCGTCCCGGCTCAACATCATCATATCCGGGGGCACCGGGTCGGGCAAGACGACGCTCGCAAATGCCGTCATCGACGAAATCGTCAAGTCTGCCCCGGAAGACCGCCTCGTCATCCTGGAAGACACCGCCGAGATCCAGTGCGCGGCCGAGAACGCTGTTCTTCTCCACACCAGCGATACCGTTGACATGGCACGGCTCTTGAAGAGCACCATGCGTCTGCGCCCAGACCGGATCGTCGTGGGCGAGGTCCGCGACGGCGCTGCGCTCACGTTGCTGAAAGCATGGAACACGGGCCATCCCGGAGGCGTGGCCACCATCCATTCCAACACCGCTATGTCGGCGCTACGCCGCCTCGAGCAGCTAACTGCCGAAGCCAGCCAGCAGCCGATGCATGAAGTGATCGGGGAAGCGGTCGATCTCGTCGTCTCGATCGAGCGAACGCCGCGCGGGCGGCGCGTTCGCGACGTCATCCAGGTCGAGCGCTTCGCGGGCGGCCAATACGAAATCGAATCCGACCAGCTTACGGAAGAACAGGAGGCGCGCCATGTCGCGTAGAAACGCATTCATCGCCGCTGTACTCCTTGCGGCACCCATCGCTCTTGCCTCGGTCTCGCCGGCGCTCGCCAGTTCCGGCGGCAGTCTTCCCTGGGAAGGGCCGCTGCAGCAGATCCAGGAATCGATCACCGGACCAGTTGCCGGCGCCATTGCGCTTGCAGCCGTCGCGATCGCCGGCGGCATGCTAATCTTCGGCGGCGAACTGAACGATTTCGCGCGGCGGCTCATGTACATCGTGCTCGTCGCTGGCATCCTGCTTGGCGCCACCAACATCGTCGGCCTTTTTGGCGCAACCGGTGCCTCGATCGGACTGCCCGACGAGCAGACCATCTCAATCAATCAAAGCGGGGAAGGGGAGGGGGCTCATGGCTGAGTCCCTGTCTGGCCTGCAACGCAACCGCATTCATCGGGCGCTGTCGCGTCCGAACCTGCTGATGGGCGCGGACCGGGAGTTGGTGCTGATCACCGGTCTTGCTGCAGTCATCCTCATCTTCGTCGTTCTGACGATCTATTCCGCGCTCTTCGGCGTTGCCGTCTGGATCGTCGTCGTCGGCCTCCTGAGAATGATGGCAAAGGCGGACCCGCTGATGCGACAGGTCTATATCCGCCATGTCTCGTACAAGCATTACTACAAGGCGACCTCCTCGCCATGGCGCCGGTATTGAGGGCAAGCCATGGTTGCTCTGAAACGCTTCCGGGCCACCGGCCCATCCTTTGCGGATCTCGTCCCCTATGCCGGCCTCGTCGACAATGGCGTCCTTCTGTTGAAAGACGGAAGCCTGATGGCCGGCTGGTATTTTGCGGGACCCGACTCCGAAAGTGCTACCGATCTCGAGCGCAACGACCTGTCACGGCAGATCAATACGATCCTGTCGCGGCTCGGGAGCGGCTGGATGATCCAGGTCGAAGCCGTTCGCATCCCGACATTCGACTATCCGTCTGACGATCGCTGCCACTTTCCAGATGCGGTCACGCGCGCGATCGACGCCGAGCGGCGGGCGCATTTCGGGCGCGAGCAGGGGCATTTCGAGAGCAAGCACGCGCTCGTCCTCACCTATCGGCCCCTGGAGTCCAAAAAGACCGCGCTGAGCAAATACATTTACTCGGACGAGGAGAGCCGCAAGAAGAGCTATGCCGACACGGTGCTCTTCATCTTCAGGAACGCCATCCGCGAGATCGAGCAGTATTTTGCCAACACTCTTTCGATCCGGCGCATGGAGACGCGCGAAGTCGCGGAGAGGGGAGGGGAGCGGCTCGCCCGCTATGACGAGTTGCTACAATTCGTTCGCTTTTGCGTCACCGGCGAAAACCATCCGATCAGATTGCCGGATGCCCCGATGTATCTCGACTGGATTGCGACAGCCGAGCTCGAGCATGGCCTGACGCCGAAGGTCGAGAATCGGTTTCTCGCGGTTGTGGCAATCGATGGCCTGCCGGCCGAGAGCTGGCCGGGGATTCTCAACAGCCTGGACCTGATGCCGCTCACCTATCGCTGGTCATCGCGCTTCATCTTCCTCGATGCGGAAGAGGCACGGCAGAAACTCGAACGCACCCGCAAGAAATGGCAGCAGAAGGTACGGCCGTTCTTCGATCAGCTCTTCCAGACGCAAAGCCGCTCCGTCGACCAGGATGCCATGACCATGGTAGCCGAGACTGAGGATGCCATCGCGCAAGCCTCCTCGCAGCTGGTTGCCTACGGCTACTACACGCCTGTCATCGTCCTGTTTGATCACGACCGTGAGGCTCTCCAGGAAAAAGCGGAAGCCATTCGCCGGCTGATCCAGGCGGAAGGATTCGGCGCAAGGATTGAGACCCTCAACGCCACCGACGCCTATCTCGGCAGCCTGCCCGGCAATTGGTACTGCAACATCCGCGAGCCGCTAATCAACACCAGCAATCTCGCCGATCTGGTCCCGCTGAACTCGGTCTGGTCCGGCAGCCCGGCGGCGCCGTGCCCATTCTACCCGCCGAACTCGCCACCCCTTATGCAGGTGGCGAGCGGCTCGACTCCGTTCCGGTTGAACCTCCATGTCGATGACGTCGGTCACACCCTGATCTTCGGGCCGACCGGCTCGGGCAAGTCGACGCTGCTGGCACTAATCGCAGCGCAGTTCCGACGGTACGAACGCGCCCAGATCTTCGCTTTCGATAAGGGGAACTCGCTCCTGCCGCTGACGCTCGCCGCCGGCGGCGATCACTATGAGATCGGTGGCGACGCCCAAGAAGAGGCAAAGGCGCTGGCCTTCTGCCCACTATCGGACCTCGCGAGCGATGCGGATCGCGCCTGGGCAACGGAATGGATCGAAATGTTGGTCGCCCTTCAGGGTGTTGCCATCACCCCTGATCATCGCAACGCGATCTCTCGCCAGATCGGATTGATGGGCAGCGCGGCCGGACGGTCCCTGTCAGACTTCGTCAGCGGCGTCCAGATGCGCGAGATCAAGGACGCGCTTCATCACTACACGGTCGACGGCCCGATGGGCCAGCTTCTCGACGCGGAACAGGACGGCCTTTCCCTCGGCGCATTCCAGACCTTCGAGATCGAGCACCTTATGAACATGGGCGAGCGCAATCTTGTGCCCGTGCTAACCTACTTGTTCCGGCGGATCGAGAAGCGTCTCGACGGTTCCCCGAGCCTGATCGTGCTCGACGAGGCCTGGCTGATGCTCGGTCATCCGGTATTCCGCAGCAAGATCCGCGAGTGGCTCAAGGTGCTGCGCAAGGCCAATTGCGCCGTTGTACTCGCCACGCAGTCGATCTCCGACGCCGAACGCTCGGGTATTATCGATGTGCTGAAGGAATCCTGCCCAACGAAAATTTGCTTGCCGAACGGCGCCGCAAGGGAATCTGGGACGCGCGAATTCTACGAACGGATCGGCTTTAACGAGCGACAGATCGAGATCGTTTCGAACGCCATTCCCAAACGCGAATACTACGTCGTCACCCCCGAAGGCCGTCGGTTGTTCGATATGGCGCTCGGCCCCGTGGCGCTGAGCTTCGTTGGCGCATCCGGCAAGGAAGACTTGAAGCGCATTCGCACGCTTAGTTCCGAACACGGCCGCGACTGGCCGGTTCACTGGCTTCAAATGAGAGGAGTTCACGATGCCGCGTCGCTGCTCAACTTCGAATAGATTCGTCGTCAGTCTGGTGGCTGTAATCGTTGCACTAAGTGCAGCCGCGCCAGCGCGTGCCGGCACCGCCACAGGTGCAGCGACCGAATGGACGCAGGTCCTCAACAATGGAGAACTCGTATCCCTCGTTGGCCAATCCGGCGAGCAAATCCAGAACCAGCTCACCCAGATCAGCCAGCTCGCGCAACAGATCGAAACGCAGCTCAATATCTACCAGAACCTGCTGCAGAATACGGCGACCCTCCCGTCGCATATCTGGGGACAGGTCGAAAGCGACCTCAATCAGTTGCGCAGCCTCATCGACCAGGGCCAGAGCATTTCGTTTTCGATGGGCAATGCAGACGATGTGCTGCAGCAGCGCTTCCAGAGCTATTCAAGCCTCAGGGCCAACCTGCCGGGCGCGACAAGCTTTTCCTCCAGCTACCAGTCGTGGTCCGATACCAACCGGGACACGATCGCCAGCACCCTGAAAGCGGCAAGCCTGACGGCCGATCAGTTCGACAGCGAGGAAGGCACGATGTCCTCGCTACGATCGATGTCCGAGACCGCCGATGGGCAGATGAAGGCCCTCCAGGTTGGGCACGAGATCGCCGCACAGCAGGTCGCGCAGATGCAGAAACTGCGCGGTCTCGTCTCCCAGCAAATGACGATGATGGGGACTTGGCTGCAGACCGAGCAGACCGACAAGGACCTGGCTCAGGCGCGACGAGAGAAATTCTTCAGCGCGACAGCCCCGTCGACGTCCGGCGGCGAGAAGATGAAGGTGGAATGGTGAGAACGAAACTGATCCTGCTCACACTCGCGGCCATCGTGGCGGCCGGCAGCACCGGCATCTGGCTGCTCATCTCCGAAAAGCAGGCTGCGCAGGAGCGTCGCGAACAGTTCTTTGGCACCTCCAAGAAGTATCCGACCTCTGGCGGCGAGAGAATGAAGGTCGAGTGGTGAGCAGATGACGGGGATACCTTTTCAACGGTTCAGGGCAGCGATGCTGCTTGCGACCTTCTGCGCACTGGCGGCCCAGCCAGCCTTCGCCCAGGAAGGCTCGGTGTTAACCTCATTGCAGAGCCAGATCACCACGGCCGCGAAGGGGTGGGAAACCACGGTCATGGATGCGGCGAAATCGTTATTCTGGATCCTGGCGACGATCGAAATCGGCATCGCCGCCGTCTGGCTGGCACTACAGGCCGCATCGCTTGACAGCTGGTTCGCCGAGCTTGTCCGGCGGATCATGTTCGTCGGCTTCTTCGCCTTCGTGTTGGCGCAGGGTCCCACCTTCGCCAAGGCGGTAGTCGACAGCCTGTTCCAGATTGGTGCTGGTGGCGGGACCGCGTCACCAGCCGACGTCTTCAATGCCGGACTCGCCGTCGCAACGAAGATGTCGGAAAAGATTCAGTTCGGTCTTTTTGAGGACAATGCGCTGGCGATCTCGGCTGCTTTTGCAATGGTCGTCGTGGTCATCTCATTCTCGCTCGTTGCAGCGATTTTTGTGTCGGTCATGGTCGAAATGTATATCGGCCTTCTCGCCGGCATGATCATGCTCGGCCTTGGCGGTTCGTCCTATACGAAGGACTTCGCCGTCCGATACCTAGTCTACGCATTCTCGGTCGGAATGAAGCTCATGGCGCTTGTGATGATCTCGCGCATCGGATCGGAAGTGCTGATCGGATTGGCAAACGAACCTGACATTGGAGACCAATTCCAGACGGCACTTGCGATCGCCGGCATTGCGGTCGTCGTCTTCATTGTCGCCATCTACGTCCCGAACATCATGCAGGGCGTCGTGCAGGGAGCTTCTGTCTCAGGCGGAATGGAAGCAATCCGGCACGGTGGGCAGGCCGCGTCCTTCGCCACAGGCGCTGGCTTCCTCGCAGCGGGTGCCGCGGGGACCGGCTTCGCGGCTGGTCAGGCTGCCCGAGCTGCAGGTTCATCCGTCGCCGGCGCAATGCTTCGCGGGATCGGAGCTGGCATCGGATCGGCCGGACATGCGGCAGGCTCGGCCGCCAAGGAGAAGGCCATCGGTTCTCCCGGCGCCTATGCAGGTTCGATCCTCGGTCTTGCCAACGCCAAGCTCGACCAGGCGCGTAGCGGGCATAGCGGACCAAAGCCACCTCCCGAACGCAAAGACTAACCGCAATTAGAAAGTGATGGATCGATGGCAGCGAACCGCGCCCCCGAAAACCCGTACCTCGCCGCACGCCAGGAATGGAATGAACGATACGGCTCTTACGTAAAGGCCGCCGACGCATGGCGCATTGTCGGCATCCTCGGTCTGACAATGGCGGTCATCGGCTTTAGCTATTCGATGTACTTGAGCACTCAGGTCAAATTGGTGCCTTACATCGTCCAGGTCGACAAGCTTGGAACCTCGGTGACGTCAGGGTTCCCCGAACAGATCGAATATGCCGATGTCCGGGTGGTGCGCGCCACGCTCGGCAACTTCGTGACCAGCTTCCGCAGCATTACGCCGGATGCCGTGGTGCAGAAGCAATATATCGATCGGACCTATGCGCTGCTTCGGACCTCCGATCCGTCGACGCAGAAGATCAATGACTGGTTCCGGAGCAACTCGCCGTTCGAGAAAGCGAAGTCCTCGACCGTTGCCATCGAGGTCAACAACATCGTGGCGCTCTCGAACCAGACTTATCAGATCGACTGGACCGAGTACGAACGCGACCGCAAGGGCAAGGAAATCGGCACGCGCCGGTTCCGCGGGATCGCAACGGTCACGCTCACCGCACCGCAGGATGAGGCGACCATCCGTCTCAATCCGATCGGTCTCTATGTCCGGGATTTCGACTGGACAGCGCAGCTTTAAGGGCAGGGGATTTCTCAATGCACAGAACAGGATTGATCGCAGCCGCCGGCTGCTTGGCCACGCTCGTCCTCGCGAGCGGCATCGAGGCGCAGAGCATGACAAACAACGAGGTGAAGGGCACCAACATTTCCAGGAAGTGGCGCGGGACATCGGGGCTGGTGACGACCGGCCCGGATGGCAAGGTCATTTTCCTGTTCGGAGAAACCCAGCCGTCGGTCGTCTGCTCGCCGCTTCAAGTCTGCGATATCGAATTGCAAGGCGGCGAGATCGTCCGCGATGTGCTTGTCGGTGACACGGTTCGTTGGAAGGTCGAACCGGCGACTTCCGGCGCCACGGGCGGGCAGGCGATCCATTTGATCGTCAAGCCGTCGGAACCGGGACTCGTTACCTCGATGGTGGTCACCACATCGCGGCGCACCTACCACATCCAGCTGAAATCCCATCCGAGCCAGTACATGGCGCGCATCGGCTTCGAATATCCGGAGGACGTATCGACCAAGCTCGCCGACATCAATTCCCGGCTCGAGACCGGCGGCATTCCCGGCACGGCGCCCGACAAACTGAACTTCTCGTACTCCGTGAGTGGCTCGGCGCCCTGGAAGCCGAAACGGGTCTATTCGGATGGCGTCAAAACCTACATCCAGTTTTCGAAATCGATCTCGGGGCAGGATGCGCCAGTGCTCTTCGTCGTCTCGGGCGGCCAGAACCGCATCGTCAATTACCGGATGAAGAATGACATGATGATCGTCGACTACGCGGTCGACAAGGCGATCCTCGTCTCCGGCGTTGGCTGGCGCCAACAGAAGATCACCATCCGGCGGGGAGGCTGAACCATGCGCAAGCTTCTCGTCATCATCATCACCGCCACCCTGCTCTCAGGCTGCCAGACAGCCGAGGATGGATTGACCACCAGTTCAACCCCGGTCGCCGTCACCGGCCCAGCCGCTAGCGCCATCGCCGGCGACATGGCGAGCCGCCTCGCCGAGCAGATCGATCCGGCAGGCACGACGACGCTCAAAATGGAAAAGGACACGTCAGATTTCGCGGCGGCGCTCGAGGCGGCGCTGAAAGGATGGGGCTACACCGTCATCACCGACGGCAAGGTAGGGAAGGATGTGAAGACGGTCGAGCTCGTTTATTCGATCGATGACGTCGACGGCCAGGTGCTCGCACGGCTCTCCACGCCGTCCGTTGCCCTTGGTCGGGCCTACACGGCCACGGCGGCCGGCGCCACGCCGGCAAGCCCGCTTTCCATCATGCAACGCAACTGAGGGGAGGCGAACATGGTCCAGTCTCTCCAGCTTGGCGCCTCCAACCAAGCCGACGATCAGAAGGGTATGCGCCGTCTCAATCGGCTGCCGATCATCATCGCCATCATCATCATCGCGTTGTTCGTCGGGGTGGTCGTGGTCGGGCTGTCGTGGCGCGGGCTGGCATTCAATCGGAACAATGATATCGAGAGCGCCTCGAATGCTCCCGCAACCAATTTTGGAGACCAACTCAAACGCGGCGTTACCGACGGCATCATCGGCGAGCCGGTTGAGCGCGAAGCGTTTCAGCCAACGCCCGCCGTCGAACAGAAGGTCGAGAAGGAAACATCTGTTGTCGACCGCCAGTCCGCGGAAAGGCAAGAACGGCGGCCAAGGCTCGAATCCGAAGAGGAATGGAAAGCCCGCCTGAAACGGGAGCAGGACGAACAATATATCCGCGAGGCGCAGCGCCAGCGTATGGCCCGCCTTCAGGCGCGGGCAACGGCTTTGGACTCGCCATTGAAGGTGGATATTTCCGATGTCGAAAAAGTCGCCAACAATTCCAGAGACACGGGCCGGCAGACGACAACTGCGACAGCCAACAATGCCTCCGACCTCTACGCCTCCGCTGTCAAATCAGGGCTGATGGGACAGAACGTCGATCCGAACACCCAGACTTCGAAGCAGGATTTTTTCAATCAGGACATCAAGGATCTCGGCTATCTGCCGAACCGGGTCGTACCGCAGATCTCGCCCTATGAGCTGAAGCGCGGCTCGGTTATTCCGGCCACGTTGATCACCGGGCTCAACTCCGATCTTCCGGGCAGAATCACCGCTCAGGTCAGCCAGAACGTTTTTGACAGCGCCACCGGCTATCGGCTCCTGATCCCGCAGGGGTCCAAACTATTCGGCCGCTACGATTCCAAGGTGTCGTTTGGCCAGGAGCGCGTACTCGTCGTCTGGACCGACCTCATCTTTCCGAACGGATCGACCCTGCAGATCGGCGGCATGGCGGGCACGGATGCCGAGGGATATGGCGGGTTCAAGGATAAAGTCGATCGACATCTCTGGCGCACCTGGGGTTCGGCAGCACTCGTCGCGCTGATCGGAACCGGGATCGACATGTCCATGCCGGAGAGTTCGACGCTTGCGACGCAGGATACGGCGTCCGATGCCGCCAGACGGAATTTTGCTGAAAGCTTCGGTCGCGTCGCCGAGCAGACAATCTCGAAGAACCTGAATGTACAGCCGACGATCCAGATACGCCCCGGCTATAAGTTCAACGTCCTCGTCGACCAGGACATCATCTTTCCGTCGGCTTACCGCATAAACTAAAGGAAACGCCAAGTCTGCAAGAGGTGCAAATCTGCGAGTTGCGCTGGCTGAAGAAATGGTGCCGGATGGTCCTGCTCAACGCAGGAAAGGATAGGCGATGACAGAAATGGATTTTGGCGATTTGCCGGATGACGACCCGGACCTTCTCGAAAACACCGCTTTGCCGAAGCAGTTTATCTCGCGCCTTCGAAGTGCGTTTTACACCCGGCTTTCGGATTTCGACAACATGGACGATATCCAGATGCCACGCGAGCCGGGAATTAACTGGCGTATCATCAAAGCCGTCAGATCCGAGCGGGCGCGTATCGACGCCAAGTGATCTTGCCGCTTGAAAAGCGCTGGCAGTTTTAGGATTTGGGGCCTTGCGTGGGCAAACGGGCCGGGCCTTATATCGCGTTCTCTTCAGTACATAGCACTCGCGTCAGAACACGGTTTCCATTCGCCCGCAAAAACTTTTCTTGATTTGTCATCTTTTTGAGGCAGGGAGCCTTGAAAGCTCCCCCTTTATGGGTAGTGCTAACGTACACGGCAAGAGGGACTGCTTTGCATCAACCAAGCACCGCCGGTTGCGGAGCTATCGTCAGTTGGCGATTAGCAGGTCCGCCTGTTGCCAAACGACGATGCCCATCATCCAGCGTCTCGGCTGGCAAATAAAGGACCGCGTTACGGGTCAAAAACATAGGAGAAGCGTTCGTGGACGGAGAATTTCGCTCGCTCGTTGATATGCTGGAAGTCGCGCAAGACGAGGCCATGGTCAAGGGCGCCCTCAGGCAGTTCACGCGTTCCTGCGGATACGAACGGTTTGCCTATCTCGAAAAAGAAGGCGCCCAGATCAGGACATTCAACTCCTATCCCAAACCCTGGGAGGGTCTTTACCTCTCGGCTGACTATTCCAGCATCGATCCGGTGGTGACGGAAGCGAAGCGCAAACGGGACGTTTTCTTCTGGACTGCGGAGGATTGGCCGGCCCGCGGTTCTTCACCACTCAGAAAATTTCGCGACGAGGCGATCGACCACGGGATCCGCTGCGGCATGACGATCCCTGTTGAAGGTGGTTACGGCGCGTCGATGATGCTGACCTTTGCATCCTCGGAAAGAGACGTGGACGTCCCGGCCGCATTCGACTCGAAGAGAGCTGTCCAATTGGTGATGATGGTTCATTATCGATTGAAGATGATTGCTGCCAAAACCGCCGTCAATCCGAAGCAGGTGCTGTCACCACGCGAGATGCTGTGCCTGACATGGGCGATGAAAGGAAAAAACACACTCGAAACTGCCGCTGTGACCGGCATCAATTCGAGGACCGTGCAGCACTACCTCGATAAAGCCCGTGCCAAGCTGGGCGCTGAATCAGTGCCGCAGCTTGTTGGAATCGCGAAAGATCGTGGGTTGCTAAGCTCTAATTAGCATCGTCGCGTCAGCCCTCCCACAATTGGAATACGAGCTGCAGACGCGCCCAATTCTGCTGTGTTTGGGCTTGGCGGCAACAGCGAAAGGCCGCCATTATGATGCCTTCGGTCCTTACTTAACTGTCACGGTCTGTCCGTCCGATAGCGTCCGCGCCACCACTTGATTGCGACCGTTCTCTTTCGCCTCATAGAGGGCGTCATCGGCTTCCGAAAGGATGCGTGCTGAGCCGAAGTGCAGACCTTTCCCCGTGACCGTTGAGATTCCTACACTCGCGGTCACTCGCCCGAACTCGCTCCCAGCATGTGGGATGTTCTCTTTGGCCAGGAGATGAGCAAATTCGTCGGCAACGATTGCAGCGCCTTTTTCGTCCGTGTTTGGAAGTAGAACCACGAACTCCTCGCCGCCGTAACGCGCCACGAGGTCCCCTGCGCGCTTCACGGACTTGTCTAGACATCTTCCGACGATGCGCAGGCAGTCGTCACCAGCAAGATGGCCATAGGTGTCGTTGTAGGCTTTGAAGCGGTCGACATCGATCATCAGGACACTGAGCGGCATACCCCTGCTGATACAATGTTCGGTTTGGGCCGCAAAAGCCCGATCGAAAGCGCGGCGATTGGTGAGATTGGTCAGTCCATCCGTGTCTGCAAGGGCTCTGAGCTGGTTAGCCGATTCCTGGAGAGCGATTTCCGCCTGCTTCGTCGCCGTGATGTCAGACACGACCACCATCGCCGTGCCATCATGGGCGAGCCGGGTCTTAAGTGCGCGCCACTCGCCGTTCTGAAGCTGGATTTCTTCGTCCTTGTTGACAGGAAGGCTTGCTGCCGCCAGCTCGATCCATTGCTCTGAAGCCACGTCGGGCATGTCGATACGCTCGCCCGTTTCCGCTACGCTGCGTAAGATGTCGCTGATATGCGCACCGACGACTCGAGCATCGCGTGAAAACGGGAATGCGTCCCGGTATTGCTCATTGCAGAAGACGAGGAACCCCTTCTTGTCGAAAATGGCGAAACCCTCGGACATGCCATGCATCGCAAGCGTCAGCAGGTTTCGCTTTTCGCGAAGCTCGCTTTCGAGTTCCACGCGTTCGGCAATGTCACGGGTGACGCCTGCGAGGCCAACGATGTGCCCCTCACTATCCCGAAGAGGGACCTTCGACGCAAGCAGGTGGCGATCGTTCAACCGCTCCTGAAAGTCTATCTGCGGTTCGCCGGTGCGCATGATCTGCTGTTCGCGGAAATACAGCTCCTCGGCTTCTGGAGGAGTGCGCAGGTTGAAGTCGGAAAGCCCGATCATGTCGGAAGCTGCGGGAAAACGGAATAGCCGGGCCATATTGTCGTTCACGGTCAGGAATTTGCTCTCCCTGTCTTTAACGTACAGATAGTCGGGGGACTGCGAGAATGCCGTTTCCAAAATTCGGCGCTCCAGCTGCACCCGATCTGTCTTGAGCATGATGAGGCCACACAGGATTGCAGCGACACAGTTTGCCGTGATGAGTGGGAACCCGATGGCCGAGAGCGCTTGGACCTCCGACAGGCTTGGAAGAATAGCGAGCACCAGGGTTAGCGCAAGCGCCAGGGCCAGGCTGAGAAATAGAAGGATGCGTCCCGCTGAGAATTTTGTGCGCGGCAGCAAATAGGTCGCCGCTCCCACCGAGCTCACGACCAGGATCGCCACGATCCCGTCAAGGGTAGCCGTTCCGGCAAGATAGAGGCGAAAGATAGCGGCTGGGACTACTGCACCGATGGCAGATATGGGGCCGCCCAATGCAGCGGTCAGCGCAAGCGGAACAAAACGAAGATCAAGATAGATTCCGGGCTGGTATTGGACTGCGAGCAACATGGAGCCGATAGAAGTGCAGCCCGCGAACGCACCAAAAAGAACTTTGTCGTGCCGAACGATTAGCCGACGGTACCAGATCGAAAAATGTGCCCACATGGCGAAGCACAAAACGACAAATGCCAGATTGCCCGCAAGCCGCTCCCAGACGCCCGTTGCCATGCATATACCCTGTGTAATCGCCGAGACCCGGCTGACAATCTGAGAGCGAAGCTGAAATATCAGCCAGAAGTTGCCTGTTGACGATTGATATTGCGTTAAGCATTCAGCGCAAAAATGTGGTTTTCAGGATTCGGCGAGAGATCAGTGATGGGGCATACACACGGGGAGGGGTTTGACCGCTTCAAGAACCTTTCGGAAGTTCCAGTTCAGCGACAACTGCGCGATAACGAGCTGCTTGAACATGTGAGAAAGGCTGTCGGGTTCCGGCACGTCGCCTTCGGTGGACTTGACCTGAACGGATACCACATCGGGCGAGGGCGCTCGATCGAGAGCGACATGCCGCCAGCCTATGTCGAAACATACTTTTCGGAACAGTGGAACCGCTCCGATCCCCTGCTTGTTCGGTCGACTGCACAGGCGACACCGATGACAGAGGAAGAGGCATTTGACCTTTCGCCGCCGGCCCAACGTCTTTCCTATCTGCATCGCTCTTACGAGATCGGCAAGCGCCTGCAAATTCCCGTCGCCAGGGGTGGTGTTGTTTATGGCGGTGTTTCCTTCACGACGGAGCGGGCGTTTACCCCAGGCGAACGAGAGTTCCTGGTATTCATCGCGGAGCCGTTGCACCGGACAATTTCAAAGCCTTTGATGGATCGTTTTGCCGCTGATGCCTTGCGGCTTACAGATGGTGAGCTGCGTTGCCTTCAGCTCGCCAGCACTGGCTTGACCAGCGAGGAAATTTCCGGGGTTTCCGAGTATCGAACCGAAACTGTCAACAGCTACCTGAAGAGCGCGGCGAAGAAGCTGGGCGCGGCTAACCGCGCTCATGCGATCGCCGAAGCAATTCGCCGGCATCTAATATGATGCAGGAGTCTTTGCTCTAACTTCACGTGAAATATAACGGCGCAGCCATCGTGGTTTCGGCAACATCTGCTCGGCAGCCCGTCCTCATTTTAGCAGAAAATTAGCGAATCGACCCAAATCTGGGGTAGGAAGAGACGAGCTCTCGCCTCCACGACACCGCATTTTGAGTATTCTGAGGTACGTACCACAATGTTCATCGAATTTGCAAAGCCGACTTGTGCGGATACTGTTGCCCACGGGCAACTTCCCATTCTTCGGTATCCCTCGGCTGAAATCTGGCGAGAATCTGGGCGGAGCGGTACGGAACTTACCCAAAAGCTCCCTGCCCGATCCGCACGCATCCGGGGGCACTGATGGTGCGGGCTCCTCAAACGTCTCGTTTCAAGTTCGTGCAAATGGACATCGACGAACTTCAGGAACAGCTTCCTCAGAGCCGTGAATGCGTAAAACTCCGCCCTCTCTCCAAGGCCGGAAAGGTCAGCATGGAGAACCTGCAGTTTTCCGCCGGCAGTTTTGACATCTGGCGGACGGATTGTGGCATCGGCGTCGAGGCAAGTTTCGATGCCCCTCCCGACTCGTGTGCTCTGTACCTTCCAATAGCGGGGGCAATGGAAGTTCGTTGTCGCGGCCTCGATCTCGTTTCCAAGTCAGATAGTATTCTGGTCGGCAAACTGCAGCAGACGGAGTTCGTTCGTAAGCATGCGGGACGCTCGCATATCGGCGTCACCTTCAGCCAGAACGCTCTCAAACGGGAACTGAGCTTGTTACTCGATCGGCCTGTGACGGGGGATGTGGATTTCGCGATTGAGATCGAAGCCAACACGACCTTGCACGGATATCTCATGTCCTTGGGAGGCTTGCTGTGGTCGACGTTTGCAAACGACAAAGAAGAAGCCTTGCCACTCCGGTCAACGGAGCTTCTGTTCCGGTCAATGCTCGTATGCATGCTGGAACAGTTGCCACACACCTATTCCAGCGCGCTCAAAGACCCGGCGGCGGCCGCTGTGCCTCGCCACGTGAAGCGAGCGATAGACTTCATGATGGCTCACCTTGATACGTCGCTAGAGATGGCGGACCTCGCAATAGCCGCTGGTGTGAGCATCCGCGCTCTGCAATCAGCATTCCAGCAGTTCAAGGACACGACCCCATCCGACTACTGGCGGCAATTGCGGTTGGAAGCCGTCCGGCGCGATTTTCTCGTTTCGGGAGACTTGACGGTCTCAGCTGTGGCCAGACGCTACGGGTTCGTCCACATGGGCCATTTTTCAGCTCTCTACAAAGCGGCTTTCGGGGAATTGCCTAATGAGACAATTCGCAGGGGTCGGGAAAGCCAAGCCCAGCGCGATTGAAAGAGGCGGGCGGAGACCTTGAAGGGTTTTCCAACCTTGCCCGGCCGGTTCGTTTAGATAGGCGCCGTTTCCATCGACGGTCGCTTTCTTCCCGGATATCCCTGTGGCGTGCCGAATATCCGAAATCCGCAACCTATTTGTTCGCCTTCATCTGGCCAATATTTGATTAATCACAAATTTACAATTGAGCCCAATTCTGGGCTTTATCGGAAAGGCGGATGAACGCCGGGGCTGGCAGGATGTCGGATTTCGATACGACCGGGGTCTGTGCCTGGTCGATATCAACTTTCACCGCCATCGAGACTACTGCGTCAGCTCATCCTTACGATCCGCCGGTTCCCAATTTCTCCTAATACAGCGTCGTTGCGAAATGCCGTGAGGGCTATTCGCTACTGGAAGGCGTGCGGGAAGGAGATGGAATGTCACAATGCTGGTGGCGCTGAAAGACCAACGAATTGCATGATTTAGGGGAATACTCTCAAAATGTCTAATCTCATTTCCTTTCCCAGTACCAGGTTCCAACAGCATTCATCCCCTGAGCTGCGGGCTGTACGTGACCAGATTCTGGAGGTCTATGCACAGCTCGAAGAGATCCGCATGGCGATAACTGCTTCTGCATCGCAAGGCGCTGCCGCACCTCGAATTCAATTGCTGGATCATACGGAGTTTGGTCTCTGGGCCGCGAACGGGCGGGGTGCTGCCTCCGAACTTGCCGGCGAGGGCTGATGAGATGCCGTTTGCTGGACAGCTCATAAGCGAACACAACAAGTCCATGGGTCGGTATATTCGGTCGATCAGCCGGCAATACCTTAACACGGTCATCATTATGATGTTGTTGATCGGGGCTACGTGCGCGACGGTGCTGGTGGCGCTGGACCGCCACTCGCTGCAGCAGAACATCAGCTTTCTGACCAGCAATCAGTTCATACGGTTTCAACAACTCGCCAACCAGACCCGTGCTCTGATGCGCGCTTCGGCTGACCTCAAGCTGCCCGAATATATTGTCGATGCGATGCGTGACGACATCCTCCAGGCAATTACGGACCTCCGCTCCGTGGCGAGCCGGTTGGAAACCATGCATGCAGAAATCAAGGGGAACTACCTTGAACGTCTACTCCCCCAGGACGAGGCGTTTGAGCGCGCAAGAGAGGATTTGGGCAAGTCTGTAGTGGAATTCCTTGGGCGAGCTGAGCAAATCGCAACGGCCGGCACGCAAGAGAGGCGGGATCGATATTCGTTCTGGGGAGCGATAGATTTTGCGGCAGCATCCGACAGCATGTTGATGCGCGGATTTTCAGATCTCAGTCAGCGTACTCACGAACGAAGCACGCTCAGTGTCTACAACGCGAAACTTGCGGGCGTGTGTCTTCTTGCGCTCATCGCAATGACCGTCCTCGTCACAGCCACGCTGGTGTTCCGCCCCCTGCTGCAGAAACTGCGCAATGAGCATTTCCGGACCGTAGACTACCAGTCCAAACTGGAGCATCTTGCGCATACGGATGGTTTGACGGGGCTTGGCAATCGCTCCCAGTTCAACACCGTTCTTACGCATCTTGTCTCTGAACTCGGACGCAAGGATCCGGGTTTTTCAATACTCCTGGTCGATCTCGATCACTTCAAGGGTATCAACGACAGCTTCGGTCATACTGCCGGAGATGCGATCCTCCGGCATGTCGCAGAGGCGCTTCGGCAGGTTGTGCGTGCAGGTGATACGGCAGTGCGTCTTGGGGGAGACGAATTCGCGATGCTTCTTCCTGGCGTGACGGATGCGTCATTATTAATTTCTATTGCGGAGCGCATAAGGCAGGCCATTGCCGAAGATATCGTCTTCGAGGGGCGAATTCTTCGGACGTCGGCATCCGTTGGTGGGGCTATCGCGCCTCTTCATGCAAATGATGGCACCGGTCTGCTGCAAGCGGCCGATGTGGCTTTGTACGCCGCCAAGGGGGAACGTAGTGCCGCCGTCGTCATCGACGAAGCTGCACTTGCCAACCGGATCGAGGACACTCAGCTCTTGGCTGCACTTGCCACCGCAGCCGACCGACAGGAGTTTGTCGTTCACTATCAGCCAAAGGTCGACCTCCTCACAGGCAAGCATGTGGGGTTTGAGGCGCTGGTGCGCTGGCAGCACCCATGTTTCGGATTGCTGCCGCCCGGTCGGTTCCTGCCATTGATGGATGGCACCCAACTCATGAAGGGTATGACCAAGGCAGTCATATCGACTGTTGGCCGTGACCTTCGTTTCTGGAAGCGTTCCGGCTTGGCGCCCGGCACCGTCGCCATCAACCTGCCAGAGATGCTTCTCCTGACGGACGAAAGCTATGATATCTTTGCGAAGGTAATCCGAGAAAACCGCCTTGAATGGAGCGATTTTTCTGTCGAGATCACAGAAGATGTATTCCTCAACCGAGGTTCCCAGCGGATTCTCAACGCTGTGGAGGGATTTCGTCGACAGGGCGTTTCCGTGTCGCTCGACGATTTTGGCACTGGGTTTGCTTCCTTGGTCCATCTGCGGGACTTCCCCTTCGACGAACTGAAAATCGATCGTAGCTTCGTTTCCGGCATCGAAACGGATCCGCGGTCGGCACAAATCATCCGCGCAATCGTGGACCTCTCCAACAATCTCGGAAAACGATGCGTCGCCGAGGGTATCGAGACGGATGCCCAAAGCCGCTTCCTTCTCGAGATCGGCTGCGAGCTGGGTCAAGGCTACCTGTTCGGCAAACCCGCGCCCGCTGAGATTGCGGTCTCTCACATTCCTGCGGTCCAATTCGTACCGTTTGTCGAAACAATCCACCCGGTCGCCGCGGGCGCACATTGACGCATCATTCCGGAGCAAATGCAAAATGACCTTTTCAAACAAAGCAAAGCATCTTGGTCTGGTTCTTGCGCCACTGGTATTTGGCCTGCCCTCCAGTCCTGTTTCGGCAGACGAGCGCGGCGCCATCGATGTCGTCCATTATTGGGTGTCGAAGAGTGAGGCACGAGCGCTCGACGTGTTTCGGGATGCTTGGTCGCGTGCGGGAAACCGTTGGATCGATCTTCCTATGGAAAACAAGGTTGCCGTTCAACGCACAGTGAGTGATCGCGTCGCCAGCGGCTACGCACCCGCGGTCATGCAGTGGAACGCCAATGAAGGTTCCCGGGAATTGCCGGAAATGGGAATCGTCCTGGATCTGGAAGAGGTTGCCGCGGCAGACCGCTGGCGTGAGGTGCTACCTGCGACCGTGGTTGATCGGATAAGCTTCAAGGGGAAGATCTACTTCGCACCAACGAACATTCATGCCGAGAACTGGCTGTGGACCAGCAAGGCCCTCTTTGATCGGCTGGGACTTCCGGCGCCGAGGACGTGGGAGGAAATTATTGGCGCTGCCGACAGGATAAAACAGGAGGGGCATGTTGCTCTCGCACTGGGAGGCGGCCGCTGGGAGATCTCGCTCATATTCAATAACATCATGTACCAGCAGCTGGGTTCGCAAGGATATGCCCGCGTAATCCGGGGTGACGCGTCGATGATACGTGATCCCCGGATGGCTGAAGCGCTCTCGATGTTGCGACGACTGTCCAGCTATGCTGAGCCTGCGCAGCGGCGGGTGGGCAAAACCTGGGCGGATGCTGCTGCGGCGGTGGGAAGCGGGGATGCCGGCATGCAGTTCATGGGTGATTGGGCCAAGGGAGAACTGATGACAAGAGGCTATGTCTTGGACAAGGACTTCCAATGCAGCCTCGTGCCGGGTACGGAAATCGCCTACTTCATGGTCGTCGATGCCTTCGCCTTCCCGATTACAAATCGCGAAGCTTCAATCAAAGCACAGCGGGATTTTGCCCGCGTGGTCATGGACCCGGTCAATCAGGTTGCTTTCAGCGGGCTCAAGGGATCACTTCCCGTACGGACAGACGTGGATCCGAGTAACCTTGATCGCTGTGGTCGTCTTGGATTGGAAATGATCGCAAGGAACAGCGACGTTAGCGCCCAATCCATGGCAATGCCCGCCCAGATGTCCGAAGCATTTATCGCGGTTCTTGCGAACTTTTTCGACGATGATCGCATACCCGTCGAAAGCGCTCAGGAGCAGCTTTATGCTGTCCTAAGCAAGAAATAGGCTCATCAGGGGAAGTGAGCGCTGATCACTCGCAACGGCCGGAGTGCCAGAGCGGGCCGCGGAGGTAGATGAGCCGAGCATAGCACATGCGGTGGCGGTCGTGTGCCTGCCAAGCAATTGATCGCGTCGGAATGACCGCTCATTTTTCATCCCGACAGTATCGGCCGATAATATCCGAAATTCGCACGCGATGTCCCATGGGCGCAGCTAAGGGTGAAGGGTCAAGCACCTATGGGTTTCGGTTAACACCAAATTAACCAGGTCGGCCAAATTTGGGGTCGTCGAGAAAGGCGGATGAGCGCCAAAGCCGGACATGATGACGGGTTTCGACGTGATTGAGGCACTGCCCGATCACCGTTTCAGCCATTTTAATCGAGGTCGGGAATGTCGAGCCAGTCCGCCATGCATACCTGCAGCAACTCCGTCCAGAGTGCTGCAGCTGTAGTCTCAAAGTCAAAAAGTCAGAGTGTCGAGCGTCGTCTCGATTTCATGCAACTCGATCAGGAAGGACGCGCCGGGATCCGATCGCTGAAGGCCCTCGTCGAACGCGAACTGCCACATGGCCTCGACAAATTCTACACGCAACTGCGAATAACCCCCGAAGCCAGCCGCTTCTTCTCCTCCGATGATCACATTTCCCGCGCCAAGGGCGCACAGATGGGTCATTGGGTCAATATCGCGGACGGCAACTTCAACGAGGATTATGTTGCCAAGGTGCGGACGATTGGCACGGTGCATGCCCGCATCGGCCTGGAGCCACAATGGTATATCGGTGGATACGCCATCATTCTCGACCATCTGATCAACAGCGCCGTCGAAGAGATATTCCCGAAGGGCGGGATGTTCTCGAAGAAGACGATGAAGCCGGCAGAGTTCGGCAAAGCACTCGCCGGTCTCGTGAAGGCCGTGATGCTGGACATGGACCTGGCGATATCCGTCTATATCGACGAGGCGGAGATCGCCAAGCAGAAGGCCCAGACAGAAGCCATCGACGCGGAGCGTCAGCTCGTCTGCAACTGTTTCGGCAAGGCGATGGCGGCAATCGCCGCCAAGGATGTGAGCTACCGGATCGATGACGATCTACCGGCGGCCTATCATGTGCTGCGAGACGACTTCAACAATGCACTGGAACAGCTGTCGACGACGATCCAGCATATTGATGGTGCCGCGACCCAGATCAGCGCCGGCGCGCAGGAGATCCGCTCTGCCGCCGATGATCTCGCCAAGCGCACCGAACAACAGGCCGCCTCGATCGAGGAGACGGCGGCGGCGCTGGAGGAGATCACGACAACTGTCAAGGATTCGAGCCGACGCGCGGAAGAGGCTGGGCACCTTGTTGCCAAGGCCCGTGCAGGCGCCGAAAAGTCCGGCCAGATTGTTCAGCAGGCCGTCTCCGCCATGGGTGCGATCGACAGCTCATCGCGGGAAATCTCCAGCATCATCGGGGTGATCGACGAGATCGCCTTCCAGACCAACCTCCTGGCGCTCAATGCGGGTGTCGAAGCCGCAAGGGCCGGCGATGCGGGTAAGGGCTTTGCCGTTGTCGCCCAGGAAGTCCGCGAACTGGCGCAACGCTCGGCCAAGGCCGCCAAGGAGATCAAGGAACTGATCAACAATTCCGGCGAGCAGGTAAAGGAAGGTGTATCGCTGGTCGGGCAGACCGGTGAAGCTCTGACGGAGATCGTCGGCGAAGTGAAAGAGATCGACCGTCACATCGGGGCGATCGTCAGGGCATCCAGCGAGCAGGCGACCGCTCTTCAGGAGATCAATACTGCCGTCAACACGATGGATCAGGGAACGCAACAGAACGCCGCGATGGTGGAAGAATCCACTGCTGCAAGCCATGCTCTGGTCCAGGAGGTCAGCCGTATCACGGGTATGCTCAGCGATTTCAACACCGGCCGAGGTTCGATCGCGCGTCCTCGCCCTGTTGGGAAAGCCACTGTGCACGCGGCGTCCTCTCCGGCGCGCGACCTTCGGTCGAAACTGCGTGAAACATTTGCCAGTCAGGGCAATGCAGCAATCGCTACCGGAGATTGGGAGGCGTTCTGAGAACGCGGACTGAGCGATTGCTCAGTGGTGTCCATTCCGTCGGGCTCTGTCCGCGTTCGCGGTGAAGTGCAGCCAGGAACAGCGCAGAGCACTTCGTTTTTCGGTCCCATCGCTGGAGCGAGAACCCTGTTTTGGGGTCCCTCGTGGAACGGAGCCGGGTCGCCATTTGCCAGACAAAAAATATGAAGAGCAAAGGCGCCCGGCCATCAGGTTTGCACTGGCCCATGGCTCCCAAAGAGAATTTTGACCATGAAGATTATTCACCACCTTATTTTACGTTTGAGCGCCGACCGGCACGGCGGCATCGCGATCATGGCGGCAATACTGCTGCCGGTCATCATTGGTTTTGCTGCTTTGTCCGTCGAGTATGGATACGGGTTGCTGGTCCGGGACGAAAATCAGCGCACTGCTGATCTGGCATCTTACGCGGGCGCGCTCGCCTATAGTGAAACAAGCTCGCAGGATCGGATGAGGTCTGCCGCGCTCAATGTTGCGAAGCTCAACGGCGTCGATCCCGCGAACGTTTCCGTCTCGCTTGCGGCGTCACCGAAAAACGAAAAGCTCCAGGCGGTATACGTTGAGGTGAAGACGACGAACACGCTGTTTCTGGCGCCGGTTCTAGGGGTGAAACCTCAGCTTGACGTCGCAGCAGAGGCCTATTCTTCGTTTGGCGCGGCGGAAAGTGCCTGCATCATCGCGCTTGATAAATCGGGAACAGGCGTGACGCTTTCCGGTGGTGTCCAGGTCGGCGCGCCAAATTGCTACGTGGCCTCTAACAACGATCTGATCGCACCATGTGGTACCAAGATCACAGCCAAGAGTGCCACCTACTTTGAGGGTTCTTCGCAGCCCTGTCCGTGGACAGCGAACATTGTGAAAGGCGACGGCAGCGAAGCTCCCGTCACCAAGCAGTACACCTCCGATCCCTTGGAAAATCACGCGGGCGTGGCGGAACTCAATGCTCGCCTCGACATAATTCGGAAGGCGTCCTGGCCGACTGAGGCTTCGGTCACCAAAGGCAAGGACATCGAGTTCGGTGGCAGCACCTCACCCCCGGACACTGCCGCCGCCCTGCAGGCCATTGGATGCAGCTACGATCCGGCCAACTACAATCAGTACTGGATGGACAAGTGGGATGTGACCTGCAGCGGTTCCAAGATCAACATCGGCTCGTTGCTTGTCCACGGCAACCTCCAGGTGAAGTTCAACGTCTCGGGGGTCAAGTCGACAGTCTATAACTTCTCGGGCAGGATTCAGAACGACTTCGGCACGAAGCTCGAATTCGGTGACGGCACGTTCAACGTCGAGAAGGGGGTCTATGGTGCGGACCTGACATTTGGAACTGGTTCGTTCCACTTCGGCATGGGAGGCGAGAAATGTGGTGATGCCCGCTATAGCCTCTGTGCCTCGGGCAAAGTCACCATAGATGGACCAAGCGCCTTCGTGTTTGACGCAGGTTTCTACACGGGTGCAGGCGCCACACTCAAACTCGGGGCCGGTACGTCCAACAGCTACACCATCGGGAAATCCAGCGGCGACAACGCCATCGGGCTTGATGGCGGCTCCATCACGGTCATGGCGGATGCCAGCACCGGAAAGGGTGTTTTCCGCCTGAACGGAGATCTGAACGGCGGTGGTGGCGGTAGCTGCATCACCATCCCCGCAAGCGCCGAGCATGACATATCCGGAAACGTCAATCTGGCAGGCGGTGCACGACTTGGCGCTGGTACCTATACCGTTGACGGGTACTTCTCGGTGAATACCGGCGGCTCCGCATGCAGCGACAACGTCGCGGTCTCCGGCAAGGACGTCACCATCGTCCTGTCAGGCACCGAAACACCTTCTGATTGGGAATGTAGCGGAAAGTCATTCTGCCTGACCGGCGGCAACGCCATCACGCTCAACGCCCCGAAATCCGGCCCCTATGCGGAATTGGCGGTTATCGGTCCGCAGTCTTCCAAGAATACGACAGGCGCTGAGATCACCTCCGGCGGCAGAGCGAAAATCTCGGGCGCCTTCTATTTTCCAAATGGCGTGATCGATTTTGGCGGTGGTGGTCAGCTCGGGGACGCGGGTAACGGCTGTCTGCAACTGATCGGCACGAGCATCTCGCTATCCGGCGGCTCCCAAGCGATGTCCGAATGTACGCAACTGAGTGGAACCCGAAAGGTGGCCTTGGTCCAATGAAGACGTTTCTGAGAATAATGGCGCTGCGAGCACGCGTTCGCCTTGGCCATCCGCTTTTTGTGTTGAAAGACACAAAGGGCAATGCTGCTATCGAATTTGCCTTGGTCGTTCCCATCTTCGCTCTCGTCTTCGTGGCGAGTGTCGATCTGGGAATGCTGGTGTTCTCGCGATTTCAACTGGAGGCGGCCGTCTCGGCAAGCGCCAGCTATGCAATCGCCCATGCCGACCAGGTCGATGGCAGCAACGGTAGCGAACTGGCCAAGAATCTTGCCCTCATGATCGCCAGCAATTATCGGGGCGATGCCACCGCGGCAATACAGGTCAATAACGGTCCGCAGGCCAGTTATGACGGGGCGACGATCAAGATCGGTGGCGTCTCCAGTCAGGCCAATGCCTGCTATTGCCCGAAGGGGAATGCCGCATCTGTCGAGTGGGGGTCGCAAGTCACCTGCAACTCGTCTTGCCCTGACGGCGGGCGTGCCGGACGCTATGTCGCTGTAACGGCAAAGCAGGCATATACCCCGTTCTTCACGATGTTCGATGTCGTCAAGGACGGTTCCATTGCCGCCAACGCAATGGTGCAGACGAAATGAGGTATTCCATACGCAGGTTCATTCGTGAACGTTCCGGCGCCAGCGCCGTTGAGTTTGCGTTGGTCGCGCCGGTCTTTTTGTTGTTGCTGTTTGGTATGATCGAATTTGCCCGGTTGTTCTGGGCGACCCATGCTCTTCACGAAACAGCAATCGCCACGGCGCGTTGCATGGGCATACCGCAGATCCAATGCGAAGACGGTGGAGCCTACAGCTCGGAGAATGCGATCGCATTTGCGAAGTCCAAAGCGGCGGGGTGGCTCATCCAACTTGATCCGACGGCGATCACTCTCGATCGCAGTGCCAGCTGCAACGGTTTGGAAGGTCTTTCAAAGGCGAGGATCGAATACGAGTTCACGACCGTTGTGCCAAATCTCCTGACGTCCCTGGCGGGCGGCACTCAGCTGAAAGCCGAAGCATGCTACACCAACTACTGATGTGGCCGCACGGGGCTCCATACCACGTTGCACGTCCCGACGGTTTGCTCTGCCGTGGATGAGCGGCGGGCGTCCCCCAGAATACGCGCCTTCAAGGGCGCGCGTATCATCTATAACAACGGCGTGGCCACGCGGGATTGCACGATCCGCAATCTGTCTGCAGGTGGCGCCCGGTTGGTCATGGAAACGACGATGGAACTTCCCAACGTGTTCGAGCTGGCGCTGGAAGGCGGTTCTCGGCGTCAATGTGAAATACGTTGGCGTAGGTTTAATGAACTGGGCGTCGAATTTATGGGTGGCAATATACCAACATGAACACAACGAGCTAGCTTCCAGTCTTCTCCGCCCGATACGATGATACTGATGGCCGGATTGTATGTTCGAAACACCGTGCTGAATCGTCCAATGGGACGTCGGGGATGTAGCCAAGTGCGTCGATGATCTGCGACAGCTCTTCCTGCTGGGCTTCGGACTTCTTCTGACGGGCAATGTATTCATCCTGCAGGTTTGCCAGGACGTCGCTGGAAACCGAGGGGTCGCCGCTCGCGCGAGTCCATTCCTCGTAGACAGCCTCATCCGCGGCGAGCAGCCGGCGGTGTTCGTGTATTGCCGACACCGCCAATTCCTCCAACGCTTCCTTCGGCATCGAACAGAACCGCGGATCCCGCTCGCTCTTGTCGGTCTCAGAGGACTCCGCATCGTTCATTCGTTTTTCCTCGAAACTCATTCCTTCACCACTCGAAACGATGCTTTGGTCCCGCACTGTGCGGCCGCGCTACAGACTATCATAAGACCAACATTGCAAATCCGTCGAAGATCGATTGCCCCCAATATCACAGGACATGTCGAATCGGAACTATAGTTCCTAGAACAATAATTCCGATTCAGGTTCCGCTCACGTCATGGATCTCAACGAGGTCATGGCGGTCAATTTGCGTCGAATACGTCATGGCAAGAAACTGACGCAGGAGGAACTGGCGCACCGCACAGGCCTGAGCGCACGCCATATCGGTGCCATTGAACGCGCCGAAATGTCGGCAACCCTCACCGTCCTTGGCCAGATTTCAGAAGCGCTGGGCGTCGAACCCGCCGAGCTTGTGACCAAATCGAACTGATCTGCAAATCGCGCCCGTGGTCGACTGGATTTTAGGGTTCGGAGGCGGTTTCCGCTCCGAAGCCGATGTGCATCGATCGATTGGGACAGCTCGACCACTGAGATTGAGCATGGGTCAAGGCTTTACACGAGCGGCGGGCCGCATTATATATTCTCCACAAGGAGAATGATTATGGCCAGCACATCACACGCCTACACACCCGCCGAGGCGGCGGCTGTCAGCGAGATCGCTGTGAAGTCGGTGCACAATGCGATCGACAAGCGCATCATCGAGACTCATCTCGTTGGTAGCAGGGGTCGAGCACTCACCGATGAGGATCTGCTTCGGTTGAAGCTCTGGTACGGCGTCGGATCGATCTTGTCTGCCGAGCGCCGCAAGCGCCTATTCGATACGATCGACCAGAACCCCGATGCCGAAACTGTTAGGGCAGACGATTATCTCATTATCGACGTTGCGCGAGCACGAGAACAACTGGCCGCGCGGGCCGAGGCGCTTCGAGAAGCCGAACGACTGATTGAAAGCGTGAAAGGCGTCGTGGGCGGCGAGCCGGTTTTCAAGCGAACCCGTGTTCCCGTGCGAACGATTGCCGCGATGAAGACCCAAGGCGCAAGTACAGCGGAAATCGTTGAGGGCTATCCTTCGCTCACCGAGCGCATGGTGGAACTTGCCGAGATCTGGGTTGCGGCCCATCCCGCCAGAGGACGTCCGAGGAAGCTTTCGGAGCAGGGCCTGAAGGTGAAATCCGTGAAGCGCCTGATCCTTCGGAACGAGAACGTCCCTAAAACGTCTGGCTCGACCTCGTGAAGTTTCTTATCGATGAATGCCTTCACACGTCTCTCGTGGCCGTGGCTCAAGAGCACGGCCACGATTGTTTCCATGTAAATTGGCTGGGACTGAGCGGCGAGACCGATTGGGACCTAATGCCTCGGATTATCGAGGAAGATTTCACCTTCGTGACGAACAACGCCCGCGACTTCCGGAAGCTCTATGCCAAGGAAGAGCTGCATGCGGGTCTGGTGATTATCGTCCCGCAGGTGCTGCCTGTGCTGCAACGAGAATTGTTTGCCCTCATATTGCAGGATCTGGCAGGCGCGCAGGATATGGTCAACGCAGTCATCGAAGTAACCCTCGACGGAGAGGAAGCGGTTCTCACGCGCTATTCGCTTCCGGAAGTATAGTCACCTTCCAAGGAAATCATTTTCCTCCGATCCTCGACAGGTCGATCCGCATCTCAGCTGACCCAACGTTCTCGCTTTTCTCGGCGCCTTCAGTGCTTGTATCCGCAGGAGGTATGTCGCTGCTCGCCTCGGCCTCCTCTGGAGGCAATACATTGTCTATCGTCACGCTTTTTCTCGGATCCTCCGCCTGGAACACGCTCACGCCTTCGAACTCGCCGGTCTTCCAGGCGTAGACAGCGTCCTCGAAGATCTGAGGGAAGACGTCATCGCTCTTCGGATTGCCGTACCATTTGGCAACGATCCGCAAGACCTTCGCGAACATCGCCGTTCCCTTGCGAAGGTTTTCGCAAGGATCGACGAGATCAGCCTTTAAGTCGGCCGTATCCTTGACGCCGACACCCGCAGGGAACTGTGTCAAGCCGACGCGGACCACTGCCTGGCCGACATACTGCCGGACGATCGCCATGGCCTCGTCCGGCGTCATCGCCTTCGGGACGAGGATCAATCGGCCACCCGATTTGACCGTGACGGCAAGCGGATCGTTCGAGCCCGCAGCGGTCACGAACTGTTCGACGATTGCCGGCTTCAATGAGGGGTCGGCGCATTGTTGGATCAGGGCAGCGTCGAGCATGAGGTCTCCTCGGGCTTCAGGTGTTGAAGGAAATCAAGAGGGGCTTATCGAACAGACGCGCCCAGGCTTCCGCATTGGCGCGTTGGATGGCGACGATGGATGTCCCCTTGGTCCACCAGCCGTTGCCGACGGCGACAATGACGTCCGGATCGTGGAGCATGGATTGGAGAACGGGCCAGACGATCAGTTGCTCGTAGCAGATCAGCGGTGCGACCCGAGCATCAGCGACCGCCACTACCGGGTCCGCGATGAAATGCGCCCGCGCGCCACCGCTCTGACCCAGCAGGGGACGCCAAGGCTGCCACATCGAGCCCGGGACCGGCATGCGCTCGCGATAAATGACGCGAGCACCGTTACGAGAGAGAGCGACCAGAACATTATCGTATCCGCCCGTATCGACGACCGCAGCGCCGGCAATGACGGTGACGTCAGTGCCCTGCAGCCCATTTACCCAGAGCCGCTCGACGGTCGGCGTCCAGAAGCCCAGGGCGCTCTCGGGGAGGACAATGGTGAGGGCGCCGCCGGATGCTCGATCCTTCACCGTGGCAATCAGATCACGGTGGTGCCTAATGCTGACGTCGCGACCGAGTGAAGCGCCGAATTCGAGATCGACGCCCCGCCACGCTTCCGTTAGCTTCGGCTCGTCCCAGGTTGCGGCGGACCAGATCCAAAAGCCTGCCAGGACAATCGCGACAGCTGGCCACATGCGGGTTACGAGGCCCATGAGGCCGGCTGTCGCGGCAAGGAGCCCCCACCATCCCCATCCCGGAAACAGCACGCCCGCGGCCGTGATCGGATGCGCCCAGCCGGTGATACCGATTGGCGGAATGGCCATGAGCAAGACTGCCGCGAGGTAGCGAAACGGTCGTGTACGTTCGCATCTCGTCCAGAACATTGCGTGGACACCGACAAAGCCCAGCGATGCGCTGAGCCAGAGCAGCAGTCCCGGCCAGAGGTCGGAGGAATAGAAGGTGGCAACGCCCTGCGGCAGACCGCGTGATGCAGCGAGGAAATAACCGGCGGAAACCGCTGCGGCCGCCAGTCGTGACCGCGCAAGCGCCCAGAGGGTTGGAAACGTGCATGCGAGCGGAAGGAAAAGGACGTGACCGCTCCACGCCACCGTTCCGGCGATGATTGAAGCGGCAATCAACAGGACCGGCCGAACGCGCTTACGGCACATAGGTGAGCACCGGTTGCGCCAGGCCGAGGATGCCCGAAACGGGAAGGGGACCGAAGTAGCGGGAGTCGTAGGAGCTCCTGTGCGGTGAATGGAGGAAGACGCTTTGTGCCGGCACGGCGCCGCCGAAATACGGCACCATCGGCCGACCCTTGCCGTCGCGCTGAGCCAGATCGGAGAAAGGGATCGCATGCCCGTCGATCGTTACGCCCGCACCGATTTCGACATGCTGCCCGGGAACCGCGATGACCGTCTTGATGAGCGGAGCGACCCCGCCCGGGCAGGTTCCGAAGCGGAGATAGCCACGCGCTCTGGCCTCTCGCATGACAGGCGTTTGCGGAGGGCAAATGAAGACGAGATCGCCTGCCGATACCACTCGATTGAGCGCCGAGATGCGCCATATCCCGAGGGGCTCGCTCGGCGTCAGGTTGATGCGGTAGCCGCCGATCTTGGCGGCAGCGGCACTGCCCCCAACGACGGTTGCCGCCACCAACAAAAGCACGACGGCATTCGATCGTCGCGCAGGTCGCATCCGACGTACAGAGACTTGCGCCGTCATTTCAGGGACAGTCCCTGGCTCTTTGTCTGACGCAGGGTTTCCGTCTGTTTCAAAGCCTCCGTCGTGCGCTCATGCGCGGCCAGCTGCTGCGCGGTCCGCATAAAATTCCATGCTGATTGCACTTCGGCCCTCTGTCCGGCCGTCATCCCCGCGGTGACGGTGTTAAATGTCTGTCCGTTGGTGCCTTTTGCGGCAAGAGGCAGGAAGGTCCGCTCGCCGAAACGCTCCGATACAGCTCTCGCAAATCCCTCGAGCTCCGCCTTCACCATTTTGTCGGCAAGCGCATATTCGAGACCGGCCGGCAGGTCGTTGCGGTCGATCGCATCGCGCACACGTTCGAGGGTCTGCTTTGCGTTTGCCGAGAGCGCCGGAATATCGATGGACACCTTCAGACGGACGGCGCGTTCCTCGACCTCATATTTGCGCTCCGCCTCTGCACGCTGGCGCAGATAGCGTTCCAGATTTCGAGCCAGAGCCGGCGCGTTGGTCAGCGCTGTTGCCCGCGCCTGCTTGTCAGTGCCGCTTGCCAGTAGACCGGTCTTGCCTTTCAAGGCGCCGAAGCTTTCCGGTTGATCGCGGATCCTGCCGATGGTGGCATTCGCCACCGCTCCATCCTTCAGCAGTGCGTCGACGTTGATCGCCTTGAACGCGATTCCCGGCTGCGCGTAGACGAGGTGGAAACGGGTCGAAACCTCCTCCCACTGTTTCTTCAAACCGGGATCGGCTGTGACCTTGTCCTCCACCGCCTGGTCGATTGATTTTGCGAAGGTGGTGATGCCGGAAACCATGGGTCTTGCCTTCCTGACAGTGTCATGAATTGGGGATTTCACAGAGCCGATGATGAGCCCGAGCTTGGCGGCGACCGCGGCCAGCCGCGCACCAAGATCGATGAGCTTTTGCTTTTGCCCAACCGTCCATTCCAGCCGATCGCGGAGGAGCGTGCGGGCCACGTTGACGAGATTGAGACCTCGAGCCTCGGCGAAGCGAAGGGCCTGATGGTAGAAGGGACCACCAGCGTAATCGAGGGTCGTTTCCTTGGCGTTCCTGCGCGAGAGGACTGGGATCAAGCCGCCGGCCTTGGCGAAGGATCTTCGGCCGTAATAGACGGCCAGGTCCTCACGATGACGAGTCATGGCGACATAGGTGAGGTGGCGATCAAGAGAAAGAGAACCCAGCACCTTGACCCGATCGACCGTGGCGCCCTGGCTTTTATGGATCGTCGTGGCATAGCCATAATCGAGGTTGTTGTAGAAGCGTTGTTCCACCAGCACCTGGCGCGCAAGCTCGCCATCGCCAACCTGCGCGACGATGCGGCCCGGCCCGGTCTCAACGACCTTGGCCAACATGCCATTCTTGACGCCGAGCGATCCTTCGTTCTTGAGGAACACGATCTGGTCGCCCACGGCAAAATTGCGATCGCCGTCCGCCGTCTTGAACATAGCTCCCTTGTCGAGAACCCCGCGCTCGATGAGTTTGATGCGCGCCATCTGGTTGAGCATGCGAACGTCCCTGCGCAAATGAGCCAGGATCAGCGACGTCTTCGCCGGATCGTAATCGCGGTCCCAGGCGGCGATGAGGTTGTCGACGGCGTCGGCCTTCAGATCCCACCCGATCACCTTGCCATTGGCACGGTAGGCGTCGACTGCCTTGCCGACGTTGCCGCGCGCCAGGTCGAGCGAGGCATCGCGCATCCATTGCTGGCGCTGGCGATAGATGGTTTCGAGTTCCGCATACCCAATGCGATCGGAAATCGCCCGAAACGCGGCGCCTGCTTCGATCGGTTGGAGCTGTTCGGGATCGCCGATGAGAACGAGCTTGGCGCCGGCCTTCGTCACCGCTTCGACGAACAGCGCCATCTGCCGCGACGACACCATGCCGGCCTCGTCCAGAACGAAGACCGTCTTGCTGTCGAGCTGGTTTCTTCCCGCATTCCAGCGAAGCTCCCAGGACGAAAGTGTCCGAGAAGGGATTCCCGCTTCTTTCTCCAGCCCTTCGGCCGCCTTGCCGGCAAGTGCGCCACCGACGACCCGATAGCCGGCCGCCTCCCAGGCTTCGCGTGCCGCCTTCATCATCGTCGTCTTACCGGCGCCGGCGCGGCCGATCACCGAGGCAATCCGCTCGGCTCCCGCGACGTGCTCGATCGCAGTTCTCTGCTCATCCGACAGGCGGTCATGACGGGCAAAAGTCGCGGCGAGCACCGGATCCCGCACGCCATGTGACGACCGTTGCGATAGCCAGACGGCGCGATTGGCCATCTGCGCTTCCAGCCGGATCATTTCCCGCGTCGTGTATTTGGCGGGCAATCTGGAACCAGTGGCAAAGTCGATCCGCTCGCGCTCAAGGCGGAACGTGTCGGGATGCAGGATGATCCGGACCATGAGGCTTTGGAACAGGGCGGGATCGTCGATATAACGATGCAGGATCTTGGCGACATCACGCTCGTCGAAGACGCTCTTCTCACGCGTGATCAGGTCGATGACGAGTTTTGGGCTCCGGTCGATCCGTCTCGCGTTTTCGGCTCTGCGCGCATCCTGCAGTTCGATGCGCTCGAGCTCGACCGGCTTCGTAGCAACATCGGCTTTCCGCTCGATCGCTTTGGTCCCGACGCCAAGGTGGATGGTCGGTTCGAGATCGATCCCCTGCTTTTCGAAGGAGCGGCCGTCGACGCGAAGGTCGAGACCGGCCAGCGCCAGATGCCTGTTCTGGCAGGCAAACCATCCGTCGCGAAACGCGTTGAAATCGTCGATGCCTCCAGCCCAGAGCTCATAGACGATCTTGCCGGCATCGTTGCGGATCGGATTGCCGTCCGGTCCAAGCAGCGCGACCTTCTTGGCGCCGAAACCGTCTTCGGTCAGCGGCCGCAAGGTTGTCATCAGATGAACGTGCGGGTTGCCCGGCGCGTCATGATAGACCCAGTCGGCCACCATGCCGTTCGACGTGATGTGCCGTTCGACGAAATCCCGCACGAGCGCGATATTCTGCTGAGCGCTCAGTTCGATCGGCAGAGCAATGGTGACGTCCTTGGCAAGCTGCGCATCGGAGCGCTTCTCGAAATCTTCGACCTTGTTCCAGAAGGCTTCGGAAGCACCGGCGACCGAACGATCCGCGATCATCGTTCGCAGCCATTCGGGAGCGTCTGCGGGAATAACGAACTCTTCGTGCAGTAATCCGTGCTTGCGAGTGTAGTCGATCGTTCGAGCCTCGCGCTCGAACTCCATCTTGGCGCAGTGCCGGTAGGCCGCCGACAGCACGGCGCTGCGGCCGGAGCCGCGGGCGACAACGCTGACGGAGAAATGGGGGACGGCCACAGCAATTCTTTCCCGGTTGCGAACGAAATCAACAGGTTCGTCGGAAGCGGAAGGCCCCGCCAGGGGCAAAAAGCAGAACGTCGCGTCAGCGACGTATAATTGCGCCCTTCGGATCCGCTCCTTCGGAACGGCCGGGATCATTCACCAAAGCTGGCGCTTTGGCGATTGTAGGATTCACAGTAGTGCGTTCCGCACGCTCCTCCGGGAAACTGGGTTCGAAAGACAAGCTTTCCAACCCAAAGGAGACGTACGGAATGAAAAGGCCATCCTCCAAGATCCGCGACGAAATCGCCAAACTCCAGGAGCAGCTAAAGATCGCCGAGACCCGTGAGGCCGAGCGCATCGGCCGGATCGCCCTCAAGGCCGGACTTGGCGAGATCGAGGTCGACGAGGCAGAGCTGCAGGCGGCCTTCGAGGACCTGGCGAAACGGTTTCGCGGAGGCGAGGTTCGTACGACCGGAGGAAAGAGGGGAGCAGGCGCAGGCGAAAGCAGGGCACCGTCCACGCAGAACGCGACTGGCGCGGCTGCGGGCGGGACTGCTGAGGCTTGAGCGGATGGCGCGCACGACCACATCCGACGCCCGCAAGAAGGACACGCGGGAAAAGATCGAGCTCGGCGGTCTGATCGTCAAAGCGGGCCTTCGATACGAGAAACGGGCGCTGCTGCTGGGCGCGCTCATCGATTTGAGCCAGCGCCTCAAAGCAGATGAGACCGAACGGCCGCGGCTGCTGGCGATCGGCGCGGGGGCCTTTGGCAACAGCGATGAATAGGATCATTCTTTTCATGGCGCCTGTCGTGCTGATGATCCTGGTCGTGATCGGATTGACCGGGATCGAACACTGGCTGTCCGGCTTCGGAAAGACGGAGGCTGCTCGACAGACGCTCGGCCGCGCCGGCATTGCCCTGCCTTATGTCGCCGCGGCGGTCATCGGCATCGTGTTGCTGTTCGCGAGCGCCGGCGCGATCAGGATCAAGACGGCAGGATGGGGCGTCGCCGCCGGAGGGCTAGCGACGATCATTGTCGCCATCGTTCGCGAGGCGATCAGGCTGTCGGCATTCGCGAACCAGGTTCCGGTCGGCAAGTCGCTCCTCTCCTATCTCGATCCGGCGACGCTGATCGGAGCGGCAGCTGCAGCGCTTTCTGCCTGCTTCGCCCTCCGCGTTGCGCTCGTCGGCAACGCGGCCTTCGCCAGTGCCGAGCCCAAACGCATACGCGGCAAGCGGGCGCTGCATGGAGAGGCCGACTGGATGAAAATGCAGGAGACGACGGGCCTGTTTGCGGAGGGCGGCGGTATCGTCGTCGGCGAGCGATATCGCGTCGACAAGGACAGCGTAGGGACGCGCGCGTTTCGCGCCGATGATCCCGACACATGGGGTGCCGGTGGTAAGTCACCGCTCTTATGCTTCGACGGTTCGTTCGGTTCGTCGCATGGCATCGTGTTCGCTGGTTCCGGCGGTTTCAAGACGACATCGGTGACGATCCCGACGGCGCTCAAATGGGGCGCCTCGCTGATCGTCCTCGACCCGTCGAATGAGGTTGCCCCAATGGTGTCGGCCCATCGCACCAGCGCGGACCGAGACCTGTTCGTCCTCGATCCGAAGAAGCCGGAAACCGGATTCAATGCGCTGGATTGGATCGGGCAATTCGGCGGCACCAAGGAAGAGGATATCGCATCCGTTGCCTCATGGATCATGAGCGATAGCGGCGGTACGCGCGGTGTGCGCGACGACTTCTTCCGGGCCTCGGCCTTGCAGTTGTTGACGGCGATGATCGCCGACGTTTGCCTTTCCGGACATACTGAGAAGGAGAACCAGACGCTTCGCCAGGTCCGCGCCAATCTTTCCGAACCTGAACCGCAGTTGCGCCAACGCCTGCAGGAAATCTACGACAATTCGGACTCGGATTTCGTAAAGGAGAACGTCGCGGCCTTCGTGAACATGACGCCTGAAACCTTCTCCGGCGTCTATGCGAATGCCATCAAGGAAACCCACTGGCTGTCCTATCCGAACTACGCCGCGCTGGTTTCGGGCAAGACGTTTTCGACGGGGGATCTTGCCGATGGAAACACCGACGTCTTCATCAACATCGATCTCAAGACCCTGGAGACGCATGCGGGCCTCGCACGCGTCATCATCGGCTCGTTCCTCAATGCAATTTATAACCGCGATGGTTTGATGAAGGGCAGAGCACTGTTCCTCCTCGATGAGGTTGCCCGCCTTGGCTACATGCGGATCCTGGAGACCGCGCGCGACGCCGGCCGGAAGTATGGCATCACGCTTCTCATGATCTACCAGTCAATCGGCCAGATGCGGGAAACCTACGGCGGCCGCGATGCCGCGAGCAAGTGGTTCGAGAGCGCGAGCTGGATCAGTTTCGCGGCGATCAACGATACGGAAACCGCGGATTACATCTCGCGTCGCTGCGGCATGACGACGGCCGAGATCGACCAGGTCAGCCGAAGTTCGCAGATGAAAGGATCGTCGCGGACGCGGTCGAAGCAGTTGGCCGCACGACCGTTGATCCAGCCGCACGAAGTCCTTCGCATGCGCGCTGACGAACAGATCGTCTTCACGGCGGGGAACGCGCCGCTTCGATGCGGCCGCGCGATCTGGTTTCGGCGCGACGACATGAAAGCTTGTGTTGGCACGAACAGGTTTCACAAGCTTGGAAGCCCACCCGAAGCCCCTCTGATCGAGCCGGCGCGCAGAGCAGCGAGCAAGGTCGATCCAGAAAAATGAAGAGTATCGGAGAAATCAGCGTCGCACGAAAGGGCGGGATTTCGGGAATTCTCGTCGTGCGAGGAGCGGGAAATAGCGCAGCCGCAGGAGCCTCAACAAAGAGGCCCGAAGGGGAGGCGGGACCGACCGCGCCCCGCTCCCGCACACCGTCTGATAGCACGCTTGCTCATAAACGCGGATGAACCGAAGCCGATAAGTTGGGGAATACAGGAGAGGACCGAGGTGACGAAATCGAATGTGGTTCCGTTCAGAAAGCCGAGGAAGTCCGGCAGCAGGAACGATCGACATCGCTGGCAGGGGAAGTCACCCCGATCGGGACCGAGCCGCCCGCGCAAACCCCTGATCGCGATCGTCTGCGCCATGGTCATTGCTGCGGGAGGCTGGCTTGCCTTCGGGGGTATTAATAAGCTTTCTGGGTTTGTGACTGCGGCCAACACACCAACAGCGGATTCATCGTCAGCGGCATTTTCATTCTGCGGTGCAGATCGCCATGTGAACTGCATCGTCGACGGCGATACGTTCTGGTTCGAGGGAGAGAAAATCCGCATCGCGGATATCGACACGCCGGAACTCAGCCCGCCGCGCTGCGAGGCGGAAAGGATCAAGGGCGAGGCCGCGAAAGCACGCCTGCGGGCGCTGCTCAATGCTGGCAAGTTTTCGCTTTCAGCCGGGTTGTGCGACGAAGACAAGTATGGCCGCAAGCTCCGTACCGTGACGCGGGCAGGGCGCTCGCTTGGAGACACCCTCGTCAACGAGGGCCTCGCCCGGCGCTGGGACGGCGCTCGACATGGATGGTGCGGCTGAGAGCCGCGAGAGGATCGTCACCATGGGGCGGAGATCGTGTGCGGGCTCCGTGAGCACCGCGAATAGAGCCGTGCGCCGAAGGCGTCCCGCCCAAGCCTGTCATGACATTTCCGATTTCATCACCGATGTGAATCGATCCACCCCGACCGATTCAAAAGTGTCGTTGGACGCGATTCCCGCGATCGGCGATTCTGATCTCATGATCGCGCAACCCTACCATCTCTATGTCGAACGCACGGATGTCGCGAAGAACATGGCACGCTACTACGCCATGTCGATCGAACCGAACCTCTTTGGCGATGTTTGCCTACTCAGGAAGTGGGGCCGCATTGGCGCGAAGGGTCAAATGATGGTCCATCATTTCGGGCGGGAAGAGGAAGCTGTCGAACTGTTTCTCGATCTGCTTCGACAAAAGCGCAAACGCGGTTACCGCCCGCGCGCCTCTGTGGCAAATTGGGAAAGGCCCGCCGAAGCGGGCCAAGAGGGCGTTTCAGCGACGCCGGTCCCAGTCGGTCTCGAGGGACACTTCGATCTCGACGAAGAAGGGGATCTTGATCACGAGCTTCAAGCCGAGCTTGCCCTTGCGGAAGAAGTGGCTGATCACCTTGCAGAGAGTACGGAGCCGACGGCCGGTGGCGGCGAGGAATTGAGCGAGCTGTTGCATGTTGTTTCTCCTTTCGAATTGCGGTCATCGCGGGGATAGTCGGCAGACCGGAAAGGAGGGACGCACCGAAACGAATGTGGAGGACTTGCCGGCGACTGAATTTTGATCCGCGAGGAGCAGCAGTGCTGTGGGGAAAATTCTGGCGGCGGCAGGTTGCGTCGTGACGAACGGGCTGCAACATCCCCGATGAGAGATGACAGCAGGATCGAAAGGAAGAGGCTCAACTGGTCGCCATCGCTACGATCGCGATGCCTCCTCGACATCCCTATTGAGAGGCGGCTCTCGCCGCCCCTCGGATGAAACTGCACCGCAAGACTGATTATGATTCTGCGTGATCGTCGTAGCTGATACGGGACGCATTTACCGGGGTGCCGGTTTCCCGCGTGATCGCCGTGATGATCGGCGCAAGTGAGCCGAGTTCGTCGTCAGTGAGCGCGATCAGCTCCGGATAGTCGATATCAACGCCGGTATAGTCCGCCGTCAAAGCGATGGCCCAATCGCCGCCGTTGATGCGATATTCATGCGTGTCGAAATCGAATTCGAGATCGTCCAGCAAGTTGATAGTAAAGCGCCCGAATATCTCGGCCTCCCCCTCCAACTGATAGTCGGCGAACTCCTCGCCTCCGGTGAGAACGCTCCGCTCCAGCGCCATGATGATCCGCACGCAGCCAATTGCTGCCTCCAGTCCTTTGATCAGGCGATCGTGGAGCGCTCGCGAGAATTCGCTGTCGCAACCGATGCGGTTTGCGAGGACGACGAGACGGAAGCCTGAAAGCTTGGCGTAGAGCATGATGTTCTGATCGGTTGTCATGATGTGATCTCCTTCGTTGATGACGGAGATCGGCCACTCTGTAGCAAAGAGGGGTCAAGGACCGCGGGACGCGGCTCGCAAGCGGGGGAACCGATTTTTCCAGAGCCTGGCGGCGGAAAAATTGGGGGAGACCGCGCCGTCCTTGACGCCGGATTTGCTGGAGTAGAATGGGAGGTCATAGAGAGAAGAGACCCGCGGACCCGTAGGGGACGCGACCGTCTCCGGCGGGAGCCGGGGGGAGCGTTGAGGGGTGAAATCCCTGACAGCCGGGAGGCCGGTCGAGCCGGCGGACCGGCTCAAATAACAGGAGGAACGAGCCGCTCAGAATGGCGGCTCGGCTTCGACGGCGCCCTCCTGTTCGGCAAGCATGACGGCCAGATCGGCCTCGGCGAGTTGGAGCTCCGCCTCGATTTGACGCCGCTCGGCCGCGCCCCATGCGTTCCTCAGTTCGGCACGCAGTTCCTCGATGTGCTGTTCGATCGTCATCGTCTCATCTCCTTGAGTTCGTGAAAGACGACGACGCGGGGCGGGACGGGATGGCGGGGTCAGGGATCGCGAACGCGACCGCCAGCGGCGGCGAGTGGGGGAGCCGATTTTGTTGGAGCGGCGGGAACCGAAGCGGAGGCAAAATTGGGGGTTGACCGCTCGTCCTTGAGGCCGCCATGCCGGCACGGCATACTGGAGCGCTATGAGCAGACATTTCCGGTTCCGCATGGCACCAGGAAAGCCGGAAGCGGGCTCGATGCCCGCTCCCGGCTTCTCTATTCGGCCGCTTGGCCCCGCCTTGGCGAGCGGGGCCTCGTCCGGATCTCAGTCCCGGTTGGGGCGGGACCAGATCAGCTGGTAGCCGTCCTCGCCTTCGACTTCGGTGAGGGTTGCGTAGATCGGAGCGGGGAAGCTCGGGTCGTCCAGCTTGACCGAGAGGTAGTCGCGGTCCTGCTCGGAGCGCTTCTGCCAGGCCGCACCGAGCTCGACGTTGCCGGCGTAGATGCGGTAGTGCGGTCCCTTGTCGGAGGGGTTTTCGATGCGGGCGATGCGGGCCTTGACGTTGAGGGCAAGCGTGCGGATCGAGCCGTTGAAGCCGGTTTCGGTGGAGGTGAAGGTGCCGATCGTTGCCATTGTGGTGTTCCTTTCGTTGGTTTCGGGCCGCGCCCTTCGCGGCCTCGATGGCTGTCGAAAGGACCGGGGACGATCGGACCGCACCCCCGGGGTCCCCATTGCGCATCGCGCCGTGGGGTGGCTTGCCGGGCCGCAATGAAATGGAGGGCGGCCGGGAGGAACTTTGTTGCTGCGCGAGGAATGCGGCACGCCGGGGTCCCCACTCGGCCTGTCGAGTGGGGTTGCGTCCGCAGGGGAAGAAAGTTTCGGATGGCCGTTGCGGGAGGACGATCGAGGCGACGCCGGTCTCCGGTCAGACATGCCTCATCGAGCCCGCGAATGGAGCCCCGCTATATCAGGCAAAGGCACGTGGCAATGGCGGCTGCGCACAATTGGACCATAGCTCCGATTTCGGCTGATCGGGGGACGCTTCGCTCCGGCGTCAGCTTAAGCCGTACCAGGTCCCACGACCGGCTCCGTGGAGGGTCAGATGTCCCTGCTCGGTCAGCGCCCGAAGATGATCCTTGACGGTGTTGCGGCTCGCGCCTGTCGCTTTGGCCACATCCATCACCGTGACGCGCCCGCGCTCACGCGCCAGTTCGAGGATCGCGACGGACAACTCCGGCAGGTCGCCGAGGAGAATGCGCTCACGCTCGATCTTGCGCTCGAGACGCTGCTTCTGGCGTTGCAGGCTCCGCAGGAAAAACTCGACCCACGGATTCCAGTCCTGTTGGTCCGTTCGTATCGTGCCCTGCGTTCGGCGAAGCGCGAGATAATAGGCTTCCTTGTTCTGCTCGATAACACTTTCCAGTGAGCTGTACGGCACATAGGAATAACCCGCCCGAAGAAGCAGCAAAGTGGTCAGAGCGCGCGACAGTCGGCCATTGCCATCCTGGAAAGGATGGATTTCCAGAAAGACGACGACGAAGACAGCGACGACGAGTAGAGGGTGAAACGTGCCATCCTTCTCCTGAGCTTGTTGCCAGGCCACTAGTTCCGACATTCGGCCCGGCGTATCGAAAGGGGAGGCTGTCGCGAAGACGACGCCCAGACTTCGTCCATCCTCGTCGAAGGCTTCGACGTTGTTGGCAAGGGTTTTCCAGTTTCCCCTGTGTCGTTCATCTTTGACCGAGTGCGCGAGCAGATCCCGATGCAGTTGGCGGATGTGATTTTCGTTAAGCGGGATTGCGTCGAAGGCGGAGAAGATCGTCTCCATCACCTCGGCATAGCCGGCAACCTCCTGTTCGTCTCGGCTGGAGAACGAGCCGATACGGAGGTTCGAGAGCAGCCTTTCGACCTCGCGGTCGCTTAATTTCGCGCCCTCAATACGTGTCGACGATCCGATGCTTTCGATCGTCGCAACCCGCCGCAAGCTGGACAGCCGATCGGGTGCGATGCGACCAAGCGCTCGCCAGGCGCCTTTGAATTCGTCAATCTCGGCGATCAACGACAGGATCTCAGGCGTGATACGCAATTTGGAGAGATCGAGCGCCGTCATCCATTTTCCCATCCGTTTCCATCCAAATGGGGTATGACATAGCGAGATCCATTTTTCCATCCAATTTCATCCAATATGGAAGAACGAACGGGAAAAAGCCGCGGCACGAAGGAGGTCGCCCTGTTGTCGGGAGGAGGCCCCGCCTTGGCGAGCGGGGCCTCGTCCGGATCTCAATCCCGGTTGGGGCGGGACCAGATCAGCTGGTAGCCGTCCTCGCCTTCGACTTCGGTGAGGGTTGCGTAGATCGGAGCGGGGAAGCTCGGGTCGTCCAGCTTGACCGAGAAGTAGTCGCGGTCCTGCTCGGAGCGCTTCTGCCAGGCCGCACCGAGCTCGACATTGCCGGCGTAGATGCGGTAGTGCGGGCCCTTGTCGGAGGGGTTCTCGATGCGGGCGATGCGGGCCTTGACGTTGAGGGCAAGCGTGCGGATCGAGCCGTTGAAGCCGGTTTCGGTGGAGGTGAAGGTGCCGATCGTTGCCATTTTCGTGTTCCTTTCGTTGGTTTCGGGCCGCGCCCTTCGCGGCCTCGATGGCTGTCGCAAGGATCGGGGACGATCGGACCGCACCTGATAAGGCCGGAATGGAATGGAGGGCGGCCGGGAGAAACTTTGTTGCCGCGCGAGGAATGGCGGCGTAGCCGCCAGGGGAAGAAAGTTTTGCATGGCCGTTGCGGGAAGACGATCGAGGCGAAGCCGCTCCCCGATCAGACATGCCTCATCGAGCCCGCAAAGGACGTGGCCTATGCCGACGGGTCAAGAGGAACACGCTGATGGCAACCTGCCACCGCCTCACCCAGCGGAACATTGCTGTGGTCGAACCGTTTCTCTATCGCAATGCCAGAGCCGCAATTCGGTGGCGACGGACCGGCCAGAGTGGGAGTTGCCTCCAGTAATCAACCCGGTATCGTGTGCTCGCGATTCGTCGCCTGGAGGATACATGCGTCAGCAGACAAAGCCGTTTACCGTCGAAATCAAGCAATCCCGAAAGCTCAAACCGACCGACCGCAAAACCTCGATCTGGGGCAAGCTGGACCTGACACCAGATCAGGGCGCGCTCAAGCAGAGAGAGCCGAGAGAGGTGTCGGCCGTTGGCGGATGCAACGACCGACGCTGATTTTTAAGCCGCGACTTTCTCATCAGCTGCATCAGGCTGCAGATCGTGCAGGAAGGTGACTGCCCTCTGCGCATGAGCGGCCGCCTGAAAAATCGCCCGCCTGTCTTCGGAAAGCACGGCGAGCCATGAGGCAAGGTACGACGCGTGATCGGGCCGTGGCTCGAGCTCCGGTACGATTCCAAGGTCGGCGCATAGGAAGCAGCTGCCGAGCTCGGCAATGAGTTCCTCGCGGGCGCGCTCGCTCTTGTCCTTGGCATAACGGCTGAGATCGCGGCCCACGCGCCGCGGGTTCGCGGTCCAGTGCGTTGCCTCATGACTCAGCGTTGCCGTGTAGGAAGCCGCATCGCGGAAGGTCTGGAACGGCGGCATCTGGATATGGTCGGTCACCGGCGAATAGTAGGCTTGCGTCCCGCCATGGCGGATAACGGCGCCGGTGTTGCGGAAGAAGCGATCGGCATTCTCTATCCGCTCGACCGGATCGAGAGTCGGTTCCGGACGATGGTAGTGATGGTCCGGCAGACCGTCGATCTGGTCCACATTGAACACAGAATACGCCTTCAGGAAAGGGATCTCCCGGTCGACCTCCTTGCCATTGCCGTCGGTTTCCGATTTGGTGAAGCGGCTCGCGAACACCACAGTCGAGCCGGTTTCGCCCTTGCGAACCACGGCTCCGAGCTCCCGCGCTTGCTTGAAGGTCATCCACACCGGAGAGGCGAAACCTCTCGCCATCCCCTCGGACCATAGAAGGAGAACGTTCATGCCCGAATAGGGCTGCCCGTTGTGCCGTAGCGGCCGCGTAATCCTGCCTTGAGTGTTGGCTACGCTCCACGGCTTCATCCAGGGACGAACCCCTTTTTCCAGATCGGCAACGATCCGGTCGGTGATCCTCGTGTAGATATCGCCGCGTTCGCCTTCGGTTTTCCTGTTCATGTCTCAAACCTCCTATTCCGAGCCGCGCCTATCGCGGCCCGTCGCGGAGGTCCGAGGGCAGGAGCGGAAGGGCTTGGAGCGCACCGGAACGGCCGAAACAGCGTGGAGGACGGCGAAGCCGTTGCACCTCACAAGCCGGGCTCCTGCAGGACCGCCGACAGGGACGGGCCGCGATAGGCCGGTTCCTCATTTCCTTGCCTGTTTTTCCCCTGGGGCAGCGCGACATGCGGAAAGGCCGGCCCCTCTTGGGAGCCGGCCGATGGAAGCTGGAAAGATGAGGGTAGGGCGGCACGTGGGCGCCGCCCGGGCCGCTTTACCCGAGGGCGGCCATTTGCGCTTCGGCCGCCTTGCGGTCGAGATTGGCGCCGGGGTTTTCGACCGGGCGATCGAAGGGCTTCCAGGTCTCGCCGACGACCTGCTCGTAGGCTGCGACGGCGCCCTCGGCCGCCATCCTGAGCGCATGAGCCTGGACACCCATGTCGGCCGCGAACTCGCGCTTGCGCTGGGCGGCGCTGTCGTAGCCAACGGGACCATCGAGATCCTCGTCGCGGGCATCGTTGGACGCCTTCGCCGTGGCGTCGCGGGCTTCTGTGACCGCACGAGAGTAGAACTGCCCGGCGCCATGTGCCGATCCGACGAAGGCGCCGACGATGCGCTGGAGATGGATCTGCATCGCCCGTTCGCCGAGGCCCTCCGCCAGGCTGTCGGCGGTCTCATTGATCAGTCGCTCATGCAGGTCGCGGATGCCGTCGCTGTCGACCAGTGCGGTTCCGAAGCTTTCGGCGATCTTGAGCGCCTGGGCGCTGTCGGGGCAGGTGAGGCGGACCATTTCGAGGGTCGCACCCTTGCGGAGTTGCACGACGCGGGCGGAAGAGCGGTTGGGGGTCGCGGGCTTGGCCATAACGGTTTCCTTTTCGGTTTGGTCCGAAGCGGTTCCGGCCCCGTGCCGGTCTGCCCTTCGGTGCGGTCAAAAGGAACCGGCGAGGGACGGGCGATTTCACAGGTCCGGAGCGGCTGAGCGAGCGGAGCGGGCTTGCGACCAAGCGGGGGCACCCTGCGCGGGACGCGGGTTCGCTTTGCGCAGCGAGGCTGTTTTGGCCGCACCGCGGCGCGAAAGCGGCCTTGAAACGACCGGCCGCCGGTTCAGACCGCAACGAACACGAAGGGCAGGCCGGCACGGGGCTGAGACTCTCCCCGAAACCGAATGTGGGAAACGATGGCCATCCTCGCAATGCCTCTCACCAATACGCGGGCACACTCCGCAAATGCGCTGCCGGCGGCTGCCTCTCACGCTGCCTCTCGCCAAACCGCGTCACCGAGCTTCAGCCGTAGCGTGGTGATGGCACGGTCCTGACGCTCCAGTTTCCGGATGAGCGCCTCGAGTTCGCCGCGACGTTCGAATGACAGGCGATCGAGGTGATCCTGAAACAGCATCTCATCCGACCGAGTCCATCGTGAGCCGGAGCGCTTGTGCGTGCGGTTTTTGGCTTTCGCCTTTTCGGTCACGGCCAGGCGCTCAGCGCGTGTGGCAATCTGCCGATGGACGAGATCGAGATGATGGCGCGTCTGACGACGCGCCGCCTCCATGCGGGAAAGGAGCACCCACGGACTGATCGGGGTCATGTCCCGGTCCTCCGCCACTGCCAGCCGATGAAGTCCGAAGGACCGTCATAGACGGCGTGACGTTGTTCATCGATGACGAAGCCGAACGGCCCGCGGGTTGCATATTCGGCGCTCGGAACAAGAAAGCGCCGCTCGTCGGCACGTTGGTCCCGCATGCCGCCGCGCGTGGCGACCACCTCCGTCATATCGGCATAGTGGCTGGAATAGATCGCCGAGACGACGACCCAGTCGCCGGCATGCCTGCGCTCGAAGGCTTGCCGGTCCTTCGTCCAGGATTGGCCGGACCCGAGTTCGCGCCCGTGGATCTCTTCCCATGCGGTCGGCCAGCTGTTGCGGAATGTCTCGTCCGCACCTTTGCGCTCGTATGAGGTGAAGAGCTCCGGGAAGGAGAGGGCGACGATGGCCCATTCGGCATCCTCCTCGTACCAGTGCGAGGACTTTCGCAGCAACGGGGAGACGCGAAGATTCCGTTCGGCCGACAGATGAAACCCGCCATGGCCAGCCGTCATATGGGACACGATCCCCTCCGCGTAGACGGTCGCAAGCTGCGACGGTCCCCAGGGCGTACTGGCCGTCATGCGGGTCTGGATCCGCCTCAGGGCGGATAACTCGCGCTTGTGCTGGGCCGTCTCGAAGACCCGGGCGCGAAAAGCCGCCTCATCCTCGAGGCGGCCATCGTGACCGTAGAAATCTGCGCGCGTCAGCTCGGAAAGCGGATGGACGAGCCGCCAAGCGCTCGCGAGGAAGCTCGCGCCATCGCGCGCCGGCATCATTGCCAGATGCGTATCGCCGATCCGGGCGACCGGAAATCCGTCGGCGCTGACGCCGAATTCCACGTCCAAATCCTCTAAAGCCGATACCGGCTCATGCTGAAGTTCTGAGGTCCTCATGCGGCGGCCCTCCCTTCGACCTGAGCAGCCGCAACCTCGTCGGCGGTCACCTCTTCGAGCACGGCGTTCGGATAGCCGTGTTCTTGCAGCCAGACCGCGGCCGCCTCGCGATTGTCCGCGAGATGGACAAGTTCCGCGTTCGAACCGGCGCGATCGAAGACGCGGATCGAACCGAGGGCGGGGCGCTCGAGCACCTTGAAGGTGAGATCGGAGTCGAGGCCGAAGGTTCGGTGAATGCGCATGACGATGGTGTTTTTCCCGCCGAAATCCGCCTCATGCAGTGTGAAATAGCCAGGCGAGTTGTAGTTTCCGGAGCGCGGACCCTCCTTGCGGATCAGCCGGCCCTTGCTGTTGCGCGTCTGCCAGGCCGCGAGCTTCTTCTTGAAGCGCTCGGGCGGGCGGGGTGTGCCATCGGACCAGGCAATGATGGAGCCGATCGGGACGAGATCGTAGATCAGGGACGCAGACATTGGACATCTCCTTGAAATTCTGCGGTGTTCATGGAAACGAACCGCCGCCGGTGATGGCCGGCGGCGGGGGATCGATCGGAAAAGATGGGAGGGCTTCGGCTATTCGGCCGCGATGCCGTAGGCGGTCTCGACCGCGTCGTCGGCGCCGTCACCGGCTTCCGGATCGGCGACAGCAAAATCGGCCTCCTCGCCGGCGACGCTGCCGTCAGCAAGTTCGCCTTCGAGGCGATCCGTTGTTTCCTCGGAGGTCACCGTATCGTAATCCTCCACGACCTCGCCCTGCTTGATCAGTTCGGCGAGATCCTTCGGATCGGGGGCAAACAGGGCGGCCGGATGGACGAAATGCCCTTGCTTGAAGTGCTCGACCAGTGCGGCACGGGTCTCGCGGACCCTCGGGCGGGGGAGAACCGAGGTGCCCTCGCACGAAGCCTCGAGCGCCTGCCGCGACAGGCAAAGCAGGAAGTCTTCTGTGCCCATGTTCGGGAGGTATCCGTCCGCGCCGATGGCGTCGCCGGCTATGCGCGACACGATGCCGCTGTTCGACATGCCTCGGCGGCACGACAGCACATCGACCAGCATCGAGCGGGTGGAAACCCGCAAGGTGTCGCGGTCGAAGGCGAGCTTGCCGTCAGCGTCGAGCAACCGAGCCGCATGGCGGGCGAACCGCTTCGCGCCGAAGACGTGGTCGTTTGCCCCGGAGTCAACCCGGACATTCATGCCGGCAAAGGCGAGGACAAGGAGGGCCATCAGCGTGTCGTCCTCGATCGGTGCGCGGGCGAGCGCCTCGTGCAGCGCGTCGGTCCTGAGGTCGCCGATCATATCGAGGCCCTTCTGCGTGACGTCGGGACGCTGCTTCGGCCCGTCGATCGCATCCTCGCCAGCGGTGTCGCCACCTCCGACGACCGCTCCCTTGCCCTTGGTCTTCTTCTCCTCGGGCATCCGGTAATGCACGGTTTGAACCTTGCCGTTCCGATCCAGATACATGGCGGTGTGGTCACCCTTGCCGGGCTTGCCATAGACGCGGCTTGCCTTTTGCGGCAGCTTCACCTCGCCCCATTGAGAAACCTCGGCGATCATTCCCTTCTTGGGCAGATTGTTCGTCATCCACTCCTGCTGGGCGCCGAGATAGGCTTCGACATTGGTGGTGTAGCGGCTGTCCTCGTCCGCGGGAGCGAACAGATCCTCGATCCATTCGATGCCGTAGGCTTCTCTGAGATCGTCACCGAAGCTCGCATCCTTGGCATACATCCGGGTCTTGCTCAGCGCGTTGGCAATCTGCCACCATGCGGCGGGCTGGCCCTTCTTCGGCTTCTGCGCCTTCCAGACCTCCTTCTGCTCATCGAGGTGTGCTGCCGCGATCGTGCGGAGCTGCTGCTCATTCGGCATGTCGCCGAACGCCATCTGGTCGAGCATCGCCGGTAGGACGTTGGCGAGCAGGCGCAGCTTGCGGATTTGCCGGACGGGCAGGGCGAGTGCCACCGCAATTGCTTCCTCGGTCCAGTCGAGTGCGACCAGGCGTTCGATGCCGCGCCACTGGTCGACCGGGTTCAGCGGTTCGCGCGCAATGTTCTCGACCATCGACCGCATGGCGCCATTGTCGTTTGCGGCTTCGACGACGAGCACCTCGATTTCCTCGAGGCCTGCGGCGATGGCCATGCGGGTGCGACGATGACCGGCTTCAATGACGTAGCCGTTCCCACCACCAACTTCGGGAAAAATGACGGGCGGCTGGATGATGCCGACGGCCTTGATGGTGGCGAGCAGCAGCGCATCGGCCTGCGGGGTGGATTTGGATTGCCGGGTATTGTCCGGATTGTCCTTCAACGAGCGCGGATCGACCTTCATGATATGCATGGGATTTTCCTCTTCCGGGATGCGGGGACGCGGCCTCTTGCCGGTCCTTCCTGTCTTCATCTCTTTCCGAAGACACTTTCCGAACCGCAGGACGGGCGGACCGGCGCAACTGCGGCCGAGCGTCCCTGCTTCGAAGGACAAGCGGGGTGCCTCGCGCCCTGCGCGGGACGAGTGGCCGGGATGCGGAGGCGGCGGTTGAGCGCAAGCGGCGACGGGACGACCGATCTGCGACCGGTTCTCCTCCCGGATTTTCCTCTATCTTTTCCCCACAACGACAAGCTTGATTTGACACCATTAAGGTGTCATATAAAGTCATGGAGAAAAGGCGCCCGACATACGATCTCGAGGCCGTTAAAGCTGTTTTGGGGTCGATTTCGACGCTTGCCATCACGACGACGGCGCTGCGGGATGCCGCCTCATTGGGCTACGACCGCGCCGGCATCGTCGCGACCATCGACACCATCGAGCGCCGTATGTTCTACAAGTCGATGACAGCGAACGCAGACCATCGGGTATGGCAAGATGTTTATCATGTGCCGGTCCCCGAGCACGGCATGGTGCTTTATGTGAAATTCCAGGCGGACGTGATCACGGAATTCCGGATCATGTCATTCAAGGAGAGATGATAATGGCGGTTGCAGCAAATATACTGCCCGAAACGATGATCTCACCGGAAACCGGAGAGACGCTGCGCCGGGACGTCCGACCGTTTGTCGTGACCTACAAGGGCAAGAGCAAAACGGTCGACCTGCCGGGATATTATCCCGATAGCGGCGACGAAGGTGTTCATGTCGGCAACGACATGGAGGCAACGGACGCGGCCTTGCGGGCGTTGAAGGAAGAAGTTGAAGGCATTCCCTCTCCGTCGACAATCCGCAGAGTGCGCAAAAAACTAAAACTGTCGCAACGTGAAGCAGGCGGCATCCTGAAGGTTGGTGAAAGCGCGTTCGACAAATACGAGCGCGGCTTGGTCGAGCCAAGCGGCCCGACCAGCCAATTGCTGCGCCTTCTCGACCGGCATCCGGAACTCATCGAAGAGTTGCGGCAACAGGCAAGCTAAGCGGCAACAGCAGCGGCTTCGTCCGTACGCCTCGCATCATCGGCGAGGGCCTGATCGATGTCGCGGAGCTGTCTGCGCTTCTCGGCAAGTTCATCCGCAAAGGGGAAAACGCCGCCTTCACGCGAGCGATAGGAGGCAAGCCGCCGACGCGCTTCCTCCAAGCGGTGGCGATAGCGTTCCCGCTCCTCGTCGAACCCGTCGAGCGCGTGCTCGAGGCGGGACACGGCGCCGAGCGGCGTCACCGTCACCGCAAGATCGATCTCGTAATCCGCGCCGGTGCGCTGGAGCGTGGTGAGGTAACGATAGCCATCACCCTTTCCGAAGCGCTCGCCCTCATAGACAAGATCGAAACCCCCAATGCTCGCCAGATGAACCTCACCCTCCTGCTGCAGTTGGAGAAGAGTGAGGATTTCCTTCATCAGCGCGCGGCCGGCATCCTTGCGCTCCTGGTAGGCTTTGCCGAGAACGGTCATCGCGAAAGCGTCGCCGGTAGTCGGCACCAGCCGGCCGATATCCTGGCCGATCTCCGCGATGCGGCGGGTCGAGACCTCGATGTCGCCTTCCGCATCGCGCATTTGCCGGCGGACCGCATATTGGTCGTCGTCATGGGCGGCGCGCAGCCGTTCCAGACGGGCGACATCGGCCTCCAGTCCAGCCTTCTGCATCAGCCGTTCGTCACCGGAAGCGATGGCCTTCGCCATGGCGAACTGGTTGGCTTGCCCTTCACCGAGATCCTCGAGCCGGCGGATCGATGTATCACCGCTGAGCGCTGCCGCGATGAAGCGGGCCTTGCGCTCGTTGTTCTGCCACATGGAAGCATCGAGCGACCCTTCCGTGGCATAGGCGAAGATATCGACCACGTCATGCTGATTGCCCTGCCGGACAATTCGGCCCTCGCGTTGCTCGATGTGAGACGGCAGCCACGGGACGTCGAGATGGTGCAGCGCTTTCAGACGGAGCTGCGCATTGACACCCGTGCCCATTGTCTCGGAACTGCCGATCAGGAACCGAACCCGGCCGGCGCGCACATCACCGAAGAGCCGCTGCTTGGCCTCGGTTTTCTTGAAGTCCTGCATGAAAGCGATTTCGCAAGCGGGAACACCGAGCCGCACGAGCTCGTCGCGGATCCAACGGTAAGCCGAAAAGCCGCGGGTCTTCTCGACATTGATGGTGCCGAGATCGGAAAAGATCATCTGCGCCGCACCTGGCAGCTCGTAAGCCTTGCCGTCCGGGCGAATAAATGTGGCCTCGCTGGTCTCCTGCCAGATCCGGAAGGCGTTGCGGACGAGGAGGTTGAGCTTGTTGTCCTTTTCGTTATCGTTTACCGGGATGACGAGGCGCAAATCGATCGCCGCATGGCGGCCGTCGGTGATGACCGAGAGCAGGATATCGTCGCCGGGCTGTGCCGGTCCCTCGCGCATCTCGATCGCTTTGATACGGGCATCGAGGATCTGCTGATAGGCCTTGAAGGCCGGCGTCGGTTTAGCGGTGAGGATCTGCCGCCGGCCGGTGGAGATATCAGGCACCCTGACGAATTCGCGAAGATCCTCCGGCATGACGACATCGGCGAAAGCGCGGAACATCGCGATCAGTTCCGGAACATTGACGAAGCTCGCGAACCGGCTGACCGGTTTGTATTTGCCGGAGGGCTGTATTTCGAGCTCGGTCGTCGTGTCGCCGAAGCACGATGCCCAGGCGTCAAACTCGTGCAGACCGCGCTCGGCAAGCGCTTCGTGTCCGAGCAGGCGTTGGATCGAGAACATCTCGCCAAGCGTGTTGGTGATCGGCGTGCCGGAAGCGAGCACCAGCGCCCGGCCGGGATTCTTGGTTTCGATGAAGCGGGATTTGACGTAGAGGTCCCAGGCGCGCTGCGAGCCGTTCGGATCGATACCCTTCAACGTCGACATGTTGGTCGCGAAGGAAAGCTTCCGGAACTCCTGCGCCTCGTCGACAATGATCTGGTCGACACCGATTTCCGAGATTGTGAGAAGATCGTCCTTGCGAGTCGCGAGGCCCTCCAGGCGTTCCTGCAGACCCTCTTTCAGTCGTTCGAGGCGCTTGCGCGAGACGCGATCCTCGCTGTCGACCTTGGTCAGCAGATCCTCATAGAGTTCGAGCTCGTCGTGGATCATCTGCTGTTCAAAGGCCGACGGCACAGCGATGAACCTGAACGCCGAGTGCGTGATGATGATCGCATCCCAGGTGGCGGTCGCCGCCCGGCTCAAGAATCGCGCCCGCTTGTCCTTGGTGAAGTTGGTCTCGTCCGCCACCAGGATGCGGGCATTGGGGTAGAGGGCGAGGAACTCACGCGCCGCCTGCGCCAGGCAATGGCCGGGCACGACCAGCATCGCCTTGGCGATCAGACCGAGGCGATGCTGTTCCATGATTGCGGCCGCCATCGTCATCGTCTTGCCGGCGCCGACGGCATGCGCGAGATAGGTCGAGCCGGACGAGATGATCCGCCAGATGCCGCGCTTCTGGTGCCCATAGAGAACAAAGGCGCCTGAGGCGCCAGGAAGTTTGAGATGCGAACCATCGAATTTGCGCGGCGCGAGGTTGTTGAACCGGTCGTTATAGACCCGCGCCAGCCGGTCGGTGCGATCCGGGTCGGTCCACACCCAATCCTGGAAGGCCTGCTTGATCTTCTGCAGCTTGTCGCGCGCGGCTTCGGTATCGACCACGTTCAGGACGCGCCGCTCGCCGCCGGCGTCCTTGAAGACGTCGAAGATCTGCGGAACGCGGCTGTTCAGTGCGTCGGCGAGCAGTTCACCGGCATCACGGCGGCTGGTACCCCATTCGGATGTACCGGCGGCACTGTAGCCAAGCTGCCGCGCCTCCACGGTCCAGTTGCCAAGCTCCGGCATATGGTGGATCCTGATGTCGGCGCCCATCCTCTCCTTGACGAAAGCCACGACATGGCTCGCCGGAATCCACGGCGCACCCAGACGTGCGGTGATGTCGGAGGGGCGAAGGTCGCCGGGCTGTACGGCCCGAAGCGCACGAACGTTGCGCTCATAGGCTGGATCCAGTCCCGCGGCCGCTTCAGCGACAGCGAGCTTGGTGCGGACCGGGCCGGCGAGATAGGCGTCGGCCGTCTGCCAGGACCCGTCGTCAGGATCCCGGAAGATTGAATCGCCGAGTTCATCGACGACCGCATCGGCATGTCTGTGCAGCAGTTCGGCGATATGCTCGATATCGACGCGACCACGTTCGTTGAGGACAACAGCGAGTGCATCGGCGGCGCTGGTGATTACCGGCGGGGCAGGGGGCGAAATCACCCGTTCGGAAAAGATCGGGCCGGGCTTGGCCGTGTCGGTGTCGAGATCGTAATCCTCGATTGAGGCGACCAGCCAGCAATCGGGGTCGTCAAGAAAGGGCTGCAGGTTCGGGCGGCGGTGCGTTTCGCGCACCTCGCCGGTTTCGGGATCCTCAGTGATGCTGACGGTGGTGTGGTTGATCGGCCCGAAATCGCGCACGAAACTCGACCAGGCGATTCGTAGGCGAACCTGCAGATCGCGCCACGGCCGATCCTGTTCCTGGGCCTTCAGCACATCGCGCACGGCGTCGCGGATCGGGATCAGTTTCTTGATGATGCGGACGTGCTTTTCCGGCATGCCGTCGCCGGTGCGGCCCTTGCGCACCTGGACTTCGACCGGCGCGCCGTCGACCATCTGCATGAGACCGCGTCTGATGTCGATGAGGAAGCTACCCTCCCGGACCTGTCGACTGTCGGGGCGAAGGTCGACGATCTCGCCGAGCTCGGTCTCGAGGTCGATGTCGATTTCGGTCGGCTCGCCGTCATAGCGGCCCTCGGGAAGCAGGAGGATCGCCTGCTGCAAAGCCGCCTCAAGGTCCTCGCCGGCACGCGGTCGGCAGGTGTAGGTCTCGCCAAAGGGGCCGGAGGTCAGGGCATGATCGCCAAGCACGAAATCAGGATGTCGCGCAAACCAGCGGTTCACCCGAATTGCGCCGTCGTCTTGCGTCGCCGGTCGCACCTCCTCAAGGGCGAGCCAGGAGAGGTCTCCCTCAGCCTCCCCGGTCTTGCGCTTGCGGAAGAAGAGCAGGTCAACCACGACGTCCGTGCCGGCATCGCGGCGGAAGGTGCCCTCCGGCAGGCGGATCGCGGCGATCAGGTCCGCGGTTTTGGCGATGTGTTCGCGTGCTGTCGCATCCGCCTTGTCCATCGTGCCGGCGCTGGTGACGAAGGCGCCGAGCGCGCCGGGTTTCAGGAGGTCGATCGAACGGGCGATGAAATAGTCATGCAGCCGCAAGCCCAGCGAGCGATAGGCCCGGTCGGATCGGACGGTCCGGTCGGAGAAAGGCGGATTGCCGATGGCGAGATCGTAAATCGGCGCCAGATCGGCGCGCGCAAAGTCGCCGTTGATGATCCGCGCCTTCGGCTGTAGCAGGCGGACGATCCTGGCGGTGACAGGGTCAAGCTCGATACCGGTGAAGAAACTCCGATCGCGCAATGCTTTCGGCATCAGCGCGGGGAACAGGCCGGTGCCGATGCCAGGCTCGAGCACCCGGCCGCCACGCCAGCCAAGGCGCTGCAAGCTCGCCCAGATGGACCGGATGATGAACTCCGGCGTGAAATGCGCATATTGCGTGCAGCGGGCAAGGGACGCGTAGTCTCCCTCCGAAACCGCACTCTGGAGCGAAGTGCCAAGCTCGCTCCAGCCGGCGCGGAAGTCAGGCTCGCCCGGACGACGGAATATCGTGTTCGCAAGTTCCGATGCGCCAAAGCCTGTAAAGCGGATCAACCGCTGCTGCTCCTCGCGAGTGGCCGGCCGGTCCTGCTTCTCGATGTTGTTTGCGATCAGGATCGCCGCGACATTGATGCGCGCCCGTTCCTTCCACGTCGCCGCAAGAACGCGATCGGCATCGTCGAGGTAGAAGTTGGACCGGCCGCCCTGTCGCCGCGGCGCCGGACGCTTTGCCGTCGCGACCGGCAAGGCCGGGGCAGAAGAGGGCGGTGTCGGTTCGGGGTCGTCGTCATTGGCAGCAACGGCATCGAAACCGCCAAATGCTGTGACGCCGCCGAGGCCAAGGCCGGACGACAGCGCGCTGCTGCCGAACATGTCGAGAGTGAAGGGATCGTTGCTCATGAAGTTCTCCTCGGGAAAGGCGAGCGTCATCACCCGCGGAAAAGCTCGCGGGATTGAAGTACGCTCTGGGTTCAGGGATTGGTGGCCTGACGGGGGCCGGTGGTCTCAGTGATCAGGACTTCGCGATCAGGGTGAGCTGCATCGAGTCCTGATGAAATGCGATGCGAAGGTGCGTCGCCTCTGGAGCCGCCGCCATCATCGGTTCCAGCTGTTCCGCGTCGATGAAATCGACGCCGTCGTCGCCGCCGAATGTCCGGCGTTTGACGTCGAACCAGTCGTCATTGGTGCTGGGATCGCACTCCTCGGCATAGACGACCAAGGGCTTGGCGCCATCGAGCAGCTTGCCGTTGGACATCAGATAAACGCCGTGATCGCCGACGAGCCAGAGGCCCGGCTTCTCGTCCTTGCCAGGGCGCAGGCCGTAATAGAGATCACGAAAGCCACCATTGGCCTCCGCATCGGCCCGACCGCGGGCAATCACCGCGCGGACGGATGTGAGCGGGAAGGAAAGCATGGCGCGACCTCCTTCATGCGGCGATCGGCGAGGGGAGGTGGCGCAGTTGCACCGGCAGCTTGGCTGCGATTTCGTCGTCGGAGAGATCGTCCAGCAGCTTCAGGGTGCTGCCCGTCTGGCCGCCGTAAAGCATGATCGTGCGCTTGCCACGCGACTCCTCCGGCCAGCGCTCGCCAGCATAACCACGATAGTCGTCCGCCGTCATACTCCAGATATGCTCAAGCCGTTCCTCGCGCGACATGGCGCGCACCGGCCGGCTCTCGCGCTCGATGATTTCGACCCGCATGCGTTCAACGGCCTGGCGGTCGGAAAGATCGCAATAGCCATGGAAATGCCGGATGACGCCGTCGATCCGCAGCGCAAAGAACACCGATGTCACCGATCCTGTCAGAAACTCGCGCATCGCAAACATCGATCCACGGATCCAGAGCGGCGGCAGGATTTCGAACATGTAGTCATGTTCGGTATCGGCGATCTCGAACCATTCGCCGGCATAGAGCGGGGCAGCGTCATCCTCCCAGCGGTTCGGACGCTGGGCGTGACGATCGAACATCCGGTACATTTGCTGGCGTGAGGCGACGCCCTGGAAGACTTTGCGGATTGCGGAAGAGGGATTCATCTGCGGCTCCTTCGGAGTGGTTCCGGACCGAAGTGCGGCACTGTCCTTCCGACCTTGCCATCCTCTTCAGTCCTTCATGACACCTTCCGGGCCGCCGGCATCGCGACCGGCCGGGTCAAGGGCCGGCTCCGCCGGGCGAAGCCTCCCTTGACGCGGGCGAAGCGAATGCGGCACGCCGCCTTCCTTCCTCTCCCTCCTTTCTTTCTCCCTGATTTTCAGGGCCTCGTTCCAGTCGTCCGCCGGCGGGCGAAGGCGCGACCAGTTGCAGCCGACGTCGTCAGCGAGCGCCCGTAACCGCTCGGCAAACATCTCGCCTTGCGGATTGGCGTCTGTCGCCGCAACTAGCAGAGCCTCGGGCCGCGATGCCATCTGCCGCAGCGCCGCCTCCGTCGACGGCGACCATCCGCCGCCGGTGCTGAGATAGAGCGTTCCATCCCGCAACCCCTCGATGGCGGCGAGGCTCATGGCGTCGATCGCAGCTTCCGTGACAGCCAGGCGCAACGCCGTGTCCTGCCCCAGGCGGAAGAGAACCTTTGTCCCTCCGGAGGCAAAACCGCGATACTCGGGACCCCGCGCCTCCCAACCGGTGACGGCTCCGGCGCTGTCGGTATGCGCTGCCCACATGCTGGCATATGGCCCCTCGCGCAGACGATCTTGCCGGATCGCGGCGCGAAGCAAAGATGCCGGCAGGAAACGCTGACCATCGAGATAAGCCCAGGTCGACGAACCGGGCCATGGACGGCGGCGTGTTTGCCATCGCTCGGATAAAGAGAGGTCGTAGTCTTGCTCTATCTTTGGAGACCGCCATTCCGGTTCCGTGATCGAAATACCGACGAGCGCGGCAACACGTCCGGCGCATTCGAGAAAGTCGACATGGTCGAGATGCGCGACGAGACCGAACACGTCGCCCTTTGCATCGCTGAGCGGATCGAACCATCCGCGCCCCTCATGGGTGACGATGACGATCTCGCTCCCCCGTCGAAACTTCACTGCCCGCCGCGTGCTTTCCTTCATATCGATGGCGAAGCCCGTCTGCTCGAGAACGGCAGCACACTTCACCCGTTCGCGGAGCGCCTCTATTTCTCTTCTGTCCATGCCTCTTCTTCCTCGCATTTCCTTGCCCGTCTCTTCTCGGGCACGCTTCCACCAGCCGCGAAGAGCAAAGGCCGCCAGGGCGCGGCTGACAATTGTCGGATCATGCAATGCCTGGGTCGGCCGCGGCGAAGCCTCCCTTGCGGCCTGCCGCTCGCAAGCGGCACTCAGGAACGGCGGCTCAATGAGCCGCCCATGGGAAAAATTCATGGACGATCTCCAGATCGTCGTCGGCGTCGATTTCGTCGGACGGAAGGACGCCGTATTCGCCGTCGACCGTGAACAGAGTGACCGGGACCATCAGGTCGCGGGAAAGCTGGAAGGCGTGGGACTGGGCGAGAGAAAGATCGTGCGACATTTGAAGTGGCTCCATCGGGAGCGGGCCAATTCCCGCTCGATGGCTCCTCACAAGGCCCGAGGACGGGCGCGATCACCGCGAGGCGAAGCCGGAGCGGCCGCAGCTTGCTAGCGGACCCCCTGCGGGTTGATCGTGGAAGATCCGGCACCGGGCCAGGACGCCATCCAAAAGAGCGGGATTGGTTTGCTCCAGCTGGAACGCTCTGTCGGGTACGGCATTCGCATTTGAGCCAGACGCTTCCCGCGGCTCTCGGCAACAAGATCGCTTCCGTTTTCAAGTCAAGAGCGGGCGTCGGGAGTGATTTGCCCCTCAATCGGGGTTAGGGAGGTTCGCCTTCTGGAGCGCCTCCGCGATCGATTTTGCCTCCAGCGTGCGTAAAGCACTTCGCAGGCAGTTTTCGATATCAACAACGCTCTTACCCTCGAGGGATGCGATCTCGGCGACGGTTCTGCCTCGATAAATCCATCGGATGCAGCTCTTTTCAAGCGGCGAAAGTATCCATTCCTTCATGACAAAAATCGCGGTTGGTTGCGCCGTGGTCGGCGGAGAGCGTGGCACCGAGTGCCCTCATCGAAACATCGGTGGAGGTGAGTTGGCGACGCCCCAACAAAAAGAGCTGCCGCCGGGACCTGGTCGACGGCAGCCAAGGTGCCTCGGAAAGTCGAAATCTCTTCTTCGCTCCTTTTCATGTAACGTTATAACATCTCGCATAATGCGATTTATGGAACTTGTTGTACTCTCGGAGCTGGACAGCCTGGAGATCACGCGATCATCCTCTCTTCGAAACTCGCCCGCGATCGAAGGGTGAGGCCGCTCACGGCAACCTTTAGAACTTGTGACCTGCGCAGGATCTCTTGCACGGTTTTGTTCCAATCATCCACCAGATGAGCGTTTTCTCGAGTCATCTTGTCAATGTGATCGACGGCTGCGTTAACGCCGCGCAAGCCTTCCGCCTGATGATTTGAGCCGACGGAAATTTCGTGGACAATTTGCGCAATTTGTTCGAAGCGCGATGCGATGAGCTTCAGAGTCGTTCCAGCTTTCGCGACTAGCTCAACACCGTGCGCAACCTGCCCTCCCGAGGTCGAAATAAGGTTATTGATCTCCTTAGCCGCGCTTGCCGAGCTTTGGGCGAGCGAACGAACTTCGGCAGCGACCACTGCGAATCCTTTTCCGGCCTCTCCGGCCCGCGCTGCTTCAACGCCAGCATTCAGCGCCAGAAGATTAGTTTGGAACGAAATTTGATCGATTGTTGCTATAATTTGCGACATTTGCGACGATGACCCCTCGATCTCGCCCATCGCAGCGACCGCATCCTCGACGACCGCTTCGGATTGCTTCGCCTCCGTTTGGACTGACCGGACAACCTCGTTGGCATTGGAGGCTCCGGCCGCGGTCCGCCCGATCGTAGAGGTAATTTCCGACAGTACACCCGCGGCCTCCTCGACAGAAGCTGCTTGTTGCTCAGTTCGCCTCGCCAGTTCATTAGAGATGGCGGTCATTTGAGCGGCGGTCTGGTTTACAGCGACGACCGTCTCGACGACGGAAGCGACCGTTTGTTCCAATGCCTCAACCGCGTCATTAAAATTTGTCTTCAGATCCTCGTACTCAGCTGAAAGAATCTGGTCGATCCGGATCGTTAGATCGCCCCTGGACAGATGGACCAGCCCGTCACGAAGTACTGACAGGGCTCGGCGCTGCTCAATGCTGGCAGCCTCGAATGCCAGTTCCGTCGAGCGCAAGCGATGATCAGTATCATCGTGTAATCGCCTCTGTTCATTTTCAAGAATTTCGCGCTCATCCAGGGCTTTACGGAAAAATGCCAGCGCCTGAGCCATTGAACCGATCTCATCTCGCCGCGTGAGACCGGGAATTGCGATCGTTCGATTGCCTGTGGCCAGACCCTGCATCGCGTTCGTGAGCCTAACGATCGGGAATGCAACACGCGACTGCATCCACGCGAATGCGCCAATGCACAAACTGGTCACCACAGCCAAACCGACTACAAAGAATAAGTTAGCCTCTTTGGCTGCTCTCGTGCCTAAGACAACAGCGGATGATGAGTTTTCTTTCTGGTATCGCTGGCCCCTTTTTATCGCATCTCGAATCCCTTTCAGGTAGGGCTGCGATTGGCCGAGCAGTAGGTCATGCGCTCCAGCCGAGTCGCCACCTGAAAGCATTCCAGCCAGAGGCGCTGTGAATTTTATGTAAGCGTCGTAAGTGAGGGAAATGTTATCGGAGTTCTTGGTTTCATCATCACCGACCGCCAGCGCTCCGTACTCCTTAATGGAGTCAGACATATCGAGCAGACCGGTTTCGAGTTCCCGTTCGGCCTTTGTGCGATCATCCTCACCCGAGAGAAGAAGCTGCAATTGACGTGACCGTACGGTCTCGAAGCGGGCGGCCAGCATTCCAAGGCTTTGTGCGGACGGGAGCCATTTGTTCGCTATCAACGTCGCCGTCGCGTTCACGGCGTTTAATCGATCCAACCCCGCGACACCCAGACCAATGGTGCTGAGAAGTAGCAACCCCATGGCCATCCCGACTTTTGCACGCATCGATAGCGAGATGGTGGTCATCGGCTTTGTCAGGCACTCAAGAAGATATACTTTCATCACGCACCCCCACGTATTGATATATCGATATACTGACGATGACCAGTAAATTTTCATTGAACCGTCACATCGAAATGGCGTGCGTCGAAATTGCTTATGACTGGGATCATGAGTGCTGTCGGAAGGTTGTTGAGGCCAGAACCAAGCAAGGCACAACCGTCTCCTGACGCAAATTTCTCGATATACAGTGGGAGGAATTCGCAAATCGCGTCCAAGGCTTCAACGAGATTACCCGCCAGGAGATCTACGAAGATCGTTCGCCTTGCGAGTGATCCTCGATGATACGCTCCAACCGAATTATCGCACCGTACTTTTGCTGGAAGCGTTTATCGGCGAGCCTATGGGCGAACAAAGTGGGGACTCAGGCCGTATTCTCAATATGTGCCTTAATTCAACATCGAAGCGAGGGCTCGGGGCCTATACGCAAATCGTGATGCGCTGGGCGCGCATTAAGATCAGAGCCGAGAAAGGCGTCGCATCAGTATCGCGGGAACGAAGCCACCGTCGCTTTCTCCTGCCGACGCGATGTTCGGCAGCACCCCAGTTCCGTCAATAAGTCTCGCATCACCGAATGTCGGTGACCGAGATATCGGCGTCCCCGCTGATCAGGTCCGGTCGCTTTTCTCGCAAGATCTGGATGGACGGAAAAGTGCTGTCCAGTTGCACCTGGAAAACCGCTGCAGCGCCCGCCTCGTCGCGCTTCCTTATCCGCTCGTAGATCTCACGGTGCTCATCGAAAACGACCGAATAATGGCTCTCAAGGGGGAAAGCCTGCCTGCGCACGCGATCGAGTTGTCCTGTTGCGTTGTGGATCGCCAGCCACGCATCTGGAAAGCCAGCCGTTTCACATATCAGTCTGTGGAACTCGTTGTCGAGCGCGAAGAACTCATCAACATCCTTCCTCTTCGCCGCGGCTTTCTGCTTGAACAGCGCCAATTCGAACTCTTTTTCATACTCCGGTTTGAAATTCCGGGCTGCCAGCTGTGTCAATCGCATCTCAATCGTGTCCCGGACCAACTGGCCCTGCAACACTTCCCGGAGGATGATCTTGTTCACGAAAGTTCCGTCGCTTGGAGCGATTTTGATCAGACTTTCTTTCGCTAGCTGTAAGATTGCCTCGCGCAATGGTGTTCGTGAAATTCCCAACTGGGCGCAAATATCCTTTTCAACCACGGCACTGTCCGGCGGCATCTTCAGCGAGATGATCGCATTGCGTAGGAGTTCGTACACCTGCGCCGATTTTGATGTCCGACCATCCAATTGGTCGGGGGAAAACAACGGCACGATTTGATCCACGGTCACCTCTGGGATACTCTCCGACAGCCGCGCGTACGCGGCGATTTTCCAAACAATATACCAATACATCGGAACACTCCAAAACTTTTGTCGGTGTGCATCCGGAGATTCTCGCTTGCCAACAGAATATTTATATACCAATATATCGGTAACGAAGGGCAAGGGAACTCATGAATGCTCCAATCAAAGCGAAATCCAGTCACGCCGGCCCTCACCGCGAAATCAACTCTGCTGACTTCTGACGAGGCCGTGGACATAGCGCTTCAGCACTACGGTCTCAGAGTTCGAGCCCACCGTCTCTCTGGAGAGAAAGACAGCAACTTCCGTATCTCCACCGAAGGTGGAGACGAGTATTTGCTGAAAGTCGTTAATCCAGGGGAAGATCCCGCCGTCACGAACATGCACACGATGGCACTACGGCATGTCGAGGAACGGGATCCGGGGATGCCGGTCCAACGGGTGGTCCCTACTCGTGATGGACGTTTGGATTTCGAGATTGATTATGGCCCCGATGACCGTCGCGCCGTGCGACTTGTTACATTCACCAAGGGCGAGCTGCAGCGTAAAAGTCCGCAAACCTGTCGGCAGCGCCGGAATATCGGAGCAAGCCTGGCACGTCTGCAAGAAGCGCTCGAAGATTTCCGTCACCCGGCTGAAGACCACTTTTCAACATGGGATCTCAAGAACACGCTCTCCCTGAAGCCGATGATCGATGAGATCAAGGATGCGTCCAAAGCGGCGGAGCTCCTAAGTTGGGTGGATCGCTTTGCGATGGAAGTCGTTCCGAAAATTCCTTCCCTACGCGCTCAAGTGGTCCATAACGATCTCAACAGCGACAACGTCGTCGTCGACCCTCATGAAACCGACCGAGTCGTTGGCATCATCGATTTTGGCGACATGGTGCGCACACCGGTTATCTTTGATGCCGCGGTGGCCGCGGCCTACCAGTTGACCGAGGCCGATGATCCTATGGCTGCGGCTTGCGATTTCCTCACGGGTTTCCATGGCAGACGCGCGTTGTTGGCCGAGGAAGTCGACGTGCTGTTTACGACCATTGTCGCACGCACGGTCATGCGCATCGCAATAACCGAATGGCGGGCTGTCCGGTTCCCGGAAAACCGCGCCTACATCCTGCGCAATACACCGCAGGCCTGGCTCCAATTTCACCGTCTCGCCGAAATCCCCCATTCCCGGGCAGCAGACATGCTTGCTCGCGCATTGTCGTTCTAGGAGTACGTTCGATGTCCTCATCCGCTTCCGCATATATGATCAACGGTTTCGATCCCAGCACCGTTGACAAGCTACCCGCCGATGAACAGGCGCTGATCGCGCGCCGGAGAAAGCTTCTCGGCCCCTCCTACAAGCTCTTCTACGAGCACCCGGTACATGTCGTGCGGGGGGAAGGCGTTTGGCTCTATGATCCAGAGGGCAATGCTTACCTGGACGTTTACAACAACGTCCCCTCCGTCGGTCACTGCCATCCTCGCGTCGTCGATGCCATAGCCAAGCAGTCCGCTATCCTGAACACGCACACCCGCTACCTGCATGACTCGATCCTCAAATATTCCGAGGACTTGCTCGCGACGTATCCGTGCGAAATCGCCAATGTCATGTATACCTGCACGGGTAGCGAAGCCGTCGACCTGGCACTGCGCATCTCTCGCTACTATACCGGCGGTACCGGTGTCATCGTCACCGCCAATGCCTATCACGGGCTGACGACCGCCGTCGCCGAGATCTCGCCTTCGATGGGTCCGAATGTCCCTATCGGCCAGCATGTCTATGTGGTCGACGCTCCGGACCAGTATCGCAGCGAGGGCGAGGACGTTGGCGAAGTGTTTGCCCAGCGCGTCGAAGACGCAATCAAGACGATGCAGCGCCATGGTATCAAGCTTGCGGCCTTCATCGCAGACGGCATCTTCTCGACCGATGGCATCCTGACCGAACCAGCAGGTTTCCTCAAGAAGACGGTCGACGTCGTTCACACCGCCGGCGGCCTTTACATCGCTGACGAAGTTCAGCCCGGGTTCGGCCGCACCGGTACGCATTGGTGGGGCTTCCAACGCCACGGCATCGTTCCCGATCTCGTGGTTATGGGCAAGCCGATGGGTAACGGCATGCCGATCGCCGGCGTCGCAGCTAAGCCGGAAGTTTTGGAGCGCTTCGGCAACGATATCCGCTACTTCAACACCTTCGGCGCCAATACGGTTTCCATTGCCGCCGCGCAGGCTGTTCTCGACGTCATCAAGGACGAGAAGCTGATGGAGAATTCCGCCAAGATCGGTGAATACATGGTCGGCGGCATGCGAAAACTCCAGGACAAGTACGAAAAAATCGGCGCGGTCCGCGGTGCAGGCCTGTTCATGGGTATGGAGTTCGTAACCGACCGCAAGTCGAAGACGCCGAACGGCAAACTCTCGCTTGGCGTTGTGAATGGACTTCGTGAAAAGCGCATGCTGATCAGCGCTTCGAGTTCATTCGGGCATGTCCTGAAGATTCGTCCTCCCTTGCCGTTCACCGTGGAAAACGCCGACCTCTTCTTGTCCGCTTTGGACGAGGTACTCGCCGAACTCTCGTAGGCCCTCGGGCCTACGCAAAAACAAAAGACGGGAAAACCCGCGCCATCCTTAACCTTCCTAAAGGGGAATGACATGAAACTCTCGCTTATCGCTACTGCCAGCGCGCTGGCGCTCACGCTGATTTCTACCGCGCACGCGGAAGACACAATCAAGATCGCCACCGAGGGCGTCTACCCTCCGTTCAACTATGTCGAAGGCGGCAAGCTGACCGGCTTTGACGTCGACATCGCCAACGCGCTCTGCGAAAAGGCGAAGCTCAAGTGCGAGATCGTCACTCAGGAATGGGACGGCATGATCCCCGCTCTTGTCGCGCACAAGTTCGACGCCATTGTCGCTTCGATGAACATCACCGAAGAGCGCAAGAAGAAGATCGACTTCACCGCGAAATACTACGACACGCCTGCGAAGTTCATGGCTCCGAAGGATGCCAAGGTCACCGATATCTCGCCCGCCGCTCTCGCCGGCAAAACGATCGGGGTCCAGGGGTCGACGACGCAGCAGAATTTCCTTGAAGCGAAATACAAAGATTCCACGATCAAGACCTACACAACCGTTGATGATGCAAGCGCCGACCTGGCCGCTGGTCGCCTTGATGTTGTCCTGTCCGACAAGATCCTGCTCGACGAATGGCTCAAGAAGTCGTCGGACGGGTCCTGCTGCGAACTGGTCGGCGACGATCTGCGTGACCCGTTGTTTGGCGCCGGCAAGGGTGTTGGTGTCCGCAAGGAGGATACGGCACTGCGTGAGAAGCTCGATGCCGCGCTGAAGGAAATCCTCGCCGATGGTAGCTACAAGACCATCAATGCGAAGTATTTCCCCTTCTCGATTTATTGAGACCGATCATCCTGGCGCCCGGCCAGCAATGGCCGGGCATTGATCTTTTCGGGAGACGACGGGTGGATCTTCTTCATTTACTTTCATTAGACCCTGAAGGTTGGGGCGGACCGCTGCTCGAAGGGCTTTCGTTGACGATCAGGCTGGCGCTCGCCACGCTTCCGTTCGGACTTCTGCTCGGCTTGGGTCTCGCACTGTTGATCAACGGCAAGCGGAAATGGCTTGCCGGCGCGGCAACTGTCTTTGCGACGACATTTCGCGCGCTGCCGGAATTGCTCACGCTGTTCATCATCTACTACGGCGGCGGAATGGTCCTGCAAAGTGTTTCACAACTGCTGTTCGGTGTCCCTTTTGGAGAATTCAGCGGATTTATCGCTGGTATGATCGCTCTCGGTATCGTTTTCGCCTCCTTCGCCTCCGAGACATTTGTGGCTGCGCTGCGCTCGATTCCGCGTGGGCAGCACGAGGCTGCCGCAGCCCTTGGTCTGTCGCGGTGGCGCACTTTTGCAAGCGTCATCGGCCCGCAGCTCTGGAGGCTTGCCCTCCCCGGCCTGGGCAATCTTTGGTTCGTGCTCCTTAAAGATACGTCATTGGTCTCCATTATCTCGCTTTCGGATCTAATGCGTCAGACTAATCTTGCCGTCGCGAATACCAAGGAACCGCTGTTTTTCTATGCCGTCGCCTGTCTGATCTATCTCGCCGTCTCGATGATTTCGTCGGGCGCCATAGGCCTGCTTGAAGCGCGATCCAATCGCGGGATTGTGGGAGGCCGTTGATGAATTTCGAGCTTTTGTCGAATTACGGTCCGAAAATCCTCTGGGGCCTCGTTGTCACGCTCCAGCTTGTCCTGACCTCAGCGCTTATCGGCGCGGTGTTTGCTCTCCCGCTCGCCATTGTGCGCAACAGCAGCTATGCAATTCCTCGCTATTTGGCCAAGGCCTATATCGTCTTCTTTCGCGGAACCCCGCTGCTCGGGCAGATATTCCTGATCTACTATGGTGCAGGTCAGATCCGTTCTGAACTGACAGCCCTTGGAGTCTGGTGGCTGTTCCGGGATGCGTATTTCTGCGCGCTCTTCGCTTTCACCTTGAACACTATCGCCTACCAGGCTGAAATCCTGCGGGGCGCGCTGAGCTCCCTGCCCCGCGGTCAGCTTGAAGCCGCAAACTCACTTGGCCTCAGCCAAACAACGACGTTCTTCCAGATCCTTCTCCCCCAAGCGATGATCATTGCGTTGCGCCCGCTTGGAAACGAGTTGATCCTTTCGTTGAAGGCTTCGGCCCTCGCAAGCGTTATCACTGTTCCTGAGCTGATGCAGGCCACGAAGCTGGCCTTCTCGCGATCGTTTGATTTCCAGGTCTATATATGGGCCGCTGTTCTCTACCTGATGATGGTGGAAACGATCCGTCGGCTGTGGGGCGTTCTCGAATTGTATCTTACCCGACATCTCCGCCATCGTGTCGCGCCGGCTAGTAAGCCGCCGGTTGTCGTGCAGGCGTGACCAATATGGAGCTTTCGATGGCCGAAAAGTCTGCCAACTGCGCCGTGGAGTTCGACAACGTCTCCAAGTGGTATGGCAACCACCAGGTCCTGACGGACATCAGCCTTCAGGTGAAGGAAGGAGAGAGGATTGTCATCGCGGGGCCTTCGGGATCGGGCAAATCAACGATGATCCGCTGCATCAATCATCTCGAGCAACATCAGAAGGGGCGGATTCTGGTCGAGGGCGTTCAGTTGACCAACGAACGGAAGCAGATTGAAGCCGTTCGCCGGGAGGTCGGAATGGTGTTTCAGCACTTCAACCTGTTCCCACACAAGACGATCCTCGAGAACTGCACCCTGGCGCTCAGGTCGGTGCGGGGCATGTCGCGTTCCGAGGCCAACGATGTGGCGATGGGCTTCCTTGAAAAGGTGAGGATCCCTGAACAGGCTAACAAGTATCCAGGACAACTTTCAGGCGGCCAGCAGCAGCGCGTCGCTATTGCCCGTTCTCTCGCGATGAAGCCGAGAATCATGCTCTTCGATGAGCCGACCTCCGCACTCGACCCGGAAATGATCCGGGAGGTTCTCGACGTCATGGTCAATCTCGCTGAGAGCGGAATGACCATGCTTTGCGTCACCCATGAGATGGGATTTGCACGACAGGTCGCCGATCGTGTGATCTTCATGGCAGATGGAAAGATCGTGGAGACCGCGCGGCCCGCCGCGTTTTTCGACAATCCCAGGGAGGCGCGTACGCGGGCCTTCCTCAGACAGCTCTTGCACTAGGCCAACACCATGAAAACGATCCTGATTACCGGAGCCGCTGGAAATGTCGGCCGACTGATCCGTCCCCTGATGAAGGATAATTATATGCTCAGGGTCACGGGGCGGAATGACTTTGCCACTGAGGTCGGAGAGGAGAAAGTCATCGGTGACCTCACATCCGCGGCGTTCTGCCGGGAGGTCGTGCGAGGTGTCGATGGCGTTGTGCATCTCGCCGGATTGGTCGGGCCCGATGTCGACTTCGAGGATACGCTTGATCCGAACTATCGCGCTGTTCTTTATCTGCTTGAAGCGTGCCGGGCATCGAAAGTGGGCCGGTTCGTTTTCGCCAGCAGTCATCATATTGTTGGTCAGTATCCTTCCGCTCGTCAATATGACCATTCTGTTACGCCCGCGCCCGATGGCTATTATGGTCTGAGCAAAGCCTTTGGCGAAGCTGCCAGCGCAATGTATGCCCAACGCTACGGCATCAAGACCATGCTCCTGCGCATAGGCAATGCTGATCCCAAAGTGGTGGACGGCCGGCGCGAACGGATCTGGACCAGTGGACGGGACATGGTCCAGCTGATCGAGATCGGATTAATGCATCCCGAGATCGGATGTGACGTCGTCTATTCCGTGTCGAACTGCCCGAACGCCGTGTTCGACAACATCCGCGCCGAGCAGCTCGGCTATCGGCCGCAGGATTTCGCCGGTGACCACAGAGCCGAGGAGTTTCGATCGCTATCGGAATTGCCCGCCGAGGCGACGACGAAAGTGGGCGGTTTTTTTGCCGTTAACCCGCTGCCCGCACCGACGCGTGACTAGAGCAAGAGATTAATCACGGGGAGGAATATATATGAAGATCATATCGGCCGAAGTTTTTCTTGTCGAGATACCCTTTGCACTGCGCGGAACGGGGGTCGGCATAATGCCTACCGCCTGGAAGACATTGGAATTTGCTCTTGTGCGATTGGAGGACGAGCTCGGAAATGTCGGGTGGGGTGAAGGCTTTGGCTATTCGCTGATAGACGCCACCAAATCCGTGATCGATCGCTTGATCCTGCCGCTTCTGGTAGGGACGGAGATCGATGACATTCCAGCGTGGAATGCAAAGACGCAGCGCCAGTTACATATGTTCGGGCGTTACGGAGTGACGATCTTCGCGATTTCCGGTGTTGACATCGCTCTATGGGATCTCAAGGCGAAACGAGCCGGAAAGCCGCTTTATCAGCTCCTGGCAGGAGAGCGCCAGGTCCGCCACGAAATTCCCTTCTACGCCAGCCTGGTTCGGTATGCTGAGCACGACCTCGTGGTCGATGCGTCAAAGCAGGTGACGGACGCGGGTTTCAACCGCATCAAACTGCATGAGATCACGCTGCCTGCGATCACCGCATGCCGGAGGACGGTGGGAAATCACACGGATATCTGCGTCGATGTCAATTGTGCTTGGTCGCGCGAATTCATTGAGAACAACCTTGCCGAACTGAAGGCGCTCGCTCTCACGTGGCTGGAAGAGCCGATTTACCCACCTGAGGATTTTTCGGCACTGGCTGCGCTCCGCGGCAAGGGGTTGAATATCGCCGCCGGTGAAAACTGGTGCACAAGCTTCCAGATCGAGCAAGCTTTGAACGCAGGCGCTGTCGATTTTCTGCAGCCGAGCATGACCAAAGTTGGCGGGATTTCCGAGTATCTGAGAATTGTGGATCTGGCAGATGCGGCCAATACGACGCTCATGCCGCATTCCCCATACTTCGGCCCAGGCTTTTATGCCTCGCTACAGGTTGCGGCTGCACGTCCATCGATCACCGCGCTGGAGTACAATTTTGTTCAACCGGAAGCCTGGCTTGCCGACGTAGAGGGTATTCGTAACGGCGACATGATCCGCGTCTCGGACCAACCCGGAATCGGCTTCGAGCCCGATCTGGATGTCGTCAAGAAATACGGTCGAGTATTAGGGAGCCGCTATCAATGAAGGCCAACGCCATCAAAACGATCTGGTCGGAGGGTGGCTGTGTCCTCAACGGCTGGCTTTCAATCGCCAATGCCTTTTCGGCGGAAATTATGGCCGAGCAAGGCTACGACAGTATCGGGATCGACCTGCAGCACGGGATTGTCGACTACCAGGCGGCGGTCTCCATGCTGCAGGCGATGCGAGCAAGCGGCGTCGTCCCGCTTATTCGTGTTCCTTGGCTCGACCCTGCCCTGATCATGAAGGCTCTTGATGCCGGCGCTTACGGCATTGTCTGCCCGATGATCAATTCGCGAGCCGAGGCTGAAAGGCTCGTGTCCTACGTTCGCTATCCACCGAAAGGAGTTCGTAGCTTTGGACCGTCCCGCGCCGCTATCTCGGCGGGCGCCAATTACGGCCAGGAAGCAGACGATCAGGTACTTTGCTTTGCGATGATCGAAACAGCGGAAGCAATGAGAAATCTCGATGAGATCGTCGCGACACCCGGTCTCGACGGTGTCTATATCGGACCTGCCGATCTGACGATCGGGCTCACGGGCATGAAATACCCGACCGGTTTCGATCGGGAAGAACCAGAGTTGATCGAGAACATCAAGCGGATCTTGAGTGCGGCGCACGGCGCCGGGATCAGCGCGGCACTTCATTGCGGAACGCCAACCTATGCAGCCAAAGCTGCAGAATGGGGATTCGACATGGTCACGGTCTCGAACGATGTCAGGTTGTTGGCGGGCGCAGCTGCCGCGAGTGTCAAAACGTTCCGTGATCTGAGGAGCGCATCAAGGTCAACCGGGGCAACCGAGCCCACGAAGCAATCAGGCGGCAAAAGCACATACTGAAACGGGAGAAAAAATCAAAAATGACAGTAAACGTTTCGCCGGCACAGGTTGTCGGGAATGGCACAACTCAGATAATAGCGGTGACCGGATGGATGGGCGATCACCGTCTGTTTGATCCGTTCCTGCCGCTGATCGATAAGCAACGCTACAGCTTCGCGCTTCTGGATGCGCGCGGCTATGGCAGTCGGATTCAGGAAGACGGCCCCTATACTGTCGAGCAGATTGCAGCGGACATTGTCGCCTGCGCCGATCGACTTAGATGGCACCGCTTTCATGTTATTGGACACTCAATGGCCGGGATGTCGGCGCAGCGTCTGGCCATTGATATTCCGGAGAGGCTTCTTTCGGCGATCCTGCTGGCACCTGTGCCAGCTTCGGGTGCAAGGATTGATGACCAGCGCAGGGAGCTTTTGCTGGCCGCGGTGCGCGACCCCGACGCAAGAAAGAAGCTGATCAGTGCAAACACCGGCGGCATCCGATCCGATGACTGGGTCGAAAGGTTGCGCGACACCAGCCTCGCTGGCACCCGTCCCGACGTGCTGGAAGCCTATATGGCATCGTGGACCGGCAAAGGATTTGCCGAAGAAATTCAGAATGCTCGCGTGCCAGTGCGTGTGATCGTCGGCGAGAAGGATCCAGGTGCGGTGCCGGAACGGCTGCGCGAGACGATCGGTTCCTGGTTCCCTGATTTCGAACTCCGCGTGCTGAAGGGATGCGGCCACTATCCCATGTGGGAGGAGCCTGCGATCTTCTCTGAGGCGTTGTTCGAAACGATTGCCTGAGCAGGCCGGCTAATCAAGAATCCTTCGGTTCCGGCGCTCGATGCGCCGGGACTTTTCCCGTTGCGACAGCTGAAGCCGATTGGAACCGCAATCAGAATATCGCGGGCTCATCGGTCGGGCCGCCGTAAGCCGATTCCAGGAAGTCAAAGTCGCAGCCTTTGTCAGCTTGCTGAATGTGCTTCGAGAACATTGCTCCGTACCCTCGGGTAAAACGTGGCGGGAGCGGTTGATATGTGGCGCGGCGGCGAGCGATCTCGTCATCGTCTAGCTCCAGTTTGATCGTCCGGTTGGGGACGTCGATCGAGATCATATCGCCAGTCCTGACAAGGGCCAACGTGCCGCCGATGTATGCTTCCGGCGCCACGTGAAGGATGCATGCTCCATAACTGGTCCCGCTCATCCGCGCATCGGAAATGCGCACCATGTCACGGACACCCTGCTTCACAAGCTTTTTCGGTATTGGAAGCATGCCCCACTCAGGCATGCCTGGCCCGCCTTGAGGTCCCGCATTGCGCAAGATCAGCACGTGATCTGCGGTCACCTCGAGATCATCAGAATCGATGACGGCCTTCATGGCAGGAAAATCATCGAAGACGAGAGCTGGACCGGTGTGCTTGAGATATTGCGGGGAGCAGGCGCTCGGCTTGATGACCGCGCCGTCCTCGGCAAGATTTCCCTTGAGGACCGCCAGCGCGCCCTCGGCGTAGATCGGATTGTCCAGCGGCCGGATGACATCGTCATTGTAGACCTCGGCGCCGGCAATATTCTCACCGATGGTATTGCCGTTGACGGTGCGTTCTTCAAGAAACAGACTGGCCTCCAGACGCTTCATAAGCGCTGGCAGCCCGCCGGCGTAATAGAAGTCCTCCATCAGGTAAGTATCTCCGCTCGGCCGGACATTGGCGATGACGGGGATGATGCGGCTTGCCCGGTCGAAGTCGTTGAGGGTCACATCGTGTCCTGCGCGACGTGCCATGGCGACCAGATGAATCACCGCATTGGTCGAACAGCCCATGGCCATCGAAACCACAATGGCATTGTCGAAGGCGTTGCGGGTCAAGATCTTGGAAGGTGTGAGATCGTCCCAGACCATATCGACGCAGCGGCGCCCGGCTTCGGCACACATGCGGATGTGGTTGACGTCAGCGGCCGGGATAGACGATGCGCCGGGCAACGTCATGCCTATCGATTCGGCGATGGCCGTCATCGTTGACGCCGTACCCATGGTCATGCAGTGGCCATGGCTTCTTGCGATGCCACCCTCGATATCCTGCCAGTCCTTGTCGGTAATGTTCCCGGCACGGCGTTCATCCCAGAACTTCCAGGCATCCGAACCGGAGCCAAGCGTCTTGCCTTTCCAATTGCCGCGGAGCATTGGTCCCGCAGGAACATAGATAGCCGGGACGCCCGCGCTGATCGCTCCCATTATCAATCCGGGCGTGGTTTTGTCACAGCCGCCCATAAGCACCACGCCATCGACTGGATGCGATCGAATAAGCTCTTCGGTATCCATAGCGAGCATGTTTCGATAAAGCATGGTCGTGGGCTTCACGAAGTTTTCTGACAGCGAAAGCGCAGGCAGCTCTATCGGAAAGCCACCAGCCTGAAACACACCCCGCTTGATATCGTCGACCCTGGTCTTGAAGTGGGCGTGGCAGGGGTTGATATCTGACCATGTATTGATGATCGCGATGACAGGCCGCCCGGCCCAGTCTTCCACATCGTAGCCCATCTGCATGATGCGCGATCGATGTCCAAACCCTTTGAGGTCGTCAGGAGCGAACCATCTGGCGCTTCTCAACGTTTCGGGAGCCTTTTTCATGGGACCAATCCATCCGTATCCGAAAAGCCGAACAGCTTTGCCGGATTGTCTACGAGAATGCGCCTGAAGACCTCTTGGTCGTTCAGCTGCGAGGCGAAATTGTCGATTGCTGCCCCGTCATCGATCGGGCGGAAAGGAACGATCCCTTCCGCAGGGATCCCGGTGCCGGCACCTGGATGTGGCCAGTTCGATCCCCAGAGGAGCCTGGAGCTATTGGCGCGAACCAGTGCTCGAACGAGCGGCATAACGTCGTCTTGCGTTGGAGATGACGACACGAGGTAGGGTGCGGAGAGTTTCACATATACATGCCCCGCTGCGACAAGATCGAGCAAGACGTCGAAGCCGGGCTGCTCGATACCTTCACCAGCGTTCGCGCGGCCAAAGTGATCGATCACCAAAGGCGTCGGTGCCTGTCTGAAATCGTTCTCCAACGCAGCCACGATCTTGAGCTCGGTGAAGATCTGGACATGCCACCCAAGAGGTTCCGCGATTTCAATCGCTTGATAGAGTTGCTTTCGAATCCTGTCGAGATCTGCGGCCGCGGCGGCCGCCAGATTGAGCCTCATACCTACAACGCCGCCATGTGCCAGGTCTTGAAGGTCGCGCGAAGGCGTCTCGTTATCCACCACTGCGATCGCTCGCGCACCGGGGCCGATCTTGGCAACTGCGTCGAGTGTGCACCGATTGTCGGTTCCATAGATACTCGGCTGGACAATAACAACGCGATCGAAGCTCAAGGCGCGTTGATGAGCTGCCAAAGCTTCGACGGGCGCCGGCGGCGGCGTGTAGGAACGGCCGTTCCACATCGGAAACTCGGCATCATTTCCGAAGACATGGACGTGACAGTCGCAAGCACCCCGGGGGACATTGCTAATAATTTCGCTGTGGGCGACGCCGAGAACCGGATCTTTCGTCATCGGATCAGTTTTCTTGCGCATGATTGGCCCACCATTGCGACTGTTGATCCTCGATGTCCTGAAGAAGACGCATAGCCGGAAGGACAGATCGACCGGTGACGCGAGGGGCTCTCCCCTCTCGAACTGCGTTGATAAAATCCCGACTGACCTGAGCATTGTTGTCCTGTTCGGACAGAACGGAATGCTCTTGCCCGCCAACTGACATAAATCCCTTTAAGATATCCAGGCGGTAAGAATCCCTATCAGTCACCGCGAAAACATCAAAGATCCTCTCGCGTGAGTAATAGGATCCCGTGCACACGATCGATTGATGCTCATCCGTTTCGACGATTGCAGCCAGTTCCATCGGAATACCCGTTTGAGGAAGCGGTGGCGGCATTATCGAGAAAGACCGCGAAATCCGGCTGGCGGCGGCTTCGGGATCGCCACCACCGCAAAGCCACAGTCCGACATCGACCAGATGGGCGCCGTGGTGCCAGAGGAGGTTGTCTGTCCAGGTTCTTCGAAGACCGGTTGAGCCGATATTTTCAAGGCGGTGGAGAAACAGCCGCGAGTGAACGTGGCGGATTCTTTCGGTGCCCTCAGCAACCCTTCTGCAGAGTTCAATATGCTCGCTTCGAAAACGCATGGGGTGCACGACGCCGAGTGCCAGTCCTTTTTGTTCAGCCTTGGCAACAACCGCTTCGGCGTCTTTGTAGTTCATGGCGAGCGGGATCTCTACGAGCACATGTTTTCCCGCGTCGAGCGCTTCAATAGCCATGGCGGCATGCGTTGCGCTCGGCCCTGCAATAATGACCACGTCGATATCAGAGGCGAGCGCTTCCGCGTAGTCCACGGTCCACTTTCGATAGCCAAACGTCTGCGCAAACTCCGCGGTGTCATCGGGTTCGCGCCCGACCAACGTATGGAGCACGCAATCCTCCTCCTTCAGGCTGTCGGAGTGCCACGTGCCCATCATGCCATGGCCAACCATACAAACCTTCATGGACACCCCTCGCGCTATCGACCTGCAATATATTGGAATATTGAAATATTGCTTATAGATGAGTCAAGTAGCCCACCGTCGAAAGAACAAGGCGAAATGTAAGATGCGAAAGAGAGGTGACGAAGCGGGTGCGGCTAAAGCGTTCGAGATCCGGTTCGAAGCAAGTGTCCCCGTCTTAGTTCAACTGACGATAAAGGCGACCGATATCATCCGCCGTCGAAGTAGGTCGTAAGCTTCTCCATCTGTCCATTGACCAGCATGACGAATGCACGAACCAGCGCCTTGTTCGGTTCGTTGATCGAGATGAAAAGCTACGGTCGACCCATCGATCATTGTGTCACCGCTGGCGTTAGGGACAGTCGGCGTGTCCTGCAGCCAGTTGAGCGCGGTATACGCTGGGTGTGCAGCCCTTGGCCGCAGTGAACATGGTGATGAAGGCCGACGGCGTACGGTAACCCAGAGCCTCTGATATTACGCGAACCGAACGGCCTTCTGACAGCATAGCAACAGCGCGTGACAGCCGCAGTTGCTGCCGCCAATCCTGAAACGTCATGCCCAGATCACGAAGGCATCTGCGCGCCAGGGTCCGCTCGGTGGCATTCACATGGCGCGCCCAGTCGGAAAGCGACCTCCTGTCGCCGGGATCGCAGATCAGGGCTTCGAGGACCAGCGACAGGAAACGATCTTCTGACAACGGAAGGAAATCGTCGCTTGCAGTCCCTTCACTCAACTGGTCGAGCAGCACGCGAAGGAGGCGCTCGTTCTGGGGCCTTCCAACATCAAAGCCTCCTCGCCTGCGCAATTCCTGGAATATAGCGTCGGCAATCGGACTGACCGAGATAGCCGTGGCAACTGTTGGCAGATTTTCACATAAGCTAGGGTCGACATCGATGAGGGCATAGGATGTTCCGGGCACGGCCCAGGCAAGATGCTCCGTCGCCTTGGGCAACCACAAACCGTAGTCAGGCGGCGCGGCGTATCTCCTTCCCTCCACCTTCAGCTCGATTGCTCCGGCATAGGCATACACGAACTGGCCCCATGGATGGCGCTCCATTGCGAAGGTCGTGACTTCGGATATTTCGACAAGCCTGGCGACGACGTCGCCCAGATCCAGGTCGGCACATTTGCAAAGTGAACGGGTCATAGCGCTTTTGTCCGATTGCAATGATCCAGTGTCCGGATTTCGATATCCGCTTTGCACTATAGACCATTGTGAAACTGCGCGACAGGAGGATTACATGTCTGCTTTGCATGCCCTTGAACAGGTTCCACGCCTCGATCTGCGGGGCTTCGTTTCTCCGGTCCAATATCTGGAGCGATTTAGTGCCGCCATCGGCGCCGAGGTCTGGTGCAAGCGCGATGACATCGGCTCAGTCGGGCTTGCCGGAAACAAGGTTCGTAAACTCGAAGTCGAACTGGCCCACGCGCTCTCTCAGGGGGCGACACATCTCGTGGCCGAAGGCTCACGTCTTTCCAACGCAACCCGCGCTGTGGCGGCGGCGAGCGCCGCGCTCGGGCTGAAATGCACCTTGGTGCTTTGCCATGACGATCCCAAACAACCCGTCGGCAACCTCATGCTCGACGGATTGTTGGGCGCCGAGCTCAGGTTCGTTGGAGATATCGATTGGCATGAACTCTCCAGGAGGGCGGCTGGCGTCGTCGAGGAGTTGGAGCGTTCTGGTGAGCGCGTCTACCGGTTACCGATAGGATGTGCGTCGGAGCGAAGCTGCCTCGGCTTTGCCATCGGATTCAACGAGCTCCGCGACCAGATGATCAAAGCCGGACGCCCGGCCGGAACCATCGTGCATGCCAGTTCGTCGGGGGGCACCCATGCGGGCCTGGTCCTTGGCAATGCGCTTCATGGATCTGAGTGGAATATTCGCGGGATCGTCGTCGCAGGGGAGGTTTACCCTGACGTCGTTGGGCAATATCTTGCTTTTGCGCGCGGCGGAGCAGACCTTATTGGCGCCCATTACGAACTTCGGCGAGAGGATATCAAGCTCACAGAGAAATATCTTGGTGAAGGGTACGGCCGTCCGTCGCCCCGTGTCTACGACGCGATCGATCTATTAGCAACCACAGAAGGGATACTCACCGACCCGGTTTACAGTGGGAAGGCGATTGCCGCCATCGTGGATCTTGCGTCGAGAAACGAACTGAAGGGGCCGATCGTGTTCTGGCATACCGGCGGATACCATGCGCTGTTCGATCCACATTACGCGAGGAATGTTTGGTCATCGGTCAATCGGTTGGCGCAGATAGAGTTGTAGCGCCGGGATAGCAGTCTGCGCCCTTTGCGCAGACTGCTCCTCTATAGCCCGAAATATGAGATCATCAGATCGATCTGAGCGTCCAGCATCCCCGCGCCGTATCGAACGTCGCACCCTGCGGAGACGGCCGCCTTCAGCAACGGGGTCTCTCTCGGTTTCATAACGATGTCGGCCACGATCATTCCAGGCCGAAGCAGGTCGGTATCCAGTGGAAGCGGATCAGTCTCAGGATGGAGGCCGCAGGGCGTTGCATTTACGACCAGATCGGCATCGGATAAAGCGTTGCCCGAGACCGCAACATCCAGATCTCCATATCGCCTGCTGATATCATCCACCAATGCCGCTGCTCTATCCCCGTTTACGTCTGTAATCCTCAATGAGGCACAACCGCTACCGGCAAGTGCGAATGAGATTGCCTTCCCGGCGCCTCCGGCGCCGATAACCAGGGTTTTGCGTCCCTTCGCGTCGTGGCCGCCATTCAACATGCCGCCAAGGAAACCGTCACCATCAAGGTTGGTCGCGACCATTTTTCCCGCGCCGGTCCGGCGCACGACATTCACAGCGCCAAGCGGGCGCGCCATCTCATCGACTTCGTCGGAAAGTTCGTATGCAAGCTCCTTGAAGGGAACGCTGACGACGATCCCACCCAGATTCTGAGTGCGCCTTATCGCCTCCCAACCGGTCTTGAAGTCCTCGGGTGTAAAATGGACTGGGACCATAATGGCGTCGATCCCTCGCGCTTCGAATACCGGATTGATAATCTCCGGTGTCCGGACGTGGTGGATCGGATGAGCGATCATGTAGAAAGTCTTCGTGCTGCCAGAGATCATTTTCGGCCTTCCCGATCTATCGACTTCCCCGCTACCCGCCTTGTTGGGCAATTGCTGCACTAACAGTTCACTGATCACCGGAAGCCCCAACAGCCCCATGGTCGTAAGCGATCAGTAGATCCTTCGCATCGATCTGGTCGCCCGGGCGCACGAGAACTTCCGCGATCTTGCCATCCCGCTCGGCGTGAAGCGCCGTTTCCATCTTCATCGCCTCGATGGAGAGCAACACATCGCCAGCCTTGACCTCCTGGCCTTGATTGACGAAGACGCGGCTGATGACACCCGGCATAGGTGCCCCGACATGCGACGCGTTGCCAGGTTCGGCCTTGCGGCGCACGGCAGAGCCGGAAGCACCATGCGTCCGATCCGGCACCTTGATACGGCGCGGCTGACCATTGATTTCGAAAAACACCGTCACCATGCCCTTGTCGTCAACGCCGGACGAAGCCTGATTGACGATGACCAGCGTCTTGCCGCGCTCGATATCGGCAAACAGTTCCTCGCCATCCTCCATTCCGTAGAAATAGGCATGGGTGGGAAGCACCGAGACCGGACCATAGGTTTCGGCGGTGAGCGCGAAATCCGTGAATACCTTCGGATACATCAGATAGGACGCGAACTCGAAATCATCGACCTTGCGCTCCAGCTTGGTCTCGATGGTCTTCCGTTCGGCATCGAGATCGGCATCCGCCAATAGTGAACCCGGACGAACGGTATAGGGCGCTTCGCCCTTCAACGCTTTTTTCTGCAGGGCTTCCGGCCAACCGCCGGGCGATTGTCCGAGATCGCCCTTCAGCATGGAAACCACGGACTCCGGGAAAGAGACCTCGCGCTCGGGATTCCGTACGTCGGCCACTGTCAGGTCCTGGCTGACGATCATCAGCGCCATGTCACCGACGACTTTCGAAGACGGCGTCACCTTGACGATATCGCCGAACATCCTGTTGGCATCGGCATAAGCCTGCGCCACTTCGTGCCAACGGCTTTCGAGACCCAGCGAACGCGCCTGCTCCTTGAGGTTGGTGAACTGACCACCCGGCATTTCGTGCAGATAGACTTCGGACGCCGGCCCCTTGAGATCGCTTTCGAAAGCCGCATACTGGTTGCGCACGGCCTCCCAATAGAAGGAAATGCGGCGAATCCATTCGGTATCAAGGCCCGTATCGCGTTCCGACCCGGCAAGCGCTTCCACGATCGAACCAAGGCACGGCTGCGACGTATTGCCAGAGAAGGCGTCCATCGCGGCATCGACCGCGTCGACGCCCGCATCCACGGCGGCAAGAACCGTCGCTGCCGCAATTCCTGACGTATCATGGGTGTGGAAATGGATCGGCAGACCCGTTTCTTCCCGCAGCGCCTTGAACAGAACCTTGGCGGCAGCCGGTTTCAGCAGGCCCGCCATATCCTTGACGGCAATAATATGCGCGCCCGCGCGTTCCAGTTCCTGGGCGAGATTGGTGTAATATTTCAGGTCGTATTTCGGACGCGCCGAATTGAGGATGTCTCCGGTGTAGCAGATGGCCGCTTCACAGAGCTTGTTTTCCTCCGAGATGGCATCCATCGAGACCCGCATATTCTCCACCCAGTTCAGGCAATCGAAGACACGGAAAAGATCAATGCCGCCCTTTGCGGCCTGACGGACAAAATACTTCACGACGTTATCCGGGTAGTTCTTGTACCCGACGCCGTTTGCCCCGCGCAGAAGCATCTGCAGCAGCAGGTTGGGAGCACCTTCGCGGATCAGCGCCAGACGCTCCCACGGGTCTTCTGTCAGGAAGCGCATGGAAACGTCGAATGTCGCACCGCCCCAGCACTCCAGCGACAGAAGCTGTGGCAGCGCCTTGGGATAGGCGCTGGCGACGCGGACGATATCATGGGTGCGGACGCGGGTCGCAAGCAGCGACTGATGTCCGTCGCGCATCGTCGTGTCCGTGACGAGTACCCGCTTTTCGTTGCGCATCCAGTCTGCGAAACCCTTCGGGCCGAGCTTGTCCAGCAACTGCTTGGTGCCGTCGGGCGTCGGCGCATCGATATAGGGCACGATGGGCTTTGCCGCCTTGTCCGAGGGCCTTGCGCGTCCCTTGGTTTCCGGGTGGCCGTTCACGGTCACATAGGCGAGATAGGTCAAAAGCTTGGTAGCGCGGTCCTGCCGTTTGACCTGGGCGAAAAGCTCGGGCGTCGAATCGATGAAGCGCGTCGTATAGGTATTGTTGCGGAAACTGTCATGGCCGATGATGGCCTCTAGGAATGTGAGGTTGGTCGCCACCCCGCGGATACGGAATTCGCGCAAAGCGCGATCCATACGGTTGATCGCCTCGTCAGGCCGCGGCGCCCAGGCCGTCACCTTCACAAGCAACGGATCGTAGTAGCGGGTGATGACAGCGCCAGTATAGGACGTGCCGCCATCCAGACGGATACCGAAGCCTGAAGCGGAGCGATAAGCGGTGATACGGCCATAATCCGGAATGAAGTTGTGTTCCGGGTCTTCCGTCGTAATGCGGCACTGGAGGGCGTGGCCATTCAGGCGGATATCCTCCTGCCTCGGCACCCCGGATTCCTGCGTGCCGATGGCCGCGCCTTCCAGAATGTGAATCTGCGCCTTGACGATATCGATACCGGTGACGACTTCCGTAACGGTATGTTCCACCTGAATGCGCGGATTGACCTCGATGAAGTAGAATTTGCCGGTATCGGCATCCATCAGATATTCGACCGTGCCCGCACCGATATAATTCGTGGCACCCGCAATCTTCAGGGAGTAGGAGGCGAGCTCCTGACGCTGTGCTTCGCTCAGATAGGGCGCGGGCGCACGCTCGACGACCTTTTGATTACGCCGCTGGATCGAACAATCACGCTCGAACAGATGCACGACATTGCCGTGCGTGTCGCCGAGAATCTGGCTTTCGACGTGACGCGCACGCTCGACCAGCTTTTCGAGATAGACTTCGTCCTTGCCGAAGGCGGCCTTGGCCTCGCGCTTGGCTTCCGTCACCTCGCGGGCTAGGTCTTCCTTTTTACGGATGGCGCGCATGCCACGGCCACCACCGCCCCAGGAGGCCTTGAGCATGACGGGATAACCGATCTCCTCCGCCATACGCTCCACTTCCGCCATGTCGCCCGGTAGTGGGTCGGTGGCGGGAACAACAGGAACGCCAACCGAAATCGCGAGATTGCGCGCTGCAACCTTGTTGCCGAGCTGGCGCATCGTATCCGCCGTCGGTCCGATGAAGGTGATGCCCGCCTTGTTGCAGGCCTCCACGAATTCGGGGCTTTCAGACAGAAGACCGTAACCGGGATGAATCGCGTCCGCTCCGGAGAGCTTCGCAACGCGGATAACCTCCTCGATCGAAAGATAGCTCTCGATCGGTCCCATATCCTTGGCGAGATGCGGCCCCCTGCCGACCTGATAGGACTCGTCCGCTTTGAAGCGGTGCAAAGACAGCTTGTCCTCTTCCGCCCAAATCGCAACGGTTTTTATCCCGAGCTCGTTGGCTGCCCGGAAAACGCGGATCGCAATTTCGGATCGGTTGGCAACAAGTATTTTTGTGATTGGCATGACGTCTCCTTGGAGGAACTCGTTGCCCGAAACGCATGTCACACCCCTCTCAACCTGCGCGGCCTCAGAGGTGATATCCGCAGGCTCCAATTCTTCAGTGGAGTAGATTGCGGCAAGTACACCTTTCATCTCGCGAAAGGCAAAGGAGTTCGCTCGTTGATACCTTTACCGGCTACTTTTCGAGTGTCGGGTCTTCCGCAAACACGCCGCCAACGGACCAGTTCTTGCGCTCAACGTCCATGAACACGATCTGGACATCGTCCGGTCCGCATTTGGCGATGCGGGCCAATTCCCGGGTAAACACCGAGGCAACTTCCTTCTTTTGCTCCTGGCTGCGGCCAGAAAGCCAATCGACACGTATGACGGGCATTTGCTTCTCCTTAAATCTACGATCCTGCAGCGAGACCGGTTCAGATACCGATAGCCTGATAAGCGTCGGCGATCTTCCTGATGGCGATGACATAAGCTGCCGTTCGGAAAGTCTTGATTTCCGCAGATGAGCGCTTCACCTCGGCAATCTTCTGGTAGGCGTTGCGCATCACGTCCTCCAGCCCCGACCTGACCAGATCGATTTCCGCGCCGCCCTCCAGGAATTCGTCGCGGATGTCGCTCGGAAATGACCGCTCAGTCATCGCTTCGAGAGCGTGTGTGATATGGAGATTCCTGCGCTCACGGCGCCGGCGCTCCATCAGCCCGAAAGGGATGTGTGTAATGTTTTTGACCCATTCGAAGTAGCTCACCGCTACACCGCCGGCATTCACGAAGAGGTCGGGCAGAACGACCACGCCGCGATCGGACAACTGTCGCTCAGCCTCGAAGCTGATGGGTCCATTTGCTGCTTCAGCGATGAACTTTGCTCGAATGCGGCCGACGTTTTCAAGCGTGATGGCGTTTTCCATAGCCGCTGGAATGAGGATGTCGCACGGAAGTTCGAGACCTGCGGCCCGGTCGGTATAGCTCTGCGCCCCCGGAAATCCAAGGATAGTCCCATGTTCACCGTGGAAGCGTTTGAGCTCTTCTATGGCCAGCCCGTCGGCATTGGTGACGTATCCATCGCGCTCAACGACCGCGATGATCCTGGCACCATCGTCTTCACTCAGGAATTTGGCTGCGTGGTACCCGACGTTGCCAAATCCCTGGACGACAACGGACATGGTCCGCAAATCCCGGCGCCCGTCTATGCCGTTTTCCTGGGCGTCGCGCAGGTAACTTTGGATAGCGTATTGAACCCCCCTGCCCGTCGCTTCGGTTCTTCCTGCGATCCCGCCACTGGCCAGTGGCTTGCCGGTAACGCAGGCGTTGGCATTCATGATGTCGGATGGACCAGTGCGCTTGTATTCATCCGCCATCCAGGCCATGGTCTGTTCACTTGTGCCCATGTCTGGCGCGGGGACGTTTCGGCCCGGGCATATGAGATTGCGCTTAGCGAGTTCCTGGGTAAATCGGCGCGTGATACGCTCCAGCTCATGGGCATCCCATTCGGTGGGATCAATTTTGAGCGCACCTTTCGACCCTCCGAACGGTACGTCGACGACCGCGCACTTCAGGCTCATGAGCGCAGCGAGCGCCTCGACTTCTTCCTGATCGGAGTGGATCGAGTATCGAATTCCGCCTTTTGCCGGCTCGACATGCTCACTGTGCACCGAGCGCCAGCCGGTAAAGCTAAACATTCTGCCGCGCAACCGGACGCCGAAACGGACTGTGTAGGTCGAGTTGCAAGCCTTGATCCGCTCGGCAAGCCCCTCGGTAAGGGACAGATGCGTCATAGCATTATCGATATAGGCCTCAACGCTCTGAAGAAATGGCGCGTCGATTTGATCGGGCTGAGGGATGGTTGCAGTATCCAATTGTACGGTCCTCGAGGTTGGGGTCGCGGAGCTGGCCAGGGACAAGCCCTTCCGCTCTGTTGAATTGCACGCGGGTTCGATCAGGTCGCCAGCCTCTGGCACCATAGGGAAAGAAGCGGCTGCGACGCGCACCGCATCGCAAACTCACGACCTGCGGCGCAGACAATCGGGGAACCGATCTGGTGGCTCTTCCACTCACCGCTGATCGATTTGTACTCTCCAGGCGAAAGAGGAAACATCACCCGCGGCAAGCGCAGGACGTAGTCCGGAAAGCGGGTGTATGGCGCCATGATTGTGATGCCCAGCAACACCTTGTCGCTACTATCTGTCTTGGGCGCCCCCAAAACGGCATGAGCGTGGTTTCGCTCGAAATTGAGGCTGGCAAACGGACCGCTCTTTGCCGAATACCAGACGAGGCCATCTTCAAGTTCATCCAGCGCTGCCGCCAGGAACTGAGAGTTCGGGCCTTCGTTAGCCAAACTGTTCAACGCGGTGTTAAATTCGCCGCGGAGCCGAAACTCGGGCTGCAAGCGTGGTCCGGACACGCTGCGAACGCCACTGGCCTGAAGAAGATTGAGCATCTTGCAGGCTGGCAAAGTGCCGGGTACGTCGGGATTTTGACCGAGAACACTGTTCTCCATGGCCCTGATGACATGTTTGAGAGCCTTGGGCCGCTTGCCCCGGGAACCTTCCTCAATATGTATCTCCGATATGGATGGACCGAAGAAATGATCCGTGCTGGTCGCTTGAACCGGGTCGGCCAACGAAAGCATGCGCGTTCCTCATCATGGCTTGTACATCGAGCGGCAGACCGGGCCCCGGACAGCGGATGCAAGGGCTGCACCGGGCGAACCTACGGACCCATCCGTTTGCCGGCCGCGTCGCCAGAAACGACGCGGCCGGCGCCTGATCAAGCGAGGGCGGGCTTGTCCCAGAGATTGAGGGACTGGCCGATGCCGTTCTTCTTGGCGTTCTCATACATTTCGAAGCCCCAGCTGATGTCGAAGACAGCCATGCCGCAAGCGATGAAGATGACCCGATCCTTGGCGCTTTCGCGGCCCGGCTTCTTGCCGTTGACCACGTCGCCAAGGCCGGTCGAGTCTTTGAGAGCCGGCAACTTGCCAGCGTCGATGAGACGGAAGAACGGACCGCCAATCACGCCGCCGTAGTAGGCATCCTTGTTGCCCGAGGCGATAGCGTCCTCGACATAGGCTTCCTGAAGCGGCGTGTGATCGTAGACGATCGTCGCCCCAGTGAGGAAGGACTCGTCCGTGTTGAACGGACCGGAAACGAGGATGGTCGCGCCTTCCTTGATCCACTCGTCCTTGAAGTAGAGCGGCTTGAGGCGCGAAGCCGCCACGGTGATGACGTCGATGTTGCGGAAGCCTGCCTCGGCCTCGTCGACGCCGACGGCCTTGACCTTGTAGGTCTCCGCGACCCAGCGCGCGAGTTCATTTGCCTTGTCCAGGAACACGTCGAAGCAGACGACTTTCTCGACGGCGGGAAGCTGGGTCATGATGGCGGTGAAGCAGGCCTTGTTGATCGGACCGCAACCGACAATGGAGACGATCTTAGCATCCTTGTTGGCGAGGTGCTTTGCCGCGACGCCCGGTACGGCGCCTGTGCGCGCGGCGCTGAGCAGGTTCGCTGACATCAGCGCCATCGGCGCGCCGGTTTCCTTGTCGTTCAGCATCATCGTTAGGATCGAGCGCGGAAGGCCCTTCTGGGTATTGGCATGGTTCGAGCCGTACCACTTGTTGCCGCAGACGTCGAAGCGGCCGCCGAGATAACCGGGCATGGCGGCGAAACGCCGGTCCGGGCCGGCGACGGGCATGTTCGGGAACTTCGTTTCCTTCGGAAAGACGATGTTGAGGCCATGGCTGTTGTGGTTGGCACCGCCCATGAGGTAGTCGCCCTCGCCCAGCAGGCTGAAAGTCTCCTCGCAGATTTCCACGCAACGCTTTGCGTCGTTGACACCGGCGGCGATCATGTCGGGTTCGGAAAGGTAGAGAAAGTCGATTTTCGTGGTCATAATGGAGCTCCCTATGGATGAAGGTTCGATCGGCTGATTTCTTGATCGTCAGAATTTTAGGAGAGGCTTGATGTCGTAAAGGCGGCATCCGGCGCTGCGGGCATTGGCACGCATCAGGAAGTTCAGCTTTTCGATGCGCTCGCCGGAACGAGGCGCGCCGTTCTTCTGAAACGGAACCTGAAGTCCGACCGAGAAATCCATCACGACATCGTCAACGACACCGCCGGAGCGCCCTGAGGGGACGGAAATTATGCCATGTTCGCTCGCGTAGCGGTGAGCGTCCATCGCTTCTGTGATCGTGCCGACCTGATTGGGCTTCAGGATAAAGCCGCCGACAGCTTTGGTTTCGAAAGCGCGCTTGAGGTATTGGAGCTTGGTTACCGTTAGGTCGTCACCAAGGATGATCGTCCGGTCAATCTCGCGGTTTGCTTTAACATAGCCATCCCAGTCGTTCTCATCGAGGAGGTCCTCGATAAAAACGAAGTCGTATTTTTCCGTCAGGCGCTTGGCGTAAGCGATCAGCTCGTCACTGGTCACGCGTTGCCCTTTCAGAAGATACGTACGGCTCTCAGCGTCGAAAAACTCGCTCGACGCGCAATCGAGAGCGAAAGCGATGCGCCCGGTGTAGCCGCAGGCGTCGATAGCCTGCTGCATGAGATCGAGAAGCACTTCCGGATCGTCCGAGGGCGCTGCGTAACCGTAAGAGCTAGCGACCTGCGGTTTGTGGCCGAGGTGTCTGGTGAGCACGTGCGAGAGCTCCTGGAAAACGGTAACCGCCATCTCGATCGAAACGTCGATACTGTCCGTACCGTAGGGAACGATCAGGAACTCGTTGAAGGACTGGATGAAACCGTCGTATTTTCCGCCATTGATGACGTTGAAGCAGGGAACAGGCACAGTCTTGATCGTACCGCCCGCAATGTGGTCATAGAGCGGAATGCGCAGCGCATCGGCCGCAGCACGGAAAGCCGCGATCGATACCGAATATATCGTGTTGCCGCCAAGGCTCCCCTTATCTGGCGTACCGTCGATCGCGATCATCTTCTCGTCAATGGCGCGCTGATCGAAGACGTCCATCCCGATGAGCGCTGGTGCGATGATCGTCTCGACCTTCTGGACCGCCTTGTGAACACTAAGGCCGCCATAGGTCGACTTGTCGCCGTCGCGCAGCACGAAGGCTTCGTGCATGCCGACCGAGCTCCCGGTCGGAGCCGCGCCGCGGCCGACAGCACCGCTTTCGGTGCGGATTTCCACCTCTACCGCTGGGCGGCATTTGCAGTCGATGATCTGCTGGGCGAAGATTGAGGCAATCCTGTCTTCCATGTTACTGGCCCTCCTTCAGGGCTGGTACGTAAAGAATGTTGAGGTCGCACAGGTTGGTGCCGGTGTTGCCGGTGAAGACAGCGGAGCCGATAGCGTCGAGCGCCTCGAAACAACTGTGCTCGCGCAGCGTCTGATGGAGATTGATGCCCTTTCCCGCAGCAGCCGCCAGACTGGCGGAATCGGTGATGCCGCCGGCCACCTTGGCCGTCCCGTCGGTTCCTTCGCTGTCAATCGACAGAAGGCACGCGCCCTTTGTTTTCGCGGCGGTGATCGCAAAGCTGATCGTCATCTCCTGGCCCGGTCCGCCGTGCCCGCGGATGACGCTGTTGTCGAGAATCTGAGTCGTGACCTCGCCAGAACTGAGCAGCACGCACGGCGCCTTGACCGGGTTGCCGTAAGTCTGGATCTCACGCGCCATCGAAGCGAAGAACGTGCCTGCGTCCTTGCTTTCACCTTCCAGGAAAGAAGAGACGATAATGGCAGGAATACCCATCTCCTCACAGATTTCCTTGGCGGAGATGCAGGAATCCGGCAGGGTGTTGAGCAAGAAATAGGTGTTGTTCGGAAAGGCCTTCGGCGTTTCCTTGTCCGGCCCGGCATTCATCAGGTAGTCGACGACGCTCTTTGGCAGGCGGTCGGCCACGTCATAATTGACGATGGTAGCGCGCGCATCATCCAGTGTCGTCGCATCGGGCCCAATGGGCGTGCTTTTATAGGCAGCGTAGGGGACGGCGATGTCACCGGTTGCCGGTGAGCCGACGGCATCGCTGATGCCGAAGCCGATCAGCTCCGCGCCCACGTCCTGAATGCGCTTGGCGAGCATGCCCCCGTTCAGCGCGGATATGTGCCGGCGCACCGCGTTGATTTCGTAGATTCCGGCGCCGGATTTCAGCAGTACGTCGGTCGTGTCGATCTCGTCCTGCAGCGAAATACCGTCGATTGGGCAGGACATCAAAGCGGAACTGCCACCGCTGATGACTCCGATAAAAAGGTCGTCCGGACCCGCCTGGTCGATGATCTCGATCATCTTCCTGGATGCCTGGTAGCCTGCCTCGTTCGGCAGAGGATGGCCGCCAACGTAAACCTCGGTCTTGTTGAAACGATCGGTTTCCTCGTGGATCTTCACGATGGCTATTCCGCGCGTGAGGCGGTCGCCAAGGACGTGATCCACCGCCATGGCCATGTGGTTGCAGGCCTTGCCCGCACCAAAGAGGTAGATGTTGCGCTTCTTCGACAGGTCCCACGACTTCGTGCCGATGTGCAGGATATCGCCCTCAAGTCGCATGATGCTGCGGATGCGCTTGTAGCTATCGAGCCGCTCAAGTGTCCGGTCCGCGATTTCAAGGACAATCTGGCGTGACGCCGCATCCCCGTGAGCGGCAATCTCGTCAGCGTTTCGAATTTTGTTCGCCCTGAACATCCGGACAGCTCCTCCGACTTGTTTTGAATTCGTAATTGCGATCAGGCCTTTTCTTGAGGCCGGCCATTTTCATACGCTCATAAATAGCCTAAAAGGCTATTGTCGACAATAGCCTTTGCGCGGGAATTCGATATAGTTCTCTTGTTCGCCCCTTGGGGGAGCGTTAATGTTGAATTTCAAGCAACTGTGGGCCGACGATGACGCAAATGAAGCTACCAAAAATCGAAAAAATGCCAGCGGACGTGCGAGCGCTTGGCGTATTGAGATCCCAAATCGTGGACGGATCGATCCGACCGGGATCGCGCTTGACAGAGGTCCAGCTTTCGGAGGGCATGGGTCTTTCCCGTGCCACTGTCCGCACGGCGCTGCATCAGCTTGGAAAAGAAGGGCTCGTCAGTCTCGTTCCCTACACGGGTTGGACGGTCGTTGAACTCACCCATCAGGATGTTTGGGAGCTCTACACGCTACGAGGTGCTATCGAACGTCTGGCGGCACAGTTTGCTGCGACCAATGCCGACAATGAGGCGATGTCGCGTATTGAGGCCGCATTTGACCGGCTGAAAAATACAGTGACGGAGAGCTCTGAAACAATTGCTGAGGCCGATTTCGGTTTTCACAAATCGATCATCGACGAGTCCGGGCATAGCCGCCTAAAACAACAATATAAGCTGATAGAGCAGCAAATCCGCGTGTTCATCCGATCAAGCAATCTTCTGATAGAAGATCCCTTGGAGATTATCGTCCAGCATGAACCGATCTGGAATGCTATCCGTGAACGGGATTCGGTTCTTGCTGGGACGTTGGCTGAGCAACACAACATTACAGAAGGTCAAAAGCTCACCGGTTCGTTATCACGTCCCGACGGCGACTGAGAACGCCGCTATTCCCGGACGCGCGGGAGTAGCGGCGCTGCTTAATAGTGATCAGGATTAGAACGGTCGTCTCGTCGGAGCTTCGTTCCCGCTTCGCCCCACCAGGAAATCAAAATCGAGCCCCTTATCAGCCTGCAAGACATGCTCAACAAAGAGGCGCTCGTAACCGCGCTTATGGCTGATGGGCGCAAAGGAGGCTTGCGACCGCCGCAGTTCAAGTTCGTCATCGGTGAGATTGACCGACAATGTGCCCGCCTCGACGTCCAGCGAAATCAGGTCACCATCACGGATCAGAGCCAGCGGACCACCGATCGAGGATTCGGGCGCAACGTGAAGCACGACCGTACCATAAGCCGTGCCACTCATGCGGCCGTCCGAAATCCTGACCATATCGGTGACGCCCTTTTCGAGAATATGCTTGGGCAAACGGATATTTCCAAGTTCCGGCATGCCCGGATAACCTCTGGGGCCAATCCCCTTCAGAACGAGTACGCAGGTCTCGTCGATATTCAGAGACGGATCATCGATGCGCTTGTCGAGATCTTCCACGGATTCGAACACGACGGCACGGCCCGTATGTTTCATCAGGTGCGGACTTGCGGCTGATGGTTTCATCACAGCACCGTTTGGTGCAATGTTGCCCCTGATGATGCGCAGCGCGTTCTGCGGCTTGATCGGTTTGTCGAACGGCGCGATGACGTCGTGGTCAAGGCTTTCGACGCCAGCGAGTTCCTCCCGCAGCGTCGTTCCGCCTGCGGTACGCGCATCAAGGTTGAGCCTCTCCCCAAGCGATGCCATGACGGCCGGCAATCCACCCGCGGAGAAGAATTCCTCGACGAGGTACTTGCCGTTCGGAAGGATGTTGGCAAGAAGCGGGATTGACCGGCTGTTTTCTTCGAAGTCGGCAAGGGTCAGTTCAATCTCCAGGCGCCCCGCCAAAGCCAGCAAATGAATGATTGCATTCGTGCTCCCGCCGAGGGCAGCGTTGACTCGGATTGCATTCTCAAGCGCCGATCGATCGACGATCTTAGAGAACGCCAGATCTTCTCTGACCATCTCGACGATTCGCCGACCAGACAACTGCGCGGAGCCCTTCCGACGCCCATCAACCGCGGGAATGGCAGCAGATCCCGTGAGACTGAGGCCGAGGGCTTCTGCGATACAGCCCATCGTCGTTGCCGTCCCCATCGTGTTACAGGCGCCGTTACTGCGCGACATTCCGTATTCCGACGCAAGGAAAGCGTCCTTCGTCATACGCCCTGCCTTGTATTCGCCGTGCATACGAAAAATGTCGGAACCCGAACCTACCTGCCGCATCCCAACGCGACCGCTCAGCATCGTCCCACCGTGCACGACGATGGTCGGGAGATCGACGCTGGCTGCCCCCATCATGTAGGCGGGCGCCGTATTGTCGCATCCTGTTAGCAAAACCACGCCGTCGAGCGGGTTTGCGCGAAGTGTCGCCTCGAGCTCCATACTCATCATATTGCGGAAAAGCATTCCGCTCGGACGCATGATGGAGTCGCCGATCGACATAGTGGAAAACACAAGCGGGAAGCCGCCAGCTTCGAGCACACCGCGAGCAACCCATTCCGCCAGTTCCGTGAGATGGGCGTTGCAGGGGACCAGATCGGATGCCGAGTTGGCAATGCCGATTACGGGTTTGCCCTCGAACATATCTGGTAGCGCACCACGCGCCTTGAGGTGGGTGCGGTGCTCATACCCGGTATTGTCAATGCGCTTGAACCATGCCTCGCTACGGAGAGGTTTTTTGTCGACGGTCATCATGTTCTCCATTCGAAGCACCCCTCCCCGCCATCTTCGAGAGCGATGGGTTGCATTCACTATTCGTCGGAACGGTATTGGCGAGACGCCGCAGATTGCAGCGCCTCGCCAGACTGTCGCTATTTCTTGATTTCGCCCGCGAGCTTGTCGATGTATCCGCTCGCGATGCGGTCGACTTCGCCGATCGCGGTCTGCTCCTGGATGAAGAAGTTCAGCGACTGGATATCCGAATACGAAGCATCACGACGCAGGCCAAACGCGATGCCCTGCTTCGAGATAGCAGGCTCGGGGTTAAGCGTCACCCAGCGATCCTTGCCCGTCGCTGAAAACAGCGTGTTGCTGTCGCTGTCATCGACGAGGATGTCGCCTCTCCGTGAAGAGAGCGCCAGGCGAGTGGCGTCGATATCGGGCAGGCGCAGGATCGTTGCATTCTTGATCTGGCGCGTAAGTGTTCCGTCGATTGCCGTGCCCGACATGATGATGATCGTCACGCCGGCGACGTCGAGATCTGCGATAGACTTCGGTGCCGTGGAAAACTTCGGATTTGCCTTGTCGTAAACGCCGGAAACTTCGTACTGAACGACCGGCTGACTGAAGGCGATCGCCATAGCCCGCTTGGGATTCTGGTTCAAAGCCATGGACAGGTCCCAGCGATTGGCCTGCAAGCCGGCAACGATGTTGTCCCAGGTCGTGTCGACGATTTCAGCTTTTACGCCAAGGGCGTCCTGAGCAAACTTCTTGCAGAGGTCGACGAATGTACCGCTGTATTCGCCGCTTTGAGGATCGCGAATAACGTGCGGGGGCGCGACTGCCGCGCCGCAACGGAGCGTTCCGCGCTTCTGGATTTCCTGCCAGTAACCTTCGGCAGACTGGGCATTGGCCTGACCTGCTCCAGCGAGAACTGTTGCGCCGAGGATCAACCCGGTGATGAGCTTCGTAAGTTTCATTTTAACACTCCCAATTGTTGCTGCTGTTCCGTTGATTGCTTTTATTCGCATGCATCTGTTCGGTGGGTTCTGCTGGGTTGGTTTCCTTTCTATCGTGTCCAATCGGCGCTCGGCCTGGCTAAAAGCGATCTTGGCACCGATTGCAATTGTCGACAATAGCCCTTTAGGTGTTGCGGGCAGAATTTTTTCCGTGCAATGCTCTGCACTAGAGACCCGGCCGGCTCCCGTGATGTGTCGGGACGCCGGTTGCTACCTGCTGTGTTAGTCCGCTGGTCGCGCGGCCGCGCTCATATAGGACGTATAGACCAGCCAGCCCGCATCGATCGGCATGGTGATCCCAGTGATGGCGGACGCGGACGGAGAGCACAGGAAGAGGATTGCATCTGCAACCTCCCTCGGCTCGACGAACCGTCGCAGCGCGGACCTGGAAATGACAACAGAGGGGTCGCGTTCGCCGCGATCGATGCGGCTCTTCATCGCTTCGGTCATCGTATATCCAGGCGCTACCGCATTGACACGGACACCCTGCGGACCAAGTTCGGCGGCCATGATTTCGGTCAGCATCTTCAGCGCCGACTTGCTCATGGCATATGCCGGCTGTGGCCAGGGCTGGAAAGTGGTCAGCGAGCAGAGGTTCACAATCGATCCGCCGCCCGATTGCGCCATCTCTTCGCCGAAGGCGCGCGCAGTGAGCATCGTTCCGCGAAGGTTGACGTCGATGATGCGATCGAACTCTTCGACCGGCATCTTCGTCACCTTGGTGGCGTTCTGCAAAATGCCGCCAGAGTTCACAAGTGCCGACACAAGTCCATGCTCTGCATAGACCGCCTCTTTGAATTGCCTCACCGCCTGCTCGTCGGACACATCAAGATGACGGTAGCTGACCGCGGCACCCAATTCGGCAGCGATTGCCTTTCCCCGTTCGTCGTTGATGTCTGCGATAACAACCCGCCAGCCGGCAGACACGAAGCCGCGCACACTGGCCTCGCCAATCCCGCTTGCGCCGCCGGTGACAACCGCGAGCGGCGAAGAGGTTTGTTCATTTGTACTTGCCATTGCTGATCTCCTTAAAAATCTTTTTTCATGTCACGCTATGCGTGAAGGTGGGTGGCTTAACGGAGGGCCCGTTTGCCTTGAGGGTTCACACTGCCATTTTGACGAGCAGGCGCGTTTCCGCGGCATTGACCAGTCGCGTGAGCACCCAGCCGATAACAAAGTAGACGAGAGCCGCGGTGGTCAGTACCTCGACAGGTCTCGCAGTCACGTTCGATATGTTTTGAGCCGTGTACATAAGTTCGACCACGCCGACTGCCGAAACGAGCGCACTCTCCTTGAACAGGCTCACCAGGTTCGACATCAGGTTGGGAATGGCGCGTACGATTGTCTGTGGCGCGACCACATACATCATCTTCGAAAAACGGCTCAGACCAAGCGCTTTGCAAGCATCGTGCTGATCTTGCCCGATCGATCCCAAGGCAGCCCGAAAGGACTCGCTGGTGATCGCCGATGTATAGAGTGTCAGGGCAATCACGGCCGAGATGAAGGGACTGAGCTCAACGTCGAGAATGATCGGGAAACAGAAGAAGACCCAGAACAAGGTAATCAGGACCGGCGTACCGCGCAGCACCTCGACATAGAGAGAGCAGGCCCAGCGGACCGGTCGAACGTTGGACTTGCGTCCAACACCGATGAGAAAGCCGAACACAACGCTTGCCAGTCCGCAAAGCACCGTAATCTGGAGGGTCAGAACGAGCCCTTTGAGCAACGCCGGACCGTATTGCAGAACAACAGAGAAATCGAGATCTTGCATGATCTTACACCTTGTTCATACGCTCCAGCCGGTGTTCAAAGAACGCGGCTAGACGACCAAAGGGGATCGCGACAACCAGATAAAACGCCGCGAGGAAGGTAAACGTCTCGATTGGGCGGTAGGTCTGGGTCGAGAGCTGCTTGCCCTGATACATCAGGTCGGCAACACCCACGAGTGCAACAAGCGAGCTTTGCTGAAAGATACCAATCGCATTTGTGATCAGGACCGGCGTCGCAGTCCTGATTGCCTGGGGTAGCACGATGTATCTGGTGTAGTTCCAACGGCCGAGGCCAAGTGCGACACCAGCATCCCTTTGCGCTGCGGGAATGGATTGGATGGCAGCCCTGAATGCTTCACCGTTGAACGCCGTCTGGTTCATTCCGAGGATGAGGACCCCCATGAATACCGGCGACCACCACACCTCGAAGATCATCGGTATACAGAAGAAGAACCACACGACCTGAACGAGGACGGGCGTACACCGAAACAGGTCGATATAGAAGCGCGCGATCCACCGTATCGGTGCGATGCGGGCATTCGAGAGCAGGGCTAGAGGAAACCCGGCAACAAGCCCGATGATGTTTGCCCACACCGTGAGCTGGAGGGTGATTTTTAATCCCTCCAGAAGCGCGGGCCAGGCATTGAGGACGAAAAAGAAATCGATGTTTTGCATGGTCGTTCGTCCATCTCAGCGATCTGCATGCAGCACGTTGTGGATGAAGTCACGCGCCCTGGCGGTCTTCGGCGCACGGAAGAATTCGTCAGGTGGAGCGTCATCGGCAACGACACCGCCATCGCAGAAGACCACTCTAGTTGCGATCTTCTTTGCGAACCACATATCGTGCGTGACAATCATCATCGGCATGCCGCCGTCCGCGAGCTCGGTCACCATGCTAATCACTTCGTTCACGAGTTCCGGATCGAGTGCCGATGTCACTTCATCGAACAGCATCAGTTTCGGGTCGAGCATCAACGCCCTTGCGATCGCGACGCGCTGTTTTTGACCGCCGGAAAGAGCAGCCGGATAGGCCTTGGCCTTGGCCTTGAGCCCAAACCGGTTGAGCAATTCGAGTGCGCGCGCTTCTGCCTCATCACGCCTCACGCCACGTGACCTAACGGGCGCAAGAGTGAGGTTACCAAGCACGGTGAGGTGAGGAAAGAGCGTGTAACTCTGAAAAACCATGCCGATCTGCTTTTGCATTTCGGCGTTAATGGTCGTTTTTTTCGGCGCGCCGGCGATATAGTTTTTGCCGTCGACTTTGATCTCACCGCCCTGGACATCCTCGAGCCCCATGACGCAGCGGAGAAGCGTACTTTTTCCTCCGCCGCTGGGACCGATTACAAGCAAGCGGTCAGTTTTCTGCATGTCGAGGTTCAAGCCATTCAGGACTTTAATCTGTCCCTGCGCATAGCTTTTTTGCAGGTTTCGTATCGAAATGAAGCTTTGGTCTGTCATCAGGGTCTCCTGAATCGAAGCCTGATCCAACAGGCGGTTAGGGAACGTCCGACCCACAAGCTCGCGGGCCAGACGCGATATTAGCGCGGGCCTACGAATGGGCCACAACGCTCGATGGCGATACGCACAGTCTCTTCTGGATCCCGTTCCCACCAGTCCAGTTCAGAGAAAAGTTCCAGCTCGAACGGACCGTCGTAACCGATGTCATCAAGCCATCCCCGAATGGTAGCGAAATCAATCACCCCATCGCCCACCATGCCACGATCACGGAGGTTCCGCGTCGGGACTAGCCAGTCGCAATAGTGGAACGTGTGGATGCGGTCTTTCCCGGCACGGCGAAGCTCTCGCTCAAATGCGGGGTCCCACCAGCAATGATAGACGTCCGCGACCAGGCTGGCAGCTTTGTCACCTAACTCGTCGATAAGATCATTGGCATCCGTGATCAGGTTGAGTGCGCTGCGATCGCCACAATACATCGGATGCAGCGGCTCAAGTCCGAGTTTTACCCCTGAGGCCGCCGCGTAAGGCGCGAGTTCGGCAAAAGCATCGTGAATGCGCCTGCGCTGGGCGGGCAAGTCTTTGTCACCCTGCGGCAAGCCGCCGATTACCATGACGACGCAGGGGGCGCCGATGGCAGCCGCCTGGTCGATGATCCGGCGGTTCTCATCGATCTTGGCTCGGTAAGCTGCCGGATCGGTTTCGCTGACCCATGCACTCGTGCAGAGCGAAGCAACCCACATCTGTGCGTCGCGCAGGTGCTTGGCGGTTTGTTCGACGCCATAATCGTCGAGGAAGTTCCGCCACACCGCTATACCTCTGATTCCTTGGCGCGAATAGCCTTCGATCGCCTGAGGCATGGTCCATGTGGGGGTCGTGATCTGATTGATCGCAAAGCGCGTAAGATCGTACTGGGTCACGCGAAAGCCTCCTGTGCGCGTCGTGCGCCGGTTGCTGCTGCATTGATGGTGATACCGTCTTCTTCGAACACGATGCCGTGGTGTTCACGGGCAAAGGCGGCAGTGATTTTGCCATTCGAGAGATCGTCGGCGATGAGCTCGAGCGAGCGCTTTAGCGGATCCCCGTAGCCGCCGCCGCCAGCCTGTTCGTGGCGGATCACGACATCGCGGCCGATGGTGCGGGTGATCTTGGCGGGAAGGCGAGTGTTTTCGCCCTCCGGATCAAGGATATTGACGCAAGGTGCTGCCGGCTTGCCGCCGAACAGGCCGTAGGGCGCATGATCATGCCGGTCCGCGCGAATCTGCAAAACGGCTTCCTCGGCGAGGAGGCGGTAAGTGCGGATCAGGCCGAGGCCCCCGCGATACTCTCCGGCTCCGCATGAATCGGGGCGCAGGCTGTATTCGTCCATCATAAGCGGATAACGGACCTCTAGCGTTTCCACCGGCAGGTTCGACATGTTCTGCGAGGGGTTGGTGACGCCCTCGACCCCATCCTTGTTCCAGCGGCCGCCCCAGGCGCCGTTGATCATGTCGACCAGAACGAATGGTTCGCGGGTTTCTTTATCCCAGCCGCCGAAGGCCAGAACTGTGTTGCCGCCCTCGCCCGCCGCCATGACCTTTTTGGGTGCGATCTGCGACAACGCTCCCAGGACGGTGTCAACCACGCGATAGCCGGTTAGAGCCCGGGCTGCCACCGGCGCCGGCATCTGCGGGTTGAGGATCGAACCTCCCGGCGCGGTGATAGTGATGGCGCGATACACGCCAGCATTGTTCGGCACCTCCGCGTCGAGCGCGCAGCGCACGGACAGATAAGTTGCCGACTTGACGAAGGATAGCGTCGAGTTGATCGCGCCCTTAACCTGCGGCGAAGACCCCGCGAAATCGACATCGAGGTGATCACCCTTGACGGTGAGCTTGACCTTGATCGGGATTGCGTCCGTTGAAAACCCGTCGCCGTCGATGAAATCCTCGAAATAGTAGTCGCCATCCGGCCACGAGCGGATAGCGGCACGCGTGAGCTGCTCGCCGTAGTCGATCAGGTCGTCGAAATAGCTGTCCAGCTCATCCGCACCATAACGCTCGATCAGGCGGAGCAACTCACGCTCGCCGAGATTGCAGGTGGCGAACTGCGCTTCGAGGTCGCCGAGGACCAGTTCCGGCAGACGCACGTTCTTGGTGATGATGCGTATCAGCGTATCGTTGAGAACGCCCTTGTCGTAAAGCTTCATCGGCGCAATACGAAGACCTTCCTGGTAGATCTCGGTCGAGTCCGCTGCATTCGAGCCGGGGACGCGGCCGCCGACGTCACAATGATGCGCAATGACCACCGAGAATCCACGAAGCGTATCGGCGTGGAAGATGGGCCGGATCATGAAGATGTCCGGAAGATGCATGCCCCCTTCATACGGGTCGTTGAAAACGATCACGTCGCCGGGAGCCAGGTTGTCGGCGTACTTTGCCATGATGACGTCCATTGCATCCGGCACGGCGCCAAGATGCAACGCGACCGTTTTTGCCTGCGACAGGATGCGCCCATGCTTGTCGCAAAGCGTGACGGAGTAATCGAGAACGTCCCGGACGATCGGGGAGCGTGCGGTGCGCATGACGGCGAAGGCCATGTCGTCGACGATGGTGTCGAGCGCATTTTTGATGACAGCGAAGGTGATCGGATCGTTGGTTTTCTGGGCCATGAGGCTGTTCCTTCCGAAAGACTCAAGCAAGTGTGGCGACAACGTTGCCGAAGGCGTCGAGGTCAGCGGTGGCACGCGGAGGTATGACGATGGTGGTGTCCGGGCTCTGAATGATGAGCGGTCCCTGCACGCCACCCTTGAAGGTGCTGCGCTCGTAGATCGGCGTATCCACCCAGCCGTCCGTGCGAGAATGATAGATCTTGCGGCTCGTGGCTTCTGCTGTGGCAGTGTCCGGCGCATGCGGAACGAAGCTCAGCCGATTGCCCTGATTGCCGCTCGCGTTCAGACGAATGTTGACGATCTCAACCCTATCGTCCGAGGCATAGCCGTAGATCCCCTTGTAGGCCTCAAGGAACGCCGCACGAAGCAGATCGCGATCGCGCTCTGTGACCGTTTCCGGCAGAGCAATCGGGAGTTCGAAATCCTGGCCCTTGAAGCGAAGATCGGCCTCGAAGCCGCATTCGATTTGTTCGGGGCTGTAGCCTTCTTCGGCAAGCGAGGCTACGGCCTCCGCACGCATGTCCCTGAGCAGGCTGTTGACTTGGTCGATCGGAAGCTGGTCCAGCATGCCGTTCAGGCTGCGCAGGAAGTAGCGCTCCACCTTGGCGGCCAGCATACCGGTCGCCGTGAAGACGCCGGGAGATTTCGGAAATATGACGCGGGAGATGTTGAGCGTACGTGCTAGGTCGCAGGCGTGCACCGGGCCAGATCCGCCGAAGGCAAGGATCGCGAAGTCGCGTGGATCAACGCCGCGTTCTACTGTGACTGCCTTGATCGTGCGAGCCATGTTGATGTTGACCACTTCACGGATGCCGAAAGCCGCGTCCTCGATCGACAGGCCCAGCCTGTCGGCGAGGTCGCGCTTTATGGCCGCGCGAGCACCTTCAACGTCAAGTTTCATGCTGCCGCCGGCGAGCGCTGAAGGCAGAAAACCGAGGACGACGTTGGCGTCCGTGACGGTCGGCGACTGCCCGCCGATACCGTAGCAGACAGGGCCAGGATCGGCGCCAGCCGACAGCGGGCCCACGTGCATGAGGCCCCCTTCGTCGATGCTTGCGATGGAGCCCGCACCGCTGCCAACTTCGGCAACGTCGACGGTCGGCACGCGCATGAGATAGCCGCCGGCCTTGATGAAGCGGCTCGGCGTCGAAATACCGGCGCGGAACTCGTATTCGTTGGCACGCGACAGTTCGCCCTTGTGGATTAGCGAGGCGGAAGCGGTTGTTCCGCCCATATCGAAGACCACGAGATCCTTTTCACCCATGGCCTCGCCGAGACGGCCAGCGCCAACCACACCGGCGGAGCGGCCCGAGGAAATGAAGAAGACCGGCTTTTCCTGCGCCATCTTAGCGCTTGAAAGGCCGCCGTTGGAGTTGCTGATCAGGAGGGGCGCCGAGACGCCGATTTCCCGCAGTCCGTTTTCGAGACGTTCGAAGTAGGCGCGCAGCGACGGCAGGACGTAAGCGTTAACCGCCGTCGTGGAGGTGCGCTCGTATTCGCGGATTTCCGGCAAAACGGAAACGGACGCGGTCACCCACATGTTCGGGAAGTGCTTGTTCATCACCTCGAGCGCGCGCGTCTCGTTTTCCGGATTGCGGTAGGAGTTCAGGAAGCAGATAGCGACGGATTCAACGCCCTCGCTTTCGAAGAAGCGGCCGATCTCGATAACTTCCTGCTCGTTGAGCGGCTTGAGCACACGACCGTCGGCGGTCGAACGCTCGTCAACTTCCAGGCGGTAGCGGCGCGCAATCAGGGGCACGGCCTTTTCCCAGCTCAGATCGAACATGGTCGGCGTGCGAACGCGGCCGATTTCTAAGACGTCGCGAAAGCCCTTGGTCGTGATGAGGCCCGTCTTGGCCCCGACCTTTTGCAGAAGCGTATTTGAACCGACTGTCGTGCCATGAACGACTTCAGCCACCTTGCTAACGTCCAGGCCGGCCGTCTCCGTGATTTGACGAATACCGGTCAGGACAGCCTGTTCAGGCTTGGCGGGTGTCGAGGGGACCTTCGTGAAAAAGGTTTCGCCAGCGTCACCAAATAGCACCAAGTCGGTGAAAGTTCCGCCAATATCAACGCCAATGCGTGCGTTGTCCATCGTTTGCCTCCTGCGCATCCGCGCCGTTTATCGGGTCAAGTTCTCCCGCAGCCGGGGTAAACCCCGTCCGTTGGGTGGTTTGTAGGTGAATTTTCTTGGTCAGTGAGAGCGGACTGACGTATGCCAAGGGATCGACAGCCGCTCTATCCCTTCCATGATGTTGAACAACAGCGATCCCATTGCGATGAGGAGCGCCAGACTGACGAACAGGCCGGGCGTGTCGAATTGCCCTTGTGCCGAGAGAATTGCGAATCCGAGCCCTGAGGAGCCGCCGACAAACTCACCGATGATTGCGCCGATCAGCGCTAGCGAGATCGCCACCTTCAGCCCGGCGAACATGCTCGGCAAAGCACAGGGAAGCCGGATTTTCGTGAGAATTTGCCACTTGCTGGCGCGGCCGACGCGCGCCAGATTGATCATGTCGGGGTCGACGGATCGAAGGCCAAGTACCGTGTCGATTACGATGGCGAAGATCGCAAGCATGACCGCAATGGCGATTTTCGGTTCCGGTCCTATACCCATCCAGACCACAAAAAGCGGTGCCAGTGCGACTTTAGGCACTGAGTTCAGGGCCACGAGGAAAGAAAATACTGGTCGTTCAAGCGTCTTCGACGATACGATGACGATTGCCAGTAGAACCCCGAAAACTGTCGCAAGAAGAAAACCAATCACGGTTACGGCCAAGGTCACCCCTGCATTGTACAAAAAGAATGATGGCATTCTCCAGAACTCCGCCCAAACCGCCGAGGGGGACGGGAGCAGGATCGGCGAAATCGCAAAGAACCTTACGGACAGCTCCCAGACAGCCAGTGCGGAAACCAGCATAACGAAGCCGGGAAGTAAGCGGGCGGCGATTGATGTCTTGTCACGCATTCTTGAAAATCCCCAGCTTCGTGAACACCTGGCGGATGTGACCGCTATAACGACCAAATTCCGGGGTCTCCCGCACTGACAGTTCGCGCGGACGTGGGAGGTCGATATCGAGGATTTCGACGATCCGCCCGGGATGCCGATCAAGGATCACCACGCGATCCGAGAGGAAAACTGCTTCGCTGATGCTGTGCGTGATGAAGAGGATCGTCTTGTGCGTCTCCTGCCAGATGCGCGCCACCTCCACGTTGAGGTCGTCACGTGTCATGGCGTCAAGCGCTCCGAACGGTTCATCCATCAGGAGAATGTCGGGATCTGTCAGGAGGGCTCTACAGATTGACGCTCTCTGGCGCATACCACCTGACAATTCCCATGGCCGTTTATTTTCATATCCACCAAGGCCGAAGCGAGCGAGTTGCGCGCTGGCACGCGCCTTCATCTCAGCAGTTACCTTGCCCTTGATTTCGACCGTGAAAAGAACGTTTTCGAGTATCGTGCGCCAATCGAGGAGCATGTCCCGCTGAAACACCATTCCAAGACCGTGCGGCGGACCATTGATGGCCTGCCCCCGCGTGGATATGCCGCCTCCGGAAATTGGTTCCAGCCCCGCGATACACTTGAGCAAGGTGCTTTTGCCGCAGCCGCTGGGACCGAGGATACTGACGAATTCACCCTTCTTAATGTCGAGGTTTATGTTCTCTAGAACGAGCAAACCCTCGTTGCCGCCATAGCGCTTGTCGACGTCGGCAACCTGGATGTAGTTGTCTCTGACCTGATCAAGCATCGTGGCTTCACCCGATGAATTCGTTGGTGAAAATGTCGGAGAGCGCGAGGCCCGATGGGATTGCGCTTGCCTTTTCCATTGTGCCGAGAGCGGCCTGCCAGTCTTCCTCGGCCTGCCAGCCGATCAGCTTGCCTTTGGTGGCTTCGGTATTGAAGGTCTCGATGGTCATATCGATCTGACGGATAAGGACGTCCTTGATCAATTTTGCATTCGGACGCTGCTGTATCATAGCTTCAGCGCCTTCCGCCGCGTTTCCATCGCGTAGATACGCCCAGGCCTTCTGCTGGGATGCCACAAGCGCCTTGAGGGCATCACCTCGCTTTGAAATCGTCGCGTCGCTTGCAATCAGGCCATAGCTCGGAAAGTTCACGCCCGCATCGCTGGCCAGGATGCCTCTCGACGGTCGCACGGCTTCCGCTGGAGGGATGATCGACGGTCCGGTTGAGAGGATCACATCCGCGCGGCGTGTCGTATAGGTGCTCCAGAGCGCGGCCGGATCAACCAGAAGCAATTCCACGGTGGAGCGATCCAAGCCGCCCTGCGCGAGCCAGAAATCAATGAAGGGCGCCCATGGGCTTGCAGCAAAACAGACGATGCTCTTGCCTTTGAAATCGGCGACCGTTTTGTAGTCGGAATCCCGGTCGACAACCGCGGCTAGGTCAGTGGCGCGACCAAATCCGGCAATCCCTTTTACTAGCGCACTCTTGACGCGCGCTTGCGGAACGAGGCCCAACTGTACCTGTCCGACATCGACCTGGCCTGCATTTACCAGCTGCAGCGTGTTGCCCGAACCTCGGCCGTCCTGCACATCGACCTCAAGGCCGACATCCTTGAACCAGCCCTTAACCTGACAGAGATGCATGGCCGCCTGAACGCCCCAGGGGGCGAAGTCCATGCGCGCCGACAACGGCTGAAGGCCTTGCGGACGACCGATAGCAGGCGCAGCGACCATTCCGATGGAAAATCCGAGAAAGGCCCTGCGCGATATCTTCAATGGATTCCCACCCAGTTTCATTGACGCACCCATTTTTGTTCGTTATAGAACTATTTAGTTTATTAACGAGAGAGCTAGTCCCTTTGTCGAAATGAGTCAACAGAATTTTTTTGGAGGGCATGAATTTAGTTCGTTTATGTTGCGATATCAGCAACTTAACTGACGAAACGGCGATAATCACGCGCAGGATCTAGCGATTTGCGTGGCGGCTTGGTTTCGGATTAATTGTTTGTTTCGAAGCCCTGTTCACGGGGCATTCACAACGTATTGGATCAGGGAATGCGTATCGAGACCGAGGTGGGAGCCAAAAAGAAGAGAATTCGCGATCCGCGCCGGACGCAACAGCACATAATTGAGTGCGCTATCGACGAGTTTACCGAGCGGGGATTTGATGGGGCGCGCATTGACGCGATTGCCGAGCAATCTCAAACGAACAAAAGCCTCATCTACAAATACTTCACAAGCAAGGATGAGCTATACATAGCAAGCCTGTCACATACATATGAGCGGCTTCGTGCATCCCAGCACGAGATCGACCTCGATGAGAACGACCCCGTCAATTCCATGCGGAAACTTGTCGAATCGACCTTCAATACGTTTGCCAATAACCCGCAGATCGTAAGGATGATGACTCACGAGAACGTACAGAATGCACGTTTTTTGAAGCAAGCCCTCAGCATCAAACTTCTGTATACACCACTCCTGGAAAAGCTCAGCAACGTTATTAGAATTGGCCAACAACAGGGTTTGTTCAGAGAAAACGTCGATCTAAAACATCTATACGTCTCGATTTCGGCTTTGGGGTATTTCTATTTTTCGAACACGCATACGCTTTCGATTGTATTGGACGAGGATTTTCAGAGTTCGAAACATATTGTCGGCCAACGCGAGCAAGCGGTAGACATGGTGCTCGCGTACTTGCGCCGTTAATGCGAGCGCGTGTCAGAGCGCACCGCGGGTCGGCGAACTATACATGCGCCCCGTTGCCAGCCTAAGGCGGAGTTGCCGCTACGCAATGCCGTCTGCGAAGCGCTAGGGCATATAAGCGCGAAACCACAGCCTGATTGAGGCAAGTTGGGATCATATCCACCGCGACCGCGTCATAGGAGGGAGAGGCAGCTTGGAGAAGTGCGCCGTCGATCAGATCGCGATCGTGCTAAGCCCTTTGCTGAAGCAAATGCGAGATTTTGGAGGACGGCCACGTCGCACCGTGGGGCTCTCGGCAGCAGCACCCTTACATGCCGTTCAGCACGCGCCAATTAAAGACGCGTGCGATAGACCTGGGCGTGTGGATAGTAATGACTGGATCACGCACCACTCGAAGCAATCAGGTCATATCGGCTCTATCGATTCTGAATCAAAATTCGGCGCAATATGAAACTTTACGCTAAGGTACCTCCATAGCGCGTCATAACCATACTGTCTGGTTTAATGGCGTTCATGAAAGCCGAAGCGGCCGCCGCATAAGAGAACGAAGACATAGAAGCCTCCGAATCCGCCACGGGCGCCCAGTCCACGATAACAAGCCAAGTCCCGCTCTCTCCCGGAGCAGATTCCCGCGAGATAAAGCCTGGCTGCAAAGCAACATGTTCTCGCTCCACGGTCTGATCCAGAGTCGAAAACTGCTCAATCGAGAGGCCGTCGCGAATGGTCAGGGTTACAACTTCGATAACCGATGTCGTTGTCATGGTGCTTCTCCAAAAATCTGGGCATGGGACTCCTAGAGATTAGATCCGGACCTCGGTGGAATTGCTTCTGACATGTCCCAATGTTCGACAATCTTGCCTTTCTCGACGCGGAACAGTCATAGAGGAGATCGCCTTATGCGATTGGCATGACATAGGCACATACATATGTATCCGTCTCAGTCACACATATATCTAGATCTCATGCAAGCTCCTGTAAAGTAAGCGGTGTTTTGCACCCACCTTTCGGATCACGGCGTGATTGACGATGTTGAGCCCGAAAGAGGGCTTGGACATATGTCGATTTCAGAGCTTACGCTTACATCCAGCGATAAAGAGCCGGTGCGCCGGTTTGAGGTTTTCACGGGAAGCGGCCGACGGCGGGAGTGGAGCGACGAGCGCAAGGCGCAGATCGTCGCCGAGAGTTATGAGCCGGGCGTGACGGTTTGCGCAGTGGCGCGGCGTCATGGATTGACCCCGCAGCAATTGTTCACGTGGCGTCGGCTCGCCCGCAAGCCGCTCGAAGCTGTGCCGGTCGTCGAGGTCGTTCCGATGTTTGCGCCAGCGATCCTTGACGTGCCTACGAAGCCTGAAGCGAAAGAGCCGGAACCGGCGCGTGCCTCGAGAAAGAAGTCGAGCAGCGGCGCAATCGAATTGGAGATCGGCGGGGCGATCGTCAGGATCGCCTCCGGTGCGGACGCCGCCACGATTGCCGCGGTGATTCAGGCCGTGAAGGCGCAGTCGTGATCGGGCCTTCCGGAGCGGTGAAGGTCATGGTCGCCACCCGACCTGTCGACTTCCGCAAAGGTGCGGAGGGCCTGGCGGCGCTGGTCAAGGCCGAGATGGGTGCCGACCCGTTCTCCGGCACGATCTACGTGTTCCGAGCCAAGCGCGCGGATCGGATCAAGCTGGTCTTTTGGGACGGCAGCGGCGTCTGCCTGGTGTCCAAGCGGCTTGAGGATGGCGAGTTCCATTGGCCCAAAATGCAGGACGGTGCGATGCGCCTGACGGCCGCCCAGTTCTCGGCCTTGTTCGAGGGGCTGGACTGGAAGCGCGTTCATGCGCCGATCGAGGCGCGTGTCCCGCAGACGGCTGGATAGCCGCCGCGACCAATTGAATCAGCCTCATCCACGCCCTCGTTTTGGTTGGCCGATTATGCTGTTGTCATTCCATGACGATGACGGCCGACGAGCTTCCCGACGACCTGAACGCGCTCAAGGCCATGGTGCTTTCGCGCGAGGCGGAGAATGCCCGGCTGCGCCAGATCATCAAGGAATTGCAGCGTCATCGCTTTGGCCGTCGCGCCGAGACGCTTCCAGAGGATCAGCTTCTCCTTGGGCTCGAGGAAGCCGAGCAGGTCGAGGCGGACGGTCTGGAAGACAAGGAGCACGCATCGAGCGATCTGCGCCGGGAGCGGGTTGCCAAGCGGCGGACAAACCGTGGTGCCCTTCCTGCCCATCTGCCGCGCATCGATGTGGTCATCGACATCGAGAGCCATGACTGCCCCTGCTGCGGCAAAGGCCTGCATCGGATCGGCGAAGACGTCAGCGAGAAGCTCGACATCGTGCCAGCCCAGTTCCGCGTTCTGGTAACGCGTCGTCCCAAATATGCATGCCGGGCCTGCGAGGAAGTCGTCGTCCAGGCGGCAGCTCCCGCGCGGTTGATCGAAGGTGGCATTCCGACTGAAGCGACCGTCGCCCAGGTGCTGGTTTCCAAATACGCCGATCACCTGCCGCTCTACAGACAGGCGCAAATCTACAAGCGCCAGAGGATCGACCTCGACCGCTCGACACTTGCCGACTGGGTCGGTCGCGCTGCCTGGCACCTGCGCCCGGTTCATCAAAGGTTGCTCGAGCATCTGAAGGCCTCGTCCAAGCTCTTCGCCGACGAGACGACCGCCCCGGTGCTCGATCCGGGTCGGGGAAGGACGAAGACCGGGCAGCTATGGGCATACGCTCGCGATGACCGACCATGGCAGGGAGCCGATCCGCCCGGCGTCGTCTATGTCTATGCGCCTGATCGCAAGAGCGAACGCCCAATGGCGCATCTCAATGGCTTCGTCGGCGTCCTGCAGGTGGACGGATACGTGGGCTATCGAGCGCTCGCCGCCGGCAACAGCGTGTCTCTGGCATTCTGCTGGAGCCATGTGCGACGGCGATTTTATGAGTTGTCGGCCGCCGGTCCTGCGCCCATCGCCAGCGAAGCGCTCAGGCGTATCGCCGAGCTCTACAAGATCGAGGACGATATCCGCGGCAGGACGCACGAGGAACGCCGCGCCGTCCGGCAGGACAAGAGCCGCCCGATCGTTGACGACCTCGCGCCTTGGCTGACCGAGCAGCTCGCCCTCATCAGCCAGAAGACCAAGCTCGCCGAAGCCATCCGCTACACGCTCTCACGTTCTGACGGGCTGACCCGCTTCATCGATGTCGGCCGTATCGAGATCGACTCCAACACCGTAGAGCGTTCCATCAGGCCTATAGCCCTCAATCGGAAAAATGCGTTGTTCGCTGGTTCTGATGCGGGCGCTGAGCACTGGGCGACCATCGCCTCGCTCATCGAAACCGCCAAGCTCAATGACGTCGAGCCCATGGCCTATCTTACCGACGTGATCACGAGGGTCGTCAACGGCCATCCCAACGGCCGGATCGATGACCTTATGCCCTGGGCTTATGCCGAGAAGCCGATCCTCAAGGCCGTGGTCTGAGAACACCGCTTACCCTGTAAAGAGTCGAACCGGACATTTTAGGCCGCCTGGGTCGCGCCGGCTTGTCCAGGGCTGGGACATCCTCCACCTGTCGGGGCGCTGACGGGGTCCTCGCACTTAGTTCGGCGCGTAAATTTCAGTGATGATGTTTTTTGTGGTCTCGATATACCCAGCGATATCTTCCTCCGTCATAGGAAGCGTAAGGCCGAGTTGTCCGCGATGGACGGGAAAATAGCCGCGCGTCGCCATCTCCAACGCATAGATCGTCATCTTTTCGTCATCGATCTTGTTCCAGTAATCCCTGTGCGTCTTAATCGTCTGACCGGGCTCCTTGGTGAAGGCGTAGCCGAGGACCGAAAAGCCACCGAACACGACAAAGGGATAGCGTTTCTCCTTCGACCACGAATTCAGCTCATCACGGACCGAGTTCGCCATCGCGTTGAGCTTCTGGTAGGCGTCACGGTCCATGACCTTCATGGTTGCAAGACCGGCCGCACAGGCCATCGGATGGCCATGGTGAGTACCTGACATCATGACCTGGTTTTCTTCGACGACACGGAATATCTGGCGCGAACCCCCGACAGCGCCGATCGGAAGGCCGCCACCAATCATTTTGCCCATGACTGTCAGATCCGGCTTGGTCTCGTAGAGGCTCTGCAGACCGCCGTAGGCGGCACGCAGCGTGATCGTTTCGTCGAATATCAGCAGGATGCCGAGTTCCTTCGCGAGATCGCCAAACTTGCGCACAAACTCCTTGTCGAGGGAGACGATACCGCCGGCGCAAGACTGAAGTTCCATGATGATGCACGCGATGTCGCCGGCGTGCCGTTTCAGAATGCTCTCGCACGCCCTATAGTCATTTTGAACCAAAGTGATGACATTATCGATCTTGTACCCAGGAATGCCGTCGGAGTCCGGGACCGACCTCGGACTGAAGTCGGGACCGGGAAAGTTGGTCGGGCTTGGATGCGTGGAGATGGCGAGGTCATCGGTAAAGCCATGATAGCCGCCTTCGAACTTGGCGATCTTCTTCCTGCCTGTATACCCCCTCGCAATGCGGATCGCGCCGAGGCAGGCCTCGCTGGCGGAACAAAAGAACTTTACTTGCTCGACCGACTCAATGCGATCGCAAAGCAATTCCGCAAGCTCGAGCTCGTGGCCAGTTGGGTTGCCAAACGAGAACCCGGAAGAAAGAAGCTCCTCGATAGCCCTAATGACCGCGGGGTGATTGTGGCCTAGGACATTAGTGGAGAAATTGTTGTTGAGGTCGAGAAGCTTCTGTCCGTCGATCGTATGGATGTACTGCCCCTCGCCGCGCTCGGCGAAAACCGCATGAGGACCATAATTGAAGGTTCGTCTGCTGAAGCCGCCGGGAACGAAGTCTCTGCCCTTCCGTGTCTCGATTTTGGAAAGATGGAATGTCTCCGAAAAGTTCTGGAGAGACGTCTCATAGTCGAGTTTCATTTTTTGCTCCGTTCATTTCAGGGCACGAACTCAGTCCATCCCGGAATGGGTCATTGTCTTACGTGGGCTCCGATGCTCGGCTGGGTGGTTACCGGCCGAAGCAACGGCTCAGGTCTCGGCCGTCGCCTCGGCGAAGGTGCGGTCGAGCCGGTCGTATAGGGCGGGGTTGGTGCGTCGGATGTGCAGGGCGATAAGAATGCCAGCCACCGCGATGAGGATTACGCATATTGGAAAGGAGGTCACGATCGGGCTCTCGCTGCCGGTGAGCAGCGGCAGGTTTCTCGAGACCTGAAAGAAGGCGGCAGCAAGGGCCATGCCTGAGACAGCCGGAGCGATCACCACGCGCATAGTCGAGAAGCCGCGTCGTTCCGTCCGGAAGAAGGAGACAATGGAGATCGATACCAGGACTTGGACAGCCAGAATGCCGATACCTGCGAAGGCCAAAGTCCAGGCATAGACGACCGCGTAGGGATCAGCGCCGATGAGGGAAAAGCCTATGAGGACAGCGGCGACAAGAATAGACTGAACGCGGCCGGCTACATTCGGCGAGCCATTCGCGTGGTGGACGGACGAGAGCCCGGTCCACAAGAGGCCATCCCGACCGAGCGCATAGAAATACCGGTTGAGCGTATTGTGGAACGAGAGCAAGCAAGCAAAAAGGCTTGTCAGCAGCAGGATGTTCACGGCCACGGTGGACCAGCCGCCGAGCACTCCGGCGATCGCGCCGATATAAAAGTTCTCCATCGATTCGCCCGCCTTGGCGGCAACGGCGGAGAACCCATAATACTGAATGACTGCCCAACTGACGAATGCGTAGAACACGGTGATGATAATGACGGCCGCGACGGTTGCTCGTGGAATTGCCTGGTCCGGATGAGCGGCCTCTTCCCCGAATATGGCAGTCGCCTCGAAACCAATGAAAGCGCTAACGACAAATATCAGCGTCACACCAAGTCCCGGCGCAAAGACGTCGGACGGTTGTAGGCCCGAGGCGGTCAAGCCTTCGCTGCCACCACCGGACAGGACCACGCCAAGTGCGAACAGCGACAAGATCAGCAGCTCCGCTATCATGCAGATGCCGAGGAGCCGCCCGGAGAAAACGATATGCCGCTGGCCGCACCAGAGGACCGCCGCCAGTACGAGAAGCGACCAGGACCACCAAGGCAGACCGATCCCCAATGGCTCCAGGGCTGCACGAGCGAAGACACCGACTTGGGCGTAGACCCCGATCTGGATGGCAAAGTAGGTCACCATCGCGAGGAATGCGCCCGCCACGCCGAATGGTCGGCCGAGTCCCTTAGAAATGTAGGCATAGAATCCGCCCGCGCTGCTCACATGGCGTGCCATAGCCGTGAAGCCAGCGGAGAAGATAAGGTATAGTAGCCCCACCAAAATGAACGCGCCGGGAACGCCAATGTTACCGAAGACAAAGGCAGGAGGTGTGGCACCGACTACCGCAGCCATGGGCGCCGCAGCGGCCACGACAAAGAAAACAATATGCGCCACTCCGACTGAGTTGGCTGCGAGGCTTCGTTTCCCAAATTTAGATACTTCGTTATCTGACATGTGGTTCCCCTGCAAGTTTGCTTGATTTTTGTTAGTGTATGATGCGCGCGCTGTGCGCCGGGTCCATTACAGAGCATGCCAGGAAGATGACAATTCACGACAATTCGCGAAACGGAGGACACATGGCGCCTAACACCACGCACCGAACCGCATCCATCCGGGTGTTCGTTTTGCAGGCGATTATCCAGAACCTTCCAAGCGCTGGCATCCACCTGAAAGAATTGCTCACGCGTCACGGCCTTTCGGATGCGCGCATCGGCGATCCGAATGCACGTGTCGACATGCGTGATTACCTTGAGTTTTTTGAAGACGCCGCGAGGACGTTTGAAGACCCAGTGCTGGGCGCTCGACTCGGGTTCGCGTTGCGCCCGGGAGATCTCTGGCCGATCGGATTGCTGCTAATGCAAGCAAGTTCAATCGGATCGGCTCTGAGTTACTATGCACGTTACGCCACAGCGTTTCAGACGGCCACAACATTTTCGGTCCAGGTCTCCCCGGAAGGTTTGATGTGCAGTTATAAAATCCACGATGACATAAGGCCAAGGAACCTTCTGCGACAGGACACGGAATTCACTCTCGCGTGCATATGCAGTCAACTCCGAACCGCCTTTGACGGCAACTGGAGGCCCCTAGAGGTCCATTTCGAGCACGGGTCTGTTGGCCAAGAAGCCGCGCTGCAGCGCATCTTCGGTGCGCCGATTCAATTCACCCAGAATAGGAACTGCATAATTATCGACCCTTCTGACGCCGATCGACAGTACAGGGTTGAGGACCGAGAGTTCATTAACATCCTAAACCAGCATATGGCCTCTGTCATAGCGGCGAGCAACCAGGAGATGTCTGCTACCGAGCAAGTTAAGGCACTGATAAGCGTTCGATTGGGAATCTCGTCTGTCGAATTGGCCGACCTTGCCTCGGAAATGGGAATCACCCCGCGCACTCTCCAACGACGCCTTTCGGACGAGGGGACGTCGTTGCGTGCGATTTTGAGGGTTTATCGCGAGCAGATGGCGACTGCATATTTGGCGCAGGGCAATGTATCAATGGAAGAGATTTCAGCGGCGCTTGGCTACGCCGAATCGACTGTGTTCTCACGGGCTTTCAAGGGCTGGACCGGCAGCAGCCCTGCCCGCAGATCCAAAGTTGAAGAATTGTAGCAGTGGCCCCTCAGGTGAGCGGCCAAGGAGGAACGTGCTTCGGTCGGTCGGGTCGGAGAGGAACGGACCATTGGATAGTCGGTCAACGGCCGCGCCAGATAAGAGCAGTTGTCAGCCATTCTACATGCCCTCCGTGGTCATCGAGGATATGAGAGCAATGTCTTCATGGTGGCCCATGCGCAGACAGGACCGGAGTCAGTAAATCACCAAGCCGCAAGCAGACGCGTTCCGCTTTCGGTGCAAACGCCCGAGCGGCAGCGCAACATTCTCGAAGCCTCCCGGCCCGTCGCCCGTACGGAAAAGACGATCACAGACATGGACGCCTTGCTCGTCGAAATCGGGGTGACCGCCCATCGCGGTTATGCGCTGATCAATCAGGAAGTCGAAATCGGGCTTCGCTCCATCGCCGTGCCGCTGAAAAACGTGCGTGGTCAGACGATCGCCGCTCTCAATGTCGGGCTCGCCGCCTCGATGGCCACGATGGGGGATCTTGTGGAGCGATATTTGCCCGCACTCGTTGCCGTTCAGCGGGAACTGGCGAGAATGCTGGCCTGAAGCGGCGTCTGCCGCGCGCCGGTATCGCCCATCTTGCGCTGCTCGGCGAGCCGCCAGGCGCGCGGCGTCATGCCGGTTTCCCGCCTGAAGAAGCGGTTGAAATAAGCGGGATCGGCAAATCCAAGACCCTCGGCGATCATCTGTACGCTGGAGACGGTGAAGACCAGTTCCTGCTGGGCGATCTCGATCTGGCGCTTGGCAATCAGCCGCTGCAGGCTGAGCCCGGAAACCGAACGGACAAGCCGGTTGAGGTGCGTTTCCGAAAGGCCGAGCTTCCTCGCATAAAAACCGGCTTTCTGCGGCTCGCGGATATGGCGGGCGATCAGCGACAGCAACCGTTCGAAACGCTGCTCCGCCAGGCCCTCACCGCTGGTTTCCAGAAGCGGCCGCGCCGCCCGTGAAAGAAGCGCGACGACGGTCGCAAGCTGACCTTCGATCATCGCGTCGCGACCGAGCTCGCGGGCCTCATATTCCGCGGAAATCCGTTCGAACCCGCTTCGCACTCCTTCTCCATCGGCAAAATACTGCAAGGGCAGAAGCACCGGTTGGGAGAAATTCCGCAGCAGAAGCGCCTGCACCGATGCCGGCAGCGCCCCCTGCAGCATTGTGACGATCACGCCGCCAATATCGCGGGAAAAACGGAAGCCGTGTTCGAAACCGGGTGGCACGATGATGGCGACCGGCGGGCGGATCGGCTCGATGCGGCCATCCAGCAAGGCATCGCCCTCGCCGCCAAAAATGTACAAGATTTGCAAAAAAGCAGAGTGGCGATGCAGGCCGATTTCAAAGCGGTGCAGGCTGCTCCGCGAAAAAAGCGTCTCGCAATGGAAGCGAAAATCGCTGCCCTGTGCAGCTTCTTCGCCATAGAGCCCTTCATTGGCAGTCACCCGCAACTCCGCTCCCTCCTGCGCCTGATGGTCGGATTGTGCAATTTACGGACCGGAAAGTCCATTGAGCTTCCCGCATCGCTTGGTCAATTTCTTGACCGGAGACAAGTTCGGGAGGAAACAATGCGTACACAGGTCGTCATCATCGGCTCCGGTCCATCTGGGCTGTTGCTTGGCCAGCTTCTGGCGAAAGCCGACGTCGAGACCGTCATTCTCGACCGGGTCAGCAAGGATTACATTCTCGGCCGTGTCCGCGCCGGCGTGCTGGAAGAAGGCACGGTGCAACTCATGGAAAAGGTCGGCGCGGATAAACGCCTGCGCCGGGAAGGCCTGCCGCATGACGGTTTTTCGCTGACCTTTGACGGTCGCGACCACCGTATCGATCTCTTCGACCTGACCGGCGGCAAACGCGTGATGGTCTATGGCCAGACCGAAGTGACCCACGACCTGATGGATGTACGCGAAGCGGCCGGCCTCTCAACCATCTACGATGCATCTGATGTCGAGCCGCATGATTTCGATGGCGAAAGCCCTTATGTCACTTATCAGAAAGAGGGCGTAACCCATCGGATCGATTGCGATTTCATCGCCGGCTGCGATGGTTTCCACGGGGTGAGCCGCAAATCCGTGCCTCAAGGCGCGATCAAGGAATTCGAGAAGGTCTACCCCTTCGGCTGGCTTGGCATTCTGGCTGACGTGCCGCCCGTCAACCATGAACTGATCTATGCCAATCACCCGCGCGGTTTTGCCCTCTGCTCCATGCGGTCGCGCACGCGCAGCCGTTATTACATTCAATGTTCGCTGGAGGACCGGCCGGAAGACTGGAGCGATGAGCGTTTCTGGGATGAAATCCGCCGCCGCCTGCCGGAAAACCAGGCGGATGCCATGGTGACCGGCCCCTCCTTTGAAAAATCCATAGCGCCGCTCCGCTCCTTCGTCAGCGAACCCATGCGGTTCGGCCGTCTGTTTCTGGCCGGCGACGCCGCCCATATCGTACCGCCGACGGGCGCCAAGGGCCTCAACCTCGCCGCCAGCGACGTGCATTATCTGAGCGAGGCGCTGATCGAGTTTTATCGCGACAGGTCTGAAGCCGGCATCGATGCCTATTCGCAGAAGGCGCTTTCCCGCGTCTGGAAGGCGGTGCGCTTCTCCTGGTGGATGACGACGATGATGCATCGTTTTCCCGACACGGAGGATTTCGGCCAGCGCGTTCAGGAAGCGGAGCTGGATTACCTAGTGCAATCGCGCGCCGCTTCCACCGCGCTTGCGGAGAATTATGTCGGGCTTCCTTACTGAGAGGCAGCCTCCGTCCTCCCCTCCAGTAACTCGCCCGCCGCCTCGCGCACTGCCTGCATCAGAAGCGAGGGCCGCGTAACGGCCTCCACCGGGCCACTGGTAATCGCCAGTCTCGACAGGCAGGATTGGTGCCTGTCTTAGAGACGCCCTGCGTCGATGATCTGCTTAAGGAATGCGCGCGTGCGTTCCTGGGTAGGGGATCCGAAGATCTGGGCCGGCGGCCCGGCCTCGAGGAGTCGGCCCTGTTCCAGGAAGACGACGAGGTTCGAGACCTCTTTTGCGAACTGCATTTCGTGGGTAGCGAGGATCATTGTCATTCCCTGCCCTGCCAGATCACGAAGAATATCGAGGACCTCTGCGACAAGTTCTGGATCGAGTGCAGACGTGATCTCGTCCAGTAAAAGGGCTTGGCGTTCGACGCAGCAAACTTCTTCTTCCATTCATACAGGGAATGTTGGCTCACGCCGAGGCGCTGCGAAACCTCCGCAACCGGATAACCTCGCTCGGTGATCTGGCGAACAGCGTCGCGCTTAAATTCTTCGGTGAAATTCGTTTTGCTCATGATGCTCTTCCTGCCTCAAAATTAGGAAAGAAGGCGTCTACAAATCTAGGGGCTTCTGTGGTTGCCGCCCGTGATGCAAGAAGTTTCTGAGCCATTGAGGTGTGATCGAGTGCGGTCTTCTGTCAGGCCTTCAAATGCGGCACTTTGGAAGCCGCTGGCCGATATGGTGATCAGCGGATCAGGTCCAAATCTATTCAGCGAGCTGAATGGCTCCTAGCCCCGAACTGGTTTTCCTGATCCAGATCTGTTCGATCATTTTGCCCATATGGGTCATCGACGTTCTCACACCTCCGTCATCGACACTAAACTGCCCCGCATTGCACCTCCGTCATGCAGCAGCAGCCTGCGCCGGATTGTGATAGTCCTCCTCCTTCGTCAGCATGGCCCAGATCGCTCGCGCCATCTTGTTTGCCAGCGCAATGGCCACAAGCATCCTCGGCTTCCTAGCCAACATCCGGGACAGCCACGATCTTTCCGAGATCGTCTTTCGCCCGAGCCAGTTCAAACGAGACATTGCTCCCATGATCAGCAACCGCCTGATGTCGGCTTGTCCGGCCTTCGATATGCGCCCAAGCCGCTCTTTTCCTCCGGACGAGTGCTGCCGCGGCACCAAGCCCAACCACGCTGCGAAGTCTCGCCCGCGTCGAAAGCTCTCCATTGGCGGTGCGAAAGCCTCGACGGCCAACGCGCTCATCGGTCCGATGCCCGGCATCGTTTGCAGCCGACGCGCGGTGTCAGTCTGTGCTGCCAGAGCGCCGATCTGTTTGGTCCTGGTCTCAATTCGCTGCGTCTTCTCGGCGACCTGCAGCAGAAGATCAAGGCACTCCTCGCGAACCAGTACTGGCAGATCGCTGTTCTCGGCTTCGACGATCGCCTCAATCTGCTTCAAATGCCCGATGCCCTGCGGAGTCGGATGCCCGAACTCGTAAAGGATTGAGCGCAGCGCGTTCACTAGCTCCGTACGCTGACGCACAAGTCGCTCTCTTCCGCGGAACAGAAGCGCTTGCGCTTGCTGTTCCTCTGCCTTCGGCGTGATGAAGCGCATCTCAGGTCGCTGCGCGGCGATAACGATCGCTTCGGCATCCGCGGCATCGTTCTTCTGGCGCTTCACTAATCACGAGGTCGTCGTAATGCGGAGGAGCGCGGCCTGATCGGCGGATTTTCGCCGTTCTTGTCGATGTTCCTCCGCATTATTTCAGAGTGTGTCGAGCCAGGCGAGCACGCTGGCATCGCGCTTCCAGGATGGCTGGCTGCCGGGTGTGGCTGGAACGGCGACCTTTTCCAGGGCTTTCCGCTTCGTTTCCAGATTGGCCCTGGCATAGTGGTTGGTCGTGTCGAGGCTGACATGACCGAGCCAGCTTCGGATGACCGTAATGTCGACGCCGGCCGAGATGAGGTGCACGGCGGTGGCGTGCCGGAAGGCGTGTGGCGTTACGTGCTTGGCACGCAGCGTTGGCATGGTTTCGGCCGCCGCCTTCACGTAGGCGGCGAGCTTGAACCGGACCCCGGAGGCGCTGAGCGGCTCGCCATAGCGGTTGACGAACAGCCGCTGGTCGGGCGCCCGTGGTTGCCGTTCAAGCAGTTTCCGCAGCAACATCACGGTTTCTGGCCAGAGCGGACAGATACGTTCCTTCCGTCCCTTACCGGTCAAACGCACGCAACTCGGGCTTTCGAACCGGATTGCTTCTGGGCAAAGGTCGAGCGCTTCCTGTATTCGTGCGCCGCTGTTGTAGAGGAACGAGAGCAGCGCATGATCCCGCATGCCCTCAATGGTCGAACGATCTGGCTGAGCGAGGATCGCCGTCACTTCCGCCGGATCCAGATAGCTCGGTTCCGACACCGGAGCGCGCTTGATCGGTATGTTGAGGATTTCCACGCATTGCGCGATCGATCCAGGATCCCTTGTGGCCACGAAGTGGAAGAAGCTGCGGATCGCCGCAAGCCGGCAGTTGCGCGTGCCGATCGTACCGCCACGGTCATGTTCGGCGTGACTGAGGAACGCGGCGACCTCGCTGGCGGCCAGATCGGCCAGCGTGATCATAGCCACCTTCTTCCCAGTACGCTGGGCGACGAACCGGAGCAACAACCGCCAGGTATCGCGGTATGATCGGACTGTATGGATGGATGCGTTGCGCTGCTCGACCAGCCATTCGTAGAAGAACGCGCGCAGCAGGGCCGGGAACCGGTCAACCTTGCTCATGGCCGCATCTCCTGCCCCATGCTGAGGCACGGTGCGCCAACTGCCCGGAACCGCTCATTCGCGTAATGCAGCAGCTCCTGCGTGACGGTGATGTAGACCAATGTAGAGTTGATATCCCTATGGCCGAGATAGGTCGCGAGGAACGGCAGGCGATCCTGCGGGTTGATGCCCGTCCGGTACCATTCCAGGATTCTGTTCACGACCATCGAGTGGCGCAGGTCATGAACGCGAGGGCCCGCTTTTCCTCGCAATGGCTTCAACCCAGCGCGACGTATGACGTCAGAGAGCAACCACGTGATCATTTCCGGCGTGTAGTGACCGTCGCCTCGCTCGTGCCAGAACAAGCCGGAGCGCGCGTCCTGTGATCCACCGGCACGACGCCGTGCATCGACGTAGGCGCGAAGCTCGACTACAACGCTGTCGGGAAGCGGCAGTATCCGAGTCTTGAAGAACTTGGTCTGCCGGACGGTTACCGTACCGTCCCGCAGGTCAACGTCACCAAGATCGAGCCGGGCAAGCTCGCCGCGCCGCAAGCCTGCGCAATAGGCCAGCAGCAGCATTGTGTACATGCTCAGCGGCCGAAGCGGCACCCGTGGAGACGGATAGGTGCGGGCAACCTCGAGCATCCGCCGCACGTCGGCAGGCGAGTAGATATGAGCCTTTCGCCATTGCCTGGCCGCCTCCTTCCTCGGTCTCGGGTCCGGTCGCCGCACAGGTATCGACGGGTCGCGGTGACGAAGGATTTTCGCAAAGACGCGTTTGAGCTTTTCGCATTCCTCCACTTGGTGACGCGTGACATTCGTTGCCGCCCATCGATCAACCATGGCGCTCAGCGGTTCGGCCTCCGGTCCCGGATGCAGCTGCAGGAACCGGTCGAACCGCAAGAGCAACAGGGGCTGCGAAGTGTATTTGTATCCTCTGCGCCGCATCATCGCGACATGCTCAGCCATCATTTCGCCCAGCACGCTGCCGAACGGCCTGGGCTGGCGCAGTTCGGCGAGAGCCTGTTCCGGATCCCGCGACGCCAATGCCCGCCAGATGGGCATGCACTGCTTGATATTGCACGCATCTCGCAGAGCGGTGACGGGATTGCGTTCGATCGCGCCGATTTCCACCAGGCGTTCGAGGAACCGGTCAATGATGCGGGTGCGGTGTAGCCGCGTCGTCGCTGCCCAGCATTCGGCCGATTTACGCAGCCACGCAATCAGCACTTCCTGACCGAGTGCATCGTAACGTTCGGCCACATCCTGGAAGCCATGCAGGACCTGCCGATAACAGGCTCGGCTTTTCATGCTGTGCAGATCAAGGATCGCGACATGGCGGTCAATGATCGCGCGGTCGGGATCGGGCCAGCGGGCGGTCATGCCAGCACCTCCATTCCCGGCACGTCAAGCGCAATGGCCCTGAGGTCCTCGGTGGCGAGCTTGAGGTAGGGAGCCGTCGATCCCGTCGAACGGTGCCCCAGCACGTCGCCGATGACCTTTTGAGGCACCGCGACCCGCAACATCTCAACAGCGCGCGCATGGCGGAAGATATGGGGTCCACACTTACCAGGCGGTTGGACACCAGCGTCACGGAGCCACCGGCGAACCACGCTGTAAAGCTTGTCGAGCTTGCGATAGGGCGCGCGCGTGCGGAGGAAGATTTCCCTGGCGTCCGTCACGGGCCGCCCGGAACGCAGATAAGCAAGCAACGCTTCACCGACCGGCTCCATCAGGGGCAGCGATGTGCTGGCCCGCGTCTTGTGGTGGCGAACATGGATGGCTTCCGTCCGCCAGTCGATGTCCTCGATCCGCAGATTGCGGATCTCTCCAGACCGTAGCCCATATGTTGCAAGGAGTTGCAGGATTGCATGGTCCCGCAGCCCCGCTGGCGTCTTGTCCGCCCTCGCGGTTTCCAGCACCGCGGCGATCTGGTCTCGCTCCAGGATTGAGGGCACTCCTTCATATGCATAAAGCGTCGGAGCTATCACATGCCCTGACAGGTCCGTTGTGACGCGACCCGTGATGTGGAGATATCGCAGCAGCGAGCGAAGCCGCTCTGCGACAGACTTCAGCGAGCAGCGCGTCAGTTTCGGCGCGCGCAGATCCATGTAACGGTCTACGTCAACGACGCTCAGCCCCGCCAAGCCGCCGCTTCCGTAATCGATCTGCCAGGCAAGAAAGTTCCGGGCTTCCCACATCAGCGCTGCGACGCTGGAGCGAGCCAACCCGCGTTCCTCACGCAGCCAGATTTCGTATTCGTCACAAACTGCAAATCGGGCCACATCGGCCGCGCAGATAGGCTCGATTGCTGGCGGCCATTGACCGTGAGCAAGTCGCAACAGCGCATGAATTCCGGAGCGCGGAACCTCGTGCCAGCGTGCGCCGGGACGTCGACCACGCTCCTTTTCGAACTTTACGATCGCGTGCCGCAGGTATTGCTCTACCTGCACGTCGATCACGTCTGCGACCAGGATGCCCCGCTGTCCCAGATAATCGAGAAATCCAGATGCGTAGGTGCAGTAATTCCTCACCACGACCGGGCTGTATCGCTGACTGATAAGGGAGGAATTGAGTGCGGCAATTAGTTCGTGACGGATATAGGGCATTGGCGAGTCCTCTGTTGGTCGATTGACCCGCAGAGGTTCGGCACCGAATAATGCAAAGCAAGCCGATCGGAAAACAGCGAAAATCCGCCGATCAGGCCGCGCTCCTCCGCATTACGACGACCTCGTGATTAGTCAAGCGGCAGAAGAATGACGCGGCAGATGCTGCGGCAATTGCTGAAGCGGTATTGCGCCCGAACATGCATTGTGTTGCTGTGAAGAGCGCCGAGCATCAAGCGCGCGCTGTAGTTTTCCGAACCCACCAGTGCTTTGTTCGCCAGCGTACGCAACTGATCAATGCGCTGCGGGGTCACTTAGCCGAGTTCGGTCTGGTCTTTCCGCAAGGGCCAACCCATCTCAAGCAAGCAGCGGCCCTGCTGGAGGACGAGACCATCCAGATCCCGGACAGCGTCAGGGAGATGGCCCAACTTTACCTTGATCAGATTGCCCTGCTTACGGCCAAGATCGATGGCCTGACCCTCAGGCTGAGAGGCGCTATAAAAGAAACCCTTGAGATGCGGCGTCTCTGCACGGTGCCAGGTGTGGGACCAGTGACGGCCGGTGCAGTAATGGCGTTTGCTCCGGATCTGCGCACGTTTTCCAGCGGCAGGAACTTTGCCGCCTGGCTCGGCATAGTGCCACGGCAGAGGTCTACGGGTGGCAAGCAACGTCATGGCGGGGTGAGTAAAATGGGCCAGTCCGATATCCGAAAACTGCTGATTATCGGCGCTATGAGCCGGATTCGCTGGATCATCCGAAAGGGCATTTTGCCAGACAACTGGCTTGGACAGCTTGTCGGGCGCAAACCTCGCATGGTTGCGGCTGTTGCCTTGGCCAACAAGATGGCCCGGATCATATGGGCGATCATGACAAGAGAGCAAGATTATCGAATGGCGTGAACCGTCACCTCCTACAGGAGGTAGCGGCGAACGTCTCGGGGTCGTTTGATCCCGGCAAGGAAATCGACTGACGACCTATGCGGCAAGGACTTCAATGTTCAGGACGGGGTAAACCAGTCCCGGGGCTCGAGCACAAAGCTCTTTGAACCGATGTGGCCCCTGTTCTTCGAACTGCATACCGGCCCCGTGGCGCAGGCCACGATCAGAGGCCTGACACACGACCGATAGAAGCAACATGCTGCAAAAGAAATCGGAAGAAAACCCTTGCAAAGTCGGGGGCATCCACACACGCCCCACCCCGATCAGTGCCACAGATCTGAAAGCTTCGTTTGGCGAGGTCAATTGCCAAAATATGCACGTTAGACATGGTCTCCTCCTTCAAATGCGCCACCCTGGCGCGGATGACATCATACGATGCCAGGCGAAGGGGCATCCACCGCATCAGTTCAGTATCGCTTCTGCCATCCTCGCGGGAATCAATCGGCGCTCCAAAACTCAGTTTAGCGGATTAGGGCAACAGTGCTTGACTAGATCGTAATATGTCTTATCAATTGCAAAAAACAAACGGGAATGACCGCATGAAATTTTTGGGAGTTACGGCATGAAAAGCCAGAATATACGAGAGTTTCAGTCCTTTCTGTCGATTCGATCGGTAGCAAAGACGTATGACGGACAAAGCTACGTCCTTCGGGATGTGGAGGCTGAAATCAAGCAGGGGGAGTTTTTTACTCTCCTCGGCCCGTCTGGTTCTGGCAAGACGACGCTTCTGATGATTATTGCGGGTTTCGAAGACGCCAGCGGTGGACGGTTGAGCTTTAAGGGCGGCGACCTGGGTTCCGTCCCAGCATATCGACGCAACTTCGGCATGGTGTTTCAGAATTATGCGCTGTTTCCGCATATGACGGTTGCGCAGAACATCGCTTATCCGCTGCGTCAGCGAGGTTTGAACCGACATGAGATCGGCGAGAAAGTTCGCGACGCGATGGCGATGGTGAAACTGGAAGCTCTTGGCGACCGCAATCCTCGGCAACTTTCCGGGGGCCAGCAACAGCGTGTAGCGCTTGCCCGCGCCCTTGTCTTTTCTCCGGAAGTTGTCTTGTTCGACGAGCCTTTGGGCGCTTTGGACCGGCGGTTACGGGAACACATGCAGTTGGAGATCCGACGTCTTCATCAAGAACTCGGCATCACGATGATCTACGTGACGCACGATCAGGAGGAAGCCTTAGTGTTGTCGGACCGGATTGCCGTGTTCAATCAAGGCAAGATCCAGCAGGTGGACCATCCGAGCGCAATCTACGAGCGACCGACCAGTTCCTTCGTCGCCAACTTTATCGGTGAAAACAACCGGTTGGATGGCGTTGTCGTGCAGATTTCCGGCAGCGAGTGCGCTGTCGACTTAAGCGACGGGACCCGTCTGATAGCGCAATGCGTGGCGGATCTTGCTCCGGGCAGGGCGACGAGCGTGGCCGTCCGCCCGGAGCAGATACGTATTTCTGCCCCAGGCGCGGCGGCAACCGCGGGGCGCAACGCGTATAAGGCGGATATCCTAGAGATGATCTACGTCGGTTCGAGAATAAGATTGCAGTGCCGGCTGGCTGGCGGCGATGTCGTTACCGCAGAAGCGCTACCAGACGACATTTCCGGGCTATCTCCGGGAATGGGCGTTGACCTCAGTTGGCGTGCAATTGATTGCCGGGCGCTGGACCCTATCGAGACTGGGATCGGTGGGGGACAGGCATGAACGCGATCAGCCTTTCGGCCAACGCCGATCAGTCCCGCGAACTTAAGACATCGTTGAGGGCGGCACAACGCCGGGTGCAATGGCGTGCCACTTTTCTAATTCTTCCGCTATTTCTGTTCATGGTGGTGGCGTTCGTGATGCCGCTCGGCATGCTGCTGTTCACGAGCGTTTACAGTCCGGAAGTGCGGGATGGTTTGCCGCGGACCACGATCGCGCTTTCCCAATGGCGCGGGAAAGAGCTTCCCGACGATGCCACCTATCAAGCTTTGGTCGACGATCTCACGCACGTCGCTAATAAGGAGGTGATGACGGCCGTCGCCGCGCTCAACCTTCGCAAATCCGGATTCCGGTCACTGCTGCTGAAAACTAAAAACACGACGCAACTGCAGTCCGTAGCCGGTACTAGGGACGATCTTGTTGCGATCGACAAACGATGGGGAGATGTATCCTACTGGCAGACAATCAGCGACATGACGGGGGCATTTACGTCCGCGCAGCTTCTCGCAACCGTGGATTTGAGCTACGGCGACAAGGGGGACATCGTAGCTGCGGATGAGGCGGTTTACGGGCCTTTGATTGCGCGCACGGTTTGGATCGCCTTTATCGTGCTCTCCTGGTGCGTGCTACTGGGCTATCCCATCTCATGGACCATCGCTCAGGTGCCGGATCGATATAAGAATCTTCTGTTGCTTCTCGTTCTCGTGCCATTGTGGACCTCATTGTTGGCACGCACCGCCGCTTGGCTTCTTCTTTTTCAGAAAGACGGAAAACTCAATGAGGTACTTGTAGGTCTTGGGATCTTCGACGCCGCTCAGCAACTGCTATACACGCGCGGTGCCGTTTATGTCGCAATGGTGCATATTATGCTGCCTCTGATGGTGCTGCCAATCTATGCCATCATGAAGACAATCGGGCCCGAGCAGGTCCGGGCGGCGAAGTCACTGGGCGCGAGTCCATCAGCGGCATTCTTCCAGGTCTATCTGCCCCAGACGCTCCCTGGTGTTACAGCCGGCAGCGTGGTCGTCTTCGTCATGTCGCTGGGTTTCTATATTACCCCAACATTGATCGGTGGCGGAAGGGACGTCATGTTGAGCACAGTGATAGCCCAATTGGCTCTGAAGAGCGCGGATTGGCCGCTCGCGAGCGCCTTGGCGCTCGTCATGCTGATCGGCGTTGCTGCGATACTCATGGCCTTCAGGATCATCTTCAAGACTAGGAGCGTGTTCAATGCTTGATCACGGCAAGGAAATCATTGGGAAAAGCGGTCGCCTCTTGGCCTGGACAGTGAGCCTCGGCGGGTTCTTGTTCTTGATTGGTCCAATTCTCTTCATTATACCGCTATCCTTTAGCAGTTCTCCAAGCTTGAAGTATCCGGTCGAGGGCTTCACGTTCGATTGGTACAGAACGGTGCTCCAGCCTCACCCTTGGATGTCGTCGCTCAAGAACAGTCTGCTGATTGCCATTCCCGTCACGCTGATATCCAGCACGCTTGGGACAGCCGCGGCTTACGGACTGCATCTTTCGAAATCCAGGTCTGTGGTTCTTTATACCGGGATATTCCTGGCTCCGCTGGTTGTGCCTTCGGTCATTATTGCCCTTGCTCTCTATTTCTTGATGTCCAAGGCAGGTCTCATCGGTACGTTCCTCGGCGTCATTATCGGCCACGTTGTGGTCTGCGTGCCCTTTGTTGTGCTGATGGTTTCCGTTTCAATCAGAAATCTCGATCCGGTGCTCGTCCGAGCCGCGCTCAATCTCGGCGCTTCTCCGTGGAATGCGTTTCGCACAATAACATTGCCACTGATCTCTCCCGGACTGGTGGCCGGAGCGCTCCTGGCGTTTATCCATTCTTTCGACGAGGTAATCCTGGCCGTGTTCCTGGCCGGGCCATCCCAATACACGCTGCCCAGGCAGCTCTTTTCGGCACTCGAGTATCAACTCGATCCGTCAGTCATCGCAGTCTCGACCCTGCTCGTATTAGTCACCGGCTTGCTATTCGGTGCTGTTGAGTGGCTCCGAGCGCGACAGCGCAGATAGATAATTTCACGTCTTATGAATTCTTGAGGCTATCTTCCGGTTAGGCTGGAAAGCCCTTGTTGCAACGAGTAAGTTGACACAAAAATAGAACGACGTATGATGATTATACCGGATCAAACGCCTCTTTTTTACAACTGATGAGGACTAATGATGAGCGCGCAATCCATGGACAATGGACGACAGAGCCCTCCGCTTAAGGGTTTTTGGTCCCAAAGCGATGAGTTGCCCGAGACAGCCGATGTCGTTGTGATTGGCGCCGGTATCGTTGGCGTCTCGCTCGCGCTTTTCTTGGCGAAGAGTGGATGTACGACTGTTCTGCTCGAGAAGGGGCGCATAGGCGGCGAGCAATCTGGGCGAAATCTCGGCTGGTGCAGGGCTAGCGGCAGGTCGGACGCAGAGACTCCCCTCGGAGTCCTAAGTATGAGCCTATGGGACGATTTTGCCACAACGCTTGAAAGCGACACCGGATTTCGGAGGTGCGGCCGCCTGTTCCTATGCAGGAGTGCTGAAGAAATTGCCGAACAGGATCGTAGAGCTGAGATCACCCGCAGGTACGGTATCTACACGGCCCGGCTCGTTTCGTCAGAGCTCAAACAATTTCTGCCGAATGCATCTCGTAGTTGGCCAGCCGCCTATTACGTGCCGGAGGACGGAAAGGCCGAGCCGGAGCTGACGGTTCCGGTCATCGCTGCGGGGGCGCAGACCGCCGGTGCAAAAGTCTATCCTTGGTGCGCGGTCCGGAAGTTGGAGATCGCGGGTGGGCGCGTTACAGGCGTAATCACCGAGAAGGGCAGGATCTCCTGCAGCAGAGCGGTGGTAACCGCCGGTGCATGGTCAAGCCTTTTTCTGCGGTCTGCGGGCCTTCGGTTGCCGATCATACAAATCGCGGCAAGCGTGCTGCGAACAGCGCCGGTCGAAGGGGCAAGCGGCCCGTGCATCGGGACAGCCGATTTCGGGTTTCGCAGCCATCTGGACGGTTCGTACAGTGTCTCGCCGTTTGGCGGCGCGGTCTCACTTACGCCTGATACGCTTCGTTTCGCTTGGAAATTTTTGCCCGCTCTCCGACAACGAGGAGGTGCGGTAAGTTTCAGGTTCGACCGGGGGGCTCGCGAGGCCTGGTTGCGGGCCATTCCGGGCAGTCGTCGACGCCAACTCTGGTACGAACAGGAACGGGAAATCGACCGTGATCCGTCCGACGGCAGGCTATCGCAGGCGTTCCAAAGCTTTCTGGAAGCGAGGCCAGACTGTGCGGGCGCATCGGTCATTCATCGATGGGCAGGGGTCATCGATGCCAGTCCGGATTCCGTGCCGACCATAGATGCCGCGCCAGAGATCACCGGACTGTGGTTTGCCACAGGATTTTCGGGACATGGGTTCGGTTTGGGGCCGGGGGCCGGACGGCTATTGGCAGACATGGTGACGGATGCAAAGCCTTCTGTCGATCCGGCGCCGTTCAGATTTAGGCGCTGAAGGTCGGAACTCAGAAATAGCTGCCCAAAGGCATCCCCGGCATTGCCGGGGGTAGGCAGTAATTAGTCCAGGCCGCGGCGGAGAGCGTCTCGAAAGCATAGGAGGCACATCACTAAACACGACTTCTAACGGCAAGGCAGTAAATCCAATGGGAACCAACAAACAAGGGAGTATGTACATGACACGCTTTGTAACGGCAATTTTGCTCGGTGGAGCCCTCGCGGGCTTCCCGGCCAACGGTTTTTCGCGAGATTTCACCGTCAACACCGCTGGCGGTGTTTATTCGGACATGCTGCACAAGCACTTCTTCGAACCCTTCGGCCAACAGAACGGCCTTTCGAAAGTGCTCGACAACAAGGGTGAAGCGCGTTGGGGCGGTCTCAAGGCGATGATTGACACCAACCAGCGTCCTTATGACGTCGTCGAAACCGAGATCTATGAGCAGATGCGCGCGTGTGACGAGGGGCTCTTCGTCAAGCTCGATTTGGTCAAACTTGGTATCGCCGACAAACTCAATCCCGACAGCATCTTCCCGTGTGGCGTTGGCGTCGGCATAACGGCCGTCACCGTTGTTTCGAGGGAAGGAACATTTCCGGAAAAGCCGAAAACTATCGAGGATTTCTTCAACCTTGCAAAATTTCCTGGAAAGCGGGGCCTCCGGGCTACGGCTCAGTTTTCCTTGGAGCTGGCCTTATTGGCGGACGGCGTCGAACCCAGCGAGCTGTACGCTGTGATGGCCACTACTGAAGGTCTGGATCGGGCGTTCGCGAAACTCGGTACGATCAAGCAACAACTGGTCTTTTGGGAATCCGGAGCCCAGTCAGTTCAGTTGTTGACTGGGGGGGATGTGGCCATGTCGACAGGCTACAGCCACCGCGTGGCGGCGGCAAACCTGAACGGCGAGAAGCTCGATATGACCTGGGACCGAGCTTTTCTCAACCATGACGCGTTCGCTATTCTAGACGGGGCAGAACACGCCGACCTCGCAGTGAAATTCCTGCAGTTTTATGCGGATCCGAAGCGTGAGGCGGAATTCATCAAGGAAATGCCGATGGGACCTGCCATGAAGGAGACGATCAACTACCTTTCGCCCGACCTGATCAAGCTTCTCCCGGTTGGTGACAACATCAAGACCGCGCTCGATGCCAGCAGTCCCGAGGCACTTGCTTTCTGGCTGGACAACGGCGACCGCATCACCAGGCGCTGGACCGCCTGGAAGACAAGCAAGTAACGCAAAAACGACCGTTGGCTGGCATCCTTGCCGGTGCCGGCCAACGCGTGATTCCGGTAATGGAGACTATCCAAATGAATGACATACCGTTTTCTCATAACCCGAGCCTCAATGCTAACGCATCGCGTTTCTGGCACCCGATGCAAAGCCCCTTTGAGCTCGCGGAACAGCCTCCTCTCGAGATCGTTGAAGGTCAGGGAGTCCACGTGGTCGATTCAAGGGGGAGACGCCTGCTGGATGCGACGGCCGGCGGATTGTCTAACGTCACACTCGGCTACAGCGCCGCTCCGATTAAGGAGGCAATTGCCAGACAACTTGAGAAGCTGCCATATTTCTCGTCATTTCGAGGGAACACGAACAAGCCCGCGGAGGAGTTAGCAGGCAAGCTGATTGACGAGTGGTTCCGTGACGACGGCATGGCGCGCGTCTTCTTCACCTCGGGAGGATCCGACGCGGTAGATACCGCCATGCGGCTCAGCAGGCAATATTGGAAGATCACGGGAGCGGGCGACCGCTACAAATTCATCGCAATGCGTAACGGATACCATGGAACTCACTTTGGTGGTGCTTCCCTCAACAGCAGGCCGGCGATTCGCCGCGCCTATGAGCCGCTTCTGGCAGGCTGCTTCCACATTCCGGTACCACTACCCTTCAGGAACCCTTTCGGGGAGGCAGATCCAGAGAGACTAACCACCCTTTGCATCTCCATGCTAGAAGAAGAGATTCAGTTCCAGGGAGGCGATACGGTAGCGGCAATCATCGTCGAACCCGTCTCCGGTGCCGGCGGCCTAGTCGTTCCTCCACCACGGTTCTGGCCCGAGCTTCGGCGCGTGTGCGACAAGTACGGCATTCTGCTAGTTGCCGACGAGGTGATTACCGGATTCGGAAGGACGGGTGACGATAGTGGATCGCGGGGATGGGGGGTCAAGCCGGACATCATGTGCTTGGCAAAGGCGATCTCGAGCGGCTATTTCCCGCTTGGCGCCGCGCTCGTCAACGACCGTATCGCCTCTGCCTTCGAGCAGGACAATGGTCCGATCGGCATCGTCGGTCACGGCTACACGTATTCAGGCTCTCCGGTTGGTTGCGCGGCTGCCATTGCGACGCTCGACATGTATAGGAACCTCGGAACCACACAGCTTTCCCGCGAAAATGGGCAAGCCTTGGTCGCCGGCCTAGAGGCTCTAAAGCCCGTCTGCCCTTGGATTGGGGATGTGCGAGGAAAGGGACTGATGGCCTGTGTCGAAATGGTTGCTGAGCCTGGAACAAATATGAACGCTAATCCGCACATGATGATGGCGATTGGCGATGCGACTGCTGAAGCCGGCGTGCTCATCCGCGTAAATGGGTCCCAGTTGCTTATAACGCCTCCGCTTATCGTCACACGAGAAGAGGTCGAAACTATCGTCGACGCCGTCCGCCAAGCGCTGGCGCAAATCTCCAACTGATCGTCCAGCTTCGCGCGGCCAAATTCTCGATCTACGAAGAGACGCCTGACAGACCTCTGAAAAACATCCCGGCACATCAGCGTCTTGCTGCAATTTTCACGTTTGGCTTTCGATGAGGCAGCAGGCGTCACGGTTCATGAAAGAAGACCCATGTCGAACACAGTAATAAACATATCGGCTCTAGATCCCAGACTCCTGATCAACGGGGAGTGGTTCGGAACAGAGGGGCGCCAGTCGACGGTCATGATCAACCCGGCTACCGGCGAGGAGATTGCGAGGCTTCCGCACGCGACCCCAGCCGATCTGGACGCCGCTCTAAATGCGGCACAGCGCGCTTACCGCCCGTGGCGAGATACACATCCTAAGGAGCGTGGTCGAATCCTCAAGAAGGCCGCAGACCTGCTGCGTGCGCGTGTGGAGGAAATTGCTCCCATAATGACGATCGAGATGGGCAAGCCCCTCGCTGAAGCCCGCATCGAAGTTGCAGCCGCCGCCGACGAGTTGGAATGGTATGCCGAAGAAGGACGCCGCGTTTATGGTCGGGTCATTCCGGGTCGAGTGGGCAACACGCGCTTTCAGGTCGTCAGGGAGCCGGTCGGCCCGAGTGCTGCATTTGCTGCCTGGAATTTCCCGATCGTCAACGCGGTGAGAAAGGTCGGCGCATCGCTCGCCGCTGGCTGCCCCTGCATCTACAAGCCCGGCGAAGAGGTCGCTTCGAGTTCCCTCTCTGTCGCGCGTGCATTGCTAGATGCAGGTCTTCCCCCAGGCCTGATCGCCTTTGTCTTCGGCGTTCCGAGCGACATTTCGAGCTATCTGATCGCTTCACCAGTTATCCGCAAAATTTCTTTCACCGGCTCGGTCAGCGTCGGCAAACATCTCACCAAGCTCGCTGCCGAAAGCTTGAAGCGGACGACGATGGAACTTGGCGGCCACGCGCCGGTCCTCGTGTTTAAGGATGCTCCCCTCGAGCAGACGCTCGATCTCTCGGTGCAACGGAAGTTCCGCAATGCCGGGCAGGTTTGCGTATCACCGACGCGGTTTTACGTCGAGGATAGCGTTTATGACGACTTCTGCGCGGGCTTCGCTCAAAGAGCCAAGGCCATCAAGGTCGGCAACGGCTTGCAGGACGGTGTTCAGATGGGGCCGCTGGTCCATCGTCGACGACTGGAAGTCGTCGAGCGTTTCGTCCAGGACGCGGTCGCACACGGTGGCCGTATTCTGGCAGGTGGCGAGCGCATCGGTAACGAGGGGAATTTTTGGGCTCCAACGGTGATCGCCGATGTTCCTGAGACAGCAATGGCAATGAACGAGGAACCGTTCGGACCGATCGCGCTTATCAACCGCTTTTCCACCGCCGAAGAAGCGCTGGAGAAGGCCAATCGCCTGCCTTTCGGTTTGGCGGCCTATGCTTTCACCACCTCGTCATCTGCCGCAATGCGTGTCGCTGACGAATTGCAGGCCGGCATGGTAGCGATCAATTCGTTCAACGTGGCGACGCCCGAGGCGCCTTTTGGAGGGATTAAGGAAAGCGGCAACGGCTCTGAACTCGGTACTGAAGGGCTGGATGCCTACTTCGAAACGAAGATGATCAGCCTCACCTGAGGCGAACCGATCGCTGCGTCGTGTCCGCCCTATAGGACGGACACGACGCGTGGCAGAAAGACGTATGGAGTTTCGCATGGCCGCGCGTGACGCTCAATCGCCGATGCTCCCGCTGGTGGTTCCGCTAGCCTCCTGCACGTGCTGGGCCCTGCAGACCGAACTCTTCTTGCTTACTCCGAAATAAAATAGTTTTTCCTGAGTCTTTTGCGGACGTCCCACACCCCTACGAAACCCTTGGGAAGAGCAAATGAGTCCCCCGGCCCGAAAACCTGCTCATTGCCGTTGGCATCCGTCACCAGTAACTCGCCAGCAGTGATGGTGCAGTATTCGTCGTAAGGATGGCTCTTGATGGCGAAAGGGCCGGTCTCGCCTTCCCATATACCTGCCCGAACATTGTCCCTCCTGTAGAATTCTATGATGCGGATCTGTCTTCCAGAGGCGCCCTGCTGCCACTCGGCCTCGTCTAGCGCGGAATTGTCAAAAATGAGCAGCGACTGGTTATTGGCTTCCGATTTCATGAGATTGTTTTCCTTTTTTCAAATTGGAACTCGCCGGGACACATCCGGGAGTCTCTAATCATGGCGGCCGATCGGCTTTCGAGGCGATGCCGGTGCTATTCGATCAACCCGCCAGGCGGATCATGGTCGCACAACGCTCTAGCCGCAGGTGAGCGGACAGTCGCGGAGGACAACGATGTTCCTGATAAATATGATCATACGTCTGCGTAATAAGCAAGTCCGATTACGACGTTGTTTCCGGGCTACGCTTATCTAAATTCAGGTTTCCGCCAGAGTTCACGCCTATCCGGCACGACGTCGATGCGCAGCATGAATGATCCAGCGTCAGCACTTCAAGACCTAATACGCCGCCTCGCTGACCTCGACTCTTTGGCCTTCCCAAAGCGCGGTGAATCTGAATCTCTGGTGCAAACCGGAGGTCTGCGATGCGATCAGGGATTTTATTACGGGCGGATTTTGATGGAGACGATCTGCGGCGGCTGGCGCGGCAGACGAAGGATGCCGCTCAGGCGCGCCGTCTGTTGGCACTCGCCTCGATCTACGATGGAGGCTCGCGTTCCGATGCCGCGCGCCTCGGCAACGTCACGCTCCAAATTGTCCGGGACTGGGTCATGCGGTTCAACGAACACGGTCCCCAAGGCCTGATCAATGGCAAGGCTCCTGGTCCGCAGTCGCGGTTGAACGATCAGCAGCGTGCGGCCTTGGCGCAAGCAATCGAGCGTGGGCCGACACCCTATCTCGACGGCGTTGTTCGTTGGCGTCTGTGCGATCTGGCACAATGGCTTTGGGAAGAGTTTCGCGTTTCGGTGAGCGAGCAAACGTTGAGCCGTGAAGTACGGGCCATGGGCTATCGCAAGCTGGCTGTCCGGCCCAAACATCACGCGCAAGACCCTCAAGCCATTGAGGATTTTAAAAAAGCTTCCCCGCCGCAGTGGCAGAGATTGCCGCTGGAGCGGCCCGAGGAAAACGCATAGAGATTTGGTTTCAGGATGAGGCCCGTATCGGGCAAAAGAACAAGATCACCCGCCGGTGGGCCAGGCGAGGAACACGGCCTTCAGCACCGCACGATCAGCGCACAAGGTCGGCCTACATCTTCGGCGCAATCTGCCCGAAGCTCGGCAAGGCGGCGGCGCTGGTCATGCCATGGTGCGACACCTACGCAATGACCCAGCATCTGGCCGAAATCGCCCGGCACGTCGATGCCGACGCGCACGCTATCCTCATCATGGATCAGGCAGGCTGGCACATGTCCAACAATCTCGTCGTGCCCGAAAACATCACCATTCTGCCACTCCCGCCGAAATCGCCGGAGCTGAACCCGGTCGAAAACCTCTGGCATTTCATGCGCGACAACTGGTTATCAAACCGCGTGTTCAAATCATACGACGACATCGTCGATCATTGCTGCGATGCCTGGCGGAAGCTCGAAAGCCAGCCCTGGCGCATCATGTCGATCGGGCGCAGAGAATGGGCCAATGGGTTTTGATCAGTGAGGGGCCGTATAAGCCCCCGCGGTGCAGGACTCTTCACCTGCCTGGGGCCCACGACGTCGTGTCCGGATGTCGGCCTCAGTTGTCTCCACTCAGCAGCTTTGGTCGTTCGCGCGGTTAGCTATACACGACAGCAAAGCAGTAAAATTGAAACGATGTCTTATTATAAGTTGACGTGTAAAGATTGTTGCCCTATGCCAGCTGGTGGAGGAACCCAAATGAACGATGCGACGCTAACGGAACAAGGGCGGCACTGAACGACGACGAAGCGGCGGCGGCGCTGGCACAGCTCTATGCGGACTTCGCTAGCGAACACCTGATGCCTCTTTGGACCCAGATCGACGATCTAATGCCGGTACATCCAAAACCCAAGGCGGTGCCTTATATTTGGAGATGGGCCAAGCTCTATCCCTTGGCGCAGCGCTCTGGCTAACTGGTTCCCGTCGGCCGCGGCGGTGAGCGGCGGGCGATCGGTCTCGGGAATCCCGGCCTCGGCGGCCGACCCTACATCAGCCCGACCCTGTGGGCGGCGATCCAATATCTAGGACCGAAGGAAACGGCGCCCGAACATCGTCACGCTCAGAACGCCTTCCGCTTCGTCGTGAAAGGGGAGGGCGTCTGGACCGTGGTAAATGGCGACCCAGTTCACATGAGGCGCGGGGATTTCCTGCTTACCCCCGGATGGAATTTCCACGGCCACCACAACGAGACCGACAAGCCGATGGCTTGGATCGACGGCCTCGACATTCCCTTTTCGTATCAGAACGATGTTGGCTTCTTCGAATTCGGCTCGGAGCGGGTTACCGATTACGCGACGCCGAATGTTTCGCGGGGCGAGCGGCTATGGTGCCACCCTGGCCTGCGGCCCCTGTTGGGATTACAGGACACTGTAAGTTCACCGTTGATGGCCTATCGCTGGGAATATACCGATCGAGCGCTGAATGAGCAGTTGCTCCTTGAGGACGAAGGCCAGCCGGCGACTGTCGATCAGGGGCATGCGGCGGTGCGTTACGTCAACCCGACAACAGGTCGCGACGTGATGCCTACGATCCGGGCGGAGTTTCACCGCCTGCGCGCTGGCGCCGTCACACCTTCTCGCCGCGAAGTGGGCTCCAGCGTATTCCAGGTTTTCGAGGGTCGAGGTTCGGTGGTGCTGAACGGCGCCGAGCATCCGCTCGAGATCGGCGATCTTTTCGTTATTCCGTCTTGGGTGGCGTGGTCGTTGCAGGCCGAAACACAGTTCGACCTGTTCCGCTTTTCTGATGCTCCGATCATTGTAAGCTGCAGGTGCCCTTGTGACATTTCGTGGTACGACTATAGCTTTTCGCGGAGCGCCTCGTAAGGCGTCTTTCCATTGAAGGCTCCGTGCGGTCAATGGAAGTTGTAGAATTGCTCCCATTGGTCAAGTTTTGCTTCGAGATCGACGTCATCCTTGTAGCTGAGCAGCTGGTAGAATTCCTGCTGATCTGATCGGTGTGAGCGCTCGACCTTGCCATTCAACTGAGGGGTGCCTCGTCTGATATATGCGTGGCGAATGCCCTTGTCCTCGACGTGCCAGTGGAATTTGGCTTGGAATTCGTGGCCGTTGTCGGTCCTGATCTCATGGATTCGGAACGGGAACTTCTCGATGATGTGGTCGACGAAGTCGATGGCGCTAGCCTGGGTGTGTTTCTCGTAGATTTTCAGAGCCCGCACCCTTGTCGCGTCATCAATGGCAGTGAACTGGAAGCGTCGAACCTTTTCACCGCACGCCCCTTTAAAAGTCAGGAACTTGACGTCCATCTGAATGTGGTGGCCGGGAACCTGCTTGTTGTAACGCTTGGTATGGACCTTGCGTAGGCGGGTGCCGCGCGGAAGGCGGTTGACGCCATTGCGTTTCAATATTCGGGAGACGGTTGCGTCTGATACCTTGATGCCGTGATACCGCGCCAGATACCAAACGATGCGCATGGGTCCGAGATAATATTTGCTCCGGAGATGGAGAACCTTCTCTTCGATCTCGATAGGCGTTCTGTTGGCGTGCCATTTAGGAATGGGCGGGTGATTCACCAAACCGGCGTCGCCGTGTTTCCGATAGGCTTCACGCCAACGGTAGAAGCTGCTGCGACCAATCCCAAAATACCGGCAGGTCTTCGCAACATGCCCAGTCTCGTCAGCATGCCGCAGAATGCGTAGCTTGCGCTGTATCTCGCGCTGATCCTTGTTCATGTGCATCTCCATCGTCCCAGAATTGGGAAGCTAATGGAAATGTCCCGCGAGTACCGACATATCTACATACGACATCTTTCTCGCCTCGGTGACGGCATCACAGCTCGCTTATTCGGGATACTCAACGAACTCGCAGTCGAGGCGATCCAGAATGGTATCGAACGTGTCACCGACGACAGCATTGAATCTTGGAGGCCAGCCTTGGAAAAGGAAGCGGCGTTCGCTTAAGCGTCCGAACATCACACTTCAATTGAGACGCGCCCGTCCTGAGTCTCAATTGAAGTGTGACTATCTTGCGAAAAACGCCCGAGTCCCAGATTGAAGTGTAAATCGACAGCTGGCTTTCCTGTCACCTCAGACGACGGATCACCGGGATTTCACCGGCGTTGTTCGCCTGCCCTCCATAAAGCCAATCGACGCTGTCGTACCACTCTTCGGGGCGCTTGGCGCGCATCATGGTGTTACGCAACTCCGCATGGGCACCTTCGGGGTGGTAGATGTTCTCGCCGATCCAGCGCGATTGCAGTTGCACGCGGGCGGTACGCATGTGGCGCTTCGCAACATAAGCTGGAATCGCGCGTTCCACCTCGCCCGAAGCGGCTTCGATCTCGGTGCTGATGCACACCGCGTCTTCCATGGCCATGCAAGCCCCTTGCGCGAAATACTGCAGCATCGGATGGGCCGCGTCGCCCAGAAGCACCACGCGGCTGTCCTGCCAGGTGATCACCGGATCGCGGTCGCAGAGGACCCAGAGCTTCCAGTCTATGCCGGTCTCGATGATCTTCTGAGCCTTGGGGTGTGTATGAGAAAAGCCTTTCATCACCTCCTGGTGGCTCACGGGCAGGCCCGCTACGGGTTCCGCTGCGTGATTGTGATAGGTGACGACGAGGTTGAAAGTCTTCCAGTCCGATAGCGGATAGTGCACAAGGTGGCACTTCGGTCCGGCCCAGAGCGTAGCCGCGTTCCAGCGCAACTCTTCGGGCATGTGGTCGGTCGGCACGACCGAACGGAAGGTCGTATGCCCCGAAACCTGCGGCTTGCCGTCGCCTGCGACGCGCCTGCGAATGTTCGACCAGAGCCCGTCCGCCCCGATCAACATCCGTCCGGTCACACGGGTTCCGTCCGTTACGATCGCCGTGACCGAAGCCGCGTCCTGCTCGTAATCGACCACCTCCGAACTGGTGCGCAACTCGACGAGGGGGTTCTCCTGGCAGGCACGCAGGAAGACGCCGAAAAGATCCCCGCGATGGACGACCGCATAGGGGTTACCGAACCGGGTGCGAAACCCGTCATCCAAGGGGATGCGCGCCACCTCTTCGGCCGTCATGGCGTCCATAAAACGGAGGCTGTCGATATAGACGGCCATCTTGCGGGCGGTCTCGCCCACACCGAGCTTCAAACGCATGAAAAGCGTTCGGGCCGAGCTGAATTCCGGCGCCGATCTCTCCAAGGACCGGGGACTTCTCGAGCACCACCGAGTGGAAGCCGCGGTTTGCGAGACCGATGGCGGTCGCAAGGCCGCCGATGCCGCCGCCTGCGATCAGGATGGGAAGGTCTTGAGACATGTCTCTTCTCTTTGCTGGGCCGGAAGGCACCGTTTAGGTTCGGAAAGGCTGCACTCGCAGGAAGCGGGGCTTGCGTGGTTAACCGGGGCCACCCTCCCGTGGCCCCGGAAAATCGTATTCAGGAGAAATCGGGCTGCCGTGCAGGTTCTGCCTCCGCAAAGGCCGGCAGGGCATTGCAGGCGGCATGGATCTCCTTCAGGCGACCAAGATCGGCGATGTCGACCTTGAACCGGTCTGCCGAAGCAAGCTGTGGAACGAGGCAAATGTCGGCGACCGATGGCGTATCGCCGAAGGTGAAGGCGCCGCCGTGTTTCTGGCGACGGGCAATCTCCTCGCACGCTTCCAGGCCGGGGCGAATCCATGTGGCGCACCAGGCCTCTTTCCCGGCCTGATCGACGCCATAGCTTGCCTGGAGATGGTTCAGCACCCGCAGGTTCTGCAGGGGATGGATGTCGGATGCGATGATCTGCGCGAAGGCGCGCGCCTGCGCTCTGAGATCCTTTTCCGCGGGCAGGAGCGGCACCTCGGGATATGTCTCGTCCAGCCATTCCATGATCGCGAGGGACTGGGTCAGCACCAGCCCGTCGACATCGAGCGATGGAACCAGGGCCTGAGGGTTCAGTGTGCGGTAGGCGTCGGAACGATGCTCGTTCTTCTGCAGATGGACGCCCCGGAACTCATAGGACAGACCCTTGAGGTTAAGTGCAATGCGGCACCTCCATGCTGCGGAGGAACGAAAATAGCCGTGAAAGATCATCACCCGGCCTCGCCAATCGTCAATTCGACGCCCTCAAGTCCATCGATGCCGCCCGTGAGTACCGCGCCCGGCTCGACCGCCCCCACGCCAGCCGGGGTGCCCGTGTAGATCACGTCACCGGGATTGAGGTGATAGAAGTGGGACAGGTGCGAGAGGATTTCCTCGACCTTCCAGATCAGGTCCGAAAGCTGGGCCTCCTGGCGACGCGCGCCACCCACGTCCAGCCAGATCCGCTGCGAACCGATCGCGCCAAAGTCCTCGGCGCGGGTGATCGCCGAGAGCACCGCCGATTTCTCGAAATTCTTGCCCAGATCCCAGGGGCGACCAGTCGCACGTGCCTTGAGTTGAAGGTCGCGACGCGTCATGTCGAGGCCGGTAGCAAAGCCAAAGGCTGCATCACGAGCGTCTTCGACCGAGGCTTTCCAGAGTGGTTTGCCGACGGCAACGACGAATTCCATTTCATAATGGTAGTTCGACGTTCCGGCGGGGTAAGGCACCGTCGCGCCCGAGGGGACATAGCTTGCAGCGTCCTTGAGGAAGTAGAAGGGTACCTCGCGGTCGACCTCAACGCCCATCTCCTTGGCATGCTCGGCATAATTGCGGCCGACACAGAAGATGCGGTGCAGCGGATAGACGTCTTCCGAGCCCGTGACCGGGATTTGCGGAAAGATCGGGTCGGGAAAGTTTGGGAAGAGGCGTTTGGTCATGTGAATCTCTGCCTTTTGTTTTCGCCCTTGGCGGGCCGACGGCGATGGGCTCGGGCCCAGCGGCTAATTTGGTTCAGTAACTATTCTGGCTCGTGCCGAGGTGGCGGCGTGCCAGCACGAAAAAATCGCCTGAGGGGTTGGGCGCGTGCCCGGTCTTCTCGGCAAGGAGCGCGCCGACGAAGTCCCCGGGGAAATCCTCGAAACGGCCTCCGTTGCGCAGGTCCACTGCGCGGAGCCAGACCTCCTTGGCGCGCAGCCAGGGCGTGACGCGGGCGCTGGGGATGCCCTCGAAGGGCAGCGACCTGTCCCAATCGTCCTCGGCCAGATCGCGCCATTCGACATTGAGATGCACCTCGGCGTGGGAAACGAGATGGCGCAGCGCGCCGGCAGGCAGTGTCTTGCCGTCTTCGATCTCCCCTTCGCGCTGGTCAGGACTTTCCCAGAGCGCAATCGGCGCACCGGTCCTGGCGCGCTCGGTCGCACGGGCCAGCGCGCGGGCGTGATAAGCCACACAGGCCGCGACCTGTCGGCGGCTCCAGCCCGGAACGCGGCTGTCGCCGTTAAGGGCGTTGTCGGACAGCTCGTTGAGCATGCGGGCAAAATAGGCAGCTCCACGACGCGCCCAGTCTAGCTCGCGGGCGGGTGCGTTCGGCGCGTCGTAGCGCGCGCCCAAGCCTTGCCGGGCTCGCAGAGCCGCGCGGGCTTGCTCGATACCGCCGAGCAGAACCTCAGGCATCCCGCCCTTCCACCCAGGTACGGTCGAAGTTCAGCCGCTCGATGATCGGCGCGTCGGAGAAGCGGAAGAGGTCGAAGCCTGTTTCAGCTTCAAGCGACCAACTCACCCACGACGGGATGACGAAGATGTCGCCCTTCTCCACGGCTTTCGTCTGGTTGCCAAGAACCACGTTGCCTCGGCCTTCGAACACCTGGAAGACGGTCGAGCCCACCTCCCGGCGAAGGGACGTCTTGGTGCCTTCGCGCAAGCGGTGGAACTCAGCTCGGATGGTGGGCATCACATCTGCGCCAGTCGTCGGATTGACGTAGCGCACTGCCGCATGGCCGGGTCCGACTGTGGCGGGCACCCCTTCCTCTTCGAGAAGAAGCTGTTCTGTCAGTGCCCGGTCGGTGAACTCCCAGCGATAGGCGCCGATGGGCGAGGAGACCGTGGCCTGAAGACCGGAGAGCGGGCGCAGGCCCGGATGGCACCAGAGCCGCTCGCCGCGCGAATAGCGTGGGGTGGCGTAGTCGGTCACCCGGTCGGAACCAAATTCGAAAAACCCCACATCGCTCTGCTGGCTGAATGGGATGTCGAGCCCGTCGATCCAGGCCATGGGCTGGTCGGTGTTATTGTGGTGGCCATGAAAGTGCCAGCCCGGGGTCAGCAGGAAATCGCCCCGCGACATGCGGACCGGATCGCCGTTGACCACGGTCCAAACGCCTTCTCCCTCTACGACGAACCGAAATGCATTCTGCGAATGGCGGTGCTCTGGCGCAGTTTCACGCGGGCCGAGATATTGGATCGCGCACCAGAGGGTGGGTGAAATATATGCATTGCCGCCGAGACCCGGATTGGCCAGGCCGAGGGCCCGGCGCTCGCCACCGCGACCCACCGGCACCAGATCTCCCGAGCGTTTCGCCAGCGGGTAGAGCTCGCGCCATTTCCACAAATGCGGCACCGCCGTGGGCTTGGGATTGCGGGGCATCAAGTCGCCCAATTGTGTCCAAAGGGGAAGAATGTGGTTGCGCTCGAAATCGGCATACAGCTCGCGAAGTTCGAGCGTTTCATCCGGCGTTGATGCGTTGTGCGCCGTGTCTTTCATTCGACTGGTCCCCCTTCGGAATGGGCACGACCGACCACCCCTTGCAACGTGACGGGTTGTGGCAGCAACGCACCGATTTGATCTCCTCCGAACGGCACCCTGTCCGGTGCGCCGTCGAAATAGTAAGTATACTTATTAGTTTCGCCTGTCAATCGCTGGTCAGTGGAATTAAGGAAGCCTGGGAATGCGGCCAGTCCGCGAGATTGGGGAGCGGAATGACGGTTGAGGTGAGCAAATCCACGAAATTCGACCTGGAAGCTTTGCCGGGCCATCTCATCCGGCGGTTGCAGCAGGTGGCGGTGGCGATTTTTGCAACGCGATTCGAGGACGCCAAGATCGATCTCACCCCCGTTCAGTTCGCCGCGCTTCACACGATCGAGCTGTCGCCGGGAATCGATCAGGCAAGCCTTGCAGGCATGATTGCCTACGACCGCACTACGATCGGAGGGGTCGTGGATCGCCTGATGCAGAAGGGCCTGATCCGGCGCGAAGTTTCCGAAAAGGACAAACGCGCCCGTTTGGTCTACCTGACGGAAGAAGGAACGGCGCTTATCCGGGAAGCCCGCCCAGCGGTGCTCGAAGTCCAGGACGTCATCCTGAAGGGCCTCTCGGCCGCCGAGCGACAAACCTTCATGGAGCTTCTGGCCAAGGCGGCCGAGGCCGGCAATAGCTACAGTCGCGCGCCGCTTTTGCGAAAATGAACCGGGTTATTAACCGGGACGGCTGTCGCGGCTGATGATCTTTGAGGGAACGAGTTTTTCCTTCAAAACGTCCGACGCCAACAAGTTCTGGAAAAGATCCGCCAACTCCTCGCGCGTGATGTTCTTCATCTGCTGCGTCCAGTAAAGATCCTGCTCGATTGCGATCTTCAGCGTCGGCTCGATGAGGGCCTGCCCCGCGGGCGTCAGCGCAATACGGACCGATCGGCCGTCTTCCTGATCATAGATTCTCTCGACCAGGCCCTTGCTGCACAGCCGGTCGATAGTGCGACTGACTGCTCCTGCATCAACACCCGCAAGGTCCGAAATCGTGCGCGGCGAGTTGGAGTCGTGGCTGTTCAGCAGGAGAAGGATATTCCACTGTGCGACCGTCACGCCATAGACGCTGAGAGCCGATTCAAAACGCTTGATCACTTCGGCGGACAGACGATGCAGCCAAAATGCCAGGAAAGCATATGTCGTGATCTGATTTTTGTCCCGGGACAATAGTTCACTCCGACTAGTAAAGGTCGTATTAGCCGCCGAAGGTGCGACCTGCAAGCATTCAGTCGCGGCGGGGCCGGACCGCTCGTGCCAGTTGTGTTTCGGTCGTCAGTGGCGGAAGACGAAGGGCGAGCCGTCGCGAAACCGTTGGAGGCGATAGATTGCCGGGTTGCAGACTGGTTTGACGCCGGCGATCATCGCCGCAAGCATCTGCCCGGCAGCGGGGGCGACCGAAAGCCCATTGCCTGAAAAGCCGGTGATGAGGAAAACTCCGGGGGTGTTGGCCACGTCCGAGATGACCGGGGTGGAATCCGGCGTGGCGTCGATGACGCCACCCCAACTGTCGACCACCCGTGCCGAGGCCAGCGCGGGGAATGCACGCGTCGCATTCGCGCGGATGGTGCCGTTTTCCTTGCGGTCGACACGGGCGCTCAGAATTCGGACATGCTCGAAGACAGAAGCCGCATCTGTTCGGCTTGATGCTCTCTCTCCAAACGACGTCCAGAAATCGCCGCCGAAGCGCAGCTTCAGCATCGAACGGGCGTGCCCCATAGCCGGCATGAAGTCGCGCAGGAAGCGAAAGCTGTCGAGCGTGAGCGGCGAGACATGGCGCAACCCGCCCATCGAATACTGGCCGTCCGCATGGCGGCGCCAGGTGAAGTCGCGACCATAACCCGCGCCCGCCGGGCCGGCGACCGATGACAGCCGCTGCATCGTGGTGCAGATGCCGAGTTGAGGCAGCCGGACGCCCAGCTGGCGTACCAGAAGCGAGCTCCAGGCACCGGCGGCGATCACCACCGTTTTGCAGCGGATGGTTCCGTGTTCGGTTTCCACCGCTGCGACCTGTCCGCCGGCGAGCTCAATTTGCCGTACCGCGCAGGGCGCACATATCGTCACCCCCTCGCGCTGGGCTCCACGCGCCAGACGTGAGATCGTGTACTGTGGCTCGATCGTGCCATCGCTGTCCTGATAGAGCGCGCCGAGATAGCGGTCTTGAAGCCCTGGCAGGAGACGGTCGAGTTCCTCGCCGGTCACGATGCGCGAGGTAATCGAAGGATCGGCTTGCTTGGCCTCGGAGAGCCAAGCCTTATGCGCCTCCATCTCCTCTTCCGAATTGATGAGGGAGAAATTCCCTGTCCGGCGATAGCCAATGTCCTCGCCGAAACGCCCGGCATAGCCTTCCCAGAGACGCTTGGCCTGGTTGGCCAGTTCCAGCTTCTCCGGGTGCCAGCCATTGGAATAGATCCAGCCGAAGGCGCGGCTGGACTGCTCGCCGGCGACCACGCCCTTCTCCAGAACCAGCACCTTCATGCCATGTTCGTTAAGATAAAGCGCGGTCGCGAGCCCCGCCACCCCCGCGCCGATCACCACGACGTCGGCCTCGGCCGGAGGGCGTTCTTCCGTCGCCACCGGCTCGGCCCGCGACACGCCCGAGGCGAGACGATAGCGGAGAAGGGATGCTATCCCCGCCCCGGCAGCCCCACCGATAATCGCTCCGCCGAGGAGAGCTTCCATGCCCGCTCCGAACATTTCATCGTTCCTTGATCTGTGAAGCCTGCCCTGCCCAACTGGCCAAGGCACGCGTGGGACGCCGGTCAGTTGGCAGTTGCCCGTGCAAGGCCGTGCAGGAGAAGTCCCCCGACGAGGTCGCGCCGATACTCCGCAGTCGAGCGGATGTCGGTGATCGGACGGGCGGCCGCCATCAGGGCGGCGGCAGCTTCCTCGCGATCTCCGCCCGCCGCGAGCAGGCGCTCGGCTTCCGGCACGCGCAACACTGTGGGCGCCACCGCGCCAATCGCGATGCGCACCTGGCGCGCGCCGTCGGCACCGGTCCATGCGTGATAGGCCACTGACGCCTTCGAGATGGTCTGCGCCTTGCGCGGGCCGCGTTTCTCGAAAAAAAACTGCTCTGCGCGCCGGTCTCCAGCCTTGGGGATTCGTATCTCGGCGATGAACTCGCCTGGTTCCAGAGCCACCCGCCGCGGGCCCTGTACGAAATCGGCAATGGGAACCGCGCGCTCGCCCTGCGGCCCCATACAGAGGATCTCGGCGTCATAGGCATAAAGCGGCGGCAGGCCGTCGGCAGCAGGCGAAGCATTGGAGATATTGCCGCCGATCGTTGCCCGGTTCTGGATCTGCATCGCGCCGATCTCGCGCGCTGCCATGGCCAGAACCGGCGAATGGGCAGCGATTTCGGGCGAATGAATGATATCGGTCCAGCAGGTCATGGCGCCGATGCTGATGTAGGTCTCGTCTTCACGGATCCCGCGCAACTCGGAAACAGCCGCCAAGTCTATCAGCGTCAAATCCTTCAGGTGGTGCTGTTCCTGCACCATCAGGTCAGTGTAGCCCGCGGCGAAGCGATATGGTGCCACCTGTGCGGCCAGACCGCTGCGCAGTTCGGCCAGCGAGGCCGGCCGCCAGTAACCGTCCATTTGCAAACTCGTGGCTGTGCCGGAGCCGAGCCGCGCGGAAAGCGGAGATCCAGGAGAGTCGTTCACGCTCTTTTGCATCGCCGTCAGGATCTTCGAATATCCGGTACAGCGGCATAGGTTGCCGCCAAGGGCATCGCGCAGGTCCTCTTCGGATCTAACCTCGCCCGAAGTGACCGCGCTCCAACCCTGCATCACGAACCCCGGCGTGCAGAACCCACATTGCACACCCCCCTCGTTTGCGAGGTTAATGGCGAGGGAGACACCGACCGGATCATTTCCTATGCCCTCGATTGTGGTGATCTCATTCCCTTCGACGGCGCCGGCTAAGGCGAGGCAAGAGCAGATCGTCTTGCCGTTCACGATGACGGTGCAGGCGCCGCACTCGCCCTCGCCGCAGCCATATTTCGTGCCGGTCAGGCCCAGGTCTTCACGCAAGACCTCCAGAAGCGGAGTGCGCGGATCGGCGGACAGGGTCTTGTCCACGCCATTAACGACGAACTTGATCATTTCTCACTCCTCTCCTTTGAGCGCAGACAGGACGGCTTCAGGGCTGATGGGGAATTTTGCGAAGCGGTGGCCGATCGCATCGTAGATGGAGTTGGCCACGCTGCAGGGGACGACCGGCAGGCCGATCTCGCCCAGGCCGCGAACGCCCAGGGGGTTAGTCACGTCTGGATGTTCGAACAGCCGCGTGGTCATCTTGATGGGGGTGTCACGGATGCTGGGGATGACGTAGTTCGTCAGCGACGGGTTCATCACCTTGCCGGCCTGAAGGATCAGATCCTCGTAGAGTGCGAAGCCCAGGCCCTGGACGAATGCCCCCTCTATCTGGCCCTCGATGTTTTGTGGATGGATCATGCGGCCAGTCTCGACATAGTTCTCGACCTCCAGGACGCTGACCTCGCCGGTTAACCGATCGACCTCGATGCCCATGACCTGGACCAGGTAGTTGTAGGCGATGTGAGGCATGCCGAAGACGAACTGCTCGGTCTGCTCGGGGATGAACGATGCCTCGACCACGAGATCATCGTTGTGGCCGGCGGCGGCGATCTTGGCGCGCAGTTCCTTGGCGGTCTTGGCAACGGCATTGCCAACCACATAGGTCGTGCGCGAACCGTGTGTCGCGCCAGAGTTCGGCCCGAAGCTGTCACCCATGATGTAATCGATGTCTTCGAGGGTGCAGGCCAGATGCTCGGCGGCGATCATCATGAACGAAGTGAGATTGCCGTTTCCGACATCGGGGACGCCGAGTTCCAGGAGGTAGCGGCCGCTTGCCCGACGGGTCAGGCGCACCGTCGCCCCCGCTTCAGCGCCCGAGCCCAGGCCGAAACTATACCATACCGAGGAAACACCGACCCCCCGCGCGGCAAAGGGACTGGCGGCCGCCTTGAAGGCCTCGCGCCCACTCCAGAGCGAGCCGGCTTCGGCCGCATCGAGCAGCGGTGCGAGGATCGGGTTTTCGGCCATTGGGAAACCAGGACCCGCCTTGTCGCCCTTGCGCAGGAGGTTTCGGCGGCGAACTTCGAAGGGCGAAATCCCGGTCGCGCGGGCAATGTCGTCCACGGCCTGTTCTATGCCTGGTAGGACCTGCGGAGCGCCCACGCCGCGGAAAGCCGAGGCTACACCGTTGTTGGTATAAATCGCCTTGGCGTCGACCTTCACCGCCTTGAAGCGGTAGGGGTCAGTGCAATGCTCGACCGACTGTGACAGCACGACCGGACTGTAGGTCATATAGGCGCCCGCATCCGACAGGAGCGAGATGTTCGCGGTCAGAAGCGTGCCGTCGGCGGCTGCTCCCACCTCGTAGGCAACCTGATAGCCGTGCCGCTTTACGCCAACGCGGATCGATTCCTCGCGGTCATACATGAGGCGGCTCGGACGGCCGGTCTTGAAGGTCGCCAGCGCAAGGGGCAGCTGGACGTTCAAGTCCTCCTTGCCGCCGAAAGCTCCTCCCATCATCGGGTTGAGGACGCGGATTTTCTCGGGCGCCAAGTTGAGCGCGCCGGAGAGCGCGACCATGTCGTGATGAGGTCCCTGACCGCCGACCGAAAGCGTCAGCACGCCGTTCTCTGAACTGATGCGGTGGATGCCCCTTCGCCTGGCATCGTATGATGTCATCCGCGCCAGGGTGGCGCATTTGAAGGAGGAGACCATGTCTAACGTGCATATTTTGGCAATTGACCTCGCCAAACGAAGCTTTCAGATCTGTGGCACTGATCGGGGTGGGGCGGTTCTATTTAACCGTACGGTTTCCCGCGCGAAGCTGATGCAGGTGCTTGATACGCAGGAGCCATGCATTGTGGCAATGGAAGCGTGCGCGACCAGCCACTATTGGGGCCGCGTCGCGCAGAGCAGCGGCCACGATGTCAGGCTGATTCCGCCTATTTATGTAAAGCCTTTCGTCAAGTTATGGCGAGGTGAGCATAACTTTACTAATCACGAGGTCGTCGTAATGCGGAGGAGCGCGGCCTGATCGGCGGATTTTCGCCGTTCTTGTCGATGTTCCTCCGCATTATTTCAGAGTGTGTCGAGCCAGGCGAGCACGCTGGCATCGCGCTTCCAGGATGGCTGGCTGCCGGGTGTGGCTGGAACGGCGACCTTTTCCAGGGCTTTCCGCTTCGTTTCCAGATTGGCCCTGGCATAGTGGTTGGTCGTGTCGAGGCTGACATGACCGAGCCAGCTTCGGATGACCGTAATGTCGACGCCGGCCGAGATGAGGTGCACGGCGGTGGCGTGCCGGAAGGCGTGTGGCGTTACGTGCTTGGCACGCAGCGTTGGCATGGTTTCGGCCGCCGCCTTCACGTAGGCGGCGAGCTTGAACCGGACCCCGGAGGCGCTGAGCGGCTCGCCATAGCGGTTGACGAACAGCCGCTGGTCGGGCGCCCGTGGTTGCCGTTCAAGCAGTTTCCGCAGCAACATCACGGTTTCTGGCCAGAGCGGACAGATACGTTCCTTCCGTCCCTTACCGGTCAAACGCACGCAACTCGGGCTTTCGAACCGGATTGCTTCTGGGCAAAGGTCGAGCGCTTCCTGTATTCGTGCGCCGCTGTTGTAGAGGAACGAGAGCAGCGCATGATCCCGCATGCCCTCAATGGTCGAACGATCTGGCTGAGCGAGGATCGCCGTCACTTCCGCCGGATCCAGATAGCTCGGTTCCGACACCGGAGCGCGCTTGATCGGTATGTTGAGGATTTCCACGCATTGCGCGATCGATCCAGGATCCCTTGTGGCCACGAAGTGGAAGAAGCTGCGGATCGCCGCAAGCCGGCAGTTGCGCGTGCCGATCGTACCGCCACGGTCATGTTCGGCGTGACTGAGGAACGCGGCGACCTCGCTGGCGGCCAGATCGGCCAGCGTGATCATAGCCACCTTCTTCCCAGTACGCTGGGCGACGAACCGGAGCAACAACCGCCAGGTATCGCGGTATGATCGGACTGTATGGATGGATGCGTTGCGCTGCTCGACCAGCCATTCGTAGAAGAACGCGCGCAGCAGGGCCGGGAACCGGTCAACCTTGCTCATGGCCGCATCTCCTGCCCCATGCTGAGGCACGGTGCGCCAACTGCCCGGAACCGCTCATTCGCGTAATGCAGCAGCTCCTGCGTGACGGTGATGTAGACCAATGTAGAGTTGATATCCCTATGGCCGAGATAGGTCGCGAGGAACGGCAGGCGATCCTGCGGGTTGATGCCCGTCCGGTACCATTCCAGGATTCTGTTCACGACCATCGAGTGGCGCAGGTCATGAACGCGAGGGCCCGCTTTTCCTCGCAATGGCTTCAACCCAGCGCGACGTATGACGTCAGAGAGCAACCACGTGATCATTTCCGGCGTGTAGTGACCGTCGCCTCGCTCGTGCCAGAACAAGCCGGAGCGCGCGTCCTGTGATCCACCGGCACGACGCCGTGCATCGACGTAGGCGCGAAGCTCGACTACAACGCTGTCGGGAAGCGGCAGTATCCGAGTCTTGAAGAACTTGGTCTGCCGGACGGTTACCGTACCGTCCCGCAGGTCAACGTCACCAAGATCGAGCCGGGCAAGCTCGCCGCGCCGCAAGCCTGCGCAATAGGCCAGCAGCAGCATTGTGTACATGCTCAGCGGCCGAAGCGGCACCCGTGGAGACGGATAGGTGCGGGCAACCTCGAGCATCCGCCGCACGTCGGCAGGCGAGTAGATATGAGCCTTTCGCCATTGCCTGGCCGCCTCCTTCCTCGGTCTCGGGTCCGGTCGCCGCACAGGTATCGACGGGTCGCGGTGACGAAGGATTTTCGCAAAGACGCGTTTGAGCTTTTCGCATTCCTCCACTTGGTGACGCGTGACATTCGTTGCCGCCCATCGATCAACCATGGCGCTCAGCGGTTCGGCCTCCGGTCCCGGATGCAGCTGCAGGAACCGGTCGAACCGCAAGAGCAACAGGGGCTGCGAAGTGTATTTGTATCCTCTGCGCCGCATCATCGCGACATGCTCAGCCATCATTTCGCCCAGCACGCTGCCGAACGGCCTGGGCTGGCGCAGTTCGGCGAGAGCCTGTTCCGGATCCCGCGACGCCAATGCCCGCCAGATGGGCATGCACTGCTTGATATTGCACGCATCTCGCAGAGCGGTGACGGGATTGCGTTCGATCGCGCCGATTTCCACCAGGCGTTCGAGGAACCGGTCAATGATGCGGGTGCGGTGTAGCCGCGTCGTCGCTGCCCAGCATTCGGCCGATTTACGCAGCCACGCAATCAGCACTTCCTGACCGAGTGCATCGTAACGTTCGGCCACATCCTGGAAGCCATGCAGGACCTGCCGATAACAGGCTCGGCTTTTCATGCTGTGCAGATCAAGGATCGCGACATGGCGGTCAATGATCGCGCGGTCGGGATCGGGCCAGCGGGCGGTCATGCCAGCACCTCCATTCCCGGCACGTCAAGCGCAATGGCCCTGAGGTCCTCGGTGGCGAGCTTGAGGTAGGGAGCCGTCGATCCCGTCGAACGGTGCCCCAGCACGTCGCCGATGACCTTTTGAGGCACCGCGACCCGCAACATCTCAACAGCGCGCGCATGGCGGAAGATATGGGGTCCACACTTACCAGGCGGTTGGACACCAGCGTCACGGAGCCACCGGCGAACCACGCTGTAAAGCTTGTCGAGCTTGCGATAGGGCGCGCGCGTGCGGAGGAAGATTTCCCTGGCGTCCGTCACGGGCCGCCCGGAACGCAGATAAGCAAGCAACGCTTCACCGACCGGCTCCATCAGGGGCAGCGATGTGCTGGCCCGCGTCTTGTGGTGGCGAACATGGATGGCTTCCGTCCGCCAGTCGATGTCCTCGATCCGCAGATTGCGGATCTCTCCAGACCGTAGCCCATATGTTGCAAGGAGTTGCAGGATTGCATGGTCCCGCAGCCCCGCTGGCGTCTTGTCCGCCCTCGCGGTTTCCAGCACCGCGGCGATCTGGTCTCGCTCCAGGATTGAGGGCACTCCTTCATATGCATAAAGCGTCGGAGCTATCACATGCCCTGACAGGTCCGTTGTGACGCGACCCGTGATGTGGAGATATCGCAGCAGCGAGCGAAGCCGCTCTGCGACAGACTTCAGCGAGCAGCGCGTCAGTTTCGGCGCGCGCAGATCCATGTAACGGTCTACGTCAACGACGCTCAGCCCCGCCAAGCCGCCGCTTCCGTAATCGATCTGCCAGGCAAGAAAGTTCCGGGCTTCCCACATCAGCGCTGCGACGCTGGAGCGAGCCAACCCGCGTTCCTCACGCAGCCAGATTTCGTATTCGTCACAAACTGCAAATCGGGCCACATCGGCCGCGCAGATAGGCTCGATTGCTGGCGGCCATTGACCGTGAGCAAGTCGCAACAGCGCATGAATTCCGGAGCGCGGAACCTCGTGCCAGCGTGCGCCGGGACGTCGACCACGCTCCTTTTCGAACTTTACGATCGCGTGCCGCAGGTATTGCTCTACCTGCACGTCGATCACGTCTGCGACCAGGATGCCCCGCTGTCCCAGATAATCGAGAAATCCAGATGCGTAGGTGCAGTAATTCCTCACCACGACCGGGCTGTATCGCTGACTGATAAGGGAGGAATTGAGTGCGGCAATTAGTTCGTGACGGATATAGGGCATTGGCGAGTCCTCTGTTGGTCGATTGACCCGCAGAGGTTCGGCACCGAATAATGCAAAGCAAGCCGATCGGAAAACAGCGAAAATCCGCCGATCAGGCCGCGCTCCTCCGCATTACGACGACCTCGTGATTAGTCAAGCGGCAGAAGAATGACGCGGCAGATGCTGCGGCAATTGCTGAAGCGGTATTGCGCCCGAACATGCATTGTGTTGCTGTGAAGAGCGCCGAGCATCAAGCGCGCGCTGTAGTTTTCCGAACCCACCAGTGCTTTGTTCGCCAGCGTACGCAACTGATCAATGCGCTGCGGGGTCACTTAGCCGAGTTCGGTCTGGTCTTTCCGCAAGGGCCAACCCATCTCAAGCAAGCAGCGGCCCTGCTGGAGGACGAGACCATCCAGATCCCGGACAGCGTCAGGGAGATGGCCCAACTTTACCTTGATCAGATTGCCCTGCTTACGGCCAAGATCGATGGCCTGACCCTCAGGCTGAGAGGCGCTATAAAAGAAACCCTTGAGATGCGGCGTCTCTGCACGGTGCCAGGTGTGGGACCAGTGACGGCCGGTGCAGTAATGGCGTTTGCTCCGGATCTGCGCACGTTTTCCAGCGGCAGGAACTTTGCCGCCTGGCTCGGCATAGTGCCACGGCAGAGGTCTACGGGTGGCAAGCAACGTCATGGCGGGGTGAGTAAAATGGGCCAGTCCGATATCCGAAAACTGCTGATTATCGGCGCTATGAGCCGGATTCGCTGGATCATCCGAAAGGGCATTTTGCCAGACAACTGGCTTGGACAGCTTGTCGGGCGCAAACCTCGCATGGTTGCGGCTGTTGCCTTGGCCAACAAGATGGCCCGGATCATATGGGCGATCATGACAAGAGAGCAAGATTATCGAATGGCGTGAACCGTCACCTCCTACAGGAGGTAGCGGCGAACGTCTCGGGGTCGTTTGATCCCGGCAAGGAAATCGACTGACGACCTATGCGGCAAGGACTTCAATGTTCAGGACGGGGTAAACCAGTCCCGGGGCTCGAGCACAAAGCTCTTTGAACCGATGTGGCCCCTGTTCTTCGAACTGCATACCGGCCCCGTGGCGCAGGCCACGATCAGAGGCCTGACACACGACCGATAGAAGCAACATGCTGCAAAAGAAATCGGAAGAAAACCCTTGCAAAGTCGGGGGCATCCACACACGCGCCGGGTTTGCCGGAGGCTAATTACGGTTAGTTACGCGGCCATGGCTTCAGTTTCCAGAGCTGCATAGAAGTTCTCCTCTGCCTGGGCTGGCGGGATGTTCCCGATTGGCTCGAGCAGGCGGCGGTTGTTAAACCAGTCGACCCATTCCAGCGTGGCATATTCGACGGCTTCGAAGCTCCGCCATGGTCCGCGCCGGTGAATGACCTCTGCCTTGAAAAGGCCGTTGATTGTTTCGGCCAGTCATAGCTGTCGCCAACGCTGCCCACCGAGGGTTCGATCCCGGCTTCTGCGAGCCGCTCACTGTAGCGAATGGACAGGTATTGCGCACCCCTGTCGCTGTGATGAACCAGCCCCATACCTTTTGCTGGACGCCTGTCGTGAACCGCCTGTTCCAGTGCGTCGAGAACGAACCCCGCATGAGCCGTGGTGCTGACGCGCCAGCCGACAATCTTGCGGGCATAGGCGTCGATGACGAAGGCGACATAAGCGAAGCCCCTCCAGGTGGCGACATAGGTGAAATCGCTGACCCATAGCATGTTCGGCGCCGGCACCTGGAACTGGCGGTTAACCTTGTCCATCGGGCAAGGCTGCTTTTTGTCCGGGATCGTCGTCTTGTGCGGCTTGCCTCTGATAATACCTTGAATGCCCATGACCTTCATCAATCTGCCAACGGTGCAGCGGGCAACGTAAAAGCCCTCGCGACGCAACTGCCGCCAAACCTTGCGCACCCCATAGACCTGATAGTTCTCCTCGAAGATGCGCCGGATCTCGGGACGTAACGCTTCGTCCCGGCGCGCACGAACTGACAGCCGTGTCGGATCAGATCGTCTCGCCAGATGATCGTAATATGTGGACGGGGCAATCGGCAGAAGGCTGCAGATCGGCTCGACCCCGTGCGCGCCCCGATGAGCGTCAATGAAACCCACCATCACTTCGACCGGCGGTCGAGTATCCGTCTTGGTCAAGGGCGATCAGGCAGCCAATCTCGCCTCTCACGCAGCAAAGTATTTGCAAGAACGATGATGCGCCGCATGATGGCGGTAATGGCGACTTTCTTCGCTTTGCCGGCCTTTAGCAACTGCTGATACTTGTCGTGGAGGTCTCGGTTGAAACGGATGGCGACAAGTGCGGGCATGTAGATCGCGCGCCGAATGGATGACCGTCCGCCGGTAATCCGCTCCTTGCCCTGCCACTTTCCAGATTGCTGCGTCATTGGCGCAAGTCCGGCGAGAGCGGTGATCTTCTTGCCCTCGAGGTGCCCAAGCTCCGGCATGTCGATCAGCATGGTGGTTGCGGTCAGACGACCAATCCCCGGAATGGTCATCAATCGGCGGATGCGCTCTTCAAGGGTGCCTCGCTGCCTGGCGATCTGCGCAATGACCTCATCAAGCGCTTGAATATCGGCACCGATGTCCTCAATGCGGCGGCCAAGCTGTTCTCGCACGAGCGGGTTCCGTGCAGTAGCAAGCCGCGTCTTCGCGGTCACCTGATCTTTGACCAAAGCGCGGCGGGCAGTCAGCAACTCTCTGAGAGGCTGACCCAAAAATATGTGAGTGATTTCAGTCAGTTGTGATTTCATCGGATTTGCGAAGATTCGATGGAGAGCACGATGGCTTGGACTGAAACCACCCGGCAGAATTATGTTCGTCATACGGCCCGATATGCAAGCGATGTCACGGATCGCGAATGGGATTTTGTTGCGGCTTTCATGCCTGCTCCCCGGCGTTTGGGTCGGCCGCGCAAGACCGATCTACGCGAGGTTGTGAACGCGCTTCTTTATATTGCGTCGACAGGTTGTCAGTGGCGGATGCTGCCGAAGGACTTTCCGCCCAGTTCGACGGTGCAGCGGTATTTTTATGAATGGCGGGCCATGGGCCTTTGGTCACGGATCAATCATCACCTCGTCATGGAGGCGCGGGAGCTGGAGGGGAAGGAGGCTTCGCCAACGGCGGGTGCCATCGACAGCCTGTAGATATGTCGGTACTCGCGGGACATTTCCATTAGCTTCCCAATTCTGGGACGATGGAGATGCACATGAACAAGGATCAGCGCGAGATACAGCGCAAGCTACGCATTCTGCGGCATGCTGACGAGACTGGGCATGTTGCGAAGACCTGCCGGTATTTTGGGATTGGTCGCAGCAGCTTCTACCGTTGGCGTGAAGCCTATCGGAAACACGGCGACGCCGGTTTGGTGAATCACCCGCCCATTCCTAAATGGCACGCCAACAGAACGCCTATCGAGATCGAAGAGAAGGTTCTCCATCTCCGGAGCAAATATTATCTCGGACCCATGCGCATCGTTTGGTATCTGGCGCGGTATCACGGCATCAAGGTATCAGACGCAACCGTCTCCCGAATATTGAAACGCAATGGCGTCAACCGCCTTCCGCGCGGCACCCGCCTACGCAAGGTCCATACCAAGCGTTACAACAAGCAGGTTCCCGGCCACCACATTCAGATGGACGTCAAGTTCCTGACTTTTAAAGGGGCGTGCGGTGAAAAGGTTCGACGCTTCCAGTTCACTGCCATTGATGACGCGACAAGGGTGCGGGCTCTGAAAATCTACGAGAAACACACCCAGGCTAGCGCCATCGACTTCGTCGACCACATCATCGAGAAGTTCCCGTTCCGAATCCATGAGATCAGGACCGACAACGGCCACGAATTCCAAGCCAAATTCTGCGTGTTTCACTAAATCACGGACACCGATTCCGGTAATTCGCGGACAGCGATTTCAGTAAATACGGGACAGTGATTCCGCTAATTCCCGGACAGTTTTCGGGGCGGATATGACGGTCGGTTCTCGGGAGCGCCGTTCTGGCATTTTGCCCTCTCATCATTGGGTTGAGAGGGGCCATGCCAAGACGGAAGCAAGCGAGACGAACGAGCGTGAAGGACATACGATCGATCCTGCGGCTGACGCATGAGCATGGGCTTTCCGTGCGTGCGGTGTCGGAACGGCTGAAGATCAGCAAGACCTCGGTTTCGACCTATCTGTTGCGAGCGCGAGAGGCAGGGCTTTGGGGCTGGCCGCTTCCGCCTGGTTGTGACGATGATGCGGCGCTTGAAGGGCTTCTATTCCGGAGGGTGGGCCGTCCGCCGCAGGATCTGATCGAGCCGGATTGGCCGATGATCGCGCGCGAGCTGAAGCGCAAGGGCGTGACGCTGACGCTGCTTTGGCAGGAATATCGAGGTGCCCACCCCGACGGTTATGGCTACACTTGGTTCTGCGACAGGTTCGGCATATTCCAGCGCCGCACGAGCGCGACATTCCGCAATCGTCACGTGGCGGGCGCGGTGATGCAGACCGACTATGCCGGCCACACCTTGCCCGTCATCGACCCCGATACCGGCGTCATCCGCCAGGCGCAAATCTTCGTGGCCGTGCTGGGCGCGTCATCCTTCACCTTCGCCCATGCCAGCTTCAGTCAAAAGCTGCCTGACTGGATCGAGGGGCAGTGCCGGGCGCTGAGCTTCTTCGGCGGCGTGCCGAAGGCGATCGTCTGCGACAATCTGAAGGCGGGCGTCGTCAAGGCACTGTGGTTCGAGCCGACGCTCAACCAGACCTTTGCCGCCATGGCCGAGCATTACGACACAACGATCCTGCCGACCCGAAGCCGCAAGCCCCGAGACAAAGGAAAGGTCGAGGGTGCGGTGCTGATCGTCGAACGCTGGATCCTGGCCCGGCTGCGCAACAGGCGCTTCTTCAGCCTCGCCGATCTGAATGCCGCAATCGCCGTTCTCCTGGAGGACCTGAACAACCGGCCCATGCGCCATGTCGGCAAGAGCCGTCGGGAGATGTTCGAGGAGATTGAACGTACGGCCTTGTCGCCATTGCCATCGACACCGTTCGAATATGCGGAATGGAAATCGGCGAAGGTCCACCCCGACTACCACGTCGAGGTCGACAGAACCTTCTACTCGACGCCGCATGGGCTGATCGGTCGGCGCGTGGATGTTCGGCTCACCCACCGGGTGGTTGAGATCTTCTACGACCACAAGCGGGTCGCCAGCCACGTCCGCCGCTCGCAGCGCTCCGGTCATGTCACCGTCAACGAGCACATGCCCAAGGCGCACCAGCGCTATGCGAACACGACACCCGCAAGCCTGATCCGACAGGCGATGACGATCGGCGTCAACACCGCCATTCTGGTCGAGCGGCTGATGCGCGACCGACCTCATCCCGAGCAGGGATACCGCTCCGCCTTCGGCATTCTCTCCCTGGCACGCCGCTATGAGCGGGAGCGTCTGGAGGCGGCCTGCGAGCGGGCGCTGATGATCAACGCGATTACCTATTCCTCCGTCAACGCCATCCTCAAATCCGGTCTCGATCGGGCAAGGCCCACCGCAGAGCCCGTCAAACCGACACCGCCGCACACCAACATCCGCGGCGGCTCCTATTATCAGTGAAGGAAAGGAACCAACCCATGCTGACACATCCCACCCTCGACCAGATGCAGGCCCTCGGCCTTGGCGGAATGGCGACCGCCTACCGGGAACTGGCTGAACAGAATAGCCCCGACGATCTCAGTCGCGATGAGTGGCTCGGTCTGATGCTCGATCGTGAAGCGGCCATCCGCGCTGACAAACGTTTGTCCAATCGGCTCGCCGCGTCGAGATTGCGTTTTGCGGATGCCTGCATCGAGAATATTGACTTCGCTGCCCATCGAGGGCTCGATCGGCGCAACACGATGTCGCTGGCCCAAGGCGCATGGTTGAAGGCTCATGAGAACCTGATCATCACCGGGCAGACCGGCACGGGAAAGACCTGGCTGGCCTGTGCCTTCGGACGGCAGGCGGCGAGGCTCGACCATTCGGTGCTCTATCTGCGCATGCCGCGTCTGTTCGAGGATCTCAGTTTGGCGCGCCTCGATGGCCGCTTCCCGCGGCTCGTCGACAAGCTGGCGCGGGTGCAACTGCTGATCCTTGATGATTGGGGCACTCACACACTGAACGACCAGCAGCGTCTCGATCTGCTGGAAATCTTCGAGGAACGCTATCGCCGGAAATCCACACTGATCACCGCGCAACTCCCCATCGCTCAATGGCACGCCATGATCGGAGAGCCGACGATCGCCGACGCCATTCTCGACCGCATCATCCACAATGCCCATCGCATCGGGCTCGAAGGGGACAGCATGAGAAAGCAAAAAACACCGCCACTCTTGACCAGCGACGAAAACGGCGAAATCAATCGCAAATGACTTCAACCAGGCAACCGGAAACCGACCCCATCATGCTGTCCCAGAATTAGTGAAATTGCTGTCCGCGACTTAGCGGAACGACTGTCCCGTTTTTGCGAAATGCGCACCAAATTCCACTGGCACGTCGAGGACAAGGGCATTCGCCACGCATATATCAGACGAGGCACCCCTCAGTTGAATGGCAAGGTCGAGCGCTCACACCGATCAGATCAGCAGGAATTCTACCAGCTGCTCAGCTACAAGGATGACGTCGATCTCGAAGCAAAACTTGACCAATGGGAGCAATTCTACAACTTCCATCGACCGCACGGAGCCTTCAATGGAAAGACGCCTTACGAGGCGCTCCGCGAAAAGCTATAGTCGTACCACGAAATGTCACAAGGGCACCTGCAGCTTACAGCGAGTGGATACGATTGCGCGTGTTCGTCGAGCCTTCCATGTTCAGGGCTGGTCGGTGAAGAAGATCGTCCGGGAGCTGCATGTTTCTCGCAACACGGTCCGCAAGATACTACGATCTGATGAGACTGACTTTTCCTACGAGCGAGAGCGGCAATCGCTTCCGAAGACCGGGGCTTGGAAGGCTGAGATCGAGCGCTTTCTGGCGACGAATGAAGGCAAGCCATCTCGCGAACGGCTGACGCTGATCCGGATTTACGAAGAGCTTCGCGCGTTGGGTTACGACGGCAGCTACGATGCGATCCGGCGCTATGCGAAGGGATGGTCGAAGGACCGGGGTGCTGTGACGGCGGAAGCCTACGTGCCGCTCTATTATTCACCTGGTGAAGCCTATCAGTTCGACTGGAGCCATGAGATCGTCCTGATCCAGGGCGTGACGACGACGGTGAAGGTCGCCGATGTCCGGCTCTGCCACAGCCGGATGATGTTCGCGCGGGCCTATATGCGTGAGAGCTAGGAGATGGTCTTCGACGCGCACGACAAGGCCTTCGACTTCTTCCGTGGCACCTGCACGCGCGGGATCTACGACAACATGAAGACGGCGGTCGAGTCCGTGTTTATCGGCAGGGAACGGCTCTACAATCGCCGCTTCCTGCAGATGTGCAGCCATTATCTCGTCCATCCCGTAGCCTGCACGCCAGCATCCCGCTGGGAGAATGGGCAGGTCGAGAACCAGGTCGGCCTCGTGCGCGAGCGGTTCTTCCACACCACGCCTCAGGGTCAAAAGCCTGGAGGAACTGAATGTCTGGCTGCTCGACAAATGCGTTGCCTATGCCAAGGCCCATAGCCATCCCGAACAGACGGGACAGACGATCCGGCAGATGTTCGAGGCCGAACGCGGCTGCCTCGTGCGCTATGTGGGGCCGTTCGACGGCTTCCATTGTGTGCCAGCGTCAGTATCCAAAACCTGCACCGTCCGCTTCGACAACAACAAATACTCGGTTCTATCGACTGCAGTCGGCCGCCCCTCGAGGTCCATGCCTATGCTGATCGGGTCGTCATCAAACAGGATGGAGTGACGGTCGCTGAACACCAACCGTGGCGAGACCGTCTATGATCCCTGGCACTATGTCCCTGTCCTCGCTCGCAAACCCGGTGCCTTGCGCAACGGCGCTCCGTTCCGGGAATGGGTTTTGCCTGCCGCGATGGAAAAGGTTCGCAAGCGACTGAAGAGCGTCGATGACGGTGATCGGCAGATGGTCAGCATACTCGGATGTGTTCCTGCTGATGGTCTTACCGCCGTTGAAGCTGCCTGCCAGGAAGCGCTCGATCACAGCGTCTGCTCGGCCTCGCTGATCATCAACACTCTGGCTCGAAGCCGCGATCCGGCTCCTGCTGCACCCCTGCAAATCCCGGATGCGCTTCGGCTTGCCCATGAGCCGGTCGACGACTGCGCCCATTACGACAGGCTCAGGAGGGCAAATTAATGGAACGCACGCAGGTTCTCGAACTGATGAGCACGCTGAAGCTCTACGGAATGCGAAGCGCCTACGACGAGGTCATGGGCAACGGCATCAAACGGCAGCACGAACCGCCACGCATCGTCGGTGATCTCCTGCAGTCGGAGATCGCCGAGAAGCAGGCACGCTCCATTTGCTACCAGCTCAGCATAGCCAAACTGCCACTCGCCAAGGACATCGACGACTTCGACTTTGCCGACACGCCCGTGAATGAACCCCTGGTCCGAGAACTGGCTACCGGCACCTTTGTGGCCGACCAGCGCAACGTCGTCCTCGTCGGCGGCACGGGAACCGGCAAGAGCCATCTGGCCATCGCGATTGCCCGTGCTCTCATCCGCAACGGCAAGCAAGGTCGCATGGCAGATTACCTTACGCGCCTCGACTTCATCATCCTCTACGAACTCGGCTATCTGCCGTTCGCGCAGGCCGGAGGTCATCTCCTCTTCCACCTGATCAGCAGGCTCTACGAGCGCACCTCGATCATCGTCACCACGAACCTTGCCTTCGGCGAATGGCCGTCGGTGTTTGGTGATGCCAAGATGACGACGGCACTCCTCGACCGCCTGACCCATCACTGCGAGATCGTGGAAACAGGAAACGAGTCCTGGCGCTTCAAGAACCGCTCTCAAAGCTAAAGCCGAAGATACCCATCACCCGCACTTGGCCTACCCTCTGCAACCCCGGCTAGCGCCGGGCAGGCCAAGCGCTGATCGTCTTCAGGGGGGGTGAATATTGGACGCCGATAAGGGGTCAACATTTCGCGCCGATTGACAATCCAAATTATTGGAACTGATCATTTCTTCGTCACAATCGCGATTTTAGGGAGGCCCACGATCACTGCCTGTCAGACACCGCAATCCGCAGCTCGAGTACCGCCTGCCGCCGCTCGGAGCGAATGACCCCGATAGCTCGTTCGAGCGCGGCGGGAAGATCGCGCCCGTGCTCGATACGCTCGACATAAGCGCGGCTTGCGGAGGCGATCTGCAGATAGTCGGGAGCGGGCTCAAGGTCGATCAGCGGCATTCGATTGGCTCTTACGGCAGCACCGTTCGGATAGCTGCTGACGACGGAACGACGAACGGCGTTCCAGATCCCGTTGTTCTTAATGATCGTCAGTATCGGCAGTTCGAGCGCCTCTGCGATCTGGTGACATGCTACCGGGTTAGCGAACATATAGGAACCATCCCCAACGCACGCGATGCACAAGCGCTCCCGATCAGCAAGCTGGGCCCCAAGGGCGGCAGGCACCCCCCATCCGAGCCCGCCACTGTGAGGAACGGTAAAGACCCGGTTAGGCCCGCACAGGCGCATGGCGTCTGGGGCGACCCCGAGTTCGGAAAACACCACGGCGCGATCATCCATCGCGTCTGCGATGCACCGGCTCATCCATTCTGTCGTCATCGGGGATGCGCAGCCCTGCGCCGACAAAGCTTCGGCGCGTTCGCGCCGTTGTACGGCCCGAGCTACGAACTCATCTCGTCGGCCATCGGCATTTACGGCGAGCGCCCGCATTGCCGCGGAAATCGACGCCACGCCCGCGGCGGGATCGCTAACGATAGCAAGGTCGCTGCGGTAGCTGCGGATAGGCATGCGCTGAAAATGCGGATCGCTTCCAAGATGGATGATCCGGGTTCCCTCGCGCGGCCGATGCAACGATTCCATCCACGGAACGGCGCTGTCGACAACGAGCACCACATCAGCTTCCGCGAGAGGCGCCTTCACGTCATAACCGAGAAACATTGGATGATCCGACGGCATGACATTTCGAATCGTGAAGGGTTCGACCACCGGGACTGCGAACTCATCTGCTAGTTGAACGATTTCCGTTGCTAGTCGCCCATGAGGATCGCCACGCTGGCAGATGATAAGCGGCGCAGCCGCACCAGCGAGCCAGGCTGCGGCAGCGGCTACGGCTTCCGGATCCGGATAGGCGGGCGACGACACGGACTGCGCGGGCGCCGCGGCCGTTGCGGAAGCTGGGATGGTGTCCATCAGCGGCTCGCGCGGCAAGCTGATATAAACCGGGCCACGGGGTTCGCTGCCAGCCAATCGCGTTGCACGCGTCGCCAGCAATTCTCCCTGCTCGGCATAGCGCATCTCATAATTAAACTTGGTGATGTCGCTGACCAAGGACGACTGGTTATACATCTCCTGGCCATATTGAATGGGGGTTACCCGCGAACCCTGACGGCCGCTTTCGGTGATCGGGGTACGCCCAGAGAGAACAACGACGGGAATATTATCACTCGCAGCGTTGATCACTCCCATTACGGAGTTGGCGAGTCCGACATTAACGTGAACCATCGTGGCCTGCGGTTTGCCGGTGACAAGATAGTATCCGTGGGCCATCGCGACACTGGCGGTTTCGTGCGGAACCGTCACGGGTCGCGGAGTCAGGTCCTCCCCCAATGCAACGAAGGCTTCAATGATTGGTGGAAAATCTGTTCCCGAATTCGCAAAAATATAATCGATGCCGTTCCGCTTGAGACCCAATAGAAGCGATTCAGCCCCGGTCTTTGCCGCCGATATCTCACGTTGGTTGCTCGTCATGCTACAAGGTCCCTTCAATCGATCTACTTAAGTTTTGGGTTTGAACGGGACGAGCCCTTAGCCGGGACGTCTGCCAAAACGGCTGACAGATTTGCCCCGCCTTAATGGCTGATTTCTCTCCACCCGCTAATGCCGCAAGTCCTTGGGAATCTTAGCTTTGAGCAACCCGTTCGCGATCGTACCCTGCGATTTTCTTGTAGTTTGAAGAGAGGCTGGCAAGTTCGTCTGCGGAAATGACATCCTCGATGCGGTCGAACGGCTTGTCGCCGGTGCGCTCGAAAACCTCCTTGAGGATGATATCAGGCGGTGTAGAGCGATTTGTGAGCACTACTTTGGCCGTTATTGGCAGCCGTTCTCCTTCATATGCCTTGAGGGCGTCGCGCGGGTTCTCAGCGCTCAGAAGCGCGTCGCCCAGCACCTTTCCATCCAGGATGGCTTGACCTGCGCCATTAGAACCACGAGGGTACATAGGATGAGCGGCATCGCCTAGCAGCGTCACCCGTCCCTGAGACCAAAACGGCAGCGGATCTTGATCGACCATAGGGAATTCCATGACCGCATCCGTGCTGCGCAGTAGCGCCGGCACGTCCAGCCAGTCGAACTTCATGTCCTCAAACGCCCACATGAAGTCGTCGAAGCAACCCTGTTTGTTCCAGTCCCGCTTCTTCTTGTACGTCGGGGTTTCGATCTCGGCCACCCAGTTGATCAACTGGTTCCCTTGGCCGTCGGCATCGTTCCGGATAGGATAGATCACCAGCTTTCCCGTCGACAGCCAGCCGATGCGCGTCATATTGGCTCCATCAAGAAACGGCTTATGTAGCGTTGCTCCGCGCCACATGTTAACGCCGGAATAGACCGGATCGCCCTCGTTGGGGTGCAAGCTCTTGCGAACCACAGAATGCAGGCCGTCGGCCGCCACCATAACGTCGCCGCGCACGCTTTCCAACAGCTTCTGGCCAAGCGTGTCCCGGAAATGCACTGTGACACCACCGTCGTCCTGATCGTATCCGACGCACTGATGGCCGGCATGAAGATGTCGCTTTGTCGCCAGTTCGGCGAAGCGCTGCAGCAGCGACTGATGCAAGTCGCCGCGATGCACGGAATATTGAGGGAGTTCGTAGCCTGCCCGGAGGCCCGCCGGCTCCGAAAAGATATGCTGGCCGAAGCGATTGAAGAAGGTCGATTCATAGGTTTCAACACTTCGGCGGGCGATCTCGCCGAGTACTCCGATCTCGGCCATCACCTTACTCGCATGCGGCAATAGATTGATTCCCAGGCCGACCGGCTGCAACTGCGGCGCTGCGTCATAGACCTCAGGAACGATTCCCCCTGCCGCAAGCTTGCATGCCAGCGTCATTCCACCGATTCCGGCGCCGATAATGATGACCTTCATCTGAAAATTACCCTCCTGCGATTTAGTATGACGTCTGATCACGTATATTGACCGTTTCTCTGCCGAAAATTCCCATCGAAGAGATGACGGCAATAGGACGGGCACCTTGCTTTACCTGAGCTTCTTCAAGCCATTCCCCGCCACTTGAGATTCGGGTTAGCCGTGTCTCGACGGCCTCGTCGCTTCCCACTGCGATCTAAATACCATGACGTCTTACTATTTTCAACCGGATAATCGACTTCCCCAGAAATGTGTATTGCGGGATTGTCGTGGCGATCTGGCCTTGTTAGATAGGATATTGACGAGACGAGGAATCGTAGGATGACTTCTCAATCCTTCGACCGAGCAAGTTGAGCATCTGACGAATGACAAATGAATTGACGATCGACGGAAGTGAGCGACCGGTTTGCAATGCTGATGTCTCGTTCTCGCAGATGTCGGGGCTTTATAACCGCCCCGGATTCAAGATCCGCCGCGCCCACCAGACGGCGGTCGCCATCTTTGCCGCCGAAACGTCGGAACTCGGGATCACATCTACCCAGTTCGGAATTCTCTTCGCGCTGGCCAGCGTCGCCGATCTCGACCAGGCCGGGATGGCGCGTCTGGTAGGGCTCGACCGGTCAACGACTGGACTAGTGGTTGACTTGCTCGAACGGCGCGAACTGCTGCATCGCGTGATGCACGAAGAGGATCGGCGCCGGCGCGTACTTAACCTTTCCGCCAAAGGAAGGGCGCTGTTCGAGCGCTCCCTGGAACCGGCCGCAACTGCCGTAAAAAGCCTGCTAGGAGATGCCGACCAGTCCGAGGTGTCTCGGTTTACCGACATCATGGAACATCTGGTCACTGAACATCTCGGCAGGGGGGAACTGGATACCGAGGGACCGCTGCGCGACCTTTACAGCCGTCCCGGTTATCTGATCCGGCGAAGCCATCAGCTATCGAGCGGGATCTTCGTTCGGGAATGCGAAGCGTTCAATGTAACCACGACACAGTTCGGTGTGCTCTATACGCTGTCGCATTGTCCCGCCATCGATCAGGCGACCCTGGCATGCCTGGTTCATCTCGACCGCTCGACGACCGCACTCGTGATAGGACTTCTTGAGGGACGCGGACTGGTGCAGCGGCGGATCGACCTCGCGGATCGACGTCGGCGCGTACTGACCCTTAGCGATGCTGGAGTGAAACTGTTCCAAGACCTCGGTCCCTCAGCCCAAGAGGCGATCGAACGTTTACTGCGTCCTTTGTCTGGGGGAGAACGAAAGTTTCTGTTGACTATGCTTGACGACATGGTGTCTCGCCACGAGCGTAGCACCTAGGCGTGTAGATATGTCGGTACTCGCGGGACATTTCCATTAGCTTCCCAATTCTGGGACGATGGAGATGCACATGAACAAGGATCAGCGCGAGATACAGCGCAAGCTACGCATTCTGCGGCATGCTGACGAGACTGGGCATGTTGCGAAGACCTGCCGGTATTTTGGGATTGGTCGCAGCAGCTTCTACCGTTGGCGTGAAGCCTATCGGAAACACGGCGACGCCGGTTTGGTGAATCACCCGCCCATTCCTAAATGGCACGCCAACAGAACGCCTATCGAGATCGAAGAGAAGGTTCTCCATCTCCGGAGCAAATATTATCTCCACCACATTCAGATGGACGTCAAGTTCCTGACTTTTAAAGGGGCGTGCGGTGAAAAGGTTCGACGCTTCCAGTTCACTGCCATTGATGACGCGACAAGGGTGCGGGTGTTGATTTGCACTGAGAGCTGATGGAGTGGATGCCCCCTCCCGACGGCATCGCAATGTGCCAGAGTGACGTTCGCGAGAACGTCACTTAGAGGAGAGAGCATCCATGAAGGAAGTTAGCATCGTTGGCCTGGACCTTGCAAAGCGGGTGTTTCAGGTTCATGCCGCCAGAAGCGATGGAAGTGTGGTCTTGCGCAGGAAACTGTCTCGCGGCCAAGTCGTCACCTTCTTTACGGAACTGCCCAAATGCATCGTCGCGATGGAGGCCTGCGCCACCGCGCATTACTGGGCGCGTGAGATCGGCAAACTTGGCCATGATGTTCGCTTGATCCCGCCGGCCTACGTTAAGCCCTTTGTCAAGTTATGGCGAGGTGAGCATAACTTTACTAATCACGAGGTCGTCGTAATGCGGAGGAGCGCGGCCTGATCGGCGGATTTTCGCCGTTCTTGTCGATGTTCCTCCGCATTATTTCAGAGTGTGTCGAGCCAGGCGAGCACGCTGGCATCGCGCTTCCAGGATGGCTGGCTGCCGGGTGTGGCTGGAACGGCGACCTTTTCCAGGGCTTTCCGCTTCGTTTCCAGATTGGCCCTGGCATAGTGGTTGGTCGTGTCGAGGCTGACATGACCGAGCCAGCTTCGGATGACCGTAATGTCGACGCCGGCCGAGATGAGGTGCACGGCGGTGGCGTGCCGGAAGGCGTGTGGCGTTACGTGCTTGGCACGCAGCGTTGGCATGGTTTCGGCCGCCGCCTTCACGTAGGCGGCGAGCTTGAACCGGACCCCGGAGGCGCTGAGCGGCTCGCCATAGCGGTTGACGAACAGCCGCTGGTCGGGCGCCCGTGGTTGCCGTTCAAGCAGTTTCCGCAGCAACATCACGGTTTCTGGCCAGAGCGGACAGATACGTTCCTTCCGTCCCTTACCGGTCAAACGCACGCAACTCGGGCTTTCGAACCGGATTGCTTCTGGGCAAAGGTCGAGCGCTTCCTGTATTCGTGCGCCGCTGTTGTAGAGGAACGAGAGCAGCGCATGATCCCGCATGCCCTCAATGGTCGAACGATCTGGCTGAGCGAGGATCGCCGTCACTTCCGCCGGATCCAGATAGCTCGGTTCCGACACCGGAGCGCGCTTGATCGGTATGTTGAGGATTTCCACGCATTGCGCGATCGATCCAGGATCCCTTGTGGCCACGAAGTGGAAGAAGCTGCGGATCGCCGCAAGCCGGCAGTTGCGCGTGCCGATCGTACCGCCACGGTCATGTTCGGCGTGACTGAGGAACGCGGCGACCTCGCTGGCGGCCAGATCGGCCAGCGTGATCATAGCCACCTTCTTCCCAGTACGCTGGGCGACGAACCGGAGCAACAACCGCCAGGTATCGCGGTATGATCGGACTGTATGGATGGATGCGTTGCGCTGCTCGACCAGCCATTCGTAGAAGAACGCGCGCAGCAGGGCCGGGAACCGGTCAACCTTGCTCATGGCCGCATCTCCTGCCCCATGCTGAGGCACGGTGCGCCAACTGCCCGGAACCGCTCATTCGCGTAATGCAGCAGCTCCTGCGTGACGGTGATGTAGACCAATGTAGAGTTGATATCCCTATGGCCGAGATAGGTCGCGAGGAACGGCAGGCGATCCTGCGGGTTGATGCCCGTCCGGTACCATTCCAGGATTCTGTTCACGACCATCGAGTGGCGCAGGTCATGAACGCGAGGGCCCGCTTTTCCTCGCAATGGCTTCAACCCAGCGCGACGTATGACGTCAGAGAGCAACCACGTGATCATTTCCGGCGTGTAGTGACCGTCGCCTCGCTCGTGCCAGAACAAGCCGGAGCGCGCGTCCTGTGATCCACCGGCACGACGCCGTGCATCGACGTAGGCGCGAAGCTCGACTACAACGCTGTCGGGAAGCGGCAGTATCCGAGTCTTGAAGAACTTGGTCTGCCGGACGGTTACCGTACCGTCCCGCAGGTCAACGTCACCAAGATCGAGCCGGGCAAGCTCGCCGCGCCGCAAGCCTGCGCAATAGGCCAGCAGCAGCATTGTGTACATGCTCAGCGGCCGAAGCGGCACCCGTGGAGACGGATAGGTGCGGGCAACCTCGAGCATCCGCCGCACGTCGGCAGGCGAGTAGATATGAGCCTTTCGCCATTGCCTGGCCGCCTCCTTCCTCGGTCTCGGGTCCGGTCGCCGCACAGGTATCGACGGGTCGCGGTGACGAAGGATTTTCGCAAAGACGCGTTTGAGCTTTTCGCATTCCTCCACTTGGTGACGCGTGACATTCGTTGCCGCCCATCGATCAACCATGGCGCTCAGCGGTTCGGCCTCCGGTCCCGGATGCAGCTGCAGGAACCGGTCGAACCGCAAGAGCAACAGGGGCTGCGAAGTGTATTTGTATCCTCTGCGCCGCATCATCGCGACATGCTCAGCCATCATTTCGCCCAGCACGCTGCCGAACGGCCTGGGCTGGCGCAGTTCGGCGAGAGCCTGTTCCGGATCCCGCGACGCCAATGCCCGCCAGATGGGCATGCACTGCTTGATATTGCACGCATCTCGCAGAGCGGTGACGGGATTGCGTTCGATCGCGCCGATTTCCACCAGGCGTTCGAGGAACCGGTCAATGATGCGGGTGCGGTGTAGCCGCGTCGTCGCTGCCCAGCATTCGGCCGATTTACGCAGCCACGCAATCAGCACTTCCTGACCGAGTGCATCGTAACGTTCGGCCACATCCTGGAAGCCATGCAGGACCTGCCGATAACAGGCTCGGCTTTTCATGCTGTGCAGATCAAGGATCGCGACATGGCGGTCAATGATCGCGCGGTCGGGATCGGGCCAGCGGGCGGTCATGCCAGCACCTCCATTCCCGGCACGTCAAGCGCAATGGCCCTGAGGTCCTCGGTGGCGAGCTTGAGGTAGGGAGCCGTCGATCCCGTCGAACGGTGCCCCAGCACGTCGCCGATGACCTTTTGAGGCACCGCGACCCGCAACATCTCAACAGCGCGCGCATGGCGGAAGATATGGGGTCCACACTTACCAGGCGGTTGGACACCAGCGTCACGGAGCCACCGGCGAACCACGCTGTAAAGCTTGTCGAGCTTGCGATAGGGCGCGCGCGTGCGGAGGAAGATTTCCCTGGCGTCCGTCACGGGCCGCCCGGAACGCAGATAAGCAAGCAACGCTTCACCGACCGGCTCCATCAGGGGCAGCGATGTGCTGGCCCGCGTCTTGTGGTGGCGAACATGGATGGCTTCCGTCCGCCAGTCGATGTCCTCGATCCGCAGATTGCGGATCTCTCCAGACCGTAGCCCATATGTTGCAAGGAGTTGCAGGATTGCATGGTCCCGCAGCCCCGCTGGCGTCTTGTCCGCCCTCGCGGTTTCCAGCACCGCGGCGATCTGGTCTCGCTCCAGGATTGAGGGCACTCCTTCATATGCATAAAGCGTCGGAGCTATCACATGCCCTGACAGGTCCGTTGTGACGCGACCCGTGATGTGGAGATATCGCAGCAGCGAGCGAAGCCGCTCTGCGACAGACTTCAGCGAGCAGCGCGTCAGTTTCGGCGCGCGCAGATCCATGTAACGGTCTACGTCAACGACGCTCAGCCCCGCCAAGCCGCCGCTTCCGTAATCGATCTGCCAGGCAAGAAAGTTCCGGGCTTCCCACATCAGCGCTGCGACGCTGGAGCGAGCCAACCCGCGTTCCTCACGCAGCCAGATTTCGTATTCGTCACAAACTGCAAATCGGGCCACATCGGCCGCGCAGATAGGCTCGATTGCTGGCGGCCATTGACCGTGAGCAAGTCGCAACAGCGCATGAATTCCGGAGCGCGGAACCTCGTGCCAGCGTGCGCCGGGACGTCGACCACGCTCCTTTTCGAACTTTACGATCGCGTGCCGCAGGTATTGCTCTACCTGCACGTCGATCACGTCTGCGACCAGGATGCCCCGCTGTCCCAGATAATCGAGAAATCCAGATGCGTAGGTGCAGTAATTCCTCACCACGACCGGGCTGTATCGCTGACTGATAAGGGAGGAATTGAGTGCGGCAATTAGTTCGTGACGGATATAGGGCATTGGCGAGTCCTCTGTTGGTCGATTGACCCGCAGAGGTTCGGCACCGAATAATGCAAAGCAAGCCGATCGGAAAACAGCGAAAATCCGCCGATCAGGCCGCGCTCCTCCGCATTACGACGACCTCGTGATTAGTCAAATTATGGCGAGGTGAGCATAACTTTACGAAGGGCCGCACATACTGCGGTGCGATCAGCTTTACCTCATGGCCATGTCTGGCCATCTCCCGAGCCCAATAGTGCGCGCTTCCGCAGGCTTCCATCACCACGGTTGCCACAGGATGGTCCGCCATGAACTTGCGGAACTGTAGCCGAGATAGCTTCCTGCGGAACTTTAGCTCCCCGGTCATTGAGGCTCCATGCACCTGGAAAACGTTCTTCGCCAGGTCGATCCCGATCATTGTCCCTATTGTCATCTTCGCCGTCCTTCCGTCCCGTTGGATTAGCCCGACGATCCTCCAACAGGAGTTGTCGGGTGGGAAGAGCGGCAACCACTCCATCTATTCAAACCTTCGGCAGCGGCTTCGCCTCTCCCGGGCGCTTGCCATGCTTTCGGATGGCTTTCCCGTGCAAACCGTCTCCCACAAGCTCGGCTACAGCACAAACTCTGCCTTCATTGCCATGTTTCAGGCGGCTACCGGGGCAACCCCCAACGCTTTTCGAGGCCTGGCGCGGGACGAAGACGAAACTTCAAACTGAGCCGCGGCTCGTCTCTTAGGTCAGCTGTGAGCTACCAGAGTAAGGCGGGGGCCGAGCCCCCGCAACATGTCAGAACTTACCGTTTTGATTCTTCCACTCGGCCTTGGCCGGAATGGTTTCGATCGTGTCCCAATGCTCAGCGATCTTGCCGTTCTGGACCCGGAACAAGTCGTAAAATGACGTCAGCTTACCGGCAAATGTGCCTTCGCTGACCGTCAAAACGAAATCGCCTTTTCCCAGAACCTTATAGACCCGGTCGTACTTCATGGTGATGCCGGCGTCTGCCATTGCCTTCAGAGCTGCACCCAGCCCCGACAGGCCGTCACCGATCTGCGGATTGTGCTGCACGTAGTTGTCGCCGTCGAAATAATCGCTCAGCTTCTGCGTACGGCCGTTGACGAGAATTTCGTCGACGAAAGACGCAACCAAGGTCTTGTTGGCCTCCGTCTTATCGAGATCCCTGGCTTCCGTGGGTCCGTCGATCATTGTACGGCCGCTCTGATTGGGGCCTGCCGTCTGCTGGAGATTGTCCCAGTGTTCAACGATTTTGCCGTCTTCGAAGCGGAAGATATCAAACCCAATCTTCGGTCCGAAGAAATCATAATCGCTATGGGCGAAAACGAAATCACCGTCCTGGAACACGCGCACTGTGCTCACTTTGGCCGCCCCCTTGGGAAGAGCAGCAAGCAGATCGCCAAAGCCTTTCAAGCCGTCGGCTGCTCCGAGATTATGCTGGATGTACTTCTCCGGATTGATCACGCCGACTGGCTCGGCCGCGCCGGTTTCGATCGCCTTGAGAAGGTCAAAGACCTGTTTTTCCTGCGTGGTCATATTGCTCTCCGTTGCATGAGTGGAGGTAACCGCCAGGTTCGCTCCGAGGGGGAGAAACGCCGCCATCGCAAGCACAACGCGGCGCGGGAGTTTGGTTTTCATGATATGTAACCATTTCTGTAACAGAAAATATGTATCTACGTCGGTTACATATAAATGTAAAGCGGTGCTGCTCTAGAAATCCGAATTTCGCTCAGCAGGCTAAATTGATCGCTAAAATATCGGTGGCGAGATCAGCGATGGTCGTGCGCGAGAGTTCGAGTTCAATCGCGGTTTGGACCTCCGCAAGGCGACCGCGCAGAACTTTGTTAATGTTCCGGCCAACCGGACATTGATGGTTCGGTTCCTGATGCAGTGGAAAAGCCACGAACTCTTCGTCGATTGCGCGATGAACGTCGAGCAACGTGATCGAGGAACCCGACCGCGCCAGCAATGCGCCCCCACCGCTTCCCATCTGAGAGGTTGTCAACCCGGCGTTGGCCAGTTGTAAAAGGAGCCGTCGGATGAGCGTCGGGTTGGTGTTGACGCTTGATGCTATGAGTTCGGAAGATGCGGGAGACCCCTGCTGGCACTGAAGAAAAGTCAGGATATGCGTGGCAACTGAGAAGCGGGTATTCATGGCGACCTCGATATGTACTTTACATAGGCACATATTGAATAGGCGAACACAATAGACAGGGCCAAAGGATCGCCAAAACGGTTGGAGCCAACTACGGCCAGTCGTGATAGTCAGACGACGTCGGGATGGTGAGCCTTTGGGCCTCGCTCACGGAGAGGGCGCGGTATCGCGCAGGCGAAAGCCCTGCATGACGCTTGAAAAAGTGGCTAAAATTGGCGGGATCTCGGAAGCCGAGCCCATAAGAAATCTCCTGCACGCTGCGGGCCGAGCGCTCGAGGCGCAGTTTGGCCTCCTGCACCACGCGGTCATGCACCAGTTGGAGCGGCGAACGCGACAGCATGCGCTGGCAGATCGCGTGTAACCGGTCGGCGCTGATTCCGAGTTCGTAGGCATAGTCGGCAATGGAACGGTGGCGGCGGAAACCGATTTCTACCGATTGTCGGAACCGCTGCAGGATCAATCCAGAACTCGCGCGGCGCTCCTCCGCGACATCGGCGCCACGCGTCAGCCGCCACGCGGCCATCAGGATGAGCCGCGTAAAGGCGGCTATCACCATTCGCGACGAACGCCCTTCCTCTGCGAGTTCTGTGACTACGCCTTCAAACAGGGGAATGATCTCTCGAACCGTTGTCGGCTGCAGGGCGTCATTGAATGAGACGCTACCGGAAAAGACGCGAAGCGCTGCGGACTCGGCATGGTCGCCGATCGCCTCACTGATGATCTCCGGCGACATGCCGACGAGATAACCGCGGCTGCCTGCGCCGATCGTGATCATTTCACCCTCGCTGGGTGGGAAGAAGGCAATGGCCGGACCTGAAATTGGCGCTGCGCCGTCATCACGCGACAGGCGGATCGAACCATTCACTAGCAACAGCGCATGGTGGAACCAGCGCTGTGGCGGCCGGCCGATGCGGATCAAGCGCGGCTGGATGGCCGCCTCGATTGCCTCGCCGCGGGCATCGTGATGGATGGCGGACTCGACGTGCATGCGTGAAATTACCACAAAATAACAAGTGTTGACCAGAAAATCACATTCTTATTTCCGGCACAAGGCGTAGCATTTTCACTATCGGCCTTTGGGAGGAGGCGGACATGGTCCTGACAAGCAATCCTGTCATCATCGAAAATCGGCGCGACCGTTCAGCGGTGGCCTCACCGCGGCTCGTGAACCTGCTGATTGGCGGTCGAGATGTCCCCGCTTCCGGTTCCGCGACTTTCGAGCGTTTCAGTCCCGTCTCCGGCGACCTTGTCGCCGTCTCGGCCGCAGCGACTCTGGAAGATTCGGTGGCCGCGGCCGATGCCGCCGCCGCAGCCTTTCCCGGCTGGTCGCAATCGAGCCCCGGCCATCGCCGCAAGCTTCTCGAACGCGCGGCTGACTTGCTGCTTGCGCGTGCGCCGGATTTCACTGCAGCCATGATGGCCGAGACCGGCGCCACGCGCGAGTGGAGCGGCTTCAATGTCGAACTGGGAGCCAGGATCTTCCAGGAGGCGGCGGCCGCAACGACGCAAGTCAGCGGCGCAATTATCCCCACCGACATTCCCGGCAAGACCTCCTTCGCCTATCGTCAGCCGGCTGGCGTTTGCCTCGCGATCGCGCCGTGGAATGCACCGGTCATCCTCGGTGTCCGCTCGATCGCAATCGCGCTTGCCTGTGGCAATACGGTGGTGCTGAAATCATCCGAACTTTGCCCGGCGACCCATCGTCTGATCGGCGACGTCCTGCAGGAGGCGGGCTTCCCGGCAGGGGTTATCAACATCATCTCCAACGCGCCGGCCGACGCCTCAGCGATCATGGAAAAGCTGATCGGTCACCCCGTCATACGCCGTATCAACTTCACCGGCTCGACCCGTGTCGGTCGGATCATCGCCCAGACGGCCGCCAAGCATCTCAAACGTTGCTTGTTGGAACTCGGCGGCAAAGCGGCCTTCATCGTCCTCGACGACGCGGACCTCGACGAGGCGGTGAAGGCCGCAGCCTTCGGTGCCTATTTCAACCAGGGCCAGATCTGCATGTCGACGGAGCGGATTATCGTCATGGACGACATCGCCGATGCCTTCGTCGAGAAATTCCTCGCCAAGGCGAGAAGCCTGCGGGCCGGCGATCCGACACGGGGTGAGTTGCCGCTCGGCAGCCTTGTCACCGCCGAATCCGCCCGCCGCGTGCGGGGCCTGATCGATGACGCTGTTGCCAAGGGAGCCTTGTTGCTGACTGGCGGCGAGAACCATGACGCGATGATGGACGCCGCCGTGATCGACCACGTCACCCGCCCGATGCGGCTCTATCGCGAAGAGAGTTTTGGGCCGGTCGCCGCGATCATCCGCGTCGGCTCGGTCGATGAGGCCGTGACGGTCGCCAACGACTGCGAATATGGCCTGTCGGGCGCCGTTTTCGGCCGAGACCTCGGCCGCGCCTTCGAGGTCGCCAAGCGCATCGAGTCGGGCATCTGCCACATCAATTCGGCCACCGTCGCCGACGAACCGCAGATCCCCTTCGGCGGGGTGAAGGCCAGCGGCTACGGCAAATTCGGGGGCCCGGCAGCACTCGACGAATTCACGGAACTCCGCTGGATCACGATATCCAGCGGCAAGGGAGAGTATCCGATCTGAGCCATGGCTCAAAACGGAGATTTCGAAAAGGGGAGGAATGGCAATGAAGAAGGGTATGACACGGCGCGAACTCATGGCGACAACAGGCGCCACAGCCGCGGCACTGGCACTCGGCGTGCGTCCGGCCTTTGCGGCCGATACGCTCAAGGTCGGGTTCATCAGCCCGCGCACCGGTCCACTTGGCAGTTTCGGAGAGACAGACGGCTACGTTCTCGAGTTGGTCCGCAAGGCGATAGGCGACGGCATCGAGATCAGCGGCAAGAAATACGCAGTGGAGATCCTCGACCAGGATACCCAGTCAGATCCATCCCGTGCCGGCCAACTCGCTAAGGACCTGATCAACAACCAGGGCATCGACATAATGCTGGCCGTCTCGACGCCCGAGACGATCAACCCGGTGGCCGATGCCTGCGAGGCCGCCGGCGTGCCGTGCCTGTCGACCGTCATGCCTTGGGAAGCCTGGTATTTCGGCCGCGGCGCCCAGCCCGGCGCACCGTCACCCTTCAAATGGAGCTACCATTTCGGCTTTGGCGTCGGTGAATTCCACAAGACCTATGTGTCGCAATGGAACCTGATCGAGACCAACAAGAAGGTCGGCGTCATGTATCCGAATGATGCCGACGGCAATGCGATCCGCGCCAATCTCGCGCCTCTGTTGCAGAAGGACGGCTTCACCATTGTCGACCCCGGCGCCTACGAGACCGGCACGACCGATTTCTCCAGCCAGATCGCGCTCTTCAAGCAGGAAGGCGTCGAGATCATCAACACCTTCCCGATTCCCCCGGACTTTGCCACCTTCTGGCGCCAGGCGGCGCAGCAGGGCCTGCATCGCCAGGTCAAGATCATTCAGGTGGCCAAGACCGGCCTCTTCCCCTCCGGCGTCGAGGCGCTCGGCAATCTCGGCGTCAATCTCGGCAGTGCCGCCTACTGGCACAAGGCCTTCCCCTACAAGTCCTCGATCGCGGGTGTCAGCGGCCCTGAACTTGCAGATGGCTACGAGGCCTCGTCGGGCAAGCAATGGACCCAGCAGCTCGGCGCGACGCTGTCGCTCTTCGATGCCGGCTTCGATGCGCTGAAGAAGACGACCGACCCGAAGAGCAAGGATGCCATCGTGAAATCCATTGCGACACTCAACACGGTCACAATCGCGGGCAAGGTCGACTTCACTTCCGGTCCGGTCCCCAATGTCTCGCCCGGCCCGATCATCGGCACGCAATGGGTCAAAGCGGCCGATGGCTCCAAATTCCCGCTCGACTATGTCGTGACGGAGAATGCGACCGATCCCAACGTCCCGGTCGTAGCCAAGCTGCTGCCCTACAACGGATAAGGGGCATGCTGGTGGAAAGCGGAAAAGGAACCAGCGAGAGTCGGTTCTCGGCGAGCGGCATCACCAAGCGCTTCGGCGCTTTACCAGTGCTGGAAAATGTCGATTTCTCGATGGACATGGGCGAGTCCGTGGGCATTGTCGGACCGAATGGCGCCGGTAAAACCACGCTGCTCGCAACACTCTCTGGTGCCTATCCGCCGAGTGCGGGATCGGTGATGTTCGCAGGACGCGACGTCACCAAGCTCCCGGCGGCCGAGCGCTGCAAGCTTGGGCTCGTGCGCACGCATCAGGTGCCCAAACCCTTCTCCGGCATGACAACATTCGAGAATGTCTATGTCGCGGCCGCGCATGGCAACGTGCAGAGTCGCGACGAGGCCTATGAGCGGGTCATCGACTCGCTGACGCTCTGCGGCATGCTCGCTGTGGCCAACCGCCGCGCCGAAACACTCGGCCTGCTCGACCGCAAGCGGTTGGAACTGGCGCGGGCGCTCGCGACCGGACCCAAAGTCATTCTGCTCGACGAGATCGGCGGCGGGCTGACCGATTCCGAGGCACAGGAGCTGGTCCATGCCATCCAGGAACTGCGCCGCCGCGGCATCGGCGTGGTCTGGATCGAGCACATCGTCCATGTGCTGCTGCAGGTGGTCGACCGGCTGATCTGCATGGATGCCGGCCGCATCATCGCGGATGGCGAACCGAAGGCTGTCATGACCGACCCGGAAGTCATTCGCGCCTATCTCGGGGGCGGCCCGAAATGAGCACGCTCATGGTAGAAAATCTCACCGCCCGCCACGGCCTGCTCGAAGCGGTGCGCGGCCTTTCCTTCTCCATCGCCAAGGGCGAGACACTGGCGCTGGTCGGCGCCAATGGCGCGGGCAAGACGACGCTGATGCGCACGCTCGCCGGCGCCCACGCCGTGCATGGCGGCCGGATCATGCTTGACGGCGAGGACGTCACCGCGCTCCCCGCCCACCAGCGCGTCAGGCGCGGCATCTCGCTCGTACCCGAAGGCCGCCGAATGTTCGCCTCGATGACCGTGTCTGAGAACCTCAAGCTCGGCGCCATGGCCGACCGCACAGGTGACTGGTCTATCGAACGGATCATCGAGATCTTCCCGAACCTCAAGAAGCGCCTCGACCACAAGACCGGCCATCTTTCCGGCGGCGAACAGCAAGCGACCGCGATCGGCCGCGCGTTGATGAGCAACCCGGACATCCTGTTACTCGACGAAGTCTCGCTCGGCCTCTCACCGCTCATCGTCGATCGCGTCTATGCCTCGCTCGAAGGGCTGATCGCATCCGGCACCACGATCATCCTGGTCGAACAGGATCTGACGCGCGCGATGAGTGTGGCAGACCGGGTGATCTGCATGCTGGAAGGCAAGGCCGTGCTCGAAGGAAGGGCGACGGATTTGACGAGGGAGCAGGTGACGGAGGCCTATTTCGGGCTCAAGCGAGCCACGGCCGGGAGGGCTCACGCATGACCAACCAGATTCTCCAGGGCATCCTGCTCGGCGGCTATTATGCGCTGATCGCCTGCGGCCTCTCCTTCATGTTCTCCGTCATGCGCATCATCAACCTCGCACACGGCAGCCTCGCCGTCGCTGCCGCCTATCTCATCTTCCTGCTGACGGAACACACCCACCTGCCGCTTTGGGCAAGTTTTCTGATCTCAGTCGCGGTCATGGCCGTCGTCGGTTGGCTGATCCAGCGCCTGATCCTTGATCGTTGCGCCCGCGGCGGCCAGCTTCTGCCGATCCTCTCCACCTTCGGCCTTTCCATGGTCATCGACAATACACTGTTTGAACAGTTCGGCGCCGATACCCGCTCCCTCGCCAACTCCATCGGCGACCTCTCCTGGGACAGTTGGGAGCTTCCCGGCGGGCTCTATGTCGGCAAACTGCCGGTGCTGATCTTCGTCACTGCGGTGGCACTGCTCGCGGCCCTGCAAATCATGCTGACCTACACCAAACTTGGCCGAGCCATCCGTGCCACGGCGGAGGATCCGGATACTGCAGGCCTCGTCGGCATCGACGCCCGTCGGGTGAATGCCGCAGCCGCCGCGATCACGCTGGTGACCGTCACCATCGCCGGCATGTTCCTTGCCATGCGCGCCACCTTCGAACCCTATTCCGGCGCGCCGCAGCTTCTCTTTGCCTTCGAGGCGGCCGTCATCGGCGGTGCGGGCTCGCTCTGGGGTACGCTGGCCGGTGGCATCATCCTCGGCATCGCCCAGACATTCGGCGCCTCGCTCCACCCGCTCGGCTTCCTGATCGCGGGCCATGCCGTGTTCCTGATCATCGTGTTCACGAGGCTGATCTTCCCGGATCTGCTGTCGCTGCCCGCGCGCCTCCTGGCGAGGCGGACCGCTCAAGGAGGTACCGCATGAGCACCGTCGTCACACCCTCGATGGTCCATCGCTGGACCCGCGCGTCGCGGACGGCCGCCTGGCTCTCTGCCATCGTGCTTCTCGGCTTCGCCGTGCTGCCGGGGGTGCTCGGCGCCGGCGCGGTTGATCGCCTCACGGCGCTCTTCATCTATGTCATCATGGCTGCGATGTGGAATGCGCTGGCGGGTTATGGAGGCCTGGTCTCGGTCGGCCAGCAGGTCTTCTTCGGCCTCGGCGCCTACTTCACCGTCCGCCTCGCCGAATCCGATATCGATCCGTTTATGTCGATGATCCTCGCCAGCCTCGTCGTTGCAGCCGTTTCCTATCCGCTGTCGCTGGTCATGCTACGGCTCAAGGGCGGTGAGTTCGCGATCGGTATGTGGGTCGTCTCGGCGCTCACCCATCTCTGCGTCAATCTCGACAGCCTGATCCAGGGCGAAACCGGCCGCTCGCTAATCTCGCTCAATGCCTATGATGCTGGCGCCCGGCGCGACATCATCTACTGGTTGGCCCTGATCGCGATGGCCGGCCTATTGATCGGCCTCTTCACGCTGCTGCGCAGCCATATCGGAGCTGCGATCCAGGCGATTCGCGACAATGAGGATGCGGCCGGCTCGCTCGGCATCGATGTGGTCAGGACCAAGCGCATCATCTTCGTTCTTGCCGCCTTCGGCACCGGCGTCGCCGGTGCGCTCTGGCTGGCGAGCGCCACGAGCTTCCAGCCCAAGACCTATTTCTCCGTCCAGTGGACGGCCTACATGATCTTCATGGTCCTGGTCGGCGGCATCGGACGCTTCGAGGGCGCGATCCTCGGCGCAGTGATCTTCTTCGTCATCGAGACCTGGTTCGGGGCGCTCGGCGTCTGGTACCTGATTGGCCTCGGCCTTGTCGCCCTTCTCTTCTCGCTGCTCCTGCCGCGTGGCCTCTGGGGCGAGATCGAAACACGTTTCGGGATTTCGCTGATGCCAGTTGGCTATCGTTTGGAGATCCCCAACCAATCCATCAGGGAGTAAAACATGTTGCTTGGAAAAACCCTCGTCGTCACCGGCGTATCATCGGGCATAGGCGCCCGAACCGCCGAACTCGCCATCGCCCAGGGTGCCGATGTGATCGGTATCGACATCAGCGATCCGCCCACGACCCACGGCGCCTTCCTCAAGGGCGACATCTCCAACCCGGACGGCATCGCCGAAATCGTCCGGCAGTTGCCGCAGCGCTTCGATGCCTTGCTGAATGTCGCCGGCGTCTCTGGCACGGGCGGCGCGGCCATCACGCTCGCAATCAATTTCTACGGCCTCAGGCATTTCAGCGAGACGCTGGCGCCAAATATTCGCGAGGGCGGCGCTGTAGTCAATGTCGCCTCCATCGCCGGCTACGGCTGGCGCGGGAATCTCGACCGGGCGAAACGGATGGTGGGCGTCCAGGGCTTTCCTGACATCGCAAAGGTCATGGCCGATAATGAGGTGCGCGACGAGATCGGCTATCCTCTCTCCAAGGAACTGCTGATCCTCTGGACGCAGATTGCCGCGCATCAACCGCTGTTCAGGGAGCATTGCATCCGCGTCAATGCGGTGAGCCCCGGCCCGGTTGAGACGCCGATCCTTAAACAGTTCCGTGATGTCCTGGGCGACGAGAAGGTGGACTCAGACATCAGCCGCACCGGCCGCGCGGGCACCGCCTCCGATATCGCTCCCGTGATCCTCTTCGCCGCCTCCGATGCGGCGCGCTGGATCAATGGTGCCAATCTCGCCGCGGATGGCGGTCTCGAAGCGTCGATCAATGCCGACGTACTTGGATTTAAGTGAAAGAGGAATCACCAATGGATATTCAACAGATCATCGGCGGCAAATTGGTCGGGGCCATTTCGGGCAGGACGTTCGACCGTATCGATCCCTTCACCGGCAATGTGGCGACCCGCTCGCCCGCATCGGGCCTGGACGACGTCAAGGCCGCGGTCGCGGCTGCGCAGGCCGCTTTCCCGGCGTGGTCGAAGTCAGGCCCGGGCGAGCGCCGTGCGCTGCTCAACAGGGCGGCCGATGCGCTTGCCGCAAAGGTCGGCGATTTCACGGAGTTGCTGACAGCAGAAACAGGCGGCACCGGTGCATGGGCCGGCTTCAACACCATGCTGGCCGCCAGCATACTTCGTGAAGCCGCTGCTATGACGACTCAGATCCAGGGCGAGATTATCCCGTCCGACAAGCCCGGCACGCTCTCGATGGCGATCCGCCAGCCGGCCGGCGTTTGCCTCGGCATTGCACCCTGGAATGCGCCGATCATTCTCGGCGTGCGCGCACTCGCCGTGGCGCTTGCCTGCGGCAATACCGTAATTCTCAAAGCCTCGGAATCCTGCCCAGGCGTGCACGTCACCATCGGCAAGGCGTTCCTCGAAGCCGGCTTCCCCGCCGGCGTGGTCAATGTCATTACCAACGCACCGGAAGATGCCGCTGCTGTCGTCGAAGCCCTGATCTTGGCGCCGGAGGTCAAGCGCGTCAACTTCACGGGCTCGACGAAGGTCGGCCGCATCATCGGCGAACTCTGCGGCAGGAACCTCAAGCCCGCCCTTCTCGAGCTTGGCGGCAAGGCGCCGATGATCGTGCTCGACGACGCGGATATCGATGCCGCCGTCAATGGCGCGATCTTCGGCGCCTTCGCCAATATGGGCCAGATCTGCATGTCGACCGAGCGGCTGATCGTGCATGAAAAGGTTGCCGACGAATTCGTTTCCAAGCTCGCCGCCCGTGCCACCAAACTCCCGGCGGGCGATCCGCGTGGCCATGTCGTGCTTGGTTCGCTGGTCAGCCCGGTCGCTGCCGAGAAGATGGATGCCTTCATTTCAGACGCGACGGGCAAGGGTGCCAAAGTGGCTGCTGGCGGCAAGCGAACCGGCAGTGTGGTTGAGGCCACGGTGCTGGACAATGTGAAGCCGGGCATGCGTGCTTACGACGAAGAGAGCTTTGGCCCGGTCAAGCCCGTCATCCGTGTGCGCGATGAGGACGAGGCGGTCCGCATCGCCAACGACACCGAATATGGCCTCTCCGCCTCTGTCTACAGCCGCGACGTTCAGCGGGCGATGGCGGTGGCTGCGCGCATCGAAAGCGGCATCTGCCACATCAACGGCCCGACGGTGCATGATGAAGCTCAGATGCCCTTCGGCGGGGTCAAAGGTTCCGGCTATGGCCGCTTCGGTGGCAAGGCGGCGATTGCTGAATTCACCGATCTTCGCTGGATCACCATCGAAGACCCACATCAGCACTATCCATTTTGAAGGTTGACGACCGGGATGCTGCGTGCATCCCGGTCGATCGATCTGATGGGCCATCACTTGCTCACAGCGATCTCACAAGTGAGGACGTCGACGTTTCGAACTTTCCCAAAAAGACCTGCTCGAACCCTACGCGGCAATTGGCACGGACGGTAAATCGAGGTGACGAAGGCGATGCACACTCAGGTAGGCATCGTTAGATTTGTATCGCCAGATCAGTACCTCGACTATATGCCGACCAATGAGCATCCGCGCCGAAGCGATGGAGCGCGCATGGTTGGCCTACTCGAAGAGGCTGATGCCGTAGCGTGCATGCACCCGAGCCGGACTTGCCATGACGCGTCGGCATTCTCCTCCAGTCAACGCCCACGCTTCGATTTCAAATAGCTGAGCGGGGGCCGTCATGATCTACGGCCAGACGGAGGAGGTAAGATTGGATCAATCACGGCTCCGAATTATGTACCTATCCCGCGAGGCCAATGCGATAACACTCAGGACCGGTGACATAGATCATCTCGCCGGCATCTCGTAGCCCCCAACCCGGTCGTGCAACAACTGAGCAAAGCGCAGAGTCGTGCGATCGTCAAGGAAATCGCCGACAACTTGGACGCCAGCAGGCAAGCCGCCGATAAAGCGTCGTGTAGGAATGACGGTGGATGGAAGGCTTGCCACGGTGATCAAGCCCGGCCACTTGAGATTGTCAAGATAGGGTCGCTTTTCGCCGCTGATATCGATTGTACGCGCGAGCTGTGCAACATGGTCTGCTCCGTGATGGTCATGCGGAAAGGCAACGGTCGACATGACAGGGCAGATCAGAACATCGCAGTCGCGGAAAAAGGCACCCCAGATCGTTCTCAATTGCTCTCGATGCTCAAGATGACCTTGCCAAGCCCTTAGATCCTGCACCGTTGCGGCGGCAATCCATTCGCCATAGCGACCGTTGTTGCCGCCGACCGCCTCGCGCGCGGTCTTGCTGTCAACATACATTTTCTGTGGCGCACTTGCGCAGAACTCGCCAAACAGCATGTTGAAGTAGGTGTTCGCGGACGCGTCGGTATCAACATCGGGCCGCGCGGCCCGGACGTTCACACCCAGCCGTTCAAGATCCTTTATCAATCCCTCAATCGCGTCCGCATATGCGGTATCAACCGGATAGGTTCTTTCGTCGAGCCAAACCCCGACACGGAAATCTTCGAGCCGCTGGTGTCGGGGTTCCGGAAGGGGCCAATGGCTGGCAGTTCGCGAACGTTCCGCCGGTCGCGAGATGACGTCGAACAGAAGGTCCAGATCGTAGGGATCGCGTGCCATCGGTCCTGCGACCAGCATTTCGGCTTTGCGCAGAGTATTTGGGCCAGGCGGCACGTGGCCTTGCACGGGCACCACGCCGTAACTGGATTTGTGACCGTAGACGCCGCAGAAATGCGCTGGGCATCGTATCGAGCCGCCGACGTCGCTGCCGATCTCAAGAGGCGTCATGCCCGCAGCAAGCGCGGCTGCGGCCCCGCCTGACGATCCACCGGGCGTTCTGGAAAGATTCCAAGGATTGTTGGTGGTGCCATAGATCGGATTGTAGGACTGATGATCACCCGCGCCTTCCGGCACGTTCGACTTACCGAATATGACAGCGCCAGCGTTGCGAAGAGCGGTGACGACCTCCGAGTCACTCTCTGGCATGTAGCCAGACAGATGCGGCAGACCTCCGGTTACGGGCATACCAGCGACGCTGAATACGTCCTTTATTGTCATAGGCAGTCCTTGAAGGATGCCCTTGTCCTCGCCACGTCCGCGCGCCTCGTCTGCCAATCTCGCCTCGAGCCTAGCTCTTTCCTCGTCGATGGCCACGATGGCATTGATCTCGGGGTTCACGGCACGCACCTGATCGAGATGCTGGTCGAGCAATTCGACCGCGCTTATCGCTCCGCTGCGCATTTGGCTCAGCATCTCGGTCGCTGTTTGGAATACACCCGATCTTGTTCCGGCACCGATGGGATTCACGTTAAGCTCCATTTCTTTTCAAGATTCAGACGACGAGGAGGTCCGTCAGCCGGTTATCTGCCAAAAGCTCTGAGGAGTTGCCCGAGATCGCCAGACGACCATGATCCAAAACCATGACCCGCCTGCAGATGCTCATGGCCAGTTTCGGATTTTGATCGACGAGAAGAAGGGCTATGCCCTGCTGGGCCGAGACCGAGACAAGCACCTCGACAAGCAGCTCGACAATTGATGGCTGCAGTCCCTGCGTGAGTTCGTCGATAATGATCAGCCGGGCACCCGTCATCAATGCGCGGGAAATCGCAACCTGCTGCTGGAGGCCGCCAGAAAGTGTCCCAGCGAGCTGATCGGACCGCCGCACCAGGTCAGGAAAGTAGGAGAAGACGTCTAGCATGCAGGGCCGATATGCGTTCATCCTGGCCAAGCGAAGGTTCTCGCCGACAGTCAAGCGTGGAAAGACGCCGCGGGTGTCTGGGATGAACGTGACTCCGGCCCTGGCCAAGCTTGCGGGCGACCGTGGTGGCAAAGGAACGCCGTCAATTGAGATAGTTCCGCGGCTTCGGTCGGCGAGACCCATAATCGTCCTGAGGAGTGTCGTTTTGCCTGTTCCGTTGCGCCCGAGCAGCGCAAGAGTTTCGCCTTCGCGCAACGTGAACGACACCTCACTGACAATCTCTATGTCCTTATAGCCTCCTGAGAGACCCTTGATATCGAGCAACATTGTCACCTCTGTCCGAGATAGGAGCGCCGAACTTCAGGATCTGCGGCAACCTGGTCCATTGTGCCCTCTTTCAATATCCGGCCCTGGTGCAGACAGATGACCCTGTCTGCAAGCTTCCGCACCAGTTCCATGTCGTGTTCGACGCAAACAATCGCGCAGCCGGTTTTTTGTCGTAGCTCTTTCAGGTCGTCGACGACCAGTTCGGATTCATTGCGAGCGAGCCCGGCCGCCGGCTCATCAAGCAGAAGCACATCTGGTCGTCTTGCCAAAGCCATGGCGATTTCGAGCATACGGCGTTCGCCAAGGGACAGCTTTCCCACCGGCACGTCCCAACGGGTTTTCTCCAGTCTCCGGTAACGCTCCGGCTGCACCTCGCTCGCGCCTCCCTCTTGCCGCGCAAGGATCATGTGGTCACCTACGGTGAGTTCCGGAAACAAGCTTGGCACCTGAAATGTGCGTGACAGCCCGAGTCGAACTCTGGTGCTCGACGACGTTTCAGTCACGTTCCTGTCCTTCAACAGGATCGAACCGCCGCTCGATGGCAGGAGCCCGGAGACAGCATTGAGCATGGTACTCTTGCCTGCGCCGTTCGGACCGATAACGCAAACGATCTCGGAAGCCCGGATAGAAAGGTCGAGTTTGTTGATGATGGTCGATCCACCCAGAGAGACAACAAGATCGCGCGTCTCAAGGCTAATACCGGCTGTACCCGTGTCCTTAGCTAACCCGGGCTTGCCCATGTCTTGTGGCTTGACCGGAGCGACATGCTCGCCTTTTTCAAACAAGCCGACGATCCCGCGTGGCATGAACAGGACGCTGAGCACGAAAAGGACGCCGAGGATGAGGAGATAATAGTCCCCAACGGAACCCGCCAGGGCGTCCTGGCCGTAGACCGCAAGAAGAGCGCCAGCGAAGGGTCCAACCAAGGTTCCCCTGCCGCCCAGTGCCACCCAAACGAGTGCCTGCGTCGACAACAGGATGCCGACTCTGTCGGGAGTGATGGTGGTGATGAGAGGGGCTGCCATCGCTCCTGCAAGCGCCGCAATGGCGGCGCCGGTCACGAAGGCGATAACGCGAGTCGAATGAATCTCGATACCCAGATGTTCGGCGCGCTGCTCGTTAAGCCTGATCGCGGTAAGGCGGTTGCCAAGCCTGCGGTCGAGGATGCATGACTTGGTGAGGAGAACCACCGACGCGATGACCCCAAGCGTACTCCAATAATACATATTTGTGTCACTGGGTGGGGCGACGAACAGACCGTTGCTACCACCTGTCACGCCAACCCAGGTTATGGCTGCCTTCTCGGCGAGCAAAGCCAATGCCAGCGTCAGCACGGCCATTGTCGAGGGGCTGGAAGCGCGCCGCAACCCGGCTCCTCCCACGGCGGCTGCAATGACGCAGGACACCGAAATCGCGCCGACAAAGCCCCAACCAGTCCAGATGCCAAACTTGGCTGCCAACCCGACACCATAGGCGCCGCAACCGAAGAAGATCGCTTGACCGATGGATACGATGCCTGCTCGCCCCCATGCGATGTCAAGTCCGAAAGCAAAAAGACCGTACAACAACGCCAAGGCCACGAGCTCGACCTGAAATGGGCCCATTAGAAAAGGGACCAAGGCAAGCATCGAAGCCCCAAGCACGGCAGCATAGCCCCCGTTGGACATTAGTTTAGGCATCATGGTGACCAATTCATCTACCCGATTACACTCGAACGACCGGCAATTGACTGGGTGGGATATCGCACTGATGTGCGTCCGAACCGGCTCGCACAATTCACTGAATTCCTTTGCCGATCAGCAGGTCAGCCCTGAAGGCAGCACGCCCGCACTCTCAGCGATCTTCCAAGTTCCCCCCGGGAGGATTTCGCAGACATACATGGGGTAGTCGACCGCCCGAGATGCTGGGGCAGCCTTGAGCGCATCCTCGCTGAGGATCGACTGCACCTCGAGGTCGTCAAATGCGCTAAGAACCTTATCTGCATCAAATGATCCGGCGCGTTGAACTGCCGCTCTGATAAAGTTCCAGCAGTCGAACGCTGCTGACGCGACCGACGGTATTGGCCCATCGCCGTGGGCCTTCTTATACTCCCGGATGAACTCGGCATTACGTTCGTTGTTGATTTCGGGTGTATATCTCGCCACCGTGAACTGGCCATCAACGGCACTGCCCAGTGCCGGATAAAATTCGGGCTGCAGTGAAATTCCAGTAATCTTTGTCTTGGCTAGAAGGCCTAGGCTATCTGCAGCCTTGATGAAGGCGATCGCATCGCCGCCGACAACGCTGGAGAGCACGACGTCGGGCGCGGCCGCCTTGAGCTTCGATACGACGCTCGACCAGTCTGCGGTACCCAATGGAGCAAATTCTTCTGCCACGACCATGCCACCGGCTGCGACGAGCTTCACCTTGGCATAATCCGTATAGTCCCGCGGGAACTGATAGTCGCTGCCCACGAAGGCCCACTTCTTACCGAAGCGACTAGTCATAAACGGGATGATTGGATCGACCATCTGCGGCACGGTTTCGCCAAGCGGAATCATGCTTCCGCCGCAGCTGTCTGCCTTGTTGCCGGCAGCTGCATAGTTACCCGCCTCTAACTGAACGAAGGGTGTGCCATAAATCGAGGCGATCCCTCGGACCGCGGTAGTCTCATCGTAGGTTACCGTGCCAACAATCAGATCTACCTTTTCTTGCTGAATGAACTTCTTGGCGAGCATGCTGGCCATGGACGGCTGGGACTGGTTATCTTGGGTGACCATCTCGACCGGCTTCCCGCCCAAACCGCCCAAAGCATTGATCTTGGCCAGCCCGAGTTCCAGTCCACGCCGCATCGCCTCACCTTCGGGAGAAATCGGACCAGTGAGCGGGGCGATAAAGCCAATCTTGAAAGAGCGGTCTGCCGTGAACCCGCTGGCGAGGGACGGTCCCGTCCATGCTCCTCCAATGCCCGCCGTCACAGCGGCGCCGAAAGCTCCCTTCAACAGTCCACGCCGAGAGAGAGTTCTCGAGCCCATCATATCAAGTTTGCTGAGTTCCATGTGATGTTCCCCTTTTTTTGAATTTCCATGCTATTCCGCGCGGCCAGACGGTCACGATGATCACAAGCAGCGCAAAAAGGATTCCGTCTGCGATCGTCACCTGGAATTGCCATCTCAGAATGATGAGCAGCAATTGAACAATGGAGGCTCCGATGATTGGGCCGAGGATGGACCCCTCCCGTGCGATCAAGACGCTAAAGAATGCCGGAGCGATGAAGCTCAATCCCATTGTGGGGGTGATCGAAAGCGTTGGAGCAACCAGAGCACCCGCAAGCAGCGCCATGGCCGACGCGATCGCGAAGACGAGCGTGAAAACATGTTGCGGCGCTATCCCGAAAACCGACGCCATTTCCACATTGTCGATGGAGGCGCGAATCCGCAGTCCGATATTTGTCTTATAGACCAGAAGAATGACAAGACCGACTATCGTCAGCATCCCCGCGCCGGCAAGCAAACGATAGAGCGGATAGGTGACACCTAGAACCTCGACCGACGTCGTGACCGGCATGTCGACGCCCTTCTGGGATATGGAGAAGGCGACTGAAACAAGTTGCTGCAGGACCAGCCCGATCCCCCACGTCGCAAGCAACGTTGCGATGAAGCCTTGGTGATAGACCCAACGCAGCACAAAGCGTTCAAGGATAAAGCCCAGGCAGAGGCCAATGACGACGGTCGACCCGAGCGCCGCCAAGAACGGCATGTCGCGCATCGCGTACATGCAATACGCGCCGACCATTACCATGTCCCCTTGGGCGATGTTGACAATTTTGAGCTCCCCCATAATCAGCCCGAGGCTTAGGGAGATGAGCGCCAGCGCCGAGAATGCCCAAAAAAAATCCAGTATCAACTGCAGCAACACGTGCTCCACCCCACCAGCAAACCATCCCTCTTGCCGTGCTCAAAACGCTATCACCGTTAGAAAGGGCTATCCCCCCCTCGAATGGGGGGGTGAGATGAGGTAATAGGTGACGTGAGGTAGACGCGCCCTGAAACAACGGACCACGGTGCGCGGGGGGATCTAGATCAGGCGCTAGAGACGCCTACAAGCGAAGTGGGAGGTAATGATGACGGCGGTTCCTCACACGAAACTGGCACCGCGCGCGATCAACTTCAAAGAGATGGCGCGCCCGCGGCTAAAGCAGTTCCTGACGACGGCATCCAGCACGCGCGTCACAATCGTCACTGCGCCCGCTGGCTACGGAAAAACCGTCACATTACGGCAATGGCGTGAAGTCCTGCTAACTCAGGGAGAACGTGTCGCCTGGATGGAGCTTGACCAGCGCGACAATGATCCATCGTCGCTCTCTCGCTTGTTGCAACAGGCAATCCTCGGTGAAGAGCTTGCCGACCCGCGTTCTTGGCGCGCGAGCCTCGATGCGTTGATCGAGAGAATGTCGCTCCTGCCGGAACGGGTTTGGCTCATGTTCGACAATTACAGTCTCGACAGCGGTGAAGGGGTGGATGAAGTGATTTCCCACCTCATCGATAATGGGCCGGATCACCTGCGCACCGTCATTTCCGGCCGAAGGCGTCCCCGGATACCGATTGCCAATCTACGTGTCGCAAACCAACTGCTCGAACTTTCCCATGAGCAACTGCGCTACGATCCGGAAGAATTGGTGCGATTTCTGCATACTAAACATCCGGCTGCGATAGATCTCGTTGACCATGAATTCATTACCGCCATCACGCGCGGTTGGCCGGCCGGGTTGAGAATGACCGCGACGATGCTTGGTCGCTACAAACGAACTAAGGACGCCTTGGCAGCCCTTGCACAATTGCCCGCAGAGTTTGCAGAGTTTTTTGCGGAATGCGTGGAAACTGACCTTACACCGCAACAGCTAGCTCTATTGGCCCGCACATCCATGCTCGATGAACTGAGCTTACCTGTGTGTAGGACCGTGGCCGGCGCTGCAGGCATCGAAGATCTCTTTCGCCGGCTGCGGTCTGGTGAACTATTCGCGAATTGCATCGATGAAGGCGGCACGCGGTTCGTGCTTCATCCACAGTTTCGCCAGTACTTGCGGACCTATTTGGACGAAAGGCTAAACGAAGACGGAAAGCTGCGGAATGCCCACGCCAGCGCGTGGTTCGCGCAAAACGGTAACTGGCAACTCGCCGTACAGCATGCCTTCTCAGCCGGAAATACACTTCAGGCGCTGGAATGGGCTCGACGATGCGCGCTCGAAGAAGTCGCGAAAGGCAATCTTTCCATGGTGCTCGGCTGGCTGGGGCAGATTTCTGTGGGCCAACTGATGGGAGATGGCGCGTTGCTGGCAGCCGCGGGCACGGCTTATGCTCTCAGCTTGAGACTGGACGACGCGAGGTCGATCGCAGGCATGATCGAAAATCTGCTTGCGGCGTCACCGTCCGATCCCGCTATCGACGAGCTATCCGACTATCGGAAAAGCCTGTTGATCTTCATCGCTTATATGTCGGATGACGGCACCACGTTACTGGCTCTCGCTGATGAATTTCGTAATTCCGTTTCACAGGCTTGGTCTGTTCTTGTGGTGGGCAATGCCACGATTCATGGGCACTTGATGGGCGGCAACATCGCTCTCGCCCGCGATTCTCTGCAGCCATTGCCCAGCGAAGCTGACCAACCGGCGCTGTCCTTCTCAGTCGTTTGCAGAACCTGCCTGCTGGCTCTGTGCGACGTGGCCGAGAATAGGCTCGACGAGGCAGAACCACGGCTCCGGCAGGCGCTTGACCTGGCGCAGAGGGTCACTGGGAGCGATACCGCGCCTGCTGTACTGGCAGCCAGCCTGCTGGCCTTCGTGCGCTACCAGCGCAACGATCTATTCGAAGCGGAGTCGCTGCTTTCAGGTCACCTCGATCTCATTGAGCAAACATGCTTTGTTGAAGGTCTGATCGCCTGCTATCTGACTTTGGTACGCATCATGGTCTCGCGCGGCGACTGGAAATCGGCATCTCAACTTCTTGAACGCGGGGACGCGGTAGGTCGAAAGCGAGACTGGCTGCGCCTTAGAACCGTTTGCATCGCTGAACAGATAAGGCTCAATTTACTCCAATCTCGACTAGCACAAGCCCGTACTCTCATGACGGGTTTCCGAGGTATGGTTCAGGCCCGGCCACCGACGGACAGGTCGCCGACATCTTACGGCTGGCGACTGCTAAGAATGTGCGAGGCTCGGCTCCTCATCGCTGAGAACAAGCCTCATCAGGCAGCTGAAATTTTCCAGCTTCAGATGCATAGCTTCGCTTGGGACAAGCCAGCCGAGTTGGAAGCGGGGATCGAGTACGCCGTTTCGTTACTAGCGATAGGCAGACGTGGCGTGGCAATGGAATTGATGACCAGCCTTCTTGCGCAAAGCGAGATTGGAGATGTCATCCGCCCGTTCATTGACTGCGGTGCAGGGGCAATCACACTGACGCAATCAGTAATCGCCTTCTTGCAGAACCATAACAGCAAGCGAGTTTCGACGGATTATCTCCACAGGCTGGCAGCTGCTCTGGCAACGGTTCAGGTCGAGCGCCAACATGGATACAATGAACCGTTCGGGACATCATCCTTGACACTGCGGGAACGCGAGGTGGTTAGTCGTGTGCAGCACGGTATGACCAACAAGGAAATCGCATCGGATCTCAAAATTGGCCTCGAAACCGTGAAGTGGCATCTAAAGACGGTCTTCAAGAAATTGAAGGTCAGGAATCGGACCGAAGTTGTCTCGGTAAGTCAGGCGGCGCTCGGTCATCCTGGACCTCGGGACGACGCTGGTCGCCCCGAGACCGAGGATGTTTTTCATTAAGCGGCTTCTTCGAGGTAGTCGTAGCAGCAATATGGCTTGAGGCGTTCGGTATCGACGTCCGCGCCGAGGCCCGGATCGGATCCGACTTCCAGTAAGCCGTTTTTGATGCGGTCTTCGGGAGCATTCTTCAGAACCTGAACGTAGCCCTGGGACTCCGGCAGGTAAGGATAGATTTCGAGGTCCATTGCATTGGCGCAAGCGGCCCAGACCTGAAGCGTAGCGGCCGTACAGAGAGACGACGCGCAGTTATGAGGAGACATTCGTGCGTTGTATGCCTCTGCCATCGCTGCGATCTGGACCAGTTCGAACACGCCCCCGCAATTGCCAACGTCCGGCATGACAACGTCGATAGCGCCGGAATCCAGGAGGTTCTTGAAACCGTTGCGGGTATAGACGCGTTCGCCGGCGGCGATCGGGAACTTGTATCGAGCGGCCAAGTTTTTGAGGCCCGCGAGGTTGAATGCGTCAAGGGGCTCCTCGACCCAGGAGACCTTGAGCTCTTCGCAGACGTCGAGGATTCGAACCAGTTGGTCGTTATTGACGCCACCTGAAAGATCGATGAGCAGTTCGGCCTGATCACCGACGACATCCTTGAGAAGGCGAATACGATCGATAGCGCGCTTGAACTCGTCGGCGGAAAGCGAGCGGCGCTGGACGTGGGTCAGCGTACGGCCCGGCTGTTGCGTTGCAAGAGGATAGCTCTTGAGCATCTTGTAGCCATCCTTGAGCGGGCGCTCGGCGGCCTTGGCCCACTCGGTGGCGTCATTGCAATGGTAGTTCCAGCCGTTCGCATAGACCGGTGCGGTGTCCTGGAAGCGGCCTCCGAAGAAGTCATAGACTGGGACGCCTGCAGCCTTGCCCTTGATATCCCAAAGCGCCTGGTCGATCGCGCTTACCGCAGCGAAGGCGATCGCGCCGCCGCCCTTGGTCCAGAAAGAGTTGTCGTAGATCGCGTGATAGACATGGCGGGGATAGTTCGGGTCCGCACCGATAACGCGCGCGGCATAGTCGGCGACCATGCCGGCTGCACCGCGAGCACCGAGGCCGTATGCCACGGCAGCTTCGCCCCAACCGGAAACTCCCTCATCCGTTACGACTTCGACAAGCACCGGGCGCACACCGCCGGTCGGGATCCGGTACGCCCGGATATTAGTTACACGCATGGCTGCACTCCTTCGTGCAAGGTATCGAGATACCTTGGCTTGGATACTGAGATTTAATCGGAACGCTCATGTCCAGAAGAGGCTTTCGCCCCTGTCTGCTCGCCTGCTCCGGCGGCAACCAATTCATCACCCAACATCGGAACTTTCGCAAAATTGAAGTTCTTATGGGGATATCAGCGGCACTTATGGGGATCACGTCCGGAGTGTAACCGACGATCTTACCGTCCTGGACGAAATCGAACGGCGCGTCGGCCGTTTCAGTCGCGACCGTGAAGACGCCTTTCTCCTGGATCGATGAAAGGGCAGGCCGAGGCGGAGAAGGACACGCCGACGGACATCGCAGCGGAGAGTGCCGCCGACGCTATGTGTTTAAAGATTTTCATGGTTGTTGCCCAGATGGTGACTGTGTCCGAATCCCGGCCCGTCAACGAGTTTTGTGGGGCAGCGAGGCTCTTGCTGCGTCAATCCGCACAAGTGCGCCGCCGAGCGCACTACAGTCATCCCGCATTGCGAAATCGACAGCAAAACCGAAGGTTTTATGCCTCCATGAGTGAAGCTTATGACCAGGCGCGCGGAGAGCTTTAGGTCCGATCGGGTCGGGAGATGTCCTCGTATGACAGCAAGGCCGTCTTGAGGCTGCCGTAGCATTTGTCCGCCACTTTCGACCTCGGTCGATATTTCGGACGGATCAGATAGTAGTGGGACGGAGATGCGTCGGATATCCGGTGGTATACGACATCCAGGCTCCCGTTGGTGAGTGCTCTCATAGCGCCGCACGTGATATTGTCGACCACCGCAACGCCGCCGTTCGAAATGGCAAAACATGCCATCGGGAAGAAGTTGGAAAATTCCACCTTGGGGGGCGCGATTTTCGACCGAATCTGTCGACTGGATCGATTCTCCTCGTAAAGCGTACAGACGTTGTAGCCTTTGATCTCCTCAGTCAGCAGGGTATCGCCTTGCGTCGAGATCAGACCGCGTGGCGAGACGGCGTAAACGGGAATGTTGAAGACCTCGACCTCGAACAGCGGTGAATTCGTCAACACTTCGAACGCCCCCTCATCGGTCAACGCGATGTCGTGAAGTTGGTTTTCCATCTCCGATACGATGGAGGCAGAGGTCCCGATCATGAGACGAAACTGCTGTCCCCCAGCCGCAATCTTGGAAATTGCGGTTGGAACAAGGTGGGTTCCCGCATTCCCGGAGGATATGATCGATATCCTTGGTACCTCGATTGAGGTAAGGCGGCCGAAATGGTGACGTATGTCGTTCAATTGAGCCATCACCGGGCTCACCTGCTGGAATAGCACCTCTGCCTCGGCGCGCGGTGATATTCGTCCTGCGTGTCGGTCAAACAGCGTGGTTGTCAGCTGCTCTTCAAGTGTCGCTATCGTCATACTCACGGCAGGTTGAGTGCGACCGAGATTCTTCGCGGCCTTCGAGATGCTGCCAGTCAACATCACTTGGTAGAATGCCTCGATCTGGTGATATTTCATTTTTTGCGGCCCCGTGCCGTAATCTCATCCCCCAGCGAGATTTTTCTTTTCCGCAGAACCTCCCTGGCCATCACCACGTCCAGATCGATCTGCTGGACCATTGCCTCAAGACCGTCGAACTTTGTCTCGGGACGCAAATACTCGATGAATGTCACCTGACATGTCTGGCCGTAAAGATCGCCGGCGTAATCGAGGACATACGTCTCCAATAGCAACTCGCCGTCGTCGACGACTGTCGGCCGCCGGCCAAAGCTGGCGACACCATTGCGAACGGTTCCGAAGCCATCCCGAAATCGCACCGCATAAATCCCTGGCGCGAGCCTACAGCATCCGCCCAGCTTCATGTTCGCCGTCGGGAAGCCGATTGCACGTCCGAGCTTAGCGCCATGAACGACCACACCTCGAACTTCCACCTGTTCTGCGAGGGTGGTTGCGTATCCATGGTGGTGGGCGCATTCTTCGGGAACCAGCAAGTCCGTTTCTTCAAGTGCAAGCATGTTCGCCTCCTTCGAACGCGCGGGGCGGTAGACACCCGGCCCGCGCGACGGTTCATTCGACGGGGTCGGCCCCTATAGCCGCAAGAGCAGCCCTGCCGACTTCGATGTCCTGATCTCCAGTGCCGGAGCCCACTCCTATTGCACCCGCCAGCTTGCCGCTGAACTTGATCGGCAGACCGCCGGGCAGATTTGTGACGCCGCCGCCAGTGGCAATTCCGGCGGCAATGCTGAATTCGGGTGTCATGCCGCCTGTCTTATTGCGGATGGACGCCGATGTGCGGGCCTTAGCCTTCGCTGTCTGCATGCTTAGGTATTTTGCTCCGTCCATACGGAGACTGGCGATCGTCTCGCCGCTGGCGTCAACGATACAAATGCACTGCGGAACCGAGATTTCCGCGGCTTTCGAAACCGCCGCAGCCAAAGCGTCCAACGCACCTGCGTGCGATAGGACAAGTGCTTCGAGATAGGAATCGGTCATCATATTCTCCTAGGGGTTAGTATCCTGCGGTCGCATCGACACGATTCCGTAAGGGTTCGCCACGCAGGTCCCTGCCAATGTTGTCAGCGAAGATCGAAAGGCAACGGTCGACGTATCCGTCGGCGTCGTCACAGGAAATATGCGGGAAGATGATCAGGTTGGGTACATCCCACAGCTGACTGTCGGCCGACAGGGGTTCCTCGTCGAAGACGTCCAGCGCAGCACCGCTCAGACGGCCATCGACGAGCGCCCTGATGAGGGGCCCCGTATCGACGAGAGGACCTCGCGCGATGTTGAACAAAGACGCGCCTGGTTTCATCAGGGCCAGTTGCTTTTCACCGATGAGCCCCTTGGTCGAGGCAGTGAGAGGGCAGCTGACGACAAGGCAGTCGGCCAGGGTAAGCGCCTGGTCAAGATCTGCGACGGTGAATACCTCATCGGCCGATGGACTGGTCTTACCTGAACGGGTGACTGCTACAATCCGCGGGCCGAACGGGCGCAAACGGTCCGCAATCGCGGTGCCGAGCGCTCCAAAACCTACGAAGACTATGGTCTTCGTATCGATCCCCGTCGCGAGGCGATTGTCCCAGCGATGGAGCCGCTGATTTTGAATGTGTCGCGGCACGCCCTCGCACAACATGAGAACGGTCATTAAGCCGAAAGCGCCGCCCTTCTTCGCGTGTACGCCGCTGCTGTTTGTCAGGACCGCTCCGTTCGGAAGCCAGTCGAGCGGCATATACTTCTCGACGCCAGCACTTGTGCAATGAACCACACGCAGGCGCTTGCCGTGGACTTTGAGGCGCGCGGTATCGAATCCGGAGCCGACGAAATAGTCTGCGGCTTCTAGCGCCTGGTAGTCGGGAAATTGAGCGTTGAATGATCGCACTTCTGCAAATCCCGCTACCGCTCCTAAAGCCTTGAGAACAGCGGGTTCCGAGACGAAGTAGGGGGACCCGGGCGGCACGGCGTTTTCCACGTATACGGAAAAATCACGCATAATCAATCCTTTAAGGTTATTTGTTATGTAGATGCAATTTGTGTGCCAATTTAATAATTTCCGATACGAAGGACTTGCGCAAGATCCAAACATGTGAGTACCCTAAGGGTGTTCGAAGGCCGTGCAGGAGAGATGGCACCGACGCCACGCCGAAGGAGCAACCCCCCAGGAAACTCTCAGGCAACCAAGACTGCACAGTTTGAACGATCTGGAGAGAGGCGCTCGCGTCCACCGAAGGGGACCCCCGTGGGGAAAAGCTCTCAGGTAAAAAGACAGATTGGGGGCTATGGGGCTGGCGAAGCCCCGGCACCAACTGTTGGAGACAAAAGTGCCCCATATCGCTGTATTAGGCGCCGGTATTACCGGCGTGACAACTGCTTACGCGCTTTCACGCCGCGGTTTCGACGTTACCGTTATCGACCGCAATCGTTATCCCGCGATGGAGACCTCGTTTGCCAATGGCGGACAGCTTTCTGCAAGCAATGCTGAGGTCTGGAATCATTGGTCTACGGTCTTGAAAGGCATCAAATGGATGCTCAAAAGCGACGCGCCGCTTCTCATGAACCCTACCCCGAGCTGGCACAAATATTCCTGGATGGGGGAATTTGTGGGGGGCATAGGCGGATATCGCACCAATACGATCGAGACTACGCGGCTCGCAATCGCTGCGCGTCAGCACATGTTCGAAATAGCCGATCGCGAGAAGATTGAGTTCGACCTCGAAAAGCGGGGCATCCTCCATGTCTACTATGACAAACCGAGCTTTGATTATGCCGGCAAGGTGAACGCGATGCTGACCGAGGGCGGCCTGGACCGGAGATCCGTATCGCAAGAGGAAATCAAGGCGATCGAACCCGCGTTGGTCGGTAATTTCTACGGCGGCTTCTTTACGCCGTCGGATTCCACAGGAGACATCCACAAATTCACGCGCGGCCTTGCCAAGGCATGTATGAAACGCGGCGTGAATTTCCTTTTCGACACGGAAATCCAACGGGTAGAATCCGGAGAAAGCACGACTGTTTACTGGAAGCCTGCCGAAAACCCTGGAAGCTCAAGCAACGTCCTGACGGCTGACGGCGTGGTTGTATGTGCTGGCGTCGGCAGCAGGAAAATCGCTGGGATGCTCGGCGATCGAATAAATGTCTATCCGGTAAAAGGCTACTCGATCACGGTTCATCTCGATGACGAGCGAAGCCAGAACGGCGCTCCCTGGGTCAGCCTACTCGACGACCGGGCAAAGATCGTCACGAGCCGTCTTGGAAACGACCGGTTCCGAGTCGCCGGTACGGCGGAGTTCAACGGTATCAATCGCGATATTAGACATGATCGCATCAAACCCTTGGTAGATTGGGTGCGCACGCTCTTTCCAGAGGCCTCGACATCCCGCGTCGTGCCTTGGGCGGGCCTTCGCCCCATGATGCCGAACATGATGCCACGGATAAAAAAGGGCTGCCGTCCCAACGTTTTCTACAACACCGGACACGGTCATCTTGGTTGGACGCTGTCAGCGGCGACGGCGGAACTCGTTGCGGAATTGGTTCAGCAGACGCCGACCTCCAGCGGTCGCAGGACAGCTTGAACAAACCGGGGCCTGGCGTATGTCGGGCCCCGTTATTTCGTCCGTAAGACTGTCTCAAGACTAAGCGCTCTCAATATTGAAACTCAAACCTGAGACCGCACTGGAAAAGTGAGACTCGTCAGGTTTGTTCGTTAACGTACTGATTCCGCAGCTATTTCCAGCGTGGCATATCGCTTGCTCATGAATATGCGAGGATCGGACAGGCCGATCTCAATTCTAGAGGAGATACCAAATGGACCTCGGTCTATTTATGATGCCCCTGCACGATCAGCGGCGCAACTTCACTGAACTCCTGAAACAGGATCGTGAAGCAGTGATCCTCGCCGACCGTCTCGGCTTCTCGGAAGTTTGGGTTGGCGAGCACATTAGCTGCTCCTGCGAACCGATTGCCGACCCGCTTCAATTTTTCGGTACGCTGATCCATGCGACGAAGCAGATCAAGTTCGCCACGGGGGTCCTGAACCTACCGCAGCACCATCCGGCACGTCTCGCCGGCCAGATCGCACAATTCGACCATCTCTCGGAAGGCCGTTTCATCATGGGCGTTGGCCCGGGCGGTCTCGTGACCGATATGGAACTGTTCGGCACGCAGGAAAAGAACCGCGCCGAAATGACCACCGAATCCATCAAGATCATGCACCAGATCTGGTCGCAGAACCCGCCCTACAACATCAAGGGCAAATACTGGGACGTGGTTATCGAGAATACGCTCATTCCCAGCCTCGGTTTCGGTCCGATGCTTAAGCCGTATCAGCAGCCGTTCCCCGAGCTGGCGATCTCGGTGATGAGCCCATCTTCAAGCAGCGCGCGCCAGGCGGGCGAAAACGGCTGGAGCATCGTCTCTGCCAACTTTACCCCGGTCGCCAACGTCAAAACCCATTGGGAACAGTACGTCGTGGGCTGCGAAAAGGCCGGCCGTCGCCCTGACCGCAACAAGTGGCGTATCGCACGTTCGCTGCTCGTGACCGACAGCGATCAGGAAGCGGCCGACTACCTCGCCGAGGGCACGTCTTCCTACCGCTGGTACTACGAGTACATCGTGGAAGATATGAAGGCGTTCAAGCTCCTCGGCGTGCTCAAGCCTTCGATGAACACGTTGGACAGCGACATCACGGTGCAGAACTGCCTCGACTGGATGGTGCTCTCGGGCTCTCCGAAAACAGTTCTCGACAAGCTCGTTGCCTTCGTCGACGAAGTTGGCGGTCCGTTTGGCTCTCTCATGATGACCCAGAAGGACTGGGACCGCCCCGCCATCCACAAGCGCTCCATGGAACTCCTCTCGACCGACGTCATGCCAAAGCTGCGTCAACACGTGGGCACGCTCGCTGCAGCCGAGTAACGCGTCCTGCAGTCCAGCCACGCGGCCCGGGCCGCGTGGCCACTAATAAGAAAATTTCACGGGAATATTCACTCTTCACCTATTCGAACTGGGAGCCCTGTTATGAAGCATGAAGACCACAACAAGAAAGAAATCACGTCCGCCCGAACCGCAGATCTTTTTAACGAGGTAATGCTCGCCCGCCGCAGCTTCATGCTGGGTACGGCTGCCATTGCAGCCGGTGCCACGCTTGGAGCCTGGGTACCCCAGGCACGTGCCGCCGTCGGTGGCAACCTCGAAGTGATGGCCTGGGAAGGCTATACGCTCGAGACCGAGACCGCGGAATGGCGCAAGGCTAACAACATCACCATGCGCGCTGCCATCATGAGCAACCAAGATGACGTCACCGCAAAGATCGTCGGAAGCAACGCCGTTCGCCTCGACCTCGCCGAGTACTCCAACGGCTACAACGCGATCTACAATGAGCTGGGTGTCCTTACGGAGCTGGATGTCTCCAAGATCCCCAACTACAATAAGGACGACATCTACGCCCCGTTCTACGAGGGTGACATGTGGTACTGGGATGGCAAGAACTGGGCCATGCCTTGGGTCTGGGGTCTGGACACGATCGTCGTCAATCCGGAACTGACCGGCTTCGAAGTGAAAAGCTACGAGGACCTCCTCCGTCCGGAACTCACCGGGAAACTTGCGTTTCTCGACAATCCGCTCACCGTTTGGCCCCAGATCGCGAAGGTCACCGGCTACGGAGAAAAGTTCCCGAACTTGACGAAGGACGAGCTTGGCGATTGCTTCGAGAAGCTAAAGCCCTACCGCGATCAGACGAAGGTTTTCGCCTCGTCGAACGGCGACGTCATCTCGCTTTTCGCCTCCGGTGAAATCGCCGCATGCTTCTGTGTCTGGAGCGCCGTTCCGCTCGAAACGGCCAAACAGAACGTCAAGACGGTTGCGGTCTACCCGAAGGAGGGCGCAGCCGTTTGGGCGGACGCTTGGTTTATTCCCAAGACCGCCGAGAACATCGAGACCGCCCACGCCTTCATCAATGAGGCACTTGAGCCGGAAATCCAGGCATCCATTTCGAAGACCGCCGTCGCAGCAGCTGTTTCCAAAAAGGCGCCCGCCTTGATGGACGCGGGTACGAAAGCTCTTTTCGACTACGACAACTTCGACCAACAGTTCAAGACGATGAAGGTGTACGGTCAACCGCCGCGGACCTCTACAGAGTTCGCGACATACGACGACTGGCTGCAGGTCTGGGCCGACTTCCGCGCGGGCTTTTGATGTCCCGGGCCAGCGGGACAATTACCGCTGGCCCGCTCATCAGTGCGCTATGATATCTTTCTTACATAACAGGATGTACGCTCATGGCGACTGCCGCTGACTACGTCGAGAAGCACAATGCGGTCACCCCGCGATCGTCCGGGTTCAGCCTCGCGCCGGGTTTCGCACTCGCAGGTCTGCCGTTCGGATTTCTGCTCGTTTTCTTCATCTTACCGGTGGTCCTCCTATTCGTGACGAGCTTTTTCACGGCTCGTTCCTTTGTGATCGAACCCGTTTGGAATCTCGACAACTATGCCAGGATTTTGTCTGCGGCTGGCTTCTGGCAAGCGACTTGGGTCGGAATGAAGAACGGCTTCTTCACCGCGACTTTCTCCGTGATCCTCAGCTTTCCGGTGGCTTACTTCCTTGTCTACAGGACCAGAAGCAACATCATCATGTATCTGGTGCTGCTGTCCTGGTTTTCCAGCTATCTGGTCCGCGTCTATGCTTGGCGGACGATTCTCGGCACAAACGGCGTGATCAACTCGCTGCTCATGGGTAGCGGGATAATTTCGCAGCCGCTCGAGGTCATCCTCTTCAGCCCGTTTGCGTCGGTCCTGACGCTGATCCACATCATGCTGCCGTTCTCTCTCCTCATACTCGTCGCGTCCCTACGCGACGTCAAACAGGACTACTTGGATGCTGCTCGCGATCTCGGCGCCACGAAGGCTGGGGTGTTCGTGAAGGTCATCATGCCCATGGCTTACAAAGGGATCGTCGGCTCGTTCATGTTCACGTTTATCCTTGCCGCTGGCGACTACATCACTCCGCAGCTACTTGGCGGCAGAGACGGTGTAACCAGCGGTCTCCTCATTGCCAATCAGTTCCGCAGCGCCGGAAACTGGCCGCTGGGATCAGCCATGGCCTTCACGCTCTTGGCAACCTTCATCGGCGTCTACATCGTGTTCACTATGACGCTGAAGATTCTAAAGCTCGCGCCTGGCCGGCGCTATCACGGGTGATCGATATGCTACGGGCTTATCTCTCTGCTTACCTATTCTTCCTGTTCGCCCCGATCGCGATCATCATCCTGTTCAGCTTTCACGCGAGTCCCGCCCTGACATTCCCCCTGCAGGGGCTTAGTCTGCGGTGGTACGAACTACTGGTTTCGAAGCCTGACTTCGTGGCATCGCTTCTCAACAGTCTAAAGGTAGGGTTCTTTACCGCCGCCGTGACCACGATACTAGGAACGATGGCGGCCTTAGCGCTCATCCGGATGAGGCGTAACCACAAATCCGCATTCGAGTGGCTGAATTTCGCCCCGATCGGTCTACCGGGTCTCTTTATTGGTATCGCGCTCGTAACGCTGTTTGCTCAGATCGGGCTCGCGCGGTCGCTCATTACGGTCACGATCGCTCACGTTCTCTGCACACTGCCGTTCTTCGTGGAGACTATGCGCTCGCGCGTCAACTATTTCGACCAGTCGCTGGAAGAAGCTGCTCGCGATCTCGGAGCCTCGCAGTTCCAGACCTTCCGAATGGTGACCATTCCAATCCTCGCGCCCACCATTGCCGGAGCGGCCATCCTCTCGTTCGCCCTTTCGTTCGACGAGTTCATTGTCACGGTTTTCGTGAGCGGCAATGACACGACGCTTCCGCTTTACATCTGGTCGATGATGCGGCGCACCGTCGATCCCTCGATCAATGCTGCCAGCGTTATCGCGTTGGCACTTTCAATTGCCGTTCTGGCAGCGGGCGGTTTCACTCTCTGGCTTCAAAGAAAACGAGCTGTCGCCGCGCGCGACACGAATGAATAAGGGGATCGTCATGTCTCAGAACATTGTCGAGTTGAACAATATCACCAAGTCCTTCGGCATCTTTACAGCTTTAGAAAACATAAACCTGACCGTAAAAAAGGGGGAAATCCTCACCTTGCTTGGGCCGAGCGGCTGCGGAAAGTCGACCCTCATGAGGATCGTTGCGGGTTTCGAGGACGCGACATCTGGCGACGTTGTGATTTCCGGACGAGATGTAACGCGAGTGCCGCCCGAGAAACGGCCAGTCAACATGGTTTTCCAGCGCTACGCGCTTTTCCCCCACCTTGATGTCTTCGACAACGTCGCTTTTGGCCTTCGCCTGAAAGGCGTTCCCAAGTCGCAGGTGAACGACCAGGTGACGGCCATGTTGAAGCTGGTACAGCTCGAGGAGTTCTCCAGCAGGTGGATCGGCGAGATAAGCGGTGGTCAAGCCCAGCGCGTGGCGTTGGCGCGTGCGCTGGTGAACAAGCCCTCGGTTCTCTTGCTTGATGAACCTCTTGCGGCGCTCGACCTCAAGATTCGCCATCACATGCTCGACGAGCTCAAGCGTATTCACACCGAAACCGGGACTACGTTCATCTACGTTACGCACGACCAGGATGAGGCGATGATCCTGTCGGACCGCGTAGTGCTCATGAACAAGGGTACCATCGAGCAAATCGGAACGCCGGACGAGATGTATGGCGCGCCCAAGACGTTGTTCTGCGCGAAGTTCTTCGGGGACACCAATCTTCTCGATGGGAAGGTCAAGTCGTCGGACGCGTCCGGCGCTCTGGTCGAACTGCCAATCGGGGCCGCGCAGGTTGCAGCGAGCAGCCTGCGCGCGGGCACACCCGTGCACGTCTCTATCCGGCCGGAGGCGATCAGCATCGCCGCATCCGACGGGCATTCCGAAACGGTGAACCGGGTGGAAGGCAATGTGGAAGATGTCGTCTTCATCGGCAGCCGGGTTGTGTACAAGGTCCGTCACGAGACGGGGGCACTACTGAAATGTCAGGAGCATCGCGCAGCAGCCGGAATTCGTTTCGGCGTCGGTAGCCCGGTGTCCTTGCGTTGGGACCCGGCGTCGGTCGTCGTTCTCGCGAGCTGAAGCAGAAATTTATAGGATCTCAAAATGTACGATTATATTGTCGTCGGTGGCGGCTCGGCGGGTTGTACTATCGCGTCACGGCTTAGCGAAGACTTTGACAGCAAGGTTTTGCTTCTCGAGCAGGGCGACCGCGACTGGAGCCCTTATATTCATCTTCCGGTGACGTATTATAAGACTTCGAAGAGTAACATGCTCACCCGCTACAAGCTCGAACCGCAGCATCATCAGGGCGGGGTTACTCCCGAGTTTGTGCAGGGGCGGGTTCTGGGTGGCGGAAGCTCTGTCAACGCAATGGTCTACATGCGCGGAATTCCCAGCGACTACAATCAGTGGGAAGCCGACGGCTGCACGGGCTGGGGCTACGACGACGTGCTTCCGTATTTCAAGAAGGCGGAAAGCAACGAGCGATTTTCCGGAGATGTCCACGGGACCGAAGGTCCGCTCAGTGTATCCGACCAACGCCACACGCATTACCTCACGAAGGCATGGGTGCGGGCGGCACAGGAACTAGGCATCAACTTCAATCCCGACTTCAACTCTGGTGACCAGGCCGGTGTCGGTTTCTACCAGGTCACGATGAAGGACGGACTCCGTTGCAGCGCCGCTGCGGCGTACCTCAAGCCCGCGCGCAAGCGTAAAAACCTCACGGTTCAAACCAAGACCAAGGCCCTCCGGATCATTATCGAGAACAACCGCGCCGTCGGCGTCGAGTACTTTCATAAAGGTCAGGTGACGCGGGCGATGGCCTCACAGGAGGTAGTGGTATGCTCCGGTGCCATTGGTTCGCCACATCTGTTGCTTCTTTCGGGCATTGGCCCAGCCGATCATCTCAAGGAGATCGGCGTTGACGTGAAGCATGACCTTCCGGGTGTCGGCCAGAACCTTCAGGACCATTTCGACATGTTCCTGATCTACGAGTTGACGGGTGCTCATAGCTACGACAAATACAAAAAACTACGCTGGCAGGCCTGGGCGGGGCTGCAATACGCCTTGTTCCGGAACGGTCCCGTCACGTCAAACGTCTGCGAAGGGGGGCTTTGCTGGTACGGAGCGGAAGACGACAAGCTGCCGACCCTCCAGTACCACTTCCTGCCGGGAGCGGGCGTCGAAGAAGGGTCCGACTCCACTCCGAGTGGCAACGGATGCACGACGAACGTCTACCAGTCGCGTCCTCGGTCGCGGGGCTTCGTCAAGCTCCGCAGCGCTGATCCGAACGTCTTTCCGGCTGTCGATCCCCGCTACTGCGCCGAGGAGTATGATGTGGAATGCCTCGCGGAAGGTGTTCGCATCGGCCAGGAAATCCTCCAGCAAAGGTCACTTTCTAAGTACGTGTCACACCCGTTCCGCCCTGGAGGCATTCTGAAGACGAAGGCCGAGCGTATGGAGTTCGTCCGAGCAACGGGGCAAGGCGCTCTTCACCCATCGGGCGCGTGCAAGATGGGGACTGATGACATGGCCGTCGTAGACACCCAGCTCCGAGTTCGCGGCATCGAGGGGCTGCGCGTTGCAGACACTTCGATCCTCCCCCGCGTTCCGTCTGGAAACCTGAACGCGCCGGCGATCATGGTGGGTGAGCGGGCAGCGGATTTCATCCGTGGCAACAAGTTTTCGGCCGCTTGAGAGCTGGAGTTTGGTCATGGACTTGCTGGCAGCAGTTCGCTCAGATGTTGAGCGGGAGTTCTCGTGGTGGCAGAAGGACGTCCGCAGTCTTTTCGGTACGCCAAGGCAACCGCCGCTGACATCGAGGATGGACGTCGATGTCGCCATCGTTGGAGGCGGTTTTACTGGCCTCTGGACGGCGCTCATATTGAAAGAGCGAAATCCTCAGCTTCGGGTCGCCATCCTCGACGCATATCGATGCGGCGATGGGGCGAGCTCTCGAAATGGGGGCAACGTCCATGGATACTGGGGGGCGCTCCCTACCCTTTTACCGATCTTCGGCGCCGACAAGAGCATCGAAGCTGCGCGTCTGGGTACCGTGGCTCAGGGTCGTCTTCGAAAATTCGCCACGGCACATAGACGGGACGTATGGTGGGTCGAAGAGGGGTATCTACGCGTCGCCACCTCGCCCGCTCAGGTAAAGAAAATCCGCGAGTTTGTCCGCACCGCACGAGACCTGGGCTTGGGTGACACTCTCCGTCAATTGCCGCAAGGGGAACTCAGAGAACTCTGTAACTCGCCGAGGTTCCTAGAAGGGCTGTTGTTTACAGAAGGCGCAACGGTAAACCCGGGACGATTGGTCCATGAGTTGCGTCAGGCTGCGTTGGACGCAGGAATATCGATTTTCGAGAATTCCCCCGTACGGCGTGTCCAAAAGGGATCCGTGAATTTCGTTGAAACGGACCGCGGTGCAGTGACCGCGCGCGATGTTGTACTCGCCACGTATACTGGAACGATGGGACTGAGCCCGGTTGCCAAGTCAACCACGCTTTTCTCCAGCTTTCCAGTGATGTCTGATCCCGATCCCGAATATTTAGAAAGCATCAATTATCGAAAGGCGCGCGGGCTCGCGGACCTCCGCATGTTCACGCACTATTTCCGACGGACGAACGACGGGCGGGTTCTTATGGGATCGGGTTCTGGACCGCTTGAATGGGGAAGCGCGCACAACTCGGAGAAGTTACGCAATGACGGGGCAAGCGCTCGACGGGCAGCTATCGGGCTCCAACGGTTCTTTCCCGGTATGAGTGGCGGCGTGGCCACGAGTTGGGGATATCCGATTGAAGTCACTTCGGACCGCCTCCCCTATTTCGGCACGTTGCAGGGAAGCCGGATCCACTACGGTTCCGGTTACTCGGGGCATGGCGTCAATGCCACGGTTATCGCCGGGGAATGCCTTTCGTCCCTCATCTTGAACCAGAAAGACGAATGGACGACGTCGGCTTTCTGCTCGCGAAATCGGATGACCTTCCCGATCGAGCCATTCCGCTTTGTGGGCGGCACGATGGTGCGCGATGCCATCGTCCGTTGTGAAGACGCCGAGGACGCTGGTCGCCGCCAGCCGCTTATCGCCCAAGCGATCTCGAACTTGCCACGCGTCATGGGAATGCGTGTCGGGACCCGTTGATACAGAATTGGAGAGCACTATGACCATTCACCGCTTTGAACCCAACGGCAAACGTCTGAGCCACGTGCTCGTCCACAATGGCATTGCGTATGTCACCGGGCAGGTCCCGACTGACCGCTCCCAGGGTATCGAAGGGCAGACCCTGCAGTTGCTAGACCGGATCGACCACCTGCTCGGTGTTGCTGGCACCGACAAGTCGAAGATACTCTTTGCCCAGATCTGGCTCCGGAACATCAAGCGCGACTTTGCGCCGATGAATGCACTCTGGGAATCCTGGATACCGGAAGACGCGCTTCCTGCCCGGGCTACGGTCGAGTCCAATCTCGCCGCCGACGAAATATTGATCGAGATCGCGCTTCAGGCTGCCGTTTGAAATTGGCGCTGCTGGCCGCGAGGCCAGCGCCGCACCTCACGGATCCTCGTGCTCACCGAGAACCAGGCCATGCTGCTTGAGTTTTCGGTAGAACGTGGCCCTGCTGATACCGAGTGCTTCCATGCACGCTATGGGATCGCGGCCAAACCGTTCCATGGCAGTTGCGAGCGCGACCTTCTCGGCTTCGGCCGCCGCCGCCTTGTACGGCGTCATTTGCCGCTTTCGTCCGGCTAGCGGCGACGTCGGACGTCGTACTCGCACTTCCCTCACTTCTCCGGACGAAGTGACCGCTGTGGGCATTGACGAAGGCGGGGGAACGGCCGAGACGGGAGTGGGCACAAGCATCAGGTCGTTCGGTTCTATCAGGCCGCGGGTGGCCAGCTTGGCCGCGCGCGTGAGGACGTTGCGCAACTCGCGAATATTACCTGGCCAGGAGTGGGCCAGCAAAATCTTCATAGCGCGGTCCGATAACGAAATCTCGACATCCTCGGAAAACTGTTCCATCAAATTGCCGATGATTGTTTCGAGGTCTTCTCGATCACGCAGCGCGGGCAATGTCACTATGGTCCCTGCGAGGCGATAGAAGAGGTCCTGTCGGAATGTGCCCGCAGCAACCTTCGAGTTAAGATCCTGGTGGGTCGCTGCGACAACCTGGACATCGACGGTGCGCGCACGGCCGGAGCCCAGCGGCATGACCTCCTGAGTTTCAAGGAACCGCAGGAGTCGTGTCTGCAGAGGGAGCGGCATATCCCCAATTTCATCGAGGAAAAGTGTACCCTTATCCGCTTCTACAATCCGCCCGACATTTCCCTCCTTGCTTGCCCCGGTGAACGCGCCGCCGCTGTATCCGAAAAGCTCGCTATCTATGAGCGTCTCCGGGACAGCGGAGCAGTTGAACGCAACGAAGGGGCCCGTAGCCCGTTCGCTCTCGTAGTGCAGGGCACGGGTAAGCGTGTCTTTTCCAACCCCCGTTTCGCCGAGGAGCAGCATGTGCAGCCCGCTGCCGAATACCTTCCTCAGGACATCGATGTTCCGCTTCATATTGCGGTCGTTGCCCGCACACTCGGCTAGCGAGGTAATCTTCTTCCCGAGCTTCGGCTTAGCAATCTTGGTTGTCGCGCCGGCGGCAAGCGACGTGATCGAAGCCGGCAGAACCGATAGCGGTCGCCTGAGGTTCACGTCGATGACCTTTCCGCTACCCAGCGGCCGGAGTTCGCGTAGATTGTCGCACAGATAGTCGAGCGGGGGATTTCCTTTGATCTTTTCAAAAACGGCCCAGAGCGTTCGCGTTCCGATCGCAGATTCCTCCAGCTTGAAGAGGCGTCTGGCATTCCGTGTCGCGCCTACGATACGGCAGTCGCTGTCGACGGCGAAGATGGTCGGCGATCGTTGTTCGGTACTGACAGCTAGTGTGTAGTATTTCCGGAACGCGTTCCGAAAATATGTGGTCTCGAGCCGATCCGCAGTGATCTGGGCGACGCCAAATACCACACGATGCGCCAACTGGGGTACGCCCGGATTGTACGTCGAAAGGTTGACGACGCCGAGTATGTTGCCGTCCGGCCCAAAGAAGGGAGCTGTCGCGCACGCTTGACCGGTTAGATCGGCATAAAAGTGATCCGAGAGGTAGACCGCGGTCGGTTCTAAATTTTTTAGCGCCGTCCCAATACCGTTTGTACCGCCGACCTCCTCACTCCACACCGCGCCGATCCGGTCCGTGCTGCAATAGAACGCGGCATCTCTGCTGCGACGCTCAGATATAATCACTCCGTTGCGGTTGGCTATGTGGGCACTGTAGCCACCGCCCTCGATCATCATCAACGTTGCTTCGAGCTCGTTTGTCGCCAGTGCCACGTCCGCGTCGAAAGTGTCCTGCTCTTCGCGCAGCTCTCTATTGGTGAGATCGACCAGTTTGGGGCGCGAGGGATCCAGCTTGTAGTCCTGAAGACAGCGCGCCCACGAGGCCGTCCGCCACTCGCCTCTTCCGGCAGTCGTCAGCACAGCCTCCTCAATCACACGGAAGTGATCGTCTGGTCCAAGCATTTTGGTGTTCCCTTATTTGCTCGAATTAGTGATCCAAAATTGCGTCAAGTCAAGGACGAGAGTACGTCCTTGTGCGTCTCATGTTTGAGACAAAATTGAGACGTTTGAGCGGGAGGTCATCTAAGCTCCAAGTTGCCTTGTAATTCAGCCGGTTAGGTGAGTGGCACGCGGCTTGCTCCTCCAAGGTAGGCCCAATGGCACTGCGAAAAGGAGACTTACATGGCTTATCCGAATACCAAACTGTACATTGGCGGAGAGTGGAGCGACGCCTCCGGGGGCAAGACGCTGGATGTCGTAAACCCGATCAACGGAGAGGTAATCGGAAACGTAGCCCACGCATCGCGGACGGATCTCGAAAGAGCGGTCCAGGCCGTCGCCTCGGGGTTTAAAACGTGGAGCGCCACGTCTGCTTTCGAACGTTATAAGGTCATCCGCCGCGCGGCATCCCTGCTCCGTGATCGTCTCGAGGACGCCGCCCGTCTTCTGACCACGGACGAAGGAAAGCCACTTTCCGAATCGCGTCTAGAAGTAAACTCCTGCGCGGACCTGCTTGACTGGTTCGCAGAAGAAGGCCGCCGGACATATGGTCGGGTCATCCCTTCTCGTGGCGTTAGCATCCAGCAGTATGCGGTCAAGGACCCGGTTGGCCCGGCTGTAGGTTTCACCCCGTGGAACTTTCCGATGAGCCAAATCGTCCGGAAACTTGGCCCCGCGATCTCGGCAGGCTGCTCGATCATCATAAAGGGTCCGGAAGAAGCTCCTGCCGCACCGGCGGTACTTTTCCAGTGCCTCCACGACGCGGGTGTTCCCGCAGGTGTTGTGAACCTTGTCTTCGGGACACCGTCGGAGATTTCCGAATTCCTCGTTCCGCATCCAGTAATCCGCAAGGTGTCGTTTACGGGTTCGGTTCAAGTTGGCAAGCACCTTGCCTCGTTGGCGGGCCTGCATATGAAGCGGGTGACGATGGAGCTTGGCGGACACGCCCCCGTCATCGTGGCAGACGACGCCAATATCGATGCGGCGACGACAGCTTTGGTTGCCGCAAAATTTAGGAATGGAGGCCAGGTCTGTATCTCCCCAACACGCTTCCTAATCCAGACCAACGTGCATGACGAGTTCGTTGATTCCTTCGTGAAAAAGACGAAGGCTCTTAAGGTCGGCGACGGCCTGGCCGATGGCGTCCAGGTCGGCCCGTTGATCAACGAACGCCGTAGGGCCGCCGTCGAGTCGCTGATCGAGGACGCAGTTAGCAAGGGAGCGAAAATCGAGACGGGAGGACACCGCATCGGAAACAGCGGTTTCTTCTTTGAGCCTACCGTGCTTACGGGTGTGACGACCGAGATGAGGGCGATGAACGAAGAGCCGTTTGGCCCGGTAGCTCTGGTGAAGTCCTTTTCCGATCTCGGCGAGGCAATCGAGGAAGCTGGCCGACTGCCGTTCGGTCTCGGATCCTACGCCTGGACGTCAAGCGCCTCTAATGCGCGACGGCTCGCGCAAGGGGTTCAGGCGGGCATGTTGTCTATCAACCACATCGGGCTTGGGCTGCCCGAAACGCCTTACGGCGGCGTCCGGGACTCCGGATATGGCTACGAAGGCGGCAGTGAGGCACTAGAGGCCTACATGAACACCCGTTTCATCACTCACGACGCCAACTAGGGAACTGCCCTGCCATGATCAGTACCGAGGATTTTCGCGAGGCCATGCAGCGGTTCGCAGGCCCCGTCACAGCAATAACCTCGATCAAAGACGGTGTTCCTTGCGGACTGATGGCCACGGCTGTGTGTAGCCTGTCCGCCGATCCGCCGTCCTTGATTGTCTGTATCAACAAAAGCGCCTCCGCTCACGATACCATCATCGATCAGGGTTTCCTCGGCGTGTCGGTCTTGACCGACTCGATGCTGGCGTTTGCCGACCACTTCGCACGCGCCAAGGGCCCCGATCGCTTCGAAGGCGCATTGTGGAATTTCCAGGAGACGGGAGCCCCGTTGCTAGCCGGGGCCTCTGTTGCGTTCGATTGTCGTATAGCCAAGACGCATGACGGATACAGCCACACGATCGTAATCGCGAAGATCCACGACATCCTTCTTCCTAACCAAGATGCCGATCGTTGCCTCTTGTGGCACCGCCAGGGCTTCGTCAGCCTCGCGGCGAAGCAGGCCGCGGAAGCACTCAAGAAATGACTTCTGTGCGACAGACATTATGGAGACGCCCATGACCATCGCTTTCGATCCGAAAGGACAAAAGATCGCCGTTATCCGTGCCCGATGGCATTCGGACATCGTTGACAGATGCGTCGAATCGTTCGTCGACGAGTGGGAGAAGCTCGGAGGCAACCGCGAGGAAGTCGAGATCGTCGATGTGCCCGGCGCGCTCGAAATCCCATTGCATGCACAGACGCTGATCAGGACCGACCGATATGCCGCGGTCGTTGGGACGGCGTTCGTCGTCGATGGCGGCATCTACCGTCACGATTTCGTCGCCCGGACCGTTCTGGACGCCATGATGCGTGTCAGTCTCGATACTGGCGTGCCCGTCCTGTCCACCGTGCTCACGCCGCATACCTTCCAGGAGAATGAACATCAAATCGCGTTCTTCAGGGATCACTTCGTGCACAAGGGCCGGGAGGCTGCAAACGCAACCCGGAAGCTCTTGGCTGAGCGGGCGAAGGTGGCGCTTCTTCAAACACTTTAACCCGCATGCGGCTACGGATTTACTGCGCTTCGACTGAAGCTCGTTTTGCGATGCAATGGAAAATGAAGTCGTCTTACCGGCCTCTTGCTCCGGCCAGAACGGCGGTTTTACGGCACGCCAACAGCGATCTTGATACCGCATCCCGGAATGCGGTCTCAAAGAAGAGACGAGTTCAGCGACCGTCTAGGAAGCGCTTTTCTAGCGACCGCAATGGCTCTAAGCGGCAACCTACGGCTTGCTTAGACGTACGCGATCGCTGTCATGACATCAAAGGTGCTGTCGAATATGGAAGATCTAATACATCACATGCGGGCGAACGAGATCGTCGTTCACAGGACGTCGTCTTCCAAAATGCCAACTCGCTTCGGGGACTTCCAGGCAACCACGTTTGTTTGCAAACGCACGGGCGTTGAGCATGTCGCTCTTACGTGCGGCGATCTATTCGGCCGCCAAAAGGTACCGGTGCGGGTGCACTCCGAGTGCCTGACGGGCGAAAGTTTCGGATCTTTGCGATGTGATTGCGGTGAGCAGCTTTCGCACGCCTTGGAATTTTTTCAACAAGCCAGGCTCGGGTGCCTCATCTACATGCGCGGGCATGAAGGTCGCGGAATCGGCATCGGAAACAAGATCGCCGCCTACGCACTTCAGGATCGTGGTTACGACACGATGGACGCAAATCTGGAACTCGGCTTTCCAGTTGACGGCCGAGACTACGCGGCCGCGGCTTCGATTCTGCGATTGCTCGGCGTATCGAGCATTGTCCTGCTGACCAACAATCCCGCCAAGCTCGAGGCACTCCGCGCTGAGAAAATTGACGTGGTGGAGCGCAGAAGCCTAATCGTGGCCGCCCAGTCGCATAGTGTCGACTATCTTCGGACCAAGCGCGAAAAGTTCGGGCACTTCCTGCACGAGGTCTAGGCATGTCCGAACGGCAAAGGCGATCTTCCGATCATCGTTCAGGAGAACGACATGTTTAAACACACCGCCATGATCTTCGTCCGGGAAGTGAAGGCGGTCGTGCGGTTCGTCGGTGGTCTGTTTCGCGACGAGCCTCGATGCCATACGTGTCCTTTTCAATTTCAATCGATGCCGCGTGGAAACGCCTGCAATCGAGGCGATAGTGTTGATCGATCGGAAAGCGCTCGCTGGGCCTGTGGTCTCTGCACCGTGTTTCTCTTGTAGCCCGCGGCGAGCCGAACACTATAGAAAACATAGTCCAGGGGATATCCGATTTGAGAAAGAGCCTGGGGTGTACTGCGGAAGAGGTCTTGATCGCGCGCGGCCTGACAGTCGAGGAAATCACCAGATAGAAGTCATGGTCGCCGGCGCGACGAAATCATCTGGCGCGTCTCTCGATCGAAGGGGCCTTAATCAGCCTGCGTCACAATCGCAGGGGTCGTAGTCTTATGGGTCAGCGCCTGACCCCCTCCGCTGCCAGGCTTGCATGCTGGGAGGAGAATGACTTTTAGCAATGAACATGTTGGCGATCGTTGCCGTCGGGCGGCTCACCCCGCTGTCGTACCGCCGTCGATGCTCAGCATGCTCCCTGTGGCGAACCTCATATTTGCTGCCACGTAAACTGCAAACTCCGCAATTTCCTCTGGGCTGGAAAATCGCTTTAGCGGAACAGCGGCAACGGCCACGGCCCGCACTTCGTCAGAGCCACCGAACCACCCAAGCTCGGAATCCATCATCGGGGTATCGATTGGACCAGGACAAACGCAGTTTACCCGGACGCTCGGTGCGAGTTCAAGCGCCAGGGCCTTCGTGAGTCCTGCCAGTCCCGCTTTCGACGCGCAGTAGTGTGCGTAGTTCGCGAGCCCTTTGAACGAAAGGTCGGAAGCAATCGATACGATGCTCCCTTCACCTCGCTGTCTCATTTTCATCGCCACCGTTCTCAGGACGTTATAGGAGCCCGTGAGGTTGATATCGATGTGCTGCTTCCAAACCGCCGGGGTCAGATCGGCCATTGCCGCTGGCGTGACGATCCCGGCGGCGTGGATGACATAATCTATATGCCCGAGTTCCTGCCAGGAATGGTCAATCGCGTTGTCAACGCTTCCAGCGTCGGCTACGTCGGTCTGGACAACGATGAAACTGTCAGGCGCTTCTGATGCGATATGGCGAAGAATATCGACCCGACGGGCTGAAATCGCCACCCGAGCTCCCTGGTCGACCAGATGGCGAGCCGCAGCGAGGCCGACGCCCGACGATGCGCCGGTTACGAATGCTGTTCGTCCCGAAAGCTTTGCCATGTACCGCTCTCCTCAAAAGCCCATGGGCCCCTCGGCCTCTGAGCGGACCGCGCTCATGCAGGCCGCCGACCAGCAAGCTTTCTGAAAATATGAAAGATGCGCGAGCGCGGCAAAGAGGATTTTCTTCTACCTTCATAAGACCTGCTGATGCCCGGCGCCGGTTCGTGACATATGAGGCGGGCCGATACAGTTTAGCGTCAGCCCGTCGGGCACTTGTTTCCTTGTAGCCTTCAGGTGACATGCGACCGGTCTTCCGCCACCACGGTTCGAAGGTCCGCTGGGTGCCCTATCCCGCGCTGTTGCCACCATCGACGGCAAGCGTAGCTCCCGTAATGAAGGACGCGCCGTCGGACGCAAGAAAACAAACGCTGCGCGCAATTTCTTCCGGGCGAGCAACTCGCCCTAAAGGGATAGCCCCTCCCAAACGCTGAAGCCGCGTCTCGTGATCGGTATCAGGCAGCGCGCTCTGGAGCATGGCGGTGTCGGTGTCGCCCGGACAGATCGCGTTCACGCGAATGCCATCGCGTGCATGATCAAGTGCCATGGAACGAGTCAATTGCACGACAGCTCCCTTGCTTGCGCCATAAGCTACAGCTCCCTGCGCGCCCACAAGCCCCCAGTCGGATGCAATATTGACAATCACACCGGCCTTCTTCTCGAGCATTACTCGCACCGCGGCACGCGACATCCGAAAGGTTGCGGTGACGTTGGTCTCAAACGTGCGGAGCCACTCCTCGTCGGTGCAGTCGAGTGAGGTCCCGCGAAATAGAATGCCGGCATTGTTGACGAGAACATCAAGCTTTCCAAAGGTGGCGATTACCTCGGCGACGATGCGATCCGCCTCGCCAGCCCCAGTGATGTCGGCCGCGATGAATGACACTTCTGTGCCGAGCGGAGAGAGGGAACTTCGCAGCTTTTCGCCGGCATCGACGTTGCGACCTGTCAGCACCGTCGAGGCGCCCAGTGCGGCGAAGGCGGTCGCGATCGCTGCACCGATTCCGGATGTAGCACCTGTGACCAGAACAACTTTTCCCAAAAATTCTCTCGACATATCAGTATTCCTTTATGACCAACATTCGCCTGCTGCGGGCATGCGCGGTTTCCGCAATGGGTCGCCATCTTCATTCAATTGCGCAAAAAGCCCAGTGGCTGTTTCGGAGCTGATGTCTGTAGAGCGATGTGCTCGCGTCGCCGCTGCACTCCAGCACGCCACGGTGCTACGTTCGTATCCTTGGGCAGATCCTATTAAACGATGTCTCCACTGTAGGCGCGAGTCTCCTCGAACCGACTTCGAGTCGGCTCCGCGGCGGCAAAGCGGGCCGCCGTACCCCGCCTTGGACGCTCAGCGCGTTGTCGGTTCGCCGGAAAACCTCTTGACAGCAACGCCGGGTATGATCTCATATACGTGATACGGTATTTGTTATAACACGGAGGAGCAATCGTGCAACCGTCACTCTTCGCACGGATAATGACGCATCTCATTCTGGGAGTTTGCGCCCTCTTCGTTGTCCTCCCTCTCCTCTGGGTGCTGCGGACGTCATTCGCCGACAAGGTGATCGCCTATCAGCTGCCGCCTGCGCTGTTTTTTACGCCGACTCTCGATAACTACAGAACGATCATCTTCGAGATGAACTTTGGCGCCTTCTTTCTAAACAGCCTGATCATCGCGCTAACGTCCACGGCGCTCGCGGTCGTCATCGGCGCGTTTGCCGCCTATGCTATCGATCGCTACAAGGCCGGCGGCAACGCGATGCCGATCGTCATCCTCGCCACGCAGATGATGCCGCCCATTGTCCTGGTCATCCCTTTTTTCTTGATCTTCAAGAATATCGGCCTGACCGACTCGCGCACCGGCTTGATCGTCACATACCTCGCCTTCAACCTACCTTATGTCGTTTGGCTTCTGATGAGCTTTATGAAGCGCGTCCCCCGCGAACTGGACGAGGCAGCGCTGATTGACGGCTGCACACCTATGACGGCGTTCATCCGCATCATTGTTCCAGCGCTACTGCCGGGCATCGGTGCAGCCGCAATTCTCAGCTTTGTACTGAGCTGGAACGAGTTTCTCTTTGCTTTGATGTTATCGGGCAATGAGTCAAAAACGCTACCCGTCGCAATTTCCAGTCTGGTTACCCAGCAGGGTACAGCTGTGGGAGCGGTAAGCGCGGCCACCATTCTCGCCATGTTGCCGATGGCAATTCTGTATTTCGCTATGCGCCGTTTCCTCGTCTCGGGGCTGAACCTCGGAGCGGTCAAAGGCTGACCAACTGACAAACGGGACGACGGTCCAATCCTGCATTCAACACGCAAAAAGGAGATCGAAGCATGCCCCGAATGATCACAACCAGGCTTGGCGTGATGGCCGCCTCGCTGCTTGCCGCCTCGACAGCGCTCGCTGATCCTGCCGCCGTCTGCAAGGGAAAAACACTCAACCTCTTGCTCGAAACCGTCCCCGATACCACCGCGCTGATTGCGGTAGGCCCAGAGTTTGAGAAGCTCTCGGGTGCGAAGCTCAACATCGAAGCGGTCAACTACACTCTGATGCATGAGAAGCTCGTGCCCTCCTTGACCGCCTCCTCAGGCTCCTACGATGTGCTTGCGGTGGATAGCTATTGGGCGGGCGAATTCGTTACCGCCAAGTGGATCCAGCCCCTCGACGAACGCATCGCCGCCGACAAGATCGACACATCGGTGTACTATCCCGCGCTGATGGAAATTAATGGCAAGGTCAAGGGTACCACCTACATGTTGCCGTTCTGGCAATATGCGATGGGCATGCTCTACCGGAAGGACATCGTCGAGGACCCGGCGTTCCAGGCCGCGTATAAGGAGAAGTTTGGCCGCGACTGGCGCCTTCCCGAGACGCTCCAGGAATTTGCGGACGTTGCAAAGTGGGCGGGTCAGCAAACCGGCAAGGTAGGCATCGCAATGGCCGGCCAGCGCGCCGACCCGGTCGTAATGGAAGCGACAAACTACGTCTTTTCGCTTGGGGGTGACTTCTACAACCGCGAGTCTTGGGAGCCCTCTCTGAACTCCCCAGAAGGCATCGAGGCGGTGAAAATCTACGCTGACCTACTCTCGAATGCCGCGCAGCCGGGCGCGCTTGGCGCGAATTTCGATGACGTTGCCAATGCGTTGAAGCAGGACAAGGCCGTCTTCGCGATCTCCTACCTGTTTCTGATGCCCACCCTGCAGGACCCAAAGGAATCCAAGGTGGTCGACAAAGTGGGTTTTGCGCGTATGCCTGGCCAGGACAGCCTGCTTGGCGCTTGGGGCTGGGCGATCCCTACCAATGCCGCGAATGCAGATTGTTCCTGGGAGTTCATCAAATGGGTGGAATCCAAAGACATCGCGAAAAAGCGCGCTTTGGCCGGCGGTCAGGCGACCCAGACCTGGATCTATGACGACGCGGAATACCTCAAGCGTTGGCCTCAGATGGCTGCGGTCGGCGATGCGCTCGCTCACGCCAAGGGCCTGCCGGTGATGTCGCGCGCCACCCAGCTCGTAGAGGTCTTCGCCGAGGTGATGGGTGACGTCCTCGCCAACGGCACTGACGCGGCCACGGCCGTCGCCAATGCTGAGGACAAGTTTGCCCGCCTGACTAAAGGCGATCCGCTGCTGAAGTGAACGTCGCCTCATACGAAATAGCTGCGGCTGGACGTTTCGTCGGCCGCAGCGCTTACTCCTCAAGTTTCACGGATGCCAAATCATGACAAGCGCCAGCCAGATCGCAGGCCAAACCTCCTCGGCCCCGGCCCGTAAGTCGGACGGGTTCTCGACGGGATTTTACAAACTGCTGTTCATGACGCCGACAATCATTGTGTTGGCATTAGTGGTGGCGGGACCGCTTCTCTATTCATTTTGGCTCAGCCTGCACGAGTACATTATCACCTACGGCATGGGAGACCTTGTCTGGTTCGAGAACTACGCTGTCATCATGACGCGTGAGTTTGCCAGCGTCTCCTGGGTCACGATGAAACTTATGGTGACCGTCGTTGTCCTTGAATTCCTGCTCGCTTTCGGCCTTGCCCTCCTCCTGAACCAATCCTGGCTGAAGTTCCGCGAATTCTATCTCATGGTGTTGATGCTGCCGATCCTCATGACTCCGGTGGCTGTCGCGCTGATGTTCCGACTGATGTTCAATCCAAACCTTGGGATCATCAATTGGCTACTGTCGCTGGTCGGCGTCCCGGGCCAGGGCTGGTTCGGTGATCCCAATCTCGCCCTTGCCACTGTGGTGTTTGTCGATGTCTGGACTGAGACTTCGCTTATGCTGATCATGCTCTATGCCGGGCTGAAATCGTTGCCGCAGGACCCAGTTGAGGCAGCACGCATTGACGGTGCGAACGCGTTTCAAATTCTCCGCCACGTCACGCTTCCGATGCTCAAGCCCGTCATCCTCGTAACGCTTCTCATCCGCATGATCACTGCGTTGAAGAGCTATGACCTCATCTACATGCTGACACAGGGTGGCCCGGGCAAGGTTACCGAGACGATCAGCTTCTACGCCTATCGCCTCGGCTTTCGCTTTCTCGATATCGGCCAGGCAGCCGCCGTTTCGTTCATTCTTCTCGCGGCGGTGATTGTCCTGACGGTCATTCTGTTGCGCATCATGCGGGAGAACTGATGTGACGCACGATCATCAACAGCGCTGGAAGCGCATTCAAGAATGGGACAAGCGCCCCCTTCGCCTCGACAGCTTTTCCGAGGAAAGCCCAGAGAACGGGTTTGCCGTGTTTCACTCGCCTTGGGACCCTGAACCCGGGCTGGTACTCGGACCAGATGGCGAGATCCTTGAGATGGACGGACGCAAAGCCGCCGATTTCGACATTCTCGACGCGTTCATTGCCGCACACCACATCGACCGAACTGTCGCGGCGGAAGCCATGGCGCTGGACAGCACAGCTGTTGCACGGATGCTTGTCGACGTGAACGTACCCCGCGGGGAGCTGGAGCGGCTAGCGCGCGGCATGACCCCCGCCAAGCTGGCGCAAGTGGTAGGTGACCTTTCCGCGCTGGAAGCTACTTTCGCCTATTCCAAGATGCGTCAGCGGCACAGCCCAGGCAACCAGGCGCACGTCACAAATGCAAAGGACGATCCACTTCAACTGGCGGCGGACTCCGCCACTGCGGTCGCGCTGGGTTTTGACGAGATTGAAACCACAATGCGCGTGGCAGGCAACGCCTGGGCCAATGCGCTCGCCTGCACGGTGGGCGCCGCTACCGGCCGCGGCAGCACGTTGTTTCAATGCTCAATCGAGGAGGCCGAGGAACTCAAGATCGGTCTCGCTGGGCTTGCCACTTATGCGGAGACCGTTTCCGTATATGGCAGCGAACGGACGTTCATTGATGGCGACGATACGCCATGGTCGAAAACGTTTCTGGCCGCCGCTTATGCCTCACGTGGCATCAAGGCGCGCTGCACCTCCGGTGCTGGGGCCGAACTACTGATGGGCTTTCATGAAAAATGCTCGGTGCTCTACCTTGAGGCTCGGTGTCTTTGTCTCCAGCGTGCTATGGGCGTCCAGGGCACTCAGAACGGCGGCGTCGACGGCGCGCCTTTGACGGCTTCGATGCCTGGCGGCGTTCGCGAGTTGATGGCGGAGAATCTGCTTGCGGTATGGCTAGGTCTAGAATGCGCCTCCGGCAATGACACGAAAACTTCGGAATCCGAGATCCGGATCGGCGCGAAGATTACACCTTATCTGCTCGCCGGGTCGGACCTCATCACCTCAGGCTTCGGCTCTATTCGCGCCTATGACAATTCCTTCAACCCGTCGCTTATCAATGCCGAGGAGATGGAAGACTACCTCGTCCTGCAGCGAGATTTTGAAGTGGATGGCGGGCTTGCTCCGCTAGCCGAGGAGGACGCACTTAATGTGCGGCGTCAGGCGGTAGACGCGCTTGACGATGTGCTGGATGAGCTCGGTCTCGCGAAAACCGAGCCTAACATGAAAGACAGCGTTATCCACGCGTCCGGGTCCAACGACACGGTCACCTTTGCCCCGGTCCGCACCCTGGAGATCAGCCGCGATATAGCCGCGCGCGGCCTGACGGCGCTCGACGTGGTGCGGGCACTGGCGCTGCGCGGCCATCGCCAAATGGCGGAGAACCTGATGAACATGCTGCGCCAGCGCATCAGCGGCGATTACCTTCAGACCTCTGCTATTTTGCGCGACGGCAAGGTCGTCAGCGCCGTGAACGAGCCGAACCATTATTCAGGGCCGGGCACCGGCTACCGGATGAACGAGGCGCGATGGAATCGCGTGAAAGCAGTCAGGGGCACGATCAATCGCGATCATGTCCTCAGCGCGGAAGGCAGCCATGAGCCTCCAACTGGGTCGGCCCAGTTCTATGCGATCGGCAAGGCAGAGAAGGGCGTAGACCCCCACGAGGTGGTGATCGGCATCTCTCCGGCCTTCGGCGAACGCCTTCACCGCACGACAGCGGGCCATGCCGTAGCCGACGTGCTGGAAGCACTGACGCGGGGCGTGCTGGAAGGTGGTGGCATGCCGCGCGTAGTGCGGATTCGCCATACGGCGGACACGTCATTCCTTGGCCTTAGCGCTGCACATCTCGCGGGCTCGGGCTATGGCATCGGAATACAGGCAAAGGGAACCGCGATAATTCACCATCGCGACCGGCTGCCGCATATGAACCTGGAACTGTTTTCCAACGCACCGCTGGTGTCACTGGAGCAATACCGCGCTATGGGCCGGAACGCCGGGCGCATGACCTGGGGCGAAACGCCCGAACCAATTATCGTGACCAATGATGGGCAAGCGCTTGGGGCGCGGTTCCACCCGCGCGTGGCGCTACTTTACGCAATCGAAACGGAAATGACCCAACCCGGCGCCGAGCCGGAAGAGATGTTCTTTAATAGCGCGGAGCGAAACTCATGAGCACCGATGCACGCGAACTCTACCCGCTCTCCGAAAAAGCGCCGCATCTGGTGCGCAGTAAGACTGGGCTGGGCCTCGAGGATTTCACGGTCGACGCCGTCCTGGAAGGCAGGATCACCGCCCAAGATCTGGCGATCACGCCCGACGCGCTGCGTTTGCAGGCCGATGTGGCGCGCGCCACCAACCGCGACCGTCTGGCCGAGAATTTCGAGCGCGCCGCCGAGCTGGTGGCTGTCCCGCAGGACATGCTGCTCGATACTTACGAACTGCTACGTCCCGGCCGCGCAAAATCCGCCACTGAGCTGCGCGAGCGCGCCGTGCTTATGCGGCGCGACTATGGCGCAACCCGCATAGCCGACCTGATTGAAGAGGCTGCCGATGTCTGTGAACGACGCGGCCTTTTTTCAAAGAGATTCTAGAAGAGGAAATTTCGCATGGCCCAGGTAGAAGTGGTTCGGCTTGCTAAGAGCTTTGGCACCGTCGATATCATACGCGATCTCGATTTGAGCATCGCCAACGGAGAATTCGTCGTGTTGGTCGGGCCTTCAGGTTGCGGCAAGACCACATTGCTGCGCATGATAGCCGGGCTGGAAACTACCACTGCCGGTGCGATCCGCATCGGCGACAGAGACGTAACAAATCTTTCGCCGCGCAATCGTGACATCGCAATGGTCTTCCAGTCCTATGCGCTCTACCCGCACATGACCGCTGCGGAGAACATGGGCTTCAGCCTAAAGCTAGCCAAGGTCCCGCAAGCAGAAATCAACGAGCAGGTTAACCGAGCGGCAAAGATGCTGCATATCGAACACCTGCTAGCACGCAAGCCCCGGGACCTCTCCGGTGGCCAGCGTCAGCGTGTCGCCATGGGCCGCGCGATGGTGCGCGAGCCAGCGGTTTATCTCTTTGACGAGCCTCTCTCCAATCTCGACGCGCAGCTCCGTACCACGATGCGAGCCGAGATCAAGCGCATGCATCTGGAAGAGAAGCAGACCGTGATTTACGTTACTCATGACCAGATTGAAGCTATGACGCTTGCTGATCGGATTGTCGCCATGCGGGGCGGCAGCATTGAGCAGATCGGCTCGCCCGATGATCTCTACAATCGCCCAGCCACCACCTTTGTTGCAAAATTCATCGGCTCCCCAGCCATGAACCTCCTGCCCGCGAAGATCAAAGATGGCCTCATCTCAGTCGACGGTGCCCTCTCCTTCCCTCTTCCGGCAGCCTTCGCTAACCTGAAGGAGGAACGCGGTCGAGAGGTGTTGCTCGGCGTCAGGCCAGAAGCGTTCCACCTGGAGGCGCGGCGTTCCGATTGGCCGACCTTCACCATCACAGCGTCGCTGATCGAACCGTGCGGCGCCGAGGTCTACGTCATCGGTGATCTCGCCGACCGGGAAGTCACGTTGCGTCTCCAACCAGGCACCGCGCCTGAACGCGGCGAAGTGCGTAGCTTCTATATCGACATCGGGGCCGTGCACCTGTTTGACGCGAAGACCGAGCGCAGCTTGCGCCATGTCGGAGACACTCCATGAGCGAAAAGATCCTCAGCGGCAGAACCGCGCTCGTGACCGCAGCGGGCTCCGGTATCGGGCGGCAATCCGCCTTTATCCTTGGGGCCAACGGTGCCTTCGTGATGGTGACCGACCGAGACGAGGCACTGGCCGAGGAGACTGCGCAGGCCATCCTCGCCGCCGGCGGCCTGGCCGCGTCCTCCGTGATGGATGTAGCGGACGATTCCGCCGTCACCGAGGTATTCGCCAAGCTCGTCCGCGAACACGGCGCTCTCAATATCCTGCACAATCACGCCGGGATCCAAATCGGAGGCGCGCTGGAAGCGATAAATGCCGACGACATGCGCAAAAGCTACGAGATCAACGTCGTAGCGCAGTTCACGGCCTGCAAGGCGGCGCTGCCGCACATGCGGGCACAGGGCGGCGGCGTTATCCTCAATACCGCCTCGAATGCCGGCGTGTTCCTCGACAAAGGGATGCTTGCCTATATCACCACCAAGTCGGCCGTTATAACCATGACGAAGCAGATCGCACTGGACTACGCCCGCGATGGCATCCGGGTGAATGCACTTTGCCCCGGCTGGGTCGATACGCCGTTCAATGGTCCGTACGAGGCCCAGCTCGGCGGCCGCGCGGCTTTGGAAAACGTCGTGCGCGATCTCGTGCCAATGGGCCGCTTCGGTCGGCCGGAGGAGATCGCCGAAGCTGTCCTCTTTCTCTGCTCGGACCGCTCGTCCTTTATCACCGGTCATGCGCTGGTGGTTGATGGTGGCGAGTGCCTTGCCGGCGGCAGTAACTCTTCGGTCTGACGTGCGGCCCGATACATAACCAAAGGATACAACCGTGGTCATTAATCCTCGAGCGGGCGGAGCTGGCGTCTCCTCTGAGCTGCCGCCATTTATTGTTTCGACCGATTGCTTCTCCTCATTTCCGACCGGAAACGCCGATGAGAGTTCGCTTCTGTCGGTTGCGCCACCAGGGATCTCCCCGGAAGAAGCAAGCGATATTGCCAAGCGCGTATTTGGCGTTTCCGGCGAGATAAGGATGCTATCATCGGAACGAGATTCCAACTTCTACGTCCGCCTAACAAGCGGCGAGCAGGCGTTGCTCAAGATCACAAACGTGGCGGAAGATCGCGATGTCACTGCCATGCAGACCGCGGCTCTTGCGCATATCGCAGCCGTCGATCCTTCACTGCCCGTGCAGCGGATATGCCAAACCCTGTCCGGCGAACCTTGGGAGATTATCCAGGGACCATCTGGGCAAGAACACGTCGCGCGGTTGCTGACCTTTATCGATGGCACGATGTTACATGCAGCCAATCCGAGGTCCACGGTTTACCGGGAGATTGGCGTCCTGCTTGCACAGTTGACAAAGGCGTTGCGCGGCTTTTTTCATCCGGCAGCGGGCCACGCCCTGCAATGGGACATCAAGCATGCTGGAAGACTGCGTCCCATGCTGGAAGCCATCGAAAATGGCCAGCTCCGCACGCGGTTAGCCTTGCTACTCGACCGTTTCGACGCTGAAATCGCTCCACAGCTTCCGCACTTTCGCACCCAGATCGTTCACAATGACTTTAACCCCCACAACCTGGTGGTTGACCAAGTGGATGCGTCCCGTCTGACCGGGATCATTGATTTCGGCGATATGGTACACACACCGATCATTTGTGACTTAGCTGTCGCTTGCTCCTATCACATTACGGATGACGCGGAACCTTTGCGTCGTGCAGCTGATATGGTTGGCGGCTACGTCAGCGTGCTGCCGCTTGATGAGGACGAACTATCGCTGTTGCCGGATTTAATCCGGCTGCGTCATCTTACAACGCTCGCCATCACCTCGTGGCGCGCAAGGCGTTATCCTGAAAATGCGAGCTACATTATGCGAAACGCCGCCGCATCACTGCGCGGGCTCGACGTTATCGACGAAATTGGCGTCGTCCCGACCGCGCGCGCGTTACGCGCCGCCGCCCTTTCCGCCACACAGGAGTATGTACAATGACCATGGTCAATGCGTTTGATCCCAATACCCTGTCGGCTCTCGACGCCGAGGACGTGGCTTTGATCGAGCATCGAAACCAAGTTCTTGGACCTGCCTATCGTCTGTTTTACGAGCAGCCCCTTCATCTTGTCCGCGGCGAAGGCGTCTGGCTCTATGACAACAAGGGGAAAGCCTATCTCGATGCCTACAATAACGTGACATCCGTGGGGCACTGCCACCCCAAGGTCGTTGAGGCGGTCACACGCCAGCTCGGCATCCTCAATACCCATACCCGATATCTACATGATGGCGTGGTCGCCTATGCGGACAGGTTGCTCAGATCCATGCCTGACGCGCTCGGCCACATGATGTTCACCTGTACCGGCTCGGAGGCAAATGACCTCGCACTGAGGATCGCGCGGTCGTACACTGGGCGACAGGGCGTCATCGTGACGAACCGCGCCTATCACGGCGTGACCGAGGCGGTTTCGGAAATATCCCCTGCCTTAGGTGAATTCGTCCATCGTGGACCGAGGGTTCGACTGATCCCCGCGCCAGATTCGTACCGCGTCCCACCGGAGGAACAGGGAGCGCTACTCGCTCGCGACCTCGCCGCAGCCATCGCCGAAATGCGCCGCGACGGCATCGAGCCTGCTGCGTTCGTCGTTGATACAATCTTCTCCAGCGATGGGCTCTATGTTGATCCTCCGGGTTTCCTCAAACCCGCCGTTGAGCTCATTCGAGCTGAGGGGGGACTCTTTATCGCGGATGAAGTGCAACCAGGTTTCGCCCGAACAGGCGAGACTTTTTGGGGATTTCAGCGCCACGACGTTGTTCCAGATATGGTAAGTCTGGGTAAACCGATGGGAAATGGCTTTCCGGTAGCCGGGCTCGCACTACGACCTGAGCTCGTCGAAGAGTTTGGGACAAAGGCACGATACTTCAACACTTTCGGCGGCAGCCCGGTGGCTTGTGCAGCCGGAATGGCTGTACTCGACGTTATTGAGCAGGAAGGCCTACAGGAAAATTCGCGCACCGTCGGAGATTTCCTCCTCAAGAGCTTTAGTGAGGTAACCGCCGGGCGTGATGATGTCGCACAAGTGCGTGGCGCGGGGCTGTTCCTTGCTGTGGAATGCATCGATGGCGATAAGGCCAACGCCGGACTTGCGAGCCACGTGGTAAACCATCTCCGTCAAAACGGGGCCCTGATAAGCGCAATCGGACCGGGGGCAAATATTCTGAAAATTCGGCCCCCTCTAGTCCTTGGCCGCAGCGACGCGGAGCGGCTCGTAGAATCCATCAAAGCGGCTTTCAATGCCTATTGACCGACGAGCATTAGTGGGAAATCCCGGCCATGTGCTCGTCTACTCCGAATGCCAAGGAGTGGCCACGTTCGCATTGCGCGGACGGCTTCTTTTGGCAGCCCAAACTTGGAAGAGCAAATGGAGTTCACTCAGTTAACGTCGGAGCCGTTGCACGAACAGGCGTACGTTGCGTTGCGCAACGCGCTACTGACCGGCAGGCTCGCGCCTGGGCAGCCTTTAACCATCCGCGGCATTGGCTCGAGCTTAGGTATCTCGTCGACACCGGTGCGGGAGGCCTTGCAACGGCTTATCGCAGAGGGCGCTCTGCAGCTGGCGGCCAATCGTAGCATCCAGGTCCCGGTGATGACCCGCGACCGGTTCGTCGAAGTTACCGACATACGTCTTCGACTAGAACGCCTAGCTGTCGAAGCGGCGGCGACTCGTGCAGGGGAAGAACTCTGTGACCGACTTCATGCGTTGTCGGCACGGATGCAAGTGGCAATAAACAATCGTTCGTTCCCAGATTACCTTGCAGACAATCAAACGTTTCATTTTACAATTTATGAAGCGTCCAACCTGCCCTATCTGCAACAGTTGATTGGCCTATGCTGGCTTAGAACCGGTCCTTGGCTCAATGGCCTAGCGCAAGAAGGCCGATACCATTCAATTGCCAACGACGAGCACGAGAAGATGATAAACGCCCTTAGGCGAAAGGACGCATGCGCGGCATCGGAGGCAACTGGCCGTGACATAAGCGAGGCAGCTTCAGTGCTAATAGAATTGCTTCCGTGAGTAGTATCGCCGTTTCCACCTGGCGGCGATGGCATGGGTTTGCAAGCTGATCACCAACACCGCGGTGGTCGTCGACGCAACCGTTTCCAAACCGCCGCCTGACACAACGGCGCGCTGTCGAAGAACTTCCATGTCATTGTCCGTCCATTGCCGGCTCCGGCTCTTCAATCCGCACGGCGCTGCCGATGGACCGGGTCGCTGACCTCTTCTCCAAGCTCATTAACGAGACCCGGCGTTATGGCAGGTTTATCGTCGCGGGCGGCGACAGCGGCTCGATCATCTCGATGTCGCTGGCTCAGCATCATCCGAGCAGCTGCTCGGCTACCACTTGACCGATGTCGGCCGCCCCGACGGGTCACCGACTTTGCCTTGCTTACCCCGCCCGAGCAGGCCTATGCCGCGGCCATCCAGCAGTGGTTCTTCGCTCATGGCGCCTTAAATCTGCGCGCTACCAAGCCGCAAAGTCTGTCTTTGCCATGAACCACTCGCCAGTCGGCCTCGCCGCCTGGATCATGAGCTTCATGGCGGGCATGGGCGGCGGAAGAGACCGACGCACGCTTTGGTCGCGACGGGCTGATCACAGACATCATGACCTACTGGCTCACCGGGACGATCGTCGTTCGGGCTATAGTCAAAAGGCCATGCAGCCGCCGAGCTCAAGGGCGCCAATACGGCTAGCTTCGACGCGGGGGCTCAAACAGAATGCCGCCGACACTGCGGCGGCATTCTGGTTGGCTGAACCAGGGGAGGTAGCTGGTCCCATGCCAACTATCTAATTAATTGCGCTTCTCGAACATGCTTGGCCGCCGCCGAGCGCAAGGTACCTCAACGTGCTTGTGTCCGTATAATCATGAGCGTTTGCTACGAAGACGCGGTAGGAACACGGCTAGAACGCCAACAACTGGCAGGAATGAACAAACGCTGTACACCCCTTCGATCCCAACGCGATCAGCCAATGATCCCAGCAAAGCAGCGGCGACGCCACCAATCGCGAAGTTCAAGCCGTAAAAGAGACCGCCTATGAGCCCTATACGGCTAGGTACCAGTTCCATGGCGTAGATCATGATCGAAGCGAACGCGCTTGCCATCAGAAGGTTGATCACCACGGTTAACACGCCAGTCCAAAAGAAATCTGCAAAGGGCAGAAGTAGAGTGAACGGCAGTGGACCGAGTATCGAGATCCAGATGATCTGATACCTCCCGATCCTATCGCCCACTAATCCGCCCAGCAGAACGCCAACGGCTGAAGATATGAAAAATACAAAAAGCATCAATTGGGATGTTTCGACGGACACGTTGAAGCGGTCGATCAAGTAAAAGGTGTAGAAAGAGCGGAACCCTTCGAGATAGGAGAGCTTAGAGGCCATTAGAACGGTCAAAATGCCCATCCCAATAATGACGGCTCGGCGCGGATAAATGCTGCCAGCTTCGCCCGCGGCCTTTTTGTAAGCCTCAAAGTGCGATTTGATCTGATCGGACTGACGGGCGGTCCAGACAAGCAGAAAAATCGCGATTACAACCAGGATTGTGAATACGGCGACGCTTTGTCGACCGTTCGACACAATCAAGAACGCAGCGGCTAGTGGTCCCAACGCGCCGCCAATCTGTCCACCGACTTGGAAGATTCCTTGCGCCAGGCCCTGCCTTCCCCCGGACGCGTAGCGGGCAGCGCGGGTTGCCTCGGGATGAAAGATTGATGATCCAATTCCGATCAAAGTGACAGCAATTAGCACTAGCGGATAGGAGGAGGCGTAAGCCAGCGCAGCAAGGCCAGCCATAGTGAAGATCATGCCGAAAGCCGCGGAGTACGGGAGCGGATGACGATCTGTGTAGAGGCCTATCGCCGGTTGGAAAAGGGCTCCCGCAATCTGGAACACAAGTGTAATTATGCCGATCTGCATAAAATCGAGGGAAAACTCTGCCTTTACAAGTGGATATACGGCTGGGATGATGGACTGTATCGTGTCGTTGCATAGGTGGGAAACACCCAACGCGAATAGCACGGCAATATGTACTTGCTTGGTGGAAGGCAGATGTACATCACTTGTGGACTGAGCGGAAGAAGTGGACATGAAGTCATAGGTCCTTCGAAACGTTTGCAAAATTGCGGCTAGCTTTCGCAGAGCCATACTGTCAGCCGCGCGAACCAAAATCCCCGCCATCTGTTGGGAGCAAGGGGTGGCGCTCAGATGCAGCATCTACCCGCGATACCGCCTAGTCGAAACCTCTATCCCCACTTTCGAGTTGGCATCGGCTCAAGTGAGCCACTAGGCAAGGTCTTCGGGGCACCGCTATTGGCTATGCAGCTTCCGACCCGTTCGAACCTAGGCAAGAACAAACTAAAGATAAATCATCCAAAATGAAAAACTCCGCGGAGGAAAAGTTGGTAATAAGGTCGAATGTCGAGAGCGTTGCAGCCCTAAGAGCGTTTGTCGCAGCGGCCGAGCTCCGCAGTTTCAAGGGTGCGGGCTTCGCTCTCGGGATTACGTCCTCTGCGATAGGCAAATCGATCTCAGGGTTGGAGATGCAGCTTGGGTGTGCACTTTTTCATCGTACGACGCGGAGTCTGTCGTTAACCGAGGCGGGCAGCATCTATCTCGGTCGCGTGCGCAATATTCTTGAGGAATTGAAAGCTGCCGAGGACGAGGTCGCGGAGGTCTCGCAGGAACCCCGTGGACATCTACGAGTCGGCCTTCCACTCGGGGGAGAGCTCCTCACTTCTGTTATGGCGCGGTTCACCGCGCTTCACCCCGGTATCGTTTTGGAGCTCGATTACAGTGATCGCCTGGTCGATGTTATCGAGGAGGGTTACGACGTGGTGATAAGGACTGGCGAGCTTTCAACTTCAAGGCTCATTCATCGAAAACTCGGTAGCTTCGACTGGGTCCTCGCTGCGTCGCCAGCCTACCTCCAGGCGCACGGAGAACCGCGCAGCCCCGCAGACCTTCTCACGCACACCTGCCTTCGGCAAAAATTCTGGAATGGGCGGCTTGTACCGTGGCCCTTCCCAAGCGAACCAGATTTTGAAGCGCCCATTAGCCTTACCTCTACAATCAATGCACCTCTCTTTGACATGGCGCTCGCCGGCGGAGGTATCGCAGCATTTCCGAGTTTCATTCTAACGACCAGTTTGGCTAACACATCGCTGAAGACCGTGCTTGATGGGCAGATGGAACGTCGAGGCACGTACAATATCCTCTGGCCTCCAAATCGCTATCGCGTCCCCAAAGTTCGTGCGTTTGTTGACTTTTTTTGCGAGTGGCTGCCTCCGCGCATCGCGCAAACTGAGTGAGGACTTGCGGGGAAAAGACGCAATTTCGACTAGCGACGCCTGCTGTCAGCCGTGATTTTCTCTCGTCTTTCACATAATGCCAGCCCCTAGCGCCTGAGAATGCATCTCCGCCGGTTAACGCGCGGCGATCGATACTGGCGGAGCCACATGCTCCGCTCCCTCGCCTACACGATTACCTCCGAGTGACGGCATCCAATGCATGACGTGCGTAGATCGAGGCCTCCCGAGATTAGACGCGAAGACCGAGCTTGGCTGCTCCACGGTCTTGCTGGAGTTGCCCCCAAAAGACCGGACATGCTCAGGTGTGAGATTTCGAGCTGATGAACTCGCGCGGTGACTGATATCCTAAAGCACTGTGAGGGTGAAGATTGTTGTAATGCTCGAACCAGAACGGCAGTTGCGCCATGACGGTTTCGGCGTCTGGGGTTGGATTCACCGAGACGTAATCGCGCTTGAAGGTTTTGACGAACGCCTCGGCCATTCCGTTCGATTGCGGACTTCGCACCGGCGTCGTGCACGGTTCCATGCCGATGTCGCGGAGCAAGGATGCGGTGTCTCTGGCGATGAAGCAGGAACCGTTGTCGGTGAGCCATTCGATGGGTTCGGACAGTATGTTGATGCGGCCGAAGCGGTTCTCGACGGCGGTGATCACGAGGTCCTGCACGTCCCGGCTCTTGATGCCCTCGGTGGTGGCGACATGAGCGATAGCCTCACGGTCGCAGCAGTCGAGGGCGAAGGCGACACGGACCTTCTCCTTGTTGTCGCAGCCGATCTCGAAGCCGTCGGAGCACCAGCGGATGTTCGAACGTTCGACAGCGACCTGACCGTCGTGGAGGCGTTTGTCGACCGCTCCGGTGTGGCGCACCAGCAGCAGATTGTGCAGCTTCATGACCCGGTAAACGCGCTTGGCATTGGGCCACGAACGCCCGTCTTTCCGCGCATTCCTGCGCAGGATGGCATGGACACGCCGATAGCCGTAGGTGGGCATGTCGGCGATGATGGCCTTGATTTCCTCCACCAGTTCCCGATCCGGGAGTGGTGGCCGTCCTCTGGCTCTGGAAGGGGAGCCTGCGGCACGCGCGGCGATATTCGACCGGGCGACACCCAAAGTCTCGCAGACGGTCTTCATCCCAAAATCCCCCTTGGAAGCGAGAGCGCACGCAACATCTGTTTTTTTGGGCCGTTGGCGATTTCGAGAGCTTCCTTCAGGATTTCGCTCTCCATCGTCTTCTTGCCCAACAGGCGTTGCAACTCCTTCACCTGGGACTGAAGCGCCCGGTATTCGGAAGCCGGAACGACCTCCTCTTCGGCGGCCGTCGCCGTTAGTGCCCCTTGGGACGCCAGCTTACGCCAGGCGAACAACTGGTTCGGCTGGATGCCGTGACGCCGGGCAACGATGCTAACCGTCGCGTCCGCCTCATAGGTCTCCTGAATGATCGCCAGCTTCTCTGCCGTGCTCCAGCGCCGCCGACGTTCCGGCCCGGAGAGAACTTCCATCTTAAAATTGCTGCTAGTCATATTACCAACATTACTCCTACACACTTAGCTAAGTGGGGGAGCATGTCCGGGCCTTTCGGGGGCTAATTCACTTGCCATTGCGGCCAATTTCCGCTCTCGTGCATAAACAGGGCCGCTCAAGCGCGCCGGAAAATGTATGGTCCATAGGCACCGAGAATAGGCTTCATGGAAAGACGCGGAATCCTTTCGACACATCGCGGACCGCTGATGGGTCCTGGGGGGCGCAGCGGCGGCAGTTGCTGCACGTTTCGTAGCAGTCGCAGAAGGTTCGGACGGAGCCGGATCGATCCGAGTTCCTGCATTGTGCTGCGGGTTGTCGGCCTCAAACGATCACGTGGCCGGATTACCTATGGTCCAGATATCGCTGATGCGTGGTTCGGTTGTGTATATACGCTTTGCAAAAGCCCTACAGTCCGGGACACGGCAGCATTTCTAGACGTTACTTCAGACAATTCTCCTGGCGATCCTTCCGCAACGTAGAAGCCGGAGCAGAGTTGGTTGTCACTTAGCACACAATCTCCGATGAATTGAAAAATGGCGTCACGCGGGGGGGGGGGCCAACTGGGGTCCTGCCCCTGACCCGGAGGCCTGTCAGCGCTCGCAACAAACTACATCGGTCTAAAGCTGGTCTTCCTGTGGGGATCCAGTACGTTGCCAGGCACGGGGACGAAACCACTCTTCTTCAACTCGCGGCTCAAGTCGAGGATCATCATCCCTGGAAGTCCCATTTGCCAGCCGTTAGCGGAGTTGCGCGGTGATCGTTTTCTCCTCGTTTGCGAGAAATTCGATCCTTGGGAGAAGGAAGTCTGCGGCTTTCGAGATGTCGGCCACCATATGGCGTCGCACCTCGGAAGCGTTGCCATTCCGGATTTCCCTGACAATGTGCTCATGTTCCTCGTTGGCGATTGAGCCGTACCCGGGGTGTGAGAAGAGCTCGTTCATATAGACGCCAACCTCACCCCATAGATTCTCGATGATACGAAGTAAACGAGGCGACGAGGCATGCTGGTAAATCGTAAAGTGGAAGCGTTGGTTAAGAGAGACGTAGTCGGCGTGGTCTTCGCGCTTGGCGGCGTCACCAAGTTGTTGAGACAGTGCCGCTAGCTCGGAAATCACCCGCGGCGGCAGGATCTTCGTGGCAAGCTCGGCGGCCAGGCCCTCGAGTTCGCATCGAATCCGGAAGAGCTCCACGAATTTGGCGGCATCCCAGTCGGGGACTGCAATGGATCGGTTAGCCAGCATGACGAGTTGTCCTTCCCCGACAAGCCGTTGCAAAGCCTCACGAATAGGAGTCGTGGAAATGCCGTAAGCTTCTGCCAACGTACGGATCACAAGTACCTGCCGTGGAGTGAACTCTCCTGAGATCAGACTGCTTTTAATCGAGTCGTAGGCGCGCTCGTTAAGTGGCTTATATTCGATCTTGCCCATATCACTTTTGAACACAGTCATCATGGCCTGTTTCTTGGTTTGTAATCATCGTGACATCATACAACATGTCATTGCCGCGACAATGACAATAATTCCCTCGGGCGAGTAGAATGTCGACTATCATACAACTTAAACGACGTGAACGTGCAGCTTGTCCCCAAATGCGCAGGAGTTACCTAATGACCATCTCGGACACACTCGTATCGAAGTTGAACGCCACCTCTCTCGTTAGCGACAAAGCTTTTCTTGCAGGAAGGTGGGCTGCCAAGAGCGACAGCGGGAAGACCTCCAAGGTGACGAACCCGCCAATGGCGAGTTGATCGCCACGCTGCCGGACATGAACCGGGCCGAGGCGGCCCGTGCGATCGATGCCGCCTACAGGGCGCGGAAGACCGGCAAGGAGCGCGCAGCCGTGCTGCGCAAATTATACGACCTGATCGTCGCCAATGCTGACCACCTCGCCACGATCCTGACCATGGAAATGGGCAAGCCGCTGGCCGAGGCCAAGGGCGAGATCCTCTACGGCGCGTCCTGTGTCGAATGGTTCGGCGAGGAGGCAAAGCGCGTCTATGGCAATACTATTCCGGGTCACCAACAGGACAAGCGCATCATCGTCATCAAATAGCGATCGGCATTGTCGCGGCGATCACGCCTTGGAACTTCCCGAACGCCATGCTGGCCCGCAAGTTTGCGCCGGCCGTGGCCGCCGGCTGCGCCATGATCTCGAAGCCAGCAGCGGAAACGGCGCTCTCGCTGGCGCTCCTGGCCGAGCGTGCAGGTCTCCCGGCTGGTATCTGCAACGTCGTCACCTCAAAGGACTCGCCGGCGATCGGCAAGTAGTTCGCGGAGAACGACAAGGTCCACAAGCTGACCTTCACCGGATCGACAGGCATGGGCAAGAACCTGATGTGCCAGGGCGCCGAACAGATCATGAAGCTGGGCCTCGAGATTGGCGGCAACGCACCCTTGATCGTTTTTGACGAAGCCGATCTCGACGCGGCGGTCGAGGGAGCCATGGTCTCCAAGTACCGCAACAACGGTCAGACCTGCGTCTGCGCCAACCGCCTTTACGTCCAGGCCGGCGTCTATGACGCGTTTGCTAAGAAACTGACCGAAAAGGTTGGCGCGTTGAAGGTAGGTGATGGCTTCGAATCGGGCGTCAATGCAGGCCCGCTGATCACCGAGAAAGCGGTCGAGAAGGTCGAGGAACACATCGCGGACGCGCTTAAGAAGGGCGCGAAGATCGCTGTCGGAGGCAAGCCGCATGAGAAGGGCGGCCTTTTCTTCCAGCCGGCCATCCTGACCGGCGTCATCAGCGAGATGATCGTTGCCCGCGAGGAAACCTTCGGTCCGGTGGCACCATTGTTCAAATTCGAGACGGAGAAACAGGTTATCGAGATGGCCAACAACACCGAGTTCGGCCTGGCCTCCTACTTCTTCTCGAAGGATGTCTCGAAGATCTTCCGCGTCGCCGAAGCACTTGAATACGGCATGGTCAGCGTCAACACCGGCCTGATTTCCACCGAAGTGGCGCCCTTCGGCGGCATCAGCAGTCCGAGCAGGGCCGCGAAGGTTCGAAGTACGGCACCGAGGATTACATCGAAATCAAATACATTTGCTTGAGCATCTGAGGACAGCTGCGCCGGCCGAATGGGGCGAAGCTCACCTCCAGGCCCAGGAGAAACGCCGCAATAGGCACCGGACTGACTTGACTGCGCAAAACAGACACAGCCGATGGGCGTCATGGTTTGGCGACGACGCTGTTCGGCCTTCTGGATAATTTCGACCAAATCCCCGCTAGACTTGGGAATATCCGCGATCTACAATCCGGCTCATATATGAGAGCCTAAAGTGACAGTGGATATTTGCCCCGTTCTACCGCCCGGGCAAAGAACTGCCATTCGGGCCTGCGGCTTCATCCCTCAACCTTGACAAGAATCCCAGGGTGCACCCTGGAGGATGTACCATGCACGATGCTGAATGCGCCTGCGGCGCTCTGAAATTGAAAGTCGGCGAGCCGCCAAAATTGACTGCGCTATGCCACTGCCTCGCTTGCCAGAGGAGAACTGGGGCGCCGTTCAGCGCTAATGCGTTCTACTCGATCGACAGCGTCGAAATATCGGGAGCCTCCACAGAGTTCGTTCGCACTGCTGAGAGTGGCCGTAAGGTCCGAATGCATTTTTGTCCAACTTGTGGCTCGACCGTCTATTGGCAGGCCGATGCTTCCCCGGATTGGATCGGCGTGGCGGTGGGATCATTTGCGGATCTCAGCTTCGAACCACCTGCCCTGTCGGTATTTGAACAATCGAAACATAAGTGGGTGCGACTTGACGATGCGATGGAGCATTTCCGAGGTTTGCCTGTTGACAAGGATTAATCTTACTTTCCGCGGTTGCCGACAGTTGTGGCGAAGCGGCTAGGACGCTCAGTCATTTCCCGAAGTAGCCGTCGCCCTTGAGAGCCTCCCGCTCAAGACGCCATTGCTTGAGAGCGGCGCTATACGGCTGAACTTCTTTGTTAATCCGCATGTGCTCTGTGGATCCGGGCCAACGAGTCTTATCCTAAATCAATGATCCTAAGCCGATGCGCGATCGCGGCCGCTGCGCCACGATTGGGAACGGAAAGTTTGCTCAAAATATTGGACACGTGCACGCTCGCCGTTTTCGGGCTGATGAATAAATTCTTGGCTATCTCGCGGTTGCTTTGGCCGTTGGCGATAAGTCGGAGTACCTCGAATTCCCGGTCGGTTAAGCCGAAAGGCGCCCTTGGGACATAGCCGCTCTCTCCATCTCGGAGATCAATACGAGCCTTCGCAGCGATGGCCTCGATCTGGTGGGACAGAGGTTGCGCGCGAATCGACTGTGCAAGATGAAGTGCCCGTCGGAAATTGTGCGCCCCGATCGCTCGCTTGCCAGCGTTCATTGCGGCGGCACCTGCCTGCATGAGGGCATATGCCTGCGGGAACGGCTGGCTTAGACCGGCCCAGCTTCGAGCGACTGACTCCCATGTATCCAGATCAGAAGCTGTGACGCGTGACATCTCAGCCGAGATCTCCAGCCTCAGGACCTGCTCCAGCATATTGCGGCACGAGGCCCGAGCGGCGAGTTCAGCGAGGTCAAGAGCGACGTCGTTCTGGTTCGTGTCGACGGCAACGCGTATGGCGGAAACCAGGAGCGACCAAGACACTCCTCGTCGAGTCTTCAGGTATTTTCGGGCGGATCTCACCAACTCTGCCGAATAGTCGCAGTTACCTGAAAGAGCACCGCTTTCGATCTCAAATCTAAGAAGATTGGCCTCCATATAGTCGACAACCTGCGGTCCGGGCGGAAGACCGCGCAAAGATCGTACCGCCGCCGCTATCCGATCCGCATCGCCTAACACGATTGCGATCTCCGCTCGGCATTCAAAGACTTGAATAAGCCCCAGTGGCAGCGGATCAAGCGCCGCCATCCGTTCACAGGTCTCAGCGGCAGCGGATACGCGGCCCAAAGCCAAGTACGCGCGACAAAGGGGTGAACCGACTATTGCGCCTATATATCGAGCTTGGCCGAGCTCGACCGTCCGCTCGAAAATCGCTGGGCCGATCTCAAGGATACTCGCATAGTTTCCCGTCTCCAACAGGGCCTGAAGTAGGGCGGCGCCAGCCAGCACCTCGACCCGGCCGATTGAAGCGTGGTCGGCGCGCCGAGCCACGCTCCAAAACGCCTCGACGTCAGACCCATTCTCCGCGAAACTCACCAAGGCCTCTATGACCAGGGCCTCGATGCGATACTCCTCGTCATCTAGCCTTTCCGCGAGATCAATCAATTGCTCGCCTAGTTGCTTGGCGCGATCGAATTCTCCTCGCAGTATCAGCGCGCGGGAAAACTGCCCGAGGGCGTCAGCGCGCAACCTTGTTGGACGAGTTGCATGGTCAAGTGCACGCTCGAGATCTGCGATCTCCCCTGCGATAAGTGAATGCTGACGCATTACGGCACGCTGCAGGAGAAGACCTGCCAACAGTTCCCCGTCGCGGTCGATGTCCAGTTCGGCAAGTGCGCGTTCGACAAAGGCGAGCCCCTGCTCCGCCTCGGCTGCCCAGCAAGCGGCGTCAGCGGCGAGCTCCAGCACTTTGCAATGGTCCGCACCGATCAATCCGTTGGCATTTTCGACTTCAGGCCATGCGGCCAATACGAGCTTCAGCATTTCCATCTGGTCCATATAGGCGAAAGCAGCAGCGGCTTCCGCCGCAGCATGCCAGGCCCATTTGAGGCATCGTTCCGCCTGGCCGGCGCCTTGCCAGTGCCGCGCCAGCGCTACGGAATGCCAGATGCGATAGCTTGGAACCGGTCCACGTTCGAGCACATCCGCATAAATCAAATGGATTGCCACCTTTTCGCCGGCAATCAGGTCGTCCCGCACCGCGTTGTGGATGAGCGCGTGGCGGAACGCATACCCTTCTCGATCAGACACCAAAATCCCGGCCATTATCGCGGGGAGTAACAACTCCGCGAGCTCAAGGTCCGGCTTGTTCGCCACATTGCGAAGAAGCGAATGGGTGACATGCGTCCCACCGAGCGCTATCATTTTCAGCAATGCGCGCGTCGTTGCTGGCACATCTCTCACGGCTTTCAGCAGATAGTCGTTGAGCGAGCCGGGAACATCTGTCCGCAGGCTTCCGGATGCATCCACGAGAGCCTCAGTGAATAGCGGGATTCCGCAGCCCCTTGCATAGACGCTGTTGACCATTGCAGGCGTTGGCAGCCGCCCGAGCAGGCCCTCAAGCTGCATGCCAATCTCCTTGCGGGTGAGGCGAGGAAGTTTCACCGCATCGCAACCCTCGGAAAGAGAAAGGTCCGCGATGGTGGTCCGCATGGCGTTGCTGGCGCTCGCCTCTTCGGGTCGGTAGGTGAGGATCAGCATGAGCCGAATTCCCTTCAACCGCCTCGTGAGAAAGCGAAGCAGATCGAAGGTTCCCTGATCGGCCCAGTGAATGTCCTCTATGATAAGGACAAGCGGCAGGTCGCGTGCCAGTTCCTCGAAAAGCCTCCGCAGCGTCTCGAACAGCCGCGACCTTGCGATGCCCGCATCAAATCGTTCGGAGATCTCGCCGAATTCGGGAAGAAGCCACGCCAGTTCTCGCGCACCCTCACGGCCGACGAGCGATGTGATCAGGGACTGGCCGCGCAGACGAACCAATTCATGCAACAGAGCCGTGACAGGCGCATAGGGTAGGGCTGATTCCTGTTGTTCAATGCATCCCCCTTTCAGAATAAAGGCGCGGTCGGAGATCCGGTCTGCGAACTCTTGCGCCAACCGGCTTTTTCCGCCCCCTGCTTCGGCCCCGAGAAGAACGCAGCGTTGCCGGCCGCCAGCAACATCTCGGAAAGCGGTTTCCATGAAAGCGAGTTCTGCGGTTCGGCCCGAGAGCGGCACCCTTTTACAGAAAGTCGACACAAAATACTCCGCTAACGTGAACTCGTAATCAGCAAAGAAGAAGTCACAGTTGTCCCAATGCGCGCGATCAGCAGACGACTGTCCGACTGACGGGAGCGCACCGGCGGTGCCTGGAAGCCAGGGCCGCGGTTGAAGCTGAGCGTCTCCGGCGAAATGCGCGGTCGATCCGTCGGATTACTCTGCTCCCAACATGCATTTCTAATCGGCCTACTCAATATGCCTGATGCGGCACCCCATGCCTTAGCCACAGTATGGGGCACAAAGGGGACGTCCACGGGCATCGACCGGCCGCATGGCCTGACCTACCTCTTCTCAGAAACGCACATAACAAGCAAAGGAAGGATCAATTGGATGAAACTCTACTCGGCGCCCGGGTTCACAAGCCTAGCGGACCACATCGCGATGCTGGAGGCAGGACTTCAGTTCGACCTGGTCAAGGTCGACCTCGAGACCAGGCAGATTGAAAGCGGCGGTTTATACACGGACATCAATCCAACGGGCTATGTGCCCGCTCTTATGTTTGACGATGGTGAGATGCTGACCGAAAACGTCGCGATCCTGGCCTGGGTCGCCGATTGCGAACCAAAGCTGGCACCGCAAGGCCATCTCAGCCGCTATCGCCTGCTCGAGATGCTGAGCTTTATCGCGACCGAGATTCACAAGCGCTTTCCCACCTACCTCTCCCTTCCAGAGGAAGTCAGGGAGCCGACCGGCCTGCAAATAGTACACTGGTTCGGCTTCGTCGCGGGTCGACTGGAACGGGGCTATCTGTTCGGAGAGATCTTCACAGTCGCGGACGCCTATCTCTTCCAACTTGCCTGGGGCGCGACTCACCTCGGGTTCTCCCTGCCGGAACCCTTCGAAGGCTACATCGCACGAATCATGCAGCGGCCTTCCGTGCAAGCCGCGCTGCACCGGGAGGGACTCGCATGAGTGGACTGATGATCCGCACTGACGGGGTCGAACTCGCGACGCAGAGCTTTGGCGATGCAAACGACCCACCGCTCGTTCTCATCATGGGCGGAATGGCGTCGATGCTGTGGTGGCCCGAGGGATTCTGCGAGCGCCTGGCTGGGCGAGGTCGCTTTATCATCCGCTATGACCAGCGCGACACCGGCCTTTCGACAAAATATCCACCCGGTAGGCCCGGCTACACCTTCGACGATGCTGTCGGCGACGTCTTCCGCGTGCTCGACGGCTACGGGACTTCAAGCGCTCATATCGTCGGCTTCTCCCTCGGCGGCATGGTCGGCCAGGTGGCCGCATTGAGGAATCCAGAGCGCGTGCTGTCGCTGACGACGATCAGCACCTCGCCGGTCGGCGTCGACACGTCCGGCCTTCCAGCTAGCGGCCCGGCCTGGATGGAACATATGTCCGTGGAGGCAAACTGGTCGGACCGAGCGGATGCAGTCGCCTACCTGGTCGAGGATGCGCGCCTGACGGCAGGGACGGCACACCAGTTCGACGCAGCAGGCACCCGCGCTTTTCTCGAACGAGATTTCGACCGCTCTGGAGGCTATCTGAGTGCCACCAACCACAGCGTCCTTTTCGACGTCGGCGCGACATGGCGGGGGCGGCTGGCCGAGATGAACGTGCCGCTTCTCGTCATTCACGGCACGGCCGATCCGGTTTTCCCGATAGCGCATGGCGAGACTCTCGCACGAGCCGTGGCTGGTGCCAGGTTTGTGAAAATCGAAAGTGGGGGCCATGAACTTCATCCCGGTGACTGGGACAAAATCGTTTCCGCCATCAACGAACATGTCGGAATGCCGCCAAATGACAGTGACAAGCAGTGAGAGCAAAGACCTTGAATCGCGCCGACTTCTATGACGCCGAATTACAACGGCACAATCAGCACCTGCGCGCGGCCGCCGGCGTTGGCACACGAGATCGCGTGCTCGATATCGGCTGCGGGGCAGGACAAACGACGCGTGAGGCCGCCCGCGTCGCGGTGAATGGCCATGCGGTCGGCGTGGATACGTCGCGGAAGATGCTTGAGATCGCGCGACGACGTGCCAGCGAAGCGGGACTGCGGAATGTTACATTCGAGCATGGCGATGCCCAGCATCACCCATTTCCGCCAGCGAGCTTTGACCTATGCATCAGTCGGTTTGGTACCATGTTCTTTGCCGATCCGGCAGCCGCGTGTGCCAATATAGCCCGCGCGATGCGTCCAGGCGCGCGCCTTGCATGGATGGTGTGGCAGAGCCAGGAGCGCAATGATTGGGCCCGGTCCATCAGACGGGCTATGGCACCCCTGATCGCAGTTTCCCCCGATGCTCCCGCAGCATTTTCAATGAGCGATCCCGCCATTGTAACGGAAGTCCTCAGGGATGCAGGCTTCGGTTCGATCAATTTTGCCGAGGTGCGAGAATCCGTTTTCTATGGCGTGGATATCGATGCGGCCTCTGAAGCACTCATCGATCTCTATCTGGCAAAGGAGGACATGACCCACGCCGCCGAGCAGCGTGACAGGGCATTGAAACAATTGGGTGATTTGCTTGAGGCGCATGTTACCCCCGAGGGAGTACTCTTCGACTCCTACGCGTGGATCATAACTGCTCGCATGCTCTGAAAAGGGGTGATGGCCGGACGCGCAAACAATTTTCTTCTTTTTGCAGCTGAAAGGACTCGAAACGTCGCTAATTGTTTTCAGATAATTGGTCATCGTGCGCAGTATGGCAGTCCGCGCTCATTAGTTTTGCTTGTGGCGTTACCAATGAAAGGAGAGGTGGTCCCGCTTGGTGAGACAGTTTGGCGGCTTGGCTAAGGTGGATCGGGTTACGTTTTTACGCCGCCAGTTTCTCCGTCATTTCCGCCATAGCATAGACCTCGTCGGGCGTCTTGCCGCCGAAGGTCGAGTGCGGGCGTCGCCGGTTGTAATAGTCGATCCAGGAACCGATGCCGCTGCGGGCTTCGCTTCCCGTCTCGAATGCGTTGGGGAAGACGCACTCGTATTTGAGGCTGCGCCACAGCCGCTCGATGAAGACGTTGTCCATCCAGCGCCCGCGTCCGTCCATGGAGATGCGAATGCCGGCGTCCTTCAGCGCGTCGTGAAGGCGAAGCTGGTGAACTGGCATCCCTGGACGGTATTGAGATGTCGGGCTTGCCGTGGCAGGCGATCGCCTCTTCAAGAGCGGCGACGCAAAAGTCGGCATCCATCGTGTTCGATAGCCGCCAGGCCAGCACCTTGCGGCTGAACCAGTTCATGATGGCGACCAGGTAGAGGAAGCCGCGCGGCATCGGGATATAGGTCACATCCGCACACCAGACCTGATCCGGCCGCTTGCCCTCAAGATTTGCCAATGGAGAAGGCAGCCCTCGGCTTCTCCTTGACGGCTTTCATGAACAGTGGCTCCCATGACCGAATGTGAGACTTGAGCAAAACAGACAGCTCTTCGGCATCGCCTGAGTTTACGAGCTCAACGATACGGTAGTGCTCCGGAACGGACGCCTTCTGGCGCTCGAAACCCTCTTCGGAGATATCGCCGTAAAATCGCATCCGGTCACGTAGCGAGAAGACCGTATCCGTGAGTATGGGATTGCCCGCCGTCGACGTCAGCACGTGGTGGAACTCACGGTCGGCCATGAGATAGGCCCTGAAGCTCTTTGTCTCTACGGCCGCGGCAATCTGATCGGCGAACCGCTCGAGTTTGCCGAGGTTCTTCTTCGGCATCTTCGCGACCTTGATCGCCGCATGGACCTCCAGCACTTCTCGCATGTCGAAAATATTCCGGGTCTCCTCCACCGACGGGGAGGTCACACGAAAGCCGCGGTTCTTGTGAGGCTCGAGAAGTCCTAGACGGACGAGTTCGAGGAGGGCCTCCCTAACAGGCGTTGACGAAGTCCCGAAACTTTCGGCGATTGTAGGAACCGAGTACATGCTTCCAGGCGGTGCGTGACCGGCGATGATTTCGCCCCTGATCTGGCTGAAGACCTGTTCTCTAAGGTTTGTATCTTGGACTTTCATTGAGGCCCCTGTTCGTCACGACAGATGGTCGTAGCGAAGCTCCGAAGTGCGGACTTTATGCGATGCAACCCGATAGGGGCGCAAGGGCATTCGGATGACGATTTTGATGTAGCAGGAAGAGGCGCAGATCGCGCCTCTTCCCTATCTCCTTATTTTTTTACGAGCGTGCACGTGCTCTCCGATAACGGCAGGAAGATATCATCTCCCTTGATGGTGGCGACGATTTCCTCGTAGTCCCATGGGTACTTGGATTCCGAGGGGGATTTGACCTTCACGAGGTACATGTCGTGAACCATTCGACCGTCCTCCCGAATTTTCCCGCCTTGTGCGAAGAAGTCATCCACGGGGAGCTCACGCATCTTGGCGGCGACGGCCTTCGCCTCGTCGGTGCCAGCGGCCTTTACCGCTTTGAGGTAGTGGGCCACGCTGGAATAGACGCCAGCCTGGATGCTCGTCGGCATAGCACCGCCATGGCGCTCGGCGAAACGCTTGGCGAAAGCCCGGGTGTCGTCTGTGCGGTCCCAATAGAAGCCATCGATAAACGAAATGCCTTGAGCCTGCTCGAGGCCCATAGCGTGGATGTCGCTTAGGAACATGACGGGAGCTGTGATTGTCTGTCCGCCTGCGACGATACCGAACTCGTTCGCCTGCTTTACAAGGGTGGAGAGGTCGCGCCCTGAGCCCGCCACGAGAATGGCTTCCGCGCCGGATGCCTGGGCTGGCAGCAGGAATGCGCTGAAGTCAGGTGCGTTGAGTGGATGCCGCACCGAGCCTGCGATCGTTGCACCATTGGCTTCCACTGTCTTCTTCGCGATCGCTTCCAGAGAATGACCGAACGCGAAGTCGGATACGATGAAGTACCAGGACTTCTTGCCTTGAGCGATCAAGGCCTTCACTGGGCCAACACCATTCGAGTAATTATCATAGACCCAGTGGAACCCCGTTGGCGAACATTTCGCCCCGGTAAGGTCCGTGGTCCCTGGGGAGGTGAAGATCGCGATCCGGTTTGCTTCGCGAGCGATATCCTGGACTGCCAGGGCAATAGCGCTGTTGGTTAGGTCGACCAGGGTGTCGACCTGTTCGTTGTCGATCCAACGATGCGCGATGCTCGTACCGACGTCCGCCTTCTGCTGATGGTCGGCGCTGATGAGCTCGATCGGCTTGTCCAGAACGGTCTTGCCGAAGTCTTCAATTGCGAGCTGGGCGGCGACTACCGACCCCTGCCCGTTCATATCCGAGTAAACGCCAGACATATCCGTAAGCACGCCGATCTTCACGACGTCATCGCTTACCGACTGGGCCTGGGCCGGAGACGCCGCCCAGGACACGCCAATAGCAAGTGCTGCCAGAATGCGGCTCGTCCCTTTTAGATGATTCATTCTTCTCATCTGCTGTTCCCTTTGCTTGATGATGCGCTTTGCCCTCGATCTCTCATGCTTACGCACTTGGGATCAGATTCTTCTGGATGGACGGTGAGGATTTGGTGGTATCGACGCGACCGCGCGACGATAGCCAGGAGATGATTTCGCCGACGATGCCGCGACGAAAGGCAAGTATGCAGACCACGAAGACCCCGCCATGGATCACGGTCACCCAAGCTCCGAAGGCCGCGAGATAGTTCTGCATGGCAACGACGATGAATGCGCCGACGACAGGTCCGTAAAGCGTTCCGACACCACCAAGGAAGGTCATCAGGATGACTTCGCCGGACATCGCCCAATGCACATCCGTAAGACTGGCGATCTGGGTCACGATGACTTTGGTCGACCCGGCAAGTCCGGATAGCGCCGCCGAGATAACGAACGCCGCGAGTTTGTACCGCTCGGTCGAGAAGCCGAGTGACTGTGTGCGCGGCTCGTGATCGCGGATGGCCTTTAGTACCTGTCCGAACGGCGAGCGGATAAGTCCCGAAAGGAACAGGAACCCGCCGAGGAACACGACGACCACAAAACCGTAGAGCGTCGTCGGATTGCTAAGGTCGAACAGCCCGAAGAGAATACCGCGCGGAACACTCTGAATCCCGTCCTCGCCGCCCGTCTGCGGTAGCTGCAAGGCGACAAAGTACACCATCTGGGCAAGCGCAAGGCTGATCATCGCGAAGTAGACACCGCTGGAACGCGTGCAAAGCCAACCCGCGACGAGACCCAGCAGCGCCGCGCAACCCGTGCCAGCAAGGATCGCCAGTTCGGGAGGGAGACCCCACATCTTTGCGGCATAGGCCGTGACATAGCCTGCGGTCCCAAGGAACATCGCATGCCCGAACGAGACAAGCTTTCCGTAGCCAGCCATCAAATTGAAAGCGCAGGCGAACAATCCGTAAGTCATCGCCTTCATGAGGAACGCGGGATACGCAAAGAGTGGGGCCACGATGAGCGCAGCGGCCATGGCTCCGAAGAGCGCCCAACGAACAAGGGGCGTTTCACGAGACAGCGATGGCAAGGCTACCGACGTGTGGGAAGCCTGTGCTTTGGACCCGAACAGCCCGGTCGGATAGACGAGCAGAACGAGCGCCATGAGTAGAAAGACGACTGTCGTGGACGCTTCGGGGTAGAAGGCCTTCGTGAGCCCTTCGAGAATGCCTGCTGCGAAACCCGCGATGATGGCCCCTTTGATCGAGCCAAGACCACCGATGACAACCACCGCGAAGATCACGATAAGTATGTCCGCGCCCATCGTCGGATTGACCTGCAAGATCGGCGCGGCAAGAACACCCGCGAATGCCGCCAGCGCAGCACCGCCCCCGTAGACCACCATAATCAAGAGCGGCACGTTGATCCCGAACGCCTGTACGAGCTTCGGGTTCTCGGTCGCGGCTCTCAGCGTCGCTCCTAGGCTGGTCTTCTCGATGACGAACCATGTCGCGAAGCAGACGATGACGGAGGCGACGATCACCCAGGCTCGGTAGTACGGCAGGAAGATGAAGCCGAGATTGACGCCACCCGTCAGTGAAGTCGGGATCGCATAAGGAAGACCCGAAGCACCGAAGAAGAACCGGAAAGCGCCTTGAACTATCAGGGCGAGACCGAATGTCAGGAGCATGCCGTAGAGATGGTCGAGGTGACTGACCCGCCTCAGTACTAAACGCTCCATCGCGATGCCGACAATGCCCACCAGAACAGGACATATGATCAACGCCGGCCAGTACCCAACCCCCAGCCAGTTCAGAAGGAGCCAGGCACCGACAGCCCCCATCATGTAGAGCGCACCGTGCGCGAAATTCGCGATGTTCATCATCCCAAAAATGACGGCGAGGCCGAGGCTGAGGGTCGCGTAGAAAGCCCCGTTGATGATACCGAGCAGGAGTTGGCCGAAGAGCAGCGCCGTCGGAATTCCAAATATAGTTGTCATTTCGCTTTCCGTGCGTGCGAGGGGTCAGATACCCAGGTAGCGTTGGATGGCCGCCAGCCGGCTTGAAAAGTCTGCGGCAACGACCTCGTCTACGAGCGATCCCGTTTCCATGACGTAGTTTCGATCCGCGAGTGCGTGGGCGAAGCCGACGTTCTGCTCGACGAGAAGGATGGTGAAGCCGAGCTCTTTGAGCTTTACGATCGTGTTCTCGATCTGCTTGATGATGATCGGAGCTAAACCCTCTGTCGGCTCGTCCAGCAGTAGCACCCTCGCCCCGGTCCGCAGAATTCGCGCAAGTGCAAGCATCTGCTGTTCACCACCCGAGAGTTTCGTGCCAGGGCTGTCGATGCGCTCGCGAAGGTTCGGAAACAGGTCGAGGATTTCCTCGACCGACATGCCGTTGGCGGCGATGGCTGGAGGTAACAGGAGGTTTTCGCGCACGCTAAGCGTTGCGAAGATTCCGCGCTCTTCTGGACAGAAGGCGATCCCCTTGCGCGCGACCTCGTAGGGCTTTGCAGCCACCAACTCGTCGTCGATATAACGGATCGAACCGGAGCGGTTCTCCATCAGCCCCATAATCGCTTTGAGGGTCGTCGATTTACCTGCGCCATTGCGGCCAAGAAGAGTAACCACCTCACCTTCCTTGAGGTGGAAGTTAAGGCCGTGAAGCACCTTGGATTCGCCGTACCATGCCTCGAGTTTGTTTACTGAAAGGACCTGACCCATTAGTGTGCTCCTCCCGTATAGGCGGCAATGACTTCAGGCCGGGTCGAGACGTCTGAATACGTCCCAGAAGCGAGAACCTGTCCGCGGACCATTACGGTGATGCGGTGGGCTAGGCGCGCGACGACCTGCATATTGTGCTCGACCAGCAGAACGGTACGTCCGATTGCCGTCGTCTGGATCAAGTCGACAACACGGTCGATGTCTTCTCTTCCAAGCCCTGCCATCGGTTCGTCGAGGAGCAAAACGCGAGGATCGGCAGCGACGGTGGTGGCTAACTCGAGAACACGTTTGCCCCCATACGACAGCTGGGCAGCGGCGGTGTCGGCCTCGCGCTGAAAACCAAATTGCTCAATTATCTCCTCTGTTCGCTGGACGAGAGCTCGGTCACGGCGCGCGTTTCCGAGGAGACGCCATTGCAAGCCGCTTCGACGAAGTAGCGCGAGTTCTACGTTTTCCCGGACAGTGAGGGTCTGAAAGACAGCGGAAATCTGGAAAGACCTCACGACGCCCCTCCGCGCGATGGCAGCCGGCTTCATGATGGTGACATCTGCCCCGTCATGAAAAATCTTGCCTTCCGTAGGCTGAAGAAACTTGGTGAGCAGGTTGAAGAGCGTCGTTTTGCCAGCGCCGTTCGGCCCGATCACCGCATGGATCTCGCCCTCTTCCAGGTTGAAGTCGACCCCTTTCACGGCGTAGAATCCGTTGAATGCGATGCTTATTTTTCGCGCTTCCAGCACAGCCATGGGGAGCTCCCTCGGTTACGGGTTACGCGCCGGTAGACGCGTGTCAACTGCGGAGATGGCAATCTGTCGAGCGAAGGGTCCCGTGGTAGCCACGCGGACGCATACGAGCGCTTGTTAAAGCGGGCGCACCAATTTCTGTTTTGAACCCCTCGATCGATCTTGATGCCGATCCTTTGTGATGCGCGACAGTGACGCACTACTGAGGACCTGTCAAGCGGCTTATTAGGAGTTTGATTCCCGATGAAAGACGCATTGACAACGACCATTGGCTGCTTTTAGTAATGCACTACTATCACGCGCTACAAGTCGAATGAGGCCTTCCGTGACTGCAGAGATAGCCGGATACTGCACCCTCTGTCGCTCGCGATGCGGCACAATCAACACCGTCGAAGATGATAGGCTTGTCGCTGTTCGACCCGACCTAAGCCATCCGACTGGCAAGTCGATGTGCATGAAGGGTAGAGCAGCACCCGAGCTCGTACACTCGCCTCACCGTCAACTCTTTCCGATGCGGCGTACCGCTCCCAAGGGTGGCGCCGACCCGGGGTGGGTACGGATCAGTTGGGAGGAAGCCCTCACCGAAACGGCGGAGAAGCTGGGACGGGTAAAAGCCGAAAGCGGCCCGGAGGCCGTGGCGTTTTCCGTCACGACGCCCAGTGGAACGCCCCTGTCAGACAGCATCGACTGGATCGAGCGGTTCATCCGTCACTTCGGCAGTCCAAATATCTGCTACGGAACCGAAATCTGCAATTGGCACAAGGACTCTGCGCACGCTTTCACATTCGGTAGCGGTATTCCACCTGCGGACTACACCAACGCAGACACGATCATGCTCTGGGGTCACAATCCGGCAAACACCTGGCTGGCACAGGCAAGTGCTGTGTCAGCAGGCAAAGCTCGAGGCTCAAAGCTTCTCGTAATTGATCCGCGACCAACCGCTTTCGCCAAACAAGCGGACGTTTGGCTTCCAGTGCGTCCTGGTACAGACGGCGCGCTCGCTCTTGGCCTCATGCGCCTGATTTTAGACGCCGAAACCTTCGACGATGTCTTCGTCCGTACATGGACGAATGCGCCTTACCTGGTGCGAGAAGACAACGGGCTCTTCCTGCGCGAACAGATGATCTGGCCCGGTGCAAACACCAATCGATATTTGGTTTGGGACGAGATTGCGTCCACTATTGTTCCAGTCGACGACAGTCGAGCGATCAATGAAGGTTTGCGCGATCGGGTGCTGCTGCTGGGCACCGTCGATGTGTCTCCGTCGACAGACTCGATGCCCGTACGATGTTCACCAGCATTCGAGTTGCTGCACAATGCGACCCGCGCGTATGATCCCATTACGGTGGAAGGCATAACGGGCGTTGCACCCGACGCCTTGAGAGCTGCCGCGCAACTCCTGGAAGGCGGCCGCCGGATCGCCTATCACGCCTGGACCGGTATCGGTCAGCATACCAATGCCACCCAGACGGAGCGCGCGGTAGCGTCGCTTTACGCGTTGTCTGGCAGCTACGATCGGATCGGAGGTAACAGGGTCCGCCGCGGTCCATTCTACCGTCCCACAAATGCGCTCGGAGAGCTGTCCAAGGAACAGCTTTCGAAGGCGTTGGGGATTGAGGCTCGTCCCATCGGTCCACCGTCGACGGGATGGATTACTGCTCGAGACATGTACCGCGCGATCACGGATGGCGAGCCTTACAAGGTCAGAGCGCTCATGGCGTTCGGCACTAACCTCACAGTTTCCCAAGCTGATACCGCTATGGCGGAAGAGGCCTTGAAAAACCTGGAGTTCCACGTTCATTGCGACCTATTTGTAACGCCCGCGGCACGCTACGCCGATATATTCTTACCTGTGAACTCGCCTTGGGAACATGAAGGCATCAGGTTCGGATTCGAGATAAACGACGACGCCGCCTCGCTGGTCCAGATGCGTCCACGGATGGTGACGCCGCGTGGCGAATCCCGCTCCGATAACGAGATTGTCTTTGATCTCGCGACCCGCCTGGGAATGGACGAAGATTTCTTCGGCGGCGATTTGCATGCCGCTTGGGACTACATGCTTGAGCCGCTTGGCGCGTCCGTAGACACTTTGAAAAACACTTCCGGCGGAATCCGTTGCGAGATAGATGCGCGAGAGCAGAAGTATCTTGAACCTCACCACGACGGCAGCGGTCGGGTTCGAGGCTTCGACACGGAGACACGCCGCGTCGAATTTTACTCTGAACTACTTCATCGCCACGGCCAACCTGGGGTTCCAACCTACGTGCCGCCGTCAGAAAACGAGATTGTGGAGCGCGCTGGAAAAGGCAGAAGGTTTCCTCTGATCCTGAGTTCCGCGAAGAATGGCTACTACTGCCACAGCCAGCACCGCGGCCTCGCCTCACTCAGGAAAAAGGCCCCCGATCCGATCGCGGAAATTAGCCCTGGACTAGCGGATAGCAGGGACGTCAGGAACGGCGATTGGATCAGGATATCCACACGAAATGGGAGCGCACGCTTCGTGGCGAAGGTCACCCCAAAACTCGCAGACGACGTCGTCGTGGCTGAGTTCGGCTGGTGGCAATCCTGCCCGGAGTTGGGCCGCGGTTCGTTTTCGACAACGGGTCCGGAAAGCAGCAACGCCAACAGCCTGATATCGGCCGACGCAATCGATCCCGTCAGCGGTTCCATTCCGCATCGCTCGTTCCGATGCAACATCGAGCTTGATCCCTTGACCGAGACTCGGCAACGCGGGTGGCGCGACTTCATGAATTTTCGGGTAGTCGCCGTAAAGGCGGAGGCCGAGGGCGTCCGTTCGGTCGCCTTCGAAGCGGAAGATAGCCGCCAACTCCCGGACTTCCTTCCAGGTCAGCACCTCCAGGTCCGCCTCACCGATGGTTCGAGGGTCGATAGAGCATATTCGCTCACGGGCGCGGCGATCGTCGACGGAAGACAACGGTATAGCATCGCGGTCCGCCATCAAAAGACGATTGGTAGCGAGGGCACCCAGTACCAAGGGCGGATGTCTACCTATATCAACCACCATCTCAGAGTTGGCGAGGTTGTCGAACTCAAAGCTCCGTCCGGAAACTTCGTTATCCCGAGACATTCTCTACAACCCTTGATCCTGCTGGCAGGCGGGATCGGCATAACGCCGTTCATAAGTCTGCTGGAATCGCTAGACGACGACAGCGACACCGAAATCTGGCTCTTCTACGGAAACTTGAACAGCGGCACCCACGCCTTTCGAGAGCGCATCAAGTGGCACGCGCGCCGCCTGAAGAACCTCAAAGTGATCGATCACTACGACAGCCCCCTACCCGAGGACGTTCAAGGGGTGGATTACGACAGCAACGAGCGGATCAGCGCCGACGCAGTCCCAGACCACCTGATCGAGCGTAGGCCGCGGGTCTACATGTGCGGGCCACCGGGGATGATGAACGCGTTTGCCGACGGTCTCGCCGCCCGTGGGGTCTTCAAATTTGACATCTTCCGCGAAATCTTCAGGTCGCCACCAGGTCCGGTCGTCGATGACGGTCGAAAGCATGCGGTGACCTTCTCGCAGTCCCAGGAACCTCCGGTTTTCTGGTCGGCTGCTGATGGCCCTCTACTCGACTTCGCAACGCGGCTGGGCCTAACGCTCCCGAACGGATGTCGGGTGGGACAATGTGAAAGCTGCGCGGTGAGAATTGTTTCAGGGACGGTGCGCCACCTGCACGGAAGCGAACCAGACGACCCTGGGACCTGCCTGACTTGCCAGGCTGTCCCTCTGAGCGATCTTGTGCTCGACGCCTGAACTCCGCCATCGTGCGGCATTAATCAAAAACAAAGGGAACACCTATGACGACAGGACCAATATCGATCTCCGAGCGAGATCTTTCTTCGCTTTTGCCCATGAACAAACTCGTCGAGGCTCTGCGAACGTCATTCAAAGACGGATGCCATGCACCTCCTCGAGAACACCATGAGATTGACGTCGCCTCAGGGGAAAACGCGACACTGCTTCTTATGCCTGCTTGGTCGAAGCAGGGGCCACGACGGTATCTCGGCGTCAAGCAGGTCAACGTCTTCCCAGGAAACGCGCGGATTTCAAAGCCTGCTCTGACATCGATCTACAATCTGTTCGACGGTGACACTGGCGAACACCTTGCATCGATGGATGGCAACACGATAACAGGACGGAGAACCGTTGCCGTTTCCGCACTTGCCGCCAGCTATTTGTCGAGGCCGGATGCGACCACACTTACCGTAGTCGGTTCGGGCCGTATCGCGAGCCTCATTCCTTATGCTTACAAAGCAGTGCGCGATATCCAGCACGTCAAGATCTGGGACATCGACCCGGCTAGTGCCGAACGCCTACGCTTAAAGCTGACAGACGATGGTTTCGGTTGCGAGATCGTAGAATCCCTGGAAGAGGCTGTGAATTCGGCCGACATCGTGTCAGCCGCGACGTTGTCGAGAACACCGCTTGTTCTTGGAAAATGGCTGCATCCCGGAACACATGTCGATCTCATTGGCGCGTTCACAGCAGACATGCGCGAAAGCGACGACGAATGTATCGCTAGGGCGGACGTCTATGTCGACACGATGGAGGCTTTTCACGAGGCCGGTGACTTGATCCAGCCACAACGAAGCAACGCCATAGACCGCGACCACGTGAAAGGCACCCTGGCCGACATCGTATCAGGTCGCCTCCCCGGCAGACAGTCTCGAGATGCGGTCACTGTTTTCAAAGCGGTTGGTACCGCGCTTGCCGATCTTTCGGCGGCAAGTTTAGCGTACGAGGGCAGTTCGAAACAATTTAAATCCTCCTCTAGGAAGGTTTAAAGACGTAAAGGACAGCACGTCGTCTGGTCGGGCGCGAACCGGTTTGGTTTCCTTATTCTCGGCGGCGCGCTCGGGCGACTGGTCGGCCTCGTCTTCCCCGGCGATCCCAGTTTTTGGGTGTTGGTTCCATTTCGCCTTGTCGGTGAAACGATTCCGCCTTCAGGATGCGTTGTCGCCGTCGCCGACAATTTCAACACGCTGACCACGGCTTACCCCTACAAGGAGGCCTAAACCATCGAGCGCGCCGTCGCACATGTCTTTAGCCGTGCCGGCACGCAATTCGACCCTCACTGTGTGGACGCCTTCGAGCAGGCGCCACCTTCCATCCTCGCGATCAGGCTGGCGAACATCGATGATCCATCCATTCATTTTTCGGCGCGAAGTGGATCAAGAAGGATCGTGTCTGCAGCATGAGGTCTTGACAAGGATCTAAACCGCCGCCCTTACAATTCGCTCCCTGAGCGTGGACACATATGCTTCCTCCGTAGAAGCATTTCACGGGAACAGCGATGAGTGCCGACCGACAAAGTCCAGTAAGCGCGCACATCGACAGAAGGATCACTTCGGTTCAAATCGCTTGAGCAATTGCCTCAGTTGATCATTCTGAAGCCGGAGCTTCACTGCCAGTTGGGACCGCAGCTCCCTGATCTCGCCGTCCAGTGCCTGCACGGGATTTGCCTCGATTGGCCCAGGCCGATCCGCCAAAGCAATGTCCAGCTCCGCATCCCTGGTGTGCCACGGCACCTTCGCCCTGGTTTTTCGGCGGATCGTTGGGAACGCCTTGCGCTTCGGATCTCGACGCTCGGCGCCCACGGTGCCAATAGTACGATCCGGGGTCAAAGCGGGGTCTTCTCCGGCCGGCGTCCCGTCAGCGACCTCTGCCGCGATTGTCGGCGATGGCTCCTGACGATCGCCTGTTTCGATCTTGCCAGCTAGCGATGCGGCCGATGATCCTTGCCCAGGTGCGGGCTCGCCTTCGTTCGCTGTTTCAGAGGGGTTGGAACGAGTTCCGGGCCTCTCAGCATCGTTGAGAACCTCGATGGGGTTGGCCTGGTCAACATAACGCTGATTAGCCGTCTTGCCCCGAGACAGCAATCCGGTGAGAAGTTTCCAAGGCGACTTTACCATCGCTTCTCAACTCCCATCTTGTCGTACGCTCCGGTAACCCGCCGGGAAACGGAGATGTCCGTTGCAGCGGCCGAGCACCATCGCGCTGAAGCGAAAGGCCGACCTGGCAGCAACCAATCCTCCGACATCACCTCAGTCAAGGCCGAGGCGTTTGCGAAGATCCGCGTTCTCCGTGCGGAGCTTTTCCGCAAGCAGCTTCCGCAGTCGCTGATTTTCCTGCTCGAGCTGAAGCAGATCCTCCATTTCCTCACCGGCAGCCGTGACAGGCGAGACAGCCTGCTGGGCGGGTTCGACAACCTCTCCGGCAGCAACCTTGGCTTTGCGTCCGCCTCGGCGAGCTGATGGCTTCATCTCGGTTGCGACGCTCTTGCTACCCCTCTTCGCCCGAGCTTTCTTGACGGTCGGGGCTTCAACCGAAGCATCCGAAGTTGCAATTTCCGACGCTGCGTTCTTGGCACGCGGGCCACGCTTCCTGGGCTCCGGCATCTTCGGCAGAGCGGTTTCGACTTCGGTGGACGTCGGTTCGGGCACGTTTGTTTCGTCAGACATTTGTTCCTCCGGAAAAAAGTTTGATGTTGGCGATTGCTGAATAGCTGCTGTCAACGCGGGTGCGCGCTGTGGCCGGTCTACGGCTGCATCTGAGCCTGCGGGAGATGCGCCAGCCCCGGGTGCCTGTAAGTTGCCATCGTGCTCGGCGAATTGGCGCAAATCGACCGTTCCCCAGATCGAATTGGATTGCGGAACGGGTTTTCGACGCGCACCCTTGTACTCAACGACAAAGTTCTTTTGTGGCTTTTTCAAATGTTCGAGGCTCCAGGTGCGCTCATCTCTTCATGCGCAGAGAAATTGTCGCGCATAAAAACGCAAAGTTCGGTCCTGCACAAGATGGGGCTGCCGGAGACGTGACGGGCGTGACGGAAGCCATGGTCCCGGGAAATGGCCCCCGGGAAATGGCTACCCGCGGCGGCCCCGCGTAGGCTATTCAGGAGACTCGGAAAAGGGGCATCGCCGCCTTCATCTAGGCCACTATTGCTGCAGAAAGGCTCGCTGAGACGAAAAGGCGGTTGTCAAGCAGGAATTGGAAAGTGAGCGACTCGTTCATCTGATGCCGGACGCTCATCGGCTAGTGAAATTAGCCTACTGTGTCGTGGCCGCACGGAGGACCCATCGCCGGTCAGCACATGGTTCATGACTGTGTCGTGGTGCGGGAACTAATCTTGGCCGGTCACCGACCCAGCTCACATCTCCGGCAACCTTTAAACAGGAATGCAGACTCTCTCGGCCCGCTTGGTGTCATTGCGAGCCTGGAAACGTTGGCCGCTGCGCCCAAACACTACCGTCGACCGTCTTTCGGTAGCCGATGTCATACACCGTGCGCATGTAGCTCCCGTTCAGCGGGTCGGTCATGGAATAGGGCACCTGCTCATCGATCGCCGCGATATTGAGATCAATGGCGGATCTCCGTCCATAGTTGTAAAGGGCGATCAACCCTTGCTTCGTCTGTGACTTGAGGAGGATCGCGTATGCTCGTGCCATGATTGGCAACGCCCGTTCAGGTGACATCGAAAACTCCGGAATGAGCGCGTTGTTGATGATCACATAGATATGGAGGTTCTCGTTGCCTGCTTGACCCGATGCGACGAACAGATGTTCGGGCAATGTCAGAAACTGCGACGAGCTGCCTCCGTCAGAGTGCAGTTCACGAATCTGCCTGCCATCCACTATCGCCCGGATAGAAACCGGCGGAAAGATGCCGGGAACGCTTGCTGATGCGATTAGTATTTGGCGCACAAGAGCGAGAGCATCCTGGCTGTCGCTATCCGCGATGGCGCCTATGTTCCAGACGACGGCCCGCTGCGTGTCGAGGTTTGTGGTCATGACCAGGAGACGGCGTCCCGCTTGATGTTCGCGCGCGATTTGGCGCAGGATTTCATCCGTAATGTTGTCTTCGACCATCTTTCGAAGAGCATCCCCCTGAAGGAGGCTTGCTGAGAGGACGCCAAGCCCTCTCCAGTTGATGTCGACAAGACTACGAGCTTCATTGGAAAGATAGAGGCGCCTCAGCCGCGCATCATAGGCGGGCCCCAGGAATGCGAACGGCGCAATCAGGGCCCCTGTGCTCACACCGGTTACCACCTCGAACTGTGGTCGGCTGCCGAGTTCGCTCCAGGCGGAGAGAATTCCTACAGAAAACGCGCCTCCAGCGCCACCGCCCGATATGGCGAGCATAGACGGCTTTTGTTTACCGATAACCGGGCGCCAGGAGGCGTGCACTGACTCCGGGGGCCGCGGATCATCCAAATGAGCCCTTATATTTCCGAAGCCGACGATTTGTGCCCGCCCGGCTTGCGATGCGGTGTATACCGGGCGAGCGGGTGCCGTACACCCGCTGAGGAAAAAGAGAAGACATAGCGCAATGACATTTGCGCTAAACCCGCAGGAACTCGGCATGGAGCGCATCGTCACGCTTCAGCGCCGCCCTGACGCGGAAGCCGGGCCGCCGCTATGAGTGCGCCGACGATTGCCACGGCTACTGCAATGGCAATCCATAAGCTATAGAGCGCGTATCCAAGGATGAACCCACCGAGGACCGGTGCGATAATATCTGTTACTGCGAGCAGGGACTGGGCGGCACCCAGAACCACGCCCTGCCGCTCGGACGGCACATGGGTAGAAAGAGCTGCGAGATATGTCGGCTTTGCAAGAGCATCGCCGGTACTGATACACAGAACCGCGATGACCAGCACGGGTATACGGTTAGCGACACCGGCGGTGATGAACCCCAAGCAAATCAGAAGGAATATCAGGAGGATCAGATCACGTTCGGTAAGGTGTTTGCCGAGCCAGCCGAGTAGGAACACCTGGGCAAAGACATTGACCGCACCATCCAACATGATGAGGTAGCTCAATTCCTTCGCGCCGAAAGCATGACCATGCCATTGAAAGGTCTCCGCAAGGAAGACCGGCATTTGCGAAATGTATGTCCCGTAGGCGAAGAAGTGGCATAGCATGACGATGACGAGAGCACGAACGACAGGCGACGCTGCGATCGCGCGGAGCGATATGTGCCCATCGTGCGGCCGCTCTTTTCCAGTCTTTGTTGGACGCCCTCCATCCAAGCAAAGAGATGTAACGACAATGGACGTGGCTACCAACCCAAGCGCGGCGAGGACGGGAATTGTCAGCGACATCTCGGATAGGAAACCTGAAAGCCCTGCGCCAACGATGCCGCCGAGGCCCGCACCGCCCATGAGTATCCCCATGGCACGTCTGCGGTTTGAGGCATCGGTGTGATCTGCAATATAGGCCGCAGTGACAGAGATGTTGCCTCCGGTAAGTCCGAAGAGTGCCCGAGCGATAAGGATGAACGCAACGCTCGGCGCGATTGCAAGTAGCGCAAGGCTCGCCGCTGCAACGCACTGGCTCGTCAGCAGGACATTCCTCCGGCCGAAGCGATCCGAGAGCTGCCCAAGAGCAGGGGCAGAGGCGAATTGGCCGACTGCCTCGGCGGCGATAACTATGCCCAGAACAAGCGGTGTGCCGCCCATTGCCCGGACATGAAAGGGCAGAACCGGCAAAACGGAAGCGGTGCCGGCGGTGTTCGCGCAGACGATTGCAAAGACCGGAAGGATGATCCGCCAATCGAGCGGCTTGGATGGACTGATGTCGAATTGCGGTTTGGTCGTCATATTCCATCCCCCCCTATACGGCCTCGCCTGACGGCAAGCCCACGCGTTCGAGATAGGCTTCCAGTTGCGCCACGCCTTCCGCGTCAAAAGCCAGAATCGCACCGACATACCCGTCTGGTCTGATGAGGACGCACTCATCCGCCTCCAATCCGTACGCGGCTCGGATATGACCGAACGCATCGAGCACGTCGCCGCGCTGGCCGAGGCGGTGGATATGCAATCCCGGCCGCGATGCCACGCTCCATTCTCCGTTTACGAGCAGCGTCCAATGCGGCCCGATGAACAAGCTGAAGAGCCGCGAAGGCTGCCCTCCTGCCCCCTTAATGGGCGCGTCCGGTGCGCGATCGCCCGCCTGCAGACCGCTGTTGCGGCTTGCTGCGCGCAAGGCGAGAGGCGATTGCGGATATCCGATGTCGAGCTGCTGCACCTCGCGCCCGCGACGGATCTCGCCATGCTTTCCCGCTTCGAGCAGTCGACTTGACAGACCCAGAACCTCCTCCGCCACAGGACGGCGCTCGGCCTGGTAGGTGTCGAGAAGTTCATCGCCGGCTCCACAAAGCGCGGCCGCGAGCTTCCAGCCGAGATTGTAGGCATCTTGAACGCTGGTATTGAGTCCCTGACCGCCGGTGGGCGGGTGGATATGAGCAGCGTCGCCCACCAAGAATACGCGATCGACCCTGTATCTGTCGGCTAGTCGGGCGTTCATAGCGTAGGCCGATGCCCAACTGACGTCGTGGACCTTCACCTCGTTGCGGCCCGTCCGCTCGACGATCAGCTTTTCCAAACCATTTGCTGAAAGGTCCGGGTCCCCATCCGCAGAGACCGGCGCCTGTATCTGGAACAGATCGGTACCCATGAGCGGGCAGATGGCAACCATCCGCTGCATGTCACCGGTGTTGAACTGCCACCAAACATCACGGCTTAGGCCGGTCAGGCCAACGTCAGCGACAATCGCGCGCACGCCCAGGGTTTTGCCGGGGAACGCGATACCAAGTGCGTGTCTTACGAAGCTGCGACCTCCGTCCGCGCCGATCAGATGGCGTACGCGAACCGTCTCCGCTCCGCCTGAACCAGAAAGACGCGCCGTAACTCCGTCGCCATCGTGCTCGAAGCCCGTCAACTCGCTTCCGAACTCAACCCGCCCACCCAGCTCCGCCAGCCGGTCCCGCATGATTTTCTCAGTCAGAAACTGCGGGATCATCAGCGGAATATGATACGGCTCCGCGGGTGTCGCCTGAGCCCGCTCCCCAAAATCTTTCTCCATGAAGCTGCCGTCGTCGCGATACTCGCGCATCCTTGGGTAAACGCCCCCCGCCGCGACGACCTTATCCAGGATACCGAGATCCTCGAAGACCTCTTGCGTCCTTGGCTGAATGCCTTTGCCTCGCGAGCCCGGGAACGGTTCGCGCGTCTTGTCGATCAGGCGGAAAGAGACCCCTCGCCGCGCCAGTTCTATTGCTAGCGTAAGGCCAGCCGCTCCCGCGCCGCAGATGAGCACATCTGCTTCGAATTCGTTTGTCATGTCGTTCTCCATGTGTGTATTATGCACATAATAGGAGAAGCGCTATGCCGTCAAGGAATAATGTGCAAATTACACATATTAGCAAAAAGGTCCGTGAACTGCACGGTTCGCTAATCGATATCGTCACGCTCATGAACCGACCCCAACGTGACGAGGCGCTCGTTCGGGAGGCAGGAATCGCCCTAGATCGAGCTCTATTCCCGCTCCTTGTCGGGATCGAGCGGCGCGGTCCGATCGGCATTGTGGAATTGGCGGCCGGCGTCGGGCGGGACTACACCACGGTTAGTCGCCAGGTCGCGAAGTTGGAGAGCCTCGGGCTTGCCGAACGCAGGCAAAGCCCGGCTGACCGTCGCGTAAATGAAGTTGTTGTCACGGCGAAGGGCAAGGCGATGACCGACAAGATCGATGTTGCACGAGAAAGGATCGCCCTTGGTGTTTTTGCGAATTGGGAGCCGGCGGAAATCGACGATCTTGTTCGGTTGATGCGAAAGTTCGCGGATGCGATGGGGAAGGAGGCTGGGAAGTCGGACGCTGAGTAGCTATCAAGCCGACAGCCATCCGAGCCTGTGCAAGCTCTTACATCTCCTCCTCTACGACGTAGCGCCCCCCACAGGTCACGGTTTCCGCGGATTCGATGCTCGGTCTTGCTCAAAACTTTTTCGACCGTTGGTTTCTGGCCGCATATAGCTCTTGATGAGATACGAACTTACGACCCATGACTCCCCACAACATGTAAGGCGTTGAATCTTTAAGCCGTCGGCATAGCCACGATTATGGAAACTAAGAGAAATCATACCATTCGGCGTTCACTAAGGAAGGTAGCTCCCCCACCCATAACTTGATAACTCGCCTTGGGCCCGAGGACATGAAAATGTCCGGCATCAGTCATCCTCCACGAACACCTGATCGCGCTTGGAACGTATCGACGGTAGGAGCGCTAGGAATACGCAGACCAGACCCATACCGAGCAGCGACGCCGCGATAGGGTTTGTGATGAACACCGTCGCGTCGCCGCGCGAGATGATCATCGCTCGACGGAGATGCTCCTCGAGCAGAGGGCCAAGAACGAAGCCCAAGAGAAGCGGTGCTGGTTCGCAGCCCACACGGATCAGGACATAGCCGAGTATGCCGGAGATGATGATCGCATAGACGTCAAACGGATTGTTGTTGATCGAATAGCATCCGATCGAGGCAAAAATCACGATGGCCGGGAACAGCATACGGTAGGGGATGGTCAGCATCTTCACCCACAGGCCGATCAGCGGCAGGTTGAGGATGACGAGCAGCAAATTGCCGATCCACATCGAAGCAATGATACCCCAGAACAGCGCCGGCTGGCTCGTAATGACGTCCGGTCCGGGCGTGATCCCCTGCAGGATGAAGGCGCCGACGATGAGTGCCATGACCGGATGGGCCGGAATGCCGAGGGTGAGCAACGGAATAAAGGATGTCTGTGCCGCGGCGTTGTTGGCGCTTTCAGGGCCCGCCACGCCCTCGATCGCACCGTGACCGAACTCTGACGGATTTTTCGACAGGTTCTTTTCGGCCGAGTAGCTGGCGAAGGACGCCAGTACGTGGCCGCCGCCCGGCAATACGCCGAGAAGCGAGCCAAGCGCCGTTCCCCGCAGGACAGGGCCGATAATCCGCCGAAAATCATCTTTCGTCAGCCAAAGGTTCGTGACGTGCTTTACCCCGACTTCGCGCGTGTGTTCAGCCTGAAGGTTGCGGAAGATTTCGGAGACCCCGAAGATGCCGACGGCAATCGAGACGAAGTTGATCCCCTGTGACAATTCCAGGCGACCAAATGTGAAGCGCTCCTCGCCCGTATAGATGTCCTGGCCTACCGTCCCAAGGAGCAAGCCGATTACGATCATGCCCAGCGCCTTCAGCACTGAACCGTGAGCGAGCGAGATCGAAACGAGAAGCCCGAGAACGATCAGGGCAAAATATTCCGGTGCACCAAATTCAAGCGCGATAGAAGCAAGCGGCGGAGCGGCGATTGCCAACAATAAGGTTGCGGCGCAGCCCGCGAAGAACGATCCGAGCGCTGCAGTTGCCAATGCTTGACCAGCGCGCCCCTTTCGGGCCATCTGATAGCCATCGATCGCAGTCACGGCGGAAGAGCTCTCCCCGGGCAGGTTAATGAGGATTGCCGTCGTGGACCCACCGTATTGGGCGCCGTAATAGATGCCCGACAGCATGATCAGCGACGTGACCGGCGAGAAGGTGAAAGTGATCGGCAAGAGCATTGCGATCGTCGCCGTCGGCCCGATACCTGGTAGAACGCCAACAAGTGTTCCGAGCAGCACTCCAACAAAACACCAGACGATGTTTATCGGCGTGAGGGCCGTTTCAAAGCCGAGGGCAAGATTCGAGACAAGATCCATCATGGCTGGCACCTCAAAGTCCGAAGACCGGCCCGAAAGCCGGGATGGAAATTGCCAACCCCACTTTAAAGACCAGATAGCAAAGAGTGGCGATGACGGCGGCCATCATAGCCGCCGATACCAGCGAGTTTCGGCGAGACGCGAGCGCTGTCATGAACGTGCAAAGAAGGACGACGGGTACGAGTCCAAGATCCCGGGCTCCGGCTGCAAAGATGGCAAGTGCGAGACAGATGAGGACGATTCCACGCCAGGCAACGGCACCATCGTTTGGCTCCGGTTCACTGCGCAAACCATCGAGGCAGATGACGCTGCCCAGTGCGGCCAAGACGAACGCTAGAACGACCGGAAAAAAGCCCGGCCCCATCTGTGTCGCGGTCCCGAACTCATACCGCAGACCCTGCGCAGCGAATGCGGCTGCGATAGCAATGAATATGCCACCGGCAATCAGGTTTCTCCGGGTGTGCTTTTCGAGTGTAGCCATGGTCTCCTCCCTCTGGCCTCCTCTGACGGTTCCTCCCGTTCAGATGATATTGGACCCTGCGATTGCGTTGCATACGGCATCGGTGACCTGTTTGGTGTTGGCGGTGCCCCCGACATCAGGGGTCAGGATGCCTGCTTCGGTCACGCGCTCGACGGCACTCATCAGCCGCGCCGCGGCCTCGCGTTCGCCGAGATGCTCAAGCATCTGCGCCGCCGTCCAGAAGGTGGCGATCGGGTTGGCGATGCCCTTGCCGGTGATGTCGAAGGCCGAGCCGTGGATCGGTTCGAACATCGACGGGAAGCGACGCTCCGGATCGATGTTGGCGGTCGGCGCGACGCCGAGCGAGCCGGCCAGCGCACCGGCCAGATCCGACAGGATGTCGGCATGCAGATTGGTCGCCACGATCGTATCCAACGTATCCGGCTTCAGCGTCATGCGCACTGTCATCGCATCGACAAGCATCTTGTCCCAGGTGACGTCCGGGAATTCCTTCGACACCTCCGCGGCGATCTCGTCCCACATCACCATGCCATGGCGCTGGGCGTTCGACTTGGTGACGACGGTCAGCAGTTTGCGTGGACGCTCCTGGGCCAACTTGAAGGCGTAGCGCATGATGCGGGTGACGCCGACGCGGGTGAAGATCGCCACTTCCGTGCCGACCTCTTCCGGCAGGCCCCTATGGGCGCGGCCGCCATGGCCGGAATACTCGCCTTCGGAATTCTCCCGCACGATCACCCAGTCGAGATCGCCTGGGCCGCAATTGCGCAAGGGCGGCGTGATGCCGGGCAGGATCTTCGTCGGGCGCACATTGGCGTATTGGTCGAACCCCTGGCAGATCGGCAGGCGCAGGCCCCAGAGCGTGATATGGTCGGGAACGTCCGGGGCGCCGACTGCTCCGAAAAAGATCGCGTCGAACTTCTTCAGATTCTCCAGCCCGTCGGCGGGCATCATTACGCCATGTTTCTTGTAATAGTCCGAACCCCAGTCGAAGGTCTCGGAGTGGATCCTGAAGTCACCGCTTCGCTGTTCCAGCGCCTCCAGAACCTGAAGACCCGCCGCTATCACCTCAGGGCCAATCCCATCCGCGGGGATCGCTGCAATCTTGTATTCACGCATGGGAAGCTCCTATTGGAGGATATCGCGCTCAGCATCAAGCGCCGGGTTCATGGCTCGTTGTCATGACGAGTGACGGGTCGGCGGCGCATTGCCAGCCGCCGACCCAACTGAGCTTACTTGCCGCTCTCGTTGATCAGCTTCGTCAGTCGCTCGACTTCAGACACGAACTTCTGGTCAAGTGCCGCCGGTGTCGCTAGGTCTTCCGAAACTGGTGCGGTTCCAAGGCTTGCAAAACGCTCGATCACGACCGGATCCTTGAGTGCGGCGCGGAGCGCGTCTGCGAGCTTGTTGCGGATGGCTTCAGGCGTTTCCTTGGGCGCCCAGAGCGCATGCCAGGCGCTGAGTTCGAACCCTTGCAGGCCGCTCTCCGCGACGGTCGGAAGATCCGGCAGAACGCCGATCCGCGCTTTCGTCGTGATCGCATAGGGATGAACTTCGCCGGCCTTGATCTGGGTCATCGTATTGGTCGTCTGGTCGCAGGCGAGATCGATGCGGCCGCCGATGAGATCGGTCATCGCGGGACCCATGCCCTTGTAAGGTACCAGTGTGATCTTGGTGTCGAGGGCATCCTGCAGCAACCTGCCGCAGAGATCGGAAACGGCACCCGTGCCGGCGGTCCCGAAGGTGACGGCAGGCCCGTTCGCCTTCACATATGAAACGAGATCGGTGAACGTCTTCGGCTCGAAGTCCTTCCTGCCGACGACCGTCATCGGGACCTCGGTAATCAGCCCGACGCTCGAAAAGTCTTCGATCGGCTTGTAGGTCAGGTTCGGGTAAAGTGCAGCGAAGGTTGCTACGCCGATATGGTAGAGCAGCAACCGGTAGCCATCGGGGTCGGCCTGCGCCACTGTTGCGGCACCAAGAGAGCCGCCGGCGCCGCCCATGTTTTCGATCAGCACCTGCTGGCCAAGGGTCTTGGACATCGACTGTGCCACCAGGCGCGCCACGGTATCACTCGGTCCACCTGCGGCTGCAGGCACCACGATTGTGATGGGTCGATCAGGATAATTCTCCTGCGCCAGCACCATATGGCTGGACATGGCAAACAGGACACCTGTGAGGGACAACAGTACCTTTTTCATCGCGCTTCCTCCCTGAGATCGCGAAGGATGCCTCCACATCCTTTTCCATGCTAGCTTGCATGCAAGTTTACATTTATTTATGCGCGCCGGTTTGTCAAGCTCCGAGAGAGCGGCTATAACGAGCCTTGACACAGCGACAGGCAGTTCATGATCAAGACGATCGACATTCCCGGAGCCGCGCCACGCGATCCGGCCACAGAACAGAATTCAGCAAACTCCGACATTAACGGTTCGGGTAGGGTTTCTGCCGCCTATCTAGCCATCAAGGATGCGATACGCTCCAACGCCTTTCCCCCCGGGTATCAAGCCGCGGAAATTGAAATTGCACGTCAGCTCGGCATGAGCCGAACCCCGGTGCACGAAGCCATGGCGCGACTGCAGGAAGACGGACTGGTCCGGATACTTCCCAAGAAGGGCATCATCATCTGCGCCCTGTCTCCCGCGGATATCGAAGAGATCTACGAAGTCATCACCGCGCTCGAGGGTGCAGCGGCGGCACGGCTCGCCCGATTGCCGATAGAGGAACGCGCACCGGTCATCCAGCTTCTGAAGGCCGCCACGAAGCGGATGATTGAGGCATTGGCGGACAATGACCTTCCACGATGGGCTGTCGCCGATGAGGATTTTCATCACACCCTCGTAACTGAGAGCGGAAACAGCCGCCTCATGCGGATGGCGGGGACCGTCGCCGATCAATTGCATCGCGCCCGCATGTTCACCCTCAACCTACGGCCCTTGCCGCTGCACTCGGCCGGTGAGCATCGGGAAATCATAGAGGCAATCGAGCAGGGTGATGGGGATGCTGCAAGCCGCGCCGCACGGCTGCACCGCAAACACGCGCATGACGCACTCATCCCCCTTATCGCTCGATACAATCTACGCAACCTCTAGGTTGTCGGTTGCGGCGATCTGCACAACGCGGAGATTGTTGGTGCTGCCCCTTTGCGCGAATGGAAATCCCGCCACGATGACAATGTGATCGGAGGGACTTGCCAGCTTTGCTTCCTTCACCGCCTGTTGCGCATGAAGCAGCGACGCCTCATAGGTGTGGACATCTTGTGATCGCACGCCGACCACCCCCCAGAACATGTTGAGCCGGCGCGCGACTTGTTCGGACGGAGTGAGCGCCAGAATTGGCAATGCCGGTCTAGCACGCGAGATTCTGGCCGCGGTTGTTCCGCTCGATGTATAGGCCACCACAACCGGCGATCCCAGGGCCACGGCAACGTTGGCGGCCGCAGTGGCAACCGCATGCGGCGGTGATTGAGCGACATCGGGCTCCGTTGCCTCAAGGATCGGCCGGTAGTGCTTGTGCTTCTCCGTCTTCTCGATGATCCGGTTCATCATTTCGACCGCCTCCACCGGAAAGGCGCCTGTTGCGGACTCAGCCGAAAGCATGACCGCATCCGCCCCATCATAGATGGCACCAGCAACGTCCGAGGCCTCAGCACGCGTCGGCGTTGGCGAACTGACCATCGAGTCGAGCATCTGTGTGGCAACAATCACCGGCTTGGCCGCTAGGCGGCATGCGCGGATGATTTCCTTCTGTTTACCCGGCACATCCTCCGGCGGGATCTCGACGCCGAGATCGCCTCGCGCAACCATGATGCCGTCCGAAAGCCTAACAATATCGTCGATGTCATCGAAGGCAGACGGTTTCTCGATTTTAGCAATGAGGCCAGCCCTGTCTCCAACGAGGGACCGGGCTTCCATCATGTCGCGTGCACGCTGGACAAAAGAAAGCGCGACCCAATCGACGCCAAGCTCGAGCCCGAATTCCAGGTCCTCACGATCTTTCACCGTGAGCGGGGAAATGTCGAGGATAGCGCCGGGCACGTTGACACCCTTGCGGTTCGACAAGGCGCCTCCATTGAGGACCTCGCAAACAAGCCGCCCGTCCACCTCCTCCATGATCCGGACTTTTATTCTACCGTCGTCGATCAGGAGGTCCATCCCGGGCACCGCCACCTCGAAGATTTCCTGATGTGGTAGCGGAATGTCGTTCATTCCGTCGCCACCCTCGCGGCCAAGGATAAATCCGATGGTGGATCCACGTGCGAGATCGAGCCTGCCATGTGCCAGAACTCCGATCCGGATCTTCGGACCCTGAAGATCCTGCAGCACGGCGATAGCAGCATCATGCTCCTGCTCGAGAGTTCGGATGTTCCTGTAGACTTCCGCGTGATCGGCCCGGGCACCATGGCTGAAATTCAAGCGAAACGTATCGACACCGGCGAGAAACAGCGAGCGAAGCATGTCGGGCGAACTTGACGCCGGTCCGACCGTCGCGACGATCTTCGATCGCCGGTTGTTGCGTATGAACATGTTCAAACCTAACCTATGAGAATTGCGCGGATGTCGTTGACGTTCGTGAGCGTTGGGCCTGTGACCACCAGGTCGCCGATGGCCTTGAAGGCCGTGTAACTATCGTGGGCAGACAAGGTCGCCCGTGGATCGATACCAGCATCACGCATTCGGATAAGACTGTCCGGCGCGACCAGCGCCCCCGCAGCATCCTCGACACCGTCGATACCATCGGTGTCACCGGCGATGGCCCAGATGCCGGAAGCTCCCTTGAGGGCAACAGCAAGGCTGAGAAGGAATTCCGTATTTCTTCCACCTCGCCCCTCGGTCATGGCACCAAGGGAAACGGTACCCTCACCACCGGACAGGATGACGGCAGGTGCTGCTACAGGCAGGCCCTTCTCGCGGGCGGAGAGTGCGATGCCTGCCATGACACGCCCCATTTCGCGAGCCTCACCTTCCAGGGCATCTCCGAGGATCAGTGGACGCAAACCGGCTTCCAGCGCGGCCGCGGCGGCCGCATCGAGCGCTATCGAGGGGGCAGCAACCAGCCGAATCTTGCCTGCAACCTCCCCTGCCTTCGGTGTCTCGTTTCCTTGCGCCAGCACTGCGCGCGCAGAATCGGGCAGGACAATGCCGTAGCGGGCGACGATGGCTGCTGCGTCTGCCAAAGTGGTAGGATCCGCGACCGTTGGACCCGAGGCAATCTCCGATGGATCGTCACCCGGCACGTCGGAGATGACCAGTGTCACCAGTTTTGCCGGCAGTGCTGCGCGGGCCAGATGTCCTCCCTTGATAGTGGAAAGATGCTTGCGGACGGTATTCATCTCGGAGATGGTGGCACCGCTGGCAAGCAGCGCCTGATTGACCGCTCGTTTGTCGGCCAAAGTCATCTTGCCCGCAGGCGAGACAAGTAATGACGAACCGCCGCCGGAGATGAGAGCCACCACGAGATCGTCCGGACTAAGGCCCTGGAGGGCGGCGAAAATCTTCTCTGCAGCCTTGATGCTCATCTCATCCGGGACGGGGTGGGAGGCCTCCAGGATTTCGATGCGCCCCGCCGGAACGGCGTGGCCGTAGCGAGTGACCACGATGCCCGAGAGATCGACATCGGGCCAGGCGGCGTCGACCGCGGCCGCCATAGCAGCCGACGCCTTGCCCGCTCCCACCACAACGCAGCGACCTCTGGGACGCTCTGGGAGGTTGTTGACAACAGCTATTTTCGGATCCGCGCTGGCAACGGCTGCGTCGAAAATTCGACGCAGCACCTGGCGAGCGGACACATCGTTCCAGGTCATTCTGCAGCGGCCATCTTCAAGATATTGGACCCTGCGATTGCGTTGCATACGGCATCGGTGACCTGTTTGGTGTTGGCGGTGCCCCCGACATCAGGGGTCAGGATGCCTGCTTCGGTCACGCGCTCGACGGCACTCATCAGCCGCGCCGCGGCCTCGCGTTCGCCGAGATGCTCAAGCATCTGCGCCGCCGTCCAGAAGGTGGCGATCGGGTTGGCGATGCCCTTGCCGGTGATGTCGAAGGCCGAGCCGTGGATCGGTTCGAACATCGACGGGAAGCGACGCTCCGGATCGATGTTGGCGGTCGGCGCGACGCCGAGCGAGCCGGCCAGCGCACCGGCCAGATCCGACAGGATGTCGGCATGCAGATTGGTCGCCACGATCGTATCCAACGTATCCGGCTTCAGCGTCATGCGCACTGTCATCGCATCGACAAGCATCTTGTCCCAGGTGACGTCCGGGAATTCCTTCGACACCTCCGCGGCGATCTCGTCCCACATCACCATGCCATGGCGCTGGGCGTTCGACTTGGTGACGACGGTCAGCAGTTTGCGTGGACGCTCCTGGGCCAACTTGAAGGCGTAGCGCATGATGCGGGTGACGCCGACGCGGGTGAAGATCGCCACTTCCGTGCCGACCTCTTCCGGCAGGCCCCTATGGGCGCGGCCGCCATGGCCGGAATACTCGCCTTCGGAATTCTCCCGCACGATCACCCAGTCGAGATCGCCTGGGCCGCAATTGCGCAAGGGCGGCGTGATGCCGGGCAGGATCTTCGTCGGGCGCACATTGGCGTATTGGTCGAACCCCTGGCAGATCGGCAGGCGCAGGCCCCAGAGCGTGATATGGTCGGGAACGTCCGGGGCGCCGACTGCTCCGAAAAAGATCGCGTCGAACTTCTTCAGATTCTCCAGCCCGTCGGCGGGCATCATTACGCCATGTTTCTTGTAATAGTCCGAACCCCAGTCGAAGGTCTCGGAGTGGATCCTGAAGTCACCGCTTCGCTGTTCCAGCGCCTCCAGAACCTGAAGACCCGCCGCTATCACCTCAGGGCCAATCCCATCCGCGGGGATCGCTGCAATCTTGTATTCACGCATGTCTTTTCTCCACTTTGAGATTTAACGATGTTGGACCGGGGCGACTTTGCCCCCGTTTTCCGGTGCGGTGCGCGACAACACGAGCGTCACGATCGCGGATACGACCAGCAGACCGGCGACGAAGTAGAGCCCGCCCGCAAAGCTGCCCGTAGTGTCCTTGATCCAGCCGATTATCGAGGGGCCGACGAAGCCGCCCAGGTTACCGACCGAGTTGATGGTAGCGATACCGGCTGCAGCCGCTGGTCCAGACAGGAAGAGCGTGGGCATGCTCCAGAGCGGCGGCTTCGAGCAGCTAATGCCGATATTAACCAGCGTCAGCGCAATAAGGACGGTCAAGACGCTTGTCGCACCCGTGGCAAAGGCAAGCCCGACTGCCGCAAGCAGACAAGCGCCGACCACATGCCAGGTCCGTTCACCGGTCTTGTCGGAATGACGTGCCCAGAGAACCATTGCAACAACTGCGAAGATGCCCGGTACCGCGTTGATGAAGCCGACCTGAAGGGATGACAGGCCGAACTCCTTGATGATCTGCGGCGCCCAGATGCCAAGGGTGTAAAGACCGGCGGACGTGCCGAAATAGACAAGGGCGAGTGCGATGACCCGGATGTCGGCGAGCCCTGCCAGGATGCTGTGGCTGGCCTTGCCCTTTGCGGCCTGCTCTGCGTTCATAGTCTTAACAAGCCAGTTGCGCTCATCTTCCGAGAGCCACTTGGCTTTTTCCGGACGGTCGGTCAGGTAAAAGAGGACGACGACGCCGAGGATGACCGCAGGAGCGGCTTCAATCAGGAACATCCATTGCCAGCCTGCAAGACCGAGGAATCCATGCATCTCCATAAGCGCTCCGGAGATCGGCGAACCGAGCACGGTCGACAGCGGGGCTGCGGCCATGAAAATCGCGGTCACTGCCGCACGTCGACGAGCCGGGAACCAGAAGCTCAGGTAGAGGATAATCCCGGGAAAAAAGCCTGCCTCGGCGACGCCGAGCAGGAAGCGCAAAGCATAGAAACTGGTTGTTCCCTGCACAAAGGCCATAAGGCCGGAAACGATCCCCCAGGTGATCATGACGCGGGCAATCCAGATGCGCGCACCGACTTTGTTGAGAATGAGGTTGGACGGAACTTCGAACAGGAAGTAGCCGACGAAAAAGATGCCTGCTCCGATACCGAAGACGGTCGACGAAAAACCGAGGTCTTGATTCATGGTCAATGCGGCGAAACCGATATTCACCCGGTCCAGGAATGCTACAAAATAAAGCAGCATAATAAATGGCACGATGCGCAGAGTGATTTTGCGCAGAACGCGCGTCTCCAGGTCGCTGTTCATAGCGAACTCCTCCCAATGATCCGTTGGGCGCACCTCCTGCGCCTTTGGGGAGGACGTTAATTCGTACTTTTCTCCCAAGCGACAATGCTTCAATTATATAATTAAATGATATAAGGGCATGTCATGGAACTGGAACAATTAAAATGCTTCGTCGCTGCGGCCGAAGAACTGCATTTCGGTAGGGCTGCGCAGAAAATGGGAATGCTACCTGCATCGCTGGGACGGCATTTAAGACTGTTGGAGGAGTCGCTCGGCACTCGCCTCATGTCTCGGACAACCCGAAGTGTCGCCCTGACCGAAGATGGAGTCGCCCTGCTAGAGGAGGTGAGGCCCCTTCTTCATCGTCTCCAGACACTTGCGGAAGAGTTTCGATCAAGGAAAACTCAGCAGGCGACCGTGCTCCGCATAGGTGCAATAGACAGCGCTGCAGCAGGTCTTATACCGCCGCTGCTGCATGATTTTCGGGAGCGATGCCCCGGGATCATCACGCAACTTGTCGAAGACAAATCGATACGTCTCATTCCAAAACTGATTGCCGGGCGTTTGGATATCGTCTTCATTCGACCTCGAGACGGACTGAACCGGAACCTGGATATTCGCACCCTCACGCAGGAAACACCCGTTATTGCACTGCCTATCACGCATCCGCTCGCGACCCGCGAGCGGATCTCCGTCGATGAACTGCGCGACGAGCCCCTCATCGTTCCAGAGCGTCGCTCTCGCCCGCACAGCTATGACCTGACCATGAAACTTTTCGAGGACGCCGGACTACACCCGCGCATCGCCCAGATTGCTGACGAGAAACAAACGATTATCAACCTCGTTGCGGCAGGTATCGGATCTGCCATCGTCCCCCGCTGGACCGCGAAACTCGCGGTATCCGGGGTGACCTTCGTTCCCCTCATGACGGTTGGCGGCATTTCACTCCGGAAACTGCCTCTTGCCGCAGCCTGGGCAAGAGCTGTTCGTGATCCCGGACGCGACCAGTTGCTGGAACTTCTCGACACAAATATCGACCGATATGCCGAGCAGGCGTAGGATCCCGCCCCTCCGTACCATCTGCCTCTACCCGATACCGATAGAGAGGCGGGCGCCAACATCTGGTTCCTCTTCGCCTTGAGATCCCATCAGGGGTGAGTAGCGGCCTGCACAGTGGCAGAGTGAGGTCGCTAGAAAACTCTCTGGAGGCCAATCATGCCGATAACAGCAGATCGAACTCAAGCACAGACCGCTACCCCCGTTGATCTTGGCGCAATTTTCGTCTCGTTGGAATTGAGCAAATCGACGTGGCTTGTAACGGCTTTGTCGCCGGGAAGCGAGAAGATGTCCCGCCATACCGTCGCAGGAGGCGACACCGCTGGATTATTCTCGTGTTTTGCCGCACTTCGCCAAAAAGCCCAGCGGCGTCAGGAGAAGCAGTACCCGCTGGTGGTGATCCAGGAGGCTGGACTTGATGGCTTTTGGCTAGGACGGGTACTAAGCAAGGAAACCTGGATTGAGAGCCACATTGTAGAGGCCGCGTCCATTGCCATGCCCCGCCGCCATCGCCGGGCAAAAACGGATCGCATCGACGGCGAAACGCTGATCCGGGCCTTGATGGCTTGGAAACGTGGCGAGCCGCGTGCGTGCTCAATGGTCAAGCTCCTCACACCTGAGGAGGACGATAATCGTCGGATCGGACGGGAGCGAAAGACACTGGTTGCCGAACGTGTCTTCCACGTCAATCGCATCAAGGGGCTACTCTTCACGCAAGGAATACGAGAATACGAACCTCTAAATCGCGACCGTCGGCAACGTCTGGACGAGCTGCGAACAGGAGATGGCCGTCCGCTTGCAAAGCATTTGAAAGCGGAAATCTGTAGAGAGCTTGATCGCCTCGAATTGTTGCTCACCCAAATCAAGGCCGTAGAAGCAGAACGAGATGCTTTGATCGTCCACGAGACGCCGGAAACGCCGGTGGGCGCGACCGCTCTTTTGGGCATAAGAGGAATTGGTCCGGAGTTTGCTACGATACTCTACACGGAAGGTCTGTTCCGACACTTCGACAATCGACGGCAAATCGCCTCCTACGCTGGCCTCGCCCCCTCCCCTTGGCAAAGCGGCAATGTCAATCGCGAACAAGGGGTCTCGAAGGCGGGAAATCCGCGACTGCGAGCGACAATGGTCGAGCTCGCCTGGCTATGGTTGCGGCATCAACCGAGTTCGGCACTGACCTGCTGGTTTAAGGAGCGTATCGCTCGCAACGGCGGCCGTCTGAAGAAGCCGATGATTGTGGCTTTGGCCCGCAAGCTGCTCGTTGCACTCTGGAAATATGTGAGCTCCGGCGTTGTGATCGAAGGTGCAATCATGAAAGCCGCCTGACACGCGAAACGGCTGCGAAAGCAAATTCTAATCCTCAGGGTGTGATCAGCCCTGTCGGATCCAGGTGAACGGACCGGGATTCCTTTTGGCTTAAACCGCCGGTCTTGAGATTGGTCCCGTTCTCCTGAGCCCGCGCCCGCGAAAGCGGGAAATTGGTGCCTGCCGCCAAGAGCGGCGACCGGATGTGAGGTTGTACAGGCGCGAGAACGGGCCGGTAATTGCTATGGGCTCAGACCATGGATCCACCTAAAACGGAGAAACTCGATGCCACTCGAATGACCAATTGACAAAAATCCTGATGTGAAAGGAATCGAACCAACACTCAATTCTCACGTCTCTCAAACGCCTGAAAGCACTTGATAATTTATTCGACGTAGAGGACCACACATATTCAGCTGCGGCCTGTGCAATACCGATCGACGATCACCTGATCCAAGTTAAAGTCCATCTCGGCCCGAGACCCGCTGTTCGCGAGCGAGCTCGGCGTCTACTTACTCAATAGCTTCTATCAGGTCATAACCGAAAATATGCTCGGCAAGGATATCTGTCGTCTCGTACGGCTCGCCGATCCCATTGACCCTCCCGACCTCGGCAATCAAATGAAGGTTCTTTCGCGGGCGCGATGCAATCACATATAGGAGCTTCTTGGCGCTATCTAGCGCGTTAGGATCAGCGAAATGCGGAACCATGCCTTCGAGCAGCGCAAATGCTATCACCGAATCGAATTCAGCCCCTTTGACACCGTGAATGGTTGATATCGTGATTCCGGAGCGTGCCGCGAACACGCGCCTGAACATCGCAATGTTGGATACCGCTTGCACACCGGCGTTTTCCAGCCGTTCGATTTGGATTCTCGAACGTTCGAAAAATGCCGTGCGATGATCATCGAGCGACGGAAATAGCGCAATGTCGATCCCGAGCGACAGCAGCAGCTCGTCAAAAAACAGCTCTAGGTATTCGAGGCCATCATCGACCAGGATCTGAATTTGATTGCAGTGGCGCAAAAGATCCCGTCGAGAGGTTTTCGACGTGTCGATGCCTACAGACCGAAAATGCTCCAGAACCTCGCCAGCCCAGCGCATCCTTCGAACGAACATTTGTGGCTCTGGCCGAGTTAATGCAAGCCGAGATATCTTGAACCAGATATTTTCTTGGTCTCGCGAAAATGGCGCCATGCCCGGGCCGTCAAAATTGTATTCGGGCAGCGCCGCCACGAGGCGTCGAGTTATCGCCGCCAGTTGCACCCATTGCGGTCCAACAACGCAGATCTCGTGCGGCGAAATTCCAAGCGTTTCGACATTATGGCGAATGAGCCGCACGATCTCATCATCCAGCTCTTGGTGATTGATCTCCTGGTCGAAGGAAATGAAGCTTCCGTAGTCGCGGTCTTTGCCGACAGCCTCAATGGCCGCAGGCACGACACAGTAGTTCGAGAAATAGCCGACGATCCTTTCGGAGGAGCGGTAATTGTTCGACAGGCTTTTCTCTGCGAGATCGATGCCAGCGCGCGCAGCAAATTCTGGCCGAGTCATCGCATAGCCGCCCAAGGAACCGTATATTGCCTGGTTGGGATCCCCGACGATAAACGTTCTCGTGTTTCCGGCCGATCCCCTTAGAATGGCGGCAACAATTGCGTATTGGATCTCTTTGGTGTCCTGATATTCGTCAACGAGGATATAGCGGAATAGAGATCCAAGCAGCACGGGAATCGTGGGATTGCTGGCGATCAAGTCGTGCGCGCAGCTCAAGATCATCTCAAAGTCCAGTTGCCGGTGTTCCTGAAGCCGATCCCAATAGCGTTGCAGGACGGCTGTTGCTGCTGCTCGGCGGTTCGGATTTGCTCCCTCAAGCTCGAAACCAGTCGTCGTGAAATAATACCGACAATCCAGCGGGCGGACAAAATTCGGAGATTGCTGGCAGAGTTCCGTCAGGATGTCATCGGTTTCATGCTGGTCAATCACCCGGAACCCTTTGGCAAGACGATCATGATAGATAGCATACGGTCTAATGATCCAGTCGAGACAAAACGAATGTATCGTGCCGATCCAGAGTCGATCGGTCGACACCCCAAGCTTCTCGATACGTTCAGCAATCTCTTCGGCGGCACGATGCGTGTAGGTAATGGCGACCACCCAGTGGCGTTCGCTTTCCAGCTTCGACAGTTCGAGGGCGATCTTGTACGTCAGAGCTCTCGTCTTCCCACTCCCCGGGCATGCAGCAAGGAAAACGCTCCCGTCATGAAGGACGGCATCAGTCTGCTCATCATTGAGGTCGCCATTTTGCCATACGAAAACCATCAGGCATGTCCCATGACATCGATGATGACGTCGCCGGCGACCGCAGCGATCAATGCTTCCCGGAGCGGCTCTATCGCCAGCTCGCCAGCGCGGAATGATCTTACCTGCTCCCTGAGCTGCGCAAGCTGTGCGTCGCCGATCACCGCGGGATCCTGGTGAAATTTCAGGCGGTGCTCGATCATATTTGCGAGAACAGCGCGACCGATCGGTCGATGGGCGGAAAAGATCGCTTCGACCAGATAGTCCGGGATGCGCGTCGAGGAGGATACCTGCTTGGCCATCTGGATTGCGAGCCAACCCTTCCCGGCATAATCCGCCATGGCAAGGATTCGACGGCCAAACACTGCCGGATCGTTGGATCTCAACTCCGCAGTTGCAGCAACTATGGTCGGATTGTCCTTATAGACCGCGTTCAAGACTGAAACAGCAAGTTCCCAGTTTCCCGCCGCCACGAAGTCGACTTCGAACGTTCTCGGAGCATAATGGACGGACACCCAGTCGTTGCCGTCCTTGAACGCCGTCAGTCTTGCCCGCCGGGCGACCCCGGCCGCCTGGGCTCCGATTGCTTTTTCTTTCGCGCCCTTCAGCGCCTTCGTATCGTCCTCGGCGGGCTCCGTATTGAAGAACGTCGCGTCAAGGTCGGTGACGATGGCGCATCGTCTTCTTATTCTAAGGTCGTGGAAAAGCACCGCGACATTCTCGAATCCGGTGCTGCGGATGTTGATCAGGCTGACGCCCAGTTCATCGAGGCTCACCCCGAGAACTTCTTTGACGAGGACAGGCACGAGGATTTCTTCCGCATCGCCTTCAACAAGGATGACACTTTTAGCGAAAAGGAGATTGCTTCTAACCGCGTCGAGATACCGTTGGATGCTTCTGATCTCCGGCTCATCAAGTCCCGCACTCGGCCGGAAAGCCTCGCAGCGTGAGCCACTGCGCCCTAGGATATTAACGTTTTCAACGTTGCTGACTTCTGAGATCTGGGTCGAGTGGGTGGAATAAATTACCTGGGTATCGGGGTAGCTAAGGCGGTCAAACAGAGTTTTCTGGATGTGCGTGTGGATATGAGCCTCGGGCTCCTCGATCAACAGAAAGTTTGCGCACGCCTGCTTCGCTTTCTGGTATTTAAACTCGAGGAGCTTCAGCGTCAGGTAGATCAGGTTGGCACCACCGAGGCTCAACTCGTTGATGGCTCCCTCATAGTCGTCGTCCGTTTCGCCGACGAACAGCTTCAATGATTGGAACAGCCGGTCGGCTTCGTGGGGGACCGCCGACCTCACCGCCAAGCTCGCAGGCGAATATGTTTCTCCCGCTGCATCGCGGATCGTTTGCCGTATATCGGCTCTGATTTCGCCAACATCGGGAAGCGCTTCGATCTCGGTATTAAGCGCTTTGACGCGCTCGGTGATCGGCGCCAATGCAGCGGGGTCAATTTCGCCACTCTTGCTGCGCAAAAGCGTCAGCAATGGATTGGTCCGCTGCCCCTGGAACTCGCTGACGACATCACGCAACGCTTGGACAAAAGTGAAGCAGACCTCCTTGCTCACGGACATGATCCCTGGAACCCGACCGCCGAGGCTCGCGGGTTGAAGCTCCTCGGGAAACTGCACTGTGGCAAAATCGCCAACCAACGCCTGATAGACGGCTGGATCGGAGAAATCAGCAGTGCTTTTACCGGTGAAGACCGTCTCGTAATCGTCAAGCGTGATCGTGTTTAAGATCCCCGCGAGGCCGGCATGATCTCCCTCAGCAAGTTGGCTGAGAAGCGTGCGCGTCGCGGCGTTAGGTCGGAAAATCAAATTATAAGTGGCTCTCGCGACGGCGTCGTTTTCGATGACGCCGGTGCCATGGAGGAAAAGGGCCTGGATTGCTTCCTCCTGGGACACCTCCGCAAACTCAATGCTAATGATGATCCAATGCCCCCGCCAATTGCCGAGGCCGCGGTGAAAGTCACCCTCTTCAAGCCGGTACGCCCAGCGGAGGAAATCATCGTCGAGCATCAGCCGCATTGCGCGGAACAGGTTCGTCTTTCCCGAACCGTTCTCGCCGATGATCGTATTAATGCCCTTGTTGAAATGAAAGTTTGCCCGCTCGAAATTTCGATAGTTTACCAATTGAACGCGGGAGATATGCATCGTGGATCCTTCGAGACTCGTGGTCTCGCGAATATACCCGCAAAAAGAGAGAAGAACATCGTTCCACGACTGTAGCGGCGGTCTATCCCACAGGCATAGTTGTTACCGGCACAGAGCGATTTGCCGCGGGTTTTAAGTCCGCCTCAGCAGAAATACGGCGAGGCTGCACGCAACACTGACAACGAGCTCTGCCTCGGCGGCCGTCGCGTCTCGGCCTTCCTGCACATGACGTCCATTCTGTGAGGCGTAACCCCATAACTTATGGACCGCATCCCCCAAAGGCGGAGTCAGGGCCAGACTATTGATAATCTGGTCGAGATTCTGATTGGGGGCGTTTGTCATGTCTCGAGCGACGCATTCGAGCGCAGCCATCGAATGCTGAATGGCGCCTGTGCGGTCTGGATCCGGACGACGTGAGATATCCTTCAGCGCCTCACGGATTTCGCCGGCCGCCGTGTACCTACCGCTCTGCGCAAAAGCTTCGACCGCCTGCTCAGTCGCAATCGCGAAAGTCGGATCACCACGAAACACTATTCCATCCGGATCTTTGAGCTCCCAACCGATCCCTTTCTCGCGGAACACCCTGTTCAAATCATCCTCGAAGCGCCGCTGTTCGTCTGGGCGGTATTCGAAGTTGCGCCAAAGTGCTTCAGCGATGTCATAGACCTTGTACCAGTCGCACCCTCTCAACAAGCCGAGGACTTCATCCCAGATGTTTGGGTATTCGCTCCAGTTGCGAGGATCTGGAACCTCGAGCAATATATCGCATACGATGGTCCGGATCGCGGTCGGGCTTAGTCCGCAGCTTCGCGCGATGCTCGCGACCTGGAACCGCAGAAAGTCGGGAGCATCCTCGCGGATCGTGATTTCCGGTTCCGGGCCACGATAACCATGTCTATCGGAAAAGGATCGATTCATTTCTTGCGCCTCACCTACGCTCTTTCGTCAAACGTAATTCTTCATTTTGCGTGCATGAAAGCAACCGAATCTGCCTATCTTCGAGTGACTCGTGAAACCAGGTGCGATCATGCAAGGAAATGTCACCTTTGACCCACTCGCTTTTGCCGAGCCCGTCGAAAAGCCTGAGATCACCGAGATTCTCGATTTGGAGAGCGGGGAATTCTTTGAAACCACAGCTTTTATCTCTCAAAAGCGCTATGACCGGTTGGTCGCGGAGCGCGTTTCGATCCGGGAAAATCTAGCGGACAAGCCGCTTTTCGCATGCGGGCTTTGCGCGACGCCAGTCTATCTGGTTGCCTCTCGCGAGAAGCGTTTCTTTTTTCGCCACTGCCGGGAGGATGGTTCTTGCCCGTCGATCACCCGTTCGGCATTGAGCCGCGATGAGATCCGGGCGCTCAAATATGATGGCCAGCGAGAAAGTGTCGCTCATCGAAAGATCAAGGAACGGCTCCTGCGCAGTCTTGCAGCCGACCCCTCGAACAGCGAAATCCTCTCTGAAAGGCAGTGGCGCTCTGCCCGAGACCCCGGCAGCCGACGTCAGCCCGATGTGCAGGCTCTTACCACCTTTGGCCGGGTGGCTTTCGAGGCGCAGCTGTCGACGACCTTCCTCGACGTGGTAGCAGGACGTCGCACATTCTACCGCAGTGAAGGCGCATTGCTCATTTGGATTATGGCAGGATTTGACCCCGATTATCGGCGCATGACGACGGACGACCTGCTGTTCTCCAATAACTCCAACATTCTCGTTGTCGATGAAGAGACAGCGGCTTTGTCCGAGAGTAGCGGCATATTCTACCTCCGTGCGCATTACCGCGTCCCGGAACTGGTATCGGGCGTCATCAGAGATGACTGGGCAACTCAGATCGTCGCCTTCCGCGATTTGAGAATAGATCTGGAATCACAGTCAGCCTGGGCCTTCGACTACGACGGCCAGTCTCAGTTGCTCCTCGAAAACGCAAGGATCGAGCTCGAAACGCGGGATCGCGACCTGCGTGAAAGGATTTGCGCATTTTGGTTGGCGCGCAATCAGCACACTCCCGACCCACTGTCCGCTGAGGAAACGTGGCGGAGCCTGGTCGCAGAACTCTCGGCCCGCGGCGTTACACCTCCAACGAACGACAGACACGACCGCGCCGTTACTGGTCTGATGAACGGCGTCCTAAGCGCACGCGAAAAGCGCCCGGTCGGTTGGGACTTCAAACACCTCATCGAGGTCGCGCACCGCATTTGCGACGGATATCCGGAACACGCGCTCGCGATGGGATTTGCCCTCAAGGAATATGGATGCGAGGAATTGATCAAAGCCCAGGACAAGAGCGGAAAGTGGGAAAAGCGCGCCCGCACGATCCGGGAGAACATCCGCGCAGGTGATCAACGCTATCTACCCGATGAAGATACGCTACCATTTCTCACGTTCGTATTTCCTGAGATCGGCAGCAAAATCGAAAAGTTCCTGTCGTCTCGTCTCGCCCAGTCCAAGCTCTGAGGTACTAGCGTCGATTCCCCATGCGATTCAGCCTCTCAGAATTTCCGGTGCGAACGCGGGGTGTCGAAATTCGTGCCGAACGGCCAGAAGGTGCGAGCGTGTGTGGGACCGCCATCGCTGTCATCAATCACGGTCCCGACCTCAGTCACGCGGCATCATCGTCGAAATAATAGGAGTCATCGACGCTGCCACCTGTATCGAATTCAGCCTCTCGATAGGCCACGCGTCCAGCCACGAGGTCGAACGTCACGTAGGTTGTGAAGTTGATCTTGTCGCCTGAAAACACCCTGTCTTGATCCTGCTCGCCCTCGGCAGTACCTGTAAGCATCACTGTGAGGCCTTCGTCATTCGATGATACGTCTACTTCATCGATATAAAAGCCATCGAAGTACGCATTCGTCGTCGCCATCTCCCCCGAGAGCTCGTCAAGGATCGTAAGCGGATTTTCGTAAGCGTATGTACTGACTTCCTCACCGATGTTTCTGTTGCTCCAGATCTTACCCGAGAAATGCCCCGCTTCGACAAGAAACGCTGAAATCTGCGATGCAAGTTCGTCTGAGGTTGGCAGGTCATCGGGAATTCCCTGCAGTTCAGCAATTCTCTGGTCCATAACCGCGAGCGCCGGCATCAGGAGTTCAGCTTCTTCGAGCGAAGTAAGCGGATATTTCCCTTCCGCGCGAAGTGCTGCCGCAGTTCCGTATCCGAAATAGGCGGCAACAATTTCGTGGGCGTGTCCCGCGACAAGTTTGTTCCCCGTCAACGCGCGGTATTTCGCACGCAGGGCGTCAACGCATTCTTTGTGGATAGACATGACAAATCCAATTCACTCCGGCGTCTGATACGGTGAACACAAGCGCTTCATGTCACCTTGCGCCGGCAGATTGGTTGCCGTTTAGGTGAGGACTGGTATCTCTAAATTGCCGCCTTTAGGGTCGCTTGCAGCCCTGGCGATCGGCTCCGAAAGGGAGGATATCTGATTCCACCGGATTTGGAAGTCAGGCGAATTGCCTCAGGAAGAAATTCTGGGCCGGCCCATGAGAATGAACCTCTTGCCGAATGAAAGGCGCACGGTAGCGAATCATAATGGCCGCGTTCATTCTAATTCCACCGCATCTCGCCGAGCCTGAAATGGGAGGAGCTTATGGAGATTTACTGCAGGGGAACGGCTCAAATTAGGCATGGTGAAACTGGCGAAATCTACGAAATCGAAAGCGACGAGCTGGATTGGGACGCAGTCGGTGGTGATGAACGGCAGATGGGATCGGAAATCCACTATGAAGCTGTCATCGATCATCCGGAACTTGGAGAGCTAAGCTGGGGTCTGTGGGAGTATCCCATCGGTATCGAGAATTACCATATCACCAATGCAGGACCGCACGAGGTCATACGGGATTTCGATTATGGGCTGGAGCACGGTGAGCCGGAACCTGACGAATGGGTCGATTACTCTGTTCCGGATGATCCGCTCACAGTTTTCATGAGCTCCTACCATCATACAGGCGACCTGCTCGCGGACTATGGAGGCGACAGTGGCGGTCACTTGGTCAATCGGATGATCTTTTCGCATCAGATCACTGCGATGGAAGCCTATCTGGCCGACCGGCTGATAAATCAAGTCGAGCGCGACCCGGAGGCTTTCAGGCGGCTGCTTGGGCAAGACGAGGAGCTGGCGAAGGAGAAATTCACACTCGCCGAAATTTCGAGAGATCCGGCTCTGGTTGGTAAACGGGTCCGCAAATATCTCCGGTCGATTCAGTATCACAATCTCGCCAAAGTCGACGTTCTCTACAACATCGCGCTAGGGGTCCGCATCCTGAACCTGATCACAGACAAGCCACGCCTTTTCAAGGCGGTGCTGCTTCGACATGACTGTGTCCATCGCAATGGTTTTGACAAGGAAGGAACCGAACTGCGCATCTTTACCAAGGTATTCGTTCAGGAAACCGCCGATCTGATCAAAACCTTCATAGAGAATATAGAACGGTCCCTACGGGACGATTGAATGCCGCTAGATCAGCTAGGTCCGCATGAAACGCCGGAGTTTCTGGCGAAGAATTGGCAAAGTCATTGGCTCATCAAATCGAATCTCGACAAGTTGGACCGCATTTTGTTCACAGAGACTTCTCTTCAAGGCATCGCGCTCCATGTTCCGTTTCAGCGCCATTTCTCCTCCGAATGCAGCAATGGCTCTGTAGTGCTGCTCACCATGGTGTTCCAGAGCAAGGCCGATGGCGGGCAGATACACGTCTAATCGTTGGCGCCCCAGCCATGGGGGCGACGCCTCCCTTAGGATAACTTGGTCGGGAAATAGCTTTTTCAGCAGACTGTACATTTCCGCCTCCCTCACCCATCGGCTAAGACCAAGAGTGTACTGGACTTCGGAACGCGCAGTGGGCTTGTCCATTCCAGGCATCAACATCAGCTGGACACCTCGATTTACCCCGATTTCCTGCATTGACGGGGTGATCTGAGCCTACCGCCGCTCTCGGTGGTGATATTTGAACTGTCTGTATTGGCATTCCCGCCCCTTGCGGGGTGGCCGTCGTCATGCGGCGGCATGGCGACCTTCGTGGAAGACGTATCGGAGCATGTTGTAGGCGATATTGGCCATGCCAATCTTCACCTTGGCCCTTCCAATCCCGATGGTCCTGATGAAGAGCTTCATCTTATCCTTCTGCCTTGCAAAGACATGCTCGACAGCGGACCTGATCTTGGATCGTCGCCCGTTGGCCCGCGACGTCGTTTCCGGCATTGGCTTGCCCTTCGGCTTTCGCTGATGAATGTCCGACTTCAGGCCATTCCTTACCAGCCACTCCTCGTTCGTCTTGGATCGGTAGGCGCTGTCGGCCCAGACCGTTGAGGCGCTATTGTCCTTGGTCACGACATTCCGGAGTTGGGCACCGTCATGGGCGCTCGCACTTGTCACCGTCCATCCCCGTATGAAGCCATGTGCCCGGTCGATGCCCGCGTGATTTTTGTAACCAAACATCGGAATGGCGATGTCATGGGTCTTCGTTGGCGCTGATGTCGGCGTTTCCCTCGGCTGCTTCGCCTTGGAATACTTCACCGTCCAACGCGCATCGCGATCCTTCTGGGCAAGCTTGGCGGGCTTCTCCTTCCAGTCCTGCGGTATCTCACCGGCTTTGATCGCGTCTTTCTCTTCCTGATTATTGCGCTGCCTCGGAGCCTGGATGATTGTCGCATCGACGATCTGCCCGCCCTTGGCCAGATACCCGGACCGCGACAGATGTTTGTCGAAGCGAGCGAACAGATTATCGATGGCACCGGCTCGCACGAGACTTTCGCGAAACAGCCAGATCGTCTTGGCGTCCGGCACCTTGTCGGAAAGGCCGAGCCCCAGGAACCGCATAAACGAAAGCCGGTCCTGGATGACGAACTCGGCCTGGTCGTCGGAGAGATTATAGAGCGCCTGGAGCACCAGGATCTTGAACATCAGCACCGCCGGAAACGGCGGACGCCCGCCTTTTGATCCATCCGATCGCTTCAGCGCCTTGGCCAGCGGCTTCGCGAACACAGGCCACGGGATGATGGCATTCAGCTTCTCGAGCGGATCGCCCACGGCGCTCAGCCGTTCATAACGCTCGTCCAGATCAAAGAAACCAGGCTGCCCCCGCATCATCTGCTCCCGCCAAATCGCGCATGTCGGATTGAATCACGATTTGCCGAAAAGGGGGAGGTTTTTAGAGGGGTCCAGCTGATCGATATACGGCGCGATAAACTCCCCAATATCATCACCGTAGAGATCAGCAGCAGCCTCCGGTCCCGAGCGACGGGCGATACACAGGTGGCATATTTCGTCGATGTAGGTCGCATCCGACAACAATCGAACAACCTGATAGGTCCATGCGCCTGAATGAGACGCAATCCGCATAGCCTCTGATATCATTTTGCCATGGGCCGGGCGTGCGCATGAACAGAAACAACGCTCCCCGGTAATCAAATGGTCAAATGCAACAAACTCAAAGCCCTCGATCCCGAACTCATAGCCTTGCGTACGCGGCCCAGGTCGAGGGTTCGCGACCAGCGGCTGCTCAAGGGGGATCGCCTCCATCATTTTCTTGGTTTCAAGAAACATGCTGGGCGGAATCGTCACGTGGTTCAGACGCAGGATGTGGTTTGTTTGCGTTTTTAGCTGCTTCGACCAAAGTCGATGGACATCAGCCCCGCAGGGCCATAATTTATGGGACTGAGTTGCAAACCCTGCGTGTCAATCTCAACGACGTCAACCATGGTCTCTTTGGTTGTGGAAAAGGCCAGCTCGACATACCAGGTTTCGTATCCGATGTCCGCAAGCCGCGCCAAGGATGCACAGCGCTCCTTGAAATACATCGAGTGAAGCTTCACCGAGGGGATCTTCCGGAGCTCTAAAGTTGCTTGCTGCCGAAGATTTTCGACGAGAATTTGTGTCATCAGCTGTTCGACGGCATCTACCGGCCTCACTCCCACGGTAGCGGTCCTGAGAGCCAACGCTTCGCCAAATTCTCTCTCGGAAAAACCGAAGGAAAGCCGGCCACTCCTCACGTAACTGCCTCGATTGCAGGGGTAATTGCAGATTCGGAAGACGTCGACCTTCTAAATCTCATTCGAGACCTCGATGTCTTGGTTCAAGACCGCGCTTTCAACGAAGTTTCCAAGCGCACGAGCTGTCGAGTCATAGATCGACTTCTCTCCATCAGCGCTCGAAAGCGTGAGTACGAAAGCCACTTCTTGCGGCCCAGCCTGACTGTGATGCGTCCACCCAAATTGGTAGAGGTCGCGCATGTAAACGCGCGCATATAGCCGCATATGCGACCCGGAAAAGCCTAGCCCACTGCTTTTGGTAAAATCCCGGCAATGCCTTCTGATCGGTTGCCATTTTCGCAGCTCTTCACGAGCGTCGTTCTCCGGCAGTGTCGATTCCTTCATTGAACCAAGAAGGGAGGGCCATTTCTTTGGCCCAGTAGGGTACATCAAAGATGTCTCCAACCGAGAGGCGAAATAATTCGCGCCGCCGAACGGCGAAACGAGGGGTCGCAGCACGGCGGTCAGGCTGGCGCGCCCAAACAACTTTCCATCTCGCACCAGCTCGGGAGGGATGGGAATATCGTTCCAGTAGTATGCGGTTCCCGGCTCGAGTTGTGCCCGCCACGCAAGCGTGACGCTGCCAGGCGCGCAGGTCCAAGGAAGGTGCCCTTGATACGGCGTTCCCCAACCGAGGTTGGGATCGTGCTCGCTGCGTTCCGCTGAATTGATGAGGAGAGCCTTAACCAGATCCGGCGTTGGTTCACGTAAGCTATCGAAAGTGTGGGCTGCCAAAGACGATACCAACGGCGTTGCGTAACTGCTTCCCGTATCGACAACTCCACCCAGCATCCTGAGATTTGAAAACCACGATAAGTCCGGTTTCATCATCCCATCGGGGCCAGGACCGGGCAGGCAGGCAGGGCAACGGTCGCCCGGCGTTCCATCTGGGAGCGCCTGACGGCCACCGACAACAATTGCCGCTTCACAATCAGCTGGCGGGTTGGGTCGAGAATTATTGTCCGGGCTGACATTTCCAACGGAGATCACAGGGAGAAAGCCCGCCGATCTCGCCAGGAGGCTGATTTCGTGCCCAAGAACGCTCACTTCTGAGGGGTCTAAGCCGATGCCATCTTGATTGGCGGAAATATTCCAGACGCGTGCCTCTGGATAAAGACGTGCAACCTCCGTCAGGTAGTCAACCAACTCACGCTCATCGAAACGACGGTTTGCGTTCTTATGGGGGACCGCCTGAACCGATCCAATGCGGCAGTTCAGCTCCGGCAACAATCGATTATTATTCCAGGCGTGGCCATGGACAACGAGTGAGCTGATACAGTTGCCATGAAGCTTATCAGCTTGGGCATTCGTCACGAAAGGCGTTGCCTTGAAGGCTTCAGCTGCGCTGTAACTTTTCGCATGCAGTCCCCCGTCCACGACAACGACGACGGGTGCGTTTTGATCGATTACCGGCGCAGGAGGCTCAGCTCCTTCGCCAGGGGCCGCCACTCTGATGGGCCGCACAGGATCGATTCGATAGGAAGCACCGGAGGCGATTAGCTGCCGCAATCCTTCTTTGTTCGGAATACGAACCGTGGCTCGGCCGACGCCGGTGTTTCGGTAATCCCGCATGGCCCTTGCTATGCTGGATTGTCGCGGCGTCGTTAAAGCGCGCGGTTCTTCCGCTTGCTCTGATGTGCCTAGCGTCAACCGTACACTCGTGAAAGTCGGCAATACCAACCTCTCATTGGCAAAGCCCTGAATACGCTCCAGGACCTCTACCTTGGCATCACGATCACGAAAAGGAGCAAGCCAGACCACGAACAAACGTCCATCGTCATCCTCCGGCGCGGAATTCCAGAGCTCATTGACTGACCGGCCGCGCAATCGACTTTTCGCATCAAATCGCTCCAGTGACGAAACTCGCGATATGTCTGCTTGCACCGCATAGCCGACCGGACGTTGGATCGCGTCGAGAAGGCGAGGCAACTGTTTGATGTCGGCCTCGATCAAATAACCGCTTGGAAGGGGTGCAACCAGCCTGCAGCCGTGACGCTGGGAGAAGAGGTCGTCTGGTGTGTGTGTCGGAGCGAGGGAATCTTCGGTAAACATACGAACTACGAGGTGAGTTAGCCCCGAATATGTCGGCAACTCCGCGCGGTGCTCATAGATATCGCGTGTTTCGCTCGCAAGAACTTCCTGCTGTCGGCCGAGGCGCTCCGTGACGATACTTTCAATGCCCTTGCCGCGCCCTGTAGGACTCCGGAGCGCCGGGTCCATTTGAAGGCTCAAAACAGGATAGAGAAGGGGCTGGTCTCGAACTTCCGCCATGCTATGCCTCCCCATCCTGTTGCTTCAAATATGCATAAATGGCTTGCCGTGACACACCAAGGATGCGGGCGGTATCCGCGCCCGCAATACCGTGTTTCTCCTTCAATGCTATCGCCACCTGCCGCTTTTGCTCGGCGTCCAATGGCTGCCGTTGGACAGGGGCGGTCCGCCCTGAGCTGGGCTCTAACAGAGCCGCAATGACGGCTCCAAAATCGATGTCACGCGAATCATGGACCGCATGACGCCGTGCTGACAAGCTCATCGTTTCGATATCGGCCCCCGATAGTCCTTCGGACACTGTAGCAAACAGTTCGGCGCGACCATCTTCATCTTTATCCTCAAAGAGAAAATGCCGCCAAAGATCGGCACGGACGCTTTCCTCCGGAAGCCCAAGATCTATCTTGTAGGGGAATCTTCTCCAGATCGCAGGATCGAGAAGGTGAGCATGATTTGTTGCAGCAACCACGATCGAACTCGGGTCCAGCCCATCAAGCGCTTGAATGACGGTATTGACCACACGCTTGAGCTCGCCCAGCTCGTGTCGATCATCCCGCAATTTTGCAACAGCATCCATTTCATCAAGAAATAGAACAGCGTTCCGCGCCGGTACGAAATCAAAAACCGAGCGAATATTTTTTGCCGTATCGCCGAGCAGCGAGGATATCACGGAGTCGAGCCGGACGACGTAGAGGGGTCGTGACAACTGTGCAGCGATGTGCCCGGCAAGAAGAGACTTACCTGTTCCGGGCGGGCCGGAGAGCAGAAGCCCTAGTCGCGACGCCAATCCTTTGGCACTCAAGTCATCAATGCGACGGGCATCCGCGATGAAATCGCTGAACACGCGCCAACCGCTTTCATTTAGGAAAATAGGTGTATCGGGCCAAGTCTGCTCTTCGACAAGCGGCAACCGGGATTTCGAGTCGACAGGCAGGGACTCCATGTAACCGGACGCCTTCAAAGGCACCCCCCTCTTCCGAACCAGCGCCTTGAGTTCCTTGGCAATGGAGGTCTCACCATTCTTGTCGAGGTCTCGCGCGAGCGCATTCGCGGCTCTGCGTACGCGCGTGTAGTCAGCGGATAACGCCGCATCGGCTAACTCCAGCACATTTTTCATCTCAATGGTCATGATCACTCCATGCGTAAAATATATACCCCAGTCCGTAAACCACATTAGCCATATTGACAATTAAATTTTAATTAATGTAAAGTCGATTGGCACTCAAGAAAAAGGAATCTGATGCAATGACAAAGAAAAATCAGCATGTGGTTCCCCACAACGGCGAATGGGCCGTGCGGGGCGCTGGAAATGAGCGAGTGACCTCCACGCATGGAACGCAGGCCGACGCGGCTGCTGCTGCTCGCAAGATTGCGATCAACCAGCAGAGCGAAGTGGTCATCCACCGTCCCAACGGTCAAATCCGGGACAAGGATTCCTACGGTCGCGACCCGTTCCCGCCACGTGGTTAAAACCTGAGGCCGCCTGGAGTGAGGCGGCCTCTTCATCAAAGGAGAGAAGAAATGCAGTTTGAAGGCGCATTAGTTCGCGAGCAGGGCGTCACATTCGCCGTCGTCATTGTTAAGCCGCACGTTCTCAACAGCGGCCCTCAAGCCGATGAGGTTGCTTATAGCTTCCAGCCAGCATTCCCCGGCGTGCCGATTGTTCTCATGGCGCAAAACAGCCGGGGCGTCCCGACATATCGTGGTCGACGTGATCTCGTTAATTTTCTGTCGCGGGTGCCTATGCAGGCGATACCCTGGAAGCGCTACACCCTGAACTGATCGGGAAGACTACCTAGATGCTCAAGACCGATACCCGTCAGGCAAACTGGCGACGAGCCAATCCGACAAAGTATGAGGCTCACCTCATCGTGCAGCGTGCCTTAAAGGTGGGCGAACTGAGGAAGAACACGTGTGAGGTCTGCGGCAACGCAGCCGTCGATGCCCATCACGATCAATATGATGAGCCTTTGAAAGTCCGGTGGCTATGTCGTCGCCATCACACGAGGCTTCACCATTACGGCGAGGACCTGTTTCCCATCCGGACTTCGTGTTAGCGCTCATCAGAGAGGTGCGCAGAAGAAAACGTGAGCCTACGAAGCCAGGGCTACGGGAAAACAGCGTCACAGACGGCGGCAGAAGAACTTATCCGACTAGATAATCCCCCATGCCCGAAACCTCCCCCTCCCCGTCATCTCCCGCAACCCCAGCTCCATAACAATTCTGCGCGCCGCCTGCGGCGTCACCTCGAGCGTCTTCGCCACCATTTTTGCCGACACCAATGGTTTGGCCATCACCAACTCAACCAGCTCCGGCAGTTTTGAAGACGTCCGGCGCCCGTCCAGCTTTCGCTCCATCAGTGTTCGAGCCAGCGCCAGGCGATCATGTTCCTTCATCCCGATCTCGGCGGCCGCAATCAGCCCGTCGGCAATGGCCAGCAGCCGAACCTCTCGACTGCGATGCCGGCGCCGATCAACCGGGATGGTTTTCAGGCCGAGATTTATCGCCACCAGGTGAGCGCCCGTGGCAATGCCACCCTGGCGCAGGATCGAGGCTGCGAGGTGCCGGCCGAGCCAAGGCGCGTGCTGCAGAACCTCGATCGTGTTCCAGGCATCGAGGGCGACCACGGCCTGCAGCACCGGCGGCAGATTTTCGGCCTGGCGCAGCACGGTGCGCCATTCCTCCAGCCGCGCGTCCTCGTCCCAGTCGAGATCATAGACAAGTGGGTCACGATCCCGCACCCGACTTGTTGGCGCGGCCGCGCTCTTCAACACGGCTTCCGAGCGCGCCAACACCGCATCGATGGCGGCCAGCTCGGCGTCGAGGACGCTGGCGTCGTCGCTGTCCTCGCCCTCCCCGGCTTCCGTCGCATCAACAGGCACCGCGGCGTCTTTGCTCTCGGTGGCGCTGTCATCCAGAGATGCTGCAGGCCACGCCTGCCCCGCCAAAACGTTGTGCCTGCGCAGGCTGCGGAGGCCGTCGGGGCTGAGCGCCCAGCCGGGCGGCTGCGCGGCGATACGCCGGCGGGTACGCAGGACGTCGCGGGCGATGGTCAGTTCGTGGGTCGGGGTGCGGATGTCGCGAGTGGCGTCGTGGAGAACGAGATCCTCGAGATGGACGAGCTCGCCGTCGATCCACAGCGAGGCGCAGGCGTCGGCGAAGTCTTGCCTCTCGAGGAAGCCAGCGCCGGCGGGCGAGCGAGAAATCCGCTCGTCGAGACGGGTGAGCGCAATGCCGGTGTCGCTTTTACTTTGGAATTTCAAACGGCAAAACGTCATACGTTTGTTAGAGTTAGCGCGCAAAAATAGCCCAGATTTTCGCTAACGACTTCGACGGGGCAGCGCATGCCAAAGCCACTTCAAAATCGTGGAGCCGGCCCTTTTCCTTCCGAGGAAGACTGGTTGAAGGCGCGGAGAACCGCCCGCGAACTCGATCGTGTCTTGGATGCTGGACGAGCCAAGAAAGACGCGATTGCCAGGGCAGCGGCTGAACTTCAGCTAACATCCCGACAAATCTATAATCTCCTTGCCCGGTATCGGGTTGAGCGAACGATAACAGCATTATTGCCTCGGCTGCCTTCCGAGCGGCGCAAGCGGCTATCGGAGAAGGCAGAGGAGATCATCCAAACAACATTGCGCGAGCAGTGGATGACACTTGAAGCGCCGCCTCTTGCGCCGGTTGTTGCCGAGATCCGCGCCCGATGTCAGGAAGCCGGCGTCGTTATCCCTTCCTACGTCACGATTTCCCGGCGAATCCCGTCATTATTCTCCGTGGAAGAGATCGCCAAAAAACGGTCGGCCAATCCTAAGCATCTCATGCGGCTCAAGCCGCGGCCGGGTTATATCCACGCACCGCACCCGCTTGATGTCTGCCAGATCGACCATACTCCGACCGACATAAATTTCGTGGAGGTGGTCAACAACGGCGGCGTATTCATCGGTCGACCGTATCTGACGATCGTCATCGATGTTGCGACCCGCGCCATTCTTGGCTTCTGCCTTACCCTAGAAAAGCCCTCTGTCTTGTCTGTTGCGCTTTGTCTGGCACACGCGATCTGCCGGAAAGACGAATGGCTTACCGCTCGGTCGATACACCATGCATGGCCAATGTTCGGCCGTCCGAAGCTTCTGCTCACCGACTCGGCCAAGGAATTCAAGGGAAATGCTTTTCAGCATGGTTGCGACGACTACGGGATTCGTATTCGCCATCGCGACCGCGGTAGAGTTCATCAAGGCGGCGTTGTCGAGCGGCTTTTGGGCAAGCTCAATGGGGTGCTGTCCACATATCCCGGTTCGTCAGGAAGTTCTGTGGCCGATCGCGACGAATATCCGTCACATCAGCGCGCTTGCCTGAGCTTCTCTGAATTGGAACGCTGCCTGGCGTTGGCAATCCTTGATCATAATAGACAGGAGAATTCCAAAACGCTGAAAGTGCCGGCCGCAGAATGGCTACGCGGTAGCGGGGGGTCGCCCGAACACGAGGACGAGCCGCAACGAGTACTTCTGTCATTCCTGCCCAGCGCTGGCCGACAACTTTCACCACAGGGATTGAGCATGTTCGCATTGCATTACTATTGCTCCTGGCTCGGGTCTTTCGTTCCAGAACGCGACCGGCTCGGTAAGCTTGAGGTTCGATACGATCCCCGTGATATCAGCCATATCTATGTTCGTGATCCAGATACCCGATCGTTTCGACCCGTCGGACGCCGCGATGGCCGCATTGAACCGGTGACCTTGTGGGAGCATGATGCGGAACGCGCTCAATTGCGCGCTATCAACCAGCGCTCAAGCATAGAAAAAGTGGCTCTACGCCGTGAGATATCTGCCATCGCTGATGCTGCCAAGCTCTCCAAACGGGAGCGTCGGGACGCGGTTCGTAGAGCGCATGCCACGGCAGCTAAAAAGCCCTACGCCTCAATCGCTCCAGGCGAAGCACCGGCCAACCGGGCTCACCCCAAGAGACAGAAGAATCGTCTGCCGGTGGAAGACTGGTAAGCGGCATGTCTGATCATTTATTTGACCACGTACGTCCCATTCTCGACCTCGGAGATGACGAACGCGTAGCCTATATGCGGGCGCCGAGGTGGATTGGCCATCAAATCGCGAAGGACACCCAACAACGACTGGCTGACTTGCTGGCCCGACCTGTGTCACTGCGGACCCAAGGGCTAATGCTCATAGGCCCCTATGCAAATGGGAAGACCATGATCGCGGAGCGGTTCGCGGTGGAGCACCTTCGGGCATCGCCGAACCAACGAGTTTGGATTGTTCAGACACGTGAAGGAGCAGGACTTGGCCATTTCTATGGCAGTATTCTTCAGGCGTTTCATGCGCCTGGTGGCGATATATGGAATGTTAGCCGGAAGGCGGAGCAGTTGGATCACCTGCTGGAGAGCATCAAACCCAGGGTGTTGATATTTGACGAGTTCCACAATGCTCTACGGGGACGGTCCCGCGACGTCGAAGGGGTGTTTGCCTTTCTCCGCCGGATCGGCCGGCAGTATGATATCTCGCCTGTCCTCATCGGCGAAGTCGCCATCTACGATTTTGTCAACGCGACTAGCGAGATGGCAACTCGCTTTGACCTCGTTGCAATCCCGAGGTGGCAATATGACGAAAGCTACCTGACCCTCCTCGACAGCCTCGAAGCGGCTTTGCCTCTCGCGAAGGCCTCCGATCTATCGGATGAAACATTGGCTCAACGAATTTTCAGCCTATCGGAAGGTTTGATCGGAGAGATTGTCTCCGTTGTGACCAAAGCTGCCGTGGGGGCGCTTCGTTCTGGAGCGGAACGCATTACCAAAACCGGTATCGATGAGCTTGGCTACACCCCCATTTCGCATCGGCGCAATGCGGCGTTGCGCAGGTGTTTGATATGACCCGCATAGAAATCGACGCACCACTCATCGACATCCAAGAGCGCTACCTGGATACAATTTCCACACGGTGGCCCATCACTTTCATGCCACAGCCAGACGAGCTATTGTCGAGCTGGCTACACAGGCTTGCCTATGCCAACGGTGTACCAGGGCGCTCTTTCGCCCGAGTACTGGGGCTCACACCTGGAATGTGGTCCGCCAGGCTTGATCTAAAGCTTTCCATCACCTTGGCAAAACAGCTGCAGACGTATGCGGATATCACACCTGAACAGCTAACCGCTATGACACTGCCGGACAATCAAACAAGGCAGCTTTTTTTACCCCTCCGAAACCTTCACCGACGGCAGGGGTCGACATGGCTACAATTCTGCCCGCGATGCCTGGCTACTGATGCGCACCCATACTTTCGGCGAGAGTGGCGGCTGGCAACACGACTTACCTGCGAAAAGCATAGCAACAGGTTGCGAGATCGATGCACCTCCTGCAATCAGCCCGTGGCAGCCTTTGATCAGAGCGAACTCAAACCGCACCACTATTGTGCCCGGTGTGGTCACGACTTCCGTCGTGCCTCGACCATCTACCTATGCCCGGCGGTGATAAAGCTTGACCAATGCATCCATGAAATCTTTGGCAGCGGTTTCATTGCCGGATCCCCGATCGACAATCTGCTCGTCCGGCGGTTAATGGACATCCCTCAATTGACCGGCGTCCATCAGCGAAAGTTGTTGACTGGTTTGTCCGCGTCATTTCGTGCACGATGCTACGAGCAACTTGTATGCCACCCATACGAAGACGGCACAGTCAGGCGGCATGTTCATGGGGTTGGTCGGGCTCTCGGATCGCCAATCGCGAAAGATGGTGGCAATAATGTCCTAATCCGACTGCTCACGGATGCGCTCGCCCGTCAACCGGGGCGGTCGGCGGTTGGCGGTAGCCGACCATTTGTCGATCTTTCGCACTTCCTTGCAACCGCTCAGCAAATGAGACGGGTTTCGGTGACGTCGCCGTTGTGCAGGAGAGATGCAACCGCGATCGTCCGTTGCCAATGTTGAAAATTCACTTCAAAGCCTGTGCCTCGGGAGCATCTTTGAAACGGGCGATGGAATCGATCTCGGCAATTTTCTGGAATTCACGAAGATATTCCAGATGATCTTTTTGAAATCAACGGCTGAACATTGTCAGGAATTTTGGCGACGTACTCGCGCGCGAACGAGATGTAGACGTCGAGCTTGAAGCCTTCCGCCTAACCGTTTCGACAAGATTAGGCGGAAGCTGCGTCAATAGAGTGGGGATACAGGTATCAGTTCAGATTTTTAAAACTCTTCCCAGCTATCGACCTTCGCAGCGGTGTTGCCACGCACGGCGTTAGAAACGCGTGCCATCAGACGTCTTGCCGGAGACGGCGCAGACGCTCTATCCATTTCTCTGCGAGGACCGGTGGCTGCATGGGTTGAACCAATCTCGAAACTGGCGATCAGTTGGAATAGTGCCTCCGCTTCCCTGGCCAGCGAATGGCTTGCCGCCGTCGATTCCTCGACCATGGCGGCATTCTGCTGAGTGCCCTGGTCCATGGTGTTGACGGCAGTGTTGATTTCCCGCAGTCCCGTCGCCTGCTCCTTAGCGCCTTCGACAATCGCCGTGACATTGGTGCTGACACCCTGAACTTGCGCGACGATCTGTTCCAGAGCTTTGCCGGTTTCCGTCACCAGTTCGACGCCATTCTTGACCTGTACTCCCGATTTGCCAATCAGCGCCTTGATCTCTTTTGCAGCTTTTGCAGAACGCTGCGCGAGTTCGCGCACTTCCTGTGCAACGACGGCAAAGCCTTTGCCCGCCTCGCCCGCCCTGGCGGCTTCTACGCCGGCATTCAGTGCAAGTAGATTGGTCTGGAAGGCGATCTCGTCGATGACACCGATGATGTTGGAAATCTCATTCGACGAAGTCTCGATCTCGTGCATCGCGGTGACAGCTCTGCTGACCACCGCACCTGAGTGCTCCGCCGATTGGCGCGTCTGCTGGACCATGTTGCCGGCCTCTTCGGCACGCCTGCTTGAGTCGGTGACCGTCGTCGTGATCTGCTCCAGTGCCGCTGCTGTTTGCTCGACCGATGCTGCCTGTTGTTCCGTCCGCTTCGAGAGATCGTCGGCCGCCGCACGGATCTGATTGGACCCGGCTGCAATTGCCTGGGCATTCTGGCCGACGCGCCGCATGGCGTCTTCGAGCTTTGCGACGGCATCATTGAAGTCGAGACGGACCTGATCAAGCCGGTCTGCAAAGGTTTCGGTAATCCTGTAGTTCAACTTGCCTTCAGAGAGACGGCCTAGCGCACTGCCGATGCTATCGACTGCAAAGCGAACTTCCGACGCCTCCTGTGCCTGCAGGCGTTCACGGTCAGCACGCTCCTGCTCGGAAAGCGAACGGTTGGCTGCGGCTTCCTGTTCAAGCCGAACCCTATCACGTGCGTTATCGCGGAAAACACCGACCGTGGACGCCATGGTACCAATTTCGTCAGAGCGTCCTTCGCCATAAATGGTGACGTCGAGATTGCCCTTTGCTAGGGCGTCCATCGCGCCAGTAATGGCGTTTACAGGACGGATAACGCCGGCAATGACAGTCCAGATCGAAAAGGTGGAAACGGCGGCAGCCATTGCTATCAGCGCTATCATCAAGGTTGTCAGCATAGACTTCAGGGCATTGCCTTCCGCCAGCTTTTCCTTGGCAACACGGATCTGTACCTCGACTAGCTTGGCTATATCTCCACCCAGAGGATCGATTGCCGGATAAAGTTCTTTGTCTGCGAAGCTGGCGAGCGCAGAAGCATCTTTCGACGTGAGGATACCGAGAAGCTTTTGGACGTGGACGTCTGCCTTCCGGCGCGCTTCTTCGAAGTGATCGGCAAGCTCCTTTTCTTCACTTGTCAGGGTGGTACCTGTGTACGCCTTCCAATGATCGTTCACATCAGTCAGTGCGGACTGAACATTCGCTGTCCCCTGCATCGGCGACAGGACCCCGGAACGGGTCTTGTGAACGGTATCGACAATGTTGACCGCATAGCGATCACCGATGATTTTCAAATGTTCCATCGGTTCGACGCGATCAACCACGATGGAGTCAGCAATTTTCGCTTCTTCTTCCATCGCGTAGAAGGAAAAGGCAGCAATCATCATAATTGTAGCGGTGAGCACCGAGATGCAGGCAAGCAGTTTCACACGGATAGTCATTACATCCTCAACCAGGCAATAGAGACGCACGTCTCTGGATAATTCGGCAACTGTTCGGGGCTGTCTGGCAGAATGATGCTTCGCTGAGGATCCCCATCCTCAACTCGCCGAGGATTGGACAATCATGGGCGCACCCGTTAAATCTAGGGTCAATCTGTTTATGAATTATAAATAACTTGATAGAATAGCCTAAAAATTAGCCATCGCGAGTAAATATCCGCCATTCAAGTTAAAGTTGAAGCCGAAAGATGAGCTATGCGCAAACATGCCGGACTAGCATTATTGGGTTTGAGCATAGCCACCACGGCCATAGCGGCGGACGGAGCAAAAGCACCAGGAGTGTCGGTCAATCCCAACGAGCCGGCTTGCCTGAAGGTGCCTGCGGCCGATATGGAGCAGTTCGTTGGCGCTCCGGCACGTGTCCGGGAAACGAACAACGGTCTTTGTTCCTGGGAGGGCAGCAGATCGGGTACTTATGTAAAGGTCATGTATTTCAAGGGCGAAAGCCTTGGTATCCCCGCTGGAGCGGAGCGGGCTTATTTCGATCAGGGTATCGAAATCATGAAGGCCGAAAACAAGCCGGGGGAACTCGTGGAGATTCCTGCGTTAGGAGATAGTGCCTGGGGGTTGAAGATCACCGAAAATCCTATGAATTTTTACTCGGTGTACACGTTCAAGGGCAAAGACAGCATCACCATCATGTCCAATGGCGTCGGTTACGACGCGACCGTCAAGATTGCGCAGCTTGCGGCGTCGCGTATGTGAGATCTCTTTATTCGACTATCGGTCGGTTGATGGCGGTGGAACTCTGTATTAATACTGACGGCGCCGATCAAGCTGCGTCACGAAACAACGTGGCGATCAGAATGTTGTGGACGGGTTTGCCCGTAGACTAGGGATAACCGGCGGCAAGCCGCAACCGACCAATTGCCTACATGTCACAGTCATCTGGACAGCTTAACAACACAACAGTGTGTTACCGACACCACGTCACCCATGACAGCTCAGCTCCGAACGGATGCTCTCAGTGTCAAGTTAAGTGCAGCGGAGAATTAAGTATCTACAGCCGGCTTGTTAATCGTCATCGTCACCGTAGCCAATATCGGCTTTTGCATCATTACCAGCCTTTGCCACAGTTCGCCTGCTCAGAAGCCCTGCATCCTCCAGTGCCTCGATATTTGGAAGATCACGAAGAGTTTCAAATCCGAATACGGACAAAAACAGTTTTGTTGTTACATATGTATACGGCGCACCGGGTGTCGGGCTCCTAGGCCCCGAAACGATAAAGCCGGCATCCCGCAGCCCGGCGATCGTGTCACGGCTAATCTCTCTGCCAAAAATCTCCGACAGCTCTGCCCGGGTGGCGGGTTGAAAGTATCCGATGGCAGTCACGACCATCGCCTCGGTTTCAGAAAGCGACGCCGCTATGGACTGTGTCGGGGCGGTCGAGACGCGGATAGTCTCGGCGAACCGCGGTCGGGTGCGGTGCTGCCATCCGCCAGCCACCGACACCAGCTCGTAGGGACGGTCCTGCAACTCCTCGACAAGATCGTCAATCACCAGGTCGATGCTGCAGTCTGAACCAACCACCCGCGCAAGAAACTCACGGCTCACCGGCTCAGTTGAGGCAAAAATAACCGCTTCAACCCGCAGCATCCACTCCCGCCAGCGCAGCTCAGGCGGCAGATCCTCCAACTCGCGATCATACAGGACGTCTTGCTGCCGATTTCGTGATGGTCGCCTTACGGATTTGGCTGCTGGAGACTTGCTCATTGTCACAACCCAAATATTCGGAATGACGGACGACCTGATAGCTCGTGGACCGCGTCAAAACTCTCCAATCGATCGAACAGACGAGTGGCTGCCCAGCGTGACAGATGACTACCCGGCGCAGATGCCGAAACAGCGTCCTCGCTGAGGAGCTTTTGAATAACCGCATTGGCCCCCTTGGTCCGCACCTTCGGCGCTGCAGCTATCAACCGTGCCGCGCGGCGATCAATGTCGGTACCCGAACGTAACGCCGCCTCCACGCCCGCGACCACTGCCAGGCAGATCGCCCTCGAATAAGCAGGCTCGCCCGGCCGCACACGTCCTCTACCGCCGATCGTGCGGAATGCAGGCCCAAAACGCTCGGGCAGCAGCAGCGGCACAGGTTTGGGCCATTTCAGTTTTTGCGCCAACACCATATCGGCGAGACCCAACGCCAGAACTTCCGCATCGGCACGGGCGGTGCAAATTGTTGCTATCAGATCCGCCGCGACGAAAGGCGGCGCGCGTGCGGACTGGATCGCGAAATCGACCTCATCCGGGATCGAAGCAAGGGCGTCATCCCATCGAAGCTGCAAAAGATCGGCAAGTTCCTTCACGACAAGTGACCCAATCGGGCCGGAACGGCGCACAAGCAATCGTGTGGCGAGAAATATCTTTCCGGCAGGACCTGGATCGTCACCTGCACCAGTGAGCAATACCGCATCGCGAATGGCACTTTCTTCCTCAGCGCGACCAACCATTTTTGCCGCAACCTCAGCCGATTTCAGGGCGAGGCGGTCGCGCCAGCAGCCGAGCCATGGCAGGTCTGCTCGGATCAAATCATCTATTGATTTCAGAGCGATACCGGCAGCAAAGGCAGCGCTTGCTTCATCCGTTTCCCGACGGCGGGCCAGCGCCCAACCGGGCAGGCTGGGCAACCAAACATGAGGGGTCGATAGTGCGGGCGTCGGAAAATCCATGCAGGGATCATAACCGGACTGTGCGGTTTAGGCCAGATAATTGATTTAAAACGCACAGCATGTCGGCATAATATTATGTCCGATAATCTTGCATTATCGGACGTCTTGCTCTTTATATAGAGAATGGCCCAAATCATCGAGCAGAACACCGAAATTGACGTCGAGGAGACCTCAGCGCCGTCTCTCAGCACAGCCTCGGGCGGCGATGTTTCCGCGCCAGAGGTGTCAGGTGAAAGTCCCCTCCCCTCCCTCGCTGCTCAGGATCAGACGCCCGCCCATCTTGCAAGCCTTGCTGATCGCGCCCGGGGTTATGTTGAAGCGGCCAGTTCCGCAAATACGCGCAAGGCTTATGCCTCCGACTGGAAGCATTTTGCTGCTTGGTGCCGGCGGTCCAATCTTGCTCCGCTCCCTCCGAATCCACAAACCGTCGGGCTATACATCACAGCCTGTGCTTCCGGCACGGTTGACCGAAGCACCAAGGCCAACTCTGTCTCGACCATTGAGCGACGCCTCTCCTCCCTCAGTTGGAACTATGCCCAGCGCGGTCTCTCGCTCGATCGCAAAGACAGGCATATCGCAACCGTAATGGCCGGCATACGCAACAGCCACGCCAAGCCACCTGTCCAAAAGGAAGCGGTCATGGCTGAGGATATCATAGCCATGGTCGAGACGCTCGATCGCGGCTCCCTGCGCGGCCTGCGCGATCGGGCAATGTTGCTCATCGGCTTTGCTGGCGGCCTTCGGCGCTCCGAGATCGTCGGCCTCGACCTGAAGGCCGACCAGACTGAGGACGGTCGCGGTTGGATCGAGATCCTCGACAAGGGCATGCTTATTACGCTGCGCGGCAAAACCGGATGGCGAGAAGTCGAGGTCGGTCGCGGCTCGGCCGATACGACCTGCCCGGTCGCCGCAATCGAGACCTGGATCAAGTTCGCCAAGCTGGCTCATGGCCCTCTGTTTCGCCGTGTGACAGGGCAAGGGAAGGCAGTCGGGTCAGAGCGGCTGAACGACAAGGAAGTCGCTCGGCTTGTGAAAAGGTCCGCGATGGCCGCAGGCGTTCGAGGGGATCTCAGCGAACTTGAACGCGCCTTCAAGTTTTCAGGCCATTCCCTTCGCGCGGGCTTGGCCTCTTCCGCTGAAGTCGACGAGCGTTACGTCCAGAAACAGCTCGGTCATGCGTCGGCAGAGATGACCCGCAGATATCAGCGGCGGCGGGATCGCTTCCGCGTGAATCTGACCAAGGCATCAGGGCTTTAGGTGAGCCCTCCCCTACTCCGGAGTGAAATCGTAAGGGGATATTTCGGTGCCGAATTTCTCGCTTAGCGCTTCGATTGAAATCGGAAGCTAAAAGCCACAGCCGGCGTCGAAAGCCGGCTGCATCAGGGCACTCATGCTGATTTTCGTGAGATCGTAAGCCATTGAATTTATGGTAAATGATTTGCTAAAGGAACTCTATTTAAATATTACGGTTCGCCACATGGTATGATTATCGGTTGGCATTCTAACCATCGATAAGTAACCCTTATCAAAAGTGATGCGTACAGCCTGCTTGTACGCCTTGCCAATTGAGCTATAATAGCGGTCATCTCAGCTTTCGGAGGCCGTCCATGCCGCAGTCGACCTACAAGATCAGCGAGGCGCGCAAGAATTTCGCCGAGGTGCTCGAACGCGCCAATCAGGGCGAGGAAATCATCATCATGCGCGGCAACGAAATCTATGCCCGGATCGGCCCCGCCGATGGCGGCAAGCGACCGTTTGGCCTGTTGCGTCATCGCCAACTTCCCGACGACCTGTTCGACGACGTCGATGCCGAACAGGCGGCGATCGACGCCGGCGACTTCACCGAAGAAACCGGCATCTGGCAGGGCGAGTCCAGCGATCCTAAGAACCGCTCATGAAAGTGCTGCTCGACAGCCATGCCGTCTACTGGTGGACGATCGGCAGCGATCGGCTCTCGGCGACCGCCCGTTCGCTGATCGAGGACAAGGCCAACACGATCCTCGTCAGCGCCGTCTCCTTCTACGAACTCGACAACAAGATGCGGCTGAAGAAGCTCGACCTGAAACCGCAGGAACTGCGCGCCGCGGTGACCGCCAGCGGCCTGCAGACTCTTGCCATCAGCGATCTGCATGCCGAACTCGCCGCTGCCTTCGATTGGGAGCATCGCGACCCCTGGGACCGGATTCTGGCGGCCCAGGCGCGGCTCGAGCATTGCGCTTTCGTCTCCACCGATCTGGTATTCGATGCAGTGCTGCACGAACGTGTCTGGTAGAGGACGTTGAACATGAAACTCCTGGTTGAGATTGACGAGGCCTCGGCACGGCTCGAGGAATTGATTGACCTGGCGGCAGGTCAGGATGAGATCCTGATCTGCCGCCACAGGCGGCCGATTGCTGCGCTGACATCGATTGCCGCCGGGGAAGGGACGATGGACGAGGTCCTGAGGCTGGCTGCCGAGGGACGCGCCACCGTGCCCGCTGATGCGACCTCCAACCACGATGATCTCCATGACGACCACGGCCTGCCCCGATGAACGTCGTCAATCGCTGCACTCACGGACGAGGAAGAGGGTGCCATGGATGACCGGGTGAGATTTGCGCTCGAAAAGCTCCTGAACGTCGCCCACGAGGACACCGGCCAAGGCCGGCGCGTCGCCAACTTCCTGCTTGCCTGGTGGAACGCCGACGTGCATGGCGGTTTCGATCTCACCGATCTTGCCAATGTCGATCCGCACATTGGTGCGGACATGGCGACGATCTTCACCTTTCTCGCCCGCGAGGAGGACATCGTCTACCCGTATGACTACCGGAGCGAGATCGAGCAGATCATCGCGCGGTGGCGGCCACAGAAGGAGCAGGCCTAATGGTCGCGCGGCCGGGTCAGCCGGCGGTGCCGCCGGCGGTCGAGCGCCGCGCAGAACAGCTCGATACGATCGCCGCGGTGCTGCCGATCGACCGGCGCGACAAGCTCGCCGAGTTATTGACCGACCAGGATGTCGAGACACTGCGGCATCTCGTCAACGAAGGCATGGGCGAAAACACGCTGCGCGCGCTGACCTCCGATCTTGCCTATCTGGAAGCCTGGTCGTTAGCCGCAACCGGATCTCCCCTGCCCTGGCCGGCGCCGGAGGCGCTGCTGCTGAAATTCGTGGTGCATCATCTTTGGAATCCGCGCCAGCGCGAGACCGATCCCGAGCACGGCATGCCGGCCGACGTCGAGCACGCGTTGCGGGATGGCGGCTTCCTCAGGTCCACCGGCCCGCATGCGCCGGACACGGTGCGGCGGCGGCTCGCGAACTGGTCGACGCTAACGAGATGGCGCGGCGCTCAAGGTGCTTTCGCCTCCCCTGCCCTGAAGTCGGCCGTTCGCCTCGCCGTCCGTGCCGTGCCGCGACAACGCCTTCGTAAGAGCGCCAAGGCGGTGACCGGCGACGTGCTGGCGAAGCTGCTGGCAACCTGCGGCGAACACAGTCTCCGCGATCTGCGCGATCGGGCGATCCTCATGGTCGCCTTCGCATCCGGCGGTCGTCGCCGCAGCGAAGTCGCCGGCCTCCGAAGAGAACAATTGACGATCGAAGCCCCGGTTGAGGCTGAGGATGGAAGCCTCCTCCCCTCTTTGTCGATTCACCTCGGTCGGACCAAGACCTCCGGCGCCGATCAGGACGAAGTCGTCTATTTGACCGGCCGACCGGTAGTCGCCCTGAACGCCTGGCTGGCGGCCGGCAAAATCGAAAGTGGCAGCGTGTTTCGGGCGATCGACCGCTGGGGCAATGTCAGCCGCCGGGCGCTCGATCCGAAGGCCGTCAACGACATCGTCAAGCAGCGGGTAAGGATGGCCGGGCTGGAGCCGGCGGAGTTTTCGGCGCACGGGCTGCGATCCGGGTACCTCACGGAGGCTGCGAACCGAGGCATTCCCCTACCCGAAGCGATGGAGCAGTCGCGGCATCGATCGGTCCAGCAGGCGTCGAGCTACTATAACAGTGCGGTACGGCGAAGTGGCAAGGCCGCCCGGATGCTCTGAAGACCGCGCTGGACGAAATTGAAGAGGATGGCGGATAGGGTATTCATCGGAGGGCTTGATTCGGATCCTCTACGTAGCGTAGCCCTTCCTCACACTCGAAACGTGCCGTCCAGGACATCAAATGGCCTCCTCAAACTTGCAACGGCTTGGACTGGCGAACCAAAGGCCCGTCGCTGAGAAGGTTGCCATCCTCGTCGGACCCAACGGCTCCGGCAAAAGCCGCTTTCTTCGCGAACTCGCGATCCAGATCCGTGGTGATCGGGATCTGGCAATCATTTCCAACACCGCCCATGATCGCTTTTCCGGCTTGCGTGGATTGAAGCGCATCACGGCCGGCAGAGGCAGCAGGTCTCCAAAGAGCATCGTCAAGCGCGCGATCGGAAGGACCATCGACCAACCGGACTCACGATTTTACCAGATCGGCGCGATCCTCGAATACTGCGGTTATCGGCCACGGTTCGGGTTCCTCGTCGATTCGGACCCGTACACGGCATATCTAGACCCAGCAGATTTCCTGTTCGATCCAAACGACTACGACGCAGTCGTCGCATTCTTGCGTCGGCATAACCCTGCCGAAATTCTCTGGATTCACCAAGGGGAATCGGCGTTGTCGTTTTCATTGGGTCGAGAATTCGGAGCTATCCTCCGAAGCGAGGATAGCCTTCGACGGCTTGGACGCATTCGCGGAATCCAGGTCTTTCTCGAAAGGCACGATGGCGAAGTCATTGAGCTACTGAATGCCAGTTCGGGTGAACTCGCACTGATTTCCTCCCTCGTGTTCTTGATCAGCTCCATCGGCCAGGAACCGGTTATCCTGATTGACGAGCCAGAGAACAGCCTACATCCCCGCTGGCAGCGGGAGTATCTCGAGAAGATCGTCGCGGCAGTCTTTTACCGCAACGCCACGATCGTCGTCGCGACCCACGCGCCTTTGATCGTCGTTGGTGCTCTTGGAGCCTTGCCCGATATTGTCTCTGTGTTTCAAGTTCAAGATGGCGAACCGTCCGTACTCGATCTGCAGGAGGCCAAGGACTCAGCAGCGAACGTGGAAGGCGTCCTTTGGCGCGCTTTTGATGTGATCACGCCAGCAAGCCATTTCGTGAGCGAGGAGATGGTAGGTGTCGTTGCGCGGGTAGAACGCGGTGAAATTACCCGCGACAGCGCGATTGCGCTCGTCAACGATATGGCGATCAAGAGCTTCGACGAAAAACAGCGGAAGTTTTTCAAAGCGGTTGAAGACTTGATGGAGTAGGTCGATGCACAGCGGCGCGGGGACAACAAGAGCGATGGTTGACCGCTATTTGCCGGCGCTTGACGATTTTCAGCTGAGTGTGGAGGAAGCTGCGGCGGTCGGGAAGGCCTTGGAAATAGAGAAGCCCTGGGACTGGAAGTCCGAGGACCAGAACGAACTGCAGGCGCTCAAAAGCGCGAAGGACAAGATCCTCGCCTATCACCTCGCGCGCCATGGCGGAAATTGCTGTTATTGCCGCCTGAACCTAAATGGTGCGGGCCCGTACATGACCGATCGCGAGCACATCCTTCCCAAGGGAAAGCCGGTCTACAAACCATTCAGCTATGCGATCTGGAATCTCGCGGCCGCGTGCAAGCGGTGCAACATGCAGTTCAAGCGTAGCGGAGACGGCTTTGTCGTAGACGCGGACGATTCAACCAAGTTTCAAGACAGCAATAACTATCGCTTTGTGCACCCAAATTTCGACGCCTACAGCGAGCACCTGATACGGCTCGAAGCGCAGGTTGACACCAAGAACATCGTTGTGTTCGTGAAGACGGCCGGGAGTGAGAAGGCAATCTACACCCATGACTTCTTCGCCTTGCATGAACTGCAGGTCGATAGTTTCGACAAAGCGCAGGGTCTTGAAGGGGAAAGCCCCGAGACGGACCTTGCTGCCAAGGTTCGTAGGCTTGCCAAGCAATTCGATCAGTAGCGGAATTTGGGTTGCATGGACCGCTTCACGTGGCTGGCTTTTCGCGGAAGTACGTGATCCGCGGATCATGAGATAAGAAACTCTCTTTCCAGAATCACGTTCGAAAAACGATTGTTTTTCAGTTGTTTAAGGCTGTGGTCAGCTGACCACTAAAAAAGATGCCCTCGGCGCCCTGTGCCCTGAGGGGCACGGCTGTGAGGCTGACTTCTTCAGGAAGCATCATCACCGCCCCCCATACCGCTGTCATCGCTGAAGGCGAAAGGGGCGCCATCGTCGCCTGGCAAGGGCAGATGGATCTACGAAACCTTTCAACAGCGGCGCCCTATTGGAGCGGCGCAGCCATCCCTGAACTCGGCCCAAGAGGTCGCGGACAGCCGCATGCGTTCCACCGCCGATCTCCGGCCAGATCGCACCGCCGGGTGCGCCGTCGAGCCCTTCCCGGCGCCGTGGTCCTCTCAATCCGCTGCTTCCAATTGGGCGCGCCGCCCCCTGTTCTCAACACAGCACACGCGTCCCACAGCCCCCAACCCAGAGAGCTGGAACGACCCTGCCCCCATAACATACGTTCATTTTCAGCTGCTTAGGACTGTGGTCAGCTGACCACCAAGAAAATTGCCCAGATGCTTTCTTGGCCGCTCCACCCGCATCTAATTTTCGAGTTCGGGCTCATTGAAACCTACCCAGCTTGCAAACTCCCCTGCCCGTTGGCCCTCAACAACGCCATTATCATAGGACCAAGCGAAAACTCTCCTCGTTCCGTGCGCCTTGTCAGATCCCGCAGATAGCCGCCAGCCGAGTTGATGAAGTTTGCGCGCTCCAGGATGCAAGCGACAGCCGCGGCCGCATTTTCCGGCCCCATGGCATCGCAGGCTTCCTGATAGGCCGAGGGGCTCACCTTCAGCATCGATCGAACGACTACCGCCGCTGACATCAAGTCTCGCCAGTTTCCGATTGCGCCACCCGGCCCGTAGTCCGATATCGTCGGGCATGCCTTCAACACCACACCCAACGGGAACGCCTTAAGCGGCTCGCTCTTCGGCCGGCGGATTTCGCTCGGCTTCGCTCCCTGCTCTTTTCGAGAGCTAGGTTCAAGTTCACGGATGGATTCGGGATTTGAATTCTGTATGTGCTGCTCATTGTGAGCATCATTGGTGCTATTATTTTCGGAATTTTCGTGAAATTCCAGCCGATTGACTATCTCCTCGCGCAGCATCTCCATTTCTTCAAGGATCGTCGTTACATCGGTGAGCGTCGGAGCGCGCGGGATTCTGCCCACAAGCGCTACATAGATGTCCTCGATCGCTTTCCAGTCGCCTTCGGCGCCTTCCTCCATCGCGGCCGTAATTAGCTTGCGGACATCGCGTCGGCAGATCGTCAGGCTCTCCTTGGCCTTCCTGAACGCCGCTCTGTTGGCCATCACCTGCTGCGCCTTCATCGCCAACTCTTCGGACCGTGCCAAGAGCGGCGACAGATCGAAACCGAAGGCGCTCTCGATGCGTCCCTCGCCGTCCTTACGGGCGTAGCGCTTTCCATTGGCGCTATCCTTGCGGACGATTAGGCCTGCTTCCACCAGGATGGCGATATGTCTGCGCAAAGTCGCGCCCGCCATCGCATGCGCTCGTAAAGCAAGCTGAGCATTCGAGGGGAAGACAATCAGTTGGGCGTCTTGGCGCAACTCATTCTCAGGATAAAAGCTCAAAAGCGCGTCAAGAACCGCGAGGCTATTGGACTGAATCCCGAGTAGTTCCATGGCGGCGGAGGCGTCTCTGAAGACTTTCCACTTATCCGCTGCCTTGCCTTGTTTGATATCGGCCGAAGCCGACTGGCGCCGCACGAGCGCAAGCGTCATCGGCCGCCGCCCGAATGGCGTCGTCACACTTCCTGTCTGCATCGTCTTTCACCTTTCAGCAGGCAAAAGAAATCAGCTCACCAAAACGGCGCCAAAGACTCTTGACGAAGATTCGAGGAAATGCGATTCTGTTCGTGCTAAAGAGACAGAAGGGCTTCCACGACGGCAACGTTGAGGGGGCTCTTTTCTTTTGCGGGTTAGTCTCCCTGTTTCTGTGGATGCTTTGCACGGTGTGCCTGATAAAGCGCCGGCAAATGTTCGAGTACGAAGGCGGCAAAGTCTGGCGTGGCTTTCCTGTCGATCGTAATCTCCAGCTTGCTCTTGCTCTGTGTCACCTGCGCAAGTCTGTCGCCATCGGGGGTCGACATGACGTCCGGAAGCCCGCGCGCGATGCGACGCGGCTTGAGATGGCCTATCAGCGCCTTGAAGCGGTCTGCCGATGGCAGCGTCTGCACCTCTGCTGAGGCCGCAAATTTGATCGCGTCCGACGGCGAAGCTGCCTTCTCGACCAGTTCTGCCAGTTGTTGCCAGCTGGGTCGTCCAACTCCTGGAGCGGCCCCAATGGCATCGATCAGTTCGGAGGGGAGGGCGTCGACAAGAAGGAGCATCTTCGACAGATTGCTTTTATCGATCGACATTGCGGCAATGACGATCTCTCGCGAGAACTGCTTATTCAGTCGATGCGCGAAGCGCGCCTTTTCGATGAAGGTGAGATCCTCACGCTCATTGTTCTCCTGGCCCTGCGCGACGACGAGTTGCTCGTCCGTCAGGTCACGAACGATTGCCTTTACAGGAAGGCCAAGATCTAGAACCGCGCGCAGTCGGCGGTGGCCAAAGGCCACCTGATATCGGCCTGGCTGGTCGGGATGAGGTCTCACCAGGATCGGGACCTGCTGCCCTTGCTCGCGGATTGAATCAAGGAGTCCGTCGATGTCCCCCTGCATGCGATCCCGCACAAAGGAGGGCTCGATGGACGAAGCGTCCAGTTCCACCACGGCGTGGCCCTCAGCAAGCCGCCGCTCAATCTCCTCCGCGCGGCCAAGTCGATCGTTCTGCTCGCGTAGCGCGTTGCCAATGTTTGCGGTCAGCTTCGTTGACGGGTCGCGCTCCTTTCTCACCACCCCGAGAAGCGGCATGGAGCGGCTCTTTGCCGTCCGGCTCTCTGCTGCGGGCGTTTCGGGTGCGTCTGTCGAGACCCCGAGGATGTGCTTGCGGCTCATGTCGGTCTACCCCATGCTTTTTTAATCAGGCCTTCGATTTCGTCGTTGACCGCGTTCATGGCTTCCAAGGCTCGATCATAGGTCGAGCGCGTGAACTGGCTGCGCTCGACTTCGAAAAGGGTTTGGTTGGTCAGGCCGGCGTCCGAAACCGCTGTCGTCTTAAGCATCGGGAAATTGAGAACATTTTCACCAAAGATCGACCGAAGATAACCTACCATCTGGTTTTGCGGTCCATCGCTTGGTTCGAAACGCGTTATCAGGTAGCGCATCCAATTGAACTTGAACTCGGCCCCGGCGTTCTCAATTTCGCGTAGCAGGTTCGATGTCATGGCCAGGAACTGGTTCATGGACATCACGTCCAGCATCTGCGGATGCACAGTGACCAAGATGGAGGTTGCCGCCGTCAATGCCGACAGCGTGAGGTAGCCTAGCTGGGGAGGACAATCGATAACGACAACGTCATAGTTATCCGCGATGTCTTCGATGACTTGACTGATCCGACCGTAGAAGAGCGTATCGCCTTCCTTTCGCTTCATCAGCGCACGCGGCGTGTCGTGCTCGAATTCCATCAGTTCGAGATTACCGGGGATGAGGTGGAGATCGGGAATATAGGTCCCTCGGACCACTTGCTCGACCGGTACCTGCTCCTCATCGTACCTGATGGCGCCGTAGAGAGTTTCGTTCGGACCCACGTCTGTTTCTGGCTGACTACCGAAGAGGGCGGAAAGGCTTGCCTGAGGATCGAGATCGATTGCCAGAATCCGGTACCCGCGCATGGCCAGATACTGTGCGAGATGCGCGGCGGTGGTCGTCTTACCCGACCCGCCTTTAAAATTCATCACTGAAATAACCTGAAGCTGCTCACCGTCTCGGCGATGCGGCAGGTAGCGTCTGTTCCCGCGGCCGACCTGGTCCATGTGCTTGCGGATTGCATGGATGTCTTCGATCGAGAAAGTCCGCCGACCACCTGGGCTCATGGTCAAGTTCAGCTCTGGCATTTCCGAAGCAGTCTGCCTTAAATAAGACTCACCGACGCCAAGCAGCTTGGACGCCTCGGATGGCGCAAATGTTCGAATTCCCTTCTCGGAGGTCGGAGGGAAGACCTTGAGATGATGTGCTTGAAGTTGGCTGGAGAGGGCGTCTGCATGACGCTCCATCAATGCGGTCAACCCTTCAAATACGGGCGCTGTTTTCGCGGCGGTCTTCGCCAT
>NZ_CP196427.1:0-535390 GCF_051669845.1 Pararhizobium sp. O133 | reverse complement strand
ACCGGGCGGCCCGACTGGCGGCGGCAACATGGTCATCTTCAAAGGCGGCACTGCGGAACAGCAGCAGGCAAGCCTCACCTTCGTGAAATGGATGACGAACCCCGAGCGGTCTGCCAAGTGGAGCATCGAGACCGGGTATGTCGCTGGTCGCCAGGATGCCTGGGAGACCCCGACCATGAAGGCCTTTGTCGAGGAGCATCCCGAGATGCTCGTTACCTTGCGCCAGCTCGAGGTCGCAAAGCCGGAGTTTGGCACCCACAACGGCGCGCGGGTCACGAAGGCTCTTGAAGACGCGATCGCACAGGTCGTGACCGGCGATGCCGATCCGAAGACTGCGCTCGAAGCCGCCCAGAAGACGGCCGAAGGCCTTCTTCGCGAGTACCGTTAAGACTTAACAAGGCATGGAGCGGGAACAATGATCTTGAACCGACAATCGGCTGCCGGATTTGCGTATCTCGCTCCTGCCGCTCTCCTGATGGCTCTCTTTACCTACTACCCGGCCATCGTGACCGCGTTTCACAGTGTGTTTTCGACAGGCAAGTCCAACCGGCCGTCGAAATTCATCGGCATGAGCAACTATACCTACATGTTTGACGACCCGATCTTCTGGAAGTCGTTGATCAACAATATCTGGTTTGCAATTGGAACCATTCCGACATCGATCGGCATCGCCCTGGTCATGGCTTTGTGGGTCAACAGGAAGATAGCAGGGCGGCCGTTTCTCAGAATGGCCTACTTCACGCCGACCATCTTGCCCATGGTTGCGGTGGCAAACATCTGGATCTACCTTTATGCGCCGCAGATCGGACCATTTTCCATGGTCGCTTCAGCGCTCGGTTTTGACCATGTGAACTTCCTGGGCGATCAGTCGACTGCCCTTCCAGCCATCATCGTCGTCGGTGTGTGGAAGGAAGCCGGGTTTTTCATGATCTTCTATCTCGCGGCACTTCAGAGCATTCCGCCAAGCCTCGCCGATGCGGCCGCCATCGAGGGGGCTTCCCGCTGGTATTTTTTCAGGCGGGTCGTCTTTCCGCTTATCCTGCCGACAACGATGTTTATTTTGATCAATGCGATCGTAAATGCCTTCCGGATGGTAGATCAGGTCATCGTCATGACCCAGGGCGGACCCGATAACGCCACAGCCCTTCTGCTCTTCTACATCTATCAGACTTCATTTTATTACTGGGACACCAGCTACGCGGCAGCGTTGTCTGTCGTTCTCCTAGCAATACTTGCGGCACTGGCATTTGTTCAGTTCGGAATTCTTGAGAAAAGGGTGCACTACAGATGACGCACGCACGCAACACTTCCCTGCTGGAAACGCTTGCAGCCTGGGTCTTGGCGCTCTTGTGGATTCTTCCTCTCGCCTTTGCCTTTTGGGCCGCCTTCCATCATGCCGGCGACACCACGAGCCTGAAGCTGAACAGCCCGATCGTCTTGGACAATTTCTATTACGTCTGGAGCATCGCGCCGTTTCCGACCTATTTCTTGAACACATTCCTGCTGGTATCGCTGATACTCGTCGCGCAGATAGTCTTCTCCGCGCTGGCCGGATATGCGTTTGCACGCTACGAGTTCCCCCTGAAAGGTCTCATCTTCGGGACGATCCTGTTGCAGTTGATGATCGCTCCGGAAGCGTTGATCGTCGAAAACTACCGCACCATCAACATGCTCGGAATTCATGATTCCGTCCTCGGCATGGCTGTTCCATACTTTGCGTCTGCATTCGGTATTTTCCTGATGAGGCAGACGTTCAAGTCGATTCCGAAGGAACTGGACGACGCTGCAGTTGTCGAGGGCGCCTCATCGTTCCAGGTCTTGCTCAAGGTTTACATCCCCCTGGCGCGACCGACCCTCCTGGCCTACGGGCTGGTATCGGTGAGCTATCATTGGAACAATTTTCTGTGGCCACTGATCGTAAGCAACTCTGTCGAATCTCGGCCATTGACCGTCGGATTACAGGTGTTCTCGTCCGTTGACCAGGGCATCAACTGGTCGGTCATCTCTGCCGCGACACTGCTGAGCATACTGCCGCTGCTCATCGCCTTCCTCTTGTTCCAGCGCCAGTTCGTGCAGTCCTTCCTGCGCGCTGGCATCCGATAGAAGACCCTGAGAATTGGCATGAAGGCTGAAGCGTTTCAGGCGCATGCCCAGACTAGGAAAATTCCACCTTCGTACACTTTCGAATGGGCGTAGCTATCAATGCACAACATGATGGGATTGCAGTTCGACGTGTCCTACGGGGTGCGCCGCCTTGCCGACCATCTTGATGTTGCTTCTCCTAAGGACCACAGCAACGTCCGACAACTAAAAGGGAAGACAGAAGTGAATATTATTGCCGGTGTTGGGTTCAACACGGTCTCCAAGGATGGTCACGCTGAATCCATCGTCGGTGACCTTAAGCACTACTCGGATATAGGCGCTGATTATGCCGAGTTGTGCATGGGCACCATTGACGTCCTCTCCGGTGGAAAAGTCATCCCCGGCCGTCTCGCCGCCCTAACCGCCGTCACCCGACAGTTTCCGCTGAAGTATTCAGTGCACGGCCTCGTGTCTTCGAATTTCATGCATTCGGCGACGCTCCGTCACCAGATCGAAACGGTCAAAGGCTTTCTACAGGTTTGCGATGCAGTCGGTTCGAGGGTTCTTGTCCATCACACCGGCTTCGTTAGTCCCGACCGGCCCGCCGATCGTGCCGGGGCGGACGAGCGCGAGTTCGATGCATTGGCGGAAGTCGCCGAAGTTGCCGCGAAATATGATGTTCGCATCATGTTGGAAAACATTTTCACGGTTCAGGCCGGAGAGTATCGAAAGTCACCAACTCAGGTGGCACAAACGGTACGTACGCTCAATCACCCCAACATAGCAGGCCTGATCGATTTCAGCCACGCGTATATCGAATGCACGTACCGCGGGCTGGATTATCTAGACGAGCTGCGGGCGATGGCGCCAATAGCAAACCACCTTCACGTGCACGATTCTTTCGGCCAACCTGCGGGCGACATGCGCTTTTTCTATCCACAGGAGGCCTCCGCGCTCGGCGTCGGCGACATCCATCTTCCTATAGGCTGGGGAAACATTGCATGGGACAAGATCTTCTCCGAACTCACGTTTCTCCCGGGCACAATACTGATGATGGAAATCAGCGGTCGTTTCCGACCTGAGCAAGCAGCTTGCCTGGAAATGGCCCGCAAGTTCGCGGATGCCGTTAACCGGCGAGCGTTGCAAACCGCGGCGACCTAGCGATCGACATCCGACGGCCCTCCGCACGCCCGGAGGGTAGCGGGGGCGCAACGCCGCGGGAGGACAGTGAAGACAATGCCCGTCAATCGATGGAACACGAAAGCGCAACATGAAACACTTACTCTTCCCAATATAGATTTGGTCATCTTCGACTGCGACGGCGTTCTCATCGACAGCGAGTTGATCGCAAGCCGTGTGATGTCAGAAACGCTACTGGAGTTTGGCGTCACTATGGACGCGGCAGAAGCGCACCGCACCTTCACCGGTAGTGCCGAGGTGGACAACCGCATCTTCTGCCGTAAGCAGCTTGGGATACGCGATATCGACGCGCTTTTTGAGGTGGTGAATCGACGGCTGTATAGCGCTTTTGCACAGGTCCAGGAAATCGAAGGGATTTCCCAGGTCGTCCGGAGCCTGCATTCCCAAGTGTGTGTGGCATCAAATAGCAGTTTGTATCGACTGACAAGGAGCCTCGGTCGAACCGACGTGTGGCTGGCATTCAATGGACAGATTTTCAGCGCCGACCAGGTTGGGAGGCCAAAACCGGCGCCGGATCTACTGCTTCATTGTGCGAGAGAACACGGTGTAGCGCCCGAACGAAGCATTTTAATCGATGACGGACATCATGGGGTCGAAGCCGCAGTCGCCGCGGGAATGCTTGCTATCGGCTTCATCGACCCGGATGATCCCAGGCCCGATCGCACATCCGTTCTGAAAAGGGCTGGAGCATCATTCGTCGCGCTCGGGGCCAAGAATTTACCCGCATGCCTTGAGGCGGCGAATGGCGCACTCGGTCAGAAACGAACCGGAGAACAAGGCGCTTCAAACAGATAGTTCAAACACAGCGCCGGGGCAGGGCGCGCCGCGTGAATTGCTGCGCTTAATCGGCTTAGCTCGCGCCATAGTTAGATCGTGTCCCATGGAGTGGTGTAGCTGGATTTCATAGCCATCGGTGATTTCCGGTAGGGTCGGGTTGCTTAGAACCAACCTGAAGGACACCACCGATGACCGACGACATGATGACGCTGAAGATCGAAATTTCTCCGCGTGACGCGACATAGCCGGCAAGCGGCATGATCAACCCAGAAGGAATTGGAGGAAATATATTCTCGAGGACATCAGGACTGCGATACCCAGCGGTCCGAAATTCATCACGATTGTATGGATGAGTTCTTCCATAGTGTGAGGGTTGGTGCACCGCGATCTGATAACGAATAGTCGCCGGGACCAACCAAATGGCTCCGACAGCCGAACTGTTATAAAGAAGCTGTACGAGCTGTGGAAGAGACCGTACGCGAGTAGTGTTTCGCCCTGCGCTTTTGTTAAATGCACGACGTCTGTGCGTGTTTTAGGGAATTCGAGCAACTCAAGCGAAAAACAAACGACACGTTCTTCGAACAATCCGCAGTGTCCGTGGTCGGCTCGTTTTGAGGCAGGGCGGGATAGCGAGGCTGGCTAACCGGTGAATCCGCTCAGCCAGCCAAGGCCTTCTACGGTGCCATTGGCCGGTCGATATTCGCAGCCGACATAGCCGGTGTAGCCGAGGGCGTCGAGCGCCGCGAAAATGCGGAAATCATTGAGTTCGCCGGTGCCGGGTTCTTGCCGCTTTGGTACGGAAGCAATCTGCACATGGCCGATGATCGGCATCATCTGCTCCAGCGCGACGAGCATATCGCCGTTGATGATCTGACGATGGTAGATATCGAATTGCAGTCTGATGTTCGGATGACCGAGATCGGCGATCAGGTCGGCCGCACGATTGAAGTCGTTCAGGAAATAGCCTGGCATATCGCGGCTGTTGATCGGCTCAATGACAAGACCGATGCCGGCAGCACCTGTAGCATCTGCGGCGTAGGAGGCAGCATCCCGGTAACTGGCGATGGCGGAAGCATCATTATGCGGTGCGATGCCGGCCATCATGTGCAGGAGCGGCGTGCCGATGATCTTTCCGTACGCGACAGCCTTGGCGACGGACTGGCAGAATTCGTCCTTTCTTTCCGGCAGTGACGCAAGGCCGCGCTCTCCTTTTGCCCAATCACCGGGCGGGAGATTGAAAAGGGCCTGCTTCAGGCCTGCTGCCTGAAGTCGTTCGGCAACGGTTTCGGCCGGAAAGTCATAGGGAAAGAGATATTCGACGGCCTTGAAGCCGGCATTCGCGGCGGCGGCGAAGCGGTCGAGGAAATCGACCTCGTTGAACATCATCGAGAGATTGGCGGCAAAACGGGGCATGTCAGTCTTCCATGCCCGGCAGTTTCAGCCCGGCGATCTGCGCCAGAAGGCGCGCGACCGAGGCGTCGTCGTCACGGCCCATGCCGGCGGCTTCCGTCATCAGGAAGAGCTGGAGGGCGGCGGAAGCGATCGGCAACGGGAATTTCTGGGCGCGGCCGATATCCGAGACGATGCCGAGGTCCTTGGTGAAAATCGAGACGGCGCTGTGGGGCGTATAGTCGCCGGCGAGCACATGCGGAATGCGGTTTTCAAACATCCAGCTGTTGCCCGCCGATTTCGAGATGACCTCGAACACTTTGGAAATATCGAGATCGAGGCTCTTGGCGAAGGTGATCGCCTCGCAGGCGGCGGCGATGTGAACGCCGGCGAGCAGCTGGTTGACGATCTTGAAGGAGGAGCCGATGCCGACGGCATCGCCAAGCTCATAGACTGTGTCGGCCATTGCATCTAGCGCCGGACGGGCAGCAGTGAATGCCTGAGTGCTGCCCGAAGCCATCACCGTCAGCTTGCCGGCATCGGCCTTGACGGAACCGCCGCTGATCGGAGCATCGAGATAGAGCACGTCTTTCTCGGCGGCGCGTTCGGCAAAGCGCTTGGCCTGGGTCGGGGAAACGGTCGCCGAGGAGATGATGACGGAGCCGGGCTTCATCGCCGGGACAGCGCCGTCTGCACCATAGAGAACATCTTCCGTCTGGGCGGCATTGACGACGACGACGACAACGATATCGGCGCCTTTGGCGGCCTCTGCAGGTGAGGAGGCGACCTTGCCGCCGGCAGCCGCAAGGCTATCGCGCGCGGCGGCATTGATATCGCAGCCGGAGACGTTGTGTCCTGCGCGGATCAGCGAGCGGGCCATGCCTAGGCCCATGGAGCCGAGGCCGAAGATTGCTACATTTTGAGGTCCCGCCATTAGAGGCTTCTCCTGTCGAATCTGCGGATGAGCAGCATGGTAAGAATGATAACGCCGAAAACGATCTGCCGCAGCGCTTCCGGCATTTGCAGCACGGAAAGGATGGACGACAGAAGGGTGATGAAGAGCGCGCCGACGACCGTGCCGGCATAACTACCGCGACCACCGAGGATGGAAGTTCCGCCAATGACGACGGCAGTTATGACGGGCATCAGATAGGGATCGCCCATGCCCTGATAGGCCTGGTTGGCATAACCGGCGAGCAGGATTGCGCCGATAGCGGTGAACAGGCCGGCGGCGACGAAGGTCATGACTGTGACGAGGCGGACACGGACGCCGGAGAGAAACACGGCCTTTTCCGAGCTGCCGGTGGCAAAGAGATACTGGCCATAAATCGTCTTGCGCAGCAGGAAACCGACGAAAACAATGACGACAAGCCAGAAGAGGAAGACGTTAGGGATGCCGAACGTGCGCCCCAGTGCCAATGCCTCTGAGAGAGGTGGGATCACGCCCTTCGGCTTGAAGCCGCCGGTGACAAAAACAAGAACGCCCATCAGCATCGAGTTGACCGCGAGCGTCCAGACCATCGACGGCAGGCGGAAGATCGCGACGCCTAGGCCATTGACGAGGCCGATCAGCGCCCCGCCGGCAAGGCCGATGGGGATGGCAAACGCGGCCATCTCCGGAGAGGCGGAACCGGCGACCGTTGTCGTCAGCACGGCGACGGCAGTGATGGCCGAGGGCACTGAAAGATCGATATGGCCCAGCAGGATGACCAGTGTTGCCCCTGCGGCTATGATCCCGAGGAAGGAGGCTATCTGCAGCTGCTGCAGCAGATAGCCGGCTGACAGGAACGGCGGGAAGATGAAGCCGCCGATGGCGAGCAGCAGGATGCAGCCGATCGAAACAACCAGGATTGCCGGGTCGATGGGGAGCCGCGTGCGGGCAGGCCGCGGGAGTGTGGTGTCGATGGAGGTCATTGGGTGAACAACTTCAAACGGTTGCGGACGCGCAGCAAAGCGAGCGAACCCAGCATGATGGCGAGCGCGAGGATAAGGCCCTCGAAGAATGGCTGGGCGAGCGGTGGAAGGCCGGAGAAGAACATCAGCGCGGCTACGGTTTTCAGCAGGAGGGCGCCGATGACGGCGCCGACCGGGCTGCCGATGCCGCCGGCAAGCGACACGCCACCGAGCACGATCGCGGCGATGGAGTTCAGCGTGTAGGACGGGCCGATGCCGGCATCACCGGTCAGCGTGACCATGGCGACATAGAAGCCGGCGATACCGGCGCAGAGACCGCCGAGACTATGGGCGGCGATGCGCGTTGCCGTCAGCAAAATGCCCGTCAGTTCCGCCGCATGTTCCGATGAGCCGACGCCATAGAGCGATAGACCAAACGCCGTGCGCTTAAGCAGAATGGAAATGGCGACAAGCAGGAACACGATCAGGATGAGCGACGTCGGTATCGGGCCGACGGCATAGGTCATGGCATCGGAAAGATCGGAATTGACGTCACCGCCCGGCGTTGGTCGGAGGAACAGCGCGATGCCGGAATAGATGGCACCCGTTGCCAGCGTCGCGATGATCGGCGGGATGCGGCCGACGGCAACGACCACGCCATTGACGAAGCCGCAAGCAAGACCCGTCGCCAGCACGGCGATGACGCCAAGCCAGAGGGAGAAACCTTCTCCTGCAAGCAGATAGGACGCGACGACATTGCTCAGCGCCACCATCGGCCCGACCGAGAGATCGATGCCACGCACCAGCACCACGAAGAACTGGGCGAAGGCGGCAAACACCAGAAGCGCGCTCTGGTTGGCCCAGATGGTGACGACATAGGTCGAAAGCCCGCGCGGATGCGTTCCGATATAGAGGGCGAAGAGCAGCACGAAGGCGGCTGCCGGAAAGAGCGTGCGGAGATTGCGGCGCAGGAAATCGGCTGTCATGCCCGTGCCTCCCTTGTATGAACGTCCGGCGACGAGGACAGGCCCATCGCGGCGGAGATGAGGTTTTCGGGCGTGAGCGAGGCTCCGGACAGTTCGCTCGCGATGCGCCCATGATAGAAGACGGCCACGCGACTGCAGAGATGGATCAGCTCTTCATAATCTGTCGATTGCAGCACGATTGCCATGCCTGCATCGGCGAGATCGCTGAGCAGCTGGTAGATCTGCGCCTTCGTCTTGACGTCGATGCCGCGTGTCGGATCGAGCAGCAGGATGCAACGCGGCTTCAAGGCCAGCCATTTGGCGAGCAGAACCTTCTGCTGGTTGCCGCCGGAAAGCGAGGCGACGGGGTCGTTGATATCGCCATAGACAAGGTCGAGGCGATGCAGCAGCGCCTTGTAATGTTCCTCGCGATCCGCATCGCGACCGCCGAAAAGCCGGTCGCGGCCAAGGCCGGCGAGGCGCATGTTGTCGGCAATGGAAAGGCTGGGGATCATGCCCTCGGTCTTGCGATCTTCCGGAATGAAGGCGATGCCTGTCTCGGGCGACTTCGCGCGGAAGGGCGTGCGGTTTCGAAACGGTTTTCCGGCGATTTCCACCGAACCTTCGACACCCTTCAGCACCCCGAAAATGGCTTCGAGAACGCGCTGCTGGCCTTGGCCTTCCAGCCCGCCAAGCCCGTAGATCTCGCCCGGGCGGACATCGAAGCTGATGCCGTCAAGCTCGCTGTCCCAGGTCATGTCACGCACCGAGAGAAGCGGCGCGACTGTCGAGGGCACCGAAGGGCGCGGCGGCGGAAAAAGCTGCTGTAGCGACTGGCCGATCATCAGGGAGACGATGCCTTCGTGATTGATCGTGCCGGCGGGGAACGTCTTGACATGGCTGCCGTTGCGGAAGACCGAGATACGGTCCGCCAGCGCATGAACCTCGTGGAAACGGTGCGAGATGAAGAGAATGCACACGCCTTCGTCGCGCAGCTGCCGGACGACGGAGAACACTTTCTCGACGGCCTCGGCGCCCAGCGCGGATGTTGCTTCATCAAGGATCAACAGGCGCGGCTTCTGGTAGAGCGCCTTGGCGATCTCGACGAGCTGGCGTTCGGCAAGGGTGAGTTCGCTGACGGGACGATCAAGCGCGATATGTGAGGCGCCGATCCGGGCGAGACAGGCTGAAGCCTCGGTATAGGCCTTGCGGCTGAGAAAGCCGACGATGGTGCGTGGACGCGAGAGAACGATATTGTCGCCGACCGTCAGGCTCGGCATCAGCGACAGTTCCTGGAACATGCAGACAATGCCGGCCGCCGATGCCTGGCGCGTGTTGGAAAACGAGACCGGGCGGCCATCAAGCGTCATGCGGCCGGCACTCGGCGCGATTACGCCGGACAGCAGCTTCATCAGCGTGGACTTGCCCGCACCGTTTTCGCCGAGAATGGCGTGGATGGTGCCGGCCCCGCAGGAAAAATCGACATCGCGCAGGGCTGTTACCGCGCCGTAGATCTTGGCTATGCCGGTCAGCTCGACAAGAGGTGCTTGGTCGGCGAGGGGCGTTTGCTCGACAGGGGAAACTTGTGTCATGGATTGTCCTGCGGACTGGAGCGGCATGTGCCGCTCCAGTCGCTTCACCTTACGTATTGTCCGGGGTCTGGCCAAGCAGCTCGTCCGGCGTGAAGACCGGGAAGCAATTCGGATAGCCGGTGGTGGTGTAGAAGGTGTCCGGCAGCTTCGGGAAGAAGTCCGTGCCTTCCGTGAGCTCGGCATTGTCCTTGCTCGGGATCGGCAGGAAGATCTTCTACGGCAGGGCATTGCCTTCGAGCAGCGAGATGATTGCTTCGAGCGAGACCGAGGACATGACCGGCGCCTGCGCTGCCGTCACACCCGGATACTTGCCTTCTGCAAGCAGGCGGCGGGTGCCGTTGCCGGCGTCGCCGCCGAAGGGCACGACTGGATGGTCGGCATTCTTCATGGCGTTGAGCGCGCCGATCGAGCCTTCCTGCACCATCACGCCATCGAACTGGCCGTTGGTGGCGATCGCATCCGCCGTGACCTTCTGGACGGTGCCGGCATCCCAGTTGCCGACGACCTGCACGACCTTCAGGCCGGCTTCCGCATCGAGAACGGAACGCATGCCTTCATGGTTGTCGCGGTCGGTGGCGTTGCCCGGCAGGCCGGAGACCTCAAGCACGGTGCCTTCGACCTTGCCCTTGGCCTTCTTGATGCCGTCGATGACGGCCTGGGCTTTCATCTTGCCGAGTTCGAACTGGTTTTCATTGACCTGTACGATCTCGTCGGTGTCAAGCACGTTGTCGAAGGGAACAAGCACGGTGCCGGCCTGCTCGGCGCGCTTGATCACGGCCTTGAAGGCGGTCGGATTCACGGCGATGAAGCTGATGCCGTCATAACCGGCAGCGATGAAGTTATCGATCGCGGCGATCTGGGCGGCGCTGTCATTGCCGACGGAAACGACGGTGAATTCGGAGAGCTTAGCCTTGTTTTCAGGCCGTGCTGCCCAGGCCTTGGCGCCCTGGATCGCGGTTACGCGCCAGTCATTGCCGGCAAAACCGTTGACGAAGGCGATCTTGTAGGGGCCGTCGCGCTTTTCGTACTTGATGACCTTGGCATTGTCCTGCGCCGGCGAAAAGCACTCGGGGCGATAGGTGTCTTCAGCATAGGCCATGCTGCCCGACAGGGCTGTAAACGCGCAAAGGCTCAGGGCCGCCGCAGCGACAGCCTTTCTATGGTATTTCATGATGATTTCCTCCCAAAAAGCATAAAATCTCTTCCAAAAGCGCCAATGACAGCGCTAGCATAAAAATACAAGCACAGGCTCTGGCTTTGTGCAAGCAAAATATGTTAGCGCTGTCATAAGGTGTTTTCGGATGGACAATCCGAGGGGAGGAACGCAGATGTTGCAGGACATGCCGACGCTGACGGATGTAGCGCGCCTTGCCGGGGTCAGCGAAATCACGGTCTCCCGTGTGGTGCGCAACAAGGGGCCGATTGCGGAGGCGACGCGCAGCCGTGTGCTCTCCGCCATCGAGACACTGGGTTATGTGCCGAACCGGGCCGCGGGCTCGCTTGCTTCCTCCGGGTCGCAGCTGATGGGCGTTCTGCTACCGTCGCTGTCGAACATCGTGTTCCCCGAAGTGCTGCGCGGCATCCATTCCGCCCTTGCGGCCACGGGTTACCAGCCGATCATCGGCGTCACCGACTATGATCCGGCGGCGGAGCAAAGCATTCTGTCGTCGCTGCTCTCCTGGCAGCCGGCCGCGATCATCATGACCGGCTTCGACCATACCGAGGCGACACGGCGCATGCTGGCGAACAGCCGCGTGCGGGTGGCCGAGTTGATGGATATCGATGCCGACCCGATCGATATCGCCGTCGGTCTCTCCCACCGCAAGGCCGGTTACGATGCCGGCCGTCATCTGATCGAGCGTGGCTACAGCCGGTTTGGCTACGTTGGCCACGACTGGGATGCTGACCGGCGCGCACGGCTGCGCTATGAGGGGCTTTGCACGGCGCTCAAGGAGGCGGGGCTTGCGCTTCACGCCGAGCAGCGCTTTGCCGGGCCGAGCTCGACGATCGCGGGACGCGACACGCTGGCAGCACTGGTTTCGGCGTCGCCGGATGTCGATGTCGCGGTGTTCTCCAACGACGACATGGCGGTTGGCGGTTTCTTCCACTGCCTGACGGCAGGCATCGCCGTGAAGGAAAGGCTGGCGCTGTTCGGCTTCAACGGCCTCGATATCGGCCAGTCCCTGCCGCTGCCGCTTTCCACCGTACGTTCCAATCGTCTCCTGATCGGTAAGATCGCCGTCGAGAAGCTGCTGGAGGGGGGAGAGCGTCCGGCGGAAAAGCTGATCGTCGATACCGGCTACGAAATCATCACGGGCGCGACTGCCTGAATTCTGTTTGGCTGTTTGGGAGTGAAAAATGCTGTTGGGTGCGATCGCGGACGATCTGACGGGGGCAACCGATCTCGCCCTGACGCTGGCGCGCGAGGGAATGAAGACGGTTCAAGTCGTCGGCGTGCCGGAAAAGGGTTTTGATTTCGGAGATGCGGAAGCGGTCGTCATCGCCTTGAAATCCCGCACGATTCCGGCCGACGCGGCGATCGAGCTCTCGCTTGCCGCCGCGCGCTGCCTCAAGGCAAACGGGGCCGACCAGTTGCTGTTCAAATATTGCTCCACCTTCGATTCCACCGACGAAGGCAATATCGGCCCGGTGACCGATGCGTTGCTCGAACTGCTGGATGTGCCGCTGACGCTTGCCTGCCCGGCCTTTCCGGCCAATGGTCGCACGCTTTATCGCGGCCATCTCTTCGTCGGTGATCTGCTGCTGTCGGATAGCCCGATGAAAGATCATCCGCTGACACCGATGCGGGACGCAAATCTGGTGCGGGTGCTGCAGCGGCAATCGAAGAACAAGGTCGGGCTGGTTTCCCATGACGCCGTCGATGTCGGAAGCAATGCCATCGGCAAGGCGTTTGAAAAGGCCGAGGAAGCCGGCGAAAGGATCGTCATCGTCGATGCGGTCACCGATGAGCATTTGCGGGCGATCGGCCGGGCGGCGGCCGGTTTCCGGCTGATCACCGGCGGTTCCGGTATTGCACTTGGATTGCCGGAGAATTTCAGGCGCACTGGCGAGCTTTCCGGTTTGGGTACGGAAGGTTTTTCCGCGCCAAATGGCCCAGCCGTCATGCTGGCAGGCTCCTGCTCGGCGGCCACGCGCCGCCAGATCGCAGCGGCGACGGCTGCGGGCGTGCCGGTGCTGAAGGTGGATCCGCTGGATATTGCGGAAGGACGGACCAAGGCCGATGACGTTGCCACCTGGGTGCGTGCCTCGGGCGCAAAAATTCCGCTCGTCTATTCGAGCGACGATCCGGCTGAGGTGAAGAAGGCGCAGGATGCGCTGGGCCGCGATCGTGCCGGCGAAGTAGTGGAGCATCTGCTGGCAGGTGTCGCGACCGGTCTTCGAAAGGATGGCTACAACCGCTTTCTTGTCGCCGGAGGAGAGACATCAGGTGCCGTGGTCAATGCGCTTGGCGTGCAGGCGCTGCGCATCGGGCCGGAGATTGATCCCGGCGTGCCGTGGACGCACAGCATCGGCGATGAAAAGCCGGTGGCGCTGGCGCTGAAATCCGGCAATTTCGGCGCCGACGATTTCTTCCTGAAGGCCTGGAGTGTGCTGGCATGACGGGCGTTCTCTCCGAGGAAACCAAGCTGCGCGACCAGATCGTCGCCGTCGGCAAATCGATCTTTGATCGCGGCCTGACTTTCGGCTCAACCGGCAATATCAGCGCGCGCCTCTCCACAGGCGAATTGCTGATGACGCCGACCAATGCCTCGCTCGGAAGCCTTGAGCCGGAAAAGCTGTCCCGCTTCTCCGCGGAGGGCGTTCACACCGGAGGCGACAAGCCGACCAAAGAAGCCTTTCTGCATCAATGCATGTATTGCCAGCAAAAGATGAGCGGCGCGGTCGTGCATCTGCATTCGACCTATGCCGTGGCGGCAAGCATCCTCGCCGATGTCGACCCTGAAGACGTCCTGCCGCCGCTGACGGCCTACTACGTCATGCGCGTCGGCAAGCTGCCGCTGGTGCCGTATTTCCCGCCGGGCGACAAGGCACTGGCGGAGGCCGTGGCTGATAAGGCAAAGGTGAGCCATGCCGTTCTGCTTGCCAACCACGGCCCTGTCGTTGCCGGCAGGAATTTGCTCGATGCGCAATATGCGACCGAGGAACTGGAGGAGACAGCAAAGCTGTTTCTGCTGCTCCGAGGGCATGCGATCCGGCCGCTGACGCCCGAACAGCGTGAGGCGCTCGGATGAAGCCTTTATTGTCCGGTTATGCCGCAGGGGCGCTTTTACGGCGTTTTTTCACAATGGTTTGCGACTTTGCTTCTTCCAGCAGCAGGGCGACGTTCGATTTTCCGCGCATGAGATGCGCCATCAGGGCCGCATCGGCCCGGGGTGCGTCACGCGCTACCAGCGAGGTGACGATTTCGTCATGCTGGGCCATGGTGACATCGCGCCAGCGCGATTGCCGCGACGACATGAAACGCGCCCTAAAGAGGGCGGCATTGTATTGGCGATGGGTGTCGATGAGGGCGCTGTTGCCGGTTCCGAGCACGATCGCGCGGTGAAATTCCATGTCGAGGCGAAAGAAGGTGAGGGGGTCTGAATTGGACGAAATTTCGTGAAGCCGCTGTTGCATTGCAACGATCTCGGCAAGCTGGCTTTCGGTGGCGCGGGTGACGAACAGGCGCCCCGCCAGCGATTCAAGTGCAGCCTGCACGTCGAACAGGTCTTGCAGATGCTCGAGAGAAGGATCGGCGACCCGCGGGCGCCTGTTCGGCTGCATTTCGATCAGCTCTTCCGAGGCGACGATGCGGATGGCTTCCCGGAGCGGGGTACGGGAGACCTGCAGCTTCTCGGAAAGCGCGCGTTCCGAAAGGATCTGCCCCGGCGCAAGCTTGCCGAGAAGGATCCAGTCGCGCAGGCGCTCGGCGGCTCTTTCCGCAAGCGAAATGCGGGCAACGACGAGATCCTCGCCTTCGTCCGCCAATTCATCCAGCCGTGTTGTCATTCGATCTCCTCGGTCCCGCCGCTTCTATAGCCGAAACAGGCATCGGTGAAAACGGAACGTGGTCCTTCCTGCAGTAGCTTTAGACGGTGACGTGAAAATCGTCAATTTGGTATACAGTTTTACCATTTCATCTGTTTTTGCCCTGTGCAATGGTCCGCTTGCTCTTGAGGAGGAGCAGTTTCCCTGACGGGTTTTCGAGCGGGGGAGCCAACGGTTTGAGGAGGAAAACATGGAGAGACGTATTCTGTTGGGAGCCCTGCTGAGTTCCGTCGTGGCGCTTGGCGTCTTCGGTGGCAGCGCCCCAGTCGCGGTCGCCGCGGACAAGGAGATTGCCTAGGCTCAGACCCTATTGATTAAGCCTCTTCCCAATTTGGCTGGGTTTTGATTCACTCACGGCAGGAGGATTTTGCCATGAGTGATTTGTTTTTGCTGACGCCATCACAGTTTGGCCGGATCAGGCCCTATTTTCCGCTGGCTCACGGCATCCCGCGCGTTGACGACCGCCGGGTGGTGAGCGGTATTATTTACGTTTTAAAATATGGACTTCAGTGGAAAGATGCGCCGAAAGAATATGGTCCGCACAAGACGCTCTACAATCGCTTCATTCGCTGGAGCGAGTTGGGCGTCTTCAACCGGATCTTCGAAGCGCTTGCGGGCAAAGCCGGTCAGCCTGACAGGCTGATGATCGATGCCACCCATTTGAAAGCTCACCGAACCGCAGCCAGTCTGCAAAAAAAGGGGCTCTTTCCCGCTGTATCGGACGAACAAAAGGCGGCCTGAATTCCAAGCTGCATGCCGTCACCGATGGGCTGGGACGACCTTTGCTGTTCTTCCTCACCGCAGGCAATGCCAGCGACTATCAGGGTGCACGACACCTTCTCGATCGTCTGCCAAACGCCAGGGAACTGCTGGCAGATCGTGGCTACGATGCCGATTGGTTTCGCAACGGACTGAAAGACAAAGGAATTTCACCCTGCATTCCCCCGCGCAAGAAACGCAGGAACCCAGCCGACTACGACAAAATCCTCTACAGGCAACGCCATCGCATCGAGAACATGTTCGGCAGGATCAAGGATTGGAGGCGCATCGCGACCAGATACGACCGATGTGCCCACACATTCTTCTCAGCAATCCTCATCGCAGCAACCTGCTGCTATTGGCTCGATTAATGAGTCCTGAGCCTATATCACCCCGTCGCTCAGCGTTTCGTTTTGGCGCTATGTCGCGACCGGCGTCGAGGCCGGCGCCAAGGAGGGCGGCTATTCAGTCGTAACCCTCGATTCTAACAATGACGGGTCGACGCAGCTGAAGAATGCGCAGGACGCGATTGCCCGCGGTGTCGCCGGGATTGTGATCTCGCCGACCGACAGCTCGACCGCGCCGAGCGTGCTGGAGCTTGCCGCCAAGGCCGGCGTGCCGGTGGTCATCTGCGACATCGGCACGGAATCCGGTGACTATGCCGCCTTCGTGACGTCGGACAATCCGGGCGGTGCCCGCGCCATCGGCGATGCGACGGCGGCCGTGTTGAAGGAAAAGGGCTGGACGGACGGCTCATTCGGTATCATCGCCATTCCGCAGGCGCGCAAGAACGGTCAGGCCAGAACCAAGGGCTTCCGCGAGGCCATGGCCGCTGTCGGCATGACCAAGGAAGTGCCGATGCAGCAGATGCAGACCTTCACGGCGGACGAATCCTTCCGCTTCGCCCAGGATCTGCTGACGGCAAATCCTGACCTGCGGGTTATCTTCGTTCAGTCTGATCAGCAGTCGGTCGGCGCCTATCGCGCCGTTGCCGCCGCGCGGAAGTCCGAGGACGTTCTGGTTGCTGCCTTTGACGGCACGCCGGAACTGCTGCAGCTCATCCGTGACGGCAAGATCGTCGGCTCGGGCATGCAGCAGCCCTACCTGATGGGCTCGACCGCCGCCAAGGCGCTTTCGACCAAGCTTTCGGGCGGCGCGCCGGAAAAGGATGTGCTGGTTCCGATCATGGCGGTGACGTCGGCGAATGCGGAAGAGAACATCGACACGATCAAGCTGAACGTCTTCGCAAACGATCTTTGATCCTTCAGGCAGCCCCGTGCTGACCGCTCGGCCGGTGCGGGGCTGGATAGGCGTGTCATGTCTTCACTTCTTTCGGCAATCGGTATCGTGAAATCCTTTGGCGGCGTCAAAGCGCTGACGGATGCCCATTTCGATCTCGCTTCTGGCGAGGTCCATGCCTTGTTTGGTTCCAACGGTGCCGGCAAATCCACGCTGTCGCGCATTATCTGCGGCCATTCCCGGTCGGATGCGGGTACGCTGACGCTCGCCGGTACTACTGTGGATTTCAGGCTCCCGAAGGAGGCGCTGAAGGCCGGCATCTCGATCGTGACCCAGGAAACCAACATGGCGCCGGATCTGACCGCCATCGAGAATGTCGTGCTGCCGCTCTACGGGCAGAAGGCCCGCTTCAGCATGAAGGCCATGCGCGAGGCGATGCTGCATACGCTCGAAGGCCTCGGCCTTGCTGATGCGATCCCGCTCGACGAGCCGGTGCGGCGGCTGACGGCAGCCCGGCGGCAGATGCTGGAAATAGCCCGGGCGCTGACGCTTCAATCGCGCATCATCATTTTCGACGAACCGACAACGGCTCTCAGCCCCAGCGAAGTCGCCCGACTGTTCGAGGCGATCGAGCGGCTGCGTGCCGAAGGTAAGGGCATCGTTTTCGTCTCGCATCGGTTGGAAGAGCTCTTTGCGATAACCGACCGGATCACCGTGCTGCGCGACGGCCGCACAGTCGCGAGCGGGCGCCGGACCGGCGAGCTCAACCAGGCCGAACTGATCAAGCTGATGGTCGGCCGCGATGTTGCGCCGCTCAAACGGCAATCCGGTCCCCGACACTTCGACAGCGCACCGGTTGTTCTCGAAGCCAAAGGGTTGAGCGATGGCGGCATGGTCCGAAACGTCTCGTTCTCGCTGCGCCGGGGCGAGGTTCTCGGTTTCGGCGGGCTGGTCGGCGCGGGCCGCTCGGAAATCCTGCAGACGATCTTCGGTGTCCGCCGTCGCATTGCCGGCGATCTCAGTTTCAAGGGCAAGCCATTCCTTGCCGGGCGGCCGCTCGATGGCATCCGGGCCGGCATCGGCTACGTCGCCGAAGATCGTCGTCGCCAGAGCATCGTGCCGGATCTTTCGGTGATGGAAAACCTGACACTGGCCGACATGGCGCGCCAATCCGGATGGCGGCTCAATCCGCGCCGGCATGATGGCGAAATCGCAAAACTGGCCGAGCGCATCGACATGCCCAAGTCCCGCCTCGCCGACGGCAACCTCCTGAATTTCTCGGGCGGCATGCAGCAGAAGATTCTGATGATGCGCTGTCTCATCCTCAAGCCGGACCTCCTGCTTCTGGATGAACCGACCAAGGGTGTCGATATCGCCGCGCGGACGGAAATCTACAACATGCTGCGCGACGTCGCCACTGAGGGTGTATCGATCCTGCTGGTGTCGTCCGATTTCGAGGAGTTGCTCGCCCTGTCGGACAATATCGTGCCGATCAGCGACGGGCGCTCGCTCGGTACCATTCCCGCCCATCTGCTGGACGAGGAAAAGCTCACTTTGTTTGCCGCGCCCCGCAGTTCGACGGCCGGGCAGGAGCGCGTGCTCGACAGCATTGCGCAGGAGTTCGGCTGTGGCGGCTTCTGGGCCTTGCGCGGGCAGGACAGTTTCATCTGCCTGCTGACATCAAAGGGTGCGGAACCGCGTCTCGGTTTCAGCTCGGGTTCCATCGTCGAAAACAGTGCAAGCGGGCTCGCCGCTTCCCTGTCGAACCCGTCGCCATCTGCTGACATCAGGCTTTTAAGTTTTCAGCTCGCCAACCCCCATGGCCATGACCTGGGCACGGCGGGTTTTGTCTTCGACGGTGCGCCGGCTTCGCCTGCGGCGGTGCGCCAGCGGTTTTCCGACCTGCTTGCCGAACAGTTCGGCCAACACATCAGGATCGCATTATGATTTCCAACACTTTACCGGCGCCGCTGAAGAGAATAGCGGCGGGCAACGAAGCCAGAATGATCGTGCTGGCGCTGGGCCTTGCCGCCATTCTTTCGCTGACGTCTCCCTATTTCCTGACGTCCAGCAATCTGCTGAACCTGCTCGATCAATCCGTGGTCATTGGCATCGTGGCGATCGGCATGACCTTTGTTATCCTCACCGGCGGCATCGATCTGTCGGTCGGCTCGATCGCCGGGCTTTCGGGCATCATTCTCGGGCTTTCGATGCGCGAGCTGCCGCTGCCGGTGGCGATTTCGGTCGCCGTCACCTGCGGTGCGTTGATCGGAACCATCTCAGGCGTGCTCGTCGCAGTGTTCGGACTTGCGCCCTTCGTGGTGACGCTGGGCATGATGTCGATCTGCCGCAGCCTCGCCTATGTGCTGTCCGGTCAGCAATCGATTTCCGATATCCCGGAGGGGCTTTCCGTGCTGGTCTATGGCTCGGTTCTCGGCATTCCGGCGAATGTCTTCATTCTTCTCGTCCTCTACGGCCTGAGCTGGTTCTATCTCAACCGGACACGCGGTGGCCGCAGCATTTATGCGCTGGGTCCAGCTATGAAGCCGCGCGCATCGCCGGGCTTTCGGTGATCCGCTACACGATCGTTCCCTACGCCATTTCCGGCGCGACCTCGGCGATTGCGATCACCCTCGTCGCCGGCCAGATCCTCTCCATCGACCCCCTGGCCGGCAACATGATGGAGCTCGATGCCATCGCGGCTGTGGTCATCGGCGGCGCCAGCCTTTTTGGCGGGCGCGGCACGATCGTCGGCACGCTGATCGGCGTGTTCATCATGGTGATGATCCGCAACTGGCTGAACCTGATGGGTGTTTCGCCATTCTGGCAGGGCAGCGCGATCGGCGCGATCATCATCGCCGCCGTGCTTGTCGAACGTGTTCTTTCCCGACGCTGAGGAGCGATGTGATGCTGGATGAATGTATTGAAGTGCTCGATGAGCGTTTTCGCGCGCTGGTCATGCCCAATGTGCACATCGAGACGCTTTACACCGGATGCCGCTGGGCCGAAGGCCCCGCCTTTTTCCCGGCTGGCCGTTATCTCGTCTGGTCCGATATTCCGAACGACCGAATGATGCGGTGGGACGAGACGGATGGCTCAGTCAGCGTGTTCCGCCAGCCCGCACGCAATTCCAATGGCAATACGCTCGATCAGCAAGGGCGGCTCGTGACCTGCGAGCACAGCGGACGTTGCGTATCCCGCACCGAATTCGACGGCAGCCGCACGGTGCTGGTCGACCGGTTTGAGGGCAAGCGGCTGAATTCGCCGAACGATGTCGTCGTCAAGTCCGATGGTAGCATGTGGTTTACCGATCCGAGTTATGGCATCGACAGCGACTATGAGGGCGATGCGGCCGAAAACGAAATCGGCAGCTGGAACGTTTATCGCCTTGATGAGAACACCGGCCAACTGACCGTCGTGGCCAGCGATTTCGATAAGCCGAACGGTCTGGCCTTTTCGCCGGACGAAAGCCTGCTTTACATCGCTGATACTGGCGCTACGCACGGGCCGGGCCGCCCGCACCATATCCGCCGTTTCAGGGTAAATCGGGATGGAGCTTCGCTGTCCGGCGGCGAGGTTTTCGCCGATTGCGCCGCCGGATTTTTCGACGGCTTCCGCATCGACACGAAGGGCAACATCTGGAGCAGCGCGGCTGACGGCATCCATTGCCTGGACCCGGACGGTACGCTGATCGGTAAGATCCGTGTTCCCGAAGTCGTCGCCAACCTGACCTTCGGAGGGTTGAAGCGCAACCGTCTGTTCATCTGCGGAACAACCTCCCTCTACAGCATCTACGTCAATGCCACCGGATGCGCTCCCCGCCTGTAGGCAACTCCCAGGAACTGGTTGCGAAGGCAGCCGATCAAGAAGGTGAATTCAAATGCATGTACTCGTCGTTGGCGCCGCCGGCATGATCGGCCGCAAGCTTCTCGACCGGATCGCCGCGCAGCCGAATGTTCTCGGTCAGCCGGTGAAAAAGCTGAGCCTCGTGGATGTGGTCGAGCCCGTGGCCCCGGCAGTCCTGGCCGGCATCGCACAGTGCGCGCAAGTGGATTTGGCGGAACCGGGGGCTGCCGAAACGCTGATCACCACCCGGCCGGATATCATCTTCCATCTTGCCGCCGTTGTCTCCGGCGAAGCAGAGGCGGATTTCGACAAGGGCTACCGGGTCAACCTGGATGGCACACGGGCGCTGTTCGACGCGATCCGGCAGGAAGGCCTGAAGGCACCCTATGTGCCGCGCGTGGTCTTCGCCTCCTCGGTCGCGGTTTTCGGCGCGCCGTTCCCGGAACAGATCGACGACGAGTTCTTCACCACGCCGCTCACCAGCTACGGTACGCAAAAGGCGATCGCCGAACTGTTGCTTTCCGACTATTCGCGGCGCGGCATTTTCGATGGCATCGGCATCCGCCTGCCGACGATCTGCATCCGCCCCGGTACCCCCAACAAGGCGGCTTCCGGCTTCTTCTCCAACATCCTGCGCGAGCCCCTCGTCGGCAAGGAGGCGGTGCTTCCCGTCGATGAAAACGTTCGGCACTGGTTTGCCAGCCCGCGATCGGCAATCGGCTTTTTCGTTCATGCCGCGACACTCGATCTTTCGCTGGTCGGGCCGCGCCGCAACCTGATGATGCCCGGCCTCTCGGCTTTGGTCGGCGAACAGCTGGCAGCTCTCGAAAGGGTTGCCGGCCCCAAGGCAACGGCTCTTATTCGCCGGGAGCCTGATCCCGCCATTCAAAAAATCGTCGCCGGCTGGCCCGCCGATTTCGTGGCGAAACGCGCCCAGGCACTCGGATTTACGGCGGAAACCAGTTTCGACGACATCATCCGCATTCATATCGAAGACGAACTGGACGGAAAGATCGGTGGCTGACCCCTTGCAAACTCCGTGGAACAACGAAACATGGCCGATCGCGGCCGCCATGATCCAGTATCCGAATAGGCTGCCCGATGGCCGCTCGGTTCAGGATCAATCGGTGGAAGAATGGGCGCAGACGCTGGCGGACGTCGTCGATGCCGGCTTTACCGAGCTTGATCCGACGGATAGCTGGCTGCGCATCGCCGATCTTTCAACAACGCGCCTTGATGCCTTCATGGCGTTGGTACACTCACTCGACCTTAATATCCCGGCGATTTCGACGTCGCGTCGTAGCGTCATTGATGCCACCCATGGTGATGCCTATCTCGCCTATGGTCACCGCCTCATCGATAGCGCGAAAGCCATTGGTGCCGGCTCGGTATCCTTCGGCTTCTTCGAGCCGCTGACGGATGCCCAGAAGAAGGCGCTCTGGTTCTGGACGGTCGATGGCCCGAAGAATCCGGACGATCCCGCCATCTGGAACAAGGCAGTTTCACGCATTCGCGAACTCGGCCGCCATGCCGAAGAACTCGGTATCGAAGTCTCGCTTGAAATGTACGAAGACACCTACCTTGGTACAGCGGAAAGCGCCGTGCGTTTCGTAGAGGAGGTCGGCCTGTCCAATGTCGGGATCAACGCCGATCTCGGCAACCTGATCCGGCTGCATCGCCCGATGGAACACTGGCAGGAGATGATGGCCAAGGTTGCGCCCTATGCGAAATACTGGCACGTCAAGAACTATACACGCACGGAAGATCCTTCCTCCGGCATCGTCATCACCCATCCGGCACCGCTTGAATCCGGCATCATTAATTATCGTGCTGCGATCCGCATGGCGCTGGAGTACGGTTTTTCCAGTGCGTTTCTTTGCGAGCACTATGGCGGCGATGGACTTTCCGTCTGCGCCAGCAATCGCGATTATCTGCGCCGCATTCTGCCGCGCGATCGATGGGCACGACCATGACAAAGATTCTTGACGCTCCGGAGGAGTTTGCAGCGACGGCCCTGGCTGGCTTCGTATCGGTCTATGGCCGCTTCGTTCGCCTTGTGAAGGGTGGTGTTGTTCGCTCCACTGCCGTCCCGAAAGGTAAGGTTGCGGTCGTCGTTGGCGGAGGTTCGGGGCACTATCCCGCCTTTGCAGGATATGTCGGACCAGGGCTTGCCGATGCCGCCATTGCCGGCGATATCTTTGCCTCGCCTTCGACCGCGGCGGTTGCCCGTGTTTGCCGGCAGGCCAACCAGGGTGGCGGCATCCTGCTCGGTTTCGGTAATTATGCCGGCGACGTCCTGAATTTCGGGGTGGCCGCCGAGCGGCTGCGAGCCGAAGGCATTGATGTGCGCATCGTGCCGGTTACCGACGATGTGGCGAGCGCTTCGGCCGACACGCCAGCGAAGCGGCGTGGTATCGCGGGAGATCTCGTGGTCTTCAAGATCGCTGGCGCGGCGGCGGAAGCGGGCCTGTCGCTCGATGAGGTCGAGCGCATTGCCCGTCATGCGAATGACCGTACCGTATCCTTCGGCATCGCTTTCGGCGGTTGCACGCTGCCGGGCGCAACCGATCCGCTCTTCACCGTGCCGAAGGGGCAAATGGCGCTCGGGCTTGGTATTCATGGCGAGCCCGGTATTCGCGATCAGGCGATCGGCTCGGCAAGCGAACTTGCCCGGCTGCTGACGGATACCTTGCTGGCGGAGCGGCCCACTAATGCCCACCGGGTGGGCGCGATCCTCAACGGTCTGGGTGCAACCAAATACGAAGAGCTGTTCGTTCTCTGGACACAAGTCGCGGCTCGATTGCAGAGTGCAACCGGCCTTGAAATCGTCGCGCCTGAGGTTGGGGAACTCGTCACCAGTCTCGACATGCAGGGCTGCTCGCTGACGCTGGTCTGGCTGGATGAGGAGCTGGAGATGTACTGGACCGCACCCTGCGATACCCCGGTGTTGCGTCGGGGCGCTGCGATGGACACAGTGCCCGCAGTTGTTTTCTCAGTCGAGGACGACGCCTTGCCGAACTATCCGCCAGCAAGCGAAGTGGGGAGGGGCGGCGCGGCATGTATCGTGCGCGTTCTGGGTGGGATCACAGATCTGCTTCGCAGAGCGGAGGAAGAACTGGGGCAACTCGATGCCCATGCCGGCGACGGCGATCACGGTCGTGGCATGCTGCGCGGCGCGGATGCGGCGCTTGAAGCAGCAAAGATCGCCAATAATGCCGGTGCAGGAACGGCAAGTGTCCTTGCCGCGGCCGGAGATGCGTGGGCGGATCGCGCCGGCGGTACATCTGGCGCGATTTGGGGGCTGTTGTTGCGATCGTGGAGCACGGCGATCAGCGATGAACTGGAAATCGAGGTAAAATCTGTCGTCAGGGGAGCAAGGCTTGCGCTTGACAGCGTAACGGCTCTCGGCGGCGCGAAGGTTGGTGACAAGACACTGGTGGATGCGCTGGTGCCTTTTGTCGAGACGCTGGAAGCCGGTTTTCTGGCTAAAAAGACGCTGGCTCTGGCTTGGCGTGAAGCGGCACGTGCATCGCAGGTCGCTGCCCATGCTACAGCCGGTTTGACCCCGAAACTTGGCCGTGCCCGGCCTCTCGCCGAAAAGAGCCTTGGCCATCCCGATGCCGGCGCAATCTCCTTGGCAATGATCGCCAATTGTGTCGGGGAAGTGATTGAACCTTAAAACAACCCGAAGCCAACGATGATCGGCCTGGCGTTTAATACGGATTTATTTGCTATCCGAGCAAGTGCAGACAGGTATGGAGACTTCTTTCGAAGGCGTTGACGATGTCAAGGCAAAGCATTTGATAAGACAATCAATCGTCTGAAACGGCCTCGTTCACGACAAGCAACATTGGCAGGCGTCCAAAAGGTCGCGCCTAGCCATGTTCCATAATGAAACTTATCTGATTTTTTGTTGTAGCCGGGTGGGTTCAAGGATCGCGGATCGCCTTGCTCGTTGCTGGTGTTTGTCGACGATGCGACTGGACGGATGACCGGGGGCTCGTCCATGCTGCCCCGACAGCTGGTGTCGTCGCCATCCCGGTCTCGCCGACGTATGTTTCCGCCTCTCCCGAACCACGGCTGCTGCTCGGATTCTCCGGCCTGACGCGGGCGGATGTCGGTATCGCGACACAGCGGCTGGCCAGCCTGTTGGAGCGGGAGGACCGCAACGCGTGAACGACTACAGCGCCGCGCGTGATATTTGACGCGCGGCGCTGTAATGCAGCATCTCCTTCGCCTCTCCGTCCCGATCCCGTCTGCGTCAGGAGATTCAAGGTTCACCCATCTGTTCCGCCGTGCGCAGCTGGAATTTTTCCAGCGCATCCGATGTCGCGACGAAATTCAGTGCCTTGGCATCCCAATTGTAGAGCGTCCCGGCGCTGGTCGCGGGGGCTGACGCTAGACTTTCGTCGTCGCAGACCTCGTCGGTCGGCGTCGTGCTCTCCCGGATCGTCGCCAGAATGTCGGAATAGCCCGTCCCGCCTGGCCGTTCCTCAAATGTCAGAACCTGTCGGGTCGCCGCGCCGCAGGTTCGTGCGCCATAGGTGGAAAAGGTATCGGCCAGTTTCAGCTTGCTGTCCTGCGGAAGGATCAGGGCCGTCGTTTCGAAACTTTCACTGGAATTGAAATGGCTGCTGCGCACGACCAGCGCCTGGCTCTTCTTGCCGATGTTCACGAGCGCCGGCTCGCCAAGGGAGGTGTCGCGGTCCATGCCGACATCGACGGCGTCGAGCAGTTTCGGAACCTTGCCATCATCGAAAACCGCAAGTAGGACCGGCTGCTCCACCGTCGCCTCTACACTTCCGATACCGGTGAGGATGGCAATGCGCGGCAGGCCGTCCACCATAAAGGTCAGAACCTCCAGCGTGCCCATATCGAGAGTAGCCAGTGGCTCTCCGCCATAGCCTTCCGCGATGTGGCGCAGGGGCATCGCCAAGCGGCCGTTTGCGCTCGTCCCCTCGGCGCCGAGATCGGGCACGATCTGTTTCAGGAGATCGAAATAGCTTATGCCGGGATGGCCGGGCACCTCCATCGCCATGTCCTGCAACCGCGAGATGGCCGTCTGGGCGAGGCTGTTCGTGACGCTGAACATCGCCATGGCAAGCCCGAAAACGGCGTGTTTCGACCATCGGCTCAACTGCCGCATCCAGTTCATCACGTTTCCCCTCCAGGACGCCTGCTCGCTCGGGCGACGATGTGTCATCGTCAGTCGGATGAAGACGCGTCAATAGCGAAATATATTCGCTGTCACGCTTCGCCGACAAGCAAGACCAATGGCCTTTCCCGGCCAAGTCCGATAGGACGCTTCAGGCGTTTCCCAACCGAAAGTTGGCGGAAACACAATCGACAGGGCGGAGGAATTGAAGATGGATAAGGTACTTGGTTGGGGCATTCTGGCAACCGGCTGGATCGCGGAACTGTTCACGCAGGACCTGATCGCCTCGAACCTGAAGGTCTCCGCGGTCGGTTCGCGGTCGGCGGAAAAAGCCCGGACTTTCGCCGATCGGTTCGGCATCGCCAAAGCTCATGCGAGTTACGAGGATCTTGTCGACGATCCGGATGTCGACATCGTCTATATTGCAACGCCGCATCCCCAGCATGTAAGCGCCGCCCTGCTGGCACTGGAGGCCGGCAAGCATATTCTGGTGGAAAAGCCCTTTACGCTGAACGCCGACGAGGCGCGCGAAATCACCAGGAAGGCAAGCGAAAAGAACCTCATCGTGCTGGAAGCCATGTGGACGCGCTTCCTGCCTCATATGAAGCGGATCCACGAGATCATCACGGCCGGAACGCTGGGCGATCTGCGGTCGCTGACCGCGGAACACCGCCAATTCCTGTCGACCGATCCGAAGCATCGACTGAACGCGCTGGAACTCGGCGGCGGCGCGTTGCTCGATCTCGGTATTTACCCGATCTCGTTTGCCTTCGACATTCTGGGCGCGCCCTCCTCCGTGTCATCCGTCGCCCGTTTCAAGGACACCGGCGTCGATGCCGAAGTCGCAACGCTGATGCAGCACAAGGGCGGTGCGATTTCCAACACCGTCTCGGCGCTCGATTGCGCCGGACCGAATGTCGCCGTCGTCTATGGCACGAAGGCGCGCATCGAGATCGCCTCCGTCTGGTACGCGCCGACCTCGTTCAGGGTAATAGACCAGCAGGGCGCGGTGATCGAGGAATTCACGGAAACGGTCGAAGGGCGCGGCATGCAGTTCCAGGCCTTCGAAATGGAAACCCTCGTCCGCTCCGGCAAGCCCTCGGCCCGCATGGCGCCGGAGGACAGCGTGGCGATCATGGCGACGCTGGATACGATCCGCAAGCAGATCGGCCTTGTTTACCCGACGGAGCGCGCGACCACCTGAACGCTATACCGGCCGGCAGGGCTATTCGCTCTGCCGGAAATTGCGGATGCGGTCGAAGAGGACGGCGAGGAGGATCGCGCCGCCGATGAAGGCGCCCTGCCAGAAGGCGTTGATGCCCAGCAGCCCGAGGCTGTTGCGGATGATCTCGATCAGCGCGGCACCGATCAGGGCGCCGAAGGCCGTGCCGATGCCACCGGCGAGATTGGCGCCGCCGATGACGGCGGCGGCGATGACCTGCAGTTCCATGCCGGCGCCGAGATTGGTGGTGACGGCGCCGAGCCAGCCGGTCTGGATGATGCCGGCAATGCCGGCCGACAGCGCCGAGATCATGTAGACGGCAACCTTGATGCGCCGCACCGGCACACCGGTCAGGGTGGCCGCATGTTCGTTGCCGCCGATGGCGAAGACATAACGACCGAAGCGCGTCCAGCGAAGCACGAAGCCCGTCAGGAGCGCCAGCACGATCATGTAGAGCACCGGATTGGCAATGCCGAACAGCCAAGCGCCGCCGCCGAGCGCCAGCAGCGTGTCATGATCCGGGCCGAACTGGAACACGACGGTATTGTTCGAGACCACCATGGCAAGACTGCGCGCGATCGACAGCATGCCGAGTGTCACGACGAAGGGTGGAAAGCCGAGGTAAGCGATGAGCACGCCGTTGAACCCGCCGACGATCAGCGCAACGGCGATCGAGGCAGCAATTCCAACCTCGATGCTGTAGCCGGCATTCATGGTCACCGCCACGACCATGCTGCAGAGGCAGAGCACGGAGCCGACGGAGAGATCGATGCCGCCGGTAATGACAACGATGGTCATGCCGAGCGCGATGATCGCCACGAAGGTGACATTGCGGGTGATGTTGTAGAGGTTTTTCGCCGTCGCGAAGGAATCGGTGGCAAAGGACAGAAAGACGCAGGCGAGGATGACGGCGATCAGCACCCAGAAGGTTTGGCCGCTGACGACTGCGCCGAGCCAGTTCCTCTGCCGGTGTTCGATCGTCTGGTCGAGCGTTACTGCCATCGTGGCCTCATATCCCTGTCGTGTCCGTTTTGCCTTGATTACACCTGCTCGATCGCGCCGGTGATCAGCCCGGTCACTTCCTCGGGCGAACTCGCGGCGATCGCCTTGTCGGCGACCTTGCGGCCGCGGCGCATGACGATCACCCGGTCGGCAACCGTGAAGACGTCCGGCATACGGTGACTGATCAGCACGACGGCGATGCCCTTGTCGCGCAGGTGGCGGATGAGGTTTAGCACCTCCGCCACCTGCCGCACCGAAATGGCCGCCGTCGGCTCGTCCATCAGCACGATCTTGGCTTCGGACAGCATGGTGCGGGCAATCGCCACCGCCTGCCGCTGGCCGCCGGACATCTGCTTGACGAGATCGCGCGGTCGCGTCTCCGACTTGAGTTCCTTGAAGATGGCGCCGGCGCGCTGGTACATCGCCTTGTAGTCGAGGATGCGAAGCGGCCAGACGCCCCGGCGCAGTTCGCGGCCGAGAAATACATTGGCGGCGGCCGTCAGGTTGTTGCACAAGGCAAGGTCCTGATGGACGATCTCGATGCCGTGCTGACGGGCCTCGACCGGCCGGTGCATGACCAATTCCTTGCCGTCGAGCCTGAGCGTGCCGTGGCTTGGGCGGAAATTGCCGGCGATCATCTTCACCAGCGTCGATTTGCCGGCGCCATTGTCACCCATCAGCCCGACCACCTGCCCGGCCTCGAGCGAGAACGAGACGTCGTTGACCGCCTGGATGGCGCCGAAATGTTTGGAAATATTGGTCAGTTCGAGAACCGCCACCAGCCTTCTAGCCTCCCCGCCAATAGGCATGCGGCAAAACTTCAACACGCACGAAAGTGCAGGTTCGAAAGCCGCAATGCGCCATCCAGATTTCCTCCCGTGGATGACAATACGGCGCATTAATGCAAAACACCGCCCAAGCGTCAATGGAATGTCGGGCTTTACGTCGGGTGGCGAGAATATTTGAATTATATTACAAATAGCCGTTGACGAAAAAGAAATGCCGATATTAGCTGCTCGCGGGAGGCGAGCATGCTGATCCTTGTTACCGGGGCGACCGGCAAGGTCGGGCGGCACTTCATCGCTGGGCTGCTTGACGATCCGCGATTTGCTAATGCGCGCATTCGTGCGCTTTGCCATAACCGGTCATGCGATGAAACGCACCGGATGGAGGTAGCGCGGGGATCGATCGCCGATCGCGGTGTCGTGACCGCAGCGCTTCGTGATGTCACCCATGTCGTCCATCTCGCCACCTGCAAGGAAACGCCGGAAGACGTCATGAACGTAACGGTCAAGGGGCTGTTCTGGCTGCTCGAAGAGTTCCGTGTCAGTCCCACGGCCCAGCAATTTATGCTCATCGGCGGCGATGCTGGAATTGGCCATTTCTTTTACCGTCACGACGGACCGATTACCGAGAAGACCCCGCATCAGGCCTATCCGGGTAGCTACGCACTATCAAAGGTTCTCGAAGAGGTGATGCTGGAACAGTTCGGCATCCAGTACGACCTGAACGGCTGCTGCCTGCGCGCGCCATGGATCATGGAGAAGGACGACTTCAAATACACATTGTCTTTCGGGAACGACGTCTTTGGCGGCCCGGACTGGAAGGCGATGGTGCCGGCAGAGGATGCGCGACGTTACGCGAAGGACGGAACCGTGCCGCTGTTGCTCGACGCGGATGGACGGCCGCTGAAGCGGAATTTCGTCCATGTCGAGGACCTGGTTTCGGCCATCCTGGCGGCACTCGACAATCCGCGCGCCAAGCGGCAGCTCTTCAACATCTGCATGGACGGACCGGTGGATTACCGGGCGGTGGCGGACCACCTCGCGGCAACGCGCCGCCTCGGCAGCATCGATATCCCCAGCCAGTATCATTCCAACTGGATGGACAACAGCAAGGCCAAGTACCTGCTGGGCTGGCAACCGAAATACGATCTGGAATTGCTTATTGACTCGGCATGGCAATACGAGCGTTCGGCAACTGATCCTCGCATCGTCTGGTATCCGGGTTAGTCGTGTGGCGGACGCGTCGTTCGCCGTTTCAATGGGAGGAAGCAATGAGAAAAGCACTATTGCTTGCAGCCGCGACACTCGCCCTTGTGGCGGGATCCGCCGTGGCCCAGGAAAAAAAGCAGCTCGTCATCGTCGTGAAAGGGCTCGACAATCCCTTCTTCGAGGCGATCAACCAGGGCTGCCAGAAATGGAACAAGGAAAACGCCAGCTCGGAATACGAATGCTTCTACACAGGCCCCGCCTCGACATCGGACGAGGCCGGGGAAGCGCAGATCGTCCAGGACATGCTCGGCAAGCCGAGCACGGTGGCCATGGCGATCTCGCCATCCAACGCCAAGCTGATCGCGCAGACGATCAAGACCGCCGCGCCGACGATCCCGATCATGACACTCGACGCCGACCTGACGGTCGAGGATGCGGCGCTGCGCAAGACCTATCTCGGTACCGACAACTATCTGATGGGCAAGCGCATCGGCGATTTCATGAAGGAAGCGCGTCCGGCCGGCGGCAAGGTCTGCTCGATCCAGGGCAACCCGGGCGCCGACAACATCCTGCGCCGTGCGCAGGGTTGGCGCGATTCCCTGTCGGGCAAGGAAGGCCTGACCGAACTGAAGGGTGAAGGCGGCTGGACCGAAGTCGCCGGTTGCCCGGTCTTCACCAATGACGACGGTGCCAAGGGCGTGCAGGCGATGACCGACATCCTGGCTGCCAACCCCGATCTGGTGGGCTTCGGCATCATGGGTGGCTGGCCACTGTTCGGCGCGCCGCAGCCCTACCGTGACCTGTTCAAGCCGATGGCCGACAAGATCGCCAGCAACGAATTCGTCATCGGCGCCGCCGATACGATCGGCGATGAAGTCGCGATCGCCAAGGAAGGCCTCGTCACCGCCCTCGTCGGCCAGCGGCCGTTCGAAATGGGCTACAAGGCGCCGACGGTGATGATCGACCTGATCGAAGGCAAGACGGTCGAAGATCCGGTCTTCACCGGCCTCGACGAATGCACCAAGGATACGGTCGATACCTGCATCCAGAAGTAAGCGCGATACCGGAGCGTCCTTTGGCGGGCGCTCCGGATTTTTTTCGAACCTCAATCTATCCGGTACTGGATGTGCTGGCGGCCATGATGGGCCGAACGCTCGACAAAGGCCCGGACGCCAAAGACATCGGCCATCAGATCCTCGGTCAAAACTTCTTCCGGCGTACCGGCTGCAACCACCTTCCCGCGATGCAGCACCGCCAGCGTATCGCAGAACATCGCCGCCAGATTGAGATCGTGCAGCGCGACGACGCTGGTCACCGGCAGGCGCGCGACCAGCGACAGGATTTCCAGCTGGTGCTGGATATCGAGATGGTTGGTCGGCTCGTCGAGCAACAGTTCGGTCGGTACTTGCGCAAGCGCCCGGGCGATATGGACGCGTTGGCGTTCGCCACCGGACAGCGTGTGCCAGAGCTGGTGCGCCCGTCCTCGCATGCCGACATGATCGAGCGCCGCGTTGACGGCGGCATCGTCGGCCAGGTTCCAGGGCGAAAGCGGTCCGCGATGCGGCGTGCGGCCAAGCCGGACGACATCCAGGACCGTCACCTGCGCATCAGTCGTCGCCTGTTGTTCGACGAAGGCGACCCGTCTGGCGATATCCAGGCGCGGCATGCGGGCAATATCGGCATCCCCGAGCGAAATGATTCCGCTCTTTACATTGCGCAGCCGGCAGATGAGCCGCAGCAGACTTGATTTTCCCGAGCCGTTCGGCCCGAGCAGGCCGAGCATTCCGCCCGGCTTCACCTCTATATCGATGCCGTTGACGATCATCGTGTTGCCGGCCGACCAATGGACGTCGCGAACTGAAATGCTCACACCGGCCTCCTTGCCTTGTACAGGATGAGGGCGAAGGCCGGCGCGCCGAACAGGGCGGTGACGACGCCGATCGGCAGGATCTGCTGGGGAATGATGACGCGCGAGACGATGTCCGCTGCCACCATGAAGATGGCGCCGATCATCGCCGAGGCCGGCAGCAGCCGCCCGTGGCCGGGGCCGACGATGAAGCGTGCTGCATGCGGGATGACCAGGCCGACGAAACCGATCGAGCCGACGACGCTCACCATGGCGGCCGTCATCAAAGCCGTTGCGCCGAGCAGGACGATGCGAACGCGGGTGACGGCGATGCCGAGGGAGGCGGCCGCATCGACGCCGAAGGTGAAGGCATCGAGCGCACGGGCATAGAACATCGCAGCGAAAAAGCCGATGAGCGCCACCGGTGCGGCGAGATAGACATCCGCCCAGCGCACGCCTGACAGGCTGCCAAGCAACCAGAACATCACACCCCGTGCCTGTTCGGCATTGGCCGAGGTTGTGACGATATAGGAGGTTAGCGCATTGAAAAGCTGCGACCCGGCGACGCCTGCAAGAATGATCCGGTCGGCACCACCGCCGGAACCAGCTGCCAGCGCCGAGACCAGCACGAAAGCGACAATGGCCCCGATGAAGGCGCCGGTCGAGAGCGTCAGCACCCCATAGCCGAAACCGAGGATCATCACCGCGACCGCACCCGTCGATGCGCCGGCGGAAATGCCGAGCACATAGGGTTCCGCCAGCGGATTGCGCAGCAGCGCCTGCAGGATCGCGCCAGACAGCGCCAGTGCTGCACCGGCGCTTGCCGCCATCAGCGCGCGGCTGAGGCGATAATCCCAGACGATGCCCTGATGGATGCGGCTGAGCTCGAACGATGCGCCGAACAGCCGATTGGCCACCGCCTTCGCCGTCGTCGCCAGCGGAATGGAAATCTCGCCGATGGAAACGGCGAGACTGATCATGAATCCGAGCACCAGAAAGGTCGAAGCGGCGAGCGCGAGGCGCGCCCACCACCATCGACCGACCGGCACCGGTTGGTTGATCGCAAGGCTCACTGCGACAATCCGAAGGATTTGATGCCCTGCGCCAGGATCTCGATGCCGTCGATCGTGCGGATGGTCGGGTTCATCGACTGCGCGTCCATCTGGACGAAGCGCTTGTTCTTCACCGCGTCGAGCTGGCTCGTCACGGGATCTTTTTCGAGGAAATCGATCTTCACGGCCGGATCATCGGCGGCGTAGCGGCGGCGGTCCATGGTGGCGATGACGATGACCGACGGATTGGCTTCGGCGATCGTTTCCCAGCCGACCAGCGGCCATTCCTCCTCGGTCGTCACGACATTCTTCGCGCCGAGTGCCTTCAGGATATGGGCCGGGGCGCTGTTCTTGCCGGCGATGAAGGCGTCGCCCTGGACTTCCTTGCTGGAAAACCAGAACACGATCGGGAGCGCGCTGGATTTGGCGTTGCCGATCGATGCGACGGCGGCCGCCTCACGGGCCTTCAGGTCGGCAACGAGGGCGTCGCCGCGAGCCTGGACGTCGAAGATCGCAGAAAGCTCATGGATTTCCTGATAGATCAGATCCATCGTGAAGAGTTCCTTGCGCACGCCGTCGCCGCCGTCCGTATTGATCTTGGCGGCGCAATCGGCCGGCGCGATATAGGAATTGATACCCAGTTCGGAAAACTGCTCGCGCTTGCCGACCGAACCCTGCGGGCCGACATGCCATTCGAACTCGGCGGCAACCAGATCAGGCTCCTGGCCGACGACGGATTCGAAGCTCGGATCATTGTCCGCCAGCCGCTTGATCGACTGGTTGACGGCCTCGTATTTCTTCAGCACCGGGCCGACCCAGACGGCGGTGCCGGCAATCTTGTCGGCAAGGCCGAGGGAGAACAGGATTTCGGTCATGCCCTGGCCGATCGACACGATTTTTGTCGGCGCCTTGTCGAACGTGACGGTCTGGCCGCAATTGGTGAGCTGAAGCGGATAGGTCGTCGCGTCGGCAAAGGTCGGGGCGGAGAAGCCGGTGAGCGCAAGGAGAGCCGCCGAAAGCGATGTCAGCCAGCGGGAGGCGCGAATGGATGTGTATGGCATGATAACCTTCTTGAAAAACGAAAGCGGGCGCAGGGTTTGTACGCGCTTCGAGGATTGGGATCGGAAACGGAAAGAAAACGCGATTGCGCGATGCGCGTAGCCGGACGAGACCGGCTCGCTGTCACGAAGACGCGGTTTTCGGGGCGCCTAAACGCAGGCGAAACGTTCCGTTCGAGAAGGAATCGAGGATGGATGCGGGATGGGGCGGTCGAAAGTGGTCATTTGGGCTCCTGTTCCGGGCAACCCCGCCCGGGTTTGTGGATTTGCTTTCGACGGCAGGTCTCCTGGCTCGCGGATATCTGTCTCTCGCCTGCCTTCCCGCCTGAACCCTAAGGTCCGGCAGTGGCATGACACCATTGAGGTATCACATGGGCGATCGGCAATCCGCTTACAGTTGCGGGGGCAGCCACGGTCTTGGTCCCTGTTGGGTCTTCCGCACCGTGTTCCCTATTAATCCCCTCGAAGTCATCCATCGGGGAACCGTCATGCTTGACTTAGTCCGAGCGCTGTATTGTCGTCAAGTCACGGAAAACGGCCGCGCGCCGCCGGCCGTTTCAAGGTGTCCGAAAAACCCGGGCGTATCGCCGGGTCAAGGCATCAGCTGGCCGCCATTGACCTCGATGATCTGGCCGGTGATGTAGCCGGACAGCGTCGGCGAGGCGAGGAACAGGTAGGTTCCCACGCACTCCTCAGGCGTTCCAACGCGGCCCATCGGCACGGTCTTGCGCTGTGCGTCCAGCATTTCCGGGCTGGTATAGCGATCATGGAACGGCGTGGCGATGATACCCGGCGCAACAGCGTTGACTCGGATATTGTCGCCGGCAAATTCCTTGGCGTGGCCACGCGTGATGGTCGAGACGAAACCCTTGGAAGCCGCATAGAGAATGGCACCATTGCCGCCGCCGTTGCGGGCGGCGATCGATGTCGTGTTGATGATGAAGCCGCCTTGTTTCTTCAGCCAGGGATGCGCTTCCCGCGTCGCTGCAAGGACGGAGCGGGCATTGAGGTCCATGACGCGCTCATAATGAGCATCGCTCATTTCCGAGGTCGCCACGCGACCAAGCATGCCGCCGGCATTGTTGATCAGCCCGTCCAGACGGCCAAAATGAGCGGCGGCTTCTTCCACCACCCGTTCGGTCACGCCGTCGGCCGAGACGTCGCCCTGCACCAGAACGGCCTTGCCGCCGGTGCCGGTAACCTCGGCGAGCAGATCCGCCGCCGGCTGCTTGCTCTCGTTATAGTGGATGGCGACGCTTGCGCCCTGGGCTGAAAATGCGCGCACCAGCGCCGCGCCGATCCCCGTCGATGCCCCGGTGATCAGGACGGTCTTTCCGTCCAAATCGGGAATCCTGATCCCGTTCCACAGTGCCTCTGCCATATCCCGTCCTCGATAAATCCAGCAAAATTGCCGGACGGGAGAATAGCGTCCGGCGCGCGATTAGCCAGCCTCTTTACGCCCAGTCTCGCAGGTTCTGATATTGATGACTTTTGCCGCGCGGCCTGGCGTTCAAGACCGGGATTCGATTGCTTTCCGCAATCCCGTGATCAGCAGTTCCGTCATTTTTGGCGTAAATTGGCGAGCCGTCATGCTGGCGCGAAAGAGGTCTTCGAAGCCGCGATTGTAGGACAAACTCCGCATCGCTTCCGACGCGTCCCGCACCCTGCCCAACTGCCCGGTTGCTGCGACTTCGATGACGTTGGCCAGGAAATTCCGCGATGGGCCGAGTTGAAGCGAGAGCGACAGGGCGTCTTCGAAACGACCGATGCGATAAGCACTGAGCGCGCGTGTCAACAACACGTCGGGAAGCACGTCGCTTTCCAGCCGCGTCGCCCTGAATGCCAGCCCCTTGCCTTCTTCCCATCGGCCGATGGTAAAGAGATAAAGTCCCAGTCGCGCCGGGATATCGCTGTTGTTGGGGTTGAGCGTCATGCCGGTATAGCCGGTCTCGATCGCTGCCAGGATCTGGCCGGTCTGGAACTGGCTTATCATCAGCGCATATCGGCTGCGGTCGGAAAACGGCGCCAGCAGGACGGCGTCGTTTGCCAGCTTGCGGGCGCGGTCGGAGAGCAGGGTCGGCACCTCCGGAGAATCCATGGCCAGAAGCACGATCGCCAGTTCCGCCTTGGCGCCAGCGTCGTTGGGGGTGGTCGTCAGCGTCAGCTCCAGGCAATCACGCGTGCCGGCGATCTCCTGCGCATCGCCATGTCCCAAAGCAGCCTTCGCTCTCAGCACACAGCCATTGCCGAGCGAGGGATCGTCGAGATCGCGCAGCGTCTCGATATTGTTGATGACGCCACGCGTGCCGGCGAGTTTTCGTGCCAGACTGCTGGCAAGCTCCCAGTTCTTCGGCGTGATGCCCACGGCCCGTTCGAGTTGGCGTTCGACACCGGAGAGCAGAGCTTCGCCGGTTTCCGCATTTTCCACCTGCCACCAGACGAGGCGTTCATGGGCAACCGTCTCGTATTTGAGGACGATTTGATAGATTTGCTGCGGCGCCTTGCCACGGAGGGAGGATGCCAGCGACGAGCCGGCCCATTGCCCAAGCACCGAGGCGGAAGTCCCTGTGGCTGACGAGAGGCGCACCGTCTGGAACTGCGACATCGCCACCATCAGATAGTCACGGATGTTTTCAGCGTCCGGATTGCTGTCGCCATCCATGACGACGGAGACCATCGGCTTGTATGTGAAACTTCCCTGTCTCCAGGTGCCGAAACCGCCGGTGATAAGGTAGGCGGCTATGCCGCCGCCAGCGAGCAGCCAGGTGAAGGCGACGCCGGCGCTGGATATCCACGCCCATTGCCGGCTTCGGGTTGTCGGTGCCGCCGGCTCGATCTCGATAACAGGAAGCGGGCAATTGATTTCGGCATCCGCGTCACTGTTCGTTTCCTCCAGCACGACGCGGGTGAAAACCGGCACGTAACGGCCGCGCGGAAGATCGATGCGGATATTGGTCCGGTTGCCATGCGCATCGTAATATTGTGTCAGTGCCGCGCGCAGGCGCGTGGCCTCGATGCGGACGATCGGATCGACGGAGGGGTCGAAATTGGGCGGCCGGCCAAAGACATCGACGGCGATCGTATAGGCTTTGATAGCCTCGGCGCGACCTTCAAAAAATTCGGTGGAGATGAAGCGGAGGAAGCTTCTGTTGCGCTCGGGGGATTGAAACCGCGGATCGGTGAGCAGCCGCTCGACTTCCGCCTGGCCCTCCATATGTCCGATCCGTTCGCAGGTCGACCGCTCGATTGTTTGCTTGCCGCTCATGCTTGCCCCCAAGCATTCAACTCGAAGTGTCAGTAACACACCAATCCGGCAGAGAGGTCAAACGCTTCCTGTTGAAAAGAAGCACAACAAAATGTGGGAAAATCCCCGCACCGTTTCGAAAATCATAAAGCGGAGGTAATCTGTTTATTACTGATACGCCTCCTGGATGCCAAGGTGAGAAACCGAATGTATTTGATTTGTTGAAAGAATATTCATCGAAGATTTTAAGCGATGTAAGCTGTCGAAGATGAAGGGCAAAGGGCGCGCAGGCTGCGGATCTCCCTTCCGCCTAGCGCCGCCCCGTCTCGCTGAAGCTCACTGTTTCCGCCGGCGGCAGTGACATCCGTCCGTCGGGAGCATCGGCGCCGAACAGCGCATTGTGGATATGCCCAAGCCCGATCGCAGCCGCGCCGACGATGGCCGCGCGCGGGCCGAGCTGGCTTGCCTCGATCTCGACCGGATGGGGAAAACAGGAGGGGAGGAAGGCGCGCACCCGCTCTATCAGCTCTGGTCTCAGACCGATCGATCCGCCCATGATCACCTTCTGCGGATTGGCGATAGCCGCAATCGCACTGATGCCCCGGGCGAGATATTTCGCGGTTTCATCCAGGGTTTCCGACGCATGTCGATCACCCGCCGCCGCCCGCTCGAAAATCATGGGAACGGTTACTGTCTCGCCGCTCGCAGCACGGTAGCTTTCCACGATGGCGATCGAAGCCGCGACGCGCTCGAAGGCGCCCGTTCGCAGGGATTCGGGCTCGAAGGGATCGGCGCCAAACGGCAGAAAGCCGAGCTCACCAGCTGCATTTGTCGCGCCCCGCACCAGTTGGCCGCCGACCATCAGTCCGCCGCCGATACCGGTGCCGACGGCGATGAAGGCGAGATTGTCGATGCCCTGCCCCTGGCCGAGCCAGTTTTCACCGAGAACCGCCAGATTGACGTCGTTTTCCAGGATGACCGCCATGCCCAGCGCCGCCTCGAAAGCGGCGGCGACGTTCATCGTGTCGAAATCGGCGATATTCGGCGCCATCAGGATGCGGCCGGTGGTGATGTCGGGCGCCCCGGGCGCGCCGATCACGGCGATCCTGATCCGTTCCTGCGCGATGCCGAGATGACGTGCCGCCTGCCGGCAGAGCGCGGCGATTTGGTCAACGACGAACTGGCCACCACGGCGATCGGTCGATGCGACTTCCTCGGTGAAGACCTGGCAGGCGAGATCGGTGAGCGCAAGGTGGATCTTGGTGCCGCCGAGATCGACGGCGGCGATATAGGCGGCGTCGGGAACAAGCTCGTAAGTGACGGCGCTGCGGCCGACATGACCGCTGGTGCGCCCGGTTTCCCGCACCCATTCGTCCTCTTCCAACTGCCGGACAATCTCGGAAATCGTCTGCTTGGAAAGCCCGGTCTGCTTGGCGATCGAGGCGCGGGAGATCGGGCCATTCTGGATGATCGCCTCCATCACCGCGCGCTGGGAGAACTTTCGGGAGAGACGCAGGGTTTCGCTCACAGTCACCTCTATTAATTCGTTCTGTATCCGAACTAATAGAGACGCGCGGAAATCTGTCAAACGAAAATGGCGTGGACCGACGGCGCCTCTCGTGCGGACGAAAACGAGATCAAAGCCAGGATGCAGGTGTCTTCGGCAAGCGTCCATCGGGATCGACGACGTCGAGATGCGGTGCACCCGGTCCATTCCATCGCCAAAGCGCAACGCAGGAGCCACCAGGCGACATGAAGGACGGATAGATCAATCCATCATATCCGAGGTCGATCAGCGCCAAGCGCAGGCGGTGGGTCTCCGGCACCTCACCCTTATCCAAGTGCATGCGCCATTCGCATTGATGAATGTCGGCGGGACAGCCGAAGTCGGCGAGCATGTCATCATCTGTCAGATCCGCCAGCATCGCGTTCCTGAGTTCCAGTTGGGCGATCAGCGCCGGATGCTGCACGAAACCCTGGTTGTATTCGGCCCAGGCGGTCGAAAGCTCGCGGGCGGCATAGACGGTCGGCGCGCCAACCGGGTTCCAGCGGCCACCGAAACGCGAGGCGCCCTCGCCCGATAGCGGCGCAAAGGCCCATTTGGGCACGAAGGCGCGCCACAACTGCATTGCCTTGATGGTCTTGTCAGGCATAAACGCCGGACCGTACCGCCTCGAGATAGGCCAGCACCTTGTCCGATTTGCCCTCGCTCACCAGATCATAGGCCGTCTTGCCGGCCCAGCCGGGAATGGGTTGGTGCTTGAACCAGATCGTCGCCCGGTTCTGGTCGCCGGCCATTTCGCTGGCCATGGCGAGGATGCGCACGACCTGACTCAGCGCGCTGTCCACCTTGCGCGCGCCGGATTTCGCCGTCAGCGTGTTGCGGGCGACGCCGATCAGGCGGGCGAGTTCCGACAGGGTGACGCCGAGCTGTTCGGAAACGCGCGACGCCGACAGGAACGGCGACTGCCCGTCACCGAAGCGGCTTGCCGTCATGTCGAAGCTCAGGGCTGTCATGGCACGATCCAATCGAATTTTGATGGTCACACCATCAAAATAGGCTCAAATCCCGTGCATTACAAGCTCAGATATCGTCAAGCGGGATTTTGCCAGCGTGGCTTGCGCTTTTCCAAGAAGGCCGAGATACCCTCGCGCGCCTCTTCTGTTTCCCAGGTGTCGGCCAGCCGCTCGATTGTCGCCTCGATGACATCATCGGTGATCGGCATGCCGAGCGATCGTGCAAGCGCCTTCGAGGCGCCGGCAGCGCCGGGAGCGACCTGCAGATAGGGCTGGATCTCCGCATCGACCGCTGCATCCAGGCCGTCCGCCGGCACGACCCGCGCCAACAGACCCACCGCTTGCGCTTCCCGCGCATCGATGATCCTTGCCGACATGAACAACGGCCGCGCCCGCCCCTCGCCGATCCGCGCCATGACATAGGGGCTGATGGTCGCCGGGATCAGCCCGAGCCGGGTCTCCGTCAGTCCGAACTTGGCGCTGTCTGCGGCGATCGCCACGTCGGCAATGCTGAGAAGACCGATGCCGCCGCCAAAGGCGTTGCCTTGGACCGCGGCGATGACCGGCCTGGATATTTCGTTCAACGCCTGGAACATCAGCGCCAATCGTCGTGCCCCGGCCATCCGCGTCACGCGATCGGCATCGACCTGTGCCTTCATCCAGCCGAGATCGCCGCCGGCACAGAAGCTCGCTCCCTCCCCGGCCAGAACCACGACGCGAATGGTTGCGTCCTGACTCAGTTGACCGGCCACCACCGTCAGTTCCTCGATCATCGTGGCCGACAATGCGTTGTGCTTTTCCGGACAGGCAAGCGTCAGGCGCGCCACGCCGCGCGCGTCCGTCGCAAGCCGGATCGTTTCGAAGGTCATGGCATGCTCCTCAAGCTGCGGGCAAAGGTCGATGCCTCTTCCAGGGCCGGCTGTGAGAGCCCGGTCTCGAACCCTCGCGCCGTCACATACCGATCGACCGCCAGCGTATCGACATTGCCCTTCGCGCCCGGCGCATAGGGGCAGCCTCCGAGCCCGCCCACGGATGCGTCGAACACCCTTATGCCGCGCTCCAGCGCAACCCCGATATTGTCCAGCGCCCGCCCCGCCGTGTCATGAAAATGCCCGGCAAGCCGAGTGGCAGGAATGGTGTCCAGCACCCGTGCCAGCATCGTATCGATCGCCTCCGGCCTGCCCCGACCGATCGTGTCACCCAAGCTGATTTCGTGACAGCCCAAGGCGAGGAGGCGGTCGGCAACACCAGCCGTGCTTTCCGGCGCGATCGCCCCCTCATAAGGACATTCGACGGCGCAACTGACATAGCCGCGCATGGGAATCCCCTGCGCGGCGGCGGCCTCCGCCACCGGACGGAACCGCTCGATGCTCTCGTCGATCGAGCAATTGATATTGTGCCGCGAAAAACTTTCCGACGCCGAGGCAAAGATCGCCATCTCATCCGCACCCGCCGCCAGCGCTGCCTCGAACCCCTTGAGATTAGGTGTCAGTGCGGCGTAGCGAACCTTTTCGTTGCGGGTGATTCCGGCCATGACTTCCGCCGCATCGGCGAGTTGTGGTACCCATTTCGGGCTGACGAAGCTGGTCACCTCGATGCGCTCGAAACCACAGGCGGACAGCATGTCGACCAGCCTGATCTTCGCGTTCGTGTCGATCAGCACCGCCTCGTTCTGCAGCCCGTCGCGCGGCGCCATTTCGACGATCGAGACGCGGCTTGAACCCTTGTTCGCAACCATCATGCACTCTCGGTCTTCAGCGCCAGCAGCACCGCGCCCTCGCTGGTCTGGTCGCCCTCGGCCACATGCAGGCTTTCGACAATGCCGTCGCGAGTGGCTGACAGGGTCAGTTCCATCTTCATCGCCTCCATGACGATCAGTGCGTCGCCCTTGGCGACCGCGTCGCCCTCGCGGACCCGCACCAGCTTGATCAATCCGGGCATGGGTGCCACCAGACGATCGCTGCCGGCTTCCGCCACTGCGATGGCGTCGAGCGGATCCGGCAAGTGGAAATCATGGGTCTTGCCGTCGACGATCAATGTCAGGCCGTGCGGTCGCTCCAGCACCTCGACCCGTGTTTGCCGGCCTTCGACCTCGGCATGGCAACCACCTTCGAACCGACTGCCGACCCGTACGGGAATGACGCGGCCGCCAACATGGACGGCAAACAGGTCGTGGCCTCGCGCTGCGACGCGGATCACATGGTGGTCGCCCGCCCGGTCGAGCGTCGTCGTCCGCGTCGCCTGTCCCCAGAGCTGCCAATGTCCGAGAGAAGTCCAGGGATCGCCGGCCGTCGGCATGCTCAGGGCATTGAGGGAGAAGACGGCGGCAAGCGCCAGGACCGTATCGGCCGGCGGCTCGCCCATGGTGAGGCTCTCCACCTCGCGGTCGATCAGCCCGGTATCGGGATAACCGGAGGTGAAATCCTGCTGGCGGCTGAGGCGGGACAGAAAGTCCAGATTGTTGGCGACGCCGCCGATATGGCTGCCGTCGAGTGCCGCGGCCAAATTGGCCAAGGCTGCCGTCCGGGTCGGGCCGTGCACGATCAGCTTGGCAATCATCGGATCGTAATGGGTGCTGACCCGGTCGCCTTGTCGCACGCCGGCATCCACCCGCACCCCGCTGCTCGGGAAAGCCAGATGCGAGAGCGTTCCCGTCGACGGCAGGAAGCCGCGGGCCGGATCTTCGGCATAGACCCGCGCCTCGAAGGACCAGCCCTCGATCGAAAGATCGGATTGCTGCATCGGCAGCGGCTCGCCGCTCGCCACCCGCAATTGCCACTCGACGAGATCGATGCCGGTGATCGCCTCGGTTACGGGATGCTCGACCTGCAGGCGCGTGTTCATCTCCATGAAGAAGAACTTGTCGGGCCACAGGCCGCTCGACACATCGGCGATGAACTCCACCGTGCCGGCGCCACAATAATCGATGGCACGGGCCGCGCGCACGGCCGCGTCGCCCATCGCCCGGCGCATTTCCGCGGTCATGCCCGGTGCGGGCGCCTCCTCGATCACCTTCTGGTGCCGCCGTTGCAGCGAGCAGTCGCGTTCGAACAGATGCACGACATTGCCGTGGCGGTCGCCAAACACCTGGATCTCGATATGGCGCGGCCGCAGCAGATATTTCTCGATCAGCACCGCGCCATCGCCGAAGGCCGCCATGCCCTCGCGCTGCGCCGCTGCCAGGGAGGCCGCGAAATTAGCGGGGTCATCGACCCGCCGCATCCCTTTGCCGCCGCCGCCCGCCCGTGCCTTGATCAGGACGGGATAGCCGATCTCATCCGCTTGGCCCGCGAGAAATTCCGCATCCTGGTTGTCGCCGTGATAGCCGGGAACGACAGGCACGCCCGACTGTTCCATCAGCGCCTTTGCCGCATCCTTGAGGCCCATGGCGCGAATGGCTGATGGTGACGGACCGATGAAGACGAGACCGGCCGCCTCGATCGCCTCGGCGAAGTCGGCATTTTCCGACAGGAAGCCGTAGCCGGGATGAATGGCCTGCGCGCCCGACCGTTCGGCCGCCGCCAGAATCCGCTCGATCGACAGATAGCTCTCGCTTGCCGCCGCATGGCCGATCCGGAAGGCTTCGTCCGCCAGTTCGACATGCAGCGCCGCCGCGTCCGCATCGGAATAGACGGCGACGGTGCGCACGCCAAGCCGTCGCGCGGTGCGGATGATCCGGCAGGCGATCTCGCCGCGATTGGCAATGAGGATCTTCGAAAACATCGGCTGTCCCGGTTATTGCGCGGCGATCACTTCGACTTCGAGCAGCCAGGCCTCGTCGAAGATTCCGGCGATCACCACCGTCATTGCCGGCGCCAGGCTGCCGAGATATTCGCTGCGGATCTCGCGATTGGCCATCGTGTGGTGTCGGTCGGAAAGATAGGTCGTCACCTTGACGATATCGTCCTTGCCCATGCCGGCCGCCTTCAGTTGCGCATCGATATTGTGCCAGACCTGCCGCGCCTGCGCCTCGAAACCCGAGGCCAGCACATCGTCCGTGTCGGTCGGGATTTGTCCGCTGACGAACAGAACCCGGCTGAAGTCTTCCAGCCGTACGGCCTGGGAATAGCCGCCGCGTGGTTGCGGGGCATTCTTTGCGTTGAAAACGTCGCGTTTCATGCTCATTCTCCTCACATCCTGAACAGGCCAAAACGGGTATCGCCGATCGGTGCGTTGAGCGCCGCCGAAAGGGACAGAGCCAGCACGTCGCGGCTCTTGCGCGGGTCGATGATGCCATCGTCCCAGAGCCTTGCCGAGGCATAGAGCGGATGGCTCTGCGTTTCGAACAGACTGAGCACCGGCTTCTTGAATTTCGCCTCGTCGTCCTCGCTCCAGGGCGTGCCGGCGCGTTTCAGCGCCTCGCCGCGCACGGTCGCCAGCACGCCGGCCGCCTGCTCGCCGCCCATGACGGAAATCCGGCTGTTCGGCCAGGTCCACAGGAAGCGCGGCGAAAAGGCCCGCCCGCCCATGCCGTAATTGCCCGCACCAAAGGAGCCTCCGACCAGCATGGTGATCTTCGGCACGTTGGTCGTCGCCACTGCCGTTACCAGCTTGGCGCCGTGCTTGGCGATGCCTTCGGTCTCGTATTTTCGCCCCACCATGAAGCCGGTGATGTTCTGCAGGAAAACCAGCGGGGTCTTGCGCTGCGAGCACAGTTCGACGAAATGCGCGCCCTTCAAGGCCGATTCCGAAAACAGCACGCCATTGTTGGCGATAATGCCTATGGGAATGCCGTGCACATGGGCAAAGCCACAGACCAGCGTCGTGCCATAACGCGCCTTGAACTCGTCCAGCCGCGAGCCATCGACGATGCGGGCAATGACTTCGCGGATATCGTAGGGCGTGCGCAGATCGACAGGCACGATGCCGGCAATTTCCTCCGGATCATAGTGCGGCTCTTCCGGTACCTGCCGCTCTACCGTTGCGATCTTCGGACGGTTGAGATTGGTGACGGCGCGGCGGGCAAGCGCCAGGGCATGCGCGTCATCGCGGGCCAGATGATCGGCGACACCGGAAAGCCGCGTATGCACATCCCCGCCACCCAGATCCTCCGCCGAGACCACCTCGCCTGTCGCGGCACGCACCAGCGGCGGCCCGGCCAGGAAGATGGTCCCCTGCCCCTCGACGATGATGGCCTCATCCGACATGGCCGGCACATAGGCGCCGCCCGCTGTGCAGGAACCCATGACGACAGCGATCTGCGGGATGCCGGCAGCCGACATGTTGGCCTGGTTATAGAAGATGCGACCGAAATGCTCACGGTCGGGAAAGACCTCGTCCTGGTTCGGCAGGTTGGCGCCGCCGGAATCGACTAGGTAGAGGCACGGCAGGTTGTTTTCCGCGGCGATCTCCTGTGCCCGCAAATGTTTCTTCACCGTCATCGGATAATAGGTGCCGCCTTTGACAGTGGCGTCGTTGCAGACGATCATGCAGTCGCGGCCAGACACCCGTCCGATACCGGTGATCAGGCCGGCCGCCGGTGCCTCGTCATTGTAGAGACCATGCGCGGCCGTCAGCCCGATTTCCAGGAAGGGCGTCGCCGGATCGATCAGTTGCGCCACCCGGTCGCGCGGCAGCATCTTGCCGCGGCCGACATGGCGTTCCCGCGCACCCTCACCGCCGCCGCCAGCCGCCAGCGTTGCTGCCTCCTCGACCACACGCATTGCCTCCGCCATCGCCGCGCTATTGGCACGGAACGTCTCCGACGAGGTTGAAATTTGCGAGCGGATGACAGCCATGCATGTTCCTAGCGGATGAGTTTTACAATGCAGTTCAAATCCAGTTCCGACCACACCCTGTCCGTCGTGATCGCCGCCGCTCCGGTCGCGATAGCGAGCCCCAGGCAAGCACGATCGGCAAAGGAGAGGCGCCGGACTCGTGTTTCCTGCCTTAGCGTCGCCGCCCCTTCGGCGGAAGCGGTGTCGAACGGAACGACCTCGAGCCTGAGGGCCGCGAGCCAGATGAAGGCCTCATCCGGCGGCAGTCCCTTGTCGATCAGTTTTGCACCAGCCTCCGAATAGTTGACCGCAGAAATGCGGCCGCCCGTCAGATAGGCCATCGCCTGATCGGCGCCCGGTTCGTTGAAGGCCATGGCCAATACGGCCGAGGCGTCGAACACGGCGCCGCTCATCGCGCCTCCGCTTCCTGGCGCCGCTCGGCGATCAGTTCGTCGGAAACAAGGGTTCCGGCCGGCACGAGTTCCCGGGTCCGGCGCTGCAACTGGCGAACCGCCACCATCGGCGAAATCACACGCAATTCACCATCGACGACACTCACGGTTACCCGTCCATCCTCGTCCAGAAGCATGGCCCGGCGGATATCGGCCGGAAGCATGATCGTCCCGTCAGCGGTGACTGACATCGAGCGAAACGTGACGGTGCCAGGTGAAAGTAATATCGCCTCGCGCGGCGCGGCCTGCTCCTGACGGGCCAGATATTCCTTCTTCCAGTGGGAGTATTGGGTAAATCCTGTTCCCTGATTGCCCCCCTCGGCCACGTAAATATCCGCAACCTCCCGGCCGCTTGGCGGCACGCCGTTTCTGGCCAGTAGCTCGTCGCAGATTTGCCAGATGCGCGCCTTCTCGGAACCCTGCCTAACCGATAAATATAACATATTCATCAGATTCTCCGTTTATCGACATGCAAATAATAATTTACGTTAAACATAATGTAAAACGATAAATTATCCGCCTATCGCGCTTCAGCAAAAATCTCCCGACCGATCAGCATGCGCCTGATTTCCGAGGTTCCCGCCCCGATCTCATAGAGCTTGGCATCCCGAAGCAGTCGGCCGGCCGGGTAATCGTTGGTATAGCCGTTGCCGCCAAGGATCTGGATCGTCTCAAGCGCCAGCGCCGTCGCCTTTTCAGCCGCGTAGAGGATGCAGCCGGCTGCGTCCTTGCGCGTCGTCTCCCCCCGGTCGCAGGCAGCGGCCACGGCATAGACATAGGCGCGGGCGGCATTCAGCGTCACATACATGTCCGCGATCTTGCCCTGCATCAGCTGGAATTCGCCGATCGACTGACCGAACTGCCTTCGCTCGTGCAGATAGGGGACTGCGACGTCGAGGCAAGCATCCATGATGCCCAGCGGCCCGGCTGACAGCACGACGCGCTCGTAATCGAGCCCGGACATCAGGATGCGCACGCCGCCGCCAACCGCTCCCAGCAGGTTTTCCTCCGGCACCTCGCAATCGGAAAAGACCAGTTCGCAGGTGTTGGAGCCGCGCATGCCGAGCTTGTCGAGTTTCTGGCCGGTTGAAAAACCGGCGAAACCCTTCTCGACCAGGAAGGCCGTGATGCCGCGCGGTCCGCCTTGCGGATCGGTCTTGGCGTAGACGACCAGCACGTCCGCATCCGGACCGTTGGTGATCCACATCTTGTTGCCGTTGAGCACATAACGGTCGCCGCGCTTGTCGGCGCGCAGCTTCATCGACACGACATCGGACCCGGCCGTCGGCTCCGACATGGCCAGCGCCCCGACATGCTCGCCGGAAATCAGTTTCGGAAGATAGCGTGCCTTCTGCGCTTCGGAGCCATTGCGACTGATCTGGTTGACGCAGAGATTGGAATGGGCGCCGTAGCTGAGCGCAACCGAGGCGGAGGCGCGGCTGATTTCTTCCATGGCGACGCAATGGGCGAGATAGCCGAGACCGGCGCCGCCATGATCTTCCGCCGCCGTGATGCCGAGCAGGCCGAGTTCACCCATTTCCCGCCAAAGCGGCATGGGGAAACTGTTGGTCCGGTCGATATGGGCCGCCTGCGGCGCGATCCGTTCGCTGGCAAAGCGGCGCACGCTTTCGCGCAAGGCCTCGATCTCGTCGCCAACAGCAAAGCGCAATCCGCCCGAATACATCCGGCCTCCTCCCTTATGCGTTATTACCGGACGAACTCCTCTTCATCCGGCAACCTCCTATTTGCGAGACTATCACACCCCAACAACAATTTCCGAACCAAGACAGAGGCTTGGGCGCACGATTTATAAAAACCGGAATGCCGAACCGGTTATTTGCGATCGCGAAGGCTTCCGCGGCATCCGTCATTTCGCTTGCGCGAAATCCGTCAAGGCCCCAAGACGAAATCACGACATTCGGCACTGGACAGGACATGACGGGAAAACAGATCGCAATCATCGGCGGCGGGCCGGCGGGGCTGATGGCGGCGGAGGTCCTGTCGTTACGCGGCTATGCGGTCACTGTCTATGATGCCATGCCGACCTTCGGCCGCAAATTCCTGCTCGCCGGCAAATCCGGCCTCAACATCACCCATTCCGAGGATTACGCGCGGTTTGTCACGCGGTTCGGCCCGGCATCGGCGCGCCTTCGCGAAGCGCTCGACGCCTTCACGCCGGACAATGTGCGCGCTTGGGCGGCCGGTCTCGGCACCGAAACCTTCGTTGGAACATCGGGCCGCGTCTTCCCGACCGTCATGAAGGCATCGCCACTGCTGCGCGCCTGGCTGCGCCGCCTCGAGGCTCAGGGCGTTCGGCTGCTGACCCGGCATCGATGGACCGGATTTGCGGAGCGCGGCCTGACCTTCGAGACGCCGGATGGCGCGATCACCGTTCATCACGATGCCACCCTTCTGGCCCTCGGCGGCGCAAGCTGGCCGCGCCTTGGATCGGACGCCGCATGGACCACCCTGCTTCAGGATCGCGGCGTCGTGGTCAATCCGCTCCAGCCCGCCAATTGCGGCTTCGATGCCGATTGGAGCGAGGTCTTCAAGACCCGCTTTGCCGGCGCTCCGCTGAAATCCGTCACGGCCACCTCGACAGCCGGTATTTTTCCCGGTGAATTCGTGATTTCGAAACATGGTATCGAGGGAAGCCTCGTCTATGCGCATTCGGCAGCTTTGCGCGATGCCCTGGCGCGGGATGGCAAGGCGGCGTTGTCGGTCGATCTCATGCCCGGCCGAACCCGCGAACGCCTCGCCAGGGATCTCGCCCGTCAAGACAGGAAGGCAACCCTTGCGACCCGCCTGCGCAAGAGCGCCGGTCTCGACGGCGTCAAGGCTGCGCTGGTCCGCGAAGTGGAGCCCCAGACAAACATCTATGATCCGGAGCGGCTGGCCGGTCTGCTGAAATCTCTGCCCATCTCCGTCGTCCGCCCACGTCCGATCGCGGAGGCGATCTCATCGGCGGGTGGGATTGATCTCGAGGGGATCGACGAACGATACATGCTGAAAGCGCTTCCCGGCATTTTCGCCGCCGGCGAAATGCTGGACTGGGAAGCCCCGACCGGCGGCTATCTGCTGACGGCCTGTTTCGCGACGGGACGGCACGCGGCGCGTGGAATCAGCGATTGGCTTTCTGGCCCTCTCTGAGCCTTGTCAGTGGGGCCGCTCCTTCTTACGCACCGGTATTTGGTCGATGAGCGCGAAAATTTCATTCGGAGTAACGACATCGTTCGAACTGAACCTGATCGTGCCGTCCTTGCCGACAAGCTTGAGGGCGAAGAAGCCGTCGGTGATATCGAGGTCGGCGCGGATAGCGTAACAGTTGAGATCGTATTCCGGTCCGAACAGCGCTTTGACGTCGTTGTGCCGAACTTCCAATACGATAATATCGCGGTCGCGCAGGCCTTCGGCTTCGGAAAGCAGCATGTTCGCCTGCCGAGTTGCTTCGATATGGGCATCGTCGGGAAAGATGACCAGCACCCTGTAGCGCCATTCGAAGTCGGCGAGACTCATGCCGCCCTGCTGCGGATCGACATCGATACCGAACACATCGCCCGACAATGATTTCAACATCGCCTTTATCCCTGTTCCATTGATCGCATGGGCAGGAAACCTGACATCCGTCTTTTGGTTCCGATTTTCCATCCGGATAAGGAGAACGAAGATTGCGGCGGACCCGCTCATTGCACCAGGATCGCCCGGAAGTCATTGACATTCGTACCGGTCGGGCCAGGCTTGAATATGTCGCCGATCGCATCGAAAGCGGTCCACGCATCGTTGCGGTCCAGGAGCGCTGCTCCATCTTCACCCGCCGAAGCCAACCGCGAGATGCTCGACCCGTCGGCAAAGGCGCCGGCATTGTCTTCCGATCCGTCGATGCCGTCGGTGTCGGCTGCGAGTGCGGAGATGCCTTCGGCGCCGTCGATGCCAAGTGCGAGCGACAGCAGGAATTCGGTATTGCGCCCACCCCTGCCCTTGCCCCGGATCGTCACCGTTGTCTCGCCGCCGGAGAGGATCAGCACAGGCTTGCGGAATGGCCGGTTGCGGCCGGCCACCTCGCGGGCGATCGCCGCATGGATGCGGCCGACTTCGCGCGCCTCGCCTTCCATCGCATCGGAGAGAATGACCGCCTCGATGCCTGAAGCACGAGCCTGCTCGGCTGCTGCGTCCAATGAAACGGCGGCGGATGCGACAAGCCGGACATCGTTACGCTGAAACTTGGTATCGGATGGGTCGGGTGCAGCGGAGGCCTCGCTGCGGATGAAGGCCATGACCTTTTCCGGCGGATCGAGACGGTGACGTTTGATCAGGCGCAGGGCGTCGTCGCGAGTGCTCGCGTCTGCAATAGTCGGTCCTGAGGCCACCAGCGCCGGGTCGTCGCCGGGAATGTCCGAGACAACGAGGGAAACGACCTTCGCCGGAAAGGCCGCCGCCGCCAGCCGGCCTCCCTTGATGCCGGACACATGCTTGCGGATCGCGTTCATGGCGCTGATCGGTGCGCCCGAAGCCAATAGCGCCCGATTGACGGCGATCTCGTCGTCGAGCGTCAGGTCGCCCGCCGGCAAGGGCAAAAGAGCCGAGCCGCCACCGCAGATCAGCGCCACGACGAGATCGTCCTCCGTCAGACCGCTGACTTCTTTCAGCAATCGACGGGAGGCCGCGAGGCCGTTCTCGTCCGGCAGCGGATGCGAGGCCTCCAGTACCTCGATCCGCTTGCAGGGCGCGGCATAGCCGTAACGCGTGACGATCGCGCCGCTCAGCGGCCCGTCCCAGAGCCTTTCGAACGCCTGCGCCATCTGGGCCGCGCCCTTGCCCGCACCGATGACCACGGTACGGCCCTTCGGTTTTTGCGGCAGGTTGGCGGCCAGCACCTTTTCTGGATCGGCGGCAGCGACGGCCGTATGAAACAGAGCCTCCAGAAAGGCCTTGGGGTCGGCGATCACGGCCATGCTTCTTGTCCTCGCTTCATGAAAGAATGGGCGGTTGCCTCCCCGCAACCGCCCGCCGGATCGTCAGGCGACCACGTGGTTGGCCATGCGCTCCAGCGCCTTGACGAGACCGGAATGGTCGAGACCGCTGTCGCCATTGGCGGCGCAGTTGTTGAACAGTTCCTGCGTCGCCGCCGTGTTCGGCAGCGAGATGCCCAGCGACTTCGCACCCTGCAGCGCGAGGTTCAGGTCCTTCTGGTGCAGCGAAATGCGGAAGCCCGGATCGAAGGTGCGCTTGATCATCCGGTCGCCATGCACTTCGAGGATGCGCGACGAGGCAAAGCCGCCCATCAGCGCTTCGCGAACCCGCGCCGGATCGGCGCCAGCCTTTGACGCGAACACCAGCGCCTCGGAAACCGCCTCGATCGTCAGCGCGACGATGATCTGGTTGGCGACCTTGGTGACCTGGCCATCGCCGCAATCGCCGACGAGCGTGATGTTCTTGCCCATCAGCTTGAACAGCGGAAGCGCACGGTCGAAGCTGCCTTCGGTGCCGCCCGCCATGATCGACAGCGAGGCGTTCTTCGCACCGACTTCGCCGCCCGAGACCGGAGCGTCCATGTATTCGGCGCCCGTTTCGCGAACCGCCTTGGCGAATTCCTTGGTGTCGATCGGCGAGATCGAGCTCATGTCGATGACCAGCTTGCCCGTGGACAGGCCGGACGCAACGCCGTTTTCACTGAACAGGACATCCTTCACATCCGGCGTGTCCGGCAGCATCAGGATAGTGATGTCGACCTTTTCCGCCAGCGCCTTCGGTGTTTCGGCAAACTGCAGGCCGTTGTCGAGCAGTTCCTGCTTCGGTGCGATGTGGAATTTCGAGGTAACGACGGTGTGGCCGGCATCCTGCAGGTGGCGCGCCATCGGCGTGCCCATGATACCCAGTCCGATAAAGCCGATTGTGGCCATGATGCTTAACTCCTGATCTTGATGATGTCTGCGCTACGCGCGCTTCGGGCGCTGGCAAGCCATCCCAGCCCTTCGGATGTCGTGGTGCGCGGCTTGTATTCGCAGCCGATCCAGCCGTCGTATCCGGCCGCGTCCAGCGCCTCGAAGACGAAGGGATAGTTGATCTCTCCGGTGCCCGGTTCGTTGCGTCCGGGATTGTCGGCCAACTGGATATGGGCAATCCGCGCCTGGTGCTTGCGGAAAGTTCCGATCAGTTCGCCCTCGGTCCGCTGCTGGTGATAGAGGTCATACTGGATAAACAGGTTGTCGCTGCCGACTTCGGCGATGATCGAGGCCGCCTGTTCCACCGTGTTGAGGTAGAAGCCGGGAATATCGAAGCGGTTGATCGGCTCGATCAGCAGACGGATGCCATGCTTGCCCAATTCTGTCGCCGCCAGCTTCAGGTTGGCGACGAAGGTGGCGCGCAGCACGCTGTCGGAAACGCCGACCGGCGCGATGCCGGAGAGGCAATTGACCTGCGTGCAGCCGAGCGTGGTGGCGTAATCGATGGCGGATGCCACGCCACGGCGGAATTCGTCAACCCGGTCCGGCAGGATGGCAATGCCGCGCTCGCCGCCGGCCCAGTTCCCGGCCGGCAGGTTGTGCAGGACCTGCGTCAGCCCGTTGACCTCCAGCGCCGCCTTCAGCGCTTTCGCGTCGAACTCGTAGGGAAAGAGATATTCGACGGCGTCAAAGCCCGCCTTGGCGGCCAGCGTGAACCGGTCGAGAAAAGGCGCTTCGTTGAAGAGCATGGTCAGATTTGCCGCAAATTTGGGCATGGAATGTCCTCCTTGTTCTGGCTCAATCGATGAGCGCCATGATCGCCGTCGGGGCATCCTCGCCGCGTTCGGCCAGTTCCTCGAATTCGACCACCGCATTGATATCCGCACCCATGGAAATATTGGTGACACGCTCGAGGATGAACTCGATGACAACAGGCACCCGGTGCTCGTTCATCAGGTCCTTAGCCCTCGAAAACGCCTCCTGGAACTCGTTCGGACTCCTGACCCGGATCGCCTTGCAGCCGAGCCCTTCGGCTACGGCCACGTGATCGACGCCGTAGCCCTTCTCCGCATCGCCCGACGCGTTGATATTGTCGAAGCCGAGGCTCACCTCGAAATCCATGGCAAAGCCGCGCTGCGCCTGGCGGATGAGACCGAGATAGGAATTGTTCACGACCACATGCAGGTAGGGCAGCTTGTGCTGGGCGCCGACCGCCAGTTCCTCGACCATGAACTGGAAGTCATAGTCGCCCGACAGTGCCACGATCGGACGGTCCGGATCGGCGGCGCGCACGCCCAGTGCCGCCGGCAGCGTCCAGCCGAGCGGGCCGGCCTGGCCGCAATTGATCCAGTTGCGGGGCTTGTAGACATGCAGGAACTGCGCGCCGGCGATCTGGCTGAGCCCGATGGTCGAGACATAGCAGGTGTCGCGGCCGAACGCCTTGTTCATCTCTTCGTAGACACGTTGGGGCTTCAGCGGCGTCTGGTCGAAATGGGTTTTGCGAAGCATGGTTCGCTTGCGTTCGCGGCATTCCTCCGCCCAGCCCGACCAGTCCCGCAATTTTCCCGCCGTTTTCCATTCCGTCGCGATATCGAGGAACAGCTTCAGCGCGGCGCCCGCATCCGAGACAATACCGAAATCCGGGGCGAAGACGCGGCCGATCTGGGTCGGCTCGATATCGACATGAACGAATTTCCGGCCCTCGGTATAGGTCGGGACATTGCCGGTATGGCGGTTGGCCCAGCGGTTGCCGACGCCGAGCACGAAATCGGAAGCAAGCAGGTTGGCATTGCCGTAGCGATGCGAGGTCTGCAGCCCGCACATGCCGGCCATCAGCGGATGATCGTCGGGGATCGTGCCCCAGCCCATCAGCGTCGGGATGACAGGGATACCGGTGATTTCGGCGAATTCTGTCAGGAGATCGGATGCATCCGCATTGATGATACCGCCGCCGGCGACGATCAACGGACGCTCCGCCGCGTTCAGCATGGCGATCGCCTTTTCGGCCTGCGCCCGCGTCGCGGATGGCTTGTAGGGATCGAGCGAGGCATAGGTGTCGATATCGAACTCGATTTCGGCCAGCTGGACATCGACCGGCAGGTCGATCAGCACCGGACCGGGGCGGCCCGAGCGCATCAGGTGAAACGCCTTCTGGAAGACGAACGGCACCAGCGCCGGCTCCATGACGGTGACGGCCCATTTGGTCAGCGGCCCGGCGATCTTGGCGATATCGACCGCCTGGAAATCCTCCTTGTCCAGCCTTGCGCGCGGCGCCTGGCCGGTGATGCAGAGGATCGGGATCGAATCCGCCTGAGCCGAATAGAGCCCGGTGATCATGTCGGTGCCGGCCGGCCCGGACGTGCCGATGCAGACGCCGATATTGCCATGCTCGGCGCGGGTATAACCCTCGGCCATATGGGACGCGCCCTCGACATGCCGCGCCAGGATGTGCCGCACCGAACCGCGCGCTTTCAGCGCCGAGTAAAAGGGATTGATCGCCGCGCCCGGAACTCCGAAGGCGCAATCGACACCTTCCCTCTCCAGAACCAGAACCGCCGCATCGACCGCGCGCATTTTCGCCATGACTTGATCCTCCATCGTCGTGAGGATCAGGGTAGATCAAATTTCCGGCCGCGCAATTTTTAAATGGAAATCATTCTCATCATGTGGAAATAAACATTTTCAAGGAATCGGAGGCAATCGGATAAAGTGCGTGTGATAAATGCATTGAGATTTCAGGGATTGCCCCTCACCCTGGCCCTCTCCCCGCAGGCGGGGAGAGGGGACGACAGCGCTTGCCGCAAATTTCCCATGTAACAATGCACAGGTGACCAAGGTGCGGCAGATCCCTTCTCCCCGCCAGCGGGGAGAAGGTGCCCGACAGGGCGGATGAGGGGGTGCCGCTACCTTCCTAATATCCCTTAAATCCAAACGGAACCACCATGCCCGACCACCCACTTAAACAGGAAACCCAGCGCCCCAAGCGCGGCCGCAAGGCAGGAGAAAATGCCGTCCCCTCCTCCGTCCAGGTCCTCGATCGCAGCCTGACGCTGCTCGATCTCATTGCGTCGTCTGATGGCGCAGTCCTGACCGAGCTTGCCGACCAGTCCGGCATGGCGCCATCCACGGTCCACCGCCTACTGACCTCGCTTGCCGGCCATGGCATGGTGACGCATGACGCGGAGACCGGTGCCTGGACGATCGGGCTGAAGGCCTTCGAGATCGGCAATGCCTTCCTGCGCTTCCGCAAGCTCGGCGCGATCAGCCGCCCCTTCCTCAAGCAATTGATGGAACGGTCCGGCGAAACCGCCAATATCGGCATCGAGGATGGCGGCGATGTCGTGTTCATCTCGCAGGTCGAAAGCCATGCACCGATGCGCGCCTTTTTCCGTCCCGGGCGCCGTGGTCCCATTCACGCCTCGGGCATCGGCAAGGCCACCCTCTCGACCTGGCCGGACGGCGACATCGAGCGCCTCTTGTCGCCGCGCCCGCTTGCCCGTTTCACGGAGAAGACCCGCGACAGCCTGCCGAAGCTGATGGTCGACCTTGCAATCATCCGCACACGCGGCTGGTCGATCGACGACGAGGAGCACACACTCGGCATGCGCTGCCTCGCCGCCCCGATCTTCAACGAATATGGCGAAGCGATCGCCGGAATTTCGATTTCGGGACCAGCGGTCAGGTTGCCGGATGCGGTCCTTGCGGAACTCGGCCCGGTCGTGCGGGCCGCAGCCGATGGGCTGACGCGGGCAATGGGTGGGCGGGTGTGAAGCGGTAAGACCAAATTGCGTTGAGGGTGTTCTGGGATCAATCAAAACGCGCATTTTCCTCGTGAACTTATTGAAATATGCGTCGCCAAACGGTAAAGGTTCGGTAGGGGACAATCAATAGTAGTTAATAGCGTCTCTTCGTACGACGCAATGGGCGGAGGAGAATGGCGATAGCGCCCACACAAGGCAGTGTTCCACAATTAGTGGCGCTTGACGCCATGTTCTGCGGAGCAGCCAACTTTGGAAGTGAAGACACGAACGAAGGCTGCTTTTGCGGCGACGCAGGCACTTTTGTGATCAAAAAAAACAACGTTCATCCTGCCCTGCCGCACTGCGAATGGTTTTGCTCTTCGCTTGCAATCGCAGTTGGAGTTCCACAGGTGCCATTCAGTGTCATCCGCCATCCAGATGGAAATTATTGGTTTGGATCACAGTGGATGAATGGAAAGACCAAAGATTGGTGGAACTTCGCTGCGCAGGGTAATATCAATTTTGGGTCGCTTTCAGAAGACCTTTCTCGAATCTACGCTTTCGATCTGTTTATTCACAACGTTGATCGACACGCAAATAACTTTATGATCGTCCCAGAAGGTAACGGCCATAAAGTGTATTCATTCGATTACTCAAGGTCATGGCTCGTCAATGGTTTTCCGCCGCCTGCGCCGATGACAAACCCGATGCTTGCAACGGTGAATGTCAGAAATTGGTTGAAAGCGAATTTTGGAGATTACATCGACATCAATGTCGCCGAACAAGTTTTAACCAGCATTGAAGCGATAGATGCCACAAGAGTCCAACTCATCATCGGTAGCCACCCGAAGGATTGGTTGACCCAGCAAGAGGAGGATGCGATCATAGATTGGTGGAGCAGTGGTATGGCGTCGGCAAGGGTGGCAGCGATCAAGACTGGTTTGAATGATGGCACACTCATATAAATTCTCAATTATACAGGCACGCCCGAATCCCATGAGAGGGGAGCGGGTAAACGTGGGCGTTATTGCGGTGGGACCTGACGGGATTGACGTACGTCTGACAGAAATTCGTAAGCTCGTTCACCTTACTGGCTACAAATGGGAAGAGATTGCGCAGGCTTACAAAGACATGGCATTGAAGACTGCGATCTCAGATTTGGAGGCGCTCTATGGTCGTGATGATCACAGTAGCCGTCCCCTTCAAAGCGAGGTCTTCGTGCTGGGCAAACCCGGTGATATACGTGCCAGAACGTCAGAGGAATATGATGCTGCGATCCGGAAGATTTTGTCTGTGTTCGTAGACAAGCCGGCGCTTAGCCGGAAAGAAAAACAGCAAAAGATCAACACAGAAATATCGACAATGTTACGTCAGGTCGGCGTTCTCGGAGAGCGTGGGCAGACGTTGGAAGACGGGAAAGTGATCCCAAAATTCGTGGTATCTGAAGAGAAAGAAATAGTCGCTGATTTCGCCTACAAGACCAATGGGCTGAAGGTTGTTTCAACACTCGAACTTCGCGGGATTACGACAAATGCACACGGCAAGGCTTGCGAAAAAGGCGCGACCCTGTATTTCGCGAAACAGCGATTTGGCGAGCAAGTGAAGCCATTAGGAGTGTACGCTGTCTCCCCTGAAGAAGCGAGTGTTCATAAGGGTGAGATAGAGATTTTGACCAGCTTCGCTGAGGGCAATGTCTTTAATTGGTCGGACCCAAAAGACCGGCAGAAATTTAAAGCTGCGCTTTATTGATTGGCGCGGCTTTCTGGATATCCTTCTTATATTCTCTAATTTTTCAGGGTAGGGTCCCCGTTCTAACTTAACGCCCTCTCACCCCCGCGCCACCCAGTCGTGCCAGTCGTTCTCGCTGCCGTGGAAGACATTGAGGTCGATCCGGCCCTCCACCCCATGCGAGAGACCGGAGCCGGAATATTGCCAGAACAGCCATTTGCGGCCCGGGTAGATCTTCGACGGATGAGCGGCGACGGAGCGCAGCCAGAAGGGGTGGTTCTTGAATTCGCCGGTCAGGTTGTCGCGGTAGAAGTCCGGCGCCGTGTAGATCACCGGTCGCTTGCCGTAATGACGCTCCAGCTTGTCCATGAACACCTGCATCTTCTCGAGCGTCTTGGCCCGCGACAGGCGGAAGCGGCAGCTGGATTCGCTGTTATATTCAACGTCGATCACCGGCGGCAGCGCGTCGGGGTCACGCGGCACGTTGCGGATGAACCAGTCGGCCTGCTCGCCGGCGGTGCGGCACCAGTAGAAGAAGTGATAGGCGCCGCGCCTCAGTCCGGCATCCTTGGCGCGCTTCCAGTTCTTCCTGAACATCGGATCGAGATGGTCACCGCCGTCGGTCGCCTTGATATAGGCGAAGTTGGCACCCTGCGTGCGCAACTTGGCCCAGTCGATCTCGCCCTGCCAGCGGGAAATGTCGACGCCGTGCACGGCCATTTTCCTGGGTGAAGCCTTGCCGAAATTGATCGGATGCGCGTCGCGGAACTGGCGGCTGTAAATCTGCGCGCGTCCACGGCGGGTACGCGGTTCCGCTTCCGGATTATCGGGCATCATCAACGCGACCGGCCGTTCGGCCGGAACGGTCATGGCCTCGGTGGTCATGGATTCGAACGCCTGTGGCTGCGGTACCTGGCCCGCCCAGGCCAGTTGTTCCGGGTGGCTTTCAGCCGCGGCGATGATCGCTCCGACATCATTGACCGGCACGGGGCCTTTCGCGACCGAGCTCGTGACTTCCTTCGAGGGCAGCCCGGCGGACAGGCTGTCCGGCCCGGAATTGGAGGTGCAGCCGGCAAGGGCAATACCGCCAATAAGAAGTGCTGAAAGAACCGATAAACGCATTGGAACCCGTACGCAAAACAGAACCGGGCGAACCGCGCCCTCCACTGCCTTCAATTGCTAACGGAAAATTACCAACAAATGCTGAATCCGAATGAATTCGGCAAGCGTTGCGCAAAAACGACGATCGCGGCCGGGGCCGCCTAGCTGTCCTTTCGACAGACGTCCGTCGTCGCTCACTCAAGGGACCTGATATTCTCTGGAACGGTATATTCCCTGCCGTCATAGGTCAAAAGCAGGGTCGTTTTCTTCGGCCCATTGCGCTGTTCCACACATTCGCCGTTCGCCGCCACGCTCGCCACCGTCGTCGAGGATGTCTCCGACACCAGAATATCCGCATAACCGTGGTGGACGGTCGGTTGCATCGAGAGCGTCCGGCTGCTTTCGTCGAATGTTCCGGCGCAATTCGTGTCCCATTCGCCGTGATTGTCGCTGACCGTGATGCCGGATAGCACGGATGTCAGCTTGCCATCCGCGATCGTGTAGAGCGAAAGACCGACCTCCCCGAACGGATTGGGCCCCGAACTGCCATGCTGGAAGATGCGCAGCCCGAAGGCGATCTGCTTGGGCGAAAGCCGGTAGCGGGCCGTATCGAAGGCAAGCCGGGTGATCCGCACCGCATCATCCGTCATGCGGCCGGCGAGAAAGAGCCGCTGCCTGACACCGAGACTGTCAGCGTCGAGCACCAGCAGTTCCAGATCCCCCGCATTGCCATCATCCGACTGCCCGCCGATCAACGGCACGGCAACCAGCATCAGCTCCGGATAAGCCGGCCAGACTCGGCAAATCACCGCATGCGGATCGTCCTCGACGGCACCCTCTGCCGGCAGCGTGATCGCCAGCTCCTTGACTTTGAAGGTCGTGTCCGAGGCCTTCACCGCATCGGGATAGGCCCGCTGCACAACGGCGGCCGCCTGCCCGTTACATCCGTCATCCGCGAATGACAGATTTGTGCTCGACAGGAAGGCTGCAGCGAGCAGAACGGTGGTTTTTATGGCGCGAAGGGTCATTCGGGGAAGGTGGCACAAGGGGGGTGAAATGACAAATGGTGGAATGCCTATGCCTCGCCGGAAGCCGGTCGTTTTCGATGCGGAACATTTTGACGATCAAATCGGCAAGCCGGCCGAAGATCACACTTGGGAATGCGCTGGCCGAACTGCCGAAATGTGGCCTACTCTTGCGCCTTGAATCCGGCTGCGTCATTCCAATCCCATTGTCACCCATTGACGAGGGCTTCTTTTCTCACAATAGGGTCAGGCCGAAGAACGTGGTAAGCGCCAATCAGACAGCAACAGGAGCATAACAGTGAACGATCCGACCGTAGCAGATGCAACGAAACGTATTTATGAATCGCTTCAGGCGGACAATGCTGACATCGACGCGCATATCGTAACGCTCAAGGCAGCGTTGGCGCGGGCAGGTTTGAAAGAGGCCGTCTTCGATCCGGCGAAACTCGTGCAGAACAATCGTTCCGGCCGCAAGCTGATGCAGGCCTACTTCCGGCAGCGCGGCGTGACGGTGAAATTCTCGGCTTCGTGAGAACCGTCATCTATATCCGGCAGGCATGTCGGATATAGATGTTTCGGCTATCCTTGGCAATATCACGACCAGGAGGGTGCCCCATATGCGATAGCCCTGCCCTTGTGGAAAAGGGTCAGAACCTCACGCCGTTTCCAGCGCTCGCTTCACACCCGTCGCCGATTTCCGCCCCTTCATCGCCTTGCCGGCGACATAGACCTGCGCCACGCAGCGGTCGTCGCCCATGGTCTGGAGGATGAACAATTCGTCGGTCAGGGATTTCGCCGTGCGCATCCGAAGTTCCATCGCCGATTTACCGCTGGAATCGAGCACGACGATATCGGCGTCGGCGCCCACATGCAGTGAGCCGATGCGGTCCTGAAGTCCAAGTGCTCGGGCATTGCCCATCGTCATCCGGTAGAACGAGTTGAGCGGCGACAGGCGCTGGCCCTGCAGGTGCAGAACCTTGTAGGCCTCGTCCATCGTTTCCAGCATCGAGAAGCTGGTGCCTGCCCCAACATCGGTCGCCACCGACCAGCGGGCGCCGAGCCTGTCGAACCGGTCGCGGTCGAACAGGCCGGAGCCGAGGAAGAGGTTTGAGGTCGGGCAGAAGACCCCGACCGCGCCGGTCTCTGCCAGCACCGAAATCTCGCGGTCGCTGAGATAGATGCAGTGTCCGAGCAGCGTCTTGTCGGTCAAAAGATCATAGCGGGCATAGATGTCTGTGTAGTCCTTGGCATCCGGATAGAGCGACGTGGCAAAGGCGATCTCGTCCTTGTTTTCCGACAGATGCGTCTGCACGTAGCAATCGCGATGCTCGGCGACCAGCGCTTTGGCCATCTCCATCTGCTCGGGCGTCGAGGTGATGGCAAAGCGCGGGCTGATCGCGTAATGCGCTCGCCCACGGCCATGCCATTTGCCGATCAGCCGCTTGGTCTCGTCATAGCCCTTCTGCGGCGTGTCGCGCAGCGCGTCCGGCGCATTGCGGTCCATCATCACCTTGCCGCCGACCATCAGCATGCCGCGCTGTTCCGCCGCCGTGAAATAAGCGTCGACGCTTTGCGGATGCACCGAGCAATAGGCGACCGCCGTCGTCGTGCCGTTGGAGAGAAGCTCGTCCATGAAACGTCCGGCGATGAAGGCTGCATGTTCCGGCTCGGCGAATTTCTGTTCCTCGACGAAGATATAGGTGTTCAGCCATTCGAGCAGCTGCGCGCCATAGGAGGCGATCGCCTGCGTCTGCGGGAAATGCAGATGCGTATCGATCAGTCCAGGCAGGATGAGATGCGGCCGATGATCGGCCACTTCGACGCCGGCGCCGGCGGCCTTGCTCACCTCGGCATAGTCGCCGACGGCTGAGATCTTGCCACCCCGCACCAGAACCGCGCCATCGTCCACGGTCAGATAGGATGCGGTATCATCGATCCCCTTGGGTTCGTCGACAAACGTCAGCACGCGGCCACGGATCAGGAGTTCGCTCATTGGGTTTTTCCTCCATTCACAACTGTCTCGTACCAGGCGACCAGAAGCTTGCGCTCGTCGTCGGTCACGGCCGTCACATTGGCCGGCGGCATGGCGTGGCTGCGCCCGGCCTGCAGATAGATTTCCCGCGCGTGGGCGGCGATCTCGGCGTCGGTTTCTAGCGCCACCCCCTTGGGCGGCTTGATCATGCCCTCCCAGCCGGGCTCCTTGGCATGACACATCGAACAGCGACCGAGGATCGTGTCGCGCACCTTGGGAAAGGCTTCCGCCGTCACGAACGGCTGCTGCGCGGCCGAGACCTGTTCCGGTTCGCCGGTGAGGATTTTCGGCACCGTCGAGAGCCACATGATGACGATGAACAAAAGCACCGTTGCCAGCCAGGTCCAGGTCGGGTTGCCGGCATTGGCGTGTCGGGTGTTGAAATAATGCCGGATGGTCACGCCCATCAGGAAGACCAGCGAAGCGATGATCCAGTTGAACTGGGTGCCGAAGGCCAGAGGATAGTGGTTCGACAGCATCAGGAACAGGACGGGTAGCGTCAGGTAATTGTTGTGTGTCGAGCGTTGCTTGGCGATCCGGCCGTATTTCGCATCCGGCGTGCGGCCTGCGATCAGGTCGGCGACGACAATGCGCTGGTTCGGCATGATGATGAAGAACACGTTGGCCGACATGATCGTCGCGGTAAAGGCGCCCAGATGCAGGAAGGCGGCGCGTCCGGTGAACAGCTGCGTGTAACCCCAGGCAACCGCGACCAGGATGAAGTACAGCGCCACCATCAGTCGCGTGTTGTCATTGCCGAACGGTGATTTGCAGATCAGGTCGTAGACGATCCAGCCGAAAGCCAGAGAGGCGAGCGAAATGCCGATGGCGACGGGCTTGGAGACGTCGAGTACATTGGGGTCGATCAGGTAGAGATCGGCGCCTGCATAATAAACCAGACACAGCATGCCGAAGCCGGAGAGCCAGGTGACATAGCTTTCCCATTTGAACCAGATCAGGTGTTCCGGCATGTTGGCGGGCGCCACCAGGTATTTCTGGATATGGTAGAAGCCGCCGCCATGCACCTGCCACTCCTCACCATAGGCGCCGGCAGGAAGGTCCGGGTGCTTGCGCAGGCCGAGATCGAGCGCGACGAAATAGAAGGACGAGCCGATCCAGGCGATGGCGGTGATGACATGGAGCCAGCGGACGGCGAAGGTCAACCAGTCCCAGGCAATGGCGTATTCATACATAAGGGCCTCCCTGTTTGGGAGACTTCTGCCACCACGCGATACCATCCGAAATGCCGGCTAATCCCGAACACTTTCAAAAAAATCTATAAGATCACCCCCGCTGTGGTTGGGTCTCGCCTGTGGTAGAAGAAGAGCATGTCCTATCTCGATAATATCCGCGTCTTCGTCCGGGTCGTCGAACTCGGTACCCTCTCCTCCGCCGGCCGCGACCAGCGGGTGACCCCGGCCGTTGCCAGCAACCGCATCAAGGAGCTGGAACGGCATCTCGGCGTGCGCCTGTTCAACCGCACCACACGCAAGCTCTCGCCCACCGAGCACGGACGGGTGTTCTATCAGGGGGCGGTGAAGATCATCGAGGCGGTGAACGAGGCGGAAAGCGCCATCGCCGACCTCTCACACAATCCGAAGGGGTCGCTCCGGATCACCGCGCCGCTCGGCATCGGCCGTCGCCTGATCGCGTCCGGCATTCCCGAGTTTCACGACAAATATCCGGATATCGAGGTGCGTCTGCGCCTCTCCGACCACAATGTCGATATCTTGAGCGAGGGCGTCGATGTGGCCTTCAAGTTGGGCGTGCTCGAGGATTCCAACCTGCGCATGCGCGGCATCCTCAACTGTCAGCGCGTCGTCTGCGCCGCGCCCTCCTATCTGGAGAAACGCGGCACGCCGGAAACGCCCGACGCCCTGATCGACGCGCGGCACGACTGCCTGCTCCTGCGCTATCCCGGTTCGAAGGAATATTACTGGACGCTGCAGACGCCGGACGGCACCCGCAAGCTGGAGATCGGCGGTCCCTACGATTCCGACGATGGCGATGTGCTGACCCAATGGGCGCTCGAAGGCCGGGGCATCATCAACAAGCCTTTGTTCGAGGTGAAAAGCTATCTGAACGAGGGCACGTTGGTCGAGATCCTGAAGGACAATCCCCCCGCCAGCGTCCAACTCGCGGCGATCTATCCGCACAAACGCTTCCAGGACCCGAAGGTCCGGCTGATGATCGATTTCATGGCGGAGCGCTGTCAGCGGATGATTGGTAAGATGCTGGAGTGAGAAAATCGCTCGATTGAATTCGGCTTGGAAAATAGTATATTTTATAGGGAATGTACTAGATGGAGATGGCGATGCCTTATGCTCTCATGACCAGCGCCGACTTCAATCAGAATCCCAGCAAGGCAAAGAAGGCCGCAAACGAAGGCCCGCTCGTCATTACCGAGCACGGCGAAGCAAGCTATGTGCTTGTTCGATACAGCGATTTCGAAAACAACTGGAAGAAATCCAAAAGCCTGTATGACGCTTTATATCATAAGAACTCGAAGTTCGATGATGACTTCACCCCTGAACGATTGAGCTTCGAGGGGCGGGACATCGAATTCTGATGACCTTTCTGTTCGACACCGATGTGCTTTCTGCTTCTCGCCGGCCTCATCTGCAGGCCATCGAGTACCAGAAATTTCTCCGGACGTTCGATATCGGCACAACGTATATTTCAACGATTTCAATCATGGAAATCGAGTTTGGCATACAGCGCGAACGCGGCCGCAATCCTGCTTTCGCAACCGATCTGACCGATTGGTTGACGACAGTTATCATTCCGGAGTTCGACGATAGGATTTTGTCATTCGAAAGGCATGCTGCGTCGATTGCCGGTCGATTGCCAACGCCTCATAAGAAACCGAATGCTGACGCTATGATCGCCGCAACAGCCCTTGCCAATGACCTGGTCATCGTGACGCGCAATCTCTCGGACTTTCAGCCACTCGGCGTGACATGCCTCAATCCCTGGCATCAAGCTTAGGATCGATAGAAGACATCAGCCCTCAGCAGCAAATACATGTTGCCGTTTCTGCGCACCTATCAGCGCAGCCGTCATGATCTCGGCTGCCGCCAGCGCCGCGATGACCGCTGGGCGCTTGTCCTTCACCGCGGTGCCGCCGATCGGGCATATCAGGCGGTCGAAGAGGTCGGTGCGGCCGATTTCGCGGGACATCCAGTTCTTGAAAGTCGCGCGTTTCGTCTTCGAGCCGATCATGCCGACATAGGCGGCATCCTCGCGGCGGAGTGCTTCCGCGGTGATCAGAAAATCGAGCGCGTGATCATGGGTCAGGACGACGAAGGCACTGCCGGCCGGCGCATCGCGGACCAGAGCTTCCGGCATCGCCGCCAGGCAGGTCTCGATGCCGGCGATACTGGTCGCGGAAAGCTCGTCCTCGCGGGTATCGACCAGCACGATGCGCAGCGGCACCAGCGAAAGCGCCATCGCCAAGGCGTCGCCGACATGCCCGGCGCCGAAGATATAGACATGCGGACGCGACGCCATTTCGCGGTCGCAGCGGGCAATGAGCTGCGTGGAGAGATCGGTATTCATGGCGGTGAAGGCAAGACCGACGCGTCCGCCGCAGCATTGGCCGATTTCCGGGCCGAGCGGCACGTTCATCGGCTGTGCCGGCAAGCCCTGCCGCAGGCTGCGGCGGGCATGGTCGATGGCCATGTATTCCAGCTGGCCGCCACCAATCGTGCCGAAGATGTATTCGGCCGCCACCAGCATCCAGGCATCAGTATCGCGCGGCGTCGAGCCAGCGGTGCCCGTCACCTCGACGAGCACGCAGTCCGGCTCGCGGTGCAGGAAGTCCCTGATGTCCTCGCGTCTGGCGGCCATGCCGATCACCCATTCCTTGCGGCGCGGCGCATCCGCTCGATGGCGAGCAAAACCCGCTCCGGCGTTGCCGGTGCATCGATGCGCGGTGAGATACGATAGCCTGCAACGCTCGCCGCCGCCATCGAGATTGCCTCCAGAACCGAGATCGGCAGCATGAACGGCGGTTCGCCGACCGCCTTGGATCGGCGGATTGTCTCCTCGCGGTTGACAGACCATTCGGCCAGCTTGACGTTGAAGATACGCGGCCGGTCGGAGGCGAGCGGGATCTTGTAGGTGGAGGGTGCATGGGTGCGCAGCCGGCCCTTGGCATCCCACCAGAGCTCCTCGGTTGTCAGCCAGCCCATGCCCTGAACGAAGGCGCCTTCGACCTGGCCGATATCCAGCGCCGGGTTGAGTGACTTGCCGACATCGTGCAGCACATCGGTGCGATCCACCTGATATTCGCCAGTCAGCGTGTCGATGCTGACCTCGGAGCAGGAGGCGCCATAGGCATAATAGAAGAAGGGGCGCCCCCGGCCCTCCGAGCGGTTCCAGTGGATTTTCGGTGTCTTGTAGAAACCGGCCGCCGAAAGCTGGATGCGCGATCCGTAGGCGATCTTGATGAAGTCCGAAAAGGCGATGCGCTCGGCGCCGACGCGGATCGTGTTCGGTTCGAAGGCAACATCCGTCTCGCTGACGCCCCAGCGCTCGGCGGCAAAGGTCACCAGCCGCGCCTTGATCTGCTGGGCGGCATTGGCGGCGGCCATGCCGTTGAGGTCGGAGCCGGAGGAGGCCGCGGTCGCCGAGGTGTTCGGCACCTTGCCGGTCGTGGTCGCCGTCACCTTGATCCGGTCGAGGTCGACCTGGAATTCATCGGCCACCACCTGCGCGACCTTGGTGTAGAGCCCCTGCCCCATCTCGGTGCCGCCGTGATTGAGATGGATCGAGCCATCGGCATAGACATGCACCAGCGCGCCGGCCTGGTTGTACTCTGTCTTGGTGAAGGAGATGCCGAATTTCACCGGCGTCAGCGCGATGCCGCGCTTGATGACGCTGCTCTTGCGGTTGAACGCCAGCACCGCTTCGCGCCGCGCGGCGTAATCGCAGGAGGTTTCCAGTTCGTCGATAATACGGCCGATAATGTTGTCCTCGACGGTCTGGTGATAGGGCGTCAGGTTACGCCCCTCGCCGCCGTAGAAATTCAGCTTGCGAATTTCCAACGGATCCTTGCCGAGCGCATAGGCCACCTCTTCGATCATCCGCTCGCCGCCGACCATGCCCTGTGGTCCACCGAAACCGCGGAAGGCGGTGTTCGAAACGGTGTTGGTCTTCAGCGGCCGCGAGCGCAGCCGGACATGCGGATAGAAATAGCAATTGTCGGCATGAAACAGCGCGCGGTCGGTCACCGGGCCGGAGAGATCGGCGGAGAAGCCGCAGCGGGCAGAGAAGGTCGCATCGACGGCCTCAATCCGGCCATCATCATCGAAGCCTATCTTATAGCCGACATGGAAGTCATGCCGCTTGCCGGTCGCCGTCATGTCGTCGTCACGATCCGGGCGGATCTTCACCGCGCAGCGATATTTCTTCGCCGCAAGCGCTGCGACGGCGGCAAACAGGTTCGCCTGCGTTTCCTTGCCGCCGAAGGCCCCGCCCATGCGGCGCACATTGATGGTGACGGCATTGGAGGCGACGCCGAGCACCTGGCCGACCATGTGCTGGGTTTCACTGGGATGCTGGGTCGAGGAGTAAAGCGTGATCTCGTCGTCCTCGCCGGGAATGGCGAAGGAGATATGGCCCTCAAGGTAGAAATGATCCTGCCCGCCGATGCGCATCTCGCCTTCGAGGATGTTCCTGGCCCTGGCAAAACCGGCGGTAATGTCGCCACGCTCGAGCTTCAACGGATCGATGACCAGCGGGTAATTGGCGGCGGCCGCTTCCAGGACATCGGTGACATGCGGCAGGTCCTGATACTCGATCTTGACCTTGGCGGCGGCGCGCCGGGCGGCATCGCGAGTTTCGGCGATCACGGCGAAGATCGGCTGGCCGTGGAATTCGACCTTGTCGGTGGCAAAGACCGGATCGTCATGCTTGTGCGCCGGGCTGACATCGTTTTCGCCGGTGATGTCATCGGCCGTGAGGATGCCGAGAACGCCGGGAGCGGACTTCACCGCTTCGAAGTCGATCGATACAATTCGGGCATGGGCGCGCTGCGACAGGCCGAGATAGGCGTGCAGCGTGCCGGCGGGCTCGGGAATATCGTCGATATATTCAGCTGTCCCGGTCACATGCTTGTGGCCGGATTCATGGCGCTCGTTTTCGTGGACGCCGCCGCGGATGCGGTCGATGGGCTGCATGACGTTCATGATCTTCTCCTCACACAGCTTGCCTGATCGTGCGGTCGAGCCGCACCGGTTCTTCGCCCCGTGTTTCCAGATGGAAACGGCGCAGAAGGTTCTTTGCCACCAGCAGCCGGTAATCAGCGGATGCGCGCCAATCGGTCAGCGGCGTATAATCCTTGCCGAGCGCCTCTATGGCAGCCTCGGTGCTTGCCTCGGTCCAGGCGGTGCCGGTCAGTGCTGCTTCTGCATGGGAGGCCCGCTTCGGTGTGCCGGCCATGCCACCATAGGCGATGATGGCTTCGTTGACCGTGCCGCTTCCATCCAAAGTCACACGGAAAGCCCCGCAGACGGCGGAGATATCCTCGTCCAGCCGCTTGGTGATCTTGTAGACGGCGTAAAGCGCATTTTCGGGCAGGAACGGAATGCGCACGGCCTCCACGAATTCGCCGGGCTGACGATCCTGCCTGCCATATTCGATGAAGAAATCTTCTAGCAGCACAGTGCGTTGCACCTTGCCGAGACGCAGGACGACGGATGCGCCGAGCGCGATCAAGGCCGGCGGCGTGTCGCCGATCGGCGAACCGTTGGCGATGTTGCCGCCGATCGTGCCCATGTTGCGCACCTGTTGGCCGCCGATGCGGTTCCAGAGTTCGGTGAGTTGGGGGAAATGTTTCGAGATCAGTGGGAAGGATTCGGTGTAGCTGACGCCCGCGCCGAAGATAATACCACTTTCATCGACGGTGATGCGGCGCAGTTCATCGAGATGACTGAGATGGACGACGGGCGCGATATCGCGCATGAACTTCGTCACCCACAGGCCGACATCGGTCGATCCGGCGACGATACGGGCTTTCGGCTCCGCCGCATAGATGTCGGCCAGATCATCGACCGAGGCCGGCAGCAGGAAGCGCTCGGAGCCTTCGCCGATCTCGACGCGCTTGCCATCTTTCAGGCTCTCCAGCTTTCCGATGATCGTGGCACGTTCCGCGACCAGCGGATCGCGGTCGAGATTGCCGATGACCGATACGGCTTCGGCGGCGCGGATGATGGCCGCATAGCCGGTGCAGCGACAGAGATTGCCCTGCAGCGCCTTTTCGATCTGGGCGACAGACGGCTTCGGATTTTCCATCCACAGGCCATAGAGCGACATGACGAAACCCGGCGTGCAGAAGCCACATTGCGAGGCATGGGTCTCGACCATCGCCTGCTGTACCGGATGCAAAGGGCCGCCGGGCACCGCAAGCGAATCCACCGTAACGATATGGCAGCCATCGAGCGAGCCGACGAACCGGATGCATGCATTGACGCTCTCATATTTCAGCCGGCCATCCAGTAGCCGACCGACGAGCACGGTGCAGGCGCCGCAATCGCCCTCGGCGCAGCCTTCCTTGGTGCCGCGCAGATTGCGGTCCAGCCGCAGGAAATCGAGCAGGGTCTGGACCGCCGAAACGGCCGAAAGCTGGACTAGGCGATGATTGAGCAGGAAGCGGATGGAACGGCGTATCTGGACTGTCATGGCTCAGCTCCCGCGATAGGTGGAATAACTGTAGGGCGAAAGCAGTAGCGGCACGTGGTAATGGGCCGATGCATCTGCGATGCCGAAGCGGATGGGGATGATGTCGAGGAACGGAACGCTGCCGGTCGTATGGCCGAGATAGTCGCCGGCGTGGAAGCGCAGTTCGTAGATCCCGGGCTTCATCGTGTCGCCACCCAGCAAAGGCGCATCGCAGCGGCCATCGTCATTGGTTCGGGTTGAACCGATCTGATCGGCCCGGTCGCCTTCAATGCGGAAGAGGTCGATGCGCAGGTTCTCGGCCGGTTTACCAAGCGCCGTGTCCAGCACATGGGTTGTCAGCCGCCCGGCTGTTCCTGATTGCATGCGATTCACCTCCCGAAGACTGCATTCGTGCAGCCACTATCGGGCAGTCCACTTCCCTGCGGTAGCGGGTGGATCGTTCGAGACTTTCAAATTTTTGAGGGGGAATGGCGCGCGCGTTTTCGGTTAGAAATCGGTCAATCACATATCTGGGAGGACTGACTTCATGAGATATCCCCGCGATCTGCAGGGCTACGGCGCCGTGACGCCCCATGCCACCTGGCCGGACGGCGCCCGTATCGCCGTCCAGTTCGTCGTCAACTACGAGGAGGGTGGCGAAAATTGCGTGCTCCACGACGACGTCGCATCAGAAGCTTTCCTGTCGGAGATCGTCGGCGCCAGCGCATGGCCCGGCCAGCGCCACTGGAACATGGAATCGATTTATGAATACGGTGCCCGCGCCGGGTTCTGGCGGCTGCACCGGTTGCTGACCGAGCGGAATATTCCGGTCACCGTCTATGGTGTGGCGACGGCGCTCCAGCGTTCGCCGCAGCAAGTGGCGGCGATGCAGTCGGCAGGCTGGGAAATTGCGTCGCACGGGCTGAAATGGGTCGAGCACAAGGACATGGACCCGACCGAAGAGCGCAAGCAGATCGCTGAAGCGATCCAGTTGCACACGGTCGTTACCGGCGAGCGGCCGCGCGGCTGGTATACAGGGCGCTGTTCGGAAAACACCGTCGATCTGGTGACCGAGGAAGGCGGCTTCGCCTATGTTTCCGACAGCTATGCCGACGACCTGCCCTACTGGCATGAGCATGGCGCCAAACATCAACTCGTCATCCCCTATACGCTCGATACCAACGACATGCGTTTTGCCACGACGCAGGGCTTCAACAGCGGCGACCAGTTCTTCAGCTATCTGAAAGACACGTTCGACGTGCTCTATGCCGAAGGGGCGCAAGGTGCACCGAAGATGATGAATATCGGCCTGCACTGCCGGCTCGCCGGGCGGCCGGGACGCGCGGCGGCGCTGATGCGGTTCATCGATTATGTGAAGTGCCACGACAAGGTCTGGCTCGCGCGGCGTATCGATATAGCCGAGCACTGGGCAAAGGCATTTCCTTATCTGCCGAATGCAGACCGCCCTACGCGTCTTTCGGAAGAGGTTTTCGTTGCCCGCTTTGGCGGTGTTTTCGAGCATTCCGACTGGATCGCCAAGCGCGCCTTTGCCGGCGAACTGGGGGCTGCCAACGATACGGCGATCGGCCTGCACGCGGCGCTGTCGGCGGTGTTTCGTGCCGCGAGCGAAGCGGAGCGGCTGGCCGTGTTGAACGCCCATCCGGATCTGGCGGGTAAACTGGCGCAGGCCAAACGGCTGACCGAAAGCTCGACCAACGAACAGGCTTCCGCCGGGCTCGATGCACTGACGGATGGCGAACGCGAGGAGTTCAACATCCTCAACGGCCGCTACGTCAAGACTTTCGGGTTTCCCTTCATCATCGCCGTGCGCGGGCTTGGCAAGGCGGACATTGTGGCGGCCTTCAAGCGGCGGATCGGCAATGACTGGCAGACGGAATTCTCGACGGCCTGCCGGCAGGTCGAGCGGATCGCCCTGCTGCGCCTGACAGACATGCTGCCGAACTGAGAGGACGACGATGAAGACGATCGATATCCAGCCCCTGACCCGTGATGCTTTCGCGCCGTTCGGCGAGGTGCTCGAAACCGAAGGTGCGCCGAACTTTCCCATCAATGCCGGCAAATGCGTTCGCTACCACGATCTGGCAAAGATCGAAACGACCGGGGAAAAGGCGAGGCCGATGATCAGCCTGCTGCGCGGCGAACCTTATCCGCTGCCGTTGGAACTCGGCATGGTCGAGCGCCATCCCCTCGGCAGCCAGGCCTTCATTCCCCTGAGCGAGCATCCCTTCCTCGTCGTCGTGGCGACGGAGACGCCGAATGGACCCGGCGAGCCGATCGCGTTCAGGACTGCCCCTGGACAGGGCGTCAATATCGGCCGCAACATCTGGCACGGCATCCTGACGCCGCTCGACGGCATCTCCGATTTCGCCGTCGTCGATCGCGGCGGCGAGGGCGTCAATCTGGAAGAGCATTTTTATGAGATGCCGTTCCTGATCCGGTGAGCGTACTTTTCGTTGCGGTTGCAGCTGTTCTACCAAGCTCAGTATTCCGGGCTGAAAAGTGGAATCACAATCTTTGGGGTTCCACGCTCAAATATCCAGTCGCCCGCGAGGCACTCAAACGTGTCATCTCGCAGATAGAACAAATAGTGTCTGCCGCCCTTGCCGGGATAAGGTGGCACCTGCCAATCGTCAGGTTGCATCCTAAGAGTATTTTCACCGATCAGCTCATAAAATTGACCCCATTTGGGAGCCAGCTTGCTGTATCGGCATTGTCCTCGATACCAGCCCTCGTCGTTTGTCAGGCCAAAACGCCATAGCTTGCATCCTTCAAACGTAAGATATCCCACCTCGCCCTCGTCGGCCTGATAAGCCCATGGATTGAGCAGAAATCGAAGTTGTACCATCGAACCGGAGGTTCCGATTTCCGCAAATGGCGCGTTTGGTTCAGCGTTCCAGTCTTTGTTGAGTCGGACGAAACTAAGGGATGCTGCAGGCATGATTATAACCGTCGAAATGCAAAAGCTGCTTGTTGTGCGCAAATGAAACGTACGAGATCAAAACGTCTTCGGCCAACAATAATTCAACGATAGCCTCTCAGGTTACAATTCATTTTCATGTTCTGGTGCTCACATTGATCGAGCGGTCTTCGACCAGTGGTCCAAAACGGAAAGGTCGGGCCGCAAGATATGCGGCCCGACCTTTGCTAATCCGGGAAGCATCGAAAAACGGCGATCGTTACCCGTCGTGCCTCTTCATTCACTCCGCGAAGAACGCGAAGCGGATGACGAACAGCGCTGCGACGATCAGGGTGGCCGGATGGATGGCGCGCCATTTGCCGGTGCAGGCCTTGAGGATCACATAGCTGATGAAGCCGAAGGCGAGGCCGTTGGCGATCGAGTAGGTGAAGGGCATGGCAAGGGCGGTGAGTGCTGCCGGGGCAGCCTCCGTCAGGTCTTCCCAGTCTACTTCCGTCAGTTCGCGCATCATCAGGCCCGCGACATAAAGTAGTGCCGGGGCTGTCGCATAGGTCGGCACGGAGCCGGCAAGCGGCGAGATGAACAGCGAGGCGAGGAAGAGGACGGCGATGACGAGCGCCGTCAGGCCCGTGCGGCCGCCGGCCTGCACCCCGGAGGCGCTTTCCACATAGGCGGTGGTGCTGCTGGTGCCCATCAGGGAGCCTGCGACGATGGCTGTGCTGTCGGCGAGAAGCGCGCGGCCGAGACGGCTCGGCTTGCCTTCCTGGATCAGGTTCGCCCGCTTGGCGACACCGATCAGCGTTCCAGTGGCGTCGAAGACTTCGACCAGAACGAAGACCAGGATGACATGGATGAGGCCGCCATGCAGGGCGCCGACGATGTCGAGCTGCAGGAAAGTCGGCGCCATGCTCGGCGGCATCGAGACGATGCCCTGGAACTGGCTGACACCTGTAATCCATGACAGCACTGTCACGGCCAGGATGCCAATCAGGATCGCGCCGCGCACCCGAAGCGCATCCAGCACGGCGATGACGAAGAAGCCGAAGATCGCCAGCAGAGGCCCGGTCTCCTTGAGGCTGCCAAGCCCGACCAGCGTTGCCGGATTGTCGACGACGATGCCGGCATTCTTCAGCGCGATAATGCCGAGGAACAGGCCGATACCGGTAGCGATGGCGCTGCGCAGCGAATGCGGAATACCCTGGATCAGCCAGCTGCGGATGCCCGTCACCGTCAGGAACACGAAGATCAGGCCCGAGATGAAGACGGCACCCAGCGCCTGCTGCCAGGTGAAGCCGAGGGCGGCGACGACGGTGAAGGCGAAGAAGGCGTTGAGCCCCATGCCCGGCGCCATGCCGATCGGCCAGTTGGCGACTAGCGCCATGACGATCGAGCCGAGGGCCGCAGCGAGACAGGTCGCCACGAAGATCGCGTCTCGATCCATGCCGGTGGTCGACAGGATGTCCGGATTGACGAAGATGATGTACGACATCGTCAGGAATGTCGTCAGGCCCGCGATCAGCTCGGTGCGGATCGTGGTATTGTGCTCAGTCAGCTTGAAGAGCCGTTCAAACATAGTTCCTCCCTTGGCCAGGATCTCCGATCCCGGCAAACGCCATGGCCGCCCCGCCTTACTCCTCCGGTCGCGGCCTTCATTTACCGATTTTCAAGCCATCTCGACTTGCCGGGGCCTCTGCCCGATCAGGAACCGGCTCCCTTTGCGGGAGCCGGACACGCCTCATTCACGGTTTCATGATTGTGCGTTTTCGCGCCGCGGATCGCTAGTCGTCCATTTCAACGCCCAAAACGAAAGACTTTCAAATTTTTCGGAGAATAATTTGGGGAGCAATCCAGGCCGCGCCAAAGCAAAACAGTCGCTGGAAATTTGCCGGTTCGATGCCGAGAGCTTTCCGAAACGGAGTCAGCCGGCCACTCGCCTGGCCGTCATCTTGTGAGCATTCGCGGCAAAGTCAAGCCGACTTGAAAAGGTCCCAGAATCGAAAAAGCCTGCCGCGGGAGGAGGTGCGGCAGGCTTTCGAATAGAACCGAACGGCAACTGGGAGGAGGAGTGTTGCCATTCCGCAAGTACCCTCTGGGAGGAGGAGTGAAGGCACTTACAATATCGAAGCTTTGCGGGAGGAGGTGCATTGCTTCAATAATTTGACTATATATTGATTACGCTTAAATCATAGGCAGATTTTTGCAATGCAGCCATGCGCTATGCGCGCAACAGATGGCTCGCCAGCCTCCGGTTTTTCTGAGTAACGCTTGTCATAGCCAACTCCTCTCCCGTTCCTCGAATCCAGACGTCGTGTTGTCGATGTAAGAAATAAGCATGAGAAAACGTTTTTTCAGTTGACAGTTTGATTGGTGAAAGGTTTTCTCACAATAACAGGAGGACATGAGACTGGATACCGGAGGGAGCAAAAAGCGGATTACGATTCACGATGTTGCGGCTGCTGCAGGTGTGAGCATTTCGACGGCCTCCAAGGCGCTAAACAATAACGGGCGCATGGGAGACGAAACGCGCCAACGGGTGAAACGGGTGGCAAGCGAGATCGGGTTTCGGCCGAACGCCCTTGCCCGGGGTCTGCTCAGCAAGCGCAGCTTCACGATCGGGCTGCTGACCAATGACACCTACGGCCGCTTCACTCTGCCGGTCATGGCAGGTGTCTCGGAAGCACTGGTGGATCACGGCGTTTCGGTCTTCCTCTGCGCGATCGAGGATGATCCGGCGCTTGGGCAGATCCATGTCGAAGCCATGCTCGACAAGCAGGTCGATGGCATCATCGCCAGCGGCAAGCGGCTGGACAGGCAACTGCCGGTCGATCTGTCAAACCTGCCGGTGCCGGTCGTCTACGCTTTCACGGAAGGCACGCCTGATAGCGTCACTTTCCGGTCGGACGATGCGCATGGTGCAACCCTAGCGGTGGAGTGGCTGCAGTCGAACGGTCGGCGAAGGATCGTCCATGTCACCGGCCCTAAAGAGTTCTTCTCGGTGCGTGAACGCGCCGATGCCTACAGCACTGCTGCGGGTGACGGCGAACAGGTTCTTTATGGCATCTGGTCAGAAGGCTGGGGTCATGACGCGGTCGACCGCTTGTGGACGCGTGCCGGAGAGAAGCCTGACGCCCTGTTTTGCGGCAACGATCAAATCGCCCGCGGTGCCGTCGATGCCTTGCGCGAACGCGGCATCCAGGTGCCGGAGGATGTGTCGGTCATCGGTTTCGACAATTGGGAGATTGTCGCGGCCCAGACCCGGCCGCCGCTGACGACGGTGGACATGGAACTGAAGGAACTCGGGCGTCAGGCCGGATTGACCGTTCTCGCGCTCGCGGAGGGGCGGCCTGTCGAGCCGGGAGTACGGAAACTGCCATGCCGGCTGGTCGTCCGGCAGTCATGCGGGGGCAAGACCCCGAGGGAATGAACAAGGCGCCGGAGGAGATGGCGTCAAATTGGGAGGAGTGTCATGATCAAGCGTTTATTGGCGGCCACCAGCGTCGCGACCCTGTGCCTGGTAGCCAGCGCATCGGCGGCCGAAAAGGTCGAAATGTGGGTTCGCTCCGGTATCGGCGAATCGTTCAAGAAGACTGTCGAAGCCTACAATTCCAGCCATGAGAACCAGGTCGCGATGACCGAAGTGCCGTTCTCGGAACTGGTGCAGAAATATGCGACCGCGATTGCCGGTGGACAGGCGCCCGACGCGCTGTCGATGGACCTGATCTACAATCCGGCCTTCGCAGCGGCCGGCCAGCTCGAGGATCTGACGGACTGGGCAAAGTCCCTGCCCTATTTCAATTCGCTGTCGCCATCGCATGTGAAGCTCGGCACCTATCAGGACCGCATCTACGGCCTGCCGCTCTCGGTCGAGACATCCGTCTTCGCCTGGAACAAGGACCTCTACAAAAAAGCTGGCATCGATCCGGAAAAGGCCCCCACGACCTGGGATGAAATCACCGCCAATGCAGAGAAGATCCGCGCGCTCGGTGACGACAATTACGGATTTTACTTTTCCGGCGGCGGTTGCGGCGGCTGCATGATCTTCACCTTCACCCCGCTCGTCTGGGGTTCAGGTGCAGACATCCTGTCGGCCGACAGCAAGACGGCGACACTCGATACGCCGGAAATGCGCAAGGCGATCGATATCTATCGCAACATGGTCAAGAAGGACCTCGTTCCTGCCAGCGCCGCCAGCGACAATGGTGCGAACTTCCTGTCCTTCACCAATGGCAAGATCGGCCAGCAGAGCCTCGGCGCCTTTGCCATCGGCTCGTTGGTGACGGAACATCCGGACATCAACTTCGGCGTGACGCTCATTCCCGGCGCGACAGGCGGAACATCCTCCTTTGCCGGCGGCGACAATTTCGTCATCACCAAGGGCACGCCGAAAATGGCTGCCGTGAAGGAATTCCTCGAATATATCTATTCCGAGGACGGCCAGAAGATCATGGCGAAATACGGTAGCCTGCCGACCCGCGGCGACATCGCCGACAAGGTGCTGGAAGGTCTCGATCCACGCCTGCAGGTTGGCATTCAGGCCATCGCGGTCGCCAAGACGCCCTATACGCTGCAGTTCAATGATCTGATCAACAGCGCCAATGGCCCCTGGGCGAGCTTCACCAATGCCGCGATCTTCGGCGATGACGTCGATGGCGCATTCTCGAATGCCCAGGGCGAAATGCAGTCGATCATCGACAGCGGCCAGTAATCTCCCCCGGCTGCTGTGGCCGGGAGGAAAAGCCGCCTCCCGGTCAAGTTCCTGAATTTCATGCGGAGCATTCCTGATGACCGGTTCCGGTTCGGAGACCCTGTCGCCTCGGCGTAAAAGACGGCGCAGATCGGGTTGGCGCGGCCTTGTCTATATCGCGCCGGCGATGGCACTCGTCATCCTGTTCTTCGTCATGCCGGTGATCTTCACCGGCTGGATGAGCCTGCACAACTGGCCGCTGATGGGTGGCACGCGCTGGATCGGCTTCAAGAACTATGTCCGCATGTTCCATGATGCCCGCTTCGTCTCGGCCCTGCAGTTCACCGCTTATTATACCGTGATCGTCACGATCGCGATCTTCGCCGTCGCCTTTCCGCTGGCGATCTTCGTCGAGAAACAGCGGCGCTTCGTCAGCGCCTACCGCACCATCATCTTCCTGCCCGTCGTCGTCGGCCTTGCCACGGCCTCGCTGCTCTGGGTCTGGCTTGCCAATGTCGACAGCGGCTTCATCGGTCCGGCGCTGAAAGCGCTCGGATGGGTGGACAAGAGCCCGAACCTGCTGGCCACATTCGACAGCGCCTTTCTCACCATCATCGTCATGGTCGTCTGGAAAATCGCCGGCTTCACGATGATCATCCTGCTGACCGGATTGCAGGCCATCCCCTCGGAACTGACGGAGGCCGCCCGCATCGATGGCGCCGGACGCTGGCAGCGCTTTCGCCACCTGACGCTGCCGCTGATGCGCAAGACGATCGCGCTGGCGCTGATCATTTCCGTCACCGGTTCGATCCTCGCCTTCGACCAGTTCTACATCATGACCTCGGGCGGGCCGCAGAACCGGATGATCTCGGTGGTCTACTACATCTTCAACCAGTCCTTCGTGTCCTTCAACCTCGGTTATGGCGCCGCCCTTTCGATTGCCCTTCTCGCGATCCTGGTCGTGATCAGCGTCGTCCAGCTCTGGCTGCTGCGTGTCGGGGAGGAACGGCCATGAACGCCGCCACCATGAGCCTTTCGAAAAAGCGTCGTGCCGCCAGAGCTTTCCGGGCCAACAGTGCCTATCATGCGACGGGCATCGCCATCTGCCTATTCTTCCTGGCGCCCTTCGTCATCACCTTTCTGGCCTCATTCCGACATGGGACGGAAGCCCGCCTGCCGCCGCTGCCACCCTGGCCGACCTCGGGCATCAGCGTCGATTCCTACCTGTCACTCAATACGTTCGGCTCGGGCATCTGGCAGCACACGATCAATTCGCTGCTGGTATCTCTCGCGACGGTCGTGTTGACCGTCGCCGTCAGCCTGCTCGCCGGTTATGGCTTCTCGCGTTACCGGTTTCCGCTGAAGAACGTGCTGTTCGTGCTTGTTATCGCCACGCTGATGATCCCGTTCCAGTCGATTCTGACGCCGCTGTTCATCATTCTGGCCAAGCTGGGGCTCAACAATTCGCTGCTCGGGCTGACGCTGGTCTATGTGACGCTGCAGCTGCCATTCTCGGTCTTCATGATGCGCAACGCCTTCGACGCCGTGCCGAAGGAGATCGAGGAAGCGGCCCGCATAGACGGTGCGCGGGACCTCCGGTTGCTGGTGCGCGTGCTCTTGCCGCTGGTGCTGCCGGGCGTCGCGACCGTGGCGATCTTTGCCTTCCTCAACGCCTGGAACGAGTTTCTTGCCGCCCTGATCCTGTTGTCCAGCAACGACAAATACACGCTGCCCGTCCTGATGATGGCGGTGCGCGCCGGTCGTCTCGGCGCGGTCAACTGGGGGGCGGTGCAGGCCGGCGTCGCCGTCATGACGGTGCCCTGCCTGATCGTCTTCCTGCTGCTGCAACGCTACTACATGCGCGGGCTGATGGCCGGCGCGGTGAAATGATCTCAAAGAAAACGGATGAAGCCATGAACACGATGAAAAGAGACCGCCAGTTCCGCCCCCTGCCCGTGCCGAGCGTCGATATCCAAGGCCTGTTCGGTGATCGGCAGGAAGCGATCTGCGACACCACGGCTGAAACGCTGCTCGACCGCTGCGTCGAGGCCGGCATGGTCGATGCGATCGACGTGAGCAAGCCCGGCCCCGGCATCGTCATCCCGATCCAGCCTTGGGGCGGCACGACGCAGATGTTCTGGGATTCGGATCTCGGCAAGTCGATCGAGACGGTGGCCTATTCGCTCTATCGTCGGGCCAATCCGAAGCTTGAAGCACGCGTCGATGAAATCATCGACATGTACGAGAAGATGCAGGACGCGGACGGCTATCTCAATGCCTGGTTCCAGCGCGTGCAGCCGGAGCGGCGCTGGACCAACCTGCGCGACCATCACGAACTCTATTGCGCCGGCCATCTGATCGAGGGCGCCGTCGCCTATTTCCAGGCAACCGGAAAGCGCAAGCTGCTCGATATCATGTGCCGCTATTCCGACTATCTGATCAAGGTATTCGGCCGTGGTGAAGGCCAGCTTCGCGGCTATTGCGGTCACGAGGAGGTCGAACTGGCGCTGGTGCGTCTCGCCCGCGTCACCGGCCAGAAGAAATATCTCGATCTCGCCAAATTCTTCATCGACGAGCGCGGCACCGAGCCGCACTTCTTCACCGGTGAAGCGATCCGCGATCATCGTTCGGCTGAGGATTTCCACCAGAAGACCTATGAATATGGCCAGGCTCATGAGCCAGTGCGCGATCAGAAAAAGGTCGTCGGCCACGCCGTGCGCGCCATGTATCTCTATTCCGGCATGGCCGACATCGCCACCGAGTACAATGATGACAGCCTGACGCAGGCGCTGGAAACGCTGTGGGACGACCTGACGACCAAGCAGATGTATGTGACCGGCGGCATCGGCCCGGCGGCTTCGAACGAGGGTTTCACCGATTACTACGACCTGCCGAACGAAAGCGCCTATGCCGAGACCTGCGCATCCGTCGGCCTGGTCTTCTGGGCCAATCGCATGCTCGGGCGCGGCCCTAACCGCCGCTATGCCGACATCATGGAGCAGGCGCTCTATAACGGCGCCATGTCGGGCCTGTCGCTCGATGGCAAGACGTTCTTCTACGAGAACCCGCTGGAAAGCGGCGGCAAGCATCATCGCTGGGTCTGGCATCATTGCCCCTGCTGCCCGCCCAACATCGCCCGTCTTCTCGCCTCCATCGGCTCCTACATGTATGCCGTGTCCGAGGATGAGATTGCCGTGCATCTCTACGGCGAGAGCAAGGCGCGCTTCGATATCGGCGGCACGGCAATCGAGTTGCAGCAGAAGACCGACTATCCGTGGAACGGTGCGATCCGTTTCGATGTGCAGACCGACAAGACAGGCCGCTTCGCCATCTCGCTGCGCATTCCCGAATGGGCCGATGGCTCGACCTTGAAGGTCAACCGAAAGGCGGTTGATTTAGCCTCGGTGACGATCGATGGCTATGCCCGGATCGAGCGGGACTGGGCGAGCGGCGATCATATCGACCTCGATATTCCGCTTAGCCCCCGCGCGCTATTCGCCAACCCGCTGGTACGACAGGATGCCGGTCGCGCGGCCCTGATGCGCGGCCCGCTCGTCTACTGTGTCGAGGCGACCGACAATGGCAAGCAATTGAACGCGATCGAATTGACTGGTAACCTTGCTGCGGCAAAGACGACCGAGATCGCCGAGCTGCGCGGCGCAGTGGCGATCGATATCCCGGTCAAGCGCGATGAACCCGACTGGGGCACCGCATTGTATCGCACGACACCGCCAAGCACGAAAAAGGGAACGGCGCGTTTCGTACCCTATCCTTTTTGGGACAACCGGGAGCCCGGCGAAATGCTCGTCTGGGTCAGAGCGGGTGAACTGAACGGTGAATAAGACCATGTCCGATACCGGTGTTGTTCTCACCGACATCCGCAAGAACTTCGGCAGTCTCGAGGTAATCCACGGCATCGACCTGAAGATCACGGAGGGTTCCTTCGTGGTTTTTGTCGGACCGTCCGGCTGCGGCAAGTCGACTCTGCTTCGGATGATCGCCGGACTGGAAGAGGTGACCGACGGCGAAATCGAGATCAAGGGCCGCAATGTCACCGATCTCGATCCGTCGGATCGCGGCATCGCCATGGTCTTCCAGTCCTATGCGCTCTATCCGCATATGAGCGTGCGGGAAAACCTGGCGTTCGGGCTGAAGATGGCGCGCACACCGGAGACGGAGATCGAGGCCCGCGTGAAAGCGGCCTCGGCGATCCTGAAGATTGATCCGTTGCTCGAGCGCCGGCCCGGCCAGCTCTCGGGCGGCCAGCGCCAGCGCGTGGCGATCGGGCGGGCCATCGTGCGCAAGCCGGATGTCTTCCTGTTCGATGAGCCGCTATCGAACCTTGACGCGGAACTGCGCGTCTCCATGCGCATCGAGATCGCACGGCTCCACCGCGAGCTCGGCAATACGATGATTTACGTCACCCATGACCAGACGGAAGCGATGACGCTGGCCGACATGATCGTCGTGCTGCGCGACGGCCGCATCGAACAGACGGGCAGTCCGCGCGAAATCTATGAAAATCCCGCCAATCTGTTCGTCGCCGGCTTCATCGGCTCGCCGCGCATGAACCTGCTCAACGCGCAGTGGAGCGGCAACGGCAAGGTGCGGCTCGGCGAGACCGAAATGAGCGTTCCGGTTACGGCAGAGACCCTACATCCAGGCGAAGCCGTCAGCTTCGGTATCCGCCCGGAGCATCTGGTCGTCAGCGGAAGCGCCGCCGAAGGGCTGGATGCCAAGGTGGATTTCTTCGAATATCTCGGCGGCACGCAATACCTGTACTGCCAGTTGGCCGATGGTCAGCCAATCACGGCGGAACATCGCGGCGCCGAGCCGATCGAGGCCGGCAGCACGGTGCGGCTGTCCTCCGAGATAGCCAAACGGCGCCTCTTCGATCACGAAGGGCGCCGCGTCACCTGATATATGGTGCCTTCTATTCGGCGGCGATTGCCGTCGGATAGTGGGGTTCGTCTTCCACCTCCTCCGAGGCTTCTTCCGGCGCACGGTCGGTCTTCTTTGGCTCCTTGCCGAAGAACAGGGCGTAGCCTGCCGGCAGCACGACGATGGTCAGCACCGTGGCGACGACAATGCCACCCATCATCGCGTAGGCGAGCGGACCCCAGAAGACGCCGCGCGAGATCGGGATCAGCGCCAGGACCGCCGTCAGCGCGGTGAGAACGATCGGCCGGAAACGGCGCACGGCCGAGCCGACGATCGCCTCCGTCCGGTCCATGCCGGCGGCGATATCCTGGTCGATCTGGTCGACGAGGATGATCGAGTTTCGCATGATGATGCCCAGCAGCGCGATGACGCCGAGGATCGCCACGAAGCCGAACGGCGCGCCGCTGATGAGAAGGGCTGCGGCGGCACCTATAATCCCGAGCGGGCCGGTTGCCAGCACCAGCATGGCCTTGCCGAAATGCTGCAACTGGATCATCAGCAGCACAACGATGACGGCGAGCATGATCGGCGCCTTGTCGGCGATCGACTGCTGGCTTTCGGCCGCATCCTCGGCGCCGCCCTGGATCTCGACCTTGTAGCCGGGAGCGAGGCTGTCGCGCAGCGGCTGCATGTCCGCATACATCTTCATCGCCACATCGTTCGGCTGGACGCCATCCGGCAACGTGCCGCGCACGGTGATCGTCGGCAGGCGGTCGCGGCGCCATTCGACGCCCTGCTCAAGAACCGGAACCACCTTGGCAACCTGCGACAGCGGCACCGAAGCGCCGAAATCCGTCGGTACATAGATCGAATCCACCGAGGACAGCAGGTGACGGCTTGCATCCGGCTCGCGGGCGACGATCGAAACCGTTTCCTCGCCATCGCGGAAATCGTCGAGCGGCGCACCGGACATAGAGGCTTGCAGGATCTGGCGGATACGCTGGGACGAGACGCCGAGCGCGCGGGCGCGGTCCTGATCGATGACCAGCTTCATGGCGGTCACCGGCTCCAGCCAGTCGTCGTGCAGCGCACCGATCTCAGAGTTCTCGGCGAATTTCGCCTTCACCTGGTCGGCGATGCGGCGGACCTCGGTGCGATCCGGTCCCATGATGCGCATCTGCACGGGCCAGCCGGTCGGGGGCCCAAGGAACAGACGATCGACCTTGCCGCGAACGGTCGGGAAATCCTGGGCAAGGATCGTGCGCAGCTTGACGATCAGCCGCTCCCGGGCTGGTTCGTCATTGGCCATGACCAGAAGCTGGGCGAAGTTCGGATTGCGCAGCTGCTGGTCGAGCGGCAGGAAAAAGCGAGGCGCGCCCTCGCCGATATAGGTGGCGATGAACTTCTTGTCCTTGTCGTCCATCATCTTCGCTTCCAGCGCCTTGGCTTGGCTCTCGACCTCCTTGATGCTGGTGCCTTCCGGCAGCCAGAGATCGACAAGGATTTCCGGACGCGAGGACTGCGGGAAGAAGTTCTTCGGGATGAACTGGAATGCCCACAGGCTGGCTCCGAAGACCGCAAACGTCATGGTGAGCACGATAATGCGGTGGCGCACCGCCCAGCTGACCGTGCTGCGCAGGCGGCGGTAGAAACGGGTGTCGAAGACGTCGTGGTGCTCGCCGGCATGCTTGCGCTGCTTCAGGATCATGTAGCCGAGCCAGGGCGTGAAATAGACGGCGACGAACCAGGAGACGACCAGCGCGATGCCGACGACGTAGAACAACGAGCGCACATATTCGCCGGCGGTCGAGGCGGCAAAGCCGACGGGAATGAAGCCGGCCGTGGTGATCAGCGTGCCGGTCAGCATGGGGAACGCCGTCGATTTGTAGGCAAAACTGGCCGCGTCGAGTTTGACCAGCCCCTCCTCCAGCTTTCGTTCCATCAGCTCGACGACGATCATCGCATCATCGACGAGCAGTCCGAGCGCGATGATCAGCGCGCCGAGCGAGATGCGCTGCAGGTCGATGCCGAGTTCGTACATGATGGCGAAAGTGGCGGCCAGCACGAGCGGGATAGCGATCGCGATCACCAGGCCCGAACGCCAGCCGATCGACAGGAAGGAAACGACGAGCACGATGACCAGCGCTTCGCCGAGCGCATGCATGAACTCGCTGACGGCGTCGGTGACGACTTCCGGCTGGTTAGCGATCTGGTCGACCGCGACACCGTAGGGCAGCGCCGCTTCAAAACGTTGATAGGTCTCTTCCACAGCGGCACCGACATCGGTGACCTTGAAGCCCTTGGCCATGACGACACCGAGCTGGACGCTGTCATGTCCGTTGTAGCGGTATTTCCGCTGGAATGGGTCTTCGAGACCCGACGAGACGGTGGCGATGTCACCTAGTCGCGTCACCTGGCCACCGGCGCGCAGCCGCAGCTCGCGGATGTCCTCCGCCTTGGTCACGCTGCCCTCGACGGAAATGCGCACCGAGCGCAGGCCGGTATCGACCGAGCCGGCGGGATCGACATTGTTCTGGCCCTTCAGCGCGTTCTGGACGTCGACGAGGGTCAGGTTACGTTCCGACAGCGCCTTGGAGGAGATGTCGATATAGATCTTTTCCGGCTGGTCGCCGATGATCACGGCCTTCTCGACACCGGGCGTGGTCAAGAGCATGTCGCGTGCCTGGATGGCGAAGCGCTTCAGTTCCGGATAGCTGTAACCGTTGCCGCTCAGCGAATGCAGTGTGATGAAGGTGTCACCGAATTCATCGTTGAAATAGGGGGCGAGCAGGCCCTGCGGCAGTTCGTTGGCGATATCGCCGACTTTTTTGCGCACCTGGTAGAAGGCATCGGCAACCTCTTCCGCATTGGTGTCGCCCTTGACCTGCAAAGTGATGATGGCACTGCCGGCGCGGGTGTAGGAGCGGACGAAATCCAGGTGCGGCGTTTCCTGCAGCTTGCGCTCGATCTTGTTGACGACCTGGTCTTCCATCTCCTGGATCGAGGCGCCGGGCCAGATCGCCTGCACGACCATGACGCGGAAGGTGAAATCCGGGTCTTCCTTCTGGCCCATGCGCATCAGGCCGAGCACGCCGGTGATGAGGATCAGCCCGAAGAGGAAGCGCGCGATGCTCGGATGCGCGATCGCCCAGCGCGACAGGTTGAAGGATTGTTTTTGATCGGTGGTGGAGGTCATCGGCGTGGTTCCGCGTTCGATGGATTTGGGTTCAGCGCAGGCGTTGGTCGCTGCCCTGCATATCGTCGGCCGATGCCGACTGCTGCTCGGCCGCTGCATCGAGCTTGACCTCGAGGCCTTCGGTCATGAACTGCGTCCCGGCGGACACGACGAGATCGCCGGGCTTGAGGCCATCTGAAATCCGAACACCATCACCGGTGAAGTCGCCGACCGTGACCGGGCGGGCGTGAACCGTTGCGGCGGAGCGATCGACCGTCCAGACGATCGGTTGCTTGTCCTTTTGCGTGAGCGCGGTCAGCGGAATGGAGACGGCCTGCTCGGCGTTGAGGGCGGTGGCCTCGATCGTGGCGGTCATGCCGAGCAGAACGTTCGGATCGTTCGGCAGGCTGACACGCACGGCAAATGTGCGCGATTGCGGATCGGCGCTGCCGGCGACCTCGCGCACCTTGCCCTGCAGCATCAGCGCGTCGTCGGACCAGAAGCCGGCCTTGACCGTCTTGCCCGGCTTGAACTGGGCGATGTCCGTTTCCGGCACCGCGATCAGCACTTCCTTTTCGCCATCGACCGCCACCGTCACGACCGGGGTTCCGGAGCCGACGACCTGTCCGACATCGGCGCTGACGGCGGTGACGATGCCATTCTGGTCCGATCTCAAGTCGGCATAGCTGACCTGGTTCTTGGCCTGATCCAGTGTCGACTTGGCGGAATCGCGGGTGGCGATGGCCTGGTTGTAGCTCAATACGGCCTGTTCCAGCTGTGATTTCGGCGCAACCTGCTTGGCATAGAGCTGTTCGGCGCGATTGCGGGCCAGTTCGGCCGTCTCGACCTGCCGTTCGGCTGCATCGAGGCTGGCTTGGGCGCTGCGCACGGAAAGCAGATAATCGGCGGGATCGACGCGGGCGAGCAGATCGCCGGCCTTGACCCGCTGGCCGATATCCACCAGCCGCTCGATGATCTTGCCGTTGATGCGGAAGCCAAGGTTCATCTCGGTGCGGGCGCGCACCGAACCGGAATAGTCGAGCGTGCGCGTCTCGTCCGCCTTGGCGATCTCTACCGTCTTGACGGGACGGATGACCTCGACGGTTTCGACCTTTTCCTCGGAGCATCCGCTGAGCACCAGAGCGGCGGCGGTCAGAAGGACGGCGGGGGAAAAGCGGACAAGGGTATGGCTGGGCGAAGGCATTTCGCGCTCCTGGCAATGACTGAAGAATGTGGGTGAGGCCTTGGCGGCGTTATCCGAGGGCCTTGAGGGCGAACGCGATGAGTTCTTCCGGCGTGGCCCTGTTCGGTTTGGAGAGACATTGCGCCACCATCTGCGGGTGGCACATGTTCACCGTCGCGGCACAGAAACATCGGGCGGCGACGGCGGAATCCTGCTGAGCGAATTCGCCGGCGGCGATGCCCTGCTTGATGATCGTCTCGACCACGTCGTTCATGCGATCGATGTGCTTCTCGATGACATGCCAATCACGTTCGATGGCGACGATGACCATTTCATGCACCTTTTCATGATCGAGCATGGCGGTCACGATTAGTTGGTGCTGGGCATGCAGGTATTGGCTCAGGCGATCGGCGGCGCTGATCGGCAGGCGGGATATTTCCAGAGCCTGTTGATAGCTGGTGGCAAGCATGCGGTCGCAGATAGCCTGGTGGATCTCGGTCTTGGAGGCGAAAAAGCGATAGATATTGGCCGGCGACATGCCGAGGTCGCGGGCAATGTCGGCGACATTGGTTTTCGAATAGCCGTAGTGTCGAAACAGCGCCTCGGCGGCGTCGAGGATCCGCGTGATGTTTTCCTGACGCGTCGCATCAAGGATTTCTGCATTTTCGACCATGACACCAGCCTTTCGATTTACGACTGACGATTTTTGAATTTCGTCATTCGTAAATCGAAAGGCCTGTCCTGTCAACTGCGGCAGTGTGGCTTTGTTCCATCATGCGGCAGCTTGAACGTGTCGGTCGGCCCGCAAGTGCTCCACGAGATGATCGACGAAAGCGCGGGTCTTGGCCGAAATATGCCGGCCTTCGGCATGCATGACATGGATCGGGATGGCCGTTTCCTCGTGGTCGGCAAGGACGATCTGCAGCCGGCCTTCGCTGATGGCCGGCGCCACCTGGTAGGACAGCGCGCTGGCCACGCCCCAACCGCTGACTGCTGCCGAAATGGCCGCCTCGCCTGTATTGCAGAACAGGCGAGGTTGGAGGGAAAAGCCGGCTCTCGGGTTCTGGCCGAACCGCCAGTCGATCGGCGCGGACGATCCGGTGCTGGCGATGACGGTGTGATCGATCAGATCCGCCGGGACTTTCGGGATGGAATGTCGTTCGAAATAGGACGGTGCGCCGCAGATCACCCGCCGGACACTGCCGACGCGGATGGCGCTATAACCGGAATCCGGCAGGTGGCCGATGCGCAGGGCAACATCAATGCCTTCATCCAGCAGGTTCACCACCCGGTCGAGCAGGAGGGCGCGGCCAGTGACGGCGGGATACTGCGTCAGGAACGATGTCAGGATCGGCATGACGTACATTTGTCCGAAGAGCACCGGCGCGGTTACCGTCAGCAGACCGGAGGGTTTGGCATGCGAGCCGCCGGCGGAGGCTTCCGCCTCGCTGATATCGGTCAGGATGCGGCGGCAGTCCTCGATATAGCGGCTACCCGGCGCCGTTGGTTTTACCGATCGGGTCGAGCGCAGGAACAGACGGGCGCCCGTCAGGTCCTCCAGATAGGCGATCGCCCGGGTCACGGCCGGCGGACTCATGTTCAGGTCGCGGGCGGCACGGGCGAAATTGCCGCTGTCGGCGACTTTCACCAGAACCCGCATGGCTTGAAGACGGTCCATCGGCGTTTCCTCGATTATTCCTCAAAACGGAATGATGTCTTGTCTTTTATCATGCTTCAGTTCGAGCAGGGAAAGAAAGATAGTTGCCCTCGACAACCTGCAACCTTCGGAGACCATGCCATGAAGCTCTACCATCATCCCCTGTCCGGCCACGCCCATCGTGCCCGGCTGTTTCTGTCGCTGCTCGGCGTTGACGCCGAACTCGTCGAGGTGAACCTGGCTGCCGGCGCGCACAAGGCGCCGGATTTCCTCAAGCTCAATCCGTTCGGCCAGGTTCCGGTGCTCGATGACGACGGCACGATCATCAACGATTCCAATGCCATCCTCGTCTATCTCGCCAAGAAGCAAGGCGTGACGAACTGGCTGCCGGAGGACGCGAAGGGTGCTGCCGCCGTGCAGCGCTGGCTCTCCGTCGCCGCCGGCGAGATCGCCTATGGACCCTGCGCAGCCCGGCTGATCACAGTCTTCAATGCGCCATTCAATGCGAACGAAGTGATCGCCCGCGCCCATGTCATCCTCGGACGCATCGAAAAGGCGCTCGCCGAGCGCCAGTGGATTGCCGCCGACCACCCGACCATCGCCGATGTCGCGCTCTACAGCTACATCGCCCGCGCGCCGGAAGGAAATGTCGACCGGGCGGCCTATTCCAACGTGACCGTCTGGCTGCGGCGTGTCGAGGCACTGCCCGGCTTCGTTGCCTTCCAGAAGACCGAAATTGGTATTCCCGAAGTTGCCTGACCCATCCGGGGGCGGCGACCGGCCGCTCTCCTTCTCCCGAAAGGATCCTCGTCATGTTGACCGTCAGCACTGCAAATGCTTCCTCTTCCCCTTGGCATGCCGGGGAAATCGAGCTTCAGCGCAAGGTTGGCGTCGCAGAGCGGATGGACGAGATCGGCCGGCGCGTGCTGCGCGATCACCTGATCGACCAGCACCGTGCCTTCTATCCGCAGCTTCCCTTCGTCGTGCTCGGTTCGGTCGATACGGAAGGCAATGCCTGGGCGACGTTGCGCGCGGCAAAGCCCGGCTTTCTCGCCAGCCCCGATCCCTACACGCTGAGCGTCGGCCTTGAACGTGAAACAGCCGACCCCGCCGATGCCGGCATGGATGACGGTCAGCCGGTCGGCATGCTCGGTATCGAGCTGCACACGCGTCGGCGCAATCGCCTGAACGGCACGATCATCCGCACAGACTCCGGCTCCTTCGATGTTCGTGTCGGCCAATCCTACGGCAATTGCCCGCAATATATCCGGCTGCGCGATTTCGAGTTTGCCCGCAATCCGTCGATCCAGACGGATGTGAAGCCGATTGTTGGCGGTAACCTCGATGAACGCGCCCGCCAGATGATCGCGGCTGCCGACACGGCCTTCGTCGCTTCCTATGTCGATCGCGAAACGGGTGAACGGCAGGTCGATGCGTCGCATCGCGGCGGCAAGCCGGGCTTCATCCGGGTGGACGAAAACGGCGTGCTCACCATCCCCGATTTTGCCGGCAATCTCTTTTTCAACACGCTGGGAAACATCCTTGCCAACGGCAAGGCGGGACTGGTCTTTGCCGATTTCGAGACCGGCGAACTGCTGCAGCTTTCCGGCGATGCGGAAGTCGTGCTGGATTCGCCGGAGATCGCCGCTTTCCAAGGTGCCGAACGGTTCTGGCGTTTTACGCCACGGCATGTCGTGCGCCGTCCCGAGGCCCTTGCTTTGCGCTGGGCATCGCGCCGTGATGGACAATCGCCCAATTCACTGATGACCGGCAGCTGGGATGACGCGGCCACCCGCATCAAGGCGCAGGAAACCGCCGCTGCCTGGAGGCCGTTCCGCGTGGCGCGGATCGTCCAGGAAAGTGCGACGGTCCGCTCGTTCCATCTCGACCCGGCCGATGGCCTCGGCCTGCTGCCGCACGTTGCAGGGCAGCACCTGCCGATCCGGGTGACGCCGGCGGGAAGCGACACCCCGGTCACGCGCACCTATACGCTGTCGGCTGCGCCTTCGGACGGCATCTACCGGATCAGCGTCAAGCGTGAAGGGCTGGTGTCCCAGCACCTGCATGATACTTTGAAGAAGGGCGATATCATCGAGGCTCGCAAGCCTGCCGGCCTTTTCACCATCGATCCGACCGAGGCCCGGCCGGCCGTCCTGCTTGCCGCCGGCATCGGTGTGACTCCTATATTGTCGATGCTGCGTCACATCGTCTACGAGGGCCTGCGGAAGCGGCGGATGCGCCCGACCTGGCTGTTCGTGTCGGCACGGACCAAGCAAGACCGCGCCTTCGATCGGGAGATCGCCGATCTGGTGTCTGCCGCCGGCGGCGTTGTGCGATTGATCCGCGTGCTGAGCGATGTCACCGGCGCTTCGGCCGGTGAACACTATGATGTCCAAGGTCGGATCGATACGGCGTTGCTCGGCAAGGTCCTGCCGTTCAACGATTATGATTTTTATCTCTGCGGCCCGCCGCCCTTCATGCAGTCGCTCTACGACGGCCTGCGTGGCCTCAATATCGCCGATGGACGCCTCCATGCGGAAACCTTCGGACCGGCCTCGCTGACCCGGACGCCGGACGCGGCGAAGGCAGCCGAACCGCTGGCAAGCGCTTCGGCAATCCCGGTCGCCGTCCAGTTCGTGCAATCGGCCAAGGAGGCTCGCTGGAATCCGGGGTCCGGCAGCTTGCTGGAACTGGCGGAGGCACGCGGGCTTGCGCCGGAATTCAGCTGTCGTCTGGGAACGTGCGGTAGTTGCCGCACCAAGGTCGTCTCGGGCTCCGTCACCTATGCCAAGCGTCCGTCCGCCCCGATCGCGGAAGGCGAAGCGCTGATCTGCTGTGCCGTTCCGGCCAAAGGGACGGGCAGTCTCCAGCTTGATCTCTGACGACCCGGCCCGACTTTCTTTTTCTAATGCGTGCCGACATCGGAACTTCCCGGTCACCGGAAGATTTTCCAGACCGTAGATACGTTGGAGAAAGTGCCATGTCCGCGGAACCCAGTTTCTTCTCGAAATTTTCCGGCGCTGTTGCGGATATTGCCGGGAAGCCGGCGACGTTCGTAGTGGCCGTCGCCGGGATCGTGACATGGGCGGTGACCGGCCCGCTCTTCGGCTTTTCGGAAACCTGGCAACTCGTGGTCAACACCGGGACGACGATCATCACGTTCCTGATGGTCTTCGTGCTACAAAACTCCCAGAACCGCGACGGCAAGGCCGTGCAGGCGAAACTCGACGAATTGATTCTGACAAGCCATGCGGAAAACCGCTTCATGGGCATCGAGCATCTCGATGAACAGGAGTTGAAGCGTCTAACGCGACTTTTGAAGGAGGCGGCCGAAGGCGAGCCGGAACATGGACCGGAGGGCAAGGTGGATCACCTCATTGGCGATCGGCAGGCGAAACTCGAGGAAAAGCCTGATTGATTATGGAAAAGGCGATCCGAAAACCGTCAGCCCAGATCCGTGCGGTCCATCTCGAAGTGGTCGAGGATCAGTTGGATGTTTCGTTTGTGCGACTTGAAATAGACGTCGAAAACGTCACCCGCCACCGGGATCGCGCCAACGACGGCATCCAGGCCGAGATTGTAGACCATGCGGATCAGCTTGTGGCGCGGCACGCCTAGCCTGCGGGCTTCGTTGACGATGACGAGGCCGATCAGGGCGCCACTTGCATCGCCGACCACCGGCAGGAGCCCGAGCACGGAATCGGCGCCGAAGCGAATATTCGTGCCGGGAACCCTGAGCGCCGTATCCATCAGCCGCGCCGCCACGTTCAGCCGGCGCAACCGCCTCAACCGCTCCGCCTTGCCAAGCGTCTCGGGTTCAGTCCTGAAACTCGATGTGCGCGCGCCGCTGATCATTCACTGTCCTTTCCAGTCCGCTCGATATCCGGGACAACGATGAGGCGGTGCGACGGGTTCCAGTCCACATGACGGCGGCTGTTTTCGCTTGGTTCCAAAATTCGCGAGACTTCGTTGATCTCGGCGGCAAATCGCGGCAAGACCGTAACCGACGTGTGATGAGGACATGATTTGGAGACCACGCTCTATCAGCCGATCAAGGCCTTTCTCGAAGCGGCCGGCTATGCTGTCAAGGGCGAGATTGCCGGCTGCGATCTCGTTGGCCTGAGCCCGGACGAGCCGCCGGTCGTGGTGATCTGCGAGTTGAAGCTCAGTTTCAATCTCGAACTCATCCTGCAGGCGGTCGACCGGGCAGCCGCGAGCGACGAGGTGTGGATTGCTGCCCGGGTGTCGGCAAAGGGCAAGGGCCGCGAGAGCGACCGCCGTTACCGCGATCTCTGCCGGCGGCTCGGTTTTGGCATGCTCTCGGTTTCCGACAATGGCACGGTCGACGTTCTGGTCAGTCCGATTGCCTTGATGCCCCGCAAGAACAACCGAAAGCGCTCGCGCCTCGTCACCGAGCACAAGCGTCGCAAGGGGGATCCGACGGCGGGTGGCAGCACACGTTCGCCGATCATGACGGCCTATCGCCAGCAGGCGCTCGCCTGCGCGGCGGCACTCCAGGCGGGACCACTGCGGCCGCGCGACCTGAAGGCCATCGCGCCGGCGGCGGCGACCATCCTGCGCGGTAATGTCTATGGCTGGTTCGAGAACATTGAGCGCGGCATCTATGGCCTGACGGCAACGGGGATCGAGGCGCTGGTCCGCTGGCCGATCGCGCCGCCAGAAGCCAGCCCCGAGGATGCCGCCGGAGCGGGCACCATTGCATCCGAACCGGTTAAAGGTCGGCGCTCGAAATCCGCCGCAGCACACCGATGATCGCCTGGTCGAGGACGGCGTCGATGGGCACGGCCTGTGACGACAGCTTGACGATGACGGTCCGGCTTGCCGGGTCGACCCAGACCCACTGGCCGTGAATACCGATCGCAGCCAGTTCCCCTTGCCCGGTCTCATACCAGTAATTGCGGTAACTGCCGTTTTCGAAGAGGGCCGACTGGTCGCCGATCTTCCAGGCATCACGATTGCCGCCGGTCCACAGGTCGGCGATCCAGGATGGAGGGATGAGGCCTGCCCCCTCCTTTCGCACCAGTTCGCCGGTCAATGCCAGATCACGTGCCGTCACTGACATGCCGCCGGCGGCGCGCGCATTGCCGATGCGATCGACCGTGATCATCGCGTCGGATTTCGCGCCGATAGGCCTCCAGAGATACTCGCTGAACAACGCCGCGAGGCGTTTGCCGGCCGCCTGTTCCAACACCATGCCGGCGAGATCGGTGTTGGGGGAGCGATAGGCATGCTTCTCGCCATGCGTCCCTGTCCCCTTGCCGATGCCGCAGACGAAGGTCTTGAGGTCGGGTGCAGGATTGTGTGGTTTCGGCGGGTTCCAGCCCGTCGCGCGCCTATAGCGGTCGAAGGCGCCGGATGTATCGAGATAGTCCTCGACGAAATCGACACTGATTTCCATGTCGAACAGTTGCTGCACGGTTGCGTCCGCGTAAGCCGATCCGGCGATCTCCGGCACATAATCGCCGACCAGTTTATCGAAGGACAAGAGCCCCTTGCCGGCGAGAATGCCGGCCAGCAAGGCCGTGAGCGATTTCGAGATCGAGAAGATGATGTGGGCCTGCGCCGGATCGGAATGTTTGGCCGACCATTCAGCGACGATCGCTCCGTCGCGCATCACGACCAGTTCGTCGGTTTCGCTTGCCGTCAGGAAATCCGCAAGCGACATCGACGCCCCGTCGGCGCCGGTGACTTCGAGCCCGGCCAACGAGCCAAGCGCCAAGGCCGGCGGTTCAGTCTGCGGGTGTGCCCGGATGACGGCCGATGGCACGATCTCGCTGACATTCTGGAAGGCCCAACGGGAAAAGGGCGACAGGCGCCAGTTGGCAAGCGTCACGTCGGCGCGGGTAAAATCCGTCATGCTCATTCTCCCCTGTCCGCCGTAGCCACTATGACATTGGCGCCCAGCGCCGCCCGCCGGATCAGGCGGGACGCAGTCGCGAGATTGTCGTCGAGGTTATCCGTGCAGGAGAACTGGACGACGTCGAGCGTCATGGTTGGAGCCGCGGCCACGATCACGCGCCCTCGAAGCCGGTGAGCACGCTGACTGCATTCACCCCGATCTCCGCCACTGCGTAACCGCCTTCCATGACGAACAGCGTCGGCAGGTTCAATTGCGCGATGCGTTCGCCAATCTTCGGGAAATCCTCGGTCTTCAGCTTGAACTTGCTGATCGGATCCTTCTCGAACGTATCGACGCCGAGCGAGACGACGACGACATCGGGATTGTAGGCGACGAGCTTGCCGCAGGCATCTTCCAGCGACTGGCTCCAGCGCTCCCATTCGGTGCCGAAGCGCATGGGATAGTTGAGATTGTAGCCGGTACCCTCCCCCGTGCCGCGTTCGTCGGCATGGCCGAGGAAATAGGGGTATTCCTGCATCGGATCGGCATGCAGGTTGATGACCTGAACATCGGCACGGGAATAGAAGATCTCCTGCGTACCGTTGCCGTGATGATAATCGACGTCGAGGATTGAGACGCGCTTGGCGCCGTTGTCGCGCAGCCATTGTGCGGCGACGGCGGCGTTGTTGATATAACAATAGCCGCCCATGAAGCCGGCGCCGGCATGGTGACCCGGCGGACGGCAGAGCGCGAAGGCGGCATGCTCGCCGCCCTGCACGAGGGCTGCCGCCGTCAGTGCCACATCATGCGAGGACTTGATCGCATCCCAGGAGCCTTCGACGATGCCGCAGCCAGCATCGAAGGAATAATAGCCGAGCAATCCGTCGATGAATTCCGGCGGCACGTCACCGCGCAGGCCCCGCGTCGGCCAGGTGAAAGGCAGCGCCGTGCTCGAGCGTCCCTCGGCGGTCCAGCGCGACCAGATGGTCGGCAGGAAATCGAGGTAATCCTGGCGGTGGACGCGGGCTGCGGTGCCGAGGTCATAGTCCTGCGGCGCAAGGATCGGCCCGAGGCCGACTGTCTTGATCCGCCCGGAGACATATTCGGCGCGCGAGGTGAGTTCATAACCTGGAACGATGGCTCCGGCGACAAGCTCAAGCTGGTTGGCATGGCCCAGATGGCGGGGTGAAAAGACTGTTTTCATGAAAATATCCGTCGGCGGGAACGCACCCCGCCGGATGGCGGGGTGCGAAAAGAGGGTTACTTCTGCAGTTCGGTCCAGATCTTGGTGTAGAGTTCCTGGACTTCCGGCGGGCAGGTCATTGAGGGAACACCCTTCGAGGCGAACTCGACCGGCACCTTGATTTCCGGCGCGTCCTTCATGTCGGCGGGCATGAAGGCGTCGGAGCCGGCAATGCCGTTGGCATAGCGGTGGAAGCCGGAATTCATTCCGGCGTTTTCAGGATCCATCATGAAGTTCTGGAAGAGCTTGGCGTTCTCGACGTTCTTGGCGTCTTTCAGGACGGCCAGATTGTCGCTCCAATCGACGAAGCCTTCTTTCGGATAGCCATACTTGATTGCCGGATTGGCAAGTCGCTGGCGGAAGGCCGAGCCGTTCCAGTCGCTGGACGCGGCGAAGTCGCCCGAGCCCATCTTCTCGATCGTGCCATATTCCATCGCCACCCAGTTCGGCTTGGCGTTGACCAGCGTGTCGCGCACCTTCTTCAGGATCGTCAGGTCGCCGGTGCATTTCGTGCCGCCATTATAGAGCACGGCGGCATCGATGACGTCGTTCATTTCCGGAACGACGTTGACCTTGCCCTTCAGTTCATCCGGCGTATCGAAGATGATGCCCCAGGTGTTGATGTCGCCCTTGTAGACATCGGTGTTGACGACCGTTCCGACCGTGCCCATCGCCCACGGAACTGTATATTTGCGGTCGGGGTCGAATTCCGGATTGGCCCATTCCGGCGCGATGTTCTTGAAGTTCTCCATCTTGGACGGATCGGTTTCCAGGAGCAGGCCTTCCGAGATCCAGATCGGGATATAGTTCTGCGACGGCACGACCATATCGAAGCCGGAGCCACCCTGACGGGCCTTGGCGAGCGCCGTGTCGTTGGAATCGTAATCGGTGATCGTCACCTTGACCTTGTACTTGTCCTCGAACTTCTTGATCATGTCGGGGCTGGTATAGTTGCCCCAGTTGTAGATGTTGAGTTCGCCCTCGGCATGGGCGAGACCGGTCGATGCGAGCAGTGCTGCCGTTACGGCCAGAGCCGCTGTGATGCGCTTCATTGTTCTGTTCCCTTCCTTCTTGTTAGACACGTTTTCTGTTGACGACGAAGAAGACGGTGACGACGCAGATCGACAGCAGCAGGAAGAGTGTCGAGATCGCGTTCATTTCCGGTGTAATGGCGCGCCGAAGCTGGCCGAGCATGTAGGTCGGCAGGGTGTCCTGACCGGCCGATTTCACGAATTCCGTGATGACGACATCATCAAGCGAGATCACGAAGGCGAGCATGAATCCTGCGAGGATGCCCGGCCAGAGCAGTGGCAGGGTGACATAGCGGAAGGCCTTCCATGGCGTGGCGTAGAGGTCGGCGGCCGCTTTTTCCAGCGTCAGGTCCATGTTTTCAAGACGCGCCCGGATCGGCAGGTAAGCGAAGGGAATGCAGAAGGCCGTATGGGCGGCAATGAGATAACCAAGGCCGGAATAGCCGGTCCAGGTCTTGATCCTGGCAAAGAAGATCAGGAGCGCCACGGCGGTGACGATTTCCGGGATCATCAAGGGCTGGTTGATGAAGGCGTATTTCAGCGTCAGCCCGCGGTACGGCTCGGTGCGGGTGGTCGCCAGCGCCGCCATGGTGGCCGCGATCGTCGCGATGACCGCCGCGGTCATGGCGATCTGCAGGGACCGCAAGGATGCGTCGATGACGTGCTGGTTCTCGAACGCTTTTTCGAACCAGCGCAACGAAACGCCGTCGAACGAGGCAAGGGATTGCCCTGCGTTGAACGAGTAGAAGACGAGGACGCCGATCGGCAGGTAGAGCGCGAAGAAACAGATCATCGCGATTGCCGTGAAGCCGCGCTGGCGCCGGATGGAGAATGTCCTAGCCATGACGGCTCCCTTGCGATCCGGCATTGCGGACATAAGCGAGCAGCGCGACCATCACGATCAGCATCAGCGTGATCGACAGCGCCGAGCCGAGCGGCCAGTTTCGCCCCTGCCCGAACTGCAGTTCAATCAGGTTGCCCAGCATCATGTTCTTGCCGCCGCCCAGTATGCTCGGCGTGACATAGGCGCCGAGCGCCGGAATGAAGACGAGGATCGAGCCGGCGATGATGCCGGGCTTGACCAGCGGGATGATGATCTTGCGAAGCACCCGGAACGGCGTGGCATAGAGATCGTAGCCGGCTTCGACGAGGCGGAAATCCAGCTTTTCCATGCTGGCATAAAGCGGCAGAACCATCAGCGGCAGGTAGACATAGACCATGCCGGTCAGGATTGCGCCGTCGGTGAACAGCATCTGGATCGGCCGTGCGATCAGGCCGGCTTTCAAGAGCAGGCCGTTGATCAGGCCTTCGTTGCGGATGACCTCGAGAATGGCGAAGGTACGGATCAGAAGGTTGGTCCAGAACGGAATGGTGATCAGGAACAGCCAGAGTTCGCGTGTCCGCTCCGGCCGCGTCGCGATGAAATAGGCTGTCGGGAAACCGACGATCAGCGTCAGGATGGTGGTAACCAGCGACAGCATGGCGGAGCGCGTGAAGATCGTGACATGCGCGTCGGCGAGCGAGAGCGTGCCGTCGAAAATATCCTTTTCCAGCACGACGCTGATCCATCCATCCAGCGAAGGCAGCCATTGCACGTCGCCATAGGGACCGGGCGTGAGGAAGGAATAGACCAGAACGATCAGAAGTGGGCCGGTGGCGGCAAGAAGGATGATCAGCAGGGCGGGAAGCGAAAGCAGCCACCGTTTCCGGATATCCCTGCTCTTCTCCGCCTCGATCGTGCCCGCCGCATCGCTCATCTCAGTTCCTCAACACCCGGGCGGCATTGGCTTCGATGGTGATGCCGACCCTGTCACCCTCGGCGAACCGCGCTCTCTGCAGCGGCTTGTTCTGCTCGCGCAGCGTGAACGTGGTCTCGTTGTCGGACAGGCGCACATGGTAATGGGTATCGGTGCCGAAATAGACGATGGTTACCAGCGTGCCGTTCATTTGGCAGACGCCCGATTGGTCGGGTGGGCAGAGGCTTGCATGTTCCGGCCGGAGTACTACCGTCACCTCGCCATCGGCCTTGAAATCCTTTGGCATGGTGGCGGAGATGGTGCCGGCCATCGGCGTTTCGACCGAAGCGATGCCGTCGGTGACCGATGTGACCCGGCCCTTGAGGAAATTGGTTTCGCCGATGAAATCGGCAACGAAGCGATCGGCAGGCGCATCGTAGATTTCGCGCGGATTGCCGACCTGCAGGATTTTGCCGGACGACATGACGGCGATGCGATCAGACATGGTCAGCGCTTCCTCCTGGTCATGAGTGACGAAGATGAAGGTGATGCCGGTTTCCGCCTGCAGGCGCTTCAGCTCGATCTGCATATCCTTGCGCAGCTTGTAGTCGAGCGCGGACAGCGGTTCGTCGAGCAGCAGCACCTTCGGCTGGGGCGCCAGGGCGCGAGCGAGCGCCACGCGCTGCTGCTGGCCGCCGGAAATCTGGCTGGTGCGGCGGCCGGCAAGAGCTTCCATGCGCACCAGCTTCAGCATGGCCGCGACACGATCCCTGACCTCCTGCTTCGGGCGGCCGAGCATGGTCAGTCCGAAACCGATATTTTCCGCGACCGTCATGTGCGGAAACAGCGCATAGCTCTGGAACACCGTGTTGACCGGCCGCTTGAACGGTGGCATGGCGGCAATGTTTTCGCCGTTCAGCATGATATCGCCTGTGGTCGGAAATTCGAAGCCGGCGATCAGCCTGAGCAGCGTGGTCTTGCCGCATCCCGACGGCCCGAGCAGCGTGAAGAACTCATTCTGCCGGATGGAAACGGACGTGTTGTCGACGGCGGCGAAGGCAAATTCGCCGAAACCGAATACTTTGGAAACATTGCGAATTTCGACCGCGTTCAATTCCGCCATATGCGGCATACCCGACCCTGATGAAGCTGCTGTTCCCGCCTTTTGGCTTTGTTCTAGGTGAACACAGCGCCCGAGTGTTGACAATACGATTCCGTTTTTCTGGGCAAAATATTTATCAGGAGGAAAAACTTATCCGTCCTCCGCAGATCGTCGTGACCGCCTTTAGCGTGCTCAACTCATCCGCCGGTACGGCCTCGATATCCCCGTTTAGGATGACGATATCGGCGAGATAGCCGCTCTTGATCCGCCCCTTCCGATCCTCCTTGAACTCGGCATAGGCGCCTTCCACGCAATAGGCGTAAAGTGCCTCGCCGATCGAGAAGGATTGGTCGGGATCGCTGTCCGCCCAGCGCTTGCGCGTCACCGCCGCCTCGATGCCAACAAGCGGATCGATCGGCGAGACCGGCCAGTCGGAAGCAAAGCAAATCCGCGCGCCGGCGTTCTTCAGCGTGCGCCAGGCATAGCTCAGCGGCCAACGGTTGCGGCCGATGCGAGAAACGGTCGGTTCCAGCGGCACGCCGGCGCAGCCTGGCGGATGCGGCGGCTGCATCGAGGCGATGACGCCGAGTTCGGAGAAGCGCGGAATGTCGTCGGGATGGACGACCTCGATATGTTCGATCCGGTGGCGGCTGTCGCGAGCGCCGTTGATCTCCCGCGCCGCCTGATAACCGTCGAGCACAGCCCGCACGGCGCCATCGCCTATGGCGTGGACGGCGACCTGCAGGCCGCGCCGGTCGGCCTCGACCGCCACGGCTTTAAAACTTTCCGGCGTGAACAGGCCTTCACCGCAATCGCCCGGCTTGTCCGCATAGGGTTCGACCATGACGGCAGTCCAGCTGTCGAGCACGCCGTCGTAGAAGACCTTGACGACGCCGGAGGACAGCCAGTCGCTGTCATAGCGGCGGGCAAGGTCGGAGGCCTTTTCGAGCATGTCGAGCGACATGAAATTCTTGAAATGGAAGGGGATGACGACGCGGCATGGCAAGCATCCGTCCTCCTTCTCGATCGCCGCCAACAGTTGCAATTGGTAGAGATTGCCATCCATGTTCTGGATGGTGGTGATGCCGTGCGAGGCGCAATAGGCAAGGCCGCGCCGCATCACCGCGATATCCTGCGCCCATTCGGCTTCCGTCGGGTATGGATCGGGCTCGCCGCCGGTGGCTAGTCCCAGCCGGTAGCGATCGAAACCGCCGGCCGCCTGGAGCGGCGTGAAAGCCTCCATTTCCCGCAACTCCCCGGTCGCCAGGCCATCCTCGTCCATCACCACCTCGTTGCCCGGTCCGAGCGTGGCACCGTGCAGCATGCCGACCAGATCGAGCGCGGCGGTATTGGCCCAGGCGGTGTGATGATCGGGGGCGAAGAGAACCAGAGGCTGATGCGCCAGGATCGCATCGAGGTGATGACGCGTCAGGCGATCGGCGTCTCCGAGGATTGTATAGTCGGCGCCTTGCGCGAAGAGAACCTTTTCACCGGACCGCGTCTCCGCATAAGCCTGCACGGCTTCGGTCAGCGCCGCAAGCCCGCTCACCCCGGCCAGTTGCAGATGGACGAGTTCGGCGGCGCCGGAAAACAGGTGCATGTGGTTTTCGGAAAAGCCGGGAAGAACCGTTCCGCCCGCCGCATCGAGCACCTGCGTCTCCGGCCCGGAAAATTGCTGGAGTTCTGCGCTGCTGCCCACAGCGATAATTCGGCCGCCAGCGAGCGCCACGGCCTCCGCGGTCGGATTGTTCTCGTCCAGCGTTAGAACCCGGGCGTTGGTGATGATGATATCGGCCGTCTGCGTCATGCGGTTATCCATTCATTGCCGGGTGGGTGGCGGTCGAGAGGTCAACGTTGGAGCATTTCCGTAATCGAAGCAGTCGTTTGGCTACCAGCCGTCCGAAAGCACCCGCTCCAGCATGTCGGCGAAGAAGTCTGCACTCTCCCGCGACAGGCAGAGCGGCGGCTTGATCTTCAGCACGTTCAGGGAATCGCCGGTCGGTTGCATGATGACGCCGAGTTCGAGCAGACGGTCGCAAATGGCGGCGGTTTCCTCGGTCGCCGGCGCCAGCGTCTCGCGGTCGCGCACGAACTCCAGGCCGAGATAGAGCCCCATACCGTGTACTGCGCCAACCAGCGGAAAACGCTGGCCGAGTGCTTCCAGCCGGCGCTTCAAATGATCGCCGACGACGCGGGCGTTCTCCTGAAGTCCCTCGTCGCGCATGATGTCGAGCACGGTCATGCCGACCACCGAACTCACCGGACTGCCGCCGGCCGAGGAGAAGAAATATCCTTCCTTCTCCAGCGCATCGGCGATCGCCCTGGTGGTGATGACGGCGCCGAGCGGATGGCCGTTGCCCATGCCCTTGGCGATGGTGATGATATCGGGAACCACGCCCTGTTGCTCAAAACCCCAGAAATGATGACCGAGGCGGCCATAGCCGACCTGCACCTCATCGGCGATGCAGACGCCGCCACGGGCGCGAACCATCGCATAGATTTCCTGGAGATAACCGGGCGGCAGCGGAATGCCGCCCGCATTGCCGTAGACGCATTCGCAGATGAAGCCGGCGAGCCCTTGCCCTTGCCCATCCAACTCGTCCAGTGTCGGCAAGGCGGCCGCAATATAATCGGCTGTCGAGTCCTCGCCGCGAAATGGGCCGCGATAGATGTTTGGCGACATGACCGGATGCACCCAATTCGGTCGCGTGGTCAGTGCTTGCGGGTTATCGGCAATGGATGTCGACACCGCATCGCTGGCGACCGACCAGCCGTGGTAGCCTTCGAGCAGGCAGAGCATGTTGCGCGCACCGCTTGCCGCCCAGGCGAGCCGCAAGGCCAAGTCGTTGGCTTCCGATCCGCTGTTGACCAGAAATACTGTGTCCAGCCCTTCCGGCGCAAGGTTCGCCAGCCGCTCGGAAAAGGCCGCGACAGAGGCATAGTGAAAGCGGGAATTGGTGTTCAGCCGCTGCCATTGCCGGTGGACGGCGTCGGCGAGACGCGGATCGGCATGGCCGAGAATGGTGACGTTGTTGACCATATCGAGATAGCTGCGCCCCTCGACATCGACCATATGCTCGCGAAAGCCGCGCTCGATCTGCGGCGGGGTCTGGTAATAATTCTTCTGCGGCCGGGCGAAATGACGCTGGCGGCGGGCGAGAAGTGCCGAACTCTCCGGGGCCGGAGCGTCGCAATCGAAACCCAGCAAGGCGGCCGGCGACGGGCACAGCACCGTCCAGGCGGCGGCGTGATCCGGCCGCACGAAGGGCGGCGGGGCGATCTCGGCGTCGCGGCAGAGCTGAACCCGCAGGGCTCCGTTGCCGATGGTTTCGGCGATCGTGGCGCCGGTTGCGACGGACTTCCCCTCTTCCGCTGAAGTATGTGGAACAGTCCCCTCCCCAACCTCTCCCCACAAGGGGGAGGGGCTTGACCTGCCGCTCTCTCCGTCCTCTGAAACGAGAGCTGGCGGCTGGGTCTCTCCCCCCTTGTGGGGGAGATGGCCGACAGGCCAGAGGGGGACTATTTCGTCATGCGATAGTCCCGCCTTTTCGACAGAGATTGCCGCACTGCTCAGATGCAACACAGTGTCCGCTCCGACGAGAACGAGGCCATCGGCCGTTCGTTTCACCATGCCGGCGAACGGAGCCGCAATCCTTGTGCCGGCCGGCGGGCGCAGTTCGACATGGAGCGCGCATGTCGGTGCCGGTTTCGGCGATCGCAGGATGGTGCGGGTGAGGCGATATTCGCCGTAGCGGGTTGCCGTGATCGCATTGTCGGCGGCGGCCTGTCGCAGAATCGTCTGTTCCTGCTCCTGCGCCGGCCAAGGCGCACCATCGAAGACGGAGCTCTGGCTATGGAGGGCAACAAGGGCCACGCGAGATGGGTCTACGTCCGGCAGTAGCGGTCCGCATGCGGGCAACGCGTTCTGCTGCAGCGCATGGCTTGTGGCCTGCAGGATGGCGGTCTCCATTAGGGCAAAGGGCACGGATGTGGCTACGTCGAAAATCAGCCGCTCATGGTCGATATTTTCGCTGATATAGCCGTTGTCCGGGTCGAGCGCGAGCTGCTGTTCGCTGCTCGCCACCAGCACCGCCGCCCGCGCCACGATCAGCGGCCAGAGCGCTTGCAATTCCGCGGTGTTCAACGGGAAAATGGCGTCGAACGCGACGACCGCCGGCAGGATGATGAAGGGATCACCGTCGACGTGATGCAGCAGCGACGCACAGGTGACGGCGAGATCCGCCACCAGCCAGCCGTGAAGAATGTCGCCGAAATCGATGACGCCGTCCGGGATCAGCCGGCCACTTGTGTCCGCCCGGCTGACGACATTGTCGTCGGTGACATCATGATGGATCGCCTGCAGCCGCAGAGACGGTTTCAGCGGCTCTATACGCTTCAGCGCCGCCTCCATCGCCTCCCCGATCCGCCCTTTCCTGTCCTCATCCGATATCGAGGACAAGAGATGATCGACGACCGGTCCGGCATGCCGTAGGTCCCATTGGATGGTGCGGGCAAGGCCAGGATGGGTGAAATCGGAGAGCGCCAGCGCAAGCCGGCCACCGATCGCGCCGAGGGCGGCAACCGTTTGGGAAGGCAGATGTTTCCGCCGCGTCAGCGGTTCGCCGTCGATATAGTCAAGCAAACGAATGTGGTAGTCCTGACCGCGCACGGCGGCGAACACGATGTCATCGCCATTGGTGGCTGCGATGACCTTTGGCACGCGGGGGTTTCCGGGCTTTCCGGCAATATGACGCAAGGCGGCGTTCTGGGCTTCGAGTTCGCTTGTTCCGTAGTCCGCCCGACAGATTTTCAGCACGAAACGGCCGTCACTGGACTCGATCCGGTAGTTGCGATCCTGCTGGCTGCCCAGCTCGATGATGGATCCGGCAAGACCGTAATAGGTCGCAAACAGCGCGCGGGCATCCTCGATGGTGACGTCCGGCCGTGACAGTTCGGCCCGCCGCAAAAATCCATTATCCAATCGTTCATCCCCCGGAATCATGCGGGCTGAGATTGGCACACCGGGCCGCGAAGGCGAACCGCAAATCGGCGAAAGCCACCTTCGATTTTTCCGTGGCCTCCAGGCACGGCATTGCGGAAGTGAACCCGGCTATTGAATATTGCTGACAATGCATAGTATGAGCCTGACATGTGCCCGCGCCTCAAACCAGTGGATTTGATAGCGAAACGGGTGGTCCGGGGGCCACGACGATCCCGCGAAGGCGCCCGGCCGGAGTTCAAGATCATGGATACGGCAGACGTAAAGAACAGAGCGCGGCGCAGCAGCGGCCGCCCGACACTTGCCGATGTGGCACGCCGCGCCGGTGTCGGCACGATCACCGTTTCCCGTGCCCTGCGCGCCCCGGAACGGGTTTCCGCCGAGCTTCGCGAACGGATTTTCTCGGCCATCGATGCGCTCGGCTATGTGCTCAACCCCAATGCCAGTGCACTCGCCTCGGCGCGCGCCGATGTCATCGGTGTGCTGGTGCCATCGCTCACAAACAATGTCTTTTCGGAAGTGCTGAGGGGAATTCACGATGGCCTGCGCGACAGCCGGCTGCAGATCCAGTTCGGCAATACGCACTATTCCGTCGTCGAGGAGGAAAGGCTGGTGCGGATGTTCTTGAGCCAGCATCCTTCCGGCCTGATCGTGTCGGGTATCGACCAGGCGCCGGCAACCCGCGCCCTGCTTGAAAAGGCCGGCTGCCCGGTGGTGCAGATCATGGAGGTCGGCCCCGATCCCGTCGACATGATGGTCGGCTTTTCCCATTTCGAGGGCGGCCGGACCGTGACGCAGCATCTGCTGGACGCCGGTTGCCGGCGGATCGGTTTTCTCGGCGCCCGCATGGACCCGCGCTCGCATCGTCGTCTGTCCGGATACCAGTCGGTGATGGAGGCCGCCGGCTGTTTCGACCCGGCGCTTGTCACGACGACGACGATGCCCTCAAGTGTCTCGATGGGTGGCGACCTCTTCCAAACGGCCTTTGCCAAGACCCCGGACCTCGACGCCCTCGTCTGCAACAATGACGATCTGGCGATGGGCGTTCTCTTCGCCTGCCATCGCGCCGGGTTGGACGTGCCGAGGCGCATCAGTCTTGCCGGTTTCAATGATCTGGAAATGATGTCCGTGGCCTTTCCGTCGATCACCAGCGTTCGGACGCCGCGCTACGAAATTGGTCTTCAGGCTATCGGCATGGTGCAGGCCGCAATGGTAGGCGAAAGGCCGGACGAGTCGATCGTCGATCTCGGTTTCGAGCTGAAAATCCGCGAGAGTACGAAACGCGAAGGTGCGCCGAACTCCTAACAAAGCATGTTGTCATATGGCTGCTTTACAATCCCGATTGGTAGCGCTACCATTCTTGGCGTGACGCTCGGGGAGGAGCCCGTTTGACGTCATCGGACTCGTGCATCGACATGCTTGCCGAACCGGCAACCGACTGCAGCCATCCGCCTGCAAAAGGTCGTCGACGTTCCCAACGCCTGTCGCGGCCAGTCCAGAAATGGCAACACGTGGGAGGAATTCGATGTTCAAGACATTTGTCGGCGGCATTCTTGCTGCCGCTACACTTACGCTGTCCTGCGCGACCGCGATGGCCGACCCGGAAACGGTCAGCGGCCCCGCCGCCCAGGCGGACTGCTTCGCCCCCTGGGCGGCCGATACCAAGTTCTTCAAGTTCCCGAAAAAGGATGGTCCGTTCCGGATCGCGCTTGCCAATGGCTATATCGCCAATACCTGGCGCATCCAGATGATCCAGACCGCCAAGGCCTATGCCGCGCAACCGGACGTGGCCGCCAAGCTCAAGGAATTCAAGGTCGTCTCGACGGGGGAAGATGTTCCGGCGCAGATCTCCGCGATCAACAATTTCATCGATTCCGGCTATGACGCCATCGTCGTCAACGCGCAGAACCCGACGGCCTTCGGGCCGGTGATCAAGCGCGCCAAGGAAGCCGGCGTCATCCTCGTCGCCTTCGACAACATTCTTGACACGCAGGATGCGATCAACGTCAATGTCGACCAGAAGGGTCTCGGTGTGCTCTGGGCGAACTGGCTGGCGGGTCATCTGCCGGAGGGCGGCAAGATCCTCGAAGTGCGCGGCGTTGCCGGTACTTCGGTCGATACCGATCGCCACAACGGCATCCACGAAACCTTCGATGCGACCGGTAAGAAGTGGGAGGTCGTCGAAGTTCTCGGCAAGTGGGATGATCCAACGGCGCAGAAGGCGACAGCCGATGCCATCGCCGTCCACAAGAAGTTCGACGGCATCACCGCGCAGGGTGGCGACACCGGCGTCGTGCAGGCAATGATCGATGCCGGCCATGCGTTCGTGCCCTTCGGCGGCGAAACGGAGAACGGGTTCCGCAAGTTCTGCTCCAAGCATGCAGCCGACGGCCTGAAATGCTCGTCGGCAGGCACAGGTCCTGCGCAGGTGGCCGTCGCCATCAAGACGGCGATCGCAGCGCTTGAAGGCGAGGTCGTTCCGCAATCGGTCAAGCTGCCGCTGGCGATCGTCGAGGACCCGAATTTCAAGGAAGGCCAGGATTTCTATCCCGACCAGTCCGACAACTTTTTCGTCGGCAATTCCTTCCCCACCTGCGGCATCAATTTTACCGCGCAGGAAATCATGGGGCAGACGCAGGCGGACAAATAAGATCGGGCCGGAATCCGCATCGCCTGAGAGCGTGTCGCGCACTGAGAGCGCGACACGTGAAAACCCGACCTGAGGACCTTCATGACCATATCAGACCCACAGGCGGCCCAGCCGCTTTTCCGGATGGACGGCGTGTCGAAGCGGTATGGCGGCGTCCGCGCGCTGGAAAATGCCGAACTGACGGTGGAGGCTGGCCGCATTCATGCCATTCTCGGCGAAAACGGCGCCGGCAAATCCACCCTGATCAAGATCATGGCCGGCGTCGTTGCGCCGGATGAAGGCCGCATGCTCTTGGAGGGGCGACCCGTCAGTTTCCGGTCGCCCGCCGAGGCATCGGCCGCCGGGGTCACCTGCGTGTTCCAGGAACTGTCGCTGATCCCCGATCTCAGCGTCGCCGACAATATCAGCATCTCCAACCCGCCGCGCCGCTTCGGCCTGATCGATCGGCCGGCCCAGCGCCGCATCGCCGAGGAAGCACTGGCCCGAGCGGGCGCCGATGACGTGCATCCTCGTGCCCTGGTCAAGGACCTGCCCCTGTCGCGCCGGCAATTGGTCGAGATCGCCAAGGCGCTGGCTTGGAAGCCACGAATCCTGATCCTCGACGAGGGCACGTCCGCCCTCACCGCAGCCGATGTCGCCAAGGTGTTTTCCGTGTTGAAGCGACTGCGTTCCGAAGGCTTGGCGCTGCTCTACATTTCCCATCGCATGCACGAGATCGCCGAACTCGCCGACCAGTGCACCGTGTTCCGCAACGGTCGCAATGTCCTGAGCTTTGCCGCCGGCACGCGCAGCGACGGCGAGATCGTCGAGATGATGATCGGCCGCGAATATTCGAGCGCCTTTCCGGCGAAGCCGGACCGGCGGGTCGATGCAAGGCCACCGGCGCTCGAATGCCGGAACCTCGGCTGGACCGACAGCCTGCGTGATATTTCGTTCACCGTCGGCAAGGGAGAGGTCGTCGGCCTTGGCGGCCTCGACGGGCAGGGACAGCGTGAATTGCTGCTCGCCTTGTTCGGCGTGTTGCGCGGCACGACAGGGTCGGTTCTGGTGGATGGGAAACCTGTTCCGCTGGAGAGCCCGGCAGCGGCGAGCACGGAGGAGGTCGGCATGGCGCTGATTCCCGAGGACCGCAAGACCGAGGGACTGATGCTGCCGATGACAGTGCGGGAGAACCTGTCCTTCGCGGTTCTCGACCGCATTTCCAGCGGCGGTGTCATCGATCGCGATAAAGAAACGCGGCTGATCGACGAGATGGTCAAGCTGCTCGCGATCAAGAGTGATGGCATCAATGTCCCGGTCGGGGCGCTGTCCGGCGGCAACCAGCAGAAGGTGGTCATCGCCAAATGGCTGATGCGCCAGCCGCGGATCATTTTGCTCAACGATCCGACGCGTGGCATCGATGTCGGTACCAAGCATGAGCTTTACCAGTTGCTGCGCCGCCTTGCCGATGCGGGCGCAGCCATCCTGTTCTATTCGACCGATTATGATGAACTGATCGGCTGCTGCGATCGCGTATTGGTCCTTTATGATGGCAGCATCGTGCGGGAACTGGCGGGCGACGGCATCACCCAGCATGCGCTGATCGCCAGCGCGCTCAATGTCGAGAGCAAGACAATGGAGACAGCGGCATGAACGAATGGCGCTACGGACTGAACGAACAGCGCGGCACGCTGATGGCAGTCGGCATTTTCCTGTTCATGTTCGTCATCTATGTCTCCAACCATCCGGCCGGGCTGACGGCCAACGTCGTCCAGACGGCGGCCAACAAGGGCGTTCTGCTTGCCTTCGTCGCCATGGCGCAGACCCTGGTGGTGATCACCGCTGGGATCGATCTTTCGGTCGGCATGATCTTCATCCTGACCAACGCGCTCGCCTCCTGGCTGGTGGTGGGCACGCCGCTCGAAACAGCCTTCGGCGTTGTTGCGGTGCTTGCAACCGGCCTTGCCTGCGGTGCCTTGAACGGGCTGATCGTCATCTACGGCCGGCTGCAGCCGATCGTCGCGACCATCGCCACCGGCGCGGTGTTCTTCGGCATCGCGCTTCTATTGCGACCCTTTCCGGGCGGCTCGGTGAACGAAGATCTCGCCGACATGATGACCGGGCGGATGTTCGGGTTGATCCCGTCGAGCCTCGTTGCACTGGTCGTCGTCGTTCTCGTCATCTGGGTGCCGTTCAGTCGGTCCGTCCTGGGGCGGGCGGCCTATGCGTCGGGCTCCTCGGAGGTCGCCGCCTATATGTCCGGCGTTCCCATCCGCCGCGCCAAATTCATGGCCTATACGCTTTCGGGCCTTCTTGCCTCGATCGGCGGACTGTTTCTCACCTTCTTCACCTATACCGGCGAGGCGGCGCTCGCCAGCGGCAACGCCTATACGCTGTTTTCGATCGCCTCGGTCGTGCTGGGCGGTGTTTCGCTGTTCGGCGGCAGGGGCAGCGCCGTCGGAGCGATCTTCGGCGCGCTGGCGTTTCGCACGATCGGCGACCTGCTGTTCGTCTTCGACTTCGACCCGCTCTGGCAACCTCTGTTCCAGGGCGTGGTATTGCTGGTCGCCGTCAGCCTTGGAGCGTTCGGATTGTTCCGCGTCCGCAATCGCCTGGAGTGGTTCGGATGAGCGACACGACACGGGAACAGCCGATGACCCCACCGAAACTGCTACGACGCCTGGACCCGGCCATAACAACGGCATTTGCCTGCATCATTCTTCTTCTCGTGATCGGCAGCTTCTATTCGACGAGTTTCCTGTCGCCGGAATATCTGCTGCAGCAATTGAAGGTCGCTTCCTTCCTTGGCGTCATCGCCACGGGCATGATGATCGTCATCCTGCTTGGCCAGATCGATCTTTCGGTTCCGTGGTCGGTGGCCGTCGGCGGCATGATGGCCTGTGCGGCTGCGGCCTATGGCCCTGCGGGCGAAATTCTCGCCATTCCCTTCGGCATCCTTTGCGGCATGGCGATCGGGCTCGCAAACGGGATCGGCGTCGCCTATCTGCGCATCCCCTCAATGATCATCACGCTCGCAACCAACGCCGTCGCGCAGGGGCTGATGGTGGTCTATACCGGCGGCTTCTCGCCGCAGGATTCCGCCACGTCGGCCATGCGTTATCTGGCGACCGGTTTTCTCCTGCCGGGCGTGCCTAATGCCGTATTGATCTGGGCGATCGTCGGCGCCGCCGCCGTCTTTGTCCTCACCCGTACGACCTTCGGCCGCTCCGTCTATGGCATCGGCAACCGCGAGCGGGCGGCCTATCTTTCCGGCATCAACACCCGCCGGATCGTGCTGATCGCCTTCGTCGCTTCCGGCGCGCTCAGCGCCTTCGGCGGCGCGCTGCTGGCCGGTTATGCCTCGAAGGCGGCGCAATCGATGGGTGACACCTACCTGCTGCCTTCAATTGCTGCTGTCGTTCTCGGCGGCACGTCGATCCTTGGCGGCCGGGGCTCCTATCTCGGCACCGTCGCCGGCGTCATCCTCATCACGCTGCTCCAGTCGATCCTGTCCGTCATGCAGATGCCGGAAGCCGGGCGGCAGATCATCTACGGCGCCGTCATCATCGCCATGCTGCTGCTCTATGGCCGCAGTCCGGCCAATCGTTGAGAAAGCCGCCACACGTCAGCCGCCCCGGATCGATGTTCGCCAGACGAGGTCGGCATGCAGGCGCAGCGACCGGCTTTCCGGTGCAGCTCCATCCTCGACCAGCCAGGAAACCGCTTCGCGGGCGATCGTATCAACCGGCTGCGCGAACGTCGTCAACTGATAGGATAACCAGGAAGCCTGCTCGATATCGTCGAACCCGGCCACGCAGACCTGGTCTGGGATGGACATGGAAAACTGGTGGCGCGCTGCGTCCATGAAGCCGCAGGCAAGCAGATCGGTGGCGCAGAAGACAGCGTCTGGCCGCTCCTTGCGCGTCAGAAGCTGTTGGGCGACGATCCGGCCGGCTTCGTAGCCGGTATGGCCGAAACGCTCCACCACAACCTCCATGCCGTGTGCCGCGGCGGCCGCGACGAAACCGCGCTCGCGTGCCATCAGGCTGGGCGTTCCGGCTTGAGAATTGGCAAAAGCCAGCCGCTTGCAGCCGGCGCGCACGAAGGCGGTGGCGATGCGCGCTGCCGCTTCCGTGTCGTCGAGGTTGATCCGCAACGGTCCTTCCCGGTCATCGTCGCGGTTGATCAGCACCAGCCGCTGCCCGTTCTTCAGACAGAGGTCGGTGATCGATCTGTCCGGCAGGCCGGAGAGGATGATCGAGGCATCGGCCCGGTAGCGGATCGCCTGCCGCAGCGCCAGATCGACGCTGCCGTCCGAGCGGTCCGTGTTGATCAGCATCGCCACCTTGCCGGAATTCTGCAATTGCTGCGTCAGGGCGCGGATCAGCGACGAGCGGTAGGGCGTGCCAATCTCCGAAACGATGAGGCAGACGATACCGCTCTCGTTGCGCATCAGGCCGCGCGCCAAGTGATTGACGTGATAGCCGAGTGCCTCGGCCGCATCGAGAACCTTTTGGCGCGTCTTCGGTGAAACGCTGGCTCCAGAGGTAAATGTTCGAGAAACGGCGGAACGGGAAACGCCTGCCTTTTCCGCCACTTCCTGCGCGCTGACAAACAATTTCTGGGACACGCTGCTCTCCACTGTCAGCCGGCAATCTGCACAATTTTGCAATGGCGTGCAAGGGGCCATCAATCTGCACGGGTAATCCGATGTGACAGTTTTGTGAAGATTTAGTTTGACAGCCGGTTTCTGCTCATGCAGCATTTGCACACGCTTGCAAAAGCGAGCAGCGTGGAGGCGCTGCTTCAACAGGAGGAAGTTTCATGGGTTCAGCATATATTGCCGCGGCGGCGCTTGCCGCCGGTGTCACGCTCACCGCGTTCGGCGCACAGGCGGCGGGTGATCTCAATCTGATCTGCTCGGCCGACGTCGTCATCTGCGAGCAGATGAAGGGCGATTTCGAGAAAGCCAACGATATCAAGGTCAACATGGTGCGCCTGTCGTCGGGCGAGACCTATGCCAAGATCCGCGCGGAAGCCCGCAATCCGAAGACCGACATCTGGTGGGCGGGCACCGGCGACCCGCATCTGCAGGCCGCATCTGAAGGCCTGACGCTGGAATATAAGTCTCCGCTTCTGGACCAGTTGCAGGATTGGGCGAAGAATCAGGCGGAAAGCGCCGGTTACAAGACCGTCGGCGTTTATGCCGGTGCGCTCGGCTGGGGTTACAACACCGAGATTTTCGCTTCAAAGGGGTTCAAGGAGCCCAAATGCTGGGCCGACCTGCTCGATCCGGCCTTCAAGGGCGAAATCCAGATCGCCAATCCGAACTCCTCCGGAACGGCCTATACGGCGCTTGCCTCTCTCGTCCAGATCATGGGCGAAGACCAGGCGTTCGATTATCTGAAGAAGCTCAACGCCAATATCTCGCAATATACCAAATCCGGTTCGGCGCCGGTGAAAGCGGCGGCGCGTGGCGAAACCGCCATCGGTATCGTCTTCATGCATGATGCGGTCGCCCAGACGGCGGAAGGCTTCCCGGTCAAGTCGGTCGCGCCCTGCGAGGGCACGGGTTACGAGATCGGCTCGATGTCGATCGTCAAGGGCGCCAAGAACCTCGACAATGCGAAGATCTGGTACGATTGGGCGCTGAAGCCGGAGGTACAGTCGCGCATGAAGGATGCCAAGTCGTTCCAGCTTCCCTCCAACAAGTCGGCCGAGATTCCGGAGGAAGCGCCGAAGTTCGAGGACATCAAGCTGATCGACTATGACTTCAAGACCTATGGCGACCCGGCCAAGCGCAAGGAACTGCTTGAGCGCTGGGACCGTGAAGTCGGCGCAAGCGCCAATTAAAGGCCTTTGAGGCGGGACCGGGACGCAGCCGCGATACCCGGTCGATCCGCCAGCCTCTCCCGGCCCGGAAACCGCTCCCATGTTCCTCCACAGGCGGGAAGTGGTTTCCGGCCACCCATTCCAAATCGACGTCATGAAAAGGCGCGGGGATCGTCATGGACAATCGCAACCGCAGACTGGATATTGCCCTTGGGCTCGGCATCGCCGCGTTGCTCATTCTTCCCTGGTACAGGATCGAGGGCGGGTTTCTCGGTTTCGGCTGGCTTGCCGGCTTTCCGGGTGAGGCCGCCGTTGCCCCCGGCATTCTCCAGATCTTCGGGTTTGGCCGTTTGTGGCTTGCGATTGCCGCGATACTTCTTGGCGTCGCCGTCGCCGCGCGGTTTGTCAGCGACCCGATGCGGCGGGGAACGCTGCTCGCCTGGGCAGGCGCCGCGGGTATCCTGTTCCTGACCCTGCAGGGTCTCGCCATCGGCTTTTCCGGCTGGACCTGGACGATCAGCGAGACCCTGTTCGGCGCGCTTGCCGACGGCCAGCCGTCGATGGGTGCAGGGGCGATCCTGCTGTCGCTTGTGTTCGTTCTCCTTTTTTCCTTCGGGCTTGCCGAGCGCGGGGTGATGAAAGGCGATGCCTTCGTCGTCGCCTCGATCGCCGTCCTGGTCTTTCTCGTCGCCATCTTCGTGTTCTATCCGGTCGGCTCGATGCTGATCGGCGCCTTTCAGGATTTCGACGGCTCGTTCAATCCGGACGGTTTTACCCGCAACATCCAGGACAACTCGATCTGGAGCCTCGGATGCGTGATTGGCGGCGAACGGTGCGGCGTCGCCTGGCGCACGCTGTGGCTGGCGCTGATGACGGCCGGCGGATCGACCATCATGGGGCTCGCCTTCGCGCTGGTCGCTACGCGCACCCGCTTCCCGTTCAAGAAAGGCCTGCGGCTCTTGACCGTATTGCCGATCATCACGCCGCCCTTCGTCATCGGCTTGGCCCTTACGCTTCTCTTCGGCCGCGCTGGCGTCATTACCGAAGGGCTTTCCAGCCTGTTCGGCATCGAACCCGGCCGCTGGCTCTATGGCCTGACCGGTATCTGGATCGCGCAGGTCCTGTCTTTCACGCCGATCTCCTTCCTCGTCCTCATCGGCGTCGTCGAAGGCGTCAGCCCGTCGATGGAAGAGGCGTCGCAGACCCTGCGCGCCGATCGCTGGCGTACCTTCTGGCGCGTATCGCTGCCGTTGATGAAGCCGGGCATCGCCAACGCCTTCCTGATCGGCTTCATCGAAAGCATGGCCGATTTCGGCAATCCGCTGGTGCTCGGCGGCAGCCACGGCGTCCTGTCGACGGAAATCTTCTTTGCCGTCGTCGGCTCGCAGAACGATCCGTCGCGTGCAGCCGTGCTCGCCATTATCCTGCTCTGCTTCACGCTGACCGCCTTCCTTGCTCAACGATACTGGCTCGCGGGCAAGAATTTTGCCACCGTTACCGGCAAGGGCGACAGCGGCGCACATATCGCGCTGCCGAAGCCGCTATCCATCGGCGTGCATGCCCTGGTCGTTCCGTGGATGCTGTTCACGATCGTGATCTACGGCATGATCCTGTTCGGCGGCTTCGTGAAGACCTGGGGCCTCGACAATTCGCTGACACTGGACCACTACGAACGGGCCTTCTCGGTCGAGTTCCGCGATGGCGTCATCGCCTGGACCGGCGTTGCCTGGAATTCGTTCTGGACGACGATGGAGATCGCGCTGATTTCCGCGCCGCTGACAGCTGCCGTGGGCTTGCTCACCGCCTACCTGATCGTTCGCCAGAAGTTCGCCGGCCGCAATGTCTTCGAATTCGCGCTGATGATGAGCTTTGCGATCCCCGGCACGGTCATCGGCATCAGTTACATCATGGCCTTCAACCTGCCGCCCTTGGAAATGACCGGCACGGCGCTGATCCTGATTGCCTGCTTCGTCTTCCGCAACATGCCGGTCGGTGTGCGCGGCGGGGTGGCGGCGATGAGCCAGCTCGACAAGAGCCTGGACGAGGCCTCGCTGACGCTGCGCGCCACCTCGTTCCGGACGATCCGCAAGGTCATCCTGCCGCTGCTGCGCCCGGCGATCACGGCGGCGCTGGTCTATTCGTTCGTGCGCGCCATCACCTCGATCAGCGCCGTCATCTTCCTCGTCAGCGCCGAATACAACATGGCGACCTCCTACATTGTCGGTCTCGTCGAGAACGGCGAATACGGTGTGGCGATCGCTTATTCCTCCATGTTGATCGTCGTGATGGTCGCCATCATCACGGGCTTCCAGTTTCTTGTCGGCGAGCGCAGGCTGCGGCGCGAAAACCGCGTCGCCGGCGTGACTGCCGCCCCATCAATTCCTCTCGCCCAGGAGAAAACCGCATGATCAACACACGCGCCGGCTCCGTCGTCTTTCAGAACATCAGGAAGCAGTTCGGCAGTTTTACTGCCATCCACGATCTGTCGCTGACCATCGAGCCCGGCCAACTAGTCACGCTGCTCGGCCCTTCCGGCTGCGGCAAGACGACGACCCTGCGCATGCTGGCCGGCCTCGAACATCCGACAGGCGGCAAGATCCTGATCGGCGGCAAGGACGTCACCATGCTGCCGGCCAACGAGCGCGATGTCTCGATGGTGTTCCAGTCCTACGCGCTGTTTCCGCACATGACCTCGCTCGACAATGTCGCCTATGGGCTGGAATCGTCGGGGCTCAAGAAGAAGGAAGCGCGCGAACGGGCGGAGGAAGGGCTGAAGCTCGTCGGTCTTGCTGGCATGGGCCAAAGACTGCCGGCCGAGCTTTCCGGCGGCCAGCAGCAACGCGTCGCCGTGGCCCGCGCGCTCGTGCTCGAACCGCAAGTGCTGCTGCTCGACGAACCGCTGTCCAATCTCGATGCGCGCCTGCGCCGTCAAGTGCGCACCGAAATCCGCGAGTTGCAGCAGCGGCTCGGCTTTACCGCCGTCTACGTCACCCATGACCAGGACGAGGCGCTCGCCGTTTCCGACCGCATCGTCATCATGAAGGATGGCGCCATCGCCCAGGAAGGATCGCCGCGAGACCTCTATGAGGCACCCGCCTCCGCCTTCATTGCCGACTTCATGGGCGAGGCCAATGTCGTGCCCTGCGATGTCATCGGCATCGAGGGCGCGGACGCCATCATCCGCGTCGGCGCGCTCGAGCACCGCGTCCCGAGCCGCAATGCGAGGCCGGGCCAGGCGGCGCTCGCGGTCCGGCCGAACTCAATCACACTGGAACCGGCTGAGAACGCGGCCTTTCCGGGCAAGATTACCCATGCCGCCTATCTTGGCGACCATGTGGAATACGAGGTAGAGACCAGCACGGGCCGGTTGTTCGTCGTCGATCCCGCTGTCGAGCGCGCACTGGCGCCGGCAACGCCCGTCGCCGTCGGCTTCAAGGGACGCGGCATCGCCATCATCAATGGCTGAAGCCCTAAAGGATCAGAGAAGGACCACATCCATGACATCGCAGATTACCGGGCAGATTTCCGGGCTCGACGCGCGTTTCGCGCTGGCGCAGGCCATCGCCAGGGAAGCGGGCGCCGTTGCGCTCGATTATTTCAACAAGCGTGAAACACTGGTGATCGAAACCAAGCGCGACCCGCAGGACGTCGTCTCCATCGCCGACCGCGAGGTCGAGACGCTGATCCGCGCCCGCGTTGCCGAAGCCGATCCGAGTGACGGATTTCTCGGCGAGGAATACGGCCTGATCGAGGGAACCTCAGGCTATACCTGGGTGGTCGATCCCATCGACGGCACCAGCCCCTTCGTCAACGGCATGCCGAACTGGTGCGTCTCCATCGCCGTGCTTCACAATAGCGAGCCGGTGATCGGCGTGATCCACGCGCCGTGCCATGACGAACTCTATTCCTCCGCTTCCGGAAGGGGAGCGACGCTGAACGGCAAGGTCCTGAGCCTCGACCCCTCGCGCACAATCCGCAACGCCGTCACCGGCATCGGCGCCAACAACTATGTGACGCCGGCTTTCGTGGCGCGCATGGTCGAGAACCTGTTGGAGGCCGGCGGCAATTTCATCCGCAACGGTTCCGGCGCTCTCATGCTCGCCTATGTCGCCGCCGGTCGCCTCGTCGGTTACTACGAACCCTACATGCATGCCTGGGACTGCCTTGCCGGCTATTGCCTCGTGAAGGAAGCCGGCGGCTGGTACCACCCCTTCCCCGTCGATGGCGACCGCCTGACCAAGGGCGCGCCCGTGCTGGCCGCCGCGCCCGGCGCCCGTGACGACCTGGCGAAGATCGCCGGGCTGTAAGGCCCGGTCAGAACAAGACCACCACGACCAAGACGGCGATCCCCGTCGCCGACATGGCGCATTAAGAGCGGCTGACGCACAAGCTGTTCCTTGACCGTGACAATGTCCGGAAATTTCAAGACCTCATCGTCATGGACAATGTCATATCGACCCTGTCGGTGCCGCTCTGAGGCTGCGGGAGTCAACCGCCATTCATCAGATTGAGGATCAACTGGTGAACGTTACCACCATTGCTGAGTTCGACGCTGTCGAAATCCCGGCTCTTCTGCCTTTGTTCCCGCGAGAGGGCGCCGAGCCGCGTCGTCAGTTCGGTCCTGATCTTGCGGCAACCGGGATCGTCGGGCACGTGCAGGCCGACCGACATGACCTCGATCGCCTCGACCATGTCCTTGATGTGATCGCCATGCACGCGCTCATGGGCCTGGACGCCGGCGATGAAGGTCTGCCACTTGGCAGCGGTGGAGGAAGGCAGCTTGCCCGTCGGCTTCGGGAGCGTATAGGTGATGATCAGCTTGGGCTTGTTCGTAACGATCGTGCAACCGCCGCCCTGCGGTTCGTACTTGCGCGTCCAGGTCAGCTTGAAACTGGTGTGCGCGATGGCACGAACAAGTCCGGTCCCCGGCCCGCGTTCACCTATCGAGGTATAGAGTTCGGCACCGGTTTTCCCCTGAATGGAATAGGTCTGCACTTTCTCGACAGCCTGCCACTCGGCATGGGCTGAAAACGGGAGAATCAGGAGGCTGCAGAGCAGGATGGACACTCGGGCGGCAGTTTTCACGCAAACCTCAATCGACAATGTGGGCTTCATCGGTTGAAGGCGGTCTATCACGGTTTCGACGGCGTGCGATATCCCTGATGGAGAAGGCGGCGATACCGTAAGCCCCTTGCAGCCGCCACGCCGGTCTGTCAGGAACTGTTGATCTGTCTGGGAGAATTGAGTGAGCGTCGTTCACGACGCCCTGGCCGACCTCGCAAATCATACTCTGGTCCTGTCTTAATCTTGGATATTACACTTCCTTCGTTGTCGCCTTTGCCATTCCGCATATCACTGGCGCGACCCTGATCTTCGCCTGACTTCTACCGAAATACCGTCTGCCTCCGGCAGCTAAAATGAAACGCGCAGTTACCGTAGAAACAGGATCACGTCTCGCCGTGTGAGCAGATGCGGTCACGACGGGTTGCAATCCGTCACAGAACCGCGGCGGCCTGACCTCCAAGGTTCACACAGCACCTCTTGCGTCGGTTCGCGATGCGGTCGGCACGGGAAGGCTGTTTTCCGAAACACAGGCTATGGGTGAGCAAATTGGCTACAAAATACGGAACACAGGCATCGGAGACGCTGACTGGCACTCTCGATCAGGATTACATTTACGGCTTGGGCGGCAATGACAAGATTTACGGACTTTTCGCCCGCGATTCGCTGTCGGGTGACGAAGGCAACGACACGCTGAGCGGCAGCTTCCAGGACGATACCCTCTCGGGCGGTCTCGGCGCCGATACGCTCTCCGGCGGCCAGGGCGATGACGTTCTCACGGGCGGCGCAGGCGCCGATACCATGCGTGGGGGATCGGGTGATGACACCTTCACCGAGACGGCGCTGGGCAACTGGAAGGGCGACGTCATCGATGGCGGTCTTGGGATCGACACGGTCGAACTGGACCTGCTATCCAACAAGGCTGGCCTCACCTTCACGGTGCAGGACCCGACCAAGACGGTCAATCTATTTGGCTTCACCGTCACAGATATCGAGCAATATACGATCTCGGCGACGAATTTTGCCGACGTCCTGACCGGCGGTCGATGGAGCGACACGTTCAATGGCCACGCCGGCGCCGACAAGCTTTACGGCAACGGCGGCGATGACTTTCTGGACGGCGGCGACGGCAAGGATACATTGTCCGGCGGCCAGGGCGACGACCATCTGCGCGGCGGCGAAGGCGATGACCGGCTCTCCGGCAGCTATGGCGACGACGACCTCCAGGGCGGCACCGGCAACGACAATATCACCGGCGGCAGCGGCGATGACGCGCTTTACGGCGACGACGGCAATGATCTGCTGGATGCACGCACCGGCGACGACTATTTGTGGGCTGGCGACGGTAACGATACTCTGCTCGGCGGCGCGGGCGAGGACTATATCATCACCGGCAGCGGCACCAACAAGGTGGATGCCGGCACGGATGACGACCAGATTCTGATCTCGCTCGGCGACGGCAAGGATACGGTCGATGGGGGCAGCGGCAACGACCTGATCGAAATCCGCAATATCACCGGCAGCTTCACCGCCAAGGCCTCGAACGTCGTCAATACGCTTTCCGACGGCTCCACCATCGTCAATATAGAGAACTACGATCTCTACGGCACCAATGCCAAGAACACGATCGTTACACTCGGCGGCGAGGATCACATCGTCACCTATGACGGCGACGACACGGTGAAGGCCGGTGCCGGCGACGACTACATCGACGGCGGCTCGGGCAACGACAAGCTCTACGGCGAAGCGGGCAACGACACGATCTTTGCCGGTGCGGGCAAGGATTCGATCTATGGCGGCTCGGGTACCGACACTGTCTATATCGATATGTACAGCTACCAGACGGTCAACTACACATTCGATGTCGTCAACGGCAAGGGAACGCTGTCGAACGGTTCCTTCGCCACGGATACGGAAATATTCAACATCTTCACCTCCACCTATGGCGATGACATTCTCAAGGCAGGCAATGCCCAGAGTGTCTGGTTCAAGTCCTATGACGGCAATGATCAACTCTATGGCGGCAATGGCGACGACCTGCTCGACAGCGGTCTCGGCAACGACAAGGTTGTCGGCGGCAAGGGTGACGACCTGATCTACGACCTCGGCGGCAACAACACCATCTCCGCCGGCGACGGCGACGACAGCGTCCATCTGTCGATCTTCGAGGCGCATACGGGTGGCGATACGACGACGCTCGACTTGGGCGCCGGCAACGATACCGTGGAGCTCAATTCCGGCCTTGGATACACCTATGGCAAGCTGGTCGCGGAGGGCGGCAGCGGCACCGACCTTGCCGAAATTGACCGCAATGAAACGACGAAGGCGCTGACCTTCACGCTGAGCGCCAATGCCACCCTCGTCAACGGCGATGTCACGCTGAAGAATTTCGAGCGCATCGACATCACCGGCGGCAGCGGCGCCGACAAGTTCACCGGCGGCAATCTTTCGGATACGCTGGATGGCAACGATGGCAACGACACGCTGACCGGTCTCGGCGGCGACGATTGGATTTACGGTGGCAAGGGTCGCGATACGCTGAAGGGTGGCGACGGCGCGGATGAGATCTGGGGCGCCGGAAGCAGCGGCGATACGGATGCCGACACGATCGATGCCGGCGCCGGCAACGACTTCGTCCATATCAACAGCGGCGACACGGCGATTGGCGGCAGCGGTACGGACCGGGTCTATGTCGATGTTTCGGCGCTGGCGACGGGCGTGAAGTTCACCTTCTCCACCGGCACGGTCAACGTCAATTCGACCACCACCTTCTCCGGGATGGAATCGCTCGATTTCGTCGGCACCAAGGGCAACGATACGGTCACCGGCAGCACCGGCGATGATGTCCTGCGCGGCAATGCAGGCAATGACACGCTGAACGGTGGCGCCGGGAATGACTTCCTCTATGACGATGCCGGCAGCGATACGTTGAACGGTGGTGCGGGCGACGACTGGTTCACCCGCAACGACTTCAAAGGAAAGGACGTTTTCGATGGCGGCGCCGGCATCGATACGTTGGACTTCAACTATTACGGCTATGACAGTTCGGTGAAGCTCGACCTGCTCGACAACACCCAGAACGATGGCCTCGCGCTTGGCCTGACCGCCAAGAATTTCGAGCGTATCTGGGGCACCAGCCAGGATGACGATATCCGCGGTTCGAATGCCAGCGAATGGATCTGGGGCGGCAGCAAGGATGACGTGTTGCAGGGGCGTGGCGGCGACGATACGCTGAACGGTGGCTCGGGTGGTGACCTGTTGACCGGTGGTACTGGCAAGGACACGTTCCAGTTCAACTACCTGACCGATGGCGGCGACCAGATCACCGACTTCAAGCGTGGCGAAGACAAGATCGGTCTCGACGATATCGGCTTCGGTCTCACCAAGGGGACGGCGATCAAGCTTGTCCTTGCCGACGAGGCAAATTTCACAACGACCGGCCCGACCTTCCTGTTCGAGAAAGACGCGCACCGCCTCTGGTTCGATGCCGATGGCAAGGGCGGCGACAAGGAAGCCGTGCTGATCGCCACCTTCGACAATCTGTCGACGCTCGGCACCAGCGATTTCATCCTGGTCTGATCCTCAATGAACGGGCGGCGGCCCCTGCCGATTAGCAGGGGCCGCCGCGCATTTCGATATGGTTTTCAACTTGCCAGCGTCAGGCCGCCAAGCCGGCTGATATCGTTCTCGATCTCGCTGATCAGCGTATCCAGCGCCGGATTTCGCGACCGGCGGGCGCGGCGGACGACATAGGCAAGGGCGGGCGGGGACGGCAGCCGCGTATTGACGATCTGCATGCCGCCGCGCAAGTGGCGGTCGCTCAGCAGCGCCACGCCCATGGCCGCATTGGTGGCCGCGACAATGCCGGCAGCGCTCGAACACTCAAAGACGGTTTCGAGAATCACGTCCCCGTCCTGGCCAATATCGAGCGCCCATTGTCGGTAGAAGCATTCATCGTCGAACGACAGGAACGGGATCGCGCCGCTCTGGGGCAGCGGCAGGTCCGGATGTTTTACCCAGTGAAGGTTTTCCCGAAACAGCACAGTGTCGGTTGGGCGGACTTCATGCGCGAAAACCTGGATGATCGCGGCATTGAGTTCGCCGCGGTCCAGCATGGCGCGCAGGACGAGGCTCATCCGCACCCGAGTGCGGACCGAGACGTTCGGGTGCAAGCGCTTGAACCGGCCGAGGATGCGGGCGAGATCGCTGCATGCTGTGTCCTCCGTCAGCCCGAGGTCGAGACGGCCGGCGAGCGGTGTCTTCGACAGGCTGAGAAGCGCCTCGTCATGCAGGCCGAGGATCCGGCCGGCATAATCGAGCAGGTCCTCGCCCGCCGAGGTGAACATCGGCGCGCCGGCGCGGCGGCCGAGCAGTTCGCAATCCAGATTCTCCTCCAGTCTGCGGATCTTGTGGCTGACGGCGGATTGGGAGAGACCGAGCGCGGTGGCGGCGCGCGTCACCCCGCCGTGTTGGCGGATGGCGCAGAGCGTGCGCAGGGCATCGATTTCCAGCCGCCGGTTTTTCAGGTCTTCCATGATCGATCCGTTCCTTTCCGTTCACGATGCCTAATATCACGGAATATGTGGACGCATGACAGATTTTCTCCACATGTCATGTTGCCATCGAAATTTGTCATGTGCGTCCAGCTGGCAATACCGATATCCGACGATCAGCATTCTCGATCCCAGGCCGCTCCCATGACCGTCCAGTCCCTTGTCCCTGCCCTCCCCCGCAACCGGTTTCTTTGGCCGCTTTTGGCGACCCTGCTGATCATCGGCTGGAGTTCCGGCTTCGTCGGGATTCGCTATGCGAGCCAGGAGGCGAGTGTCGTGCTGGTGTTGTTCTGGCGCACGCTGCTTTCGGGACTGATCCTGTTGCCGTTCGCGCTGGCCATCGGGCCCAGGATCAGCCTGCGGATGGTCGGCGACCAGATGCTGTTCGGGGTCATGGCGGTCTTTCTCTATCTCGGCGGTTTTGCGCTGGCGATCGAACAGCGGGTACCGACCGGACTGGTCGCGCTGATCTCGGACCTCTTGCCACTGGCGATCGCCGGCCTGTCGCAGCCGATGCTCGGCGAGCGCCTGACGCGACGGCAATGGCTGGGAACGGCGATTGCCGTCGCCGGTGTCCTGCTCGTCTCCTTCGATAGTCTGAGCTTCGGTGCCGCTCCGCTCTGGGCCTACGGACTGACCGTTGGATCGATGCTCATCTTCGCGGTCGCGTCCGTTCTCCACAAGAGGCGGCGGGTGCGGCATATGCCGGTTCACCAGAGCCTCTGTATCCAGACACTTACGGGCTCGGCTCTGTTCGGCCTCTGCGCGCTGTGGCAGGGCAATATCACGCCGCCGATGACAGGGGCTTTTGCCATCGGCATGGTCTGGCTGGTGCTGTTCGCGACCTTCCTCGCCTATGCCGTCTATTATACCAGCCTGCGGCTGTTTCCGGTCGCCAAGGTCAGCGCGGCGATCTATCTGAGCCCACCGGTGACGATGATCTGGGCCTGGGCGCTGTTTTCCGAACCGCTGACGGCGGCGATGCTTTTCGGTCTGGCGGTCACTCTTGTCGGTGTGTGGATGACCTCGCGCGGTTGAAAGCCGGGATCAGTGCCGCAGAGGCGTTGAACCTGTGACCCGGGAATGTCAGGTTGGATCGGCGCCGCTTCTGGCGGCTGACATAACGGGGAACGAAAGCAGGCACATGGAAAGCACGGAGTCCAAATCCCGCCATCTCGAAATGACGGTGCTGATGACGCCGGACATGGCGAATTTCAGCGGCAAGGTTCACGGTGGCGCACTGCTCAACCTGCTTGATCGCGTCGCCTTCTCCTGCGCGTCGCGCTATTCCAAGCAATATGCGGTGACGCTGTCCGTCGATCAGGTCGTGTTCAAGGAGCCGATCAATGTCGGCGAACTGGTCACCTTCCGGGCGTCCATCAACCATACCGGCCGGACCTCGATGGAGGTCGGCATCCGGGTAGAGGCGGAAAATATCCGGTCTGGAACGAAGCGCCACACCAATTCCTGCTATTTCACCATGGTCGCTGTCGATGATACCGGCCGCCCGGTCGCCGTTCCCCAACTCGAATGTCTGGATCTCATCGAAGTTCGCCGAAACGAAGCCGCCGAACTGCGGCGCGCATTACGGCGGGAATTTGCCCGGCGCATGGAACATGTCAGTACCACCGGAAAAGATCCGGCCGCGCCGAACGAATAGGTTTACCCCAGCCCATCCAGAGCACTTGGAAACTGTGTAGGAAGACGGGACAACCGCGAAGGTAAGAGATGGAAATTTTGTAAGTGCAAACGTTTGCCTCTGGGCGAAAGCAATAGGCCAAACGCAAATCGGGGCTTTACTGCATAATTCCTTAAACCGGCATCAGTTCAAGGATGAAATTATGCGACGGGTATGAATTACTACAACGCCGTGTGCCACATATGACGCGTAGCGCTGTAAGTCACCGAAATAATTGATGAAATTGGCTGAAATTACTCGTCGTCGCCCACCGGCAGTTCCGCGGTTTCGCGCCCGCCGGACAGGATCGCGCGTTTGCCGACATGGTTGGCGGCTCCGACCAGCCCTTCCCGCTCCATCCGCTCGACCAGCGAGGCGGCTTTGTTGTAGCCGATCGACAGACGGCGCTGGATATAGGAGGTCGAGCACTTCTTGTCGCGCAGCACGACTTTGACGGCCTTGTCGTAGAGGTCGTTGCCATCTTCCTCGGCCATCGCGCCCTTGTCGAACACGGCGCTGTCTTCCTCGACCGCTTCTTCGGCCTCTTCCGCATCTTCGGTGACGGTGCCGAGATATTCCGGCCGGCCTTGCGTCTTCAGGTGGGCGACGACCTTCTCGACTTCCTCATCCGAGACGAAGGGACCATGGACGCGAGCGATGCGGCCGCCGCCGACCATGTGCAGCATGTCCCCCTGCCCCAGCAGGTGCTCGGCACCCTGTTCGCCCAGGATCGTGCGGCTATCGATTTTCGAGGTGACCTGGAAGGAGATGCGGGTCGGGAAGTTGGCCTTGATGGTGCCGGTGATGACATCGACAGACGGACGCTGCGTCGCCATGATCAGATGGATGCCGGCGGCGCGGGCCATCTGGGCCAGCCGCTGGATGGCGCCTTCGATCTCCTTGCCGGCGACCATCATCAGGTCGGCCATCTCGTCGACGATGATGACGATATAGGGCATCGGCGCGAGGTCCATTTCCTCCTGCTCGTAGACGGGCTCGCCTGTCGAGCGGTCGAACCCGGTCTGGACGCTGCAGAGGATCGTCTCACCCTTGTCGCGTGCCATTGCCGCGCGGGCATTGTAACCATCGATATTGCGCACACCGAGACGCGACATCTTGCGGTACCGGTCTTCCATCTCGCGCACGGCCCATTTCAGCGCCATGACCGCCTTCTTCGGATCGGTCACGACGGGCGTCAGCAGGTGCGGAATACCGTCATAAACGGAGAGCTCCAGCATCTTTGGATCGACCATGATCAACCTGCACTCTTCCGGCTTCAGCCGATAAAGCAGCGACAGGATCATCGTGTTGATGGCGACCGATTTGCCGGAACCGGTCGTGCCGGCGACCAGCAGATGCGGCATCTTCGCAAGCTCGGCGACGACGGGCTCGCCGCCGATGGTCTTGCCGAGGCACAGCGCCAGCTTGAAACGGGTCTCGCCGTAGTTTTCCGATTCGATCAGTTCGCGGAAATAGACGGTTTCGCGCACCGGGTTCGGCAGTTCGATACCGATGACGTTGCGGCCGGGAACGACCGCGACACGGGCCGACAGCGCCGACATCGACCGGGCGATATCGTCGGAAAGGCCGATGACGCGGGAAGATTTGACGCCCGGTGCCGGCTCGAACTCATAGAGCGTTACGACCGGGCCGGGGCGGACATCGATGATCTCGCCGCGAATACCAAAATCCTCCAGCACGCTTTCAAGAAGCCCGGCGCTCTGTTCCAGCGCCTCCTGGGTGATGACGGCGGTTTCCTGGACGCATGGCTCCTGTAGCAAGTCGACGGGCGGGAAGACATATGCGCCTTCTCCTGCCATGACAGGCACGTGGACAGGGGTCGCGGGAGCTTCGATCCGGGGAGCCGGGATCGGTACCGGGGCAACTGCTACCACAGGCGTCGGTGTCGGCACGACGGGGGCAACGGGCAGTTTCGGCTGAATGGCGGGCCTGACGGGTGCTACTACGCCCGCGAACGGCTTGATGTCCCGTGCGGGGCGGATTGGCACTCTCAATGCTGGTGTCGGCGGCGCGATCTTCGGCGTCGGCAAGGCTGATGCGCCCGCGGGCCGGATTCCGATTTCGCGATAGAGCGCGGTCACCGAATTGGCCGCGATCCGGACTTCAGGCGCCTTCCAGTTGGAAATCGGAGCGAGAAGCTCCATGTCGGCATCCATGTCCATCGCATCCCAGAAGACGTGATCGGAGACATGGAATGAGAAGGTCGGCTGCGATTCGGCAATCGTTGTGGCGGCGAGAGCGACAGGCACTTCAATGACGGCCTGCTCTACCGGGAAGCATGCGAGATCGACGTCCGCGGTCACTGGTGGTTCATAACCCGGAACGGTCTTTTCCATGCGGGCTGCCGCGGCGGCGCTCATTTCACGCATTAGCCTCAGTGACAGAGCCTGAATGCCATAGGCGGGCATCGCATCGTCGACGGCAGGGACTTCTGCAACTGGTACTGTGTCGATAACTTCAGGCTGCTCGACCGCAGCAACAACCGGAGCCTCAAGCTCTTCCTTGTGATCCACTGCTGGGCGCTTGGAATAGACGCTTTCCGGTGTTCGGGTGAAGCGGACGTTCGGACCCAGCACGAAGGCGCTCTGCCAGACCGGCGCATCATCCCTGCCCTCGATTTCACTGGCAGCCATCGCATCCGTATCGGTGGCGACATGAGATGAAATATCGAGAGGGTTCGCGTTCGGTGCGCCATAGATGCGACGCTGCAGTTCTGCCTTCATCTGCTGGTTTTCCGGATCTGCGGGCTGTTCTCCCGTGTTATCGAAGCTGTTCGAAAAGTTCGTTCGGGAAAGACGCATAGTCACCTGCTCACTCAAAATTCACGGGCAATGGGCACACCTCTCTTCAATAGAAAATAAAGGTTAATCGCCCCTTTCCAGCGACCCCTTTTCGCACACTTCCATGGGCTCGAAGGGAGGTCAGGACGGAGCGCAGAAAGCGAAAAATGCCGCTTTTGGCCTGTTTCGCCCGGATTTTTGCAGTTCAAGGCGTGCTTTTCCTGAAAAAATTCGTCGTTTTGGTTTCTTCACTCAGGTACTTGCCGGGATGGGTGTCGGGCATGGACGATAACCGCGTGCGCGCTTGCTGCGCATGAGGGCGAGGAAGAGGTCCACCGCTTCCTTTTCGCGGGAAAAATGGTGGATCTTGCTCTGCCCACGCTTGCCGATCCGACCCCAGGAGCGAATGAGGCAGACCTCTCCGAAGAGGGTCGCGGAAATCTCCAGGACATAGTAGCGCGCCATGTTTTTCGAGGCGTCGGATCGTTCGATATAGAGGTGATAAGGCTGCGTGATCATGCCGACAGAATCGGAAATTCCGCCGTCGGCGTCCAACGAGACTTATGAATCGATCAGGCCGCGTCGATTCATGTTCGTGATGGAAGTGTCACGATAGGACTGCAATTCTCCATCCTTATGAGCGGGTAGCAAGCGACACGGATACGAATCGCACAATGTTTATTGGGCATGCGGTTACGAGTCGGGGCGAATCGCAATGCGGCCCCCGCAACCGCGGAAGATTTTTGTGGGATGAATCGCCTGCGATGGATAATCGGTACCGATGCCGGAAAGCTATCTAAATATTTGATTTATTAGGTAATTTATGATTTTTTCTGATTCTTATAGGCAGGATGCCGCCGTTAGGGGCAAAAGGCCGTTTACCAAGACCGTTTGACGAAAGTCGGGAATCGGTCAATGGTTCCCTCGACGGAAAACCACTGACGATCACGAAAAATCCGTCGTGAGGGAAAATGAAAGCCAGCAAGCAGCATATCGAACCTGTGGAATCTTCGGCAACGAAGATCAGTCGGCAGTCGCAATTGCTGTCCGCGCAACTCCAGTCGATCCGCGAACGGCTCTACGAGCCCGAGGACGCAAAGTCCCTGAAGACCTTTACGTCGCGCGAAGTCGCAGCGATGCTTGGTATCGCGGAATCGACCTTGCGGCAAATGTCGCTGGATGGCGAGAGCGCCATTCCCGAGCGGCAGGATAACGGCCGGCGCATTTACACGCTGTTGCAGATCAACCAGATTCGCGAGCATCTAGCCCAGAAGCGCCCCGCCGAGGCACTCGATTTCTTCCCGCGCCGTCGGGAAGGCGAAAAACTGCAGGTCATCACCGTCGCCAATTTCAAGGGCGGATCTGCCAAGACGACGACGACGCTGCACTTGGCGCATTATCTCGCAATCCAGGGCCTGCGCGTGCTTGCTATCGACCTCGATCCGCAGGCTTCACTGTCTGCGATGTTCGGCTATCAGCCTGAATTCGACGTTGATGAGAACGAGACCGTTTATGCGGCCATCCGCTACGACGATCGACGCCGGCCTATTCAGGAGGTGATCCGCAAAACCTATTTCGAAGGGATTGATCTTATCCCGGCGAACTTGGAACTGATGGAGTACGAGCACGAGACGCCACAGGCGATCGCGGACGGCTACGGTCGCGGCGACAGGATTTTCTTCCGCCGGCTTTCGGCTGTCATCAGCGAGGTCGAAGCGGATTACGATATCGTACTGATCGATGCGCCGCCGCAGCTTGGTTATCTTACCCTTGGTGCGCTCTGTGCTGCGACCGGTCTTTTGATCACCATTCATCCCGCGATGATCGACGTAGCGAGCATGAACCAGTTTCTTGCGATGATGAGCGATCTGATGGGCGTGATAGAAGAGCGTGGCGGCACGCTCAGCCATGATTTCATCCGCTACGTCATCACCCGACACAATCCGAATGACAGCCCGCAGGTGAATGTCGTCACCTTGCTGCGCTCCCTCTTCAAGGAAGATGTGCTGGCACCGGCCGTCGTCGAAACGACCGCGATCGCCAGCGCTGGTCTCGAGAAGAAGAGTCTCTATGAACTTTCGAGGGGAAGCGTCGGGCGTGATACGCTGAGCCGGGCTCTTGAATCCGTCGACTCGGTCAACCGTGAAATCTTTCTTCACATCAAGGACGTGTGGGGTCGGTAATGGTCAATCCGAAAGAACGAAACCTGCGAATGAAGAGCCTGTTCGGCAATGTCGATCCGGAAGCGCTCAACAAGCAGGCAGCCCCCTCCCCTTCCGAAGCGGAGAAAAGACGCGTTGGTTCGGCGGCGGTCAAGTCGATGGACCGTGCCTTCGTCTCGATCGAGGACGAGAACAAACGGCTGCATGACCAATTGCTGTCGTCAGAATCGATCATCGAACTCGATCCGGAGCGGATCATCCCGTCCTTCGTGAATGACCGCCTGGACATTGAAGGCGATAATGGGTTTCAGGCTTTCGTCGAAAGTATCCGGGAAGCGGGGCAAAAGCTGCCGATCCTGGTGCGTCCGCTGCCCAGCAAGCCCGGTCACTATCAGGCGGCCTATGGGCATCGGCGCCTGCGCGCCTGCCAGATCCTCAAGCGTCCGGTCAAGGCGATCGTCCGCGACCTGAGCGACGAAGAACTTGTCATCTCGCAAGGCATCGAAAATTCCGAACGCCTCAACCTGTCCTTTATCGAGCAGGCGCTTTTTGCCCTGAAGCTGAAGGAGCGCGGCTATTCCCGGGAGACGATCTCCGATGCGCTCGGCCGCAAGGAGGGGCAGCGCCTCGCCTATATTTCGATCCTGACGAATACGGCATCGCTGATCCCCGATGCGCTGATCCGTCAGATCGGCCCCGCCTCCTCCATCGGTCGCCCGAAATGGGAAAAACTGGGCGCTCTGATCCATGACCGGAAACTGAGCGCCCGCCAGTCGGAAACGCTCAAGGACCTGACAGCCTCCGCCGCCTGGTTGGAAAGCGACAGCGACCAGCGCTTCAGTCTTGTGCTCGACGCTTTCGATCAGACGTCAAAACGCAAGCCGGATCTGGTCGAGGTTTCGGTTGCGCACGGTATCATCATTGCCGCCAAGCGGGCGGACAATTCCACCCGCATTTCAATTCCCGATAATCGCCTTCCCGGCCTCTCGGACTGGCTGCTGCAACGGCTGCCCGAACTTGTCGAGGAGTTTCAGCAAAAACAGGGAAAGGATTCTGCGATGACATGATCGCCAGAAATGGAAAAGGGTCTACCGACTGCAATCGGCAAACCCTTAAACCACGAGCCAACGGACCACATGTGAACCGTCAACATCAGCTGTAACGATCTGATTCTAAGACGGACGAGGGTGTTAATCAAGTCTCTGCAATCAACGGGGACCGATTTTTTACGCCCCGCATCCGACGGCTCCCGCGAAATCGAACGATTGGAACTGCGTTTCTTCGGATTCGCAGCGGGATAGCTATGACCCAAGAAGCCTCTGTGGCGTCCTTCAGACGCGTCACCCCCGGAATTGTCGCCAGCGCGCGCCTGGCGATGGCGAACGATGTGCCGGACACGACCAAGTCTGAAATAGCGCTGCTCTTGAAAAAGGCGGCGCCTGTTCTCGGCATCGACGGCACGACCTATCATGTCATGGATATCCTTCTCGGTCTATCGCGGGCCGATGACTGGAAGGGCGCGGCACGCCCCGTGGTGGCGATTTCGAACGCGAAGCTTGCGGAATATACGATGCGTTCTGAGCGCACGGTGATCCGCTGCATCCGCCGGCTCGTGGAAGCCGGCATCGCGGCCTATCGGGACAGTTCCACCGGTCGTCGGTTTGTTTATCGTAATGACATCGGTGAGGTGGTCGCGGGGTTCGGAATTGATTTCACACCGGCACGCGTACGATTGGACGAGTTAAAGCAGGCGGTCGAGCAATATCAGGTACGGTTGAACGCAGAACTCGCCGCCAGACGCGACATTGCCCGCCTGTCGCGGACGATCGAAGATATGTGCACCGCATTTCCGGCAGAAACGGAAGGTGTGAGAACCGAGTTGGCGGCTATTCTGGCCATCGGCCAGCCGAACGTCGTCCGAGCAGAGACTGTCCGTGACCTGCATCAACAGGTGACGCACAAACTCCCCTCGGAACAGGTTCCGTTTAATATGTCAGCCGAGGGTGACATGGATGTCAGCCCTTATATTAATACAACCCAAGATTCCTTTTATGGTGGTAACACAAAACGGACCCGCTCTATCGAGCGGGACAAAATTACATCAAGCGGCCGCTATGCGGCCGAAAAGGCTTTCGAAAAAAAGCCTGCCGAAGCTGAGGGTGCCAGGAAAGGTCTGATGGGGCAGGATGTTCGGGATGTGAATATTATCCAGAGCGAAGTTCTTGGCTCCGTGTCCGTCGGTCTCCTCCAGTCCGCCTGCCCCGAGACACAGGCCATGATTGCGGTTCAATTTGACTCTTGGTCCGCGCTTGGGCGTTCCGGTGAAAACCTCCGCCGGATGATCGGACTATCGGAGGCCGGGTGGGCAGATGGGCAAAAACGTGTCGGCATTTACGCGGCTGCCGCGATCTTGGCGACTGTTCTGGAAAAATCGATCCGGGATCCCGACCAGATTTCGAAACCCGGCGGTTATTTCCGAGCGATGATCGATCGTGCGGTTGAAGGTCAACTGAATCTTGAGCGGAGTTTGTTTGGTCTTGCTGACAGCCGATATGGGAGTTCGTAGCGACACAACGGTTGCCACCTCTTCTTGGAATGGCGTTCGTTCGTGGTGGGATGTCCCCAAACCCGCCTCGAACGGGAGCAACGCCCGGACGGGAGTAAGTTGATACGACGGGCTGAAAAAATCGTGGACACGCCCGCTCCGGCCCGAGGCTTATCTTCTCCTGTAACCGGACGTCCTATGTCGCGCTTTACTGGTCAATGCCGAGGATCTGAAATCGCGCCACAACCAATGATGGCCGCTCGCCGGCATGGAAATGAGAAAGCCCATAGCGCCACCGGTCGGCTGTTCGTCGGCGAGCTTTTGCGAGTTCGTGGTCGAGCTACACCATGCGAACGCTCCACCCGTGAACCTTTTCCCGAGCTCGCTGATTCTCCCATACAGTGGAAGCGGATCTTGTCTGGGGTTATATGATCACGACGTCGATTGCCAGACGTTGCAGGGTAACAGCTGTTACCCCAGCGGGCCGACAAAGAGGCCCGAATTCATTGGCGTGGCTTTCTCATCGTTTCACCGCAAGTTTCGGGACAGATGGGCTTAAAATAGATGAATGCCATACAGCCCCTTCTTCCGCTAAAATCCGCTGGCGGGAGGCATATGAGCATGAGCAAGCACTCGAAAACCCGGGCGCGATCACCGCACCGTAACTTCGAGCCAATACTTGCTGCGTTGAATGCGACGAAGGCACGCAGGGCTGTAGACTATGTGGAGACGGCGCGATTGCGAATGTCGGGAGAAAGTCTCTTGACGGACCCGAAGGATGGAGAAGCCGAATGATAGACTGGAACCCGAACAAGCGCAGAACCTTGTGGTTTCGATCGGTCGCGGCGAAGGAAGCCTTGGGTTTGCCAGTGGAAAATCATCCGCGGTTTCTCGGCTGGGTGGAAGACTGGATTGCCGGCCATATTCCGATGGCTGAAGTTCAGCGTCGCTACGCGCAATTGCGTTCGGAGACGCCCGCCGAACTGGCCGACGCGGTCGATGCCACGACATATGCGGTTATGGACGAGGTGCGGCAGGAGATCCCGAATATTGCTGGTGTTTCGTTAAGCACGGCCGAAGAACGGGCGGAGCAGGCCAAAAAGATCACGGATGCCTGGCAATCTGGTCGTACATAGGTCGCTTGCTTGCACCCGTTGTTTCAGTAGGATCGGGGAGGATCGCGATCTGATTAGAGGTTGGTAGCGCACGGCCGCATACGCGCCAAGTCTGCCGGGGTCGGATCAGCAGTTTGATCGGCAACGCCGCGGTACGAAACCTTGGCGCATTTTCTCCTCCACATCTCTCGGGACCTTGTTGAAAGATCGGTCAGGATCTGATGGGCATGGACCCCAGTCGCCAATACGGTTATGCGACGATATGTGCTCCGGCGGGTTTGACAGCCCGTCGCTCGTTCGGGTCAACAAGGACATATCCGATATAATGACAGTTTCGAAATTCCTGTTTGACATGCACGCGGCCCTCTCTCGGCCTTGGTCGTCGGGACGGTGAGAATATCGCATTGAGGGACATCAAGAAGGAGGGCGGCCGACCCAAGACATTGCTGCAGCAATTGGCAGCGTCTCCGGAAAAATTGTTTTCCGGATCGTTCCGGCAGCAGGTCGCGGCGCTGTGCTTCCGCTTCACACAGAAGCCCGGTGAAATCGAAGTGCTGGTGGTGACGTCGCGCGAAAGCGGCCGCTGGGTTATTCCAAAAGGCTGGCCGATGAAGAACAAGGCGCTTTACGAGGCCGCCGCGATCGAGGCTGAACAGGAAGCCGGCGTTCGTGGTCCCGTGAGGAAGAAGGCGGTCGGCAGCTACACCTATCTGAAAACACTGGAGACCGGCGCCGTCGTACCCTGCATCGTTGACGTCTTCCAGATCGAGGCTCGCGAAACTGCCGACAAGTTCAAGGAGAAGGGCCAGCGACGATCGGCTTGGGTGAGCCCGGATGAAGCCGCGCGGCGTGTCCGGGAAGTGGAACTCAAGTCGCTAATCATCGAGTTTGCACCGCGATAGCGGAGTTGATAGTGCCCCGCCTTCACCGGATCAGACACAGCCGGAATTGATGAATCCGCGTTGGGGCTACAGCACTCCTTCTCTGATACCGTAAGCGGGTTCGGGCGTGGTTCGACGGAGGGCGGGGGCCGCAGCGCCGCCCGAACGTATTGCTATATGCGGATGTCGAATCCTCAACTGGAGTGCGCTCCATTGAGTGGGCGCAATGGTAACAGCTGTTACTTTGAGTAGGGAAATGTGTTTTTCACTTCCATAGCAGACACCTTCGATACGCCCGATTTGGCATCGACTTGCAGGATGCTGACGACGCGTCTTCGACAGTGGAACGTAAACTGGGACCTTTCTTGAATCTCGGGCGGCTATAGACCTGCGGCCTTGGTGAGATTGATCCGAAGGCTGTCACGCCGGCGCCGGTACTCGCGCGCCATCTCAGCTGAAGCGTGGCCGAGTTGTATTTGCACATACCGTTCGTCCGTTTCAGCGGACGATTCCAGGCCTGCCCGCAGCGAATGACCTGAGAACGTGAAAGCTCGCTCCAGTTCGTTTAGGTCGCCCCGAACGCCCGCAGCCATCGCTGCACGCTTGACCCGCCGCGCCATTTGCTTGGCGCTCAATCTGCTCCGACCGTTTTTCGCTGTCCCATGACGCGCCGGAAGACGGGGCCATGGGCAAGCCCGGCAAACTTGATCCAGATTTCAACGGCAATAACCAGGGTGGCATGGGACGAACCATCCTCGACCTCGCGCCAACCGGTCTTGCCGCACAATTTTATCAGCATCCCTTGTCGAGGAACTCGATCCAGCCGCAGCCATCTTCGCCTGCTCGGCATTTATATCGAGACCGACGATCTCCGAACGCCGCAGCCCGCCAGCATAGCCAATCAGCAGCATGGCATGGTCGCGCATTCCACGCAGGGTGCCTCGGTCCAGTGACTCAAGCATGGCGACGATACCTTCCGCCAGAACCGCCTCATTCTGCATTGACGGTCTGGCGTGGCTGTTGCGGATGCCAGCCATGACAGCCGCGATGTGCCGATCCTTCCGGTCGAGGTGGAGACCGCGCTGGTTATAATTCCAGGACAGCGATGAAAGACGACGCTCGATCGTCGAGACAGAGTCTGCCTTCATGCCGCACTCGGTGGCGCCAGAAGCACAGGCGGCTATGTAAAGCCCGACGGTTTGGGGATGCGGAGGAATGGGATAAGCCCGAGCGACGGCACCAGGCTGCGAAATGCTTCCAATCGGATGTACAGGCCTTGCGCGTATTGAGCGAACTCGCCGCCTCGACATAGACGCGAGCACGATCAGTGAGGTTTTTCAGATGGCCAGGGAGGGGAGGGGAGGGGAATCCGGCAAGCCGTTTGCCTGCTGCGCCGTCAGTCGCGATCGTCTCCGAAGGCTGGTGGGGGGCGATCGGTTCTCCAGGGGCCTCGTCAAACCGATGCTGTATCGGTTTGCGAGAAGTCGTTGTTCTTGTAGAGAAGCGGCTCGCCGGTAAACGCTGCAAGCGCGTAGGAACAGCAGTCGGCGTAGATTGCTGGGTAGCGACCCCTGCCATAGCGGCGCCAGGCACGGCGCGTCTGGTCGGCATGTTCTGCCTCGGCGGAGACAATCTCAATGCCGAGCTTGTACAGTCACAGGTCCAACTCATCACCGCCGCACCTCCATCAACGTTCATCTCGTTGGAGCAGGTGATTCATGACAAATGCGATCACGCTAGGCCTTTTCCGACAGCCTGCTAAGCGTGATTATCATCGTTTTGCTCGACGGTTTGGTCCATCTCTCCATAATATCCGATAAGGCAAGATCATCGGATGTGAAGTCGGCTGACATGCTGTGCGTTTTGAACTGAAAATAGTAGCATAAACTGCTCGTCTTGGTTATGCTCAGCGGCATGGATTCGCGCTTCCGTTCCCCTCTCGCCGCCCCGATCGGGCCGGTGGCCATGCTGTTCCTGCCGGCCTGGGCGAGCGCGCGCCAGCACGATTTGGGCGATACAGACGCCGCCTTCGCCGCCGGCATCGCATTGAAATCGCTTGACGATCTGGTTCGCGCCGAGCCAGCTTGGGCGGGCTGCTGGCGTCAGCGTCTGGCGCTCAGGAGCGCACAATCCGCCGTGCAACTGCTTGGCCGCAATGTCGGTGAGGCAGGGCTTCGTGATGGGGTGCTGTTGACCGCGCCCGGCGACGATCCAGGCCCGGCCGGCGCGACGCTTTTGGCCTTCCAAAGACTGGCGGCGAAGAAATGGACGATCGGCAGCAAGGTTTTGCAAGAGTTGGCGGAACTGATCGGCTTGCGCCGCGACGGCATGAGCGAGATTGCCGACTTGTTCGACGCCGCGCTGCAATCCGGCCGTGCGGCACCCTTCGCCGTCGCGGACCTGGTGGCAAAGATCTGCGCCTCCCGGCCCGATGCCGAAATCCTCGCCTGGTGGCTGGCCGATCGGCTGCTGGCGGAAAAGCTCGGCTGGAAGTATGGCATGCCGCTCACGATGGGCGAGCGTTATGGCGCGGCGTTCAAGACGATCGGAGGCCGCGGACGGGTGCGGCCCGGGGAGACCGCTTTCCCGCGGGCGGTGTGCCTGGCGCTCGTGTCCGCCACGGTCGAGGCCTTGCGGCAGGCCAATGACATCGGCCGGCGTGCCGAGAAACTATTGGCGGTGGCGCCGAAGGTGCGAACCAAAGGCGCCAGCGTCGTGATCGAAAAGCTGCTCAACGAGGATGCCGTGCCCGCCTCCGCGCCGGGCAGCCACCTCTCCCGCTGGGCGGCTACGCGATTGTTCGAGCGACTGGAAAGTTTTGGCGCGGTGCGCGAACTCTCCGGCCGCACCTCCTTTCGGATGTTTGGGCTGTGACGATGGCCGGATCAAATGCAGCCAAAGCAGTTCGAGGCCGCAGACCGAAGTCGGAGGATGAAACCCTCTTTGATCGGGAGCTTGAGGATTTACCGCCGGAACTGCGCTGGCGCGAATGGATGCTGCGCGTCGAGGCGGTGATCTTTGCCGCCAGCGAGCCGGTCAGCCGCGGGATTTTGGCGCGCGTGGTCGGAAAGAGCTGCAGCATCGATCTCCTCATCGACGATTTGCGCGAGGAACTGCGGCCCCGTCCCTATGATATCGTCGCGGTGGCCGGCGGCTGGCAGCATCGAAGCCGTTCGGCTTACGCATCTGCGATCCGGGCATCGCAGGCGCCAGCGCGGTCGCCCCCGGCGTCTCTGTCGGAGCATGAGGCTGCAGTGCTGGCAGCGATCGCCTATTTGCAGCCGGTGACCCGCGGCGCGCTGTCCACCATGTTCGGCAAGGAGATAAGCCGCGACACGATTGCCGGCCTGCGCGATGCTGGGTTTCTCGGCTCCGGCCCGCGCAGCCCGACGCCCGGCGCGCCCTACACCTATGTAACGACGAGGCATTTCCTATCGGCGTTCGGACTTGAGACACTGCGTGACCTGCCCGATCTGGAAGGGCTCGAAGACGCCGGGCTGCTCAGTCGGCAGGCGCTCGAGGAAACCGCGATCGGGCTGACGGAGAGCGACGTTCTGGAGAAGTGATGATTTAAGTTTGGAGATTGGCCATGGATTTTCTTCAACGAGCTCAAGCCGTTCCGGCGCGTCGCAACCAGATACGATAAACGCCTTGCCAACTTCATGGGCGTCGTAAAACTTGCCGCTATCGCAATCTGGCTCGGATCGTTAAATCATCACCACGCTCTAGTAACGAGAATAGCTCGGAAATCGTTCACATTTGTGAAGGTTGGACCTGTGACAAGTAGATCATTAACGGCGTGAAAGGCCGTCCAGGCGTTGTTCTGCATCAACATCGACTTGGCATCGACGCCGGCTTTGCGCAGGCGCTCGACGGTATGACCATCGGCAAAGGCGCCGGCATTGTCCTCGGATCCATCAATGCCATCCGTATCGGCTGCAAGTGCATGAATGCCGGCGATGCCGTTTATGCCGAGTGCGAAGGATAGGAGGAACTCGCTGTTGCGGCCGCCCTTGCCCTTCGCGCGCAGCGTCACGGTCGTCTCGCCGCCGGAAAGCAGCAGGACAGGTTTGGTGAAGGGCCTGTCACGTGTTGCGATCTCGCGGGCGATGGCTGCATGCATGCTCGCCACGTCACGGGATTCTCCTTCGACCGAATCCGAGAGAATCCGGGCTTCGATGCCGTGCCTGCGCGCTTCTTTGGCAGCGGCTTCAAGCGAGACCGCGGCCGAGGCGACGACATGGACTTCGTTGCGAGCAAACCGCGAATCGTCAGGCCCCAGCCCGTCTGCTGCCGAAGATTCAAGATGCGCCAGGACGGTTTCGGGAAGGTTCATGCGATAGGCATCGATCAAGGCGAGCGCATCCTGCCGAGTTCCTGCATCGGGAACGGTCGGACCGGAGGCGACCAGCGCGGGATTATCGCCGGGAATATCGGAGACGATGAAGGAGACGACCTTGGCCGGATGGGCGGCGGCTGCAAGGCGTCCACCCTTGATGGTGGAGATATGCTTGCGGATGATATTCATCGCCGAGATTGGGGCGCCGGACGCCAGAAGGACTTCGTTGACGGCAATCTCGTCGGCAAGCGTCAGGCCATGCGCGGGAGAGGGCAGAAGGGCGGAGCCGCCGCCGGAGATGAGCGCGATGACGAGATCGTCTTTGGTCATCCCTTCCACGGCCCGGAGCAGGCGGCCGGATGCGGCGAGGCCGGCCTCGTCCGGAACGGGGTGAGACGCCTCGATGATTTCGATCTGCTTACAGGGCGCCGAAAAACCGTAGCGGGTAACGACGAGGCCTTCGATCGGCCCGTCCCAGAGGGTCTCGAGCGCTGCCGCCATTTGTGCCGACGCCTTGCCGGCACCGATGACGATGGTGCGGCCCTTCGGTTTTTCAGGCAGGTGCTGGCGAATGCCGTGGATCGGGTCGGCGGCCCTGACGGCCGCATCGAAGGTCGCGCGCAGGAAGCGGCGTGGATCGAGGAGTTGCATAGGAAGTCCTTGGTTCAATGCCCGGCCCGGATGAGATCGGCCGCTTTTTCGGCAATCATGACCGTTGCCGCATTGGTATTGGAAGAGATCAGGCGCGGCATGACGGAGCTGTCGCACACCCGCAGGCCCCCGATGCCGCGGACGCGCAATTGCGGATCGACGACGGCGTCGGCATTATCGGCCGGGCCCATGCGGCAGGTGCCGACGGGGTGGTAGGCCGAACGGCCATGCTCGCGGGCAAAGGCCATGGCCTGTTGCCGGTTGGTGACCTGCGTACCGGGAAGATGTTCGCGCTTGATGTATGGTTTGAAGGCTTCTTGGGCTAGGATGTCCCGGCTGATGAGAATGCCGTCGGCAGCGCGTTCGAGATCGTAGGGCTCGGCATAGGGGTTCGGGTCGATGATCGGAGCATCCGTCGCATTTGCGGTGCGCAGTGTCACGCTGCCGCGCGAGCGCGGGCGTACGGGATAGGAATTGAGCGTGCAGCCGTTGCCGCCGGGAACAGATCCGATCCCCTCCTCGACGCCGGCGCCGGGGAGAAAGTGAAATTGGATATCGGGCGTCCTTTCCGTCTTGTCACCCCACCAGAAGGCGCCCGCTTCGACGATGTTGGAGGCAACCGGTCCCTTACCGAACAACATATATTCAAGCCCGGCCATCGCCTGCCAATGCAACTTCTTGTAGCGGTCAATACCGTGGGAGCCCGACAGTTCGGCGAGAACATCGACATCCATATGGTCCTGCAGGTTCTGGCCGACGCCGCTGAGATCATGAAGCGCGTCAATGCCGACGGACCGCAGATGTTCGGCCGGACCAATGCCTGAGAGCATCAGCAGTTTCGGCGAGCCGATGGCGCCTGATGTGACGATGACTTCACGGTCCGCCCGTAGAGTCACGGGCCGTCCGTTCTCGATGATTTCGACGCCGATGGCCTTGCCGTTCTCGATGACGATCCGGTTGACCATGACGTCGGTGCGCAGCGTCAGGTTCTTGCGAGAAAGGGCCGGTTTCAGATAGCCGGTAGCGGTGCTGCTGCGCTTGCCGTTCTTCGTCGTCGCCTGATAGAAGCCGGTACCCTGCTGGCTGCCGCTGTTGAAATCGCCATTGTAGGGAAGGCCTGCTTCCTGCGCTGCGCGGACAAAAACGCGGGTGAGCGGATGCGGTGTCGTCGAGGTGACACCAAGCGGGCCTTGGGTGCCGTGATGCGGGCCGCCGAGCGAGTCGTTGCCTTCGGAGCGCCGGAAATAGGGCAGCACATCCGTGTAGGACCAGCCGTCGCAACCTTCCTCATGCGCCCAGGCGTCGTAATCCTCCGGGCAGCCACGGGTGAAGACCTGCGCATTGATGGAACTGCCGCCGCCGAGCACGCGCGCCTGCGGATAGACCATCCGACGTCCGCCGATTTCGCGACCGGGCGCGGTTTCATAGCCCCAGATCAGCGGGCCTGCCGTCATCTTGAAGAAACCCACAGGGAGATGGATGTAGAAGTTCGTGTCGCGCGGACCCGCCTCGAGCAGGGTGACGGTAACGGCCGGATCCTCGGTCAGTCGCGCCGCGAGAACGCATCCCGCAGAACCGCCGCCGATGATGATATAGTCGGGCATTCATTCCTCCGCTTGAGATTTTCTGCCGGTTTTTCATCAGCTTTGCATCTCTTCGGCGCGCACCATCTCAAGTCTCTTGTGCGACGTCAAGAGAAAGGGTATGGTTATCGTGTTGAAGGGTTGTCGTACAAATATTGGAGGGCACGACAGGCTTTCGGACCAGTTTAAAGCATCCGCACAAAGCTGCTGAACCGCAGTTTGCAGAATTCCAACGGGAGGATTGAGAATGAAAGATGGGAAGACTTTGATGAATTTCGGCGAGATCAACCGCCGAACGCTGATGATCGGCGCGGCGACAGGTCTCGCTGTTTCGGCCATGCCGAAGCGCCTGTTCGCGCAGGGAGCGCCGACATTGGTGACCTCGATCCGGTCACTGTCCAATCCGTATCATGCCGTGTGGAAAACCGGCGCCGAAGCCTTCGCCAAGTTTGCCGGGCTGGAGCATGTGACGCTGGTATCCGAAGGCAACAGCGAAAAGGGCATTGCCGATATCAAGGCGATGCTGGCCAAGACCGGCGGCAACATGGTTCTCAATTCGGATCCGAACGATACCCCCGATGCGCGTCCGATCGTCGAGGCCTGCAAGGCGGCTGGCGCCTATGTTGTCACCCAGTGGAACAAGCCGGCCGATCTTCATCCGGTGGACTTCAATCCGAACTATGTTTCGCATATCGAGTTCGACGGGATTTCCAGCGGCAAGGAGATCGCCGAAATCCTGTTCAAGGCGATCGGCGGCTCGGGCGGCATCATCGCGCTCGGTGGCCAGATTTCGAACACCGCGGCCATCGAACGCAAGAAGGGCCTTGAAGCGGCCCTTGCTGCCAACCCGAATATCAAGCTGCTCGATTTTCAGGTCGCCAACTGGAAGTCCACCGAAGCCTTCGACCTGACCGGCAATCTGCTCACCCGTTTTGGCGACGAAATCAAGGGTATTTGGGCTGCCAATGACGACATGGGCACCGGCGCGCTCGAAGCGCTTCGTGCGGAAGGCCTCGCCGGCAAGGTTCCGGTCGTCGGTATCGATGGCATCAAGGCCGCAGTCGATGCCGTACGCACGGGCGAATTCGCTGCCACGATCACATCCGATCCGTTCTGGCAGGGCGGTATCGGCCTGGCGCTCGGCTACAATGCCCTGATGAAGAAGTTCGACCCGGCCGCCGAGCCGGCGGAGCACCGCGAGTTCTACGGCAAGGTGGTTTCGATCACCAAGGACAATGTCGAGGAATATTACAAGACCAATGTCGAGGCCCAGCCGAACCTCGATTGGACGGATCTGTGGGGCCGTGTCGTCGGCCAGATCAGAACGTAAGCATCTCAAAACAGATGCCCGGCGCGCCATGGGCCGTCGTGTATAGCCGGCAGCGGAACGTTTCCGTTGCCGGCGTTTCAGCCCGGATGCGGAGTATATCTTTTGACGATCAATTCTGAAACCATGAAGCCCGTCACCAACCTGGAGCGGACATCAGCCATGGATGCTGTTTTTGCGCGTTTCTTTCGTGGCCAGGGCGCCCGCCGCCTGCGCACTTTCGCACCGCTGATCGTGCTTGTCGTGCTATGCGTGCTGATCACCATCGCAAATCCGAATTTCATCGAAATACGCAATCTCGTGCGCATCGCCAATTCGTCGGCGGTGCCACTCACGCTCGCCATGGGCATGACATTCATCATCCTGATGGGCAGCATCGACCTGTCCGTGGAAGGCGCGCTTTCCGTCGCGGCCATGGTGCTGGTGCTGCTTGCAAGCAATGACGCCAACGGCAATGACTACGGCTGGCTTGCCGTTGTCGCGGCAATCGCAGCCAGCACGGCGATGGGCCTGCTGAACGGTATCATCCAGACGGTTTTGCGCATTCCATCTTTCATGGCAACGCTCGGCATCTGGTTCATCGGCCTTGGCCTTTCGGTTTTCATGCTCGGCGGCTCAGCCATCCGGCTGATGGACAATTCCATCCGCTCGCTGGCGCTGGAACGCTTTCTCGGCTTGCCGCTGGCCGTATGGGTCGCCGCGGCCGCTTTTGCCCTGGCCATTATTATCCAATATCACACGCGCCTCGGCCGGCACATCCTGGCGATCGGTGGTGGCGAGGACGTGGCCGAACTGTCCGGCGTCAATCTCAAGCGTGTCCGCATTACCGCTTTCGGTGTCGCCGGTTTCTTCTTCGGCATTGCCGGGGTTTTGGCTGCCGCACAGCTTGGCCAGTCGAATGCCGTGATCGCCGACGGCCGCCTGTTTGCAGCCGTCACGGCCGTCGTCGTCGGTGGAACGGCGCTGACCGGTGGCGAGGGCGGCGTGCTCAATACGCTGGTTGGCGTGCTGATTGTTACCGTGCTTGCCAATGGCATGGTGCTTCTGGGCATCTCCCCATATGTGCAGCAGACCGTGCAAGGCCTGATGATCATCGCCGCCGTCGCGCTGTCGCTCGATCGTCTCCGTCTCAAGATCGTGAAGTGAACGGCTATGTTGTCAGTCAACGGAATCTCGAAATCCTTCATGGGCGTCAAGGCGCTGAAGAACGTCTCGCTGGAAATCCGGCCCAATGAAGTCATCGGCCTGATCGGTGAAAATGGCGCCGGTAAATCGACGCTGATGCGCACGCTCGCGGGCACGCTGCAGCCAGACTCAGGCACGATGTTACTGGATGGCGAGCGACTGCGTTTGCGCAGCACGCGTGACGCCGCTGTTCATGGCATCGGCATGGTGTTTCAGGAGCAATCGCTGCTTCTCAACATGTCGGTCGCCGAGAATATCTACCTTGGCCAGGAACATCAGTTCACCCGCCTCGGCATCGTCAACTGGAGGGCGATGCGGGAAGCGGCGCGACGCCAGCTCGGCAAGATCGGCGTCGATATCGATGTGACGACGCGCACCTCGGAACTGTCCTTCGCCGCCCGCCAGATGGTCGAGCTCGCCAAGGCACTGACGCTGGAGGAAAGCGTGTCGCGGCCGCTGGTCATCCTGCTCGACGAGCCGACGTCGGTTCTGACATCGTCCGACATCGACGTGCTGTTCGAGCGCATCCGCACCCTGAAGAAGCGGGCGAGTTTCGTGTTCGTGTCGCACCGCCTCGATGAAGTCCTGCGCATTTCCGATCGGGTCTACACGATGAAGGATGGCGAAGTCGTCGCCGAGCATCAGGCAAGCCAGGTGACCGGCCCGGAACTGCACGAGATCATGGTTGGCCGCGGCCTGCAGACCGAATACTACAAGGAGCCGCGCCAGATGGCGCCCGGTCCTGAAGTGATTCTCGAAGCCAATGGGCTCGGCGTCAAAGGTGCGTTTCACGGAGTAGACTTCAAGATTCACGCCGGTGAAATCGTCGGCATAGCCGGCGTCGTCGGCTCCGGCCGCGAGGAGATCACCCGGACGCTTGGCGGTTTCCTCCCGCAGACGGAAGGCTCGCTGAAAGTGAAGGGTGAGGCTGTGCGCTTTACCTCGCCGGAGCAGGCGGTGCGCAAGAGCATCGGTTACATTCCGCGCGAACGCCGGATCGAGGGGCTAGTGATGTTCCTGTCGATCGCCGAAAACATCACGCTTGCCGATCTTTCCAGCGTCATGAAGAACGGCAAGATCAATTATGCGATGGAACGCAGTCTTGCCACCGACTGGATCCGCAAGCTGCGCATCAAGGCACCTGGCCCGGACATTGCGTGTCGCAAGCTTTCAGGCGGCAACCAGCAAAAGGTGGTTCTCGCCCGCTGGATGACGGCCGGTTCGCGTGTTTTGATCCTCGATCATCCGACCCGCGGTCTGGATGTCGGCGCCAAGGAGGAGGTCTACGAACTCGTCCGCGATCTCTCCGCACAGGGCATCGCCATCCTGCTTCTTTCGGACACGCTGGAGGAAACCATCGGGCTTTCCCACAGGGTTCTCGTCATGCGGGACGGCGAAGTCACGGCGCGTTTCGATGCTGCTGCCGGCAACAAGCCCGACCAGGTCGATCTCGTCCGGGAAATGGTGTGAGGAAACAGCCATGAAGAAACTATCCGACTTTTTTGCCGCCAGTTGGGTGCAGGGCGCCATTCCTCCGGCGCTGCTGGTGCTGCTGATCGCCATCGTCGAGATCGGCTCGCCGGGCTTCCTGACGGGCGAAACTCTAGGGCTTCTGCTTGGTAACACCGCTGTGCTCTTCATCCTCGCGACCGGCGTCACCTTCGTTATCCTCATCGGCGGCATTGATCTGTCGATCCAGGCCGTGGCGTCGCTTGCAAGCGTCATTCTCGCGCAGTTGCTGCCGTCCATGGGCGCATTGGCTTTCCCGGTCGCAATTGGGTCCGGGCTTATCTTCGGCATCCTCAGCGGCATTGTCCATGTGCGCCTGCGCGTTCCGTCCTTCGTCGCGACGCTTGCGACCGGCGGCGTCGTTGCCGGCATAGCGCTCTGGTTTGCGCAGGGGCGGGCGATCACCATCGAGGAGGGTGGCCGCCTCAGCACCACCTGGATCAACGGAACCGTTGCCGGCATTCCGGTCGTCGCCATGCTCGCCGCCATCGTCGGCATCATCAGCTTCATGGTGCTGCGCTACACGCGCTTTGGCCGCTACAGCCTGGCGGTTGGTGCTGGTGAACCGGCAGCCCTTGCCGCCGGCGTCAATGTCGATCGTACCAAGATCATTGCCTTTGCCATTTCCGGCACGCTGGCGGCGATCGCCGGCGTCATTCTGGCTGCAAGGCTTTCCAGCGGTTCGCCGAGCCTTGCCAACCAGTTGCTACTGCCCGCCATCGCCGCGGTTATCGTCGGCGGTACTGCCATTACCGGGGGGCTCGGCGGTGTGGCGCGCACGGCGGTCGGCGCGCTGATCATCTCGATCGTCCGCATCGGCATGACCTTCATCGGTGTCAACATCTTCGCGGAAAACGTGGTTTTCGGGGCTGTGCTGATCATCGCTGTGGCCATCACCATCGACCGCTCGAAAATTCCGGTCATCAAATGAGAACGCAATTTCCTCCCAGGAAAGCGTCCCACGGTCGGGAAAGGAACCGCGCCATCAGGCGCGGTTCCGAAAACGCCCGCTCAGGACATCGTATCGAGGTCGATCAGCTCGATCTTGTAGCCGTCCGGATCTTCGATGAAGGCGATATGCGTCGTGCCGTGCAGCATCGGGCCTGGCGGTCGCGGTATGCGCGCGCCCTGCTTTTCCAGCTCGGCGCACACGGCGTAGATATCGCGAACGCCAAGCGCCAGATGGCCGAATGCCGTGCCGAGGTCGTAGCCTTCCTCGCGACCCCAGTTAAAGGTGAGTTCGATGACCGTATCGGTTTCCTCCGGGCCATAGCCGACGAAAGCGTTGGTGAATTTTCCGCCCGGATAGTCGTCGCGGCGCAGAAGCGTCATGCCGAGAAGCTCGGTGTAGAATTTGATCGAGGCATCCAGGTCGAAAACCCGGATCATCGTGTGCATATTGCGAAAGCCGCTTGCAGCGCTCATCGTCTTCTTCCTCCAATAAGATATGGTTTTCATTCTGATTTTCGACATAAGAGCAGTGCGAAAATGCACGGCGCCCTTGATGTTCATTATCAGTGTTGTATGATAACCATGCAACTGGCGTCGTTGTCCAGTTGTTTTCGACCTGACGTGGAGGCCGCTTGATGGACGCCGTTACGATACCGCGCGAAAAGCTGCTGGCGACGCTCAAGGCGGCACTTCCCGACGGCATTCTGTTCAGTGCCAAGGATGATATCGAGCGCTATACACGCGACTGGTCCGGCGATCATTTTGGCATGCCACTTGCCGTCGCGCGTCCCCGCTCGGTCGATGAAGTCTCCCAGCTGATGCGCTGCTGCAGCACCAACAACATCCCGGTCGTGCCGCAGGGTGGACTGACGGGGCTCGTCGGCGCCGCTGTTGCTGCCCCGGGCGGCGGCGAAGTAGTGATATCGTTGGAACGGTTGAACAAGCTGCGCTCCATCAGCGCCATCGATTTCGCCATGGTGGTCGAGGCCGGCTGTATTCTGGAAGAGGCCAAGCGCCATGCGGAAGCCGAGGACTGCATCCTGCCGATCACCTTCGGCGCGCAGGGCAGCTGCCGCGTCGGCGGCAATGTCGCCACCAATGCCGGCGGCTTCAATGTGCTGCGTTATGGCATGACCCGCGATCTCGTACTCGGGCTCGAGGTGGTGCTTGCCGACGGGCGGGTCTGGAACGGCCTGAAGCTTCTGCGCAAGGACAATCGCGGCTACGACCTGAAGCAACTCTTCATCGGCAGCGAAGGAACGCTCGGTATCGTCACCGCCGTATCGCTGAAGCTGTTTCCGAAGCCGACGCAGGTGGAGACGGCGCTGGTCGGCCTTCGCTCGGTCGAGGACGCGATGGCGCTCTATGCCCGCGCGCGGCGCGAATGCAGCGATCTTCTGACGGCCTTCGAGCTGATCCTGCGCGGCGGCATCGATATTGCGCTCGGCGCGCGCCCCGGCCTACGGGACCCGCTGTCTGAAGTCTGCCCCGTCTATGTGCTGATCGAGGCCTCCGCCGGCGGCCGTGTCGATCTGCGCGCCATCCTGCAGGACTTTCTCATCAGTGCCGACGATCTCATGATTGATGGCGTGGTTGCGGCCAGCCGGGCGCAGGGTGACCAGCTCTGGCTTCTGCGCGAACTGATGGTGGAAGCCCAGGGGCGCGGCGGCCGTTACCTGCGCACCGACGTGTCCGTACCGATCTCGATGCTCGCCGGTTTCGTGGGGGACACGCTGGCCGCGCTCGAAAAAAGCCATCCACATGCGCTGGCGGTGACCTATGGCCACGTCGGCGACGGCAATATTCACCTCAACGTTGTGCCGCCGGTCGGGATGGAGGCCGACGCGATCGAAACGCTCTTCCACGAAACCGAGGAAGTGATTTTTGATGTTGTGGATCGCTATGGTGGTTCACTGAGTGCGGAACATGGCATCGGCAAGGTCAAGCAGGAGGCTTTCCTGAAGCGCATCGATGAAGTTTCACTTGATGTTGCAAGCCGGATCAAGGATGCGCTGGATCCAACGGGAATCATGAGCCGGGGAAGAATTTTTCTGCCGCGTGCACATAGTAAGGAAGTAGGTGAGCGATGACGCTGAAACTGGACAAGGTCAATCGCGGCCCGCACCTCTCCACGCTCGTCGCCAGCTCCATCTCGCGCGAGATCGCCCAGGGACGGCTGAGCCCGGGCGATCAACTGCCGACCGAACAGGCTCTGGCGCAGACCTTCGGTGTCAGCCGCAACGTGGTGCGAGAAGCGATCGCGCGCCTTCGCTCGGAAGGGCGCATCTGGTCGCAGCAGGGCCGGGGGGCTTTCGTCGCCGATGTGCCGAATTCCACCGTTCTCACCATCGATCACGATTCCCTTCAGCAGGCCGACGCCTTCCGGAATCTCTTTGAAATTCGTGGCATCCTCGAAGTCCAGGTGGCTGCATTGGCAGCCAAGCGCCGCACGGAAGCCGATCTTGCCGCCATGCGCGAGGCGTTAGCGACGATGGCGGCAGCGCCCTATGGCAGCGTGACATGGCTGAAGACCGATCTGGAATTCCACAAGACGGTCGCTGCGGCAACGCAGAACACCTACATGGTGCCGTTCCTGATGTTTGCCTCCGAGCGGGTGCGCGACAGCATTCTAGCCTCCGGCAACCAGCAGCGTTCCGACGATCTGGCCAGCATCACGCTCGGCGAACACCAGCAGATCCTCGATGCCATCGAGGCCGGTGATCCGGAGGCTGCGCAGCGGGCCATGCATCTGCATCTGGCGGGTGCCGCACAGCGTGTCGGACTGTCTCTGGCAGCCGATCCGGCAGATATCAAACCGGGCTCGCTGAGCGCGGCCATTCAGGAAACGTCCAAGGATACCCAGAAATGACAGGCAGACTTGAAGGAAAGACAGCGGTCGTCACGGCCGCTGGCCAAGGCATGGGCCGTGCGGCCGTTCTGGCTTTTTCACGCGAAGGGGCAACGGTGATCGCCACCGATATCGACGCTTCGAAACTGCAGTCACTCGAGGGACTGCCCGGCGTCACGACGCAGGCGCTCGATGTGCTGAACCCGAAGGCGATCAACGAGTTCGCTGGTAATATCAAGGCGCCTGATATCCTCTTCAATTGTGCGGGCTACGTCCATAACGGCTCCATCCTGGAGTGCGACGAAGATGCGTTCGATTTCTCGGTGAACCTCAATGTGCGGGCCATGTACCGCATGATTCGCGCGTTCCTGCCCGGCATGATCGACAATGGCGGTGCATCCATCGTCAACATGGCCTCTGTCGCCTCGACGGTGATCGCCGCCCCCAATCGTTTCATCTACGGCACCACCAAGGCCGCCGTCATCGGCATGACCAAGTCGGTGGCACTCGATTATGTCGGCAAGGGCATCCGCGCCAATGCGATCTGCCCCGGTACGGTCGAAAGCCCGTCGCTGCAGGACCGTATGCGGGCGACCGGCGATTACGATGCCGCGCGTGCCGCCTTCATCGGCCGCCAGCCGATGGGCCGGCTGGGCACCGCGGAGGAAGTTGCCGAACTTGTCGTCTTCCTCGCCAGCAATGAATCGGCCTTCATGACCGGCAATGCCATCGTTGTCGATGGCGGCTGGTCGAACGCCTGAATACCGTTTTCATCTTCACAGGACATCATCATGAAACTTCTTCGTTATGGCCAGCCGGGCGCCGAAAAGCCCGCACTTCTCGATGCCGACGGACATGTCCGCGATCTCTCCGGACATATCGGCGATATCGCCGGCGCGGCTCTGACGAACGAAGGCATTGCCGCGATCGCCGCGATTGATCCGAAAAGCCTGCCGCTGGTCGAGAACCCCGGCCGCCTTGGCCCTTGCGTGTCGCGCGTCGGCAAGTTCATCTGCGTCGGCCTGAACTATGCCGATCATGCGGCCGAGACCGGCGCCAAGATCCCGGAAGAGCCGATCCTGTTCATGAAGGCGACGAGCGCGATCACCGGCCCGAACGACAATGTCATCATCCCGCGCAACTCGAAGAAAACCGATTGGGAAGTCGAGCTTGGCGTCGTCATCGGCGACGAGGCGCGCTACGTGACCGAAGCCGATGCGATGAACCATGTTGCCGGCTATTGCCTGATCAACGACGTTTCGGAGCGCGAATTCCAGGCTGAGCGCGGCGGTCAGTGGACGAAGGGCAAATCGGCCGACAGTTTCGGGCCGATCGGTCCCTGGGTCGTGACGCGCGACGAGGTCGCCGATCCGCAGAACCTGAAGATGTGGCTGACCGTCGATGGCGTGTCGCGGCAGAACGGATCGACGAAGACGATGATCTTCACCGTGCCATTTCTCGTTCACTACATCTCGCAGTTCATGAGCCTGCAACCTGGCGACATCATCTCCACCGGCACGCCGCCTGGCGTCGGCCTCGGCATCAAGCCGGACCCGATCTTCCTGCATGCCGGCCAGACCATCAGGCTCGGTATCGAAGGGCTCGGGGAGCAGCAGCAGCTGACGGTCGACGCGGCCTGAGCTTCTCGAAAGAGTCTAGGTTCGCACCTCAACTCCGTAGATGGTTGGGCTTGGCCCGACCATCTACGGTTTTGGCGGTCGCCGATGGGTCCTTGGCTTAGGGCCGAGGATGACGGAGTGCGGAAGAACGGTCGCGGCGCAAAACAGGCCGACGACGCCTATCAACCGGGATCGCGCATCCTTGCGGCGCTTGCCAGAATACGCAGGGCGGCGCAGGCGGCGCCATAGCCGTTGTCGATATTGCAGACGGTGATACCCGGCGCGCAGCTTGCAAGCATGGCGTTGAGTGCCGTTCGTCCGCTCTCTGCCGCACCGTAGCCGACCGACGTCGGAACACAGATCATAGCCGAAGAGACAAGACCGCCCAGCACGCTGGCCAACGCGGCATCCATGCCGGCGACGCCGATCACCACCGGATGCCGGCGGATGTCGTTCAGCCGCTCTGTCAGCCGCCAAAGGCCGGCCACACCGACATCGACGATCAACGAGGCTTCAACGCCGGCATGGCGCAGGGTGCGCGCCGCCTCGCGAGCGACCGGCGCGTCGGATGTTCCCGCCGCGACGATGGCGACGGCGCCGCGCGATGCGACAGGCCGCAGCGGGCCGAAAAATGCCGTCTGCGAGACCGGGCAATGGTCGATCCTTTCCCGATGCGCGGGTGAAAGGGCTGCCAGCTTGTCCATGTCGAGACGCGTGAGAAGCAGACCGGCATGTCGTTGCGCCGCGCCGTCCAGAATGGCGTCGATCTGCGCAGGCGATTTCATCTGGCAGAAGACTGCCTCGTCGAGGCCGATCCGGTCGGCACGGGCGAAGTCGAAGACGATGTCGTTGCCGCTCATGGTTTTGCGCCGACGAATGCGCTGCCGTTGCGATAGGCGGCAAAGGCGATGGGTTTATCTGCCAAGGCACCCGGCAGGAGGTTGCCGATCGACGCAGTGAGGGCCGAACGCTTGGACGGGCTTGCGGCATCAAGGCTCAATGCATCGAGTTCGACGACGATTCCGGCTTGCCGGACGCGGCAGCGCACGGTGCGGGGAGAGAGCCGATCCGCAACGAGCAGTTCCACGGCATGGATGGCTTGCAGCGTCTCCGGCTCGATACGGATCAATGTTTCGATCCGGCTTGATAGACAGGGCGAGGCGGGGAGATCGGAGAGGTCACCAAGACCGAGACTGCGGGCAAGCGCACGCACTCCGCTCTTGTCGATCCGGGCCTCGAGGTAGGGATGGCGGACGGAGTATTGGTGGGCGGCGTCCAATCCCGGCCGATATTCACCGAGGTCGTCCGTGTTGGCGCCGGACAAAATTTGCCGGTCGGTCAGGTCGGCGATCGTACCGTAAAGATTGCCCTTGCAGAAAAAGCAGCGGTTGAGCGGATTGCTGCGATATTTCTCGTCCGCCAGTTCGCCGGCGTCGATCACGCGCAGATCCCACCCTTCGATCGTAGCCCGATGCCTGACGCGCTGCGTCGCCTCGGGCGGAACGGCGGCGGACGCGGCATGCATCATCGTCACCCGATCGCGGCCAAGGGTGCGGTTTGCGAGAACTGCGAGCGTCATCGAGTCGACGCCACCGCTGACGGCAACCGTTGCCGGACCGATGTCACGGAGAATGTCGCGCAATGCGTCGGTCATCCCGCGTCCTCCGTCTTGGCCACCATTTCGCCCGTCCTGCGGATCGTATCACGCGCGCTCTTGCCGGCAATGTCGGCGAGATCATCGGCTTCGATTTTCATGGTCGAACCGCCGGGCCGGATCGCGGTTTTGGTGCGGAATGACTTGCCGTCTCTTTGAATTTCGCCTGCCTCGCGGGGCAGCATCAGGCGCTGGACCAGTGAATGCCGGATGCCGATCGTGCCGGTTTCCTCGAAAACCCGCCGCGCAACGGCCTGCAACGCATTCGCTCGCGCAAGAACACGCACATGCGCCATCATTCGCCCCTTCTTGCCGAACACCGGCGCCTGCACGACGTCGAGCACGCCGTCCTGCGACCGCAGGTGATCGATCGCATGGGCAAGATCCTCACCGGTCTGGTCGTCGGTCTCGAACTCGATCACGGCGACGGTATCCGTTGTGGCGGCGTCGCGTGTTTCGAAGCAGAGAATGCGCAGGCAATTGCTGATGCCCGGCAACGTGCGCATCCCAAAGCCGTGGCCGGACGTGACGAGGGTGCGGGGCGAGGGTGGAGTGGGTTCCCTGCACAGATAGCGAAGGATCGCCGCACCCGTCGGGGTGACCCGCTCGCCGCCGATGCCGTCGTCGATGGTCGAAAAGCCTTGCATCAGCAGAGCTGTCGCGGGAGCAGGGACCGGCAGCAGGCCATGTGCGGTCCGCACCCGACCGGAGCCGAGCGGCAGGGGACCCACCGTCCATGTTGCAGCATCCAGCTGTGCGATCAGATAGGCCGCGCCAACAATATCGGCGATCGAATCCCAGGCGCCGACCTCGTGGAAGCTGATCTTGTCTGGCGTGGTTCCATGCACCTTCGCCTCCGCCTCGGCCAGCAGTGCGAAAATGCCGATTGCGTGCTTGAAGACGGCGGGACCGAGCTGCGCGTTCTCCAATGCCGATCGGATATCTCGCCAGGCGACATGCGCGTGTCCATGGTGATGATCATGGCCTTCGCCGTGATCATGGCGATCGTTGTCGCCATGATGGTGGTGCTCGTGGAAATGATTATGCGTCGCAGTTGGCTGCTGATCATCGTTATGATCGACCAGAAACCGCCGTCCCGTCAGAACTCCGTCATTGTGCTCGACGATGGCGACGGAAACGTCGTCGATCAGTGGGCACCGCGCCAGCGTTTCACGCAGGCCGGCTTCGAGGTCCGGCCGCACGTCGAGGATCGCGGCAACAAACATGTCGCCGGCAATTCCGCCGACAGGATCGAGGTGAAACGACTTCATTCGTCTTCTACCTGTCTCAACGTGTTGAACGCGGATTTGTCAGCGACACGCCGTTTAGTCCGGCGATGACGTCCGAAAGTGCCGGAACGAAAGCTTCACCATGACCGGTTGCGACGGCGGTGGCAAAGCTGTTGCGTACGGCTGCGCCGATCGGGTTGGCGACATCAGCGGATTGAGCGAAGGAGGCCAGATAGGACATGTCCTTCAAGGCGTTGACCATAGCGAAACGCTGGGCGTTCTCGTTGCGGTTCAGCACGAAATCGAAGAAGGCCTGATAGAAGGAGCAGTCCATGCGACTGCCGCGAATGACGCTGTCGAAGACCTGTGGCGTCAGTCCCGCCTTGACACCGAGTGTGAGCGCCTCGGAATAGATCGCCGAATAGCCCATGGAAATGAAGTTGTTGAGGAGCTTCATCGTGTGGCCACTGCCGGTCGGCCCGGTATGGATGACGCGTGCCGCAAAGGCATCGAGAACCGGTTTCGCCCGCGCGAAAACCTCCGGCGCACCACCCGACATCACGTCGAGCTTGCCTTCCGCCGCCTCCTTCGGCGTACGGGCAAGGGGTGCGTCGATCAGGGTGATGCCGCTTGCATCCAGATCGGCGGCGAGCGCAACGGTCGTCGAGGGATTGGAGGTTGAACAATCGATGATCAGCAGCGGCTTGCCGGCGGAGGCAAGGCCATCCGGCCCCTTGATTGCCTGTTCCACCTGCGGCGACCCGGTAACGCAAAGCACGACGATATCGCTTGTCAGCGCGAGTTCCCGGCCGGTCGTTGCTTCTGTGGCACCGTTGGCGACCAGAGCGTCGATTGCTTCTCGTCGGCGATGGGCAAGCACGGTTAGTGGAAATCCCTTTCTCAGCAAGTTAGCAGCCATTCCGGAACCCATGGCGCCGAGGCCGATAAATCCGATCCGTTCGTTCATGATGTCTTCTCCCGGTTGGTTCGGCCCTGTTTTTGCGAGCCTGTTTTGCTTTTTTTGCTGCCATCGGATAGCAGGAGTGAAATGGATTTCGCGGAAAGGGCTCGCGTGGAGGGGTCACTGAGACGATGACGGAAAAGGAAGGGGCGTTTTTCAACGCCATCCAGCATACGCCGAACCTGCGCAGCGGCCTGGTCGATACGCTGATCGCGCAGATCGAGTCCGGCGATCTTGCGCCCGGTCAGCGCTTGCCGACCGAACAGGCGATCATGACGGCGACGGGCGTCAGCCGTACGGTGGTGCGCGAGGCGCTGGCGTCGCTGCGGGCCAAGGGACTGATCACGACGCGTCAGGGCCTTGGTGCCTTCGTCTCCAACGATCCCAACCCGCGATCCTTCTCCATCGTTCCCAACGATCTCGAATCGATCGAGGAAGTCATCAGCGTGCTGGAACTGCGTATCGGCATCGAGGTCGAGGCGGCCGGGTTCGCAGCGCTCAGGCGCACGGATGAAGATCTCGAACGCATGCAGGCGAGGCTCGATGCACTCGATGCCTCCATTCTTGCCGGCGGTTCGGGGGCTGCCGAGGATTTTGCCTTCCACCGGGCGATCCTGGTGGCGACGCAGAATTCCTACTACGCCCGGCTGTTCGATACCTTCGGCAACCTGATGATCCCGCGCCAGTGGGCAAGGTTCGACACGATGGGACCGGCCGAGCGGCAAAAGCACATGGCCCGGATGCGTCGCGAACACGGCGCAATCTTCGCGGCAATCCGCGACCGTGATGAGAACGCAGCTCGAAAGACGCTTCGCAGCCATCTGACGCGAAGCGCTGCCCGGTTCGCGGAACTTCGCGATCATACCGGCCAGTCGATGGCCTGACTGTTCACGCCGAGAATTGAGGAATGACATACGGCCCCTCCGGGATGACGGCCACCTGGCGGTCGCCGCTACGCTCCATGCTCTTTGCTATCGCCTCGGTGAGGTCGCCGATCATGGTCACGCCGGTCAGTTCCCGGTCTTCTCCGGCAAGGCCCGTCGTGTAGAGTTCGATCCGGCCGACCCGCATCGGCTTCAGCTGCATCTCCGTCTGCCATTCGTCGATCTCGGCGAGTGATTTTGCGGTCAATGTTGCCAGGAATCGTTCAGGTCCAAGTTCGACCAGGCGCGCCTGCGCCTCGCGAAATTCATGCGAGCCGAACCCTTCCGAACACTCGGAAACCATGATCAGCGTGCCGCCAGGCTCGAGAATATCGAGCGGTGTCACCATGCCCTTGATCGTCTGGTAGTAGGTCTTGTCGAGAGGATAACCGGCCGACGAGGTGACGACGGTGCCGTATTTTCTGGGCAGGCCGATACGCGTCGCATCGCTGACGAAATCGACGGCCGCAGCATGGCTGTCGATGATTTCGCCGAAGGTGACACAGACGAGGTCGCGCTCCTCGTCGAGAACGGTGTTCAGCGCGTAGACCTCGCCCAGGAGCTTGACGATTTCGAGCTGTTCCTCGTGCAGCGGATTGCCGATGAGATTGCACTGGACGGCGAGCGGGTCTTCCATGAAGCGGGCGGAATGGAAGGTGCGGATGGTTTCGTGATGGGCGACGCCCGGCGCGATGACTTTGCGGCCACCGGACCAGCCGGCCATGAAATGCGGCTCGACCAGCCCGGTGGCAATGCGAAGATCAGCTTCGACGAACAGCTTGTCGAGCTTGACCGGCGTCTGCCGTGTCGGCGTGAAGCCGAGGTCGATATGGTCCTCTTCGTTGCGGGCATAGTGGTTTTCGACACGCACGGTTTCGAGAACCCACGGGTCGCCGACCAGTTCGGCCAGTTCTTCGCCGAGATTGGGGCGATGCAGGCCGGTCGCGATCAGGACGGAGATGTTTTCGCGCGGAATGCCGCCGGAAAGCATGGTCTCGATCATCGGGCGCAGGAACAGATGATTGGGAACCGGCCGGGTGATGTCGCAGATCAGGATGCAGGCGCTGTTGCGACCCTTGACAAGCTGCGACAGAGGCGCGGCAGCGATCGGGTTTTCGAGCGCCTCGATTACGGCCTGCTTCGGATCGCCGATCTTCGGCAGCGGTTGCTTGCGGATGACCGTCGGCTCGGCATCCCCGGGCATGCGCACGCTCAGGTGGCCACGTCCATAGGAAATCGCAATCGTCTCGTCCCGCATCAGGCCGTCTCCTTGATCCCGCCGAGATAGAGTTCGCGCATCAGCGACATATCCCTCAGCTCTTCGATTGGCCCGGAGATGGCGATCCGGCCATTTTGCATCAGATACCCGCGCGCAGCGACGGAAAGGGCAAGCCCCGCATTCTGTTCGACCAGCAGCACCGACGCGCCAAAGCGTTCGCCGATGTTGAGGATGATAGCCTTGATTTCCTTGACGAGAAGTGGCGAGAGGCCAAGCGAAGGCTCGTCCAGCAGGAGCACCTTTGGCCTTGCCATCAGGCCGCGGGCGATCGCCAGCATCTGCTGCTGGCCGCCGCTCAGCGATCCGCCCTTGTCGTTGCGTTTCGCGGCAAGGATCGGAAAGAAGGATTCCATCGTCTTCACATCGGCATCGATGCCGCTGGCATCGCGGCGGGTATAGGCGCCGAGACGCAGGTTTTCCTCGACAGTCATGTCGGCAAAGATGCGCCGGCCTTCCGGAACGAGTACGACGCCGCGCTTGGCCATCACGTCCGGCGGCTGGCCGGTGACAGTCTCACCGTCGAAGGTGATCTGCCCGGCACGGGGTTTTACCAGCCCCGCGATGGTGCGCAGCAATGTCGATTTGCCGGCGCCGTTAGGCCCGAGAATGGTGATGATTTCGTTCTTGCCAAGGGTCAGCGACGCGTCGCGGTTGACGATCGTCGGGCCATAGCCGGTGGTGACGCTGGAGACGGAGAGCAGGGTCACAGTTCACCTCCAAGATAGACTTCGAGAACCTTCGGGTCGTGCAGCACGTCCACCGTCGGCCCGTCGGCGATCTTCGAACCGAAATCGAGCACGGCGAGCCGCTTGCAGAGCATCTGCATCAGCTTCATGTCGTGATCGATGACGCAGACGCTGATGCCGTGCGCTGGAAACTGTTGGACGAGACCCACCAGTGCCGAAGTTTCGCGATCGTTGAGACCAGCCGCAGGTTCGTCGAGCAAAAGCAGCGAAGGCCGTGTTGCGAGCGCCAGCGCCAGGCCAAGCAGGCGCAGGCTGCCGAAGGGCAGGATGCCGGCTTTCTCGCCAGCAAGGCCGGGTATGCCGACGAAGTCCAGAAGCGAGGCGGGTGTTGGCCAGGCGAAGTCCGTGCGGGCGGATGCGGCGGAATGCTCGGTGGCGATCTGGACATTTTCAAGTACGGTCAGACCCGGAAAGGCCATGGCCTGCTGGAAGGTGTAGCCGATGCCGTTGCGCGAGATCTGATTGGCGGGAATGCCGGTAATGTCCTTGCCCTTCCAGGTCACGGTACCGGCGGTTGGCTTGTGAACGCCGGTGACGACGTTGAACAGCGTCGTCTTGCCGGAACCGTTCGGGCCGACCACGCCCAGGATCTCGCCTTCGTTGATCGTGAGATCGACGCCGGACAGCGCGGTGACCCCGCCGAACTGCTTGCGCAGTCCCCTGATGTCGAGAATGGCGTTCATCGGCCGACCTCCGAAACATTGCCCGCTGCCGGCGTGCGCTTCGACATCTTGACGAGCCAGGTCCAGCCGTCGGCGACGCCGGCGATCAGGCCATTCGGCAGGAACAGGATGACCGCGATCAGGCAGGCACCATAAAGGATGCGTGACTGGACGGGATCGAGGTTCAGGACCTCCGGCAGAAAGGAGACGAGAATGCCGCCGGCGAACGGTCCGAGCAGCAGGCGCGCGCCGCCGATCATGACCATCAGCGCCAGATAGATGCTCGGGAAAGAGGCGAACTGGCCGGGCGAGATATGACGCAGGAAATAGGCGAGCAGCACGCCGGAGACGCCGGCGAATACGCCGCTGACGATGAAGGCGCCGATCTTGTGGCGGCCGACATTGATGCCGAGCGCCGCCGCCAGTTTCTCGTTTTCACGGATGGCGCGCAAGGTCCGGCCATAGGACGAATTGATAATCGCCCAGCTGGCCACGGCACTGATCGTCACGAAGGCGACAACGAGCAGGTAGAAGCGCGGCAGGGCATCGAGGTCGGCGCCGAACATCGTCACGGGCTGCCCCATGTCGAGGCCGCTGGCCGCACCTGTATATTCGCCGCCATTGGTAAGAATGATCGTCAGCAATTGTCCGAAGGCGAAGGTCATGATGACGAAGTGGTGGCCGCTGACGCGCAGCGACGGAATGCCGATGATCGCCGCGACAATGGCCGCCATGATGCCGGCGACCGGAATGGACACCCAGAAGCCGATGTCGAAATCGCGGGCAAGAAGGGCCGCCGTATAGGCGCCGACGCCGACCAGCGCCGCATGGCCCATTGACAGGATGCCGGTCTGGCCGAACAGCACGGAAAGGCCATAGAGCGCGATGATGTTGATGCCGGCCGAGATGGCGAGCGACAGAAAGCGGTTGCTCGGCGAGAACAGCGGAACCAGCGCCAGCAGCAACAGGACGATAAGGACCGGTGCGAGCGAGCGCAGGGAGGAGACGGATTTGATCATTGTGTCTGACCGATCATGTTGATTAGCCCTCCATCAGGCCATTTTCGGGCCGCTAGTCCCGCCGAAGAGACCATGCGGGCGGAACAGCAGGACGAGGATCATCAGGCCGAAGGAATAGGCATCGGTCCATTCGGAAAAGCCGTAGCCGGCGCTCAGGCCCTCGACGATGCCGAGGATCAGCCCGGCAGCGACAGCGCCCGACAGATTGCCGAGACCGCCGATCAACGCCACGGCAAAACCCTTCATCACCATGGTGCCGCCGGTAAACGGCGTGATCGGGAAAAGCGCAATCAGCAGGCCGCCGCCAAGGCCGGCCAGCGCGCTGCCAAGCACGAAGACGCCGGTAATGTAGCGGCGCACGGGAATACCCATCAGGGCCGCGGTATCGCGATCCTCGACGCTGGCGCGCAGCGCCCGGCCGTAGCGGCTGCGGGTGATCATGACATAGGTCATGGCAACGACCGCGATCGTCATCAGGATGACCATCACCCGGACGGAGGCGATGCGCACGCCGCCGATTTCCCACACGGTGGTCAGCGGACGCGGAATGCTCTTCTGGTTGGCATTCCAGAACAGGATGACGACGTGTTGGAGGACGACGATCAGGCCGAGCGAAACGATGAAACCGTTGGTTGGCCGTTCCAGCGTGAAACGGAAGATGGCGCGCTCCAGCAGGAAGCCCATCAGGGCAACGGCAATCACACCAAGAAAAAGAGCTGCCGGGAAGGGCAAGCCGGCGCTGACGGCAAGCCAGGTGACGATGCTGCCGACCATCAGGAATTCGCCATGGGCAAAGTTGATGATGCCGGTCAGGCCGAAGATGAGGGTGACGCCGACCGCGATCAGCGTGATGACGCTGGCAATCGACAAGCCGTTGAGGATCTGCTGAAGGAGAATATCCACGGTTGCTGTTCCGTCATGTTCCATGCCGCCCCCTGAAGGCTGCATGGCCTTTGTTTCAGGCGATTGTCTGCCGGACACGGATGTCCGGCAGACGGAAGGTGACGCTCAAGGAGTGTCGTCGCCTTCTGGGAGAGACGTTATTGCGGAGCCTTTTCCGGAGGCTGCTGCATCGAGCAGGTGATATCGCCGCCAGGAGCCGCCGCGCAGACTTCCGTTGCATGGGTGACCTGGTGCGTCTCGTTGAAGGCAAGGCTGTCCGACACGACGCCGGAATATTTCATCGCCATCAGAGCTTCCACCGTCTTGTCAGGATCGAAGGACCCAGCCTTTTCCCAAGCCTTTGCGAGGAAGTGGACGTAGTCATGGTAGAGCAGCGAGACCGACGAGGTGACGCCATGCGGCGCGCCGGCAGCGAAATAGGCGTCGAAATACGGCTTCGAACCAGGGTTGGAAGATGCCCCCCAGCAGATCGGTACGCAGCTCATCGCCACCGGAACGTCGGCGGTCAGGCCGCGTTCCTTCCAGATGCCGGGATCCACGCCGAACATGAAGTAGCTCTTCGCCGCGCCAAGCTCGAGGGCCTGCGGCAGCGCCGTCAGCGTCGAGTCGCCATTGTACCAGAAGTGGATGACGTCTGGATCGTAGCTCTTGGCCTTGGTCAGGAAGGGCGAGAAATCCGTCGTTTCCGGCGGATAGAAGATGATGTCCGGAACGTCCTGGCCTTCGGCCTTCAGCGCCGTGATATAGAAGGACGATAGAAACTGGCCGGTCGCATCGTTGCCGGCAATGACGACCGACTTCTTCGGCTTGGCGCCGAGCAGGGGCTCAAGCAGGTTGAGAACGCCGCGTGCCGTGGATCCGGAACGTTGGAATTCCTGCGGTTCGGACTGGAAGAGATAGTGATTTTCACCGCCGGCCTTGACGGCGTCCGGGGTCAGAACCTTGCCGAGCGTCGAATTGCCGGCGAAATGCATGATCTTGGCGGGCTGGGTGATCTTCGCCATGGCCAGTGTAAAATCGTGGGATTCCGATCCGAAGATCGCCGCAACCTTTTCGTCGCGAACCAGTTCCTGCGTTGCCGCGATCGCTGTCGCGATATCCGTTCGGTCGTCGCGCTTGACCATTTCGAGCTTGTAGTTCTTGCCGCCGACATTGATGCCGCCGGCGTCGTTGATCTGCTTGACGGCCAAGCCTACGCCGGCCGGAAGGGTGTGGCCGGCGGAAACGAAGGCGCCGGATTCAGCGGCGACGACGCCGATCTTGACGGTATCTCCTGCGTCCTGCGCGAATGCCGGAAATGCCGACACGCCAAGACCCAGCGCCAGTGCGGCGCTCCTCAATAGATTGCTTTTCACTGTTTCATCCTCCCGATGAAAGTTTTGCAGTCTTACCGGGTTGTCGTACAACCCTGTTTTCTGATAATACCGGAAATAGAGGATGTCAAGCGACTGCGGCTTGCGTCCCGCCCGGCAGAGCGCCGGCTAAAGCAGCGAGGGAGAACACCATGCGATCCAGACCATTTGGCCGTACAGGCCGCAACGTCAGCGAAATCGGCTTCGGCGCCTGGGCGATCGGTGCCGCCTGGGGCGAAGTCAATGACGACGACGCCATCAAGGCGCTGCATGCCGCGCTGGACAGCGGCGTCACCTTCATCGACACGGCCGATGTCTATGGCGACGGCCATTCCGAGCGGCTGATCGCCAAGGCCATGAAGGAGCGTGGCGGCGAGCGGCCATTCATCGCGACCAAGGCTGGACGCCGCCTGCCGGAGCAGACCGTTGCCGGCTACAGCGCGGAAAATCTCACCGCCTATGTCGAGCGCAGCCTGAAGAATCTCGAGACCGATACGCTCGATCTGGTGCAGCTGCATTGCCCGCTCACCGACCTCTATTATCATCCGGAAGTGTTCGAGCGGCTCGACCGGTTCGTCGAGCAGGGCAAAATCCGCAATTACGGCGTCAGCGTCGAACGCGTGGAGGAAGCGCTGAAGGCGATCGAATATCCCGGTGTCGTCAGCGTGCAGATCATCTTCAACGCCTTTCGTCAGCGTCCCGCCGAGCGGTTCTTCGCACTGGCGCAGGAAAAGAACGTCGCGATCATCGCCCGGGTGCCGCTGGCCAGCGGACTGCTCTCCGGCAAGTTCAAGCGTGACACCAAGTTCGAAACGACGGACCACCGTCTGTTCAACCGCAATGGCGAAGCCTTCGATGTCGGCGAGACCTTCTCCGGCGTGCCCTATGAAGTTGGCCTCGATGCAGTTGAGCGTATCCGTCCCCTCGTATCGGGCGATACGACCATGGCGAAATTCGCGCTACGCTGGATCCTGATGTTCGATGCCGTCACCGTCGCCATTCCCGGTGCCCGCAATCCGGCCCAGGCCCAGTCTAACGCCGAAGCGGCAGCCCTGCCGGCGCTGTCGAAGCATGTTATGGATAAGATCGTTCAGATCTATGACGAGGAAATCCGGAAATACGTTCACCAAAAATGGTGAGACGGCCCGGCCATCAACACGAGATCAACGGACATCATCATGCCTATCATCGATTCACATCATCACTTCTGGGACCCCAAGAGCGGCGGAGATTATGGCTGGCTTAGTGGTCCCTTCGAGCCGATCAACCGCGTTTTCGAGCCGGCCGACCTTCGCCCGTCGCTTGAGGCCAACACGGTTTCCGGCACGGTCCTCGTGCAGACCTGGAACGACCTGGGTGAGACATGGGACTTCATTCGCACGGCGGCAGAGACGGATTTCGTCGCCGGCGTCGTCGGTTGGGTCGATCTGACTGACCCGGATGTCGGTCAGACGCTGGCCGAATTGAAGGCAAGCCCGAACGGCAAATGGCTTGTCGGCGTCCGCCATCTCATCCAGACGGAAAGCGATCCCAATTGGCTTTTGCGCAACGACGTGTTGCACGGGTTGCGCGCCGTCGAAAATGCCGGGCTGGTTTATGATCTCGTTCCCAACCTGCCGCAGCTCGGCTCCTGCGTGCGCACCGTCGAAGCTTTTCCGAACATGCGCTTCGTGCTCGACCACATTTCCAAGCCGAATATCCGCGAGCGCGAGTTCGACGATTGGTCACGACTGATGCGTGGTTTCCGCGCCGAACGGGAGCACGTCTGGTGCAAGCTCTCCGGCATGGTGACCGAAGCGGACTGGCAGAACTGGACGACGGAAGACCTCAAGCCCTATATCCACGAGGTACTGGATATTTTCGGCATCGACCGCTGCATGTTTGGCACCGATTGGCCGGTCTGCCTCGTCGCCGCAAGCTATGACCGCGTTGTCGATGCCCTGCGGGAGTGCCTGAAGGACCTCAGCGAAAGTGATCTCGATAAGATCTTCGGGGCAAATGCCATCGAGGCCTATCGGCTGCCGGGCTTCACGTCCCGGCAGGACGGGTGATCGTATGACCAACGATGACCATTGCCGCATCGGCTTTGCATCCCGGCTCGGTTTCGGCGCCAGCGGCATCGGCACGCTCTACCGGGACGTCTCGGAGGAAGCAGCGCGGGAAGTTCTGGCGACGGCCTACGACGCGGGCTTGCGCTATTTCGATACTGCACCGCTCTATGGCCACGGCTTGAGCGAACTGAGGCTCGGCCAGTATTTGCGCACCGTGCCGCGCGACAGCATCACCGTCTCGACGAAGGTCGGCCGGTACATGCTGCCGCCGCGCGGGGAGGCGGTTGATTATGGGCTCTGGGCCTCTCCATTGCGGCTGAAACCTGTGTTCGATTATAGCTATGACGGGACGATGCGGTCACTGGAGCAATCGGCCAACCGCCTTGGTTTTCCGGATTTCGATCTCGTCTATATCCACGACGTCGACCGCTTTACCCATGGCGATGCCTATGATCGCCGTTTCGGCGAAGCCATGGAAGGCTCTTACCGGGCACTCGACGATCTGCGCAAGGCGGGTCATGTCAGGGCGATCGGTGTCGGCGTCAACGAGGGCGACGTTGCAACGCGCTTCGTCGAGGCCGGGCAGTTCGATGCGGTGATGATCGCCGGGCGTTATACCTTGCTGGATCACAGCGCCGCCGATGATCTCTTTCCAGCAGCCGAAAAGGCCGGCACGGAAATCGTCGTGGCCGGCGTGTTCAACTCCGGCATCCTGGCAACGGGATCGGACAAGAGTGCTGCAACCTACGACTACGGTGCACCGCCGGCGGAGATCACGGCACGGGCGCAACGGATCGAGCGGATCTGCGAAAAGCACGGCGTGCCGCTGCAGGCCGCCGCCATACAGTTTCCATTCCGCAACAAACTGGTATCGGCGGCAGTGCTCGGGATGAGCAGGCCGGAGCGGATCGCGCAGAACCTGGAATGGTCGAAATACGCGATACCGGACGCATTCTGGACCGACATCGACGGTCTTCGCTAAATCCAGCCTGCCTTTAATGATACCCCGCCGGATTTCCGTCCGGCGGGGTATCATCGCTTCAGGCCGCAGCACCTAACGGCAGCGGCGAGCCGGACTGCACGAGGCCTTCGGCCATCAGGTCGTCCCAAAGGGCAGCCGGGATGTTCACCCGCATGTAATCCAGATTCTGGGTCAGTTCGGCGACCGATCGAGCACCCGGAATGACGCTGACGACGGCGGGGTGCCCGAGCGGAAACTGCAGGGCCGCCGCAGGCAGGGGAATGCCGTGGCGGTCGCACACAGCCTCGATTCGCCGGACACGGTCGAGCACATGGGCAGGCGCCGCGCGTGTGTTGAAGGTGGCGCCGTCTCTGGCGCCGGTGGCAAGAATCCCGGAATTATAAGGGCCGCCGATGACGATCCTGGTGCCGCGTTCTTCGCAGACAGGGAAGAGAACCGACAGTGGTTCCTGTTCCAGCAGGGTGTAACGCCCGGCCAACAGGAAATAGTCGAAATGGCCGGCAACGACGAAATCCGACAGCATCTGCCACTGGTTGATGCCGACGCCGACCGCCTTGATCACGCCTTGCGACCGAAGCTCGTCAAGCACCATATAAGCGCCGTCCATGGCTTCTCGAAACCGACTGCGGGCATAGGGGTCTTCGCCGGGTGCGAAATGAATGGCCTCGTCGGGATCGTGGATTGCCAGCATATCGACATAGTCGGTGCCGAGCCGTTTCAGCGTGTTTTCGATCGAACGCAGCACGCCGTCGCGGGAATAATCGAAATCCGCTCGGAACGGCGGCGCGTCATCCCAGAGTTGTGGCGTCACCTCGGATGGCGCAATGGGCACGAGATCGTAACCGACCTTCGACGAGATGACGATCTCGTCGCGCGGCAGCGACTTGATCGCGTCGCCCAGGCGGGTTTCCGCGAGGCCAAAACCATAGACCGGAGCCGTGTCGAAATAGCGGATGCCGTTCTCATAGGCCGCATGCACCGTCGCATGCGCATCCCGCGGATCGGTGGATCGATACATGTTGCCGAGCCCGGTTCCACCCAGCCCCATTGTGGTGACGCTCAAGCCATCCGTCACGGCTCTCGACAGAATTTTCTTCATCTCAACTCCTTGTATTCCCGTTCCTGCGAACAGCCATAGTCGTTCAATGTCTTTGTGCGGCCCGACGCCAAACCGCACAAAGACATTGACACAGAACTTGTCGTACAACAAGGTAAGAGGATGATAGAGTGCAGTGGCAATCCGCTTGTAATGCTTCCGCCCCCCGCTCCTATCGAACGGGCGACCAGAATCTCCAAGCGAATCGCCTTGATAAAAATGGATGGAAACGATGAAAATTGACATACGGCACGCCTCGCATCCGGAGGCGGTCCGGGCCTTCGATACCGAAAAGCTCAGGGAACAGTTTCTCGTCGAAACGATCTTCGAGCCGGGTGAAATCGTCCTCACCTATTCCCACTATGATCGCATGGTGCTCGGCGGCGCGACACCGCTTGCCACGCCTCTCGCCCTGTCCGCGCCAAAGCCCATCGGTCAGGAAACATTCCTTGCCGAACGGGAACTCGGCGCGCTCAATGTTGGCGGACCGGGCCGCATCCGGCTTGATGGAACGGCCCATGATCTGGCCCGGCTGGATTGCCTTTATATCGGCAAGGGCATCGTCGAGGTCCTGTTCGAAAGTGTCGACCCGGAAAATCCGGCGAAGTTCTACCTTGTCTCGGCGCCCGCCCATGCGGTCCATCCGACCGTGCATTTGACGCCCGAGAAGGCGCGCCAGATGAAGGTCGGGGCCTTGGAGACGGCCAACAAGCGTTCGATCTTCCAGTTCATCCATCCGGAAGTCTGCCAGTCCTGCCAGTTGAGCATGGGATTCACGATGCTGGAACCAGGCAGCGTCTGGAACACCATGCCCTCCCATACGCATGACCGTCGCATGGAAGCCTATCTCTATTTCGACGTGCCTGCGGATCAGCGGATTTTCCATTACATGGGTGAACCGACGCAGACGCGGCATCTGCTGGTGGGCAACGAGCAGGCGGTCATCTCGCCGCCCTGGTCGATCCATTCCGGTGCCGGCACCAGCAATTACAGCTTCATCTGGGCGATGGCCGGCGACAACAAGAATTTCACCGACATGGATCACGTCGCAATCGGCGAGTTGAGGTAACCGGCATGGCAAATCCTTTCGATCTCTCCGGCCGCATAGCCATCGTGACCGGGGCGAATACCGGAATCGGCCAGGGAATTGCCGTGGCACTGGCACAGGCGGGCGCCTCCATCGTCGCCGTTGGTCGCTCGCCGATGGACGAAACCGGAACGCTGGTCCGCCAGATCGGCGCCGGGTTCCATGCGATCACTGCCGATCTCGGCTCCATCGATCCGGTCAAGTCGATCGTCGCTGAAACCCTCAAGACATTTGGAAGCATCGATATCCTGGTCAACAATGCCGGTATCGTCCGTCGCGCTGACGCGATCGATTTTACCGAGGAAGACTGGGACGCTGTGATGAACATCAACCTGAAGACTGCGTTCTTCCTGACCCAGGCCGCCGCGCACCACATGCTTGAAAAGGGCAGGGGCAAGGTTATCAACATCGCCTCGATGCTATCCTTCCAGGGCGGCATCCGGATTCCATCCTACACGGCCTCGAAAAGCGGTATCGCCGGGCTGACCAAGCTTCTGGCCTGCGAATGGGCGGGAAAAGGTGTCAACGTCAATGCCATCGCCCCCGGCTATTCGTCACCAACAACACGACGGCGTTGCGGGAAGATCCGGATCGCAGCAGCAGCATCCTTGCCCGTATCCCGGCCGGCCGCTGGGGAAATCCGGCCGATATCGGTGGTGCAGCGGTCTTCCTGGCATCTTCCGCATCGGATTACGTGCATGGTACCGTGCTGCCGGTGGATGGCGGCTGGCTGGCGCGGTGAGCAAGGCCTTCCGGTGGTACGGGCCAGCATTCCGCTACGGACCCGGCATCGGTCGTGCTTTCGAAACGAAAGGTGAATAGGATGCATGTGCTGATCATTGGGGCGGCCGGCATGATCGGCCGCAAGCTCTCCGCCCGCATTGCCGTAGACGGTGTGCTGTCGGGCCAAGCCGTCGACAAGCTGACCCTAGTCGATATCTTTCCGCCAAGCCCTCCCGAAGGATTTTCCGGTGAGGTCATGACCGAGGTCGTTGACCTTTCCGAGGCTGGACGCGCCAAAAATCTGATCGCTCAGCGGCCTGATGTCATTTTCCACCTTGCGGCCATCGTTTCAGGCGAAGCGGAGGTTGATTTTGCCAAGGGCTACCGGATCAACCTCGACGGGAGCCGGCTGCTGTTTGAAGCCATCCGTGCCGAGAGCGAAGCGAACGGCTATTTTCCTCGACTGGTCTTCTGTTCGTCGCTTGCCGTTTTCGGCCCGCCCTTCGCCTCGCCGATCACCGACGATTTCCTGACGGCGCCGACCACAAGCTATGGGACGCAGAAGGCCATCACCGAGATGCTGCTTGCCGACTACAGCCGCCGCGGCATCTTCGACGGCGTCGGCATCCGCCTGCCGACGATCTGCATCCGGCCCGGAAAGCCCAATGCGGCGGCATCCGGGTTCTTCTCCAATATCCTGCGCGAACCCCTGGTCGGGCAGGAGGCCATCCTGCCGGTCGAGGATACGGTTCGCCACTGGTTCGCCAGCCCACGCTCCGCCATCGGCTTCCTTCTGCACGGGGCATCCATCGATCTGTCCAGGCTCGGCGCGCGGCGTAACCTGATCATGCCGGGTCTTTCCGCAACAGTTGCGGATCAGATTGAAGCGCTTCGCGACGTGGCGGGCGAAAATGCCGTCACGCTCATCCGCCGCGTGCCGGACGAACGCATCAAGACGATCGTCGATGGCTGGGCTTTCGACTACGCGCCGGCGCTGGCGCTATCACTCGGCTTTCGAGCGGAAAGCACCATGGCGGATATCATTCGCATTTATGTGGAGGACGAACTTGGTGGTCGGATCGGATAACGTCTCTGCGCCCTCCATTTCGGTGGATTGCTGCGGGTGACCATTTTTTATCAGAGATCATCAAAGCGATCGTCATTCACGGTGCGAAAGATTTAAAAATTAAGGAGTGTCCCGTCGAAGCTGAACCGGCCTCCGACCGCGGTCAACCGATCGATCTCGTGAAGGGCAATTTCCGACTTCGTGCAAGATGCCAACTTGGCATCGGAAATTCCGGCCTTCGCCAATCCAACTTTCCGGCAAAACATTTCAAGCCGAGTGACAGCCGTCGCTGATCAGAATTGCTCTGAAATCGTTGACATTGGTGCCTGTGGGGCCGGTGACGAACAGGTCTCCGATCGCCTCGAAGCCTTTGTAAGAGGCATGTTGCGCCAGCAGAGCACCACCATCCAGGCTCGCGGATTGCAATCGCCGGACCGAGGATCCGTCGAAAAAGGCGCCGGCATTGTTTTCGGTGCCATCGATTCCATCGGTGTCGGCTGCAAGGCCTGTTACATTCAGACCGTCGATTGCCATGGCCATCGCGAGCGCAAACTCCCCATTTCGTCCACCGCGCCCGCCCGCGCCCCGGAGTGTTACCGTCGTCTCGCCCCCTGACAGAAGCAGCGCCGGTTTGCGGAAGGGCCGGTCGCGCGCCGCAGTCTCCCGGGCGATCGCCGCATGAACCAGTGCGGCGTCACGAGCCTCGCCCTCGATTGCATCGGAGAGAATATAAGGCGTCACGCCGCTGTCGAGGGCCAGCGCCGCGGCGGCTTCCAGAGATATCCGCGCAGATACGACGACATGATGTTCGTTCAAGGTGAAGGCAGCGTCCGTCGGGTCCGGTGCCGCTGCGACCGGCGCCTTGAAGTGGTTCAACATGGAGGTCGGAAGATCCAGCCGGTACCGCGCGATGACGTCGAGGGCATCATGCCGGTTGGTGCCATCGGGGACGGTCGGCCCGGAGGCGACGAAGGCCGGATTGTCGCCGGGAATGTCGGAAACGATCAGACTAACCACCCGCGCCCGCGTCAGAGCGGCCAGCCGGCCACCCTTGATGGTGGAAAAATGCTTGCGGACCGCGTTCATTGCCGAGATGGGGGCGCCCGAGGCCAGTAGCCGTTCGTTCAGCAGGATTTCGTGCTGCAGATCAAATCCCTCTGGCGGGGCCGGCAGAAGCGAGGATCCGCCGCCGCAGATCAGCGCAATCACCAGATCCTGCTCGGTGAGGCCGGCGATGATCTGCTTGAGCCGGGCCGCCGCCCGCATGCCCGCCATGTCCGGAACCGGATGCGCCGCTTCGACAACCTCGATGGTGCGCGTAGGGCAGCCATAGCCGTATCGGCTGACGACCAGTCCGGACAGTGGCCCCTCCCATAAAGCCTCAAGTGCCGCCGCCATCTGGGCGACGCCTTTTCCAGCGCCGATGACAACGGTCCGGCCTCCCAAGGGCGGGGCCGGCAGGTGTCGCCGTATGCCTTCGCGAGGGTTTGCCGCCCTTACGGCCGCGTCGAACAGCGATGCCAGAAAGCGCCGGGTGTCACGTGACAATGCGCTGGCCACGGTCATCGCTCTCGAAAAAATGCAGCTTTGCCGGATTCGCCCGCAGCAGCACCGCCTCGCCGATCCTGAGGCTGGCGCGTTCCCGCAGGACAAGGGAGACACGCGTGCCGCAGGTCTCCACGAGGATCACGCTCTCGGGGCCGGTGGTCTCGACGCCGACGACTGTGGCGGCAAAGGCGTCGGGCGTTCCGTCGCCGACCACCGCAAGATCCTCCGGCCGGATCGCAAGGATCACCCGCCGACCATCAAGGGCTGCCGATCGGGCAGGGAGGGCGATCCTGGTGCCGTCCTTCGCGACAAAGGATTGAGGCGATGCGGCGGAGGTCTCGCCCTCGATGAAATTCATGGCCGGGGAGCCAATGAAGCCTGCCACGAACAGATTGGCCGGGCGGTCATAGAGTTCCAGGGGATGGCCTATCTGCTCGATATAACCCTGGCGCATGACGACGATCTTGTCCGCCATGGTCATGGCTTCGATCTGGTCGTGGGTGACATAGACGGTGGTCGCTCCCAGCCGCTGATGCAGCTCGCGGATCTCGGCGCGCATCTGCACCCTCAGTTTCGCGTCCAGGTTCGACAGCGGTTCGTCGAAAAGGAAGACCTGCGGATTTCGAACGATCGCACGGCCCATGGCCACGCGTTGGCGCTGTCCTCCGGACAGTTGCTTCGGCCTGCGGTCGAGAAGCTCCCCCAGGCCCAGAATGGAGGCGGCTCTTTCGACGGCCGCATCGATCTCCGGCTGCGGCACGCTGGCGAGCTTGAGCGCGAAGCTCATGTTCTTGCGCACGGTCATGTGCGGATAGAGCGCATAGGACTGGAACACCATGGCGATGTCCCGCTCCTTGGGCCTGATGTCGTTGACCACGCGTCCGCCGATGCTGATCGCGCCGCTGGAAATGGCTTCCAGGCCGGCGATCATGCGCAGCAGGGTGGACTTGCCGCAGCCTGACGGGCCGACAAGCACGACGAACTCACCGTTTTCAACCCGCATGTCGACTTCGTGCAGTGCCTCGTAAGCCCCATATTTCTTCACTACCTTGTTCAATTCAACCTGAGCCAAAGCTGGTCCTCCCTTTTCCCTTGCGTCCGTCAGCCCTTCGTGGCGCCGGACATGAGACCGCTGACGAACATGCGCTGCATCACCAGAAAGATGAGCGCGATCGGCAGGGTCATGACGAATGAGGCGGCCATGACCGCGCCCCAGTCGGTATCGAATTCAGTCGAAAACTCGGCCAGCCCGATCGGCAGTGTCTTCATTTGCTTTTCGGTCGCGAAGGAAAGGGCAAAGACGAACTCGTTCCACGTCGCGACGAAGGAATAGAGAGCCACGGCGATAATGCCGGGGGACACCAGCGGCAACGATATGCGGAACAGCACGCCGAGATGGGACGCACCATCGATGATGGCGGCATCCTCGAGTTCCTTCGGGATGCCGCGGAAGTAGCCCGTGAGCATCCAGACGCTGAGTGGCAGCGTGAGGATCAGATAGACCAGGATCAAGCCAAGATAGGTGTTGATCAGTCCGAAATAGTTGAGAACGATATAGAGTGGCACGATGACGGTTGCGGTGGGCAGCAACTGCCCGATCAGCACGAAGGCAAGCGCGGCCGAGCGACCGCGGAAATCAAAGCGCGCGAAACCATAGGCCGCGAAGATGGCGAAGATCAGCGCCAGCGAAGTAGAGCCGATCGAGATGATGAGGCTATTGACGAAGTAGCGCGGAATGTTGCTCTCGAAGAGCACGGTCTTGAAGTTGATGAGGGTCGGCGGATCCGGTAGCCAGCGCGGCGGTATGGTGTAGAGCTGGGCGAGCGGCTTGAAGGCGGAGACCGCCATCCAGAGAAACGGGAAGACCGCGACGAGAACCAGCAGGGCGACCGGCAGCGAAATGACAAGGGTGCGGCGTCTGTCTTGCATGGATCAGTCCTTATCCTGCGCCGCAAACATGCGCATGTAGAGTACAATGATCACCGCGATGAACAGGAAGTAGAGAACCGCCATCGCGGCTGCGCGGTTGAACTCGAAATATTCGAAGGCCTGTACATAGATCTGGATCGGGAAGATCATCGAGCGGTTGGCGGGGCCGCCGCCGGTGATCGAGTAGATGATGGTGATACCGTCGAGCGCCCAGATGGTCAGGAGCAGTGTCACGGAAACCAGGACGGGCTGGAGCTGGGGCAACATGATGTGCCAGATCTCGTGCCAGAAGCTGGCGCCGTCCACCCGCACCGCCTCATACAATTCGTCGGGTACCGATTGCAGGCCGGCCAGCACCATCACGGCGACGAAGGGAAACATTTTCCAGGCATTGACGGCGATCAGGGCCGGCATGACGGTATCGGGATTGGTCAGCCAGCCGACGGGCTGGGAGATAATGCCGAGCTGCATCAGCATGTAATTGATGATGCCGTAGTCGGTGTGAAACATCCACGCCCAGGTCATGGCGGCGACGATGCCCGGCACGACCCACGGGATCAGCATCAGCGAGCGAACCACCGATCGTCCGGCGAACTGCTGATTGAGCAGGATGCCCGCGAGAATGCCGAGCACGAGCTGAAAGACCACCGAGCCGACGACGTAGTAGGCCGTGTTGAACAGTATCAGCCTGGTCGAGGGCGCGCTGATGGCCACATTGAAGTTGCGCATGCCGGCAAAGGCGCCGCTGGAATCGGTAAGGCTGAGCTCCACGGTCGAGAGCATCGGGTAGATGATCAGTGTCGCCAGCAGCAGCATGGTCGGTAGGATGAACCAGAGGCCGGGACTGATGTTTCGCGATGTCATGTGAATTCCCGTCGTTGGGCGCCCGACCGTTCTCGCCGGGCGCGTTCAACCTGTTCTTGCAAAGAGGCGGTCGATCAGTTCACTGGGACAGAACGGATTTGATCTCCTCGGCCGCCGCGTCCATCGCCTCCTGAACTGTGCTGCCTTCAAGCAGGGCCTCCTGAAGATAGTTGTAGTAGATCTGTCCGATCTGCCCCCATTGCGGGATAGCCGGCTGGGGCCGGGCGTGCTGGAGCATGGTTTTGTGCGCGTCCATCAGCGGATCGTTGAAACGTTGCGCCTGCAGTCCGGACATTGCGGCAGGGAAGGTCGTGGTGTAGGCCGCCTGGCGCCCCGCGTTCGACATGAAGGCGGCCAGCTTGATCGCGGCTTCCTTGTTGGGCGCGTCCTTGGGGATGATGAAGTTCCATCCGCCCAGAATGACAGCCGTCTCCTTGCCGTCAGGGTGGGGCAGCGGAGCGACGCCCAGTTCGATCTCGGGGGCAGCTTCGCGAATGCGCTCGATATCGGAGGTCGCTCCGGGGATCATGGCGACATTGCCCACCTGGAACAGGCGGCGGAGTGCATTGGAGTCGTTTTCCAGAGTGGAGGGCGGAGAGACCTTCAACGTGGTAAAGAGGTCCACATAAAACTTGACGGCTTCCACCGACTCCGGAGAATTGATGGTCACGTCCTTGTTGTCGGGGCCGAGAATGCCGCCCCCATTCATCCACATGAAAGGCAGCGAGCGAAACAGGGCATTGCCAGGCTGGTCGGCTCCGCCGCCCGATACGCCGTAACCATAGACCTTTTGACCGGCGCTGTTGGTGCGGGTGAGGGCCTTGGCGTAATCAAGGAATTCGGTCCAGGTTTGCGGTGGCCTGTCGGGATCGAGACCTGCCTCCTTGTAGGCTCCCCTGTTGTAGATCAGGGCGTGGGCTTCGGCCTGGAAGGGCAGGCCGTAGAGCTCGCCGTTGAAGGTGGCGGTATCGAGGCTTGCGGGAAGCACGTCGTCGAAGTTTACGCCCGCCGCCGTCAGATGGTCACGCAGGGGCTCCAGCTTGCCGGTCTCTGCCAACGGTATGTTGACGCCGTTCTGGACATCGATCAGGTCCGGCGTGCTGCCCGATTGGAGAGCAACCAGAATGCGGCTCTGCAGGCCGCCGGCGACATTCGCCTCGACGCGAACGTTTGTCCCGGGATTTTCCTTCATGAACTCGGCTGCGAAATCCTTTGCCTTCTGTTCGTTCCAGTTCATCGTCCACCACACCAGATCGGCGGCGGATGCGCAGGTCGCGTGGGACAACATCAGCGCCAGTCCTGCGGCGAGTATTCTGGTTTTGCGTTTCATTGGTTTCTCCTCCCTGGTCGTTTTCGAATACCGACGACGCTCACACTGCCTGCGAGATGGCCGCGTCGTCGCTTGAAGCATATGTCGCGGGGCCAAGCAGGTCGGCATGTCCGACGAGGGCCCGCATGTAGCCGATGGCCCGCATGTAGCCGATGGTGTAGGCCATCCCGGCGTGCCATGGCGCATTGCTGTGAACATCCGGCACGTGGTCCGGCACCATCACGCCATCGAAGGATTCGTCCCGCAGAATGCGGACGATTTCGGCCATGTCCACGTCGCCATTATCGACGAATGTCTCTTCATAGCGGGGTACCTTGCCCTTCACGTTGCGGAAGTGGACATAGGCAATCCGGCCGGAGCGGGCGAACCGCCGGGTCGTGTCGTAGATATTGCCGGTGGTCATTTCCTGCAGCGAGCCGATGCAGTATTCCAAGGCGTTGGACGGGCTGTCGATGACCGAGAGCAGGCGGTCGTATTTGGCGGGCTGGTTGACCAGCCGTGCTGTGCCGCGCAACGTTTCCATCGGTGGGTCGTCTGGATGGGCGGCCAGTTTCACTCCGGCCGCTTCGGCGACCGGTACGAGTTCCTTCAGGAACCACTCGAGGCGTTGCCAGAGTTCGCCTTCCGAGACGCTGACGGGGGCGGCGCCGGGCACGGCAGGACGGTAACGCATGTTCCACACCATCCCGTCGGGAATTGGTGCCTGAGCATCGAAGCTCGCGGTATCGAATACCGATGTGACGGCTCCGCCGCGCCCCACCGGAAGTCGCCGCCAACCCCAGACGCCCGCGATCGAGAAATTGTAGCCGATGACCTTGATGCCGGCGCGACCCGCATCTTCCACAAGTCGCTTCAACCCATCCATCTGTTGCCGCTTGTTCGGACCGTCCAGCAGGATGTCAGACCAGAAGTTCGGCGCGAAATTTTCCATCGCCGCAACCGTCAGCCCATGTTCGCCAAGCATGTCGACGACGTCCTTCATGTCGTCGTAGGTCCAGCGCGCGTGGCGGCTGCAGTCGCCGAGGATGGGACCCGGTTGTCCGCCGCTCAGATACGGCTCCGGATCCTCGACGCGCGGATAGCGGCCGAGATGCACCACGACATCCTTGATGCCGAGTTGTTGTGCGAACCGCGCATTGTCGCGATTAAGCCGCTCTCCGGACAGTGTCATTCCAACTCGGATGGGCAAGCATCTCTCCTCCTCGCCTCACATCATCAAGTCAAATATGAACTGATGATGTTCGCATTAGAATGAGTATGGTTTTCTCATCTGTCAAGCGGGTTCTTGCGGAAAACGGGTTTCCTTCAAAAGCGTGGGAAACACGTCGTTTCAAAACGTCAGCCAAGCGACATCGGTGCGAGGAGGCTCAGCCACCTCGCTTATCGAACACATGTCCGAGCTTCTGTCGTCAGTCGAAGAAGCCGCGATCTTCTTCCGTGAGATAGGCGATCGCCTTGTCGATGATGAAATCGACCCCCATGCCGGGGCGATCCCAGACGTCGACGAAGCCGTCCCTGACGATCGGATTGGGTAACCCTTCGACGATGTCGTACCACCAGTCCGGCTCCCCGACCGGGATTTCGAAGGCGATGTAGTTCTGGGGCAGGGTGGCTGAGACCTGGACAAGGGCGGCAAGGCCGAGCAGGCCGTTGGCCGTGCCGTGCGGCGCAAACAGCAGCCCGTGAATCTCGGCATATTCGGCGACCCGTTTCAATTCGGCGATCCCGCCGACGTCGCAGGGGTCGGGGCCAAGGATATTGACCGCTCGGGTTTCGATCAGTTCGCGGAAGTTCTGCCGCAGGTAGATCTGCTCTCCGGTATGGATCGGGGTGGTCGTGCTTGTGGTCAGGTCGCGGTAGGCGGGAGCGTTGACATAGGGCGTTTGATCGCCCGTCAGCATATCCTCGATCCACATCAGGTTCAGCGGCTCCATCGCCTTGGCGAATTTCTTGGCATCGGGCAGGGTCCATCCGGGGCCGCAGTCAAGCGCCAGCCCCACCGTGTCGCCACAGACCTCCTTCATCGCCTCCACGCACTGGACGACATGATTGAAGCCTCTTTCGGTAAGGTATCCAGTATCCCGCAGGCCCGGCATTGGCGTCGTCGTGACCTCGCCGTAGTGGAAATCCGCCACCTGTCGCGCCATGGGACTGTGGAAGGCGATGGGCTGCTTGATGATGGTGAACCCTTCGGGGGACGCCATCATCTTGCGGACGTCTTTGGCATAATCTTCCGGGCCCCAGCCGGTCATTGGAAAGCGCAAGCCGCCATTGTAGACGCGGACGCGATCACGGACCTTTCCCCCGAGCAGTTTGTAGACCGGAACGCCCGCCGCTTTGCCGGCGAGATCCCAGCAGGCCATCTCGATGGCGCTGATCGCACTACCCCAGGGTTTGAAGGCGCCGCGGTGACGGATGCGCAGCATCACGCGCTCGACATTGGTCGGGTCCATGCCAAGGATCATGTCGCGGAGCAGCAGGATATGCTCCTTCGCGTAGGGCTTCCAGAATTCCACCTGGCCGTAGCCCGAAAGTCCCTCGTCGGTGACAAGGCGCACGACAGGGTGGCGCCCGAACAGAGCGCATTTCACGTCAACGATTTTCATGGTTTCCTCCCGCTGCCGCCGGCGAGGCGGCTCGATCAAATATCCGGAATCCGGCTCGATATGTCCGCTGCCGCCTCGATCACCAGGTCGAGCAGTCGGTCCCGTTCCTCAGTCTCCTTGTCGGCCGCCAGAAAGGGTATGCTCAGCGCCGCAATCATCTGGCCGGACGGCGCGGTCACGGGTGCTGCAACGGCCCAGACGCTACCGCCATGTTCGCCCCTGTCGCTTGCCCATCCCTGCTTGCGGATCTTGCTCAACTCGCTGGACAGTTTGGCCGGATCAATGATGGTGCGAGGCGTGTATTTCGGCAGGGGGCCGGCCAGGAACCTGTCGATCGCGCCTGCTTCCAAATGCGCTAGAAGCATCTTGCTGGCGGCGCCGGCATGAAGGGGAAAGGACTGCCCGACCGCCGGATTGAGAGCATACTGTCCCTGTCCGGCGAAGGAGGCGACCACGACCACGGCCTGATTGTCCAGCACGGACAGCTTGTTTGCCTCACCTGTCGCCTCTGCCAGCCTCTTCATGATCGGCTGGGCGAGGGCCACCAGGTCGAAGGTGGCTTCCGAGCGCACTTTCGATGCCAGGCTAAGCAGTCTCGGCCCCAGTACATAGGTGCCGTCGAGCCGTCGTTGCACCACGTTGTGCGCGTGCAAGGTATTAAGGATGCGATAGACCGTACTCCGGGGCACGGACAACTGGTCGGAAAGGCTTCGGATGGTTTCTCCCGCCGGCTGAAGCTCCAGCGATGACAGGATTTCCATCATCCGCTCCAGCACCGGAACGCCATACTTGTCCTTGTTGTCTTGATGGATGTCGTCGCTCATCACAGGCCCCCGGCGGTCATTCAGCTACGAATGACGTAAATTCCCATTTGCAGCAACCTTTGATTTTTTCTGGTCTGTTCCATTCCCTCATTGACACCGGCTTTGTCAAGCTTCATTCTTAAATGAATGTCATTAGTTTATATATGAACTGATGCCGTTGGTGACAGCCAACATGAGAGGATCGATACCGACAGCGAGACGGCCGCATTGCCGACCGGGCCGCCGGAAAGGCAGTGCCATTCCACCAGAAATCAACAGCCTCGGTTGCGCGCTTCGATTGAACGCGACGGGCAAGAGACAGGACATTTTCATGATCGAGACACACGACATCAAACGGCCGCCGCGCGAATGGGTGGATGCCATCAGGAACATCGGCGCGGCAACCTCATCGAGCCAGCTCAGCAAGATGGGCATTCGCAACACCCATATCTACGGTCCGGTCACCAAAAAGGAAGGCACCGTCATGTGTGGCCCGGCCCTGACCCTGCAATTCGTGCCGAAGCGCGAAGACCTTCAGGACGCGGATGAGTATGCGCAACCGGAAAAGCAGGTACACCGGCATGTGCTGTATCACACCCAGCCCGGAGACGTGGTTGTCGTGGATGCACGCGGGGACATGAAGAGCGGCATTTTCGGCGAGATGATGCTGACCTATTTCCAGGGCAAGGGCGGCGCCGGCGTGGTGATCGATGGCTGCCTCCGGGATTATCCCAATGCCAAGCATCTCGATCTCGGCATGTGGGTTCGCGGCCTGACGCCGAACTTCCACACTCAGACGGATCTGATGCCCTGGGGTGTCAATGTGCCGATTGCCTGCGGCGGCGTATTCGTCATGCCCGGTGACATCATCGTCGCCGATGATGACGGTGCGGTGGTCGTTCCGGTCGGCCATGCCGAGGAACTGATCAAGCGGGCATCGACGCATCACGACTGGGAGGAATTCTCCAAGGAGCGTCTGCTGGCTGGTGGCGAACTCAAGCGCTACTACCCGCTTCACGACGATGCCCGGCCGGAATACGAGGAGTGGCTGCGCAACAAGGTTGTCAAGTAGGGAGCTGCCAATGGAGAATCAAACTCTGGAGGAGGGCATGTTTCGTCTGGTGGCAGACAGTCGCTCGCAGCTCGGAGAAAGTCCGGTCTGGAGCGCGGCGGAGCAGGTTCTGTATTTTGTCGATATCCGCGGCCCTTCGATCAACCGGTTTGATCCGGTGACCGGCAAGCTCCAGGAGTTCATGCTGGAGGAGGAGATAGGCTGCATCGGCCTTTGCCGCGGTGGCGGCTTCATCGCCGGTCTGAGGTCGGGCATCTGGCGGCTGGACGGGCAGGGCCGTAAACTTGCAAAGCTCGCCGACAATCCCGAGGGAACCGAGTTCAGCCGGTTCAATGATGGCCGCGTCGGACCGGACGGCCGTCTGTATGTGGGCACCGTCGATGAATCACGCCAATACAGGGCGAAGCTCTATCGCTATGATCGTGGTGGGCTTGCTCCGCTGATGGATGGGTTGATGACATCAAATGGCCTGGCGTTCTCGCCGGATGGCGCAACGATGTATCATGTGGACTCGCCTGCCTCGAAAGTGACCGTGCAGGATTTCGACCGATCGACCGGAAGCATAGCGGGTAATCGCGTGCTGATCGACATACCCGACAATCCTGCCGCTCGGCCGGACGGTGCAACGATGGATGTCGAAGGCTGCTACTGGCTGGCGATCTTCGGGGCGGCGGTCGTCCGGCGGTTTTCGCCACGAGGCGAATTGATGGCTGAATATCCGGTTCCGGTTAAATGCCCCACCATGCCGGCATTTGGTGGTATCGATATGCGAACCCTCTATGTCACGACGGCCGGAAGCCGCAGGCCGGCCGAGGAGATGGCACAGTTCCCGCATTCAGGCAGCTTGTTTGCGATGAGGGCGCCGGTGGCCGGCGTGCCCGAGCCGCTATTCGACGAGGAGATTTGAGGAAACAGAAGCCGGCCTCCGAGGGCCGGCTCAGACTGCTGACAAACCTCTGGCCACAGCCAGGGGTTTGTGATTCAGTGGGACATGTTGAAGAAACCTGCTCCCGAACAGACGGCTCTCGAGATGGTGACGCTCGATGGGCTGGTTCCAAAGGATCATCTGCTTCGCAAGATCGATGCGGTGATCGACTTCTCCTTCATCCATGACCGCGTTGCCGGGCACTACTGCGCCGACAACGGCCGGCCGGCCCTCGATCCGACCTGCATGTTCAAGGCGCTGTTCATCGGCTACCTGTTCGGGATACGCTCGGAGCGGCAGTTGGTGCGCGAGATCGAAGTCAACGTCGCCTATCGGTGGTTCTTGCGGATGAAGCTGACCGACCCGGTCTTTGATGCCTCGACGCTGTCGCAGAACCGCCGCCGTCGCTTCAAGGATACCGACGTGGCGCAGGATATCTTCGATGCGATCGTCGAGCAGGCGATCCGGCACGGCCTGGTCGATGGCACGGTGCTGTACACGGATTCGACGCATCTGAAGGCCAATGCCAACAAGGGCAAGTACGACTTGGAGATGATTGCCAAGTCACGCGCCGACTACTGGACCGATCTCGACCGGGCAATCGAGGCGGAGCGCGCCGCCCATGGCCAGAAGCCGTTGAAGGAAAAAGAGCGCGAGCCTATGGTGAAGGAAACCAAGGTCAGCCGCACCGACTCGGACAGCGGCTATATGGTGCGCGACGGCAAGCCCAAGGGCTTCTTTTACTTGGATCATCGCACGGTGGATGGCCGCCATGCCATCATCACCGACACCCATGTGACACCTGCCAATGTGCATGACAGCATCGTCTACCTCGAACGCCTCGACCGGCAGCGCGCGCGCTTCGACTTCAACGTCGGTGCGGTGGGGCTCGACGCGGGCTATGCCACGTCGGGCATCGCCAAGGGACTGGAGGACAGAGACATCCTCGGAGTGACCGGCTATCGCAACCCGACACCGCCCAAGGCCGGGATGATGCGCAAGTCGAAGTTCGTCTACGAGCCCGAGACGGACGGCTATCGCTGCCCTCAGGGCCAGTTGCTGACCTATGCCACCACCGACCGCACCGGCTACAAGCATTACGGCTCCGACCCCGCCCTCTGCCGTGACTGCCCGCTGCTTGCCTCCTGCACCTCTAACGCCAAAGCAGAGCGCACCATCACCCGCCATGTCTGGCAAGATGCCCGCGAGCGAACAGACGCTCATCGCAAGACGCCTTGGGGCAAGGCGATTTACAAGCGGCGAAAGGAGACGGTCGAGCGCTCCTTTGCCGACGCCAAACAGCTTCACGGCCATCGTTATGCACGCTTCCGCGGCCTGATCAAAGTCAGATGGCAATGCCTTCTCGCCGCCGCCGCGCAGAACATCAAAAAGATCGCAACCGCAATGACCAAGGCTTCAAAGCCCGCCTGGGGATAAGGCCATGGCCCGCTTCGGATAACACTACCCGGCCGCACAAACACTACCTGAGCGCGCACTCCACAAACAAGAAAACCCGCCGAGAAAAATCGACGGGTTTGTCAGCAGTCTGAGAGCGGCCGCATGGGCCGCTCTTGTCCGCAGTCAGCTTGCGACACATGCCATCTTGAGACACATGGAAGGGGCGGCCGGATCATCCGGCCGCCCCTTGTTGGTTATTCGAAGCCCATGATCTTGTGGGGCACGTAGTGCTCGGTCAGTTCCGCCAGGTCTTCCGGCGTCAGCCGGATGGACACGGCCTCGGCGGCATCGACGATCTGGCTTTCGCGGCTGACGCCGACGATCGGCGCGGCAACCGCCGGGTTGGACAGCAGCCAGGCGATGGCGATGCGGGCACGCGGCACGCCGTGACGCTTGGCAACATTGGCAACCGCGTTGATGACCCGGCCGTCCGCATCTTCCGTGTCGCCGTAAAGCACCGGACGCAGAAGGTCCGTACCCTTGCGAAGCGATTCATGTCCGTCTTCACGTGCGAGCAATCCGCGGGCAAGAGGGCTCCAGGGAATGAGGCCCACGCCTTCGGCTGCGCAGAGCGGCACCATCTCCCGCTCTTCCTCCCGGTTCAGCAGGTTGTAGTGGTTCTGCATGGAGATGAAGCGCGCCCATCCCTTGTAATCCGACAAGTAGAGCGCCTTGGCGAATTTCCAGGCATGCATTGAGGATGCGCCGATATAGCGAACCTTGCCGACCTTCACGAGATCGGAAAGCGCTTCGAGGGTTTCCTCGATCGGCGTCACCGGGTCCCAGCGGTGGATCTGATAGAGATCCACATAATCGGTGCCGAGCCGGCGCAGGCTGTGATCGATTTCCTGCATGATCGCCTTTCGCGACAGGCCCTTGGCATTGGGGCCGTCACGCAGCGGCGAGTTGATCTTGGTCGCGAGCACGATCTCGTCGCGCTTGGCATAATCCTTCAATGCACGCCCGACGATCTCTTCGCTCGTACCGTTGGAGTAGATATTGGCGGTATCGAAGAAGTTGACGCCAAGTTCGATCGCCTTCTTGATCAGCGGGCGGCTGTCCTCTTCCGTGAGAGTCCATTTGGGATTGCCGCGGTCCGGTTCACCGAAGGTCATACATCCCAAGCAGATGCGCGAGACCTCCAGCCCCGACTTGCCCAATTTCGTATATTCCATCGTCATAACTCCGATTTACTTGCTTTCCTGGATGAGTTCGATGCGGTAACCGTCCGAATCATCGACAAAGGCGATGACGGTGGTTCCGAATTTCACAGGCCCGGGCTCCCGGATGATCTTGACGCCTTCCTTGCGCATGCTTTCGCAGGCCGCGTAGATATCCGGCACGCCGATGGCGAGATGCCCGAATCCATTGCCTTGTTCATAGGTTTCGACGCCGTAATTGTAGGTAAGCTCAATCATCGGATCGGTTTTTTCTTCGCCATAGCCAATGAATACATTGGTGTATTTACCTTCCGGCACGTCGATCGTGCGGATAACAGTCATGCCGAAATGCGTCTGATAGAAATCGATCGAGCGCTTGAGGTCGCCGACGCGGATCATGGTGTGCATGATCCTCGCGGCCTTGGCGGGTGAGGCTACTGCAGTCATGTTTTGTCTCCTTCCATGTGATAATCGCCAATGGTGGCGATCGTGAAAAAAAATCCATCGAAAACAAAAACTTAGACTAGAAATCCAAGTTTTGTTATGTAAATTCATCCAAATGTTGCGCATGAATATAACCGAATTTGGCGCACGTCTCGTGATGGAGGATCGAATGGATTTGACAGGCAAAGTGGTGTTTGTGACGGGGGCGGGTTCCGGCATCGGAAAGGCGACTGCCATGATGATGGCGGCCAGCGGCGCGAAGGTTGCCGTCCTGAGCAGGACGCAGAGCGAAATACTCAAGGCGCAGGAGGAAATCGAAGGTGGTGGCGGCCAGGCGATGGCGCTGACCGGCGATGTCAGCCAGGACGCCGACATGAAAAGGGCTGTCGAACAGGTGATCGCGCGGTGGGGACGGCTCGACTGCGTCATTGCCAATGCCGGCATCAACGGGGTATGGGCACCGATCGACGATCTTCAGCCCGACGAGTGGGACAAGACCATCGCCGTCAACCTGCGCGGGACCTATCTGACGATCCATCACACGGTTCCTCATCTCAAGGCTGCGGGCGGCGGTTCGATCGTGGTGGTATCGTCGATCAACGGTACCCGCACATTCACCACGGCCGGCGCGACGGCCTATTCGGCGACCAAGGCGGCCCAGCTCGCCATGGTGCAGCAGCTTGCCCTGGAACTCGGTAAATCCGGCATTCGCATCAATGCCGTCTGCCCGGGTTTGATCGCGACGAACATTCCCGACAGCACCATCAAGCGCAATCAGGATGCAGCTCGCATTCCCGTCGTCTGGCCGGAGGGCGATATCCCGATCACCGGCGGTCGTCCGGGCGCCAGCGAGGATGTGGCATCGGCGATCGCTTTCCTGTCGTCCGATCTGGCGCGGCACATCACCGGCACGCCGGTGTGGATCGATGGTGGGCAGAGCCTGCTGCGCTAGTCGCAGGCCCGGGTCGGGGAGCGCGCTCACAGCCGCTCTCCCGCCTCGTTGAACAGCGAGGTATGGGCGATATTGACATGAACCTGGCATTCTTCTCCGATGACGGCCATCTGATCGGCGGAGATGCGGATCGAAAAGGTCTCTCCCGCGACGGTGCCCCAAAGAAGGGTATCCGGTCCCATCGGTTCCTCGATGGTGAACAGCGCCTTCAGCGGAGCGGCGTGCTTAGACGATGGCTGCAACTGCGCCTGCTCGGGGCGAATGCCGAGGGTGGCGGGTTGCCGATCTTCCACCGGCCGGCGGAACTGATAGCCCGTGAGATCGATTTCCGTACCGTCCGTCAGTTTGAAAAGAGAGACCTCATCCCGGCGATGGATGGTTCCGGTCAGAAAATTCATCTGCGGAGAGCCGACGAAGCTGGCGACAAATCGATTGATCGGGCGCTGGTAGATTTCCTTTGGGGTCGCGAACTGCTGGATGACCCCGTTGTGCATGACGGCGACCCGATCGGCGAGCGTCAGCGCCTCGACCTGGTCATGGGTGACGAAGATCATCGTCGAGCCGAGGCTCTTGTGAAGCCGCTTGATTTCTACCCGCAGCTCCGTGCGCAACTTGGCGTCGAGGTTGGACAGTGGCTCGTCGAACAGCAGGACATTGGCGTCGCGCACCAGTGCCCGGCCGATCGCGACGCGTTGTCTCTGCCCACCGGACAGCTGGGCCGGCTGTCGCTTCAACAGCGGTTCGAGTTGCAGGATGCGGGCGGCGTCCGCGACGCGCCGGGCGATCTCCGCCTTCGGTGTCCCGGCCATCTTCAGCCCGAAGGACAGATTGCCTTCGACCGTCAGCCGCGGATATAGCGCATAGGACTGAAATACCATGCCGATGCCGCGATCATGCGGTTCGGACCACGTGACGTTGCGGCCGTTGATCCAGATCTGGCCATCGGTGATGTCGAGCAAACCGGCAATGGCATTGAGGAGTGTGGATTTGCCGCAGCCGGAGGGTCCGAGGAGTACGATGAATTCGCCCTCCGCAATCTCCAGATTGAGGGTTTCGAGCACGTTCAACGCACCGAAGGTGATTTTCAGGTTTCGTATGGAAACGCTGGACATGAAGACTTACCCTTTGACTGCACCTGCGGCGATGCCCCGAACGAACCAGCGGCCGGAAATGAAGTAGACGACCAGGGGAACGGCCGCGGTCATGATGGTGGCGGCCATGTTGACGTTGTAGGCAATCTCGCCCTCGGTCGGCGCCACGAGATTGGTGAGTTGCACCGTCATCGGCCGGTTGGCGAGACCGCCGAAGGTCAGGCCCATGATGAAATCGTTCCAGATGCCGGTGACCTGGAGGATGACGGCCACGACCAGCATGGGCACGGACATCGGCAGCATCAGCCGGAAGAAGATCGAGAAGAATCGCCCGCCATCGACGCGCGCAGCCTTGAAGAGGTCGATCGGTATGCCGGCATAATAGTTGCGGAATAACAGCGTCATCACCGGCAATCCGAAGATGACATGGGTCAGCACCAGCGCGTAGATGGTGCTGAACATGCCTGTGGCGGAATAGATGCGCACCAGCGGATAGATGAACACCTGGTAGGGCAGAAAGGCACCCATCAGCAACACTGCAAACAACAGGTTCGCGCCGCGGACCCGCCAGAAGGAAAGGGCATAGCCTGTCAGCGCGCCAACGAAGATGGAGAGGAAGACAGAGGGTATGAGGATCTGGACGGAATTCCAGAACCCAGGGCTGATGCCCCGGCAATCGAGACCGGTGCAGGCGCTCGACCACGCTTTCACCCAGGGTTCAAAGGTCATGTCCATCGGCAGGGCAAAGAGCCCGCCCGCCCGGATCTCGGCCATCGGCTTTACCGAGGTCACGGCCATCACATAAAGCGGCAGCAGGAAAAACAGCGCCGATATCACCAGGAAGGCATAGATGCCCAGACGTGCGGGACCGAACCTTTTCGGCGCGCTGCCTGTCGGTCCCTCGCCGATCGGCGTGCTTGCAATGCTATGGATCGGAGCGGTCACGGGACTAATCCTTCGGCCGTTCTGCACGAAAATACTCGGCATAAAGCCATGGCGTCAGCACGCAGAGCACCGTGATAAGCAGCGTGGTGGCGGCAGCCGTGGCCAATCCGATATTCTGCCGCTGGAAAAGGTAGTCCATGACGAACTTGGCCGGCACGTCCGACGAGAAGCCGGGACCGCCGCCGGTCAGCACCAGGACGAGGTCGTAGAGCTTTACAACGCCAAGCGAGAGCAGAACGGTGGCACTGATGAAGCTCGGCCGCAGCATTGGTATGACAATGTGAAGATAGAAGCGCCAGGGCTTGATGCCGTCGATGCGCGATGCCTTCCAGAGGTCCTGGTCTATGCCGCGCAAGCCGGCCAGCATGATCGCCATCACAAGGCCGGCTGCATGCCAGATACCGGCGAGGACCACGCAATAGATTGCGGTTTCCTTCTGCACGATCCAGTCGAAGCGGAAATTTTCAAAGCCCCATCCGCGCACGGTCTCCTGGATGCCGAGCGTCGGAGCGAGAATCCACTGCCAGACGAGGCCGGTGACGATGAAGCTCATGGCATAGGGATAAAGAATGACGGTCCGCAGAAAGCCCTCGGCGCGCACGCGCTGGTCCAGCGCGACCGCGAGCAGAAAGCCGAGCGCCAGGGAAATGCCGATCATCATGACTCCGAACAATACCATGTTCTGAAGCGAGGTGAGCCAGCGGTCGGAACCGAACAGCCTGACATACTGCGAAATCCCGGCAAAGCGGGCGACCGGCAGCATCCGGCTGTCGGTGAAGGAAATGCCGATTGTCCAGATCATCGTGCCGACATAGGCAAAGACCACGATCAGGATGGCGGGTGTCAGCCCTGCATATACACTCCAGCGAATGGAACCCTGTTTCATCGAGACTTTCCGGTGCCTGTCTGGAAAAAAGAGCGGCAGTCGCCTGCCGCCCGAGTTGGTCGTCTGGGAGGTTGTTATTCCTGGAATTCCGCGAGCACGGCCGCATATTTTTCCGCGAACTGCTCGGGTGTTTCGGATGGTGTCGCCCAATATTCCACGACCACGTCGGCCAGTGAATTCAGCATGTCTGCACCCGCGAGCCAGTCCGGCCCAGCCAATTGCTTGCCGGGATCTTTCAGGGCTTCAAGCCCGATCTTGGAGCAGGCATCGAGGCCGGACGTGTCGACATCGTTGCGGACCGGTATGGATCCCTTGAGATTGTTGAATTCCACCTGGACATCTTTGTCCAGCATCACCCTGGCCATCAGGTCCTGCGCCTTGGCTCCGCTTTCGGACCCGGTTTCAGGCATGATGAAGACGTTGGAATCCATCAGGAAGTTTTGCTCGCCAAGACCGAGCACACAGCCGTAGTCCTTTCCCGCGACCCAACCGGCGGAAGTGAATTCGCCTTTCTCCCAATCACCCATGATATGCATGGCGGCCTTGCCGGTAATCACCATCGAGGCGGCCTCGTTGAAGGAGCGGTTCGGCGAGCCGGGATCCGTATAGCTGCGCAGCTTGGCATATACCTCCGCCACGCGCTTGAATTCGGCCCCCTTGACGGCTTCCGGGTTCTTGTCGCGGAAGACCGACATATACAGGTCCCTGCCGCCGGCGCCGGCGAGAACGCCATTGAAGAGCTGGTGCTGTTGCCAGGCCTGCGCGCCGAAAGCCAAGGGGATGATGCCACCCTGCTGGAACTTGTCGGCGACCGCGAAGAAGTCCTCCCAGGTCTTCGGCTCTTCCACGCCAAATTTCTCGAACAACGCCTTGTTGTACCACAGCCAGTTGGGTGTCTGCAGGTTGACCGGGACGGCATAGATGTGGCCGTCGCGGCTGACGGCGGCCAGAACGTCTGCGGGAAGAGATGCCTGCCAGCCTTCCGCGGCGGCAACATCGTCGAGGTTGCGCAACAGGCCCTGATCGGCGAGCTCGCCAAACTGCTTGCCCGCATTCATCATCATCACGGTCGGGGGATTGCCTCCGACGATACGGTTGATGCCGGTCGGCTTCGCGACGTCGCCATTGACGATGGCGTTGTCTACCCACTCACCGCCGGCGGCCGAGAAGGCGTCCGCAAAGACTTTTACGGCCTTCGACTGCGACTGCGTCGTCCACCAATGAAGCACCTCCGCCTTTTCGGCCGCTCCCGCCGGCTGGATGGCGGCCACGGCCAACATGCTGGCCCCCAAGAGCGCGCGATATCTGCTCATCATCTGAAACTCCTCCCGATTGAAAGCCGTTCGCGGCGCCTTACCGCGCGCCAGCCTCCGAACAACGATTGCAGACAAGGCTTCCTCCCCCTGTCTGTGTGCGACCATAATCTCCACGCAGATTCTAAGTCAACAATAAGCGCAACAAAATTGCGGTAATGACAACTTTTTGTTATGCGGACCACTTCTCCCTGTTCTGGCCGGGAACCCTGCGAACGTTGCGAAGCAACAATTCAAATATGAATTTCTCATGTTCCAATAAGAATTGCAGTTGATGCTCTGCTTGTCAAGCGCGCAGGCGCGCCCGCGCACTTGCGCATCTCCGCCTGCGATTGTGGGGTGAAAGGTGAGGCGGCCGAATTTCGGCGCGGTGGTCAGCTGGCTGCGGCCAGCATCCTCGTGCGCCAGTCTGTTGAACCGGCGCGGGCCGTGGATTCCCGTTCGATGATTTCGGACACCAGTGCCAGTCTGACCGGCGGACGCTTGCGTGCGTCCGCACTGGCCAGCCGATCGGCAATACAACGAACCATGGCGGCGCCCATTTCGACCTGGGGCGTTCGAACTGTCGTCAGTCGCGGTGAGACATGGATTGCGGACGCAAAATCGTTGAAGCCGACCACAGAGATTTCTTCCGGTACGCGAACGCCGAGGCGCAGCAGTTCGGAAACGACGGTGATTGCGATGCCGTCATGGGCGCAGAACAGCGCGGTCGGGGATTTTCCCGATCGTAGATAGGCCAGCAAGGCACCACGGAAGCCTGCCGATTCGTCAAACACGATATCATCGACATGGGCGTCGGCTGCGCTCAAAGCGCCGTCGCGGAAGCCGCGGAAGCGTTCCGCCCGGCCCATGGGGGTTTCGTTCCCGTGAACGAAGGCCATTTGACGGTGTCCGAGCCGCAGCAGCATTTGCGCCACGCCAAAACCCGACTCCCAGTCGGCCCCGACCACCTGATCGACCTGTTCCATAGGGCCGGCATAGCTGGCGCAGACGACCGGAAGGCCGGTTTTTGTTGCGACCGCAGTCCAGTCGGACGGCTTGGGTACAGCCAGTATCATGCCGACAACGGACGATTCCATCTGTGCGACGTCGCTCAGATAACGCGCCTGCCGCGGCACGATCACGAAGCCCAGCTTCTCTCCCTCGCGTTCGGCGCCATGCATGATGTTCAGCCAAAGCTCGCTGCTGACGGGGTCGATTTCCTGGCGGATGAAAAGAATATGGCCGGCCGTGTAGCTTACATCCTGCTGGACCCGGTAACCCATGGCGTGCGCGGCGCGGATGACCCGGCTTCTCGTGCTTTCGCCCACTCCCGGTTTCCCCGAGAGCGCGCGCGAAACAGAGAATTTTGAAAGCCCCAGCTGGTCTGCAAGATCTTGAATTGTTACCCGGTTGGAGGCCATCGGCGTTCTTTCTAATGATAGGCTTTTGTTGTGGCGTATGAAACGTTTAACGTCAAGTCGAGCGAAAAATCGCCAAATAAAGTTGCGCTGCCGAATTTTTTCTGTTAGCTTTTACCTAACAAAACCAAACATGATTGCGAGGCGTCGGGGAGGAGATTCCGGCGTCCGTTCTGGGATGGATATCGTGGGAAAATTTGTAGTTGCGCCTCTGGCTGATATTCCGCCGGGCACGCAGAAGCGCGTCCATGTGGCGGGGCGCGACATTGCCGTTTTCAACGTGGGTGGCGAGTTGTTCGGGATCTCGGATGCCTGCCCGCATCAGGGAGGCAGTCTGTCCACGGGCGCAACGGTTGGTTTGACGACGTCTTCGGAGCCGGGAAAGTTCTGCCATTCCCGGCCTGGCGAGTTCGTACGCTGCCCCTGGCACAGCTGGGAATTCGATCTGCGGACCGGTCAGTCGTGGTGCGACCCTCGCCGGTTTCGCACGAAGGCCTACGATCTGAGCGTCGAGCCGGGCGAGGCGCTGGTTGCAGGGCCCTATGTCGCGGAAACATTCGGCGTGTCGGTCGAGGACCATTATGTGGTGATCGAATTCTAGGCACGCCCGAAGGCGAGCGGTTGCTGGGATCAGAATAACGAAGCGGGAGTGTCACAGGTGTCCGTTGCCAATGCCATCGATTGCGATATCCATCCCGGCGTTCCGACCATCAAGGCGCTTTTGCCTTACATGAGCGACTATTGGCGCGAGGCATTCATCGCCCGCGGACAGGATGGGTTCCAGCCCGCCAGCTACCTGCCGAATTCGCCCCTCGCCTGTCGCCCGGATTGGCGTGAGGGCGATGCCGTCGGCGCCAGCCGGCTTGAATTGCTGCAACGGCATGCCCTCGATGGGCTCGGCGCCGGTCTCGCCATCTGCAATGTCCTCTATGGCGGTTCTTTCGCGATCAGCGAAACCATGGCAGCGGCGATCTGCTCGGCGGTCAATGATTGGCTGCGCGCGGAGTGGCTGGACCGTGACCCGCGGCTTCGCGCGTCTATCGTCGTGCCGACCCAGAATCCGCGCCTCGCCGTGGAAGAGATCGAGCGCATCGCTGGTGACCGACGCTTCGTCCAGATCCTGATGCCGGTGGCGCTGGACATGATGCTCGGCAAGGAACACTACTGGCCGATTTTCGAGGCGGCGGAGCGCCATGCTCTGCCGATCGGCCTTCATGCCGGAAGCCTCTACCGCTATGCGCCGACGACGAACGGCTGGCCCACGCATTTCCTGCAGGATTATGTGGGAAACAACCACGCCTTCGAGAGCCAGTTGTTGAGCCTGATTGCGCAAGGGGTCTTCCTGCGCTTTCCGGATCTGAAGGTGGTGTTGCTGGAGAGCGGCGTGACCTGGCTTCCGGGTTTTCTCTGGCGCGCCCGCAAGACCTGGCGCGCGGTGCGGCCGGAGGTGCCGTGGATCAATGAGTCGCCGATCGACATCGTCCGGCGCCATGTCAGGCTCACGGCGCAGCCGATCGACGGTCCTGCCGATTCGGAGGTCCTGGAACGGGTCCTCAACCAGATCGGTTCGGACGACATGCTGCTCTATGCCTCGGATTATCCGCACTGGCAGTTCGACGGGGACCGGGTTGTCCCGGACGGCGTGCCGGCGCGTCTCATCGAGAAGATGGCTCGCGACAATCCGCTGGCGACCTATCCCCGACTGAGGGAGACGATTCAATGAGCATGACGGACGATATCACGCTGGAGCCTTCCGAAAAGGCGACCAAGCTCAGGATGGTGGATTGCGACATTCATCCCGCGCTGAAACACAAGAAGGCGCTTCATCCCTATCTCGAACAGCGTTGGCGCCAGCACCTCGACGAGTTCGGTGCGCTTGCCCATTGCGTCTACGCGACCCGTGGCGGTCCCTATCCGCGTTTCACCCCAGAAACGGCACGCCGGGATGCCTGGCCGCCCAATGGCAATCCTCCGGGGTCCGATCTCGAATTCATGCAGACCCAGCATCTCGATGCCCATGACATCGAATACGGCATCTTGCAGCCGATCGTCGGCGCCAACAATGCACGCAATACCGACCTGTCGGCCGCGCTCTGCACGGCGACGAACCGATGGCAGGTGGATGAGTTCACTTCCAGGGACCGAAGGCTGAAGGCTTCCATCCATATCGGCGCCGAAGACGCCGAACTGGCTGTGACCGAGATCGAGCGCTGGGCGGGTGATCGCAACTTCGCGCAGATCCAGTTGGGCTCCCGCTCCGTGGAGCCGATCGGACGAAAGCGTTACTGGCCGATCTTCGAAGCGGCGGTGCGCAACGACATGCCGATAGGCTTCCATGTCGGTGGACCGTCGCCCTATGCGCCGTCGCCGAGCGGCTGGCCGGATTATTACCTCGAGGACCACCATGTCCTGACCCACAGTGCCCATGCGCAAGTTTCCAGCATGATCCTGGAGGGTGTGTTCGAGCTGTTCCCGCGCCTTCGTGTGGTGATGATCGAGGCAGGGTTTGCCTGGGTGCCGTCGCTTGGCTGGCGGCTTGACAACCACTGGCGCAAGCTGCGGACCGAAACGCCGCTCTGCAAGCGGCCGCCATCCGAATATCTGCGTCAGAATCTGTGGTTCACGACACAGCCTGCCGACGAGCCCGAGCGGCGCGAAGACCTGCGCTTCCTGTTCGAGCAGATCGGTTTCGACCGGATGATGTTTGCAACGGACTATCCCCACTGGGACTTCGACGATCCCGCGCGCGCCCTGGTCATGCCCATGAGCAAGGACGAACGGCAGATGCTGTTCCGCGACAATGCCATGAAATTCTACGCGAATCTTGACTGAAGGACGACTGCAGATGAAGAAGTTGATCAACGATCCCGCGCACTATGTCGACGAGGCACTTGACGGGCTGACGCTCGCCTTTCCCTTGCTTGTCCGGGACGGAGCGGCGGGACGCGTCATTCGCCGGACGCACCCCGCGACCAGGGGCAAGGTGGGAATCGCGACCGGTGGGGGCTTCGGCCACTTGCCGTTGTTTGCCGGTTACGTCGGCTCCGGATTGGTCGATACCTGCTCGGTCGGCAACGTCTTCGAGGGGCCGAATGTCGACAGCTGCATCGAGGCGATACGCCTCGCCGATGGCGGTCGCGGTGTTCTCCGGCTTTACGGCAACTACGGTGGAGACCGGATGAATTTCGACATGGCGGGCGAAATGCTGGAGGACGAAGGCATTGCCTGCACCACCGTCCTCGGCACGGATGATATTGCCAGCGGCGGGCCGGATCAGCTCGCCCGCCGTCGCGGCGTGGCGGGCCTCATCTATGCGTACAAGGCGGCCGGAGCTGCGGCCAGGTCAGGTTCCGATCTCGACGAGGTGACGCGGATCGCGGCAAAAGCGGTGGCAGCCACGCGCACCATCGGCGTCGGTCTTGCCGCCTGCCGCCTGCCGTCCGCCGCCATGCCCAGCTTCGATCTTGCCGACGACGAAATCGAGATGGGAATCGGTATTCACGGGGAGCCGGGAATCTGGCGTGACAAACTGCGCCCGGCGGATGCGATCGCAGACGAAATGGTCGAGCGGCTGCTGGCCGATCTTCCGCCGGCGGCTGGTGGCGAGGTTTCGGTGCTGATGAACGGCCTGGGCGCAACCCCGATGGAAGAATTGCTGATCCTTTATCGCCGGGTCCACGCCCAGTTGCAGGTGGCCGGGCTGACGATCGTGGCGCCTCTGGTCGGCAACTATGTGACCTCGATGGAAATGCAGGGCGCATCCCTTAGCATCTTCCACCTGGATGCGGAGTTGAAGGCTTTGCTCGCCGCGCCGGCGGACTGCCCGTTCTGGAGGGTTGGCTGATGTCTATTGACGTATCCCGGATCGGTGCCGCTATCGATCGCGCGGCAGGGGCAGTGCAGTCCCTGGAGCAGGAGCTCAACCAGGCGGACGCAAAGCTCGGAGACGGCGACACGGGCTCAATGCTGGCGCGTGTCGTCGGAGCAATGGCGCAGAGCGGGGCGGCCGAAGCAACGGATGCGAGCGATGCCTTCGGCAAGCTTGCGCGAGCCGGAATGTCTGCCACCGGATCCAGTCTTGGTACCCTGATCTCGGGCGCGTTCCTGTCTCTCTCCAGGCAGACGAAGGGTCGCGCCACCGTCGATTGGAGCGATCTGTCCGGACTGCTGGCCGTTGTGCTCGATGGCATGATCGCGCGGGGCGGTGCCAGCCTCGGCGACAAGACCGTGCTAGACAGCGTCCACGCCCTCGTTCTGGCGCTGGCCGATGTCTCCGACGGCCCCCAGGCCGCGACGGCGGCGCGGGTGTCGGCGAACGACGCACTTCATCGCTACCGCGACCTGCCTTGCCGCATGGGTCGGGCGAAGTTTTTTGGCGACAAGAGTGTTGGATTGGATGACCCCGGCATGCTCGCATTTGCGAAATTGGTCAATGCGGTTGCCGGCTCTGAAGCCGGACCGGCAACATAACAACCTAACGACAATAACCAGGCGGGCTCCACTTGCTCGACAAGTCGCTATAAGACGCTGATCTTCGGGAATTTTCTTAAAAAAATTCCCAAAAGCGAGATTTATCTTGATGTTTGTTAGGTAATGAGATTGATTGTTGATGCTTCCTGTTAGGTTGGCAAATTGAACGGCAGGCCCGGAGGAGGGGTGCCGTGGAGGAGAAGTAGATGGTGGCCCATCACGTTGAGCCTGCGGGCGGCTTTGCCGTCGCGGTCGATGACAGCAATGATGTCGAGCGTCGCAACGCCTGGATAAAGTTCCAGGATCGCATCTTCGTGCCGCTGACGATCGTGCCGACAATGCTGGCCAGTGCGCTGGTTTTCGGCATTCCACTGGTATTTTCGCTGCTGCTGAGCTTTCAGGGCTGGACGATCGACAGCGCCCTGTTCGGCGGACGTTTCGTTGGTCTCTCGAACTATCAGGATCTGTTTAGTGACCCTCTGTTCCGGTCCAGCCTGATGCTGACGATTGCCTATACCCTTGCGACGGTTACCGGCGAGCTGGTCCTCGGCCTTGGTGTGGCGCTTCTTCTCAACAGTCGCGTACCCTTCGTCCGTGTCTTTCGAACGGCACTGATCATCCCCATGATGATCACGCCGATCGTGGCCGCATTGACCTGGAAGCTGCTGTTGGATCCGAGCTATGGCCTGGTCAACGCGCTGCTCGGCACGAAAACCGTCTGGCTCGGCGATCCCGATCTCGCATTGTTCGCGGTGGGCATCGTCAATGTCTGGCAAAACACGCCGTTCGTGGCCATCCTGCTGCTGGCCGGATTGCAATCCCTTCCGAGCGAACCGGTGGAGGCTGCCGCCGTTGACGGCGCCAATCGCTGGCAGACTTTCCGCCATGTCACGTTGCCGCTGTTGATGCCGTATGTGGTCGTCGCGGTGCTGTTGCGCACCATCTTCGAGTTTCGCTCCTTCGAAAATATCTGGGTGATGACCGGCGGCGGTCCGGCCAATTCGACAAAGCTTTTGTCGGTCTACACCTTCGAAGCGTCGTTCCTGTCGTTCGACCTGACGCTGGCGGCCGCCGCATCCTGGGTCATGCTGCTGATCGTGTTGATCTTCTGCGTCCTTTTCATACTCGCAACCAAGCGCAAGGAGATCCAGTAATGTCAGGTTCCTCGCTCGGAAGACGCCGCAAGGCGATCCGCTACGGTCTCACCTATGCCGGCCTCGCGGCCCTGCTCGTGATCTTCCTCTTTCCGCTGCTTTGGATCGTCGGGATATCGCTGAAGACACGTGAGGAAATCTTCACCAATCCGCCGATCTTCCTGTGGGTGCCGACCTTCGAGAACTACGCCCAGGTGCTGACTCAGTCGGATTTCCTGTCGTCGTTCTCCAACTCGCTGATCGCCACGACCTGTTCGGTCCTGTTGTCATTGATCATCGGCATTCCGGCATCATACACCTTCGCCCGCTTCAGCTTTCGCGGCCAGGGCGTCACGATGATCTTGCTGCTGATCATGCGAATGCTGCCTCCGGTCGCGATCCTGCTGCCGCTCTTCGTCCTGTTCAAGGCAGTCGGTCTGTCGAACACGCGGTTGTCGATCATCATCGCCTACACGACCTTCAGCCTGCCGCTGATCGTCTGGGTCATGAAGGATTACTTTGCCAATCTTCCGAAGGAACTGGAGGAAGCGGCCTATATCGACGGCGCCTCGCGAATGCTCGCCTTCCGCAAGATCGTCCTGCCGCTGGCCCGGCCCGGTATCGTCACAGCCGCGATCCTGTCGCTGTTGCTGGCCTGGAACGACTTCATCTTCGCGGCGATCCTGACCAACAATTCGACGCGGACCTCGCCGGTCCTGCTTGCAGCCTATGCCGGTGGGGAGACCGGCACCAATTGGGGAGCGATTACCGCCACCGGCGTACTCGTCGTCATCCCCGTCATCATCTTCTCGATGATCGTCCAGAAGCACCTTGTGCAGGGCCTGTCATCGGGAACGGTGAAATAGCGAACTTCAACGGAGGAGGAGAATACCAATGGAAAAGAACAAGGGAATTTTGAACGGACCGAAGGTTTCGCGTCGCAATTTGCTGATAGGGTCGGCGGCGACGGTGGCAGGCGTCGGCCTCATGAGCTCCACGCTTTTCACGCCGGCCCTGGCGCAGAGCAAGCCGGCAAAGCTGACCGTGCTGGGCGACAGCGCGCCCTGGAAAGGCACGATCATCGAGGACGCGATCCCGGCTTTCACCAAGGAAACCGGCATCGAGGTCGAATATATCCAGCTTCCAAACGAGCCGCTGGTCACCCGTGCCCGCGCGGAACTGACGAGCGGCAGCGCCACCAGCTTCGACGTCATGCAGATGGGCGCATCCATGATCGGCTGGATGCACCCCTACATGGCTGACGTCAACGAACTGATGAAAACGGCAGGCGGCAAATATGCAGCCGATTTCGGCATGGACGAATTCTCGCAGGCTTCCATCGATCTCGCCTCTATCGATGGCGTCCAGCGCGGTATTCCCTATCGCAGCACGACCTACATCCTGCACTACCAGCCCGAGCTTCTGGAACAGGTCGGACTGAGCGCTCCGCCCAGCAATTTCGCGGAATACCTGGATGCGGCGCACAAGCTGACCGAGGCGGGCAAACCGAACCGCTTCGGCGTGGGCTATTGCGCCCGTCAGGGCGGCGCGATCGTCGACCATTTCGGTCCCTATCTGTTGTCGTCGGGTGGTGGCTTCTACGACAGCAAGACCAAGGAAATCCTGATCAACAATGCGGAATCGGTTGCAGCCGTCGATTATTACGCAAGCCTTCTCAACAAGCACAAGGTCGTGCCGGAAGATGCGCTGACCTGGGAATGGGATGAAATCATCGCCAATGCCCAGAACGACCGCTACGCCATGGGCATCACGCTCAACGCCTCCGCGACGCCGATCAACCGCTCTGACAAGTCCAAGACCAAGGGCCGCTGGCAATGGGCGCTGGTGCCGGGTCGGGAAACCATCGCCGACAGCCGCTCGTCGCTCGGCGGCTGGAGCTTTGCCGTGCCTTCGGCCGGTGCCAACAAGGAATGGGCCTTTGAGTTCGTGCAGTTCATCACCAGTCGCGAATGGGCAAAGCGGTCCATGGAAAAGGGCAATGCCTCGGCGCGCCTGTCGGTCCTGAACGACCCGGAGGTGATTGCAAAATATGGCTTCACCAAGGTGATGGCGGATCAGCTGAAGACGGCCATCGCCAATCCGCGCGATGCCTATTGGGGCGCGGTCGAAGCTCAGCTTCGCGCCGGCCTCTCCAAGACGCTGCTGGGACAGGCGTCGCCGCAGGATGCCATGGATGAAGTGGCGGCCGGTTGGGAACGCACCATGCGGCGTGCCGGCTGACACTCGCTGCCGGGCGGTTTGCCGCCCGGCACATTTCGAACGACAGGAGAAGAGCCATGGCTTCCGTGAAGATGACGGGCATCAAGAAGAAATACGGCACGTTGGATGTCATTCACGACATCGATCTGACGATCGAAGATGGCGCGTTCGTGGCCCTGGTCGGACCGTCCGGCTGCGGAAAATCGACCCTGTTGCGGATGATCGCCGGGCTGGAGGAAATCAGCGGTGGCGAGATCGCGATCGGCGACCGGATCGTCAACGACCTGACGCCGCGCGAGCGCAATATCGCGATGGTTTTTCAGAACTACGCGCTTTATCCGCACATGACCGTGGCCGAAAACATGGGCTTCAACCTGAAGCTGGCGAAGAAATCCCCGGCCGAGATCGAGGCCCGCGTCGGCGAGGCGGCCCGCATGCTCGGTCTGACGCCGCTCCTTCATCGTCGACCCTCGCAGCTTTCGGGCGGCCAGCGTCAGCGTGTCGCGATGGGACGTGCCGTTGTCCGCAATCCCTTGGTGTTCCTGTTCGACGAACCCCTGTCGAATCTCGACGCGAAGCTGCGCGTACAGATGCGGACCGAGATCAAGGCGCTGCACCAGAAGGTGAAGACGACCTCGATCTATGTGACCCACGACCAGATCGAGGCCATGACCCTGGCCGATCATATCGTCGTGATGCATGGAGGCCGCATCGAACAACAGGGCCACCCCCTGGAGCTTTATCGCAGGCCTGCCAATCTTTTCGTCGCGGGGTTTATCGGCACGCCCGCCATGAACTTCATAGAAGCCGTTGGCGGCAACGATGACCGGGGAGCGGTTGCAACGCTCGCCGACGGCGGCACGATCCGCGTAGGTGGCATGCAGCTGGAAACGGGCAGGCCCGTGACGCTCGGCGTTCGCCCCGAACACCTCGTCGCACAGGGCGACGGATCCCGGCTGTCCGGCTCGGCGCGCTTCGTGGAGCCGACGGGAGCGCTGACCCACGTCACCTTCGATGTCGGTGGGCGTGACCTCGTCGCGGTGATCGACGGTGAACGCACGATACGCGCCGGCGAGCCTTTCGAGGTCTCCGTCGCACCCGATCTCATCCATGTTTTCGACAGTCGGTCCGGCCACAGGCTGAATGCCGCCTGACGACAAAAATTGACTTAAGGGGTCGGGTCCCAAGACCGGCCTTTCAACCAGGAGATTGAAAGTGAACAAGGCCATCAATTCGGCTGAGGCCATCGAGGCTGTGGAGAACGCCGTCCGAATCCACTCCCGTCCGTCCGACATCCGGATCACGGACGTGCGGATCGCTGTGGTGACGGGCATCTGCTACTATCCGTTGATCCGGATCGATACCAATCAGGGCATTTATGGCCTGGGCGAGGTCCGCGATGGCGGGCACCCGGAGAGCGCGTTGCGGCTGAAGCATTTCCTGCTCGGCCAGAATCCCTGCAATGTCGACATGATCTTCAATGCTCTGCGCCTTTATGGGGGAGACGGGCGGGAAGGGGGCGGCATTTCGGGGATCGAGATCGCCTTGTGGGATCTTGTCGGCAAGATCTATGGCGTGCCGTGCTACCAGTTCTTCGGCGGGAAGTACCGTGACAGCGTTCGCGTCTATGGCGATACGCCGGCGCCCGAGCAACTCACTCCGGAGGCCTATGCCAAGGCGGTACGTGCCCGGGCCGACATGGGACTTACCTTCATCAAGTTCGACCTGCCGCCCAAGCTGTTCGAAACGACCGAAGACGCGTTGGTGGGGTCTGCGACCCGACATGAATATCCGCTCGGCAAGAGCACCCGGGTTGCGGGGTCCGGCCGCGGCGCCAAGATTTCCGAAAAAGGGATCGAGACCGCCGTCGAGATTGTGCGGGCCGTTCGCGCCGAGGTCGGCAGCGAGGTGTCGCTCTGCGTCGATCATTTCGGCGAAGGCTATGTGACCGCCGATGAGGCCATCCGCATCGGCAAGGCGCTGGAGCCCTTCAATCTTGCCTGGATCGAGGATCCGGTCATCTGGCATGACATCAAGGGCCACAAAAAGGTTGCCGATGCGCTGCTGACGCCGGTGGCAGGCGGTGAGGATCTCTACCTCCTCGACGGTTTCCGCGAGGCGATCGAAACGCAGGCCTTCGATGTACTGCATCCCGATCTGTTGACGTCAGGCGGTATGCTCGAGACCAAGCGGATTGCCGATTACGGTGCCCGGCATGGCTTGGCGACGGCTCTGCATTCGTGCTGCTCGCCGATCGGCTTCATGGCCAACGTGCATTGCGGGGCAGCGATCGGCAGCCTGATGGCCGTCGAGCATCATGGCCTCGATGTGCCTTTCTGGGAGGAACTGGTAACGGGTCTCGAGCCGAACTATCTGGATGACGGTTATGTCAAGGTTCCAGACCTGCCGGGCCTGGGTCTCGACCTCAATCTGGATGCGATCAAGGCCAATCTTCGCGACCCCGACAGCTTGTTCATGCCGACGGAGGAATGGAACAAGTGCAAGGCGGGCTTCGAGAGGGTCGATCCGCCACGCTACCAGACGCAATTGCTCCGTTAGAGCGGGATGATTTTAGGCGGAATCGCAATTTGGATTCCCATTTGGTCGCAAATCAGATTCTTTCTTCTGGCCTTTAACGGGGCATTTCATGAGCAGGCGGTTTCGGATAACAGTCGCTCTGGCGCAGCAGGGGCGCCTCGGCGAAATTGGCGAAAGCGTGGAGGACCATACCGGTTGGAACGTCGAGGTTTCGGGCAATGCCGACACCCTTCAGCACACCTCCGCGTTTGTCGGGATCCCGTTCTCTGAAGGAACCACCATCACCGAGCCCGCAATACTGGGCTCGGATCGAGCCCAGTATTGCGGGCCAGTGTGAATCGCGCATTGAAAGCAATCGTTCCGCCGCCGCTCACTTCCCCGTCGACGGCGACCGCCTGACCAAGGGCGCCCGGTCCCTGACTGCTGCATAAATCCTTAGATCGGAATCGATTTAAGATAAAATCATGCAGCATATTTAAAATGTTACAGCGACCTTTGCGCGTCATATTTGACGCGCGGCAATGTAACGATGAATTGGGGCATGGCCGCGGTGATCCTCAGTTCAATCGTTTGCCGGTCTCGTCGAAGAAATGCAGGCTGTTGTGGTTTGCATGAACCGTCAGTTGCTCGTCCACAGCAATCCTTGATCGTCCCGGAACGCGAAACACGATTGGTTGCCGGTTTGGCAGGATGCCGTGTACATAGCTTTCGGCGCCCACCAGTTCGACGGCTGCGACGGTTGCGTTGATCTTAAACCCGGTTTCCGGTCGGCCCGGTTCCAGGAGATACAAGTCCTCCGGGCGCACGCCGAGCGTTACGGCCCTCGAAGGAGCCACCGCGCTTTCCGCAAGCGACCAGGATGCAGAAGCTTCTATTGGCAGGAGATTCATCGAAGGCGACCCGATGAATGTCGCGACGAACGTCGTTTCCGGTTTCTCGTAAAGTTCGATCGGTGTACCGACCTGCTCGATTAGGCCGGCATTCAGCACCACAAGTCTGTCGGCCAGGGTCATGGCTTCCATCTGGTCATGGGTGACGTACACGCTGGTCGTCGCCAGCGAGCGCTGGAGCCGCTTGATCTCGACCCGCATCTGGACGCGCAGCTTTGCATCGAGATTGGAAAGGGGCTCATCGAACAGGAAGGCAGCCGGTTCGCGTACGATGGCGCGCCCCATGGCGACGCGCTGACGCTGGCCGCCGGAAAGCTGGCGCGGTTTGCGCTCCAGAAACGGTTGGATTTCCAGGGCACTGGCGGCAGCGGCAATTCGCCGATCGATCTCGTCCTTGGGCGTATTACGGTTTTTCAGGCCATAGGCGAGGTTCTGCCGCACCGTCATATGGGGATAGAGCGCATAGTTCTGGAACACCATGGCGATATCGCGCTCCGACGGCTCCAGATCGTTGACGACCCTGGCACCGATCGAGATTTCACCGCCGGTGATACTCTCCAGTCCTGCGATCATGCGCAGTAGCGTTGATTTTCCACATCCTGACGGGCCAACCAGCACCACGAACTCGCCATCGGCGATATCCAGCGAAACACCCTTGATCGCATCGACGGAACCATATTTCTTGCGAACGTCATGAAGAACAATATCGGCCATTATTTCTCCGTCTCCACGAGACCTTTGACAAACCAGCGCTGCATCAGCACCACGACGAGGATTGGCGGAATGATGGCGAGGATCGCCGTCACCATGACATAGTTCCAGGGCGTCGATGCGTCCGTGAAATCCACCATGCGCCGAAGCCCGATGATGATCGTGTTCATCTTCGCGTCGTTGGTAACAAGCAGCGGCCACAAATACTGGGTCCATCCATAGATGAACAGGATGACGAACAGGGCGGCGATATTGGTGCTGGAGAGCGGCAACAATATATCGCGCATGAAGCGGAATGGCCCGGCATTATCGATGCGCGCGGCCTCCACCAGTTCACCGGGAATGGTCAGGAAGAATTGCCGAAACAGGAAGGTCGCCGTCGCCGACGCCATCAGGGGCAGGGTCAGTCCGGCATAGGTATCGATCAGGCCGAGATCGACGATGACCTTGTAGGTCGGCAGAATACGGACTTCCACGGGCAGCATCAGCGTGATGAAGATCATCCAGAAGAAGGCCATGCGAAAGGGAAAGCGGAAGAACACGATGGCAAACGCCGACAGGAACGAGATGACGATCTTGCCAAGGGCAATCGCGATCGCAACGACGAAGGAGTTCAGGAGCAGCCGTTCGAGACTGACGCCAACGACACGTTCGACGCCTCCCGACATCGCCTCCGTATAGTTCTCGACCAGATGGCCACCCGGAAGCAGTGACATTGGCGGGCGGATGATCGCCTCGGATGTCGTCGACGAGGCGATAAAGGTATAATAGATCGGGAATGCGACGATGATGATCCCGATGATGAGGATGAAGTGGCCAAACAGGCTGGCGATGGGACGTTTCTCGATCATTTCGCACCCTCAGCCATAGTGGACCCGTTTTTCGACGAAGCGGAACTGGAAGGCTGTCAGGGCGATCACGATGATCATCAGGATAACGGATTGCGCGGCAGAAGACCCAAGGTTGAGATTGACGAAACCGTCGTTGTAAACCTTGTAGACCAAGGTCTCCGTCGCCTTGGCCGGGCCGCCGCCAGTAACCGCATGGATGATGCCGAACGTGTCGAAGAATGCATAGACGGTGTTGACGACCAGAAGGAAAAACGTCGTCGGTGCGAGCAGGGGAAAGACGATGGTCCAGAAGCGCCGGTTGCCGCGCGCGCCATCGATTGCGGCGGCTTCGATGAGCGATTTCGGAATGGCCTGAAGTCCCGCCACGAAAAACAGGAAATTGTAGCTGATTTGCTTCCAGGCGGCCGCAACGACAACCAGCGCCATTGCCTGGTTGCCGTTCAGGAGCGGATCCCAGGCAAGGCCGTTGCGTCGAAGCAGATAGGCGAGCGTGCCCATGGCCGGATTGAACATGAAAAGCCAGAGCATGCCGGCCACGGCGGGCGCGACCGCATAGGGCCAGATCAGAAGCGTGCGATAAAAGCCTTGGCCGCGAATAACCTTGTCGGCCGCGGTCGCCAGAAGCAGAGCGACGCCCATCGAGACCACCGCGGTCAACAGGGTGAAAACGACTGTGACCTGGACCGCATGGATATAGTTCGGATCGGACAGCACGTTTTTGAAGTTGGCGAGACCGACGAAGCCGCTCTTCAGGCCAAACGGATCCTGACGCACCATGGACTGGTAGAGCGCCTGACTGGCCGGCCAGAAGAAGAAAATGAGTGTCAGCACGATCTGCGGCGCCACCAGCAGGTAGGGCAGGATCTTGTTGGGAAACGCGACAGTATGCACGGCTTCATCCTCGGACAACGGGGCGACGAACAGTGGACCGAATTGCCGCCCGTGGGTTAATCGGGCGGCATGGGATCGAATGTTGTGCCTTAGTTGCCGATGGCTTCGGCGATCGCCGCATTGCCACGTTCGACGGCCTTGTCGAGGGCTGCCTTGGCATCCTGCTTTCCGGCCAGCATCGCCTCGAACTCCTCGTTCATGATGTCGCGGACCTGCGGCAGGTTGACGAGGCGCACGCCTTTCGAATTTTCCGTCGGGGCCTTGCCCATCATCTGCAGGATCGGCGTTTCCCGGCCCGGATTCTTGTCGTAGAAGCCGGATTTCTTGGTTTCTTCATAGGCGGCGTTGGTCACCGGCATATAGCCCGACACCTGATGCAGACGTGCCTGAATCTTGGTCTGCGAGAGGAAGTTGAAGAACTGCGCGACGCCCTTGTATTCCTCGTCGCTCTTGCCGCCGAACACCCAGAGGCTGGCGCCGCCCGGAATGGTATTCTGCGGCCCATGCCCTTCATAGTAGGGCAACTGGCCAATGCCGTATTTGACGCCCGACTTGATGATGTCGCCGAGACCACCGGACGATTCCGTCAGGATCGCGCATTCGCCCGACATGAAGAGTTGCTTGGCTTCGGACGTGCGTCCGCCGTAGCGGAACGTGCCGTCCTTGGCCAGATCGGCGATTGCCTGGAAATGCTCGACGAACAGCGGCGAATTGAACTCCAGCTTGACGTCGTTGCCGCCAAGGCCGTTCTCGTTCGTTCCGTAGGCGACATTGTTCCAGGCGGCGAGATTCTCCGTCTGAATCCAGGTCAGCCATGTCGACGTGAAGCCGCAGGATGCCGCGCCGCTGGTCTTGATCTTCTTTGCAGCCTCGAACACTTCGGGCCATGTCTTCGGTGGGTTCTCCGCGTCCAGGCCTGCCTTCGCGAAGATATCCTTATTGTAATACATGATCGGCGAGGATGAATTATACGGGAATGACAGCATGGTGCCGTCAGGCTTGGAATAGTAGGCTACGATACCCGCCAGATACTGCGACTTGTCGAACGTGTAGCCGCCTTTCTGCAGCACGTCCGCCGCGGGCATGATGGCACCCTCAGCTCCCATCATGACACCGCTGCCTGCATCGAAAACCTGAATGATGGCCGGGGCCTGATTGGAGCGAAACGCCGCGATACCGGCGTTCAGGGTTTCGGGATAGGTACCCTTGAAAACGGGTGTGATCGTATAATCGCTCTGGCTCTCGTTGAATTCCTTGGCCAGTTGATTGACGACCTCGTTGTTGGCGCCGGTCATGGCGTGCCACCATTGCAGATCGGTGGCAGCGTCGGCGTCGACAGGCAGCGCCAAAGTGAATGCGAAAAGGGCCGTCGAGGCAGCCAACGAACGTTTGAACATGATTTTCCTCCACTAACGATGAAACAGAATGCAGTTGTTCTGCAATTCCCGTGGCAGTCCTCCTCGACCGACACGGAAACCTTTGGCATCAGGCTGGCACCGCCGCCATCACACGATCTCAAAATTCACATAGAAGCGAAGTGGCATTTGTCCAGGAGTTGAAGATCTGGTCGCAACGCAAGCCCCCGCGACCACCTTGAAAGGGACCTCCATCCCATTTCCTTTTGCAATCGTGTGCAAATGCTGCATCAGATGAGTCGGTGTGTCAAACTCTTTTGCTTTGGAATATTGTGGTGGGTGTTAGATAAAGTCTTGCACGCAATTGCAAAATTGCGCGAGGATCAATCGTCCGAGAAATGATCGCTGCGGGTTCGTTGCGTACGATCACAAAGCTGTCGCTCTGAATATATCGATTGATCTGGCAACCATGCTGGTGGCCGAGAGGCTTTGGCGGTGTGCCGCTTGATCGCCGTCTGTTCGAAAATGTTTCTTGAACATCTCCCGACGAATCATGACTCCATCGGAAGCTACGGGCGGCATGGAGCCGCCCGCTTCATCCGTCCGTTGATTCAAGGAGAATCACGCCGCCTTCTTCGCGCCCTTGGGATTAGCCTGGGTTTCGCCGAGCTTGGTGAGCTTGGTGAGCAGCTTGTCGGTTGCCAGCTCTTCCTGCAGGTTGGCGTCGAACAGCGCCACGGCGTCCTTGTAACCAAGCTGCGTGGCCCAGGATTTCAGCGTGCCATAGCGGGCGATTTCATAGTGCTCGACGGCCTGAGCCGAAGAAATGAGGCCTGCATCCAGTGCGACGGAATCCTTGAATTCGTCGATGATTTCCTCGCCTTCGGCAATGATCCCCTGAATTGCCTCGCAGGTCTTGCCGCGGGCCGGCTTGCCGATCATCTCGAACACCTGCTGCAGCCGCTCGATCTGCCCTTCGGTTTCATCCTTGTGCTTGAGGAAAGCGGCCTTGCCTTCTTCCGATTTCGCGGCACGCGCCATTTTCGGCAGCGTCTTCAGAATCTGTTTCTCGGCGTAGAAAATGTCCTTGAGGGTATCGAGAAACAGGTCGTTCAATGTCTTTTCTGCCATCGTGTTCTCCTTTGATGATCGGAAATGCGCGACTCAACCAAGCCAACGGCATTTGGTTCCCAAAGAGATGAACCTGAATCTCCCTCGGTCGACCGGTCAGGTGGTCTCCTTCGATACCCATCCTCAACATCAGACAGTTTTGACCGCGGAGGATGAATGGGACGGCAGGGTTGGATAGAGTTCGGCATACCGTCTTGCAGCGGTCGAGGGCAGGCTTGCCGTCATGGATGTTCAGTCCAGACGTCTTGGCAGTAGGGAAGGGCGGGATGCATTATCCCGCCCTTCCAGATCAATTCAGCTTTACCGAGGGCTCGCGCGCCCAGACCCGAAGCTTGCCGATCTCCTCGAAGAAGGTGGCAATGGTTTTCTTGTCCGTGAGTTCGATCGTTCCTTCATCGAGATCGCCGGCGATCCCGGCTTTCTCCAGAAGCGGCAGGGCATCGCCGACATAGCCGATATATTTGCAATGCGTAAACGCGTCGGCGACGAAGTCGCGCGCTGTTGCCTCCTTGAGGAGATCGGTCACGCCATCCGCCGATACAACGAGCGCCACGGCGTCATAGAACACGGACGGGCCGCCATCGATCATCTGTTGCCCATCGACCCAGCTTCCATCCGACATGGTGACACCGCCGACCTTTGGCGCGATGACCTCGAAGACAGCCTTCTGCTTCTTGAGATTATCGTGCAGTGTCTGGAACACTTGAATATCGGCGCCGTCTGTCAAAAGAATGCCGAGCTTGCGGCCTTCGAAACGCTGGGGACCGCGCTCGACGATGCTGAGCGCCGGCGAAGGTTCAAGATCCTGCCGCGTCGGGACGGCGGCGTCGGCGGGCTTTGGCATGACGTTCAACCCAAGTCCATGCGCGACCTTTCCCGCAAGCGTCTCGTCGATGTTCATCAGGTGGGACACCATGCGTTCGCGGATTACCGGTGTCTCGACCTTCGACAGTTCGAAGATCAGCGCAGCGGCGATGTGGCGCTGTTCCGGTGGTGTTTGGCTGATGAAGAACTGTCGCGCCTGGCTGTAATGATCGGCAAAGCTCTCCGGCCGCAGCCGTATTTTCGGGCCGCGTTCTTCTGCCGGGAAGTGGCGGTAGCCTTGCATCGGCGACTCTCGCGGCCCTTCGCCGAAGGAATTCGGCTGATAGTTCACCCGGCCCACGGGATTGCGCATGGCCATATGCCCATCCTGCTGGAAATGGGCGAAAGGACATTTCGGTGCGTTGATCGGCAGATGGGTAAAATTCGGGCTGCCGAGACGCTTCAACTGCGTGTCCAGATAGGAGAAGTTACGGCCCTGCAACAGCGGATCGTTGGAAAAGTCGATGCCCGGCGGCACGTTCTGGGTCATGAACGCCACCTGCTCGGTCTCGGCGAAGAAATTGTCCGGCATCCGGTCAAGGACGAGACGGCCGATCGGCTGGGGCTTGAGAATTTCTTCCGGAATGATCTTGGTCGGATCGAGCACGTCGAAGTCGAAATTGTCGGCGAAGTCCTGGTCGAAGAGCTGAACCTGCAGTTCCCATTCCGGGAAATTGCCGGACTGGATCGATTGCCAGAGATCACGCCGGTGGAAATCCGGATCCGCTCCGTTGATCTTGACCGCTTCGTTCCAGGCAACCGATTGCAGGCCCAGTTTCGGTTTCCAGTGGAATTTCACGAAAGTGGATTCATCCTTCGCGTTGACGAAGCGGAACGTGTGAACGCCAAATCCTTCCATGAACCGGAATGCGCGCGGAATGGTGCGGTCCGACATGATCCACATGACCATATTCATGCTTTCCGGGGTCAGGCTGATGAAGTCCCAGAACGTGTCATGTGCCGTCTGTGCCTGCGGAAACGCCCGGTCCGGCTCCGGCTTCGCGGCATGAACGACATCGGGAAACTTGATGGCGTCCTGGATGAAGAAGACAGGAATGTTGTTGCCGACAAGGTCCCAATTGCCCTCCTTCGTGTACATCTTCACGGCAAAGCCGCGGACATCGCGCGCAAGGTCGGCAGAACCCTTGCTGCCGGCAACCGTCGAGAAGCGCACGAAGACAGGCGTTCGTTCGCCGGCGCGCTGAAAAAGGTCGGCGCGGGTATAGGCTGCCAGGGAATCGTAGGTCTCGAAAAACCCGTGGGCGCCATAGCCGCGTGCATGCACGACCCGTTCGGGAATGCGCTCATGGTCAAAATGGAAGATCTTTTCGCGGAAATGGAAGTCGTCCATGAGAAGCGGACCGCGCGGGCCCACACGCAGTGAGTTCTGGTCATCGGAGACCGGGCCGCCCTGCGCGGTGGTGAGCACCGGCGCCCCGTCCTCGGCAAACTGGTGAAGCTCACCGCCGTCTCCTCGATGCAGTTTCTGGTCGTGAACGGTGGCGATATTGGCGGTCGCTGTCGGTGTGGATTTTTTAGCCATGGTGGAATCCCCGTCTGGAAGTGAACGGATGACAATCAGCGAAGCGGCATTTGGTTCCGGGTTCCGGCGGGAAGGGCCTGGTTGAGGTCGTCGAATATCGGGTTCAGCAATATGGACAGCCCGTTGACGTTTCAGCAGGCGGGCACACCTTCTGCCGGCCACGGTTTGCGCCACCAGCAGAACGGCTTCGTTGGACTGTGATTCTGACCGCCCAACGGATACCTTGCCAGTTTGGGGAAATATGATACGAGTACTCAACTATTTTTAAGGTTCGATGCTGTCCAATCACGTCCGTTGCGATGGCTCCCAACGGCAATCTGACCTCTCAAAGGAAGAAGTGACGGCGCATGAGCTTCTGGCATTCCATGTCCTGGAAAACCGAAGGCATCCGGGTCACGGCTCCGGTTCAATGGCGGCAATATGACGGGTTTGTCAGCGTGCTTTGGGAGGCGGAAAGCCAGGCTGGCGCCAGTGGCTACTATCTTGCTGACGATCCTCGTATCATGTTCTTTTTCAACGATGTTTCGTCCAACGTCTGCATCTCGAACGAAAACGATAATTTTGCGAGGAATTCACGCCCGATGGCGCGGGCGGTCTATGTTCCGGCCGGCGTTCCGTTGTGGACCGGCAGTCGCAAGACGCACAGCTTCAGTCATCTCAATCTGCACCTCCATCGCGATCGGGTGCTGAGGTATCTCGCTCCATCGATTGGTGCTTCCGCCGCACAGACGGCCTTGCGCCGTCCGGTGGAACTTCAGGATGTGTCGGCGATCGACGCCTTGGCGAAACTGCTGGTCGACGAGATCAAGAATCCTTCCAGACATGCAGTCTATGCGGAAAACCTTGTCGGCAGCATCGTCGCGGGGCTCCTCGATATTCCCCCGGAAAGGGAAGAGAGCGGTAGCGGAAGGCTGACGCAGGCTCAGATGAACAAGTTGCTGGCGCATATCGACGGCCTGGGCGATTGCCGGATGTCCGTCGCCGAAATGGCAGCGATCGTCGGGCTTTCCGAAAGCTGGTTTGCCAGCGTTTTCAAGCAGACCACCGGCAAGACCCCGCTGCAATGGCAGTTGACCAAACGCGTCGAACTTTCGAAGCAACTGCTCGGCGAAAGCGATCTCACCGTGGCCAGCATCGCCGCCCAGCTCGGGTTTTCCGATCAGGCGCACCTGACAAAGGTGTTTCGCCAGATCGTCGGCGAGACACCGGCCGCCTGGCGGCGCATGCGGCAATTGCGGCGGGCATAAAGCCCCGTCCGCGATGATACGGACGGGACCATTTTCTTTTACCAGGTCTGGCGCAGTGTCGCCTTGATGGCGCGGCCCGGGTTGTAATAAACCGCGCCGAAGTCCTGGCTGGCCACGTGTTTCTCATCGAACACATTGTTGACGTTCAACTGGAACGTCGTGTTTTCCTGGACCTTGTAGGTGAAGGCCGCATCGAACACCACTGCGCTTTCCGATTTCGTGGAGTTGTCGAGGTTCGTGTAATACGAGTCGGTGTACCGTGCTCCCAGCCCGAACATCATGTCGCCGCGTGCGCCCTGACCCTCCAGCGTATAGGTGCCCCACACCGAGGCCAGATGCTTGGGCACGCGCATGAGGCGGTTGCCGTCATTGGCGCCGCCGGGCTCGATGACCTTGGAATCAATGTAGCTGTAGGCGGCGATGACGTTGATATTGTTTGTCACTTCCGCCTTGGCTTCGAGTTCGAAACCACGATGCCTGACCTTATCGACCGTCTCCGGTATATAGGTGACCTGGTCGAACACGGTGATGTTGCCCTTCGTCAGGTCGTAGACGGAGGCGGTGATCAAGGCCGGGAAGGCCTCCGGCCGATATTTGATCCCGACTTCATACTGCTTTCCGGTCGTCGGCTCGGCGCCGGAGGCCGGTGGTGCGGCCGACTCGGCGTAGCTGATATAAGGAGCCAGTTCCTCGGTGATCTTGTAGCTGACACCGAACCGCGTGGTAAATTCGCTGTGGTCCCCGGCCTGAGTCGTTCCTGCCAGAAGATCGGTTTCGCTGAGGTCGAGCCAGTCGTTGCGCAGACCGGCGCTCACCGTCAGCTTGTCGAAGAAGGTCAGGTCCTGCTGCAGATAGATTGCGTTGGTCTGCTGGTCGTTGTTCGTGCTGGCGTAAGGTGACATGGAACCGGGTCCGCCTGAATAGATCGGATTTTCCCAATCGATCGAAGGCGCCGCCGTGTAGAAGTTATTGCTGTCGGACTCGTACTTGTTGTAGTCGGCTCCCAGGAGCGTGCGGCTCTCGACATCGTTAAAATTCGTTTCGTAGACCAAATTTGCATCAATGACGAACTGCTCGGTCGATTTCCCGTTTCCGAAGAAGTAGCGGCCGGCCACCGTCGAGCCGTCGGTTGGCGTGCTGCCGATATAGGCACTGCCGAAACCGTCGTTCAGGTTGCTGTAGCGCGCATTGGAACTGAAGCTCAGGCCATTGCCGAAGTCATGGTCGAACATGACGCTGTAGGTGTTGCGGTTCGTCTCGCTGAAGTAATAGTCCGGCTCGCCAAAAAACTTGTCCCTGTCAAAATCGGTCCCGAGCGGATGGCCGCCGCTACCGGGAACCCCATCCTTGTCGAGGTGATCGAAAGTGAACGTCAGGCTTGTTGCGTCGGTGGGACGCCATGTCAGGCCGCCGAGGAAGAAATTCTCGTCATCCTGGGAATAATCATATTCGGCATCCGCTCGTTGGAATTTGCCGGTCAACCGGTAGGAGAGCGTATCGTCCTCGGTGAAGTTATCGCCAAAATCGAAGCCCACTTCCTTATGCGCAAACGATCCACCGGTGCCATAGACTTCCCCGAAACGCTCGCTCTTCGGGGTCTTCGTGACATAGTTGACCGATCCGCCAGGCTCAGCCGCGCCAAAGGCCGAGGAACTGGCGCCCTTGAGCACCTCGATGCGCTCGAAGGCATAAGGCTCTTCCCGAACCCCGGCGAACGTCCTGCCAATGGCCAAGCCGTCGCGATAGGTGTACGGGGTGAAGCCACGAATGTCGAAATAATCATAGCGATCGTCCGAGCCGTAGAAGTCGCTGGTCACGCCAGCCGTATATTGCACGACCTGTTCGACGGTGTCGGCGGCGCGCTCCTCGACTTCCTTGGACGTGATAACGGAAACGGATGCGGGTGCAACCAGGATATCGGTCGGCAGCTTGCCGGCGCCCGTCGTTTCGGTGGCAACGATCGTCTTCGAATCGTTCTCCGTGTTGAGGACGGTCCCGCCGGTTCCACCCTGGACCACAAGCGTCTCCAACTGGGTCGGGCTTGCTTCCTGCGCAAACGAGAGGGCAGGCGTCAAGGCGATGAGGGCCGTGCAACCGAGAAGAAATGCGTTTCGGTAACGCATAGGCACTCGCGTCGAGCAGCGGCCGGTTTGATCGATGTCCATGTTCATGTTCCAATTGACTTAAAGACTAAAAAGCGGTCAGCTCCATCGCTGAAGCTATGTGAGACCGTCGAGCAATCCAGCGTCCGGCTCACAGCGCATGCTCCGCGCTCAATCCGCCCCGGCCTGAAGTCGTCGTCCCCAATGACCCGCTATTAACTGGAGTGGATTTGTATAGTATTGTACATTTCCCCGGTTTTGTACGATCCGCTGGCAATCTCCACGCACTTTCCGGATATAAGCCGCTTTGCCGTTGACGCCACGCAATTAAGCTGAGAACTGGGGTCAACTTATAATGTTGAATGGAGTGTGGCGATGAAGCTGTTCCGTTTCGCCGTACTGGCACTGATCGTTTCCCTCTGGATTGGCGTGCACGACACCGCGCTTGCGGCAGAGAGCGTTTCCTATCCCATCACCATCAAGCATGCGTTCGGTACCACCGTCATCGACAAGAAGCCGGAGCGGGTCGCAACCGTCGCCTGGGCGAACCATGAAGTGCCGCTGGCGCTGGGCATCGTGCCGGTCGGCATGGCGCGCGCGAATTTCGGCGATGACGACGGCGACGGCATCCTGCCTTGGGTCGCCGCACGACTGGACGAACTCAAGGCCGAAAAGCCGGTTCTGTTCGACGAGGGTGACGGGATCGATTTCGAGGCGGTCGCCGCCACCCGTCCCGACGTCATTCTCGCGGCATATTCTGGTATCAGCCAGGCGGACTACGATACGCTGAGCCAGATTGCGCCCGTTATCGCCTACCCGCAGGCGCCCTGGTCGACGGATTGGCGGGAAACGATCCGGCTGGACAGCGCGGGTCTCGGCATGGCTGGCGAAGGCGAAGCGCTGATCGCCGATATCGAGGCCGATATTGCCGGCACGCTGGCGGCGCATCCTGAGCTCAAGGGCAAATCGGCGATGTTCATCACGCATTTGAGTGCATGGGATCTCAGCATCGTCAACTTCTACACGACCAACGATACGCGGGTGAAATTCTTCGCCGATCTCGGGCTCACGTCGCCGAAGAGCGTGAACGATGCGTCTCTGCCGGGCAAGTTTTCCGGATCCGTGAGCGCAGAGCAGATCGATGCCTTCGACGATGTCGATATCCTCGTCACCTATGGCGACGGCATGCTTTTCGACGCGCTGAAGACCAATGCTTTGATGATGCATATGCCGGCGGTGACACAGGAATCGATTGTGCTGCTGGGAAACAATGCGGTCGGCACCGCCGCCAATCCGACGCCGCTGTCGATCCGGTGGATTTTGAAGGACTATGTGAAGCTCTTGAGCGAGGCGGCCAAGAAGTCGAAATGACCGCGGGTATCCTGAAGACATCCAATGGGCGATGGTTGGCCGCATCCGGCTCCAACCGGACACGAAGCCTTTGGCTGGTCGGCCTGTTCGCACTTCTGGCCGTATTTATCGTGCTCTCCGTGACGGTTGGAACGCGTAGTGTCGCCTGGGCCGATATCATCGCGGCCATTGGCGGTGCGCAGGACAATATCGGTCGGGCATCCGTCGCCCTGCGCATTCCGCGAACGCTGCTGGCGTTACTTGCAGGAGGAGCGCTGGGGTTGTCCGGTGCTGTCATGCAGGGCGTCACCCGCAACCCGCTGGCCGATCCCGGCATTCTCGGCGTCAATATGGGGGCCTCGCTCGCCGTCGTCGTCGGGGTCGCCTGGTTCGGCATGTCGTCCGCCTATGCGTATATATGGACCGCGATTCTCGGCGCCTCATGCGCCGCGATCTTCGTCTATGCCATCGGCTCGATGGGACGAGGGGGTGCCACGCCTCTGAAGCTGGCGCTCGCCGGCGCCGCGACATCGGTTGCGTTTTCATCGCTGGTGATCGCCATCGTCTTGCCGCGCGGCGATATCGCCGGTGGCATCCAGTCCTGGCAAATCGGCGGCGTCGGTGGCGCGACCTATCAGCGTATTCTGCCGGTCCTGCCGTTTCTCGCTGTCGGTTTCGCGGTCAGCCTGCTCTCGGCCAGGAAGCTGAATTCCCTTGCGCTCGGGGATGATCTGGCGGCCGGCCTTGGAGAAAATGTCGCGGTGGCCCGGGCTGTCGCGTCTCTCGGAGCCATCCTGCTCTGCGGCGCAATAACGGCCGTCTGCGGGCCGATCGGTTTCCTGGGCTTGGTCGTGCCGCATATCTGCCGGCTGTTGATCGGCGTCGATCACCGCTGGCTGTTGCCGTTTTCGGCGCTCGGCGGCGCGTGTCTGCTGCTTGCAGCGGATGTTCTCGGGCGCATCGTCGCGCGTCCAGCCGAGATCGATGTGGGCATCGTTACCGCACTGGTCGGCGCGCCATTCTTCATCTGGATCGTCAGGCGCCAGCGGGTGAGGGACCTGTGACCATGCAGACCTTCACCATCGATGTTGTCATCGCGAACCGTCGCCGCCGCGCGCGCCGGTATTTTGTTGTCCTTGCGGTGTTGCTGGCCCTCGTCGTGTCGATCTTCGCGGTCACGCTGTCGGTGGGGCAAACGATCACGCCGCCTGGTGATGTCCTGCGCGTCCTGCTTGGTGAGCCCGTTCGGGGAGCCGCCTTCAATGTCGGGCAATTGCGGCTGCCACGCGCGGTGCTGTCTGTTCTCGCCGGGCTTTGCTTCGGACTGGGTGGGGTGGCGTTTCAGGTGATGCTCCGCAATCCGCTTGCAAGCCCGGATATCATCGGTATCACCTCCGGTGCCGGGGCTGCGGCAGTCTTCGCCATTGTCGTTCTGTCGATGAGCGGGCCGATTGTGTCGGTTTTCGCCATCGTTGCCGGTCTTGGCGTTGCGCTCCTCGTCTACGGGCTTTCGTTTCGCAACGGTGTCGCCGGAACACGCCTTATCCTCGTCGGCATCGGCGTATCGGCCATGCTGCAAAGCATCATCGCCTATATCCTGCAGTCCGCGCCGGCTTGGAGCCTGCAGGAGGCAATGCGCTGGCTGACGGGCAGCGTCAACGGCGCGCAACTCGACCAGGCTCTGCCGCTGCTGCTTGCTCTTCTATTCTTCGGCGGTCTTCTCGTTAGCCGCAGTCGCGATCTGGATGCCTTGCGCCTCGGAGACGACATGGCGGCCGCCCTCGGCACCTGCGTCTCGCAAACCCGGATGCTGGTGATGATCGCAGCCGTCGGCTTGATCGCATCGGCGACCGCCGCAACAGGGCCGATCGCCTTCGTCGCCTTCCTGTCGGGCCCGATTGCTGGCCGGATCGTTCGAAACGCCGGACCGCTCCTGATCCCGTCGGCGCTGACGGGCGCCGTCCTCGTCCTTGCTGCAGATTATGTCGGGCAACACTTTCTGCCAGGCCGATACCCCGTCGGGGTCGTCACCGGCGCGTTGGGGGCACCGTACCTGATTTATCTCATCATTCGCGTCAACCGGATCGGAGGCTCGCTGTGACCGATCATCTGCTCGTCGCCAGCGGCCTGTCTGCCGGCTATGACAAAACCGAAATCCTGCATGGGCTGGACCTGACCATTCCGCCCGGCAAGATCACCGTGATCGTCGGCGCCAATGCCTGCGGCAAGTCCACATTTCTCCGCACGTTGTCGCGGCTGATTTCGCCAAGCCAGGGGCAGGTCCTTCTGGACGGCAAGTCCATCCATCGCATGCCTTCGCGAGACCTCGCACGGACATTGGGCCTTTTGCCACAGTCGCCGATCGCGCCGGAGGGCATCACCGTCGCCGATCTGGTCAGCCGCGGGCGGCATCCGCATCAGAGCCTGTTTTCCCGCTGGACCCGGCGGGACGACGAAGCGGTCGACAGCGCGCTTGCGGCCACCAAGATTTTCGAGCTCGCCGAGCGGCCGGTCGACGAACTCTCCGGTGGCCAGCGGCAGCGGGTCTGGATCGCCATGGCACTGGCGCAGCAGACGGATATCCTGCTGCTCGACGAGCCGACGACCTTTCTCGATATCAATCACCAGATCGAGGTGCTCGATCTCCTGGTGGATTTGAACGGCACGCGCGGTACGACCGTGGTCATGGTCCTGCATGACCTCAACCTTGCCGCCCGTTATGCAGATCATCTCGTCGCTCTCGCGGACGGCCGCGTGCACATGTCGGGCGCGCCGGAAGAGGTGCTGACCGAAGAGACCGTGCGGTATGTCTTTGGTCTCGACAGCCGGGTCATCAAGGATCCGACATCCGGCCGCCCCATCATGTTGCCAATTGGCCGACACCGGATGGCGGCGTCCGATGACGAGGCCAGCAGTCCGTCACAAGAGGAGAAAACCGCATGAACGAATACACGTCCTTCAAGCTGTCCGGCGTGGCCGCTCCCAGCAATGCGGTCGATATGCTCGACGAGATCTGCGAACATTTTGTCGAACATGCCGATGTGGATCGAGTAGGTGATCTGGCCGTGCTGAAAAGCGATGTCGGTATTGCGCGTATCGAGATCGACAGCGGCCGCCTTTTGATCAATCTCGATTGTCCGACGGCCGAAACCTTGCAGATGAGCCGTACGATCCTTGCGGAGCACCTTTTCTATTTCGCCGAGGATCAGCCTTTCGAGCTCACCTGGTCGGAAGCGACGTCCTTGTCGAGGCCGCCGAATCTACAGGCAATAACGGTCGTGTCGGCGGAAGACATCACCCCGCATATGCGTCGTGTTGTCTTCTCCTGCGCCGACATTACGCCATTTGTCGGCGGCGATATGCATGTTCGCCTGCTGGTGCCGCCAAAAGGCAGAGCGCCTGTCTGGCCGGGTTTTCGTGACGACGGCCGCCTTGCCTGGCCGGAAGGCGAGGACGAGCTTGTGGTTCGCGTCTACACGATCCGAGCGGTCGATACCGCGCGCGGCGAATTGTCGATCGACTTCCTGCAGCATCCGGCCCCCGGGATTTCGACGCCCGGTGCCGATTTCGCGCGTGACGCACGGCCCGGAGACGTGGCGGCTCTCATTGGGCCAGGCGGCGGCAGTCTTCCAGTGGCAAAAACCATGCTTCTGATCGGCGATGAGAGCGCCTTGCCGGCCATCGCGCGGATCGCGGCCGAAGTTCCTGCCGGAACGCGGATGCGGGCCATCGTCGAAGTTGAGGACGAGGCGGAAGAGCAGTCGCTTCCAACGGCCGGTGTGCTCGACATGCGCTGGCTGCACCGGTGCAGCTATCCTGAACACGCCACCGGGCATCTTTTGGCCGAGGCCAAAGCCGTGATCGACAGCGTCGATCGGGAGACGTTCGTCTGGGCCGCCTGTGAAAAACAGGACATCCGCGCCCTCCGATCGTTCCTCAAGGAACGGCGGCATGACCGAAAGAAAATGTATGTCGCCTGGTATTGGGAGAGAAGTTCTCCGTGAACCATCGGCGGGGCAGGGGCAGATCCAGTTGCAGTTATATCCGAGGCCGTCGTGGTCGTGCGCGAATAACGTGTCTTCCATGATTGAAGTCGAAGGTTCAGCGGCAGGCCGGAATGATGGCACAGGCATGCATTGCCGGCAATCTCAGCGAACGGAGATGTCCGAAACAGCGTTCCTGACGATCGTACCGTCCAGAGTCACCGAGACGTCAACCTGATACTGCCCTGCAGGCAATGAACGCTTTTTTCCGGCGAAAGCGGAATAGGCAGCCTTGTTCCGCTCAAGTGGCTCGCCGGTATGGTCGATAAGGGTATCGCCGTTCAGATCCTTCAGCACGAACCTGATCGCACTGCCTTTTTTCAGATTGGCAAACCACGCCCATGTGACGAACACAGTGTCCGTGGCCGAAACGACCGGCGGTGGCCCCTCCCGGACGAGCGCTTCGTAGACGACGGGTTTTCCCGCTACCCCGATGGCAAGGATATCCGGCTTCGTCGGATCCAGCTTTGCGACAATCTCCGGCGCGAACAGCGATTCCCCTGACCGAAATGTCGATGCGCAACCGTCCGAGAGTTTCCGGCCTGTCAGCGGGTCGAGCGTATCGCCGTGCCGGGTGACCGTGATGTGGACATGGGGAAACTGTGCCAGGCCGGATGCGCCGATCTCGCCGAGCCGGTCACCGGCACGGACAGTGTCTCCCGGCTTGACCGCCAGGCTGTCCTTTTGCAGGTGGCAATACTGGACTTCGTAATCATCCTGAAGCTGCAGGACCAAACCGTTGCCACACTCCCGTCCGGCGACACTGGCTCTGTCTGCTTCGGTTTCGACCAGATGGTCCGTTTCCTGGTCGCGAATCCGTAGCACCGTGCCGTCGCCGACCGCGATGACAGGAAATCCCGTTTCCATATCCTTCAGCGAAAGGATGCGCAGGTCCGTCCCGGAATGACCGTCATATGTCATGCCGCCGCAGAGCGGATCGGCCACCGCATTGCCGGCTGCCATGTCGGCATATTGTTGCATGAAGCAGGTTTTTCCGAGTTCGCACTCCGCCGGCAATCGAAGTTCGATGGCAGAAGCGGACGAGCCGAGAAGCACGGCGGTAAATATGCCGAATATCGAACGGTGTATGAGACTAAGCAACGGCCGCCCCGGCTTCAGGATGATGAGTTCGCAGCCTATCACAACTCGGAGATTAACGAGCGCTTTTCCGTTCGGCTAACCGAGGTGGGTTCAGGTCGCGACAATTTGTGTGGACAGCCAGAACGGCAATTCGCTGGAAACGAGCGGCACGTTACGGCAACCCAGGACGTGCTGCTCGAAGCCGCCAACCGGCCCCGACCTCCGTTGCCAGCCGCCGCAAACGAACTCCCGGCGCTGGCACAATGTACCAACACGCCGGGAGCCGTCACCGTCAAATCACGATGAAGTCGGAGGCGGTCAGGGACAGGCCTGTTGCCAGCGACGCGAATTTCACGGCGGTCGATGCGCTGCCCAATCCGTCGGCGTCGTAGAACAGCGAGCCGGTGTTGGAATTGTAGATGATCTTGTCATCCGCATCCCGCGGCGCCAGGAAATTGTCCTTGAAAAGCGTCGCGGCCAGCGTGCCGACCGTTGTCAGGGTGGTGAAGATCGCGTTTTCGAGCTTGATCGTATCATCAGTGACATTGAAGTCGAGGATCTTGTCGACATTGTTCGGGCCCAGCGCCGTGTTGAACACGAACGTGTCCAGGCCGCCAAGGCCCTTCAACGTATCGCTGCCGCCCTTGCCGTTCAGGATATTGTTGCCGGCATTGCCGGTGATCGCCTGGACGAATTCGTTGCCGGTGAGATCGATGCCGGATAGTCCCGCCGATCCGTTCGTCGTCATGATCTCGACGCGCACGCCGGCGCCGAGGGTATAATCGACGGCCGCCATCACCCGGTCCGCGGTGTCGCCAGCAACCGTTTCGACGATCGTCGTCGTCTTGGTATAGATCTGGTATGTATCGTTGCCAGCGAGCCCCTTCAGAAGGTCGGCGGCGCCCGCGCCGTCCCTCAGGATGTTCGCGCCATAATTGCCGGTAATCTCCTGATGGAGCGCATTGCCGGTCAGGTTGATCGCCGTGGTGGCCGTGGAGGACACCGTCGTCATCACTTCGATATCATCGTCGGCGGCCAGCACATAGCTTGCCCGCGCCGAGACCCGGTCGGCGGTGCCTTCGCCCGCGACCTCGTTGATGACATCGCCGGCATTATCGACGATATAGTGATCGTTGCCGATCCCACCCGTCATCGTGTCGATTCCAATGCCGCCGTCCAGGCGGTCATTGCCGATGCCGCCGTCGAGGGTGTCGGTGCCGGCGCCGCCGTTCAACGTGTTGTCAAAATCGTTGCCGGTTATCGTGTCGTTGCCGGAGCCGCCGATCGCGCTGTCAATTCGCGTTCCTGCGGCGATGGCGACGTTGTTGATCAGGCCGCCAACGCTGCTGAAAGCACCTCCATTCAGGTTGATCGTCGCTGCCTGGCTGTATCCGGAAACATCAAGCGTATTGCCGACGCCCAGATTGAACAGCGTCACGACCGGAGATGTGTTTTCGGTGAAATCGAAGAAGCGAGCGATCGGCCCTGCGATATTGTTATTGAAACCATAGGTCTGCCCGCCGCTCAGCGGGGAGCTATCCGAAGCGCCGTAGAGTTGCTGGATAGCCTGAACATCCAGCATCATCATCGTATGCGGCGCCTGGCGATTATAGCTGTCGATCGTCGTTCCCCAGTTTGTGCCGCCGTTGGGGTTTTCGTTGTAATACTTGCCATTGGTGTTGGCCCAGTAGATGTATGACATGATCGTATACTGGCGATCGTCGAAGGCACTGTATTGCTGAGTCGAAGGTGACACGGCCCCATTGTAGGTCCCGCCGTGACCGAGCCCCAGCAGATGGCCGACTTCATGGATGATCGTGCTGATGCCGTAACCGCCGACAGTGTCAAACGACCCCGTCAGTTCAAACCCGATCTGGCTGTTATCGATCGAAAGGAGCGAACTCACGATGGTTCCAACCGTCGAGCCGCTCCCGGTTGTGGTTGAGGAACTGACATAGGCACCACCATCGGTGCCGCGCCGGATGGTCGTCGCGCCATTGGCGTCTTCAACGAAGTGAACATCGGCGACCGATTCCCAGAGGGCGAAAACGCTCTGATAAACCGCTTTTTCACTGGCGGTCAGGTTGGAGGCAGCGTCAAACTTGTAGGTGATCGTTCCTTCGGTTCCAGCCGCACCACCACCCCATTTCTGTGCCGTCCGGCCTGTGCTGGACCAATAGGAAAGAGCCGGATCGGTAATCACCGTTCCGTTGGGATTCAAGCCCGTCAGGAACGAGACTTCCTGCGTCTGCGTCGGGCCGATCAGTGAATCGGCTTGCTCGCTCCGATCGATCGATCCGTCGAACAGTTTTCTGTCGAACGGAATCATCGAGGAACTTGGAGTGGAGAAACTTGCTCCACCGGAGAAGGGGTCATCGGAAGAAGAGTGAAACGACGACCAATCCGTCTTGTCGCTCGAACCGTCGTTCTGATCGAAAAACTTTCCGCGAAAATACTTTTTCATTAAAATCCCGCCCTTGGTTGTAAAAAACTGCGCAAGTGAATAACTTTAACTTGTAGAAGTCAATTCTGTCTTGAACGTGAATCTTTATTTGGGTCAACGTCTGTAACGCTTGATCGACAACGTGCCCGTTCTGCACCTTGGCCATGATAATGTCCAATCAAACAATCACTGCAGTCGCTGACAATCAAAAGGACGTCATCCGGAAGGGCGGCACCTTTGCCGCATGAGTACAGACTGTCGCCTCCTGCTTGAGGCAATTCTTATGCAGCTATTTATGCACCTGAGCCCAGTGCGGATAGGTGACATAAGCTGTCACAGCCCCTTCGTCTTCCGTCGCGATGGTTACGGTCTCTCCCTTTGGCATGTAGACGATATCGCCCGGACCTGCGGTCACGGTATCGCTGGCAGCCGAAACAGATAATCGCCCTTCAAGAACGATCATCACATCATCCACAGCCATGGCCTCGGTGAGGGTTTGATGGGGCGAATAGCGACCATATCCGATCGTGACCGGGCCGCCATGTCTCTCGTCGACCAGATTGCCGACATAAATATCCCCATCCTGTCCCGGGGACCGAACGAGATTCGCGTCGGTGATGCTGAATTTCTGGACCTTCATCGTTTGCTCCTTTGTACTGGGACGAGAAGTAGAGCCGTTTTGACCGTCTCCAAGAGCGTGTGGCAATGACGGAATTTGACACGCAATCCGAGTGAGGGATCTCGCTCGGATTGCCTTAATGGTGTTAGTGCGCGAGCGGACGTTTCGCTCGGCGGGAAATTTACCCCGCGGTGGCGGTGAGCCGTGTACGCCCGGCAAACCCGATCAGCATTGCACCCAAGAGGGCGGCCAATCCGGCAAAGGCGAAGACACCGGCCGGGCCGTGGGTGCCGACGATCAGGCCGCCGAACACCGCGCCACTCGAAATCGCGACCTGGAAGGTGGTGAGGGTCAAGGCACCGGCACTTTCCGCTTCATCCGAAGCAGCCTGGGTGACGAAGCTCTGGACGCTGACCGGCAGTGCACCGAAGGCAAAGCCCCAGAATGTCGTGGCAATGGTGGCGACGGCCGGCGAGGCGCCGGCGAACGCCAGTATAAAGGCGGCGATCGCGATGCCGCTGGCCGCCAGCGTCATCGACAGCGCGGTGTTCCGCTCGGAAACGAACCCTCCTGCAAAATTTCCAAGGAAGCCGCCGATGCCGAACGCCAGCAGGACCCCGGATACGCCTTCGACGCCAAAATGCGAGACATCCTCGAGAAACGGACGAATAAAGGTGAAACCGGCGAAATGGCCGGCGACGGCCAGAAGGATGGTTAGGAGACCAATTCGAATGGCGGGCCGGCGCAGGACGGTTGCCATCGTGCCGAGATTGGCCGGACCGCTTGATGGCATGGCGGGAAGCGTCAGAGCCTGCATCAGAAACGCGAAGACCCCGAGTGCAGCGGTAATGACGAAGGCGAAGCGCCAGCCCATCAGTTCGCCCACCCAGGCGCCGACCGGGGCCGCGCAGACGGTCGCGGCGGAAACGCCGCCCATGATGATGGCCATCGCCCGAGGCATCAGCCGTTCCGGCACGAGCCGCATCGCCAGAGCAAGCGACATCGCCCAGAACCCGCCAAGGCCAATCCCGAGCAGGGCGCGTGACAGCAGCAGCATCGGCATTCCGCTGGACAGGGCCGCCAGCATGCTGGAGAGGATCAGGAGGGCGGTCAGACCCAGAAGCGTATAGCGCCGATCGAAGCGGCTGGTGCCGACCACGACCGCCGGCCCAGCGAACGCGCCGACCACGGCGGTCATGGTCACGGATTGTCCGGCTGCGCCGATGCTGACGCCAAGATCATGTGACATGGGCGTCAGCAGGCTTGCAGGCAGGAATTCCGCCGTAACCAGTCCGAAGACGCCGAGGGAAAGAGAAATTACGCCCGCCCACAGAGGCTTGGTGTGTTCGTCATCGTCCCGAAAGCCAGTTGCTTGTTTGTCGTTCATCTGCTGTCTCCATAAGTGTTGGCAGAAGGCTAAACGGGATGCTCTGGTGTTTCTATGCTGAAAAATCTATAAGAGATGATCATTCGTCCAAATGAAGGAATGCGCCGTGACGCCCGATCCGTTGACCGAGATGCTGCGTGGGTTGCGCCTCGATGGCGTGGAATACGGCCGCTGCCAGCCGTCTGCTCCCTGGGCGACGGCTTATCCGGCAAAGGACGAGGCGCAGTTTCATTTTCTCGCAGCCGGAAGCGCGTTCCTGCAGTCATCATCGGGCGAGTGGACCGAATTGCACGCCGGTGACGCTATCCTCTTGCCGCGCGGGGATACGCATGTGCTGGCGAGCGAGCCGGGCCTGCCGCCCATATCGGTGGAATGCATGGCCCGCAAGCGTCTTTGCGATGGCATCGTCGATCTGCAATGCGCCGATCGGGACTCAAGCAACCTGTTGTTCTTTGCGGTGATGCGCTTCAACGTCGACAAGCGCCATCCGCTGCTCGAACTGATGCCGGAAGTCATGCGCACCAGCGATCTGGCCGTCAGCGAACCGACGATCCCGCTTCTCCTCGACGCCATGCTGCGCGAAGTCGAGATGAATCGCGTCGGGGCAGGGGGCATCCTTTCCCGTCTCGCCGATGTCCTGACCGCCACCCTCATTCGGACCTGGGTCGAGCATGGTTGCGGCGATTCGACGGGCTGGCTGGCTGCGGTCCGCAATCCGGATGTCGGCCGGGTTCTGGCGGCGATCCACCTCGATCCGTCGCATGACTGGAGCGTCGGTGAACTCGCGCGGCATATGGGGGCATCGCGCTCCGGCTTTGCCCACCGCTTCGCCACCGTGGTCGGTGAGACGCCCGCCCGCTACGTCGCCAGAATGCGCATGCATCAGGCGCACCAGTGGCTGCAGGAAGGCCAGCGCGTCGCCGTGATTGCCGAGCGCCTCGGCTACGAATCCGAAGCTTCCTTCAGCCGCGCTTTCAAACGCATCATCGGCGCGTCACCCAGTCGGTTCCGAGAGCATCGGAAGATGAACGGGATTTCGTCTGTTTGATCGGAGCGGAGTAAAGCGTTCGATCGCGCGGCTTCACGAATTGGGAGTGTCCGCTCTCCTGCGTGGACAGGGTCGAATTTCGCATGCTAGAGATTCGGCTCTCCAATCCGTCATTGTTGGCGCGGATAGGGTAAGCAGGACGACGGGCGTAGATTTCAAGACATGTCGAAACGGAACGATGTCTCCAGCGCGGGCTCAGGTTCGCATGCTTCTAGTGGAAGATTGTCCGGATGGCCTGCCCACATCCTGTGCCTGTTCGTGATCTGTCTTTCGATCCTGACGACGCTTCTGGTCGGGAATGACCCGATTGCCATGTCGGCGTTCGTATTCCTGCCGGCGCTGCTGATCATTTCGGTCATCGGTGGACTTTTCCCTACATTGGCAGCCGCCGGAATTTTTTGCGTCCTTGCGATCATCATCGATGCGCAGACGCTCGGGTTTGCTGACATGCCCTGGCCACGGCTGGGGCTGTTCATGGTTGTCGCCTGCGGGATTGCGTTCATCGGGGAAAGACTTCGCACCGCGTCCGCAAATGCCAAGCGCGCCCGAACGGCGCTCGACGTCAGTCAGGCGCATCTGAAGTCTGTTCTCGATACCGTTCTTGATGCCACGATCGTCAGTGCGCCGGACGGCACGATCGTCTCGTTCAACGCGGCGGCAGTCCGACAGTTCGGTTATACCGAGACGGAAGTCGTCGGACAGAATCTTCGCATGCTGATGCCCCAGCCTTATCGTCGGGAACACGATGGCTACATGAACCGTTACCTTGCCACAGGGGAAAAGCGGATCATTGGCGTCGATCGCGTCGTCGTCGGTCAGCGCAAGGATGGGTCTACCTTTCCGATGAAGCTTGCGGTTGGCGAGATGCGGTCGGGGGAAAAGAGATTTTTTACCGGTTTCATCCGCGATCTTACCGAGCGGGAAGAATCGGCCGCGCGCCTTGAGGAAATCCAGGCGGAGCTGGCGCGCCTTGCGCGGCTCAACGAGATGGGAGAGATGGCCTCGACCTTGGCGCATGAACTCAATCAGCCGCTTTCAGCCATTGCAAATTACGTGCATGGCTGTTCTCGCCTGCTGCGCGACATGGATACGGATGTCGCGGTGATGATGCGCGACGCCCTCACTCAGGCCGGGAACCAGTCGCTCCGGGCCGGGCAGATCATCAAGCATCTGCGCGAATTCGTGACAAAAGGCGAAACGGACAAGGCCCCGCAGAATATTCGTCAACTTGTCGAGGAAGCGGGAGCGCTGGCGCTGGTCGGCTCCCGCGAGAAAGGGGTCAGGACCGTCTTCGATTATCACCCCGGCGCCGACATGGTGATGGCCGATCGCATCCAGATCCAGCAAGTGCTGATTAACCTGATGCGAAACGCCGTTGAAGCCATGAAGGACGCGCCTGAAAAGAATCTCGTCGTGCGCATTCAGCCGGGTGAACCGGGAGAGATCACGATCACCGTCGAGGATACGGGCTTTGGCATTCCGGAGGAAATCTCGGCGCAATTGTTCAAGCCGTTCACGACGACGAAACCCGGAGGAATGGGCATCGGGCTGTCGATATCGAAGCGGATCGTCGAGGCCCATGGTGGAGTGATGACCGTGTCGCACACGGCGCGAGGCGGCGCTTGCTTCCAGTTCACCCTGCCGGCCCACGAAGAAAGAGAAGACCATGTCGAGTGATGATTTTACCGTTCACATCGTCGATGACGAGGAAGCTGTGCGGAAATCGCTTGCCTTCATGCTGACAATAAACGGATTTGCGGTTCGGGTGCACGAATCCGCCACCGCCTTCGCCCACTTTGCGCCCGGCGCGCGCGACGCCGTTCTGGTTACGGATTTGCGCATGCCGGACATGACGGGCGTAGACCTGATCCGGGTCGTGTCGAAGCTTCCGAACAAAATTCCCTCCCTTGTTGTTACGGGGCATGGGGATGTGCCGATGGCTGTGGAAGCCATGAAGGCCGGCGCCATCGACTTCATCGAGAAGCCGTTCGATGACACTGTGATCATTGAAGCCATCCGCCGGGCCGCTGACCATCTCCGTGACAGGACTGTTACGAGTGAATCGGCGGCGGATGTCCGGGACAGGCTGGCATCACTCAGCGATCGTGAACGGCAGGTTCTGTCCGCCGTTGTCGCCGGTTTGCCGAACAAGACGATTGCCTATGATCTCGACATCAGTCCACGCACCGTCGAGGTTCATCGCTCAAATGTCATGGGGAAGATGAAGGCCAAGAGCCTTCCCGAGCTTGTTCGCATGGCCCTGGCGGCGGGCCCCGTCGCCTGATTTTCGAAACCGATTGATCCAGAACAAGGTGGCGCAGCGGCTCGCACGCTACCCAGATTGTCTGCCGCACAGTTTCGGTTGCGGATAACGGACAAGAACATTGCAAACGCCTCAGTCCATCGTCGCGATCGCCAATGATGATGCCTTGCTGCGTTCATTGGCGTTTGCGCTGGGCGTGGAGGGATATGCCGTCCAACCCTGCGGCTCCTGGCAGGCCGCGCGCGACCTGATCCCGCTATCGGCTTGCGTGATCGTCGATGTCGATATCTGCCGCAAGGATGCGGATGCCAGGAATGCCTTGCTGAAGCCGGAAAATCGCATTGTCATGCTCACCGACGGCAGGCCGCAACCGGATGTCGCCGCCACCATTCGCCTGATCCCCAAACCCCTGGACGGGGGTGACATTGTCGAGGGCGTCAGGCACTTCCATCGGGCACGTACGTAAAATCCCGTAGTGGTACAACCGAATTTCCCGGATGGAATCGCAAGGCCATAGTCGCCTCAGATTCAACGGGGAAACGACAATGTTTTCAAGCGTACGCAAACCCACCCAGTCCGATACTCCAGCAGCCTTGCGCCCGCTTGCCGGCTCCTATCCGCCCTGTGTCGGGCAAATCACCCTGTTTGCCCCTGACACCGAAATCTTCGCGCAGGGTGACAGGGCCGGCTCCCTGTACCGGGTCGAATTCGGCGCTGTCCGTGTCTACAGGCTGCATGCCGATGGCCGGCGCCAGATCGTGGCGTTCCATCTTGCCGGAGAAACATTCGGACTGGAGGCCGGCGGAACGCATCGCTTCTTCGCTGAAACGACGGTTCATGCGGGTTTGTCCAAGGTCTCGCTTGTCGCCGGTGAAATGGTGTCGCAGGACCTGATGGCGCTTGCGCTTGGCAGCATGCTGCATGCACGCGAACATCTGCTGGTCGTCGGCCGCCAGAGCGCGCTGGAAAGGCTCGGGGCGTTTCTGGTGGATCTTGCCGAACGCCTGGGCGATGTCGATACGATCGATCTGCAGATGACCCGCGTCGATATCGGCGACTATCTGGGACTGACCATCGAAACGGTCTCCCGCGGTTTTTCCAAGCTCCGGGACGAAGGCATTCTCAAGTTTCATGGCGTCAAGACCATCGAAATCGTCCAGCCTGAGCGCCTTGCCCTGCTGTGCGGCTAGAGCATCGTTCCCTTAATACGGCCCATTCTGTTGGCTCAAAACGGCCGATCCACAAGAAGGATGGCGCAGAGCGATGCGACATCCATCGGTCCAGCCATCCGCCGCAGTGGGCGGCCGTTTTCAGCCGACCCGAAGGGCTGGATGAATTTTGGCCACTACCGGCGGTGGCCGTCTCAACCGCAGCTTTTGCTGCGCTTTTCGCCAGCCGCCTTGGTTCTGGCCAAAATTCCTTCCAGCAGAATGGGGCGTATTAAGGGAACGATGCTCTAAAGGTCCACGAATACCGAAACGATCGTTCTGTCTCCGTTGTTTGATCCCCATCAAAGACCCCCGCATGGCCTGCGAGCATCTTGTGATGCGCAATATGTGTGAAGGAAATGCGGCGATGGATGATCTCAACCTGCGGGCCCGGGTGCTCGAAACTCTGGAATGCCTGCCCCTCATCACACCGTCCGAGATCGGGGTTGCCGTGCATCAGGGCGTCGTGGTCCTGACCGGGCATGTCAGCGAGGCCAGTCACAAGGGAATGATCGAATTCGCTGTCCTGAATCTTCCGGATGTTCGGGGGCTGGCCCAGAAAATCCATATTGCCGCCGACCTGGAATTCCTCGATACCGATGAGGAGATCGCGCGCCGGATGTTGAGGATGGTCGAGTGGAACCTCCAGATGAAGGGGCGGGACGTGCGTGTCCGCGTCGAGGGCCGGTGGGTGACACTGACCGGCCATGTCGGTTGCAGCGACGATTTCGAAAGGGCCGAACAGTTCGCCAGGATGGTTCGCGGCTGTGCGGGATTCGACAATCATCTGGTAGTCTCGTCCTCGCGGCGGGCGGATGCGGGCGCTCTGGAGAGTGCCGGCTGATTGCGGGTATGGCGCCATCACCTGTGCCGCACATGACGGAAGCCGCGACCAAATGAAGCTTCTCGGCGGACTGGATGCTGCCCGGAAATTGATCTGGATCAAACCGCCGAAAACCCGCTCTCGCCTATACCTTTCCTATCAGCCAGAAAATGGCATGCCAGGATGGATTTGCGATGAATGACAGATGTGAGAAGCGTATGTCCGATGTTCCGGTCCTCTGTGCCGCCTGCCAGGTCCGGCAACACGGGGTCTGCGCTGCGCTCGATACGGTGCAGTTGAGTGCCCTCTCCAGGACCTCGACAAAGAAGCGGCTGGACATGGGCTCCGAACTGATCGGTGATGCAACGGTGGTCGAAGGATATGCCAACATCCTGTCCGGCGTGGTCAAGCTCGTGAAAGGGTTGCCCGATGGACGCGAGCAGATTGTTGGCCTGCAGTTTGCTCCCGATTTCCTGGGGCGGCCGTTTCAGGCCGAAAGCACGGTGACGGCGCAGGCCGCCACCAATGTGGTTCTCTGCTCCTTCCCCAGGCGATCGGTCGAAGCGTTGATCAATCAGTCGCCGCAACTCAAGCAGGGCCTTCTGAAACAGGCCTTGCGCGAACTCGACGGCGCCCGGGACTGGATGTTGACGCTGGGGCGAAAAACCGCGCTCGAAAAGGTCTCGAGCTATCTGCTTCTGATCGCCAGCGCGAGCGAACCGGCGGCGAAACCGCATGGTGAGGCCGTTGAATTCGACCTCCCGATGACACGACAGGAAATCGCCGATTTCCTTGGCCTCACCATCGAAACGGTCAGCCGTCAGTTGACGCGGCTGCGGATCGACGGCGTCATACGGATCGTGCAGACGCGCCACATTGTCGTGGACAATCCCGCTCGTTTAAGGATCTGTTCGGGGGCGTGAACGCGCTATCGCACACAAGGGGAGCGACGTGCTCTCTTTCGAAGGCCACATGGCGCCGAAGGCTGTCGAAGAAGCCGCGCAACATGAAGCCCAGGGTTTCCGGCTGTTGGACGGTGCCGCCGTGCCCGATGTCAAGCAATATCCCGGTGAGATCCGCCGCGAAGCACGCGTCGGCAATGTGCTCGCCGCGCAGCCTGTCGGTGGACGGGGCGCGACCGCTGTCCGCGACCGCCTTTTCGTAGGCCGGGAAGACCACGGTTTCTTCATAGTCATGCGCCAGCCGCAACGTCGGCAGGAGCGTCGCCGCGACCTGCAGGCATGTCAGGTGATCGATGTTGGCGGGCAGGCAATCGGCGATGGTTTCGAGTTCCGCGCAGATCGCGATCTTCCTGTGGTGGATTCGCGTCATCGCCTCGGTTACGCGGAGCCTTCCGAGCGCCTCGCTCGACAGGCAACTGGATTCACATGGCCCTAGACAGGCGGTCGCTTCGTTCCGGTTGATCCACATGCTTCTCGCTCCTGATCCCTCGACATACACACTGCTCCCGCTCGAATGCGAAATCCTTGACCTAAATCAAGGCGACCTTGGTTCGGATGGAGGAAATCTCCGGCTATCCAAAAGTCGGGGAATTTCTCATGAGGCATGCAACGTCCATCATCAGTCTGGGGATATTCAGCTTCCTCGCAATTCTTGCCGCAGCCTTCGCGCATGACAAGGCGTTCGCAAGCCATATGTGGATCCTCGCGGCCGTGCTGGTCATTTCCGTGATCGTTCTCCTGCGGCGGGAAAACTTCCAGCCCGCAGTCGCGGTCGATCCGTCCGCCTATATGGACGAGCCCATTCGCTACGGCGCCATCGCCACCATGTTCTGGGCGGTTGTCGGCCTGCTCGTCGGTGTCATCGTCGCCTTGCAGCTCACCTATCCCGCGCTCAACATCGAGCCCTGGTTCAATTTCGGGCGCATGCGGCCGCTGCACACATCGGGCGTCATCTTCGCGTTCTGCGGCAATGCATTGATCGCGACCTCCTTCTACGTTGTCCAGAGAACCTCGCGTGCGCGGCTCTTCGGCGGCGATCTGGCCTGGTTCGTCTTCTGGGGCTACCAACTCTTCATCGTCATGGCGGCGACGGGCTACCTGCTCGGCATTACCGAGTCGCGCGAATATGCCGAGCCCGAATGGTATGTCGATCTCTGGCTGACCATCGTCTGGGTTGCCTATCTCATCGTCTTCCTCGGCACGATCGTCAAGCGCAGGGAACCGCACATCTACGTGGCGAACTGGTTCTACCTGGCCTTCATCGTCACCGTCGCCATGCTCCACATCGTCAACAATCTGAGCCTGCCGGTCTCGTTCCTCGGCTCGAAGAGCTATTCGGCATTCTCCGGCGTGCAGGACGCATTGACGCAGTGGTGGTATGGCCACAATGCGGTCGGCTTCTTCCTGACCGCCGGCTTCCTCGGCATGATGTATTATTTCGTGCCCAAGCAGGCCAACCGTCCGGTCTATTCCTATCGCCTGTCGATCATCCACTTCTGGGCGCTGATCTTCCTCTACATCTGGGCCGGCCCGCATCATCTGCACTTCACGGCGCTGCCCGATTGGGCGCAGACGCTCGGCATGGTGTTCTCGATCATGCTGTGGATGCCCTCCTGGGGTGGCATGATCAACGGCCTGATGACCTTGTCGGGCGCATGGGACAAGCTGCGCACCGATCCGATCATCCGCATGATGGTGGCCGCCATCGCCTTCTACGGCATGTCGACCTTCGAAGGCCCGATGATGTCGATCAAGACGGTGAACTCCCTGTCGCACTACACGGACTGGACCATCGGTCACGTTCACTCGGGCGCCCTTGGCTGGAACGGCCTGATCGCTTTCGCCGCGATCTACTACATGGTGCCGAAACTCTGGGCGCGGGAACGTCTCTACTCTCTGCGCATGGTCAGCTGGCATCTGTGGCTGGCGAGCCTCGGAATTGTCGTCTACGCCGCCGTCATGTGGGTTTCGGGTATCCAGCAGGGCCTGATGTGGCGCGAGCACGATGAGCAGGGCTTCCTCATCTACTCGTTCGTCGAAAGTGTCGCGGCTCTCCATCCCTATTACCTGATCCGGGCGCTGGGTGGAGTTCTGTATCTGTCGGGAGCGCTGCTGATGGCCTTCAACATCACCATGACCATCCTTGGACATCAACGCGACGAAGCGCCGAGCGGCGGAAAGCTTCCCTACCCACAGCCGGCCGAATAGGAGCGCCCCATGGCCATTATGGATAAACACGCGATCATCGAGCGCAACGCCACCCTTCTGCTGATCGGTTCGCTGCTTGTGGTCACCATCGGCGGCATCGTCGAGATCGCCCCTCTCTTCTATCTGCAGAACACGATCGAGAAGGTGGAAGGGATGCGCCCCTACACGCCACTCGAGCTTGCCGGACGCAACATCTATGTCCGCGAGGGCTGCTATGTCTGTCACAGCCAGATGATCCGGCCGTTCCGCGACGAGGTCGAGCGCTACGGGCATTACAGCCTGGCGGCGGAATCGATGTACGATCATCCGTTCCAGTGGGGCTCGAAGCGGACGGGACCGGATCTCGCCCGCGTCGGCGACCGGTACTCCAACGAATGGCATGCGCAGCATCTCGTCGATCCGCAGTCCGTCGTACCGGAATCCATCATGCCGAGCTATGCCTTCCTGAAGTCGACGCCTCTCCCGATCAACGACCTGTCGGCGCATCTGTCCGCCAATGCGGGTGTCGGCGTGCCCTATTCGAAGGACATGATCGATACAGCGGTGGAGGATGCGAAGACGCAGTCCACGCCGGACGCGGATACGTCGGCCTTCGAGGCCCGCTATCCCAAGGCCAAGACCGGTGATTTCGACGGGAATCCCAGTGCCATTACCGAGATGGATGCGCTGATCGCCTACCTGCAGATGCTGGGCACGCTGGTGGACTTCAAGACCTATGACGAGACCGGCGGCGACCGCTGAGGAGGCAAGCATGGATTATCAGACAATGCGGACATTCGCCGACAGTTGGGGGCTTCTCGCGATGCTGATGTTTTTTCTGGCCGCGTCAGCCTTCGTCTTTCGTCCCGGCAGCCGCGACGTGAGCGCCGAGGCCGCCCGTATTCCCCTGAAGGATGACAGCGATGAGCGATAAGCAGGTTGACGAAATTTCCGGCGTATCGACCACCGGCCATGAATGGGACGGCATTCGAGAACTCGACAATCCGATGCCGCGCTGGTGGGTGTGGACCTTCTACGCAACGATCCTCTGGGCGCTTCTCTATGCGATTGCCTATCCGGCTTGGCCGCTCCTGACGAGCTCGACGCAGGGTCTTCTCGGCTTTTCGAGCCGCAGCGAGGTCCGAAAGGACCTTGCCGCGGCCGACACCGCGAGAAGCGGCTACACGGCGGCCATCAAGGAGAAGTCGATCGACGATATCCTCGCCGATGACCAGCTTCGCAGCGTGGCTGTCGCCGCCGGCGGCGCCGCTTTCAAGATGAACTGCGTGCAGTGCCACGGTTCCGGCGCCGAGGGCTCCCAAGGCTTCCCGAACCTTAATGACGACGACTGGCTCTGGGGTGGAACCGCCGAACAGATCAGGCAAACGGTCGCACACGGTATCCGCTTCGCCAAGGATGGCGAGACGAGGGATTCCATCATGCCGCCCTTCGCCGATGTTCTCGATGGCGAACAGATCTCTCAAGTCAGCGCCTTCGTCGCAAGCCTTTCCGCGCCGGTGAAAAATGTCGAGCTGGTCGAACCCGGCAAGGAGGTCTTCGCGCAGAACTGTGCCGCCTGCCACGGCGACGACGCCAAGGGCAACAGGGAGATGGGGGCGCCCGATCTGACCGATGCCATCTCGCTCTATGGAGCCGGAGAAGAAGCGATCGCGGCCCAGGTCCGCACGCCGAGGGCCGGTGTCATGCCTGCCTGGGAGGACCGGCTCGGAGATGCCGCTGTCAAGGAACTGGCCGCCTTTGTGTACTCGCTTGGCGGCGGCGAAAAATAGATTGCTTGATCCTGATCAAGGTCGAAAATCACCTCGGCTGGCATGGTCCAATCCATGCCAGCCATTTTTTTAACAAACCGGCTGGTCTGATGCGCATGCGAGGTCAGCGGTTATGGACAAGAGTGATGTGACGAGGCTGGATGTCGTCGCCAGCAATGCGGCCGCCAACCGTCAACCGCTTTACGCCCGCCGCAAGAAGATCTTTCCGAAGCGCGCGTCGGGCGCCTTCCGGCGGTTCAAGTGGATCGTGATGGCGATCACGCTCGGTATCTATTATCTCGTTCCGTGGATTCGCTGGGACCGGGGGCCCTTCGCCCCCGATCAGGCCGTTCTCATCGACCTGTCGAGCCGCCGCTTCTATTTCTTCTTCATCGAGATATGGCCGCAGGAGTTCATCTACATCGCCGGCCTGCTGGTGATGGCGGGGATCGGGCTTTTCCTCGTCACATCGACGGTCGGCCGCGCCTGGTGCGGCTATGCCTGTCCCCAGACCGTCTGGGTCGATCTCTTCCTGGTCATCGAGCGCTATTTCGAGGGGGATCGCAACGCGCGGATCAAGCTCGATGCCGCGCCCTGGTCCTTTGCCAAGATCCGTATCCGGTTCGTCAAGCACGCCACCTGGCTTGTCGTCGCCGTCCTGACGGGCGGGGCGTGGATTTTCTATTTCGCCGATGCCCCGGCGCTCGCCAGGGATTTCGTCACTGGCGATGCCATTCCGACGGCTTACGCGACCGTGGCCATCCTGACGGCGACGACCTACATATTCGGCGGACTGATGCGCGAACAGGTCTGCACCTATATGTGTCCCTGGCCGCGTATCCAGGCCGCCATGCTCGACGAGACGTCGCTGACCGTGACCTATAACGACTGGCGGGGCGAACCGCGCACGCGGCATGCCAAGAAGGCGGTCGCCGCCGGCGCGAGCGTCGGTGATTGTGTCGATTGCAATGCGTGCGTCGCCGTCTGTCCGATGGGAATCGACATCCGGGATGGCCAGCAGCTCGAATGCATCACCTGCGCGCTGTGCATCGATGCCTGCGACGACATCATGGACCGGATCGGCAAGGAGCGGGGCCTGATCAGCTATTCGACACTGAACGACTATAACGCGAACATGGCCGTCGCCACGGCCGGCGGGACATCCGCAGTGACGCCGGAGCTGGTCCGCAATGCCGATGGATCCTTCTCCGACAGGCTGGCGCATTTCCACATCCGTAAACTGCTGCGTCCGCGCACCTTCATCTATTTCGGGGGGTGGAGCGCCATCGGCGTGGCGATCGTCCTCGCGCTGGCAACGCGGGACCGTCTCGAGATCAATGTTCTCCACGATCGAAACCCGCAATTCGTCCGGCTGTCCGACGGGGCGATCCGCAACGGATATACGGTCAAGCTGCTCAACATGGTGCCGCAGCCGCGAACGGTTACCCTCGAACTTGGCGACGAATTCTCCGATGCATCCATGACCGTGGCCGGTCTGGACGACGCCGGCGTGCGGAAAACGGAGGTCATTCTCGAACCGGACAGGCTGAAGACGATCAAGGTGTTCGTCAAAGCCGATCCCGAGGCGCTTTCGTCCGGCGGGGCCAAAACGTTCGCCTTCGTCGTCATTGATCCATCCACTGGCGAACGCGCCGAATACACCGCCACGTTCAATTCACCGGAGACACTGCAGTGAGTATGCAAAGGCAGACCAAGGAGTTTACCGGGTGGCACATGCTGCTGATCATGGTGGCGTTCTTCGGCGTCATCATCGCCGTCAATATCACGATGGCGCGGTTCGCCGGTTCATCGTTCGGCGGGCTGGTCGTGGGAAACAGCTACGTCGCAAGCCAGGAGTTCAATGGCAAGCTGCAGCAGGGGCGCGAGCAGGTCGCGCTCGACTGGACATCCGCCTTCTCGATCACGGACGGTACGGTCCGCTACCGGCTGACGGATCGTGACGGCAAGGCGGTACCGGTCACCTCGGTCTCGGTCCGGTTCCACCATCCGTCCTACGAGGCGGCCGACTGGACGATAGACTTGCAGCTGAAGGGAGACGGAGCGTTCGAAGCCGCGCATGTCGCGCGCGACGGCACCTGGAATGTCCAGATCGACAGCGAGGTGGGCCGCAAGGTTCCCTATCGCGATATCCGCCGGATCGTGATCCGCAACGGAGAGTTTCAATGACCTGCTGCGCGCCATCCGCCGAAGTGGCGACGGATATCGAATCCCTGAAGGCGGCTGGGCCTGCCACCGATGAAATCCTGTTTGCCGCGAAAAACCTGGGCGATGGCCTGCGCCAGACGGATCTGTCCGTTCCCGCGATGCACTGTGCGGCGTGCATGTCGCTGATCGAGACGGAACTGACAGGGCTCGGAAACGTCATCTCGGCGCGCGTCCATCTTTCGACCAAAAGGGTCTCCGTCAAATGGACCGGAGCCGAGCCCCCGCCGATGATCCAAACATTGAACGCGCTCGGCTATGCGGCGCATCTGTCGGACGAGCTTGTTCCAGGAAAGGACAAGACGCTTTCGGAGTTGCTGCTGGCCGTGGCGATTTCCGGATTTGCGACCGGCAACATCATGCTGCTTTCGGTGTCGGTCTGGTCCGGTGCCGAAGGTGCGACCCGGGACCTCTTCCACTGGATTTCGGCGCTGATCGCCATTCCCGTCATCGTGTTTGCCGGACGCATCTATTTCCGGTCGGCATGGAATGCCGTACGGCATGGCCGGATGAACATGGACGTGCCGATCGCCATCGGCGTTTCTCTCGCCTACTCCACCAGTCTCTATGAAACCGCAACACATGGGGAGCATGCCTATTTCGACGCCTCCGTCTCGCTGCTCTTCTTCCTCCTGATCGGACGTACCCTCGATCATGTCATGCGCGACAAGGCGAGGGCGGCGGTGAACGGGCTGGTCCGCCTGTCGCCGCGCGGTGCCGTCCGCCTGATCGCCGGCGGCGGGCGCGACTATCTGCCGATCGGACAGATCGAGCCGGGAATGGATCTTGTGATCGCCGCAGGCGACAGGATTCCGGTCGATGCGACGGTCGTCGAAGGCGTATCCGAACTCGATTGCTCCCTGGCGACCGGTGAAAGCGCGGTGCGTGACGTCTCACCGGGCGCCGATATTCTTGCGGGAACACATAATCTTTCCGGCCTGCTCATCGTCCGTGCCACCGCGGCGGCCAAGGATTCATTCCTTGCCGAAATGGTCGGGCTCATGGAAGCCGCCGAGCAAGGACGGGGCACCTACAGGCGCTTAGCCGATCGTGCTTCTGCATTGTATTCGCCCGTCGTTCACCTGACCGCTCTTCTCAGTTTCATTGGCTGGATGTTCGCGACGGGCGATTGGCACCACGCGATTACAGTTGCAACCGCCGTCCTGATCATCACATGCCCCTGCGCTCTCGGTCTTGCTGTCCCGATCGTCCAGGTCGTTGCCGCGCGCAGGCTGTTCGACAACGGGATCATGATGAAGGATGGCGGTGCGCTCGAGCGGCTGGCCAAGATCGATACCGTCGTCTTCGACAAGACGGGGACGCTCACCAATGGCAGCCCGATCCTGCGGTCGGCTTCCGATGTGCAGGAAGAGGCGCTGGGCGTTGCGGTTGCGCTTGCACATTCATCCCTCCATCCCGTTTCCCGTGCCATTTCCAAGGCGCATAGCAATGTTTCGACCAACGTCCGGCTGCAAAATGTCCGCGAGTTCGCCGGACTTGGGGTCGAGGGACTGGCCGCTGGCCGCACCTGGCGGCTTGGCCGCGCATCCTGGGCAACCAGCGCCACGGCGCCGGACGGTTCGGTGGCTGGCACCGTGTTGTCGAAGGATGGACTGGTTGTTGCGACATTCGATTTTATCGACGTGTTGAGGCGGGAGGCGGTCAAGGCTGTGAGCATGCTTGGCAGCGATGGCCTGCGGATGGAGGTTCTGTCCGGAGACAAGCAGGCAGCCGTCGCGCACGTTGCGTCGCAACTGTCCATCCGCGATTTTTCCGCCGGAGTCCTGCCGGCCGACAAGGTGAACCGCCTTCAGGCTCTGGCGACGACGGGAGCGCGGGCGCTGATGGTGGGTGATGGTATCAATGACGCGCCGGCGATGATGGCCGCGCATGTATCGATGGCTCCATCATCGGCAGCGGATATCGGTAAAAGCGCTGCCGACTTCATCTTCCTGCACGACAGCTTGGATGCAGTACCGCTGGCCGTCAATGTCGCACGCCAGGCCGAGCGGCTGATCAAACAGAATTTCGTCATGGCGATCGGCTACAATCTGATCGCGGTCCCGATCGCGATCCTCGGACATGTCACCCCGCTCATCGCGGCGATCGCCATGTCGGGTTCGTCGCTGCTTGTCATCGGCAACGCGATGCGCCTGAGCGCGGACGAGGGCTGGCTTCGGCGTGTGTGGCGCTCGCTTCATCTTCGTCGCAAATGGGTGGAAGCCTGATGGATGTCCTTCTTTATCTCCTGCCGATTGCCCTCGTGCTGGGAGGCCTTGGCCTTGTCGCCTTTGTCTGGGCGCTGCGCTCCGGGCAGTACGAAGACATGGACGGGGCCGCGCAGCGGGTGCTCATCGACGACTGACGGGTGAGGCTTGCCGCCGCCAGCACCATCTGTTGATCACAATGAGATGATTGCCGCAGCCGTGTTCGACCACCTAATCTAACGACTGGGGACGATTTTGGGTTTAGCCGGTCGTCGAAAGAAGGTCGCTGTATCTGTCTTTGCGGTGCCAAGGCCGTGAGCATCCTGGACTATGGAGAGTGCCTTGTGGTTTGATAGCGATGGATGTCTCCGCATGGGGTGTCGCTGTCAACATCCGACCGCACCGGCTCGCCCTCCCGGAACCAAGCCTTCAAGCGCGAGTTGATATGCCAACCGGAGGGTTCCATCATGAAGACCATTGTCGCCACTCTTGTATTCGTCATCGCCGCGACGCCGGCCCTGGCGATCTCACGTTACAATCCCCTGTCGATGACGTGCGAGAAGGCGCGGGCAACCGTCCATCGGCAGGGGGCCGTGATTTTTCGCTGGACATCGCCGAGGGGCCTGCCGATCTACGACCGGTTCGTTCGCAACAGCGGTTATTGTGACGTCAACCAGTACGCGGAGTGGAAGAATATCCCGACGCGAGACGACCGAACCTGCCCGGTGCTCAATTGCCAGAGCATCGATAATCTCGATGGCACATTCATCATTCCGAACCGTCGTCTTTAGCTGTCATTGGCGACTGCGCGTTCGAAGTGCTTCGCTGGATAGGAACAGGACAATTCGGTTCAGGAAAGGGCGATAGCCTGAGCGATCGAGGCGAGCCAGACGATGACGGCAGCGAGGGCGACAAGCCGTTCCGGGTGTTTGCGAAAAAGGTGGATATGCATGGGACTTGCTCCTGAAAATGTTGCAGCCCCAATAGTCTGAAATGGGTTGGCAGCAGGTTACCAGAGGAACACCCGTTTACAGCGCCGCGCGTCAAACATGACGCGCAAAGGTCGCTGTAACACTTTAAATATGCTGCATAGTTTTGTCCTTCAATCGATTCCGATTTAACGAATTATGCAGTAGTGTGATTGCGCACATCGGGTGAATAGGCCGACTTTCTATCGCTCGAACGGCTCGCCCAGCGAGGCGACGCCGTTCAGCTTCAGCAGGCGGCGGTCGGCGGAGATAATGCCGAGCACGATGATGGTGACGAGGTAGGGTAGGCTGGAGAGGAGCTGCGAGGGCAGGTCGAGGCCGGTCGCCTGCGCGGCGAGGCTCATCAGTGACACCGCGCCGAACAGGCATGCGCCGAGGAAGATGCGGCCCGTCAGCCAGGTGCCGAAGACGACCAGCGCGATCGCAATCCAGCCGCGGCCGGCGATCATGCCGTCGGCCCAGAGCGGGGTGTAGATGACCGAAGCATAGGCGCCGGCAAAACCCGCCATCATGCCGCCGAAGGCGATGGCCGCAACGCGCACTGCGATGACAGGGTAGCCGATGGCATGGGCTGCCTTCGGGTTTTCGCCGACGGCGCGGATGACGAGGCCGGTCTTGGTGAAGGCGAAGGTCGCCCAGATTGCGAGCGTCGCGAGAAGAGAGAACCAGACGACGATATCCTGCTCGAACAGGCCGCCGATGACGGGTATGTCGGAGAGGCCGGGAATGGCGATCTTCGGCAGGCCCTTGACCGTCAGGCTTTCATAGGTCTTGCCGAACAGGGCGGAGAGGCCCTGGCCGAGAATGCCGATGGCAAGGCCGGTCGCCACCTGATTGGCGCGGAAGCCGAGCGCGACAAAGGCGAAGCCGAGCGACAACAGGGTTGCGCTCAGACCCGCGGCGATGAAGGCAAGGAAATGGCCGCCGCCGTGATAGACGACGATGAAGGCGATGACGGCGCCGAGCGCCATCAGCCCTTCGACCCCGAGATTGAGCACGCCGGCGCGCTCCGTCACCATTTCGCCGAGGGCGGCGAGCAGGAAGGGTGTGGCGGCCGCCAGCATGCCGGCAAGGATGAACTCGATGGCGTTCATGTCGGGCTCCGCTGGATCTTATGCGGCCATTCGAGGCGGTAGCGCACGAAGGCGACGGCGATGAGATAGGCGAGTAGCAGGCTGCCCTGGAAGACGCGCACGGCGGCGATCGGCAGGTTGGCCGAGACCATGGCGTTGTCGCCGCCGATATAGATGACGGCCATCACCAGCGAGGAGATGATGATGCCGATCGGATGCAAGGCGCCGAGATAAGCGACGATGATCGCGGCGTAACCATAACCGGTGGAGATCGACCGCTGCAGCTGGCCCAGCGGCCCGGCGACTTCCGCCGCCCCCGCAAGTCCGGCCGCAAAGCCGCCGATCAGCAGCGACAGCCAGATGGCCCGGCTTTCCTTGAAACCGGCATAACCGGCGGCGCGCGGGGCGAGGCCGCCGACCTGCAGCTTGTAGCCCATGAAGCTTTTTTCCATGAACACCCAGGCGGCGATGGAGAGGGCGAAGGCGATCAGCAGTGAGACATTGACGCGGGTGCCGGCAAAAAGCGTTGGCACCATCGCGTCATACTGGAACATCACCGATTGCGGAAAGTTGAAGCCGGCCGGGTCCTTCCAGGGGCCAAGCAGAAGATAATAGAGGAACTGCGCGGCAACGAGGCTCAGCATCAGCGAGACGAGGATTTCGTTGGCATTGAGTCGCACACGCCAGAAGGCGGTGAGCGAGGCCCAGAGCGCACCGCCGATGGCGCCGAGCAGCAGCATGACAGGCCAGATCCAGCCGCCCGTCGCCTGCGGAAACCAGACGGGGATGGCGGAGGCGAAGATCGCGCCGAGGATGAACTGGCCTTCCGCGCCGATGTTGAAGACTTTTGCGCGGAAGCCGATGGCGAGGCCCTGTGCGATCAAGAGTAGCGGCCCGGTCTTCAGCAAAACCTCCGAGAACGATGCCCAGGAGAGGAAGGGTTCGAGGATCATGGCGTGCAGTACGGCCAGCGGATCGCGGCCCATGATTACATAGAGGATGAGATTGAGCACGATGGCCACGGCGAGCGCGGCCGGTGGCGCGATCAGCGTGGCTTTCAACGAGGCGCGCTGGCGGCGTACGAGGGTCGGCAGGGCAAACGAACTCATGCGAGGGCTTTCTCGGGTTTCGCCCCGATCATGTAGCGGCCGATCTCTTCGGCCTTCGTATCGCGTGTTACCAGCGGCTGACTCAGGGTGCCGTGGTGCAGCACCTGGATGGTGTCGGAGAGTTCGAACAGCTCTTCCAATTCCTCGGAAATGACGAGGATCGCCATGCCTTCGTTGCGCAGCGCAATCAGCCGCTGGCGGATGGCCGAGGCTGCGCCGATATCGACGCCCCATGTCGGCTGCGCCACGAACAGCAGTTTCGGGGCCAGCATGATTTCACGGCCAACGATGAATTTCTGCAGGTTGCCGCCGGAAAGTGCGCCGGCCTCGGCTTCCGGGCCGGGGGTGCGCACGTCGTAGTCGCGGATGCAGTCATTGGCAAAGGCTGTGGCACGGGCCTTGTCGACGAGGCCACCTTTCACGAGCTTCAAAGGATGGGCGGTCAGCAGACTGTTGAGGACCAGCGACATTTCAGGCACGGCGCCGCGGCCGAGCCGGTCTTCCGGCACGAAGGCGAAGCCGAGTTTGCGGCGGGCCGCGGCGGAAAGCTGGCCGACATCCTTGCCCATCATGAAGATGCGGTCGTGCTGATCGCGGCCCAGAACGGTTTCGCCCGAGATCAGCGCTGCAAGCTCGCTCTGGCCGTTGCCGGAAATACCGGCAATGCCGATGATTTCGCCGGCGCGCACATGAAGGCTGATATCGGAGAGCGACGTGGCGAAGGGATCATCCGGTGTGTAGCTCAATCCAATGATCTCAAGCTGCTTGTCGCCGCCTCCGGTCTCCACCGCCGGCATCGGCTCGGGCATGTCGCGGCCGATCATCATGCGGGCGAGATCATGGGCGTCATGCTCGCGCGGATCGATATGGCCGGTGACGCGGCCGCCGCGCAGGATGGTGGCGCGGTCGCAGATCGCCCGGATTTCCTCCAGCTTGTGGGAAATGAAGAGAATGGAGACACCGCCGTCGCGCAGGCGCCGCAGCGTGTCGAACAGTTTCTCGACCAATTGCGGCGGCAGGACCGAGGTCGGCTCGTCAAGGATTAAGAGCTTCGGATTGGTCATCAGGCAGCGGATGATTTCCACCCGTTGCCGCTCGCCGACGGAGAGCGCATGCACATGAGCGAGCGGATCGACCTCCAGCCCGAAATCGCGGCCGAGCGCACGGATGCGCTCGGCAAGCTCGCTTTTCCGGCCCGATACAACGAGCTGGATATTCTCCACCACCGTCAGGGTCTCGAACAGCGAGAAGTGCTGGAAAACCATACCGATGCCCCGGCGTCGCGCATCGGCTGGCGAGGTGAGGTGCAGTGCTTCGCCCTGCCAGACGGCGTTTCCGCCGTCCGGCTGTTCGACGCCGTAGATGAGTTTCATCAGCGTCGATTTTCCCGCCCCGTTCTCCCCGAGGATCGCGTGGATCGAGTTTTCAGCCACATCAAGGTCAATCTCCTGATTGGCCTTGATTGGTCCGTAGCTCTTGGAAATGCCGCTGAGCGACAGGAGCGGGGCGATCATGGGCGGCTTACTTCGGCAGCGGTGTGGTCACGCCCTTGACGTGCCAGTCCATGGCGACGATCTCGGCATCGGTCATCGTTGCGCCTGATGCCACACCGTCCGAACCGTCAGCTTTAGCAATCGGACCGGTGAAGGGCGAGAAGCTGCCGTCGGCGATCTTGGCTTCGATTTCCTTGATCTTGGCCATGGTATCGGCCGGGATGGCGGGGTTCCAGTCGGTGACCTGCACGACCTTGTCGGCAACGCCGAGGAAGGCGTTGGCGCCCTTGAAGCTGCCGGCGAGATGTGCATCGACCGAAGCCTTGAAGAAAGGCGACCAGTCGGTGGCGACGCAGCCGAGATAGGTCTTTTCGGCGTACTTCTTCATCGAGGAATTGAGGTTGAAGGAATAGACACCGGCTTCTTCGCAAGCCGCGACAACGGACGGGGTATCCTGCGCGTTGGAGAAGATCACGTCGCAACTCTGCGCGATCAGCGCCTTGGCGGCCTCCTGCTCCTTGGCCGGGTCGAACCAGGAGTTCACCCAGACGACCGAGACTTCAATATCGGGGTTGACGGCCTGGGCGCCGAGCGCGAAGGCGTTGATCGAGGTGATCAGTTCCGGGATGGCGAAAGCCGAGACCGAGCCGAGCTTGCCGGTCTTGGAAAGGGCGGCTGCGGCCATGCCGAGCAGGTAGGTGCCCTGGAAATATTTGGCGGCGAAGGGCGAGAAGTTCGGCGCGACCTGGAAGCCGGAAGCGTGAAGAACTGTGACACCAGGGTCGCGGCGGGCGATCTGCAGCGCGCCGTTCTGGTAGCCGAAGGAGCCGGCGATCAAGAACTTGTTCCCGTCGGCGACGGTCTTGTTCATGATGCGGTCGGCGTCGGGGCCTTCCATGATGTTTTCGAGGATGGTGACCTTTACCTTGTCGCCATAGGCGGCCTTGATCGGCTCGAGACCGGCGGCAAGCGCGTGGCCCCAGCCGACATCGCCGATCGGCGAGGGAACGACGAGCGTGATGCCTAAAGGCTCGTCAGCTGCGAAAGCCATGCGGCCACCGAAAGCGCCTGCAAGACCGGTGGCGGCTGCAGCCTTCATCAATGTTCTGCGGGTGACGTTGGTCATGATTTTATTCCCTCTGTTGGTTTTTATCAGAATTTTACGGTGGCAAGCGCCGCTTCGGCGTCGGCTGCAAGCTTGGCTTCATCGAGCCCCGGAAACGCGCCGTCCTGCCAGACGATGCGGCCGTTGATCATGGTCATGTCGGTTGCCATGCCGATGCCGACGCGCGGGATGAGGCTCAAGGGATCGTGCCGGGTGCCGACATAATCCATGCGGCGCGTGTCGATGGCAAAGAGATCGGCCGCCATGCCAGGCGCGAGACGGCCGATATCGGTACGGCCGAGCAGGTTTGCGCCACCCGTTGTGCCGTAGCCGAGGAAATCGCCCGGCGGCGGAACCGGGTGGCTGCGCGTCGAGGCGACGAGGCATTGCAGCATATAGGCCGAATGCAGGCAGTGCATCAGGTTGGAATTGTCGTTGGAGGCTGCGCCATCGCAGCCGAGGCCGACGCGGACGCCAAGGGCTGCCATGGCCGGGATGTCGGTCACCTCAGCGCCGACCAGATAAACGGGTTCGGGGCAATGCGAAACGCCGGTTCCGCTTGCTGCCATGGTGCGCAGCTCGTCATGGGTCAGTTCCCAGCAATGGGCGTAGAAGGCGTCGGAGCCGGCAAAGCCGATTTCCTCGAGATAATCGACGGTACGCTTGCCGTGGCGGGCGAGGATGACCTGGCTTTCGCCCTCGCCGACATGGGTGTGCAGGAAGACGCCCTTGTCGCGGGCGAGTGCAACAGATTCCACGAAGGTCTCGCGGTAGCAGTTGACCGGCTGGCAGGGTGCGACGACGACCTGGCGCATGCTGAAGGGGTTGGCGTCATGGTAGGTGTCGATGAGGCGGGCGCAATCGGCGATGAACTCGTCCGTCGTTTCCAGCATCTCGTCGGGTATGGTGGAGCCTTCCGACTTCGGCAGTGTGTTGCCGCCGCGGCCGGCGTGGAAGCGCATGCCGAGCAGGTCAGCCGCTTCGAACTGGCGGTCGATCAGCCGCTTTCCGGCATGGCGGGGGAAGTTATACTGGTGATCGAAGGCGGTGGTGCAGCCGTGCTTGATCTGCTCGGCCATCGCGGTGACGGAGGAATGATAGAAGCATTCCTCGTTGAGCTGCGAGAAGATCGGGTAGATCTTGTCCAGCCATTCGATGACCGAAAGCTTGGTCCAGTCGAGATCGGCGCGGTTGCGCACGAAGCATTGGAAGAAATGGTGGTGGGTGTTGACGAGGCCGGGATAGACGAACCAGCCGGTCGCATCCTGAACCGTGGTGCCGGCGGGGGCGACGAGGTTTTCGCCGATCGCCTTGATGGCCGGGCCATCGGTCAGCAGATCGACATTGCGCCGCACCGTCGGGCCTTTGCCCTCATCGACGATCACGGCCGCGCAGTTCTTCAGGAGAGTGCCGCTCATACCTTGCTCTCCTCGACCGTCGGTTCGGCCTTCAGTTCGTGCAGCCGGTGAATGCCCGGCATTTCGATGAAGCCATCGAGTGATCGCAGCGCCCGCGACCAGAGGCGGATCGCCGGATAGGGATCGAGCGACACGCCGCCATCCGGCGCCAGCGCCACATAGGGGAAGCAGGAAATGTCCGCGACCGTCGGCCGATCTGCCGCAAGGAAGCGCATGCCGCGCAGGTTCTGCTCGACAAGACCCGCTTCGAGTTCGCGCAGCGCCGCGATGCCCTGGGCCTGCAGCGCATCGAGATCGCCGGGCCGCAGCAGCATTTCATGCAGCCGCGCGCCGCCGAGATTGGCCGTCAGGCGGCCGGAGAAGGACAGCCATTGCTGAACCCGTGCGGCCTCTTCCGGCTTCGCGCTGGCCAGCCAATCCGGCGCTGCTTGTGCCGCCAGATAGACGAGGATCGCCGAGGATTCCGTGAGGATCAGGTCGCCGTCTTCGAGGATCGGGATAGAGCCTGCGGGGTTGAGCGCCAGCAGTTCGGGACCGCGATGCTCAAGGCCGGGATGGAAATCGACGGGACGGAATTCGAGTTTCACGCCGGTCAGCGCCGCCATCAGGCGAACCTTGTAGCAGCTGGGCGAGAGGATGTAGTCGTAGAGCTTCATTATTGTGCCACCAGCTGCGCGCCATAGGTATAGTTGTGGCGTTTCAGCCAGCGGCGATAAGCGATCGAGGTGAGGTCGGCCCGTGTGGGGATTTCCATGCCGGGATCGAGCGGCAGCAGGCGCGGGATTTGGTTTTCCAGGATCGAGCGGTCCTGCAGGAAGATCGTCTGCTGGAAGTGGATGAGATCCGTCATCGACGTCTCGTCATCGAACAGCGCCATCCATGGCCAGACGTCGCAGAGTTCCTCCGTCAACGGCTGCACGAAGAGCGTGATCACATCCCATTCGCTCGGGCGTGGTGGGCAGGTCTTGTAGAGCACCGTGCAGGTCGGGGCGGCGACGCGGTACATATATTCCGTGGTGATGCCGCCGCTTGCGGATTTCGCCGCCTGCGGCTGGTAGAATTTCACCTGCGTCGCCCAGACTTCATCCACGTCCTCGCGGATTTCCACCTTGTAGTTCTGCACTTCCGTATGCGGCTCGGCGCCGAGGATATCGGTATGCACGAAGGGGAAATGGGCGACGTCGAGGAAGTTTTCGACCGCGCGCAGCGGCGAGCAGCGCACGCGCACCACGCCGACATCGACGAACCGGCGGCCGGGCTGGTCTGCCTCGGGGATAGGGAAAAGGTCTTTCTTCGGTTCGCCGAGCGAGGTCCAGACGTGACCGTAGCGTACTTTCACCGGCAGAGAGCGGCCATTGCCGCCCGTCACCCTGGCATTTCCACCGGCGTCGGCGGCAACGACGATCGGCTCGCCCATCAGCATGGTGTTGCGGCCGGCAGGGTCAAGCTGGGCGGCAATGCCCACCGGATACCATTCATCGATCATCGCCTGAATGCTCATGCCGCGATCCCCTTCTTCTGAAGATTCTCGGCCTTGCGGCGCAGACCTTCCGCCACGCGCGATGCCGCGATGCGGGCAGCCGGGCTCGTCTCGCCCTTCAGGAGGACATGGATCAGCGTCTGTCCGTCTTCCTGCGCAGAAACGAGAAGACAGAGAGTGTCGGCATTTTCCCGGGGTGATACAAGTCCTTCGACGCTTGCCTGTGTGTCTGCCACAGCCTCGATCGCGGCAATGCTCGCATCCGCCGTCATCGAACGCAGGGGCGTCAGGCCTTCGAGGGCGGGTGGCTTGGCCGTAGCTTCATCTGTTGCCACCCAGATCACGCCGTTTACTTCCTCGATGGCAAAGGTCTTGGTGCGGATCGTTTCCGGCGGCGTCAGGCCCGGATGGGCGGGAATGCGGATGCAATTTCCAGCCTGGGCGTAGCTCCAGCCATGATAGATGCAGGAAAGAGATTCACCGCGCACGAAACCGTGCGAGAGGCTCATGCCGCGATGGGGACAGCGATTGGCTGTTGCAGCAGGACGCCCGCTTTCGCTGCGCCAGAGGGCAATTGTTCCGGCGGGAATACGCGCTGGCATGACGGTTCCCGCCGGCAGATCGGCGGAAAGGGCGACTGGCGTCCAGGAGCCGGCCGTATCGGGTTGCATGGATGGTCTTTCTGAATTATTTCAATATCTTGTCAAATTTTATCCGGACGCTGTCGCATCTCTCGTCAACTTGACCGCCAACACGTTTGCATAATTTTTTCGCATTGGCAATATTGATTAAAGGACGGGCAAATTCTGGTTGAGGCGGTTAAAGAGCACGCTCCGGACGCGCGTTGTTTTCATCTCCGACGGGTGTTCGATTGATCGTTTCGATCCAGACGTCGATCGGTCCAAGCAGGCATCCGACCTCCATCATGTCGATCAGTTCCACCGCGCCGGCGACGTCGAGCTCGATCCGGTCTGGGCCGGCATGCGCGATGGCCTGGGAGAGCCCCAGTTTGGCGGCATGTCGGCGAATCCACGGAACGAAGGAGGGGCCGTCGAGATCGCCGAGGATCGTCATCCGCTCCTGTCGATGGTTCTGCTGCGGCCCCATCACCAAAATCCCGTTTCTGTCCCAAGCATATATTGGAATGAACACACGGAGCAGAATCGTCAAGACGAAGGCCATGGACTTGAGGTCGTCATGGCAAGAATTCAGGGGGGCGGCGCCTGTGGAAGACCGGCGTTCGGCCGCCGAGCCCGTTGGCGGCTGTCAGAAAAATTAGGTGTTTCTGGCTGGGATTTTGACAGCGTCGCGGAGCTATCACGCCGGCACAACACGCCAATGATTTCAATGTTTCAGGTCGACGGCTATCCCGCGGTATGACCGGCCCGGGATGGTCCGTTTACGGCCCGGTTCCCGGCCGTGGCGCCGTCTCCATGGTTTTATAGGGGTGACAAAACGACGATTTCGACTAGATTGCTCGGCGGGGCAACCGGGCTCACAGGCAAGGCGAGGAGCAATGCCTGTGAAAAATTGGGGTGCAGCACGGCGCAAGCCGTAACTGAACACAATAGTCACAGAGGAGCCTCACGATGCCGAAGCCACGTCACATTCTTGACCAATGGTGGATCAACGATCAGACCCCCGACAACCCCTACGGAAAGAGCGAGGACTACGACTCCTTTCTCGATTATCTCGGGGCGCTGCCTCGCAGCCTGACGCCGGAAATCGCGGCGGAGACGTTGAGAATCAACGTTTCCGGACTCAATGATCATCCCGAATACAAGGCCGCCGCGATCGGCGCGCTGGAGATGTGGGCATCCGTCACGCCGCTGAAATTCGAGATCGTCGATGACGCGCCGTTTGACGAGGCAACCGACTGGATTGAGGTCGTCAGCCCGGAAGTGGGCGAGGAGGATGACGGCAGCGCCTATTCGGCCAACCGCTATGTCAGCATCGGCCAGCGTTTCCACGACACCGAGCCCAACAAGACGGATGTCGGCGGCTATGTCTTCGATTCCTTCATCCACGAATTCGGCCACGAATTCGGCCTCAACCATCCCGGCCTCTACAATTACAGCGGTCCGGGCGGCGTGCAGATCAATTATCTGAACAATGCGACCTGGACCTATGACCGCCAGCAATACAGCGTCATGTCCTATTTCGACGGGATCGATGTCGGAGAAACCAGCCGCTGGTCGGCCTCGACGCCGCTCATGGCCGATATCGAGGCGGTCATCCGCCGCTTTTACTCGACGGTCGATGACAATGGCGTTCGCACCTATCAGCAGATCGACCTCAATACCGGCAACAATGTCTACGGCTTTGGCGCCCCGCAGGGCGGCTACAAGCTGACCGTCGCGGGCATGCAGCATGATATCGGCTTTGCGATCCACGATACCGGCGGCACCGACACGCTCGACTTTTCTGGCTCAACAGCCGGTACGACCCTCGACCTGCGCGCCGGGCAGTTTTCCAGCGTCAATGGTCATCACAACAACGTCTCGATCTTCGCCGGGCATAATGCCGATGGCAGCGATTACTATGTCGAGAACGGCATCGGCAGCCGGTACGATGATATCCTGATCGGCAATGACGGCAACAACGTGCTTGACGGCCGGGGCGGCGCAGACCGGATGGCCGGTAATGGTGGCGACGACGTCTATTTTGTCGATTCCATCGACGACATCGTTCGCGAGGCCGCCAATGGCGGCAACGATACCGTCGTCCTCCTGTCCACGGGGCTGCACATCAAGCACATCGCCAATGTCGAGCACATCATCTATGCCAACAAGTCGTCGCTGAAGCCGGGTTATACTGGCGGCAGCGAGCCCCAGCCTGACATCGGCGACAACACGATGACCAGCATCATCTTTGGCGACAACGGCAACAACACGCTTGATGGCGGTGGCGGCGACGATACGATCTTCGGCAAGGGCGGTGATGACCTCATCATCGGCGGTCGTGACTCGCTCGCCAGCCGCGACATCAACAACACGATCGACATCGCCGATCTGGAAGATCAGACCGAAAGCGATGACGGCAACGACACGCTGTATGGCGGTGCCGGCAACGACACCATTCTCGGTGGCCAGGGCAATGATATCCTCGATGGCGGCAGCGGAAACGATACGCTGAGCGGTCAGGACGGCATCGACATCTTCCGCGGCGGCGCCGGCGTCGATACGGTTGACTACAGCAAGGAAAGCCCCTTCCAGCTGCTCGTCAATCTCGCCACGAACACCGCCAGCGGCGGCACCGCCTCGGGCGACACGTTCTTCAGCATCGAAAACCTGATCGGCTCCGATGACCGGATCGACCGCTTCATCGGCACCAATGCCGCGAACCATTTCTGGGGCCAGGGTGGTGGCGATTATTTCAACGGCGGCGGCGGCAACGACATCCTGGATGGCGGCAATGACGGCGACATCCTGTATGGGGAAGCCGGCAACGACACCATTATCGGCGGCGCCGGTCAGGACTATCTGGACGGCGGCTCCGGCAACGATACGGTCGTCTATGCGGGCAGTTCCGACGGTGTGACGATCGATCTGGCAAACGGAACGGCCAATGGCGGCGACGGCGATGGACCGGTCCAGATTGTCGGACGCGGCACGACGATCAAGCATGACATCCTCGTCGGCTTTGAAAACGCCGTCGGCTCGTCCTTCGATGACCATATCATCGGCACTGACAAGGCCAACGACCTCTCCGGCGGCGCCGGGGACGATGTGCTGACCGGGGGGCGTGGAGCCGACCGGTTGAACGGCGGTGCCGGCAGCGACACAGCCGATTACTCCGACGCGACCAGTGGTCTCAAGCTTTCGCTTAACGGACGCGGCTCCGGCGGAGACCGATATGTCTCGATCGAGAATCTCGCCGGCTCGGGCTTCAACGACCATCTGACCGGAAACAATGCGGCCAATGTGCTGACCGGCCAGGGCGGACGCGACAAGATTGACGGCGGCGGCGGCGATGACACCCTGCTTGGCGATTTCGCCTATCAGGGCGATGCGCCGCCGCGCCCGGGCCTCGGGACGGGTTATGCCACGCTCGGCCCCGACGCGACGAACAACTCGATCGCAACTGCTTTCGACATTTCCAACAACTTCTCCCTGACCGCTGACCCCGATATTTTCGATTCGACGACAGCCCTCCACACCACCGTCAACGCTACCGGCAATGGTCAGGGCGGTTATTACAGCATCGATCTGGCGGCCGGCACGGTCATTTCGATCGACATCGACCACATTGCCGATCCGAATGTTCACGACAGCTGGGTCAGGCTGCTGGACAGCAACGGCGATATTGTTGCTGAGAATGACGATGGCGGCGGCGATCCTGGCTCCACCAGCAGCCGGGATTCCAGCACGGTCTTCGTCGTCCAGGAAACCGGTACTTATTATATCCTGGAAGGCAGTTGGTCGCCGGACGCACCGGGCGATGGCTGGGATCCGGCCGTGCCGGACGGCTCCACCTATGAGCTGAATGTCTCGGTCGAGTTTCCGCCGGCCCCGGTCGAGCCGGGTATTGCCGGAGCCGATATTCTCGACGGTGGCCGTGGCAGCGACCTGCTCGACGGCGGACTGGCCGCCGATACGCTGACCGGTGGGGCTGGGGAAGACAGCTTCCGCTTCTCAACCGCGCTCGGAAGCGGCAATGTCGATCGGATCACGGACTTCAAGGTGGCCGACGACACGATCCTGCTCGACAACCTCATCTTCGAGGCCCTGGGTAGCAACGGAGCGCTGGCTTTGGGTGCATTCTACAAGAGTGCGGCGGGTGTTGCCCACGATGCCGACGACCGCATCATCTACGACACGGACAGCGGCGCCCTGTCCTATGACGAGGATGGGGGTGGAAGTGCTGCAGCCATCCAGTTTGCCCAGATGGGCAAGAACCTGCAGCTCTCCGCATCGGACTTCATCATGATTTGATGAACAGGGTTGGGGCGCTTCCTGGCGCCCCAACCTGCGATCCTTGGGACGGACGCATGCGTTGAGTGAGGCTTGTGGCTTGCAGGCTGAATAGTCAGGTACGAGTGCTTAAAAAATATGGAACGATCACGGAGGAAGCGGAATGACACGCGAGACCGACCGCCGGACAGTCTTGATGGTTGCCGGAGCGGCTGCCGTTGCAGCGGTTACCGGACCGGCCACCGCGCAGTTGGCCGAGATCACAGGCACGATCACGTTCGAGGGCGGTTCCGCCATCCCCGAAGGCCAGATCGAAATCTATCTCGAAAATCCCGCCGCCAAGAACAAGGCACGCGCAGCGCAGACCCGCATCGGCAGCAAAGGCGGCTCGAAAATGATCAACTTCGCCTTGGCCCAGCCCGAAGCCTCCGCCGCATCGGCGCCCCTTCGGATCGTCGCGCGCCTGGAGCGTGCGGACGGCTGGCTGCTGGCGCGTGGGAGCACGCGTTATCAGCCGGGAGCGCCGGTCGCGGTGGCGCTCAAGACCGTCATGTATTGATTATCTCGTCTTCGCGTGAAGCCTATCACGCAGGCTGTCGATCGTGATGCGAAGGGTATCGAGGGTCTCCGTATCCAGCGCAGCCGTTTCGCCGATGCACTGCATCACATCATCGGACTGATCCTGCAGGGCGCGGCCTTTTTCCGTCAGATGCAGCAGGACTTCGCGTTCGTCCTGCGGGTTGCGCGTTCTGCTGATCAGCCCGGCAGCGTCCAGGCGCTTAAGCAAGGGCGTCAGTGTGCTGGAATCCAAAAAGAGCGTTTTCCCCAGTTCCTTGACGTTCTGTCCGTCGCGGTTCCAGAGCGACACCATGACCAGATATTGTGGATAGGTGAGGCCAAGCTTGTCCAGCAATGGCCGGTAAAGCTGGGTGAACGCGTGGCTTGCGGAATAAAGGGAAAAGCAGAGCATTCCGGCGACTCCGGAATTATCGTCCAACTTCGTCATGGTTATCTCCTTTCCGTCCAAAATAATTTGTGCGCGATCTGTTTGCAAGCGGTTGACATTGCGATTTCAGACGCATATGTATTGTGTACAAACTAATCGCAGGCAAATTAATAACTCCCTCATACACAACCCCGAAAGGATATTGTCATGTTCAAGTTCGCCGCCACCGTAGCTTTTGCTGCCGCTCTTCTGTCCGGAAGTGCAATCGCCCAGCCTGCCAAGCCCACGGTCGTTCTCGTCCACGGTGCTTTCGCCGACTCCTCCAGTTGGAATGGCGTCACGAAGATATTGCAGAAGGACGGCTATACGGTCGTCGCAGCCGCCAACCCGCTGCGGAGTGTTTCCGGCGATGCCGCCTATGTCTCCGATATTGTCTCAAGCATCAAAGGATCGGTCGTCCTCGTCGGCCATTCCTATGGTGGCCAAGTGATCTCGACCGCAGCCAACGGCAAGGACAATGTCAAGTCGATGGTCTATGTGGCAGCCTTCGCTCCGGAGGCAGGCGAAGCCGCCGCCGATCTCGCCGGCAAGTTCCCGGGCGGCACGCTCGGCCAGGCCCTCGCTGCTCCGGTCAAGCTGGCGGGTGGCGGGGTCGATTTGTCCATCGACCAGGCGAAGTTTCACGACCAGTTCGCCCACGACGTTTCGGTCGAGGATGCCGCATTGATGGCCGCCGGCCAGCGCCCGATCACCGAAGCCGCCCTGACTGAAAAGTCCGGTGCCCCGGCCTGGAAGGGAGTGCCTTCCTATTTCATCTACGGTGACGGCGACAAGAACATCCCGGCACAGGCGCTCGGCTTCATGGCCGAACGGGCAGGCTCCAGGCATACCGTCGTGATCAAGGGTGCTTCCCATGTCGTCATGGTCTCGCAGCCCCAGGCTGTCGCCGACCTGATCGAAGAGGCAGCGCAATAATCGCCGCATACTGGTCGTGCGCGAAGGTCGTCACCCGAAAGGGTGGCGGCCTTGTCGTGTAGGTGTTAGGGCGACGCGATCCCGTCATGGGTTTTCAGCCCATCGACGGAAGCGGCGATCGGATCCCGTCGATCCTGTTTGGCAGGTGGGACTGACTTTGATCCTTCAGCCTGTCCGGCCGATGCGGGAGAGGAAGATGACGGGAAGGATGCCGATGGCGACGATGACAAGGGCGGCGATGGAGGCTTCTTCATAGGTGCCGCGCGCCGCCTCGCCGTAGAGATGAGTCGCAAATGTTTCGATGTTGAGCGGCCTCAGCAGCAGGGTTGCCGGTAGTTCCTTGACGCAATCGACGAAGACGAGAAGCCCGGCGGCCGTGAGCGCCGCGCGCGACAGCGGCAAGTGGACACGAACGAAAGTCCCCGTGGCGGATTGACCGAGTAGACGCGATGCCTGGTCGAGCGATGCGGGGATGCGGGCGAGGCCGGAATCGATCCCGCCGGCCGAGATCGCCAGGAACCGGACGGTATAGGCATAGACCAGCGCTATTCCCGAACCCATGAAGAGCAGGCCGGTGGCAAAGCCGAGCCATGTTGCCGCCGCGCGGTCGATCGTCTGATCCAGCGTCGCGAGCGCGATGAGAACGCCGAGCGCAACGACGCTGCCCGGCGCGGCATAGCCGATGGTCGAGAGCCGATAGCTCCAGGACGACATCGATCCCGGCCGCAAGCGATTGGCATAGGCGACGGCCAGTCCTGCGGCAAGGGTGCAGAGGGTTGCAAGCAGCGCCAGCAGGATCGTGTTGAACGCTTCGTCGAAGAAACGCTCGGAAAGGCCTGCGAACCGCACCCGCTTCCAGGCTTCCGAGGCGAGGTAAGATGCTGGAGCGATGAAGCCGATCAGGATCGGCAGGACGCCGGCGGCAAACAGGATCCAGCCCTTGAGCGGGGAGGGACGATGCGGTTCGAACCGCTGATGGCGCTGTGCACCGGTCGAGTAGCGTTGCCGGCGACGGGCCCAGCGTTCCACTGCGACCAACGTGACCACGACAAGGAGCAAGGCAAGCGCGATCTGCGCCGCGCCCGGCAGGTCGTTGCGGGTGATCCAGGTCGTGTAGATCGACACTGTCAGCGTGCGCACGCCAAGGAATTCCGCGGCGCCGATATCGTTCAGCGTTTCCATCAACGCCAGGCTGACGCCGACGGCGACGGCGGGGCGCGCCAGCGGCAGTGCCAGGTTCCAGAACAGGCCACGGCGCGAAATGCCGAGCGTGCGCGCCGCGTCGAGCAGGTTGCCGGATTGCGTCAGAAACATCGCCCGGGTCGGGATGTAGACATAGGGATAGAGAACGAAGCCGAGCAGGAGGATGCAACCCGTCATCGAGCGAATGTCCGGCAGACGGAACGCGCGCGGGCTGGCATAGCCCAACAGCCACCGGATCGCGCCCTGAACGGAACCGATGGGGTGCAGGATATCGAGATAAGCATAGGCGATGATGTAGGTGGGTACCGCCAGCGGCAGCAGCAGTGCCCATTCAAGCAAGCCGCGACCTGGAAAATCATAGGCCGTGACCAGCCAGGCAAGCGATGTTCCGAGAACGGCGGTGAGAATGCCGACGCCGGTGAGAAGGATGACGGTATCCCGGAGCGCGACGGGCAGGATGGTGTCGAACAGATGCAGCCAGAGGCCGGCCGAGCCCTGGATCGCCTGAATAAAAAGAGCCGCTATCGGGAGAAGAACGAGGCAGGCTGTCGCGCAGGCACAGGTGAGCCAGAGCGCGCCGCTGCGCTGCATCCGCCTGCCTTCCCCCACGCTCCATGTCATGCGATGCAACCCATACCGTGAGCACTTCAGCGATGAAGCGTTCTGATGCCACGAGGCGCCTGTGACCGTACAGGCGCCTCGTGCTGTGTTAGTTATCGAAGCCGACCTTGTCGATCAGTTCACTCGCCTGCTTGCGGTGGCTGACGATTTCCGCGAGCGACTTGTTGTCGATCTTCAGTTCGCCGAAGGAGGCGATGATCGGATCGGCTGCGATGCCGGCTTTCACCGGGTATTCGTAGTTTGCCTCGGCGTATATCTTCTGGGCTTCGTCGGAGACGAGATATTCGAGCAGCTTGACCGCTTCCGCCTTGTTTGGCGCATGCTTGGCGATCGCCGCGCCGCTGACGTTCACCTGCGTGCCGCCATCCTTGAAGGTCGGCAGGATCACCTTGATGGCGTTACCCCAGGCGGTCTGTTCGTCACCGCCCTTGCCCGAACGCATCAGGCCGACATAGTAGGAATTGGCGATGGCAAGGTCGCAGATGCCGCCGAGGATATCCTTGGCGCCGTCGCGGTCACCCCCGGCCGGCTTGCGGGCCAGATTGTCCTTGAGACCCGTCAGCCATTTTTCCGTTGCATCAGCGCCGTGATGGGCGAGGTAGTCGGCAATCAGCGCCGTGTTGTATGGATGCTGGCCCGAGCGGATGCAGACCTTGCCCTTCCATTTGGGATCGGCGAGATCTTCGTAGTTCAAGGTCGCAAGGTCCATGTCCTTCGGCGCATAGACGACGCGGGCGCGCATCGAGAGACCGAACCAGTTGCCGTTTGCATCGCGCAGTTCCGACGGTACGGCTTCGGTCAGCACCTTGGAGTCGATCGGCTGCGTCACGCCCTTATCGACGAGATCGACCAGATTGCCGGCATCGACCATCATCAGCACGTCGGCAGGGGAGCTTGCCCCTTCGGTTGCGACGCGCTCGGCCAGTCCATCCTTGAGGAAGACGGTGTTGACCTTGGTGCCGGTCTCCTTGGTGAAGGAATCCAGCAGTGGCTGGATGAGGCCCGGCTCACGGGTCGTGTAGATGTTCAGTTCGGCGGCGGAAACGGCGCCGGCGCTCGAAAGAAATACGGCTGCCAGAAGCGTCGATGTATTGCGCATTTGTTTCATGGGGGTTCTCCAGGTGAACAGGCCACGCTGTCGAACATTAATGGATAAACGCAGTCAAGTTTTTCGGCGCCAGTTTACCGTAATCTGTCACGTCACTGTGATCGAACCGGGCTCGGGATCGGCAAACAGCAGGTAACTTTCAGGCAGAACGGAAAGGCCAATGACATCGGCACCTGCCGGCAGCCGCTGCATGGTCCGGATGCGGAGCGGTTCGTCCAGGCCATCGACATCGATCGAGATCTGCTCGATCTCTCCCATGAGAACGCGGTCCCGGACGCGCCCCGAGAAGGTGGCGCCTTCCGCACGAACTGCGATCCCCTGGGGCCGCAGGTAGACAAGCGCCTGCGTCCCGTCGGCAACATCGAGTGCGTGGGGAAGGCGGCCGAGCGGTGTTTCGACATCGCCGCCGGAAAAGCGGCCGGGCACCTTGTTGAAGGCGCAGAAGAACTCGGCGGCATAGGGTGTCAGCGGCCGATCGTGGATATCGTATCCGGAGCCCTGCTGGACGACCCGCCCGTCCTTCATCAACACGACCCTGTCGCCGGCCGACAGCGCCTCTTCCGGATCATGGGTGACCATGATGACGGTGGTCTGCGTCTGGCGCAGCAGGGACAGGGTTTCGTTGCGAACTCTTTCCCTGAGCCCCTGATCGAGGTTGGAAAACGGTTCGTCCATCAGCAGGATGGCTGGCTTCGGCGCCAAGGCCCGTGCCAGCGCGACCCGTTGCTGCTCGCCGCCGGAAAGCATGTGCGGATAGCGCTTCGAGAGATGCGGGATCCCGACCTGGGCGATCACCTCCGTCGCGCGGCGGCTGGCGTCGGCTTTCGCCATTCCCTTGAGCCCGAACAGCACGTTCTGCTCGACGGTGAGGTGGGGAAAAAGGGCATAATCCTGGAAGACGAAGCCGATATTGCGGTTTTCCGGCTCGACGAACGCGTCGGGACCGGAGGCCTGCCGACCGTTCAGAAGAATGCGTCCCCGGTCGGGAATGTCGATACCGGCAATGATGCGCAACAGGGATGATTTGCCGCAGCCGGACTGGCCCACGAGGCAGATGATCTCGCCCTTGGCGACGCTCAACGTAACATCCGTCAAAGCGGCGGTGTCGCCGAACGATCTGCTGATTCCCTGAATGTCGAGCGCGCCCATGCGTTTTCGTGTCCGTTCCGATCCGTCGGAGCGCAGGTATCACAGACAGAAGCTTTCATCGAGAACCGATTTCGCCGATCGCGTCAACGTGCGGGGTTCTCCTGGCCGATGCCCTCGCATCCCCGAATGTGATTTCATGCCTTGAACCTGGAGGCGAAAGATTGAAAATCAGGCTCCCGCAGTGAAAGGCCATCTTGATGCTCCGCTTCCTCTTCGTGCTGCTGATCGCCGTTTTTCCGGCAAGCGTTTTCGCGGGTGACGCGCCACCCGAGGGGGCATGGACAATCGCATCGGGCATCCGGTTCTCCGAGGGAGGCGCGGTCGTCGAAGTGGAGAAGAACGGCGCTTATCTTGGCAAGACGATCCGGTTTTCCGCCCATGCGGTCGATGGGCCGTCTCCTTTCGGCTGCGGTGACGCGACGTTTTCCTGGTCGGACATGCCAGCCGAAGGTTTCTTCCAGGGCTTTGCCGAAAACGCCGAGAAAGCCGCCATCAATGCCAAGCTCCTGCAGCTTCCGAACCCGGCAAGGACGCTGGATGTGACCTGCGAGACCGGGATTTTCGATTTTCACATGCGCGACGAGAACACGATGCTGATCATGCTGGATCTGGTCGTCTACACCTTTGAACGGCAGAAGTGACGGCTGGACAGAACGGTCAAGCGAGAGGTCGAAGGCACCAAGCCGATGGCGATCGAATGGGGGCAGGCACGGTATTCTCGTGAACATGATCTGCCCGACTTTCATCCGCATGCCATTGGCAGAGCAGACTTTTCCATTCCGGATCGGGTGTGGCGGATGAAGGAGAAAATCCGGCTCGGCCGCGTCGGCGCGCTTGAGGATACCATGGGAGCGGTTATTTTCCTTGCCTCCGATGCCTCTGCCATGGTTACAGGGTTTGCACTTATGGTCGACGGTGGGTGGACCGCCGATGAATTCAATTCACAGGGATGGACAGATGAAGATATCGACACCACGGGAGGTGTTTTCGGGTGAGGCGCGTGTTGCGCTGACGCCGGAGAGTGCGTTGCAGTTGAAGAAGCTCGGGCATGAATGCCTGATCGAGACGGGTGCCGGGCTTTCGGCCGGCTTTTCGGACGACGCATATCGGGCTGCCGGCGTGACGGTGGTTGCGACGCGCGAGGCTGTTTATGCCGATGGCGACGTGATCGCCAAGGTGCGGCCGCCGGAGGCGGAGGAAGTGGCGTTGCTTTCGGCGGAGAAGGCGCTGATCTCGTTCTTCTATCCGGCGCAGAACAAGGAGCTTCTGGAGCAGGCGCGTTCGACCGGCGCCAGCGTCATCGCCATGGACATGGTGCCGCGCATCAGCCGCGCCCAGAAGATGGACGCACTGTCGTCGATGGCCAATATCGCCGGCTACCGGGCGGTGATCGAGGCGGGCAGCAATTTCGGCCGGTTCTTCACCGGCCAGGTGACGGCAGCGGGCAAGGTGCCGCCGGCCAAGGTCCTGGTGATCGGCGCGGGCGTGGCGGGCCTGGCCGCGATCGGCACGGCAACGTCCTTGGGTGCGATCACCTATGCCTTCGACGTGCGGCCGGAAGTCGCCGAGCAGATCGAGAGCATGGGAGCCCAGTTCGTCTATCTCGATTTCGCCGATAGTCAGGGTGGCGGGCAGCAGGATGGCGCCGCCACCGGCGGCTATGCCGCCCCGTCCTCGCCGGAGTTTCGCGAGAAGCAGTTGGCCAAGTTCCGCGAACTGGCACCGGAGATCGATATCGTCATCACCACGGCGCTGATCCCCGGCCGCGATGCGCCGAAACTGTGGCTGGAAGACATGGTCGCGGCGATGAAGCCGGGCTCGGTGGTGATCGACCTTGCGGCCGAGCGCGGCGGCAATTGCGACCTGACGGTTCCCGACCAGAAGATCGTCTCGCCAAACGGCGTTACCATCGTCGGTTATACCGACTTCCCAAGCCGGATGGCAGCCCAGGCCTCGACGCTCTATGCGACCAATGTCCGCCACATGGTCTCCGACCTGACGCCGGGCAAGGACGGGGTCATCGTCCACAACATGGAAGACGACGTCATCCGCGGCGCCACGGTCGTCACGGCTGGCGAGATCACCTATCCGCCGCCGCCGCCAAAAATCCAGGCGATCGCCGCGCAAAAGCCCAAGGAGAAGGTGAGGGAACTCACATCTGAGGAGAAGCGGGCAAAAGAGGTCGCCGCCTTCAAGGCGCAGACCAAGAGCCAGGGTATCCTGCTGCTGGTGGCGACGGCTTTGCTGCTGGTGGTGGGCGCGGTGGCGCCGGCGAGCTTCATGAGCCATTTCGTGGTTTTCGTACTTGCCTGCTTCGTCGGCTTCCAGGTGATCTGGAATGTCTCGCATTCGTTGCACACGCCGCTGATGGCGGTGACGAATGCGGTATCGGGCATCGTCATCCTCGGCGCGCTTCTTCAGGTCGGTTCGAGCCATTGGCTCGTCGTGACGCTGGCGGCGCTGTCGGTGCTGGTCGCCACGATCAACATTGTCGGCGGCTTCCTCGTGACGCGCCGCATGCTCGCCATGTTCCAGAAGTCCTGAGGTAAAGGCCATAATCATGACCATTGGTATTGTTTCGGCCGCCTATATCTCTGCGGCTGTTCTCTTCATCCTGTCTCTCGGCGGGCTCTCTGGCCAGGAAAGCGCCAAGCGCGCCGTCTGGTACGGCATTGTCGGCATGGCGCTCGCCGTCTTTGCGACCGTTTTCGGACCCGGCGTCGGCAACTGGTTCATCATCGTCTTCATGATATCAGGCGGCTCGGTGCTCGGATATTATGTCGCAAGCCGCGTGCAGATGACCGAGATGCCGCAGCTTGTCGCGGCGCTGCATTCCTTCGTCGGCCTTGCCGCCGTCTTCATCGGCTTCAACGCCCATATCGAGGCCGGTCAGGTCGCAGGCATGGATGAGGCGGCGCGTTCGGTGCTGTCCGGCTTTGCCGGCATCCTCGCCCACAAGAGCCCGGTCGAGCTTGCGATCATGAAGGTCGAGGTCTTCCTCGGCGTGTTCATCGGCGCGGTCACCTTCACCGGCTCGGTCGTCGCCTTCGGCAAGCTGGCCGGCAAGGTCGATGGCAAGGCGAAGAAGCTGCCCGGCGGCCATTTCCTCAATGCCGCCGCGGCCATCCTGTCGCTGCTGCTGCTCCTGATGTACGCCAACGGAGCCGGCGCCTGGACGCTGATCGCCATGACGCTTCTCGCCTTCTTTATCGGCTATCACCTGATCATGGGCATCGGCGGCGCCGACATGCCGGTGGTCGTGTCGATGCTGAACAGCTATTCCGGCTGGGCGGCAGCCGCGATCGGCTTCACGCTCGGCAACGATCTCCTGATCGTTACCGGCGCCCTGGTCGGCTCCTCGGGTGCGATCCTGTCCTACATCATGTGCAAGGCGATGAACCGTTCGTTCATCTCTGTCATCCTCGGCGGCTTCGGCGGTTCGACGGGACCGGCCATGGAGATCTCGGGCGAACAGATCGCCATCGATGCCGATGGCGTCGCCTCCGCGCTCAACGATGCCGACAGTGTCATCATCGTGCCGGGCTACGGCATGGCGGTGGCGCAGGCGCAGCAGTCGGTGTCCGAACTGACCCGCAAGCTCAGGGCCGCCGGCAAGACCGTTCGCTTCGCCATCCATCCCGTCGCCGGCCGCCTGCCGGGCCACATGAACGTGCTGCTCGCCGAGGCCAGGGTGCCCTATGACATCGTCATGGAAATGGACGAGATCAACGACGATTTCCCCTCGACCGACGTCGTCATCGTCATCGGCTCGAACGACATCGTCAACCCGGCCGCCCAGGAAGACCCGAACTCCCCGATCGCTGGCATGCCCGTGCTCGAGGTCTGGAAGGCACGCCACGTCTTTGTCTCCAAGCGTGGCCAGGGCACCGGCTATTCCGGCATCGAGAACCCGCTGTTCTACAAGGACAACACCCGCATGTTCTACGGCGACGCAAAGAAGAGCATCGATCAGTTGTTGCCATTGATCGCTTGAAAAGGGCGAACGAGAACAACACGAAGCATGATGATGGGGCCATATGGCCCCATTGTCGTTTCGAGGAGGAGATAGCTGTTTTAATTGACAATCCCGGTCGATGCCGCGTCGGCATCTGCAGGCGGCTTGTTCCCCAATTCAAGCGGCCGAAATCACGTCGATGTGGTCGGGTTCCAACCCCTGCCGCGCCCGGTCCACCATCATCGTGTAGGCTTTTTCCAGGTTGCGGGTGAAGAGGATTGTGTTGAAAAGCGGCGCCGTCCGGCGATTGGCGTCGAGCTTCCCTTTCAAAACACGGACCCGTTCAGGCGCTTCCGCAAGCGCCACGCATAGATCGACATAGCTTTGAGCATCGGCCGCCACCAGTTCCTCAAGGCCGATCGCCGTCAGCAGGCTTTCGCTGACGCGGGAGGCAAAATGGCTGCCCTTGTAGGTCGGAACCGGCAGACCGGCCCAAAGCTTGTCCGATGTCGTGGTGTGGCCGTTGTAAGGGAATGTATCGAGGCCGATGTCGGCGGCCTGCAGACGGGCGAGGTGTTCCGCATACTCGACAGGCTTGGCAAAAATGATGCGCTCCCGGCTGATCCCGGCGTTCTCCATCCATTCGGTGAAATTCTCGCGCGTAAACTGATCGGCGCACATTATCCAGAGCACGCTTTGCGGAACTCTCAGAAGGATATCCGCCCAGAGCTGCGCCGTATGCGATGTGATCTTACGGGCTGCGTTGAAGGAAGCGAAGACGATGCGGTCTTCAGGCAAGCCCAGTCGCGCGCGGGAGGCGGCGGGTGGGAGCGGCCTGTGGATATCGTCATTGGCCTGATAGCTGTCGGGAAGGCTGCAGATTTTTTCATGATAAAAGGGCCGGCTGCTTTCCGGCGTCACGATCCGGTCGCCAATGACATAGTCGCAATCGATCCCCGTTCCCGATCCGGGAAAGCCAAGATAGGCCGCCTGGATCGGGGCGGCACCCAGATTGACCACGCCCAGCCGCGCACCTTTGGTATGCCCCTTCAGGTCAACGAGAATGTCGATCCCGCGCTGGCGGATGAGGTTTGCGGCATCCCGGTCCGATAGATGGCCGATCTGCATCAGGTTCGGGTAACGCGCGCGCATCCCGGAATCCTTCCGGATGGTCGCCGCGTCGGTATGGCAGAACAGCGTCACATCGAACTTCGTCCGATCATGCTGGAAAAGCACGCCCTGCAACAGCCGCATGGTTGGATGATCATCCGAGAAATCGGCGGAAAGGTAACCGATCCGAATCTTGTCGGTGAACGCATGCGGAAAGGCGCGGCGTGCGGCTCTTGTTTCAGCGGTGAAGGCTGTTGCCTGGTGGATTTTCGTTTGGCGCGCATTCAGGCTTTCATCCGCGCACCAGAGAATGTGGGTGAACGGAAAATCAGTGCCAAGATAACGTGCGTCACTGGCGCGCATCCTGTCCAGAATCCGCTGATCGTCCATCAGTGTTTCGTCCAGGCAGAGAAATTCGTGCAGATACCGGCGGTAGCTCTCTTCCGCATGAGCATCGAATTCGCCTGATCTGGCCGCCACCCGCGCACTGTTCAGCGCTGCGTGTGATTCACTGGCCTCCCGCAGCATATTTGACGCCAGGGTCCGGAGCATGGCCTGCTTGGGGCCACCCCGGTCAGCCGCCTTTCCATAGAAATCAGCCGCTGCAAGGTGCTGGTTGGTCTTGGCATAGCATTGGGCTGCAATCAGAAGGATTTCCGTGGAAAGAGCATCCGGCTTTTTGAGCAGCGGAGCCAAGGCCTGCAGCGCTGCGCTGAAATTCTGCGCCTTGTAGTTCTGAAGCGCCCTTGGCAATGCCGACATGTCTTAACCCAGTTACAATTCGATCAGGTCCAGACTAGCCAAAGCAACTGGCGCAAAGCTGGTGGCAAGACGCAAGGTTGGCGCATCCGCTACATGCCATGAGTGGCCACGCTCATCTTGGATCACGGAATGACCCAGCTCTCCATCAGCATGCCGAGCAATCGGAACCTGTATAAGTCTCGTGCGGCAATCGAATCAGCGCTGGTCTATGCAGAAAAGACCGACAGCCAGCTGATTGTCTCCGATAATTCCGGGGATCCGGCCAAAAGGGCCTATTTCGAGCATCGTTCGCCACGCCTGATCTATATTGTTCCGGAGGGCGATGACGCGGCCGTCAACATGATGAACGCGCTGTCCCGCGTCGATACCCCCTTTGTCATGCCCATGGCCGATGACGACGACGTCTATCTGCTCGACAATATCGAGCCCATCAGTCTGGCTGACCTGCCCGAGGATACCGTCGCGGTCCGCCCGCGCAGCTATGCCTGGTCGATGCCGCAAGGCGTGCGAAAGGTGGGTCGGTTCTCCCTGTCGGCGAACGACGCGGCCGGCCGCCTGATGGAATACAATTCAAAAGCCAACGGCGATAACAGCATCTTCTACAGCATCTACCGGACCAAGGTGTTTCGCGGACTTGCAGTCCTCTTTCAGGACGCGCATCCGACGCGCGGTGGTTACTGTGACTGGGCGATGTCCTATGCCTTCGCCGCAGCCGGCAAGTTCGCTTACGATCCGGCGACGATCTACCGCTACGATCTCGGCAACTGGACCGGGAAGGATGGACTGGAAGCGTCGGTTGCGCGATTGTTCAAGCAGGCCGGTCTGCCGGAGGAAGCGGAACACTTCTCGGCCCTGCTGCGCTTTGTCGATGCGCATGTTTTCCTGGTCTGGGCCGGCTTGCCGATTTCAGACCATGAACGCCTGTCCGCTCAGGTAACCAATGCCCGTATTGCCTTGGGAACGTTCATCAGGAAGGTTGAGGGCGAGCCCGACCTTTATGGTGAGGAGGTTCGGTATCTGACCCAGATGCTGCAGGAGACGCCGGACATCGCGTCCGCTTTTCAACTCGCGATCCTGATCCTCGATCGCCTGTTGCCCGGGCTGTCCGCGCGCTACATCGATTTCTACAATACGGCAACAGCCAAGACGGCTTAAGCTGCCAGTGCTCGAATGCAACGAGCGGGATGGCCTCCCGCTCGCTCATTTTCTCGGCTTGATATGTCGATCACGCAGCCTGTTTTGGCGAGGCAGCTTCCACGGCCATCTGGCGGGCGGTGACAAAATCGACCTTGCCCGAACCCAGCACCGGCACCTTGCCGATGGTCACTTCGGCGGGGACCATCATGTCCATGGCGCCGTTGGCTTTCGCAAAGGCGATGAGGTCGGCGCGACTGGCGTTCGGGGCATCGGTAAGGAGGGCGAGGCGTTCGCCCTTCTTGGCATCCGGAATCGACGAGACTACGGAGAGGGCGTCCGGCCAGAGCTTGCCCGCCAAGGCCTCGACGGCGGCCAGCGAGATCATCTCGCCGCCGATCTTGGCGAAGCGTTTGGCGCGACCGCAAATCCGGACGAAGCCGTCCTCGTCGATGGTGACGATGTCGCCCGTGTCGTGCCAGCCGTCAGTCAGTGGCTCGAGGACGCCGGGATTTTCGGCGCGCAGGTAACCGGCCATCACGTTGGCGCCACGCACATGCAGGCGTCCGCCTTCGTCAATGCCGGGAACAGGTTCGAGCTTCCAATCCATGCCCGGCAGGATTTTGCCGACCGTGCCGGATTTGTTGAACATCGGCGTGTTGATGGAGATGACCGGCGCCGTCTCGGTGACGCCGTAGCCTTCCAGGATGCGCAGACCGAATTTCTCCATATAGGTCTGCCGTGTCGAGGCCTTCACCGGCTCGGCGCCCGAGAAGATGTAGCGGATCGAGCGGAAGTCATAGGGATGGGCCGTGCGGGCATACCCGTTGAGGAACGTATCCGTGCCGAAGATGATGGTCGCGTTCGAGGCATAGATCAGCTCGGGCACGATGCGGTAATGCAGCGGCGACGGGTAGAAATAGACCGGGACGCCGGAGATCAGCGGCAGGATCGTGCCGGCGGTCAGACCGAACGAGTGGAACACCGGCAGGATGTTGAACACCTTGTCGCCCGAGTGAAAGTCGATGCGCGAGGCGGCTTGGGCGGCGTTCGACAGGATGTTGGTGTGGGTGAGGACCACACCTTTCGGGCTTCCCTCCGACCCTGAGGTGAACAGGATGACGGCGGGATCGGTCGATTTTGCCTTGGCAAGTGGGCGGCTGCGGCGCAGAAGGCCAGCGATCTTGTCCAATGTCGTGATCGAGGCGCGCAGGTCGTCGAGCCAGACGATCTTCACGTGCTTCTCCAATTCCTCAATGACCGGGCCGAGCTTTGCCTGCGCCACGAAGGCGCGGGAGGTGAGCACATGCCTGACTTCCGCCGCCTTGCAGGCCGCCAGGATATTGCTGGCGCCGGCGGTGAAATTGAGCATGGCCGGAACCTTGCCGGCGGTCATGACGCCGAGAATGGTGGCGACCGCGCCGTTGGCGTTCGGCAGCATGACGCCAACAGTCTTTTCCGGGAACATCTTCTGAAAACGGGCGCCCAGCACGGCCGCGCCGGTCAGCAGCTTGCCGTAGGAGAGCGAACCGGTGACCGGGTCTTCCGTTGCAAGCCTGCCCATGCCGCGCTCGTGCGCGGTGTCGATGACGCGTTCCAGGACGGTTGTCGCCGTATTGGTGGTGCGGAAGAGCAGCATCGACATGACCTGATAGAGGGCAGCACCGGCGGCAATGCGGCGCTTGCGGCCCTTTAGGTCCGTCGGGACGTCGAGCTTGACGGGTTCGAGAATGGTGACCTTGACCTTCGGGAACAGGCGGCGGCGGACCTGTCCACCGGACAGGTGCGAGAAATAGCTCTTTTCCAAGCCGTCGATGCGGACCGGCACGACCATCGAGCCGGTCTTGTCGGCGACCATGGCGGCGCCGTCATAGACCTTCATCAGCGTGCCGGTGACGGTCAGGCGGCCTTCCGGGAAAATGCCGATCGAATGGCCGTCCTGAACGATCTTGATCAGGGAGCGCGTGGCCATCGGCTTCGTCGGGTCGAGCGGCAGGAACTTGCACATCTTCAGGAAGGGCTTGACCCACCAGGCCTGGGCGATCTTGTAGTCGACGGCAAAGACCGGCTCCTCTTCGGTGATGGCGAGCGCCAGCGCGCCGTCGAGGAAGCTGACATGGTTGAGCGCAATGATCGGCGCCTTGCCGGCCTTCTTGACGTTTTCCAGACCCTCGACCTCAAGACGCATGAAGGCACGAAACAAGATCGAGATGAAATCGCGGAAGGGATTGGTCGGCAGGGTTATCAGCATCAGCCAGGCGATGCCGACATTGAAAACCGACAGGATGAGAATGATCATCGGAATCGACAGGCCAGCAGCCTGGAGACCGGCCACCAGCGCCAGGCCCGTGGTGATGAACACAGCCGACAGCACGTTGGCGGCGCCGATGACCCGGGCACGGCGATCCTCATTCGCCCAGGTCTGCATGGCGGCGAACGTGGGTACGGCGAGGAAGGCGCCGCCGATCGCCATGCCGGCAAGATCGATCGCCACGCGGATGGTGTTCGGGCCGGCGAAGAAGTCGGCGATCGTGTGGGCTTCTGTGGTCGATTGCAGGCCCCAGAGGTTCCAGGCGAGATGCATGCCGAAGAGGGCGATGATCAGGGTTCCGACTGGTGCAGGCAGAAGCACGACACGGCCGGCCGACATCCAGCCGGCAATGGCCGAGCCGACGGCGATCGAGATGGCGAAGACGGCGAGATAGGCCGGCACCACGATTTCCGAACCGCCGAGGATTTCGGTTACCATGATTGGCAGCATGGACATGACGAAGGCGCCGACGAACCAGAACCAGGAATTCATCAGGGCCGAGCGCCAGATGCGCGGGTCCTCGCGCAATTCGTTGACGAGCGTGAAGCTCGAGCGCAGCACGTTTTTGTCGATGACAAGGCCGGGCGCTTTGGAGCCGGTCGCCGGGATCATGCGGGCGGCGATCCAGCAGAGGACGGACAGACCCATCATCATCGGGCCGAAGACCCAGACATTGTCGCCCCTGGTGAAGGCGAGCGCGGCGACGATCGTGCCGGTGAGGATGGCAATGAACGTGCCGCCCTCGATCCAGGCATTGGCTTTGGGCAGGTCCCTGCGTTCGAGGTGATCCGGCAGGATGCCGTATTTGATCGGGCCGAACAGCGCGGAGATGATGCCGAAGCCGAACAAAGCGAGCATCAGGATCGGGATGGAGGAGAAGGCAATGCCGATGACGGCGACAGCGGCGACGCCGATCTCGGAACGCTTCAGCAATTCGGCTATCCAGGCCTTGTCATATTTGTCGGCGAGTTGCCCGGCCATGGCCGAGAGCAGCAGGAAGGGCAGGATGAAGATGCCGCCGGCGATGGTGACGAGCGAGGCGCCTTCGGCGGCCATCTGCGCCAGGATCACGAACACGAGCGTCTGTTTCAGGAAATTGTCGTTGAAGGCGGAAAGGAACTGCGTCCAGAAGAGCGGCGCAAATTTCCTTGATGTCATCAGATTGCGTTGCATGGCGGGTCCCTCTTTCGATCCGGGCAGATAGCCACAGAGATGTTGCGCAACGGTTGCGGAGCGCAACAACTCTGTGGTGGTTAAGGAAGATCAATTTTCGCCGGTACGATTGAAATTGACGAGCAGCTTTTCGGTCTTGGCGTCTTCGATCTTGCGGATCAGCTTTTCGGATTCGGCATTGTCGCGCAGCGTCTTGGTGATGTTGACCGTGGTTTGCACGAGCATCAGGATGCCCATGGCCAGATAGCCTTTGCCCCAGAGATCGAGCGGCATCATGTACAGGCCGGCGGCCAGCATGAAGGCGGCGGTACCGAAGGAAACATAGGAGAAGCTGACCCAGCTGGAGGAGTGCTTCTGGAAACTGTCGTTCATTGTCGTGATCCTTTTTTGACGGGTGCCGGTTTCGGGAGAGGGTCAGGCGGCTGAATTCATCTGGCTGCGCAGGCGGGAAAGAACATCGTCTGCCGATACGCGCAGGGGAGTCCCGCAGCCGGCATTGGCAAGCTTCTCGATGGTACGCTCGGGCGCCAATCCCTCCAGTTCCTGAAGGGTGGCGGTGGTCACTTCAGTCTGCGCCTGCCGCATCCGAAGCCGCGACAGCGTTTCCTCGGCATCGGCGAGGGTGGCGAGCCGGCGGCCGATATGAACCCTGCCGAGCTTTTGAACCTCCTCGGTCGTACGCGCCAGACGCTCGCCACGCTGCAAGTCGTGAAAGCGGGCTTCGGCGGCCCGCAACGTGCCCTTTACCTTGTCGATCGCTGTCGAGAACTGCGTCTGGGCGGCAGTCGATGCGTCACGCTCAGCCTCCAGATGAGCGATCGTTTCGGCCGCCTCCCGTGCCAGCAGCGTATCGCCTTTTTGCAGGGCGGCAAGCGTGCGGGTTTCGAGGTTGGCGATATGGCCGATGATGACGGCGTGCTGCTTCTTTTCCTGCGCGTTCTGGGCGATGGCGACCGCAATGGCCCGGCGGGTCGACTGGATCGCGAGGCTTGCGTCGCGGATCTGCTGGGCGAGCAGCGGCACGGCATTGCGGTCGGCAAAGGCCTGCTCGGCCTCATGCGCCCGGCCACGCAGCAATGTGAGAATTAAATTGAACATGTCCTTCCTCCACTATATGAACAATGTTCATGAATATACGCGAAAATGAACGACGTTCAAGATATAAAATGAACGACGTTCATAATCTGGATTGGACATGATTAATGGCTGGAAAGCGGGAAGAAAAACGCGAGGATCTGAAGGCGAGGCTGATCGAGGCCGCGCGCAATCGCATTGGCACCGATGGGCTGGCGAACCTGCGTGCCCGCGACGTCACCCAAGATGCCGGCTGCGCGCTCGGAGGCCTCTACACGGTGTTCGCCGATCTCGATGAGTTGATCATTCACGTCAATTCCGGAACGCTGAAGGCGCTGGAGGCTTCACTCACCTTGCAAGAGGTGAAGGACCGGACACCGACTGACCGGATGCGCAATCTGGCGCGCGGTTATCTCGCCTTCGCGGTCAATCACCGCCATCTGTGGAAGGCGCTGTTCGAGTATCGTCCCGTGGAGCAGTCACCGGAGTGGCATCTCCAGGAACACATGTTCCTCATGGACGTCATCGCCGAACCGCTGGCCGAATTGCAGCCTAGTCTTTCAGCGGAGGACCGGGCCAGCCGCGCCCGCACATTGTTCGGCGCGGTACACGGCGTCATCAGCATCAGCCTCGAGGCCCGCTTCGTCGGCGTCCCCATGGAACGTTTGGAACGCGAACTCGACGAATTCGTGCTGACGATCGCCGCCGGATCGAAGGCCCGGCAGGCGGAGTGAGGACGCGATTGCAACCGCGTTCCCCGTTCACACCTCACGTGATGCGTCTGCGGTAACAGCTGTTTCCGCTATTGCGTCTTGGCAGATGCAAGACTGATCGTTCAGGCATACCGCGCGGCATACCAGGCCTTGAACAGCGCATACTGGTTTTCCAGATGCTTCTGCTGCGAGGCACTGAGCTTGTCGGTTTCGTTGAAATGCAGCGCGTATTCCGCATCACCGTTCAGCACCATCAGGTGCTTGTAGTGCAGGACGAGGTCCGGGCCTTCGTCATAGGTGGAGAGCACGGTCAGTGCTTCCTCGAGTTCAAGCGCTTCACGCCGCGCCGTGGCATCGCCCTTGGCGGCTTTTTCGCAGAGCGATACCAGATGCAGAACTTCTTTCGGCAGAGCATTGCCGATGCCGGTGATGGCGCCGCCGGCGCCGCAATTGACGAAGCCGTGATAGACGCCGGTATCGACGCCGATCATCAGGGTCAGGCTGTCATCGCCCGATGTGATGTTCTCGGCCGCATAGGTCATGTCCTTCTTCCCGCCGAATTCCTTGAAGCCGACAAGGTTGGAGAAACGACCGCGCAATTCGAAGAAGAGATCGGCGCGGGTGGCAAAGCCGTAGTAGGGGCTGTTGTAGATGACCGCCGGCAGATCCGTGGCGGCGGCGAGGATGGCCGAGAAGTGCTCGCGCTGGGCCGAAACGGACGTGCCGCGCGACAGGACGCGGGGGATGACCATCAGGCCCTTGGCGCCGACGCGCGCCGCATGCGCCGCATGGCTGACGGCCGATTTTGTGTTGATCGCGCCGGTGCCGACGATGACCGGCACGCCGGCCTCGGCCAGCCTGCGTACACCTTCCTGTCGTTCTTCATCGGTCAGCAGCGGCCAGTCACCCATCGAGCCGCAATAGACGACGGCGGACATGCCGGCCGCGATCAGTTCCTTGCCCTTCCGGACGAGCGCGTCGAAATCCGGTGTGCGATCAGGCTTGCAGGGGGTCATGAGCGCGGGAATGCAGCCGCTGAATATATTCGCCGTCATCGTAATCTCCTGAATGAGGGCCGTGTTAAATTAATCTAATATCATCTGATATATCAGAATGCCTATTGTGTGTCCATGAAATATTTTTAAATCAAACAAGGCTCCTAAGCAGCTAAAAAATATGGATTTATCGATTTCTTGCAGTGATATTTCAATTGCGGGATTCGGAACTTGCTGGCTGAATGTGGTCACCGACATGTCTGGCGCATCGACATGGCCGGAGCGCGGTGAAGCGTAAGATGAAGGGCGAAGCGACCGTGGCGACCGTGCCGGACAGCTTGGAGGTCAAGAGGCTTCAGCGGCAAAGGTGGGCACGCCCGTGTCCACTTCGATATCGACTAAATTACCGATTTTTTTAGTCTTTTCCGGCCGGTAAACATATTTTTGTTCGGAACATTTCCGCAGGTCGCTGGTTTTTGGGACCGAGGATCACTGACGATCCGAACGAGGAGAACCCCAATGAAGAACCTTCTTATGGCAGCAGCGGTCGTTGCCTTTTCCGCAACATCGGTATTCGCGCAGGAGACGAAACCTGCGGCCAATCCCGACGGCGATACGCCGGCGGTTGCAACGCCGAGCGACCAGAACGCTACGGCACCTGTCGAGGGCGCAAACAGTTTCACCGAGGACCAGGCCAAGGACCGCATCGTCGAGGCCGGTTATGCGGATGTCACCGAGCTGAAGCTCGACGACCAAGGCGTCTGGCAGGCCAAGGCTACCAAGGACGGCAAACCCGTCATGGTGTCGATGGACTACCAGGGCAACGTTGTCGCCAAGTGAGCTACCAACGACCAATCACAAAGAACAACAACAACAAGGAGATAGATCATGACAAAGACGGTTACGGGACTTTTCGACAATTATTCCGATGCAAGCTCGGCTGTTGATCAACTGAAGGCGGCCGGAATTTCCGACAGCGATATCAGCATCGTTTCCAACAATTCGGATGGTCGCCACAAGACGGACGACAATGACGCTGCCGAAGATGCAGGAACGGGTGCCGGCATCGGTGCGGCCGTCGGCGGTGTCGGTGGCTTGCTGACCGGTCTCGGCATCATGGCCATTCCGGGCGTCGGCCCCGTCGTTGCCGCTGGCTGGCTCGCCGCAACGGCGGCCGGTGCCGCGGCAGGTGCGGTCGTCGGCGGCGTAACCGGCGGCATCGTCGGGGCTCTGACGGATTCCGGCGTCGATGAACGTGACGCTCATGTCTATGCCGAGGGTGTTCGCCGGGGCGGCACGCTGGTGACGGCGAAGGTCGATGATGCGCGCCGCGCGGAAGCTGAAGCGATCCTGCAGCGTTCCAACTGGGTCGATCTCCCGGCCCGCCGGACCGCCTATGAAGGGCAGGGCTGGACCGGCTTCAACGAAAAGTCTGATCCGTATTCGCAAGCCGAGATCGATGCGGAACGGGGCCGTTATGCAGGTCGGGCGTCGATTATCTGAGGATAGACAATCGAACGGTGAATGATGAACGGGGCCTTTCGAGGCCCCGTTTCTATTTGAACGCAAGTTCTCGCGTCGCAACCCGGCCAGCGAATTTACGAAAAGCGATGAGACTGTGATCGCCTCCGGTATGCGGCTGAAATAGGTCGAAACGAGGCGTGAGCCGATGGCCCAAGCCTGCACTCCGATTCTGATCGCCATACCGCTCAGCCTCATGTCATCACGAAATCGCATTGCGTCATCAATTTCTTTCATTTCTCAGGACCGCTCCGTCGCTTGACTCGCGGGCTGGTTTCACTTCTACATTATGTTGTCTGACATCTTACAAAAATGGGATCGTGGCGAAAGCCGCTTAAGGGAGGAAGGCATGAGGAAGTTTCTCACACACCTGGCGATCGGCATCGCCGCTTTGGGTGTCATTACATCGGCACATGCGGGCGAAACGCTCGACCGCGTGATGGGGAAGAAGGCAATGGTCGTTGCCACCAACAGCGGTTGGCCACCCCAGAGTTATCTCGACGACAGCAATGAAATGGTCGGCTTCGATATCGACGTGTCGCGCGAGATCGCCAAGCGCCTCGGCGTCGAGGTGAGCTTCGAAACGCCGGATTGGGCAACGCTGACCGGCGGCCGCTGGCAGGGCCGCTACGATCTCGGCGTCGGTTCCGTCACGCCCACCAAGGCGCGCGCCCAGGTCATCGATTTCGTCGGCGTCTACTACTACAGCCCCTATGTCTACGTCGTTCACAAGGACAGCACCGCCAAGTCGGTCGAAGACCTCAACGGCAAGATCATCGGCGTTGAAACGGCGACAACATCGGAGGATTTTATCCGTCGTCAGCTGGAAATCGACGCGCCGGGCCTGCCGCCGATCGAGTACAAGCTTGAGCCGGGCGAGATTCGTACCTTCGCCGATTCCATGCTGCCGTTCGATGACCTGCGCCTCGGCGCCGGTGTCCGCCTCGATGCCGTCATCGCGCCGGAGCAGACGGCCGCGAATGCCATCAAGAACGGCTATCCGCTCCGCATCCTTGAAGGCGATTATGCCTTCAAGGAGCCGCTGGTCGTCATCGCCGAGAAGGTCGACCCGGAATGGACCGCCAAGGTCAGTGCGATCGTCGCTGACATGAAGAAGGACGGCACATTGGCAACGCTGACCACCAAGTGGTACGGCAAGGACTACGCCGCCGATTGATATCATGATCGCACGGGCGGTTTTCGCCGTCCGTGCGACCCTCCATGCGCAAGCCCGCGAGCAAGAACATGTCCTATCCCGATACCTATTACCGACGCACGATGATGGAAGAAAAGGTCAGGCCTGTGCTCAAGGGCGCGGCGGACTGTGACACGGTGATCATCGGCGCGGGGCTTGCCGGTCTGACAACCGCTCTGCAACTGGCGCGTGCCGGACAGGTCGTTGTCGTATTGGAAGCCGAGAGCGTCGGCTTCGGCGCTTCCGGGCGCAACGGCGGTTTTGTCAGTCCGGGATTTGCGACGGGTGGCGAAGAGATCGCCAGTATGGCCGGCCCGGAGAATGCGCGAAAGATTCACCTTCTGTCGATCGAAGGCGTCGATTTCGTTCGCGATACGATCCACGATCTCGCAATCGAGGGCGCTCGCCCGCAACCGGGCATCATGAGCGTATTGCGTCATGATGGCGGCTCCAGCCTCAAGGCCTATGCGGATCAGGTGGCGCGCAAATATAATTATCAACTCGACTATCTCGAGCGTGATGAGGTTCGCTCCGTCCTGAAATCCAGCCGCTATTACCAGGGTCTGCGGGATGCCAAGGCGTTCCATATGCACCCACTCAATTATCTACGCGCCATTGCCGTGGAAATCGAGCGGCTGGGCGGGCGGATCTATGAAAATTCCCCGGCCACGGCGACGACGCTGGATGGACCGGAAAAAATCGTCAGCACCGCGGATGGTCGCGTCAAGGCGCGCCATGTCGTCTTCACGACCGGTGGTTATACCGGGGCGCTCAACGGGCGCTTGAAACGCGCCTTCCTGCCGATCGCCACCTATGTGATGCTGAGCGAAGAAGCGCCGGACCTGATCCGTGAAGCGATCGTGACGACCGATGCGATCGGCGACAACCGTCGCGCAGGTGACTATTATCGGCTTGTCGATGGCGGCAAGCGCATCCTGTGGGGCGGGCGGATCACGACGCGGGCGGCATCGGCTTCGGCCCTTGCCGGCGAATTGCGCCGCGAGATGACGGGGACCTATCCGCAGCTTTCCGAATTGAAGACGGAACTCGCCTGGTCCGGCTTGATGTCCTACGCTCGCCATCTCATGCCCCAGATCGGCCAGATGCAGCCGGGTGTCTGGCATTGCACGGCCTTCGGCGGGCATGGGCTCAACACCACGGCGATCGGCGGCAAAATCGTGGCCGAGGGCATTCTCGGACAGAGCGACCGCTATACCCTGTTCAAGCCATTCGGGCTCGTCTGGGCGGGCGGCCTTGCCGGGCTGGCGGTCGCGCAACTCACCTATTGGAAATTGCAGGCTCAGGATCTCTGGCGCGAGCGCGCGGCCTGACGGCGGAGGATGGACATGATTGGCCGTTTGATACTGAATTATCCCGATGCCGCGCGACGCACGGCGATTGCCTTCGTTCTCTGCCTTATCACCCTTGGCCTCTATGCAATGGGCATCAGTTCGGCCTGGCTGGGGTATTTGATCCCGGCCAGCGCCGCGTGGCTGGCGGACAACATCGCTCTCGGGCGTCTCTTCGCCGCCGGCATGATCGCCCTGATTCTCGCCGCCAACTGGATGGCGCTTCGCCAGTTGACACGACGCCAGCAAATCATCGGCGTCTGGGTCGAATTGTTCTTGCTGCTGATGCTGTTCTTCTATTCCTTCAATCTTTCCCTGCCCTTCATCGGCAAGAAGATCGGATTCATGATCTCGCAGGGCGTGGTGACGACGCTCTATATCTCCGCCATTTCCATCGTTGTGGCGACCGGCATCGCGCTGGCAGGCGCGATTGCGAAACTGTCGAAGAACGGCGTGATCTACGGACTGGCGACATTCTATACTTCGCTGTTTCGCGGTCTGCCGCTGCTGATGCAGATCTACATCATCTATCTCGGCCTGCCGCAGGTCGGCTACGTCATCGGTGCGGTTCCCGCCGGCATCCTGGCGCTGTCGCTCTGCTACGGCGCCTACATGACGGAAATCTTCCGGGCCGGTATCGAGAGCATCCCGCGCGGACAGACCGAAGGCGCAACCGCGCTGGGATTGAGTTCCAGCCAGACCATGGCGCTTGTCATCCTGCCACAGGCGATGCGGGTCATCATTCCGCCGACCGGCAATCAGTTCATCGCCATGCTGAAGGACTCGTCGCTGGTCTCCGTCGTCGGCGTCTGGGAAATCATGTATCTCGCCCGCACGCAGGGCCAGACGGAGTTCCGGCATATCGAAATGCTGATCACCGCGTCGATGATCTACTGGATTCTGTCGATCGGGCTTGAATTCCTGCAGTCTCGCATCGAGGAACGCTTCGGGCGGTTCAATGCCCGCTGACATCATCTCCGGCCGGTCTCAAGACAGACCGGCCGCCTCATCCAATCTGCGCGCCGTCCTCGTCGTCCTCTTGGCCTTCTGCGTGTTCTCGGCGACGGATGCCCTGGTCAAGCTTCTGGCCCAGCGCTTCGCCGTGCCGCAGGTAACTTTCATGGTCACGGCCGCCGCTCTCGTGCTGATCGTGGCGCAGGCCGCGATCACCCGCAACGGCAGCATTCTGTTGCCGCGCTATCCGGGGCTGGCCCTTTTGCGGGCGCTGCTCCTGGCGGCCGACACGCTGCTCATCCACTATGCCTTCGCCGTGCTTCCGCTGGCCGAGGCCTATCTTCTCGCTTTTCTGACGCCGTTGATGGTGGCTGTGCTGGCTTTCGTCCTTCTCGGAGAGCGCCTGTCGATGCTTGCCTGGTCCGGTGTCCTGATCGGCTTCGTCGGCGTGACGGTCGCCTTGCGACCGGGCGTGGAGCCGCTGAACCTCGGGCATGCCGCTGCCGTCGGCTCGGCGCTCCTCTTCGCACTGTCGCTCATTCTCCTGCGGCGCGCCAAACCGGGCGAGTCCGATGGCGCGCTCGTCGCGACGCTGTTGGCTGTGCTGACCGTGCTGGCACTGGTGATCGCGATCATCAACGGTGGGCTGACGCCGGTCACCATGACCGATGTCGGTTTTGCCAGTCTCGCCGGTGCCTTCATGTTTGCCGGGCATATGCTGCTGGTCAGGGCCTTTCGTATCGGCAAGGCTTCGATCGTCGCGCCCTTCCAGTACAGCCAGATCATCTGGGGCATGGTCTATGGCGGATTGCTGTTTGCGACGCCGATCGGGTTTCACACGCTGGCGGGCGCCGCCATCATCATTCTATCGGGCTGGCTTGTCCTGAAATAACCCTTGGAGACATCGATGAACCCTTCCATGCAGAACGCGCAAATCGTACTGCGCAGCGTCCACAAATGGTTCGGCCAGTTCCATGCGCTCGACGACATCAACCTTTCGATCGCGCCGCAGGAGAAGGTGGTGATCTGCGGACCGTCGGGCTCGGGCAAATCGACGCTGATCCGTTGCGTCAACCGGCTGGAGGCGCATCAGCAGGGCCATATTCTCGTTGGCGGCGTCGAACTCGACGACGATGAACGCAAGGCCGATATGATCCGCCGAGGCATCGGCATGGTGTTCCAGCAGTTCAACCTGTTTCCGCACCTGACCATTCTCGAAAACTGCATCCTCGCGCCGATGTGGGTGAAGAAGCTGCCGCGCAAGCATGCCGTCGATATCGCCATGACCTTCCTGGAACGTGTGCGCATTCCCGACCAGGCACACAAATATCCGGGCCAGCTCTCCGGCGGCCAGCAGCAGCGCGTCGCCATCGCTCGGGCACTGTGCATGAATCCCAAGGTCATGCTGTTCGATGAGCCGACCTCGGCGCTTGATCCGGAAATGGTCAAGGAAGTGCTCGATACGATGGTCGAGCTCGCCGGAGAGGGCATGACCATGGTCTGCGTGACGCACGAGATGGGTTTTGCTCGCCAGGTTGCCGACCGGGTGATCTTCATGGACCGCGGTCGCATCGTCGAGGAAGGCAAGCCGGAGGATTTCTTCGCCCACCCGAAGACCGATCGCGCCAGCCTCTTCCTCAGCCAGTTGCTTCACTAGACAGGCAAACTCTGACGGCGGACGCAAGGTCCGCCGTCAGAGTTCATGCTCTTCGCGTCGAGATTAAAGCGGAGCCGGATCCTGCGGGAAGCCGCCGACATGGCCGCAGGTCAGCGCGGCTCGGTCTCGCCCGGCCTCGAGGCAGGATTCCAACGATTGGCCGCCGATATGGGCCGATAGAAATCCGGCAATGAAACTGTCGCCCGCACCGGTTGTGTCGATGACCTCGACGGGCGTAACGCCGGTTGTTGCCTGGTAAGAGCTATCGCTTGCACTGGAGCCGAGCGCGCCGCGCGTGACGACGGCAAGCCGGGCGCCTTGGCTGAGAAGGTCCGCCATCATCTTATCGGCCATCCCCTCGTCTTCGCCGGCAGACCCGAAAGCGATGGTCAGCCCATCGGCGCTGCGATTTTCAGGATCGGCATTGACGGACAGGTCCTGCGAGACACTGATGCCGGCGGAGGAGAGCATGCGTTTGAGCGCTCCACCATCGTCCAGCCAGCCGATATGGACATGATCCATCGCTTTCAGGATTTCGACCTCGGAAGGAGAGGGCGCATAACCGGCGCAGACACCGAAATCCTCGAAGGTCATGATACGGTCGCCCGATTCCAGCACGGCGATGTCGGTATAGGCGGTCACGCCCGTCCGATCCTGCAGATAATCGGTCAGAAGGCCGCTTTCTCGCAGAAGCCGACGTGTCCTTGCGCCATCAGGATCGGTGCCAACGGCGCCGAAGTAAAAGCAGTCGTGCCCAAGCGCCGCCAACTGGACCGCGACATTGACGGCGTTGCCGCCGACCAGCGACTGCCCGACCGGCGGCTGGAAGCGATCGATGCAATTGTCGCCGACGGTTGCGAAGCGGAGCTTTTTCATGCGGGTTCCCCGGCAGGGTTGCGACGACGAAGGCCGCGCATGCCTCTATGACACGCGCGGCCTTAAAGCGATTTCAGATCGGCCTCAATAGGCGACGCGCTTGTAATAGCGGCGGGTCGTCAGGGGATGGTTGCGCAGCACTTCGAGATGGGCGCTGATGCGCTCCAGAACCGTTGCCAGCAGCACCGGCGAAACCAGGGCGCGGACCTCGGCGGAAATGCCCGGCAGTTCGAAGGAGGCCGTGTCCAGTACAGTCAGCTTGTCGGTATAATTCGGAACGAAATTCTCGACGCGCTCGGCGAGCGGTCGAAGTGCGTCCTCTCCCTTGAAGAGGATGACGCTGACACCCTTTTCCACCAGTTCCAGCGTGCCGTGAAAGAAGTCCGAGGCATGGACCGGGCGTGTACGGATCCACTGCATTTCTTCCAGGATGCACATGCCGTAATAGAAGGCCTGCGGCCAGGCGTTTCCGGCACCGGTAACGATGTGATAGTCCGACGCCGCCAGCGTCCGAGCGAAATCTTCCGCCTTCGGTTCATAGGCACGCTTGACCTCGAGCAGCAATGCCGGGAGTTGCACGAGTTCGCCCACCAACTGGTCGTAATTGGTGATCTCGCCACGGTGCTTCATGATCGAGAGCGCAATGATCAGGGATTGCAGATAGAAAGATTCGCAAGACGTATCGTCCTCGGCAAAATTGACGAAGACATGGTCGCCGCCCTTGCCGAGCGGGGTTTCCGCATGGCCGACGAGCGTCAGCACGGTCGCACCGATCTCCTTGAGCTTGGCGAGCAGTGCCACGCTTTCCTTCGTCGTGCCCGACAGCGACGGCATGACGACGATTGATTTTTCCGTCAGGTTGGCCGAGCCGGTGACAACCAGCTCCGCCGGCAGGCCGTGAAAGGCCGGGAAGCGTGATTTTGTCTGCAGCAGCTGTACTGCCGGCTGCATGAGGATCGCCGCGCCGCCGGTCCCGAGAAAGAATACATTCTCCGCGCCGGACGAAAGGCAGGAGCCGATCACCTGGTCGAGCCGCGCGTGCAACCCCACGGCGCCATTCTGGATCCGCAGGAAACGTTGTTCGTCGAAATTGAGCATGGCGGGTCTCGCTTGAGCTGGGCCGTGAAGCCGCGTTGACTGAGGTTTATGTTGTAAGACAACTGACATCGTAGGTTTTTGTTGTCAACGGCAAGGTCGTGCGGATTTCGCATGGATTGATGCGTTGGCGCCATGGATAGGCACTGGAGCAGCATAAGGCGATGGTTGACGTTTTCGAATTTGTCAGACAAGAACAATCGGTGTCGGCATTAATTAGCAAGAGGTTATAATTGGACGAGCCTATTCGCGATACACGCACATTGGTCATCCAGCTGCGCGATCGTATTGCCAATCTGATCAAGGACGATGGTCTGAAGCCCGGCGACAAGCTTCCGACGGAAGCGCAGCTGACGCAGCGATTCAAGATCTCTCGTCCGGCCGTGCGCGAGGCGCTGAAGCTGCTCGAACAGGACGATGTCATCTTCGTCGAGCATGGGCGCGGCCGTTTTGTCTCGGCCATGTCCGCGGTCAGCGTCGAACGCCCGATCACGGTATTCGAAAGCGTCACCGACATGGCGCAGCACTATGGCTACAAGACCGCCAACCGGGTGCTCTCCATCGCCGAGGAGGAGCCGGACGCGACCACGGCCGCGCATCTGCAGTTGGCGCCCGAAGAGCGGGTGATCCGGCTGGAGCGCCTGCGGCTCCAGAACGACGAGCCGATCATGTACTGTATCGACTACGTGCCGAGGCAGATCATTCCGGCCCGCCTGTTCGATGTGGACTGGAGCGGCTCGCTTCTGTCCTTGCTGGAACGGTATCGCCATCGCCCCCGCATGTCGTCGGCCAAGGTCTCGGCCGTCATGCTGCCCCATGATGTCGCCGAACGCCACGACCTGCGCGGCTTCGGCCCGGCGCTGCTGATCCGCGAAACCTGCTTCAACGCCGCTGGCGTCCCGGTCATCCACGCCATTGATTATCACCGTGGCACCCACTTCTCCTTCAGTCTCGTGCGGAAGTAGGCGTCGAAAAGCGCTCTGGGCGGGGTAACTGCGCCCGACCAACTGAATAAATTTTTTTTGAACGGTGTGGAACAAACCCGTCTTCAGCGTATTTTCGCGTCAGGTCGATTTCTGTCGGCACCAGCACCGTGTTAACAACGATGAGGATGTGCAGATGAAGAACCTGTTGCCTGACCTTCATGAAGGTCATGCCCCCATTACCCTGCATCAACTGTTTCGGGACGCGCTTGAAACCTATGACGACTGGGCCGGCGGCGACGATGTTCCGGTGGTCTATCATCAAGGCATGCCCGTTTCGATCGCAGCCGTCTTTGATCGCATGCGCGATTGCACGGATATTCTTCCCAACAACATGGTCAGCGCAATCACCGAGCGCCTGACCAAGCCCTGGAGCAGCGACAGCCCGCTCGACGAAATGACGTTTTCGACGGCTGCGCGTGTCATGGGTATCATGGTGCGCAAGCGGCAGATGCGGCATAGCAACGGCGATATCGACGCCTTTCTCCGGCGTTTGGAAAAACCGCGCAACAGCCATATCGCGCGGTAAAATCCGCCGAATTGGCGCCGTTCCGCTGCGCGTGGAGCGGCGATTCCAGGGGCATGCGATATAAGATACGGAAATATTTCAGAGAATTTCCTCGCGTGAAAACGACTTGAAACCGGGGCTTCTCCGTGTCTAATATGACAAAATAGATAGAGTATGCCGGATATTTGGCGTTTGCATGTGGGTGCCCAGGTTCAACCATCCAGCCGCATGATGCGGGGAGCAAATGATATGACGGTACACGGTCTTTCGCCGCCCTTCGGTCTCAGGGACGAGCCCTTGCAGATCGCCATCGTCGGTCGCGGTTTTTCCGGCCTGATGATGGCGATCGCGCTTTTGAAGACGGTCAGCCAGCCTTTCCAGCTTCGCCTGTTCGATCCGCAGCCGATCGTCAGCGGCGGCCAGGCCCTTGCCACTTCGCGTTCAACCGAAATCCTCAACAGCCGCGCCCGTGATCTTTCGGTCTCGACCGGAGAGCCGAAGGATTTCACCCGCTGGCTGCAGGCCAACGCGCCATTTCGTGAGGCGGTCTCGGCGGCGATACCGGGGTTCGGCCAGATATTCGTGCCGAAATCCACCTTCAGCGACTATGTCTATCAGCGGTTTTCCGAGGCGCTCGCCCAACGTAAGGATGTCAGTGTCCAGATGTCCAACGAAGGCATCAGCAGGCTGCGCCGCGACGACAATGGTCTGTTTACCCTCGGTCTCGACGATGGAACCGAGGCGGCTTACGACACGGTGATCCTCGCGACCGGCTACGGTATGAAGCCCCTGGCGGAAACAGTGCGTGAGGATCGGCAGATTCGCTTGCTGCAGCCGGAGGGCGTGTCGCGGCATGTCGTTGTCATGGGCAATGGCTTGCGCGCCGTCGATCAGGTTCTGCAATTGCGCGATGGTGGCTTCACTGGCCGCGTCACTATCCTGTCGCGTCGCGGTTTCCTGCCACAGCCACATACAAGAATGCCGGCCGATGCCGTCTTCCCGACCCAGCCAATGCCGTCGCAATTGCGCAGCATCGTTCGTTTCGTCCGCAAGGCCTGTGCCCAGGCGGAGGAAAACGGCTGGAGCTGGCAGGCGGCGATGAATGGCCTGCGCAAGCGCGCCCGTTCGCTGTGGGCATCGTTGCCGCCGAACGAGAAGCGGCAGTTCAACCGACACCTGCGCGCCATCTATGACAGCCACCGCAACCGCCTGCCGGCTGACGTCCATGCGCGGCTGGAGCGTGAATTCGCCGGCGGTATGACGGAACTGAGGCGCGGGACAACGCTCAAGCATTTGCCCGACGGACTGCTGATCCGCTGGGCCGGCCAGTCCGGCGAGGAAAAGCTTCTTGCCGACGAGGTGATCGATTGCCGTTGCCTGTCGCCCGATCTGAAGGATCCGGTCGTTGCCGACCTGTTGCGGGCGGGTCTTGCAACCACCGACGAGCTTGACCTCGGCCTTGCTGTCAATCCCTCCGGCGAGTTGCTGACCGAGCGAGGGCGTCCGGTCGGCCTGTTTGCCATCGGCCCGCTGGGGCTTGGCTCGCTTCCCGACATCGATCTCGTCCCGGAAATCGTTACGCAGACCTATGCGGCCGCGACCCTGATCAACGCCCGATCGCAGCTGCAATTGCAGGCAAGCTGATCGGATCGGCACATGCCTGTCGCGCCTGCATTCTGCGACAGGCAATTTCCGGCATTGAAAAACTTCGCCGATGGCGCGCTTTTGTCCGCTGTGCCGCGATTAAACCGTGACCTTCAACCGTTAACCAGCGCAGAGACCACGATCGGTCGCTGCCCATCCTCGGTTGACAAACTCCAGGCGAGTCTCAAGAGTATAACCGGTCAGAACGGCAGCGTTGGGGAGGACTTATGTCTATGCGCGCGTTTATCCGATTTTCTGCGATCATCCTGAGTATTTTGGCATTCTCGCCCGCATCGCACGCAGCCGAGACCGGCCGTCATATCGTGACGACGGAGAATGGCGATTATTTCGGCTTCGATCTTCGCACGGAGCAGGATGTGTCGCTGGCGGAATGCAAGACCGTGTGCATCGCCGACTCCTCCTGCCGTGCCTTCACCTACAATCCGAAGGTGAAATGGTGCTTTCTCAAGTCCGACTACAACAAGCTGAACACCTTTAACGGTGCGATCGCCGGCAAGATCGCCGATGCGGCCTCGGCCGAACCTGATATCGGCGCGCCGCCGGCGCTGCCTTTCGTCACGGAACAGTTGCTGAGCGACGCCCGCGCGGCCAAGGACAATCTCATGGTCCTGAAGGACCAGGATGTCCAGGGCCTCTATGGCCGCATTGCTGCGGGCAACCGCGAACTGGCAGCCGGCAATGTCGCCCCGGCGCTCAAGGCCTTCCAGGGTGCGTTGGCGATCACCCCGGACAATGGCGCGCTTTGGCTGGAAGCCGCGCAGGCGGCAAACCGCGTCTACGGCAACACAGATTTTGCGGTGCAGGCATCGCTCGCCGCGCTGAACGCCTACCAGCTATCGCGCACGACGCAGTCGCGCGCCGAAGCGTTGGCTGCATTGGCAACCGCCTACAAGAATTCGGAAAATTTCCGCCCGTCGCTCGATGCATTCAAGGCGAGCCTTGCCCTTGCCGAGTCGAAGTCCGTTCGCGCGGCCTATCTCGATCTGCGCTCGCGCCAAGGTTTTCGCGTCACCGAACATACGATCGATTCCGACGGTGCCATCCCGCGCGTCTGCGTCCAGTTCTCCGATCCGCTGGTCAAGCTCGGCGTCGATTATACGCCTTATGTGACGCTTGATGGCGCTGCTCCAAAGGCGTTGGAAGCCAAGGGCAGCGAGATCTGCGTCGAGGGCCTGAGCCATGGCCAGCGCTACAAGCTCGCCTTCCGCGAAGGCCTGCCGTCCTCGATCACGGACGATCCGCTGGCAACGACGGTCAATCTCGACGTCTATATCCCCGATCGCACGGCCATGGTCCGTTTCACCGGCGACAGCTTCGTTCTTCCGGGCACGGCGCGGCGTGGTATTCCGCTCGTCTCCGTCAACACATCGAGCGCCAATCTTAAGCTCTATCGCATCGGTGATCGCAATATTGCCTCGCTGCTCACAACCTCGCAATTCCTGACCCAGCTTGACGGTTACAGCGCCCAGCGTATCCAGGACGAGAATGGCGAACTGGTCTGGCAGGGCACGATCGACACCGCCACCGACCTCAACAAGGAAGTGGTGACCAGCTTCCCGGTCGATGAAGCACTGCCGCAGCGCAAGCCCGGCGTCTATGCGCTGACCGCAGTCTCGGCAACGGCTCCCAGCAATGAATGGGACAGCCACGCGACGCAATGGTTCGTCATTTCCGATATCGGCCTGTCGACCTTCTCAGGCACCGACGGGCTCTCGGTTTTCGCCCGCTCGCTGGCAAGCGCGAAGCAGCTTGATGGTATCGAGCTGACGCTGCTCTCCAAGAACAATGAAGTGCTCGGCACAGCGACGACCGCTGCCGACGGCCGCGCGACATTCGACGCCGGCCTGCTGCGCGGCACCGCCGCCATGGTTCCAGCCGTCATCACCGCGAAGAGCGGCAATGACGATTATGTCTTCCTCGACCTCACCCGAGCCGGCTTCGATCTGTCGGATCGCGGTGTCACAGGTCGTGCGGCTCCCGGCGCGATCGACATTCTGACCTGGACGGAACGCGGCATTTATCGCGCCGGTGAAACGGTACATGTCTCCGCGCTTGCCCGTGACAGTGCGTCGGTGGCGATCGAGAAGCTGCCTCTGACCTTCGTCTTCATGCGTCCGGATGGCGTGGAAGATCGCCGTCTCGTCAGCGACGGCGGGCAGGCGGGTGGTTATGCAATCGACCTGCCGCTGCAGCCCAATGCCATGCGCGGCACCTGGATGGTGCAGATCTTCACCGATCCCAAGGGCACGGCGATCAGCGAAAAGCAGTTCCAGGTCGATGACTTCGTGCCGGATCGGATCGAGTTCGATCTTGCCAGCACGATGAAGCAGATCGAGCCGGACCAGCCGACGCCGGTTACCGTCGATGGTCGTTTCCTCTACGGCGCACCTGCGGCAGGATTGGAGCTCGAAGGCGAGATCAATCTCAAGCCGACGCGCGAAAGCCCGGACTTCAAGGGTTACTTTTTCGGCCTTGCCGATGAGGAAGCGACGGAAGACAGCAGGACGACGCTCGAAGGCCTTGAGCCGCTGGATGAAGACGGCAAGGCGAACTTCGATGTCGATCTGACCGACATGCCTTCGACGACGCAGTTGCTCAATGCCACGATCACCGTGCGCGTGCAGGAAGCCGGCGGTCGGGCCGTCGAGCGCTCGCTCAGCCTGCCGGTCAAGCCGACCGGCGAGACGATCGGCATCAAGCCGGAATTCACCGGCGAGCTTGCTGAGAACGCCGTTGGCAAATTCCACGTCATTGCGGTCGACGCCACTGGCGCGAAAATTGCCAAAGCCGGGCTGGGTTGGAAGCTTCTGCGCGTCGAGCAGGATTACCAGTGGTACCGCGACGGAACGTCGTGGAAATACGAACCGGTGATTTCGACCAAGCAGGTCTCCACCGGTCGCCTCGACGTGACGCAGGACGGCGGTGAGATTGCCGTGTCTGCCGATTGGGGCCGCTACCGGCTCGAGGTCGAAACGGCGGATCTTGACGGGCCGACATCGAGCGTCGAGTTCGATTCCGGCTGGTATGTCGCTGCGAGCTCAACCGAAACGCCGGATGGCCTCGAGATCGCCCTCGACAAGGAACACTATGCTGTCGGCGAGGCGGCAAAACTCAGGGTTTCGCCGCGCTTTGCCGGCGAGGTTCTGGTTACCATCGGTTCTGAAAAGCTGATCGGCACGAAGACCGCGACCATTCCCGCGACCGGCGGCGAAGTCGACATTCCCATCACGGCCGATTTCGGTGCCGGCGCCTATGTCACGGCCACGCTCTATCGTCCCGGCGATGCGCAGGAAAGCCGCATGCCGATGCGCGCCATTGGCGTGAAATGGCTGGCGGTTAACCCGGCCGACCGGAAGCTGTCGGTCAAGATCGATCTTCCGGAAAAGACGCTGCCGCGCCAGACACTGAACATTCCGGTCTCGGTGGCCGGGGCAGGGGTGGGTGAAGAGGCCTATGTCACGGTTGCCGCGGTCGATGTCGGCATTCTCAATCTCACCCGCTATGAAGTGCCCGATCCCGACGGCTGGTATTTCGGCCAGCGGCAGTTGGGCCTCGAAATCCGCGATCTCTATGGACGCCTGATCGACGGTTCGCTCGGCGCCACCGGGCGGCTGCGCACCGGCGGTGACGGCGGCGAAATGCCGCTGCAGGGAAATCCGCCGACCGAGCAACTGGTGGCGTTCTTCTCCGGACCGGTCGAGCTGGATGCCAACGGCAAGGCCATCATCAGCTTCGACATTCCGCAGTTCAACGGCACGGCGCGTGTCATGGCCGTTGCCTGGTCGAAGACCGGTGTCGGACATGCAAGCACCGATATCATCATCCGCGATCCTGTCGTGGTGACCGCGAGCCTGCCGAAATTCTTAGCCCCTGGGGACAAGGCCGAACTGCGGCTCGACATTGCCAATACCGATCATCCCGCTGGCGACCTGACCCTCAAGGTGAGCAGCAGTTCCGCCGTCGTCGTGGACGCGGCCGAGGCGCAGCAGACCTTCAGCGTCAAGCCGGACGGGAAGTTCGACCTGACCCTGCCGCTCTCCGGCGTGCATCCCGGCAACGCCGCCATCTCGATCGAGCTGTCGAGCGCGGATGGCCTCGCCCTGCAGCAATCTGTCTCCGTTCCGGTTCGCCCCGCCGCATTGCCGGTGACGACGCGCCATCCCGTGACCCTTCAGCCGAATGCCAGCCTCACGGTGGATGGCGAGCTTTTGGCCGAAAGCATGCTCCAAGGCTCGGCCGTCAGCATCAGCGTGACGCGCTCGGCGGCCTTCGACATCCCGGCGCTGCTAACGTCGCTCGAACGTTATCCCTATGGCTGCGCCGAACAAACGACCAGCCGGGCACTGCCTCTGTTGTATCTGAGCGAACTGTCCAAGCAATCCGGTCTGCCGGAGGACACGGATGTGCAGAAGCGGGTGCAGGAGGCAATCTACCGCGTGCTCTCTTACCAGTCCTCGACCGGTAGCTTCGGCCTTTGGTCTCCGGGCTCTGGCGATCTCTGGCTCGATGCCTATGTCACGGACTTCCTGACTCGGGCGCGCGAGCAGAAGTACCAGGTTCCGGATCAGGCCATGGTGCAGGCGCTCGACAACCTGCAAAACTCGCTGAGCTATGACAGCGACATCAAGAGCCAGGGCAACGAAATCGCCTATTCGCTCTATGTACTCGCCCGCAACCGGAAGGCTGCGATCAGCGATCTGAGATACTACGCCGATACTAAGCTGTCGGAATTCCCCACGCCGCTGTCGAAGGGGCATCTGGCTGCGGCCCTTGCCCTCTACGGGGATGCGCAACGCTCACAGAGCATCTTCGAGCAGGCGCTGGCGATGTCGACGGCCACGACCAATGTCAGCCTCGACCGATCCGACTACGGTTCGCCGCTACGCGACGATGCCGCCGTGTTGACGCTTGCTGCCGAGGCTCGTCCAGTGCCGACGATCATCCCGCAGCTGTCGAAGATCGTCGCCCGCGAATGGGAGCATCAGTCCTATACCTCAACGCAGGAGCAGATGTGGACGCTTCTGGCCGCACGCGCCATCCAGGGCGGTGACCAGGATCTGAAGCTCGATATCAATGGGACGGCGCGCAGCGGCGGCTATTCCGCCCGCCTGACCGGCGACGAGGTCCTCGACCAGCCGATCACCATCAGCAACAAGTCGAGTGACCCGGTAACCGCCGTCGTCACCACGCTTGCGGCGCCGGCCTTCCTGCTGCCCGCCGGCGGCAACGGCTTCAGCATCCAGCGCACCTATTACACGCTTGATGGCGAGGAGGCCAATGTCACCCAGGCCAAGCAGAACGAGCGGTACGTAGTTGTCCTCAATGCGACCGAAAGCAATGCCTGGTCGTCGCGCGTGCTGATAACGGACCTGCTGCCAGCCGGTTTCGAGATCGACAATCCAACTCTGGTCGATAGCGCCAAGCTGTCGAACTTCGAGTGGATCGGCGACGTCGAGGCGGCGCATACGGAGTTCCGCAGCGATCGTTTCGTCGCTGCCTTCGATCGGACGAGCGGCGATGACCGGGCGATCACCGTCGCCTATGTCGTCCGGGCCGTCACGCCCGGCACCTACGATCATCCGGCAGCCAGCATCGAGGACATGTATCGTCCGCAATTCTCCGCGCGCACCGCCATGGGGCGCATGGAGGTCCAGGCGGTCGAATAATGTCCATCTGGTGGAAGATCCCAGCCGCACTGACAGGCTCCGCACTGATCTGCGTCGCCCTGATGGCCGGCATCAAAGCTGCGGATCGCGCCTATCCGCCGCCGCTTGCCGAGGCCAGCACAGTCTCGGCGGAGGTGCTCGATGCCGACGGGCAATTGCTGCGTGCCTTTGCGACGCCGGAAGGGCGCTGGCGGCTGCAGACGAAGACCGCCGATGTCGATCCGCAATTCGTCCGCATGCTCGTCGCGTATGAGGACCAGCGCTTCTTCGAACACAGGGGTGTCGATCCCTGGGCGCTGATGCGGGCTGCCTACCAGTTCGCCACCCACGGTCGCATCGTGTCGGGCGCATCCACCTTGTCCATGCAGGTTGCGCGGTTGATCGAGCCGCGCGAGGGGCGTTCCTTCGGTGCAAAATTGCGCCAGCTTGTTCGCGCCGCGCAGATCGAGCGTCGGCTCAGCAAGGCCGAAATCCTCGATCTCTATCTCACCCACGCGCCCTATGGCGGCAATCTGGAGGGGGTTCGTGCTGCGAGCCTTGCCTATTTCGGCAAGGAGCCGCGTCGTTTGACCGTGTCCGAAGCGGCCCTCCTCGTCGCCCTGCCGCAATTGCCGGAACGGCGCCGGCCGGACCGGTACCTGAAAGCGGCTGAGGTCGCCCGCCAGCGTGTTCTGGAGCGCATGGCTGTTTCCGCGGTCATCGGGGAAGGGGAGGCTGAGCGGGCGGCGTCTTTCGCGGTACCGACGCGTCGATTGCAACTGCCGGCCTTCGCCGCGCATCTGGCCGAAGCGGCCCTGCGCAAGGAGCCGAAGGTGATGCAGCATCGCACGACGCTGCGCCGGCCGATCCAGAAAGGCCTTGAGACCGTTGCGCGGGAGGCGGCGGCGCGGTTCGGCCGCAAGGTCTCGATCGCCATGGTCATGGCCGATGCGCGGACCGGCGAGATCGTCGGCGAGGTCGGGTCCGCGGATTATTTCGATGCCAGCCGGTCCGGCTGGATCGACATGACCCGCATGCCGCGGTCTCCCGGCTCGACCCTGAAGCCGTTCATTTATGGCCTTGCCTTCGAGGAAGGCCTCGTTTCGCAGGAAACGATCATCGAGGACCGCCCGGCCGATTTCTTCGGTTACCGCCCTCGCAATTTCGACATGACCTACCAGGGTGACGTCAGCATCCGCCAGGCACTGCAACTGTCGCTCAACGTGCCCGCCGTCCGACTGCTCCACGCCGTTGGACCGAGCCGCCTGATGATGCGTTTTCGCCGCGCGGAGGTTCGTCCGATCCTGCCGCCGAACGAAGCGCCGGGACTGGCGATCGGTCTCGGTGGTCTCGGCATCAACCTGAAGGACCTCGTTCAGCTTTATGCGGCGCTCGCCAATCGCGGCAAGCCCGTCAGGCTCGGCGATGGCATCCAGGGAGAGCCCGGCTCGGTCGAGGGTGAACCGCTTCTCGATTCCGTCGCCACCTGGCAGATCGCCGATATCCTATCGGGCGTCTTGCCGCCGAAAGGCGCCGTCCAGCGCGGCATCGCCTACAAGACCGGCACGAGCTATGGCTACCGCGATGCCTGGTCGGTCGGGTTCGACGGTCGCTATGTGCTGGGCGTCTGGGTCGGGCGGCCGGATAATGGCGCGGTTCCTGGACTGACCGGCTACGGAACCGCAGCGCCGATCCTGTTCGAAGGCTTTGCCAAATCGGGGGTCGCCATCACGCCCTTGCCACGCGCGCCTGCCGGGGCGGTTCGCATCGCCCAGTCACAATTGCCGATCAGCCAACGCCGCTTCTCGCTCAATGCCAGTGGTCTCGTTTCTGCCTCGATCCGTGAAGCCGCACCGCAGATCGTCTATCCGCCCGAAGGCGCCCGCGTCGAGCTGGGTGTCGACACGGCGGGCTCCCCCATGCCGCTGGTCTTGAAGCTGCAAGGCGGCCGTGCGCCGTTCCGGTGGCTCGCAAACGGGAAGCCGCTGGCCGAGACATCGCGGCGGCGGGTCAACCAGTGGGTTCCGGATGGCGCCGGCTTCTCGACATTGACGGTCATCGACGCCGCCGGCAGGGCTGCGACCGTCCGGGTTTTCCTCAACTGAGGACATCCGAAGGTTGGCGTTCACCCAGCAATCACACCGTAAGTTAGCAACTCCAAATTGTAACCCTTCATGAATTGGGATTCACGAACGCGGTCGCATGATTTAACAGTGGCGATGATTAGACGTGTCGTGATTCGAAAAGACGATTCGGCACCGGCGGTTTCCGGGGAATAAACGGAGTTTTTTTGGCTTTTCCAGACGTCTCATTCTCGCGATCCGCCTTCACGGGCATTGCTCTGACTCTGGTTCTCACCGGTTGCGCCGCGCGCGAAGGCGTGCGGATGACCGACAGCGCGGTCACCGTTTCCGAGGATACGGCGATTGCCATGCCGCCACCCGGTGGGCCGGCCATCGTCAATATCGTCGAACGGCGCTTCAGCAATGCGACGCAGCAGGACATCTTCCTCTTCACTTCCGCCTCGACGCCTGGCCAGAACGTCATGCGGGTGCAACTGTTCGGCCCGGTCGGGTTCGAGCGCGACAGCGACAAGACGCTGCGCTATTCGTCGATCCGCGCCACCGACATCGCCAAGGAGATGCGCCGGGAATTGCCGGGCGTGGCGCTTCGCCAGTCGCCGCTTTACCTGCAGAACAATTACGGCCCCTTCAGCTACGCCTTCGGCAAGGGGCGCCAGAACGATTCCTGCCTCTACGCCTGGCAGCAGATCCGCTCGCCGGAGGCGGCCAGAACCGTCTTCCAGAATCGCGGCACGATCCAGGTTCGCCTGCGCATCTGCGAGGAAGATGCGAGCGAAGAGAAGCTGCTGGCGATCATGTACGGATACACGATCCGGGCCGGCTTCAGTGCTCCCGGATGGAATCCCTATGGTGAACCGCCGAGCGTCGATCCGACATTGGGGCAGACCGGAAATCCGATCTATCCGAAGACCGACGCGCTACGAAACGCGCCGTCCCTCACCGAGGACGAGCCGGAGCCGCGTGTTGTCGTGCGACAGGTTCGCGCTGCGCCAACCGTCAAAAAGGTGGAGGCGGTGAAACAGCCGGTCGCTGAAGAAACCATTCCTTTACCAACAACCACGGATATAGATGCAGTCGTTGTGCCGTCTCCAGACTGTGTGACACAGTCAGGCGGCGCCACGCAGTGCAAGTAGACTCGGCATAGTGCTGACTGTCCACGGCAGTTCGAGTCGCCGCGGCATTTCAGACTACCGTCGACCAGCATGTTTTACCGGTCGGCTTCGTGAAAGGCAGCAACCATGCGCAAAGTCGGCATTATTCTGTTCTGGGGAATAACGTCCCTTTGCCTGCTGGCTCTGGTCAGTCTGCCGATCAACCTGCAGACCCAATTGATCGCCAGCATCGCCGTCGTCACCTTCATGGCGGTCATCAAGATCCTGCGGGCGGAAGGGACCTGGCGCCTGACCGCGCTTGCCTTCGGTACGGCGATCGTCATGCGTTATGTCTACTGGCGCACCACCAGCACGCTGCCGCCGCTCAACCAGCCGGAAAACTTCATTCCCGGCTTCCTGCTCTATCTAGCCGAAATGTATAGCGTCATGATGCTGGCGCTCAGTCTGTTCGTCGTCGCCATGCCTTTGCCGCCGCGCCCGTCGCGCGCCGCATCCGAGGGTAAATATCCAAGTGTGGACGTCTTCGTGCCGACCTATAACGAGGATGAAGGCCTTCTTGCCAACACGCTGGCGGCCGCCAAGGCAATGGACTATCCGGCTGACAAGCTGACGGTCTGGCTGCTCGATGACGGCGGCACGGTGCAGAAGCGCAACTCAGCCAATCTGCTCGAGGATCAGGGCGCCAAGGCGCGCCACCATGACCTGCAGGAGCTCTGCAGGGAACTCGGCGTCAATTATCTGACGCGCGAGCGCAACGAGCACGCCAAGGCGGGCAACCTCAACAACGGCATGGCGCATTCGCAGGGAGAACTGTTGGCGATCTTCGACGCCGACCATGCGCCTGCCCGCGACTTTCTCCTGGAGACCGTCGGTTATTTCGAAGACGATCCGAAGTTGTTCCTCGTCCAGACGCCGCACTTCTTTCTCAATCCCGATCCGGTGGAGCGCAACCTGCGGACTTTCGAGCGCATGCCGAGCGAGAACGAAATGTTCTACGGCATCATCCAGCGCGGTCTCGACAAGTGGAACGCGTCGTTCTTCTGTGGTTCGGCGGCCGTATTGCGCCGCAAGGCACTGGATCAGACCGGCGGCTTCAGCGGTGTCAGCATCACCGAGGACTGCGAAACCGCCATCGATCTGCATGCCAGCGGCTGGAACAGCGTCTATGTCGATCGGCCGCTGATCGCCGGGCTGCAGCCGGCGACATTTGCCAGCTTCATCGGTCAGCGCAGCCGCTGGGCGCAAGGCATGATGCAGATCCTGCGCTTCAAGTTTCCGCCGCTGAAGCGCGGCCTGTCGATACCGCAGCGGCTTTGCTACACTTCGTCGACGCTATTCTGGCTGTTTCCGTTTCCGCGTACGATCTTCCTGTTCGCGCCGCTGTTCTATTTGTTCTTCGATCTGGAAATCTTCACCGCGTCCGGTGGCGAGTTCTTGGGCTATACGCTTGCCTACATGCTCGTGAACCTGATGATGCAGAACTATCTCTATGGATCGTTCCGCTGGCCATGGATTTCCGAACTCTACGAATACGTGCAGACGATCCATCTGTTGCCGGCGGTCATCTCGGCAATCCTCAATCCACGAAAACCGAGCTTCAAGGTGACGGCAAAGGACGAGTCCGTGCTTGTCAGCCGATTGTCGGAAATTAGCCGGCCGTTCTTCATCATCTTCGGCGTCCTGCTGTTCGCGCTGGCGGTGACCGTCTATCGTGTCTACACCGAGCCCTATAAGGCCGACGTCACGCTGGTGGTCGGTGCCTGGAACCTGCTGAACCTCGTTCTGGCCGGTTGCGCGCTTGGCGTCGTGTCGGAACGTGGCGAACTGAGCGCGACGCGGCGGGTCAAGGTGACGCGCCGCTGCGAATTCGGGCTTGACGATGAATGGTATCCCGCCACGATCGACGATGTCTCCGCCAATGGCGCCCGCATCAATGTCTTTGCCAAGAACCTGTCGTCGCCGCCGGTCGATACGCGCGGGCTGATCCGCTTCAAGACCCATGGCGGCGACATCGAGGAAATACTCCCGGTGGCGATCCGCAACACCCAGGTTGCCGGCGATATCATCACCATCGGCTGCCTCTACCTGCCGGAAGTGGCGCGCCATCACAGCCTCGTCGCCGATCTTATCTTCGCGAATTCGCAGCAATGGACCCAGTTTCAGCTGTCGCGTCGCGGCAATCCCGGCCTGTTCCGGGGCACCGTCTGGTTCTTCGGCCTTGCCTTCTACCAGACCACGCGCGGCCTCATTTATTTCTTCAGCAATCCGGGCGCGCGGGACAAGGCGCGCAAGCTGACGGAGGCCAGGAAATGAGACGTCCCGTTCTCCTGGCTTTCGCCCTGCTTGCGCTTTCAGGCGCTGTGATCCATGCCCAGACGTTGCCGTTCGACATGACGCCCGAAAGGCCGGCCGACAGTCCGATGTCCGACACGCCGGCGGTGACCGTTCCGGCGGACGGCGCGGGCGCGGCTGAAACGCCGGCTGTGAGCGTGACGGAAACCCCCATCGTGCAGCCGGCGACGGCCGAGCCGTTCCGGCGGTTTATTCTTCCCAACGGCAATCTGGGGCTGGCCGGTGAGTTCGACGACCGGACCTGGTCGGTTTACCTGACGCCGCAGCAAGCCGCGACCGGCACGAAGCTGAATATCGGGTACCAGAATTCGATCGTCGTCGCGCCGGAAGTGTCGCAGCTTTCCGTCGAGGTCAACAATACAAGGATCGTCGATGAGCCCGTGCGTTCACCGGATTCTGTTTCCGACCTCAGTCTCGACCTGCCGAAAGGGCTGCTGAAGCCCGGTTCGAACTTGATCCGGCTGCGTTCCAACCAGCGCCACCGCACCGACTGCACGGTGCAATCGACGTATGAACTCTGGTCGAACATCGAGGCCGAAAGAACCTATCTGAGCTTCGCCGACAATTCCGCGCAGGCTCTGCAGAGCTTCGACGACATCCGTGCAATCGGCGTCGATGAGGGCGGCTTCACCCGCTTCAATTTCGTCGTGCCGGCACTGGAACAGCCCGGCGCGACGATTCCGTTGATGCGGCTTTCCCAAGGGCTGGCGCTGCTTGCCAACATGCCGAACCAGGCCTTTTCCTTTGACACACAGGGCCTGCCGGCCTCCAAGCCGGGGGAAATAACGGTTCTGGTCGGCACGCCCGGCGAAATCCAGCCGCTCCTCTCTTCCCTGCCGTCAGGCGCCAGTTCGGCGCCCATTGCCGGGTTCGTCCCGGATCCGAAAACCGGATCACCAATCCTCGTGCTGAGCGGTCCGACCTGGCAAGCCATCCGCACCGCGATCGAAAGCATCGTCGCGCCGATGGATGTCGATGGCACCACGCGCCGCGATTTTCTGGCGACGCAGCGTTGGCGGTTCCCGGATGCCCCGTTCCTGTTCGGCGATACGCGGCTGAGCTTTTCCCAACTTGGCGCGAAGACGGAGCAGTTTTCCGGTCGCAGGTTCCGCACGGATTTCACCGTTGGCATTCCCTCCGATTTTTATGCGGACGCCTATGGCACGGCCGTCATCCTGCTCGATGCCGCCTATTCCGAAACGGTGCTGCCGGGGAGCCATATCGACGTTTATGTCAACGGCTCGATTGCCTCCACTGTTCCAATCACATCTTCCGGCGGCGGTATTCTGCGGCATCTGCCGATCAACGTGACGATGCGGCATTTCCGCCCCGGCGTGAACACGATCGTGATCGAGGCCATCCTTGAAACCGAGGACGACGAGGTATGCGCCCCCGGCGTGACCGGCTCGGATACGCCGCGCTTCGCCCTGTTCGACACGTCCGAATTCCACATGCCGGATTTTGCCCGGATCGGACAGCTACCGAATCTCGCCGCCCTGTCGGGGACGGGCTTTCCCTACAACCGGAGCCAGGGAGCCATTCCGCTCTCCATCGACCGGATCGACGCCGACACATTGTCCGCGGCCGCGACGGTGCTCGGGCGCATGGCGGTGGCCGCCGGTCATCCCATCCAGGTCGAAACAGTCGCATCGCCGGCTCTGATCGGCAACAGAAGCGCGATCTTCATCGGCTCGCTTTCGCAGATGCCGCAAGTGGTCTTCACCCAGATGAACATCGCGGAAGCGGCCCGCAACACATGGGGACCTGACCCCGGCGGTCAAGACGGAGGCGTCGATACGCAGACCGCATTCGACGAATGGCGGGATAAGCTGCGCGGCGGCCTGTGGAGCGGTCAGATCGGCGCCTTCGAGGATTGGGTCAAGCGGAATTTCGACATCTCGTTCGCGTCGCTGCGTTTCGCGCCCACTTCCGAGAGCAGCTTCACGCCGTCGAACGAAGCCTCGCTGCTGATCGCTCAAGGGTCGAGCCCGAACGGCACGGGCACATGGTCAGTGATCGCCGCACCCAGCGGTCGGGACCTGCACGAAGGCGTCGAGGCGTTGAGCACGCTTTCCAACTGGTCGCAGCTTGCCGGCCATATCACCACCTATCAGCGCGGCAAGAAAACCGTCGGGACGGTTCCGGTCAACGCCTTCAACTTCATCCCGACCCAGCCGGCATCGTTCTCCAATTACCGGCTGATCGCGGCCAACTGGCTATCGACCAACATCCTCTCCTACGCCGTGCTGCTGTCGGCACTCGGTGTTCTGCTGGGACTTGCGACCGCTGCGTTACTGACCAATCTCGGAAGGCGGAAATGATGGGAAAACTGCTTGCAGTCCTTCTTGCAGGCATGTTCAGCTTCTGCCTGACGACCGCTCCGGCGGTGGCGCAACAGCCCGTGATCGCCGCCGAGGCATGGAGTGCCTACAAGGCGAAGTTCCTGGACCCCGCCGGCCGGATCATCGATGACGGCAATGGCGGCATCAGCCATAGTGAGGGGCAGGGCTATGGGCTGCTGTTGTCGGTCCTTGCCGGGAGCCCGTCGGATTTCGCGTTGATCTGGTCCTTCACGCAGACCGAACTGCTGCTGCGCGACGACGGCCTTGCCGCGTGGAAATGGAATCTGAGCGCGAAACCGCATGTCACCGACATCAACAACGCGACCGACGGCGATATCTTGATCGCCTATGCCCTGGGGCTCGCCGGCCAGCAATGGTCGCGGCCGGACTATATCCAGGCCGGGACCCGCATCGCCCGCGCCATCCTGGACAAGACAGTTCTCCATCAGGGCGGACGAAGCGTGCTGCTGCCGGGGGCCACCGGGTTCTCCGCCGCAGACCGAGAGGACGGCCCGGTCGTCAATCCATCCTACTGGATTTTCGAGGCATTTCCGGTCCTCGACACGCTCGCGCCGTCGCCGGAATGGGCAAAGTTGCGCGACGACGGCGTGGCACTTCTCGGTGAGTTCCGATTCGGCCCGAAACAACTGCCCGCCGATTGGGTCTCCCTGACATCGCCGCCCAAGCCTGCCGCGGGCTTTCCGGCGGAGTATGGCTACAACGCCCTGCGTATCCCGCTTTATCTCGTGCGCGCCGGTATCACCGACCGGCAATTGCTCGACCATTTTCGCCGGCAAACGGCCGGTGCAAACGGCACATTCACAACTATTGATTTAGTAAGTGGAAACGTAAAGGACAACCTTTCCGATCCGGGTTATCGAATTGTTAACCATATTCTGGCCTGTGTAGCGGACAAGACCGCGCTACCGGCAGATCTCCAGCAGTTCACGCCGACGCTTTACTATCCTTCGACGCTCCACTTGCTGGGGTTATCTTTCATCGCTGCAAGGCAGCCGGAGTGCTTATGAAGTCGACCTTCATCGCATTGTCAGCAGCGGTTATTGCCGTCGGCGTTGTCAGCATGAAGAAGCCTGACTACGTGAAGCATGTCATGAGCGTGTTTTCGTCTGCGGACGAAGCGGAGCAGACACCGCTCTTGCCGCGCGCAATCGAACAGCAGGTCGCGCAGTCCACCGAGAACAAGCCGGCACCGGTCTTCCAGGAAATCAAGCGTCCGGCCCAGCTCGCCGTTGATACCGTCGTCACCGCGGCGATGGACAAGAAAGTAGACGAGAGCGCCCTGCGCTATTTTGCAAGTCGGGGCGATACGGTGCGGCTGCAGGCCGAAATTTCTCGCCTGAAGGCGCTTTACCCAGATTGGACGCCGCCCAAGGATCCGCTGGCCATTCCTCAGAACGAGGACAAACAGCTGGAATCCATGTGGGACCTCTACGCCCAAGGCCGCTATACCGAGGTGCGCAAGGCGATCGCCGACCGGCAGGCGGCAGAACCCGCCTGGAAACCGCCGGCCGACCTGATCGACCGGCTGACGGTCGCGGAAGCCCGCACACGACTGATCAATGCCTCGGACCTGAAACAATATGAGACCGTGGTCAGGATCGGTTCGGAAACGCCGAGCCTCCTGACTTGCAGCGAAGTCGATGTACTCTGGCGCGTTGCCGAAGCATTCTATCGCACCGACAAGGCCCAGCGCGCTACCGACGCCTATACCTACATTCTCAACAATTGTCAGAACAGCGCGGAGCGCCTGGCGACAGTCCAGAAAGCCGCCGCCATTCTTCCTGCCAGGGATGTCGAAACGCTTCTGACCAAGGAAAAGACGACGCCGGATGGCACGAAGGAATTCGACGGCATCCGCGACGATCTCGCGCGCCGGTTCGTTGCCGAAGCGAATGCCGATGGCAAGCTCGTCGTTTCGCCGGAATATCTGTCGCGCGTCGAACGGCTCGCCGAAACCGGCGGACTGGCGTCCGACGCGCTGCTGCTGGGCTGGTATCACCTGCCGCGCAGCGACATGGAAGAGGCCGAGAAATGGTTCCGCCGTGCCCGTGACAAGGAGGATTCCGCCACGGCATCGCAGGGGCTTGCGCTTGTGCTGATCGATCGCGGCGTTCCGCTCGATGCGGAAGACGTGATGTACCGGTGGCGTGACACCTCCGAAGATGCAAAGTCGGTCTATCTGGCGGCGACCGCAAACCTCCTGGCGCTCGATCCTCCCGTGTCGATCAAGGCCGAGGTCTTGAAGCGCATCGCCGCCGAGACGATCAAGTCGCGGGATGCCGCGACCGCCCAGCAATTCGGCTGGTATGCGCGCGCGCTCAACCAGCCGCAGACGGCGATCCAGTGGTTCAAGACCGCGCTCGGCTGGAAGTTGGACGACGAACCTTCCGCCTATGGCCTTGCCGTCACCTATCTCCAAGTGGAGGATGCCAAAGGCCTCGCGGAAATCCAGCACCTATGGGCCGGTCGCTCTGAGCGCATCGCCAGGGTCGGCGAAGTGGAGGAGCCGGAAGAAAAGAAGACGACGTTGCAAGTGCCGGCCGTCGAGGAAACCGTCGTCCGTCGGCAAGTGCGTGCGCCCGCCCGTACCATCGTGGTCTCTGAAGAACCGCGGGAAGCCGAGATCGTCATCGAGCGCACCCGCCCGCGCAAGACGGTCAGCACCGGACGTGGTTGCAAGACCACCGTCAACCCACAAACGCTGGCTCCGGAAGCGGCGCTGGCGCGCGGCTGGTGCCTGATGGATCTAAACAGGCCCATGGAAGCGGCGGCCGCCTTCGAGGTCGGCTTGCTTGGCTCGTCCGCCAAGACTCGCGAAGATGCGGCCTATGGCCAGAGCCTCGCCTATCTGCGCGCCGGGCTGGCAAGCAAGGCCGCCGTCTCCGCCGTCAAGGCGCCGCAGAACCGCAAGCGCGCTTATGAGTTGCAGAGTGCCATCCTGGCCGATAAGGCCGTGGCGGCATTCGATGCCGGCCGCGCGCGCGAAACACTCCTGGTTCTCGATCAGTTGAAGCAGATCGGGCCGGAGCGGACGGACCTCCTGTCGCTCCGTGGCTATGCCTATCTGAAGCTGAAGCGCTATGCCGACGCGCGCACGGTGTTTGAAGCTTTGGCAGCCGTCGGCAATCGCGACGGTCAGCGTGGACTTGGCATCCTCTACCAGATATTCAACGACAAGAATTGATTGCTCCGCGCCGCTTGGCCGGATGATCGCTTGTCCTTGTTATCGCAGCGGAGTGGAAAATCGTGACATCGTCCCCCTTGGATATCCCGGTCAGGACAGTGGATGGCAGCCAGACGACGTTGGAAGCCTATCGCGGCCGCGTGATGCTGGTCGTCAACGTCGCCTCGAAATGCGGGCTGACGGTCCAATATGAAGGACTGGAAAAGCTGTTCGAAGCCAAGCGTGACGAAGGCCTTGTCATCCTGGCGTTCCCGGCCAACGACTTCATGGGGCAGGAACCGGGCACCGAGGCCGAGATCGTCGAATTCTGCACCAGCACTTATGACGTGCAGTTCCCGATCTTCGCCAAGATCTCGGTCAAGGGCGCGACCGCCCATCCGCTGTACCAGACCCTGACGCAAACGTCGCCCGAAGCGATCGGCGAGGGGCCGATGCGCGAGCGCTTGAAGGGTTATGGCGTCGTCGCCGATGATCCGGCCGACGTGCTGTGGAACTTCGAGAAATTCCTGATCGGCCGTGACGGCAAGGTCGCCGCCCGTTTTTCCCCGGATGTCACGCCGGACGATCGCCGGCTCGTCACGGCGATCGAGAAGGAACTGGCGCGCCGCACCTGACGCGCCAACAGGAATATCAACGGGCGGTGCGGGCAAGATAATTCCGCACGACACGCGCGACCATTGCCAGCGACACCGCGCCGGCGTCGGGATGGCCGATGCTTCGCTCCGCAAGCGGACGGGCGCGGCCGAGCTTCGGCGTCAGCGCCGATGTGGCGTCTGCCGCGACAGTCGCTGCGTCTGCCGCCGCCGCCCAGGCTTCCGCCAGTGATGCTCCACCGGCAGCTACCCGTTCGAGCGTGTCAACGAACGGTACAAACGCGTCGACCATCGTCTTGTCGCCGAGTTTCGCCCGACCGAGGCGGGCAACGCCATCGAGTGCGAGCCGTGCGCCTTTGACTATCGCATCCTTTTCGATGCCTTCATTGTCGCTCAGCGGATTGCTCCAGGAGCGTAGCAGCAATCCCCAGATCGCCCCGGAGGTTCCGCCGGCGCGGTCGGCCCAGGCGTCGCCGGCGACGGCGAGAACGCTCGCGGCACCCGCTCCAGCCGCGACTGCGGCATTGGCGGCCTCCAGTGCTGCCGCCGAACCACGGCGCATGCCCTGCCCGTGATCGCCGTCGCCCGCCTGTGCATCGATGCGGCCAAGCTCGTCCTCGGCGTCCTTCAAGGCTGCGGCGATCTGCGTCAGCAGACCTGCGATGCACGCGCCCGCCGTCTTCGATGCTTCGGAGGCCGGGGCAAATGTGGTTTGAGCATCCACGTCTTCCGGCATATCGATGGCGCGTTCCGTGGCAAAGGAGGCGCCCCGGCGCAGCACAGGCGTATCGCAGGGCGCGGACCAGAGCGTTTCCAGTTCATCGTCCAGCCAGAGCAGCGTCAGCGAGCAGCCCTGCATGTCGAGGCTGGTGACGAATTCTCCGGCTTCCGGCGCCACCGTCTCCAGTCCAGCCTCCGTCAGCAGGCTGGAAATTGTCGTCCAGAGCACGAACAGTTCCTCGTATTTCGTCGCCGAGGCCATTGAGGATGACGCCGACTTTCTTAGTGCCGGTGGGACGTTCGGCGAGCAGCTTTCCCGTCAGCAGCCTGGCGAGATCTGAAGCCGAAACGATCTTTTCTTCCTTGATGCCCGGCTCGCCGTGGATGCCGAGACCGAGCGCCATTTGTCCCTGCGGCACGGTAAAGAGCGGGGCGGCTGCGCCGGGAAGCGTACAACCCTTGAAAGCGACGCCGAAGGAGACCGTGCGGCTGTTGGCAAGCCGCGTGACACGCTCGACCTCATCGAGGTTCATGCCGGCTTCCGCCGCCGCACCGGCAATCTTGAAGACCACTAGAGCGTCGTTCCCTTAGTACGCCCCATTCTGCTGGAAGGAATTTTGGCCAGAACCAAGGCGGCTGGCGAAAAGCGCAGCAAAAGCTGCGGTTGAGACGGCCACCGCCGGTCGTGGCCAAAATTCATCCAGCCCTTCGGGTTGGCTGAAAACGGCCGCCCACTGCGGCGGATGGCTGGACCGATGGATGTCGCATCGCTCTGCGCCATCCTTCTTGTGGATCGGCCGTTTTGAGCCAACAGAATGGATCGTATTAAGAGAACGATGCTCTAGGTCGCCGGCAATGCCGCGCCGCTTGGAACTGTCCTCGATCGCCGCACTCGCGACATCGTCCGTCACCGGCACGATCCGCACGTCGATTCCCTCGGCCCGCAGCCGTTCGGCCGCGACGCCGAAATTCAGCACGTCGCCGGCATAGTTGCCAAAACCGAGTAGAATGCCGCCACCCCGATCCGCATGGCGGCAGACGCGCGCCACGGCGGCCGTCGAAGGGGACGCGAAGACGTCGCCGGCCACGGCGGCATCGGCAAGACCCGGGCCGACATAACCGGCAAAGGCCGGGTAATGACCGGAGCCGCCACCGACGACGACCGAGACCTTGCCGTTCGGCACCCTTGTCGAACGAACCACACCGCCCTTCACATGGCGGACATAGCGGCTGTAGATCGCCGCGAAACCGGCCAGGGCGGTGGTGGCGAAGTCCTCTGGGGCATCGAAGATCGTGGTCATGACAGTGTCCTTGGTCGCGAGGCGGGATTTGCCTCAGATAATCGCGATTTGCCGCGCCGACGGAAGCCCTCGATCGCCATAAAGTTCGCGGACGGATCGCTCGGACGCTTGCCGCACCGGGCGCAAACGGATGTGCTATAGTCCGGCGACGGCATCAGAACCGCAAAACTGACCTGTCCGTCATGCGCATGCCATCGATCTGGAACCTAAGCTCGCCCCAGCCGTTCTCATTCCGTTGGAAGGTAGTCCCGATGAAGCACAAACACGCCACCAAAGACGATCTGCACAGCATCCTGGACCGGAAGATGACCGCGCTCTTTCGCGAAATGGAGGATGCGGACTTTAGCGCGGACGAGGTCGCCGTTGCGATCGATGACATTGTCAGAAGGCGATGGCTCAATCGGGCGCAATCGCTACAGGATGCGCGCGAAGCCATGCCAAGGAATTTCGTTTCCGATGGAAACGAAGGCTAGGCGAGCTTCTCGTCCTTGTCGAAAGGAAACGCCGATGGCAGCCAGTTTTCAGGTCATTGCCCTGAGTTCCCTTGATCCGGATGGAAGCGACCGGCGCGATGAGCCGCAACTCCCTTACCCCGAGGCGCTTGCTACTGCGCAGTCGCTGAAATTCCAGGGCAAGGCTTTTCGCGTGTTTGCCGAGGATCACCCTTCGGATGACGAGATGCAGGCCTTCCGCGAGCTTGGTGCGCTGACATAACCGCTACCTGTGCGACCGCATGCAACAATCGCACCCGGATACCGACATGCCTGCTGCATAATTCCTTAAATCGGGATAAAAAATACAGCATATTTTACTTCGAACAAAAAACGGCGGACCGAAAGCCCGCCGCCTTTATGTGTCGCCAAAGTTCCTCAGTGACGCTTCGAACGCGGAGCCTGCTTTTCGCCGGCGCCTTTGCCATCCGAGCTTCGGGAGCGCTCCTCGACACGATCGGCGCCTTTTGCCAGATCCGAGCCTTTTTGGGCTTCGACCTTGCGTTCTTCCGCGGCGGTGCTGCGATGCAGACCGCGCGCTGCTTCCTTGCCTTGTTTTGTCCGGACTTGTTCGACACCCATATGATCATCCTTCGTTCGATATCACGACTTGCTAAAACGGAGATCGCTCGGAATTGTTCCTTGCGGGTGGCGGTGAGGCAAGGCTCGGGTACCAATCACGCGTCAGCGATTTTTTCGGTCGAACGGAACGACTTCGCCACGGCTCCCGAAGATCGCCTGTGCGATGATCCTGCCCAGCGCCTCCTCGGTGAAGGGCTTGCTTATGGTTTCGTAGGAAGCAATTTCGCCGGGCAGTTCGGCGTAGCCCGTTGCGATCACGATCGGCAGGTTCGGTTTCTTGACGCGAATGGCGGCAGCCAGTTGCGCGCCGGTCATGCCTGGCATCGCATAATCCGTCACCAGGCAGGAAATTTCGGGATGGCGGCCGAAAAGATCCAGGGCCTCCAGCGCCGTCGTTGCGGAAAATACGGTCGCGCCCAGTTCCTGCAGCGTGGATTCGGTGTTGATGAGGATCAGAGCCTCGTCGTCGACGACAAGAATCGTCTGGCCATCGAGCCGCGGAGTATTACGAGGGACGATACCGGACTTTCCGCTTTCGTTTCCCGGTGAACTGGCCGCCGCCACCGGCAGCCAGATGCTGATCGTCGTGCCGAGACCCTTCTGGCTGGCAATGTCGAGCGCGCCGCCCGATTGGTCGGCAAAGCCGCTGGCCATCGATAGGCCGAGCCCGGTTCCCTTGCCGACGCCCTTGGTGGTGAAAAAGGGTTCGCGCGCCCGTGACAGGGTCGCCTCATCCATGCCGGCGCCGGTGTCAGTCACCCGGAGGCATACATAGGAACCGTCGCGCAAGGTCGGGGGAGCCGGAATCGGGCCGTCCGCCGCGATGGTGATCGTGCCGACTTCCATCGCATCGCGTGCGTTGACGACAAGATTGAGCAGGACCATTTCAAGCTGGTGCGGATCGGCAAAGACCGCCGGCAGCCGCTCGGGAAATTGGGTAAGCAAGGTGATCCTCGGCCCAAGTGAACGCCCGATCAAGTCATGCATGCCATCCACGAGGCCGCGGATCTGAACGGCTTGCGGGCTGAGGCTCTGGCGTCGGGAAAAGGACAGCATGCGCTGGGTGAGAGCCGCGCCGCGCTGCGCGCCCTCGATGGCATTCTCGACCATGCGAATCGCCCGGTCTTCCTCCGGAATGCGTTTGCGGATCATTTCGAGATTGCCGAGAATGATCGCCAGGATGTTGTTGAAGTCGTGCGCGACGCCTCCGGTCAACTGGCCGACGGCTTCCATCTTCTGGGATTGCCGGAGTGCTTCCTCCGCCCGCCGCCGCGCCGTCACGTCAACGAGGCCTCCGACCGCCCGGATGAAGACGCCATCGGCATCCCGCTCGATCCGAGACGTGGAAAGGACGTCGATGAAATCCCCTTTGCGAGTGACGAGCCGGTATTCCCGCTCGCGCATTTCGCCTTCGGCAAGGAGCCGTTGCCAGTCGCCAATCCTCTGCCGCGCCGATTCCTCCGTCATGAAATTGATGAGCGGGCGACCGATCACCATGTCGCGTTCGTAGCCAAGCATGGTGAGCCAGGCATCGCTGACATCCTCGATACGGCCGTCCGCGTCCAGCGAATGGAGAGGCAGCGGTGTGCGCCGGTAGAGCGAGCGGAACTGTTCGGCGCTTTCCTTCAGCGCCCGCGCCTCCTTCGATGCCAACGCCGCGAACCTCCGGTCGAAGATGGCGGCGACGATCGCGGCGACCAGGATCAGGAAGGTGATTCCGGAAATCGCCAGGGCCAGGCTGTTCTGGTTGACGCTGCCGCCGATCTCCGCCCCCATGTCGCCGTGCATGGTGAACGTCGCAGCCTTCATGCCGGCGAAATGCATGCCGGAGATCGCCAATCCCATGGCAAAGGCGGAAATGATCTTCTCGATAAAACGTGCGCCGCGAAAGGCGAGCCACAGCGCCGTGATAGAGGCGGCCATGGCGATGACGACGGAAATGAGGACCCAGACCGGATCATATTGCAGGCTGGCATGCATCCGCATCGCGGCCATGCCGACATAGTGCATGGCCAGGATGCCTGTGCCCATGAAAAGTCCGCTGAAAACCAGGGCCATCGGGCCGGTATCGGCGCGCGCCACGACCGCAAACCCGACCCCGGTGAAGACGATCGCGGTCAGGAGCGAGAGAACGGTCAGCCACAGATCATACGCGACCTCCATGCCCGGCAGGACATAGGACAGCATGGCGACGAAATGCATCGCCCAGATGCCGCCCCCCAGACAGATCGTTGCGGTTGCCAACCAGGCCAGCGAGGCGAGACGGGTGGCGGCCACGCTCATGCGGGACGCGAGATCAAGCGCGGTATAGGACGCCGCCATGGCGATCATGACGGCAAGGATCACAAGAGAAACGTCATGTGATCCGATCATTCCAGTACCTCCTGTTCATATCGACACCGCAGGCAACGGACTGCGCCACGCGCGATCAGACGGGCAAGTCTTGACGCTGAGCAGCCCGATTGCTTCCGATTCTGTCACGTGTGGTTGTTTTTGCCCATAGGCTTCATGTGAAGGTTCCTGCAAAAATGGACGACCATGGTGCCGGAGGGGCGCCCGTCTTCAGGTGGCTGGAACCGTAAGAAGCGGCAACCGGCCTGCCTGGTTGAGCCAACCGGTTTCGATGTTGTCGGTCTTTTCCGCAGATTTCGCGCGTGCATGCCGTCCAGGTCTTCTGCAGAGGGCGCTCTTCGAAAGGATCGAGCGCCCTTCGTGTTCTTGAGCCGGGCGGAGCATCGTGGCGACCTTGTTTTGGAAACGGCGCGTACATATTTCACAATCATCTGAACGACGAAATCGAGACGAGACAATGGATAAAACTGCCTTTGCGCGATCAATTGTTGCCGTGCGCGCGACCATTCCGGAAGATGCTTTCACCGCCGGTTCCCTCGGCACCCTGCGTGAGGGAAGTGGCGTCGTGATCCGCGCGGATGGTCTCGTGCTGACCATCGGATACCTGATGGTCGAGGCGGAAGAGGTCTGGCTGATGGGGCAGGATGGCAAGGTGGTGGCCGGCCACGCCCTGGCCTACGATCAGGAAAGCGGCTTCGGCCTTATCCAGGCGATGGGGCCGCTGAACTTCCCGGCTTTGGTGCTTGGTGACAGCGCCACGGCAAAGCGTGGCGATCCGGTCGTCGTGATCGATGGACACGGTCAGATGCAGGAGGCCGCGATCGTCGCCAAGCAGGAGTTCGCGGGCTACTGGGAATATCTTCTGGACGAGGCGATCTTCACTGCGCCTGCCCATCACTCCTGGGGCGGTGCCGCCTTGATCGATCAGGATGGCAGGCTGCTCGGGATCGGGTCCCTCAAGTTGGAAATGAGCCGCGGTGGACAGTCATCCGATATCAACATGATCGTCCCCATCAACCTGCTGCGTCCGATCCTGGACGATCTTCTGACCCGCGGAAGGGTGGACAAGCCGCCGCGTCCCTGGCTCGGCGCGATGGCCGCCGAAAGCAATGGCGATGTCGTGGTCATCAGCGTTTCGCCCGAAGGTCCGGCGGCTCAGGCCGGCTTGCAGGGTGGTGACGTGATTTCGGAAGTGCGCGACGAGGAGGTTGGCGGACTGGCCGACTTCTATCGACAGGTCTGGAAAAGCGGTCCGGCGGGCGCCGAGATCCCGGTGAGGGTGCTGCGCAACGGCCGTGAAACGTGGCTCAGAGTCAAATCCGCCGACCGCGACAGCTTCTTGAAACGACCCCAGCTTCAATAGGGCAGGGATGGCGGGTCTCATCTTCAGCAAGTCGCCTCGCTGATCTCCATGCCACGCCGAAGTCCTCCACCTTGTTTGAGCCCGCACAAAGATCAATGCCGCACAAAGCGGCATGATGGCGGCGAAGGAAAGGAGGGTTGATGATGGACGAGACCCTTGCCGCTGTCGACATCGCCCGGCTGGAAAAGCTTCAGGGTGAAGTGCTTGATCTCTGCCTGCGGCTCGAAGAGGCGGCGGCCGAGCCCGGCAGCGCGGAAGACCTGGTCGAGCTTGCCGAAGCGATCCTGCCGTTGCTGACAGTCGTTCACGATCTGGAGGAACGGCTGCTCTTCCCCGATTTCGACCGCCATGCCGGCTCCCATTTTGCCGCCGTGACCATCGAACGCCTGAAGGCGGAGCACCGCTGCGACCGACTTCAGGCGGAAGAACTGTCACGCACGATGAAGGCCATCGCGGACGGCCGCAGCAGGCTCTCGCCCGAGACCGTCTGGCGCATGCTCGGCGGCTTTCAGGAAAGCCTGCGCCGCCATGTCTTTTCCGAGAGGATGATTCTTGAAAGCCTGCTTGCCGCGAAGTCCGAGGTGCGCAGCATCTTCGGCTGATCCGGCTTTCACCCCTGCGCCACAGCGACACCGCGCCCGCGCGCCACCCATGCGGCGCCTTCTCGCTGATGCAGGAAGCCGTTGGAGAAACGCACACCTGGATAGACGGTCGCAAGCTCGGTTAGCGCCTCGTCTCCATCGATACGACCATCGAGCACCGCCCGGTAGATGGCGGCGACACGCACCATGTCGCAATCCTGCGGCGAGAGCCGGACACGGGCAAGGCCTGCAGCGACAAAGGGCGCGAGATCATCGAGCAGCACGGCGCAACTGTTGGACATGGTCTGCACACCGTTGAGCACAAGGAAGGATTGCCGGTCGAGCGTGCGCAGCGCCAGGCCATCCGGATCCTCTCCGCAGATGAACTGGCAATTGTCCTTGGTCAGCCCCTTCGAGCGCGCATGGGCGCAACGCGCGGAAATGGCGAGTGGCATGCGGCCGAAGGCGAAGAGTTCGAAGGAGAATCCCGGCATCTCCTTCAGCATCCGCTCAATGGAGGCGGCCGGCAGCTCCGGCGGCAGACAGATCGTGTTTGCCCCGCGCGCGGCGAGCGTACGTGCGGTCGCGGCATTGTAGACATTGACCAGCGGGCCGATCGAATGCGGCTGCCCTGCGAGCAGGCCGAGCGCCGAGAGGTCGTTCGCTTCCACCCGGTGGTCGCTGTCGCGGATGAGGTCGCGCATATGCCGGCTTTCACGCTCCAGCGTCACCATGGCGAGCGTCGAGAGCGTCACCTGCTTGCCAGCCGCCTCAAGCCGTTCGATGACATCGGCGACATGCGGCTCGCTGAAATGCTGGCGCTTGGAGCAGACGGTCTCTCCGAGCGTGACACATTCGATATCGGCCTCGTCGGCGATGCGGAAATAAAAATCCCGCCATTTCGGCCCGTCCCAGAGATAATAGACCGGTCCAAGGCTCAGCGCCGCTCGCTTGTTTTCCATCTGTCGTCTCCTATCGCCAGCGCTTGTCATAGGCGCCGGAGGTCGTGCGCTGCCCCTCGCTCATTGCCCGAAGCCGGGAAACGAGGACGGCGCGTTCGGCTGGGGTCGCTCGGAGCGCCTTCTTCAGCGAGGAAACCACTTCGGCGACATAGGCCTTGCCGCGCTGGCGTCCCTCGATCTTCAGCGCGGAAACGCCGGCCGCCCTCAAAGCGTCGATCTCGTCGATCACGTCGAGCGAGACCGGATCCTCAAAGGCATAGCCCTCCGTTCCGCCGACATCGAAACGCCCCTTGCAGAGTGTCGGGTAACCGGAGGCCTCGCCGGGCGCGAAGCGGTTGATCGTATAGGCGCCAAGCTCGGAAACGAGCGACCCGCCCTCGTCGCGGTAACGCACATGGCTTGCCGGCGAGCAGACGCCGTTCATGTTCGGCGATTTGCCCGTCGCATAGGAGGAGAGCGAGCAGCGCCCTTCCGCCATGACGCAGAGGCCGCCGAAGGCGAAGACCTCCACCTCGCAATCGACCTGCCGCGTCAGGCGGGCGATGTCCTGCACCGTCAGCACGCGCGGAAGCACCACGCGTTTGGCGCCGAAGGCCTCGACGAGGAAACGGATCGCATCCGGGTTGGAGGCGGAAGCCTGGACGGAGACATGCAGGCGCTGATCCGGATAGCGTTCGGCGACATAGGCCATCAGCCCGAAATCGGCGAGGATCAGGGCATCCGCCCCAAGGGCCACCGCATCATCGGCGGCACGGTACCAGAGCGCCTCATCTCCAGCCCGCATGAAGGTGTTGAGGGCGACGAAAGTCTGCACGTTCTTGCGGCGGGCAAGAGCGATCGACTGGCGCAGTTCCTCGCGGCTGAAGTTGAGGCCGGGAAAGTTGCGGGCATTGGTCTCGTCGCGAAAACCGCAATAGACGGCATCGGCACCGGCTTCCACCGCTTCGCGGAAGGCGGCCGGCGTGCCGGCGGGGCAGATCAGTTCCATGCGGTTTCCCTTCCTTCGAGCGCACGTTCCCGGATATGGCGTGCGACGCCGCGAACGAGCGGTGAAAACAGGCCGGCCAACGCGCCGAGTTCTCGCGGCAGGTCGATGGCGCTGTCATCGAGCGCATTGCGCAGCGCCAGCATCGCCTCCATGTCGCCGGTAACGGCCAGATCACGGGAGAAGAACAGCGCGTCGGCATCGCAGCGCCCTTCGAGCAGACCGAGGAGCAGCACCAGCGGCCCTTCGATGCGCGCGTCCGCTTGTGGTGGGACACCGCGGAAGACCGAGATTGCCTGCGCGGCCGGAACGACGCGGAAATGCAGCGGCAGGTCGGTGGGCGAGAAGCAGTAGCGGCTTTGCCGGTAGTCGCCGAGCCGGTCGAAGAGAGCGGAATGAGATTTCAGGACACCGGAAAAGATCGTCCGCGCCACGCGCTGGACAAGCCAGAGCGGTGCGATCTCGACGGGTTTCACCAGAAGCGGAGGAAGGTTGGGCATGAGCGGGCCTTGAAGGATCGATGCCACAACCTAGGCAGCGTCGCGCCTCAAGTGTTTGCGCCAGCACAAAGAACGCGCCGTTTTTTCCCGGCAAGGGTTCGCCATGAAAGCCGATATCCCCGTTCCGCGCCGCTATGACAGCCTCCAGGATTTCGTCGCCCTGCTGGAGCGGCGGGCGCGGCTGAAGCGCATTCGCGAACCTGTTTCGCTGGTCCATGAGATCACCGAAATCCACCGTCGTGTCCTGGCGCAAGAGGGACCGGCGCTGCTGTTCGAACGGCCGGTCGATGTGGACGGCAATGTCCAGCCGATTCCGCTTCTCGCCAATCTTTTCGGCACGCGCGAGCGGATCGAATGGGGTTTCGGGCTGGAGGCCGGCGGCCTGCCGCGCCTTGCCGCCTTCCTTTCGGACCTGCGCGATCCGAGGCCGCCGCGTTCGATGCGCGATGCCCTGCGAAAGCTGCCGCACCTGAAGGCCGCGCTGTCGATGAACCCGCGTCCTGTTTCCCGCATGCCTTGCCAGCAGACGATCTGGCAGGGCGATGCCATCGATCTCGACCGGTTGCCGATTCAGACCTGCTGGCCCGGCGAACCCGCGCCTCTCATCAGCTGGCCGCTGGTGATCACGCAGGCACCGGACGATCCATCTGATATCAATGTCGGCATCTATCGCATGCAGAAGCTTGGGAAAAACCGGCTGATCATCCGTTGGCTGGCCCATCGGGGCGGCGCGCGCCATCACCGGCTCTGGCAGGCGCAGGGCAAGGCGATGCCGGTCGCGGTGGTGATCGGCGCCGATCCGGCCACAATCCTGTCCGCCGTCATGCCTCTGCCGGACGGCATGAGCGAACTTGCCTTTGCCGGCGTGCTGAGTGGCCGGCGGCAGCAGACGGCGCGGGGGGTGACCGTTCCCTTGCCGATTCCCGCAGGAGCGGAAATCGTGCTCGAAGGCCAGGTCTCCGCCATGGAAACGGCGCAGGAGGGGCCTTACGGCGACCATACCGGCTATTACAACTCCGTCGAAGCCTTTCCGGTGATGACGCTGTCGGCGATCACCATGCGCCAAGATCCGATCTATCTCTCCACCTATACCGGCCGTCCGCCGGACGAACCGTCACGGCTCGGTGAGGCGATGAACGATCTCTTCGTGCCGCTGGTGAAGCGGCAGTTCCCTGAAATCCGCGACCTCTGGTTGCCGCCCGAAGCCTGTTCCTACCGCGCCATGGTCGTTTCCATCGACAAGCGCTATCCCGGCCAGGCGCGGCGGGTGATGATGGGCCTGTGGTCCATGCTGCCTCAGTTCAGCTATACCAAGCTGATCATCGCCGTGGATGGCGATATCGATGTCAGGAACTGGGCGGATGTCATCTGGGCGCTTTCCACCCGCTTCGATGCCAGCCGCGACCTGATGGTCGTCGACAGGACGCCGATCGACTATCTCGATTTCGCTTCGCCCCAATCCGGCCTCGGAGGCAAGCTCGGCCTGGATGCCACCACGAAGATCGGCACGGAGACTGATCGCGAATGGGGACGCCCCCTTGCCATGGCGCCGGAGGTGGTCGCGCGGGTCGACAGTCTCTGGCACTTTCTCGGTCTTGATGAGGTGACGGCGTGACGGTGCAGCGCGTCATTCTCGGTATTTCCGGGGCATCGGGCGCGGTCTTGGGCGTGCGTATCCTCGAGCGGCTCGCAACGCTTGCGGATGTCGAAACCCATCTCGTGATTTCCGAGGCGGCCCGGCGAACGCTCGCGCTGGAATGTGACCTCGATACGTTGGAAAGCCTCACAGCACTCGCCCATCATCATCACCCGATCGGCGATGTCGGCGCTTCCATTGCCAGTGGTTCGTTTCGTGCCCATGGCATGATCGTCGCGCCATGCTCGATGCAGACGTTGTCCGCCATTGCCACTGGCCGCGCCGATACGCTGCTGTCCCGCGCCGCCGACGTGCAGCTCAAGGAGCGTCGCCGCCTAGTGCTGCTGGCGCGAGAAACCCCGCTGCATCTTGGCCATCTGCGCAGCATGGTCGCGGCCACGGAAATGGGCGCCATCATCATGCCGCCGGTGCCGGCCTTCTATCATCGTCCGGCCTCCGTCGCCGATATCGTCGATCATCTCGCCTGCCGGGCAATCGATCTCCTGGCATTGCCGCAACCAACCCTGGCGAAGCAGTGGGAGGGGCCGAAACCGGACTGATGTTGTCGCCCGCTTTCATGGAAGAGGGAACGTCAGCCTCCAGGAGAGCAGCGACAAGGCATGAAACACGGGCATGAAAGGCGATGCCAATGAATTTTCTGAAGACGATATTCCTTCGCTTGCGCGGGAACTCGCGTGACACCTCGTCTTCGCCGCGGGAGGACGGGAAATCCCATTCCTACGCCAGAGACTATGAAATCTACTATTGGACGCCGACAGATGGCGGCTGGTATCATTGGTAACGCTCGATGATCGGCCTGTAGATTCGCCCTGAGGGTGAGGGTGACCTGAAAGCGGATATCACGCAGGTGATCGACGCGATGAGATGGTCGTCTTCATGGCGTGAGCGCGTGAACCCGCAGGCTTATTCCTGCGCTGAGGCTCTCACCGTCTTTTAAGGAGATGAGCCCGCCGTCAGTCGGCTCGGCATGCGCATTTGGATGATGAGTCATCGGCTCAAGACAGAAGAACGCGGCGCCGGAAGAGGGGGCATAGATGACGATGTGGCCAAAGGCCGGGTCGGCTTCGAGGGACAATGCCAAGCTGTGTTCCGGCCATTCGATCCGCGCCGTGCCGTCCCAGCCGTCAAAGGCATTGTTCAGCCAGTGCTCCGGCAGGGTTGCGCTGGTCGAGATATCGAAATCCGGCGGGAGTGGGCCGGCTTCGCCCGGCAGGTGACCTTCCCGTTCCGTCCAGAAGCGCCGCACATTCGCCTGGATGCGCGTCGCCGGTGTCCGGGGGAAATAAGGGTGGAAGCCAAGTCCGTAAGGCAGTGTCTGCTTTGCCCGATTGGTGACGCCAAGCGACAGGGACAGGCTGTCGTCGCCGAGCGCGATGGTTTCCATTGCCTCATAGGCAAAAGGCGAAGCGGTATCCGCTTCGTGGTGGTAGTGGAAGACGATCCGGTGCGGTTCCTGCTCCACGATCGTCCATCGCCGGAGCCAGCCGTCACCGTGCAGGACGAGCGGGTCGGCGGTATTGGCTGCGAGATCGTAGTCCCGCCCATCGAACCGGAACGCATTGTTTTCGATGCGATTGCCGAAGGGCACGAGGGGAAAGCAGGCCTCTATGCCGAGCACCTGCGAGGCAAGGCCCGGAGAGCGCGTCGACGCCAGAATGGGGATGCCGCGCCAGTGGGCCGAGAGGATGGCGCCACCGAGCGGGCTCACATCGACCGTGAGCCCGTCCTTTTCGAGGCGGATGACATCCTCGGCCGTCACGTCAACCGCGCCGGCCGGCAGCGGCCGAACGCAGGTTGTCGAGCAGGACCGCGAGCAACAGGATCAGGCCGCGCACGACATATTGGTAGAAGGCCTGGATATTGAGGAGGTTCATGACATTCTCGGCAATGCCCATGATCAGCACGCCGACGACGACGCCGGTCATGGCCGCCCGACCGCCGGCAAGCGAGACGCCGCCGAGCACGCAGGCCGAGATGACAGAGAGTTCCAGTCCCGTCGCGGCATTCGGCTGGCCCGACGTGATGCGCGAGGCGAGCAGCACGCCGGCAACGGCGCAGACAAGGCCCTGTAGCGCGAAGATCCATATCCGCATATTGGAGACGTTGACGCCGGCAAGGCGGGAGGCTTCCGGATTGCCGCCGATCGCCAGCGTGTTCTTGCCGAACACCGTTCGGTTCAAAATGAAGCCGAAGATGATGAAGAATACCGCCATGACCCAGATCGGCGTGGGTATGCCGAGGAATTTCGACAGCGACAGCTGGTAGAAGCCGGGATCGTTGATGCCGACGGCGCGGCCATCCGAGGCGATCAGCGCGAAGCCGCGCACGATCTGCATGGTGGCGAGCGTCGTGATCAGCGCGTTGATGCGGAAGCGGGCAATGACCACGCCGTTAATCAGGCCGACGCCACCGCCGCACAGGAGTGCGGCAAGAAGACCAACGATGATCGAGCCCGAGGCATTCGAGGCCATGACCGCGATCATGCCGGAAAAGGCGACGGTCGAACCGACCGACAGGTCGAAATCACGCGAGGCGAGGCAGAACATCATCGTGCAGGCGACGATGCCGATGGTGACGACCGATTGCAGCAGGCCGAGCATGTTGCGCTCGGTCAGGAAGTTCGGAACCGTCAGCGCCACGATGGCAAAGGCGATGGCGAAGATGACGACGAGGCCTTGCTCGCCGAGGAGGAGTTTTTTGAGAGACGTCATCGCGACTGGACCTGTTGTGTTTGGAGTTCGCTGGCATTTGCCACGTCCGGAAGGGCGGCGGCCAGGATGCGGCGCTCGTCGAAATCGGGGCGCGCGATATCGGCCGCGACCTTGCCCTGGCACATGACCAGGATGCGGTCGGTAATGCCCATCACCTCCGGCAATTCGCTGGAAATGACGACGATCGCCATGCCCTGACCGGCGAGTTCATAGAGGATTTCATAAATTTCCGACTTGGCGCCGACATCGATGCCACGGGTCGGCTCGTCGATGATCAGAACCTTGACGCCCTGCTCGGACAGCCAGCGGCCGAGGATGACCTTCTGCTGGTTGCCGCCGGAGAGGTTGACGATGTCCTGCTTGCGCGACGGGGTGCGCACGCGCAGCTTGGCGATAAACCTTTCCGCCAGTTCCGCCTCCTTTTTCGGCTGGAGAATGCCGAAGGGGGAAAAGTGGCGGCGCGAGGAGATCGCCATGTTTTCCTCGATATTGCGGCCCTGCACGATGCCGTCGAACTTGCGATCCTCGGGGCAGAGCACGATGCCGGAGCGGATCGATTGCGGCGGGCTGTCGGGCGCAACGACAGTGCCATCGACGCTAACCGTCCCCTGCGAACGATCGTCGGCGCCATAGACGAGGCGGGTCATCTCGCTGCGGCCGGCGCCGATCAGCCCGAAGAAACCGAGAATTTCACCCTGACGGACGGAAAAGCTGATCGGCGTGCGCAGCTTGCGGCCGGCAATATCCTTGACTTCGAGCCGCACCGCGCCCTGTTCTCGCGGGCGAAAGCCCCAGATGTTGGCAATCTCGCGACCGACCATTTCGGCAATGATCTGCTCGCGGGTCGTCACGGAAACATCCGGATGGTGGGCGGCAAGCTTGCCGTCGCGCAACACGGTCAGGCTGTCGCAGAGTCGGAAGATTTCGTCCAGCCGGTGAGAGACGTAGAGGATGACCTTGCCCTGCGCCCGCAGCCGGTCGATCAATGCAAATAGGATTTCGCTTTCGCGCGAGGAGAGCGACGAGGTCGGCTCATCAAGCGCAATCACGCGGGCATCGGCCATCACGGCCTTGGCGATCTCAACCATCTGCCGTTCGCCGATGGAAAGCGAGGCGACCTTGGCGGCGGGATCGATATCGATGCCAATTTCCCTGAGCTTTTCCTTCACCACGCCGGTAAGGCGGCTGCGGTCGATGACACCGGCCTTGCCGGGAAAGCGGCCAAGCCAGAGATTTTCGGCGACCGTCAGTTCCGGCACGAGTTGGAGTTCCTGATGGATGACGATGACGCCTGCTTCGAAGGCGTCGCGCACCGAGCGATAATGCTGGGTCTTGCCATCGATCCGAATCTCGCCGGTATCGGCCGACTGGTCGCCGGACAATACGCGGATAAGGGTCGATTTACCGGCGCCGTTTTCGCCCATCAGGCCATGCACGGCACCCTTCCTGACCGAGAAGGAAACGTCGGCGAGCGCCTGCACGCCGGGATATCCCTTGGATATCGACTGGAATTCAAGAAAGTCCGTCATGTCAGCATCCCGAAAGAAGCCCGGCGGCGAAAGGCCGCCGGGCTGAGATCATTTCTCGGAGAATGATTATTCGATACCGAGGTCCTTGCGAACCGTCTCGTAGTTGTCGCGCAGGGCGATCTGGCCGGCCGTCAGGATCAGCTTTTCCGGTTCCTTACCGTTGGCAACCCAATCATACATATTGAGTGCGGTCTCATAGCCATGACGCTTCGGCGAGATGATGACGGTGCCGAAGAAACCGGTGGCAGCCGGCTTCTTGAACTCGTTGATCGCCGAATCCGCGCCGCCGATGCCGACGCCGATCATGCTGTCAGCGGCAATGCCGACGGTTTCGGTTGCGCGGACAGCGCCGAGCACGGCTTCGTCGTTCAGGCCGACGGCGATCCACTTCTTGATGCCTGCATTCTTGTTGAGGACAACGGTCGCGGCGTTGAGGGCAGCTTCCGTATCGGTCTTGGCCTGCGGGGCGTCGAAGATATTGGCTTCCGGGAAGCCTGCGGCCTTCAGCACCGAGAGGGCGCCCTCGACGCGATCGACGGCGGTCGGCAACTGGTCGTAGGAAACGCGGATCGCGCCGACGTCCTTCATGTCCCAGCCGCGCTTCTTGATCTCGTCGACAAGCGTCTGGCCAACGGCTTCGCCGATCTTGGTGGCCGAAATGCCCATGTGGGGCACGTCTTCGATCGGGCTGCCATCCGCATTGACGAGGCGGTCGTCGACGGTCATCACCTTAAGGTCATTGGCGGCAGCCTTGGCGACGATGCCGGGGCCAAGCTTGACGTCCGGCGTGCAGATGATGAAACCCTGAGCGCCCTGCGCGCCGAGATTATCGATGGCTGACTGAACCTTCTCGCCATCTTCCGCGCCGATCTTGACCAGTGTGAAGCCTTTTTCCTTGGCGGCGACTTCGGCGAACTTCCATTCGTCCTGGAACCACGGCTCTTCCGCCTGCTTCACGATGAACCCGATCTTGACATCGGCGGCGAAGGTGGAGGTTGCTGCGAATACGGCGACGGTACCAGCCAGGATGGCTGTCTTGATAAAGCCCATTATCTCTCTCCCAAAAATAACTGCGCTTGCAGTGAGGCCTATTTATCGGCTTTCATCATATTCGTCAATTGCGTTTGTATGATGAATTATATATCTAGGTATGACATTGGTGGTGCTGTGATATGAATCTGGCGTCGCCTTTGTAAGCGAAACCGGTTATGGGTCGCTACAGGTGCTTTGGCGCGGGAGTGGGATGGAGAATGGCCGGAGAAAAACACGGTGAGGCCCCGGATGTGCGGAATGGCGAGGGCAGCGTGCGCCGGCCACGCGTACAGAAGAACACCACGCGGGCGATTGCGTCGGATATCTTTGCCGAGGTCTTTCCTATTGGAGGGTTTCTTCCAACGGAAAACGAACTCTGCCTTCGTTATGGCGTCAGCCGGACCGTCATCCGCGAATCCTTGAAAATCCTCGAATCCAAGGGCCTGGTGCTTGGGCGTTCGCGTGTCGGCACAATCGTCTGCGCCAAGGAGGAATGGAACATTCTCGACCAGCAGGTGCTCGAATGGATCGGGCCGCGTATCTTCGAACTGGACCTGCTGTCCTGCGTGCTCGATGCACGCCGCGCCATCGAACCCTTCGCGGCAGAATTTGCCGCTGAACGGGCAACGGCCCAGGAGGTCGGTGAGATCGAGCGGGCGTGGGAGATGATGCGCGACGCCGAAGGCGATCTCGAAGCCTTTACCCAGGCCGATGTCGCCTTCCATGCCGCGCTGTTGAAGGCGAGCCACAATCAGGTTTTCATGCAACTCGCCAGCATCATCCGCGCAGCGCTGGAATTCTCTCTTCATGCCTCGAACGAAGTCGTGGACAGGCGGGACGAAGCTGTCGAAGTGCATCGCCAACTGGTTGAGGCTCTGCGCATGCGTGACAAGGTGGCGGCACGCGACTGTTCCGACCGCATGCTCAACGTTGCCGCCCGCGACATCGCGATAGCCTCGCAAAAACACCCCGCGCCAGCAGGCGAATGAACCGGCCGGAAGCCCGGCACACTCTTTTCGAACACGAGCCCCATTATGAAAATCACCAAGCTGACCACCTATATCGTCCCGCCGCGCTGGATGTTCCTGAAGATCGAGACCGACGAAGGCATTGTCGGCTGGGGCGAGCCGGTCGTCGAGGGTCGCGCGCTGACGGTGCAGGCGGCGGTGCACGAGCTTGAGGACTACCTGATAGGCAAGGATCCGTTCCTGATCGAGGATCACTGGCAGGTCATGTACCGCGCCGGTTTCTATCGCGGCGGTGCGATCCATATGTCGGCCATCGCCGGCATCGACCAGGCCCTGTGGGACATCAAGGGCAAGGCACTCGGACAGCCGATCCATTCGCTGCTCGGCGGGCAGGTGCGTGACAGGATCAAGGTCTATAGCTGGATCGGCGGCGATCGCCCGAGCGATGTCGCCAACAATGCGCGCGAGGTAGTCGCCAACGGCTTCAAGGCGATCAAGCTGAACGGCTGCGAAGAACTTCAGATCGTCGATACCAACGAGAAGCTGGACAAGGCTATTGAGACCATCGGCCTCATCCGCGATGCGATTGGCCCGCATATCGGCATCGGCGTCGATTTCCACGGCCGCGTGCATCGGCCGATGGCCAAGGTGCTCGCCAAGGAACTAGAACAGTTCAAGCTGATGTTCATCGAGGAGCCGGTGCTTTCGGAAAACCGCGAGGCGCTGAAGGAGATCGCCAATCATTGCTCGACGCCGATCGCGCTCGGCGAGCGGCTCTATTCGCGCTGGGATTTCAAGTCGGTGCTTTCGGACGGCTATGTCGATATCCTGCAGCCCGACCTTTCCCATGCCGGCGGCATTACCGAATGCCGCAAGATCGCGGCGATGGCGGAAGCCTATGACGTGGCGCTTGCCCCGCATTGCCCGCTCGGCCCGATCGCGCTTGCAGCCTGCTTGCAGGTCGATGCCGTCAGCCACAATGCCTTCATCCAGGAACAGAGCCTCGGCATCCACTACAACAAGGGCAACGACATCCTCGACTACATCTCCAACAAGGAAGTGTTCCACTACGAGGACGGGTTCGTTTCCATCCCGCAGGGACCCGGCCTCGGCATCGAGGTCAACGAGGCCTATGTCATCGAGCGGGCCAAGGAAGGTCACCGCTGGCGCAACCCCGTCTGGCGTCATGAAGATGGTAGCGTCGCCGAGTGGTGAGGGCAGTAGCATGGTTGGACGGCTGAACGGAAAACGCATCGTTATTACCGGTGCCGCACAGGGTATCGGTCTTGCCATCGCCGAGGTTTCGCTCGCCGAAGGGGCGTCGATCTTCCTCATTGACCGGGACAGTGACCTTTTGGCCGAGCAGGCGGAACGACTGCGCGCGGCCGGCGGACTTGTCGGTCATGCGCCTGCCGACATTGCCGATGCGGCGGCCATCGATGCCGCGATCGCGCAAGCGGCTGCGCAAATCGGCCAGCCCAGCACGCTCGTCAACAATGCCGGGGTCAACGTCTTCTCCGAAGCTTTGAAACTGTCCGATGCCGATTGGCAGCGTTGCTTCGACATCAATCTGAAGGGCGCCTGGAACTGCTGCAAGGCGGTGCTGCCCGGCATGATCGAGGGCGGCGGCGGCGTTATCCTCAATATCGCCTCGACCCATGCCTTCACCATCATTCCGCACACCTTCCCCTATCCGGTCGCCAAGCACGCACTTCTCGGCATGACAAAGGCATTGGGTCTCGAATATGCAGCGCAGGGTGTGCGGGTGAATGCGCTCGCCCCCGGCTATGTGCGCACGCAGAAGGTCGTCGATTACTGGAACAGCTTCCCTGATCCCGTTGCCGCCGAGGCGGCAACGATGAAGCTTCATCCGGGTGGCCGGATCGCCGAGCCGGAGGAAATCGCCAAGGCCGCCCTCTTCCTGATTTCGGACGAGTGCCCGTTCATCAATGCGACCTGCCTGACCGCCGACGGTGGCGTCAGCGTTTTGCACCACCCGTGAGGCACCATTTCCGCGATCATGCGGCGGTCACGCGATGATATCGAAGTCCGCCGCGGTCATCTTCAAAACCTTGTCCAGCAGCGCGAACTGCACCGCCACGCCGCTATTGCTGCCGTCCGCATCGTACCAGAGCTTGCCTGTCGTCTGGTCGTAGATGATCCGGTCATTGGTATCGTGCGCTTTCGCGCCAATGTAGAACGCGGCGGTAGCGAGATCGCCCACGCTGCCGACCTTGGTGAAGATGTCGTCATCCAGCACCATCCGGTCGTCGACCACGACGAAATCGTCTATCACGTCGATATTGGTCGATCCGAGCTTGGTATTGAAAACGAATGTGTCATCGCCAGTGCCGCCGATCAACCTGTCGATCCCGAGACCACCCGACAGCGTGTCGTTGCCCGCGCCGCCGGACAGGGTGTTCTTTCCGGTGTTGCCGGTGATCGTGTTCCCCAGCCCGTTTCCGGTCCCGTTGATCGCACCTCCCCCAAGCAAGGTCAGCTTCTCGATCGTCGCATAACCGGAAAGCGAGCGAGTGACAGTCGAGGTGATGGTATCGACGCCGGAACTGTCGGTAATACCGTCAGTCTCCGCCCAGAGCACATAGATGTCGTTGCCGCCGCCGCCGTTCAGCGTATCCTTGCCCTTGCCGCCATCGAGGATATTAGACGAGGAATTGCCGATCAGTCGGTCTTCATAGTCGGAGCCGATCAGGTTTTCGATCGATGTGTAGATATCGCCAAGGGCATCGTTGGTGTTGGTCGACGGCTTCACCAGGCTGGCGGTGACGCCCATAGTCGCGCCGGCATAGGAGGCCGTGTCGGTTCCCGATCCGCCATCGAGCAGGTCGCCGCCGGCGCCGCCGTCAAGCACGTCACTGCCCGCGGCTCCCTTGAGCGTGTCGGCCCCGCCCATGCCCCAAAGGTTGTTATCCGCAGCGTTACCGGTCAGGCCATCAGTCCCGAAACCACCCCGGGCATTTTCGAAATTGGAGATTTGATCGGTTTCGGTGCCGCTTGTCGCCGAGGTGACGGTCGTCCCCGCAAGCGTGAGCATGACGCCGAGATAGTGGTCGGAATAATCGACCGTATCGATCCCGGCCCCGCCGTTCAGCGTGTCGTTGCCGCCCGCGCCAACGATGGTATTGGCCTCGGCATCGCCGGTGAACTTGTCGGCTCCACCCGCGCCCCAGATATCCTCGATGCCGACGAGCTTGTCGCTGGCAATGCCGCCGACGGTGACAATCGCCGCGCCACTTACCAGCGTTACCGTGATCGAGACGGAGCCGAGATCCGAGAAGACCGCCATGTCGCGGCCGGCGCCGCCATCGAGCGTGTCGGTTCCGACGCCGCCATAAAGCTTGTCGTTGCCACCGTAACCGTAAATCTTGTCGTTACCCACCCAGCCATATAGCCGGTCGTCACCGCCGCCGCCGATGATCTTGTCGGCAAAATCCGAACCGGAAACGGTGAAGGACTCGACATTGACGATGGTGGCGCGAAGGGATGTGCCTTGCCGGACTTCCGTGGCGGCGCCGTTCAGCGTCATGGTTATGCCGGTCGTCGCGGCATAGTCGATGTAGAGGTTGGCCGTGTCGTTACCGGCTCCGCCATCGATCGAATCCTTGCCCGAGTCGATCGTGACGCCCAGCATGTCGTCACCCGCCAGCCCCTTCAAGGTATCAGAACCCCTATTCCCGTTGAGATCGTCATTGCCGGCAGTCCCTGAAAGCACGTCGTTGCCGTCAGCACCACTCAGCCGTACGGCCTCGATGCCGGTGATATTCGCTGCCACGACGCCGCCGACCTTGATTACGGTCGAGGTCAGGAAGTTGCCGGTGACGACCACGGCGAGATTGCCCGTTGCATAGCCACGGAAGTAATCCGTGCCGGATCCGCCATCGATCGTGTCGGCCTTTGCGTCGAGCCCAATGGTGATGTCGTCATCGCCAGCCCCGGTCTTGACGCTGTTTTTCCCGCTGCCGGCACTCAGTACATCGTTTCCCGCGCCGCCAATCAGGGTATCGTCGGCGTCGCCGGTATAAAGCGAAAGGGCTTCGACATTCTTGAGGGTAGCGACAATGGTGGTGCCGCTCTTGATCGTCGCTCCGGTCGCCAGCGAGCCGGTCATGGTCACCTTCTGGCTGAACAGCGTTGAATCCAGAGTCAGGCTGACCTTGTCTGTTCCGGTACCACCATCGATCATGTCCGATGCGACGTCGGCGATTGCGTTGATCGTGTCGTCACCCGCCCCGCCAACGGCCGCATCCTTGCCGGCGCCGGTGGACAGGGTGTCGTTACCGTCGCCACCGTCCAGCTTGTCGTCGCCGCCGTTGCCGTTGATCGTGTCGTCGCCCGCCTTGCCCGAAAGGGTATCGTTGCCGCTCGATCCGGTAATGGTGTCGTTGCCCGCCCCGCCGCTGAAATTCAGCGGGTTTGTCCCGGTTAGCGTGACGTTGATCTTTTCGAAGCCGGTGAATGTGCCCAGCAGCTTGCCGGCAGCCGTGAGCTTGGTGCCGTCGAACTTGATGCCGGTGAGGTTGGTATAAGAGAAGTTGAGGGTGAGTGTGTCGATGCCGCTGCCGCCATCATAGGCGCCGGCGCCAACCGGTGCGCTGTAGAACGTGTTGGGCGAATAGGTCGTCATCGTCAGGCTGTCGCTGCCTGCTCCGAGTGTCACCTTGTCCGTGCCGGCGACCACCATCGAGACATTGTCGTTTCCGTTGCCCGTGTCGACCAGGTCAATCCCGTTGTCGGCGCTGACAGTGTCGTCACCATCGCCCGTACGGATCGTGTCGTTTCCCTGGCCGGTCCGCACCGTGTCGGCAAGCGCACCGCCGGTGATCTTCTGGTTGCCGTCGCCATAAGCCGAGATGTTGAGGCGTTCGATATTGCGTGCCTGAGCGACCGTCGCGCCGTTAATCTTGATGTTGGTGACCGAAGCGAGCACCACTTCGACGGTGCCATGGTCGTAGAAGGAGAACGGAAAAACCTCGAGACTGTCGATTCCCGTTCCGCCATCGAGTTGATCGACCGCCTGATCGATCGTCCCGTTTGCCTGAACGCCGACGCTCAACGTGTCGTCGCCCGCCTCGCCATAGAGTTTGTCCGCGCCGATACCGGCAACGAGATAGTCATTGCCATTGCCACCATAGAGAATGTCTGCATCGACCGGATTGGTGTCGGTATAGGCATCATGATCACTCGCGATCATATCATTGCCATCGCCGCCATAGAGGATATCGGCACCGGCCTCGCCATTCAACTCGTCATCGCCGGTGCCACCCTTGACGGTGTCGCTGCCGGCGCCTGAATAGATCGTGTCGTCGCCGGTGCCGCCGTCGATCTTGTCGGCGCCGGCAGCGGTGTAGATTTCATCATCGCCGCCTTCGCCGAAGACGGTGTCGGCGCCGGTCGAGAGGCGATTGTTGACGCCGCTGTCCCAGTCGTAATAGCTGAGTTCGTCGTTGCCCGCGCCGAGATAGACCGTGTCGTCACCGTCGCCGGGATTGACCTCATCGGCCTGTGATCCGGTGTGGATGAGATCGCTGCCGCCGCCCGACTTGATCTCCGCCGAACCTACGGTCGTGATCGTATCGCCGCCCGCGCCGGTGGTCAGCGTGACCCCCTCCGCCTGGGTCAGCGTGACCTTGTTGCCGCCGCTGCCGAGGACAACGGCGTCGTAGATCTCGACATTCCTGATCTTGCCGAAACTGCCGAGGCTGACACTGGCGCCATTGGTCAGGGTGACGGCGTTGGTGGCGCTGGAAATATCGAAGGATGCGGTATCGATCCCCGTGCCGCCATCGATATCCTGTATCCCGGTGCCGCCATCAAGGGAGTCGTTGCCGCCCATGCCGCGCAGCGTGTCATTGCCGCCGGCACCGACGAGCGCGTCGTCGAGCGCGCCGCCCGTCAGGAAATCGTTGCCACCGCCGGCGCGGAAGATCACCCGCTCGATATTGCTGATCGCGACCGTCAGCGCCTCATCGACTTTGACGTTGGTGGTCGGGCCGAGGGCGAAGACGATGTTGTTGTTGATGATCGCGGAATAGTCGATCCGCAGGAGATCGATGCCGGCGCCACCATCGGCGATGTCGCCGGTATCGGGAGACTGGAAGCGCAACTCGTCGTCGCCGTTGCCGCCACGAAGCGTGTCATGGCCGATCAACCCGACGAACCCCCAGGGAATGCTCTGGACGTCGGTCAGGATATCGTTGCCATCGCCGCCGTCGATGTCGTCGCTGCCGACACCGCCATCGATATAGTCGTTGCCCTTGCCGCCCTTGAGATTGTCGTCACCCTCGTTGCCGAAGATCGTCTCGTCACCGCTGCCGCCCACGACGATGTCGTTGGTATTGTCGCCGATATATTGGAGACCATTCCATTTGCCGGCCATCGTGTTGCTCCCCAATAAAATAGGTCATCGAATGCACTGCCATAAAGAGATTGTCCGAAATCATTTTGGCGCACCGTCGTGCAGCCCAATCAGCCGTCGAAACGATGGCGGATAGGCCATTGATGCGCAACTCTCGAAACTCACAGTTCCCTTTGATTTTCGGTGCTCTGTGGTATCATTTCGGCACATTTTCCTGGCAAACCTCGGCTTGCGGCGAACGATCGGACACAGGGCATCATGAGTGGGAGCGTGGTCAGCCAGGCATTGCAACTTGTCGATGATGCGCTGACGGCTACGACCCCGCATGACGCGAGTGTCCGCTTCTTTCGGGCCGCGAGCCGGATGGGCGCGACCTATCTGCAGACCCGCCTCTACCGGCGGCCGATGGCGCGATTGACCTCCGAGGCGCATTGGGCCGCCGGCGGCGTCCTTGCCCGCATTTCGCCGGAACGATGGCCGGGAAGCACGGCCTTCAACTACATCTGTTTCGACTGCAATCCGCTCGTCTCCGCCATTCGCGAGAACCGGACGCGTTACCGCTTTTCCGATTTCGCGCCCCATGAAGACCCTGCCTACGGTGCTTATTGGGAAGCCCTGAGCGAAGCCGATATCGCCGACGCCCATTGCGCGACATCTTATGGCAGTCGTGGCGTGATCGCCTCGCTGCATCTCGGCTTCGGTGAACGCAATATCGGTGCCGACATGGAGCGGGCCGTGCAGATGGGAGGCCTGATCCTGACGGAACGGCTGATGGATTTTTCCGGCAGCATCAAGGATGACTGCCCGCATCTCAGCGACCGCGAGCGGGATTGCCTCGCCTTCCTCGCCGATGGCCGGCGGGACCGCGAAATCGCCGACCTGCTCGGGATTACCGAGACGACGGTGCGGTTTCATGTCGACAATGCCCGCAAAAAGCTTGGCGCCCGAAACCGAACCCAGGCCATCGCGCGGGTCGCCAATCTTCGGATACTTTAAGGACACCAAGCCGACATTGTCGGCGACGCTCATATCTGGCCGGAGCGCCTGTGAAAGCCGCCGAAAAACAGCCCATTCATCACGGGATCGCAGACATCGGAGCTTACCGCTCGGCCTCGAGCGAGCGGAGGATGTCGATCAGCTTGGGCGCCATTTCGCGGATTTCCGTAAGATGGGTTGCGGAGAGCTGTTCGAGGATGTCGTCGGCCTTTTCGGTAAGGGCCAGCGTCTGGCGTCGGCCATCCGCCGGGTCGGAATTGCGCGTCACGTAGCCGGCGGACACAAGGCGGTTCACCAGTTCCGTTGCCGTGTGCGGCGCGATCAGCAGCCGCTCGGCCAACTTGCCGACGGCCATGGATTCCTCGTCGCGATGCCCGCGGATGGCAAGCAGAGCCTGATGCTGCTGGGCCGGCAGACCCTTGGCCTGGGCGGCTGAGGTGCTGAAATCCGTGAAGCGGCGCAACGTATAGCGCAGGTTGGACAGGGCCTCGTAATCGGCGTCGCTGAGCCTGCTTTTCGCCATTCTCCGTTCTCCCGCGATTGGCATTCCGGCCACGCCGCATCGTCCGGCGTCCCACCTTCCGTTCAATATGTCTTTGCCCGGCTTACCGCAGGTTCGTCTGGCAGGCCACCCTTCGCGGCAAATTGTCTTCGTCCCATGTGTTGATTTATATCGTAATACGATGTAATTGCGGCCATCGCAACGCTGCACCAATGGAAGACCGATGCCGCACAAGACGACCGAATACCCACCGCACGATTTCACCGGCGGTCTCGCCCGGCGCGAGGCCGGAGATTTCACGACGGATAGACGCGTTCTCGCCCTGATCGGCATGGCGCTCATCGTCGGAACGGGCGGCGCGTTTGCCGCCAGACTGTTGGTCAGCCTGATTTCACTCGTCACCAACCTCGCATGGTTCGGACAAGTCAGCCTTGCGGTCACGTCGCCTGCGACGGCTCCGCGTTCTGTCTGGATGGTCGCTGTCCCCGTCATCGGCGGCCTGATCATCGGCTTGATGGCCCGTTTTGGATCGGAAAAAATCCGCGGCCATGGCATTCCGGAGGCGATCGAGGCGATCCTGATCGGCGGAAGCCGGATGTCGCCGAAGGTCGCCATCCTGAAGCCCCTGTCTTCGGCGATCTCCATCGGCACCGGCGGTCCGTTCGGCGCCGAGGGGCCGATCATCATGACCGGCGGAGCGATCGGCTCTCTGTTCGCCCAGTGTTTCCATATGAGTGCCGCCGAACGCAAGACGCTTCTTGTGGCCGGGGCTGCGGCGGGCATGACGGCAATCTTCGGTTCACCCATCGCGGCCGTGCTGCTTGCCGTCGAACTGCTGCTGTTCGAATGGAAGCCGAGAAGCTTCATTCCCGTTGCGCTTTCCGCCTGCATCTCTGCCTGCTGGCGTCCTTTCCTGTTCGAGGCGGGCGCGCTTTTCCCGCGACAGTTCCACATGGACCTGCCGTGGTGGGGGATCGGGCTCTGCGCGCTCGTCGGTATCATCGCCGGCCTGCAATCCGGGTTGCTGACAACGCTGCTCTACCGCATCGAGGATGCCTTCGAGGCGCTGCCGATCCACTGGATGTGGTGTCCGGCCATCGGCGGCCTCGTCGTTGGCCTCGGCGGCCTGATCGAACCGCGCGCGCTTGGCGTCGGCTATGACATCATCGACGGTGTCCTCAACAACCGCCTTCTGCCGCAGGCCGTGCTGACGATCCTGTTGGTCAAGGCCGTCATCTGGCTGGTGTCGCTGTCATCCGGCACGTCGGGCGGTGTGCTGGCGCCGCTCCTCATTCTCGGCGGGACGCTCGGCTGGCTGGTCGGGCTGCTGCTTCCCGGCGATCCCGGCTTCTGGGCTTTGCTAGGCATGGCGGCGATGATGGGCGGAACGATGCGCGCGCCGCTGACCGGCACCTTTTTCGCTGTCGAACTGACGGGCGATGTTTCGAGCCTGCTGCCGCTGCTGGTCGCCACGATCTCCGCTTACGCCGTGACGGTGCTGCTTCTCCGCCGGTCGATCCTGACGGAAAAGATCGCCCGCAGGGGTCAGCATATCACCCGCGAATACGGCATCGACCCCTTCGAATATACCCGCGCCCGCGATATCATGATCACTGATGTCGATACGCTTCCGGCCGCGATGCGCGTCGGTGAGGCCTCGGCCTTCTTCGCAAACACCGAGCGAACGCACCGGATCTATCCGGTCGTTGATGCGGCGGGAGAGTTGAAGGGCGTGGTGTCGCGCGGCGACGCCTTGCGCTGGCAGCGCGATCCCGCGCTGGCCGACCAGAGTCTCGACGAGCGGGTCTCGGACACATCGGTTCCGGTCGCAAATCCCGACGATACGATCGGCTATGTCGCCGATCTGATGCTGGCGACCGATGTCGGCCGCATTCCGGTTGTCGATCCGCAAACGGGCCGGTTGCTCGGATTGGTGGCGCGCAAGGACCTCCTGCGCATCCGCCACGCCGCCAACACGCTCGAAAACGAGCGCCAGCCCTATCTCGGGCTGCGGAAGACCGCCCCCGTAAAGACCGGTCAGGCCTGAACTCGTCTCGACACCAGGTCCGTTCCGGAAGGATATTCGGTTATTTGGACCTGGTGTTGTAGCTGCGGTCGATATTGGCCATCCAGCCGCGGACCTGGTCGAACAGCAGCGCGAAGTCGTAACGCCATTCCAGCGGCAGGATCCGCCAGCCGCTGGCCCTCGGCAATGCGAGGCGCTCGTCCAGCTGTTGTTTCAGCAGGCTCAACCGGCTGGCGTCTTCCGTTTGCGAAGGCTCCGAATGCGATGATGATCTGTCCGTGGACATGGGCAATTCTCCTTTGATGGGATCTCTTAATATATCGTATTGCGATATAAATTCAAGATCGTCCGGCCTGCGACGGAATGCCTGTCGTCTTTCGACCCCTTTTGGTGGCGCAGGTTCCCGACGATGCCTATATGGAAGGTCAGCGGTCCGTTGGTGCGGACGATATGGATGACCCATGGACGAGAACCTACAGGCGCGCGCCTTCAACAGCGCGGCAATCCGCGAGCGGGCGGAAAAGGAAATGAACGAGATCGGCATCGATGATGCGTTGATCGATGCGCTGGTCGATGCGTTTTACGGGCGCGTGAAATCGCATCCGCAGCTCGGTCCGGTCTTTGACGCACGGCTGGCGGGGCGCTGGCCCGAGCATATGGAAAAGATGAAAAGTTTCTGGTCGTCCGTCGCCTTGCGTAGCGGCGCCTATGGCGGCAAACCGGTCCAGGCCCATCTCGGCGTTGCGAACATGACGCCGGACCTCTTTCCGCAATGGCTCGCATTGTTTTCCGCGACGCTCGACGACGTCGTTTCATCGCCGCAGGCCAAGGCCTGGTTCATGGAAACCGCGGAGCGGATCGCCCGCAGCCTGTCTCTCTCGCTGTTCTATAATCCGGCGCTCGACGATCCCGCCTTGAAACGTTAGATATAGGGCGAGACGCAGGACCGGATTTCGCCGCTATAGGCGCGATAGGTGTTATCGACCGGATCGAAGGAGCGGTAGCGGGCGAAGCACCATTGCAGATGGGCGTCCTGCGTATCGGCATTTTCGACGGTGTTCGACGCGTGCTGGGGAAGATCGTCGGGCAGCGGCTCCGGCTCCATCGTGGCCTCCTGCGCCTCCGTCGTCACGGGCGGTTCACACACCCGGCGTGCGCCGCTATAGGGCTGATAGGTATTGTCTGAAGCGCGGTAAGACCGATATCGCTCGCTGCACCATTCGATCCGGGCCATATCGATACTCTCGGTCGGCAGGCCAGCAGTTTCCTGATCATAATCATCAAAGCCGGCGGGCGCGCTCCGCATCATTTCGGACGAAACGGCACTGGTGACGATCCTGTCCAGCACGGGAAGCGCGTCAGCCGTTTCCTGTTGCGGCACAGGCCGGGCCGGCAGGCGTTCGAAATGCTGACTGCTCGGATCGATCTTCATCGGCCGCGCTGTCCACAGCGAAGAGATATCCGTGCTGTTCAGCGTGCTCGGTTCCGCATCTGGCAGAACGGCCGGAATGGCCAGAACACTGCCGGCAGCGACGGTGAGCGAGAGGGTTATGCCCAGGATGGGCAGAAGATTGCCTTGCATGACCTGCTCCTTGCATTTCAAACACCTTCCATCGCGCCTTGATCCGGAACAGCGCGTATAAGTCTCAAATGCGCGCCGTGGATCCACGATCGGTGTTCGGCAGTGAAACGCAAGGGGGTGAATCCGGGTTCCCGAAGGAAGGGCCGATATCGTACGCGCAGGTCCTTTTCCCGGAGCGAACAGGACCAAAGTCCAGGATGGGCTTCGCGTGAGTTTAATTATCGACGCGTTGGACAATCCTGTATGGACGCCGCAACGGACCCCTGGCTGCCGGATTTCGTGGGCCACAAGCCGCCCGCATGCGCCCTCAGTCCGGCTCCGTCGCGGCGACGGCACTTCCGTCTTGCTGGGTAGGCGAAATGGCAATCCTGACCACAGTGGGCCCGTCGCCAAGCTCCATCGATGTCTCTTGCGGCAGGGGCTTGTCGGAGATGACGGTGTCGAAATCGCCGAGATCGGCAAAGACGTGCAGCGCGGTGTGGCCGAAGCGGCGGCTGTTGATCAGGAGGCAACTCTGGCGGGAAGAGGCAATCATGGCGCGCTTGGTGCGGACCACCGCTTCATCCATGTGATAGGCAAGCCGGCCGGAGACGGCTGGCGCCGAGACGAATGCGATGTCGGCGCGCAGTCGCGACAGGGCCTCTTCCGTGACGATGCCGATAAAGGCGTTGAATTTCGGGGAATAGACCCCGCCAAGCCCGATCAGCGTGACGCCGTTCTCACCCTTGTTGCGCTCCATGATGGCGGCATTGTTGGTGATGATGGTGACCGGCTTCTTGCGGGCAAGGACATCGCCGAGCACGGCGGCCATCGAGCCGTCGTTGATCATCACCGTCATGCCGGGCTCGACCAGTTCCGCGGCGGCTTCGGCGATCGATCGCTTGACGTCGGCTTCCTGCAATTCGCGGAAGCGAAAGTCGCTCTCGAACTGGGTGCCGGCGTCGATCGTCGCGCCGCCCCGCACCTTGCGCAACACGCCGGCCTGTTCGAGATCGTCCAGATCGCGATGGATCGTCATCTTCGAAACCGCGAAACGTGCCGCGAGATCGTCGAGATCGACCGCTCGGCTCTCAACCAGAAGATTGATGATACCCTGCCTGCGTTCGTCGCGCTTCACTGTCATCCTCCCGGTCGATCGTCGGCCGTGGGGAATCTATATCGTCAATCGCGGGAAATTATAACATGCAAAGTGTGATTTTGTGATTCCGGTCACGAATCGTGCAACAGGAGTTCGCGAGCCGTCCGTTCGTCGGTGATCAGGCCGTGAAGCTTGTTGCTGTGGAGAACGGCGCGGATAGCCTCCGTCTTCATCGGCCCGCCGGCGATGGCGACGATCCGATCGGGACCCTTGTCCGAGAAGGAAGCAGCGAGTGTGCGCGCCGTGACCGACGTCTGCAGGATGCGGCCCTTGCGGTCGAAGAAATGGCCGAGCAACTCGCCGACCCCTCCGAGTGCGGCGATTTCCTCCAGCTCATCCGGCTGCAACATGCCGGACTGGACGAGATGCGCCTGGCTATCGACCGTGCCGATGCCGACGAGCTTCAGGTCGGCGCGTGCAGCAAGGTCGAAGATTTCGTTGACGCCGCGCTGCGACAGCAGCACTTCGCGATCCTCCTCGGTGTTGGCGAAAAAAGGTACCGGCATCACATAGGCCTGCGTTCCGGTTTTCTCCGCCAGCCGATGGATGACGTCATAGGGGTTGGCGGCATAGTTGCGCGTCAGGCCGCCGAGCAGCGACACGAAGCGGGTGCCGCTGGCATTGATGCGCGGCAATTGCCGGACAGCGGCCGAGAGCGTGCGGCCATGGCCGATCCCGACGACGCGGACATCGTCGCGCTCGACTTCACGGCGCAGGAAATCGGCGCCGGCATGGCCGAGCGTGGTCAGCGCCAGCCCGTCATCATCGACATCAGGCGCAACTTCGCAATAGTGCAACCCGTAGCGGGTGGCGAGATCGACCTCGAATTTGGCGCAGTCGGCAATCTCGCCGTCGATCGTCACCTTCACGACACCGTCGGCGACCGCTCGTGAAATCAGCCGGTGCGCCTTGACCGAGGGAATGCCGAGCCGCTTCGCCACGGCAGATTGGGTAAATCCGCCGATATAGTGCAGCCAGGCCGCCCGAATGGCGAGGGATTCTTCATTGTCAGCCATCGATGACGTCCTGCTCGATTATGGAGATGCAATCGATAGCCGCCAGACCGGCGCTTGTACAAGCCTTGGATTTGTCCGGCGACCCGTTAGGTCAACGTCGGATGCAGGCAGGTCAGCCGATCTTGAGATCGGCCGCGCCCGTATCGATATGCGGCGCCCAGAAAGCGACGCTTTCGGCGATCTGCGGAATGACCTGCCGATCGTTAGGTTCGCGCTCCTTGAAGGACAGCTCCAGACAGATTTCGTTATCCACCGCACCACCCTCGGCGAAAGCCTTGAGCAGCGGTTCGGGATGGATACGGCCCTTGGCGTTGAACTCGGCGGTGAAGGGGCGATGTCCGCCCTTGTCCATCAGGCTCTGCTTGATGTGGATGATCGGCGAGACCGTCGGCACCGCGCGCGCCCAGGCATAGGGCTCGAAATCGTCGGGATTGCTGGAGGTGACGTCGCCATGATCGATATCGGCCATCATCCACATGGGAACGGCCATTTTCGCCGCCGTGAGGCGGTCCTGGAGCGCGATGCATTCCTTGATCGTCTCGCCGAATTCGCGGCCGATGCTCATCGGCTCCCAGAAGACATAGGAGAGGCCGGCCTGCTTGGCATGCTCGGCCACTGCGGCCCAGCAGTCGATGGCGATCTTGATCAGGTCCTCGCGCCGGACCGGATCGTCGTAGTCCTTGTAGGTGAAGATCGCGAACTGCGTGCCGACGGAGGCACCGCCGAGATCGCCGATAATGTCGGCGAAGGTCTTGAACCAGTCGATATAGTAACGCCGGACATCGGCATCCGGGTGGCCGAAATGGTTGAGGCGGCCGTAGGGGCCCGTCATCCCCGAGGTCACCCGCACGCCAGTCCGCTGCAGGGCGGTATCCATCTGGCGCGTCAGGCGACGAATGGTCGGCGCGCTCCAGCTCGGATTGATGAATTCATGCGTCAGTTGCAGGTCGCGTAGTTTGAGGTCGCGAGCCACGGTTTCGATGAGATCATCCGGGTCGGCAAAGCGGTTGACCAGAGGATTGGTGTTGAGTGAGAGCGTCAGTGGCATTTAACAACCTCAGGCGGCGGCAAGGCGGGCGGTGTTGAACCAGTCGGCGAAAGCAGCGCGTTCCGTGTCCGACAAGTGAATGTAGTGCTTGGTGCGACGGTAAAGGATGTCATCGGCTTTTTGTACCCATTCGCTGGCGATGAGGTAGCGCGCTTCCGCCTCGTAGAACTGGCCACCGAAATGCCGGCCAAGTCCTTCGAGGCTGTTGGCATTGCCGATGATGGTTTTCGCGCGGGTACCGTAGAGGCGGCCGTAGTGCTGCACCAGCCTGCGCGGCATCCAGGGATAGGTGTCGCGCAGGCTGTTGGCAAAGGTCTCGTAATCGGCGTTCGGCATGTCGCCGCCCGGAAGCGGGGCCTTTTCCGTCCAGTCGCCGCCCATGTTCGGGAAAATGTGCTTGAGCCGGTGCATGCCGCGCTCGGCAAGCTCGCGGAAGGTGGTGATCTTGCCGCCGAACACATTGAGCAGCGGCGCGCCGCCGGTTTCGTCGAGGTCGAAGACATAGTCGCGCGTGACGGCGGACGGGTTGCCCTTGCCGTCGTCGAACAGCGGCCGCACGCCGGAGAAGGAATGCAGCACGTCCTGGCGGCGCAGCTTCTCCTTGAAATAGCGGTTCACGGCCTTCAGCAGGTAGTCGATTTCGCTCTCGTCGGCCGACACATCCTCGGCGCGACCTTCATAGGCGATATCGGTCGTGCCGATCAGCGCCTTGTCGCCTTCATAGGGGTTGATGAAGATGACGCGCTTGTCGTGGTTCTGCACGAGATAGGCGTTCGCGCCCGCCCAGAATTTCGGCACGATGATGTGGCTGCCCTTGACGAGGCGCACATTGCGCGCCGAGTTCGAGCCGGCAACGCGGTTGATGACATCGGAAACCCAGAGGCCGGCACAGTTGACCAGACATTTGGCGCGAAAGGTACGGGTCTCGCCGGTCGTGGTATTCCGGGTCTGGACCGTCCATCCGCCGTTTTCGCGGCGGGCGGAGACGGCGGGCGAACGGGTCAGGACCACGGCACCTTTTTCGGCGGCGGCGATGGCGTTCAGCGTGACGAGACGGGCGTCATCCACCCAGCAGTCGGAATATTCGAAGCCACGGGTATACTGGTCGAGGATCGGGATGCCCTCGGGATCGCGCTTCAGGTCCAGCGTGCGGGTGCCCGGCAGCTTTTTGCGGCCGCCGAGATGGTCATAGAGGAAGAGGCCGAGGCGGACGAGCCAGGCGGGACGATCCTCGGGGCTGTGCGGCAGCACGAAGCGCATGGGCCAGATGATGTGCGGGGCGGCGTTGAGAAGCACCTCGCGCTCGATCAGCGCTTCGCGCACCAGGCGGAATTCGTAATATTCAAGGTAGCGCAAGCCGCCATGAACGAGCTTGCCGGAGCGCGAGGATGTGCCCTCGGCCAGGTCGTCCTTTTCGCACAAAACGACCTTCAGGCCTCGACCGGCCGCGTCGCGGGCAATGCCGGCGCCGTTGATGCCGCCGCCGATGACGAAGAGGTCATAGGTCTCGGATTCGCTCATGTCTTGCTCCTTCCCTGCGCCGTCGGTCACCGTCGAGGACAGTGGCGGCGCGCTATCGCGTGAATTCAACGGGCCGCCAGAATGTCCCAGGCCGGCGTAATGCCGGCAAGGACATCGCGGTAGGCGGCGTAAAGGCGTGTCATGCGTTCGGTACTGCTGGCCTGCGGCTGTTCGGCGGCGCCAAGCTGCGGGGTCACCCAATCTTCGATGCAATCATCCATGGTGCGATAAGCGCCGATCGCGACGGTCGCCATCATCGAGGCACCCGCCGCACCGGCCTCCTCGCGGGCGCTGACACGAACCGGGGCGCCGACGGCAGCTCCCAGCGTGCCGCGCAGGGCAGCGGATCGGGCAGCGCCGCCGCTGACGCGCAGTTCGGTCGGCAGTGTGCCCATGGCGGCATAACAATCGCGTGCCGCCATGCCGAGGCCCTCGACGACGGCGCGAACGAGATCGGGATATCGGTGCCGGCTCGACAGGCCGGTGAAGTTTGCCCGCGCCCGTGCATTGACGAAAGGACCGCGCTCGCCGGCTTCGGAAATATAGGGGTGATAGAGAATGTTGCCCGGCTTGCTGTTGGCAAACCAGCCATCGACCCGGCCGATCATCTCGTTTAGCCCGACGGTCTCGCCGAATTCGCCCAGGAGATCGGCGCCGAGCTGCAGCAGCCAGTCGAGATTGATCGTCGCGCCCATATTGGTCTGGACCTGGGTGACGATGCCGGGAATGGGCAGGGTGATGACGTAACCGGTCCGCTGGGCATTGAGCACGACGTCAGATACCGGCTTCGCCTGCATGTGAACGCCGGTGGAGCCGATCGCCGAACAGGCGGCGTTACGGCCTTCGCTGCGTACGCCGGCACCGAGCGCCGTCATGATCATATCGACATAGCCGAGGCAAACCGGCGTACCGGCTTTGAAGCCACAGGCTTGAGCCGCTTCGGCGGTCAGCGGATGGGTGGTTTCTGTGCCCTCGATGACGTCCGGCAGCAGCGAGCGGCGATGGGAGAGGCCAAGCGCGGCGAGCACGTCGTCGTCATACCGGCGGGTGCGGAAATTGCCGAAGGTGAAGCTCACTTCCGACGGGTCGGTGGCGCGCACGCCGGTCAGGTTGAGATAGAGCCAGTCCTTGCAATGCATCGCGGTTTCGGCGCGATCGAGCAGGTCCGGGAAGTGACGGTCCATATGGGCGAGTTGCGCGCCCTGCTGGCAGGTGTTCAGGCCGGTGCCGGTGGCTTCGAAACGCGCCCTGTCACTTTGCGAGCCTGACAGCCGTTCCACCGTGGGGGCCGCGCGGGCGTCGAGCCAGAGCCAGGCGTCGGACGTCGCCTGATTGCCGCTGCCGACGAGCCAGGTGCCATCGCCCTGTGCGGTCACGGCGATCGCGGCGGTACGATCCGCCAGATGTTCGATCTTGTCGGAGAGGCCGCGCAAGGCGCGCGTGCAATCGAGCCAGGTCTGCGGCAGCGACTGGGTCACCGCGCCGTCCTCGCCCGTGTGATAGGTGTTACGCACCGAAGCACTGGCGATCTGCTGCCCGGAGAGCGTGAACGCCACGGCCTTCATCACCGAAGTGCCAGCATCAATGCCGATGATCAGGTCCGCTCGCTCAGTCATCCCGAGCCCTTTACGGTCATCTCCATCGTTTCGATTAGCTCGAAACCACGCATGTGTTTCCTCCTGAAACCTCTCCCGAAGGATGGTGCTGTCCATGAGGCTTATGATGCCTTCGAACGGACCTGACGCGATCCTCCCGTGCCTTTAAAGTAAACATAACACAAACATATCATATGTCGCGCAAAATTTTACTGCTGCAGAATTTTATTTCATATAAACTCCATTGTGAGAGGAGCGTGCGTTCGCGGCAGGTGGAGCTGTGCGCGCATCTCCCATGTGTTGATCGCGGTCGGGTTCGTCGCAGAATAAGAATGGATGTCGAAAACGGCTGTGACAATTTTAATTATTAAATTTCATATTGTTATACATAAAGATGACAGTAATTTTCTTGCTCCTTGAGAACGAGTGAACGCCTTTCGTTCGCTGGGTGGTCCGCGTAGGAAGGCAAAATGAATCGCCGGAAAATGATTAAAGCGGCGTTGTCTGCTTCTCTGGTTGCCAAAATAGTCAATGAAGTGTCATTGACAGCCAGTGATAATCTAACATATATAATGCGACATATAACACATATCTATCGCAACTGCGATAGATATGTTGCAATGCAGCACGGCGGATGGGGAGATCTTGCTGGTGCCGTCCCTTGGGAGGATGTCATGATGTTTTTTGGATCAAGGACTGCGCCGCATCTCGTTGGCGCCATATCGCCTGCGCCCCATTCTTCGATGGGAAGGGGATCGCTGCCCGCGTTCCCTCCTTGCCCGGAGGCGCGCGGCTCCTTTGGGAAAATCTGACTGCCACAGCCAAGGTCGCCTGATATGACAATGAACGCGAAATCAAAATCTCAGCCCGTGTGGAAATCCCGTTGGGCCGGCATTGCCGCCGCGGTCGTGTTGCTCGGCGCCATGGCACTCGACACCAAGGTCGTCGGCATCGGTTCGGAACATGATGTTCAGGAGCAGAAGTTCTCGCCGGTGGCGTTCGGCGCCGAACAGTTCCCGATCATCAAGCAGGACGTCGAGAAGCGCGCCGTCGATGGTGTCGCGCTTTCCAAGGCGATCGCCGCCGACAAGAAGGCCGCCGGCGAAAAATACGGTGTTGCGACCTCGACCGGTCCGGTGATCCCGGTGTCCTTCACCGGTATCGTTGGCGAGCGCAAGTCCAACTACAATATCGTCGCCGTCGAGGGCCTGCCGCCGGAGTTGACCGTTCGCGTCCAGACCGGCCCGGCGCTTAACGGAACCGACCTTCGCGATGCCACCGGCAAGATCGAGTTTGGCCAGTTCACCAACCAGATCGAATTCCAGGATGCGGGCTCTGCCATCAACAACGAGGTCAAGAAGGTGGTTCTGGGCGGCATCGATCCGAATGTGCTGGCCGGCAAGACGATCTCGGTCACCGGCGTCTTCAAGCTGGTCAATCCGAAGAGCTGGATCGTTACCCCCGTGAGGCTCGACGTCAAATGAGCGAAGTCGGTGCGTCCAGTCACAAGGATGAGGTCGTTCTTGCCGCGCGCAACGTGGCGAAGGCCTATGGCAATATCCATGCCCTGAAGGGCGTGAATTTCGATATCCATCGCGGTCAGGTGACGACGCTGTTCGGCGAGAACGGCGCCGGCAAGTCGACCCTGATGAAAATCCTGTCCGGTGTCATCCCTCCGACATCGGGCGAAATCATTCTTGATGGGCAGCCGATCTCTTTCGCGTCATCCTCCCAAGCACGCGACCACGGCATCTCCATCATCCATCAGGAGCTCAGTCTCGCGCCGAATATGAATGTCCGCGACAACATCTTCATGGGTCGCGAAATCATGATGGCGACAGGCGTCGATTTTGCCGAGGAAGAACGGCAGACGCGCCTGCTGATGCAGGATCTCGAGGAAGACATCGACCCGCTGACCCCGGTCGAGGAGCTTCGTCTCGGCCAGCAGCAGATCGTCGAAATTGCCCGCGCCCTGTCGGTCAATTCGCGCATCCTGATCATGGACGAGCCGACCTCGGCGCTGTCGGCCTCGGAAGTCGAGGTGCTGTTCAAGGTCATCCGCGACCTCAATAGCCGCGGCGTTTCGATCGTTTATATCTCGCATCACCTGGAAGAAGCCCTGCAGATCACCAATCACGCGGTGGTTCTGCGCGACGGCGCGATGACCGCCTATGCCGAGCGCAAGGAAATCGACCTCGAATGGATCGTCCGTCACATGGTGGGCGACAATTTCGACCTCGGCTCGCCGCCGACCGGTTATGACAAGGGCGGTGTGGCGCTCTCGATCGAGGGGATCACCGTGCCGGATCCGGCCGGTGCGGGCTATTCGGTCGTCGATGGATTGTCTCTCTCGGTACGTGAGGGCGAGATCGTCTGCATCTACGGCTTGATGGGTGCCGGGCGTACCGAACTCCTGGAATGCGTGGCCGGACGGCTGCGTTCGACCGCGGGCAAGGTCGTGCTGAAGGGCAGGGACGTCACCGGCCAGTCGATCTCCGAATGCATTCGCGATGGCCTCGTCCTGGTGCCGGAAGACCGCCAGCGCGACGGCCTGGTCCAGACCATGACGGTCGGCCGTAACCTGTCGCTGGCCAGCATCGGCGCTTTTACGAAGGGTCTGTTCACGTCCTTCTCGCGGGAGGCAGGCCTCGTCACGGACTCCATTCGCAAGGTTCACATCAAGACCGATGGCGCCGGTGCCGCGATTGGCTCGCTGTCCGGCGGCAACCAGCAGAAGGTCGTGATCGGCAAGATGCTGGCGACGCAGCCGGACGTGATCCTGCTCGATGAGCCGAGCCGCGGCATCGACATCGGGGCCAAGGCGGAAGTGTTCAAGCTCCTGGCCGAGCGCGCCAAACAGGGTCTTGCAGTGATCTACACGACATCGGAAGTCGGCGAATGCCTGAGCATTGCCCATCGCATCATCGTCATGCGGCGCGGTCGCATTTCGGCGGAATTCGGTCCCGACGTGACCAAGGAACAAATTATGGCCGCCTCGGGCGAGGCTGTGGTTGCCCACTAGGAGCACGAACATGTCAGTCACAAGTACCATTGACAGCAAGCCCGCGCCCGGTGCCGGCAAACGCAGGAAGAGCCTTGTCGAGCTTTTGTTCGAGGGACGTGCCTTCTTTGCGCTGATCGCGATCGTCATCGTCTTTTCGTTGATGTCGCCCAATTATTTCACGGTCAGCAATTTCCTGATCATGGCCTCTCACGTTGCCATCTTCGGCCTGCTCGCCATCGGCATGCTGCTGGTCATCCTGAACGGCGGCATCGACCTTTCGGTCGGCTCGTCGCTTGGACTTGCCGGTGTCGTTGCCGGCTTCCTGATGCAGGGCGTGACGATCCCGCAACTCGGCGTGATCCTCTATCCGTCGGTGTGGATCGTCGTCCTGTTGACCTGCCTTCTGGGGGCCGTCGTCGGTGCGGTGAACGGCGTGCTGATCGCTTATCTGCGCGTACCGGCCTTCGTCGCCACGCTCGGCGTGCTCTATGTCGCTCGCGGCGTGGCGCTTCTGATGACCAACGGCCTGACCTACAACAATCTTGGCGGCCGCCCGGAGCTCGGCAATACCGGTTTCGACTGGCTCGGCTTCAATCGCCTGGGCGGCGTGCCGATCGGCGTTCTTGTGCTGCTGGCCTTCGCCGTTATCTGCCATATCCTGCTGTCGCGCACGGCCTTCGGTCGCTGGCTTTATTCATCCGGTGGCAACGAGCGCGCTGCGGAGCTTTCAGGCGTCCCGGTCAAGCGCGTCAAGATCACGGTCTATGTGCTTTCCGGCATCTGCGCCGCCGTCGCGGGCCTGGTTCTTTCCTCGCAGCTGACCTCCGCAGGCCCGACCGCCGGAACCACCTATGAACTGACGGCGATCGCCGCTGTCGTCATTGGCGGTGCGGCGCTGACGGGTGGCCGCGGCACAGTCATCGGCACCATGCTCGGCGCCTTCGTCATCGGCTTCCTCTCGGATGGCCTCGTCATCATCGGCGTCTCTGCCTATTGGCAGACGGTTTTCACCGGCGCTGTCATCGTCACCGCGGTTCTTCTGAACAGCGTCAAATACGGTCGCCGCTGAGAACAGCGACGGCTGACACCAACTGACCGCTGCCGGGAGAGGCGGACCACCCGAGTGGCCCGGCAGCGGAAAGTATTGCCGAAAATCGGCGTAACCAGACTCAACAAAGGGAGTGAGATCATGTTTAAAAAAGGTATGCGTGTACTCTTTGCAGCAACTGCGGTCATGCCGTTGCTGTTCAGCTCTGCCTGGGCCGATGGCCTGATCACCGTCATCGTCAACGATCCGTCGAACCCCTACTGGTTCACGGAAGGCGAAGTCGCCAAGAAGACCGCCGAAGGCCTTGGCTACACCGCCAATGTCGGCGCCCATAAGGGTGACACCAACACCGAAAGCAACCTGATCGACACGGCGATCACCAACAAGTCGGTCGCGATCATCCTCGATCCGGCCAATGCTGACGGCTCGGTCGGCGCGGTCAAGAAGGCCGTTGCAGCCGGCATCCCGGTTATCCTGGTCAACGCCGAGATCAACCAGGAAGGCCTTGCCAAGGCTCAGCTCGTCTCGAACAACGCCCAGGGTGCCGCCCTCGGTGCACAGCAGTGGGTCGAGGCTGTCGGCGAGAAGGGCAAGTATGTCGAACTCTTCGGCGCTCCCTCCGACAACAATGCCGCGACGCGTTCGAACGGCTACGAAACCGTCCTGACGCAGTATCCGGACCTGGAAAAGGCTGCCAAGGAAGTTGCCGACTGGGATCGCACCAAGGGCCACGACAAGATGCAGTCGATGCTCCAGGCAAATCCGGACATTATCGGCGTGATCAGCGGCAACGATGAAATGGCCCTTGGCGCCATCGCTGCGCTGAAGGAAGCCGGCAAGCTCGACCAGGTCAAGGTCGGCGGCTTCGACGGTTCGCCGGACGCGGTTGCCGCCATCAAGGCCGGCGAACTGCAGTACACCGTCCTCCAGCCGGTCGCCGTATTCTCGGAAGCTGCCGTCAAGCAGGCCGACAGCGTGATCAAGAACGGTTCCACCGGTGTCGATACCGAAAAGCAGCTGTTCGATTGCCTCCTGATCACCAAGGACAATATCGACAAGTACACGGCCCCGTTCGTCCTGAGCGAATAAGCGACCATCGGGAAGCGTCCGCAAGGGCGCTTCCCTTTCCGTTTCCGGCCTCGCGCCCGTCGCGAGGATTTTCTGACCGCGCTTGGCATTTTCCTTGCCGCCCGATACGAGATACGAACCTCTATCCTCGAAGTCATGGCAGGGCTCCCCGTGAACAAGAAAGTCGACGTCAAGGAATTGCTTTCGGAAGAGTTGCCCAGCGACAGCCGGCATGCGCGCCAACTCGTCCGGCGCCAGCTCATCGCCGAAGCCGTGATCGCCGAGGGCTCGCTTCGCATCGAGGATCTGACGGAACGTTTCGGTATCAGCCTGATGACCGCGCACCGCGATGTCGATGAGCTCGTCAGCCGGGGCCTGTTCCGCAAGACGCGCGGCATCGTGTCCGCCGCTCCGACAAGCCTGATCGAATCCAGCGACGCCTATCGCGCCACGCGCCAGGCCAGGGAGAAAAAATCCATTGCCCGCGCTGCTATGAGCTTCGTCGAACCGGGCCAGGCGATTTTCCTTGATGACGCGACAACGGTGCATGAAATGGCTTCGCTGTTGCCGGCCAAGGTGCCGTTGACGGTGATCACCAATTCGCTCGTGCTGATCAACGAGCTCAAGGATGTGAACGACCTCAATCTCATCGGTCTCGGCGGCCAGTTCTATCACTGGTGCAATGCCTTCATGGGCCACATCACGGTGAACGAGATCCGTCGTCTGCGGGCCGATACCGTCTTCATGTCGTTGTCGGCGATCGTCGACGACGTCGTGTTCCACCAGTCGCCGGAGACGGTCGAGACCAAGCGGGCCATGTTCGAAAGTGCGGCCAAGCGCGTGCTTCTGGCCGACCATACGAAGTTCGAGCGGCGCGCGCTGCATCATTTCGCGGCGCTCAATGAATTCGATGCCGTCATCGTCGATGAGGATACGCCGATTTCCCATCTGTCGCGCATGCGATCAAAGGGCATCAATGTCGTGGTGGCGGACGCGGAACGGTAGGACGCGGCGGTCCGTTCGCGGACCTTGCCCGGTTGCCGATGCGTTTCGCCGCTCGTTTGGAGAATGGAGAAACGCATGCCCTGCATCATGGGTATAGACAGCGGCCTGACCGTCACCAAGGCCGTGATTTTCGATGAAAACGGAACTGCGCTTGCCACCGCGCGCCGGCGCGTTCCGCAACTGATCCCGGAGCCGCAGCATGTCGAGCGCGACATGGACGGGCTCTGGGCGGCGACGGCTGACGCGATCCGCGAGGCTGTGGCCTCCTGCGGCCGTCCGGCCTCCGACATCGTCGCGATCGCAGCGACCGCGCATGGTGATGGTATCTACCTGCTCGGCGACGACCTGCGTCCGCTCGGACCGGCAATCGTCTCGCTCGATACCCGTGCCGCGGAACTCGCCGACGACTGGAACCGTGGCGAGGTGGGAAATCGCTCGTTGCAGTTGACCGGCCAGAAGCCGCATGCCTCCGCCCCATCGGCGCTTCTCGCCTGGATCCGCGACCGCCAGCCCGAACGTTATGCCCGGATCGCCCATTTCTTCGCCGCCAAGGACTGGCTGCGTTTCTGTCTCTGCGGCATCATCGGCACAGACCGCAGCGAGGCCAGCACCTCCTTTACCGACGTGCGGACGCAGGACTATTCCAGCAAAGCCTTTGCCCTGTTCGGCTTGCAGGGCCTCTCCGGCAAGCAGCCGCCCATGGCCGGCTCGACCGAAATTGTCGGCGGCGTGACGGCGGGGACCGCGCGGCTGACCGGACTGTTGGAAGGTACACCGGTCGTTGCCGGCCTCCACGATGTCACGGCATCCGCGCTCGGCATGGGTGGTTATGGCGAGGGCGTGATCGCCGTCATTGCCGGCACCTATTCGATCAACGAGACGGTATCGCGCGCGCCGAAGGTGGATGCGCGCTGGTTCTGCCGCAACGGCATTCTGCCGGGCGAGTGGAACAACATGTCGATCTCGCCGGCCTCAACTGCCAATTACGACTGGTTCATCGACCAGTTCTGCGCCGCCGACGCTGCGAAGGCGGCAGCGGCGGGCGGCAGCATCCATGCGATCCTCGGCAAGGAGTTCGAGGCCGCGCGTGACCGTCCATCCAGCATCTTCTTCCATCCCTATCTGTTCGGATCGCCCTTCGGCGGGGCGTCGAGCGCCGGCTTCTACGGCATGAACGCCTGGCATGATCGTGGCGATCTGGTCAGGGCGGTGCTGGAAGGCATCGCCTTCAACCATCGCATCCATGTCGATGCCTTAAGGGATGGTTTTGCGCCGAAGACGGCGCGGCTGACGGGCGGCATTTCCCGCAATCCGGCCATGGCCGGGCTGTTCGCCGATATTCTCGGTATGCCGGTCACCGCGACGAAAACGGAAGAAGCGGCCGCCTGGGGTGCGGCGCTCTGCGCCGGCGCCGGCGTCGGGCTGTTTTCCGCGCCGACCGCCGATCCACGCGATCTCGCCTCCATCGAGACGGTCTATCAACCGGATCCCGATCGTAACCAAGCCTATAGCGAGAAATACCAGCTGTTCCTCGATCTCGCCGACGCCATGAAGCCGCTCTGGCCAAGGTTGCGACGCCTCGGTGGTTCCGGACAGTGAACAGGATGCATGCCATGACTGACATGAATGAAAACCAGATGAGAGCCGCTGCGGAGACTGTCGAAAAATTCGACGTGATCATCCTCGGCGCCGGTATCAACGGGGCGGGACTGTTTCGGGATCTTTGCCTGCAGGGCATCAAATGCCTGATCATCGACAAGGCCGATTTTGGGTCCGGCACCAGCGCCGCCCCGTCGCGGCTCATCCATGGCGGGATCAAATATCTCGAAACCGGCGAGCTTGGTCTCGTCGCCCAATCGACGCTGGAACGCAATCTGTTGCTGCGCAACGCGCCGCATTGCGTCGAGCCGTTGGCCACCTTCATCCCGTCCTTCTCGCTGATGAAGGGTGCTTTCGCGGCCTTGCGGACCCTGTTCGGCTCGACGACCGCGCCGCGCAGCCGGGGCGCGCTCCTGATCAAGATCGGCCTTGCGCTTTATGATCTCTACGGCGCCCGCCACCGGGTGATGCCGAAGCACCAGTTCATGTTCCGGAAACGGGCGCTTGCCGAAATGCCCGAAGTGACGCCGCGCATCGTCGCCGGCGGTATTTATTATGATGCCAAGATCTGCCGGCCAGAACGGCTCGTCTGGGAACTGGTCAGGGATGGCCTCGATGCCTGCCCGGGCGCGCGCGCCGCCAATTTCACCACGCTGCTCGGCCAAAAGGACGGCGTGCTGACGTTCCGCGATCCCGAAGGTGCGGAATGGCAGGCGAGTGGCGATCTGGTGGCCAATGCCGCCGGCCCATGGATCGATCACGTCAATGCGATGCTTGGTGCAGAAAGCAAGCTGATCAGCGGCACCAAGGGGTCGCATATCCTGCTTAGTCATCCCGACCTCGTCCGCAGCCTCAAGGGGCGGATGATCTATTTCGAGGCCGACGATGGCCGCATCTGCCTTGTCTACGAATATCTGGGGCTTGCATTGGTGGGCTCGACCGACATCAAGGCGGCCGATCCGGAAAACGTGCGCTGCGAGGATGATGAGATCGACTATTTCATCGCCAGCCTGCGCTCGCTGCTTCCACGACTGCATTTCGACCGCGATCAGATCGTCTATGCCTATAGCGGCATCCGGCCCTTGCCGGCCTCCGATGCCAGTCAGCCCGGCCTGATCAGTCGCGACCATTCCGCCCCGATTCTGGAGCCGGTGGCCAACCGGCCATTCCCGATCATTTCGCTCGTCGGCGGCAAGTGGACGACGTTTCGCGGTTTTGCCGAGGAAGTGGCCGATACGATTCTCGCCCGGATCGGTAAGGCGCGGGCAACGAGTACCCAGATGCTGGCGATCGGCGGCGGCCGGGATTTTCCGGTCGATGACGCGGCGCGCAAGGCCTGGATCGCCGCTCGTGCCACGAAGACCGGCCTTGCTCCGCAACGCGTCGCCATGCTGCTCGCCCGCTACGGCACGACCGCCGATCTGGTCATGAAAGACGCTGCCGGTGGGGCAGGGCAGACGGAACTCACACATGTGAGTGGTTACAGCGCTGCCGAGATCGACTGGATCGCCCGCCACGAAATGGTGGAGCATCTGGCTGACATCGTCATGCGCCGCACGACGCTGGCGATCGAGGGGCGTTTAAGCGCCGAGGCCCTGGATGAGATTTCGCGCATTGCCGCGACGTCACTCGGATGGAGCGAGGAGAGACGGTCAGAGGAAGTGGCTATGGTTTGCGCGCATCTGCAACGGTTCAACCGCGTTCATCTGTGATCCGCTGGGCCATCACTTCAAATCTCGCCGGACAATAATAGTTCCTGGCGTTGGCCTGCGTGCTCTTGCCGCGGCGGTTGGTGGCCATATCTACGGATAGGAATTCCATCCTGCCTAGTGGGTAAAGTTATGCGTTTCCTGAAAGATAACGGCCTCACCATCGTGCTGGCAATCCTGTCGATGGCGACTATCGGAGGCATGCTGCTGACAGGCTGGTCCGTGTACAATCACGAGCTCGCGGAGCACGGCGCAGCGCAGATCGGCCTTAGTGCATACGCCTCTTCCGGGCACTTCCTCTCTTCCCTGTTCGAGAACTGGGAATCCGAGTTCCTGCAAATGTCTGCCTATGTGATGCTCACCGCGTTCCTGTTCCAGCGCGGGTCGGCGGAGTCGAAGGATCCGGATAGCCCGTCCGAGGTGGACGAAGATCCGGCAGGAAAGGCAGACGACCCCAATGCCCCATGGCCGGTTCGTGCTGGGGGATGGGCGCGGACGGCATATTCCTATTCGCTGGGCATCGCGCTTGCGTCGCTGTTCGTTCTGACATTTGTCCTGCACCTCGGTTACAGCGCCGAGGCGGAAAACGCCGAAGCCCTTATGCACGGACAGCCTGCGACATCCCTGATAGCTCATCTGGGCAGCGCCCAATTCTGGTTTGAGTCGTTCCAGAATTGGCAGAGCGAGTTCCTCTCGACCGCTGTTATCATCGTGTTGTCGATCTTCCTTCGATTCAAGGGATCGCCTGAGTCCAAACCGGTCGCGGCTCCTCACAGCGAGACAGGCAGTTGATGGAACAGTCCGCCGGAACCAGCCTGAACCCGATCTTCGTGCCGCCGCGCCTCGACATCTGCAAGGCCTCACTCTGCAAAACCGCGCGAAGATCGGGAAGGTGACGGGGCTCGACGCTTCTTCAGGGGCTGATGTCGTCACTGAGCCGGAAGTTGATCCGTTCCGACCGGCTGCGGACTGACACTGCCGTCCGCGGCGCTCACGCGCCAGACCGTGTTACCGGCATCGTCCGCCACAAGCAGGGCACCGGTTCCGTCGATGCCGACACCGACCGGACGGCCGCGCGCTTGGTCGCCCTTGATGAAACCGGTCACGACATCCTGCGCTTTCCCGGAGGGGCGACCGTTTTCGAACGGGATGAAGACGACCTTGTAGCCGTTGAACGCATTGCGGTTCCAGCTGCCATGCTCGCCGACGAAGGCTCCATTGGCGAACTGTTGCGGCAGGGCGGCGTCCGCAGAGAACGTCAGGCCGAGGGCCGCCACGTGGCTCGAGAGCGCATAGTCGGGCCTGATCGCCTTCTCGACCATGTCTGGCCGCGGCGGATGAACACGGGCATCGACATGATCGCCGTAGTAGCTCCAGGGCCAGCCATAGAAGCCGCGGTCCTTCACCGATGTCGCATAGTCGGGAACGAGGTTCGGGCCCAGTTCGTCGCGCTCGTTGACGACCGTCCAGAGCTCGCGGCTTTCCGGATTGAACGAAAGGCCGTTCGGATTGCGCAGACCGGAGGCGAAGATGCGCGACGCTCCCGTCTGACGGTCCACCTGCCAGATGGCTGCCCGGTTCTTTTCCGCCTCGAGGCCGTTTTCGACGATATTGGAATTGGAGCCGACGGACGCGTAGAGGAAGCGTCCATCCGGGCTGAGCGCCAGGTCCTTGGTCCAGTGATGATTGATCGGGCCGCCGGGGAGTGGCGTCAAGGTTTTCGGCTGCGCGGTGATCTCGGTCTGGCCGAGCGCGTAGGGATAAGCGAGGATGGCGTCCGTCGCCGCGACGTACAGCGTGTCATCGATCCAGGCGAGGCCGAACGGCGAATTGAGCTTTGTCAGGAGGTCATGGCGTTCATCGACCGTACCGTCGCGATTAGTGTCGCGCAGCAGGGTGACGATGTTGCTTTCCTTCTGCTCGCCACCGCTGCCATGGGCGATCGACATGATCCATCCGCGGATCATGTCTTTCGGGCGAGAGATCGGCTCGCCCTTCGGCGGCTTGGATTGGACAACGAGCACGTCGCCATTCGGCAGCGTATGCACGGTACGGGGATTGGAAAGATCGTTTGCATAGACCGCGATCTTCAACCCATCGGGAACCGACGGTGCCTCGCCATCCTTCCAGCCGATGACTTCGGCCACCTTCAGATCCGGAAAAAGTTCGGAGGAAGGGTCCGGCAGGACGGGATCGGGGCCGATCTGCTGGGCCGTATCGAACGTGTCCGAAGCATCCTTGCAGCCGGCAAGTGCGAGAAGGGAAATGCCGGCAAGGAGGATGCCGGACGAGTGGAGGAAACAACGGCTCATGGCGTGCTCCAGTTCAAGGCGTGATTTGAGCGCGCTGAAAAGGCCAGCGTTAACAGAATGACGAGGAACGTCGCGGCCGATAGCGCAAGTCCCGTCGGCACCACGGCGGTCCATCCGTCGCCGGCGTGGACGAAGCTGTTGACGAAGGCCAGAAGAAGCATGACGGCAAATCCCACGACTCCGACCAGCGGTGGGCGCAAAGGGCGAGTCGAGGAGCGCAGAAGGTCGATGCCAGCCGCGACGATGGCAAAGGCGCCGAAAACCAGCCCCGCGAACAGAAGCCAGGACGAGAAATTCTGCCACATCAGATTAACCGTCTGCCAGAAGGCAATGTCCGTCGCCAACGCCAGGATGAAGCAGACGAAGGGTAAGGGGATAAACAATCTCTGGAGAGGGTAACCGGGGCGATAGCTTTGCGGGGTTTGCATGGCATGATCCTGCGCATCTGGTGTCTACCATGCCATACGAACGAAAAGCACTTTTGTTCCGGGGGATGTCTCAATCCATGGATATCGCGCTGTAATAGTCCGCCAGCGCGCGGATATCGTCGTCCGTAAGCCCTGATGCCACCCTCGTCATGATCGGGGCATAATCACCGCCTCCGCGTATCCCGGCCCGGAAAAGGTGGAGCTGGCTTTCTAGATAGGCGGCTGGCTGGCCGGCGAGACGCGGATAGGCTTGGTTGGCATCAGCCGTATCATGGCAGGCCGCACAGGCCGCCAGACCACGCGCCTTGTCGCCGTGTTGGGCGAGCGTCTCACCCCGGCCGCCGGCCTTGGAAACGACACCCGTCGGCGTGGATGTCTTCTCATTGGCGAAATGCCTTGCAAGTCGTTCACGATCGACATTCGACAGCCGTGACAGCGCCGCGGCCATGACGCCGCTCGGGCGCTTTCCGGCCGCATAGGCTGCCAGACTGTTGCGAAGATAGGTCTCCGATTGACCTGCCAAATGCGGTATGAGGCTTTCGTCATAGAGACGGGTCGGCGAATGACAACCCGCGCAAGTGGTCACGACCTGCGAAAAGTCCTGGGACTGGGTGGCCGAAAAACCGGCCAGACGTCGATAGGTCGCCTGGTCCAGCTTCGGATAGGCCCGCAGGAACGCTACCATGGCCCAGACCTCGTCGTCCCGTTCGACGGCCGGCCAGGCCGGCATGCCGGTGTAGCGAATGCCATGCCTGACGATCTCGTAAAGTTGCGCGTCGCTCCATGTCGAAACGACAGCCTTTAGGTCCGGCGGTGGCGGCAACATGTTTTGGACGGCGACCGGGCGTGGCATGGCGGGCGAGCCGTGGCAGCCGGCGCATCCGGTCTCGTAATGCCCGGCGGCAAGCGTCAGCATGCCCGGCGTAAACGCGGGCGGCTGCACGCCAAGCGCTGCCGTGCGCACGGACGAGCGCATCACCCAGTGCAGGAACCAGTCGGTGACGCGCCAGTGGCCGGTGCTCGCCCGGATGTGGATGATGCCCGACCAGGCGACGATCAGGCCGGCCGCCGCAAGCGTCACGACGCCGGCAAACAGTCGTTTCCAGGTAATCTTCATCGGCTTGTCTCCGATGCTGCGGGCTTGAGAATATCCGACAGCAGCATGATCGCACCGAGCAGATAGGCCGCCGCACCGATCATCAGCATGACGACGCCGCCGAGTTGCTGATCGGCGTCCCGGCTAAGGACGAAGCCGAGGCAGGTGACGTCTCCGACGCCATAGAGCGGGCGGGGGGCAAGCGTCAGCAGCACGCCGAGAAGGGTCATGTGGATCGAGGTGAACAGAAGACCGATAGCCCCGGCTAACCGTCCTGCGGCTTGCGCTTGCGGCCGAAAACACGCCGTCCACAGCACTATGCCGGCGAGCAGGAAACTTGCCTGTTCGAGAAGCATCGCATCGAGCCGCGTTTCCGAAAGCCGCCTGAGTGCCGGCGTGTGCCAGAGCCAGACCACAAGAAGCTCAACGACCGAGGCAAGGATCGGCCCCGGCCAGCGAAAGCGCAGAACCGGGTCGATTGGCGTCCCGGTAATCGCGGCGGCAAGCAGCGGTGCCGCAATGGCGACCGTCGTCATGTGGACGAGCATATGTGCCGTCAGCGATCCGCTATTCCAACTCACGGCCAGAAACACCAGCGCCAGGAAGAGGATGAACATGCCGACGGCAAATGAACGCATCTTCATCGGACGCAAGCCTCGATCAACAGGAGCGGGATCGACACGAAGATGACCGCGATGAAACTGAGGCCCGACAGCAGCAGGGTGGCGAACCCTTGGAAGAGTTGTCGGTCCTCTCGCGTCGGCTCGTCATGGGGCGGATCGCCGCTGCCGAAACCCCATTGCCGCCAGGCGAGCCATCCCGCGGCCAGAATGGCGCCGAGCGCCAGGATCGTCACCATCGCCAAGGTCAGGCGCAGCATGCCGAACGAAAACGTTGCTTGCGACCCTTTGGCGCAATGGATCGCGGCTGCGGCATAACAGGCAAGGAAATGCAAAGCCCAGACAACCGGCCCGGTAAACAGCGTCCACAGCGTTTCCAGCTCTTTCGGGATCAGCCGCATGCTCTCACCTCAATTCCGGAAACAGGCCAAGCACGCCGAACGAAGTAAGGGCGGTGACGGTGAGGAAATGCCAGTAAAGCACGACATTGCGCAGGTCGGCGTCATAGACCGCCGTCAGCCGGCCTGCGAAACTCGCGGCCAGGCAATAGGCCTGCATGATGATGGCAACCACCCCATGACTGACGGTCCAAAGCGTGATCACCCAGACGATGGCCGGGTAGACATGAGCGGTCGGCTGCATGTCGTGCAGATATGGTCCGGCCAGTCCCGCGGCGCAGGCGGTGAGCGTCAGGATCATCGAGGCAACGAGGCACAGGCGGGCTGAGGATAATCGGCCTTTCGTGTTGACATATCGCGCCATCTGCATGGCAAGCCAGGCGAGGATGAAGAGTGCCACCGCCGTCAACGGCAAAAGACTGCCCGGACCCGGCAGGCCTGCCGTAAAATCCGGATGAATGGTCCAGTAGAAGAAATAGCCGAACATCAGGCTGGCAAAGGCGGTGCCGTCTCCGGCCATGGTGATGAACATCGCCCACCAGCCAACGGAAGCCGGGCCGGAGGCATAGAGCGGCATCTGCTTGCCAAGCCCGATATCCCTCATCGTCTGCCGGGGTATCTCGCTCGTACCGGTCCACAGCCAGATCAGGATGGTTGCAAGCGTGACGACCGCGCACAGCACTGTCAGGATCCACCAGTGGAAGGTCAAGGCGATGAACACCCCGCCAAGCGCGAAGGCGGCGATGATGGTGAGCACAGACGTGCCTGCGACCCGCAGGCATTGCAGCGGTTCGGCGTCCAGCACCGAGGTGACCAGCGTTTCACGCCGGCCTTCAACTGCGTCCGGCAAATAGAAGCGACCCGCATTGATGCCATCGATCAGGCCCGGCTGATCCCACAGCGGATAGCGGCTCTTGATGATGGGAATGGAGCGGACGCCCCAGTTTTCCTCGGGCTCGCTGATCCATTCCAGCGTTCCGGCATTCCATGGGTTGGTTTTCGTTTTCGGTTCGCGATGTTTTGGCCGCAGGATATCGAAGACGATGATCGCGACGCCGCTGGCAAAGACGAAGGCCCCTATGGTGGAGATGAGATTGAGCAGATCCCAGCCGATATCGGCCGGATAGGTGAACACCCGCCGCGGCATGCCGTGCAGCCCTGTCAGATGCATGGGGAAAAAGGCGATGTTGAAGCCGACGAACATCAACCAGAAAGCGATCTTGCCAAGGCGGTCGGAGAGTTTTCGCGCATTGATCAGCGGGTAATAATAGTAGATCCCCGCCACCACCGGAAACAGCATGCCGCCGATCAGCACATAATGCAGATGCGCGACGACGAAATAGGTATCATGCGCCTGCCAGTCGAACGGCGCGAGCGCCACCATCACGCCGGTCAGTCCCCCGATGACGAAGATCGCCACGCCGCCCGTGCCAAACAGCATGGGAATGGAAAAGATCACGCGGCCTGCCAGCATGGTGGCGATGAAGACGAAAATCTGCACCCCGGTCGGGATGGCGACAGCCTCCGATGCAGCCGAGAAAAAGGCAAGCGAGATCTGCGGCAGTCCTGTGGTGAACATGTGGTGTACCCACAAGCCGAAGCTCAGAAAGCCGGTGCCGACAGCGGCGAGAACGATCCAGGAATAGCCGACGATCGGACGCTGGGCAAAGGTCGGCACGATCATTGCCATGATCGCGATCGCCGGCAGGAAGATGATGTAGACCTCCGGATGCCCGAAAATCCAGAACAGATGCTGCCAGAGCAGCGGATCGCCGCCGCGCGCCGCGTCGAAGAACGGCCAGTCGAACATCCGCTCCATCTCGAACAGGATATCCCCGGCGATCAACGGCGGGAAGGCAAAGAGGATCATGCCGGCGACGATCAGCAGATACCAGGCAAACAGTGGCATCATGTTGATCCGCATGCCCGGCGCCCGGCATTTCATGATGCCGACGATCAGCTCGACTGCGGCGGCGATGGAGGCGACCTCGATGAAGGAAAGCCCGAGCAGCCAGATGTCGGCGCCAATGCCGGAATATTGCTTGTCGGTGGCAAGCGGCGGATACATGAACCAGCCGGAATTCGGGGCAGCCCCGAAAAAGATCGACCCGCAGACGAAGACACCGCCGAGCGCAAAACTCCAGAAGCCGAAAGCCGACAGTCGCGGAAAAGGCAGTTCGCGCGCGCCGAGCATGGAGGGAAGCAGGAAGATCGCCACCGCCTCGAAGATCGGCACGGCAAACAGGAACATCATTACCGTGCCGTGCAGCGTAAAGGCCTGGTTGAACAGGTCGGCGGAGAGAAAATCATTGTCGGGGACGGCAAGCTGCAGGCGCATGATAAGTGCCAGAACGCCGGCAAACAGCATGAAGATGAAGGCCGCCGATCCGTACCAGAGGCCGATCTGGGTGTTGTTGACCGAGGTCCAGTAACGCCACCCCTTGGGGTTGGACCAGACCCGCCGCAGTTCAGCCTCCTGGGCGGCCGCGGTTTCCTCCGGGGTGGGGTGGATGACATCAGTCATTCGAGCCCCCCGAGGTAGCGGGCCATGGCCTCGATATCGGCGGCTGAAAGCATATCGAAATCCGGCATCCTGGCGCCGGGCTTGACGGATGAAGGCGAGCGGATGAAGCGGGCGATGGTCTCCGGCGTATTGGCAAGCGCGCCTGCGCCGATCGACTGGCGCGCGCCGAGCAGCGTGAGGTCGGGGGCGATTCCCCCGGCAACCTCTAGCCCGCGCAGCGAATGACAACCGAGACAGCCGTGACGTTTCATCAGCCGCGCACCTTCGGTCCCGGCATCGGGGTGACCCTCGATCTGGCGGCGGCGCCATTTGTCGAAGTCGTTTTGCTCCATGACCACGACGGAAAAGGCCATGTACGTATGTGAACTGCCGCAAAACTCGGCACAGGGTCCTCGGTAGAGGCCGACCCGTGTCGGTTTCAGCGTCAGACGATTGGTGCGACCGGGGATCATGTCCATCTTGCCGCCGAGGGATGGAATCCAGAAGGAATGAATGACGTCGGTCGCCGTCAGCGAGAAAGTCGCCGGTCGACCGACCGGCAGACGGATTTCATTGGCCGTTTCGAAGGCAGGAGAGTCCTCCGATTCCGGATAGCGGATGCGCCACCAGAATTGCTCGCCAGTCACCTCAATCGCGTTCCCGTTTGCAGCAACCGGATTCCATGGCCGCATGGCGGGCATCAGCCAGACGGCGTAGCCGAGCAGCGCCAGCAGGATGACGGCGGGAACGGCAACACCGCCCCAGGCGATCAACGCGCCGGCATGTTCCGCTGTCCAGGACGCGCGTCGATGGCGCGCCGCGTGCATGAAGAGGACGATGACGGTGAGCCAGATGGCACAGCCGCCCACCACCATGACCACGAACAGGCGGTAAACCGTCTCCGATTCCTCTCCGGCCGGATCGAGCGCGGATTGCTGTCCGCTGCAACCGGTGAGAACCAGTCCAATGACGAGAAGAAGACATCGAAGGATGGTCCGGCCTCCCTTTGCTCATCGCTCAAACTGTCAATATGGAGCGATGTCTCAGGGCGGCAAGGCTGTTGGGCTTTGGAAGGCCTGGGTCTGAACCAATGGTGCCAATCCGCGTTGAATGCCCATGGCAAACGATCGCGACGAACAGGTGCAAGGAGAGAGCCAACGCGTCGGCGCGATCGCGGAGGTTCCGTTCGATCGCCTGACGGTCGAGCGTTTTCGCGAGGCATTCCCGCGGGCTCGGTGGAGCGATGCGACCAAGGCCTGGTTCGTTCCCGGCAAGACCGCCTCCCGCCGCATCGGCAGTTGGCTCGCCCTTATGGAGGCGGAGGCCGATGCACATGCCGACGAGAAGGGCCGAGACGCCTACGACTTCGAGCCGATCGTCAGCCCCTATCTCGAGATCGGCAAGGCCGGCTTTCGCATCCGCACGCCTTATTCCCGCACTGTCGTCGACGAATTACGACAAGTGTCCTTCGCCAGATGGGACGGTGACCTGAGGATATGGCATGTTCCGTTCCGGTCGTTCGAAGATTTGCGCCGCCGCTGGCCGACCATCGAGGCGGCGGCCATGCGCAACGAACCCGATGCGAGGAAGGCACACCGCGAAACGGCGCGGGGAAGCGAAGAGGAAAAACTGGCTAAGGCACGGTCCGCCGAGCGCCGCAAGCGTCGGCACCCGGTGCCAGCCGACGATCCGCCCCCCTTCGACCGCCCGATAGCAACCTCGAACGGTATCGTGGTCTTTACCGGGACTCATGGCGAATTCGTTGAGCCTGTTATCCGATCGACATTCTATCCGGCTGTCGCGTCGAACGATCTTATTTTCGCGGATTGGCGACGGGCCACCCTCGAGGAGTTGGTCGCGACTTGGCCTGCGCGCACGACAACGAGTGAATCCGAGCATGCTCGCGGCTGGTGGTTTCCCGTTCTTGATGAACTGCGTCCGGCTCGTCGTGAAGCAAGACGGCGCGAGCGACGTGCGTCTACCCTCTGAATTCGCCATCCTCTATGCTGCTGTCGCTGCTGTCGCCGTCCCAAATCCTTTTCGCAAGGCTTCTTTCCGGACGGTAAGCGTCGAGTCGTCGGATCCGGTGATAACGCTCGCCTTGTTTGCGGTCCGACCCGGCGGTGAGCGGAAACAGGTTTTTTAACGGTTTGCATTTGGCCCGGAACAAAGCCGGAGCGAGCCGGTTGGTGAAGCAGATTCCAACCAACCGGGCGGCCAGTGTCGCGCTGATGGCAAAAGGAGATGAAGACCAAGCAGCCTGTCCACCAACTTCTGGTCTATCCCGTCGCCGGCAATGACATGAATACGCCGCCCTACAAGGAAAACCCCACGTCAAGCCGCTGGTTAAAGACCGGTCATGCGGCCGGCCTTTCGTTTGATTCCAGTGCTCAAGGCGATGGAAGGCCACGTGCTCGCGGAGGGCCAGATCATTGGGACATTCGAACGCAAGATGGCAACGAAATAGGAGACGCGACATGAAAGCACTCACCTGGCACGGCAAGCACGACATCCGCTGCGAGAGCGTTCCCGACCCGACGATCGAGGATGGACGCGACGCCATCATCAAGGTGACGGCCTGCGCGATCTGCGGCTCCGACCTTCACCTCTATAACGGCGTCATGCCCGATATGCACAGCGGCGATATCATGGGCCACGAAACCATGGGCGAGGTTGTCGAAGTCGGCAAGGACAACAAGAAGCTCAAGGTCGGCGACAGGGTGGTCGTGCCGTTCACGATCGCCTGTGGCGAGTGCTTCTTCTGCAAACGCGGCTTTTTCTCCGGCTGCGAACGGTCAAACCCCAAGCCCGAAAAAGTTACGAAGATGTGGGGCAACTCGCCAGCCGGTCTGTTTGGCTACACCCATCTCCTCGGCGGCTTCAGCGGCGGCCAGGCGGAATATCTCCGCGTCCCCTACGCCGATGTCGGGCCGATCAAGGTTCCCGACGGTCTGAGCGACGAACAGGTGCTGTTCCTGTCCGACATTTTCCCAACGGGCTACATGGCCGCCGATTTCTGCAATATCCAGCCGGGCGATACGATCGCGATTTGGGGCTGCGGTCCGGTCGGGCAGATGGCCATCAAGTCGGCCTTCATCCTCGGAGCTGAACGTGTCATCGCGATCGACACCGTCCCCGAGCGGCTGGCGCTCGCCGAGAAGTCGGGAGCCATCACGCTCGATTATATGGACAAGGACATCTACGATCGGATCATGGAACTAACCAATGGTCGCGGTGCGGATGCCTGCATCGACGCTGTTGGTACTGAATCCGACCCGTCCGCCAGTTGGGATGCTCGGCTCGACCGCATCAAGGTCGCGACCTTCATGGGCACGGACCGGCCTCACGTTCTGCGCCAGGCCATTCACTGCTGCCGCAACTTCGGGACGGTGTCGATCGTCGGTGTCTATGGCGGCTTTCTCGACAAGATCCCGATGGGTTCCGCGATCAATCGTGGCCTGACCTTCAAGATGGCCCAGACACCCGTTCAGCATTACCTGCCGATCCTGATGGAGCGCATCCAGAACGGCGAGATCGACCCGTCGTTCATCATCACCCATACCGGAAGTCTGGAAGACGGGCCGGATCTCTACAAGACGTTCCTCGACAAGAAGGATGGCTGCGTCAAAGTCGTCCTCAAGCCATGAGATAATCGGAGACCATCATGCAAAGCACGCAAAATCCACTCGCCGTCGTCACCGGGGCATCCTCCGGCATTGGCCTCGAACTCGCAAAGATCGCAGCTGAGAAAGGGTATGATCTCATTATCGCCGCCGACGAGGGTGACATCGACATTGCGGCCGACAGCCTGCGCTCGATCGGCGTTTCGGTCGACACCATGCAGGTCGATCTATCGACCAAGGAGGGGGCGGCCGATTTCGCGCAGTTCATCATCGACAAGCGGCGTCCTGTCGAACTCCTGCTTGCCAATGCGGGGAGGGGGCTCGGAAAGGGTTTCCTCGACCAGGACCTCAACGAGGCGCTTCATGTCGTCGATACCAACGTGACGGGAACCATCGCGCTCATCCATATCCTCGGCAACGAGATGCGCGCGCGCCGCGCCGGCCGTATCCTGATCACCGGTTCCATTGCCGGCTTCATTCCCGGCACCTATCAGGCGGTCTACAACGGCACCAAGGCATTCCTGAATTCCTTTTCCTTTGCCTTGCGTCATGAACTGAAGGATGCGGGCGTTACCGTGACCTGCCTGATGCCCGGCGCAACCGAGACACGGTTCTTCGAGCGTGCCCATATGCTCGATACCGACGTGGGACAATCCGAAAAGGACGATCCGGCCGATGTCGCAAAGGTCGGGTTCGATGCATTGATGAAGGGTGAGGGCGATGTCGTTGCCGGCTGGAAAAACAAGCTCCAGACCCTGATGGCCAACGTGACGCCTGCCGGAATGCTGGCCGAGCAGCATGCCAAGATGGCGGCCCCCGGAACCGCCAACAGTTGAATAAATGGCCTGGCGCCGGCGCGCTAGGCCGCTTTCGAAGGCGGGAACGGAAAGCTTAAGCCGAGGAGCTGTCCGAGTGTTCTCTCGTATCGAGGGCTTCAAGAGCGACACCGATTTTGCTCCAGGAGCGTTCGGCCTTTATCGGGTTATCCCTGCATTGCCAGCGGCCTCCGGCTCCTCGTTTACGGCATCTGCAAACCTTCGCATGAGCCGGATGAGCTCATTGATGTCGTGCTGTTCCCAATTTTTGAAAATCGAACGAGCGATATTTTCTCGCGCGGCGTCGATCTTGTCCGTCATCGCCCTGCCTTTCAGCGTGACGACAACCTCATTGACCCGCTTGTCGGTGGCGCTCTGTCTGCGCTCCACCAGCTCAAGGCTTTCAAGCTTTGTCACTTGCCGGCTAACGGTGCTGTAATCGCGGCCCGTTCCGTCGGCAAGTTCCACTATGCCGATCGGCCCCCGCCGTTCGATGCCGACGAGGAGCGGAAATAGCGCTCTGTCCAGCGCGATACCCGCCTCCCGCACCATCTGCTCGTCACGCTGAGGCCGGTTCATGAGGGTGACGATCCCGATCATCGCTTCATGGAGTTCGCGTATCTGATGACTCTCGATATGTGTATTTTGCACATTTATCATTGACGGTATCCCAAAACTCTTTTATGTGAGTATTACACATAAGGAGACCAACATGACAAATGATTTTGCGGCAGATGTGCTCATCTGCGGCGCGGGAGCGGCTGGCCTGACGCTCGGTATCGAACTAGCGCGGCGGGGTCTATCCTTCCGGCTGGTCGAGAAGATGGAAGCGCCGTTTCCCGGCTCGCGCGGCAAGGGCATTCAGCCGAGAACGCAGGAGATCTTCGAGGACCTCGGCATAATCGACAAGGTCGTTGCAGCCGGCGGTGTTTATCCGCCGTTGCGGAAATATCGTGAGAACGGGTCCTATTCCGAGAATAATCCGATCGAAGAATCCGATCCGACTCCGGCGGAACCGTATCATATTCCACTGATGATTCCGCAGTTTCTCACCGAGAGGATTATGCGAGAGCGATTGTGTGAGTTGGGGCACATGGTCGAATTCGGCTCCCAGTTACGCAAGTTCGAACAAGATAACGGCGGCGTTTTGGCCTGGATTGCGGGTCCGGGCGGCGAGGAGACGGTTCGTACCCGGTATCTGATCGGAGCGGACGGTGGTCGAAGCTTCGTGCGTGGCGCTCTGAACATTGATTTTCCGGGCAAGACCCTGGACGCGCGTGCGGTGGTGGCGGATATCGTGCTGACGGGCCTGAATCGTGAGGCCTGGCATCAGTTCAATCACGGCGATATGGAGAAAATGGTTCATGTGTGCCCGCTTGCCGGAACCGATCTTTTCCAGATCCAGGCACCTATTCCACTTGACGGAGACTTCGATCTCTCGGCGGACGGGCTTCAAAGGATGATCCGCGAAAGAACGGGCCGGCTCGATGTGCAAGTGCATTCGGTAAGCTGGGCATCGGCTTATATGATGAACGCCCGGCTTGCGGATCGGTACCGGGTTGGCCGCGTGCTCCTCGTCGGCGATGCTGCACACATCCATCCGCCTACGGGGGGACAAGGGCTGAACACCAGCGTCCAGGATGCCTATAACCTCGGCTGGAAACTGGCTGCGGTTCTCGACGGTGCGTCGGATCACCTCCTTGACAGCTACGAGGAAGAACGCCGCCCTGTCGCAGAAGCGGTCCTCGGCCTTTCCAGTCGTCTGCTCGATGCACAAAAACAAGGTGAGATGCGACGCGACCGAGACGTGCACCAGCTCGATATCAGGTACCCAGGAACCCTTCTTTGTAACGAGATCAGCGCGCGAAACGAAAGCTTGTGCGCGGGGGCGCGGGCTCCGGATGCCCCATTCAAGGGTGCGGCGGGCCGACCGGCGCGGTTGTTTCAACTCTTCCGGGGAGTCCATTGGACACTGCTTGTCGACGGTTCCGGACCTCAGACCGTCACTCCACGTCCAGGACTTCGTATCCATCACGTTGGCTCTCAAGGAGACGTCATCGACCAGTGGGGACATATCCGCGATGCCTATGCGATGGGCGCAGGGGAGTGCGTGCTGGTCCGTCCTGACGGCTACATTGGCGCTACCTTCGACGCCACCCAGACCGCGAGAATGGAGCTTTATCTGGATCGGATCGGACTTGCTCGTCTTGAGGTGGCACCGAGATGAGTGCGGGAGCGGATGTTGAAGGAAAAAGTGGCGAGCGGGAGAGGCTGGACTGGCGGTTGATGCTGCCGCTGTCCGTGATCGTAACCCTTTATGCGGCGGGCGTCGGGGCTGTTTTGCCCGTCTTGCCGTTCTATCTGCGGGAGATGGGCGCGAGCCCCTTCGTCTTCGGACTGGTGCTTTCCACCGAGGCGCTCAGCCAGTCGGCGGCGTCGCCGCTGCTCGGCCAGCTTTCCGATCGCTTTGGCCGCAAGCGGGTTCTTCTGGCAAGCCAGACCGTGGCAATCGTCAGCCTGCTGTTGCTCGCGCTGGCGCAGAGCATCTTCGCCGTCGTTCTGGCCCGCTTCCTGTTCGGTTTCACCTCGGGCAATTTTTCAGCGGCGGCGGCCTATGCAGCGGACAACAGCACGGTGGAGACGCGGCGACAGGCGATCGGCATCGTGAGCGCCAGCCTCGGTCTCGGTGCGATCGTCGGTGCAGGCGCTTCGAGTTTTTTGGCGAATATCTCTTTGCTCGCCCCGATCTATCTGGCCTTAACGCTCGCAGCTTCCGGATTGATCGTGACGACCGCCTGCCTCAAGGAAGGCAAGGTGGTGGCACGGGGCACGACAAAGGCGGGCAAGGAAACTGTCTCGCTGCGTGCCATCACGAGTTCGCCGGTGATGCGCGTGCTCATTGTGATCATGCTGTGCCATTTCTTCGCTTACGGAATGTATGTTTCGCAGCTCCCGAATTTTCTCGCCGACAGGTTTGTCTGGAATGGCCATCCTCTCGGAGCGCGGGAGTTCAGCTATCTTATCGCTGCTGACGGTGCGATCAACATCCTCGTCCAGCTCTTCCTGCTCGGATGGCTCGGCCGCTCGCTATCCGAACGCCAACTGATTGTCCTGATTTTCGGGCTCATCGGCATCGGTGTCGTCGTCGCCGGGTCGGCCAGCACCATTCCGGCTCTGGCCTTTGCCGTGCTGTGCGTCAGCATCGGCGACGCTCTTGCAAAACCGACCTATCTTGGGGCTCTTTCCGTTCACGTTCCTCCCGAACGGCAAGGAATTGTCATGGGTTCCGGCCAGGCACTGGTGGCGCTAACGGATGTCGTCTCGCCGGCTTTCGCCGGGCTGATTCTCGGTTGGGGCTTCTATGGTGCATGGATAGGAGCGGTGGTCGCCGTCGCGATAACCGGGGCGCTGGTCGCCGCTACCCGCCTTCCGCGCTGAATGGAGCCCGAGAAGTTCGGACAGCCACTTTGACCTCAATGCCGGCCTTCATGAGCTCACTCCCCGTGTCGTCAAGGGGCCAAAGCTGCAAGCCACAGCCCCAATCGGAGATTTTCGAAACGACGAAGGCGAATGCCCAACCGCTGTCGAAATTCGCGTGCGAAGGCAGCAGATGCGTCGTAGCCGGCATCCACGACCCTATCTGTGGCGCTTGGCTGCGGAGATAAACCGATGAAGCGCGCTTCATGCTTCAGTATCCCCGAGCAGCCCCGGAAGCCGCCCGGCTGTCCATCGCGCCATTGTAGCGAGCACCGCCTCCTTCGGCGATTTCCGCCAGATTCTTCCCGCCGACCAGGATGCCGGCGGCCTGGCCCCAGATGGTCCAGCTGGGATCGACGGCGACGTCATGGCCCATTTCCGTCAACAGTTTCAACGTGTCCGACGACAGTGCATAGGGCTCCATATAGACCTTGTCCGGTAGCCATTGATGGTGGATGCGCGGGGCGTCGATGGCTTCCTGGATGCTCATCCCGTGGTCGATGACGTTGATGATCGCTTCCAGAGTGATGGTGATAATGCGGGCACCGCCGGGGCTGCCGATGACCATGAACGGCTTGCCGTCCTTTGAGATGATCGTCGGGCTCATCGAGGAGAGCGGCGTCTTCTTCGGCTCGATCGCATTGGCCTCGCCCTGGACCAGGCCATAGAGATTGGGCGAGCCGGGTTTCGAGGTGAAATCGTCCATCTCGTTGTTGAGCAGGATGCCGGTACCATCGGCGACGACGCCCGCGCCAAACGAGCCGTTCAGCGTATAGGTGACGGCCACCGCGTTGCCGTCATTGTCGATGATCGAATAATGCGTCGTCTCGGTGCTTTCGCCCATGCCCTTCGGCATCAGGTCCTTCGAAATCCCGGCCTTGAACGGGTTGATTTTGGCGTGGATTTCCGCGGCATAGGCCTTGTCGGTGAGCTTTTCGACCGGGTTTTCGACGAAATCCGGATCGCCGAGCGCCGAGTTGCGATCGACATAGGCATGGCGCATCGCCTCGATCATGACATGCACGGTGTCAGTCGAGCCGTAGCCGAGATAGGAGAGCGGGTAGCCTTCCAGCACGTTGAGGATTTCGCAGATGATGACGCCGCCCGAACTTGGCGGCGGCGAGGAGGCGATCTCGTAGCCGCGATAATTGCAGGTCACGGGTTTCAGTTCGCGGACCGTATATTGCTCGAAATCGGCCTTGGTAAGAATGCCGCCGGTGGCAGCGCTCGCCTTGACGATGGCGTCGGCGATAGCACCCTTGTAGAAGGCGTCGGGGCCTTTTTCCGAGATGCTGGTCAGGCTTGCGGCGAGGTCCGGCTGGACCAGCGTTTCACCGATTGCAAACGTCTTGCCATCGGGTTTCAGGAAAATCGTTGCGGCGGCCTTATCCTTAGCCAGCTTTTTGGCGCCATTGCCCAACGAAGCGACATCGCCCTGATCGAGCACGAAGCCGTCCTTGGCGAAGCGGATGGCGGGCGCCAGCAGGTCCTGGCGCGACAGCGTGCCGTATTTCTCTCGCGCCGTCTCAAGCCCCAGCACGGAACCGGGCACGCCGACGGCCAGATAGCCGGCGGTGCTCGCCCCTTTCACGATCTCGCCCTTGTCGTCGAGATACATGGTCTTGGTCGCGGCGATCGGCGCGCGTTCGCGGAAATCGAGGAAGGTGGTCTTGCCGTCCTTCAGCCGGATGGTCATGAAGCCGCCGCCGCCGATATTGCCGGCGGTGGGATAGACCACCGCCAGCGCATAACCGACCGCCACCGCCGCATCGACGGCATTGCCGCCCTTCTTCAGCACTTCGACGCCGACATCGGTGGCGAGATGCTGGGCGGTGACGACCATGCCATGCTCGGCCTTGACCGGCTCGGGTGAGGCGGCGAAGGCGGGCGGCAGGCTGAGGGAAACGATAAGCGCGGCGATCGCGGCGGTACGGGGCAGAGGCAGCATGGTGTTCTCCCGGTTCCGGTTTTCGGATGTGGCATCTTCGCCGAGTTCGGATGCGATTGCCAGCCTTTCCGACGGCGAGTGCGTCGGGATCGCTCCTCGCCGTTGTCTTGCCGGGCGCCGTTGTCGAGGTTCGCGCAATCCTGTCCCGTTATGTGACCCCCAAGTATCACCTGACGCCAAATATCACCCGACGGAGTTCCTGTGCCCTTTCTGACCCTCAAATTTTTCGTTGCCGTCCTGCCCTTGCTTGTTCTGGGTTATATTTTCGGCACATTCGTCAGTGCGGCAATTCAGGGCATGCATGTCAATCTAGTTTTCGTGGCGCTCAACGCGTTTGGCATTGCTTTCGCGCTCTGGGATTTCGAGTCTCGCTGTCGAGGAAGATGAGGCCGCGCCTGCACGAACGATCAGATATCTGCTTCAGCATTTCGGTCCACGCGCGATGTCTCGCCGTGGTTTGACTGGCATCTTCGGACGTGGCGCTGAAAGCTGCCTCGTTTGAAGAGTAAAAAGTGACACCTCTCAGCGCCCCGTTCGGCGGTTTTTGCCCACGCACTTTTTCCGCTACGGCCTTGTCAGCCCTCTGTGCATCGCACGCCCGCAGCAGCAACAGCCTGCGGAGGGGAAATTTCGCCTGGACCCCGAATCTGGAGACTTCCGTCCTTTCCCCAAACCCGGCGCCGACCCCGCCTCGCTGCCACGGCTGGCAGTGTATCCGTGGCGGGACGAGGGGTATCGTAGACTGGATTTTCCGGGCGGGGATTTTCTTTCGCTGCGCAGATCCCCTCACCAACAAAATCCAGCACTTCGCCTTGGCTAAGGTGTTGATTTTGTGTCATCTCTCACTGGGGGAGAGATAGGGATGCCGCATCTTCGCAGCCCGCTCTTTTCCCCGGCTTGGGCAGAGGTTGGCTGGGTGTAGCCTCTCCCTTGTGGGCAGGGCTATCGCATATGGAAAAGACCCCCTCTGGCCTGTCGGCCATCTCCCCCACAAGGGGGGAGAGACCCAGCCGCCGGCCTTCGTTTCCGATGACAGACGGGGCGGCGGGTTAAGCCCTCCCCCTTGTGGGGAGGGGTTGGGGAGGGGACCGTTCCGTGCTCCCATGCCTACCCCCTCTCTTGCAATTTCTAGCACTTAGCTGCGCTAAGAGCTGAAATTGCTTTCTCCCCCGCCAAGGGGGAGATAAATTTGCCGCGCTTTTGTGCCTGAAATTCAGGCGTGAAGCCCGAGGACGCCGTAGGGCGGCAGGGAAAGCGGCGTTGCGACGGATGGATCCGACAGTGCGAAGGCATCGACATTTTGCTCCTCGGCGGTCAGGTTGACGATCCAGAGGGCAGGGCCGGTTTGTCCCTCTACGGCGAAGGCGAGTACCCTGGCCGGATCCGATGAGGTGACGGCATGCCAGGGACGGCCGGCGAGGTCGGCCAGGGCCTTGACGACAGCATGGAGGGCGCGGTTTCCGCCCGGTGCCACAGGCTCGCTTTCTCCGGCATATAGGCCGAAGGGGCCGGTGAGGGCCGAGAGCGTCAGGGTTTCCAACCGCGCATCCAGCACCGACGCGACATAGCCCGTAGCGAAGGCGGCGGCGAACTGGCCGTTGTGACGGGGGTCGCGGTTGGCCATCGGGATGCGGCCGCCGTTGGGGTTGTCCATCGTCTGGCTGCCATAGGGGTTCTGGCGCATGGGGATCGTGGATGGGCCAATGCGGTAGGGCTTGTCGCCATAGATGGCGCGGACGGAGCGGGTGATGAAGGGCAGGGCCTCCAGCGTCTGCATGACGCTGACATCATCGGCGGCATGGACGATCGGATTGGTGCAATGGCTGACGAAGGCGAGGGTTTTCGCCGGCACGCGCTTGCGGTTGAGTTCGGTGAAATAGGACAGCATGCCGCCGCCCAGCCGAATGCCGGGAAAGGCGCTTGCCGCTGCCGCATAGACGTCTTCGAGTGGCGGGCAGTCCGGCCATTGGCTACCGGGCGGCGTCGATTGTCGATCGACAGCGAGGCAGACCATGATGGCGTCCGGCCGGAAGTTCGCGGCCTGCATCCAGCCGGCAATCTCGTTCATTTCTTCTGTCAGTGATCGCTTACATGGAACGGCGATCTCCAGCGTCGTCGTGCCGGCATGAATGGCGGCGATTGCTGCGAAATCCGTGAAGGCATCGGCACCATGGCCGGCCAGCGGATCGAAATGAAACAACAGGTCCTGCGCCTTCGGGGCGTCGGATTGCCGAAGGGCGGCAAGGCTCGCCCTGGCTTCCTCAGGCGTGATCAGCAGGCCTATGGCGGGCATCGTGCCGGAGGCTTCGCCGGGCGTCAGGCGGATGGCGGCCTTGCCGGTGGTGGATATGGCGGGCGTAGCGGATGCCGGACGGCTGTCGGTGATCACGAGCGTGATCTGCTGGCTGACGGGCTCATTGGCTGGAATCCGGTAGGGCCAGGGCAGGGCCAGCGGGCGGACATAGGTCTTGTAGGAGGCGTCGGACCAGTTGCGCTGGTCTTCCATCTCGAAGGTGTCGCCTTCCATGCGGCACTCGACGCTGACGCCGGGAAGGGCGGTATGGGTGATGGCGCGCATGTCCTTGAACGGCTGCCAGGGCTCGATCAGATCGGGCATGTCGGTGGCTTCGATCGTTCCATCGACATGTTCGACGGTGACCGGGGTGCCGGCGACATCGACGATCGGGTGCAGGATGCAGAAGCCGCAGCGATTGGTCTCGAAACCGGTCGAGGAACGGGCTTCGCCCCTGAAGGTCAGCCTGCCATCGGTGCGGCCTTCAATCGTGGCGGATATGTCGAGGGCGGTGTTGTCAGGCCCGTTGCAGCGGGCGCTGTAGGCGACGGTGAAACCGGCGGCGGTTTCGGTGACGGCGATATCCGAGAGGGTGGGATCGTAGGTGCCCCAGTCGCGATCCCGCACCAGATAGGAAGTGGCCCGCAGCACCTCGACGCCGTCATAGGCGATCATGCGCAGATTACCGCCGGACAGTTGCGCCGTCAGCTTTCCGGCCTTCAGCAGGCGCGGAGCGGGCTCGGCCTGTGTGGTTCCGGTAAGCGCGAAAGCCGTTGCCGCATCGGTCATTTGAGCAGGGTTCCGATATCGATGGTGGCCTTCGATGCGGCACTTTCATAAGCTGCTTCGACGAGGGCGAAGGTTTTCAGGTTGTCGGCGCCGGAGGTGGAGGTTTCCGTACCGGCCTTCAGGCTGTCGGCCCAGTGCTGTTGGATGGCGAAGACGCTTTCCTGAATATTGTGCCATGGGCGGGAGGCCCAGGAGAGCAGCGTTGGGGCAACATCGGTGTTGACAGTGCCATCGGCGTTGAAGACCTGCAGTTCGTAGCCCTGCGACAGACGCAGCGAGCCCTCGGTGCCGTCAAGCTCTATCAGCGTCTCTGGGAAGGGCTCGACAGACTGCTTGGTGGCATAGCTGACATCGACGATCGAGGTCGCGCCGTTCTCGTGGTCCATCAGGATGGTCGCGACGTCCTCGCCCTTGATTTTTAGGTTGACGCGCCTGGTGCGGGCCGAAAGAGACGTGACGTCGCCGAGGATGTAGCGGGCGATATCCAGCGTGTGGATGCCGAGATCCTCGATGATGAAGCGCTTGCCTTCCGCAAGATAGGGCTGGCCGGAAAAAACGTCGTAGCCGGAACGGAACGAGAAGCGGCCCCAGAAAGGCGTGCCGATCGCGCCGGAATCCAGCACCTTGCGGACGGCCTGGATTGGCGTCTGCCAGCGGAAATTCTCGTGGATCATCAGCGGAATGCCGGCGGCGTCGCAGGCGGCGACCATGGCCTTGGCATCGGCCAGCGTTGGCGCGAAAGGCTTCTGGCAGATGGCAGGGATCCTGTTCGCAGCGGCGAGTTCGACCAGAGCGCGGTGGCTGTTCACGGTCGTGGCGATATCGACGAAATCGAAGCCGCCATCGGCGAACATCTGGCTCGCATCGGTGTAACGGCGTTCAATGCCGAACTGGTCGCCGACAATCTTCAGGCGCTCCGGATCGCGGTCGCAGATGGCGACGATCCCGGCGCCATCGACATCCTTCCAGCCGTGCATCTGATTGACGGCGAAGAAGCCGCAGCCGATGAGAGCGCCCTTGAGATCGGTCATGTCAATTCTCCATATCGGATGCGAAGACCCCTCCCCAACCCCTCCCCACAAGGGGGAGGGGCTTAACCTGCCGCGCCTTCACTTCAACCAAAAAGGCCTCGCATGTGAGAGAGGTCTTGGTTTGTCGCGTTTGGTGCGGCATCCGAGCCCCTCCCCCTTGTGGGGAGGGGTTGGGGAGGGGTTTTTCTAAACTTAGCCCTTCTTCGCCAGCTGCATCAGCGTTACCCGCTGCTGCAGGCGTCTTTGGGCCTGGTCTACCACCACGGCGACGATGATGACGATACCCTTGATGACCATCTGCCAGAAGGAGGAGACGCCCATCATGACGAGGCCGTCGGACAGGATGCCGATGACGAAGGCGCCAATGATGGTGCCGCCGATCGTGCCGCGGCCGCCCGACATCGAGGTGCCGCCGAGCACCGCCGCGGCGATGGCGTTGAGTTCGAGGTTGGTGCCGTTCAGCGGATGCGAGGCCATCAGTTCGGACGAGATGATCAGGCCGACGATAGCAGCGCAGAAACCGGAGAACATGTAGACGAACATCTTGACGCGGTTGACGCGGATGCCGGACATGCGGGCGGCGCGCTCATTGCCGCCGACGGCGAAGATCTGGCGGCCGAGCGGCACGAAGCGGGCGAAATAGGCGGCGGCGAGCGCGACGATAATCAGGATACAGACCGAGACCGGCAGTCCAAAGATGGTGCCCGAGCCGAGATAGCTGAAGCCCTGGTTGCCAAGCTCGGGACGGCCGGTGAGGTTGGGCAATGTCTGGCCGTTGGAAAAAAGCAGCGCCATGCCGCGCGCCACATAGAGCGTGCCGAGCGTCGCGATGAAGGGGGCGACGTTGAGCTTGGTGATCAGGAGGCCGTTGATCGCACCGATGACCACGCCGACGAACATTGTCAGGATGGCGACCTCGAAGATGTTGAAATACATCGTATAGCCGATCTGCAGGTCGATGCCGTGCAGGATCAGGCCGCCGGCCACCATGCCGCAGAGGCCGACGATCGACCCCACGGAAAGATCGATGCCGCCGGTGATGATGACGAAGGTCATGCCGATGGCAAGGAAGGCGTTCTGTGCCGCATGTTTCGACATGAGGATCATGTTCGACGTCGACAGGAAGTTCGGGGCGAAGATCGAGAAGAAGATGATGACGGCGAACAGCGCAATGAATGTGCGCGCCTTCATCAGTGTCAGGAGAACGGAGCCGCCATCAGCCGACGGCACTTTTGCGGTAGCGGTTGCTGATGTCATCACGCGAGTTCCTTCGAAAGGGTTGTTTCAGCCGTCTTGTGGCCCACGGAGGCGGCCTTGACGATCGCTTCTTCCGTTGCGGTCTCGCGATCGAGAATGGTGGTGATCCTGCCGTTGCTCATCACGGCAATGCGGTCGGACAGAGCCATGACCTCTTCGAGGTCGGAGGTGGAAAACAGGATCGCGAGGCCCTCGCCCGCCAACCGGCGCATGGTGCGGAACACGTCCGCCTTGGCGCCGACATCGATGCCGCGGCTCGGCTCGTCCATCAGCAAAACCTTCGGATTGGTCATCAGTGCCTTGCCGATGACGACCTTCTGCTGGTTGCCGCCGGACATGGAGGTGACGTCGAATTCCGGGTTCGGCGCCTTGATCGAAAGGTTGCTGATGGCATCCTTGATGGCGGACTGTTCGCGGTCGCCGGCGATATGGAAGCCGAACTTGACGAATTTTTCGAGGCTCGCCAGCGTCAGGTTGGAGGCGATCGACAGGACCTGCACGAGCCCTTCGCGCTGGCGGTCCTCCGGGATCAGGGCCAGACCCTTCTTGATGCGGGTGGAGGTGTCCCTGGCGACGATCTCTTCACCGGCGACGAAAATCTTGCCGGTCGAGTGCGCATGCTGGCCAATGACGCATTCGAAGAATTCGCTGCGCCCGGCGCCCATCAGGCCGTAGATCCCCAGCACTTCGCCCGCCTTGACCGAGATCGACAGGTGATCGACGGCGAGACCGCCGGTCTTGCGTGGCAGGCAGATATCCTCGGCGCGGAAGGCTTCCTCGCCCAACTTGTGATCGACGGACTTGGCGAAATCCTTGGCATCGGAGCCGATCATCGAGCGGACGATCCATTTGGTGTCGATGTCGCGCACCATGGCCTGGCCGGTGATCTGGCCGTCGCGCAGCACGGTGATATAGTCGCCGATGCGCATCAGTTCTTCGAGGCGGTGCGAGATGTAGACGATGGCAACGCCCTGTGCCTTCAACTCGCTGATCACCTTGAACAGGATATCGACCTCGGCGGCAGACAGGGCCGAGGTCGGTTCGTCGAGAATGAGGATGCGGGTGTCGAGCGAGATCGCCTTGGCGATTTCGACGAGCTGCTGCTGGCCGATCGGCAGGTCCTCGACCATGGTTTCGGCGCTGATGCCGGCGTCGAGCTTGTCGAGGAAATGATTGGCTTTTTCAACCTGGGCCTTGTGATCGATGCCGCGCAGGCCGCGGGTGAGCTCGCGGGTGGCGAAGATGTTTTCGGCGACCGAGAGATTGCCGAACAGGTTGAGTTCCTGGAACACCATGCCGATGCCGTGCTTCTGGGCGTCGGCCGGCGAGTTGAACTCGACCTCCTTGCCTTCGAGCAGGATACGGCCGAGCGAGGGCCTCTCGACGCCGGCGATCATGCGCATCAGCGTCGATTTGCCGGCGCCGTTTTCGCCGACGAGCACATTGACGGCGCCGCGCTTCAGCTCGAGGCTGGCATGCTTGACGGCGACGATGCCGGAATAGACCTTGGTGACGTCATCGAGCTTGAGAATAGTGTCGTGTGTTGCGGCCGTCATATCAGCCGCCGATCGTGATTGTGACGGGAGTCAACAGCGCCGGTTGGCCGCTTGAGGGAGCGGGGTAGGCACCGAGTGCTTCCACATGTCTGCCTTCGAGGCCGTCGCGCGCGAGTTTGTCGAGAACCTTGGCATTCAGGTGATTGTTGAACGCCTTGCCGAACTCAGCCCATTGGATCTGGTTCTTGAATTCGCTGAAATTCACGAAGTCGAGGCTGTCGCGGATGGCGGTGCCCTTGACGACGGGACCGATCTGGATGCGGACATCGGCCTTGCCGTCGCCATCGATATCGGTGTCGAGATAGCCGGCGCGGGATTTCGTCTCCGCCTTGACGACCGTGCCGGATACCTTCGCGGCATAGGTCCATGGCGCGGTGCCATTCTTTTCCTTGTGGCCGTATTTGGCGGCTGCAGCGGTTGCATCCGAAGCGATGAGCCCGGAGACCTCCTGGTATGTGCCTGCCCGCTGCTGGAGGAAGGGAATGACCTTTGCGTCCCACAGGTCGGCAACCTGCTTGTCGGGGTCGAAACCACCGCTCGCGGCGACGGCCGCTTCTTCAGCGGTCGGTGTCTTGATGATCTTGCAGCCGGGCAACACCAGCGCAATGGCGAGCGAAATTGCGGCTGCGGCCCGGAAATTCGGCATGAAAGTCACTCCGTCGTCGTACACAAAAACGCACAGGGCAGAGATGCTCCGCCCTGTGCGTGTCCTTTGGGAGGATCAGTCCTTGAGCGCGAAGGTTTCGAGCTTGGCGGCATTGTCGGCGTTGATGAGAACGCAATCCATCAGCTGCTTTTCCTCAGCCGGGCCCTTGCCCGTCTTGATGTAGGTGTCAGCCTGCTCGACAGCCATCTGGGCCTGGGCGTAAGCCGGCTGCAGAACGGTTGCCTTGATGCCGCCGGAGGTGATCGAATCGCGGACGTCGTTGGAGCCGTCGAAGCCGACGACGATCACGTCCTTGCGGCCGGCCGCCTGGAGAGCTGCGATCGCGCCCATGGCCATCGTGTCGTTGCCGGAGATGACGCCCTTGATGTCCGGGTTTGCCTGCAGGATGGTTTCCATTTTGGAATAGCCTTCCGTCTGGCTCCAGTTGGCCGACTGCTGGGCGACCATCTTCATCTCCGGATATTCGTCGATGATGTCGTGATAGCCCTTCGAGCGGATGCCGGCGTTGAGGTCGGCTTCACGGCCGAGAAGCTCGACATAGTTGCCGCTTTCGCCCATCAGCTTGACGAACTCTTCCGCACCGAGCTGCGCACCCTGATAGTTGTTGGAAACGATCTGCGACACGGCGACGCCGGTGGCGTTGATTTCGCGGTCGATCAGGAAGGAGGGAACGCCTGCATCCTTGGCCTTCTGGACGGCGGCGATCGAGGCTTCCGAGCCGGCATTGTCGAGGATGATGGCATTGGCGCCGCGGCCGATAGCGGTATCGATCAGCTGGCTCTGCTTGTTGGCATCGTCATCGTGAACCAGGACGAGGGTCTCGTAGCCGAGTTCCTTGGCTTTGGCTTCCGCGCCGACAGCTTCCGCCTTGAAGAAGGGGTTGTCATGCGACGGCGTGATGATGGCGATGAGGTCGGCGGCGAAAGCCGGCATGGCAACGCTCATCGAAAGAACGCCGGCGAGGGCGGCAAGGGTCAGTCTGCGTGTCAGTTTCATGTGTTTCCTCCCAGGTGCGAATTGAACGGCCCCGTTCCCGGCGGGGCCGAAGGGGTTGCGGGCGCTGGGCCCGCTTGTCAGGTGATGCGCCGGATGCTTGCGGCGATCTCCTCGGGTTCGAAGACTTTCTTCCAGTCGTCCTTCATCAGGACGGGGATGCCGAATTCGATCGCCTTGTTGCAGGCATCGGAAAAGACGCCGGGCGTCTCTTCAAAGATGACGGCGCCGAGCACGTTCATGTGGCCGAGCAGGAAGTCGCGCGCGGCTTCCTTCGGCACGCCGCGGGCGACGCATTCGTCCATCGCCTGGCGCATGACGACCAGCAGCGACGCACAGACGGTTTCCGAGAGGCCCGGCTCCAGAAGCGCGATCTGCTCGACGCTGACGCGGTGCGAGCGCATGACCGGCGCCCAGATGACCTTGGCCACTTCCTCGCCCAGCGCATAGTGCTCCTCCGGACCCTGCATCAGGGCGGAGACGATGTGCTGCTTGGCGGCGACGCCACCGAAGAAGTCGCGCTTGGCGGCCGGGTCGGTCTCGTCGTTGAAGATCGGCGGATGGCAGGGATGGGTGACGAAATAGGTGAGGTCGTCACGAACAGGCAAATGGCCGGCGGCAGGAGCCGCTGCGTCGAGCACAATGACGATGGTGCCGGCGGCAAGCTTGTCGACGATACCGGCCGCAACCTGGCCGATGACGGTATCCGGCACGGCGAGCACGACCACTTCGGCACCCGAGAGTGCCGCGTCGGCATCGACGCAGGAGAGGCCGAGGTCGGCTTGCAGACGTGCCTTTCCTGCGTCGCTCAGCTCGACATGGCGCACGTCGAAGCGCGAGCCTTTGAGGTTCTTGGCAAGCCGGTAGCCCATTTTGCCACCAGCACCGAAGAGTGCGATCGAAGTCATGTTTCCTCACCTGCGCGTTTGTTTTGCGATGGTGTAGGCCAACTGGTATGATGAGTCAATCAGTATGTCAGATGGTGAGATGATTTTTTAACGAAGCTGGTGTCAAATGCTTGAAAGGGGACAGAGGAGGACAGCGGCAAGGCAATCGGGACGTCAGAGTCATGTCTGACACTGGGGAGCCGTGGCTTCCCACCTCATAACTCTAGGTTGAGATGTTAACGCGGATTAAAGATATTATATTTTATTAAGCTGTGGTTTGAGATGTAAAAAGCTTCAGGATTGAGTATATTTGCAGTGAAGGCCCCGGATTTGGGGGTGAAGTTCACGTTTTTTGTCGTCGCATAGTATGCATCGGGTTGAGTGGTAATGGCATTGTAGTTTTCGGCTGTCGATCAGCGCTTGGGATGGAAAAGATCGCAGGGCATGCTCAAACGGATCAAGAGACACCAAGTGCTTGTGGGGATGTTCGTTACCGACATCGAAGATCCGTTGCGGGACGAAGCCATGCGGGTTCGCAGCTTTCTCCTGAAGAACGAAGCCGCGGTCGCGAAGGTCAAGGCCAGCAACATCATCAGCCTGGTCATCGATACCAGCCGGGGTGTGGATGTCGGTAGCTCCGCGCCGTCGCTATCCCCCAAGGCCGCAAATCCTGCTCCACGAGCCTTTTCCGAAGCAGAAATCAAGCAGGCGATGCAGACGATCGAGCTGACGAAGCCGCTGCTCGAAAACCTTTTTTCCGACATCAGGCTAAGCGGCACGGCAAGCTTCGCGCACGCCGATCTCGCCGTGGAACAGGTCGCGCGATCGATGGAGGGCAATCCGGCTGCCCTGATCGGCATCACCCGGCTGAAGAGCAAGGACGAATATACCTTTCTCCACTCGATCTCGGTCAGTGCGCTGATGGTGCATTTCGGCCGGTGGCTGCGGCTGGACAAGCAGACAGTCCGCGAACTGGGGATTGCCGGGCTGCTGCATGATATCGGCAAGATGATGATGCCGGACACGCTCTTGTCGAAAGAAGGCGCCCTCAGCACGGCGGAAATGGCCGTCATCCGCACGCATCCCGTCCGGGGCTATGAACTCTTGGCCCGCCAGGGCGACATGCCTGAACTCGTTCTGGACGTCTGCCTGCATCACCATGAGCGCATGGACGGCAAGGGCTATCCGAACGGTCTTTCCGACAAGCAGCTCAGCCTTCCCGTCCGGATCGCCGCCATCTGCGACGTCTATGACGCGATGACCTCGGCCAGACCCTACAAGCGGGCCTGGTCGCCGGCCGAAACCGTGAAGATGATGTTGAAATCGGAAGGTCATTTCGACCGGCATCTGCTCGGCCAGTTCATCTCCAGCATGCGCGGCTCGCCGAAACTTCCGCCCGGGATCGATCGGCGGAATGCCGATCGACTGAACGCCTGAGAGTTCCTGCCGCTATTCCTGCAGTCCGTCGCGGATCTGCGAAAAGTATCCGTCCGATCCGACCTGGCCGCCCTTGAGGGCGATCTGCAGACCATTGGTCGGCGCATGGGCGCCGTGGGCTGTGCAGAGCGGTGAACCGGGTGTCTGAGGCAAAGGCAGGAGCGTGGTCAGCGCCTGGACATGCAGTTCGCGCAAGGCGTGGCTGGACGTATCGCCACCGGCGATCACGGCGCGGCTGAGCTGCTGGTCCTCGACCAGACGGCGCAGGATGGTGCCGAGCAGGCGGCCGAGACGGTGGCGGCTGCCGGGGATTCGGTCGATATCGCCGCCGCGATCGGCGGAAGGCCCGAGCGCCGTGTTGAGGATGACGCTGCGGCCGGCCTTCAAACCATCGATGCCGGCGGCGATCGCCTTTTCCAGGGCGGCCGACCCGTTTTCGCCGAGCAGTTCCAGCGGATCGAGATCGATGCCGACAAAGCCGTTGGCGGTGGCGTGGCGGATCTGCCGTTCGGTGGTCGGCGAGACACTGCCGGACACGACGGCGATGCGATCGGCCTTTCCGGGCAGAGGGAAGGTCTTTCGGCCCTCCGTCAGCCCGGCATCGGCCCAAGCCGCGAGCAGCGCATATTCGACGCCGGACGAGCCGGTGACGAACCAGCCGTTGTCGCGCTTCAGGCGCCAGAGCTGGTGGCCGGCGCGCGCTTGGCTTTCTGGGCTATCGACATCGAACAGCACCATGCCATCGGCGGTATCGCAAAGCGCGCCGATCCGCGCATCGGCGTCAGCGGCGGCCAGCATGGAAAGATCGGCAAGCCGGGTTTCGAGCAGCGTCTGGGCTTTGAGGTGCAGGCGAAGATCGGCCTCGGCCATCGGGGTGACGGGGTGACGGCTCATCACGGGATGGCGGTCGATGCGGTAGACGTCGCCCTGATAGGCGGCGAAGAGGTGACCGAAGGCCGTGTAGCGCTTCAATTGCGGCGCACCGACCAGAACCGGCACATAGGCTTGGTCGAACAGCGCCTTGCCGATCTCGACCGCCTTGCCGATATTGCCGACCGTCGGGCTGGAATCGAAGGTCGAGCAGACCTTGTAATGGCAGATGGCGGCCCGGAGGCTCTTCAGCCAGCCGAAGGCGGGCGTCAGGTTTTCATCCATCCAGGCGATCGTTTCGCTTCGGCTGGTGCCGGCAAGGCCGATCGCGCGGCAATGGGCAAAGCGCTTCAACAACGCATCATTCGGCACGTCCATGAACAGCACGGTCTCGACGCCGTTGGAGGCCAGCGCCTCCATCACGTCGGTGGAGCCGGTGAGGTCGTCGCCGTAATAGGAGAGGAGGAGATTGCTCTGATCGGACATGGGCATCACTCGCTTCCGCCGCCGAATTTCTTGATGGACGCGGCCAGTTCCGGGTGGCCTTTCGCATAGGTTTCAAGCGGGATGTCCGCGACCGCCGCAGCCCAGGCTTGCTGTACGGCGCGTACGCCGGCCGCAGGTCCCCCCGGATGGCTGACAATGCCGCCGCCGCACAGATAGAGAAGATCGGTGGTGCGGCCGGTGCGGCGATAGGTTTCCGGCGCCTGCCCGCCCCACTGGCCGGACCCTGCGACGGGAAGGGCGCAGTCGGAGGCATCAAACAATGGCGTCGTCACCGCCTTGAAACTTTCGACGAAACTGTCGTCGGGCTCCCAGTATTTGACGCCGATGCCGTTGATCTGGAACTGATCGACGCCGAGCAGACGCCAGAACTGCTGCCAGACCTTGAAATCGAAGCCGATGCCGGGATGGCGCGTCAGCACGTCCCAGCCGTTGCGATGGGCATGCAGGACGAGGCCCGAGCGCTTGCGCAGATACGCCATGCCGCCCATGCCGATCGAGTTGATGTTGACGACGGCGCAATTGCCGCCGGCTTCCAGCACGAGATCATGGTTGCGCATCATCTCGTCCGGATCGGTCGCCGAAATGCCGAAGGCGTACATGACCTTCTTGCCGGTCTTCTGCTCATGGTCGAGGATCAGCGGCATGATGGCGGCGACGCGTTCCTTGAGCGGCGAATAGGCCGGGCTCATCAGCTTCTCGTCGTCCTTGATGAAATCGACACCGGACTCGATCAGTTCCCCGACCAGTTCCGCCGTCTCGTGCGGGCGCAGACCGAGCGCCGGCTTGACGATGGTGCCGATCATCGGGCGGCCGGTGACACCGGTGAGCCTGCGGCTGCCGGGCAGGCCGAATTGCGGGCCGGGATAGGCGTCGCGGAATTCCTGCGGCAGCTTCAGGTCGACGACGCGCAGGCCGGTCATGCCGCGAATGGAAAAGATGCCGCCCACCGCGATCGTCATCAGGGCGGAGAGGTCGGTGCCGACAGCATCGAGCGGAAAGGCGATATCGACATCGGCGCGGCGGATCGGGCCATGGCCGGCGGCGGCTTCCGGCCAGCTTGGGTGATCTGCATCGGGGAGGGGACGGACTTCCAGGACGCGGGCGGCGACGCGGGCCTTCAGTTCCGGCGTTTCACCGGGGACAGGTACGAAGGTGCCGGTCGATTGGTCGCTGGCGATTTTTTCCGCCATCGCTTCGATGCTGCCCGAGGTCTCTATCCTGTAGGTGACGACGATCATGAAGAATTCCTCCCGTATCACCGGTTGGCTATCGGTTCCGGCTGGCACGTTTCCGGCAACTGGTATAATGAGTATATCAATTGCGCAAGAGGGTGCTTGCATCCGCAATGGTGAATGTGGACTGTGGCCGGTAGAAGCCATCCGTCCATTTCCTTTGCAGGCGCGGCGGTGCATAACGATTGTGACGACGAGACAGCAGGAAAATATGGCCCAGCAGACAGAACAGATCGTTCGCCGCAAACTGTCCGACGAGGTTTTCGCGCGGCTGAAAGGCATGATCACATCAGGCGAACTTCAGCCGGGTGACGAAATGCCGTCCGAGCGCGAACTGATGGAGCGCTTCGGCGTCGGCCGCCCGGCGATCCGCGAGGCGATGCAGGCCCTAGCCGGCATGGGGCTGGTGGTGATCTCGCATGGCGAACGCGCCAAGGTGCTGGAACTGACCGCGCAATCGATCTTCCGCCAGATGGACATGACGGCCAAGATCATGCTGGCGAAATCCTCGGATTCGCTGGAACATCTGAAAAACGCCCGGATTTTCTTCGAGCGCGGCATGGCGCGCGAGGCGGCGCAGAAGAGCAATGCCGCCGATATCGCCAGCCTGCGCGCCATTCTCGACCACCAGCGCAATTCGCTCGGCGATGCAGACGCCTTCATTTCCGCCGACATGGAGTTCCACACCCGCATCGCCCGCATTTCCGGCAACCCGATCTATGTCGCCGTCAGCGAGGCGATGCTGGCCTGGCTGCAGGAATACCATACCGAAATGCTGATCTGGACCGGCAAGGAGAAATTCACGCTGGCCGAACACGAGGAAATCATCGCCTGCCTCGAAGCTCGTGACCCCGATGCGGCCGAAGAGGCGGTGCTGAAGCATCTGGAACGCTCGCGGGCGCTTTATACGGCGAAGTAATCCGGTTCAGACCGCAGGCGGGATCACCTTGCCCGGGTTGAGGATACCGTTCGGATCCAGCGCCGCCTTGATGCGGCGCATCACGTCGATTTCGGCGGGGCTGCGGGAATGATCGAGGAAATCGCGCTTGAGCATGCCGATGCCGTGTTCCGCCGATATGGAGCCCTTGTACTTCCGGACAAGATCATAGGCGATGGCGTCGATCTCGTGCAGGTCGTGTTTGCTCGGGTGTTCGATCCAGACGGCCACATGCAGGTTGCTGTCGCCGACATGGCCGAAGAAGGACACATGCGCAGCGGGATAGCGGGCGAGTAGCGCCGTCTCGCAATCGCCGGCGAAATCGTCGAGCTGTCCGATCGGCAGGCTGACATCGAGATTGATGAGGCCCGGCAGCAACTGGTCCATCAGGTGGCCTTCGCGTACCGACCAGAAGGCGCGGGCCTCCTTTTCCGACTGGGCGACCAGCGCATCGGTGATCAGGCCATCCTCGAAGGCCTTGCCGAGGAAGGCCTCGAAACGCTCCCTGTCCTCGTCGCTGCCGCCGACATCCTGTTCGATGATGACGGTGAACGGATGCGGGGCGTCGAAGAAGGTGAGATTGAGCGCATCCGCGTTGAAGCGGAAATAGGTCCGCCACATGGCCTCGAAGGCGGAGAGGTCGGACAGTTCGCGCTCGGCAGCTTTCAGCAGCGCGACGACATTGCCATAGGTTTCGAGCGCGCAGAGCGCGGTCAGACGCGCGACCGGCAGGGGCCGCAGCCGCAGCACGGCGCGGGTGATGATGCCCAGCGTCCCTTCCGAGCCGATAAACAACTGGCGCAGGTCATAGCCGGTGTTGTTCTTGGTCATGCGGTTGAGCGAGGAGAGCACGGTGCCGTCGGCCAGCACGGCTTCGAGACCGAGAACGTTGTCGCGGGTCACGCCATGGCGGATGACGCGGATGCCGCCGGCATTGGTGGAAAGATTGCCGCCGATCTGGCAGGACCCACGGGCGCCGAGATCGATCGGCAGCAGGAAGCCGGCGGTCTCGGCCGCCATTTGCGCCACTTCGAGTGGCGTGCCGGCAAGCACCGTCATCGTGCCGGCGGCCGTGTCGATCTCCTCGACGCCGGACATGCGTTCCAGCGACAGGGCGATGTCGCCGCTGCGCGCGTTGGCGCCGCCGGCAAGGCCGGTGAGACCACCCTGCGGCACGACAGACTGGCCGTGGCGGTCGCAAATTTTGAGCGCAACCGCGACGTGCTCGGTATGGGTGGGCCGAAGCACGGCGAGCGGCAGGGACTGCCCGGTCGTGCTGGCATCGCTGCGATACCGTTCGCCGATCGCAGCGCCGGTGAGAACGACCTCCGCACCGAGGGCTTCGAGCAGGTCGTCGATGACGGTCACGGTGGAATTCCTTCAGTTGGCGCGCGGGGCATGCAGGAAAGACGGCAGGTCGGCAACGGTGCGGCAGCCAAGCTGGGCCATCGCGCCGGACAATTCGGCCTTGAGAATGGTCATGAGATGACCGCCGCCTTCTGCCCCCACGGCGGCGCTGGCAAAGACGAAGGGACGGCCGATCAACACGAAATCGGCGCCGAGCGCCAGGTAACGCGCCACGTCGAGACCGGAGCGGACACCGCCATCCGCGGCAATCAGCACGTCCGGCCCAAGCGCATGACGGATGCCCGGCAGGACGGAGACAGCGGTCGGGGCGGCATCGAGTTGCCGGCCGCCATGATTGGAGACGATCAGACCGTCGGCACCGAGCGCCATGTAGGCCTGTGCTTCTGAGACATCGAGCACGCCCTTGACCAGCATCCGGCCGTTCCAGGCGTCGCGAATGCGGCGGACGCGGGTCTCGCCGAGATGGCCAGTCATCGTCCGGCCGACGAATGCGGCTGACTCTTGAAGAGATGAGCCTTTCGGATAATAGGGCGACAGGTTCTCGAAGTCGGGGATGCCGTTGCGGAGAACGTGGCGCGCCCAATGCGGGTGCGTGGCGATCTGGAACATGGTCTTGAGGTCAAGGACCGGTGGCACGGACATGCCGTTGCGGATGTCACGCTCGCGGCGGGTTGGTGCGGGGATATCGACCGTCAGGACCAGCGTTTCATAACCGGCGCGGGCAGCGCGGCCGATCATGTCTTCCTCCATCGCCGGATCGTTCGGCGGATAGAACTGGAACCAGCCATTGTCCCCGACGATCGGCCCGATCGTTTCCATGGCGCGATTGGCAAAGGTCGACAAGACATGCGGAATGTTGTGCGCCCTGGCGGCCTTGGCCAGCGGCACCTCGCAACCGGGCCAGAGCAGGCCGGCAAGGCCGAGGGGTGCTACGCCGAACGGTGCATCGAAGCGTTTTCCGAACAGGGTTATGCCCATGTCCGGCGCGGGCGCTTCCGACAGGTAACGCGGCATCAGTTCGATCGTATCAAGGCTCGCGACATTGCGCCGGACACTGCTTTCGCGGCCGAGACCGCCGATCAGATAGTCATGCACGAATTTCGGCATGCGTCGCTTGGCGGCGGCTTCCATGTCGACAACGCAGGGAAAACGTCTGTGCAGGCTCGTCATGCGGGCTCCTCGAATCGGTCGCCGACATTAGCGCCCGTGTCGCCGCCGCAGAAAGCCCCAATGACGATCAACATGGATAGATTCGAACAAACCGCATCTCGCCTTTGGGAAAAAATGTATTATCTGCTGTAAGCGATCATTCAGAGCAGAGAGGGGCCGGATCACCCGGACCCAGCGGCCTCGATAACAGGAGATATCCATGGCTTTCAAACCCTTCATCCTGGCTGCGGCTGCGGCGATTCTCACGCTGTCGGGATGCGCCAGCACCGGCGGCGCCGGCAACACGACCTATGCACAATACCAGGGCTATCGCCCCGTGCCGGACTTCGGCGCCTCCGAACCGGGTGGCGTGCGGGTGGGGATCGGCGACTGACCGAAACGCGCAGCGGGCTGAAGGTCCGGTTGGCGCGCGGGGCCGCCTCTTGAAGGCGAACCCGCGATGTAATACCTTCGGAAAAATAATCCTTACCGAGGTGGGCGATGAGCGCGACCGTAACGAGCAAGGGGCAGGTCACTATTCCCAAGCCTGTGCGCGACCTGCTGGGCATTGTGCCGGGTACGCGGGTGGATTTTCATCGTGCCGCAGATGGCACAGTCGTGTTGACGCGCGCCGACGAGAAGCGTCCGACGAGCCGCTTCAGCAAGTTGCGTGGGCATGCGGGTGAGGGGATGAGCACGGATGCCATCATGGCGCTGACCCGTGGTGACGGATGATCCTGATCGATACGAACGTTCTTCTGGACGTGGTGACGGATAATCCAGACTGGGCCGACTGGTCGATCGAACAACTGGAGGCGGCGGCTTTGCGCGGACCGCTTCTCATCAACGACGTTGTCTATGCCGAACTCAGCGTGCGCTATGATCTGATCGAGCGGCTGGACGCCTTTCTGTCGGAAGCGGGATTGGACATGGTCACCATGCCGCGCCCGGCTCTGTTCCTGGCCGGCAAGGTGTTTCAGGCCTACCGCAAAGCCGGAGGCACCCGCTCCGGCGTCCTGCCGGACTTCTTCATTGGCGCGCATGCGGCCGTCGAGCGTATTCCGCTGCTGACGCGCGATACCGCACGCTACCGGACGTATTTTCCGACAGTGCCGCTGGTGGCGCCGGATCGGTGGTAATGGCAGGGAAGGCTCGGGATCGGGAAGGCGGCATGCAAGTCTCGCTCCCCGGTGAAAGAGGCGATCCAGCCCATGAACATGGCCCAGACGTGCCAGCCCAGGCTGGCGGTCATGCCGCCATCCCGCAAGGCCTCAGACGAGGCCGCCGTTGGCGCGCAGGGTCTGGCCGTTGATCCAGCCACCGTCGGCGCTGGCCAGCATCGAAACCACGGCCGCAATGTCATCCGGCGTACCCAGGCGCTCCATCGGGCTCATCTTGGCCATGCGGGCGATCAGTTCCTCGGACTTGCCATTGAGGAACAGGTCGGTCGCGACCGGACCGGGGGCGACGGCGTTGACGGTGATGTTCCGGCCGCGCATTTCCTTGGCCATGATCGCCGTCAGCGTTTCGACGGCCGCCTTGGTGGCGGCGTAGATGCCATAGGTCTCCAGCTTCAGGCCGACGACGCTGGTGGAGAAGTTGATGATCCGGCCGCCGTTGCGAAGGCGCTTGGCCGCTTCCCGCATGGTGTTGAACGTGCCCTTCAGGTTGACGCCGATCTGGCGATCGAAGCTGGCATCGTCGGCATCTCCGATCGGCGACAGCGTCATGATCCCGGCATTGTTTATGAGCACGTCGATGCCGCCGAACGCGGTTTCAGCCGCATCGAACAGGCCGCGCACGGCCTCGGTATTGCTGACATCGGCTTTCGCGGTCCGCGCCTTGCCGCCCGCCTGCTCGATCGTCCGGGCCAGTTCCTCGGCCGGTTCGGCATTGCCGGAATAGTTGATGACGACGGTGAAGCCGTCGTTTGCGAGACGCCCGGCGATCGCGGCGCCGATACCGCGGGATGCACCGGTCACCAGGGCGACCTTGTTTTCGGTGATAGCCATTGTGGTTCTCCTTCAGTCTTCTGCGCCTCAGCGCGTTTTCGATGGGGAGAAGATGCGTCTTTCCTTTGGGCGGATAATCAGCCAATAGTCGGCATCACTATCCGGCAAAGGCGAACAATACTCATGGATAGGTTCGATGCGATGCGGGTCTTTACCCGCGTGGTGGAGCGGCGCAGCTTTACCTTGGCCGCCGAGGATACCGGACTGCCGCGCTCGACGGTGACCGATGCGGTCAAGCAATTGGAAACGCGGCTCGGCGTCCGCCTGCTGCAGCGCACGACGCGGCATGTCAGCCCGACGCTCGACGGCGAGGCCTATTACCGGCGGTGCCTGACCATCCTCTCGGATATCGAGGACGCCGAGGGCGCTTTTGCAGGCGCCAAGCCGAAGGGACTGCTCCGGGTGGATGTACACGGAAAGATGGCCCGGCATTTCGTCCTTCCGGGCTTGCCGGCCTTCCTGTCGGACTATCCCGATATCCAACTCTATATGAGCGAGGGCGATCGGTTCGTCGATCTGGTCCGCGAGGGAATCGACTGCGTGCTCCGGGCCGGCGAACTGCAGGACAGCGACATGATCGCGCGGCGTGTCGGTTTGCTGGAGGAGATCACCTGCGTCGCGCCCGCCTATATCGAGCGTTTCGGTATCCCGCAAAGTTTAGACGATCTCGCCGGCCACCAGATGATCGGTTTCTGGTCGACGGCGACAGGCGGCCTGTTGCCGCTCGAATTCACCGTCGGGGGAGCCATTCGCAATATTTCTCTGCCGGCAACCATATCGGTCAATGGCGCCGATACGCTGACGGCAGCGGCGCGGCTGGGGCTGGGGATCATGCAGGCGCCGCGCTATTCGCTGGAGGAGGACCTGCGGCAGGGCATTCTGGTCGAAATCCTGGCCGACACGCCGCCGACCCCGACTCCGGTTTCGCTGCTTTATCCGCGCAGCCGTCAGCTTTCGCCCCGCGTGCGGGTCTTCATCGACTGGGTGTCGCGGGAGTTCGCGGCATGGCAGGCGGCGCGATAGAAAATTTCGGGTAGCCGCTTGTCTTTCACAAGCCGGTTTCCCATATCCCGCGTCCAGCCTTCCGTCCGCTTGCCGGACATCTCCGCACGAAACATCCCGAGCCGACCGCATGCCCTCAAATCCGTTCCGGACAAGAGGTCTATGCGATAGATATGTGAAGACCCCGGGAATCAGGACAACGACATGAACGCAAACGACATCGGAGAGATTTCCGCCTGGTTGACGACGCAGGGTCTGAAGGGCACGGACGAGATGGATATCGTCAACGGCTTCTGTCAGCGCGCCCGCGCCATCGGCATGCGGCTCGATCGCGGCCTGGCGCTGATCGACACGCTGCATCCGGTCTATGAGGGGCGGGCTTTCCAGTGGGACAGCCAGGAACCGGTGAAGACGGCGTTCGAATACGGGCCGACGAATGAAGGGGTTTCGGCCGAAAATTGGGAACGCTCTGCCTTCTTCCATCTGCGCGAGAACAACGCGAACGAAATCCGCCGCCGCATCGGCTTCGGCGATCCCGCCGACTTCTTCGCGCTCGATACGCTGGTCGCTGCCGGTCACCAGGACTTTGTCGCGATGATCCATCGCTTCGCGCAGGACAGCCATATCGGCGACATGGATTGTTTCTACTCCCACTGGACGACCATGGACGCGGGTGGTTTTCGCGATGACGACATCGCAGCGCTTCGCCAACTCGTTCCGGTGCTGGCGTTGGCGATCAAGTCCGGCTCGCTGACGCGGATTTCGCGCACCATCGCGGAAGTCTATCTCGGCGAGGACGCCGCAAAACAGGTGCTGGAAGGCCGCATCTCGCGCGGCAAGGCGGAGCGAATCTCGGCAGTCCTGTGGTTTTCCGACCTGCAGAACTATACCCGCATTTCCGACAATCTCGCGCCGGACGAGATCATTCCCTTCCTCAACGATTACGCCGACGCGGTGATCTCCTCGATCCACGAGGCCGGCGGCAATGTGCTGAAGCTGATCGGCGATGGGACGCTGGCGATCTTCAAGGCCGAGGAGCGCGAGGACGCCTGCGCCCGCGCGCTGATCGCCGAGAAGAGCCTGCGCGAGAAACTGAAAGGCCTGAACGAGCGGCGCATGCTCGAAGGGCGGCCGGTGACGGAGGTCTATCTCGGCCTGCATATCGGCGATGTCTTCTACGGCAATATCGGTTCCAGCGACCGCCTCGACTTCACGGTCATCGGCCCGGCCGTCAACGAGGTTAGCCGCATCGCCTCGATGTGCCGCTTCGTCGACCGCAGCGTCATCATGTCCTCGCAATTCGTTGCCGCAGCCCCACCGCCGCGCGGCTCCGAGGTCGTCTCCATCGGCCGCTACGCCCTGCGCGGCGTGAAGCGGGCGCAGGAATTGTTCACGCTGTTGCCGCTGGAGAAGGTGGAAGGATAGAGGTGCCGTTCAGGAGCGACTGCTTTGGCTTGTGCCGAAGAAGTATCCGGCTGCAAGGGACGCAACAGCGCCAAGGGTGGCGACCACGTTTTGCTTCAAGGGATTTTCGCTCGTCAGACCGATGCACGACAACACCACGAGCAATCCAAGGAATACGATACCGCTCAGAACCGGTTTCGATGAAATCTTGTCGAACCAGGTTCTGTTGCATTGTTTTTGAAGGAAGTATGCCAGTTCTTCCGTCGTCGAAAACACCTTAACCTGATGGGAGGGTGTGACGAAAACGATCTCCTCGTGGGCAACCTTGTTGTCAGATCGGACGACGACAATCGTTCCGGAAAACAGGTTTTCTGCGATGTCGGTCACTTCTGGATTCTGGAGATCCGGATACCGTGATTTGATGACTGGAATGACCAAGTCCCTATATGCAGCAATATCCATTGTCCTGCTCCACCAACGGAATTTCAGCAAGATCGAATGTATAGCGATATGCACGCTTTAGTCAACGATTAAACCTTTTGCAACCTTTGATTTATGTGCGCGTTAAACTTTCCGGCCTTCCTCGTTGAAGAAATGCAGGTGCTGCACCGGCAGCTTTACGCTGACTTCGCCATGCATGCCGAGGAAGCGGCGATCGAGGGTGAAGGCCTTGAAGCTGGCTGGGCCGAGTTTCAGGTGGACGATAATGCCGAAGCCGGTGGGCTCGACCAGTTCGACGGTCGCCTTCATCGCATCGGGGCCTTCCGCGCCAAGGATGACATGTTCCGGCCGGATGCCGAGTGTCGCGCGGCTGCCATCGGTGAGGTTGGCTGTGCCGCCAAGCGGCAGGACGCCACCACCGGTGAGCGCGAAGTTCGCGATGTCTCCGGTCGCCATGTAGCGGCCTTCGAAGAAGTTCATGCCCGGTGAACCGATGAAGCCGGCGACGAAGAGGTTGGCGGGATTGTCGTAGAGTTCGAGCGGGCTGCCGACCTGCTGGATGACACCGCCATGCATGGCAACGATTCGGTCGGCAAGCGTCATCGCCTCGATCTGGTCGTGGGTGACATAGATCGAGGTGGCGCCGAGATCCTGGTGCAGCTTCTTGATTTCGGCGCGCATCTGCTCGCGCAGGCGGGCGTCGAGGTTCGACAGCGGCTCGTCGAACAGGAAGGCCTTCGGCTCGCGCACGATGGCGCGGCCCATGGCGACGCGCTGGCGTTGGCCGCCGGAGAGTGCCTTCGGGCGGCGCTCCATCAGCGGATCGAGGCCGAGCTTGGCGGCAGCGCTGGTCACCACTGCGGCGATCTTCTCCTTGGCGATCTTTCTCAGCCGCAGGCTGTAGCTCATGTTCTTGGCCACGCTCATATGCGGATAGAGCGCATAGGACTGGAACACCATGGCGATGTCGCGATCCTTCGGGGCAAGGTCGTTGACGCGTTTGCCGTCAATGCGGATCTCGCCGTCGGTGACGGCCTCAAGGCCCGCAATCATCCGCAGCAGCGTGGACTTACCGCAGCCGGAAGGGCCAACGAGCACGACGAACTCGCCGTCCCTGATATCGAGGTCGACGCCATGCAGCACCGGATGGATGCCGTAGGACTTGTGGATGTTGGAAATATCGATCGATGCCATGGGATCAGCCTTTCACGGCGCCGGCCGTCAGGCCCTGCACGAGGTAACGTTGGATCAACAGGAAAAACAGGCAGGCCGGGATCAGCGCGAGCACGCCCGCCGCCATCATCTGTCCGAAATCGACCGAGAATTTGGAGACAAAGGACAGGAGCCCGACCGGGAAGGTCGCGGCGTCGTTTCCGGAGATCAGCATCAGCGAAAACAGGAGTTCGCTCCAGGCGGCCGTGAAGACGAAGCCGAGCGTCGCGGCGATACCGGGCAGCGTCAGCGGCAGGATGATCTGCCGGAAGGCGACGAACTGGGTGGCGCCGTCGATCATCGCGGCCTCTTCCAGATCCTTCGGAATGCCGTCGAAGAAGGACTGCATCAGGAAGGTGGCAAACGGCACGTTGAAGGCGGTGTAGACGATGACGAGGCCGGTCAGACTGTTGGTCAGGCCGAGCGGCGATAGCATCTTAAAGATCGGCGCGACCAGCATCACCAGCGGGAACATCTGGGTCAGCAGCATCAGCGTCACGATCCAGTATTTGCCGCGGAAATTGAAACGCGACATGGCGTAGCCGGCAAGCGAGGCAAGAATTGTAACGATGATGGCGGTCGAGCCGGACACGATCAGGCTGTTCTTGAAGAAGGTCGGAAATTCGCTGTGTTTCAGCACGAAGTCGAAATGTTCGAAACTGGTCCGCGACGGCCACATCTTGATGCCCTCGGAATAAAGCAGCTTGTTGGGCGTGACCGAAACCTTCAGCAGCCAATAAAGCGGAAACAGCGCGAAGACCACATACGCGAGGATGGCCAGCCGATGGGCTATGACGGAGAGGATGCGTTTTCCGGTCATGGTTTCAATCCTTGCTCAGGAGCCATTGCCGCAGGATCACGATCAGCATGGAATAGGTGATGAGCAGCACCAGCAGAACGAGCGCGATGGCCGAGGCATAACCGAAGTCCAGCCGCTTGAAGGCCTGGGTGAAGATGTAGCTGGCGACGATCTGGCTGCGGTCGGCCGGTCCGCCATTGGTCATGACGATGATCAGGTCGGCGAAATTGGAGATCCAGACGGTGCGCAACAGGACCGTGATGGCGATGGTCGGCGCAAGGAACGGCAGGGTGATCGAGATGAAGCGCTGGACTGGCCCGGCGCCGTCGATGCTGGCAGCCTCATAGAGATCGCGCGGGATCGCCTGCAGCGCCGCCAGAAGCGTGATGGCGAAGAAGGGGATGCCCCACCAGACATTGGCAATGATCGGTCCCCACATGGAAAGCTGCGGGTCGGACAGGATGTTGGACGGCTCGCTCATGATGCCCAGCGCAAACATCCAGTGCGGCAGCGGGCCGACGACGGGATTGAACAGCCAGGACCAGTTGAGACCGGCAAGGAAACTCGGTACGGCCCAGGGAAGGAAGACCAGCGCCTGGACGATGCCGCGACCATGGAAGGGCTTGTCGAGCAGCAGCGCCAGGATCAGGCCGAAGACGAACTGCAGCAGCACGGACCAGCCGGTCCACCACAGCGTGTTCTTCAGTGCCCGATAGAAATTCTGGTCCTGCGACAGCGTCTTGAAATGATCGATGCCGATGAAGCCACCGGAGAAGGGATTGAGCAATTGGATGTCGCGGAAGGCATAGGAAATGCCCAGTACCAGCGGCACCAGCATGACGGTGACGATCAGGATGAGCGCCGGGGCGCTGTAGAGATAGGGCGCGGACGCATCGGCCAGGCGCTTTGTCAGCGGCCGCTGGTCTCGTCTGGCGCTGCCGTTGCGGGCTGCAGGTGAAGCCATCGTCAAATATTTCCGTTTCGCAATCGTTCAAGACAGACCGGGAAAGACCCACTCTGGCCTGTCGGCCATCTCCCCCACAAGGGGGAGAGACCCGGCCGCGGCCTCCGGTTTTCGCCTCGGACTGAGCGGCAGGTTAAGCCCCTCCCCCTTGTGGGGAGGGGTTGGGGAGGGGACTTTGTCCTTCGAGTACGGACTACTTGCTCGCCAGGAACTTCTGCTGGGCCTTGGTCATGTATTCAGCCCATTGCTTGGCCATGTCCTCGGGCGTGATATCGCCGAGCATGGCTTCCTGGCTGGTCTTGATCGCCATCGAATCCTTGAAGAAGGCGAATTCTTCGAGATAGGTCGGCATGACCGTCGGGATGGCGTCCTTGTCCGCCAGTTCCTCGAACCAGCCCTTGAACTGCTCGGTGGCGAAGAAGGGGTCCTTCTCGGCGGATTTCAGCGCCGGCAGCGCGCCGATCTTCTTGTTCCACTCGACGTTGCCTTCCGGGCCTTCAAGCGTGGCAATCAGCTTCCAGGCCAGGTCCTTGTTCTCGCTGGCCGACATCATCGACCAGCCGGCAAAGCCGATCGTCGGGAAGGTCTTGCCGGACGGGCCCTTCGGCATGGTGGTGACGCCGTAATCGGCCGCGTCCATGCGTTCCGCAATGGCGATCAGTGCGTCCGGATCCTGGTCGAGCATGGCGCAGGTTCCGGTATAGAAGCCGGCGACGATCTCGTTGAAACCCCAGTTGACGCTGTCCTTCGGCGCATAACCGTTCTTGTAAAGGTCGGTCAGCCAGGTGAAGCCCTTGACCCAGCCCTCTTCCGAAAACTTCGACGTGCCGTCGGCGTTGAAATAAGTGTTGTCGCCAGCCATCGTGGCGCCCATCATCATCCAGCCGTTGAGGCCGCCCGGACCGCCGCGCATGCAATAGGCATATTTGCCCGGCAGCTTCTTGATCTTCTCGGCGGCGGCGACGAAGTCGTCCATCGTCTTTGGCGGGCCATCGACGCCGGCCTCGGCGAAGATTTTCTTGTTGTAGAACATGGCGCGCAGATAGAAGCCGTAGGGCAGCATATAGGCCGTGTCCTTGACGTCGCGGCCGAGTTCGAGCGCACGATCGGTCAGCTCGGACGTGTGTTCCCAGTCCTTGAGGTAGGGCTCGAGGCTTTCGAGCATGCCATTGTTGGCGTAAAGCGACAGCCAGGTGTCCGGCATTTCCATGACGTCGGGGATTTCGCCGGCAGAGGCCATGGTCGCGAACTTCTGGAATGCTTCTCCCCAAGGCAGCGAGATCACCTCGACGGTCGTGCCCGGATTGGCCGCTTCGAACTTGGCGACAATGGACTTCAGGGTTTCGGTGCGCTCCGGGCTGGTGATGACTTCCACCAGCTTGAGCTTGGTATCGGCAAGGGCGGTGCCTGCCATCAGCGTGGCGAACATCGTCGCCGCAATCAGTGTCCTCATGGTCGTTTCCCCTTTTTGTGTGGAGTGGTTGCTTCTTGTCGTCAGCCTACTGATGCGGCAGCGATTGCCGCTTCGATATCGCTCCAGAGGGCCTCCGTTCCCTCCAGGCCGACATGGAGCCGTACTGACCGCGGGCTGATGCCGAAGGCGACCGCGGAATTCGGTTGTGCTTTCTGTGACAGGACCACTTCGCCCGGCACGATCAGGCTCTCATGTCCGCCCCAGCTGACACCCAGCTTGAACAGGTCGAGGTGATCGGAGAAGGTTCGGACGTTGATGCCCTCCTTGAAGATGAAGGAGAACAGGCCGGACGTGCCCTTGAGACCCGGCGGCAGGTGGTTGGCGAGGCCGGGATAGTTGACGGATTCGACGGCGTCATGCGCCTGCAGCCGCTTGGCGATTGTCGTCGCGGACTGCTCGTGCGCCTTCATGCGGATCGGCAGGGTGCGCAGGCCACGGATGAGAAGCCAGGCGTCGAAGGGCGAAAGCTTGCCGCCGAGATAGGGATAGGTTTCGGCGCGGATGCGGCCGATCAGTTCCTTCGATCCGGCAACGACGCCGGCGACGACGTCGCTGTGGCCACCGAGATATTTCGAGGCCGAATGGATGACGAGGTCGACGCCGAGCGAAATCGGCTGCTGAAAGATCGGGCTTGCCCAGCTGTTGTCGATGGTGGTGATGACGCCGTGCTTCCTGGCCAGGGCCGCGAGTGCCGCGACGTCGTGCGTTTCCATCACCCAACTGGTCGGACTTTCCAGATAGAGCAGCTTGGCGCCCGAGAGGGCTTTGGCGACCTCGTCCTCGTCGCGGCCATCGACATAGGTGACGTCGATGTTCATGCGCTTGAAGAAGGTGCCGAACAGGCGGAAGGCATCCGGATAGAGATGCTTGACGGCGACGATGCGGTCGCCCGGCTGCACGAAGGAAAGGACCGTGGACGAGATCGCCGACATGCCGCTGGCAAAGCCCATCGCGTCTTCGGCGCCTTCGAGCCGGGCCAACATCTCCTCGAACATACGCACGGTCGGGTTCAGGCCGCGCGTATAGATCGGCCGGATTTTTTCGCCGCGATAGGACGAGACCATGTCGTCATAGTCGGTAAAGGTGAAGAGCGAGGTCTGCACGATCGGCGGCACGACGGCATCGTAGGCATTGCTCATGTCGTGGGCGACGATGAGGGAGGCTTCCTCGAACGGATCGAACCCGTTGCTCATTTGGACATTTCCTTGATGTCTTCCTCGACGATGGCGAGGATTTTCAGTGTCTCGGCACGCGCCCCTTCCGGATCGCCCGCGGTGATGGCGTTGAAGAGGGTGCGGTGGAACGGAAAGGAGCGGCGGGCGAAATCCGGCCGGTCGAACGGCTTTTCCCAGAACTGCTCGAACGCGCCGCGCATCTGTTCGAGCAATTGCTTGAACAGCGGATTATGGGTGGCGTCGTAGATGGCGAGGTGAAAGGCAAGGTCTTCCGGGCCGGACGTGCCCTTGGACAGGTGCACCCGTTCCATCTCGTCCAGTTTCTGCTCGATGGTGACGAGATCGCTTTCCGCGCGCATGCGGGCGGCGACCATGCCGGCCTCGCATTCGATACCGCGCCGGACCTCAAGCGTTTTCAACAGCACGTCGCGCAGGTGGCTGGTGTCAAGCGACAGCGGCATGTGGATGGTCGCGCCGGAAATGGGTTTCAGCAAATAGGTGCCGCTGCCCTTGCGCGCTTCCATAACGCCGAGCGCCTGGAAATGGCGGATGACCTCGCGGATGGTCGAACGGCCAACGGCAAGGTCCGCCATCAGTTCCCGCTCGGCCGGAAGCCGGTCACCGGGAATGAGATTGGAGTGCTGGATATAGTCCGCGACAGCAGCGGTCACCTGCTGTACCCGATCGGCGGGGGGCAGGGGGGCAAGTGCTGCTCGTGCATCGCCGTGCTTCATCGTTCGCTTTCCAGCTGAAACCAAAATTGGTCTGACATCTGAGCAATAGTGCAAATCGTAGCGCATGCGTCAAGTCGCGGACGAGGCGTTCCATCGAAATTTCCGCGCAAACGAAAACGCCGGACCTCTCGGCCCGGCGCAGTCAGTTCTGTTTGCGTGTCAGTCTGTCCGGATGAAGCCGGGTTTGGCGGTCAGAATTCTTCCCAGCTGTCGGTGGCAACGGCGGCCGAACCAAACGATTTGGCGACCCGCGCCGTCATCTTGTGGACGGGCGATGCTGCGGGAGCGGGGGTGGTTCTGGCTTGCGGATAGGATGACGTGGAACGCAAGACCGCAACCGGCGCATTTGCGTTGTCCGCCAGTGCGAACCGGCCGATCAAATCGCGAAGACGTCCGGCCTCCGTTGCAAGCGTTGCACCGGCGGCATTGGCTTCCTCGACCATCGCAGCGTTCTGCTGCGTCACCTGGTCCATCTGGTTGACGGCAGTGTTGACTTCCGACAGGCCGACCGACTGTTCGCGCGCGGATGTGGTGATCGCATCCATGTGCTGGTTGATGGAGACGATGAAGTCCTCGATCGTCTTCAACGACTGGCCCGTCTGGCTGACGAGCTTGACGCCGTTTTCAACTTCCGTGGTTGAGTTACGGATAAGGTCCTTGATCTCCTTGGCGGCCTTCGCGGACCGCTGGGCCAGTTCACGCACTTCCTGCGCGACGACGGCAAAACCCTTGCCGGCATCGCCCGCACGGGCGGCCTCGACCCCGGCGTTCAGGGCGAGCAGGTTCGTCTGGAAGGCGATTTCGTCGATGACGCTGATAATGTTGGAAATCTGCGCCGAGGAATTCTCGATCTTGCCCATGGCATCGACCGCATTGGCGACGACATCGCCGGAGCGGCGCGCGCTTTCGTTTGCCTGGATGGCGACGCCACGCGCTTCCTCGGCGCGCTTGGATGAGTTGGAAACGTTGGCAGTGATCTCGTCCAGGGCCGCGGCGGTTTCTTCAAGTGAGGCGGCCTGCTGTTCCGTGCGTCGCGAAAGATCATCGGCGCTCTGGCTGATTTCACGCGATCCGCTGTCGATCGAGTTCGTTGCCTGGGAAACGGAGGTCAGGGTTTCGCGCAACTGATCGACGGCCTGGTTGAAGTCGGTGCGCAGGGCCTCGAAATCCGGGGCAAAAGGCTCGCGCAGTCTGTACGACAAATCGCCCGCGGCAAGATGTTTCAGGCCGTCGGCAAGTCCACCGGTCGCCTGCGCCATCGCGGCGGCAATTTCGCGTTCCTTGTCGGCGCTCTGGCGGCGCTGCTCTTCGGTCTGGTTGCGATGGTAGTCCGCGTCCTGTTCCAGCTCGCGTGCCTTCAGGCCGTTCTGCTTGAACACTTCGACGGCCTGCGCCATTGCGCCGATCTCGTCGCTCCGGTCCTGTCCCTTGATCTCGGACTGCAGATCGCCGGCCGCGAGCTTTGCCATGGTGGCGGTGATGCGCGACAGGGTGCCGGCCAGCGACCTGGCAAACAACAGGAAACCAACAAGGGAAAGCCCGGAAACCAGCATAGTGCCGATAACCGTTGTCCAGATGGCCTCGTTGCCGCTGTCGACGATTTCGGTGACGTTGGAGGCGATTTCCAGCACGCCGATGGTCTTGCCGGAATAGTTGCTGAACGGAACGGCATCGACGAAATAGTGCTTGCCATCCTGGAAGATGCTCTGCTGCATCGACTTGCCGTCGAGAACGGCTTTCAGCTGCTCGTCGGTGAGAAGGGATTTTTCGCCCAGGGTCGCGGCCTGAAGCTGCAGCTTGTCCTCGACCATGATATGGACGGCGATGGCGCCGCCGATCTTGTCGGCCAGTGGAGCGAAATATTTGTTGGTGAGCGCGGTGCCGACATCGACAACGCCGACGGTCTTGCCATCGCGCACCACCGGAGCGGAGGCGAACATGCTGACGGCGGCACGGCCCGGTTCCGTCCCGGCAACGAGCTTGCCGGTCGCAAGCGCTTCGACGACGGTCTTGCGGCGTCCCGTCATGTCATCGCCGAACTTCTCAGGCGTGTGAATGCGTGCGACGGCTTCACCCTTGGGGTTGATGAAGGTCATCAGCGACAGGCCGCCATCGTTGACGATGGCGGGCAGGCTGCCGGCATATTTGGCGACAATGGCGTCCCGCTCGCTCTTCTCGATCAATTGACTTGTTTCGGGTTCTCCGGCAATGGCCAGCGCCAATGCGGAGGCCGCTTTTTTCTGCGCATCCATATCGTTCTGGACCAGGGCAAGATCGTTGTCCGCTTTGCTCTGGGCTGCTTCGCTCGCCATCTGCGACTGCTGGTACCAGGCGGAACCACCGATGGCCGCGCTGGAAAACAGCACCGCCGCAAACCCGTAGGCGGTTATCTTGATCCACAACGGGCGTTTAATCTTAACCTCGGACATGTCCATCTCCAGAAAGAGGTTGTTCCCCGACAACCGTGTCTGGGCGGAGACGTAACGATGAATGTTCAATTTTAAGTAAATCTTTCGTACTCTTAACGCCGAAAAATGGGGCCTCGTGCCGGCTTTCCCAATCGCAATGACGGGCCTATTCCGCTGCCGGCATGGCCATGACAAGTCCTTGGGGATAGGTTCGTTCCGAAAGCGGCGCGGCTTCGATAGCGGCAGCCAAGCGATCGGGCAGCAGGGTTTCGACCCGGCTGCCGCGGCTCACGCGCTTCGTGACCAGATAGACGTCGGCCGCCGGCGGGTTTTCATAGGGCGGCAACTGCCAGAGCTGGCGGGCCTCGATATCAGCCGTTACGACGTGGATCGGCAGTGGGCCGAAACCGAAGCCCGCCTTGATCAGCCGCCGCACCTCTTCGAGGTTGGAGAACAGCCCGAGTATCTGGCCGGTGAAATTCTCCCGTTGCCGCAGGCGGGCGACCGGTGCCAGCGCGCCGCCGAGATGATCCGTCTTGAAGGACACGTAATCGAGGCTGGCGAGGTCACGCGTCTCGAGACCGGTCTTGCCGAAGAGAGGATGGCCGGGCGCGCAGAAAAAGCCGAAATGCTCGCGGTACAGCACGGTATAGTCGAGATCCGGATGCCGTTCATGGGCAAGGCAGATGCCGAGGCAGGCCTGGCCGCTGAGGACGGCGTTGATCACGTCCTGGCTGGCGGAGACGGTTGTCGAGAAGGTGACGCGCGGAAAGGTCTTGTGGAAATCGGCGAGGTAGCGGTCTAGAAACGGGCACTCGATATGGCTGGCAAAAGCCATTTCGACATGGCCGGCCACGAGGTCCGGATCATCCTTGATGAGATCGGGAAGGCCGGTGACGATGTTCAGCATGGCCAGGCATTCGGCATAGAGCCGTTCGCCGGCCGGCGTCATGCGGAAATGATTGGCGGAACGGTCGATCAACCGGCATGCCATATGGCTTTCGAGGCGGCGCAAAGCGTTGCTGATGGTCGGCTGCTTGAGCAGCAACCGATGGCCGGCCGCCGTCAGGCTTTGCTCCTCGACGATCACCGTGAAAGTGCGCAGAAGGTTCCAGTCGATCTCCCAGACGAACCGGCGTCTGGGGCTGGGCGGGGAACCGGGCACGGGCGACCTCATTCATTTCGTGAATGCTGGGGCTTCACCTAATGTATTTGTCTGCCCAAGTCCATTATGGTTTGATCGGCCCGACCGGCAGACCAACGAGGCATCAGGTGACGGACAGAGGCGATGTTTTTCCCGATTTCGGACTGAGCGTCGAACAGCGCCGCGAGGCCGTGCGTGGTCATTATTACGAAACGCCAGGCATGGATGGCGCGCGCGGCGAAATCTGGTGCTACACCCGCTGTTACACTTATGCGCCGGGCGCCATGGTCGATCTGCACATCAGTTCGACGGCCGCCGCCTGTCGGCTGGAGATCGTCCGCGACGGTGGTGTCGAGACGAGCGTCTACGGTGTCGAAGGAATTGGCACCCGGTGGCAGGAGACGCCGGACCAGGTCTCCGTCCTCGGCTGCGGCTGGGAACCGACTTTTTCGTTCCGGGTCCATGAAAGCTGGCCGTCCGGCGCCTACCGGATCATGCTGACGGCCGATGGCCGCGACGGAAAGCCGATTACCTGCCATCACCTCATCATCGTCCTGCCGAAACCGGGCCGCAAGCCGGGCCGCATCCTGCAGGTCGCCGCGACCGGAACCTGGGCTGCCTACAATACCTGGGGCGGATCGAACCATTATCAGGGGATCACCGGCCCGAACCGCGACCAGTTCGCCACCACCGTCAGCATGGAGCGGCCGCTCTGCCGTGGCTTCGTCGTCCTGCCGCAGGATGCACCGCGCGTGCCGCTGGAGGTCTCGCTGCCGCCGGGCATGGTGCCGCGCTATCCGCATATGGAATGGGCCTACGCCAACGGCTATTCGAAGAAATATGCCTCTTCCGGCTGGGCAAGCTATGACAGTCTGTTTTTCCGCTGGGCCGAACGGCAGGGCTATGGCGTCGATCTCGCCAGCCAGCATCAACTGCATTTCAACTCGAGCATTCTCGAGGATTATGACTGCGTGGTCCTCGTCGGCCATGACGAATACTGGACCTGGGAGATGCGCGACGCCGTCGATGCCTATGTCGACAAGGGCGGGCATGTGGCGCGCTTTGCCGGCAATTTCATGTGGCAGACCCGGCTCGAGGACGAGGGGCGCCGACAGGTCTGCTACAAATATGTCGCGCGGGCGCAGGACCCCGTCTACCAAACCGGCGACATCACCCGGGCCACCAATTCCTGGGAAGCGCCGGAGATCGGCCGGCCCGGCGCGCTGACTTTCGGGCTCAATGCCACCAACGGCGTCTATGCCGGCTGGGGCGGATGCGCGCCGCGCGGCGTGCGTGGTTTTCCGGTCTACCGGCCCGGCCACTGGGCTTTTGCCGGAACCGGCCTGTTTTATGGCGATCTCCTCGGCGCCGACAGCCATATTTATGGTTACGAGGTCGACGGTCTTTCCTACGAGATTCGTCACGGATTGCCCTATCCTGCGGCGGACAGCGGTGCCCCCGAAGGACTGGAAATTCTGGCCTTGGGCATGGCGAGTCAGGTGGAGGAAAGCGATATCCTGACCATCGAGGACCAGTTCTTCGGCGACGAGGACGGACGCTTCATCGCCGAGACGCTTTATGGCGACGCCAGCGACGAAAACATGGAAAAGGTTCGCTACAGCAACGGCATGATCGTCAATTTCAAGCGCGGCAATGGCGAGGTTTTTCACGCCGGAACCTGCGAATGGGTCGCGGGCCTCTTGCGCGGCGACGCCATGGTCGAGCGCGTGACCGCCAATGTGCTGAACCGCTATCTCAACCGACAGAACGACCAGAGCAGAGCATCATGAACATCCAGACCGAGCGGCCCGCATCCCATCTCTTCTACGTCACGCGCCTGCGCCGGCCGCTGGTCGATCGCGCCGAGGGCATCTATTTCTGGGCCGAGGACGGGAAGCGGTTCATCGACGGGTCGAGCGGCCCGATGGTCAGCAATATCGGCCATGGCAACCGCCATGTGATCGAGGCGATGAAGCGGCAGATGGACAAGACCAGCTTTGCCTATCGCCTGCATTTCGAAAACCAGCCGGCGGAGGATCTTGCCCGTCAGCTTGCGGCGAAGATGCCCGGCGACCTCGACCGCATCTTCTTCGTTTCGGGCGGTTCCGAGGCGGTGGAATCGGCGATCAAGCTAGCGCGGCAATGGGCCGTGGCGACCAACCAACTGAGCCGCTGGAAGGTGATCTGCCGGTTTCCGTCCTATCATGGCGGCACGATGGGTGCGCTCGGCATTACCGGCGACCTGGCGCTGACCGAGACCTTCGCGCCGCAGATCCAGCCGATGCCGGCGATTGCGGCTCCGACGGCCTATCGCGATCGGGACAACCTGACCATGGAACAGCGCGGCCTGCGCTATGCCGACATGCTGGAGGAGAAGATCCTGGCCGAGGGACCGGAAAGCGTCGTCGCCTTCATCATGGAACCGATCGGCGGCGCGGCAACGGCGGCGCTGGTGCCGCCGGATAGCTATTTCCCGCGCATCCGCGAGATCTGCGACAAATATGGCATCCTTCTGATCCACGACGAGGTGATGAGCGGCGCGGCCCGCACCGGCCGCTATCTCGGCGGCGACCACTGGAACTGCAAGCCTGATATCATCACCCTGTCGAAGGGCATCGGCTCCGGTTATGCCGCGCTCGGGGCCATGGCGGCCTCGGCGAAGCTGGTGAAGCCGGTGCTCGACATGGGCGGCTTCCAGCACGGTTATACCTATGCCGGCAATCCGCTCGCCTGCGCCGCCGGTCTGGCGGTGCTGGAGGAGATGGACCGGCTCGGCGTCGAGGCCAATGCGGCGGCGATGGGCGAGCTGTTGAAATCCGAGCTGGAAAACCTGTCCAAGCGGTTTCCCTTCATTGCCGGTGTGCGTGGCAAGGGGCTGCTGATCGGCGCCGATCTCGTTGCCGATCCCGTCAATTTCACGCCTTTCCCGAAGAGCCAGGCAACCAACCAGCGGCTGCTCGATATTGCTTATGACAGGGGCCTCATCCTCTATTCCCGCCGCATCCGTGGCGATGGCTACGAGGTCGACAACCTCATTCTCGCACCGCCGCTGATCATCACGCGTGATGAGGTGATGGAGATGGTCGGCATTCTCGGCGACAGTTTCGAGCAACTGGCCCGCGAACTTAACCTGCCGGTCAACGGGTGAGGCCATGAAGAACAAGGTCATCATCACCTGCGCCGTCACCGGGTCCGTCCACACCCCGTCTATGAGCCCCCACCTGCCGGTGACGCCCGATGAGATCGCCGAACAGGCGATCGCGGCGGCGGAAGCGGGGGCATCGATCCTGCACCTGCATGCCCGCAATCCTGCGGACGGCCGGCCGACGGCCGATCCCGCCGTGTTCATGCAGTTCCTGCCGCGCATCAGCCGAGCGACCGACGCCGTCATCAACATTTCCACCGGCGGCAGTTCGCTGATGACGCTTGACGACCGGCTGGCGGCAGCACTTCAAGCCCAGCCGGAAATGTGCTCGCTCAATATGGGCTCGATGAATTTCGGCATCTTTCCGCTGGCGAAGCCCGGCATGGAATGGCAGCACGACTGGGAGCCGCAATTGCTGGAGGCGACGCGCGGGACGATCTTCAAGAACACATTCGCCGATATAGAGGACATATTGAAACGGCTGGGCGAAGGCTGCGGCACGCGCTTCGAATTCGAATGCTACGACGTCGGCCATCTCTATACGCTGAAGCATTTTTATGATCGCGGGCTGGTGAAAGGACCGCTGTTCATCCAGTTCGTGCTCGGCATTCTCGGCGGCATCGGCGCCGATCCCGACAATCTCAGCCATATGAAGCGGATCGCCGACAAGCTATTCGGCGATGACTATCGTTTCTCGGTACTGGCCGCCGGCCGCCAGCAGATGCCGCTGATCACCATGGGCGCCGCGAAGGGCGGCAATGTCCGTGTCGGCCTGGAGGACAGCCTTTATCTGGGGCGCGGGGAGCTGGCGAAATCGAATGCCGACCAGGTAAGCCGTATCCGCACCATTCTCGAAGCGCTGTCGCTGGAGATCGCGACACCCGACGAGGCGCGCGCCATGCTGGCGCTCAAGGGCGGCGATCGGGTGGCGTTCTGATGGTGGAAGAGATGGAAATGCCTGTTGCCATCAGGCTTGCGGGAGAAGAGGATGCGGAAATCATCCATGCCGGTCTGCTGATGATCGCCCGGCATCTGAAGGCGGAAGGCAAGGTGACGTCCACCGTCGAGGATATTCGGCGGCATGGTTTTGGGGCACGGCCGGCTTTTGAGGTTTTGATCGCAGAGGCGGGGCTTGCTGCTCCCTTAGTCGCTGAGGCAAAAGACCCCTCCCCAACCCCTTCCCACAAGGGGGAGGGGCTTAACCCAGCCATCCGCTCTTCGCACAAAACCGATAGATTACTCTCGGTCATCGATGGTCACAGAGATCGGCGGCAAGTTAATCCCTCCCCCTTGTGGGAAGGGGTTGGGGAGGGGGCTTCAGCTTCATCCGTATTCGCCGGCATGTGCCTGTTCTTCCCGAGTTTCTCCACATGGCGCGGCCAGAAGGGCGCCTATATCCAGGACATCGTCGTCGACGAACGGTTTCGCGGTTCCGGCGTGGGTGTCGCCCTTGTGCGCCGAACCGCAGCGCATGTGCGGGCACAGGGCGGCACCTATCTGCGCCTGTCCGTCGATGCCGAGAATGTCTCCGCCCAGCATTTCTACGAGCGGCTGGGCCTTTCCTGGTCGCGGGACGAGCGCATTCACGCCGCCTATGGCGATGCGTTCCAGTTACTGGCGGGACTGCATGAAAGCGGGGTTTGAGCGATGAAGACGTTTTTTGCCGACGAGCAGCGGAAACACGACCCGAAAATGTTCCTGTCCAGTGGCGCGGCGCAGCCGAACCCGGAAAAACCGGAGCGGATCGAGCGGCTGCTGGCCGGGGCAAAGGCCGCGGGGTCGGAGATCGTCCGGCCGCGCGATCATGGCCTGAAACCGATCGCGGCCATCCATACGCCGGAATATATCGAATTCCTGCAGAACATCTTCCTGCGCTGGCAGCGGATCGAAGGCGCCTCGGAAGAGGTCGTCCCGAATATCCATCCGCTGGCGCGCGGCGGCCGTTACCCGGCTTCGGCGGTGGGGCAGGCGGGCTACCATATGGCCGATACGGCCTGCCCGATCTCGGCGGATACCTGGGGCAGTGCCTGCTGGAGCGCCTGGAGCGCGGTGGAGGCGGCCGAAGCCGTCCTTTCCGGCGCGCGGTCGGCCTATGCCCTCTGCCGTCCTCCCGGTCACCACGCCTTTGCCGATGTCGCCGGCGGCTTCTGCTTCCTCAACAATTCCGCCATCGCCGCCCAGCATCTGCTCGGATCGTCTAAGCGTGTCGCGATCCTCGATGTCGATCTGCACCATGGCAACGGAACGCAGGGCATCTTCTATGGCCGCAGCGATGTGCTGACGGTCTCGCTGCATGCCGATCCCGTGCGCTTCTATCCGTTCTTCTGGGGCCATGCCGACGAGCGCGGCGAGGGGGCCGGCCTCGGCTACAACCTCAACCTGCCACTGGCGCGCAAGACGGCTGACGAGGGTTTCCTCGAAGCGCTCGAAGTCGCCAACCGGCGGATCGAAGCCTTCGCGCCGGATGCACTCGTCATTGCGCTTGGCCTCGACGCTTTCGAAGGCGATCCGTTCGGCGGGCTGTCGGTCTCGACGCCGGGCTTTGCCCGCATCGCCGAGGCCATTGCCCTGCTTGGCCTGCCGACCGTCATCGTGCAGGAGGGCGGTTATCTGTGCGACGAACTCGGCGCCAACCTGATATCCTTCCTCACCGGGTTCAAATAGTGCTGGGCCGTGTTGCGGTGCTGGCGATTAAAGTCTAACGCTTGCCACCCCGATCCGCAGCCAGTTGGACAGTGCCGTGCCGCAGCCCATTTTTCCCGCCACGGCATCCGCCTCCCGCAACAGGCTCGCCTTGACTGCGCTGCTTTTGGGCGGGATCGCCATCGGCGGTTCGCCGATCTTCGTCAGGCTTTCGGAGCTCGGGCCGATGGCAACCGCCTTCTGGCGGGTGGCGCTGGCCTTCCTTCCACTGTTCATCGTTTTCCGTGCGACCAGGCAGGATCAAACGAAAAGGCCGGAGGGTCTGCGCGATATGCTCGCCCTGACTTTGCCGGGTGTGTTCCTGGCGGCCGATCTGATCGCCTGGCACGCCTCGATCCACGTGACAACAGTCGCCAATGCTACGCTTCTCGCCAATCTGGCACCGGTCTTCGTGACTGCGGCCGCCTGGATGTTCTTCGGTGCGTCCATCACACGCGCCTTCCTGGTTGGCCTGTCCGTCGCGATTGCGGGTATCGTCGTGTTGAAGGGGGGCTTGAGCGGCCTTGCGGCGGGAGACCGGTCGGGCGATGCGTTGGCCGTTCTCGCCGCCGTCTTCTATGCCGGTTACATGCTGAGCGTCGCGCGGCTGCGCGGGCGCTTCGATACGGTGCGCGTCATGGTGTGGAGCACGCTGTCGGCAGCGCTCTGCCTTTTGCCTGTCGTGCTGGTCACCGAGAGCCAGTTCTTTCCGGTCACGATCTTTGGCTGGACAATGTTGCTCGGACTTGCGCTGATCAGTCACGCGGGCGGACAGGTGGCGATCACCTATGCGCTCGCCTATCTGCCGACCGCGTTCTCTTCCCTGACCCTGCTTCTGCAGCCCGTTGTCGCCGCCTTCCTTGGCGTGATCGTGCTCAATGAAGGCGTCACCGTCCTGCAGGTCATGGGCGGCGCGATCGTCCTTTGCGGCATTCTCCAAGCGCGACGAAAATAGGACGCAGTTTCAACCAGCCGCATCGTGACCGCAGGCAAGGGCATAGGTCCGCAGCACTCTTGTGACAGCAGCCTGCGCCAGTGCGGTTGCAGTGGGTCTAGTCCGGCCGGCCATGACCTCGGGCCAGGCGGTGGCGAGATGCTGGCTGATCAGCGTTTCCGGCAGCGTCCTGTCGCCAAGCCGGGCAAGGAGTTCGCCGACGGCTTTCTGCGCGATCGGATGGGTCCAGTAGTAACGAATGCGGTCGGAATAGCTGAAATGCCGCTGGAGGCGCTGCTCGTCCGGTGTACCGGGATAGTAGTTCGCCCAATAGCCGGGCTCCGCTTGCATCAGCGCTTCCATCGCGGGCTTCAGCCGTGGGGGCGTGTTGTCGAGTTCGGCGGCAATCAGGTCCAGCCCGTAAAGCGCCTCGCGCAGGGCGAAGGTCAGTCCTGGGCCGACTTTCAGGATGGAGAAGCCATCGCGCACGAGAGCGCTGAGCGCACCCAGCGTCTGGTAATCGGTCGAATGAGCCTCGAAAACAAGGTTGGACATCCGTGCCAGGCTTGCCGAGAGTGCCTGGGCAGCGTCCGGCACGTAGCCGACGACATTCTGGTTGCCGAACTCGACGCCCGGCTGCACGACGAGCCCGACGACACGGTCGAAGGCGGCCTGCAAGTTTCGGGCGGCAAAGGCTTGGCGGTGGATTTCGACTGTTGTCAAGGCAGCCTCGGATGAGGTGACCTGCAGGTGCTCCACCTCCTCGAGCGCGCCGCCGGGAACAGGGACTTCCGTGCCGATGATATAGACCGGTTCCGTCGGACTATGGGTTTCGGCGATACTGCAGAGGTCGGCGGCGCGGGCGGCGGTTGCCTCGTCGTCCAGCGCCAGCGGCTCGCCCTGGCAGCCCATCGAGCAATCGAGATGGATTTTTTCGAAACCCGCCTGCGCATAGGCGGCGACCATCTTGCGCGCCTTGTCGAGGGCCTGTTCGGCAGGGAGGTTTTTCCAGGGATTGGGCCCGAGATGGTCGCCGCCGAGGATCAGGCCGGATCGGTTGAAACCTGTCTCGTCGGCAATTCCCTCGACGAACGCGCGGAAGCCAGCCGGTGTCATGCCAGTGTATCCGCCGTCCTGATTGACCTGGTTGCAGGTTGCCTCGATCAGCACCGGCTGCCCCATGTCGCGTGCCAGCGACAGGGCCGCGCGGATCACTTCCGGATGGGCGGAGCAGACCGAAGTGATGCCGATGGAGGTGCCGTCTCGATGAAGTGCGGACAGGGACCGAAGCAGTTGCGTGGACATGAAGCTCTCCCGACGTGAATACTAAAACGATCAATAACGATCAAAAATATGATTGACAATGATTCTTTTGTCGTCAATCTTGGTGACAGGTTGAACGAAAAGATTGTCCGCCATGAAGAACGACCGCGCCCAGGCCATCCGCCAATATCTGTTTTCCAACGGCTCCTCGCCGATTGTATCGATCGCACAGGCGGTCGGCGCGTCGGTGCCGACACTGCGTCGCGATCTTGCTGAACTCGAAGAACAGGGCGTCATTCTGCGCACCCATGGCGGCGCCCGGCTGGCTGAGGAATTTCAAGTCGAAGTGGCGTTCGAGCAGCGCGAGGCGCAGTCGCTGGCCGCCAAGCGGGCGATCGGCGATCTCGCCTATGAGATGCTGCAGCCCGGCTCCTCGATCTTCCTCGATTCCGGAACGACCGTACTGCAGCTCGCGCGGCGTATTCGGGTCAACCCGATCCCACTGAATGTCTTCACCAATTGCCTGCCGGCGGCGCAGATGCTGATCGATGTCGAGGGCGTCAAGGTGACGGTACTCGGCGGACAGTTGCGCAAGGAAAATTCCTCGATGGTCGGGCCGCTGGCCGAGGAAATGCTGCAGCACCTCTGGTTCCGCCAGCTGTTTCTCGGCGCCGGCGCCATTGCAGAGGATGGTTATCTCAGTTCGCTCGACGAAAACGAGGCGCGTCTCAACTCGGTGATGCTGGCGCGCTCCGAACAACGCATCCTGCTTGCCGATTGCAGCAAGTTCGGCCAGCGACTGACCTACCGCGTCGCGCCGATCAGCGACTTGCACACCGTGGTCACCGATGACGGCATGTCGCCGGAATGGGTCGAACGCATCGAGGCGATGGGCGTCTCGGTGCGGCAGGCCGAACAGCCGGGCGGCGCGCGATGACCGTCGTTCTGGGGCTCGATTCCGGTGGCACCAAGACGCTGGCCGCGATCGCGGATCAGAGCGGGCAGGTGCTGCGCCGGTGGGCCGGTCCCGGTTTCGATCCGATGGCTGGCGATCAGTGGGTCGAGCATATGCGCACTGTCGCAAACATTCTGGGTGAGGGGCAGTCGATCGCGTCCGTGGTTCTGGGCCTGCCTCTGCATGGCGAAATCGAGGCGATCAGCGAGCGGCAGCGGGCTGTCGCAGCTTCGGTGTTCGATTGCGCGCATCTCGTGCTGAACGATGTTGAAGTCGCCTGTGATGGCGCCTTTGCCGGTGAGGACGGCGTGCTCGTGCTTGCCGGGACGGGCAGCATGAGTTGGGCCAAGGTTGACGGCAAGAGTTTCCGCAGCGGCGGCTGGGGCGATGTTTTCGGGGATGAAGGATCGGCCTACTGGATTGGCCGGCAGGCTTTGTCGATGGCGACGCAGGCGCTCGATGGCCGTCGCGATGCGCCGGAGTTTGCGGCCGCAGTCCTCGTCGCCTGCGGGGTCGATGAGAAACAACTGATCGCCTGGGCCTATGGCCAGGACAATGCACGGGCCGGATTTGCCGATCTGGCGCGCACGGTCGATGCACTGGCCGATGCCGGAGATGCGACGGCGATCGAGATTCTGAAGGAGGCCGCCCGCTTTTTGGCGGATCTCGGGCTTGCCGCCCGGCGCGCCTTCGATCAGCCGTTGCTCGCCTGGTCCCATGCCGGCAGCGTCTTTCGCTCGCGGCTGATCCGGCGGGAATTGGCACAGCGGCTGGGGCAGCCGGCCGCGCCGAGACTTCCACCTGTCGGAGGGGCGCTCTGGCGAGCCGCCGAACTGGCCGGATGGCCGGCCGATCCCGGGTTCATCCAGTCCATCGCCGCAGACTTGAAAAATCAATAAGCAAAAACAGGAGAACAGCTGAAATGAAACGTCGCACCTTGCTTTCCGCCGCGCTTGCGCTCGGCCTCACCACTGCATTCACCCCCATCATGGCCGTTGCCGCCGAAGCGCTTCCCGTGCTGCTGCCGCCATGGGTCACGCTCCCGAAGGAGATGACCGACAAATATACCGCCAAGACCGGCGGCGCGCTCGATATCCAGACGCTTGGCTGGGACGAGATCCGCACCAAGATCGTCACCTCGATGATGGCGAGCAAGGCACCGGCTTCGGCGACGGAAATGGACTGGTCCTGGGTCGGCCAGTTCGGCAGCGCCGGCTGGTATGACGATCTTTCGGGCATCCTGAGCGACGAGATGAAGGCCGATCTCCCGACCACCTCGATCTTCACCTTCGACGGCACGTTGATCGGCGTTCCCTACAACAACGATTTCCGCGTCATGATCTACAACAAGGCGCATCTGGAAAAAGCCGGCATTGCGGCTGCTCCGACCACGCCGGATGAATTGCTGGCCGCTGCCAAGGCGATCAAGGAAAAGGGGATTGCCGAACATCCGATCGGTTTGCCGCTTTCGGCCACGGAAGGCTCGGCGACCGCCTGGTACCTGCTGACCAAGGCCTTCGGTGGCGACCTGTTCGATGCGGACCTGAAGCCGCTGTTCGTCGATCCCGAAAGTGCCGGCTACAAGGCGATGGCCTTCGAGGTCGCCGCGGTGAAGGGCGGCCTGATCGATCCGGCCGCGACCTCGCTGAAGGATGTCGAAATCCAGGAACTGTTCAAGTCCGGCAAGATCACCTTCGATATCGCCGGCTGGGCGGGCAACCTCGCCGTCTACACCGACGCCTCGAAATCGCAGGTTTCCGCCGAGGCGGCGGCTGCCCTCGTTCCGAATGTGAATGGCAAGTCGCGGACCATCGGTCTGCCGGGTGCGCTCGGCGTTCCGGTTTCGGCCGACGACAAGGAAACGGCGCATGCCTTCATCAACTGGATGCTGGACGCCGACACCATGATCGACAACTACACCAAGCTCGGCAACCTGCCGACGCGCCTTTCGGTGCTCAAGCAGCTGAACGACGAAGGCAAGCTCAAGCAGGGCGACGTGCTGATCGAGCAGGCCGGTGTCGTCGAGCCGCTGTTCGCCGGCGGCACGCCTGGTTGGTATCCGGAATTTTCGAGCGCCGTCGCGACCAACCTGAATGCCGCCGCCAAGGGTCAGATCTCTGTTGACGACGCCGTCAAGGCGATCGCTACCGCGGCCGAAGAGGCGCAGCAGTAACATGACATCCAGCTTCGTATCGAAGCGCGCCTTCCTGGGACGGGAGGCGCGGCTGGGGCTGTGGCTTTCCGCCCCGATCATCCTGATCATGGGTGGGCTGGTTATCCTGCCCCTGATCCTCACCGTCATCGACAGCTTCTTCCGCATCGAGCCGATGAAGATGGGAACGCCGTTTGTCGGCCTTCGCAACTACATCGCCCTGATGACCGACCCCAAGGTGCTGCAAAGCTGGACCAACACGCTGGTCTATGTGGTGATTTCCGTCGCCATCGAGACGCTGGGCGGACTGGCGGCGGCCCTGCTGCTTAACCGTTCGGGCAATGCGCGGCGCTGGCTGCTCGCCATCGTCATTCTGCCCTGGTGCCTGCCGCCGGTCGTCAACGCGATCATCTGGCTATGGATTTATAATCCCAGCTACGGGCTTCTCAACGGTCTCCTGCAGTCCGTCGGATTGATCACGGAAAACCAGGTCTGGTTCAACGACCGGTTTACCGGCCTGCTGCTGATCTCGATCGTGCATGCCTGGCGCATGATGCCGCTGACCGCGATCATCCTGCTTGCCGCACTGCAATCCATTCCATCCACCCTCTACGAGGCCGCAAGGCTCGACGGGGCGACGGCGTGGCGGCAGTTCTCGCTGATCACCCTGCCGCTGATTTCCGGTGGCCTCGCCATCGCGCTCAGCCAGTCCACCGTCTTCGCCTTCAATCTGTTCGATGAGGCCTGGATTCTCAATGGAAGCTCGATGGATACTCGCAGCATCATGGTTCAGGTCTACATGTTGGCCTTCCAGAACCTGAAATTCTCGCTCGGCATGGCCCTGTCGATCCTCGCGATGATCGCATCGCTGGCGGTCTCGGCTCTCTACGTCCTGCGCGTCTACAAAGAGACGAGGTTCGACTGATGCGGCGGCTTGGTTTCTATCTCGGTTGCGTTCTTCTCATCCTCTGGTCGCTCGGTCCGGTCTACTGGTCGCTGGTAACGTCTTTGACGCCGCCGAATGCGCTGGTCAGCGATCAGTTGCACCTCTGGCCGCAGCAGATCACGCTGGAACATTACGGCAAACTGTTCGGCGCGACGTCGACCAGCCAGGGCAATGAAGTCCAGTCTGTCTGGCCGCAATTCTCGCGCGCCCTGTTCAACAGCGTGCTGACCTCGCTGCTGGCCACAGTGGTGACGGTGGCGATAGCGGCCTTCGGCGCCTGGGCTTTCGTGCGGCTTCGCTTTCCCGGTCGCGATGCGATGTTCGTGCTGATCGTCGCGACGCTTGGCGTGCCGGCCTATACGGTGATGATCCCGCTTTACCGGATCATGATCGGGGCAGGGCTGGTGGATACCTATCTCGGCGTGACGCTGATCTATGTCTCCGCGTTCCTGCCGCTGGCGCTGTGGCTGATGCGCAGTGTCTATCAGGCCATGCCGCTATCGCTCGAAGAAGCGGCCTGGCTCGACGGCGCATCGAAGCTCTACACGCTGGTGCGCATCGTCCTGCCGCTTGCCGGCCCCGGCCTGATGGCGACGGCGATCCTGACGTTTCTCTCGGCCTGGGGCCAGTTCATGGTGCCGCTGGTTTTCTCGCCGACGCTCAGCACCAAGCCGCTGACGGTGCTCATCCCCGAATTCGTAACCCGCAACTACGTGGATTACGGCCTCATGAACGCGGCCGGGATCGTGGCGATCGTGCCGCCCGCCCTGCTGGTGCTCTTTCTCAATCGCTTCCTCGTGCAGGGCTTGATGGCCGGTGCGAGCAAATAAAGGACTGCAGACATGAATCTGACCGAAAAAGTCATCAAGGAACAGTTTCCCTTCTGGGAAAAGGCGCTGGCCCAGTCGCTGCCGGAAGTCTCGGCCAAAACCGTCGTCGTGACGGGCTGCGGCACGTCCTTCTATCTCGCCCAGACGATCGCGGTCGCCTTCAATCAGAACGGCCAGTCGGCCGTCGCTGTGCCGGGTGCGGAATGGGCGGTGCGCCCGGGTGACTACGTCGTCGATCTCTCGGATGTCTGCGTCATCGGCATTTCCCGCTCCGGCACCACGACCGAAACCGTCCAGGCGATCGAGGCTTCGCGCAAGGCCGGTATGAAGACCATCGCCATTTCCTGCGAGCCGGACACGACGATCCTCAAGGCCGCCGATATCGCCGTCTACCTTGCGACACACGGCGAGGAGGGCATCGTCATGACGGTGTCGGCGTCGCTGATGCTGCTCGCAGGACTGCGCATGGCCAGCGTCAAGCTCGGTTCGGTGGCTGAGGCACAGGCAGCGCTTGCTGCCGCCGAAGCCGCCGTGCCGTTGATCAAGGACCGCACCCATTACGTCTATCTCGGCGCCGGTCCGCTCTACGGCATGGCCACGGAGGGTTGCCTGAAGCTGCAGGAAATGTCGATCACCTTCAGCCAGGCCTTCCACCCGCTGGAATATCGCCACGGCCCGATCAGCCTGATCGACAGCCAGTCCGTCGTCGTCATCCTCTACTCGCCGGAAACTCTGGAAGACGAGGCGAAGGTCGCCCGTGAAGTGCAGGCCTTGGGCGCGCATGTCATAGGTCTTGGCGGCCCCGGCGACCTGTCGATCCCGTTGTCGCAGACCGGCCCGGCCCGCGCGCTCGAACTTCTGCCGGCGCTGCAGATCATCGGCGAGCGCGTCGCTAACCAGAAGAACATGGACACGGCCCAGCCGCGCAACCTCAGCAAAGTCGTCGTTCTCCAGTAAGAGGAACCGGCCCATGGCCAAGATCTGCCTGATCGGTGCCGGCAGCACCGTTTTTGCCCAGAACATCCTGTCCGATGTGCTGTCGAACCCCGATCTCGCCGACAGCGAGATCGCCCTGATGGATATCGATGCCGAGCGGCTGTCGACATCGGAAATCATGGCGCGGCGGATCGGCGATACGCTGGGATTGAAGGATTTGAAGATCGCCTCCTTCACCGATCGCCGCGCGGCGTTGAAGGACGCGGACTTCGTTATCCTGATGATGCAGGTCGGCGGTTACAAGCCGGCTACGGTGACGGATTTCGAGGTGCCGAAGCAATTCGGCCTGCGCCAGACGATCGCCGACACGCTCGGCATCGGCGGCATCTTCCGGGCGCTGCGCACCATTCCGGTGATCTTCGACATTGCCAGCGACATGCGCGATGTCTGCCCGGATGCGCTGATGATGAACTACGTCAACCCGATGGCGATGAACTCCTGGGCCATGGCGGAGGCCTTTCCGGATATCCGCTATGTCGGCCTCTGCCATTCGGTGCAGGACACGTCGGCCTATCTCGCCCGGTCTCTGGGCGAGGATATCGCCGATATCGATTTCCGCTGCGCCGGCCTCAACCATGTGGCCTTCTTCACCAAGTTCGAGAAGCGCCACAAGGACGGGCGCCGCGAGGATCTCTATCCCCGGCTGCGCGCCAAGGCGGAGAGCGGCGATTATGACAGGGACGACGCCGTCCGCTGGGAGACGATGAAGCATTTCGGCCATTTCGTCACCGAAAGCTCGATCCATTTCAGCGAATATACCCCCTGGTTCATCAAGCGCGGCCGCGAGGACCTGCTGGCGAAATACCAGCTGCCGCTCGACGAATATATCACCCGCTGCGAGGAGCAGATCGCCGACTGGCATGTGTTGCGCAAGGAATTGGAGGATGCCGGCAAGCCGCTTGAGGTCTGCCGATCCAACGAATACGCCTCCGCTATTATTTACGGCATGGTGACCGGCACGAACCACCTGATCTACGGCAATGTCCGTAACAACGGCCTGATCGACAACCTGCCGGCCAATGCGGCGGTCGAAGTGCCCTGCCATGTCGATCGAAACGGCATCCAGCCGGTGCGCGTGGGTTCCGTGCCGCCGCAGCTTGCCGGCATCATGCGCATGTCGCTCAACGTCCAGGAACTCACCGTGCAGGCGGCGCTCACCGGTCGGCGCGATCACATCTATCACGCCGCAGCGCTTGATCCGCATACAGGCGCGGAACTCTCGCTCGATGAAATCCGCGCCCTCTGCGACACGCTGATTGAAGCGCACGGCAATTACTTGCCCGCCTATCGATGAGGGGTGTGATGAACGGTTTCACGACAATCGACAACGCATCTCCTGGGCATCGACGCAGCCCCACTCACCCTCATTGCCGGGACAAGCCCGGCATTGAGGGTGAGTGGGTTGCCGTTCTCTACCCCATACCGCATCCGCCGCAGCCTCGTGCCGCCGACATGCACTGAAAGGAATTCCATGGCTCAGGTATCACTCGACAATCTGGTCAAGGCTTATGCCACCGTGCAGGTGATGCATGGTGTCAGCTTCGATGTCGCCGATGGCGAGTTCGTTGCGCTGGTCGGCCCGTCAGGCTGCGGCAAGTCGACCCTCCTGCGGATGATCGCGGGGCTGGAGGAAATCTCCGGCGGCACGATTTCCATCTCCGGCCGCGTCGTCAACGACGTCGAGCCGAAGGAACGCGATCTGGCGATGGTGTTCCAGAACTACGCGCTCTATCCGCACATGACCGTGCGCGACAATATGGGCTTCTCGCTGAAACTGCGCAACGCACCGAAAGCCGAGATCGAAACGCGGGTTCGCGAGGCGGCCGGCATTCTCGGTCTCGTCGACTATCTCGACCGGATGCCGAAGCAGCTTTCGGGCGGCCAGCGCCAGCGTGTGGCGATGGGCCGCGCGATCGTGCGCCAACCCGCCGTCTTCCTGTTCGATGAACCGCTATCCAACCTCGATGCCTCGTTGCGGGTGCAGATGCGGGCGGAAATCCGGGCACTGCATGACCGGCTTGGCTCGACCTCGATCTTCGTGACCCATGACCAGGTGGAGGCCATGACCATGGCCGACCGGATCGTGGTTCTGCGATCGGGACGGCTGGAGCAGGCCGGTGCGCCGCTGAAACTCTACGACAGGCCGGCCAATGCCTTCGTCGCCGGCTTCATCGGCTCGCCGGCGATGAACCTGATCAAGGGCGAGGCAGCGAATGGCTCGATCCGGCTGTCGCAGAACCGGTCGGTCCCGGCGCCGGTTGCGGCAGCGGGTCCGGTCATCTGGGGCGTGCGACCGGAGCATCTCGATCTCGTCCCGGCAGAAGCTCTGGGCGCCATCGAGCTGAGGGTCACCGCCGTCGAAAGCACCGGCCATGCGACCTTCGTGATGGGCGAGAGCGACGGGATTGCCATGACGGCGCTGTTCACCGATCGGCCACGCCTCGTGCGTGGCGATGTCATCCATCTCAAGCCGCGTGTGGACAAACAGCATCTGTTCGAGGCGGAAAGCGGCGCCCGCATCGGCTGACACGAGATTGCGGGTTCAAGCCACAAAAACAGGCGAACCGGCAGAACACAGGAACGATCAACATCCCGGCCACAGCCCAGAGGAAAAGGGTCGTTGCACGGGGCCAAGAAGAGGGTAACACAATGAAATTGTTGTATGGAACCGTCCTTTCCCTGCTGTTGTCGGCGCCCGCAAGCTGGGCCGATACCGAGATCACCTATCAGTTTTGGGGCAGCCCGCAGGAGGTCGAGGCGTGGAATGCCGTCGCCCGTTCCTTCGAGGCCGAGCATCCGGGCATCAAGGTCAATGTCGAGGCCTCAGACTGGGACAGCTATTGGGAAAAGCTCAAGGTGAAGATGGCGGGCGGTACGCCGCCGGATGTCTTCGCCATGGATGCGCCACTCTACAAGGATTGGCAGTCGCGCGGCGTGTTGCTCAACCTGCAGCCTTATCTCGACAAGGAAAAGGGCATTCTCGACGGCGTCTATCCGATCACGCTGAAGGCCTACGAGACGCCCGAAGGCTATTTCGGCCTGCCGCGCGACTTCCAGACCATCGTGCTCTACTACAACAAGGACATGTTCGACGCGGCCGGCGTCGCCTATCCCACCGATAGCTGGACCTGGGATGATTTGAGGGCCAACGCCGCCAAGCTGACGCTCGACAAGAGCGGCGACGGCAAGACAGACCAGTGGGGTTTCTGGGCGGAAGCCTATGACATGGAGCCGCTCTGGGGCGCGCTGGTCTGGGCCTTCGGTGGCGATGTCGTCGATCCGCCGGCCGGCAAGACGCTGATTTCCTCGCCGGAAGCGACGGCCGCTTTCCAGTTCCTCTCCGACATGTGGCTGACCGACAAGTCGCTGCCGACACAATTGCAACTGCAGCAATATGGCACCGACGGCTTCTATGCCGGGATCGCCGCCATGGGGGTTTCCGGCCACTGGACGGTGCCGGACTACAGCCCGCTCGGCTTCAAGTGGGACATCGCGCCCATGCCGAAGGGGCCTGCGGGACGCGCCACCTCGGTCAATTCGGCCGGGTTCGTCATTGCCAAGGGCAGCAAGCACCCCGACGAGGCCTGGGCTTTCGCCAAATATGCCTTCGGCGAAAAGGGCCAGACGGAGCTTGCCAAGATCGGGCTGGCGATCCCGGTGCGCCAGGCGATTGCCGAAAGTCCCGCCTATCTGCAGCAGGCGACGAAGATCGACCACTCCCTCTTCGTCAAGGCGCTCGATTATGCCAAGCCGAAGCCTGTCTTCAAGGGATATGAGGAATGGTCGAGCGCGGTCGGCGATGCGCTGACGATGATCTGGTCGGGTGAGATGGAGGTCGCCGACGGGCTTGCCGAGGCGGTCGCCAATGGCGACGACGTGCTCGCCCGGAACAAGTAGCATGGGGTCGCTGAGGCCCATGGGATCGGAACGCTGGTGGGTGCTGGCGTTCCTGATGCCGACGCTTGCCGGGCTCTTGCTGGCAAGTTTCGGCTCGATCCTGGCGACGCTCGGCTTGAGTTTTACCGATTGGGACCTCCTGACGCCGCCGGTCTCGGCCGGCCTGAGCAATTACGCCGACCTGCCGTCCGATCGCCTATTCATGAAGGCGCTGTGGAACACGCTTGCTTTCGCGGCGCTCTACGTGCCGCTGACGGTGATCCTGTCGATGCTGATCGCGATGGGGCTCAACCGTCCGATCAAGGGCATCGGCTGGTTCCGGGTCATGTTCTTCCTGCCGGCCGTCTGCTCGCCAACGGCCACGGGCCTTCTCTGGCAATGGATATATGCGCCTGATAGTGGCGTGCTGAATGCCGGCTTGTCGATGGTCGGCGTCGAATCCGTCAACTGGCTGGGGCCACGCATGGCGCTCTATTCCGTCGTCATCGTCAATGTCTGGGGCGCGATCGGCAGCGGCATGATCATCTTCCTCGCCGGTCTGCAGGCGATCCCGAAAGAGTTCTATGAGGTGACGCGGCTCGATGGCGCGACGGCCTGGCAACGGCTCCGGTTCGTGACGCTGCCGGCACTGGCGCCCAGCATCTTCTTCCAGGGCGTGCTGACGACCATCAACGCCTTCCAGGCCTTCGACTATATCTTCGTGCTGACCCGCAGCGGCAACGGCAATTCCACCATGCCGACGCTGGTCTTTTCGATCTATCGCAACGGTTTCCGCTTCTTCCGCATGGGCGATGCCGCGGCACAGGCGATCCTTTTGACGGCGATGATTCTACTTTTGACCCTCATCTATTTCCGCATCGAGAAGAAATGGGGCGAGCAATGACGCGCATGCGCCGCAACGATTGGGTCGCGTTCCTCGCCCTTTGCCTCGGAGCGGTTGCCATGTTCGGGCCGTTCATCTGGCTGCTGTCGACCAGCCTGAAGCCGATGGCGGAACAGTTCGACATGCGTCTCTTGCCGCAGCAGCCGACGCTTGGCAATTACACCCGCTTGTTCGAGATCATGCCGTTTCATCTGCTGATCTGGAACAGCCTGAAAATATCGCTGATCTCGACGCTCGGCCAGTTGCTGACATGCTCCATGGCGGCCTTCATGTTCGCCATCGTCCGTTTTCCGGGGCGCAATCTGCTGTTCGCACTGCTGATCGTGACGCTGATGGTGCCGGCCCAGGTGACCGCGATCCCGCAATTCATCATTTTCAAGACGCTCGGCCTCTACGGCACGCAGGCGCCGCTCTATATTCCATCCTTCCTCGGCGGCGCGTTCGGAACATTCCTGATGCGGCAGTATTTTCGCACCATTCCTCTGGAACTGGCGGAGGCGGCACGGATGGACGGCGCGTCGCTGGCGCGCATCTTCTTCACGATCTATCTGCCGCTGGCAAAACCGGCGCTCGCGGCTTTCGCCATCATCGCCTTCATGGTGTCGTGGAACGACCTGTTTTCCGCGTTGATCTATCTGCCGTCGGATGTCGACAAGACAACGCTGACGGTCGGGCTGGCGCTGTTTCAGCAGCAATATTCCGGCCACTGGACCCTGATGATGGCCGCCTCGGTGATCTCGATGGCGCCGGTGGTGATCGCCTTCTTCATGGCGCAGAAGCAGTTCGTGGCGGGAATGGCAATGACCGGCTTGAAATGACGGGGCAATATTCCCGTCGGCATGTTCAATGCCGGCGGCCCGATCGCCGCCTCCGGGGAAACAATGCAGTGTCGCGCCAGCGCCGCTGAGAAGCCGCCCGCTCAGGCGGCCGGCTGCTTGGTCTTGCGCAGGTAGGGCAGGACGGTCTCGTAAGCGCCGAAGCGCGTGATGGCGTCCTCGTTCGAGACGGCGGCGGTGATGATCACATCGTCGCCCTGCTGCCAGTCGGCCGGCGTCGCCACCTGGTGCTTGCTCGTCAGCTGGATGGAATCGATGGCGCGCAGGATTTCCGCGAAGTTGCGGCCGGTCGTCATCGGATAGGTGAGGATCAGCTTGATTTTCTTGTCCGGGCCGATGACGAAGACGGAGCGGACCGTGGCGTTGTCGGCGGGCGTACGGTCTTCGGATGTATCGCCGGCGGCGGCCGGCAGCATGTCATAGAGCTTGGCGACCTTCAGTTCCTTGTCTCCGATCAGCGGATAATCGACGTCGAAGCCGGTGGCGACCTTGATGTCCTGCTTCCACTTCGAATGACTTTCGACCGGATCGACGGAAATGCCGATGACCTTGGCGCCGCGCTTCAGGAATTCCTGTTCGAGACCGGCCATGGCGCCGAGTTCGGTCGTGCAGACCGGCGTGAAGTTCTTCGGATGCGAAAACAAAACGGCCCAGCCAGTGCCGATCCAGTCGTGGAAGCTGACCTCGCCGATCGTCGTGTCGGCGGTGAAATCCGGGGCAATATCATTGATGCGAAGGCTCATGGTCTCATCCACTTTTCTGTTGCCGATGCCGGGATCACGGGCGGGTAATTCCGGCATCATTTTGAAATCCGGTCAAAAAATAACCGCTGACTTGCCGATGTCAATTTCTATTATTTTTGTAGAGATCGAGCGATCCGCCGCATGAAAGCGGCAAAGACCATTGATGTTCAGCACAAGGTACCGGGTGCCGTTCCATGGCGCACCTCAAGACCGTGACGAAATGGACGTTCCGAAAAATCCGGTCTCGAAAGCAATGGAGTTTAGAGGCATCGTGGCGCTTTTCGGAGACGAATTTTTACGCGCCGCTGACCAGTTTCGGCTTGGCGGGTTCCCAGCTTCGCACGAGATCGCGGCCGGACGTCTTGGCAAGATAAAGTGCCTCGTCGGCGCGGATGACCAGCCGCCCGGCGTCGGGTCCCATCGTATGGTTGGCAAGCGTTGCCACGCCGATGCTCGCCGTGACGATGCCTTTTTCGCTGCCGGTGTGAGCGATCTGGAGGGCGCGGATGCGGTTGCGCAGCTCGTGCGCCAAGGCGACGGCGCCTTCCTCCGGCGTATTGGGCAGGATCAGCACCATTTCCTCGCCGCCATAGCGGGCGGCGCGGTCGCCGGGACGCCGTGCCACGGCGCGCATGCATTCGGCGATGGCCCGCAGGCAGTCATCGCCGGCGGTATGGCCATAGGTATCGTTGAAGGCCTTGAAGCGATCGACGTCGAGCAAGAGAAGGCTTAGCGCCCCTTCGCCGCGTCCCACACCGGCGACCTCCTCCGTCAACGCGGCATCGAAGGCGCGCCGGTTGAGAAGGCCGGTCAGGCCATCCGTTTCGGCCAGTTCCGCAAGGCGCATATTCAGGTCGCGCAGGGCCTGCTCGCTCTGTTTGCCCCTGGTGATGTCGGAACACACGACGAAGCAGGTGCCATCGGCCGCCGGGCTGGTGCGGGATTCGATCCAGCGCCCGTCGAACAATGGAAACTGGACGGTGCCGGGCTGGCGCAGCCTCGAACAGGCGGCATTCACCCAGTCGGTGACGTTGTCGGCGGGAATGTTGACCAGTTCGCCGCGCGCGATCGAGGCATAGAGGATCGATGCGGCAGGCGTCCCCGGCACACGCAGGTTCGCCGTCAGCGGAAACATCGCGCGATATTGTTCATTGCAGAAGACGACGCGGAGATCCTTGTCGAACATGATGACGCCGTCGGCCATGTTGGTCAGTGCGGCGGTGGCCCTGCGTTCGCTTTCGGCGAGCGCTGCTTCCAGCTTGACCTTGGCCGTCACGTCGCGATTGTGGGTGATAAGCCCCGTCACGCGGCCTGAACTGTCGCGAACCGGCGATTTGAGCGTGGAGAGGGTTGCGGTCGAACCGTCGCGGTGTGTCACCTGCTGTTCGATCACCTCGGACGTTCCGTGCAGCAGGGTGCCTTGTTCATCCGCCCGGAAACCCTCCGCGATGTCGAACGGGTAGAAATCGAAATCGGTCTTGCCGAGCAAGGCATCGGAGTTCGCGACCTTCATCAGCACCGCGGTGGCTGGATTGGCGACGATGAACCGGCCTTCCGTATCCTTGACGTTCAGGCAATCCGGAAGGCTGTCGATGACCGTCTTGTAGATATGGTTTTTCATGACCGCGTCACGCCGGCGCATCTCGTTGGCGACGGCGAGGGAGACGAGCAGCGTTGCCATAAAGGCGATAACCGCGATCGGCGCGACCGTGCTACTAGACAGGAGCATCGACAGGCTCGCCTGCGGCATGACGAGAAAGCTCAAGGGGCGGCCGGCGGCGACGCAGGCTGAGAATATGATAATACCCAGTGTGGAGGGACGCTCGTTCTTCTTGAGGGCATGGGCGAGAACACCGATTGCAGCGGCAATGCCGATCCCCGTTAGCCCCGCAAAAACGCCCGCGCCACCGAGATAGACCCGAAAAGCCGAGGCGCAGAAGGCGGTGACAACCAAGGCCACTGGCCCGCCGAACAGGCCCGAGACCGCAACCAGCGTTGCCCGCGAGTCGATGAAAACGCCCTTTTCCATCTCGAAGGGGCGCGTCATGACAATAATGGCGCCCAGCCCAAGCAGCAATCCGAAGGCGAGCTGGCGGATGATCTGCGGGCAATCGACATGCGGCAGCCGCGCGTTGCTCCAGATCAGCACGAGCATCGACAGGATCGCCAGATTGGCGAGAAGTTCATACCAGGCGCTACTCAAACAAGGCCTCCCCGGCACAAACCTGAAAACCGGCCGAACGGTGCGGCATACCATCGCCCGGCAGGGAAAAGTTTCCGTTAACGAAGTGGCGGAAAGCCCGAGGATGAAGGCTTTCGGCGTTGCGCCAGCGAGGGTAATCTGGGGATGATCGGTTCAAGAATTATTTAAGCTTATTATGAAGCGCTGTTTGATGCCGTTCTCGCGCCTCTTTCCAGTGGGCCAGCGTCGCAACGCCAACCCCAGGCCAGACGTTTTTTACGTCTCCGCCATTCCGTTCGAAGACGTGCCGCTTTATTCGAACAGTTCGCGGTTGTCCGATTCGATCTGCGGCAGGTCGTTCAGAATGCCGTTCAGATGTGCTCGCATGGCATCGGCCGCCGCTTCGGCGTTTCGTGAATCGATGGCGGCGACGATCTTTTCGTGCTGCTCGATAAGGTTGTTCATCGAGGTTGGGTTGCGGAGTTGTAGATTGCAGACCCGGTCCATATGCGCCTTGATGTCCGAAATCGCATTCCAGGCGAGACCGCAGCCGGCGCCTTCGGCAATGGCGATGTGGAACTGCTCGTCCTCGCGGCGGAAGGCATTATGATCGTGCTGGCTCATCGCCGCCCGCTGCCGATCAAGGATGCCGTCGACCTTGCGCCGCGTCCACGTATCGAAGCTCTCGCTGGCGCGTCGCGCAACGGCCACCTCGATCGCCTCGCGCACGAAGCGTGCTTCCATCATCTGGCGTGCCGAGATGCGGACCACGACCGTTCCACGATTGGGGCGGATTTCAACAAGCTTTGATTTTCCAAGCGCGATCAGCGCCTCGCGGACCGGTTGGCGCGAGACGCCGAGACGGGAGGCGATTTCCTGCTCGGATAACCGCGAACCCGGCGCCAGTTCGAGGCGGATGATCGCCTCTCGCAGATCGCGCTCGACCTGGGCCGCCGTCGTTTCCCCGGTCTCGATCTTCAACGGGTCGATCTTCAAAGTTTCAAGGTTCATGCTTTTCGCCGCCACGGTCTCGTTGACATTCGTTTTTAACCACCATACAGTACCATACAACTTGACGACAGCACAAGCGCGGCGCTTCAAACGCCAAGCCAGGATGGAGGAGCCGGGACGTGAAAATCCCGGTCAGTTGATGACGATACATTCCAATTTCATAAGCCCGGATTCTAGTGATCCACGTCTGCAGAGTAAATCCCGCTACAAGATGCTTGTCGATGGCAAGTCGGTCGATGCGGCATCGGGAAAAACAATCGACCGCGTGAGCCCCGGCCATGCCGGCGTGGTCGTTGGCACCTGGCCGGAGGCGTCGGCCGACGACGTGCGTGCCGCTATCGCCGCCGCCCGTCGTGCCTTCGATACCGGTCCATGGCCGCGCATGTCGGGCGCCGAGCGCTCACGCCTGATGTTCAAGACGGCGGAACTCATTCTGGCCAAGGTTGACGAACTCGCCCTGATCGAAAGCCTGGAGGTTGGAAAGCCGATCGCCCAGGCGCGAGGCGAAATCACCTTCTGCGCCGATCTCTGGTCCTATGCGGCGGGACAAGCCCGCGCGCTCGAAGGTCAGACGCATAACAATATCGGCGATAATCGCCTTGGCCTTGTCCTGCGTGAGCCCGTCGGCGTCGTCGGCATCATCACGCCGTGGAACTTCCCCTTCATCATCGCGTCCGAGCGAGTGCCGTGGGCGATCGGCGGCGGTTGCACGGTCGTGCTGAAGCCATCCGAGTTCACCTCCGGCACGTCGATCCGCATGGCGGAACTGGCCCGCGAGGCCGGCATTCCCGACGGCGTCTTCAACGTCGTCACCGGTTACGGTGATCCGGCCGGTCAGGTCCTCGCCGAGGATCCGGGCACGGACATGATCGCCTTTACCGGCTCCGGCCGTGTCGGCGTGAAGCTCGGCGAAATCGCTGCCCGCAGCGTCAAGCGCGTCGGTCTCGAACTCGGCGGCAAGGGGCCACAGATCGTTTTCGCCGATGCGGATCTGGAAGCGGCGGCCGACGGGATCGCTTACGGCGTCTATCACAATGCCGGCCAGTGCTGCATTTCGGGAAGCCGTCTGCTGGTGCAGGAGGGCATCCGCGACGCGCTGCTCGAGCGCCTGCTCGACATTTCCCGCAAGGTCACCTTCGGCGATCCGTTGAACGAGCGCACGAAGATCGGCGCGATGATCTCGGAAGCACATGCCGCCAAGGTTCATTCCTATGTCGAGGCGGGGCAGTCGGCCGGTGCCGAACTGCTGCTCGGCGGATCGCGGGTCGGCGAAGGCTCCGGGCTCTATTATGCGCCGACGGTCTTTTCCGGGGTCACCGCCGACATGTCGATCGCGCGCGAGGAAATCTTTGGGCCGGTTCTGTCGACACTGACGTTCAAGACGGCTGACGAGGCGGTCGCAATGGCAAACGCATCGGAATACGGCCTTTCGGCCAGCGTCTGGTCCAGCAATCTCGAAAACGCGCTGCAGAGCATCCGCCGCATCCGGGCCGGGCGCTGCTGGATCAACAGCGTCATCGACGGTGCGCCGGAGCTGCCGATCGGCGGCTACAAGAAGAGCGGTCTCGGTCGGGAACTCGGCCGCTACGGCTTCGACGAATATTCGCAGTTCAAGGGCATTCACGTGACCTTGGGACGACCGGATCCTTGGTTCGGGTGAGGGTGCTCACCGGATACTGAGGCAGAGGAGGAAAATCTCGGCTGGCGCGATCTTTGGTCGGAGCTCGCCAGCCGAGACATGGGTCTTTCGACCCCGATTGCACATCCAAAGGGAGGATACGCAAAATGAAATTGACCAGACTGAAAACCGCAATGCTTGCGGCGTGCGCAGCTATGGCTTTCACAACGTCCGCCGTGGCGGCCGATGTCAAGGCGACGATGATCATCTACCTCGATCCAAGTGTCCAGTTCTTTAACCCCGTCGTGAAGGGCGCACAAGATGCCGCGGCACAGTTCGGCGTCGATCTCGACGTGCAATATGCCAATAACGATCCGGTGCGCCAGAACGACCTGATCGAGAGCGCCACGGCAACGGGTGTCGATGGCATCGCCGTTGCCATTTCCTCGTCGGATGCCTTCGACGACAGCATCTGCAAGGCGGTCAAGGCCGGCATCATCGTCATCGGTTTCAACAATGACGACCTGGAAGGCGCCAAGGGCAATTGCCGCCAGGCCTATGTCGGCATGGACGAATTCGCTTCCGGCTATGAACTCGGCAATCGCATGATCGAGCAGTTCGGCCTGAAAGAAGGCGACATGGTCTTCAATCCGCGCGAAATTCCGGAAGCCAGCTTCGCCGTGGCGCGTGGCGGCGGCATTGAAAAGTCGATGAAGGAACATGGCATCAAGGTGGAGACGGTCAAGTCTGGTCTCGATCCGGCCGAAGCCCAGAACATTCTCGCCCAGTTCCTCATCGCCAACCCCAATACAAAGGCTCTGTTCGGCACGGGCTCGGTCACCTCGACCGTGGGAGCAGGCGCCATCAAGGATGCCGGCGTGAACATCCCGTTCGGCGGCTTCGATCTTGCGGTCGAAATCGTCAACGCGGTGGAATCCGGCGCGATGTTCGCGACGATGGACCAGCAACCCTACCTGCAGGGTTACTATCCGATCGCCCAGATCGCACTGGCGAAGAAATACGGCCTGACACCGACCGACGTCGATACCGGTCAGGGCGCCTTCCTCGACAAATCGCGCATCTCGTCCGTCAAGCCGCTGATCGGCAGCTACCGGTAAGCGAGACGCCTGAAGACCTTCCGGCATCTTGCCGGAAGGTCCCCGCGATCCCCTGAACAGAGTAACGACAGTGACCTATGCCATGACCGACACAGCCGTGCTGAAATCGCGCACGAAAAAACAATCGCTGCTGAAGCAGATCATGACCATGCCGGCCGGAGCCATTCTCCTGGTTTTCGCCACCCTGCAGATCGTCTGCATCGCTGGCGCGCTCGCCTATCCCGACGATTTCCGCTACCTGTCGCCGCAGAACCTGACGATCCTGATGAAGGCCATTCCGGTGCTCGGCTGCCTGGCGCTCGGCGCGGGCATCCTGATGATTGCCGGTGAATTCGACCTGTCGATCGGCTCGGTCTATACGTTGACGGCCGTCCTGATGGCGAGCCTTGTCGATGGCGGCATGAGCGCCTTCATTGCCGCGCCGCTCGGCATTCTGCTCGGCGTGATGATCGGCCTTCTCAACGGCACGATCACGCTACGCTTCGGCCTGCCATCCTTCATCGTGACGCTCGGCGGCCTTTTGTTCTGGCGCGGCGCCGTGCTGCTCTATAATGGCGCCGTCCAGGTGCGTTTCGATCCCGAGCCCGCCTTTTCCAGCCTGTTTGCCGGCACGCTGTTCGGCATCAACGCCGCCTTCATCTGGATTGTCCTGTTTGTCATCGGCTTCTATCTGCTGCTGCACCGTCACAAGTTCGGCAACCATGTCTTCGCCACCGGTGGCAATCCGGCGGCGGCGACCGCCATCGGCATCAATACCGACCGCGTCAAGATGATCGCCTTCGCCATTGCCGGCGGCATGGCGGCGGTCGCCGGCATCATCGCCACGGCCCGTGTCGGCAGCGTCCAGCCGGGGCAGGGCGCCGGTCTCGAACTCCAGGCGATCGCTGCCTGCGTCATCGGCGGGCTCTCTCTTCGTGGCGGCCGTGGCTCGATCATCGGCATCTTTCTCGGCGTCATGCTGATCCACACCATCACCGACGTGCTTCTGCTCCTCCGCGCGCCCGGCTTCTACCTCGACATGTTTATCGCAACCCTGATCGTCGTCGCTGCCGCCTTCAACCATCTCATCGAACGCCGGGGGGCTGCATGATGTCCGCGTCCAATCTTCTGGAACTGCACAATATTTCGAAAAGCTTCGGCGCACTGACGGCGCTTCGCGATCTTTCCTTCCATGTCGGCCCCAGCGAAGTCGTCGGTCTTCTCGGCGACAACGGCGCCGGCAAGTCGACCACGGTCAACCTGATCTCCGGCATCCACAAGCCGACCTCCGGCCATCTGAGCGTGGACGGACAGAAGACGCTGTTCACCTGCCGCTCCGATTCCGCCGATGCCGGCATCGAGACCATCTATCAGAACACCGCTCTGGTGGATTCGCTCTCGATCACCCGCAATATCTTCATGGGCCGCGAACGCACCAATGCCTTCGGTTTCCTGAAGCAGGCGGAAATGCGCGATATCGCCATGGAAGTGCTGGAGAAGGCCGTCCATATCTCCGGCATCGATTCCCCCGACAAGCTGGTGGGCGATCTCTCCGGCGGGCAGAAGCAGGCCGTTGCGATTGCGCGTGCGGTCTTCTTCAAGCGGCGTGTGCTGCTGCTCGACGAACCGACATCCGCTCTCTCCGTTCGCGAAACCGAGGCACTGCTGTCGCAGGTTCTGAAGCTCAAGGCAGAGGGTGTTTCCAGCGTACTCGTCACGCACAATCTCTATCACGCCTACCAGGTTTGCGACCGGTTTGTGATCATGAGCCATGGAACCAAGGTTTTCGACGTGAAGAAGGCCGATACGACGATCAGTCAGTTGACTGAATACGTCGTCCTCACCTGATAATCCCATCAAACGCCAAGAGGCAAATCCGTGACAATTTCCGTAAATGTGCGCCAAGTCGTTGGCCCCGAAGATGCTGCGAAGCGCGATACGAGCGGCCTGCGCGACGGCTTCCTGATCGAAGGACTGTTCTCAAAGGGCCGCATCAATCTCACCTACAGTCATCTCGATCGGATGATCGTCGGCGGCGTCGTCCCGACGGGCGAGGACCTGACGATCGGCCAGGTCAAGGAAACCGGCACCGACCGGTTTCTCGAAAGACGCGAGGCCGCCATCCTGAACATCGGCGGGAGCGGCAAGGTTCTCGTCGGAGACACCGAATATGCGCTCGGTTTCCAAGAAGCGCTCTATGTCGGCATGGGTGAGGGGGACCTGACGTTCAGAAGTGACGATCCCGCCAAGCCGGCCGAATTCTACGTCCTGAGCGCGCCTGCCCATCGCACCTGCCCGACCGTGCTCATCACGCTCGATATGGCCAAGAAGGTGCGCACCGGCTCGGCGGAAGAGGCCAATGCCCGCACGATCAACCAGTATGTCCATCCGGATGTCTGCGAAAGCTGCCAGCTTCTGGTCGGGCTGACCATGTTCGAGCCGGGCTCCGTCTGGAACACCATGCCGGCGCATGTCCACGACCGGCGCATGGAAGTCTATCTCTATTTCGGCATGGAAGAATCGACGCGAATCTTCCATTTCATGGGGGAGCCGCATGAAACCCGGCACCTCGTGCTGAAAAGCCATGATGCGGTGCTGTCGCCGGGGTGGTCCATCCACTCCGGTGCCGGCACCGGTCGGTACTCTTTCATCTGGGCGATGGCCGGCGACAACATGAGCTTCACCGATATGGACAAGGTGCCGATGGACAGCCTGCGATGAACCCATTTGATCTTTCCGGCCGCTGCGCCATCGTCACCGGCGCCAATACCGGCATCGGCCAGGCGATCGCGGTCGGCCTTGCGGCGGCGGGGGCCGACATTATCGGTGTCGGCCGCTCATCGATGGACGAAACCGCGACGCTTGTTGAAGCCAGCGGCCGGTCGTTTCATCCTCTCCTGGCCGACCTCTCCAAAATGGATGAGGTACGCGCCGTCATCGATCGCGCTGGCGCCATTCGGCAGCGCCCGGACATTCTGGTCAACAATGCCGGGATCATCCGCCGGGCCGATACGATCGATTTCACGGAAGAGGATTGGGATGCAGTCATGGACACCAATCTGAAGTCGGTGTTCTTTCTCTGCCAGTCCTTCGCCAAGATGGCGATCGCGGAAGAGATGCCCGCCAAGATCATCAACATTGCCTCGCTCCTGTCCTTCCAAGGCGGCATTCGCGTGCCGTCCTATACGGCGGCGAAGAGCGGTCTGGCCGGATTGACGCGTCTGATGGCCAATGAATGGGCGGCGCGGGGCATCAATGTCAACGCGATTGCCCCCGGCTATGTCGAAACCAACAACACCACGGCCCTGCGCGCGGATACCGAACGCAATGCCGACATCCTGAAACGCATTCCGGCCGGCCGCTGGGCGCGCGCGGACGATATGGCGGGGGCTGCCGTCTTCCTTGCATCCCGTGCGTCCGATTATGTGCATGGCACGATCCTGCCCGTCGATGGCGGATGGCTGGCGAGATAGAGGAGTTATGATGCCTGATTTCTACAGCTTGCCCGAAGGTCTGAACTGGACGGAAACGTCGCCAGGTAACCGCCGCGCCGTGCTGTCGCAACGTCCGGAAATGATGCTGGTCGCCTTCAGCTTCGACAAGGGCGCGATTGGTGCGCTCCATTCCCACCCGCATACGCAGGTGAGCTATGTGGCCAAGGGGAGCTTCGAGGTCACCGTCGATGGCGTGACGACGACGCTGCCCACGGGCAGCAGCTTCATCGTCGCTCCCAATCTGGTTCATGGTGTCGTGGCGCTGGAAGAGGGACTGCTGATCGATACGTTCACGCCACGCCGGGATGATTTCCTGTAGCGGAAATCGTCAGCCGCGTTTTCCCTGCTCAGGTATCGTGGGCAGCGAACAGACCAGGCCGCTCTGTTTCTCGCCTCACCCGCAGCCCAATCATCATCGGCGTGATGCTACCGGTCGATCGCGGTCGTCATTCGGACGGATTGTCGCAGGCGGGTGACGCTACTGGAAGCTGCTTGAGCGAGGGTCGTGATTTCTGTATGGAGAACGAAATGACATCATCATTCAGGAATCGAGATACTTTCGTTGGACCTTTCGTCGATTGACATATTCCTTGCCGTGGCACGCGACCGTAGCGTCACCAAGGCGGCAAGGGCAGTCGGGCGCGTGCCCTCGAATGTGACGACGCGCATCCAGCAGCTGGAGGAAAATCTGGGCGTCGTCCTGTTCTGCCGCGATGGCAAGAAGATGACGCTGACGCGCGAGGGCGAGACCTTTCTCTCCTACGGTCAGCGGCTGGTCGCACTGGCGCTGGAGGCGCGCCAGGCGATAAAGCCGCTTGCCCCGACCGGCACCTTGCGAGTCGGGACGATGGAAAGTACGGCAGCCAGCCGTCTGCCGGCGGCGCTGACGCAATTCAACCGGATGTGGCCGGATGTCTCTCTGCGCCTGACCATGGGCGCCTCCCGCAGCTTGACGCATGATGTGCTGACCGATGTGCTCGACTGTGCCTTGATCGCCCGTCCGCCGCGCCCTCTATTGGAAGAGGACGAGCAGTTCGACACGGAACTTGATCTTCTGGATACCGAGACGGTCTTCGTCGAGGACCTGCTGATCGTCCTGCCATCGGGACATCCGCAGATCAACTCCGCCGCCGATCTTCGCGTGGGATCGCTGGCCGCTCTTGAGCCGGGCTGCACCTATCGCCGGATCGCCGAGCATTGGGCGAGACAGTCAAGCGGTCCCGAAACCAGAGAGTTCGGGTCCTATCACGCGATCCTCGCCAGCGTGGCGACGGGCGAGACGGCCGGCGTTATGCCGAAATCGGTTCTCGACCTCATGCACTGGCCGACGAATGTCGAAACGCATCATATTGGCTGCGTCGAGACGCTGCTCGTCTCCCGCCGGAACAGCCGTTCGAGTGCCTTCAATGCATTTTACGAAGTCCTCAATATCACGAAGAACAGCGCGCCAAGAGTGATGACACACTAGCCGTCACCGTCCGCTTCGCCCCGAAACATGTCATTCAGCAATCGGTTCATCATGCAGCCTCCCATGTCTCCCAAAGTGGGTTCCAAATCTGCCCATCGCTTCCGCCTGTTTTCGCCCATTCTCGCCGGCGCGACCCTGCGCGAACGCCTGGTCGCCTGTATCGGCGCCTTGGTCAGCATCGGCCTCACCGGTCTCATCAGTGGTTATCTTTTCGGACAGGGGCCGCACCTTCCGCTGATCGTGGCGCCGATGGGCGCGTCGGCGGTGCTTCTTTTCGCCGTACCGGCCAGTCCGCTGGCACAGCCCTGGTCGATCATCGGCGGCAATACGATCTCGGCGCTGATGGGGATTATCGCGGCCTATTTCATTCCCGATCCGATCATCGCGATCGGCGTCGGCGTTTCGCTGGCGATCGGCGCCATGTCCTTCACGCGCTGCCTGCATCCGCCGGGCGGTGCCGCCGCGCTGACGGCCGTTCTCGGCGGCCCGGTGGTTGCGTCCTGGGGTTTCCTGTTTCCGTTCGTGCCGGTGGGCCTGAATTCCTGCATTCTTGTCGGGCTTGGCCTGGTCTTCCATAAGCTGTCCCGGCGCAACTATCCGCATGTCGCGCCCAAGCCTGCGGAAAACATGCACCAGACGATCGATCCGCCGTCGTCGTTGCGCGTCGGATTTCGAGAGGAAGACGTCGATGCCGCTCTCGAGGCTGCCCACGAGACTTTCGACATCGACCGGGGCGACCTCAGCCGGCTGCTGCGACAGGTCGAGTTGCGGGCCATCATCCGTACCAATGCCGGCATCGACTGCGCCGATATCATGTCGCGGGATGTCATTGGTATCAGTGAGGACGATAGCCCGGATCACGCCCGCCGCCTCCTGCTGAAACACAATATCCGCACACTGCCGGTCACGGATGAAGAAGGCCGCCTGATCGGTACCGTCGGTCTGCGGGAACTGTTCGAGGCGACGGAGCGGATCCGGCCCGTTTTATCCGAACCCGCGATTGCATCGGCTTCCGATCCAGCCTTGTCGCTGCTTCCGGTTCTGACGGACGGGCGCACCCATGCGGTGATCATCGTCGATGCCGGCCACCGTATCCTCGGTCTGATTTCGCAGACGGACCTGTTGAGCGCGGTTGCACGGCTTCTGCCGACCGATCTGGCCGCAGTCCCGACGGCTGCCTGAACCGTTATCGGAGGTTTTGCCGCAAAAGGTGGAGGAATTCCGCTTTCCTCTTGAAAAACGTATAAGATGCGCAAGCTTACAGCAAGTTTCGCATCTTATGCTTCATCCTCGGCTGCCTGACCCAGCAGCGGTGAACATGAACAGGCGAATTTCCGTCGAAGAGGAAGGGTCGGCTATGCAGCCATTAATCGCATCCAATCAGATTCTTTCGTCGGAAGACCTGGCTCTTCTGCAAACGTTTCTGGAAGCCTGGTGCGCGGAAAATTCCGTCGATATCAAGCATCCGGCCGCGCAGGACGTGGCGACCGGGTTGATCCACTGGTATCTGGATGGCCTATCCGACAAGAGCCGGTTCAGGGAAAGTATCGGCGATACGAGCGTTCTGCCGCCTGACCTGCAGGACCTCTTGGAAAAACTCGCCTACATTCCTTGAAGAGGGCGGGCCCTGAAAACGGTGCGCGTTGGGCGCGGCGCTGCCGCTCAGTTTTTCGTGTCCGGATGACCGCTCGGAATTGTGCTGACGGTCGCCGCCACCGGATCGCTTGCGGGGAATGAGCCTTCCAGGCCCTCTTCAAGTTGTTCTTCCAGTGTGCCGGTATCCTGGGCCGCACGTGCGCTTTTGAGCGATGTCACGGCAGCCGACTCGTCGTTGTCCGCTCCCGCTGCTGTTTCCATATCGACAGAGCTGGTTTGGTCCTGGGAAGAACTCCAGTCAGGAGCGGAATCTCGTCCGGCATTGCCGTCGAAAGTGGCGATCTGGATCATCACGGCTTTCGCCTTTTCCTCGGCATTCATACGGTTCAGGCTTCCCTCGTCGTCCTTTTGCAAGTGGACGGACACGACGTCGCCGCCTTCTCCGACGAATTCGACGATGACAGCCGATTTCTCGTCATGCACCTGCTTGCCGATAACTTGCATCTGACCCTCCTGAGGCACGGCCCGGGACGGACCGGTTGAATATGTGATTCAACGGAGAGCGGGGCCTTTGGTTCCAAAGGCGGGTCGGCGGGTTTCTGTCGGCACCGATCAGGCGGACTTCCGCAGCATCAGTTCGGCCTTGAGCAGGATGCGGTTCTGGGTCAGCAGCATATCGTCGCCCTGCGTTGCCTCGCCGAGTTTCCTGAACAGCAGGCCGATGGCGAGGCGACCGATTTCGTTGTAATTCTGGGCAACGGTGGTGATCGGCGGACAGGTATATTGCGACAGGGGATGATCGTCATGGCCGGCGACGCGGATGTCGTAGCCTGGACCATGGCCGACCTTCAGGCCCTTCGCCCAAGCGGCCGCTATCACACCAAAGGCGAGGCGGTCGTTGGCGCAGACGATCGTGCGGGTCGGCAGCCGTGAAGGAGCGTCGAACAGGCGCAAGGCATCTTCCATGGCGAAGCGCTCGAAATCCCAGGTGGCGACAGCGGACAGCCGGATCAGCTCCGGCGTCAGACCGAAGCCCGTCATCGCCTCGACATAGGCGTTGCGCCGCTCGACTGCGTTGATATTGACCTCGGGCATGCCGAAATAGCAGGGTGGCTCGCCCGATCGGCAGAGATAGTCGACAATGAGGCCGAAGCTCTGGCGATTGTCGGTGCCGACATAGGAGGCTCCGCCATCGGCCGGGGTATCGACGTAGACGAGCGGAATGTCGCGTCCGAGCTGCTCCAGTGTCGAGCTGCCGGTTTCCCGTCCGATCGGGGCAATGATGGCACCCGCGACGTTCATCGACCGGAAGGTCTTGATTGCTTCCTCCTCGATGTCCGGCTTTCCGTCCGACGACAGGACGAAGGCGAGGAAGCCAGCTTCATTGGCGATGATCTCGATCCGCCGCGTCAGCGCCATGAAGAACGGATCGAGCGTGTTGGGGATGACGATACCGATGATGTTGCTGCGGCGGCGGTTGAGGTTCACCGCGAACATGTTCGGGCGAAACCCCGATTTCTTCAGCGCTTCCTCGATTGCGTCGCGCGTCTTCTTGCGAACGGCGGCGGGATCGTTGAAGTATTTGGACACGGTCGGCCGCGACAGGCCGACAAACTCCGAAAAGTCCTCCATCGTCTTTATGGTCTTGGCCAATCCGCATACTCCGTCGAATTCTACCTCAACGTCTTAGACGTTCGATCTCTACTAGAAAAGCCGGAATGACACCTGACGTCAGCTATCGACGTACTGCACTTTCATCGTGGCGGGATCACTGGGTTTGGCGAGGAAATAAGGCACCATCGCTTCAAGCGGCAGCCGGTGGGTGACCAGCCGCGACATCCGCTCCCTGTCGCCAGACAGTACGGCCAGCGCTTCGGGAATGTTGCGGTTGAGCGAGTGCGAGCCGACCAGTTTCAGCTGACGCCGGAAGATCTGGAACGGTGAGATCGAAACCCGCGCATCCGGCGCGCAGACGCCGAACAGCAGCGCCGTGCCGCCGTCCGCGACGAGATTGATCATGCTTTCGACGACGCCGGGAATGCCCGTCGCGTCGGCCACGAAATCATAGGCTCGTTCGCTGACAAGCAGTTCCCGCGACCCTGACGCAATCGGTGTAAAGCCGAGGCTTGAAGCGAAACCTAGCCGGCCTTCGTTGATATCGGCAAAGGCGATCTGTTCGGCGCCGGCGGATTCCAGCGCCAGGCCGAGCAGGAGACCGATCGGGCCGGCGCCGAAGATGAGGGCGTTGGACGGCGCGCTCGACTTGTCCGTTATGCCTGCCGCGCCAATGCCATTGAGGACGCAGGCCAGAGGCTCGGCAAGCGCCGCCAGGTCGTAGGACATGTCGCCGATATCATGCAGGTGATCGGCCCGCACGATGCTGAACTCGGAAAAGCCGCCATTATGGGAGACGCCATAGGCCTTGAGGTCGCGGCACAGATTGGTCAGGCCCTTGCGGCAGGATGGGCAGGTGCCGCAGGGCAGATTCGGATCGACGGCAACGCGGCTTCCCGTCCGGACACGTGTCACATCGGAGGCGAGATCGATCACTTCGCCGGCATATTCATGGCCGGGTACTAAGGGGAAGGCGCCCGCGCCATAGCGGGCATGCAGTACGTCGATATCGGTATGGCAAAGGCCGGCCGCCTTCACCCGGATGAGCGCGTGGCCGGGCGGCAGGGCGCCGACGGGAATCTCGCCGATCGTCGCCTTGCCCTTTTCAACGAATTGGATCGCCTTCATGCTCGGTGCTCCTCAACTCATCCAGTTGCCGCCATCGACATTATAGGTCTGGGCGAGGATATAGTCGCTGTCGGCGGAGGCGAGGAAGACGGCCAGACCCTTGATATCGTCAGGCGTGGCGAAGCGGCCGATCGGAACGGATTTGGCGACCTGGGCTTTCTTTTCGCCGGCTGCGAGGCCCTCCCACTTGGCGAATTCGGCATCGACGATGTCCCAATGCTCGCCATCGACCACGCCGGGCGCGATCGCGTTGACATTGATGCCATGCTTGACCAGAGCGAGAGCGGCTGATTGGGTGGCCGAGATGATCGCCGCCTTGGAGGCGCAATAGAGCGTAACGAGTGCCTCGCCGCGTCGGCCGGCCTGGCTTGCCATGTTGATGATCTTGCCGCCGCGACCGCGCGCGATCATGACATTGGAAACCGCCTTCATCATGAACAGCGGACCCTTGAGATTGACGTTGAAGACGCGATCATAGCTGTCTTCGGTAATGTCGTTGATCGGCGCCATGTCGAAGATGGCGGCATTGTTGACGAGAATGTCGATACCGCCGAAATCCGTGTCTACCTGCGCGACGGTCGCGTCGATGCTGGAAAGATCGGTGACATCCAGCCGGATGGCCGTGGCGGAGGGGCCGATCGACGCAGCAGCCTCGGTGGCGCGGTCGATGTTGATATCGCCGATCACAACCTTGGCGCCCTCGGCGACAAAGGCTTCCGCAAAGCCCAGGCCGATCCCGCGCGCGCCACCGGTGATCAGGGCGGTCTTGTTCTGCAATCTCATGATGGGTTCCTTCACGGCCGGGGCCTTTGCCACCGCATGATATGTTGGATCTGGCGGATGCGCGAGGAGCCCGGCACAATGGCCGGACTCCCCGGGAGGGTCCACGCTCAAGGCGTGGACTGTTGGCTCACTTGATGTAGCCGGCGCGGGTCATGTCGCGTTCAGCCTGCGTCTGCGCTGCATTGAGTGCATCATCGACGGACTGCTGGCCCGACAGCGCGGCACTGATCTGCTGGCCGACAAAGGTGCCGATCGCCTGGAACTCCGGAATGGCGACGAACTGGACGCCCGTATACGGAACCGGATCCTTGGTCGGCTTGGACGGATCGGCCGACATGATGGCGTCGAGGACCGTCGCTGCAAACGGCGCGGCCTTCTGGTATTCCGGCAGGGCGTAGGTGGACTTGCGGGTGCCCGGTGGAACCGCGACCCAACCTTCGGATTCGCCGACCATCTTCACATAGTCCTTGGACGTCGCCCATTTGAGGAAGGACTTCGCGACTTCGGTCTTTTGCGACGTCGCGGGGATCGCGAGATCCCATGACCAGGACCAACTGGAACCGTTCGGCGTGACGGCGACGGGGGAGCGCGTGAAGGCGATCTTGTCGGCGACCTCGCTCTGCTTCGGATCAAAGACGCGTCCGGCAGCCGAGGTGGCGTCGATCCACATCGCGCATTTGCCGGTAGCAAACAGCGTCTGGTTCTCGTTGAAACCGTTGGCCGTAGCACCCGGAGGGCCGTATTCGTTGAGGATCTGGACATAGTCCGTCACGGCTTTCTTCCAGGGCTCGGAATTCAGCTGTGGCTTCCAGTCCATGTCGAACCACCGGCCGCCATAGCTGTTCACCATGGTGCCGAGGAAGGCCATGTTTTCGCCCCAACCCGGCTTGCCGCGCAGGCAAATGCCGTATTGCTGGTTGGCCTTGTCCGTCAATTTGGCCGCGAATTCCTTGATCTGGTCATAGCTCGGCTGTTCCGGCATTGTCAGACCGGCCGCCTCGAACAGGTCCTTGCGGTACAGCGTGAACGAGCTTTCGGTATAGAAGGGCACTGCATAGAGCTTGCCGTCGACGGTCAGGCCGGCCTTGATCGGGTCGAGCAGATCAGCGTAGTCGTAATCGTCGCCGAGATCGTCAACCGGCGTCAGCCAGCCGGCCTTGCCCCAGATCGGCGCCTCATAGCCGCCGATGGTCAGCACGTCGAACTGGCCGCCCTTGGTGGCGATATCCGTCGTGACGCGTTCGCGCAGGACGTTTTCCTCAAGCACGATCCAGTTGATCTTGTTTCCGGTTTCCTTCTCCCAGGCAGCTGACAGTTTCTGCATGATGATCATGTCGCCGTTGTTCACGGTCGCGACATTGATCTCCTCCGCCTGCGCCATGCCGGCGAAGAGGCCGACGCCGAGGACGGACGACGAGAGCATGCGTGCATATTTACTCATGAAAATCTCCTCCTTTTCAAGTGTTCCCGCATTTTATTACATGCGTAAACTTTTATCCTGAAAATGCATTCTTTTGTCAAGCGGCGATAGGACTCGTTTGCTTATGTATGATGCAGCCTGCTGAAACTTAAGGCTATTTTATGTGATATCATCTGTCAGTCTGTATCTGACGCCTTACAGCTCCCGATTAAGATTTAACCGTTGAATTTTACGCGTGTCAATTTATCAATTGACATTGATTGTTTTCGGCGATAATTCCGTCGCCGATAGGAAGCGGTCTGCGCGTCTCGGAGGAATGGATGAACAGTCGTCACACGCTCGCGCCGGAATCCTTCGGGCCGACCATCACGATCGGCGAGATTCTGGTGGAAATCATGGCGACGACGGTCGGCGACGGGTTCCGCGAGGCGCAGTCGCTGATCGGGCCTTTCCCGAGTGGCGCGCCGGCCATCTTCATCGATCAGGTCGCCAAGCTTGGTGGCGCCTGCGGGATCGTCTCGGCCGTCGGCGACGACGATTTCGGCCGGCTGAATGTCGAGCGTTTGGAGCGCGATGGCGTCGATGTCTCCGCCATCGCCGTCTTGCCGGACATGCCGACCGGCAGCGCCTTCGTCCGCTACCGGCCGGATGGTGCCCGTGACTTCGTTTTCAATATCGCCAAGTCCGCCTCCGGTTGCACCACCATGACCGAAACCGCACGGGCCCTGATCGCGCGGGCCGGGCATGTGCATGTCATGGGCTCTGCTTTTGCCATTCCCGGCATCGCGCCGGTCCTGCTCGACGCCGTGTCGATCGTGAAGGCGCGTGGCGGCTCGGTCTCCTTCGATCCCAATATTCGCAAGGAGTTGATGGGCGGGGAGGGCAAAAGGCAGCTTGAGGACATGCTTGCCGTCACCGACCTGTTGCTGCCATCCGGCGAGGAGCTTTCGCTGGCCGCCGGTATCGACGGCGAGGCCGAGGCGATCGACAGCCTGCTGTCGCGCGGCATTTCGGAAATCGTCCTGAAGCGGGGACGGGAGGGCTCGTCCCATTACAGCCAAAACCACGGCGCGCTTCATGCGCCGGCCTTCGTCGTCGAGGAGGTCGATCCGACCGGTGCCGGCGACTGTTTCGGCGCCACTTATCTCACCTGCCGCCGCAAGGGACATTCGCCGGAACAGGCGCTGCGCTACGCCAATGCCGCCGGCGCGCGCAATGTGACGAAACAGGGGCCGATGGAAGGCACGTCATCCTTTTTCGAACTCGATGAATTTATCGCAACGACCCGATCGGAGGTTTCGCCATGAGCACGCTTCTTCTGGATCTGGCCAAGGCCCGTAGTGAAGGCCAGCCGTTCGGCATTACCTCGGTCTGTTCCGCCCATCCGACCGTGTTGCGCGCCGCCATCCGCCGCGCGAAAGTGACACAGCGTCCGGTGCTGATCGAGGCGACCTGCAATCAGGTCAATCATCTCGGCGGCTATACCGGCATGGCGCCGGTCGATTTCGTCGATCTGGTCGAGACGATCGCGCAGGAGGAAGGACTCGATTTGAGTCTGCTGATCTTCGGCGGCGACCATCTCGGCCCGAATCCCTGGCGCAACGAAGCACCCGATATCGCCATGGAAAAAGCAAAGGCTATGGTCGAGGCCTATGTCGCGGCGGGTTTCGGCAAGATTCATCTGGATGCATCGATGGCCTGCGCGGGCGATGCTGCGGCCCTTGATGACCGGACGATCGCAACGCGGGCGGCAGCCCTCTGCCAGGTTGCGGAGACCGCCGCGAAAGCGAGCGAACGTCCGCTTCCCGTCTATATCCTCGGAACCGAGGTTCCGGTTCCCGGCGGCGCCGATCATGTCCTCGATACGGTCGAGCCGACATCGCCGGATGCAGCGATATCAACGATCGCGATCCACCGCGAGGTCTTCGAAGCGGCCGGCCTTCAAGATGCCTTCGCCCGCACCATCGCCTTCGTCGTCCAGCCCGGCGTCGAATTCGGCAGCGACAATGTCATCGTCTACGATCCGCCCAAGGCGGCGGGCTTGGCGGCCGTGCTCGACAATTATGACAGTCTGGTCTTCGAGGCCCATTCGACCGACTACCAGCCCGAAGCAGCGCTTGCCGCACTGGTGCGCAACGGTTTTCCGATCTTGAAAGTCGGCCCCGGCGTCACCTTTGCCTATCGGGAAGCGCTTTACGCTCTCGACATGCTGGCCGGCGACCTGGTTCCCGGTTATGGCGAACGGCCGTTGCGCAACGCGATGGAAGCGCTGATGACCGGGCATCCGCAGGACTGGCGAGGTCACTACCATGGCGACGAGGCGGCCCTGCGGCTGCAGCGCCATTACAGCTATAGTGATCGCATTCGTTACTACTGGAACAGGCCGGAGGCGCTCGCCGCCGTCGATTCCCTGTTTCGCGCGCTGGAAAATGTGGCAATCCCGGAAACACTGATCCATCAATACTTCCCGCAGTTTGATGCGCGCGACCTCAGCGGACGGTCCGTCGAGGATATCCTGATCGCAGCGGTCGATGCCGTGCTGGGGATCTACGACCGGGCGGTCCATCAAGACAGCTCTCAAAGCCCTGCAATGCCTGCGTGATCGGCAGCCGGCCGGAACACCTGAAGCTATCGACCATCCGGCTCCTGAAGGGCGGCGGGTTTGCCGTCAACCACGGTGATAACGTCTTCCTCGCTCCAGACGAAGGGCGCATCCACAGGTTCGATCAAAGCAGCAGGGCAATCAGAGAATGAGGATGGGCGGAAAAAGCGGGCGTTAGCGTAAGCCAAACTCCCGGTGGGAACGGCGCATCTTGGCCGGGCTGACGTGATAGGTGCGCTTGAACCAGTTCACCAGATGGGCGCTGTCGGTAAAGCCGCATTCATAGGCGATCTGGGCGATCGACCGGTCGCCGTTGAGCACCATCCATTTCGCCGCCTTGAGCCGCATCTGCCGCCAGTATTGGCTCGGCGCGACTTTCAGGTGCTTCTGGAACAGGCGCGAGAGTTCGCGCTCCGACGTGCCGACGCTGCTGGCGATCTCGGCGATCGTACACAGTTCGTACATCTTGTGCCGCATCAGGCCGATCGCGTTGGCGACCCGTCGGTCCTGGCATTTGAGGCCGATATCGAGTTCCTCGACCGCGCCTTCCTTCTCATAGCCATGATCGCCGAGAATATAGTGAAATGCCTTGTGGGCCCGCGATTCTCCGCAGGCACTCGACACGAGATACATGGCGAGTTGCACCGAGGCCAGCCCGCCGGGGCAGGTGATGATATTGCCGTCGATGACGACCGGCAAGTCCGACACCGGGGTAATGTCCGGAAAGCTCTGCCGCAGCGGCCCCGCCAGCGAGAAATGCACGGCACAGCGTTTTCCAGCGAGCAGCCCCGCCTCGGCGAGCACGAAGCTTCCCGAACAGTTTCCGGCCACCGGAACACCTAAGCCAGCGGCGCGGATGATGAATTCGTAGAGTTCCGACGGGATTTCATGATCGGCATGCAGGATGCCGCCATGCACGACGATGACGTCGTAGTCGCGTGGATCCGGATAGACCCTGGTCGGCTTCAGTTCGAGGCCGCAGCTTGAGCGGATGGGGCCGAGATCGTGCGACAGCAGGTCCCAGTCGCAATAGATGCGCCGGCTGAAGTCGCCTTCGTCGCCCGCCAGCCGCAGGAAGTCGGTGAAGCAGGCAAGCGGCATCAGGGTGAAATTCGGCGTGGCGACAATGCCGACGCGCAGGGGGGATACGGCATCGGGAGCCGCCTTGCTCGGCCCAAGCTGCGAATAGTCGCGTTGCAAGTGGCAAGTCTCCGAACTGCATAGGAATTTGTCCGAAATATACAATACGGCGATGCGCAACGCAAATAGCATCGGCCCGTTGGTCACGGTTCGGACATGCGCGCTCGGGAAAAGCGGCATCGTCTCTGGAGCGGACGTGAATCCGCAACGGCAGGGAAGGAAATGCGATGAGAGGCTTTTCGGAGTGACTATCGTCCGTGTCAGTGAACAAAAAATTGTAAATATCGGACCGGGCTTTGTTGTCGCCAGCGCCCCGCCGTCAACAAACGGCGATTGCCTGCGAACACGGCCAACAGGATAACCGCCAGTCCCTGAAAAACCCTGTGGCGCTGACCAGTTGCAGCGCTTTCATCTTGAGCTGCTCCTCCCTGAAACAGGTTTCACCATGACCAACGCCTTCCCCAGGACCTTCTCCGAAATCAGCCTTGCCGGCCATAGGCTGCGCAACCGCATTGTCTTCGGTGCCCATACCGCCAACATGTCGGTCGATGGTCTGCCGGGCGACCAGACGATCGCCTATTATGTCGAGCGTGCGATCGGAGGTGCTGCGATGATCGTCGTCGAGCCGATGCCGATCCATCCGGCGGCGGTTCTGACGCGCGGCAACTTCCGCACCTGCGACGATTCGGTCATTCCCGCCTTCAGGAAGCTGACGGAGAGTGTCAAGCAACATGGCGCGGTCATCGTCCAGCAGCTCTATCATGTCGGCAGCCATGGGGATTCGGACCTGTCGTTTCACGCCCACTGGTCGCCCTCGGGCGGACCGAGCTATCACGACAGCGATGGCTCGCATGCCATGACCGAGGCGCAGGTCGAGGAGACCATCGATGCCTTCGTCAAGGCGGCGCAGCGCTGTCAGGCGGCCGGGTTCGACGGCGTCGAGGTCTGGGCGGCCTATGGCGGCCTCGTCGACCAGTTCTGGACGCCGTTCCACAACAAGCGCGAGGACAAATGGGGCGGCAGCCTCGAAAACCGCACGCGGTTTTCGCGCGAAATTCTCAGCCGTATCCGCCGGCTCTGCGGCCCGGATTTCATCGTCGGCCTGACGGTGAGCGACGAACCGGGCTGTCCCACCGCGCTGACGCGCGACGAGATCACCGAGATCGTCGCGGGGCTCGATGCCGACGGGCTGATCGATTACGTCACCTGCGGCTCCGGCGGTTACTTCGACTTCGGCAGCCTGATGCCGACATTCCTCTATCCCGAGCGCCTCGGTATCGAACTTTCCGCGCGGCTGAAAAAGGTCGTCACGCATGCGCTGGTGACGGCGGAAAGTCATATCCGGACACCCGAAAATGCCGAAATCACGCTGGGCGAGGGCGTTGCGGACCTCGTCTCCATCGTGCGCGGCCAGATCGCCGATCCGCATCTTGCCAACAAGGCGCGCCGGGGCGCGCCCGAGGATATTCGCGGCTGTCTCTCCTGCAACCAGATGTGCTGGGGACGCCGCTCGCGCGACTACTGGATCAGCTGTCTGATCAATCCCTCGGTCGGCCGCGAGGCGGAATGGGGCGGAGACCGGTTCGAGCCGGTCGCTGATCCACAATCCGTGCTCGTCGTCGGTGGCGGTCCAGCCGGACTGGAGGCCGCCCGTGTCGCCGCTGAAAGAGGGCACCGGGTCATTCTTGCGGAAGCATCCGACCGGCTGGGCGGCGCCTTCCGGCTCGCCGGCGAACAGCCGAGGCGCGCCCAGATCCTCGACCTGATCGGCTGGTATGAAACGCGCTTCGCCAAGCTCGGCGTCGAGGTACGGCTGAACAGCTATCTCGAAGGCAGCGATGTCGCCGGGATCGGCGCCGATGTCGTCATCCTGGCGACCGGCTCCCTGCCGCAGGAAAACGGTTTCCAGAAGGCGACGCCCCACCGGGCCGAACTCGACGGATTGGCACGCGGCAACGTGTTCTCGGCCGAAAGCGTCATGGCGCGCCAAGCGCGGGTTGGAAACAGGGTGGTCCTGCTCGATGAAACCGGCGGATGGAAAGGGTGCGGAACGGCGTGGAAACTGGCCGAACAGGGCCACCAGGTCGTGCTGGTGACGCCGGATCCGCTGGTCGGCAAGGAATTGCAACGCACGTCCGCCGACGCTGCGTTGCGACGGTCGCTGAGCAGGCTCGGAGTGCAGTTTCGCACGGAAACCAGCATCGACAGCTGGCAGGGCAATGCGGCCGTGCTTGTCTCGCACCTGACCGGCGCGACGGAAACGATTCCTGCCGACAGCCTGGTCTTTGCGACAACCAACAGCGCCGCCAACTGGCTGGCGCTGGAACTCGCCGATCTCGGCATCGCCTTCCAGGAGATCGGCGACGGCGTGGCCCCAAGGCAGGCGCCCTATGCGTTTTACGAGGGACGGAAAGCAGGGATGGCGGTCACGGCGAAGAGTGCCGGACAAGTCGCCGAACTTCAGGCCAAGGCGAGCTGAGAAACAGCATGGTCGTCACGAGATAAAGCCCGCGCTGGATGCATTGCGGGCCAGGACACATCGATCACGCCCGGATCGGCAAGATTTTTTACCGTCCAAGCACGCCGCGCATGCAGGAAGAGTTGGCGGAGGCCGCGCATCTGGACCTGTCACGCAGGAACATGGCCATGTATGCCGCGCCTGAGGGTATGCGGATCAGCACGGGGATTTGAGCGGAGCGTTCCCGGCGGTGACGCTTCCCGACACAAAGAAGCAGACGGCGTCATAAATGCTGCGCGGCATCTTGAACGTCTTGGACCTTTGTGCTGCGGGCTCGCCCCCGTTTATGCCTGGAATGAACACGCCGAGATCCTGCAGGCGTTTCGCCTGTTCGCGCGCGCGTGCAACCCGGCCCTCATCGATCGCGCCGGGCATCATCGCCAGCACCGTCAAGCCGACCCCGGGCGACCGGTCGCCAGAGCGAAAGTCCGCGACATCCAGCGACCAGGGACCACCGGACAGGCCGGCTGAAAGCATTTCAACCATGAGCGCGACATTGGCGCCCTTGCGTCCACCGAAGGGAAGGAGGGCGCCGGCCAGCGCCTTTGTGGCATCCGTCGTATCGATACCCTTGGCATCCACGGCCCAGCCCTCGGGGACTGGGCGCCCGTCGGCTGCGGCCGCGACAATGTTGACAAAAGCCGTGGCGCTCGATGCCTGATCGATGATCAACGGCAGCAGGCCGTCGCCGAGAGGAAAGCCGAAGGCAAGTGGATTGGTGCTGTAGACCTTCGGCCCTCCGGGCTTCGCGACAACCATGGGATTGGCGTTCGTCGCTGCGAGCCCGACCAGTCCCCGATCGGCAAGGCGGCGGACGAAATAGCCGAGTTCGCCGGCCGTATAGCTGTTGGTCTGGGTGAAGATGGCGATACCGAACGTGCCGGCGGCCGCGACCAGGTCCTCGAAGGCGAGATCGAAGCCGAGCTGCGCCACGCCCCGGTCCGCATCCGAAGACAGATAAGCGGGGAAGGGGCGGTCGAGCCGGGGCTGCGGATTGCCGTTGATGCGTCCTTCACAAAAGCTGTTGAGATAATCCACCATATGCGGAAAGCCGAGCGTCGGCGGCCCGAAGCGCGCCGCCGACAGCGTGGCATCGACGAGCGAGCGGGCGCTGGGGCGATTGGCCCCAGCATGAAGGCAGGCCTTCATCGCCAGCTCTTCCGCCTCGGCCTGGCCGATTTCGACTGTTTCAGTCATTCCACTCTCCGAAGGGAGGTTCAATGCCTTGGTGTGACCATCGCATTGACGAGTTTTTGGAAACTCGCTGTCCCGACGGTTTCTCCGGCCTGGTCTGTGACGATTGCGTGTGTTGCGTTTGCTGCGGAGAGTGTTCGGACGGCGTCCTCTATGGCGGTGTCGGCGGGGATGGCGGGGCCGTTGGTGGTTTGGCCTGTTGCGGCTTGGTCGATCCTGTCCATGACGGCTTCGACATGAATCACACGGCCGCGGTTGACCTCTCGGACGAAGTTGGCGACGTAGTCGTCGGCTGGGCGCAGCACGATGTCCTGGCTTGTGCCCTGCTGGATGACCTCGCCGTCGCGCAGGATGGCGATCTGGTCGCCGAGGCGCAGCGCTTCGTCGAGATCGTGGGTGATGAAGACGACGGTCTTTTTGATCTCCCTCTGCAGGTCGAGCAGCACGCTCTGCATGTCCATGCGGATCAGCGGATCGAGCGCCGAATAGGCCTCGTCCATCAAAAGCACCGGTGCGTCGTTGGCGAGCGCCCGGGCAAGACCGACGCGCTGCTGCATGCCGCCCGACAGCTGGTTGGGATACTTTTGCTCGAAACCCTTGAGACCGACCCGCTCCAGCCAGCGCATGGCGATGTCGAGGCTCTGCCGGCGGGAAATGCCCTGGATCTCCAGCCCGAAGATGGTGTTGTCGAGCACGCTGCGATGGGGCAAAAGCGCGAACTTCTGGAACACCATGGCCGTCTGGTGGCGGCGAAACGCGCGAAGATCGTTCTCGTTCATCCGGCAGACATCGGTGCCATCGACCAGCACCTCGCCGGCGGTCGGGTCGATCAGCCGGTTGATATGGCGGATCAGGGTCGATTTGCCGGAGCCGGACAGACCCATGATCACCTGGATCGAGCCCGACGGCATCTCGATATTGATGTCGCTGAGGCCCAAAACATGGCCGTGCTTCTCGTTGAGTTCGGCCTTGGTGAGGCCCGCCTTGACCGCTTCGATATGGGAAGCGGCATTGGGTCCGAAGATTTTGTACAGATTGCGAATGCGGATGCCGCCGAAGGCGTGATTATTGACCTCAACCATGGACGACCTCCCTGTGCTTCTGCAGGCGCTTGCCATAGGCCTGGCTGACGCGGTCGAACATGATGGCAATGCCGACAATGGCGAGACCATTGAAGATGCCGAGGGTAAAATACTGGTTGGCGATGGCTTTCAGGACCGGCTGTCCCAGACCCTGTACCCCGATCATCGAGGCAATGACGACCATGGCGAGCGCCATCATGATGGTCTGGTTGATGCCGGCCATGATGGTGGGCAGGGCGAGGGGAAGCTGCACCTTGAACAGCTTCTGGCGACCGTCGGCGCCGAAGGCATCGGCGGCTTCCAGCACGTCGCGGTCGACCAGCCGGATGCCGAGGTCCGTCAGCCGGATCATCGGCGGGATGGCATAGATGACGACGGCGATCAGGCCTGGCACCTTGCCGATGCCGAGCAGCATGACGACGGGGATGAGATAGACGAAGCTCGGCATGGTCTGCATGACGTCGAGGATCGGGCTGATCGTGCGCTGGACGCGGTCGGAGCGCGACATCAGGATGCCGATCGGAAGCCCGATGGCGATCGACATGACGGTGCAGACGAAGATCATCGAGATCGTCCGCATGGTGTCGTCCCACATGTCGAAATAGCCGATCAGCAACAGCGTGACGAGACAGCCGGCGACGATCTTGAGGCTGCGGGTGGCGGCAAAGGCGATGGCGAGGATGATGGCGGTGATGATCGGCCAGGGCGTCTTCAGCATGAAGCGCTCGGCATGGATCAGGAACTGCTGCAGCGGGTAGAAGAGCCCCTCGATCGCATCGCCATAGGCGCGGGTAAAGCCGCGAAAGCCCTCGTCGATCGCCTTCTTCAGGTTGCGCAGGCTGTCGTCGTCCATATGCGGGAATTTGAAAAACCAGTCCATTCCGTTCCCCTTATCGAAAAAGCCGATCGTTCTTTTTGTTGTTCTCGGCAGGTAAAAGCGATGCGCCGCGTGGCGCATCGCCGTGACAGATCATTATGCCTGGATCGTGCCGCTTACAGCGACGCCTCGATCTTCTCGGCGGCCTCCGGCGTGACCCAGGCCTTCCAGACATCCTTGTTCTCTTCGAGGAAGTGCTTCGCGCCATCCTCACCGGACGCCTGGTTGTCGGTCATCCAGGACATCAGCTGGCCGAGCGTCTGGTTGCTCCAGGAGCGCTTCTTCAGATAATCCATCACCTCCGGCCCGGCCTTCTCGGAGAAGGGCTTGGCCACCAGCGTCACGATCGTGTCGACCGGCCAGGCGTTCGGCTTCGGATCAGCGCAGTCGGCCACGGTGTTGCAGCGCTTCCACTCGGCCGGATCGTTGTCGACGCCGTAGTCGAGGCGGACCATCTCGTACTTGCCGAGAAGGGCGGTCGGCGCCCAGTAATAGCCGACCCAGCCTTGCTTGCGCTCGTAGGCCTTGGCGATCGAGCCGTCGAGACCGGCGGCAGACCCCGTGTCGATCAGGTTGAAGCCGGCTTTGTCGCCCTCGAACGCCTTGTAGAGCTGCGCCGTCACCACCGTGCCGCCCCAGCCTTGCGGACCGTTGTAGATCGCGCCCTTGGAACTGTCCTCGCTATCGGGGAAAAGTTCGGGATGCTTCAGCATATCCGGAATGGTCTTGATATCGGGATGGGCGTCGGCGAGATATTTGGGAATCCACCAACCCTGGACGCCACCGTCGGGCAAAGGCGAGCCGACCGTGATGATGCGGCCCTCGTCGGTACCCTTCTTGACGACATCCGGCAGAAGATCGATCCAGGCTTCCGGCGCGATGTCCGGCTCGCCCTTCTCGGCCATGGATGTGATGGTCGGAACCGTATCACCCACCGTGATCTCGGCGCTGCAGCCATAGCCCTCATTCAGGATGATCTTGTCGAGGTTGGAGATCACCTCGGCGCTCTGCCAGTTCATGCTGGCGATCGTCATGCTGCCGCATTCCGCATGCGCCAAAGTCACACCCGACACGCTCCCAAGCAGCAGCCCACTCAATGCTATAACAGTCTTCATGTCCGTTCCCTTTATCTTGTGCGGCTGGTTGGTGCCGGGCGGGACACCGCAAACCCCGCCCAGACCGGGTTCAGGAGGGTTCCCCCATCCGTACCGATTTCTCGAAGGCGGCGGTGAGGCCGCGCGCGACGGCGGCATTAAAGCCCGCCGTCCTCATGGTTTCGATCGCCGCTGCGGTCGTGCCGCGATAATCCAGGAAAGTCCTGACCGTATCGGTCGGACAGTCGTGTCGCTGTTCCAGCAGCCGGCCCGCGCCGACCAGGACTGTGTTGACGGCCCGTTGGGCAATCGCGCGATCGAGGCCATGGGCGATCGCGTCCGCCATCATGGCTTCGGCCAGCAGCGCCGGGAAGGCGGGGCCGGAGCCGGTAAGGCCTGTCAGATAATCGATCTCCGCTTCGGAGCGGACCTCGTCCTCGACGCCGCAGGCGTCAAAGATCGCCCGCACGGCGGCCCGGTCGGCTTCGTCGATATCACCGGTGGCGATCCATGGCGTATAGGACTTGCGCACTTCGGCGGCTGCATTCGGCAAGGTGCGCACTGCGCGACGGGTCTTGTGCTGTTCGCAGATCGCTTCGAGGCGAATGCCGGCCATGACCGAGATGACCAGCTTGCCGGCGGCATCGACCCTGAGCGGCGCCCAGTCGGTCGGGCGAACGGAGAGGATGATGATATCGGAGCGATCGGCCAGCGCCTGATTGTCTGCGGTCCAGAAGGCGCCGGGGAAACAGTCCGGGCGTTCGCTGCGATAGGAGAGCGCGAGGTCTTCGGGCGCCGCAATGCCGGCGTCCAGCACAGCTGTGGCAATCGCTCCGCCCAGCCAGCCGGCGCCGCCGATCACGCCTATTTTCAAACCCCTGCCTGCTGCCACCTTGTCACTCCGGTTTGTATCCATGCCGTGAGAAGAAGCGGTCGAGTTCCCGCTTTTGCGGAACCTCGCCGGTATAGATCGCGATATATTCCGGGATGCGCTTCATGCGCAGCGCGATGTCTTCGCGGGCCTGCATCGAGATGTAGCCGATCTGGACCAGATAGGTCGTCCGGGCCCGAACGTCGGCTTCCGTTTCGCTGTAGCCGAACCGCGTGAACATGCGGGTGATCGCTTCCATTCTCGTCTGGTCTGCCTTCTGCACCTCGGCCAGGATGTCCGGCGATTGTAGTGCCCAGCTGCGCACCGCGAATTCAAACTGGGAATCGAACAGGTCCTTGTTCACCCAGCAATCGAAGACGTTGAGCATCGCCTCGGCCAGCGTGTCCGCATAGGCCTCGGACTGCTTCACCAGGTTGCCGGTGTTCTTGTCCCGCCAGCGCGTGATCAGCGCGCCGAGCAATTCCTCGCGGTCCTTGAAGAACCAGTAGAAGCTGGTCCGGGACAGATTGAGCCGCTTGGCAAGCGGCAGGATCTTCACCGATTCCACGCCGGATTCGAGCAGGGCGTCATAGGCAGCCTCCAGCCACCCCTCCTGGGAGCCACGCCAGCCGCTGTCGTTCGTCGCCTGTTCCATGATTGTCTCCTAACAAATCCATTTCGGCCTGACAAGCAAAATGTACATCTGTGTCGATATTCCGGACTCTTTTGTTTTTGAGTATTGACACATGTGTACATTCTCGATTAGCTTTCATGGCAAAGTCCCCATAGACCGGAGCCCGGCGCATGTCGAACGACCCCCTGCTTCAGCCCTTCCAGCTGAAGCACCTGACCCTCCGCAACCGCATCATCGTCACCTCGCACGAGCCGGCCTATCCCGAGGATGGCATGCCGAAGGGCCGCTACCGCGCCTATACGGTGGAGCGGGCGAAGGGCGGCGTGGCGCTGACGATGACGGCCGGTTCGGCCGCCGTGTCCAAGGACAGTCCGCCGGTCTTCAACAATCTGCTCGCCTACAAGGACGAGATCGTCCCGTGGATCCGGGAAATGACCGACGCCGTGCATGAACAGGGTTCGGCGATCATGATCCAGCTCACCCATCTTGGCCGCCGCACGCGCTGGGACAAGGGGGACTGGCTGCCGGTCGTCGCGCCGTCGCATCATCGCGAGGCCGCGCATCGTTCCTTCCCGAAGAAGCTGGAAGACTGGGATATCGAGCGCATCATCAAGGATTTCGCCGATGCCGCCGAGCGCATGAAGGCCGGCGGCATGGATGGCGTCGAGCTTGAGGCCTATGGCCATCTGATCGACCAGTTCACCTCGCCGCTCACCAATGAACTCGACGGCCCCTATGGCGGCGATCTGGACAATCGCATGCGCTTCTGTTTCGACGTGTTCCGGGCGATGCGCGCGCGCGTCGGCGACGATTTCATCCTCGGTGTGCGCTACACAGCCGACGAATGTCTGCCCGGCGGGACGAACAAGGCCGATGGCCTGGAAATCTCCCGTCGCCTCAAGGATAGCGGCCTGATCGACTATCTCAACGTCATCCGTGGCCATATCGATACCGACCCCGGCCTCACCGACGTCATCCCGATCCAGGGCATGGCGAGCGCGCCGCATCTGGACTTTGCCGGCGATGTCCGCGCCGCGACCAAGTTTCCGACCTTCCATGCGGCGAAAATCCAGGACGTGGCGACCGCACGTCATGCGATCGCGGCCGGCAAGGTCGACATGATCGGCATGACCCGTGCGCACATGACCGACCCGCATATCGTCCGCAAGATCATCGAAAAGCGCGAGGACGACATCCGTCCCTGCGTCGGCGCCAATTACTGTCTCGATCGCATCTATCAAGGCGGTCTCGCCTTCTGCATCCACAATGCGGCGACCGGCCGCGAGGAGACGATGCCGCACCAGATCCCGAAGGCGGAGGTGCGCAGGAAGGTGGTCATCGTCGGCGCCGGCCCCGCCGGTCTGGAGGCGGCGCGTGTCTCGGCCGAACGCGGCCATGAAGTCGTGGTCTTCGAGGCCGCAAACAATCCGGGCGGCCAGATTCGCCTGACGGCGCAAAGCGAGCGCCGCCGCGAAATGATCAGCATCATCGACTGGCGCATGAGCCAGTGCGAGAAGCTTGGTGTTACCTTCCGCTTCAACACTTGGGCGGAAGCCGGTGCCATTACGGCCGAAAAGCCGGATGTGGTGATCATCGCCACCGGCGGCCTGCCGCATACCGACGTACTGACCAAGGGCAACGACCTCGTCGTTTCCTCCTGGGACATCATTTCCGGCGACGTGAAGCCGGGGACCAATGTGCTGGTCTTCGACGATGCCGGCGACCATGCCGGCCTGCAGGCGGCCGAGTTCATCGCCAAGGCGGGCGGCAAGGTGGAGATCATGACGCCGGACCGCTCCTTCGCGCCGGAAGTCATGGCCATGAATCTCGTGCCCTACATGCGCTCGCTACAGAAGCTCGACACGACATTCACCGTCACCTATCGGCTGGAAGCCGCCGAAAGGAGCGGCAACCAGCTGATCGCCCATATTGGCAGTGAGTATGGCGGCGTGGCGAAACAGCAGACAGTCGACCAGATCGTCGTCAATCACGGCACCATCCCGCTCGACGATCTCTATTTCGAGCTGAAGCCGGGGTCAAAGAACCACGGCGAGGTCGCCTATGACGCGCTGATCGCCGGCGCGCCGCAGGTGGTCGAGCGCAATCCGGACGGTGCCTATCAGCTGTTCCGGATCGGAGACGCCGTCGCCGCCCGCAACACACATGCGGCCATCTATGATGCGCTGCGTCTCGCCAAGGATCTCTGACCATGGCGCGAAGCGAGGTCTTGCAGGGTTTTCTGGATGCGGTCCTTGCCGCATTCGATGAGCGCGCGCGCGATCCGCAAGCCCGTGCCTCGCTCGCGCGGATCACGGCGCTTCTTGAGACTGTGAAGCCGGAACGGCCGGATATCGGACAAAGGCTTCCGGTCTGCGACCGCTATCTCGATGCGGCACTGAGGGTAACGACGGGGGATGCGGTGCTCGATCGGCTGATCGGTCGTTTCAAGGCGCTGGAACCCTCACTCGCATGGAAGCTGCGGTCGACCCATGACGGCACGGCGAGCGACAATTTCCTGGAAAGCCATGCCAACACGATGATCGTCGGGCCGGGCGCGCTGGAAGACCGGCGCGATGTCTGGCTCGGGGCGACGCTGATGGCGCCGAACGTGCGCTATCCTGATCACGATCATGCGCCGGAGGAAACCTATCTGGTCCTCTCCGAGGGTGAGTTCATGCACGGCGATTCCGGCTGGTTTTCGCCGGGTATTGGTGGTTCTTTCTATAATGTACCCGGCATTCGCCATGCCATTCGCTCCGGCGACAAGCCGCTTTTCGCCTTCTGGGCTTTGCTGCCCGATCCGCCCAAGCACTGAGGAAACTGCATCATGAAAATCCTGGTCACCGTCAAGCGTGTCGTCGACTACAACGTGAAGATCCGCGTGAAGGCGGATGGGTCTGGTGTCGAGCTTGCGAATGTGAAGATGTCGATGAACCCGTTCGACGAGATTTCGGTGGAAGAGGCCTTGCGGCTGAAGGAGGCCGGCAAGGCCGAGGAAGTCGTGGTGGTTTCGGTCGGCCCGGCCAAGGCGGAAGAGACGCTGCGCACGGCGCTTGCCATGGGTGCCGACCGGGCGATCCTGGTCGAGACTGAAGATGCGGTCGAGCCCTTGGCTGTGGCCAAGATCATCAAGGGCGTTGCGGACGTCGAGCAGCCGGGGCTGATCATCGTCGGCAAGCAGGCGATCGATGACGACAGCAACCAGACCGGCCAGATGCTGTCGGCTTTGCTCGGCTGGGCGCAGGGCACGTTCGCCTCGAAGGTCGAGATCGGCGACGGCAAGGCAACGGTGACCCGCGAGGTCGATGGCGGGTTGCAGACAATCGAGATCAAGCTGCCGGCGGTGGTGACGACGGATCTGCGTCTGAACGAGCCGCGTTATGCCTCGCTGCCGAACATCATGAAGGCCAAGAAGAAGCCGCTCGACAAGAAGAGCCCGGCCGATTTCGGCGTCGACACCGCGCCGCGCCTGAAGGTGCTGAAGACCGAGGAGCCGGGCGGGCGCAAGGCGGGCATCAAGGTGAAGTCTGTCGCCGAACTGGTCGACAAGCTGAAAAACGAAGCCGGCGTGCTCTAGGCCAGACTTGCCCCTCACCCTCACCCTAACCCTCTCCCCGCTCGCGGGGAGAGGGGATTATCGAGGGTGCCGCTTGTCCCTTCGCCCCGTCTTGACGGGGAGAAGGTGCCCGCCATTCTTCTAAAAAAGGGGGCGGATGAGGGGCAAGGCAGCAAATTCGCTGAACACGTCAAGATTATCGAGCGCGGTCTTTGAGACCCTGCATGCTCAAAGGGAGATTACATCATGGCCATTCTTCTTCTGGCTGACCACGACAATGCAACCCTGTCCGACCAGACCGCCAAGGCACTGACGGCGGCTTCGAAGATCGGTGGCGACGTCCATGTTCTGGTGGCCGGCAAGGCTGCCCAAGGCGCAGCCGATGCCGCTGCCAAGCTCTCCGGCGTCTCCAAGGTCCTGCTCGCCGACAGCGACGATCTCGCCAACAATCTGGCCGAGCCCTTAGCCGCTCTGATCGTCTCGCTGGCCGGTTCCTACGACACGATCGTCTCGGCCGCCACCTCGGTCGGCAAGAACGTGTTGCCACGCGTCGCCGCCCTGCTCGATGTGGCCCAGATTTCCGAGATCACCGAGGTCGTCTCGGCGGACACGTTCAAGCGCCCGATCTATGCCGGCAATGCCATCCAGACGGTGCAGTCCACCGATGCGAAGAAGGTCATCACCGTGCGCACGGCCTCCTTCGCGTCCGCTGCCGAAGGCGGCTCGGCCTCGGTCGAGACCATTTCCGCTGCAGCGAACCCCGGCCTGTCGACCCATGTCAAGGATGCACTGTCCTCGTCCGATCGTCCGGAACTGACCTCCGCCAAGATCATCATCTCCGGTGGTCGTGCGCTCGGCAGTTCGGAAAAATTTCAGGAGGTCATCCTGCCGGTCGCCGACAAGCTCGGAGCCGCCGTCGGCGCAAGCCGTGCCGCCGTCGATGCCGGTTATGCGCCGAACGACTGGCAGGTCGGCCAGACCGGCAAGGTGGTGGCGCCGCAGCTCTACATCGCGGTCGGCATCTCCGGCGCCATCCAGCATCTCGCCGGCATGAAGGACTCCAAGGTCATCGTCGCCATCAACAAGGACGAGGAAGCCCCGATCTTCCAGGTCGCCGACTATGCCCTCGTCGGCGATCTGTTCGACATATTGCCGGAACTGCAGAAGGCGCTCTGATATCACTTGCGCCGCCCGCTCGATGAGCAGAGCGGCGGTATCCCCCGCATAGAAAGGAAAAACCATGGACGTACGCGCCGCCGTTGCGGTTGCCGCTGGCAAGCCGTTGGAGATCATGACCGTTCAGCTGGATGGTCCACGCGCCGGCGAGGTGCTGGTCGAGGTGAAGGCGACGGGGATCTGCCACACCGACGAATTCACGCTGTCGGGCGCCGATCCGGAAGGGCTGTTTCCGGCGATCCTCGGCCATGAGGGCGCGGGTATCGTCGTCGATGTCGGGCCGGGCGTCACCTCGTTGAAGAAGGGCGATCACGTCATCCCGCTCTACACGCCGGAATGCCGCGAATGCTATTCCTGCCTGTCGCGCAAGACCAACCTCTGCACCTCGATCCGCGCGACCCAGGGCCAGGGCCTGATGCCGGACGGCACGAGCCGCTTCTCGACCGGCAAGGACAAGATCTTCCACTATATGGGCTGCTCGACCTTTGCCAATTTCACCGTGCTGCCGGAGATCGCGCTCGCCAAGGTCAATCCCGACGCCCCGTTCGACAAGATCTGTTATATCGGCTGCGGCGTGACGACCGGCATCGGCGCCGTCATCAACACGGCCAAGGTGGAAGTCGGCTCGACGGCGATCGTCTTCGGGCTGGGCGGCATCGGCTTGAACGTGCTGCAGGGCCTGCGCCTGGCCGGCGCCGACATGATCATCGGCGTCGATATCAACAATGACCGCAAGGCCTGGGGCGAAAAATTCGGCATGACGCATTTCGTCAATCCGAAGGACGTGGGCGACGACATCGTGCCCTATCTCGTCAACATGACCAAGCGCAACGGCGACACGATCGGCGGGGCGGACTACACGTTCGACTGCACCGGCAACACGAAGGTGATGCGCCAGACATTGGAATCGTCGCATCGCGGCTGGGGCAAGTCGGTGATCATCGGCGTTGCCGGTGCCGGCCAGGAAATCTCGACCCGCCCGTTCCAACTCGTCACCGGCCGCAACTGGATGGGCACGGCGTTTGGCGGCGCGCGCGGCCGCACCGACGTGCCGAAGATCGTCGACTGGTACATGCAGGGCAAGATCCAGATCGACCCGATGATCACCCATACGATGCCGCTCGAGGACATCAATAAGGGTTTCGACCTCATGCATCGCGGCGAAAGCATCAGGAGCGTGGTGATCTATTGAGTGATCGGGCGGCACCGATGTGCGCCGCCTGACAATGCCGCTTTTGCCGTCGCCGCACCGGCGGCGGCGGGCTCAGCGGTCGATGACGAGATCGCTGAGCGGTTTGGAACAGCAGGGCAGGAAGAGGCCGGCGTCGATCTCGCGCTGACGGATGCCGCCATTGTGGCTCATCTCGACCGTGCCGGAGACGAGCTTCGACTTGCAGGTGCCGCAAACGCCGTTCGAGCAGGAGGAGGGGAGCTTCACGCCGGCCTTCTTGGCGCAGGACAGCACCGTCTGCTCGCCGGACACCTCGATCTGGCGTGCCTGTTTTGCAAACGACACCTGGTAGGTTCGGGCAATCGCTTCCTTGATGACGGGAATATCGACCTCGTCGATGACGGCGGCGTCGAAGCTTTCCTCGATATAGTGCGACAAGGGAACGCCGAGTTCGGCGGTGATCGCGCGGGCCGCCGCCATGAAGGGTGCCGGGCCGCAGCACATGACGACGCGCTCGGCGACATCCGGCACCGCAAGCTTCATGTAATCCGGCGATATGCGGCCGGTGAGGCCCGGCCAGGAGGTTTCGCCATGCACCGTTTCCGGCAGGAACTGCAGGCGTAATCCTTTCATGCGGCCGGCAAGTACGGTCAGGTCGTCGCGAAAGACCAGATCCTTCGGCGTGCGCCCCGCATGCAGGAAGACGATATCGGCAGGCTCATAGCTATCGGCCAGCTCGCGCACCATCGACATCACCGGGGTGATGCCGGAACCGCCGGAGAGGAACAGGTATTTCTTCGCGTTCGGGCGGATGAAGTGGCCAAGCGGACCGTTGGCCTTGACCTTCGCATTCACCGCGAGATTGTCGTGCAGCCAGTTGGAAATCCTGCCGCCCGGAACGCGCTTGACGGTGACCGAGAAGGCGTTGGTCCGCTTTGGCGACGAGGAAATGCTGTAGCAGCGGCTTTCCGGTTCGCCGCCGATGTCGAGGTCGAACAGGAAATACTGGCCGGCCTCGAAGGCGAACAGTTTCCCTTCCGCTGATGCGAAGGTGAAGGTCTTCACGTCGTGCGTTTCCTGGTGGATGTCGATGCAGACGAGATCCTCGTCTGTATCGCGGTTCCACACATCGCCGCGCTTGAGGCGCGCTGCCGGTGTGAAAGTGCTCTTAGTATCCATGGGCGCGCATCCGGTCGATATACCACGTCGCGAACTTGTCGAGGTTGGTTTCGGAGAAGGGCGAATAGGGGCCGGGGATATAGGCCGGGTCCTCGACGCCGGCATGCGAGCGGGCGACCAGTTCGGAATCCTGATCCGTCGTGGCGATCCAGACATTGGTCAGTTTTTCGAGGTCGTAATCGACGCCCTCGACAGCGTCCTTGTGGACGAGCCATTTCGTCCGCACCAGCGTCGTGTCGGCCGACAGCGGGATGACGACGGAAACCACGGCGTGGTCGCCCATGAAGTGGTTCCAGCTGTTGTGGCCCCAGAGATGGGTGTCGCCGAGATCCTTGCGGGTCATTTTGCCGAGCAGCTTTGCGGAGGCGGCCGTCGCGTCCGGTGTCTGCGATTCACCGGCGCCCGAGATGATCAGGCGCTGGGTGCGGAAATTGGTGGTGCAATCCACCAGCTGTTCGACGGCGCCGGATGGGAAGCCGTCGGCTTCCCAGCGCCTGGTGCGTTCGTCGTAGAGTGCAAGATGTTCCTCGGCCTGCGCGCGGTCCTCGGGGCTCAGTGCATCGGGATCGAAGCCGAAGTCGAGATCGACGAAGGAGACGCAAAGCTCCGGATGGTTGGCCGAGCAATGGTAGCATTCGCGATTGTTCTCGATCGTCAGCTTCCAGTTGCCCTTCTCGATGACGTCGGTCTCGTAGGCGACCTTGGCATTGGCGATGTCGTAAGGGGCAAGGCGTTCCGCCATGACCTGTTCGAGATGGGCGATGTCCTCCGGTGGATTATCGGATAGGCAGACATAAACAAGGCCGCCGATCGACTTGAAGGCCACCTGCTTGAGGCTGCGGCATTCCTTGTCGAAACCCTTGCCCATGTGCGGGGCATAGCTCAGTTCGCCGGTCAGTTCGTAGGTCCAGGTGTGATAGGGACAGACCAGCTTGGACACGATCGACTTGCCGCTATCCAGCAGGCGCGATCCGCGATGGCGACAGACATTGTGCATCACGCGGATTTCATTGTCGTCGTCGCGCAGCAGGATCAGGCTGGTCTTGCCGATATCGACGACGGTGGCATCGCCCGGCTCCGGGACGTCGCATTCGAGGCCGATGCAGATCCAGTGCTTGCGAAAGAACACGTCCAGATCGGCCTCGAAGACATCCTCGCGCGTATAGAGGCCGGCGGGAAGCGAATGTCCCTCGGCACGCGCATCGAGCAGCGCGGAGATGGAGGAAGCGAACTTTTGCAGCATAATTCAACCTCATGTCTGCGGATTTCAAGAAGTGCTTGAGTCTAGATTCGCTGATGTGGAGCCATCGCTCAACGTCACAAATGGGCTTGACACGCATTACCAAATGTAATGCCATATTGGCAGGTCCGTTCAACCGCACGCGGTGTCGCAGACAGAGGAAAGCATGGCCAATCTGCGCAGGAAAATCCCGCCTCTGACAGCACTTACGGCCTTCGAGGCGGCAGCGCGTCTCTCAAGTTTCACCCGCGCTGCGCTCGAACTTGGTGTTACCCAGGCTGCGGTGAGCCGGCAGATCCATCTGCTGGAAGAGGATTTCGGATTCCCGCTGTTCGAGCGGCTGCATCGGCGGGTCGAGCTGACGGAAAAGGGAAAGACGCTCGCTGGCGTGACAGGAGACGCCTTCAACATGATTGCCGACACGGTTGCCGATCTTCGGCTGGAAAAACCGGACGACCAACTGGTCATCTCGGCGACCATTTCCTTTGCCCATTTCTGGCTGTTGCCGAGGATCGGGTCCTTTTCCCAGATGCATCCGAATGTGAAGCTGCGGATCATCACGCAGGATTCGCGGACGAAGATCGATGGCGGAGACATCGATGTCGCGCTCCGATACGGCAATGGTACATGGTCGGACGGTCAGGCGCAGTTCCTGTTCGACGACGAGGTCTTCCCGATCTGCAGCGCGGAATATGCGAAGACAAATGCGCCGATCGTTTCGCCGGCGGACCTTCTGAAACATCCGCTGATTTCAAGCGATACCGACGACCCGACATGGACGGGATGGGACGAATGGCTCGCGGCCCATTCGATCCAGGGCGCGGGCAAGACGCGGGGCATCCATTGCAGCTTTTATACCGAGGCGATCTATGCCGCCTTGAATGGTCAAGGTGTCGCGCTGGGCTGGAAACGGCTGGTCGGTGATCTGCTCGATCAAGGCCGGCTCGTGCGCCTGACCGAGGCATCGATCAAGACGCGGGCGGGGTATTTCGTTGTGGTCTCCAAGCGCCGGGCCGGCAAGGAGAGTGTCCGTCAGTTCATTGATTGGCTCGGCCGGTAATCATTCGAGACCGGCGTGTCCGCAATGTGTCCTTCATTTCGTGCACAAAGCCGCGATGGGGTGTAGCATCCGAGCGATCGCAACACATCCAAGCCCGGGAGGGGCGTGATGATAGACGACGACATGCCCGCCACATTTTCTTCGCCGCCCTGTTTCCTGCATGAGATCGATCCTGCCTATTCGGGATTGCCGGGGCCGCTCGACCTGCAGGCCTGGACGGATGTGAACCGTTGGCGCAAGGGGGAGCGGGCGCGTCTTATCGCCGAGCGGATGGCTGTGCCGGCCGAGATTCGCGCGGCCCAGGGTGAGGCGATCGCGGCCGGGGTGCTTGCCGAGATCGGGGATGTCGGAGGCCGCACCGTCAGCGCCTATTGGCCGTTTCGGGGCGAACCGGATATGCGGCCGCTCCTGGAGGAGATCAACCGGCGGGGCGGGCGAACGGCGCTGCCGGTGGTGGTGGAGAAGGGGAAGCCGCTTGAATTCCATCTCTGGCAGTCTGGCGAGGCTCTGTCGCGCGGCGTCTGGAACATTCCGATCCCGGCCGAAAGCCGGCCGTGCGTGCCGAATATCGTCATCGCTCCTGTCGTCGGTTATGATCCCGCCTGTTATCGCCTCGGCTATGGCGGCGGCTTCTTCGACCGGACGCTTTCTGCCCTCCCGTCCAGGCCGCTCGTCATCGGCGTTGGTTACGCAGCGGCCAGGCTCGCGACGATCTATCCGCAGCTGCACGATATTCCGATGGACTTGATCGTCTTGGAAACGGGAACTGTCCGGCCCGGCTAAGGTGGTGCCGCTGCCCGGCAAGATCGTTGTGTTGCAATGCAAGTGCCCGTGACGCAGGAAAGTGTCCTGACCCGTCGTAGCGGAAAACAACCGATCCGATTTCACCCAAGGGATTGCAGAGTCGCGATCGGGTCGGGCCCGACCAGAAGCGCATGTCCGCCATGCAGCAGGCACATTGTCGTCACTGCCGTGATGATCGCGCCGATGAGCATCGGACGATCGATGCGGAACCGGCGTTGCCGCAGCAGAAGCGTTTGGAGCGGAATGATCGCGGACCCCTTCGTTGTGCCCTGCCAATCCCCGCCGAGCCGTTTGCGTGCCCGCCGCTCCGCCATGGCGATCCCACCCAGCGCAAAGACCGTGAAACCGCCGAAGAGAATGAGGGATCTGAGGTCGCCATTCGGCAGGACGTGGCCCAACGCCCAGAAGGCGAAACCCCAGAGCACGGGATGGCGGGTGACGTTGACGATTGCGCCTTGCGCGCCGGTTTCGCGGCGCAAGGTTACGGAGAACGGGTTGGAACTGATGAGGCCGGTGATGACGAGGAACAGTCCGAGCGGCGCCAGGATGAAGGTCGCCGTCGCCTGCCAGCGCGCGGGCTCCCAAAGCTCGATGTAATCGGTGTTGAGCGCTTCATAGAACAGCCAGACGAGAAGGGCCGTCGATACCGTCGAGTAACCGGTGAAATAAACCGGTCGGCCGACCCGATCGATGATACCGGCCCGGATGGCCGGGATCGCCGGCACCGAATGCAGGAAAACGAAGAGGGCGAAGGCGATGAACAAGCCGGTCATGATTCATCCTATTGCTGCAGGAAGAGCGTCGCCGCAATCAGGCAGGATGCCGCAACGGCGATGATCGTACTGTAGGCCTGCAACACGCCCATGCGGTTGAGGGCGATCGAAAAGCCGATGATGATCGGCGTCGTGACAACGAGGCCCAGTTGTGCGTCGGTCATGGTCTGTCTCCTTTTCCTCCTTCTCGCCCGATCAGCCTGCATTGTCCTTGCGTTTGGACAAAGAAGCGCGATCGTCGGCCGGGATAGGAAGGACAAAAAGGAAACTTGTGCCATGACGCTTGTCGTTGACGGCGCCGCCGAGAAGCAATCGGATGGCGATCTCATTCTGTGGATCCTGGTCTGGAGCGAGCTGATCGCCTTCGGGGTGCTGCTTTCGGCCTTTCTGGTCATGTCCCTGCTGCAGCCGGAGAGCTATGCCATCGCGAAGCTGCATCTGAACGGCCGCCTCGCCAGTATCAATACGGTGGTCCTGATCGTCAGCGGCTGGCTGGCGGCGGAGGCCGATCGCGCCGCGTCCATTCGTATCCGCAGGCTGGCGCTTGTCGGCGCGGCGTGCCTCGGCTTTGCCTTCGTCGCGATCAAGCTCGTTGAATATTCGGGCGAAATCCGCTTTGCCGGCGATGCCGCGTTCAGTTCGTTCTTCGAACTCTATTTCATCATCACCGGCTTTCATCTCGCCCATGTGATCTTCCTGGGGCTCGTCATGCTTCTGGTCGCACGCCGGGCGGAACGGTCGAACGTGGCGCTGGTCGCGACCCTCTGGCACGTCATCGACATCGTCTGGCTGGTCATCTTTCCGGTCATCTATCTCGGGTGAAACATGAGACACAACAAGGATATCTGGTTGGCGGGGCGCGCCATTGGCGCCATCTTCGCAGCCATGCTTTCAGGCCTCGTGGCGGCGCAATGGCATCATGAGGCGATGCCATTCGCGGCCTTTGCCATCATCCTTGCCCTGGTGATCGTCAAGGCGAGGTGGATCATCTTCGACTTCATGGGATTGCGTAGCCTTCGGCCCAGGATGGCCGTCGCACTGGTCGCCTGGCCGGTCGTCTTCGTCCTTGTCGCAGCAGCCCGGACGGCCTTTACGACGTTCGGCGTCACCGGCTAGAGCATCGTTCCCTTAATACGATCCATTCTGTTGGCTGAAAACGGCCGATCCACAAGAAGGATGGCGCAGAGCGATGCGACATCCATCGGTCCAGCCATCCGCCGCAGTGGGCGGCCGTTTTCAGTCAACCCGAAGGGCTGGATGAATTTTGGCCACTACCGGCGGTGGCCGTCTCAACCGCAGCTTTTGCTGCGCTTTTCGCCAGCCGCCTTGGTTCTGGCCAAAATTCCTTCCAGCAGAATGGGGCGTATTAAGGGAACGATGCTCTAGACATCCTCCGTCATGAACCAGAGCGCGGTCACGAGATAGCCGAGGCCGAACGTCGAGCCGTAGGCGAAGATCATCAGCCAGAGACCGACCGGGCTGGTGCTGACAAGTTGTGCGATCAGGAAGGATGGCGCGACAGTCACGACCGAGAGCGCGGCAAACATGCCGAGCGCGAACCCGCTTGCGAAATTCCTCACGACGAACCAGACCAGCGGCGGCATCATCCGGGCCTCCTGTCGCCCAAACCGGCACAGGCCTGTCCGGTTCCCGCCTGCTTCAAATTTTCCGCGGCACCCCCGCCGGTCGCGTGTCTCCGATTTGTTTGCCTTTTCGCAAAGACCGATCGGTCGGATTCCCGCATCTGCCGTGGTGGAGGCTTTTGCGACCGATCGCATGGCCCGATCAATCCGACCCCTGAAGGCCAGAGGGACAGCGAATGTCAGAACATTTAACCAAAACAGGAGCGCGAAACGTCTTCTACGGCGGATCCGCTTTCTTCTTCGCGATCTTCGTCGCGCTCACCGCGCATAGCCATTATTACATGCGTACCACATCCACCGACGAGACCACGCTGACCGACGGGGTCGCGCGCGGCAAGCATGTCTGGGAAGAAAACTCCTGCATCAATTGTCACACGCTTCTCGGCGAAGGCGCCTATTTCGCCCCCGAGATCGGCAATGTCTGGAAGCGCTGGGGCGGCGACACGGATCCGGAAAGTGCCCGCGAAACACTGAAGGGATGGATGGCGTCCCAACCATCCGGCATCGAGGGCCGCCGCCAGATGCCGCAGTTCAATCTGACCGAGCAGGAGCTCAACGACCTCGCTGATTTCCTCGAATGGACCAGCAAGATCAAGACGCAGAACTGGCCTCCGAACGATGCCGGCTAACCTTAAGGGACAGGGACAAGGAATTTCCAGATGAAGTATCAAACCCAGAAGGTCGCCATGCTGTATTTCTACGGCGCGCTCGGCCTGTTCATTGCCCAGGTGCTGTTCGGCGTTCTCGCCGGCACCATCTATGTGCTGCCCAACACGCTTTCGGAGCTTCTGCCGTTCAACATCGTGCGCATGGTGCATACCAATGCACTGATCGTCTGGCTGCTGATCGGTTTCATGGGCGCCACCTATTATCTCCTTCCGGAAGAGGCCGAGACCGAGCTTTACAGCCCGAAGATCGCCATCGCCCAGTTCTGGATCTTCTTGATTGCCGCCGCGGTCGCCGTGGTCGGCTATCTGTTCCGCTATCATGAGGGCCGCGAATTCCTGGAACAACCGTTCCTGATCAAGGTCGGCATCGTCGTGGTCTGCCTGATGTTCCTCTTCAACATCACGCTGACCGTGCTCAAGGGCCGCAAGACCGTCGTCACCAATATCCTGATCTTCGGGCTCTGGGGCGTGGCGATCTTCTTCCTGTTCGCCTTCTACAATCCGGCCAACCTGGCGCTCGACAAGATGTACTGGTGGTATGTCGTCCATCTCTGGGTCGAAGGTGTCTGGGAACTGATCATGGCCTCCGTGCTCGCCTTCCTGATGATCAAACTGACCGGCGTCGACCGCGAAGTGGTCGAGAAATGGCTTTATGTCATCGTCGGTCTGGCGCTGTTCTCGGGCATTCTCGGCACCGGCCATCACTTCTACTGGATCGGCGCACCAGGCTACTGGCAGTGGATCGGCTCGATCTTCTCGACGCTCGAAGTGGCGCCTTTCTTCACCATGGTCATGTTCACCTTCGTCATGACCTGGAAGGCCGGCCGCAAGCATCCCAACCGCGCCGCCCTGCTCTGGTCGATCGGCTGCTCGGTCATGGCCTTCTTCGGCGCCGGCGTCTGGGGCTTCCTGCACACGCTGTCCTCGGTGAACTACTATACCCACGGCACCCAGCTTACCGCCGCCCACGGGCACCTTGCCTTCTTCGGCGCCTATGTGATGCTGAACCTCGCCATCATGGCCTATGCCGTGCCGGAAATCCGCGGCCGCGCGCCCTATAACCAGATGCTGTCGATGGTCAGCTTCTGGATGATGTGCACCGCCATGTCGGTCATGACCTTCGCGCTGACCTTTGCCGGTGTCCTGCAGGTCCATCTGCAGCGCGTGCTCGGCGAAGGTTACATGGACGTGCAGGACCAACTGGCGCTGTTCTACTGGATCCGGCTGGGCTCGGGCATCTTCGTGCTGATATCGGCCATCATGTTCATCTGGGCGATCTTCGTGCCGGGCAAGGAGCGGGTCGCGTCCCGGGCCTCGCTGCAGGCGGCCGAATAAGCCTTGCATGAACCTCCGGCCTCGCCTCTTTCGGCGGGGCCATGTTTTCCCTGGAGAATCCGTCATGAACATGCTTTCCACCGCCCGCGAACGGGCAGAAGTCGAAATCCCCCCCTATGTGCCGAGCGGCAACGAATGCCGGCTGTTCGAGATCGCGTGGACCCGGCAACTGCCGCTGCTCCTGAAGGGGCCGACCGGATGCGGCAAGACCCGTTTCGTCAGCCACATGGCCGCTCGCCTCGGCCTGCCGCTCTCCACGGTCTCTTGCCATGACGATCTGGCCGCCGCCGATCTAACCGGCCGTTATCTGCTGAAAGGGGGCGACACGGTCTGGGTCGATGGGCCGCTGACCAAGGCGGTCCGCGAAGGGGGCATCTGCTATCTCGACGAGGTGGTCGAGGCGCGCAAGGACGTGGCCGTCGTCCTGCATCCCTTGACCGATGACCGCCGCATCCTGCCCTTGGAGCGTACCGGCGAGCAACTCGTCGCCCCGCCGGGTTTCATGCTGGTCGTCTCCTACAATCCCGGCTACCAGAATCTGCTGAAGGCGTTGAAGCCCTCGACCAAGCAACGCTTCGTCTCGATCGAGTTCGACTTCCTTCCCAAGGCCCAGGAAATTGTCGTCGTGTCGACTGAGAGCGGCCTTGACGAAGCGCGGGTCGCGCCGCTGGTCGAGCTGGCAAACCGCCTGCGCCATCTCAAAGGTCATGACATCGAAGAAGGTGTTTCGACGCGGCTGCTTGTCTATTGCGCCGCCCTGATCGATTCCGGCCTGACTGTGCGGGAGGCCGTCCGCGTCGCCATGATCGAGCCACTGAGCGACGATCCCGACGTGAAGGCCGCCCTGATTGAAGTCGCAAACGGCGTGATCGCCTGAGGGTAGCATGTTCGAGTTCCTGGAACTGGAAGAGACCGTCGGCAAATTCTGGCATCGTTTGGTCGGCTCGACCTCGAGCATGCCGCGTTATCCCGAAAGCGCCGTGACGTTCGACCAGATGAAGCCGATCCTCGCCACCTGCTTTCGCGGCTTTGGCGGCGAGGCGACGGCGCAGCTCGGGCCGGCGCATGCGCGCACGAGTTCGCACCGGCTTCGCCTGCGACAACTGGTCGGCCTCGGCGAGGAGAAGATGGCGCTTGCCGCGCGCGATATCGGTGTGGTGATGCTGCCGCCGGCCATCGATCTCTTTGCGGACCGGACGCTCAATCGTGATCTCTACATCTGGCTTGCCGCCTATATGGCGCAGATGAGGCTGTCCGGGCTGACCGAGACCGATCCGCTCCAGGCGGATCTGGAGGCGCTTGCCATGGTAAAGGCGAATGTTCGCCGGGTGCTGTCGCGATTTCCGGGCCTTGCGAGACCCTATGTCGGCCTGTGTGCGACTCTCGCCTCCGAGCGTCGGCGCGGTCTCCTGCCGGCGGTGGAGCAACTGGTCGAAAACAGGGTGATCGGCTTGCTGCGGGCGGGCGCCGGCCTGTCGGAGATGCATCCACCGGCGATTTTCCCGCGCCATGCGCCGGCCGGCTATCAGCGGATGATGGCCGTGCCCGTCTGGCCTCTTTTCGAACGACGGCCGGAAACCGTCACGATGCCTGGCGAGGATGAGGAAAACCGGGGGACGGGAAGCATCCTCGAAGGGCAGGGGCATTATCGCGCCGACCGCGAAACGACGCGACAGCCGACGGAGCGCAGCCCCTTCATTCTCAACCGGTTCGAAAAAATCCTCGCCATGGCGGAGATGGTCAATGTCGACCGCCCGACAGACGATAAGGAGGACGATTCCGGCGATGCCGGGCGTGATCTGGACGAGATCACCCTTGGTCGCCGCAAGGAGCGCCCATCCGCGAAATTCCGCTTCGATCTCGACCTGCCGCCCGAGGCCGTCGATGCGAATGCCATCGAGGCGGAGGTCTCCTATCCGGAGTGGAACTACCGGAAGGGGGAATACATGCCTTCCTATTGCAAGGTCGTGGTTGCGACAGCGACCGCGGACGATACGGCTGCAAAGCCCTCGGAAGATATGAAGGCGCTGGTGCGCAAGGTGCGGCGCCAGTTCGAAATCCTGCGACCGAAAAACGAGGTGCTGAAGTCTCAGCTCGATGGCGCCGAACTCGACCTCGATGCGGTGGTGCGGATGCGAACCGACCTTGCCGCCGGCGGTGAGGGCACGGATCGCATCCATCTCCTGTCGCGGCCGCAAGGCCACGATCTCGCCGTAACGATCCTTGCCGATGTCTCGCTGTCGACCGATGCCTGGTTCGACAACAGACGGGTGCTCGATGTCGAAAAGGAGGCGCTGACCGTGCTTGCCCACGGACTTTCCGCCTGCGGTACCAATCATTCCATCCTGACGTTTACGTCCCGCCGCCGCTCCTGGGTGCGGATGGAGACGGTGAAGGCTTTCGGAGAGCCCATGAGCACGCAGGTCGAGCGCCGGATCGACGGGCTGAAACCCGGCTACTACACCCGCATCGGCGCCGCCATCCGGCATGCCACGGCGGAGCTGGCCAAACAGCCCAACCGCCGTCGCCTGCTGCTGATCCTGACGGACGGCAAGCCAAACGACATCGATCACTATGAGGGCCGCTTCGCGCTCGAGGATTCGCGCAAGGCGGTGTTCGAGGCACGGCGGCAAGGCACGTCTGTTTTCGCGGTGACTGTCGACAAGGACGCGCGCAGCTACTTGCCGTCGATGTTCGGCCGCAACGGCTTTGCCATCGTCGGTGACATCGGAAAGCTGCCGCAGGCGCTGCCGGCACTCTACCGGGGGCTGACGCGATAAATTGGGTGGGCGGCTGGGAGGTTCGCCCCTCACCCTAACCCTCTCCCCGTTTTGACGGGGAGAGGGGACGACCGAGTTTGCGGCATATCCCTTCTCCCCGTCAAAACGGGGCGAAGGTGCCCGACAGGGCGGATGAGAGGCACTTTTTACGCGGTATTCGTACGCTGACGGGGAGGCAGCGTGCGGAAGAGGGCTCGAAGGCGGCGGACCTTCGAGCCCTCTTTTTGTCGATATTCGCTCAGGCCGCCTTGCTGAAGGTGCGCTGGCTGTCAGCAAGATAGCTGTCAAAGGTTGCAGCGACCGTACGGACGAGGAAGCGGTAGGCACCGTCGAGGCGGATCATGCCGTTTTCGAACGAGATCAAACCATCCTCGGCCATGTCCAGCAGAGGTTGGTTCTGCCCAACCAGGACATCCGGCGAGAAGCCATGCGCGGCGGCGATTGCCGGGATATCGGCACCGAAATCGCACATCAGCCGCTCGATGACATTGGCGCGCAACCTGTCTTCGCGGGTCAGCCTGTAGCCCTTCGCTGTCGGCAGTTCACCGGCGGCAACCTTGCGCGCATAAGAGCCCGGCGGCACTTCGTTTTGCACGTAGCCATCTGCCAGCCGGCCGATCGCTGAGGCTCCGAAGCCCAGCAATGCGTCGCAATTGTCCGTGGTATAGCCCTGGAAGTTCCGCCGCAGCGCGCCGTTTTCGGCGGCGATCGCAAGCTCGTCCTCCGGCAGGGCGAAATGGTCAAGGCCGATGCGCCGGTAGCCTGCCGCGACGAGATCGGCAGCGATCGCCTCGGCCTGTTCATGGCGGGCCTGGGCATCGGGCAGGGCGTTTTCGTCGATCAGGCGTTGGTGCTTCTTGAAGCTGGGAATATGCGCATATCCGAAGACGGCGAAGCGATCCGGCCGCATGGCGATCGCGGCCCGCACGGTGTCCTGGCAGGAGGCGACCGTCTGGTGCGGCAGGCCGTAGATCAGGTCGAAATTGATGCCGCCGATGCCGTTGCGGCGCAGCGCCTCGACCGTCGCGGCGGTGGTCTCTTCCGACTGGATGCGGTTGATCGCCTTCTGCACGATGGGGTCGAAGCTCTGGACGCCAAGGCTTGCCCTCGTGACACCGCCTTCGCCGAGCGCTGCCGCCATGTCCGGGGCGAGTGTGCGCGGATCAATCTCGACCGAAATATTCGCCTCGTCGTGAATCTGGTAGTTTCGCCGCAGAAGCGACATCAGCCCGACGAATTCCTGCGGCTCGATGATCGTCGGCGTACCCCCGCCGAAATGGATTTCCCGCACGTCGAGCGGGCTCGCCGATGTCCCGGCGGCCATTTCGATCTCGCGCTTCAGCACATCGAGATAGTCGAGGATTGGTTGATCCTTCTCGGTGATGGTGGTGTGACAGCCGCAGTACCAGCACATGGAACGGCAGAACGGGATGTGCAGGTAAAGCGAGGTCGTGCCGGCGCCGATGCCCCTGATCCAGCCGGCATAATCGGCTGCATCGATCTCGTTCGAAAACTTCGGAGCGGTCGGATAGCTGGTATATCGCGGCAGGCGGGCATCGCCATATTTCGCAATGATGTCGTTGGTCATGACATTTCCTTCTTCAATCCACGACCTGTTTCTAGGACATCGCCGCGTGCTCCTCTTTGTCTTGGGTCAACATGGCCTCCGATAAATGCCGGCTGTTTGTTCCGGAGCAATGTCGGCTGGTCGCATAACCCATAGTTTGCGGTGACGGACCGCGTTGTCCGTGTTTCAATTCCAAGCTTCTGGAGCCGATATGTCAGATACCATCCCCGAAATCGATGTGCGGACGATCCCGCCGGCGCAGCGCCATCCGTCCATTTTCGGCATGCTCGCAACGCTCACGCCCGGCGCTGCCATGCATGTCACCAGCGACCACGATCCGCGTCCGTTGCACTACCAGATTTCGACCCGTTTCCCGGACGAGTTCGGCTGGGAATATCTGGAACAGGGACCCCAGGTCTGGAAGGTCGCGATCACCCGCGCCGAAAGCAGCGGCTGCGATTGTTGCTGCGGCCACTGAACCCCATGTGAAGGAAGCGATCCATGCCCGGTGCTCCCATCTCCCGCTGGACAATGTCCTATTTCGCCACATCAGTCGTCTGCTTCCTTCTCGGGTTGGCGGCGATGGGGGCGGGTTTCGGCTTTCCGTCCGAAGATGTGAGGGCGCCGGACACGCTGTTCATCGTCCACCTGCTGGCGATCGGCTGGCTGGGGCTTTTGTTTTGCGGCGCGCTTCTTCAGTTCGTGCCGGTGCTCGCCGCCGCCAAGGCCCGCTTCGCGCGCGTGGCGGCACCGGCACTGGTCCTGCTGGTCTGCGGCCTGTCGGCGCTGCTGGCCGGCTTCCTGACGCTTGGCGGCCATGTCGATCTGGACCTTTCCATCCTGCCGACTGGTGCGGCCTTGCTGGCAATGGGCTTTGTTGCCCTGGCCCTGTCGTTCGCCGCGACGATCCTGTCGCAGCCGTCGAGGGATCATTCGAGCCGGCTCGTCCTCATCGGTCTTGCGGCACTTCTCGTGACGATTTCGCTCGGCGCTATCTTCACCAGCGTGTTAAGCGGCTGGCTGAACACGGATTGGGGCGCCGATCTGCTGATCCGGGGCCTGCCGGTGCATGCAATCTCGGGCACGGTCGGCTGGATGAGCGTCACGGCCGTCGGTGTCAGCTACCGGTTGTTCTCTATGTTCATGCTGGCGCCGGAAACCGGCTTCTCGACCCGGCGGCTGATTTCCAGCGTGGTTCTGGCCCTCGTCGTCCTCTGGTCCGGATTGTTCGTTTCCTTCCTCTATCCAGACCTCGTTGGGGCGATGGAAGCGATCGCGATCCTGCTTTTTGGCATCGCTCTTGCTTTCTACCTCGCCGACATCGCCAGGATGGTCCGGTCGCGCCGTCGCAAGACGCTGGAACTCAACACTGTCGCGGGGGTCGGAGCGCTGATCTATCTCGTCGTCGCCTTTGTCATGCTCGCGGTCGAGCAGATCGTGCCGGACACGGTGCCACTCGGGCAGGCGGCCGTCTATGCGCTGGTCATGGGCTGGCTTTCCGGACTGGGGCTGGCGCAGCTCTACAAGATCGTTCCATTCCTGACCTGGCTTGAAGCCTATGGTCCAGTGATGGGGCGGGCCCCGGTGCCGCGCGTGCAGGACCTCGTCAAGGAAGCCTGCGGTCGAATCTGGTTTATTCTCTATCATGTTGGCGTTTCGATCGGAGTTGTCGCGCTGCTTTCCGGCATCGATATGCTTTTCCGGCTGGCGGCCCTGGCCGAATGCGCCGCCGTCGCCGGGCTCGTGGTGGAATTCGTCCGCGCGCGCCGATTGGAATATGCGCCCACCGACATCCGGCTGCCTCACGGTGCGGTGCGTCCGCATCTGCTATACGCCAATCAGAACTGAAGGAGTAAGCCAATGGGTATCGAATACAAGGAACTGGACGTCCGCCCCCTGCTGGCCGCAGGCGTGGAGCCCCTCGTCGCGATCATGACCGCAGTGGACGGGTTGAGGCCGAAGGAAGGGCTGCGCCTGCTGGCGCCGTTCAAGCCGCAGCCGCTGTTTTCCGTCATGGAGCGCAAAGGCTTCCTCTATGAACTTTCCGAACTCGCCGATGGTGACTATGAAGTGCGTTTCTTCCCAAAGAATGCCGAGGTCCAGTCCTCGGACGATGCCGGGAGTGCGGACAATTGGGCAGACCCGACCGTCGAGCTTGACCTGACCGAGCTCGACCCGCCGCAGCCGATGGTGAAAATCCTGCATGCGCTGGAGACGATGCCGGTCGGAAGCGTGCTTTTCGCAGTCCTCGGACGCGAGCCGGTTTTCCTGTTTCCGGAATTGATCAAGCGCGGCCACCAATGGGTTGGAAATTTCGATGAGGCGGGAGCGGCCTTTCGCATGATGATCAAGCGTGGGGAACCGAAGCAATGATCGCGCCCCAAGCAATCTCCGACCGGATCGCGATCGCCCTGTCCGATGTCATCGACCCCGAAATCGGCCGAAGCGTGGTCGATATCGGTCTGATCTATTCAGCGGACGTGATGGAAGACGACCGCCTGCTGATCCGCATGACCACGACGACGCGCGGCTGCCCGGCAGCAGGCTTCCTCGTCGATGCCGTTCGCGAACGGGCGGCGGCGGAAGGCCTGGCGCGGACCGTCGATGTCGAACTGACCTACGACCCGCCGTGGTCGCCGGACATGATGCGGGGGTGAGCCATGATTGCATCCTGCCAGCCGACATCTATCCTCGGCAATCTCACTGGCGCCATCCTGGTATCCGGCCGGGAGAGTTCCGCCGTCGGGCCTGATGGCCCGGCACGGATATTCAATACAAATAAGGGACCGAAAACTTCCGGTCTCGCCGACAGTCCGAATGCCGGCCACGGACGTCAGTTCAGCTGACAATCGCCCGGATAGCCGCGCATCGAAGGCCACTCAGTCGTTCGCATATTCCGACATCGTGCCGTCCAGATAAGCCGCCAGCTTGGCGCTGTCATGCCAACCACTATGGGCGGTCTTGCCGATGAGCTCGGCCGGAACCTTCCAGCCGGGATCGACGCCTTCCATGTTCGGCAGTTCATGCGCGATCCCCTTGTGGCAATCGATGCAGGTCGCCTTGCGGGAGAGAAGATAGCGCGTATGGATTTCCGCCGCGCGCTCCGTCTGCTTCGTCAGGTCCATGGCTGCCATCGAGTGGCAATTGCGGCATTCCAGGCTGTCATTGGCCTTCAGGCGCGCCCATTCGTGCTGGGCCAGTTCCAGGCGATGATCCAGAAATTTCTCGCGCGTGTTGATCGTGCCGAAAATCTTGCCCCAGACCTCCTTGGAGGCCTGCATCTTGCGGGCGATCTTGTCCGTCCACTGGTGCGGAACGTGGCAGTCCGGACAGCTGGCGCGGACGCCCGAGCGGTTGGAGAAGTGCACAGTCCGTGTCAGCTCCTCGTAGACATTGGTCTTCATCTCATGGCAGCTGGTGCAGAAGGCCTCTGTATTGGTGATTTCCAGCGCGGTGTTGAACGCACCCCAGAACATCACGCCGCCGACGAAGCCGCCCAGTGTCAGAAAGCCGAGGCTGAGCGTCACCGCCGGCGTCGTGAGCAGCGTCCATACCCAAAGGACAAGGGCTTTCACGCGCGCGATCATTGTTCAGAACCCGCCGGCTGGAAGCCAAGTTCGCTCATGTCCTTGAAGGTGTTCGGCACCAATGGCTTCACGTCGGCCTGGGGTACATGGCAGGCGGTGCAGAAATAGCGGCGCGGCGAGACGTCCGCGAGCATCTGGCCTTCGCGGGTCATGTAATGGGTGACGCTGATCATCGGCGCTCCCGAGCCTTCCGTCAGCTCGCGCTTGTGGCAGGAGAGGCAGCGGTTGGTGTTGACCGACAGCTGGTAGCCGTCGATCGAATGCGGGATGATCGGCGGCTGGTCCGGATAGTTCCGCATCTTGCGCAGGTCGTCGATCACCCATTTCGGCAAGGGACGGGTATCCTGGCTCTGCATCGGATCCTGGCTTCCGGTCAGCGGCGGCACGACCTGCGCCAAGGTGACGCCGCCGGTAAAGAGACAGAGGGCGACCGCCGTAATCGCCCAGGTGCGCCTTCTGATCAGGCGACGGGAAGAATCTTGACTGCGCATTTTTTGAAATCCGTCTGCTTGGAGATGGGATCTGTGGCGTCGAGCGTGACCTTGTTGATCAGTTGGCTGGCATCGAACCACGGGACGAAGATCACGCCGTGCGGCATGCGGTTTCTCCCCCGCGTATCGACACGGCTGAGGATTTCGCCGCGCCGTGACTGAATGCGGATTTCGGCGCCTTGGTTGATGCCCATCCTGCGGGCATCGTCGCCGTTCATGAAGCAACGGGCGCCGGGGAAGGCCTTGTAGAGTTCAGGCACGCGCATCGTCATCGAGCCGGAATGCCAATGTTCGAGCACGCGGCCGGTGACCAGCCAGAAATTGAACTCCTCGTCGGGAGATTCGGCTGGCGGCTCGTAGGGGACGCCGAGAATGACGGCGCGGCCGTCCTTCTGTCCGTAGAACTTGAGGCCTTCGCCGGGTTTGACATAGGGGTCGTAGCCCTCGCGGTACCGCCACCGTGTCTCCTTGCCGTCGACGACGGGCCAGCGCAGACCGCGCACTTGATGATAGGTATCGTAGGGCGCCAGATCATGGCCGTGGCCGCGGCCGAAGCTGGCATATTCCTCGAACAGCCCCTTCTGCAGGTAGAAGCCGAAGGCCTTGGCCTCGCGATTTTCATATTCGGTCGGAACTTCCGTAAGGGGGAATTTATCGACCTGACCATTCTGGAACAGGACTTCGTACAGGGTCTTGCCCTTGTATTCCGGGTCCTTGGCAAGGATATCGGCGGGCCAGACCTCGTCCGTGGTGAAGCGCTTCGAGAATTCAACCATCTGCCAAAGGTCGGAGCGCGCTTCTCCGGGCGCCGTCACGAGTTGGTGCCAGACATGGGTGCGCCGTTCGGCATTGCCATAGGCGCCTTCCTTCTCGACCCACATGGCCGCAGGCAGGATAAGGTCGGCGCTCATCGTCGTCACTGTCGGATAGGCATCGGAGACGACGATGAAGTTATCGGGATTGCGATAACCCTTGTAGGTCTCGTTGCTGGTGTTGGGGGCGGCTTGAACGTTGTTGTTGACCTGCACCCAGTAGAAATTCAACTTGCCGTCATGCAGCATCCGGTCCTGCTCGACGGCGTGATAGCCGACCTTGTCCGGCAGCAAGCCGGCCGGCAGCTTCCAGAGTTCTTCCGCATGCTTGCGGTGTTCCGCATTGGTGACAACCATGTCGGCGGGCAGGCGGTGGGCGAAGGTGCCAACCTCGCGCGCCGTGCCGCAGGCCGAAGGCTGGCCGGTGAGCGAGAAGGGGCTATTTCCGGGCTCGGAGATTTTTCCGGTAAGCAGATGGATATTGTAGACCATCTGGTTGGCCCAGACGCCGCGCACATGCTGGTTGAAGCCCATGGTCCAGAGCGACATGACCTTGATCTTCGGATCGGCATAAAGCTCGGCCAACTGTTCCAGAAACGCGCTGTCGCAGCCGGTCAGTTCGGCGGTCTTTTCGAGCGTGTATTCCGAGACGATCTGCTTGAACGCCTCGAAGTCGATCGCGTCCATCTTGGCGGCATCGGCGACGCCCTTGGCTTTCAGCTCCAGTGGATTGTCCGGACGCAAGCCGTAGCCGATGTCCGTGGTGCCCTTCATGAATTTCGTGTGCTTGTCGACGAACTCCTGGTTCACCCGTCCGGTCTGGATGATGTGGTTGGCGATATAGTTGAGGATCGCCAGATCCGTGCCGGGCTTGAAGATCAGCGGAATGTCGGCGAGGTCCATGCTGCGATGGGTGAAGGTTGACAGCACCGCGACCTTCACATGCTCGTGCCCGAGCCGCCGATCGGCCAGGCGCGTCCACAGGATCGGATGCATCTCGGCCATGTTCGAGCCCCAGAGCACGAAGGCGTCGGCATTCTCGAAATCGTCGTAGCAGCCCATCGGCTCGTCCATGCCGAACGTGCGCATGAAGGCGACGGCGGCGGACGCCATGCAGTGACGGGCGTTGGGGTCGAGATTGTTGGAGCGGAAGCCGGCGCGCATCAGCTTGGTCGCCGCATATCCTTCGAAGATCGTCCACTGACCGGAGCCGAACATGCCGACGGCGGTCGGGCCTTTTTCCTTCAGCACCCGCTTGGCCTGTGCGGCCATTATGTCGAAGGCTTCTTCCCAAGTGATCGGCTCGAATTCGCCGTCCTTTGCATAGGCGCCGTCGCGTTTGCGCAACAGCGGCGTCGTCAGGCGATCCTTGCCGTACATGATCTTGGAGAGGAAATAGCCCTTGACGCAGTTGAGGCCGCGATTGACCTCCGCCTCCATGTCGCCATGCGTGGCGACGACATGATTGTCCTTGACGCCGACCATCACGCCGCAGCCGGTGCCGCAGAAGCGACAGGGCGCCTTGGACCATTTGATTTCCAGCGCCTCGACCCCGCCGGGCACGGACTGGGCCGCTGCCGGCATGGCGATGCCCGCGGTTGAGGCCGCAATCGCCGCCGCCTGCGCCTTCAGGAGATCACGCCGCGTCAGTTCGCTCGTCATCCCTCACCTCCTTCTTCTGCATAACCTGTTCAAAAACCATGTGTGCGGCAAGCACGTCGTCCATCGCGGAAATGCGGATGAGCGTCTCGCCGAGTACGCTTGAATGCGGTCCCTCGATGACGACGACGATCTTGCCGGGCTTGGCGGCGTGAACCTCGACCCCCTCCAGCATGACGAGCCGGGACGCGACTTTGTCCGTCAGTTCCGGCCGCGTGACGACGACCGCGCTCGAAATGTGATGACTGTCAGACATGGGCTACCTCCCGGGACACGGGTCGCATGGAGATGGAGGCGGTGGGACAGAGCCCGATGCAGGCGCCGCAGCCGGTGCAGGCATCCGCGTCAAGGCTTGGCACGAACGGGCCGCCCCGCCGGGGTCGGAAGCTGATGGCATCGGCCGGACAACCGTCCCTGCAGGCCTGGCAGTCCACATAGTTCACCGCGAGGCAGCTGTCCTCGATGACGGCATGATGGGGGAAACGAGTCGTGGATACAGGCGGGAAAACCCGCTCGGGACATCGCTCCGCGCACGTGCCGCAGAAGGTGCATTCGCCGCGATCGAAATCGATGGTCGGGAGACCCGACCGCATGACGATAATTTGACTTGGACAGGCTTCGACACACTTGCCGCAGCCGGAACAGTCGAGCACCGACTGCTCGGTGACACCCGGCGGATAAACGGCGGCGGTCTCGATCATCGGTCGACCGGTCAGAAATGCACGCCTGGTGGAAACGGATGCCGGCATCGGATCACTCCGCCGATCCAGGAGGGGCCGGATTGATGTCGTGCGGACCTGGCGGGCCGTAGACAATCTGGTACATCCAGACGGCGAAGCCATAACCACCGACCGCGCCGACGGCGACGATGGGCCAGATACCGAAGGCCAGGACGGCGAATGTCAGAAGTTCCTTGCGACGCTTGGCACGGAAGCTGGTGACGTCGTTCGTTCGGGTCGCCTCCAAGACAACACCCTCCAGAGATTGCGTGAGACATCGGGTCAGCAATTTACTGTAGGGCAAATTCCGCATTTGTCTATTGGGTAAATGTCACCTTCATGGGTAAAAAGTGAAATGAAATGGCACGTTTACCGCTCAGACGCCTGTCTGCGCTTGCGTATCAGCATGGGGGCATATTCCCACAAAAATAACAAGAACGCCGCCAGCCAGCTTAGCCCCGCGATCGCGTGGAGCGAATCGGTGTGATTCGGAAAGGCGGAGGTGAGGGGACGCGCAACCGCGCAGACCATGATCGCGGCATAGGAGAGATTGGTCGGCACGGACGAGGTCAGGATGCGGCCGGTATGGCCCCTGGTCGCGCGTATCATCACGGCCAACATCATCGAGGTGACGGTTCCGATCGTCAGCACGTGCATGGCGGCCGATCCATCCATTTTGCCAACGGCGGCGGCGGCGATCGCCAGGAATCCGAGCGGTACGAAGAGATAGGCGATGTGCAGGATGACGATCAGCGGTTCGGCAAACGTTCTCCATCCGCGCCAGCGATAGAGCCGGATCGCCTGCAGCAGGGCGACGGCGATCGCGGCAAGGGCGACGACCGGTCCTTCCGGTTGAAACGACCAGAAGAGCAGGACGGCGACGGATGCGAGGATCGTGACCGTATCATACCTGCCATAGGGAACGGGAAAGCCGATGGCACCCTGCTTTGCCAGCCAGTTGCGCGTGAAGCTCGGCAGGATGCGCCCACCGACGACGATCACCATGCCGATATAGGCGGATATGGCGAGCCTCGGGCTGATGTCGGGGGCGCCGTTCACGATGGTTTCGATATGAAAGCAGATATTGGCGAGTGACAGTACGGCGATCCCGGCAATCACCTTCAGGTCCGCCCACTTCTTTCCCGCGACGACTTCCCGCACGCAGATGACAAGGAGCGTCGGCAGGAAGACGGCGTCGATCGCCGCGGCAACGGCACTGCCGGCCAAATCCGGTACGAGCATGCCGACGCGCCCCACGACCCAGAGCAGGAACAGGAAGAACAGAGGCTTACCGGAAACCGGCAGCCTTCCGGTCCAGTTGGGCACGGCGGTCAGCAGGAACCCGGCGAGGACGGCGCTGGCGAAACCGAACAGCATTTCATGCGCGTGCCAGGCATGAGCACCATAGTCCCCGGCAAGATCGATTCGTCCCGTCAGCGCCAGAATCCAGAGCGTCATCGCGCAACAGGTCCAGATCGCAGCCCCGAGAAAGAACGGTCGGAATCCGTAGGAAAACAGGATCGGTCCGGTTGTTGATAGGCCGCGCGGGACAGCGGCTCTCCGTGGCGTGGCAAGTTGCTCGGCATCACTCATGTCTTGTCTCCAGTCTCTGAACGGACAATGGGACAGGAAATGTGCCCTCTCTTTGCGCAAGCACAAAAAGCGAGTGAATTTTGGATTTCTAATGTTGTTCCAGCACAAAGAGAGCCGTCGGGACCGGGGCTAACGTCTCATCGAAAGGACGAAACAAGTTCGTTCCCAACCAGGAGAAGTCCCATGAGCAGCCAATTCATGATTACAAGGCGTACTATTCTTGCCGGGGCCGCGTTCGCAGGAGCGACGGCACCGATCATGGCTGCCACGACCGCGAAGGCGACTTCCGAGGTCGGCACCGTCAAGCCGGCGCCGACCGACCTTGCCGGTATCGAGCGCGTCAAGCTCGAACTGGTGAAGCCGCCCTTCATCCACCCGCATACGCAGAAGGCCGTTGGCGGACCGAAGATCTATGAAGTCACGCTGACCATCGAGGAAAAGAAGATCGTCATCGACGAAGCCGGCACGGAAGTTCATGCCATGACCTTCGACGGCTCGGTTCCCGGCCCGATGATCGTCGTGCACCAGGACGACTATGTCGAAGTGACCCTCGTCAATCCGGAGACCAACGAGCTCCAGCACAATATCGACTTCCATTCGGCAACCGGCGCCCTGGGGGGCGGCGCGCTGACCGTGGTCAACCCCGGGGAGAGCGCGGTCATGCGCTTCAAGGCGACCAAGGCCGGTGTGTTCGTGTATCATTGCGCACCTCCCGGAATGGTGCCCTGGCATGTCACCTCGGGCATGAACGGCGCGATCATGGTGCTGCCGCGTGACGGCCTCAAGGATCATCAGGGCAACGATCTCGTCTACGATCGCGCTTACTATGTCGGCGAGCAGGACTTCTACGTGCCGCGCGACGCGGACGGAAACTACAAGAAGTATGACAGCTCCGGCGAGGCCTATGCCGATGTGTTGGAGGTGATGAACACCCTGACCCCGAGCCATATCGTCTTCAACGGCGCGGTCGGCGGTCTGACTGGCGACAATGCACTCCAGGCCAAGGTGGGCGAAAAGGTCCTGATTCTGCATTCGCAGGCAAACCGGGATACCCGGCCGCACCTGATCGGCGGCCACGGTGACTATGTCTGGGCGACCGGTAAGTTCGCCAACCCGCCGGAACTCGACCAGGAAACCTGGTTCATTCCGGGAGGTGCCGCCGGTGCGGCCTTCTACACTTTCCAGCAGCCGGGCATCTACGCCTATGTCAACCACAATCTGATCGAAGCTTTCGAGAAGGGCGCGGCCGGCCACTTCAAGGTCGAGGGAGAATGGAACAACGACCTGATGACCGCGATCAGCACCCCCAATAGCCACTAGGCTTCGACACAGCCCGCGTCGCCAGGCGGCGCGGGCATCCTCCTCAAGAACATGCCGTATGAAGCGGGGATATCCCGATGGCAAAGCGCACGAACACCCAAACCGTCTCATTTCTTTCGATCGCCCTGCCGATCAGCCTTCTCATCGGATCTTCCGCCGGTCTTGCCGGGCAGCTCGGCTACTTTGAGCCGGCCGCTGCAGTAACGAAGGCGGCCGATCTCGCCGAGATTCTGCAGGTTCCCGCCGGCAGTTTTACTTACCGCAGCGATGGCGAGTTCTACCGCAACGGCTATGCCGTCGATGGCCCGATGGTCGAAAAGCGCATCCCGATTGGCCTGTCGCTGATGAAGTACCAGGTCAGCGAGGGCGAATATGCCCGCTGCGTCGATGACGGCCGATGTGTGGCAATCGCGCCGGCGCATATACGCGGCGCGGAGTTCCCCGCGACCGGCGTGAGCCACGATGACGCGATGGCCTATGCGCACTGGTTCAGCGACAAGACCGGGGAGACCTGGCTTGTCCCGACCTATGAACAGATTGCCTTTGCCGCCGCCGGCAAATTCGCCGACGACGCTCTCGGTGTCGATTCCGACAGCCGCAACCCGGCGCTTCGCTGGCTGGCCGATTATGAGCGGGAAAGCCGGCGGAAGGCCGACAGCGAACCGGAACCAAAGGAAAGGGGGCATTTCGGCGAGAACGAATACGGCCTCGCGGACTTTGCCGGCAATGTCTGGGAATGGACATCGACCTGCCACCGCCGGATCGATCTGGCTGGCGCGGCTTCAGCGAAAACGAACGCGGCCTGCGGCATCTATGTGACCGTCGGCCGGCACAATTCGCCGATGAGCGCTTTCGTGCGTGACCCGAAGACCGGCGGATGCTCGGTCGGCGCCCCGCCGTCCAATCTGGGCTTCCGGCTGATCCGTGACGACCGCTGGTATGCAAGCCTCTTGAAGCGATTGCGCGACCGCGGCATTATTTCCTAGTGCTTGTCTGGGAAACTACAGCTAGTAAAGTACCGACCATGGATCGATATTTGCCGAGCTGGAGTTTCCGTTGAAGATAGACAAGAGCGTCGTCAAATCCTTTCCGATGTTTGACAGAATGCCGGACTCCGACGTGGAGGCGCTGCTGTCGCAGGCCGTGTCCAAGCGGATCGGGCCTGGGGAAGCCTTCTTCGAACAGGGCGCCGCGGCGACACATTTCTTCCTTCTTCTCAATGGCCGCCTCAAGGTGACTCAGGTGACGGCAGACGGGCAGCAGATCATCGTTCGGGTCGTTCATCCGGGCGATCTCTTCGGCTTTGCCAAGGCCCTGCGCCGCAGCGACTATCCCGGCACGGCGTTTGCGGTCATCGAGAGCCTTGCGCTTTGCTGGGCGACCGAGCTTTGGCCCCAATTTATCGATCGCAGCCCACATCTGGCCGTCAGCGCCCTGAACACGATCGGCCAGCGGCTGGAAGAGGCCCATACCCGCATACGTGAAATCTCCACCGAGGAAGTCGAACGCCGCGTGGCCCACACTGTTCTGCGGCTGACGAAGCAGGCGGGCAGGGCCGAGGAGGCCGGCATCCGCATCGACTTTCCGATCACCCGTCAGGACATCGCCGAGATGACCGGCACGACGCTGCACACCGTTTCCCGTATCCTCAGCGCCTGGGAAAGCAAGGGCCTCGTCGAGGGGGGGCGGCAGAAACTGCTGGTGCGTGACATTGCCGGCCTGCAGGCGCTTGCCGACAGCAGTGATCATTGACCGCAAATCTCATGATTGTTTGAGCGAAAGCAAAGAATGAAAACGCCGTCTTGACTATGGTTCTTTCAGTAGAGCCGATCGGGCTTTGCGCAAGGAGCAAGACGATGAAAAGCAAGATGACCGCCGTAGTGGCCGCCGCGATCCTGACCGCGGCCTTCGGCGCAGCAGCCAATGCCGCCGATTTCGAAATCCACATGCTGAACAAGGGTGCCGCAGGCGTGATGGTTTTCGAACCCGCCGCCATCAAGGTCGCAAAGGGCGATACCGTGACCTTCGTACCGACCGACAAGAGCCACAATGCCGAGACCGTCAAGGATCTGATCCCGGCCGGCGCCGAAGCCTTCAAGGGCAAGATGAACGAAGCGGTCAAGGTGACCTTCGCGACGCCCGGCGTCTATGTCGTCAAGTGCGCGCCGCATTTCGGCATGGGCATGGCCGCTGTTGTGATCGTCGATGACAATCCGGCCAACCTGGCTGACGTCAAGGCCGCGAAGTTACCCAAGAAGGCACGCGAACGCATTGACGCCGAATTGCAGACTCTCGGCCTGTAACGCTCGACAAGAAGCAAAACAGGGATTTGCGCGGTTCACTTTCGGGTGGCCGCGCATTTTTTTGACCAAAGCCTTTACCGTGATCCACGGAAAGCCCGCAGTAAAGGCGGTAACTGGTCGCCCTGGCGCTGGATTCTCCGGGTCCGCGCGGAAACATGCTGCGTGAAAACAAAACGCCGCCCGTGGAGACGGACGGCGTCGCACGTATCGTGAGTTGGGCGGTTCGGGCTTAGTGGACGTCGAGCGTCCGGGTCAGGGTTAGCGCCGCGATGGTGCAGATGGCGCCGGAGATGAGGTAACCACCGATGAAGATGATGCCGAAGCTGCTGGCAAGGCCGAGCGCGACCAGCGGCGCGAAGCCGGCGCCGAGCAGCCAGGCGAGGTCGGAAGTGAGCGCGGCGCCTGTATAGCGATAATATTGCGTGAAGCGTGACGACACCGCGCCGGAGGATTGGCCAAAGGTGAGGCCGAGAATGGCAAAGCCGATCAGGATGTAGGCATCCTGGCCCCTGCGGCCGGCGTCGAGCAGGAACGGCGCGGAAAAGCTGAAGATCGCGATGAGGATGGCGCCGAGCATCAACTCGTTGCGCCGGCCGATGCGGTCGGCGATGAAGCCCGACAGTACGATACCGACCGCGCCCACCGCGGCGCCCGCCACCTGCACCCAGAGGAACTGCGCCGGCGACTGGCCACCGAACAGCGTGATCCAGCTCAGCGGGAAGATGGTGACGAGGTGGAACATCGCGAAGCTCGCCAGCGGTACGAAGGCGCCCAGAATGACGTCGAGGCTGTGCTTGCTCAGCATTTCGAAGATCGGCCGGGCCTGCAGTTCCTGTGCTTCCATCGCAGCGCCGAATTCCTTGCTGGCAACGATACGAAGGCGGGCAAACAGCGCCACGACGTTGATCGCGAAGGCGACGAAGAAGGGATAACGCCAGCCCCAGGCGAGGAAATCAGCCTCGGACAGGCTGGTGACCATGTAGCCGAAGAGAATGCTGGCGAGCGCAAAACCGATCGGCGCGCCGAGTTGCGGGATCATCGCATACCAGCCGCGGCGATTTTCAGGGGCACTGAGGTTCAGGAGGGAGGCAAGGCCATCCCAGGCGCCGCCGAGCGCGAACCCCTGTCCCAGCCGGAACAATGCCAAGAGCGCCACCGCCCAATATCCGATGGTGTCGTAGCCGGGCAGGAAGGCGATTGAGGCCGTCGAACCGCCGAGAATGAACAGGGCGATCGTCAGCTTCGTGCCGCGCCCATAGTTGCGGTCGATCCACATGAAGACGAAGGAACCGATCGGACGGGCGATGAAGGCCAGCGGAAACAGCGCGAAGGCCATCAGCGTCGCGGCGACCGCGCTCGGTGCGAACGGGAAGATCAGCTTCGGAAAGACGAGGATCGAGCCGAGGCCGTAGACGAAGAAGTCGAAGAATTCCGACGTCCGGCCGATCACCACGCCGATGGCGATATTGCCGGGCGACAGGGGTTTGCCGTCATCGTGAATGCGACGGGCGTCCTGTTCGAGACCGGTGGATGTGGGATTGACGGCCGAACTCATGAATTTCTCCGAGCGATGTGCGCCATGTCCTTCGAGTGTTGACTAATTGACTTCAGATATCAAGAATTAGATCGGCACTCGAATTTCGGGGCAGATGTCGATAATCTGTCGGCATGCTTCAACGGTAGTGCAGCAAACCGACACGTCTATTGCGCTATTATAAAACTGCGGCAACGAGAAATGAAAAGCTTCTATTGCGATGCGACAGAATGCTGCGGTGCGACGAACCACCTCATTCCCAAGTGTGACCGTGCCTGATTATTGGCAACGAAACATAACGCAAGTTGAGCCGGAAATGCCGATGCAAATCGCCCAACGATCGATCATCCTGACGCTCATGCTCCTGGCCCTGACGGGGTGCAATATGGTCGTCATGTCGCCGTCCGGAGACATCGCCACACAGCAGCGGGATCTCATCGTCATCTCGACGATCCTGATGTTGATCATCATCGTGCCCGTCATTTGCCTGACGCTCTGGTTCGCCTGGCATTATCGCCAGTCGAACACATCGGCGAGATACGATCCGGAATGGCATCACTCGACCGGGCTTGAAGTCGTCATCTGGTCGGCGCCGCTTGCCATCATCATCGCGCTCGGCGCCATCACCTGGGTCAGCACCCACAAGCTCGATCCCTACCGGCCGCTCGACCGGATCGATGCGTCGCGTCCCGTGACCGCGGAGGTCAAGCCGCTGAATGTCGAGGTCGTGGCACTCGACTGGAAATGGCTGTTCTTCTATCCCGACTATGGCATTGCGACGGTCAATGAAATGGCAGCACCTGTCGATGTTCCGATCAATTTCAAGCTCACCGCCTCCTCCGTGATGAACTCCTTCTATGTCCCGGCCCTTGCCGGGATGATCTACACCATGCCCGGCATGCAGACCAAGCTGCACGCCGTGATCAACAAGTCCGGCGAATATGAAGGTCTGTCGTCAAACTACAGTGGCGACGGCTTCTCCCATATGCGCTTCAAGTTCCACGGTTTGGACCAAGCGGGTTTCGATGACTGGATCGCCCGGGTGAAGCAGAACGGCACCATGCTCAACCGCGATGCCTACCTGAAGCTCGAGAAGCCGAGCATCAGGGAGCCCGTCCGCTATTTCGCATCCTTCGAAAACAGGCTTTTCGATGCCGTGCTCAATATGTGCGTCCGTCCCGGCCAGATGTGCATGAAGGACATGATGCATATCGACCTGATGGGCGGCGCGGGCCTTGAGAGCCATGAGAACAAGGCGAAGCTCGAACATGACAATCGGCACGCCGATACTGGCGGCGGCCATGGCGAGGAGGCCGCACCGGGCGCCACGTTCCCGGCCACCGGCAACCCCGCGCGCAGCGAAGAGCCGGCTGAAGGCATCAACGGCGGGCGGGAGATGCCGGCCGAAATGAACCACGAGATGCACACGAAATAAATGCGACGCCCGCGCCCGCCGGACACGGCGTGCGCGCAACACCGCCATGAGCCCGTTGGGCCCGCATTCGAAACGATATTGGATACCCCATGTTCGGCGATATCAGCCTCACGAAATTCCTCTTCGGTCGGCTTTCCCTGGAAGCGATCCCCTATCACGAGCCGATCCTCGTCGTGACCTTCGCGGCCGTGGCGCTCGGTGGCATCGCCGTTCTCGGCCTGATCACGAAATTCAGGCTATGGGGCTATCTCTGGACCGAGTGGTTCACATCCGTCGATCACAAGAAGATCGGCATCATGTACATCATCCTGGCCATCATCATGCTGCTGCGCGGCTTTGCCGATGCGATCATGATGCGCATTCAGCAGGCGATCGCCTTCAATGGCAACGAGGGTTACCTCAATCCGCATCACTACGACCAGATCTTTACAGCCCATGGCGTGATCATGATCTTCTTCGTGGCGATGCCCTTCGTCACTGGCTTCATGAACTATATCGTGCCGCTGCAGATCGGCGCGCGCGACGTCTCCTTCCCGTTCCTCAACAATTTCTCCTTCTGGATGACGACGGCCGGCGCCATCATCATCATGATGTCGCTCTTCGTCGGCGAGTTCGCGCGTACCGGGTGGTTGGCCTATCCGCCGCTGTCGGGATCGGACTATAGTCCCGGCGTCGGGGTCGATTATTACATCTGGGGCCTGCAGGTGGCAGGCGTCGGGACGACGCTGTCGGGCATCAACCTGATCGCGACCATCGTCAAGATGCGCGCGCCAGGCATGACCTTCATGAAGATGCCGGTCTTCACCTGGACCTCGCTCTGCACCAACATCCTGATCGTCGCGACCTTCCCGATCCTGACGGCGACGCTCGCACTCTTGTCGCTCGATCGCTACGTCGACACGAACTTCTTCACCAATGACCTTGGTGGCAACCCGATGATGTATATCAACCTCATCTGGATCTGGGGTCATCCGGAAGTCTATATCCTCGTGCTGCCGGCGTTCGGCATCTTCTCGGAAGTGGTCGCCACGTTCTCGGGCAAACGCCTGTTCGGCTATGCCTCGATGGTCTATGCCACCTGCGTCATCATGATCCTGTCCTATCTCGTGTGGCTGCATCACTTCTTCACGATGGGTTCGGGCGCCTCGGTCAACGCCTTCTTCGGCATCACCACGATGATCATTTCGATCCCGACCGGGGCGAAGATGTTCAACTGGCTCTTCACCATGTATCGCGGCCGTATCCGCTACGAACTGCCGATGCTGTGGACGATCGGCTTCATGATCACCTTCGTCATCGGCGGCATGACCGGCGTGATGCTCGCCATCCCGCCGGCCGACTTCGTGCTGCACAATTCGCTGTTCCTCATTGCGCACTTCCACAACGTCATCATCGGCGGCGTGCTGTTCGGGCTGATGGCGGGCCTCGTCTACTGGTGGCCCAAGGCCTTCGGCTACAAGCTCGATGTCTTCTGGGGAACGCTCAGCTTCTGGTTCTGGCAGATCGGCTTCTTCGTCGCCTTCATGCCGCTCTACGTGCTCGGCCTGATGGGCGTGACCCGTCGCGTCAGCCAGTTCGAGGATCCGTCGCTGCAGATCTGGTTCATCATCGCAGCCATCGGTGCCGCGCTGATCGCGTGCGGTATTGGTTCCTTCATCATCCAGCTCGTCGTCAGCTTCCTGAAGCGTGACCAGTTGCGCTGCGACAGCGACGATCCGTGGGATGGCCGTACCCTGGAGTGGTCAACTTCTTCGCCACCGCCGGATTACAACTTCGCCTTCACGCCCGTCGTCCACGATCACGACAGCTGGTACGACATGAAGTACCGCGGCTACGAGCGTCCGCTCACCGGCTTTCGTCCGATCCACATGCCGAAGAACACCGGCACCGGCGTCATCCTCGCAGGCATCAGCATCGTGCTCGCCTTCGCGATGATCTGGTACATCTGGTGGCTGGCGGCCGTGTCCTTCGTCGCCATCATCGCGGTCTCGATCGCCCATACCTTCAACTACGATCGCGATTTCTTCATCCCCGCCGAAACCGTTTCGGCGACGGAAGACGCGCGATCCAAGCTGCTTGCAGAACGGACCTGAGCCCATGAGCGCGACCCACGTCCAGGAAACCGAGAAGCCGCAATTCTACCTGACGGAAGATCATCATCCGGAAAACAGCACCATGCTGGGTTTCTGGCTCTACCTGATGAGCGACTGCCTGATCTTCGCCGTGCTGTTTGCAACGCATGGCGTGCTCGGGCGCAACTATGCGGCAGGCCCGTCGCCGGCCGATCTGTTCGATCTCAACATCGTCGCCGTCAATACGGCCATGCTGTTGTTCTCGTCGATCACCTATGGTTTCGCCATGCTCCAGATGGAGCGCAATGCCAAGATGGAAACGCTGTTCTGGCTCGGCGTCACCGGAGTGTTCGGCGCCATCTTCCTGAGTTTGGAAATCTACGAATTCCACCATATGATCCAGGAAGGTGCCGGTCCGACACGGTCCGCCTTCCTGTCCTCCTTCTTCACGCTGGTCGGCACCCACGGCCTGCATGTGACCTTCGGCATTATCTGGCTGATCACGTTGATGGTGCAGGTCAGCAAGCGTGGATTGATCCCGGAAAACCGCCGCCGGCTGATGTGCCTGTCGATGTTCTGGCACTTCCTTGACGTGATCTGGATCGGCGTCTTCTCCTTCGTCTACCTCTTGGGAGTTCTCGTATGAGCACGCCATCTCACCAGCCCCACGAAAGTGCAACGCAGGCGCATCACGGGCACAGCCATGGCCACGAGGCTGCCCACGGTTCGCTGAAGAGCTACATGATCGGCTTCATCCTGTCGGTGATCCTGACGGCGATCCCGTTCGGACTGGTGATGGGCGGCGTACTCGACAGCAAGCTCTTGACCGCGGTGATCGTCATGGGCATCGGCGCGGTGCAGATCGTCGTTCACATGGTGTACTTCCTGCACATGAACCCGCGCTCGGAAGGCGGCTGGACGATGATGGCGCTGATCTTCACGCTGGTGATCGTCGGCATCGCGCTCGCCGGCTCGCTCTGGGTCATGCATCACCTGAACGCGAACATGATGCCGATGACCCACGATATGATGAAGAACATGCCGTAACGGCTTGAGCAAAGAGCCGAGACGATCATGACGAAGGATCGATCTGCAGAGGAGACGAGGCCCAGCGTTTCGTCTTCCCGTTCCCGCCTGGCGTTTGCCGGGCTGATGATGTTCCTCGTTGTGGTTTTCATCAGCCTTGGAACATGGCAGATTCAGCGGCTGTTCTGGAAACTCGATCTGATTGAGCGCGTGGAAACGCGCGTCCATGACCAGGCTGTGCCGGCGCCATCCCGTTCCGAATGGGCAAGGGTCGAAGCCGCGAATGATGAATACCGGCATGTCACCGTCAAGGGGTTCTTCGAACACGACAAATCGGTCCTGGTGCAGGCGGTGACGGAACGTGGCGCGGGTTTCTGGGTGCTGACGCCGCTGCATCTGGATGACGCGACGACGATCCTGATCAATCGCGGCTTCGTGCCGACTGACCGGAGCGCACGGGATGCACGCCTCGGCAGCGAATTGGCCGCAGGGCCGGTATCGGTGACAGGCCTTTTCAGGATGAATGAACCGGCTGGCGGATTTCTCCGCTCCAACGATCCGGCAAATAACCGCTGGTTTTCCCGCGACGTCGCAGCGATTGCCGCGTCGAAGGGGCTTACGGACGTCGCGCCCTATTTCATCGATGCGGATGCGACGCCCAATCCGGGTGGTCTGCCGATCGGTGGTCTCACTGTGGTTGCCTTCCGCAACAGCCATCTCGTCTATGCGCTGACCTGGTATTCCCTGGCGATCATGAGCGCCGTGGCCGTCTGGTTCATCCTCCGCCGGCGGGCTGTTTAACGCGAAACAGACGACCGGGCGTTCTTGCGAACGCCCCGGCAGAATAGTCTCAACCCATCGTTCCGTTATTCTACAGCGCCGCGCGTCAAATATGACGCGCAAAGGTCGCTGTAACACTTTAAATATGCTGAATAATTTTATCCTTAAATCGAATCCGATTTAAGGAATTATGCAGTAGCCTAAGAGCCCTTGTGCGCATCATAGGCGGCGACGATGGCGGTCATCTGTTCCGGCGACAGGGCCTGCATTTGCGAGGAGGTCAGCCCTCCCAACTGGGCGATGCTGAAGTTCCTCGCCTGCGCCGGCGTCAGGCCGGGCAGGGCCGTCAGGCTGATCGCGCCGATATCCGCGGCGGAGAAGGTGGCCAGCGCAGATGTGCTGATCGCGGTGATCTGCGATGCACTGAATTTGGCGATCTGCGCTGGTGTCAACGCTTCGGCCTGCGCCGCCGTCAGGCCGGAAACGGTGGTGGCCGCCAGTCCGCTGATGGCGCCGGGAGCGATGGCTGCGACCTGGGCAGGGGTCAGGCCGGCGACCTTGTCGGGGCTCAGCGCCGCGATCTGCAGGGCGCTGAAATTGCCGATCTGGCTCGGGGTCACGGCGGCAAGCTGCGCTGCGGTCAGGCCGTTGACCTGATAGTAGCTCAAGTTGCCGATCTGGGCGGCGGTAAGGCCGGCGATCTGCTCCGGATGAAGCGCAGAGACGAAGGATTCCGGCAGGCCGGCGATCGCCGAGGCATTGATCGCAGCGATATCCGTCGCGGAGAACGTCGAGATCACCGTATCGCCGAGGGCGCCGATCTGCGTGCCGGTCAGGGCGCCGATCTGTGCGCTGGTCAGGCTATCGACCTGTCCGGCGGTGAAGCCGGCAAGCTGGGCCTCCGTCAGGCCCGGAATTGCCGCGACGCTGATCGCCTCGATCTGGGTCGAGGACAGCACGGCGACGCTGGCCGGCGAGAGTGCGGCGATCTGGGTGGCGCTCAGCGCCTTGATCTGCGTGGCCGTCAACCCGCTCACCTGGCTCGTGCCGAGGCTGCCGATCTGCTCCGCCGTCAATCCGGCCATCTGGGCTGCCGAGAGGGCGCCGAGTTGATCGGCGCTCAAGTTGGCGATCTGCGGTGCGCTCAGGCCCGAAAGGGCGCTGGCGCTGATGGCGGCAATGTCGGCTGGTGAGAAGGTCGCGAGCGCCGCTGCGCCCAGATTGCTCATCTGGGTCGCGGTCAGCGCGCCGATCTGGGCCGTCGAAAGGCTGTCGATCTGGGAGACCGAGAGCGCGCTGACCTGAGCCGCTGTCAGTCCGGCGATGGCCTTGGTGCTGAGTGCCGCGATCTGCTCTGGCGAAAGGGCGGTGATCTTGTCCGTCGAGAGTCCGGCGATCTGCGCTGCGCCGAAGGCCCCGAGTTGGGCGGTGGTGAGCCCGTTCATCTGCGCGGCCGTCAGGCTTCCCGCCTGGCTGCCGGTCAGGGCGCCGATCTGGCTCGTCGTCAGCGCGCCGATCTGGTCGAGGCTGAGGCCGGCAATGCCGTCATTCGCAAGGCCTGGAATCGCGGCGATGCTGATCGCGGCGATCTGCGCGGTGGTGAAGCTCGATAGCGCGCTGACCGGCAGGGCCGCGACCTGCGTGGATGTCAGCGCGGCGATCTGGGTGGTCGACAGGCTGGCGATCTGGACGGTGCTGAGGGCGGCGACCTGCGCCGGTGTCATGCCGGCGACGGCCTTTGATGACAATGCCGATATCTGGTCGGTGGAAAAGGCGGCGAGGCGATCCGTTGGCAGCGCCGCGACCTGGGCGGCAGTCAGCGCGGTCACCTGTGCGGTCGTCAGGCCATCGATCTGCGAGGCGGTCAGCGCGGCGATCTGTTCCGGTTTCAACGCGGCGATCTGGGCAGGCGTCAGCGCGCCCATCTGCTGCGGGTTGAGGGAGGCCAGCGCCGCATTCGTCAGGCCGGTGATCGCGGTGGTGCTGATCGCGGCGATCTCTTCTTCGGTGAAGGTGGCAAGGCCCTGCGGGGTGAGGGAGGCCAGTTGCGTGGCGGTCAGGCCGGTAATCTGGGCCGATGTCAGCGCCTCGATCTGGGCATCCGTCAGCCCGCCGACCTGGGTCGAGGTCAGGCCGCCGACGGTTCTTGTCGCAAGGGCGGCGATCTGGTCGGTCGACAGGGCGGCAACGCCGTCCGCGGTCAGGGCCGCGACCTGTGTCGGGGTCAGGGCACGGATTTGCGATATGCTCAGCGCGCCGACCTGGCCGGGCTGAAGGCCAGCGATCTGGCTGGGTTTCAGCGCGGCGATCTGGGTGGATGTCAGGGCGGCGATCTGTTCGGGCCCGAAGGCGGCCAACTGTTCGTTGGACAGACCGGGAATGGCGGCGGCCTTGATGGCGGCGATATCAGCGGCCGAGAATGTGGCGAGATCAGCGACGGAAAGGGCTGTCACCTGCGTAACGCTGAGCCCGCTCACCTGCGAGGACGTGAACGCTTCCGCCTGCGTGGTGCTGAGTGCCGCAAGCTGCGCCGTCGTCAGGCCACCGATGGCGGCCGTGCTGAGCGCCGCGATCTGATCGGTGGAAAACGCCCTGATCGCCTCGACGCTGAGGGCCGAGATATGACCGGCGTTGAGGCCCTTGATCTGGGCCGTCGACATCGCTTCGATATGGGCCGGTGTGAGTGCGCCAACCTGAGGATTTTTCATGGCGCCGATCTGGCCGGCAGTCAGCGCCGCAGCCTGCTCGAGATCGAGGCTGGCCACGTTTTCGGCCGACAGACCGGAAACGGCCCTTGTGCTGATCGCCTGGATTTTCGCAGGCGTGAACGTCTCGAGGGCTGCCGGCGTCAGGGCCGCGATCTGGGCCGTGCTCAAGCCGCCGACCTGAGAGGTCGTCAAAGCCTCGGCCTGCGCCGGTGACAATGCCGCGATCTGGGCAGGTGTCATTCCGGCTACGGACTTGGCATTCAGCGCGCCGATATGCTCAGGGGAGAGAACGGCGAGCTTTTCCGTGCCGAGCGCCGCAACCTGCGTCGCGCTCAGGGCGCGAATCTGCGTCGTCGACCAGGTATCGATCTGTTGCGGGGACATCGCCGTGATCTGGATCGTCTGGAAGGCGCTGATCTGGGTCGGCGTCAGGCCGGCGAACTGCTCGAGGCTGAGTGCCGCGATCTGGGTCGCGGTGAAGCCCGGAATCGCGGCGGGCTTGAGGGACGCGATATCGTCGGGCGAGAACGCGGCCAGCGCTTCGGGGCTGAGCGCCGCCACCTGCTTGGCGCTGAAGCTGCCGATCTGCGTCGGGGTCAAAGCATCGATCTGCGTGGCGGTCAGGACCGCCACCTGGGCCGCTGACAGGCCGGGGATCGCCCTGGTGCTGAGAGCGGCTATCTGCGTGGTGGAAAACGAGGCGATCGTGTCGGTGCCGAAGGCAGCGACCTGCAGGGAGGTCAGCGCGCGCATCTGCGTTTCGGTCAGTGCGCCGACCTGGGCCGTGGAAAGGGCTGCGATATGCGCAGGCTTCAGAGCCGCGACCTGCGCCGGGGTGAGCGCCGCGATCTGGTTTGTCGAGAGCGCGCCGATCTGCTCGACCGATAGCCCTGACATCGCGGATGGCGTCATGGCCGCGATTTCGGTTGTCGTGAAGGTGGCCAATGCAGCCGGTGTCAGGGCGGTGAACTGGCGGGCGCTCATTTGCCCGACCTGGCTCGCAGTCAGCGCCTCGACCTGCGTGGTCGAAAGCGCCGCCAACTGATCGTAACGCAAGCCGGTTATTGCCCTGCCGCTGACGGCGCCGATCTGGTCGGCGGAGAACGCTGCGATGCTTGCTGGTGGCAGGCCGGAGAGCTGCGTCGCACTCAATGCGCCAATCTGTTGGATCGTCAAGGCTCCGATCTGCGAGACGGAAAAGGCACCGATCTGCGTGTCCCGCATGGCGGCGACCTGCCCAGGGGTCAGGGCGGCAACCTGGCTGCTGCTCAGCGCCGCGATCTGTTCTGTGGTCAGCCCCCGGATCGCCTTCGTATTGATGGCGGCGATATCGGCGTTCGAGAAGGACGCGAGATCTTCCGCGCTGAGGGCCCCGATCTGCGCAGAGCTCATGCCGGCGATTTGCGATGGATTGAAGGCTTCGGCCTGCGCGGTGCTGAGGCCCGCGATCTGCGTCGTCGTCAGCGCCGCGACCTGCGCGGCGCCGAGGCTGGAGATGGCGTCGGTGGAAATTGCTGCAAGCTGGTCCAGCGTGAGGCCGACCATCGCCTTTGGTGCGATCGAGGAAATCTGCGAATTGTTGAGGCCGCTAATGCTGCTTTCCTTGAGCGCCGCGACTTGAATCGACGACAGCGCGGCGAGCTGCGAACTCGACAAGGCGGCAATGTCATCGGCATTCCAAGCAGCAACGGCCGACGGCGCAAGGGCTTTGATCTGAAGAGGCGTAAACGAAGGAATTGTTGTCATATCGCAGACTTTCAGCAGGTCTTATAATTCTACTGGCGTCGATAGCTGGATTGGAGCCACGCCTTCGACACGCACAGTGACGCTATCCCCATGCTAGGTACGAACGCTTGTGTCAGGCTGGCCAATTCTCGCGGCCGTTGCGGCCGCGAGCATAAAATCTCGACGTTTTTGAAAAGCGCCGCATTCACCGTCGCATCGCAGAACAGCTTGCCGATCTCGGTCTGTTGGACGATCCAGCGGCTCGCATCACGAGCTAACGAGACCTGTGCGCGGGCGTCTTTACTGGCGCGATGATTTATGATTCCCTCAATTTAACAATGGATTGAGGTCTTGGATGTCAGGTCGGCGCATTGGTCAGGAAAAGTTCGGTTTTGCCGTTGATCGCGGCGGCAGTCTTCGTTGGATAAGCTTAGCATGCTGATTGATTGGGGATCTGTCGATCGTGCGCTTGGCGTGGTTTCCTGCTCTGCCAAGGGCGAGCCGGCCTGGCCGCCTCTGGCCTTGTTCAAGGCGATGCTGCTGTCGATCTGGTACGATTTGTCCGACGTCAAGCTTGCCGATGCGCTGGATGACCGAGGATCGTTCCGGCGGTTCTGCGGGTTCTCGATCTCCGAGGCGACGCCAGAGCGAACGGCTTTCGTGCGGTTTCGCAAAGCCCTTGTGGCTGATGGCTTGGACAAGTCCCTGTTCGATGAGATCACCCACCAGCTCAAGGCCAAGGCAATCCAGGTGAAAACCGGCACGCTTGTCGATGCGACCATCATCGCTTCGTTCAGTAAGGATGACGAAGAGGGACATTGGGTCAAGCATAAGGGTCGCCCGGCAGTTCATGGCTTCAAGGCCCATGTCGGTGCTGATGCGGATACAGCCCTTGTCGAGGAGATCGCCGGAACTCCAGCCAACGTAAACGATGGCAAGGCTGGCCCCGATGCCCTGCCCGACAATCCTGGCGAGGTGTTTGCCGACAGCGCCTATCGCGGCAATCATTTCGGTGACGCGGTGCGCGCCAAAGGTGGAACCCCACGAATCGTTGCCAGCGGCATGTGGGGACGGGACGAAGCAGAAACACAGGCACGCCTTGAAGCCTACAATCAACCGATCCACCGCATTCGTGGGCGGATCGAGAAGATCTTTGGGACTTGGAAACGAAGCTACGGCCTTCGCCGGATGCGATGGCGAGGGCTTGCCAAGGCAGGCGTTCAAATCCGCCTCACCGCCATCGCCTATAATATGAAACGGAGTTTGAAGATCATCGCTATGGCCGCATAGCACTCAAAAAACACCACCGGCGCTCACACGAGAGCCGCCAGGGCCAAAGCCGATAACGCCGCGCCGATATCTTCGCATCTTCTCCCGTGAAGCCGAATAGATCAAGGAGAACCAAGGCAATGGAGCTACCGCGCACAGGTCTCTAAAATATCTTCTATCGCCCCCACAATTGCCTCCCCTTTTTTGAGAGAACTATCAACAACTCCCGTAAAAGTCGAAGTGAAAAATACTTCTCGTTATATTTGTGGGCGTTCGCCTTTGCCGCTGGCTCCACGATGTCTCGTTCTGCGATTTCGCATTTACTGGGACCCATTGAATTTGAAACAGTAGCGCGGCGAGCATCAGTTGTTCGGTAGCGATCTCTTGCCGACCTCCCCATGAATTTAAGACTGCCGCTAAACCGCAGCGCGTCGAAAAAAACATGGAAAGGTGCCTTGGACAGGGATTTTCCCTAACCAGCATGAATTAACACAACCTATAGACGCCCACCACAAGATCATATTCAATAGCGACCTAGAGTTAGGTGGGGCACCAAATGCAATCGATAGATCTTCTGGATCAAGCTGAGAACATCCTCGAGCCTGAGGAAGGAATCCCAACTGTAACCATTAGTCCCGACGTCGTCGGATCTATAAATTATGCGTCCTGGCAGAATTCTGTACCCTTCCTGCGGTCCGTCAAAATTACGAACGACACGGCGGAAACTCTTAGCAACCTGAGGCTTGAATTTGATGTAACGCCGGCCTTCTCCAAGCGTAAGATCTGGGCGATCGATAGAATCGCACCCGGCGATAGCATGACTATCTCGGACCGCGTTGTCGAACTCGACCCCGACTATCTCGCCGGCCTCAACGAGGCGGAACGAGGGCGGGCATCGTTCCGCCTAACTGTGGGCGATGCGCTCGTTGCCGAAGCGTTCGAGGATGTTCGTCTGCTGGCCAGAGACGAATGGGGTGGCTTTGGCTCCATGGCCGCACTCCTTGCAGCCTTTGTCATGCCAAACGATCCAGCCATTGCGAAGATTATCAAAGAGGCCGCCAATGTCCTTGGCAATCATGGCCACTCGCCAGCACTTGACGGTTACCAGAGCCAGGATCCTCGGCGGTCCTACATGCTCGGAGCGGCGATCTGGTCGGCCATTTCAGCCAGACGTCTGACCTACGCGGAGCCCCCGCGCAGCTTCGAGAAAAACGGACAGAAGGTCAGGCGCCCAGCAACGATCGTTGAGGATGGGCTAGCCACCTGCCTGGATACAAGTCTCCTGTTTGCAGCCGCGTTGGAAGCAGTGGGCCTGAACCCAGTCATCGTTCTGCTCGACGGCCACGCCTATACCGGTTTCTGGCTTGTGAAGAAGACATTTCCGAACCTTATTGAGACAGACGCTGGAGAGGTTCGCAAGGCGCTGTCCGGCAAGGAACTTGTGACCTTCGAGACCACCGCAGTTACGCACAATCCTCCATCAACCTTTGACGATGCGATGCGTATCGCGCGGACATCGACATCAGAGCAGGAAGAAGATCGCTTTGTTGCGGCTATCGATATCACGCGTGCGCGCATGTCGCAGATCCGTCCGATGGCTTCGCATCAAAAACCTCCCGAGAGCGGAGGGGACGCGAGTGCCGAGGGTGTGGCCTTGCCTCTCCCACCGCTCCCGGACTTTAACGCAATTCCTGCTGATATGGCGGAGGAGAAGCCGACGACAGCGGCGGGACGTATTGATCGGTGGCAACGCAAACTTCTCGATCTGTCGCTGAGAAACAGACTGCTCAATTTTAAGGACAGCAAGCAAGCTGTTCCATTTCTGTGTCCAGATGTGCCTTTTCTTGAAGACCGATTGGCCGAACACGCGCGGATCCGGATCATCTCCCTTCCAGAACAGAACCCTCTCGGTGACCGTGATGAAAAACTTCATTTTCAGGCGACCGGTAAAGATATCAACGTCGAGTTCGCGCTTGGAGCATTGCAACGAGACGAAGTCTCGTCGCCGCTTCCGCCCAAGGATCTTGATGGTCGTTTGACGGAAATCTATCGCCGAGCCCAGAATGATATGGCGGAAGGCGGTTCCAATACCTTGTTCCTGGCCGTCGGCTTTCTGCGATGGAAGAAGTCGCCGGAGGACGTAAAAGCCTATCGCGCGCCATTGCTGCTCGTTCCGGTGAAACTCGAGCGGCGTAGCGCGTCTTCACGATTTCATATCCTGCATCACGAGGATGAGGTCCGCTTCAACTCCACGCTTCTGCAGCTGTTGAAGAAGGACTTCGATCTCCAGCTTCCTCAACTTGAGGGCGCGTTGCCCGTGGATGAGAGCGGTATCGATGTGCCCATGGTCCTCGAGATGGTCCGTCGGGCCGTGCGAGATGTTGCGGGCTTCGAAGTTATCAACGAGACTGCGCTATCGACTTTTTCGTTTGCAAAATTCTTGATGTGGAAGGACCTGGTCGAACGCACGGACTCGCTCCGGCAAAACCGTGTCGTCCGGCATCTGATCGACAGTCCCGAACAGGCATTTGAAGCTGGCGTCTCGACGGCCTTTCCAAGCGAAAGGGACGTCGACCTCAAATATGAGCCCCGGCAATTGGTGACACCGCTTGCGGCGGACTCGTCGCAGCTCGCAGCGACAATGGCAGCGACGGAGGGCCAGGACTTCGTCTTGATCGGTCCGCCCGGTACCGGCAAAAGCCAGACCATTGCGAATATGATCGCCCAATGTCTGTCCGCTAAGAAGAGCGTGCTGTTCGTTGCCGAGAAAACGGCCGCGCTCGATGTCGTATACCGCCGCCTTCGTGAGCACGGCCTCGGCGATTATTGCCTAGAAATCCATTCGAACAAGGCGGAGCGCAAGCAATTCGTTTCTCAATTGAAAGCCTCGTGGGAGGCTGGCACCTCCCATACCGGCGAAGAATGGATCAGGGTCAATGACCGGCTGAAGATTCGCCGTGATGAACTCAACGCCTATGTCGAGGCACTCCATAGACAGAGCCCGAATGGTCTGACAATTTTTGCGGCGATGGGGGTGTTTGTTCGGGGAAAGGACAACTACGCGCCGGAGCTCTCATGGGGCGAGACAATCCGTCACGACCGCGCGAGCTATCAGCGCCTCATGGCATTGATTGCGGAACTCGCTCTGACATTCAGGGCCATCAAACCTGTTCCATCGCTGCGCTACATCAACATTGCTGAATGGTCCGCAAGTTGGGAGAGTCGTTTCCTTGCCCAATCGGACAAGCTTGCAAAGGTAGCCTCTGCACTGCAACCGTCCTTACAGTCGTTTACCTCGCTTTTGGGAATAGAGTCGAAAGCGGACTGTTCGCTGTCCGAATTGAACGAACTTGCAGGCATGGCCGCGGCGCTCCGGTCGGCTTCAAGTGGAAATTACGGTGTTGTTTTCGAACGCCAGTTTGAGCAGCTGAAGAGCTCGATTGCTGGCATTGAGGACGCCATAACGCAATTCAAGGCCGCGGAAGGAAAGCTCAGCGCCGCCTACGCCGAGGATGATCTTGGGCGGATTCCAATCGACGACCTCGATCGCGAATGGCGAGAAGCAAACGCGGCCATCTGGCCAAAGTCCTCATTGGGCAAGCGTCGGGTTCGCAAATTGCTTCAAAGCTACGCAACCTCCGGGCAAGTGGATCCTGACAACGATTTACCCCAACTCCGGGTGATGAAGACGTTCGCCGGTACCGTACAGACGAGTGAACTCGGCAGGCACGCGCCTGATTGGAAGGGAACCCAAACGGACACCACATCTCTCCGTCTTCATTTCGATCAGGCAGCGGCGATGCGATCGGCGCTTGTTCGCCTCGGGCAGATGGCAGGATCCGTTAAAAACATTGCGCAATCCGTCGCTCCTTACCTCAGCCACGGCAGTTCCGATCACCCTTTAAGAGACAGTGCCGATCGGTTTCTCCAGGCGCGCCAAGCATTCATCACCGAGATAAAAGCGTATCGTGAACTGGCGGGCTCCGTTCCAGCGGATGCGGCAAGCACCTCTCTACTCGCAGGCATTTCCCAGGCGATGCAAGAGATTCGCGAAAATCAGTCGGCACTGCAGGCGTGGACGTCCTGGTGTGGTGTCCGCAAGAATGCGGAGGCTCACGGCATTTCGCCGTTTGTCGCAGCACTGGAGGAGGCACACCTGCGGCCGGACCAGCTCGCGGATGCATTCGAACTTTCCTATGCGCGTTGGTGGCTGCCGGCCGCGATAGATGCCGACAACGTCCTGCGGCAGTTCAAGCGCTTCCAGCATGAAGAAGCTCTGCTCGATTTCCGCAAGCTGGATGATCTGGCGCGAGCGAGTGCTGCAAGCGAGGTGCGGCGCAAGCTCGTCAGAGACTTGCCCAAGCCCAATGAAGTGCCGAGGCGATCCGAGTTGGGGCTGCTCCGGCATCAGATGGAATTACAGCGGCCGAGCAAGTCTATTCGGGAAATGATCGCCGGCATGCCGGAAAACTTCGCAAAGCTTGCGCCGTGCCTGTTGATGTCGCCCCTCTCGATCGCCCAATATCTACCTGCCGACCAGGCACTGTTTGACGTCGTCATTTTTGACGAAGCTTCACAGATCACGACCTGGGACGCGATCGGCGCCTTGGCCCGAGGGAAGCAGGCGATCATCGTCGGCGATCCTAAACAGCTTCCGCCGACCAATTTCTTTGGCCGGGCGGATGGCGGTGAGGATGACCCAGATATTCAGGAATATGAGAAGGATCTCGAGAGCATTCTGGATGAGGCTAAAGCCTCCGGCCTGCCGGTTTTGCAACTGAACTGGCATTATCGCAGCCAGCATGAATCCCTTATCGCCTTCTCGAACTGGCACTACTATGGCAACCGGCTGGTCACCTTTCCGTCACCAGTCACGGAGGACCGTGCCGTCTCGCTCCGGCATCTCCCCAACGCAATTTATGATCGCGGCAAAAGCCGCACAAACAAAGCGGAAGCGGAAGCCATTGCCAATGACGCCACGGCAAGGATGCTTGCTTGGCTGAACCTTCCCGAGAGCGTGCGGCCGACTCTGGGCGTCATTACCTTTAACAGTCAGCAGCAGTCGTTGATCGAGGACTTGCTTGATCAAAAGAGGCGCGATCATCCGGAGATCGAATGGTTTTTTGCCAAAGAGCGGATTGAGCCGACTGTCATCAAGAATCTGGAGAACGTGCAAGGTGATGAACGCGACGTCATGCTGTTCTCGATCACGTTTGGCCATGATTATGCCGGCAAATTGACGATGACGTTCGGGGCATTGAATGGAGACGGTGGCGAGCGGCGTCTCAACGTTGCTGTCACCCGCGCCCGACAGGAGCTGATGGTTTATTCCTCGGTCACAGCCGACAAGATCGACACGGGACGAACAAAGGCCATCGGCGTCATCATCTCAAGACGTTTCTTGATTTTGCCGAGCGCGGTGCCATTGCACTGCCGGCGGTACAGAAGGGGTCAGTTGGATCATTCGATTCACCTTTCGAGGAAGCTGTTGCCGCCGCACTTGATGGGAGGGGTTGGACAACCGTTCCACAGATCGGCGTCTCGGGCTTTCGAGTGGACCTTGGAATTGTCCATCCGGACAAGCCTGGTGCATTTCTGGCAGGCATCGAATGCGACGGAGCGACCTACCACCGCTCTGCGACCGCCCGTGATCGCGACAAAATCCGGGAACAGATTCTACGTGGTCTTGGTTGGAATATCCTCAGAATCTGGTCCCCGGATTGGTGGTACGACAAGAACGGTGCGACTGACCGACTTCACGAGGCACTCCAGCAGCTGGTCCTCGCAGGTCGCGAGCAGGAGGCCGAGAAAAACGTGGTTGATGCCGCTCAAACAGTGCAAGCCGACAGTGGCATGACGGCGTCGCCGGAATTCAATTTGGAGGAATTACTGTCGGCAGACGACAGCGCGGCGTTTCAGCAGACCGCCGTGGATGTCCCGATTGTAGCCGCTGACAGGGATGAAATCCCGTTCGTTCAGGAAATCAACACTCCCATGTCAATGCCGGTTTCAGCAAATGATGCTGAGGCGCGTGCCAAGTTCCGGCGAGCCAACCTTTCGATATTCAAAGCGGAGCCGGACGCCTTTTTTGACTTCAGCTACCGCTCGGCTGTAGACGAAATGCTTGCTGCTGTCGTGGGCGCCGAGGCGCCGGTCCGCGACGACGTCCTGGCGCAAAGGATTGCAAGGGCTCATGGTTGGTTGCGGACGGGCAATCGCATCCGCGAGAAGATTGAACGTCACCTCGGTGCTTTTGACGTCACGGAAGACAGTGCGGGTCGATTCATCTGGCTGAAAGGTAGCGTAACGACGGTCGTGGATTATCGTCCCGCTGAGACAGAGAGCGATCGCCGTCCAGTGACAGACATCTCTCTGCCGGAGTTGATTGGCTTTGTGCGTCAATATCCTCTGGCCCTGGAAGAGCCAGATCCGGCGCTCGTGTTTGCGCGATTGCTAGGCCTTGAACGTCTAGCTGCCAGTAGTCGTGCCCGCCTGGATGAAGCGATTACTGCTGCAAAAGGTTTCCTCGAGGAGGAAGGCCACAATCATGAGAACCCCGGAAAGTAAACGTCTCCTCCGACAAGGATGGTTCCGCGCGGCATTTGTCATGGGGGGCTCGTCGCATCTACGGCGTCAGAAGCGGCCAGCAAGCCCTGTAGCGGTCGTAAGGGTGGGGTCGATCGTTGCCAGGGAGAAACTTTCATCTGCAGAGATGGCTCCGTTAGCGCGAGCAAAAAATCATGCATGGCCACCATGGGAACAGCCGCACTCTTGGGCGGAGCATCGGAAAAAATGACGCCGACCCCATCCGACGACTGCTCATGCAGGTCTGGGAAATTCTGTGTCGGATCAAGAGGTGGGCATTATTGCCTGTCTGACAGCGGCAAGAAAAGTTACCTGAAAAAGTCAAGACGAGCTTGAGGTCACGCCTTTGAAAGCTAACATTTTCATTGACCTGTGGTAGTTGGGATTTACATGGTCGTGGGTTCGAATTCGTTCAAGAGCTTAGGCTCAGACCCTATTGATTAAGCCTCTTCCCAATTTGGCTGGGTTTTGATTCACTCACGGCAGGAGGATTTTGCCATGAGTGATTTGTTTTTGCTGACGCCATCACAGTTTGGCCGGATCAGGCCCTATTTTCCGCTGGCTCACGGCATCCCGCGCGTTGACGACCGCCGGGTGGTGAGCGGTATTATTTACGTTTTAAAACATGGACTTCAGTGGAAAGATGCGCCGAAAGAATATGGTCCGCACAAGACGCTCTACAATCGCTTCATTCGCTGGAGCGAGTTGGGCGTCTTCAACCGGATCTTCGAAGCGCTTGCGGGCAAAGCCGGTCAGCCTGACAGGCTGATGATCGATGCCACCCATTTGAAAGCTCACCGAACCGCAGCCAGTCTGCAAAAAAAGGGGCTCTTTCCCGCTGTATCGGACGAACAAAAGGCGGCCTGAATTCCAAGCTGCATGCCGTCACCGATGGGCTGGGACGACCTTTGCTGTTCTTCCTCACCGCAGGCAATGCCAGCGACTATCAGGGTGCACGACACCTTCTCGATCGTCTGCCAAACGCCAGGGAACTGCTGGCAGATCGTGGCTACGATGCCGATTGGTTTCGCAACGGACTGAAAGACAAAGGAATTTCACCCTGCATTCCCCCGCGCAAGAAACGCAGGAACCCAGCCGACTACGACAAAATCCTCTACAGGCAACGCCATCGCATCGAGAACATGTTCGGCAGGATCAAGGATTGGAGGCGCATCGCGACCAGATACGACCGATGTGCCCACACATTCTTCTCAGCAATCCTCATCGCAGCAACCTGCTGCTATTGGCTCGATTAATGAGTCCTGAGCCTAGAGAAAGCCACATGCTTTTCGATAGCAATGACCCGTAGCTACCTCCACTTCAAGACGATGAACGGTTCACCAATGTTGCGTTTCATAATGCCGGCATAGAGCATTTCTGGCTCGTCGGGCGTCGTATGATGGATCAATCCATCGAGCGGAATTCTCTCTTCGGCAAGCCAAGTCAGAGCGCGAGAGAAGCCGCTGAAAATGGAATGCGGCGAATTGTTGTAGCCCTCCAGCAACTCCTCCCACAGGAAGCTGCGGTCGTGCATGGGCAACTCCCACTCCCATCCTGACCGGAGCGTGACATGTTTGAAGAAGACGGCATTCGTAACGTCGTGGGCGGTGAGGTCGGTGTACTTTCGCCAGGGCACGCCGACGAGAACGACCTCGCCCATCCGGCGAACGATGTTGCAGGCCTCCAATACCGCACCTTCGTGGCCTGAACAATCAACGGCCAACGCGACCCGGCCCTGCATCTCCGGATCGTCGAGCGGCATCGCCGCGCGGGTATCGGCGATACCGCTTTGTTCAAGCTGTCTCCGCCGCAAGGCATCGGGATCCACGACCGTCACGCGGTAACCGCCAATCCGGAACAGATGGGCGGCGAGGAAGCCCACGGGGCCTGCGCCTGTGACGACGACGCGATCGCCCGGTCGCGCCGTCGTTGTCATCAAGGTCGTCATCGAAACACCCATCAGGCGCGCGATGACGGCAGTTTCCGGTGCCATACCCTCCGGCAGGCGAAGCGTGTTCTCGGCCGTGTGCGTCTGCGTCGATCGATGGCATCCCATCGCAAAGCGTCGTTCACCCCGCTTCACGCCCGTAACGCCCTCGCCAATCTCCTCGATTTCGAAGACCGCGGCATAGCCCGGCCGGATGGGGAAGGTGTCGCCATTGGCCCAGCCGATCTCCGTGCCCTGGCTGATCAGCGTGCAGAGCGTTCGCCCGCGGATTTCGCCACGTTGCAACGGGAGATCGTCGTAGGATTGGAGTGTGAAGGTCTGGCGGGCGGGAATGATGATTTCTGACGGCATGACAGAGCTTTCAGGAAAGGAGGGTGCTACCGGTCGCCGCATCGAAAAGATGCAACCCGGCCGCATTGAAGGTGACGTCGATCGACGCGTCGTTCGCCGGCCGGCTGGCGGCAGGAACCTGGGCGATCAGTTCGTGGGGACCGACCCTGAGGTCGAGAAGCGCGTCGTCGCCGAGATATTCGGTCACCTCGACGGTGGCGCGCAGGGTGCCTGTTGTATCCGATGCCGTCAGCGTGACGTCCGATGGCCGAATGCCGATGAGCACCGCCTGACCCTCGGTTGCGCGGCTGGCGAAACGGTCGGGCAGGGGAAGAGTGAAGGCTTCCGCCTGCAACTTGCCGCCCATCAGACGCGCCTGCACGAGGTTCATGGCCGGACTTCCGATGAATGTCGCGACGAAGGTATTGGCGGGGCGCGTGTAGACATCCTCGGGGCTGCCCACCTGCTCGACATGGCCATCGCGCATGATGACGATCTTGTCGGCCAGCGTCATGGCCTCTACCTGATCATGGGTGACATAGAGCACGGTGGTGCCAAGCCGCTTGTGCAGCTTGCCGATCTCCCAGCGCACCTGCGTGCGCAGTTTCGCATCGAGGTTTGACAGGGGCTCGTCGAACAGGAAGACGTCGGGTGTCCGTACCATGGCGCGGCCCATCGCGACACGCTGGCGCTGGCCGCCCGACAGCGCCGAGGGTTTGCGTGCCAGAAGCGCGTCGAGGCCGAGAATGGCGGCGGTCTCGCGGACGCGGCGGTCGACTTCGCCAGGCGCGAGTTTCAGGGGGCGCAAGGCGAATTCCATGTTCTGCCGCACGGTCATGTGCGGATAGAGCGCATAGTTCTGGAACACCATGGCGATGCCGCGATCCTTCGGCGCCACGTCGTTGACGACGCGCCCGCCGATCGAGAGCTTTCCGCCGGATACGTCTTCCAGTCCGGCGACCATACGCAGGGTCGTGGTTTTTCCGCACCCCGAGGGCCCCAGAAGTACGACGAATTCCCCCTGCTCGATCGTCAGGTCGATGCCGTGCACGACTTCGAACGCGCCGTAACGCTTGACCACTTTTTCCAATGCGATGGACGACATGCGTCTCTCCTTACTTGACTGAGCCCATCGTCAGGCCGCGCACCAGCCAACGCTGGCAGGTCAGCACGAAAACGACGCCGGGAATGAGGATGATGAAGGAACCGGCCATGATGCGGCCCCACTGGACGGCATCGGACGACCAGAAGGACATGACGGCGACAGTGGCGGTCTGCGCCTTGGAACCCGTCAGCATCAGGGCGAAGAGGAACTCGTTCCAGGAGAAGATGAAACAGAACACCGCCGAGACCGCGAGACCGGGTGCGGCGAGCGGCAGTGTCACCCGCCAGAAGGTTTCGAGGATGCCGTAGCCATCGACCATTGCCGCTTCTTCGAGGGCCGAGGGGACCTCGTCGAAGAACCCCTTCATCAGCCAGACGACCAGCGGGATGTTGGCGGTGGAATAGACGATGATCAGCGCCAGCGGCGTATCGAGCAGGCCGACGGTCTTGAAGATGATGTAGTAGGGCACGACCACCGTGATCGGCGGAAACATGCGCAGCGACAGAATCCAGAAGGCGACATCGTTCATGCGCCGGTGTCTGATGCGGCTGATGGCATAGGCGGCGAGCGATCCGAAGACGAGACTGATCGCTGTCGAACCAAGGGCAACGATCAGGCTGTTGGCGATAAATTTCAGGAACGGCCGCGCCGTGAAGAGCACGTGATAATGCTCCCAGGTCGGCGTGAAGAAGAAGGCCGGCGGCTTCTGGAACATGATCGGCGCGGGTTTCACCGACGAGGAGGCGACGAGATAGATCGGCGTCAGGAAGACGATCAGCACCACGGCGAGAAGCAGATAGATGAGAATGGCCTGACGGGTGGAGGGCTTGTTCATGGGACTACTCCACGGCCGCGCGGTCGCGGTTCAGCGACTTGAAGAAGAAGGTGACGAGGATGGTGATGATGGCGAGCGAGACGAAGGAGGCGGCAGCACCCATGCCCATGCGCCAGAACGTGAAGGATTCTCGATAGATGAACATGGAGAGCACTTCGGTGGAATCGCCCGGCCCACCCTTCGTCAGCACGAAGATGATGTCATAGATCTTGAAGGCGTCGATCGCGCGCAGGAACATCAGGCTGATGAGGACGGGCTTCAACTGGGGCAGCGTCACGCGCCAGAACACGTCCCATCGTGAATTGCCATCGATCATCGCGGCCTCGTAGGGCTCGGGCGATAGTGAATGCAGAGCAGCCGCGGTGCCCATCATGATGAAAGGCGTCCATTGCCAGATATCGGCAATGGCGATTGCCCAGAGCGCCCAGCTGGTGGTGGTGATCCAGCCGACGCCGGAAATGCCGACGACGCTGAGGAAATAATTGAGGTAGCCGAGTTCCGGGAAGTAGAGGAACAGCCAGACGAGCCCCACGATAACGGGCGAGATCATCATCGGGATCAGGAGAAGCGTTCGCGCAACGCCCATGCCGGGCAGGCGCTGCGTGACGAGAAGCGCGATTCCGACACCGAGCACGAGCTGGATCGAGAGCGTCATCGTCATCAGCTTCAGCGTCGTCAAAAGTGCATGCAGGAACGTGCCGGAGGACAGGATCTCGGCATAGTTCGCCCAGCCGACGAAGACACGCGGGATGAAGGGCTTGGCGAGGTCGTAGTTACGGAACGACAACCATCCCGCATAGAGCATCGGGTAGATCGTCGTGAGGAAAAGGACGGCGACGACGGGCAGCAGGAAAACAAGGAAGATGCGCCTGTTGCGCGTTGTTTGATAGGCCATGTCGGAACTCCGGCGGTCAGGGAGCGCCGCCCCTGGGAGGCAGGGGCGGCGCGGCGAACGTGCGCGTCAGTCGGCAAGGACTTTCGCGGGCACGTCGTCGATCCAGCGCAGAAGCGTCTCTTTCGGGAACATCTTCAGACGGGAGTTGACCGCGTTGCAGGCCGTGGTCAGGGCCTCCTCGGCCGTTGCGGTTTCTCCCGCCATGAACTTGTTCAGTTCGACACCGAAAGTTTCTTCGACGTCCTGATAGAAGGGGTGGAATATCCGGCGCTTGGCATTCATCTGGCTGTCGAGCAGGACCTTGTAGTAGGGATATTTCTGCTGCAGGCCGGGATCGGAGAGGATCGCCTTGCGGAACTGGCTGACGCCATTGCCCTCGTTGGCGAAGCGTCGCATCAGTTCCTCACTCGTCGACCACTTGATGAAGGCCCAGGCGGCTTCCTTTTCCTTGTCCGAAACCTTGGCGTTGATGGCGAAGGAGAGGGCACCGGTATAGGTCGGCTCGGCCTTGCCGCCGTCCGTCGGGTTGGCGGCAAAGCCGGCCTTGCCGATTTCCGCGAGCTTGGCTTCGGCGGGATTGGTCAGGCGCACCGAACGGACCGACCAGTAGGCGGCCTGCGCTGCCTCGCCGCGCTCCATGTAGCCGGACTGGATGTCCCACATCAGGCCGAGATAGTCCGGCGGGTTGAAGGGGATCAGCGATTTCATGTATTCGGCCGCCTTGATATGCGGTTCACCCGTCATGGCGCAGAGGCCGGTCGCCGGATCCCAATAGTCGCCGCCGAACGAACGCATGAACGGAAAGTAGTCATGCGTGATGGCGCCCTGCACGCGGCTGTAGGACTGGCTGACACCGTAGAGGTCGTTTTCCAGCGGCTTGCCCCCGGCATTCGCGCCTCTCTTGCGGGTGAAGAATTCGGCGATGTCGCGGTACTGGTCCCAGGTGGTGGGCGCGGCAAGGTCATAGCCGTATTTCGCCTTGAACGCCGCCTGCTCTTCGGTGTTTTCGAAGAGGTCGGCGCGATACTGGTTAAGCCAGGTCATGCCGGATGCCGGGAAGGCGAGAAGCTGGCCCTGCCAGGTGTTTTCCTGCAGCTGGATGGGGATGATGTCGTCGAGTTTGATTTCTGCCGCGTCACGCTTGGCGAAGTCTGTGAGATCGACGAGGGCGCCGGCCTCACCGAGCATGCCAACCCAGGGGCTGTCGACCCAGAGCAACTGATAGGACGGCGAGTCGGAGCTCGCCTCGATGATGATCTTGTCGACAAGGCCCGGATAGGGAAGCATGTCGATCTGAACCTTCGCGCCGGTGAGGGCTTCGAATTCCCCGACGATCGGGGCAAGGCGGGTAACCGACGTGTCGCCGATGCCGAGCATCTTGAGTTCGACGCCTTCAAACGGTTTTTCTGCCATGGCCGAGCCCGATGTCGCGATGCAAAGCGCTGTGGCATAGGCCAATGTTCGTATGCTTCTCATTCTTTCCTCCTCCGTTATCCCGCTGCTGAAACGTTTCACCAATCAGCAAAACGGCATGCGGTGCGGGGCCGCATGCGGCAATATCAGTTGTTTGCGGGCGACCATTGTGCGGGGCCGCCTGCGCGCTCGGCACCCAGCGGTCCATCCATGCTGACGATTTCGATGAACTGCCCCCACGGTGCCTTCAGATAGCACCATGTCAGTCCCTCCATGGGGCCGCCATCGACATAGGTCGGCCCATCCAGCACATCGATATTTTCGGCGCGAAGCCGATCGGCCGCGGCGTTGCAATCGTCCACCTGGAAGGCGAGGTGATAGCCGCCGGGCTGGCTGTTACGCTTCAGCGGCGCGTCGGGTTCGGCATCGCCGGAATAGCGGAAGATCTCGAGATTCGTACCGTTGCCGACACGCAGCACCCGGATGTCCTCGATGCGCGTATTGCCCGCCACGCCGAGACGGCGTCGCATATACTCGTCATCGACGTCGACGAGACCGGTCGACAGGCACTCCACAGCACCGAACAGTTTCGTGAAAAACGTCACGGCTTCGTCAAGATCGGGCACCGTGAAGCCCACATGCTGCATTCCATAGACCTTCATGAAGTCCTCCCATTGTTAGAAAAATCAGGCCAGTTCCCGCTGCCGGCCTAGCGCCTCCTTCAGGTCGGCCGCAGGCAGGGGTGGCAGGCCGCGAATGAGATCGCTGGCCTTTTCGCCGATCATGATCGTCGGCGCGTTGGTGTTCGACGAATTGATGCGCGGCATGATAGAAGCATCGCAGACCCTGAGGCCTGCAATGCCCCGCACACGCAGCTCAGGATCGACCACCGCCATGTCATCCGTTCCCATGCGGCAGGTGCCAACCGGATGGTGATCGGTCTTGGCCATGCGGCACGCGTAGTCGAACAGAGCTTCCCGGTCCTTCACGGCATCTCCCGGCAGCACCTCGTGACGCAGATACGGGCGCAGCGCAGGCTGGCGCAGGATCTCGCGTGCCATCTCCAGGCCCCGCAACGACATTTCGCGATCATACGGATCGGACCAGTAGTTCGGGTCGATCAGAGGCGCTCCCAGCGGATCGGCCGAAGCGAGGCTCACGGTACCGCGCGAGCGCGGCCGCATGATTGCCGAGTTGAGGGTGATGCCCCAGCCATTGATCGTGGCGATGCCCTTCTCGATGCCGGATCCCTGACCGAGATGAAACTGGATGTCTGGCCAGGTTGAATCGGGATCGGCGTACCAGAAGCCGCCCGTCTCGAAGAGCGAGGAGGCGACCGGCCCGGACTTCAGGGTGAGATATTGCAGACCGGCGGCAATCATCCGGTCGGGCCGCAGAACCCCGTCATAGGAATGGGGTCCGGTGCATTCGGCCAGCACGCAGATATCGATGTGGTCCTGCAAGTTTTCGCCGACGCCCGGCAGGTGATGCCGAACCTCGATGCCGACGCTGCGCAGATGATCGGCCGGTCCGATACCCGACAGCATCAGCAGACGCGGCGAGCCGATGGCGCCGGCCGCCAGGATCACTTCCCGGCGCGCATGACGAACGGTTCCGTCCATCATCTCGACGCCGGTCGCCCGGCCTTCGGCAACAATAATCCGACGCACCTGGGATCCCGTCTCAACCGTCAGATTTCGACGCGGTTCGGCGCCGCGAAGGTAGGTTCCCGCGACGGAAGACCGTCGGGCATCCCGTTGCGTCAACTGATAGAACCCGACGCCGGCCTGATTGCACCCATTGAAATCGGGATTGTAGGGCATGCCCCATTGCTGCCCGGCGCGTACGAAGGCCTCGCAAATCGGCAGCGTGGCTCGCGGCATCGACACGCCGAGCGGGCCCTCCGTGCCGTGAAATGGGTCGGCAAACCGCTCGTTTCCTTCGGCGCGTTTGAAGTAGGGCAGGACATCGCGGTATCCCCAACCGGCGCAACCGTGCTCCTCGGCCCAGCCATCATAATCGCGACGGTTCCCGCGAGTATAGATCTGGGCATTGATGCTCGAGCCACCGCCGATCACTTTTGCCTGGGTGAACCAGAGCACGCGATCCTGCAGATGCTTTTGAGGCACGGTGGACCAGCCCCAGCTGGCGATTCCCTTCGTCATCTTGGCAAAACCGGCCGGCCAGTGAAACAGAACCGATCGGTCACGCCCGCCTGCCTCCAGCAGGAGAGCCGTCGCATCGGCGTCCTCCGTCAGCCGCGCTGCAAGGACGCAGCCCGCCGAGCCGCCGCCGACGATAATATAATCCGTCGCTATCATTTGCTTCCTAGTATGTAACTAGTCCGTTACTTGAAACGTTTAACCAAACGCGCTCGCCAGTCAAGGGGCTTGTGCGGGCGAATTGCAGATTCAGGGGGAGATGACGGATTTGCGGCGGACGAGCGAAGGGTCGAGCCTGTGGCGCGGGGCAGGTTCGTCGCTCACGGAGACCTTGCGAAGGGCGATCTCGGCAGAGGTGCGGCCGATCAGTGCCGGCCGGATATCGACCGTCGTGAGTTCCGGCTCCAGGATGCGGCCCTGCGGGATGTTGTCGAAGCCGACGATGGAGATGTCGCCTCCGACGGTCATGCCCAGCTTGCGGGCGGCGCGATAGGCTCCAGACGCCTGATCGTCGTTGAAGCAGATCACTGCATTCGGCAAAATACCTTGGGACGCCAGCAGAAGCATTTTCTCCTCGGCGAAGTCCGGGTGCAGAAGCCCCGGTACCATCCGGCAGGCTGCTTCAGGTAGGTTTCTATCGGCGAGCGCCTGGCGAATGCCGGCGCAACGGCCGTCCCATGTGGTGGTGTGTTGGTAGCCGCCGATAAAGACCATCGAGCGGTGTCCCGCCGACAGCAGGCAATCGGCCGCGAGGTAGCCGGACTTTTCGTCATCGACGCCGACGAATGCGGCCTTGCTGCCGACGACATCGCGGACGCAGACGACCAGCCGCAGCCCATGGGCGAGCACCGGTGCCAAATCTTCGGCAGTGGTGCCGTGAACGGGGGAGAGGATGACACTGCCGACACCCTGCGCGACCATGGACGCGAGGAGTTGTTCCTGCCGGACGAGGTCGTTCTGGGCTGTTGCGAGGAGCGTCAGGCCGCCGGATTCGTAGATCGTGGCTTCCAGGGAGGCGACGAGTTCGCTGAAAAACGGGTTGACGATATTGTTGAGAATGACGCCGACGAGATTGGATTTGCCTGTGCGAAGACGGGCTGCCGAAGCGTCGCGAATAAAACCCAGCGCATCCGCCACTTCAAGCACACGCTTGCGCGTCGCCTCGGAAGGCCGCCCGGTTCCAGACAGGACATAGGAGGCCGTCGCGACGGATACGCCGGCTGCGGCCGCGACTTCCTTGATGCCCGATCGCTTCATGGCATGGCTTGCAGACAGATCATGTTAAACCGTGACCAGCCGCATGATCGTCTCGATATTGAACTGGATGCGCTGTTCAAGCGCGTCCTTCGCCATGAGATCGCGCCCATAGATGATCGTACCGGTAAAGCGGTTCGTCAGGTAGTAGTAGCCGACGGCCGCAATGGTGATGTTGAGTTGCACCGGATCGACGCCGTCGCGGAAAACGCCCGCTTTGACGCCACGCTCGAGAATGCTTGAAACCAGGTTGACGAGCTTGCGGCTCGAAACCTTGATGATCTCCGATTTCTTGAGATGTTTGGCGCGGTGCAGGTTCTCGCTGTTGACGAGGGTGAGGAATTCCGGGTTCTTCAGATAATATTCCCAGGTGAATCGCACCAGTTTTTCGAGCGCCGCCGTCGGGTTAAGATCTTCCAGATGCAGCTTCTGCTCGGCGCTGCGGATGTCGAGATAAGCGTCCTCGAGAACGGTCTGGAACAGGCCTTCCTTGCTCTCGAAATAGTGGTAGATCATGCGCTTGTTGGCCTTGGCCTTCTCGGCGATATCATCCACCCGTGCGCCGCCTAAGCCGTTCTTCGCAAATTCTTTTTTTGCAGCGTCGAGGATGCGCGCCTTGGTGGCTTCGGCGTCGCGAATGCGGGGCTTGCGCCCCGGCTTTTCTGTCTGTTCGCCGGTCATGTTTTCAGCCCGTTCTCTGACGCAGTCGTGATGTCTCTCCCGCAACTCATACACGCACGCATTGCCATCCGTCAAAGCCGGTCGATGCGATTGCCTGTTGCCATCCTCCTGAAAACCACTTGACTTGGGTGAGTTTAAAGAAGTAACTAGTTAGTGCGTTAAGCGGCGAAGCAGACACGCTGGAGCGTCCGGCCCGAGGGCAGGGCTCTCCTTTTCTGCAGTCGGGTCAGCGGTAGCGCGAGAAGCGATTTCAATCGGGGATTTGGGAGGAACCAATGTCGACCTTTATCAAGGATTTCATCGAGCGGGAGACGCTCAGCCGTCGCAACTTTCTGTTTGCGACCGCAGCCGGCATGGGCGCAGCGGCCGTGCCCGGCCTGTTTGGCAGTGGTAGCGCCCGCGCCGCGCTGACGGATCCGGCGATTGCCTGGAGCTACCGCGACCGCGCATCGGCCTACTGGAACTCGGTTGTTTCGGGTGGCGAGGCCTTCGTGGAATCGCTCGGCAAGCCGACGAGCGCGCTGATCAGCCTCATCAACGAGGGCTCGACCGAAAAGTCGCTCGCCGACATCAAGGCCTTCCTTGCCAAGAACAACGGCAATTGCGCCATCGCCTGCGATGCCAATGACAGCCCGAACGCCCGCCCGGTCGTCGAGGCCGTCCAGTCCGCCGGTGCCTATATCTCTACGATCTGGAACAAGACAGACGACCTGCATCCCTGGGATTTCGGCGACAACTACGTTTCGCACATGACCTGGTCGGATGAGAAGCCGGCGGAAGAAACCGCCCGCATTCTCTTCGAAGCCATGGGCGGCGAAGGCGGTGTGGTCCATCTTGGCGGCATTGCGGCCAACAACCCGGCCGTCGAGCGCCTTGCGGGCCTCAAGAATGCGCTGAAGGACTTTCCGAAGATCGAACTGCTCGATGCGCAGCCGGCCGACTGGGATACCCAGAAGGGTGCCGCGCTGATGGCCTCGTTCCTCACGCGCCACGGCGACAAGATCAAGGGCGTGCATTGCGCCAATGACAACATCGCCTATGGCGTCATCGAGGCGCTGCGCGCCGAGGGCATCGAGAACATGCCGATCGTTGCTTATGACGGCAATCCGGAAGCGGTGCAGATGGTCATGGACGGCCAGCTTCTCGCCACCGTCTTCACCAATCCGCATTGGGGCGGCGGCATCAGCGCGGCCCTTGCCTATCACGCGGCCATCGGCACCTTCAAACCCTCCGAGGAGCCGAAGGAGCACCGCGAATTCTACGGCCCGACGATCCTCGTCACCGCCAAGGACGCGGCGGAATTCAAGGCGAAATATCTCGATTCCGTTCCGGTCTACGACTGGAAGGATTTCTGGGGGCCGTCGAACGGCCAGATCCAGTACAAGTCCTGAGCGGGTATGGCGGCAGCCATCGGCTGCCGCCGCTTCTCCTTCGTAATTTTATTAGAGGGGTGTCTGACGTGACACGTCGCCTATCGCGCGAAACCTTGATCAAGTGGGCGCCGCTGCTGGTGCTGATCGCGCTGGTGATCTTCTTCACCGCGCTCAACCCGACCTTCTTTTCGTTGCGGAACTTTGCCCGTATCGCGATGGCGGCAGCCCCCGCGCTCATGGTCGCCGTCGGCGTCACTTTCATCATCGTCATGGGATCGATCGACCTTTCCATGGAAGGAACGGTTTCACTCACTGCCGTCTCGTTCGCCTTTATTTTCGCCCAACTAGGCGGATCGCTCGCAGGTTTTGGCTGGATCGCCATCCCGCTGGTTCTCGTCCTCGGTGGACTGATCGGGCTTTTGAACGGGCTGGTGCATGTCAAACTGAAAATCCCATCCTTCATGGCGAGCCTAGCCATGGGCTTCGTCGGCACGGGTGCGGCGATCCTGCTCACCGGCGGCGACATCGTTAAGGTCAGCGACCCCATCTTCCGCGGCCTGCTCACCGTGCGCTGGCTCGGTTTTCCGCTGATGATCTACGTCGCGGCGTTCTTCCTCTTCATCGGCTGGTTCATCCAGACGCACACGACGCTCGGCCGCAATTTCTATGCCGTCGGCGGCGGTGAGGATCTGGCCCATGCGTCGGGTCTCAACGTCACCCGTGTGCGCGTCACCGGCTTTGCCCTTGCCGGCGTCTTCTACGCGATCGCTGCGATCCTCGTCGTCGCTCGTATCGGGCAGGCGGAGTCCGTGACGGGCGCGAACTTCATGTTCGTCTCCATCACGTCCGTGGTCGTTGGTGGCGTGGCGCTCTGGGGCGGCATCGGTGGTGTGTGGAATGCGCTCGTCGGCGTGCTGATCGTCAATGTCATCGACAACGGCATGGTCGTCATCGGCCTGCCCGATTTCCTCCAGGACGGTGTGCTCGGGCTCCTCGTCATTCTTGCAGTGGTGCTGTCCACCGACCGCAAGATGGTTTCCTTCGTGAAGTGAGGCGCACCATGTACGAGCTGAAATCCGTCGACAAGAAATTCCCCGGCGTCCATGCGCTGAAATCCATCGATTTCCATATCAAACGTGGCGAGATCGTCGGCCTCGTCGGTGAAAACGGCGCCGGCAAGTCCACCCTGATGAAGGTCATCTACGGCGCCTATCAGCCGGATGGCGGACAGGTCCTCATCAACGGCTCCGCCGTTCGCTTTTCCAATCCGCGCCAGGCGATGGAAAAGGGCATCGGGATGGTGTTCCAGGAGCAGTCCCTGATCCCCAACCTCACCGTCATGGAAAACATCTTCCTTGGCTACGAGCGCCAGTTCGTACGCTTCGGCGTCGTCGACTGGAAGGCGATGGCGAATGCCGCCAGGGCTCAGCTTGCCAAGGTGAAGCTCGATATCGACCCGGCGACCGTGACGTCGAAACTGTCCTTCGTTCAGCGCCAGCTTGTCGAACTCGCCAAGGTTCTGACACTCGAAGAGCGGGTGAAGGGCGATCTCGTCATTCTGCTCGATGAGCCGACCTCCGTTCTGTCCAAGGACGAGGTGCAACTGCTCTTCAAGCTCGTCCGCGAGCTGACGACCCGCGCGTCCTTCATCTTCGTCTCGCACCGTATGGACGAGGTGATGGAGCTGTCCGACCGCATCTACGTCATGAAGGACGGCGAGGTGGTCGACGTGGTCGAGCGCGGTGGCGCAACGGCGGAAGCGATCCAGCACAGGATGGTCGGTCGCAACGTCGACAAGCAATATTATCGCGAGCACCTGCAGACGCCGTTCGATCACTCGAAAGTGCTGGTCGAGATGATGGGCGTCGGTCTGCCGGGCCGCATTGAGGACATTTCGTTCAAGGTGCACGCCGGCGAAGTTCTGTGTCTCGTCGGCACGGAAGGATCCGGTCGCGAGGCGATCCTGCGCACGATCTACGGCATGCTGACACCAGTGACCGGCCACCTCAAGATCAAGGGGGTGGATGCGAACGGATATTCGCCGCGTCAGTCGGTCGGCAGCGGTGTCGGTTATGTGCCGCGCGAGCGCAAGATCGAGGGTATCGTCGCCGGCATGAATGTCTACGAGAACATGACACTCTCGCAGATGAAGAACCATTCCAGCAATGGTGTCCTGCGCGTCGCCGAAGAGCGGGCGCTGGCGCGCGACTGGATCAAGAAACTCTCGATCAAGGCGCATTCGGAATTTGCCGATTGCGGCAATCTCTCGGGCGGCAACCAGCAGAAGGTCGTGCTTGCCAAGTGGCGTTCGGGCGGCTCCGATATCATGCTTCTCGACCACCCGACACGCGGCCTCGACATCGGCGCGAAGGAAGACGTCTACGACATGATCCGCGCGATGAGTGCGGCGGGCGTCGGCATCGTGCTCGTCGCCGACACGTTGGAAGAGGCGATCGGCCTCTCGCACACCATCATCGTCGTCAAGGACGGGCGCATGCAGAAGGAATTTGCGTGCGAACCGGGCGCCAAGCCCACGCCCTTCGACCTGCTGCACTACATGATCTGAGGGACAAGATGGATATTCAGCGCCTTAAACCGCACCTGCCCTGGATCACGCTCGCCGTGCTCGTCGCGATCGTCGGCATCAACGATCCGGGCTTCCTGCGTCCCTCCAACCTGCTCGGCATTGCCGGTGATATCGTGCCGCTGTTCATCATGGCGCTCGGGCTCACCTTCGCCATCTATATCGGCGGCATCGACCTTTCGGCCCAGTCCATGGCGAACATGGTGACGGTCGTCGCCTCGGTCTATCTTGCGTCGATGGGTGCGTGGGTTGCCGTGCTCTGCGTGCTCGCCGGCTTCCTGCTTGGCATGCTCTCCGGCTACGTCACAACACGCCTTTTCGTGCCGTCCTTCATCTCGACGCTCGCCGTCGGCGGTGTCGCCTTCTCGATCGCGCAATGGCTTTCGGGCCAGCGGGCGCTCAACATGGATGCGACGCAGCGTAACGAGACCTTCGGCTGGATGATCGGCCGCACCTGGGGCGTGCCGCATGAGCTGCTGATTGCCGCCGTGCTCGTCGCGATCTGCCTTTTCATCGAACGACGGACGACGCTCGGCCGCGCCTTGAAAGCCGTCGGTGCCGGCGAGCTTGCCGCCGCCGCCTCCGGCCTCAACGTCGCGCGCTACAAGATCCTCGCCTTCGCGATTTCCGGTGCGCTTGCCGCCATCGCCGGCCTGCTCTTCGCTGTAAAACTTTCGGGCGGTGCGCCGACGATTGCCAACGGCTTCCTGCTGCCGGCCATCGTTGCCGTTCTTGTCGGCGGCACGCCGCTGACGGGCGGCGTGGGCGGCGTGGTCAATACGGTGATCGGTACGCTTATCGTCGCCGTCATCCGCGCATCGATGCTCTATTTCGAGATTGACGCGACACGCCAGCAGATCGTCTTCGGCATCGTGCTCATCGTCGCCATCGCGCTCACCATCGACCGCGCCAAGCTGCGCACCGTGAAGTGAGGGATCGCGATGAACACCATGCGCGCTGCCGTCCTGATCGCGCCAAAGCGCTTCGAACTGCGTGACGTTCCAGTTCCGGCCATCGGGCCGGAGGATGTCCTGGTGCGGGTGACGCGCACCGGCATCTGCGGCACGGACATTCACATCTTCAACGGTCACTACGCCGCCGACAAACTGCCGCTGATCCCCGGTCATGAGTTCTGCGGAACGATCGCAGAGCGCGGCGTCAATGTCCGACATCTGGCCCTCGGCGCGCGCGTCGTTGTCGACATCAATATCGGCTGCGGCACCTGCTTCTGGTGCCGTCGCAATGAGGTGCTGAACTGCGCCGAAGTCACCCAGGTCGGCATTGGCAGGGACGGCGGCTTTGCCGAGTTCGTCGCTGTGCCCGCACGCCTTGCGATTCCCGTCGAAGCCGATATCCCTGACGATATCCTGGCCCTCACCGAGCCGGTCGCCTGCGTCGTTCGCGCAGCGCGCAAGGCGAAGGTGACGTTCGGACAGTCCGTGGTCATTTTCGGCGCCGGGCCGATCGGCAATCTGCATGTGCAGATGATGCGGCTTGTCGGCGCTGCGCCCATCATCGTCGCCGATCTCTCGGCCGATCGCTGCCGCATGGCGCTCGAAGCGGGGGCGGATGCTGCGGTGTCCGATCCGGCGGAGCTGAAGGCCACCGTGCTTCGGATGACCGGCGGGCGCGGTGCGGACTTTGTCATCGAAAGTGTAGGCAATCGAAAACTCTACGAGCAGGCCTTTGACCTGGCACGCCGCGGCGGACATGTCGCTTTCTTCGGCATCACCCCGCCGGGCGAAACGGTACCCGTCGATATCCTCCGCACGGTTCTGGAGGAGGGCAGCCTCAAGGGATCCGTTGCCGGCATGGGAGAGGATATGCACGATGCACTGACCCTCCTGTCGCACGGCCGGTTCCGCACGGACGATTTCATCAAGGCGAGCTTTTCCTTGGACAATATCCAGGAGGCTTTCGAAACCCTCGGCGACCGGCCGCAGGACCTGAAGACCCAGATCGCCATAGCGGCATAAGACCTATCGAAGTGGAGGTATCCCATGGACCAGAAGAACCAGTTCCTTTCTGCCCCGACCGCAGCGCGCGCCTTCGGCTTTTTTGTCGACGGAGAGTGGAAGGATGGCGCGGAGCACTTCGAGCGTAGCTCGCCGGGTCATGGTACACCAGTCACGCGCACGGTTCGCTGCACGGTCGATGACCTGAATTGCGCCGTCGCTGCAGCCCGCCGCGCCTTCGAGGATCGCCGCTGGGCTGGCCTTTCTGGCGCCGCGCGCGGAAGCGTCCTGCTGCGCGTCGCCGAAATCCTGCGGCGTCGCCGTGACGAAATCGCCTATTGGGAAGCGCTGGAAAACGGCAAGCCGATTTCGCAGGCGCGGGGCGAGATCGATCATTGCATCGCCTGTTTCGAAGTCGGCGCCGGTGCGGCCCGCATGCTGCATGGCGACAGCTTCAATTCGCTTGGCGACGATCTCTTCGGCATGGTGCTGCGCGAGCCGATCGGCGTCGTCGGCCTCATCACGCCCTGGAACTTTCCCTTCCTGATCCTCTGCGAGCGCGTGCCCTTCATCCTCGCCTCGGGTTGCACGATGGTCGTGAAACCCTCCGAAGTCACCGCCGCGACGACATTGCTGCTTGCCGAAGTGCTGGCCGAAGCGGGCCTGCCGGCAGGCGTCTATAACGTTGTCACCGGCTCCGGCCGCACGATCGGCCAGGCGCTGTCCGAACACCCGGACGTCGACATGCTGTCCTTCACGGGCTCGACGACCGTCGGTCGCTCCTGCGTCCACGCGGCAGCCGACAGCAATTTCAAGAAGCTCGGCCTGGAGCTTGGCGGCAAGAACCCGATCATCGTCTTCGCCGATTCCGATCTTGAAGACGCCGCCGATGGCGCGGCCTTCGGCATCAGCTTCAACACTGGACAGTGCTGCGTTTCTTCTTCGCGCCTGATCGTCGAGCGTTCCGTTGCCGAGACGTTCGAAAAGCTGCTCGTCGAAAAGATGAAGAAGATCCGCGTCGGCGATCCGCTTGATGAGCGCACACAGGTCGGCGCCATCACCACCGAAGCACAGAACGCCACGATTCTCGACTACATCGCCCAGGGCAAGGCCGCGGGCGCCAAGCTGCTTACCGGTGGTGAAGCGATCGATCTCGGCCGCGGCCAGTACATCGCGCCAACACTGTTCTCCAGTGTTTCCCGCGACATGGCGATTGCCCGAGACGAGATTTTTGGCCCCGTCCTATGCTCCATGCATTTCGATACGGTGGAAGAAGCCATCCAGCTCGCCAATGATACCGTCTATGGACTTGCGGCGAGCGTCTGGACGAAGAATATCGACAAGGCGCTGACGGTGAGCCGCCGGGTGCGTGCCGGGCGCTTCTGGGTCAACACGATCATGGCGGGTGGTCCTGAAATGCCGCTTGGCGGGTTCAAGCAGTCCGGTTGGGGCCGCGAGGCCGGCATGTATGGGGTGGAGGAGTATACGCAGGTGAAGTCCGTTCATGTCGAGATCGGCAAGCGCAATCATTGGATCGCATGATGTCCGCCGGCTATGACTATGTGATCGTCGGCGGCGGCACCTCCGGCTGCGTGCTGGCGGCGCGGCTTTCGGAAAATCCGTCCGCCCGGGTCTGCCTCGTCGAGGCGGGCGGGCGCGACACCAATCCGCTCATCCACATGCCCGTCGGCTTCGCCAAGATGACGACGGGGCCGTTGACCTGGGGCCTGAAGACCGCGCCGCAGAAACACGCCAACAACCGCGAGATCCTGTACGCGCAGGCCAAGGTGCTCGGTGGCGGCTCGTCGATCAATGCCGAGGTTTTCACCCGCGGCGTGCCCGGCGATTACGACCGCTGGGTCGAGGAGGGCGCCGAGGGCTGGGGCTTCAAGGACATCCAGAAGTATTTCCTGCGTTCGGAGGGCAATTCGATCCTCTCCGGCGCCTGGCATGGCACGGACGGCCCGCTCGGCGTCTCGAACATTCCCGAGCCGCAGCGCATGACGCGCGCCTTCGTGCAGAGCTGCCAGGAGTTCGGCATTCCCTACAATCCGGACTTCAACGGTCCGGTGCAGGAGGGCGCCGGGGTCTACCAGACGACGACGCGCAACAATCGGCGCTGCTCGGCGGCTGTCGGTTACCTCCGGCCGGTCCTGAAACGTCCGAACTTGACGGTCATCACGGGTGCGCTTGTGCTTCGCGTCGTCTTCGAAGGGCGCCGGGCTGTTGGCGTCGAATATGAAGTCGGCGGCAATCGCACGGTCGCACGGGCGGAAAGCGAAGTGCTCCTCACTTCCGGTGCCATCGGTACGCCGAAGCTCATGATGCTCTCGGGCATCGGGCCGGCGGATGCGCTGAGACACCACGGCATCGATATCGTGCAGGACATGGCCGGTGTCGGGCAGAACCTGCAGGACCACTTTGGTGTCGACATCGTCGCGGAGTTGAAGAACCACGACAGTCTCGACAAGTACAACAAGCTGCACTGGTCGATCTGGGCGGGTATTCAGTACACGCTGTTCAACTCCGGTCCTATCACGTCAAACGTTGTGGAGGGTGGTGCATTCTGGTACGGCGACAAGACAAACCCGACGCCGGACCTGCAGTTCCATTTCCTGGCAGGCGCAGGAGCGGAAGCCGGCGTTCCCGGCGTGCCGAAGGGCTCGTCCGGCATCACGCTGAATTCCTACACGCTGCGGCCGAAGTCCCGCGGGACCGTGAGCCTGCGCTCGGCCGATCCGCGCGCCCTGCCGGTCATCGATCCGAACTTCCTTGCCGATCCCGACGACGTAAAAATCTCGGTTGAGGGTGTGAAGATCAGCCAGGAAATTTTTGCTCAAGCCTCGCTGCAAAAATACATCAAGGCGCTGCATTTCCCCGATCGCAATGTGCGGACGGAAGCGGACTACGTGGCCTATGCGCGCCAGTACGGCCGCACCTCCTATCACCCGACCTGCACCTGCAAGATGGGGCGTGACGAGATGTCGGTGGTCGATCCGCAGCTGCGGGTGTATGGCCTCGATGGCATCCGCATCTGCGACAGTTCTACGATGCCGAGCCTCGTCGGCTCCAACACCAATGCGGCGACGATCATGATCGGGGAAAAGGCATCGGACTTGATCCGCGGCAATGCCTGATCGATCGGTAGCCTGCAAATGAGTAGGGCGGCCTTGCGGCCGCCCTTTTTTCGTTAATCCCATTCGGGAACCCAGGGCAGCTGCCCCGGCTTGATGATGCGGTAGCCGGTGGCGTTCAAGGCGTCGATCCTGTCCATGTCGATGGACGACAACGTGAAATCCATGATGTCGAAGTTTGCCCGGATGTTTTCCGGTTTCGTGGACATCGTGTTCAACGGCACGCCCTTCTGCAAAATCCAGCGCAGCACGACCTGCGCGGCCGACTTGCCGTAGGTTTTGCCGATCTCGGCAAAGAGGCCGTGCTTGAACACTTCACCCCGGGCGATCGACGCATAGGACGAAAGCGGAGTGCCCGTCTCCGATGCGGCGGCGAGAAGTTTTTGCTGGTTGACCAGCGGATGAAACTCCACCTGGTTGGTGACGAGCGGTCCATCGACCACGGTGCGTGCCACATGCATCATGCGGGCCGTGTAGTTCGAGACGCCGATAGTGTCTGCAAAGCCGCGGTCCTTGGCCGTCTGCAACAGGCGCAGGGACGGTGCCACGTCGCCACCGACGGGCGGCCAATGCAGCAGAAGTGCATCGACGCGATCGACCTGCAGCGCCTTCAGGCTGGCCTCAACCGAGGGCAGGAACTTCTCCTGCGAATAGTTGTCGGGGTGGACCTTCGTGGTGATGCAGAGGTCTTTGCGTGCGACGCCGCAGGCGGCGAGTGCCGCACCTGTTTCGACCTCGTTGCCGTACATTTGCGCTGTGTCGAACGCCCGGTATCCGGCATCGATTGCGGCATCGATAGCGTTTCTGAGGTCGTCCGTTTTGAGCGGATAGGTGCCGAACCCCCGCTGAAAACTTTTCTGGAAATAGATGTTCATGCCTCCTCCTTTGCGGGCTGATGTGCCGGCGTCGCGATTGCCATTCAACGCGAAAATCTCACTTGCCGGATTGTCCTGGCTGTGATTAATGTATAACTAGTTAGTTACTTAATGCAATCGGGAACGGAGATTTCGGCGATGAAGAAGGTGAAGACTGCACAGGAGGCTGCCCAGCTCGTCAGGGACGGAGCCGTCGTTGCCGTCAACTCTTCCTCCGGCCTTTGCTGCCCAGACGCGGTGCTGAAGGCGCTCGGGGAGCGCTTCGACAACGAGGGCCATCCGCGTGGCCTTACCTCCATCCACCCGATTGCCGCCGGCGACTTTTTCGGCACGCGCGGTGTCGATCACATCGCCAAGCCGAGCATGCTGGTGAAGATCATCGGCGGTTCCTATCCCTCCGGGCCGAGCAATGCCGAGCCGCCGCTCATCTGGCAGATGATCCTCAAGGAGGAACTAGCCGCCTGGAATGTACCCTCCGGCATCGTCTTCGACATGCTGCGGGAAGGGGCGGCCAAGCGCCCCGGCGTGCTGACCAAGGTCGGCATGGAAACCTTCGTCGATCCCGATCAGGACGGCTGCGCGATGAATGCCAGCGCGCGCGCCGCGCCGCTCGTCAAGCGTGTTGCCTTCGAGGGCGAGGACTGGCTGCATTTCCCGGCGATCCGTCCCGATGTCGCGATCATCCGCGCAACGACCGCAGACGAAAAGGGTAACCTCACCTTCGAACAGGAGGGCGCGACCCTCGGTGCGATGGAAATGGCGCTCGCGGCGCGCAATTCCGGCGGCCTCGTCATCGCGCAGGTCAAGCGCGTGGCGGCGAGCGGAACATTGCGCCCGCATGACGTGCGTGTGCCTGGCATCCTCGTCGACGTCATCGTCGAGGCGCCCGACCAGTTGCAGACGACGGCAACGCCCTACGACCCGGCGATCTCGGGCGAACTCTTCCGTCCGCTGGAAACGTTCCGCCTGCCCGCGCTGGATGTCGGCAAGGTCATCGCCCGCCGCGTGACGCAGGAACTGAAGGCCGACTGGGCCGTCAATATCGGCTTCGGCATTTCGGCCAATGTGCCGCGCATCCTCATCGAGGAAGGGTTGCATGGCAAAGTCACCTGGGTGATCGAGCAGGGGGCCGTCGGCGGCGTGCCGCTGCTCGATTTCAAGTTCGGTTGCGCCTCCAATGCCGAGGCCTTCGTCGCCTCGCCGCACCAGTTCTGTTATTTCCAGGCGGGCGGCTTCGACTGCTCGCTCCTGTCCTTCCTGGAAATCGATGCCGAAGGTTCGGTCAATGTCAGCCGCCTCGCGGCAACGCCGCATCGCACGGCGGGCGCCGGCGGCTTCGTGGACATCACCTCGCGCGCAAAAAAGATCGTCTTCTCGGGCAATTTCAATGCCGGCGCGAAAATGCATGTCGAGGATGGCCGCCTGGTGATCGACAAGGAGGGCCGCATCGCAAAATTCGTGCCGAAGGTCGATCAGGTCAGTTTCTCCGGCAAGCGCGCCCGTGCGCAGGGGCAGGAGATCACCTATGTGACCGAGCGCTGCGTGATCCAACTCGAAGCCGACGGACTTGTCGTGACGGAGATCGCGCCCGGCCTTGATCTCCAGCGCGATGTTCTTGATCAGGCCGCGGCGCCGTTGCGGGTCTCGAAGACGCTCAAGGTGATGGAAGATGCGCTGTTTCGCGCCGAAACCATGGGGCTGACGCTGTGAGCGATCCGCGCGTCGGGCTATCCATCGACAGCCAGGTTGCACGGATCACCTTGCGTCGTCCGGAAAAGCTGAACGCGATCGACGAGGATATGATCGACGCCCTGCTGCAGGCGTGCCGCGCCATCGAACGTTCGGATGCCCGGGTCGCAATCCTTGCCGGCGAGGGCGGAAAATCCTTCTGTGCGGGCGGTGATATCGAGGCATGGAGCAGTCTCGACGCGGATACCTTCTCGCGCCGCTGGTTGCGCGACGGGCATGGCGCTTTCGACGCATTGGCACGCCTCACGGTTCCTCTGATCGCGGTGCTGAACGGTCATGCACTCGGTGGCGGGCTGGAGCTTGCCGCTTGCGCGGACCTGCGCATCGCCGAGGCTCATGTGAAGATCGGCCAGCCGGAGTCCGGCCTTGGCATCATCCCCGGCTGGTCCGGTACGCAGCGTGCTTCACGCCGCTTTGGCACGCAACTCGTTCGCCGCATGGCGCTTTTCGGCGAGGTTTATGCGGCGCAGGAGGCGCTTGCGCTGGGCCTCGTCGATCAGGTCGTGGCGACGGGTGAGGGTGCTGCTGCCGCAGACGCTGCTGCGGCGCGCGTGCTGAAACGCTCTCCACGGGCGACCGAGCTGACGAAGATGCTGATCAACGCCGCCGAGGGCGAGGAAAGCGAACGGGTCGTCGAGGCTCTGGCCGGGGCCGTGGCGGCTGCATCAGAGGATCTGACGGAAGGGCTTGCTGCCTACAGGCAGAAGCGGCCCGCCCATTTCGGCAAGTAGCCCGGTTCGACACCCTGATATCCATGGCGGTCTCATGAAGCCCGAAGACAAAGACTTCCTCGCAGAGCTTTTTCGTGCCGCGGTCCAGGCTGCGGATCCGGAAAAAGCCGTGAGTGCATACCTGCCGGCCCGGCCCAAGGGGCGGACCGTCGTGATTGGCGCCGGCAAAGGCGCTGTACAGCTTGCGGTAGCCTTCGAAAAGCTGTGGGAGGGGCCGCTGGAAGGTGTTGTGGTGACGCGCTACGGCTATGCCGCGCCCTGCCGGCGCATCCGTGTGCTCGAGGCGGCTCATCCTGTACCCGATGCGGCGGGGCTTGCGGCATCGCAGGCACTTTTCGACGCTGTAAAAGGGCTTACCGAGGACGATCTCGTCGTCGCGCTGATATGTGGCGGCGGCTCCGCGCTTCTTCCCGCTCCGCCCGGCAATCTGACGCTGGAGGATGAGGCTGCGCTGAACAGCGCACTCCTGGCAAGCGGCACGCCGATTTCCGTCATGAACGTCCTTCGAAAGCAGGTCTCCGGCATCAAGGGCGGGCGGCTTGCTGCGGCCTGTCATCCTGCGAAGGTCGTAACGCTCGTCGTCTCCGATGTCCCGGGCGACGATCCGGCGCAGGTCGCAAGCGGGCCGACGGTGCCGGATGCGAGTGACCGTGAAGAGGCACGCGCGCTGATCAAGACATGGGGCATCAAGCTGCCCGAGCGGATCGAGGCGTGGCTCGGTGGACAGGAGGGGGCGCCGCCGTCGCCGGATGACCCGGTCTTTGCCGCTCATGAGGTTCATGTCGTCGCTTCCGCCCACCTCTCCCTGGAGGCTGCCGCACAACGGGCGGAAGCCCTTGGCGTGCCTGCCGTCATCTTGTCGGATTGCATCGAGGGCGAGGCGCGCGACGTCGGGCGCGTTCATGCCGCGATTGCGCGTGAAGTCGCCAGTCGCGGTCGCCCATTTTCGCGACCGGTCGTTATCCTCTCAGGCGGGGAGACGACGGTGACTGTCAGGGGGCGTGGCAAGGGCGGACGCAACACGGAGTTCCTGCTGTCGCTTGCGCTCGCAGGCGAGGGCGTTCCCTTCACGGCGCTTGCTGCCGACACGGATGGTATCGACGGCTCGGAGGACAATGCGGGTGCCTTTGCCGATGGCGCCAGCATGAGGCGTTTGCGCGAGTTGGGGACGGATCCCTCAGCTCTGCTCGCCGGCAACGACGCCTGGACGGCATTTGACCGTTTGGGCGACCTGTTCGTGCCCGGCCCGACAGGAACCAACGTCAATGACTTCAGGGCAATCCTGATCCGCTAAAATTGCCCGCGCCGCCTTAGAGCATCGTTCCCTTAATACGCCCCATTCTGCTGGAAGGAATTTTGGCCAGAACCAAGGCGGCTGGCGAAAAGCGCAGCAAAAGCTGCGGTTGAGACGGCCACCGCCGGTCGTGGCCAAAATTCATCCAGCCCTTCGGGTTGGCTGAAAACGGCCGCCCACTGCGGCGGATGGCTGGACCGATGGATGTCGCATCGCTCTGCGCCATCCTTCTTGTGGATCGGCCGTTTTGAGCCAACAGAATGAGTCGTATTAAGGGAACGATGCTCTAGCAGCGCGGGCGGGCGCGGGTTCACGCCGGAACGGGCGCATCCTCGCGCAACAGGCCCTTTTTCTTCAGATCCGCCCAGAAATCGGATGGGATCGGATGGGCGAACCACGCAAGGTTCTGGTCCAGCTGTTCGATCGTGCGCGTGCCTGCCATGAAGGAGGGGACGGCGGGGTGGGCTACGACGAACTGCAAGGCCGCTGCCGCAAGCGGCACGCCATGTTCTACGCAGACAGCCTCGATCCTCGCGACCTTTTCCATGATCTCCCGTGGTGCGGGAGCATAGTTGTACTTCGCGCCGTCCTTGGCACCCGTGGCAAGGATTCCCGAGTTGAAGCCACCGCCGATGACCACTGCCGCACCGCGCGCTTCGCAGAGCGGCAGGAAGGTGTCCAGCGCTTCCTGTTCGAGCAGGGTATAGCGCCCGGCCAGCAGGAAGCAGTCGAAATCGTGGCGTAGAAGCGCTTCGTGGCAGACCTGCCATTCGTTGACGCCGACGCCGATCGCCTTCACCAGTTTTTCCGAACGCAGTTGCTCCAGCGCCCGCCAGGCGCCGTCCATCGCCTGCTCGAACACCTCCGGCTGTTCGCTCCCGCGCGTGAAAACGTCGATGTCGTGGATGAAGCACATATCCATCCGCTCGAGCCCAAGCCTCTGCAGGCTGTCCTCGAAGGCGCGCATCGTACCATCGTAGCTGTAGTCGAAATGCACCGTGAACGGCGCGGCATTCGTCCAGGGCGCGAAGTCGATCGTATCGCGCCGCGCCGGGCGCAGCAGGCGCCCGACCTTGGAGGCGAGCACGAAGTCGTCCCTGTTCTTCCAGCGCAGCGCGTGGCTGGTCCGCAGTTCGGCGAGGCCATGGCCATACATCGGGGCGGTGTCGAAGAATCGCACGCCAGCCTCCCAGGCGCGGGCGAACATTTCCTGCGACGTCTCCTCGTCTATCTCGCGAAAAATGTTGCCGAGTGGCGCGGTGCCGAAGCCGAAGGCGGTCACGTCGAGGTCCGTCCGACCGAATTTTCGCTTTTCTCCTGGGTGCATGTCGTCCTCCTTAAGTAACTGATTAGTGAATAATATGCACGGGGCCAAACGACTGTGCAAGCAACTACATTTGCGGCGCACGAATTTTTCCATCTTGACGTTCACCAGAGATCGAATGTATGTAACCAGATAGTTACTAGATGGGAGGCGAGGCAGATGTATCTCACCGAAACACAGGAGCAGGTGCGCGAGATGGCGCGCGCTTTTGCTGACGAAACGATCCGCCCTCTGGCCGAGGAACTCGACCGCGAGGAGCGCTTCCCCGCGGACCTCTACGAGGAGATGGCAAAACTCGGCCTCTTCGGCATCGGCGTGCCGGAAGCGCTCGGTGGGCCGGGTTTTGATACGCTCACCTATGCGCTTGTCATGGAAGAATTGAGCCGTGGTTATGCTTCTGTCGCCGACCAGTGCGGCCTGATCGAACTCATCTCGAGCCTCCTCGTGCGCCATGGCACGGAAAGCCAGCAGGCCCTGCTGCCTGAGGTCCTCGGCATGCGTTCGAAGGTTGCCTATTGCATCACCGAGCCGGAGGCGGGCACCGATGTTTCGGGCATCCGCACCACGGCAACACGCGACGGAACCGGCTGGCGGCTGAACGGCGGCAAGATCTGGATCCACAACGCACCGGTGGCCGACTACGGCTTCGTACTGGCGCGCACGGACAAGGAAGCCGGCAACCGCGGCATGTCGATCTTCATCGTCGACCTGCATTCGGCTGGCGTCGAGAGAGGGCCGAAGGAACACAAGATGGGACAGCGCGCCAGCCAGGTCGGCGCGCTGAACTTCACGGATGTGCGACTGTCGGCTGATGCCCTTCTCGGCACGGAAGGCCGCGGCTTCCACATGATGATGTCGGTGCTCGACAAGGGGCGTGTCGGCATTGCCTCGCTCGCGGTCGGCATCGCCCAGGCCGGCCTCGAGGCGGCGCTCGACTATGCCGGGACGCGCAAGCAGTTCGGCAAGGCGATTTCCGATTTCCAAGGCGTACAATGGCTGCTCGCCGACATGGCGAAGGACATCGAGGCAGCGCGCCTGCTCGTTCATTCCGCCGCCTCGAAGATCGACATTGGGGCGGATGCGACGAAAGCCTGCTCCATTGCCAAATGTTTCGCCGGCGACATGGCCGTGCAGCGCACCGCCGATGCCGTGCAGGTCTTTGGCGGCTCCGGCTACATCCGCGGCTTCGAGGTGGAGCGTCTCTATCGCGATGCGAAAATCACCCAGATCTATGAAGGCACCAACCAGATCCAGCGCATGATCATCGCGCGCGAACTCCTGAAAAAGGGCGCACGGGCATGAGCGCCGCGTCTGCCCGGCCGGCGGCACTCGTCACGGGCTCTTCGCGCGGCATCGGGCTTGCCGTTGCCGAGGCCTTGGCGCGGGAGGGCTTTGCGGTCGCGATCAACGCGCCGGTCGAGGATGCCGAACTTACTGCGGCCGTCGCACGCATCGCTGCCCATGGCGTTCCGGTGGTCGCTGCCCCGTTCGATGTTTCCGCGATCGGGGGGCATGATGCGGCGCTTGGTGCGGTCGAGGATAAACTCGGGCCGCTCACCACGCTGGTCAACAATGCCGGTGTCGGCGTGCTGAAGCGCGGCGACATGCTTGAGGTCTCGGAAGAGAGCTGGGACCGCTGCTTTGCCGTCAACACGAAGGCCCTGTTTTTCCTGAGCCAGGCCTTCGCCCGCCGCCTTCTTGCGCGCGCCCGGCCATCGCTCTTCCATTCGATCGTCAACGTCACCTCGTCGAATGCCGTCGCAGTAGCGGAGCAGCGTTCGGAATACTGTGCCTCGAAGGCCGCAGCCGCCATGGTTTCCAAGACGCTCGCCGTCCGGCTCGGGCGGGAGAACATCGCCGTCTATGACGTCCAGCCCGGCCTGATCGCCACCGAGATGACCGCGCCCGTCATCGAGGCTTATCGCGGTCGTGCAGCGCAGGGCCTCACGCTCTTCCCGCGCGTCGGTGAACCGGACGAGGTCGGCACGTTGATCGCATCGCTTGCGACCGGTCGGCTTCCCTACACAACCGGACTGTCGATCCCCGCCGATGCTGGCATGCTCGTCCCGCGCTTCTGAGATTACTTCCATGAAAATCGCTCTTCCCGATACCGCCGGCCGTCGCACAGATTATGCCCTGACCGGAACACCGATCGCGGCTGCGACGCTCGGTAAAGTCCCGGCGCGTGTGGTTTACTCTGCCGCGCATGTCGTCGCCGATCCCTTCACAGCGAGCGATCCCTCGGGCCGCGCCACGGTGGACTGGGCGAAGACGATGGAGTTTCGCCACTATCTCGCCGGCCTTGGCCTCGGCATTGCCGAGGCGATGGATACGGCGCAGCGCGGCATGGGCCTCGATTGGCCCGGTGCGCTCGAACTGATCCGCCGCACGCGCGAGGAGCTTCCGGATGCGCTCGTCGCCAACGGTTGTGGCACGGATCATCTCGACCCGGCGACGGTGACGAGCCTGGACGATGTGCGCCGGGCCTATCTGGAGCAGGCGGAAGCCATCCAGAAACTTGGTGGCCGCCTCATCCTCATGGCCTCCCGCGCCCTGGTGCGCGTCGCGAAGGGGCCGGAAGATTACGTCAAGGTCTACTCCGATGTGCTCGCCGCGTGCGACGAGCCGGTGATCCTGCATTGGCTCGGCGATATGTTCGATGCGCAGCTTGCCGGCTATTGGGGCAATGCGGCGTTTGAGCCCGCAATGCAGGCCGCGCTCGCGGTCATCGAAGCGAACACGGCGAAGGTCGACGGCATCAAGATTTCCCTCCTCGACAAGGAGAAGGAGATCGTCATGCGCCGCCGCCTCCCGGCCGGCGTGAAAATGTATACGGGCGATGACTTCAACTATCCCGAACTCATCGAAGGCGACAGCGAAGGGTTTTCGCATGCTCTGCTCGGCATTTTCGACCCGCTGGCTCCTGCCGCCGCCTATGCGGTGGAGCGCTTGGGCGAGGGCGACCCGACAGCTTTTCGCGCAACGCTCGATCCGACCGTACCGCTCGCCCGCCTGATTTTCCGCGCGCCCACGCAATACTACAAGACCGGCGTCGTCTTCCTTGCCTGGCTGAATGGATTCCAGGATCATTTCGTGATGCTGAACGGCGCCCAGGCCATGCGGCCGCTGCCCTACTTCATCGAGGTCTTCCGTCTTGCCGACCAGTGCGGCCTGTTGCGGAACCCGGAGCTTGCAATCGAGCGTATGAAGAAGCTGCTCGCCCTCTACGGCGCATGACGATGCGTGATTTTTCGAGCGACCATTCGGCCCTGGCACTGAATACCGCCAGCCTCGGGCACAACCTCGAAGGCCATGGAGCGGGATGGAAGCCCGAACGGGTGATAGATGCCTGCGCCGCGCGCGGTTTTGGATCCATCGTCTTCTGGCGTCGGGAAATCGGTGCACGGGCCATCGAGATTGGGGACCGGGCACGGGCAGCGGGCCTGTCCGTCGCCGGGCTTTGCCGCACCCCTTTTCTCGTCGGCACGGAGACCGTCGACAAGGCTGCGGTTCTCGACGAGGCAAAGGCCTCCATCGACATGGCCGCCGGCCTTGGAGCGGCTGTGCTGACGATCGTGGTGGGTGGCGTGCACCCTGGAACCAAGGGGACGGCCGAGAGCCTCAAGATCGTTGCCGACCGCGTTGCCGACCTCGCGCCCTATGCGGCAGCGAGCAATGTCAAACTGGCGCTGGAACCACTCAATCCTGTCTATGCCGGCAACCGCTCCTGCCTGACGACCGTGCGGGATGCTCTCGACATCTGCGACGCGGTCGACGCACCAAACCTCGGCGTTGCCGTCGATGTCTATCATGTCTGGTGGGACAGCGACCTCGATACCCAGCTGATACGTGCCGGCAAGGCCCGGATCTTCGGCTATCATCTCTGCGACTGGCTCGCCGATACGCGCGACGTCCTGCTCGATCGAGGCATGATGGGCGACGGCGTCGCCGATCTCAAGGCTATCCGCAGAGGCGTCGAGGGTGCGGGTTACGCCGGGCCGTGCGAAGTCGAGATCTTTTCTGCGAACAACTGGTGGAAGCGTGACCCCGGCGAGGTTCTCGACGTGATGGTCGACCGTTTCCGCACCCTCTGCTGACGACAAGGAGAATTCCATGAAACTGCTCGTTCCGATCAAGCGCGTCGTGGACTACAACGTCAAAATTCGCGTGAAGTCCGATGGCTCGGGTGTCGAGCTTGCGAATGTAAAAATGTCGATGAACCCGTTCGACGAGATTTCCGTCGAGGAAGCGTTGCGGCTGAAGGAAGCCGGCAAGGCGGGGGAAGTGATCGTCGTGTCGATCGGCCCGGCCAAGGCCGAAGAGACGTTGCGCACAGCGCTCGCCATGGGTGCCGACCGCGCCGTGCTGGTCGAGACCGACGACCAGGTCGAGCCTCTGGCGGTCGCCAAGATACTCAAGGGCGTCGCCGAGGCCGAACAGCCCGGCCTGATCATTGTTGGCAAGCAGGCGATCGACGACGATTCGAACCAGACCGGCCAAATGCTGTCGGCTTTGCTCGGCTGGGCACAGGCGACCTTCGCCTCCAAGGTCGAGATCGGCAGCGGTTCTGCCCAGGTCACCCGCGAAGTCGATGGCGGCCTGCAGACGATCGAAGTCAAGCTGCCGGCCGTCGTGACGACGGACCTACGCCTCAACGAGCCGCGCTATGCGTCGCTGCCGAACATCATGAAGGCGAAGAAGAAGCCGCTCGACAAGAAGACGCCTGGTGACTTCGGCGTCGACACGAGCCCGCGCCTGAAGGTGCTGAAGACCGAGGAGCCGTCCGGCCGCAAGGCGGGCGTCAAGGTGAAGTCGGTCGCCGAGCTGGTCGACAAGCTGAAAAACGAAGCCGGCGTGCTCTAAGGCAGAAAAGGGAGAACTAGAACCATGGCCATTCTTCTTCTGGCAGATCACGACAATGCGCATCTTTCCGACCAGACGGCGAAAGCGCTGACGGCGGCAGGCAAGATCGGCTCGGACGTGCATGTGCTCGTCGCCGGCGCCGGTGCCGGTGCCAAGGCAGCTGCCGAACAGGCGGCAAAGCTCTCGGGCGTTTCCAAGGTGCTCGTCGCCGAGGATGCCAGCCTTGCCAACAACCTCGCCGAACCGCTGGCAGCCCTCATCGTGTCGCTTGCCGGCAACTATGACGCCATCGTCTCGTCTGCGACCTCGGTCGGCAAGAATGTGCTGCCGCGTGTTGCAGCGCTGCTCAACGTCGCCCAAGTCTCCGAGATCATCGAGGTCGTCTCCGCCGATACGTTCAAGCGCCCGATCTATGCGGGCAATGCGATCCAGACGGTGCAGTCCACCGATGCGAAGAAGGTGATCACGGTGCGCACGGCGTCCTTCACCGCAGCAGGCGAGGGCGGCAGCGCGTCGGTCGAAACCATCGCGGCGGCCGCCAACCCGGGCCTCTCGACCCACGTCAAGGACGCGCTGTCCTCGTCGGATCGTCCGGAGCTGACATCCGCAAAAATCATCATCTCGGGCGGTCGTGCGCTTGGCTCGTCGGAGAAGTTCCAGGAAGTGATCCTGCCGGTCGCCGACAAGTTGGGCGCTGCCATCGGTGCAAGCCGCGCTGCCGTCGATGCGGGCTATGCGCCGAACGACTGGCAGGTCGGTCAGACCGGCAAGGTGGTCGCGCCGCAGCTCTACATCGCCTGCGGCATCTCGGGTGCGATCCAGCATCTCGCCGGCATGAAGGACAGCAAGGTGATCGTGGCGATCAACAAGGACGAGGAGGCGCCGATCTTCCAGGTCGCCGACTACGGCCTCGTCGCGGACCTCTTCGAAGCCCTCCCGGAATTGCACAAGGCGCTTTGAGCAGAACGCCGCAATGGAGAGCCTCCCCGAAGGTGACGCGATGGAATTCGATGTTGTGATTGTCGGCGCCGGTCCTGCGGGACTGTCTGCCGCGATCCGGCTGAAGCAGGTCAATCCTGATCTCACCGTCGTCGTGCTGGAAAAAGGTTCGGAAGTCGGCGCCCATATCCTCTCCGGCGCGGTCGTCGATCCCATCGGTATCGACCGCCTGCTGCCCGATTGGCGTGAGGACGACAAGCGCATCGACTATCCGAAGCCGGATGGCGTGCTGACCTTTGACCGTCTCTCATCGGTGTTCCTGTCGAACACCAACCAAGAGGAAGACCAGCCGATCCATCTTCAGGTGAAGAACCCGGAACTGCAGAAGACCTCGGAACTCGATGTCTATGCCGGCCCGTCGACTCGCTACTGTCCGGCCGGCGTCTACGAATGGGTGGAAAAGGACGGCAAGGACGTGTTCGTGATCAACGCGCAGAACTGCGTGCACTGCAAGACCTGCGACATCAAGGACCCGAACCAGAACATCAACTGGGTGCCGCCGCAGGGCGGCGAAGGGCCAGTCTATCCCAACATGTGATGGGTCGGGTCATGTAACGGAACGGGCTACTTCATGGGTGAGTGTTGGTCGTCAGTTCGAATCTCTTCACGAGCTTGCCGCGCGCCTATCAATGGTTTGACAAACTTTGCCATTGGCGGATATCGTCACCCATCAAGGAGATTCGAATGGCGACGATGAATGTATCCCTGCCGGACCCCATGAAAGAATGGGTCGAAGCTCAAGCTAAGACTGGTCGGTACTCGAATGCGAGCGATTACGTCAGAGACCTGATCCGCAGAGATCAGGCCCGTACCGACAAAATTGCCGAGATGCAACGGTTTGTCGATGACGGAATTGGAAGCGGTGTTGGGAGCCGTTCAGCGGACGAATTGTTTGCTGCGGCTGCCATGCGAGCCGAGATCAGCCGCAGACGCGCTTGATGCCATTCATCCTATCGGTCCAAGCGGAAGAGGATATCATTTTAATTGCGGACGAGGGCATTCGCATCTTCGGAGCATTGGTTGCTAAACGATATCATGATGAGCTCTTCAATTTGCTCGAGCTAATTGCCGGCAATCCACGAATGGCGCGTGAGCGCCATGAGATTTCTCCGCCTGTTAGGATCCATCCCTTCAAGGCACATCTTGTAGTTTATCGCCTCAACGAGGACGGAAGCATCTTTGTGATCCGTATCAGGCATAGCCACGAGGATTGGGCAGCAGATTCGCTCTAATCAATTGTTTCTTCGAGTTCATGACTTGCTGGTCGCGAGTTCGATTCCTTTCACGAGCAATTGAAGGTCAGACTTGAGAACCACAAGTATCTGTGTTTCGTTGCTCGGTACGCAGGTGCAAAATGGGCATGTGCACGGATTCTATGTGCCTTGGGTTGTAGCGCTATATTCTGTTTGGGATGAACGAAATTTGATGATGCGCCGAAAGAGCCCTCTATTGTGTTGAGAAAGGTCCGCGCGATCGCTCTCCAAACGAATCGCCCGGAGGGCTACTGTCTGGTGCGAACCGCCGTCGGCACTTTCCCGAACTGTCGACGAAACGCCGTCGCAAAATTCGCGGCACTCGTGTAGCCGGCGATCGCGCTGGCTTCTTGGACCGTCGCGTCCTCTTTCTGGAGAGCGGCAAAGGCCCGCTCAAGGCGCACAATGCGGACATAATCGAAAACGCTCCGTCCCTCCGATGCTCGAAACAGGCGTTGGAGGCCTGTCGCACTGATTCCGGCCTGGAGCGCGATGATTTCGACACTCAATGATTCCGCCGCATTGGCATTGATGAAAGCCTTTGCTTGCTCCAGATGAGCAATGTCTTTCCGCCGTAAGGTGGACCGGTCGTCGTGGCGATCGACATGCAGCATGGCCGAGATGGATTCCGCTACCAATTCGACGGCGCGGCCCTCGAGGTAAAGGCCATGCAGTGCTGGCACCAAGGGGGAGGGCGAGAATATCTGCCGGATCACGTCCAGGACCCTCGGCGAGAGGCTCCAACGGTGTTCGGCGAGATGTTGGTCGAGTAGGCGCTTGGCGGCGTCCGTTCCGCCGATCGTTTCCATGAGGTCGGTGTGCAGCCATTCGGGCGACGCGGACACAACGAGGTGACGCAGACGCTGCCGGCCATGCGACACACGCTCGAAATTCTCCGGGCTGGCGTTCATGATTGATACCCCGCATGCGTCTCCCGCGTGGGCACGGAAGCTGAACCGGCGGTCGCCTATGCCAAGATCGATATCGCCTTCGAGGAAGAAGATGCAGGAGAGTTCTTCCGGCAGGAACGTGGTCGCCTTGAAAGCACGTTCCTCGATGGCGTCGCTGGCGTGAAGCACGAGGCCCCGGCGCAGTTCCCGGTGGAGAAAGGTTCCCTTCATCAGGGTGTCGTCCATCGACAAATGATCGTCGGGACTGTCGAAGGCGATATCGTCGTTGCCCATGAAATCGCGCACGCGAACGAGCCCGTTACCTGTTTCGTTTTTTTTGCCGGATGTGTCCATCATGCCTGGGCCATTTCAGAGCGCGGGGTCTTCGACATATGGGAAGTGTACCTCCGCCGGGTGAACAACCCCGATCGATCGAGGAGAAATGTTGGAGACCAAACGAGATATCTTGTTTGGCAAAGGCCGATGCCATTGCCGCCTCCAGACACGATGCCGTATGCAATAACTTATCTTGAATTATTTGGTCAAGTTAAGCAGACGGCAGGAGTTGACGATGGGGCGGACGTTGGGATCGCAAACGAAGGCGCGCGTGCGTGCGAGATTCCACCAAGGTGTGCTATTGAGCTCGACCGGTGTGGTGGCGCTGACGATGATGATGTGCCAGGCGCATGCTCAGGACGCAGGCTCCACCGTCCTCGAGACCATTACGGTTGTTGGTGGAGAAAATGCGAGAGGTCCCGATCAGGGGATCGTGGCAAAGCGAAGCCGCGGCGCATCGAAGACGGATACGTCGATCCGGGAGACACCGCAGGCGGTGAGCGTGGTGACGCGGGACCAGATGGATGCGCAGGGCGTCGACACCGTGGCACAGGCTCTGCGCTATACACCGGGCGTGCTTTCGGATCCAAGTGGTTATGATATCCGGTACGACTGGCTGCAGGTTCGCGGGTTTAACTCTTACGGGACGATGTGGCTGGACGGCCTGCTCCTGCCGGGCGATCCGCTTAACTACGCGACGCCGACCGTTAACCCATTCGCGCTGGAGCGCGTCGAGGTCATCAAGGGGCCTGCTTCCGTGCTCTACGGAAGCGCGATTCCGGGCGGACTGGTCAACCAGGTCAGCAAGCGACCGCAGGCGACTGCATCCAACGAGGCTGGTGTGCAGACCTCTTCTCACGGAGGCGTTCAAGCGACGATCGACATGACCGGCCCGCTGACGGAGGATGACGAGTGGCTTTACCGTATCGTCGCACTCGGCAAAAATATGGGAACCCAGGTGGACCGCGAGCGCGAAAAGCAGCTCATGCTGGCTCCCAGCCTTACCTGGGCGCCGACCGATCAGACGTCGCTGACCTTCTTCGGCTACTATCAGAAGGACCGGCCGAATTTCAGCCCGCGTTTCTACCCGGCGGTCGGCACGCTTCTCGACGCCCCGTTTGGCAAGATCCCGCGCGATCTCTATCTCGGCGATCCCAACGCCGATACCTTTGAGCGTGACTTCTATATGCTCGGCTACGAGTTTGAGCATGAGTTCAACGAGATATGGACGGTGCGTCAGAACCTGCGCTACGGCCGTTCGGACCAGAACATGTTCCTCGCATTGGTCAATCCGGCCTGGGGAGCGTGGCAACCAGATGGACATACACTGAACCGCGTTTCGGCGGCCTCCGACGACCGTCTATCCAACTTCAACGTCGATACGCAGGCCGAAGCCCGTTTCGACACCGGCGCTTTCGACCACACGATGCTCTTCGGCCTGGATTATCTCAAGGCTTCGTCCTCGCGGAAATTTGGGAACGGAGGCGGTGTGCCGCCCCTCGATGTGCTCGACCCGCGATATGGCGAGGTCGATATTCCTATGCCGGCCTTCACGCGCTCGGCTCTCCAGGAGCAACAGCAGGTCGGCCTCTATATTCAGGATCAGATCCGCTACGATAATTGGCTCGGCACGTTCGGCTTGCGCTATGATGCCTCCGATATCGACACCACGGACCGGATGGCGGGAACACCGGCGGTTTCGAACAGCGACCAGAAGCTCACCTGGCGTGCGGGCCTCACGTATCTCTTCGACAACGGAATAGCGCCTTATGCGAGCTATTCCACTTCGTTCCTGCCGGCGCTGGGAACGGATGCGGCCGGTAACCCCTTCGAGGCGCAGACCGCGCAGCAGTATGAAATAGGCTTCAAATACGAACCGCCAGAGGGCCGCGGAACGATTGGAGTCTCCCTATTCGACATGACGCTGCAGAATGCGCTGACTTGGGACAACAGTGTATTTACCTACGCGCAGGTCGGCGAACAGCGGGTGCGCGGGGTCGAGATCGAAGGCAAATATGAGCTGACGCCGCAACTCGATATCCTTGCGTCCTACGCCTACTCGAACTCCAAGATCACGGAATCCAGCGATCCTGTCGAGCTTGGCCGTGAAATGTTGTTCCTGCCCGAGCATCAGGCAAGTGTCTGGCTCGCCTATCGCCCTGATATCGTCGAGGGCCTGACGTTGAGCGCGGGCGTGCGGGGGATGTCATCCTACCAGACGGATTTCGCGTACTTGCCACAGTTGCGCATACCGGGCCGTGCGCTCGTCGATATCGGCGCGGAGTTCGATTTCGGCGCCGTGAATAAAGAGTTCTCCGGCACGAAGCTGCAGGTAAACGTCACGAACCTGTTCGACAAGGAGTACGTCTCCCATTGCGTCAACGATACGGGTGGCGGCTGCAACTACGGTGCGGGTCGGGCTATCACGGCGAGCCTGAAGTACTCGTGGTGATGTGCCGACACGGCCAGAACGGGGGAGGGCGCGCGGGCCTTTCGGCCGCCCTCGGTCGATTGTGGTTGCCGCTTGTCCTGCTGGTTGTGATTGTTTCCGTGCCCGCGCGGGCCGATATTCTCTTGTCGGACGCTGCGGGCCGGGAAGTCCACCTTGCCGGCCCCGCTCAGCGCATCGTCACGAATGAAAGCCTGCTTCTCCTGTCGCTGGCTCTCGTCGATCCGGATCCGGTCGCGAGAATTGCCGGTTGGGCCGCGCCGCAGCGCCTCGATCAGGGTGTATTCGAGGCCTACCGAAAGCGCTTTCCGGCGATTGAACGCATTGCCGAGGTGGGCGCGGTGGTGCCGGCGGCTGCGTCGGCCGAGGCGATCCTTTCTGTGCGGCCTGATCTATTCGTCGTCTCGATGTGGGAAAGCGGGTGGGGTGAGATCGCCGAGACACTGGCGGCGGCGGGGGTTCCTGTTCTCTTCCTCGATGGACCGATAAACGATGGCAAGGGACCGGCGGAAACCACCGCCTTTTCCGTCGAGCTGCTGGCGAAGGCGATCGGCCGCGAGGCGAGGGGCAAAGCGTTCGGCGATTTCCTGCGGGCGCGTTACAAGCGCATCACTGACCGCACAATTGGGCTCAAGCCGGTCTCCGTGCTGGTCGATGCCCACGCGGGCGCGATCTGCTGTTCCTCTCCCGGCAAAGAAAACCGCATGACGGAATACCTGCGTCTTGCCGGCGGCGCCAGCATCGGCGCGGGCGTGCCGGGATACAGCGGGCAGCTCAGCGCGGAATATGTGCTAGGCGCCGATCCGGCGGTCTATATCGCGACCGGTGGGCCGCATCTCGCCGCGGAAGGCGGACTGGTGCTGGGCGGCGGCGTCGAGGCAACCACGGCGCAAGTCTCGTTCGCCGGCATGCTTGGCCAAGATATGCGAAATGCTTTGAGCGCCGTAGGGGAAGGCAGAGCCCATGTCGTGTCGCATCAACTATCAATCTCCGTCCTCAACATCGTCGTGTTCGAGTGTTTCGCGAAATGGCTGCATCCGGAGGTGTTCGCGGATATCGACCCCGCAGAAACGCTCGCCGAGATAAACCGGACGTTTCTGACCGTGCCCCTTGAGGGCACGTTCTGGATCGACTCGAAGCCCGGCCAAGCGGCGCAATAGGAAAAGAGACATGGAAAGCAGGGAATATACCGCCAGGGCCAGGTTTTCCTTGCGAAATGCCGGGCACGTCATCGCGGAGCTTTGCGAGCATATGCGCGAGCACGATGCCGAGGTGAACACGGGCCCAGCCGGTCCACAGATCCGGCTGGGCCCGGTTCGCGCGCAGTTCTCGCGCGAGGGCGAAGATACCTTGGTCGACATCGTCGCGCCTGACCTGGAAGGGCTCTACTTCGCGCGCCTGTCCGTTGCCTCGCATATCCTGGAATTTGCCGGAGACGATCCGCCTGTTATTGCCTGGACAGGAGACGGCGGCGAAATCGTCCGCCCACCCAATTTTCAGATTCTCGAGGTCGTGGACTGTCGTAACGTGACGCCGCATATGCGCCGTCTGACCTTCGCTGGTGAGAACGTCGCGCGTTTTGCAGGCCTCGATGCGCTCCACTTCAATCTCATGATACAGCATCCGGACGTTATGGAACCGCAATGGCCGCATGTTGGGGCCAATGGCGTGATCTCATGGGACCAGCCGGACCTTCGGCCGATCATGCGCAAATACACCGTGCGGTCCGTGGATATGGCTGCCGGCACGCTCGACGTCGATTTTGTTCTGCACGCGGACGCGGGACCGGGATCTGCTTTCGCGCAAACGGCGGCGGCTGGAGACCGTATCGGCGTGATCGGTCCAGGTGGTGGCGGGCTCGCCGCTGCGGACTGGTATCTGTTCGCCGGCGACGAAACCGCGCTTCCCGCCATTGGCCGTATGCTTGAGCACTTGCCGGCCGGCGCGCGAGGCAAGGCCTATGTCGAGGTGTCGGATGAGGGGGAGGCGCAGGATTTGTCCGCGCCCCCGGCGATCGATATCGAGTGGCTGTTCCGAAAAGGGCGCGCGGACGATGCTCCCTCGCAACTGGTCGATGCAGTGAAAGGAGTGAAGTTCCCCGGCGGCGACCAAAGAATCCATGTCTGGGCGGGTTGCGAATTCAAGACGTTCCGCGCCATTCGCGCCTTCTTGCGAAACGAGCGGCGTCTTACAAACATGGAGCACCTTGTGGTATCGTACTGGCGCCGCGGGCGGGCGGAGGAAGAGTGACGGGAATGCTTGTCTCTCGATAAGCCAGTCGCCTTGGTCAGATTGACGCGAAAGCGATCGCGGCGCCGCTGGTAACGGCGGGTCATCTGGGCCGAGGCATGGCCGAGCTGCTTCTGGACGTAACGCTCATCGACCTCCGCGGAGGAGGCCAGGCCGGCGCGTAGTGAATGCCCGGCAAACTTTTGACCGCGTTCGGCCTCGGAACGATCGCCGCGTATGCCGCCCGCCAGCGCCGCCTTCTTGACGAGACGTGTGACCTCCTGGTCGTTGAGCCGCTCCGCTCCGACAGTCTTGCCCTTGCCGGTCACGCCGCGGAATAGCGGGCCTTTGGCCAGCTTTCAAAGTGGATTCAGGCCTCTAGTGCGGCGACGGGTAAGGCATAGGAGGAACCGCGGCCGATCTCCACTTCGCGCGAGCCGGTCTTGCCGCGCAGCGTCAGCAGCGCGCCTCTGTCGAAGATCTCAATCCAGCCGCGCCCGTCGTCCGTTTGGTCACGGCCGAGTTCGAGGCCGGTGATCTTGGAGCGTCGCAGGCCGCCGGCAAAACCGACGAGCAGCATCGTCCGGTCGCGCAGGCCGCGCCGGGATCCTCGGTCGAGTGTCTCCAGCATGGCGATCAGGTCCTCGGGCAGAAGGGCTTCCTTCAGTCTGGGAAGAGCGGCATGCCGTTGCGGATGCCGGCCATTACGGTGGCGATCGCCCGGTCCTTGCGATCGAGTTTCCCGCGCTGGGCATAGTTCCAGCCGAGGGCGGCCAGGCGTCGCTCGATGGTCGAGACACTATTGGCCTTTCCGCCACGCTCCGCCGAACCGGACGCGTAAGCGGTGATATGGAGGCCGACGACCTGCGGATCCGCGGGGTGAGGCGACAGGTTCTGGCGGCGGCATCAGGCGGAAAAGTGCTCACAGTCGGAGGCGTAGGCTTTTCATGTATTGGCGGAACTGGCGGCCGCGATGTAGCCGCGAGTGCGCTCGGTGAAATCCTGCAGATGGGCGGGCAGGCCGGCGTTGGTCTCGGGAAAAGGGGCGGGTAGGTCAGTCGACATCTGGGCGTTGGAAACACCAGCGGAAACCGCCTTGCTGTGCGGCAGCGCCGAGCGCTCCGGAGGGTGAATTTCGTCGTTCTGCTTCATGATTTGGGCAATTCCTCCATAATGAGCGAAACGCCCGATAGTAACATTATCGACCGTGCTCTGAAATTCCGGGCGAGTGCCTTGCCACGGCCACGATCCGTTAAGGCGACGCCACAGCGGCTTTATCACCGGGGCTATGCATATCGAACCAGACGCTATATCCGATAGTCATTCGATCGCCAGCAAATCTTGGAATTTGGCAGCCACTGCTCGAATAACACCACGCTCCACTCAGATAATCGCCTGAAATGGAACGCGCGAAACAGAAGAAAAGGACGGGTATGGAGCCGAGTTTCACGAACAGGACCGAACACAAATCCGTTTCCCCCGCCCGGGCGTCCCTGATGCTTCAAGTGGCGGAAATGTATTTCCTGCAGGATCTGTCGCGCGCCGCGATTGGCGAAGCGCTCGACATAAGCCGATTCAAGGTGGCGCGCCTTTTGAAGGAGGCGCGGGAGTCGGGGCTCGTAAACATCACTCTTCTGCGGCCAGATGGGCTGGACCCGGAGCGCGCGAGAAAGCTGAAATCAGTTTGTGGCCTTGATCGAGCCCTTGTCGTTCCCTGGCTTCCTGACAATGAGCTTCTGCAGATCCTGGCAGAGGCCACGGCATCCTATTTCGTTGAACATATCGAGCCAACGGATATCGTTGGCCTTCCGTCCGGCAGAACAGCAAGTCGGATTGCCCGCCTCGTCAAGACGCTTCCAGACTGCACCGTCGTCCAGATTGCTGGTGTCGCTGCGGCCGCGTCCATGTGGGAAAGCCCCATCGAGAACGTCCGGCGGCTGACACAGCTTACGGCGGGACAATCGTTCCCGATCTTCGCGCCCATCGTGCTGAACTCGTTACAGGCGGCAGAATCTCTGCGCCAGGAGCCGGGAATTCTGGACGCCTATTCCTATTTTCCGAAGCTCACCAAGGCGATGGTCGCCATCGCACCATGGCGGCCGAATGAATCCATGATTCATGACTCGGTATCCGCGGCAGATCAGAAGTTTGTCGCAGAGTGTGGAGCAGCGGCGGAGGTCCTTGCAAACATTCTGGATCCGAACGGCAATTTGATAGCGTCCGAATTTACCGATAGGGCTTTGACGATCCCGATGCACCTTCTGCGATCTGTGCCAGATGTCATCGCTGTTGCTGGCGGCGAGTCGCGTCACGAGGCTGTCCTTGCGGCGGTGCGCGCGAATTTCATCAATACGCTCGTTACCGACAGCAGGACGGCGCAGTTTATTCTCGATTCATACTGACGCACGGTCTCCACCACTGACTGTTACCCAAGAGAATGGGGAGAGGACGCGTCGATCAAAATTGACAAATTGAGCATATGTGCTCATATTGCAAATTATAGCATTTGCATGGGGTATATCTATGAAAATCATCCAGCTTTCGGATCTACATATCTGCAGCACTCCCGACCAGCCGCCGCTGGATAGACGTGAACGATTGCGCCAGTGCATCACGAGCATCAACGCACATCACGCCGACGCGGACTACTGCATCCTGACCGGCGACCTCGCTGATGACGGGTCGATGGCATCCTATGCAGTGCTCAACGAAATATTAAGCGAACTCGTCGTCCCTACGTTGATGACCATCGGAAACCACGACCTTCGGAACAATTTCCAACGCTCCTTCCCGCAGATTCCGAAGGACGAAAATGGATTTACGCAGTACGGGATCGACGGAGACGGTGTACGTCTGCTTGTGCTCGACACTGTCATCGAGGACAAGATTTACGGATGGATGTGCTCGAAGCGGCTGGAATGGCTTGAGCGCGAATTAGCGGCGGCGGCATCCCGCGACGTTTATATCTTCATGCATCATCCTGCCTTTCCAATCGGCCTCAGGCATCATGAAAAGATTGCACTCGTTCAGTCGGACGAATTTGTAAGAATTTGCAGCCGGCATGGAAATGTCCGTCGCATCTTTGCTGGCCATGTGCACGCCGAGGCAACCGTCAGAACCGAAAATCTGTCGATGTCGATTACCCGCGGCGTAAGCCAGCACCTGCTTTTCGACCAATGGAACCCGCATGCGAAGTATATAGCCCATGCGCCTGCCTACAACATCATCCTTATCGACAAGGCGTATGGCGATGCTGTTCACTTCTACGATCTGATGCACGAGTCCCCGCTGGTCGGCGAAGGCCTGCTCCCTCCAGAACTTGAATGGAACGGCGAGCCTGGCTGACAGTCCGAACGACGGGCCAGCACTCCAGATAGTCCTCATGCACCTCTCTTTCAGCCGCCTTCGCGGTCGCAGGAGAAGTGCGTTTTTTTGCTGCCGGCCAAACTGCTCGATCAGCTTTCAAACTGGCCTTCTGCGTGTTGACAAGGTCAAAAATATCGCCCACTCTCATTATGAGCGATATAGCTCATTATGAGAGTTTTCGGATTATATTTCCGCTGGGGAGGCGGTAAAGCGCGAATGCGCCGACCCGAATGGAGTACGAATGACGTCCATACGACTGAACAACGTGAGTAAATCGTGGGGATCGGTTGAAGCCTTGAAGGGTATTTCCTTCGAGGTGGCGCCGGGAAACTTTACGGTACTGCTCGGGCCTTCGGGGTGCGGGAAATCAACGCTCATTCGAATTGTCGCCGGACTGGAAACCGTATCCGGTGGCGAAATATTCATCGGCGACAGGAATGTCACCGCGTGTGCCCCTGCCGAGCGCAATATCTCGATGGTTTTTCAATCCTATGCGCTGTTTCCGCACCTGAATGTCGCGGAAAACATCCTGTTCGGCTTGAAGGTCAGGAAAGCGACCCCCGCCAAACAGAAGGAAGGTCTTGACCGGGTTGCGACAATGCTGGGGCTGACGCCTTATCTCGCGCGCAAGCCGTCGAAGCTTTCCGGCGGACAACAGCAACGCGTCGCCATGGCGCGCGCCATCATCTCGGAAGCGCCGATCTGCCTGATGGACGAGCCGATGTCCAACCTCGACGCGCAGCTCAGAAACGAGATGCGCATGGAGATCCAAGGCCTGCAAAAGGAACTTGGCATCACGATGCTGTACGTAACCCATGACCAGATCGAAGCCATGACGATGGCCGACCAGATCGTGCTGTTGAATGGGGGACGTACCGAACAGATCGGCCATCCAACGGAGCTGTACGGCGCCCCGTGCAGCCAGTTCGCTGCACGCTTCATCGGCACACCGCCAATGAACGTATTTCCCGCCGGCGATCTTACGCGCGGGGCGCTCAGCCGCAGCTTCCGACCGGATCTTGTCGCAAGACCGGATCTGCTTATGGGAGTGCGGCCGGAGGACATATATCTCGGCGAAGATGGCGTGGAGGCAAAACTTGTCAACGTCGAATATCTTGGCGCTGACAAAATCCTCCACTGCGAACTGGACGGCAGCAGGATCCTGGTTCGGACATCACGCGAAACCTCGCCGTCAATCGGTTCGACACTCAGGCTCGTATGGAAAAACGAGGACGTGCATCTTTTCAGCAAAGAGACGCAACAGAAGATCAACTAAGGAGGAGAAAGTAATGTCTATATGCACGAAGTTTGGGGGAGCTTCCTTTTTCGCGCTAACGGTAGCGTTCGCGTCACCGGCGGCCGCAGTCAACCTGAAATTCTACTATCCGGTTGCTGTCACGGGCCCGCTCACGAAAATCATCGGCGAATTGGTCGATGAATTCCACAAGGAACATCCGGACATCAACGTGGAGCCGGTGTTTGCCGGTAACTATGCCGACACGCTGACAAAGTCGCTGACGGCTGCCCGTGGTGGTCAGCCGCCGCAGGTTATCGTGGCCGCCGCCTCCGATACCTTCACGCTGATCGACGAAGACGTCGCAGTTCCGCTTGAAGACGTGATCACCGATGCCGACAAACCGTGGCTCGACGGTTTCATGCCGTCGTTCATGAGCAATGTCCGGATCGACGGGAAAACCTGGGGCGTCCCTTTCCAGCGCTCCGTGCAGGTCCTTCTCTATAACAAGGACAAGTTCAAGGAAGCAGGTCTGAACCCCGACCAGGGTCCAGCGACATGGGACGAGCTCATCGAGACGGCGAAAAAGCTGACGGTCAGCGCCAACGGTGCAACGTCGCAGTGGGGCGTGCTGATACCGTCGGGTTATACCGCACGCTGGTATTTCAACGGCCTCTCCATCCCGGCCGGTGCGGAACTGACAAATGACGCCGGCACCGCAGTCAACCTGGCGTCTCCGGAGTCCATCAGCGCGATGCAGTTTCTTGCTGATCTGTCCCAGAAACACAATGTCATGCCAAAGGGTGTTATCAACACGGGCACGGCTCCGGACGAGTTCATCAACGGTCGTGCGGCGATGCTCTACGCATCCACGGGGAACATTGCCAATGTGCGGACGCAGGCCAAGTTCGACCTTGGCGTCGGGCTCATTCCCGCTGGAAAGCA
>NZ_CP196426.1:1490000-4628677 GCF_051669845.1 Pararhizobium sp. O133 | reverse complement strand
GTCGCCTTTTTCCCCCGCCGAAGCGTCAGACTGCTGAGCCATCTGACGCGCATTCTCCCCGTTCTCGAACACAATCGCCGCCGTCACCGAATTACCAAGCATATTGCCGCCTTCCAATATCATTCCGCGATACCGCCATTGCTGCCGGCATCAACCCTTTATGTTCGTTCCGCGCGGCCCTTATTCAAGGCATGCCGCCGGGTTCAAACGCTCGCCGTGCCATTGAAGGATCCTCATTTCCCTCTTTGGCGCGGTTTCCGTACAAAACCGTTCGGCTGCCAGCCAAACGCTTGTCCCGCTTGTACGGTTCATTTCGAAGGGCACCCGGGCTTCGTCGCCGAAATCCGCATGTCCCGCCTGCTTGTTACCTCGGCCTTCCCAACCCTCGTTACAGACGGTCAGGCCGATCCGCCGACAATGCGTCCTCATTCGCATTCCCGCCGATATCCGGAGCCGCTTGGCAAAAGCCGTTGCGACACCCCGGTAGCGTTTCTCGCGGTTCCTGGGTTCCTGCAACCAGAGATCGAAAAGTTTCATTCCGGGCAAGAACCTTGCGCGGTTGAAACCATCCAATTCTGATTGATGGAACGTTGTGGAACCACCCCGTCACAAAAGGCTGAAGTGAATCGCGCCATCCGTTGAAGGGTGGCCCTTTCATCTTGTCCACAGGTATGTCCCGCGCCTTCTGTGGGAAGCATTTAGGCAGGATCGTGATGCAAGATCAATCGCGAATTTTGCGGTTCGCGAGCCGTCAGCCGTTGACTCTCATAGCGTGTCCTGCATGGGCGGAAGGGCGCCTGGAGAGAATCGCTTTTGAATCAAGGGCTTTGTTTTTCGGGGTGGAAGTTAGCTGGCGAAAAACAAAAAAAATAAAAAATGTCTTGACTCGCCACACACCTTAACGGGCCTCGACTGCTGCGCTGCACTTGCCAGCATCCTCTAGCAAGTCGTTGATTTTAAATTAAAAAATTTGTCATTGCAGTGACATAATCAAAAGCGGAGGGTTAACCATGGCAGGCGCCTGAAGCTTGAATCCGAAAAGCCCGGCCAAAGGCCGGGCTATCGATTAACGAAAAATTAGTGAGCCGGATTAAGCCGACAGGGCCTTCACGCGGCTGGCCAGGCGGGACACTTTGCGCGATGCCGTGTTGGCATGGACAACGCCCTTGGTGGCGGCGCGCATCAGTTCCGGCTGGGCTGCCTTCAGGGCTGCCTGGGCCAGTGCCTGGTCGCCCGAAGCGATGGCTTCTTCGACCTTGCGGATGAAGCCGCGAACGCGCGAACGGCGGGACTTGTTGACTTCCGTGCGGCGGGCGATCTTGCGGGTCGCTTTTTTCGCCGAAGTTGTATTGGCCATTTGGTGTCTCTCTTCGAAATCTGACAAAAACTCACTACCGCCGTGCCGGGTCACTGCGACCTGTCGTCCGTGCAAGTAGGGAGCAATATCGGAAAACCTTGGAGCGGCTTTCCAAACTGTGGGCGGCATATAGCCTTAAACATGGCTCCCGTCAACGCGCTATTTTGCAAAACTGGGCGGACAGACCGGGGCTCAAGCAGCGCTATTTCTGGCATTTCGGACAATAGAAGGTCGAGCGTCCCGCCTGGACGACGCGCGCGACAGTGCCGGCGCAACCGGGCGTGCGACACGGCTCGCCCTCGCGGTCGTAGACGGAGAAGGAATGTTGGAAATAGCCGAGTGTGCCGTCGGTCTGGATATGGTCGCGCAACGAGGAGCCGCCGGCTGCGATCGCATCGGCGATGACGGCGCGGATGGCTTCGGTCAGAACAACGAGCGGCTTCTTCGGCTTACCCTTGCCATCGACCAGCGTGCCCGCCGCGCGCATCGGCGAAAGGCCGGAGCGCCAAAGAGCCTCGCACACATAGATATTGCCGAGCCCGGCAATGTTCTTCTGGTCGAGCAGGGCGGATTTGAGCGGCTGCGCCTTGCCGGCGAACCGTTTCGCCAGATAATCGGCGTCCAGCACGTTGCCGGTCGGCTCTTCGCCGAGGTCGCGGAAGAAGGCATGGTTTCCCAGCGCCTCGCGCCGGGTCACGTCCATGAAGCCGAAACGGCGCGGATCGTTGTAGATGACGCGGGCGGGGCCTTTTACCGTCTCCAGATGGAAGATGACATGGTCATGCTTCTCGTCCTTGCCGCGCGGATGATGGAAGTCGCCGGGTGTCTCCGAGCCCGCGCCTTCCTCGACCCGAAACGAACCGGACATGCCGAGATGTGCGATGATCACGTCACCGCCCTCGAGATCGATCAGCAGGTACTTGGCCCGCCGGCCGAGCGACAGGATGCGCCTTCCCGATACCAGCGTCGAGAAATCGGCGGGAAAGGGAAAGCGCAGGTCCGGCCGGCGCAGTTCGGCGCGCACCAGCAGCGACCCCTCCATGGCCGGCGTCAGGCCGCGTCTGACAGTTTCCACCTCGGGAAGTTCCGGCATCTCAGTTTCCTTTCCATCGGCCAGATGGCCCGCGCCATTTGGCAATTCCCTTCGCCGCGCACATATCCTATAGGAGGGCCAGCTAGAGACGGGCGGGAATGTCGCAGGCGGCATCTGCCGCAGAGATAGCGTGGATCAGGCGAATTCGCTATGGTCTGCCGAAATGAGATCGAACCGGAGTATGTGTTGATGACAGGTGAGCGGACGTCTGCCGATGGCGGCATGGAAACCTCCTACGGTTTTCGCCAGGTCGGCCAGGGTGAGAAGCAGGCGCTCGTCAACGATGTCTTCCACAAGGTCGCCAAGCGCTACGACATCATGAACGACGTCATGTCCATGGGCCTGCACCGGGCCTGGAAGGACGCGATGATATCGGCTCTCAATCCGCGCCGCTCGGAGGACTACAAGGTTCTCGACGTTGCCGGCGGCACCGGCGATATCGCCTTCCGCATCGTCGAGGCATCCGGCCGCAAGGCCCATGCGACGGTTCTCGACATCAACGGCTCGATGCTGGCCGTCGGCGCCGAGCGCGCCGAGAAGAAGGGCCTCTCGCCCAATCTCACCTTCGTCGAGGCCAATGCCGAGGAGTTGCCGTTCGAGGCCAATTCCTTCGACGCCTACACGATCGCCTTCGGCATCCGCAACGTGCCGCGCATCGATGTGGCGCTGACGGAAGCGTTCCGGGTGTTGAAGCGCGGCGGCCGGCTGCTGGTTCTGGAGTTCTCCGAAGTCGACATGCCGCTGCTCGACAAGGTCTATGATGCCTGGTCGTTCAACGCGATCCCGAAATTCGGCAGGATGGTCACGGGCGATGCGGAACCCTATCAGTATCTGGTGGAATCGATCCGCAAGTTCCCCAACCAGCGCGATTTCGCCGCCATGATCACCAAGGCGGGCTTCTCGCGCACGACCTTCACCAATTACACCGGCGGCATCGCGGCCCTTCATTCCGGCTGGAAGATCTGACGCATGGGTTTTCTCGTCTTGAAGCGCGCTGAGCGTCTGCCCCTGCGCGACGGACTTCGATCGCATGCGGAAGTGCGGCGAATTCCCTCTTCTCCCCAGCGGGGAGAAGGTGGCCCGAAGGGCCGGATGAGGGGGGCCGAAGGCCAACTCTGCGTGGCTCCGGCTTCGCCTGCGCCCCCCTCATCGCCTCGCTTACGGTGGACATCGTGAGCACGCCCGGCGCCTATGCGCGCCTGATCCGGATCGGCTGGGTGCTGGTGCGCGAAGGTGTGATCTCCGCTCTGCCGTCTGAAAACCTGCCGATGCTGCCGCGTGCGGCGCAGTCCCTTGCCGGCCTCTTTGCCCGCCGCCGCGCGATCGATGAAGATCGCAGCGACCGTCTGGCCCGCGCCATCGAGCGCCTCGGTCCTTCCTATGTGAAAATCGGCCAGTTTCTCGCCACCCGTCCTGATGTGGTCGGGGCGGAATTCGCCGAGGATCTGTCCTTCCTGCAGGATCGCATGGCGACCTTCCCGGTCGAGGCGGCGCGCGCGACCATCGAGGGTTCGCTCGGCCGTCCCGTCTCGGACCTCTATGTCCAGTTCGGCGATCCGATCGCCGCCGCCTCGATTGCCCAGGTTCACCCGGCCGTGGTGCTGAAGGACGGCATCGAACGACAAGTCGCGGTCAAGGTCATCCGCCCCGGCGTGCGCCAGCGTTTCGCTCATGATCTCGAAGCGATGTTTCTCGTCTCGCGGCTACAGGAACGTTTCCTGCCGCATACCCGCCGCCTGCGCCCGGTCGAGGTGACGAAGACACTGGAGCAGACCACCAAGATCGAGATGGATCTGCGCCTTGAGGCGGCGGCGCTGTCGGAACTTGGCGAAAATGCCGCCGATGACCCCGGCTTCCGCGTACCCACCGTCGACTGGGAACGCACCGGCCGCGATGTCGTGACGATGGAATGGATCGACGGCATCAAGATGTCTGATGTCGAGGGCCTGCGCCGCGCCGGTCATGATCTGAACGCGCTCGCCGATACGCTGATTCAGTCTTTCCTGCGCCATACGCTGCGAGATGGCTTCTTCCATGCGGACATGCATCAGGGCAATCTCTTCGTCGATCCGAAGGGCATGATCGTCGCCGTCGATTTCGGCATTGTCGGCCGGCTCGGCAAGAAGGAGCGGAGGTTCCTGGCCGAAATCCTCTATGGCTTCATCACGCGCGATTATCGCCGCGTCGCCGACGTGCATTTCGAAGCCGGTTACGTGCCGGCCCATCATGATGTCGCAAGCTTTGCCCAGGCGATCCGCGCCATCGGCGAGCCGATCCACGGCCAGCCGGCCGAGACGATCTCGATGGCCAAGCTGCTGACCCTGCTGTTCGAGGTCACGCAACTGTTCGAAATGGAAACGCGGCCGGAACTGGTCATGCTGCAGAAGACCATGGTGGTCGTCGAAGGCGTCGCCCGCACGCTCAATCCGCGCTTCAACATGTGGAAGGCGTCGGAGCCGGTCGTGGGCGGCTGGATCCGCGACAATCTCGGTCCCAAGCGCATTGTCGGCGATGTGAAGGAAGCCTTTCACGCCGCCGTCAGGCTGGCCGAGGCAGCCCCGGAGATCGCCGCCAAGACCGAGAAATTCTCCCGCGAGATCACCGCCATGGCGGAAAACGGCCTGCGCTTCGATGCCGAAACCGCCGAAGCGATCGGCCGCTCGGAAGCCCGTCACAATCGGTCGGGCCGGGTGGCGCTCTGGGTCATCGCTCTGGCATTGGCTGTCATTGCCTGGAAGCTGTTCTGACAGGGGCCTCGCCGACGCGGGGCTTCGTTCGTTCACCAGCCATCAAATCCTGTTCCCTTTGGAACTTCGCATCTCTCCGGAGTGTGGAATTGTCTGTCTCAAGGATGAGGCGGGCTCATCCAGCCCAATCAAGGAGAGACGACCATGCGTAAACTGATCATTGCTTCCATCGTTGCCGTTGGCGCGGCTCTTTCGTTCGCAGCACCGTCGCAGGCCGGCGGTTATTACGGCGGCGGCAGCTATTACGGCGGCTACGACAACGTCGATCACTACTACGGTCACAAGCGCCATTATTACAAGAAGCGTCACTACGTCCAGAATTGCTGGATCAAGAAAATCCGCAAGTATGATTACTACGGCAACCTGGTCGTCAAGCGTATCAGGGTCTGCAACTGATCCGGCCTCCCCGGACGCATTCCCTGACGAAAACCGGCGGCTCTCCCGCCGGTTTTTTCGTTGTTTCAAGCAATAGACGAAATGCCGCGAGCGATTGGGAAACATTTCGAAACCAAAAAGCGGAAAGATTACAAAGATTTCATGTCGCCGGACTTCATTCCGGCGCAGTTCCGACCTAGCTAAATCCTGAGACGTGCGGCAAGCGTGCCGCTTTTGTTCGAGAGATGCTTGAGATGGCGGACGCCACCCGTAAAATCATGGCCCCGGTCGAGACCGAGGGCACAACCGTTCCGGAACCCGCCTTCGTGCCGAGAAAGCGTCGGCGCTCGAAAGCCCGGTGGCTGGTGCCGCTTGTATTGATCCTCGCCGGAGCGGCCGGCTGGTACGGCTGGTCGACCTATGGCAACGAAACCGCGGCGGCAACGGTGGTCACCGAAAATCCCGTGCGCGGCGATATCGAAAACAGCGTGACGGCGTCCGGCTTGCTCAGTCCCATCAAGGATGTCGATGTCGGCGCCCAGGTCTCCGGCCAGTTGAAGAGCCTGAAGGTCGAGATCGGCGACAGCGTCAGGCAGGGCCAGTTGATCGCCGAGATCGACAGTGCCTCGATCGAGACCCAGATCGAGATCGCGGAAGCCGAGCTTGCCAACCTGCAGGCGCAGATGATCGACAAGACGGCGCAGGTGGTTCTGTCGAACGCGAACCTCACCCGTCAGCGCGCGCTTGTCGCCAGCAACGGTGCCGCGCAGTCTGCGCTGGACGAGGCGGTCGCCGCCCTTGCCACGGCGGAAGCCAATGTCGATGCGCTGAAAGCCCAGATCCGCAAGCAGCAGGCGACCCTCAAGGATGCCCGCATCAGCCTCGGCTATACCAAGATCTACGCCCCGATGAGCGGCACCATCGTCGAGACCTCCGCCAAGGAAGGCCAGACGCTGAACGCCAACCAGACGGCGCCGACCATCGTCACCATCGGTGATCTCTCGACCATGACCGTCGAGGCCGAGGTTTCCGAGGCCGATGTCGGCAAGCTGAAGGTAGGCATGAACGCCTATTTCACTTTGCTCGGCCAGCCCGGCAAGCGTTACCCCGGCACTCTACGGCAGATCAAGCCGACGCCGTCGACCGAAAACAATGTCGTGCTCTACTACGCCCTGTTCGACGTGCCCAATCCCGACGGCAACCTGATGATGAACATGACGGCGCAGGTCTTTTTTGTGCAAGCATCGGCTGAAAACGTGCTCACCATCCCTGCCGCGGCCGTTCGTTTTGATGTTGATGGCACTTCCGGCGACGTCACGGTCGTCACGGCATCGGGCGCCCGCGAAACCCGCGCGGTCGAGACCGGCATCCGCAATCGCGTCCGCGTCGAAATCACCAAGGGCCTTGAGGAAACGGACGCTGTCGTGGTCGGAGCCGGCTCGGCTGGCAAGGCCGCTTCCTCCAGCCGCAACAATTCGCGCCGCGGCATGCCGCCGCCGATGTTCTGAGGTTGAGCCGATGACAGCGCTCATTTCGCTCAAGGATATCCGCAAGACCTTCGTCAATGGCGATGTCGCCGTCGAGGTTCTGCGCGGCGTCTCGCTGGATATCCAGCCGGGTGAATTCGTCGCGATCGTCGGCGCCTCGGGCTCCGGCAAATCGACGCTGATGAACATTCTCGGCTGTCTGGATACGCCGACCGGCGGCCAGTATCTGCTCGAAGGCGAGAATGTCTCTGATCTCGATCTGGATGAACTCGCCGCCCGCCGCCGCCAATTGTTCGGCTTCGTCTTCCAGAGCTACAATCTGGTGCCGACGGCAAGCGCCCAGGAAAATGTCCAGATCCCCGCCATCTATGCCGGCATGCCCGCCCGCGACCGGCAGGAACGGGCGGAAATGCTGCTGCGCTCGCTGAGACTCGGCGATAGGCTCGATCACCTCCCCAACCAACTCTCCGGCGGCCAGCAGCAGCGCGTGTCGATCGCCCGCGCCCTGATGAACGGCGGCCAGATCATTCTCGCCGACGAACCGACCGGCGCGCTCGACAGCCAGAGCGGCAAGGAGGTCATGGCCACCCTGCGCGAGATGAACGAGCGCGGCCACACCGTCATCATCATCACCCATGCGCCGGAACTGGCGGAATCGGCCGATCGCGTCATCGAGATCAGCGACGGCCTCATCGTCGCCGATCGCATTCCCGGCAATGTCAGGCGGATCGGCCGGGCGAAGCCGAAATTGCCGGCAAGGGCCGACGGCAAGGCGGCCATCGTCACCGATGTCGCGGAAGCCGTACGCATGTCGTTTCGGGCTCTGCGGGCCAATCTCTTCCGCACGATCCTGACCTTGCTCGGCATCGTCATCGGCGTCAGTTCCGTCGTCGCCATGCTGGCGATCGGCACGGGCGCGCAGGATTCGGTGCTGAGCCGGATCGCCGCTATGGGCTCTGACCTGCTTGTCGTGCGACCCAACATGGCCAATTTCCGTGGCGGGGAGGGAGGCAGCATCGTCTCGCTCGTCCCGTCCGATGCGGATGCCATCCTCGAATTGCCGAATATCGGCTTCGCTGTGCCGGAAATGTCGAGTTCGCTGACGGTGCGCGCCGGCAATCTGGATACGCAGACCACCGTCAACGGCACGGTGCCGCAATTCCCGGAAGCCAAGTCCTGGGATGTGGAGGAGGGTACCTTCCTCGGCAAGGACGACATGGATGCCTATGCCAGCGTGGCCGTTCTCGGCCGCACGGTCGCCGACACGCTGTTTCCGGACGGTGCCGATCCGCTCGGCCAGTATATCCTGATTAAGAACATCCCGTTCCAGGTGATCGGCGTCATGGCGAGGAAGGGGGCGACCGCCGGCGGCAACGATCAGGACGATACGGTGCTGGTACCGCTCTCGACCGGAAACCTCAGGCTGTTCGGCGCCCGGAACGTCCGCTCGATCACCGTTCAGGTGAAAGACGACAGCGCTATCAACCTGACCCAGGACCAGATCCAGGCGCTGCTCGACACGAGACATAAGCGGCAGGACACCCAGATCACCAATCTCGCCGCCATCCGCGAGACCTTCACCGAAACCTCCAACATCCTGAAGATTTTCCTCGGCTCGATCGCCGCAATCTCGCTGCTGGTCGGCGGCATCGGCGTCATGAACATCATGCTGGTCTCCGTCACCGAGCGCACGCGGGAAATCGGCATCCGCATGGCGACAGGCGCGCGCTCGCGCGATATCCTCACCCAGTTCATCGTCGAGGCGCTGGTCGTGTCCGCCCTTGGCGGCCTGATCGGCGTCGGGCTGGGCCTCGGCATCGGCGGCATCGCCAAGGCCTTCGGCATCGCCGTCAGCTTCGCCCCCGGCCCGGTCATCCTCGCCTTCGGCAGCGCCTTCCTCACCGGCCTCGTCTTCGGCTACCTGCCGGCCCACAACGCCTCCCGCCTGCAGCCGGCGGTGGCGCTTTCATCGACGTAATTGGCGGTGTTGCAGGGTGCAGGGCAATGTTGCCCGAGATTGCCCCTCACCCTAGCCCTCTCCCCGCTTGCGGGGAGAGGGGACGACGGAGGTTGCGGCACGGTCCTTCTCCCCGTCAAAACGGGGAGAAGGTGGCCGACAGGCCGGATGAGGGGCAAAGCCAAGTTGACGCCACAAACCCATCGGGTCCACACTCTCCGCCAAAGGAGAGCACCCATGTCCGACGATGATCGTTTCATGACGCAGGCCATTGCCCTGGCGCGGGAGAATGTCCACAGGGGCGGCCGGCCGTTCGGGGCGGTGCTGGTCATGGATGGCGAGGTCATCGCCACCGGCGTCAACGGCGTGATGGAAACGCATGACCCCACGTCCCATGCCGAACTGGTGGCCGTGCGCATCGCCTCGCACAAGCGGCAGTCGCCTATCCTCAAGGGCGCGAAAATGTATGCCAGCGGCCATCCCTGTCCCATGTGCCTTTCCGCCATGCGCATCGCCGGCATCACCGACATCGCCTATGCCTATTCCAACGAGGATGGCACGCCCTACGGCCTGACCTCGGCGGCGCTCTATGCGGATCTCAGAAAGCCGCTCGCCGAACAGGAGATGACCTTCACCTATCAGCCGCTGCGCCCGGCGGGCGAGGAGGATATCTACGAGTTCTGGAAGCACATGCAGGGATAGGAGAGACCGGCAGCAAAACCGCCGGATCACCCGAGGGATCTCGACATGACGCCGCCCGCAGCCGGACGGGCGGCCCGGCGTGAACGATCCCTGTCGACGCCCGATTGCCTCGCTGCCGCCGGTAAAGTAGGGTCCGGCCGATTGGGCGGACGCCCGCCGGGACGGAATTGACATGACGCTTCAGGGAAAACGCATCCTTCTCATCATCTCCGGCGGCATCGCGGCCTACAAGAGCCTCGATCTCATCCGCCGTTTGCGGGAGCGCGGCGCCTCGGTGCGCCCGGTGATGACGGCGGGCGCTCAGGCCTTCGTGACGCCGCTTGCCGTCGGCGCGCTGGCCGCTGACAAGGTCTTTACCGACCTGTTTTCCCGCGAGGACGAGCAGGAGGTCGGCCATATCCGGTTGGCGCGCGATTGCGATCTGGTGCTGATCGCACCGGCAACCGCCGACCTGATGGCCAAGATGGCAAACGGGCTCGCCGACGACCTCGCCTCCACCATCCTGCTGGCGACCGACCGCCCGGTGCTGGTCGCGCCCGCCATGAATCCGAAAATGTGGTGGCATCCGGCCACCTGCCGCAATCACGCGACGCTTGTCGCCGATGGCATCCGCTTCGTCGGCCCGACTTCGGGCGAAATGGCCGAAAGCGGCGAAAAGGGTGAAGGCCGAATGGCCGAGCCGCTCGATATCGTCGCCGCCGTCGAGGAGGTGCTCGATCCGTCATCGAAGCCGCTGCTCGGCCGCAAGGCCATCGTCACCTCCGGTCCGACCCACGAACCCATTGATCCCGTGCGCTATATCGCCAACCGGTCCAGCGGCAAGCAGGGCCATGCAATCGCCGGCGAACTCGCGCGCCTCGGTGCCGACGTCACGCTGGTCTCCGGCCCGGTCACCATCCCCGATCCGAAGGGCGTGCGGGTCATCCATGTCGAGCGCGCCGAGGAGATGCGCGACGCCGTGCTCGCCGCCCTGCCGGCCGATATCGCGGTGATGGTCGCGGCCGTCGCCGATTGGCGCGTCGCGAGTGCCGCCGGCAACAAGATCAAGAAGCAGCCGGGTGAAGCGCCGCCGCCGCTGGAACTTGCCGAGAACCCGGATATCCTGAAGACCGTCGGCCACCATGCCCAGCGTCCGACGCTGGTGGTCGGCTTCGCCGCCGAAACCCAGAATGTCGCCGAAAACGGCCGCGCGAAGCTGGAGCGAAAGGGCGCGGATTACATCGTCGCCAACGATGTCTCGCCGCAGACCGGCATCATGGGCGGTGACCGCAACACGGTGAAGATCATCGGAAAATCCGGCGACGAGGATTGGCCGGATATGGACAAGCAGGCGGTTGCCGAAAGGCTCGCGCGGCTGATCTCCTCACATTTTGCGGGATGACATCCGGCCCATCGGGATTGCCGACGGCGAGGCAGCCTGCGTGCCGAACAGCCGGACATCGACGCCGTTTTCCCCGACGATGACAGCCGTGCCATCGGGAATCTCGACCCACGCATTGTCGTCGTCGTTGAGCGGTTCCGACACAAGGCAGTAGCCGCCGCTCGGACCCATCGGCGCCGCATAGAGCGTCGGTGCCTTCCAGTCGGACGCGTAGCGTACGGCATAAAGGTCGTGGCCGTCGGAAAGGGCGGCGGTAAAGCGGACCAGCACCTTGCGTTCCAGATGCTCGGCCAGCCGTTCGACGAAGGCCAGCGTCTCGGCGAGCGCGCCGAGCGGATCGTGCTCCAGCCCGAATTGCAGTGCCAGCAGGAACAGGAGCTCGCTGTCAGTGGAGCCGGTGCGGGACGTATAGAGGTCGTTGTCGAGCATCGCCTCCATCGGCCGGCGCAGATGGTCGAAGTCGCCGATCTGGCCGTTGTGCATAAAGGACCAGCGGCCATGCACGAAGGGATGGCAATTGTCGCGCCTTGTGCCGCCGCCGGTCGCGGCGCGGACATGGGCAAGAAACAGCGGCGAACGGATCTGCCGGGCGATGCTCTTCAGGTTGCAGTCGGACCAGGCGGGCAGGATATCACGGTAGCGGCCGGGTTCCGGATGGTCGCCGTACCAGGCGATGCCGAAGCCGTCACCATTCGTGGCTGTCTTGGCGCGCGTCGCGCAATGCGACTGCTCGATCAACGAATGCGCCGGCGACGAGACCAGTTCTTCCAGATAAAGCGGCTCTCCGCGATAGGCTGCCCAGCGGCACATGAAACATACTCCGGATCGCGGGGATGGCCCGCCTTGATGGTTCATTAACCATGATTGGACCGATCATCCCGGCAACATGGTAAAAATGCGTTAACGAACGGAATTTTCCGCATCTTCACCGGCAATTTATCGGCTTTCGGGCGGGCGTCCTGTTCCGCTGGAACAGGAAAACGCGATATTCGAACAAATATTCCATATTGACAAAGTTTGTAAAATTCATTTCATTCGCCCGCAAATGCCGCGTTGTGCGGTTTCGGAGGAGTGCAGGCATGAGCGGCAAACGCAGGATTGGCGTCGGCTTGATCGGAACGGGTTTCATGGGCAAGGCCCATGCCCTCGGCTTCACCATCGCGGCGCGGGTCTTCGATCAGCCCTTTGAGCTGGATCTGGTGACGGTCGCCGATGTCTCGCTCGACGGCGCCGAAAAGGCCCGTCGCGGGCTCGGCTTCCGCAAGGCGACCAGCGATTGGCGTGAGCTTCTGACCGATCCCGATATCGACATCATCGACATCACCACGCCCAACCTCCTGCACAAGGACATGGCGCTCGCGGCCATCGCCCATGGCAAGCATGTCTATTGCGAGAAGCCCTTGGCCCCGACCGTCTCCGAATGCGCCGAAATGGTCGCAGCGGCTGAAAAGGCCGGCGTCATCACGCAGGTCGGCTTCAACTACCTGAAGAACCCGATGATCTTCCTCGCCAAGGATCTGATTGAAAGCGGCGAGATCGGCGAGATCCGCTCGGTGCGCGGCATTCATGCCGAGGATTTCATGATGGACGCGTCCGCTCCCTGGGGCTGGCGTCTCGATCCGAAGAGCGGCGGCGGCGCGCTCGCCGATATCGGCAGCCATATCATCGCCTCGCTGCGCCATCTGGTCGGCCCGATCACCTCGGTTCTGGCCGAAACGATCATCCAGGTGCCGGAACGGCCGGTCGCGCGCGGATCGAGCGAGATGCGTGCCGTCGAGGTCGATGACATCACCCGCGCCTTCGTCCGCTTCGAAGGCGGCGCCACCGGTAGTTTCGAGGCCAACTGGAGCGCCAGCGGCCGCAAGATGCAGCATGATTTCGAGATCTATGGCTCCAAGGGCAGCGTCGTCTTCACCCAGGAGCGCCTGAACGAGATCAAGGTCTGGTTCGCTGGCGACGATATCCGCACGCGCGGCTACCGCACCATCTGGGCCGGGCCGGAACACAAGCCCTACGGCGCCTTCTGCGTCGCCCCGGGTCACCAGATCGGCTTCAACGACCTGAAGGCGATCGAGGCCAACGAATTCCTGGAAGCGATCGCCAGCGGCAAGCCGCCGGGTACGGATTTCCGCGAAGGTTTCGAGGTTCAGAAGGTCGTCTCGGCCACCTACCAGTCTGCCAGGACCAATGAATGGGTGCATATCGGCAGGGACTGATGAACGACGTGGAAAAATCGGAACGATGGAATGAATATTCTATTCCTCGTTCCCTTCTTTGCATAAGGTCTTGAGGCATCGCAAACGCAGGAAGACCGGCGACCATGGCAGAAACCGACAGCAGCATCGCGCTTCCGCAGGATTTCGACGGCCTGAAGGCGATCATTCTGGAACGCAAGGCGCAATTGCCCAAGCGCCTGCGCCAGGTCGCGGCCTATGCGCTGGACAATCCTGACGAGATCGCTTTCGGCACGGCGGCAAGCATCGCCACCTCGGCCGATGTTCAGCCGTCGACTCTGGTGCGTTTCGCGCAGCATTTCGGATTCGAGGGCTTTTCCAGCCTGCAACAGATTTTCCGGGCGCGGCTGCGCGAGCGCACGCCGGGTTATGACGAGCGGCTGAAGGCGCTGAGCGACAACGACCACAGCAAGCTCGAAAGCGGCTCGATCTTCAACGGCTTCGTCGCCGCCGCCCATCGCTCGCTCGACAATATCGCCACCTCGGTCGAGCCGGAAGCGTTCGAGCGTGCCGTCAATATCCTCGCCGGCGCCGAAACCATCTATCTCGTCGCCAAGCGCCGGTCCTATCCGATCTCCGGCTACATGGCCTATGCATTCGGCAAGCTGAAGGTGCGCTATCAGATGGTCGGCACCGCCGCCGGCATCGACGATGATATTCTCGCCATGGCTGGCCCAAAGGATGCGGCCTTCGCCGTCAGCTTCTCGCCCTATGCCTCCGAAAGCGTCAACCAGGCCAAGCTGCTCGCCAGCCGCAAGGTGCCGGTCGTGTCACTGACCGATTCGGCCTTTTCGCCACTGGCGGAATCCTCGAAGGTCTGGTTCGAACTCGTCGAGGCCGATCATGCCGGCTTCCGGTCGCTGTCGGCCAGCATGGCCTTTGCCATGGCGCTAACCGTTGCGGTCGCCGAAAAACGACGCCGGATCAGCGAAGAACGCGTTATAGAATGAAAATTCCATATTGACTAATTGGCGGAATTTATGTTTCATAACGCCAATACCCCACCAGCCAATAAAAATGTCGGCGCGACGAAAGCGCCCGCCGGGAGGACGTAAGTGAGCCAGACCAACAGGACGCCGGCCGACAAGCCGCTTGACCTCATCACCATCGGCCGCGCGTCGGTCGATCTTTATGGCCAGCAGATCGGAACGCGGCTCGAAGACGTTGCCTCCTTCGCCAAGTCCGTCGGCGGCTGCCCCACCAATATTTCCGTCGGAACAGCCCGCCTTGGCCTGAAATCGGCGCTTCTGACCCGTGTCGGCAAGGAGCAGATGGGCCGTTTCATCCGGGAACAGCTGGAGCGCGAGGGCGTCGAGACCAAGGGCATCGTCACCGATCCCGAGCGGCTCACCGCGCTCGCCATCCTGTCTGTCGAGAGCGATCATTCCTTTCCGCTGCTGTTCTATCGCGACAACTGCGCCGACAGTGCGCTCTGCGAGGACGATGTCTCGGACGACTTCATCCGCTCGGCTCGCGCCGTGCTGGTCACCGGCACCCATTTCGCCAAGCCGCACACGGATGCCGCCCAGCGCAAGGCGATCCGCATCGCCAAGGAAAGCGGCGCCAAGGTCGTGTTCGACATTGATTATCGCCCCAATCTCTGGGGCTTGGCCGGTCACGATGCCGGCGACAACCGCTACATCGCTTCCGACAAGGTTTCAGCGCATCTGCGCACGGTTCTTGCCGATTGCGACCTGATCGTCGGCACCGAAGAGGAAGTGTTGATCGCCTCGGGCGACAGCGACCTGCTGGCGGCGCTGAAGACCATTCGTGCCAATTCCAAGGCGACGATCGTGCTGAAGCGCGGCCCGATGGGCTGCATCGTCTATGACGGCGCCATTTCCGACAATCTCGAAGACGGCATCGTCGGCAAGGGCTTCCCGATCGAGGTCTATAACGTGCTGGGCGCCGGCGACGCCTTCATGTCAGGCTTCCTGCGCGGCTGGCTGAAGGGTGAGCCGCATGCGACGTCGGCCACTTGGGCCAATGCCTGCGGTGCCTTTGCCGTGTCGCGCCTGCTCTGCGCGCCCGAAATCCCGACCTGGACCGAGCTGCAGTTCTTTCTCGAAAACGGCAGCAAGGAAAAGGCGCTGCGCAAGGACGAGGCGATCAACCACGTCCACTGGGCAACCACGCGGCGCCGCGATATTCCGCAACTGATGGCGCTGGCCATCGATCACCGCAGCCAGCTCGAAGACCTCGCCGACGGAAAGCCCGAGCTTCTCGCCCGCATCCCCGCCCTCAAGGTGCTGGCCGTCAAGGCCGCCGAGCGCATCGCTAACGGTCGCCCCGGCTTCGGCATGCTGCTCGACGACAAATATGGCCGCGATGCGCTGTTCGCGGTCAACAAGAACTTCTGGATCGGCAAGCCGATCGAGCTTCCGGGCTCGCGTCCGTTGCAGTTCGAGTTCAGCCAGGACCTCGGCAGCCGGCTGATCGACTGGCCAGTGGACCATTGCATCAAGGTCCTGAGCTTCTTCCATCCGGATGATCCTGCCGAGCTGAAGGCCACCCAGATCGCCAAGCTGCGCTCCGCCTTCGAAGCCGCCCGCAAGGTCGGCCGCGAAATCCTGATCGAGATCATCGCCGGCAAGCACGGCACGCTCGACGATCAGACGATCCCGCGGGCGCTCAACGAGCTCTACGATGCCGGCCTGAAGCCCGACTGGTGGAAGCTGGAACCGCAGGCCAGCCGCGCCGCCTGGGCCGCGATCGATGCCGTCATCGAAAAGCGCGATCCGCTCTGCCGCGGCGTGGTCCTGCTCGGTCTCGAAGCGCCCTACGAAGCGCTGAAGGAAGGCTTCGCCGCAGCCCGCACATCCCGCACCGTCAAAGGCTTTGCCGTCGGCCGCACCATCTTCGCCGAGGCCAGCAAGGCATGGCTGGCCGGTGACATGACCGACGAGCAGGCGGTCGCCGACATGGCCGGGAAGTTCGGAGCGCTGGTGGAACTGTGGCTGGGGTTGGCGGAAACGAAGGCGGTTTGATTGGATTTCCCTCTTCTCCCCAGCGGGGAGAAGAGGGGCGATCCGGCCACGCGGAAAAAGAATGATCTCCCCCTTGAGGGCAGGGCTATCGCATATGGAAAAGACCCCCTCTGGCCTGTCGGCCATCTCCCCCACAAGGGGGGAGAAATCCTGCCGCAGCCTCTTGTTCAATGACGGAGGAGGCGGCAGTTTAAGCCCCTCCCCTTGTGGGGAGGGGTTGGGGAGGGGACTTTTCCATATGCGATAGCCCTGCCCTTGAGGGGGAGATGTCACGGAGTGACAGAGGGGGGTGAGCCTCCTCATACACGAAATCAATGCGAGGCTCAGCCCTCGTCCGAGGAGGAAACAATGAGCTCGAAAACAGTGCGCTTGACGATGGCGCAAGCCGTCGCGCGGTTCCTGACCAAGCAGATGACGGTGGTCGATGGCGAGAAGCTGCCGATTTTCGGCGGCATCTTCGCCATTTTCGGCCATGGCAATGTCGCCGGCATCGGCGAGGCGCTCTATGGCATCAAGGATACGCTGCCGACCTATCGTGCCCATAACGAGCAGGGCATGGCGCATGCGGCCATCGCCTATGCCAAGGCCTCGTTCCGTCAGCGCTTCATGGCCTGCACCACCTCGATCGGCCCGGGTGCCTTGAATATGGTGACCGCCGCCGGCGTCGCCCATGTCAACCGCATCCCCGTTCTCTTCCTGCCCGGCGACATCTTCGCCAACCGTGCGCCGGATCCGGTGTTGCAGCAGATCGAGAGCTACGGCGACGGCACGCTGTCGGCCAATGACGCCTTCCGTCCCGTGGTCCGCTATTTTGATCGCATCACCCGCCCGGAGCAGATCATCTCGGCCTTGAAGCGCGCCATGCAGGTGATGACCGATCCCGTCGATTGCGGCCCGGTCTGCCTGTCGCTGTGCCAGGACGTGCAGGCGGAAGCCTTCGACTATCCGGAAAGCTTCTTTGACGAAAAGGTCTGGACTTTCCGCCGCCAGCATGCCGATGACAACGAGCTTGCCGCCGCTGTCGGGGCGCTGAAGGCTTCGACCAAGCCGGCGATCATTTCCGGCGGCGGCGTGCTCTATTCCCTCGCCACCAAGGAACTGACCGCCTTTGCGGAAAAGCATGGCATCCCTGTTGTCGTTACCCAGGCCGGCAAGTCCTCGATCGACGAGCGTCATCCGCTCTCCATGGGCTCGGTCGGCGTTACCGGCACCTCGGCAGCCAATGCAATCATCGACCAGGCCGATCTGGTGCTGGCGATCGGCACACGCCTGCAGGACTTCACCACCGGTTCCTGGGCGATCTTCAAGAACCCGGACGTCAAGTTCGTCGGCGTCAACACCGCAAGCTTCGATGCCGCCAAGCACAATGCGCTGCCCGTCGTCGGCGATGCCCGGGTGACCATCGAAGCCCTGTCCAGGGCGCTCGGCGGCTGGACCGCACCAGCCGCCTTGAAGGAACAGGCTGCCAGGCTCAAGGCTGAGTGGATGGCCGCTGCCGAGAAGGCGATGGCGCCCACCAACGTCGCTTTGCCGTCTGACGCCCAGGTCATCGGCGCCACGGCCCGCAACCATTCCGGCGAAAACACCGTGCTTCTCTGCGCCGCCGGCGGCCTGCCGGGCGAGTTGCACAAGCTCTGGCCGGCGACATTGCCCGGCTCCTACCACATGGAATACGGCTTCTCCTGCATGGGTTACGAAGTGGCCGGCGGCCTCGGCGTCAAGATGGCGCGGCCGGATGCAGACGTCGTCGTCATGGTCGGCGACGGTTCCTACATGATGCTCAATTCCGAGCTGTCGACCTCGGTGATGATGGGCAAGAAGATCACCGTCGTCCTGCTCGACAATCGCGGCTACGGCTGCATCAACCGACTGCAGATGGGCACCGGCGGCGCCAACTTCAACAATCTGTTGAAGGACAGCTATCACGAGGTGATGCCGGATATCGATTTCCGCAAGCATGCTGAAGCGATGGGTGCCGTCGCCCTCAAGGTCGCGTCAATTGCCGAGCTGGAACAGGCGCTGAAGGACACGCGTGACAATGGCCGCACGACCGTCATCGTCATCGACACCGACCCCTTGGTCACCACGAAGGAAGGTGGTCACTGGTGGGATGTCGCCGTGCCGGAGGTCAGCGACCGGTCCGAGGTCAACAAGGCGCGCGAAGCCTATGTCAAGGCGCTTTCCGCCCAGATCATCGGTTAACACATACATCTTTTCCGTCATCCTCGGGCTTGACCCGAGGATCCACCCACACGGTACGCCGGAAAAAGTGGCATGGATTCTCGGGTCAAGCCCGAGGATGACGGAGAGGAGGAGAGCACTACAATAACGGAAGGCCGCCTGCCTTCCTCCAAGGAGACTTTCATGAAAGCCAAACTCGGCATGTCGCCCATAGCCTGGTGGAACGACGATCTTCCCGAACTCAGCGATGACGTGTCGCTCGAGGAATGCCTGCGCCAGTCGCGCGGCGCCGGCTTCACCGGCATGGAGCAGGGCCGCCGCTTCCCGAGCAATCCGGAAGCGATGCTGCCGATCCTGCGCGCCGCCGATGTGACGCTGTGCGGCGGCTGGTTCTCCGGCACGCTGGTCAACGAGGAGCTCTCGGCCAACAAGGACCGCATCCTCCCGATGATCGAGCTGTTCAAGGCCGTCAACGCTCCCTGCATCGTTTATGGCGAAGTCGGCCGTTCGATCCAGGGCGACCGCTCCAAGCCGCTCGCCACCAAGCCGAAGCTTTCCGATGATGAGATGAAGGCCTATGCCCGCCGCGTCACGGAATTCGGCGAATGGTGCGCTGACCGGGGCATGCCGCTGTCCTACCATCACCACATGGCCGCCGTCGTCGAGACCGAGCCGGAACTCGACGCTTTCATGAAGAATTCGGGCGAGGGCATCCCGCTGCTGCTCGATGCCGGTCACCTGAAATTCGCCGGCGGCGACGTGCTGCGCGCCATCGACAATCATCATGCCCGCATCAACCATGTGCATGTGAAGGACATCCGCCAGTCGGTCATCGACGGGCTGGACCGGAGCAAACAGTCCTTCCTCGATGCCGTTGCACTGGGTGCCTTCACCGTGCCGGGCGACGGCTCGCTCGATTTCGGCGCCATCGTGAAGCGCTTCGCCGATTATGGCTATGAAGGCTGGTTCGTCGTCGAAGCGGAACAGGATCCCCGCAAGGCCCCGCCGCAGAAAATGGCCGAGATCGGTTATGCCGAACTGATGCGCGTTATGACGGCGGCCGGGTATACGGTCGAAACGGAAGGTTTTCCGAAGGGGTGATATGTCGGGGTTTACCCCTCACCAAGCGCGTCCATGAACTCGATTTTGTCTCGTTCGGACTTGCTATCCTCTCCCGCAAGGGGAGAGGAAACCCGCCGCACCATCCGGCCTCACATGAGGAGCGGTGATCGTGGCACCTCTACCTCTCCCCTTGCGGGAGAGGATAGTAAGCCCGTGTGAGACGAAGTCGAACGCTGGGCGCACTTGGTGAGGGGTAATCACTCCCACCACAGACCAATAGGAGACCACCATGCCCAACCTGCTCGTGAAGCCCAATGGCACCCATGGACGCGTGACCCATGTGACGCCGGACAATGCCAACTGGACCTATGTCGGCTTCGACATGCACCGGCTAAAGGCCGGCGAGACGGCGTCGGGTGAGACCGGCGATCGTGAGGTCTGCCTCGTCTGGATTTCCGGCAAGGGCAAGACGACCGCCGACGGACAGGATTTCGGCGTTGTCGGCGAGCGCATGACGCCGTTCGAAGGCGCTCCGCATTCGCTCTATGTCCGGGCAGGCGCCGACTGGTCGGTGACGGCGGAAACGGATCTGGAGCTTGCCGTCTGCTCCGCACCGGGTGGCGGCGCCTACCAGACCAAGCACATCCCGCCCGGCACCCATCCGCAGTTCACCCGCGGCAAGGGTTCGAATGTCCGCCATGTCACCAATATCATGCCGGAAGACGACAATTCCGCCCATTCGCTGCTGGTGGTCGAGGTGATCACGCCGAACGGCAACACTTCCTCCTATCCCTCGCACAAGCACGACCAGGACAACCTGCCGGACGAGAGCTTCCTGGAAGAAACCTACTATCACCGCCTCAATCCGCCGCAGGGCTTCGCCTTCCAGCGCGTCTACACCGACGACCGGTCGCTGGACGAGGCCATGGCAGTCGAGGATCGCGATGTCACGCTGGTGCCGAAGGGTTATCACCCCTGCGCCACCATCCACGGCTACGACCTCTATTACCTCAACGTCATGGCCGGCCCCTCCCGCGTCTGGAAATTCAACAACGCCAAGGAACACGCCTGGCTGTTGAATACCTGAGCTGCTCCCTCTTCTCCCCATCGGGGAGAAGGTGCCCGAAGGGCGGATGAGGGGGGCCAAAGGCCACCTTCAGAGTTTACCACTCGCGCCGGCTTCGCCGCCGCCCCCTCATCGCCTCGCTAAGCTCGGCATTTCTCCCCGCCGGGGAGAAGAGGGAGGTCGCCGAAATGCCCCGATGCACTATATGATCGCGTTGAGGTATTGGAGCACGCCATGCATATCGACGGACATTGCCATTGCGGTGCGATCCGCTTCGAGGCCGAGATCGATCCAGAACAGGTCGGCATCTGCCACTGTACCGATTGCCAGCACCTCACCGGCTCCGTCTATCGCGTAACCGTCGCAGTCCCGAAGGCGGATTTCCGGATCACGGCGGGCGAGCCGAAGACCTATGTCAAAACCGGCGACAATGGCCGGACGCGTTTCCAGATGTTCTGCGGCACCTGCGGGTCGCCAATCTACACCACCGGCACCGACGAGGACGCAGACGTGATCGGCATCCGCTGGGGCAATATCCGCCAGCGCGCCGCGCTTGTGCCCAAACATCAAATCTGGTGTTCTTCGGCGATGGACTGGTTTGGCGAGCGTAAGGCGCTGCCCGGGTTGGAGCGGGATTGAGGAGCATGGGAGCCGGACAATTCCGGATGCGGTTATGCGTGTTGCCGGGCGTCGAAGCGGTGGAGGCCGACAGTACCCACAGCTTCGGCCGGCATATGCATGACCAGTTCGGCGTTGGTGTCATCATCCGCGGCGCGCAGAAATCGGCGAGCGGCAGGGGACCGGTCGAGGCCGGCCCGGGCGATGTGATCACCGTCAATCCCGGCGAGGTGCATGACGGCCGCCCGATCGATGATGCCGGCCGTGCCTGGCGCATGCTCTATCTCGATCCGGCGCTGATCGCCCGCGCCAGTCTCGATATCAGCGAAGGCCGCTCGGCCGACTTTATCTTTTCCCATCCGGTGATGGCCGATGCCGCGATGGCTCGGTGGCTTCAATCCGTCTATTCCGCCATGTTGGCGCCGGAGGGTGGGGAAACGTTGCTGGCCGAGACGGAGCTGCTGGATATTATCGCTTCGCTGCTCGGTATTCGCTCTTCCAAGTCGTTCCCACCATCCATCGCCCGCGCCAAAAGCCTGATCGACGATGATCCCAGCTCGGAGGTGACACTCACCGCGCTTGCCGAGGCAAGCGGGCTCAGCCGCTTCCAGATGCTGCGCGGCTTCACGCGGGCAACGGGCATGACGCCGCATGCCTATCTCGTTCAGCGCCGCATCGGTATCGTCCGGCAGATGATCGCCAAGGGCATGCCGCTCGCCGATGCCGCCTGTGCCGGCGGCTTTGCCGATCAGAGCCATATGACCCGGCATTTCGTCCGTGCCCATGGCGTCACGCCGGGCGCCTATGCGCTGGCATTTGGCTGACAGCCTGCAATTTCGTTCAAGACCCGGGCATCACGATCCGCTTTGCTGCGGTTTTCCACGTTGTGAACGGAGCCGTGCCTTGACCCTCGACTATCTGCTGACATCCATCGTCGTCATTCTGCTGCCGGGACCCGGCGTCCTCTACACGCTGGCAATCGGGCTTAATTCCGGCGCCCGCGCCAGCGTGCTGGCCGCCTTCGGCTGCACGCTCGGCATCCTGCCGCACATCATCGCCAGCGTCGCCGGACTGGCGGCGCTTCTGCACACCAGCGCCATGGCCTTCGAGGTCATCAAATATATCGGTGTCGTCTATCTGCTCTACATGGCCTGGAGTGTGTTGAAAGACACCGACAGCTTGCGCATCTCCGAGGAGCCCAGGCCCATGTCGGCGGTGCGGATCATCGGCACGGCAATCCTGCTCAACAGCTTCAATCCGAAACTGTCGCTGTTCTTCCTCGCCTTCCTGCCCCAGTTCGTGCCGGCAGAGACGCAGTCACCGACATCCGTCATGCTCTGGCTTGCGATCGTCTTCATGGTCCTGACCTTCCTGGTTTTCGTGTTTTACGGCATCTTCGCCGCCGCCGCGCGTCGCCATGTGATCGCGCGGCCCGGCGTGACGACCTGGCTGCGGCGCGGTTTTGCCGGTGCCTTCGGGCTGATGGGCCTGCGCCTCGCCCTCTCGGCCCGGTGAAAGGCATGATTTACGGTATGACCGGGCGGATATCCGTTTGATCTCAAGAGGGAATCCGCCTATTCGAACGGGGACCCTCATCGCCGCCGGACCGGTGGCCATCCAGATCATCAAAGGAGCCGCCCTTGTCCTCCGCCTCGTCGCCGGTCTTCGGCAAGAAATATTCCGCCTTCCTGTTCGACATGGATGGGACGCTGCTGAGCTCCATTGAAGCGGCTGAACGCGTCTGGGGCCGCTGGGCGGAAAGCCATGGCCTCGACGTCGCAACCTTCCTGCCGACCATGCACGGCAAGCGCGGCGTCGATACCATCCGCCAACTGGGCCTGCCGGGCGTCGATCCGCAGACCGAGGCCGACAAGATCACCCTTGCCGAAATGGAGGATGTCGAGGGCGTCAAGCCGCTGCCGGGTGCCATCGAATTCCTGAAGAGCCTGCCGCCGGAGCGCTGGGCGATCGTCACCTCCTCGCCGCGCGAATTGGCCAAGGTCCGCATCGCCGCCGCCGGCCTGCCGGAGCCGAAATTCATCGTCATCGCCGAGGACGTCTCGCGCGGCAAGCCGAGCCCGGAATGCTACCTGCTCGGTGCCAAGCGCGTCGGTTTCGATGCCAAGGATTGCCTCGTCTTCGAAGACGTCGCTGCAGGCGTGATCGCCGGTGAATCGGCCGGTTCCGACGTCATGGTCATCACCGCCACGCACACCCACCCGTTCGAAACGGCACACCAGACGATCCCCGGCTATATCGGCATCGAAGTCTCGGTGGATGAAAACGGCGATCTCATGCTGACGGACCGCCGATAAGGAGACAGGTCGTCAACCCGCTCCATGCGAGAGGATGTTGATGATCGTGCCGAACGGATCGCGCACGTAGAAGCGGCGCACGCCCCATGGTTCGTCGGTGATGTCGTAGACGATAGCAAAGCCCATGGTTTGGGCTTTTGCATAGACCTCATCGACATTGTCGACCTCGATCGAAAGCTGCGGCACCGGCGTGCCGGAGCCACCTTCGCTGGCGATGGAGACTTGTGCGGCTGCCTGTTCACCCGATGCGAAAGTGGCGATCCAGCCGTGATCCATGGCGAGGTCAAGACCGAGCACGTCGCCATAGAAGGCCCGGGCAAGCTTCGGATCAGGAGCATTGAGGTTGGCGACGATCCGGCGAACGGTCATCGCTCAGGCCGTGTCCGCGCGCGCCTGCGCCATCGATTGATCGAGTTGCGAGATCAGTAACAGCAGCATGTCGTTTGTCGGCGTCGGCACATCGGCCATACGGGCCAACTGGGTGATCGCGCGGGTGAGCGGCATGATCTCCATCGACCGGCCCTGTTCGAGATCCTGCAGCATCGACGTCTTGGCGCCGCCCAGTGTGCGGGTATGTTCCAGCCGCTGATCGATCGTCGAGTTGACATGGCAACCAAGCCGTTCGGCGACGGTTTTGGTCTCGATCATGATTGTCCGCACGAGGGATTCCAGAGGCCCATCGACGATCTCGTTGATCCGGGCGCGGGTCAGGGCGCTGATCGGGTTGAGGGCGGCGTTCCCCAGCAGTTTCAGCCAGAGTTCGTCACGAATCCGGTCGGTCGGCTTGATGGTCCAGCCGCTCGCCTTGAAGAGATCGGCGATTTCGGTCAGCGCGGGCGGCAGCGTGCCGGAGGGCTCGCCGAGATGCAGGAGGCCGGTGCTGGTCAGCCGGATATGGCCGGGCTCGATCATCTGTGCGCCCTGATAGATCACGCCGCCGATGACCCGCTCCGGACCGATCCGCTGCCAGATGAGACCGCCCGGATCGAGCGCCTCGATCTGCCGGCCTTCAAGGCCGCTCGCCGTGTCGCCATGGAAATACCACCAGGGAATGCCGTTCTGGATCATCACCACGCGGCCATCGCGCTTCAGCAGGCGGGCAATATCGGCGCTGGCGGCGGAAAGCTGATGCCCCTTCAGCGTGACGATCACCAGATCCTGCGGCGGCAAGTCGGCTACGGTGTCGGTGGCGGCAAACTTGGCGATCAGCGGCTCGGTCTTGCCCGGCGCGTGCAGATGCAGGCCATTTTCACGGATTGCCCGCAGATGCGCGCCGCGGGCGATCGCCGAAATCGTCGAGCCCGCAAGGGCCGGGGAGGCGGCAAACCGTGCGGCAAGCGCACCACCGATGGCGCCGGCGCCGAAGATGCAGATGTTGCGAAACCGTGTCGTCGCCTGTTGGGTGGTCGCCGTGTTTAACATGGTGGCTCCTGCGATGGCGATATCACGCCGCCTTGGCGACGTGATACTCCTTGATGGCGATCATCTTGATGGCCGGGTAGCGCTCCGCTTCGTAGCGCAGCGAGAATGAGTCCTGCGCCAGGAACACCGGGTCGCCGTCGAGGTCGCGGGCGATGTCGCCGCGCCGCGCGGTGATGAATTTGTCGAGATCCGCCGGGTTGTCGGCCGAAATCCAGCGGCAGACGGAGAAGCGGGCGACATCGAAGGAGACTGGCAGGCCGTATTCCGAGCTCAGCCGTTCTTTCAAAACGTCGAGCTGCAGCGCGCCGACGACGCCGACGATGGCCGGCGAGCCGTCCTCCGGCGAAAACAGCTGCACGACGCCTTCTTCGGCCATCTGCTGCAGGGCTTCCTTCAGCTTCTTGGCCTTCATCGCATCTTCCAGGCGCACGCGGCGCAGGATTTCCGGCGAGAAGTTCGGCACGCCCTGGAACACCAGTTGTTCGCCTTCCGTCAGTGTGTCGCCGATGCGCAGTGTGCCGTGGTTGGGGATGCCCACCACATCGCCGGCATAGGCGGTATCGGCAAGCTGGCGCTGCGAGGCGAAGAAGAATTGCGGTGCGGTGAGGCCGAGCTGCTTGCCGGTGCGCGCCAGCCGCGCCTTCATGCCGCGCTCCAGCTTGCCGGAGCAGATGCGGGCAAAGGCGATGCGGTCGCGGTGGTTCGGGTCCATGTTGGCCTGGATCTTGAAGACGAAGGCCGTCATCTTGTCGTCGGTGGCATGAACTGTGCGGGTGTCCGCCACTTGGTCGCGCGGCGGCGGGGCGAAATCGCCGAGCGCGTTGATGAGATCACGCACGCCGAAATTGCGTAGCGCCGAACCGAAGAAGACGGGCGTCAGATGGCCTTCGAGGAAAGCCTTCCTGTCGAACGGCTTGCAGGCCTCGATCGCCAGCGATGTTTCCTCGATAAAGGCTTCGCGCTCGTTTTCCGGCAGGCGATGCGCGGCCATTTCCGGGCCGTTCACCTTGGTCGGGATTTCCTGCGTATCGGCGCCGCGTACCGTATTGTCGGCCAGATGATAGGAGCCGCAGAAGGTCTTTGAACGACCGATCGGCCAGGTCACCGGCGCGCAGTCGAGCGCCAGCTTTTCCTCGACCTCATCCAGGATTTCGAAGGGATCGCGGCTTTCGCGGTCCATCTTGTTGATAAAGGTGATGATTGGAATGTCGCGCATGCGGCAGACTTCGAACAGCTTCAGCGTGCGCGGCTCGATACCCTTGGCCGCGTCGATCACCATCACGGCGGCATCGACGGCCGTCAGCGTGCGATAGGTGTCGTCGGCGAAGTCTTCGTGGCCGGGCGTGTCGAGAATGTTGAAGACATTGCCGTGATACTCGAACGTCATCACCGAGGTGACAACGGAGATGCCGCGCTCGCGTTCGATCTTCATCCAGTCGGACCGCGTCTGGATGCGGTCCTTCTTGGCCTTGACTTCGCCGGCAAGCTGGATGGCACCGCCGAACAGCAGCAGCTTTTCGGTCAGCGTGGTTTTACCGGCATCCGGGTGCGCGATAATAGCAAAGGTGCGGCGGCGGGAGACCGCCTCGGCGAGACTTTCGGCCATGATGTGAATCCTGTGAATTGCGGCGTCTTCTACAGGCTCGGGCGAGAATATGCAATTGACCGGGCGGGGCGCCGGAAGGCTAATGCCGCCATGACCCTTCCCGCACAGACACGCCCATCCCTGAGCCTCCTTCGCTTGCCGCACGGCGAGGATATCGACCTGCCGTCCTACGAAACGGCGGGAGCCGCTGGCATGGACCTGCGGGCTGCGGTGGCCGAAGACCGCCCGATAATCCTGTCTCCGGGGAAGCGAGACCTGGTGCCGACCGGTTTCATCTTCGAGATTCCGGCCGGATACGAGGCTCAGATCCGCCCCCGCTCCGGCCTTGCCTTCAAGCACGGCATCACCTGCCTTAATACCCCAGGCACGATCGACAGCGACTATCGCGGCGAGGTGAAGGTGCTGCTGGTCAATCTCGGCGACGAGGATTTCGTCATCGAGCGCGGCATGCGCATCGCCCAGATGGTGATCGCCCCGGTGACGCAAGTGACCGTTCGCGAGACCACCGAGACCAGCGAGACGCAGCGCGGTGCCGGCGGGTTCGGCTCGACGGGCGTCTAGGTGACCGCCGGTCTCGCCCATCCGGCTTTCCGTCAGGACTATTTCGGTGATCCCGCCGCCTGGTCGGCGCTTGTGGCTCTTCTGCAGGATACGTTCGACATCAATGTCGGCATCCAGCACCGCTTCGGTGGCCCGGACCCGACGAGCATGCCGTTCGGCAATTTCGATGCCGATGGTACTTGCGTCGCCAATTTCAGTGCCTTCTCCATGCCGGTGATGATTGGCGGGCGGTCCGTGAAAGCGGCGGGCTTTCAGTCCGGCGCGGTGCGGCCACAATGGCGGGGTCGGGGACTTTATCGCGACCTGATGAAACGGGCGTTTGCATGGAGTGACGCACAGGGTTTCGAACTGGGTCTGCTTCTGACCGACAAGCCTGCGCTCTACGAGCCGTATGGTTTTCGGGTTCTCCCGCAGTATCGGCTCGTGGGTTCGCCGCCAGAGGCGAAACCTTGGACAACGGCGCGGCGTCTCTCGCTCGAGAACGATGCCGATATCGCTCTGCTCAAGAAATTGCTGCGGAACAGGACACCGGTCTCGGAGCGTTTCGCCGTCCTTTCCCAGATGGAGATGTTCCTGTTGAACAGCTTTTTCGATGGCGATGTCAGGCTCGACCATCTTGAGGTATTCGACGCGGTTGCCGCCTGGAAAGAAGATGGCGGGACGGTGAAGTTGCTCGACATTGCCGGACGGACGATCCCGCCTCTCAGCGACATCCTTGCAGCACTCAATGTGACGCCGGACCGTATCGAAGTCTGCTTCCCGCCGGATCGGCTGGATTGGCAGGGGACACCGGAAGTCTATTCGTCCGGCACGAGCCTAATGATCCGGGGCTTGCCGGCAGACGCCTTCAATGGCCCCGTCATGCTCTCACCGATGGCGGAGTTCTAAGGTCTACTTCCCGGTCAGCGGCGGCAGGCGCCGTTTCACCGGGGTCGACTTGACGATCGAGGTGTTGGTCTGGGCGCGTTCGGCCACCTTGTCGAGGATCGTGTCGAGCTGTTCCATGTCGCGCACCAGAAGTTTGGCGATGAAGCAATCGTCGCCCGTCACCTTGTCGCATTCGACGAATTCCGGCGTGTCCTGAATGAGCTTTTCGACGATATGCAACATGCCCGGCATCGGCCGGACGCGGACGACGGCCTGCAGTGCATACCCGAGCGCCGCCGGATTGATGCCGACGGTAAAGCCGGTGATCACGCCGCGATCCTCCAGCCGCCGCAGCCGGTCGGCGGTGCTGGGCGAGGACAGGCCCGCCTCCTGCGCCAGTTCCTTCAGGGAGATCCGGGCATTGACGGAGAGGATGTCGATAAGCCGGCGGTCGAGATCGTCGAGCAAGGAAATCTCCGTTAGGTCAAATTGCTACTGTGCCTTTGATGATTAGGCAGTGTACGGCAATTGCCTGTGATAATCCATATTGTCGCGTCGGTCGTCGCGATATTCTCCGGTCACGTTCAATGGAGTGGATGGACATGGACAAGGATATCAAGACCGGCAGTCTCGAAATGACCGCGGCGATGCTGATCTCCGGCACGATCGGCTGGTTCGTGCTGATGTCCGGGCAGCCGGTGGTCGATGTCGTGTTCTGGCGCTGCCTGTTCGGCGCGCTGACGCTGCTCGCCATCTGCGGCGCGCTCGGACATTTCCGGCGCGGCATTCTTAACCGGCGCCTGCTGGGGCTTGCCGTGCTCGGCGGCGTCGCGATCGTCGTCAACTGGCTTTTGCTGTTCGGCGCCTATTCCCGCGCCTCGATCTCGATCTCGACCATGGTCTACAATACCCAGCCTTTCATGCTGCTGGCGATCGGCGGGCTGTTCTTCAAGGAGAAGGTCACGGCCACCAAGCTCGCCTGGCTCGGCGTCGCCTTTGCCGGCATGATTGCCATCGTCGAAGCCAAGCCTGCGGGCGACTTCACCGGCGGTGCCTATCTGACGGGTATCGCCATGGCGCTCGCCGCCGCCTTCTTCTATGCGCTGGCGGCGATGGTCGCCAAGCAGCTCAAGGGCGTGCCGCCGCACCTGATCGCGCTCATCCAGGTCGTTACCGGCCTCCTGATGCTGGCGCCGCTTGCCGGCGGATCCGGGCTGTCGGCGGAGCCTGCTCAATGGTCGCTGCTGATCGCCATGGGCGCCATCCATACCGGGCTGATGTATGTTCTGCTCTACGGCGCGATCCAGAAGCTGCCGACGCATCTGACCGGCGCCCTGTCCTTCATCTATCCGGTGGCCGCCCTTGCCGTCGACCGCATCGCCTTCGGCCATCAGCTGCAGCCGGTGCAAATCATCGGCTCGGTCGCGATCCTGTTTGCGGCGGCGGGCATGACATTCGGCTGGACATGGCCCCGCCCGGTGCGGCATCAGGCGGGCAAGACCTGATCCAAGGAGACCCGCATGATCACCTGCACGCTTCGTTACGTCATCGATCCCTACAAGCTTAAGGAATTCGAGGACTATGCCCGGCTCTGGATCCCGCTGGTCAACCGGCTGGGCGGCACGCATCACGGTTATTTCATGCCGCATGAAGGCGCAAACAACATCGCGCTTGCCCTCTTCAGCTTTCCGAGCCTGGCGGCCTACGAGACCTACCGCGAGCGGATGGCCAAGGATGCCGAATGCCAGGCGGCCTTTGCGCTGGCCGAACGCACGCGCTGCATCCTCAGCTATGAGCGCAGCTTCATGCGACCGGTCTTCGAATAGGCTCAGAAGCTGATTTCGTTGGCGCGGCGCAATTCGACGTGATGGGCTCCGGCATCGAAACCGCTCAGGAGGCGATTGTGATGGGCAATGATCTGCGGGAAGGTCAGCTCGCCCATGTCGCCGGTCGCGTGACCGTCCGATAGCAGCGTGACATCGTAGCCGAGCGAGACGGCACGGCGCACCGTGGTATCGACGCAGAACTGCGTCATGCAGCCGCCGACGACCAGATGGGTGATGGAGCGTTTTGCCAGTTCGTCCTGCAGGTCTGTCTGAAAGAAGCTGTCGCAGGCCTTCTTGTGGACGACGGTCTCGCCGGGAACCGGCGCGATCTCGTGGCGCAGGCCCCAGCCGTGTGACGAACGCGCCAACCGATCTCCGGGGCCGCCGTCATGCTGCACCAGAATGACCGGGATATGGGCCGCGCGGGCGCGGGCCTGGATCGACTGCAGACGGCCGACGGTTTCGGTCAGCGCGGCATCGATGGCCGGCTGTCGTTCCGGCGTTCCTTCGTTTTCGAGGATGGCATTCTGAACGTCGATGATAAGCAGGGCAGTGGTCATGTTTGTCTCTGATCGATGTTTGGAAGAGCGTTGACCTCTTCGAGGACAATGGCGGCGTCATCGCGCCGGTATGCGGAACGGACGCTTTCGAAGCGCCGCCGTTTGCACAGGGCGCCTGATTAAACCGATCGATGCAGCCGATCAATGCCGGGAAAATTGCCTTGATGAGAAAAAGCCGATACATGTCGCCGGCGCACATTCCGGAGCTTCTGATGACGATCGCCACCCTTCTTGCCTATTCCACGGCGCTTTTCATCGCGGCCGCCATCCCAGGCCCCGGAATGACGGCGATCGTCGCCCGTGCGCTCGGCTCCGGTTTTCGCGAAACCTTCTTCATGGGGCTCGGGCTTGTGCTCGGCGATCTCGCCTATCTGACGGCCGTCATCCTCGGTCTCGCTTTCGTGGCGCAGACGTTCACCACCGCTTTCCTGGTCATCAAGATCCTTGGCGCGCTCTACCTCGTCTATATCGCCTGGAAGCTCTGGACGGCCGGCCTGCTGCCGCAGGATATCCAGGCGCGCAAGAGCACCAGCCTTGGCATGTCCTTCCTGTCCGGCCTGCTGATTACCCTCGGCAACCCGAAGACCATGCTGTTCTATGTTGCGCTGGTACCGACACTGATCGACCTGCACGCGATCGGCTTCAATGAATATGCGCTGCTGGTCGGCGCCACCTTCATTGTGCTGATGGCGGTGCTGATCCCCTATATTCTGCTTGCGTCACGCGCCCTGCTGCTGCTGAAGCAACCCCGTGCGCTGAAATCGCTGAACCGGGCGGCGGCCAGCATTCTCGGCGTCACCGCCGCCTATATCGCCGCCCGCGCCACCTGAAAAAATCATCCTGCGACCAGCGGTTCGGCGACAGTTTTTTCCAATCCGGGCAGAGGCTCCGGCGGGAGAACTCTGGCAAGTCGGCCGCTTTGCCCCTATTGTTCCCGCAACTGAACGAAAAGGGAGAACACCATGTCAGAACAGCGCAAGCCCGGCCGCGGCCGCATCTATTCCTCGATCACCGAGACGATCGGCGATACCCCGATCGTGCGTCTGGACAAGTTGGCCAAGGAGAATGGCGTGAAGGCCAATCTCTTGGCCAAGCTCGAGTTCTTCAACCCGATCGCCTCCGTCAAGGACCGCATCGGCGTGGCGATGATCGAATCGCTGGAAGCGCAGGGCAAGATCACCCCCGGCAAGACGACGCTGGTCGAGCCGACCTCGGGCAATACCGGCATTGCGCTCGCCTTCGCCGCCGCCGCCAAGGGCTACAAGCTGATCCTCACCATGCCGGAGACCATGTCGGTCGAGCGCCGCAAGATGCTGGCGCTGCTCGGCGCCGAACTGGTGCTGACGGAAGGCCCGAAGGGCATGAAAGGCGCGATCGCCAAGGCCGAGGAACTGGCGGCTTCGCTGCCTGACGCGATCATCCCGCAGCAGTTCGAGAATCCGGCCAACCCGGAAATCCACCGCAAGACGACGGCCGAGGAAATCTGGAACGATACGGACGGCAGCATCGATATCCTCGTCTCCGGCATCGGCACAGGCGGCACGATCACCGGCGCCGGCCAGGTGCTGAAGGCGAAGAAATCGTCGATCAAGGTCGTCGCCGTCGAGCCGGTCGAATCCCCCGTCCTGTCCGGCGGCGCGCCCGGCCCGCACAAGATCCAGGGCATCGGCGCCGGCTTTGCCCCCGCCATCCTCGACACCAAGATCTATGACGAGGTCGTTACCGTCTCCAGCGCGGAATCAATCGAGACCGCCCGCCACGTCGCCCGCCTCGAAGGCGTCCCGGTCGGTATCTCCTCGGGTGCGGCCCTGGCGGCGGCGATCAAGGTCGGCCAGCGCCCGGAAAACGAAGGCAAGACCATCGTCGTCATCATCCCGTCCTTCGCCGAACGCTATTTGTCGACGGCTTTGTTCGAGGGGCTTGGCGGCTAAGGTTTTCCGGAGGGTTTGGGGCCCGGCTTTGGCTGGCTCTCGGGCTGTTGGCAAGGTGACGTTTTTGGCGCCGGCAGCGTGTTCCGGAAACAAAGCGATTGCCAAACACTCCGTCATGCCCGTGCTTGTCACGGGAATCCAGTCACCGCGCGTCTGCGCGGTGAGAGAGTCTTTTGACCCGACGGACGTCGGGTCGCTGGATCCTCGGGTCGAGCCCGAGGATGACGGAGGGTGGGGATGTCGCTTCGTCAAACCACCTGCTTGGGGTGGATGTCGATGCATTGAGCGTCGGGTTTGAAGGCTCTGATTCCGAGGCAGCAACCGGCGTCTCCCTCGCATCAATCGCGGTCGTGAATGCCTGCGGAAAGATCCCCTCCCCAACTCCTCCCCACAAGGGGGAGGGGCTTAACCTGCCGCACCGTTCGAGGCTGAAAACAGCAGGTGCGGCCGGTCTCTGCCGCCTTGTGAAAGAGATGGTCGACAGGCCGGAGGCGGTGTTTGCGACATATGCGATAGCCCTGCCATAAGGGAGAAAGGCTTAACCCGCCGCAATGTCCCTATAATCGTGTCAAAGAGCCGGAAATGCATCCGTCAACATGCTTCCGTCATCATAACCTCCCCGGCATCTCCGGGGAAATTGTCAGGCCGCCGCCGTCAGGCGTTCTCCGGCGATGCGATAGGAAATTGCCTCGGCCAGATGGATACGACCGACCGTCGGCTTCTCGTCGAGATCGGCAAGGGTGCGGGCGACTTTGAGGACGCGGTGATAGCCGCGCGCGGAGAATTTCATCTTTTCGGCGGCGTCGCGTAGCAATTGCAGGCCACCGGCATCGGGCTCGGCCATTTTTTCAATCATTGCCGTCGAGCAGCGGGCGTTGGATAGAACCTGTGGCGTGCCGAAAGCAATGAAGCGGTCCATCTGGATTTCGCGCGCCTTTGCCACCCGCCGTGCGACGACGGCGCTGGTTTCGGCGGGAGCCGGGCGGATGAGGTCGGCGGCGGTGACGGAGGGGACATCGATGCGGATATCGATCCGGTCCATCAGCGGGCCGGAAATCCGGCCCTGGTAATCGGAGACGCAGCGGGGCCCGCGGGCGCAGCTGTGGCCGGGCTCTCCCGCCATGCCGCAGCGGCAGGGATTCATGGCGGCGACCAGCTGGATGGCGGCGGGATAGGTGACGCGGTGATTGGCGCGGGCGATGATGCATTCGGCGGTTTCCAGCGGCTGGCGCAACGCGTCGAGCACCTGCGGTGTGAATTCCGGGAACTCGTCGAGAAACAGAACGCCGTTGTGCGCGAGCGACGCCTCGCCGGGCTTGGCGCGCATGCCGCCGCCGATCATCGCGGCCATGGTGGCGGAATGGTGCGGCGTGCGGAAGGGGCGACGATCCGACAGCTTGCCGCCGGCGAGTTGTCCGGCGATCGAGTGGATCATCGAGACCTCCAGCAGTTCCGATGGCGACAGCGGCGGCAGGATGGAGGGCAGGCGGGAAGCCAGCATCGACTTGCCTGAACCGGGAGGGCCGACCATCAGCAGGTTATGATTGCCTGCGGCGGCGACTTCCAGCGCCCGCTTGGCGCTTTCCTGCCCCTTGATGTCGGCGAGATCGGGCATGTTGGCGGCATTGGCGCGCACCGAGGCTTCCGGCCGCGACAGGACCTGCGTGCCACGGAAATGATTGGCGAGCGCGATCAGGCTGCGCGGCGCGAGAATGTCGATCTCGGAGCCGGCCCAGGCGGCTTCCGGACCGCTGTCGGCCGGGCAGATCAGGCCCTTGCCGAGCCCGTTGGCGCCGATAGCGGCGGGAAGCGCCCCGGCCACAGTGGCGATCGTGCCATCCAGATTGAGCTCGCCGATCACCACGTAGCCATCCAGCGCATCGCCGGGAATGGCACCGAGTGCCGCCATCAGGCCGAGCGCGATGGGGAGGTCGAAATGACTGCCTTCTTTCGGAAGATCGGCAGGCGCGAGATTGATGGTGACCTTCTTGGCCGGCAATGACAGGCCGGAAGCATGCAGGGCCGCCTGGACCCGCTCGCGGCTTTCGGCCACCGCCTTGTCCGGCAGGCCGACGATCTGCATGCCGACCTTGCCCGGCGCGACCATGACCTGAACATCGACCGGAACGCCTTCAATGCCCTGAAATGCAACCGTACTGACACGTGCGACCATGATTGCCCCTCTTGACCGCGCGACGGATGAACAACCCGCCGCCACAACCTTCATCGGTTGTGGCGGGAAATCTGGCACGAATACCGGAATAAAACAAGAACAATCATCGAACGGATTCGATGAATGCAATCGCGATGGTTGAGGCCGGTTGTATTGTGCGAACGAAGCGGAACAACCGTGAACATCCGGAGCGCGAAACGGGTTGTATCACGCTTCGGGCGAGGAGTTGCTGGTCAGGCGCGCTTGCGTTCGATCGCGTCCCAGAGACGTGCGGCGATATCGGCGCCGCCGAATTTCTTCACTTCGCGAATGCCGGTCGGCGAGGTGACGTTGATTTCGGTCATCACGTCGCCGATCACGTCGATGCCGACGAGCAGGAAACCGCGTTCGCGCAAGGCGGGGCCGATGCGGGCGCAGATTTCCTTTTCGCGCGACGTCAGTTCCGTCGGCATCGGGGTGCCGCCGGCATGCATGTTGGAGCGGGCATCGTGTTCGGCGGGCACGCGGTTGATCGCACCGACCGGCTCGCCATCGACGAGGATGATCCGCTTGTCGCCCTTGCGCACCGCCGGCAGGTATTCCTGGGCGATGAAGGGTTCGCGGAACATCTGGCCGAACATTTCGAGAAGCGACGACATGTTGCGGTCATCACGGGTCGAGTGAAACACGCCGGCGCCGCCATTGCCGTAGAGCGGTTTCAGGATGATGTCGCCCATCTCGGCGCGAAAGCTTGCGATTTCGGCGGGATCACGGGTGATCAGCGTCTTCGGCATCAGGTCGGGAAATTCGGTGACGAAGATCTTTTCCGGCGAATTGCGCACCCAGGCCGGATCGTTGACCACAAGCGTCTTGGGATGGATGCGCTCGAGCAGATGCGTCGAGGTGATGTAGGCCATGTCGAAGGGCGGATCCTGGCGCAGCAGCACGACATCCATGGTCGACAGGTCGATGCGCTCGGCGTCGCCCAGCGTGTAATGGTCACCCTTGACGTCGCGCAATTCCATCGGCTGGACGGTGGCATAAACCTTGCCATCGCGCAGCGACAGCTGGTTGGGTGTGTAATGGAACAGCCTGTAGCCGCGCGCCTGTGCTTCGAGGCTCATGGCGAAGGTACTGTCGCCGGCGATGGTGATGCCGGAGACATGATCCATCTGGACCGCGACATTGGTGATCTTCGCCATGGGTGGGTTTCCTGTTGATCGTGGGCGTCATGGTGGGCAGGCCGTTGTATAGCAACCGGGTCGGCGGGAGCCTACAGATTTCTATCCACGCCAAGATCGAATGCGGAACGATTTTTCCTTTGGATATACAAGGCAAGCACAGGTGCTCACGCGGCGCGATGCGCCCGTGGTTTGAAAACTCGGCCGGAACACATCGTGTGCCTGGTGAGTAGAAAAACAGATGACACGCGATGTGCCCCGTTTCGGTGTCTTTTGCCGCGCTTCTCAGGTTCTTCTGCGCTTCCAGGTGTCAGATGGAAGCCTCCAATGCCCCGGCCCGCTGCTTATCCGCTGGGCCTTTCAATCTGGCGGGGTTGGCCCTGGACCCTTGGACGGCAGAACCGTCCGGCGGCGTGAACCGCCCGTGGCGTGGCTACCCGGCACGCCCGGTTCATTCACGAACCGGAGGAGAACCGCCTTTCACGCAGCCCCGGGGATCTTGCGCGCGTTCCGCCAGACCATCCGGGCACCGGCCCCGCCTCGCCGGCAACGCAAACCGGTGTATCCGTGACGGGACGAGGTCATGATGGCACGGGTGAAGGGGGCGGGGATTTTGGCGCGTGGCCGAAATCCCCTCACCGACAAAATCTAACATTGAGCCTTTGGCTAAGGTGCTGTTTTTGTGTCCTCTGCCGCCGGGAGAGAGGCGGAGATGCCGAATCTTCAGGCTAAATCACGTCCCCGCTTTCAGGCGGGAATATAGGTCAGGCGGATCGCCTAACGTGATTCAGCAGGCCTCGCCTCGCTCAGGACCCAATCGACCAACGTCGTCAGTTCGGCCGATTTCCGGTAGCGCGGCCAAACGAGGTAGAAGTCGGAGGGGCTCCTGAGCGACCCTTCGATGGCTTGCACCAGGCGGCCGCCCTGAAGGTCGCCGGAGACGAAGTCGTGGTTGGCGAGCACGATGCCCTGACCAGCGATGGCGGCCTCGATGGCGTGGGAGGTCTGGTTGAAGCTGATGCCCTTGAAGGCGGTGTCGGACTTGCCGATGTGCTGCTCGATGAATTCCGGCCAGAAATTATGGGCGTCATGCAGCAGCGTATAGTCTTCCAGCTGTCGTGGCGTGCGTGGCCGGTCCCGCTGTTCGAGCAGCAGCGGGCTGCAGACGGCGATGATCTCCTGTTCGAACAGCAGTTCGGCTGCAAGCCCCGGACCGAACGGCGGGCGGCCATACCGAACGGCGAGATCGACGCCGTCGGCCTGGAAATTCGACATGCGTTCGGTTGCCTGGATATGCAGGTCGAGTTCGGGATAATGCCGTGTCAACTCCGGCAGCCGGGGGATCAGCCATTTCGAGGCGAAAGTTGGCGTCGTGCTGACGGTGAGCTTGACCGGCTGGGGTTTCAGGTTTTCGGTGGCCGACGATAGGATTTCGAAGGCACGTCTGATGTCGGCGCCGTAACCGCGCCCGACGCCGGTGAGGGCCAGCGTGCGCGGCAGCCGCTCGAAGAGCTGGACGCCGAGTTCCGCCTCCAGCCGGCGGATCTGTTGCGCTACGGCCGCCTGCGTGACGTCGAGCTCTTCGGCCGCCAAGCGAAAGTTGAGATGGCGTGCGGAGGTTTCGAACGCCTTCAGGCCGTTGAGCGAGGGGAGCTTGCCGAGCATGGCGGTTGATCCAGAAGATTTTCTATTGGTAAATCGCATGAGAACTATTTCGATATTGGACGGCTTCGGTGATATTTCAAGCCACACAATAGACGGCTCTTTGAGGCCATGACCACGGGAAGGATGAGACGATGACGATGGAAAAGGTAGCGATTGTAACGGCGGGCGGCAGCGGCATGGGGGCGGAAAGCGCGCGGCGCTTAGCGGCCGACGGTTTCAAGGTGGCCATCCTGTCCTCCTCCGGAAAGGGCGAGGCGCTGGCGCAGGAACTCGGTGGCATCGGCATCACCGGCTCCAACCAGTCGAATGACGACCTGCAGCGGCTGGTGGACACGACGGTGGAGAAATGGGGCCGTATCGACGTGCTGGTCAATAGCGCCGGCCATGGACCGCGCAAGCAGATCCTCGAACTGACCGACGACGACTGGAAGGCCGGTCTCGATGTCTATTTCCTCAACGCCGTGCGCCCGACGCGTCTCGTCACCCCGATCATGCAGAAGCAGAAGTCCGGCGTCATCATCAATATCTCGACCGCCTGGGCCTTCGAGCCATCGGCCATGTTCCCGACTTCGGCGGTGGCCCGCGCCGGCCTTGCCTCCTTCACCAAGATTTTCGCCGACACCTATGCGGCCGAAAACATCCGCATGAACAACGTCCTGCCCGGCTGGATCGACAGCCTGCCCGCCACCGACGAACGCCGGGATGGCGTGCCGATGCAGCGCTACGGCACCAGCGCCGAGATCGCGGCGACCGTCGCGTTCCTTGCCTCGGAGGGTGCGGCCTATATCACCGGCCAGAATATCCGCGTCGATGGCGGTATTACGCGTTCGATTTGAGCGGGTAATGTGTTTGCCCGGATGCTCCGGAGAGGTTTCGGAGCGACCATTATCTCTCGCCGCGCAACGTCGTCTCTGGGCTGTAAATCATCCCCTTGGCCATAATACTGGCTCGGCTGGGGGCGAGAGACGAGGGATCATTCCATCCACTCCGTCATCCTGTGCTCGTCACAGGAATCCAGTCACGCGATGTCCATCGCGTGAAAAAGCCTCTCGCCGCGCAGACGCGCGGCGGCTGGATCCCCGCCACGAGGGCGAGGATGAGGGAGAGTGGGGATGCCTCGTTCTCAAACAATCGGCTGAGGAGTTTGTCAGCAGTCTGAAATTATAGAGAAATTCACTATGCTTTTTATAGATACCTAGCAGCCCTCGCGACGCATCAATTTTCCAGTTTTGTCGGCCCTAAAACCGGCTCGGAAGAAAACTCCACCACCGAGGCCCTGCGTTCGGAGCTATCCCGTAACAACCTCCATCACCTCCGCCACCTCGCGCTTGCCGTTCGCAGCACCCCGCATCAGCCGCTTGCCCGTCGTCGTGTCGAAGAAGTGCAGCCGCGACGGGGCGATGGTGAGCGCGATCGTGTCGGTGAGGTCGATTTCCGGGGAGAGGGCGGCGGTGAGTGGCTTGCCGTCGATCATGCCGTGGACGAGGCGCTGGGCGCCGAGTTCCTCGACATAGCCGATCTTGAGGGTGAGCGCCTGTTCGCCGGGGTTGGCGAGGCGCAGGTCTTCGGCGCGAATGCCGACAGTAAGGTCGGTCGGGAGCGACGAGAGGCGGTCGGCCTCAATGATCTGCGAACCGAGATGCAGGCGGTTGCCATCGCGTGTGCCGCGCAAAAGGTTCATGGCGGGCGAGCCGATGAAGCTAGCGACGAAGGTCGAGGCCGGTTTGTGGTAGACGTCGAGCGGTCGGCCGATCTGTTCGATCTCGCCGCCGTTGAGGACCACGAGGCGGTCGGCCAGCGTCATGGCTTCCAGCTGGTCGTGGGTGACGTAGAGCGAGGTCGTGCCGAGGCGCTTTTGCAACTGCTTGATCTCGCCGCGCATCGAGACGCGCAGTTTGGCGTCGAGGTTGGAGAGCGGCTCGTCGAACAGGAAAGCGGCGGGTTTGCGGACGATGGCGCGGCCCATGGCGACACGCTGGCGCTGGCCGCCGGAAAGCGCCCGTGGCTTGCGGGTAAGATACTGCTCGATCTCCAGCATGCGGGCGGCTTCCGTCACGCGGGCGTCGATCTCGGCCTTCGGCGTGCCGCGGTTTTTGAGACCATAGGCGAGGTTGTTGTAGACGGTCATGTGCGGGTAGAGCGCATAGTTCTGAAAGACCATGGCGATGTCGCGCTCGGCGGGCTCGACATCGTTGACGATGCGGTCGCCGATTTCGACAGTGCCTTTGGAGATGGTTTCGAGACCGGCAACCATGCGCAGCAACGTGGACTTGCCGCAGCCGGAAGGGCCGACGAGCACGATGAACTCGCCGTCGGCGATGTCGATCGACACGGATTTCACCGCCTCGACGCCGCCGGCATAGATCTTAGAAACATTGGTGATGTTGATCGCTGACATCGGGCGTTCCTTTACTTGTCGCTTTCCGTGAGGCCCTTGATGAACCAGCGCTGGAAGATCATGACCATCATCACAGGCGGCAGCATGGCGAGGATCGCCAGGGCAAAGGCCTCGTTGTAATCGGGAGTGTTGGAGCCGACCCAGACAAGCAGGATCTGCTTGATGCCGCGAACGAGGGTGAAGAAGCTCTCGTCGGTGGTCATCAGCGTCGGCCAGAGATACTGGTTCCAGCCATAGACGAACATGATGATGAAGATCGCCGCCATCATCGTCTTCGACAAAGGCACGATGACGTCGATGAAGAACTTGAAGGGGCCGGCGCCATCAATGCGGGCGGCTTCGAGCAGTTCGTCGGGGATCGATTTGAAGAACTGGCGGAAATAGAAAGTGCCGGTGGCGGACGCCAGAAGTGGCACGATCAGGCCGGTATAGGTGTTGGTCAGCTTCAGCGCATTCATCACCTCGTAGGACGGCAGGATGCGCACTTCGAGCGGCAGCAGGAGGGTGGTGAAGATCATCCAGAAGGTGATGGTCGCGAAGCGGAAGCGGAAATAGACCAGCGCATAGGCCGCCAGCATCGACAGAATGATCTTGCCGGCGGCAAAGCCGAGGCCGAGGATCAGCGAGTTCATCATCATCCGAAGACCGGTGATCTTTCCGGTGAAGCCGCCTTCCCTGGTCAGGACCTTGGTGTAGGTCTCGACGAAATGGCCGCCGGGCAGGAGGGATAGGCCATTGCGATGGATGTCGGCAGCCTCGTGGCTGGAGGTCATCAAGGCGACGACCAGCGGGCCGACCATGACGAAGACGCCCATCAGCAGGATGAAATGATCGAAGAGTTTGACGCGCTGCATGGCTCCGCCCCTCAGTTGTAGTGGACGCGCCGCTCGATGAAGCGGAACTGGAAGATGGTCAGCACGAAGACGATGATCATCAGGATGACCGACTGGGCCGAGGACCCGCCGAGGTCATTGCCGCGGAAGCCGTCCATATAGACCTTGTAGACCAGCGTGATCGGGTTGTTGGCGGCCTTGTCCTTCACCATCACGTCGATGACGCCGAAGGTGTCGAACAGGGCGTAGGTGGTGTTGATGATCAGGAGGAAGAAGGCGGTCGGGGCGAGCAGCGGCAGGGTGACGGTCCAGAAGCGGCGGAAGCCGGAGCGACAGTCCATCAGCGCGGCCTCGCGCACGGAGACGGGGATGCCTTGCAGGCCGGAGAGGAAGAAGATGAAGTTGTATGGGATCTGCTTCCAGACGGAAACGATGACCATCGCGGCGGCCGTGTCGTTGTAGTTCAGCCCGACCTTCATGTCCCAGCCGAGCAGGCCGGCGAATTTGACCAGTGGGCCGATGTGCTGGTCGAACAGCATCATGCCCATGAGGCCGGCGACCGGCGGGGCGATGGCGTAGACCCAGATCAGCAGTGTCTTGTAGGTGGCATTACCGCGGATGATGCCGTCTGCCTTGACGGCGAGCGGCAGGCCGATGGCCAGCGAAAAGAAGGTGACGGCGGCGGTAAAGACGGCGGTGAAGCGGGCGATGCCGAGATATTCGCCGGATTTCAGCACGTCTGTATAGTTGCTCATGCCGACGAAGGCGGAGCCGAAGCCGAAGGGGTCTTCCAGGTAGAAGGATGACTGGATCGCCTGCACCGAAGGCCAATAGAAGAAGATGACGATGATCGCCATCTGCGGGGCGAGGAAGAGATAGGGCAGAAGGGGCGAGGAGAACTGCACGCGCTTGGCGGCGCTGTCTTCCGGCGGCCTGGTGGGGGATTTGCGCAAGCCGAACAGACGCGAAAACCCGCCGGCGGCGGGAGCGGCGAGTGTCGCGGACATGGCCGAAGATGAGGGCGTGTTCGTCATGGACGGACTTTCAAGATTTGAAATACACAGGGCGGCGAGGCCTGCCCCTCACCCTAGCCCTCTCCCCGCAGGCGGGGAGAAGGGATGACGGAGTTTGCCGCTTGTCCCTTCTCCCCGTCGTGACGGGGAGAAGGTGGCCGACAGGCCGGATGAGGGGCGCTCCCTCCCCCTTGTGGGGAGGGTTGGGGAGGGGATTTTTAAGAAAGAACCCCTCCCGGCCCTTTGGGCCACCCTCCCCACAAGGGGGAGGGAAAGATCAGATCAACCAGCCGTCTTGGCAAACCTGGCGAGAAGTTCGTTGCCTTCCTTCTCGATCGTGTCGAAGGCGTCCTTGACGGAGACTTCGCCGGCGAAGATGCGGCCGTATTCGCGTTCCATGATTTCGCGGATCTGCGGGTAGAAGCCGAGGCGGTAGCCCTTCGACCATTCGCCGGCCGGCAGCAGGAGCTGCTGGATGCCGACTTCGGCAGCCGGCTTTTCCTTGTAGTAGCCCTGGCTCTTGGCAAGCTCATAGGCAGCCTTGGTGATCGCGACATAACCGGTGGCTTCATGGTAGAAGACCTGGATTTCCGGCGAGGTCAGGAACTGGAAGAAGTCGGCAACGCACTTGTTTTCTTCGTCCGACTTGCCGGACATGGCAAACAGGGCAGCGCCGCCGATGAAGGAGGAGGTTCCAGCACCCTTGATCGAACCCCAGTATGGCAGGAAGGTTGCAGAGAACGGCATTTGTGCCGTCTTCTGCAGGCCGCCGAACGAGCCCGACGAACCGATCCACAGAGCCGCCTTGTTTTCCTCGAACATCTTCTGGTTATCGTTCCAGCCGGCACCGTAATAGGCGAAATAGCCTTCGTCGGCCCAGGCCTTCAGCTTGTCGAACATCATGATGAGGTTCGGGTCGGTGACCTTCAGCTGGGTGTCGACGACGCTGTTATAACCGTTGTTGTTGGAAGCGAACTGGATGTTGTTGCGCGAGAAGAAGTTCTCGGTGAACTGCCAGGTCAGCTGCGACTGGACGAGCGGAATGAAGCCGGCTTCCTTGAGCTTCGGAGCGGCGGCTTCGAACTCTTCCCAGGTCTTCGGGGCGTCGACGCCGGCCTTTTTCAGGGCTTCGTCGTTGATGTACATGATCGGGGCCGAGGAATTGAACGGCATGCCGACGAACTTGCCGTCGCTGTCGGCGTAGAAATAGCGCACGCCATCGATGAAGGCGTTGCGGTCGAACGTGTAGCCGGCGTTGTTGATCAGGTCTTCAGCCGGGATGACGGCGCCCTTGGCATTGATGATCGTTGCCGCACCGGCATCGAAAACCTGCAGGATGTTCGGCTGTTCGCCCGAACGGAAGGCGGCGATGCCGGAAGCCAGCGCCTCTTCATAGGTGCCCTTGGAAACCGGGGTCAGCGCACAAGCGGTCTGCGCGGCGTTGAACTTCTGGGCGATCTCGTTGATGACTTCGCCGTTGCGGCCGGCCATGCCGTGCCACCAGGTAATGTTGGTCGCGGCAAACGAGGAGGTGGCGGAGAAAGCCAGCGCGAGGCCGGTCATCGTGAATTTCCTGATCATGGCAGTTCCTTTCACCAGGGTTAAGGTTAGGAACCGGCTAAAGCCCTTTCATGACGTCCGGATAACGTTTTTGTGTCGGAACGATTACAGTGATGCACAGCTGTTCAAAAAGCATCCGGCAAATGGACGGGCCAGCGCCAGGGCGTCACGGAGATGATGTCGTAGCGGATTGAAAGGCGTGCGGAATCCCTTTGTTTGGTGAGCCAGACGTCACTTGCGGCACGGATGCGGCGTTGTGCAAAATCGGAAACCGCAAACACGGAATCGTCCAGCGAGCGGCGGGCTTTCACCTCGATGCAGGCGATCAGATTGCCCTTGCGTGCAATGATGTCGATTTCACCCAGTTTCGTGCGGTAGCGGAAGGCGACGATGCGATAGCCTTTGAAAAACAGGAAGAGAGCAGCGCGATATTCGGCGAACGATCCGCGCCGAACCGCCCTCAGTCTATTCCTGTCGGGCGCCTCACGCGTCATCCCGATCCTTCAGTTCGAGCAGCCGGTCGTAGAGATTCTTGCGGTTGAGGCCTGTCTGTTTCGCGGCCTCGGTCGCCGCCTTGCCGGTCGACATATCCTTGACGAGTTTGAGCAGGATGGCATCGACATCCTCGGCCTCCGGGGCTGCCGGTGCGTCCGGCGGACCGATCACCAGCACGATCTCACCCTTGACGGTGGCGCCCTCATCGTAAAACGCCTTGAGTTCGGCAAGCGTCCCCCGGCGGAACTCTTCGAAGGTTTTCGTCAGTTCACGGCAGACGGTGGCGCGGCGCTCCGGCCCGAGCACGTCATGGGCAGCGGTGATCGTTGCTGCGATCCGGTGCGGGGATTCGAAGAACATCAGGGTTGCGGGGATCGCCGCCAGTTCGGCAAAGCGGTCGCGGCGGGCCTTGTCCTTGGAGGGGAGGAAGCCGGCAAAGAGAAAGGCATCGTTGGGAAGCCCGGAGCCGACAAGTGCCGCCAGTGGAGCCGAGGCGCCGGGGATGGGCACGACACGATGCCCGGCTTCGATGGCGAGCTGGCCGAGACGATAGCCGGGATCCGACACCAGCGGCGTGCCGGCATCGGACACCAGCGCCACAGACTTGCCTTCGTCCAGCGCCGCCAGAAGCTTCGGCCCGACCTCGTTGGAATTGTATTCGTGATAGGCATAGGGCCGATTGACGATGCCGTAGCGATCGAGCAGGACACGGGTCACGCGCGTGTCTTCGCAGGCGAGAACATCGGCGCCGGCCAGCGTTTCCAGTGCCCTGAGCGTTATATCGGAGAGATTGCCGATCGGGGTGGCGACCAGGTAGAGCGCCGGCTCCAGCGGACGGGCGGGGACGACCGTGTTGTGGACACGGTAGGTCTTTTGCCGTTCGGCCGTTCCCTGTTCGCCGTCTGCCTGATGTTCCACGATATGTTTTTCCCGATGCGTTGCTGGCCTTTATGGGCGAGGGAAGGTGTGGGGGCAAGGGCGGTCACCGAAACTCGGCACAGCACTCATCTGGACTGTCGTTTTTCCCGTGAGCCCACCCGCTTGCCGACGGCATCCAACACCCGCTCGCCATCTTCCTTGATGAATTCCGAGGTGAACATCTCGGCCGAGATGATGTCGAGCACGACTTCGGAGGGGCGGGACAGGCGGGTGCCGAGCGGCGTCATCACAAAGGGCCGGTTGATCAGGATCGGGTGTTCCAGCATGGCGTCAAGAAGCTGGTCGTCGCTCACCGCCGGATTGTCGAGGCCAAGCTCGGCATAGGGCGTTCCCTTCTCGCGAATGGCGTCGCGGACCGTCAGTCCGGCGTCGGTGATCATCTTCGCAAGCTCCGGTTTCGTCGGCGGCGTCTGAATATATTCGATGACAACAGGCTCGATCCCGGCATGCCGGATCAGGGCGAGCGTGTTACGGGAGGTGCCGCATTGCGGATTGTGATAGATCGTGATGGGGAAGGTCATTCTGCACCCTCGGGATTGGCGGTTAGCGGAAGGCGGGACGGTTCGGTCAGCAGCCAGCCGGCGATGGTGGCGGCCAGCAGCGCGCCGGCGATTTCCGAAACGATGAAGCCGGGAAGATCGATGGGGCGGATGCCGGAGAAGGTGTTGGTGAGCGCGCGCGCAACGGCGACCGCCGGGTTGGCGAAGGATGTCGAGGCCGTGAACCAGTATGCGGCGGTGATGTAAAGGCCGACGAGCCACGGGATCGCGTCACCGCGAAAGCGCAGTCCACAGAGGATCGTCAGCGCCAGGCCGAAGGTGGCGACCACTTCGGCGGTCCACTGGCCTGTTCCCAGCCGCGCCGTCTGCGAGATCTGCAGGATCGGAAGATCGAACATCGCATGCGCCAGCCAGGTGCCGGCGATGCCGCCCGCGACCTGCGCGAAAACATAGAACAGCGCCTCACGGGAGCCGATCTCTCGCCTGGCGGCAAAGACCATGGTGACGACGGGATTGAAATGCGCGCCGGAGATCGGCCCCAGAAGCGTGATCAGGACGACGAGGATCGCGCCGGTCGGGATGGTATTGCCCAGCAGCGAGACGGCTGTGTCATCCGATAGCCTGTCGGCCATGATGCCGGATCCGACGACGGTTGCGACGAGAATGGCCGTTCCGATCGCTTCGGCGAACAGGCGGCGGCCGAGGCTGAAGACCATCATGACGCTAGGTCCATCATCATGAGAATGGCGGATACCGGACAGATGGAGGCGGCTTGCCGGGTTTGAAGAATTGCGTCGGGAGCAGCGGCGCGATCGATCACCGTGAAGCCAATTCTTTCGAAGAAGGGGGCTGCCGACGTCGTCAGGAGAAAAGCCCGCGCCGCGCCGCCTGCGCGGGCCTGATCCAGCACGCCGCGTGTAATCACGTGGCCGACGCCTTGGCCCCGGACATGCGGATCGACGACGATGGATCGCAGGAGCACATCCGTCCCTGCCGTTTCAAAGCCACCGAAACCGCGCGCCACACCGCCCCTGGTGGCCGCAAAGAACGCACGCCCGGCATCCAATAGATCGTCGGTCGGAAGCCCAGCGGCTTCCAACATACGCTTGAGGGCGGGATTATTTCCGGAAACTGGTTCGAACTCTATCACCGGGTTTTCTCCGTGATCGCCGGCGCGCAGCAAATATTAGCGGCGCTGATCGGTGCGCAGATTTCCGGGTGGCCGGCGCAGCAGTCCTCCATCAGGAACCGCACCAGCGCGCCGAGCGTATCGTAGCTTGCGGTGTAGATGATCGAGCGCGATGCCCGCTGCTGGCTGACCAGCCCGGCCTGTTCGAGCGCCTTGAGGTGGAAGCTGACATTGGTCGCGGAAACACCGACCGCCTCGGCGACCGAGCCGGCGGCCAGGCCTTCCGGCCCGGCGATCACGAGGGTGCAGACAATTCGCAGCCGGGTTTCCTGCGAGAGCGCGCCGAAGGCGGAGAGGGCTTGACGTTCATCCATATTTCAATAATCCTAAAAATGTCAAAATAAGGATTAGCGCAAATGGCGACACTCGACAATACTCAATCCGCAGCCGACGACATCGATCTCGGCTTCCTGCTGGCGGTGCTGGACGCCAGCCCGGATGCGCCCTTGGTCTTTTCCTATGACGGCGCCGATATCCGGCCGGGCTACCACATCACCGAGGTCAAGGCCGGGCACTTCTCCGCGCTCGATTGCGGCGCCAATCCGGAGGCCTGGTCGGAGATTTTCGTGCAGTTGTGGGATATCGAGGAAGGTGATCGAACTCATATGCCCGCCCGCAAATTCGCGGCCATCGTTCGCAAGGTCGCCGAACACGTGGCGCTTGATGGCTCGGCGCGGCTGACATTCGAGGTCTCCGATGGCATCGCCCCGATGCAACTCCACAAGGCGTCGTCACCGGTGCTGCGCGGCGGTGTCCTTCATGTCGACCTCGGACCGCGACCGGCAAGCTGCAAGCCGCGCGACCGTTGGCTGGCGGAAACGGTCAGGCAGGCATCTTCCTGCTGCGGGCCGGCTGCCGCAGGGGCGAAGTGTTGCGCGTGATATTTTGAGGCCTTGAGCTTGGAGGTGACAAGCCTGCGGAGTTGCCCCTCATCCGCCCTTCGGGCACCTTCTCCCCGCTCGCGGGGAGAAGGTATATGCCGAAGCTTCAAGGGATAATGGGGATGATCCGCCCCATCCCGCCTACAATCGTCCCGACTCATCCGCGATAGCGCTTGATTTTCGCGACCTCTTTCTGCCATTTTGCCCGTCCACATCTTTGCTGCCTTCTGGGCGGTCGAATACGTCAAGGCCGGGAGCCCTGTTTCCGGCACGGGTTGAAAGCGGTAGCATCCATGCGCATTACTCTCGAGCGGTCCAATCTCCTGAAGTCGCTGAACCACGTCCATCGCGTGGTCGAGCGTCGCAACACCATTCCGATCCTCTCGAACGTGCTTTTGCGCGCCGATGGCGCCAGCCTCGACATGAAGGCGACCGACCTCGATCTGGAAATCACCGAGGCGACGCCCGCCCAGGTCGAGACGCCCGGCGCGACGACGGTTCCGGCGCACCTGCTCTATGATATCGTCCGCAAGCTGCCCGACGGCTCGGAAGTGGCGCTGGCCACCAATGCCGAGGGAACGGCGATGACGGTCCAGTCCGGCCGCTCGAAATTCTCGCTGCAATGCCTGCCGCAGTCGGACTTCCCGGACCTGACGGCCGGAGCCTTTACCCATACGTTCAAGATGAAGGCGACGGACCTGAAGATGCTGATCGATCGCACCCAGTTCGCGATCTCGACGGAAGAGACCCGCTATTACCTGAACGGCATCTATATCCACACGATCGAGAGCAAGGGCCAGCTGAAGCTGCGCGCGGTCGCGACCGACGGCCATCGTCTCGCCCGCGCCGATCTCGAAGCGCCGTCGGGTTCCGAAGGCATGCCGGGCATCATTATTCCACGCAAGACCGTCAGCGAGTTGCAGAAGCTGGTCGACAATCCCGATGTCGTCGTCACCGTCGAGGTGTCGGACGCCAAAATCCGGCTCACCATCGGCTCGATCGTCATGACCTCGAAGCTGATCGACGGCACCTTCCCGGATTACCAGCGTGTCATCCCGGCCAACAACGACAAGGAGTTGAAGATCGACTGCCAGTCCTTCGCGCAGGCCGTCGACCGCGTTTCGACGATTTCCTCCGAGCGTGGCCGCGCGGTGAAGCTGGCGCTGAGCGACGGCCAGCTGACACTGACCGTCAACAATCCGGATTCGGGCAGTGCGACGGAAGAACTGCCGGTCGGCTATGACAGCGACCCGCTGGAAATCGGCTTCAATGCCAAATATCTGCTCGACATCACCGCCCAGCTGTCCGGCACCGATGCCGTGTTCATGCTGGCCGATGCCGGCTCGCCGACGCTGGTGCGTGACATGGCGGGAGACGATGCGCTCTATGTGCTGATGCCGATGCGGGTTTAGGACGCGTATTGCGGCAACGAAAATGGGACGGACGTGATCCGGCCGAAATAGCTGACAAAGTCTTTTCCTGACGACTTTGAAGATCACTTGGGACACTCGGCGATTACCATCCTATCCGTCATTCCCGTGCTCGTCACAGGAATCCAGTAAGCTCAAGTCCTTAAGCTGAAAGAGTCTTTTGACCCGACAGACGTCGGGTCGCTGGATACCCGCCACAAGGGCGGGCATGACGGAGAGTGGGGAGCGGCTTTCGTCAAACAGCCGCTTTCAGGTTTGTCAGCAGGCTGGAGGCCGGACTTGATCCGGTCTTTTTTGTATAGGAATTGTCGAAAAAACGAAATGCGGTGCCGGGAGTGTGGGCGTGCGAGGATTGGCAAGCTTCCTGTTGGCAGCAACAATTTATGGCGCGAAATGACTTGTTTTTGTCGCATCGGACGACACATAATCATTTCGTAATGGAGGGTGCTGCGTTGCAACAGGCAGACATGATGTGCTGCCCGCAACGCAGGCGAGGTTGCTGGAGATCCGCATGAATTTTCGTCTGAAAGAGCGTCTTGGCAAGAAATTCGATGAGGAAATCCGTTTCTTCAAAGGATGGAAGAGCAACATGAAGGCGGTCGGCTCGATCGTGCCGACATCCGGCTTTACCGCCCGCAGGATGGCCAGCGTCGTCAATCCGTATTCGGGCCTGCCGGTCCTCGAACTCGGCCCCGGCACCGGCGTCATCACCAAGGCGATCCTGCAGAAGGGCGTTCAGCCGGAAAACCTTGTTTCCGTCGAGTTCTCCACCGATTTCTACCAGCATCTCGTGAAGACCTATCCCGGCGTCGAGTTCATCAATGGTGATGCCTTCGATCTCGACACGACGCTCGGTCTGCGCCGCGACCAGAAATTCGACTGTGTCATCTCCGCCGTGCCGCTTCTCAATTTTCCCATGCATGTGCGCGTATCGCTGATCGAAGACCTGCTGTCGCGCATACCCGTCGGGCGACCGGTCATCCAGATCTCCTATGGCCCGCTGTCGCCGGTCGTGGCCATGCCCGATCGTTACCAGATCGCGCATTACGATTTCATGGTGCGCAACATTCCCCCGGCCCAGCTCTGGGTCTATCGCAAGACGCACTGAGCCTTTCCGTGTTCGGGGTCTATATCACCCATCCGCAGGTCCGCATCGATCCGAGCGTGCCGGTGCCGCGCTGGGGTCTGTCGGAGATTGGTGCCGCCCGGGCTGAACAGGCGGCGCGCTGCGAGTGGGCGGCAGAGTTGAAGCGCATCCTGTCCAGCGACGAGACCAAGGCGCTGGAAACCGCCGCGATCCTGGCGCAAGCAAGTGGTTGCGATGTCGAGGTGCTGGAACATTCCGGTGAAAACGACCGCTCGGCGACCGGCTTTCTCGTTCCCGAGGAATTCGAAAAGGCTGCCAACTGGTTCTTTGCCCATCCGCAGGAGAGTTTCCACGGATGGGAGCGGGCCATCGATGCGCAACAGCGTATCGTGTCTGCGGTTTCTTCCGTGCTCGACAAGCATGATCCGCTACAACCGATCGCGTTCGTCGGCCATGGCGGCGTCGGCACCCTGCTGAAATGCCATCTGGCCGGCCGGCCGATCGCGCGCAGCCAGGACCAGCCGGCCGGCGGCGGCAATCTGTTCGCATTTTCCCTTGCGGACCGGTCCCTTGCATGCGACTGGACCGCCATGGAGTTCTGGCAAGGATGGCAACAATGACTGCGACCGCGCGCGACCGGCTGATCGTCGGCCTTGATCTTCCCACTATCGGCGAGGCCGAATCCATCGTCAAAGCACTGGGCAATGACGCGCTGTTCTACAAGATCGGCTACCAACTGGTCTTTGCCGGCGGCCTGGAACTTGCTCGCGACCTCGCCAGGGACGGCAAGAAGGTCTTCCTCGACATGAAGCTGCTCGATATCGACAACACGGTTGCCAAGGGCGTCGAGAATATCGTCAAGATGGGCATGTCGATGCTGACGCTTCATGCCTATCCGAAAGCCATGAAGGCGGCGGTCGAGGCGGCGAAGGGCTCGGATCTCTGCCTGCTCGGCGTGACGGTGCTGACCTCGATGGACGAACAGGACGTCATCGACGCCGGTTATGAATATGATCCGCACACGCTGGTGCTGCGCCGCGCCGAACAGGCGCGCAATGCCGGCATGGGCGGCATCGTCTGCTCGGCCGAGGAATCGGCGGCCGTGCGCAAGATCGTCGGTGCGGACATGGCGATCGTCACGCCCGGCATCCGCCCGGCCGGTAGCGACAGGGGCGACCAGAAGCGGGTGATGACACCTGCCGCCGCGCTGAATGCAGGCTCGAGCCATCTCGTTGTCGGACGCCCGATCGTCAAGGCCAACGATCCGAAGGCTGCCGCTCGCGTCATTCTCGACGAGATGAGCGGTGCGCTCTGATCAGGCGCTCAGGCCGCTGACAAACGCATTTTCCGATGATTCTGCAGGTCATTTTGGAAGTCCTGCGGCTGCCATCCTCTCCCTCATCAAGTCAGTCGTGCATCGGCGGCTTCATATTCCTTGAGCCTTGCATTTGCGATGACGACGATGTGTCGCATGAGGGCGCCGAGGGCTGTCATCTTTGATTTTCCCGCGGCCAGGAGGCGTCGGTATATGACGGCGAGGTGGCTTTTGCTGTGGCTTGCGGCCATGGCGGCGGTGAAGAGCAGCGGGCGGAGCTGGCGGCGCCCGCCGGTGGCAAATCGCCGTCCTTTATAGGTGCCGCTGTCGCGGGGATGCGGCGCACAGCCGGCGAGACTTGCGGCCTGCCTGCGGTCGATCCGGCCGAGTTCGGGCATGAGGGCGAGCAGGACGGGAGCGATCACCTTTCCGATGCCTGGGACACCGCGCAGGATCGCCTGACGCTCCTTCATCCGGCGGTTGCCGCTGACGGTCGCCTCGATCTGCCGGTCGATGGCATCGATGCGCCGCTTGATCTCGGCGACATGCCCGGCGATTTCGCGCGCGATCGGCTTGTTGCGCGGCGCCTTCAGCCGGTTTTCTTCCTGCACCCGCATGGCAACGAGGTCGGCCCGGCGTGCGACCAAAAGCTTCATGCGCGCGTCCTGTGGCTCCGGCGCCTGGAAGCGCGGCAGCGATTTTGCCCGCAGGAGGCCGTATTCGGCGATATGGCGGGCATCGATCGGGTCGGTCTTGGCCATCGTGCCGCAAGAGCGGATGAAGGCCTTCACCCGCGCGGCATCGGCGCGGTGGGCCGGGATGGCCAGGCTCTCCAGAACGCGCAGCAGTTCGTCTTCGTAACCGCCGGTCGCCTCGCAGATGGCAAGCATGCCGGTGCGTCCGGCATAGGGCTTCAGAGCCGCCTTCAGAGCAGCTGTCGTGTTGGAGACGGTGAGAGTTTTCAAGGTGCGGCTGTCGAAAAGGGTGACGGTATCCTTGGCGACATCACAGCCGAGGGTGGACTGGATTTCATCGGCATTCGCGATCATGATGGGGCTCCATGCTTGGCATTGTCTGCGGGCGCGGTGAAAACCGGCCCATTCAAGTCAACAAGCGATGCGAAGCTGGTGCGCTCACGGCCCAGGATGAGGCCGGTCGTCAAGACCTATTCCTGTTCGGGCGCGTGACCGCATCATGCCCGGGGTGGCCACCCCGGGCATGATCCAGCTTCACCCCATTAAAGCATGATTCAGACAGACAATTCCTGTGCTTGTCACAGGAATCCAGTCAGCTCAAGTCATTGAGATGGAAAGAGTCTTTTGACCCGACGGACGTCGGGTCGCTGGATCCCCGCCACGAGGGCGAGGATGACGGAGAATGGGGTGCAATCTTCATCCAATAAGCCGGTTTGAGCATCGTCAGCAGCCTGGATGTTCAGTCGCCATTGCCGTTGATCCTGTCATTCGGAACGAGCGACGGTCCACCACCGAGCAAGCCCGCTTGACCGGCCAAATGATTTGGCGGAAGAAGCGGGAACAGAGCCGGATTGCAACGAACAAAGGAGACGATCATGGCCAAGGGATACTGGATCGCACGGGTCGATGTGCGCGACACCGAGCGTTACAAGGACTATGTTGCGGCGGCAAAGCCGGCCTTTGAAAAATACGGGGCCAGCTTCCTTGCCCGGGGCGGGGCTTTTCACCGTCTCGAGGGCGATGTGCGGGCGCGCAATGTCGTGATTGAGTTCCCCTCGCTGCAGGCGGCCGTCCATTGCTACAACTCGCCGGAATACCAGATCGCCGCCGCCATCCGCCAGGAAGTGGCGGATGCGGAAATGGTCGTCGTCGAAGGTATCTGACGATCATTTGCGGCTGCGGCGGAAAGCGGCAGCAAAGCCGGCGCTATAAGCCTTCACCTCGCCCGGTGATTGGGCTATGTAGCTCACATATATCTTGCAGAACATCAGGAGTGCCTGCGCCATGACCTTGTCCAACCTCCCGCCGCTCGTCACCGTTTTCGGCGGCTCCGGATTTGTCGGCCGTCATGTCGTACGGGCGCTCGCCAAGCGCGGCTATCGCATCCGCGTCGCCGTCCGCCGCCCGGATCTCGCCGGTTTCCTTCAGCCGCTCGGCAATGTCGGGCAGATTTCCTTCGTCCAGGCCAACCTGCGTTATCGCAAGTCGGTGGATGCGGCGGTGCAGGGCGCCGATCACGTCGTCAATTGCGTCGGCATCCTGTTCGAGGCTGGCCGCAACACATTCGACGCCGTTCAGGATTTTGGCGCGCGCGCGGTGGCGGAAGCGACGCGAGGCGTCGGCGCGACGCTCACCCATGTCTCGGCGCTTGGCGCCGATGTGAACTCCGAATCGGTTTACGCCCGCAGCAAGGGCCGCGCAGAAAAGGCCATCCTCGATATCGTTCCGGATGCGGTGATCTTGCGTCCGTCGATCGTGTTCGGTCCGGAAGATGGCTTCTTCAACAAGTTCGCGGAAATGTCGCGCTTCTCGCCGGTCCTGCCGCTGGTCGGCGGCGGCAACACGGCGTTCCAGCCGATCTATGTCACGGATGTCGCCGAAGCGGTCGTTCGCTCCGTCGAAGGCAAGGTCGCGCGCGGCAGGATCTATGAGCTTGGCGGCCCGGACGTACTGACCTTCAAGGACTGTCTCGAGATCATGATGAAGGTCATCGACCGCAAGCGCATGCTCCTGCCGCTACCCTTCGGCATCGCCTCGATGATCGGCTCCGTCGTCTCGATGATCCCGCTGATCACGCCGCCGCTGACGGTCGACCAGGTCACGCTCCTGAAGACCGACAATGTCGTTTCCGGTGCCGCGCAGTCGGAAGGCCGCACGCTGAAGGCCTTTGGCATCGATGGCACGTCGGTCGAATCCGTGCTGCCGTCCTACATGGTCCGCTACCGTCCGCAGGGTCAGTACAGCCGCTCCGGCAGCGCCGCCTGAGGACGATTTTCATCCCTTTGCATCGGGTTGCAATCACGACCGCCGGCCTCCACCGGCGGTTTCTTTTTGTTCGGTTTGAAAAAGCGTTGCGTTTCTGCCTCACTTAAAAAAGCGATTGGCATTTACCGTCGATTCAACATGTCTCGATATTGATAACGACGGTGCCAGCGCCTAGACAGCAGCCGCGCCGCATCGTTCGGTTGAGAGACCGGCCGGCGCCATCACATTCATCTTGAGAGGCACTTTTTTCATGGGTAAATCGATCGCGATTTTCTTTGCGTGCGCGGCACTTGTCGTTCTGGCCGGGTCGTTCGCCGCACCGAAGACGGTTGCCAGCAATCACAGTTGCACGCCGGCCTATGGCGTCGATCCCTGCACGACCGCGTCGATCGGATCGCTCGACAAGTAAGATATTGCGCCTCGTCAATCGGGGCGGCTTTCCCTTATGGCGGGGGCCAGGAACCGCGTGCATCCTTTCAACGGGACGCGCGCGGTTTTTTATTGCGCTCAGCCGACCAGCCAGAGGCCGATTAGGCCCGCCGTGCCGACGAGGATGCGCCAGATGGCGAAGGGAGCAAAGCCGCGGGTCGAGACGAAGTTCAGCAACGAGCGCACCACGAACAGGGCGGATACGAAGGCCGCGATGAAGCCGACGGCGATCAGCGAGACGTCGTCGAAACTCAAGGCATCACGGTTCTTGTAGAGATCGAGCGTGAAGGCGCCGAGCATGGTGGGCATGGCGAGGAAGAAGGAGAACTCGGCGGCAGAACGCTTGTCGGTTCCCATCAAAAGCGCGCCGGCGATGGTGGCGCCGGAGCGCGACGTGCCGGGGATCATCGCCAGGCACTGGAAAAGACCGATCTTCAGCGCCAGCGAGGGTGGATAATCCATGACGTCGCGATAGATAGGCTTCAGAGGCATGCGATCGATCGCATAGAGGATGATGCCGCCGATGATGAGGACGATGCAGATCAGCATCGGCGTTTCGAACAGCACGCTCTTGATGAAGTCATGGGCGATGGCGCCGATCACGGCGGCCGGCAGGAAGGCGATGAGGACCGAGAGCACGAAGCCCCGCGCCTTGGCGCTGGACGGCAAGGCAAAAGCGATCGACAGCAGCCGCTGGAAATAGACGAGCAGGATAGCCAGGATCGCACCAAGCTGAATCAGAACGGCGAATGTGTTGCCGGGCGACTTGAAGCCGAGGAAATGGCCGGCGAGCAGAACATGGGCGGTCGATGATACCGGGATGAACTCCGTCAGGCCTTCGATGAGGCCAAGGATAAGCGCACTGATGATCGATTGATCGGCCATGAAATTAAGTATCCCTGAAGCATTGGAGGTTAGGGTCTGGGACCATCGAAGGGCGTTGGCTGATTCGCTTGTGTTCGCGGCAGCAAATTCCTATAGCTTTTTCAAACGCGTCGTGGCCAGACGAAACCTGTGCGACAAACCCGTTCCCTCCCAAACGAATTGACGAAAACCGATATCCGATGCCGACACTCTATCACCACCCCATGTCTACAGCGTCCCGGTTCGTACGCCTGATCCTGTCGGAATACGGCTATCAGACGGAACTGGCCGAGGAGCAGCCGTGGGAGAAGCGGCGCGATTTCCTGACCCTCAACCCCGCCGGTACGCTGCCCGTCTATGTCGATGACAGCATGCGCGCGCTCTGTGGCGCGACGGTGATTTCCGAATATCTCGACGAGACCAATGGCGTGCTGAAGCGCGACCGCCGGCTTCTGGCGGAAGATCCTTTCCAGCGCGCGGAAATCCGCCGGCTGGCCGAGTGGTTCCTGCAGAAGATGGAGGCCGACGTGACGCGGCCGCTGGTGCGCGAGCGCATCTTCAAGCTGCAGATGACGCCGGACCAGGGCGGCGGCGCGCCGGATTCGAAGATGCTGCGCACTTCGCGTTCGAACATTCGCCAGCATCTGAAATATCTCGGCTGGCTTGCCGGCTCGCGCACCTATCTGGCCGGCGACCGGCTGTCCTATGCCGATCTTGCCGCCGCCGCAGCGATCTCCGTGCTGGATTATCTCGGCGAGATCGACTGGTCGGAAGTGCCCTCCGTCAAGGACTGGTACCAGCGGCTGAAGTCGCGCCCGTCCTTCCGTCCGCTCTTGGCCGAGCGCGTGCGCGGCGTGACGCCGGTGTCTCATTACGCCGATCTGGATTTCTGATCGTTATCCTTGGTAAAGTCCCCTCCCCAACCCCTCCCCACAAGGGGGAGGGGCTTAGCCTGCCGCCCTATCCGATGATGAAAACAGCGGGCAGCGGCTGGGTTTCTCCCCCCTTGTGGGGGAGATGGCCGACAGGCCAGAGGGGTCTTTACGCCATCGGCTATATTCCTGCGCAGGAGGGTCTTGTGTCCGGCAATGCGCTCCGTGAGGAGAAAGACGAAAAGAAGCGCCGGACGCTGACCGACTTCCTGAAGGACGAGGCCCGGCAGAAGGGGTTCGACGTCTGTCGCGTCGCGCTGCCGGATTCCATTCCGCGCGCGCCGGAGCGGTTGACCGATTTTCTTGCGCAAGATTTCCACGGGACGATGGACTGGATGGCCGAGACGGCGGAGCGACGGGCCGATCCGCGTGTCCTTTGGGGCGATGTCCGCTCCGTCGTGCTGTTTGGCATGAATTATGGGCCGGACGAGGATCCGCGCGCCCTTCAGGATCGGCCGGACCGGGGCGCCATCTCCGTCTATGCCCGCAACCGCGATTATCACGATCTCATCAAGGGCCGGCTGAAAGAGGTCGCCACGCGCTTTGCGGCGCGGGCCGGCGAAGACGTCAAGGTCTTCGTCGATACCGCGCCGGTGATGGAAAAGCCGCTCGCCGAACAGGCGGGCCTCGGCTGGCAGGGCAAGCATACCAATCTCGTCAGCCGCGACTTCGGCTCCTGGCTGTTTCTCGGCAGCCTGTTCACCACGGCGGAACTGTTGGTCGACACGCCGGAACGGGATCATTGCGGCTCCTGCCGCGCCTGTCTCGATGCCTGTCCGACCGATGCCTTTCCAGCACCGTACCGGATCGATGCGCGCCGCTGCATTTCCTACCTGACGATCGAGCACAAGGGGCCGATCGACCCGGAACTGCGCCAGAAGATCGGCAACCGGATCTATGGCTGCGACGACTGTCTGGCCGCCTGTCCCTGGAACAAGTTCGCCGCGACGGCCTCGGAAATGAAGCTGCAGGCGCGCGAAGACCTGAAGGAGCCGCAACTGTCCGATCTGCTGGGGCTCGACGATGCGACGTTCCGGACGTTCTTCTCGGGCTCGCCGGTGAAGCGCATCGGCCGTGACCGGTTCGTGCGCAACTGTCTGATCGCGGCCGGGAATTCCGGGGATATCTCGCTGCTGGGTCCATGCTTGGCGTTGGCGGACGATGCGTCCCCCGTTGTGCGCGGTATGGCGGTCTGGGCTCTGTCGCGCCTCATGCCCTCTGGCGATTTCTCGCAATTTGCGGCAAGACGGCACAGCGAGACCAATCCGGAAGTTCTCGCCGAATGGAAACTGGCAGGAGTGGTCTGATGCATGTTCTGATTTTGGGCGCCGGGTTCTCCGGCAAGGCGATCGCAAAGGCTTTCCTGCCGCTGGCGCGGTCGGTCGTTGGCACCACTCGCTCGGCCGCCAAGCTCGCCGCCATCGAGGCCGCAGGGATCGATGCGCTGGTCTATGACGGCGTGACCATTTCGCCGGAGCTTGCGGCCGTGATGCAGCGGACGACGCATCTGATCCAGTCGATCGCGCCAGGTCGCGACGGTGACCCGATGATGCGGCCGGATGCGGCACCACTGCAGGACCTGATGCCGAACCTGAAATGGGCGGGCTATCTTTCGACCGTCGGTGTCTACGGTGATCACGGCGGCGCCTGGGTGACGGAGGACGCGTCTCTGGAGCCGGTCTCGGCCCGTTCCGTCGAGCGTGTCGCGGCCGAGAAGGACTGGCTTGCCGTTGGGCGCGGCAACCATATTCCGGTCGCCGTGCTGCGTCTCTCCGGAATCTATGGTCCCGGCCGCAACGCCTTCTGCAATATCGCCGCTGGCACGGCGCGCCGGCTGATCAAGCCCAACCAGGTCTTCAATCGCATCCGCGTCGAGGATATCGCCGGCGCCGCGCTGTTTCTGTCGGAGAGATCGATGGGAGGCGTCTTCAATGTCACCGATCACGAGCCGGCGCCGCCGCAGGATGTGGTGCTGGAGGCATCGCGGCTGATGGGCGTCAGCCCACCGCCGGAAATCCCCTTCGAGACCGCCGAGCTTTCGCCGATGGCGCGCTCGTTCTACGGCGAGAACAAGCGCGTCTCCAACGCCCGACTGCGTGACAGCGGTTATGTCTTCCTCTTCCCCGACTATCGGATTTCGTTAGCGGATTTGTGGGGTAACGACAGCTGGCGGGGATGATCTGTCAAGTAAAGCGGTGCTGGAATAGTGTCCGGCTTTCCGGCGACAGTCTCGCGCATTCGCCTAATAATATTACCGGATTTCTCCAGTTTTGGTCTTTCCATGTTGGAAGATGATCTGCTTTTATGCTTCCGATGAAATGCAACCTTGGCGTGATCTGTTGTTTTTCTAGCTTTTAAATCCGCCGGCTTTAGCCAATTTCAAAAAATTGAATCGCTTTTTATGTGCGCGTGCACGTTTGGGGAGGTTTTGTCTGGTCGCTTTCGGTTAACGCCTGATTCCAAAGCACTTCTGCAGTTTTGTGATCGTCATTGAAGATTTCGTAATTTTAATTTTTCGCAGATTGTCAATATTTCCTAATCCAGGGTTAAAGGTTGAAGCACTTTTTCGCCATTTTTGGCGGTGACAAGCGCATCCTTCGTAAGACTTGACTAAATTTCAAACGAAGGGGTCATCTGTTTGATCAAGATGAAAATCACTTCTGCTGCGCTGGCAGCAGCGTTTGCCGTGGGGGCAACTCTTACATTCGTGACACCAAGCCAAGCAGCCGGAAAAGGCTGTGGCGGCGCTTCCTGGTACGCCTTGTCGTCGCGCACGGCATCCGGCGAACGAATGAACGCTTCCTACCTGACTGCCGCCCACCGCAACCTCAAGTTCGGCACCAAGGTCGCCGTCACCAACAAGCGCAACGGCAAGACGGTTGTCGTTCGCATCAACGATCGTGGCCCGTTCATTCGCGGTCGTGTCATCGATCTGTCCAAGGCCGCTGCTTCCCATATCGGCATGATCCGTTCGGGAACAGCCAGCGTCTGTTATCGCGTCGTCGGCTGAGACGACAACACACTCGCCCGGATATTGTTCCGGCGACTTTGATCCGGCCCGATCGGAGAACCACCGGTTTTCCCTTTCGGTCTCGCCTCGCAACTGGTCGGCAATCGTCACGCAGCGGCACTGCCTGCTTGCTCTTGACGTCCATCACCGCTACCACGGCGGAAAATGGAGTTTGAACGATGCGACTGGGTGGCAGGCTCGCCGGAGCCATTGAGGTTCTTGCCGATATAGAGACGCGCAAGCGTCCCGTTGCCGATGCCCTCAAGGATTGGGGGCTGGCACACCGCTTCGCCGGATCCGGCGACCGGGCGGCGATCGGCAATATCGTCTATGACGCGCTGCGGATGAAACTGTCGCATGCCTTTCTGATGGACAGCGATAGCGCCACGGCGCTCGGTCATGCGGTGATGTTCCGCCAGTGGGGCGTTTCGCCCGAACAACTGGCGCAGGAACTGGAGGGCGACCGGTTCGCCCCCGAGCCTTTGACCGGCGACATGAAGTCCGCCTTCTCCAGCCGCAAGCTTGATGATGCGCCGCTGCATGTGCAGGGCGATATCCCCGAATGGGTGCAGCCGTCCTTCGAGGAGAATTTCGAGGACGAGTGGCTCGCCGAAGCGCAGGCGCTGGCCGGACGTCCGGCGCTCGACCTGCGCGCCAATACGTTGAAAGCATCCCGCGACAAGGTGTTGAAGGCGCTTGACCGAAGCGGCGTCCAGCCGACCGCGATCGCCCGCAATGGCGTGCGGGTGCAGGCGGGCGAGGGGGCTTCGCGCCTGCCCAATGTCACCGCCGAAATCTCCTTCGAAAAGGGCTGGTTCGAGGTTCAGGACGAGGGATCGCAGATCGTCGCCGATCTCGTCATGCCGAAGGAAGGCGACCAAATCCTCGACTATTGCGCCGGCGGTGGCGGCAAGACGCTGGCCATGGCCGCGGCCATGAACAACAAGGGCCAGATTCACGCTTACGACACCGATCGCAAGCGGCTCGCCCCGATCATCGAACGGCTGAGGCGGGCGGGCACGCGCAATGTCCAGGTCCACGACCGGCTGGAAGGCCTGAAGCCGCTTGCCGGCCGCTGCGACCGCGTTCTCGTCGATGCGCCCTGCACCGGAACCGGCACCTGGCGCCGCCGTCCGGATACCAAATGGCGGCTGACGCAAAAAAACCTCGACGAACGGCTGGGCCAGCAGCAGGAAGCGCTCGCGGGGGCTTCGATCTTCGTGCGACCGGGTGGTCACCTGATCTATGTCACCTGTTCGGTTCTGCCGCAGGAAAACGAGGCGCAGGTCTATGCGTTCTGCGAGGAGAACCCGGATTTCGAGATCCTGTCGGTGGCGGACGCCTGGGCCGACCTGTTCGGCACCGACAAGCGCCAGCCCTGGTCGGCGGACATGAAGACCGTGACGCTGACGCCGGCTTCCACCGACACAGACGGCTTCTTCTTCTGCATGATGGGCAGGAAGGGCTGAGCTTGGTTTTCGAGCGTTGTGTTCGGCTGTCCGATCGCCACCCAGCACATTGAAAACGTTCTAAACTATACACTTTGACACAAGTTTGGTTTTGGTTCATGAAAACCGGGCTGAATAGCCACGCCCATGGTCCGGGCCGCGCGGTTTGCGCGACGGGGATCATCATTGCGGGCGGCGGGGAACACCGAATCCATTCGGAAAAATATCAGGAGAGGTCATGACCAAATCATTCCTTCGCAGCGCCGCGCTGGCGCTGGCCACCGCGACATCCTTGCTGGCCTTGCAGCCGGCGCAGGCGGCGACCGATGCGGCCGCTGTCGTCAAGCATTATGCCGAAGTCGCGCATGCGAAATACGCCGATGCGCTGTTGACCGCCGAAGCGCTCGACAAGGCCGTCGATGCGCTGATCGCCACGCCGAGCGAGGCGACGCTGAAGGCGGCGCGTGAAGCCTGGCTGGCGGCCCGCAACCCCTACCAGGAAACCGAAGTCTACCGTTTCGGCAACCCGATCGTCGATGAATGGGAAGGCAAGGTCAACGCCTGGCCGCTGGACGAAGGTTTGATCGACTATGTCGATCCGAGCTACGGTACCGAGAGCGACGAGAACGCGCTGTTCACCGCCAATGTCATCGCCAACAAGACGATCAAGATCGACGGCAAGGATGTCGACGCTGCTAACATCACGCCGGAGTTTCTGTCAGGTACGCTGCAGGAAGCGGGCGGTATCGAGGCGAACGTTGCAACCGGATATCACGCCATCGAATTCCTGCTCTGGGGCCAGGACCTGAACGGCAACGGCGCGGGCGCCGGAAACCGCCCGTACACGGATTATGACACCAAGGCCTGCACCAACGGCAATTGCGATCGCCGCGCCGCCTATCTGAAGGCTGCCAGCGAACTTCTGGTTTCCGATTTGAAGGAAATGGTCGGTAACTGGGCGCCGGATGGCGCGGCCACCAAGACTGTCGAGGGTGACGCCAAGGCCGGCATCGCCGCTATCCTCACCGGCATGGGCTCGCTGTCCTACGGCGAACTGGCCGGCGAGCGCATGAAACTCGGCCTGCTGCTGCACGATCCGGAAGAAGAGCATGATTGCTTCTCCGACAACACCTACAACTCGCATTTGCACGACGCCATCGGTATCCAGGCCGCCTATACCGGCGACTATACCAAGGCCGACGGCACCAAGCTGACCGGCCCGTCGCTGTCCGAACTCGTTGCCGCCAAGGATCCGGCGCTCGACAAGGAAATGAAGGAGAAGCTGGCGACGACCGTCACGGCGATGCAGGCCATGGCCAAGCGCGGCGACACGGTCGAAAAATACGACCAGATGATCGCCGAGGGCAATGCCGAGGGTAACGCCGTCGTCCAGGCTGCCATCGACGGCCTCGTCGCCCAGGCCAAGACCGTCGAGCGCGTCATTGCGTCGCTCGATCTCGGCACGATCGAGCTTGAAGGTTCCGACAGCCTGGATAATCCTAACGCGGTCTTCCAATAAGAAAGCAAAGGCGGGCCGTCGCATGACGGCGGCCCGGTTGTCCGGAATGAATGCTTGGGGCTTACCCCGTCTGATCCTGCCGCTTGCCATCGCATTCTGCTGCGTGGCGGGCGGCTTTTCTGTTTTTTGGACGGAAAGTTTTGCATTTGGCGCAAAAGACCCCTCCCCAACCCCTCCCCACAAGGGGGAGGGGCTTAACCCAGTCGCACCGCCACACAAAATTGTCACCTTGCTCGATGTGTCGCTGAATGGTGGGAGAGTGCAGCAGCCTAGCCCCTCCCCCTTGTGGGGAGGGGTTGGGGAGGGGTCTTCAATTGCCCTTGCCGATGATACGAATGACGCCGACAACGCGTCGGCAAACAGCGAGAGCCACGTAGAGGATCTGGCGTCACCGCGCACCGACCTGTCCGAGGCCGACCGCAAGCGTGTCGAGAATGTTACCCGCCCGACGGTCAATTTCGAGAAGGCTGAGAAGTTCGAGGCAATGGCGGGTGGCGCCGGCACCTCGATCGCGCCGGTCAATCAGGACAGTTTTTCGCAGTTCTCCGCCAATATCACCTTTGCCGAGGAAGAAAGTTTCAAGCTCGGCAATGCGCTGTTTCGCAAGCTCTGGGTCTCGTCGCCTTCCTCGACGCAGGCATCGGACGGGCTGGGGCCGCTCTACAATGCCCGCGCCTGCCAGACATGCCATTTGAAGGACGGGCGCGGCCATCCGCCGGAAGAGGCCACGGATACGACGTCGATGTTCCTGCGGCTGGCCCGGCCGGCCGCGACGGAAGCGGAGCGGCAGGCGGTCGCGGCACATGACGTGCTGAATTTCCCCGATCCCGTCTATGGCGCGCAATTGCAGGACAGCGCCGTGCCCGGTCTTCCCGCCGAAGGCCATATGACGATCAGCTATACCGAAAAGACGATGACGCTTGCCGACGGCGAGATCGTGTCGCTGCGCCAGCCGGAATATTCGATTGCGGAATTGGGTTATGGGCCGCTCGACGCGGAAACGACATTGTCGCCGCGTGTGACACAGGCAATGGGCGGGCTCGGGCTGGTCGAGGCTATCCATTCCGCCGATATAATCGCCAACGCCGATCCCGATGACCGGGACGGCGACGGGATCAGCGGCAAGGCAGCGATGGTGCGCGATCCACAGTCCGGACAGTTGGTGCTCGGCCGGTTCGGCTGGAAGGCGCAGACGGCCTCGGTGCGGCAGCAGGCGGCGGAAGCTTTGGCCGGCGATATCGGTATTTCCTCGCCCGCCGCCAAACGCAGCCATGGCGACTGCACGGCCGCGCAGGCCAAATGCCTGTCGATGGCCGATGGGGTGCAGGCGCGGCTCGGCGATACGGAAGCGCCAGACCCGGTTCTGGGCCTCATCACCTTCTATTCGGAAAACCTCGCCGTACCTGCCCGCCGTAAGGCGAGTTTCCCGGAAACGCTTGATGGCAAGAAAGTATTTTACGAGACCGGCTGCATTTCCTGCCATGTGCCGAAATTCGTCACCCGCCGCGATGCCGGCAACAAGGCGCATGCCTTCCAGTTGATCTGGCCCTATTCCGATTTCCTGCTGCACGACATGGGCGAGGGACTTGCCGATGGCCAGCAGGTGGGCGAAGCATCGGGCAGGGAATGGCGCACGCCGGCGCTTTGGGGTATCGGTCTGACCAAGGTGGTGAGCGGGCACACGTTCTTTCTGCATGACGGGCGGGCGCGCAATCTCACGGAAGCCATTCTCTGGCATGGCGGCGAGGCGCAAAAGGCCCGCGACCGCTTTGCCGCTCTCGAAAAAGCCGAAAGGCAAGCCTTGATCACATTCCTGGAGTCCCTTTGATGCGCCATCGGCCCACTTTGCTTATGAGCCTTATTCTGTCCGCCACGCTCTCCTTTTCCGCGTTTGCCGAGGATGCCGAGGATGCGGCGGCGCCGCGCGCCACCCTGAAGCAGGAAGCCGTGCCCGACGTCATGAAAAAGGCCGTCGACGATTTCATCCGCCCTAGCTACCGCGACCTGATGGAAGGCACCGAATCGCTGGCCGAGGCCGCGCATGTGCTGTGCGAGAAACCATCGGAAGAAACGCTGGGCGACGTCCAGATGACGTTCGACGAAGTGGTGCAGCAGTGGTCGACAATCGAGATCGTTCGCGTCGGGCCGGTGATTGAGGGAAATCGCTTCGAACGCTTCCTGTTTTTTCCGGATCGCAAGAGCACCGGCCTGAAGCAGGTTCAGCGCATTCTGGCGACCAGAGATGAGACCGCGACGTCGCCCGACACGCTGAAGGGCAAGAGCGTCGCGACGCAGGGGCTGGGTGCGCTGGAATATGTGCTCTACGGCACCGGAGCCGAAGTCTTGCCGCAGGAAAAGAGCAGCTTTCGCTGCCGCTATGGCGCCGCCATCGCCGACAATCTGAAAGCCATCGCCACTGAGCTGAGCGCCGAATGGGAAAACCCCGATGGCATCCAGGCGGCCTGGAAGAATCCCGGCCCCGCCAATCCGCTCTATCGTGACGGCAAGGAGGCCGCGACCGAACTCCTGGGCATTCTTGTGCATGGCGTCGAAAGCATTCGCGACCAGCGGCTGCGACCGTTCTATGCCGGCATCATCAAGGGCGAGCCGGACAAGGGCCATCCGAAACTGGCGATCTACTGGCGCTCCGGTAATACGATGCCCGCGCTATCGGCGAATTTCATGGCGCTGCAGACTCTGTTCAACGCCGCCGACATGCAAGCGCTCTTGCCGCAGGAAGACCAGTCGGTGGTGAGCGCGGTCAACTATGTGCTGCAGGCGATCGTCGACGATGCCGACCAGATCGACCTGCCGATCGACGAGGCCATTGCCGACGATGAACAGCGGGCGCTGTTGAACCGTATCCTGCAGAATACCAACGATGTGCTGCAGCGCCTGAACCTCGATTTTGGCGCCGCCATCGGATTGACATCGGGCTTCTCGTTCGCCGACGGCGACTGAGCAAGGGGAAGGCTGCCAAGCGGTTGACAGGGCGGCCATATTGGCGCAATGGGTCGGCTGTGTTCAAGGCGAACACGCCAAACAAGGATCAAGGATCATGAACCCCGACAGTCGAAGTACAGCTTCGATGTTTTCGACCGTCCGGCCCTGATCGCAAGGGGTGCCGCTGGCGGTCGATAGACTTGCCAGATTGGAACCCGATATGCTGCGCACCTACAAAAGCCAGGGCAACCAGCTCGTCCTCATTGATGCCGCAACCGGCCAGACCGGAACCGTTCCGGCCGTGACCGAGATCGGCTCGATCGTGACCGAGACCAGCTCGATCGTGTGGTTCGACCTGTTCAACGCCTCGCAGGACGAGATCAGGACCGTCGAGCGCGAGCTTGGCATCGAAATCCCGACCCGTGACGAAATGCAGGAGATCGAGCTTTCGGCCCGCCTCTACCAGGAGGATGGCGCCGAGTTCATGACCATGACCGCCGCGACCGAGCTCGACGGCGATTATCCGGTCAAGGTTCCCATCACCTTCATCCTGAAGGGCACGACGCTGGTGACGGTGCGCCATGCCGACCCGAAGCCGTTTCACATCTATGCGGCCCGCATGCAGAAGCTGAACGGCGCCTCCTGCGAGACCGGTGAACTGACCATGATCGGGCTCTTGGAAGCGATGATTGATCGGACGGCGGATGCGCTGGAGCGCGTCGGCAACGAGGTCGACGGCATTTCGCGCGAAGTGTTCCGCAAGACCAATGCGACGGTGACCAAGAAGACCCGCGACCTGCAGTCGCTGATCGAGCAGATCGGCCAGAAGGGTGATCTCCTGACGGTGATCCGCGAAAGCCTGGTCAGCGTCAGCCGCCTCGTTGCCTATCACACGGCGCTTGACGGCATCGGTACCCGCAAGGCGATCAAGGAAAGCCGGCAGCGCGTCAAGCTGATCCAGCGCGACGCGGCGTCGCTCGGCGACCATGCGCTGTTCCTGTCGAACAAGATCAATTTCCTGCTCGATGCGACGCTCGGCCTGATCAATCTCGAGCAGAACCAGATCATCAAGATCTTCTCGGTCGCCGCCGTCGTCTTCCTGCCGCCGACGCTGGTCGCCTCGATCTACGGCATGAATTTCGAGATCATGCCGGAACTGAAGTTTGAGTTCGGCTATCCGATGGCGCTCGGCATGATGGTGCTGTCGGCTGTGTTGCCGTTTCTGTATTTCAAGCGGCGGGGCTGGCTGTAGGGGTGGAATTGAGGAATATTGGAAACTGCGGAAGGCTTTAACTTCCGTCATCCTCGCCCTTGTGGCGGGGATCCAGCCGCGTCGCGTCCGCGACGCGAAAGACTCATTCACGCGAAGGACTTCGCGTGGCTGGATTCCTGTGACAAGCACAGGAGTGACGGGTGTTGAGGCCGTGTCGATCAACGGCAACTCGCGTGCTGGCGGAACGTCATGGCATATCAAAACATATCGTCGAAGCGGGTCCTGACCGACCGCCGGGACTTCCTGAAGATGGCTGGCGCGGCCTGGGTGGCGACGCTCGCGCCGCAAGCGGCCGTCGCGCTGTCGCGCACTGACGCCATCTATGCCTCCGCGTTCCGGTCGCCCGATGGGGCCTATGGCGTGGCGATGCTGAGCGAGGAAGGCGCGATCATCGATCGCATGCCGCTGCCGGCCCGGGCCCATGGCATGACCTATAGCCCGGTTGCCAATCGCGCCGTCGCCTTTGCCCGCCGTCCGGGTACGTTCGCGATGATCTTCGCACCTGACGGCAGCATCGAGCCGATCGTCATCACATCGGTGGAAGGCCGCCATTTCTACGGCCATGGCTGCTTTTCCGCCGACGGACGTCTGCTTTATGCGACGGAAAACGACTTCGACGAAAACCGCGGCATGATCGGCGTCTATGACGGCACCGACGGCTTTGCGCGGATCGGCGAATTTCCGTCCTATGGCATCGGGCCGCATGACATGACGCTTGGGATGGACGGGCATATGCTCGTCGTCGCTAATGGCGGCATCGAGACCCATCCGGACTTCGGCCGCACCAAGCTCAATCTCGATCACATGGAGCCGTCGCTGGCGCTGATCGATACAAGGGACGGTCGCCTGATCGAGCGACATGTCATGCCGGCCAAATTGCGCCAGCTATCGACCCGCCATGTCGATATCGACGCCAACGGCCGGATCTGGTTTGCCTGCCAGTACGAGGGCGCGCGCAACGACCTGCCGCCGCTCGCAGGATCCTTCTCGAAGGGTGAGGATATCCGCTTCCTCGACCTGCCGGAGGAGACGACGCTGGCACTTGCCAATTATGTCGGGGCGATCGCCGTCAACCGGCGCCACGGGCTCATCGGCCTGACATCGCCGAAGGGCGGCGCAGAGGTGACGATCGATGCGAAGTCGGGGAAGGTTTTGCGGCAGACTGTCTTGGCCGAAGCGGCCGGGATCGCATCGTCGGCGGATGATTTTGTCGCGTCGTCCTATGACGGATGGTTTGGCTGGACGAGGAGCGAGGTGGCTTGGGATCAGCATATTGTCCGCCTCGGCTGAGGCGGGATCAGATCTCGATGAGTTCGTCGAGGTCCTGCCAGAGATAGGCGATCTGCTCGTGATCACTGTTGCCGACGTGGATTGTTGACCGGGCCGAGGCTGTGGCGCCGAGATATTCGTAAAATCCGCGATTGGCGTTTTCGGCCAGCACCCAGGCGAAAAGGCCTTCTGCGCCTTGGTTTCGGCAATCCGTGGCGGCTGCCTTGACCAGTGCCTTGCCGAGACCGATTCCCTGAGCGGCCGGGCGAATGTAGAGCGAATAGAGTTCCATCACGCCGGAAGATACTGACCCACGAGCAGGCCCATAGTTGGCAAACCCGATCAGGCCGTCGGTATCCACACCAGCTTGGTAGGCGACACCTGCAATGCCCATGCGGCGCGTGTGGCGCATCATCTGATCCTGCTCGCTCATGCCGGCAAGAAAGGCGTCGTCGATGATACCGCGAAAGGTATGCCGCCAGGTCTCGACGAGAATTTCGCCGATCATTGGCAGGTCCTCGGTGTCGGCGGGGCGGATGCGGAAGTTCTGGTTCATGAGGGGCATATGGGTGCGAAAGCGTGCCTGCGAAAGGGAGAATGGCCTGGACTGGACCTGGGAGCGTCCCGCTCTACCTCCGTCGGATGAACCGTATCCTCACCCATATCATCTTCGTCGTCTGCGTGCTCGGCTGCGGCCTGCTCATCGGCATCAACAATATTCCCGGCGAATGGTACCAGTCGCTCGCCAAGCCGTCGTTCAATCCGCCGAACTGGATCTTCGCGCCGGTCTGGTCCGTGCTCTATGTCATCATCGGTTTCGTCGGCGCCCGGACTTTCCTCGACCACCGGCATTCAGCGGCGATGCGGCTGTGGGTGGCGCAGATGATCTTCAACTTCGCCTGGTCGCCGCTGTTCTTCGGCGCAAACGAGGTCGCACTGGCGTTGATCGTCATCATCGCATTGCTGGTTTCGATCGTCACCTTCATCGCCGCGACCCGCAGGCAAGATTATCTTTCGGCGATCCTGTTCGTGCCCTATCTCGCCTGGGTCGCCTTTGCCACCCTGCTCAACGGGTCGATTTTCCTGATGAATTGAACTTGTCCCGGTCTCGGCCACATGCCACTGTTGCAGCGCAACCGGGCAATCGCGCCCGGTCATGGGGGCATGTGTTCAGGCCGATGACAGACTGGCATAATGCGGATTTCCGCGACCGCATCGCTAAGAGTTTCAACCGACAGGCCGCCATGGCGACGATCGGCGCCGAGCTGACGCGGGTGGAGCAGGGCACGGTGGAAATCGAGTTGCCGTTCGACGAGAAACTGACGCAGCAGCACGGTTTCCTGCATGCCGGCATCATTTCGGCGGCGCTGGATGCGGCCGGCACCTATGCCGCCTATTCCGTCATCGATCCCGACGCCTCGATCCTGACCATCGAGTTCAAGGTCAACCTGATGTCGCCGGGACGGGGCGAGCGCTTCCTGTTTCGCGGCGAGGTGACCAAGCCCGGCACCACGATCATCGTTTCCGACGGCCGTGGCTATGCGATTTCCTCCGACGGCCCGGCCAAGCTCATCGCATCGATGACCGGCACGATGATGGTGATCCGTGGACGCGAGGGGATCGAAGGATGAGTTTCGAGCTGAAGCCTGTGGTGGGCAAGACGCTGCTTTACGTCATGGCTGTCGATGCGGAATACGGCACGCATCTGCGCGCCCGCATCTCGCCGCTGATGACAGGGGTCGGCCCGGTGGAAGCTGCAGTGGTCTTGACGCGCACGCTTGCCGAACTCAACGCCCGTGAAAGCCTGCCGGATCTGGTCATTTCTCTCGGCTCGGCCGGTTCCGCCCGGCTGGAACAGGCGGAAGTGTATCAGGCGACCTCGGTCGCCTATCGCGATATGGACGCCTCGCCGCTCGGTTTCGTCAAGGGCGCGACCCCCTTCCTCGACCTGCCCGTTACCGTCGATCTGCCGTTCTCGATTCCCGGTGTCAAACCGGCGAGCCTATCGACCGGCGCCAATATCGTTTCGGGCGCCGCCTATGACACGATCGCCGCCGACATGGTGGAGATGGAAACCTTCGCGGCCTTGCGCGCCTGCCAATCCTTCGGCATTCCGCTGATCGGCCTGCGCGGCATTTCCGATGGCAAGGCGGAGCTGAAGCAGATCGGCGACTGGACGGAATATCTCCACGTCATCGACGAGAAGCTGGCCTCTGCCGTCGATGTGCTGGAAGAGGCTTTGGCATTGGGCGACATCGCTCTGTAATCTACTGCAAGCCGGCTGCTTTGCGCAGCGCTGCATTGACGCGGGTTTGCCATCCCGGGCCATTCGCTTTGAAATGCGTGAGAACGTCGCTATCCACCCGGATCGTTATACGTTCTTTCGGGTTTTCCGCAGCAGGCCTCCCGCGCCTGGCAAAAAGCGCGCCGGCCGGCGGGTTATCCGCATCCAGCAGCGCGTCGGCGGTAATCGAAGCATCCTCCTCTGTGCTGATGTCGGCCAAGGCCAGACGAGCCCGCTCTAATGGGGTCTTCGCCAAAGTCTCAGGGTTTTTCTTCAAGATATTCGACATAACGTCTTATCTCCCGCTTGTTTGCTTTGCGCAACGAAATGACCCACAGCGTTTCTGCCCGGATGGTGAAAATCAGAACATGGATCCGTTGTTTGATAAAACCCAGAGCCGCCTGACGCACTTCGCCGTAATCATATCGGTCATCGACAACGATGAAGGCACTATCGAACTCAAACTCTCCGACGAGTGAAAATGGAAGGCCACGCTGAAGCATATTCTGCTCATTCTTGGCGGGGTCATAGTTGATCGTCAGCCTGCCCAATGCTTCGGACATCGCGTCTCCAAGTTCAGGTGCCCGATTATAGCATGGTTGATTTTTGTGCATACAAAAATTCGTATCAAGGTCTGAAATTGTCCGGGTGCAATGTAATCGTTGCTCTTAGGCCCTGCTTTCATTAAAGGCTCGCCATGATCCCCCAAGCCCACGGAAGCGCGTCATGACAGCGACAGTCCATCCCGATACCGTTCTCATCGTCGATTTCGGCAGCCAGGTCACCCAGCTGATCGCGCGCCGGGTGCGCGAGACCGGCGTCTACTGCGAGATCGTTCCGTTCCAGTCGGCGGAAGAGGGCTTCAAGCGGCTCAATCCGAAGGCGATCATCCTGTCGGGCAGCCCAGCATCGACGCTCGATATCGGTTCCCCGCGCGCGCCAAAAATCATCTTCGACAGCGGCCTTCCGGTTCTCGGCATCTGCTATGGTCAGCAGACCATGTGCGAACAGCTCGGCGGCAAGGTCGAGGCCGGTCATCACCGCGAATTCGGCCGCGCCTTCATCGAGATCGACAAGGACTGCGCGCTTTACGACGGGCTGTGGGCCGTCGGCTCGCGCCATCAGGTCTGGATGAGCCATGGCGATCGCGTTACCGCGATTCCCCCCGGCTTCGAGGTCGTCGCCACCTCGCCGAACGCCCCCTTCGCCTTCATCGCCAACGAAGCCAAGCGCTTCTATGCCGTGCAGTTCCATCCGGAAGTCGTGCACACGCCGGATGGCGCCAAGCTTCTCGCCAATTTCGTCCACAAGATCGCCGGCCTCAAGGGCGACTGGTCGATGGCCGCCTATCGCGACAAGGCCGTTGCCGAAATCCGCCGCCAAGTCGGCGACAAGCGCGTCATCTGCGGCCTGTCCGGTGGCGTCGATAGTTCCGTCGCGGCACTGCTCATCCACGAGGCGGTCGGCGACCAGCTGACCTGCATCCTCGTCGACCACGGCCTGATGCGCAAGAACGAGGCGGCCGATGTCGTCGCCATGTTCAAGGAGCACTACAACCTGCATCTCGTCCATGTCGATGCATCCGACATGTTCATCAATGCGTTGGAAGGCGAGAGCGATCCGGAAACCAAGCGCAAGACGATCGGCCGCCTGTTCATCGACGTGTTCGAGGCGGAAGCCAAGAAGCTCGGCGGCGCCGAATTCCTTGCCCAGGGCACGCTCTATCCGGATGTGATCGAAAGCGTTTCCTTCACCGGCGGCCCCTCGGTCACCATCAAATCGCACCACAATGTCGGCGGCTTGCCTGCCCGCATGAACATGCAGTTGGTCGAGCCCCTGCGCGAACTGTTCAAGGATGAGGTCCGCATTCTCGGCAAGGAACTCGGCCTGCCGGACAGCTTCATCGGCCGTCATCCCTTCCCGGGACCGGGCCTTGCCATCCGCTGCCCGGGCGGCATCACCCGTGAAAAGCTGGAAATCCTGCGCGAGGCGGACGCCGTCTATCTCGACGAAATCCGCAAGGCCGGCCTCTATGATGCCATCTGGCAGGCCTTCGCCGTGCTCTTGCCGGTCCAGACCGTCGGCGTCATGGGCGATGGCCGCACCTATGAATTCGTCTGCGCCCTGCGCGCCGTCACCTCCGTCGACGGCATGACGGCGGATTTCTACCACTACGACATGGAATTCCTCGGCCGCGCCGCCACCCGCATCATCAACGAAGTCCGCGGCATCAACCGGGTGGTCTACGACGTGACGAGCAAGCCGCCCGGCACGATCGAGTGGGAGTGAGAAGGCGAACGGCGGCATTGACTGCCGTCGTTGAACTTGCCTCCGTCATCCTCGGCCCTGTGCCGAGGATCTGCAAATGCCAGCAAAATCATACCCTGGTAGATGCTCGGGACAGGCCCGAGCACGACGGAGAATATGGGCCGGTCGCTTCCGCGAACTGACGGCGGCATATGACTGCCGCCGCTCCATTGATCCGCTCTGTAACCCTCAAGCCTTGAGCGTAGCCAGCAGTTCCTCCAGCTGATCGAACTGTGCGGGCGTGCATTCCATGCCGGAAATGGCTTCGTCGAGGGCTTCCTTGTTGGGGTAGCGTTCGTGCAGGGTGAGCAGCGTCCTGTCGCCCTTGTCCTCGAAGGTGACGGTGGTGAGTGCCGCGTCCGGGCTTTCCTCGTTTGTCCAGACGAGGCGGGCGTTGGGGATGACTTCGAGATATTTTCCGAAGAATTCCATGGTGTTTTCGGCGTCATGGCCGAAGGCGACGCGGTAGCCGCCGCCGGTGCGGACGTCCATGTCGCAGGAAAACAGCGGAACGCCGGAGGATTTCGGCGCCCACCAGCGCATGAACAGTTCAGGCTTCGTCCAGGCCTCGAACACGAGGCGCGCCGGGGCATCGAAGAAGCGCGTCACGACCAGTTCCCGGTCCGATTTGCGTTCGACCGTCGTGCGCTGGTCCATGAAGGTGGATTCTGCCTGCCTTTGCTCATCCATTGGTTTTCTCCTTCCGTTTCACATCCTCAAGAACTGCATCCAGATCGTCGAAGCGCGCCGTCCAGAGCTGGCGATAGCGCTCGATCCACGCTGCCTCATCCTCCAGCCGGCGGGAACCGAGCCTGCAGGTGCGCACGCGGCCGATCTTCTCCGTCTGGACCAGCCCCGCCTGCTCCAGCACGCCGACATGCTTCTTCATGCCCGTCAGGGTCATGTGGAACCTGTCGGCAAGCTCGGTGATCGAGGCGTCGGCACGTCCGAGCTGCTCCAGCACGCCACGTCTTGTGGCGTCGGACAGGGCTGCGAAGGCGGCATTGAGATGGGGTGATGAATGCTGAACCATTTGGTTCAGTATATAGCGCAAGGGATAGCGGCGCGCAAGAGGGGGGGGCGTATCGCGGCGGCCAGCCTTGATGTCGCTCGTCCATCCTCTACCATTGAAAAATCTGCGGCGTGCTGTCGATTTTCCGGCGGGCCGTTCGTCGTTGTGATGTCCGGCCGGTCAGACCGGCTTCAACAAGGAGACAGGTGATGCGTGTGATGGTTCTCGTGAAGGCGACCGAAGACAGTGAAAAGGGCTTTTTCCCGACGCCCGAAACCAACGAGATGATGGAGGCGATGGGTCGGTTCAACGATGAACTGGAGGCCGCTGGTATCCTCGTCGCCGCCGACGGGCTAAAGCCTTCGTCGGCGGGCAAGCGGATCGCCTTCGATGGCCCCAGTCGCAAGGTGATCGACGGCCCGTTCGCCGAGGCGCGCGAACTGGTCGCCGGCTTCTGGCTGTGGAATGTCAAGGACATGGACGAGGCGGTCGAATGGGTCAAGCGTTGCCCCAACCCGATGCCCGGACCGAGCGAGATCGAAATCCGCCCGCTCTACGATATGGCCGACCTGCAGCAATAGTCGTGCACACCTCTGCCGGCGGCGCTACAGCAGCAGCGATTGCTGCGTCGGCTCCGGCGGTCCAAGGCGCACGCCTTCCAGCTCCAGCATGTGGACCTTGGCGGTGGCGCCGCCGGGGGCCGAGAAGCCACCGACCTTGCCACCGGCCGCCAACACCCTGTGGCAGGGAATGATCAGCGGAATCGGGTTTTTCGCCATGGCCTGACCGACATCGCGCGCAGCCTGCGGGCCGGCACCGAGTTCCCTGGCCAGCGTGCCATAAGTGGTGGTGCGCCCCCAGCCGACGCGGCGCAAGGCGGTATAGATCTGCCGGAAGAAATCCTCCTGGCCTTCGAGGTCAAGCTGTACATTTGAAAAATCGATTGTCTCGCCGTCGAAATAGCGTTTTACGGCGGCGATGGTCTCGGCGATTGCCGGCGTCGGCATGCCCCGTTCGGCACTGGGCACGCGGCGCAGCATGTTCCGCTCGGTCGCATCCAGGCTGCGTGTCGGCAGCTGAAAACGCGTGACGCCGACGTCGTTCCAGGCGATGCCGCACCAGCCCCCGGCCGTTTCGAAAATGTGATAGGTCTGGGCTCTCTCGGCCATGATTTTCTCCTTCGCTTCGCTCCCGCCGGGCGGAGCGTGGTCTCGCCGGCCGCTCAGGCCGCGGCGCACCGGTGGTTCATTTCGAGGTCCAGCAGGTAGCGCTTGGCCTCCAGCCCACCGGCAAAGCCGTGCAGCAGGCCGTCCGAGCCGATCGCCCGGTGGCAGGGCACGATGATCGACACCGGATTGCGCCCATTGGCGGCACCCATGGCGCGGAAGGCCTTCGGGCTGCCGATCTGGCGGGCAATCTCGGCATAGGTCCGCGTTTCTGCGTAAGGGATCGTCAGCAGCGCATGCCAGGTCGCTTTCTGAAATTCCGTGCCGACGAGGTCGAGCGTCACGGAAAAGCCGGTGCGGCTGCCATCGAAATATTGCCGCAGCTGCCGCTCGGCCTCCTCGATGACCGGGTGGTCGCCGTCCTCAACGGAAGGGCCAAGCCGCACGCGCTTCGGATCGTCGTTCTCCCACAGGATCGCCGCCAGCCCTTCGCCGCGCGCGACGAGCGTGAGCCGGCCGACCGGCGAGGAAATTGTCTTTTTAACCTGGATCATGGTCCGATTTTCGATCAGTTTTCGCGCGAAAGCCACCCGTTTCTTGCGCGTTCTGCGTTCCGCTTTGTGGGAATAAATTCACAATGTTCTTGTTTTGTTCTTGATCGAAACGTGGACTCACGTATACTGGCCGCATCCAGAAAGAGGTGAGGTTTGCCATGCTTGAAACAGCCGGGAATGAAGTCGTGCGCGCCGATCAGCAATCGTTCGCGTTCGGCAATGGAGGGGCGGGGATGAGGCCGCGCAACAGACGTGTCGGGGATTTCGGAGCGAGCAATCTCTTCCTTGCCCTGATGCCGGAGCGGGACGTGGCCCTGCGCGCGGCCGATATCGGCCGCGATACCGTCCGCCGTCACGACCTGTCGGGTGTACCGCGCCCGCAGGACCTGATGCATGTGTCGCTAAACGGCGTCGGCCGGTATAACGGTGTTCCCGAAGAGACGATCTTTGCCGTTTCGGCGGCGATGTCGACGATCAAGGCGATGCCCTTCGAGGTAGCCTTCGACCGGGTCTCGTATTTCGCCGGGCCGAACGCCGTTGTGCTGACCAATGCCATGCGCAGCGAGGAGATGATGGACCTGCATGTGCAGATCGCCAAGGAAATGTGGGCGGTCGGCCTGACCTTCACCTACAATCCGCGCTTCCTGCCGCATATGACGCTGGTTTATGACGATAAGCCCATTCCGGAACATCTCGTTGCCGAGCGCGTAACCTGGACCGCCCGCGAGTTCGTCCTTGTCCGCAGCATCATCGGCAAGAGCCGGTATGAATGTCTCGACCGCTGGCCGCTTCTGGGGTGATGACGATCCACTGGAATTGCCGTTCTGTTTTTCCGAACGGCAGTTCCGGATTTCTCCGGCTAGTCCGAACCCCTGCAGTGTGCGAGCTTGCAGTCATCAGGCAGCCAATCCGGTCTGCCGCAAGGACAGGATCTTCCCCATGTTCCGCTCGTTGATTGCCAGTGCCGTCATCGCCTTTTCCTCCCCGGTCTTCGCCGCCGGCGTTCCGCAATATCCTGCGGAGTTTACGACGCAGGAGATCGAAACCAACGGCACGACGCTGCATGTGCGCATCGGCGGCAAAGGCCCGGCCGTGACGCTGCTGCACGGCTACGGTGAAACCGGCGACATGTGGGTGCCGCTGGCAACGGAGCTCGCACGCGATCATACGGTGATCGTGCCCGACCTGCGCGGCATGGGCCTGTCGGCAAAGCCGGACAAGGGTTACGACAAGAAGACGCAAGGGCAGGATATTGCCGGCGTGCTGAAGGCCTTGAATGTCGAAAAGACCGATGTCGTCGCCCATGATATCGGCAACATGGTCGGTTATGCCTTCGTCGCCCAGTATCCGCAGGAGGTCGGCAAGTTCGTGCTGATGGATGCGCCGATCCCGGGTGTCGGTCCTTGGGAGCAGATTCTCAAGCATCCGCTGCTGTGGCATTTCCATTTCGGTGGCCCGGACATGGAGCGCCTGGTCGCCGGCCGCGAGCGCATCTATCTCGACCGTTTCTGGAATGAATTCTCGGCTGATCCGAAAAAGTGGGACGAGGCGGCGCGTGAACATTACGCGGCGCTCTATGCGCAGCCCGGCGCCATGCATGCCGGCTTTGCCCAGTTCCTGGCCTTCGATCAGGATGCCGTCGACAACGCGGCGCTTCTGGCAAGGGGCAAGCTGACCATGCCGGTTCTTGCGATCGGCGGCGAGACGTCGTTCGGATCGACCATGGCTGTCGTTGCCCGCGCCGCGGCCGACAATGTCACCGAAGTGGTGATCCCGGCTTCCGGCCATTGGTTGATGGAGGAGCAGCCCGAAGCGTCCGTCAAGGCGATCCGGACCTTTCTCGACCAGTAGTCGGCGCAAGCCGGAGATTGCAGCGACGCGTGGATTGCCAGCGCGTCGTTCCGTTTCCGGCAAAGCGTGATCCATCGCGGTTTAGCCGCGATTTTTGGCGTCTTGCACCAGCCGTCGCAAGACCGCATAAGCTCCTCAAAACGGGAGAGGCTGCGCATGAACATTTCCGAAGTTATCATCGAGGGCGACACGATCGGCACGAGCTTTCGCCTGCCGGTCATCCGGTTCAAGGGCAGTGATCCCACGGCGCCGAAGGTCTATCTGCAGGCAGCGCTGCATGCCAATGAACTGCCCGGCACGGCGCTTCTGCATTTCCTCTGCGAACACTTGCGCAAGGCCGAGGCTGATGGCGCCATTCGGGGCGATATCACCATCGTGCCGCAGGCCAATCCGATCGGCGGCGCGCAGTCGCATTTCGGCGATCCCCAGGGCCGCTTCGATCTCGGTTCGCGCACCAATTTCAATCGCGAATTCCCGCTGGTTTCGCTTGGCGAGCGCGAGACGCTGATCGCCGATCTCGACCGTTACACGGCGGTGGACCGGTTGAAGCGGCAGTTGCTGCATATGGCGCTCGGTGCCGATCTGGTGCTCGACCTGCACTGCGACGACGAATCCCTGCAATATGCCTATATTGACGAGGCCTTCTGGCCGGAGGCGTCCGATCTCGCCGCAGCACTCGACATGGCCGTGGTGTTCCTGGCAGACGGCGAAAGCTCGGCCTTCGAGGAGGCGGTCGGATACGCCTGGAAATACGAGACCGGCGAGAAGGCCAGCCGTCTGCCCGGCCGGCTATCGACGACATTGGAACTGCGGGGCACTCGGGATGTCTATCCGGACATGGCGCGCAAGGATGCTAGAGGCCTGTTCCATTTCCTCGTCGCCCGTGGCGTCGTCGCCAGCGACGCAAACCCGCTTACCGCGTTTACCGGACCAGCGACACCGCTCGACAATATCGAGATGATCCGCGCGCCGCTGTCCGGCACCGTGCTGTTTCACCGCAATATCGGCGACAATGTCGAGGCCGGCGATCTTCTGGCGACGATCATCACCGCGCCGGGAACCGAGGGCGGCACAGTCGATCTGCAGGCCCCGCAGGCCGGGCTGATCGCCACCCGCACCTCGCAGCGCTTCGCCCGTCGCCGCGACAACCTGATGAAGATTGCCTGTGCCGAAAAGACAAAGGCCGTCCGCAAGCCGGGAACGCTGGAGGCCTGATGGCCGCCCACTACTGCCGTATTTTCAGGCCGTCTCCTTCATGCTATCCCGCTTCGCCTGCAGCAAAGGGATGGCATGAAGCATGAGCGTGACGATCTACGGCATCAAGAATTGCGACACGATGAAGAAGGCGCGGACCTGGCTGGACGGCAATGACGTCGCCTATCATTTCCACGACTACAAGGCGTCGGGCGTTGCGCGCGCCGATCTCGAACGCTGGACGGCGGCGCTTGGCTGGGAAACCGTGCTCAACCGCGCCGGCACGACATTCCGCGCGCTTGCGGATGCCGACAAGCAGGACCTCAACCCTGAGAAGGCCGTCGCCCTGATGCTCGCCCAGCCTTCGATGATCAAACGGCCGATCCTCAATCGAGACGGCCAGTTCATCGCCGGGTTCAAGCCGGAGATTTACGAGCGGTTTCTGGAGGGCTGAGGCCATGTCGAAAAGCACGCGGGCGACGTTGGCGCTGACCAAGGCGGGGGCGGCGTTTACGGTTCACAGCTATGACTATGACCCTTCCGCCGACCGGATCGGCATGGCGGCGGCGGAGGCTTTGGACGAGGAGCCTCGGCGTGTCCTGAAGACGCTGATGGCGGAGGTTGACGGGAAGCCGGTCTGTGTCGTCGTGCCGTCCGATCGCGAGGTCAGCATGAAGAAACTGGCCGCTGCCTTTCATGGTAAATCGGCCAGTATGATGAAGCCGGCGGAAGCCGAGCGGTTGACCGGCTATCATGTCGGCGGCATCAGCCCGTTCGGGCAGAAGAAGCAGGTGCCCACCGCGATCGAGGAGGCGGCGCTGGCCGAGGCACTGGTCTATATCAATGGCGGCCAGCGCGGATTGCAGGTGCGGCTGGCGCCGGAGGATGCCCGCAAGGCCTTGAGCGCCGTCGCGGTCTCGCTGACCGCCTAAGACTGATCGACATTCGCCTCAAGCCGGTCTGCAAATGGTGCTTTCCCGCGCTTACGTAGCGGTCGCGGCCTCAAGAGTGAGTCAGGTCAGCTTCCGGAGCAGGGGCGGCGAACCGCGCTGCCTCGGCATCCGGCAATTTCGTACCGACATGGCCGATTGGGATGGAGCTCGAGGGGAGGTCGTCGCAAACGTCTTCCGGTTTGGTCCGAAGCGCTCTACATAGGTGGCTCGAACCAAACAGCCAGCAGGATATGCGATGACCTCCCCCGCCCACCAAGCCGTCGATCCCGTCAAACTCGACAAGCTCGCCGAAGTCGCCGTCAAGGTCGGGTTGCAGCTGCAGCGCGGGCAGGACCTCCTCATTACCGCGCCCGTCGCAGCCATGCCTTTGGTGCGGCTGATCACCAAACATGCCTATATCGCCGGCGCCGGCCTGGTGACGACCTTCTATTCCGATGAGGAAACCACGCTCTCGCGCTATGCGCATGCGCCGGACGAAAGCTTCGACCGGGCGACCGGCTGGCTTTACGACGGCATGGCCAAGGCCTTTGGCGCCAACACGGCCCGCCTTGCCATTTCCGGCGACAATCCGATGATGCTGGCGAGCCAGGACCCGGCCAAGGTGGCGCGCGCCAACAAGGCGCTGTCGATGGCCTACAAGCCGGCGCTGGAGAAAATCTCCAATTTCGATATCAACTGGAACATCGTCTCCTATCCGAACCCGGCCTGGGCCAAGCAGATGTTTCCGGACGATCCAGAGATCGTTGCCGTCGAAAAGCTCGCCAATGCGATCTTCGCCGCCTCGCGCGTCGATGCCGCCGACCCGATCGCGGCCTGGGCCGAACACAACGCCAATCTCGCCAAGCGGTCGTCCTGGCTGAATGGCGAGCGCTTTTCGGCGCTGCATTTCACGGGCCCCGGCACGGACCTCACGGTGGGCCTCGCAGACGGCCATGAATGGCATGGCGGCGCCTCGACGGCGAAGAACGGCATCACCTGCAATCCGAACATTCCGACCGAGGAAGTCTTCACCACGCCGCATGCGCTGCGCGTCGAAGGCCATGTATCGAGCACCAAGCCGCTGTCGCATCAGGGCACGCTGATCGACAATATCCAGGTTCGTTTCGAAGGCGGCCGGATCGTCGAGGCCAAGGCATCGAAGGGTGAGGAAGTGCTGAACAAGGTGCTGGATACGGACGAAGGCGCGCGGCGTCTTGGCGAAGTGGCGCTGGTGCCGCATTCCTCGCCGATCTCGGCCAGCGGCGTCCTGTTCTACAACACGCTGTTCGACGAAAACGCTTCCTGCCATATCGCGCTCGGCCAGTGCTATTCGAAATGCTTCCTCGACGGCGCGTCGCTCAGCCAGGACCAGATCAAGGCGCAGGGCGGCAACTCCAGCCTGATCCATATCGACTGGATGATCGGCTCCGGCGAGGTGGATATCGACGGCGTGCGCACCGACGGTGCCAGGGTTCCGGTCATGCGCAAGGGCGAATGGGCCTGATTTTTTGAGACGTCTCCCCCGTGATCATGGTCGCGGGGGGGGGTGGGATTTAACGGCCGGACGCCGGCATGGCCGTGACCGGTGCTGCGGTACGCGGCGCCATCTGCGCCCGTTGTCCGAGCCAGACGCTTGTCAATACCATGACCACGCCGATGATCTGCAGCGGCGTCAGGCTCTGGCCGAGCACGCTCCAGCCTAGCAGCGTCGCGACCAACGGGCTGAGGAAGCCGAGCGGCGCAACGATCGCCGGTCCGATCCGGGCGATGCCACGAAACCACAAAACCGAGGTGAAGGCGGCGCCGATCAGCCCCAGCCAGGCCATCCCGAGAGCATTGGCCAAGGTCGGCACCGGCAGGGTGGGCTCCAGCAGCAGGGCGACCGGCAGCAGAAGCAGCCCGCCGGCCGTCAATTGCCAGGCGGTGACGGTCAGGCTGGAAACGGGCGGCGCCCAGCGGCGGGTCAGCACCGTGCCGAAAGCCATGGACACTGCGCCGGCAAGGCCGGCGATCACGCCGATCGGATCCAGCGCCGCGCTCGGCGTCAGCACCAAAAGGCCGACTCCGGCCATGCCGATCAAGGCAGCGATGATCGCCAACGGTTTGACCGGCGTACCGATCAAGGACCGTGCAATGAGGACGACGATCAGCGGCTGGATCGCGCCGACGGTCGCGGCAACGCCTCCGGGCAGGCGATAGGCGGAGATGAACAACATTGCCCAGAAGAACGAGAAATTGAGGGCTCCGAGAATGAAGCTGCGCCTCCACCAGATTCCGAACGGCAATTGGCGGACGATGAGCAGCAGGATGAGGCCGGCGGGCAGGGCACGCAGCATGGCGGCAGTCAGCGGATAGCCGGGCGGCAGGAACTCGGTGGTGACGAGGTATGTGCTGCCCCAGATAGCGGGCGCGACGGCGGTAAGGGCGATATCGCTGCCGACGGAACTTATCTTCATATGAAGTATCTCGATTTCAAGATAAAAGGAGCATAACTCCACTTGTCTTGACGTCAAGATGAATTCTACCTACCACGGAATGCATGGATGATCATGTCGACAGAATTCTGACACAGTGGCGCCGCGAACGTCCCGACCTTGATGTAGAGCCGATGGGCCTGCTCGGCCGGATGGCACGGCTGACGACCTATCTCGGCCGAGAGGTGGAAAAGACCTTCCTGTCGCTCGGACTGACCTCCGCCAGCTTCGACGTCCTGGCGACCTTGCGTCGCTCCGGCAAACCCTACCGGCTTTCGCCCGGCGACCTGCTGGCGACGATGATGATCACCTCCGGCACGATGACGAACCGGATCGACCAGCTGGAAAAGGCGGGCCTCGTCGAGCGCCTCACCCATCCTGAAGACCGCCGCAGCGTGCTGATCGCGCTGAAACCGGAAGGTCTGGAATTGGTGGAACGCGCCGTCACCGCCCATGTCGCCAACCAACACCGGCTGACGGAACTGCTCGATCCCGACGAGCGGACGGCGCTCGATGCGATCGTGAAGAAATACCTGGCGACGTTCGAGTAGGGCGGGCAGCACGCCAAGCCGCAATGCGGCTCAGACTGCTGACAAACTCTCAAGCCGATTGTTTAGAGTATCGTTCCCTTTATACGACCCATTCTCCGTCTTCCTCGCCCTTGTGGCGGGGATCCAGCGACCCGACGTCTGTCGGGTCAAAGGACTCTTCCATCCCAAGGACTTGGGATGGCTGGATCTCTGTGACAAGCACAGAGATGACGGACGGGATGGTAGCTCGGCACGTCCCAAATGATTTCCAACGTCGCCGAAAGATGACTTTGTCAGCAAGCATGAGGCACTATGCGGCTGCTGCCTCAGCAAGCCAAATCCGCCACAACCGAATCCAGGATCAACATGCCGGCTGGCGTGCAGCGGAGGCGGGAATTGCCGAGGCGTTCGATGAAGCCGTGTTCGATCAGGAACTGCTCGCGTTCCGGGTCCGGTTCGCGGCCGGACAGGTCCTGCCAGCGGACGAGATCGATGCCTTCCTTGAGCCGCAGGCCCATCAGCAAGAGTTCGTCGGCCTGTTCGTCATAACCCAGCACCTCCTGATCGACCATGCCGTGGCCATGTTCCTCGACCAGTTGCAGCCAGGCCTCCGGCTTGCGCTCGGTGGCGGTGGCGATCTTGTCGCGGCCGCGCGTGATGCGGCCGTGGGCGCCGGGGCCGATGCCGGCATAGTCGCCGTAACGCCAGTAGGTGAGGTTGTGTCGGCTCTCGGCACCGGGGGCAGCATGGTTGGAGACCTCATAGGCGGGCATGCCGAAGCCTTCCGTGATTTCCTGTGTTGCCTCATAGAGCACGGCCGAATGCTCGCCATCCGGCACGATCAGCTTGCCGGCCTTGTGCAGTCCGTAGAAGGGCGTGCCTTCCTCGATCGTCAACTGGTAGAGCGACAGGTGATCGACGGCATAGGAGACGGCCTGTTTCAGCTCTTGCTCCCAGTCTTCCACCGTCTGGTTCGGACGGGCGTAGATGAGGTCGAAGGACATGCGCGGGAAGATGTCGCGGGCCAGGCCGATCGCCTTCAGCGCATCCTCGACATTGTGCAGCCGGCCGAGGAATTTGAGATCCCGGTCGTTCAAGGCCTGCACGCCGAGCGAGACGCGGTTGACGCCGGCAGACCTGTAGCCCCGGAAGCGTGTGGCCTCTACACTGGAGGGATTGGCCTCCATGGTGATCTCGATACCGTCGGGCACATGCCAGAGATTGGCGATGCCATCCAGGATCGCCTCGACCGTCGCCGGGTTCATCAGCGAGGGCGTGCCGCCGCCCATGAAGATGCTGGTGACGGTGCGTGGCCCCGACATATGCCGCATCGCGGCCATCTCGGTCAGGAAGGCGCTGACAAAACGCGGCTGGTCGACAGGCTGGTGGCGGACATGGCTGTTGAAGTCACAATAGGGACACTTGGCGGCGCAGAAGGGCCAGTGGACATAGACTCCGAAACCGGGGTCCTTGCTGTCGCTGATCGAGGAGAGGCTGGCCATTTGGTCTTTGGTCTTTCAGGCGCGCGTGGCGCGGGGTCGTGTTGAATGCTATTTAGAGATTAAGGACGTGAAAGGCTATCCTATGTTAGATGCGGCTTGCCTGGGCCTCTCTACGATTTGAAATCGGGGCTGGTTAACCCCCTCTGTCGGCATTCTCTTCTCCCCAGCGGGGAGAAGGTGGCCGAAGGCCGGATGAGGGGGCCGAAGGCCACGCTTCGACTATGCCGTACGCGCCGGCTCGCGCCGTCGCCCCCTCATCGCCTCGTTTAACTCGGCACTTCTCCCCGCTGGGGAGAAGAGGGATTGGCCCCAATGTTCAAGCACTCAAACACGTCTCCGCAAAAATCTTGAACGCCCGCGCCCGGTGCGACAGCGCCTTTTCGTCGCCGGGTTTCCAGCCGTGCTTTTCCTCGGCGTTCATTTCGCCGAAGGTGACGTCGTAGCCGAGCGGCTGGAAGACCGGGTCGTAGCCGAAGCCCTGGGTTCCGCGCGGCGGCCAGACGATATGGCCCTCGACTTCGCCCCGAAAGAGTTCAACATGGCCATCCGGCCAGGCGAGGCAGAGGACCGAGACGAAGCGGCCGGTGCGCCGGTCGAAGGCGGTGGCGCCGGCTTCCTGGATGGCTGTCTCGACCTTTTCCATCGCCATGGCAAAGTCGCGTGTGCCGTCGGCGGTCTCCGCCCAGTTGGCGGTGTAGACGCCGGGATCGCCGTTCAGCGCATCGACGACGAGGCCGGAATCGTCCGACAGGGCGGGAAGACCGGATGCTCTGGCCGAAGCCAGGGCCTTGATCGTGGCGTTTTCCTCGAAGGTCGTGCCGGTTTCGTCCGGCTCTTCGAAAGCGAGATCGGCCGCGGATTTGGCCTGAAAGCCGAGCGGGCCGATCAGGTCGCGGATTTCACGGATCTTGCCGGCATTATGGCTGGCGACGATGATGGTCTTGTCTTCGAGCTTGCGCATGCGTGTCTCTCTCAATCGATGGCCCAGAGGCCGGGTTCGGCGCATTCCAGGCTGTTGCCGGCGGGATCGCGGAAATAGAAGGATCGGGCGCCCGTCGGCCAGCGAATATCCACTTCGATCGGGATGCCGGCGGATGTCAACTTTTCGATCCAGCTGTCGAGCTTGTCAGCCGCCACCCGGAAGCATGCATGCCCGTTTCCCTTCGTGCCGTGGGGCGGCACGGGCAGCGCACCCTCATGCGGCGGCTTGATGGTCTCTTCCGAGTTGAAGATCAGCAGAACGCCCTGACCGCAGCGAAAGAACACATGACGATTGCCGGCGCGGGTAATCTTTTGCAGGCCGAGAACGGTGCCGTAGAAATGTTCGGCGGCATCGAGATCGTCGGCGTAGAGCGCGGTTTCGAGGATGCCTTCGAGGGCGTCAGCCATGGCGCGGGCCTCCCGAATGGCTGGGTTTCTCTTCTCCCCATCGGGGAGAAGTGCCGAGCGATAGCGAGGCGATGAGGGGGGCTTCGGCGTAGCCGGAGCCAGGCGTCAAATTCGCAAGGTGGCCTTCGGCCCCCCTCATCCGGCCTGCGGCCACCTTCTCCCCGCTGGGGAGAAGAGGAAGCCAACCGCCAACTCCATCGTCCCCTCGCCTCGCTTGTGGTGTGGCAATCGCGTGTGGAAAAAGACCCCCTCTGGCCTGTCGGCCATCTCCCCCACAAGGGGGGAGAGGCCCAGCTGCTGCCCCTCGTTTCAAACGATGGGCCGGGCGGCGGATTAAGCCCCTCCCCCTTGTGGGGAGGGGTTGGGGAGGGGACTTTTCCATATGCGATAGCCCTGCTGCCTGCGGGGAGTGGGCTAGGATGATGGGCAAAGCTGTGAGGGCGCTCGCCATGGCTATTCCGTTATCCAGCCACCGTCTGCTTCTGCATTTCCACCAGTTCCGCAATGCCGTTCTTCGCAAGACCGAGCAGGGTGCTGAACTCCTCTTCCGAGAACGGCTTGCCCTCCGCCGTGCCCTGGATCTCGACGATGCCGCCCGATCCGGTGATGACGAAATTGGCGTCGGTCTCGGCTGCGGAATCCTCGAGATAATCGAGGTCGATGACCGGCTGGTTGGCGAAGATGCCGCAGGAGATGGCGGCGATATTGTCCTTCAGGACCTTTTCGACCTTGATCATGTTGCGGGCTTCCATCCATTTCAGGCAGTCGTGCAAGGCAATCCAGGCGCCGGTGATCGACGCCGTACGCGTGCCGCCATCCGCCTGGATGACGTCGCAGTCGATCGAGATCTGGCGTTCGCCGAGCGCCTGCAGATCGACGACAGCACGGAGCGATCGCCCGATCAGCCTCTGGATTTCCTGGGTGCGGCCGCTCTGCTTGCCGGATGCCGCCTCGCGCTTCATGCGCTCGCCGGTGGCGCGCGGCAGCATGCCATATTCGGCGGTGACCCAGCCCTTGCCGCTGTTGCGCAGCCATGGCGGCGTCTTGTCTTCCAGGCTCGCCGTCACCAGCACATGGGTGTCGCCGAACTTGACGAGGCAGGAACCCTCCGCGTGCTTGGAAACATTGCGCTCGAAGGAAACCTTGCGCATCTGGTCGGTTTTTCTGCCGGAAGGCCGCATCATGAACTCCTGTGATGTTTGTCAGCCTTCTATCCCAACTTGCGTGGAAGGGAAATCATTTGCTCCAAAAGAGTGATCGGGCGGCAAAAGCCGATAAGGCAGGCTGTGCAGCCATTTTCCCTTTTGCTATCCGGGCAGGGATCACTATATTCCAAGAGACTTCAACAACATGGGTTTTCGCGTTCGAAATGGTGCTGGACAAAACTGCGATGCACGAAAGGCTTTCGGCGCTCGACGAGCGCTCGGGCGAAATCTTCCGCCGCATCGTGGAAAGCTATCTCGAAAGCGGCGAGCCGCTTGGATCCCGCAACCTTTCGCGCATCCTGCCGATGTCTTTGTCGCCGGCGTCCGTGCGCAATGTGATGAGCGACCTTGAAGACCTCGGCCTGATCTATTCGCCGCATATCAGCGCCGGCCGACTGCCGACGCAGGTCGGCCTGCGCTTCTTCGTCGATGCCTTCATGCAGGTGGGCGACCTGTCGCCGGAAGACCGCGCCTCGATCGACCGGCATGTGCGCCGCGCCGATCGCGACCAGCCGGTCGAGACGCTGCTCAATGATGCCAGCCAGATGCTGTCGGGCATGTCGCGCGGGGCAGGGCTGGTCATCACGGCGAAGAACGATCCGGTGCTGCGCCATGTCGAGTTTGTTCGCTTGGCGCCGACCAAGGCGCTGGCCGTGCTGGTCGGCGAGCACGACCAGGTGGAAAACCGCATCATCGAGCTGCCGACCGGGGTCACCAGCTCGCAGTTGACCGAGGCCGCCAATTTCCTCAATGCCCATCTCGCCGGCCAGACGCTGCCCGAGGTTCGCGGCCAGCTGGAAAAGGTCAAGGAAACCGTGCGGCGTGAACTCGACACGCTGAGCCAGGATCTGGTCGAGCGCGGGCTGGCCATCTGGTCGGGCAGCGAGGTGGACGACAAGCCGACGCAACTGATCGTGCGCGGCCGCGCCAATCTGCTGGAGGGCTTGGCCGGCGCCGAGGATGTCGACCGGCTGCGCATGCTGTTCGACGATCTGGAAAAGAAGGATAGCCTGATCGAGATCCTCAACCTTGCCGAAAGCGGGCCGGGCGTGCGGATCTTCATCGGCTCGGAAAACAAGCTGTTCTCCCTGTCGGGCTCGTCGCTGATCGTCGCGCCCTATAAGGACAGCGACGACAAGATCGTCGGCGCCGTCGGCGTCATCGGCCCGACGCGGCTCAACTATTCCCGCATCGTTCCGATGGTGGATTATACGGCGCAACTGATGTCGCGCCTGTCGCGGTAGGGTCATGCGAAAGGCCGGTTTTTCCGGCCACTTTCGATTGCACCCTTGATTTTTCGGCTTCAAAGCTCGATATCGACACCAAATCCTAACAGTTTGACATTCCGGAGACCGTCATGACCGACGATACGAACAAACACGGTGCTGCTGAAGCAAATGCGGCCGACGCTGCTGCCGCAAGCTATGCCGAAGCTGCCGCGGAACAGGTCGACGCGCCCGTTGCCGAACCCGATCCGCTGGAACTCGCCAAGGCTGAAGCCGCCGATTTCCGCGATCGCTACCTGAGGCTCGCCGCCGAGATGGACAATCTGCGCCGCCGCACCGAGCGCGACGTGAAAGACGCCAAGTCCTATTCGACCGCCGGCTTTGCCCGCGACATGCTGGCCGTGTCCGACAACCTGCGCCGCGCGCTGGAAGCCATTCCGGCGGAAGCCCGCGGGGCTGGTGACACCGGTTTCAATGCGCTGGTCGAAGGCGTGGAGATGACGGAACGCTCGATGCTGACGATGCTCGAGCGTCATGGTATCAAGAAGCTGGATCCCGTCGGCCAGAAATTCGACCCGAACTTCCATCAGGCCATGTTCGAGGTTCCGAACACGGAAGTGCCGAACAACACCGTCGTCCAGGTCGTCCAGGCCGGCTACACGATCGGCGAGCGCGTTCTCCGCCCCGCCATGGTCGGCGTCGCCAAGGGCGGCCCGAAGGCTGTTGCCGCCACGGAAGAAACGCCGGCGGTTTGATTTTTACTGGATTGTCCTTCTCCCCGCAGGCGGCAGGGCAATCGCATATGGAAAAGTCCCCTCCCCAACCCCTCCCCACAAGGGGGAGGGGCTTAACCCGCCGCCCCGTCTGTCATCGGAAACGAAGGCCGGCGGCTGGGTCTCTCCCCCTTGTGGGGGAGATGGCCGACAGGCCAGAGGGGGTCTTTTTCCATATGCGATAGCCCTGCCGCAGGCGGGGAAGGTGCCCGCAGGGCGGATGAGGGCTTCGTGCCCCTCTTTTTGTTTGGGTTTTTGCCCCTGACCCTAACCCTCTCCCCGCTTGCGGGGAGAGGGGACGACGGAGCAAGTCACTCCCCGACAATCAGATGTGGGATTCCGGGTCGCGACCATCGGCTCTCAAATAACCGCCTCGATCAAAAACGGCCCCGGACGCGACAGAGCGTGGTTGAGAAGCCTGCCGAACGTCTCGCATGTATCAGCCCGCGCCGCCTCAACGCCCATTCCCTTGGCCATCAAAACCCAGTCGAGCGAGGGATTGTCGAGGTTGAGCATGCGCCGGGCGTTTTCGCCGATGGTCTGAACGCCCACATTGCGCATTTCGCCATGCAGCACTGCGTAGGTGCGGTTGGCGAAGATGATGGTGACGATGTCGAGGTTTTCGCGGGCTTGGGTCCAGAGGCCTTGGACCGTATACATGCCGCTGCCATCGGCCTGCAGGTTCACGACCTTCCGATCCGGGCGGGCAATCGCAGCACCGATGGTCACGGGGATGCCCATGCCGATCGCGCCGCCGGTGATCATCAGGAAATCGTGCGGGGCCGCGTGTTCGGACAGCGCAAAGAACCGCCGGGCCGAGGTGATGGCTTCATCGCAGACGATGGCGTTGTCGGGCAGCTTTTGCGCCACCATCACCGCCACCGCGTCCTCCGTCAGCGGCCCCGAAGGTTTTCCCTCATCGGGAATGCTGGTTGTGCGCAGCAAAGCTTGAGTGCTTTTGATCCCCAGTTCATCCCGCAGCTCTTCCAGTGCCCGCTTCAGATCGTCGCCATGGGCAGCGAGCGTCAGAACCTGGCACTCTTCGCGAACGAGGCGCCCCGGCTTGCTGGGATAGGCGAAGAAGGCGACGGGCTCGGACGCGCCGACGAGGATCAGCACGTCGATCTCGGCCAGTGTCTCCAGTGCGGCATCGACCGGGTAGGGGACGCGGGTGGGCGCGACGCGTCCGCGTCCGCGCTGCATGTGCGCCACCTGCACCTCGCTGAACAGGCGCACATCGAACGCGGCCGAGATCTGACCGGCAATCTCCAACGCATCGGCCATTGCCGCCGCTCCCCGGACGATCATTCCGGCGCGGCCTCGCGCTTTACGGATCGCTTCGGCGGCGGAGCGTATGGCTTCGGGGCCGGCAGTGCCGGGTTGGGGGTGTTCGATCGTGAGCGAAACCGGCGGCTCTGCCGTGCTCCATGCCGCGTCGGCGGGCAGAATGAGGGTGGCAATGCCGGGCGGTGATAGCGAGGCGTGAACGGCGGCCTTCGTCGCTGCCGCGACATCATCCGGCCCCGCGATCCGCCGTACCCAGTCGGACATCGGCGCGGCCAGGCTCTCGATATCGGTCGTCAGCGGTGCGTCGAGCGGAAGGTGGTAGGAGGCATGGTCGCCGACGACATTGATCATCGGAATACGGGCGCGTCGGGCATTGTGAATGTTGGCGAGCCCGTTTGCCAGGCCCGGTCCCGTATGGAGCAGGGTTGCTGCCGGCCGTCCGGTCATCCGAGCATAACCATCGGCCGCGCCGGTCACGACACCTTCGAACAGTCCCAGCACGCAGCGCATTTCCTGGCGGCGATCGAGCGCCGTGACGAAATGCATCTCCGACGTGCCGGGATTGGCGAAGCAGACATTGACGTCATTGGCCAAAAGCACATCGCAGAGAATATCAGCGCCGTTCATTGCGAGCCTCCCAATTTTTTCACTTCGCGCAACGCCTGCCGAACATTCAGGACGCCAGCCGGCGCCTCGAATGTTGCTGCTACCAGGCTGCGCGATATCAGCCAAACAACTGCTTCAGATGATCGTTCAGGAACCGGCCTTCCGGATCGAGCCTGTCGCGCAGGGCCTTGAAGTCGCCGGCGCGGGGGTAGAGCGCATCGACATCCTCGGCGCCCATGAAATGCAGTTTGCCCCAATGCGGACGTGAGCCGAACTGGCGCAGGATGTCGTCGACGTCTTTGAGATAATTCCAGTAATCCGTGCCCGGTTGGCCGGAAACCGAGAGCGTGATCGAATCCTGCTCGAAGAACGGGCTGATCCAGCCACCATCGCCGGCGGTGAAGCGGTATTCGATCGGATAGATGCAGGTCGGGTGCTTCTCCAGCATCAGCTTCCTGACTTCCGTGCAGGCCTGCTTGCCGTATTGGACCGGCACGGCATATTCCAGTTCGTGGAAGTTCGGCACATATTCGATCGGGTAGATTTCCGAGGAATAGGCGATCTTCTCGAAACCCTGCTCCATCGGCGCCGTGTCGGTGAAGTCGATCGTCTTCATTTCGCAGACATCCGACAGGCTGGTCGTGGTCGAGACCGAGGATGTGTCCGGCAGGCAGTAGCAATGGCGGCTTTCCGGCACCGGGCACCAGAAGAAGCCGAAATGCCGGTTATTGGCGGCGAGGTCGTCGTGTTGCTCCATGCATTCGTCGAAGGTGCAGCGCCACAGCTTCTCATGCAGATTGTAGCTGTCCATCACCTGCAGGGTGATTTCGGAGATGACGCCGAGCATGCCGATCGAGACGCGGGCGGCGTTGAGCATGTCCGGCTCGCTGTCGTCGATGGCCAGGATGCTGCCATCCGGCTGCACCAGTCGCATGCCGACAATCTGGGAGGCCATGTTGCCGAGCTTTAGGCCCGTACCGTGGGTGCCGGTGGTGAGCGCGCCGGCCAGCGCCTGGCTGTCGATATCACCCTGGTTGATCATCGATAGCCCGCTGCGCTTCAGCGCCTTGCCGAGCGTGTTGATCGTCGTGCCGGCATGGACGGAGACCCGCTTGCGCGCCGTGTCGATATTCGTGATGCCCTGCAGGCCTGAAAGGGTGAGATGCAGGCCGCTGGTCAGCGCCACTGGCGTGAACGAATGACCGGAACCGGCGCAGCGCACGTTGAGACCGTTCGATGTCGCCTCCCGCACCATTTCCGCCAGCGCCGCCTCGCTCGTCGGCGCGCCTCTGTGCCGCACGATGCACGATTGATTACCGACCCAGTTCCGCCAATGACCGCCTGCTTGCATCATGCTCTTCCCTCACTCTTTCGGTTTTCGCTCACACCGCCGTAAAGCAATTGTCGACAAACAGATGCGTGCCGTTGACGAAGCTCGACTCGTCGCTGGCAAGGAACAGCGCGGCCTGCGCCACTTCCATCGGCTCGCACATCCGGCCTTGGCTGGCAGCAATAGCGGCGTCGGAGACGTCGACGCCGTATTTCGTCAGGCCTACAAGCTCGCGTTTACCGTGATCGGTGGCGATGAAGCCGGGGCAGACGGCGTTTGAGCGGATGCCGCGATCGCGGAACTCGACGGCGATGGCGCGGGCGAACATGTGGCAGGCGCCCTTGGTCGTGTCGTAGAGCACCTCCATCGGTGTTGCCGCAACGGCGGAGATCGAGGACGTCGAGACGATGCTGCCGCCGCCGGCGGCCAGCATGCCGGGCAGAACGGCCTTGGTCATCAGGAACATCGAGCGGACATTGACGGCCATCAGCCGGTCCCACTCGTCCTCTTCCGTTTCGAGGAAGGGACCGACCGCCAGGATGCCGGCATGGTTGAAGAGAACGCGGATCGGCCCGAAAGCATCCTCGACCGCCTTGACGGCGCTCTTGACCTCGGCGGACACCGAGACGTCGGCCGGGGCGAAGATCGCCTCGCCGCCCTCGGCGCGGATCGCGGCGGCAACCTCTTCCCCCTTGCTGCGCGGCAGATCGACAATGCCGACACGCGCGCCCTCCCGGGCGAACAATTGCGAGGCGGCAAGGCCGCACCCGCCGGCACCGCCGCTGATCAATGCAGTCTTTCCAGCCAAACGTCCTGCCATGCCCGTCCCCTTCGTGTGTTGCAAGGGAGTATTGTCGAGCCGCGCAGCCGTGTCGATATGTCGTCAGGCCGGGTTCGACAATTTTTGGGTGGCGCCGAACACTTCGATCCGAAACGCAAAAAAACGCGACCTCACGGCCGCGCTCTCACGAAATCAGTAATGTCACACGGGGTCAGGCCGCGTTGGAGGCCTGGTCGTCGCTGAGGAAGGCGTAGATGGCCGTGGCCGAGTCGGTCGCGCGCAGGCGGGCGACCATGTCCTGATCGCGCAGCACCCGGGCGATGCGCGACAGTGCCTTCAGATGATCGGCGCCGGCGCCTTCCGGGGCGAGCAGCAGGAAGACGAGATCGACGGGCTGGTCATCCAGCGCCTCGAAATCGACTGGCGATTCCAGGCGCGCGAAAATCCCGACGATCGACGACAGGTGCGAAAGCTTGCCATGCGGGATGGCGATGCCGTTGCCGACACCGGTGGAACCCAGGCGCTCACGCTGAAGGATGACGTCGAAAATTTCCCGTTCGGGCAGTCCGGTGATCTTGGATGCTTTCGCGGCCAATTCCTGAAGCAATTGCTTCTTCGAGTTGGCCTTCATGGCCGGGAGTATCGCATTCTGCTGCAGCAAGCCTGCCAATGCCATTCTTTTGTCCTCGTTCGCCGGCTGGAATTGCGGGCGCGCCCTCATCGGCTGCGCCCGCATCCACCACCAGAAGAAGCGGCAGGCCGGACGGCGACATGCCGCTATCCGGTCTGATCCACTCAGCCCTTGATATTGGCTGCATCAATCCAGCCAATGTTTCCATCGTTGCGTCGATAGACGATATTCAACTGCTCGTTTCCTGGGCTGCGGAACATGAGGACGGGATCATCCGTCATATCGAGCGCCATCACGGCGTTCGCGACGGACATCGTCCTCAACTGTTTTGAACTTTCCGCGACGATCGTCGGTGCATAATTGTCCGGAAGATCATCGTCTTCATCGGGCACTGAATCCATCACGGTGTAGGCAACTTCAGCAAATCCAGCATGGCCATTGCCATTGTGGTGGTCCTTGAGCTTCCGCTTGTAACGGCGGATGCGCTTGGCGATCCGTTCCGACGCTGCGTCAAACGCGGCTTGCGGGTCGTTCGCTTCTCCACTTGCCTGCAAGGCAGCACCGGAATCGAGGTGTATCTTGCAGTCTGCGTTGAACCGAGATCCAGACTTTTCCACAGTGACCTGGCTTGAATATCCTCCGTCAAAATATTTGGTTACGGCCTGTTCGATCTGGTCTTCGATCCGCAGACGAAACGTTTCGCCGATTTCCATATGTTTACCGGATACACGCACACTCATGGAGTTTCCTCTCTTTTCGTGATTTGCGTAGCCAGTCTATTCCAACCGCTTCCGTCATCCAAGCACTTCACGCACGCAAAAGAAATTTGCGTCATGCCGGCCAGGATTTGAAGGGATATGCTTGAGGCAGGCTCCATGCCATTGCCTATTGGGGCGGCCTCATACCCCCGGTTGCCCGAAAAGTCAACAGGATGGTTGAGAAGCCGGGGTTTGCGGCCGTTTGGTCTGTTGAAAGCCTGTATAGCGGGGATAACCTCCGGTCGTGCAGGCTGGGGCAGCCGCGGATCAGGCCGAGACCTTCGCAAGCGCCCGCTTCTCCCGGCGGCGCTGCACCGAGGAAGGGATGTTCATCGCCTCGCGATATTTCGCAACCGTCCGGCGGGCGATGTCGACGCCGCCCTTTTTCAGGATGTCGACGATGTCGTCGTCCGACAGGACCGCATCCGGGCTTTCCACGACGATCATGTTGCGGATGCGATGGCGAACGGATTCCGCCGAATGTCCGTCGCCGCCCTCGGCCGAGCCGATCGAGACCGTGAAGAAATATTTCAGCTCGAACAGACCGCGCGGCGTCAGCATGTATTTGTTCGAGGTGACGCGGCTGACGGTCGATTCATGCATCTTGATGGCGTCGGCGACCGTCTTGAGATTGAGGGGCCGGAGATGATCGACGCCGCTCACCAGGAATGCGTCCTGCTGGCGCACAATCTCGGTTGCCACCTTCATGATCGTCCTAGCGCGCTGGTCAAGGCTGCGGGTCAGCCAGTTGGCCGTCTGCAGGCAGTCCGTCAGGAAGGCATGGTCGGCGCTGTTCTTCGGCGCATGCTTCGAGATCGTGGCGTAATAGGTCTGGTTGACCAATACACGCGGCAGCGTCTCGGGATTGAGCTCGATCGCCCAGCTGCCGTCCGGCGCTGCGCGCACGACGACATCCGGAACGATCGCTTCGGATGGGCTCGCTTCAAAACCGGTGCCTGGCTTCGGGTCCAGCTTGCGGATTTCCGCCAGCATGTCGATCAGGTCTTCCTCGTCAACGCCGCAAATGCGTTTCAGGCTGGCAAAGTCGCGCCGGGCGAGAAGATCGAGGTTTTCGAGTAGTGCCGCCATGGCCGGGTCGAGCCGGTCGCGTGTCCTGAGCTGGATAGCGAGGCATTCGCTGAGTGAGCGGGCAAAGACACCCGGCGGATCCAGCTGTTGGAGGCTGCCGAGCACCCGCGCCACGTCCGTTGCCGCGCATCCGAGCCGCTCGGCCATTTCGCCGAGATCGGCATACAGATAACCGGCCTCGTCGATCTGGTCGATCAGGTGCTGGGCGATCAGGAGATCCGCCGCGCCATGCACGCTGAAAGGAACCTGCTGGTTGAGAAAATCGCGCAGCGTCAAGCGGTTGGCGACGAAATCGTCGAGGTCGTAACCTTCGCTGCTTTCGCCCTCGCCGCCGCCCGGCATGGATTTCCACTGGCTGAGCAGTTCCGGCGCATCGGCGCGCTGCGGTGTCGTGTCGTCGGGAAAGACGTTTTCGAAGTTGGAGTCGAGCTGTTCGCTCATTCGCTCGCCGGTCGCCGACGTCGTGCTGTCATAGACATCACCCATGGGGTCAAAGCCCGCTGTATCGGCATTCTCGCGGTCACTGCGCTCGTCCGGCGTGATATGAAGCTCGTCCTTGCCGTGCCGGTCCGTGAGAGTGGGGGTGTCGTCGCCGGCGGCAAACTCGAGAAGTGGGTTTTTCTCGACTTCCAGCTCGATGAATTGGTTCAATTCAAAATGCGTCATCTGCAGCAGCTGGATGGATTGCATCAGCTGCGGGGTCATCGTCAGAGACTGGCTCTGGCGCAGGAAGAGGCTGGCTGACAGTGCCATTCGGACGCGAAACTCCCCTCGATTTTCCGAGCCGGCCTTTGTCTTTTCGGGTTGAAAGCGCCAGCTCGTCAACTGGCCCAAAAATTGCTTATTAATGAGGTTTGGTCAAGCGTCGCCTAGAAATAAGATGAATTTTGCGGCAGCTGGCATTTTTTAAGCAATTCGCGCTCCAAGCCCGAACTGAGTTGTTTGGGCCGTCTTCGCTCCATGTCTTCGATTTTCACGGAAGCGCTGAGGCCAGCAACAAGAGGCGTGTTTTAAAAGCGGCGGATTGCCACCGCCGCGTTTCTCTATCCTGCTACAACGGAGATATGCCTCAAAGGCTGAAATTATCTCCGAGATAAAGGCGTCGGACATCGGGATTGGTAACGATGTCGTTGGCGCGTCCATGCGTCAGGACTTCCCCGGCATGGATAATGTAGGCGCGGTCGATCAGGCCCAGCGTTTCGCGGACATTGTGGTCGGTGATCAGGACGCCGATGCCACGCGAAGTCAGATGCCGCACCAGCGCCTGGATGTCGGCGACAGAGATCGGGTCGACGCCAGCAAAGGGTTCGTCGAGCAACATGAAGGTCGGATCGGTTGCCAGTGCGCGGGCAATTTCCAGCCGTCGGCGCTCGCCACCGGAAAGGGCGACGGCCGGCGACTTGCGCAGATGCGAGATGTTGAACTCGCCCAAGAGTTCGTTGAGCTTGCTCTCGCGCCGATCGCGGTTCTTGTCGTGAACCTCGAGCACGGCGCGGATGTTCTCCTCGACGGTCAGGCCACGGAAAATCGAGGCTTCCTGCGGCAGGTAGCCGACACCGAGGCGCGCGCGCCGATACATCGGCATCGTCGTCACGTCGTTGCCGTTGATCTCGATCGAACCTTCATCGACCGGCACGAGGCCGGTGATCATGTAGAAGCAGGTCGTCTTGCCGGCGCCGTTGGGACCGAGCAGCCCGACGGCCTCGCCCCGGCGCACGACCAGCGACACGCCACCGACAACGCGGCGGCCACGATAGGACTTGGTCAATCCGCGCGCGATCAGCGTGCCTTCGTAGCGCGCCTTGTCGATGATACGGGATGTGCCGGCCGCATCAGGCTTGCCGCCCCGCTTGCGTTTGTGAAGGAAAGGAATGTTCACGTCGGAGTCTGCATCAGTTCGTCTTCTGGGACTTCGGGTCGAGCTGAATCTGGACGCGTCCGCCGCAAGCTTCCAGTTGTGCTTCGCCCGTATTCATCTGGACGTTGAGCTGGCAGCCGGTAAAGACGTTCTTGCCTTCCGACAGCACGACCTGCTTGCCCTTGAGCACCAGCGTCTGCGCCGTCATGTTGAATTCGCCGGTGTCGGCGGTCGCCTGCTGGGTGCCGGACTGGAGGAAGACCTTCTGGCTGACCTCGATGCGATCGATATCGGCATCGCCGCCGGAAATCGCGCCGCCGCCCTTCTTGTAGTAAACCACCATGTTGCCGGCCTGCAGCGTCGTCGTGCCCTGAACGACCTTCACATTGCCGCTGAACAGCGCCTTGCTTTCCGCGTCCTTGATTTCGAGCTTGTCACTCTCGATCTGGATCGGTTCGTCGTTGGACAGTTCAAGACCTTTCATCTTGCTCGTCGTTGCCTGTGCGGAGGCCGAGGAGAGCGGGGCAGTCGCGAAAAGGCTTAAAAGAATGACTGTTCCGGCAAGCCGAAAAGAAAAGGCGGAAATGGCCGACATGTGTGCCCCGGGTTTTTCTAGTTGGTGGTTTTGCGAATGGTCTTGGGGTCAGCAATGACCTTGACCTTACCTTCAAACGTTACAATACGTCCCTTATCCGTCATTCTCAGCGACTGTGCAACAATGGAACCGCCGTTCATGCTGATTGCGATCGGCTTCCTGGTTTCCATTTCGCCGGCATTGATATCGAGATAGGCCGCCTGGAAGTCGGCGACGAGGCCGTTGTTCATGGTGATGCTGAACGGTGCATTCATGTTCAGCGTGTTGCCGCCCCGGTCATAAATGCCGCTGGCGGCCTCGACGGTGGCGATCAGCGTGTCGTTGACCGGCATTTCCGCATGGATCGTTTCCAGCGTGATGATATCGGGATTGGAAATGTCCTGCAGCGCGCGCTGCGCCTTCATCGAATAGCTGATATCCTGCTTGTTGCGTCCGGAAATGGCCGGATTCTGCATGACGATCTTGCCGTTTTCGATCGTCGCGTTCTCGATCTGCAGGTTTTCCGGCAGGAAGGCGCGCACGACCGAAACGGCCACGAAGACGGCGCCGATCAGAAAAGCCAACAGCGGCAGGATGACTTTCAGTCGCCGGACGCGCGCGGAATGGCGGGACGCATCGGCATAGGCATCGACCAGAACGGCACCCGAATGGGGCACGGCGTCGGCAAATTGCACGTCATTGAGCATAAAATAAACCTGTCATTCAAATTCATCACGGAGCCGGTCGTGGTGCGGACGCGGCTACGCCTCGCCGGTCAGGCGATTTGAGTGATTACGAATATGGAGATTTTTTTGTCCTCCTACAATGGACGCTCGAAATTTGTTCAAACCGGGTTACAACGTGGCACGTCGCCGCTATGTGCATTCGGCGTTCTTGCAGACGGTGATTTGCGCCGCGGCCGGCCGGCTCGTGGATAGGGAGAAAAGATCATGGACCAGCTTGGCATCGCCGACCGGAGGCAGCTTCGGCGGAAACTCGGCTTCTGGCGGCTCGTCTCCATCGCGCTTGTCCTGTGCGTAGGCCTTGCTGTCTACTCCTATTCCGGAGCGGGGCAGGGGACGGTACGCCCGCACATCGCGCGGGTGACGATTTCCGGCATAATCCAGGACGACCGGGAACTACTGGAACGGCTGGATCGCATTGCCGAGGCCGATTCCGCCAAGGCGCTGATCGTCACCATCTCGTCGCCCGGTGGCACGACCTATGGCGGCGAAGTGCTGTTCAAGGCGATCCGAAAGGTCGCGGAGAAAAAGCCGGTTGTCTCCGACGTGCGCACGCTGGCAGCCTCCGCCGGTTATATGATTGCGCTCGCCGGTGACCGGATCGTGGCGGGCGATACCTCCATCACCGGCTCGATCGGCGTCATCTTCCAGTACCCGCAGGTCAAGGACCTGATGGACAAGGTCGGCGTTTCGCTGGAGGAGATCAAGTCGGCGCCGCTGAAGGCCGAGCCATCACCCTTCCATCCGCCGAGCGATGAAGCAAAGGCGGTCATTCAGGCCATGATCGACGACAGCTTCAACTGGTTCGTCGACCTCGTCGCCGACCGCCGCAAGATGCCGCGCGCCGAGGCCCTGGCGCTGGCCGACGGACGCATTTTCACCGGTCGCCAGGCGCTGAAGCTGAAACTGGTCGATGACCTCGGTGGAGATGATCAGATTCGTACCTTCCTCGAAGACCGCAAGGTCGCAAAGTCGCTCGATATCATCGATTGGGAAGCGCCGCGCACGTCGCTGCCGTTCGGCATCGGCTCGGCTGCCGCCGCATGGGTCAAATCCTTGGGATATGAAGCTTTTCCGTATCTTGGCAGCCTCGAAAAATTGGGCAGCGAGAAGTTGTTTCTTGACGGTCTGGTTTCCGTTTGGCAGGTTGGCAGCGATTGAGAAAGCCGGCCGGGATCGCCTTGTGATTTTTTCCAGGGTCGAAACGGGCGCGGCGTCGTCCCGACAGGTGGACATGTCCACCCGATGGGCGTAACGCTTTAAGAACAAATATAAATTCACGAGAGGGGGCGATAGTGATCAAGTCAGAATTGGTGCAGATTGTTGCGGCTCGCAATCCGCATCTCTATCACCGTGATGTCGAAAATATCGTCAATGCGGTTCTCGATGAGATCACGGATGCCCTGGCCGCCGGAAACCGGGTCGAATTGCGTGGTTTCGGGGCCTTTTCGGTAAAGAACCGGCCCTCACGCTCCGGTCGCAATCCGCGCACCGGCGACAGCGTGTTCGTCGAGGAAAAATGGGTTCCCTTCTTCAAGACCGGCAAGGAATTGCGCGAGCGCCTCAATCCCGGCGCTGACGATGAAGACGATGAATGAGCCGTGCCTGAACCGTCTGGTGCCCGAAGGCGCCGGACAGGTGGAATGACGGAGACGCAATGATGATGAAGAAGATTGTGAATATCGTGGTGCTGGTTCCGATTGCGATCATCCTGATCGTCCTGTCGGTCGCCAACCGGCAGACCGTCACGCTGGCGCTCAATCCGTTCAATCCGGCCGACAGCGTGCTCTCGGCATCGGCACCCTTCTTCGTTTTCCTGTTTTTGGCCGTCATCTTCGGCCTGATCGTCGGTTCGCTCGCCACCTGGTTCGGCCAGGGCAAATACCGCAAGCGCGCCCGCAACGAGGCCCATGAGGCCGTCAAATGGCATGCGGAAGCCGAAAAGCATCGCACCCGCGCCGAAACCATGGCGGCGCAGACCCTGCTTCCTTCCAAGTAAGATTGTTCAGCCGGCGGCGGAGCGCTCGGTGACGACAGCGCTGAAATCGGCGAAGAATTGTTGCGCCAGCTTCTTCGCGCTCGATCCGACCAGCCGGGAGCCCAACTGCGCCAGCTTGCCGCCGATCTCGGCCTTGGCCTCGTAGGCAAGAATTGTCTCGTCGCCGTCTTCCGTCAGCACGACATCCGCGCCGCCCTTGGCAAAACCCGCGATACCACCCTTGCCTTCGCCTGAAATGGTGTAGCTCTCCGGCGCATTGATGTTCGACAGGGTGACATTGCCCGAGAAGGATGCGGAAACCGGACCGATCTTGATCTTGACGCTGGCGGTGAGCTCGGTCGGCGACGTCATCTCCAGCGACTGACAGCCGGGAATGCATTGCCGGAGAATATCCGGGTCGTTCAGGGCCGCCCACACGACATCACGAGGGGCCGCGATGCGTTCTTCGCCGTTCATATCCATGATGATCCTCCCTGATCACACCGTTTCCAATGTATCGCAGATCGGAAACAGCTTTGCCAAGAGAAAGAGCGGTGCTATTTGCAGCCTTCAAACACACGAAAATGACGGACGAAACGGCGTGAAAGACAAAGATCGACGGCCCAAGGGCAAAGCCGGACCGGCCACGTCATCCCGTGGCGTGCAGGGCCGCGCCGTTCAACCGGCAAGGACGCGGTCGCCACAGGGCGCCCCGCAGGCCAGCCGTGGCGGTGAGGGGCGTGCGCCCATCAAGGCTGCTCCCGTGAAGGTCGTGGCCGAGAAGGCGATCGCGGATGCCGGCCCACCGCGCGCCGAAGTCCGCATCCGCACCGGCGCCAAGCCGGACGAACGGGTGCCGATCATTCTGGAAACCAAGGGCGCGCGCGATTATCACCTGATCGACAGCGGCGATGGCCTGAAGCTCGAGCAATATGGGCCTTACCGGATCGTTCGCCCGGAAGCGCAGGCGCTCTGGCCGAAGACGCTGCCGTCGCATGTCTGGGAGAATGCGGATTCGATCTTCACCGGCGACACCGACGAGGACGGCATGGGCCGCTGGCGCTTTCCGCGTCAGGCGCTGGGCGAGACCTGGCCCATGCAGATACTCGATGCGGAATTCTACGGCCGTTTCACCGCCTTCCGCCATGTCGGGGTTTTCCCCGAGCAGCTGGCTCATTGGAGCTGGATGAAGGAACAGATCGAGACGGCAGGCCGTCCGCTGAAGGTCCTGAACCTGTTCGGCTATACCGGCGTCGCCTCGCTGATCGCCGCGAAAGCTGGCGCCGAGGTCACGCATGTCGATGCCTCGAAGAAGGCGATCGGCTGGGCGCGGGAAAACCAGGCACTCGGCCGCGCCGAACACCTGCCGATCCGCTGGATCTGCGAGGATGCGATGAAATTCATCCAGCGCGAGGAACGCCGCGGCAGCCGCTACGACATCATCCTCACCGACCCGCCGAAATTCGGGCGCGGCCCCAATGGTGAGGTCTGGCAGCTGTTCGACCATCTTGCCCTGATGTTGGACATCTGCCGCGAAATCCTGTCGCCGGAGGCCAGGGGCCTGGTGCTGACGGCCTATTCCATCCGTGCCAGCTTCTACTCGATCCACGAGCTGATGCGCGAAACCATGCGCGGGCGCGGCGGCGCGGTCGAATCCGGCGAACTTATCCTGCGCGAAGGCGGCCTCGACGGCAACGAGCCGGGCCGCGCGCTTTCCACTTCTCTCTTCAGCCGCTGGGTGCCGAAATGAGCGACGACTACAGGGATAACGGCCCCCGCCGTGTGGGCCAAGTGAAGGAAGTCACCAGCCTTTCCAATCCGATCATCAAGGACATCAAGGCGCTGTCGAACAAGAAGGAGCGTGACGAAAGCCGCACCTTCATCGCCGAAGGCCTGAAGCTGGTCATCGATGCGCTCGAACTGGGCTGGACGATCAAGACGCTGGTCTACGCCAAGGCCGCCAAGGGCAAACCGCAGGTCGAGCAGGTTGCGTTGAAGACAGTCGCCACCGGCGGCCTTGTGCTTGAAGTCAGCGAAAAGGTGCTGTCGAGCATCACCCGCCGCGACAATCCGCAGATGGTCGTCGGCGTGTTCGAGCAGCGCTACGGCAATCTGCGCGACATCAAGCCGGCTGTCGGCGAAACCTATGTGGCGCTCGACCGGGTCCGTGATCCCGGAAACCTCGGCACGATCATCCGCACCGCCGATGCCTCCGGCGCATCCGGTGTCATTCTGGTCGGCGAAACCACCGATCCTTTCTCGCTCGAAACCGTGCGGGCCACGATGGGTTCCGTCTTCGCCATGCCGGTAATCCGGGCCAGCGTCGCCGAATTCATCAAGTGGCAGAAGGCGGCCGACGTTCAGGTTGTCGCCACGCATCTGGCTGGTGCTGTCGATTACCGCACCATCGATTACCGCAAGAAGCCGGTCGTGCTTCTGATGGGTAATGAACAGGCCGGCCTGCCTGACGAACTGGCGAAGGAAGCGACCGCGCTTGCCCGCATCCCGCAGCAGGGCCGGGCGGATTCGCTCAATCTGGCAATCGCCACCGGCATCATGCTGTTCGAGGTGCGCCGCCATCTGCTGACACTGGACGACAGGGCATGACCGAAAAGCCGGTACTGTTTTCGCGGCCTGTGCCCATTGCCGTGTTCATCATCCTTGCCATCCTCCTGGATCAGGCGATCAAGGTCGCCGTCGAACTGTGGCTGCCGATGGAGCAGGCGGTATCGGTCATGCCGATGCTGGCGCTGTACCGCACCTATAATTACGGCGTCGCCTTTTCCATGCTGTCGGGCATGGAGGGCTGGTTCATCGTCAGCATGCGCCTCGTCGTCGTCGCCTTCGTGCTGTGGCTCTGGCGCCGCACGCCGAAGGATCGCTTTTTCGCGCATCTCGGCTATGCGATGATCATCGCCGGCGCGCTTGGCAATCTCATCGACCGGCTGATCTTCGGCTATGTCATCGACTATATCCTGTTCCACACCGCGACATGGTCATTCGCGGTCTTCAATCTCGCCGACAGTTTCATCACGGTCGGCGCCGGTTGCATCATCCTGGACGAGCTCCTGCAGATGAAAAAGCGGGATCGCTAAAATTTTACGGACCGGCTGAAGTCATTCAAAACCCTTGCCGTGCTAGGGGCTTGCGGTATGAGCGACCTGTCAACCCTTCGAGAACGGATTGCATCCGAGTTCAACGCGCCCAAGCGCACGCTGAGCCATCGGTCCATGTCCGATACCCCCGGGGATGACGATCCGCATTCGCTGAAGCCGGAAGACGGCTTCAATGGAATGAAAGAGCGCTATCCGGCCTTGAAGCCGGCTCTGGCTGGAGCAGGGCTTCTCTGCTCGGCGGCGATCCTCGGAGCCGGCATCGATGCCGGCTTCTACCTCCTGTCCGGCGGTCTTGCCGTGGCCGGGGTTGCCGGTGCGGGCCTGCTTCTTCGGGATTGGTACCGGTCAAACGTCAAGCCTGTCGCTGCTCATGGCCGCGTTCGTGAGGAACGCTTGAGCGACAACCGCTGGGAGCGCAGCGAAACCTCGCAGCTTCTCTCCACCATCCATGACGCGCTCGGCGACATCGCCATCATCCGCGAGCCCGGCGGCAAAATCGTTCAGGCGAATGCCGTCTTCTGCCGCCTGACAGGCTGGCTGAAGCCGGAGGGTATGACCTGTGACGCGCTCGGCATCGAATTCGAGCCGACTGGCGGCACCAATCACTACAAGGTCCGTATCGCCACGGACACGGGTGTGAAAATCTTCGACTGGCATGACGTGATTGCCCGCGAGCCGGCGAGCGGCGCCTTCATGCTGCACAGCATCGCCCGCGACATTACCGAGGAAAGCCGGATTGCTCGCGAAAGCGAGGAGGCGCGCCGCCGGGCCGAGCAGGCAAGCCAGGCGAAGTCACGGCTTCTGGCAACCGTCAGTCACGAAATCCGGACGCCGCTGTCGGGCATTCTCGGCATGAGCCACCTGATCAGCCAGACCCGGCTGACCAGCGAGCAAAAGAACTATCTCGCCGGCATGCGCCAGTCCGGCCACGCGCTGGTTCAACTCGTTGACGATCTTCTGGACTTTTCATCGATCGAGGCCGGACGTTTCCAGTTGCGCCCCGCACAGGAACCGCTGCGCGAAACCATCGAGAGCGTCGTCGAAATGCTGTCGCACCGCGCCCATGAAAAAGGCATTGAGATCGGCGCGACGGTGACGGCGGATGTGCCCGGCCTGATGGATTTCGATGCCGCCCGCCTGCGTCAGGTCCTGTTCAACGTGGTCGGCAATGCGGTGAAATTCACCCATGCGGGCGGCGTGCTCGTCAGCGCCTGCGTCGAGCAGCAGGAGATCGTGCTGCGCATCGAGGATACCGGTCCGGGCATGAATGCGCAGGAGCAGGCGCGTGTGTTCGACGAATTCGAACAGGCCGGCGGCAACGCCCAGCGCACCGGTGGCTCCGGCCTTGGCCTCGCCATCTCCCGGCGCATCATCGAAGAGGGCAATGGTTCGCTGACGGTTTCCAGCATTCCCGGCAAGGGCAGCACGTTCGAAATCCGTTTCCCCGCGCTCGGTTGCGATCTCGCCGCCGCCACCCGCGCCCGGCGCGGGGTGCTTGCTGGTTCGCGCGTTCTCGTCATGGCACCGACCGGTCCGGCATCGAGGGCACTCTCGGCAACGATCCGCACGCTCGGCGGTGAGTGCGAATGCGTCGAGACGCTGGAGGATGCGCAGGCTGCAGCCATTCGCGCCATTTCCACGGCGACGGCGCTCACCGACATCATCGTCGATCACCGCCACGCCGCGCAGTTCCGCCGGCTGCTGGCCCAAATGCCGGCACTTGAACGCCAGAAGCTGCGCAAGACCTATCTGGTCAATCCGGAAGAACGCAACGGCCGCCAGATCAATCAGATGGACGGCTACCATGCCTGGCTGATCCGTCCACTGCGGGAAAAGTCGCTGGTCGAGGTTCTGCGGGGCCGCATGAAGGGAATGGAAGTGCGTGACGCAATCAACGACAACCGGCCGATGCTGCGCGAGGTTCCGGCCCAGCGCGAAAAGCCGCAGCAAGGCGGTGTACTCTTGGCCGAGGACGATCCGATCAATGCCCTGATGGTGCGCTCCGTCCTGGAGAAAGCCGGTCATTCGGTGCGCGTCGTCGGCGATTTCGAAGCACTTGCCGTCGCTCTGTTCGACGCGCCGCCGGCCCTCCGGATCGCGCCTGAACTGATCGTCAGCGATCTCAACATGCCGGGCGGCGATGGGTTTTCCATGCTGAAACGTCTACGCGAAGACGAACGGCAGGCGGGAGCCATGCCCGTCCCTGTCATCGTCCTCACCTCCGATACCCAGGTCGATACTCGGCTGCGCCTGCTGTCGGCTGGCGCCAGCGCCGTTCTGGCGAAGCCGGCCGATCCGAAAGCGCTGACGGCGGAGATCGATCGGTTGCTCGAACGTTAATCTGGTGGTTTTCTTGTAGCCCCAATGTCACTATCCTGTCGCAGAAACATGGTTTAAGCCGCGACAGGATCAAGCGACTAGGATGACGCGCGATGACAATCGAACCTTTGGATCTGGTCGTGGTGGCTGAGCGGCCGCAGGCCCGCGTCCGGAGCGTCAGTGCCCCGACGCATGACATACTCGGCCGTATCGGCAACCTGGAGACGCGCCTTGCCCGGACCGCGTCCGAGATAGATGCTGCGCAGGCTGTCCGTTACAAGGTCTTCGTAGAGGAGATGAAGGCGCAGATTCCACAGGATGCCGAACGCCGCAAGCGCGACGCCGATGCCTGGGATCTCGTTTGCGACCATCTTCTGGTGCTCGACACGTCGATCGAGGGAGACGCGGAAGACCAGATCGTCGGCACCTATCGCCTGCTGCGCCAGGACGTTGCCGTGCGCACCGGCGGGTTCTATTCGGCCTCCGAATTTTCGGTCGGCTCGCTGCTGGAGCATCATCCTGACAAGACATTCATGGAGCTTGGCCGCTCCTGCGTGCTGCCTCAGTACCGCACCAAGCGCACGGTCGAACTTCTGTGGCAGGGCAACTGGGCCTATGCTCTGAAATACGGCGTCGATGCCATGTTCGGCTGCGGCTCCTTCCCCGGCGTCATTCCGGAAGAGCATGCGCTGGCACTCTCCTTCCTGCATCACAATATGGTCGTTCGCGATGAGTGGGATGTCTCGGCCCGTCCGGAACTGTTCCGCACCATGGACCTGATGCCGTCCGAAGCGATCAACATGCGCAAGGCGCTCGCCGCCCTGCCGCCGCTGATCAAGGGCTACATGCGCCTCGGCGCCATGGTCGGCAAGGGTGCGGTCGTCGATCACGCCTTCCGCACGACCGACGTCCTCATCGTTCTGCCGATCACCAATATTTCCGGCCGTTATCTCAACTACTACGGTGCCGATGCCGGCCGGTTTGCAAGCTGATCGTTAAAAAGTGTTATTTCGCACCGCAAAATAATTTGACGCATTGCAGCATTTTGTTTATAGTATAGTTGTGAATAGGAATTTCTTGATCAGTTATGTATATTGCGTCGCAAGTATTATATCCTCGTAGTTTTGATAAAGATCGACATTTCGCATGAAAACGCCCGCTCCGGTCATCCAGGGCGGGCTTTTTCGTCCGACGTCTTTACGGTTTTACATGGTTGCCATGTAGATTTACATGCCGGCATTGTGTGCGGCCAGCGCCGCCATGTTGACGATGTCCGAATCCTTGGCCGACATCGAGACGATCTGCACGGATTTATCGAGGCCGACCAGAAGCGGGCCGATGACCGTCGAGCCGCCGAGTTCCTGCAGCATCTTCGTCGAGATCGAGGCCGAATGGAACGCCGGCATGACGAGGACGTTGGCGGTGCCCGACAGGCGGCAGAACGGATACTGCTCCATCACTTTCGGATTGAGAGCGACATCGGCCGCCATTTCGCCGTCATATTCGAAATCGACGCGGCGCTTGTCGAGAATGTTGACCGCCTCGCGCACCCGCTCCGACCGTTCGCCGGACGGATGGCCGAAGGTGGAATAGGCCAGCATCGCCACGCGCGGCAGGTAGCCGAGGCGACGGGCAAGGCCGGCCGCTTCCTCGGCGATATCGGCCAGCTCTTCCGAGGTCGGCATGTCGTGAACCGCGGTATCGGCCACCAGCACCGTGCGGCCGCGGCAGAGCGCCAGCGACACGCCGATCACCCGGTGTCCGGGTTTCGCATCGATGCAACGGCGAACATCATCGAGCGCGGTCGAATAGTTGCGGGTAATGCCCGTCACCATGCCGTCCGCGTCACCCATCGCCACCATGCAGGCGGCAAAGTGGTTGCGGTCGTTGTTGATCAGCCGCTGGGCATCGCGGAAGAGATAACCCTGCCGTTGCAGCCGCGCATAAAGGTAGTCGGTATAGGCGCCGGTCCGCTTTGAAATGCGGGCGTTGACCAGCTGGATGCCGGGGCGGTCGAGATCGATACCCTCACGCTCCGCCGTCTCGCGCATCCGGTCCTCGCGGCCGAGCAGAAGCGCCGTCCCCAGTTCCTGGTTGGCATAAGCGACGGCCGAGCGCATCATCTGCACTTCTTCACCCTCGGCAAAGACAATCCGCTTCGGCTGGCGGCGGACGCGCTCATAGATGCGCTGGAGCGTCGAAGCGATGGGGTCACGCCGCGCCGAAAGCTGCCGGCCGTAGGCGGCAAGATCCGGCAACTGCTTGCGCGCGACGCCGCTTTCCATGGCTGCCTTGGCGACGGCGACCGGAATGGCCGAGATCAGGCGTGGATCGAACGGCACCGGAATGATGTATTGTGGCCCGAAACGTGGCCGGTTGCCCTGATAGGCAGCTGCGACGTCATCCGGGACGTCTTCCTTGGCAAGGCTGGCAAGCGCCTGCGCCGCGGCGATCTTCATTTCCTCGTTGATGGTCGTCGCATGAACGTCGAGCGCGCCCCGGAAAATGTAGGGGAAGCCCAGCACGTTGTTGACCTGGTTCGGATAGTCCGACCGCCCGGTCGCCATGATGGCGTCGTCGCGGATGCGGGCGACTTCTTCCGGGGTAATTTCCGGATCGGGATTGGCCATGGCGAAGATGATCGGCCGGTCCGCCATGGAGCGGATCATGTCTTCCGAAAAAGCGCCCTTCTGGGACAGGCCGAAGACCACGTCGGCGCCGTCCATGGCTTCCGCCAGCGTTCTGAGGTCGGTCTTGACCGCATGCGCCGATTTCCATTGGTTCATGCCCTCGGTACGACCCTGGAAGATGACGCCCTTGGTGTCGCAGAGGATGATGTTGGCCGGGTTGAAGCCCATCGACTTGATCAGTTCGATACAGGCGATGGCAGCCGCGCCTGCGCCGTTGCAGACGAGCCTGGTCGTCTTGAAGTCGCGGCCCGTTAGCGTCAGCGCGTTGATCAGGCCAGCGGCGGCGATGATGGCGGTGCCATGCTGGTCGTCATGGAATACCGGGATGTCCATGATCTCGCGCAGCTTCTGCTCGATGATGAAACATTCCGGCGCCTTGATATCCTCGAGATTGATGCCGCCGAAGGATGGGCCGAGGAAGCGCACGCAGTTGATGAACTCATCGACATTTTCGGTATCGACTTCCAGATCGATGGAATCGACGTCGGCGAAGCGCTTGAATAGGACGGACTTGCCTTCCATCACCGGCTTGGAGGCCAGCGCGCCGAGATTGCCGAGGCCGAGAATGGCGGTGCCGTTGGAGATGACGGCCACCATGTTGCCGCGTGTCGTATAATCATAGGCCTTGGCCGGATCGGCGGCGATTGCCTTGACCGGTACGGCGACGCCCGGGGAATAGGCGAGCGACAGGTCGCGTTGCGTCGCCATCGGCTTGGTCGGCGAGATTTCCAGCTTTCCCGGGCGTCCATGCGCGTGGAAATCCAGGGCTTCCTGATCCGTCACGCTGCGACTGGTCTTTTCGTTTCCGGCCATGGGTCCTCCAACCTTTTGTGGGCGACGGCTCTCCTCAGCCGCTTTGTTGTTGTCTTCTATAAACGCGCATGGATAGTGTGGCACCACTTTTCTGGGACCAGCATGACTTTTGTGACCGAGCCGATCATCCGCAACACCGAGGTTCTGACCGCCGTTCAACTGGCGACGGAGGAGAGCCGCGCCACGGCCACGCCGATGATGGAACAGTTCATCGAGATCAAGGCGAACAACCCGGACTCACTGTTGTTCTACCGGATGGGCGACTTCTACGAGCTGTTCTTCCAGGATGCGGTCGAGGCCTCGCGGGCGCTCGGCATCACGCTGACGCGGCGCGGCCAGCATCTCGGCCAGGATATCCCGATGTGCGGCGTGCCGGTCCATGCCGCCGACGATTACCTGCAGAAACTCATCGGTCTCGGCTTCCGGGTCGCCGTCTGCGAACAGGTCGAGGACCCGGCGGAGGCCAAGAAGCGCGGTGGCAAGTCCGTCGTCAAGCGCGATGTCGTCCGGCTGGTGACGCCGGGAACGATCACCGAAGACAAGCTTCTGTCGCCTTCTGAATCCAACTACCTGATGGCACTCGCCCGCATTCGCGGTGGCAGCGAGCCGGCGATCGCGCTGGCCTGGATCGATATTTCCACCGGCGTCTTCCGGCTGGCGGAAACCACCGAGACGCGGCTCCTGTCCGACATCCTGCGCATCGAGCCGCGCGAGCTGATCCTTGCTGATACGGTGTTCCACGATCCGGACATGCGCCCGGTCATCGACGTTCTCGGCCGTGTCGCCGTGCCGCAGCCTGCCGTCCTGTTCGATAGCGCGACGGCTGAAAACCGTGTGACGCGCTATTACGGGGTCAAGACGCTCGATGGTTTCGGCAGCTTTTCGCGGGCGGAACTCGCGGCCGCGTCCGCGGCCATTTCCTATGTCGAGAAGACCCAACTGGCTGAGCGCCCGCCGCTCGGGGCACCGGAGCGCGAAAGTGCCGCCTCGACGCTGTTCATCGACCCCGCCACGCGCACCAATCTCGAACTCGTCAAGACGCAGTCCGGCGATCGCAACGGCACCCTGTTGAAGGCGGTGGATCGGACGGTGACGGGTGGCGGAGCGCGGCTTCTCGCGGAGCGGCTGATGTCGCCGCTGACCAATCCCGAGCGCATCAATGCCCGGCTCGATTCCATCACGGCGCTTGCCGACCAGCCGGCATTCTGCAGTGATATTCGCTCGGCTCTGAAGCATGTGCCCGACATGCCGCGCGCCTTGTCACGCCTCTCGCTCGGCCGTGGCGGCCCGCGCGATCTCGGCAGCATCCTTGCCGGATGTCAGGCGGCGATCGAGGTTGCCGGCCTGCTCGGGCGCGGAAACCTCTCGGAGGAACTCGGCGAAGCGCTTCATGCTGTCCGCGCACTGCCACGCGAGATGATTGAGCAACTGGCCAGCATCCTCGGCGACGACCTGCCGCTCCTGAAGCGCGACGGCGGGTTCCTGCGCGATGGCGCCAGCGCCGAACTCGACGAGATGCGGGCGTTGCGCGACCAGTCGCGCCGCGTCATTGCCGGCCTGCAACTGAACTATGCCGAGGAAACCGGCATCAAGTCGCTGAAGATCAAGTACAACAACGTGCTCGGTTACTTCATCGAGGTGACGCAGGGCAATGCCGGACCGATGACCGACAGCCCGGAGGCAAAAGCCCGCTTCATCCATCGCCAGACCATGGCCAATGCCATGCGTTTCACCACGACGGAACTCTCCGATCTCGAAACCAAGATCGCCAATGCCGCCGACCGGGCGCTGACCATCGAGCTCGAAGCCTTCGACAGGCTGTCGGCCGCTATTGTCGCGGAAGCCGAGGCGATCAAGGCGGCTGCGCTTGCGCTTTCAGTCGTCGATGTCTCGGCCGGTCTTGCGACGCTCGCCGAGGAACAGGCCTATTGCCGGCCGCTGGTCGACCAGTCGAAAATGTTCGCCATCGACGGTGGCCGTCATCCGGTCGTCGAGCAGGCGCTGCGCCGCCAGTCGGGCACGGCCTTCGTCGCCAATGCCTGCGATCTCTCGCCCCATGACGGCGAGGGCGCCAGGGAAGGCGATGGAGCGATCTGGCTTCTCACCGGTCCCAACATGGGCGGTAAATCGACCTTCCTGCGCCAGAACGCGCTGATCGCCATCATGGCGCAGATGGGTTCCTTCGTCCCGGCGACATCAGCCCATATCGGCATCGTCGACCGGCTGTTTTCCCGTGTCGGCGCCTCAGACGACCTGGCGCGTGGGCGCTCGACCTTCATGGTCGAAATGGTCGAGACCGCCGCGATCCTCAACCAGGCGACCGACCGGTCGCTGGTCATCCTCGACGAAATCGGCCGCGGCACCGCCACGTTCGACGGCCTGTCGATCGCCTGGGCCGCCGTCGAGCATCTGCATGAGGGCAATCGTTGCCGTGGCCTGTTCGCCACCCATTTCCATGAGCTGACGGTGCTATCGGAAAAGCTTCTTCGGCTCTCCAACGCCACCATGCGGGTGAAGGAATGGGACGGCGACGTCATCTTCCTGCACGAGGTTGGTCCGGGTGCCGCCGATCGTTCCTACGGCATCCAGGTCGCCCGTCTCGCCGGCCTCCCGGCCTCCGTCGTCGCCCGCGCCAAGGATGTGCTGGCCAAGCTCGAGGACGCCGACCGGAAGAACCCGGCCAGCCAGCTGATCGACGACCTCCCCCTGTTCCAGGTGGCCATCCGCCGTGAGGAACGCGTCAAGGCCGGCCCGTCCAAGGTCGAGGAGGCACTGAAGATCCTCAACCCCGACGACATGACCCCGCGCCAGGCGATGGACGCGCTTTATGCGCTGAAGAAGCAACTGGCGGGTTGACATGTTGGGCGACGCTGCGCGGCTGGCGAACGCCGGCTTCTCGTTTGTGCGCTGCAGAAACCACTTGGCAATTGTTGATCGCTACAGTCTTGTCCATCCTCGGACAAAAGGTTTATAGCGCATGAACAGGAAGCGGCTCGCAGAGCACGCGGGACAGGAAGACGATCGGCATTTGATGGTCAGACACGAAACGTCATTTCCCGATATCCTCAATGTCGATGCGCTGAGGGCCAAGTGCAGTTTCATCGCTTCGGCCCATGCCGAACAGCGCGATCTGATGCGTCAGGCGCTGCTGGCGGCTTTCAAGCAGGCCAATCTCTCAGGCCGCGAAAAAGCCCGTGAACTGCTGATCGAGGATGGCGGCGGGCTGAAATGCGCCCAGCGGATTTCCTGGCTGCAGGACCAGTTGATCACCGTCCTGCATGATTTCGTCCTGAATGAGGTCTTCAATGCCGCGAACGCGCAGCCCTGGACCCGGATCGCCGTCACCGCCGTCGGTGGCTATGGGCGCGGCACGCTGGCGCCGGGGTCCGATATCGACCTTCTCTATATCCTGCCGGTCAAGAAAGCGGTCTGGGCGGAACCCGCCATCGAGTTCATGCTCTATATCCTCTGGGATCTCGGCTTTAAGGTTGGCCATGCGACGCGCACGGTCGAGGAGTGCATCCGGCTGTCGCGCGAAGACATGACGATCCGCACGGCCATTCTCGAAACCCGCTTCATCTGCGGCTCGCGGGAGCTTGCCAACGAGCTCGAAACCCGCTTCGACAACGAGATCGTCAAGAATACCGGCCCCGATTTCATCGCCGCCAAACTCGCCGAACGTGACGAACGCCACCGCAAGGCCGGCGACACGCGTTATCTGGTCGAGCCCAATGTCAAGGAAGGCAAGGGCGGCCTGCGCGACATCCATACGCTGTTCTGGATCGCCAAGTATTATTACCGCGTCAAGGATTCCGCCGACCTGATCAAGCTCGGCGTCCTCTCGCGACAGGAATATACGCTGTTCCAGAAGGCCGACGATTTCCTCTGGGCTGTGCGCTGCCACATGCATTTCCTCACCGGCAAGGCGGAAGAGCGGCTGTCGTTCGACATCCAGCGCGAGATCGCCGAAGCGCTCGGCTATCATGATCACCCCGGCCTGACCGCCGTCGAGCGCTTCATGAAACACTACTTCCTGGTGGCGAAGAATGTCGGCGATCTCACCCGCATCTTCTGCGCGGCGCTGGAGGACCAGCAGGCCAAGCGCCTGCCGGGCATCACCGCCGTCATCAGCCGCTTCACGCACCGCATCCGCAAGATCCCCGGCACGCTGGAATTTGTCGACGATGGCGGGCGCATCGCGCTGGCAAGCCCGGATATCTTCAAGCGCGATTCTGTCAATCTGATCCGCATCTTCCATGTCGCCGATATCAACAAGCTCGAATTCCATCCGGCGGCACTGAAGCAGGTGACGCGGTCGTTGAACCTGATCACGCCTGTCCTGCGCGATAACGAGGAGGCCAACCGTCTCTTCCTCTCGATCCTGACCTCGCGCCGCGATCCCGAACTGATCCTGCGCAGGATGAACGAGGCCGGCGTGCTCGGCCGCTTCATTCCGGAGTTCGGCAAGATCGTCTCGCTGATGCAGTTCAACATGTATCACCACTATACGGTGGACGAGCATCTGCTGCGGGCCGTCGATGTTCTTTCCCGTATTGACCAGGGCAAGGACGAGGAGCTGCATCCGCTGGCCTTCAAGGTGATGCCGACGATCGACGACCGCGCCGCCCTGTTCGTCGCCGTCTTCCTGCACGATGTCGCCAAGGGTCGCCCGGAGGATCATTCCATCGCCGGCGCCAAAGTGGCGCGCAAGCTCTGCCCGCGCTTCGGCCTGACGCCGAAACAGACGGAAACGATCGCTTGGCTGATCGAGGAACACCTGACCATGTCGATGGTCGCGCAGACGCGCGATCTCAACGACCGCAAGACGATCATCGACTTCACTGAAAAAGTGCAGTCGCTCGACCGGCTGAAGATGCTGATGATCCTGACGATCGCCGATATTCGCGCCGTCGGTCCCGGCGTGTGGAACGGCTGGAAGGGCCAGTTGCTGCGCACGCTCTACTACGAGACTGAACTGCTCCTCTCCGGCGGCTTTTCCGAAATGCCGCGCAAGGAGCGCGCCGTCCACGCAGCCGATGTGCTCTTCAACGCGCTCGACGACTGGAGCCAGAAGGACCGCAAGACCTATACCAAGCTGCACTATCAGCCCTATCTGCTTTCGGTACCGCTCGAGGACCAGCTGCGCCATGCGCGCTTCATCCGCGAGGCCGACAAGACGGGCCGGGCGCTGGCGACCATGGTGCGCACGCACCAATTCCATGCGATCACCGAAATCACCGTCCTGTCGCCAGACCATCCGCGTCTTCTGGCCGTCATCGCCGGCGCTTGCGCCGCGGCCGGGGCCAACATCGTCGACGCGCAGATTTTCACAACGTCGGACGGGCGCGCGCTCGACACGATCCTGATCAACCGTGAATTCCCCGTCGATGACGACGAAATGCGCCGCGCGGCCAATATCGGCAAGATGATCGAGAACGTGCTGTCCGGGTCGAAGCGTCTGCCGGAAGTGATCGCCAGCCGCACCAAGCATCGCAAGCGCAACAAGGCGTTCACGGTGCCGCCGGCCGTCATCATCAACAACGGCCTGTCGAACAAGTTTACCGTCATCGAGATCGAATGCCTCGACCGGACGGGTCTGCTGTCTGAAGTGACCGCCGTCCTATCTGATCTCTCGCTCGACATTGCCTCGGCGCATATCACCACCTTCGGCGAGAAAGTCATCGATACATTCTACGTCACCGATCTTGTCGGCCAGAAGATCACCAACGAGGCGCGGCACGGCAATATCATCGCGCGGCTGAAGGCCGTCATGTCGGACGAGGCGGACGAAATGCGTGACCGCATGCCGTCCGGCATGATCGCCCCGCAGAATACCCGGTCGGTGGCCGGCGCAAGGAAGGCCAAGGCGGAACCATGAGCCTCGTTCGGAAATTCATGACGGTCGGCGGCGCCACGCTCGGCAGCCGCATCTTCGGTTTCGCCCGCGAAACACTGATGGCGGCGGCGCTTGGCACTGGCCCGATGGCCGACGTCTTCTATGCCGCCTTCCGCTTTCCGAACCTCTTCCGCCGGCTGTTTGCCGAGGGCGCCTTCAACGCCGCCTTCGTGCCGCTGTTTTCCAAGGAGATCGAGGCGAACGGCGTCGATGGGGCCAAGCGTTTTTCCGAGGAAGTGTTTGGCGTCCTCTTCACCGTCCTGCTTCTGATCACCATTGTCATGGAACTCTCCATGCCGCTTCTGGTGCGGTTCGTCATAGCGCCGGGTTTTGCGGACGATGTCGACAAATCCGCCCTGACGGTGAAGATGGCGATGGTCATGTTCCCCTATCTCATGTGCATGTCGCTGACCGCCATGATGAGCGGCATGCTCAATTCGCTGCACCATTTCTTCGCCGCCGCCGTCGCGCCGATCTTCCTCAATGTCGTTATGATCGGGGCGCTGCTCTACGCGCTCTATAACGGTGCCGATCCGCTGACCACCGCCTGGTATCTGTCCTGGGGCGTGCTGGTCGCCGGTATCCTGCAGTTGGCCGTCGTCTATTTCGGTGTGCTCCATGCCGGCATGAGCATCGGGCTGAAATTCCCGCGTTTCACCCCCAACGTCAAGCGGCTCTTGATCCTCGCCGTACCCGCCGCCATCACGGGCGGCATCACCCAGATCAACCAACTGATCGGCCAGGCCATCGCGTCCGCCCAGGACGGCGCCATCGCGGCCCTGCAATATGCCGACCGGATCTACCAGCTGCCGCTCGGCGTTGTCGGCATCGCCGTCGGCGTCGTGCTCTTGCCGGAGTTGTCGCGTGCCTTGAAAGGCGGAAACCTGCGTGAGGCGGGGAACCTGCAGAACCGCTCGATCGAATTCGTGCTGTTCCTGACCATTCCCGCCGCCTTCGCGCTCTGGATCCTCTCCGACGAGATCATCCGCGTACTCTATGAGCGCGGCGCATTCCATGAGCAGAACACCGCTGTCGTCGGCTCGATCCTGGCAATCTACGGCATCGGCCTGCCGGCCTTCGTGCTGATCAAGGCGCTGCAGCCGGGCTTCTATGCCCGCGAGGATACCAGGACGCCGATGCGCTTTTCGGCCGTTGCCGTTGCCGCCAACTGCGCGCTGGCCATCACCCTGTTTCCCCGTCTCGGCGCGCCCGGCATCGCCATTGCGGAGGCGACGGCCGGCTGGATCAGCACCATTCTTTTGTTCGTGACGCTGTTGCGCCGCGGCCATCTGGTATGGGAATGGTCGCTGTTGCGCCGCGCGGCGTTGCAGGTTGTCTCAGCTGCGTTGATGGGTGGTGTGCTGATCTATCTGCGCGGTATCTTTGCCACCTCGCTCGCAACGGGTTCGCCGCTGTGGACCAAGCTCGGTGCGCTCGCCCTGTTGATTGCCGTCTCGATGGCTGTCTATTTCGCCGTTGCCTTCCTGATCGGCGGCGCCGATCTCGGCATGATCCGGCGCAATATGAAGCGCAAGGCAGCACCACCGCCACCTCCTGTCGATCCTTGAAGCAATTACAGGCTTCAGGCGCGCTTTCCCGAACGGCGCTTGGCGCTGAGGAAATGGCGTTTCGATTTGCCACAATGAGCCCATTGGCGCCTGGGGCCGGTATCGACGTGAACAATGCCGTTGCAATAGCGGCCGATGCCGCCGATGCCCGGGGCCGTTCTCGCCGCAGCAAGGATTTTGCTTTCCGAAACGCCGGGCACACGGATATCCGCAGCCTGGCAAAACCGGTGCAGCGAACGCGCACGATGGGCGCGCGGGCGATGGCCCGAGGTGACCAGCGGACGGTGCCCGGTTTTCATGGCGATATGCGCCAGAATACCCTCAAGGCGAGGCGAAAAGCAGCCTGTTCTGACGGATACGGTCTGGACGGCATAAGCCATCGTTCTGCTGTGCACGGGAAGCTTCACTTTACGCGGTCGGTCATTTCTGGCTTCGGCAGCAGTGAAATTGAAAACGGTTATCAGGCAGGCGAGAGCAAGCAATAACAGATTACGCATGACAATCCCCTCGGCATGCGCCCTTTCAGCGTCCGTTTTGGAGCGAGGCCCATGCAAATGTCGGTTCGCCGCGCCATTGTGTGCGCAGTACAGCTCAATGAGCTCGGCTAAAGAACCTGGTTGCGGTAACGACTGGCAAATTCATCCGAAATGAAGCGAATTTATGGAATTTTCTTCTTAGTGCGAAAGTCAATACCTTGTTGCCCCGCTATCTCTGGGAGCTGAGGAATTATATTAGAGGAAAAATTTCCAATTTCAATCTGCGGATTCAAAGCCTTGGCAACCGGTTCGGCCAACATGGGTGGAATTTGCCGTCCCCCCAGGACGCATGCCTCTTGATCGCCGCAACGCCTGTGTGCATAAGCCCCGAAACATCAATCAAACTGGGCCCTCCACAAGCCCGATCGAGGACAGCATGTCAGACTTCAAGCCGCTCGTTTTCTCCGGTGTCCAGCCGACGGGAAATCTGCATCTCGGTAATTATCTTGGCGCAATCCGTAAATTCGTGGCGCTGCAGGAAAACAACGACTGCATCTATTGCGTCGTCGATCTGCATGCGATCACCGCGCAACTGGTGCATGAGGATATGCCTGGCCAGATCCGCTCGATCGCCGCCGCCTTCATCGCCTCGGGCATCGATCCGAAGAAGCACATCGTCTTCAACCAGTCGGCCGTGCCGCAGCATGCCGAACTGGCCTGGATCTTCAATTGCGTCGCCCGCATCGGCTGGATGGAACGCATGACCCAGTTCAAGGACAAGTCCAGCGGCAAGAATGCCGAGCAGATGTCGCTTGGCCTGCTCGCCTATCCGAGCCTGATGGCGGCCGACATCCTCGTTTACCGCGCAACGCATGTTCCGGTCGGTGACGACCAGAAGCAGCATCTGGAACTGGCCCGCGATATCGCCCAGAAGTTCAACATTGATTTTGGCGATCATATCCGCAAGACCGACTACGGCGTCGACATCAAGGTCGGTGAAGAGCCGGTGCATGCCTTTTTCCCGATGGTCGAGCCGTTGATCGGCGGCGCTGCCCCGCGCGTCATGTCGTTGCGCGACGGCACTAAGAAGATGTCGAAGTCGGATGCATCCGATCTTTCGCGCATCAACCTGATGGACGATGCCGAGACGATCGCCAAGAAGGTCCGCAAGGCCAAGACCGATCCGGACGCGCTGCCGAGCGAAGTGGACGGCCTGAAGGGCCGGCCGGAAGCCGACAATCTCGTCGGCATCTACGCTGCCCTGTCGGACAAGACCAAGCAGGATGTGCTTTCGGAGTTCGGCGGTCAGCAGTTCTCGGTCTTCAAGCCGGCGCTGGTCGATCTGTCGGTGAATGTTCTCGCGCCGATTTCCGGTGAAATGCGTCGCCTGATGGACGACACGACGCATATCGACGCCATCCTGCGCGACGGCGGCGAGCGCGCCCGGGCGCGGGCGGAAGTGACGATGAAACAGGTCCGCGAGATCGTCGGCTTTCTGCAATAAATTGCCGCAAAAGAGTCCTTGCAGCCAAAAATATCGGGTGTAAGAGTCCCGCCATGGTTTCAACACGACTCTCGAGAATGGAAGGTCACCGCCGTAAATTCATGGCGGTGATCGACGATACCCCGGAATGTGGCCGCGCCGTGCACTATGCCGGAATGCGGGCCAGGAATTCCAGCGGCGGCCTTGTCCTGCTTTATGTCATCGCGGATGCCGACTTCCAGCAATGGCTGGGCGTCGAGGGCATCATGCGCGCGGAAGCCCGCGCCGAAGCCGAGGCCACGCTCGCCAAGATCGCCCAGACAGTTCGCGAAACCATCGGTATCGAGCCGGAAATGGTGATCCGGGAAGGCAGCGCCACCGAGCAGATCTACGGCCTGATCGAGGAAGACCGGGATATTGCCATTCTAGTACTCGCAGCCGGTTCGGCCAAGGACGGGCCGGGGCCGCTGGTATCCTCGATCGCCGGCAAGACCGCCGCGTTCCCCATCCCGGTCACGGTTATTCCGGATTTGCTGACGGATGAGGAAATCGACGCGCTGAGCTGAGTGGATTGGATTGGGTGTGCCTTTCGGCCCCTCATCCGCCCTGTCGGGCACCTTCTCCCCGCAGGCGGGGAGAAGGGACATGCAGCAAACTCCGTCATCCCCTCGCCCCGCCTGCGGGGAGAGGGCTAGGGTGAGGGGCAAAGCGGCGGGTTCAATTCTTCAAGATGTGACCTGCCATGTCTTGAAGCGCCCATCCAAACGGCTTATATTCTTTTGAATAATTCTAAACAGGCTGGTTGAGCGCATTCCCGGCCGATGCGGAGAAAGACATGTTCATCCAGACCGAAGCCACGCCGAATCCCGCTACGCTGAAATTCCTGCCCGGCAAGGTAGTGATGGAGAACGGCACGGCGGAATTCCGGGACGAGGAAGAGGCTGCTGCCGGCTCCGCTCTCGCGTCGCGCCTGTTTGCCATCCCCGGCGTGACCGGTGTCTATTTCGGTTATGACTTCATCACCGTGACCAAGGAAGCGCAGGAATGGCAGCACCTGAAGCCGGCCATTCTCGGCTCGATCATGGAGCATTTCATGTCCGGCCAGCCGGTCATGGCGGTGCAGACCCGTGCCGAGGAAAGCGATCAGGACGGCGAATTCTATGAAGCCGGTGACGAGACCATCGTCGCCACCATCAAGGAACTGCTCGAAAGCCGCGTTCGTCCGGCGGTCGCGCAGGATGGCGGTGATATCACCTTCAAGGGCTTCCGCGACGGTACGGTGTTCCTCAACATGAAGGGTGCATGCTCCGGCTGCCCGTCCTCCACGGCGACGCTGAAGCATGGCGTGCAGAACCTGCTGCACCATTTCGTTCCCGAAGTGCAGGCAGTCGAGGCCGTCTGAGCGAGCGTCCGATCGTGCTTCGGCAATTCCTTATCCAGATTGAAAATCCATGATCGTCCTGGCCATCGATACGGCCGGGACGGGTTGTTTCGCGGCTGTTTATGACAGCGGTGACGATCGTGTGCTGGCATCGGCGGGCGCCGATATCGGCCGTGGCCATGCCGAGCGGTTGATGGCCTTCATCGATCAGGCGCTGGCGGAGAGCGGGCATTCACTCGCCGATATCAACCGGATCACCGTCACCGTCGGTCCGGGCTCCTTTACCGGCATCCGCGTCGGCGTGGCCGCCGCCCGTGGTTTCGCCTTAGCGCTCGGCGTGCCTGCTGTCGGCGTTTCCGTGCTGGCAGCCCTTGCTGCTTCCCCCCGTCGGCTACATCTCGGACAAGCGGTGTTGGCCGCCATGGACGCCAAGCGGGACGAACTCTATTGCCAGATTTTTGAAGCCGACGGTACGCCGCGCACCGAAGCGCAGGTCGTCGAGCTGGCGGATGCCCAAGAGATGTTTGCCGGCTTTGAAGGAATCATCTGTGGTTCCGCGACACGGCACCTGATCGCCGAGCCGGCACCGGGCGTTTCGCAAGCCGATGCATGCGACATCGGTATCGTCGCCCGCCTTGGAGCAATGGCCGATCCCGCGCTGGGCAAGCCGAGCCCGCTTTACCTGCGCGGACCGGACGTCAAGTCCCAAGCCGGTTTCGCGGTGGCGCGGGCGTAAGATGGCGCTGACCGATTATTTCGCTCGCAAGCCGGAATTCGACATCTTCCCTCTCGAAGCCGCCGACCTGCCGCAGGCCGCCGCTGTTCATAAGCTACGCTTCACGCCCCCGTGGAGCGACGGCGAACTGCATGCCCTCCTGGTCCAGGATACGGTCTTCGGCTTCATCGCCCGCCAGAGCAATGCGCTGGCGCGTCCGATTACCGCAGGCTTCGTCCTGGCGCGCGTCGCCGCCGGCGAAGCGGAAATCCTGACGATCGGCGTTGATCCGAAATTTGTCCGTCTTGGTCTCGGTTGGCGGCTGATGCGGGCGGCGATCCGCGAGGCGCGGGATCAGGCCGCCGAAGCGGTGTTCCTGGAGGTCGACGAAACCAATATCGCCGCCGTCGCGCTTTACCGGAAGCTGCACTTTGCCAAGGTGGGCGAAAGACGCGCGTATTATCAGAGTGTTAACGGCGCAAAAACCGCCGCCCTTGTCATGCGGCTCGATCTTGGTTAGGCCGTAGCGCTGAACGAGGAAAGCCTTTGAGCCGCCAATCCAACCAGATCAGAATGGATCGGAAGAAGCAGACCAAGCGTGGGTTTTCGTGCCTGCGAGGATTGACCGCGTGATCAACTGGCTGCGCGTCACGGTCTGCATGATCGCCCTGATCACGGCTACGCTCGTTCTGGCGCCGATCCAGATCGTCCTGCTCTGGCTGGACGTGTCGCCCCGGCGTCGGCTGCCCCGGCTCTGGCATCGCATCGCCTGCCGCCTGGTCGGCATCCGGGTCCACGTTCACGGCAAGCCTGATTCCCAGCGACCGCTGATGCTCGTGTCCAATCATGCCAGCTGGAAGGATATTCTCGTCCTCGGTTCGATCGCCGATGTGGCCTTCGTCGCCAAGTCCGACGTCAAGGCATGGCCGGTTTTCGGTCTTTTGGCCCGGTTGCAGAAGACGATCTTCATTGACCGCGAGCAAAAGCGCACGACCGGCAATCAGGTCAACGAGATCGGCAAGAGACTGGCTGACGGCGAGATCGTCGTCCTGTTTCCCGAAGGCACGACATCGGACGGCAATCGCCTGCTGGAAATCAAGACCTCGCTGTTCGGCGCCGCCGCCGCGGCCGTACCCCTGTCGCCGACCGGCGCCGTCCACGTTCAGCCCGTCGCCATTGCCTATACCGGCATCCACGGCATGCCGATGGGACGCTATCACCGGCCGATCGCCGCCTGGCCCGGCGACATTCCGCTGGCGCCGCATCTGCTTGGCATTCTTTATGAGGGCGCGGTCGATGTCGATGTGATCTTCGGCGAGCAGATCACCTATATGGCGGACAGCAACCGCAAGGTCGTCAGTCGCCAGGTCGAGAAGAGCATCCGCTCCATGCTGTCGCTGAAGCTGCGCGGGCGCTGAAGCCTTGGGGGGCTTCAATTTCGCCCCTCGATGCTCTATGGAACGCCGCATGACCCAGGAAACATCCGTTTTGTCCGCAAAGCCAGATTTGGCTCCCGACGTCGCGCCCGTCCGCAAGGTTTTCGTGAAGACCTATGGCTGTCAGATGAACGTCTATGATTCCGACCGGATGACGGACGCGCTGTCGAAGGACGGCTATGTCTCGACCGACGTCATGGAAGATGCCGATCTTGTCCTCCTGAACACCTGCCATATACGCGAGAAGGCGGCGGAAAAGGTCTATTCGGCGCTTGGCCGCTTGCGTGACCTGAAGAAGAAAAAAGCCGGCAAAGGCCGCGAGATGATGATCGGTGTCGCCGGTTGTGTCGCCCAGGCTGAAGGCGACGAAATCCTGCGCCGCGCGCCTGCGGTCGATCTTGTCATCGGCCCGCAGACCTATCACCGGCTTCCGGAAGCCCTGAAGCGTGTCAAACGCGGCGAGCGGGTGCTGGAAACCGATTACGCCATCGAGGACAAGTTCGAGAACCTGCCGGCGCCGGACAAGGCAAAGACCAGAGCGCGGGGCGTCACGGCCTTTCTGACCGTTCAGGAAGGTTGCGACAAGTTCTGTACCTTCTGCGTGGTGCCCTATACGCGCGGTTCCGAAGTCTCCCGCCCCGTCGCCCAGATCGTCGCCGAGGCGCAGAAGCTGGTCGATGGCGGCGTGCGCGAAATCACGCTGCTCGGCCAGAACGTCAATGCCTGGCACGGCGCAGGTCCGGATGACGCCAGCCCGGACGGCGCGAAATGGGGTCTCGGCGAACTGCTTCACCGACTGAGCGAAATCGATGGGCTCGCCCGTCTGCGCTACACGACCAGCCATCCGCGCGACATGGATGACAGCCTGATCGAGGCGCATCGCGACCTGCCGCAACTGATGCCCTACCTGCATCTACCGATCCAGTCTGGTTCCAATCGCATCCTGAAAGCGATGAACCGGCGCCATACGACGGCCGAATACATCGCGCTGATCGCCCGTATCAAGGCTGCCCGCCCGGACCTGGCGCTGTCGGGCGATTTCATCGTCGGCTTCCCCGGCGAGACCGATGAGGACTTCGAGGACACGCTGCGTCTCGTCGAGACGGTCGGTTATGCACAGGCATTTTCCTTCAAATATTCCACCAGGCCGGGAACGCCCGGCGCCGATCTCGACGATCAGGTGCCGGAGGCCGTGAAGGCGAAGCGCTTGGAAAGATTGCAGGCTTTGCTTTTGAAGCAGCAGAATGACTTTGCGCAAGCGTGCATCGGCAAGACGATCGACCTGCTTCTGGAGAAACCCGGCCGCATGCCGGGGCAGCTGATCGGCCGCTCTCCCTGGCTGCAATCAGTGAATGTTGATGCAATGTCATCGCAAATCGGTGACATTATAAGTGTACGAATCACTGGTGCGGGCCCTAACAGTCTGTTTGCCGAGGTGGTAAGCTAAGGGACCGCCAGCTCAAGGAGCCTTACCGCTTGAACGGACACGAATTGGTTTCATCTTCGCCGCGCCAGTCGAAAACATCCGCGACAGACGTCAATCACTTCGTGCTTACTTTCGAGAACAACCGGTTCGCCAGCGAGCTTTTCGGCCAGTTCGACCAGAACCTCAAACTGATCGAACAGCGGCTTCACATCGATGCTCGTCCGCGCGGCAATTCCGTTGCCATTTCCGGCGAAATCGTTGCGACGAACCAGGCCCGCCGGGCGCTGGACTATCTTTATGGCCGCCTGCAAAGCGGCGGCAGCGTCGAGCCTTCCGATGTCGAAGGCGCTATCCGCATGGCCATGGCCGCGGATGACCAATTGCAACTGCCGACCATGGAAAAGAAGGCCAAGTTGAACCTCGCCCAGATTTCCACCCGCAAGAAGACCATCGCCGCGCGCACGCCGACGCAGGATGCCTATATGCGGGCGCTCGAACGGTCCGAACTCGTCTTCGGCGTCGGTCCGGCCGGTACCGGCAAGACCTATCTGGCGGTCGCGCATGCGGCCCAGTTGCTCGAGCGCGGCGCGGTCGATCGTATCGTGCTGTCACGGCCGGCCGTCGAAGCCGGCGAACGCCTCGGCTTCCTGCCCGGCGACATGAAGGACAAGGTCGATCCCTATCTGCGGCCGCTATACGATGCCCTCTACGACATGATGCCCGGCGACAAGGTGGAGCGGGCGATCACCGCCGGCGTGATCGAAATCGCGCCGCTCGCCTTCATGCGCGGGCGGACGCTCGCCAATGCCGCCGTGATTCTTGACGAAGCCCAGAACACCACGGCGATGCAGATGAAGATGTTCCTGACGCGCCTCGGCGAAAACGGCCGCATGATCGTCACCGGCGACCCGAGCCAGGTCGATCTGCCGCGCGGCGTCAAGTCGGGCCTTGTGGAAGCTCTTCAGATATTGAAAGGCGTCGAGGGCGTTTCGGTGATCCGCTTCAAGGATGCCGATGTCGTTCGTCATCCGATGGTGGCCCGCATCGTTCGCGCCTATGAGGCGACGACCGCCGTTCACGATGAAAGCGAGCAGGGCGACCGCTGAGGCGGCCGCAAGCCCATCCCATGATCATGCTTGATATTCAGATCAGTATCGAGGAAGGCCCCTGGCCTTCCGAGGCGGACCTCCAGGCCTTGAGCGAACGCGTGCTTACGGCCGCCGCCGATTTCCTGAAGCGCGAGGAAAAGCAGCCGTTTCCGAAAGTGCCGCCGGAAGTCTCGCTGGTCTTCACCGACGATGCGTCGATCCGGTCGATCAACGCCGAGTGGCGCTCGCAGGACAAGCCGACCAATGTCCTGTCCTTTCCGGCCTTTCCGCTGATGCCGGGCAAGAAGCCGGGGCCGATGCTCGGCGACATTATTCTCGCCCACGAGACCCTGGTGCGCGAGGCCGACGACCTCGGCAAGCCGTTCAACGAGCATCTCACCCATTTGCTCGTGCATGGATTTCTGCATCTTTTCGGGTATGATCACCTGGAAGACGACGAAGCGGAAAGAATGGAGAGCCTCGAGACTCGTATTTTAGCCGGTCTTGGTTTATCTGATCCCTATGGGGACAGCGATCCCGTTTGATAGTTTGGAACAATGAGCGATTTTAGAGCACAGCCGACCGCGGCTGTTAGAGATGAGGCGGAAGCCTCCAGTCAGGACGAGGGCGGCAGTAGTAGCGCCGGCCAGAAACCTGAAAACGGCAAATCGGGCTCCTCCTTCTGGAGTCGGGCAGCGCGGATATGGCGCGCCAGCAGCGGCTCAAGCCTGCGCGAAGATCTTGCAGATGCGCTGATGACCAGTGGCGCCGAGGCCGATACGGCCTTTTCGCCGGCCGAGCGCGCCATGCTCAACAATATCCTCCGCTTTCGCGAAGTCCGCGTCGAGGACGTGATGGTGCCGCGCGCCGATATCGAAGCGGTGGATCTGAGCATCACGATCGCCGAATTGATGGTGATTTTCGAGGAGTCGGGCCGCTCGCGCATGCCGGTCTACAGCGAAAGCCTCGATGATCCGCGCGGCATGGTGCATATCCGCGACCTGTTATCCTATGTCACCAAGCAGGCGCGCAATAAGCGCCGCGCCGGCAGTCGCACGCCTGCCGTGGTCGCAACGGCGGGTGAGAGACCTGAAAAGTCGCCCCGTCAGCCGAAGGCCGTCTTTGATCTTGCCCGCATCGATCTCAGCAAGACCGTGGAAGAGGCCGGCATCATCCGGCAGGTCCTGTTCGTGCCGCCGTCCATGCATGCCTCCGACCTGATGCAGCGCATGCAGGCTGCCCGTATCCAGATGGCGCTGGTCATCGACGAATATGGCGGAACCGACGGGCTGGCTTCGCTGGAGGACATCGTCGAGATGGTCGTCGGCGATATCGAGGATGAGCATGACGACGAAGAAGTGATGTTCGCCAAGACGTCGGACGACGTCTTCGTTGCGGATGCGCGCGTGGAACTGGAAGAGATCGCCGCCGCGATCGGCCCGGATTTCGATGTCCGTGAACAGCTTGAGGATGTCGATACGCTCGGTGGCTTGGTCTTCGCATCGCTTGGCCGGATACCGGCCCGGGGCGAGGTCGTGCAGGCCCTGCCGGGCTTCGAATTCCAGGTTCTCGATGCCGATCCGCGCCGCGTGAAGCGCGTCCGCATCGTGCGCAAACGTCCGCCGGCCCGCCGTCGCATGGTCAAGGGTGAAGAGGATTTGCCGGTCGAGACCGCGCAAGCCGACGCGCCTGAGAAAACCATGCGCGAAGCTGGATGACCGTCAGCCGCGAGATCCCATAAGTCGTTTCAAGGCGGGACAAGCAGCCGCTTTTTTGGAAGACTGCCCACGCGTTGATTCGGACGGGCGATCTCTGCGCTTTGCTGCTTGCCCCGACCTTAGGCCGGTGGCGGCCCGCGCTACTGTGTAATGCCTTAAAATCGAAATCGATTTAAGGATAAATTATGCAGCATCTTTAAAGTGTTACAGCGACCTTTGCGCTTCATACTTGACGCGCGGCGCTGTAGAACGGGAGAACTGAATGGAGTGGCTTGCGGGCAGGATCATGCTGTTGTCGGGAGCCCGCCGGGCACTTGTCGCCTTCGTCGCCGGATTGATCGCCGTTCTGGCTTTGCCGCCCTTCGGCATCTTCGCGGCTCCCTTCCTGTCCTTTCCCATCCTCGTCTGGCTGATCGACGGCGCGTCGGGTGATCCCGATCACGGCGCGATCCGGCGCGGCTTTCCGGCCTTCGCCATCGGCTGGTTCTTTGGCTTCGGTTATTTTCTCGGCGGTCTCTGGTGGCTCGGCAATGCGCTGCTGGTCGAGGCGGATGAGTTCGCCTGGGCCTTGCCGCTCGCCGTCATCGGCTTGCCCGCCTTCCTCGCCGTCTTCCACGCTTTCGCGGTGCTGCTGGCACGCCTGCTCTGGTCGAACGGCCTGGGGCGGATCGCCGCCCTTGCCTTTGCATTCGGTCTGTTCGAATGGCTGCGCGGCTTCGTCCTCACCGGCTTTCCCTGGAACGCCATCGGCTATGCCGCCATGCCCATGCCGCTGATGATGCAGTCGGCATCGGTGATCGGTCTTGCCGGCGTCACCATGCTTGCCGTCTTCGTGTTCGCCGCCCCGGCGCTGATCGGAACGCGCAAGGGCATGGGTTTGGGGCTGGGCCTCGCCACGCTCCTGATCGGCGCCCATTTCGGCTATGGTTTCTATCGTCTGCACCAACCCTCGCCGCCGCCGGCCGATCCGGCCGTCACCATCCGGCTCGTGCAGCCGATGATCGACCAGTCGAAGAAACTGGACGACAAGGAGCGGTCCTCCGTGTTCGAGGAGCATCTGAAGCTGACGCAGGACGCGCCGCTCGATGGCGCCAAGCGCCCGGATATCGTCGTCTGGCCGGAAACCTCTGTGCCGTTCATCATCACCGAAAATCCGGATGCATTGCTGAGGATCGCCGACGTTCTGCAGGACGGGCAGGTGCTGATCGCCGGCGCCGTGCGGGCCGAGGATGCGGGCGCCGGCCTGCCGCCGCGCTACTACAATTCCATCTATGTCATCGATGACCAAGGCCAGATCATCAGCGCGTCCGACAAGGTGCATCTCGTTCCCTTCGGTGAATATATGCCGATGGAAAGCCTGCTCTATTCGGCCGGCCTGAATGCGATCGCCGCGTCCATGCCCGGCGGATTTTCAGCGGCCGCGACGCGTTCGCTCCTGACCCTGCCGGGTGGGGCAGCACTTTATCCGCTGATCTGCTATGAGGCGATCTTCCCGGACGAGATCAGTGATGACGTTCTGCGCACCAGCGCGCTGCTCAACCTGACCAACGATGCCTGGTTTGGAAATACCCCTGGCCCTTATCAGCATTTCCAGCAGGCGCGGCTGCGTGCCGTCGAAAACGGAATGCCGCTCATCCGCGCCGCCAATACCGGAATTTCGGCGGTCGTTGATGCGCGCGGCGAAATCGTCACCGGTTTTCCGTTTGGAACCCGCGGCTTTGTTGACACAATTTTGCCGGGAAAGCTTGCTCTGCCTATGAGCCCGGAGGAGCAGAAGCGGAACGGCATGGTCATCGCCGCTTTCCTGCTGGCGCTCGCGATTATTTCCCGCGTTAGTTTTATTTTGCGAGAGAATTGACCAAAAACCCCTAAAATTGCATAGTGGTCTTCACCATAGATCTTCACCTATGTTCAGAGGGTTTCCGCCCGGCTACACAACGTGGCGTGTAGTCTGCTCTCGGCAAGTGTCCAGGTTATGGAGAAACTGAAACTTTGCTTATTAGGAAACCATCATGATAGAAAACAAGAAAAAGCCAAATCCGATCGACATCCACGTCGGTAGCCGGATTCGTCTTCGCCGTACCATGCTGGGAATGAGCCAGGAAAAGCTCGGCGAGAGCCTCGGGATCACGTTCCAGCAGATCCAGAAATACGAGAAGGGCACGAACCGGGTCGGCGCCAGCCGTCTCCAGAATATTTCAAGCATTCTGAATGTTCCCGTCTCGTTTTTCTTCGAGGACGCACCGGGCGATTCTGGATTGTCAGGCCCGTCAGGCATGGCGGAAGCGTCCAGCTCCAACTATGTGGTTGATTTCCTGTCCTCCTCCGAAGGCCTCCAGCTCAACCGCGCATTCGTCAAGATCGGCGATCCCAAGGTGCGCCGCAAACTGGTCGATCTCGTCAAGGCGCTCGCTGCCGAGGCGGAAGCCGAATAAGGCTGGCGCAAGCCGAAACTGAAAAAGAGCGGCCGGACAGTGCCGCTTTTTTTGTGCCCGGATGTGACGCTTCGGTGAATGCGTTGCTGCGTCGAAGCGGCGGCTGTTTGTCGCGAAGTGCGGCATACTGCATCAAAAAGCAGGAAAAACGTTCCTCTGGCGCGGATATAAAGATATATTTATGTCCTTGTGTGCTTGTTTTTTGATGGCAAAATCACTAACACGTTCCAAGCAGTTTTTTCTTTGAGGGGACTTCCCGCATGCGCACAAACTACCTGTTTACGAGTGAATCCGTAGCAGAAGGCCATCCCGACAAGGTCTGTGACCGGATTTCGGATGAAATCGTCGATCTTGTGTATCGTGAAGCTGCGAAAACGGGTGTCGATCCCTGGGGTGTTCGAATCGCCTGCGAAACGCTGGCGACCACCAACCGGGTCGTGATCGCCGGTGAGGTTCGCGTTCCCGATACGCTCCTGAAGAAGGACAAGGACGGCAACGTCGTCAAGGACGCAGCCGGCCACCCGGTCATCAATCCCGCCAAGTTCAAGTCTGCCGCCCGCAAGGCGATCCGCGAAATCGGCTACGAGCAAGCCGGCTTCCATTGGAAGACCGCGAAGATCGATGTACTCCTGCATCCGCAGTCCGCCGACATCGCGCAGGGCGTCGATAACGCTGCCGACAAGCAGGGTGACGAAGGCGCTGGCGACCAGGGCATCATGTTCGGTTACGCCTGCCGCGAAACCGCCGACCTCATGCCGGCCCCGATCTATTACTCGCACCGCATTCTTGCTTTGCTGGCAACCGCCCGCAAGACGGGAGAGGGCGATGCCGGACGGCTTGGTCCCGATGCCAAGAGCCAGGTGACCGTGCGTTACGTCGACGGCAAGCCGGCGGAAGTCACCTCCATCGTGCTATCGACGCAGCATCTGGACGAAAGCTGGGATTCCGCCAAGGTTCGCGCGGTGGTTGAGCCTTACATCCGCGAAGCGCTGCACGACATCGAAATCGCCGATGACTGCAACTGGTACATCAACCCGACCGGCAAGTTCGTCATTGGCGGTCCGGATGGTGACGCGGGCCTCACCGGCCGCAAGATCATCGTCGATACCTATGGCGGGGCTGCCCCGCATGGCGGTGGTGCGTTCTCCGGCAAGGACACGACCAAGGTCGATCGTTCCGCGGCCTATGCAGCCCGCTACCTCGCCAAGAACGTCGTTGCCGCCGGCCTGTCGGATCGCTGCACGATCCAGATTTCGTATGCGATCGGCGTTGCCCAGCCGCTGTCGATCTATGTCGACCTGCACGGCACCGGCAAGGTTACCGAGGACCAGGTCGAAGACGCGATCCGCAAAGCGATGGACCTGTCGCCGTCGGGTATTCGCCGTCACCTCGACCTCAACAAGCCGATCTATGCCAAGACCTCCGCTTACGGCCATTTCGGCCGCAAGGCTGGCCGTGACGGTTCGTTTTCCTGGGAGAAGCTCGACCTCGTCAAGCCGCTCAAGGAAGCGCTGAAGGCCGCCTGAGCATCTGGACGACCAGACCTCTGGACGGACAGTCCGATAAGACTGTAAAGCGGATGTCTCCGGGCGGAGACGTCCGCTTTTATCGTGAAAGACCACTGCCATGACCGACCAGCACCGCAACCGCTCGACCGAAGCCTTCTTCGGGCGCCGCAAGGGCAAACCCCTGCGCGCGCTGCAGGCGACCCATCTGGAGACAGTGCTGCCGGTGCTGCGCCTGTCGCTCGATTCGCCGGCGCCGAACGATATCAAGGCGCTGTTCAGCCATCCTGTCGATCGCGTGCGGCTGGAAATTGGTTTCGGCGGCGGCGAGCACTTGATCCATCGGGCCGTCGAAAGCCCTGCCATGGGCTTCATCGGCGTCGAGCCCTTCGTCAATTCGATGGCGAAGCTCGTGGGGCATATCGAGGAGAAGGGTGCCCGGAATATCCGCTTGCACGACGATGATGCGACGCAGGTGCTCGACTGGCTGCCGGACGCCTCGATCGACCAGATCGATTTGCTCTATCCGGATCCCTGGCCGAAGCGGAAGCACTGGAAGCGCCGCTTCGTTTCCGCCGTCAACCTCGATCGTTTCGCACGGGTGCTGAAGCCCGGCGGCACGTTCTGCTTCGCCTCGGATATCGACGGTTATGTGAACTGGACATTGTCGTTCTGTCGCGATCATGCCGCCTTCGAATGGACGGCGGACAATGCGAGCGACTGGCTGACACCCTATCCCGGCTGGCCGAGCACGCGCTACGAGGCCAAGGCACGACGGGAAGGGCGCAAATCTGCCTATCTGACGTTCCGGCGGCTCTAAACAAAAGCCGGAACGCTATTATCAAGTCGGTTTAGTGCAGGCTGACGGTCCGCAGGTCGTCTTCAGCGGCCTTGAAAAAGGTGCTGGAACGATTGTCGGTCAAGAGGATCGGCGTGCCATCGGCGCCGAAAAGGGCCCAGAGGTCGAGGCCTGGATCCATGTCAGGCGCTTCCGGGAAGACGCGCGACACTTCGTCGGACCGCATCTTGCGGATATAGCCAACTTCACCGGCGCCGAGATGGGCCAGGTCGTTTTTCGACAGGTGCGAGCTGACGTGTTTCAATCCCATGAGTGATACTCCGTGGCTTTACAGAATCACTCGCCAACCAATGACGCGGAAAACTGTAACTCATTGATTCGCTGCACGAAGTTTCAGCCTTTGGGACAAAGCCGGCGCCTGATGCAGCCGGCATTGCTTTGCCGGTTATCCTACTCTGGGACCAAAATATTAATTTTCTTTACCATGCGGACCGGTTCCGGACGGATGAGGTCGACGGAAAGCAAGCCGTTCTTCAATTCGGCCTTCGAGACCTGCATTCCATCGGCCAGAACGAACATGCGCTGGAACTGACGGGCGGCGATGCCGCGATGCAGATAGTCGCGTTCGCCTGTCTCCGCCTGCCGGCCGCGGATGATCAGCTGGTTTTCCTCGGTGGTAACGTCGAGGTCATCCTCGCCGAAGCCGGCGACGGCCAGCGTGATTCGCAGCCGCTCCGGCTCGCCGGATGTCTCATCACGGCGGACGCGTTCGATATTATAGGGAGGATAGCCGTCATTGCCCTTGGCAATCCGCTCAAGGGTCTTTTCCATGGCATCGAAACCGAGCAATAGCGGGCTCGTAAAGGGCGTAATCCGGGTCATACGTTAGTCCTTGGCTGTCAAGCGACCGTTGCACGGGCCTGCGAGGCAGCATCCGCACGGCTCAATATGGTAGCTGTGCGTAGCGAGCGCAAGGCGCTTGCGCCGGGAGGGGAGGCAAATCATAGTCCGCTCGCTGATTTGCAAGGAGACCCGAATGGCCGCGCCGAGAAAGATTATCATCGACACCGATCCGGGGCAGGACGACGCCGCCGCGATCATGCTGGCGCTCGGCAGCCCGGACGAACTCGACGTGCTGGGCATCACCGCCGTCTCCGGCAACGTTCCGGTCGCGCAGACCTCCCGCAATATCCGCGTCGTCTGCGAACTGTCCAACCGCCGGGACATCAAGGTCTATGCCGGCGCCGATCGGCCGCTCAAACGCCAACTGGTGACGGCGGAACACGTGCATGGCAAGACCGGCCTCGATGGCCCGGTGGTGGAAGAGCCGACCATGCCGCTGCAGCCGCAGCACGCCGTCGATTTCATCATCGAGACATTGCTGACCGCAGAACCGGGCACTGTGACGCTCTGCACGCTCGGCGCACTGACCAATATCGCGCTGGCGCTCGACAAGGCGCCGGAGATCGCGCCACGCGTGCGGGAACTGGTGATGATGGGCGGCGGCTTCTTCGAGGGCGGCAACATCACCCCGGCCGCCGAATTCAACATCTATGTCGATCCGGACGCGGCCGAGATCGTCTTCAAGTCCGGTATCCCGATCGTGATGATGCCGCTCGATGTGACGCACCGGGTCCTGACCACCAAGGCACGGGTCGAGAAGATCAAGGCGATCGGCTCGCCCGCGGCCGTCGCCATGGCCGAGATGCTGGAATTCTTCGAGCGCTTCGACGTGGAGAAATACGGTACGGATGGCGGCCCGCTGCACGATCCGACTGTTATCGCCTACCTGCTGCGCCCCGAACTCTTCAAGGGCCGCGACTGCAATGTCGAGATCGAGACACAGTCCGAGTTGACCGTCGGCATGACCGTGGTCGATTGGTGGCAGGTCACCAAGCGCAAGCACAATGCCAAAGTCATGCGCGAAATTGACGACCAAGGCTTTTTCGACCTGCTGACGGAACGCATCGGCCGTCTTTGAGAGGCTGCCTGACCGATTGGATGATACAACAACGGCGCCTGATGAGGGCGCCGTTGTGCATTCGGGGGATAGTCGTAGATTGGATGCAATTACTGGGTCGTCGTTGCCGGTGCTGTTGCCGGCGTGTCGGTGGCCGGCTTGGTGTCGGTCGACGGGGTCTCGACAGCCGGAACGTTGACATTCACGTCGGTATTGCCGCCACCGCCGCCGATATCGATGACGCCGGTAAACATCAGCAAGCCGCCGATGACGACGACTGCCAGAATAACGGCAACCGCCCAGCCTGTATTGCTGCTGCGGCCTGTATTGATAACTGTGGGTCCACGATCAGTCATCTGGAATTCCTCCGGGTTGATAACTATCGGTAAAACGCGAAACCTTCGCGGAAGTTCCGCTGGACATGCCCGTCGAGCGTTCTGCCAGAGAACAATTCAAACAAGCCGTGCAGGCGCCCTCAAATGCGAAACGGCGCCACAGGGGCGCCGTTTGCTTCTTGATCAGTCCAGGACCTCAGAATTCTTCCCAATTGTCCTGTGCCAGCGCCGTGTTGCCGGAGACCTGCGGAGCGGCCTTCTGGACCGGGGCGACGGTGCGGGCGGGAGCCGCCCTTGCGGGTGCGTTGTAGCTTGCCGCCGGAGTCTTGGCAGGCGCCCGCATGCGTTCGGCGGTGCCGCGCAGCATGTCCGCCGAGGTCCCCTGCCGGGTCACCTGGAAGCGCGATACCAGCGTGCTGAGCGAGCGTGCCTCCTCGTTGAGCGTCATGCTGGCGGCCGTGGTCTCTTCCACCATCGCGGCATTCTGCTGGGTTACCTGGTCCATCTGGTTGACCGCCGTGTTGATCTCCTTCAGGCCGACGGCTTGTTCGGAAGCCGAGCCGGAGATCTGACGGATCAGGCCGTTGATCTGGACGACCTGGTCGGCGATCTTCTGCAGCGCGCCACCGGCACGGCCGACGAGATCGACACCGTCGCGAACCTGACCGGCCGAGGTGTTGATCAGGGTCTTGATCTCCTTGGCGGCATTGGCCGAACGCTGGGCAAGCTCGCGGACTTCCTGGGCGACGACGGCGAAGCCCTTGCCGGCATCACCGGCACGCGCCGCTTCGACGCCGGCGTTCAGTGCGAGCAGGTTGGTCTGGAAGGCGATTTCGTCGATGACGCCGATGATGCGGCTGACTTCGCCGGACGACTGTTCGATGCCCTTCATGGCAGCAATCGCCTTCTGGACGACTTCACCGGACTGTTCGGCATCGTTGCTTGCGGTTTCCACGGATTTCGCGGCCACCTTGGCATTGTCGGCGCTGGCATTGACCTGCGAGGTCAACTCATCGAGTGCTGCCGCCGTTTCTTCCAGGCTTGCAGCCTGCTGTTCAGTGCGGTGCGACAGGTCGTTGGCGGCGTTGCTGATTTCGCTGGTGCCGTTGCCGATGTTGACGACCGAGGTGTTGACCGTCTGGATCGTCTCTTCGAGGCTTTCCATGGCCGAGTTGAAGTCGCTCTTCAGCTGCGCATATTCGCCGGGGAAATTATCGGAAATCCGATAGGCGAGATCACCGGACGAGAGATGCGACAGGCCCTTGGCGAGCTTGGCGACGATCTCGCGCTGGGTGGCGTTCGACTGGGCGCGCTCCGATTCCGACTGGCTGCGCTGTTGTTCGGATTGCTGACGCTCATGGCGTGCCTCGGCTTCCAGGCGCTTGGTATCGGCGAGCCGGTGGCGGAAACCTTCCAGCGCCTTGGCGACCGAGCCGGTTTCGTCGGAGCGGTCCTGACCCGAGATCGCTGTCGTGTAGACACCGGTGCTGAGATTGGCGACATCGCTGACGAGGTCGGCGAGCGGCTTCTGAACAAAGCTGCGGACGGCGAGATAGAGCCCGAGAAGCACAGCGCCAAGAACGATCAGGCCACCGATGATCATCATGTAGGTCTGGTCGAGCACCGGAGCGTTGATGGCACTCTGCGGCACGTCGACGAGGACGACCCAGGTGGTGTTCACATCGGGCAGGGAGAACGGATAGACGACACGTTCGAAGGTTTCGTTGCCGTCATAGGTCAGATCGTTGATCATTCCGGGCTGCGACGTGGCCAGCGCGTTCTTGACGACATCGGCGCCGATGCCGTCATAGTCCTTCATCAGCAGGTCCGGGATCGGAGCGACGAGCCACTTGCCGGTCTGGGACAGAAGCGTCACACGGCCGGTGCCGAAGGGATGCATGTCCTTGACCTTATTGGCGAGCGACGTCAGCGAGACGTCAACGCCGCTGACACCGATCAACTTGCCGTTGGAAATGACCGGATAGGCGATCGAGGACATCGAATTGTTGTCGCCCGTCGTCGTCTCGGTGTATGGCGAAGACATCGCTCCCTTCAGGCTCTTGGCGGCCAGCGAATACCATTCGGCGGGATAGTCGGAATCGAAGGTCGAGAAATCGATACCGGTCTTGCCCTTGGTCCAGTAAGGATTGAGCGTGCCGTTCTTGCTTGCGCCGAAATCCTTCTTGCCGGCATAATCGGCGGACTTGCCGTCGAAGGCGTTGGGTTCTTCCGCGAACCAGCTACCGAATGCGAAGGCATTCTTCTCGACATTGGCCTTCAGCATATCGACGATGCCCTTGCGGTCGAGATAGCTGCCCTCGTGACCACGACCGATGACGCCGGCCGTCGAGCGCGCTGCACCGGCCAGTTCGGCAACGTTGCTGGCGATGTCGGAGGCAATCGATTTTGCCTCGGTGCGCGCCTGATCCAGAACCAGCGTCTGAACCCGGTCTTGGGTCTGCGAGATCAATACGAAATTGGACGCAAGCAGGACAAGCGCGATGGTGCCGCCCGTCACTGCGATAAGCTTGGTCGCCAGGGATTTGGCTTGGAACTTGAACATGGATGTCCCCGCATGTGAGAGGCCGCGGGTTTCGATGCCGCGGAATGACGCGATCTGTTGGGAATGCTCCGTCATGGAGCGCCAGATGCCAACCGGCATCACAAGGCCGCCTTTGATCCTGGGCAAGCGAGCCTGAGTAGCTGTTTGATACAGCAGCATTTATTAAAATTAGACCAACGTCACGAACCCAAATCCAGCCATTTTTCTGAAGGACTTACACGGAATATGACATTGACGACGCTTCCTGTTCCGATCGCGCAATGCGGGGCGGAAATTGCCTGCCGGTCAGATCCTGGCATCGACCTCGGCTGCGAGCGGAATGGCCGGCTGGGCGCCGGGCTTCAGGCAGGCAAGCGAGCCCGCGACGGCTGCACGGCGCAGCGCCGCGTCGAAATCGAGGCCGGCATCGAGGCTGGCGGCAAGATAGCCGCAGAACGTGTCGCCCGCGCCGACGGTATCGACCGGCTCGATCTTCAGGCCCTTTGCCTCGTGGAAAGCGCCGTTTCGGATGGCGATCACGCCTTCCGCACCGAGCGTGACGATGATCGTCTGTTTCGTCTCGCCGTGTAGCCGCGTCATTGCATCCCGACGTTCGTCGGCGGAGAGGCCGTCGCGGCCGGCCAGCAGCTCGAATTCCGTTTCATTGGCAACGACGATATCGGCCATGCGTCCGAGGCGGGCGGCATCCGCTGTCAGCGGCGCGATATTCATGATCGAGGTGACGCCCTTCTGCCGGGCGGAAACCAGCGCCTTCTCCACCGCCAGCGCCGGAATTTCCAGCTGCAGCATCAGCGTATCGCCCGCAGCCATCGCTTCGACGGTGGCAACCGCGTCCTGCGCATCGACAGTGCCATTTGCGCTCGCCACGACGACGATGACGTTTTCGCCATCACCACCGACGAGGATATGCGCCGTACCGGTCGGCTCGTCGGCGATCTTGGTTCGTGAAAGATCTGTGCCGGCCTGTTTCATCAGCGCCAGCGCGCCCTCGGCGAAACCATCCGAGCCGACTGCGCCGGCCATGCGGACGGACGCGCCGGCACGGGTCGCGGCGAGCGCCTGGTTGGCGCCCTTGCCGCCGGCGGCTGTCGAAAAACCGGTACCAGCAACGGTCTCGCCCGGCTTCGGCAGGCGCTCCGTGGTGGCGATCAGATCCATGTTGATGGAGCCAAAAACTGTAATCATTGACGCGTCTCCCCGGCAGGCGATTTTGCCGGACAGTGCCCGAGACGGTCAGTCCTCGTCAACCACCCGAAGCTTCAATTGCCCCATGCGATTGTCGAACTCTTTCGGCTCCTGCGGCGAAGGCTGGGCGGGGCTGGCGGTTTCCAGATCGAGCGCCTCGATCCTGCCGCCGCGCTTCTTCAGCTTCTCCGATGAGATGAGGATGTCATCGACATCCTTCTGCGTCGTCAGGAAATGACCGTGCAGCTTGCGTACGCGGTCGTCGAGACGGGTAAGATCCTCCATCAGCCGGATGACTTCCCCCTGGATCAGGTGGGCCTGCTCGCGCATCCGGGCATCGCGCAGGATCGCCTGGATGACCTGGATCGACAGCATCAGCAGGGAAGGGGAGACGATGACGATGCGCGCCTTGTGCGCCCGCTGGACGATGCCTTCGAAATTCTCGTGAATCTCCGCAAAGATCGACTCTGACGGAACGAAGAGGAAGGCCGTCTCCTGCGTCTCGCCGGGGATCAGGTATTTCCCGGCGATATCGCGGATATGCACTTCCATGTCGCGCCGGAACTGCTGGCCCGCCTGACGGCCTGCCTCCGGATTTTCCGCGCCGCGGATCGCGTTCCAACCCTCGAGCGGAAATTTTGCATCGATCACCAGAACCGGCTGGCCGTTCGGCATGCGTACCGTACAGTCCGGTCGTGAGCCGTTCGAAAGCGTTGACTGAAACGCATAGGCGCCCATCGGCAGGCCATCGGCGATGATCGTTTCCATGCGAGACTGGCCAAAGGCGCCGCGCGTCTGCTTGTTGGACAGGATGCTCTGCAGCCCCGCCATGTCCTTGGCCAGAGACTGGATGTTGGTTTGGGCTGTATCGATGACCGCCAGCCGCTCCTGCAGCCGACGCAGGTTCTCATGCGTCGCCTTCGTCTGTTCGGTGATCGAAGCGCCGAGCCGATGGGTCATGCCGTCGATGCGCTGGCTGATCGACTGGTTCAACTCGGATTGGCGCGCTCCGAACACTTCCGCCATTGCGGCGATCCGTCCTTGCATTTCCGTTTGGGCGGCGAGGAGAGCGTTCATCCGCTGCTCGGCATCATCAGCCGATTGCCGCGCGCGACGGCGTCCGAGCACCACGGGAATCCCGGCAAGCAGCAGGATGGCGACGGCGATGAACAGGCACATGCCAAGCGTCACCGGAGTGGTGCCAAGAATGAAGAGGGACTGGTCGAGTGTCAGAATTGTCGGCTCCATCGCTGCAGAATAGGTGGGTTCGTCCTCATTGACCAGATCAAAACAAGAACATTTCTGCGTTTGGGAACTCGAATGGCTGCTTTTGCCGCAAAAATCTTGCAACGGAGAATTCCATCAGCCCGAAAGATCGGTTATGGGAGCCAGATGACCATCAAGCCGCTCATCATCCTTCCCGATCCCATATTGCGCCAGCTGTCCAAGCCGGTCGAGACCATCGACGCCGATGTCCGCCGCCTGGCCGACGACATGCTCGAAACCATGTATGATGCGCCGGGTATCGGCCTAGCGGCCATCCAGATCGGTATTCCACGCCAGATGCTGGTCATCGATGTCGCCAAGGAAGGCGAGGACAAGCAACCGCTGGTCTTCATCAACCCGAAGATCCTGACGTCCTCCGACGAGCGCTCGGTCTATGAAGAGGGTTGCCTGTCTATCCCCGATTATTACGCCGAGGTGGAACGGCCGGCGGAGATCACTGTCGAGTATCTCGATCTCGAGGGCAAGCAGTTGACGGCGAAGGCCGACGGACTGTTGGCGACCTGCCTGCAGCATGAGGTCGATCATCTGAACGGCGTCCTGTTCATCGACCATATCTCCAAGCTCAAGCGCGAAATGGTGATCCGCAAATTCACCAAGGCTGCCAAGACCCGCGGCGCCAAGGCGATCTGACGCATCCGTTGAAAATGCTCGGGCCTGAGACTATGATATCGGTGATATCATGTTGGAGGTCTGGCGATGGGTGATCTTCTTCTTCGTGGCATTGATGATGCGCTGAAAGTTGAGCTGCAGGAAAGTACGCGCCGTAATGGACGTAGCCTCTCGGACGAGGCGATCGTTCAGATACGTTTAGCGTTAGAGCGGGAACAGCATCAAAGCCAGACCGCCGGACAGCGACTTCGCTTTGTCTTGAGCGAGGAACGATTCGAAGAGGAAGAGCTGCGTACTATCGATGGATTTCGCAAGCAGCCTGATCGCAATCCTCCGGACTTCAAATGATCGTTCTGGATACCAATGTCATTTCCGAGTTGCAGGGACGATATCACAGCGAGCGCATCCTCCAATGGCTGGATGGATAAGATAGCGAAGTCGTCTTTCTGACGGCCATTGCGATGGCGGAAATCCATTATGGTATTGCCTTGCTCGACCGTGGAAAACGGCAAGACAGCCTGCGCAAGACATACTCCAGCATTGAGAACGAGTTTTCGGGGCGAATTCTGAGTTTCTCCCAAACCGCGGCTGCGCGCTACGGCACGATTTCTGCCCACCGCCAGAAGGTGGGAAGGGCGATGGAAACCAAGGACGCCATGATCGCCGCGATCTGCCTGTCGCACGGCGCGACGCTGGCCACGCGAAATGTAAAAGACTTCGAGGGACTTGATTTGAAGCTCGTAAACCCGTTTGAAGAGGCCTGATCAGGAACGGGAGTCCGCGCACCGTGTCGCTTCGTATCATTTTCATGGGAACGCCCGAGTTTTCGGTGCCGACGCTGGCAGCGCTGGCGCAGGCCGGCCACAAGATCGTCGCCGTCTACACCCAGCCGCCGCGACCGGGCGGGCGCCGTGGCCTCGACCTGCAGAAATCGCCGGTGCATCAGGCGGCGGAACTGCTTGGCATTCCCGTCCTGACCCCGGTCAATTTCAAGGATGCCACAGACCGCCAGACCTTCCGTGATTTCGATGCCGATGTCGCCGTGGTCATCGCCTATGGCCTGCTGCTGCCGGAGGATATCCTCAATGGAACGCGGCTCGGCTGCTATAACGGCCATGCCTCCCTCCTGCCGCGCTGGCGCGGCGCTGCTCCGATCCAGCGGGCGATCATGGCCGGCGATCATGAGACCGGCATGATGGTGATGAAGATGGACAAGGGCCTCGACACCGGCGCTGTCGCGCTGACCAACGTTGTCGCCATCGGCAGCGAGATGACATCAGCCGAATTGCACGATCGCCTGATGCTGGCCGGCGCGGAGCTGATGAGGCAGGCGATGGACAAGCTCGATGGCGGCGACCTGCCGTTGACGCCGCAGGCCGAGCAGGGCGTGATCTATGCCGCCAAGATCAGCAAGGCCGAGACGCGGATCGATTTTTCGAAGCCTGCGACTGAAGTCCACAATCATATTCGTGGTCTGTCGCCCTTTCCCGGAGCCTGGTTCGAGCTTGAGATCGCCGGCAAGCCCGAACGCGTGAAAGTCCTGTCCTCAGTGGTCGAGACCGCGGGCGGGGAAACCGGAACGGCCCTGTTCGACGATCTGACGATTGCCTGCGGCGATGGTTCGGTGCGCCTGACGCGGCTGCAAAAGGCCGGCGGCAAGGTGCTGGGCGCAGACGAATTCCGGCGCGGCACGCCCATTCCCGCTGGCACAAGGCTTTTCTGATGCCGCGCTTTCGCATGACCGTCGAATATGATGGCTCGAATTATGTCGGCTGGCAGCGGCAGGACAATGGGCCGTCCGTGCAGGGCGCGATCGAAAAGGCGATTGTGGCACTGACCAGGGAGCCTGTTTTGGTCCGCGGCGCGGGGCGGACCGATTCCGGCGTGCATGCGCGTGGGCAGGTGGCGCATGCCGATCTTTCGCGGCAGTGGAAACCGGACACGCTGCGCAATGCCCTGAACGCCTATCTCGGCCAGGCGCGCGAGCAGGTGTCGATCTTGGAGGCGGCGGAGGTGCCGGACGAATTCGACGCGCGGTTCTCGGCGCTGCGGCGGCATTATCTTTATCGCATCATTTCGCGGCCCTCGCCGCTGGCGCTCGAGGCGAAGCGCGCCTGGTGGGTCTCGAAGCCGATCGACCACGAGGCGATGCACGAGGCGGCGCAGATTCTGGTCGGGCGGCACGATTTCACGACTTTCCGCTCGACCCATTGCCAGGCCAACAGCCCCGTGCGCACGCTCGACCGGCTGGATGTCATCCGCAATGGTGACGTGATCGAGATGCGGGCGACCGCACAAAGTTTCCTGCACAATCAGATTCGCTCCTTTGCCGGCACGCTGAAACTGGTGGGCGACGGACGCTGGACGCCGGACGATGTGCGAACGGCTCTGGAAGCGCGCGACCGCAAGGCCTGCGGCCCGGTGGCGCCGCCGGAAGGGCTCTATTTCATGCAGGTCGATTACTGAAGTGCTGCGGCAAAGACTGGCATTACGCCGAAAAGCCGCGGCAGACCTTCGCTCAGCATCAGCGACGGCAGAATCAGCAGGGCGGAAATGGCGGATGCCAGCAGCAACTGATCGTCGGCGATTGTTTTGATCAACCGGAAGATCGCCGTGAAATTCGCGATCAGCAGGATGAAGGACAGGAGATAGGCCAGCCCCTCCGCGCCGGGAATGATCAGCCGGATCGTCAGCGGCACGGCCATGGCATAGACGGTCGGGACGGAAAGCCAGTTGGTCGTGACGATGATCGGGGCGAGCAGATCCGCATAGCCGAGAGGCTTCGCCAGCATCGCTATCAGAACCAGCGGTACGATCCACATCGCAGTATCGACGAGGAGCAGCTTGAAGATGAACAGCAGACCCGTTTCCGTGCCTTGCGGCATCTGTTCGAGATAGAACAGCCGCCATGCGGCCCAGCCGACGGCCATGGCCGGAAGGCACCACAGGATCGCAGCAAACGAGCGCCAGACGCCGGGTGCGGAGATGTCGAGCCAGTCGAAACCGCTCTTGTCGCCGAGGATCAGCAGCCAGAGTCCCTTTAAATAGTATCCGATTTCTTCAATCTGCGGCATGACCGAACCAGCGGCTGATGAAGGTCTCGTAGATGTTGGTCAGTATTTCCAGATCGGCGACCGCGACGCGTTCGTCGACCATATGCATGGTCTGGCCGACAAGGCCGAATTCGACGACCGGGCAATAATCCTTGATGAAACGCGCGTCCGACGTGCCCCCGGTGGTCGAGAGCTTCGGCTCGCGGCCGGTGACGGCCTCGACGGCGCCCGACAGCGAGGCGATCAGGGCATTGTTGCGGGTGAGAAACACGTGGCTCGGGCGCTCGCTCCAGACGATGTCGTATCCGACCGGCGCGCGGCCGGGACGCAGCACGCCGTCGGTGGCGGCGCGGTCGAGCCTTGCGATGATCTCCGCCTTCAGCCGGTCGGCGTCCCAGGTGTCATTGAAGCGGATATTGAAGCTGGCCGACGCCTTCGCGGGGATGACGTTGACGGCCTTGTTGCCGACGTCGATCGTCGTCACTTCCAGATTGGACGGCTGGAAATTGTCGGTGCCGCCATCGAAGGGCGGGTCCATCAGCGCTTGGGTCAACGCGAGAATGCCGCGCACGGGGCTGTCGGCCAGATGCGGATAGGCCGCATGGCCCTGCACGCCGTGCACGGTGATCGTGCCCGACAGTGAGCCTCGGCGACCGATCTTGATCATGTCGCCGAGCGTGTCGGGATTGGTCGGTTCGCCGACCAGGCATGCGTCCCAGCGCTCGCCTCGCGACGCGGCCCACTCGAGCAGCTTGATGGTGCCGTTGATCGCTGGACCCTCCTCGTCGCCGGTGATGAGGAAGGAGATCGAGCCCTTGGGCGGACCGTTGTTTTCGATATGGCGGGCCACGGCGGCGGCAAAGCAGGCGATGCCGCCCTTCATATCGACGGCGCCGCGTCCGTACATCTCGCCATCCGAAATATCGGCCGAGAAGGGGCCGTGCGTCCAGGCTGCCTCGTCGCCCACGGGCACGACATCGGTATGGCCGGCAAACATCAGGTGCGGCCCGTCGGTGCCGATGCGGGCATAGAGGTTGTCGATATCCGGGGTGCCTTCCTCGGTCGCCGTTACCCGGTGCGTGGCAAAGCCCAACGGCTTCAGCATCGCCTCCAGCGCCGTCAACGCCCCGCCTTCGGCGGGTGTGACGGAGGGGCAGCGAATGAGGGTGGAAAGATTGGCGACGGGATCGGTAGCAGTCATCAAACAAGGCCTGTTGTTGTACGGGCTTGGTTTAGCCGATCCATGCCGGGCTGTCACGGGGTGGGCTTGGAGGTTTGCGGTGTCTTTGTCTTGCCTTTGAGCGGGAGGGTTATTGCATCTGGAAAAGTCCCCTCCCCAACCCCTCCCCACAAGGGGGAGGGGCTTAACCGGCCGCCCGGTCCGTCATTGAAAACAAGGGGCTGCGGCAGGATCTCTCCCCCCTTGTGGGGGAGATGGCCGACAGGCCAGAGGGGGGCTTTGTATCCATTGGCGGAAAGGGATGATGATGGCATGGGTTTTCACGGCGGGGATGGGCGGGGAAATTTTTTCGAAGTCACCGCTGATGTGGTTAGACTTCACCACCTCTACCAGCCGCGCCAGCCGGTCGATGCGACCAGTTCGTTGCGGATGAAGGCGACATCGCCGGCGCCAGGGAGTGCGCGACTGCCCGACAACCTGGCGCGGTGATGCAGCAGGCCGGAAAGATGCCGTGCGGACCGTCCAGGTAGCTCGTCAATGGAGAGGTCCAGTGTGTCGAAGCCTGCCGGATCAACCGAGACGACGCGGATGCCGCGCGAAGCGAAATCACTGGCAAGGCCGAGCGTCAGCATGTCGATCGCCCCCTTGATGGTCGCGTGAGTTTCTTCGTCCGGCACGGCGCCGCTGTTTTCCGCCGAGCTCATGTTGATGATCATGCCGCCGCGTCCGTCGAACTGGCGCGCGGCTTCCTGGCACATCAGGAACGTACCGAAGACGTTGACCGCGAAGGCGCGGCCGGCATCTTCCGGTGCTTCGATCGGCTCGACCCGGAAAATGCCGGCATTGTTGACGACGATATCGGGTCGGCCGAAAATTTCCACGGCAGCACGGAAGATGCGCCGGACATCCTGTGCCTTCGACACGTCGCCCTGAACGGCAATTGCGCGGCCCCCGCGCCGGACGATGCCGGCGGCGACCCGGACCGCACCTTCGCTGTCGGCGGCATCGTTGAGCACGACGGCAGCACCTTCGGCGGCAAGCCGGGCAGCGATGCGCGCCGTCGGTCCATTGGCAGCGCCGCTGACGACGGCGATCTTTCCGGTCAATCTTGTCATGGGATCATCCTTGATTCTTCGGACTTCGTTTGTCCGATATCCCAAGCATGCGGCAGACAAGGGCTCATGCGTTACAGCGATCCTGCGAGATTTATATGTGATCCTGCAAATGTGGGGATGGGGGCATTTCACCGCCCACCTTTCGGTACTAGCTTGTGTCGAGCCGCACACACAGCGATCTTGGACAGAAACATGAAGACACAAACTGACAATCTTGGGACAATCGCGGACATCATTTCGCGTCATGTCGAGGGCGAAGGATCGCAGCAGACGATCATCGACAACCTGTTCATCGGGCGCCAGACCGCGCCGACGGTCATGACCCATTCGGCCTATCGCCCGGTTTTCGCGTTGGTCGTCGGCGGTGAGAAAAGCCTCAAACTCGGGCAGGAAATCTATAATTACGGCGCTGGAGACTGCCTTGTCGTTTCCGTCGACCTGCCCGTCAGTTCCAAGACGATCACCGCCAGCCCCGAAAAGCCGCATCTCGGCGTGGCCATGGTGATCGACCCCGACAGGGTCCGCGAAGTGCTGCAGCTCATCGCCGTGCCGGCGGTTGCGGCGACGGCCGGCGGGACACGCGGACTGGCCGTGACCAAGGCGCCACCATCGCTTGTCGACGCGACGCTGCGATATATCCAGCTCCTTGATACTCCAGACGACATTCCGGGCGTTGCGCCGTTGATCGAGCAGGAAATTCTCTATCGATTGCTGACCGGTGTCCATGCGTCGCGGCTGATCCAGATCGCCACCGCCGACAGTCCCGGCAACCGCGTCGCAAGGGCGATCGCCTGGCTGCGCGACAATTATACAAGGCCGCTTCGCATCGAAGACCTCGCTGATCATATCGGCATGAGTGTTTCGTCCCTGCATCACCATTTCAAGGCCGTCACGGCGATGACGCCGATGCAATACCAGAAACAACTGAGGCTTAACGAAGCCCGACGGCTGATGCTGGTGGAAAACATGGATGCGGGCAACGCCGGACACACAGTCGGCTACCAGAGCCCGTCGCAATTCGGACTGGAATATACAAGGCTCTATGGCCTGTCCCCGTTGCGCGACATTGCGGCCCTGCGCATGCAAGTTGCCGCCGAATAGCGCGATCCGTCACGATTCAGATTACTCCGGGCGCTGGCGAGACAGTGTTTGCGCCCTATCTCACGAAGCAACCATACCGGCCCGCATCGGGCTTTCCCCCATGGATAAATGGAGCACACCATGCGTTACAATCAGCTTGGCAAGACCGGCCTGTTCGTTTCGGAAATCTGCCTTGGGACCATGACCTTCGGGCCAGCAAACGAAGGAATGTGGGGTTCGATCGCCGACGTCGACCAAGACGCCGCCGATGGGATCGTCAAACGGTCGCTTGATGCCGGCGTCAATTTCATCGATACGGCGGATGTCTATTCCAACGGCATTTCCGAGGAATTGCTCGGCCAGTCGCTGATCAATCTCGGCGTCGATCGCAAGGATGTCGTGATCGCCACCAAGGTTTACGGCCAGATGGGCGATGGTCCGAATGACCGCGGCGCCTCGCGCGGTCACATCATGGATTCGGTCGAGGCCAGCCTTGATCGCCTGCAGATGGACCATATCGACCTCTACCAGATCCATGCGACCGATCCGGTCACGCCGATCGACGAAACACTCAGGGCGCTCGACGATCTCGTTTCCGGCGGACTGGTTCGCTATATCGGCGTGTCCAACTGGCAGGCCTGGCGGATCGCCAAGGCGCTGGGCATTTCCGAGCGCAAGGGTTTTGCCCAGTTCGACAGCCTGCAGGCCTATTATTCGATCGCCGGCCGTGATCTCGAGCGCGAGATCGTACCGCTTTTGACCGAGGAGAAGATGGGCCTGATGGTCTGGTCGCCGCTGGCCGGCGGCCTGCTCTCGGGCAAGTACGGACCCGGTACTCCAGGCAATGGCGCAGGTCGCCGGGCAAATTTCGACTTCCCGCCGGTCAATACCGACCGCGCCTGGGATTGCGTCGCTGCCATGCGCGAGGTCGCTGCCAAGCACGGCGCCAGCGTTGCCGAAGTGGCGCTTGCCTTCATCCTCGCCAAGCCGTTCGTCACCAGCGTCATTGTCGGCGCGAAGAGGGTCGAACAGTTGGAGGAGAATCTGAAGGCGGTCGACCTGAAGCTGGATGCGGAGGATCTGGAAAAGCTCAACGCCGTCAGCGCCCTGCCGCCGGAATATCCCGGCTGGATGCTGGAACGTCAAGGAGCGGCACGCCGCCCGAAGCCGTTCGAACCCAAGGCATAAGGCCGCAATCGGCGGTCTTTCTGAGGACCTTTCGGGGAGCAGGCTTGCATGTTGGCCGCATTGGACCGACAAGGGATGGTCTGCTCCCTTTATTCTTCAACCGAAAGTAATGCATTGAACGACACTCCCCACGCCGCCGTTGACGTGATTGCGCAGATCAGCGCCGTGCCGACGATACTCGATGTCGTCTGCAAGACGACCGGCATGCGCTTTGCGGCCGTCGCGCGCGTAACGGTGGATCAGTGGATCGCCTGTGGTGTCCAGGATAACCTTGCCTTCGGGCTGGCGCCGGGCGGCGAATTGAAGATCGAGACGACGATCTGCAATGAAATCCGCGACCACCGGAAGCCCGTCATCATCGACAACGTTGCCGAGGATCCACATTACGCCACGCATCACACGCCGCAGATCTATGGGCTGCAGAGCTATATCTCCGTGCCGATCATGCTGGACGACGGCTCCTTCTTCGGTACGCTCTGTGCGATCGACACCGTGCCGCGCACCCTGAATACGCCGGAGATCGCCGGCATGTTCAAGCTGTTCGCCAGTCTGATCGCCTTCCATCTCGACGCCCATGAACGGATCGAGCATGAGCGGCAGGGCAGCGAATTGCGCGAGCAGTTCATCGCCGTGCTCGGCCATGACCTGCGTAACCCGCTGGCCTCGATCGATGCAGGAACGCGGATGCTGCAGCGGACGATCAACGACGACAAGAGCAAATCGATCCTGGGCTTGATGCAGAACAGCATTTCGCGCATGTCGGGTCTGATCGACAATGTGCTCGATTTCGCCCGCGGGCGGATGGGCGGCGGGATCCCGATCGAGCAGGCGGAGGCCGTGCCGCTGCGGCCGGTGCTCGAGCAGGTCATCGCCGAATTGCGGATCGCCAATCCTGAGCGGGTGATCGAAACCAATTTGACGGATGCGCTCGTGCGCTGCGACGAGGGGCGTATCGGACAGCTTTTGTCCAACCTGCTTGCCAACGCGCTGACGCATGGCGATTCTGGAAGCCCAATCCGGGTTCGGTCCGCCGCCGTCAAAGACCGGTTCGAACTGTCGGTCTCCAATGGCGGCGAGCCGATCGCCGACGATGTCGTCAAGGACCTGTTCAAGCCCTTCGTGCGGGCGTCCGACACGGCCAATGCATCGGGATTGGGGCTCGGACTTTATATCGCCTCGGAAATCGCCCGCTCGCACAAGGGCAGATTGCGGGTGACGTCGTCACCTGAGGAAACGCGTTTTACCTTTTCCATGCCGCTGCGGTGAAAGTCACGGGTTGCGGCGAAGGGCCGACTCATCGCGAAGGCCGGGCCACACGCAGAGCACGACGAACATCACAAGACTGAGCACCGGGATGAAAAGGCAGATGGCGTACATGCCGGGATAGCCGACATCGTGCAGACGTTTGATCGTCAGCATGACAATGGAAACGGTGGAGACGAGGCCCATGACGACGAGGGCGAGCGTCCAGAGCGCCAAGGCGATATCGTTGTCCTGGACCGCGAATATGCGTGCGCAGAAAAAGCCGCCGATGACGATCCAGAACAGCCAGCCGAGGAAATAGGGCAGGCGGGATAGACGGCCGGAGGGGCTGAAGAACAGCCAGGTCATGGTCTGCTGCCCCTCCGTCACCATGATCAGTCTCGCAGCAGTTCGTTGATGCCGGTCTTGGAGCGGGTCTTTTCATCGACGCGCTTGACGATGACGGCGCAGTAGAGGTTCGGAGCAACGACGCCGTTCGGCATGACCGCACCCGAGCCCATCGAGCCGGCAACGACGACGGAATAGGGCGGAACTTCGCCATAGGTCACTTCGCCGGTGGCGCGATCGACGATCTTGGTCGATTTGCCGATGAACACGCCCATGCCGAGCACGGAGCCTTCGCGCACGATGCAGCCCTCGACCACTTCCGAGCGGGCGCCGATGAAGCAATTGTCCTCGATGATCGTCGGGCCGGCCTGCATCGGTTCCAGCACGCCGCCGATGCCGACGCCGCCGGACAGGTGCACGTGGCTGCCGATCTGGGCGCAGGAACCGACGGTCGCCCAGGTGTCGACCATGGTGCCTTCGCCGACATAGGCGCCGAGATTGACGAAGGACGGCATCAGGATGGCATTCGGGGCGATGTAGGCGGAGCGGCGCACGACTGCGTTCGGCACGGCGCGGAAACCGGCGTCGCGGAACTGGCTTTCACCCCAGCCTTCGAATTTCGACGGCACCTTGTCCCACCAGGTCGACTGGCCCGAACCACCCTTGACGACTTCCATGTCGTTCAGCCGGAACGACAGGAGCACGGCCTTCTTCAGCCACTGGTTGACCGTCCAGTTTCCGTCGGAACCGCGCTCGGCGACACGGACCTTGCCAGCGTCCAACAGGTTCAGCGCGGCTTCCACCGCGTCGCGGATCTCGCCTGTGGTCGTAAGGGTCACGGTGTCGCGATTGTCGAAAGCGGCGTCGATGGTCTTCGACAGGGCGGCGAGATCATGGGTCGTCATCGGAATTCCTTAAACTTCGGCGGATATCGTAACCTGCTCTAGAGCATGATCCCGAAAAATTGAAGTGGTTTTCGGTTGCGGTCGGCGGCGGATGAAGGTCTATGGCACGGAATGGCTGCGGGGTGATTTGATCCGTAGCGCCCGATGCATTCGAAGGAGCATCCGGCAGCGATGAATTGCTGCCGGTTTGCGGCAGGAAAGTGTGACATGGCAAGAATGAAGAAACGGAATCTGCGGCGCAAGGACGGGGTCTGGGACCCCCTGGTCGATAGCGAGCAGGCGCGGCACCGGGCAGCCGGCGTGCCGCAGACGCCGCAGTCGATGTCTCCGGCCTATCGGCTTGCTTATGCGGACGACGATTTTCTGACGCGCGAGGAACTGCGACCGATACGGCTGCAACTCGAGCTTTTGAAGCCGGAAATGATGCTGGCCGAACGCGGCATCCAGTCGACGGTGGTGATGTTCGGCGGCGCGCGCATTCCCGAGCCGGGCGGTGACGCCTGGGCGGCGAAGAACGACATCCAGCGCAAGAACCTGACGGCGGCCTCGATCTACTACGACGAGGCGCGCAAATTCGCCAAGCTCTGCTCGCTGCATTCGGCCCAGTCCGGATACAAGGAATATGTGGTCACCACAGGCGGCGGGCCGGGCGTCATGGAAGCGGGAAACCGCGGCGCCGACGATGTCGGGGCGCCGTCGATCGGGCTCAATATCGTGCTTCCGCACGAGCAGGCGCCGAACCGCTATGTAACGCCGGAGTTGTCCTTCAATTTCCACTATTTCGCCATCCGCAAGATGCATTTCCTGGTGCGCGCCAAGGCCGTGACGGTCTTTCCGGGCGGGTTCGGCACGCTTGACGAACTGTTCGAGACGATCACGCTGATGCAGACCGGCCGCATGGCGCTGGTGCCGCTCATCCTGTTCGGCGAGAAATTCTGGCGCACGGTGGTGAATTTCGATGCCTTGGCGGAGTTCGGCACGATCGCTCCCGATGATGTCGATCTGATCCAGTTCGTCGAAACGGCCGACGAGGCCTGGGAGATCATCTCGAAATTCTACGAGACGGTCGACCCGGCGTCGGTGCCGATGGCATCGGGCCAAAGGTAAGAACAGGCTTTCCGATCGATTGCTGAACCGCGCCCGAACCAAACGGCTTCGGGCGCGTTCTCCCGTTCAGTCGTGGACAAGGGAGAAAAACATGCCGCAGAAGAGCCTTTCCGAAGTCGCCAAGAAGATGCGCGATATTGACATCGCCATGCTGTCGACACACACCGACGGAGGCGCCATTGCCGCGCGGCCGATGAGCAACAATGGCGAAGTCGATTACGACGGCGATTCCTATTATTTCACCTGGGAAAAGTCGCGCATGGTCGATGACATCAGGAAGAATTCCAAGGTGGGCCTTTCTTTCCAAGGCAAAAAGGCATTTTCGGTCGCCGTCGAAGGTGAGGCCGACGTGATCAAGGACAAGGAAGCCTTCAAAGAACACTGGACACCGGACCTCGACGACTGGTTCAAGGACGGCATCGATACCAAGGGCGTGGTGATGATCAAGGTCAGCGCCGTGCGGGCGCATTATTGGGACGGCGAGGACGAAGGCGAGGTAAAACTGCCGTCCGGCAAGCGTCACTGACCGCGTATGGCTCACGATGACCGTTCCCAAAACGTATTGGCTTTGTGTCGCAGTGACAGGCGGTCGTTCCTGTGGCAATGAGCCGGTATGAAGACCCTGCGGCTTGTCCTGAAAGATAGAATGTCGGCTGGCGCCATTGCGGCGCTCGTCGGCTTTCTGTTATTGGCGCAAGGGCTGTTCGGCGGTCTTGCCCAGGGAACGATGGCGAGCGCCGCGGTCGATCCGTTCAACATTCTTTGCATTGCGCATGAGACCGATCCCGCGCAAAAACCGGTTCCCGGCGATCCGGTTCAGCGCGCCCATGATCTCTGCGCGACGCTCTGCCAACTCGCGGCGAGTGTCACGCCCGTGCTGCCCAGCCATGTCGCGGGCATCGTCTCTCCGATCCAGCAGGCTGACAAGCCGAATCCAACCCGACAAATCCTCGCCGCAGTGGCCCCGCGCGGCAATTTCGCAGAGGCACGCGCGCCTCCATCCCTCTCCGCATGACGCCCTGAAGCCCGGTCGTTTGCCTTGCGGCGGCCGCCTCTTTCGCTCATCTGGAGAACCCCCATGTCCGATTTCACGATCGGCCGCGCGAACGCCGCCGTCCCAGTGCGTTCCTCGTCCGACCTCTACCGCGCCGTCTGGCGCTGGCATTTCTATGCAGGCCTGCTCGTCCTGCCCTTCCTCATTTCGCTTGCGCTGACCGGCGCGCTCTATCTGTTTCGCGACGAACTCGACGCGATCATCCATTCCGACCTGAAGCAGGTGGAGGTCCGCGACGATGCGGCGAGAGTGGCACCGTCGGCGATGGTGGCTGCGGCGCTGGCGACTTATCCGGGCACCGTCGCCAAATATACCGATGCGGCAACAGCGGATAGCTCGACCGAGATCACCGTCAGCACGGAAGCATCCGGCAAGCTGGCTGTCTACGTGAACCCCTATGACGGCAAGGTTCTGGGATCGTTGCCGGATCGCGGCACGATCATGTGGACGATCCGTTATTTGCACAGCCTGAAATATTTCGGCTCCTATGCCCGGGCCTTGATCGAGATCGCCGCCGGCTGGTCTATCCTGCTGGTGGCCACCGGCATCTATCTCTGGTGGCCGCGTAGCCAGACCGGCGGCGTGATGAGCATTCGAGGCACGCCGAAACGGCGGGTGTTCTGGCGCGATACGCATGCGGTCAGCGGTATCTTCGTCGGCTTCTTCATCGTCTTCCTCGCCGTCACCGGCATGCCCTGGTCCGGCGTCTGGGGCGAAAAGGTCAACGAATGGGCGAACGGCAATAATTTCGGCTATCCTGCGGGCGTGTATGTCGGTGTTCCGATGTCGAGCGAACATCTGAACTCTATCGCCAAGACCTCCTGGTCGCTCGAACAGGCGCAGGTGCCGCAATCACCGGCGAAGGATGGCACGGAGGCGATCGGCCTCGACGCGGCGGTCGCAACCATCGAAGGGCTGGGTCTCTCCCGGGGCTATTCGGTGACAATCCCGACGACGGCCGATAGCGTCTATACGGGCTCGGTCTATCCCGACGACGTCTCGCAGCAGCGGGTTGTGCATCTCGACCAGTATAGCGGCAAGCCGCTGATCGACATGCACTATGCGGATTACGGTCCCATGGGCAAGGCGCTGGAATGGGGCATCAATGTTCATATGGGCCAGGAATTCGGGCTGGCGAACCAACTTGTCCTGCTGGCGGCCTGCATGGCCATTGTCCTGCTCGCGGTTTCGGCCGGCATCATGTGGTGGAAACGGCGACCGAAGGGCTCGCTCGGAGTGCCGCCCATGCCATCGGACCGGCGGGTGTTTCGCGGCCTGATCGCGCTGCTTGCCCTCGGTGGCATGGTCTTTCCGCTCGTCGGAATGTCCTTCGTCGTGATGCTGGTGCTGGACCGGCTCTATCCGCTGTTCCGGCGTGCGATCCGCTTCGCGCCGCCGGCGGCGGGTGGTTAATCCTTCCCACGGGGACAAGGCTGTCCTCCTCAACCATGTTGAGCTGAAGCCCCTCATCCGCCCTTCGGGCACCTTCTCCCCGCATGCGGGGAGAAGGGAGGAGCAAGCCGTGCCACCTGCGGGATGATTGTCTTTCCTCGCAGGCCACTCCGGATGGAGATCAGATCTTCTTCGTAAAATCCGCAGCGTCGATGAAGCCGTCGCCGTTGGTGTCGCGGCGCTTGAACATCTTGCCGGCCTGTTCGGTCACCTCGGCAAGGCTGAGCGTGCCGTTGCTGTCGGTGTCGGCATGCTTGAACATCTTGCCGCGCATGCCGGGCATCATGGCCGGGCGCATGTCCTTCAGCTTGTCCATGGCGGCGGTCTTTTCCGCGCCAGTCTTGTCCTTGGCGGCTCGCCATTCCTTGCGGGCCTCGCGGAAGGCCTGGCGCTTGGCCTTGATCTCGTCGCGCGAAACCTGACCATCGCCATTGGTATCGAACGTCTTGAAAGCTTCGGAGGCGCGGGCCTGCGCTTCTTCGAGCGAGACCTTCTTGTCGCCATTGGTATCGAGGCGCTTGATCATGAACTCGGCGCGTTGTTCCGGCGTGGGCTTCTGCCGGGCGGCGAATGTCGGGGCGACAAGGCCGGTGAGAGCGAGGCTGGCGGCGACGACGCCGAGAACGAGAGTATTCTTCCGCATGTCAAATCCTTTCAGTGATCATTGTCCCTGACTGAAGGATAGACGCGATTGTTCCCCGCGCCAGTTACATTTTTGTAATGCAACCAATTGATACAAAAGGGATTTTTATGTGTCCGAATTGTGTTTGAGCGTAGCCGTCGCCTTACGCGACCAGCCTGCTGAGGAAGCCCGTCAGATCCTCGGTGATGAAATCGACATCGTTGTTGTCTTCGTCGGTCTTTTCCCAAGCCTCGGCGAACTCATATTCGAAATTCTGCGGCACCAGCAGCACGGTCTTCATGCCCAACGCTTTCGGCACGACCAGATTGCGCGGCAGGTCCTCGAACATGGCGGCGTGTTTCGTATCGACCCGGTGCAGGCTCATGAACTTGTCATAGGTATCGCCGGCGGGCTTGGGCACGTAATCGGCGGCGACAATGTCGAAGATATCGTCGAAATGATCGAGGATGCCGAGTGCCCGCGCGGTCATTTCCGCATGCGGAACGCTGCCATTGGTGAAGATGAACTTGCGGCCGGGCAGCGCCTTGATCATCTCGCCAAGCGCCGGATTGGCCGGCACGACGCTGTAGTCGATGGCATGCGCCTTTTCGAGGAAATCGTTGGGGTTGATGCCGTGATGGATCATCAGCCCCTGCAGCGTCGTGCCGTGATCGCGATAGTACTGCTTCTGCAGCGCCTTGGCCTCGACTGGATCCATCTGCAAAAGGCTGGCGACAAACGCCGTCATGTTGCGGTCGATCTGCGAGAACAGATTGACGTGGTGCGGATAGAGCGTGTTGTCGAGATCGAACACCCAGTCGGTGACATCTGCGAAGTCGGCTTTGGTCGGCAGGCGGTCGAGCTTTGTCATGGCCGCCTTATGCCACGGGCGGCGGCCGGCGCAAAAGGGAAATACGGCGGCAAAAGGTAATTTCCGCGCTGTGTCTGTCATGCTTCAAACAATTTGCGCCAACTGTAACGCCGGCGTGATGGATTCCCGTGCATGCTCGTGATAGCGGCAAGGCATGGAAGCCTGGATCGCAATCACCATCACCGCCGCCTTCATGCAGAACCTGCGTTCGGCCTTGCAGAAGCATCTGCAGGGTTCGCTGGGCACCACCGGCGCGAGCTTCGTGCGCTTCGGCTTCGGCTTTCCGCTGGCGATCGCCTATGTGATGGGCCTGCATTATATCGCCGGCTATGCCTTCCCGGCGCTGAATGGCGCCTTCGCGTTCTGGGCGGTGCTCGGTGGCCTGGCGCAGATCTTCGCGACGATCCTGCTGGTCTATCTGTTTTCACTGCGCAATTTCGCCGTCGGCACGGCCTATTCCAAGACCGAGCCGGTGCAGGCGGCGATTTTCGGCCTCATCCTGCTCGGCGAGCGGCTGACGCCGGGCGCGATTGCCGCCATCATCGTCGGGGTGATCGGCGTGATGATGATCTCGGTGGCGCGCATGCCGCTGTCCTGGCGCAATCTGCTGGTGGCTTTGACCGGCAGGACCGCGCTGATCGGCATCGCATCCGGCGCCGTATTCGGCATTTCGGCGGTTGCCTACCGCTCGGCGTCCCTGTCGCTGGACGGGCCGAACGCTGTGATGCAGGCAGCTGTCACGCTTGCCTGCGTCACCACGTTCCAGACCGCGTTCATGCTGGTCTGGATGATTATCAAGGACAAAAGCGAGATCGGCCGCGTGGCGCGGTCTTGGCGCTCGTCGGCGCTGGTGGGCTTCGCTGGGGTCACGGGTTCCGCCTGCTGGTTCACGGCGATGACGTTGCAGCAGGTCGCCTATGTGCGGGCACTCGGCCAGATCGAGCTGGTCTTCACCTTTATGGCCTCGATCTTCCTGTTCCGAGAGCGGATCAACCGGATGGAGACCGCTGGATGCCTGTTGATTGTTGCGGGTATTTTGCTGCTCTTGATGTGGAAATAGAACCTCCGTCCGGTCTGGCGCCCGGCATGCCGTTCGTGGCATGAATGTCGTGCAGCATTTTTGGAGCAAAGGTGATGAACCAGATCGACAAGGCAAAGGCGTTCGCCGCACTGCATCGCAAGGGCGATCCGGTTGTGCTCTATAATATCTGGGATGCCGGTACGGCGAAGGCGATCGCCGAATCGGGCGCCAAGGCGTTGGCGACCGGAAGCTGGTCGGTCGCGGCCGCCAACGGTCATGGCGATGGGCAGAAAATTCCGCTGCAGCAACTGGTCGACATTTCGGGCGCCATCGTAGCGGCAACGGACCTGCCTGTTTCGATCGATTTCGAAGGCGCCTATTCCGACACGGCCGACGAGGCGGCGCGGAACGTCGCCGGGATCATCGATATCGGTGCCGTCGGCATCAATTTCGAGGACCAGGTGGTCGGCGGCAGCGGATTGCACACGATCGAGGCGCAGGCGGCGCGCATCAAGGCCATCCGGGCGATGGCTGACGAGAAGGGCATCCCCTTTTTCATCAATGCCCGCACCGATCTGTTCCTGAAAGTCTCCGACGAAGCGCGTCACCCGTCCTTGATCGAAGAGGCCATCGAGCGCGCCGCCGCCTATGCGGAGGCGGGGGCTGACGGCTTTTTCGTGCCCTGGCTGTCGAACCCCGATCTGATCAAACAGGTCTGCGATGCGGTCTCGCTGCCGGTCAATGTCATGATGCGGCCGGGCATGGAAGTGAAGGCGATGGCCGAACTGGGTGTCGCGCGCATCAGCTATGGGCCGGGGCCGTACCGGGCGATGATCGAATGGCTGAAGGGGCAGGCGGAAGCTGTTTATCAGGCGGGATGAGTTTCGGGGGTAATCTCCATTCCCGTCATCCTCGCCCTCGTGGCGGGGATCCAGTAGCGGCGCGTCCGCGCCGCTGAAAGACTCCTTTCACGCGACGGACGTCGCGTGGCTGGATTCCTGTGACGAGCACAGGAATGACGGAAGTGGGGGCGGTGCCTGCCGAACGTAAAATCCACAAGCCGACCCTAGCCCCTGTCGACCTGTCGCCATTTCCTCACGGAACGATCAGCGTCCCCGCACCGTGCTCGGTGAAAATCTCGAGCAGCACCGAATGGGCGGTCTTGCCGTTGAGGATGACGACGCCTTCGACGCCGCGGGCAAGCGCCTCGATGCAGGTCTCGACCTTGGGGATCATGCCGCCGGAGATCGTGCCATCCTTGATCAGCGCATGCGCCTCGGCGACCGACAGTTCCTTGATCAACTCACCGTTCTTGTCGAGCACGCCGGGAACGTCGGTCAAAAACAGCAGGCGGGTGGCGTTGAGCGCGCCGGCGATGGCGCCTGCGAACGTGTCGGCATTGATGTTGTAGGTATGACCGTCGCGGCCCGGCGCCACCGGCGCGATGACCGGGATCATCTCCGAGCGGGCGAGCAGATCGAGCAGCGTGCGATCGACCTCGACGATCTCGCCGACGAAGCCGAGATCGAGGACGCGCTCGATATTGCTGTCGGGATCCTTGATGGTCTTCTTGGCCTTTTCGGCGAAGACCATGTTGCCGTCCTTGCCGCAGAGCCCGATCGCCCATTCGCCGGTCTGGTTGATCAGCGCGACGATCTCCTTGTTGATCGAGCCGGCCAGAACCATCTCGACGATCTCGACCGTCTTCTCGTCGGTGACGCGCAGGCCGCCTTCGAATTTCGATTCGATGCCCATCTTGGTCAGCATCGCGCCGATCTGCGGGCCGCCGCCATGGACGACGATCGGGTTGACGCCGGACTGCTTGAGAAGTGCGATGTCCGCTGCGAAAGCCTTGCCAAGCTCGGGATTACCCATGGCGTGGCCGCCATATTTGACGACGATCGTCTTGTTCTCGTAGCGCTGCATATAGGGCAGCGCCTTGGCGAGAAGGTTGGCCTGGATTTCGCTTTCGGATGCGGACATGGAAGATACCTCTGAAATAGCCGGCTGCTGTTTAGCGCAAGTTTTCGGCGGAGGGAATGATCCGTTTGAAAGATAAAGGTGATGTGACAGCGCTCGCCGCGCCGTCTTCTTAATCTCGGCGGCACCCTTTTTATCCCTCAAATTGTGCTCTATGGTCGCGCCGACGGACGAAGACCGGAACCATTCATGGCCACAGACGACATTTCCAAACTGATCGGCCGGGTTTCCCTCAAGGACCGGGCGGCGTTCTCTGACCTTTACCGGCTGACCAGCCCGAAACTTTTTGCCATCTGCGTTCGTATCCTGAGGGACAGGACGGAAGCGGAAGAGGCCTTGCAGGAAATCTACATCAAGATCTGGCAGCGCGCCGACCGTTATGCATCCGGCGAGACCAATCCGATGTCCTGGCTGTCGGCGATCGCGCGCAATCATGCGATCGATCACATCCGGGCGCGAAAGCCGGTGGCCAACACGATTGACGAAGCCTATGATCTGGCGGATTCTGCGCCCGATCCCGAAAGGACCGCTATCAACCGGGCGGAAGGCCGCCGGATCGACAATTGCATGAACGAACTCGAAGCCGATCGCGCCGATGCCGTGCGCAAGGCCTATGTCGAGGGATTGAGCTACCAGGAGCTTGCCGAGATGTTTGGTACGCCCCTGAATACGATGCGGACATGGCTGCGCCGCAGCCTTTTGAAACTGAGAGAGTGCATGGAGCGATGACCACACAGAACCCCGAAAGCGGAGATTCCCGTCGCGACCAGGTGATCGCCGGCGAATATGTGCTCGGTGTTCTCTCGGCCGATGACCGGCGAAAGGTCGAGGCGCGCATGGTTCTCGATCGCACTTTTGCCGCCATGGTCGATCATTGGCAGAGCAACCTTACCTCGTTCGACGATGCCTATGAGCCGATCACGCCGCCGGCGAAGGTGCTTGCAACCGTAGAGCGCCGGCTGTTCGCCGAGCAGTCCAAGGCTGCCGCCGCTGTCGCACCGACCGGGCTCTGGAGATCCCTGGCGGTCTGGCGCGTGCTGACGCTTGCCTCCGTCGCCGCCCTTGTCACGGTCGCGACCTTCTCTTCGGGCGTGTTGACGCCGCAGAACCAGATACAGCCGCTTGTGGCGGAACTTTCAGGCGAAGGCAGCGCCACCATCAATCTGCTGGCGCACTATGATGCCGGCAGCGGCGCGCTGAAAGTAACGCCCGTCGCCGCGAGGCAGGCCGAAGCCAAGTCGCTGGAACTCTGGCTGATCGAAGGGGATAATCCGGCGCGATCGATCGGTATCCTGCCGCAGACCGGCGAAGGCGAGGTCATCATTCCGCCGGAACTGCGCTCCAAGTTCGGCGAAGGCGTCACCCTTGCCGTCAGCGTCGAGCCGTTCGGCGGCTCGCCAACGGGAAAGGCGACCGGGCCTGTCGTCGCTGTCGGAAAGACACGACTGCCATAAGGCTTTTCTCCTTTCTTGGTACGTAGTAAATTACATAATGCCACGCAAATTGCTGCGCGGCATTCAGACTGTTGACAAACTCCAAAGCTGATTGTTTGAGGACGTGGCATCCCCCGCTCTCCCTCATCCTCGCCCTTGTGGCGGGGATCCAGCGACCCGACGTCCGTCGGGTCAAAAGACTCTTTCAGCCCAAGGACTTGGGCTGGCTGGATTCCTGTGACAAGCACAGGAATGACGGAGGAAATGGTAGCCGCAGAATGACCCAAGCGACCTTCAGCGGCGTAAGGAAATGACTTTATCAGCAGTCTGAATGCCGCGCAAATTGCTGCGCGGCATTTTTTGTTTGTCCGAACATAAACAAGCGATTTTAGGTATTTGCTGATTTCGGAAATTTCCTGAAACTCTTTTTGCAAACCTTCCGTTCCTTGTTCTGTCCTCTGCGCAGAGAACGCGAATTCCAGAAAACGGGAGAGCCCGCATTGCGGGTCAAAGAGATCAACAGGAAGGAATAGACATGTTCAAGTCCATGCTGCGCACGGTCACCGTCGCTTCGATACTGGCTGCCGGAACCCTTGCCGCCCATGCTGAAAATCCGATGGTTGGCGGTGCGCCGATGTACGACAACAAGACCATCGTCGAAAATGCCGTCAACTCGAAGGACCACACGACGCTGGTTGCCGCCGTCAAGGCAGCCGGTCTGGTCGAGACGCTGTCGGGCGCCGGTCCGTTCACCGTTTTCGCACCGACCAACGACGCCTTCGCGGCTCTTCCGGCCGGCACGGTGGACACACTCCTGAAGCCGGAAAACAAGGATATGCTGACCAAGGTCCTGACCTGCCATGTGGTCGCGGCCAATGCCATGTCCGACGCCATCTCCAAGATGGTGGCCGACGATGGCGGCACGCATGACGTCAAGACGGTTGGCGGCTGCGTGCTGAAGGCCAAGGCCGATGGCGGCAAGATTACGCTGACCGACGAAACCGGCGGTGTCGCCAATGTCACCATCGCCGACGTCAAGCAGTCGAACGGCGTCATCCATGTGATCGACAAGGTCCTGTTGCCGAAGTCCTGATCAGCGTTCACGAAGCCTTGGGAGCCGGATGCAGCTTGGCATTTTCGGCTCCGGGCCGGGGATCAATCCTCCCCGGCCTGAAGGCCACCGGCTTTCACTCGCCGGTGGCCTTTTTGCATGCCACTTAAGCCGTTGCTCACGCGGGATTGATCGGCAATTGTTTTGCCGCCTACGGGATAGAACATTAGCTTGATGTCAACGAAGCGCCATCGGCCTTCACTGCACGGGAGAACATCATGACAAGCCGTCGTTTTTTTCTGATCTCCGGCACGGCGCTGGTAACAGCGGCGATGTTTCGCGGCTTCGCGCCGAAATCCATTGCTGCCGAAACCTTCGAGGTGACGAAGACGGACGCGGAATGGAAGGCGATGCTCACCGAGGAGCAATACCGGATCCTGCGCCACGAGGACACCGAGCATCCTTTCACCAGCGCCCTCAACACCGAGAAGCGCAAAGGCATTTTTCATTGCGCCGGCTGCAACCTGCCCGTCTATTCGTCAGAAACGAAATTCGACAGCGGCACCGGTTGGCCGAGCTTCTGGGAAGCGCTGCCCGATGCCATCGGCAAGCGCGAGGATACGTCGCTGTTCATGGTGCGGGTCGAATGCCATTGCCGCCGTTGCGGAGGCCATCTCGGTCATATCTTCGACGATGGCCCGCAGCCGACCGGCATGCGTCACTGCATCAACGGCATGGCAATGACCTTCAAGCCGGCTGCGGCTGCCTGAATTTTTCCGGTTCGAAGTCAGGTTGAAATGGCCACCTTGATCGCGGCGCGCAGTTCCTCGATGCCAAGGCCTTTTTCCGACGAGGTCGACAGCACTTCCGGGAAGGCGGCAGGTCTTTTCCTGATCTTTTCCAGCGTCTCGGCGATCAGCTTCGGCACGGCCGGATCCTTGATCTTGTCGGTCTTGGTCAGCACGACCTGATAGGAGACGGCCGCCTTGTCCAGCAGATCCAGCACCTCGTCGTCGTTTTTCTTGATGCCATGGCGGCTGTCGATCAGCACATAGACGCGCTTCAGGGTCGAGCGGCCACGCAGATAGTCGAAGACGAGCTTGGTCCAGGCATCGACATGTTCCTTCGGCGCCTGGGCATAACCGTAACCGGGCATGTCGACCAGCGCCATCGGCGGCAGGTCGCCAGCGTCGCCGGAATAGCCATCCGGCACGAAATAGTTGAGTTCCTGGGTACGGCCCGGCGTATTGGACGTGCGGGCGAGACCCTTCTGGCCGACGAGACCATTGATCAGCGACGACTTGCCGACATTGGAGCGGCCAGCAAAGGCGATTTCCAGCGGCCCTTCCGGCGGCAGGAATTTCATCGACGGCACGCCGCGAATGAAAATCCATGGCCGCCCGAAAAGGGGCTTGTCGTCCTGTGGCTTGTCGTTTGTCATGGTGGTCCTGTCCTTGCTTTGTCAGAGGACTTCGGGGTTTTGCGCCGCCCTGTCAAGGAAACTTGCGATTTTCACCATTTCCTCAGGGTGCGCGCCGCTGTCTCCACAGTTCGACGGTAAGATAGGAGAGGAGCGCGACCAGCACGACGGTGCCGCCGATCACCGTGTTGACGCTCGGGATTTCGCCATGGATCAGCGCCACCCAGAGCGGGGCGAGCACGGTCTCGGCCGTGCCGAGCAGGGCGGCAAGCGCAGATGGGATCAGCCGGGCACCGGTGACGAAAAGGGCAAGCCCCAGGCCGAAATTCAGCGCGCCGAAGGCAACGAGGACACCAAGTTCCGGCAGCGTCACGGCAAAGCCGGACGCCATGGCCGCCGCCAGTCCACCGGCGACGATGGTGCCGAAGCAGGTTGCCGGCGTCATGCGCACATGGGCATAGCGTCGGGTGATGATGGTGGCGAGCGCGAAGACGAAGGCGATCAGCACGGCGAGCGCGTCGCCAATCCATGAGCCGCCGCCACTAAGCGAATCCGAGACCATGATGGCGACGCCGCCGATAACAGCCGCGATGGCGATCCAGGTGAGCATCGAGATGCGCTCGCGAAACACCAGCCAACCGATCAGCGCGGCAATCAGCGGCACGCCGGCCTGGATGAGCATGACATTGGCAACCGTGGTATAGGCCAGCGCCAGGATGAACGACGTCGATGCGGTGGCGAAGCAGAGGCCGACGGCGATGCCCGGAAGACCCATGCCGCGAAACAGCCGGACCGTGCCGCGCGGCCCGTCTCGTAGCAGCATGAAACCGATCAGGAACAGGGCGGCAAACAACGAACGCCAGAAGACCACAGTCCAGCTGTCGGTGATGTCGAGGAAGCGTGCCAATGCGCCGCCGAAGCTCCAGGCGATGGCCGAGCCGAGCACGAGGATGATGCCTTGCGGGGAACTCTGTTGTCCCATGCTCGGAGCTTGCGGCAGGGCGGCGGGTTGCGACATGGCGGGCATCCGGGTTGCGGTCAGGCAAGTGTAGAGGCGATCTTGAAAAGGGGCGCGGAGATTCGCGACAAATGCCTGTCGCAAATCCCTCGCGCTGTAGCTCAGCCGCGCCGTTTCGGAAAGAGACCGCACCCGGGTCACCTGATCAACATGCCTCCCGAACGACAAAAGCCCCGGAGATGATCCGGGGCCTAATGCAGACTTGAAGCTCCGTCCGGCCTATTCGGCCGGTTTGGGTTTCTTGGCGAACAATCCCTTGAGATTGTCGAACAGTTCGAGCTTGGCGCCATGGCGCTTCATGATGAAGGCCTGCTGGGCGATCGACAGCGTGTTGTTCCAGGCCCAGTAGATGACGAGACCGGCCGGGAAGCTTGCCAGCATGAAGGTAAAGACCACGGGCATCCAGGTGAACAGCATCGCCTGGGTTGGATCCGGCGGCGTCGGGTTCATGCGCATCTGCAGGAACATGGTGATACCCATGACCAGCGGCCAGACGCCGATGAGCAGCATATGCGGCACTTCGAACGGGATAAGGCCGAACAGGTTGAAGATCGAGGTCGGATCTGGGGCGGACAAATCCTGGATCCAGCCGAAGAACGGGGCGTGGCGCATTTCGATGGTGACGTAGATCACCTTGTAGAGCGCGAAGAACACCGGGATCTGCAGAAGGATAGGCCAGCAGCCGGCGATCGGATTGATCTTTTCTTCCTTGTAGAGGGCCATCATGCCCTGCTGCAGCGCCATGCGATCGTCGCCATGTTTCTTCTTCAATTCCTCCATCTTCGGCTGAACCTTCTTCATGTTTGCCATCGAAGCGTATTGCTTGGAGGCAAGCGGGAAGAACAGCAGCTTGACGACGATGGTGGTCATCAGGATGGCGACGCCGAAATTGCCGAAATAACGGAAGAAGAAGTCCATCAGTTTGAACATCGGCTTGGTGATGAAGTAGAACCAGCCCCAGTCGATCAAAAGGTCGAACTGCGGAATGGAATAGGACGTCTCATAACCGTCGACCAGCGGAACCTGCTTGGCGCCGGCGAAAACCAGGGTCTTCACATCGAGCGATTGGCCGGGCGCGATCGTCACGGCGTCCTGCTTGTAGTCGGCCTGGAAGCGCGGACGGCCATCGGTGAAGTGCTCGTACTTCGACTCGTAAGGGGTCGTCTGCGGCGGCACGATGGCGGCGGCCCAGTATTTGTCGGTAATGCCGAGCCAGCCGGAGGTGGCCTTCTCATGCTTGACCGGCACGTCGTTCTCGACCTTGCCATAAGCAATTTCATTGAGGCCATGCTCGCCGATCACACCGATGAAGCCTTCGTGCAGAACGTAGACGCTCGGGGTCGTCGGCTTGTTGAAGCGCGTGACGCGGCCATAGGTCGACAGCGAAACCGGAGCGGCGGTGCCATTGGTGATATTGTCGGTGATCTGGAACATGAAATGGTCGTCGATCGAGATCGTGCGCTCGAAGACGATGCCCTTCTCATTTGTGAAGGTCAGGACGACCGGAGTCGCCGTCGTCAGCTTGTCGCCGCTCTTGACGGTCCAGACCGTGGTCGGTCCCGGAACAGCGCCAGTCTCGGCATTGCCGATATAACCGATTTCGGTGAAATAGCCGTCCTGCGTGTCGGAAGGGCTGAAGAGCGTGATCAGCGGGCTCTTGTCGTCGACGGTCTCGTGGTATTCCTTGAGCTTCAGGTCGTCGAAACGGGCACCGGTCAGGTTGATCGAACCGCTAAGCGCCGCCGTTTCGATAGTCACGCGGGCAGACTTCGCGACCGCCTGATCGCGGGTCTCGACGGCGCCAGGAACCGCACCGTTCGTCGGCTGGGCGGTGTTCGCCGCATCGCCCGTCGCCGGCGCTGCAGCCTGCGTCTGCGCCTGCTGGGCTTCCGTCGCGATGCGGTCTTTCTCGATCTTCGGATTGACGTAGAGAAACTGCCAGCCGATCAGAATGAGCACCGACAGGGCGATCGCCACGAAGTAGTTGCGGTTATTTTCCATCATTCTTTCCTGGAGCGGCCGGGGGCCGTGAATGTTTTTGCTTGTTTTCGATGCGCTCGCCGAGGATCTTTTTGATCCGTGCGAAGGGGGCGCTCAAAACGTCGCGTCTGGCGACAACCACATAGTCATGTCCGGGCTTCATTGCAAATCCGGCGGAAAGCCGCACGGCCTCCTTGAGGCGACGGCGCATCCGGTTGCGCTCGACGGCATTGCCGTGCTTCTTGGTGACGGTGAAACCGACGCGTGGCGCGGTCTCCGGTTCGCCGCGATCAAGAACTTCAAGCAGGATCAACGGACCTTTCCGCTGCTCTCCCTTGCGAACGGCAAGAAACTGCGGCCGGCTTTTCAGCCGCCCGGCAGTCGATTTATGCTTGGGTGATGTCATTCGCCCGCGCTCCTTCTTGGAGCAGGAGCATCCGACGTCCACAGGGACGATTTAAGGATGCTCCGGCGCCGCGAGGCTGCGCGTACAGGTTTCGCGAGGTTGACTGCGCGAAGACGCGGCACGCGCCAGACGGCCTTAAGCCGACAGACGCTTACGGCCACGTGCCCGGCGGGCAACGATAACCTTGCGACCACCCTTGGTGGCGATACGTGCACGGAAGCCGTGACGGCGCTTGCGAACAAGCTTGGACGGTTGATAGGTACGCTTCGTCATTTATTTTAATACCGCGGTGTGCGGCCCTTCTTGGGTTTGCTTCTTAGCAAGGGAGCGTTACGTTCCGGTCGCGACTTTGCACAGGGCAAGGGGACTTGTCCGGACGTGGGCGGCTTATAAGTGCAAAGGCCCGCGAAAGTCAATTGCTGCCGTGGAAAAGCTGGATTTCTTGGCGGTTGCGGAGATTTTTCGTATCCGCAAGGCGTGCCGGCCGATGTCTGATGGTGTTCACCTGAACGGTGAAGTTAGCAGATCTTAATGTATGAGCATAAACAAACTGCTAATGCCGGACCATTATAATTTGACATTGCGCCGAAGAGCTTCGTTAACCATCGTCGGCGTAGTGTCGATCGATATTGTACGAGCAAGCTGGGCTGCCACCTCCCGCCATCCTGGCTGCTCAAAGGAGACACTAGCAATGAAAATTCGAGGCAAGATTTACCTTATTGTCGCTGTGATGAGCATGATTGCACTGGTCGTGACGGGTATCGCGCTGACCGTTATCACCCAGTACAACACCAAACTCGTGCAGTTCGACAATGCCTCGGACCGTGCCTTCAACGGTGAGCATCTCAACCGCCTGGTGACCGCCGTCGTCATGGAAGCGCGCGGGATCTACGCGGCACCCACGAGCGAAAAGGCAAAGACCTTCGGTGAAGGCCTGGCGAAGAATCTCGACAAGATCGACACGCTGCTCACCCAATGGCGCCCGCTGGTTCCGGCCGAGCAGCTACCGGCCTTCGATGCCGTGGTGAAGCGCGCCGCCGAGTTCCGCACCTTCCGCACGGAAACCGCGCGTCTCAGCCAGGAAGTTTCGCCGCAGGCGGCCAACGAGCAGGGCAACAACGAAGGAAACCGCGCCAATCGCAAGGCGTTTCAGGCCGAGATCGACGCCATCGTTCAGACCGACCGCACGGCGCTCGATGAAATCCAGGTCGAAGTCAATTCGATCGAGCAGAAGATGATCTGGCTGGTTCTGCTGACCGCAGGCTTCGGCCTTGCCATCGGTACGGGTATTGCCGTCTATATCGGCACCAAGCTCAGCCAGCCGATCCTGCAACTGACCGGCACGATGAAGCACCTGGCCGATGGCGACCTCGATGCCGACGTGCCCTTTGCCGGTCGCAAGGATGAAATCGGCGAAATGGCCAGCGCCGTCGAAGTCTTCAAGCGCAACGGCCTTGCCGTGCGCGAACTGAACGCCCAGGAAAGCGGCCTGCGTCAGAAAAGCGCCGATCTTCAGTCGAGCATCGCGGTCGTGGTCTCGGCCGCCGTCGCCGGCGATTTCACCCAGCGCATCGACAAGGACTATGGCAACGACGACCTCAACCGGTTCGCTGCCAGCGTCAACGAACTGGTCAACAGCGTCAACAGCGGCATCAACGAGACGCGCCGCGTCATCGCCAGCCTCGCCATCGGCGACCTGACGCGGAACATGTCCGGCAATTTCCAGGGCGCCTTCGCCGAACTGCAACAGAACGTCAACGACTCGCTGTCGACGCTGCAAAGCACGCTGCGCGAAGTCCGCACCACGACGGACTCGATCAACGGCAATTCGAGCGAACTGCGCTCAGCCGCCGACGACCTGTCCAAGCGGACGGAACAGCAGGCCGCCGCTCTCGAGGAAACCTCGGCTGCGCTCGAAGAGATTACGGTTGCCGTTCGCAACTCGACCGACCGCGCCCAGGAAGCGACCGTCATGGTCACCGAGGCCAAGCAGAGTGCCGCGCAGTCTGGTGAAGTCGTGCGCAATGCCGTCGACGCCATGGGCCGCATCGAGCAGGCTTCCAGCGAGATCGGCCAGATCACCAATGTCATTGACGAGATTGCCTTCCAGACCAACCTCTTGGCGCTCAACGCCGGTGTCGAAGCCGCGCGTGCCGGTGATGCCGGCAAGGGCTTTGCGGTGGTCGCCCAGGAAGTTCGTGAACTGGCCCAGCGCGCCGCAAGTGCCGCCAAGGACATCAAGGGCCTGATCGAGAAATCCGGTTCGGAAGTTGCCACCGGCGTCAAGCTGGTGCAGGAAACGGGCCTGGTGCTCGGCGAGATCGAAGCGCGGGTTCTGAAGATCAACGATCATATCCATTCGATCGCGACAGCCGCCCGCGAACAATCGACGGGCCTGGGCGAAGTCAGCACCGCCGTCAACCAGATGGACCAGGTGACCCAGCAGAACGCCGCCATGGTGGAAGAGGCCAATGCCGCGACCCATAAGCTGTCCAGCGAAGCTGACAGCCTGGCCCGCCTGATCTCGCACTTCAAGCTCGACGACGGCGCAACAGCACGCCGCGCCGCTGTCGCGCCGGTCCGCGAGACCACCCGTCCGGTTGCATCGCCGGCCCGCAAGATCATGGGCACCGTTGCCCGTGCCTTCGGCGGTGGTGGCGCTGCCGCAAGCGCCGCGGTCGCCAGGGACAATTGGGAAGAATTCTGATCCGCCTCTCGGTGAGAGAGCCCGAATACAGGCCCGCGGCGATCCCCGTTCGTCGCGGGCTTTGCGTTTTGGCCTCTCGATCACGGCGACGTTTTTGAGCGCGATCATTCGTTATTGGTCCCGTCAACGCTTTCCGACTAATGCTGCTCGGCAACGAAGAGACGGGATGGCATGAAGCAGCAGGATACCGACAGGGGAGGCCAAGTGGCGACGGCGGAGAACCTGCCGGCGCAGCCGGTGCATTCCCTTGCCTTCCGGATGACGCCGCTCCTCCTACTGTTCGCCGGACTCGGCATCGCCTATGGATTGGGCCTGCACAGATATGTCTCGCTCGACTGGCTGGCTAACCAGCGACAGGTGCTGCACGATTTCGTCGCGGCCTATCCGCTGCGCGCAACCGCACTGTTCTTCCTCGTCTATGTCGCGGTCGTCGCGCTTTCCATTCCAGCCGCATCGGTGCTGACGATCTTCGCGGGCTTCCTGTTCGGCTGGCTGACCGGCGGCATCATCGTCGTCGTTGCGGCGACGGTCGGCTCGTGCCTGTTGTTCGCGGCTGCCCACACCGCCTTTGGAGATATCCTGCGGCAGCGCGCAGGGCCGTTTCTCGGCCGTTTCGCCCAGGGTTTTTCGAAGAACGCCTTCAGTTATCTGTTGGTCCTGCGTTTGGCGCCGATCTTCCCGTTTTTCGTCGTCAATATCGCACCGGCCTTCTTCGCCGTCAGCCTGCGAACGTTTGCCGCCGCCACCATCGTCGGCATCATTCCCGGGACCTTCGTTTACACTTGGCTTGGCAGGGGATGCGAACGGGTCATCGAGGACGCGGCGAGCAGGGACCAGCCGCTGATGCTCTCCGATTTTCTCGTTCCCGAGACGACATTCGCCCTGATGGCTCTCGCCGTCATTGCCGCGCTGCCGCTGATCGTGCAATTTGTACGAGAGAAAAAGCGGTCGGCTGCCCATGGCGGAAGAAACTGAACCCACGATCAACATCCTGTCTCCCGACATTTGCGTGATCGGCGGCGGTTCCGCAGGCCTGTCGGTTGCTGCCGGTGCCGCCGCCTTCGGTGTGCCGGTGGTGCTGATCGAACGCGATCGCATGGGCGGCGACTGCCTGAACCATGGCTGCGTTCCCTCCAAGGCGTTGATCGCCGCGGCCAGGCACGCGCATGCCGTTCGCGAGGCCGCCGCCTTCGGGGTCATCGCCGGCGAACCGGTCATCGACTTCGAAAAGGTGCATGCGCATGTACAATCGGTCATCGCCGCGATCGCGCCGAATGATTCGGTCGAGCGCTTCACCGCCATGGGCGTGCGGGTCATCAAGGCCGAGGCACGGTTTCTCGATGCCGACACGGTGGAGGCCGGCGGCTTTTCCATCCGCGCTCGCCGCTTCGTCATCGCCACCGGCTCCAGCACCATCCTGCCGCCGATTCCCGGCCTTGCCGAGCTCGACTATCTCACCAATGAAAGCCTGTTCGACCTCAAGCAGCTGCCGGAGCATCTGCTGATCATCGGCGCAGGTCCCGTCGGTCTGGAAATGGCGCAGGCGCATCGGCGGCTGGGGGCGAAGGTGACCGTCATCGACGTGCGCGAAGCGCTTTCCAGCGAGGACCCGGAACTGACGCGTATCGTCACCGGCCGGCTGCGCGACGAAGGCATCACGCTTTTCGAAAACACGCATGTGCTCGCCGCCGGGCAGACCGCGCATGGCGTCTGGCTGCAATGCGAAAACGGCGATGGCGCGCATATGGTGGAAGGCAGCGCCGTGCTGCTCGCCGCCGGACGCCGCGGCAATACGGCCGGACTGGAGCTTTCGGCGGCCGGTATCGGCGAGACAGCGGCGGGCATCGCGGTCGATGATCGCATGCGCACCGGCAACCGGCGCGTCTATGCGATCGGCGACGTGGCCGGTGGGCCGCAATTTACCCATATGGCCAGCTATCACGCCTCGCTGGTGCTGCGCGAAATCCTGTTCCGGCTGCCGGCGCGGGAAAACCGCAAGATCATCCCGCGCGCCATCTTCACCGATCCGGAAATCGCCTCCGTCGGTCTCGGCGAAGACGAGGCACGCCGGCGTTTTGGCCATGTCGATGTCCTGCGCTGGCCCTACTCGGAGAACGACCGCGCACAGGCGGAACGGACGACGACCGGCCTGATCAAGATCATCGCCGGCCAGGGCGGCCGGGTTCTCGGCGTCAGCATTGTCGGGAAGGGTGCCGCCGAGATGATCAACATGTGGCAGATGGTGATCGCCAACCGTCAGGGGCTCAGGCATGTCCGCAATGTCATCGCGCCCTACCCGACGATGACGGAGATTGGAAAGCGCGCCGTCATCACCTATTATACGCCGATGACGCGAAAGCCGTTCGTCCGGGCGATCATCCGGTTTCTGCGGCGTTTCGGTTAGGGCGACGGAACATCGACATGGCAGCAAACACGACAGAAACCGCGGCGGCGAACCCGTCCCCTATACGCCCGTACTTGGCGAAGGTGGGCGTCTTTCGCGGCCTGTCCGGCAGGTTGCTGCTTCTCACCGTCTTCTTCGTGATGCTCGCCGAAGTGCTGATCTTCGTGCCGTCGGTCGCCAACATGCGCATCCGCTGGCTGGAAGACCGGCTCAACACCGCCGCCGCCGCCGGGGTGGTCGTTGACGGACTGCAGGGCGTGGAACTGCCCCGCCTGGTGCAGGAGGAAACCTTGATGGCGACCGGCACCAAGGCGATCGTCCTGCGCCGCAAGGAGGAATCGCGGCTGATCGCGGCGGTGGACATGCCGCCGGAAATCGACGCGCAATACGACGTCGCGGCGATGACGCCGCTTGTCGCCATTCGCGATGCCTTCGACACGCTGCTGTTCGGCGGCGACAAGGTCGTGCGGATCTACGGGCCGGTCGGCGACAGCGATGCCGTGATCGAGGTGGTGATGTCGGACAAGAGCCTGCGCAAGGCGATGCTCGTCTATTCCCGCAACGTGTTCTTCCTGTCGATCGCCATTTCGCTGTTCACCGCAACGCTGATCTTCCTCGCCATCAATCGGCTGATGATCGTGCCGATCCGCCGGATGACGGGCAATATGCAGGAATTTTCCGCCGAACCCTCGGATCCCGGCCGCGTGCTCGAACCGGCGCCCGGCCGCGACGAACTGTCGATCGCCGGCCAGCACCTGGCGGCGATGCAGCAGCAACTGCAAAAGACCCTGAAGCAGCAGAAGAATCTTGCCGACCTCGGTCTTGCCGTCTCCAAGATCAACCATGACATGCGCAATATCCTGTCCTCGGCGCAGCTGATCTCCGACCGTCTCGCCGATGTCGATGACCCCATCGTCAAGCGCTTTGCCCCGACGCTTTTGCGCACCATCGACCGCGCCGTCGGCTATACGACCGAGGTCCTCTCCTATGGCCGTACCACCGAGCCCGAGCCGCACCGCCGCTTCCTGCGTCTGCGGCCGCTGGTCAGCGATGTCGGCGACATGCTGGCCATCGACCCCAATGCCGGCATCGAGTTCCATATCCAGATCCCCGACGATCTGCAGGTGGATGCCGACAGCGAGCAGCTGTTTCGGGTGGTCCACAATATCTGCCGCAACGCGGTACAGGCGCTGATGAACGATCCGGCCGACGGTCTTCCGCGAATAATCAGCGTCTCGGCCATGCGCACCGGCAGCGTCGTCAGCATCTCCGTCGATGATACCGGCCCCGGCATGGCACCAAAGGCCCGCGAAAACCTGTTTGCCGCCTTCCGCGGCTCGGCGCGTTCCGGCGGAACCGGACTGGGTCTGGCGATTGCCCGCGAACTGGTGCTCGCCCATGGCGGCACGATCGCGCTGGTCGAGAAGGCCACGCCCGGCACGCTGTTTCGCATCGAACTGCCCGACCGCCCGGTGCCGCTCGACGCCTTCCGCTCCAAGGCGCGCCACTGACCGCCAGCCTTTGGAAATCGGGCCGCGAAAGATGCATGCCACGGCATATGGAAAGCTGTGTGAAAGGAATCTTTCCACGGATTCAAAGGCATAATCGGACGTTTCGCGCAAAAAGAAAACTTTTTGCGGAAATTCGCTTGCAATCCCCGATGGGACGTTTTAGAGGATCGCCACGCAAGCGGTTCACCGCCGCAGCGACACGCACCCGTAGCTCAGCTGGATAGAGCACCAGACTACGAATCTGGGGGTCAGGAGTTCGAATCTCTTCGGGTGCGCCATTTTCTTCTGTCTATTCAAATATTTGAATGATCGCGTCTCCAGACGCATTGTCGCATGCGTTCCTGCGCGCTCAACAATTACCAATCACTCCATTCCCGCGTCCGTTTCCACCTCAGTCTCAATCTCCTCTTCCTTCTCCGGCATATTGCCAAGCACCGCGATGCAGAGCGCGATGGCGGGGTTGGCGGCGGTGATGTAAGGGCCTTTGCCCATGCGGGCGGAGCCGCCCTTGCTGTCCCAGCTGAAGCCGCCGACCTGGCCGGGCAGAGCGGTTTGGGCGAACTTGTAGGCGTCGTTCATCAATTTCGTATAGTAGGGAAGCTTGGATTCCTTCTTGGCCGGTGTATGCCAGATGGCCTTGCTGGTTTCCTTCTTCGACTTCGGATGGATCTCGACCTTGAGGCTCCGGGTATACCCGAGCAAAAGGCCGATCTCGCCGTCGAGCCCGCGGTTGGGTTCCTTCAGCGACGTCAGGCGCTTGATCAGTTCGTTCTGTTTCATCGTCCGCTTTCGAAATGCGATTTCGACATCGATGTCATGACGGATGTACCGTCATGGCCGCAACGACCTGCGACATTATCGATTGCCAGCCTTCGTGGAGGAAATAGGGCATTTCGACTTCGGGCAAGGGCCAGGTTCGGGGAAGTCCCGGGATTATCCTCTATACGCCCGGTCTCACGCCTTGTCGCGCCTGATCGTCGATGGACCAGCCCAAACCTTGGCCAGATCAAACGTCATCGCCCTTTAGCCCGAGAATGTTCTTGTTTGCTGGCGTTTTAACCGCCGCGCGCTACTTTGACAATGATCCGGCCTCAAGGGAGCAAGGCATGAGACCCTTCCAATACGGCATCGCCTACGCCCTGACCGTTGGCAGCATCCTGACGGTCGCGATGGTGGTTGCCGTGGTTCTTTTCACCGGAATGTAGCCGACGGTCTCTCAGCCGCGAGCAGGGCTAGGGTCCTCCGGTCCGGTTCGCCGCCGAAAAAGCGGTCGATCGCGATGCGGAGGGGGGCCGGCTCCACTGCCACGGTTTCAAACAGCGTCATCGAGGAACGGAATTTCAGGTCATCCGGGCTGCCGAATATTTCGTGCGCCGTCCGGCTTGAGACGGCATTGACCGCCTGCGTGCATTCAAGAAGCCTCGCACCGAGCAACGGATAGGCGAGATAGGCGGACGCCTCGGCCTTTCCCGAGATCGCAAAACGTTGCGCCATGGCGGACAGGCCAAGGCCGGCGAGCTGCGGGAAGACGAACCACATCCAGTGCGTCATTTTCCGGCCGCGGGTCAGTTCGGACAGAGCGGTATCATGGATGCCGGCTTGCGCCTCGACGAAACGTTCGAGATGGAAGGGATCCGGCATCGGTGGCCTCCTGTCACAAAAAAGCCGCGCTGGGTCTCAGCGCGGCTCAGACTGCTGACAAACCCCTTTGGGGTCTCGGCGCAGCTTCTTTGATTCCAATCCGTTCACCTTTCGATTCAGAGACGTTCCGTGAATCTGACACCAAGGAAGAAGGCCCGTAGGGTTTGTCAGCAAGCTGAGCCGCGCTGGGTCTCAGCGCGGCTCTGATGTTACCACTTCTGGTGAACATGCACCTTGATCAGCCGTTCATAGATATCGGCCAGCTGCGACAGCGCGTCGGCCGACAGCGGCGCAAGATCGCTGGCGGCGGCATTGGCCTGAGCCTGTGTCTCGTTGCGCGCGCCGGGAATGACGACCGATACGGCCTTGCGCTGAAGGATCCAGGCGAGTGCGAACTGGGCCATGGAGGCACCTTCCGGCACCAGCGGCCGTACCTGCTCGACAGCCTCGAGCGCAACGTCGAGCGGCACGCCGGCAAAGGTCTCGCCGACATCGAAGAATTCGCCGTTGCGGTTGAACTTGCGATGATCGTCGTCGGCAAACTTGGTGTCGGCGGTGATCTTGCCGGAGAGCAGGCCGGAGGCGAGCGGCACGCGCACGATGACGCCGACATTCTTCTTCTGCGCCTGCTCGAAGAACACGCCGTGCGGGCGCTGGCGGAAGATGTTGTAGATGATCTGGATCGTCGCGACGCCCGGATATTCGATCGCCTTCAGCGCTTCCTCGACGGTGGAGACCGAGACGCCGTAATTGCGGATCTTGCCCTTGACGACGAGATCGTCGAGCGCGCCGAACATGTCGGGGCGATAGAAGACCTCCGTCGGCGGGCAATGGAGCTGGACCAGATCGAGCGTCTCGACGCCGAGATTGGCGAGGCTGCGGTCGATGAAAGCCTCGATATTGGCGCCGGTATAACCATCGGCCACATGCGGGTTCAGCCGGCGGCCGGCCTTGGTGGCGACGAAGGGCTTTTCCCCGCCGCGCTCTTTCAGAACGGATGCGATGATCTTTTCCGAGCGGCCGTCGCCATAAACGTCAGCCGTGTCGATGAAGGTGACGCCGGCGTCGAGCGCGGCATTCAGCGCCCGCTTGCCGTCTTCCTCCGACACGTCGCCCCAGGCGCCGCCGATCTGCCAGGCACCGAAGCCGATTTCGGAAATGGTGGCGCCAGTGCGCCCCAGAATTCTGTTTTTCATAGTGGGTTCCTCGCCTGCGATGTGACACGCAATTTTGTTTAGCGGGGCTTTCTAAGCCTAATATGACGGAGGTGAAAGCCTATTCGTCCTCAAAGCGAATCTCGGCGCGCCCACGGGTGAGATCGCGAACCAGAGCCCTGACCGTCTCGCGCAGGGGCTTGGCCATCTGCACGTCGAATATCGCGCCGGTGCCGGTAAAATTCTCCGCCGATATGATGACACCATTCGACAGCAATCGTGCCTTGACGATGGCGAGATCGGAGAAGTCGCAGGTGATCGTCGCGCCATCGGTCTCGATGACCTCTGTCTTTTCGGCCGCGCGCAATCCCATTGCGGCGGTGCCGCCGTAGGCGCGGATCAGCCCGCCGCTGCCGAGCAGGATGCCACCGAACCACCGGATAACGACAACAGCGACATGGTCCAGTCCTTGACCGTCGATCGCCTGCAGGATCGGCTTGCCGGCGGTGCCGCTCGGCTCGCCATCGTCGTTGAAGCGATAGAGCTGGCCGATGCGCCAAGCCCAGCAATTGTGGTTTGCCGCTGGATCGGAATGAACGGCAATGAAATCCTTCGCTTCCTGCTCGTCGGCCACGGGACCGTGGATCGCGATGAAGCGGCTCTTCTTGACGTCCTGGCTGAAGCTTTCGGTGGTACGAAGGGTAAACATGTTGCGCTGATGTAGCCGAGCAACGGCGTCCCGGCAATTCCCTCAATCGCCATCGAAAGCGGTCAGGATCGGGCAGGGACCGGCTTTGCCATGGGCGCAATCATGCGCCAGCCGGTGCAGCGCGTTGCGGGCCGCCTGAAGCTCGGCGATTTTCTCATCCAGCGCCGCGATCCGCTGGTGGGCAAAGGTTCGCGCCCGCGCCCTGTCTTCCGTCGCATTGAGTTCGATCAACTCGCCGATCTGCTCCAGCGTAAAGCCGGCGGCCTGCGCCGAGCGGATGAAGCGCAGGCGACGGATGTCGGCCTCGCCATAGCGCCGGACATTGCCGCGCAACCCGCCACCGCCGTCTCGCTCCGGCAATTCCAGCAGGCCGCGCCGCTGGTAGTAACGAACGGTCTCCACACCCACGCCGCCTTCGTGTGCAAGCTTTGAAATTGTCATGGCCGACATTCTTGACTCCGTACTATGGTACGGAACTTATATGGGGTGCAGTCGGTTGAAATCCAACACAATGAAAGACTGCATCATGCTCGACACCACGCACCGCAAGGCCATTCTCTATCGGATGGTGATGCCGAAACACACCTGCCCCTATGGTCTCAAGGCCAAGGACCTGCTGGAGCGTCAGGGCTATGTGGTTGAGGATCACTGGCTGAAAACGCGTGAGGAAACGGATGCGTTCAAGGCCGCGCATGACGTGAAGACGACACCCCAGGTCTTCATCGACGCAAACCGGATCGGCGGCTATGACGACACGCGCTGCTTCTTCGGCAAGCCGGTCCGCGATCCCAAGGCCGTGACCTACCGGCCGGTGCTCGCTGTCTTTGCGATTGCGGCGCTGATGGCGCTGGCGACGAGCTATGCCAGCTTCGGCACGGTCCTGACCATCCGGGCCGCGGAATGGTTCATCGCCTTTTCAATGGCGATCCTGGCCATGCTGAAGCTGCAGGATATCGAGAGTTTTTCGACGATGTTCCTGAACTATGACCTACTTGCCCGGCGCTGGGTGCGCTACGGCTATGTCTATCCCTTTGCCGAGGCCGGCGCCGGCATCCTGATGATTTCAGGCGCTTTCAACTGGATCTCCATTCCCGTCGCGCTGTTCATCGGCACGATCGGCGCAGTCTCTGTCTTCAAAGCCGTCTATGTCGACAAGCGCGAGTTGAAATGCGCCTGTGTCGGCGGCGGCAGCAATGTGCCCCTTGGTTTCGTCTCATTGACGGAAAACCTGATGATGATCGCCATGGCGATCTGGATGCTGGTGATGTCGGTGCCGTTGGGGCATATGGAGTAATGCGGAGCATGGGGCTAACGAAGACGGGCCATTGCCCGTGAGAAAAGACCCCTGGACATAACCCGCTGCGTTCTCCGCGAAAAGAACGATCTGTGTCGCGAGGGGCCCGCCGCGCGTCAGCCCTCCCACCTGTGGGGAGGGCGGCGAGCGAAGCGAGCGGGTGGGGTCTTTATCTCATGCGGAAACCTGCCTCACCCGATCGACATCAAGCTCGCATTGCCGCCAGCCGCCGCCGTATTGACGCTGGTGGAAACTTCCTCCAGCAGCCAGTTGAGGCAATAGGCGTCGGGGTTTCGCTCCAGTTCCGCCGATGATGCGGCCTGGACGAGAACGAGCGGGCCGGGCAAGGCGGCGATCTTTTTGGCGGCAGCGCGGACGCGGTCTGCCTCGCCCTCGATCAGGGCACCGGCAAAGGGCACGTCCATGCGCCAGTCGGCGGTATAGGACACGCGGGCGGCGACGGTTGCCGGCAGGGTCGAGAGCGCTTCCTTGAGCCCGGACGTGGTGTCGACCACGGCGGCATTGCCGGTCGCGAACACGGCCGCCAACTGGCGGTAGAGACCATCCGCGGTTTCCGGCACGAGCAGGATGCGGCCGCGCGGGTGCAGCGCATAGATGTTGCGTTCGCCGACCGGGCCGTCGAGCTCGGTCGTCATGCCAAGCGCCGACTGGCTGCCGGTTTCGCGAGCGTCGAGCGCCTGCGCCTTCAACCCCTTGCTGTCCAGCCAACGGGCGAAATCGAGCAGGACCGGATCGGTATGTACCGAAGCATGCTGCGGCGGCACCGGCGGCGTGGAGACGAGGCGGCCGAGATAGAGCGGTCCACCCGCCTTCGGGCCTGTGCCCGAGAGACCGCGTCCGCCGAACGGCTGGACGCCGACGACCGCGCCGATGATGTTGCGGTTCACATAGAGATTGCCGGCCTTCACGCGCGAGGTGACATGCGCGATCGTTTCATCGAGACGTGTGTGCAGGCCGAAGGTGAGGCCATAACCGGTGGCGTTGATATCGTCGATCAGCCGGTCGAGATCGTCACGCTCGTAGCGCAGCACGTGCAGGACCGGGCCGAAGACCTCGCGCTTGAGATCGGAAAGCTGCTTCAGCTCGATGATCGTCGGCGGCACGAAAGTGCCCTCGGCCGTGGCCGGCGACAGGGCGATCTGCTCGACCTTGGCGCCGATACCACGCATGGCCTCGATATGCTTCTCGATGATGCCCTTGGCTTCCGCTGAGATCACTGGACCGACATCGACGGCGAGGCGATCGGTGCGGCCGATATCGAGTTCGTGCAGCGCACCCTTCAGCATGGTCAGCACGCGGTCGGCGACATCGTCCTGCAGGCAGAGCACACGCAGCGCCGAGCAGCGCTGGCCGGCGCTGTCGAAGGCGGACGCGATGACGTCGCCGACCACCTGTTCGGCAAGCGCGGATGAATCGACGATCATGGCGTTCTGGCCGCCGGTTTCGGCGATCAGCGGGATCGGCTTGCCGGCGGGGGAGAGGCGATCGGCGAGCTGCGCCTGGATCAGGCGGGCAACCTCGGTCGAACCGGTGAACATCACGCCGGCAATGTTTGGCGCGCCGACAAGGGCGGCTCCGACCCGGCCGTCACCCGGCAGCAACTGCAGCGCTTCTGCGGGAATGCCAGCTTCGTGCAGGATGCGCACGCCCTCGGCGGCGATCAACGGGGTTTCCTCGGCGGGCTTGGCCAGCACCGGATTGCCGGCGACGAGGGCGGCTGCGATCTGGCCGGCGAAGATGGCGAGTGGGAAGTTCCACGGGCTGATGCAGACGATCGGGCCGAGCGCCTGATGGGCAGGGCCAAACGTGCGCGTTGCCTGTTCGGCGTAGTAGCGCAGGAAATCGATGGCCTCGCGGACTTCGGCAATAGCATTCGGCAGCGACTTGCCGGCCTCGCGGACGATCAGGCCGAGCAAGGTCGACATGCGCGCCTGCATCAGATCGGCGGCGCGCACGAGGCACTGGGCGCGCTCAACGGGCGCTACGGTGTTCCACCTGGCGCCCTCGGCCAGCGCGATTTCCACGGCGCGGCGGGCATCGTCCTCGGCTGTCTCGATGACGGATCCGACGACGTCGCGATGATCGCCGGGGTTCAGCACCGGGCGCGCCTCGCCGCGCAGCTTTTCGGCGCAGAGATGCGGTGCCGCCGTCCAGTCGATGGCGGCGCTCGCCTTCAGCGCATCCGAGAGCATCGACAGCGAATTTTCGTTGGAGAGATCGAGGCCCGCCGAATTGCTGCGGCCGGCATAGAGATCGACCGGCAGCTTGATCTGGTCGTGCTGCGCGCCCATGACCGGCATCGCCCGGACGACATCGACGGGATCGGCGATCAGTTCCTCGACGGAAACGGCGGGATCGGCGATGCGGTTGACGAAGGAGGAGTTGGCGCCGTTTTCCAGCAGGCGGCGGACGAGATAGGCCAGCAGCGTCTCATGCGTTCCGACGGGCGCATAGATGCGGCAGGGGCGGTCGAGATTGGCCTTGCCGACCACTTCGTCATACAGCGGCTCGCCCATGCCGTGCAGGCACTGGAACTCGTACTTGCCGACCTTGAAATCCGGACCGGCCATTTCGTAGATCGTCGCCAGTGACTGGGCATTGTGGGTGGCGAACTGCGGGAAGATGACGTCGGTGGCATCCAGCAGTTTTCGGGCGCAGGCGATGTAGGAAATGTCGGTGTAGATCTTGCGGGTATAGACCGGGAAGCCGTCGAGGCCGTCGATCTGGGCGCGCTTGATCTCGGCATCCCAATAGGCGCCCTTGACGAGGCGCACCATCATCCGGTGGCCGGAGCGGCGGGCGAGATCGATGACGAAATCGAGCACGAAGGGGCAGCGCTTGCCATAGGCCTGGACGACGAAGCCCATGCCGTTCCAGCCGGAGAGAGCGGAATCGAGGCGCAGGGCTTCGAGCAGGTCCAGCGACAGTTCCAGCCGGTCGGCTTCCTCGGCGTCGATGTTGAGGCCGATATCGTAGCTCTTGGCGATCAGCGCCAGCGCCTTCACCTTCGGCAGCAGCTCGCTCATCACGCGCGCGCTCTGGGCGCGAACATAGCGCGGGTGCAGCGCCGACAGCTTGATCGAGATGCCGGGGCCTTCATAAATGCCGCGACCGGCAGACGCCTTGCCGATCGCATGAATGGCGTTCTCGTAGTCGGCATAGTAGCGCTTGGCGTCGGCTGCCGTCGTCGCGGCCTCGCCAAGCATGTCATAGGAATAGCGGAACCCCCGGGCTTCCAGCGGCTTGGCGCGCTTGATCGCCTCGTCAATCGTCTCGCCGGTGACGAACTGCTCGCCCATCATGCGCATGGCCATGTCGACGCCACGGCGGATCACCGGCTCGCCGGCCCGCGCGATCAGGCGGGTCAGTGCCGCTGACAGGCTGCGGTCGTTGACGGTGGAGGTCAGCTTGCCGGTGACGACGAGGCCCCAGGTGGCGGCATTGACGAAGAGCGACTTGCCGCCGCCGATATGGGATTTCCAGTCACCTTCGGAAATCTTGTCGCGAATGAGTGCGTCACGGGTCGCGGTGTCCGGGATGCGCAGCAACGCTTCGGCCAGGCACATCAGCGCCACGCCTTCCTGGCTCGACAGCGAATATTCATGCACCAGACCCTCGACGCCGGAGCCCTTGTGCTTGGCGCGCAGCGCGGTGATCAGCTTGCGGGCGGTCGTTTTGGCGCGCGAGCGGACGTCTTCCGGCAGTGTGGCGGCGGCGACCAGCGGCGGCAGACATTCGGTTTCCGGCCGGCGGTAGGCGGCGGTGATCGCCTGGCGCAGCGGCGTCTGCTCGGCAATCGGCGGGGCAAAATGGTCGAAGGCAGCGGGCAGAGTTTCGGCGGTCTGTTGCAGGTGCGGCTGGCTCATCGAATCATCCCTCTTCGAAGCTGTCGGGCGCGCGGACAATGCCCGGATATGATGGGCGCAAATTAGGTTAGGGGTCGCCGGATGACCATCCGGTAAAATGACAGTCGGGCCGGATGTTTCACCTAAAAAAGTAACACTTGCCGCGAGAGATACGGTAATCTCTAAGTCACGCCGGACGATCGGAGGTCAAAGCATGACCTTCTGCGACAGTGCATGGCGCGCCATCAGGCATTCGTCGTCTCCCGGCATGCAGGTGCGACAGACAATCGGGCGGACCGCGTAGATCTTGCAGCCGACATGAACGCCGAGCGTGCCATCGAGCGCCGAACAGCGATTGTCCGCGCAACGCATGCCGCCAAGATCGACGGACACAAACTCCGCCGGGATTTTCTCCAGCTCCTCGTCCGTTTCCAGAGAAAAACGTGGCCAGTCCTCGGAATAGCTGCAGCATGCGCCGCAACTCTGGCAGTCGAAATCTTCAGTGGGAACGGCAATGGTCATGGGCGGGAAGGGTAGCATGGAATGATGGGGCGGCGGAAGGTGACGGGTTCCTCTTCTCCCCAGCGGGGAGAAGTGCCGAGCGACTGCGAGGCGATGAGGGGGCGACGGCGTAAGCCGGCGCGCGCGGTAAGTTCTGAAGGTGGCCTTCGGCCCCCCTCATCCGCCCTTCGGGCACCTTCTCCCCGGCGGGGAGAAGAGGGAGTTCACGCCACCGCCGCCTCCCGAACCGCGATCTCGTAGTCCTCTGTATGCACCAGGACACCCGTATCCGTCATCACGACGATGCCATAAGCGGCGGGTTCGTCGACGGACAGCGAGGTGTCGGGTGAGTGAAAAGGCATGGGCTGCTGGTGCACCGGGCTCTTGAAGATGGAGAAGGGGATGCCGCGGCTGGAGCCGGAGATCGTCCGATGCACATGGCCGGCGAAGATATGCAGCACATTGCCCCGGCGTTTCACCACTTCGTAGAAGTCGGTTTCGTTGGCCAGCCGCATCATGTCCATGCCGATGAAACCGGTCGGATGCGGCGGGTGGTGCATGAACAGGAGCACCGGTCGGTCGCCTGCTGTTTCCAGTTGCCGATCCAGCGAGGCGAGGCGCGCGTGACAGAGGAAGCCGGCATGGCTGTTCGGATAGTCGTAAGGCGGGGCAAACAGCGTATCGAGCAGCACGATCCGGCAGTCGGGAAAATCGATCGTCTGCTGGACGAAGCCGTCATCGTCCGGCGTCACGTTTGAAAAGGTTTCGAGGAAGATATCGCGCCGATCATGGTTGCCGATGGTGATCGCGACGGGCGGCACGAGGCGATCGAGCAGGCCGCGCAGCCGGTCGTAGGAGGCCCGGTCCGCCCTGTGGGTGAGATCGCCCATGATGACCACCCGGTCTGCATCGGCATGGTAGCGATTGACATGATCGATGCCGGCAGCCAGCCGCTGGAACGGGTCGAGCCCGATGATCGATATGCCCTCGGGCACCATATGCAGGTCGGTGAAGACGATCAGCTTGGTCATGCAGGTAAGATCCGGTTGTGAAAGAAGGTCTAATGAAGACCACCAAGCTGTCGGCGAGGTCTTCCCGGGTCAAGCAACATAATTGGGAGAATGGGATCAGGGCGTGATTTCGAAGAGCGCATCGTCATAACCGACGCCCGCACCTTCCTCGACCAATGCACGCAGCAGCAGGCATTCCTTTTTGGCGACGACTGCCCGCAACGTCAGGCCCGTGCGGATATAGGCGACGACATCACCGGCGGTGACTTGCCGTGGCAGGACAGGGGCCGGGGCTCCTGTTGCCGGATGGGCAAAAAGCAGGGTGCCGACGCCGGGTGAACGCAGCACAGTTGGTTCAACAGTTTGTGGGCGCTGCGATGTTTCAGGGACAGCGATAGTGCCCTCGCCGCCCAGTGTAAGGTGAAGTTCCGCGTTGCCGTGTTCATAGTCGAAGGCGGCAATGCCGTGCCGCTCCATCAGAGCGATGACGCTCCGGATTTCCTCGCTCGTCATGGCGTCAGACACTCCGGGCAATGGCAAACAGCGGCACGCCGGCCGTCACCGGTGCGCCATCCTCAAGATGGATGACGGTGATCACTCCGGCGCAATCGGCCTCGACCGGGTTCATCATCTTCATGGCCTCGATAATGCCGAGCTTGCGGCCATCCTCGACGGTGTCGCCGACCTGAACGAAGGGTGGTTCGCCGGGCATCGGCGAACGGTAGAAGGTGCCCGGCAGGCCGGCGACAACGACGTGATCCTTCGACGTGGCTGTTGAGGCGGACGCCACCGACGTTGCGCCGATGTCGCTTGCGAAAGCCGACGCGGCGCTTGCCACCTGTGCCCGGATCGGCTGTGTCGCGGTTTTCGACAGGCGGATGCGCATGCCGTTTTCGCTGACTTCCAGTTCGTTGACATCGGAGGTTTCCAGAAGGCGCATCAGCCGTTCGATGAGGTCGAGATCCATGATTGTTTCGCTTTCTTCCGGCATCAGGACAGGAAGTTCTTGACCGCGATGCCATCGGCTTCGAGGCCTTGGCGAACGGTTGCGGCGATGGTAACGGCGGCGGGCGTGTCGCTGTGAACGCAGATGGAATCGATCGGTGTGGCAATGCTCTTGCCGGTCACGGTTTCGATTGCGCCGGCGCGCACCATGCGGATGACGCGGGCGGCCGCTTCAGTAGGGTCATGGATCACCGAACCGGCGATCTTGCGATCGACGAGATAGCCTTCCTCGGTATAGGCGCGGTCGGCGAAGATTTCCGAAGCCGTTTTCAGGCCCATCTTGTTCGCCTGTCGCTGCTGGTGGCCAAGCGCGATGACGAGGCAGGTGAGCGAGGAATCGACCGCCTTGATGGCACGGTTGACGGCCATCGCCACCTCGGCATTCTGCTGGGTGAGATTGCCGAGCGCGCCATGTGCCTTCACATGCGTGATCGGGTGGCCGGCATAGGCCGACATCGCCTGCGCCGCGCCGACCTGATAGGCGACGAGGCGTTCGATCTCGCCGGGGGTAAAGGGAATATTGCGGCGGCCGAAGCCCCAGAGATCGGGAAATCCGGGATGGGCGCCGACGGCGACGCCGCGCTCCTTCGCCAGGGCAAAGGTTGTCGCCATGATCTCAGGATCGCCGCCATGGAAGCCGCAGGCGATATTGGCGGAGGTGACGATCTTCAGGATCGCATCGTCATCGCCCATCCGGTAGGCGCCGAAACCTTCGGCCATGTCGGAATTGAGGTCGACGCTCAAGGGTTTGGTGTTCAAGGGATTTTCCACTATCTGATGATTTGCCGCGATCCTAGCCGATATGCCGGGTGCAGGGAACAATGCCGTGCACGTTCCAGACACAGAATCCGTGGTTCGGGTGGGACGGCGACTAGGCTCAGACCCTATTGATTAAGCCTCTTCCCAATTTGGCTGGGTTTTGATTCACTCACGGCAGGAGGATTTTGCCATGAGTGATTTGTTTTTGCTGACGCCATCACAGTTTGGCCGGATCAGGCCCTATTTTCCGCTGGCTCACGGCATCCCGCGCGTTGACGACCGCCGGGTGGTGAGCGGTATTATTTACGTTTTAAAATATGGACTTCAGTGGAAAGATGCGCCGAAAGAATATGGTCCGCACAAGACGCTCTACAATCGCTTCATTCGCTGGAGCGAGTTGGGCGTCTTCAACCGGATCTTCGAAGCGCTTGCGGGCAAAGCCGGTCAGCCTGACAGGCTGATGATCGATGCCACCCATTTGAAAGCTCACCGAACCGCAGCCAGTCTGCAAAAAAAGGGGCTCTTTCCCGCTGTATCGGACGAACAAAAGGCGGCCTGAATTCCAAGCTGCATGCCGTCACCGATGGGCTGGGACGACCTTTGCTGTTCTTCCTCACCGCAGGCAATGCCAGCGACTATCAGGGTGCACGACACCTTCTCGATCGTCTGCCAAACGCCAGGGAACTGCTGGCAGATCGTGGCTACGATGCCGATTGGTTTCGCAACGGACTGAAAGACAAAGGAATTTCACCCTGCATTCCCCCGCGCAAGAAACGCAGGAACCCAGCCGACTACGACAAAATCCTCTACAGGCAACGCCATCGCATCGAGAACATGTTCGGCAGGATCAAGGATTGGAGGCGCATCGCGACCAGATACGACCGATGTGCCCACACATTCTTCTCAGCAATCCTCATCGCAGCAACCTGCTGCTATTGGCTCGATTAATGAGTCCTGAGCCTAGGCAAAGCGGGAAAGCTGATATATCACGATGACGTCAAATTCTCCCAATGGAAATTGCAGTTGATCGAGATTGTTTTTCCCAGATTAAGCATGGAAGGCGCCGGCGCGATCCTTCTCGATGCGGCCGGCACGGTGTTTTCCGTTGAAGTACAGGCGCGGATCTGGGCGGTGGCCGCCGCCATGACAGCGCTGGACGGCGTCGCCGAGACGGTTCCCGGCATGAACAATCTGATGATCGTGTTCGATCCGCTGGCGCTGGCGCCGGTGAAGGCGGAAAAGCAGTTGCTCGACGCATGGCGCACGGTGGTGCCGGGCGCCGTTGCCGGCCGGGACATCGATATTCCCGTCGTCTATGGCGGCGAGACGGGCGAGGATCTGGTTTCGCTGGCAAATCACGCAGGCCTGAGCGTCGAAGAGGTCGTGCGCCGTCATTCCGAAGCTGTCTATTCCGTCGCCGCTGTCGGGGCGATGCCGGGTTTCGTCTATCTGTCGGGGCTCGATCCCAGACTTGCCATGCCGCGCCGGGCGGTGCCGCGCATGAAGGTCGAGACCGGCTCGGTGATCATCGGCGGCGCGCAGGCCGGCATCATGCCATGCACGGCGCCCTCCGGCTGGCACATCATCGGCCGGACGGAGGTTCCCCTGTTTGATCCGCTGCGCGATCCGCCGGCGGCCTGCCGTCCGGGCGACCGCATCCGTTTTCGCGTCGTCGAGGTGAAGGCATGATCGAAATCCTGTCCACCGGCGCGGTCAATTCCGTACAGGATCTCGGCCGCACCGGCTATCTCGCTGCAGGCGTCGGTCGATCCGGCGCGATGGATGCGCCGGCACTCGAAATCGCCAATCTGCTCGTCGGCAACGACCGGGATGCGGCCGGCATCGAGATCGCCCTGTTTCCGTTTCGCCTTCGCTTCGAGCGCGACACGATTTTCGCGCTTGCCGGTGCCGATTGTCCGGCGAGAATTGGCGATCGCGAAGTGCCGGGCTGGTGGGTGACGAATGCCATGGCCGGCGAGGTTCTGACGATCGGCCTGCCACGCTCCGGCGCCCGCGCGATCCTCGCCTTCCAGGGCGGCATCGATGTTTCACTTGTCCTCGGCTCTCGCTCGACGGACCTGAAGAGTGCCTTCGGCGGGCTGGAAGGGCGTGGCCTTAATCGCGGCGACCGGCTGCTGCTGGTCGATGTGCCGTGCAAGCCGCTGAGGATCGCGGCGGGTTTCGGCGCCGATCCCTCGCAACTGCGCGGACCCGTTCCCGGCAAGGACGAACCGGTCGTACTGCGCGTCCTGCCGAGCGCCGAGCATGATGCCTTCACCGATGAGGCCATCGCCCGTTTTTTCGGCTCCGACTGGTCGATCACCAATGACGCCAATCGCATGGGATATCGCCTCAGCGGCCCGGATCTGCAACTGACGCGCAAGCTGGAACTATTCTCGCATGGCATCATGCCCGGCACGGTTCAGGTGCCGCCGAACGGCCAGCCGATCATCCAGCTTGCCGAGGCCAATACCTGCGGTGGCTATCCGAAGATCGCCAATGTCATCGAGGCCGATCTGTGGAAGCTGGCGCAGGCACCGGTTGGTGCGTGGCTGCGTTTTGAAATGACCGATCGCGACAAGGCTGTCGCCGCGCTGGCGAAGGAGCGGGCCTTCATGACCGATCTTGCCGCCGCCGCGAGCCTGATACGCGGGTGGATGTGATCTTGGAAAATCCGGAGTGAAACGATGAGATGGAAACGCACGATCCAGTTGCTGGACGTTCATTGCGAAGGCGAAATCGGCAAGGTCGCGATCGGCGGTGTGCCGAAGATCCCGGGCAATTCGATCGCCGAACAGCTGAATCACATCAACACGGTGGATGATAGCCTGCGCCGGTTCCTCTGCCTCGAGCCGCGCGCCGCCTCGATCGGTTCGGTCAATTTGCTGTTGCCGGCCAAGCGCCCCGAGGCGGATTTCGGCTTCATCATCCTGCAGGCGGACCAGGCGCATGCGAGTTCGGGCTCCAACTCGATCTGCGTCACCACGGCACTCCTGGAATCCGGCATGGTCGAGATGAAGGAGCCGGAAACGGTCGTCATGCTCGATACCGCCGCCGGTCTCGTCAAGGCGACGGCGACCTGCCGCGACGGGCGCTGCGAGCGCGTCAAGCTCACCATGGTGCCGTCCTTCGTGCATGAACTGGATGTCGAGGTCGATACGCCCGAATGGGGCCGGATCAGGATGGATATCTGCTATGGCGGCATCTTCTATGCGCTGGTCGATGTCGCGCAGATCGGCACCACGATCGACAAGGCCAATGCCCGCGAGATCGTCGAGGCCGGCATGAAGCTGAAGGATCTGGTCAACCGCACGATCCCGGTCGTTCATCCGGAAATCCCCGAGATCAAGGGCGTCGCCTATGTGATGTTCCGCGATACGGAAGCCGACGGCACGGTGCGCACCTGCACGACGATGTGGCCGGGCCGCGTCGATCGCTCGCCCTGCGGCACGGGCAGCTCGGCCAATCTCGCGACGCTGCATGCACGCGGGCTGGCCAAGGTCGGCGACATCTTCAAGTCCCGCTCGATCATCGGCTCTGAGTTCGAGGTCGGCCTTGAAAGCGTCACCGAAGTCGCCGGTCGCCCGGCCATCATCCCGACCATTTCCGGCCGCGGTTGGACCTTCGGCCTGCACCAGGTGTCGCTCGATCCGACCGATCCGCTGGCGGAGGGGTTTGCGATCACGGATACGTGGGGGCCGCAGGCGGGCGAGATTCGGTGAAGGTTTTTGGTTGAGGTCGCGTCGGTTAGTTCGAACCGCGGCGTTCACCCCCCCTTTGTGGGGCAGGGCTATCGCATATGGAAAAAGACCCCCTTTGGCCTGTCGGCCATCTCCCCCACAAGGGGGGAGAAATCCTGCCGCAGCCTCTTGTTCAATGACGGAGGAGGCGGCAGTTTAAGCCCCTCCCCCTTGTGGGGAGGGGTTGGGGAGGGGACTTTTCCATATGCGATTGCCCTGCTTTGTGGGGGGATGCCTCGACAATCCGCGAAGGAAGAGAGTTACTCGAAAGCCCTCACTTCAGCCGGCTCGTCTTCGCCAAAACCACGCTGGCCTGTTCGCTCGTCTCGATGCTGGCCGTCGTCGCGGTATCGACCGGCTGCGGTGCGATCTTGTCTTGCGCGAAGGCGTCGCCCTTCTTGGCAGCCATCGCGAACATCGCCAGAGCAGCCTCCGGGTCGGCATCCATGCCTTCGCCGTTTTCCAGCATCAGGCCGAGATTGACCATGGCATCGACATTGCCGCGATCGGCGGCGAGCTTGTAGAACTGCGCGGCCTTGTGGTCGTCTTCCGGAACCAGCGTGCCCTCATCGAGGAGAACGGCCAGATTGAAAGCACCGAGGCCGTCCCTGGCGGCGGATGCGCGGGCGAACCATTGGGCGGCGAGCGTGCCGTTGACCTCGGTGCCGACGCCGTCGCGATAGGCGACGCCGAGATTGTAGGCGGCGAGGATGTTGCCGGTCGCGGCGGCCTTCTGGTAGAGCGCGAATTCCTTCGCGTGGTCGCCGCGTTCGCCGATCATGACGGCATAGTTCACCATCGCGACCGCATGGTTGCCTTGGACCGCCTCTTCGAGCATCGCCATGGATTGCGCCCGCTGGCCGGCGGCATCGAGCACGCGGGCGAGTTGAAAGGTCTGGCGGGGACCGCTTCCCTGATTGTAGGCCTCGCGGCAAGCCGAAAGAGCGATGCCGATGCGCAGATCCTCGGTCGCAACGGGCCGAAAGGACAGGTTGCGTTGCAGATCGTGTTCGCTGCCGGCCTCCGCATCACACTGTTCGGCGGGAAGCAGCGGCGAGGCGGCATGAGCGGAGGGGATGGCGATCGCCGCGATCGACAGCAGGCTCATGGCGGCGAGCAGGATCGCATTGACGGCCGAAATGCGCTTGCTGGTTCCGTTTTTCATGGCGTTCTCCTTTGTGTTTGTGCCAACCTATGGAGAGAGCCGATCGGCGGCTGTTCCGTGGGAAACAGCATCCGAGGGAGCCGAGGCGGATAACGGGAACATGCCGGTCAAAGCGGCATTCCGGATGGGCACTGCTTGAGCGGGCCGCGATTTCGGGAATGTTTCGGGAAGCCGGGTTGTCGATAAAAGGAGCAAGGACATGACGCGAGAGTTCAATCTGCAGCGGCAAGGTCTGATCGGACGCCGGACCTTCATGGCCGGTTGCGCGCTGGCCGCCGGAGGCTTCGCCGCCATTCCGTCTCGGGCCAGCACGGTCATCGGCAAGGCCTCCGACATACGGGGCGAGGTCGACCTGAAACGGGCCGAGAAGAAGGAAGGCCTGTCCGCCGGCGGCGACATCATGAACAATGACTATGTCGTGACAGGCAGCGAAAGTTTCGCCGACCTGGCCCTGGAAGGCGACACCCGGATTCTTCTGGGCAGCAAGACGGAACTGCTGCTCGACAGCTTCATCGCCAGCCAGGGCGGCACGATGGAACTGGGCATGGGGCAGATGGTGTTCGACCGGCCGGAGGGCCTGCCGAAGATCGATCTGGCGCTACGCACCACGTTCGGCATGATCGGCGTGCGTGGCACGAAATTCTTCGCCGGCCCCAATCGCGGCGTCTTCGCTGTTTTCGTCGAACACGGCCAGGTGTCAGTCCAGGGCGGTGGCGTCCAGCGGCTGGTCGGCGCCGGTGAAGGCATCGAGATCGCCAAGCCCGGCGATGCGCCGACGGAGACGGTGAAGTGGAAAGAGGCCCGGATCGTCGAGGCCTATGCCAGCGTCGGCCTGAAACGCTGATTGGGATAGTTTGCCATTCGGCTCAGGTCGAGTCGAAAATGGTGATTTTCCGTGAGCACCGGAAGCGCGGAGAAGCGCCATTTGCAGGCCGGCTTGGGCCGAATGGCGGTTGATCCTCAGGCTTCGGTGGTAAACAGTTCCATCTCGCCGAAGCCACGGATTTCGTGCATGCCGACCGAGCGCAGCTCGCGACCGCTCTGCACCGAGGCTTCCGGCCCGACGCAGATGGCGGTGCCGAGAAACTTGTTGGCCTCCTGAAGCCGCGCTGCCAGATTGATGGCGTCGCCATGGGCGGTGTAATCCAGCTTGCCTCCGGCACCGACTTCACCCAGCACGGCGATGCCGGTCTCGATGCCGATGCGGGTGCGGCCGAAGCCGTGTTCGACGAAGCCGGGCCGCCGGCGCATTTCCTCTGTCAGAACCCTTATCGCTTCGGCGCAATCGATCGCCTTGTTGACATGGTCTTCCAGATCCTCCGGAGCGTTGAAGAAGGCGTGGACGGCGTCGCCCACCACCTTGTCGACCATGCCGCCATGGCTGGCAACGAGGCCGTTGACCTCGGCATAGTAGATGTCGAGCAAGGTCACGAGGTCGCGCGGCGTCAGTTTTTGCGACAGCGTCGAGAAACCCTCGATATCGGTGAACAGCGCCGTGACCGGCCGCTCCTCGCCGGCGACACGGTCGTCGTCGGGATTGTCGATGTAGCGGGCGACGACGGATTGCGGCAGATATTGCGAGAATTTGCTGCGCGCCGTCGATTCCGCCCGCCGGACACGGGCAAATTGTAGCGTGCTGGTGACGATCAGCACGAAGACCAGCGCGGCTCCGATGCTGACGGCATCGAGCAGGAGGGCGGAGGACGCGTAGATCGCTGCCGCCGCACCGACCGTCGCCGAAACCGCGAGCAGGCCGAGGATGGCCGAGGTCACCGGTCGCAGTCGGGTTGCGACGAGCGCCACCAGAAGTCCGCCGATGAGCGTCAGTGCCGCTTCGAACATCGGAAGTCGTGCATCGCGACGGGGGATGAACCCGGTCAGGACCGCGTTGGCGACGTCGGCATGGATCTGCACGGACGGTTCCAGCGGCATCGAGGCCGTCGGGCGCAATCCGCCGAGATTGGGCATGCTGCTACCGATGAAGACGGTCTTGCCCTTGAGGCGTGCGTCCGGCGCTTCGCCGCTCAGGACGTCGCCGGCCGAGACGGTGCGTTCGTCAAGTGCCGTGATGGGGCTGGCGGCAAACCGCATGCTGCCGTCCTCGTCGAGCTCTATCAGGCGGGTTTCCAGTTTCAGCCATGCTGGCTGTCCGCCGAGGATAGGTGTGCGCCCGCCGGCGGCGAAACGCGCGGCCTCAATCCCGAGCGTCGGATAGGCGTCATTGCCGATGATTGTATAGGCCTGGACACGACGGATGCGGGCATCTTCGTCGCCGACGAGGAAAGCGGCTGCGGCCGAGCGCGATGCGTCCTGCAGGAAGCGGCAGGATGCCTCCGCGCCGTCGATGAACCAGAGGTCGGGAATATCGACCGGCTTGCGGACGGCGACCGGCGGCACCGGCGAGGGATGTTCGACGCCGCCCTCGGCGATCAGGAAGCCGAGAATGACGGGGACGCTGGAAATGCCCTGGGTCAGGGCCGCGTTGGATTTCTCGGACGGGTCGCAGGCCGTGCTGAAAATGAAATCGATCGCGACGGCCCTGGCACCGGCTTTCGACACTCTTGTCAGCAGTTCGGCCGTTTCAGCCCGGCTCCAGGTCTTGTCGGCGGTCTGCTGGACGGCCTTGCGGTCGATGTCGATGACGACGATCTCATTCGATTGCGGCGCCGGCACCCATTGGGTCAGCGTATCGAAAAACTGCTCGCGCTGCGTCTCCAGAGCGTCGCCTGCGTAGAGGAACAGCAACAGCGCGCTCAGAACGCTCACCGCCATTCCGGCAAACAGCGGTCTGATCCGGCTCAGGCGAAAGCTTTTCAAGGCTTATTCCTCTTCCGGTTCCGCAATTTTCTGCAGCCGGCCGATATGGCAGGTGATGACGCCGTCGACGCGCTTGATCGCCGAGCTTTCTTCCAGCGCCAGGATGGCGCGGTTCACCTTCGGGCGACTGGCGCCGAGAATGCCGGCAATGTCGGACTGGCTCAGCGTCAGGCGCAGGTTGGCGCTCTCCGGCAGGTCGTTGCCGTGGATCTGCTTGAGGGTCGCGAGGAAAAAGCGGGCAACACGGGCATGCAGGTCGTAGAGCGCGATCGTTTCCAGCCGGTCCGTCGTGTCGCGCAATTGCGAGCAGAGATAGCGGATAATGGATTCGGCGGCGTTCGGCGTGTGGGTGATGAAGTCGAGAAAGGCCTTCTTGCCGATGACATAGCCTTCCGTCGCGGTGATCGCGGTGGCGTCGGCCGAGCGCGGCTGGTTGTCGAGGATCGCCATTTCGCCAAACAGCGCGCCGGCCTCGATGTGGCGCAACAGCAGTTCGCGTCCCTGCGGCGTGATCAGCGACAGCTTGATGCGGCCGGACAGGACGGCAATCATGTAGGTGCCCTCGTCGCCACGCTGAAAGATGACGGCTCCGGCAGTCCATTTTCGGTAGGTGGCTAGTGCGGCGATCGCCGAGACGGTTTCCTTGTCGAATTCCTCGAAGATCGGAAAGGAACGCCAGAAGGCCGGACTCTTGTTGATTTCACTCATACTGCCACCCCGTCCGCATGTTAACTCTGCCGCGCTGAAATTCTTCTCGCAGTCTTTCCGGTGTTGCAACAAAAAACACCGTCGAGCGACGGTTAGCACACGATATTGACTGTGATTGACTGTGATTGACTGGGAGTGCCGCCCTCCGCATTTCCGCTATCGTCGTAAAGCACGTTGCATTGACGATCTGGTCCGGCTGTTTTGTTATTGTGAACAATCTGTTTCGTGCCGGCAGGCTGGCTGAATTTGGATTTGCTGATAAATCTATCGTCAACAACGAACCCAAACCGGAGTTATCTTCCATGCAGCAGAACGCAGTTGCCCTTGTCGGGCGTATCCTCCTCTCCATCATCTTCATCACCGCCGGCTGGAGCAAGCTGACCGCGCTCGGCGGCACGGCCGGCTATTTCGGCAGCATGGGCCTGCCGGTTCCGATGGTCGCGGCAATCATCGCCACCGCTGTCGAACTGCTGGGTGGCATCGCCATCCTCGTCGGCTTCTTCACCCGCCCGGCCGCTTACATCCTGGCTCTCTTCTGCATTGCCACCGCGTTCATCGCTCATGCTGATTTCGCCGACCAGAACCAGTCGATCCACTTCATGAAGAACCTCAGCATGGCTGGCGGCTTCCTCGTCCTTGCCGCTTTCGGCCCAGGCTCGCTGTCGCTCGACGCGCGCCGCTCTTGATCAAGATTGAATTGACAAAAAGGGCCCGTCGGCAACCGCCGGCGGGCCTTTTTCGTGTGCGGACGTTTCGCTGGTCAGGGATAGATGACGCCCTTGCGCAGGATGACATTGCCGTAGAGCCTCGGCTCGCTGGTCTGAACGACGGTATGGGCAGCCCGGACCCGCGGGTAGAAATCCGGTCCCAACAAAGGCGCGACAGCGTGATCGGGCTCATGCCGGGCACAGCAGGCGATGATATCGTGATGCACCGGATCCAGCGCGTCGCGATCCTGCTTGACCGTGGCGCGAAAAATCGCTTCCGGCACGAAATCGTCGATCGGCATGACGCTGAGAATGGCGTCGAGAACCGGGATGAGGTGATGGCCGTCCATGCGGATCAACCGGCGGCCGTGCTCGAGGCCCGGATAATTGCCGTCGACCAGCGCGATCTCGTCGCCATGACCCATGGCGCGCAGTGTTGCAAGGAGCTCCGGGCTCAGGAGCGGGTTCAGGCCTTTCAGCATCAGGCTGTCTCCTTGAAGAGAACGTTGGTGTCGATGAGATAGCGGGAAAACAGCGGCAGGCTTGCCCCGCCGATGGCGCGCGCCTGGGCGCCGACCGCGCCCTCGACGATATCGGGCAGGATGACGCCTTCGAGATCGAGTTCGCCGGCCGCCTTTCGGATGGCCGCCACGATACGCTCACGGACCCAGCCGGGAAAGCCGCCATCGATCACCGCCGCGCCGAAATCGATGATGGAGGCGGACGAAACAATCGCCTGGGCTAGGGCCGCGGCCGTCAGCTGGATCCAGGCCTCCAGGGGTTCGCCGAAATCGATCCATTCATCGGCCGAATACCACAGTGGCTTGGGGTCGATGCCCGTGTCGCGCAGCAGGTTTTCGAGAACGTAGATCGAGGCGATCTTCAAAAGCTGCTGCGGTTTGCCGTTCCTGTCCGACACTTGCAGCGGACCGACGGCGCCCGCCGTCCCGGTGCGGCCGGAAAACAGCGAGGAATTGAGCACGATGCCGCCGCCGATGAAGGATCCGATGTAGAAATAGATGAAATCCGGATAGCTGGAGCCGACGCCGAAGATCAGTTCGGCGCCGCAGGCGCTGGTTGCATCGTTCTGCAGGAGGACCGGATGACGCGTTCGCGCCGCCAACTCCTCGCGCAGGTCGAAACCGCGCCAGGCGTCCATCTTTTCCGTCGGCGCGCCGGTTTCCCCGGCCCAGCTCCACAGCTGGAATGGCGTCGCGATGCCGACGCCGGCAATGCGGCTTCTCTGCTCCTCTGTGAGCATCTTTTCAAGCTTCGGAATACCTTCGGTGATGAAAGCGAGGATCTCGTCCGGCATCGGATAGGCATGAATCCGGTGCAGTTGCAGGCGGATATTGCCGACAAAATCCATCAGCACCAGATCGCAACTGCGCCGCCCGATCTTGACGCCGTAGGAATAGACCGCATCCGGATTGAGCCGCATCGGGATCGACGGCTGGCCGACCTTGCCGCGCACGGGGTCGCCGCGCATCAGCAGGTCGTCCTTTTCCAGCGCACGCATGATGACGGTGACGGTCTGGGCAGACAGGCCGGAACGGCGGGCGATATCGGCCTTTGACAGGCTGCCGTGGCGGCGCACAAGCGACATCACCAACCGTTCGTTGTAGGCGCGCACCCGCGTCAGGTTCGCGCCGCCGCCCGGATCGATAACGTCCGGCACGGTCGATGCGCTTCCGGCATCGGATGGTGATGTCATTCCCCGGTTCCTCCACCGGTGCGATCCGCTGCCCGGATTGAAGTTCCGGGTCGTTTGGCGGGTCGCGCCTTCATTGCCATTTTCTTATGCGTGCACTGCACCAATAGACGGCGCATGCACATTCTCCTCGCAGAGAATGCCACATCGCAATAATAATTCAATTTGATTTATTTATTGACAGGTCCGATTTTTGGTGTTTGTTTTATGCCCGGAAGCGCCAACCGCGACGGAGGAAAGGTTGCGGCGGGCGAGGCCTGACCGGGCTGGAAAAACCGGCTCCATTGTTCAATCCTTGGGAGGATTTCATGAAGAAGACTATTGTTTCCGCCGCTCTCGGCGCGCTGGCGCTTGGCGTCGTATTCGCTGCTCCGGCACAGGCTCAGGGCGTATCCGCCTGCCTGATCACCAAGACCGATACCAACCCCTTCTTCGTCAAGATGAAGGAAGGTGCTGAAGCCAAGGCCAAGGAACTCGGCGTCGAGCTGAAGTCTTATGCCGGCAAGGTCGATGGCGACCACGACAGCCAGGTTGCCGCCGTCGAGTCCTGCATTGCCGATGGCGCCAAGGGTATCCTGATCGCCGCTTCCGACACCAAGGCGATCGTCGATCAGGTCAAGAAGGCTCAGGACGCCGGCCTGCTGGTCATCGCGCTCGACACCCCGCTCGATCCCGCAACGGCTGCCGACGCAACGTTTGCCACCGACAACCTGCAGGCCGGAAAGCTGATCGGCGCCTGGGCCGCCGCAACACTCGGCGACAAGGCCAAGGATGCGAAGATCGGCTTCCTCGACCTCGTTCCTTCGCAGCCGACCGTCGACGTCCTGCGCGACCAGGGCTTCATGATGGGCTTCGGCATCGACCCGAAGGACCCGAACAAGATCGGCGACGAGGACGATCCGCGTATCGTCGGCCATGACGTGACCAACGGCAACGAAGAGGGTGGCCGTACCGCCATGGAAAACCTTCTCCAGAAGGACCCGGACATTAACGTCATTCACACGATCAACGAACCGGCCGCTGTCGGCGCTTATGAGGCGCTGAAGGCTGTCGGCAAGGAAAAGGACGTGCTGATCGTGTCCGTCGACGGCGGTTGCCCGGGTGTGAAGTCGGTCGCCGAAGGCGTCATCGGCGCGACCTCGCAGCAGTATCCGCTGCTGATGGCATCGCTCGGCATCGAGGCGATCGCCCAGTTCGCCAAGGACGGCACCAAGCCGAAGCCGACCGAAGGCAAGGACTTCTTCGATACCGGCGTGGCGCTGGTCACCGACAAGCCGGCAGCCGGCGTCGAGTCGATCGACGTGAAGACCGGCACGGACAAGTGCTGGGGTTGATGCCCCAAACCTTTCGGTTCACTATCTCACGCGAAGGGCGGTCTCGGCCGCCCTTTTTCAAACCGGCATAACCGGCACCATAGGCCGGGACGGTTTCCGACCCTTGGGAGGGATACATGGCCAGCATCCAGGAATTCGAGAAGGTTCTCGACAAGAGCGACACGTCCGTCGCCAGCTTCGAGAACCAGTCGATGCTCCATCGCATTCAGCATTTTCTACATTCCAAACCGGCCGCGACGCCGGCTATCGTTCTCATCCTCTCGATCATCGTTTTCGGTGTGCTGAAGGGCGAACGCTTTTTCACCGCAGGCACGCTGACGCTGATCCTGCAGCAGATCGCCGTCGTCGGCATCCTCGGCGCCGGCCAGACGCTTGTCATCCTGATCGCCGGTATTGATCTGTCGATCGGTGTGATCATGGTTCTGTCGGCCGTTGTCATGGGCAATTGCGCTGTAACATACGGCATGCCGGCCTTAATCGCGGTTCCGCTGGGCATGTTGACCGGCGCGGTCTGCGGCCTGCTCAATGGTTTTCTCGTCGCCAAGATCAAGCTTCCGCCGTTCATCGTGACGCTCGGTACATGGTACATCATCATGGCCACGAATTTCATCTATTCGGCCAACGAGACGATCCGGCGCGCCGATATAGAGACCTCGGCGCCGCTGCTCGGACTGTTCGGAACAAGCTTCAAGATCGGATCGGCCGTGTTCACGCTCGGCGTCATCGTCATGGTCGTTCTTGTTCTGGCACTCTGGTATGCGCTCAATCACACGGCCTGGGGGCGTCACCTCTATGCGGTGGGCGACGATCCGGAAGCCGCCAAGCTCTCGGGTATCCGCGTCGATCGCGTGATGCTTGGAACCTACACCCTTGCCGGGCTGATCGCGGCACTTGCCGCCTGGGTCTCGATCGGCCGAAACGGTTCGATCTCCCCCTCATGGGCCGTCACCGACTACAATCTCCAGGCCATCACGGCGGCCGTGATCGGCGGCATCTCGCTCTTTGGCGGACGCGGATCGATCCTCGGCACGCTGATCGGCGCCATGATCGTCGGTGTGGTGTCCATGGGGCTCAACATGATGGGTGCCGACCCGCAGTGGAAAGTCGGCCTCACCGGCGTCCTTATCATCTCGGCGGTCGCGATCGACCAGTGGATCAGAAAGGTAGCAGGCTGATGGAACCGCTCCTCACCGCACCCCTCTTGACTGCAAGGGGCATCGTCAAGCGTTACGGTCGTGTCACCGCGCTCGATAACTCCGACTTCGACCTCTATCCCGGCGAAATCCTTGCCGTGATCGGCGACAACGGGGCTGGCAAGTCCTCTTTGATCAAGGCGATCTCCGGCGCCATCCGGCCCGACGAGGGCGAAATCCGCCTCGAAGGCAATGTCGTGCACTTCTCCAATCCGATGGAGGCGCGTGCGGCCGGCATCGAGACGGTGTATCAGAACCTGGCGCTTTCGCCGGCGCTTTCGATCGCCGACAACATGTTTCTCGGCCGCGAAATCCGCCGCTCGGGACCGCTCGGCTCGATCTTCCGCATGCTCGACCGGCCGAAGATGGAAAAGATCGCTCGCGACAAGCTCTCCGAGCTCGGCCTGATGACGATCCAGAACATCAACCAGGCGGTGGAAACCCTGTCGGGTGGCCAGCGTCAGGGCGTTGCCGTGGCGCGCGCCGCCGCCTTCGGCTCCAAGGTCATCATTCTCGACGAGCCGACGGCAGCGCTCGGGGTGAAGGAGAGCCGCAAGGTTCTCGAGCTCATCCTCGACGTGCGCTCGCGTGGCCTGCCGATCGTGCTGATCAGCCACAACATGCCGCACGTCTTCGAGGTTGCCGATCGCATCCATATCCACCGGCTCGGCAAGCGCCTCTGCGTCATCAATCCGAAGGATTACACGATGTCGGATGCGGTTGCCTTCATGACCGGTGCAAAGGTGCCGACAGAGGCCGTCGCGGCATGAGCATGACGCTTGCCGCGATTGCGGACCGGATCGTCGGAGAGGCGGGGCAATCGTCCCGCTTCATCGTCGCCATTGCCGGCCCGCCCGGGGCCGGCAAATCCACCCTTGCCGATGCGCTTCAGGAAGAGCTGACCCGGCGCGGTGAAAAGTCCGCCGTCCTGCCGATGGACGGCTTTCACATGGACAACGGCATCCTGGAAGAGCGCGGCCTGTTGAAGCGCAAGGGCGCGCCGGAAACCTTCGATGTCCGGGCCTTCTTCGATATCATCTCGGCGGTGCGCCGGGCGGACGAGGAGGTGCTGGTTCCCGTCTTCGATCGTTCACGCGAGATCGCCATCGCGTCTGCCCGCTTGGTTTCGCCCGAAACCCGTATCATCCTGGCAGAAGGTAATTACCTATTGCTCGACGAGGCTCCCTGGTCGCGGCTCGACGGCATGTTCGACCTGTCGATCTTCGTCGGCCCGCCCTACGCGGTGCTGGAAGAGCGGTTGCGCCAGCGCTGGATCCGTTACGGGTTGGATGCGGCCGGGATCGAATGGAAGCTCTATGGCAACGACCTGCCGAACGGCAAGCGCATCATCGACAATTCGCGGCCAGCGGATATCGCGATCGAGATTTTCGAAACGGATTGATCGCGGCGATCCCTGTTGTTTCCGGTGAGCGAATGATGCTATCGGAGGGCCGAACACGGCTGAGCACGCCTATTTCTTCCGTCATTCCTGTGCCTGTCACAGGAATCCAGCCACCGCGCGTCTGCGCGGTGAGACGAGTCTTTTGACCCGACGGACGTCGGGTCGCTGGATCCCCGCCACAGGGGCGAGGATGACGGAGAGTGGAGGGGGATCGAGCAAACCTGAGACGCTATTTCTGTTTCAGCTTCATCGATATGCCGGAGCTTGTGTTTCCGAAAGTCCATGCTTGCCTGGAGATATCCGCATGAGCCCACAGCCGGTCACCGAGCTGACGATACGCCGCCCTGACGACTGGCACCTGCATCTGCGCGATGGCGACATGCTGAAGGGTGTGATCGGCGATACAAGCCGGCATTTTGCCCGCGCCATTATCATGCCCAATCTCGTGCCGCCCGTCGTCACGACGGCCGATGCGACGGCCTATCGCGATCGGATCATGGCGGCGCTGCCGAAGGGTGACCGGTTCGAGCCGCTGATGACGCTTTATCTCACCGAAGGTACGAACCCGGATGATGTCGAGGCCGGCCACAAGAGCGGCCTGATCAAGGCGGTCAAGCTCTATCCGGCCGGCGCCACCACCAATTCGCATGGCGGCGTGCGCAATTTCGAAAATGCCATGCCGGTGCTGGAGCGCATGGCCAGGATCGGCCTGCCGCTCTGCGTCCACGGCGAAGTGACGACGCCGGACGTCGATATCTTCGACCGCGAGGCGGTGTTCATCGAAACCGTGCTCGATCCGTTGCGCGCCCGCCTGCCGGAACTGAAGGTGACGATGGAGCATGTGACCACCAAGGACGGCATCGACTATATCAAGGCGTCGAAAGCCAATCTTGCCGGCTCGATCACCACCCATCACCTGATCATCAACCGCAATACCATCCTCGTCGGAGGCATCCGCCCGCATTATTACTGCCTGCCTGTCGCCAAGCGCGAGCTGCATCGTCTCGCGTTGCGCGCCGCCGCAATATCCGGCGACGGGCGGTTCTTCCTCGGTACCGACAGTGCCCCGCATGTGGATCCCTTGAAGGAATGCGCCTGCGGCTGCGCCGGCATCTATACGTCGATCAACACGATGAGCTGCCTTGCCCATGTGTTCGAGCAGGAAGGCGTCCTCGACAAGCTGGAAGCCTTCGCTTCGCTGAACGGCCCGGCTTGGTACGGCCTGCCGGTCAACGAGGAGACGATGACGCTCCGCAAACAGGACGAGCCCGTAAAATTCCCGGACAAGATCGAGACCGGCGCTGGAACCGTAACCGTCTTCGACCCGATGTTCCCGCTGCATTGGGCGGTGATCTGAGGGCCTTTGCGGCAACGACGAAATTGGGTTGAATCAAAGCCTGTTGATCGACGTCGAAGAGGGCCGTTCTGCCGCCGCTGCAGCGTCCGTCCCTCTGGTGTTCGACACCCTGACCTGCTATGCGGCGAAGGACAAAATTCCCGACAGCGCAGGAGCCCGCCGATGATCCAGACATCCTTTCCAGACAAGGCCGTCATGGCTGAACTTGTCGCCAAGATGCTCTGGGAAATCAAGGCGGTGCATTTTAGCGCCGACAAGCCCTACAAGTTGGCGTCCGGCATGGCGAGCCCGGTCTATATCGATTGCCGCAAGCTGATCTCCTATCCGCGCATCCGCTCGACGGTGATGGATTTTGCCGCCGCCACCGTGCTGCGCGAGGCCGGTTTCGAACAGTTCGACGTGATTGCCGGTGGCGAGACGGCGGGCATCCCTTTTGCCGCGATGCTGGCCGAGCGTCTGTCGCTGCCGATGATCTATGTGCGCAAGGCGCCGAAGGGTCATGGCCGCAATGCGCAGATCGAGGGTCATATGGCGGAAGGCGCGCGCGTGCTGGTCATCGAGGACCTGACGACGGCCGGCGGCTCCATGTTCAAGTTCATCGATGCGATCCGTGCCGCCGGCGGCGTGGTCGATCATGGCATCGCGCTGTTCTATTACGATATCTTCCCGCAGGCGCGGGCTGAGATGAAGGACAAGGGCGTGACCCTGCTCAACATCGCCACCTGGCGCAACGTTCTAGCCGTCGCGCGTGAGCAGCAACTGTTCGACGAAAACACCCTGTCGGAGGTCGAATCTTTCCTCAATGCGCCGCTCGAATGGTCTGGCCGCAATGGCGGTGTGAGTGCCCTGGCGACGGGTTGAAAACGGCGCTGGAAATTGCCGGTAACTTAGATTAAATCGATTGAAATAAGGTCATTGAAGGGGAGGACGTCGTCTTGATCATCTGCTGTGGGGAAGCCCTGATCGACATGTTGCCGCGCCAGACGACGGCGGGCGAAACGGCGTTCGCACCCTATTCCGGCGGCGCGATCTTCAACACCGCGATCGCGCTCGGCCGGCTCGGCATCCCCACCGGCTTCTTCACCGGCCTGTCCGACGACATGTTCGGTGACATGCTGCGCGAGACCCTGAAATCCAGCAATGTCGATTTCGCCCCTTGCGCGACCCTGTCGCTGCACACCACGGTCGCCTTCGTCAAGCTGGTCAACGGCTCCGCCACCTATGCCTTCTTCGACGAGAACACGGCCGGCCGGATGATCACCAAGAACGACCTGCCGGCACTTGGCGATGTCTGTGAGGCGCTGCATTTCGGCGCCATCAGCCTGATCCCCGAACCGTGCGGCTCGACTTACGAAGCGCTGATGACGCGCGAGCATGAAAAGCGGGTGATCTCCTTCGACCCCAATATTCGCCCCGGTTTCATCAAGGACGCCGAAGCCCACAAGGCCCGCATGCTGCGCATGGCGGCAATGTCCGACATCGTCAAATTCTCCGACGAGGACCTCGACTGGTTCGGCGAGGAGGGCACGCATGAGGAACTGGTAGCCAAGTGGCTGCAGCGCGGTCCAAAGCTCGTCGTCATCACGAAGGGCGCGGACGGTGCAGACGGTTATACTACGCGCGGCAAAATCTCGGTCGGCGGCGAGAAGGTCACCGTCGTCGATACGGTCGGCGCCGGCGATACATTCGATGCCGGCATTCTCGCATCGCTGAAGATGAACAACCTCTTGACCAAGGCGCAGGTGGCGACGCTGAGCGAAGAGGCCGTTCGCGACGCTCTCACCCTTGGAGCCAGGGCGGCGGCCGTCACCGTCTCACGGGCAGGTGCGAACCCGCCATGGAGCTATGAGATCGGGTTGTAAGCCGCCGGATACGGATGTCTCAAGTCACTTGAACTGAACGCCTTGTGGCGCGCATCCTCGCCGGAGAGGCGGTTTTGACTACCGTCCCATCAGTGCCCGCTGTTCGAGGCCGCGGCCGGCTGAGGCGGTGAGAACGGCGAGGAGGGAACCTTCGAAGGTCCGGATATGGACGGCGAGCGAGCGGTAATCGGCGTCGCGGCCGATCCGGTCGGCGATTTGCTGGCCGTAATAGACGGCAGAGCCGACGTCGAAATGATCGACGCCCTCATCGTCGACGACCTGTTCGCCGCCGAAGTGCAAATCAAAGAAATAATGCTCCACCGTGCTGCCCCGATCCCCGCGTCGCCGGAATTTTTTCCGGCTTGAAGACGTGAGGGAAGAGATAGCGCATTATGTTCGAATGCAGGCTGAAGTGTGCGTTCAGCCTGCATTCATCCAGGTCGCCCGCAGGCGGGAAAGCTTAGCTCGCAGCCTTGAGAAGGGCCGCGACCAAGCCGGCCGTCGATGAATCGTGGCCGTCCGCGCTTTCCTTGCCTTCAACGACGGGCAGCAGGCCGGTTGCCAGTTCCTTGCCAAGCTCGACGCCCCACTGGTCGAAGGAATTGATGTTGAACAGGGCGCCCTCGACGAAGACGCGATGTTCGTAGAGCGCGATCAGGCGGCCGAAGGTGAACGGCGTCATCTTGTCGTAGACGAAGGTCAGCGACGGGCGGTTGCCATTGAAGACGCGGTGTGGCGCGATCCGCTCGATGAAGTCCTTGTCGAGGCCCTTCGACGCCATCTGCGCCTTGGCCTCTTCCAGCGTGCGGCCCTTCATCAGTGCTTCCGACTGCGCCAAGCAATTGGCGATCAGCAGTTCATGCTGATGGCGCAGGTTCGGCTCGTGACTATTGGCCGCGATCATGAACTCAGCCGGGATGATGCTCGTGCCCTGATGGATCAGCTGGTAGAAGGCGTGCTGGCCGTTGGTGCCGGGTTCGCCCCAGACGACCGGGCCGGAATTACCCTCGACCGCGGTGCCGTCAAGCGTCACGCCCTTGCCGTTCGATTCCATGTCGAGCTGCTGCAGGTAGGCGGGGAAGCGCGACAGGCGCTGGTCATAGGGCAGGATGGCGCGCGTGGCGTAGCCGAGCACGTTGCGGTGATAGAAGCCGAGAAGACCGAGCATCATCGGGATGTTCTCGCGCAGCGGTGCCGTGCGGAAATGGTTGTCGATGGCATGGGCACCGGCCAGGAACTCGCCGAAATTCTCCTTGCCGATGGCGATCATCAGCGGCAGGCCAATGGCCGACCAGATCGAATAGCGTCCACCGACCCAATCCCAGAAACCGAAGATGCGGTCGCTGTCGATGCCGAAGGCGGCGACCTTGTCGAGCGCGGTGGAAACGGCGCAGAAATGGCTGCCGACAGCCTTTTCGCCGAGCGCATCGGCGATGAAGGCGCGTGCGGTTGCCGCGTTGGTCATGGTCTCGATGGTGGTGAAGGTTTTCGACGCGACGATGAACAGCGAGGTGTCAGCGTCGAGCAGCTTCAGCGTGTCGGCGATGTGGGCGCCGTCGATGTTGGAGACGAAGTGCAGGCGCGGACCGTCATGTTCGGGCGCGAGTGCCAGCGTTGCCATGACCGGGCCGAGATCCGAGCCGCCGATACCGATATTGATCACGTCGGTGATCTTTTTGCCCGTGGCGCCCTTCAAGGTGCCGGAACGAATGCCGTCGGAAAACGTGCCCATGGAGTCCAGCACGGCGTTGACATCCGGCATCACATCCTTGCCATCGACCAGCACGGGCGTGTTGGAGCGGTTGCGCAGCGCGGTGTGCAGAACGGCGCGGCCTTCGGTGATGTTGATGATGTCACCGGCGAACATCGCGTCGCGCTTTTCGGCAACCTTTGCGGCCTTGGCGATGGCTTCCAGTCCGTCGATGATCCTGTCGTTCACCGCGCATTTCGAATAGTCGAACAGCATGTCGTCGAGCGTGATGCTGAACCGCGAAAAACGCTTGGGATCGCTCGCAAAAGCGGCCCTCAGATCGGTTGCGTTGGTGTCGGCGACGGTGGATTTCAGCTGGTCGACAAGAGCGGTCATCGCGGGATTCCTTGCTTTGCGGAAGGGTCGCGATAGCTAGTCGCTTTGGCCCCTGCAAATCAAGCACTTCCTGTCCGAAGCGGCGAAAAAGCCCGCGCTTTTAAATGGATTTAAATCCGACCTGTCCGGACGGTTGCATCCACGCTCGCTTACAGTAGATTTGGCGAATTCAGGGGCAGAAGCAGCCGCGCCGAACCAGCCGGCGCATCCGGGCGAATGGGCGTCCCGGACTGTAGCAGGACGCAGCCTTGTCCCTGAATGTGGAGGTGAACCATGTGGTCTCGACCATTTGGCATCACGTTTAGCATAAGAAAAACCCGCACGAGCTGGTCAATCACCGTGCGGGTCCATTTCTTAAGATAAACAAAGGTGGCTGGAGTTAGCGCTCCAGTCACCACTCCGCTAAAATAGTCGTTCCAACGGGTTCTGACAAGGAAAACCGGTTCCTCTCAGCCGCGCAAATCCTTGCGCAGGATCTTGCCGACATTCGACTTCGGCAGTTCGGTACGGAACTCGACGAATCTCGGGCGCTTGTAGTTGGTGAGATTGGCGATGCAATGGGCCTTGACGTCGGCTTCCGTCAGGTTCGGGTCCTTCTTGACGACAAACAGTTTCACCGCTTCGCCCGAGTGCTCGTCCGGTACGCCGATCGCGGCACATTCGAGGATGCCGGCGAGGGTCATCGCCACTTCCTCGATCTCGTTCGGGAAGACGTTGAAGCCCGAGACGAGGATCATGTCCTTCTTGCGATCGACGATCTTTACCAGCCCTTGCGGGTTCATGAAGCCGATATCGCCGGAGCGGAAGAAGCCATCGGCGGAAATGGCTTTCGCGGTATCCTCCGGACGCTGCCAGTAACCCGCCATGACCTGCGGGCCGCGGATGCATATCTCGCCGATGTCCCCGAGCGGCAGCATGTTGCCGTCCTCGTCGCGGATCTCGACATCTGTCGAAGGAAGCGGCAAGCCGATCGTGCCGGTGAACTCGCTCTGGTCCAGGCGATTGGCGGTGGCGACCGGCGAAGTCTCGGACAGGCCGTAGCCTTCCTTGATCGGCGATCCCGTCATCTTTTCCCAGCGCTCCGCGACAGGCCGCTGCACGGCCATACCGCCGCCGAAGGTGAGCGCGAGATCGCTGAAGTCGAGCTTCTGGAATTCGGCATTGTTCATCAGGGCGTTGAACAGCGTGTTGAGGCCCGGGAAGATGTTGATCTTGTACTTGGCGATTTCCTTGACGAAGGCCGGAATGTCGCGCGGATTGGGAATGAGGATGTTTTCCCCGCCAGTGCTCAGGCCCATCAGCGCGTTCACCGTCAGGGCAAAGATGTGATAGAGCGGCAGCGCGCAGAGGAAAACCAGATGATCCGGGCGCTTGCGGTGGGTGAAGGCGGTTTCCAGCCAGAGACCCATCTGCGCCATGTTCGACAGAAGGTTGGAATGGGTCAGCGTTGCGCCCTTGGAAACGCCCGTTGTGCCGCCGGTATATTGCAGGAAAGCAACATCGCTCGGCTTGACATCGACGGATTTCAGCGTCTGCCGGCCGCCATTGGCGAGGACGGATTTGAACGACAGGTGGCCGGGCAGCGACCAGGCGGGAACCAGCTTCTTCACCTTGCGCACGACGATATTGACGATCAGGCCCTTGACGCCGAGCAGGTCGCCCATCGTGGTGACGACGATATGCTTGAGGCTGGTCCTGGCCGCCACTTGCTCGACCGTATGGGCGAAATTCTCCAGCACGAAGATCGCCTTGGCGCCGGCATCCTTCAACTGATGTTCGAGTTCGCGCGGCGTGTAGAGTGGATTGACGTTCACGACAGTATAGCCGGCGCGCAGGATGCCGAACACAATGACCGGATTCTGCAGGATGTTCGGCATCATCACGGCGACGCGGTCGCCCTTGGCAAGGCCGGTCGATTGCAGCCAGGCGCCGATCTTGCGGCTCTGGGCGTCGAGAGCGGCGAAGGTCAGCGTTTTGCCCATGCAGGTAAACGCCGCGCGGCCGGCATATTTCTGGCACGACTGGACAAAGAGGTCGCCGATCGAGTTGTAGGGCAGGGGAGCAATTTCAGCCGGCATGCCCGCCGGATAGGATTGAAGCCACGGCTTGCTCGCATGGGTCCCGGGCGTCTGCATGTGTGTATCCGGCATGTCTCTCTCCCTCATGCTGCCTACCTTAACGGCTTCCAAGCGCGGCGCATGCGCTCGTTCCACCTGATTTATTCACGTATCCTGTCGCAAGGCCTTCCGGTCGCTGTCAGAATATGCGTCGGCGAAACAATCCCTCCAGATTCCTTCGCCATTTCAAGATGAGGCTTTTGTCATGCCCCATCAAGCCCATTCGCAATTATATAACTTTAACGTAAACGTCAATTAAGGATGGAATCGATATATCAGATGGCCAGATTTCTCGGGATGGTGGCGCAGCATTTGCTTTGCGCGCGGCTGTGAAAAAGGATATTGCAATGCAATAGTTCGGCTCGTTCCTCCCAATCCTGGCCGGCGTCCCATTTTCAAGACCAAACAGTTTGCGCCGCAAGGCTGCCGATGGATCATTTTATGGCTGATAACGTTCTTTCCCCCGCTCCGGTCGCCCGTTGGGGTGGCCTGTCCAGTGCCGAATTCGCCCTCGCTGTCGGTGGGTTCGGGATAGGCACCGGCGAATTCGCCATTATGGGCCTGCTGCCGCAGGTCGCAGAAGACATGGCTGTCTCCGTTCCCTATGCCGGCCATGTCATCAGCGCTTATGCGATCGGCGTTGTCGTCGGCGCGCCGTTGCTTGCCGTGCTCGCCGCCAAGTCGTCGCGTCATAACGTGCTGCTGATGTTGATGAGCCTGTTTGCGATTGGCAATCTTGCCAGCGCGGTCGCCAGCAGCTTCGGACTTCTCGTCGCGGCGCGCTTCCTTGCCGGCCTCCCGCATGGCGCATTTTTCGGCGTCGCGGCGCTCGTCGCAGCCGGCATGGCCGCGCCACACCAGAAGGCACGTGCCATCGGCCGCGTTATGATGGGCCTGACGGTCGCAACCCTGCTCGGAACGCCGCTCGCCGCTTGGTTCGGCCAGGCGCTCGGCTGGCGCGCCGCCTTCGGCATTGTCGGTGCCATCAGCGTTTTGACTGTTGTCCTCACGTGGTTCTACGTTCCGCGCGACCGCGCCAATCCGACAGCCTCGCCGTTGACCGAACTCGGTGCGCTCGGCAAGGCGCAGGTCTGGCTGACGCTCGGCATCTGTGCCATCGGCTGCGGCGGCATGTTCGCCGTCTTCAGCTATATCACGCCGGCCTTGACGGACGTGGCGGGCGTGTCGCTCGGCACCGTCCCGATCATGCTCTCGGTCTTCGGCGCCGGCATGATCCTCGGCAATATCGTCGGTTCGCGTCTGGCCGACTGGTCGCTGATGTCGGCCATCGGCATCGCGCTTGTCTTCAACCTCGTCGCCTATGTCCTCTTTTATTTCACCATGCATACGCCGTGGATGGCGGTGGTCAACGTGCTTCTGATCGGTGGCGGCTTTGCCGTCGTTCCGGGCGTCCAGATGCGGTTGATCAATGTATCCGGCGAGGCGCAGACGCTGGCGGCAGCGCTCAGCCACTCCGCCTTCAACCTTGCCAACGCGCTCGGCGCCTGGCTGGGCGGCCTGTCGATCGCCGCCGGTTATGGCTGGACGTCGACGGGCCTCGTCGGTGCGATGATGGCGGTGGCCGGTATCGGCATCTTCCTGTCGTCGGTGTTCCTCGACCGGTCGCGAGCCGCACGCGCAGCCTGACCTCGTCAAGCTGCGCCACCTTGCCGCAAGCCTTTTCTTACCGTGAAATGCGGCTGTCATCCCCTTGTGTTGACGATGCGATCATACTTACGTAGGCGCATGTTTCGCCACATGGCGGCAACGAATGGAAACACGCTGGTGCGGGGCGGCTTTTGCTGTCATCCTGCGACCGCGGAAGGAGATGTTTTTGCAATTGAGCAATCGCGAACGGGAGGAAACGCCGCAGGAGCCGCGGCTGTTCGGCCGGCCGGCCTATGAGCGTTCCGCGCTCGTCGGACCTATTGCCGCTGCGCGCTGGCTGCTCGTCTTCGTCCTTCTCGCCGGCGTCTATTTCTTTCACGGTTTTCTCGTGCCGGTGCTCGCGGCGCTTGTCATCGGTTTTGCCAGCTGGCCGATCTATCGGCGGCTGCTCGTCGTCATCGGCGGCAATCGCACGCTCGGCGCCACGATCGCCATCGTTGCCGTCATTTCCTTCATCGTCGCGCCGATTTCGCTTGCCGCCGTCTATGCGGTCGACGAAGTCCGCAGTTGGGTGGTCTGGATCATCGAGACGAACGCGTCCGGTGCTGCCGTCCCGGCCTGGCTGACGCAGATCCCCGGGGTTGGTGTCTGGTTTGGCGAGCAATGGGCGAAATATGTCGGCCATCCCGGCGCGCTCGGGGAACTCGTCCAGTTGGTCAGCGGCTCCAACATCGGCAATATCTATCGCGGCGTGTTGGTTGTCGGCGCGTCCGCCTTCCAGTCCTTCCTGACACTGCTGTTCATGCTGATCACCCTGTTCTTCGTTTATCGTGACGGCGAGAAGCTGGTGGGGCAACTCGACAAGCTTGGCGAACGTATCCTGCCGATGCGCTGGGAGCGCGTCTCCCGTATCGTGCCGCTCACCATCAGTTCGACCGTGACCGGCATGGGCGTCATCGCCATCGGCGAGGGCATCGTGCTCGGCATCGCCTACTGGATGGCCGGTGTGCCATCGCCGGTCACACTCGGCATCATCACCGGCATCATGGCGCTCGTCCCTGGCGGCGCGCCGCTCTGTTTCACGCTGGTATCGGTCTATCTGGTCGCCAGCGGCTCGGTCTTTGCCGGCGTGGCGCTGTTCGCCTGGGGCACGATCGAGCTGTTCATCGTCGACAAGACCTTGCGGCCGCGCCTCGTCGGCGGCCCGATCAAGCTGCCTTTCCTTCCGACCTTCTTTGGTCTGGTCGGCGGTGTGAAGACCATGGGATTTCTCGGACTCTTCGTCGGCCCGGTGCTGATGGCTCTGCTGGTCTCCATCTGGCGCGAATGGTTACGTGAAGTCACCGCCCAGCCGGCACCTCCCGGCCGGATCATCACATAAGGAAGACGGGATTGCCCGGATGCACAAGGGCCACCGGATTGGAAACGAAACCACCGATTTCCCCACAATAGACGAAACTGAATCCGGAAACGGAGAGGAATTGCCGCGTGATCTGCGTACCGGCTTGCGCTAATAATTTCCAAGGAGCTAACCGGCAATCCTGCCGCCGCGAGGCCTACAATTCGAAAATCCAGGAACGCAGATGAACAGCACATATTACGCCCCGACGGGCGGCAACCCGCCGCAGACGCAGTTGCTGACCGATCGCGCCGTCTTCACCGAGGCTTACGTCGTCATCCCCAAGGGCGTGATGATGGATATAGTCACCAGCTTCCTGCCGTTCTGGGATAAGACGCGGCTGTGGATCCTGTCACGTCCGCTCTCCGGTTTCGCCGAGACCTTCTCGCAATATATCATGGAAGTCGCGCCTGGCGGCGGCAGCGACCGGCCGGAACTCGATGCTGATGCCGAAGGGGTGCTCTTCATCGTCGAGGGCGAACTGACGGTGACGCTGGATGGCGAATCTCACCGCATGACGCCAGGCGGCTACGCCTTCATTCCGCCGGCGAGCAAATGGTCGGTGCGCAATACCAGCAATGAAGCCGTTCGTTTCCATTGGATCCGCAAGGCCTATGAGGCTGTCGAGGGACTGGATCAACCGACGCCGCTGTTCCTCAACGAAGCAGATATTGCCCCGTCACCGATGGCCGGCACCGAAGGAAAATGGGCGACGACCCGTTTCGTCGATCCTAACGACCTGCGCCATGACATGCATGTGACGATCGTTACCTTCGAGCCGGGCGCGATCATCCCGTTCGCTGAAACGCATGTCATGGAACACGGGCTTTATGTTCTGGAGGGCAAGGCCGTCTATCGGCTCAATCAGGATTGGGTGGAGGTCGAGGCCGGCGACTATATGTGGCTGCGCGCCTTCTGCCCGCAGGCCTGCTATGCCGGCGGTCCCGGCAAGTTTCGTTACCTGCTCTACAAGGACGTCAACCGGCACATGAAGCTGAAGCCGCGCGCCTGAGCGCGCGGCCGTGATCACAGCAGTCTGTCGGGTTTTTCTCAGGCGAAACCGGCAGGCAGCGGTGCGATTGTCCGGTCGCTGCCATAGTCGCGCTGATGGGCGATGTGACCACGCAGGCGGCGCGAAACGGAGCCGATCTCGATTTCCGGAAGTGTGAAGACACCATCGGCAAACGTGCCGGTGTCGGTCGTTTCTTCGCGTTTGGACTTGAGCAGGTTGAAGATCATCAAAGGTCCCTCCCGGTTTTCGCATCAACGGCCCATCCGCCGAATCCGTTCCGCTGATAGGTCAGAAATAGTTAAAAATTAACCATGTTTGACGCGGCCCAGCATCGCCGGATAGGTCCGACAGGGCATCATAGCGCGGATTGATGGCAGTTTTTGATCGGGAGGAGAGGCCGCTTCACCCTCGACGGCGAAATCCGGTCGATGATTCGTCGTCCCGAAACAACGGGCAGCGAACGAAGGGCAAGCCGCCCTGTATGCTTAATTCAGCGGATAGGTCGTGATTTCGTCGCGCAGGATTCGGAAGGCTTCGTCGAGCGCATCGACGAGAATGTCGGTGAGCTTGTCGCCATTGTCGTCCTGCAGCAGCAAGGCGATGGCCGCGTCCTGGGCGCTCGGTATATATTCGCCGATGTTCGACATATCATTGTCCTTTCTTGGCCGGCATCATGCCGAGAGAGGAGAGAGTAGGGCGCATCGCTTGTCCGGGGCTTGAGGCTTCTTTTTCCATGGGGTGTTCCCGGTATTGCGCACCAACCATCCCAGCGCCAGCCGTAGGATCGGGTTGGCGTGCGAGCAGGGTGCCTTCGAAATGACCCAATGGCAGTTGAACTGTGGAACGGCCTGCCTCCTTGCGCGTTCCCTGCTTGGAGCGTCAAGGACGCCGACAGGCAAGATTCCGGCCACTCCTGCCGGTCAATGTGCCGGTTGTTCGACCGAACGCATGCACGGTCACGGTTTTAGAAGGAAGACAACATGAAGAATATTTTTGCCATGGCGCTCACCGCGGCCACGCTCTTTGCAGGCGGCACCTCCGCGGTGATGGCGGCCGATCCCGTCGAAGGTGCTCCGGCGCCGACCTATGAAGAATCCGATGTGCGCGGCGGCGTAAAGATCGGCTATCTGACCTGCGAAGTCGGTGGCGGTGTCGGGTATGTTCTTGGCTCGGCCAGAGAAGCAGATTGCACCTTCCGCTCCACCGTCGGTGCTGAGCGGACGGACCACTATACCGGCGCGATCCGCAAGATGGGCGTCGATCTCGGTTTCACCACCAGGAGCAAGCTCGTCTGGGCCGTGCTGGCACCGACCGCCGGCTATCACCAGGGTTCGCTGAGCGGCCTCTATCAGGGCGCAAGCGCCGAAGCGACCGTGGGTGCCGGCATCGGCGCCAACGTCCTGGTCGGCGGCACGTCGGGCTCGATCCACCTGCAGACGATCAGCGTCACCGGCCAGATCGGCCTTAACCTCGCGGCCGGCGGCGCATCGATGACGCTGACATCCGTGAACTGATGTGGCCAGCCCTCCGCATTGGCGGAGGGCTGTTTTCGCGCACTCATAAAGGATTCGGTCAAACCTGGCCGGGTCTTTTATACGTTCGCGGTTGTTGCCGCGTATCTGTTGCATGGCGATCAGACGATGAAAGCATGAATTTATTGATCGTGGCCGAAAGCCTGGAACTCTTGTGGGAAATCCGCGTTTGAACACGCAGCGAAACAGGAGTTCATCCGATGCTTGCGAAACTCTCATATGTTGCGTTCGGCTTTCTCGCTGCGGTCAGTTTCATCGTGATTGGCGCTTTGATCGATACCCCTTCGACTGGGCCCGGGAAGACCGGAAGGCTCACAGGCGCTGTTGCCCCCGCTGGCGTTCTGGCGGAACGCTTCGGGTAGTCATGCGGAAGATTTTGCGCTTAGAGATTGCCTATAACCGGTCAGAAAAGAAATGGTGCCGCTTGCAGGACTCGAACCTGCGACCCCATCATTACGAATGATGTGCTCTACCACCTGAGCTAAAGCGGCCCGCATGCGTTCCGCAGTGGCTGCGGAACGATGTGTGAGGGGCTGATACCTGCAAATTGTTGGGATTTCAAGCCATCAAGTTTTGAGAACAGGAAAAAAGCGCGGGACAATCCGTGTGGTATGGTTTCAGAGGGCCAGCCGTTGGCGCGCCAGTGCGTATTCGCCCGCCAACCGGTCGACAAGCGTTGCGACGGGCGCGATTTCGGTGACGGCGCCGATGCCTTGGCCGCAGCCCCAGATGTCCTTCCAGGCCTTGGCGCCCGTGGTTGCCGTTTCGAAATCCATCTTGGACGGGTCCGCTTCCGGCAGGTTGTCCGGATCCATGCCGGCGGCGGCGATCGAGGGCTTCAGGTAGTTGCCGTGAATGCCGGTGAAATAATTGGAATAGACGATGTCGCCGGCGCTGCTGTCGACGATCATCTGCTTGTAGGCGTCGCTGGCGCGGGCTTCCGCAGTCGCGATGAAGGGTGAGCCGATATAGGCCATGTCGGCGCCCATCGCCTGGGCTGCAAGGACGCCGCCGCCGGTGGAAATCGCGCCGGACAGGAGAAGAGGTCCGTCGAACCAGGTGCGGATTTCCTGGACAAGTGCAAACGGAGACAGCGTGCCGGCATGGCCACCGGCGCCGGCAGCAACCGCGATCAGGCCATCGGCCCCTTTGCGGATGGCCGAATTGGCATGGCGGTTGTTGATGACGTCGTGCAGCACGATGCCACCATAGGAATGAACAGCGGCGTTGACCTCCGGCACGGCGCCGAGCGACGAGATGACGATCGGCACCTTGTATTTGACGCAGAGCATCAAATCATGCTCGAGCCGCTTGTTGGACTTGTGAACGATCTGGTTGACGGCGAAGGGGGCCGCCGGCTTGCCAGGGTTGCGGCTGTTATGGGCGGCCAGTTCCTCTGTGATCTCGGCCAGCCACTCGTCCAGCTGCGCTTCCGGGCGGGCGTTGAGCGCTGGGAAAGAGCCAACCACGCCGGCCTTGCACTGGGCGAGCGTCAGCGCCGGATGCGAGATGATGAAAAGCGGCGCTGCGACGACCGGCAGCCGGGTGGTGCCGTTGAGAAGGGCTGGCAAGGACAAGTGTTCGCTCCCGGGTTCATTTATTTGACGTTTTCGTAAACGTAAGAATATTAGCAGCGACTCAGTCTTTTGCAAAGGCGATTTGTGCCGCCCAAGGCACGCGCCAGCACTGAAACCGCCGGGTTTTCCCCTGCATAGGCCGGGACTTTGGCGCGCAAGGCTTGCAGATCGGTGTTTCAACCGTTACCCAATTGTTAACACATCCAAAAGCGGTCCGGTTTTTCAAGAGGATTTCCGCTGCCATGGATCGGGGAACCGAGGCGCGCGTTGCTGCGACGTCGAAGGGAAATTTTGGTGGCATGGCGCTTTATCGGCTTTGGCCACATGCGGCATGCTCTGGTTCGGCGCTTCGATGCCCGCACTACTGCATAATTCCCCTTAAGTCGGAATCGATTTAAGGATAAAATTATGCAGCATATTTAAAGCGTTACAGCGACCTTTGCGCGTCATGTTTGACGCGTGGCGCTGTAGGAAGGACGAAGTGTGAGCGGACTGGAAACTGCCATCAGGCACGCGCTGGAACGGTCCGACCGGACGAGTTCCGAAACCCGTGCGCGCATCTATCAGTCGGCCCGAAATGCGCTTGAGGCCGGCCTGCGCAAGCAGGATGTCCATGATCCGGAGGTCATCGCGCAGCAGCGCCACCGGCTGGAAGCCATCATCCATGGGATCGAACTGGAAGAGCGCACCGCCCTGAAGGCGGAGGCTTCCACCGTCTCGCCGGTGCGCCCGGAAACCGACAGCCGCGTGCCGGCGGCGGAACTCGACGATGGTGCCCATCTGCCGCCGCAGGGGTCTACTGCTGCGTTCGATGGTGGGGTTGAACCCGTCGTCGATGGCGGGCTGGATGGCTTGCGTCCGGACCGCCGTGCAATCGCGCGTGCGGACGAGGCTGCTGTTGCCGCCGTGGCTGCCGAGCCGCAGGTCACGGGCAAGCGCGGCAAGGCTGCCAAGGTTATCCCTCCGGCAAAGCCGCGTCGGCACAAGCGTGGAAGTTTCCTGTCCTTCGTCATGGTCGTCACCACATTGGGCGCGGCGTTTCTGGGGGCCGTCTGGTGGGTCGACACGAGCGGACTTTTGAAGACGGCGGCGGAGCGCGACACCAGTGTCGCCAATCCGCCCTCTACGGTCCAGTCCGAGGATTTTGACGGTGGGGCAGGGCTGAAGACGCTCGGAACCCAGTCGGGCTTCACCGGCGACTGGGTCGATGTCTTCACCCCGGCCGACATGGCCAGGGTCTCAGTCGAGGCCCGCGTCGCAGCAGACCCAGTCACCGACGAAAAGGGCCAGCGCCTGCGCATCACATCGGCCTCGCCGGATCAGGATGGCAATGTGCGGATCGAGATTCCGACGGCCATGCTCGGGCAGATTTCCGGCAAGACGTCGACGGTGGCGCTCAGCGTCCAGGCGGATTCCGGCAAGCAGACCCAGTTTTCCGTCGAATGCGATTTCGCTTCGCTCGGCGATTGCGGTCGTCACCGCTTCACGGTCAACGAGGAAAAGAGCAACATGCTGTTCAAGGTGACGTTCGACCGCAGTCTGGCGCCGAGCTCGCCCGGTCATATCCTGATCAACAGCGATGTGACCGGCTCCGGCAGCAGCCTCAGTCTCTATGCCGTCCGGATTCTGCCGGGGCAGTGATCCCGACGGAGCCTGTCTGGCTGGTCTCTACTTCAGGAAATCGGGACCGAAGCCGAGGATATTGCCGTCGATCTCGCCGATTGCTCCCTTGTCCTTGCCGTCGTAATCGAGCGTCGTCAGGATGTGGCGAATGAGATCCAGCCGCGCCCGCCGCTTGTCGTTGGCGCGCACCACAGTCCAGGGCGCGTGCTCGGAATGGGTTTCCTTCAGCATGAGGTCGCGTGCCTCGGTATAGTCGTCCCACTTCGTCAGCGCCGCGATGTCCATCGGCGACAGCTTCCACACTTTCAAGGGATCGTGGCGCCGGTCGTGGAAACGCTTCAACTGCATCTCGCGGCCGATATCCAGCCAGAACTTGAACAGGCAAATGCCGTCCGAGGTGACGAGCTTTTCGAAGCGCGGCGTCTGCTTGAGGAAGTGCTCTTGCTGTTCAGGCGTGCAGAAGCCCATGACGGGCTCGACGCCGCCGCGATTGTACCAGGAGCGATCGAACATCACGAATTCGCCGGCGGTCGGGAAATGCGCGATATAGCGCTGGTAATACCATTGGCCGCGTTCGGTTTCGGTCGGTTTGGTCAGTGCCACAACGCGCGAGGAGCGGGGATTCATATAAGCGCGGGTTTCATGGATCGCGCCACCCTTGCCGGCCGCATCCCGGCCTTCGAAGATCGCCATCACCCGCTTGCCCGTCGCCTGCAGCCAGAACTGTAGTTTTACAAGCTCGATCTGCAGCTTTTCCAGCGTATCGTCATAGAGATCGCCATCAAGCTTCTTGTCATACGGGTAGTTTCCCGAGTCCAGCGCGGCCTTGTCGATCCAGGAGGGCAGTTCCGGATTGTCTATGTCGAAAATGCGCTGCTTGCCGTTGATCAGAAGGTCCACCGGCTTGTACCCTGCAGTCTCCATCATGATATGTCCTTGCCGAAAGCTTCCTCGGGCGACGCCGATTTCACGGGAGCAGGCCATAATTGCATTGCGAATTCAAGCATGCCGTGAAAATCATGTCATGAATCTCCGATATCAGCGGCTGATTGTATCCGTCAACGAGAGAGCATCTTGGAAGAGAAAAAGACAGTCTGGCAGCACTTGATCGACAGGGCTTGGTCGGAGAAGTGGTATATCGGCATTTCGGCCGCCGCCGCCTGCACCGCCATCGTCCTGGGCGTTCATGCGGTCGCCGTGCTGTTGTTCTGGCTGGTCTGGATGGCGGCGCTGCTCAGCCGTTCCGCCGATCCACGGCCGCCGCTTCCCGTAGCGGTCCCGACGCCGATCGAGACCGACAATCTCGGGGTTCTGGCCAGCGTCTTCAATGCACTCGACACGCCGATCATCGTGGTGGCTGCGGATGAAACCGTGCTGTTGCAAAATCAGGCGGCGGAAAAGGCTTTCGGCACCATTCCAGCCAATAGCGACCTGTCGGCACGCGTTCGCTCCCCCGGCATCCTCGACATGGTCCGTGAGACGATCGGGACCGGCAAGGCCAACCAGATCGAACATTCCGAGCGCTTTCCTTCCGAGGCGGTCTATATCGTCCGTGTCGCCGCCGCCGAAATCCGGTCGCCGGCCGATCGACGGCTCTATGTGCTGTCCTACCGCGATATTTCGCAGGCGCGCCGCATCGACCGGATGCGATCCGATTTTGTTGCCAATGCCAGCCATGAACTGCGCACCCCGCTCGCCTCGCTGCGCGGCTTCATCGAAACCCTGCAGGGGCCGGCCCGCAACGACGCCAGGGCGCACGAGAAATTCCTCGGCATCATGCATGAGCAGGCCACACGCATGAGCCGTCTCGTCGACGATCTCCTGTCTTTGTCGCGGCTGGAGCTGAAATCCCATATCGCGCCGGACGAGGCGATCGATCTCGGCCCCTTGCTCGCCCATGTCCGCGATACCCTGGCGCCGCTGGCGGAGGATCTGGATGTCGAGGTGACGCTGATCGTGCCCGAACAGCCGGTCGTCGTGCAGGGGGACCGCGACGAACTGACGGAAGTCTTCGAAAACCTGATCGAGAATGCCTGCAAATATGGCCAGGAAGGAAAGAAGGTCGAAGTCGTATTGTCGGGCGGCGGCGATCAACCGGCCGAGGTGTCCGTCCGCGATCACGGCCCGGGTATCCCGGCCGAACATGTTCCGCGGATTACCGAACGCTTCTATCGGGTTAATGTCGAAGCCAGCCGGTCCAAGAAGGGTACTGGCCTCGGGCTGGCGATCGTCAAGCATATCCTGACGCGACACAGAGCCCGGTTGCTGGTGCAATCGGAGGTCGGCAAGGGCACCGTCTTTACCGTGAGGTTTTGACACAAACTTCGCGGCGAAAACGTCAATTTGAAAAATAGACAAGTATTTTCAGCGACTTGATCTGTCACAAATGTTTCTTGAAACTGACATAAAAGATGTGGGCATCGGGCGCTAACTAGGGCAGCCGATCGACACGGCGAAAGCGAGCGCTGATGAAAAGCGCACCCACACAAGCCCATTCTGGGAGAATTCTGATGAAGTCCTTGAAACTCACCGTCGCAGCTCTGGTTGCTTCCGCCGCTTTTGCCGGCGTAGCCGTTGCCCGTGACCAGATCCAGGTTGCCGGTTCCTCGACCGTTCTGCCCTATGCCAAGATCGTTGCCGAAACCTTCGGCGAAACCTTCCCCGACTTCAAGACTCCGGTCGTTGAATCCGGCGGCACCGGTGCCGGCCTGAAGGAATTCTGCAAGGGCGTTGGCCCGGATACGATCGACATTGCCAACGCTTCGCGCAAGATCAAAGACAGTGAGCTGGAAACCTGCAAGGCAGCCGGCGTCACCGAAGTTCAGGAAGTCAAGATCGGTTATGACGGCATCGTCTTCGCAACCGACGCCGGCAATGCCGACCTGAAGCTGGTTCCGCAGGACCTCTACCTCGCACTCGCTGCTGAAGTCGTCGTTGACGGCAAGCTCGTTGCCAACCCCTACAAGAAGTGGTCGGAAGTCAACAAGGACCTGCCGGACGTTGAAATCGCCGCCTACATCCCGGGCGAAAAGCATGGCACGCGCGAAGTCTTCGACGAGAAGATGCTCGCTCACGGCTGCAAGGACGCTGGCGCTGCAGATGCGATCAAGGCGCTCGTTACAGACGAAAAAGAAGCTGCTGCCAAGTGCATCGCCGTCCGTAAGGACGGTCTGGCGATCGACATCGACGGCGACTACACCGAAACGCTCGCTCGTATCGCTTCCAACAAGAACGGCATCGGCGTCTTCGGTCTGTCCTTCTACGAAAACAATGCTGACAAGCTGAAGGTCGCAACCGTCAGCGGCATCGTGCCGTCGGGCGAAACGATTGCTTCCGGCGAATACCCGGTTTCGCGCCCGCTGTTCTTCTACGTCAAGAAGGCTCACCTCGGCGTTATCCCGGGCTTGAAGGAATATGTCGAATTCTTCCTCGACGATCAGATGGTCGGCCCGGACAGCCCGCTGGCCGCTTACGGCCTGGTTCCGGCTCCGGACGCGGAACGCGAAGCTGACCGCAAGGCGTTCACCGACGGCAACATGCTGTAATAGCTATGAGAAAACGCGGCACGGCAGTTTTGCCGTGCCGTACCTCCCGAGTTCGGATTTGCCGGCTTTCACTGATTGACAAGGCCGGGGGGATTTATCGATGAGCATCTCACTTATATTTTTGGTCGTTTTGATCGTTGGCCTTGGTGCATATTTTGCCGGCCGCGCCAGGGCGATGGCGAGCTCAAACGGCAAGCTGTCCGCACTCCACTCCCTTCCAGGTTATCACGGCGTCTATGCTGCCATCTGGGCAGTCCTGCCGGCCGCCGTCGTTCTGGCCCTCTGGCTGATCGCCAGCCCGTTCTTCGTCGAAAACGCCGTCAGGGACTCCCTGCCTGAAAGTGTCCGCAGCCAGGGTGTCGCAACCACCGAATTGATGCTCGGTCAGGTCGTGCAGGTTGCTAACGGTCTGCGGCTCCTGAGCGCCGATGAGATGGCCGCCGTCACGCGCGATCCGGCCACTCTGCGCGACGCGCTGGCCGCCAAGGGTGTGCCGATGGCGAATACCGGCGAAGCCTACATGGTCACGTCAGCGCAGACCTACAATTCGATGAAGGGCACCAGCGGCTGGGCGATGACTGTCGTCGTGCTGGTCATCGCCGTTGCCGGCGCTGTTTTTGCCATCCGTGGCATCAGCGCGCCTTTCCGGGCACGTAACCGTGTCGAGCGCGCCATGCTGGGCGCCCTGCTTCTTGCCTCGTCCATCGCGATCCTGACCACGGTTGGTATCGTCGGCTCGATGCTGTCCGAAGCGATCCGCTTCTTCCAGTCGGTCTCTCCGAGCACGTTCTTCTTCGGCACGGTCTGGGATCCGCGCTTCTCGGCTGCCGGCAGCGGGGGCACGGAAGGTCAATTCGGCCTGCTGCCGCTTCTCGCCGGCACGCTCTACATCGCCTTCGTCGCCATGCTCTTTGCCGTGCCGATCGGCCTCTTCGCCGCAATCTACATGGCCGAATATGCCAAGCCTGCGGTTCGCGGTATCGCAAAGCCGCTGCTCGAAATTCTCGCCGGCATCCCGACCATCGTCTACGGCTTCTTCGCCCTGATCACGGTTGGCCCTTTCCTGCGCGACATGTCGGCCCAGCTTAATGGCCTGGTGACCGGCAATTACGTCAACTTCATCCAGGCACAGAGCGTCCTGACCGCCGGTCTCGTCATGGGCATCATGCTGATCCCGTTCGTGTCGTCGCTTTCGGACGACATCATTACGCAGGTGCCCCGCGCCCTTCGCGATGGCTCGCTCGGTCTCGGCGCCACCCGCTCGGAAACCATCAAGCGCGTCATCCTCCCGGCCGCCCTTCCCGGCATCGTTGGCGCACTGCTGCTGACGGCTTCGCGTGCAGTCGGTGAAACCATGATCGTGGTTCTCGCCGCCGGTGTTGCCGCCCGCATGCAGCTCAATCCGTTCGAAGCGATGACGACGGTTACCGTCAAGATCGTCAATCAGTTGACCGGCGACCTCGAGTTCAACTCGCCGCAGACCCTGGTGGCCTTCGCGCTCGGTATCACCCTGTTCGCCATAACGCTCTGCCTCAACATCTATGCACTCTACATCGTGCGCAAATATCGGGAACAGTACGAATGACCGACGTTACATCCTCCGTACAGTCCACGTTTCAGCGCCCGGCCCAGGCAAGACGCGATATCGGCATCAAGAAGCGCTATGCAGCCGAACGCCGTTTCCAGGCCTATGGCTTCGCCGCGATCCTGATCGGCCTGTTCTTCCTGTTCGTGCTTCTCTGGACAGTCGTTTCCAAGGGCTACACCGCCTTCCAGCAGACGGCGATCACCCTGCCGATCGAGTTCTCCGAAAAGATCATCGATCCGAAAAACGAGCGTGGCACCAATCCCGCCAAGCTGATGACTGCCAACTATCCTCTTCTGGTCCGCGATGCCCTCGTCAAGGTGCTTGCCATCGACCCGGCCGACAAGGCGCTGGTCAAGAAGGCGACGGAAATGGTGTCTGCAAGCGCCCGCACGCAATTGCGCGATCTCGTTGTTGCCGATCCGGCGATCATCGGCACCACCGTCAACGTATCGCTTCTGGCTGAAGGCAATATCGACAGCGCCAACAAGGGGCAGATCGACCTGACGGTCGCCGAGGCGAACCGCAAGGTGAAGGATCAGCAGATCAAATGGATGGCGACCCTGTCCGACAGTGGTGCGCTCGCCAAGGAGTTCAATACAGGCCTGTTCACCTATGGCGCATCGAGCCGTCCTGAAGCCTCCGGTATCGGCGTTGCGGCCCTCGGTTCGCTCTACATGATGCTGATCGTGCTCGTGCTGGCTTTGCCGATCGGTGTCTGCGCGTCGATCTATCTTGAAGAGTTCGCCCCGAAAAACCGCCTGACGGACCTGATCGAGGTGAACATCAACAATCTCGCGGCCGTTCCGTCCATCGTCTACGGTCTGCTCGGCCTGTCGATCTTCATCAACTTCGCCGGCATGCCCCGTTCGGCCGCCGTGGTCGGTGGCCTGGTGCTGACGCTGATGACGCTTCCGACGATCATCATCGCCACCCGCGCCGCGCTGAAGGCGGTTCCGCCGTCGATCCGCTCGGCCGCCCTTGGCCTCGGTGCGTCGAAGATGCAGACGATCTTCCACCACGTTCTGCCGCTCGCCATGCCGGGCGTTCTCACCGGCACGATCATCGGCTTGGCGCATGCGCTCGGCGAAACCGCGCCGCTTCTGCTGATCGGCATGGTCGCCTTCGTGGTCGATTATCCCGGCTCGCCGATGGAGCCGTCCACGGCACTGCCAGTGCAGATCTATATGTGGGCCAACGAAGCCGAACGTGCATTTGTCGAACGGACGTCGGGTGCGATCATGATCCTCTTGATCTTCCTCGTCGTCATGAACCTGGGCGCAATCCTGTTGCGGCGTCGCTTTGAGCGTCGCTGGTAGTGAGGTAAGAACATGAACATGATGTCAGAAGCAGCAGTTGAAAAGGCGCTGGACCAGAAAATGAACACTGTCCCGTTGAAGATGATCGGCAAGGACGTTTCGGTCTATTATGGCGAGAAGCGTGCGCTGTACGACGTGAACCTGGATGTCCGCGAAAACACCGTGACCGCGCTGATCGGCCCTTCCGGCTGCGGCAAGTCCACCTTCCTGCGGACGCTGAACCGCATGAACGACACGATCGATAATTGCCGCGTTACCGGCAAGATTACGCTCGATGGTGGCGATATCTACGATCCGAGCATCGACGTCGTTGAACTTCGTGCCCGCGTCGGCATGGTCTTCCAGAAGCCGAACCCGTTTCCGAAGTCGATCTACGAGAACGTCACCTACGGTCCGAAGATCCACGGTCTCGCCCGCACCAAGGCGGAACTCGACCAGATCGTCGAGCAGAGCCTGCAGAAGGCCGGCCTCTGGAACGAGGTGAAGGACCGTTTGCATGAATCCGGCACCGGTCTCTCCGGCGGCCAGCAGCAGCGCCTGTGCATCGCACGCGCCGTCGCCGTCAGCCCGGAAGTGATCCTGATGGACGAGCCGTGCTCGGCACTGGACCCGATCGCGACCGCCAAGGTCGAGGAACTGATCCACGAACTGCGCACCAACTACACGATCGTCATCGTGACGCATTCGATGCAGCAGGCCGCCCGCGTGTCGCAGCGCACCGCCATGTTCCACCTCGGCAATCTCGTCGAGGAAAACGACACCGACAAGATGTTCACAAACCCGGATGATCAGCGCACCCAGGACTACATCATGGGCCGCTTCGGCTGAGGATATGTCCCGTGGCCTGCCCGGCGTTCGGGGAGGCGGCTGTTTCCCAATTGGATTGTGATCACGAGGAAAAACAATCATGTCTACACACATCGTTTCCGTCTATGACGAAGATCTGAAATACCTGACCCGCCGCATCTCCGAAATGGGCGGTCTGGCCGAGCAGATGGTTGCCGAATCCGTGCGCGCTTTGGTCAATTCCGACCTGGCGCTCGCCCAGAAGGTTATCTCCGACGACGCCATTCTCGATGATGCCGAGCGCCAGATCGGCGAAAAGGCGATCATCACCATCGCCAAGCGCCAGCCGATGGCGGCCGACCTGCGCGAAATCATGGGCTCGATCCGCATCGCCGCCGACCTGGAACGCGTCGGCGACCTCGGCAAGAACACCGCCAAGCGCGTCATCGCCGTTGCCAGCTCGACCCTGCCGCGTCAGCTGGCCCGTGGCCTGGAACACCTGGCCGAGCTTGCTCTCGTTCAGCTCAAGGAAGTTCTCGATGTCTACGCGTCGCGTTCGCCTGAAAAGGCCAACAGCATCCGCGAGCGCGATGGCGAGATCGATGCGATCTACACGTCGCTGTTCCGCGAACTTCTCACCTACATGATGGAAGATCCGCGCAACATCACGCCGTGCACCCATCTTCTGTTCTGCGCCAAGAACATCGAGCGCATCGGCGACCATGCGACCAACATCGCCGAGACGATCTACTACATGGCGACCGGCGCGCAGCTGGTCGGCGAGCGGCCGAAGGACGACACGGCCAACACCGTCGGTGCGGTCGGAAACTGATCGCGTCGCACAAATAAGTAAGCCGATTCTTACGTGAAGGCGCGCGCGGCCGCTGGAGCCGCTCGGCATGCCAGGTGGACCGGGCGCCAAGGAGCTCATGGACTATGCTGCCAAGAATTGCCGTTGTTGAAGATGAAGAGGCGCTGAGCGTCCTCCTGCGCTACAACCTTGAGGCCGAAGGGTTTGAAGTCGATACGATCAACCGTGGTGACGAAGCCGAAATGCGCCTGCAGGAGCGTCTTCCCGACCTGCTGATCCTCGACTGGATGCTGCCGGGTGTGTCCGGCATCGAGCTTTGCCGTCGCCTGCGCCAGCGTTCCGAAACCGAGCGCCTGCCGATCATCATGCTGACCGCGCGTGGCGAGGAAAGCGAGCGCGTCCGCGGTCTCGCCACCGGCGCCGACGATTATGTCGTCAAGCCGTTCTCGACGCCGGAACTGATGGCGCGGGTGAAGGCCATGCTGCGCCGTGCGAAGCCGGAAGTCCTCTCCACGCTTCTGAAATGCGGCGATATCGAACTCGACCGCGAAACCCACCGGGTCCATCGCAAGGCCCGCGAAGTGCGCCTCGGGCCGACCGAGTTCCGTCTACTGGAATTCTTCATGGCCTCGCCGGGCCGCGTGTTCTCGCGCTCCCAGCTTCTGGATGGCGTCTGGGGTCACGATATCTATGTCGACGAGCGTACCGTCGACGTCCATGTGGGCCGTCTGCGCAAGGCGTTGAACTTCTCCAACATGCAGGACGTCATCCGCACCGTGCGCGGCGCCGGATATTCGCTGGAAAGCTGATCTGTCAATTTTCGGCCGGACATGAAAAAGGGGCCATTTCGGCCCCTTTTTTGATGCGTGTGACGCTGTGCCTCAGCGTGCCCTGCGGCGTTCCGCGGACGGCTGGTAGGCCAGCTTCGCATGGAACGTGCAGTAGGGTGACGTATCGGGAGAGTCGTTGCCACAGAAGTGGAACTCTTCCTTCATCGGATCGCCGATCGGCCACTTGCAGGTGCGGTCGGTAAGCTGAGTCAGACCCAGACGGCGCGACATCGGAACGACGACATTGCTGGCTGGAGCCTCCTCGCGCTGTTCGATCGCGTCGATCTCGACCTCTTCCTTCATTACGGCAGCGCCGGTCGTCCGCGTTGCAGCGCGGGGCGCGGTCATGCGCGAGGCAAAAGTGTTGCCGGCCGTGCGCGGAGCAGCCGGTGCCGGGCGCTTTGCGCGAGCTGTCGTCGTGGTGCCGCCAGCCTTGGCGCGGCCCGGCAGGCAAAGCCGGTGCACCTTGCCGATGACGGCGTTGCGGCTGACGCCGCCGAGTTGAGCGGCGATCTGGCTCGCGCTCAGACCCTCGGACCACAATTTCTTGAGTTTCTCGACCCGCTCGTCAGTCCAGTTCATGGTCATGTCTCCATTCACAGCGTTGGTGATGGTCGAATCCTCCACCGGACCCCGGCAACGATCCGAGGTTGAAACGCGATAACACTTTTGGTGACTAGGTCCGCCGCATGCGTTCTAGTAATTGTTTATTAACGTAGAGCCCGGGGGACTCCGTGACAAGAGTCCCATGAATCACGCCGAATCGATTTTCGAGTTTTCCCCAACTTGCTTGCGATGCGTGGTATTTTTGCAAGAGCGTGGCGTAAAAAAATTCGCGGGCCGTTCGGTGCGCGGGAATGGCTGCAAACCATGGCCTTTTGTTGACATCGCGGTGCGAAATGAAGATAGTGCCATCGCCGCCGCAAGGCGGCATTTTGATTTTTCAGGGCTGGCCTCAGCCCGGTGTAAACACGTGACCCAGACAATCACGCCGTGATGATTGAGGAGACTTGCGCCATGGCCGATGCCACGCCGCTTTACGACACATATGCCCGCGCACCCCTTCGGTTCGAGCGCGGCGAAGGCGTCTGGCTGATCGCCGAGGACGGCACCCGCTATCTGGACTTCGCCGCCGGCGTCGCGGTCAATTCGCTCGGCCATGCCCATCCGCATCTGGTATCGGCGCTGAAGGAGCAGGCCGAGAAGGTCTGGCACTTGTCCAATCTCTACGAGGTTCCGGGCCAGGAAAGCCTCGGCCGCCGGCTGACCGATGCGACCTTTGCCGACAAGGCGTTTTTCACCAATTCCGGCGCCGAGGCGCTGGAATGCGCGATCAAGACGGCGCGGCGCTACCATTTCGCCAAGGGCCATCCGGAAAAATTCCATATCATCACCTTCGAAGGCGCCTTCCATGGCCGCACGCTGGCGACCATCGCGGCCGGTGGACAGGCGAAATATCTCGAGGGCTTCGGTCCGAAGGCTCCGGGCTTCTATCAGGTTCCGTTCGGCGACATGCCGGCCCTGAAGGCCGCCATCACCGAGGAGACGGCCGCGATCCTGATCGAACCGATCCAGGGCGAGGGCGGCATCCGCACCGTTCCCAAGGAATTCCTGCAGGAACTGCGCGCACTTTGTGACGAATACGGCCTCCTCCTGATCTTCGACGAGGTCCAGTGCGGCGTCGGCCGGACTGGCAAGCTGTTTGCCCATGAATGGTCGGGTATCACCCCGGACATCATGGCTGTCGCCAAGGGTATCGGCGGCGGCTTCCCGCTCGGTGCCTGCCTTGCGACCGAGGAATCGGCAGCCGGCATGGTCGCCGGTACGCATGGATCGACCTATGGCGGCAATCCGCTCGCCATGGCCGTCGGCAATGCCGTCCTTGACGTCGTGTTGGCCGACGATTTCCTGCCGCATGTCCGCGATGTGGCCTTGGTCTTCCGCCAAGGACTGGCCTCGCTTGCCGATCGCTTCCCCGATGTCATCGAGGAAATCCGTGGCGATGGCCTGATGCTCGGCATCAAGGCCAAGGTGCCGTCGGCAGACCTGTTGAAGGCCATCCGGGCGGAACACCTGCTGGCCGTTCCTGCGGGTGAAAACGTCATTCGCCTGCTGCCCCCGCTCACCACGACGGCGGAGGAGGCCCGCGAGGGTCTCGCCCGCATCGAGCGGGCGGCCGAGCATCTGACGGTGGAACGACGACAGGCGTCAGTCTGAACGACGTTTCCCGCATGCTCGAATAATGACAGGATTTGAATAGAATGGCCGATACAAGACACTTTCTCGACCTCTCCGCAATGACGTCGAATGACCTGAGAACCATCATCGACGACGCCCGCGTCCGCAAGGTAGCCACCAAGGCCGGCACGGCGGAAAAGCCGCTGGCCGGCAAGATGCTGGCGATGATCTTCGAAAAACCGTCGACCCGTACCCGTGTTTCCTTCGATGTCGGCATGCGCCAGCTCGGCGGCGAAACGCTGTTTCTCTCCGGCACCGAAATGCAGCTTGGCCGCGCTGAAACCATCGGCGATACCGCCAAGGTCCTGTCGCGTTATGTCGACGCCATCATGATCCGCACCACCGATCACAGCCGCCTGCTGGAACTGGCCGAACACGCGACCGTCCCTGTCATCAACGGCCTGACCGATACAACGCATCCCTGCCAGATCATGGCCGACATCATGACCTTCGAGGAGCATAGCGGGCCGGTGAAGGGCAAGACGATCGCCTGGACCGGCGATGGCAACAACGTGCTGCATTCCTTCGTCGAGGGGTCTGCCCGTTTCGGCTACCAGATGAACATGGCCGTTCCGCTCGGTTCCGAGCCGGACGACAAGATCCTCAACTGGGCCCGCAACAATGGCGGCAATATCAAGCTCTATCATGAGGCTGAACAGGCCGTGGATGGCGCTCATTGCGTGGTCACCGATACCTGGGTCTCCATGAACCAGGAACATCGCGCCCGCGGCCACAATGTCTTCCAGCCTTTCCAGGTCAATGAGGCGCTGATGAAGCGGGCGGACAAGGATGCGTTGTTCATGCACTGCCTGCCAGCCCATCGCGGCGAGGAAGTCACCGACGAGGTCATCGACGGCAGGCAATCCGTCGTCTTCGACGAGGCCGAGAACCGCCTGCACGCCCAGAAGTCGGTCCTTGCCTGGTGCCTCGGCGCCCTGTGAGCAGGCTCGCCCACGCGACTTGAAAACGGCCGGGCGGCACACGATCTATGGACCAGAAAGATGACCGGCGCCGAACACGCGACCGGTCATCGTCGTTGATGACGCCAACCATCCGTTCGCTTCGACCCTGAAGCGACAAGACCGGCCGCCGCTTTTTCCGGATGCACTCTGGACAAACCGGGACGGCACGGGATCAATGAACAGATCGGACATCGCGTCGCTGCGGGGCTCGGCTCCTCGGGCGCATCTGTGGCCGAACACGAAGGAGCAAGATGATGACGGAAACCATGCCGGGCCTCGGCGAATTCGATTTTGCCGGTGACGATCACGTCGTACCGTTTCAGGTTGAAGGCCTTGATGTGCGCGGCCGCGCCGTCCAGCTCGGCCCGATGCTGGATGCCATTCTCGAACGCCACAATTATCCGCTGCCGGTCGCCCGTCTTGTTGCCGAAACAGTCGTGCTGACGGTCCTGCTTGGCACCTCGCTGAAATTCGAAGGCAAGCTGATCGTTCAGACAAAGAGCGACGGCCCGGTCGATCTGGTCGTCGCGGATTTCGCGACGCCGGACCGTGTGCGCGCCTATGCCCGTTACAGCGAGGAAGCCTTGGCGGTTGCAGTCAATAACGGCCAGACCCAGCCGCAAGAGCTGCTGGGGGAGGGCGTTCTGGCCTTTACCATCGATCAGGGCGCCCATATGCAACGCTACCAGGGCATCGTGCCGCTAGATGGTGCGAGCCTGGAGGAGATCGCCGGCGTCTATTTCCGCCAGTCGGAACAGATCCCGACCAAGGTGCGCCTCGGCGTTGCCGAATTGCTCGACCGCGATGAAAACGGCAAGCCGCGTCATCGCTGGCGGGCTGGCGGCATGGTGGCGCAGTTCCTGCCCGACGCGCCGGAGCGCATGCGCCAGCGCGACCTGCATGGAGGTGACGGCGACACGACGGATGCGGATGGCGATTTCGAAGTCGACGATCTCTGGGGTGAAGCCAGCGTCATGGTCCAGACCATCGATGCCGACGAACTGACCGATCCAACCGTCGGGACCGAGCGTTTGCTCTACCGGCTGTTCCACGAGCGTGGCGTCAAGGTCTATCCGCCGCAGGCTGTCTACGACAAGTGCAGCTGTTCACGCGAAAAGCTGCGCGACGTGCTGGCGAGCCTCAGCCAGGAGGACATCGAGCATTCGATGGAAGACGGGAAGGTTTCGGTCACCTGCGAATTCTGCTCGACGACCTACCGGTTCGAAGCAACCGAGATCCGGCCACAGTAAAAAGCGGCCATTGGGGCGCTTTATCTTGGATAAGGCGCTTTAATTCAACGTCCGGGTCTGGCCGGGCGAATCCAGCGAGAAGGCGGGGATATCGACTGTGAATTCCTCGCCTTCGGTGGTTTCCATGGAGTAATGGCCAAACATCACGCCGGATGGTGTGTCGAGCGGGCAGCCTGAGGAGTATTCGTAGGTATCGCCTGGGCTGAGAACCGGTTGTTCGCCGATGACGCCCGGCCCGTTGACTTCATCCACCTGGCCGTTTTCATCGGTGATGTGCCAGTAGCGTGTCATCAGCCGCACCGTCTTGCCGGACAGATTGGAGATCAGGATACGGTAGCCCCAGACATAGCGGCTGTCATCCGGATCGGACTGTTCCTCCAGATAATACGGCTCGACCGTTACCTCGATATCGCGAGTGAGCGCGCGGTACATATGCAAACCCTTTTCAAGTCTATAGGCGATACTCTACAGCAAGATGGTTTCTTCAAGAATAACGGATAGGGTAAACTGTAAGGATACGAAACAGCATGCTCGACGGCCTTATCAGGAAGCAGTTGGATCCTTGGCTTGACCGTGGCGGGCGTGCTCTGGCGGCCCGTGGCATCGGTGCCAATGCCGTCACTGTCGCCGGTTTCCTGCTTGGGCTCGCGGCAGCCTTCGCCATCATAGTCGACAAATTGATGCCGGCTTTTATTCTAATCGCCGCCAGCCGGATCTGCGACGGTTTGGATGGGGCGGTTGCGCGCGCCACGGCAAAGACCGATTTCGGCGGCTTCCTCGATATCGTCCTCGACTTCGCCTTCTACGGCCTCATCCCCTTTGCCTTCATCCTTTCAGATCCGTACGAGAACGGCGTTGCCGGCGGCTTGCTGCTTCTCGCCTTCTACATCAACGGCGCGAGCTTCCTCGCCTTTGCCGTCATGGCCGAGAGGCGCGGGCTGACGACGGATGTGCGCGGCGCGAAATCACTCTATTTCACCACCGGCCTTGCCGAAGCGACCGAAACGATCGCCGTCTTCCTCGCTTTCTGCCTCTTCCCATACTGGTTTCCCGAGATCGCCGTCCTCTTCGCGCTTGTCTGTTTCTACACGACGCTGTCGCGGCTGATGCTGGCTCGTGCCAGCTTCAGGACATAGAAAACGCCCGCATCCGGCAGGACACGGGCGTCTTGAACGATCTGGGAATGATTAGGCCTGGACGGATTTCAGTGCCCGGGCAAAATCTTCTATCAGGTCTTCGCTGTCCTCGATCCCCGCCGAGAAGCGCACGGTGCCGGGCGAAATGCCCAGTTCGTTGCGTGCCTCTTCGGAAAGGTTCTTGTGCGTCGTCGTCGCCGGATGGGTGATCAGGCTCTTGGAATCACCGAGATTGTTGGAGATCAGGACGGTCTCGAGCGCGTTCTGCAGCTTGAAGGCCGCTTCCTTGCCGCCCTTCAGATCGAAACAGACCAGCGTCGAGCCGCCCTTCATCTGCCGGGCGATGATATCGGCCTGCGGATGGTCCTTGCGGCCGGGATAGACGACCTTGGCGACCTGGTTCTGCTCGGCGAGGAAATCGGCCACGCGCGACGCATTCTCGCTCTGCTGGCGCACCCTGAGCGGCAGCGTCTCGATGCCCTTCAGCAGCGTCCAGGCATTGAACGGCGACAGGGCCGGGCCGGTGTGGCGGAAGTAATCGTGCAGGTGCTCGTTGATCCATTCCTTGTCGGAAAGGATGACGCCGCCAAGGCAGCGACCCTGTCCGTCAATATGCTTGGTCGCGGAATAGACGACGATATGGGCGCCAAGCTCCAGCGGCTTCTGCAACAGCGGCGTTGCAAAGACATTGTCGACGATGACCTTGGCGCCGATCTGGTTGGCGATCTCGGCGACGCCGGCGATATCGACCACTTCCAGCGTCGGGTTGGTCGGGCTTTCGAGGAAGAACACCTTGGTGTTCGGCTTGACCGCCTTTTCCCAGTTCTCCAGGAAACGCCCGTCGATCAGCGTGAATTCGATGCCGTATTTCGGCGCCAGGGTTTCCACCACCCAGCGGCAGGAGCCGAACAAAGCACGGGCCGCGACGATATGATCGCCGGCCTTCAGCTGGCAGAGGATCGCAGCCGAAACCGCGGCCATGCCGGATGCCGTGGCGCGCGCATCCTCGGCGCCTTCCAGCATGCACATGCGCTGTTCGAACATGTCGTTGGTCGGGCTGCCGTAGCGGGCGTAGATGAAGCCGTCGGTCTCGCCCTTGAAGCGCGCTTCGGCGGCTTCCGAGCTGTCGTAGACGAAGCCCTGCGTCATGAAGATGGCTTCGGAGGTTTCACCATGATTGGAACGGGTCGTGCCACCATGAACGAGCTGTGTCGCGGGGCGCCAGGTTTTGCTCATTATCGTCTCTTTCAACACAAAAAAACCGGCCGCGAAAAAGCAAGCCGGTTTCAAACCCGGCCTTTTTAGCTACTTGTTTAACGTGGCTGCAAGCCGACCGGCCAAATCACCACGGGATAAGTCAGTATTTACTGATTAGCCGTGCTTGCGTCAATTCCCGCGAGCGAGAAGATATGTCACAGGGACAATTTGGGTTATGACGTGCCGTTTGCGGCAAAGAGGACGATGAGATGACCAGGGCGACGGGCATTCTAGCCGATCGCGCCATCGCGGCGCTGTTTGACGAAGGACGGCTGAAAAGCGAAGCCAAGCTGGATATCGACCAGATCCAGCCGGCAAGCCTCGACCTACGCCTGGGCTCGAAAGCTTTTCGCGTGCGCGCCAGCTTCATGCCGGGTCCCGGTCATCTGGTCGCCGACAAGCTGGACCGGCTGAAACTGCATGTCATCGACTTGTCGGAAGGGGCGGTGCTGGAGACCGGCTGCGTCTATATCGTGCCGCTGATGGAAAGCCTCGACCTGCCGGCCGGGATGTCGGCCTCCGCCAATCCGAAGAGTTCGACCGGCCGCCTCGATATCTTCACCCGCGTCATCACCGATCGTGCCCAGGAATTCGACAAGATCCCCGCCGGCTATGCCGGCCCGCTTTATCTCGAGATCAGCCCGCGCACCTTCCCGGTCATCGTCCGGCGCGGCTCGCGCCTGTCACAGATCCGCTTCCGCATCGGCCACGCGCTGCTCACAGAGGCCGAAGTCATGGCGCTGCATGAAAGCGATGTTCTGGTCGCCAGCGAAACGCCGAATGTCTCGGGGGCGGGGATTGCCTTGTCGATCGATCTCAAGGGCACCGGCGACGACGGCCTGATCGGCTATCGCGGCAAGCATCACACAGCTGTCGTCGACGTCGACAAGAAGGCCGTGCATGGCATCTACGATTTCTGGGAGCCGCTCTACAGCCGTGGCCGCGACGAGTTGATCCTTGATCCCGATGAATTCTACATCCTCGTCTCGCGCGAAGCCGTGCACGTGCCGCCGCTCTACGCCGCCGAGATGACGCCATTCGATCCGCTGGTCGGCGAGTTCCGCGTCCATTATGCCGGCTTCTTCGATCCCGGCTTCGGCCATGTCTCGGCCGGCGGCAAGGGCAGCCGCGCCGTGCTCGAGGTCCGCAGCCACGAGGTCCCCTTCATCCTCGAACACGGCCAGATTGTCGGCCGGCTGGTCTATGAGCATATGATGGAGCGGCCGCAGGGCCTCTACGGCCTCGGCCTCGGCTCGAACTACCAGGCGCAGGGCCTCAAACTGTCCAAGCATTTCCGCTCGGAATAGCCGGCGCGGCATCCTCTTGGGTTCGGTTTTCTCAACGCAACGCCTTGACAGGTAGCCGCGCTTGGTGAAAACCTCACAGCCGTTGCGGGTATGATGTAGTGGTAGCTTGTCAGCTTCCCAAGCTGATCGTGCGGGTTCGATTCCCGCTACCCGCTCCACCCTCTTTCGGTGCTTGCGCGATTTTCAGCCGTCCGTCGCGGCGGTTTTTATAGGCAGTTTACGCAACGGGAAACGTCGCCTCGCCATGTTCTTGGAAAATTCCGAATACCGGCGCCGGCTGGAAGAAGAGCGTGAGCAACTCAAGAACGTGCTCGCCAACGAGTTCAAGTTCTTCAGCGCCACCAATGATTTTCGCGACGGCATGCTGCCGGGCATTATCTCGCTCATGCGGCGCTACGACAGTATCGAGCGGGTGCTGAAGCGCTATCAGGCCGATGAAGCGCGTCCAGACGTCGAGCCACCCGTGGTGACCGACAAGCCGCCGGTGGAGGGCGATACGCTGCATTTTGTCGGCGACGCGTCTCCTCGCAAATGAGCGAAACGCTTCTAGTGGTCACCCGTGGCGCCGACGGCGACGTGGGGCGTCTTGTTCCAGGAGAACGGGCTGGTCCGCAGTTCCAGCAGCGCCCGCCAGGCAGCCCATGACATGATCAGCCAATAGATGGGCACGAACGCCCAGCGCCAACCGACCGCGCGCTTCTCCCGCTTCGTCATCCGGTTCAGCCCCAGCGCGATGAAGACGGCGTAGCTGCCGAAGATGTTGACGACATCGCAGACGAACAGCCAGAAGGTCAGCCAGTTGTCGACATGGGTTCCGTCCTGAACCATCGCCCAGCCGAGATAGACGAGGAAGCCGAGAATGACCGGGTGGCAGAGCGAGGACAGGAGCATGCCGGCGATCAGCACCTGGAAGACGGAAAAGGCGAGCCAGCCTATTTCCCGGCGCAATTGCGCTGGCCTGCGCATCAGCACCAGCCAGGTCTGCAGCCAGCCTTTGAACCAGCGGGTGCGCTGGCCGAGCCAGATTGGTAGCGTGATTGGCGCTTCCTCGAAAGTCGGCTTGAAGATGACCTGGGATCGATAGCCGAGCCGATGCAGGCGAAGGCCCAGATCGGCATCTTCGGTCATGTTGTAGGGATCCCAGCCGCCGATCTGCTTGAGTTCGGCGGTGCGGAAATGATTGGACGTGCCACCGAGCGGTAGCGGCAGCCGGGTCAGCGACAGCATCGGCAGCAGACCGCGGAACAGGCCGGCATATTCCACCGCAAACAGTGCGCTCAGCCAAGATTGCCGGGCGTTGGTGACGATCAGCGGCGCTTGCAGGCAGATGACGCGTGAAGGGGCGGCGCGGAAGGCGGCATAGGCCTCGCGCAACTGCCCGGGATGCATTCGATCTTCCGCGTCATAGACGGTGACAAAGGCGCCGCGCACACCCGGCAGCGCATAGGTCAGTGCCTTCGGCTTGGTGCGCGGCAGGTGCACCGGCACCCGGACGATCTCGTATTCCGGCGCAAGCCGCATGGCCTCCAGCGCCGCGATAGTCTCCAGGTCATCCTCCTCGCAAACCAGCTTGATATCCAGCCGCGAGCGCGGCCAGTCGATCCGGTTGAGGGCATCGACAAGTTGCTCCGCGACGCTCTTCTCCTTGTAGAGCGCGACCAGCACAGAATAGACCGGTAAGGGCGCCTCCGGTAGTTCCTGTGGGAGGCGCGCCGGTGCTCGTTCCTGCCTGAAGGCGCAACCAAGTGCATAGAACCGGACGAGGAAATTGGCGAGATAGAACAGCGACAGCACGACATGCAGCATCATCAGGCCAAGCATCGGCAGCGTCACGGCCATGACCAGCAGACTGCTCAGCAGGATGCCGGCGTAAAAACCCTGTTTGCCCCAGAAGGTGATGCGGGCGCTGTGAAGCGGTCCGGTCTCGAACAAGGACCGGGTCGTGGTCGAGACCCGGCGGAGCCGCCCTGCCTGCCAGACGGCGGCGCGTACCGCCGATGGTGACGAAGCGGCGAGCGACTGTCTAAGCAGCGGTGTCCGTTCCAGAAGCGCTGCAACGTCCTTGAGGCGGGTCAACGAGGGAACGATGATGGTGACCGGCGGCCTGGAGGGATGGTGCATACGCAGGGTTTCAGGCCGAAGCAACTGGATGTCCAAGCCGGCAATATCCTGTACCCGAACTGGATCAATCTCCGGCAGGAAATCGAGACCGAGCATCTCGGCGAGCGCTTCGAAATAGATGGTCTCTTCGATCTCGCTGGAGGCCAGAAGCTCCGCCTCGACGGTGGTGCCGTGGCTTTGCGCCGCGAGCATGGCTCGGGCGATCAGCGGTTTGCCGATGCCCATCCGCAGAAGCAGGCGGCCTTCTTCCTTCAACGCTGGCGCGAACAGGGCCGGTGCGGCAGCGGGTGTCGAGGACGCGGCCGATGGTTCGTTTACGGTAGCCATTCCGGAATTGTCCGGATATTCTCCGAGACGCATGAAATCCCCGTTGCTGCTTGCGCAGCAATATCCCCTTGTCTGACCCCGGGAACAATCATAATGACACGCGTTTTCCGTGCATCCCTAAAATTTTATGGGATTTTCGCGCTTTGCGTGCTTCTGGTTGCGCCTTTTTCGGCCATATCGCACGCTCAGGACGATGTTCATGACATGCCGCTGCTGTTCGATGCCCGCGAGCGGATCGCCAAGCCGGACCTGAGCGGTCTGGCGCGGTTGCGCTTCCTGACCACGGTCGACTTCCCACCATTCAATTTCATCGATCAATCAGGCCGGCTCTCTGGCTTTCATGTCGATCTCGTTCGCGAGATTTGCCGGGAACTCGACATCGAAGCCAAATGCCAGATCCAGGCGGTAACCTTCGCCGAATTGCAACCGGCGCTGGAAGGCGGACAGGGCGAAGCCGTCGTCGCCGGTATCGGCATCAGCCCGGAATTGCGCCAGCGCTTCGCTTTCTCGCGTGTCTTCATGAAGCTGCCGGCCCGCTTCTCCGCCAACCGGCGGGTAATGGGCAATGCGCTGTCCGTCGCTGAAATCGGCAGCAGACCGGTCGGCGTTGTTGCCGGCACCACGCATGAGGCGATGCTAAAAGCCTTCTTTCCGAAGCTGACCGCGACCTCCTTTCCGGCACGCGAGGCGATGCTTGCCGCACTGAAAGAGGGCAAGATCGCCGCGGCTTTTTCCGACGGCATGCAATTGTCGTTCTGGACTGCCGGCAGCGAGGCGGCCAATTGCTGCACTCTTCTCGATGGCGCCTATTTCTCGCCGCGCTTTCTCGGAGAAGGCCTGGCCATCATGAACCGCAAGGGCGATCCGGCGCTGACGCAGGCGATCGATCATGCGCTGCTCGAGCTTTCGCGAAAGGGCAGGCTCAACGAGATCTACCTGCGCTATTTCCCCGCCGGTATCTATTAACTTCCTATTTGCGAAAGCGGGCCATGGCACCGCGCTCGATCGCCGCGCAGGTGAGCTTGTCGAGGCCCAGCCGGTCGCGCAGCAACTGCAGCAGACGGATTTCCTCCTGGCGAATGGAATGATCGGCGGCGGCAATCTCGACCGCCAGCGCATAGGCCGTGTCGTAGAGGCGTGACGGCAAGGCCTCGCGCACGACCTCGAGCGTGATATCCAGACCCTCGGGGCCAGCGAGAAGGGCTGCGCATTCACGGGCGGTGTGCGTCAGATGTTCATCGTCGAAACCTTCGAAAACCGGCAGGAAACCGGTCAGCCGGCCGATGCGCTCCAACTCGTCATCGGTCATCATGGTATCGACCGCCGACATCATCACCATGACATAGATGAGGGCTTCGTGATGGCTGAGGGTCGTGGGCATAGAGGGTCCGTGCTGTTTGATGGGCTTCACAGGTATGGGTGGCGGGCGCGGCTTACAAGCCCTGTTTTCCCTCATCCATCTCCAACGGCGGTTCGTTGGCCATGTCCATCCCGTCGAGTACCTCGGGCGTAGCGCCGAAATCCCTGGGATCGTCGCCGAAGAAACCGAGACGGGATTTACGGGCCGCATCCACCTTGCTCGTCAGCGGAGAACCTGCCTGCGCTTCCGCCCAGCCGTTTTCGGCCAGCCATGCGGCCGGATCGAGATCGCTGACAGTGCAGGCGGCCGTTACCGTGCCCTGCCAGCCGTTCTTCGGAACGGTGCAGCGAAGGGCACGGGCGCGGAGGAAATTGCGGAAGGCAGTGCGTGCGACCGTGCCGCAGGGCCAGGTCGTGGCGCCATCACCACAGGTCCGCTCCGCGTCTTGCGGCGCCAGTCCCTCCAGTTGCAACTGCCTGTCACCAAAGCGGATCAGACCGGCCGACAGGGCAACGGGGTGACGCAGAACGACAGGCACGGGCTGAGGCTTGGCGACCGGATCCGATAGCGGTTGGCGGGGTTCGATCCGTTCCAGTGGCTGTACCTTCACCTCCTCGGGAAGGCCGAATTGCTCCGGGCCGATATCGCGCACCACCCTGTTCTGCGGCGCCACCATGCCGCTTTCGCCGGATGGAAGTGAGATGGAGCCGGAAAGCGCGGGATCGGATTTGGTCGGGTCCGAGAGGAGTTCGCCGCCCTCGACCTTGTCTCCACCAATCTGGCCTCCATCGATCGGCGCAACATCAGCGGGCGCACCGTCACCCGGCCCGGTATCGGTCTGCCCGCCGTCTGCTCCGGGCAGCGGCACATCCGTGCCCATGGCGTCTCCCCCGAGGTCCGGCACATCGTTCAAATCCGGCGTCTCAAGCGTGAAATCCGGTGTCGCTGCCGTCTGCCGTCCCTGGATGGTCGAGGCGCCGCTCATGAGAATGAAGATCGTCAGCGCAATACAGAGAAGGCCGCCGCCAGCGGTGAGCAGATGCTTCTTCATCAGGAAAACTGTCCTATTGGCTGGCCCAGATGATGCGGGCGATCCATTCGACATCGCTCAGTTCGAAACTTCGGTTCGGATGATCGGGATTGAGCGAGAGCAGTTCGATACTGCGCGCGGTCTGGCGGACCAGTATCTTGGCCATGACCTCGCCCTCGGTCGTCTTGACCACGACGCGGTCGCCGCGCCGGATCTGGGCGCCGGGCTCGACGATCAGCACGTCGCCGTCGCGGTAGAGCGGCAGCATGCTGTCGCCCTGGATTTCGAGTGCATAAACGCCGGCCTTGGCGCCGGGTGCGGCCGGAAACTCGACCACGTCCCAGCCCTGGCCGGCCGGAAAACCACCATCATCGAAGAAGCCACCGGCACCGGCTTGGGCAAAGCCGAGCAGCGGGATCGAGCCGGACTGCGGCGGAAACGCGCCGTCCGGCAGGGCGCCCGCGGCCGGGCCAGGGCGCAGAAAGTCCATGAACTGGGTGATGGTCGAACCGGTGGCGTCGAGAACCTTGGCGATCGATTCCGTCGACGGCCAGCGTTCACGTCCGTCGGCGGAATGGCGCTTGGACTTGTTGAACGAGGTCGGATCAAGCCCGGCCCGGCGGGCAAGGCCCGATGGGGATAGCTGATGACGTTCGGCGAGCGCGTCGATCGCGCTCCAGATACGGTCATGGGAAAACATCGTTGCGCATCCTGCAGGCGGTGAAGCGTGACGCTTTCGGTTGGCTGGTCCGGCTTCTGTCTTGGCTGAAGATTAGCGAAAATAGGGGCTGGAGTAAAGCGAGAGAGGAAAATAATCCTGCACACCTTCCTGCTTGAAAGGCGTCGCGCCAATTGAAATGTCCGCTCCGCCGCCTATACTTGATTGGCATCCGTTCCGCTGCTCGCGAGGCGCCTGCTTGTCTTCCATCATCAAATCCGAACGCCTGCTCGGCGTTGCCATTGTCATCGCCGGTTTCGGCCTGTTGTTCGAGCATGCGTTGCTGGAGATGGGGCAGGCGGCGGCGCTGATCGGTGCCGCAGGTCTCGTGCTTGCCATCGTGCTTGCGTCGATGCGCGTCGCCCATCATGCCGAGGTGCTGGCCGCGAAGGTCGGCGATCCCTATGGCACCATGATCCTGACGCTGTCGGCCGTTCTCGTCGAGGTGATCATCCTGGCGATCATGATGAGCGCCGAGGAGATGTCGCCGACACTGGTGCGCGATACGATCTATTCGGCCGTCATGCTTGATATCAACGGCATTCTCGGGCTGGCGGCGCTGCTCGGCGGCCTCAAGCATGGCGAGCAATCCTATAACGACGATTCCAGCCGCACCTACAGCGTCATGATCCTGACGGCGATGGGCATTTCGATGATCGTGCCGGAATTCGTGCCGGCGGCGAAATGGCATGTCTATTCGGCCTTCACCATCGTCGCGATGGTGACCCTCTATGCGGTCTTCCTGAAGATGCAGGTCGGCGTGCACAGCTATTTCTTCAGCTACAGCTATCCGAAGCGCGAAGGCACGGTAAAGCGGGCGCCGCAGGAAGAACCGGTTGCCGTCTCCATCGGTATCCTCGTTGTCGGCGTCGTCGTCATCGGCGTGTTGGCCGAGGTCATGTCCGGCCTGCTCACCTTCGGTCTGAAGGGCAGCGGCGCGCCGCCGGTCATGGCCGCTCTTGTCGTCGCCGCCATCTCGGCCTCGCCGGAAATCATGACGGCGATGCGGGCAGCCCTTGCCAACCGCATGCAGGCCGTCGTCAATATCGCGCTTGGGGCCTCGCTCTCGACGGTCATCCTCACCGTGCCGGTGGTGGAGGCGATCGCGCTCTATACCGGCCAGCCGTTCATCATGGCCATGTCGCCGGTGCAGACGGTGATGGTGACCATCACGCTGATTGCCGCCGCCATCAACCTCAACGATGGTGAGACCAATGCGATCGAGGGCATGACCCATTTCGTGCTGTTCGCCACCTTCATCATGCTTTCTGTGCTCGGAATCTAGCATCGGGCTCCGCAAGTCCGAGGGCGTAGGGTGAGGCGCCACTGCCGGCACCCCCATTTTTCGCCACAGGTCGGTGGATTGCCCCGTCTTTCCCGCCACCGCGCGCCGCGCTATCACGGGCCATGCCGACGATGCGTCGCGCATCGGGAGATTTTCGTGACTACCTCCGTTCTTTCCGGCGTCCTGCTGACGATCTTTTCCTATTTCCTGTTCTCGTTGCAGGATGCGGCGGTCAAGTGGCTGGTCGTGGCGCTGCCGGTCTGGCAGATTCTGTTCGTGCGCAGCGTGACGATCTTCTCGATCTGTTTCATGATCGGCGGCAAGTCATTGGTTGGCCGGGCCTGGCGCTCGCCGGTACTCAAGCCCATGTTCGTGCGCAATATCCTGCTGCTTGCCGCCTGGTTGTCCTATTACACCGCCGCGCGTGACCTCGGGCTCGCGGAACTGACGACGCTCTACTATGCCTCGCCGATCCTCATCACCATCCTTGCCGTGCCGATCCTCAAGGAGCATGTACCGCCATTGCGCTGGATCGCCGTGCTCGTCGGTTTCGTTGGCGTTATGATCGCCACCGATCCGTTCGGTACCGGCATGAAACTCAGCCTGCCGGTCTGGCTGGCACTGCAGGCCGCCGTGTTCTGGGCGATCTCGACCGTGCTTCTGCGCAAGACGGCGCTGCAGGAGGTGACGCTGGTGCAGATGACGATCTCCAGCGGCTTTTTCATCCTGTTCACCGGCATTGCCGTTGCCGTCGATTATGTCCCGCCGAGCCTGACCGACGTGGCGCTGATGGCCGGCACGGGACTGGTTGCGGGCGTCGGCCAATATGCGCTGTTCGAAGGCATGCGACGGGCGCCGGTGTCGGTTTTGGCGCCGTTCGAATATTCGTCGCTGATCTGGGCCTTCGGTCTCGGATTCCTGATCTGGGGCGATATCCCGGCATCGCAGGTCTTCGTCGGCGCCGGCCTGATCTTTGCCGCCGGCATGATCATCATTCTGGGCGAACGCTTCGGCCGGCGGCCGCGGGCCGGTTAAGCTTTCCGCTGGATGAAGCGGCGGAAGGCTTCGAGCGTTTCGCCGCTGACATGGTGTTCGATGCCCTCGGCATCGATGCGCGCCGTTTCCGGGCTGACTCCGAGGCAGCGCAGGAAGGCTTCCACCGTCTGGTGCCTGGCGCGGCTTTCCTGTGCCATCTTCTGGCCGGCTTCGGTCAGGAACACGCCGCGATAGGGTTTGCGCGAGACGAGGCCTTCGGCCGCCAGCCGGGCCAGCATCTTGGCGACCGTCGGCTGGGCGACGCCAAGGCGGGCGGCGATATCAACCTGCCGCGCCTCGTTGCCATCCTCGATCAGGTCGGCGATCAGTTCGACATAATCCTCCACCAGCGCCCCGCGACGGGCTTCGCGGGTCTGCCGGAAGCCCTCGGAGTGAATGTCCGCGTCGGGAAGCGGATCCGTGCGGGGAACGGGGCGGCGCGGCAAGTGGCGTGGTCCTCTCAGGTCTCGGTGCGATGCATCGTGCGATTTCATAGCACGGGCTCGGATTTTTCATAACGGTTTATCCCGCCGTCCACTGCGTAGCCATCACCAGAAAAAGCCCCGTCGATACAATATAGCCTATTGCATAATGTTGAGCCTTGGCATAGCTTTTGGGAAAATCGCCCCATTCCGTCCGGAGACCATGCATGTCCGAAACGCAAGCCGCCCTTCCGCCGCAACAGAGCTGGACCTTCTCCAGCCCGAAGGAGGACGCCCGCCCAAGCCTTCCCGAAGTCAATGCCAGTATTGCCGTGCCCTCCGGCGGGATCTGGTTTCGCCGCTTGCTGGCGTTCATGGGGCCGGGTTACATGGTTTCGGTCGGCTATATGGACCCCGGCAACTGGGCGACCGACATCGCCGGCGGATCGCAGTTCGGCTATACGCTGCTGACGGTCATCCTCTTGTCGAACCTGATGGCGATCCTCCTGCAGGCGCTTGCCGCCCGGCTCGGCATCGCCACCGGCCGCGATCTGGCGCAGGCGTGCCGCGACACCTATTCCCGGCCGGTCAACTTCCTGCTCTGGCTGGCCTGCGAGGCGGCGATCATTGCCTGCGACCTCGCCGAAGTGATCGGCACGGCGATCGCGCTGCAGCTCCTGTTCGGCATTCCGCTGATCGGCGGCGCGCTGATCACGGCGGCCGATGCCTTCCTGCTGCTGCTCCTGATGAACAAGGGCTTCCGTTATCTCGAGGCCTTCGTCATCGCGCTGTTGATCGTCATCGCCGGCTGCTTCGTCATCCAGATCGCTGCCGCCGCACCTCCGGTCGCCGCTGTCCTCTCGGGCTTCCTGCCGTCGTCCGAGATCATCACCAACCCGGCAATGCTCTACATCGCCATCGGCATTATCGGCGCCACCGTCATGCCGCATAACCTCTATCTGCATTCCTCGATCGTCCAGACCCGCAACTACAAGCGCACCGACGAGGGCAAGCGCGATGCGATCAAGTGGGCGACGACGGACAGCACGATCGCGCTGATGCTGGCTCTGTTCATCAACGCCTCCATCCTGATCATCGCGGCTTCCGTCTTCCACGCCAATGGTCGCACCGATGTTGCCGAGATCGGGCAGGCCTACGAACTGCTGTCGCCGCTGCTTGGCCTTGGAATCGCCTCCACCCTGTTTGCCGTGGCGCTGCTGGCGTCCGGCCTCAACTCGACGGTGACGGCGACGCTGGCCGGCCAGATCGTCATGGAAGGCTTTCTCCGGCTGCGCATCCCACAATGGGCCCGCCGCCTGATCACCCGCGGCATCGCCATCATCCCCGTCGTCATCGTCACCTGGATTTATGGCGAGAGGGGTACGGCGGAATTGCTGGTGTTCAGCCAGGTCATCCTGTCGATGCAACTGCCCTTCGCGGTCATTCCGCTGGTACGCTTCGTCTCGGATAAAAAGAAGATGGGCAATTTCGTCATCCCAAAATATGTCGCCGCCATCGCCTGGCTCGTCGCCTCGATCATCGTCGTGCTCAATCTGAAGCTCTTGTACGACACCTTCATCGGTTAGGCGGTCAACGAGGCATAAAAGCGAAAAGGCGGCGGGTTTGCCGCCTTTTCTTTTGGGATTATCGCCTCGATTCCGCTGGCGGGGATGAATGCCGCACTGGTCTTTTACGGTCGTTCCCGGGCTTTCGCGCGCCGCTTTACCGTGAACTGCGGCGTAAAAGCCTTCAATTCGGATCCCGATGCCCCCATATGTCCTGCATAGGGCGCGTCACGCGTGCCCGTGGGAAACAACAGGATTGGGTTTGATGTTCAGGTTTGGACGGGTTCTCGCAACCGTTGCGGTTGCTTCGATGGTGATGCTGACGGTGGTGGATCTCGCCGAGGCCCGACGTGGCGGCAGCAGCTTCGGCAGCCGTGGCAGCCGCACCTTTTCCGCGCCGCCGGTCACCCGCACGGCGCCGGCCGACGCGACGCCGATCAACCGGACGATGACGCCGCAAAGCAATCAGGGCCAGACCGGCGCGCAGCAGAACATGGGCCAGGCGGCCCGTCCCGGCGCGCAGCGTCCGGGCGGCCTGTTCGGCGGCTTTGCCGGCTCCATGCTCGGCGGTCTGGCGCTCGGCGGCCTGATCGGCATGATGATGGGCACCGGCTTTGGCGGCATGGCCGGCATGCTCGGCATGATCCTGCAGATGGCGCTGATCGCCGGGGCCGTGATGCTCGCCCTGCGCTTCTTCCGTGGCCGCCAGCCGGCAGCCGCCGGCTATTCGCCGCGTCAGGCGACGGGCTATTCGGGCAGCTCGCCGATGCAGGGTTTCGGTGGCCAGAGCTCCGGCATGCCGTCCTTCAAGATTCCGCAGATCGGCGGCGGCGGACACGCCGAGTCGGCGCGTAACAGCCGGCAGGCGGCCAACCAGTCGGCTGACGAGATCGGTGTCGGCGAGGACGACCTGAGCCAGTTCGAGGCGATGCTGAAGCAGGTTCAGGCGGCCTATGCGGCCGAGGACTACGGCACGCTGCGCAAGCTGACGACGCCGGAAGCCATGTCCTGGCTGGCCGAGGAACTGAGCGAGAATGCCACCAAGGGCGTGAAGAACGAGGTCAGCGACGTGCAACTGGTGCAGGGCGACGTGGCCGAAGCCTGGAATGAAAATGGCGACGACTATGCGACGGTCGCCATGCGCTACGAGAGCATCGATGTCACCCGCGACCGCGCCACCGGCCGTGTCGTCGAGGGCGATCCGGACCAGCCGACGGAAGCCGTCGAGCTCTGGACCTTCCTGCGCAAGCGCGGCGGCGACTGGCAGGTCTCGGCCATCCAGGGCATGGGGGCCTAAGATCAGGCCAAGATTGCTGACAAAGCCTGTTTCTGACGACTTTGAAGGCTGTCTGGGACGCGTTGCGATTGCTATTTCCACCGTCATTCCCGTGCTTGTCATAGGAATCCAGTCGGCCCAAGTCCTTGGGCCGAAAGAGCCTTTTGACCCGACGGACGTCGGGTCGCTGGATACCCGCCACGAGGGCGAGTATGACGGAGGGCAGGGATGGGCTCTCGTCAAATAATCGGCTTTCGGGGTTCGTCATCAGTCTTTGCCGCCGGTTTGACCGGCGGCTTTTTCATGTGGTCGGGTCGTCCTCCGGCATGCCCCAGAGCCTGCCGAGCTCCTTCAGCGTCGCTGCCTGGCGATGGGCGCCATCGTGAATGCAGGGCGGGAATAATTTGTGGTAGCCGGGCGTTCTCGACTGTATCTCCGACAGGAAGCCGCGACAGGCCTTTGCGCGCCGGCAGGACGGCAGCGTGCAGGTCTTCCAGTATCCGAGCGAACTGGCGGGAAGCTGCATGATTTTCTGCTCCTCGCGCTGCTGCTGGCGTTCCGGCAGCCTTCGGTATTCGCCCCAGGTGAAGCCGGGCATATAGGGCTCGGCGTCCTGTTCCTCCTGGTAACGCTGTTCTTCTTCCTTGGTCCTGATCTTCATCCTGTTTCCTTTGCGCATGCGCTTTCGGTCACGCGACCGTCCGGCCCGTGTTCGACATTGCTGGAGAGCCCACACGCATGCGGAACCTCATGTGAATTTTAGTGTGTGGCTCCGCATGCGCGTGGCCTTCGGTGTCCTTTCGAGGCGCCCAGCCCCTACAGGTGATTGCCTCGCCTCGCTGCATGGCCTGGTTTCCGCTTGTCCTTTCGAGACAGGCTCGCCACTTGCACGGCTCAACCGAACCGGAGCCTGGCGGCCCCGGGGGAGACTTGATAGGCGGGGATGCCCGCCATGGCTTTCACCTCCCTGATCCCTGCCGCACGTTACGGCTCAAACCAGGGCACCGGCCCCCACCTGCCCGCGACCGTCTCGCGAAACACTCCGGCGGTGGAGACAGGGCCAGTATGGGGCAGGGGCGGGAGGCGGGGATCAACGGGGATGAGATTTTTTGGAGAAGAGCGTATTCGGAGGTAGCTGTTTGGCGGCTGTCGGCTCTCAACTCTCCGTCATGCCTGCGCTTGTCACAGGCATCCAGCCACCGCGCGTCCGCGCGGTGAGAACTTCGCATCTGCTGAGAGAGAGAGTCTTCCACGCGATGGACATCGCGTGACTGGATTCCTGTGACGAGCACAGGAATGACGGAGGAAAATGGGTGCCTTGCGGCGGAACCTGAGGGAGAGGCCGCTGTCGGTCATACCAGTTCCCGACATCCGCCACGCCTCAAAGCCCATGCAGATAATATGCGATATCCTCCCAATCCGGATTCATCGCCTCGATCAGATTGAGTTTCCATTGGCGCGGCCATTTCTTGATGGTCTTTTCGCGTGTGATTGCCGTCGTCACCAGATCGTATTCCTCGAACCAAACAAGCGTCTTGACGCCATAGCGGCTGGTGAAACCGGGCGTCAGTTCATTTTGGTGCTCGAACAAGCGGCCGGGCAGGTCGGTTGTTACACCGATGTAGAGCGTGCCGTTACGCTTCGAGGCGAGGATGTAGGCATACCCCTTCATGGTTGGAAAGTGCGAGATTGGTAGCGGGGTGGCAAGAGGATTGGTGAAGGATAAGGAATAACGCGTTGCGCTCGGATGTCACTTTGGCGGCTGTCGGCGCCCAATTCTCCGTCATGCCTGTGCTTGTCACAGGCATCCAGCCACCGCGCGTCCGCGCGGTGAAGAAGCTTAGTGTATTTGCGGAGAGGAAGAGAGTCTTCCACGCAACAGACGTCGCGTGACTGGATTCCTGTGACAAGCACAGGAATTGTCTGTCTGAATCATGCTTTAATGGGGTGAAGCTGGATCATGCCCGGGGTGGCCACCCCGGGCATGATGCGGTCACGCGCCCGAACAGGAATAGGTCTTGACGACCGGCCTCATCCTGGGCCGTGAGCGCACCAGCTTCGCATCGCTTGTTGACTTGAATGGGCCGGTTTTCACCGCGCCCGCAGACAATGCCAAGCATGGAGCCCCATCATGATCGCGAATGCCGATGAAATCCAGTCCACCCTCGGCTGTGATGTCGCCAAGGATACCGTCACCCTTTTCGACAGCCGCACCTTGAAAACTCTCACCGTCTCCAACACGACAGCTGCTCTGAAGGCGGCTCTGAAGCCCTATGCCGGACGCACCGGCATGCTTGCCATCTGCGAGGCGACCGGCGGTTACGAAGACGAACTGCTGCGCGTTCTGGAGAGCCTGGCCATCCCGGCCCACCGCGCCGATGCCGCGCGGGTGAAGGCCTTCATCCGCTCTTGCGGCACGATGGCCAAGACCGACCCGATCGATGCCCGCCATATCGCCGAATACGGCCTCCTGCGGGCAAAATCGCTGCCGCGCTTCCAGGCGCCGGAGCCACAGGACGCGCGCATGAAGCTTTTGGTCGCACGCCGGGCCGACCTCGTTGCCATGCGGGTGCAGGAAGAAAACCGGCTGAAGGCGCCGCGCAACAAGCCGATCGCGCGCGAAATCGCCGGGCATGTCGCCGAGATCAAGCGGCGCATCGATGCCATCGACCGGCAGATCGAGGCGACCGTCAGCGGCAACCGCCGGATGAAGGAGCGTCAGGCGATCCTGCGCGGTGTCCCAGGCATCGGAAAGGTGATCGCTCCCGTCCTGCTCGCCCTCATGCCCGAACTGGGCCAGATCGACCGCAGGCAGGCCGCAAGTCTCGCCGGCTGTGCGCCGCATCCCCGCGACAGCGGCACCTATAAAGGACGGCGATTTGCCACCGGCGGGCGCCGCCAGCTCCGCCCGCTGCTCTTCACCGCCGCCATGGCCGCAAGCCACAGCAAAAGCCACCTCGCCGTCATATACCGACGCCTCCTGGCCGCGGGAAAATCAAAGATGACAGCCCTCGGCGCCCTCATGCGACACATCGTCGTCATCGCAAATGCAAGGCTCAAGGAATATGAAGCCGCCGATGCACGACTGACTTGATGACGGCGGAAAATGGATGCGGCACCAGCACTCTCACACCTTCTCCCCCGGCATGCCACTCGCCTGCCGCATCCAATCCACAAACTGCGCCTCATCGAACACGCCGTCCGCGTGGATATGCAGATACCGTGCATGCGCGGTCTTGGAGGCGACCGGCGGCATGGGGGTGAGCGATGTGCCGCGGAAGAACGCGAGTTTGATATATTTATCGAAGCAGTGGATGCCGAGGAACCAGGTCTTTCCGTCCATGCCGTAGAGCGGCGAGTTCCATTTGACGGCCTTTTGCACGTCGGGGACGGTTTTCGTGATCAGAGTGTCGAGGCGGTGGCCGATGGCGCTTTTCCAGCCGGGCATGGCGGCGATATAGGCCTGGACGGGGGCGTCTCCGTGGCCCTTGGCGATCTGGGGATTGCCGCCGGAGAGCAGGACGGGGCCGGTTGGCGGGGCGTTCGGCTTGGTGACGTTCTTTTTGGTGGCCGGTTTGGTTTCGGCAGGCGTGGCCTTGGCGCCGGATGCCTCGGCTTGCTCTGGTGTTTTACCCGTCATGCTGCGTCCTCCGTCTGGTGTGGAACCATAACCGACGGAAGAGGATGAGGCGAGGGGATGGGGATCGGGCAGAGGGGCTCGCATATGGAAAAGACCCCTCCCCAACCCCTCCCCACAAGGGGGAGGGGCTTAACCCGCAGTCTCGCCTTGTGGCCAGCCAAGACGAATCCATCTCGCTGAGCCCTTTGTCTTCGAAGCGGTTTCTTCTTGCGGGTTGCTGTGATTGGGTTGCGAAGGGTACGGCATTGTAGCCCCTCCCCCTTGTGGGGAGGGTTTGGGGAGGGGACTTTGCTATGTGCGGAAGCCCTATCTCTTAGGAGCGCCGGGCAAAGGACCATCGCGCGGCTTTCCGCGGCCGCGCGATGGTCGGTTCGACGTCAGGCTGCCTTGGCGGCGGCGATGACGTCGAGATCGCGGATGGCATTGGCCGGCAGGACGAGGTCGGCGACGGCGAGGTTTTCGCGCAGATGGGCGCGCGAGGAGGTTCCGGGGATCAGCAGGATATTGGGCGAGCGCTGCAAGAGCCAGGCGAGCGCCACCTGCAGCGGCGTTGCACCGACCCGTGCGGCGACATCTGACAGTGTCGAGGATTGCAGCGGCGAGAATCCGCCGAGCGGGAAGAAGGGAACGTAAGCCGTTCCTTCCGCAGCCAGTTGGTCGATGAAGGCATCGTCGTCGCGATGGGCGAGATTGTACTGGTTCTGGACGCAGACGATATCGGTGATCCTGCGGCCGTCGGCCACCTGTTTGGCGGTGACGTTGGAGAGGCCGATATGCTTGACGAGGCCCCGGCGCTGCAGGTCGGCAAGAACGCTCAGCGGCTCTTCGAGCGAGCCTTCGGCCGGGCCGTGGACGTCGAACATGGCGCGCAGGTTGACCACCTCGATCACGTCGAGGCCGAGGTTTTTCAGGTTGTCGTGGATCGCCTGCGTCAGCGCTTCCTTCGAGAAGGCCGGGTTCCAGGAGGCATCCGCGCCGCGTGTCGCCCCAATCTTGGTGACGATGACGAGGTCGTCGCCATAGGGGTGCAGCGCTTCCCTGATGATCTGGTTGGTGACGTGCGGGCCGTAGAAATCGCTGGTATCGATATGATCGACGCCACTTTCGATGGCTTCGCGCAGCACGGCAACGGCTTCCGCGCGATCCTTCGGTGGGCCGAAGACGCCCTTGCCGGCAAGCTGCATGGCGCCGTAGCCGAGGCGCTTGACCGTGCGGTCGCCGAGGGTGAACGTGCCGGATTTTTCAAGACTGGACATGATGATGCTCCGTTGTTGGGACATCTCACAGATAGGTCGTTTTCGGCTGCGCGATAATGATGGGCAATCGGCACAGGCTGTTTGGTTTTTTGGACAATGAGACGGATCGTGGTGGCGTTGGTCCGGCAGTCCCGATGCCATTTGTGCCGACAGGCATAAACAGACGGGCCCCCTCCGGGGCGTCAGACTGCTGACAAACCCGAAAGCGGCTGTTTGACGAAAGCGGACACCCCGTCCTCCGTCATCCTCGGGCTTGTCCCGGGGATCCAGTGACCTGACGTCCGTCAGGTCAAAAGACTCTTTCGGCCAAGGACTTGGCCGGCTGGATTCCCGCCACAAGGGCGAGAATGACGGTGGTGTTGGCTGCCGCTTGTTTTCCCAATCCCTGTCAGCAAAGGAGAAAATGACCTTGTCAGAATCAGACAGGCCCGGCAGCCTGTCCGTGAACGACGCAGGCCGCGATGCGCTCAGGCCGCCTTTGCGGCTGCACCATAGGGATCAAACCGGCCGTAGAACGTCTCGCCCTTGGCGGCCATGTCCTTGAGCAGCGGTGTTGGCTGGAAATGGGCGCCGTAGGTGGCGGCGAGCTTTTCGCAGAGCGCGACGAAGGTCTTGACGCCCATGCCGTCGATATAGCTCAGCGTGCCGCCGGTATAGGGGGCGAAACCGAAGCCGAGGATGGAGCCGACATCGGCTTCTCTGGGATCGGTGACGATGCCTTCTTCGACGGTGCGGGCGGCTTCGAGCGCGATGGTGACGAGGAAGCGCTGCTTGATCGTCTCGACGTCGAAGCTGTCGGCGCTCTTCTGTGGGAAGAGGTCCTTGAGGCCCGGCCAGAGCGACTTCTTGGCGGGCTTGGCCGGATAGTCGTAGAAGCCCTTGCCGTTCTTGCGGCCGCGGCGGTCGAGATCGTCGACCAGCTTGTTGATCAGCGTCATATGCTGTGGATCGACGGAGGCCTCACCGAGATCGGCGATCGACGCCTTGAGGATCTTCTGGGAGAGGTCGATCGCCACCTCGTCGTTGAGCGACAGCGGCCCGACCGGCATGCCGGCCATCTTGGCGGCATTCTCGATCATCGCCGCCGGCACGCCTTCGATCAGCATGTCATAGGCTTCGTGGATATAACGGAAGACACAGCGGTTAACGTAGAAGCCGCGCGTGTCGTTGACGACGATCGGCGTCTTCTTGATGGCGGCGACGAAATCGAGCGCGGTGGCGAGCGCCACGTCGCCGGTTTCCTTGCCGAGGATGACTTCCGTCAGCATCATCTTTTCGACCGGCGAGAAGAAGTGGATGCCGATGAACTGGGCCGGGCGCTTGGAATTCTTCGCAAGGCCGGTGATCGGCAGGGTCGAGGTGTTGGAGGCGAAGATTGCATCTTCGGAAAGCACCGCCTCGACCTTTTCGATGACGTCCTTCTTCACCTGGCGGTCCTCGAACACGGCCTCGACGACGAGCTTGACGTCTTTGAGGTCGTTGTAATCGGCGGATGGGGTGATGAGCGCGAGCAGGGCCTCGCCCTGTTCCTGTGTCATCCGGCCCTTGCCGATCGCGTCCTTCACCAAGCCTTCGGAATGGGTCTTGCCCTTGGTGGCGGCTTCGATGTCGCGGTCGATCAGGGTAACTTTGATGCCGGCGGCGGCGGAGACATAGGCGATCGAGGCACCCATGAAGCCGGCGCCGACGACGCCGACGGTCTTCAGGTCCGCCTTCGGAATGCCGGTTGGGCGGCGGGCGCCCTTGCCGAGTTCCTGCATCGAGATAAACAGCGAGCGGATCATCGAGAAGGCTTCGGTGGTCTGCAGGATCTCGGTGAAATAGCGCTGCTCGATCTTTAGGCCGGTATCGAAGGGAACCTGCAGGCCTTCGTAGACGCATTTCAGAATGGCGAGGCCGCCCGGATAGTTGCCCGATGTTTCGCGGCGCAGGATGGCGGAAGCGGCCGGCCAGAGTTGGGCCGCCGCCGGCGTCCAGATTCCGCCGCCGGGAACCTTGTAACCCTTTTCGTCCCAAGGCTGGACGGGTTTCAGACCGTTCTTGATCATCGCCTTGGCGGCATTGATCAGTTCGGCTGGATCGACCACTTCGTGCACGAGGCCCATGGCCTTGGCGCGCTGCGGGGTGAGCGAGGAGCCGGTGGTCATCATCTGCAGGGCGTCCTGCGCGTTGGTCAGGCGCGGAACGCGCTGCGTGCCGCCGGCGCCGGGGAAGATGCCGACCTTGACCTCGGGCAGGGCGATCTTGACGGATTTCGAATTGGCGGCGACGCGGCCGTGGCAGGCGAGCGACAGTTCGAACGCGCCGCCCATGCAGGTGCCGTTGATCGCCGAGACCCACGGCTTGCCGGAGGTTTCGAGCTTGCGGTAGAGGCCGGTCATCTTGCCGGTGAGGTCGAACAGTTTTTGCGCGGCATTGTCCGGGTCGATCTTCTTCTGTTCCTGCTGGAACGTGAACATGCCCTTGATCATCGACAGGTCGGCGCCGCCGGAGAAGGTGGACTTGCCGGAGGTGAACACGACGCCCTTGACGGCTTCATCCGCGACCGTCTGGTCGATGATGGCGTTAAGCTCGGTCATGACGTCTGCGGTGATGACGTTCATCGACTTGTCGGGCATGTTCCAGGTAACCAGCGTTATGCCGTCTTCGTCGGTCTCGATGGTGAAATTGGTGTAGGTTGTCATGTTGGGATTCCTCTTCCCTTGAATCTTGGCTTGGCTCCATGCCGCCGCCCGATGAGGCGATCCGGCCGGGTTAAGCCCCTCCCCACAAGGGGGAGGGGGCTAAATTACACCCGCTCGATGATCGTCGCGGTGCCCATGCCGGCGCCAATGCAGAGCGTCACCAGCGCGGTCTGAAGGCCGCGGCGTTCCAGTTCGTCGAGCACGGTGCCGAGGATCATCGCGCCGGTGGCGCCGAGCGGGTGGCCCATGGCGATGGCGCCGCCGTTGACGTTGATCTTGTCGTGCGGAATGTCGAAAGCCTGCATGTAGCGCAGGACAACGGCGGCAAAGGCCTCGTTGAGTTCGAACAGGTCGATATCGGCGATCGACATGCCGGCGCGTTTGAGCAGTTTTTCGGTGACGTCGACAGGGCCGGTCAGCATCAGGGCCGGGTCGGAGCCGATATTGGCGAAATGCCTGATGCGGGCGCGGGGCTTGACGCCCATCGCCTCGCCACCGGCCTTGGAGCCGAGCAGAACGCCGGCCGAACCGTCGACGATGCCGGAGGAATTGCCGGCATGGTGGACGTAGTTGATGCGCTCGATTTCCGGATGGGCCTGAATGCCGACGGCATCGAAGCCGCCCATTTCGCCGGGCATCTGGAAGGACGGGTTGAGCGAGGCAAGGTTCTGCATGGTCGTGGTCGGACGCATGTGCTCGTCCTTGGCCAGGATGACGATGCCGTTCTGGTCCTTCACCGGGATGACCGACTTGTCGAAATAGCCATTGTCCCAGGAATGGCCGGCCCGCTTCTGGCTTTCGACGGCATAGGCATCGACGTCATCGCGGGAGAAGCCGTATTTGGTGGCGATCAGGTCGGCCGAGACGCCCTGCGGCATGAAATAGCCGGGGAAGTTGACGGACGGATCCATGTACCAGGCGCCGCCGGACATGCCCATGCCGACGCGCGACATCGATTCCACACCACCGGCGATGACGATGTCATCGGCCCCTTGAGCGATCTTGCCGGCCGCGAAGTTGATGGCGTCGAGGCCGGACGCGCAGAAGCGCGAAATCTGCATGCCCGGCGCCTTGTTGGAGTAACCGGCCTCGAAGGCGGCTGCCTTGGGGATGACGGCGCCGGCTTCGAAGACCGGATCGACGCAGCCCATGATGATGTCGTCGACGGTGGACGTATCCAGCCCGTTACGGTCGCGCAGTGCTTCCAGCACCTTGGCGGCAAGGCGCGGCGTGGGCACTTCATGCAGCGCCCCATCCTTCTTGCCCCGGCCGCGCGGCGTGCGCACGTGGTCGTAAATGAAGACTTCGGTCATTGTTACATCTCCCTGTAGAGCGCTTGGCGCCCGTCATTCGTATGAGTGTTATTCCAAAAAGGCAGATACGCGCGCCAACACATCGTTGATGATGAAATCCGGTGCCTTCTCGATAAAGCGACCGCCCCTCGCTTTGAGGTCTATCGCCCTGATCTGGTGACACAACACAACACCTGTAGCCTTCGTGCCTGCGCCGGACATAGGAACCGTCAAGCCTTTGGTTCTGGCGAATTCTCCGCCAGCGGTAATCGGAGCGATGACCTGGACGCCGAGTTGATTGAAAGTACGTGGTGTCAGGACAAGGACGTATCTCGCCTTGGCCTGTTCTCGCCTACACGTTGGTTCAAGATCGACAAACCAGATGTCTCCTCTTTCCATTAGTCGATGATCTCGTTACCGACCGATGGGGCATCCATCCATTCGCGTTCTTCCTCCGACCAAGGTGCATCAAGATCGCATTGTGCGAGCAGTTCTTCGAGCGTGTACTTGGGACGTGCCTTCGGCACGGCAACAAGACGCCCATCTTCGATCGTTACATCAAGCTTGGAATTCGCCCCCAGTCCAAGCGTATCCAGAAATGGCTTCGGAATGGCCATCATCACTGAGCCACCTACATTGCGTAATGTCGATACAGCCATTTTCGCCTCCATAGGAAAGTTATATCAATATATAACTTTCCCTCAAGGTTGTCCAACCTTCAAAACGCCGCCGCGTCCAGTGCCATCAACGTATCCGCGCCGGTTTCGATGCGGGCTTTGCGCAGCGCGGTTTCGGGCATGATGCGTTCCATGAAGAATTTTGCGGTGACGAGTTTGTTCTTCAGGTAGGCCTCGCGGTCGCCGGCGCCTTCGGCCAGCTTTTCTTCCGCCGTCTTGGCGATCTTGGCCCACATGTAGCCGAGCACGACGAGGCCGAAGAGGTGCATGTAGTCGGTCGAGCCGGCGCCAGCATTGTCGGGTTTTGCCATTGCATTGCCCATGAACCACATGGTGGCCGCCTGCAGGTCGTTCAAGCCCTTCTTCAGGCCCTTGGTATAGGGGGCGAGCTTTTCGTCGGCGCGGTTTTCCTCGCAGAAGTCGCCGATTTCCTTGAACAGGGCGGTGATCGCCCGGCCGCCGTTCAGCGCCAGCTTGCGGCCGACGAGGTCGAGCGCCTGGATGCCGTTGGCACCCTCGTAGATCATGGCGATACGGGCGTCGCGGACATACTGGCTCATGCCGTGTTCCTCGATATAGCCGTGGCCGCCGAAGACCTGCTGGGCCATGACCGCATGGTCGAAGCCCTTGTCGGTGAGCACGCCCTTGAGGATTGGCGTCATCAGGCCGAGAATGTCGTCGGCGGCCTGGCGGTCGGCCTCGTTGTCGCCGCGATGCGCGATGTCGGATTTCAGCGCCGTCCACAAGGTAAAGGCGCGGCCGGCCTCGTTGAAGGCCTTGATGGTCATCAGCACGCGGCGGATATCGGGATGGACGATGATCGGATCGGCCTTCTTCTCCGGCGCCTTCGGCCCAGACAGCGAACGACCCTGGATACGGTCGCGGGCATAGATGGCGGCGTTCTGATAGGCCACTTCCGCCACCGACAGGCCCTGTAGGCCGACGCCGAGGCGGGCCTCGTTCATCATCACGAACATGGCGTTGAGGCCCTTGTTCTCCGCGCCGATGAGGTAGCCGACCGCTTCGTCGTAGTTCATGACGCAGGTCGAATTGCCGTGGATACCCATCTTGTGCTCGATCGCGCCACAGGACACCGTGTTGCGGGCTCCGACGGAGCCATCCGCCTCGACACGGAACTTCGGAACGATGAACAGCGAAATGCCCTTCACGCCTTCCGGTGCGCCTTCGATGCGGGCCAGCACCAGATGGATGATATTGTCCGACATGTCGTGTTCGCCGGCGGAGATAAAGATCTTCTGGCCGGAAATCTTGTAGGAACCATCGCCCTGCGGCACGGCCTTGGAGCGGAGCAGGCCGAGGTCGGTGCCGCAATGCGGCTCGGTCAGGTTCATCGTGCCGGTCCAGTCGCCGGTGACCATCTTCGGCAGGTAGGTTTCCTTTTGCGCGTCGGTACCGTGCACGAGGATCGCGGCGATCGCGCCCTGCGTCAGGCCGGGATACATGGTCAGCGCCATGTTGGCCGAGGACATGTATTCGCCGACAGCGGTGTGCAGCGTGTAGGGCAGGCCCTGGCCGCCATATTCCTCCGGAACGGACAACCCGAGCCAGCCGCCCTGGCGATAGAGATCGAAGGCCTGCTTGTAGCCCTTCGGCGTCGTCACCGTGGCATCGTCCGAGCGCTTGCAGCCTTCCTGATCACCCGACAGATTGACCGGGAACAGCGCCTCCTCGGCAAGCTTGGCCGCCTCGCCGACGATCGCCTCGATCATGTCCGGCGTCGCATCGGCAAAGCCGGGCAGGTTGTTGTAGCGCTCGATGCCGAGAACGTCGTTGAGAATGAAAAGCGTGTCTTCTACCGGAGCCTTATAGCTGGGCATGTTTCCTGTTCCTCACCTGTAACCCTGTCATGGGTGCGCCATGTCATTTTCGCCATGCTACAAAACTTTGACGTTTGCGTAAACGTCAAAATTGGCAAATCGGGAAACTTTGATCGGTGGCCGGCCGATAGCCGGAACAGTGATGTGAAAGCCGCCCCAAATTCAGCATGCGCTCAAATCGTTAAAAAATTTTCAGCCAGGTTAACGGCTTGTTTACCACGTTTCGGGAAAGTGCGTGTTGAGATGGTCACGGCTGCAACAGTTCTGTCTTCGCGTCATTGCAGCCTTGTCCGGATCGGGGACCGGATCGGAAGGTGGGGATTTGCCTTTTAAACATCCAGAATCCGATTGGGCCGATGGAAAGAGGCGAAGAAACGATGAACGGATCGCGATCAAACACTCCACGCTCGGGCAATCCGGGTTCTGGCGCCTACAGCGACAGGTCGTCCCTCGATGCGCTGAACCGCACGATCGAAGGACTGGAAGCGCGTATCGAAGGATTGATGGGGACCGGCGGGCGCGAACAGCGCGGCCGGGATGTGCTGGAGCGCGAAATGCCCGCGCAGCGGCACGACCCGATCTCCGAAATCATGCAGCGCCAACGCGCGCTGAACGCCAGCCGCGAGCGCGATGCGATCCGCGAACGGGTGCAGCCGCGTCAGGAAGCACGTTACGACGAGCGCCGCCCGGTGCAGGCACCGGTCCTCCCCAAGCGTGAAATTCCGCTTCCCGAGCGCCCGCTCAGCGAACGGCTGCGCAGCGAGGTCTATCGCAGCGAACCGTTCCGGAGCGAGCCCGCCCGCCGCGAACCGTCCCGCCAAGAGCCTTCCCGTCAGGAGCCGATCCGTCAGGAAAACCTGCGCCAGGAGAATTATCGCCAGGAGCCCCAGCGCCGCGAGCCGCTGCGTTCGGAGCAGTTCCGCAACGAGCCGCAGCGTCCCGATCCGGCGATGGCCGAGATCGCCCAGTCACTGGTTGGCCTGCGCCAGGAACTGAAGAAGGACATCGCCGACGGCCTGGCACGCGAGATGGAAACGCTTCGCGCCGAAATCCGCGGCATCACGGCGGACGCCGGCCAGGATCAGGCGCTGGCCGAGGATATGCGCGGCGATTTGCAACGGCTGGCCGACAGCATCAACCAACTGGGCAAGCAGGCGTCGCCTGCCCAGACCGATGAGCTGAAGCACGAATTCGATGGCCTGCGCAGCATGATCGAGGGCCTGGCCCGCGAGGACAGCGTGCGTCGTATGGAAACCCGCTGGACGGGCGTCGAAGACCGGCTGAACGTGTTCGACACGAACCGCGACGACGAACTGGTGGCGCTCGCCTACCGTCTCGACGAGATCAAGGCGCAGATCGGCTCGATGAACAGCGGCCCGGCACTGCATGCACTGGAAGACAAGCTGATCTCGGTCGCCCAGGCGATCGAACTGATCGGCCGCCACATGCAGCCGGACGACCGGCGTCTCGCTTCGCAGTTTTCCGACCTCGATGCCCGTCTCGACGAAATCAGCCGCGCGATCGTCGCCAGCGGTCGCACCCCGACGCCCGACAGTGCCGGTGTGACCCGCGTCGAAGGCCGGCTCGCCGACCTCTCGCGCCAGATGGACAGCCTGATCCATAAGCCGGACACGTCCGGCGTCAACCGTGTCGAAGGCCGGCTTGCAGACCTGTCGCGGCAGATTGAAAGCCTCGCGGTGGCCCCGGATCTGTCCGGCGTCGATCGGGTCGAACATCATCTGGCCGATCTCTCGCACCGGATCGATGCCTTGTCGCGCCCGAACGACAATGGTCTGGCTGCACGGATCGAGGCACTGACCTCCCGCGTCGAGGAACTGGCCAACGAAGAGGCCGCCGTCCGTCTCGAGGAACGGCTCGACCAGTTGTCGATGATGATGGAGCGGTCGCAGAAGGCTTCGGTCCAACCGGACCTGACGGACTATCTCAGCGACATTTCGCGCAAGATCGACGCGCTCGACCAGGGCGCCGTCAACGATGCGCTTGCCGAACGTCTCGATGACCTCGCCCGCCGGATCGATTCGCTCGATGCGGCGCCGGTCTCCTTTGCCGGCAACGACCGCTTTACCCGGCTCGAGGACCAGCTGACGGATATCGCCATCCGTCTTGAGGAAACCCATGCCGCGCCGCAGGACGACAGCGAAATCCTGCGCAGCCTGCAGGACCAGATCGCCAACCTGTCGAGCCTCGTCAGCCAGCCGCGCGAAACCATTGCGCCGGCTGTCGTTCCTGCCGAATTCGAAGGTCGGATGACGGCACTTGAGGAATATCTGGCAACCAGCGACGAATATATCATCGAGGCTGCCCGCCAGGCGGCCGAAGCGGTGATGGAAGCCTATTCGAAGAACGGCCCCGCGCAGATCGCATCCGGCGGCACCGATATGGCGGCGATCTCGGCGCTGGCCGATGATCTCAAGGTTCTCGAAGATCTCAGCCGCTCCAGCGAGGATCGCACGGCGCGCACGTTCGAAGCCCTGCATGAAACGCTCGTTCATATCGCCGAGAAACTGGAACGTCTGGAAGAGCGTGGTGTTGCCCAGGAAGCGCCGCGAGCCTTCGGCCTGCGCGACTACCAGGAACAGCGTCAGCCGGAAATGCCCAGGGCGTCGCAGCCGGTTTTCGACGCGCAGGATGATCCCTTCGCTGAGGTCGAGCTGGGCAGCCGCTATGAGGACTTGAAGCGCGATATGCATGCGCTGGCCGCCGAAGCCGAGCCGGCCATGGCGGCGCGCGCCGACGTAGCCGAAGCCTTCGTGGTTTCGGAGCCGGCCCATGTCGAACAGGTAGACGTAAAGTCTGCCGCCGTTGCCGCTCCTGTCGTCAAGACCGGTCTCTTGGCCGGCCTTGCCAAGCGTTTCTCCGGCAAGCGTAGCGAGCCGGTACGTCCGGTCGAGCGCCAGCTCGTCGATCCGACGCCACCGATGGACGCGGCCGAGACGATCGAGCCAGACATGGCCAACCAACTCTTGGAGCCGGGCTCCGGCGTGCCCGACGTCAAGAAGATCCTCGAGCGCGTCCGCGCCGGCCAGAATGCCCGCGCCGCCCAGCCGAGCGAAGGCGACAAGGCGGACTTCATCGCCGCCGCGCGCCGTGCCGCGCAACTGGCCGTCGAGGAGGTCGATACCCTTAATCGTGGCAAGAGCGGCGCTTCGCCGTCGTCGATCGGTGGCGCGTTTGCCCGTCATCGTCGCCCGATCCTGATGGCTGTCGGCGCCGTATTGCTGGCGATCATGTCCTATCCGCTGGTCAACACGCTGATCCGTGGCGATCGCGCGGTCGAAGCCCCGGTCGCCGTGATCGAGCAGCCGGTCGCCAAGGATGTGCCGGCAACCGCCGATGTCGCTCCGGTGACGCCGGCTGAAGAGACTGTCGATGGCGACAATGTCGAGCCGTTGAGCACGTTGCAGCCGCAGGCTGGAGAAGATGCGGCTGCGGAGGATGCGGTCGGGCAGGATGGCGGCCAGGATGATGCCGGACTGCCGGCGATGGCCGAGCCGCAGACAAGCCAGCCGGAAACCACAACACCGCAGCAGAGCCTGCCGCAGGCCGAAGCCGTCAAGTCGGCAACCGACGGCGCGTCGCAGATGCTGGCTCCCGTCCCGTCGGATACGGCTGCCAGCCTCGACACGACGAAGGCCGATGGTGCGAAGGTCGAAGCCGCAGCCCCGGCTGCCGCCGCCGACATTGCCGTTCCCGCCGAGATCAAGCCGGAAGCGCTCGTCGAGGCTGCCAAGAAGGGCGACGCGCTGGCGATGTTCGAGATCGGTGCTGTTTATACCGAAGGCCGTGGCGTCAAGGCCGATCTGGCCGAGGCCGCAAAATGGTACCAGCGTTCGGCCGATGCCGGTGTCATCCCGGCCCAGTACCGTCTGGCGAGCCTTTACGAAAAGGGCAGCGGCGTTGCCCGCAACCTGCCGAAGGCGCGCACGCTCTATCTGCAGGCCGCCGAAAAGGGCAATGCCAGCGCCATGCACAATCTGGCCGTCATGCTGGCAAGTGGCGGCGCTACGTCCCCGGATTTCGCTGCTGCCGGAAAGTGGTTCGGCGAAGCTGCCGAGCACGGCATCCGCGACAGCCAGTTCAACCTGGCGATCCTCTATGCCCGCGGCAATGGCGTGAAGCAGGACCTGGAAGAATCCTACAAGTGGTTCGCCATCGCTGCCCGCGACGGCGATACCGATGCCGCCCAGAAGCGCGACGAAGTCGGCAAGGCCTTGAAGCCCGAACAGCTGGAGAGCGCCAAGGCCAAGTTCGACGCGTGGAAGGTGACGCCGCTCGATGCCAACGCGAATTCGGTCGACGTGCCGGATGCCTGGGTCGGCAAGGGTGTGAAGACCGCCTCCGTCGATATGAAGAAGGCGCTACGCAACATCCAGGCGATCCTCAACAACAATGGTTTCAACGCTGGCAAGCCGGACGGCGAGATGGGGCAGAAGACCGTCTCGGCGATCAAGGCCTTCCAGAAATCGATCGGCCAGGAGCCAACCGGCCAGATCACCGATGCGCTGGTCAAGGAACTCTTGAAGCGGAACGGCTGAACATGGCGTCTGCGGCCCTATTCATGCCGCAGACCGACCGCACATAGAGAGCGGCGAGGGGGTAGACTGCAGCCTTGTCAAAGGTTGACGGGCCTGACCCCCAAGTGCATGACGGAATGACATTGAATTCGCAATTTTGACAATTGGTTTTCAGGCCCTTCCATCCCTTACGAATTTCCCGTGGTGAATCAGTTGCCACTCTGACGTTTCCGCCCGCATTGCGGGCTATTGGCATATTTAGAGGTCCGGCCGTGACAGTGTATCTGCCCATCGCAGAGTTGTCGGTGAACATACTCATCATCCTCGGCATGGGCGCGGCCGTGGGCTTCCTGTCGGGCATGTTCGGCGTCGGTGGCGGCTTCCTGATCACGCCGCTCCTGATCTTCTACAACATCCCGCCGGTCGTCGCTGTCGCCACCGGCGCCAACCAGGTCGTCGCCTCGTCGATCTCCGGCGCCATCACCCATTTCCGACGCGGCACGATCGATATCAAGCTGGGGACGGTATTGCTCTGCGGCGGTCTCGCCGGCGCGACCGTCGGCATCTGGATTTTCGCGCTGCTGCGCCGCATCGGCCAGCTCGATCTCGTCATTTCGCTCGCCTATGTGCTGTTGCTCGGCACTGTCGGCTCGTTGATGCTGTGGGAAAGCATCATCGCCCTGCGCCGCGCCGCCCGCAACGAGACCGTCACGCTGAAAAGGCCTGGTCATCACAACTGGGTGCATCGGCTGCCGCTGAAGATGCGGTTCAAGAAATCCAAGATCTATCTGAGTGTCATCCCGATTGCCGCACTCGGCTTCTGCATCGGCATCCTGACCTCGGTCATGGGTGTCGGCGGCGGCTTCATCATGGTGCCGGCAATGATCTATCTGCTGCGCATCCCGACCAACGTCGTTGTCGGCACCTCGCTGTTCCAGATCATCTTCGTCTCGGCCTATACCGTCATTGTTCAGGCGACGGCGAACTATACGGTCGATATCGTGCTTGCCTTCGTTCTGATGATCGCCGGCGTGATCGGTGCGCAATATGGCGTACGCGTCGGCCAGCGGCTGCGTGGCGAACAATTGCGGGCGCTCCTGGCGCTGCTGGTTCTTGCTGTCGGCATCCGTCTTGCCATCGAACTCGTCATTCCGCCGAAGGAAGTCTATTCGATCGTTTCCGCGGGGTTCGGTTTCTGATGCGGACCTTGATGCGCGCCCTCCTGCTGGCTGCCACTCTTGCACTGCCGATGGCCGTGCAGGCGGAGCCGATCGATTTCGCCGAAAAGCTGGATATCGGCATCTCGACCGACGAAATCTCGATCACATCGGATTTTCGCGGCGCGGACCTGACGATCTTCGGGGCGATCGACGGCTTCGACGCCAATATCCTGGCGCAGGGCAAGTACAATATCGTCGTGGCGCTCGAAGGGCCGAAGGAAAACACCACGGTGCGCAAGAAGGAGCGCGTCTTCGGCATCTGGATCAACACCAATTCCATGACCTTCGAACTGGTGCCGGAATCTTATTCGCTGTCGAGCACGCGTGACATCGAGACCATCGCGCCGCCCGGCGACATGACAAACATGGGTATCGGCGTCGCGCACATGCCGTTGATCCCGCTCGGTTATATCGGCGACGGCAGCAACCTGACGGAATTCCGCGACGCCTTCCGCCGCCTGCGCGAGACGAGCGGCGTCTATCAACGCGATCCCGGCGGCGTGCAGTTCATCAGCTCCAGCCTGTTCAAGGCATCGGTCCGCTTGCCGGCCGATGTTCCCAACGGTGTGCATATCGTGCGCGCCTATCTGTTTCGGGACGGTGTTTTCGTTGCCGCCAAAGCCCTGCCATTGCGTGTCGTCAAGACCGGTCTCGAGCAGGCCATCACCCGCGCGGCGCACGAGTCGCCCTTCCTCTACGGCATAATCGCCGTGCTTCTGGCCGTTGTCACCGGCTGGCTCGCCAGTATCGTCTTCCGCCGGGATTGAGTTTTCATTCGGCACCCTCGGGTGTTTGCGTTACGCCCCGTCCACACCGATAAAGCTGTTGGGCGATGGCGATCACCGTCTTGCCGTACTGGGTGAAATGCAAATGTCCGATCTGCGGGGTCTGCCTGTCCTGCGCAGCCATCCAAAGGCGGGTTTGCCTCGGCGTCAAAACAGGCTATTTGCGGAGGAGATATCAGGAGACCCGTGCCATGAAGCCGATTTTCGTCCAGCTGCAATGCGCCCCCGGCAAGACCTATGAGGTGGCCGATGTGATCTACAAGAAGGAAATCGTTTCGGAAATGTATTCGACCAGCGGCGATTACGACCTGCTGATCAAGGTCTATGTCGATGAAGAGCAGGATATCGGCAAATTCATCAACGACAATATCGCCACCGTGCCGGGCATCAACCGGTCGCTGACGACATTGACGTTCAACGCGTTTTAGCCGTTCTCGACCTCATAGGTGAGGATAACGGAGCCGCCGGCGGTCGTCGTCGCACTTTTCAGCGTGAGCGTCGTCATATCGCGGCCCGGCTTGAAGAATGGCGTGCCACGACCGAGCAGGACCGGCACGACGCAGAGCTTGATCTCATCGACCAGGCCGGCCTTCAGCAGGCTGTCGCAAAGTTCGCTGCTGCCGAAAACGCGGATCGGCTTGATGGCCGTCTGTTTCAGGTGGCTGATATCCTCGACGATATCTGCGGTGACGGTGGTATTGTTCCAGTCGCTCGTCGTGATGGTGCGCGAGGCGACGAGCTTCGGCAGACCGTTCATGAAAGCCTTGACCTCGTCTTCCTCTTCCGCCGTCGTCCAGTAAGCCTTCATGCCCTCATAGGTGACGCGGCCGAAGACCAGCGTGTCCGTCGTATCTCCATATTCCTTCGACAGGTCGGCGAGCTCCGGACCCCAGGCGCGCCCGTGGAATTGAAGGTCCCACTTCGTCTCGCCCTCGAAAAAGCCGTCGAGTGTGATGAGATTCCAGATGCACAGCTTGGCCACGGTCGCTTCTCCCAAAACCGGGTTTCATCTGGCCGGATGATGATAAATCCGATTGCATATTGCAAGCGGTTTTCTCCTGGGAACCGAGTGTCGGTCGGATAAGTTACCGCCGGTCTTCAAAAGTCTCGTCGGTGAAATTTCTGCCGCCGTAGAAAATGCCGAGGACAATGACGGTTTCAACCTCGACAACGAATGCGACGCTCACGCTACGTTTATATCCGACGATCCGTAATCCCGGCATGAGTTCGACCCGTTCTGTGCCTCGCTCAGGGAAGTCCGACAGTTTGGAGCAGAAATCTCGAATGCCGGATACGAAGGTTCACGCGGTCACGGCACCCGCTTTTTCCGCGATAGAATCATAGACCGCGTTTAGTTCGGCCTCTGCTTTCGGGTGCAGGACGACGCGATAGTGGCGTGTCATTATGTCTTCGCGACGATGGCTTGATGACGCGCTTCCAGTCGAGAAAAAGCATCCTCAAGCGAAACAGCTTTTCCCGGATTCCGGCGAATGTCTTCCAAGCGTGAGGGAATTTCCTCTAGCAGCCACCGTTCACGAGCAGCCTCGAAATCCTCGAGCATCCTGAGTCCGGCCCGCACGACGTCGCTGGCATTGTTGTAGCGTCCGGATTCCAGCTGGGACTGGATAAACCGCTCATAATGCTCGTTCAGTGCAAAACTGGCCATCGTCCATCTTCGCCATCATGATAACAGTTAACAACAGTTATCATGATTTCGTTTTCGCGAAAAGTTTCTCCGTCATCCCATCAAATTGGAAAACCGCACCGAATAGATTCGGTCGCGGCCGAGCATGTGGGCGATGAGATTGGTGCGGTCGAACAGGCCGTGCATGGCCTTGTGGCGCAGGTCGAGGCCGCCGGTGGTGACGCCGAAGGCGGGCATGATGAGGCGGCTGCCGTCGCCGGCGAAGCAGGCGCGGCGGACCCGTTTTTCGCGGCGCGTCACGGTGGCGGCCGGGTGGAGATGACCGGCAATTTCGCCGGGGCTGGCGTCCTTGGCGGGTTCGTGGCGAAAGATCAGGCCGGCATAGTGGAGTTCGTCGGTGGACGTGCCCGGCAGGCCTATAGTGCCGTCAGGATCATGGTTGCCGTTGATCCAGATCCATTCGCGGCCGCGCGCCATGGTTTCGATCATGCCGCGAAACTGCTCCGGCATCAGGGCGGAGCCGACCCGGTCGTGGAAATTGTCGCCAAGGCTAATGACGGTCTTCGGATCGTGCCGGGCGACGACCGCTTCGAGAATGCGCAGCGTCGCCAGCGTATCGTAGGGCGGCAGCATCATGCCGCGGCGGGCAAAGGCCGAGCCCTTTTCCAGATGCAGGTCGGAAACGACGAGGATGTCGAGATCCGGGAGATAAAGCCCGCCCAGCGGGTCGCAGATCGCGGCGACGCCGTTGATGGCGATGCGTGCGGACAGCGCCGGATTGTCCGGCAGGGCAGAAAGGGCATGGGTTATGCGATGCATGATTTTCCGGCGCGACGTCATAGGTGGTGCTCGCCGGTCACATCCTCGAACAGCTCGTCGGCGGCTTCGGCCAGCAGGAAATCCTGCGCGTCGCCGTTGACCGACTCCTTGCCGATTTCCAGCATGACCGGCACGGCCAGCGGCGAAATCCGGTCCAGTGGACGATGGGTGATGTGACCCTTGATTCGCGCCAGCATATCGCCAAGCCGCTCGATCTCCAAAAGTCCGCTCGAGGCATCGTTGCGGGTAGCCTCAAGCAAGATGTGATCCGGCTCGTGGCTGCGCAGCACGTCGTAGATCAGATCGGCCGAGACGGTGACCTGCCGGCCGCTCTTTTCCTTGCCGGGATGGCGCTGGTCGATCAGGCCGGCAATGACGGCGCAGTTACGGAAGGTGCGCTTCAGAAGGAAGCTCTCGTTCAGCCAGGCTTCGAGATCGTCGCCCAGCATATCCTCGTCGAACAGGTCGGCGAGCGTCGGCCGGCCCTTGCGGAAGGCGCTGCCCAAGTCCTCCAGCCCCCAGATCGCCAGCGAATAATCGGTGGCGACGAAGCCGAGGGGTTTCAAGCCGGCGCGGTCGAGCCGGCGGGTGAGCAGCATGCCGAGCGTCTGGTGTGCGAGGCGTCCCTCGAAGGCGTAGATCACCATGTAGTGCCGGCTGCCGCGTGGAAAGGTCTCGATCAGCAGTTCGTCTTCCTTCGGCAGCATCGACAGATCGGCCTGCAGCGAGAGCCAGTCGCGGACCTGATCGGGCAGGGCCTTGTGACGGGCGGGATCGGCCAGCATCTTACGCACCTGCTGGGCGAGATAGGTCGAAAGCGGAAACTTGCCGCCGTTATAGGAGGGAACCTTCGGGTCGAGCTTGTAGCCCTGGCTCACCAGACACTCGCTTTCGCGGATGCCCTCGAAGCGCAGCACCTTGCCGGAAAACAGGAAAGTATCGCCGGGCGACAGCATTTCGATGAAATATTCCTCGACCTTGCCCAGCACCATGCCGCCGCGCCCCAGCGATCCGCGGGCATTGTGCTTTACGAGGCGGACATTGAGCATCGGCGATTCGATGATCGTGCCGATGTTCAGGCGATATTGCTGGGCAATCATCGGATTGGAGACGCGCCAGCGGCCCTCCGGCGTCTTGCGAATCTTGGCGTAGCGCTCGTAGGAGCGAAGCGCATAACCGCCGGTGGCGACAAAATCGATGATGCGCTCGAAGGTTTCCCAGGGAAGTGTGGTATAGGGGGAGGCGCTGGTGATCTCGGCGTAAAGCTCCAGCGGATCGAACGGGGCGGCGCAGGCCATGCCGAGCACATGCTGGGCAAGCACATCGAGCGCGCCCTTGCCGACCGGCGGCGTATCCTGCGCGCCGAGATAATTGGCGTCCAGAGCCGCCTGGCATTCCATCACCTCGAAGCGATTGGCCGGCACAAGGATGGCGCGGCTCGGTTCGTCCATGCGGTGATTGGCGCGGCCGATGCGCTGGGCAAGACGAGACGCACCCTTCGGCGCGCCGACATGAATGACCATGTCGACATCGCCCCAGTCGATGCCGAGATCGAGCGTCGAGGTGGCGACCACGGCACGCAGCTTGTTTTCGGACATGGCCGCCTCGACCTTGCGGCGCTGGCCGACATCGAGCGAGCCGTGATGCAGCGCAATGGCTAAGTTGTCGTCATTGATGGTCCAGAGGTCCTGGAAGACGCGTTCTGCCTGGCTGCGGGTGTTGACGAACAGGAGCGACGTCTTGGTCTCGCCGATCGCCTTGTAGATGTCGCCGATGGCATAGGCAGCCGAATGTCCGGCCCAGGGCACGCGTTCCTCGGTGGACAGGATCGAGATTTCCGGCCGGGCGCCGCCGGTGACCGTGATCAGCCCGGCGTTATGGGTCTCGCCCTCCTTCTGAGCGACTAGCCAGCGTTGCAGGTCCATCGGATCGGCGACGGTGGCGGAGAGGCCGATTGCCTGCATGCGGGGTGCGAGCCGCCGCAGGCGAGAAAGACCGAGCGACAAGAGATGGCCGCGCTTGGAGGTGACGAGCGAATGCAATTCGTCGAGCACGACATATTTGAGGTCCTTGAAGAACCGTTCCGCTTCGCCATTGGCGAGCAGCAGGGCAACCTGCTCGGGCGTGGTCAGGAGAATATCCGGCGGATTGATCTTCTGGCGCTGGCGCTTGGAGGCGGGCGTATCGCCGGTGCGGTTCTCGATTCGGATCGGCAGGCCCATGTCGCCAACCGGCTTCATGAGGTTGCGCTCGATATCGACGGCCAGCGCCTTCAGCGGCGAGATGTAGAGCGTGTGGATGCCGGTAAAAGCCGAGCCCGGCGGGATTTTACCGCGTTCCGTCAGCGAAACCAGCGAGGGCAGGAAACCGGCCAGCGTCTTGCCGGCACCCGTCGGCGCGATCAGCAGCATGCTTTTCCCTTCCTGCACATGCGACAGGAGCTCCAATTGATGCGCGCGCGGCTGCCAGCCCTTTTCCGCGAACCAGCGCAGGAAGGGTGGGGGCAGGTTGAGCGGCATCTGCGGGCGCGTGGCGGAATCGATCTGGTTCACGCGAACAAATGTAGATCAAACCGGCGGGAATTGAAGAGTGATCTTTGCGGGAACGCAGTGGGTTCAGCGGGAAAACTGCGCCGCGACAAAAAAATCAAAACACGAGGGAACCCTTTCTGGGGTCGTGCATTGATGGATTCATGCAAAATTTTCGAGGGTAAGAACAAAAGAGGAGGGCGTCATGCCGTTGTCAGCATCTGATGAACAGGTCATTCCACCGGATGAGCATATCCTGACAGTGCAAGAGGCGCTGGAACCCCTTTTCCAGAAACTGGAGCATGATGCCGAAGCCCGACTTGTCGAGGCCGCCGTCCACGCCGGATGGTCGCCGTATGAGGCGCTGAATGCGATCGATCAGCTGAAGAAACAGGAATTCGCCTCTTGAGGCATCTGATCGAAATCTTGAGCCGATACGCGCCGGTCCTATGCGTTTCCATCATCGGTCCTTGGTATTACATCGCGATATAACGATCCTTGCGGTGGTTGATGGCGAGCGTCAGGTTCATGACGACAGCGCCGAGGATCGAGCAGGCGATGATGAAGGGGCTGGCGAGGAAGAAGGAGCAGGCGACGATCGTGCCGTCGAAGGCGAGTTGCACGAAGCCTGCGCGCCAGCCGAAGCGATCCTGGATGTAGAGCGCCAGGATGCCGACCCCGCCGAGGCTGGCGCGGTGGCGGAAGAGGGCGAGCAGTCCGGCGCCGATCACCAGGCCGCCAAACAGGGCGCCGACCAGCGGATCGACCTGGGCGAGGCCGAGGGTGCGGGGCAGGACTTCCGACATAGCGGATGTCAACGCCACGGCCATGAATGTCTTCAGCGTGAAGGCGAGGCCCATGCGGCGGAAGGCGAGATAATAAAAGGGCAGGTTGACGGCGAAGAAGCAGGCGCCGAAGCTGAACCCGGTCGCGTAGTGGACGAGGAAGGCGATGCCGGGCGTGCCGCCGGTGAGCAGGCCGGCGCTCGACAACAGCGTGATGCCGAGCACGGCGAGCATGGTGCCGGACAGGACGCCCTGCGCGTCATCGACCAGCGAGTGGCGCTCCGCACTTGATGCCATCATGGCCGCGAAGGCGGATTTTGCCGGTATCACCATCATTGTCGTCATTCTCCTTGGCCGATCCGTTCCCTTCTATCGCCCCATTTCCCGAACGCAAGCAGAGGCCTGAAAATTGCCGCTTGACCTTTCGTATAATCATGGATAAAAAATATCTACGATAGAAATGGAGGCCAACCGATGAAGATGGGCGAGGGTGTGGAGCAGGCCATTCACAGTGTTGCGATGCTGTCGGGTCTTTCGGAAGGCAGCGTCCTGTCCGCCGCCGCGATCGCCGAATTTCACGGCGTTTCCATGAGCTATCTTTTGAAGCATCTGCAGGCGCTGTCCGGCGCCGGCATTCTCGAAACCGTTCCCGGTCCAAGGGGTGGCTACCGGCTGGCGAAGAAGCCAGCTGATATTACACTGCTCGACGTCGTTCTCGCCGTCGAAGGACCGGCCCCCGCTTTCCGCTGTGGCGAAATCCGTCAACGGGGGCCGAACCCTGTGCCGAACCGCTATTTCACCAAGCCATGCAACATCTCAGCCACGATGCTGCGGGCGGAGCGGGTCTACCGGGCTGAACTCGCCAAGACCACGATCGCCGATCTCGGCGTCCAGCTGGCGGAAATCGACGATGGTCCCATCGCCGCCCGCAGCTGCGCCTTTCTTGAAATCCACGAACGTAAGGCAACAGCTCGCTGAGCCCTCAACCAAGGAGAAGACACATGCATCCTCGTCTCGACATGACCAAGGCATCCCCGGACGCTTTCAAGGCCGTAGTGGCGCTTGAAAACTATGTGCAAGGTTCCGGCCTGGAGCGCCGCTTCATCCACCTGATCAAGCTGCGTGCCTCGCAGATCAACGGCTGCGCCTATTGCGTCGATATGCATGTCAAAGAATCGCGCCACGACGGCTTGAGCGAACAGTGGATCAACCTGATGTGCGTCTGGCGGGAATCGCCGGTTTACGACGCCCGCGAGAGGGCACTGCTCGGCTGGGTCGATGCGGTGACCAACCTTGCCCAGACCGGCGCGCCGGACGATGCCTATGAAACGCTGGCGGCGCATTTCTCGGCTGAGGACATTGCCAAGATCACGGTTGCGATCGGCACCATCAATGTCTGGAACCGCATTGCCGTTTCGTTCCGCTCGCAGCATCCGATCGACAAGGTTGCGAAGGCCGCCTGAGCATCGTTTAAAACTGAACGAGAGCGGAAGGGGTAACCTTTCCGCTCAGACCGCTGACAAACCCCTAAACTGATTGTTTGAGGAGGTGCAACCCCACTCTCCGTCATCCTCGCCCTCGTGGCACTGGTGTCCGGTTTAAATTCAGGTCCATGAGAAGACCATCTGTGTTTTGTCGTGCCGGTTGTCTGGCGGCGGCTTGAGGAGTCGGTCGGTTCGGCGGCGGTGCATGAGGTTTGCGCGCACGAGACGGGCGAATGCGAGTGGGCTTTGGATGGTTTTCTGGTCGGCCTGGGCCATGCGCAGCAACAGGAACGCAATGAGGGCGACGGCGATCTGGATGCGGACCGCATTCTCGGATGTGCCGAGAAAATGGCGGATCTTGAGGGTCTGCTTGACCCACCGGAAGAACAGTTCGATCGCCCAGCGCCGCTTGTAGAGGTCGGCGATCTCCTGTGCCGGCGCATCGAGATCGTTGGTCAAGAGACGCAGGACCTTTCCCGTATCCGTTCTGACGGTGATCTCGCGCACCGGATCGCCGAATGGATTGCGGCAGCTTCCGGCTTGGCGCGCCGGCAAGAGACCGATGCGATCCGAGAGAATGGAGCCGGGATCATCGACCAGCTGCTCTTGTGTCACGTTCAGGGGCGTATGCGACTTGAACCGCGTCACGATCCGGCATCCGGCCTTGTCCATCCCGGCCCACCAGCCGAAATCGTAATAGCCGAGATCGAAGACATAGGTCGCGCCGGGCTCGATCGGCATCTGCTTGGCGGCGGTGATGTCATTCACATTTGCAGGTGTGACGGCCGCATAGATTGGCCGCTCGGCACCGGCATCGTAGATGACATGGACCTTTGCACCGCAGGCCTGATGGGAAAACCGCGCCCATTGCGATCCGGCTCCCGACAGCCGCACTCCCGTCGCATCGATCAGGTAGATCGCTTCGCCGATCGCCCGGCGCAGACCGCGTCCGATCCTGGCTGTCAGTTCGACGAACAGCCCGGCAAACACCGCACTCGAACGTTTTGCATTGGCATCGGCCAATGTCGAGCGCGAGGCAGGACGGGCGCCGAGATGATAAAGCCGCGCCGCATGGCTTTCCAGGCCGCCGGCGATCTCGCGCAGACTGACCGCACCCGCCAACTGGCCATACAAAAGCGCGACCAGTTGCGTCTTCGTCGACAACCGCCGGACATGCTTGTCGGCCCCGTGCTCCTCCACAAGCCTGTCGAAGACTGCCCATGGAACACGCTTCAAAAGATCATGAAAGACGCTATTGTAATGCCGCACGGGGTTGCTCCTCTATCCATGTCCGAGACCGTCGCCAAACGCTCGAACACGAGTAGAATCAACACCGTGCGCCTTGTCCAATCATTTTAAGCCGGACAGCAGTGCCCTCGTGGCGGGGATCCAGCGACCCGACGTCCGTCGGGTCAAAAGACTCTTTCAGCTCAAGACTTGAGCTGGCTGGATCTCTGTGACAAGCACAGAGATGACGGAGGGAAATGCTGGCCGCAGAACGCCCCGAGCAACCTTCAGAGTCGTTAGAAAAGACTTTGTCAGCAGTTTGAGCGGGAAGGGTAGCCTTTCCGCTCTCGTTTCATTTGGGCTTTCAAAGTCGGATGAGGGGGCAGCCGGTGCCGCCCGTGGCAGTGGCGCGGCGCAGTCCTTTGCAAGACCGCGCCCTTGGCCCCCTCATCACCTCGCTTTGCGCGCAGCGTCTCCTCCGCCTGGAGGACGTGCGGTCTACAAAGCGATGTAGCGGTCGGCGCGGTGATTGATAGTCAGGAACAGGTTGAAGACCACCGCGCCGAGCACGGAATAGAACACCACGGGAGGCGTGGTGACAAAGAAGGCGGCAGCAAGGACACACAGATCGATGGCGAGTTGCACGAGGCCGGCGCGGATGCCGAAACGCTCCTGCATGTAGATGCCGAGAATACCGACTCCGCCGAGGCTGGCGCGGTGGCGATAGAGCGCCAAAAGGCCGAAACCGAGCAGCAGGCCGCCGAGAAGGGCAGCCCAGGCCGGATGGATTTCAGAGATCTGGAACACCTGCCCCTGCACATTGGTGAGCAGCGAGGTGATGCTGATGGCGATGAAGGTCTTCACCGTGAAGCCCATGCCGAGCTGCTTCCAGGACAGGTAGAAGAACGGCACGTTGAGCAGGAAGAAGGCAAGGCCGAAATTGATGCCCAGCGCATAATGCAGCAGAAAGGCGACGCCGGCGGTGCTGCCGGTCAGAAGGCCGGCGCTTGCCAGCACATAAAGCCCGAGCGCCGCGACGAGGCTGCCGGAAAAGATACCCTGCACGTCTTCAACCGCCGTATGGCGGGTCGCGTTCGTATTCCAGAAGCCAAGTGCGGCAATGAGGCTCATGCGACAATCTCCGGCGGCAAACGAACAGTGCTTCGGACCGGCCGGAATGGCAGGTCGAGCGACATGTTTGATGGAAATGAAGTGAAAGTGCAGGCACGATCTTTCGACTGCGCCGTCTGTGTGCGATGCAGCATTTATCGCGATTTCCACTGTCATGATCAAGTAAAATAAGTAAGTAATGCTGACCTATTTCAACTTCGCAAGAAACGTTCGTTCAGGCCGGTTTCCGCGTAAGGAACAGCATGCCGGAGAGGGGTTTGCCGCCATCATTGCGAATGATGGTCTCACGATCCGCCAGCACTGTCAGCCCGAACTCGGCGCAGCGCCGCCGGATATAGTCGCGCGAATGGGCATAGCGCAGCGACGGGCGCAGGACGACGTCGCCATTGTCTCCAGCATCCTCTGTCGAAAAGGCGAAGATGCCGCCGGGCGAAAGCAATTCGGTGACTAGAACCAAGATGCTGTCGAGATTGCCGAGGTAGAGGAAGACGTCGGTGGCGCTGACGAGGGTGGCGCGATGGGTGGCTTTGGCGTCGAACAGGCCGGACGTCTCCGGCGGAAGGAAAAGATCGGCTTGGCCGAGATGGTCGTAGACATGCTTGTCTGCCGCCTTGGCCAGCATGTTGGTCGAGAGGTCATAACCTTCGAGATAATCGGTGCGGGCGCGGATGCGCGCGCCGAACAGGCCGGTGCCGCAGCCGAGATCGACCAGATGCGCGATACGGGCCTCGCCGATATGCTCTTCCAGCAGTGCCGTCAGCGTTTCCGGCACATTGTAACCGAGCTTGTCGACGAGCGAAACATCGAAGCGATCGGCATAATCGTCGAACAGGCGCTCGACATGCTGGCTCGGCGGCTGGCCGTCCGCCGGCGCGCTGCCGAGGAAGGTTAGCTTCAGCGAAGCGCCGAAAATATCCTCCGGGTTCAGGCCCAAGACTTTTCGCAGCGCCTCGACAGCCGCCTCCTTGCGGCCCGATTTCTCCTCATAGTCGGCGAGGCGGAACCAGCCGGCCGCCCAGTCGGGAACCAGTTCCAGCGCCTGGCGCATCAGGTCGGCCGCCGCGGCATGGTCGCCTTCGGTCGCCAGCATATGCGCATATTCGGTACGGCGATCGGCAATCAGGTTGCCGGAGGAGAGCTGATTGGAACTGATGGTCGTGTGCCTTGATCCTGCGCCACGGGCTTCTGCTCGCGACGTTCAGCGCTTTTCGCGCGGGGCCGCTAAAATGGCAAGGCGTGATTTAGCAGATCGCGATCCGCAAGGCCGGCATCGCCAATCCTTGCAGCTTGCGGCAGGCCGTCCCGCAGCTTATGTCAGGCAAACAGCAGAATGGCGAAACAGGAGAATCATGACGTCATGGCCGATGGAGTGAACAGATTTCTGGGCGATTCGCCCCTGCGTGTGCTGGTTAAGCTGCTGGTGGTCTCGATCATCGTCGGTTTCGTCATGGCCGTTTTCGGCTGGACGCCGTACGGCATTCTCTACACGGTCCGGGATTTTGTTCTCGACATCTGGAATTCGGGCTTCGCGGCCCTCGGAAAGGTCGGTGACTACCTGCTGCTGGGTGCAGCCGTGGTGATCCCGGTCTTCATCATCCTGCGCATCCTCAGCTACCGGCGGTAACATGAACGATCAGACTTTCCTTGCCTCGCGGCGCAATCTGCTGCGCACGGGCGCCATTCTTTCGCTCGGTTTATTGGCTTCCTGCGGCACGCCCAAGATCACCCCGAGCGGTGACGGCAGCGACCAGACCGATGCGACGCTCGGTTACGTCAATAACCTGAGGAAGCAGAAAGGGCTGGAACCACTGGTGCGCGACCCGGCAGCGGCGCAGGCAGCACTCTCGCAGGCCGGCCGCATGGCTAAGGCCGGGAAAATGTCGCATCTGATCGGCATGGGCGACAGTTTCCTCGATCGCATGAAGGGCAGCGGCGTTTCCCTGCCGGCGGCGGAAAACATCGCTTCGGGTCAGGACAGCGCCGAAAAGGCCTATACGGCTTGGTACAACTCGCCCAAGCATTTGGAAAACATGCTCGGCCCGAATTATCGCGGACTGGGCGTCGCCGTGATGCGGAATCCGGCTTCCGGAAACCGACCCTATTGGGCCATGGTGCTGTCAACCAGCTGATGTGATTCTCAAGGGTTCAGGGCTGGCTTCAGGGAGCAGGGCATGAGCGCGGCGCAGACATCCGAAATCGCCGAAAACGCTGACGGCGCAGGCCCATTTCTCGTCACCAACCGGCTGATCCTGTCGATCGCCGTGCCGATGACGCTGGGTTTCCTGACGACGCCGCTGCTTGGCCTGGTCGATACGGCGGTCATTGGCCGTCTCGGACAGGCGACGCTGCTGGCCGGCCTTGCCGTCGGCGCGATCATCTTCGACCTCATCTTTACCACCTTCAATTTCCTGAGGGCAGCCACGACCGGGCTGGTGGCGCAGGCTTTCGGGCGCGGCGACAAGACGGAAGAGCAGGCGGTGTTCTGGCGTTCGCTGATCATTGCGCTTGTCTGTGGCAGTGCCCTCATTCTGGTGTCGCCGCTGCTCTTGTCGTTCGGCCTCTGGCTTCTGGCGCCGGGGCCGGAGATAGAGGCCGTGACACGCACCTATTTCAACTGTCGCATCCTTGCGGGGCCGGCCTCGCTTGCCAACTATGCCATCCTCGGCTTCGTGCTGGGGCGCGGACAGGGCACGACCGGGCTGATGCTGCAGACGTTGATCAACGGCATCAACATCGTCCTGTCGATCACGCTCGGCCTTTATCTTGGCTGGGGCGTGATGGGCGTGGCGCTGGCGACGGTGACGGGCGAAGTGGTCGGTGCCGTCGTCGGGTTCGCGCTGGTGCGCGCCCGTTTCGACCGATCCGCGGCACCGACCTGGGCGGCCATCTTCTCCACCGAGCGCCTGAAGCCGCTGTTCGGGCTGAACCGCGACATCATGATCCGCTCCTTCGTGCTACTGGCCGCCTTCATGCTGATGACGCGGATCGGCACCTCGTTCGGCCCGGTGACGCTCGCCGCCAATTCCGTTTTGATGAGCATCTTCCTGGTGGCGGGCTATTATCTCGACGGGCTTGCCAACGCCGCCGAACAGCTGACAGGCCGGGCGATCGGCGCGCGGTTCCGTCCCGCCTTCGACCGGGCCTTGCGGATGACCGCCACCTGGTCGCTGGCGCTCGCCGGCATGACCACGATCGCCTTCCTCGTCTTCGGCAACAGTCTGGTGGACCTTCTGACGACGGCGGCCGACGTGCGGGCGGAGGCCTATATCTACATGCCATGGGCGGCGATCACGGCACTGACGGGGGCGCTCGCCTTCCTGATGGACGGTGTGTTCATCGGCGCCACATGGTCGCGCGACATGCGCAACATGATGCTCCTGGCTTTTGCCGGCTATGTTCTGGCGCTCTGTCTTCTTGTGCCCGCCTTCGGCAATCATGGCCTGTGGGCGGGGCTCAATCTGTTCCTGCTGTTTCGCGGCACCTTCCTGATGGCACTGGTGCCGCGCCGCTCGGCTCAAACGTTCCGGGCCGCCCAGTAATCGGTGCGCGTGCCGCGGATCTCGGCGATCGAGCCGAGTTTTTCGCGGTCGCACAGCTGCGACAGGCCGCGCACAATGCGACCGGCGAGCGACGGGCCTTCGTAGACCATGCAGGAATAGAGCTGGACCAGATTGGCGCCGGCACGGATTTTTTCCGCCGCCGTTTCGGCCGATGAGACACCGCCGACGCCAATGATCGGCAGGTCCGGCCCGACGCGCTTGCGCATCCTGGCAAGCACGGCGGTGGACTTCTCGAACAACGGCTTGCCGGACAAGCCGCCGCTTTCCTTCGCCTGCCGCTGGTCCTTCAGCCCTTCGCGTGACAGCGTGGTGTTGGAAACGATCAGGCCATCGAGATTGTGCGACAGCGCCTCGGCGGCGATATCGTCCATGCCTTCCTCGGTGAGATCGGGGGCAATCTTCAGGAAGACCGGTACGCGGTTGCCGACCTTCGCGGCTTCCTCGTCGCGCGCCGCAAGCACCGCCGACAGCAGCGCAGACAAGCTTTCGCGCGCCTGGAGGTCGCGCAGGCCCGGCGTGTTCGGAGAGGAGATGTTGGCTGTGAAATAGCGGGCGACATCGTAGAAAGTACGAATACCGGCGACATAATCGGCGATGCGGTCGGCGCTGTCCTTGTTGGCGCCGATATTGACGCCGATCATCGCCGAACGCGAGCAGGTGCGCAGGCGCTGCAAGGCAGCCTGGTGCCCCTCGTTGTTGAAGCCGAGCCGATTGATGACGGCGTCATCCGCGACCAGACGGAAGATACGTGGCTTGTCATTGCCGGACTGGGCCTTCGGCGTGACGGTGCCGATCTCGGTGAAGCCGAAGCCGAGCCGCAGCAGCGCTTCTGGAACCTCCGCGTTCTTGTCGTAACCGGCGGCCATGCCGATAGGATTGGCAAAAGAGAGGCCGGCGACAGTTTGGGCAAGGCGCGTGTCGGCCGGGGCGGCGCACGAGGGAACAAGACCTGTCTTCAGGCCCGTGATGGAGAGGCCATGGGCCGCTTCCGGATCGAACAGGAACAGGCTGCGACGGGCAAGCGACTGGAAGAGATCGATCATTGGTCAAGCTCCGGAAAAATATGGGCACCGCCGGCATCGAGCGGCAGGGGCTTTTCCCAGAGAACGGCGTCGAGCGTTAGCGTGCCATAGAGATGCGGAAACAGCGCACCACCGCGCGAGGGTTCATAGACGAGCGCATCGCCGAGCCTGTCGCCATCGACGGCGACCAGCAACAGACCGTCCTGCCCGGAAAAATGACGCGCGGCGGTCTCGATTGCCTGCTCGGCGGTGGAGAAATGGATATAGCCGTCCGTCAGGTCGATCGCGGCGCCCTTGAATTCTCCACGCGCTCGGGCATTTTGCCATAGAGTTGCCGGAACGATTTTGTAGATGACGTGGGGCATGCCGCCGTTTCCTGGAGCCTGGACGATATCCTTTGCGGAATTGCCGCAATCTTCTGCGAAAGTCCACCGTGAAGCGAAAGACAGGCCGGTTTTTGTGACGATATCCGGTTTTGGCAATCAAGGAGAATGCGATGAAGAGGATGCTGATGCCGGTGGTCGCGCTTGGCGGCCTGTTGAGCGCCTTTGCGGCGATGGCCCAGGAGCCGGCGCCGGGGCGTTATGCCATGCAGAAGACCGACAGCGGCATCGCGCGGCTGGACACGCAGACCGGCGAGGTTTCGCTCTGCCAGGAAAAGGACGGCGAGATCATCTGCCGGATGGCCGCCGACGAGCGCACGGCCTTCGAGCTGGAACTGGACCTTTTGACCAAGCGCATCGAAACCTTGGAGAAAGCTACCGCAAACGGACAGAGCGGCCTCAAACCAAGGCTTCCGAGCAAGGAAGAGATTGACCAGACGATGAGCATCATGGAAAGAATGATGCGCAGTTTCATGGGAATTGTGAAGGATCTGGAGGACGAGGAAAGGTCGCCGTCGGGAAAGACGGAGGATGGACCTCAAAAGACCTGACCGGATCCGCACGCGCGGCAGGGAAATTGGAGGATTTGCCTGTCGCAAAGCTCTTGGGAGGGAGCGTCATGACGACAGGCTTGACCATCATCATCGCGGATGACCACCCGCTGTTTCGCGGCGCGATGCGCCAGGCGCTCTCCGGCATGCCCGGCAATCCGACGATCATCGAGGCCGGGGACTTCACCTCGGCGCGGCAGGCAGCGATCGATACTGTTTCGGCCGACCTGATGCTGCTCGATCTCACCATGCCGGGCGTCAGCGGCCTGTCGGGGCTGATCGCGCTCCGAGCCGAATTCCAGAGCCTGCCGGTGATGATTGTCTCTGCCCATGACGACCCGGCGACGATCCAGCGGGCGCTGGAACTCGGCGCATCTGGCTTCCTGTCCAAATCCGCCGGCATCGACGAAATCCGCCAGGGAATCGACACGGTCATGGCCGGCGACATCTTCACACCAGCCGGTTTCGTGCGCGGCATGGAATATGAGCCGGAAGTCGCCGCCCTTTTGCAGCGCCTGCAGACATTGACGCCGCAACAATCCCGCGTGCTCGGCATGCTCGCCGAAGGTCTGCTCAACAAGCAGATCGCCTACGAACTCGGCGTCTCCGAGGCCACCATCAAGGCGCATGTCTCGGCGATCCTGCTCAAGCTCAACGTCGACAGCCGCACCCAAGCGGTGATTCAGCTTGGCAAGATCGCGGCTGTGGCGGCTTAGGCCGAGACAGATAAAGCGCTTACGGCTTCGATTCGAGCGTCTCGACCCGGTCGACGAGTTCCTCGGTCTTGGCCTCAATTCTTGCCAGCGAACGTTCGATGGCTGTCTGAAGATGAGCCAGCCCGCCGCCGAATTCCATCTTGATGGTGATTTCGAGATCGTCGCGCAATTCGGCTTGCCGCCGTTCAATGCGCCGGGAATATTCATAGGTCTGCAAGGCTAGAGTTCGCACCTCGGACACTTCTTGCCGAAAGATGCGCATGTCTTCCAGAATCTTCTGGCCCTGCTTGGCTAGAAATCTCAAATCGACTGTTTCTTCGATCATCACAACACCGGCTGAAAAGACATCGTAATCTTGAACATATCGGATTTCAATTTCAAGGACGGTTTCGAACTTCTTGCTTTTCTCTTGACCTCACTCCGCCGCCGCCTTCATGGAGACCGATAGCTGGGTAAGCCAGGCCCGCATCGAGGCGGGGCGGACGGGTTTGTTTTGGAGCGCGATGCCGTCGCGTTCGGCGGCGCCACGGACTTCGGGCGAACGGTCGGCGGTGACGAGCAGGGAGAGAATGTCAGCGCTGAAATGCAGGCGGATGGCGCGGATCACGTCGATGCCGGTGCCGTCGTCGAGATGGTAGTCGGCGATGATCCCGTCGGGCCGAATGTCCCCGCCGGCCTGTCCTTCCTGCCAGGCGGAAAGCGAGGGCGCGGTCGTCACAGTGCAGCCCCAGCCTTCGAGCAGCAACTTCATGCCTTCGAGGATCCGCGGTTCATTGTCGATGCACAGGACGCGCAGGCCGTGCAGCGGCTCGGCGGTGCGGGCGGGTGCTGGAGTGGCGGTCTTGGCGCCGGCGCCGGCATTGCGGTCGATCGGCATCGTCACCCGGAAGCGTGTTCCTTTGCCGGGTTTGGACTGCAGGTCGACGTTGTGATTGAGGACGCGCGAGATGCGATCGACGATCGACAGCCCGAGCCCCAACCCCGACGCCGTCTTGGCGCCCTCGTCGAGGCGGGCGAATTCCTTGAAGACGGTGCGGAATTTCGAGGCGGGAATGCCGATGCCGGAATCCAGCACCTGGATGATCGCATTGCCGCCCTCGCGGCGCACGCCGACCAGAACCTTGCCCTCGATCGTGTATTTGATGGCATTGGAGACGAGGTTCTGCACCAGGCGACGCAGGAGATTGGGATCGGTGCGCACGGTGAGCGAGGTCGGCATGACCGTTAGTTCGAGGTTGGCGGCACGGGCGACGGGGGCAAAGTCGGTTTCGATGCGGCGCAGGAGATCGTTGAGCGGCACGGATTGCAGCCGTGGTTTCATCGCCCCCGTGTCGAGCCGCGAAATGTCGAGCACGGCGCCCAGAATGGTTTCCACCGATTCCAGCGAGGAATCGATGTTCTGCACCAGTGCGCTGTTTTCGGAACCGCCGAGCCGCTCGACCAGCGACGAGGAATAGAGCCGGGCAGCATTGAGCGGCTGCAGGATGTCGTGGCCGACGGCGGCGAAGAAGCGCGTCTTGCCGATATTGGCTTCCTCGGCCGACGCACGGGCTTCGGCGACTTCCCTGTTGACGCGGGTCAGTTCGCCGGTGCGCTCGGCAACGCGCAGTTCCAGCGTCTCGTTCGCCTGTTTCAGTGCCATGTCGGCGGCGACGCGCTGGGTGATGTCGGTATAGGTGGTGACGATGCCCTTGTCCGGCATGGCGTTGGTACGCACCTCGATGATGCGGCTGCCGCCCGAAAGCTCCAGCAGGAACGGCTTGTCGAGTGTCAGGAAGTTGGCGATCAGCGTCCTGGCGTCCTCCTTGCGGATATCGCCACGTTTTGTCAGCAAGGCGACGATCTCACCGAGCGGAAAGCCCACCTGTCCGGCGCTTTCCGGCAGGTCCAGCAATTGGCGGAAGCGGCGGTTCCAGATGATCAGGTTGTTGGAACTGTCGAAGACGGCGATGCCCTGATCCATCTGCGACAAGGCCGTCTGCAGCATGTCCTGATTGTATTGCAGCGCCTCGGATGCCTGGTCGAGCAGCCAGGCGGTGTCGGATGATGTGTCGTCCAGCCGCTGCAGGACCAGCGAGAGGACGAGGCGGGCGGACGAGGAGCCGATGGCGCTGCCGAGCAATTGTTCGGAAAAATGGATCAGGCCCATATCGGCCGGCTGCTGGTTTTCCAGCCAGCGGCCCGACTGGCGCTCATAGGTCTGGAACGACCGCTGCATCCGCTCCTCACCGAGATAGCGGGCGATGGTGGTCTTGAGGTCCAGCACGGTAATCTTGGTCTTGCGGCCGCGAAACGCCTTTTCGGTGCGTGACTTGCGGCGAATGAAGACGCCGGCCTGCACCCGCTCCAGTGGCTTCGGGGCACGGGTGAGGGAGCCGATGACATAGGCGATCACGTTGACAAGCAGGCTGAGCGCGGTGGCATTGACCAGCGGATCAGCGGCAGCTTCCGAAAATGCGCTGGTGAAGGGGAAGAGGAAGCTCAGGACCGCTGTGGCGACATGGGAATTGTCCGGTCCGCCGAGGCTCGGCAGAAAGAGAAGATAGGCCCAGACGAAAAAGCCGAGCGTCATGCCGGCGATCGCGCCGCGCGCATTGGCCTGTCGCCAGACGAGGCCGCCGAACAGGGCCGGCGCCATCTGCGAGATCGCCGCGAAGGAAAGCATGCCGAGCGAGGCAAGGCCGGCGCTCATGTCGGCCGAGCGATAATATCCGTAGCCGAGCAGCAACACGGCGAAGATAGCGGTGCGCCTGACATTCAGCAGCGTGCCGGCGACGTCGTTGAAGCCGCCGCGTCCCATGAGGTTCCGGCGCAGGAAGACCGGCATGACGATATCGTTGGAGATCATGATCGATAGCGCCACCGAGGCGACGATGACCATGGCGGTGGCGGCGGAAAAGCCGCCGATGAAGGTGATGAGCGTCAGGATCGGCATGTCGGCGGCAAGCGGCAGGCGCAGCAGGTAGAGATCGGCCTCGCCGCTGCCGGCAAAGGTCAGCACGCCGCCGATGGCGACCGGCAGAACGAAGAGGTTGATGGCGACCAGATAGACGGGGAAGAGGATGCCGGCGGTGCGCAGGTCCTTGTCCGTGCGGTTTTCGACGACGGTGACATGGAACTGCCGGGGCAGCATGATGATGGCAAAGGCAGAGAGGCCGACGAGCAGGATCCAGCGCGACAGCGGCGTCTGGTAATGCAGGGCGGTCATCACCTGTTGATTGGCGAGTGCCTTTGTCCAGAGATCGGTGGGGCCATCGAACAGGAAGAAGACGACATAAACGCCGGCCGTCACCAGCGCCAGGAGCTTGACCACCGATTCCATGGCGATCGCCAGGATCAGGCCGTCCTGATGCTCGGTCGCATCGGTGTGGCGGGTGCCGAAGACGATGGCGAAGCAGGCGAGGAAGAGAGTGACGAGCAGCGGCAGATCGATGTAATTCTGGCCGGCGCCGATGCCGTAGCCGCTGGTATCCACCATGGCCGCGACGGAGCTGGAGACGGCTTTCAGTTGTAGCGCAATATAGGGGATGGCGCCGATCAGCGAGATCAGCGCGACGATGGCCGCCACACCGGGGTTCTTGCCATAGCGCGCGGCGACGAAATCGGCGACGGAGGTCAGTTTCTCGGCCTTGGCGAGTGCGATGATGCGGCGGATCACCGGCAGGCCGATGGTGAACATCAGGATCGGGCCGATATAGATGCCGGTGAATTCGAGCCCGCGCTCGGCTGCAAGCCCGATACCGCCGAAATAGGTCCAGGACGTGCAGTAGATGGCGAGGCTGAGGGCATAGACCAGCGGCCTGCCTTTTCCGGCAGCAGCGGTTTTCCGTGCCTTGCGATCGCCGTAACTTGCCACCGCGAACAGCAGCAGCAGATAGGCGAAGGCGGCCGCGAAAATGATCGAGCCCGAAAGCATGTCTCCTCCTTGTCCTCGGGAGCCAGCATAGGACAAGACGGAAGGGAAGAAAATCAGGGTTGTCTAAGCCTTAAGTCAAAGAACCGGCTTTCGTTTTTGAGATAAAAGAAATTTATTTGGCGGCGCTATTTTCCGCCCTGCGATTTACTTGGCATCGTTTTCGGTTAGCATCGGGCAGGCACCCGGCGATGCATAAAGAGACGGGTGCGGCCGGTTTGGCTCAAAGACAAGGAGAGACTGATGCTGAATGAATTCAAGGCATTTATTGCCCGGGGCAATGTGATGGACCTGGCGGTCGGGATCATCATCGGCGGCGCGTTCACGCTGATCGTCAACTCGCTCGTCAACGACATCATCATGCCGATCGTCGGCGCCATCATCGGCAGCATCGACTTCTCCAATTTCTTCATTCCGCTCTCAAGCACCGTGACCGCGACGTCGCTCGCCGCCGCCCGCGAGCAGGGCGCCGTGTTTGCCTATGGCAACTTCCTCACGGTCGTGCTGAATTTCGTCATTCTCGCCTGGATCATTTTCCTGCTGGTCAAGGGCGTCAACAAGATGCGCGCGACGATGGAAAAGCAGAAGAACGAGGAGCCGGCTGCACCACCGCCGGTCGATGTTCAGCTTCTCACCGAAATCCGCGACCTCCTGAAGACGCAGCGCGCATAAGACGCGCTGGCCGTTCGATGCATCACCAAAATCGATAAATCCGTCAGCGAATTTCGCGTGATCGTGATGTGGAAAAACGCTAGAAGCGGCGCTCTGGAATTTTCAAGTTGCGCATGACCCCGGAAGTTGTTTCGACTTTCGGGGTCATGCGCGAGGAGCCGCCGATGACCATCATGTCCAGTCTCAGCCCCCGTTCTCTTGCCGCGCCGGAAAGCGGAATCGTCGAACTGGTGAATTATGCGCGCGGACGGGACGGGCTGATCCCGCTCTGGGTCGGCGAGGGTGACCTGCCGACACCGGATTTCATTTCCAAGGCGGCGCAGGCGTCGCTATCTGCCGGCGAGACCTTCTATACTTGGCAGCGCGGTGTCCCGCCGTTGCGCGAGGCGCTGGCCCGCTATTACCAGCGGCATTTCAACAAGACGATGTCCCCCGATAATTTCTATGTCACCGGTTCCGGCATGCAGGCGATCAAGCTGGCGATCGAGGCCGTGACCTCGCCCGGCGACGACATGGTGTTCCTGTCGCCCGCCTGGCCGAATTTCGCTGCCAGCGCTGAACTGTCCGGTGTCAAGGCGATTGCGGTGCCGCTGGAATTCATGGACGGCAAATGGCAGCTGGATATCGGCAAGCTGGAAGCGGCGATCACGCCGAAGACGCGGGCGCTGTTCGTCAACACGCCGTCCAATCCGACCGGCTGGACCGCGACGCACGACGATCTGAAGGCCATCCTGTCGCTCGCCCGCAAGCACGGCCTGTGGATCATGGCCGACGAAATCTACGCGCTCTATTATTACAATGGTCCGCGGGCGCCGTCCTTCCTCGATGTGATGGAGGAGGATGAGCGCATCCTGTTCGTCAATTCCTTCTCGAAAAACTGGTCGATGACCGGTTGGCGAGCCGGCTGGATCGTCGCGCCGTCGGCGATCGGGCAAGTGCTGGAGAATCTCATCCAGTATTCGACCTCGGGTGTGGCGCAGTTCATCCAGGCGGGCGCGACTGTTGCGCTCGATCAGGGGGATGCGTTCGTTGCCGAGAATGTCGCCAAGGCGACGCTGTCGCGCGATCTGTTTTGCGATGCGCTGATCGCCACCAACCGTGTCGAGACCCTGAAGCCGGATGGCGCGATCTATGCGTTCCTGAAGATCGACGGAGTCACGGACGCCCGCCGCGCCGCGCTCGATATCGTCGACCGGACCGGCGTCGGCCTGGCACCCGGAACGGCCTTCGGTGCCGGTGGCTCACTGTTCATGCGCGCCTGCTTCCTGCGTGACCCCGGCCAGATTGCCACGGCGGCCGAGCGGTTGTCCGGTTACATTGCCGGGCTCTGATCATTATGCTGATATTCGATAAAATTTTATCGGATATTCCAATGGTGTCCTAACTATACATTGAACAATACTTTTGGTTTCGCCGTCTGAACGTCTGCGGGTGAGGCTTCGGAAAGAAATTTGTACTTTGATGCTTCCTGTCGAAACGGGACGGGGAAGTAAGTGCAATGGCTGTTCTTGTAACGGGTGGTGCTGGCTATATCGGAAGCCATATGGTCTGGGCGCTGGTCGATGCGGGCCAGGACGTCGTGGTGCTGGATCGGCTCTCGACTGGGTTTCGCTGGGCGCTGGCGCCGGAAGCGCGCTTCTATCTCGGAGATGTCGCCGATCGAACCGTCCTCTCCCAGATATTCACCGAGAACAGGATCGACGCGATTATTCATTTCGCCGGCTCGATCATCGTGCCGGAATCGGTCGCCGATCCACTGTCCTATTATGAGAACAACACGGCCAAGACGCGCGAGCTGATCGCCGCCGCCGTGGAAGCCGGGATTCAGCATTTCGTGTTTTCCTCGACGGCCGCCGTCTATGGCACGCCGGACGATCCCTTACCGGTACGCGAGACCGCCTCGCTGCATCCGGAAAGCCCCTATGGCATGTCGAAGCTGATGTCGGAGATCATGCTACGCGATGCCGCGAACGCCCATAATTTCCGCTATGTCGCCCTGCGTTACTTCAACGTCGCCGGCGCCGATCCGCGCGGTCGCACGGGCCAATCAACGGCTGGTGCCACGCACCTGATCAAGGTTGCCTGCGAGGCAGCGCTTGGCAAGCGCCTCAAGGTGGATGTGTACGGAACCGACTATCCGACGGCCGATGGAACGGGTGTGCGCGACTATATCCATGTTTCCGACCTCGTCGCGGCGCATCTGAAGGCGCTCGAATATCTGCGTGATGGCGGCGAGCCGCTGGTGGCCAATTGCGGTTATGGCGAAGGTTATTCCGTCCTGCAGGTGCTGCAGGCGGTCAAGCGCGTCCACGGACGGGAATTCCAGATCGATTATTCCGCCCGTCGCGCCGGCGATGCCGTCAGCGTCGTCGCCGATTCCACCATCGCCCGCCAGCGACTGGACTGGACGCCGGCCTTCGACGATCTCGACCTGATCGTCGGCACGGCGCTGGACTGGGAGCGCCATCTCGCCCGCAAGAACAGCTACGACATCGACGAAATCCAGCGGCTTCTGGTTTCGGCGCATCGCTGACACCGCGTGGAGCGGTGTATGTCGCCGCTCCAGTTTGACGACAGCTTCACGCTCTAGGGTGCCAGTCAGGATAGACTGACTGGACCTGAGCATCATGGAGTTTCCCCGCCTCAAAAACCGTATGACCGCAAGGCCGCTGGCCGTGCGGCTGAAGACGGCGCGCAGGCCTGGACCCGATCCGCGCCGGACCAACAGCCATATCATTTCCCTCCGCCAGGTCGTTGCCGCCTTTGCCGGCGATCACCGTCGCATCTAGCCGGAGGAAGACATGAAAGCGGTCATTCTCGCCGGCGGCCTTGGTTCGCGCATCGCGGAAGAAACCCATCTTCGCCCCAAGCCGATGATCGAGATCGGCGGTCGCCCGATCCTCTGGCACATCATGAAGCTCTACTACGCCCATGGCGTGCGCGACTTCATCATCTGCTGTGGCTTCAAGGGCTACATGATCAAGGAATATTTCGCCAATTACGGCTTGCACATGTCGGACATCACCTTCGACCTGTCGCAGAACTCGATCGAATTCCATCGTCAAAGTGCCGAAAACTGGCGGGTGACGCTGGTCGATACCGGCGAAAACTCGATGACCGGCGGCCGTCTCAAGCGGGTCTCATCCTATCTGAAGAATGAGGAAGCCTTCTGCTTCACCTATGGCGACGGCGTCAGCAATGTCGATATCGGCGCCACGATCGCCTTCCACAAGAGCCACGGCAAGCAAGCGACGGTGACCGCGGTGCGCCCGCCCGCACGCTATGGCGCGCTGCAGCTGGAAGGCACCGAGGTGCAGGGCTTCATCGAAAAGCCGGAAGGCGAGGGCGGCTTCATCAATGGCGGCTTCTTCGTGCTGTCGCCACGCGTGATCGACCGGATCGAGGCGGACCATTCGAGCTGGGAGGGTGAGCCGCTGATGGGGCTCGCCAAGGAAGGCGAACTGCAAGCCTATTTCCACGAGGGCTTCTGGCAACCGATGGATACGCTGCGCGACAAGAATCATCTCGAGACCCTTTGGCAAAGCGGCGCTCCGCCGTGGAAAAGCTGGTGATGCGTATGACAAACGAATTCTGGCGCGGCAAACGCGTTCTGGTCACCGGACATACCGGGTTCAAGGGCAGCTGGCTGACGCTGTGGCTGCGTGAACTGGGCGCCGATGTGTCAGGCCTTTCGCTGGCACCGCAGACCGATCCGTCGCTGTACTTGCTCTTGGGCGGGGACACGTCCGGAGAAGGCATCATCGACATCCGCGATCGTGATGCCGTCAACAATCACGTGCTGCACACCAAGCCCGAAGTGGTCTTTCACCTGGCAGCCCAGGCGCTGGTGCGGGCGGGCTATCGCAGTCCGGCGGAGACCTATGACATCAATGTCATCGGCACGGCCAACCTGCTCGATGCGCTACGCATGTCTGAGGATGTGCGGTCGATCGTCGTGGTGACGACGGACAAGGTCTATCACAATGCCGAAACCGGCCTCGCCTTCATGGAGAGCGATCCGCTCGGCGGCCACGATCCCTACAGTGCCAGCAAGGCGGCGGCGGAAATCGTCGCGGCAAGCTATCGTTCGTCCTTTTTCGCGGCGCGTCGGATCGGTCTCGCCACGGCGCGCGCCGGCAATGTCATCGGCGGCGGCGACTGGGCGGAAGACCGGCTGATTCCGGATGCCGTGCGGGCCTGGCAGAGCGGCGAGACGCTGCAGGTGCGCCGCCCGCGCGCCGTGCGCCCTTGGCAGCATGTACTGGAACCGCTCGGCGGCTATATGGGGCTTGCCGAACGCCTCTGGCAGGCGCCTGATGGCATCGAAAGCTATAATTTCGGTCCCGATCACGGCGAGGCGGCGTCGGTCGGCGCGGTGTTGAAGATGGCCGAGCGCCATTTCGGTGGCGGCGCCATGATGCTGGGCGACGGAACAGACGGTCCGCACGAGGCGGGCTATCTGGTTCTCGACAGCAACAAGGCCAAGGCCGAACTCGGCTACCAGCCGCGGTGGCGGCTGTCGGAAACCGTTAAGCGGACAATGGAATGGTATCGTGGCCAATGCGACGGCCAGGCGGCGCTCGATCTCTGCCTTGCCGACATCCGGGACTTCGCCGGATTGTCCATTCAGGCCGAACCCTTGAGGGCGGCTGGATGAGCGGGCGCTTCACGGCGCACGAGACACCGCTTCGCGGACTTTTCGTGATCGGCCGCAAGACCTTGTCGGACGACCGGGGCTTCCTGTCGCGGCTTTTCTGCGCCGAGGACCTGGCTGCCTTCGGCTGGCAAGGCAATATCGCCCAGCTCAACGAGACGGGAACGCGGCAGCGCGGCACCGTGCGCGGCATGCATTTCCAGCGCCCGCCGCATGCCGAAATCAAGCTCGTCACCTGTACGCGTGGCAAAATCCTCGATGTCGCCGTCGATATCCGCGCGGAATCGCCGACCTTTCTCCAGCATTTCGCCGTCGAGCTTTCCGAGGACAATGGCACGTCGCTGCTGATCCCGAAGGGCTTTGCCCATGGGTTCCAGGCGCTGACCGATGATATCAGGATGATCTACGCGCATTCGCAGGCCTATGCCGCGCAAGCCGAAGGCGGGCTCAATCCGCAGGACCCGGCGCTTGCCGTCGACTGGCCGCTGCCGGTGATCAACCTGTCGCCGCGCGATGCGGGCCATCCGCTGCTGCCGCAGGACTATCGTGGAGTTGCCGCATGAAATGCCGTCACTGCGGATCGACGCATATGGTGCCGTTCCTCGATCTCGGAACCGCGCCGCCGTCAAATTCTTACGTGAAGCCCGATGAACGGCATATGCCGGAACTATGGTATCCGCTGGTCATCCGCACCTGCGCCGAATGCCGGCTGGTGCAGACCGAGGACTTTGCCGATCGCGAGACCTTCTTTTCCTCCAGCTATGCCTATTTCAGCTCGTTCTCGACCTCCTGGCTGAAGCACGCCGAGCGCTATGTCGCCGACATGCAGTCCCGCTTCGGGCTGACCACGGCGTCCAATATTGTCGAGATCGCCGCCAATGACGGTTATCTGCTGCAATATGCCAAGGCGCGCGGCATCGGGTGCCTGGGTATCGAGCCGACAGCCAGCACGGCGGCTGCGGCACGGGAAAAAGGCATCGAGATCATCGAGGAGTTCTTCGGCGCGGAGCTTGGCGAGAAGCTGGCGGCGGAGGGTCGCTCAGCCGACCTGATGGCCGCCAACAACGTGCTGGCGCATGTGCCCGACATCAACGATTTCGTCGCTGGCTTCACCCGCCTGCTGAAGGAAAACGGCGTCGCGACCTTCGAGTTTCCGCACCTGTTGAATATGGTGCGCGAGGCGCAGTTCGATACCGCTTATCACGAGCACTATTCGTATCTGTCTCTGACAGCGGTGAAACGCGTGTTCGAGGCCAACGGGTTGTCCGTCTTTGACGTCGAGACGACGCCCTGGCACGGTGGCAGCCTCAGGGTATTCGCGCAGCGCAGCGATACCGGGACGCATGTCGTCACCGCCGCCGTCGCTGAGACACTTATGACCGAACAGGTTGCAGGCATGCTCGGAGATGCCTTCTATACGAATTTCCAGGCCGCTGCGCAGACGGTGCGCGACGGCTTCCTGAGTTTCCTGATCGAGAGCCGGCGGGCAGGCCTGAAGGTCGCCGCCTATGGCGCCGCCGCCAAGGGAAACACGCTCCTGAACTTCGCCGGCGTCAAGCCGGATTTCCTGCAATTCGTCGTAGACAAGAACCCGGCCAAGCAGGGTCTTCTGCTTCCCGGAAGCCGTATCCCGGTTGTCACCGAGGACATTCTCAAAGCCGAAAAACCGGAAAGGGTGGTCATACTGCCATGGAACCTTCAGGCCGAAATCAAACAGCAGCTTTCGTATATCAGCGATTGGGGTGGCAAGTTCGTAACGGCGGTGCCGACGCTGACGGTGCATCCGTAGCCGACGTCGGCCTGCCGGAAGCCGCCCTCGAAAAGCCGGTCAAGAAATCGGAGCCGCCGAGCGTCAAGATCGGCTGACGCCGGCGGCGATTATTTGCCGCTGTCGCCGAGAATGTCCAGTTCGTGTTCGATCGAATGCTGGATGAGGCGTGCCCAGATGTCCTCGTAGAAATCGGGGTTCAGGCCCGCCTTGTCGGCATTCTTGCGGGCGTTGCGCCGCACCTGATCGACCCTTGAGGGGATGTCGGCCTCCAGCCCGGCCTCCTTCTTGATCTCCGCGGCCCGTCCGATATAGCCCCAGCGCTCCTTGAACAGCGCGATGAGGGCCTGGTCTATCCGGTCGATCTCGACGCGGATGTCTGCCATCGACGTGCAGTCTTCCGGGCTCTTCTGCATGCGGGTCTCCGAAGTCATGTCAACGCGGCTCATGCTGCATCGCAAGACCGCTCGCGTCGCTGCTTAGCAAGCAAGTCCTCTCCTGAAAAGCTGAAAACCGGCGCCGTGGACGATGGGTCGCGGGCAAGCTTCGGGAAAGCCCTCGTGTCTAGTGTGCGAGAAACGGAGAAATTTCATGTTCGCCCAGCCGAAACTGACGATTTGTGTGCCCTCGCGTAACCGCCAGCGTTATTTCCAGGAAACGATCAGAAGCCAGCTGATGAACCTGCGCACCGACGTGGAGTTCGTCTTCGCCGACAATTCCGACGATGCCTCCATCATGAACACGTTCATGGAAGACGTGATCGCCGATCCGCGCGTCAAATATCTGCCCTCCACCGGCCGCGTTCTGCCGATGGTGGAGAACTGGGACCGCTGCGTCGAGGCCGCCACGGGCGAGTTCATCTGCATGATCGGTGACGACGATTATGTCGATATCGACGTGACCGACCTTCTGATCCGCTCGCAGCAGGAGCACAAGGCCGTCGACGTGATGGTCTGGAGCCGCCTGACCTATAACTGGCCGGGCAACCGTCCGAACCATTGCAACGTTTCCGTGCCGCTGAACACCGGCGTACACCGGCTGCCGCGCGCGCTTCTGTATCAGGAGTTCTTCTCCTGGAAGGGTAGCAAGTCGACCCCGAACATGGCCTTCGGCTTCTACCACGGCGCGGTTTCCAAGCGGGTGATGGACAAGATCAAGGCGAAATTCGGCGGCAAGTATTGCGAATACCCGGTCGTCGACTTCGAGAATGTCTGCAAGGTGCTCGTGACCGCCGAAAACATGTTCTACTCGGAACGTCCCTTCTCTGTTCTCGGCTCCTGCGCGGAAAGCAACTCCGCCAAGATCAAGATCACCGAAAAGATCACCGAGATGCATGCGGCCTTCATGGTCGAGACCGGCCGCAACATCGACGAAGATCCGCATATGAAGGATTTTCCGTTTCCGTCGATCCTCGGGCTCGCCGCCTGCATCGCCGTGGTCCAGCATTGGTTCCGCTCGACCTACGGTTACGCCGCGGTCAACGGCTGGGAAGCGAACTTCGCCGAAGCCTGCGGCATCAATTGCGGCATGATGGGCAACCGCGCAGCCTATGACGGCATGGTCGCGGGTTACCGCGCTGCGTTCTCGCGCTGGCATGGCGGCAAGTATCTGAAGAACTTCAAGCCGGTCGATTATGTCGAGCCGACCGATGCCAAGTTCTTTACCGGCATCGCCGAGGGCTACCTTTTGATCGATGAGGAAGCCGCAGGCGTCCAGACACCGGCCGAACTCTACCATCTGATCGACCAGATGATCGCGCCCGTGAAGGACCTGACGCTGAAATTCGACGAGCATTTCAAGGCCGCGTAAGCAGACGAGGACCCGGCGAGGCGCGCAGGGCGGACCGCTCGAAAGAGCATGCGCGCCTCGCCGGCACTTCCCGCATAGGGTGCGGGGTTGCGACATCGAAAGGATGTGAACAGCATGATTCAGAATGAAGTAATCATCCCTGCGTCGGTCAGGGACGACTTCGCGGCCAAGGGTTATGCGATACTGCCCCAATTCTACGACGCGCAGCGCGATGTGGCGCCGATCCAGGAAGGCATCCGGATCATCCTTGAACTGCTCTGCGCCAAATACGGCGTGGACGCGCCGACCGATACGGCCTGGAACGCGATGACGCTTGCCTATCCGGCGCTGATCGCCAAGAACCGTGCCTGGGGCGGCGAGGTCTATGACGCGGTCAAGCAAATTCCGGCCTTCATGCAACTGGTCACTAAAGCCGTCAATCAGACCGTGTTCCAGCATCTGCATCCGGGTTCCATTCCGGGCATCGCCGCAGGCGGCTACGGTATTCGCATCGACAATCCCGGCGAGGAAAAGTTCCGCGCCCAGTGGCACCAGGAATTCCCCGGCCAGTTGCGCAGCCTCGACGGCGTCGTCTTCTGGACACCGCTGCTGCCGGTGACACCGGACATGGGGCCGGTGCATATTGCAGAGGGCTCGCATGCCGAAGGCCTGATCCCGGTCTATCGTGACGACGCGGGCCTCGGCAAGAAAGGCGCCTATGCGCTGTTCATGGACGGCTGCGAGGAGCGGCTGGCGAAATACGAGGTCGTCGCGCCGCTGACGAACCCCGGCGATCTCATCCTGATGGACTTCCTGACCATGCATCAGGGCGGGCACAATGTCTCCAAGATGCCGCGTTGGAGCATCCAGTTCCGCTATTTCAACTTCGCCGATCCGCTCGGCGTTCGCATCGGCTGGTGCGGTTCGTTTGCTGCCGGCGTCGATTTTTCCAAGGTCCTGCCGGAACTGGTGACCGACGGGGAGACGTCGGCATGACGACCGCATGCCGCGTCTGCGCGACGCCGATCGCCAAGGCCTCCTATGAAGCGTCGGCCCCGGCTCTGACCTCGATGATGGCCTTCATCGATATTCCGACGCTCGCCTATGTCTGCGACGAATGCGGTCACGCGCAATGTGCCGATCTGCCGGATATCGACACGTTCTATGACAAGACCTACCGCATCTCGCTGGAATCCGACGATCACGACCAGATATTCGCGGTCGCCGCCGACGGAACGCCGATCTACCGGACAGACCATCAGGCCGCAATCGGGCTGAAGCTGATGGATTTGCCGCGGGGCGCGTCGATCCTGGACTATGGTGCCGGAAAGGCCGACACGCTGCGCAAGATGTGCCGCGCGCGGCCTGATCTTCATCCGCATGTCTTCGACGTCAGCCGCGACTATGTGGCCGCGTGGAACGGCTGGGTAAAGCCGGAAGACCAGGCGAGCTATTCGGTTCCCGATAGCTGGAGCGGCCGCTTCCAGGCGATCATCAGCCATTTCGTCATCGAACATGTCGCCGAACCCGTCGCCTTCTTGAAGACTTTGCGCGGACTGCTGGCGCCTGGCGGACGGCTGCTCCTGTCCATGCCGGACGTTGCCGCCAATCCCGGCGACATGACGGTGGCCGACCATCTCAACCATTTCAGCATCGCCTCTCTGAAGCGGGCCTTGGCGCTTTCCGGCCTTGCGTTGGAAGTCGTCGATAGCGCCGCCTTCCCGGGTGCCTTCTTCATCGTCGCCGGCCGACTGGAAGAGACCGCAGCGGAAGCGGTCGACCGGCAGGAAGTTGCCGATGCCGCCCACAAGGCCAAGGAAATCTGCGCCTTCTGGAAGGACGCGACCCATCGGCTCGATGGCGCAGCGAAGAAGTTTTCCGGCAAGCGCGGGGCGATCTACGGTTCCGGTTTCTACGGCAGCTGGATCTGCAGCCGCATCGAGGCAGATGTCGATTTCCGCGTCTTCCTCGACCAGAACCCGAAGCTTCAGGGATCGGTGCATTTCAACCGGCCGGTCCTGTCGCCCGGGAAGATCGAGGACGATATCGATGTCGTTTTCGTCGGGCTCAATCCGCTGAAGGCACGGGCCGCCATTGCCGGTCAGGCGGCGCTTCACCGTCCGGGGCTGGAACTCGTCTGGATCGACGGGTGACATGGCGCACAGCCAGCCTCGCGAAAGGCTTTGGCGGTAGTGTGACCCCGTCGAATTTTCCGGAGAGCCGTTGCCACGGCTGAGTTCCGGTTAGCAAGTCGGGACTGCTTGAACGGATCATGAGCCGGAATATCGTTATCTCACAGTCGATGTACTTTCCCTGGGTGGGCCTGCTGGAGCAGATTCGACTGGCGGATGTCTTCGTCCACTATGACGATGTGCAATATTCCAAGGGCAGCTTCAGCAACCGCGTCCAGGTGAAGGGCGTCAATGGCGTCAGCTGGATGACCCTGCCGCTGCGCGACTATCATTTCGGCCAGCGGATCGACGAGGTCATGCTCGATGACCGCACGGACTGGCGCGGCCGGCACCGCGAAATCCTGCGGCAGGCCTATTTGAAGGCACCGTTTCGTGAGGACATGCTCGGCGTGGTCGATCGCGTCTTCGTCCAAGATGCCGGGACGGTCGCCGATATCGCGCGCCTGTCCATGCTGGAGCTTGCCGCCTATTTCGGCCTCAGCCCGCGTTTCCTTTCGTCGGAGGCCCTGCCGGTGCCGGGCGCGAGCAGCGAACGGGTCTGCGACATCGTCGAGCATCTGGACGGCAAGGTCTACATTACCGGTCACGGCGCCCGGCATTACCTGAACCACGGCCTGTTCGAGGAAAAGGGCATTTCCGTCGAATATATGCGCTACGAGCGCACCCCCTATCCGCAATTGCACGGCGACTTCACCCCCTATGTCACCGCATTGGATCTGATCGCCAATTGCGGGTCGGAAGGCGCTGCCATGATCAATTCGGGAACGATCGGTTGGAAGGAATTCACCCAATGACGACAGAAAATCTGGATGCTGTCACATCCGAGTATCGTCCGAATGCCGCAACGGCCATCGAAAACGATCTCATCCTCAACTGGTATCCGGAGCGCATCATCAAGCGTTTCGGCAAGGTCGGCTCGATCCTCGAACTCGGGATCGGCCATGGTTATACGCCCGGCCTGTTCAATGCCGCCTGCGATCGCCACGTGATCATCGAAGGCTCGCAGCTGGTCATCGATCTCTTCAAGGAAAAGAGCCCGGATTTCGCCGGCGAAGTGGTCTTTTCCTATTTCGAGAATTTCGAGACCGACGAGCGCTTCGACGTCATCGTCATGGGCTTCATCCTCGAGCACGTGGATGATCCCGGCATGCTGCTGGAGCGTTTCAAAAAATTCCTGAAGCCCGGCGGCCGCATCTTCGTCGCGGTTCCCAATGCCAAGTCGATGAACCGGCGGCTCGGCGTCGAACTCGGCAAGATCGACGACATCTACAGCCTCAACGCCAACGACCATGCGCTCGGCCACAAGCGCCAGTATTGCCGCGATACGTTGAAACAGGAGATGCAGGATCACGGTTATGCGGTAAGTCTGGAAGAGGGCATCTACCTGAAGCCGCTGCCGCTGGCCGTGCTGAAGACCCTGCCGGACTTCCAGGAGAACCTCGATGCGATGCTGCGGGTCGGCATCGACTTCCCCGATCTCTGCGTCGCCCTCCTGATGGAAGCCACGCTGCAATGAAAACCGCCGCCGTCATCGGCGCGCGTTCGATGCTCGGCAGTACGCTCGTGAAGCGACTGCAGGAGCAGGGCATCGCGACGGTGACCATCGGGCGTTCCGAGGCGGACGATATCGCCTTCGACCTTATGGACGCTGCCGTTTCGGTTCCCGCCTCGATTTCGGTTCCCGCCTCGATCAGCGCCGATGTGGTGTTCCACTGCGCGGCGACATTTGCCGGTGACAGCGATGACGGGTTCCGGCAGAATTTCGCGGCCAATGCGGAAAGCGCCTTTGCCGTTGCGGGGCTTGTTCGCGATCTCAAGGCGAATGCCCTCATCTATGCCGGATCGGCCTCGTCCGACCGGACGCTCGATCCCGGCAATTTCACCTCCTATGGCCTGAGCAAGGGCATTGCCGAGCAGGTGTTCGACTGGGCGCTGCAGCGCCGGAAGACGCGGTTCTGTAGCCTGCGCTTTTCCCAACTCTTCGATGCCGAAGGTCGCTGCTGCGATCACCAGGCCTGGTTCGGCCGGATCATCGCCTATGCCTCGCGCGGCGAGGATATTCGTATGCCGCGATCGGACGGCGTGCGCAACTTCCTGCATGTGCGCGACGCCGCCGACTTGATGATCCGGGCAGCCGAAAGCGAGGTTGCTGATGTGCTCGATATCGCCCATCCGGAATCGCTGACCATCGAGGAAATCGCCGATCTCGCCTTCGAGGTCTTCGGTCAGGGTGGCCGCTCGATCATCGTGCCGGAAAAGACGCCGTTTCGGCCGATCCATTTTCCAAGCGGTGCCGCGGCTTTCGCTCAGCTCGATCTTCATCCCGCCATCTGCATGCGCGATGGTATCGCGATGATCCGCGATGCCGGAACAGCGCACGCCTTTGGACCCATGGACTTGACATGACGATGCATGCAACGAAGAAACCCGCAGAAGCGATCACCATCGCCGTGACGGCGGTCGGTGCGCTGATCGGGCAGGGGATCATCCGGTCGTTGCGGCTGTCGGGCCTTGAGGTCCGTGTCATCGGCGTCGATCGCGATCCGAACGGGATCGGGCGCTACTGGTGCGATGCCTTCTTCGCGAAGCCCTCGGTCGACGAGGACTCTGACGCCTATCTCACCTTCTGGAAGGACCTGTTGCGCGATGAGGCGGTCGATCTCGTCCTGCCGGGGCTGGAACTCGATGTCCTGTTTTTCAGCCGCAACCGGGCGGCCTTCGCCGATCTTCACGCCCGCATCGTCCTCAACGATCCCGCCGTCATCGAACTGGCGCAGGACAAATGGGATTTCGGCGTCGAGCTGGAGCGGCTGGGCCTGCCGGCCATTCCCGCGCGCCTGGGCGCCGGCTTTGCGGAATGTGTGCGCGATCTCGGCCTGCCGCTTCTGCTGAAGCCGCGGCAGGGCAACGGCTCGCGCGGCATCGCGGTCCTCAAGGACGAGGACGATTTCAACTATTGGAGCCGCAAGAGCAGGGACGAATTCCTGATCCAGAAATTCATCGGCAGTGACGAGCAGGAATTCACCGTCGGTGCCTTCGGCTTCGGAGACGGCACGGCGCTTCCGCCGATCATCTTCCGCCGCAAGCTCTCCGTTGCCGGCAATACGCAATATGCCGAGGTGGTGGATCATCCCGTGCTGGCGGCGGCGGTCGAGAAGCTGGCCTCTATCTTCAAGCCGGTCGGCCCGACCAATTACCAGTTCCGCATGGACGGCGACACGCCCTATCTGCTCGAGATCAATCCGCGCTTTTCCAGCAGCACGTCGCTCCGTGCCGCCTTCGGCTATAACGAAGCCGTCATGTCGGTCGAATATTATCTCTTTGGTCGGCTGCTGGCCGCGCCTGAGATCAAGCCAGGACGTGGCTGGCGCTATTACGAAGACTATGTGGTGACATGATCGCAATCATCTCGGACGTTCACGGCAATCTCCCGGCGCTTACGGCCGTGCTGGACAAGATCGATGCGCTTGGCTGCGAGCGGATCCTCTCGCTCGGCGATGTCGTCGGCTATTATGCGCAGCCGGGTGAATGCGTCGACCTTTTACGCGCGCGCGGTGTCGTCAATATTCTCGGCAACCACGACCACTATATCGTCAGCGGCGAAGGCTGCCCGCGCTCCAAGCTGGTCTCCGACATCACAGAATACCAGCGCGGCATCATCTCTCCCGAGCAGGTGGCGTGGCTGGCGCAGTCAAAGCCTTATGTCATAGACGGGACGACCTATTTCACCCATGGCGGCTGGCGCGATCCTGTCGACCAGTATCTCTACCAGATCTCGGAGAAGGACCTGCCGGAGGGGGCGGAGACCTTCTTTGCCGGCCATACGCATGTGCAGGTCCGGCTCGACGTCAACGGCCGGACCTTTTGCAACCCCGGCGCTGTCGGACAACCCCGTGACGGCGATAGCCGCGCGGCCTTCGCCACCTTCGAGGACGGCCTGATCGAACTGCGCCGGGTCGATTACGACATCGACGAAACGTCCTTTCACATGAAGGAGGCGGGCTTTCCTGCACGGTGCTATGAAAACCTCTATATCGGTGCCCAGATCGGCGGCCGGATCGACAGGATCACGCTGGCGGGGTGATGGGTTTGCCGCAGTGGGCTGGAGGTTTTGTTTCCAGCTTGCTGCTTTAGTCTCCGGGACCTTTTGCCTATCGGTTGCAGATTAGCGAGGGGCATCCCCCACTCTCCGTCATACCTGTGCTTGTCACAGGTATCCAGCAGCGCCGCGTCTGCGGCGCGGAAGCCTCTTTTGCATTCTTGGTGAAGACGTTCTCTCACCGCGCGGACGCGCGGTGGCTGGATGCCTGTGACAAGCACAGGCATGACGGAGGTTGGGGGGCCGTTTTCGCAGGAATCGGTATTTTTGTAAAAACAGAAGGCCCCGGGCGCGACCTGCGACCGGGGCCTCATATTTCAGTCAAATCAGCTCAACCGGCATCCGGCAGTCGGACGCAATAGCCGCCCGGCGAAGAGGCCAGCACCAGCTTGCCGTTGATGACGGGATCGACGCGAAAACGGTCGGTTTCCTTGAGGTAGTCGTTCAGCGCGCTCAGCGGTTCGTCGCCGGCGAACCAGGCTTTCGAGCGCTTCTTCGGGGCCTGGTCGGCGGTCCAGTGGGCGGCGGCGGTGTCGGCGACGACGAGGTAGCAGCCTTCCGTGACCAGCGGGCCATAGGCGCGGCATTCGGCCAGAACGTGCTTGTAGGAATGGTCGCTGTCGAGGACGACCATGACGCGGGCGCCCACCGGAATAAGGTCGCGCACGGCGGCAAGCGTGCTGTCGTCGACGGAGCCGCCCTCAATCAACGCGATGCGGCTTGCCATCGGATGGGTCTCGATCGCTTCGCGGTTATGGGCGCGGATGTCGATGTCGACGCCGATGACCTTGCCCTTGTCGTTGCCGGTCATGGCGAGAAGCGAGGCCATGAAGATCATCGAGCCGCCGCGGGCGACGCCGGTTTCGATGATGATGTCGGGCCGGGTGTTCCAGATGACTTCCTGCGTCGCCATGATATCGGCGGGCAGTTGGATGATCGGAACGCCCATCCAGCTCCAGAGATAGGAATAATCGTAGGTATCGAGCGCCAGCATCGTGTCGATCGACTGCTTGAAGACCTTGTCGTCCTTGCCCAGCGCCAGGCACATCGCTTCCTTGTGGGCTTCGAATTCCTGGCGGTCGTCTTTGGTGGTCATGGAATGGGTCGCCTTTGCTTCAAGCGGATTTCGCCAGGCGCTGTTCGCCGGGCAGGGCAGCCGCGGAACGGCTGTCGATCAAGCCGATGACGACATCCGCCACGCGGGTGATCTCGTCCTCGGTCATGTCATGATAGCTGGGCAGGTTGATGGCCCGCTCCGGGATATCCCAGGCATGCCGGTTGCCGCGCTTTTCGTTGAACATCGGCAGGCTGCTCAGCGGATGGAAGAACACGCGCGCATCGATATTCGCGTCATTGAAGGCCTGCTGCAGCATGTCGCGGGTGATTCCGAGGTCGCGCTCGAACACCACCGTCGGCATCCAGGCGCCGTTGACGGTGCCGGGCGCCTCCGGATTGAGGCTGACGCTCTGGTAGGCCTTGAGCCTGTCGCAGTAGTGCGCGAGGATCTCGCGCTTGCGGGCGATCAGGCTCTCGATGCGTTCCAGTTGGCCGCAGCCGAGGGCCGCCTGGATATTCGACATCTTGTACTTGAAGCCGACGTCATCCGGCCAGAACTGCTTCTTCTGGCTGCGGGCGCGACCGTGATTGCTCAGCGTCAGGACTTTTTCGAACAGGGCGCTGTCGCTGGTGACGAACATGCCGCCTTCGCCTGTCGTCAGCGTCTTGGTGCCGTGAAACGAGAAGGTGCCGAAAATGCCCATGGAGCCGGCGCGGCGGCCATGCCATTCGGACCCGATCGCTTCCGCCGCGTCCTCGATGACGGGAATGGAATGCCGGCGGCCGATGTCGAGCAGGCGGTCCATATCGCAGAGATTGCCGTAGATGTGGGTGGCGATGATCGCCCTGGTTTTCGGGGTGATATGGCGCTCGACATCATCGGGATCGATGCACCAGCTGTCGGGGCGGACATCGACGAAAACGGGCGTCGCGCCGAGATGAACGACGGGCGCCGCTGTCGCGATCCAGTTGGTGTCGGCGAGAATGACCTCGTCGCCTTCGCCAATGCCGAGTGCCGCCAGGCCCATATGCATGGCGCCGGTGCAGCTCGATGTGGCGATCGCATGGGCAACGCCGAGGTGGCGGCGGAAACCGTCCTCGAACCGGACGATATAGTCGTAGCAGCGCTCGCCCCAGCCATTCGCGGCGGCATCGGTGGCATAGGCCACTTCCAGCTCGGTGATCGAGGGCCTGGTGTAGGAAATGCGGGAGGGCGTGCCGGTCATGCGATCACTTTTTCACCGTCGCGAACGACGCCGCCGCAGATCAGCCCGATGGGCGCCAGCATCAGCCTGATCGTGTTGTAGAACTCGCCGGCATCCTGCGCGCCGCCGAGGAAGCGATCGACCAAGAGCGCCTTGCCATGCAGGCCGCGCCGCGTGTCCTGCGGACGGACCTCGCGGAATTCCGGGCGGAAATGCGCGGCGAGATGGCCGCCTTCGAATGTACGCAGCGCCGCGAAATAGGCATTGCCCTTGGCCACGAAGGCCTCGCGGCTGGTTTCCATCATGCATTCGATCGTCAGCGCGCGCACGAAGGCTTCGGTGTTGCCGGACCAGTCCGAGCCCAGTTCGCGCAGGACGTGGAATTGCACCTCCGCCACCGCGCCGGCAAGACCGAGGCCGGAATGGAAGGGGAAGCTCCATTCGTGGCGCGGCGCCTCGGCCATGTAAGGCGAGGTGCTGATTGCCGACATCGGGCGGGCGCAGAAGGCGAGTTCGTTGGCAAACAGCCCGACCTTGGCGGCCCATTCATACTGCGGCAGCGGCGTCGACCAGTCCCGCGCTTCCGGCAGTTCCAGCAGGGCATCGACGAGAGAACGGCGGATGGCGGCGTGATAGAGGCCGAAGGGCATTTTCGGAACGCTGAGGCTGTTTTCCCAGCAGAAGAAGGCCCTGAGCATCGCGGTCTTGTCGAGCGTTTCGATCTGGTAACCGGCGGGAATGGCGACGGAACCCGTCTTGCCGCGCTCGGCATGGCGATCGATCTGGAAGGCGTTCCAGGCCAATGCATCGACATCAGGCGAATGGGTTTCAAGGAAGGCGACCATGACGGCGAGATCGCTTTCGATCATGTCGCCGGGCTTGACGAGGGTCACCCAGTTGCCGGTGGTGGCGGCGACAGCCTCACGCCAGAGGGCCTGGCGGCTGATGCCCGCTTCTGCATCGATGACGCGAACGCGGGCATCGCCGGTCACGAGGCTGAGAAGCGCCTCGGACATGACCACGTCGGCGGGCCGGGCGATGACGATCTCAAGTTCCGTGGTTCTGTTTTCCGTGAGCGCGGCCACCAGCGGCAGGGCGTCCTGCGCGGCGTCGTCCAGGGGAATGCAGATCGAGAGATGTGTCATGGCTTGCCTCGTGACGTCAGCGGGGTTCGAGAGCCGCGCGGCCGCGAATCCGGAATTGGTCACGCCAGCAGGCAAGTAACGTCCGCGTGGAGGAGGGTGCGGTCCTGTCTCCTGCCGGAAGCCATTGCCTGCTGACATGTGCTTTAGAGGTAGCGCGGGAAACTTGAGCGAGGCTTTGCAACAGCGAGGAGATCCGATCGGTCGCCTTTTCATCAACTTGTCGGCTGTTTTGAACCTGATTTTCTTAAAAATGCGGATTGTGTAAAATTGTACGCATCGATTTAAGCGGCCCGCAAACTGTGGTGGTTATGGTCATCTTATCGGAGAACGAAACCAGCCAAACAGTTTCGCAGCATGATGCTTTCCCCGCAGCCGGAATGAATCCGGCGCCTTAAAACTCGACGCTGTTCGGACAGGAACAGACGGACGGGATAAAACAGGGACAGGGTCATGCTCAAAAAAGTTCTCGCTGCGGTCGCAATGTCGATCGGTATCGCAGTCACCGCCGCTCTGCCTTCGCAGGCCATGAGCATTTCCTCCGCCGCCCGCTCCATCAGCGCGACCGTGCCGGTCCGCAATGTCGAGCTTAGCGAGCGCACCAAGCTTTCCTATCAGCTCTTCTGCCTGCAATATGGCAATGAATGCCGCACCTCGAGCCGCAACGTCATCGCCTATACCAACAAGCTGCGCACGGTGCTGGCTTCCGTCAATCGCAACGTCAATCGCGCCATGCCGACGATCCGCGCTCAGCGTGAGTTCCTGTCGCTGAACCAGTTGCCGGGCACGAGCGACGAATATGCGATGATGAAGCGCAGCCACCTGATCCGCGCCGGCCTTCCGGCTGGCGCCATGCGGGTCGCCAGCGTCTCGACGCCGGAAGGCCGCAGCCATTCGGTACTGGTCATCACCACATCGAGCGGCGAGTTTGTGCTCGACCATCGCCAGGCGTCAATCATGAAGCGTCGTGACACCGGCTATAGCTTCGCTGCGCTCAGCAGTGTCCGCTTCTTCGACTGAGCATTTTCGAAATCAAGGCTACCGACGCCAGAGTTTACTGACGACTGTCCCAACTTGCCGCAGGAAATTGTCCCTTCCTGCGGTCTTTTCTTGTTCGGGAGCTACTCTCGAGCGAGATAGGCTTCCGCCAGCTCCGTCCAGAAGGCGGCGCCGATCGGCAAGAGGTCGTCGTTGAAATTGTAGCCGGGGTGATGCAGCGATTTTTCTTGTCCGGTGACGCTGGAGCCGAGGAAGAAATAGGTGCCGGGCTTTTCCTGCAGCATGAAGGCGAAATCCTCGCTGCCCATGAACGGACGTTCGAGGTCGACAACCTTGTCCTTGCCGGCAAAGCGGATGGCGAGGTCGCGGACGAAATCCGTCTCCGCCTTGTGATTGATCGTTGCGTCATAGCTGCGCTGGTAATCGACCGTCGCGGTCATGCCGAAACTCTCCGCCTGATGTTCCGCGATGAGCCGGATGCGGCGTTCCAGTTCGTCGCGGACCTTCGGGTCGAAGGAACGGATGCCGACGACGATTTCGGTGCGTTCGGGAATGATATTGCTGGCCGAGCCGCTGTGAAACGAGCCGACGGTGATGACGGTCGGGTCCATCGGGTGGATGTTGCGCGAGACGATCGATTGCAGGGCCATGACGATCGAGGCGCCGCAGACGATGGGATCGGCGGTTTCCTGCGGCTCGGCGCCGTGGCCGCCGCGGCCGTGCACGGTGATCTTCGCCTCATCGACCGCCGCCATGATCGGACCTTCGCGCAGGGCGAACTGGCCGAAGGGCAGGCCGGGCTCATTATGGAGTGCAAAGACGGCATCGCAGGGGAATCTGTCGAACAGCCCGTCATCCATCATGATCCTGGCGCCACCGAAATTCTCCTCGGCCGGCTGGAAGATCAGATGCACGGTGCCGTCGAAATTCTTCCGCTCGGCAAGGGCGCGGGCGGCGCCCAGAAGCATGGTCGTGTGCCCGTCATGGCCGCAGGCATGCATCAGGCCGGGCGTTTTCGATGCATAATCGAGCCCGGTTTCCTCAAGGATCGGCAGGGCGTCCATGTCGGCGCGAATGCCGATCGAGCGCTCACTCCTGCCGTTCTTCAGGGTCGCGACGAGGCCGGTCTTGGCCAGGCCGCGGGTCACGGTATAACCCAGGCCTTCCAGGCAGGTGGCGACGAAATCCGAGGTGCGGAATTCCGCGAGCCCCAGTTCCGGATGGGCATGCAGGTCATGGCGGATCGCGACCAGCTCCGGCATGGCGTTGGTCAGATTGATGTTCATTGTCATGTCAGGCACCACGCGTTGGTATGCGATTTTCAAGAGTGCGGAAGGCCATGACGAGTATTCCCGTCAGGCACATGTAGATGAGCGCGAGCAGGAGCAATGGCTCATAGGTGATGAAGGTATCCTGCCGGACCTTGGAAATCACGGCATAGACGTCGATGATGGTGATGGTCGCGACGAGCGGCGTGCATTTCAGCTGCAGCACCGTTTCCCCGTTCAGCGTCGGCAAAGCGCGGTGGATGGCGCGCGGCAGCCAAATGCGGCGGAACACGGTCCAGCGGCTCATGCCATAGGACCTCGCTGCCTCGAGTTCGCCGGCCGGCACGCCGGCAAAGGCGCCGCGCATGATCTCGCCTTCGTAAGCCGCGAAGGAAATCGTCAGCGCCGCCACGCCATAGGGCCAGGATTCGCGCAGATAGGGCCAGAGGAAGGACTGGCGGATGGCCGGGAATTGCGGAAACAGCGAGCCCAGGCCGTAATAGAGAAGCCAGAGTTGCAGCAGCAGCGGCGTGCCGCGAATGACGGTGCAGAAGGTTTTCGCCAGCGCCTTCAGCGGCCAGGGGCCGGTGACCTGTACGAGGCCAAGCGGCACGGCAATAAGGAAGCCGAGGATCGAGGTGCTGAACAGCATCGCGAGCGTGACGACTATGCCATAGCCGAGCTTCGGCAGATATTGCGGAATCCAGTCCCATCGCATGAACCAGGCGATGCAGAAGACGAGCGCGGCGGCGATCAGGATCAGGACGATCCGGTGCGGCTTGAAAAAGCGATCCGCGGTCGGCAGATCATCCGGCAGGATCGCCATCGCATGGGTGGTGATATCGGGCGGCGTGGTGTCTGGGAGCGGAACGCCGGTCATGACTGCTCCACGAAGCCGCGCCGGGCGCGGCGCTCGATGATCTTGATGACGAGATCGGAGACCAGCGTCAGCGCCAGATAGAGCGCGCCGGCGGCGCAGAAGAACAGGAGATAGGCCTTGGTTGCACCTGCCGCCTGGCGGGTGACCAGCGTCAGTTCGGAAAAGCCGACGACGGCAAGAAGGGCGGTATCCTTGGTGGCGATCAGCCAGAGATTGGAAAGGCCGGGAATGGCATAGGGCAGCATGGCCGGCAGGGTGATGCGGGTCATGACCTTGGTCGGCGACATGCCATAGGCGCGCGCGGCCTCGATCTGCCCGGCCGGCACAGCCTTGATGGAGCCGCGCAGGACTTCGGTGGAATAGGCTCCCTGGACGATGCCGATGACGAAGATGCCGGCGGCAAGGCCACTGATATCTACCTCGCCGAGACCGAAGAAAACGAGCAGATGGTTGAGCAGATCGGTGCCCGCGTAATAGAGCAGCAGGATAAGGACGAGTTCGGGCACGGCGCGCACGATCGTCGTATAGCACTCCATCAGGTCACGAGTAATCGGGCCGCCATAGAGCTTGCCGACCGCGCCGCCGATGCCGAGCACAAGACCGAACGTATAGCCGCCAATGGCTATGATGATCGAATTCATGAGCCCCTTGAGCAGCACGCCGCCCCAGCCGGGCGGCTCGAGCGCCAGCAGGCTCCAGTTGATGAGGGATGCGGGATCAGCCATTGAGTTCGTCTTTTCCTCGGTGGTTGCCCCTCACCCTAGCCCTCTCCCCGCATGCGGGGAGAGGGGATGACGGAGTTTGCCGCACGTCCCTTCTCCCCGTCCAAACGGGGAGAAGGTGCCCGATAGGGCGGATGAGGGGCGGGGTTGCCACCGCGGGCGTTGTGCGATCACTCCCCGTAGATATTGAAGTCGAAATACGTCTTCGAGAAGGTGTCGTAGGTGCCGTTCTCGCGGATCGCCTTGATGGCGGCGTTGAGCTTGGCCTTCAGTTCGTCTTCGCCCCAGCGGATGCCGATGCCGACGCCGGCGCCGAGGATGGCCGGATCGTCCTTGACGTTGCCCTTCAGGTCGCAGCAGGCTTTGCCCTGGTCGGTGGCGAGGAAAGCGCCGAGCGCGATCGCGTCGGCCTGAACGGCATCGAGGCGGCCGGCGGCCAGATCGTTGTTGGCTTCGTCCTGCGTCTGGTATTCCTTCACCGTCGCGCCGTTCTCGCCGAAATACTTGTTGGCGTAGACCTGATGGACGGTGGAGACCTGAACGCCGATTGTCTTGCCCTTGAGGCCTTCAGGCGTGGGCTCAAACGCAACGTCCTTCGGGCCGATGACGCCGGTCGGGGTGTTGTAGTACTTGTCGGAAAAATCGATGGTCTTCCGGCGTTCCTCGGTGATCGACATCGAGCCGATGATCATGTCGATCTTCTTGGAGGTCAGCGCCGGAATGATGCCGTCCCAGGCGACAGGCGTGATCACGCATTCAAGCTTGGCTTCGGCGCAGACGGCCTTCTGGAATTCCACTTCCCAACCTTCCCAATTGCCGGAGGCATCCGGTGAGGTGAAGGGCGGATAGGGCTCGGCGGCAAAGCCGACCTTGACCGGATCCGCAACGGCGGCACCGGCGGCGGCCATGCCGAGAGCGAGCGACAAAGCAATGGTCGTGAGCGTCTTTTTCATGCTGTTTCCCTTTTTTGGTTTTTAGTGGATCGAACTGATGAACTTCTTCAGGCGTTCGGATTTCGGTGCGCCGAAGATTTCGTCCGGCGAGCCCTGTTCCTCGATGATGCCGTCGGCCAGGAAGACGATGTGATTGGCGACGTTGCGCGCGAACTTCATCTCGTGGGTGACGAGGATCATCGTGCGTTTCTCCTTGGCAAGATCGCCGATGACGGTCAGCACCTCGCCGACCAGTTGCGGGTCGAGCGCCGAGGTCGGTTCGTCGAACAGCATGACCAGCGGCTGGATCGCCAAGGCCCGCGCGATCGCCGCGCGCTGCTGTTGGCCGCCGGAGAGAAAGGCCGGATAGGCATCGCGCTTTTCGAAAAGGCCGACGCGGCGCAAGAGCGCCTCGGCCGTCTCGATCGCCTCGGCCTTCGACTTGCCGAGCACGTGGACGGGAACCTCGATGACGTTCTGCAGGATGGTCATGTGCTGCCAGAGATTGAAGCTCTGGAAAACCATGCCGAGTTGGGTGCGCAGCCGTTCGACCTGCTTGCGGTCGGCCGGCATCTGTCCGCCGCGACCATCTTTTTTCATGGCGATGGTCTCGCCATGGATGGTGACCGTGCCGGCTGTCGGCAGTTCCAGCATGTTGATGCAGCGCAGGAAAGTCGATTTACCGGAGCCGGAGCCGCCGATGATGGCGATCACGTCTCCCTGGTTGGCGGTCAGCGAAACGCCCTTGAGCACTTCAAGCGGCCCGAAGCGTTTGTGGAGTTGTGAGACCGCAATTGCCTGGGCTGGTTTCGTCATGAAAGTTCTGCCCCTATGAGGCAGAGAGCCGGCTTCGAACGCATGAAAACAGTTCCCCTGGTTTTCTTTTCGTGCGGCATTTTTGCCTGTCACGCTGTTCCATGAAAGCCATCGTGGCACTTGTGCAGAAATTATTCAACCGTATAATAACGCCGACGCTGCATTTTCTGGCAGCCCCTCCACATGATCAAATTTCCGACAGGAGTAGACGATGACGGCTTATGGTTCGCAGGAGATGTCGGCCAATCTGGTGCGCGTGCTGATGCGCCGGCCGGGCGCGAGCCTTGCCTCGGCAGATCCGGCGCAATGGCATTATGGCCCGACATTCGATGGTGAAAAGGCCGTGCGGCAATATGCCGAGTTCGCTGGTCTGGTGGAAAAGTCCGGTGCCGAAATCCTCTGGCTGGAAGACAAGGGTGACGGTCTGGCCGACGCTATGTTCACCCATGATCCGTCTCTGATGTCCAATCATGGCGCGATCATCCTACGCATGGGTAAGCCGCTCAGGGAAAAGGAAACGGCGTTGCACGAAGCCGCCTACAAAAAGGCGGGCATCCCGATCCTCGGGCGCATCGTCTCGCCCGGCACGGTCGAGGGCGGCGATTGCATCTGGCTCGATGCCGAGACGTTGATCGTCGGCCGCGGCGTGCGCACCAACGAGGAAGGTATTTCACAGCTGACCGAGATGCTCAGCCCCCACGGCATCGACGTTCTCGGCTATGACCTGCCGCTCTGGCAGGGCGAGGAAGCCTGCCTGCACCTGATGTCGGTGATGAGCCCGCTGTCGCGCGACCTGGCGCTGGTCTTCGCGCCGCTGCTGCCGGCATCCTTTTACCAGTTGCTGAAGGAATGGGGCATCACCATGATCGAGGCGCCGGCCGATGAATTCCATGCCAGCAACGGCTTGAGCCTCAACGTCCTGCCGGTTCGCCCGAACGAGGTGATCATGGTGGCGGGCTTCCCCAAGACCAAGGCGGCCATGGAGGCCGCCGGCTGCAAGGTGGAGGTCTTCGAGGCTGACGCGCTGTGCATTGCCTGCGAGGGCGGCCCGACCTGCCTGACGCGGCCGGTGCTGCGACGGGCCGCATGAACCGCCGGACGTTCCATCGCGCGCCGGAGGGAGAACGGCGGCAGGAACTGATCGAGGCCACGCTCGACACCATCGCCGAGCTTGGCCTGAAGGGCGCGACGGTCCGCCAGATCGCCATCCGCGCCGGCGTTACGGCGGGCCTCGTCCGGCATTATTTCAATTCGAAGGACCAGATGGTGGCTGAGGCCTATCGCTCGGTACTGGCGGGTTTCGCGGCCAAGGCCGAGGATATCGAGGGAGACCCACGCACGCGGCTGCGCCGGTTCATCACGCTCAACCTCACCGCGCCGGTGGCGAATGGGCGGAGCCTGTCGCTCTGGGCCTCGTTCATCAGCCAGGTGCGGGTGGACCCGGACCTTGCCGGCATTCACCGCGAGGGCTATCTGGGCTTCCGCAACGACCTGCAGGGGCTGATCGGCGATTTCCTGCGGTCAGAGGGGCGCCCCGACAGCGAGGTCGATTGCCGCCGCTATGCGATCGCCATCAACGGCATGATCGACGGGCTCTGGCTGGAAGGCTGCCTTGCGGGCGAACTGTTCGAGGAAACCGAACTGGTTTCCGTTGCCCTGTCCTCGATCGAGGCTCTGCTGGGCCTTTCGCTCGGCACACACGAAACTCACGACGCGGCAACTGGCCGCGCCGCCAAAGCAGTCTGATATCCAGGAGACACCATGCGCTATTCATCGATCACCGACCGCCTGGCGGATCTCGGCTCCGAAAAATGGGCCTTGCATATCCGCGCGCGCCAGATGCAGAGCGAGGGCGCGGATGTCATCCAGCTGACCATCGGCGAACCGGATATGCCGGCCGATCCCTCGCTTCTGGCCGAGGCGCAACGGGCGATGAATGCCGGCCGTTACCGTTATTCCAATGGCCGAGGCGAGCCCTCGGTCGTCAGCGCGCTGACGGCACGTTATGCCCGACGCCGTCCGGATGTAACGGCTGAAAACGTACTCTGCTTTCCCGGGACGCAGACGGCGCTGTTCACGGTGATGATGGGCCTGGTCGAGGCCGGCGACGGCGTGCTGGTCGGCGATCCGCATTATGCGACCTATGAAGGCGTCGTTCAGTCGACCGGCGCCCACCGCGTCACGGTGCCGCTGAAGCCGGAGCATGGCTTTCACATGCAGGCCGCCGACCTCGAAAAGGCGATCACCCCGAAATGCCGGGTGCTGCTGTTGAATACGCCGCACAATCCGACCGGCGCCGTGCTGACCGCGCAGGAAATCGCAGAGATCGGCGAGGTCTGCCGCCGCCACGATCTCTGGATCGTCTGCGACGAGGTTTATGAGGAACTGATCTTCGACGCGACCTTCGCCTCGCCCTTCGACAATCCCGATCTTGCCGAACGGACGATCGTCGTGTCATCGATTTCCAAATCCCATGCGGCGCCCGGTTTCCGCAGCGGCTGGGCCGTCGGCCCGGCGGAATTCGCAAGCCGGCTGCTGCCGGTGTCCGAAACCATGCTGTTCGGCGTCCAGCCCTTCATCGCCGACATGACGGCCTATGCGCTGACCCACGAAATCGGCACGTCGGCGGCCATGCGCGCCTCCTTCAAGGCGCGCGCCGACCTGATCGTCGAGCACCTGTCGAATGTGCCGGGCGTGACGCCGCTGCCGCCGGAAGCCGGCATGTTCATCCTGCTCGATGTCGCCGGCACCGGGCTGACCGGCGAGGCCTTTGCCTGGGCGCTTCTGGAACAGGAACATGTCGCGGTGATGCCGGGATCGTCCTTCGGCGTGCACGCGACGCCCTATGTGCGGATGAGCCTCACAGTGCCGGAAGAGGCGATCACTGAGGCCTGCCGCCGCATCGCCGATCTGGCACTCCAGCTGGTCTCGCGTCGGGAGCGCCGGGCATGAGCGTGGCAGAGATGAAAACCGTCGGTGAAGTGCTGGTCGACCTGCTCGAGGCCAATGGGGTCGATACCGTCTTCGGCATTCCCGGCGTCCATACGGTCGAGCTCTATCGGGGCCTCGCTGCCTCGAAAATCCGGCATGTGACGCCCCGTCACGAGCAGGGGGCCGGCTTCATGGCCGATGGCTATGCCCGCATCAGCGGCAAGCCGGGCGTGGCGCTGGTCATCACCGGGCCGGGTCTCACCAACACGATAACGGCGATGGCGCAAGCCCGGCAGGATTCGATCCCGATGCTGGTGATTTCCGGCGTCAACCGGCGGGATTCGCTCGGCCATGGGCGCGGGCTGCTGCATGAACTGCCCGACCAGCACGGCATGATCAAGACGCTGGCGCTCTATTCGCAGACCCTGCTCAACCCGGCCGATCTGGCGCCGGTGGTCGAACGCGCGTTCGCCATCCTTACCTCCGGCCGCCCCGGCCCGGTGCATATCGAAATCCCGACAGACGTGATGACCGCGCGGATTTCCACGCCGCCCCTGCGCAAGGCGACCGCGACGCGGCCGCGCGCGGATGCCGAAACGCTGCAAAAGGCCGCGATCCTGTGCGGCGATGCCAGCCGCCCGGTGATTATCTGCGGTGGAGGCGCTATCACGGCGGAAGCGGAAATCCGCGAACTGGCCGAGCGCATCGGCGCGCCGGTGGTGATGACCGTCAATGCGCGCGGCATGCTGGCCGGCAATCCGCTGCGCGTGCCTGCAAGTCCGAGTCTGAAGGCTGTGCGTAGACTGGTCTCCGACGCGGATCTGGTGATCGCGCTCGGCACCGAGATGGGCCAGACCGATTACGACATGTATGCCGATGGCGGCTTCCCGATCCTCGGCAACCTGATCCGCACCGATATCGATGCGGCGCAGTTGGCGCGTGGTCCGCATGCGGCGCTGTCGATCCTCTCGGGCGCCAAGGCGGCTGTCTCGGGCATGCTGGCTTTCCTGACGACGAAGCCTGCGGCGAGGGGCAAGGAGCGGGCGGCGGCGGCCCGCAAGGCGGCAATGACGGAACTGACGGCGAAGATGCGCGCAGAGATCGCCGTGATCGACGCGATCTACCAGGCCCTACCGAATGCGGTAATCGTCGGCGATTCCACCCAGGCCGTCTATGCCGGCAATCTCTATTGCGATGCGCCGAGGGCAAAATCCTGGTTCAACTCGGCGACTGGTTTCGGCGCTCTCGGTTATGCTCCGCCGGCGGCGGTGGGGGCAGCTGTGGCCGATCCGGAAAAGCCGGTGATCTGCCTCGTCGGCGATGGCGGCATCCAGTTTTCTTTGGCGGAGCTGGGATCGGCGGTCGATATCGGCGCCAACGTCATCTTCCTGGTCTGGAACAATGACGGTTATCAGGAGATCGAAAACTTCATGGTCGAATCCGGGATCACGCCAGAGGGCGTGAAACCATCGGCTCCTGACTTCATGCTGGCGGCCGGCGCCTATGGCGTGCCCGCAGTACGACTGTCGAAAGCGGCCGATCTGCCGGCAGCGCTTACCGAGGCTCGCAAGCGCGGCGGCCCGTCGCTCATCGAAATCCACCAGACGCGCACGACCGGCGTCACAGCGTGAGGCAAGCCCGTGGTAGGATGTTCAACCCGTCGCGCGGGTGGTAGGATTTGACTTTGGCCACGAGCGATGGTTTTTAAGCCAACTTGCGGGCTGAATCGGCTCGTGGTGCGGCGATTTGCAGTGAAAACTGTCCGCCAATGGGAAGGAAATGTCCTTCATGGGCATGAACGGCAACAGGATCGATCGCAGAGGCGCCGGCAAGCTTTTTGCCGTGCTCTGGATTCTGGCGGCCGCGCTGGCCATGCAGTTCGTCGCCTCGGCGCAGGGCTTTTCCTCGCGTTTCTCCACCCAGCAAAATGCCGGCAATGTCGCGGTCCCCGAAAGCGGGCCGACCGACACGACCCTGTCGCGGCATGTCATGCGGGCCTTCCCGGTTGCCGACCTACGCTTCACCGCGGATCGGGCCGACGGCAAAGCCTCGCCCGGCGGGCCGGTGCCGTTCCTGCTGCCCGCCGCCATCCTCGTTGCCGGCGTTACCTATGGCGGCATGCCCGTCATGGCTCTTTCGCGTGATGGTGCCACCGGTCGGCGCGGCGACATCATTCGCGTCCGGGGTCCTCCGGCCTTCGGCGCCTGACGGCTGCCCTCAAGGGCGGCTTATGCGCTGCGGCGCAGTTCTCAATTCGACTGTCACACCCGCTGTCCTTGGCCCTGTCGAGATATGCGGGCTATAATGGAAACCTCAACATGCGCACTTCGAAATGGGCCATTCTGGCCTATGTCGCGATTACCCTATTCGGGGTCCTCGCGGCGCTCCCAAACGTGCTGCCGCTGGCTGTCCAGCAGCAATACGCCGCCTTTTTGCCGGTGAAGCCCGTCACGCTCGGGCTTGACTTGAAGGGTGGTTCCCACCTCGTCCTGGAAGTCGATGCGGCCGGCCTGCGCAAGGCTCGCCTCAACACGCTTCTCGACGATATCCGCGGCGCGCTTCGCAGCGTGCGGCTACCGACCTCGTCGGCGCGCATCGCGGGCGATACGATAGCTATCAAGATTGCCGACCAGGCGGATCGCGACAAGATCATGCCGAAGATTCAGGAACTGGCGGCCCCAGTCGGCACGCTCGGCTTCGGCGCGGCGACCTCGGATATCGACGTCACCACGGTCGATGACACGATCACGATCAAGCTGACCGAGGCCGGCCTCACCGAACGCATGACCGCCGCCGTCGACCAGAGCCTCGAGATCATTCGTCGTCGCGTCGACCAGGTCGGCGTTGCCGAACCGCTGATCCAGCGCGTCGGCTCGGACCGCATCCTCGTCCAGCTGCCGGGCCTGCAGGACCCGACGCATCTGCGCGAACTGCTCGGCTCCACCGCGCAGATGAGCTTCCACATGGTCGACACCTCCGTCGATCCGAATTCGCCGAATCCGCCGCCACGCGGCGTGGACATTCTTCCGGGCGCCAATGACGGCGGCAAATATGCCGTCGAAAGCCGCGTCGCCATCGCCGGCGAACGTCTGGCAGACGCCAAGGCCGGCTTCAACCAGCAGACCAACGAGCCGATCGTCTCCTTCACCTTCGACAGCCAGGGCGCACGTCAGTTCGCCGAAATCACCCGCGACAATGTCGGCCTGCCTTTCGCCATCGTTCTCGACAACAAGGTCCTGACCGCGCCGCGCATCAACGAGCCGATCACCGGCGGCCAGGGCCAGATCAGCGGCAACTTCACCGCTCAGGAAGCCACCGTCCTGTCGGCGCTGCTGCGCTCCGGCGCGCTGCCGGCGCCGCTCACCATCATCGAAGAACGCTCTGTCGGCCCGAACCTCGGTTCGGACTCCATCCGCATGGGCATCTATACCGGTCTTGCCGGCTTCGCCTTGGTCGTCACCCTGATGGTCGTGCTTTACGGCGCCTGGGGCCTGATCGCCAATCTCGGCCTGCTGCTGCATACGATTCTGACGATCGGCGTGCTCGGCATGCTCGGCTCGACGCTGACGCTGCCCGGCATCGCCGGTATCATCCTCGGCATCGGCATGGCGGTGGACGCCAACATTCTGATCAACGCCCGTATTCGCGAAGAGACGGAAGGCGGGGCAGGGGCGATGAAGGCGCTCGATATCGGCTTCAACAAGGCCTATGCGACCATCATCGATAGTAACGTCACGACGCTTGCGGGCACGATCCTGCTGTTCATGTTCGGTACCGGTCCGGTGCGCGGTTTCGCGATCACCATGATGCTCGGCATCGTCATCTCGATGTTTACCTCGATCACCATCGTCCGTCTGGCGATGCGCGAAGTCGTCGTCCGCCGCAAGATGAAGAAGCTGGAAATCCCGTCGCTGTTCGGCAGGGTTCCGCATCTGCCGAGCATTTCCTTCATGAAGGGGCGCTTCGTCGCCATCGGCATGTCGGCGTTCCTGTCAGTCAGCTCCGTCGTCCTCTTCTTCCATCCGGGCCTGAACTACGGCATCGACTTCGTCGGCGGTATCCAAGTGGAAGCGACCTCGAAGAACGAGATCGATCTTGCAAGGTTGCGCGGCGAGCTCGAAGGCCTGCACCTCGGCGAAGTCGCCCTGCAGGAATTCGGCCAGAACAAGTCCGTGCTGATTCGTATCCAGCGCCAGCCGGGTGGTGAGCAGGAACAGACCGTTGCGCTCAACAAGATCAAGGACGGCGTCGCCCAGGTCATTCCCGATTCGAGCTTCGAGCGGACGGAAGTCGTCGGCCCGACCATCTCGGCGGAACTCGCCCGTTCGGGCTTCCTCGCCGTGGTGCTCGCCATGCTGGCGATCCTGCTCTACATCTGGTGGCGGTTCGAATGGCACTTCGCCGTCGGCGCCATCGCCGTGCTGCTGCTCGACATCACCAAGACGATCGGCTTCTTCGCGCTGACCGGAATCGACTTCAACCTGACGGCCATCGCGGCTCTCTTGACGATGATCGGCTACTCGGTCAACGACAAGGTGGTGGTCTACGACCGCATGCGTGAAAACCTGCGCAAGTACAAGTCGATGCCGTTCTCCGATCTGATCGACATGTCGATCAACCAGGTTCTGGCGCGATGCATCTTCACCTCGATGGCGACGGCGTTCTCGCTGGTGCCGATGGCGATCTGGGGCGGTGATGCGGTGAAGAGCTTCGCCTGGCCGATGATTTTCGGCGTCATCGTCGCGACGACGTCGTCGATCTATATCGGCGGTCCGATCCTGCTGTTCCTCAGCCGCTGGTGGAAGGACCGGGAAGCGACCCGCGCGCCGGGCACGGAGCTGGCCAAGAGCTGATTCCTCCCCGAATGCAGGAAATTTGAAAGGGCGGCCTCGGCTGCCCTTTTTTTGTCCCATGCGGGACCTACATATCATTGTGGAATGTTGAGAAATTGTTCCAGCACTAGATCGACATTCCAATTTTGCGGCGGAGTTGAAAACGATATCCCTCCAATCGCTATTGCTGCGTAATATGTGGAATTATTTTTCAACGTAGTCCAATTTTAGTTGACTGGATTTGTAGTCTATTGTAATTATTGATCATCCGCAGATGAGAAGTGTCCGGCGGACGTCTGTAACCGACCCAGGGTGAACCCTCCGGTCAATGCCAAAGGAGAGTGCCATGTTTGCCAATCATCACGTCGCCACTCTTTGCGGCTCGCGTTCCTATTGTCGCGCAACGAAAGACCTTTGCATCCGCGTCATTTCGCGAATGTGACTCAAGACCAGTCCTTTCCTTGAATTTTGCACGATTGAGAATGATCCGCGCCCGGGCGTGGAAGGAGCGTTTTCCATGAACAAGCAGGTTATAGAATTTGGCGGAGAAGCTGTCGGTGTCGTCGTCCCGGATGCGGGCGGCATGAAGTTCGTCGCAGTCAAGTATCACGTCTGGGATCTCGATTCGCGGTACTTCCGCTCGGCGGACGAGGCGCGCACGGCGGTCAGGCAATTGATGACCGGACAGGGCAACAGGCAGCCAGTGTTGCGATCCGCTGACACTTCCGCGGTGTACGCCGTCGCGTAAACCATAAAGATGCGTGAAAACCGCAGTTTGGCCATCTTTTGACTAAATCGGTATACTGGCAAGGCTTCTCTTGTGATATGCCGGTTTGATGGGATGGCACGGCAGATCGAAGCCATTTGAGCGCTGGTCTGTGGAAAGAGCGAACTGCGATGCTGACGAAAAAGGGAAAATACGGACTGAAGGCTCTGGTTGATCTTGCCAGGCTCGATCCGGGCGAGACGGCCTTCATCACCGAAATTGCGAGCCGCAACAATATTCCGAAAAAGTTTCTCGACACGATCCTTCTGGAACTGAGAAATGCCGGCATCCTTCGCTCCAAGAAAGGCCCCGGTGGCGGTTATTCCCTGTCGCGCCCCGCAACCGAGATCAGGATCGGTCAGGTCGTGCGTACGCTCGACGGCCCGCTCGCGCCGATCCGCTGTGCGAGCCGCACGGCCTATGAGGTCTGTGACGACTGCAATGATCCCGAGACCTGCGAAGTTCGCCATTCCATGACGATCGTTCGCGACGCCATTGCCGATATTCTCGACACGATGACGCTGGAAGCCTTCGTCAACAATCCGGGCAAGCCACTGCTTTCGGATGACGAAATCGCCGAAAAGCGCGCCAGCTAAGGTGTCGCTGGCACGTTGCAGCACGGTGAACTGACGTTTTCCCGCAACGATTGCGCGGAAATCGCGTGATTTGGCCATTTTAATTTGATCTGAGAACGCTCTGGCTATAACCGGACACGCAATGAAGGTCTTGGAGCATATGATGGGTCTCAGGCAAGTCGGTACGAAAACCCCGGAAGATCAGGCTGTGATTGAATCGATCGGACGATCGATGACAACGGCTGTCGACGGGATCAACACGCTTGCCGCGAGCTTTGCCTCGGACCCGGCGCTGTCGCACAGCCTGATCGAAGCCGTCGCGTTGATCGCCCGCAGCCGTGGCCGCGTGGTGGTTTCGGGTGTCGGCAAGAGCGGGCATATCGGCCGCAAGATCGCGGCGACCATGGCCTCGACCGGTACCTCCGCCTATTTCGTCCATCCGACGGAAGCAAGCCACGGCGACCTCGGCATGATCACCTCGGACGATCTGCTGATCCTCCTGTCCTGGTCCGGCGAAACCGTCGAACTCGGCAACATGCTGACCTATGCCAAGCGGTTCAATGTTTCGATCGTTTCCTTGACCTCCAACGCGGAAAGCCTGCTGGCGCGCAATTCGACCGTCGCCATCACCCTGCCGAAGGTCCAGGAAGCCTGCCCGCATGGCTTGGCGCCGACCACCTCGGCGATGCTGCAACTGGCCGTCGGTGATGCGCTGGCAATCGCGCTTCTGGAACGGCGCGGGTTTTCGGCTCAGGATTTCAAGACCTTCCATCCGGGCGGCAAGCTCGGCTCGCAGTTGCTGCTGGTGCAGGAACTGGCGCATGATGGCGAGGCTGTCCCGCTCCTGCCGCTCGGCAGCCCGATGGGCGATGCCGTCATTCAGATGTCGTCCAAGGGGTTCGGTGTCCTCGGCGTGACCGATGAGACGGGCAAGCTGGTCGGTGTCATCACCGACGGCGACTTGCGCCGGCACATGTCGCGCGACCTGCTGCTGGAAACGGTCGATACGGTCATGTCGCACAATCCGCGGGTCATCAAGGGTTCGATCCTTGCCAGCGCGGCGATGGAACTGATGCAGGCGCAGAAGGTGACCGTGCTGTTCCTGGTCGGTGAAACCGGCATCCCGTCGGGTATCCTGCACATTCATGATCTCTTGCGCGCGGGCGTTGCCTGAGTTTCGATAGCGCCGTGGAGGACGCCTCCGCGCCGCCATATTGATGCCGGCGGGCACGGGGGAAAGGATTTTGCGAGCGGATGCCATTGCCTGAACAGCAGCACTCTCCTCACCCGACTCCGGATCGAAGCGCGCCAGGCGCTCCAGTCGTTACATTCGCGTTTCACATCCACGGCTGGAAGCAGGCCGTCTTCCAGCGCTATTTCCCGGAATGCGACTTCGTCTTCGTGCCCATGTATGCCCGAGACAATGAATTCGAGGAGGAATGGGCGGCTCGGATCCTTGCGACCGACAAGCCGCAGATCTTCGTCTGGAGCTTGAGGGCGCCGGACGGGTTGCGGTCCTTCGCAGCAGAGAATGGCATCCCGGTCTTCTTCATCGAGGATGGCTTCATTCGTTCTGTCGAGGCCAATGCCAGCCGGACGCCGCCGCTCTCGCTTGCCTTCGACACTGGCACGGCCTACTTCGATTGCCGCACGCCATCCGATCTCGAACGCCTGCTTGCGACCTACGATTTCGATAATGATCCGCGTCTTCTCGCCCGCGCCGCGGAAGGCATCCGCTTCCTGCTGGAGACGGGGGTCAGCAAGTACAACAGCGACATGAAGACGGATATCGACAGCCTCTATGGCCCGAAGACGGTCAAGCGCGTGCTGGTGATCGGCCAGGTCGAGGATGATGCCTCGATCCAGTTCGGCTGCCTGCCAGCGGTGACCAACAACGATCTGGTGCGGCTGGCGGCGGCGGAAAATCCGGACGCCCAGATCATCTACAAGCCGCATCCCGATATCCTCAACCGCGTGCGTCTGGCCCAGTCCGATCCGCAGGATGTCCGCCATCTCTGCCAGATATTGACCGAGCCGTTGCCGATGGCTCGTGCCTTCGAGACCGTCGACCATGTCTACACGATCACCTCGCTGGCGGGCTTCGAGGCGCTGTTGCGCGGGCTGAAGGTGACGGCACAAGGCTGCCCGTTCTATGCCGGATGGGGCCTGACGGACGACCGCCAGCCCAATCCGCGGCGGGGGCGAAACCTGTCGATCGCGGCACTGTTTGCCGGCGCATACCTGCTCTATCCGCGCTATTTCGAGCCAGAAACGGGCCGGAGCATTTCCTTCGAGGAAACGGTCGATGGCATCCGGCGCCATTTCGCCGGGGGGAATGTTGCTGACAAACCCTATCGCGCGTCCGGTCCCAAATGGCAGGCCTGGGGCCCCTACGGCGTTCTTGGCTGGCGGCATCTGCTGACGCCGATCGTTTCGCCGTTCATCGCCGGGATCGGCCACGGGCGGGATGCAGAGAACTATCGCGAGGATCCGATCCAGTTCTTTCGCGAGCTTTCCAATCCGAAATTCAGATTGATCGGCCGAATTCTCTACCCGTTCGACAAGTAGCCATACTGACGGCACGATCTTTTTGAAAATGAACGTGATAGGGTGCCCGCCGCAAAAGTGGCGGTGTTGCACGGATTGGTCTATGGAAGGCGCATGTGCGTCGCGCCGAAGCGGCGATGCGGCGTTCGGTACTTGAGAAAGCAGCCTGTTTGGAACATGTGGTTACCCATACGCGGGTCGTTTCCGCCTTGCTCATCCGAGAAATGGAAGCCCGTTTCGGCAGCAAACCGGGCGGTTACATCTGGGCTCTCCTTGATCCCGCCGCGAATGTCGCGCTGCTGACGATCATCTTCCAGGCGATTGCACGCGCGCCGGCCCTTGGCATCAGCTTTCCCTTGTTCTTTGGAACGGGTTATATCGGCTTCCAGTTCTATCAGGCGATGGCGACGTACCTGAACGGCGCCGTACGGGCGAACAAATCGCTTTTGAGTTATCCGAATGTCGCGCCGATCGACACGATCGTGGCGCGTTATGTCCTGCAGTTGGTCACCACCGTCGCCGTTGCCGCCGTGGTCCTGTCCGTGATCGTCGGTACGATGCGCTTTCCACCGGAGCTTTCCTGGCCGCCAATCGTCGAAGCTGCCTTTATCGCCAGCATGCTCGGTCTCGGCGTGGGGCTGTCCAATAATGTGCTGTTCATCAAATATCCACTGTACGAAAAGGTCTACGGGATCGTTAACAGGCCGCTCTATCTGATCTCGGGCGTATTCTTTCTGCCGGACGCAATTCCCCACCCTTACAGAGAGATCATTTTCTATAACCCGCTGATTCACGTGACCATGCATTTCCGTACGGGGTTTTATGACGAGTACCGGGCTGTCGGCCTGGATATATCCTACGCCTACACTTTCGCATTTTTGACATTCTTTTTTGGAATGGTCCTTTTTTCCGCTTCTTCCGCTGTGTTGAGAAACGAATGATCAGGCTTGAGCAGGCGACGAAATTCGCGCGCACCAAAGGCATCAACAAGCCCATTATCGAGCGCGCTTCCCTTGTATTGCAACGGGGTAAGAGCATCGGGCTTCTGGGACGCAACGGTGCCGGCAAGTCAACCTTGCTACGGCTGATCGCCGGCACGATCCGTCTGGACAGCGGCCGGATCATCCGTCACGGGAAGATTTCCTGGCCGTTGGGATTTTCGGGAAGTTTCCAAGGGACCATGACCGGCGAGCAAAATGTTCGCTTCGTCGCCCGCATCTACGGCGTCGATACGCGCGAACTGATCCAGTACGTCGAGGAATTTGCCGAATTGGGGCCTTTCTTCAAGGCGCCAGTTGGTACATATTCATCCGGCATGAAAGCCCGTCTCGCATTCGGTTTAAGCATGGGCGTGAATTTCGATTATTATCTCGTCGATGAAATCACTGCTGTCGGCGACGCGAATTTCAAGAAGAAATGCAAGGTTGTCTTTGAGAGCAGACTACAAGACTCCGACGTCATTATGGTTTCGCACAGTACAACAACCATCCGCGATTATTGCGATTGTGGGGTGGTTATGGAAAATGGCAAATTAACCTATTATGATGATATTGAGGACGCTATCGGCGCCCACAACAGGAATATGAAGGAACGGTAATGGCGGTCATCAAGAATGCGGCTCCAAGTGCCGCGGCGACGGATATCGGCCCGGACCGTTTGACGGGCAAGGACGTCGTAAAGCCGAAAAGCGTCCATCTCCTGGAAGGCCTGTTGGGCAATGACGATCGTCTGCTGGTTCCGAGCAAGGCGATGCCGATCGCCAAGGTAAAGCCGGGCCGCAACAAGATCCACACGATCATCACGCAGGAAGTCAAGAGGCGAGGCCGCATCGGTTCGCTTCGCCTGCGCCATGCGATGATCATCGCCAGCTTCATCCTGTTCGTCGCCATTCCTGGCACCCTTGCGTCCATCTACATGATCTTCCTGGCGGCAGACCAGTATCACAGCACGGCATCCTTCTCCGTGCGCAGCATCGAGGCTTCCGGCGGATCGGACATTCTTGGCATGTTCACCCAGGCTTCGACTGGCAACACGCAGTCCGACAGCTATATCCTGATGGACTTCATCCGCAGCGAGCGCATGCTGGCCGAGGTCGAGAAGAAGTTCGATCTGGAGGGGATCTACCATGCGCGCGGGCTTGATTATTTCTATGGCTTGGCCGGCGGCCTGCCGGTCGAGGACAAGCTTGAATACTGGCGCGAAATGGTCGACGTGAATTACGACCACGCCTCGGGTATCATGCAGCTGCAGGTCAAGGCTTTCGATCCGCAACAATCCCGCGAGATCGCCCAGTTCGTGATCGAAAAGTGCGATGAGCTCGTCAACAACCTTTCGGCGGAGGCCCGCAGCGGTGTCCTGACGTCGGCTGGCGATGAAGTGCGCGTTGCGGAAGAGCGACTTACCAATGCCCGCGTTGCCGTGCGCGATTATCGCGACATGTCGCAGGAAGTCGATCCGGTCGAGGGTGCGAAGCTCGCGGCCCAGCTGATCGGCGGTCTGGAAGCGCAACTGGTTCAAATGAACGCCGATCTGGCAACCGCTCTTACGCAAATGGGCGAGGACACGCCGCGTGTTCGCGTGCTGAAAGCACGCATCGCCAGTGTCGAGCAGCAGCTGGACTCCGAACGGCAGCGACTGGGCAGTGGCAACGTTTCCGACAAGTCGGCGCGTGGATCGGCAACGGGCGATGTCGCCGGCCGGATCCAGAAGTACGAAGCGCTCGAAACGGAACGCGAATTTGCCGAACGCGCCTATACGGCATCTCTTGCAAGCCTGGAGAAGGCACGCCTGGATGCCAGCAGCAAGCAACGCTATCTGGCAGTCTTCATCCAGCCGACATTGTCGGAGATGGCGCAGTACCCGACCCGGTTCCTCAATTCGTTCCTGGTTTCTCTCGGCCTGCTCTTTGCCTGGGCCGTCTTCGTCATGGGTTATTACAACATTCGTGACCGGACCTGAATTCGCTTGCACCGCAGGGCAGGGCCATCGGCCTTGTCCTGTTGCTTGGCAGGTAGCCCGACTTTCTTCCCACATCTTCATGGTCTATGAGGGCTCGGTTCGAACGGGCGTGCACGGTTTTTCAGAATGAATGTCTTTGAGAGAATTGGCAGTTTTTTCAAATCCCTGCCGAAGATCCGTTTCTACTATCCGTTTGCCACCATGATCGACCGGGGGCGGAACAACACGGTTGATGCCAAGGGGCGCCTGATCGCGACCATCCGGCTTTTTGGCACTGGACACAGTGTCGAACTGCCAAAATCCTCATCTTTCACCGGGCATATCACCATCCGAGGCCAAGGAAATCGTCTCATCATCGGTGAAAATTGCCGACTTTGCGGCGAGTTCATGATCAAGGGAACCGATCAGACAGTGTCGATCGGCGAAGGGACGACCTTCGAGTCCGTTTATGTCCTCAGCCAGGAACGCGGCAATGTCACCGTTGGCCGCTGGTGCATGTTTTCGCGCGGGATCGAAATTCGCACGAGCGACGCCCACTCGCTGATCCGCAAGAGCGATGGCCGCCGTCTGAACCGTCCGAAATCTGTTGTTGTCGGCGACCATGTCTGGGTTGGAGTGGGCTCCATTCTCAACAAGGGGACGGTGCTTCCGGACGATTGCGTCGTCGGTGCCAAATCTTTCGTCAACAAGACCTTCAAGGAAAGCGGCGTGGTTCTGGCCGGAACGCCCGCGGTTGTCGTAAAGCGCGGCATCACCTGGAACCGTCGTCGTTTCCGCCTGTTTTCGAAAGAGGAAATGGAAGAATGGCGGACTTCTGAGCCGATCAACGATGACGACGATTGATCTTCGGGGGCTTTTGGCGCGGCGGCGGATCGATGAAGGCGCCTGGCTGATTGACCGATCGTTCATGCAGCCGCTGGGCGATCGCATCTGCCCCGGCATCGGTCCCGCCAGCTGAGTAGAAATTGCCGCGCACCTGGATCGTTGCCGCGAGCAGGCGGAAGAAGGCGACCCGAAGATCGTCTTGGGGCCGCATCGGCGCGCGCCAGAAGGCGTCGAGGCTGGCTTGGTCGCTCAACCCGATAACGTCAAAAATCGCGGTTCCGAGGACCTTGACGGGCCTGCCCTTCTGCAAGGCGCTTAGCCCGACGGTGGAATTGACCGTTACCGTTCCCTCCGCCTTGGCAAGCAGGACGTTGAGATCGCCACCATCGAGAAACGTCACGCGCTCCATCACTCCGAGCCGGTCTGCCAGATCGGTGACATAGCGTTGCCAGCCGATCAGCCCGTTGTCGAGCGGATGGATCTTGATGACCAGTCGGGACGCCTTTGGCGCATGCGCGGCAAAGGAGGAGAGCACCGCATCGATTGCTTCACGCTGGTCGTTGTAAGGCGAGTGCGCGCGCAGCTGAAAATCCGTCTGGAGCTGTAACGGATAGACGAAGAAGGGTGTGCCGTCGACGGTGAGCGCTTCGATGATCGAACCCGCCATTTGCTTGCGCTTGCTATTGCCCGCCAGCCGCATCACCCAGCCGGCATATTCCGCCAGCGGATGAAAGAGCGCATGCCGCCGATAATGGGGAAAGAGAAACCACAGGAAGACATTGGGCAGATTGTAGAGCAGGTCGTAGGCAGCTTCGGCAACGAAGCTCTGCGTATGACGCCGCTTCCAGCACGGCTCCGGCAAGGCACGCGCGGCCTCGATGATGACGTTGGGATCGGCCGGGAAATGCGAGTTGGATGACATGCCACCACGTTCCAGCGTCAACCAGTCTGGGCGCAGATAACCCATCTCGATTACAAAGATGTCGAGACTGCGGGTCTTCGCGATCTCGACCGCCACGCGGTGGTAGTCGCGCTCCTCGCCCAGAAGCACCAGGTCTGTGACGGCATGCTCGTCCATGAAGACGGCGAGATAGGTCCGCCAGGCATCGCCACCGCGCCCACGATAATTATGCCCGCCCCGGCGCCGCCAGAAGATCTGGTCACCGGGATTGAGATTGATCCTGAGGCAGAGGTGGCCAAGTGCCTCAAGGCGATCGGCGATCTTGGTGAAGATCGGCGAGGATGGTCCCTGCAGGAAGAGAAAGACACGCGGCGTCACTGCTGCACTACCATCGTCAGGCTCCCGGATATCCGCATCGGCACTAGCGCAGATCATCCTTGTGCAGGTTGGCATGCTTGAGCAGCGCTTCCAACAGTTTCCAGGGCTCTTCGCTGCGCGGAGCCGTCGGTGTGTGATGCGACTTGCGAGCGTTGCCCAGCGGCACGATGAAATAGTCGGTGCGCGGGTCCGGGAAGGGGTCGGCAAAGGATTTCAGCAGCGGTGCATGGTCGCCGTAGAACAACAACCAGACCGGTCGGTCGAGTTTGTTCAAGTGATCCACCAACTCGCCGAGGGCCTTGTCGGACTGCTGCAGGATATCGAGGTATATTTCGACCGGATCGGTCAGCCCCTCGACGCGCCCGGGCTCCCACGGGCCATGATTGGCCATCGAGGCGACAAACAGGAAACTGCCCTTGGCATCCGTCTGATTGTCCAGCTCGTCGATGGCCTTGTAGGTCAGCGAGAAATCGGAGACGTATGGACCGTCGAACATCGGATCATGATCGAACTCGTCGAGCATGGTCATCTTCTCGAAGCCAAGTTGCGGCATCGCCTTATGGCGCAGGAAGAATGTCCGGTCGTAGGGATGCATGAAATGTGTGTTCCACCCAGCCTTCTTCAGCTTCGTTGGCCAGACGACGTTCGTATAGTGGCTGGCCCGCAAATAGGGGTAGCTGGCGTCGATGTGGAGATCGTCGGGAACAAGACCGCTCAACACGGCGAATTCGGTCCGTAGCGTATAACCGCCTTCGAAGACCGTCGCGAGACGCCCCCATTGCGCAGCCATATTCTGCAGCCGGTCTATCGTCGGCAGTTCGATGCCGTCGACGCCGCAATTGCGCATGTCGATGAAGGATTCCGACTGCCAGACGATGACCAGCGGCGCCTTGTTCTCGGCATCATGGCCGATCAGATCCTGCACCGCGGCCAGCAGGCGTTCCGACAGGTCGGCGACGATCTGTTCGCGACGGCGGCCGAGCCAGATGATGAAATGATAGATGACCGAGGCGAAGGTGCCGAAACGGTAGGTGCTGACCTTGACGTTGGGCTTGCCGACCAGGCGCTGTGCCAGATCCGCCACCGGCCTGTTGACCGGGCCGTAGAACAGAAGAATCCACGGCAGATCGGCGATCAGGATCATCACTGTGATCCAGAACAGCTTGTTGCTCGCCGGCAGGAGATGCGGTTCGAAATACATGTAGAGCGCGGACACCCCGAACACGTAGAGGAAGGCGACCAGCCAGAAGACGATATTCAGCGAATTCGCATAGAAGATCGACTTGTATTTGAAGACGTCGGCGACAAGGGCAATGTCGGAGAAGACCAAAGGCTCGCGGATGAACTTGTATTTGGCGCGCGAGATACCGGTAAAGATGACGAAGAAGCTCATCGTGCCGGCGCTGGCATAGAGCGGGCGCCAGGAAATGGCGAAAAAGCCGGCAAAGACCAGAGCGATGATGGGAAGCCGCGCGAGTATGTCCATGAGCGCGCGGCTGATACTGGCCGGCGGCCTGTTGCGGCGGCGCTCGCGCTTGGGAAGCGCGAACCTGTCGGTGAACAGGATCACGGAACAGGCAAGCACGTAGCAGAATAAAGTCAGCGCCACGGGATGGTCGTGCATGTGGAGCGACGTCAACGCCAAACGGAAACCTTCATGTTCTTTCACCCGCCGCCGGTCTGTCTGCCATCGTCGCGACAAGACGACACTTAGAGTATTTCATCCCCGACCGAAAGCGATTCTGTCGGAGCAACGTGTCGGCCCATCAAGCACTGTGGATAGGCGTTTTCGATCGTCGCCGAGGGCTCGGCGAATCGAGGCGTGAGGTCTGTTACAGACAGACTGTGCCCATTCAGGGGCGGCGGCCGATCCTGAGGATGGCGCGATCGAACCACCAGTTGAGGAAAGGTTTCACGGTGGAGCCGAAACGGCCGAGCGCACCGAGCGACGGCCCGAAGAAAACCTCGAACGATCCCTTGTCGATGGCGCGGACGATCCGGGCCGCAACGGCGGACGGCGCCCATGGGGCGACACTCCCCATGATGACGGCCGCCTCGAGCGGACGATGTTCGAGCTCACGGGTGAATTGCGGCGTTTCCGTATCCGGTGGAAAGCAGACGGAGACGCGGACGCCATGCGGCTTTGCCTCGGAGCGCAGGGCCTCGGCAAATCCGTGCAGGGCAAATTTCGAGGCGGAATAGGCGGTATAGCCGTAAATGCCGATCAGCCCGGCGCCGGACGAGACCAGCATGATCCTTCCCGAGCGGCGCTCTTTCATGCCCGCATAGACGGCCCGCACCGCATGGACGCTGCCCGACAGGTTCGTCCGCATCTGCCGTTCGAACGCGTCCGATGACAGTGTCTCGAACAGGCCGGGCTCGACGATACCGGCCGAGGCAACAAGGATATCGCAGGGACCGAAGGCATCCTCGCAGCGGCGGATCGCGGCAAGGGTCTGGACTTCGTCGGCCACATCAGCGCTTTCGATCCGGATTGCGGCGTCCGGGTTTACGCGAGCAAGTTCGGCTTGAGCCGCCTCAAGGGCCGAAAGCGTGCGGGCCAAAAGGGAAATCCGCACACCGCGCTTCGTGTAGACCCGCGCCAGCGCCAGTCCGATCCCGCTCGAGCCGCCCGTAATGATCACATGAGTCATGCCGCAAGACCGGTCCGGTTCATGGGAAGGGGCTGGCTGCCGGATGACGGCCAGATTATCGGGAGGCCAGCATCTTCATCATCTGCTGGATGTCGATCGAGGCGAGGCCGAAGTTCCGCTCCGTCAGGTCCTTCAGCTTCTCCGCCGTCACGGCAACGGTCTGGCGGATCTGCTCTTCCGTATGCTCGCTGGTAATGAAGAAGCGCAGGCGCGCCAGGCCTTCCGGCACCGCCGGATGGATGATCGGCAGGGCGTTGATGCCTGCGGTCAGGAGATCGTTCGAGAGTTGCACGGCGCGCAACGAATCGCCCACCAGAACGGGGACGACCGAGAAACCGGCGCTCAAGCCCGTGTCGAGACCCGCCTCCTGGGCGAGCTTCAGGAACAAGGCGCCATTGCGCTTCAGCGCGGCAACGCGCTCGGGCTCGCTTTCAAGGATGTCGAGGCTGGCGATGGCCGATGCGGTGAGAACCGGCGCGAGGCCGACGCTGTAGACGAAGCCGCCGGCGGTCGCCTTGAGGACGGCGGCAAGTGCCGCGCTGCCGGCGATATAGCCGCCGCAACTCGACGTGGTCTTGGACAGCGTGCCCATCCAGATATCGACCTGACGCGGGTCGATGCCGAAATGTTCGAACGTGCCGCGGCCGTGCTTGCCGAGAATGCCGAGAGAATGCGCTTCATCGACCATCAGCCAGAAGCCGTATTCGGCCTTCAGCTTCATGATTCCCGGCAGGTTGGCGATGTCGCCATCCATCGAATAGACACCTTCGACGATCACCAGAATGCGGCGATAGTCGCCGGCAACCGTGCGCAGCACATGCTCCAGGTCGTTGGCATCATTGTGCTTGAACAGGCGCCGCGTCGCGCCGGACAGCTTGATGCCGGCCAGCGCGCTGTTGTGGATGAACTCGTCGTGGACGACGAGATCCTTCGGGCCCATCAGGCAGCTGATCGCCGCGACATTGGTGAGATAACCGCTGACGAAGCAGACGGCGGCATCGACGCCGTAGAAGGAGGCGATGCGCTCCTCGAGTTCGGCATGGGCCGGACGTTCGCCAGCGACGAGACGGCTGGCGGAGGCGGAGATGCCGAACGTGCCGATAGCATCGCGCGCGTTCGACAGCACATGTGGGTGACGGTTCAGTCCGAGATAGTCATAGGACGCGAAATTGATCAGCTTGCGGCCGTCAATGACGGTCGTCGCGCCGGCCGCCGTCTGGTGCGCCCGGTAGAATGGATTGTCGATGCCGAGCTGCTCGCTCGCCACTTTCTGAGTCAGAACCTGCTTGTATTCCGGCAGGTCCTCGAAACGGGTCTGCTTGCGGCGAACAGGCGGAGGAACGTCGCGCTCGGAGCGCGCCATGCGGTTTCGTTCGGAAGACTGGTGCGCATTGCGCATCCGGTCCAGCAGGTTTTCCTTCAGGCTGCTGTTCATCTTCGAAGCGGTTTGACGTTCCTCGTTCTTGCTCATTGACTGACTGCCTTCTCCGTATCGTTTCCGGCTCCGTTGCCCGTATGGCGCTGCGTGAGCTCGTTGACGATCTTGTTGTCGGCTGGCTCGCTGTCTTCCTCGCTGCCGTTGTCGCGCTTGCTGACCTTGTCGTACAGCTTGCGGGCCACATCGCCAACAGTGGTATTGTCGGCGACACCGCTGAGCGGCATGTCGAAGCCGGTATTCTGCTGGAAGCTGATCCCGAGTTCCACGGCCATTAGACTGTCGAGACCGATTTCCTTCAGAATCTTGTTGCGCGAGATCGTATCTTTGGAGACGCGCAGGATGGCGGCGATTTCGCCGGCAACCAGATCGTAAAGGATGTCCTCGGCTTCCTGCGCCGATTTTCCTTCGATCATCGCCACCAGATCCATCGTCTTGCCATCGCTGCCCGACGAATGCTGGTCGGCCGTGCGCAGGATGACTTCAAACAGGGCGTTGCGAACGACCGGCAGGTTGCGTGCGGCGGCCCAGTCGAGCTCGGAGATCATCGCCACGGCCGCATCGACCGTGCCCGGATCGGAGCGAATATAACTTTCGACCTGATTAAGGGCCGACTGCGCCTTTAGCGCGGTCTTGCCGATGCGCTTGGAGAGCAGGTCATTGACGTCCGTATTCTGGGCCAGATAGCCCTTGTCGGCAATGGCGCCGAAGCCGATGGCAAGACCGGGCAAGCCTTCCAGACGGCGGGTGCGGGCCAGACCTTCGAGATAGCCGTTCGCGGCAACATAGTTGGCCTGTCCCGGATTGCCGACGAGCGTCGTTGCCGAGGAAAACAGGATGAAATGCTCCAGCGTATCGGCACGAGTCAGCCTGTCGAGAACGGCGGCACCCCTGGCCTTGACGTCGATGACCGGACGATTGCGCTCGCGGCTGAGATTGTTGATCAGCGCGTCGTCGAGAACCATGGCGGCGTGAACGACGGTCTTCAGCGGTGCGATCTGGCGCAGCGTCCGCAGCAGATTGTCGGCTGCCGCTTCGTCGGTGATGTCGCAGGCGTGAACCGTTGCCGAAACACCCTTGCTTTCCCAGCGCTTGATCGCTTCCAGCGTTTCGCTATCGGCGACGCCGCGGCGGGTCGAGAGTGCGATGTTGCGGGCGCCCTTGTCGACCAGCCAGTTCGCGGCTGCAAGGCCGAAACCGCCGATGCCGCCGACGACCAGATGCACGCCGTGGCTATCGATCTGCATGCGGCCGGCCGGGCGATTGGCAACCTCGTCGCGGCCGGAAACAGGCGGCAGGACGACGATCTTGCCGATATGGCCGGCATTCTGCATCAGGCGGAAGGCGTTGCCGATCTCGTCGAACCCGAAGGCGCGATAGGGCAGCGGCACCAGCTTGCCTTCTTCGAAGAGGGCGCCGATCTCGGTGAAGATCCGCTTCGTCAGATCAGGCGCATTGACCAGCAACTGGTCGGCATCGATGCCGAAATAGCTGATATTGCGGCGGAACGGACGCAGGCCGATCTTGCTGTCGGCATAGTAATCGCGCTTGCCGAGTTCGAGGAAACGGCCGAACGGCTTGACCAGCGACAGGCTCTGTTCCATCGCCTCGGAGAATAGCGAGTTGAGGACGAGGTCCACGCCTTCGCCGCCGGTGACGCCGAGGATGTCGTTGACGAAGGCCAGCGAACGCGAATCAAAGACATGATCGGCGCCGAGCATCTTGACGAAGCGACGCTTCTCGCGCGTGCCGGCCGTGGCGATGACCTTGGCACCGGCAAGCTTGGCGACCTGCAGGGCGGCAAGACCGACACCGCCGGCTGCACCATGGATCAGGATCGTTTCACCCGCACGGATGCGGCCGAGTTCCATCATCGCATAATAGGCGGTGAGGAAGGCGACCGGCACGGTTGCTGCCGCGACCGGGCTGACGGTTTCCGGCAGACGGGCGACGCCTGAACGGGACACGACGGCGTGGGTCGAGAACGCCGCGGGACCGATTGCCATGACGGCATCGCCGACCGACAGATCCTTGACGCCGCTGCCGATGGCGACGACGTGGCCGGACAGTTCCATGCCGATCGTTGCGCCGGCAAAGCCGTCTTCAAGCGCTTCTTCCGGCAGAAGGCCCATGGCCCACATGACATCGCGGAAGTTGAGGCCGGTCGCTGCAACGGCGACCACGACATCGTCGGGGCCGGGCCGCGGGATGTCTGATTCTTCCCAGGCAATGCTGCCAACCTGCGAGCTGACGCGTTGGCGGATAGTCGCTGCCTTGAAGCTGGAGGTGCGGCGCAGCGCCTGGCTGACCGGACCCGGAACGGCGCGGATTTCCGACAGGATGCCCGTCTTGCCGTCCAGCAGCCATTCTCGGTTGCCACTCTCATCCGAAAGCAGGACGATCGCCGTGGCGAGCTGGCTGCCGGCATCGGCCTTCGGGCCGGTCAGGTCGAGCGAATGGATGTCGAGGATATCGTACTCGTTCTGGAGAACGCGCGTGAAAGCCCAGAGGCCGCTGTTGACACTGGAGCCCGCCACGTCCTTCGAACGCGAAGCCACCGTTACCGGCGAACCGCCGGGGGCCGCGACAACGAGGCGCGGGCGCTGTTCGGCGGCTGGCTCGGCATCCGCATAATGTTGGCGCAGGGCTTCGGCGAAGGCGCTGAGTGAGAGGACGCGGCTCTGCAGGACAGCCGAATCCTCGCTACGATCGTTTAATGTCGCCGCCGACAGATAGACGGCGCGTACCGGCTTGTCGTGAAGACCCTGAAGGGCTTCCGCCAGCTTGGCCTTGTCCATGTCGAAATCGCCGCTCACCTGAACCGGAACGAGAGGCGACTGGATGGCGTCCTTGCCCGACGGCAGCCCCTTGTGCAGGGCCGAGACGCTGCCTTCATGCAGGACGATGACTGGCGTCGCCACATCGAGCGGCCGCGCAACATCCGCCTGCTTGGCCTCGGTCAGCCGCCCGCCCTGGGCTTCGACGACGATGATATTGCCATGCGAGAGCTCGCGATCCTCTACCGTGACGTTGCGCAGGCCGAGGTCGCCCAGGCACTTCTGCCACTGGGTGACGGTGGCGAGCTTTCCGATCGGGAAATCGATGGCCTGGCTGCGAGCGAACCAGCCTTCGGTCAGCCCGAAGGTGAAATCGCTGAACACGGTCGGCGCATTGGTCGCGGCGACCAGTGCGCCGTTTTCGCCAAGGCTGGTCCGTATCGCGTTGCGGATCGCCGCATCCTCGTCGACCAACTGGAAGAGTGTGTCCGATGCGCTGACGGCGAGATCGAAAGCCGGAAGGCTGCCAAAGGCGTCCTTCTTGAGGACCCGCACATGGGCGTGTTCCTCGAAGGCGATTTCGAGGTTGCGCTGCGCATTTTCACGCGGCTCGACAACGATCAGGCTGGCGTCATATTTCGTCGCCAGGGTCGCCAGGCGGCTGGTGAATCCGGCGGAAACGGTACCGGCCTCGACAATCCTGAGATCCCGCTTGCCGTTTTCACTTTCCAACGCCTTTTCGACGGCGTCGAGAACCAGTTCCATCCGCTGGCGGGTGGATTCCGAGTGTACCGTCTGGTGATCCAGCGTCGCATCGCTGATGAAGCCCTGCGGCTTGGTGCCCACCTCGGGTTCGATACCGGAAATCTCGGCGGCAAACAGGCTGTCGATGCGATCAAGCGCTTCCGCATAGGAATTGTTGATCAGCACGGCTTCGACGGCGCGCTCGGAGCACTCACCATAGAGTTCCTTCAGGATGTCGCCGACCGGCGGCAGCGAGAACTCGGTCGCGATCTTCCAGCTTCCGCCCTTGTGCTCGCACAGGCCGGCATCTTCCAGGACATAGAGGCAGTTCGCCAGGAAGCAACGGAAGGCAAAGTCGCCGGGAAGCGAGCGCGTGTCGATCTTCGCCGTCCCCTTGCCGAGCTTCAGCGCTATCTCATGGCAGGCACGGTAGATCGCGGCATTGAAGAGAAGCGTCGTATTGTCGATGCCGGTATCGTCGGTGGCAGCGACCAGCGGCAGCGGCAAGGCGGTCGAAGAGACCGCGGCTGAAAGCGGCGCGGCGCGATCCGACGGGATTGCCTCGTAGTGGAAGGACAGCATGTCGAGCGTCTTGTGCTGACGCAGGTAGGTCCGGCGGAAACGGCAATCGTCGAACGCGGCGATGAGTTCGCCATCGGCGCTGAAGAAGCGGAACTTCGCCTTGATCGAGTTGGCGCTGATGCGCTCGATTTCGACCACGGCGCGCTTGACGGTCAAACCGGAATTGCTGATGCGAACGGAACCAAAACGGACCGGAATGTAAGGTGCACCACCGGCTTCGCCGGTGAAGCGATCGAACAGCGCCACCATTCCGTGGAACGTCGCATCCACTGAAATCGGGTTGAGGCTGTATGTCACGAACGGGTTGCCGGCATCTTCCGGCTCCTTCAGTTCGACATCGATGAACCGGTCGCCATAGGAGACGGCCTTCGCCATTAGCTGGAAGCGCGGGCCGTAGTCGAGGCCGAACTGGCGGGCGGTTTCGTAGGCCTTGGCCGGCGTGACCGTCGCCGTCTTTTCCATCCCGGCGAACGGGTTCGCGGAAACGGCCGTATTTACCGGGATCGGCTTGCGGCTGCGGGCCACGGCATGCACGGCCCAATCGTCTTCCGACAGGCGTTCGCGCGAACGGATTTCGATATCCCCGGTTTCCGGCGAGAGCACGGTCGACAGTTCCATCATCCGGTTGTCGGCGAGTTCCAGCGGCCGGACGATTTCCAGGTTGGTGATATCGACTACCGGCGTGCCGTAGAATTGCTGCGCGGCGGAAATGGCGATTTCGATGAAACCGCTTCCCGGCAGGATGGCCTTGCCATCGACGATATGCTCCGCCAAGTCCGGAAACAGATGGGCATCGACATGGTTCTTCCAGCTGCCGCTGTTGAGGTCGGCGCGCCAGCCTGCAAGCGTGTAGGGGACCTTGGAGCCGCGGCCGAACAGATCGGTCGCATCGCTGGTCGATGCCGGACGCAGTTCGGTCAGTTCGAATGGCAGGTTGGGCAGGCGGACAAAGGCATTGCGCTTGCCGAACAGGCGGGCCTCGTCGAAGGCGGCGCCGTGGGAGATTGCTCGCGCCATGGCGCGCGAGATCGGATCCTGGCCTTTTTCGCCGGGGTCGCGCAGAAGGGTCGGCACGACCATGCCGGGGATCGACGCCTGCTTGACTGTTTCCTTCAAGTAGGACGAGAGGATCGGGCGCGGCGAGATTTCGATGAATAGGCTGCAGCCGAGTTCGATGGCGGCTTCGGTCGCGGCTTGGAAGCGCACCGGTTCGCGCACGTTCTTCCACCAGTAGTCCGGATCCAGTTGCGTGCCGTCCAGCCGCGAGCCGGTGACGGTTGACAGATAGGCGAGTTCCGACTTGCGCGGCGCGATATCCGGGATGTCTCCGAGGAAGGCCTTTTTCGCCTGATCGATGATCGGGTGGTGGAACGGATAGTTGATGTCGAGAATCTGGACCGGGATCTTCGCCTTGCGGGCGGCGTCGCGATAGGCGGACACTTCGTGGGCGGGACCCGAAATCGTCACCGAATTGTGCGCGTTGATGGCGGCGACGCAGACATGCTCGAGGCCACGGGTCTTGGCAAAGGCGTTTGCGGCATCTTCGCCGAGCATGACGGCTGCCATCGTGCCCTGGCCGGCCAGAAGGTCCTGATGCAGCGAGCGCTTGGCGACGATCGAGACGGCATCGACCAGCGACAGCGTGCCGGCCGCATAGGCGGCGGCGATTTCGCCGACGGAATGGCCGAAGACGGCGGTCGGCTTGATGCCCATGGCAACGAGCGAATCCGACAGTGCCGCCTGAACCGCGAACAGCAGTGGCTGGGCGACCTTGGTGTCGGACAGTTTCTTGTCGAGATCCGGATCGGTCAACAGATCGGTGAGGACGATGTCCGAGTGGAATTTGAACAGCGCACTGACGGAGGTGAAGCACTGCCGGAAATGCAGGTTTTCACGGAAAGCCTCGACGCCCATGCCGGCCCACTGTGAGCCGTTGCCGGAGAAGACGAAGGCGACTTTCGCATCCTTGGTGACAGCTTCACCGGCTTCCCCGATGTCAGAAGCCGGCTTTTCCAGATGGCTGGCGATGGCACGGATGATGTCTTCGGGATGATCGCTGCGCGCGGCGAAGCGATGGCGCATCTGCGTGCGATTGGCGCCGGAAGCGGCAATGATGGAGCGTGCCTCTTCCTTCGAGGCCTTGGCGAAGGCCGATTTGTACGACTTCAGCAGGTCTTCGAGGCTGTTGGCGGTGTGGGCGCTCGCCATGAAGACATGGCCGGTGGCGTTGTTGCGGTGGCGCTCGTCCTGAACCGGATCCGGATCGCTGATGACGACGTGGGCATTGGCGCCGCCAAAGCCGAAGGAGTTGATGCCGGCGAGGCGGGCGCGCTTGCCGCGCAGAAGCTCGATCGGGTTGGCCGTGACGCGGACGTTCAGACCGTCAAAATCGATATTTTCGTTCGGCGTATCGAAATGCAGCGAGGCGGGCAGATAGTTATTCTCAAGCGCCATGACGGCCTTGAGCATCCCGAACAGGCCGGACGCCGGCTCGGTATGGCCGATGTTCGACTTGATCGAGCCGATCGGTACGGGCGCGCGGCGGTTGGCGCCGATGACGGTGCCGATCGACCAGACTTCGGCGGGGTCGCCCACCTTGGTGCCGGTACCATGGCCTTCGACGAAGGCGACCTGGTTGGAATCGATGTTGTTGCCCTGATAGATCGCGCGCAGCAGGTTGGCCTGCGCTTCGCGCGACGGCAGTGAAATACCGTTGGTACGACCGGCGGAATTAACGCCGGTCGCGATGATCTTGGCGTAGCTGCGGTCTTTTTCCTGCTTGGCACGGTCGGAGCGGCGCAAGACGAAAACGACGCCGCCTTCGGCACGCACATAGCCGCCGCCGTCATTGTCGTAGGCGCGGCAGAGGCCTTCAGGCGACAGCATGCGGGCCTGTGCGAAGCCGACGAAAGGCAGCGGATGCGCGAGGATATTGACGCCGCCGACGATGGCCGTGTCGATTTCCCCGTCATTCAGCGCCCGCATCGCCTGGTCGAGGGCGACTAGCGACGAGGAACAGGCGGTATCGACCGTCATGCTGGGGCCGCTGAGGCCGAAAATATGCGAAATACGGTTCGAAACGATCGACAGCGTATTGCCGGTCATGAAGTAGGGACCGGCGGCGGCCGGGTCCTCGACTGTCAGGTTGGCATGGTCGAGGCTCGACGCGCCGATGTAGACGCCGACATTTTCGCCATGCAGCGATGGGACGGAAATGTTCGCGTCCTCGAGCGCGCGCCACGCGAGCTGCAACAGGACGCGCTGCTGCGGATCCATATACATGGCTTCGCGCTGCGACATGCCGAAGGCAGCCGGATCAAAATCATAGACGCTGTCGAGTACGCCGGCCGCAAACGAATAGGTCTTGCCCGGATTGCCAATGACAGGATGCCAGAAGCGAGCAAGATCCCAGCGGTCGGAAGGTATGCGTGTGACGGTGCATTTGCCTTGGCGCAGGATGCGAAACAACGCCTGAGGCGAATTGGCTCCCGGGGCGAGACATGCGCGCCCTATGATTTCAACTGTCATATTTTATCGAACGCTCTAAACTGCTGTGAGTTGTTTTAGCTGCTTACACTTGAAACGCGAAAAAGCAATCGGAACTTCCCTTCGGACCCGCGGGAGCGGATCGTCATCCTTTCGACGCCAGCTATATTAGCGTCCTTTTAACCCATGTTCACTAGCTTTCAACCCTATTGTGCGAACATACACTTGGCGTATGGGCGTCCAACACACTTATGGAGACATGCCGTAACCGTTGTGGAGAACCTATTGCCGGAAAGGCGCACCGCGAATTATTTCGGCGGCTGTGTCCTGGAATGGCTTGTTGTGGGACAATGATTGTGCTTTTCAAGGGGCGATCGGAATTCCGGTTATCAGAATGCAGCGGCGCCGATGGTATCTCGAATGCCATTTTGGAGTCGATTTCGGAGTGCTTTAATTGAACCGTTTGAATGCGATCCTGATTTGTGCCCTCTTGACGGGATGTCAGGCAGTTCCGGGCGAAGGCCCTGTTTCTTCTGAAATTATCAAGGATGCTGGCCTTTCAGGTAAGGAGCTTGGCCGGACGAACACGGCTGCCTATGACATTATAGACGTCGATGCGCGTTCGGCGCGTCTGGTGTCGGAATATGTCGCAACGGCAATGAACAGGCGATTCGGTATTGGTGGCGGTGTCGGGCGCGTGGTCATCGGCGTCGGCGACCAGTTGAAGATCACCATCTTCGAAGCCGGCAGCGACGGTTTGTTTTCCACGACGGAATCCAAGCAGACCAATCTCGACCTCGTGGTCCAGCCGAACGGCATGGCGTCCATTCCTTATGTTGGTCTGGTACAGTTCGCCGGCAAGACGCTCGAACAGGCGCGCCAGACCATTCTCGACGCACTGGTCAAGAAGGCTGTCGAACCGGACGTCATCGTCACCAGCATGGCAACCGCATCGCGCAATGTCACCGTTTCGGGGGCGGTCGGCCATTCTGCCGTCGTGCCGCTCAGCCTGGTCAGCGAGACGATCAACGAAGTCATCGCCAAGGCCGGCGGCCCGACCGCCCAGCCGTATGAAACCTACGTTACCCTGGTTCGCGGCAAGAAGACCGGCACCGCGCTGTTGAAGTCGATCATCGAAAATCCGTCGGAAAACGTCCGCGTTCTGCCGGGCGACCAGGTTTTCGTGACCCGTGACCCGCGCACTTTCACCGTTCTCGGCTCGACCCGGATCAACAAGCGCGTCGAATTCGGCGCCAACGACCTGAACATTCTGGAAGCCGTGGCGCTGGCCGGTGGCGGCGACGACAATGCCGTCGATGCCAAGGGTTATTTCATTTTCCGCTACGAAGAAGCCGACGTTGTTTCAAGCCTGCTTGGCCGCGAGCGCTTCAACGCCATGCTGAACAAGGGCATGGCGCCGGACAGCCAGGGTCGCTACCCGATCGTCTACCGTCTCGACATGAGCCGGCCGGACAGCCTGATTGTCGGACAGACATTCCCGGTCAAGAGCCGCGACGTGATCTATGCATCGCGCCATCCGTCCGTCGATTTCGCCAAGTTCCTGTCGATCGTCGCCCGACCCATCGGCTTGGCAAGCGGCGCGACGAGCGCGGTCCGCAACGTGGAACGTCTCGGCGACTGATCGTTCGACAGCTTCGGGCTGGCGCGAGACACGCATTCAAAAGCCAGCACTCATCGGGTGCTGGCTTTTTTGTTGGGTCCAAACCGGAATTAAAAGGAAAGGTCGAGGACGCGATCTTCAAACAGGCGGTTGCGTGAACCCTCGAGATGCAGTCGCATGGCCTTCTGTGCATCCTCCGCCCGACCGTCGGCGATTGCCCGGTAGATGGCATTGTGCTCGTCGAACACCCGCTCCAGCCCAAGCCGCGGCCCCATCAAGGAGAGGCCATGCAAATGCATGCCGACGGCGATATGCGGCTTCAGCGCGTCGATCGAGGCCGTGTAATAGTGATTGTTCGCCGCTTCGGTGACGCAGCGATGGAAAACGAAGTCGGCATCAGTGCGATGGAGCTGGTGGCTGGTTGCCTCGCGCAGATCGGCAAGGGCGGTGGCGATCTTCTGGATGGCGGCCTCGTCACGCCGTTGCGCCGCGAAGAAGGCGGCGGCTGGCTCGATCGTCAGTCGGAATTCGTAGCAACGCTGGATATCGGCGATGGTCTTGACCGGCGAATAGGCCAGATGCGTTGCCGGCGACGCCTGGGCACTCACAAAGGTGCCGGCGCCCTGGCGGGAATAGACCATGCCTTCTTCACGCAGCCGGCCAAGCGCATCGCGAACGATCGGTCGCGAGACGCCCATGATCGAGGCCAGTTCATGCTCGCCCGGAAGGCGGGAATCCGGAGGATAGTTGCCCGAGCGGATGCGCTCTTTCAACTGGTCGAAGACGCGATCGACAAGCCTGACCGACTTGCCGCGCTCTGGCTTGGCGTTTGCGCCGGGCTCTCCGATTGAGGGGGCATCTTGCGCCATTCTTTTCACCACGCCTGTTTTTCGATCCTTGTCCCATTGGACATCGCTTCACTTAACAGATTCTCGGGCACGAGTTTTAGCAAAGAATCGATATTGCCGAAGCTCCCGGATTTAACCGCGCAGCGAAATGTCCGGCCATCGGGACCGCTGATTTCAAACCAGGGAATACCCGCCTCGATGTCGCCGTTCGGCACGAGAACGCTGGTGCCAAGTTCCCTGAGGATGGCAAGCGCCGTATCGCCGCCTCCCATCATCAGCATGTCCGGGCGCGTTCGCGCGACCACATCGCGGATACCCTTCGCAAAGCGGGCGACGACATCCTCGGGATTCGAGACCTGTTCGCCGGAGCAGCGCGCAACGGCGGGAAGCGACTTAATAGCGGCAACGGGCAGCGCTCCGGCGGGTGCGTCCGCTATCGAGGTGATCCAGCGGTGTTCGTGAAGTTGGGCGATCTGAGAGGAGGTGATCGGATCACGGGAGCCGAAGGCGAACAATGTTTCAGAGGTTGGCGCAAAGGCCGGCGGCGCAACTGCCGGTCGAAAGAAGGCCCTAGCAAAGGCGCTGCCAAGACCGCGCGCGCCGACGGCAACAGCGTTGCTCCAGTCGGTCCGGTGTACCAGATCGTCCAAATCCCCATCGCTTATGGCATCGAACACCTCGACAGTATTGACGTCCGCTGGAAACAGCGGGCGGATGGGAAGGGGCTTGTCGACACCACGGCCGGTGACGGCGCCATCGACGGTGAAGCGCTGCTGGTCGGGGATCGCCGGGGCGACGATGATGTGCCGGCGGCCGGCGGCTTTCGCCAGCGCCAGGCTTTCGGCGGCGACATTGCCCTTCAGCCGCGAGTCGATCTTCTTGAACAGAATATCGGGCTTTGCAGGCCCGAGGGCGGAAAGAACAGCTGCGATCCGGGCCGCCGCTTCGTCTTCGGGCAGGGCGCGTGACGCCGTGTTGACGACCAGCACCTCCGGATCACGCGCCAGCGCCTCGGTCAGAGCCTCCACCTGGATCGCCACGACCACCTTCAGGCCGGCCTCGACGAAGGGTGTGCCGGTATCGAGCGCACCCGTCAGGTCATCGGCGATAATGGCGACTTTCAATGTCATCCAGGCAGACCCTCGGTGACCGCATGACAGGCGACCATATGGCCCGGCCGGGCCTCGCGCCATTCCGGCACGACCTTGCCGCAGACATCCATGGCGATCGGGCAGCGGGTGTGGAAACGGCATCCGGCGGGCGGCGAGAGCGGGCTCGGCACGTCGCCCTGCAGGATCTGCCGTTTGCGACTGCGCTCATGCGCCGGATCGGCCTCCGGCACAGCCGACAGCAGCGCCTTCGTATAGGGATGCAGCGGATGCTCGAACAGTTCCTCGCGGGTCGCAAGCTCGGCCAGACGCCCGAGATACATGACGCCGACACGGTCGCTGATATGGCGCACCACCGCAAGGTCGTGGGCAATAAACAGATAGGTCAGCCCATATTTCTGCTGCAAATCGAGCAGCAGGTTGATGATCTGCGCCTGGACGGACACATCGAGCGCCGAGATCGCTTCGTCGCAGACGATGAATTTCGGCTGACAGGCGAGCGCGCGGGCAATCGCCACACGCTGTCGCTGGCCGCCGGACAGTTCATGCGGATAACGCGAGGCAAAGCGTGGCGGCAGGCCGACATCGGCGAGCAACGTGGCGATCCGGTCCTTGAGTTCTGCCTTGGTGGCGAGCTTGTGAAACAGGATCGGCTCGCCGACGGCTTCACCGATCGTCATGCGCGGGTTGAGCGTCGAGTAGGGGTCCTGGAAGACGATCTGCAACTGGCGACGATAGGGCCGCATAGCCTTTTCGTCGAGTTCGACGATGTTCTTACCCTGATAGATCACCTTGCCTTCGGTTGCCCGGTGCAGGTTGAGCAGGGTGAAGCCGGTGGTCGACTTGCCGCAGCCGGATTCGCCCACAAGGCTCAGCGTTTCGCCCTCGAAAATGTCGAAATTCACATCATCCAGCGCATGCACGGTGGCAGCGCGCTCGCCGAAGGCGCCGAGCCGCACATGGAAGTGCTTCACCAGGTTTTCAATACGCATCAGCGGTTGGGCAGCCATCACGCGGCCTCCAGTTTTCTTTGGGCAACGAAGCAGGCAACACGATGCGCGCCGTTCGGGCCAATGCCTTCCAGCGACGGAACCATCTCATGGCAGACCGCTTCCGCAAGGGGACACCGGGGCGCGAAAGGACAGCCTTTGGGACGGCGGCCGGGCTCCGGCGGCGTGCCGCCGATCGAACTCAGGCGCATCGAGCGTTCGTCTGACAGTTTCGGGATCGAGGCAAGCAGCCCTTGGGTATAGGGGTGGCTCGGATTGGCAAACAGCGCATCGACGGGCGCATCCTCAACGACGGTGCCGGCATAGAGCACGTTGATGCGGTCGACGAGGCCAGCGATCAGCGCCAGGTCGTGGGTAATCCAGACAACCGACATGCCGAGCTTATTGCGCAGGTCCTTCACCAGATCGACGATCTGCGCCTGGATGGTGACGTCGAGCGCAGTGGTTGGTTCGTCGGCGATCAGCAGCTGCGGATTGCAGGCAAGGCCGATGGCGATCATCACGCGCTGGCGCATGCCGCCGGACAGTTCGTGCGGATAGGCGTCCAGCCGGTCCTCGGCACCGGGAATGCCAACGAGCTTCAGCAGTTCGCCGGCGCGCTTGCGGGCTTCGGCCTTCGACATGCCGCGGTGGTAAATCAGCGGCTCGGCCAGCTGCTGGCCGATGCGCATCACCGGGTTCAACGAAGTCATTGGGTCCTGGAAGATGAAACCGACATCGCCGCCGCGCACTTTGCGCAGCTCCGAATTCGACATCGTCTGCAAGTCGCGCCCGGCAAAATTGGCTTCGCCCTTCGTCACACGAATCTTGTTGGGCAAGAGCCGCATCAAGCTCAGCATGGTCAGGCTCTTGCCGCAACCGGATTCGCCGACAATGCCCAGCGTCTCGCCCTTGTCGACATGCAGGTCGATGCCATCGACGATGGTCGCCGGACCGTTGCGGGTCTCGATCTCGATCGTCAGGCCCTTGACGTCGAGAAGGCGTTCGCCGGTCTTGGCCGATGGTTGTGGGCGAATATCATTGGCCATCATCATCATTTCGCTCCGCGCGGATTGAGTGCGTCGTTGAGTCCATCGCCCAGGAACGAGAAGGCGACGGAGGCGAGGCCGAGCACGGCGGCGGGGGCGGCGAGCAGATGCGGATAATGCTGCCAGACGCGCAGACCGTCGGAAATCATGTTGCCCCAGCTGGGTGTTGGCGGATTGACCCCGACGCCGAGGAAGGAGAAGGCGCTTTCCAGCACCATGGCGGTGCCGAGCCCGGCGCTGACGGCGACGATCAGTGGTCCCAGCGCATTGGGCACGACATAGCGCATCAGGATGATGCGGTTGGTCAGGCCCAGGGCCTGGGCGGCGGTGATATAAGGCCGCGAGCGGATCGACAGCACTTGTGCGCGGACAAGGCGCGCATAGGGCGGCCAGGAGATCAGCGCCATCGAGCCGAAGACCAGCAGGAAATCGACCCAGATCGTTTCGCGGTAGAAAGGATTGAGCGTCGCCAGATAACGGCTCTCCATCCAGCTGGCGATCGGCGACTTCAGCGAAGCATTGATGACGACGACGAGCAAGAGGTTGGGGATCGACATGGTCATATCCGTCAGCCACATGACGATCCGGTCCAGCCAGCCGCCGAAGAAGCCGGCGAGGGCGCCGAGCGTCACGCCGATGAGGACAGCGATGAAGGTGACGACGATAGCAACGAGGAAGGCCGTGCGTGTTCCGTAGATGACCCGGCTGAACACGTCGCGCCCGAGATCGTCCGTGCCGAACAGATGAGACAGCGACGGCGCCAGATTGCGTGAATTGAGGTCCTGGCTGAGAAAGTCGTAAGGCGTCAGGTACGGGCCAAAAAGAGCTGTGAAGGCGAGGATGACGACGACGACGAGGCCGAAGACGGCGAGCTTGTTGCGGCGCAGCCGGTGCCAGGCGTCTCGCCAGAGGCTGACGGGCGGTTCGATCTCGATGGGAGCGTTGGTCATGGGAACGACGGACATGGTCAGCGGCTCCTTCTGGTGTCGTTGGCACGCGGGTCGAGCAGCGGATAAAGCACATCGACCAAGAGGTTGGAGATCATCACCAGGAACGAGCCGATCAGCGTGATGGCAAGGATGACGGGATAATCGGTATTGGTCAGCGCCTGCACCGTGAGGCGGCCAAGACCGGGCAGGCCGAAGACCAGCTCGACGAAGATGGCGCCGTTGACGATGGTGATCATGATCAGGCCGAGCTGGGTGACCACCGGCGTCAAAACCGGGCGGAGGATATGGCGGAGTGCCACCATCACCTCTGGAACGCCCTTTGCCCGTGCCGTACGAACAAAATCCTCCGACAGCACTTCAATGACAGCGGCGCGCGTCTGGCGTACGATGAGGGCGATCGGCTGAAAGGACAGGACGATCAGCGGCAGCAGGATACGCACGTCGAAGACTCCGCCCCAGCCATAAGGAACCGCCGAGCCCGGAAGGATCATGATCAGCAGGACCATCAGCATCGGGCCGGCGACATAGGCCGGGATCGCCCAGAGGAACAGGGCCGAGCCGAGGATGGCATAGTCGGTGCGAGTGTTCTGGTTGAGCGCCGCGATCAGCCCGAGCGGAATGGCGACGACGGCGGTGAGGATGACGGAACAGAGCGCGAGCTTGAAGGAAACGGGCGCTGCAGCCGAGATCATTGCCCAGACGGAGCGGCCGGAGCTCAGCGAATTGCCGAAATTGCCGTGCAGCAGGTTCCAGATATAGCTGGCGAATTGGATGAGGAAGGGACGGTTGAGGCCGGCGCTTTCGCGGATCGCCTCGATACGCTCCGGATTGTAGGCGACGTCGCCGGGCGCGCGCAGGAATATCAGCTTGATCGGATCGCCGGCGCCGTAATAGGCCAGTGCATAGACGCCGAGCATGACAAGAAGGACGGATGGGATCCAGACAAGGAAACGGGTTGTTATATAACGCAGCATGGCAGTTCCCCACCGTTCGTTTCAGAAGATGATGCCTTGAGCTTTGCCCTGCGGCGAAAGTCCGCAATCATACTCCAGCATTCGCAGTCCGTGCGGAAGCGGGTCTCCGCTCCCGCACAGAAGTGTTCGGCATCACGACGCCTCAGGCGATCGAGATGTCCCAGGGGGCGACGACCTGCCAGTCGAGGTTCTTGTCCATGCCGGATACCTTGTCGGTTGCCCAGCGCGACATCGCCTGGGCGTACCAGGGAATGAAGTTCCAGTCTTCGCGGAAGGCCTTCTGGGCTTCCTGGGCAAGGGCGACGCGCTGCGGATCATCCGCTGCCTTGGTCGCTGCTTCCGCCAGCAGGCTATCGACCTTGTCGTTCTTGTATCCGCCGAGCTTGTTCTGCGCGTTCGATGAGGTCGAGGCGATGGAGCCGGCCAGATAGGAGACGGCATCGGGAACGCGGGTGCCGACATCGTCGCGGAAGATCTGGACCGCGTTCTGGTCCGGACCGGCATAGGCGTCCTGCTGCGGCTTCATGTCGACGGCGGTGATGCCAAGGTTCTGGCGCCACTGTTCGGCGATGAACTGGGCGGCGGCCTCGATGGCCGGGCCGGACACGCCGACGAACAGAAGCTTCGGAAGCCGTTCCGGTCCGCCATAGGTCGATTCCGACAGCAGCTTCTTGGCGCCTTCCGGATCATACGGGTAGGGCTCGAAGCCGGAATTGTCGGCGCCCGGCACGGAGTTGAGGACCTGGTCGGTCTTCTTGTGCGGGCCATCCGGGAACGAGGCTTTCATCAGGCCTTCGCGGTCGACGGCCATGATCAGCGCCTGGCGAACCTTCGGATCGTCCATCGGCGCGCGCGACGAGTTGAACCAGAAATGCTGGCTGGTCGGAATCAGCGGTCCCTCTGCAAAGCTGGCACCGAGATCCTGAATGATGGTCGAGGTGACAAGCTCCGTATGGGCATTGTACTCGCCGGATTTCAGAAGGGACGTTGCCGTGACATTGTCTTCGATCGAGTCGATCTCGATGCGGGCAAGTTTCGGCTTCGGGCCGAAGAAGTTTTCATTCGGCTCGAACACCAGCTTGCCAGCGTCGAGGTCGATGCTGGTCAGCTTGAACGGACCGGAATAGACCGCGTTATTGGCCGGCATGTACCATTCGGCGATTTCCTCGCCGTCTTCGCCGCGGGACTGCGAAGCCTTGGTGATCGGCGCAATGTGGTTGCCGAGGCGCATGAAGAAGATCGGGTCGGATTCGGATAGCGTGACGACGACCGTACCTTCGTCCGGCGTGGCGATGCCGGAGATTTCCTTGGCCTTGCCGGCGCCGACATCGGCGTAGCCTGCGACCTTGCCCAGGACCTGATCGGCGCGCTGGCTCTTGGTGTTCGGCATGGCCGAGACGTTCCACGAACCCTTGACGTCCTCAGCGGTGATCTTGCTGCCGTCAGAGAAAACGGCCTTCGGATCGATCTTGAAGGTCCATGTCTTGTTCTCTGCGTCCGGCTCCCAGCTTGTAAAGACGTAAGGGTGCAGTTCACCCTTCGAGTCGAAATACATTGGCGACGCCCACCAGACGGAATTCCACCGATAGGGCACGCCACCACCGCGCAAAGGCGACCAATCCTGGTTGAAGGCCGGGTTCGCGACCTTGAGTACCTGGCCCTCCTGAGCAACGACGATGCGGGCGCTCAGGCCGAAGAGACCGAGCGCGACGCTGGTGCCAAGACCGAGTTTCAGGGCGCTGCGGCGTGTGATCTGCGGCTGCGACGAGCCGGCTTGATTGTTCGGGTTAGACATCTGATCCTCCAATAGATGCTGTCATCGCGCCCTCCGCTCTCCGGTTCCTGACAGATTGCCGCGCCATGATGATGCCAGACACTGGATCGATATTGTAAATATGTCAACATTAATTCTTTGGAATATTCATGTCGGTTCTGAGTTTATGAATTAAACCGTTATTTTTCAATGGCGTATTTTATGTGTGGAATTTTTGGAACGGAATTTTTCTTGACAACTTGTCATGATTGATGAAGAAGCGGGTGATGGCGGCGACCGGAATATCGGCCGGCGTATGCGGCGGGAGGAATTCGCACCATGACCATTCACAAGATCACCGGCGTCTACAGCGCTGCCACGACGCCGCTCAACGCCGATGATACGCCTGATCTCGGCCTGTTCGCAGCCCATTGCCGGCGTCTTCTCGACGAGGGATGCCATGGCGTGGCTTTGCTGGGCACGACCGGCGAGGCAAACTCCTTTTCCTCGGCCGAGCGCCGCGGGATACTCGAAGCCGCGCTGAAATCCGGTATTCCCGGCGACCAATTGATGCCCGGTACCGGCGTCGCAGCCATTCCCGATACGATCGAGCTTACGAAACATGCGCTTTCGGCCGGCGTCAGCCGCGTCGTGATGCTGCCGCCCTTCTATTACAAAGGTGTGTCTGACGACGGCCTCTTCGCTGCCTATGCGCGGATCATCGAAACGATTGCCGACGACCGGCTGCAGGTCGTTCTCTATCACATTCCGCAGGTTTCCGGCATTCCGCTGAGCCTGCCGCTGATCGGCCGGTTGATCGAGGCCTTCCCGGACACAGTTGTCGGCATCAAGGATTCCTTCGGCGACTTCGCAAATATGGAAGCGCTGATTGCCGCATTCCCGGGATTTTCGGTGCTGGCCGGCGCTGACCCGCTGCTGCTGCCGCTGATCAAGGCGGGCGGCGCGGGCTGCATTACCGCGACGTCCAACCTGGTCGCCAACTCGTTGCGTACCGTCTACGACCATGCCAACGATCCCACGCGCGCAGCGGACGTCGAGGCGGCGCAGGCCCGCATCAATGCCTACCGGTCGCTGTCGAATTCCTACGTCCAGATCCCGACGATCAAGGCGATGGTCGGCCTGAAGAACGGCAATTCCGCCTGGGCGCGACCGCGCGCGCCGCTGATGGCGCTAAGCGCCGCAGACCAGGCCGATCTCGCCGTCAAGTTCGCGCAACTGCCGTGAAGGAGGGTGCCATGACATCCGGTTCCGGCCTGAAACCCGAGCAAATTCCGCCTCTTATGAACGGCGTCATCAAGCCGGACGGTGGCGAAAAGCTTCGTTTCGACGCCTTCCTGCCATCGCCTTGCGTGCAGAACCACGCCGCCAATCTGGCCTTTCTGCCCGATGGCACGCTGACCTGCGTCTGGTTTGGCGGCACGATGGAGGGGATGGGCGACATCTCCATCTATATGTCGCGACTACTACCTGGTTCAGACACCTGGTCGGCGCCGGAAAAGATGTCGGACGATCCGGCGAAATCCGAACAGAACCCGCTGATCTTTACCGCGCCGGATGGCAAGATCTGGCTGATCTTCACTTCGCAGACGTCCGGAAATCAGGACGGGGCTGTCGTCAAGCGGCGGATATCGAAGGACGGTGGCCTGACATTCGGACCGGTCGATATTCTCTGCGACAGTCCCGGCACGTTCGTGCGTCAGCCGGTCGTCGTCAACGGAGCCGGCGTCTGGCTGCTGCCGGTGTTTCGATGCATCGGTGCTCCCGGCCAGCGTTGGACTGGCGATGTCGATACGGCCGCCGTGCTCGTTTCGCGTGATGCCGGCGTCAGTTGGCAGATGGTCGATGTGCCCGACAGCATCGGTGCCGTGCACATGAACATCGTTCCGCAGGGCGACGGGCGCATGGTTGCCCTGTTCCGCAATCGCTTCGCTACCCAGATCCTGCGCAGTGTGTCTGATGATGACGGAATGACCTGGAGCGCGCCGGAGCCGACCCTGCTGCCGAACAACAATTCCTCGATCCAGGCGACCGCGCTTTCGGATGGACGAATCGCGGTGATATACAATCATTCCAATTGCTTGACCTCATCCGACCGGCGCCATTCGCTCTATGACGAGATTGAGGCGGAGGAATCGCCCCCGGCGCCGGAGGTCGTTGCGACGGAGCGGAATGATGCACGCAAGGCCATCTGGGGTGTTCCGCGTGCGCCGATGAGCCTTGTGTTCTCGGCGGATGGCGCAAGGTCATTCACCGATCCTGTCGATCTCGAGACCGGCGACGGATATTGCCTGACCAACAATTCCAAGGATGCGCTCAACCGGGAATATTCCTATCCCTCGATCGTCGAGGGGGCGGATGGCGCGCTGCATATCGCCTATACCTATTACCGCCGCGCCATCAAATATGTGCGGCTGGAGCCCCGCTTTACCGGCCGAATGCCGGCTTGAAGGCGGGGACCGAACGGACGGTTCCCGCATCAGATCATCGCCTTGCTTTTACAAATGCGTGAAATCGGCACCATGTGTTCCTGTTTTTAACAAGTTGGGTTCGATTCTGCTGCAAAGCAGTCCGAAACCGACGGAAACGCCGATATTTATACAATTTTCAGCGCTGGACAGCCATGTTTTTCCAGCCCTCTTTGGCGTATCCAAGAAACCCGCCGAGTAAAAACTGTTTTCAAAAATTTCGTTAAAAAACACAGTATTATGGCTTCCTAATTCGGTTGGTCTGACGAAAATCCGACTGGGTTTGGCAGAAAATCGGATTACGGTGAACCTTCACCCTTGCCAAGAAACGGGGATACATGTAACAAATTTACATGTTGTTCGCGCCGCTGAGAGGTGTGAGCGCAGAAACGACGAGGAAGAGCCCATGATCAGCCTGAGCGCCCCCATCGCGATCGTTCGCCCGGAGATCATCGAATTCGGCGTCGGCGTTGCCGGAAAGCTTGGCGCCTGGGCAAAGGTGAAAGGGTTTTCGCGCGTGCTGGTGATTTCCGACGCGTTCAATGCATCGCGTGTCGGCGTTCTGGAATTGCCAGGCGAGGTCACCGTTTTTTCCAAGGTGAAGCCCGAACCTGATACCGACAATCTCGATCTGGTGTTGGCGGCAGCGGATGCGGCGGACGCCGATCTAATCGTCGGCTTCGGCGGCGGCAGCGCGATGGATCTCGCCAAGCTTGCGTCAGTTCTGTCTGGCTCCACCCAGACGCTGCGCGATGTTGTCGGGGCGGGAAAAGTCACCGGCCGTCGCCGGGCAGCCCTCGCGCAGGTGCCGACCACATCCGGAACAGGCAGCGAGGCCGGTATCCGCGCACTCGTCACTGACCCCGCGACGCAGGCCAAGCTTGCGGTCGAAAGCATCCATATGCTCGCCGATATCGCCATCATCGATCCCAGCCTCACCTTCACCGTGCCGGCCGCAACCACGGCCGCGACCGGCGTCGATGCTATGGCGCATTGCGTCGAGGCCTTCACCAATCGCAAGGCACATCCGATGATCGATCTCTATGCGATCGAGGGTGTGCGTCTGGTCGGCCGCTTTCTCGCCCGTGCCGTTGCTGACGGTTCGGATGCCGAGGCACGCGCCGGCCTGTCGCTTGCCTCGCTCTATGGCGGCTTCTGTCTCGGCCCGGTCAATACCGCAGGCGGCCACGCGCTTGCCTATCCCCTCGGAACCCGCTGGCACGTCGCCCATGGCGCGGCCAATGCGCTGATCTTTCCGCATGTGCTTGCCTTCAACACGCCATCGGTGCCGGAAAAGACGGCGCAGGTGATCGAAGCCCTCAATCTCAAGGCACGCGGCCACCAGGCTTCCGTCTTCGACGCGACCTTCGAATTCTGCGCCGCGCTCGGTATCGAGATGCGGCTTTCGGGGCTTGGCGTGCCGGAGACAGATCTCGGCGCAATGGCTGACGATGCCTTTGCCATTCGCCGGCTGCTCGATAACAATCCACGCGATCTTGGCCGAGGCGATATTCTTTCGATCTATCAAGCCGCATACTGACTGGAACAGACCTGCGATCGGCGGAACCGCATCGCAGAAGAGGCGGCAGGCCCGCCACGGAGGACATGAAGCATGAACACATCGCGCGTAGCCGTCACGCTGGGAGACCCGGCCGGCGTCGGGCCGGAAGTCATCGTCAAGGCCTTGGCCGCCCTGCCGCAGGCCGATAGGGAGAATTTCGTCATCGTCGGTAACGTGCAGGCGCTGGAACGGGCCAATCGGGTAACGGGCACCGAACTCACATTTTCCGCCACGCCGTCCACCGGTGCAATTGCGGTCGACGAGGTCGCCATAGACGGCAGCCTGCCGGAGATCGGCAAGGTCAGCCCTGTCGCCGGCGATGCGTCGGTGCGCTATATCAAGCGTGCCGTCGAACTCGCCCAGTCCGGCGCTGTCGATTGCATCGTCACCGCCCCGATCAACAAGGAGGCGATGAATCTCGCCGGCCATCATTTTGACGGCCATACCGGCCTTCTCGCCCATCTCACCGGCTCGAAAAGCTCCTTCATGCTGCTCGCCTCGGAGCGGCTGAACACTATCCACGTCTCCACCCATGTCTCGTTGCGCACCGCGATCGAGCGGGCGACCGTCGAGCGGGTGCTGGCGACCATCGAGGCGGGGCATCGGCATTTCCTGCGGCTCGGCAAGAAGGCGCGCATCGCCGTTGCCGGTATCAACCCGCATTGCGGCGAGGGCGGCCTGTTCGGTGACGAGGACACGAAGTTCCTGGCGCCGGCGGTCGAACTGGCGCAGGCCAAGGGCATCGACGTGGTCGGGCCGATTTCAGCCGATACGGTCTATGCCCGCGCCTATGGCGGTGCCTTCGATCTCGTCGTTGCGCAGTATCATGACCAGGGTCATATCCCGATCAAGCTGGTCGCCTTCGAGACGGCGGTCAATGTATCGCTCGGCCTGCCGATCGATCGCGTCTCTGTCGATCACGGCACGGCCTTCGATATTGCCGGAACGGGTAAAGCCAACCACGCCAACATGCTCTCGGCCATCGATTATGCGCGGCTGGTCGCGGCGGCGCCGAGAAGCGCCGTCTGACGGGTTGATACTGGCTCAATTCTGATCGAAATAGTCGCTGCGGATTTCGCGCCGGATGAGCTTCAGCGAGCGATCCGGCTCGATGATATAGGTCTCGTAGGCAACACCGTTTAAGGTGCGGAAGGAGTTGTGCACACGGCTGCCAACCGGCGATTTCGTCAGTTTGGTTCGCGGCTGGCCGCCATAGGTGATGCTGCCGGGGATGGGCTCGACCACCGGCGCCGTGCAGGAAGCCAGCAGGAGTGCGATTGCGCTCAGGAAGACAAGAGATTTCATCCGGGCCACTCCTTGTGGTTGGCTGTCGGAGCATGTCACGGGCGAGGCGGCACGGTCAATATTTTCGCAGGCCTGAGTCGACGGTGCTCGTTCAAAACGCCGTGTAGAGCCTGGATTTACCCGTTGGAGAGGTTGCGTTCGTTGCCTGGTTGTGCGCCAAAACCTACTTGGCTTCGGCTTCCTGGAAATGCTTGACGCTGAGCGCTGCGATGCATAGCGCGATGGCCGGCGTGTTTGCGGTGAAATAGGGGCCGTCATCGATCTTGGCCGTTCCGCCGCGCGAATCCCAACTGACGCCGCCGACGCAGCCGGGCACCAGACTTTGCGCCAGAAAATAGGCATCGTCGATCTTGCCGGTAAAAGAGGGCAAGCTACTGCTTTCATCACCGTCGGACGGATAGAGCCAAACGACCTTACGTTCTTCCTTGCCGCCCTCGCCCTTGCCCACCGTCTTCACATGACGCTTGTAGCCCATGACGATCCCGATCGAAATGTCGAGATCCCTGCTGGGCTCTTTGGCATGCTGCAACTGCAGGATCAGATCGGAAATTGCCATCGTCGGGACTCGAAGCCTTGTTTCAATGCCGCCTAAGTAGACCGGCACAGCCATGCAATCAACACCGATGCTCATATCACGAGACTGTGCGCGGAGCAGGGGCCCAATATTGTGACAAAGGACTTTAGCGTTCCAACCTTGCGCGTCGCTAGTGTTTTGCCGTGTTCTGACCTGATGCAGGAAAGACGAAATGAAGCTGGCCGGACTTGATCGAAGCGCGCTCGATCAACGCCTTATGCTCCTCCCGCATCGCCTGGGAGCGCTCACGGAATGCCCGCGACCGTTCGAGCACCGCCTGCGTCCGTGCCGTGATTTCCTCGATGTAACTCATATCTGACCCCAAGGCTGAGCCGCGATGTCGCCATCCGGCAATGTTCTGTATGTTCACTATATGTTCTCATTTTTGCTCGAAGTCAAGATGGGCCATCGTGCGACCCGGAGCGGAGCGCCGGGACTGGGGTCAGGTGCGCCGGATCGGCAGAAGGGAATGAGAAATGGGATGTGCCAGTAAGCTCATCTTGCGGCGGCTTTAACCATCCTGCCGTTCTCCGGTGCAGCCAGGCTTGCTTCTGTGTCAGGATAGCACTGTTTCCCCGTTCTGGAGGTCAACATGAGCCGCAAGCCGTTCTTCATTCTCGCTACTCTCGGAATGTCCGCTGTCACGTTGACGGGCTGCGTCGAGGATGGCGGCTACGCGTCCTATTCCGCCCGTCCCGGCACCCTTTACCGCGAGCAGGTCGTGATCGAGCGCCACGATTATTACGTTGCGCCGAGGGTCGGCTATCATCACCGAAAAGCGCCTCCCCACGTCTATTATCCGGCGAGAGACCGGAGAAGCCCAAGATGCTTCGGGACAAATTGCTATGTCGGCGCAACCTACCGGGAAGATCCCTATTATCGGCTGGACTGACGATTGCAGTCATGGCGGCTGGAAGGGGCTCGGCGGAAAGCGCCGATCAAATGTCTTGATAATTCAAAGGAAGAAAACTGGTGCTGCTAGAGAGATTTGAACTCTCGGCCTCTCCCTTACCAAGGGAGTGCTCTACCCCTGAGCTATAGCAGCATCGTGCGGCGGATCGGTGTTGTCCGGCGCGAGCGAGGGCCTATTGCCATAGGTCGTTGCGGAGTGCAAGCCGCAAAACCGAAATTCGTTGCATGAACCGGGGAAAAGGCGGGTGGACTTTCGGAGGATCGGGTTTTGCGCTATTTCAGCACCATGCAAGATGACAACGATCAGACACGTGACAATGCCGCCCCCGAAGGGCGTGGCGGCCATCTGGAGCCGGGGCACGAAGCCGAGCGCCAGGCCGAGGCGCGCCGGCTCAGGGCGGCAAAGACCCTGCGCGACAATCTTTTGCGGCGAAAGCAGCAGGGGCGTGCGCGACGATCCGGTGCGGCGGATGAAACTTCCGGCCTGCCTGCCGTAAAAACGGACGAATCGGCGGAATAATCCGGCCTCGCGTCATCACGGGATCCGGGGGCGGATATCGTGTGGCGTAGATGTCTGTTTTCGCTGCGCCGGTCTTCCTATGTGGAGACGGATATGGCGGACGGATGCAAATTCTACCTCGCCCCGCCGGCGGTTTACCGTCACGGTTCAATTTGCTTCTCATTTCACGGCGCATCCTTTATGGAGGCGCCAATCTCTTCAAGACGGATTGTCACGAAAGGCGGGCGGCGCCCGTAAGGTACCCTATGGATCGCATCAGAATTACCGGCGGCAACGAGCTTCGCGGCATCATCCCGATTTCCGGCGCCAAGAATGCCGCCCTGCCGCTCATGATCGCCTCGCTTCTGACGGACGATACGCTGACGCTGGAAAACGTGCCGCATCTGGCCGACGTGGAGCAGCTGATCCGCATCCTCGGCAATCACGGCGCCGACATCTCCGTCAACGGCCGCCGCGAGCGCCAAGGGGAGAGCTATTCCCGTACGATCCATTTCACCTCGCGCAATATCGTCGATACGACCGCTCCTTACGAACTGGTCTCCAAGATGCGCGCCAGCTTCTGGGTCATCGGTCCGCTTCTGGCCCGTGAAGGCAAGGCGCGCGTCTCGCTGCCCGGCGGCTGCGCCATCGGCACGCGCCCGGTCGACCTGTTCATCGAAGGGCTGACGGCACTTGGCGCCAATATCGAGATCGACAGCGGCTATATCAATGCGACGGCGCCCAGGGGCGGCCTGATCGGCGCCCGCTATGTCTTTCCGAAGGTTTCGGTCGGCGCGACCCATGTGATGATGATGGCGGCAACGCTCGCCAACGGCACGACCGTGATCGGCAATGCCGCGCGCGAGCCGGAAGTCGTCGATCTCGCCAATTGCCTCAATGCCATGGGCGCCAAGATCACCGGCGCCGGCACCTCGACGGTCACCATCGAGGGCGTCACCTCGCTGTCGGGCGCGCGCCACCGCGTCCTGCCGGACCGCATCGAGACCGGCACCTATGCCATGGCCGTTGCCATGACCGGCGGCGATGTCGTGCTCGAAGGCACGAATGCGCGCCTGCTCGACACGGCGCTCGAAGCCATCCGCCGCGCCGGCGCCGAGATCACCGAGACCGAAACGGGGCTGCGCGTCGTGCGCAACGGCGGTGGCATCAAGCCGGTCGACGTCGTCACCGATCCTTTCCCGGGTTTCCCGACCGACCTGCAGGCGCAGTTCATGGGCCTGATGACCAAGTCGTCGGGCATTTCGCACATTACCGAAACGATCTTCGAAAACCGCTTCATGCATGTGCAGGAACTGGCCCGTCTCGGCGCCAAGATATCGCTGTCCGGCCAGACCGCCAAGATCGAGGGTGTCGAACGACTGAAGGGTGCGCCCGTCATGGCGACCGACCTGCGCGCCTCGGTGTCGCTGGTCATCGCCGGCCTGGTGGCGGAAGGCGATACGATGGTGTCGCGTGTCTATCATCTCGATCGCGGTTTCGAGCGACTGGAAGAAAAGCTCAATGCCTGCGGCGCACAGGTTGAACGCGTCAGCGATTGATCGCTGACCGGTCGTTGAGCACCTCGCGCTGTTGCGGATTCGATACCGGCGTCCTATGTCCTTGTCATCATGGCGGCCGCCTTGCGGTCGCAGACAGGCGCCTGGACAGGGGATTGACGGCATGGATAGTTTGAAGCTGATGGCGCTGGACGCCGAGGACCTCGGGATCGTGTCCGCCCATGTGCAGGACGCGGTGTTCAAGGTGTCGGGCCTTGCCTATGTGCCGCGCTCTCGGCAACTGTCTCTGGTGATCAATCGCTTCGTCTGGGAAACGGCGGAGGGACGTGGCAAGTCGTTCGAGCGCCGCCGCAGCCTGCTCCTGTTCAAGCGTGTCTCTGCGGTCCGCTCCATCGGCTTTAACCGCAAGGATGGTGAAGAGGTCCTGTCGCTGCTGTCGATCCAGTTCGAGCAGAACGGCGAGGGGCCAGATGGAACGGTGGAATTCGTGCTCTCGGGCGGCGCTTCGATCATGATCGATGTGGAATGTATCGAGGTTCAGCTTGCGGATACCGGCGGCGCATGGGAAACCGGCTTCAAGCCCCGCCATCCGGCCGGCTCCTGACTTCTGGCGCCCGAATTTCGACCGCTGGCTCTCAAGCCACGCGCGACTGCCGATTACCGATTGAGGATTCTTTCCCTTGGCCATTCGTCTGGACTATCTCACCCCCGGCTTTGAAGAGCAGTTCGCAGCCTTTCTGACGACCAAGCGGGAAGTATCCGAGGATGTGAACGCGGTCGTGCGGGCGATCATCGACGATGTCCGCACCCGTGGTGACGCGGCCCTTGCCGACTACACGAAGAAATTCGACGGTCTCGATTTCGCGGTGACCGGCATGGCGGTGACATCTGAGGAAATCGACGCGGCCATCAACCAGGTGCCAGCGGAAGTTCTGGGCGCGCTCAAGGTCGCCGCTGTCCGCATCGAGGCGCATCACACCCGCCAGCGGCCGAAGGACGATATCTACGAGGATTCGATGGGTGTCGGCCTCGGTTCCCGCTGGACGGCGATCGATGCCGTCGGCCTTTATGTGCCAGGCGGCACGGCAAGCTATCCGAGCTCGGTGTTGATGAACGCGCTGCCGGCCAGGGTGGCGGGCGTCGAGCGCATCGTCATGGTCGTGCCGGCCAATGGTGGTTCGATCAATCCGGCCGTTCTCGCCGCCGCGCGCATGGCGGGTGTCGAGGAAATCTACCGGATCGGCGGCGCCCAGGCGATCGCCGCACTTGCCTATGGCACCATCACCATCGCGCCGGTCGCCAAGATCATGGGACCCGGCAACGCCTATGTCGCGGCCGCCAAGCGGCAGGTGTTCGGAACCGTCGGCATCGACATGATCGCCGGCCCTTCGGAAGTCCTTGTTATCGCCGACCGTGACAACGATCCCGATTGGATCGCCGCCGATTTGCTCGCCCAGGCGGAACATGATGTCGGCGCCCAGTCGATCCTGATCACCGACGACGCGTCGTTTGCCGCCGCCGTCGAAGCCGCCGTCGAGCGCCAGTTGCGCACGCTTCCCAGAGGCGACACCGCCCGCGCCAGCTGGCGTGATTTCGGCGCGGTCATTCTCGTGCCTGATCTTGAGGTGGCGGTGCCGCTCGCAAATCGCATCGCCGCCGAACATCTGGAGCTGGCGCTTGCCGATGCCGATGCGATGATCCCGAAAATCCGCAATGCCGGCGCCATCTTCGTCGGCCGCCATACGCCGGAAGTGATCGGCGACTATGTCGGCGGCTCGAACCACGTCCTGCCGACGGCGAGGTCGGCCCGGTTCTCCTCCGGCCTCGGCGTGCTCGATTACATGAAGCGCACCTCGATCCTGCGGCTCGGCGTCGACCAGTTGCGTGACCTTGGGCCTGCGGCGATCGCGCTTGCCCGATCCGAGGGGCTGGAGGCGCATGCGCGCTCGGTCGCCATCCGGCTCAATCTCGGGGATGAGGGATGACAGCCACGGCCAGCCACCGCCTCTGCGATGTCGTGCTGGATGAAACCATCGGCCGCTCGACGCCCGATGTCGAACATGAACGCGCCGTGGCGATCTTCGACCTGATCGAGGAAAACGCCTTCGAGCCCGCGGGCCATCCGGGCGGCCCCTACCGGCTGAACCTGTCGCTGATCAATTCCAGGCTGGTCTTTGCCATCACGCTGGAAAACGGTGACGCCGTCGCCACCCATATCCTGTCGCTGACGCCGTTCCGGCGGATCGTGAAGGATTATTTCATGATTTGCGAAAGCTATTACGAGGCGATCCGCTCCTCGACGCCCAGCCAGATCGAGGCCATCGACATGGGTCGGCGCGGCATTCACAACGAAGGCTCGCAGACGCTGATGGATCGGCTGTCGGGCAAGATCAAGCTGGATTTCGATACGGCGCGGCGTCTCTTCACGCTGGTCTGCGTGCTCTACTGGCGGGGCTGAGCGTGACGATCGCCGCTTCGCCCCTGATAGAGCAGCGCAGCGCGAAATCGCCGGCCTCGGTGCTGTTCATGTGCGGCATGAATGCGATCCGGTCGCCGATGGCGGAAGTGCTGGCGAAGGCCATGCTGCCGGCCGGCACCTATGTCGCTTCTGCCGGTGTGCGGCCGGGCGAGCGCGATCCCTTCGTCGACGTGGTCTTGGAGGAGATCGGGCTGACGGTTGGGCGACATCAGCCGCACACGCTGGACGAACTGGAGGACGATTATTTCGATCTCATCGTGACGCTGGCGCCGGAAGCGCATCACGCAGCGCTTGAATTGACGCGCTCGATGGCGATCGATGTCCTATACTGGCCGACACCGGACCCGACGGTCGCCACCGGCACGCGCGAACAGATCGTTTCGGCCTATCGCGACGTTCGAAATCACCTGGCGACGCTGATCAGGCATCGTTTGCTTGGACAAATGCCCGAGAAGATGGCATAGCGCCTTCACAAAATCGGAAAAGAAGATCGCTGCTGTTCACAAAACCGCGGCGATTGTGTAGTTTCCGCCAAATTTTTTAAAGGGCGCGTCCGCGTCCGCATCGAAGCACAGAAAGACATATCCTACATGGCGAAAGAAGAAGTCCTCGAATTCCCGGGCGTCGTTACCGAATTGCTTCCCAACGCAACCTTCCGCGTGAAGCTTGAAAACGAACATGAGATCATTGCCCACACGGCAGGCCGCATGCGCAAGAATCGTATCCGCGTTCTCGCCGGCGACAAGGTGCTTGTCGAAATGACGCCCTACGACCTCACCAAGGGCCGTATCACCTATCGCTTCAAGTAAGCATCGCGGCATCTGCCGCAAGTTTCCGAAAAGACGGCTTGGTTGCGATGGTATTGACACAGAAGCTGATCCTGGCCTCCGGTTCGCCGCGGCGTGTCGAATTGCTCGCGCAGGCGGGCATCGAACCCGCGCGCCTGATGCCGATGGATCTCGACGAGACCCCGAAGCGCACCGAGCATCCGCGCTCGCTCGCCTGGCGCCTGTCGGCGGAAAAGGCCCGCGCGGCACTCGCCGCCATCAAGGGCGAACCGGTCTGGGAAGGCAGCTATATCCTCGCTGCCGACACCGTCGTCTCCGTCGGCCGCCGTATCCTGGGCAAGCCCGAACTGGTCAGCGAGGCCTCGAGCGCGCTCCATCTCCTCTCGGGCCGCAGTCACCGCGTCTATACCGGCGTCTGCCTGATCACGCCTGACCGTACGGTGCGCCAGAAGGTCATCGATACCAAAGTCAGGTTCAAGCGGCTTTCCAGCCACGATATCGACAGCTATCTCGCGTCGGGCCAGTGGCGCGGCAAGGCCGGCGCCTACGGCATCCAGGGTATTGCCGGCAGTTTCGTGGTCAAGCTGGTTGGTTCCTATACCAACGTCGTCGGCCTGCCGCTGTACGAGACAGTCAGCTTGCTGTCGGGCGAGGGCTACGACGTGCACGGCAACTGGGCGAAAGGCTGAGGCCATGGGTTCCGAAGGCAACAAGGCGACAACCAATATCGCGCCCCTGCGCAAGGCCGTGGCATGTCCGGAATGCAAGCGCTCGTCGCACCGCGACCATTATCCCTTCTGTTCGGACCGCTGCCGCAATGTCGATCTGAACCGCTGGCTGACCGGCTCCTATGCTATCCCGGTTGCTGACGACGAGTCAAAGGCCGGCGACGAGGAGTAACCGCCTGAAATTTCGGCGGATATCCATTATTTTTCAGATATTTGCATCCACTGACATTTTCCTGTCGAAAAATCGTCATTTGGTGCTGGACACCGCCGAACAAGATGTTATAACCCCGCTCGCTTCCGGGGCGCAACCAACCGCCCCATGGTTCTTCAAGCGGAACCACTGCTGACAAGCAGGGATGCCCGGATAGCTCAGTTGGTAGAGCAGCGGATTGAAAATCCGCGTGTCGGTGGTTCAAATCCGCCTCCGGGCACCATATCATGTTCTTTCAGCCTTTGGCCTTCCGGTTTTAATCCGTTCTTATTGAGCACCGCGAGTGCGTGTTCGATAGCGTTTTTTCGCGGTGGTCCCAAATCCCACACCTCTGCGATGACGTGATTATGACGCACGCCTTTCAAAGCGTGCTTTCAATGCGAATATGCTGCGCCGCCGGGGTCGGCCATGACCGGGACCAGCATGATAGTCATTCATGCAACTTTCACTTGACTATCGTCGGAAAATATCTCTGAATACATCCTATGGATGTAGACGCGTAAGGCTTTTACTTTTCTTGCCGGCGATGTGCCCGGAAGATATCGAGTTCGCGCCAGTCTCTTCCTGGAGTCCAATGAAGGGGGGATGCGATGGACTGGTATGCGCATAGCGGAACGGAAGGGGATACTCGAGACTGGCAGGGGCTGAGGGACCACCTTGTGGCCGTGGCCAAGCTCGCGGCGGAAATGGCCCGGCCTTTCGGTCTGGAGCGCGCCGCCTTTGTCGCCGGGCTTTTTCATGATCTCGGAAAGTACAATCCCGACTTTCAGCGGATACTTGCGGGCGCGAATGTCCGTGTAGATCATTCCACGGCCGGAGCCCAGATTTTGAAACAATTGGCGACAGGGCCGGATGCCGCCGTCGCCGAATTGATCGCTTATGCGATCCTGGGACACCATGCGGGCCTGCCGGACCGGTCGAACGACACGGATGGCTGTTTCAACATCCGGATGGAGCGTCCCGTGGCACTGGATTCCGTCTGGCAGGATGAACTGCATCCGGATGTCTCCGGCCTCGTGCCCGCGATGATGCGAAACCTTCCGGCTGACAGGAGCGAGCGCGACTTTGCCCTGTCCTTCATGGGGCGGATGATTTTTTCCTGCCTGGTGGACGCGGATTTCAAGGACACAGAAGGGTTCTATATCTCGCTTGGAAAGACAAAAGCGGATCGCGCATGGACGCCGCTTGCCGACCTGCTCGACGATTTCCTGGCGCGATTCGACGCACATATCGCCCGCTTCGGTAAGGCGGAGGGTGATCTCAACCGCCTGCGCTCCGATATTCTCCGGAGCGTGCGCGGCGGCGCCGACCAACAGCCCGGTCTTTTTACGCTGACCGTGCCGACCGGCGGCGGCAAGACTCTGGCCTCTCTTGGTTTCGCGCTCGATCACGCCAGGCGCCACGGACATCGCCGGATCATCTACGCGATCCCGTTCACGGAGGCGTGGATCGAAACGAACAGGCCGCAAATCTCGTCGGTCGCCATCGTGTCGCCTCCCTCGCGGAGGCGTGGATCGAAACGATGAAGGCCCGTTCATCGGTTTCAAGGGCCGGGTCGCCTCCCTCGCGGAGGCGTGGATCGAAACCAGCGAAACAGGCTGCGCGTCGAGACCGTGGGGAGGTCGCCTCCTCGTGGAGGTGCGGATCGAAACTGTCCGAACGTTGGCAAGAATGGCGAAAGAACCCGCAGGTCCTGACGGCGGTCAATCCGGATTTATCCGATGTCGCGGAGGCGGGAGATGAATAGCGGCGCGCTCTGGTCTGATCGGTTTGCGGAGAGGGCTGTCGGACATAACCTAATTCTTCCCCCGCCAGCCACTCCTTCCAGCGGAAATAGAGGGTTGCCCCGATCCTGGCGAAGGGCGTGGGCATGAGTTTCTTGGGTTGCGCTTCTGCGAGGAAATGGGCGGGGATTTTCGATGCGTGGTTCATCGCCAGATCGGCCGCCGCTATGCCCGTCAGCGTGCTTCGAACGGTGCCGAGACCATTGTCGGCGCAGGCGGAGAACAGGCCGGGCTCGAGCTCGCGCATGACGGCGACACCGTTCCAGGTGAGGCAGAGGTGACCGGCCCAGCTCTATTCCATCGGCACGTTGGCAATTGTCGGGAAACGATCGGCGAACTTGCGGCGATGCGTTTTTGGAAGCGCGTTCGACGGCTGCCTGCGAGGTCACCATGCCCGGACTGTAGCTGGCACAGGTTCGGGTAACGATGCGGTTGCCGCCCTGCGCGGTGTCGATGCGGCGCATGGTCGTGCCCATCGGGTCCGAAGGGGTGATGCCCCAGCGGGATGGTCCGCCGAGCCGTGACAGCGCGTTCTTGTGCAGTTCAATGGTCATCGACGCATAAAGGAAGACATGCATCAGCCGGCGGCGGGCAAAGCCGAAACTTTTGAGATCGCCGTTGTTGGCGAGGATCACCTTCGCGGCACAGATCCGCCCTTTCGGCGTTATGAGCGTCCAGTCAGGGCCGGTCTTTTCCAGCACACTGACCGGTGATGCTCGTAGATGCCGGGTCGATCGCATAATCCTCCACCGCACCGCGGGCAAAGGAAATGGCCGAACAGTTTAGGGAGATCAACGTCCGGTTGGCGGCCAGCCCTATGCCGGCATAGTCGTCCAGTCGCACATCCTTGCCAACCGCAGGCGCCCGCGCAGAGGTTAAAATTGCGCGGGCAATGACATCGAAGCCGTGATTTATTTCGTAAGTGGATCCAGCGGCTGGCGCCCCACATGATGGACGGGATTGTCCAATCCGCCGGATTCGACCGGGGCTTCGTTCTTCGCCGATTGGCCGGAGCGTGCCGGCGGCACGTCCTCGGATGTCACTTTGGCAGCGTCCGTCACGGGAACCGGTTCGAGATCCATCTCCGGCGGACCCGGTAAATCTGATGACAGGGTGGCGATATTTTCACCACCGATTTCTTCCTCTGCCCGGCGCCAATGATCGGCGTGGCGTCCATCGGGGCTACCTTCCGATTGCCATAATGAATAGGCGCGGTCGCGAATCTGGTCTTCTCTATCCATCGGATATCTCCTTGTTTCGCGAGCAACTTGGATAGACGCCGATTGTTCCAAAGGCATGAAACAATGGCAATGCATCCTTTTGCCCCCTTCCGCGTTAGTTTCGCGTCAACGAAGAGGAAATGACCATGATGCACGGTGGCAGCAAGACGATCGGCGGCAGGAATGCGACGAGACATGACAATGAACTGGAGGATTATTTTGCCGAGCTCCAGGAGCAGCAACCAGAATTGCGGACAAATGCTCCGCTTTCCCATGCGGCCGACCACTCGGAAGAACTGCGCCGGTTGACGGCCTATGTCGCCTATTTAAAGCAGAAAATTTCGGAACTGCCGCAATCGTTCGATCAGGCACGCCATACAACATGGCCTTCCGCGTCACGGCGCTCGCTGGGGATTGGTGTTGCTGGATGCCTGATTGCCGGCCTGTCCGTCGGCTTGATGGCACATCTCGTCGCCGCACGTCGGTAGAGCCGCGCTGCCTTCGGGATTAATTGGCGGGCACCAGCATGTCGGCTTCGGCTGCCGCGGCAACGAAAGCATCTCGCACGCCGGCGCAGGGAATGCGTTCTCCCAACGCTGCCATGCAGAGCGTCTTGGCTTTCAGATATTCTTCGCCCCCGGTATCCGGCCAACGTTGCGCCAGGCAATTGAGCGCCTGAAGCGGGCCGCTGATTTTCTCGGGCTGGCCATATCCCAACCTGATCTCCACTGGTTCGGACCACATGACATCGGCGCAACGCTCGGCTTTCTGAATGATCATTTCCAACTCCTCCCAAAAGCGACGGGATTAACTCCCGAGCACTATTTTTGTTCCAAAGCCAACTGAGAGCCGTATCCAAGGCCGTCATGATTGGAAGGTGCCGGCATTCGGATGCGGCCACCCGGAACTTTCATCGCTCCACAGGGTTCCGATGCGAGGAGCCGACCATGGATGACGATATTTTGACGATTGCACTGGCAAATCTGATCTTTGGTGCGCTGGCGCTAACGGTCGGCTACCTCTACACGCTGCCACGCGAGCATCCGATGACGCCATCTGCGGCCATCATTCTGGCGACAGGTGAGCCATGACGGCACGAACACGTTGTTTCTGATGCTGGTCGGTATCTTCGCCCCGTCGCTGCTTTTGATCCATAACGCGTACTATAAACCGGATGCGCGGCCTTCAGCCGTGAACATTCACCAATGATGTCGAGGAAGCGACATGGTGGTCGATCCGGATGCGCTACCGCATGCATGAAAGGAGTTCTCCATGCCTCTCACGGCAATTGCATTCAATAGTACCCTCAAGTCTTCGGCTTCAGACGAAGCATCCTCGACGGCAAGGCTGCTTCAACTCATTGTCGAGGAGTTGAAGCAATACGGCGTTGAAACCGAGATCATCCGGCTTGCCGATCACGATATCAAGCCCGGCGTATCATCCGATGAAGGCGAGGGGGATGCCTGGCCGGAGATCCGCGCGAAAATCCTGAACGCCGATATCCTGCTGGTCGGCACGCCGATCTGGCTCGGTCAGCCGTCGAGTGTCTGCAAGCGGGCGCTGGAACGGATGGATGCATTCCTCGACGAAACGGACGACCAAGGCCGCATGGTTTCCTATGGCAAGGTCGCGGCCGTCGCCGTGGTCGGCAATGAAGACGGGGCTCATCATGTTTCGGCGGAGGTGTTTCAGGCGCTGAACGATGTCGGCTTCACTCTTCCTGCCAATGCTGTTGCCTACTGGGTCGGCGAAGCCATGGGATCGACGAATTTCGTCGATCTGGAAAAGACGCCAAAGGTTGTCGAGACGATGATTTCCATGCTGGCCCGCAACACCGCGCATCTCGCCGGGCTTCTGAAAAAGGCGCAATATCCCGGCGAAGAGGGGTAGCCGTGGCAGCGGTGCCTGGCGATCGCGAGGGACCCGTCATCGCTACGGCCGCATGGTCGATCCCGAAAACGGTGACCGATCGCTTTCCGGACGAAGGAAGCGGCCTTTCTCGTTATGCTGCCGTTTTCAGGGGCGTGGAGGTCAACTCGACCTTTTACCGGCGGCATCGGCCGACGACCTTCGAGCGCTGGGCAGCTGCCGTTCCGGACGACTTCCGCTTCGCCGTCAAGCTGCCGCGTGACATCACTCATGTTCTTCGGTTGAAGCACATAGACGAGGCGCTGCTTCTGTTCCTCGGCGATATCGCGCCGTTGCGCGAAAAGCTCGGCCCGCTTCTGTGTCAACTGCCACCGAGCCTGCCTTTCCATGAGGACGAGGCGAAGGCCGCTCTTGCCGCGATGCGGCTCGCGCATGCCGGACCGATCGTCATCGAGGTTCGCCACGGAAGCTGGGCGTCAGACAGGGCCTTGTCCTTGCTTGAGCATCACAATATCGGCCGGGTGCTCGCCGATCCCGCTCTGGTCTGGACGGCGGCCGACTTCATCAAGCCGCCCAGCTATATGCGCCTGCATGGCAGTCCGAAGGTGTACCATTCGAGCTATGCGGATGAGCAGATCCGTTCTTTTCTCGGCATTCTCGGGCCGGATAGCTGGTGCGTATTCGACAATACGGCGTCGGGCGCCGCCATTGAAAATGCCTTGACGATGCGCGATCTTTCGTCTGTCGCAACCTGATGTAAGCGATTGCTTTCAATTCGGCGATGCCGACGAAACGGTCACGTTCGTCAGGAGCTTCTCCAGATCCTCGAAAGCCACCGGCTTGGTGAGGTGCTGATCGAAGCCGGCCTCCGACGCCTTGGCCTTGTCGCGGCTCTGGCCCCAGCCGGTCTGCGCGAAAATCGGCGTATCCTTGAAAAGCTCTTCCTGGCGAAAAGCGCGGCAAACCTCGTAGCCATCCATGCCGGGCAACCCGATATCGAGCAGGATGACGTCGGGCCGATAATGCCTGGCGGCCTGCAGAGCCTTGTGTCCATCATGGGCGAGCTCGAATTCATGGCCCATTTCTTCCAGCATCATGCCAAGCATAAAGGCGAGATCGGTGTTGTCATCAACGACCAGAACCTTGAGCGGCTTTGCCGAGGCGGCGGGAGCGGAAGCTGACGGCTGCTCGACGTCCGTCGCTGGTTCCGGTGTCGAGGCCAGCGGTAGCCGGATGCGGAAGACACTGCCGCTGCCCATGCCGGCGCTGTCGGCCTCGACGGTGCCGCCATGCAACGCAACGAGCTGCCGAACCAGCGCGAGGCCGATACCGAGACCGCCTTGCGCCCGGTCCAGATGGTCATCGACCTGCGTGAAGAGTTGAAACACTTGCGAGCGCATCTGGGCGGGAATCCCGATGCCATTGTCGGAGACGGCGATGACGGCCTCGTCGCCATCGGTCTGCACGGAAACGCCGATCCGCCCGCCCGCCGGCGTGTATTTCGCGGCGTTATTCAGAAGATTGGCGATAACCTGCGAAAGGCGGGTATGGTCGGCATCGAGCCAGAGCCGTTCCTGTGGCATATCGACGGTCAGCAAATGCCCTGACTGGTCGATCAGCGGGCGGCTGGCCTCGATGGCCGATCGTACCGCACCCTCGACGTCGATCCTATCCTTGCGAAGCTCGATCTTTCCCTGACTGACGCGCGAAACATCGAGCAGATCGTCGATCAGCCGGACCAGATGCACCAGTTGGCGGTCCATCATGTCGCGGATCTCGGCGCTGCCTTCGCCATCGGGATCGCGGCGCAGGATATCGAGGCCATGGCGCAGCGGCGCCAGCGGATTGCGCAATTCGTGCGCAAGGGTCGCCAGGAATTCATCTTTGCGGCGGTCGGCTTCCTTCAGCGCCTGTGCCTGCGCTTCGAGTTCGTCACGCTGGCCGGCGATCTGCTGGCGCTGCCGGTAAAGGTCGAAGAACACGTCGGCCTTGCTGCGCAGGATGTCGGGCTCGATCGGCTTCTGGATGAAATCCACCGCGCCGGCCTCATAACCGCGAAAACGGCGTTGTACATCAGCCGTGCCAGCTGTCACGAAGATGATCGGCACGCGTCGCGTTCGCTCGTTGCCGCGCATGAGTTCGGCAAGCTCGAAACCGTTCAGGCCCGGCATCTGCACATCGATCAGCGCCAGCGCCACCTCGTTTTCCAGCAGGAGTTCGAGCGCCTGGTCTCCCGAGCGGGCTTTCAGGAGATTAAGACCATCCCGGCGCAGCAGGGCCTCGAGAGACAGAAGGTTTTCCTCCAGATCATCGACGAGAAGAAAGGAAACGGGGCTCATCCGGATCAGACCTTTTGCAAAAATGAGAGGATCGCGTCGAGCGATAGAATTTCGGCGGTCGGGCACATCGCGATTGCGGCCTCGGGCATGGCGGAGGCAAAGGCGCTTTCCGGCGTCTGGACGATCGCCATTCCGCCGGCCTCGACAACAGCGCGCAGACCGGCGGCGCCATCCTGATTGGCGCCTGTCAGCACGATGCCGACGAGATCGGCACCATAGGCATCGGCGGCACTTTCGAAGAGGACGTCGATCGACGGGCGCGAAAACAGGACGGTCTCGTCGCTCGACAGCGCCAAGGTGCCGTTGCCTTCGACCAGCAGGTGATAGTCTGGTGGTGCGAAATAAGCCGTGCCGCCGCAGATCGGTTCCTTGTCCTCGGGCTCGACGACGTTGATCCGGCACTTTGCCCGGAACAGGTCGGCAAGCACGCTCCGCTTGTCCGGAGGAATATGGACGACGATCATCACAGGCAGGTCAAAGCCGGTGGGCAGGCCGGGCAGGATGGCGGTCAGAGCCTCCAGCGCGCCGGCGGAGGCGCCGATGACGATCGCCTGCGGGCGGGCCTCGCTCATCTGTCCGTCCTCTGGTAGATTTTCTCCTCCCGCACGAAATCCGTGAAGGATGCGGCATGGGCGGAAAACCGCATGGTCTCCTTGGCGCCCAGCCCCAGATAGCCTTTCCGTGTCAGGGAATGCTTGAACAGGCCGATGGCGCGATCCTGCAGCGGCCGGTCGAAATAGATCAGCACGTTGCGGCAGGAGATCAGATGCATCTCGCCAAACACAGCGTCGGTCACCAGGCTGTGGTCGGAAAAGACGACATGGTCGCGCAGCGTCTTGTCGAAGGACGCCCGGCCGTAAGCGGCGCTGTAATAGTCCGACAGGGACGACTTTCCGCCGGATCGCCGGTGGTTCTCGGTAAACAGCTGGATGCGGTCGAGATTGTAAATCCCGGCTTCGGCCGTGCGCAACGCATCCTGGTTGATGTCGGTGGCATAGAACAGAGTCCGGTCCTCAAGGCCTTCCTCGCGGAACAGGATGACCAGCGAATAAAGCTCCTCGCCGCCGCTGCATCCCGCGACCCAGACCTTGAGCGACGGATAGGTCCGCAGATGCGGGATCACCCTTTCACGAATGGCCTGGAAATAGCTGGGATCGCGAAACATCTCGCTGACCTGCACGGTCAGATATCCAAGCAGGCGGGGCAGCATGGCCGGATCGTGCAGCACGCTTTCCTGCATGGCGGATATTGTTGCAAACCCCAGCTGCTCACGGGCCTGCCTGAGCCGCCGCTTGATGGAGGCCATGGCATAATTGCGGAAGTCGTAGTGATAGCGAACATATAGCGCTTCCAGCAAAAGCCGGATTTCGATGTCCTCGATCTTATCGGGCGCGGACAACTCGGTCACCGGGGCATCCAGACACGTACGAGCGACAGGAGCTTTTCGACGTCCAGCGGCTTGGCCATGTAGTCGTTGGCACCGGCGTCGATGCAGCGCTGCTGGTCGTCGGGCATGGCCTTGGCGGTCAGCGCGATGATCGGCAGTTTTTTCCAGCCGGAATTGCGGCGGATTTCGCGGGTGGCGGTAAGGCCGTCCATCACCGGCATCATCACGTCCATCAGAACCAGATCGATAGCGCTGCCCTGTCCGCTGCTTGCCTTTTCCAGCTTGTCCAACGCTTCCTGTCCGTTACGGGCGATCTCGATGATGGCGCCGCGCGGCTCCAGGATATTGGTGAGGGCATAGACGTTTCTGACGTCATCCTCGACCACGAGGATGCGCCGTCCTTCGAGAAGAGCATCGCGGTTTCTGGCCTTGCGGATCATCTTCTGCTGCTCGTCAGGCAGTTCGGAAACCACCTGGTGCAGGAAGAGCGTGACTTCGTCGAGCAGTCGCTCTGGCGATTTCGCCCCCTTGATGATGATCGACTTGGAATAGCGGCGCAGCTGCTGTTCGTCATCGGCAGAGAGGACGCGGCCGGTATAGACGATGACCGGCGGGAAGGCATAGGCGCTTTCCTGGCTAAGTGTTTCCAACAGCGAATAGCCGGACGCATCGGGCAGGGAGAGATCCAGCACCATGCAGTCGAACGTCTGTTCCTTGAGAAGCCGCAGGCATTCGGCGGCCGTTCCCGCGACGACGGTTTCGACGTCGTGCGAGGTCAGGAGCTTGGCGACGGCTTCGCGCTGGACCTCGTTGTCCTCGACGATCAGGACGCGATGAACGCGCTGCGACAGCTTGGCTTCGAGCTTTTCAAGCGCACCAACCAGCTGTTCGCGCTGCACCGGCTTTTGCAGATAGCCGACCGCACCAAGCGAGAACGCGGTTTCGGTGTGATCATTGGCCGATACGATATGAATCGGTATGTGGCGGGTGCGGACATCGCGCTTCAGGCGGTCCAGTACCGAAAGGCCCGATTGGTCGGGAAGGCCGACGTCGAGGACGATGGCATTCGGCATGAATTGTTTTGCGAGATCGAGTGCCTCCTGCGCGGTTCCGGCAACCAGCGTACGGAAACCCATTTCGCGGGACAGGTCACGCAGGATGGCTGAGAATGTCTCGTCGTCCTCGATGACGAGGAGGACACGTTTGTCGTCCGGCGGCGCGGCGCGGTCGTCCTCCACGACAGAGTGACGATCGGCTGCCAGGCCACGATGCTCCACAGGGTTCGGAGCGGAGGTTGGGCCCGCCGACGTGTCAGCGGCTTCGCGCGGCGCGACAGTTGTCGGATCGTAGGATTCCGGAATGGTGACCGTGAAGGTACTGCCCTCACCGGGCCGGCTTTTCAGGTTGATGGCGCCGCCCAGCAGGCGGACGAGTTCGCGCGAGATCGACAGGCCAAGCCCGGTACCGCCATATTTCCGGCTAATGGTGCCGTCGGCCTGATGGAAGGCCTCGAAGATGCTGCGCTGCTGGTCTTCCGCGATGCCGATACCGCTATCCTTGACCGCCAGTGCGATCTTGCCATCGGCGGCACGCCGGATGGAAAGGCCGACCTTTCCGGCAGCGGTGAATTTGAAAGCGTTCGACAGGAGGTTCTTCAGCACCTGTTCCAGCCGTTGCACGTCCGTCTGGATGATGGCGGGACATTCCGGGGACACCTCCACCTCGAAGGCAAGGCCCTTGTTTTGCGCGATCGGATCGAAAAGCTGGCGCAGGTTGTTGGTGAACCGCTCGATCGACACCGGCTCCGGACGGATGTCGATATGGCCGGCCTCGATCTTGGAAAGATCGAGAATGTCGTTGATCAGGTTCAGCAGGTCGTTGCCGGACGACTGGATGGTCTGGGCATATTTCACCTGTTCCGCCGAGAGGTTGTCGTCGGGGTTATCGGCGAGCAGCTTGGCAAGGATGAGCGAGGAATTGAGCGGCGTTCGCAGTTCGTGCGACATGTTGGCCAGGAAGTCGGACTTGTATTGGCTCGCCTGTTCCAGTTCCCGCGCCTTGAGCTGGACCGTCGCGTTGGCGCGCTCCAGATCGTCGCGTTGGCCTTCCAGTTGTTGCGTCTGCTCTTCCAATTGCGAGTTCGTCTGCTCCAGTTCGACCTGCTGCTGCTCCAGCCGCGCCTGTGATTCCTTCAAGGCGCGGCTCTGCTCTTCCAGCTCTTCGTTGGAAACGCGAAGCTCCTCGCTCTGCACCTGCAGCTCTTCCGACTGCCGCTGTGTTTCCGCGACAAGGTTCTGCAGTTCCACGCGATAATTGGCGGAGCGGACAGCCGTCGCGATCGATGCGGAGGCCTGTTCGAGCAGCGCGAGCACGCTCTCGTCGACCGGACGCAGGAAGCCGAGCTCGATCACTGCATTGACGTCGCCATCGACGCTGCCGGGCGAAATGACCAGATGCCGCGGCTTGTCGCGCCCAAGCGCCGAACCGAAGGAGAGATATCCTTCGGGGACTTCGCCGACAATCATCGGCCGCGCTTCGGCTGCCGCCTGGCCGAGCAGGCCTTCTTTCGCGTTGAAGCGCGCGGGAATGGCAGCACCTGCGGGTACGCCATAGGTCGAGGCACGGCGATAGGCCTTGTCGTCGGAAACGAAGAATGCGCCGGCGACCGCGCCGGCATATTTTGCCAGGAAGGCAAGAACATTGTCGCCAAGCACCTCGGTGCGCTGATCACCCATGATGACGGCGCTGAGGCCCACATGGCCGGCCTGCAGCCATTCCTCGCGACGGCGGGCGAGCGTTGCCCGGCGGATCAGCACGCCGATGGAGATCGTCAGGAGAATGCCGAGAAAACCGGCAAGCACGCTGCTGGCGAGCGCCGTGTTGTAGGCGCTGGTCATTTCGGCAATGCGCTGCAGCCGCAGTGCGAGCTCTTCCTTGCCCATCACACCCAACTGCGCGCGGATCGCATCCATCGCAGTCTTGCCGCGATCGGAATTGACCACCGCAAGCGCTGCCTCGACGCCTTGGCTGCGGCGAAGTTCGATGGTCTCTTTCAGCTCCGCGAGCTTGGCCTCCACATGCGCCCGCAGAGTGGGAATCCTGCGCTGCTGCGCCGGATTGTCCTTGGTCAGTTCGGCGATTTCGATGAGTTTCTGCGGGATCGCGGTGAGCGCCGCATGGTAGGGGTCGAGATAACGCGCATTATTGGCGAGCAGATAGCCGCGCTGCCCCGTCTCTGCATCCTGGGTGCTGGAGAGCAGTTCATTCAGTGCGACGATCACCTCGTGGGAGTGTATTACCTTCTCATTGTTTTCCCGCAGGCTGTGCAGATTGAAATAGGCGAGCGTCCCGCTGAGCACGAAGAAGGCGATGGCGCCCGCAAGGCTGAAGGCAACGACTGGATCGAGACCCAACTTTCGCTTGGAAGTGTCGGGCGTTACGCTTTGCGTCATGAATGCTCTCGTCATGAAATGAATGATGGCCAAGAAATTTATATCATCGTGCCTATTCCACTTGCCACCGCAATCCGAATACGCTCGCGCGATGTAGCGCGTCGCCAGCCGGTTTCAAGCAGCCGATGACATGGCTTGATATAATAAAAACAAAGTGGTTGCAGGGAGAAAAATGTTGTCGTCGATATTGCGAGATCGGATGAAAGCGTTTTTCGATCGTCCGGCGCCGACCGTTGCGCTCGATCTGATCGGTGCCACATTTGAGATCGCCGGTGTCGGCGGCCTGATCGTCGAGACGGAGGCTTATACCGATGAAGATCCGGCGTCTCACAGCTTCAAGGGGCAAACACATCGCAACCGGGCCATGTTCGGTTCGCCCGCCAGCGTCTATGTCTATCGCTCCTATGGCATCCATTGGTGCCTGAATTTCGTCTGCCACCCCCGCAGCGCCGTCCTGATCCGTGCGCTACAGCCGCTGACGGGGTTGGACATCATGCGGGAGCGGCGCGGACTTGAGAGGCCGGCGCTGCTCTGTTCCGGCCCGGGACGCCTCTGCCAGGCGCTTGGCGTCACGGACGACTTCGACGGTCGGTCGCTGGCGGAAGACCCTTTTCATCTTGCCGTTCCGGACGAGCCCCGAGCCGTTTCCACCGGCTTGCGCATCGGTATTACCAAGGCGGCCGATATTCCCTGGCGGTTTGGTCTGAAGGACTCGCTCTTCCTCAGCAAGAAGCTGTGAACGGTTTCCGAAATGTACATGAACATTGGAAATTCCGACCAGGGCTGCACATATGATAGTCACGCACCCGACGGAGCGCGAAAATTCCGGCGCGGCTTCCGGATCATGGTCGCACGGACCCATTCGAGGACAACGCTTTGACACAGCGGGCAGGCAGCGCTGATCTCCCCTTGCACGGCGGCCGGGTGCCCCGATGGCTGGGCGACCGGATGACGCGGCTCGGCGCGCTGATCACGGAGGCGATCGTCCAGCATTACGGTCGCGACGAGTTCCTGCGCCGGATGGCGAGCCCCTTCTGGTTTCAGTCCTTCGGCGCCGTCATGGGCATGGACTGGCACTCGTCCGGCATTACCACCAGTGTGATCGGCGCCCTGAAGCGCGGTCTCGTTCCCATGTCCGGCGAGCTCGGAATCCATGTCTGTGGAGGCCGCGGGGCACAATCGCGCAAGACGCCGGACGAACTGGTCGCCATCGGCAATCGTGTCGGGATCGATGGGTTGACGCTCGCCACCACGAGCCGGCTAGTCGCCAAGGTCGATAGCGCCGCCGTGCAAGATGGTTTCGATCTCTATCTGCACGGTTTCATCGTCACCGACGACGGCAAATGGGTCGTGGTCCAGCAGGGCATGAACGACGGCCGGCGGCAAGCCCGGCGCTATCACTGGCTGTCCGAAGGGCTGACCAGTTTCGTCGATTCCCCGCATGCGGCGATCGAAGGCCGCGAACAGGGCGAGATCATCAATCTCGCCGATCGCCGGGCGAACCAGTCTCGCGAACGGCAGCTGGACCTTTTGGCGTCCTTGGGGCCGGACAGGATCGTCAAGGAGGTTTGCGCGCTCGAAAGGCAACTGGCACCGCAGGACGATCTGGCCGCCGGCACGCAGCCGATGCTGCCGCATCTCATCATGCCGGCGCGTCACGATGTCCGCCAGGAAGACGTGAACATGCGGCGCCTGCACGGCAACCTGGCAGCGGCGGCCGATCGCGGGCCCAAGGATTTCGAAGGGCTGTTGCTGACGCCAGGCGTCGGTGCGCGCACCGTCAAGGCCTTGGCCATGGTTGCCGAGGTCGTCCATGGCGCGCCCTGCCGCTTTTCCGATCCGGCGCGTTTTTCGCTGGCGCATGGTGGCAAGGATCGACACCCTTTTCCGGTACCGTTGAAAGTCTATGACGAAACCATCAATGTCATGAAATCCGCCGTGCGCAAGGGCCGGCTCGGGCGCGACGAGGAGTTGCAGGCATTGAGGCGGCTGGACGATCAGTCCCGGCAGCTGGAGCGATATGTCACGGGGCCGGACCTCAAGGAGATCGTCGCCGGGGAGTTCAGCAGGTCGGCGGAATTCGGTGGGCGCAGCGTGTTCGGTTGGGAACCGCCGCCGGGCGACGATCCAATCACCGAGCGTTCGCGCAAGGGATGAGATCGCCTGCGACGGGAAGAGCCGGCTGGTGCCTCTCCTGGAAGCTTCCGAGTACGGAAGCCCGTGCGCCGGGTCGGAGGTCTCGGGATGGCGTTGCTGATCATATTCGTGGTCATGCTGCTGCAATATCCTGCACTTGGCATGACCTGCCGACACATGTAAGACGAATATGAAATGTGTGGCAGTCCGGTCGCGGCGGGGGACGGGAGCGTGAAAAAACGACTTGTTGCCGTTGCACTGACAGCACTCACACCTGCCATCGGCATGCTCGCCTATAACGAGATTGCCGCGCGTGCCGAACGCAATGCGGAGGTGCATCGACAAGCCGCCCAAATGGCGCGCCAGGCTGCCTCGGAAATCGGCAGCGTCATCGAGGGCATCAAGGGTCTGCTGATCGCAACCGCCGCCATACCTTCCATCGCCGAACGTGATTCCGCCAGCTGCAACACGGTCCTGAAGTCGGTCGCATCGAAGCTCGCGCCGGTTCGCAATATCCTTGTGCTCGATGAAACCGGCAAGCTGATCTGTGACAGCATGGGCTGGAAGACCGGAACGAATTTCGGCGATCGCGACTATGTGCAGCGCGCCCTGAAGACGGACGAGCTTGTCGTCGGAGAATATACGATCGCGCGGGTTTCCAGCGCGCCGATCCTGCCCATGGCGCTCGCGATCAAGCAGGATTCCAGGACGGTCGGCGTTCTCGCAACCGGGGTGCGGCTGGATTGGTTGGAAGAGCGTATTCTGGAGCGTGGTCTGCCAACGGGCGGTTCGGTTACGGTCGCCGACAGAAAGGGCGTGATCCTCGCCCGCAATCCGGAGCCGCAACGGTTCGTCGGAACCACGATACCGGAGCAGTATCAGACGCTGCTTTCCGCGGAAGCCCCGGGCACGATAGAACTGATCAGCCAGGATGGCACCAAGCGGATCATGGGTTATACGCCAGTGTCGCGGAATAATCCCCTCTATGTCAGCGCGGGCCTGTCGGAGGCCGAGGCGCTCGCGCCCGTCAACCGCGCCTCTATCACGGGTCTCGTCATGATGGCGATCGGTGCCGCGCTCGCATTGTGTGCTGCTGTCTTCGTCGGCAACCGGTTCATCCTCGATCCGATCAATCATATCGTGTCGGTGCTCCAGCGTTGGCGCGAAGGAGAGACCGACAGCCGCACGAAGATGAAGGGCCATTACGGCGAGCTCGGCCAGGTCGGGGCCTCCGTCGATGGCTTGCTCGACGAACTCGAAGTCCGGCGGCTCGAGACCAGCCGCGCGGAGGAAAAACGCAAGTTGATGGCGAAGGAACTGTCGCATCGCGTCAAGAACACCATGGCCGTTGTCCAGGCCATCGCTCGCCAGACCTTCCGCAATCGCTCCGAGGAAAACGCGACCTTTGCCAGCCGCGTCAGCGCCCTGGCCGGCGCCTATGACATTCTCCTGTCCGATGACTGGAAGGCCGCCGAATTGAGGGACGTGGTCGAGCGCGCGTTGCGGCCGGTTGGTGGCGACCGGGGCAACCAGATCAGTCTGTCCGGGCCGCCCTGCCTGCTGACGCCGGAGGCGGTTACGGCGCTGTCTCTCGTGGTGCACGAATTGGCGACAAACGCACTGAAATACGGTGCGTTAAGCGAAGCCGACGGGCGGCTCGACGTCAAATGGGCGCTGAACGGCGATCGGGTGGAGTTCGACTGGAAGGAGCGGGACGGACCGGCCATTGCCACGCCGGCGAGTGAGGGTTTCGGGTCCAAGCTTATCCGAAGCGCTTTTCCGGGGCCTTTGGAGCCCCAGAGCGAGACGGACTTCGCCACCGACGGCCTCAAGTTTCGCTTGTCATTTCGCTTAGACACGGTTGCTCCGGCCAGCGCGGCATAAGTCCCGGGAAAACAGCGCTTCAAATCTCCGGGCCGCCGACCATGAGCGGAAACCAGGAATCTGTCAGCGGCTTGTGATGCGGTTGCGGCCCAAGCGGACATGGCGCTGTAGAACGCCGCGTCGGCCCGGCCGATCGGTCGGGCGGTGTTGAGGAATAGATTGCCATCGCCACGTTTCCGTGCTGGACAGACGACAGGGTGGCATCATGTCTCGGTTTCGGCCGCGATGGCCTGGCGCCGGAATGTGGCAGGACTTCGGGATGTCCATTTGCGAAAGGCCCGGTGGAAGGCGCTGGGTTCTGAAAAGCCCAGTTGCGCGGCGATCTCACCAACGCTGCGGTCGCTTCCCAAGAGCAGGTCGATCGCCAAGTCGCGGCGGATTTCTTCCTTGATCCCGGCATAGCTTTGGCCCTCGCCGTGCAGCCGGTGCCGAAGCGTCGAGGGCGACATGCGCATCTGCGCGGCAAGGTCGCCGAAGCCGGACCAGGCCGAGGGCGGTGTCTGGCGCAGGCGCTTGCGAACGCTGGCCGCAAGCCCCGCGTCATATCGGTAGCGTACCAGGATATTGGCCGGTGCGCCGCGCAGAAATTGTTTCAGTGCCTGCTCGCTGCGAGCGATCGGGAGCTTGAGCACGGTGCGGTCGAAGGCCAGCAGGCTGACGGGCTGCCCGAACTGGACGGGGGCGCCGAAGAATAGCCGGTAATCGGCACCTTGCTCGGGTTCGGCACAGCGGAAATCCACCCGACGGATCGGAATGCGGCGGCCGACCAGCCAGCAGGTAATGCCGTGCAGCAGGATCCAATATGTACGGTAGGCGAAGGCCGAGCGCGCCGTGCCCTTGTCGGTCAGAACGATCTCGGCTAGTCCGTCGCGCACCACGAGTTCGCCGCTTGGATCTTCCAGCACGACGTTGAGAAACCGCAACGCACGGCGCAGCGCCTGGTCCAGCGTCGGCGCATGCAGCACGCAATGACAAAGCAGCGTGAAGCTGCCGCGCCGCATCGCCCGCCCGCCCATGCCGAAGAACTCGTCGTCGACCGCGGCAGCCACGGCCAGCCACAGGGCGCCATAGGTTTCGGCGGAAATCGGCTTGTCGACCACTGGGGGCAGGCCCAGCGAGGTCAACAGCGGAGCGGTCGCCTTGCCCTGCCGGCGCAGGCAGTCGAGTGCTTCCTCCACGAAGGAGAGCGAGATCATCCGCCGGTCGGAATCCATCATCGGTCATGCTCCCATATGGTAAAAGTGGCAGAAAAAGGAAGGACACTTCCGTCATCGCTTGCAATACAGCGTCAGCGTAGAGTTCGGCAAGGTGGCATGGCTGAGGAGCGCGTGCCCTTGCGATGAAGCGCGGCACGGGAGGGCTGCAGGATGGATCGAAAATCGGCACCCGAACGTCATCAGGTCGGGATCGCCCTGTCATGATGATCCCAGGCAAGGTCTTCATTGTCACCGGCGGCGGTTCCGGCCTCGGCGCTGCCGTTGCCCGTTTGCTGGTCGAAACCGGCGCTCGTGTCGTTGTGGCCGATATCAACGCGGATGCTGGTAATCAGATTACAGCGGAACTCGGGGAAAGCGCTCGCTTTGTCAGCACCGATGTCACCAGCGAGGCGGACGGTTCGGCTGCGGTCAGCGCGGCGCTCGACAGCTTCGGTCATCTGCACGGTCTGGTGAACTGCGCGGGCATCGCGCCGGGCGAAAAGGTGATTGGGCGTGACGGCCCGCATCGACTGGAAAGCTTTGCCCGCGCCGTCGGCATCAATCTCGTCGGCACGTTCAACATGATCCGGCTTGCCGCAGCAGCAATCCAGAACGAGGATCCCGACAGCGGCGGCGAGCGCGGCGTCATCGTCAATACGGCGTCGGTCGCGGCCTTCGATGGCCAGATCGGCCAGGCGGCCTATGCCGCCTCCAAGGGCGGCGTCGTCGGCATGACGCTGCCGATCGCCCGGGAACTGGCGCGCTATGGCATTCGCGTCGTCTCCATCGCGCCCGGTGTCTTCCAGACTCCGATGATGGCGGGCATGCCGCAGGAGGTGCAGGATGCGCTTGGCAAGAGCGTGCCCTTTCCGCCGCGTCTCGGTCGACCCGATGAATTTGCCGCATTGGTGCGCCATATCTGTGAGAACAGCATGTTGAACGGTGAGGTCATCCGGCTGGACGGTGCGCTGCGCATGGCGCCGCGCTGAGACGGATACGGGAGGTTTTAAATGACAGTGCATGATCCCATCGTCATCGTCGGTTCGACCCGCACCGCCATGGGCGGCTTCCAGGGTGATCTGCAGGGCGCCACCGCGCCGGAACTCGGAGCCGTCGCCATCCGCGCCGCGCTGGAGCGTAGCGGTGTTGCGCCTGATCTTGTCGAGGAAGTCATCTTTGGTTGCGTTCTGCCGGCAGGGCAGGGGCAGGCACCGGCGCGGCAGGCGGCCATCGGTGCCGGGCTGCCCTTCGGCGTCGGTGCGACGACCGTCAACAAGATGTGCGGTTCGGGCATGAAGGCGACGATGCTGGCCCATGACCTCATTCTCGCCGGCAGCGCCGCGATTACCGTCGCCGGCGGCATGGAAAGCATGAGCAATGCGCCCTATTTGCTCGACCGTGCCCGCGGCGGTTACCGGCTCGGCCATGGCCGCGTCATCGATCACATGTTCCTGGACGGGCTGGAGGATGCCTATGACAAGGGGCGGCTGATGGGGACATTCGCCGAGGATTGCGCCGAGGCTTACCAGTTCACCCGTCCGGCCCAGGACGATTTTGCCGTGACCTCGCTGACCCGCGCCAAGAAGGCGATCGAGGACGGATTGTTCGATGCCGAAATCACGCCGGTGACCGTCAAGTCGGGACGAACCGAAGAGGTCGTCAGCCGCGACGAGCAGCCGGGCAAGGCAAGGCTCGAAAAAATCCCGACCCTGAAACCCGCCTTCCGCGAAAACGGCACGGTGACGGCCGCCAATGCTTCATCGATTTCGGATGGCGCTGCGGCACTCGTCCTGATGCGCCGCTCCGAGGCCGATCGTCGTGGCCTGAAGCCGCTTGCCACCATTGCCGGCCATTCCACCCACGCACAGGCACCCAGTCTGTTTGCGACGGCCCCGATCGGCGCGCTGAAAAAGCTCAGCGAACGCACGGGCTGGGACCTTATGGATGTCGATCTGTTCGAGATCAACGAGGCCTTCGCGGTCGTCGCCATGGCGGCGATGCGCGATCTCGGCCTGCCGCATGACAAGGTCAACGTGCATGGCGGCGCCTGTGCGCTCGGTCATCCCATTGGCGCTTCCGGTGCCCGTGTCATCGTTACATTGCTGGCGGCCCTCGAGCGCTATGATCTGAAGCGCGGCATGGCCTCGCTGTGCATCGGTGGTGGCGAGGCGACGGCGATCGCCGTCGAGCGGCATTAGGGAGACGCGGCCTCATGATCCTGTCCGAACAACAGATCCAGATCCGCGACATGGCCCGCGACTTCGCCCGTGAGCGTCTCATGCCCGGCGCGGCCGAACGGGACGTGTCGCATGCCTTTCCCAAGGATGAACTGAAGGAAATGGGTGAACTCGGTTTCCTCGGCATGCTGGTGCCGGAAAGTTATGGTGGCTCGGAAACTGGCACGGTCGCCTATGCCGTGGCGCTGGAGGAGATCGCCGCCGGCGATGGTCCCTGCTCGACCATCATGAGCGTCCACAGTTCGGTCGGTTGCGTCCCGATCCTGAAATTCGGCACGGAAGAGCAGAAGCAACGTTTCCTGCCGAAGCTCGCCTCCGGCGAATGGATCGGCGGTTTCGCGCTGACCGAGCCGCAGGCTGGGTCCGACGCCTCGAACCTGCGCACCCGTGCCCGCCGCGACGGCGATCACTACGTGCTCGACGGCGCCAAGCAGTTCATCACCTCCGGCAAGAACGGCAATGTGATCATCGTCTTCGCCGTCACCGATCCCGATGCCGACAAGAAGGGCATCACCGCCTTTATCGTGCCGACGGATACGCCCGGCTACGAGGTCGTCCGCGTCGAGCAGAAGCTCGGCCTGCATTCCTCCGACACCTGCCAGATCGCCTTTTCCAACATGCGCATTCCGGCGGAGCTGCGATTGGGCGCAGAGGGCGAAGGCTACCGGATCGCGCTTGCCAATCTCGAAGGCGGTCGCATCGGCATCGCCGCGCAATCGGTCGGCATGGCGCGGGCGGCTTTCGAGGCGGCGCGCGATTATGCCCGCGAGCGCATCGCCTTCGGCAAGCCGATCATCGAGCACCAGGCCGTCGCTTTCCGCTTGGCCGATATGGCAACGCAGATCACCGTGGCGCGGCAGATGGTGCTGCATGCCGCTGCGCTGAAAGAGGCGGGCGAGCCCTGCCTGACCGAGGCTTCCATGGCAAAACTGTTTGCCTCGGAAATGGCCGAAAAGGTCTGCTCGGATGCGATCCAGATCCATGGCGGCTACGGTTACATGTCGGACTATCCGGTCGAGCGTATCTACCGCGATGTCCGCATCTGCCAGATCTATGAAGGCACCAGCGACGTGCAGCGCATCGTCATTGCGCGTAGTCTATAAGAAAAATCGCCCTATTTCCGGGAGGAGACTGGAAGGCAAGGGCGAAAACGGGAGGAAGAACGAGGCATGACCGAGTTCCCGCAATTGAGCCTGCATGTACCGGAACCGGCCGTCCGGCCCGGCGGCATGCCGGATTTTTCCAACGTCAACATCGCCAAGGCCGGAGCCGTGCCGCGCCCTGAGGTCGATGCCGCACCGGAAGACATCCGCGATCTCGCCTATTCGATCATCCGTGTCCTGAACCGTGACGGCGAGGCGGTCGGCCCTTGGGCTGGGTTGCTGTCGGATGAGGAATTGCTGACGGGTCTGCGCAACATGATGAAGCTCAGGGCTTTCGATGCCCGCATGCTGATGGCGCAGCGGCAGGGCAAGACCTCGTTCTACATGCAGCATCTGGGCGAGGAAGCCGTCAGCTGCGCCTTCCGCAAGGCGTTGAAGAAGGGCGACATGAATTTCCCGACCTATCGGCAGGCCGGCCTGCTGATCGCCGACGATTACCCGATGGTCGAGATGATGAACCAGATCTTCTCGAACGAAAAAGATCCGCTGCGCGGGCGGCAGCTGCCGATCATGTATTCGTCGAAGGAGCATGGCTTCTTCACCATCTCCGGCAATCTCGCCACGCAATATGTGCAGGCCGTCGGCTGGGCGATGGCGTCCGCCATCAAGAACGACACCAGGATCGCCGCCGCCTGGATCGGCGATGGCTCGACGGCGGAGTCCGACTTTCATTCAGCGCTGGTCTTTGCCTCTACCTACAAGGCTCCGGTCATTCTCAATATCGTCAACAACCAGTGGGCAATCTCGACTTTCCAGGGCATTGCCCGTGGCGGTTCCGGTACCTTTGCAGCCCGTGGTCTCGGCTTCGGCATTCCGGCGTTGCGCGTCGATGGCAACGACTATCTCGCCGTCTACGCCGTTTCCCTCTGGGCGACCGAGCGTGCCCGGCGCAATCTCGGCCCGACCCTGATCGAATATGTCACCTACCGGGTCGGGGGGCATTCCTCGTCCGACGACCCGAGCGCTTACCGCCCGAAAACCGAGTCTGAGGCCTGGCCACTCGGCGACCCTGTCCTGCGCTTGAAGAAGCACCTGATCGTGCGCGGGGTGTGGTCTGAGGAGCGGCATGTACAGGCCGAAGCGGAGATCCTCGACGAGGTGATCCAGGCGCAGAAGCAGGCCGAGATGCACGGCACCCTGCATGCGGGCGGAAAACCCTCGGTGCGCGATATCTTCGAAGGCGTCTATGCCGAAATGCCCGCGCATATTCGCCGCCAGCGGCAGAAGGCAGGTTACTGACATGGCCAGGATGACGATGATCGAGGCCGTGCGTAGCGCCATGGACGTCTCGATGGAGCGTGACGATGATGTCGTCGTGTTCGGCGAGGATGTCGGCTATTTCGGTGGTGTCTTTCGCTGCACGCAGGGGCTCCAGGCGAAATACGGCAAGACCCGCTGCTTCGATGCGCCGATCAGCGAAAGCGGCATTGTCGGCACGGCGATCGGCATGGCCGCCTATGGCCTGAAACCCTGTGTCGAAATCCAGTTCGCCGATTATATGTACCCCGCCTATGACCAGATCACCCAGGAAGCGGCCCGCATCCGCTACCGCTCGAACGGTGATTTCACCTGCCCGATCGTGCTGCGCATGCCGACCGGCGGTGGCATCTTTGGCGGCCAGACGCACAGCCAGAGCCCGGAGGCCCTGTTCACCCATGTCTGCGGCCTGAAGGTCGTGGTGCCCTCCAATCCCTATGACGCCAAGGGCCTGCTGATCGCCTCGATCGAAGACCCCGACCCGGTGATGTTCCTTGAGCCGAAGCGCCTCTACAACGGTCCCTTCGACGGCCACCACGACAGGCCGGTGACGCCTTGGTCCAAACATGAACTGGGCGAGGTGCCGGAGGGGCATTACAGCATTCCGATCGGCAAGGCGGAAATCCGCCGTCGGGGATCCGCCGTCACCGTTGTCGCCTATGGCACGATGGTGCATGTCGCGCTGGCGGCGGCGGAGGAGATAGGCGTGGATGCCGAGGTGATCGACCTGCGCAGCCTGCTGCCGCTCGATCTCGATACGATCGTGCAATCGGTTTCGAAGACCGGTCGCTGTGTCGTCGTGCACGAGGCGACACTGACATCGGGCTATGGCGCGGAACTCACGGCGCTGGTGCAGGAACATTGCTTCTATCACCTGGAAGCACCGGTGGTTCGCGTCACCGGCTGGGACACGCCCTATCCGCATGCGCAGGAGTGGGATTATTTCCCCGGACCCGGCCGGGTTGGCCGTGCGCTTGCCGAAGTGATGGAGGCTTAATCATGGGCGAATTCACCATCAAGATGCCGGATGTCGGCGAAGGCGTCGCGGAGGCCGAGCTTGTCGAATGGCACTGCAAGGTCGGCGATCCCATCCGCGAGGACATGGTGCTTGCCGCCGTCATGACGGACAAGGCAACCGTCGAAATCCCGTCGCCGGTCAGCGGCACCGTGCTTTGGCTGGGCGCCGAGATCGGCGACACTGTCGCCGTGAAGGCGCCGTTGGTCCGGATTGAGGTTGCGGGCGAGGGCGGCGAGGCGGATGCCGTCGCCACGGCGGAAACGGTGACGGCTTCTTCCCCTTCTCCCCAGCGGGGAGAAGGTGCCCAAAGGGCGGATGAGGGGGAGTCTTCGCCCCCTCTCGGCCAGCCGTTCCCCTCATCCGGCCCGGAGCCTCTCCTCGAGCTTGCCGAGGGCGAGATCCGGGGGGGGCACCTTCCCCCCGCTGGGGAGAAGAGAGCCCGAGCTGCACCCGGCGCGCTCGACAAGCCGCTGGCATCGCCCGCCGTCCGCCTTCGGGCGCAGGATGGCGGCATCGACCTGCGGCAGGTTACGAGCACCGGCCCAGCCGGGCGCATCACCCATGACGACCTCGACCAGTTTCTGGCGCATGGCGCGCAGACGAAATCCGCGCCGGCTGGTCTTGCCAGGAAGACCGCCGTCGAGGAGATCAAGGTCACCGGCCTGCGCCGACGTATATCCGAAAGGATGGTGCTGGCGACCTCGCGCATTCCTCATATCACCTATGTCGAGGAAATCGACGTCACCGATCTGGAAGACCTGCGCGCGACGATGAATGCGAGCCGCAAGCCAGACCAGACCAAGCTGACGATCCTGCCCTTCCTGATGCGGGCCATGGTAAAGACAATCGACGAGCAGCCGGTGGTCAACGCCACCTTCGACGACGACGCCGGCATCATCAGCCGCCACGCAGCCGTTCATATCGGCATCGCCACCCAGACGCCGGCGGGTCTGACTGTGCCGGTGGTGCGTCATGCGGAAGCGCGCGGCATCTGGGATTGCGCGGCCGAGGTCGTTCGACTGGCCGAGGCCGCAAGGACCGGCTCGGCACTGCGCGAGGAACTGTCCGGTTCCACCATCACCATCACGTCGCTGGGCGCGATGGGCGGCATCGCCACGACACCGATCATCAACCACCCGGAAGTGGCGATCGTCGGCGTTAACAAGATCGTGACCCGGCCGGTCTGGGACGGCAGCCAGTTTATCCCGCGCAAGATGATGAATCTGTCTTCGAGCTTCGATCACCGGGTTGTGGACGGCTGGGATGCGGCGACTTTCATCCAGCGGATCAAGGCGCTGCTCGAAACCCCCGCGCTGATTTTCATTGAAAGCTGAGCCCATGAAAGAGATCGTCTGCAAGCTTCTCGTCATCGGCGCCGGTCCGGGCGGCTATATCTGCGCCATCCGGGCCGGCCAGCTCGGGGTCGATACGGTCATTGTCGAAGCCGTCAAGGCCGGCGGCACCTGCCTGAATATCGGCTGCATCCCTTCCAAGGCGCTGATCCACGCGGCCGAAGAGTTCGAGAAGGTCAGCCGTATGGCCGCCGCCAGAAGCCCGCTCGGCATTTCGCTTGAGGCGCCAAAACTCGATCTTGCCAAGACCATCGCCTGGAAGGACGGTATCGTTGGCCGGCTGAACAGCGGCGTGCTGGGCCTGCTGCGTAAGGCCCGGGTCAAGATCGTCCACGGTCGGGCGAAATTCCGCGACGGCAAGACCGTCGAGGTCGAGACCGAAACTGGCATGCAGGTCATCCGCGCCGAGACGGTGGTGATCGCCACCGGTTCCGAACCGGTGGAGTTGCCCTTCCTGCCGTTCGGCGGCCCGGTCATTTCCTCGACCGAAGCGCTATCCCTGAAAACCGTGCCGCAAAAGCTGGTGGTTGTCGGTGGCGGCTATATCGGGCTGGAGCTGGGAACCGCTTTCGCCAAGCTCGGCTCGACGGTGACCGTGGTCGAAGCGACACCACAAATCCTGCCGCAATACGATGCCGATCTGGTCAAGCCGGTGGCAAAGCGCCTTGCCGATCTCGGTGTCCGCGTTCTGACCGGTGCCAAGGCCAAGGGTCTCGCCGGCGATGCGCTTCTGATCGAGACGGCCGAGCGGGCGGAGGAACAGCTTCCCGCCGACAAAATCCTCGTCACCGTCGGCCGCAAGCCGCGCACGGAAGGCTGGGGGCTGGAGGAACTGGACCTCGACCGCAGCGGCAGGTTCCTGCGGATCGACGACCGCTGCCGGACATCGATGCGCGGCATCCATGCGATCGGCGATATCACCGGCGAGCCGATGCTGGCGCACCGTGCCATGGCGCAGGGCGAAATGGTCGCCGAGATCGTCGCCGGCCGGAAGCGAACCTGGGACAAGCGTTGCATCCCGGCCGTCTGCTTCACCGATCCGGAAATCGTTACCGCCGGCCTGTCGCCGGACGAGGCGCGGGCGCAAGGGTATGAGGTGCGCGTGGGACAGTTTCCGTTCAATGCCAATGGGCGCGCGATGACCATGCTGTCCGAAGACGGCTTCGTGCGGATCGTCGCGCGCGCCGACAGCAATCTCGTTCTTGGCGTGCAGGCAGTCGGTGCCGGCGTGTCCGAACTGTCCAGCGCTTTTGCTCTGGCGATCGAGATGGGCGCCCGGCTCGAGGATGTCGCAGCCACCATCCACGCCCACCCGACCCGCAGCGAAGGTTTTCAGGAAGCCGCGATGAAGGCGCTTGGCCATGCCCTCCATGTCTGATTCTATGTCTGATCCGCAACCCGCTCCCACCGCGCCGGAAACCATCGTCGAACGTCAGAGCGCGCTCGGCCGCATCCGGCTCAACAGGCCCAAGGCGCTCAACAGCCTGACCCTGGGCATGGTGCGCGATATCGAGGCGGCGCTCGACGACTTCGAACACGATCCCACCGTCGCAACTGTTCTCGTCACGGGTGAGGGCGAGCGCGGCCTCTGCGCCGGTGGCGATATCCGTGCCATCCATGATGGCGGAAAAGCCGGCTCCGACGCACCGTCGACGTTCTGGCGCGAGGAGTACGCGCTCAACGCCCGCATCGGCCGCTACCCAAAGCCCTATGTCGTCGTCATGGACGGCATCGTCATGGGCGGCGGTGTCGGCATTTCCGTCTATGGCAGCCACCGCATCGTCACCGAGCGGACCCGCTTTGCCATGCCGGAAACGGGGATCGGCTTCTTTCCCGATGTTGGCGCCTCCTGGTTCCTGACGCGCGAAGAAAACGAACTCGGCACCTATGTGGCGCTGACGGGAGAACCGCTCGGCGCCGCCGACGCCATCCTCGCGGGCTTCGCGGATATCCATGTGCCGTCGGAACACCTGCCGGCGCTCGTCGAAGCGCTCGCCGGCCTTCCGGGCAAAAATGTCGATGGCGAGGCGTGGCATGTGATCCGAAGGTTTTCGAGTGGACCTTCGGGCGGCATACTTGCGCCGAACCGGAATGCCATCGACCGCTTCTTTGGTTTCGATAAAGTCGAGGAAATTGTCGCGGCGCTGCGAGCGGATGGCGGCGCCTTCGCGGAAAAATGCCTCGCAACGCTTTCGGCAAAATCGCCGCTCAGCCTCAAGGTTACTCTGCGTTTGCTGCGGCTCGGACGGCGGGCGGGTCTTGAGGCATGCCTGGAGCGTGAATTTGCGGCGACAGCCGCAGTTCTCGCCAGCCATGATTTCTACGAGGGCGTTCGGGCGGCGGTGATCGACAAGGACCGCAATCCGCAATGGCGCCCGGCCCGGCTTGCCGATGTGACCGAAGCCGACGTCGATGCCTATTTCCAGCCCTCTGCCCATCCGCTCTTTGCGACCACGGAAGGATCAACCCCATGACATCCATCGGTTTCATCGGCCTTGGCCATATGGGCGGCCCGATGGCGGCCAATCTGGTCAAGGCAGGATATGCGGTGAAGGGGTTCGATTTGGCCCAACCCCTGCTGGATCAGGCTCGTGAAAATGGAATCATGGCCTGCTCGTCACTTGCCGAAGCGGTCGCGGCTGTGGATGTGGTGATCACCATGCTACCGGCTGGCAAGCATGTCCTTTCGGTCTGGCAGGAAATGGTTGCCATCGTGCCCTCGGGCACGCTGCTGATCGACTGTTCGACCATCGATATCGACAGCGCCCGCAAGGCGCATGAGATGGCGACCGCAAAGGGTTGCCCGTCGCTCGATGCGCCGGTCTCCGGCGGCACCGGCGGTGCTGCGGCGGGAACGCTGACCTTCATGATCGGTGGTGAAGAACGGGCCTTTACCGATGCGGCGCCGATCTTCCGGGCGATGGGCAAGAAGATCATTCACTGCGGCGGAGCGGCAGCAGGGCAGGCGGCCAAAATCTGCAACAACATGATCCTCGGCATCAGCATGATCGCCGTCGGCGAGGCTTTCGTTCTGGGCGAAAAGCTCGGGCTTTCGCATCAGGCGCTGTTCGACGTCGCCTCGGTGTCGTCGGGTCAGTGCTGGTCGCTCACCACCTATTGTCCGGTGCCGGGACCCGTCCCGACATCGCCGGCCAACAATGATTACAAGCCGGGCTTTGCCGGCGCCCTGATGTTGAAGGACCTGAAGCTTTCGCAGGAGGCGGCCGCAACGAGCGGGGCGACCACGCCGCTCGGCGCCAAGGCGGCGGAACTCTACCAGATGTTCAACGATCTCGGGCATGCCGACACGGATTTTTCCGGTATCATCCATCTCCTCAGGGAAAAATCCGCCGATCGCTGATCGTCCGTTCACTCTTCGCCAAGGACCAATTCATGGAAAAACCGATCATCGTCGAACAGCAGGACCGGGTCGTCATCGTCACGCTCAACCGGCCGGCTGCCCGCAACGCGCTGAATTCCGAGATCATGAACGCACTCGCCACCGAGCTTGCGCCGCTCGATCGCGATCCCGGCGTCGGCTGCTTCGTGCTGACGGGGTCTGAAAAGGCATTTGCAGCGGGCGCCGATATCAAGGAAATGGCCGACAAGGGATTCACCGACATGTTCGGCGAGGATTTCTTCGCGGCATGGGATAAATTCGCCGCCTTCCGCACGCCGAAAATCGCTGCGGTATCGGGCTATGCGCTGGGCGGCGGCTGCGAACTGGCAATGATGTGCGACATGATCTTCGCGTCGGAAACCGCGATGTTCGGCCAGCCGGAGATCAAGCTTGGTGTCATGCCCGGCATGGGCGGGTCGCAACGGCTGACCAAGCTGGTCGGCAAGGCTAAGGCGATGGACATGATCCTGACAGGCCGGATGATGGATGCGACGGAGGCTGAGCGCTGCGGCCTCGTCGCCCGCGTCCTGCCGGCCGCCAAGTTGATGGAGGAAACGCTGGCCGCCGCCGGGACGATCGCAGGTTATGGCAAGCTCGCGACCATGGCGGCGCGCGAGGCTGTCGATCGGGCACTGGAAAGCGGCCTGCGTGAGGGAATCCTGTTCGAGCGCCGGATTTTCCACGGCCTGTTTGCGACCGAGGACCAGAAGGAGGGCATGGCCGCTTTCGTCGAGAAGCGGGCGCCGCAATTCCGGGGTAGATAAGCGCGCCTATTTTCGCATTGCCGGCGATGAACTTTTTGACAGCTGATGAATTCCGCTTCCTCACAGGGAGAGCGGAATATCATGGAGTTTTCACAAAAAGTGGCACTGGTTACCGGCGGCGGTTCCGGCATCGGCAAGGCGTCCGCGCTGGCGCTGGCGCGAAAGGGCGCGGTCGTCGGGGTTCTCGGTCGGACGGAAGATGAACTTCGGGAGACAGCGGACGAAATCACCGCTGCCGGCGGCAAGGCGATGACGCTCGTTGCCGATATTTCGCAAGCGGACGAGATGCGCCAAGCCGTCGATCGCCTGATCGGTGCGCATGGGCGGATTGATATCGTCGTCGCCAATGCCGGCATCAATGGTGTCTGGGCGCCGATCGATGACCTGAAGCCAGCGGAATGGGATGAGACGATCGCGGTCAACCTGCGCGGCACATACCTGACGATTCACCTGACCGTGCCCCATCTCAAGGCGGCTGGTGGCGGGTCTATCGTCGTCATCTCGTCGATCAACGGGACCCGCACATTCACCACGCCGGGCGCGACCGCCTATTCGGCCACAAAGGCGGCACAGGTGGCCATGGTCCAGCAACTGGCGCTGGAGCTGGCGCGGCACCATATCCGGGTGAATGCCGTCTGCCCCGGCGAGATCGAAACCAATATCGACGCCAATACCCAATTGCGCGGCGAAGAGGAAACCGCCATTCCCGTCGAATGGCCGGCGGGGCAGGTGCCGATCTCCGATGGCAAACCGGGCAAGAGCGCCGACGTGGCCGATGTCGTGGTGTTCCTCGCCTCGGATCTTTCCCGCCATGTCACGGGAACGCCGATCTGGGTGGATGGCGGGCAGGGCCTGCTGCGCTGATGGCCCATTTGTCGACAAGGGGCGCGGCCAATGCCGCGCCCTTCGCATGATGGTCGGATGATATTTCGGTCACTCGCAGGCTGCGCCGCTTTCGACCCAGGCGGCGATCAGTTCACCGAAAACCGCCTGCGAACCGGGGACAGGTTCGCGCCCGGCACCCGGCTGCCAGCCCCAGCCGACGAGGCTGTCATGCGCCATGTGCTCGGTGATCTCGGCCAGCGTCTTGCCGCCGTTGCGCTCCGGGTCCTTGATCTGCCGACAGATTTCTCCGAGCGACTTGCCTTCCCAGGCCATTTCGATCGGCGCCAGATGCCAGGCCGGGTGGCCGGGAATGCTTTTCAGCGTTTCGGCCTGGCCGATGACCTCGACATTCTCCTGCCCATGACAGGTGTTGCAGGTCATGCCCGGCATGCCCATGCCGCCATCGCCGCGCGTCACCGGTGGCTGATGTTTGACCATGGCCATGGTCTGCAATGGTCGGTCGGTTGCAGGGTGGCAGTTGACGCAGCGTGGATGCTGGATGACCTTGCCGGCCTCTTTGAACAGCGCCAAGGAGCGCTGCTTGGCATCGGTGATGGACTGGAAGTCCGCCGCCGTTTTGAGTGGTGCGGATTTTTCGGTTTCCGTGTCCTGCGCAGCCGAGAAGGTGGCGGCAAAGAGAGAGACGGCGACACCGAGGCTGGCGACGCCGAGAGCGATCATACGGTTTTTCATGGTTCAGCCCTCACGATGTCACGACACTGACGATCGGCAGGTGCCGGACCGGACTGCCGGTCAGGCGCCGCCAGGCATTGGCGACGGCCGGCCCGACAGGCGGAACGCCGGGTTCCCCCACCCCGCTCGGCTTTTCCGTCGATGTCACGATCGCAACCTCGACTGCCGGCATCTCGTTGATGCGCAGCGAGCGATAGTCGTGGAAGTTGGACTGTATGATCTTGCCGCCCTTGCCGAGCGTCACCGCATCGAAGAGGACGGCGCCGAGGCCGTAGCCAATGCCGCCTTCCATCTGTGCCTTGATGACGTTCGGATTGACCGCGACGCCACAATCCACCGCGCACCAGACCTTGTGCACGCGCGGTGCTCCGTCGTCACCAAGCGACAGTTCGACGATCTGCGCGACATAGGTGCCGAAGCTCTTGACGACCGCGACACCGCGCGACCGCCCATCGGGAACCTTCGAGCCCCAATCGGCGATTTCAGCCACCTTTTTCAAGGTACCGGTATGCCGGGGCTCGTTGGTCAGCAGCGCGAGGCGGCCCTCGACCGGATCCTTGCTGACTTTCTGCAGGAGTTCATCCACGAAGGTCTCGACGGCAAAGCCCGTATGCGTATGCCCGACCGATCGCCACCAGAGCGGCGGAATGGCCAGTTTGGTATTGTGCGCGGTAACGCGTAGGTTGGGGATGGTGTAGGGCAGGTTCGACGCGCCCTCGACGGAGGTCTCGTCCAGATCGGCCTTGCCCATGATCGACTGGCCGACGATGACTTGTTCCCAGGCTGTGATCTTGCCGTCCGCGTCGATCGCGCCGCGCATCTTGTGGGCATACATCGGCCGGTAGAAGCCGCCGCGAATGTCGTCCTCGCGGGTCCACATATGCTTGAGTGGGCGGCTGCCGTCCGTCGCCGCAAACACATCGGCTGCTTCCTTCATGTAGGGCGAGCCGAACTGCGCTTTGCGGCCGAAACTGCCGCCGGTGAGCTGCGTATTGACCCGGACCTTCGTCGGATCGAGCCCGATAGCCTTGGCAGCCGTCATCTGGTCCATGGCCGGGAATTGCGCGCCGTTGTAGACATCGAGCGATCCGTCCTCGGCCTTGATGAAGACCGCGTCTAGCGGCTCCATCGGGGCATGGGCGAGGAACGGGAAGACGAGTTCCGCCTCCAGCGTCTGCAAGCCTTCCTGCTGGAAGGCATTGTCGGTGTCCCCATTGTTGGTCGCCTCCAGGCCCTTTTCGGAAAACTGCTTGGCGTAATCCGCCGCCAGTTCCTCGCTCGATCTTGTCTCGGCGTTGGACAGATCCCACTCGACCTTCAGGTTGGCGCGACCGCGCAAGGCCGCGAAGGTGTTGTCGGCATAGACAGCGACGCCCTGCGGCACCTGCTTGACGTCGACCACGCCCATGACCTTGCGCGCCTCGGTGTCATCGAAGGATTTGACCGTAGCGCCGAAATGATCGGGATGGGCGACGACGGCGACCAGCATGTTGTCAGTGACGATGTCGAGTGTGTAGATCGCCGTGCCATTGGTCTTGCCGACGGTATCGAGCTTCGGCAGTTCCTGGCCGATCAGCACGAATGTCGACGGGTCCTTGAGCAACGGATTTTCCGGCGGGGTCTGGGCCGCGGCCTTGACGGTCAGGGCGCCGAAGCCGCTCTCCTTGCCGGAACCGGCATGCTTGACGCGGCCTTTCTCGACGGTGATCTCGCCGGCCGGCACATCCCATTCCTCGGCGGCGGCCGCCACCAGCATGGCGCGCGCCGTCGCACCCGCCTTGCGCAATTGCTCGTAGGAATTGGCGATCGATGTGGAGCCGCCGGTCCCCTGCAGGCCAAAGGCAAGATTGGCATAGACCTTGTCGTCGGCCGGGGAATGGACCGCACGCATCTGCGACCAGTCAGCGTCGAGTTCCTCGGCGACGAGCGTCGCCAGTCCCGTAAACGGGCCCTGACCCATCTCGATATGCTTGGAGAGCACGGTGACGGTGTCGTCGGTGCCGATCTTGACGAAGGTGTTGAGTGCCGTCAGCGCATCTTCGCCGCCGGCCTTGATGCCGCTCGGAGCGGCGAACGCGGCCATGTTGCGCGGGACGAGTGCCAGGCCGATCACGAGACCGCTGCCGGTAAGGAAGGCGCGGCGGGTGGTAGACATCTGTTGCAGTGTCATGGCTCAACCCTCCATCGCATCGGCGGCATTGTGGATCGCCTGCCGGATTCGATGATAGGTCGCGCATCGACAGAGGTTTCCGGTCATGGCACCATCGATATCCGCATCGTTCGGCTTCGGCGTGACCTGCAGGAGCGCAACGGCGGACATGATCTGCCCGGATTGACAGTAGCCGCATTGCGGAACGTCGATCGCGACCCAGGCCGCCTGCACCGCCTTTGCTTCCGGCCCGTCAATCCCTTCGATGGTAATGACTTCGGAACCGTCGACCGTCGAGATCGGCGTGATGCAGGAGCGGCGCGTCATGCCGTCCAGATGGACGGTGCAGGCGCCACACTGGGCAACGCCGCAGCCGTATTTGGTTCCGGTGAGTTTCTCGAAATCGCGGATCACCCAGAGCAGCGGCGTATCCGGATCGCCATCAAAAGTGCGTTCTTTTCCATTCAATGTGAAAGTAACCACGGTGCGCCCTCACGATTTTTCCGGCGCCGCATGCGGCCACACGGTATTTGAAAATTGAATTTCGACTGGATGCCGATCAGGAACAGGTAGTTTGGCGTCATGGTTTTTCCAGTGCCCGGAGCGGATAAATCCGACTGCTCCCGTGAGAGTGGCCGATAATGTGGCAGGCGGTAGTAAGGAGTTGCGTTTGTGTGCGCCGTCAATGCCGGCGTTCACAGATTGCGCTTGATCTGACGGGGCAGACCGGTAGGACAGGGATATGGTCCTGACCCCACGAAACCGGAGCATGATGCCGAACCCATGACGGCAGATGGAGACAAGCCCGTATTTGCGGATGACGAGGTGCAATCCGACGTCCCGACCAAGCGGATGATGTCCTGGGCGCGCAACTCGACGATCTATCGTCTCGGGCGCAAGATGATGACGGAGAAGGAACTCTTCGACGCGATCGCCCGCAAGGCGAAGGAGAAGTTCGAAGATATCACCCCGGTACAGGTGAAGGCGACCGCCGCCTCTGCCGTCACGTTCGCGCATGAGATCGGCGGTTTGGACGATGCCGCCTATGCCGGCATCAGGACGCGCAGTGCCGTGCGCGGCGGCAAGTCGAAACGCGTCATCTCGCAGAAATTGTCGGCCAAGGGGATTGATGCCGAAATCGCGGCCGTCGCGCTGGAGGAAAGCAACGACCTGTTCGCCGCCATCGTCTTTGCCAGAAAGCGCGGCTTCGGACCGTTCCGGCGCGGCGATCTCGACGAGAAGCGGAAGGTCAAGGAACTCTCGAGTTTTGCCCGGCAGGGATTTTCCTTCGAGACCGGCAAACGGGTCTTTGCCATGAACCGCGACGAGGCCGAGCAACTGGTCCTGTCAGGACCGGACTAGCAATCGCTCTTTTGGGAACATAGTCCGGATGTCGGTGTTTTGAAAAAGACACTGGAGATTCCACATGACCATACCCGCAGATCCAATCCCCGGCCCGGATACACCTGGCGGCATTCCCGCCATCCCACCGCTCGAACAACCGGTGCCGCCGATCGAGGAGCCGGAGCCCGACAGGCTTCCCGATGAAGTGCCGGTGCCCAATCCGGACGAAAACCCGGACCCGCCGCAGCATGTCGGTCCATTTGATGCGATGCGGGATTTAAGTTAGGCCGCTGACAAGTTCAGTGATGACCATACCAGGTGTAAGTGACGTCAGAGCCGGAGGCGTCCTGCTGGGCCTGACGGCGGATTTCGCGCTTGGCGGCCATCTGCATGGATGCTTCGAACATGCCGCCCAGCCGTTTCAGATCCGGGCCTACAAGGCTGTAGGCGGCATCGAACCTGTCCAGATAGGCCTGTTGTTCTTTGACGTTCATTTCGGGCTTCGCATGGCACGAGGTTTCATCCGGGCGAACCGGGATCAGCGACATGCGCGGACCGACATCCCGGTGAAACCGGGCAAGCATCAGGCCAGCCTTGGCCAGTTGCCGGCGGTAAGCTGGACGCGACTCGGTGGCGATGACGAGGCGGAAGGCATTGACGAGCGTGCTCTTGGAGACGGGCAGGGTGTTGACGTCGAGAATATCGTTCCAGATTTCCTCGCGGCGGATGAAAGCAAGAAATTCATCGACGAGGACTTCTGCCTGGTCGAGAACCTCTGCATCTGAAAGCGAGGCGTTGCTGGATGTATCGAATGGATGGGCTTGCGCCATGCGGTCTGTCTCCGATGAACTCCTTCAACGCGTGTGATTCCAGAAAGTTCGATGTGGGCGACGCGGCGTTTGGCGGATGTACCGGCTGGAGGCCGCGACTTCAGTCACGGACCTTTGACAGGGCCGCAACTGCTTCAGAACGCCAACACCTCGATCGGTTCGCCCAGGCCCCGCAAGGGATGCAGGCCAAGATGCTCCATGCCGGCCTGGCAGCCTGCCATTTCGACGAACGCGCGCGATAGAAGAACCGGACGCTTCAATTCCTTGGTCAGACTTTCAAGCCGCGAGGCGATGTTGACGGCCGGGCCGATGACCGTAAAGTCGAGGCGACTGCGCGAGCCGATATTGCCGTACATGACGTCACCGACATGGACGCCGATTCCATAGCCGAGTGGCTTGTGGCCCTTCTTGACATTGGCGTCGTTCAGCGCAGCCATCGCGACCTGCGCCTCGCGGATCGCATGGAGCAGATCGGCGCAGGCGGAGGGGTTGCTGAGCGGGAAGATCGCCAGCAGACCGTCGCCCATGAATTTCAGGATTTCGCCGCCGTGTTTCTCGACCGGCTCGGACATGGCATCGAAATAACCGTTCAGCAGTTCGATGACATCATCGCGCGGCCAGAGATCGGAAATTCCGGTGAAGTCGCGCAGGTCGCAGATCATGATGGCGGCGCCGACAGTGACACCGCTGCCGCGGGTCGTCGCGCCGGCCAGGATCTGTTCGCTGGCGTGAGGGCCGACATAGGTCTCCAAGAGGGTACGCGCCAGCCGGTTTTTCAGGCGGATTTCGCTGACAAGCGCGAAGGCCGGCAGGAGGTCGGCGAGAAACCGCAAGTCGTCGTCGCTGAAGCCACCGGGACGGTCGCTGGCAAAGGTGATGATGTGCTTCTTGCCCAGCGTGTGCTTGAGCGGCCAGGCGATATAGTCGGTATGCCCTTCCAGCCGCAGTTCGTCATAGAGCGGATAGGCGGGCGAGGGTCCGAAAACCGGCTCCAGATGCTGGCGAACGACAGCCGCGCCGCCGTGGATATCGCTCACCGGGCTGTGGCGGAATTGGGCGGTATCCTCGACGCCGTAACCGAACGTGCTGATTTCCGCCTCGCGCAGGCCTTTTCGCCAGAGGATTTTTGCACCCAACCACTGCGGATGCAGTGTGCGGAAATGCAGCGTCCCGCGCGAGACCGGAATGCCGGCCTCCAGCAGCTTCCCGCACATTTCCACGAAGATGTTGTCGATGAAGCGCTCGTCGTTGGTCTCCGTCATCAGCCAGTCGACGAGGCTGCTGCTGTCGACCGACAGCATGCCGGGATCACGCAGGAGGCTGGAAGTCGTGCCGGGGGGGAATTGCATGGCTACACCGCGTTCTCTTCATCTGTCTCAGAGCCGTGAATCTAGTGACGGTGAGACGCGATTACCAGAGCGTCATGAGCGGAAGTGAAGGACCAAGCAGACTTTCGCACGTTGCGGCTGAACTTCTTGAGTTCAGACAGAATCATGGCGTCGATCGCGAGCAATCGACGCCATGAGATTTCGATCAGGCGGCGGCGGAAACGCTACTTGCCGTCGGGACTTCGGCGATCGTCTTCAGGATCTGCGAAGCGATCTGGTAGGGGCAGCCTTGGCTGTTCGGGCGACGATCTTCCAGGTATCCCTTGTAGTCGTTGCGGACGAACGAATGCGGAACGCGGATCGAGGCGCCACGGTCGGCAACGCCGTAGGAGAACTTGTTCCACGGAGCGGTTTCGTGCTTGCCGGTCAGGCGCTTGTCATTGTCCGGGCCGTAAACGCTGATATGGTCCATCAGGTTCTTGTCGAATTGGGCCATCAGGGCTTCGAAATATTCCTTGCCGCCGACTTCGCGCATGTATTTGGTCGAGAAGTTCGCGTGCATGCCCGAGCCGTTCCAGTCGGTGTCGCCGAGCGGCTTGCAGTGATATTCGATGTCGATGCCGTATTTTTCCGTCAGGCGCTGCAGCAGGTAGCGAGCCATCCAGATTTCGTCGGCGGCGCGCTTCGAGCCCTTGCCGAAAATCTGGAATTCCCACTGGCCCTTGGCCACTTCGGCATTGATGCCTTCGTGGTTGATGCCGGCAGCGAGGCAGAGGTCGAGATGTTCTTCAACGATCTTGCGGGCGATATCGCCGACGTTCGAATAGCCGACGCCGGTGTAGTACGGACCCTGCGGAGCCGGATAGCCATGCTCCGGGAAGCCAAGCGGACGGCCGTCCTTGTAGAAGAAGTATTCCTGCTCGAAGCCGAACCAGGTGCCTTCGTCGTCGAGAATGGTGGCGCGAGCATTGCTGGCGTGCGGCGTGACGCCATCCGGCATCATGACTTCGCACATGACGAGTACACCGTTGGTGCGGGCCGGATCAGGATAGATGGCAACCGGCTTCAGGACGCAATCGGACGAGCGGCCTTCGGCCTGCATCGTCGACGAACCGTCAAAGCCCCAGAGCGGAAGCTGTTCGAGCGTCGGGAACGTTTCGAATTCCTTGACCTGCGTCTTGCCGCGAAGATTCGGAACCGGGGTGTAACCGTCGAGCCAGATATACTCGAGCTTAAATTTCGTCATTTCTAACCTCTCATGGGTTGATGATGCGGGCCACTGAAAATCCGTACCGTGCCCCGCCGCCAACGGCTGCCATCCTCCATGCATGCGGCGTGCCAGTTTCGTGCCCCTAAAGGAAAAGAGCGGTCTTTTTAGTCGCTATGGGCATTTTTCGGTCTTCGGTTGCGGCGCAAAACGGTTATTCCGGTCGCAAATGCGAAGTCACTGGCAGATTTGAAGATTTTCGGATGAAACTCCTCCGTCATCATCCATTTCCGTTTCGTTTTCTGAGGGGGACAGCCCGCTTTGCGCAAATTTTGCGCAAAAACCGAGACAATTTGACTTGCGTGCACACGCACAAAATTTATCTCGAAAATCGCGTCTAGACGTTCATGCCTAAAAAATAGCCTATTTTTTAGGCTTTATGATTTTTTTTTAATCAATCCGAGCATTTCCCGCGCAAGTCTGCTACAGTCAGGAAATTGATCCGGTTGGGATCGGTAAAAGAGGACAATGGCATATGGCAATAACGTCAACTGGCGAGACCGCCAAGATTGTTCAATTTCCCGCCGGCGGACGGAAGCTGGGTGGCCGCCGCTTCGACAAGGCAGCAACGGTTGCCGAGTTCCAGCCGAAGCATGTCATGGTCGTCGACTATCACAGCTGGTACCATGACGAAGCCGTCCGTGAGGAGCAGAAGCCCAAATCCTGATCTCGACTGATCAGGATCGGCCATCGTTGTCACCTTGGTTGCTAATCGTTTTTCGCACGCGCGTTGACCTCTGTCCGCGCATTTCCTGAAGTCCATATCGCAAGACATCCGCATCGACAGATGTGCTATGCGTGCTCTTCGTGAGCGACGTCCCTTTCCAAACGATCTCTCATCCGTGTTCGTCGCCACCGACGGTTGGCGATTGCGACCGCTTCGGTCCCACTCAAGCCACCGGGTTCATCATGGTTAATCAGCTTTAACGATGCGCCCGTACTGCGTGACGCATTCTTAATCAATCAGGCGCAAATTAGAGCAGAATCGTCCACGCGTGGATCAAAATCACCGTTGATCCGTTGTAAGATAGGAGATTTGGCGCAATCGGCAACGTGTTGCCGGAGCGGGCTAAGTTCACCGCAAGGCAGGTGGCGGAGCCGGATGGCTAAAGGCTGTTCCTGTCGGGTTGAGGAAGTTCGACATGACTGACCATATCATGAAGACACTCTTGAATATCATGGCCGCGCTGTCGCTCGGCTCCGCCATGATCCTGTTCATCGTCCTGTAACGGGTAAGGAGGAAGGCCGCGGAGGCCTACTGCATATTTTAAATGATACAGCGACCTTTGCGCGTCATATCTGACGCGCGGCGCTGTAAACGCCGGACTTACGGATAGAGATAGTGTGCGTCCCATTCCTCGCGCGGGATCAGGTCGCCGATCTTGTACTTGAATGACAGCACCTCGATATGGTCCGGGCCCGCGCTGCATTTGTATTTCAGCTTGTACCACTCCCCCTTGCTGCGAAAAACCGCGCCGGGCGCCCTGATCTGGTCGTTCTCGACGATCGGATCTCCGAATGTGTAGGCAATCACCTTGTCCGGCTTGAAGCTTGTCTTGTCGGCGTTGATTTTCCACATCGCTTCGGTGTCGCATCGCTGTTCGAGGCGGGTTTGCGGATCGAGTTTTTCGAATTGCCGCACCAGCGACTGATCCATGGCAATTGCCGGCCCCGCAGTCGCGGTCGTCAGCAGAGCCAAGCACACAAGCCTATTCATTGCGTCGTAACTCCTTCGTCATGACAGGAAAGAAAAAGGCGAGGAACGCCTGAGGCCGAAGTGGCGCCATCATTTGATGTTAACTTCAAGGCAACCTTTGTGTCCATTAAAAGGCGGGCCGGCCATGGTCGTGTCGCTAAATCTCGGAAACGTCGATCCATTCCGCCGAGGCGAGGGTAGCCATCCGCTCGGGATTGATCCTTACCGCCGCATGCGGCGCGCCGGCGGCGGGAACGACTTCGTCGAAAGCCCTGAGCGAAATGTCGCAAAAGATCTTGTGCGGTTTGGTAAGCCCGAATGGGCAGACGCCGCCGACGGGATGACCCGTCTCCGCCTCGACTTCATCGAAGCCGAGCATGCGTGCCTTGGTGGCAAATCGTGCCTTGTATTTCTTGTTGTCGAGACGGGCATCGCCGCGGGTGACGATCAGGATGACATCGTCGGCGACCCGCAGCGCCAGCGTCTTGGCAATCTGCGCCGGCTCGACACCATGGCCTTCCGCCGCCAGCGCGACCGTTGCGGTGCTTTGCGTGAGTTCGATTACGTCGATATCGGGCGCGTGTTCGGCAAAGAAGGTCTTGACGGAAGAAAGGCTCATGAGGTCTCGCGGGATCGGGATGCGGTTGACCGGATTTGTTTCAGTCGTCGTTCGACGCGTCAAGGTTTTCCGGACGGATGCCTTCCTGATCGTGCGGCAGATAGCCGTGACTGGTGAACCAGTTGACCAGGATCGCGGCGATCGCCTGGTCGCGCGTGTGGATTTCCGGGTGGTCGGTGATGAAGGAATTGAGGGCTTGCTCGATCCGCGGATCGTAGAGGTCGGTCATGATATCTCCCATGAGAAGCAGGGGTAGCCCGCCTGTTGAGCGGGCTGGTCTGTGTGATCTGCGTCAGGCGCGTTTGACGATCCTGATCAGCACCAGAAGAATGACGGCGCCAAGCGTTGCATGGATGATCGCCCAGAGAATGCCGCCGCCGACACCGAAGCCGAGACGCGGAAAGAGCGCGCCGGCGATAAACGCGCCAATGATGCCGATGACGATATTGCCGAGCAGGCCGAAGCCGAAGCCGGAAACGATGACGCCGGCCAGCCAACCGGCAATGGCGCCAATGAGAATGAAGATGAGAATGCTCTCGATACCCATGGATGGTTCCTTTCCGTTGTATCTGCGGAAGAAACTAGGGCAGGAGCCTGCACGCGATAAGGGGAAATTTGAAAATATTGGGGATTGGGGAGGCGGATGCTCTGAGCTTCCGGAAATGCCCCTCACCCTAACCCTCTCCTCGCTTGCCGTGAGAGGGGACGACGAAATTTGCCGCTGGTCCCTTCTCCCCGTCAAGCGGAGAGAAGGTGCCCGCCATCCTTTCGAAACAAGAAGGGGCGGATGAGGGGCACTTTTTGTTTGGAAAGTAAGCTCAGACGATACCGCCACCGCCACTCTTCGATGCCGGGCGTTCGCCAGCCACCTTGGCGCGGTATCCGCTCGCCCTGTAAGCTGCGACCGGTGCGATCGCGCCGCCGGCTTCATAGCGCGACATGGCAAGGATCGGTTCGACATGGGTGCGAAAGGCGGCTTTCAGCGTCTCCGTCGCCATCAGCGCGTCATTGCCATCCTGATACTCTTCGAGCGCCTTGCGATCGACCAGCAGGGCCTGTGCATAGGCGCGGCTGACTTCGGTTGCCGAGTTCATCAGGCTCTCGATCGGGTCGGTGACGTTGTGGCTCTGGTCGAGCATGTGCATCGGCGCAAAACCGTCTGCCTTGCGCGTCTCCGCATCCACGAGTTCGTTGAAGACGAGGAACAGCCGGTAGGGATCGATCGAACCCGTATCCAGGTCGTCGTCACCATATTTCGAATCGTTGAAATGGAAACCGCCGAGCTTCTTGAATTGGATGAGACGCGCAACGATCATCTCGATATTGACGTTCGGCGCATGGTGGCCGAGATCGACGAGGCAGTAGGCCTTGGGGCCGAGTTCCTGGGCGATCAGGTAGTTGGTGCCCCAGTCCTGCACCACGGTCGAATAGAAGGCCGGCTCGAACATCTTGTGTTCGGTAAAGACCTTCCAGTCCGACGGCAGGGCCGCATACACTTTCTTCATGGCGTCGAGATAGCGCTCGAAGCTCTTTGTGAAATTGGTCTGGCCCGGGAAGTTGGAGCCGTCGCCGATCCAGACTGTCAGTGCCTTCGAATCCAGCGCCTTGCCGATCTCGATGCATTCGAGATTGTGATCGACGGCCTGCTGGCGCGTGGCCGCATCCGCATGGGAGAGCGAGCCGAACTTGTAGGAATGCGCCTGATCCGGGGCGTCCGAGAAGGTGTTGGAGTTCATTGCGTCGAAGCCGAGGCCCAGCGCGTTGCCCTTTTCCTTCAAGCCCTTCAGGTCTTCGACCTTGTCCCACGGAATATGCAGCGAGACGGTCGGCGTGGCGCGCGTCAATTGCTGGATCACCGAGCAATCCTCGATCTTGTCGAAGATGTTGCGGGGCTCGCCGGCGCCGGGGAAGCGGGCAAAGCGTGTGCCGCCGGTACCGACACCCCAGGAGGGGACGGCGACACCGTAAGCCGATACTTTCGCCTTGACGGCGTCGATATCGACGCCCCGGCGCGCAAGCTGCGTGCCGAGATGGTCATAGTCCGCCTTCAGGTCGGCGAAGCGCTTGGCATTGTCGGCGTCGATGACGTCGCGTGTGATCATCAGTGTCATATCGCTCTCCGGATCAGCGCGTGAACGACTGGGCGTTGCCCGCGTCGACATTGATGATGTTGCCGGTCGACTTGGCCGACATGTCGGAGGCGAGGAAGTAGATCGCTTCGGCGATATCTTCCGGGAAGACCGAAAGTTTCAGCATGGAGCGGTCGCGGTACATCGCTTCCAGCCCTTCCATGTCCGTCTTATAGACGGCGGCGCGCTGCTCCTTCCATTCGCCCGACCAGATTTTCGAGCCGCGCAGCACGGCATCCGGGTTGACGACGTTGACGCGAATCTGGGCGCTCGCACCTTCCAGTGCCAAGCAACGGGCGAGATGGATTTCTGCGGCCTTGGCGGTGCAATAGGCCGAAGCGCCCGGCGAAGCGGCAAGGCCATTCTTCGAAGCGACGAAGACGACGTTGCCGCCGGCCTTCTGGTTGCGGAAGATGCGGAAGGCTTCGCGCGAAACAAGGAAATAGCCCGTCGCTAGAATGTCCATATTCTTGTTCCACAGCGCCAGCGACGTATCTTCGATTGCTGCGGAAGAGGCGAGGCCGGCATTGGATACGAGAATATCGAGGCCGCCGAATTCAAGCAGCGTGTCGGCAAAGCTCTTCTCAACGGCAACTTCGTCGGTGACATTCATGGTAACTGCGCGAACGAAATCCTTGCCGTAGCGGCCGCCGAGTTCGCTCAAAGCCGAAGCCAGAGCCGCTTCGTCGATATCGGCGAGAACGACACAGGCACCTTCCTGCATCAGGCGATTGGCCGTCGCCTTGCCGATGCCGCCGGCGCCGCCGGTGACCAGCGCGATCTTGCCGGCCAGCATTTTCGGCTTCGGCATGCGCTGCAACTTGGCTTCTTCCAGGAGCCAGTATTCAATGTCGAAGGCTTCCTGTTCCGGCAAGCCGACATAGGTCGAGACGCCGGAAGCGCCGCGCATGACATTGATGGCATTGACGTAGAATTCGCCGGAAATGCGGGCTGTTGCCTTGTCCTTGGCAAAGGTGATCATGCCGACGCCGGGGATGAGGTAGACGACCGCATTCGGATCGCGCATGGCCGGGCTGTTGTCATGGCTGCAGCGCTCATAATAGGCGGCATAGCCGGCGCGGTATTCGGCGATCGCGGCTTCGAGGCCGGCCAGCGTCTTGTCGATGTCCGGATTGGCCGGATCGAAATCGATCACCAGCGGGCAAATCTTGGTGCGCAGGAAATGATCGGGGCAGGAGGTGCCGAGGGCGGCCAGCGGCGCGAGGTTCTTCGAGGTGACGAAATCGAGTACGGCCTGGCTGTCATCGAAATGGCCGAGCTTGCGCTCATCGGCGCTGATCATGCCGCGAATGACCGGCATCAGTTTTTGCGCGACAACGCGGCGTTCTTCCGGTGCCAGAACCGGCTTCACCGCACCACCAAAGGCCGGCGCCGTGTTCGTCTCTTCAAACCAGGCGATGGCCTTGTTGATGATCTCGATCGTCGTCTCGTAAGCTTCCTTGGCGGTGTCGCCCCAGGTGAACAGGCCGTGGCTTTCCAGGATCAGGCCGCGCGCATTCGGGTTCTCGGCGCAGAATTTCGACAGCCAGAGCCCGAGTTCGAAGCCGGGGCGCTTCCAGGGCAGCCAGCCGATATCGTCGCCGAAGATCTTCTGGGTCAGTTCGCGGCTGTTGCTGGAGGCGGCAATGGCGATGATCGCGTCCGGGTGCATGTGGTCGACATGCTTCTTCGGCACATAGGCATGCAGCGGCGTATCGATCGACGCGGCGCGCGGGTTGAGGTTGAAGGTGCAATGGGGCAGGTAGCCGACCATTTCGTCTTCATGCTCGAGGCCGCGATAGAGCCCCTTCAGGGCTTCCAGCTTCTCCATATAGAGTGTCGAGAAGCCATCCATCTTGATGGTGCCGACGTCGCCGCCGGAACCCTTGACCCACAGGACCTCGACAAGACCGCTGCCGAGCGGATCCTTTTCCATGACCTTGGCGGAGGTGTTGCCGCCGCCATAATTGGTGATGCGCTTGTCCGAGCCGAGCAGGTTGGAGCGGTAGAGAAGCCGTTCCGGCTCGCTCATTCCGGCCGCCTTGCCGTCATCCCAAAGATTGGCAAGGCGTGAGCCTTGTTGCTTGTCGAGCATCTCATTTCCTCCCGGTAATGCTGCGCATGCCCGTGGGTCGGGAGCGCATTGGTTGCCGTCAGATCACATAAAATCCGCGCCGCTGTCAATCACAAACAATCAAAAACAATCATATTGCACTGCACAATGAAAAAATATGACTGAATGTGATTGACAATGCGCGGTCGTGATGGAAGCATAGACAGTGTTGGAGGAGCGCAATGCACGAGAAAGAGCGACACAGGATCATTCTGTCAGCTGTCCAGGACAAGCCGGTCATTACCGTGCCTGAGCTGGTCGATCTGACGGACAGTTCCGAAGCGACGATCCGCAGGGATATCGCTGCGCTGCACGTGCAGAAGCGTCTTCGCCGGGTGCGTGGTGGCGCCGAAGCGATCAATCCGCCGCAGTTCGTCGGTCTGGCCGGGCGCCCTTTCAGCGTCAACGAGGGGCTGCATGCGCGCCAGAAACAAGCGATCGCCAAGGAGGCGGTGGCGCTCTGTCAGGACGGCGAGCCGATCATCATCAATGGCGGCACGACGACGTTCCAGATGGTGCACTTCCTCGCCAATCGGCGCATGCAGGTGTTCACCAATTCCTTCCCGATCGCCGAGCATCTGCTCAAGCACTCGAAGAACACGGTGATGCTGTCCGGTGGCACGATCTACCGTGAGCAGAACATTATCCTCAGCCCCTTCGACAATGACGTGACGCGCAATTTCTATGCGCGCCGCATGTTCATGGGCGCCCAGGGTCTCGGCCCGCTCGGCCTGATGGAAGGCGATCCGCTGCTCATCCAGGCGGAGCAGAAGCTGATCGACCAGGCCGACGAACTCGTCGTGCTGATCGACTCGTCGAAGTTTCACAAGCGCTCCAGCCTCATTCTCTGCGGGCTGAAGCGCATCACCACGGTGATCACGGATTCCGGCATCGAGGACCGACATGTCCAGATGCTCGAAGATGCCGGCGTCGGGTTGGTTATCGCCAATACGAAGCCGGACACGAAGGAAAACGCTTCCTCGACGGCATGAAGCCTGCGGGGAAGGGGGGAATTCAACGGTTGCTCGCGACGGCGTTTCGCCAAGCGGGGAGCCGATGAAATTGACGGAACTGAGCTGACAAGGCGGACCATCGTGGTGCGCGTGGCTCGATTGGGAGGAGAATGTAATGAAATTTCTGAAGACTTTGGCCCTGACGACCGCCTTGGCGGCAACCATGATGGCTGCACCGGCAATGGCGCAGGAAAAGATCGCGCTGGTGGTGAAATCGCTCGGCAACGGCTTCTTCGATGCGGCTGCCAAGGGCGCTGAAAACGCTGCCAAGGAAATCGGTGGCGTTGAAGTAATCTATACCGGCCCGACCTCAGCAACCGCCGAAGGCCAGATCGAAATCGTCAACTCGCTGATCGCCCAGAACGTCAGCGCCATTGCCATTTCATCGAACGACCCGGACGCGCTCGTTCCGGTTCTGAAGAAGGCGATGGATCGTGGCATCAAGGTTATCTCGTGGGATTCCGGCGTTGCACCGGAAGGTCGCCAGATTCACCTGAACCCCTCTGACACCAACCTGATCGGCGAAACCATCATCAAGCTCGCCGCCGATTATCTGCCGGAAGGCGGCGACGTCGCGATCCTTTCGGCATCCTCGACGGCCACCAACCAGAACGCCTGGATCGATGCCGCCAAGAAGATTCTTCCGGAGAAGTTCCCGAAGATTAATCTCGTCTCCGTCGTTTACGGCGATGACGACTCGGTCAAGAGCACCAACGAAGCCAAGGGCCTGATCTCGTCTTACCCGAACCTGAAGGCGATCATCGCTCCGACCACTGTCGGCGTCGTTGCCGCCGCACAGGTCGTCACCGATGACAAGCTGATCGGCAAGGTCAATGTCACCGGTCTCGCCCTGCCGTCCGAGTTCAAGCAGTTCATCGACAACGGCTCGTCGCAGGCTGTTGCTCTGTGGAACCCGATCGACCTCGGCTATTCCGCTGTCTACCTCAGCCACCAGCTGATCGGCGGCACCCAAGCCAAGCCGGGCGCGAAGTTCTCGATCGGCAAGGTCGGTGAAATCACCCTCGACGATACGAACTCGGCCGCCATGGCTGCCCCGTTCACGTTCGACAAGTCGAACATCGAGGAATTCTCGAAGATCTACTAATCCGCTCATAAATCCGGCCGGCGGCGTTCGCGTCGCCGGTCTGATCTGCGGGCGCGGTTTACGCACCGCCTGGCGCCCCGGCTTTTCGGGCGATCACCGTAACCGATTGAAACGAAGCTGACCAATGACATTGCCTCAACGCAAGCCCGAGAGCATGCCTACATCTTCGACGCCGAAGATCACGCTGTCCGGCATCACCAAGACCTTTCCCGGGGTTCGCGCGCTGCACAAGGTCGCGCTTGAGCTGTATCCCGGACAGGTGACGGCCCTGATCGGTGAAAACGGTGCCGGCAAGTCGACGCTGGTCAAGACCATGACCGGCATATATCAGCCGGACGAAGGCGAAATCCGCATCAATGGCGATCTGGTGACGCTGTCTTCTCCACATGCCGCCTTCAAGCTCGGCATCACCGCGATCCATCAGGAAACGGTGCTTTTCGATGAGCTGAGCGTTGCGGAAAACATCTATCTCGGCCATGCGCCGAAAACCCGTTTCAAGACGCTCGACTGGGGCCTGATGCGCGAAAAGTCGTCGAAGCTCCTGAAGGAGATCGGCGCTGGTCATATCGCATCGGATACCCGCCTCAAGGACCTGAGCATCGCTAACAAGCATCTGGTCGCCGTGGCGCGCGCACTGTCGATCGACGCCGACGTGGTGATCATGGACGAACCGACGGCGGCGCTGTCCTACAAGGAAATCCAGGACCTCTTCGAGCTGATGGAGCTCCTGAAGAAGAACGGCAAGGCGATCCTGTTCATCTCGCACAAGTTCGACGAGATCTATCGCATCGCCGACCGCTATACCGTCTTCCGTGACGGCGAGATGGTTGGCAACGGCCTGATTGCCGAAACCAATCAGGATACGATTGTCCGCATGATGGTCGGCCGCTCCGTCGAGCATGTCTTCCCCAAGCAGGAAACCACGCTCGGCGAAACCGTGCTGACCGTCTCCGGCTACTGTCATCCGACGGAATTCGCGGATATCAATTTCACCCTGCGCAAAGGCGAGATCCTGGGCTTCTACGGCCTCGTCGGCGCCGGCCGCAGCGAATTGATGCAGGCGCTGATTGGTATCACCAAGCCTTCCAAGGGCGCGGTCAAGATCGGCGAGGATATCGCCGTGATCCGCAGTCCGGCCGCCGCGATCGAAAACGGCATCGTCTATGTGCCGGAAGAGCGCGGCAAGCAGGGCGTCGTCGTCGATATGCCGATCGTCCAGAACATCTCGCTGCCGTCGCTGCGCCGAACCTCCAAGAACGGTTTTCTGCGTCTGGCCGAGGAGTTTGCGCTGGCGCGTGAATATGCGACGCGCCTTGATCTGCGCGCTGCCTCGCTCAGCCAGAATGTGGGCACGCTTTCCGGCGGCAACCAGCAGAAGGTGGTCATCGCCAAATGGCTGGCCACCAAGCCACGCGTCATCATTCTCGACGAACCGACCAAGGGCATCGACATCGGCTCCAAGGCCGCCGTTCACGCCTTCATGAGCGAGCTTGCGAGCCAAGGCCTCGCCGTCATCATGGTTTCATCGGAACTTCCCGAGGTGATGGGCATGAGCGATCGCATCATCGTCATGCGCGAAGGCCGTATCGCCACCACCATCGAAAAGAACGGCGGCTTCGATGCGGAGACCCTCGTCCGCGCTGCCGCAGGCATTGGGGAGAAAGCGGCATGAATACCGTTGTCAAATCCCGCGAATTCTGGCTTGCCGCCATCGTCGCGGTGATGATCATCGCAACCAACCTTCGCGCACCGGGCTTTGCAGGCCCCGGCAAACTCGCCGGTATCTTCAACGATACGGCCATGCTGATGATCCTGGCGCTTGGCCAGATGGCCGTTATCCTCACCCGCTCGATCGATCTTTCCATGGCGTCCAATCTGGCGCTGACGGGCATGATCGTGGCGCTGATCAACGCCGCTTTCCCCGGTATTCCGATCCCGGCTTTGATGCTGTTTGCCTGCCTTTGCGGTCTCGCGCTCGGCGCCTTCAACGGTATCCTGATCTGGCTTTTGAACATCCCTGCGATCGTCGTCACGCTCGGTACGTTGACCATCTACCGCGGCATCATCTTCCTGATCGCCGGCGGCCAGTGGGTGAATGCCGACAAGCTGAGCCCGGCTTTCGTGCAATATACCCGCATCGAGTTCCTCGGCCTGCCGGCGCTCTCCTGGTACGCCATTGTCGTCGCTATCGCCTTCTTCATCCTGATGACGCGCACCGCGCTCGGCCGCGCCATCTATGCTGTCGGCGTCAACCCGACGGCGTCGGTCTATGCCGGCATCGATGTCGGCCGCACCAAGTTCGCGACCTTCCTGATCTCGGGTCTGCTCTCCGGCTTCTGCGGTTATCTCTGGGTGTCGCGCTACGTCATCGGTTCCGTCGAGGTCGCCAAGGGCTATGAACTCACCATCATCGCGGCCTGCGTGATCGGCGGCATTTCCATCTCCGGCGGTGTCGGCACGGTTGCCGGCGCGCTCCTTGGTGCCCTGTTCCTCGGCGTCATCAACTCGGCATTGCCGGTCATCAACGTCTCGCCCTTCTGGCAGATGGCGATCTCCGGTGCCGCCATCATCCTGGCCGTCGTCCTCAATGCCCGTGGCGAAAAGCGCGGCAGCCGGCTTATTCTTCGCGAAGCAGAGGCAACGTCATGACCGACACAGCGCATGGAACGCGCCATATCCCCGATCGTCTCGACAGCCCGTTGCGCGGGGCCGTCTTTTCATGGCCGACCCTGCTTTTGATCGTCGGAATCGTCCTGTTCATCGTCAATTCGTTTGCCTCGCCCTATTTCCTGTCGCCGTGGTCGCTGTCCGATGCGACCTTCAACTTCACGGAAAAGGCGATCATCGCGCTCGCCATGGCGCTGCTGATCATCGCCGGCGAAATCGATCTGTCGGTCGCCTCGATCATTGCGCTTGCATCGACCGCAATGGGCGTCGCTCTGCAGTTCGGCGTCGATGTGCCGGGTCTGGTAACGATCGGCATCCTGACGGGCCTGATCTGCGGCATCTTCAACGGCTTCCTCGTTACTGGTCTTGGCCTGCCGTCTATCGTCGTGACAATCGGCACGATGAGCTTCTTCCGCGGCATTTCCTACATCGTGCTGGGCGATCAGGCGTTCAAAGGCTATCCCGCCGGCTTCGACTATTTCGGCCAGGGTTATGTCTGGTGGGTCGTGTCCTTCGAGTTCGCGCTCTTCCTGCTCTTTGCTCTTCTTTATTATGTGCTGCTGCACCACACGAATTTCGGCCGTCAGGTCTTCACCATCGGCAATAACCCCGTTGCGGCGCGGTTCTCAGGCGTGCGGGTCGAGCGGGTCAAGTTTATCCTGTTCTGCCTGACGGGCCTGATGTCCGGCATCGCGGCGGTGCTGCTCACCTCCCGTCTTGCCTCCACCCGTCCGTCGATTGCGGTCGGCTGGGAGTTGGAAGTGGTGACGATGGTGGTTCTCGGCGGCGTCTCGATCCTCGGCGGTTCCGGCACCATTCAGGGCGTGGTCATCGCCGCCTTCATCATGGGTCTCGTCACCTTCGGTCTTGGCCTCCTGAACGTGCCTGGCATCGTCATGTCGATCTTCATCGGCGCGCTCCTGATCTGCGTCATCGCCCTGCCGATCATCTGGTCGCGCACCCGCCGCCGCACGGCGCGATAGGAGGACGATCCATGGAAAAATATGCGTTCCGCATGCGCCTCAATCCCGGCATGACCGAGGAATACAAGGCCCGCCACGATGCGATCTGGCCGGAGCTATCGCAACTCCTGACCGACGCCGGCGTTTCCGACTATTCCATTCATCTGGACGAGGAAACCAACCTGCTGTTCGCTGTGCTCTGGCGGCGGGATGACCACACGATCGCGGATCTGCCGTCGCATCCGGTGATGCAGAAATGGTGGGCCTATATGGCTGACATCATGGAGGTGAAGGCCGATAACGAGCCTGTTGCCGTGCCGCTCGTCACCGTCTTCCATATGAAGTGATCCCATGAAAATCATCGCCGTCATCGACATCGGCAAGACGAATGCCAAGGTCGCGCTTGTCGATCTTGATCGCTTCGAGGAAATCGCCGTGCGCAAGACGGCCAACGGCGTTTCGAATGACGGGCTCTATCCGCATTTCGATGTCGAGCGCGTCTGGCGGTTTATCGCCGAAAGCCTTGCGGCTTTGCACGCGGAAACGCCGATCGACGCGATCTCGGTGACCACGCATGGCGCGACGGCGGTGCTGCTCGACGCGAATGGCGATCTTGCCTTGCCGCTGCTGGACTATGAATTCACCGGACCGGATACTCTATCGGCGCAATACAACAAGGTACGACCGCCTTTCGCGGAGACCGGCGCCGCCCGCTTGCCGATGGGCCTGAACATCGGTGCGCAGATTAACTGGCAGGAGCAAACGTATCCCGAGCACTTTGCCAGGGTCGCGACGATCCTCACCTATGCGCAATACTGGTCCTATCGTCTGAGCGGCGTGCTCGCCAACGAGTTGACCTCGCTCGGTTGCCACACCGATCTGTGGAATCCCCAGACCGGCGATTTCTCCACCATGGTCGATGAACGTGGCTGGCGGCCATTGTTTGCCCCGGTTCGCCGGGCAAGCGATCTTTTAGGCGGGCTGACGGTGCAGGCGGCGAGGGACACCGGATTGCCCGAGGGCCTGCCGGTCTTCTGCGGCATTCATGATTCCAATTCCTCACTGCTGCCGCATGTCTTGACGCGGCCGGCGCCATTCTCTGTCGTTTCGACCGGAACCTGGGTGGTGATCATGGCCATGGGCGCGAAGAAGGTCGCGCTGGACGAGGCACGCGATACGCTGATCAACGTCAACGCGCTCGGCGATCCCGTGCCGTCGGCGCGGTTCATGGGGGGACGGGCGTTTTCCATGCTGATGAAGGATCAGCCGGTAACGCCGTCCGTGGAGGCGGAAGCTGCCGTCGTGGATCGCCTGCGGATGCTCCTGCCATCGCTGCCGGAAGGTTCTGGACCTTTCCCGCATGCCAGGGCGCGCTGGACCTGCGACGAGGCATCGCTGTCGCCGGCGGAGCGGCTGGCGGTCGTGTCCTTCCACCTGGCGCTGATGACGGCGACCTGTCTCGACCTGATCGGGGCGGAAGGGGAGATCGTCGTCGAGGGGCCATTCGCCGGAAATCAGGCCTATCTGCGCATGTTGGCCGCTGCCACCGGTCGGCCGGTTCTGATCGGCAGCCAGAGCGCCACGGGCACGAGCCTTGGTGCGGCCTGCCTTGCCGATGGCAGCCGGGCGCAGGTTCATACAACGCGATTCAGCAATGAGGCGCCTGCAGCGTACAGGGCCTATGCGCAGGCATGGTTCGCCGAAGCGAACCGTTCGGACGTGGTCTGAGCAAAATCGGAAAGAGATGTGTCGGCGCGCAGCAACGCCGGCAAATTTAAGTCACATCTGACGAATTTTGTTCGGGCTGTTCTTAAAAAACCCGCGAGTTCAAAGACTTGCGATCATCCTCGATGTTCAGGAGGATGGAAATCGCTGCCATTGTGAGGGTGGCGATAAGCACGGCGCTCAGTCCCAGAACAATCATTGCTCGTCCCTTCTACGTCATCGTCATGATGCCGCTTCAACGTGGCCGGCTATGCTTGCGCATGGCTTACGCCGGTCAGAATAGGCATTAGTTAATAAACTGCCCTCAACAGTGCAACTCCCAAGTTTTACCATTGAGAACCTGTTGTTTCTCTGTCCGGCGCAAACGCCCGGCCAGCATCGGGTTGCTGCGATATCGGCCCAATTTTAGTGAAAGAAGATACGGGCTATCAACCGTTAACCTTCAAGCAAGGAATTAACCATAAACATGGTCTCACACGTCGGAGTGGGAAATTCTGTTTCCTGACATGGCATGACGCCGCACCGCCGAACCGGTCTTGATCCGGTATGCACTTCACCGAATTGACAATGAGAATGAAGCGGCCGTGTGCCGTGGCCGACAGCATGGCTGTCGTCTCCACAGGCACTTGCAGGCGGGGATGCCGGGCGTCGTTCTCGATCGGTTGGTGAAGGGGAGAAGGCCGCAGGCGGCAAGGCAGGCGGACATGCAGAAGCAGTTTGAATTCTTTGAGAATACTTGTGAGAGCCGATCGGCTTTCAAGAATTGCGTAGCAGACCGGGGAATAGCGTGAGGCAGGTAACGTCGCCAGATCAGACCAGGAAGGCTCAGGCAGGCAGCCTGCTCGAGCGCTTGCGTTTTGCTGGCCTCGACGCAGACCAGACCGACGTCCTGCGCAAGAACCGCCAGTCGCTCGGCGCCCAGGTCGAACTGGCCTTGCGCGACCTGTTCCAGCGTCTCCAGACATTCCCCGATGCCGCCCGCCATTTCACCAGCGATCGGCAGATCGACCGGCTGCACGACCTCAAGGCCTCGCACTGGAGCGTCCTGACCGACGCTCGTTTCGATAGCCTCTATGCCGAGCGCGTCAAGGTTCTCTCCGATACCGAAAGCAAGATGGGTCTCGATCCGCGCTGGCAGATCGCCGGCCACGCTGTCGTGCTGGAGCGCCTGATCTGCTCGATGATCGAGGAATGTTGGCCGAAGTCGGTTTTGCCGCTCGGCAAGTCGCGCAGGCAGGAGCTTGCGGACCTCGTCGCCGCACTGGTGCGCACCGTTTTCGTCGATACCGAGATTTCCGTTTCCCTCCGCTTCAACGAGCAGCGCCACAGCCATCAGCGCGCCCTTGCCGAACAGCGCAAGGCGGGCGAGGCCGAGGCACTGGCAATCTTCGGCGATGTCACTCAAGCGTTAGGCCGGGGTGACCTGTCCGTCCGCGCGCCGACCGACGGGGCCGCCGCCTATCAGCCGCTGGCACAGGATCTGAACGACGCGCTCGACGGTATGCAGCGCGAGATCATCGGCCTGTCGGACCGTGCCGCGATCATGGAAACCTCGTCGCAGCAGCTTGCGGGCCAGACCGGCCAGTTCTCGGCAAAGGCACGCGAACAATCAGACGCCCTCGGTGATACCGTTGCCTCGCTCGCGACGATCGTTGAGCGGGTCAAGCAGAATGCTGTTCAGACACGCGGGGCCGAAAAAAATGTAGCCGTCACCCGCCAGTCCGCCGAACGCAGCGGCGAGATCGCCGGGCAGGCGATTTCCGCCATGGCCGACATCGAGGCTTCGGCTGAAAAGATCGGTCAGATCATCGGCGTCATCGACGAGATTGCCTTCCAGACCAATCTGCTGGCGCTCAATGCCGGCATCGAAGCCGCGCGCGCCGGCGAAAGCGGACGCGGATTTGCCGTCGTCGCCCAGGAAGTGCGGGCGCTTGCACAGCGTTCGGGCGATGCGGCGCGTGAGATCAAGCAACTGGTATCGAGCACGAAGTCGCAGGTCGAAGCCGGCGTCGAGCGTGTCGGCCGCACCCAGGATGCAATCAGCAGCATCGTCGAACAGGTCCGCGGCATCAACGACGCGATCGCCGGCATCGCGGTTGAAACCGCCGAGCAGGTCACGTGCCTCGAAGCGGCGACGTCGGACCTTGGCCGTATTGGTGTCGAGATTGCAGCAAGCGCCGGTCAGGCGGCCGACGCCAGGGAAACCTGCGACGACCTGCAGACGGTTATTCTCGAACTCGGCCAGACGATCCGCCAGTTCCACGTCCAGCGGCAATCGCCGCAGGTTTCGACACCAGCCAAGGCGCGGATCGAGATTGCGCAAGGCAACGAAGAAACCGACGAGGCCGTGGACGGGTTCGACGATGGATACGGTCTTCAGGGCCGGCTTGCCGGATGGGGGCGCTGATGCAGAGCCGCCACAAGCACAATCTGCCGTCCTCGGCGATTTTCGAAGTTCAGCGTGTCCGATCCGTTCCGCGCGCGGAAACCCAGTCGAACCATCTGTGTAAATTATTCCCAGTCAGACAAGGAAAGTAGAGATGGCAACCAAGAAGGCCGCTCAGAAAAGTTTAAGCCTCGCACCGATCCTCGATCTGAACGAGGCCAATGCGCTGCACGGCAAGCTGGCGGGTTTGCGCGGCAATGCACTCGTCATCGATGCTTCGGCGGTCGAGCGCGTCGGCGCCTTGTGTGTTCAGGTCCTCATGGCCGGAGCGAAAAGCTGGGAAGAGGACAAACAGTCGTTCACCTTCGCCAAGGTGTCGGACGCTTTCACGAAAACGACACAGCTCATCGGGGTGAATATCGATCACCTGATGGCAAAGGAGATTTGAGACATGAAAAAGAAAGTTCTCACGGTCGATGATTCCCGGACAATCCGGAACATGCTTCTCGTGACGCTGAACAATGCCGGGTTCGAAACGATCCAGGCGGAAGACGGCATCGAGGGGCTGGAAGTTCTGGAAGATGCCAATCCGGATGTCATCGTCACCGACATCAACATGCCCCGTCTCGATGGTTTCGGTTTCATCGAAGGCGTGCGCAAGAACGAAAAGTACAGGGCCATCCCGATCCTCGTTCTGACGACGGAAAGCGACGCTGAAAAGAAGAACCGCGCCCGCCAGGCAGGTGCTACCGGCTGGATCGTCAAGCCATTCGATCCGACCAAACTGATCGATGCCATCGAGCGCGTAACCGCTTAAAGCCAGGATTGCCCCCATGGATATGAACGAAATCAAAGAGATTTTCTTCCAGGAATGCGAGGAGCAGCTCGCGGAACTGGAATCCGGTCTCCTGAGGCTCAATGACGGCGACCGTGATCCGGAAACGGTGAACGCGGTCTTCCGCGCGGTCCACTCCATCAAGGGTGGTGCCGGAGCTTTCGGGCTGGATGATCTTGTCTCTTTCGCGCATGTGTTCGAGACCACGCTTGATTGCGTTCGTTCCAACAAGCTGGAACCGACCCAGGAAGTCCTCAAGGTGATGCTGAAGTCGGCCGACGTTCTGGCCGACCTGACGAATGTCGCCCGCGATGGCGGCAGTGTGGATCAGGCCCGCTCGGCACAGCTGATCCGCGAACTGGAGGCACTCGCCAAGGGCGAAGCGCCGCCGCCCGCCGCAACCGTCGCCGCTGCTCCCAAGCCGGTTCCTGTTGCAAAAGCGGTTCCGGCGCCCGTCGCCGCAGCCCCGGTGACCAATGACGAAGGCTTCATGCCGGTCGCATTCTCCTTCGACGACTTTGGCGGCGAGGACGAAGCGGCAAGCGACCTACCGTCCTACGACATCGTCTTCAAGCCGAAGTCGGAACTCTACACCAAGGGCAACGAAGCGACGCTCCTGCTGCGCGACCTCTCGCGTCTTGGCGAGATGAGCATCCATTGCAACATGGACAGCCTGCCGGGCCTCGACCAGATGGACCCGGAAACCGCCTATTTCTCCTGGAAGATTTCGATCAAGACCGACAAGGGCGAAGACGCCATCCGTACGGTGTTCGAATTCGCCGAGTGGGATTGCGATCTCGAAGTGACGGCTCTCGACGCCGGTGAAGCAGGCGCCGGCGATGACGACGAGCTGCCGATGCAGCCGGTTCCGTTCGATCTCTCCGTACTCGATGGCGAGCCGGATGCACCGATCGGCGTGGTCGAGGAAGAAGAACGGCTCGCTGCTGCCCAGCAAGCAGCGGTCGCTGCCGCCGAGACAGCCAGCAATGTGCTGCAGATGGCCGGCAGTGCTGCCCGTGCGCCCGCCAGCGACAAGGGGGCTGCCGCTGCCGCCGCCCAGAACAATGCGCAGCAAGCCTCTTCGGCCGCTGCCCCGACGATCCGCGTCGACCTCGACCGTGTCGACCGCCTGATCAACCTCGTCGGTGAGCTCGTCATCAACCAGGCCATGCTGTCGCAGAGTGTCATCGAGAATGACTCGAACGGCGTCTCCTCGATCAACATGGGTCTGGAAGAGCTGCAGCAGCTCACCCGCGAGATCCAGGACTCGGTCATGGCCATTCGCGCGCAGCCGGTAAAGCCGGTCTTCCAGCGCATGGCCCGTACCGTCCGCGAAATCGCCGATATCACCGGCAAGTCGGTTCGTCTGGTCACGGAAGGTGAAAACACCGAAGTCGACAAGACGGTCATCGACAAGCTGGCCGAACCGCTGACCCACATGATCCGCAACGCGGTCGACCACGGCCTGGAAATGCCGGAAAAGCGCCTTGCCGCCGGCAAGCCCGCCGAAGGAACGGTCAAGCTGACCGCCAAGCATCGGTCCGGCCGTATCGTCATCGAACTGTCCGACGACGGCGCCGGCATCAACCGCGAGAAGGTCCGCCAGAAGGCGATCGACAACGACCTGATCGCCGCCGATGCCAACCTGTCAGACGAAGAAATCGACAACCTGATCTTCCACGCCGGCTTCTCTACCGCCGACAAGGTGTCCGACCTTTCCGGTCGCGGCGTCGGCATGGACGTCGTCAAGCGCTCGATCCAGGCACTGGGCGGCCGTATCAACATCTCGTCGAAGCCCGGCCATGGCTCCGTCTTCAGCATGAGCCTGCCGCTGACGCTCGCCGTCCTCGACGGCATGGTGGTCACGGTCGCCGGCCAGACGCTGGTCGTGCCGCTGACGGCCATCGTCGAAACCCTGCAGCCGGATGCCGCGTCGATCCATTCCTTTGGTGCGACGCAGCGCCTGATCTCGATCCGCAACTCCTTCTGCCCGCTGGTCGATGTCGGGCGCATCCTGAACTTCCGCGCCACCCAGGCCAATCCGGTCGAAGGCGTTGCCCTGTTGGTGGAATCCGAAGGGGGCGGCCAGCGCGCGCTGATGGTCGATGCCATCCAGGGCCAGCGCCAGGTCGTCATCAAGAGCCTGGAAGCCAATTATACGCATGTGCCCGGCATTGCCGCCGCCACCATTCTCGGTGACGGCCGCGTCGCTCTCATCCTGGACGTAGATGCTGTCGTCGCAGCATCGCGCGGCCAGTCCCTGCAACACGAATCATCGCTCGCTGCTGCAGGATAAGCTTATGACGTCTCTCGCAAAAAATCTGACCAAGGCGGGACGCGAACTCATCGCGTTCCGGATCGGGGATCAGGAATTCTGCGTCAACGTAATGTCGGTGCGGGAAATTCGGGGTTGGACCAAGGCAACCCCGATGCCGCATGCGCCAAAGTATGTGCTTGGCGTGATCAATCTGCGCGGGGTCGTGCTGCCGATCATCGATCTGTCGGCGCGTCTGGGCATGAAACCGACGGAGCCGACCGTGCGCCACGTCATCATCGTGACGCAGGTCATGGACAAGGTCGTCGGGCTTCTGGTCGAGGCGGTGTCCGACATCCTGACGATTAACGAAGAAGACATCCAGCCGACGCCGGACATGACGTCTGAATTCGAGCGGACCTTTGCCCGCGGTGTCCTGGCGATCGACAAGCGCATGATCTGCCTGATCGAACTGGAAGCCGTCTTCCCTCATTCTGAAAGTGAAGCTGCATGAGCATGCCGGCCGCCTTTGACAGCAGATTGCCCCCGGACGAGTGCCTGGCGAGCGGCGAATATCCGCTGACGCGCCGCGACCTCGCGGAAATCGCTGCCATGATCTATGCCGATGCCGGCATCTATCTCAACGAATCGAAGGCATCGCTGGTCTATTCGCGGCTGTCGAAGCATATCCGCAATCTCGGCCTGAAGGGTTTTCGCGAATATTGCCAGCTGGTGTCGTCGCCGGCCGGCGCCGCCGAACGCCGCGACATGCTCTCGCACCTGACCACCAATTTCACGCGGTTCTTTCGCGAGAACCATCATTTCGAACACCTGAAGACCGACGTGTTGCCGGAACTGATCGCGCGCGCCAAGGCCGGTGGCCGCGTACGCATCTGGTCGGCCGCCTGTTCGGACGGGCAGGAGCCCTATTCGATCGCGCTCACCGTGCTGTCGATGATGCCGAACGTTACCGACTATGATTTCAAGATTCTGGCGACTGACATCGACCCGAAGATTTTGGCGCTCGCCAGGGCAGGCGCCTATGACGCGACCGCGCTCGAGACCGTCACCCCGGCCATGCGCAAGCAGTGGTTCTCCGAGGTCAACATCAATGGGCGCCAGAAGTGGCAGGTCGATGACCGCGTCAAGAAACTGATTACGTTCAACGAGTTGAACCTGATGGCGCAATGGCCGTTCAAGGGCCAGGTCGATGTGATCTTCTGCCGCAACGTCGTCATCTATTTCGACGAGCCGACGCAGCAGAAGATCTGGACCCGGTTCGCCGGCATGCTCAATGCCAAGGGCACGCTTTATATCGGCCACTCGGAGCGGGTTTCCGGTGACGCCAAGTCGGTCTTCGACAATATCGGCATCACCACCTACCGCTATACCGGGAAGGGAGGGCGTTGATGACCGCAGCCCGCGTTCTTGTCGTCGACGACAGCGCCACGATGCGTGGCCTGATCACGGCAATCCTCAGCAATGACCCCGAAGTCGAGGTCGTCGGCCAGGCCGCCGACGCCATGCAGGCGCGCCAGGCGATCAAGGACCTCGATCCGGACGTCATCACGCTCGATATCGAAATGCCCAATATGAATGGGTTGGAATTTCTCGAGAAGATCATGCGGCTGCGGCCGATGCCGGTCATCATGGTATCGACGCTGACGCACAAGGGGGCTGAGGCCTCGATCGCGGCGCTTGAAATCGGCGCGTTCGATTGCGTCGGAAAGCCCTTGCCGGGTGATCCGCGTCCGTTCAGCGACCTCGCGGACAAGGTGAAGGCGGCCGCACGGTCGCAGCGCAAATTCATCATCTCCGGCAACAAGGCCGCAGCCCCGAGCGCCGCCAACACCAATACTGGTGCTGCCGACTACCGGGCCGGTCGCAAGATCATCGCCATCGGCTCGTCCACCGGCGGTGTCGAGGCGCTGATTTCCGTCCTGCAGAAATTCCCTGCCAATTGCCCGCCCACGGTGATTACGCAGCACATGCCGCATACTTTTACAAAGAGCTTTGCCGAACGCCTGAACCGCCTCTGCGCCCCGACCGTGCAGGAAGCGACGGATGGTGCCCGTCTGGAGATCGGCAAGATTTATCTGGCGCCGGGTGGTGAACGCCACCTGCAGGTCGTCAATCCTTCTTCGCCCAGCTGCCGTCTGCTGGACCGCGAACCCGTCAATGGTCATCGCCCCTCGGTGGATGTGCTATTCGATTCGGTCGCGGAACTGGCCGGTCGAAACGCAGTCGGCGTGATCCTGACCGGAATGGGCCGTGATGGCGCATCCGGTCTCTTGAAAATGCGCCACGCAGGTGCCCGCACATTCGGTCAGAATGAAAAAACCTGCGTCGTGTATGGAATGCCGAGGGTTGCCTTTGAACTGGGCGCCGTCGAAACACAACTACCCCTCAGCTCAATCGGGGAAGAAGTATTGAAAAGCACCGCCGCCCGAAGAGAAGGAAGCGAATAAATGTCCCTAGCGGAAAAAATCAAAGTTCTGATTGTCGACGATCAGGTCACCAGCCGTCTGTTGTTGGGCGATGCCCTGCAACAGCTCGGTTTCAAGCAGATCACCGCAGCCGGCGATGGCGAGCAGGGCATGAAGATCATGGCCCAGCAGCCGCATCATCTGGTCATCTCGGACTTCAATATGCCGAAGATGGACGGCCTCGGTCTCCTGCAAGCCGTGCGCAGCAATCCTGCGACAAAGAAAGCCGCGTTCATCATCCTGACCGCGCAGGGTGACAGGGCGCTCGTGACGAAGGCAGCGGCGCTTGGCGCCAACAACGTGCTGGCCAAGCCTTTCACCATCGAAAAAATGAAGGCAGCGATCGAAGCTGTGTTCGGGGCATTGAAATGATCACTGAGACTGCGATCAAGCGTGTGCATGTCATCCAGGGCGAGTGGAAAGTGGTCAATGATCCTGACGTCGTTTTGTCGACCATTCTCGGCTCCTGCGTGGCGGCGTGCATGCGTGACCCGATCGCAGGTGTTGGTGGAATGAACCACTTTCTTTTGCCGGGCTCGGCGGATGCGATTTCATCAGGGGGAGATGCGACGCGTTATGGCGTGCATCTGATGGAATTGCTGATCAACGGGCTTCTGAAGAAGGGCGCCCGTCGCGAGCGGTTGGAGGCGAAGATTTTCGGTGGTGCGAAGACGATTGCCCGCTTCTCCAATGTCGGTGAACAGAATGCCCTGTTCGCCCGGCAGTTCCTGATGGACGAAGGCATTCAGGTTGTCGGCGAGAGCACGGGCGGCGACCACGGTCGCAAGCTCGAATACTGGCCGCTCAGCGGCCGCGCCCGGCAGTATGCATTGACGGGTGTCGAGACGCAGAAGGCTGTTGCCCAGGAGCAGCGTCCGCGTCCGGCTCCGAAGCCGGTCGACAATTCGATCGAGTTTTTCTAGCGCTTGGGTTGCTTTCCGGGTTCAGCACCCGGACTGCAACTTTGGCAGAGTATTGAGTACCAGCCGTTCGACAGGGGCGTTTGAACGGCAATTGTTGCCAGCGTGAGGACAGATAATGCTGACTGAATTGAAGAGCCATATGCCTCACGTCGACGAGGCGCTCCCCGATGTGATGATGCGCATCGTGTCCGAGCTGTATGACGTCGCTTATCTCATCGAGCGGATCGAACCCATGCTCAGCGACATCCATGGCGAAGCTGTCCTGGAAGCTGCCGATCGCATGAAGGTTTTGCAGGGGATTGATCTTGCCGTCCAGAAAACGCGTGGTCTTGCCGAATTCATCGACACGGTGACAGCAGCCATTCCGCAATCCTGGCTTGTCGATGTGACCACTGCGCTCAACTTGGTGAAGCTCGCCGACATGCAGAAGTCGCTCGGCAACGGCATGCTGCGCCATGGCCATTCCCAACCGCTGACGGAAACAGCCGGAGATTTCGAGGCATTCTGAACACTTAGGCCGCTGATCCATCACTGCTTTACCGAACGCCGCCTCAGGAAGCCTCCCGGGCGGCTTTCGTGTTTTGAGCGTCCTGCCGGTGTGCAATCCTTTCCGTATCGCTGTCGAAAGTGCTTCCTAAGACAAGTTCGCGCAAGTTTCGTTTTCTAGTGTGCCAATCGGGACTGGTAGATTTGCGCGTGATTTGACGAAGCCATAGGCGCTGGATCGACACAGAAACCCGAATGTTTGGATCTGCGCATGTTAACTCCCCCGGGCGATGTTGCCCGAACGGAACATGCGCCACTGGGTGCGGAAACAGAATGAATCTGTTGGATCAACTTTCGACGGTCACGAAAAATCTGGCCAATCTCGGACAGGGCAAGCTCATCGCGCTGATATCGGCCGGGGTTATCGCGGTCGGGATCGTTCTCGCCGCCGGGCTCTACGTCAACAAACCAGCCTATGAATCGCTCTATGTCGGGCTCGAGACCACTGACCTCAATCAGGTCAGCGTCGCATTGGCAGAGGCGAACATTGCATTCGAGGTCGGCGCGGACGGCACAAGCATTCAAGTCCCGGTCGGCATGACCGGCAAGGCCCGTCTTCTGCTTGCCGACAAAGGCCTGCCCAACAGCGCCAATGCCGGTTACGAGTTGTTCGACAATGTCGGATCGCTGGGTCTGACCTCCTTCATGCAGGAAGTGACCCGCGTTCGTGCCCTCGAAGGCGAAATTGCCCGCACCATCCAGCAGATTTCCGGAATTTCCGCCGCGCGCGTCCATATCGTCATGGCCGACCGCGGCAGCTTCAGAAAGACGGAACAGAAGCCGACGGCATCGGTCATGATCCGCGGCAATGCCAGTGTCGGCCGCTCCTCGGCCGCATCGATCCGCCATCTGGTGGCATCGTCCGTTCCGGGTCTGAGCATCGACGACGTGACGATCCTGGATTCGGCCGGCCAGCTCCTGGCCTCGGGCGACGATCCGTCCAACAGCGCGATGAACCAGTCGCTCGGCATCGTCCAGAACGTCCAGAACGAAATCGAAAGCAATATCGACAAGGCGCTTGCACCTTTCCTCGGCATGGACAATTTCCGCGCCAGCGTTACCGCGAAGCTGAACACCGATACCCAGCAGATTCAGGAAACGGTCTTCGATCCGGAATCCCGTGTCGAGCGTTCGACACGCGTCACCAAGGAAGAGCAGAAGTCCAGCCAGCAGCAAGCCGACAACGCCGCCACGGTGCAGCAGAATGTCCCGCAGGCCGCTCCGCAGGGCGCGACCTCCGGTCCGCAGTCGAACGACCAGACCGAGAAGAAGGAAGAGCAGACCAATTACGAGATCAACTCGAAGACGGTCGCGACCGTCAAGAGCAGCTACACGGTCGAAAAGCTCTCCGTCGCCGTCGTCGTCAACCGCGGTCGCGTCGCCGCCATGGTTGGCGAAGGCGCCGACCAGGCAAAGATCGACTCCTATATCCAGGAAATGCAGAAGATCGTTTCCTCGGCCGTCGGCCTCGACCCGGCTCGCGGCGACGTCATCACGCTGACCGCCATGGATTTCGTCAACACCCAGCTCCTCGACGAGCCGGTCGCAGGCCCGGGCGTCATGGAAACGCTGACCCGCAACCTCAGTGGCATCATCAATGCGCTTGCCTTCGTCGCGGTCGCCTTCGTGGTGGTCTGGATGGGCATGCGTCCCCTGGCCCGCTCCATGGGGCTCGGCGCCGGTGGCGGCACGGCTCTCGTCGAGAACGAAGCCGTCGGCCTCGAATTGCCGGACTTCTCTCCTGCCGCGACCGGCAGCGCCGCCGGCGGCGCTCTCATGGAAGGCTTCGGTTCCGATTTTGGCTTCGACAGCACCGACGACCTTCTCAGCCTGGGCGACGAGAGCGAAGGTGGCTTCAACCGCAAGGTCAAGGAAGGTCCGGAACGCAGGCTCTCGCGCATGGTGGAGATCAGCGAGGAACGCGCCGCCAAGATTCTCCGCAAGTGGGTCGCCGACAAGGCCGCCTGAGCCGGGCTGCAAACTCCCACCCGAACCGATCGAACCTGATGACCCGCCTCTCCGGCGGGTTTTCTTTTGGCTGTCCAAGTAGTATGCGGGTTCAATTGAGGATTGTAGCTTGTGAGGGCCGTGTACTGGCCGTAGCCGCGCGCGGTTTTGGCTGTGGATCCGGGTAGAAGCCCGCGTCGCCGATTGTCCTTAAAATACACCCGTCTTTGCTTTCTGTATTCAGCCACGGCTAACCGGGTTGAGAAGAACCGCAGCCGACTCGATCGACGTAATGGCGTGCTGCGAGATTCGTTATATTTAACAAATCGTTAATTTTTTCCTGGGGACAGTGAGTCTTTGCCTTAATCATTGCCGTCGACGGTGAGGGTATAGATTCATTGATTCAGTTTAGATTCAGCGGGACTCAAATATTACAAAGATAATATTTAAAGGTTAACTGCGTTATTTGCACAGAGTTACAAAATCTACCCTTGAAAGATGTTGATGCAATTTCGCAACATCATACGAAAACAAATAAGAAAATGAAAACTTGACAAATGTGGCAAGTCGTAAAACAGGTGATTTGTCGCGTCGATTTTCAGCCATTGCGAGCCATTTTCGCAACCGCTCACCTCTGTCGCGGTGGATAAAAAACGATGGGCGGTTATAAAACTAGTTTAATATCAATTTGTTATTCTGAGTGGTCCGCGATTTGGCGAATGCAACTCTCGGCTTTCACAATGATTTCCCGAATCGGTTCACGGATTTTGTGAAAAGTAAATCCCGATATGGAGGCAGTAGTTTTTCGTAGGGAGCAATGTACATTTTATGTAGTGATTCGCGTACTGATTTGCGTGTGTCCGGGACGGCGGAATACCCAGACACAGTTGCCGGCGGCGGCGGCGGAAAACGCTTCAATGAGCACGGACGAATCCATCACGGGGGTAATGTCATGGATGCTCTACAGACGGAGATTGCGATCTGGCCTGCGCCGGTCGCCACGGTGCGCGGTGTTGGACGGGCCTTTTCCAAGGAACAACTGATCCGCAAACTCGGTGAATTCGCCGAGCGTGGTAACCTCAACAAGGGGCTCGCGGCCCTGACGGACTATGTGGGCGCAACCCACTATCTCCTGGCGCGGTACGACCTGTCGCAGGACGAGGGTCTCGACTTCGTCGTCTGCTCCGACTGGCCGTTCGACGTCGTCAAGCGGCTCGGCAAGGTCATGTCCCAGCTCCATTCGAAGACCAACGAGATGGAGAAATGCCTGTCGGTGATGCAGCCGGTCTTCATGACGCTGCCGGACGACATCGACGTCAGCCGCGGCATCAGCCGCGAATATTGTGCCATCACCTTCAATGTCGGCCGCACGCGCCTCTCGCTGATGCTCCTCTTCCCTGAGGATGTGATCCTGTCGCAGGAAAGCCTCCGTGATGTCGGCCTGCTTACCGGCTACTTCGCCAGCTTCACCACCGGGCGCAGCGTGCGCTGTGACCGCGACTTCGAACTGACCGAGCGTGAGCTCGAGTGCCTGTTCTGGATTGCCGAAGGCAAGACCAGCGACGAGATCGCCGTCATTCTCGGGATCTCGCGCAACACGATTAACAACTACATTACCAGCGTCATGCGCAAGACGGCCACGAAGACCCGTTCCGAGGCCATCGCTTACGCCGTTCGCAACAACCTCGTCTAGGAAAGCCGGCCATGACCCATTTCCTTCCGAATTCACGCACGCCGGACGATAGCAAGTCGGGACGGCAACAGGCGGCCCGGGCATCACGCGCAGCGACGCTCGTGGCCCGGCTCCAGGCGATGCAGAAGCAGATCAACGCCAAGCACTTTGCCGTCCTGCGCCTGAACGGAAACAGCCTGCCATCGGCGCGCAAACTGACCTGCGTCATCGACAACTGGGGCGTCACGGCAGAGACGGCCGCGCACGAACTGGTCACGGCCTATGGCGCCGATATGCTGGCGCATCTGGACTCTTCGTTGCTTCCGGTGATGTGGAACGGCATGGGCGAACATCAGGCGGCCGAGGCCTCCGATTTTGCCCGCTTCACCCACCGGTTCACCGCGCGCCTCTTGCCCTATTCGGCCATCGCCTTTCCGGTCCGGCTCGGCGCGCAGGGCAATGGCTACGTCATCTTTACCGGCAGCTATATCGACCTGACGAGTGAGGTCATCATCGATCTGCACGGCCGCAGCTGCCACATCATGACCGACCTTCTCGCTGCCGACGAGCGCCGCATGGCGCCCTCCGAAACGCTCAGCGATCGCGAGATCGGCTGCTTGCAGATGGCCGGCGACGGTTACATCAGCGAAGAAATCGCCGAAAAAATGGGTTTGTCGGTCCATACCGTCAATGCCTATCTCGGCGCAGCAACGACCAAGCTGGATTCGGTCAATAGAATCCAGGCGATCGCCAAGGCCATTCGTCTCGGTTATATCAGCTAAAGGGATTGTTTTCGGCCGTCATGGCCGGGATCGCGACCTCAACTCGCAAGAGCGGTCGGATAGGATCTGACGAATTTCGCGGCGTTCAGGCTGTCCGCCAGGAATGCCGTATTCTCATCGGGGTCGGTGGAAGGCGTCTGGAAGGCGATGTGGTTGATCTCGAGACCTGCGGTATCCTTGCCGAGAGCCAGCTGGGCGTAGACCGTGACGCCATCCGGCTTCAGTTCGAGGTCCAGCGTGATTTCCGGCACGCAGTCCCAGTCCAGCTTGTAATTACCGCCGATGCCGAAATTCACCGTGCCGGGCAGAAAATAGAGTTCGGCAGCGGACGAGACCAGGTCGGTCAGGCTCGCATGCGATTCGAACCGCAGCAGCGCGATGAAATCGGCCGCATCGATCAGCCGCAATTCCGTCGCTACCGGACGGATTGCTTCGGCCACAATTTTCTCGCGTTGTTCGGAATATTCGCATTTTTTCATCGGGATTACGTCATCCGTTTCGTGTTCGGCTGCGTTGCGTAGACCCGGTGAATGAGTTCAGCGACTGCTTTGTAAAACACCGGTGGAATCACACTATCCACCGAGACTTGCGCAAACATTGAGCGTGCGAGAGGCGGATCCTCAAAAACCGGAATGCCGTTTTCCTCCGCCATTTCACGAATTTTGAGCGCCACGAGGTCCTGTCCCTTGGCGACTACCACCGGCGCGTCGCCCTCTTCGCGGACGTATCGCAGCGCAACGGCATAGTGGGTCGGGTTTGCGATCACGAGCGTGGCGCGTGGAACCGAGGTGATCATGCGCCGCCGCGCCCGGTCGCGGGCGATCGAACGCAGCCGTGCCTTGATGAGCGGGTCGCCTTGGGATTGCTTCAGCTCTTCCTTGACCTCCTGCTTCGTCATCCGAAGCTCGGTATGCCAGTGGTGGCGCGTCCAGAAGAAGTCGGCGATGGCGATGATGGCGGTGGCGATCAGGATGACGATCATGATCTGGTTGAGATCATCGGACATGGTCGAAAAGATCGTCAACGGGTCGGAGAACATCGATTCGAGCGAGGCGTAATAATCGTTCCAAAGCGTGAGGACGATGACGATCGAGACGATCAGGATCTTGAAAAGCGCCTTGGCGAACTCGACGAGGCCCTGGATGCCGTAGATGCGTGTAAAGCCCGAAACCGGTGAAATCCGGTTCATCTTCGGCGCGATGCGGTCGAGCACCGGCGACGGAAGGTTTTGCAGAACAGACGAACCGATACCGAAGACGATCAGCAGGACGAAGAACGGGATGAGCAGGGCGCCCGCCTTGGAAAACAGGTGCGTGATCAGCGCGACCACATCCGTCGACGTCTCGATGCGCCAGGCCTCCGGCTGCTCGAAAATGTCCTTGAGTGCTTCGGCGACGGTCGCGGCGCCCTGCGGCAGGAAGAAGACGATGAAGATGTAGATGGCGACAACCGAGGCGAACATGGTCACTTCGCGGGAGAACGGCGTATTGCCCTTCTCGATCGCGTCGGCGATCTTTTTCTCGGACGCGGCTTCTGTTTTGCTTTCCTTGTCCTGATCGTCCGACATCGGATGAAGACCTCATGCCCTGCGTCCTCGATGCGGAGACGAATCGACATTCCGGTCAGTGCGACAGGGATCGTTCGCTCCACGACGGCTTTCGCCGTCGAGACCGTTGTGGAGCGAGGCCTTGGGGCATGCAAGGGGCGAGAGCGCCGAAAAACCGGCGCTTCACAGAAACTCGCGGGAATTAAAGCATGTCTCGCAAAAGTGTGCAGCGGTTTTGCGAAAAGACGCGCGCCAAAACAAAAGCTAAAGCGTAAGGAGCGAATCTGAAAGATCGCGACACGTTTGGGAAAAGCGGAAGCGTGGATCAGGCTGCGACGGCAGCCTTTTCCTTCAGCTCGATCTGGCCGCTGGCGGCGAGACGGATGGCTTCCTGGGTGATCGAGCGGCGAGCAATCGCGATATCGCGCGGATTGATGCCGGCGTCGCCGGAGGCGAGATCCGATTCGATCATGCGGCGCTGGCGCGCGCCGATCGAGGCGAGCACTGCTTCGCGCAGGTCCATATTGGAGCCGCGCAGCGCCATGGTGATGATGTCGCCGGACACGTCGTTGAACAGCTGGACGCGGCTGCGCTGCGGCATGGTCAGCACGTCGTCGAACAGGAAGATCTTTGGGCGGACCTTCTTGACCGAATCGGTGTTGATCGATTCGAGCGAGGCCAGCAGCGTATCGACCTGGGTTTTCTCCAGTTCGTTCATGACCTCGGCGATCTTGATCGAGCCGGTCGAATTGCGGTCGGCATCGAGTTCGCGCATCAGCTCGAGGACGCGGGTCTCGATGATCTGGGCAGCCTTCGGGCTGACATTCTTCATGTTGACGGCGCGGTTGATGATATCGGCGCGGTCGGTTTCCGGTAGCTGCAGCAGAACTTTGGCGCCAAAGGTCGACGGCATCATCGACAGGACATAGGCGATCGTCTGGGGATGTTCCTTGCCGAGGCTCTGTGCGACGGCGACCGGATCGGAATCCTGCAGGCGATCCCAGATATTGGCTTCATAGGAGGCAAAGGCGGTGCGGCGGCCAAGCAGGCCGTCGACTTCGTCCGGCGTCAGGCCTTCTTCGAGAATGCCTTCGATCGCCTTGGCGTTGTCCATCAGGCCGGCGCCTTCGGTAAACAGGTCCTCGAACTCGTTCACTAGGATTTCAAGCTCGTGGGGCGGGATCGAGCGGAGCGACTGCGCCGAGGCGATAATGCCCTGCAACTCGCTCTGTGTGAAGAATTTCAACAGCTTGCCGGCAATGGGCTTGCCCATTGCAAGGAGAACAGCCGCAGCCTTGTCCATCTGGGAGAGGGGCTTGGAAACCGCCGTACTTTCAAAACTGTCAAAATCCATCATGGATCGATCCTCTTGACCCTAACCGGGTTCAAACTTTACTGGCACCCTTGATTTCGATGAGCTTCACACCGAAACGTGTTTCATCTTCATCGAGAACGGTGATTTCGCCGCGACCGATGACACGGCCGTTGACGACGATTTCTACCGGTTCGCCGATCCGCCGATCAAGCGCGATCGTTGCGCCTTCCGTCAGGTTCATAAGTCCCGAAACTTGCATGCGGCTGGAGCCGAGGACGATCTGGACATCGATCGGGATGTCCATGATCAGGTCCATGTTCGCCGACATGCCGCTGCCCGGTTCGCTCGACGCCTGTTCCTCGAAACTGCCGCCACCGAAATCGCTGCCGCCAAACGAGCCCGTATCGAACGACGAGGTGGAACCGCTGTCGAGATCGCCGAAGCTGTCGCCGCCGAAGCTGGCGAGGTCATTGTCCGTGCTCTCGAAGGGGCTGCCGAAATCGGATGTTTCACCCAGCGTCGACGATGCGCCAAAATCCATGCCGAAATCGGTTTGCGGCAGCGCTCCGGTGGTGTCGCTCTGCAGGACGCCACGCAGATCGTCGATCGCCTGATCAAGCTCGGCGTCGCCGGCGTTCAGGATCGTCTGGTCGTCAATTGATGCTTTCTTCGTAGCCATGTGCAAACTATTCCAGTTGAAACTTGCCCCAACCATGTTGCCGGGTAAGGCAGGGGATTTTTAACTCAAGAGGTGACGGAGGATGTCGTTCTCCGAGCCTTGGGTATCCTTGATCCGCACCGTGTACTTGGCGCCGGAGCGGCCAAATTCGCAGGTATACATGTCGCGGCCGTTGGCATTGACCTCGACGCGCACGTCCTTGATGTCCTGGAAGGGAATGACGTCGCCCGGCTGCAGACGGCTGATCGTATCGAGTGTCAGGCTTTGCAGGTTGATGCGCGCCTCCAGCGTGACCGCTGAGCGGCGGACCTGCTGCTCGAGCTGTTCGGTCCAGGCCGTCTTGGCCTTGCGGGCCTGTCCGACACCCTTGGGGAAAACGATGTTGGTCTTCAGCAGAACCTGTTGCGGCACGATGATCGAGAAGGTCGACAGAACCGGACCGAGACCCATGGTGACGTTGACGCAGGCCGCGTAGACATCGGCGACGTCCGGATCGGCGGCCGGGCGCTGGCTGGCATTGTAGGGCCGGCTCAAGGTCGGCTCGAAACCTCCAGGCGCATTGACGGCCGATTTCAGTACTTCGGCGATCTTCTCGAACACCATCGTCGCGACATCAAGCTCGATATTGGAGAGGTTGCGGGGCTTCGGCTCTTCGATCGCGGTCGGCGGAGCGCCGAGCAAGACTTCCATCAGGGTGATGATGATCGGGCTGTCGCAGCTGAGAATGAAATCGGGACACCAGTTGCGCAGGATGGTGTCGCTCAGCGCCACGCCATTGCCCAGCTTGGCGATCAGTTCGGACTTCAGTCCCGTGTCGAAACCACCATAACCGATCTCGATGTCGAGGCCGGTTTCGTTCTGGAAGATATCCGGCAGGAATTCGGTGAAGACCTGCCCGAGATCGGCGCAGAGCTTGCCGATCGTCTTGTTGTCCCCGAGCGCGCCGGTCATGCGGGCGAGTAGCTTGCGGTCGAAATTGTAGACATTGTTTTCCAAAGCCGAAGTCATCCGATCAAGCCGCCTTGCTTTCGCTGCCGCCGCCCGGGTTCATCATTTCCTGCTCGACGGAGTCGATCGACGGACGCTCGTAGGCGGAGATGGTCTTGCGGCCGTATTCGAGCGCCACCTGGGGAACCGAGCCGTTCATATAGGCAAGCAGCGTCTGCTTGACGATGATGTAGAGGCGGTTCTGTTTTTCGCGGACCGATTTGACGTTGGCGATCACCGGGCTGGCTATGCAGTAGGACAGGAAGATGCCGAGCATCGTGCCGACGAGTGCGGCAGCGATCTTGCCGCCCAGCACTTCCGGCGCTTCCGAGATCGCGCCCATGGCCTTGATGACGCCGAGAACGGCGGCGACAATGCCGATGGCCGGGAAGGCATCACTCATCGTTGTCAGGGCATGATAGGGCTTCATCTTGTCATGGGTGATCGTGTTGATCTCCTCGTCCATCAGCGCCTCGATCTCGTGGCTGCGGGCATTGCCGATGATGATCAGGCGAACGTAGTCGCAGATGAAGGCCGTCAGTTCCCTGTTCTTCAGAACCGTCGGCGCCGACTGGAAGATCGAGGATTCATCGGGATTGTCGATGTGGCTTTCGATCTCGTTGCGCGATTTGGTGCGCAGGTCCCGCATCAGGCTGTAGAGCACACCGAGCGTGTCGAGATAGTTGCGCTCCTTTGGAACCTTGTGGGTGAAGGCTTCGCCGAGCGCCTTGCCGGTGTCCTTCAGCACCTTCATCGAGTTCGCCATGACATAACCGCCGAGGCCGGCGCCGCCGATGATGACGAGCTCGAACGGCTGGTTCAGAACTTCCATATGGCCACCCATGGCGATGAAGCCGCCAAGGATACAGCCGATGGTCAAGACCAGACCGATAATGATGTTCATGTCGATACCTGCCGCAATGATGGATTTTCGACGGTATGGTTAGGCCTTGAGCCTTGCGTGAGGCTGGCTGTTGACCCCGATTGCCGCCTCTGCGTGCAAACAGGTTCGCGCAAGCAAGCTGCGGCAATTTCCGCATGATCGGCGCGAATGGGCGCTCTTTCCAATGGATGAACGGGGAAACGTCGTGACGACGACCTATACCAGCTACCAGATGATAGCAGGCAACCTGTCCAAGTCGCTTGAACGGGTATCCGAACAACCGGATGTCGCCCGCGAGACGGAGTATTATCTCGAGAACATCGGCAACGTGAAAACGATCGATGATTTCTTCGCCGACACGCGACTTTATAATTACGCGATGAAGGCTCACGGCCTCGAAGACATGGGGTACGCCAAGGCCTTCATGCGCAAGGTACTGACCGAAGGCATCGACACGGAAGACGCCTTTGCCAAGCAGCTCACCGACAGCCGCTACACAGACCTGGTCGAATCCCTGAACTTTGCTCGCCAGGGCACGGCGGCAACGTCCTTCGAGAAGGCGCAGAGGGGCGTGGCAGACAAATATGCCCGCCAGACGCTCGAGCAGAATGCCGGCCAGGAAAATTCCGGTGTCCGACTGGCGCTCTATTTCGAACGCATGGCGCCCACCATCACCAATGCCTATGGCCTGCTCGCTGACAATGCGCTGGCGCAGGTCGCGCGCACGCTGTTGCAAATGCCCGACGAATTCGCCGCTTCCGATATCGACAAGCAGGCCGAGACGATCGAGAAAAACATCAATATCAAGGATTTCAAGGATCCGGCCAAGCTGACGAAGCTGCTCGAGCGCTTCACGGCGCTGTGGGAAATCGACCATTCCTCCGACCCTTATGATCCTCTCGCGGTCTTCGGCTCGTCGAGCGGCTACGGCATTTCCTCCGATCTGCTTCTTTCCATCAATACGCTGAAACTCGGGGGACGCTGATATGCAAACCGGTCTCTATGTTGCTGTCTCCTCCCAGATGGCGCTTGAAAAACGCATGAACACGCTGGCCGACAACGTCGCCAATTCGACGACCGTCGGCTTCCGTTCGACCGAGGTTAAATTCAATCAGCTTCTCGGCGACACGCAGCCGACGAAAGTATCTTTCGTGTCCGAAGGACAGGAATTCCTCAACACCAACAATGGCGGCCTGAGCCGCACCGGCAATCAGCTCGATTTCGCCGTCAAGGGCGAGGCCTGGTTCCAGATCGATACGCCCGGCGGCACCGCGCTGACCCGCGACGGTCGCTTCACGCTGACGGAAAACGGCGATCTCGTCACGCTCAAGGGATATCCGGTTCTCGATGCCGGCGGCGGTCCGATCCAGCTCAATAATCAGGCGGGCGACATCAAGGTCGGCGCCGACGGTTCGATCCAGCAGAACGGCACCCAAGTCGCGGCGCTCGGTCTCTACGAAGCCAATTTCGCCAACGGCTTTTCGCGCTACGACAACAGCTCCGTCATTCCGAATTCGCAGGCAGAGCCGGTTGTTGACCGCATGGATGTCGGCGTGATGCAGGGCTATGTCGAGGAATCCAACGTCAATCCCGTCCAGGAAATGTCGCAGTTGATCATGGTGTCGCGTGCTTTCGAAAACATCACGGCGCTGCTGCGTGACAGCGAAGGCTCGCTCGATGAAGCGATCAAGACGCTGGGCGGCAGCAAGTAGCCATCACCGATATCAAGAAACGACTGAAGCCAGCCCGGTGAGCCGTCGAAGGCAGGGCAGGAAAGACGGCAGGAGCCGGAATGCAGAACGAGCCTATCCAGATCCGCAATTCCTCGACATCGCTGGCAGCGCTTGCCGGCTTGGTCGGGCGTTATTCCAATCCGGAATTCTCGATCGCACCGGGTGGTCACGTCCAGTCGATTTCGGCGGGTTATTACACGGTGAGCGGTCTTTCCCGGCATGTCCGGCTCGGGGACTTCGTCGCCCACAAGAGTTCGACCGGTACCCATCTCGGTGAAGTCGTCAAGGTGGAGCAGGAAACCGTGGTGGTCTGCCCGATCGAGCCGGGCGATCCGATCGGCATCCACGACACGGTCATCCGCAAGGGCGCCTTCCGCATTGCGCCGACGGCGTCCTGGTGCGGCCGCACCATCAATTCGTTGGGTGAGCCGATCGACGGTGGCGGCCCGCTGCTGCAAGGCGATATCCGCCGACCGATTTCCAACACCGCGCCGCCATCCATGACCCGCAAACGGGTCGAACATGGGTTCCGCACCGGCGTGCGCGCGATCGACATCTTCTCGCCGCTCTGCCTTGGCCAGCGTCTCGGCGTCTTCGCCGGCTCCGGCGTCGGCAAGTCCACGCTTCTGTCCATGCTTGCCCGTGCCGACGCCTTCGACAAGGTCGTCATCGCGCTGGTCGGCGAACGCGGCCGCGAAGTGCGCGAATTCATCGAAGATACATTGGGCGACAACCTGGCGAAATCGGTTGCCGTCGTCGCCACCAGCGATGAAAGCCCGATGCTGCGCAAGATGGCGCCGCTGACGGCGGTGACGATCGCCGAACATTATCGCGACCAGGGCGACAACGTTCTCCTGATCGTCGACAGCGTCACCCGTTTTGCCCACGCCATCCGTGAAGTCGCGACCGCATCCGGCGAGCCGCCGATCGCGCGCGGCTATCCGGCCTCCGTCTTCACAGAACTGCCGCGCCTGCTGGAGCGTGCCGGCCCGGGCGCCGAAGGGGCAGGGACAATCACGGCGATCATCTCCATTCTCGTCGATGGCGACAATCACAACGACCCGATCGCCGACTCGACGCGCGGTATTCTCGACGGTCATATCGTCATGGACCGCAGCCTGGCCGAAGAGGGACGCTACCCGCCGGTCAATCCGCTTGCCTCGGTCTCCCGTCTCGCGCGCAAGGCCTGGACGCCGGACCAGGAAAAGCTGGTTTCGCGGCTGAAGTCGCTGATCCACCGTTTCGAGGAAACCCGCGACCTACGGCTGATCGGCGGTTACCGGCCGGGTAGCGATCCCGATCTCGACATGGCGATCAAGCAGGTGCCGGTGATCTACGACATTCTCAAACAGACACCCGGCGAAAAGCCGGCTTTCGATGCGTTTACCGATCTGGCGAATGCGCTCAAGGCGGCAGCCGGCATGGGTAACCAGGGGACTGCGCAGAACACGCGGGCGAGGGGGTAACGGTGACAGATTACGACGCCGACGAAATCGTGCCGCAGCGCAAGCGCACCGAACGTACGCCGATCATCGACAAGGCGCTGGGCGCGACCGGCATCGCGCTGGCCGCACTTGCCACTTTCTTTCCCTGGTACGCCTTTCTGCATCAGGACAAATTCTCGATGCCGACGCTCTGGCAGGGAAGCGTGAGCGAAATGCCGGCGGGCAATGGCGGACAGGCTTCGCCGATCGCCGCGCTGAGCCGCGACCCGGACACACAGGCCGCCCTCGACCAACTGACCACGGCGACAGTGCCCGGCGGGCTCCAGAAGGCTGGCGTCGAAGACGACCGCGAACAGCCGTTCCCGGCTGCCAGCGGCTTTCGCCTGATGCATGTGGCCAATGGCCGTGCGCTGATCGAAGACAGCAGCGGCATGTATATTGTCAAGATCGGTTCGACCTTGCCGGACAACAGTCGCCTTGCAACATTGGAACAGCGCGACGGGCGCTGGGTGATGATCACCTCCAAGGGCGAAATCTATCGGGCTGAATGACCGCGCGATCCTGATCGCCGGCAGCCCCTGCTGCGCATGCGCCCCATGGCCATGCGCAGCAGCATGGTTCATGACGCGCCAAATCATTTCCCGTTCTCAATTTTCCGGTTCTCGGACCACAATGCAAGGCAGGAGAACACTGCCGTTGCAGCAATGATGGCTGTTGCCGTCAAAGCGCCATCCGCATCAGTCCCACGCAAGATTGCTTCCCTAGGTTCGGATGCAACAAGCATGGAGTCGCATGATGCAACCTATACAGCTTTTTGATCTCGCGTCCCGGCAGGCGCAATGGCTGGCAGTTCGCCAGAACGTCGTGGCCGGGAACATCGCCAACGCCAATACGCCGCATTACGCCGCCAAGGACGTCAAGCCGTTCCAGAGCGTGATGCAGCAAACCGGCGTTCAGATGGCCGCGACCAACCCAGCCCATTTCACCGAAGGCGCCATGGCTGCCCAGGTGACCGAAACCAGCATGATCAGCGATGCGCAGGTCGAGCAGTCGGGCAACAGCGTGCAGCTGGAAAGCGAACTGATGAAAACCGGTCAGATCAAGCGCGACTACGAGCTCAATGCGGGGCTCGTGAAAGCGTTTCACCGGATGATGCTCATGACGGTACGGAAATAACGGCCATGGATCCTCTGGTTTCAGCTCTCAAGGTATCGGCCTCCGGTCTCGAAGCGGAATCGACGCGCCTGCGCGTCGTTTCGGAAAACATCGCCAATGCGCGCTCGACAGGCGATGCGCCAGGCGCGGATCCCTATCGTCGCAAGACGGTCAGCTTCTCAGCCGAAATCGATCGCATCAGCGGCGCATCGACCGTCGAGGTCCAGCGCCTCGGCACCGACGATTCCAATTTCACGATCGAGTTCGATCCGGGCAATCCGGCGGCGGACGACAAGGGCATGGTCAAGCTGCCGAATGTCAACGTTCTCATCGAAATGGCCGACATGCGGGAAGCAAACCGTTCCTACGAGGCCAATCTCCAGACCACGCGCCAGGCCCGTGATCTGATTTCCGCAACCATCGACCTTCTGAAGGCTTCGCAATAATGATCAATGCAATCCAGACCATCGGCGCGGCGATTTCCACCGTCAAGGACGTCGCATCCTCCTCAAGCACCGCATCGGCGCAGAGCATTCTCGGCGGCGCGGCGGCAGCCGGCCAGTCCCAAAGCTTTGCCGATGTCATGAGCAGCATGGCCAGTGACGTGGTCGGCAGCCTGCAGAAGTCGGAGATGGCTTCGATCCAGGGCATCCGCGGCGAGGCCAACACCCGCGAAGTCGTCGACGCCGTCATGAATGCCGAGCAGTCGCTGCAAACCGCCATCGCCATCCGCGACAAGGTGGTCAGCGCCTATCTCGAAATCGCACGTATGCCGATCTAAAGGACAGATATCATGAAGGCTCTCTCGATCGCCGCGACCGGCATGAATGCCCAGCAGCTCAACCTGGAAGTGATCGCGAACAACATCGCGAACATCAACACCACCGGTTACAAACGCGCGCGGGCGGAGTTCTCCGACCTCCTGTACCAGACCGAACGCGCCCAGGGCGTGCCGAACCGCGCCAACCAGGCTATCGTTCCCGAAGGCGCGATCGTCGGCCTCGGCGTGCAGACATCGGCGGTGCGCAATCTGCATCTGCAGGGCAGCCTGATCTCCACCGGCAACGATCTCGACCTCGCGCTTGTCGGGCGCGGCTGGTTCCAGATCGACATGCCGGATGGCGAAACGGCCTATACCCGCGCCGGCGCTTTCAATACCAATGATACCGGCCAGCTCGTCACCATCGACGGTTACGCGGTCGCCCCGGCCATCACGGTTCCGCCGAATGCGAGCGAGATTACCGTTTCCACATCCGGCGAAGTGTTCGCCAAGATCGACGGCAGCTCGATCCCGACCTCGATCGGCCAGCTGACCATCGCCAACTTTGTCAACGAAGCCGGTCTCGAGCCGCAGGGCGACAACCTGTTCAAGGAAACGCCCGCATCCGGCAATCCGGTCATCGGCACGCCGGCGGATCCGGGCTATGCCCAGATCAAGCAGAAGTATCTCGAAGCGTCGAACGTCGATCCGGTCAAGGAAATCACCGACCTGATCTCCGCGCAGCGCGCCTATGAAATGAATTCGAAGATCATTCAGGCCGCCGACGAAATGGCCGGCACGGTCAGCAAGAACCTGAGATAAAAGGGGGAATGGCAAACATGACGTTTCGCCGGACTGGAAAAGCATCGACCACGACTGGCGTCGCCACCCGCAGGGGATTTCTTCTGCGGGCGCTGGCGGTCACCGGTTCCATTTGCGCATGCCTGATGTCCGCGGATGCGGCCCTTGCCGAAAAACGCATGGCGGTCATTCCCACGCAGACGATCTATCCCGGCGAAGTCATCACGGCCAGCCAACTGGAAGCGGTGGAGGTCACCAACCCGGCATTGACAGGCGATTACGCGATATCCATCGACCAGGTCACCGGCAAGGTAACCAGCCGAACGCTTCTCGCCGGTCGCGTCATCCTCGTTTCCGGACTGCGCGATCCCTATGCCGTCGAGCGAGGCAAGGCGGTGCGGATCGTCTTTACCAACGGACCCCTCACCATTACGGCCGGCGGTGCACCGCTGGAGAATGCCGCGGTCGGTGATCTCATCCGGGTTCGCAACACCGATTCCGGCGTCATCGTTTCCGGAACGGTGATGGAAGACGGCACAATTCACGTGGTGGCAAAATGATCTTTCGTTTCGGCAAATGGTGCCTCGCATGCCTGGCCGTGCTCGCGATGACGATCACGCCGGCACAAGCGGCATCGCGCATCAAGGATATCGCCTCGCTGCAGTCGGGCCGTGAAAACCAGCTGATCGGCTATGGTCTCGTGGTCGGCCTGCAGGGAAGCGGCGACAGCCTTCGTTCCTCGCCGTTCACCGAGCAGTCGTTGCGCGCCATGCTGCAGAATCTCGGCATCTCGACGCAGGGCGGCGAATCCCGCTCGAAGAATATCGCCGCCGTGTTGGTCACCGCCAACCTGCCGCCGTTCGCAAGCCCCGGCAGCCGCATCGATGTGACCGTCGGTTCGCTCGGTGACAGCACTTCGCTGCGCGGCGGTACGCTGGTCATGACCTCGCTCTCCGGCGCCGACGGCCAGATTTACGCGGTCGCGCAAGGCTCGGTCGTGGTCACCGGCTTCAGCGCGCAGGGCGATGCCGCGTCGGTCACGCAGGGCGTTACCACATCCGGCCGCGTTCCGAATGGCGCCATCATCGAGCGCGAACTGCCGGCCAAGTTCAAGGACGCCTTCAGCCTGGTCCTGCAATTGCGCAATCCCGACTTCTCGACTTCTGTCGGCATGGCGGCGGCGATCAACAAATACGGCAAATCCCAGTTCGGCGGAAGCATCGCCGAGGCGCGCGATTCCCAGTCGGTCGTCATCGACAAGCCCAAAATGGCCGACCTTTCCAGGCTGATGGCCGATATCGAGAACCTGGTCGTCGAAACCGACGTGCCGGCCCGTGTCGTGATCAACGAGCGGACGGGAACCATCGTCATCGGCCAGGATGTTCGCATCAACGAAGTCGCGGTCAGTTACGGCACGCTCACGGTCCAGGTTTCCGAAACGCCGACCATTATCCAGCCTGAGCCCTTCTCGCGCGGCGAAACGGCCGTCGAGCCGAACACGACGATCGAAGCATCGCAGGACGGCGGCACGGTCGCCATCCTCAACGGGTCCAACCTGCGATCGCTGGTCGCCGGCTTGAACAGTATCGGTGTGAAGCCGGACGGCATCATTTCCATTCTCCAGGGCATCAAGACAGCCGGAGCCCTCCAGGCGGAGCTCGTACTGCAATGACCGAACATAGTTTCCTTGGCCATTCCAACAGCTTGCGTCGTCGCCTCGTGATGATCGCGGCGGTCGGCACCATGCTGGCCATGCCCGGCGCGTTTGCGCAGGAGGTGGCAGCACCCGTCACGACCGTTCCGGCAAACGGCAACGAGATCCAGCAGTTCTGCACCAATATCGCCGACGCCGCGCGCGATCAGCGTTACCTCCTGCAGAAGAAGAACCTGGAAGACCTGCAGGCCGAAGTCGATGCCCGCATCGCCAAGCTCGAAGAGCGGCGGGCGGAATATGAGGACTGGCTGAAGCGCCGCAACGATTTCCTCAAGCAGGCCGAACTCGGCCTGGTCGATATCTACAAGACCATGAAGGCCGACGCAGCCGCGGGACAGCTTGAGCTCGTCAATCCCGCCATCGCGGCCGCCATCGTCATGAAGCTGCCGCCGCGCCAGTCGAGCCTGATCCTCAGCGAGATGACCAGCGAAAAGGCGGCGGTTCTCACGAATATCATTTCCAGCGCCAGCGATTCACAGACATCAAAGGAACCGTCATGAAATATCCGCTCTCGGTTCTCCTCGCTGCAAGCCTTGTGTCGGGATGCACCAACCAGACATTTAGCGAGATTGGCAGGGCGCCGTCGATGAGCCCCATCGGCAGCGGTCTGCAATATGCCCAGACCCCGCAGATGGCGATGTATCCGAAGGAGCCGCGCCAGGTCGCCAATGGCTATTCGCTGTGGAGCGACAACCAGGCGGCGCTGTTCAAGGACGCACGCGCGCTCAAGGTCGGCGATATCCTGACCGTCGACATCCGTATCGATGACAAGGCCTCGTTCGACAACAAGACCGACCGGAGCCGCACGAATGACAGCGGCTTCAATATCGGCGCGAACGGCAATTCGCAGACCAGCGACTTCGGCTGGAAGGGTGGCCTCGATTACGGCTCGAATACCAAGACGAAGGGCGAGGGCACCACGGAGCGATCCGAGAAGCTTGCCCTGCTGGTCGCGGCTGTCGTCACCGGCGTCCTGGAGAACGGCAACCTGCTGATCAGCGGTTCGCAGGAGGTCCGGGTCAACCACGAAATCCGTATCCTCAACGTCGCCGGCATCGTGCGTCCCTATGACGTCGACGCGAAGAACATGATTTCCTACGACAAGATCGCCGAAGCGCGCATCTCCTATGGTGGCCGCGGTCGCCTGAGCGAAGTGCAGCAGCCGCCGTGGGGTCAACAGGTCATGGACATCGTCTCGCCGATCTGACGCTTCGATACCGCCGCGAGCGTCGCGGCTTGCTCTTGATGGATTTGGAAGATGGAAGAAGAGACAGCCCACGCGGCGCCGAAGAAATCATCGCCGATCATCCTGATCGCAGCACTTGCCGTGCTGACGCTGATTGCCGGCGGCGGCGGCTGGGTCGTCGGTGGCATGCTGGCGCCCAAGCCGATCACCGAGGAAGAAGCCAAGCTGATCGAGGCGGCGAAAGCGGCCGTTGCCAGCAAGGAAGCCGCGGAAAAATCGGCGGGCGGCGAGCAGGCCGCCAAGAAGGACGAGGGGCTGCCGCTGATCGCCACCGAGGCGAACGGCGTCGTCCAGCTCGATCCGATCACCACCAACCTTGCCTATCCGTCCGAGAACTGGGTCCGGCTCGAGGTCGCGCTGCTGTTCAAGGGCGCGCCCGACGTGTCCGTCGCAACGCAGATCCACCAGGATATCGCCGCCTACATGAAGACGGTGTCGCTGCAGCAGATCCAGGGGCCGCGCGGCTTTCAGTATCTCAAGGACGATATCGAGGAACGGGTTGACCTTCGCTCCGAAGGGCGCGTAACCAATGTGATCTTCAGGACCTTCGTCATCCAATGATTCGCACATGATCCGTACAGTCGCATTCATAGCAGCCATGGTGGCGATGTCGGGTATCGCGGGAGCGCAGGGCTTCCCAAGCGATATCCTGAATACGCCCGTCGATGGCTCGGTGGCGTCCTGGATCATCCGTACCTTCGGCCTGTTGACCGTCCTGTCGGTGGCGCCGGGCATCCTCATCATGGTGACGAGCTTTCCGCGCTTCGTCATTGCCTTCGCCATCCTGCGCTCGGGCATGGGACTGGCCACCACGCCCTCCAACATGATCATGGTCAGCCTGGCGCTGTTCATGACCTTCTACGTCATGGCGCCGACCTTCGACCGCGCCTGGCAGGAGGGCGTCAATCCGCTCCTGCAGAACCAGATCAACGAGACCGAGGCGATGACCCGCATCTCGGAACCGTTCCGCGAGTTCATGCTCGCCAATACGCGCGACAAGGATTTGCAGCTGTTCGTCGATATCGCCCAGGAGAAGGGGCAGACCGTCGTCGTCGATAACAAGGTCGATTTGCGCGCCGTCGTCCCGGCTTTCATGATTTCCGAAATCAGGCGCGGCTTCGAGATCGGCTTCCTGATCATGCTGCCCTTCCTGGTGATCGACCTGATCGTTGCCACCATCACCATGGCCATGGGCATGATGATGCTGCCGCCCACGTCAATTTCACTGCCGTTCAAGATCCTGTTCTTCGTCCTGATCGATGGCTGGAACCTGCTCGTCGGCAGCTTGGTCAGATCTTTCAACTGATCTGCCATTCGTGGTTAATGAACGGTCAATTTCCTGACCGGAATGCTCCGCCCCTGTTTCCATTATCTATTTGATTTAATACAATAAAATTTTTCGCGCATCGACCCGGTGAGCGCTATTCGTGTTTGAGGGGGCTCTGATATTCGCCCGGCATTTAAACATATCGAAAGCTTTGGCTGCGACATTACCCTCACATGACGGATTTGGACTTTCTGACCAACAGGAAGCCGAGTGGCATGATGCCGAACCGCCATTACCGGTAAGTATTTCAGTCCGGTATGTCCCCAATCTTGTATTTTGTATCTAGAGGGACAACCCCAATGACAAGCATCCTGACAAACTCTTCTGCAATGGCAGCACTCTCGACGCTGCGCTCCATCAGCTCCGACATGGAATCGACCCAGGGTCGTATCTCCTCGGGTCTGCGCGTTGGCGACGCTTCCGACAACGCTGCCTACTGGTCGATCGCAACGACCATGAAGTCGGACAACAAGGCTCTTTCCACGGTTCAGGACGCACTCGGCCTTGGCGCTGCCAAGACGGATACGGCTTACACCGGTCTGAACGCCGCGATCGACGTTGTTTCCGAAATCAAGGCCAAGCTGGTTGCCGCTCGCGAACCGGGCGTTGACAAGCTGAAGATCAACAAGGAACTGACCGAGCTCAAGAACCAGCTGGTTTCGACGGCAACTTCGGCTTCCTTCTCCGGCGAAAACTGGCTGTATCGCGACGCCTCTTCCACGGCTGCTGTCGGCACCAAGGAAATGGTCGGCTCGTTCACCCGTTCGGCTTCCGGCGACGTCGCTGTCGGCGTTCTGGAATTCGACGCTTCAACCTCGGTTCTGATCGATACGCAGGATTCCTCGCTCGGCCAGCTGACCAAGGGCGTTGAAGTTGAGCAGGGTACCGCTGTCGGTACCGGTACGGCCAACGCGACGTATCACCTGATCGTTGCTTCGGGCGGTACGGCTCCGTCGGGTTCCGTTGCAGTCGAACTGGGCGCAACGACCGCTGACGACGACATCGAAGGCATGATCAGCGCCGTTGACTCGATGCTGACCGACCTGACGGACGCTGCTGCAACGCTCGGTGCGACCAACAAGCGCATCTCGATGCAGGACGACTTCATGGCCGACCTGATGGACGTGATCGACAAGGGCGTTGGCCGTCTCGTCGATGCCGACATGAACGAAGAGTCGACACGCCTCAAGGCTCTGCAGACGCAGCAGCAGCTCGGCATCCAGGCTCTCTCGATCGCCAACTCGGACTCGCAGAACATCCTGTCGCTGTTCCGTTAATCGAAAAAGGCGCGGGCCGGCCATCCCCCCCAAACGGCAGGTCCGCGACCGACGGAAAAACCGCATCTCGAAAGAGGTGCGGTTTTTTTTATGTCCGCGAAAATGTTTTTGCTCCTTTAGGTTTTCTTTAACCATGTTGGTGTTTTCTATGACCATCGAAACGGCGGGTTAACCAAGAAATTTAACGCGTTAGCAGGCATGAAGCTGGCTGCTGTTTCCCGGTAACGACCGGAATGCCCTTCCATTTCACCTGTTCAAAAGGGGCAGTTTACTATGACGAGCATTCTCACCAATTCGGCTGCAATGGCAGCACTCTCGACGCTGCGCTCCATTGCCGATGGCATGGAAACGACCCAGGGCCGTATCTCCTCGGGTCTGCGCGTTGGCGACGCTTCCGACAACGCTGCCTACTGGTCGATCGCAACGACCATGAAGTCGGACAACAAGGCTCTTTCCACGGTTCAGGACGCACTCGGCCTTGGCGCTGCCAAGACGGACACCGCTTACACTGGCCTCGACAATGCCATCGACGTTGTTTCCGAAATCAAGGCCAAGCTGGTCGCTTCCCGCGAACCGGGCGTTGACAAGCTGAAGATCAACAAGGAACTGACCGAACTCAAGAACCAGCTGGTTTCGACCGCTCAGTCGGCTTCCTTCTCCGGCGAAAACTGGCTCTATCGCGACGCCTCTTCCACGAATGCTCTCGGCACCAAGGAAATGGTCGGCTCGTTCACCCGTTCGGCCTCCGGCGACGTCGCTGTCGGCATTCTGGAATTCGACGCTTCAACCTCGGTTCTGATCGATACCGTCGATTCCTCGCTCGGCCAGCTGACCAAGGGCGTTGAAGTTGAGCAGGGTACCGCTGTCGGTACCGGTACGGCCAACGCGACGTATCACCTGATCGTTGCTTCGGGCGGTACGGCTCCGTCGGGTTCCGTTGCAGTCGAACTGGGCGCAACGACCGCTGACGACGACATCGAAGGCATGATCAGCGCCGTTGACTCGATGCTGACCGAATTGACGGACGCTGCTGCAACGCTCGGTGCGACCAACAAGCGCATCTCGATGCAGGACGACTTCATGGCCGACCTGATGGACGTGATTGACAAGGGCGTCGGCCGCCTCGTCGATGCCGACATGAACGAAGAGTCGACCCGCCTCAAGGCTCTGCAGACGCAGCAGCAGCTCGGCATCCAGGCTCTCTCGATCGCCAACTCCAACTCTGAAAACATCCTGTCGCTCTTCCGTTAATCGGATCGGAAAACGCGACAAGGACAGCGGGCGGCCAACACCGTCGCCCCTGGCACTCAAAAGGCCGCGCTTCGCAAGAGGCGCGGCTTTTTCGTTTGTTTTCAAAGAGAAGTCGTCTTAACGTTTCGGCAATTCAGATTTATTTTTCTTCATTTTCATTACCGACTTGCTAACGTCCTTAATGTTTTGTTAACCATAAGACTGTTAAGTGTCCGTTAAGAGCGATAGGCTGTCCCTGGGCTAAACATCGGACAGTTTGCATGACGCTGGTCCCGTCGCTGCCGGTTCTCAATCCGGAATGTTCCGTTTAATTTTTCGAACTGGGGCAATGACCATGACCAGCATTTTGACCAATTCCGCCGCGATGGCGGCTCTCCAGACATTGCGTTCTATCAATACGAACATGGAAACGGTCCAGAGCCGTATCTCTTCGGGTTATCGCGTCGAGACAGCAGCCGACAATGCTGCCTACTGGTCGATCGCGACGACCATGCGCTCGGACAATGCAGCACTCTCGACTGTTCAGGACGCGCTCGGCTTGGGCGCGGCGAAGGTCGACACGTCCTATGCCGGCATGAGTTCGGCGATCGAGGTCGTCTCCGAAATCAAGGCCAAGCTGGTTGCCGCACGCGAACCGGGCGTCGACAAGACCAAGATCAACAAGGAAATCACCGAACTCAAGAACCAGCTTGCATCGGCCGCCGAATCGGCATCGTTCTCGGGCGAGAACTGGCTCTACAATTCGACGACGACGCCTGCCGGAACCAAGTCGATCGTGGCATCCTTCAACCGTGCGACCGACGGTACCGTCTCCGTCTCGACGCTTGATTACGACACTGCCGCATCGATCTTGATCGACACGAAGGATTCTTCGCTCGGCCAGTTGACGAAGGGCATCACAGTCGCCCAGCCGGTCGGCACGACACCGGCAACGACCGCAAACGCCACTTACCACCTGATTCTCGCTGCAGGCGGCACGGCGCCGTCAGGCTCGGTCCTGGTCGAACTCGACACCACGACAGACGATGACGATATTGAAGGCATGATCAGCGCCGTCGACCTGATCTTCAGCAACTTGACGGACGCTGCATCGACGCTCGGCGCCATCACCAGCCGCATCGACATGCAGGAAAACTTCGTCGCCAACCTGATGGACGTGATCGACAAGGGCGTCGGCCGTCTCGTCGATGCCGACATGAACGAAGAATCGACCCGCCTCAAGGCCCTGCAGACGCAGCAGCAGCTCGGCATCCAGGCGCTCTCGATCGCCAATACCAACTCCGAAAACATCCTGCGCCTGTTCCAGCAGTAAGCGCGACCCTGGCGGACCGATGGGCATCAATCCGGTCCTTGCCATCATTCCGCACCGTCGCTCCGCTTTGGTGCGTCGGGCACGGCCTTCCGCCGCGCCGCCGGTCATCGGTTCGGTGGAAACGGTTGGACCGCGCTCATTGCCCAAGCGCGGTCCAACACCCTACATTTTCGCGCAAGTTTGGCCGGATAGTCTCCAACCGCAGCCATCCTCGTCCCGGTTGCCAGCCAATATGAATGTTGCGCTGCCGTTGTATGCGGCCCCATGCCTCCGGTCATCCGGGCAGTGAGCCGATACGGATAGAAAATGTTCGGGCCAGGCCTGTCGGCATCAGCCGCTTGCAAGGTCCTGAAGGAGACATTCCGGAAGTGTCACAGTCTTATATTTTCAGGTCTCCGGGCCAAATGCTGTCGGCAACCGAGCGGGGGCCTGGACGGGCCGCGACCTCGACCCGGATCACGGGAGCGCGCCCATGAGCGCATCTATCTCCCGCTATCTGAAGGATTTCAGCACTCCGAAGCTTGATCTCTCCATCGTTCCGCCGCGGTATTTTCCGGATCTGGATGACGATGTTTCGACCGAGAGTGTTTTCGCGATGAAACAGCAGCCTCAAATCTTGCAACAGCCTCCTCAGCCGCAGATCGATCTTGACGCGGAGCGCCGCGAGGCGTTCGCGCAGGGCCGCAGCGAGGCCGAGAGCGAGCAGGCCGTCTTGCACGCCGAGGAAATCGCGAAGCTGACCGCGTGTCATGCGGCTGAACTCGAAGCCATGCGCACACGTTGCGACACCGAGATCGCGGCGATGATCCACGGTCGCTTTTCGGAAATCGGATCGCAGATGGTCACCATGCTGTCCGACCAGACTGCACGCGTGCTGGCGCCGGTCATGGACCAGGTGCTGCAGCAGAAATCGATCGCCGACCTCGCGCAGGTGATCAACCATACGATCAATGCCGGCGAGGGTTGCAAGATTCATGTCAAGGGGCCGCTGCCGCTGTTCGAAGCGCTGAAGCGTCATCTCAAGGACGAAACCCTGATTTTCCGCCACCAGGAATCCACCGATATCGACCTGTCGGTCGAGTTCGGCGAATCCGTCTTGGTGACGAGAATGGCCGCATGGGCCGATACCGTAAGTAAGGTGCTGGCATGAGTGAGAATGAAGGCCATCATCACGGCAAGAACGAAATCATCATCATCAAGCGCCATGGCGGCCATCACGACGGTCATCATGGCGGCGCCTGGAAGATCGCCTATGCCGACTTCATGACGGCCATGATGGCGTTCTTCCTCGTCATGTGGCTGATCAATGCGGCCAACCCGCAGACCAAGGCGGCACTCGCCTCCTATTTCAACCCTGTCCAACTGAGCGATGCCAAGCCGTCCGAAAAGGGCGTCAAGGCGCCAGCCAAGGACGCCAAGGGTGAAGAAGACCAGATGAAGTCGAAGGTCGACGGTACCGAGACCAAGACCGGCGGCTCGGCCAAGAGCGGTACCGACATGACGGCGACGTCAGGCGAGGAAACGCAATATTCCGACGCTGACTTCTTCGAAAATCCCTATTCGGTCCTGTCCGAAATCGCCAACGAAACCGGCCGGCAGGCGAATATCAGCGCCAAGGGCGAGGGCGGCGCTTCGACATCGGGCCCGGCCACGGGCGCCGAGGGCGGCGAAGCCTATCGCGATCCCTTCGATCCGGACTTCTGGACGAAGCAGGTCGAGCTTCAGAATGCAGAAAAAGGCGGCGAAAGCCTTGAGGCGAAGGCCGGCAATGGCCTAAGCGACGACACAAAGGATGCCGCCGGCAAGGAAAAGTCGCCAGAAGAATTGAAGGCCGAGGAATTGAAGGCGGAGGCAGAGAAGGCCGCTTCGCAAAAACCGGACGAGAAGGCGGCCGAGGCGCTGAAGGCCGCAATCCAAAAGGAAATCGGCGCCGCCGCCGGCAAGCTGTCCGAAGGACTGCTGGTGACCCCGACTGAAGGCGGTCTTTTGGTCACGATCAGCGAGCAGGGTGATGCACCGATGTTCGGCGTCGGTTCGGCCGTGCCGCAGAAGGACATGGTCGTCGCCATGGAGAAGATCGGCAAACTGCTGGCCGCTCGCAAGGGGAGCGTCGCCATCCGTGGCCATACCGACGGACGTCCCTTCACGAATGGTGGCTATGACAACTGGCGGCTTTCGTCCGACCGCGCGCAGAGTGCCTATTACATGCTTCTTCGCGGTGGCCTTGCCGAAGGCCGCGTCAGCCAGATCAGTGGCTTTGCCGACAAGCGGCTGCAGGTGACCAACGATCCGCTCGCACCGGCAAACCGCCGCATCGAAATCCTGTTGCAGACGAACCAGGGCTGAGCGTGATGTTGAAGGCGATCCGCACACTTCTTCTCTGCGCCAGCGCGATCGGGGCCTTTTCGGGCCTCGCGGCGCATGCAGGCGAGCTTGAGGATCTGCCGCCCTACAAGATGCTGCGTTCCTTGCAGCATATTCAGGATTCCATCGTGCTCGGCGATCATTCGGCCGCCGAGATGCAGCGCTTCATGCTGGCTGCGATCGACAAGAGCCTGCGCGACGCCGATCCGTCGGTGTTCGACGACCCGCGAAATGTCGATGCGGCCTTCATCTATGCGATGAGCGGTGGTAACCCGGCGACGCTTTCCTATCTCGCCAACCACGACCTCGAAGGCAATTTCGACAGCCGCATCATCGATGCGCTCAATCATTACCTTGCGGGCAAGGGTGGCCTGATGGTCGCCAATCTCGAGAAGGCGATCTCGGAATACCGCAATTCGCGGATTGGTCCCTATCTCTACCTCGTCCTTGGCAACGCCACCGCGATGCAGAATCCCGCCGACTCGCTGAAATATTACGACTGGGCCCGGCTGACCTCGCCTGGCACCAATATCGAGGAAGCCGCCCTGCGGCGTTCGATTGCGCTGGCGACACGCGGCAACCTCCCGGCAAAGGGTTTCGCCTATTCCCTCTCCTATGCCCGTCGCTTCCTGGCCTCTCCCTATGCCAGCCAGTTCGCCGATGTCTTCGTCGAGCTCGCCGTTGCCAATTACAGCGCTGAGACGGAAGCGAAGATCCAGGAAATCCTCGGCTTCATGGACAAGCCGCGCCAGCGCGAGGTCTACCTGCGCATCGCTCGTCGCGCCGCGATCGGCGGCATGCAGGAACTGGCGACGCTTGCGTCCGGACGCGCCGAGGCGCTTTCCGACGGCACGGATGCCGGTCCGAAAGCCTTGGCCAGCCTCTATTCCGGTCTCGTCGGTATCCCGTCGAAGGGAATCCTCGAAGCCGTCAAGGATATCAGTGCCATTCCCGAAGCCGAACTCTCGCCGCGAGACGAGGCGCTGCGACAGGCGGCGACCGTGGTCGCTGAGGAAGTGTTGCGCGCTCCCGATTCAGAAAGCTTGACGCAAGCGACTGTTTCTAAAGTCGTTCCGGAAAAGACAACGGAGAAAAACGGAGCAGAGACGGGCAGCGGCGATAGCCCGTTTGCAGTCCCGGCATCCGATGCGGTCGCATATGCCGGGCCATCGGACGGGGAACAGCAAGTGGCATCGTCGGAAAACAGCGCGCCTGATCCGGTTCTCGATGCGTTTCTGACCAATGGTCGGTCGAAACTCGACGAGATCGATTCTCTCCTGAAGGGGGATGAAGACAAATGAAGACGGTTGACGACAATCTGCTCGCAGCAAACCTGCGATCCGCCAAATCCGCATCGAAATTGGCCGGCAAGCATCACGAGATGGATGCAGCCAAGCAGCGTTCGGCTTTCGAGAACGCCTTTGCCGATGCGGGCAAGAAGAAGCAACCGACGATCGAAATCGACGGCAAGGCCGCTGCGGAATCCACGCCGCGCGCCAATATCGCCATTGCGCAAAAGCTGACGGCCGGCGCCGCCAAGACGACGACGTTGCAGCATGAAACGATCAACAGCAAGTCTCAGGTTCATGCTGAACCTATCGCCAATGCGGAAATCAAACTGAGGGCGAAGGACGATGCAAAGGCGGATGTGAAGACGGAGACTGCGCTCAGCGCGGCAATCGCCGGCAAGTCCAAGGGTCACGACGGGCCGATCGCCAATGCGGAAATCAAGCTGCGGGCAAAGGACGATCCAAAGGCGGATTCACAAGCCGACGCAAAGACGACGACCGTCATTTCCGATGACGATAAGGTCAGTCCGGCTCCAATCGGCGTGAGCGAAGAACCGGCTCTCCGGCTCGCTGAGGATGACGGGTTTGCCCCACGCAAGCCGATGTCGAAGGATAATGACGTCAGCGTCGCGAACAAGCCGACGGCTTCCAGCGATGTTCGGAACGCCGATACGCGCGTGAGTATGGACCCTCTGCCCGTGTTCGATCTGAAATCGGAGTTGAAGTCAGACCCGACACCAGGCCCGTCGGTTGCCGACGATACGGATCTCCAGCCAGCACCGGTGCTGTCGAAGCCCGACGCCAAGGCGCGTGACGTGCCCTCCATCAGCCTGCAGCACATCGGCGCCAACGCAGTCGCCGTGGCTGAAAAGGCCGGGAATGCCGCGGTTGGCGAGAAGGTCGCCGATCTAATCAAGGATCCCGTGGTGAAGGCGGCGGAGGCGAACGACGCCGGGAGCGAAAAGCCGGTCCACACGGCCGCGTCCAAGGCTGCCGATCACGACGCGCCGGCCGCCGCGGATGTCAGCCACCTGCTGACGCTGCTGAGCACGCAAACGCCGCCGACACCCGCAACCTCGGCGACGCACGCGGAGGCGACGCCAACCCTGTCGGAATTCCATGCGCTGGCGGATCGCGCCGGCAAGGCCACGGCCGCGCCACAGGATGCGACCACGGTAAAAACCGAGACTGCCGACAAGCCAGCGGCGACCGCTGACACCGGCACGACCAGCACGACCGCCTCGGCGGACACCGACCAGATTTTCCGTTTCGCCCGCGCCGATGGCAAGGGGCAGGCTGTTTCGATGAATGTTGCCTCGGATGGTGACAAGGCCGTGGTCAAGAACGACGTGACTGCGGTCAGCGCCAAGGCCGAAACCGTCACCGTCGTGGAAGCCCGGCGATATCTCGGTCTCGCTCCCACCGGCAATGCATCCGCGGTGACCAGCCAGATCGTCAGCAACCCGGAATGGGCGAAGGCGCTGCAATCGACCGAGGCTGGACCTTTGGCGCAAGGCTCCACAGGCAAGGTTCTCAATACGCTGAAGATCCAGATGCATCCGATCGATCTCGGCACCGTCACGGCCACGCTGCGGCTCAAGGAAGACGAATTGCATGTCGAGCTGAAGGTCGAGACGGGTGATGCCTTCCGGCAGCTCAGCGACGACCAGAATGCCATGGTGAAGGCGCTGCGAGCCCAGGGCTTCGCCGTCGACCAGGTGAATATCGTTTTCAACGCTCCGGATTCGTCCGGAGGCTCGGCACAACAGCAGGCGCAGCCTCAGACCGGCCAGCAGGGCCGCGAGGCGTCGGCGGATGGCTCCACCCAGGGCAGGGGCCAGCGCAACGACAATGGCAGCCAGCAGCAAAGCGGCGGAAGGTGGACTGGGAATGAAGGCACGAGCGACCCGTCTTCTGGGGCTGACGCTGGCCGGACTGGTGACGTCTATATGTAATGCCCATGCGACCGCCGGCGCCTGCGAAAGCGAGATCACGGCGGCTGCGGCCAAGTACCAGATTCCTCCGGGCATCCTCTATTCGGTCGGCCTGACCGAGACGGGGCGCAAGGGGTCGCTCCAGCCCTTCGCCATGAATATCGAGGGCAAGGCCTATTTCGAAAACAGCGCCCAAGGCGTCTTGCAGCGTTTTGCCGAGGCGCGCGCGCAGGGCGCCAAGCTGATCGATCTGGGCTGCATGCAGATCAATTATCATTTCCACGGCGAGAATTTTGCATCGCCGAGCGAGATGCTGGACCCGAGAAAGAACGTCGAATATGCGGCGCGCTTTCTCTCCAATCTTCACGCCAGGCATGAAACCTGGACGATGGCCGTCGCCCGCTATCATGCGGGACCGAACAACGACCCCGCGCAGAAGAAATATGTCTGCCGGGTGATCGCGAATCTGGTCGCGACAGGCTATGGAAAGTGGACGTCCAACGCGTCTGCGTTCTGTCAATAATACAACCTGAAAGAGATATTCTTCTTCAGCATGACGTGCAAAAGTACGCCTCGCGAAATATGGAGAAAATTTGAGCGCAAGCCGATTCTTAAGGACGCGTTAACGTTTCCACAAAAAAATTAGTGCTCCATTTTGAGCCACCCACTATATCTAGCTCAAATCGGCACAGAAATCTTAATCTACTATTAATTTCACCCACTAACTTTCCATAGTTGTTCGAGAATCCCCCGATTCGTACCTCTTGGTCATCGAGGCACCATACTGATTCGGAGGCGGACGAATGATCGTAGTGGTTGATGAGCGTGAGCTCGTGAAAGACGGATATACTTCCCTGTTTGGACGCGAAGGCGTACCTTCCCAAGGGTTTGATCCAAGCGAATTTGGCGACTGGGTTTCCACGGCTGCCGACAGCGATATCGACGCTGTCGAAGCCTTCCTGATCGGCCAGGGCGAACGGGCGATGGCCCTTCCCCGGGCGATCCGGGACCGGACCACCGCACCGGTGATCGCGATCAGCGATTCGCCGTCCCTGGAACAGACACTGGCGTTCTTCGACTGCGGCGTCGACGACGTCGTGCGCAAGCCGGTTCATCCCCGGGAGATACTGGCCCGAGCTGCGGCTATCCGCCGTCGCCTGAAGGCGCTGGTGAACTTCACCGACATCGGCCCGATCCGGGTCTTCTCCGACGGTCGCGACCCTGAAGTTCAGGGTGAAGTTTTCGCACTGCCGCGCCGCGAGCGCCGCATTCTCGAATATCTGGTCGCAAACCGCGGACGCCGCGTTTCCAAGTCCCAGATTTTCAACGCGATTTACGGCATCTTCGACGAGGACGTCGAAGAGAACGTCGTCGAAAGCCACATCAGCAAGCTGCGCAAGAAACTGCGCAAGAAGCTCGGCTTCGACCCGATCGATTCCAAGCGGTTCCTCGGCTACTGCATCGACTGGGAATAATCGTTTGCGAACCGGTGGTTCGGATGTGGCGGCATTCCGATCCACCCTCAAGACAGGTTCACGCAAGGCCCACCCCATAGTCTTGCCATAACGACGAAAACGAGGATCGGACATGAGTCTTTACGGAATGATGAGAACCGGTGGTTCTGGCATGAATGCACAGGCAAACCGTCTGGGCGCGGTGGCTGAAAACATCGCCAATGCCAACACCACGGGTTACAAGCGGGCCTCGACGGAATTCTCCTCGATGATCCTGCCGACGACCAACGGCTCCTACAATTCCGGTGGCGTCGAAACCAAGATCCGCTACAGCATTGGCACCGAAGGCGCCAAGGTCTACACGACCTCCGGCTCCGATCTGGCGCTCGATGGCGGTGGTTTCTTCATCGTATCGGGCGGCAACGGCCAGGAATTCCTGACCCGCGCCGGGGCGTTCACGCAGGATGGCGACGGCAACCTCGTCAATTCGGCCGGCTACAGCCTCCTCGGCTACGAATACGGCAATGGCTCCGATCCGACGGTCGTCGTCAACGGTTTCGACGGCCTGAGCAAGGTCAACCTCGCTTCCGACGGTTTGGTCGCGAAGGGTTCGTCCACTGGAACGATGGGCGCCAACCTGCCTTCGGGTGCTGCCATCGGCGACGTCTCGACCACCTCGCTGATCGTCTATGACAGCCAGGGCAACACGCGCATCCTCGACTTCAACTACGAGAAGACTGACGCAAACGAGTGGTCGGTCGAAGTCGTCGATCGCGACACTGGCACCTCGCTCGGCACGAAGACGCTTGAATTCAACTCGGCTGGCGACCTGACGACAACTCCGACGACGATCTCGACGACGGCCATGGCCGCGCTTACCGGCACCGGCGCTGATCTCGGCGTCCTGTCGATCGACCTCGCGGAGACCACCCAGCTGGGCTACAAGTTCAATCCGGACGGCGGCACCATTGACGGCAATGCGCCGAGCAAGGTCGCAGGCTTCCAGATCGACGACGACGGCATCGTTTACGTCAAGTACGAGAACAACAAGCTCGAGCCGCGTTACCGTATCGCTCTTGCCAACGTTCAAAGCCCGGACAACCTCGTGCCGCAGTCGGGCAACGTCTATTCGCAGGGCACCGAATCCGGCGTCATCGTCACCGGATTTGCCGGCTCCGGCGACTTCGGCAACATCATCTCCGGCGCACTGGAAAGCTCGAACGTCGATATCGCGGAAGAACTGACGGCGATGATCGAATCCCAGCGTAGCTACACGGCAAACTCGAAAGTGTTCCAAACAGGCGCCGACCTGCTGGACGTTCTCGTGAACCTGAAGCGTTGATCAGTAAATATTAAGGGACGGACTGCGCATGTCGCTCGCTGCCGCAATTTCAACGGCCCAAACGATATTCAGCAATACGGGGCAGCAGACTGCCATCGTATCGAAGAATATCGCCAATTCCGGCAACGCAGACTACGTGCGCCGTCTCGCCCTGATGGGCATCGATTCCCAAGGCTCGTACTATATCAAGATCGAGCGGGCGCAAAACGACGCGCTGTTCAAACAGAATATCAACAATATTTCTGCCACTTCGTCGCAGTCCCGCCTTCTTGATGGGCTGGAACGGATGCAATCATTGTTCGGTGGAAACGACTATCCGTCGTCGCCGTCGAGTTATCTCGCAACGTTCCAGTCGAGCCTGCAGACGTTCGCGGCGTCGCCGAGCAACATCACGATCGCATCCTCGACGGTTGCGGATGCGAAAGATCTTGCGAATTCGCTCAAAAGCAGTTCGGAGACGCTGCAGGGGTTACGCGGCGATGCCGACAAGGAAATTCAGTCTCAGGTTTCGCTCCTGAACGAATACCTGACGAAATTCGAAACCGTCAACAACGATATCGTGGGGTCGATTGCCACTGGCAAGGATGCGAGCGACGCCCTTGATCAGCGTGACAAGCTCCTGAAATCGATTTCGGAAATCATCGGCATTTCGACTGTCACGCGTTCAAATGCGGACATGGTGGTTTATTCGAGTGACGGAACGGTACTGTTCGAAACCATTGCCCGCAAAGTAACGTCCACACCGAAAGATAACTATTCCGCAGCCGACTCCGGTTTCCCTGTCCTGGTTGACGGGAGAGCGCTGAAGCCTGGCACGGATGGCAATACGACAGGGCAGGGCACGCTTTCGGCATTGCTTCAGATCCGCGACGACGTTGCGCCCCAGATGCAGTTTCAACTCGATGAGATCGCACGCGGGCTGGTCAAGATCTTCGAGCAAACCACCACGACTGCAGGTGTAACCACCACGACAACCGGGCTTTTCATGAGCTCGGATGATATTGGTCTGACACCTGCGGATACCGCCTTGGCCACGGAGGCGAGAGCGACGGCTGCCAATGCCGGCCATATCGTCGGGCTGGCATCGACATTGATCGTCAACCCCGAGGCGGAGCAATCCCCGACCAAGCTGCGCGATGGCGGTTTCAATTCGGCACCGGCAGCGGCGGGTTCCGGCTCCGCGGGCTTTACCGATCTGCTGGACAGCTACATCACCGGCATGGCTGATCCCAAAGTGACATTCGATCCTGCTGCGGGGCTCGGCTCGGAAGGCACGATCATGACATACGCCTCTTCGTCGATCGGCTGGCTGGAACAGTTGCGTAAGTCCGCAACCACGGCAAACGAAAACAAATCCGCCATGCTGTCGCAGACACAGCAGGCTCTCAGCAATTTGACCGGCGTCAGCCTTGATGAAGAACTGTCGCTGATGCTCGATCTGGAACAATCCTACAAGGCATCCGCTAAGTTGCTCAGCACCGTTGATGAAATGCTGAGGACGCTTCTGGATACGGTGAGGTAATCATGAAGACATCCTACGTTTCCAACCTGGCAGTTCAAAATGCCATGCGCTCGACTATCCAGCAGGGGCAGTTGGAAGTCATCAAGCTACAGCTGGAAGTCACGACGGGAAAGTTTGCCGACGCGGGCGCGGAACTGGGCGCCACGTCTTCGCGTGCGGTCAGTTTGAAAAACGAACTCGCTCGTCTTGAGAACCTCAAAGACACAAACGCAGTCGTGACGCAGCGACTGTCGGCCTCGCAGATGTCGCTTGAAACCATGCGCAAGGCCGCAGAACAGATCAACACCACGCTGATTGCAACGTTGGGCAACGACGACGCGTCGCGTCTCTCGATCGCCAAAACCGACATCAACGGTGCACTCCAGGCATTCTCGGCTGCCGCCAACGTTCAGTTCAATGGTGAATTCCTGTTGTCGGGCATAAACACCGACGTGATGCCGCTTACTGAATACACGGCGGGTTCACCGGCAAAAATATCCTTCGATGATGCCTTCGGTGCCTTCAAACTCGCCAACGGCATTACCGACGACAGTGAAATCACTGCCGCGCAGATGACGAACTTTATTGGTATTGTCGAAGGCATGTATACGGGGTCGCAGTGGACTACGGATTGGTCGAGTGCTTCCGATCAAAACATCATAAGCCGGATTAGCGCCAATGAAGTGGTTCCGAGTACCACCAACGCCAACTCGGACGGTGTGCGCAAGTTCGCGCTTGCAGCGGTTATAACAACCGAACTGCTCGGATTGGACCTCGCGTCGGATGTCCGAACCGTGGTCAATATGTCAGCTCAGAATTACGCCCAGCAAGCATCCACTGGATTGATCAAGGAAAGCAGCACGCTCGGCATCTCCGAATCCCGGGTCACGAAGGCGAACACTTCGCTCGATGGCCAGATCAAGTTGATCCAGACGCATGTCAACGACATCGAGGGCGTGGACCCTTACGAGGCATCGACGCGCATGAACACGCTTCTGACCCAGATCGAGACCTCTTACACGCTGACGTCGCGGCTTCAGCAACTGAGTTTGATAAATTTCCTCTGATGCGGTGAGGACCAGGACAAACATGAAGGATGTCTGAATGTATCAGTTTTCATACGCCGAGATTATGGAGGACGGCGTCGCCGACTCCAAGGATCGCGAACGGCAAGTACTCGACCGCTCCATTGCGCTGCTTGCAGCCGCAAGAACGCAGAAGGGTTACTCGAGGGAAGCGATCGAGGCGATCTACTACACAAGGCGGGTCTGGATCCGGTTCATCGAGGATCTTCGGGCCTCGGACAACCAGCTGAACGATGAGTTGCGCGCCAATCTCATCTCCATAGCCATCTGGATACTCGGCGAGACGGAAAAGATCCGCAAGCGCGAGTCCTCGAATTTCCAGGGCATCATCGATATCACAACCATCATCAGGGATGGACTCAAATGAAAAGCACACTGCGTATCTCGCTGAAGTCGGGCGAACGGATTTTTGTCAACGGGGCGGTGTTGCGTGTCGATCGCAAGGTCGCGGTCGAATTCCTGAACGACGTGACGTTCCTGCTCGAAAACCACGTCCTGCAGCCGGAAGATGCCAACACGCCGCTGAAGCAGCTCTATTTCATCGCTCAGATGATCCTGATCAACCCGGAAGGCGCGGAGCAGTCGACGATCATGTTCCGCAAGTCGGTGATCATGCTGCTCAACTGCTTCAAGAACGAAGATATCGTTTCGGAATTGAAGCGGATCGACGGCATGGTGACGCAGGGCCGTGCGTTTGACGCACTGAAGGCCATTCGCGGCCTTTATGCTGCCGAGGACCGGATTCTCAACAGCCAGGAGATCACTCCTGCGACGATCGAGCAGATCCGCAAGGAGATCGCACCATGGCGGTAAGCGGCGTTTCGGCGAACAGGGCAGCGTCAAACACGACGGGAACGGGTTCCGACGCGTCAAACGCGTCTGCCTCGGCCAGCCTGAACTACGACAGCTTCCTGAAGTTGCTCGTGGCGCAGATGAAGAACCAGGATCCGACGGAGCCGATGGATTCGACCCAGCAGATCGCGCAGCTTGCCACCTTCTCGCAGGTCGAGCAGACGATCAAGACGAACACCAACCTGGAAAGCCTGCTTCAGCGCACGTCGCTCAGCGAAGCCAATGCGGTGATCGGCAAGACGGTGACCAGCGCCGACGGCAAGACGACTGGCGTCGTCACGGAAGTAAAGCTATATTCCGATGGAATCATTGCCGTTCTCGATAACAAGGAAGAAATGGTTATCGGGCCCGGCGTTACCATAAAGTGAACGCCCATGAATGAGGCAGATGCCCTCGATATCGTGCAGGCGGCGATCTGGACAGTGGTCGTCGCCTCCGGGCCTGCCGTTCTCGCCGCCATGGTGGTCGGTGTCGTCATCGCCTTCATCCAGGCGCTGACCCAGGTTCAGGAAATGACCCTGACCTTCGTACCGAAAATCCTCGCCGTTCTGGTGACGGTCGCACTTTCGGCCTCCTTCGTCGGATCGCAGATATCGATCTTCACGAATATCGTCTTTTCCCGCATTCAAAGCGGATTCTGACGATCCGGATGCCCGTTTCGCGGGCGTCGTTGCTCTTGGAAATGCCTTCCCTCTCTTTCCGACCTGGATGCCACCCTCGCGCAAGCTTGGGGCGTTAAATCTGCCGCCTAGTATGGGCAGCAGGTATGAATGCTGTCCGCCTCTCATGAAGAGACGGAATTTCCGATGGCACAACCACCTGCACTCGTCATCCCGAAACTCGCGCCAAAAGGCCGGGATATCGGCTTCGCGCTCGGCATCGTCGCGATCCTGTCGATCCTCTTCCTGCCGATTCCGCCGTTTCTGATCGATATCGGGCTGGCCTTTTCCATCGCGTTCTCCGTGCTCATTCTGATGGTTTCCCTCTGGATTCAGAAGCCTCTGGATTTCTCTTCCTTCCCGGTCATCCTGCTGATCTCGACCATGACCCGCTTGTCGCTCAATATCGCGACGACGCGCGTCATTCTTTCGCATGGTCACGAGGGACATGACGCCGCCGGCGGCGTCATCGCCGGCTTTGCCGAACTGGTCATGGGCGGCGATTTCGTCATCGGCCTGATCGTCTTCCTCATCCTGATCACGGTGAACTTCATCGTCATCACCAAGGGCGCGACGCGTATCGCGGAAGTCGGCGCCCGCTTCACCCTCGACGCCATTCCCGGCAAGCAGATGTCGATCGACGCCGACCTGTCAGCCGGCCTGATCGACGAGAAGGAGGCGCAGCGCCGCCGCCGCGAGCTGGAAGAGGAAAGCTCCTTCTTCGGCTCCATGGATGGTGCCTCGAAATTCGTTCGCGGCGATGCCATCGCCGGCCTGCTGATCACCGCCATCAACGTTTTCGGCGGCATTATCATCGGTTACGTTCGCCACGACATGTCGATCGGCGAAGCGGCCGATGTCTTCGTCAAGCTCTCGGTCGGCGATGGTCTGGTCTCGCAGATTCCGGCGCTGATCGTTTCACTGGCCGCCGGCCTGCTCGTGTCGCGCGGCGGCACGTCGGGCTCGACCGACCAGGCCGTCGTCAACCAGCTGGCCGGTTATCCACGCGCGCTCATGGTCGCATCCGGCCTGATCATCATGCTCTCCCTCATGCCGGGCCTTCCCTTCCTGCCGTTCGCGGCCCTCGGCGGCGGCATGGCATTCATCAGCTACGTCATTCCCCGCCGGCTCGAAGCTGCCAACAAGATCAAGCACGAGCAGGAACAGCAGACCGCGCAGCAGAAGACCGACACGGAGAAGGACTCGGTCAAGTCGGTCCTCAAGACGGCGGAAATCGAGCTGTTGCTCGGCAAGCAGGTGTCGACCCGTCTTCTCGGCGCTCATCAGGAGCTTGCCTTCCGGGTCGGCAAAATGCGCCGCAAGTTTGCCGGCCAGTACGGTCTCATCGTTCCGGAAATTAAGGTGTCCGACGATATCGCCATCCCCGACAAGGCCTATCATGTCCGCATTCACGGCACGACGATCGCCTCCAACACGGTGCGTGTCGGCGAAGTCATCGTCGTCACCGGCGGCGGTCGCAAACCAAGCCTGCCGGGGGACGATATCCGCGAACCCGCATTCGGCATGCCGGCGGTTTCGATCCTGGAGGCATTCACCGAGGATCTGAAGCGCGAGGGTTTCCACCCGATCGACAACGTCTCGGTCGTCCTGACCCATCTGTCGGAAGTCATCCGCAACAACCTGCCGCAGCTTCTGTCCTACAAGGACGTGAAGATCCTGATCGAGCGCCTCGATCCGGAATACCGCAAGCTGGCGGACGAAATCTGCACCTCGCACATGTCCTATTCCGGCCTGCAGGCGGTGTTGAAGCTGCTGCTCGCCGAGCGCGTCTCAATCCGCAACCTGCACCTCATTCTCGAAGCCGTCGCGGAACTCGCGCCGCATGTCCGCAAGACCGAACAGATCGTCGAGCATGTTCGCGTCCGCATGTCGCAGCAGCTTTGCGGCGATCTCGCCGACAACGGTACGCTGCGTGTCCTGCGCCTCGGCAACAAGTGGGACATGGTGTTCCACCAGGCGCTGAAGCGCGACGCCAAGGGCGAAATCGTCGAGTTCGATATCGACCCGCGCCATCTGGAAGAGTTCAGCGAACAGGCGACCAAGGTGATCCGCGAACATCTCGATCGCGGCATGCCATTCGTGCTGGTAAGTTCGCCCGAATCCCGGTCTTATGTCCGGATGATCATCGAGCGCCTGTTTGCCACATTGCCGGTCCTGTCCCATGTCGAGCTCGCCAAGGGCCTCGAAATCAAGATCATTGGCTCGATTTCATGATTTCCGATCCTGAAGGCACGGTGCTGGCGCTTTTCGCCGCATTTTGCCGGATCGGTGCCTGCATCATGGTCATGCCGGGATTTTCCACGGCGCGCGTTTCGGTGCAGATCCGCCTCTTCGTCGCCGTGGCCGTGTCCATGGCGATCCTGCCGATCATGTGGAACGAGATCTATCCGCAGATTTCCGGCAAGGGGCATACCTATATCTATATCGTTGCCACCGAAACCGTGATCGGCAGCGTCATCGGGCTGATCGCCCGCTATTATGTGCTGGGGCTGCAGTTCGCCGGAACGGTCGTCACCATGATGATGGGTTTCAACGCGCCGCCGGCCAACGACGTGCTCGAAGACACGCCGGAAAACCAGCTGACCAACCTGATCAGCTTTGCCGGCCTGATGCTGCTGTTCATGCTGGATTTCCACCATGTCATCCTGGCGAGCGTCGTCGATTCCTACACGGTGATGCCGCTGGGCAGCGGCTTCGACCAGCAGGGCGTCCTGATCACGCTCACCAATGCCCTCGAAACCACTTTCTACATCATGTTGCGGCTGGCCAGCCCCTTCCTGATCTACGGCCTCTTGTTCAACATCGCCATCGGCATGGTCAACAAGCTGGCGCCGCAGATCCCGCTCTATTTCATCTCGCTTCCCTATCTCATCATGGGTGGCATGTTTCTGCTCTATCTCGGCATCGCCGCCATGCTGAAACTGTTCGCGGATGGTTTTGCCCCGATGATGCAAGGGAGTTGACCCTGACATGAAAACCCGCTCCGAAAAGCTCAAGCGCCTCGTCGCCGTCCAGCGTCATCTCGAACAGATGGCGGAAAGCGAACTGGCAGAAACCTCCAGGCAGCGCCGTGAACTTGCGGAGACTATCGACGTCGTGGTCGACGCCATGGGGTCGGCAAGCCCGCTGCATGCGATGTTTTCCGGACACTATTCGTCGCAGCTCGGTCGCCTCGCCCAGAAGGACCAGATGCTGCTCGGCATCCAGCAGGTGCACGAGACCCGCGTCCTCAAGGAGCGCGTGAAAGGTGACCGGCTGGAAGAAAACATGAAGGATGCGCGGGCTCTCGAAGACCGCGAGAGTGCCGACAATGCGATCTACGATCTGGTGGACCAGCATGTGATGAGCAAGTCACCAGCTTCCGGTAAGGTTGACCACTCATAGTGTGGCTTCAGGATCGGTCGCGTCTGCGTCCGGGCCAATCGTTCAAACTGTTGAAATTGCGGAATTATCCTGTGCGAAAGGAATCGCCGGGTGATCTCCGTGATCAAGAGGACACCGCATGGCAATCTCTCCTCCAAGCGACCTGGTATTGGATGTCGTCCGCGCCGCCGATCCGGCTGAGGTTCAGGAAGCGCAGGCGCGGCTGAAGGCCAACCGCGCAGCCTTCCAGGCAACGAGCCTCGCCGAAAATGGAAACGGTTTTGCCAATACGGTTGCGGTTCTTCAGAACAGCCCGACCAATAGCCTCGGCGACATCAACAACCGCGCCGAAGCCAAGAAAATTCCCGAGACCTATCGCAAGTTCGAAGCCATGGTGCTGCAGAACTTCGTCAAGTCGATGCTTCCGGCCGAGAGCGAGGAAGTCTACGGCAAGGGCACGGCCGGCGATATCTGGAAGAGCATGATGGCCGAGCAGATCGGCAATACCATGGCCAAGGGCGACGGCATCGGCATCGCCAAGAGCATGGTGACGGATCGGATCGTCGGATCCGACGGCACCGACCGGGTCAACGCCTCGCTCGGCGGCAACGACAGCAATGTCGCGATGAGCATGGTTCAGGAATACCAACGCAAGGCGGTCGCCGACTTCACGGGAACGGAAGACAAGACCGAACAGCAGTAGGATATCCCGGCTACGGCCTGGGTTAGCCTGATACAGAAGTTTCGCGCATGCATCACGCCAAGGGCCACGACCCGCGTGCAGCCAGCGCCAACGGGAGCGAAGTGATGGAAGTTGTTGCAGCGGGTGACGTGCGTATTCAGAACGTGCTGGGGCGCCTCGAAATGATCCTCGACAACGAGAGCATGCGGATCGGCGTCGATCCGACCTTCGATCTGAAGTCGTCGAACGCCCGCAAGAGCCGCTGCCTGTATGAACTGACGATGCTGCATCGCGATGCATCGCCGGACGAAATTTCGCCAGCATTCGTCGCGCAGACCAAGCATATCAAGACCAAGCTCATGGCGAATTCCCAGAAGGTGAACGCGCATATGGAGGCTTGCCGCTCGGTTGTCGATATCCTCAAGGCCGCGGTTCAGGATGCGGACGCGGATGGCATCTATTCCGAACAGCAGTTCCGGTACGGCGACGTCTGATGCTCAAACTCGTTGTCACCGGCGTCTGGATTTGCGCGGTCTCGCTTGGATCCGTGTATTTCTCGATCCAGCATGCTTCCGCGCCCATCGTGTCGGACGCGGAGGCCGAGCGCCGGGCATTGCAGGAATACGTGCCGGGTGAACTCATTACCGTGCCTGTCATCACCGACGGCGGCGTGCAGGGCTATTTCCTGACGAAGCTTTCATTCGCGGTTGACAAGGCCAAGGCCAAGAACCTGGAAATTCCACTGAAGGAATCGGTGACCAACGCCCTGTTCGACATTCTCGTCGGTCAGAAACTGATCAATGTCGGCGATTCCAACAGTTTCGACCTCGCCCATTTCAAGACGGCGGTGAAGGAAGGCCTCAACAAGCAGCTTCGCGACGAGGTCATCTTCGAAGTGCTGGTCGAGCAACTCGAATATCTGTCGAAGACCGATGTTGCCCGCATTGCCAATGCGGCGAACGAAAAACAGCGCAAGCCCGTGCCGATCGTCGACAAGAATGGCCAGACAGCCCATGACGTGCTGCCGGAGAAGGCAGCCTCGGCCGGGCACTGAGCCTGGCAGGACATCGCATCAGTTCTTTTCGGGATTGCGATACTGCTCGTTGACGAAGCCGAATTCCATCATCAGCCGCCCCAGCGCGACGTAGAAATGGTAGAGCCCCGCCGACGGCAGATTGGCGGAGCGCCACAGTTTGATGCCGCGAAACGGGGATACCGCCAGAAGCGCCAGCGATTTGGCTATGGTCTTTGACCGGCCTGCGAAACCTGGCCGCGCGCGATGCTCCAGCATGGCCGAGATGGCGCCGTTTCTCAGGCTGCGTGCGCGAATCCAGGACATCTCCGTCCGCCGCGCCGGGATCGTTTCTGCGACCCAGGCTTCCTTTGCCCAACCGAAGGTAAAATTCTTTTGCCGGCAGCGCCGATAGAAGTCGCTGTCGCCTCCACCGATGAAATTGAACAGCGGATCGAGAAACGGCCGGGGCATCGCGTCCAGCACAGGGCGCGTGATCAGGACGTTTCCGGAAGAGTACAGGATCGGCACCGGACCGCTCGTGTCATAATGAGGCATGAACACGGGGTGCCGCTTGCGGTCGTTGCGTGTCCGGTCTTCGAAATCGGGGAGTTGCGGCCCGCCGACGAGATCCGCGCGGGTCTGTTTTTGTATCGAAACGAGACTGTCGAGCCAATCCGGACCGGCAACCTCGTCGTCGTCAATCACGGCGATCGCTCGAAGGTTCGGATATTGGGACAGCGCCATCGACCAGCCGGCATTGTAGGCATGGCAGTTTCCGCGCTGGTGAGCGATGACCACCAGACCGTTGACGCGGTGGTCCGCGAAGAACATTTTCGCGGCATTCGCCCCCTCCAGACCATCGGCGTCGTTCTCCATCACCACGATGGCGAAAGCGCAGCCAGGGGCTTGAGACACCACGGTTTTCAGCGTTTTGATCAGGTGCTCGGGTCGGCGAAAGGTCGGCAGCGTGACCACCAGTTCGACATTGTCCGTCGGATCGACTGTCGCCTGATAAAACACGGTTACATGCTGAAGGGGCGGGGTCATGGCGGCAACCTGTTGAAGGCGGGGATATGAAAAGCACTAAACCAAATCTTCCTAAACAGATGCTGAATTTCCGATTTCGCTTTTGAATGAATGATTTAAAGGTCATTTTACATCGCGTTGATACAGTCGTCACAGTTGTTCTCAAGTCTCGTGTGGCGACATGCATCTGGTTTTCGTTTCCTCGCTGGTCCCGGTGGAGAACCCTTCATCGGGTTTCGACATTGCAAACCGTGCCGTCCTCGACGGTCTTTGCGCCCTTGGACACCAGGTCAGTGTCATCGGCTATTTGCAGCCGGGCCAGACCGTGGCGCCGGGCGGCGAGACACATCTCCTCGGCGAGCTGGAAGTCGCCAATGCCAAGGTCGGTGCCGCGACGAAACTGCGCTGGCTGGCCAAGGCCCTGCTGAATCGCACGACCGTATCCTCCGCCAAGATGCTGACCGTGGACGCCGACCGCATCGATGCGCTCCTGCAGGAACTGCAGCCGTTCGACGGCATCATCCTCAATTCCGTGCAACTGCCGGCGGCGTTCGCCACCGTGTTCCAGAAGTACCCGACCATTTACATCGCCCACAATGTCGAGGCGGATTCGGCGCTCGAGAACTCCGAGATCGCGTCCGGCTGGCTCGAGCGGATGTTGTTCCGGCGCGAGGCGCGTCATCTCGGGTTGGTCGAAAAGCAGTTAACGCAGGCGGCCTCGGCGATCTGGACCTTCGCGGAAGCCGATCGCTTCGGGTTTGGCTACACGGTCTGCGACCGCGCGGCGGTGCTGCCGCTGATCACCCGCTGGGAGCCGCCGCAGGATCGGATCGGCACGATCGTCGAATATGATCTTGCCCTGATCGGCACCTGGAGCTGGCGGCCCAATCGCATCGGCCTCGACTGGTTCCTGTCGAAGGTCGTGCCGCAACTGCCGGCCGAGATGACCATCGCCATTGCCGGCCAACTGTCGGCGACACCCTCCGTTTCGCATCCCGGCGTCCGTTTCCTCGGCCGCGTGCCGGATGCACGCGCCTTTGTCGAGGCTGGTGCCGTCGTTCCGCTGATCAGCCGTGGCGGCACGGGCGTGCAGTTGAAAACGATCGAGACCTTCGAACTCGGCATGCCGAGCGTTGCTACGCGTGCATCGTTGCGCGGCATCGGCGCGCCGCCGGCTAATTGCTCCATCACCGACGACCCCGCCGAGTTCGCGCGCCTGCTCACCGAGCGGGTGGCCGAGGTGCGCGGCGGCGATCGCAAGCGCCTGTCCGGCCGAGTTTTCCACCAGGCCCAGAAGGCAAGGCTGCTCGAAACGCTCGCGCAGGGGCTCTCCGGTCTCGGGCAACCCGTCATCGCCAAGGGCTTTGCTTCCAGCGACGAAAATCCCGAGCCGGTCCGGACGGCCAACAAGGCAGCCGGTGTGCCATTCGGCTTTGCCGTGCATGAGGGAGGCAAGTCCCGATGAATGTTTTTCCAGAGACATCGATCGTCGCGTCGCAACGCGCGATCCTCGATTTGCCCGTTTGCGATTTCGGCTGGGCGGATGCATTCGCCTTTGCCGATGAGATCGCGTCGCTGCCGATCGGCCAGACGGTGATTTCGTTCCTTAACGCCAACAATGCCAACCTGATGATGCATGATGCCGATTACCGCGCCGTCCTCAATCGCCATATCGTCCTTCCGGACGGCCATGGCGTCGATATCGCGTCCTGGCTGTTCCACGGCAAGGTGTTTCCGGCCAATCTCAACGGCACCGATTTCGTGCCGGGGCTGATGACCTACATGACGACGCCGCGCCGCGTGGCGATGATCGGTGCCCGTGCGGATGTGCTGGAACGTGCTGTCGAAGGTTTCCGCAAGCATTCGCCCTGGCACGAGTTCATCCCCGTTGCCGACGGATTTTTCGACGAATCCCAGTCCGACGTGATCATGGCCAAGGTTCGCGAACTCAAGCCGGATATCCTGCTGATCGCCATGGGCAGCCCGAAACAGGAAAAGTGGATTGATCGTCATGTCGGTCCCGGCCATGCCCGGCTGGTGATCAGTGTCGGTGCTTTGTTCGATTTCATGGCGGGAGAAGTGCCGCGCGCATCGCTCACCGTCCGGCGCCTGCGTCTTGAATGGCTGCATCGGCTGATCCATGAGCCGGGCCGCCTCTGGCGCCGCTATCTGCTCGGAAATCCACGCTTCCTCTTTTATATCCTGCGTCATAAGCTGCGGGGGAACTCCAATGCTTCGCCGGTCGGCGCTCGCCGGTCCGGTTCCAGATCCTTCTGACGGATACCAGTATGCGCACTGCTGTCGTGACAGCGTCCTACGCCAATGATTTCGAGCGGTGCCGCCTGCTGTGCGAGAGCATGGACCTGCGGCTGAAAGGCGATTGGGTTCACTACCTGCTGGTGGCGTCCTTCGACGTCATGTTGTTTCGGCAATTGGAAGGTCCACGCCGGAAGGTCATCAGCGAAAGCGATCTTTTGCCCTGGTGGCTGCATGCCGTGCCGGATCCAACGACGGCTGGACGCCGCAAATTGTGGATCAGCCCCTACAGCCTGCCGCTGCGGGGCTGGCAGGCGCAGCAGTTGCGCCGGCTTGCGCTGGCGCGGCATATTGACGAGCCCGTGATGTTCGCCGTCGATTCCGATGTCGTCTTCCTGCGCGATTTCGATCCGGTCAATCTGTGGCAGGGTGATCGGCTGGTGCTCTATCGCAAGGAGGGCGCGATCGGCCAGCGCATGCGCTCTAACCACCTGGAATGGCTCGCCCATTCGGACCGGCTGCTTGGCATCGGTCCCTTCAGCCTGCCGGCCAATGATTACATCAACACGCTGATCGCCTGGCGCACGGATACGGCGCGCGCACTGCTCGACCATATTGAGGCGCTGCACGGCCGCAACTGGGCCCGCGCCATCATCCGCACGCGCCAGTTTTCGGAATGCCTGATCTATGGCCGTTTCGTCGATGAGGTTCTGAAAGGGGAGGGGCATGTGGCCTCGCCCGATGGTCTCTGCCATGTGCTCTGGTTCGAGGACAGTTATGCGCGCGACATCGACGGACTTCGGCATTTCATGAACGACATGGCGCCGCACCAGATTGGAATCGGCGTGCAGTCCTTCGTCGGGCACGACCTGACGGACATCCGCAACATCGTTCTCGAACGTGCCGCCTGACTTTCTTCAGATCACTCGTCCGGATTCGCGGCGCAGGGCGCTGTAGGTGAGAGCGAAGGATGCTGCGTAGAGCGCCAGGTAGACACCGTTGAGCAGCGGTGCCCAATAGGCGACATCCGTGCTTGCCTTGAAAAGGACGGTCAGCAACGCGACCTTGACGATACCAGCAATCACGAGATTGAACATGCGACGTACGGTAAGGCCCGTCGCGTAGAGCAGTTCGGAATGATACTCGACCAGATTGCGAAACGAGGGCACCAGCAGCACCGCCATCAGGAAGGGTGCCGCTTCCGAGACGTTGTTGCCGAGACCACGCGGAAAGATCCAGAGATAGACGGCCATGCCGGCGATCGCCAGGAACGAGACCGCAGCGACCAGCCCCTCGATCGTCAAGCGTGTGCGCCAGGAACTGATCGTGCCGGGCGTGCGCATGATCTTCTGGACCAGCAGCGTGTTGAACGAGCGCACCGGCAACGCCGTCAGGTCGGCAAGTCGCATGATGATCGCGTAGATCCCCGAAACCTGCGGGCCGCCGATCGCCAGCACGGCGATCTTGTCGAATTCCGACTGGATATAGAACAAAACCTCGGCGCCCGCGACCGAGACGGAATCGGCCCACCGACGAAAATACAGTTTCGGACGCCAGCGCAGACGCACGCGCGGAAAGTACCAGACAATGGCGATCAGCAGCGCCAGTGCATTGGCCCCGAGATAGAACAGCGACCATGTCTCCAGCGACGACCAGTGCAGAAGCGCAAAGGCAAGGGCCGCGACCGTGCGAATGCCGGTGCCGATGACAACGAGCAGGGCAGCGCGACCAAAGCGTCCGAGGCCGTTGAGCACGATGACGACGACTTCCAGCCCGCGCCAGCAGATGATTTCCGCGATCATGAAGGCAAGGAAGACATGAAGCGCCATGTCACGCTCGAAGACGGCGTAGTAGATCGCCAGGCACAGAATGGCCAGAAGCGGCAGCGACGCCAGAGCACCGACGACAAAGCCGGCGCTGTAGGTGCCGACCAGCAGCGGCTTGACGGTCGCGACCCGGTAGAGCGGCGACATGAATCCGAAGGCGAGCACGCGCGAGATCATGATGCCGGCAGCCGATGCTGTGGCAAACAGGCCGAATTGCGCGATCGAAAGCCCATTGGCGACGCAGATGAAATAGACGAGCGACAGAACCAGTCGGCCTGCCGATCCGCCTGTCATCGAGATATAGGCGTGAATCACGCCGCTGTGGCGCTTGTAAATGGACTTGGCAAAATCGATCACGGGGCGGGGTCCAGCTGTGCTGTTCCGTTTCTAGACCTTAAAACTTAATGAGCGGTTTGGTGGCGCCCGGACGCAATGAATTCGGGGTGATCAGGGGTCTCGTCGTTAACGGTTTGTTTCCCATAAAAACTTAAGCTCCGTTCATATTCATTGATGTGCCCAATTGCGGGCGTGTGCAGGGTTTCGATGTTCGATCCGGATGACAATCAACGGACTGCGGTTCGCCGCTCCCTCCTCGACCTTGCGTCGAAGGAGCAGGAAGCCCCGCGCCGTGCCGCTTCGCGGCAGAGTCCCGGCTCGTTGCTCGATCGCTTGTCGAGTTCGACGGCGCAACGGCCGAAGGCGGCCCAGCCCACGGTCGAATCGGCGGACCAGCCGAAGGCCGCCGGCCGCCTGTCCTCCTGGTTCAACGGTGGGGAAAAGACGAAAACCTCTTCCGAGCCTGAACGCTACGTTGTTTCCCCGGTATCGAACTCCGATTTTTACGATGACGATACGCGGGATCGTCCCCTGATCGATCTCGCGACGATCCTGACCTCGGTCTGGCAATTGCGCAAAGCCATCCTGGTCCTGACGGTCGCCGGCGCTGTCGGTGGCGTGCTCGTCGCCTTGTCCACTCCCAGCAACTACGTCGCTGAAAGTAAGCTTTACGTTGATCCGCGCGAAGTGCGGCTGACGGATTCGGACCTGTCCAAGGAAAGCCTGGCGACCGAAGCGATCCTGGCGCTGGTCGACAGTCAGCTCGAGGTTCTTCGTTCGCGCACCGTGCTTGAAAAGGTCGCCGTCGATCTGGGTCTCGATCGTGATCCGGAATTCGGTGGAAGCGCCGCGAGCAAGGGTGGATTGGTGGCGGGCATCGACGTCATCCGCGATATCGTGTCTCCGAGCAAGGGACATCCCGCGCCGGCCTCCGGGGTCAACCCGCAAACACTGGAGAAGCTCAGCGATGCCGTCTCCGTGTCGCGCGATCCGAAAACCTTCATCATCACCGTCGAGGTCGAAAGTCGCGATCCGAAGAAATCGGCGCTGATTGCCAACCGTATCGTTGCAACCTTCCTCAACGAGGAACAGGCCGCCCAGTCCGGTTTCTTCCAGCGCACCACGGCCGCACTCGACAGCCGGCTGGCGGATCTGCGCAAGGAACTCGATGCGGCTGAAAACGCGGTGGAAAAATACAAGGCCGACCACGACATCGTCGGCGCGTCCGGCGAACTGATTTCCGACAAGCAGCTTCTGACATTGAACGATCAGGTCGGCGCGGTGCGCAGCCGCATTGCCGATGCGAGAGCCAAGGCCGATCTCGCCACCAAGACGCAGCTGAACGACGTGCTGAGCGGAGCCTTCCCGGAAGAGGTCAGCTCCGTCACGCTGCAGGAACTGCGCAAGCAATATTCGCAGGCGCGCGCCCAACTGAGTTCGCTCGACGCGAGCCTTGGCCCGCGCCATCCGCAAAGGCTGGCGGCGGCGCAGGCGCTGGAAGTGGCCCGCTCCGAAATCGGCAATGCGTTGCGCCGTATCGAGGCGACGTCACAGACCGAACTCGACCGGGCGATCCGCACGGAGAAGGACCTCCTTCAGCAGCTTGCCGTTCGGAAGGCGCAGCAGGTCAATTCATCCACCGGCTTCATCGAGTTGCGCGAACTCGAGCGCAAGGCCAATGCGACCCGGACGATCTACGAATCCTTCCTGAAGCGGGCGAGTGAAACCGGCCAGGAAGAAAAACTGACCTCGAAGAATATCCGTGTCATATCGTCCGCGGAGCCGCCACTTCAGGCCAACGGCCCGTCGCGCAAGCTGATCGCCATCGGTGGGATGATCGCCGGGTTCATGGCCGGTGTCGGGCTCGGGATCGCGCTCGGCGCCTACCGGAGCCTACGCGACATGTTCCGCCGGTCGAATCGCGCGCCGATCATCGTTCCCGAGCGTGATCCACCAGGCCGCGACGATCACCCGAGCGGCCCGGCCCCCTCGCGACGTTTCGAGGAGCCGCTGGCCGCCAAATCGATTGTGCGAACACGCACACCGTCGCCGCATCATGCCGAAGCATCCTCAGCGGCGCTGTCGGCCTTTCCGGTCCAACAACCGGTAGTGCCGGACTATGATCGCGATTATCCGCGCGATAACCGTGGTTACGAACGGGAAGATGGCAATGTCGCCAAGGTGCATGCCGATCTTCGTGCACTGCGTTCCCGCGTCGAGCATTATGCCAGACTGCGGACCGGTACCGGTCGCTAAACCTCTTCGACAAAGGATAATCCGAATCGCGCTCCGATGCGGGTTCCGTCCATCTGCTCAGCAATGCAAGAAAATGAACGGCGCGGGACATTCACGCCTATCATTGTTCGTTCGGCCTTGATTTATTCGATCTGGACAGCTTAGGACGCTTTGAGGCCATCGATATTAGCCGCCGACACTAGAGTGAAAAATACAACGACCATCTGGGAGAACACCGTGACGACCGTGATTGATGGCAAGCAAGTTGCAGCGTCGGTTATCGATGCCGTGAAGTCCGCATCCGAGACGCTGACGAATGAAACGGGCGTCAAGACGGGCCTCGCCGTCGTCATTGTCGGCAACGATCCAGCCAGTCATGCCTATGTCGGCGCCAAGGGCCGCATGGCCAAGGAATGCGGCTTCACCTCGGTGCAACACACGCTGCCGGAAGACACGACGCAGGAAGAACTCGCCGCGCTGGTCCAGACACTCAATGCCGACGAAGCATTGCACGGCCTTCTCGTCCAGCTGCCGCTGCCCAAGCATCTGAATTCCGAGCCGATCATCCAGTCGATCCTGCCAGAAAAGGATGTCGATGGTCTACATGTGGTCAATGCCGGCAAGCTGGCGACCGGCGATCTCGATGGTGGGCTTGTCTCCTGCACCCCGGCGGGCGCCATGGTCTTCGTCAAGCGCACGCATGGCGAGGATCTTTCCGGCCTCAACGCCGTCGTCATCGGCCGTTCCAACCTGTTCGGGAAGCCGATGGGGCAGCTGCTGCTTGCTGCCAATGCGACGGTGACGATCGCCCATTCGCGCACCAAGGATCTGGCCGCCGTCTGCCGCGGTGCGGATATCCTGGTTGCCGCCGTCGGCCGGCCGGAAATGGTCAAGGTCGATTGGGTGAAGCCCGGCGCCACCGTCATCGATGTCGGCATCAACCGCATCGCGGCGCCGGAGAAAGGCGAAGGCAAGTCGCGCCTGGTCGGCGACGTCGCCTTCGAGGAGGCTGCCAAGGTTGCCGGCGTGATTACCCCGGTTCCCGGCGGTGTCGGCCCGATGACCATCGCCATGCTGATGGCCAACACGGTCATTGCCGCCTATCGCAAGGCCGGCAGGAAAGCGCCGAAGTTCTAAGCCGAAAGGCTTGTTGCTGATCTCTATGATCTCGGGGCAGGGCCCGTGGAGGCCCTGACGATCAGTTCCGTCCGCCAGAGTTCCTGATCCGGATAGTCGCCGGTCTTCAGGATGCGCGAAATCAGCCTTGTGGCGATGCGCGAGCCGGCTGCCCGCAGCGACGAGCGTGTCGTCGTCAACGGAACGCTGAAATTTTCCGGCTTCAGCATCGGCAGCACGTCGTCATGGGCGATCAGCGAGATATCGCTGCCGATCTGCAGCCCCGCCTTGTTGATGGCCCTGACCGCGCCGAGCGCCATGACCGTACTGGAACAGAGCACGGCCGTCGGCGGCCTGTCGCCATCGAGAAACTGCTGCATGGCGCGGTGACCATATTCGTCGGTCATCAGCGAGTGCTGCACCAGTCCTTCATCCAGCCCGATGCCGTTTTCCTCCAGCGCCCGCCGCATGCCCTTGGCCCGGCGGATGGAAAAGGTCAGGTTTCCCGGCCCATTGATCAATGCGATCCGCCTGTGGCCAAGCTGGATCAACAGGCGCGTCGCGTCATAGAAGGCGCCGGTATTGTCGATGTCGAGAAACGGATAGTCGGCCGGTTGTCCGATGGCCCGGCCATGCACGACGAAGGGGATCGACAGCGATTTCAGCATGGCGATGCGCGGATCATTGGCGCGCACATAGGCGAGGAACAGGGCATCGACATTGCCGCTGGCCGCGAGCCGCTTGAATGTGGTCTCCTCGTCCTCGGGCGAGCTCGGATTAATGACGAAATGAAAATCGTGCCGAACGGATTCTTCCCCGAGCCCGGCCAGGAATTCACCAAAATGCACGTCCGAATCGATTCCCTGCGCGATCGGCATGACCAGACCGATGGAGCCGGCGCGGCCGGTCGCCAGCCTTTGCGCGGCGCGATTGGGGCGATATCCGGTATCGCGCACGGCGCTCAGCACGCGCTGGCGTGTCTCGGCATTAACCTCGGGATAGCCATTGAGCGCCCGGCTGACCGTCGTTTGCGACAGGCCCAGCATCTCCGCCAGCTGTTTCAAATTCACGTTCATTGCCAGCGCATCCTCCCAAAGCGCTTTGATTTTTATTAGAATTTCCTATTTTAATGTCAAGGCGCGAACGATTTTGTAACACTCCATTGCACGCCAACAAAGGAAAATTGCCTTCATTGCGGCGCAAACCTTCGCTGCAGCGCATAAATCCGGGCTGTTTTAGCTGGTCGTGGGAAAGCACTTGACTTCCTGCCTGTCGGAATGGTTTGTTAGCAAACTCAAAGCGCTTTGAATTCTTGCGGGCGCAATGATGTTCGCCCGACAACAAAATGGGTCGGGTCTTTCTTGGGAGGAAATGACGTGAAAAGAACATTCTTGATGGGAGTGGCAGCGCTTGCGCTTGTGGCTGGCGCCGCAAATGCCGCCGAGCTGAAATTCAAGCCGGGTGAAGATTCCAAGTTCAACTGGTCAAGCTACGAGGAGTTCAAGAAGGGTCACGACCTCAAGGGTCAGACGCTGACCATCTTCGGACCCTGGCGTGGTGAGGACCAGGCCCTTGTCGAATCCGTTCTCGATTATTTCCGCGATGCGACCGGCGTCGACGTGAAGTATTCCTCGTCGGAAAACTACGAACAGCAGATCGTCATCGACACGCAGGCCGGCAGCCCGCCGGATGTCGCCGTTCTGCCGCAACCGGGCCTCATCGCCGACCTCGCCTCGAAGGGCTACCTGACGCCGCTCGGCGAGGAGACCCAGAAGTGGCTCCTCGAAAACTATGCCGCTGGCCAGTCCTGGGTCGATCTCTCGACCTATGCCGGCAAGGACGGCAAGAAGGAACTCTACGCATTCCCCTACAAGATCGACGTGAAGTCGCTTGTCTGGTACGTGCCGGAAAACTTCGAGGATTCGGGCTATGAAGTTCCGAAGACCATGGAAGATCTGAAGGCGCTGACCGAAAAGATCGTGGCCGACGGCGGCACGCCCTGGTGCATCGGTCTCGGCTCCGGCGGTGCGACCGGCTGGCCGGCGACCGACTGGGTCGAAGACATGATGCTGCGCACGCAGCCGGCCGACGTCTATGACAAGTGGGTCACCAACGCGCTGCCGTTCAACGATCCGGCCGTGGTCGGTGCCATCGACGAGTTCGGCTGGTTCGCCAAGAACGACAAGAATGTCGACGGCGGTGCCGCCGCTGTTGCCTCGGCCGACTTCCGCGACAGCCCGAAGGGCCTGTTTGCTTCGCCGCCTAAGTGCTACCTGCACCACCAGGCATCGTTCATCCCGTCCTTCTTCCCGGAAGGCACGGTCGTCGGCGAAGACGCCGACTTCTTCTACATGCCGCCGTATGCAAGCAAGCCGGATCTCGGCAACCCGGTTCTCGGTGCTGGCACGCTGGCCATGATCACCAAGGATACGCCGGCCGCGCGCGCCTTCATCGAATTCCTCGAAACGCCGATCGCGCATGAAGTCTGGATGGCGCAGTCGAGCTTCCTGACGCCGCTGAAGAGCGCCAACAAGGACGCCTATGCCAACGGCCCGATGAAGAAGCAGGGCGAAATCCTGCTCAACGCCACGACCTTCCGCTTCGACGGTTCCGACCTGATGCCGGGCAAGATCGGCGCGGGCGCGTTCTGGACCGGCATGGTCGACTATGTCGGCGGCAAGTCGGCGCAGGACGTTGCCGACGGCATCCAGAAGGCATGGGACTCGATCAAGTAAGATGTCGAGGGGCACCCCCCTGTCCCTATCGGGACATCTCCCCTCATGGCGGAGATTGCCATCGGCTTTGGGGCGCTTAAGGAAAAAGAACGATCTCCCCCCTTGTGGGGGAGATGTCAGCGAAGCTGACAGAGGGGGGTAAAACTCTCCTCCAATAAGCAATCTCGGGGAGGGGACATGCCATGCAGCAGTTGTTATTCGCCATTGCCACGATGGCTGCGGGGGTTCTGGCCTGCGCCGCATATTTTTTCGGCACGAACTGGATTCTCGACAAGATCTTTCCATCGAAGGGACTGACCGGCCCGGTCGCCTCGCGCAACCTGCGCATCACCAATGCCATCCGGCCCTGGCTCTTCCTCGGTCCCGCGCTGTTTTCGCTGACCATCTACCTGATCTATCCCGTCATCGCCTCCGTCTGGCTCAGCCTGCATGACAGGGCAGGTGAGAATTTCGTCGGACTGAACAACTTCATCTGGATGTTCAACGATGGCGAATTCCGCCAGTCGATCTACAACAACTTCCTCTGGCTTCTGGTCGTTCCCGCCGCCGCCACCTTCTTCGGCCTGATCATCGCGGCGCTGACCGACCGTATCTGGTGGGGCAATATCGCCAAGACGCTGATCTTCATGCCGATGGCGATCTCGTTCGTCGGCGCCTCGGTGATCTGGAAGTTCATCTACGACTACCGCGCCGAAGGCACCGAGCAGATCGGTCTCCTGAACGCCATCGTCGTCTATTTCGGCGGATCGCCGGAAGCCTGGGTGACGCTGCCCTTCTGGAACAACTTCTTCCTGATGGTCATCCTGATCTGGATCCAGACCGGCTTCGCCATGGTCATCCTGTCGGCCGCGCTGCGCGGCATCCCGGAGGAAACCGTGGAAGCCGCCGTCATCGATGGCGCCAACGGGTTGCAGATTTTCTTCAAGATCATGATCCCGCAGATGTGGGGCACGATCGCCGTCGTCTGGACCACCATCACCATCCTGGTGCTCAAGGTCTTCGACATCGTGCTCGCGATGACGAACGGGCAGTGGCAAAGCCAGGTTCTCGCCAATCTCATGTTCGACTGGATGTTCCGCGGTGGCGGTGACTTCGGGCGCGGTGCGGCGATCGCCGTCATCATCATGGTGCTGGTGATCCCGATCATGATCTGGAACATCCGCAATGCTACCAAGGAAATGGAGGGCCACTGAGATGATTGCTTCTTCCCGCTCGCCACTCGTCTGGCTCGTCCATATCTCCGTCATCCTCCTGGTCGTGCTCTGGACCCTGCCGACCGCCGGCCTTTTGATCTCGTCGCTGCGTGACAAGGACCAACTGGCCGTCTCCGGCTGGTGGACGGCCCTTTCCACCTCGTCGCAGAACCTGACCGGGCGTGCAGCCTCGCCGGAAACGCAGGTCGAACGTGACGGCAAGTTCGTCATATCAGGCAACCTGCTGGAGGGCAGCAATGCAAAGGTTTCGGCTTTTGGTTTTCGGCCGCTGCAGCCGACCGCATTCGCGGTCGGTACTGCCGCCGACATCGGCGACGGCCAGACACTGACCGTCAAGGAAGACGGCTCTTACGAAATCGTCTCGCCGACCCGTATGGAAGGCACGCGCGGACAGCGCATCTTCTATACCGCCGCCGTCCCGCCGCGCTTCACCTTTGACAACTATCGCGAAGTCATGGCCGCAGAGGGCATCGGCGCGTCCTTCATCAACTCGCTGACCGTCGCCATTCCGGCAACCGTCATCCCGATCCTCGTCGCTGCCTTCGCCGCTTACGCATTGGCCTGGATGAAGTTTCCCGGCCGCGCGATCCTGATCGCCGTCGTCGTCGGCCTTTTGGTCGTGCCGCTGCAGATGTCGCTTATCCCGCTGCTGAAGCTCTATAACGGCGTTGGCGCCTTCCTCGGTGTTCCCGCCAAGACCTATGTCGGTATCTGGCTGGCGCATATGGGCTTCGGCCTGCCGCTGGCCATCTATCTGCTGCGCAACTACATGGCCGGCCTGCCGCGCGAGATCATGGAATCGGCACGGGTCGATGGCGCCTCCGATTTCGATATCTTCATCAAGATCATCCTGCCGCTCTCCTTCCCGGCGCTCGCCTCCTTCTCGATCTTCCAGTTCCTGTGGACCTGGAACGACCTGCTCGTTGCCATGGTCTTCCTCGGAACCGGCAATAACGAACTGGTTCTGACCGGACGTCTCGTCAACTTGCTTGGTTCGCGCGGCGGCAACTGGGAAATCCTGACCGCATCGGCCTTCATCACCATCATCGTGCCGCTGATCGTGTTCTTCACGCTGCAGCGCTATCTGGTACGCGGTCTGCTGTCAGGCTCGGTCAAGGGCGGCTGAGACTTCTTAAATCCAAGGGACTTCCACAGAAATGAATATGAGCATGACCCAGGCAAGTGGTTCGACATTGCAGGCCGACCGGGACTGGTGGCGGGGCGCGGTGATTTATCAGATCTATCCGCGTTCCTACCAGGACTCGAACGGCGACGGCATCGGCGACCTGAAGGGCATCACCGCGCGGCTGCCGCATGTCGCCTCGCTGGGTGTTGATGCCATCTGGATCTCGCCGTTCTTCACATCGCCGATGAAGGATTTCGGCTACGACGTGTCGAACTACACCGGAGTCGATCCGATCTTCGGCCTGCTTGCCGATTTCGACGCGCTGATCGCGGAAGCCCATCGTCTCGGTATCCGCGTGATGATCGACTTGGTCCTGTCGCACACGTCGGACCAGCATCCCTGGTTCGCCGAAAGCCGCTCTAGTCGCTTCAATCCGAAGGCCGATTGGTATGTCTGGTCGGATTCCAAGCCGGACGGCACGCCGCCGAACAACTGGATGTCGATCTTCGGTGGCTCGGCCTGGCAGTGGGATCCGACCCGCCTGCAATATTACATGCACAACTTCCTGACCTCGCAGCCGGACCTCAACCTGCACAATCCGGAAGTGCAGGATGCCCTGCTGGCCGTCGAGCGTTTCTGGCTGGAACGCGGCGTCGATGGCTTCCGGCTGGATACGATCAACTTCTATTTTCATGACCTGGAACTGCGCGACAATCCGGCGCTGGCGCCGGAGCGCCGCAATGCCAATACCGCGCCGGCCGTGAATCCCTATAACTACCAGGAACATCTCTACGACAAGAACCGGCCGGAAAACCTCGAATTCCTGAAGCGCTTCCGCGCCGTCATGGACGAGTTCCCGGCAATCGCAGCCGTCGGCGAAGTCGGCGACAGCCAGATCGGCCTTGAGATCGCCGGACAATACACGTCCGGCAACGACAAGATGCATATGTGCTACGCCTTCGAATTCTTGGCGCCCGATCCGCTGACGCCGGCAGGTGTCGCCCAGGTCCTGCACGATTTCGCCCGCGCCGCGCCGGAAGGCTGGGCCTGCTGGGCCTTTTCCAACCATGACGTCGTGCGCCATGTCAGCCGCTGGGGCCAGGACATCGCTGATCACACGGCGCACGCGAAATTCCTCGTCAGCCTGTTGACGACGCTGCGCGGGTCGGCCTGCATCTATCAGGGCGAAGAACTCGGCCTGACGGAAGCGGCTCTTGCTTTCGAAGACCTGCAGGATCCCTATGGCATCCAGTTCTGGCCGGATTTCAAGGGCCGCGACGGTTGCCGCACGCCGATGGTCTGGGACACGGATGCGGTCAATGGCGGTTTTGGCGACGGCAAGCCGTGGCTGCCGGTGCCGAAGGAACATCTTGAGCGGGCCGTCTCGGTTCAGGAACTGGACCAGCAATCGGTTCTCAACCATTACCGGCGGTTCCTGGCCTTCCGCAAGCACCATCCGGCCTTCGCCAAGGGCGAGATCGAGTTCCGGCCCTATACCGCGCCGGTGCTTGGCTTCGAGCGGACATTCGGCAACGAGACAATCCTCTGCCTGTTCAACATGAGCGGCGAGCCGACGAGCATCGAGCGGCCGATCGAACGGCTGGAGATTCTCGATGGCCACGGCTTTGCATCGCATGTGTCGGACGACAGGATCACGCTTCCGGCCTGGGGCGGGTTCTTTGCCCGGGTCGAATAAATCGGATCAAGCCGGCCGCGCAAAGGCCCGGCCAAAAATGAGAGAATGAAGGGGAGGATGACATGGCAGGTTTGCAACTGAAGAATATCCGCAAGTCCTACGGTGCGGTCGATGTCATCCATGGCATCGATCTAGACATCAAGCAGGGCGAATTCATCGTCTTCGTCGGTCCGTCCGGCTGCGGAAAATCCACGCTGCTGCGGATGATCGCCGGTCTTGAGGAAATCTCCGGTGGTGAAATGTACATCGCCGATCGCCTCGTCAACGACGTGCCGCCATCGCAGCGCGGCATCGCCATGGTCTTCCAGTCCTACGCGCTTTATCCGCACATGACGGTCTATGACAACATGGCGTTTGGCATGCGGATCGCCAAGGAATCGAAGGAGGAGATCGACCGCCGCGTCCGCTCGGCCGCCGATATCCTGCAGTTGACCAAATATCTCGACCGCCTGCCCAAGGCGCTCTCCGGCGGTCAGCGCCAGCGCGTCGCCATTGGCCGGGCGATCTGCCGCAACCCGAAAGTCTTTCTGTTCGACGAGCCGCTGTCGAACCTCGACGCGGCCCTGCGTGTCGCGACCCGCATCGAGATCGCCAAGCTGAACGAGTCGATGCCGGATACGACGATGATCTACGTCACCCACGACCAGGTGGAGGCGATGACGCTTGCCGATCGCATCGTCGTGCTGTCGGCCGGCCATATCGAACAGGTCGGCCCGCCGCTGGAACTCTACGAGCGCCCGGCCAATCTCTTCGTCGCCCGCTTCATCGGTTCGCCGGCGATGAACATCATCCCGGCCAAAATCGTCGCCACTGGCGCTGAAACGACGGTCGAACTGCCCGGCGGAAAGACGGATGTGCTCGACATTCCGACGACCGCCTCCGAAAACGGCAAGACGGCCAGCTTCGGCGTCCGCCCGGAAGACCTGCGCGTCTCGACCGGCGACAGCTTCCTGTTCGAAGGCACGGTGTCGATCATCGAGGCGCTTGGCGAAGTTACGCTCCTCTACATCGAGGGCCTCGTCGCGGGCGAGCCGATCATCGCCAAGGTTCCCGGCATCCTCGACATCAAACGCGGCGAAAAGGTCCGTTTCACGGCGGACAAGGCCAAGCTGCATCTGTTCGACGCCAACGGCAAGACGTACCGCGTCTGATCGTGGAATCTGATGAGCAGGCCCGTTTCACCTTTGGTGCGGGCGGGCTCAGGCAGCTGACAAGCCCTGAAGCCGGTTATTTGATGGAGCCGTACCTCACTCTCCGTCATACTCGCCCTTGTGGCGGGTATCCAGCGACCCGACGTCGGTCGGGTCAAAAGACCCCCTTCGCCCAGAGATTTGGGTGGCTGGTTTCCTGTGACAAGCGCGGGAAAACTGACGGAGAAGGATTGAAGCCGCACAATTTCCAAGCTGACCTGCAAAATCGTCCAACTCGGCAGACGTGTGCTTAACGCCGTCTTCATGGCAGGATGCCCCTGGCAAGGTCACTGGAGCAGGATCGACAAGCATGGAAAAACCCTACACGCTTTCCTGTCACTGCGGCGAAATCCGCTTTGAAATCGACGAGGAGATCGGTGAACTGATCGAGTGCAATTGTTCGACCTGCCGGCGCTCCGGCTTCCTGCACTGGAAAGTGCCGGCTGAGCGGATCAGGCTTCTCAGCGAAAAGCGCCAGATCTCCACCTATGTCTGGCGCTGCATCACCGAGGGCCATCACTTCTGCCCCACCTGCGGTGTCGCCCTGCTACGCACCGGCTATCCCGCCGGCAAGGTCTCGGTCAACGCCCGCTGCATCGACAATATCGACCTCTTCGACCTGACGATCGAGCGCTACGACGGCCGGCGGGACATGCATCCAGGGCCGCTGCCGTGACACGGAATGATTCTGCCTGCGGTGGACATGCCGAGATGCCTGCCTCCCGATGGTGGGGTGGTGGTAGAGTGTTGGGGTGGCTTTCGGCTCATCACGGTCTCCTTGCGCACAGATCACGCGTCAGCTAGACTTCAGGAATGACAGATGCGAGACAGTTCAATATTGCAGCTCCAGATGGACACTATTTGTGCCCAGCTTGTGGTTTCTCGGCCTATGCGACAGAGCCGACCTACGATGAATTCGGTGGTTTAGTTGGGTTAAAAATTTGTGCCTGTTGCCTCTGGGAGCCTGGGTTTGATGACGACCCTGCTGCGAGCGGTTTAGCTAGTCTCAGCGTGTTGGATTCATTAAGGGCTCATCGAAACCGCTGGCGAAATGAGCTGCAATGGTTCGGCGAGAAGACGAACAGGCCAGCTAACTGGAGTGCAGAGGCACAACTCCATAATTTGTTCCAACTGGCACCGCATGTCCGCTGAGGGACCAGTTGTGGCACTCGATGGTTGGGCGATGGGTTTGATCCACTTGCCGACTTCTCAGTGACCTGCCATTTATTCCGGCATGAATCATGGCGTGCACGATAGAGAGACATTCCTCCAGTACCTCGCACAGCTCAGTGCCGAGCTGGGAGCACAACAAACAGATGATTGGGAGAACGACGACCTGCAACGCTTCCTAAAAGCTATGCAGGCGTGGGCATCCGACCGGGACGGCACGTTTAGTGCCAATCCATGGCAACATGCGGCTGATCTTTTGTATGCCGCACGCAGATACGAATGATCTTGGGTGACAGTGGCGGTGGAAAATCAGTGGCCTGTCCTATAAGGGGTCTGTTCGTGCCAGCCTAGAGTTGGGTAAAATGAGCAGCACGGGGGCATGGATGTTCGACGATATTTCTGATGCAAACAGAAAATCGATATGGCGCGGAGTGTGTCGATTATTCATTTTCATTGTGGGCTTTATCACATCGATCGCAGCTATCTTCTTCGTGATATTTGGGCTGCTATTTGCTTTCTTCGCTCTCTTGCTGGGAACCACTGGAAGCCCTTGGTGAACCACTGATGATGATGGTGGGGAGCGGGGCTTTTGCGGTGCAACAGTCCCGATCTCAAGGAGAGGGTGAAGGCCGGATGACGGGATTTGCTTGTTCCCTAGTGGAAAAACACGCTCGCCCCATGATCGGCCGACCCGACGGCCGCGCGGAACGGGGCGAACATCTCCCGGCCCATGCCGAAATCATTGCCGGACAGATCGGCTTCGGCCGGTGCGCGGCCGGCGAGTTCAGCGGCGTCGACCAGGACCTGGATGGTGCCGTGAACCGCGTCGAGCCGGATGATGTCGCCTTCGCGGATCTTCGAGATCGGGCCGCCGTCCTTGGCTTCCGGCGTCATGTGGATGGCTGACGGCACCTTGCCCGAGGCGCCGGACATCCGGCCGTCGGTGACAAGCGCCACCGTCTGGCCGCGATCCTGCAGGATGCCGAGCACGGTGGTCAGCTTGTGCAGTTCCGGCATGCCGTTGGCCTTCGGGCCTTGGAAGCGGACGACGGCGACGAAATCGCCTTCGAGCTTGCCGTCCTTGAAGGCTGCCTGCAACTCCGACTGGTCGTGGAAGATTCTGGCCGGCGCCTCGATGATGTGGCGCTCCGGCTTGACGGCGGAAATCTTGATGACCGCCTTGCCGAGATTGCCGGACAGCATCTTCAGGCCGCCCGAATGCTGGAAGGGCTGCTCGACCGTCGAGAGTACCTTCGGGTCATGGCTGACTTCCGGGGCCGGTTCGCGGGCAACCGTGCCGTTCTCGCCGAGCTTGACGTCGATCGCGTAGGCTTGCAGTCCCTGGCCGAAGACGGTGCGCACGTCGTCATGCAGCAACCCGTGTTTGAGAAGCTGGCTGATCAGGTAACCCATGCCGCCGGCGGCGTGGAAATGGTTCACGTCGGCAAGCCCGTTCGGATAGACGCGGGCGAGCAGCGGGATGATGTCGGAAAGCTCGGAAATATCCTGCCAGGTCAGCGCGATGCCGGCCGAACGGGCCATGGCGACGAGATGCATCGTGTGGTTGGTCGAACCGCCGGTGGCATGCAGGCCGATAACGCCGTTGACGATCGAGCGCTCGTCGATCATCTCGCCGGCCGGCGTGAATTCGTTGCCGAGCGCGGTGATGGCGAGCGCCCGCTTGGTCGCTTCCTTCGTCAGCGCATCGCGCAGCGGCGTGCCCGGATTGATGAAGGAGGCGCCGGGCAGGTGGAAGCCCATGATCTCCATCAGCATCTGGTTGGAATTGGCGGTGCCGTAGAAGGTGCAGGTGCCGGGACCGTGATAGGATTTCGATTCGGCCTCCAGCAGTTCGTCGCGGCCGACCTTGCCTTCGGCAAACAGCTGGCGGACGCGGGACTTTTCGTCGTTCGGAAGGCCGGATGTCATCGGGCCGGCGGGAACGAAGACGGCCGGCAGGTGGCCGAAGGTCATCGCGGCGATCATCAGGCCGGGCACGATCTTGTCGCAGACGCCGAGATAGACGGTCGAGTCGAACATGTTGTGCGACAGGCCGACGCCAGCCGCCATGGCGATCAGGTCGCGGGAAAACAGCGACAGTTCCATGCCGGGCTGGCCTTGCGTCACGCCATCGCACATGGCCGGAACGCCGCCGGCCACCTGCGCCACGCCGCCTGCTTCCGCAGCCGCCTGACGGATGAGTGCCGGATAGGTCTCGAACGGCTGATGGGCCGAGAGCATGTCGTTATAGGAGGTAATGATACCGAGATTGGGCACTTCATCACCGGAGAGGGCAACCTTCTCCGAGGGGGAACAGACCGCGAAGCCATGGGCGAGATTGCCGCAACCGAGAACCGACCGCGTGACGCGCTTGGAAGCGGCGGAGCGAATCCGGTCCAGATAGGGCTCGCGGTAAGGTTTCGAGCGTTCGACGATGCGGGCGGTGATCGCGGCAATGCGGCTATCTGCGGACATGACAATCCTGTTCCGGAGTGTGCGCCACTCCTGTGATCTCACATGGTTTCGGTCAACCGGGTCTTGGGTCCCCGGATCTGTGTGTCAGGCGGCCCAGTAAATCTGGAGCGGCGAGGCGGCCCGGCGCAAGATCGCGCGAACCGGCATCTCGACCTCGTCTCCGGCCGCTTCGGCCTTGGCAAGGACGTCCTTCTTGGCCGCTCCCTCGATATGAAGCACCAGAAGTCGGGCATCCTGAAGGCTGGAAAAGGTGAAGGTCAGGCGCGGCTCGCCGGCGCCATCCGCTTCCATGGTCATGACGCCACGCGGCGTTGCCGGATCAAGCGCCTCGGAGAGCCGCGAGCCGCCGGGAAAGAACGAAGCCGTGTGGCCGTCGCCGCCCATGCCGAGAATGACGACATCGAACGGTGTGCCGAAGCCGGCTGTCTGTTTGCTGGCCGCGGCGGCCGATTCCTCGGCCGATGCGGTTGGATAATAAAGTGGCTGGAAGTTCGCTACCGCGGCCGCGTTGACGAGCAGGTTGTCTTTCACCAGTCTCTCGTTGGACCGGTCGCTGTCCGGCGCGACGAAGCGTTCGTCGACCAGGGTGACAGTGACCTTTGTCCAGTCGATCGCCTTGGCCGAAAGCTCCTTGAAGAAGGCCTTCGGCGTCGAGCCGCCGGAGACGGCGATGCTGGCTTCTCCGCGAGCAGCCACGGCGTCGGCCAGCGCCGAACTCACTGCGGTGGCCAGCCCTTCCGCAAGGGCTGCTCCATTGTCGAATACATGCATCGCAGCCGCCATTCGTTTGTCCTCAGATCACTTCATGCCAAGTACGGCCGTCGCGTTCGATCAGTGCGATGGCCTGGCTCGGCCCCCAGGTGCCGGCCGTATAGGCCTGAACCTGCTGGTTGACGGCTTCCCAGGATTTCAGGATCGGATCGACCCACTTCCACGCGGCCTCGACTTCGTCGCGGCGCATGAACAGCGTCTGGTTGTTGCGCACCACGTCGAGCAACAAGCGCTCATAGGCGTCGGCGCTGCGGGCGTTGAAGGCTTCGGCAAAGGTCATGTCGAGCGAAACATTGCGCAGGCGCATGCCGCCCGGACCCGGATCCTTGATCATCAGCGACTGCTTGACGCCTTCGTCCGGCTGCAGGCGGATGATCAGCTGATTGGCCTCGATGCGGCCGGCGGCTTCGTCGAAGATCGAATGCGGGATCGGCTTGAAGGTGATGACGATTTCCGACATGCGGCCGGCCATGCGCTTGCCGGTGCGGATGTAGAAGGGCACGCCGGCCCAGCGCCAGTTGTTGACCTCGGCCTTGATGGCAACGAAGGTTTCCGTGTTGGAAACGCCGCCTTCCAGTTCTTCGAGATAGCCCTTGACCGCGCCGCCGGCGGAAGCGCCGGCCTTGTACTGGCCGCGAACCGTCATCTTCTCGACATTGCCGGGGGTGATGGGCTTGAGCGCACGCAGCACCTTCAGCTTTTCGTCGCGCACAGCCTCCGCGTTCATCGACGGCGGCACTTCCATGGCGACGAGGCAGAGCAACTGGAGGATGTGGTTCTGCACCATGTCACGCAGCGCGCCGGCCTTGTCATAGTAGCCCGCGCGGCTTTCCAGGCCGACGGATTCGGCGACGGTGATCTGCACGTGGTCGATATAGGACGAGTTCCAGAGCGGCTCGTAGAGGGCATTGGCAAAGCGCAGCGCCATCAGGTTCTGCACGGTTTCCTTGCCGAGATAGTGGTCGATACGGAAAATCTGCTCTTCCTTGAACACCCGTCCGATCGTGTCGTTGAGGTCGAGCGCGGAGGCCAAGTCGCGGCCGATCGGCTTTTCGACGACGATACGGGTCGTCTTGGTGATCAGCTTGTGGTCGCGAATCTTCTCCGAAATATCGCCGAAGATGCCCGGCGCGACGGCGAGGTAGAAGGCGCGCACGCGCTCCTTGCCTTCGTCGAGGATGGCCTTCAGCTTGTCCCAACCGTTGTCCGACTTGGCATCGACGGAAATATAGAACAGGCGATCGGTGAAGATCTTGACCTGCGCCTCGTCATATTCACCCTTCTTCAGGTGTTCCTTGAGCGCGTCGGTGGCGAACTTGCGGTATTCCTCGTGGCTCAGCGCACTGCGCGATGCGCCGATGATGCGGGTCGGGTCGCTCAATTGACCATCGAGCTGGCGATGATAGAGGGCGGGAAGCAATTTGCGTTCGGCAAGGTCGCCGGTGCCTCCGAAAACCACATAGTCAAAGGGTTCCACAGGGATGATCTGGCTGCTCATGAGAAATCTCGATCTCGTTCTAGTCTGAGGAGTGTATAATCTAATCGATTTAAAAGCGAAAGGGTGCGTCGCAACAAAATGCAAAAATGCCGCATCCGGAGGTCGCTTTTAGAACTTGTCGCGCAGGGCATACCAGCTGAGCGCGAGGAACAAAAGCACGGAACGGAACCGCGTGCCTCCGGGGAATGCCGGTATGTCCAGCTCTTTGAAAAGATCGAGGTCAGATCGGTTTCCGGTGACGAGGTCGGCGTAGAGCTTGCCACAGTAGTTTGACAGCATGACGCCATGGCCGGAATAACCGCCAATCGAGGTCACGCCCGGCATCACTTCGCGCACGAAGGGCTGGCGGGGCAGGGTGATGCCGACCGAGCCGCCCCAGGCATGGGTCATCTCGATATCGGCAAGCGACGGATAGATCTCGCTGATCTGCCGGCGGATATGGGCGGTAATCTCGCGCGGATTGTCGGCCGTATAGGCCTCGCGGCCGCCGAACAACAGCCGTCCGTCCTGCGATTTGCGGAAATAGCGCACGACGAAACGCGAATCGGCGACAGCCTCACCGCCCGGCAAAACGTCCGGAAAATTGGTCAGCACGCGTGTCGCGCCGATGAAGGAGCGAATCGGCATGACATGGCGCGCGGTGACCGGTTCGAGATTGCCGATATAACCGTTGCAGGCGATCAGCGCCCGGTCGGCCCGGATCGTTCCCTTGTCAGTCTCGATGCTGACCTTGCCGCCGGCCTGGGTGATCTTGAGTGCCTTGGTCTGCTCGTGCAGCGCCGCCCCGGCCAAGGCCGCCTGCCGTGCCAGCCCGACCAGCAGTTTCATCGGCTGGATATGGCCGGTGCCGATATCGCGGATGCCGAACAGGTAGCGCATCGAACCCAACCGCGACACGGTCTCGTCCCGGTCCATGAAACTCTGGTGCGTATAGCCATATCGCGAAGCGGCGATCTCGACGCTTTTGCGATAGTCCTTCTCGTGGCTCTTCTTGTGGCAGACATTGAGCTGTCCCGGCACGAACTCGATGTCGATGCCGTGGCTTTCGGAAAAGTCGAGAAGATATTTCTTCGCATCCTCGGCCAGATCGAACAACGCTTTCGAACGCTCGAAACCGAGCGAGCCCTCAAGTTCCTCCGGCGACCAGCGCTGGCCGGTGCCGAGTTGGCCGCCATTGCGGCCGGATGCGCCGTCGCCGAAACGACAGGCGTCGATCAGCGTCACCCGCACGCCCTTCGACGCCAGGTTATAGGCGGCCTGGAGGCCGGTGAAGCCACCGCCGACGATGGCGACATCGGTCTCGACCGAGCCGGGAAGAGCCGGGTATTCCGGCCTTTCCGGCGCATTGGCTTCATACCAGGAGTAACCGGGCGAGATCGGGCTTTGCCAAGGCATGGCCACGCCTTTCCTGTCAGACATTGAGAAGCAGGTATTCGCGTTCCCAGGGGCTGATCACCTGCATGAAGGTTTCGAATTCGCCGCGCTTCACGCCGCCGTAGATGGCGATGAATTCAGGGCTGAAGATTTCGGCGAGCGAGGGTTCCGATTCGAGCAGCGAAATGGCTTCGAGCAGGCCGCGCGGCAGGTCGATCGTTCCGCCATTGGCCGTATCCTCCGCCGGCGCCGATGGCTCAAGCCCCTGGACGATGCCGAGATAACCGCAGCCGAGCGAAGCCGCGAGCGCCAGATAGGGATTGGCGTCGGAACTCGGCAGGCGATTTTCCACCCGGCGCGCCGCAGAATCGGAAACGGGCACGCGGAACGCCGTCGTCCGATTGTCGTAACCCCAGGCATTGTTGACCGGGGCGGACATATCGGGCGTCAGGCGCCGGTAGGAATTGACGTAGGGCGCCATCATCGACAGGGTCTTCGGCACGTATTTCTGCATGCCGCCGATGAAGGCGAAGAACTCCTTCGACGCTGTTCCGTCGGCATTGGAAAACAGGTTGCGCCCGGTATTGATCTCGACGATCGACTGATGGATGTGCATGGCGGAACCCGCTTGGCCCTGCATCGGCTTGGCCATGAAGGTGGCATAGATGCCATGCTTCAGCGCCGCTTCGCGGATGGTGCGCTTGAACAGGAACACCTGATCGGCAAGCTCGATCGGATCGCCATGGCGAAGGTTGATTTCGAGTTGCGCCGGTCCTTCCTCATGGATCAGCGTGTCGATCTCCAGGCCCTGCTTTTCGGAGAAATGGTAGATGTCGTCGATCAGTTCGTCGAATTCGTTGACGCCGGCGATCGAATAGCCCTGACCGCCCTGGATGGCGCGGCCGGAACGGCCTTTCGGCGGATGCAGCGGATAATCCGGGTCTTCGTTCTTGGCGACCAGATAGAATTCGATTTCCGGGGCGACGACCGGCTTCCAACCCCTTTGGCGGTAAAGTTCGAGAACGTTCTTCAGGACGTTGCGGGGCGTATAGGGCACGTTTTCCCCTTGGGAGCCGGCGATGTCGCAAATGACCTGCGCCGTCGGATCGCTTTCCCAGGGAACGACCGAAAGGGTGGAGAGATCGGGCACCAGCTTGATGTCGCTGTCGCGGCTGTCATAACGGAAATCGCCGGTTTCTTCCGGATATTCGCCTGAAATCGTGTGGCGGTAGATGGCCGAGGGCAGCGCCAGCGAGGTGTTGGAGGTGAATTTCGAAGAGGGCATCATCTTGCCGCGCGGGACGCCGGCGATGTCGGGTGTGATACATTCGATGTCTTCGATGCCACGGATTTTCAGCCAGTCGGCGGCTTCCTTCCAGGTCTTCACTCCTCGTGGAGATTGCAGTGCGGCGGGTATTTTAGTGCTTTTGACGGTCCTTGCAGTCGGTTGGGCAGCATTTCTTCTGACAGGCATAAATCACCGGTTTTGGGTTCGGATGGGGCATCATAGACAGAGTTTGGCAATTGGCTAGGGTCAAAACCGGGACTTTGCGCGCCCTATCGGCAGTATTTGCAATCCCGTGCACGGGATGTGATTGACTTTCGAATGTCCGCCTTCGAAAGGAAGCTGAACAGGAACGGATATCTTGGCTGAACAATTCGACGTGGTGATACTCGGGGCAGGGGCTGCCGGCATGATGGCGGCCATCGAAGCCGGCAAGCGCGGACGCCGCGCCGTCGTGCTCGATCATGCCAAGGCGCCGGGCGAGAAGATTCGCATTTCGGGCGGCGGTCGCTGCAATTTTACCAATATCCATGCAGGCCCGAAGAACTTCCTGTCCGCCAACCCGCATTTCTGCAAGTCGGCATTGGCGCGTTACACGCCGCACGATTTCATCGGCATGGTCGATCGTCACGGGATCGCCTGGCATGAAAAGACGTTGGGCCAATTGTTCTGCGACGACAGCGCCAAGGACATTATCCGCATGCTGCTGACCGAGATGAAGGATGCCCGCGCCGTCCTGCGTCTGGGCGCCGAGATCCGGTCGGTCGAAAAGACCGCGTCCGGCTTTCGGGTGGCAACGGGCGATGGTGCGATCGATGCCGCCTCGCTGATTGTGGCGACAGGCGGCAAGTCGATCCCGAAGATGGGCGCGACAGGGCTTGCCTACAGGATCGCCGAGCAGTTCGGCCTGCCGTTGATCGAAACCCGCCCGGCGCTGGTGCCACTGACGCTCGATCCGGCGCAACTCGAAACCTTAAGCGCGCTTGCCGGCGTCGCCGTCGATGCGCAGGTCCGCTTCGGCAAGACGGCCTTCGAGGAGGCGCTGCTCATCACCCACCGAGGGCTCAGCGGCCCGGCCATCCTGCAGATATCCTCCTATTGGCGCGAGGGCGGAGATATCCGCATCGGGCTGTTGCCCGGCGTCGATATCGTCGCGTCACTCAAGGCCGCGCGCCGGGACAACGGCCGGCAGGCGCTGCAGACCGCGCTTTCCGAACTCCTGCCGAAGCGGCTGGCGCAATTCTTCGCCGAGACGGCGGGGCTGAGCAACCGCACGCTCGCCGATCTCTCCGACAAGGTCATCGACGCCTTCTGTCTTCGCCTCAAGGATTGGGCGATCACGCCGGCCGGCTCGGAAGGGTACCGCACCGCCGAGGTCACGCTGGGTGGTGTCGATACCAGGGCGCTGGATTCCCGCACCATGCAGGCTCGCGATGTCCCAGGCCTCTATTTCATCGGCGAATGCGTCGATGTCACCGGCTGGCTTGGCGGTTATAATTTCCAGTGGGCCTGGGCTTCGGGCTTTTCCGCGGGCCAGGCGGCTTAGCTATCTTCGGGGATCAGCCGGTCTTCAACCAATCTTAAGACATCTGTCGGAACCTGTTTCCCAAGCTGGCACAACCGGTTCATGGGGGCGGCGAAGGTGCGCTTTTCGTGATTTGTTTCAGAAAAGTGACATTTTTTCCCTTATCCATGCCGTCGCAACATGATGTGGGCTGGCGGTCCGGATCATCCGGGTCTATTGTTGCTTTGGTCGAAAGGACATGATGCCATGAACCAGTCACGCAGCCGTTCCACAGCCCGCGCCATTGCCATCGCAAAAAGCGATGAAAGCCGCACGCGAAAAGCTCTTCTGGTCCGCGTATCCGTGATCGCGACCTTTGCTCTTGCTGCCCTCGCGGCGCTTCCGAGCTTTCTGTCCTTTTAAAGCCGAGCTCTCCGAGTCTTCGTTTGTAGGCCTGGATCAGGCTGGCTTTCCGCGCAGCCTGATTGAGGCGCTGTCATGTGGTGGCCAGTTGACGCCCGGTTTCACGGGGGCAGTTTTTCTGCGGCGCGCCTGAAACGATTTAGGTCGCATTTATTTAAATCTTAATCGTTCACGTTGAAGAATACGTCCCCAACGGAGTCTGCCGTGATCTGCCTCGGGGAAGTGGCGGGTCATGCAATGAATGCCTGGCAGGCTGGCGGCGATGCGCCGCATGGTTTTCGATTAAAATCATCAGCTTGTTTGCGTGCCGGGGAAGCCTGAAAAGGTTTGGAGGGGCCGAGGCAGGCTGCGAGCCAAGGTGCGTCCATGTTCATCGACAAGATTCTTGCCCGCTTCAAAATCCAGACGAAGGTGCTGTTGTTCATCATGCCCTTCGTCGTCAGCATTTGTGCCGTCGGTATCACCGGGCTCTATGCGTCCGGATTGCTGCAGGGCCGGATGGAGATCTCCAACAGCGTCCTGCAGTCGCTGAGCGGCTTCAAGGATGTCTATGCGGGCATGAACAGCTTCCTGCAGAACACATCGGAAGACACCCGTCAGGCCGTGCTCGGCAAGCTGGAAGCCCAGCAGGGTGTGCTGGCGGATACGCTGGCGCAGGTCAACGACGCGGAAGGCCGCCAGCAGCTGCAGGTCGCCGTCGACGGCTCGACCAAGATCGGCGACCGGGTCGGTCAGCTCTGGACGCTTTATGAGCAGGAAGTCGCCCTGCGCAAATCCATTTCCGATAGCCTCGGCAGCCTGCTCGGCGAGCAGATGAAGGTTCTGGAAGAAGCCACCAAAATGGAGCGCGTCGTCCGCAAGGACGAAGAGGCTGCAAAGTCGATCCTGCGTGAAGCCGATCGCCTGACCTCGTCCAGCGACACGCTTGTGGCCTTCATGTCCGCCTTTGCCAAGGCCGCGACGCCGGGAGCCAAGATCAAGCTGGTGGCCGATTCCTATGGCGACCTGACCAAGGTTCAGCGCAAGATCACCTCCGCACTGCCGGCCAACCAGAAGGCGGTTGCCGAAACCTTCAAGAAGACGCTCGCCGAGATCAAGGGCCTGATCGATACCGGCGGCGTTACCGAAGAAAACGCCACCGCAATCGGCCGTCTCGTTGCCCGGTTCCGCCAGAACAGCATCCAGTTCCAAACCGCGGCGACGGTGAAGATGAAGGATGCGACCGCGACCTTCGGCAAGCTCGACGCGCCGCTGGTCAAGGCCGGCACGGTTCTGACCGACACCCGCAAGCTGGTGAACTCCGTCTATTCCATCCGCATCGCCGCCGCGAGCTTCCTTGAAAAATCCGACGAGGCTGGCCGCAAGCGCCTGACACGCGAGTTTTCCATCATGGGGCAGGACGTGCAGAGCCTAGCCCAGACCGCCGGCGACCTGAAGTTCTTCTCCGATCTCGTTGGTTCGCTGAAGCCGGTCATCGAGAAAATGGATGCCGACAGCCTCACGCTGGTCGATATCAGCAAGAAGCGCGAAGCCGAATTTGCCGCCGCCGCTGCCGAGATCGACAATATCTGGGGCCAGTTGACCGCCTTTGCCGAAGGCCAGAAGACCACGGCATCGGTCGAGCGTGACAAGGCAAACCAGGTTTCCGTCTTCGCCACCGTCTCCGGCATCCTGATCGCGCTTCTGGCCGGCGGTGCGCTGGTGCTGACGCTGAAAGGTCCGATCGGCCAGATCACCGCCGCCATGCGTCGCCTTGCCGATGGTGCGCTCGACACGTCGATCGACGGCGGTGCCCGCCGCGACGAAATCGGCGACATGGCCCGTGCGCTTGGCGTCTTCAAGGAGAATGCGCTTTCCAAGGTCCGCATCGAGGCGGAAAGCGAAGAGCAGCGCGCCCAAGCGGATGCCGAAAGGACGCGCAACGACGCCGAAAAGCGGGCTCTCGACAGCCAGATCGATTTCGCCGTCAGCCAGCTCGCCGCCGGTCTCGGTCGCCTGGCCCGAGGCGACCTGTCCGAGCAGATCGACACGCCATTCACGGGCCGTCTTGAACAGTTGCGCATGGACTTCAACGGTTCGCTGATCCGCCTGCAGGATACGTTGCTGCAGATCCGCAACAACGCGCTGTCCATCCAGCGCAGCGGCAACGACATGCATGCCTCGGCAGACTCGCTCTCCAAGCGCACTGAGGCACAGGCCGCATCGCTGGAAGAAACCGCCGCCGCCGTCGACCAAATCACCGTCACCGTCCGGTCGTCGGCCGAGCGTGCGCACGAAGCCAATGTCGCCGTCACCCATACCAAGAAGAGCGCCGACAGCTCGGCGGTCGTGGTGTCGAACGCGATCGCGGCCATGGGCCGGATCGAGGATGCGTCCCGCCAGATCGAGCAGATCATCGAGGTCATCGACGAGATCGCCTTCCAGACCAACCTGCTTGCGCTCAATGCCGGTATCGAGGCGGCGCGTGCCGGTGATGCAGGCAAGGGCTTTGCCGTCGTCGCCCAGGAAGTGCGCGAACTGGCGCAGCGCTCCGCCGGTGCCGCCCGTGAGATCAAGGACCTGATCAACAAGTCCACCAGCGAGGTGAATTCCGGTTCGCAACTGGTCCAGGAGACCGGCGCGGTGCTCGCCTCGATCAGCACCCAGATCGTCTCGGTCAGCAGCCATGTGGAAATGATCGCCACTGCGAGCCGCGACCAGGCGGCGGCGCTGAACGAGGTCAACGGCTCCGTCAACCAGATGGACCAGATGACCCAGCAGAACGCCATCATGGTCGATCAGGCAACCAATGCCAGCCGCGAACTGGCCAACCAGGCCGACACGCTGATGATGCTGGTCGAGCAGTTCCGCCTGGAGCCGGTCAGTGGCGGCAGCAGGCAGGTCGGCCGCGCCGCCTGACGGCGAAGCCATCGTTGAACGTGCAAAGGCCCGGCTCGCGCCGGGTCTTGTCGTTTGAGGATATTACATCCAGCGCTGGCGCAGCCGCCTCGCGGCGGCGGTCAGACGATCCGCGAGCCTGTTGCGGCGCTTCAGGTCGTCGAATTCATATGTCTTGCGCTTGGTCTTCGCCAGCATGTCTATCATCAGGGCAACGCCCATCATTTCCGGCATAGTGGTCTCCTCTGGCAACGAGAAACCGATGCGGGAATCGATCTCCCGCCTGACGGCTCCTGGTCTCTGTGGGTTGGGAGGCGGTCTTGGCCGCGCTTCGTCTACGCACTCAACCTATGATTCAAAAATAGATTTATAAATGGAAGAAAATGGCTTATGTCTTTCAATCATGAAAAACATAAGTTGGGATGCCTACCAGATATTTCTCGCGGTCGCCCGTCATGGCGGGCTGACCGGCGCCAGTCAGGCGAGCGGCCTCAGTCCGGCGACGGTGGGTCGGCGCGTGCTCGATCTCGAGCAGAATGTCGGCCGGCAATTGTTCCAGCGCAGCCAGACCGGCTACCGGCTGACCGCCGACGGACAGGCCCTGTTCGAACAGATTCAGGCGATGGACGCCGTGGTCCGCAAGGTCGATGGCTGGCGCCAGGAGGCGCATGGGACCTCGGTGGTGCGGCTGATGGCCGGCACCTGGGGAACTTGGCTGATCTGCGAGAACATCCAGGCGATCCGCAGCGACCGGGACGGCTTCCGGCTCGACATGTCCGTCTCCGAACGGCGGGCGACACTGGCCCACCGCGAGCATGATATCGGCATCCGGGCCGTCGTGCCCGATGAGCCCAGCCTGACCCGCCGCCTTGCCGGCGAGGTTGCCTATGCCGCCTACCGCCAGAGGAATGCGCCGGACGGGCTTGCCACGTCATGGATTTCGGTGTCGGAAGAGGACGCCGTCTCGCCCTATCTGCGCTGGCCGCACGAGAATGCCGGGGCATCGATCGCCGTCATCGTCAGCCGCCCGCGCTCGCTGCTCGATCTGGCGCGCGCTGGGGCAGGGCAGGCGGTACTGCCGTGCTTCGTCGGTGATCTTGATCCGGGGCTGGAGCGGGCGGGCGACGATCTGAAGCCGCTGCGCCATGCCCAGTGGATCGTCACCAACAGCGAGGATCGCCATCGCCGCGAAATCCGCACCGTATCCGACCGGCTGTTCCGGCTCCTGAAAAGCCATGCCGATCTCATCGCCGGCAAGCGGCCGAGCCGGACTGTCTGATAGGCCGTAAAGCATGAGGAGATTGCCGCATTGGATTTCAAAGGTTGAGGCCGAATAGAAATGCCGGCGGAATCTGATCCGCCGGCCTCGGTGCCGCTGCTCTGCTTTCAGCCACGCCCTTGGGTGACGATGACCGGGATCAGCAGATCCCCCCAGTTGCCCTCGCCGCCATGATGCCGGGCCGAGCGGACGAGTTCGACGGAAACGCCGGCGTCCACCGCCTTCATGACCGCCTGGTTGAGCCGATGCAGGTCGTTGGCGACCATGCGGATCATCGCCTGCTGCTCGGATGTCATGGCAGAAGCCTGCTCTTCGGCACGTTCCTTGACGTGGGTTTTGATGGGGGTCTGGACGGTCATCGCATTTCTCCTCTTTTCACTGGGGGTTGTTGAATGTGACATTTTAAGACCCCTCCCCAACCCTCCCCACAAGGGGGAGGGAGTTATTTGCGGCACCTTCCCTGTCCAATCGCCAGCTCCGTGTCCGAGCTTCGTTGGAATGGACCGGGTGCTGCCGGGTTAAGCCCCTCCCCCTTGTGGGGAGGGGTTGGGGAGGGGCGTTTTCTTACTCCGCCGCCGGGCGGAACTGTTCGTGTTCGGTCGATTCATGCATGGCCGTCGTCGACGATTTGCCACCGGTGATCGCCATCGAGACCGCATCAAAATAGCCGGTGCCGACTTCGCGCTGGTGCTTGGTTGCGGTGTAGCCGTTGATCTCTGCTGCGAATTCCGCTTCCTGCAGCTCGGAATAGGCGGCCATCTGCCGGTCCTTGTAGCCGCGGGCCAATTCGAACATGCCGAAGTTCAGCTGGTGGAAGCCGGCGAGCGTGATGAACTGGAACTTGTAGCCCATGGCGCCCAGCTCGCGTTGGAATTTGGCGATCGTCGCATCGTCGAGGTTCTTCTTCCAGTTGAACGACGGCGAGCAATTATAGGCCAGCTTCTTGCCCGGATGGACCTTGTGCACGGCCTCGGCGAACTTGCGGGCCTGTTCGAGATCCGGCTTGCCGGTTTCCATCCAGATCAGGTCGCAATGCTGCGCATAGGCAATAGCGCGGGCGATGCAGGGTTCGATGCCATTCTTGACGTGATAGAAGCCTTCCGCAGTGCGGCCCGCGTCGTAATCGACGAAGGGCTGGTCGCGCTCGTCGATGTCGGAGGTCAGGAGCTTGGCGGCTTCGGCGTCGGTGCGGGCGATGACCAGTGTCGGCGTGCCCATGACGTCGGCTGCCAGGCGGGCGGCATCGAGATTGCGGATATGGGCCGCCGTCGGGATCAAGACCTTGCCGCCGAGATGGCCGCACTTCTTTTCCGAGGCCAGTTGGTCCTCATAGTGGACGCCGGCGGCGCCCGCCTCGATGAAGGCCTTCATGATTTCGAAGGCGTTGAGCGGTCCACCGAAACCGGCCTCCGCATCGGCGACGATCGGGGCGAACCAGGTGTCGACCGAAAGGCCCTTGCCCTCGGAGGTCTCGATCTGGTCGGCGCGCTGGAGCGTCCTGTTGATGCGGCGGGCAAGCTCCGGTGCGGCATTGGCCGGGTAGAGCGACTGGTCCGGATACATGGACGAGGCGGTGTTGCTGTCGGCGGCGACCTGCCAGCCGGAGAGATAGATCGCCTTCAGCCCGGCGCGAACCTGCTGCATGGCCTGGTTGCCGGTCATGGCGCCCAGCGCATTGACGAAATCCTCTTCCTGGATCAACTGCCAGAGGCGATTGGCGCCGCGTTCCGCGAGCGTATGGCTGATTTGGACCGAGCCACGCAGCCGCTTGACGTCCTCTGCCGTGTACGGCCGTTCGATGCCGTCGAAGCGGCCCAGCGGTGCATTCGGAACAAGATTGTAAAAATCAGTCATAGTCCATCCTCCTGAAATGTTGACCGCTTGAGACTTTCGTCTAGTCCGTGGCCGTCAGCCGAAATGTCATGTGACTTTTTTTACAGTGCAGTGCACATAACGGCCAGAGAAAACGGAAGATCGGTGATCTGAAAAGGGTTACGATGTCTTGTGTTTTACAAACTGCTTTTGTAATTTTGTAAAACATGTAAATCTTGATTTTGACGAATGGCATGTAAAGGGTGTGACAAATGGCTGAAAACAAGATTTTCGCCGGCGCGCGTGTGCGGCGCATCCGCAATGGATTGTCGCTGACGCAGACGGCCATGGCCGAAGCGCTCGGCATCTCGCCGTCCTATCTCAACCTGATCGAACGCAACCAGCGGCCGTTGACCGTTCAGCTGCTCCTGAAGCTCGCCTCGGTCTACAGGGTCGATCTGGATGAGCTGCAGGGGGAAGCCTCCGGCAGCATTTCCCAATTGCGCGAAATGTTCGCCGATCCGCTCCTCTCAGGCGAACTGCCGGGCGATCAGGAACTGATCGAGGTGGCCGAGGCCGCGCCGAATGTCGCCACCGGCATCCTCAAGCTGTACCGTGCCTATAAGGAGCAGTCGTCAAGGCTGAAGGACCTGAGTGGTCTGCTTGCCGATCAGGGGCATATGGCGGCGCTCTCGGAAGCGCGCTTGCCGATGGATGAGGTGCGCGACATCTTCGAGAACCGGCCGTGTTATTTTGCCCGCATCGACGAGGCGGCGGAAGCGTTTCACGCGCGGCTTGCACCCGGCGACGATCTCACCGGTGCCCTGAAAGGTTGGCTGCGGAAGGAGCACGGGTTGAGCGTTCGTGCCCTGCCGGTCCACGTCATGCCTGATCTGCGCCGCCGCTTCGATCGCCATTCGATGCGGCTGTTTCTGTCGGAGCGACTGTCGGCCCAGGACCAGCTGCGGGAGATCGCCATGGAAGCAGCGCAGATCGCCTTTGCGGATGCGATCGGGGCGGATCTGGACCAACTGGCGTTTTCGACAGGTGAAGCCCATCGGATCGGTCGCTTCGAGCTCGCGCGTTACGCCGCCCATGCGATCATGATGCCTTACAGTGCGTTCCTGTCGGCGGCGCAGCGGGCGAAATATGATGTCGATGTGCTCAGCGCCCGGTTCCAGGTGTCCTTCGAGCAGGCGGCAAGCCGACTGGTGACGCTCCAGCGACCCGGTGCCATGGGGGTACCGTTCTTCCTGATGGAGATCGATCACGCCGGCCATCACCTGCGCCGGTCCGGCGCGCAAGGGTTTCCGCAGGCGCGGTTCGGCGGCAACTGTCCGAAGCTGCCGATCCATGCGGCCTTCTCGCAGGCGGGGCAGGTTCTGGTCGAGCGGGCCGACATCTTGGGGGGCGGTGAGTTCCTGACGATCGCCCGCACGGTCGAAGGTCCACGCGCCGGTTTTCAGGAGCGTGTGCGCCGAACGGCCGTGCTCCTCGGCTGCGATCTCGCCCATGCCGGAGAGACGGTCTATGGCGAAACGCCTGTCGTCACCGTCGCCGCCGGCACGGCCTGTCGTCTCTGCGAGCGGCAGGGTTGTCTGGCGCGGGCTGAACCGCCGGTCACCCGCCCGCTTGGGCTGGACGAAATGGTGACCGGGCTCAGCGCCTTCGATTTTCAGTAGCTGACCGGATGATGCGCCGGGAGCAGCGGGGCATGCGGGGCAAAGCATTCGGAGGCGAGCCCCGTCGTATAGCCGCGCGTCACATGCGCCCGTGCGGCATAGGTCGGATTTTGCATCAGCACGGCGTGCAGTTCGGGCAGGTTGTAATAGGGCACACCGGGATAGAGGTGATGCTCCAGGTGGTAATTGATGTTGTGGGGCGCGAAGAACAACTTTTCCCACATGTGCGGATAGACTGTGCGCGAACTGCCGAGTTCATCGGAATAATCCATGCTGCCGAAATGTTCGGCGACGCTGCGGACATAGAGGAACAGGCAGAAGAAGGTGAAGAACGGCACCAGCCAGTAAAGCGTGAAGTCCGTCCACAGGCCGAAGACCGAGAAGATGACGGCGGCCGAGACATAGAACCCGAGACGCAGCAGCTTGTACGTGCGCGTCGAACGGTCGTGCTTGGCGATGCGTTTGGCCATATGCAGGATGTCGCGCACGGAATTCACCGCCACGAGATAACCGAGCAGCTGGACGATGCCGCGCCAGAGCTTTCGCGGGAAGGTGAATTGCGCCATGCCCAGCTTGGAGACCCAGTCGGGATCGTCGTTCGTATTGGTGTGCTGGTGATGGGCGAGATGGTTCATCCGGTAGCCATCGACGGTCGCCATGATCGGCCAGGCGAGCAGCAGATCGCTCATCCCGTCGCTCACCTTGCGGTTCTTGATGATACGGTAATGGGCGGCCTCGTGCATCAGGCAGCCGAAGGCATGCATCCGTCCGGCGATGACGAGGATCGCGGCGACATAGGCAAGCGGATGCTGCATGTATTTGCTGAAGACGATCGCGCCGGCAATCATGGCCCAGTCGGAGCCGATGGCGAGAAGGGTCTTGTGGGGCTGTAGAACGGACAGCCGCTTCAGTTCCCGCGGGTCGATCCTCGGCGACTTGGCACTCATGATACGCACTCTCCAAAACGCAAACGCAGTCGTGAAAATCGCATCGAAAACAGGGTTAATCAATCGTAAACGCCGATTGCCGGGACCGATCTGGTTGTATGGTTAATCCGGCGGCAGGCGACGGATGAGGAGCTTATCCGCCGCTGAAAAGATTCAGGTTTTTACAAGAAGCCTTAAATTTACGCGGACAGCGCGATGTCTACGCAGAGCGCGTAAAAGCGCTTGTGGTTGTCGGAAAACATGCCTAACTTCCAGACCCATACGGGTTCGGCTGATGGGTGCGTGGCGATAGCGTGTCCGGGCTGGCCCGATAAAAAAGGGGAATTTCATGTCGCGAAAGATTGCCACCGCCTTTGCCGCCCTGATCCTGAGCGGAACCGCCACCATTGCCATGGCGCAGGAGCGCGTCGTCAACGTCTACAACTGGTCCGACTATATCGACGCCAGCATCCTGGAGGACTTCACCAAGGAAACCGGCATCAAGGTCGTCTACGACGTCTTCGACAGCAACGAGATTCTCGAGACCAAGCTGCTTGCCGGCGGCACCGGTTACGACGTCGTCGTGCCGACCGCGACGTTCCTGCAGCGGCAGATCGCGGCGGGCGTTTTCCAGAAGCTCGACAAGTCGAAGCTGCCGAACCTGTCGAACATGTGGGACGAGATCACCACGCGCGTCGCGACCTACGATCCGGGCAACGAATATGCCATCGACTACATGTGGGGCACGACCGGCATCGGCTACAATGTCGAGAAGGCGAAGCAGATCCTCGGGACGGATGAGAAGCCGACCTGGGACGTGTTGTTCAAGCCCGAAGTCGCGGCAAAATTCAAGGATTGCGGCATCTATCTCCTCGACTCGCCGACGGATGTGGTGCCGAGCGTTCTTCTTTACCTCGGGCTCAATCCCGACAGCCATGCGCCGGATGACCTGGCGAAGGCGGAAGAGCTGCTGTCGTCGATCCGCCCCTATGTCCGCAAGTTCCATTCGTCGGAATATATCAATGCACTCGCCAATGGCGATATTTGCCTGGCACTTGGCTATTCCGGCGACATCTTCCAGGCGCGGGATCGCGCTGCCGAAGCCAAGGCCGGCGTCACGGTCGATTACTCCATTCCGCCGACCGGCGCGCAGATGTGGTTCGACGTGATGGCCGTCCCTGCCGATGCGCCGCATGTGGCGGAAGCCCATGAATTCCTGAATTACCTGATGAAGCCGGAAGTCATCGCCAAAGCCAGCGACGTCGTGTTCTACGCCAACGGCAACAAGGCATCCCAACAGTTCATCAGCAAGGACGTGATCGACGACACGGCGATCTATCCGCCGGAAGACGTGATGAAGAAGCTCTTCACGACAACGCCCTTCGATGCAAAAGCGCAGCGCGTGCTGACGCGCATGTGGACCAAGGTGGTCACCGGCCAGTAAGTTTCAAGGAATTGCCCGGACCTCAAAAATCCGGGCAATTTTCTTTTACAGCATGTCTCCCGAAAGTGGTCACCGGTTTCGGGATCAAGACATGCGCAAAAACAAAGGGCTAAAGCACGGCAAGCGAATCTGAAGGATCGCGACGTGCTTTAGGGCAGGGCGGGGCAGACGACCGCCAGACATGTCATTCGGGGATAGATGATGAAGTCACTTGGCAGTATCCGGCGTTCCTTTGCCCCATGGGCGGATCCGAATTCCGTACCGTACATCGCGGTCAAGAACGTCACCAAGAAATTCGGCGATTTCGTTGCGGTCGATGATCTCTCGCTGAACATCTATCCGCGTGAGTTCTTCGCGCTGCTCGGTGCCTCGGGTTGCGGCAAGTCCACGCTTCTGCGCATGCTCGCCGGCTTCGAACAGCCGACCTCGGGGGAGATCATCCTCGACGGCCAGAGCCTTGCCGGCATTCCGCCCTACAAGCGTCCTGTCAACATGATGTTCCAGTCCTATGCGCTGTTTCCGCACATGACGGTCGAGAACAACATTGCCTTCGGCCTGAAGCAGGATGGCATGCCCAAGGCCGACATCGCCGAGCGCGTCGACCAGATGCTGAAACTGGTCAAGCTCGACAAGTTCGCCAAGCGCAAGCCGCATCAGCTTTCCGGCGGCCAGCGCCAGCGCGTGGCGCTCGCCCGGTCGCTTGCCAAGCGGCCGAAGGTGCTGCTGCTTGATGAGCCGCTTGGCGCGCTCGACAAGAAGCTGCGCGAGGAAACCCAGTTTGAACTGATGGATCTGCAGCAGGAACTCGGCCTCACCTTCGTCGTCGTCACCCACGACCAGGAAGAGGCGATGACCATGGCCGACCGCATCGCCGTCATGGCGCATGGCAAGGTCGTGCAGGTCGCGACACCGCCGGAAATCTACGAGGCGCCGAACTCGCGGTTTGTCGCTGATTTTATCGGCGACGTGAATATTTTCGATGGCACTGTGTCGGCCGCCGCCAACGGCGCCGTCGATATCGTCACGGAAACCAGCTTCACGGTGCGCGTCGCTTCGTCCGAACCCCCGGCCGTCGGCGCCAAGGCGGCCCTCGCCATCCGGCCGGAAAAGATCCGGGTCAGCCGCGACCAGCCCGCCTGCGCGCCGCTCAATGCTGCGCAGGGCGAAATCTGGGATATCGGCTATCTCGGCGACATGACGGTTTTCCATGTCAAGCTGAAGGACGGCAAGGTCATCAAGGCCTCGTCGCTGAATGCCGTGCGCGCTGTCGAGGACCCGCTGGGCTACGACCAGGAGGTCTGGATTTCCTTCGATGAAAATGCCGGCGTCGTGCTGAAGGATTGAGGCCATGTCAAAATTCGGATCGGCAATCTTCAACCGGCTGGTGATCATCATCCCCTATGCCTGGCTGCTGTTCTTCTTCCTCATTCCCTTCTTCATCGTCATCCGCATCTCGCTGTCGGAGACCGCGACGGCGATGCCGCCCTATCTGCCGGTCTTCGATCTGGCGGCGGGTATCGGAGGGTTTATCGATAACATCAAACAGTTCTCGATGGACAATTATGTCTGGCTGACCGAGGACGCGCTCTATGCCAAGGCTTACGGGTCCAGCCTCTGGATTGCCGCGATCTCGACTTTCCTGACGCTTCTGATCGCCTATCCCATGGCCTATGGCATGGCACAGGCGCCGAACACGATCCGCCCGACCCTGATGATGCTGGTCATCCTGCCGTTCTGGACGAGCTTCCTGATCCGTGTTTACGCCTGGATCGCCATCCTCAAGCCGGAAGGCCTGCTCAATCAGTTTCTGATTCAGTTTGGCGTCATCGATAGTCCGCTGATCATCCTCGGCACCCACACGGCCATCTATATCGGTATCGTCTATTCCTACCTGCCGTTCATGGTCCTGCCGATCTATTCCTCGCTGGAAAAGATGGATCACAGCCTGACCGAGGCGGCGCAAGACCTCGGCTGCACGCCGATCCGGGCCTTCTGGCGCGTGACATTCCCACTGTCCATGCCGGGCGTCATCGCCGGCTGCATGCTTGTCTTCATTCCGGCCGTCGGCGAATTCGTCATTCCGGATCTGCTGGGCGGATCGGAAACGCTGATGATCGGCAAGACGCTGTGGAACGAGTTCAACGCCAATCGTGACTGGCCGGTTTCCGCGGCGGTGGCGACCATCCTGCTGCTCATTCTGGTGGTGCCGATCATGTTCTTCCAGCACGCGCAAGCCAAAGCGGACGGGAGATAATCATGCAGCGCTGGTCCCGTTTCAACATCGCCTCGATCGTCTTCGGCTTCGCTTTTCTCTATCTGCCGATCGTGCTTCTGGTGGTCTTTTCCTTCAATGAATCCAGGCTCGTGACGGTTTGGGCCGGCTTCTCGACCAAATGGTATGTGCAGCTCTTTCACAATCAGGCGCTGCTCGATGCGGCCTGGGTGACGATCCGTGTCGGCTTGATCTCGGCGACGATCGCGACAGTGCTCGGAACGCTCGCCGCACTGGCCATGACGCGCTACACCCGCTTTCGCGGCCGCATGCTGTTTTCCGGCATGATCTATGCGCCGCTGGTCATGCCGGAGGTCATTACCGGCCTGTCGATGCTGCTGCTGTTCGTCGCCATCGGCTTTGATCGCGGTTTCTGGACGCTGACGCTGGCGCATATCACCTTCACCATGTGCTTCGTCGCCGTCGTGGTGCAGTCGCGTCTGTTCAGCTTCGATCGCTCGATCGAGGAGGCGGCGATGGATCTCGGCGCGACGCCGGTCGCCACCTTCCTGCAGGTGACCTTGCCGGTCATCGCGCCGGCGGTGTTCTCCGGCTGGGTTCTGGCGTTCACGCTGTCACTGGACGATCTGGTGATTTCGAGCTTCACCTCCGGCCCCGGCGCCACCACCCTGCCGATGCGCATCTACAGTCAGGTCCGGCTGGGCGTGACGCCTGAGATCAACGCTGTTTGCACCATCCTGATCGGCATCGTCGCCATCGGCGTGCTGATCGCCTCTGTCGTCTCCCGGCGCCGTGAAATCCAGCGGGTCAGGGACGAGCAGGCGGCTTTCGCTCACTAAGAGAATGGACGGGAGCGTCAGTCGTGCTCCCGCTCCCTCTCGCGCGGCGGCAGGAAGACATAGGTCAAAAGCCAGATCGGCAGAACGATCATCGAGCCGAGCAGGATGTTCGGCAGTGCCCAGTTGCTAAAGCGCACGAGATAGCTCCAGAGGATATCGGGCGTCAGCCCGGCCTGCTGCAGGATTTGCTCGGAAGAAATGTTGAACACCGAGAGAGCCGCGCCGGTCAGCAGCGATGCCAGGGCAATCTTGAGCAGGGCGGCAAGAAAACGCAGCACGGGCACATCTCCAGTCGGCTGATTCGACAGCTTATTTTAGATGGCCCTGTGATAAAGTCGACGGAACCGTCTCAAGGCTCCGCCGGGATGGCCGACAGCGGCGAGATGACCGGATTTGGCCAGGAGCCACCGATGAAGAAGCGCACCGGTTTCAGGGTTGTATCGTCCGGCCGGATGGCGCCGGCGAGTGCCAGGCCGCCGCTGTGATAGGGAACCACGCCGGCAAAGGAGAGCGTTTTTCCATCTCCGCGAATATCGGCTTTGACAAGTTCGGCCTCGCCGCGCTTCAGCGTTGCGACGATCTCCGCCGTGGTGAAGGCGAAGGAGCCGTCGCTGGCCTGGCTTGCCGGGAAGAAATCGCGTGCGCTGGCCAGGCGCTCGAATTCGGGCGCGTTGAAATTCGTCAATACCCCATCCCGAGCCTGATAGCGCACCTCGCCCGAAACGCCGCTGAGCGTGATCGCCGACAGGGGTTGTTTGGTGGAAAGATCGACGCTCAACAGGCCGCGACCGAGCGGCAACGGCCCGCCCAGTCCGAAACCGGCGGCGAGGGCCCCGAGGTCGGCATTCTGCAAGGATGCCTGAAGCTGGCCACCATCCGCGCCGTTGCCGGCAAGGGCGAGACGACCGCTGAGCGAGCCGCCGGAATAGGTGGCGTCGCCGATATCGATCGAAAGACGGCCGTTTTCCGCCATGATGCCGGCTGCGATATCCGTCAGCGCGACGGGCCCGTAGGCTGCCTCCTGAGCTGAAAGCCGCAGGTCGAAGCCGATCTGTTTCAGAAAGCCGACGTCGGGCAATTTTCCGGCCATGCCGGAACCGGTCTGCAACGGTAGGACGGAAGCAACAAGGGACGTGAGGTCAATCCGGTCAAAGGCCAGCGTTCCATCAACACGCGGGCCGTTGCGGTGAAACCAGGCGATGTCGAGCACACCGGTCGCGCTGTCTCCACCGAGAGACAGGGACAGATTGTCCATCTTCATCGTCCCGCCCGACATTGTCATGCTGGTGTCGATGGCGAGCGCTTCCGCCGTACTTCCCGGCAGTGCCTGGGCGTCACGCCAGGCAAGCACCGTCGGGACCGACCGGGCCGACAATTGCAACTGGCCGGACACGAAAGGATTGTCGGAGCCATTGCCGGTGCCATCGAAGGCAAAGCTGAGTGGTGTCGAGGTGAAGGATGTCTGGATCGCGCTGTTATGGCCCGACAAAAGCATCAGCGGCTCGTCGCAGATCAGCGACCACTCGACCTTCTGCCCGTTCATCAGGGCCGAGAGGCTGGCGCTCATCCGCGCCGTCGGCGTCTGCCACTGGACCGAGCCGGATATGTTCTTGACCCGGTAGGCACTGTCGGTCATCCGGTCGATGAGGTCGAGGCTGCCATTATCGATGGTGATATCGCCGATCGGTATGTTGCGCACCGTGGATGGGGACGCCGAGGAAGCATTGGCGACGGCATCGGCCATCCAGCCGGCCCGGCGCCAGTTGAAACTGCCATCCGTCCTGCGCTCCACCGTAAAGGCTGGGTTGACCAGGTGAAAATCGTAAAACACCGGAGTGCCGCGCAAAGCCGCGAGAATATCGAAGCCGGCGGCGATGGCGTCGGCTGTCGCGAGTTGATGCGGTGTGTCCGTCTCTCCACCTTCGAATGTGACGTTGCGCAGCGTCAGGACCGGGTGTGGCCAGAAGCTGATTTCCGGATCACCGGAAATGCTTGCCCGAGCACCGGTCCATGAGGACAAGGCCCGCTCCATGTTGGTCTTGACACTCGCAGTCGAGACGAAAAGCGGAAGAGCGACTTTGAACAGTACGATGGCGACGAAAACGCCGGCAACCAGAATGGCGAATGTCCGCGATCCGAGAAGCACACGAAATCCGGCTTTCCACTTGGATGTATCGAAGAATGGCGTCATGGCCGTCCGGCATGCTTTCAATCGTTTTGAAGGAATGTGGATAGGCTTTCATCGGTGAGAAATCAAACGATGGGTCAGGGAAATGTCGCAACTGCCATAGCCATCCCCCGCGCGGCCTGTTTATCTTGCGTCGCAGCATGATATAGAGGCTGGCGTGGGAAGCGGAGGAACGCATGCAATCAGATCGGCCCCTTTGGACACCGTCACCCGAATTCATCGCGCAGACCCCGATGAAGCAGTTCATCGATTGGTGCGGGCAACGCTTCTCCAGAACCTTTGCCGATTATGACGCCTTTCACAATTGGTCGGTCAGCCACCGCGCCGATTTCTGGACCGCCGTCTGGGAGCACTGTGGCGTAGTCGGAGATCGCGGCGAGCGGGCGCTGGTGAACGGCGACCACATGCTGGACGCCCGCTTTTTCCCCGATGCGACGCTGAATTTCGCCGAAAACCTGCTGCGTCACACTGGCAGCAGCGATGCTCTGGTGTTCCGAGGCGAGGACAAGGCGCAGTCGCGCATGTCCTTCGACGAATTGCGCGCACTGGTTTCGCGCCTGCAGCAGGCCTTCAAGGCCGCCGGCATTGGCAAGGGTGACCGCGTCGCCGCGATGATGCCGAACATGCCCGAAACCATCGCGCTGATGCTCGCCGCCGCCTCGATCGGCGCCATCTGGTCCTCCTGTTCCCCGGACTTCGGCGAGCAGGGCGTACTCGACCGTTTCGGCCAGATCGAACCCAAGCTGTTCATCGCCTGCGACGGCTACTGGTATGCCGGCAAGCCGCAGGATGTCTCCGCCAAGGTTCGGGCGGTGACGGCGAAGCTCGGCGTGCCGTCGCTGATCATTCCCTATGCGGGCGATGCCGAGGCTTTGGCTGCGTCCATCGACAACGCCAAGACGCTGTCGGCCTTCATTGCTCCCTTCAAGGAAGAGCCGCTGGAATTCGCGCCGCTTCCCTTTGCGCATCCGCTTTATATCCTCTTCTCTTCCGGCACGACGGGTGTTCCCAAGTGCATCGTCCATTCCGCCGGCGGCACGCTGCTGCAGCACCTGAAGGAACACCGGTTCCATTGCGGCTTGAGAGAGGGCGAGAAGCTCTTCTATTTCACCACCTGCGGCTGGATGATGTGGAACTGGCTCGTGTCGGGGCTGGCGATCGGGGCGACACTCTGCCTGTTCGACGGCTCACCCTTCCATCCGGACGGCAATGTCCTGTTCGACTATGCCCGCGACGAACAGTTCGCGATCTTCGGCACCTCGGCGAAATATATCGATGCCGTGCGTAAGGGTGGTTTCACACCGGCCACGACGCATGACCTGTCCGCCCTGCGGCTGATGACCTCGACCGGTTCGCCACTGTCGCCCGAAGGGTTCTCCTTCGTCTATGAGGGCATCAAGCCGGACGTCCAGCTTGCTTCCATTTCCGGCGGCACGGATATCGTCTCCTGCTTCGTGCTTGGCAATCCGCTGAAGCCCGTCTGGCGCGGCGAAATCCAGGGGCCTGGTCTTGGGCTTGCCATGGATGTCTGGGACGACGACGGCCATCCGGTGCGTCGGGAAAAGGGCGAACTCGTCTGCACCAAGGCCTTTCCCTCCATGCCGGTGATGTTCTGGAATGACCCTGAGGGCGCCAAATACAAGGCGGCCTATTTCGAGCGCTTCGACAATGTCTGGTGCCATGGCGATTTCGCCGAATGGACCGAGCATGACGGCATCGTCATCCACGGCCGGTCCGACGCCACGCTCAATCCGGGCGGCGTGCGCATCGGCACGGCGGAGATCTACAATCAGGTCGAGCAGATGGAGGAGATCGCCGAGGCAATCTGCATCGGCCAGGACTGGGAAGACGATGTCCGCGTCGTCCTGTTCGTGCGTCTCTCCGCCGGCCAGACACTGACGGATGACCTCGTCAAGGCGATCAAGGCCAAGATCCGCAGCGGCGCCTCGCCGCGTCACGTCCCGGCCAAGATCGTCGCTGTCACGGACATTCCCCGCACCAAGTCGGGCAAGATCGTCGAGCTTGCGGTGCGTGAGGTCGTTCACGGCCGGCCGGTCAAGAACAAGGAAGCGCTTGCCAATCCGGAAGCGCTCGACCTCTATGCCGGCCTTTCGGAGCTGAAGAACTGACTGCAGTTCGTTAAGGATTTCGGGCCTGCGGAATTAACCAAAGCTCTTTTCATTGCTGCAGATGCGTAAAATTTGCGGGGTCTCTGGAAAGGTTTTGTTTACGAATGGCAGCGCATGTTGATCTCAACTTGAGGCCACCCGATGTGAGGGTTGGCTTTCGGCAGAGATGCCGGAACGGACATGACGTCATACCTTCTCGAGCACCTGTTTTAGCATTCAACTATCGAGGCAGCTTTTTAGCTGCCTCTTTTTTTGCCTGCTGTTTCCGACGCTTGCCGGTTACTGTCAGTTCGCCAGCACCCGTTGCGAGGGGAAGGCGATTTCCACCAGCGTGCCTTCGTTCGGCGAAGAGCTGATCGAGAAATGCGCCCGGTTGGCTTCCGCCATCGCCTTCGTCAGTGGCAGGCCGAGACCGGTGCCGTCGCCGCGCTTGCGGGCACCCGTGGTCACCTGCCGGAAAGGTTTCATCGCCTGTTCAAGCTCGGTCCGGGTCATGCCGACGCCGGTGTCGCGGATGCGCAGGATGACGCTGCCGTTTGCCTCATAGGCCGTCGAGACGACGATCTGCCCACCCGAAGGGGTGAAACGAATGGCGTTGGACAGGATATTCAGCGCGATCTGCTTGATCGAGCGATTGTCGGCGACGACGTTCGGCACGGAACCGGACAGCGATGTGCGGATGATCACCCGCTGGCTGTTGGCCTGCGGCTGCACCAGCGACACGGCTTCCGAGACTGCGTCGTTGATCTCGACCGCGGTAAATTCCAAATCCATCTCGCCGGCCTCGATCTTGGAGATATCCAGGAGGTCGTTGACGATATCGAGCACATGCCGGCCGGAGCGGCCGATATCGCCGGCATATTCGACGTAACGCGGATTGCCGATCGGGCCGAAATGCTCGCTCGCCATCATATCGGAAAAGCCGATGATGGCATTCAGGGGCGTGCGGATTTCATGGCTCACCCGGGCGAGGAAATCGCTCTTGTGGGCGTTTGCCGTTTCCGCCGCCCGCTTGGCATTGCGCAGTTCCTCTTCCGTCCGCTTCCACTGGGTAATGTCGCGGATGACGGCGCAGAAGCCGTTGGAAGAGGAGAGGCGGCCCATGGTCATGAACAGCGGGATGAAGCCACCGGATGCTTCGCGGCCGATCACCTCGCGCCCATCATTGAGCACGCTGGCGACGCCGTGGCCGGACAGGCCGGAGAGATAATCCAGCACCGCCTTCTGGCTTTCATGGGCAAACAGCGTCGCGAACGGCTTGCCGCGGATTTCGCCGTCGTCATAGTTGAACAGGGCGCTGGCCGAGCGGTTCAGCGAGCGGACCTCTCCCTCGGAACCGACCACAACCACGCCATCGGTTGCGGTTTCCAGAATCGAGCGCAACTCCTCCGTTTCCATCCGCAGTGCTTCCAGATCAGCATCCGTCTCGCTGACCGGTTCGACCTCGACCGGCTGGCTGTCGGCGGCGGCAGCGGGCGGCTCATGCACGGCGGACAGCGCCATCATCAGGGCGCTCTTGTGTTCCCAGCGGATCGATTGCAGCCGGGCGGTGACGGGCACAAGATGGCCGTCTTGGCGGATCACCATCATCGTGCCGTCGGGCAGGTCGAACAGGCCGTCTTCGTCGCCGGCAAACAGCGCATCAATGCCGCCTTCCTGGCGCAACTCGTCGAGATCGGCATAGCCGGTCAGTGCCAGGAATTCCGAATTGGCGTGGAACAGTTCATCGCCGCCATGCACTAGAAGGGCCAGCGGCAGATTGTCGAGCATTTCCCGCGTCAGGCTGCTGTTGCTGCTGGTGCGCGCCGGCACGATCGGCGCCAGCCGCTCGGCGGCCACGTTATCCAACGCTTCGTCTTGCGGCGTGTCGGTGTCATCGGGCTCGTTTTCGTCTGATGCAGTCACAGCATCAAGACCGGCGAAATCATCACCGTGGAGCGTCTGCGAGGTTTTCGATGCGACACCATCGAATGGGTCCTCGACAGCAGGCGTTTCCACTCCTGGGACCGCATCATTCGGCCGCTTTCCGAAGGTCTCGCCAAGCTGGCGGGCGATTTCGCGGAAGGCGGCCTGTTCGGTGCGGGTCAAGGTCTCGGCACCCTGGGGCCGATGATGATCGAGCGTGACGATCTTGTCGGAGGCGCGGCGGCCTTGCGTTTCGACCAGCTTCAGTGCCGGCCGTTCCCCACGGAACGGGTCTTCCGGCGGAAGATCGGTGGCGGCGCGTGTCCTGCCGAACTCGGCGAAGGGGTCTTCGTCGTCGGAGGACGGTTGCTCGGCTGCAGGATCGCCGGCCGGCTGCTGGTCGTCAACTGCCACTGTCCCTGTTTCCGGTGTTGCATCGTCGGCTGTCGGGTCCTCGCTCGCGGACGCATCTTCCGAAACGGGTGCAACCTCGGCCGGCTCCGCATGATCCTCGACCATTTCGACGACCGGTTCGGTGGTCACCTCGTCGGACATAACGGGCGCCGGCTCCTCGGCGGGAGCGGCGACGTTCGCCAATGTCAGGCCCATGGCGAGGTCGTCCGCGACGGCATCGGCGACGCGGACGATGCCGAAGCCTCGAAAACCGTCGAATTCGCGGTTGCGCGAATAGGTGGGAAGGGCCGCCAGATCGACCGGAACCTGAAGGCTTGAGCCTTCGACCGGCCAGAGGATCGTCTTGCCCGACCAGGTGTCGCGCCGCTTCAGCAGTTCGCCGATCGTGTTGTCGGGATCGAGATGGTAACGCTCGGCCAGGTCGGTAAAACGCTGCCCGGAAACGTCGGCCGACTTGGGGCCGACGGCCGTGGCGAATTCCTCGGAAATCTCGCTGAAGCGACCATCGGCGTCGATCTTCCAGACAAAGCGGACCGCCCGGCTGTTCGGGTTGAAGCGGAAACCGTCGGTCGCATGAGCGGGCTCTGCGGGGGTAACCTCCGTCTCCGCGACGGGGGCAGCTTTGGCTGTCTCGCCGTGGGCGGCTGAGATTTCGTCTGTTGTTATGACTTCGCCGCTTTCGATAATCTCCGTGGCTTCGGAATCGGCGATGGCGACGTCTTCATCGGCGAGGCTTCCGGCTTCCGACGATTCTGCTTTGTCGGAAGCCACGACTTCTTCGGCCGGAGCGTCCAGCCGGCTCTCTGACACGGCCTCGATCTCCTGAGCCGCTGCTTCGCCCTGAATGTCTTCTTCAATCTCGGTTGCCACGGGCTCTGCAACGGCATTGTCGAGGCTTGCCGGTTCGTCTGCCGCAGATTCCTCCGCAGTGTTCACAGAAGTGTTTGCCTCATCCTCGGCGTTGTCATCGGCCTCTGCAACGGTCTCAACCGATTCCGGGGGATCGGCAGCATCATCGCCAGACGGAAGTTCCACGGCCTGGACAGCAGCAGTTTCTGCCGGCAATACCGGCCGCGTGTCTTCCGCCGAAACATCCTGCGCCACGCTATCGTCCGTCGTTTCCGCCGCCGCGGCCGAAACCGTGTCCGCACCCGCCTCGTCGGCAAAGTCCTCGCTCTCGGCCTCGATCTCTTCGATCTCGCCAATGCCGCCAATGACATCGTCCGGCACGGTCGCCACGGACGTGGCGGTGAATGCCACCTCGGCCACGGCAGGCTCGGGCGTCGCGGCCACCGTTTCCGCCTCGTCGACCTCCTGGAAATCCGAGCCGGCGTCCATGTTGCCGAGGATCGTTTCGACGGCGAAGAGGAGGTGCAAAGCAGGGCTGTCGGACAGCTTGCCGATGGCGGCGGGCAGGTGGCCCTTGCCGGTGGGGATCGGGCGCTTCAAAAGCCAGTCGCTGTCGCGGGAAACAGCGCCGACGAGCGAGCGACAGGTCTGCGGCGTCATCGACAGGGCATCGAAACCCGGCGAGGCGGCAAGGATCGCGCCGTCGCCGTCGAGCACGGCCATATGCGTGTCCGGATCGTCGAAGCCGGAGATCATCCGGGCGGCGCGATCCTCGGGGCTCAGCGGCTTGCCGCCGCGCGGGGCTGCAAACAGGATCGCCGTTTCGCCGGGACGCACGGTGATCATCTCGACCGAGGCATTGACGGAAGCGCGCTGGAAGCCCGAGGCGATGCGCATCAGAAAGCCGCGCCGGTCGCCGCTTCGCTCCAGTTGCCGGGCGGCGGCTTCCATCTGGCGATAGGCGGCATCGCCGCGATTGGCGCCGGTATCGATGAAATCATAGATCGAGGGTAGGCCGTACAGGCTCGCCCCTTCGCCATTCGACCAGAGCACCTGGTTCATATCCGGTGAAAACAGCACGGCGGCATCGCCGCGCGCAAAATGCTCCCGCACCCGTTCGTGAACGGCGATGTCGATGAAGGGGTACGATTTTGCGGGCATCGGCTGACCTGGCTTCAAAAACCGCCACACGGACGGGATTGTTAACAGTCTATTAATAACCGCCAGCGGGCCATGGGTCCAGAAGGTAAGCCCAGGCCCACAGGCCTTTCGCGGCGGAAGGTTAATACCGGTCATTTTATCGAATGGTGCGATGCACAAATATGTTGCAATGCACAATGAAATCGCCTATATGATCGTCATCACCAAATCAGGGTGCCTCATGAGAGGGCCCAAACTAAGGAGCGCTGATCATGGCTACCAAGAAAATCGACGACGTCTTTTCGCTTGCCTCGTTCGACCCGGCAAAGGTCACCGAGACCTTCCGCGATTTCGCGGAAAAGGGTGCTGCCCAGTCCAAGGACGCCTATGCGAAGATGAAGACCGCCGCCGAAGACGCAACCAAGACCGTTGAAGCGACGCTCGAAAGCGCGCAGTCCGGCTCCGTCGCGCTCGGCCTGAAGGCCATCGACGCACTGCGTACCAATGCCGAAAGCTCGCTCTCGCACCTGGAAGCGCTGATCGGCGTCAAGTCGATCTCCGAGCTGTTCGAACTGCAGACGGCCTTCGTCCGCAAGCAGGCTGAGCTCGCGCTCGAGCAGGCCAAGTCGATGCAGGAAGCCACCCGCCAGGTCGCCGAAACCGTTGCCAAGCCCGGCAAGGACGCCGCCGAAAAGGCTTTCTCCGGCTTCAAGAAGGCCTGATTTCGGCCCCGCCGGCCCAGCCGGCACGGCCTTCAAGACAGACCGGGTGAGTTATCACCCGGTTTTTTCACATAGGGGCGCAAGTTATGTCTTGCAAAAAAGACCGACTGCCCGTATTTGGACCCGGCAAGCGGATACGACCTATGTCTGTCCCGCTTCCCTTTGTGCGGTTGTAGCTCAGTTGGTTAGAGCGCAGGTTTGTGGCACCTGAGGTCGGAGGTTCGAGACCCCCCAACCGTACCATTTTCCTTTTGGAAAATTAGCCACTTAGAGGGTTTTAGGGAGCCTGATAAACCCTAATTTCAATCCGCTCACACCCCTCCAGAGTTTATCGTACCTTCCCTCCATGGGGAAAGATGACGGATTCCGATCGCCAGCGACCTTCTCAATTCCAGACTGAGCGAAACGTTTCAATCGGAACCACCCTACAGAAAAATATGGTGTTCCTCGGTCACCAGTTCCTGCAGGAAATCGACGACGGTGCGGACGCGGACGAGGTCGCGGGCGCTTTCGTGGTAGGTCGTCCAGTAGCCGCGCCGGATCGTCGTTTCCGGCAGCACGCGGACGAGCTCTGGATATTGCCGGGCGATGTAATTGTGCAGGATGCCGATGCCGGCGCTGGAGCGCACGGCTTCGGTCTGGCCGGTGGCGCTGGATATCTCGAAGGAGGCATCCCAACTGCGCATCACCTCGCCGGTGAAATTCAGCGAGGCGGTGAAGATCAGGTCTTCGACATAGCCGATGCGTCGGTGCGCCTTCAGGTCCTCGACCGTTTCCGGTGCACCATGGGAGGCCAGATAATCCCGTGAGGCATAGAGCCCGAGCGTATAATCCGTCAGCTTCGAGGAGATCAGCCGCCCCTGTTCGGGCCGTTCCAGCGTGATGGCGATATCTGCCTCGCGCTGCGACAGAGAAAACGATCGCGGCACCGGTACCAACTGGATGCGCAGTTCCGGAAAGCGGGCCGTCAGCTTGCCGAGGCGTGGCGCCAGGAAGGAAACGCCGAAACCATCGGGCGCTCCGACGCGAACAGTCCCGGCGATCGCCGTGTCGATCCGGCCGATCTGCGCCTGCGCGGCCAGCATCTCTGTCTCCATCCGCTCGGCCGCATGCAGGAATATTTCGCCCTCCGCCGTCAGGTCGCAGCCATTGGTGCGCCGGATCAGCAACCGCGTCTTCAGCGTTTCCTCCAGCGCCGTCACCCGCCGGCTGAGCGTCGCATGATTGAGGCCAAGCCGCTTGGAGGCCGAGAGAATCTGGCCGCTGCGGGCGACGGCCAAGAAAACGCGGACATCATCCCAGTTCATGGGTAAACCTTTGCATTGACGGCGATGGGATCGACGTCGATCAGCCTCAAGGCCTTGATCATATAGGCCGTGCCTTCCTTGTATTTCAGGAAATGCGGTGTCCGGATATGTGCTTCATAGGCTTGGCGATCGGCATAGACTTCAAGGATGCGAACCTGCTCCGGGCGCTCACGCTCGGCGACGGCGTGCAGCATCACGACGCCGGGTTCCTTGGCAATGGACGCCTCGATCTCTTCCGCCAGAAGCGTGCGGTATTCGGCGAGGTGGGCGGGGTCGATTTCCAGCTCCGCGATCCGGATGATCCTTTCGTCCTGCTGGTCCATAGAGGGCTCCCGAATGCGACATCAATTTTTGCACAACGGTTCCTGAATATCGCGCGTTGATTTGTGCATATTGTAGTGCGACACTGCGGCCATAATCAAGATCAGGAGGATCACCCATGTACGAGATTGGTCATTTCATCGGCGGCAAGAAGGTTGCCGGCACCAGCGGCCGCACGAGCAATGTCTTCAACCCGGCAACCGGCGAAGTTCAGGCAACCGTGGCGCTGGCCAGCGACGCGGAAATGGATGCTGCGGTTCAGAACGCCAAGACTGCACAGCCGAAATGGGCCGCCACCAACCCGCAGCGCCGCGCCCGCGTCTTCATGAAGTTCGTTCAGCTCCTCAACGACAACATGGACGAGCTGGCGGAAATGCTGTCGCGCGAGCATGGCAAGACCATCGACGATGCCAAGGGCGACGTCATTCGCGGTCTCGAAGTCTGCGAATTCGTCATCGGCATCCCGCATCTGTCCAAGAGCGAATTCACCGAAGGCGCCGGCCCGAATATCGACATGTATTCGATCCGCCAGCCGGTCGGCATCGGCGCCGGCATTACCCCGTTCAACTTCCCGGCCATGATCCCGATGTGGATGTTCGCGCCGGCCATCGCCTGCGGCAACGCCTTCATCCTGAAGCCTTCGGAGCGTGATCCGTCCGTGCCGATCCGCCTGGCCGAACTGATGATCGAAGCCGGTCTGCCGGCCGGTATCCTCAATGTCGTCAACGGCGACAAGGGCGCGGTCGACGCGATCCTGACGCATCCGGACATTTCGGCTGTTTCCTTCGTCGGCTCGACGCCGATCGCCCGCTACGTCTATGGAACGGCCGCGACGAACGGCAAGCGCGCGCAGTGCTTCGGCGGTGCCAAGAACCATATGATCATCATGCCGGATGCCGATCTCGATCAGGCCGCCAATGCCCTGATGGGCGCCGGCTACGGCTCGGCCGGCGAGCGCTGCATGGCGATCTCGGTTGCCGTTCCCGTCGGCAAGGAAACCGCCGATCGCCTGATCGCCAAACTGACGCCGATGGTCGAATCCTTGCGCATCGGTCCCTACACCGACGAGAAGGCCGATATGGGCCCGGTCGTTACCAAGGAAGCCAAGGAGCGTATTCTCGGCCTGATCAACAAGGGTGTCGAAGACGGTGCCAATCTCGTTGTCGATGGCCGTGATTTCTCGCTGCAGGGCTATGAAAACGGCAACTTCGTCGGCGGCTGCCTGTTCGACAACGTCACCCCGGACATGGACATCTACAAGCAGGAAATCTTCGGACCGGTGCTCTCCGTCGTCCGCGCCACGAACTATGAGGAAGCCCTCGACCTGCCGATGAAGCACGAATACGGCAACGGCGTCGCGATCTACACGCGTGACGGCGACGCTGCCCGCGACTTCGCCAGCCGCATCAACATCGGCATGGTCGGCGTCAACGTTCCGATCCCGGTTCCGCTGGCCTACCATTCCTTCGGCGGCTGGAAGTCATCGTCCTTCGGCGACCTCAACCAGCACGGCACGGACTCGATCAAGTTCTGGACCAAGACCAAGACGATCACCTCGCGCTGGCCGTCCGGCATCAAGGACGGTGCCGAGTTCGTCATGCCGACGATGAAGTAATACCAAGGATCGATGATGGAAACCTATGGGTTCCCACCATCGATCCTTGGTATAAGCTCCGGCAAAATCAGATCCTCCCCGATTGGGCCTCCTCATGGAGGCCCTTTTTTGTGGCCATCGCCGACTTGCGGTTGACCCGCCGTTATCGCCGTTTAAGAGTTCGAACCGGCGGTCGAATATCGGGGGATCATCGGCCGTTCTTCCGTGTATCGGACAGGACGAAAGAGGGGCGACCATGAGCTCGATCGAGACAGCAACACTGCCACCGGCATCGCAACAGTTCCACCGGCTGTCCTTCACCGGACGGGCTTCGGAATATTTCGGCATCTGGATCGTCAACATTCTGCTGACGATCATCACGGTCGGCATCTATTCCGCCTGGGCCAAGGTGCGGCGCAACCGCTATTTCTATGGCAATACGGTGCTGCTCGGCCGCGCCTTCGAATATCACGCCAAGGGCAAGCAAATTTTCATCGGCCGCTTGATCGTTTTTACCTATCTGGTCGTCTACAACATCCTTCTGGCCGCATTCCCGCTGGCAGGCATCGCGCTGGCGGTCGTCGTCCTTTTCTTCTTTCCCTGGCTCATCATGCGCGGCCTGCGGTTCAGCGCCCGCGTCACCAGCTATCGCAACATCCGCTTCGATTTCGTCGGCAAGATGGGCGGCGCCTTCGTCGCCTTCATGTTTGGCCCGATGCTGGCTGCGATCACGCTCGGCATCCTGACGCCTCTCGCCAGCCGCTGGATGTATCGGTATATCGGCAACAATCTGCGTTATGGCGGCCGGTCGTTTGCGGCCGATCCCCGGCTCGGCCAGATTTATCAGACCTGGTTTTTCTCGGCGCTGATCATCGTTCTCGGCATTCTCGTCATCGGCGCCGTGGCACTCATCAACCTCCCTCTGATTGTGGCCCTGGTCGACAATTCCAGTGGGCTGACACCGGAAATGACCTCCTCGCTGATGATTTTCGCCGTTGCGGGTTACATCGCAATCATCTTGTCCTTCGGCATTGCCGCGTTGTTCTATCGGGCCGGCGTCCGCAACATCGCCTGGTCTTCGACGGTTTTCGACGGGAAGCATGCCCTCAAGAGCGATCTGTCGCGTTTCCAATATGTGTGGATCGCCGTTTCGAACGTGATCGTCACGGTCGCGACCCTCGGCCTGATGCGCCCTTGGGCGGCGGTGCGCATGGCGCGCTATGTCAACGAGCATACGGCCATCCGCTTCGATGGCGATGTTGGGGAAATCTTCGCGGCGGTAGAGCAGGAGGGCACGGCCGTGGGCGCCGAATTCATGGACTTCGAGGGCTTCGATTTTGGCTTCTGATGCCGAAACGTCCATCCGGGGCGACTGGCATCCGCGCGATTCCAGTCGCTCGGTGCCGGCCCGTCTTGTCCAGAGGGAAGGGCAGATCGCCGCAGTCGCGGATAATGATCTCACCCCTTTGTCCGCGTCCGGCTTCGCGGCGCTCGATATTTCGGATCGGGTCGGCTCGATCCCGCGCCGCATCCAGTTTCCGGACGGGGCGCTGTTCGAGACGTTCGACAATGATGCGGTTGACCGGCTCTTACGGGCGAACGGTCGCCGCAATGTCGGCTTCATCCATGGCCTGGAGGGTTTTCGCCCGCGGCTGATCGCCTTCGTGGTTGGCGTCTTCCTGCTGTCCGGTCTCGTCTATCGCTTCGCGCTGCCGCTCCTCGTTGAGGTCGCCGTCGCCGTGACGCCGCCGGTGGTGCCCGAGTTGATGTCCGCCGGTACGATGGAAACCATGGATCGCACCGTTCTCGGCAAATCGGCACTGGATGACGCGAAAAAGCGCGCGATTTCCGATGGTTTCGCTCGCATTGCCGAGAAATCCGCGCGCGGCGCCTCGGCCTATACGCTCAATTTCCGCAAGGGCGGGGCGATCGGCCCGAATGCGTTTGCGCTTCCCGACGGCACTTTGATCATCACCGACGAACTGGTCGCGCTTGCCGGCAACGACACGGAAATGCTGATCGGCGTGCTGGCGCACGAGATCGGTCATGTCGAACTGGAGCACAGCCTGCGGCAGATCTACCGCGCCGCTGGGATGGCCGGCCTGATCATGATGATCGCCGGCGATATCGGTGACAGCGTCGAAGACCTGCTCGTTCAGGGCGGTGGTCTGCTGGCGCTCTCCTATTCGCGCTCCGCCGAGGCAGCGGCCGACCGCTATTCCGTCGAACTGATGGACAAGGCCGGTTATGATCCGACCGCGATCGCCCGCTTCTTCGATATCATCGAGAAGAAACTCGGCGATACTTCGGAAACCAGCATCCTTTCGTCCCACCCCGGCACGCCGGAACGGCGCAAGGCGATCCTTGATTATGAAGCGGAACTGCATCGCAAGACGACGGAAAACTGACCCTTGCGATGCAGTTGTTGAACGCGATCCGTTTCATCGGCTTTCGCTGTCCCGAGGGTGGACAGGGCGCGTGAAGCCGATCATGATCACGTCCAGATGATTTTCTGCTTTTTGGAATTGTTCCAAACTAGCATCCGTCCTATATGTGAGACACGAACGTCGGACGATTGGCAGATTCGCTGTTTAATTCATGTGCCGCACGAGTTCACAGGGTTGTCGTCCGGAATGGACGAGCCGGAATTTTGAAGTCTGGAGTTGGTGATGCGCCTGACGAAGCAAACGAACTATGCCGTCCGCATGTTGATGTATTGTGCCGCCAATGACGGCCGTCTCAGCCGCATTCCGGAAATCGCCAAGGCCTATGGTGTTTCCGAGCTCTTCCTCTTCAAGATCCTGCAGCCCTTGAACAGGGCCGGTCTGGTCGAGACGGTGCGCGGCCGCAATGGCGGCGTGCGCCTGCCCAAGCCGGCATCCGAAATTACGCTCTTTGACGTCGTCAAGGTGACCGAGGACAGCTTCGCCATGGCGGAATGCTTCGAAGCCGGCGAAATCGATTGCCCGCTGGTCGATAGCTGCGGCCTGAACGCAGCGCTTCGCAAGGCGTTGAACGCTTTCTTCGAGGTGCTTCAGCAGTATTCGATCGATGACCTTGTGAAAGCGCGGCCGCAGATCAATTTCCTGCTCGGCCTCGATCACCTGACCCAGCCGAAGACGGTGGCTGCCTGATTTTTACAGCACGGATATCCTGAAATTCAAAAAGGCGGCTCTCCCGGGCTCAGACTGCTGACAAAGGCGCTTTCTGACGCCGCTGAAGGTCGCTTGGGACATTCTGCAGCGACCATCTCCTCTGTCATTCCCGCCACAAGGGCGAGAATGACGGAGGGTGGAGTTGCCACGTCCCCAAACAATCAGCTTCAAGGGTTGTCAACAATCTGAGCCCGGTTCGCCCGGGCTTTTTGCTGTCGGGGTCGCATCACCAAATCAGGCGCCCTGTCACTTCGTCACATATTCCCGCAGGATGAATTCAATCGCGGTTGGATCGAGTTGAGCCTTGTCGATACGGAAGTCGACGCCATAGTCTTCGATGTTCTGGAAATAGGGATCGGCAACCGACGAGGAAATCACGCCGATCGGGCCGATGAAGCCCTGTTGCCGCATGGCGGGGACGGTTTCACGAAAATCGGCTTGCGGCTGTAGCCGGTTATCCATCAGCACCATGGAGACAGGTTTTCCGGACTTGATGAAGTCGAGGGCCGCATCGATCGTTTCACAATAATGCAGGTGGATTTCGGCGCTCGTCACCTTCCTCATGATTCCACGCATGATCAGGTTTTCGGCCGGATCGTCGTCGACGAGAAGGATGTGGATCGGGTTGGTCATGATAGTGTGGCTGTTCCGTTGAATGGAATGGCTGTTGATGAAAATCGTGTCCGGTTCCCTCCGGCAGGTATAGGCTTCGTGATTCTATTTATTGGATAATCTGCTCCCGGATTGCCTTGGCGACCATCTGGGTTCTGTTGACGACGTCCAGCTTCTTCAGGATGGTGGCCGTGTGCGAGTTGACCGTGTGTTCAGACACGGAAACGATGAGAGCGATTTCGCTGGCGGTCTTGCCGTGGGAAATCCACCGCAGGATCTCCGTCTCGCGGGGCGTGAGACCAAGGCCCGCCTTGTTGGACAGGACCAGCCGGTAGAAGAAATCGAAAGCGCAGACGGCGTCGTAGCAGAGTTCGAAATGCTGCTGCTGCTCGATATCCTCGCCATCGCCCAGGAACAGCACGGCATAGCGGGCGCCGTTGATACCGGTGACCGGCACGCATATGAGCATTTCGAAGCCGAGCTGATCGAGCAGATTGCCGCCGCCGCCCATATGCGGGTCGCCGGCTTTCCAGACGGAAGGAATGGTGGACGTATGGAGGCTCTTGAACACGACGGAATCGCCGAAGCGATGGCGCTTGTCATATTCCTCGGCAAGACCTGACGGCAGATCGTGCAGCGCAAGCCGATTGGACAGCATGCAGGCGTCGCCCTCATTCCCCAGTTGCAGGATTCCGAAATGATCGAAACCGAACCGCAGCGACATGGTGTGAAAAATCCGGAAGAAATCGACGCGATTGAGCGCTTTCTCCAAATCGCCGTCAAAATGATATCGCCGGTGGTTTTTCAGAAGAGTTGCCACGACGCGGCCGTCCTCCACAGTGATCCGCGAACACCAGTTTACCGTGCGATTCGTCACAAGCAACTGGTATTTCAAACGAAAATAGGAGGGAGCGACAGAATTGGAAGGGGGGTGTCGAGGTGCGGAGAAGGGCGGCGAGTGGGAGGACTGCATATGGTCGCTTTCATCTATCCCCGCCTGGCAGATCAAAGCTTGACAGTCCTCCCCGCCCCGCAAGTGTCTTATGCCACTTGAAGCGCTTTGGAACTATCCGTGCAATTTGCGATTGACATTTTCCGAGGGGCTATTTTGATTCGTCTTTCGCCGGTTGTTCATTCAAAAAAGTCGTGTATAGCGTCACTCCTGTCGGATCTGGATGAATTTTCCAATTGGACAAATTTTTCCGGATGCTTATTGCAATGCCGGGGCAAATGTCGTTCCATCCGGCCTTGACCGGAAACAACGGCTTCTGCGTCAGAAAAATTATGAGAACAAGAACAAAACTGGGAAGCAAAGCTCATGAAAAAGCTCACTACTCTCCTCGCAGCAACCGCGATCGCCACCCTGATGGCCGGTTCTGCATGGTCGAAGACCTTTGTCTACTGCTCCGAAGCCTCGCCGGAAGGGTTCGATCCGGGCCTGTACACCGGTGGCCAGACGTTCGACGCCGCCGCCCACACCGTCTACAACCGTCTGGTCGAATTCAAGCGCGGCACGACCGAACTCGAGCCCGCCTTGGCTGAAAGCTGGGAAATTTCGGCTGACGGCAAGGAGTATACCTTCAAGCTGCGCAAGGGCGTCAAGTTCCAGACGACGGACTATTTCACTCCGACGCGCGAGTTGAACGCGGACGACGTGATCTTCTCGTTCGAGCGCCAGTACAAGGCCGACAATCCCTGGAACAAGTATGTACCCGGCGCGTCCTGGGAATATTTCTCCGGCATGGGCCTGCCGGATGTCCTCGACAAGGTCGAAAAGGTCGATGACCTGACGGTCAAGATCACCCTGAAGCGCCCGGAAGCACCGCTTCTCGCCAACCTCGGCATGCCCTTCATCTCCATCGTTTCCAAGGAATATGCCGACAAGCTGCAGGCCGACGGCAAGATGGAACTGATGAACCAGCAGCCGCTGGGCACGGGTCCGTTCACCTTCGTTGCCTATCAGCCGGATGCCGCGATCCGCTACAAGGCCAACCCGGACTATTGGGGCGGCAAGCAGAAGATCGATGATCTCGTCTTCGCCATCACGACCGATGCCGCAATCCGCGCGCAGAAGCTGAAGGCTGGCGAGTGCCACCTGATGTCATATCCGAACGCCGCCGATGTCGCCGAAATGAAGGCTGATCCGAACCTCAACGTGTCCGAACAGGCCGGCCTGAACGTTTCCTATCTCGCCTACAACACGCTGGTTCCGCCATTCGACAAGGTCGAGGTTCGCAAGGCCCTCAATATGGCGATCAATCGTCAGGCCATCGTCGATGCGGTCTTCCAGGGTGCGGCAACGGTTGCCAAAAACCCGATCCCGCCGACAATGTGGTCGTACAACGATGCCGTCGAAGACGACAAGTATGATCCGGAAGCGGCCAAGAAGATGCTCGAAGATGCTGGCGTCACCGGCCTCAAGATGAAAATCTGGGCAATGCCTGTCGCACGTCCGTACATGCTCAATGCACGCCGGGCCGCCGAACTGATGCAGGCCGACCTTGCCAAGATCGGTGTCGAAGTCGAAATCGTATCCTATGAATGGGCCGAATATCTGAAGCTCTCTTCTGCCAAGGACCGCGACGGTGCCGCGATCCTCGGCTGGACGGGTGACAATGGTGATCCGGATAACTTCCTGGATACGCTGCTCGGTTGCGACGCTGTTGGCGGCAACAACCGCGCGCAGTGGTGCAACAAGGAATTCGATGATCTCGTGACCAAGGCGAAGGAAACCGCCGATGTGGCCGAGCGCACGAAACTTTACGAGCAGGCCCAGGTCGTCTTCAAGAAGGAAGCGCCCTGGAATACGCTTGACCACTCGCTTGCCGTCGTGCCGATGAGCAAGAAGGTTTCGGGCTTCGTCCAGTCGCCGCTCGGTGATTTCATCTTCGACGGTGTTGATATCGCCGAATAAGATCGGTTACGAGAAAGGCACACCGAAAAGAGTGTGTTGTGGCCGGCGGCTCGAAATTCGGGCCGCCGGTTTTTAAAAATAACAAGAAGAAGGGATTGGCTCCCATGTTGCGCTTTATCGTCGGACGGCTCGCCGTTCTGATACCCACCTTTATCGGGGTATCTCTCATAGCGTTTTCTTTCATTCGACTTCTGCCAGGCGATCCGGTCATGCTGATGTCGGGTGAGCGCGTCATGTCGCCGGAGCGGCACGCGCAGATCATGGCGGAACTCGGCCTCGACCGGCCGATGTACATGCAATATTTCGATTATCTGATGAATCTCCTGCAGGGCGATTTCGGCAGCTCCATCGTCACGAAGCGCGCGGTGCTCGATGATTTTCTGCAGCTGTTTCCGGCAACGATCGAACTGTCGCTCTGCGCCATCATCCTGGCTGTCGCACTCGGCGTTCCCGCGGGCGTCCTCGCAGCGGTCAAGCGCGGCACCTGGCTCGACCAGACGCTGATGGGAACGGCACTTGTCGGCTATTCCATGCCGATCTTCTGGTGGGGCCTGCTGCTCGTCATCTTCTTTTCCGGCTATCTCGGCTGGACGCCCGTCTCGGGCCGCATTTCGCTGATGTACTTCTTCCCGCAGGTGACCGGCTTCATGCTGATCGACAGTCTGATCTCGGGGCAGGCGGGCGCCTTCAAGTCCGCCGTCACCTATCTGATCCTGCCGACCATCGTGCTCGCGACCATTCCGCTCGCCGTCATTGCGCGCCAGACGCGTTCGGCGATGCTGGAAGTGCTTGGCGAAGACTATGTGCGCACCGCCCGCTCGAAGGGTCTGTCGCCGTTCCGGGTGATCGGCGTGCATGCGCTGCGCAATGCCCTGATCCCGGTCATCACCACGATCGGTCTGCAGGTCGGCGTGCTCCTGGCCGGCGCGATCCTGACCGAGACGATTTTCTCCTGGCCGGGCATCGGCAAATGGATGGTCGATTCCGTCTTCAAGCGCGACTATCAGGTCGTCCAGGGCGGTCTGATGCTGATCGCCGCGGTGATCATGGTCGTAAACCTCATCGTTGACGTGCTCTATGGCCTCGTCAATCCCCGCATCCGACACTGAGGAGGGTCCCATGGCTGTTGTCGATACAAACGCCGTTCCTGCGTCCGGGACCGCCCCGCCATCCGGTCTTGCCGAATTCTGGTTCTATTTCTCGCGCAACAAGGGCGCGGTGATCGGCCTCGTGATCTTCACGATCATCCTGCTGCTCGCCATCTTCGCACCGCTGGTGACGCCGCATAGCCCGAGCATCCAGAACCGCGACGTTCTGCTCCTGCCTCCGGCGGTCGCCTCAGGCGGGCAGTGGACTTATCTGCTCGGGACCGACGCCGTCGGTCGCGATATCCTGTCGCGGCTGATCTACGGCGCCCGTTTCTCGCTGTTCATCGGTCTCGTGGTCGTGACGCTGTCGGTCATTTCCGGCGTGCTCGTCGGCCTGGTCGCCGGTTATTTCCGTGGTCGTACCGATACGATCATCATGCGGGTGATGGACATCATCCTGGCGTTCCCGTCGCTGCTTCTGGCGCTGGTTCTGGTCGCCGTTCTCGGTCCCGGCCTGCTCAATGCCATGATCGCGATCTCGCTGGTCAATCTGCCGCATTTCGTGCGTCTGACCCGCGCCGCCGTCATGTCCGAGCGTACCAAGGATTACGTCATCGCGTCCAGGGTTGCGGGTGCCGGCACGTTGCGGCTGATGTTCCGGACGATCCTGCCGAACTGCCTTGCGCCGCTGATCGTCCAGGCGACGCTCGCCTTCTCGGCGGCGATCCTCGATGCGGCGGCCCTCGGCTTCCTCGGCATGGGCGCACAGCCGCCGACGCCGGAATGGGGCACGATGCTTGCCGAAGCGCGCGAGTTCATCCAGCGCGCCTGGTGGGTCGTGACCTTCCCCGGTCTCGCCATTCTCATCACCGTCCTTGCCATCAACTTGATGGGCGACGGCCTGCGCGATGCGCTTGATCCAAAGCTGAAGAGGTCCTGATGTCCCTTTTCGAAGTTGAAAATCTCGTTGTCGAATTCCAGACCGCGGCCGGTCCGTTCCGCGCCGTCGATGGTGTCTCGATGAAGGTCAATGCCGGCGAAGTCCTTGCGATCGTCGGCGAATCCGGTTCCGGCAAGTCGGTTTCGATGCTCGCCGCCATGGGCCTTCTGCCCTGGACAGCCAAGGTGACCGCCGACAAGCTGCAGTTCAACGATATCGATCTGCTCGGCCTGTCGTCGTCGGATCGGCGCAAGATCGTCGGCAAGGACATTGCCATGATCTTCCAGGAGCCGATCGCCAGCCTCAATCCGTGCTTCACCGTCGGTTTCCAGATCGAGGAAGTCCTGCGCATCCATCTGGGTCTCGGCAAGGCGGCGCGGCGGGCGCGGGCGATCGAACTGTTCGAACTGGTCGGCATTCCCAACCCGGCAGAACGACTGAGCCACTTCCCGCACCAGATGTCGGGCGGTCAGTGCCAACGCGTGATGATCGCCATCGCGCTCGCCTGCAATCCGAAGCTCCTGATCGCCGACGAGCCGACGACGGCGCTCGACGTGACCATCCAGAAGCAGATCCTTGACCTGCTGATGCGGCTTCAGGCCGAGAACGGCATGGGCCTGATCATCATCACCCACAATATGGGCGTGGTGGCCGAGACCGCCGACCGCGTCATCGTCCAGTACAAGGGCCGCAAGATCGAAGAGGCGGACGTGCTTTCTCTGTTTGAATCCCCGAAGAGCGAATATACCCGCGCGCTTCTGTCGGCGCTTCCGGACAACGCCACAGGCGACCGTCTTCCGACGATCGCGGAATTCCTCACCGACGACCAGATCTTTGCAGGAGCTGTTCGATGACCCATGTTCTCGAAGCCAGAAACCTTGTCCGCGATTATCATATCCCGGGCAGCCTGCTGAAAAAGGGCAAGACCGTTCACGCCGTCAAGGGCGTGAGCTTTTCGGTCGATCAGGGCAAGACACTGGCGATCGTCGGCGAAAGCGGTTGTGGGAAGTCGACGCTGGCCCGCATCGTTACCATGATCGACCCGGCAACCTCGGGCGACATGCTGATCGATGGCCAGAAGGTCGATATTGCCCGTGAAAAGCTGACGCCGGACATGCGCCGCAAGGTGCAGATCGTCTTTCAGAATCCCTACGGCACGCTCAATCCGCGCAAGAAGATCGGCGAAATCCTCACCGAGCCGCTGATCATCAATACGGACATGAAGGCCGACGACCGCCGCGACAAGGCGATCGCCATGCTGAAGAAGGTCGGACTCGAGGAAAAGCATTACGGCCGCTATCCGCACATGTTTTCCGGCGGCCAGCGTCAGCGCGTCGCCATTGCCCGGGCGCTGATGCTCAATCCGCGGCTTCTCGTGCTCGACGAGCCGGTCTCGGCACTTGACCTCTCCGTGCAGGCGCAGGTTCTCAACCTGTTGGCCGATCTGCAGGACGAGTTCCAACTGACCTATGTGTTCATCAGCCACGACCTTTCCGTGGTGCGTTACATCGCTGATGACGTGATGGTGATGTATTACGGCGAGGCGGTGGAATACGGCAGTCGCGAAGAAGTCTTCGCCGATCCCAAGCACAGCTATACCAAGACATTGTTCGCGGCCACGCCGCGCGCCGATGTCGACAGCATCAAGGCGCGCCTTGCCCGGAAAAATGCCGCCTGATTGGCGGCACGATTTCACAATCGCGGTTCCACCGACCGGCGATCTGCGATAAAGCGCCAGCGTCACACGATTTTCAGACTGCGGTCCGCCGCATTTACGAGGAATGGAAAGATGGATATCAAACGCTTCGAAACCGGCCCGCGCATGAGCCAGGCTGTGGTTCACAACGGCACCGTCTATCTCGCGGGCCAGGTCGGCGAGGCCGGCTCCGACGTTGCCGAGCAGACCAAGCAGGCTCTCGCCTCCGTCGATCGCCTGCTGGCGCTGGCCGGCACCGATAAGAGCCGCATTCTGTCGGCAACGGTCTGGCTCGCCGACATGGTCGATTTTCCGAAGATGAACGCCGTCTGGGATGCATGGGCCTCGCAGGGCAACACCCCGGCCCGCGCCACCGGTGAAGCCAAGCTGGCAACGCCGGAATACCTCGTTGAAGTCATCGTCGTCGCCGCTCTCTGATCGCAGCGATCGCATGTATGAAAGCCGGCATTCCCTTGGAGTGCCGGCTTTTTCATGGGTTCAGTTGCCGATCCGGGCAATCCCGGTTTCGCCGTTGTCCCGAACCCATTTCACCTTGTTTTCGCCAGCATCCGTCAGGTCGAAACACATTTTCGAGCCGTCGTACCAGACCTCGAACTGCTGGCAGAGCTTGTTGGACTGGATCCACCAGTGACCCCGGTCGGTCGGCTGGATGAATTTGCCGAGACCGAGCGCCTTGCCGCTGCCATCCACCACGCCGGACGTATGATAGTTGAGCGGAAACTCGCCACCCATGGGTGCTGCCAGATAAATCGTCCGGCCGATGATCTGGTTGCGGATATCCGCTTCCTTCAAATGGTTCGCCTCGGCCGCGAGCGCGAGGCCGGACATGGCCATTCTGAAGCAGGCAACAATGAGCATCTTCATGACGGTCTCCATCGCGTGATACAATTCGATACGCGGCAATGAAGAAGTGGATCACCTATGGGCGCTTCAAAATGTTTCTCGTTTGGGAGGCCGATAAAGTGGAACAAAGACACGTCATTCCCGTTAAAGGGCGGTCCTCCGGGATACTCTCCAACAATGAAGGGACGTGCCATGCTGTACTGGTTGCCAAGGATTTTTCTGTTCCTGCTGATCGGCGCTATTGTCGGTCTCGGTGTTCTGCCCGCGACTTCGGAAGATGTCGCCAATACCCTCATCGTCGTTATTCTCGGCCTTGGTCTATTTTCCCTCACGCTGCATGTCTTCCCGCCGGAAAGATACTGACGGCGTCGATCAAATCGGCACATAAACGGTTTTCTTTTTTTCTGGACGCTGTACGTTCAAAATCTAGACGTTCATGGGGAATCGCTCGGTAATCCATCCGCGCCGAAAGCGGGGACAGACGGTCCAGGCGGGAGAGGGACTTGACCGTCATGCATGGGGGCAGGTTGTGATGATCGGGCGTTCGGTATTTTCCCGAACCGTGCCACTGATCTTGTTTGCCGGCGCAGTTCTTCTCCTGGGGCTTGTGCTCACATCCTTGCGTTTTGCCTATGATGCACGCGAGAATTCGCAACAGGCGCTCGAAGCCTCGCGGCTTAATGCGCGCGCGCTCCTTCTCTATAATCTCGTACAGGATGCGGAGACGAGCCAGCGTGGTTATCTTCTCGCCGGTGAGGAAAAATATCTTTCGCCGTTCAAGCGGGCTGAAGCACTCGTCCGGCTGCAGTTTCTCAGTATTAGCGGGGATATGCTCAAGGTCGGTATCAGCGGCACGACCATCGACCGGTTGAAATCGCTGATCGAAACCAAGATCAGCGAAATGAAGAACACCGTCGCGCTGAAGACGGCGGGGCGCGATGCAGAGGCTCTCGCGATCGTACAGGCGGATGCCGGCAAGGTGGCGATGGACGAGATCCACCACATCATGACCCGGATCGACGCCATCACCGGCAATATCGGCTTCCAGAAGCGCCGAGCTTTGAGCAAAGCAACGGAATGGCTGATGATCACCATTGCCGGCGGCGCCGTCCTGCTTGTTGTGCTTGTCGGCGGCGCCATTTGGGTCATCTTCAGTCACACCGTCCAGCTCGAAGAAGCGCGCAAGGCGCTTACCCACCAGAATGAAACGCTGGAAGTCCGGATCGGTCAGCGCACGCGGCATCTGGAACGCGCCAATCGTGAATTGCAGAGTTACGCCTATATTGTCGGCCACGATCTGAGGGCGCCTCTCGTCAACATCATGGGCTTTACGTCCGAACTGGAGCGGGCGTCGGCGATCTTTGCCGATTATGTGAAAAAGCCGGAGGGCGAGCGCGATGCGTTGATCGAGAAGCAGGCTGGCGAGGCCGTCAATGTCGATATTCCTGAAGCGCTGGGGTTCATCCGCTCCTCGATGAAGCGCATGGACGATCTGATCAACGAGATCCTGCGGCTGGCGCGCGCCGGTAGCCGGCAGCTGGTGGCCGAGCGGCTCAGCCTTGCGGACTTGCTGTCCGAGACGGTCGCCAATCTTCAACACAGGCTCGATGAAACGAATGCCAGGGTGGAGATCGCGCCGGACCTGCCGCATATTTCGTCTGATCGACTTGCCCTGCAGCAAATTTTTGGCAACCTTCTGGATAATGCGGTAAAATACGCGCATGCGACCCGCCCGCCGGTGATCCGCGTGACGGGCGCGATTGCCGGAGATCAGGTCGTGATCGACGTCAGCGATAATGGCCGAGGGATTGCGGAGCGGGATCTGGAACGGATTTTCGAATTGTTTCGGCGCTCGGGTTCGCAGGACAGGCCGGGTGAAGGCATAGGCCTGGCGCATGTGCGTGCGCTGGTTCGCCGTCTGGGAGGAGACGTTCTCGTCAAATCGACCTTGGGAGAGGGGACAACCTTCTTCGTCAGCCTCGCGACCGATCTGCGGTTTGTCAAGGACAGGGGGGAGCAATGAACACTGGTTTACAGCCTGTCGTCATCATCATGATCGAGGATGATGAAGGCCACGCTCGTCTGATTGAAAAAAACATCCGCCGGGCCGGCGTGACCAACGAAATCGTGTCCTTCGTGACCGGAACGGCGGCGCTGTCCTATCTGCTCGGCCCGGACGGTACGGGCGAGGCGCACGAGGGTAAGCAACTCCTTATCCTGCTCGATCTCAATCTGCCCGACATGACCGGCATGGATATCCTCGCCCAAGTGCGCGAGAGCGAGCATTTGAAACGGCTGATGGTGATCATTCTGACCACGACGGACGATCCGGTCGAGGTCCATCGCTGTTATGATCTCGGTGCAAACGTCTATGTGGCCAAGCCCATGCAATACGATAAGTTCGTCAACGCCATTCAGCAGCTTGGGCTCTTCCTCTCGGTGGTAACCGTGCCGGAGGCGTGCTGATGGAGCGCTATGCAGGCAACGGCGAGATGCGCATCCTGTACATCGATGACGATGAAGCGCTTGGCGTCCTCCTGCGCAAGAACCTGACGCGTCAGGGTTTCAACGTCGTGACCGCGCTCGACCGGCAAGCCGGCATGGCCGTTCTGGAAGCCGGGAATGTGGACGCAATCGCGCTTGATCACTACCTGTTGGGCGAAACCGGCCTTGATATCCTCCCGGCCATCGTCGCGATCAGGGACCATCCGCCTGTCGTCTACGTAACAGGCGCAGGCGAAGCCAGCATCGCAGTCGAAGCACTGAAGCGGGGCGCCGAAGATTATGTGACGAAAAGCGTCTCGGCAGAGTTTTTCGATGTCCTGGGAACAGCACTGAGGCAGGCTCTGGAACGGGCGCGGTTTCGTCGTGAAACGGCGGCCGCGCAGGAGGCCGTGCATCAGGAACGCGATCGGGCCGAGCTTCTCCTGCGTGAGGTCAATCACCGCGTCGCCAACAGCTTGAGCCTCGCGGCCTCGCTTGTGCGCATGCAGGCCTCGTTGGTGACCGACCCGGAGGCCGTGGCTGCCCTGCAGGAAACGCAGGTCCGCATTCATGCGATCGGCAACGTCCATCGTCATCTCTACGCCAAGAACCAGGTCGGCGTGGTGGATATCGACGACTACCTGAAAAGCCTGCTCGGCGAACTTCAGTCCTCCATGCGAGACGATGCGCGACCGCATACGGTCGCTCTTTCGGTTGAGGCCACCCAACTGCCGACGGATAAGGTCGTTCCACTTGGGCTCGTCGTCAGCGAACTCGTCACCAATGCCTTCAAATACGCCTATCCGAGCGGGCGCGCCGGCGAAATACGGGTCCGGCTGTCGCGGCGTGACGCCGAGACGATCGAGCTTCTGGTGGAAGACGATGGCGTCGGCATGAATCCGCAATTGCCCGCCAAGGGAACGGGGCTTGGAACCAGAATCCTCAATTCGATGGCAGCGACGATGGGCGGCACGCTTGTCTATGACAGGGACATGGCCGGCACGCGTGTTCGGGTGACCTTCCCGATCTCGGGACAAATTCGGGCGTAGATCGGGAAAGCCGGACGGCTTGCCGCGGTGAAACGTGTCGAATCCCGCTCTGCTGCCGGCACTATTTGTCGACGGCCTTTAGCGCCACATGATCATGGCAATTAATGGTTCCTCTGCTCCGGATAACATCCGATCGGACGATGATCTGTTGCGCGCCGTCTCGTCTTCTCCTCCCTCGGAGCCGGCGACATCCAATATATGAAACGTCGGCACGCATCGTGGTTCCCTATTTGCGCCAGTCCGCTCCGAGGAACTTTTTCGCAACCGATGCGTTAACCGCTGTCAGACCGTGGACAAGCCAAAGCGCCGTCCGTCCGCGGCATTTTCCGGACATGGATCATCGCCATTCGACCCGCTGGCCGGGCCGGGCAAGTGGAGAGAACGAAATGGGCGCCTTCCCGGCGAGTGGGTTGATCAAGCAGCGAAAACAGGCGGAGATCGAAGCGCGGGCGGCGGAAGCAGCGCCACCGCAAACCGCGCCCAAGTCCGGGCTGGATCTCGTCGTTGCCTGGAGCATCGTTGGTACCTTTATCATCTTCGCTTCGGCGGTTATCTACATGATGGAAGCGATCCTCATGCCGGTGACCCTTGCTATCGTTGTCGGCATGGTTCTGGGCCTCGCGGCCGATCGTCTTGCACGCTTCGGCTTGCCGCCGGTGCTTGGGGGACTGCTCCTCGCGCTGGTCTTCGTCGTCGGGCTGTTCTTCCTGATCAATGCGACCATCGAACCGCTGACATCGCTGGCGGGCCAGGCTCCGGCCATGCTTGAAGGGGCGATCGAACGGGTCTTGCCCTATCTGCAGCGGTTTGAATGGGCAAGGCTCGCCATTGCCGGCACCAATCAGAAGGCGATGACCGATGTCGTCATTCAGAACGCCGGCACCATGCTGGGGCTCGTCGCTTCGGGCATAACACCAGCCTTTATCCAGATCATGATTTTCCTGGCGGCGCTGGGATTGTTCCTCGTCGGGCGCGCACATCTGCGCAAGACGATCATCCTGGCCTTCGCGACCCGGGAACGCCGGCTGGCCGCGATCCGCATCATGAACGCTACGGAAAACGCTGTCGGCTTTTACTTCTCCACAGCAAGCCTGATCTACTTGGTGCTCGGGACGATCACCGCCGCCATCACCTTTGTTGGGGGGCTGGCAATGGCTCCGGTCTGGGGCCTGTTCGCTTTTGTCTCCAGCTTTATCCCGTATCTCGGCGTCACCATCATGACGGTCGCGCTGCTCTGCGCGGGCCTGATGACCCACGATGCGCTCCTCCTGGCGCTGGCGCCGGCTGCAGGCTTCTTCATTCTTCATCTCGTGATGGAAAACATCGTGACGCCTTCGATCCTCGGCCATCGGCTGGAGATCAACCCGTTCCTGATCTTCATTGCGATCATCTTCTGGACCTGGATGTGGGGCGCGGTCGGCGCCATGTTGGCGCTGCCCCTGTCGCTGATCGCCATGACCATCTTCAACGAGGTCCGCACCCAGCCGCCGGAACGACAGCTGCCGGGCTGACAGAGTCGATTGAAACGAGAGACTGCGCCAGGCCATCAATGTTTGCGTATCGTAGAGAAAGCCGTTGCATGCCACCAATGCTCGATAGCGATCAAATCGCTCAGGACGATCTTCACAGCGGCAGATCCCCATGGGGAAAAGGCAAACGGCCACCCCTCAAGCATCTTTTGACCGAGAGCTTCAAGACAGATGTGCTGGTCGTCGGCGGCGGTATTACCGGATCGCTGGCTGCCCAGCATCTGGCCGCGCGCGGTGTAAACGTCACCGTCGTCGATAAGGAGCCCCCTGGGCTCGGCAGCACAGCTGCCAGCACGGCCATGTTGCAGTGGGACATCGATCGAAAACTTGGGGAACTGACAGATTTCTACGGCTTTGACCACGCCGTTGAAATCTACCGGCACAGCGTCGCTGCCGTGCAGGGGCTGCGCAGCCTTGTCGGCGACCTTGGACTGCCATGCACTCTGCGTCCTCGCTCGACCCTCTATATCGCAGCGAACGATGTCGGGCCAGATGCCTTGCGCCGCGAATACCTGCTGCGTGAGCGGGCGGGACTGCCCGGCATATTGCTCGATCACGCCGATCTTCTGTCGCGCACCGGCATTGACCGGCCGGCGGCGATCGTTTCGCCGGGGTCGGCCGACGCCGATCCGCTGCTTCTGTCCTGGGGACTTTTGAACGATGCCGTGGCCCGTGGCGCGCGACTGATCGACGCCATGGTCACCGCCTATCACGATGCGCCCGGAGCGGTAACCATCGAGACGGATGGACCCTTCGTGATCGAGGCGCGGCATGCCATTCTCGCCACCGGTTATGTCATGCCCGATTTCGTGCACGCGGAAATCCACCGGACATCGTCGAGCTGGGCCATCGCCACGGTGCGCCAGCAACCTGAAAAGCTCTGGCCGGGCGGGGAACTGATCTGGGAGGCGTCGGAAAACTATCACTATGCCCGCACTACGCCTGATGGCCGGATCATCATCGGAGGCGGTGACGACGATACCGTCGATCCTGCTGAACGCGATGCCAAGATGCCGGGAAAGACGGCGCATCTGGTCGAGACCCTCGCCGGTCTATGGCCAGCCGCAAAACGTGACGTCGATTTCGCGTGGTCCGGCACCTTCGGGCAAACGGAGGATGGCCTGCCGCTGATCGGCGCGGTACACGGCATGCCGCGTATCCTTGCCGCCTACGGTTACGGCGGCAACGGCATCACCTTCAGCTTCATGGCGTCGCGCATCCTGGCCGAACTCTGCGCCGGCAACAGACAGAGCTGGTTCGACGCCTTCGCCATCGAACGGCCTTCGCCGAGAAAATAGAGATCAGGCTAAATCAGGCCCGGCCGGCCCTGGCGTTTTCGTCGAAGAACAGCGCCTGGCTGATCAGTGCCTTAACCATTTCCGGATTGAACGGCTTCGTCACCAGGAAGGCCGGCTCAGGCTTGGTCCCGGTCAGAAGGCGTTCCGGGAAGGCGGTGATGAAGATCACCGGAATCGTCGCGCTTTTGAGGATTTCGTTGACGGCGTCGATGCCGGAACTGCCGTCGGCCAGCTGGATGTCGGCAAGGATCATCTTCGGCATGGCCTTTTCGAAGAGTGTGATCGCTTCGTCGTAGGTTCTCGCCACACCGGCCACCGTATGACCGAGGCTGAGCACCATGTCTTCGATGTCCATGGCGATCAGCGGTTCATCCTCGATGATCAGGATTTCGGTGGCAACCTGTCGTGAAATATCCTCGGAAGCCTCGCGCAAGAGTTCGGCTGCTTGCGGTTCGCTCACGTCCAGGATCTCCGCGGTTTCCGCTGGGGTAAAGCCTTCGACCGAGACGAGCAGGAAGGCCTTGCGGGCTGCCGGCGGGATCAGCGACAGGTTGGCCGCCGCACGCTTTTCCCAACTGAAGGGAGAGGCGGTTTCCGGCAGGTCGATGCTGATTTCGTCCATCTGCGAGCAGAACAGCCTGAACAGATTCACCCTGTCATTGCTGCCCTGCGGAAAAAGCGAGATATCGGCAATGAGAGCTTCCAGCACCGCCGCCACATAGGCGTCGCCCGAGGTCTGCGATCCGGTTACCGCGCGGGAGAAGCGCCGGAGATAGGGCAGGTGGGCTGCGATCCGCATGGAAAGTGACATTTATGACTTCCTTCAGTATGATGCCGGGCAAAGCTGCCGATGCGCGACGCTATTCCGAGTCGAACCGTGGCATCGGTTTGAACATGTTTTATGGTTTATGGGAAGTTTTGAAGCAGATTCAATTTCTGTAGGGACGCCGCAAACTCCGTAAAAATTCGGAATATCGCAAGACTTTGCGTGTATCAAATAGACGCAGGAAAGCGTAGCGGCTTTGTGATGATGGCTGCGGGTTCAGGAGCGAAACCGTCGATGAGTGACATCCCCGAAAATCATCGGCGTGCCGGACCGGCGCGAAATGGGAACGGTTCTCTCAAGGGGCCGAATGCCCAGATCGCCACCAAATTGAAGGCGCTCTACACGGCGGTCGAGGAAGAGCCGATCCCCGACATGTTCCTTGATCTCCTCGAAAAACTGGATCAGGCAGAGCAACTCGGAAAACCCCGTTCCTGATCGAGACCCGGTCTCGTCCTTCCTTTCCATGGCGAAGACATGAAAAACGGGCCGAAGCCCGTTTTCCCTTGTCTGCGATATGACGCCGGCCAATCAGCAATTTGCGATGTAGCGGCGGCCGTAGCGGTCGCGATAGTAGCACTTGCCCGGCTCGTTGGCATTGCCGATCAGCGCGCCCGCGACACCGCCGATGGCTGCACCGACTGCCGCACCACGGACATTGCCCGTTGCAGCGCCGCCGATGATGGCGCCGGACGCAGCGCCGATGCCCGCGCCCTTTTCCGTGGCGGTGCACGCTGCGAGAGGCATGATGAGAGCGATTGCGAGGAGGATCTTTTTCATGGGTGGCTTCCTTTCAAAGGTCTGGATGAAGATGGAATGCGGAACGTTGCGGGTCAGATCCGACCCATCAGCACAAGGATGAGAAGGATGACGACGATCAGTCCGAGGCCACCCGAGGGGCCGTAACCCCAGCTGCGACTGTGACCCCACGTCGGCAATGCGCCAATCAGCAGAAGGATCAGGACAATCAGGAGAATCGTACCGAGCATCGTATTTCCTCTTCAGGTTCAAGGCCTTTGGGGCCACGGGTTCCGCTCTCAAAACTCTTGTCACGCGATTTTGTTCCAGCGTCATATTGCCCTGTTCAAAGTCCACGCGGAACGGGGTTGGCAAAGGGAGTAGCCTGCGAAATATCAGTAAGTGTCTGGTTACTTTTTGGCGTCAGCGGACCGAGCAGAAGGAAGGCGCCGATCAACCGGTCAACCTTGTCGCGCGCCTCGGCCATCGGCAGGTGGCCGACCTTGTCGAGGATGACCGTCTGGACACGCGGCAAGCGGCCGGACAGATGAATTTGGTGTGCCGGCGGCACGATGGCGTCGCGCGCGCCGATGATGTTGAGCACCGGCACATCGATCCGCGACAGCTCGGCCAACACCGATGTTCGTGACATCCAGGAGACGAAGGCGGCGATCTCGTCGGCCTTCGAGTTCAGCAATTGTTCGCGCACCTTCTCCATGGTCGCCGCAGTTTCCTCTGTCTCCCAGCCCACGTTCTTGTCGAACACGGTTTCGAGCGAGCCCCAGCGGAAATTTTCGCGTGTGGAAATCCAGCGGGTGAAAAGCCGGATGAACAGGTGCCGGCCCAGCAAGGGTAGCCGCAGGATGCGCGACGCCATCCGTTCCTGGCCTTCGAAGCGCCCGCAAGCAAAAGCCCCCATCAGGATGACATTGCTGACCAGGTCGGGCCGATGCCTTGCCAGAAGCAGCGAGACGAAGCCGCCGGTCGAATGGCCGATGAGGGTCACCGGCTCGCCGTCGAAATCCCGTTCGATCGCCTGCGCATAGGCATCGACAATATCCTCGGTTCTCAGAATTCCGCCAAAACCGTCCAGCGTCCACGGGCTATGTCCGGGCAAGGGATAGGCGACCGAGCGACCCTCTCTCACGATGCTGGGGGCAAAACTGCTCCAGAAGGATGGTCCCATGACCATGCCATGAATCAGCACGGTTCGCATGCCGGTATCTTCGGATAACCAATGGGCAAAAGGTGGACGCAACATGGCTGACATTCCTTGAACGGACGTCTCGGTCATTGCCTAGGGGAGGTTGGTTGTCTGGGCAGGCGGCCATTCTCGGCGCGGGTATCCGGGTTCACCAAAGTCACGCCAGGCATTCCTTGACGCCCTTTCACAACGCTGGATCGGCGCAAAAGTTCCCGGCATTTTTTTCGGGAACATCCCGGCGTGCATGTCCGTTACCTTCTCAAGTAAATCATTGTGCAAGGAGCACGACGATGGAACACATTGCCGCAATCATGATGCTGGTCGGATGCAGCCAGGGCAATATTCAATGCACGGAATTGCCTGCCCCGGCCGTGGGGTTTGAGACCGCCGAGGAATGCCAGGAACTGCTGAGCCCGGCGATCAAAGCGGCGCGTGACGGTTACAAGATCGTCTATGGGAAATGCGCGGCCGTCGATCCGGCCCTTTTTATCGAAGATGCCACGATTACCTGGGATATCACTCCATCCGAGGAACTGGACGTACGGATCACCTTCGATGATCCGACGGCACCGGTGATGGTCGCTGAGAAGAGAGACCGCAAGGACGTGATCAGCAATTGATTATCCCGCGAAGTGGAACCTTTTCCACGCACGCGGCGTTGATTTCATACCAACCTAGAGGAGCACCGCAATGAATTGGGATATGATTGAAGGTAAGTGGACCGAGTATCGCGGTAAGGCCCAGACCCAGTGGGGCAAGCTGACGGACGACGATCTCGATGTGATCAATGGCCGCCGCAAGGAATTGGCCGGCCGCATCCAGGTTCGCTACGGCGTCGAAAAGGATGAAGCCGAGCGGCAGATCGACGAGTGGTCCTCCCGCCACTGACATTTCAAATGAAAACCCAACGGCACGCGAATCCCCTCGCGTGCCGTTTCGATGTGCGGCCTTTTGGAAAGGTCGGAACTAACACGGGATGACTGCCGTTCAAGTCAGTATTCCCAGCGGCGGGCAATGATATTGCGCCAGCCGAATTGAGCCCCGATACAGCATGAAGGAGTCCACCATGATCCGTATCCTCCTGGCGACGACGGTCCTTGCGGCGTCATTGGCAACCGGCGCCGTTGCGCAGGATGCCGCCAACAAGGCCGATCCTGCAAAGGACGCAAGCCCAACCACCAAGCAAGGTCCGAGCGGCTATTTCTCCGCGGCGCCCGAGCAGATTCTAGCTAGCACTGTTCTCGGCAAGACCGTTTATACCGGTGCTGATGAGCAGGGCGAAGCGATCGGCGACGTCAACGACGTTGTGATCAATGCCGATGGCGGAGCCGAAGCGCTGGTCGTTGGTGTCGGCGGTTTTCTCGGCCTTGGTGAAAAGGATGTTGCTGTCGGCTTCGATCGCGTATCCTGGTCGGATCGCGATGGCCAGCGCATCATCGTGGTTTCTGCGACGAAGGAAGAGCTGGAGGCCGCCCCGCAATTTGAACGTGGTGCGATGATGGATGGTTCCTTGGCGACGCTTCCGGAAGACAAGGACGCCGAAAACAGAAACGCCAATGCCGCTCCCGTAAATTCGCCGGTCTTGAAGGACGAGACCGCGCAATCGACGCAGCCGACGCTCGGGACCACGCCGCAGATGACGGATCCGGATGCGGTTCTGCCGCTCGATACCGACACGACCGCATCGACCGAACCCGAAATGAAACTGATCGATCCGGCCCAGATCAGCACCGACAAATTGATCGGCACGGAGGTAAAGGTGGCCGACGACACGAAGGTCGGCGAGATCGGTGACGTGCTGGTCGGCCAGAACGGCAAGGTCGAAGCCTATGTCATCGACGTCGGTGGTTTTCTTGGCATCGGCGAGAAGCCCGTGGCGATGAGTGCCGAGAGCGTGCAGGTCATGGCGGATGCCAGCGGAACGATGACCATCTATTCGCCTTTCACCAAGGCTCAACTGGAAAGCCAGGTTGCCTATGATGAGACGGCCTACAAGGCGAATCCGGTTGGCGTGCTGTTGCGTGCGCCGTCAAAGTAAACACATGACGGGAGCCGGCATCGACAGGGCGTGCCGGCTTTTCCTGGTTTGAGGCAGCGACAAAAACGGCGACCAGTTGGCCGCCGTTACCCTTCCGTCATGATCTTGTGTGCTAGAGCATCGTTCCCTTAATACGATCCATTCTGTTGGCTCAAAACGGCCGATCCACAAGAAGGATGGCGCAGAGCGATGCGACATCCATCGGTCCAGCCATCCGCCGCAGTGGGCGGCCGTTTTCAGCCAACCCGAAGGGCTGGATGAATTTTGGCCACGACCGGCGGTGGCCGTCTCAACCGCAGCTTTTGCTGCGCTTTTCGCCAGCCGCCTTGGTTCTGGCCAAAATTCCTTCCAGCAGAATGGGGCGTATTAAGGGAATGATGCTCTAGTTGTCGTTGCTACGTTCGGACGCTTCGAGCTCGTTCAGAAGATCGGCGAAATATCCTTCTGTCTTCGGCATGTCGTCCTTGAAGTAGAGATCACGCAGCGTCTTGCCGATATGCAAGTTCTTGTCCCGTGCCCGGATGGGCTGCCGGACTGCTGCTGCTGCCGACTTCCAGATATTCGATGTCGATACGGTCATTTTACTATCTCGCATGATGTATATGCCTTCACAACGTCCCCTGTGTCGGTAATGTTCCGCGAACGAAGTGGCTTAACCGTGTCAAATTGGGCCAAATTTCAACGCCATGGTTAAGGAAGTGTGTAGATCTGCCTTGATGAGGCGCTCTGGAGAGCGGCTGGAACAAAACTACTCCTAATACGTTTATGGAAAGACGAACAAACCAAGGAGAATCCCCGATGCTGTACTATGCTCTCGTCTTCCTCGTCGTTGCCATCATCGCCGGTGTCCTGGGCTTCGGTGGCATCGCCGGCGCCTCCGCCGGGATCGCGCAGATCCTTTTCTTCCTGTTCCTGGCCTTCCTTGTCATCTCGCTGGTGGTTGGGCTGATGCGCAGAACCTGATCCCATCTCAGGGAACGCGATTAAAGGGAGCGTTGCGAAAGCATCGCTCCCTTCAGACTGCTGACAAACCCCTTTGGGGTCTCGGCGCAGCTTCTTTGATTCCAATCCGTTCACCTTTCGATTCAGAGACGTTCCGTGAATCTGACACCAAGGAAGAAGGCCCGTAGGGTTTGTCAGCAAGCTGAAGGGAGCGTTGCGAAAGCATCGCTCCCTTTTTCATGCACTGAGACGACCTGTCGCGGTCCTTGCCTTGCCGAAGGACCAAGGCTTGGCTATTCATGCCCTGACCATTTCGCAATCGTCCAATCGGGAGCCGCCCGGAGCATGAAGTCGCTGGAACTCATCGTCGAACGGATCATTCTGTCGAGCCGCTGGCTCCTGGTGATCTTCTACCTCGGACTTGTCGCCGCTCTCGCGCTCTATGGTGTGTCCTTTGCCTACAAGTTCTATAAAATCGCGATCATGGTCTTTGCCTATGACGAGGCGGACATGATCCTCGCCATGCTCGGGCTGATCGATGCTGCACTGGTCGCCAGCCTGATCGTCATGGTGATGATTTCCGGATACGAGAATTTCGTCAGCCGCTTCGACGAGGCGGACGCGGAAGTCTCCTTCCTCGGAAAACTCGATTCCGGCAGCCTCAAGATCAAGGTGGCCTCCTCGATCGTGGCGATCTCGTCCATTCACCTGTTGCAGATTTTCCTGAATACGCAGCAATATACCAATGACCAGCTGATGTGGGCGACGATCATGCATCTGGCCTTTGTCGTGTCCGCCCTGATGCTCGGCTTCCTCGAGCAGATCATGGGCAAGCTGAAGAAGTAAATGGCGGCAACGCCGGGAATGGAGAACGGGGCATGAAGACAGATGTCGTTGTTTTGGGGGCGGGCATCGTTGGCCTGTCGACGGCCATCCATCTGGCGCGGCGCGGCAAGTCCGTCGTGTTGCTCGATCGCCGCGGCGCGGGCGAGGAAACGTCCTATGGCAATGCCGGCCTGATCCAGCGCGAAGGCGTCTTCCCCTATGGTTTTCCGCATGATTTCGGCGCGCTGTTCCGCTATGCGCTGAACAACACGATCGACGCGCACTATCATTTCCGGGCGTTGCCGGGGCTGGTGCCCTTTTTGATCCGTTACTGGTGGAATTCCGGCTTTACCCAGCATCAGAACATCGCCTCCATGTACGCGCCGCTGATCGAAAGCTCGATTGCCGAGCACGATGACCTGATCAACGCGTCGGGCGCTGGCGATCTTATCCGCAAGGACGGCTGGATGAAGGTTTTCCGCACGGAAGCCGCCCGCGACGCCGCCTACAAGGATGCCGAAAAGCTCTCCTCGACCTTCGGCGTCAATCATCAGAAACTGTCGACCAGCGAATTGAAGACCATGGAACCGTCGATCAAGGCGGATCTGACGGGCGGCCTGCGCTGGACCGATCCCTGGTCGATCCGCGATCCGCACAGCCTCAACAAGGCCTATCTCATCTATTTCCAGTCGCTTGGCGGCCGTCTTGTCTCGGGCGATGCCGCGACGCTCGAACATGTGCTGGAAGGCGCCGGCTGGCGCGTTGCGACGCCGGAAGGCCCGCTCGAAGCCAAGGAAGTCGTCGTCGCGCTCGGTCCTTGGGCCGATACGGTGACCCGCAAGCTCGGTTATCGCTTCCCGCTCGCCGTCAAGCGCGGCTATCATATGCATTACGGTATGCAGGACGGTGCCCAGCTCAACAATTGGGTGCTGGATGCAGAGAAGGGCTATTTCCTCGCGCCGATGCTGCGCGGCATCCGGCTGACCACCGGCGCCGAGTTCGCCAATCGCGATGCGCCGAAGACGCCGGTGCAACTGACCCGCGCCGAGCGCGTCGCCCGTGAGTTTTTCCCGCTGGCCGAACGGCGCGACGAGGAACCGTGGATGGGCGCGCGCCCCTGCACGCCGGACATGATGCCGATCATCGGCAAGGCGCCGCGCCACGAAGGCCTATGGTTCGCCTTCGGTCACGCGCATCACGGCATGACGCTCGGCCCGGTGACCGGCCGCGCGCTCGCCGAAAAGATGACCGGCGAAAAGACGGTCATCGACATCAAGCCATATCGTCCCGACCGCTTCGTCGCCTGAGGTTCAGATTCTCGAGGCCCCACGGGTTCCATCAACGCTCCGCCCTTGGGCGGACGCGACTGCCTTTCGCGCCGACTTAAAAAAATTCCCGATGACGGAACCAATGTCGATCCCAGCCGTTTATCAGGTTGGCTGAAGCGAGGGTTCGGTCTGTCTTGCCATGCGCGACATATGGAAATGACTGCCGTACACACGGCAGCGGGAGCATTTATATCATGCATAAACAGGTTGTCGAGTTCAACGGTGATGCCGTTGGCGCGCTGGTACCGGACGGCGAGCGGTTCCGGTTCATGGCGGTGAAGTTCAGCGTCTGGAGCCTGGACGGACGCGTGTTTTCCCGGCCGGCCGAGGCAAGGCGGGCCGTCATTATGCTTCTGTCGAAGGAAGCCGGTCAGACCATGCCGTCCGCGAGTTTCTGGAGTCCCGGCGAGGGTGATCCGTCCGAAAGTCAATTTGGCTGGAATGCGACATCCGCCGTGCCGCGGATGACTGTGGGGCAGAATGGCGTCTGATCCGGGTCACGGATCGGCATAGCCCGATGCGCGGAGATCAAGCCTGTGGGCGGAGGGATCTTCCTTGAACAGCAGCGTGCCGGTGGCGTTAGACTGTTGAGGTACATAGTCGAAGGTCACCTCCCTTGTCTCGATGACCGTGTCGCCATCGCTGAGCGTCCCCGTCACGGGAACCGCCGCCGCCGTTCGCTTGCCGCTGTTCCCGACAACGAACGAAACCTGATAGCCGCCGGATGTTGCTTGCTGTCGGGTGATCCGCACCGTGAGATCCGGTGTGCCGCCGGTGAATAACATGGCCTCATAGCCGATCCATCCGGTCATCGCGAGGACGAGGAGGGTGCAGAGTACGCCCGTGGCCCATTCGGCCCAGTGTGCCTGCTTGGACACCGTCTTTTTCCCGCGTTTGCCTTGTGTTGCCTCTTGCGCCATCTCAATGTTCTCACAAAATCAATCGTGCCGCGGCTGCACCGATCGCGCCGGGAAAGGCCAGGACGATCATGGCCATCATTGCCGGCGTGAACGAGCCGCCATCCAGCCGTCCGAAACTCCACAGCGCATATAGGCTGATCAGCAATGCGATTACATAGCCGGGAAGGGTGAAGCGGATCAGCGCATGCCACCAAGGCGTATCGCTCGAGAGTTCATGGCCGCCCTTGAAGGAGACGGCATAGACGAAGGCATGCATCAGCGCGATCGACAGAAGGATGGTGGCGAGCGCATGCCAGGGTGTCATCTTGTAGGAGATCAGGATCATCTCTTCCGTCGGGGCCATGTTGAGGTTCAGGAAGAGCGCGCCGACCACCATCATGAACAGTTCGCTGCCATAACCGGCCTGGGCATCGTCGTCGGCGTCGTCCTTGCCGCTGCCCAGTTCGCTGCGTCCGAGCAGCGCGCCGATGCTGGCCGGCACGGCCTGGACCGCGATCTTGCCGGCTATTTCCTGCATCGGCATATCCGCCATCAGAAGCTTGAACAGGGACAGCATCACCGCACTCGTGACGATGCCGATGCCATAGGCGATCATCGCATCGCGGGCGCTTTCCCGAAGCGAGAATGTCTCTTCGAAGCCGATTCTATGGGAAATGCCGATCAGCAGCGGAATGGCGAGGAGGAGCAGGAGAACGAGGCGCCAGCGATCCATGGTGAAGCCAAGCGCCCACATTTCCATCGTCATCTGCATCGGTAGGGCGAACAGGAGGGCGCCGGCAACGCCGCGACCAAGGCCGACCAGAAAATGCGCCGGTGTCACGGGTTTTCCGGCATGATCCTGCGCATCTTCCGTATCTTCGGCTCTGGCTCCCAACATTGATCCCTTCTCAAAGCTTACCCGCGGACCGGCGCTGGATGCCGGGCCGCAAACCGGTCAATCCAGACCGCCTATCACTCGTCCCAATCCTTTGGAATGCCCTCATCGACACCGCTTGTCCTCAAAGCATTGCGGATTTTGGTTACGCCCGGAATACCATAGATCAGCGACTCGATCTGCCGACGCTCCTGTGCCGTATCGACCGTGCCGCTCAGCAAGACGGCGCCCCGCCGTGCCTTGAGATCGACGCCGGACGTTTCGATCTCGCTGTCTTCCAACGCGTTGGAAATCAGGTCTTCCAGCGCGTCGTCCTCGACGTCTGCTTCGGTATCGTCACCGAACAGGTCGGGGCCGTTGGCGCTCTCGATCGCGGTATCGCTGCTCCGCTCGAAACCAGGATTGCCGGCCTCGTCGAAATTCTCGCTCGATTGCCCGTATGAGCCATTGGCGACCTTGGTCTCGGAGCCGGGAGTGCCGTCCGCATAGGGCCAGCCTTCGTTCACATCGCGGTCCTCGTAGTCGCGATAATCCTCTTCCCGCCCCGTGGTCTTCGTCGTCCCGTCGATCATGGATCTATCCTCAGTGGTTGGATTGGAAGAGTAACGACCGGCGGCGGTTTTAGTTCATTCCAAACTGGTGCCGGCAGACTGAATCTGCCGGACACGAAAAAGGTGGAACCGCCGGAACAGTTCCACCTTTCGCATCTGTCCAGACCGGCGATTAGTTGGCCGGAGCGGTCTCGTTGGTCTGCGGAGCCGTGCCGTTCGTCTGGGGCTGCTGGTCAGCGCCGGTGGCAGGGGTCTGCGTATCCGGCGTTGCCGGCGTCGCATTCGGAGTTGCCGACGTGTCGGGCGTAGCGGTGCCCGGCGTCGCGCTATTGTCGACCGGCGGCGTGGCGTTGTCAGCCGGGGCCGTCGTGCTCTGGTCGGTCGTGGCCGGCGGTGTGGCCGTATCGGTCGTCTGGTCGGTCGACATTTCAGCCGGCAACCAGACCAGCAGGGCCAGAACGAGGCCCGCAAGCAGGATGATCAGCACAGGCCAGGTCGAGCGGGACGAGCGCACCTCGACGTCTTCGGGCCGGCGTTGGTTGAGAAGCGGATCATTCACCGGCTGGGATGTCACCGGATCGATGCGCTGGCCGGCCTGATCGGCGGGCCATGCCGTCGGATTCGTGGGACGGTCAGTGGGGTCAAAACGTTGATTCATGGCGTTCACATCCTTTCGAGAAATGGTAGCCTGTGCCATCAAGCGTTGAAGGCAACTGAGCCCTAAACGCCTTGGTGGGGCGAATGTTCCTTGAAAAGCTGTGGCTAACACGAAGCCTTAGGAGGAGGGCAACTCCGCGATCTCACCAAACTGTGCCAGCAACCGCGGACTGGTCATGTCGCCGGACTCCTCGTCGACCTCGACGGCATAGGCGGCGACTCCGGCAAAGCGGCTGGCCATGGCACCGGCGATCTTCTCGGCACTGACGGCATTCGAGGCCTGCCGCATCTCGCCGGGCACAAGATTGCCGCGCACCCTGCGGTAGGGAAGGACGATGAATTTCTCGGCCATGATCGGCGCCTTTCAGATTCCGGGATGAGAAACGGCGCTATCGGCGCGCGCGTCGTCATACGGTTATTTAAGCTTCAAGAGCGCGATGAAAAGGCTTCCGTTCGCGGCGGGAGTTGAGCAACGTCGAAATGATCGGGGGGAAGCTTCGCCTTGGCGCACTCCACCATCGTGTCATAGGCGCTTTCCAGATGGCGGCAGAATCGCTCGGCGTCGAACAGCGGGGCGGTGAATCTCCGCCGGGATATGACATCTTTCAGGCGCGCCACTTCCGATGGGTTTTCCGCCAAGGCAACGGCCATGTCCACGAAGGCATCGGCATCGGGCGCCACCAGTTCGAGCACGCCGAGCGTGGTCAGCAGGCTTTCGGAAACCCGCGAGGCAAAATTGCTGCCCCTGAACGTCACCACCGGCAGCCCCGCCCAGAGCTTGTCCGAGGTGGTCGTGTGGCCATTATAGGGAAAGGTATCGAGTCCGATATCCGCTGCCTGCAGCCGGGCTATATGGGCGTCGTAGGGCGCCGACTGCGCGAAGATGATGCGGTCCGCGGCGATCCCGCGCGCTTGAAAGGCCGCGAGGAAATTGCTGCGTGCGAGCGCACCGTCGATCATCACCCAGAGAATGGCATGGTCCGCGCGACGCAGTATCTCGGCCCAGTGATCGACGACCTCCAGTGAAATCTTGCGAGCCGCATTGAAGGCGGCAAGGACGACACGGTCTTCGGGCAGGCCGAGGAGCCGGCGGCTGGCTGCTGGCGGCAGGGCGCGGTGGACAGGGTCGTTCGGCTGGTAGCTCTCCGGCAGGCGGCAGAATTTCTCGTGATAGAAGGGTCTGGAACTGTCGGGCAGCACGATCCGGTCGCCGATGACGAAGTCGCAGTCGATATGGGTGCCGCTGCCGGGAAAACCGAGCCAGGCGACCTGAACGGGAGCGGGCATCTGATTGAGGATGTTCGACCGCGATCCGCCGGTGTGTCCCTTCAGATCCACTAGGATATCGATGCCCTTCTGGCGGATGATATCGGCCGCCTGTGCATCGGTCTTGCCGAGGATGGAAACCACGCGGCCCCATCTTTGCCGGTTGTCGTATTCGTTGATCGTATGGTGTTCCGGCGTGTAGCAGAAAAGGGTGATGTCGAAACGAGAGGCGTCGTGTGCCTCCAGCACGTTTCGCAGCAGCCGCATGGTGGCATGCGCGCTGAAGAAGTCGTTGGAGAGATAACCGACGCGGATTTTGTCGACCCAGCCATGCGGGCGCGTTCGCCTTTGCCGGCTGGCAGCGGGCGAGGGAGGGGCGGTCAGGCCGGGATTGTTCATAGCGCTGCGGTTCAGCCGTTCGTCGCCGCAGCGCAAGAGATTGGAATAGGCGGTTTCGCCTTCGAGCGCCGACAGGTCTCCCGTCGCCAGCCGCGCGCCCAGCGCCGTCTCCAGTTTCTCGATCGCCGCGAAATCGCAAAAGTCGCGGGCGACCGACATGAACTTGAACTGGGTGAAGGGGTCGTCGGGATAAAGCGCCGCCAGCTTGCCGAAGACCGTCAGCGCCAGCGGGTTGCGCTCCTCCTCATTGAGAATGTCGCCGGCGAGCTTCAGATGATCGGGGTCATCACTGCCGGCCAGCGTGTTCTTGACGAGATCGACAAGCGCGGCGTCGCCGCTGCGCCGGAAGGAGCGGGCGAGGGCATAGGCGAGTTCGGCGTCCTCCGGCAGGCTGGGGAGAAGCCGGATACCCAGCAGTTGCGCCCGGTCGTCGTCGCCGGCCTCAGCATAAAGCATCACCGCCCGCTTCTGAAACCGGCTATCGCAAGGACTGTCGGCGCCATCGGCGGCCTGTTCGAAAATCTGCGCCGCTTCCGCCAACAGCCCGAGCCTGGCCAGTGTTTCCCCCAAGAGTATCCGGGCGGGTGGATTCATCGTGTCGCTAAGCAGCGGGGTCAGGATCGTCAAGGCTTCAACGAAATCGCCCCGTTCGAATGCGGCTTGCGCCGCAACAAGTGCTTGGCCATCCATATGCGCTATTCCAAAAGGCACCCTGGTCGGGCAAAGCAAATATGCTAGAGCGCATCCCTTGCGCGGGGTGGGTCGCTGGAAGAAGTCAGGAGCGCGCTGCGGCAAAAACAGGACGGCCACGTTCTTTCGTGGCAGCGAGAGAGACGTCAATCTGCCCGCCCGACCCTATTCTAAAGTTAATAGCAGTCGCGTCCGATCCTTGCGGATACCAGCCGTGTCGCAGATTTTGCGAACAATTGAAATGAGGATTTTGAAGCGGCAGGAGATTGTTTGGTTTCTCCACCGTTCGGGAGCGTGCCGCCCAGCGATTAACACCGCCGCTGCCCTGTGCTATTCGAGGCCTCCAAAAGAAGGATAACAATCCATGTTCGAAGCAAGAGCGATATCGGGAACGGACAAGCCGGCATTCTATCGGGAGCTTGGAGCGCAACTGCAGGCCCTGCTGTCGGGCGAAGGCGATCCGGTCGCCAATGCCGCCAATACCTCGGCGCTGATCTTCCAGATGTTGCCGGATCTCAACTGGGCTGGGTTCTATTTCCTGCACAGCGAGGACGAGCTTCTGCTCGGACCGTTCCAGGGCAAGCCGGCCTGCGTGCGCATCGCGGTCGGTCGCGGCGTCTGCGGAACGGCTGTTGCTCGAGGCGAATCGGTGCTGGTCGAGGATGTGCATGCCTTCCCGGGACACATCGCCTGTGATGCCGCCTCACGCTCGGAACTTGTCGTGCCGCTGCTGCGCGACGGCCGCGTTTTTGGCGTCATCGATCTCGACAGTCCGCTGCCCGGCCGCTTCGATCATGATGACCGGGACGGCATCGAGGCGCTGGCTGCAACCTATGTCGCGTCCACGTCCTGGGACGACTGACCGTCGTTTGATTTACGGTGCCGTCCGCTTGGCCGGCGCGGGTACGCCGACGCGGATCGCCTTTGAGAAATCCTCAGACAAACCATCGGCCTTGGCGCGTTCGGCGATATGCGCGCTCTGCCGCAACTGCGCCAGCGGTATCGATGTGTCGACGGCATCGTGATCATAGGCATAATCCGGAAGATAACCGTTGACGATCAATCGCCAGTCGAGCGGGATCGTGCCGCCGACGGCTCGCATCATCTTGACGACGGTCGTGGTGCAGTTGGTCGTCAGCGAATTGTAGAATTCCGGTTTTCGCGCCAACGCATTGGCGTCAGCGACATATTCCAGAAGCAGGCGCCGCGCTGCCTGAGGCGATGCGCGCAGCCGGTATATCTGCACGTCCTCGCCGCGCACATTCGAGCGAACGCCGACGACATCGCGCTCGTCGGCTGCGATAATCACCAAAGGGTTGGTCTTGAACAGATCGGCGATGGGTGAGAATGCGCCGCCCTTTCGCCGCCGCACCTCGACTGACCATGCCAGTTGTTCCCCGCCCTGGAAGCCGAAACTCAGGATGAAATGCGCCATTTCCGGTCCCGCCCAATAGGACATGAACAGGTCGACGCCTTCGATCCTGCTGAGATCGAAGCTGCGGTTTTCCCAACGCTCGGTGAAGTCGGTGTTGCTGCGCCATTCGAAATCGCGCAGGTCGGTCAATGTCAGCACGTCGCCATCGACTGTGCCGGTAACCTGACGGGCGACGTCCGGCGCCCAGTCCGCATTCCTGTCCGGCTGGATCGTGCTCCACCAGACGCAGACCAGTGCGAATGTCACGGCATAGACGATCATCGCCTTCAGCCGCCAGCGCCCGAACAGCATCACCACTGTGAAAAGACCGAGAACGGCGAACAGGCCCGCGATGACGCCTCTCGGAATGTCCGCCACCGGCAAGCGGTACCAGAGCGCCAGGCTGGCCCAGACGGAGGTGAGGATGACGATCAACACAAGGGCGATGACAAGAATGGCACGCAGGATAAGACGCAACCCAACCTCCTGAAGCAGCCACACCGCGCCGGCTGCCTTCATTCAGTATCCGCTTCAAAGTTCGCTTTCAAGCTGGCATCTCCTTGCAGAGCCACCTCTCATCAAGACAAGGCAGGGTTGAGATTATGGGTGCAATTGGCCTTAAGTCCAACTATACTTCGCCCCGGGGCCGGAGAGAATGTCGCGACACGAAATCGGCCGATGGAGACTGTTTGCCATGCCGGCGTCACGCGAGCCGGACACCTGTCGCATGAATTTGCAAGGATGCCACTCCGCTCAAAAGGGGATTGAAGACATGCCTCTGATCCATGGATCACGCCTCGCCGCAGGTCTTGGGCTGATGCTCGCCTTTTCGATATCCACGGTCATGCCCGCGCATGTCTCGCCCGCCTTCGCGCAGGAGACCGCGGCCGCGGATGCTTCGGCGGCCGACGACACGACCGAACCCCTGACCGATGAGGAACTCGAGGTTCTCGTTGCCCGCATCGCGCTCTATCCGGACGAACTGGTGGCGCTGGTTACCTCCGCATCGCTTTATCCGCTGCAGATCATCGAGGCACAGCGCTATCTGGATCAGTTGACGAAGAAGCCCGACCTGAAACCCAAGTCCACTTGGGACGGCAGCGTCGTTTCGCTTCTGAACTATCCGCAGATCGTCAAGATGATGAGCGACGATCTCGACTGGACGCAATCGCTCGGCGAGGCGCTGGCGAACCAGCAGAAGGACGTGCTGATCGCCATCCAGCAGTTGCGCGACAAGGCCGTCGCCGACAAGATCATCAAGACCGACGACAAGATCAAGGTGGTTCACGAGAATGACAATGTCCTGATCCAGTCGGTCAGCAGCGAAAAGATCTACGTCCCGCAATACCCGCCGGAAATGCTTTACGAGCCGGATTATGTGCCGGCCCCGATCGCATATTATCCGGAACCCTATCCGAGCTATTACCTGCCGACGGCAACCTTCTTCGCGGGCGCGGTGACGGGCGCGATCTGGGCTTCCGTCGTCGATTGGGATGATTGGGGCGTCTGGGGTGGCCGCTGGAACGGCGATGTCGATATCGATTGCAACAACTGCTTCAACGATCGCGACTTCAACGGCAAGGTGAACATCGGCGATATCGACTGGAAGAATGTCGATCGCGACAAGATCAACTTCGACCGGAACCAGTTCAACAAGATCGACCACCACGCTTTCAAGAACAATATCAAGGCTGACGGTCGCAACAGCTTCAAGGCCAGAGCCAGCAACATCAGCAACGATCGCGTCGGCAATATCAGCAACAAGCCCGGCAATATATCAGTCAAGGACGTCCGCAACAGCAAGATCGATGCGGACCGGATCAACCGCGACAAGGCGGCCGCGCGCAACAAGCAGGGCAACGGCAAGGCCGCAGCGGCAGCCGGCAAGAAGCAGGGCCAGGCCGCCAACCGCGCGGCCAATGCGAAGCCGAAGGCCAAGGGCAATGTGAAAGCCAACCGGCCGGCGGCGAAGCCGAAGCCGGCGGGCCGGATCGACAATCGCCCCAGGAAACCTTCGGCAATCGGCAATGTCGACAATGGCCGGCGCACGCAGATCCAGTCCAACCGCGGCCGGCAATCGATGGGCGGCGGCAATCGCGGCGGCGGTGGACGCCAGGTCCATGGCGGCGGCGGGCGGAAGATACATCACGGTGGTGGTGGTCGCGGCGGTGGCGGACGTCGCCGGTAATGTGTGGAACAAGGAAGACAGTCATGACACTTTCCGTCAAAAAATTGCTTCTGAGTTCGGTGTTTTCAGCCGTCCTTCTGGGCTCGGTCGCCGGGTTTGCGATTGCCGCGGAACCAACTGACGATTCTGTGATCGCCGGTTACGCTTCCGAGAAGGATCCGCCTCTGTTCGATACGCCGGAACAGGCCGTCGATGCCTTCAGGGCGGCGCTGGCGGCGGATGATTTCGGCAAGTTGGCGACGCTGCTTGGCCTTGATCCGGCCAAAACGAAGACGGCGGAAGGGGTCATGGACACCTATGCCGAGATTCGCGATGGCGCCAAAAAGAAGCTTATCGTTCGCGATGTCGATGGCCGCAAGCTGCTCGATATCGGCGACCAGCTCTGGACACTGCCTTTCCCCATCGTCAAGGGTGACGACGGCAAGTGGGCTTTCGATACCTTTGCCGGCTTCGAGGAGATCATCAACCGCCGCGTCGGTGAGAACGAACTCCAGACGATCGACACGCTGCGCGCCTATGTCGAAGCACAGAAGGAATATGCTTCGGCGGATCATGATGACGACGGCGTCATGGAATATGCCCAGAAGCTGCTCAGCAGCGACGGCAAGACCGATGGCCTCTACTGGTCGCCGGATCTTGGCGCTGGCGACAGCCCCGCCGGCGATGCTTTCGAGAGTGACGAGGCTTTGTCCAAGGCGAAATCCGGTGCCGGTTATTTCGGCTATCGCTATCGCATTCTCACCAGTCAGGGGCAAAACATCGCCGGTGGCAAATTTGATTACATCATCAACGGCAACATGATCGCCGGCTTCGCGTTGATCGCCTGGCCGATCCGCTACGGCGAAACCGGCGTGAACACGTTCGAGATCAATGCCAACGGCACCGTCTACCAGGCGGACCTGGGCGACGATACCGAGACGATCGCGGCCGACATCAAGACGTTCAACCCGGACGACAACTGGGACGTCACCGCGGACTGACGCCGATCGGGGCGTCTCTTATGCGCATGCCCTCGTCAGGCGTGATCGGTCTCGCAGAGATCGTGGTTGGCGAGCGCCCGGATGACGTAACAGTCCTTCACCTGCGTGCCGTGACAATGGCTGGTGATCCGTTCGAGCTCGGTTTCAAGCTTGCGGAGCTTGGCGATCTTGCGGCGCACTTCGGCAAGCTGTGTCTCTGCGATCCGGTCGGCATCGGCGCAGGGGTGGTCCGGATGCTGGCTGAGGTCGATCAGCTCCCGGATAGCGTCGATAGTCAGGCCGAGGTCGCGGGCATGGCGGATGAACGACAGCCGCTCCTGCTCGCGCGTGGAATAACGCCGCTGGTTTCCGTCGGAGCGCTCGGCATGGGACAGCAGCCCCATCTGCTCGTAGTAGCGGATCGTCGGAATTTTGACGCCCGTCGAACGGGAGAGGTCACCGATGGTCAGCATTCTGCAACTCCATTCCTGTCCGCCTAAAGTGATCCGTGGATATTGCTATTTCAAGACGTGGCGACAGGCCGCAACAGCCGCAGCGCGTTGATCGTTACCAGTACCGTCGCGCCGGTGTCGGCCAGAATAGCCGGCCAGAGCCCCGTGACACCGATGATGGTGGTGACGAGGAAAACCGCTTTCAGGCCCAGTGCTATGGTGATGTTTTGGCGAATATTGGCCATGGTCCGCTTCGACAGGTCGATCATGGCGGCGACGTCGGCAACGCGGCCGTGCAGCACGGCGGCGTCCGCCGTTTCAAGCGCGACGTCCGTGCCACCACCCATGGCAATGCCGACATCGGCGGCGGCAAGCGCCGGCGCGTCGTTGATGCCGTCACCGACCTTGGCAACGACAAGGCCTTCGGCTTTTAGTTCGCCGACGATGCGCTGCTTGTCCTGCGGCATCAGTTCGGCGCGAACCTCGATACCGAGCTGCTTGCCGATGGCGGTGGCGGTGCGCGTGTTGTCGCCGGTCAGCATAACCGTCCGTATGCCTGCATCGGTAAGCGCCTTGAGGCCGGCCAATGCATCGGCTCGCGGTTCGTCGCGCATGGCAATGGCGCCGGCCAAGACGCCGCCGATGAGCAGCACCGATACCGTCTTGCCGTCGTCGTTCAGCGCGGTGATCCGCGCCATCTGCTCGCCGGAAAGGGGAACGCGTTCGTCGGCCGACTTAGGCGATCCGAGGAAAGTCTCCGCACCATTCACGGTCGCAGTCACGCCCTTGCCGCCCAGCGCCCGTGCATCGGTGGCAGGCGGAACGGCGAGTTTCTTTTCCGCTGCCTTGGCGAGGATAGCCGTCGCCAGCGGATGGCTCGATCCGGTCTCGAGAGCAGCGGCATAAACCAGCACGTCCCGTTCGGAACGATCGAAGGCGATGATATCCGTGACGTTCGGCTTGCCGACGGTCAGCGTGCCGGTCTTGTCGAGCGCGACGGCGGTGACGCGGCCGATGTTTTCCAGGACAGCGCCGCCCTTGAGCAGCAATCCGCGCCGGGCGCCCGATGACAGCGAGGCGGCGATCGCCGCTGGCGTCGAGATAACGAGCGCGCAGGGGCAGCCGATCAGCAGAATGGCGAGGCCCTTGTAGATCCACTCGCTCCAGATGCCGCCGAGAAGCAGCGGCGGCACGATGGCGACAAGCGCTGCAACGACGACCACGCCGGGCGTGTAATAGCGGGAGAACCGGTCGATGAAGCGCTCCGTTGGCGCCTTGGATTCCTGCGCTTCCTCGACCAGCTTGACCACGCGGGCGATGGTGTTGTCGGCTGCCGCGGCAGTGACCCGAATGCGCAGGACCGAAACCGTATTGATGGTGCCGGCAAAGACGGTGGCGTCGACGCCCTTGTTGACCGGGGTGCTCTCGCCGGTGACCGGCGATTCATCGATCGCGCCTTCGCCGGAGACAATGGTGCCGTCAGCGGGAATGCGGTCACCGGTCCGGACCAGGATGATGTCGCCGATCGACAGGCTGTCTGCCGCGACCTCGCGGGTCTGGCCATTTTCCTCGAGAAGCGCGGTCTTCGGAACGAGCGCGGTCAGCGCCTGGATACTGGCGCGCGCCTTTCCGGCCGCGACCCCTTCGAGCAATTCCCCGACGAGGAAGAGGAAGACGACGGCGGCGGCTTCCTCGCCGGCATTGATGAAGACGGCGCCAACGGCGGCGATGGTCATCAGCATTTCGATCGAGAACGGCGTGCCGGCCATCGCCGCCATGATGGCACGGCGGGCGATCGGGATCAGCCCGACCAGCATGGCGGCGATGAAGAGGACAGACGCGATCGACGGCACGAGATGGCCGATGCCATAGGCGGCGAGCAGTGCCGCACCGCAGGCGATCGTCAGCTTGCCCTTGCGGCTCTTCCACCAGGAACCGTCGGTCGGGCCATGATCATGGCCGTGAAGCCCGATGGTGTCGGCCACGGCTGGCTTTGCATGATCGTGGCCTTCGTGGTCGCCGTGACCGTGCCCGTGATGGTCGTGGTCAGGGCCGCAGCACGCTGCCCTTGCCGGGGGGGACGGGTCATTCTGGCCAAGCGGCGAGACGGGATAGCCGAGCCCGGTAACCTTCCGTGCCATGGCCGCGAGATCGATGGTGGCGTCGTGATGAACAGTCATCGTGCCTGCTGTGACAGATACGGAAACATCCGAAACACCCGGCACGCGGCGTACCGCGGTATCGATCTTGGATGCGCAACTGGCGCAATCCATGCCATCCACCCGGTAGCGGGATTGTATCGCATTCATCGTCATGATCCGCTCCTGTTGGCAGGATTCATTCAATACATGCTCTAGTGGCTAGAGGTGCAAGGGGAAATCGCAGAAATTTTCGGAATAGCGGACGGGAAGTGAATTAACCGTCATTGCCGCTTCCTCGAGGACTGCGAGCTTCTGCCGCAGGCACTGCTCAAGACCGCGAATTCTTTAAACTGCGTCCATTCGTTTCATATTGCCCTCATGCGCGGAAAATCATTTTACCGTCGCGGGAAAACATCGAATGTCATTTCTCTACTAAAAACATAGACAAAGTATGCTCTGGGCAATGGCACTGGTTGTGCCTCGGATGAGAGCAAAGAGAGGAAACGTCATGACACGCAAGATCAGGCTCGGAGCATTTCTTCCCGGTGGTGGGCAGCATGTCGCCTCATGGCGGCATCCCGATCAGCCGGCCGATGGCGCCACCAGTTTCGAGTTTCACAAGCAGTTGGCGCTGACGGCGGAGCGTGGATTGTTCGATGCCTATTTCCTGGCCGACAACCTCGCCATCGGCTTTGGCGGCGCGCGCGAAGGCGGCAATGCCAAGGTGGCCGGCTTCGAGCCGGTGACACTGTTCTCGGCGCTCGCGCCCTTGACCACCCATCTCGGTTTTATCGCCACCTCATCGACCACCTACGAGGAGCCCTACACCACCGCCCGCAAATTCGCCTCGCTGGACCTTATATCGAAGGGCCGAGCCGGATGGAACGTGGTGACGACGACCGGCGATCTGACGGCGCAGAATTTCAACCTCGAGACCCAGCTTCCCCATGCCGAACGCTATCGCCGCGCCGGCGAGCATGTCGAGGTCGTCAAGAAGCTCTGGGACAGTTTCGAAGATGATGCCTTCATCCGCGACAAGGAAACCGGCGTCTTCTTCGATCCCGACAAACTGCACGATACCGACCATCGTGGCGAGAAGTTCAAGGTGCGCGGTCCGCTCAACGTCTCGCGCTCGCCGCAGGGATATCCGGTCATCGTCCAGGCCGGGCAATCCGAGGACGGGCGTGGATTGGCGGCAGCCACGGCCGAGGTGATCTTCACCGCGCACCAGCACATCGAGACCGCCCAGGAATTCTACCGTGACATCAAGGCCCGCGCCCGGGCGCTCGGCCGCAATCCCGACCACATCCTCGTCATGCCCGGCGTATCCGCCTTCGTCGGTCGGACGCTGGAGGAAGCGCGGGAGAAATACGATCGCCTGACCTCGCTGATTGTCGAGGAAGACGGGATCGGTCTGTTGAACGGCTTGACCGGAGGAACGCTCGATCTGCGCGGATATGACCTCGATGGTCCCTTGCCGCCGGCGCCGCCGACCGAGGGCATGAAGAGCCGTCAGGCGTTGATCCGCCAGATCGCCGATGAAAACAATTTCTCGATCCGCCAGCTCTATCAGTGGATCGCGTCGGCTCGTGGCCACTACACCATCGTCGGCACGCCCGAGACGATCGCCGATACGCTGCAGGCCTGGTTCGAAAACGAAGCGGCCGATGGCTTCAACATCCTGCCGCCCTGGCTTCCAACCGCGCTCGACGATTTCGTCGATCTGGTGATCCCGGAACTGCAGCGCCGCGGCCTGTTCCGCACCGCCTACGAGGGCAAGACGCTGCGCGAAAATCTCGGCCTGCCTTTCCCCATCAATCGTTGGGCGGCCAATGCCGTCCTCCAGGCCGCCGAATAGGGAGAAACAGCTATGTCGCTCGACGTCACTTCCATTTTTCCGACCGGCCTTGGTCTACAAGGCGGGGATCGTACACCTTCGCTTCTGGCATCCCGTGTTCGCGGTATGCTCCGCCAGTTTCTGGCGCGCTACGGCGTCATCCTCAGCTTCCTCATCCTCTGGCAGGTGTCGAGCACGCGCGGTTGGGTCAATCCGGCCGTGTTTCCGCCGCTCGACCTGATCCTGTCGGCACTGTGGAACGGCATTGCCAGCGGCGCGCTTCTCGATGATATCGCCATCAGCTTCCAGCGCTCCGGCATCGCTTTTGTTGCCGCCGTCGTGGTGGGCATTCCGCTCGGTCTGTTCATGGGGCAGATCCGGGTCGTCGAGCAGGCGCTCGATCCGATCTTGCAGCTCTTCCGCCAGACATCGGCACTCGCCCTCTATCCGGTCTTCATCCTGCTGCTTGGCCTCGGCGAGACGTCAAAGGTCTTCGTCATCTTCTGGGCGACGCTGTTCCCGATCCTGCTGGCCACGATCGGCGGCGTCAAGGAAGTGGACAAAAAGCTGATCGAGATGGCGCGCACCTATGGCGCCGGACCGCTGACGATCTTCCGCCGCGTCATCCTGCCGGCTTCGGTACCGGCGATCTTCGTCGGCCTGCGTCTATCGGCGACGACGGCGCTTCTGCTCCTGATCGCCGCCGAGATGATCGGCGCCAACAAGGGCATCGGCTTCCAGGTCATGAACGCCCAGTACAATTTCCAGATCCCGCTGATGTTCGCGGCGATCCTTCTGCTCGCCCTTCTCGGGCTGACCGCCAATGCCCTGCTTGTCCTTCTGCAGCGCAGGCTGTGCCGCTGGTCCCAACCCGGCGCCTGACTCTCCTGTCTCGATTTCACCTATCAAAGGAAACAGCCATGACATTCCATCCCCGCCATCTCCTCCTCTCCGCCGCCATCGCCGTCGGTCTCGCGGCCCCCGCAGCTGCCGCCGATGAAGTGAAACTTCGGTTTCTCGCCAGCCAGGGTGGCCTGTCCGCTCATGAACTGGCGGCCGAACTCGGCTATTTCGATGGCACCGGCGTCACGCTCGAAAATATTGGCTATGCCGCAGGCGGCCCGGCCTCGCTGATCGCGCTTGCATCGGGTGATGTCGAGATCGGCAGCGCTGCATCGGCGGCCGTGCTGAATTCGATCATCGGCGGCAATGATTTCGTCGCGGCCTATCCGTCGAACGGCATCAACAGTGATGTGCAGTCGATCTTCTACGTGCTGGAAGACAGCCCGATCAAGGATATCAAGGACATTGCCGGCAAGAGCATCGCGGTGAACACGCTCGGCGCCCATCTCGATTATACCATCCGCGAAGCGCTGCATTCGGTCGGCCTGCCGGCGGACGCCGCCAATCAGGTCGTCGTTCCAGGTCCGCAACTCGAACAGGTGCTGCGTTCCAAGCAGGTCGATATTGCCGCCTTCGGCTATTGGCAGACGACCTTCGAGGGCGTGGCCCGCAAGAACGGCGGTCTGCGGGCGATTTTCGAGGATACCGATGTGCTCGGCGATATCGCCGGCGGCTTCGTGGTGTTGAGCCGCGATTTTGTCAACAAGCATCCGGAAGCGTCCAGGATATTCGTCGAACAGTCGGCGCGCGCCCTCGACTATGCCCGCGAGCATCCGGAAGAAACCAGGAAGATTTTCGCCAAGACGCTCGCCGAGCGCGGTGAAAATCCGGATATCGCCCAATACTTCCGCGGCTACGGCGTGCGTGCCGGCGGTCTGCCGGTCGAGCGTGACGTCCAGTTCTGGATCGATGTGCTGGTTCGTGAAGGCAAGCTGAAGGAGGGCCAACTGGCCGCCAAGGACATCCTTCTTTCCACCGACGGCAAGTCGGTCAGCAACTGAGGACCAAAAATGACCAGCACGCAGGAAACCCGCCGTGGGGAGGTGACGATCCGTCACCTTTCCAAATCCTACAGCCTCAACGGTTCAGCACTCCAGGTGCTGAAGGATATCAGCCTTCATGTTCGCCCCGGTGAAAGCCTTGCCATCGTCGGGGCGAGCGGTTCGGGCAAGACCACCCTGCTGCGGGTTCTGGCGGGGCTGGAGGAAGCCGATGCCGGCACCGTTCTCGTCGATGGCAAGACGGTGAAGGGTGTGGGCGCAGAACGCGCCGTCATTTTCCAGGAGCCGCGGCTACTGCCCTGGCTCACCGTGCTGGACAATGTCGCCTTCGGACTGGAAACGGGTGGGCTGTCCCGCGAGCAGGCGAGAACCCGGGCCAGTCACTATGTCCGGCTGGTCGGGCTGCAGCCATTCGAAACGGCCTACCCCCGACAATTGTCGGGCGGCATGGCGCAGCGAGTCGGTATTGCGCGGGCTCTTGCCGTACAACCGGAAATCCTGCTGCTCGACGAGCCGCTCGGTGCCCTCGACGCCATGACGAAGATCGAGATGCAGCAGGAACTCGCCCGCATCTGGCAGGAAGAGGATGTGACGACCATCCTCGTCACCCATGACCTCGAGGAGGCCATCTATCTCGCCGACCGTATCCTGATCCTGCCGCGCGGCAAGGGCGGCGAACCGCGCCTGATCCCGATCGACCTGCCCCGTCCACGCGATCGCAGCGCTCCGGAATTCGTGCGCCACCGCGAGGAATTGCTGAAACTGTTTGGACTGCACTGAAGAAATTTCAATCGTGGGCGACCGCGAAGGCGAGCGCCCACATTGATACAGCCTTTGTTACAGTAACGTACTTATCAAACGTCACTCAGGGCATAGAATGCACCAGTTGCATTCGACCGGAGGTGGGTTGGTGAGCCTGGGAATCAGCAGCGAAGGATTGCCGCACGGTGCGGGGGAGAGAGGCCTTTCCAGGCTGATGCTGCGATTGCCGCGATTGCGCGGCAAGCTTCAGGTTCTCGCGACCAAGTCGGTTCCCGTGACCGGTCTTTTCGAAGCCTATGAGGATGCGAGCGTCGCGCTTCAGCGGTTACGCGCGGCGCCGGGCGAGGACAATTGTCCGGTCGTCAGGGAGTACGAGATGATCTGCTCCGAGATCGAAACCGAGATCATCGAATATTGTTGCGCCCACCGAGTCTGATCGCACGGGTCATGCATTGTTGCTTACGTGCGTCGCTGACGCCCTTTCTCGGCCAGTTCGTCGGCACGCTCATTGCCGGGGAGGCCGGAATGGCCTTTGCACCATGAGACGATGACGAGCGGGAGGCGTCTCAGAAGAGCGTCGACGGCCTTCCATATATCCACGTCCGGGATCGCCCGGTTTCGCGCTTTCGCGTTCGGGCTGATCTTCTTCCAACCATTGTTTTTCCAGATGTGTCGCCAGCGATTGCAGCCGTTCAGCGCATAGACGGAATCGGTCCACAGAGTAACGGATTCACCGCCGGCGTTGGCCTCGATCCATTCGGCTGCGTTGAGCACGGCGATGAGTTCCATCGTATTGTTGGCAGTGTCTTGAACGCCACCGAAACCCGACGCGATTTCCTCTGCATCGCGATAGACGACGAAGGCCCAGCCACCTTGCCGGCTGCGCGGCTCATAGCACCCGTCGGCAAAGATGTTGAGGACGACTTCCGCCTCCCGCGCCGGTGAACCGGTCTCGGTCATTGCGTCCCGAATCTTGATCGACCTCTTATGGCCATCACGGGTTCTTCGATCGCAGCGTCGCGAACACGGGGGCTGCGGCATGCACACCGACAATCGTCACGGCACCCACGGCAATCGCCAGAACAGCCTGGATCGCCGATGTCACCAGCCAATGGACAGCGCCCGACAACAACCCGATCACCTCGCTGACGACGCCGGCGGCCTTTTCGATCACATGCTCAGGCGCATGATAGCCGAGTTCGGCAAGCCCATGGACAAGAATGCTGCCTCCGACCCAGAGCATGGCGGCGGTGCCGATGGCGGCGAGGATTTTCAGGAAGACGGGCACGCCGATGACAAGGCCGCGACCAAGGGCGCGCAATGCGCCAACCGAGGAAGCGGCAAGAGACAGTCCGACATCGTCCGCCTTGACGATGATAGCGACGACGCCGTAGACGGCAAGGGTGATGAGAATACCGACGGATGCCAGCACAGCGGCCTGCGTGTAGATGTTCGACGTGGCGACATTGGCAAGCGTCAGGGCCATGATCTCGGCCGAGAGGATGAAATCCGTCCGGATCGCACCGGCGATCTTCTGGTTCTCCAGTTCCACCGGATCGACCGTACCGGACACGGCTTCCTCATGCGCATGCGCGGCATGCGGCATCACGGCCTCATAGAGTTTTTCGGCGCCTTCATAGCAGAGGTAGATGCCGCCGATCATCAGCAGCGGCGTGATGAGCCAGGGCGCGAAATAGCCAAGCAGCATGCAGGCGGGAAGCAGGAAGAGCAGCTTGTTCTTCAGCGATCCCATTGCGATCCTGGCGATGATCGGCAATTCGCGTGCCGGAGACAGGCCGACGACATAACGGGGCGTCACCGCCGCATCGTCGATCACCACGCCGGCCGCCTTGGCGCCGGCCTTTGCCGTCTGGGCCGCCACGTCGTCCAGTGACGCCGCCGCAAGCTTGGCGATCGCCGCCACATCGTCCAGTAATGCTATCAGCCCGGTGGCCATCGTCGTCTCCCTCTGTCACCTCGACGAATATGGCCTCGGGCGTGCCCTTGTCGAGTGCTTCCGTAGCCGGGCGGGCAAGTTCGTCGTTGACGCCGCCGCTGCACGGCATTCTATTGCCGTTGAGAGGCTGGGGAGGTTGCCGGTGCAATATCTGGATTGGGTTGCCATCGTCCTGTTTCTGGTGACGTGGATCGGTATCGAGCCGATGATGGCGATCGGCTGGCCGCGCCGGGCAAATAGCCTGCTGCTCGACATGATGCGGGTCCGCAAGGCCTGGATGCGCGAAGTGCTGACGCGCGACAACAATTTCATTGGCGACGCTGCCATCCTCGGCCATACCATCAATTCGGCCTCGTTCTTTGGCTCCGCCAATCTGATCGTCATCGTCGGCATGAGCAGCGCGCTGTTCATGGAACCCAGTATCGGCGTCGAGGCCGGCATCATCGGCAAGTTCACGGCGATGGGGCCGATCTGGCTGTTCCAGTGCAAGGTCGTTCTGGTGATGGCGACGCTGTTGCGCGGATTGTCCGATTTTATCTGGGCCGTGCGGCAGATCAATTATTGCCTTGCCGCCATCGGCGCCAGCCCTTCGCGCGAGGAACAGCGCGATATCGAGGCCTGGGCGGAGGCGCTGACGCTCGTGGTCAACCCGGCGCTCAGGTCGTTCAGTGTCGGCGTTCGCTCCTATTATTTCACCGTCGCCGCCGCCCTCTGGTTTCTCGGCCCCGCCGCCTTCATCATCGCCACGATCTCATGCGTCGGCCTGCTGGTCTGGCGCCAAAGCTGGTCGGACACGGCCAGGGGTGTGATGGCGATCCGCAAATTGCTGGATACGCCGCCGACCCCTGATGTCGTCATGCCGGTGCCGGAAGCAGTAGAAATCACGCAGTCGGAAACGCTTGGCGCCTGAAGCGAGGCGGGCGCCCATCCGCATTTTCGTTCAGATAGAATCGCGCGACGACTAATTTAGTCGCGCGTGGTGCGCAGGTTGACGACGACGCGGCGGTTCTGGACCTTGCAGGAGCGATCATTGCAGTCGCGGACTTCGCGATCGTTGCCGTAACCCTTGGCCCACATTCGCTTGGGATCGACGCCCTTCGAGGCAAGATAGGCCATCGCGGCATCGGCGCGCTTCTGCGACAGGGTCGTCATCTTGGCGGGCGAGCCGGAATCGTCAGCAAAGCCTTGTAGCTTGGCCAGCCACCTCGGGTTCTGGTTGAGCCAGGAGGCCTGCTTGTCGAGCGTCGCTCGTGCCACGGAGTCCAGGTTGGCTGAATCCTGGGTGAAATAGACCCGGCGTCCGACATTGAGGATGAACTCTTCCTCGCTGCCGGTGGAAACCGTCTCGAAACCGGGAGCCGGGTCGTTGGTGTTGCCGGTCATCGGCACGGCTGCGGGCTCTTCGACAGCCGCGATATCGGGGGTGGTGCAGCCCGCAAGCGCCAGAAGAGCGACCGCGGCGGCGAGGCGCCTCGTGAAACCAATCATGGAAGACATCAAGGATTTCCTATTCGACCTGGGTTGCGTTGCTGACCTGGGGTGCCTGGTCGGCAATATGCGGGAGAACCTGCACCGCCGTCCCGATGGGGCAACGCTGGTAGAGATCGATGGCGTCCTCATTGAACATGCGGATACAGCCGCTGGAGGCATCCTTACCGATGCTGCCCGGATCCAGCGTGCCGTGGAAGCGATAGCCGGTATCGACGCCGTCGCGCAGAAGATACATCGCGCGCGGCCCGAGCGGGTTCTTCGATGAGCCGCCCTCGACGAATTCCGGAAGCTCGGGATGCCGCTTGCGCATTTCGGGCGGCGGCGTCCATTTCGGCCAGAGCGTCTTGCTGTCGATCGTGGCGCGGCCATACCACTTGAAGCCTTCTTTCCCGACGCCGACGCCGTAGCGGATCGCCGTCTTGTTCTCCATGATCAGGTAGAGAAAATGATGCCTGGTATCGACGACCACGGTGCCGATCGGCTCGGTGCTGAAATATTTGACAACCTGACGGTGCCACTTCGGATCGATCTTGGCGAAGTTCGTCGCCTTGTAGGTCACGCCATTATCGACAGCCGTACCGTTGAAATAGGACGCTGCAGCCGCGAAAGCCGGTTTTTGCACCGCACTCGCGCCTAGTAACGCTAAACCACCAAGCAAAGTATCCCTGCGAGTCAAAACCATCGGCGTTCCCCCTGAAAGCCTAGTAGCCCGATGGCAGTAAATCAGATTTTTTATCTGCCACAACAGAAAACTCTTCAGCATCGATTCTTTCACCGGACTGTTGCATCGGTGCATTTGCCGCTGCTCTCGACATCGCACGGTATTTTGAGGCGCCGAGGATTGTGAAGCGGTTGTCTCGCTCAGGCGTTGTGATTTCAACCAGCGTGCTGGGCTGTACGGGAGGGATATGCGTCCGGCTCGCCGGTCTCCAAAGCCGTCACGCGTCATGCTATAGCGAAGAACCAAGAGCGAGGGAGCGCCATGCTGAAGAACAACAAGCCGTCCGCCGCGAAGCGCGCCCTGGGCGTGAAGACGGCGTCGCTTGCCGGCAATCTTCCCACCTACGAGCACATCGTGACGGATGTGAACGAGACCTTCCTTTGGCGGGTCGATGATTACCCCTGGGAACGCAACGTCTGGAACTTTCATCCGGAAATCGAAATCCACCTGATCCGCAACGCCAGCGGCATGGCCTTTGTCGGCGATCATATCGGCGAATTTCATTCGGGCTATCTGACGGTCGTCGGCCCCAACCTGCCGCATGACTGGGTGACCGCGACGGAGCCTGGCGAGATCATTGCGGGCAGGGATGTCGTTATCCAGTTCGATCCGACGCGGGTGAAGACGATCGCGGAGACCCTGCCGGAATTCAACCAACTCGACGCCTTCTTCGGCCGGTGCGAGCGCGGGCTTGTCTTTACCGGAAACACCCGGTGCGATGGTGCCGGGATGATCGAGCGGATGGGCAGTCTCAAGGGGTTTGCCCGCCTGTCCCTGTTCATCCAGTTGCTGGAGCTTCTGTCGTCTTCGGATGAATACGAGATCCTGTCCTCGCCCGAATTCGCGCCAAAACTCGACGCCGGGAACCTTGATGTCTTGCAGCGCTCGCTGATCTATATTTTCGAGCATCTTGCATCCGATATTCACATCGACGAGGTCGCCGATCTCGCCGGCATGAGCGAAAGCGCGTTCTCGCGTTTCTTCAAGAAGAACACCGGCAACAGCTTTACCGATCACGTCAACAAGCTCAGGATCTGGCAGGCCTGCAAGCTCCTGTCGGAAACCGATATGCCCATTACCGACATCTGCTTCGAGGTCGGTTATCTCAACATATCGAATTTCAACAGGACCTTCCTGAAGCAGCACAAGGTCACGCCGTCGGCCTATCGCAGGCTGACAAGCCAGCGGCGTCCGGTCCGACCCCTCGAAGGGCAATCCGCATAGCGCATTAAAATACAGATTCGATGCATGGAGCGCGCTAGTAGTCTGCGCCGTGGATCGTACTATTTGTTCGCGACCAACATCGCCGGGAGGCGCGGAACGATTGGGAGATCGTCTGCGTCAGGGACCTTTAGGAGGACATCATGATCAACAAATCGCTCGTTTCGAGCATCGCTATCGCATGCGCAGTTTTTGGCGCCGTAGTACCCGCAGCCCATGCCGCAGAGTGCTCCGGCACCATCCGCGTTCTCGCTCAGCCGCGGGACGGCCTGACCCTGCTTGAGAATTACAAGGACGAATTCACCAAGCTGTCAGGTGGGGCGGATTTCCAGATCGACTATCTCAACGAGAACGATCGCCGCGCCAAGACCAAGGCCGACGCCTCGACCATCGGCAAGTACAATGTGTATTATATTGACGAGGCCAATGTCGCGCTGTTCGCGTCGTCCGGCTGGGTCGCGCCGCTGCTCGACTATTACCCGAAGGATTATGATTACACCGATTTCGATCCCGGTCGCCAGAAAGTCGCCACCTATGACGGCAAGGCCTGGTTCGCGCCGCTGACAGGTGGCGGAGACCTGATGGTCTATCGCAAGGACCTGCTGGAAGCCGCCGGCATCCAGCCGCCGAAGACGCTCGACGAGTATGTCGCGGCGGTCGAAAAGCTCAACCAGCCCGACAAGGGCATCTATGGCACGGCGCTTCGCGGCCAGCGCGGGTCCGGCGCCAATGTCTGGCGCTGGATGCCGTTCTTCAAGGGCTTCGGCGGCAACTGGTTCGACGGCAAGACGCCGGTATTCAACAGCGAAGCGGCCGTAAAGGCGACCGAAACCTACCTGAAAATCTTCAAATCTTCCGCCCCGGGCAGCCAGACCGGTGGTTGGGACGAGGCCGTCGGCGCGTTCACGTCCGGCCAGGTCGCGATGCTGATCGAATCCACGCCGCTGGTCGGCATGGCGCTCGACAAGAAGTCGTCGCAGGTCGCCGACAAGATCGGCTACCTGCCGCCGCCGACACCGCTGACCGGCGGCGGTTACGGCCACGGCCTTGCCATCGGCACCAAGGCGAACGCGGATGATGCGGCCAAGCAGTGCGCCGGCCTCTTCATCGGCTGGGCGACATCGAAGGAAAACGAGCAGCGCCGCCTTGAGGAAGGCCAGTTCAGCGAGCTCAACCGCACCAGCGTGATGACGAGCGACAAGTTCGCCGAACTCTATGGCCCGGATCTTGGCCAGGCTCTGGCCGAAACCGGCAAGGTGACGGCGGTGAATTTCTGGCAGAACGCGCAATGGCCGGATCTCGGCGACCGCTGGGGCATCATCCTCGAAGAACTGATCACCGGAACCCGTACCGACATAAAGGATGGCCTCGACGAGCTCGACGGTTTCGCCAAGGATCTGGTTGCGCGTAGCCAGTAAGGCGAGCTGCCTCTGTTTCCGTGTCCCGGCGGGCCTTTGTCCGCCGGGGTTTCTGTCCATCGGCGTTTCATCGCCGGAGGGGTACCCCATGAAAGCCAAACATGTTTTGCCGGCGGTCTTCCTGACGCCCGCAATGGCCATCCTGGCCGTGCTGGCCCTTGTGCCGACGGTCTATGCCATCGTCATTTCGTTTCAGGATCGCGAGCTTAGCCGCCCCGATGGCCAGTTCGTCGGCCTGGTGAATTATCTTTCTCTCTTTTCCGACAGGCGTTTCATCAATGCCATCCAAGTCTCCTTAACCTGGGAGGTACTGACAGTCTGTCTGACGCTGCTGATGGCGATCGGGCTCGGCGTCCTGCTGTTCGAATGCACGACGCAGAGGATGCGCAACGTCCTGTCGCTGCTGTTCCTCGTGCCGGTGATCCTGCCGCGCGTCTCCGCCGCCTTCGTCTGGAAATTCGCTTTCCATCCGCTCTACGGGATCATCACCTATCCCTACAAGGCGATTACCGGGCAGCCGCTCGACCTCTTGTCCAATCCTCTGACGGCGCTCGGTACCGTCGCGCTGGTCGATGTCTGGCAATGGGGCCTGTTCTTCTCGGTCATCGTCCTGAAGCTGCTGGAGACCTTGCCGCCGCAGCCGTTCGAGGCCGCACGGCTCGATCACGCCAGGACCTGGGAGGTCTACGCCTATGTCGCGCTGCCCATGCTCAAGGCGCCGCTGATCTCGCTCGCTTTCGTCAAGATGATCGAGTCGCTGCGCGCCTTCGACCTCATCTATGTCATGACCCGCGGCGGACCCGGTATTTCGACGGAGACGCTGGATATGTACGCCTTCTCGCAAGGGTTCATCGAATCCGGCCGGATTTCCTATGCCTCAAGCATGGCCGTGCTGATGATGATTGCGACATCCGTCGCCTTTACCTTTCTCTGGAAGAGGGCCCGGATATGAGCTCGCGTCACTTCGGTCGCACCGCCGGAAAGGTTATCCTTGCGCTGGCGGCTTTCTCCGCCGTCTTCCCCGTCTTCTGGACTGTTCTCAACGCCTTCAAGAACCGCGTCGATATCGTCACGCCGACGCCGCTCTTCATCTTCACCCCGACGCTCGACAATTTCGCCTATGTGCTGGGGCGCGACAGCGTCTTCGCCGGACTGCTCAATTCGGTGATCATCTCGGGAATGGCGGTGCTGATCGGCGCCGTTCTCGGCCTGCCGGCAGCCTATGCCATCGCACGTTATCCGAACCGCTGGTCGAAGGATATCCAGTTCTTCGTCCTGTCGCTGCGCTTCCTGCCGCCGGTCGCCGTCGCCATCCCGCTGATGGTGATCTGGCTGGATTTCGGCTTGTACGACACGCGGCTGTCGATGATCGTGACCTATACTCTGCTGACGCTCGCCACCGTCGTCTGGCTTAGCGTTCCCGCCTTTGCGCGGGTGCCGAAGGAGGTCGAGGAGGCGGCACGCGTCGATGGCTACGGCCCGTTCGCAATCTTCTTCCTGATCGCGCTGCCGATCGCCTCGCGCTCCCTGATCGGCGCCGTCGCCTTCAGCTTCGTGCTGGTCTGGAACGAATTCCTGATCGCTCTGATGCTGACGACGTCCGACGCCAAGACCCTGCCGATCGTCGCCTCGGAACTGACGCAGCTTGGCCGCGACGTGCCCTGGGGTATTCTGAACGCGTCGGTCGTTCTTCTTTCCATTCCGCCGTTGCTCTTCATCGGAGTTCTGAGCGGCATGCTCAACAGCGCCTTCAAGCGTAAGTCATCGTAAAGGATCACAAGATGGAAGCTCTCGTTCTGGAGCAGAAGGGCCTGCTTGCCCTCAGGGATATCGACCTGCCGACGGACATCGGCCCGGATGATGTCAGGATCCGGATCCATACGGTCGGCATCTGCGGCAGCGATGTGCATTATTATACCCATGGTGCAATCGGCCCCTTCGTGCTGCGCGAACCGATGGTTCTGGGGCATGAGGCAGCCGGAACGATCGTCGAGGTCGGCAGCAATGTTCGTAGCTTGGTGCCTGGTGAGCGCGTCTGCATGGAGCCGGGCATTCCGAACCTCTCTTCGCGCGCCTCGAAACTCGGCATCTATAATGTCGATCCGGACGTGCGCTTCTGGGCGACGCCGCCTGTTCATGGCGTGCTGACGCCCTATGTCGTCCATCCCGCCGCCTTCACCTACAAGCTGCCTGACAATGTCAGTTTCGCCGAAGGCGCGATGGTCGAGCCTTTCGCGATCGGCATGCAAGCGGCCGCGCGCGCGCGCATCTCGCCCGGTGATGTCGCCGTGGTCGTCGGCTGCGGGCCGATCGGCATCATGGTGGCGCTGGCGGCACTCGCCGGTGGCTGCGCCTGCGTCTACATCTCCGACTTCAGCGCGGAAAAGCTGGCAATCGCCGGACGCTATCCGGGCATCATCCCTGTCAATATCGGCGAGCAAAATCTTGATGACGTCATCCAGGCCGGCACAGCCGGCTGGGGCGCCGATATCGTCTTCGAAGCCAGCGGCAGCGCCAAGGCCTATTCCGGCCTGTTCGATCTCGTCCGCCCCGGCGGCGCCGTGGTGCTGGTCGGCCTGCCGGTCCAGCCGGTGAGCTTCGATGTGTCCGGTGCCATCGCCAGGGAAGTGCGCATCGAGACGGTGTTCCGTTATGCCAATATCTTCGACCGGGCACTTCAGCTCATCGCCTCGGGCAAGGTCGACCTGATGCCGCTCATCACGGAAACCTTCGATTTCGCCGAGAGCATCGCCGCGTTCGAGCGGGCCGCCGCCGCCCGGCCGACGGACGTCAAACTGCATATTCGCATGCAAGTGGAGGAAAACTGAGATGTCGAATATCGTTTGCTCCGGCGTCGACAAGAACTACGGCGCCGTCAACGTCATCAGCGATTTCAACCTCGAGGTCGCCGATCGCGAATTCATCGTCTTTCTCGGTCCGTCCGGATGCGGAAAGTCGACCTTGCTCCGGATGATCGCGGGCCTTGAGGAGATTTCCGGCGGCACCGTCTCGATCGGCGGCACGGCGGTCAACGAGCTCGAACCACGCGACCGCGGTGTCGCCATGGTGTTCCAGAACTACGCGCTCTATCCGCACATGTCGATCTACGACAACATCGCCTTCGGCCTGAAGCGGATGAAGATACCGAAGGCCGATATCGACGCGCGCATCAAGGCCGTGTCCACCACCCTCGGCCTCGAACCCTACCTGTCGCGCAAGCCGGCCGAACTCTCCGGCGGCCAGCAGCAGCGCGTGGCCATCGCCCGCGCCATGATCAAGACGCCGAAAGTGTTCCTGTTCGACGAGCCGCTGTCCAACCTCGATGCCAAGCTCCGGTATCACATGCGCGTCGAGATCGCGCGCCTGCACCAGAAGCTGCAGACGACCACGATCTATGTGACGCATGACCAACTGGAGGCGATGACGCTCGCCGACCGTATCGTCCTGATGAAGGGCGGCGCGATCGAGCAGGTGGGAACGCCGGCCGATATCTACGGCAAGCCGCGCACCCTGTTCGTCGCCGGCTTCATCGGTACGCCCAACATGAACCTGATCGACGTCACCATCGCGCGCGGAGAGGCGGGCTGGGTGTTGCGGACGGAAGGAACCGACGTCCAGATTTCCGGACATGGATTTGACCTGAAACCCGGCCAGGAAGCGGTACTCGGCATCCGCCCGCCGGACCTGGTGCAGGCTCCTTCGACCGCCGGCAATGTCCTGACCGGGGTCGCCGATCTCATCGAGTTCCATGGCAACGACGCATTGGTGACCTTCAAGGTCGCCGGCAAGGAAATCGGTGCCCTGGTCGATGCGGTCTCCTGCCCGAAAACCGGCGACCGGCTGACATTTTCCTTCGATGAGGCGCGCATCCACCTCTTCGACAAGACGTCCGGCCTGACGCTTCGGCGCGATGGAGGAGCCCTTCAGTAAGCAGCCGGTTTCCCGCAATCTGAAAGGGCGGCGGCTGAGTTCTCCCCGGCATTGCTGTTGTGCGTGGAGGAGCGGTTTGCTCCTTCCTTCTCCCCGCGCGCGGGGAGAAGGTGCCCGGAGGGCGGATGAGGGGCTTCGCTTCCACATTTTCGAAGAGAACAGTCTTGCCCCTCTCCCCGCACGCGGGGAGAGGGGCAAGACTGTTTGCGGCACGATCGAATCCGGTCACTCCGTCCCATGTGGGAGATGGCCGCTAGGTCAGAGGGGCATATGCGGATGCCTTGGGCGCCGCGTCCTCTCGGCGGCAAACCGCGATCTATTCTTGACGGCGCGGGGTAATTGCGGTGCTGTCCGCCCGTCGGCTGGGCGAGAGGAGATGCACCATGAAGCAGTTTACAGGCGGTTGCCGGTGCGGCGATGTCCGCTTCGTCGCGACCGGAACCCCGTACCGGGTCGGTATCTGCCACTGTCTCGATTGCCGCAAGCATCATGGCGCGCTGTTCCATGCGTCGGCGATCTTTCCGGAGGACGCGGTGACGATCGAGGGCGAGACGCGCGACTATGCCGGCCGTTTCTTCTGCCCCCGTTGCGGCTCGCCAGTCTTTGGCCGCACCGGAGACGAGATCGAGATCCATCTCGGATCGCTCGACGCGCCCGACCAGTTCCAGCCGACATACGAACTGTGGATGATCCGCCGTGAATCCTGGCTGCCGCCATTTCCAATGAAGCTTTACGAGCGCGACCGCGAGAGCGAAAGCCGGTTCGAAGACTGACGGTTCGGATCAGTCCTCGATGGCCGCCAAGGCGGCGCGCAGCTTCGTCGGACTTTGCCCGAAGGCCTGCGAAAAGGCGCGGGAGAAATGCGAGGCATTCTCGAACCCGACTTCCAGCGCAACCTCGATCAGCGGCGCCTTGGTCCTGGTGAGCAGCTGCTTGGCTCGCTCCATCCGCACGCGCCGATAGACGAGGGCGGGCGAACTCTTGGTCTCGTTCATGAACAGCCGCTCCAGCTGCCGCCGCGACAGGCCGACGGATGAGGCAAGTTCCTCGATCGGCAGTGTACCCTCGACATGTTGTTCCATCATGATCAGCACGGCGCGGATTCGCGGGTCCTTGCATTCGATGGACAGCGGCTTGCGGGTCTGGATGGCAAGGGCGGTGCGGGCCTTCTCGATCTGCAGCACTTCCAGCGCGTTGCGCTCGGCTTCCTTGCTGATATGCCGCCGCACGATGAAGGCCGCCATGTCGGCGGTACTGCTGCCACCGGCGCAGGAGCCACGCGTCCGGTCGAGATTGAAGATCCGGTCAGAGCGAACCGGATGGTCGGGGAAACGCTCGCGGAACGTATTGTAATGCAGCCAGCTGACGCAGGTCCGATGTTCCTTCATCAGGCCGATTTCAGCGAGAATGAAGGTGCCGGTGCAAACGCCGATCAGCTTGACGTTCTTTGCCGCCGCCTTTTTCAGGAAGTTGACGGTATCCTGATCCACGGTCGAGGTCGTATTGAGCAGCCCGCCGACCACGACGATGTAGTGAAACTGGCTCGGATCGATGAAATCGGACGTCGGCGCGACCTTGACGCCGCAACTCGACGTGATCAGGTGCCGCGTGCTGCCCAGCACCTCCCAATCCGCGAGCACCCGACCCGACCGGTCGAACTCATCACTCGCCAGCCGCAGCGTATCCACGAACAGCGCAAAGGCCGACAACGTGAACGACTTCGCCAGGACGAAGCCGATCTTAAGCCGCTCAGCCGGCATGCTTGAGGATTTCATTTCGTCTCCAACGCAATCCCGCGTCATGATCTGGAAGGTCGCGCGCAGTGATACGCCATTTGTCCACGAAGAGCATACCGTATTGGAACAACCGGTAAAAGAGTGCGGCATGACCGAGGCGGCGAACCCGACAGGCAGTGACGGAATTCCGAAAATGTTTGATGGACAGGCATCAGCCGCCAAGTGGCGGCTGCCGGAACTATTGGTGCGGTATCCAGTTGGCTTCCTTGAAGAAAGGAACACATCATGACCAGCCACGATACGCCAACGGGCCTTGCGCCATCCGCGGACACTCCAGCAAAGAAACGACGTAAACTCGTTGTCGGCAAAGGTGTGATCATCGTGATCAGCAGCATCGCCGTGGCAGCGTTCACGCTCTATACCGTAATCGTGCTCGACGCGATATTCACGGCGGCTTGATTGTAAGCATCGTCGGATAAGAACTCAGCGAGGTGAGCGGCCGACGGAGCTTGAAGGCTGATCGATGTAAGACGACCAGTGCTTACCGCTGGCCCTTCGATCCGCCTGACTTTGCGAATTGTCCCTCGGCATCCTCCTCGATTTGTTGCTTGTCCGCTCTCTTGTGGAGTGGGGTAGCGTCGCTGTCCTTCGGCGCCATGATCATATTCCTTCCGCCGCTTATTTCTCGTCCGTCATGTCATGCACCCGGACATTATGCATTCGCAGCGTTCCGAGTGTCCGCTGCGCAAACGTCTTGAGGGCGCCGGCGTTCCCGCTCTTTGCAAAAGCGTCGAATAGGGCGACGGCATCCTCATGAGCGGTGATCTGAGTTGAGAGATAGGCTTGGTCAAAGTCCGTTTCGGTCGCCGATTGCAGGGAGTCGAATTGTTTTTTTTCTGCGGTCGTCGAGGGCGGTCGAAAGACGAATGCCGTCCTTTTTGGCCGCCTCGGCCAGCCCGGCCGAGGCATTGCCGTGGTCGCGGAGCATATCGTTGGCAAACGTGATCGCGCGCGGATCCTTGCCACGTTTCACGGCAAGCTGGGCTGCCTGAAGCTCGAATTCATTTGAAATCGCAGCTTCTCGCGCGAAATCCTCGGAAGAGGGGCTTTGCTGTGCAACGGCAGTCGATTGGGACGAGGCGAATATCAAGGCGAGGAAGAGTCCGATAACGGTCTTGGGCATGGGATTTCCTCAAAAAAATTGATGACCGGGGCGAACCACGTTCACGGTGGAAAGTTCCCGATGGATGCAAGCTGAGAAGGTTCGCCGGCGGCGGACGATCAGCGCGACCCGGATCGGCCATCCTCCGCACGCCAATCAGTTCGTTTGTCTGGCAAGACAACGCCAAACCGAACACTGGCTATGATCCGCGCTGCGGTGTTTATCCATCGGCCGGCCTTCTTGGACTCTACCGGCAGTCAATGACGGATAATTTCACAAATGTGGTCGTCACCAAACGGCTGCGATGACACATGCCTGAAAGATGGTCCGACCGCTCAGGTCTTGCGCTTCGACGTCCAGTCCCAGCGTGGTTGAGGTTGTTGCGCTTTCGATGAGGTGGCGAGCGAGTATCTGCTTTGCCTCTCGCCGAGCCAGGTCACCGCACGCCACATATCGCCCCTGCCGATCCAGATAATAGCGGCGCCCATCGCTGCGATGGAAATACACAAACGGCATCACCGCTCTCGTGGATCGCGGAAGGAACGGTGCCTGCGTGGCCCTAACCAGAGAAGCAAGGCCAGCGCCACCACCGGAGTGGCGCCACCAACTAGAAACAGGATGTCTCCCATTGCCATTGCCGTCAGACCTTTGCTGTTTCGCCAGCTGCCTTCAGGGAGAGGAATTTGAGCGTGACATCGGCCAGGTTCTGTTCGATCCAGCCGGCCATGTCCCGTTCTTCATCGAGATTGGCCTGGAGCGCGGCGGTTGAGGCGGAGAAACCACCATGTTCGGCGATAGTGAGCAGTGACCGGTAGGCGGCGATCTCGAAATTCTCGAAAGCGAAGTTCGCGAACGAGTTCTTTACGATCTCGTCGCCTGCCATGGTATGTCCCATCGCGGCCATGGCACCGGTGAAGGAGAGCGCCATATCCTTCAGGGCCGAGCGATCTTCTGCAAAACTGTCGAGCAGCTCTTCGAGCCGGGTTATCTGATTTTCGGTTTCGCGAATGTGCTGATCGAGGCGTGCTGCGACCTCCGGGTAATTCTCGATCCTGCTGACCTGCGGCTTCATGATAGAAAGCGCCTGATTTTCCATGGCATGCGCGTTCTTCAAGCCGGTGACGAAAATCGAACGTGCTGTATCTTCTGTCGTCATGATGATTCCTCTCGTGTCTGGATACGTCTAACCTGCGATGGCGGGCAGAGTTCCCGGCGCCCTGAAATAATTCCGATGGATGAGCCCGACGTCAGATGCCGTTTATGCCCGGCATAATGGCAGTCCTCCCGAAACTGATGAAAATCGCCGCTTGGCCGCACCTACAAACCGAGGTTCGCGATCCACAGGCAACGTCTATATGGAATCCAGCCTGGCTGACCGAGCCGATTGGATATCTCGACACCGTACCGATCCCCTGACGGGAACTGGAGTTGCTTCTCGATGGACATCGCTTCCATCTTCAGTTCGGCCAATCATATATAAGCTTCCGGCCGATGATCCGTGCCTTTTATAGGCGGAGCAATGAAAGCTGAGTGAAGGCGGCTGCCTGGGCGGCAATGACGAAGACGGAGGGGATGCGCACGCCAACAGAAGATGTTTCTGCGTCGGATCAGATTCTCGACTTTGTGGTGCACGGCCAAGCCCGTGACAGCCGCTGCTGGACCACTGATGACGCCAGTTCAGGAAGCCGTGGGAGTTACCTATGGGCACCAGCAGGCATCAGGTCGCCAATGATGCCAAAACGGTATCCGGCACGACTGGAAAATCAAGGAATTAAGGGCTTTTAGGGAGAATTGGCTGGGGAACCTGGATTCGAACCAGGACTAACGGAGTCAGAGTGTTATACGAGGCCTTGCTTTGCAGGCATTCCCATGCGCCATGTCGCGTTCATGTCGCGGACAAACATTTCGGCAGATAGGGGTCACGCACTTTTGCCGCCCGAAATTGCGAATAAAGCGCGCTCCGCAGCAGCCATTTCCTCGCCTTCGTCAGGCGCCGGAAAAAGGTGTCCGTAGGTGTCGAACGTCACCTGAATTGAGCTGTGGCCCATCCGGGTTTGAACCGCCTTGGGTGTCAGCTCCAAGCCGCCATCAGCCTTGCGGTTGATGCACCAAGACGCATACCAGTGCCGCAGCGCATGGAACCCTGAATACTTCGGCTCTACCATCGCTTCGCCGTTCTCGTCGGGCTTGCCGGTAGGCACCGTGAGTCCGGCGGCGATCATCGTGGGCCATAGGCCGCGCCGAAGCATGTTCTGATGATCCTCGATTTTCCCCACGGTGTTCGGGAAAACGAGACCTTCCTTGCTGGCAGGGCAGGCGAGTTTCCATTCCTTGAGCGTGTTTACCACCAGCGGGGGCAGGGGGACCGTGCGCTGTCCCGCTTCCGACTTAGGCATGCCCATGTCGCCATACCGATCGGCACGCTGGCGAACGTGTAGCAGCGCCTTGTTGAGATCTACATCATCCCACCGCAGGCCGCGAACTTCGCTGGCCCGTATGCCGGTGAAGATCATCGTCACCAACAGCGGGCGATAGCGGCCCGCCGCAGCGTCCAGAATAGCCTTCGTCTCCGCGTTGGTTGGAATGTCCACCCCGACCCGCAGCCTCGCCTTGGCGCGCTTCTCTGATGACTTGGTGCCTGACCTTGCCCTCGACAACTCATGCACGGCATTGCGGATCACCAACCCGCGCGCTTGGGCATCGGCGAGGATGCTGCCGAGGCTGATCGTAACCCGCTTGACCATAGCGGCCGAGCGGCCCGTCTCCCGCAGCTCATCTTGAAACGATCGCAGCCACGGTGCTGTGACCTTCGTCAGCTTCACCGAGCCGGCGAGGGGAGTGATATGTAGATTGAGGTGTTGCTTGCGCTGGTCGAGCGAGGTGCGCTCCAGTCCGGCCGCGCCGCCGGATTTCAGCCAGAGCTTACCGGCTTCCTCGATTGTGACCGTAGCACTGTCCGCAACATGCACGCCCTCGCGAACCTCAACCGTGGCCGTCGCCGCGAACTGGTCAGCTTCCTTTTTCAGGCGGAAGGTTTTCAGCCGGCGCTTGCCGGTCGTATCAACGTAATCGACAATCCAGGCGGATTTCTCGACGCCCTTGGGAGTTGTCCATTCGCGCTTGCGGACGCTCATAGCTATCGTCCTGTTTCGGCGAGTTTTTTTGCTCTGACAATTTTTGGCAAGAGGTCAGCATAGAGCTCCAAGGTGGCATCCTCGGCGAATACGGACCTAAGCGCGTCTCCTAGCTCCCCTTGAACGTCAACATGAAGTGCCCTAACGGCGGCCGCGACATCGCCCTTTTTGAGGGCGTCGGCAACGGAGTTGACCGTGGACATATCCGAAGCGGTGTTGATGACTTCGACGATCTCGCTTTTTTTTCCAAGCTGTGGGGCTTCTCCCTCTTCGTCCCAATTAATTTCCAGGTTCTGGCCCGACGTAACCATCGCCTCTACCATCGTCTGAAGGTGCATCCGGGCGCGAGGATCAGTCTCCCGCTCGTATTTGTCGAGCGCCCGACGGATATTGCCTAAATGGATGTGCATAACGTCAGCGGGCGCTGGATACTCGCGCTCCAAGGTCGCGACGATCTCTGCGTTCATCGATCGATTATTTTTGTCCGCATGCGCTTTGATACGCTCCTTCAAATCAGCCTGCATTCGCAGGCCGAACGGAGCAATGTTGGCCAACAATTCCTTCGAATTATCCGTCATGACTTCATTCTGTAACTAGATCGTCTTGACGTCAATCATTACATTCTGTAACGATCATGCGCAATGGCTACATTCTGTAGTCATGCGGTTATCATGGAGTGCGAAAAATGGACGCTAAGGACGCGCCCGAGATGGATTTAGTTTGGGGAGTCGGTGCGATCGGGCAGCTGATCGGGCGCACTTATCGCCAGACCTATCACATGATCCAGTGCGGCAACCTGCCGATGGTGAAGCAGGTGGGCGAACGTTACGTCGCCAGCCGCAGCAAGCTCATCAGCTTTTTCATGGAGGACGCATCGTGAGTGCCCTTCAGAACGCAAAAGGCCCGGCAAGCGCGCCAACGCTTTGCCAGGCCGAAGTTCAATCCTCAAACCCTCCGCAGGATTTCAAAATGAACGACACAAACCCTATCACCGCGCTGGACGGAATGCCAGCCTCGATCACCATTCCCGAGCTTCGGAAGGAATTCGAGGATATCTGGTGCGATATCCATAACGCACAACGGAAATCTTACCTTCTCATGGAGCGTGTTGCCGGCGCCCTCGACCTTGCCCGCGCAAGGGAGATCGACGGCAACAACGTTGTCCTGATGTTTCAGAAGGACAGCATTGACGTGACCGACTGGCTCGCTGGTGAGGTTTGGATAGATGCCGCCAACCTCCTCAAAAAGGCTGAAAAGCTCCATGATCGGCTTCAGGAGGCGGCACGATGACCACCACCCTCAAGAGCCAGCTTGTCGATATCGTGGATCTCCTTGTTAGTACTCGATATCTGGCCGGAGCTGTTTACATGGCTGCTGCCGACAGCTCCGTTTCGACCAACGCAACGAATGCGATCCAAGCGGTTTTAATCGAGATCGAAAGCAGGCTGGAGTCCGCCGAAGAACGTCTGGAAGGCATGAAGGATGCGCTGTCATGAGCAACGCCCTTCTCGACCTTCACACGCGCTATATCGCCGATCGCGATGCATGGATGGCGACGCAGGATGAAAACGGCGAACTCACCGCCGCCGGTCCCGTCTACGAACAGGCGTGGGCTTCCTGCAAGGATTTCGTCCGCTACCAGTGTCAGACAGCGGAAGATATCCGCATGAAGGTGGCGGTCATCCTCGAAAACGGCTGGCTCGAAGAAACCGCTGACATGGGGTTTGACGACGAGCCTTTCACCTTCCGCGACTTCCTGCGAACCCTCGTTCCCGGGGGCAAGTCATGAAGCTCATCACCCTCGTCACGGCCATCACGCTTTTGAAAATCGCAAAGGGGGTCGCCTATCTGGGCGACCTCATCGCCAGACCTGCCTACCTGATCATCGATTTCTACGATCGGAGGCGCCGATGACCGACGACACCGAAAAGCAGCTCACCCGCCAGCAGCGTTGGCGTAAGGAAAACCCGGAACGCTACCGGGCGCATCTGCAGGTCGCCGCCGCCATCCGCGCTGGTCGCCTCGTCCCGATGCCGTGCCGAGTGTGCGGCCATCCCAAGACCGACGCGCATCATCGCGACTATCGCCGGCCGTTGCTGGTCGAGTGGCTTTGCCGGTCACATCACACCCGCCTGCATCGCGGCAAGACGAAAGGGCGCACATGACCAGCGCCAGGATCGACTTCAAAACAGACGCCGCGACGTTCAACAAGTTGCGGGACGAATGGAGGAGCGTGGCCGCAAGCTGCGCCCTTCCCAAGGCTGGTTTTCGAGTGGCCGGCGTGCTGCCGACGTTCGTCAATCGTGAGTACGGTTTCGCGTTCCCGAGCGATGAGGAGATTGCCAGCGCCATCGGCACCAACAACACCTCTACAGCGAAGCGCGGCCTGATCGCGCTAGGCGAATTTAACCTGATTGATCGCGTCACCAGCGCCAAGCGGAACGAGCAAGGTATCGTCATCGGCAAGCTTCGCCGCATTTATTTGAAGATGCCCGAACCGAAGGTGCAAACCGACGAAAATCATGTTTCACCGAAGGTGCATTTTGACGATCAACCGAAGGTGCAAAACGCGTTTGAACCGAAGGTGCAAAAACCGAAGGTGCAGCCTCAACCGAAGGTGCAGAACCCGGCCACCGAAGGTTCACCCGGGTGCACCAATATACTTGATAGGAATACCCTTGATAAAGACTCTGCTTATGACAGGAAAGATAAGTTAGAGGATACGTATACGCGAACTGCACCTTCGGTAGGAATTGCACCTTCGGTCGAAGAAAAAAAAGCGCAGCCTCAAACTGAGCCTTCGGTGATTGCCCCGAAAGTCGCCTCCTCACCCGCTCCAGAGCCAATCGAGTTTTCCTCATCGGAAGACGACGAGATTGATCTCGAATCCGTCCCCGACGATGAAGGCGACTTCCCCGGTGACGTGTCGCCACCTCCGAAGCCGAAGATCGCATGGCAGGACTGGAAGCACCCGAAGTCGCTGCAAGGGCGCCCTCTCAGCCGCAAGCCGTTCCCTGCGCCGAAAACGCTGGAGGCCGCATTCGCGTTCCTGCGCAAGCACAACGTCCCCGACATGGAACGCCCCAAGCTGTTGCCGCTGCTGATGCACGGCGACCTCTTCGAATTTGATCTCGAACCGTGGATGGACGCCGGATGACGAACCCGCAGGCGTCACCCCACCAGGTGCGGGCGACCGCAACACATCAGGAGAACTGAAAATGGCCACCAGCAAGAAACCCGCCACGAAGAACCTACCCGCCAAAAGACCCTCAGCGAGCAAGGAGCCAGTCCCAGCCGAGAAATACGTTTTGACCGACGCAGACAGGGAACTCATGCGCCCGCTCAGCGAAAGCCTGAAATTCCCGATGTTCAAGAAAACACCGACATCGGTCATCCCCGATCACGTATCTCCGGCTCTGGGACAGTCGATGATTGCCAAGGCGCTCGGCATCACCGATGGCACGATGTACTCCGGCGCAATCCAACAGCTCATCAACGTGACGTCGAAGGGCTCGGAGGTCGATATCGACGCGCTCAACGTTGCGGTTGCCCTGGTGCGGGGGATCGAGCCTCGGGACCACCTCGAAACCATGCTCGCCCTGCAGATGGCCGCCGTTCACCTGGCGAGCATGACCTTCACCCGGAAGATGAACCACACCGAGACCATCCCCCAGCTCGACCTCCAGGAGCGTGTCGTCAACAAGCTGATGCGAACCTTCACAACGCAGATGGAAGCGCTCCGTAAGCACCGCAACGGCGGAAGCCAGAAGGTCATCGTCAAGCATGTCCACGTCTACGAAGGCGGCCAGGCTATTGTCGGAAATGTCGCCCACGGGGGGAGGGCCACCAGTCAGAAGGCAGTACAATCCCATGAACAAGACGATTTATCCATTCCAGTCAGCGCCGCGCTGTACGGCAACTTCGAAGCGGACGAAGAAACCGTGCCAGGCGCCGGCAGAGCGGTTTAAGACCGTGTGCCGGTTCCATGGCGCCCGTGCCGGCGCTCCCAGCGGCTCCAAGAACGGGGCGTTCAAGCATGGCCGGTATAGCTGCGAGGTCATCGCGGTTCGGCGGCTTCTGGCGGAAGCCGAAGGTTTTGCACGTCAAAGGATCTCCCATGACGAGTGATAATTTCGCGAGCAAAAAAGCTGTCGAGAATGACCATTATCGCTACCTATCGGAAGCTCCGGCCGCGTTGCCGGAGCATGCCGCTATCGCTCGGAAACTGCCCGTTCCGATGCTGCCCTCTGAAATCGTGCGGATCGAAACAGCGATGTATTTCGCCCAGGTCAGTGACAAGACAATCCGGAAATGGGCGCAACGCGATGGTGTCGGCCGGCAGGCAGACAAGCACTCGCCATTGCAGATTTCATTCCCGGCGCTGCTGATGAGGCTGGACGGGGCATCCCAGGCGCTGGAGCTTCTCCGGTGCGGCGAACGGCATCATCCACTCGTGGCAGCATACCTTTCCCGTGGCATCGATCTTCTCGAAGAAATCCGGGGCGGCGGCCGATAGCTGAACGAAGCTCTGCAATTTGCGGCCGGAATGGGCACAGACTTCCACATAGTTCCAAATTCTTCGAATACCGCCGATCGAGCGCCCATGGTCTTATCGGTCTCCACAACAGGAGCAGCCGATGGCCATGCAAGCCGGACAAGTTATCTCAATCCGCGAAGAGCAGAACGCCAAGACCAGCTTGGACGACCGTATCGCCGACGCATTCTCGAACGCCTTGGTATCCGCCGAACTCGCTCAACTGCTTGCTGAAGTCGCGCGGACGAACTATGCCGCCAAGGCAGAGGGCGAGAAAGCCGAGGCCCGCGCCCTGGACCCGAAGCGCCGGCCTGCGGAGGTGGCGGAAGCCCGCCGGCAGATGGAATACGCCATTTTCCGCAGCAAGAGGCTGGAGACCGCAGCCGAGCAACTGAGTGGTTTGCTGACTTCGACCCGAAGCCGCGAGGACGCTGAGGCCCGCCGCATTGCGCACGAGGCCGCGTTGATCGAGCGCGAGCAACTGATCGAAGACCTGAAGGAATACGACGAACTGTCTCGCAAGATTGCGGCTCTGATGGAGCGCATCCGCGCATCCAACGCCAAGTTTCACGGCCATGCGACCGCAGAGCAGCGAGCGCGAGGTTTTCCTGACCAGTGGGCCGTCAATCCAGAGATATCGTGGCCGGCGCTGGTGGATGCTGTGCGCCTACCCAAATTCCGAAAGGACGGAACGATCAACGGCTATCTCTGGCCGTCGTTCGATCGATAATTGAGAGGACAACCTATGCCCAAGCAAAACAACACAAGCAGCTTGACGCCAGGCGTTGAGGACGCCGTTGCCAAGTTCATTCAGCATTCGCGCGACAACGCCGCCGGGAAGGCTACTGCGAGCCCCTTTACCGATGCCAACCCGCTGCAACTGCCGACCGCCGCCGATGTCGAATATTTCGTGCAGGCCATGGATGCAGAGGCTGCCAGGATCGATGCAGAAGCGATCGAGCTGCGCAAGCGGCGCCTTGCTGAAATCGCGGCGAAGGATGCGCAGATCGCATCGCTTAACCGCAATATCGAGGCCGCCACTGCACGATACAACGATCAGGAAGCCGAGATCGAACGCCGCGCAAGCCTTCGCGGCAAAGTCATCGAGACAGCCAGGAAGATTGCGCCGAAGCTCGACACCAGCAACCTTTCCGAAGACGCAATTCGTCGCGAGGTCGTTCAAGGGCGTTTCGGCGCCGATGCTGTCGCAGGCAAAACACAAGCCTATATCGATTGCCGCTTCGACTTCCTCGCTGACGAGGCAAACGCCGATCCGTTCGCCGCTCTCGTCAAGGACGGCATTGCAACCGGCATCAACGATGGCAAGGCGCAGGCTGACCGGGCGTATGCGGACATGGTCTCCGGCCTCACCAATGGTTGGAAGGCAACGACACACTGAGTTCTGAATCGCCGGGGTGAAGTGGTGACCGTCTTGGCGAGCAGTGGGGCGGAGAGGTTTGAGCGTCTTGAGGTGAGCTCTCCGCCATATTCATTTCGAAAGGAACTGACATGCACATGCAGGACAAATTGACGATCGACAACAAGCGCCGCACGGCCGACGGCTACTTGACCGTGAACGCGCGCGTTGCTCGGGCAGACAATGTCCAGATGTACACGGGCGCCGAAGTCGGCAAGCCGGAAATGGAGCGCGTGCGTGTCTTCCGACCGGCAGACGAGGTGTTCAGCAAGGACACCATGCAGAGTTTCGCGCACCGGCCGGTGACCCTCGGGCATCCAAACAAGCCGGTATCAGCGATCAATTGGCGTGACGTTGCCAAGGGCTGGAGCGACGGCGAAGTTGCCCGCGACGGCGAGTTTATCCGGGTGTCCATGCTTTTGGCCGACGCGGCAACCATCGACGCGGTCGAGAACGGCACCAGGGAGCTTTCCATGGGCTACGACTGCACTCTGGAGTGGACAGCCGGGGTATCGCCATCAGGCGAGACATATGATGCCATCCAGCGCGGTATCCGATCAAATCACATAGCTGTCGTCCAGCATGCAAGGGGCGGCTCTGAGCTTCGGCTGGGTGACAGTGCTGCCACGGCGGAAGAATTGGCCGTTGCGCATCGCGATGCGTCCTATGACCAGATGTGCCAAGACATGGGCAATGCTCATCTCCAGGCCGCCAAGGTCGGCCGCTCGGCATTTGATCTGACACTCACCCGCGACGGCCGGCCGATGGCTGAACTTGCCGACCATGAGCGAGCCTATGAGGAAATGATCTTCAGCCAGTCCAACGCCTGGAAGGGCAAATAGGTAGCGATAAGTGTCTTTCTCGTGAGGAGTACGCAATGAGCTTTCATCATCGCATGATGCTGCAGCGCTACGGGCTCGGCATCGCGACCAGCATGCAAAGCCAGGTTAACGGCGATCCGATCTTGACGCCATTGTTCACGTCGATCCTCACGTCAGGAGCAATCGGGATGAGCGCCGCGACAGCAGCCACGGTAGCCAGCGTCGGTTCCGCCATTTCCGCAGGCGGCGACTACTGGGAGTTTTCCTTATGAGCGCGGTCAACATCCTCGTGCAGCGCGAGCGCGTCTGCCTGTTCACGGATACCAAAACGACCAACAGCGATGGTGTTCAGTTCAATATCGTCAAGTATTCGCTGCTGCCTTGGTTGCGGATGGTGGTGGCTGTGCGTGGTCATGTCGGAGCGCTGCGTGTGTTCGAGCGGTCGATATCTGCAGGCGCCGCCGATTACGATAGCGCCGTTCAATACCTGATCGAGCATTTCAAGGATGTGCTGGTCGGCGAATACCTCGACCCGAGCGAAGCCTATGCCGTCAAGCAGGATGTCGATGTCTACATTGCCGGCTGGGGGCGCTTGGGGCCGGCCTCACATTGGATTTCGAACTATCGGGCGAGCGGCCAAATCCAGAGGATTGACGGAGTCCATGTTTCTCCGATGGTCGATCTTGAGGCTCAGACAAGGTTTGCGGCTGACGTCAAAACGGGGATGCCACGCCTCATGGCCGACCAAACGCAGCAGAACCCCGGCGTGGGCGGGTGGATGATGGTGACGGAAGTGCAGGAGAACATGATCCTTAGCTATCCGCACGGCGGTCTCGATGCGCTATCCTCGGTCACGTCGCGCATGCAGACGCGGGAAGAGATAGAAGCCTTTGCAGATATTGAACGCCGCAACGCAGAGCGGTAAGCCCATAATGCCGGTGCCGGCCCATTATTCAACGATCTGGACACTACTTCCCCGCTCAAATCTCCAGTAGTTGAACTCGCACAATCAACAAGGCGCACTCTTGAGTAAAGAGGTGCTTTAAAGGCACAATGCTTAACGCAGGGGCATGCAAAGCTTTTCAAAACGCGCGAATAATTGTTGGGGAGAGGTTATGGTCGCGGCATCCACGGTCCTCGGCGCCGCCGGCGAGCACTACGTAATGTGTCAGTTGCTTCGTCGCGGCCTAATCGCCGCGCTGGCGCCCGTCGGGGTTCCCAACTGCGATATCGTCGTAACGGATGATATCGGTGATCGCTTATGTGCAGTACAGGTTAAAACGCGGGTGGAAAAGGGGTCGGACGGCGGGTGGCACATGGGGAAAAAACATGAGAGCATTGTCTCAGACCGCCTATTTTACGCTTTTCTGGATTTTGGAAAAACTCTTACAGATCCGCCATCCTGCTTCCTGATACCCAGCGCGCTAGTAGCTGACGTTTTGCAACGGTCATACGCTGTATGGCTTTCAACCCCTGGTAAGAAAGGGCAGCAGCGCAAGGACACGGATATGCGTCGCTTCCTACCTGACTTTGACAAAACTGGCGTACATATCGGATGTGGGCCAAATTGGTTGGCTCCGTACAAGGAAGCTTGGAATTCCCTGGTTTCCGTGTCAGCGGCCGACAAATAAAAGAGGAGGCGTTTAGATGTCAGAGAAGATGAAAGGCCCGCTGGAGGAGTATCCGACCGAAGATAAGCGTTCGTTCGGCTATGAAGTTGCGCGGACGGCCATCGATGCTGCTACATCAATCATACCAGGTGGAAGTTATGCTGCTGGAGCAATTGTTCAGCGGTTTGTTGCGGCGCCGTTGGAAAAGCGGCGCGACGAATGGTTTCAGCGCCTAGGCAAAGGGTTGCGCGAGCTAGAGGACCGGTTAGAGGGATTCGATCCTCATGACTTGGAGAGCAACGACGACTTTGTTTCGGCGGTGTACGAGGCTACCCAAGCATCTATGAAAACAAGCCGAGAGGAGAAGTTAGAATATTTGCGTAACGCTGTGCTCAACATCGCTACAGGCTACGAAATTGAGGAGACCTTAAGAGGAGTGTTTTTCTCATACCTCGATCAGTTTTCGCCGGCGCATATCAAGGTGTTGACCCTTTTGGCTGACCCTACTGCGTCGCCCGAAATGGTCGCGGCAGCGAAGACCATGTACGCGGGATCTCAGATGGCGGTATTGGAGGCGGCCCTACCTGAGAGCGTAATGCCCAAACCTGTCATGCAGCGCGTGTTTCGTGACCTTGATCGCGAAGGATTGGCGGATACAGGCGGCATGGTTGCCATGGGCACATCGGCAGTTTTTTTGGCGAAGCGGAGCACTACAGTCGGCGATGAATTCTTGCGTTTTATCGCCACCCCTCTCTGAAACTTTATCTTACGCCAATTCTATCGATCGTGAGCTTCATGCAGATCCTGTGGCACGGCGGCGCCCGGCAATTTTACTAGCGATAACGGGAATTCTCAACAGCTGTGCGAGGCATCACCGAACAAGAAACCCCGCCGCGCGAGGGAGGGGTTTGTAGAACGCGATGCGTTGAAGTTAAGCCGCCAGACGTTCCAGTTCTCGCCAGTCGGACCGGACGTCCACGAGCTTCGAAGTGCGACCGAGGATAAGAAGCTGGTCAGCGCCAAACTGTTGCTTTCCCTTTAGCGCTGCTACTGTGCGAGGAGCCCCGTCTAACCTCCGGATATCGTCGAGCTTCATATATGCGGACGAAACGGAGATCGGGGACGGCGAGACTGCTTCGATTGCAATCTCCGCGCCTTCGGTTTTGACAAGTGCATCCACTGTCCAGTTATGTGTAGAGGCGCCTGTTATCTCGGCATCAGCCGAAACTCGCTTTGCGCCGAAAACATCGATCAGCCTATCAACGATCGATGTTTTCAAATCGAAGTCGAGCTTTCGCGCCAAACGCTCTGCAGTGACGTGAATAGCTCTCCGTGCCGTGTCAGCCACGATGGCAATGATACCTGGAAGGGTATCGATGCGAGCGTCGGTTTCAAATATCTCGAAGTTGTTGAATCTCAAGCCCACTTCATCTGCGATTGATCGCGCCACCCGACGAAAGATTTCGCCGGCTCCCATCAGGTCTGCTTCCGCATAAGCTGCGCCGTCGTCAGAGACGAGGCAACGGTCGCCAGTGAACGTGACAAGGATCGTTACGTGGGCGCCAGAAGGGAAGAGTACCGGTGTGGTTATGACAACCCCACGAGACGAGCGGCGGGCGCGTACAAGCTCCCCCGCAATCCGCTCGGCGAAATTCGCGACGGAAACGGGGTCATTCACAGATGTAATTCCTGCGACCATGGTGGCACCGGTATGTCCAAGGCGTTGTTAAGTTTAAACGTATCACGAACATAGGCGAGAAGTTCGTTAAAATTAGGAGGCTCTGGATCAATTTTCTTGATGATCGGCAGATTGTGCTTTTGCATCTCTTCTATGCCGAGAGCCGCGTTTTCGGGGAAGTCGTGGATGCTGGTATAGGCTGTTACGCCGCGTAGTTCAGGTGGACCAAGTTTGTTGGTATGGGGCTGGCGCGGACGCCAATCGATCCGAGCAATGCGGAAGTCCGTGCCATCGACGTCCATTGCGAGCTGAAATGTCACCCGCTCGTCCGGTTCATCAGTCCATGCTGTTCCAATAATTGAGACGCCAGTCAAATTAACGGTGCCGCAATCGCACGCTATCGGTACGCGCAGAATGCGGTCCCTCTGCCGATCTTGCTTCCAACCGATTGGAGGCAAAGCCATCTTCTGCGAATCATACGCCGCTCGCATCAATTCCAAAATCCGAAGTTCATTACTCACGTATGCCTCGTCTCATGAGGCCATAAGGCAAGGCGGCGCATTCGCGAGCAGACTTGGCTGTCATCACATTTCCGAAATGATTTTGGCTACGCGTTTGCACGCCTGACTTTTCCCGGCCAATTTGACCTGATCGTTGTAGATTTTCTCGCCCTTCGCTTTCCCATCTGCCGCAACAGACGGGTCGATTTCCTGAGACGCGCTGTTCAGGCGCTCAAGATCGGCGCGGACAGACGCCGGCAAAGTAATTGAGCACTTGCTTGCAATGTGCCGCAAGCCTAGGGCGTCAACATACGTTCCACGCCGCTCCGGACTCAGCGCGGGGGCCGCTTGAGGGGTTGTCGTTGCGTGCGAAGTCTTGTCAGTCAGATTTTGAACGCGCCTCCAGCCCTGCAGCGTCATGCATTGGCGCATGAACTGATCAACCCGGATGCCGTTTCCAATCGCGTTGCCGATTTGGGCGCCAGCGACGTAGCCAGGCGTGCCCCACGCAACCATTCCCTGTTCGGCTGAGGTAGACATCATCTCGCACTGCGCATTCGCCATCTCAAGGTTTGGGGGATTGGGAATTATGGGCTCATAGGTGTAACTCGACTTGCAACCACCCAGCGTGACCAGAGACACAAGCGCCCACGCAACCACCCAAATTTTCATGCTTCCCCCAGACCAGACGTCCCCACGTCCAAAACGCGTAAGCTGACATGATGCACGCAGGAGTCAAGCGGCGCGAAAGATAGCGATAATCCCCCTTATCGCTGCCGATATGGGCGCTTGATTATCACTCGAACATCGGCAACCTTGGGCAAACTACGCACCCGCCGTGGAAGGTCGGATAAATGGTTGAGCAGATTCAGTTGGGTCTAACGGCGGACGAAGCGGCCGTGCTTCGTGTTTTAGTGATGGAGGCAATTCACGATCTGATTTTTATTGATCACCACGATCTAATAGCGGCCGCATCCTTCATTGGTCCTAAGGTTCAGGCTATTACAATGTTTCCCAGCCCATCCTTTAACTCATCTGAGATATTGATTTTACTGAAGTTTATGAAACGCGGGAGCGTGTTACTCGGCGACAAATTGAGTGAAGAAAACAGGAAGCTAGCAATTTCCGCGCAAGTGAAAATCTCGAGGCTTGTTGAGTGAAACCGGCGACAATCCCAGTGACACACGCCTGTCCAAAAATAGTTTGAAAGAAAAGAATGTTCCGTCTCGATGCCACCCCTTACACCCTCCCAGCCAGCGTTGAGCACGAAATCAAACAAAAACTTGACGCGGTTGAGGATCGCGTTTCGCTTCTCAGGCGGAAGGATGTTCTAACGCAAAAAACACTCCGCGCTTATTACGGGGAGAAGCGATTTGAGCAGGTGGCGGAGTCGAACGCCATTGAAGGCAGTACCCTTTCGGCGGGTGAAACAGAATTAGCCGTCCTAAAGGGAATAACCATAACGGGTCACGATCCTGCATTTATCAGGGATGCCGTTGCGCTTGACAGGGCTTTGAACCGCGTCGTGGAAATTGCGCAAGGGGGTAGTCCGACTGACATAGAACAGTTACTCGAAATACATGGATTGCTACTCGGGGATAGACCAGGCGCCGGCATGTTTCGATCAGAGCGCGTTAGAATTAAAGGCGCTCAACATACCCCGCCGCGAACTTGGGGTGAAGTTATGGCTCAGATGGAGGTTTGGCAGCAATGGTCAGTTGCAAATGCCGACGCTCCAGCACCCATCAGAGCAGCTGTACTTCACGCATGGCTGACTCACGTGCATCCCTTTATTGACGGCAACGGTCGGGTCTCGCGAGCTATAGGTAACCTGGAGCTTATAAGAGCAGGGTACCCGCCAATTATAATCAAGAAAGTTGAACGTGACCGCTATATCGACGCACTTGGAGAATCCGATGTTGGTGGAGACATAAGCGGTTTCATCGACTTGATTTTTGATCGGATAGACGGCGCGCTTACGGGTATGGAGCGATCCGCAGCGAAAGAGCAAGGATACAGCCCTGTCGTTGCGAGGCTGGTACGGCTGCAAGAGCAGCAAATGAAAATATGGAACACGGGGCTATCGTTGCTGGCCTCAATGTTGGAACACAACCTAACCTCGTCCCTTGAGGTAGTTCACGGCACGTGTTCACTTCGCCAATATGGTGCCCTCACCGATGTTCAAGACTTCGCTTCACTGTGCGCCGGACGCAGCGTTTCTGGAACTTGGGCGTTCAGCCTGTTCTTAGAAGTACCTGGGTTTCCGCGCCTAGAAAAACTGGCGTGGGTAGGACATAGAAGTGGAGCGATGTCACGACATGTTGGGGAAGGGGGGCCGTCAATATATTGGTCTCGGCGCAATCCAGTCGGATTTCCCAAATGGATTTCCCATGGCTCATCTTCTCCATTCGCGACAGAAATTACCTCCCGGCTCGGCCACGGCGATGATTGGATCTCACTCTCAGCAGAGGGATTCAAAGAGATGCCAACCACAGCGATAGCGAAAAACATAAGCGACGCGCTGCTGGAGCAAATTGGGTAGTCAAAGAAACCCATCGCCAGCGTGATCTTTAAATCGATCGGCTCTGCGCACGTAGGTCTCGACCGTCCGGGGATCGCGATGGCGGGTCACTTCCATGATGCGCGATATGCTGGCCCGGTTTTCAGCGGCCGACGTTACAAAGCCGGCGCGCAGCGAGTGACCGGAAAGCTTCTCGAAATCAAGCCCAGCGGCTTCGGCATAGCGCTTCACGATCAGCGCCACCGTCTGAGCAGTCAGCGGCTCGCCTGTTAAATGGTCGCCACGGTTGATCCGTCGGAAGATCGGACCGCTTGTGATGGCGGCCGCCTCAAGCCACTCCTGCAGCCTGTCAGCCGGTTTCAGCGCCTTTCCATTTAGAACCGCCACCGACTGGCCTTTTGCCTCCTGGTCGGTCTTCGATTTGGGAAGGAATACGTCAACGCCTTCGTTGCTGAAGGTCAGATCCTCGACGGTGATTGCCACCAGCTCGGAGCGACGGAACGCGCCAGCGAACCCGAGCAGCAACAGAGCGCGGTCGCGCTTGCCCTGAAGGGTGTCAGTTGCGATGCGGGCCATCAGTGCATGGATGACGTCAACCGTCGCTGGTGCCTTCTGGCGCGGCGCCGTGCCGACGGTCCGACGGATGCCCTTCAGGATGGCAGACATGCCAGCATTGTCGGTCGGGTTCTCTTCACCGGCACCGCGATGGAAGAACCGGATGGCAGCCAGCTTGCGCGCGATTGTGGGCACCTTCTTGCCAGCGCTAGCCAGAGCAGATGCAAAGTTTGCCACGGTCGCAGGGGTGGCAGGCAGAGAGCCGCGGCCCCGATCGGCGCACCACGTCTGGAATTCCTCCCAATCGCCGCTGTAGGCCCGCATGGTGTTCGTGGATAGCGCAGCGCGGCCATAGTCGAGCGCGGACTCGCTCAGGTCGGAGGCTTGCACGATACCCTCGGCAGGGGAGATCAACGTCAATGCGGACATCAGGTAACTACCCTGGTTGAGAGGACTGAGAAAAAGAGAGAGTTCAAGCCGTCTTGAGCTTTTCGAGAATGCCGGCCATCCAGTCCCAGCCATCCTGGGTGAAAACAACATACTTTCCAGAGGCATCTACCTGCGCGCGTCCCTTCTTCACAAGCGCGCCAACAATCCATTTGTCTGGGCGAAAAAAGGCCCCCTGCACCTGAATACCCTGCAGGGGAATTCTCCCTCCAGAAAGGAGCAAGTACGCCACCGTGAGCGCGTCTGTACGGGTGGTGTCGTTGAGGCTGTTGTTGTTCTGTTGCCCCCAGGAATCAAAATCCGCGAGCTCAGTGAACGGGGCGGGCGCGAACGTCTTCGCCGAAGATGGCTTTCCATCTATCGCCACCGCGATCGCATCTATGATGCGCCTTGCGGTGCTCTCATTCATATCAAGCATTTCATCCCCCTTTGATAGTGATAAACGGGTTTCTCAATAGCCAGCCGGAGCGGCCATTGCTGCATATTCCAGGCGGTCGCGCCAGCGCATAGAAGCGCCCGAACTGCCAATTAGATTTGGGTCTCGTGGCGCCGGCACCACCAGTTCGGTACCGTTGTCCCGCTCGGCGCGCTCGAACGCGGCCTTCACGGCGGGATTGGTGAAAAGTGCAGAAAGCTTTATAGTGTGGGAAGCCATATTCGATCCTCCAATGATCGGTGTGGTTAGAGCCAAGAGCGAGGTTGGCGCCTTGCCTTGGCTTGATTTTTAATCTAGATTTTATTTCATGAGTGGTCAAGATTTAAATCTAGAAAAAAATAGACGTGGTCGCCCCGCAATCGGTCGCGGCGAACAGGTCAACGTGATGCTTCGCCCTGAGATCGTTGCGGCGCTAGACATGGCAGCGGCAGGTCAAGATGATGGTGGGGTGGCGCGCCCTGAAATGGTCCGACGGATTATCGTCGACTGGCTCCAGAAAGCAGCATTTCTCGATAGCGAGCCGGCAAAATCGCAGGCAAAGAAAAAGGCCGGCTGAAACCCAGGCTTCTTACGACCCGCACCACGATTACGACTGGAGCATAGTTCATGCCGTACATGTTGAAAACGAAGACACTCCATTTGAAGTGCTCCAGCATCGGTTAGATTGCGAGCTGCTTTGGTCGGGTTCTACCCACTCCCGCATAACCGGGCAGTGTTCACTGCGCGGCTGTAACAAGGCCGTAGATCACGACGAAGGTGTAAATCGCGAAAGCCGCAAGAGCCACGCCGCATATAAACATGACGGCGCCACGCCCGAGTTGTACCTTTGTCCTTTTTTCGCTGGGGGAACTGGCGGACGGCGCTAAGCCGGTTGGTGTGTCATTTTTTGCCATTGGCATTAACCTGACTGATCGATTGCATGGGGTGAAGGTTGCCCCTGCGTTTCACCGGGTGTCTCGAAGACGACGTAGATGCCGGCGAGCAATAGGGCGATCCCTAAGATCAAGATGACGAAGCGGCCCATTCCGGCCTTTGCTTTTTGTTCGGTGTCTCTCATGGCCCCTCCAACCTTCAAAAGCGAATTAGGTTCCAAGCCAATCGATCGCCCGCGCCAGTTCCAACTTCATTGCCATGTATGACGCCGACAAGGCAGCGATGGCGCTGGAGGACGATCTTGGCCTGGCGCCGACCTGCGGGAAGCACGTCACGCCAGCGCAGCGGAGGATCAACCGTCGGCGCGCTGCTGATAACTATCTCCGGCCGATCGATGGCGGGACGCGGTAAAGAAAAAGGCCGAGTGAAAACCCAGCCTTCCTTTGATGTACGGCGCTGCCTGAGCTTAAGTGACGGGCGGTTCTAGACTGAGCAGATCGCTTGAAAAGTAGTCTACGGCTTTGCCACGGTCGCATCTGGCATTGCAAGCGAAGCAGGAGCCACCTTGAACGCGGAAACTGTATCCATGATCATCTCCCGCTTCAATCCGGCATTCAGCAATTTTTGAATTGCGTCCGGGGAGCTTGGAACCGCAAATATGCTGCCGTTATATATAACTGCGTGCATAATATCCGATTGTTCAACAAACCCGAGCTTTGCGATCAATGCCGGCAGATCGATGGATGACGCTTCCACAACCCTTTTCAGCTCTCCCATCTGAACCATCATGCCGGCGTTTTGGGCCTTCAGGAAATCGGCGTCGCCGCGAAGAGAATTTTGACTGCTGGAATATTCCGCGATGATTTCCGCTTTGGCAGCAGCGATTGTGGCATCTATTCCTGCAACAGAGGCTTCTACCGACTGAAGCGTTTTAGAGTGTTCGCCCAGCGTTGTTGCCTGTGACAATGTTTGCGCGAAAATAGCTCCCACTAACGCGACAGAAACGGCACACAGCGCTGCCGTCGCAAGTTGTAAACCTATCGCAGCTTTCTCGGTCATAGTGAATTCCTGTGTTGAAGGCCGACATCCTATTCCGATAAGGATCAATTACCCGTCGAGACCGTCGCCCGAGAGGGCATCCTTTGGTTCAAACGCTCATAAAAGTAAGCATTATTGTAGCACGGCACACGACATGTGGGAATGCCACTGATCGGGCAGGCACACCGCTCGACGGCCAAGGGGGAAACAAGGTGAACGATGGTCAAATTCGCCTCGCCAAATTAAGAATGCAAACCCACGCCGGCAATCATTCTCCCGAACTCAGTGGACCTTACACGATCAGCGTGCCTTAAGGACGGCGTGGAATTCCAACGCGGTGACGGGCAGTGTGCAACTCTTTCTCATCGAATAGAGCGGAAAAGCGAGTATCCGCCATCAGGTATTCCATCGACCACTCAAGCTTTCCCTCGGAAGCGAGCCGATTAAGGCCGGTCGTTTCAGGTCGGTGGATCAAGCGCTTCGCAGCGCCAACGCCCTTGTGTTCCAAGACCATGCGGCGAAATTCACGCGGGTAATAACCGATGGTGGCGCACTTATCGTAAATCGCCAACATTTCCTGGTGAAAAACCTCCTCCAAATTCTTCTGCATCGCGACCGCTCCCCCGTATCGGTACCTCACCCTATCCTCATTGCAGCTCAATGTCAGCGGTGGATCAGGCGACCGCTTATCCGCTTCTTGGGACAGCAAGGCGCGCAGCGGGATCAACGTCCTCAATCGCAGCTACGGTAGCCGGAAGGCCTGACCTAGCGTAAAGAAAAAGGCAGGAGCTACGGTCGAGTCAGTATGAACGGGCACTCGGGAATGACAACATAGTCGTACTCCGCGCTGTCGATTAAGGTTTGTACGCTTCTGCCCGTCCAATATGTACATGATAACTCATCCCAAGAACGCTTTTCTAAATCGACGTTGCCGAAGCGTATTGAGCTTCCCCGCGAGGATCGTTCTTGCGAGATCAGGACCCATCGGCCACCAAATAGCAAGAAGAGCTCGAAGAGGATGAGGCCGACAACAAGGATTTTCGCATAATTGTGGAAGCGCTTGGACGCCTGCCATATTCTTGATGCGTTCAGTTGAAATTGCGGCATGCTTCCGGCCCGTTGTAAGAGAATCTTTTTGTTGACCATCCTTAGCTGCGAAGGATTAGCGGCTCAGCGCGTAAACAATTTTATGAATTGGATTACAAGCCAAACAAGGGCCAGGTTTGTGCCAGCCCACCCCAACAACACACCAACCCTCGTTTTGTAAGCAGTGTCTCGGGCCCGCCGTCCCATGAAAAGGAAGAGCGGGGAAAAAGACATCACCAAGAGAGCTACGATTATGCAAAGTTCGATTGTGGACATCTGGTTAGCCTGAACGAGCCATTCAAGAGCCTCCCATGTTGCATTCCATGTTGCATTCCATGTTGCATTCCATGTCGCGTGGATTTGCCGAGTGTGGCAGGAAACCGTTGTAAATCAAGGGAAATGGATGCAACACGTCTGCAACATGCCTGACATGAAAAATGCAGCTAAGTGTTTGAAATCGTTTGGCTGGGGAACCTGGATTCGAACCAGGACTAACGGAGTCAGAGTCCGTGGGTCTACCGTTAACCTATTCCCCAACGCTCAGGGGGCGATATGTGCGCCCGGCTGGTGAGGCGGGCTTATAAACAAAGAATCGGCGGATGCAAATAGATTTTGGGAAAAAATTTGGCGGGCGGTGAAATGAGTTTTCGCGGGGATGCGGAAGGCCGGAGTCACCGGGTTTGATGCAGGCGCAAAAAGAATTTGGTGAATTGGGCCGGCGCTGGTAAAGTCGGCCCAACGAAAATCAAGAGAGCGCCTTGAGCGGCTATCGTTCCGCGCGGCGCAATGGACAGACACGTGAGAGACCCCGACAGCGGCGAACAGCCGTCCGTTTCCGGGGCGTCGGCAGCAGGCCGCAACGAAGGGCAGTCACCGTCCCGTTTCGGCAAGGGCAAGCGCAGACGGGGAAAACCGTCGCGCATGGTCCCTGCGAATGCCAGTTCCTCCGGCCATGCCGGAGAAACAGGGCGTCCCGAAGTGAGAGATGCGAGCGGCGAACCCGTGCGCAAACGCAAGCGCCGGCGCCGGTCGAAATCCGCCCAGACGCAGCATGCAGCGACGAATCATGTCGCCTCGATCCATCCGGATGGTTCCGCCCCTGCTGAAAAGCCGGTGGCTGTTGCCGGGCCGGACCATCCGAGGCCGGACCATTCCAGCCAAAAGCGCAACAAGAAACACCGGCAGAGACGCAGCCTGCAGGGTCGCCCGCTGGCGACCAGCGAAAAGCCGCGCCCCGTCGCGGATGTCGCGACGCGGCCACAGCCGTTTCATGTATTTCCGAGCCGCAAGGTCGAAGAGCGTCCGGCGCCCAGTCAGAATGGCAGCGAGGAGCGGCGCGGCAACGGCATCGCGCATGGCCACGGGCACGGGCATGGTTTTGAAAGCTCGCCGCTCTATGCCGCGCTCGACCTCGGCACCAACAATTGTCGCCTTCTGGTCGCCCAGCCGACGCGGCCGGGGCAATTCCGGGTCGTCGATGCGTTCTCGCGGATCGTGCGGCTGGGCGAGGGGCTTGGCGCGTCCGGGCGCCTGTCGCAGGACGCGATGGACCGGTCGATTGATGCATTGAAGGTCTGCGCGGCAAAGCTCAAGACCCGCGATATCCGCAAGACACGGCTGATTGCCACGGAAGCGACGCGCGCCGCGGAAAACGGTGAGGTGTTCCTCAAGCGCGTATTGGCCGAAACCGGTCTGGAGCTCGAGATCATCACGCGCGAAACCGAGGCGCGGCTTGCCGTGTCCGGCTGCTCGTCGCTGGTCGGCCGCGAAACCAAATCGGTGGTGCTGTTCGATATCGGCGGCGGCTCCTCGGAAATCGCCGTCATCAAGATCGACGACAACCGCTCCAGCCGGCTCGCCAATCACATCACCCACTGGACATCGCTGCCGGTCGGCGTCGTCACCCTGTCGGAGCGTCATGGCGGGCAGGATGTAACGCCGCAGGGTTTCGAGGCAATGGTCCAGGAAGTCCAGGGCATGCTCGCCAAGTTCGATTGCCCGGCGATCCATACGCTCGACAATCCGGGCGATGAGAACGGCTTTCACCTGATCGGCACGTCCGGAACGGTGACGACGCTGGCCGGCGTCCATCTCGATCTGCCGCGCTACGATCGCCGCAAGGTCGACGGGCTCTGGCTGTCGGATGACGAGGTTTCGGCCATGCAGGCGCGCCTGCTGTCCTGGGATTTCACTGCCCGGGCCGCCAATCCCTGCATCGGGCCGGACCGGGCCGATCTGGTTCTGGCCGGCTGCGCCATTCTCGAAGCCATCCGCCGCCGCTGGCCGTCGGAGCGCATGCGCGTTGCCGATCGCGGCCTGCGCGAAGGGCTGCTCACCGACATGATGGCCGATGACGGCGTCTGGCGGCGCGGCCGCGCGCGGCGTCCCATGCGCGGCCTAGCCCCGTACGGTTCCCACGAAGGAAACACGCAATGACCAAACCCCCGATCGGCGGAAACCGCACCGGGCGCAAGCTGGGCCAGAAGGTCAAGAAGGGCAAGCTCAAGGCCTCGTCGCGGCGCTGGCTGGAGCGTCATATCAACGATCCCTATGTGCAGCGCGCGCAGCTCGAGGGTTATCGCGCCCGCGCGGCCTTCAAGCTGCTGGAGATCGACGAGAAGCATAAAATCCTGTCCGGCGCAAAGCGTATCATCGACCTTGGTGCGGCACCCGGCAGTTGGTCGCAAATCGCCGCCAAGGTCACCAATTCGACCGATGCCGAGCCGAAGGTCGTCGCGATCGACTTTCTGGAACTCGATCCGCTGGCTGGCGTGCATATCCTGCAGCTCGATTTCCTTGATCCGTCGGCGCCTGAAAAGCTGATGACGGCGCTTGGCGGCACGCCCGATCTGGTGCTTTCCGACATGGCGGCGCCGACGACCGGCCATCGCCAGACCGATCATATCCGCACCATGCATCTCTGCGAGGTCGCGGCCTATTTCGCGATCGACGTTCTGGCCGAGGGCGGACATTTCCTGGCCAAGACTTTCCAGGGCGGCGCAGAGCGCGAACTGTTGACGCTGCTCAAGCAGAATTTCAAGCAGGTCATCCATGTGAAGCCGGCGGCTTCGCGGGCGGAATCGGTCGAGATGTTCCTGCTCGCCAAGGGTTTCAAGGGGCGCAAGCCCGGTGCCCCGTCGTTGCGCGAAGCCGAGACTACGGTCGACGAGCGCTATCTGGCGGACGAGCGGGATTCGGTCGAGGCCGAGTAAAGTGCTCCTCTATATCACCCTCGGCAGTAACGATCTTGATCGGGCACAGCGTTTCTATGACGCGGCGCTCGCGCCGCTTGGACTTGCGCGCCGCAAGCAGGATGATGTCGAAATCGGCTATGGCGCTGAAAGCGACATGCGTTGCCGGCTATGGGTGGTCAAGCCCTATGACCGGAATGCTGCAACGATCGGCAACGGTTCCATGGTCGCGCTCGAAGCGGAAAGCCGTGCCGCGGTCGATGCCTTTTATGCAGCCGCGCTCGCCCATGGCGGCACCGATGAAGGCGGGCCGGGCCTCCGGCCATTCCATGCGCATTTCTATGCCGCTTACGTCCGCGACCCCGACGGCAACAAACTGTCGGCCGTCTGCGAAAAGCCGGAATAGCTTGGTCTTTCCTATTTGACCGCCACGATCTCCTCTTCCGGGTCCAGGTGCTTTCTATGCCCGGAAACCGAGGCGCCGGCTGTTTTCGACATACCGATCAGCGGGATGATCGCCGTGAGCGTGATCGCTGAAATCAGCATGAAGGCGATCTGGAAGTCGCGCAGTTCGAGCGGTGAGCCGGTCAGCGTCGTTTCGATTTCCAGGATCGCGCCGGCAACGGCGACGCCGAGCGCCAGGCTCATCTGCTGCAGGACCGCGGTCATCGACGTCGCCTTGCTCGCCATCGAATCCGGAATGTCGGCGAAGGCCAGTGCGTTGACGCTGGTGAAGAAGAACGAGCGTGCAAAGCCCGCAAGCAGCAGGATGAACATCATCACCGCATAGGGTGTTGCCGGGGTGAACAGGCCGTTGACGAAGGTCAGGATTGTGCCGGTGATGCAGGCGAAGATCAGCGTCGTGCGGAAGCCGGCGAAGATGAGGACGCGCTTGGCGAAGAATTTCGTGGTCAGCGCGCCGACGGCGCCGACGAAGGTGATCATGCCGGACTGGAACGGCGTCAGGCCGAAACCCACCTGCAGCATCAGCGGCATCAGAAAGGGCACGGCGCCGATCGAGATGCGGAACAGCGTGCCGCCGATCGCGGCTGCCCGAAACGCACTGTCGTTGAAAAGGTTGAGATCAAGGAGTGGTGCCGGATGATGCCGCGCGTGGCGGACGTAAAGGATGGCGCAGATGATGCCGATGACGACGGCGACCGCCCCGATCTGCGGCGGCAGGGCCGGCAGGCTCATCACAGAGAGGCCGAACATGGTGCCGGAAGCTGCGACGGCGCTGAGGAAGAAGCCCTTGATATCGATCGGTGGGGGAGCCTCGCTGACGATTTCCGGCAGATGGATGCCGGAAAGGATATAGCCGAGAATGCCGACCGGGACGTTGATCAGGAAGATCCAGTGCCAGGAGAAATAGGTGGTGATGAAACCGCCGAGCGGCGGGCCGGCCAGTGGCCCGACGAGGGCTGGAATGGTCAAGAGCGCCATGGCGCCGACCAGTTCGCTGCGCTGGGTGGAACGGACCAGCACGAGACGCGCCACCGGGGTCATCATCGCCCCGCCCATGCCTTGCAGAAAGCGGGCAAGCACGAAGGCGAGCACGCTGTTGGCAAAGGCGCAGAAGATCGACCCGACGATGAAGACGAGAATGGCGGCGCGAAAAATCCGCTTGGCGCCGAACCTGTCGGCCATCCAGCCGCTGAGCGGAATGAAGATCGCCAGCGATACCATGTAGGAGGTCAGCGCCAGTTTCAGCGTGATCGGCCCGACGCCGAGATCATGGGCGATCGCCGGCAGCGAGGTGGCAATGACGGTGGAATCCATCTGCTCCATGAACAGAGCGACGGCGAGGATCATCGGGACGATGCGGTTCATGCGAAGGCCTTGCATGGGAATGTGACGCCACGGACATAGGGTGTTTCAGGCGGAAGTCGGGGCGCCGCGTTCAACTTGCGATCACATCCGTGTGAGTCCTGCTGGCATTGCCTGTCAAGACGCTAGATGTTGCCTTTGCCGGATGTCACCATCCGCAATCCATTGCCAGAACCCCATTGGAGAACAGCAAGATGACATCTTTTCCATTAAGCCGTCGTGCCTTGTTTGGGACAGCAGCCGCCGGCGCGCTGGCCGCGCCGTTCGTCGTGACCAGTAGCGCTTTGGCGCAAAGCGAACCGAAAGCCGAGAGCATGAAATCACCGGCAGGCAGGACCAACAGCTTCAAGATCGGCACTTTTGGCGTCACCGTCATCAGCGACGGTATCCGCATCGCCGAAAAGCCGGAGGAAACATTTGGCACCAACCAGAAGCCCGAGGCGGTTGCCGATCTTCTGAAGGCGAATTTCTTGCCGACGGAAAAATTCGTCAACGGGTTCTCGCCCACGTTGATCGATACGGGCACCGATCTCGTCTTGTTCGATACGGGCATGGGCGAGGGCGGCCGTGAGGCGGGTGCGGGGCATCTGCTCGAAGGCATCGTCGCCGCCGGCTACACGCCGGATGAGGTGAGCGTCGTCGTGCTGACCCACATGCATGGCGACCACATCAACGGTCTGATGGAAGGTGGTGCGCCGGCTTTCAAGAATGCCCGTTATGTCGCCGGCCAGGTCGAATATGATTTCTGGAGGGACGAGGCCCGTGTCGGCACGCCGGCGGAGGGTGGCCACAAGGGCGTCTTGAAGAATGTCGTGCCGCTGGCTGAGAAGATGACCTTCATCGGCGATGGCGGCGAAGTGGTGCCCGGCATTACCGGCATGGCCGCCTTCGGCCATTCGCCGGGCCACATGGTGTTCAAGGTCGAATCGGAAGGCAAGGGTCTGGTGCTCACCGCCGACACCGCCAATCATTTCGTCCTGTCGCTGCAGCGGCCGGATTGGGAAGTGAAATTCGACATGGACAAGGCGAAGGCCGCCGCCGCGCGCAAGACGGTGTTCGACATGATCGCCACCGACCGTCTGCCCTTCGTCGGTTACCACATGCCGTTCCCGGCCGTCGGCTTCATCGAAAAACACGAGCAGGGCTATCGTTTCGCGCCGGAGACCTACCAGTTCGAAATCTGATTTCTCGCAATTTATAGGGGCAGCAGGTACGCCTTGGCTGCTTGCGGGCGACAGCGAGTTTGATACTGTGGCACGGTTTTAAGGCAGAAGCAGCGGCGTCCCGCCAGCCGGCGCATCGGGTGGATGAGCTTTCCCGACTGTGGCATCAGCTTTGTCTTTTAACGTGGAGGTGATCTATGTGGTATCTGCCATTTAGCATCACGCTGACACTAAGGAAAAACCGGACTGGCTGGCAGGCCTCTGTCCGGTTTCAAATCCTCAGATAGGCAGTAAACGTCGGTGCAGGTTCGCCCCTGCATCGACACTCCAAAAATAGCGCAATCGCGGTCAAATACAAGTCCGTTGCTTTCGCGACGCAATGTCTGCCATCGCTGTGACAAACGGTGCATGATGCCGGCCTTTCCACTTTCCAACCCGTCATATCCGTGTTACCAGCCCTCGCCAACTTCCAAGAAACTCTCGCCCGTTGAACGGGGCGAGTCTCCCGCCGCACGGTTTTCGATCGTGCGGAGAGGGCACCATTTACTGAAGGGATTGGCCATGGCACGCATCATCGAAACGGCGACCGGTTTGGAGGCATTGACCTTCGACGACGTTCTTCTGCAACCGGGACATTCCGAAGTGATGCCGGGGCAGACCAACATCGCCACCCGCATTGCTCAGGACATCGACCTCAACCTGCCGATCCTTTCCTCCGCCATGGACACCGTCACCGAGGGTCGCCTGGCGATCGCCATGGCGCAGGCCGGCGGCATCGGCGTCATCCACCGCAACCTGACCCCGATCGAACAGGCCGAACAGGTTCGCCAGGTCAAGAAGTTCGAAAGCGGCATGGTCGTCAACCCGGTGACAATCGGTCCCGATGCCACGCTTGCCGACGCGCTGGCGCTGATGAAGATGTATTCGATCTCCGGCATCCCGGTCGTCGAAAATGCCACCGGCTCGGTGCCGGGCCGTCTCGTCGGCATCCTGACGAACCGCGACGTCCGTTTCGCGTCGGATCCGAACCAGAAGATCTATGAACTGATGACCAGGGAAAACCTGATCACGGTCAGCGAGAATGTCGATCAGCAGGAAGCCAAGCGCCTTCTGCACACACACCGGATCGAAAAGCTGCTGGTTGTCGATGGCGACCGTCGCTGCATCGGCCTGATCACGGTCAAGGATATCGAAAAGTCGCAGCTGAACCCGAATGCCTCGAAGGATGCCCAGGGGCGTCTGCGCGCCGCCGCCGCCATCAGCGTCGGCGATGACGGTATCGAACGGGCCGAGCGTCTGATCGATGCCGGCGTCGACCTCATCGTCGTCGATACCGCGCATGGCCATTCGCAGCGCGTTCTCGATGCCGTCACCAAGGTCAAGACCATGTCGAACTCGGTTCGCATCATGGCCGGCAACGTCGCCACCGCCGATGGCACCAAGGCGCTGATCGATGCGGGCGCCGATGCCGTCAAGGTCGGTATCGGTCCGGGCTCCATCTGCACCACCCGCATCGTTGCCGGTGTCGGCGTGCCGCAGCTTGCGGCCATCATGTCGGCGGTCGAAGCGGCGCAGGCAGCCAACATTCCGGTCATCGCCGATGGCGGCATCAAGTTCTCCGGCGACCTCGCCAAGGCCATTGCTGCCGGCGCGTCGGCCTGCATGATCGGTTCGCTGCTCGCCGGAACGGACGAAAGCCCGGGCGAGGTTTTCCTCTATCAGGGCCGCTCGTTCAAGGCCTATCGTGGCATGGGTTCCGTCGGCGCCATGGCGCGTGGCTCGGCAGACCGCTACTTCCAGGCGGAAGTGCGCGACACGCTGAAGCTGGTGCCGGAAGGCATCGAAGGCCAGGTGCCGTACAAGGGTCCGGTATCGGGCGTGCTGCATCAGCTCGCCGGCGGTCTGAAGGCCTCGATGGGGTATGTTGGGGGCGCCACCATCAAGGACTTCCAGGAACGCGCCACCTTCGTGCGCATTTCCGGTGCCGGCCTGCGCGAAAGCCATGCCCATGACGTGACGATCACGCGCGAAAGCCCGAATTATCCCGGCTCGATGTAAGCGACAATTCAAGTCTGAAATTTCAAAGGCGGCGAGGGTAACTTCGCCGCCTCTCGTTTTTCTGAACGTCCGGCGATCCGTAAGGCAGCAAGGTCGAAAGTGCTGGATTTGGAGCGTCGCTGCCATACATGAACTTGGGTTCGAATCGACGGAGTCTTCATGCCCACATCGACTGCAATCTTCTGGCCCGTCATCGCGCAGGTCATGCTCGTGTTTTGCATCTATCTTCTGATGATGCGGCGTAGATTCGGCGCCGTGCGGGCGGGTACTGCAAAGGCGCATGACTACAAGATTCCGACGATCGAGCCGTCGCCGAGCGCCACCGTCGCGCGCAACCTGATCAACCAGTTCGAACTGCCGCTGCTCTTCTATCTGGTTTGCGTGCTTCTCTACGTGACGGCCGGCGTCAGCCAGGCGGTCGTCATCATCGCCTGGCTGTTCGTGCTCAGCCGCCTGGCCCATGCCTATGTGCATGTCACCTCGAACCGACTGATGGTCCGCCAGCGGCTGTTCGTTGTCGGCTTCGTCCTCAATTTCGTGCTGTGGATGTTTTTCGCCGCGCATCTTGCCATGATGTGACCGCGATCCGTCGTCACATTCTGTTGCATTGCGCAGTGCACAAAGCTGGATTATCATCCGCGCCAAAGATAGGAAATTGATGCCGCTTGTTACCGGCAAGCATCTGAAATGAATACATTATAACTTCTTATCGTCTTTCCGCATTACCAAAACTTAATCTGCGAAAACGGAACGCGACATCCCACCCGGGTATTGTATGTTCGCAAACGCAGCATTCCAGGGGTAAGCATCCGGTGAGCACAATTCCGACAGAAAAGACCGTGCTGGTATTTCAGGGCGGCGGCGCTCTCGGCGCCTATCAGGCCGGCGCCTACGAGGCGCTGCACGAGGCCGGTATCCGGCCGGACTGGCTGGCAGGCATTTCGATCGGCGCGATCAATTCGGCGATCATCGCCGGAAGCCCCGTCGAGCATCGTGTCGACAATCTGCGCACGTTCTGGCATCGCGTGTCCTCGGGCTTACCGGGCCATTTCTTCGGCAATGGCGACGTGATGCGCAAATGGTTCAACGAATCCGCCGCCATGCTGGGCTCGCTGACCGGCGTACCAGGTTTCTTCACGCCGCGGGCCTTTGCGCCCTGGAATATTCCCGGCGATCCGATGGCCGCGATCAGCCTTTATGATACGGCGCCGTTGCAGGAGACGCTGGCCGGCCTGATTGACTTCGACCTGCTGAACTCCGGCGCTATCCGGCTGAGCCTCGGCGCCGTTGACGTGATGAGCGGCAATTTCAACTATTTCGACAATCGGCACAGCGAGTTCACGACACGGCACATCGCCGCGTCCGGCGCGTTACCGCCGGGCTTTGCACCGGTCGAGATCGATGGCCGCTATTATTGGGATGGCGGCATCGTCTCCAACACGCCGCTGCAACGCATTCTCGGCGGCGAGGAACTGGAAAGCGACCTGTGCATCTTCCAGGTCGATCTGTTCAGTGCCAAGGGATCTCTGCCCAAGGACCTTTTCGATGTCGATGCTCGCGAGAAGGAAATCCGCTTTTCCAGCCGCACGCGCCTCAACACCGACCAGTTCCGCAAGCTGCAAACCATCCGCATGGCGGCCAAGCGGCTGATGGAGAAACTGCCGGATGAGCTGAAGGACGATCCGGATGCGCGGCTGCTTGAAAAGATCGGCAATGATTCCGCCGTCACCATGGTGCATCTGATCTATCGGCATGCGGCCTATGAGGGCGGCTCGAAGGACTACGAGTTCTCGCGGCTTTCCGTTGAGGAGCACTGGAAGGCCGGGCATGACGACGTGGTCCACACGCTGACCCATCCGGACTGGCAGGGCCGCACGCGTCCGATCAACGGGATCCGCGTCTTCGACCTCTGTGAAAAGCATGAGCGGGTCAACAGGGCATGACCATCGTCGCGACAAGGTACTGCTTGAAGTCAAATCCGCCATCCATATTCTCTCGGACCTGACGCTGGGCCTCGGCGAAGTGGTCCATGATTATCTTGCAAAATGAGGAGTTAGAACCATGAAACTCAAGGACAAGGTCTGCATCGTTACCGGCTCGGCCAGCGGCATTGGTCAGGCGATCGCCAAGAAGTATGTCTCGGAAGGCGCAAAGGTCGTGATCGCCGACCTGAAGCTCGACGCGGCCGAAGCGACAGCGAAGGATTTGACGGCCGCCGGCCCGGGCGAGGCCATCGGCGTCGCCATGGACGTCACCAGCGAAGAGGCCGTCAATGCCGGCGTTGCATCCGTCGTTGAAAAGTGGGGCAGGGTGGACGTGCTCGTCTCCAATGCCGGCATCCAGATCGTCAACAAGATTGAGGACTATGCCTTTTCCGACTGGAAGAAGATGCTGGCCATCCATCTCGACGGCGCCTTTCTGACGACCAAGGCCTGCATTCCGCACATGAAGGCGCAAAAGGGCGGCGCGATTATCTATATGGGCTCGGTGCATTCGCATGAGGCCTCGCCGCTCAAATCCGCCTATGTCACTGCCAAGCACGGCCTGCTCGGTCTTGCCCGGGTCGTTGCCAAGGAAGGCGGGCCGGACGGCGTGCGCGCCAATGTTATCTGCCCCGGCTTCGTCAAGACCCCCCTGGTCGAAAAGCAGATCCCGGAACAGGCCGTGAGGCTTGGGATTTCCGAAGAAGAAGTGGTCAAGAAGATGATGCTTGGCGGCACGGTCGATACCGAGTTCACCACTGTCGAGGATGTCGCCGAAGTGGCGCTGCTGTTTGCCGGCTTCGAGACCAACGCGCTGACCGGCCAGTCGCTCGTCGTCAGCCACGGCTGGTACATGCAATAGGCTGGTGCCGTGATCCGGTCGTCGTCCTCACGGCCGGATCACGTTTACGTCAAGTTAACGGTTGCGCCGTTGCCTCCGGCTCGCCGTGCCGCAATTCTGTTGGTCCGGTCCCCAGCGATCTGCCTTACGTTCAGCATTGCCCGCCACCATCATACGCGCGCCGTAACGACTACGCGATGCGCGGCAACCCGGAGGAACAACAATGGACAAGCCCGTCATCACCCAGGCGATGATCAACGCCTACGACGAATATACCCATCTTTCCCTCGACCGTCGCGGCTTCATGCAGAAGCTCTCCATCCTGACAGGCTCGGCCGCAAGCGCCGCGGCGATCGCACCGCTGCTTGCCGCCAACAGCGCCCAGGCCGAAATCATCCCGGAAGCCGACCCGCGCGTGAAGGCGGAGGACATCACCTATCCCGGCGCCGGCGGCGACATGAAGGGCTATCTGGTGCGTCCCGCCGATGCCGCCGGCAAGCTGCCTGCCGTCATCGTCATCCACGAGAACCGTGGCCTCAACCCGCATATCAAGGACGTCGCCCGCCGCATGGCGCTGGAGGGCTTTGTGGCACTGGCACCGGATTTCCTGTCTCCCGCCGGCGGCACGCCGTCCGACGAAGACAAGGCGCGCGAAATGATCGGCGCTCTGGATGGCAAGCAGACCGTCGAGAATGCCGTTGCGACCGTCACCTTTCTTGACGGGCACGATGCGGCCACCGGCAAGGCCGGCGCCATCGGCTTCTGCTGGGGCGGCGGCATGGTCAACAAGCTCGCCGTCGCGTCGCCCGACCTGAAGGCCGGCGTCGCCTATTACGGCGCCCAGCCGCCGGCCGAGGACGTGCCGAAGATCAAGGCGGCGCTTCTCCTGCACTATGCCGGTCTCGACGATCGCATCAATGCCGGCATCGATGCCTACAAGAAGGCATTGACCGACGCCGGCAAGGATTTCACCATCCAGATCTACGATGGCGTCAACCACGCCTTCAACAATGACACCTCCGCCGCCCGCTACGACAAGACCGCCGCCGATCTCGCCTGGGGCCGGACGGTCGAGTTCCTGAAGGCGAAGGTGGTGTGAGAATTGTCCGATACATCTGAATTCGCGGTCTCACCCCCCTCTGTCGGCTACGCCGACATCTCCCCCACAAGGGGGGAGATGAGCCGCTGACTCCGCGCTCACTCTATGGAGCAGAGATTTCCGAGTATGACGGTCAGGAGCGCAAATCGTAGGCGGTCAATCTCCCCCTTGTGGGGGAGATGTCACGGAGTGACAAAGGGGGTAAAGCTCCGCATGCTCGATTGCCAGTCACCCCAACAACTCCCCCGCAGCCTCCTGCACCAAGGCCGCCAGCGCCTGCTGGTCACTGTCGCGGCCGCTGCGGTTGCGCCAGATGAGGCCGATCTGGCGGGAGGGTTGCGGTTCGGCGAAGGGGACGATGCGCATACGGTTGCGGGTTCGCTCGTCCTTGACGGCGATTTCCGGGATGAGCGTGATGCCCATGCCATGGCTGACCATCTGCAACAGCGTTGCCATCGATGTTGCACCATAATTGGCAACGCTGCGGCCCGCATTCGTGCCGCAGACGGCAAGCGCCTGGTCGCGCAGGCAATGACCTTCCTCGAGAAGCAGCAGCCGGTCCATGTCCACCTGCGCTTCCGTCATCGGCGAGACCAGCACTGTGTTTTCGTCCTCGGCGCTGGCGATCAGGAAGCGGTCCACGAACAGCGGGCGCGACCGCAGGCTGTCGTCTCCATGCGGCAGCGCGACGATGGCGCAATCGAGCTTGCCGTGCTTGACGTCATCGACGCAGCCGGTCGTCAGCAATTCGCGCAGCTCCACGTCCAGTTTGGGATAACGCTGTCGCATCATCGGAATGAGTTTGGGCACGAGATAGGGCGCGACGGTGGGGATAATTCCCAGCCGGAGGCGGCCTTCAAGCACACCGGTCGCTTGGCGAGCGCGATCATGCAGCGCATCGACGGACAGCAGGATGGCGCGAATGTCCGGCAGCAGTGCCTCTCCCTGCCGGGTCAGGAGTGCGCCGTTGCGGTTGCGTTCGATCACCTTGACGTCGAGGTGTCGCTCCATTTCGGCGATCTGAGTGGATAGGGCCGGCTGACTGACATTGACCATTTCGGCCGCCCGTCCAAAATGCCGGGTTGTCGCCAGAGCATCAAAATAGCGCATTTGCCGCAGGGTGATCATGATAAGTTTATCCTATCGATATTTGCATTAAATACAATTGGAAATTATGGAACATTTAGACGATGTTGCGGCGAACCCCATCTAATTGCGCATCAACAGGAGGCAAACATGGACGCCAAAGTCGAGAAAACGGGCAAGTGTCCGGTCATGCACGGCTCGCTCACCAGCAATGCGGGCGAAGGCACGTCGAACCGGGAATGGTGGCCCAACCAGCTCAACCTGAAGATCCTGCACCAGAACTCGGCCCTGTCCGATCCGTTCGGCGCGGCCTTCAACTATGCAGAAGCGTTCAAGACGCTCGATCTCGCCGCCGTCAAGCAGGACATCTTCGCCCTGATGACGGATTCGCAGGAATGGTGGCCTGCCGATTTCGGCCATTACGGCCCGTTCTTCATCCGCATGGCCTGGCACAGCGCCGGCACGTACCGCACGGGCGATGGCCGCGGGGGCGCTTCGTCGGGCACGCAGCGTTTCGCGCCGCTCAACAGCTGGCCGGATAACGTCAACCTCGACAAGGCCCGCCGCCTGCTCTGGCCGATCAAGCAGAAATACGGCAACAAGCTCTCTTGGGCCGACCTTTTGATCCTCACCGGCAATTGCGCGCTGGAATCCATGGGCTTCAAGACCTTCGGTTTCGCCGGCGGTCGCCCCGACGTCTGGGAGCCGGAAGAAGACATCTACTGGGGCGCCGAGCGCACTTGGCTCGACGACAAGCGCTACAGCGGCGAGCGTGATCTCGAAAACCCGCTGGCCGCCGTGCAGATGGGCCTGATCTACGTCAATCCGGAAGGCCCGAACGGCAATCCCGACCCAATTGCCTCGGCCCGCGACATCCGCGAAACCTTCGGCCGCATGGCGATGAACGATGAGGAAACCGTGGCGCTGATCGCCGGCGGCCATACTTTCGGCAAGACCCATGGCGCCGGTGATGCGGCGCATGTCGGCCCGGAGCCGGAAGGTGCCGATATCGAACAGCAGGGTCTCGGCTGGGCCAGCAGCTACGGCAGCGGCCGTGGTGGCGACACCATCTCCAGCGGTCTCGAAGTCACCTGGACCTCGACCCCGACGAAATGGAGCAACAACTTCTTCTGGAACCTGTTCGGCTATGAATGGGAGCTGACGAAGAGCCCGGCCGGTGCGCATCAGTGGACGCCGAAGCATGGCATGGGTGCCGGTTCCGTGCCGGATGCGCATGACGCCTCGAAGCGCCACGCACCCTCCATGCTGACGAGTGACATCGCGCTCCGCGCCGATCCGGCCTACGAGAAAATCTCCCGCCGGTTCTACGAAAACCCGGACCAGTTCGCCGATGCCTTTGCCCGCGCCTGGTTCAAGCTGACCCACCGCGACATGGGTCCGAAGGCCCGTTATCTCGGTCCGGAAGTCCCGAGCGAAGACCTGATCTGGCAGGATCCGATCCCGGCCATCAATCATGTCCTGGTCGATGACGCCGACATCGCCTCGCTGAAGGAAAAGATCCTTGCCTCCGGCCTGTCGGTCTCGCAGCTGGTTTCCACCGCCTGGGCGTCCGCCTCGACCTTCCGTGGTTCCGACAAGCGCGGCGGTGCCAACGGCGCCCGCATCCGTCTTGCTCCGCAGCGTCATTGGGAAGCAAACCAGCCTGACCAACTCGGCACGGTGCTTGTCGCGCTCGAAGCGATCCAGGCCGCTTTCAACGATGCCCAGTCCGGCGCAAAGACGATTTCGATCGCCGACTTGATCGTGCTCGGCGGTGTCGCAGCCGTCGAAAAGGCAGCGAAGGACGCTGGCCACGACGTCTCGGTTCCCTTCACGCCGGGTCGCACGGACGCTACGCAGGAACAGACCGATGTCGAATCTTTCTCGGTGCTCGAGCCGGTTGCGGAAGGCTTCCGCAACTATCAGAAGACCAGCTTCACGGTTTCGCCCGAGGAACTGCTGATCGACAAGGCTCAGCTCCTGACGCTGACCGCGCCGGAAATGACGGTGCTCGTCGGTGGCCTTCGTGCCCTGAATGCCAATGTCGGCCAGTCGCAGCACGGCGTCTTCACCAAGCGTCCGGAGATGTTGACGAACGACTTCTTCGTCAACCTGCTCGACATGGCCACGGTATGGAAGGCTGCCTCAGTGGACAAGGACGTCTTCGAAGGCCGTGACCGCAAGACCGGTGAGGTCAAGTGGACCGCCACCCGTGTCGATCTCGTCTTCGGCTCGAATTCGCAGCTGCGCGCCCTTGCCGAAGTCTACGGCCAGAGCGACGCCGGCGAAAAGTTCGTCCGCGACTTCGTCGCGGCCTGGACCAAGATCATGAATGCGGATCGGTTCGACCTGAACTGATCGAATAACGACAATCGAAACGGCCGCTGCCGGAAACGGTGGCGGCCGTTTGTGTTTGTTTGGCTTAACGAATTGAGGCTCCCGATACTCCGGGTAGTGAGCAGGGCTATCGCATATGGAGTAAAGACCCCTCTGGCCTGTCGGCCATCTCCCCCACAAGGGGGGAGAGACCCAGCCGCCGGCCCTCATTTCAAACGATGGACGGAGCGGCGGGTTAAGCCCCTCCCCCTTGTGGGGAGGGGTTGGGGAGGGGGAATGTTTCATATGCGATGGCCCTGGGGTAATGAGAGGGCCAATTCCGCAGCCAGAAGCGGCCTCATTGAAAGATCAGCTTTCGTCGGCTGTTTTCATGCAATCTGCAGATAAGACCAAAAATGGTTCACCGTCTCATCTTGGGTTCGGTCATGCCTTCGGCTATGAGTTCCCTGCGCTGGCGATCAAGCCATTGCGATTATTAACTATTTTTATGACGATAAGCTAATGCAGGGCGTCCATGCGGGCGCATTTGGCCATACGGCAATACAATCTGCGTAAAGCAGAGCCGCGCCCATTCAATCGAAAGAGCGCGGCTTTTTATTTGCCACGATGAGCGGCTTACCAGCCCGGCAGCATATGGCTCTGGCGCAGGCGCGGATAGCGCGGGAAGCTCTTGATGTCACCGTCGAGATCGTCGCCCGCGCTGTTCGGGGTGATGTTATCGAGGCAAGCGGTGATGTGGTTGGTGATCGCGTTCGACAGGGACGGCGACAGGCCCGGCCGCTTCATGATGCCGATCTGCACCGGAGCGAGCGCCGGAAAGCCGTCCGCCTGGCTCAGCACCTTCATGCCCGTGCGCAAAGCCGATTCCGGCAGGACCGAAACCGCCATGCCGGCGAGAACCGCCGCCGCGACGACGGTCGATGACCAACTGGTGAACAGGATATTGTATTCCTTGCCGGTCGCATCGAGCGCCGAGCAGGCCGCCTGGCGCCATTGGCAATCGCGTTTTCCCACGGCAAGTGGCACGGGCGCGTTTTCCGGCAGTGGATGATTGATCGAGCTGACCCAGCAGAGCGGCTCGGTGCGCACGACATCGGAGGCGCGGGCGCGCGGATTGTGCGTCACCAGAGCGATGTCGAGCTCGCCTTTCGCCATCTTCTCGGCCAGATCGACCGAGGGCTCGCAGACGATGTTCAGTTCGACATTCGGATGCGTCTTGGCGAAACGGACGATGATTTCCGGCATGTAGCGGTCGGCATAGTCGTCGGGCGTGCCGATCCGCAGCATGCCTTCCAGCCGGTTATCGTCGAAGGAGGCGATCGCCTCGTTGTTCAGCCGGATCATCCGGCGGGCGAAGTTCAGGAGCCGGTCACCCTCCGCCGTCAGCCGGTTGCCGCGCCCGTCCTTGGCGAAAAGCTGCTTGCCGATCCGTTCTTCCAGGCGTCGCATCTGCATCGAAACGGCCGACTGGGTCTTGAAGACCCGATCCGCCGCCTTGGTGAAGCTGCCGGTGTCGGCAATGGCCACGAATGTCTGCAATTGGTCGATATCGAGAGGTGCGGCCATGGCCCAGGTCCTTCAGGAGAGTACCTATAAAATTGTTTGATGAATATCATTAGAAACATTCGTTGGACTGATCAATAAGGATTTGCGAATTTGTACCTGCAAAACGCATCAACCAACCGGCCCCGCACTACAAGGCGCCGACCGGATCACCATCAAAGTTTCGACCCGCCCCCCGCGCTGACCTCCCTGCGGGGATGGGTCGCTTCGTGCCAAAAAGAAGGAGAAAGTATCATGCGCACGACCGATTCCACCCTCGATCTCACCCTGACCGGGAAGCTGACCGCCGCATCCCGTCTGACGGGGCTGACGGGCGGGATGAAGACGGTCTGGCGCCTGCTGCGTAACCGAAACGCCATCGGCCGTCTGGACGATCTCGACGATCATCAGTTGCTCGACATGGGGCTCTGCCGCCATGAGGTGCGCGAAGCCCTGACATCGTCCTTCTTCGAAGATCCGGGCCGACACCTGACGGCAGCTTCTCGCAACCGTGCGAATATTTTCTACAGGAATGCGCGCAAAGATTGACGTATTCCCTCGCTGCAGTATGGTGTCGGGCGACCGGAACACCTGCAGCTTCCAAGTTTTGTTGCGCTCCTCATGCGTCGAAAGACGCGCCGCGCAACAGGGACGCGCAGCCGCCTCTGCGCGTTACCGTTCCCCGCAGGGTTGAGCCAATATGCCCTGCTGCTTGCCCGGTGCGCGGTCCCAAGCCCGCACCGGGCTTTTTCGTTTTGGACGCCTGAAGGGACCCTTCAAATCAGCACGAAATCCGCCGAGGTCAGACCGGAATTGACGCCGGACGTGTTGTCGATGACGGCGAATTTGATCGCCCCATAGGTCCCGGCGGAGCCGTCGCGATCGTAGAAGAGTTCGCCGGTCGTGCGATTGTAGATGATCCTGTCGCTGGAATCGACCGCGCCGCTGCCCAACTCCTTGAAGGCGGCCGAAACGATCGTGCCATTGGGGTTTTTCGCGATGTTGACGAAAATCGAGTCTTCCAGCCGGATGGTGTCGTCCAGCCGGACATAGTCGTTGATCGTGTCGACATTGGTGTTGGCGTTCAGGGCCGTGTTGAAGACGAAGTAGTCCTTTCCGCCGCCGCCGGTCAGAAGGTCGTTGCCGGTCGCGCCGTTCAACACGTCATTGCCGGCGCCGGCAAGAATCCTGTTGGCGGTGGAATCCGAACCGGTCAGGTTGTCGGAATGGGCGCTGCCCTCAATGTTCTCGATCGAATTATAAGTGTCCCCCTTGGCCTCGCCGGTATTGGCAGCCGGGCCCTTCAGGTTGACCACGACACCGGCGGTTGCTGCCGTATAGGAGGCTGTGTCGGAACCGGTTCCGCCGGACAGATAATCCGCGCCCGCGCCACCGGTCAGCGTATCGTTGCCCTCCTGTCCGCTGAGCGTGTCATTGCCGGCGCGGCCATCCAGCGTGTCATTGCCTTTGCCGCCGTAGATCACGTTGGAAGAACTGTTGGCAAACAAGGTGTCGTTGAAATCGGAGCCGATCAGGCGCTCGATCGAATTGTAGCGATCGCCGGCGGCCTCGCCGAGATTGTTGGCCGGGGTGACGAGATCGGCGGTCACGGCGGCGGCCGCAGTGCTGTAGGAAGCCAGATCGACGCCGGTTCCACCGCTCAGGTAATCGGCGCCTATGCCGCCTTCCAGCGTATCATTGCCCGCCATGCCATAGAGGAAGTCGTCGCCATCGAGCCCCTGCACCGTAGCCCCCTCGATACGGCTGGTCAGCACGTCCTTGCCGCTGGTGCCCTGGATCGGGCTGGTGCGCGGATCGAAGATGGTCAGCAGGATATCCCTGTCGCCGCCACTATCGGCGGTGAAGGTTGCGACGAAGCGACCGTCGTCGAGCAGTGAGAACTGCATCTGCGAGGGATTGCCGGTCGTCGCCAGCGTGAACTCGGTGCCGACTTCCTGGCCGGACGCATTGTAGCGTTGGCCTTCCAGGCTGTGCGCCGTGCCGTCGCTCCAGCCAAGCACGAAACCGCCATCGGAAAGCGCCGTCACGGTCGGTGCGCTGCCGATGCCGGATGTTTCGCGCAGGATCTCAACGCCGGCCACGCCGGGTGCGGAAAAATAACGGGCGACTGCACCGGGCGCGCCGGGGCCAGCATCGGAATCCGTCCAGGCGATGACGAAGCCGCCATTCGGCAGCGTCGCGATGACCGGCTTGGCCACCGTGCCGAGGTCGGTGCTGGCCACGAGCTTCTGGGTCAGCACGCCGGCGCCTGTGCGCACGGAATACCAGATCTGGGTATAATCGGTCCCGGCGCCGATGGTCAGATCGCGCTCATAGGCGACGATCAGGCTGCCGTTCGAAAGCACGGCGAGGTCAGCCGCGCGGGTGGCTTCCGCCGTCGTCTCGAAATTGATCAGCGTGCCCGCAGCTTGGTTGGCAAGGATATGGCCGACAATATTCGAGGCGGCGCCATTGTCGCTCTGCTCGTAAACGATCGCAGCATCGCCATTGGCCAGCGCGACGATCGACGGTGCGCGCTCATCGACTCCAGGCGGACCCGCAAAGTTCTGCCGAAGGTCGATATTGTGGCTGAAGCTGCCATCGGCGTTGTAATAGTCGATGTTGATGTTTTCGCCGTCGCCGATCGGAACGGCGTCCGTCGTCTGATAGGCGACGGCAAAACTGCCGTCATCGAAAGAGATGATGTCCGGAGCCTGCTGGTTGTCGTCATTGTAGATGAAGCCGGCGGTGAATTCGTTGCCGACCGGGCGTCCCTGCGCGTCGAAGATCTGGCCGAGCACTTCGAGGCCCGGAAAGCCGAATAGACCGCCGGAATCATCGACCCAGACGACAAGGAAGCGACCATTGGCGAGGGCTACGATCTTGGCGCCGTTTTGCGTTTCACCATAGACCCCATCATCGGTTGTGTTCACCTGGAAGCCGGACTTCCACAGCGTGGGCGTCGTCGTCATGATCATCCCCTTTTAATATAGCCTGCTCGCCGCCTCAATTTGCTGAGAATCTACCGCTGCTACGCTCTGTCGTCGGGCAAATGCGGTCGTGTCATGCGCAAGCAGTTTACGAGCGGCTTCGCTCCCGCATTTGCGCGAATTCATGTCGAATACTGGTAGAGAATATGAATTAATCTTGCCGGTATATCGGATTTTGTCAATCGGAGGTCGTAATATCAGGCAGGTGGAATATTAAGTTTAATTACTTCGACGTATTCTTCCGATAAGTCTCGAACAGCCCGTCGATGCTTTTCTGATATTCCTTCTGCGCTTCCAGCCCGCTGTCGAACATGCTGTTGAACATGTCGGTGAAGGGCGCCATGGGGTTCTTGTCCGCCGGCTTCTTTTCAGGCTCGGGCTTCGCATTGGTGCCGGCGCCCATCATGTCCTGAAAAGCCTTGACGAACGGGTTGCCGGCAAACAGGTCCGGCGCGGTCGGCTGCTTGTCTTCCGGCTTGCCCATGCTGAAAAAGCCCTGCATCGCCTGGGTGAAGGGATTGTCGAATGGATTGGGCGCCGGCTCCGGTTTCCTGGCGAAGCCGGAGGCCTCGAGCCAGGGCTTCATCATCGCTTCCATCGGCGTGTTGGCAAACGGGTTTGCCATTCCGGGCATCTGGCCAGACGCCTGCTTGAACAGGCCGCCCATGATCGCGCTGGCGAAGACCGGCAGCATCTGCTTGTAGATTTCCTGGCCGATGCCGGTCATCTGAGCCGCCTGAGCGGCCACCGCCCGCGACATTTCCTTGGAGCCGAAAAGCTGGCCGAGGATGCCGTTGCCGTCGGCCATGCCCTGCGGTGTGAAGGCCTTGCTCATGTCCTCGAAATATTGCGCGTGGTTGCCGCTCGACATCGCGGTGAGGAAGGCGCCGAAATCATAAGGGTTGGTGGTGTTGCGCTTGAGCGCCGTGGAGAAGGCCGGCATCAGTGCCGCCGTTGCCTTGGCCATCTGTTCCTGGGCAAGGCCGAACTGCTTGGCCATCACGTCCATGGCGTTGCCGTTCTGCGCCTGCATCATCATGTCAAAAAGCGGGATCATATCCAGTTCTCTCCTGCAGGCGAAACGACGCATGTCGTTGCACTATAACGAGGAAATGACAGGTGGGAACCGGTTTTTACGGGGCCGGACTAGTATTGGTAGTCGGTAAAGACCGGATCGACCGAACCGTTCCAGCGCCCGTTGTAAAGGGCGAGCAAATCCTCGGCAAGCGTCGCCTTCTTGGCGAGAACCTCGTCGAGAGGCGCGAGGAAGATGCTCTCGTCGATCTCGTCGCCGTTCAGGCGGTTGCGGTTCTTCAGGCCAAGGCGGGAAATCGACAGCACTTCGCGGGCAAGGTCGAACAAGGACTTGCCATTGTGCGTGGCCCTGAGACCCTCAACTGGGACGACATTGCGCATGGCAAGCGTGTCCTCGTAGGTCCAGCCGCGGGTGAGGTCTTCCGCTGCCGCGAGCGCTTCGTCGTCATAGAGAAGGCCAACCCAGAAGGCCGGCAGCGCACAGATTCGGCGCCAGGGACCGCCGTCGGCGCCGCGCATTTCGAGGAAACGCTTGAGGCGTACGTCCGGAAAGAGCGTGGAGAGGTGGTTGGTCCAGTCGCCCATATTGGGTTCCCACTCAGCCAGCTCGCCTTTCAGCGCGCCATTCATGAACTGGCGGAAGGTGACGTGGGTGCAGTCGTGATACCTGCCGTCGCGGACGACGAAATACATCGGCACGTCGAGCGCCCATTTGACATAGTCCTCGAAGCCGAAATCGGCGTCGAAGACCGCGGGCAGGACGCCGGCGCGCTGATTGTCGGTGTCGCGCCAGATGTTGCCGCGCCAGGAGAGCAGACCGTTCGGCTTGCCGTCGGTGAAGGGGGAGCTTGCAAACAGCGCCGTCGAGAGCGGCTGCAGCTTGAGCGACACCTGCATCTTGCGGCGCATGTCTTCTTCCGAGGAGAAGTCGAGGTTCACCTGGATCGTGCAGGTGCGATACATCATGTCGAGGCCCTGCGTGCCGACCTTCGGCATATAGCGGCTCATGATGTCGTAGCGGGATTTCGGCATGCGCGGGGTTTCCGCCAGCGTCCATTTCGGGCTGCCGCCGATGCCGAGGAAGCGGATGCCGAGCGGTTCGGCGATCTCGCGCAGCACGGCAAGATGCTGGTTCGATTCCTTGCAGGTCTGGTGGAGGTTTTCGAGCGGCGCGCCGGACAGTTCGAACTGGCCGCCTGGCTCCAGCGAAATCGCGCCCTGTCCCGACTGTTCGGCAAGGCCGATGATGTTGCCGGCGTCGATGATCGGCTCCCAGCCGGTCTTTTCCGCCATGCCGTTCAGAAGCGCCGAAATGCTGGCCTCGCCGAAATAGGAAACCGGGCTGTTGTCGGCCTTGAAGAAGGCGAACTTCTCGTGCTCCGTGCCGATGCGGAACCTGTCCTTCGGCTTGTTGCCCTCGGCCAGATATTCGGTCAGTTCTGCGACGGAGCTAACCGGCGTCTGGTCGGTGGTATCTCTGGCCATGGGCGTCTTCTTTTGAACGGGCTTAAACCTGCCGGACGGCAGAATTCAGGAGGGTGATTGAACCGGTTTCACGTGTGGTGCAAGTGAAATTCTTTCAAGTCCGGTTCAATTTTTCAACACCTTGCAGTCGCGAAAATGTCGCAACTGCTATCGCCAGTCGCCGATGGCTGCCTGGATCACGGCCATGGCCGCGACGGCTGCGGTGTCGGCGCGCAGGATGCGCGGTCCAAGCGGGATCGCGGTGACGAAATCGAGACTGCGCAACAGGCTGCGTTCCGTATCCGAGAAGCCGCCTTCCGGGCCGATCAGCAGGGCATGCTTGCGTTCCTTGATACCGGCAAGCACCGGCAGCGGATTCTGGCCGGCATCCCCCTCGTCGCAAAAGATGATCCGACGGTCGACCGGCCAGTTTTCCAGCACATCTTCCAGCCTGCGCTGTTCGGCCACGCCGGGAATGCCGAGCACGCCGCATTGTTCGGCCGCCTCGATCACATTGGCGCGGACGCGGTCGAGATTGGTGATCTTGCCCTGCACATGCTGGGTCATCACCGGCTGCAGCAGGCCAGCACCCATTTCGACGGCCTTCTGCACGAGATAATCCAGCCGACCGACCTTCAGGGGCGCGAAAAGATAGTGGAGATCGCAAGGGGCTGGCTGTGGCCGTGTCTGCTCAACCGTGGTCAGAAACAGCCGTTTCTTCGTCGGAAAGGACAGTTCCGCGCGCCACTCGCCGTCACGGCCATTAAAGACCAAAACTGCATCGCCGGCCTCGAAGCGCAGCACGTTGACGAGATAGTTGAACTGTTCCTTCGAGGCCTCGTAGATCGTGCCCTCAGCAAGCGGCACATCGACAAACAGCCGCTGCATGCGAAAATTGGCGCGCATGGGATATGTCCTTAGATGAAGAGGGCGGCGAAGATGAAATAGACGACGGCCGAAAGCAAGGCCGAGACCGGGACGGTGATGACCCAGGCGCCGACGATCGTCATGAAATGCGAGCGCCGCACCAGACGGCGCCGATGGCTTTCCTCGGGGCTGTGTTTCACCCGCCGCTCGAAATCCATATGGCCGGTTTTCCTGCGGACATATTCGAGGCGACGGGTGGAATTGCGGGTATACCATTCGCGGAAGAAACCGATACCGAAGACCGCACCGACCGCCGTATGGGTGGTGGAGACAGGCAGGCCAAGCGATGTGGCGATCAGCACCGTGATGGCTGTCGCCAACGCCACGCAATAGGCGCGCATCGGGTTGAGCTTGGTGATCTCCTCGCCGACGACGCGGATGAGCTTGGGGCCGAACAGCAGCAGGCCGCAGGAAATGCCGAAGGCGCCGATCAGCATGACCCAGAGCGGAACATAGGTCGTCTTGACGATCGCCAGCCCGTTGACATTGGCGACGATCGCCGACAGCGGGCCGACGGCGTTGGAAACGTCGTTGGCGCCATGCGCGAAGGAGAGAAGCGCCGCCGACAGGATCAGCGGCATGCGAAACAGCTTGCGCAGGGACTGGTTGCGGTTTTCCAGGCCCCGGGCCTGCCGAACAACCCAGGGCCGGCTGACGAGAATGGTGACGGCTGCGACGGAGAGGCCGATCAGGATGCCGTTGGTCAGCGAGATATGGACGACCTTTTCCAGAGCGATGACAGCGAAATAGGCAGCGAAGGAGCCGGTCATCGCTGAGATCAGGAAGGGCGTCCAGAAGATGGCTGCCGTGATCTTGTCTTCACGGTAGATGATGAAGGTCTTGATGAAGGCCAGCAGAAGGGCGGCGATCCCTCCGCCGAGAATGGGTGATACCATCCAGCTTGCGGTAATCCCGGCAAGCGATGTCCAGTGGATCGCCGAGACACCGGCGGCGGCGACACCCGAGCCCAGGATACTGCCGATAATCGAGTGCGTGGTCGAGATCGGGGCGCCGGACCAGGTGGCGATGTTGATCCAGACGGCGGCGGAGACCAACGCCGCCATCATCACCCAGACGAAGGAGATACCGGTCGGCATCATTGCTGCGTCAACGATGCCGGCCTCGATGGTGGAAACCACCCGACCGCCGGCAAAAACGGCGCCGGCAATTTCGAAGACGGCGGCGATGACGAGCGCCATGGCCATGGTGATCGCCTTCGATCCCACGGCGGCGCCGACATTGTTGGTCACGTCGTTGGCGCCGATGTTCATGGCCATGTAGCCGGCGACGGCGGCGGCGGCGACGATGATCAGAAAGCCCGGTTCCTCGGAAACATAGGCGGCGGCGAGGATCATGCTGATCAGCATGAACAGCATTCCGAGCCCGATGCCCGCCCAGGGACGCAGCACATGGTTCGTCGCCTGCTCGTTGAGCGTCACCTTGTCGAGGTAATTGTCGAGGGTTGGCTTTTCGAGGCTCGGGAGCGGTTTCACCGTCTTTTCTCCATTCATGCAGGCGACGGGCTGTTCGATTCGAACCATGCCCGACAGGCCTTACGTCACGCTATCCGCTTGGCCGGATGGCGAGCGCTTATCGCGCCATCGATTGGGGAGCGGGATGCATGGTGGCCAGTAGCCGCTTCTCGAAATTCAAGATCAGATCCCTCAGCATCGGTTCGGCGACCCGTTTAGATGCCTCGTCGAATGTCACCCATTCGATTTTACGGCTGCCCTTTTCCGGGAAATTCTTCAGCATGTCCAGCACGACGATCGGGTAAACCTGCACCATGCACTGAACTTTCAGGCCGTGGTGCATGCCCTTGTCGTACATGTAGAAGCCGATCCGTTCCGCGCCCGCCTCGCCCTTGACGCCCGCTTCTTCGTACGCCTCGCGTGCGGCCGCCTCATGGCAGAGCTTGCCTTCCATAGGCCATCCCTTCGGAATGACCCATCGGCCGGTGTCGCGGCTGGTGATCAGCAGAAGTTCGGGGGCCGCGCTTTTCTTCTTGAATCGATAACACAGCGCCGCACACTGCATTCGCACCGGACGGCGGAACATCAGGCGTAGATCGGCTGCGATTCGGTTCAGAATATTCAACGTCAGGGTGACCTTTCAAAAAATAGAATCATCGAGTTCAAATATCGTTCCACTATGCCCGCTTCGTGCAGGCTGTAAACGAACAGATTTCGTGAAGCATATATAGTATCGCGGCGCGGCCTAAATGAGAGGCCGCGAAGCGGAAGACCGCCAATTTTAGGTGGATTGCACCAGCGAAACGTGTTGTTCGCGCCGTCCTAGAGTGTGTTTGCGGCCTTGGCGAGGCAATCCACGTCATTTCCGAAAATCTTGATCAACGCTCGTCGTCCGCGGCGGTCTTCAGGAGCGGGGCGGATGCCGGACGGCCGCGCTGTTGCATGCGCAACTGGGAGATGCGAGCCCATTCGCCGGACCGTTCGGCGTCGCGTGTCGCCGTGATGATGAAGTCGATATGATCCTGCGCCGCTTCGCGTGCCCGTTCCGGATTGCCAGCCATAATCGCGTCGTAGATCGCCTCGTGCTGGGCAAGCAGCCTGTCGCCGGCGCCGGGAGCCGCGAACAGGACTTCGCGACTGAAGAAGATGCCACCGCTCAACAGCCGATAACAGGCGCGGAGCGTATGCAAGAGGATGATGTTGTGGGCGCATTCGCCGATCGCGCTGTGCAGGTCGACATCGGTCTTCAGGCCGCCCTCGGCCGAACCGGCGAGATGGGCGGCGCGCATCTCCTCCATGATCTTCGTCAGCATGTCCTTGTCGAAGCGCGTCGCGCGCCGGGCTGCGAGTTCCGCGGTCATGCCCTCGAGTTCGCGACGATATTCGAGATAATCCTGCGTCGCCTTCGGGTGCCGGGCGATGAGTTCGATCACCGGCTTGGAAAAGACTTGGCCGATGACATCGGCGACAAACGTGCCGCCGCCGTGATGGCTGACCAGAAGCCCGCGTGTTTCCAGTTCCTTCAGCGCCTCGCGCAGGATCGGCCGCGAGACGTCGAGTCGGCGCGACAGGTCACGTTCACTCGGCAGGCGCTCCTGGTCGCGCAGTACGCCTTCAAGGATCAGGAGTTCGATTTGCTGGATGATTTCGCCGGAGGTTCGGCTGTGAGGGATGCGGGCAAAGGCATCGATGATGTCGTCTGTCACGGCAATTCTCCTTGGCCGCAATCTAGCCACGCGTACCAAAGTGGTCAAATTCTTTTGCCACTTTCCGCCGCCACGATGGAGAATGTCGGGGCTGCGTCAATGCGTCCTTTCCCTTTTGCTCGCCCTGTTGATAAGAGGGTTCTGATTGATGCGTGAGAGGGGAAAACGCTTCATGGCAAAACGCAGCTTTGCATTTCCGTCGGCACCGGCCCGCGCGCAGGCGCTGGGCGAGATTCATGCGCGTCCATATGCGCTGGTGCGGTCGCCGCGGGTGATCTTCCAGCTTGCCTTCATGACGGACGGCGGTTCGGGGGTCGACCATGCCGTGCTGTCTGATCTGTCACGCGCCCGCGGCGTCTCGCCGCCCAGCCGCGAAGCCAATCACCATGCCTTGTCCTGGGGGCAGGGGACTTTACGCTGGGAGCGGCACACCGAATTCTCCACCTATTTCTGGGATGGCGAGATCCCCGATCGCTTCGGCGGCGAGGTCACCACCCATCCGTTCGGCGACGGCTTTTCACCGCCCGGCACGCTGATCTCCGGCATCCGGCTGGAAATCCGTTCGGATACGCCGGAAACGCGCGCCGCCATGAGCCAGTTCGATCCGACCAGCCTCTGTTATAGTGACGTCAAGGGTGGTCAGGCTGTGGTGCTCACCGACTTCCGGCAGAACGGCGATGGCCTGACACCGATCCTCGTCATCGATCGCGGCATGACGGAAGCCGGCACCGGCGCGCTCGTCCAGCGGCTGCTTGATATCGAGACCTACCGGACGCTCGCCATGGTCGGCCTGCCCTTAGCGCAGTCGCTGTCGCCGGACATCCGCCGGATCGAGGATGGCCTGACCGGCGTCACCCAGCGTATGCGCACGTCCGCCCGCGAAAAGGCCGACGAGATGCTGTCCGAAATCACGCTGCTCGCGGCCGAGCTTGAGGCCGGGGCGGCCCTCAGCCTCTACCGTTTCGGCGCCAGCCGCGCCTATTACGGCATCGTCCAGGAGCGCATCCGCTCGCTGACGGAAACCGGCGTGCCCGGCTACGAGACGCTCGGAACCTTCCTTGAAAGGCGCCTGGCACCCGCCATGCGCACCTGCCAGTCAGTCGAGGAGCGCCAGGCCAACCTGTCGCGCAAGCTCACCCGCGCCACCGCCCTGCTTCGAAGCTGGGTCGATGTCGAATTGGAGCGGCAGAACAGCGTCCTCCTGAACTCGATGGATCGACGCGCCAAACTGCAGCTTCGCCTGCAGCAGACCGTCGAGGGCCTGTCGGTCGCCGCGATCTCCTATTATGTCGTCGGCCTGTTCGGCTATCTCGCCAAGGCGCTCGAAAGCGAGGGCCTGCCGGTCAAGTCGAGCCTGCTGACGGGGTTTTTCGTACCGGTGGCCGTACTCGTCATGTGGCTGGTCGTGCGGGCGATCCGCAAACATCATGCAGACGAGGACCGCGAAAGCCTTTAAGTCTGGGGCTTGTTAACAAGGATTCGGTCGGTTCCAAACCATGGCGAAAGCAGCGAAAGCGACGAAAAAGGCGAAACTGGACCGGGGCGGGCTGACCGTCCTCGGTCTCGACAAGCTTATCGAGCTTGCGCTGGATGAAGCAGCGCTCAACCCTTCCTTCAAGAAGCGCCTGAATGCGGCGCTGGCCGGCATTGGTGGCGGAGCGGGCATTGCCAAGCTGGTCGATAGTCGTCTCGCCACGTTGGAAAAGGCGACCTCACGCATCCGCTGGCAAAAGGAGCGCGCTTTCGGCAACGACCTCGACAGCATTTCCGCCAGTATCATCAAGGAGTTCGGCGCCGTCGATCCCGGCATGGCACTGGAGAGGCTGATCCGCTTCGTGCTCGGCTATGACGGTATCGCGGAGCGCGCCAACGATTCCAGCGGCCGTATCGCCGGCATCTATGCCCAGGCCTGCGAGGCTGCATCGGATCTCGCAAAACGGGCGTCGGCCGAGCAACAGGCGCATTTCCCGACGCTGCTGACGCCGACGCTTGCCGGCATGGATTACCATGGTTTCCGCACGATGCTGGCTGCAAGGGTCGCCGCGGGTCTTCCTCCGGAGGTCTTGAAGACATGGGATGCCGTATTGGCTCCAATGATGAAGATTCCGGCGGGCAGCCCGCTTCTCCCTACAATCGTGCATGTGCGGCGTGCCATCGCCGATGCGCTCGGAGACCTCGATACATATGTCGCTATCGAAGAGGCACTGCCGGATACGTTGCGCGAGCCGACGGTCGTTGCCGACCGCCTCCATGCCGCCGGGCGGTTTGCCGAAGCGCTGGCTTGGGTGCGGCGGCCACGCAAGTCACGTGTCGGTTTCATGCGCCGCAGCGATGTATTCCATGGCAACCTCAAAGCCCTTCCGGACAAAGATCAGCTCGAAGCCGCCATCCTCGAAGGCATGAAGGACCGGCCAACGGCGCAGGCGCTGCGCTGGAAGATCTTCGAGAAGAACCTCGATGTCGAAATCCTGAGGGAATACATTGCCAAGGCCGGGGATTTCGAGGAGTTCGAGGCGCTCGACAGGGCCTTTGCCTTTGTCGAGGACCATCGCGAGCCGCATGCCGCACTGCGTTTCTATCTCGCCTGGCCAAGGCTCGATCTTGCTGCGCGCTACGTCATCCGCCGTTGGGGTGTCTGGGAAGGAGAGTTCTACGAATTTCTCCTGCCGGCAGCTGAAATTTTCGAAACGGATTACCCTGCCGCCGCCACGGCACTCTATCGTGCCTTGCTCGAACGCATCGTCGGCCGCGGCCTGCTCGAATACTATGGGGTGGGCGCGGATTATCTGGAGAAGCTCGCGGTGCTCGCCGCGCGGCCCGGCGGCAACGATGGTCTGATGCCGCATGAGGACTATGTCGCCGATCTCAAGCGCAAGCACGCCCGCCGCTATGGCTTCTGGGATAAGGTTGCTACCGCTCCCAGTAAGGCTCCGGGCCATAAAGGCTTGTCAGGTAATCGATGAACAGCCGCACCTTGGCCGGCAGGAATTGACGGCTGGGATAGAGAGCGGAAACGAACAGGTTTCGTGACCCTTCCCATTCGGGCAGGACCTGCACGAGCTTTCCCGATTTCAGATCGCCACCGACATCCCAGGTGGAACGCAGCGCGATACCGGCGCCGGAGAGAACTGCCTCGCGCACGACCTCGGAGGAATTGGTGATCAGCCGGCCCTGCGGCTTGTAGCTCATCGTTCCGCCGGCGCTTTCAAGCTTCCAGGTGTCGTGATTGTGCTGGCGCAGGCAGATATGGCGGCTGAAATCATCTGTTGTCTCCGGCATGCCGAAGCGGGCGATATAGGCAGGCGATGCGCAGAGGATGCGCCGGACCGGCGCCAGCTTGCGGGCGACCAGCGTCGAATCGCTGAGTTCGCCGATCCGGATCGCCAAGTCGAAGCCTTCAGCGACAATGTCGGAAAACTCGTCCGACAGGACGATATTGATCACGAGGTCCGGATGATCCTCGATGAAGCGGGCGAGATGCGGCGCGACATGCATGCGGCCGAAGGAAGTGGGCGCGGTGATGCGCAGGGTGCCCAGGGCCTGTCCAGAGCGCCCGGAGGCGAAGGCTTCCGCCTCCTCGATCCCGGCCATGATCCCGAGAACGCGGTCATGGAAGCCTTGGCCCGCCTCGGTCAGCGAGATCTGCCGGGTCGTGCGCTGGAACAGCCGCGTGCCGAGCCGATCCTCCAACCGCTTGATGCGCTTGGAGATGACGGCGGGCGAAAAGCCGAGCGCGCGGCCAGCCGCAGACATGCTGCCAGTCGCGACGACGCGGGTGAAGACCTCAAGATCGCCCAGATTTGTCATCAATCTTGACCATTGTTTCGGAACCGGAAAAACTGATTATCATTTGCCGGATTATGAGGATAGTGGTAAAGAAAAAATACCACTTGGACGCAGGGATGACGAGATGCCGGAGACGATCGCCTTTCTGGAGCCCAAGCCATCGGTGCTCGCCCGCCGAGACATGATCATTGCCGATCTCGCCGATCTCCTGCCGAAAGGCTGTCTGATCAGCGAGAAGCGCGGATTGGTGCCGTTCGAGACGGATGCTTTCATCGCCTATCGCCAGGTTCCGCTCGCCGTTGCCCTGCCGGAAACGACGGCGCAGGTGGCTGCCGTCTTGAAGTATTGCAGCAAATACAGCATTCCTGTCGTTCCGCGCGGCGCTGGCACGTCGCTGTCGGGCGGCGCGATCCCGCAGGCCGACGCGGTGGTGATCGGTCTGTCGAAGATGTCGCGCATCCTCGATATCGATTTCGCCAACCGCACCGCGACGGTGCAGGCCGGCGTCACCAATATCAATATTTCCGAGGCCGTGTCTGCCGACGGCTTCTTCTATGCGCCGGACCCGAGCTCGCAGCTTGCCTGTACGATCGGCGGCAATATCGGCATGAATTCCGGCGGTGCCCATTGCCTGAAATATGGTGTGACAACCAACAACCTGCTCGGGGTCAAGATGGTGCTGTTCGACGGCACCATCGTCGATCTCGGGGGCAAGGCGCTGGATGCGCCGGGCTATGACCTGCTTGGCCTCGTCTGCGGCTCGGAAGGACAACTCGGCATCGTCACCGAGGCGACTGTACGCTTGCTGGCGCGGCCGGAAGGATCGCGGCCGGTGCTGTTCGGCTTCATGTCCTCTGAAGAGGCGGGAGCCTGCGTCGCCGAGGTCATCGGCTCAGGCATCATTCCCGTCGCCATCGAATTCATGGACAAGCCGGCCATCAGCATCTGCGAGGCCTTCGCCCAGGCTGGATATCCGATGGATGTCGAGGCTTTGCTGATCGTCGAGGTCGAGGGATCGGAGGCCGAGATGGAGGCGATGCTGGCGAGCATCATCGCGATCGCCCGCCGTCATGGCGTCTCGACGATCAAGGAGAGCCAGTCGGCAACCGAGGCAGCGCTGATCTGGAAGGGTCGCAAGTCCGCGTTTGGAGCGACGGGCCGCATCGCCGATTATATCTGCATGGACGGCACGGTGCCGCTTGGCCAGCTCTCCTATGTTCTGAAAAAGACCAGCGAGATCATCGACGGCTACGGCCTCAGGGTCGCCAATGTCTTTCACGCCGGCGATGGCAACATGCATCCGCTGATTCTCTACAATATCAACGATCCCGAGGATGCCGCCCGCGCCGAGGCTGCCGGAAACGATATCCTGCGCCTCTGCGTCGATGCCGGCGGCTGTCTCACCGGCGAGCACGGTGTCGGCATCGAGAAGCGCGACCTGATGCTGCACCAGTTCAGCCAGGTCGATCTTGACCAGCAGATGGCGGCGCGCGCCGCCTTCGATCCGCAATGGATCCTGAACCCCTCCAAGGTCTTCCCGCTGGAAGGGCGCCCGGCTGCATGAGCATGGATTTCGAACCTGCATCCGAAGAGGAGGTCGTCGATTTCGTCCGAGAGGCGGTAGAAAACGCAACGCCGCTCAGGATCATCGGTGGCGGAACGCGCGCCGGACTTGGTAACCCTGTCCGCGCTGAGCAGGTGCTGTCGACCCGCCGGCTCTCCGGCATCATCAGCTACAATCCGGCGGAAATGACCATGAGCGCCGGAGCCGGCACGCCGATGGCGGAGATCGAGGCGGCGCTGAAGAAAAACCGCCAGATGCTGGCCTTCGAGCCGATGGACCATCGCGGCGTCATGGGCACGTCGGGAGAACCGACCATCGGTGGTGTCTTCGCCGCCAATGTCTCCGGTCCCCGCCGCCTGACGGCCGGCGCCGCGCGCGACCACCTGCTCGGTATCCGCTTCGTCAATGGCGCTGGCGAGGTCATCAAGTCCGGCGGCCGGGTGATGAAGAACGTCACCGGGCTCGATCTGGTCAAGCTGCTCTGCGGCGCCCATGGAACACTGGGCTTGCTCACCGAAGTCACGTTCAAGGTCCTGCCCCTGCCGCCGGTCGCCGCGACGGTCGTCGCCTTCGGGCTGGACGATTCGCAGGCGGCCGCCGCCATGGCGCATGCGCTGGCCATGCCGGTCGAGGTTTCCGGCGCCGCGCATCTGACGGAGACGGTGCGTTACCGCTTCATCGGCAGCAATTTTCCGGCTGGCGCTGCAACCGTGTTGCGCATCGAGGGACTGGCAGCCTCGGTTTCCGTCAGGTCCGAAAAATTGCGGGCGGCGCTGGCGACTGTGGCGCCCGTTGCCGTCCTTGATCCGGAGGTGACAGAAAAACTCTGGCGCGACATCCGCGACGTCAAGCCCTATGCGGACGGCACAAGGAAGGCGCTCTGGCGCGTCTCGATCGCGCCAACCGCCGGCCACCAGCTTGTCGCCGCTTTGCGGCTCGAGGCCGGCGTCGATGCCTTCTACGACTGGCAGGGCGGCCTCGTCTGGCTGCGCATGGAAGCCGATGCGGAAGCCGAACTCCTGCGCCGCTACATCAAGGGACTGGGCGGCGGGCACGCGACGCTGGTACGGGCGTCGGATGCGGTGCGCGATATTACCCCGGCCTTCGAACCGGAGCTTCCGGCCGTTGCAGCACTGTCGGCACGGATGAAGGACAAGTTCGATCCCAAGGGGATTTTCAATCCGGGGAAGATGGGATGAAGAATATGCCGCGCCTTACCCCCCTCTGTCACTGCGTGACATCTCCCCCTCAAGGGGGGAGATTAATCTTTTCCCTAGCCGATTTCTCCGTGAGGTTGACACAAAGCCAGCGGCCAATCTCCCCCCTTGTGGGGGAGATGTCCCGAAGGGACAGAGGGGGGTATGCCTCCACGAGTTCGGAGCTCAAAGCCTGATGCAAACCACCTTCACCCCCGCCCAGCTTGCCGATCCGCATGTGGCTGAATCCGAATCCATCCTGCGCAAATGCGTGCATTGCGGCTTCTGCACCGCCACCTGTCCCACCTATGTGACGCACGGCAACGAGCTCGACAGCCCGCGTGGGCGCATCTACCTGATCAAGGACATGCTGGAAAACGGCCGTCCGGCGGATGAGGAAGTCGTCACCCATATCGACCGCTGCCTGTCCTGTCTCGCCTGCATGACCACCTGCCCCTCGGGCGTGAATTACATGCATCTGGTCGATCATGCCCGCGTCCATATCGAGCAGACCTATCGGCGGCCGCTGAAGGATCGGCTGGTGCGCAGCGTTCTGGCCGCTGTCCTGCCTTACCCCTCGCGCTTTCGGCTGTCGCTGAAGGCCGCAAGACTTGGCCGGCCGTTTGCCGGGCTGCTGAAGCGGGTGCCGTTCCTGAAGACGTTTGGGGTCATGCTCGATCTGGCGCCGACGGAAATCGCCGCGCCATCCCCGGCCTCGAAACCCGGTACCCGCCCGGCGAGTGCGCCGAAGCGTGGCCGCGTCGCGATCCTCACCGGATGCGCCCAGCCGGTCTTGAAACCCGGGATCAACGAAGCGACGATCCGGTTGCTGACACGGCTTGGCGTCGAGGTCGTGGTGCCGGAAGGCGAGGGCTGTTGCGGCGCGCTGGTGCATCACATGGGCCGCGAGGAACAGGCGCTCGCGGCGGCGCGGCGCAATGTCGATGTCTGGATCAAGGCGGCCGACGAAGGCGGGCTGGACGCGATCATCATCACTGCGTCGGGCTGCGGCACGACGATCAAGGATTATGGACACATGCTGCGGCTTGACCCTGCCTATGCCGACAAAGCCGCACGGGTTTCCGCCTTGGCCAAGGACATCACCGAATATCTGGCGAGCCTCGACTTGCCGCGGCAGGAACCGAAGAACCTCACTGTCGCCTATCATTCCGCCTGCTCCATGCAGCACGGCCAGAAGATCACCATGGCGCCGAAACTGCTGTTGAAGAATGCCGGCTTTGCCGTGCGCGATCCGGCGGAAGGCCATCTCTGTTGCGGCTCGGCCGGAACGTACAATATCCTGCAGCCGGAGATTTCGGCGACGCTCAAGGCGCGCAAGGTGAAGAATATCGAGGCGACGAAGGCGGATATCATCGCCACCGGCAATATCGGCTGCATCACCCAGATTGCCACGGGCACGGCGATGCCGATTCTCCACACGGTCGAACTTCTCGACTGGGCCTATGGCGGAGAAAGGCCGGCTGGCATAAGCTCTTCGGCAGGATGATCTTGCCGTCGGGGGAAGCCGCATGCGTCTCGTGCCAATTGCCGTTCTTGTCGCCATCCTGTCCGCCGGGGCCTGCCTTTGCCTCCGGCGGTTTTTCATGCACGGTCGACGACAAGGTTCTGTCGCTCGATGCGGAAAGCGCCTTCAGCCATGGCTTGGGCGAGGGGCTCCTGAACTTCCACGGCGCGGCCGAAATTCGAGATCCCTTCGCGCCCGACGGCCTGCGCAAGGTCACGCTCGCGCCGAGCCATCTGCCGCACCACTGGCTCAACGGAAACGAACTCAAGCTGCGGATCTATTCCGAAACCGCCGATGGTCCGTTTGCCTCCTTCGATCTCGTCGTGGAAACGAAAAGCAGCGAGGCGGATGACCCGGCCTATACCGGCACATACCGTTTGCAGATCTATCGCGCCGAGGCTCCGGCGGGTTCGGATGAGCAGCAGGTGATCCGGACCGGTACAGCGGAATGCTCGGTCGGTTGAGGAGACTTGAAAGCAGGGAGTCCGATGCCGTTGGCTTTCGCCAATCTGGTCGCAGACAACCCCTGTAGCCGGTTGTTTGACGACAGCCGCAACCCCACTCCCCCTCATCCTCGCCCTCGTGGCGGGGATCCAGCGACCCGACGTCCGTCGGGTCAAAAGACTCCTTCAGCTCAATGACTTGAGCTGGCTGGATCTCTGTGACAAGCACAGAGATGACGGCGGAGGTGGAAAACGCCGTCGGAAAGCATCCCCATCAACAAGAAAGCCGCCATGGATCACTCCAGGCGGCTTTCAAATCCGGACGCTGAATTCTCAGCCGCCGAAGATCGTGCGCAGGATATCGACGCCGCGGTCATCGAAGGACACGTCGCCCTGCTTGTTGCCGGGGCCGATGACGATCACCTTGGCACCGATCGAGGCGCGATCGTAGAGATGCTCCACATCCTTGTTCATCATGCGGATGCAGCCGGACGACATGTTGAGGCCGATCGTCCAAGGCTGGTTGGTGCCGTGGATGCGGAAACCGGAATCGTTGCGGCCCTTGTAGAGATAGAGTGCGCGGGCACCGAGCGGGTTGTCGATGCCGCCTTCCTGGTAGGCCGGAAGGATATGGCCCTTCTTGCGCTCGCGGGCGATCATTTCCTTCGGCGGCGTCCAGCCCGGCCATTCGGCCTTGCGCTGCACCTTTACCACGCCCGACCAGCCGAAGCCTTCGCGGCCGACGCCGATGCCGTAGCGCGTCGCCTTGTTCGGGCCTTCGATGTAATAGAGATATTTGTTGTTGGTATCGACGATGATCGTGCCTGTCGGCTCATCCGTCCGCAGCCGCACCTTGGTGCGCCAGAATTGCTTGGCCGGCATTTTCTGCGTGGCAACCAGCGTGACGTCCGAGCCGGTCTTCGTGTTTGCCGGCTCCGCGGGCATGAACGCCGCGGCGCCCGAGGCGCCAAGCAGGATGGTGGTCGCAACCGCCGCGGCCAATGTTCTCAACGCATATTTCATCCAGAATCCCTCTCAAGTCCCAAGGCACGAAACGCTATTCACAATCGCGTTTTGTGCAAGTCTCACGGCGGCTGGATAGAGCAAATGTGATCGCATGCGCTGTATCGACGGGAACGGTTGTTGCCGAAAGGTCACTTTTGGACCTTTCGGCAAGTCCGGAAGCGTTAGATGACGATGACCTTCGTGCCGACCTTCACGCGCTCATAGAGGTCTGTCACATCCTCGTTGCGCATACGGATGCAGCCGGACGAAACGGCATAGCCGATCGTCCAGGGGGCATTCGTGCCGTGGATGCGGTAGAGCGTCGAGCCGAGATACATGGCGCGCGCACCGAGCGGATTGGCCGGTCCGCCTTCCATCGAGGCCGGCAGGTAATGGCCCTTGGCGGCTTCCCGGGCGATCATTTCCTTCGGCGGTGTCCAGCCCGGCCATTCGGCCTTGCGGGTGATCTTGTGGGCGCCGGCCCATTCGAAGCCAGGCTTGCCGACACCGACGCCGTAACGCCGTGCTTCTCCGCTGCCGGTCACCAGATAGAGGAAGCGGTTGTTGGTATCGATGACGATCGTGCCGGCCTTTTCCTGCGTCTCATAGGCAACGGTTTGCGGCAGGAATTGCGGGTCCATCCGCTGAGGCTTCGGCTGCGCCCGCGTCATCGCGGCAGGCTGGGCAAGGGTGGTTCCGGAGCGCTGCACGTTGCGCTGGAAGAGATACTGTTTTCGGGTGGCGACCGGCGCGCGAACGGCTATACGGCGCTTTTGCTGGCGGTAGACGCGGGGTTCGACAGTGCCGCCAAGCTGGGTAACCCAGGGGGCGGTCAGGTCCGGACTGATGACGACGGGCGGACGATTCTGGTACCGGTCCTGCGCCTCGGCAAGGCTGGTGAACGCGACAAGGATGGTTGTGGCAAGGATGAGGGTTTTTTTCAGCATCGGACGGGCTCGCTACCTTTCGCCGGGGACATGTCATAGCTTCGCCATCCGCGGGGCGGGCGCAGCACGACTGGAATTTTGACGCCAGAAACACTGGCGGAATGGGACGATGGTGGCACCGGGCGGCAACCGAATGGTAAATGCCCGTTCATTAAAACGCCTTCGCACGGGTAAAGCTTTAGGTAGGGTTATCGTCCGCTTTAGGACTATGGTTGGCGAATGGTAAAGCGCGGAAAGCACGGAGGAAAGCGTGACGGCAAAGGGTATCATCACCGGCGAGGACGGGCGCGACCGCTGCGCCTGGCATGCCAATCTGGCGGATTACCAGCGCTACCACGACGAGGAATGGGGCAAGCCGATGGCCGACGACATCCGGCTGTTCGAGAAGATCTGCCTCGAAGGTTTCCAGTCCGGCCTGTCCTGGCTGACGATCCTAAGGAAGCGCGACGCTTTTCGCGCGGCCTTTGCCGGCTTCGATTTTGATGTGGTGGCGGGTTTCGGCGATGAGGATATCGCCCGCTGCCTCGCCGATCCCGGCATCGTTCGCCATCGCGGCAAGATCGTTTCCACCATCAACAATGCAAAGCGTGCGCAGGAACTGAAGGCCGAATTCGGCTCGCTCGCCCGCTATTTCTGGAGCTACGAGCCCGGCGTCAACGAACGGCCGAAGGCCGTCACCTGGGAAGCCATCGCCGCCAATCCGACGACACCCACCTCGACGCTGATCTCGAAAGACCTGAAGAAACGCGGTTGGACCTTCGTCGGCCCGACGACGATCTACGCCTTCATGCAGGCGATGGGCCTGGTCAACGACCATATCGAAGGCTGCTTCTGCCGGGAGAAGGTCGAAGGCCTCAGGGCATCCTTCGTGCGGCCTTGATATTCAGTGGAACCGCGCCGTGGTCGAGCGGTTGTTTTCGTAGAGAAGGCCGAGGCCGAAGGCGACGAGGATGGCGCCGATGACCAGCCACTCCTTGTTGTCGGACATGGGGCTGCCGGTCAGGATGTTGGCGCCTTGCAGGATCCACAGCGCACCCAGGAGAATAACGAGAATGCCAGCAATGTTCTTGAAGATCTTCATGACGTCCTCCACGTTCTGACACGGGAAGTATGTGCCTGATGCCGGATATCGTCAATGCGGGCGCAAAAGCCGGCGGGTCAGGCGCCGGAGGCATGCTCCGGCGCCGTTTTCGCATAGGGCTTGAGGTCAGCCGCCGTTGCGGGCGAGCCAGTCCTTCATGGTCTTTATTTCCGTTTCCTGGGCGGAAATGATGTCCTCTGCCAGTTTGCGCAGGTCAGCATCCTTGCCGTATTCGAGTTCGATCTTCGCCATGTCGATTGCCCCTTGATGATGGGCGATCATGCCGCGCACGAAGTCGATATCCGCATTGCCGGTAAAGGTGATGTCCATGCCTTCATGCATCGTGGCATTGGCCTTGGCGAACGCCTTGCTCGACGGGCCGGCGTCGCCCTTCGGCTGTTCCATGGTTTTCATGGAGCCGTGGCCCATCTTGCTGTGATCCATCTCCTCTGCGGCAAGGGACGTGGTGAACGTGGCGGCCAGCATGGCGGCAGCCGTGATCAGTTTCAGAGACATATGTGCTCTCTTTCATGTCTGTTTCGAAATTCGCGGGCGTACCCCGCGCCTAGGGCAACAGGACGAAAGCCTTGGGAGGCGGGAACCGCGGCTTGATGCTGGTCGCCAGCAGCGGCTTTTGCAATGCGGGCAGGACTGTGCCCGCGTCGATCGCATCCCGCTCCAACCCGGATGCATCCGTCAACACGGCGAAACAGGCGGCGCAGAGCAGCGGGTGAACCATTTTCGGATGATGGGCGCAGGCCTTGCTCTCCGGGGGGCAATGAACATCGGCGGAGGTGGCCGGTATGGCGTGAACGGCCGACCCGTGATGCATCGCGCCGTTCATGTTCATCCCACCAAGGTCCTGCACCTGCGCAAGCGCGGGAGTCCAGCCGCTGATCAGGGCGCAGAAGACGGCGAGAATGACGAGAGCATGGCGCATGCCGGCAAGATAGGGATATCGGTTCGCGATGAAAAGGAGAGCGGGCGTCTTTTCGACCGAGCGGCTCAATCCACCGGTGTGAAGGCGAAGATGCCCTGCATCCGGCCGGCCGATGACACGCCGTTGCCGATGGTCGATGTGCCGACGCAGAACAGCGGCGCATCCTCTTGCCGGTCCTTCCGCATCGTTGTGCAGAAACAGAAGGAGGAGGCTTCGGCCGTCGCTTCTTCCAGGATGTTGAGGACGGTCTTGTGGTGATCCTCCGGGTAGCCGCGGATGATATCCAGCAGGCCGCAGAGATTGTCGCCGAGGCTATGCCGGTTGCGGGTGATGTCGCCGATGGTAAAGAGGCCGGTCGAGAGATCGCAATGCCAGGTTTCGATGACGTAGTCCTGCCGCATCAGGACCTCCACCCATTCCTCATGGGCGCGCGCGTCTTCGGGCAGGATGGTGCCGACACCCGGTTTCATGAACTGCAGCATGCCGTCGGTCGCTCCCAGCTTCCCATCCGCACTCTTTGCGATATCGAGACAATGTTCCAACCCAAGGCCGTCTCGTCGCTGTAACACTTTAAATATGTTGTATAATTTTTCCCTAAACCGATTTTGATTTAAGGAATTATGCAGTAGGCTTTACCTGCGGGAGAAAAGGATTGGTCTTGTCTTCGTCGTGCCGTTGCAGCCTGCAGGATATGCTCTCTACAAATTGAAAATATCGCATAAAAACCGTAACTTAAATGCCCGTGATTGATCGTTTGCTGCCCTTTTGGTTTTATTTAATTGATATTTCAACCTGGGATTTTGGAAGGAATGGATGTCGAGCGTTCTGGCAAGCGAACTGGTCCGGCAACTGCGCGCTTACCGGCTGAAGACGGGCCTGAGCCAGAGCGACATTGCCTGGAAGCTGGGCTTTTCCCTGCCGACGGTCTCGCGCTGGGAGCGCGGTATTGCGACGCCGGACCTGCGCGCCATCGGCGCTATCGTCGATTTCCTGCGTCGCGCCGATGTCTATGCCGGCCGGGTCCTGATGCAGTCGATCGTGACGGCGCGCGACAGCCGCAATCTCTGGGAAGGCGAGGATATCCGCTATCTTGCGGGCTCGAAGCAGGAATTCGTCGAGACGCCGCAGATGAAAGCCTTTGTCGGCAAGAGCATCCGCCGATACATGACCGGTCTCTACCAGCAATTCATTGAGGACCGGGCGATGGTCGCGAGCCTCAAGGCGGGCGAAATCGCCAGCGTCGATTTCTATGGCGGTGCGTCGATGTCGGTGACATCGATCCCGGAAGGCTTCGTACAGTTGAAGCGGATGAGCTTCCAGTCGGAGCTGAAGGGCGTCATTCGCGGCGACACGCATTCGATCCTCATTCCGCAAGCCGAGGCGTCCATCGCCGAGGGTGCCATCGTCCATGATTGGGATACGCTTTCACAGCGTCTTTAGACATGTGCCGCACCCTTGACGCTTGGCGCAAAGGCTTGCCGCGCTGTGCGTGATCGGATAGGGAAAGCCCCGAAAGACTTGACCGATCGACGCTGAAAGTGCTGCCGCCATGAACGATAAAAAGAAGAAGCCACAGAAGCTGAAAGCCCGCCTGCCGCGCGGCTTCGTCGATCGCTCCGCCGCCGATATCCGCGCCGTCGACGAGATGACGGGGAAGATTCGGGAAGTCTACGAACGCTATGGCTTCGACCCCGTCGAAACCCCGCTGTTCGAATATACCGATGCGCTGGGAAAATTCCTGCCCGACAGCGACCGCCCGAACGAAGGCGTCTTCTCGCTGCAGGACGACGACGAGCAGTGGATGAGCGCGCGCTATGACCTGACCGCCCCGCTCGCCCGCCATGTCGCCGAGAATTTCAACGAAATCCAGCTGCCCTACCGCACCTACCGCGCCGGCTACGTCTTCCGCAACGAGAAGCCCGGTCCCGGCCGCTTCCGCCAGTTCATGCAGTTCGACGCCGACACCGTCGGCGCCGCCGGTGTCCAGGCGGATGCCGAAATGTGCATGATGATGGCCGATACGATGGAAGCGCTTGGCATCAAGCGCGGGGATTATGTGATCCGGGTCAACAACCGGAAGGTTCTGGATGGGGTGCTGGAGACCATTAAGCTTGATGGCGATGACAAGGCTGGCCGAAGGCTAACAGTTTTACGCGCGATTGATAAATTTGATAAGGTGCATTTGAACGGGGTGCGAGAACTACTGGGCAACGGACGTGCCGACCAAAGCGGGGATTTCACAAAAGGCGCACAGTTGGCCGATTGGCAAATCGAAACCGTAATTGGCATTTTGTTTTTTATGGCTCTTCCTAAAGCCTTGCCCAATGATGGCGCCACAAACTCAAAGACATTGGAAACGAGTGAGGCAACTCCATTTAGTTATTCACCGGACGGCGTATTCGACATGCTAAGGCAGCAGATGCCGGATAGTGCGATTGGTCGACAAGGCATTGATGAACTGGAAACGATATCAAGACTCGTTAAGGCGGCCGGTTACCTCGACGATAAAATTCGTATCGACCCCTCCGTCGTCCGAGGCCTCGAATACTACACCGGGCCCGTCTTCGAAGCCGAACTCCAGTTCGCTGTCACCAACGAAAAGGGCGAGAAGGTCGTGTTCGGTTCTGTCGGCGGCGGCGGCCGTTATGACGGGCTCGTTTCGCGCTTCATGGGCCAGCCTGTGCCGGCCACGGGCTTTTCTATCGGCGTCTCGCGCCTGATGACGGCGCTGAAGAACCTTGGCAAGCTCGGCATGGAAGAGGTCGTCGCTCCGGTCGTCGTCTGCGTCATGGACCGTGACACGGACAGCCTCGGCAAGTACCAGCTCTTTACCCAGCAACTGCGTCATGCCGGCATCCGCGCCGAAATGTACCAGGGCAACAAGAAAAACTTCGGTGACCAGCTGAAATATGCCGACCGCCGCAACGCCCCGATCGCCATCATCCAGGGCGGCGACGAGCGCGCTGAAGGCGTTGTGCAGATCAAGGACCTGATCGAGGGCAAGCGCCTTTCCGGCGAGATCGAGGACAACGCGACATGGCGCGAAGCCCGCGTGGCGCAGGTTTCCGTGCTGGAAGCCGAGCTTGTCGCCAAGGTGCGCGAAATGCTGGCGGCGCAGGCCGAGGATCGGGCGCGGGCGAAATGAGTTTTAGCGGGGCGGCGATAAAACCCCTCCCCAACCCTCCCCACAAGGGGGAGGGAGTAGGACGGCGTTTGCCTCGATTTCAGGGAACTGTATCTCTTTTTCTCAGCCATGACGGTTTAATCTGGAACTACAGGCTCATTCGCCTTGCAGGAATCTCGGCAAACTCGAAATTGCCAATCGGAAACGGCAGTGGCGCCTTGCCTGCTCCCTCCCCCTTGTGGGGAGGGTTGGGGAGGGGTCTTTTGGCCGATATCGGACTTCGCCCATGCCCCTGATCAACCTCCCCACCTTCGCAGCCGACCTGCTGGCCGATTTCGAGCGACTGGGCACGACGCGCGTCGATACCCCCGTCATCCAGCCCGCCGAACCCTTCCTCGACATGGCCGGTGAGGATTTGCGCCGCCGCATCTTCCTCACCCAGAGCGAGACCGGCGAAAACCTGTGCCTCAGACCGGAATTCACCATTCCCGTTTGCATTCGCCATATCGAAACCGCGACGGGAACGCCGAAGCGTTACTCCTATCTCGGCGAGGTCTTCCGCCAGCGCCGCGAAGGCGGTAGCGAGTTCTATCAGGCGGGGATCGAGGATCTCGGTACGCGTGATTTCGCCGGTGCCGATGCCCGTGCCGTCGCCGATGCCGTGGTGATCCTGAGCAGGCTTCTGCCGGAGCAACCGTTGTCTGTCACCATGGGCGACCAGGCGATGTTCGAGGCGGTCGTCGCGGCACTCGGCCTGCCGGCCGGCTGGCAGAAGCGGCTGATCCGCGCCTTTGGCGAGCAGACGCAACTGGAAGCGCTGATGCTGCGGCTGGCAAGGCCGGAGCATGTGGCCGGGATTGACGCCGATGTGGAAGCACTGCTGGCGACAGGTGACGACGACGGCCTGATCGCCCATATCGATGGCGTCATGGAAGCGACCGGTTACCTCACCAATGCCAGCCGCGCGCCAAAAGAGATTGCCCGCCGCCTGAAGGAAAAGCTGGCGCTCGCGGGCACCTCCCTCGATCCCGGCAAGCTGGACGTGCTGCGCGAATTCCTGTCGCTCAATGTCAGCCTGCGTTATGCGCCCGGCGTGCTCGCCGATTTCGCCAAGAGCACCAGCCTGCCGCTGCAGGCCGCCGTCGATCGTTTTGACGCGCGTGTTGCGGCCTTCGCCAATGCCGGGGTGAAACTGTCGGATATCACCTGGCGGGCCGCCTTCGGCCGCCCTCTCGATTATTACACCGGCCTCGTCTTCGAGGTGACCTTGCGCAACGATCACCGCGTACTGGCCGGCGGCGGCCGCTATGACCGCATGCTGACGCTGCTGGGTGCGGCGGATACCATTCCAGCCGTCGGCTTCTCGCTCTGGCTCGACCGGATCGAAGCGGTGAGGGGAGAGCGCTGATGATCACCATTGCCTTGCCCTCCAAGGGCCGCATGAAGGAAGACGCCTCTGCCATCTTCGACAGAGCCGGGCTGAAAATCGTCGCCGTCGGCAACGAGCGCTCCTATCGCGGCCGCATCGAAGGCCTCGACGATGTCGAGATCGCCTTCCTGTCCGCCTCGGAAATCTCGCGGGAGATCGGCAGCGGCTCGATCGATTTCGGCGTTACCGGCGAAGACCTGATCCGCGAGGGACTTTCGGAAGCCGATGCCCGCGTGGAATTCTGCGCCCGGCTCGGCTTCGGTCACGCGGATGTCGTCGTCGCCGTGCCGGATATCTGGCTCGATGTCGATACCATGGCCGATCTCGGCGATGTCGCCGCCGACTTCCGCGCCCGCCACGGTCGCCGCCTGGCGATCGCCACCAAATACTGGCGGCTGACCCAACAATTCTTCTCCAGCCAGCACGGCATCCAGCTCTACCGCATCGTCGAAAGTCTCGGCGCCACCGAGGGCGCCCCTGCAGCCGGCCTTGCCGATATCATCGTCGACATCACCTCGACCGGCTCGACCCTGAAGGCCAATCACCTGAAGATCCTCTCCGACGGTGTCATCCTGAAATCACAGGCTTGCCTGGTGCGCGCACGGAAGGCCGAGCATGAGGGCAATCCGCTGGTGGGCAAGATCATCGCGGCGGTGAACGGGGCTCTTTGATCGTCTATAAGGCGCATGGAGACATCCGCTCAAACCGGAGAGCCTCTGTTGGCTGCAAATGATAAATGTCGTTCCGCCCCTGAAAATCCCGGCGCGACGGTCTTATATTCCGACTCCTGCCCCCCAAGGAGTTCTCCATGGCCGATCTGTCCGCCTTCCCGATCACCACCCGCTGGCCCGCCCAAAATTCCGATATCATCCAGCTCTATTCCCTGCCGACGCCGAATGGCGTCAAGGTTTCGATCGCGCTCGAGGAACTCGGCCTTGCCTATGAGCCGCATCTGATCTCCTTCGGCACCAACGACCAGAAGTCGCCCGAATTTGTCTCCCTCAATCCGAACGGCCGCATTCCGGCGATCATCGATCCCAATGGCCCGAACGGCAAGCCGATCGGCCTGTTCGAATCCGGCGCCATCCTCGTCTATCTCGCCGAAAAGACCGGCAAGCTCATCCCGGCCGATCCGGCGGCACGTTACGAAATGCTGTCCTGGATCATGTTCCAGATGGGTGGTGTTGGGCCGATGTTCGGCCAGTTCGGCCATTTCTTCAAATTCGCCGCCGACAAGGTCGCCAACAACTCCTATCCGATGGAACGCTACCGCGACGAGTCCAAGCGCCTGCTCAGCGTGCTGGAGGCGCGACTGGAAGGCCGCCAGTGGCTGATGGGCGACGACTATACGATCGCCGATATCACCACCTTCCCGTGGATCGAAGGCGCCCGCAAATTCTACGGTGGCGGGGATGTTCTGGAATATTCGAGCTTCCCGAATGTCATGGCCTGGGTTGATCGCGCCATGGCCCGCCCGGCCGTCCAGAAGGGTTTCGATATCCCCAAGCGCGATTGATCGCGCCACCCACTAGCGTCCGCCCGAGTTGACGAAACTCGGGCGGACGGGCTACGTCTGGAGAAAAGAAGCTTTTTCGACGGGTGGAACAAAAGTGGCAGGCAGACTTGTTGTTGTGGGTGGCGGTCAGGCCGCCTTTGCCTTGGTGGCGAAACTCCGGGCGCTGAAGGACGACCGTCCGATCACCATGATTGCAGCCGAGGCCAGCCATCCCTACCAGCGGCCGCCGCTTTCCAAGAAGTATCTCCTGCGCGAAATGAATCTCGATCGTCTGCTCTACCGGCCGGAGGGCTGGTACGGCGAGCATGATATCGACATCCGCCTCTCCACATCCGTGACCGGCATCGACCGGACGAGCAAGACGGTCACCCTCAGTGACGGATCGACGCTTGAGTATGGCGACCTGGCCCTGGCCACCGGCTCGACGCCGCGCAAGCTGCCTGCCAGCGTCGGCGGCGATCTCGCCGGCGTCTTCGTCGTGCGTGATTTCACCGATGCCGATCGTCTGGCCGAAGAGATGCAGCCCGGCAAGCATGCGCTGATCATCGGCGGCGGTTATATCGGTCTCGAGGCGGCTGCGGTCGCCCGGTCCAGCGGGCTCGATGTCACCGTCATCGAGATGGCCGACCGGATCCTGCAGCGCGTGGCGTCTGCCGCGACGTCAAATCTGGTACGTAATATTCACACCACGCGCGGCGTCGATATCCGGGAAGGCGCCGGCCTTGTACGCCTCGTTGGAACCGATGGCCGGGTAACGGCGGCCGAATTGACCGACGGCACGACCATTCCGGTTGATCTTGTCATCGTCGGCATCGGCGTCACGGCCAATGACGCGCTTGCCCGCGAAGCCGGGCTGGAGGTTGCCAACGGCATCGTCGTCGATTGCTTTGGCCGCACCTCCGATCCGCATGTTTACGCGATGGGCGACTGCGCCGTGCAGCCCTGGAAGGACATGCGCATCCGGCTGGAATCGGTCCAGAACGCCGTCGACCAGGCCGAGGCCGTCGCCGCCCTTCTCGCCGGCGGCGAGGCGCCCTATGAGCCGAAGCCCTGGTTCTGGTCGGATCAGTATGACGTCAAGCTGCAGATCGCCGGCTTTGGCCTGGGCCACGACGAAACGGTCGTGCGCGCCGGCCAGCGCGAAGGCAGTGTGTCGGTCTGGTATTTCATGGGCGGCAAGCTGATTGCCGTCGACGCGCTCAACGATGCGAAGGCCTATGTGACGGGGAAGAAACTGCTGGACCTCGGCCTGACGCCGGATCGTTCGATCCTTGAGAATCCGCAGGCGGACCTCAAGACATTGCTGCCGTAACCTGCGGCTGCCTACTGGTGGATGCTGAACAGGCGGCCCTTCGTTTCCAGCTGGAAACGGGGGAAGAAGAACACGCCGAGCATCGAGCCTGAATAGCGCTGTTCCAAGCCGCTGGATTCGCCCACACAGAAGACCGGCTGCTTCTGGCCCGAGGCGAGGCTGATCGTCGTCGAGAAGCAGAAGGACGACGACGTCGTCGCGGCCTGTTCGAACAATTCGAGCACATGATTGCGATCAGTGCTGTCATAGCAACGCACCAGGTTCAGCAGGCCGCATTCCGGCTGCTGCAGGCCGTGCATGGCAGCGGCGCTATCTCCAAGCCGGAACAGGCCGTTCGACAGATCGCCCGACCAGCCCTCCGAAAAGCAGAATTGTCCCAGCAGTTCCTGGCCGCTTTCGCCCATGGCGAAAGAATGCGGACCCGGAACCTGCGAAAGGCCTGCTCTTGCGATCTTAAACACAGTTCACCCCAGTATGTGCACGAAATTCGAAATTCATTCAGTCGCGCCCCGTGGGGTCGCAAGAAACGATTTCCATTTTGCAGCAACGCGTACGCGAGCGGATTTCACATCACTCTGTTCTGTGGCTTGCAAGTTATAGAAAGCTCAATTTTCAAGTCTTGACCGGGTTTCGATCCCAGACGGAGCAAATTGTACGCGAGGAAAATCTATATGTTTTATGGTTTGGGATCAAAGTAATGTTGGGCACACAGTTAATAGCGAAAATTTGACCAATTTTATTGTCAAACTGTCCGGCCTTTGAAACCCCATGAATCTTGGTTCACTTGGAGCGCTGTTATAATTGCTTTTGCATATGCTTCAATGGTCTTTTCAGAAATATTTCTCGCTCCGTCGGCCATCGAACCTCAAGATTGTGGACTATTCACGGCAGGGCAATGAGAACCTGATTCGAGCTCGGGTCGGCAATGAGCCAAATGCCGTAGCTTGTTACCATTCTTGGGCCGGTTTGGTGCTGTGATTGAAAAAAAGGCGGACCTTGCGGCCCGCCTTTCTCATAAGTTCTGAATGGAACGCCTTATTACATCATGCCGCCCATGCCGCCCATGCCGCCCATGTCAGGCATGCCGCCGCCGGCCGAATCCTTCTTCGGCAGTTCAGCGATCATGGCTTCCGTGGTGATCAGCAGCGAAGCAACCGAAGCTGCGTTCTGCAGAGCCGTGCGAACGACCTTGACCGGATCGACGATACCCATGGCGATCATGTCGCCGAATTCGCCGGTCTGGGCGTTGTAGCCGTAGTTGTCGGTGTTGCTTTCGAGGATCTTGCCGACGATGATCGAGCCTTCGTCACCTGCGTTTTCAGCGATCTGGCGAACCAGCGACTGAAGTGCCTTGCGGATGATCGAGATACCGGCGGTCTGATCGTCGTTTGCACCCTTGAGGTCGAGAACGATCGAGGCGCGGAGCAGAGCCGTACCACCACCGGGAACGATACCTTCCTGAACGGCAGCGCGCGTTGCGTTGAGCGCGTCGTCGATACGGTCCTTCTTTTCCTTCACTTCGATTTCGGTCGCACCGCCAACGCGGATGACGGCAACGCCGCCAGCGAGCTTGGCAAGGCGTTCCTGCAGCTTTTCGCGGTCGTAATCGGAGGTGGTTTCCTCGATCTGGCCCTTGATCTGCGCGACGCGGCCTTCGATTTCGGCCTTCTTGCCGGAACCGTCGACGATCGTCGTGTTTTCCTTGGAGATCGAAACCTTCTTCGCACGGCCGAGCATTTCGAGCGTGACGTTTTCGAGCTTGATGCCGATGTCTTCGGAAATGACCTGGCCACCGGTCAGGATGGCGATGTCTTCGAGCATGGCCTTGCGGCGATCGCCGAAGCCCGGAGCCTTGACGGCAGCGATCTTCAGGCCGCCACGCAGCTTGTTGACGACGAGCGTTGCAAGAGCTTCGCCTTCGACGTCTTCCGAGATGATCAGGAGCGGCTTGCCGGTCTGAACGACGGCTTCGAGAACCGGAAGCATGGCCTGCAGGTTGGAGAGCTTCTTCTCATGGAGAAGGATGTAGGCGTCTTCCAGTTCGGCAACCATCTTTTCAGGGTTGGTCACGAAGTAAGGGCTGAGATAGCCGCGGTCGAACTGCATGCCTTCGACGACTTCGAGTTCGGTGTCGGCGGTCTTGGCTTCTTCAACCGTGATGACGCCTTCATTGCCGACCTTCTGCATCGCGTCAGCGATGTACTGGCCGATTTCCTTCTCGCCGTTGGCCGAGATCGTGCCGACCTGGGCCACTTCTTCCGAAGTGTTGATCTTCTTTGCCTTGGCAATGAGGTCCTTGACGATGGAGGAAACAGCGAGGTCGATGCCGCGCTTCAGATCCATCGGGTTCATGCCGGCGGCAACGGCCTTGCCGCCTTCGCGAACGATGGCCTGGGCGAGAACGGTTGCCGTCGTGGTGCCGTCGCCGGCGATGTCGTTGGTCTTCGAAGCAACTTCACGGACCATCTGCGCGCCCATGTTTTCGAACTTGTCTTCCAGTTCGATTTCCTTGGCGACGGAAACGCCGTCCTTGGTGATGCGCGGTGCGCCGAAGGACTTGTCGATGATGACGTTACGACCCTTCGGGCCGAGCGTGACCTTCACTGCGTCTGCGAGGATGTCGACGCCGCGCAGCATCTTTTCGCGTGCGGTGCGGCCGAACTTAATTTCTTTGGCTGCCATGATAAAAACTCCCGGGCTTGAGCCCAATTGGTTTTTGGAATGAGGAAAGTGAAGACCGGCTCAGATCAGCCGATAATGCCCATGATGTCGGCTTCCTTCATGATCAGAAGGTCTTCGCCGTTGAGCTTGACTTCGGTGCCCGACCACTTGCCGAACAGAACGCGATCGCCAGCCTTGACGTCGAGCGCGATGAGCGAGCCCTTGTCGTCACGGGTGCCGGTGCCGACGGCGACGATTTCGCCTTCCTGCGGCTTTTCCTTGGCGGTATCCGGAATGATGATGCCGCCCTTGGTCTTGGCTTCGGACTCGACACGGCGTACAACGACGCGGTCATGCAGAGGACGGAAATTGGTGCTTGTCATTGTCTAATCCCTCGATCAAATGACTTCACGGATCGTCTTTGCGATCCGATTGATGGATGTTAGCACTCCTGTTGAGTGAGTGCCAGCGGCTTGGAGATAAGGATGGCCAAGGATTGAGTCAAGGACGGCCTGTCGAAAATATTTCATCGATCATGGTTATCTGATCGGCATGCTCTTGACCCAACAACACGACCTGAATGTGACACCGCCCCATCCATCTTTCTCCGAGGCAACGAAAGTCTGGGCGAAGATCGGTCTCCTGAGTTTCGGCGGCCCGGCCGGGCAGATCGCCCTCATGCACAAGGAACTGGTGGAAGAGCGCCGGTGGATTTCCGAAAGCCGGTTTCTGCACGCGCTGAATTTCTGCATGCTGCTGCCGGGACCGGAGGCGCAGCAACTCGCTACCTATATCGGCTGGCTGCTGCATGGCACGCGCGGCGGCATCGTCGCCGGTCTGCTGTTCATCTTGCCGGGCTTCCTCGTCATCCTCGGCCTGTCGTCGGCCTATGCGCTGTTTCACCAGACGGACTGGCTTTCCAGCCTGTTTTTCGGATTGAAGGCCGCGGTGCTGGCGATCGTCGTCGAAGCGGTCATCCGGGTGGGCCGGCGGGCGCTGAAGACGCGGTTTTCGCTGATCGTCGCCTCGCTCGCGTTTGCGGCACTCTTCCTGTTCGACTTGCCGTTTCCGCTGGTCGTGCTCGCTGCGGGCATCGCCGGTTATATCGCCACCCGGATGCAGCCGGAAACGGGTGAAAACGCCTTGACTGCGGCCGCAAAACGGGCGATGGCCGACAGGCCCTCGGTCATCGACGCCGGCTTCCCGGATCACGCCGCAAGTTGGGGGCGGACAGTGCGGGTTCTCTGTCTCTGGCTGGCGCTGTGGATCGCGCCTTTCATTCTGATCGCCAGTGTGATCGGCTTCGACAATGTGTATCTCGCCATCGGCCTGTTCTTCTCGAAAATGGCGGTGGTGACCTTCGGCGGCGCCTATGCTGTGCTGGCCTATGTCGCGCAGCAGGCGGTCGAGACCTATCACTGGCTGAAACCCGGCGAGATGCTCGATGGTCTTGCACTGGCCGAGACGACACCGGGGCCGCTGGTTCTGGTGCTGTCCTTCGTCGGCTTCATGGCCGCCTTCCGCACGCCGCTTGGGCTCGATCCGCTGTCGGCCGGTGTGCTCGGGGCCACGCTTGCGACCTGGGTGACCTTCGTGCCCTGCTTCCTGTGGATCTTCCTCGGTGCGCCCTATGTCGAGACGCTGCGCAACAACAGGGCGCTGTCGGGCGCGCTCTCAGCCATTTCGGCGGCGGTCACCGGCGTCATCCTCAATCTCGCCGTCTGGTTCGGCCTGCATGTGCTCTTCGCCGAGGTCACGCGCTATGCGGCGGGGCCGCTCTCCTTGCCGCTTCCCGTCTGGCAGAGCTTTCAGTGGCCGGCATTCCTGCTGACGCTTTTGGCGGTCGTTCTGCTCTTTGGTCTCAAACGCGGGATGGTGACGACACTTTCCATCTGCGCCGTCGCGGGCTGGCTGATCGGCAATTTTTAGCATCCGAGACGCGCCGGATGCCCGAATCCTTGGGATTCCGCCGCCATTTTCGGCATCCAGTCTTGTGTTTTGGCCGCCTGCCTGCGATGTCACCCCGACCAATTTTTTCTGCGGGAAACCAGCATGGCCGTTCGGATCAACAGTTTTCGCGACATCGCCAGCCGCTACGACGTCGTTCTGTGCGACGTCTGGGGCGTGCTGCACAATGGCGTCGCGGCCTTCAAGGAGGCCTGCGAGGCGCTGACCGAAGCGCGCGCCAAGGGCCTGACCGTCGTCCTCATCACCAATTCGCCACGCCCGCATCCAGGCGTCATCGTCCAGATTCGCGGGCTCGGCGTGCCCGACAGCGCCTATGACCGCATTGTCACCTCCGGCGACGTGACCCGGGCGCTGATCACCGCCGGCCCGAAGAAGATCTATTTCATCGGTGCCGAACGCGACCTGCCGCTGATCGAGGGGCTGGGCGTCAGCATGGTATCCTCGGAAGATGCCGAGATTATCGTCTGCGCCGGCTTCTTCGACGACGAGACGGAAACGGCCGAGGATTACCGCGCGACACTTTCGGGCATGGTCAAGCGCAAGGTGCCGCTGATCTGCGCCAACCCGGACCTCGTCGTCGAGCGCGGCCATCGGCTGATCCCTTGCGCCGGCGCCATTGCCAAGGTTTATGAGCAAATGGGCGGGGAAACTCGTATTTCCGGGAAGCCCTATGTGCCGATCTACCGTGCCTCGCTGTCCGAGGCCAAGGCGGCACGCGGCGGCTTCGATCTGGCGCGGGTGATCGCGGTCGGCGACGGCATGCCGACGGACGTGAAGGGCGCGCAGGATTTCGGCCTCGATGTCCTCTATATCAGCGCCGGAATTCATGCAGCCGAATATATGACGGCGGAAAAGACTGACGAGGCAAAGCTGACGGGCTTCCTGAAAAGCGAAGGCGCCACGCCGAAGTGGTGGATGCCGAGGCTGGCTTAATGGCGGCGGCGCTTTAGCACCGGCCGATCGGACTGCGGAACAGATGACTGGCGTGACGGATATGACGGTTTTCCATCGCAACGAGACCCGCGAACCCCTGCCTGAAGCGTTGCGCGGCGGCGTTATCGCCATCGGCAATTTCGACGGCGTCCATCGCGGCCATCAGTCGGTCCTGAACCGGGCTCTCGAAGAAGCAAGCGCGCGGGGCGTTCCGGCGCTCGTCCTGACGTTCGAGCCGCATCCGCGCAGTGTCTTCCGTCCCGACCGCCCGGTGTTTCGGCTGACACCCGCGCCGCTTAAGGCCCGCATCCTGGAAGGCATGGGCTTTTCCGCCGTCATCGAATATCCGTTCGATCGTACCTTCTCCGAGCTGTCCGCTTCCGATTTCATCCGGTCCGTGCTGATGGACTGGCTGCATGCCAGCCATGTCGTCACCGGCTTCGATTTTCATTTCGGCAAGGGCAGGGAAGGCGGCCCGGCCTTCCTGATGGCGGCCGGCGGCGAGAACGGTTTCGGCGTGACGCTGGTCGATGCCTTCCGTGACGAGAACGCTTCGGTCATCTCGTCCAGCCATATCCGCGGCCTGCTCGGCGAAGGCGACGTGGCGCAGGCCGCCGGATTGCTCGGCTATCGCTATACGGTGGAAGCCGAGGTGATCGGCGGCAAGCAACTTGGCCGCACGCTCGGCTATCCCACGGCCAACATGCAACTGCCGCCGGAAGTCGAGCTGCGCAACGGCATTTACGCCGTCCGCTTCCGTTGCGCCGATGGTATCGTCCACGACGGTGTCGCCAGCTTCGGCAAGCGACCGACCGTGGACAGCAACGGCACCGCGCTGCTGGAGACTTTTGTCTTCGATTTCTCCGGCGATCTCTATGGCCAGGTCTGCTCGGTCTCCTTCTTCGGCCATCTGCGTGACGAGCTGAAATTCGATGGCCTCGAGCCGCTGGTGGTGCAGATGAAGCAGGATGATGCCGAGGCCCGCGCGCTTCTGTCGGGTGTGCAAGCGCTGAGCCAGATCGACCGCAAGATTGCATTCTGAAACTGATAGGCCCGGCACGACGCTGGCCGCACTTAATCGAGGATCACATCATGGCCACCACGCCCCGCCGCCCCGTCAGCGCCATGGACGCCGCAGAAGCCCTGTTCAAACCGGCCAAGAAAGCCCCTGCGCCCGCCGTCGAAAAGCGCGCTTTGCCGGAAACCAAGGAACTGGTCTCCCTGAAACTCGACAGTTCCGTGCTGCACTATTTCCAGGATGACGGCCCGGGCTGGCAGGATCGCATCAACGACGCGCTGCGTTCGTTCGTGGTGGCAAATCCGAAGGATTGATTGGCTTTCTCTTCTCCCCAGCGGGGAGAAGGTGGCCTGAAAGGCCGGATGAGGAGGCCGAAGGCCACCTTCAAACTATGCCGCTGGGTGCCGCTCCGCCGGCACCCCCTCATCGCCTCGCCGTGCTCGGCACTTCTCCCCGCCGGGGAGAAGAGGGAGATACTTTCCTGCCTTCAACTAAGGCTCGCAAACGTTCCAATATTTGTGTTCGAAATGCACGATCAGAGATGATTTGCGACGATCAGGTCGATCGCCGTATCGAACATCACGTCCTCGAACTGCTCGACCGTGTCGGCTTCGATATGCAAGCCTTCGATGTCGCTTTCCGAGTAAAAGACCTTGGCGTCCGCATCCCAGAGCGCTTTCACAAAAAATGTCCGTTTGACCATATCATGCTCCCGCAACAGATCGTTCTGTTCGGAAACGATCCACGCAATGTTATCACAGGAAGAACCAACAGTTCCATCCGCTGGTCATAGCCCCATCCTTGTTCGAAACTTTGGCGTTTTCATCTTCCTTTTCGGCCGAAAACCGCTTAAACAACCGGCCACCATGACCCGATATCGTCGATTGAACCGTGATCTGCGAATTATTGGCCCGGCCTTCCCAGCGCTCTGATAGCCGCCGGAAGGTCCGGGTTTTCGGCGTTCCTCCGGAGCGTCACCGTTATCCCCTTGAAGATATCCCGTTCGCATGCGCGGCGACACGCGCTCAACAGTGATTGCAAAAACCATGACCGATACAGCCGAAAAACTCGACTATTCCAAGACGCTCTACCTGCCCGAAACCGAATTTCCGATGCGCGCCGGCCTGCCGCAGAAGGAGCCGGAAACGGTGGCCCGCTGGCAGAAGATGGACCTCTACAAGAAGCTTCGCGCGTCGGCCGCCGGCCGCGAAAAGTTCGTCCTCCACGACGGCCCGCCCTATGCCAACGGCAATATCCATATCGGCCACGCGCTGAACAAGATCCTGAAGGACGTCATCACTCGCTCGTTCCAGATGCGCGGATTTGACTCCAACTACGTTCCGGGCTGGGACTGCCACGGCCTGCCGATCGAATGGAAGATCGAGGAAGAAAACTACCGCTCCAAGGGCAAGCCCAAGCCTGACCTGAAGCAACCGGCCGCGATGATCGAGTTCCGCAAGGAATGCCGCGCTTACGCCGAAAAATGGATCAAGGTGCAGGGCGACGAGTTCCAGCGCCTCGGCATCGTCGGTGATTTCGACAATCCGTACCTGACGATGAATTTCCACGCCGAAAGCCGCATCGCCGGCGAACTCCTGAAGATCGCCATGAGCGGCCAGCTCTATCGCGGTTCGAAGCCGATCATGTGGTCGGTTGTCGAGCGCACCGCGCTGGCGGAAGCCGAGGTCGAATATCACGACTATGAGAGCGACACGATCTGGGTGAAGTTCCCGGTTAGCCGAGAATATAAAGACATCGATGCGTTCACGGCGATTGACGATCCCGAATATGTATCGACCATCACCGAATATGAAAATGATATCGGCGGGGCTTACGTCGTCATCTGGACAACCACCCCGTGGACCATCCCCGGCAACCGCGCGATCGCCTATTCTCCGAAGGTTGCCTATGGACTCTACGAGGTCACGGCCGCCGAAAACGACTTCGGCCCGCGCCCGGGTGAAAAGCTGATCTTTGCCGATGCTCTTGCAGAGGAATCCGCTGCCAAGGCCAAGCTCACCTTCAATCGTCTGCGTGGCCTGTCGGCTGACGAGATGGCTTCCATCACCTGTGCCCACCCTCTCAGGGGCCTCGGTGGCGGCTACGACTTCACCGTTCCGTTGCTCGCCGGCGATCACGTCACCGACGATGCCGGTACCGGTTTCGTCCACACCGCCCCGTCGCACGGCCGCGAAGACTTCGAAGCCTGGATGTCGTCCGTCAAGGAACTCGAAGCGCGCGGCATCGACACCCGCATCCCGTTCCCGGTCGATGACAGCGGCACCTACACCGCCGACGCTCCCGGTTTCGAGGGCGCGCGTGTCATGGATGACGCAGGCAAGAAGGGCGATGCCAACGACCGCGTCATCAAGGCGCTGATCGAGCGCAACGCGCTGTTTGCCCGTGGCCGCCTGAAGCATCAGTATCCGCATTCCTGGCGCTCCAAGAAGCCGATCATCTTCCGCAACACGCCGCAATGGTTCGTCTATATGGACAAGGACCTCAAGGACGGCACGACGCTGCGCACGCGTGCGCTTGGCGCCATCGACGACACCCGTTTCGTACCCGCCGCCGGCCAGAACCGTCTGCGTGCGATGATCGAGCAGCGTCCGGACTGGGTGCTTTCCCGCCAAAGAGCATGGGGCGTGCCGATCTGCGTCTTCGCCGACGAAGAAGGCAATGTCCTGCAGGACGGAGAGGTCAACAAGCGCATCCTCGAAGCCTTCGACGCCGAAGGTGCGGATGCCTGGTTCGCGGAAGGCGCCAAGGATCGTTTCCTCGGCGATGGCCACGACCATGCCAAGTGGACCCAGGTCATGGACATCCTCGATGTCTGGTTCGACAGTGGCTCGACCCACACGTTCACGCTGGAAGACCGCCCCGACCTGAAATGGCCGGCCGACGTCTATCTGGAAGGTTCCGACCAGCATCGCGGCTGGTTCCATTCCTCGCTGCTCGAATCGGCTGCCACCCGTGGCCGCGCTCCCTATGACACGGTCGTCACCCATGGCTTCACCATGGATGAGAAGGGCCAGAAGATGTCGAAATCAACAGGCAATGTCGTGTCCCCGCAGGACGTGATGAAGGATGCCGGCGCCGATATCCTGCGCCTCTGGGTCATGACCACGGACTATTGGGAAGACCAGCGCCTGGGCAAGACGATCATCCAGACCAATGTCGATGCCTATCGCAAGCTGCGCAACACCATCCGCTGGATGCTCGGCACGCTGGCGCACGACAAGGGCGAGGAGATCGCTTATAGTGAGCTGCCGGAACTCGAAAAGCTGATGCTGCACCGCCTGTTCGAGCTCGATCAGCTCGTTCGCGAAGGTTATGACGCGTTCGAGTTCAAGAAGATCGCCCGCGCCCTGATCGACTTCGCCAATATCGAACTGTCGGCCTTCTATTTCGACATCCGCAAGGACTCACTCTATTGCGACGCGCCGTCGAGCCTGCGCCGCCGTTCGGCCCTGCACGTGATCCGCAAGATCTTCGATTGCATGGTCCTGTGGCTTGCGCCGATGCTGCCGTTTACCACCGAAGAGGCATGGCTGTCGCGCGATCCGTCGGCGGTCTCGGTGCATCTCGAGCAGTTCCCGCAGGTTCCGGCCGAGTGGGAAAATGCGGCGCTGAATGAGAAGTGGACGAAGATCCGCAAGGTACGCTCGGTCGTCACCGGTGCGCTGGAAGTCGAGCGCAAGGACAAGCGGATCGGCTCCTCGCTGGAAGCCGCACCGATCGTGTTCATTCTCGGTGACGATCTTGCTTCCGCGCTGGAAGGTCAGGATCTAGCAGAAATCTGCATTACATCTGACATCACGATTGAGAAAGCTATGCCGCCGGCAGACAGCTTCATGCTCGGTGATGTGGCGGGTGTTGGGGTGTATCCGAAGCTGGCAAAAGGCACAAAATGCGCCCGGTCTTGGCGGATCACCGCCGATGTCGGCTCGGATGCTGCTTTCCCGGATGTATCGGCGCGTGATGCGGCAGCACTTCGGGAACTCGGCTACGCTTCTTAAGGGATTGTTTACCGGGTGAATTGCGCTTTCGCGGCTCATCCGGTAAAACCTGCCTGAAATTTGGCGGATTTATACGTCATGGGCGCAGCGATGACGCTCACTATCGATCGTGCCGGCACCGCTGGAAGGGTTTTCATGGGAATGACGCGAGAGTTTCGACTGTATGCCGGCCTATTCGGCATCGTGGCTGGCAGTCTTGTTCTGACTGGCTGCATGGGCGGCCCGACCTACGGTACGGACAAGACCGCCGGCGAGCAGTTGGTCGAAGGTCTCGGCAGCGCGGTCAGCCTTCAGGCTGAACAGCCCAAGAACCTCAAGTACCAGCCGCGCCCCGGTCTCGTCCTGCCGCCGGAAGACGAAAAGACAGCGCTGGTTCAGCCGCAGACCAACCTCGCCACCAAGGACAATCCGCAGTGGATCGAATCTCCCGAGGACACGCGCCAGCGTCTGCGTGAGGAGGCCGACGCCAATGCCGACAATCCGAGCTATGTCTCGCCGCTCGCCAAGGCCAATGCCAATGGCCGCGCGCTGACCAAGAACGAACAGACGCAGGCCTATCGCGAGGCCCGCAAGATTCAGATGGGCGCCTATGCCGACAAGCGCCGCTTCCTGAGCGACCCGCCGCTGGAATATCGCAAGCTGCCGGAAGAGGCGACGGCCGATCTCGGCGAGCCCGAGCAGGTCAAGGAACGCCGCCGCAAGAAGGAAGCCGCGATCAAGGGCAGCGGCAAGAAGTGGTACCAGATTTTCTGATCGCCGATGTTCACCATTCGCGACGCCACCCCGGATGACGCAGGCACGATCCTGCGTTTCATCACCGAACTTGCCACTTATGAAAAAGCCGAACACGAGGTCGAGGCAACCGTCCAGTCCGTAACGGATTCGCTGTTCGGTCCGGATTCCGTGTCGAAGGCTGCGATCTGCGAGCGTGATGGGGTGCCCGTCGGTTTCGCCGTCTGGTTCTACAGCTATTCCACCTGGCTCGCCCGCAACGGGCTTTATCTCGAAGATCTCTATGTCACGCCCGACCAGCGCGGCACGGGCGCCGGTCGCTCGATGCTGCGGCACCTGGCGCGGATCGCGGTGGAAAGAGGCTGTGGCCGCTTCGAGTGGAGCGTACTCGACTGGAACGAGCCGGCGATCAAGGCCTATGAGGCGATCGGTGCGGAACCCTTGAGCGAATGGACGCGCTATCGTCTCGCCGGTCCTGCTCTCGAGGCCTTTGCGGCCGGTTGAATCGCGCTGTCAGCGTCTCGCGGTAAAGAAGTCCCGTAGAATTTCGGCAGCGGCCGTCTCGGACAGGCCGGAATAGACGTCAGGCGCATGGTGGCAGGTCGGCTGGTTGAAGAAACGCACGCCGTTGTCGATGCCGCCGCCCTTCGAATCCTCGGCGCCGTAGTAGACCCGGCGCAGGCGGGCGAAGGAAATGGCAGCGGCACACATGGTGCAGGGCTCGAGCGTGACATAGAGATCGGCGCCGTTCAGCCGTTCCGCTCCGATGGTCTTTGCCGCCTGCCGGATGACCTCGATCTCCGCATGGGCGGTGATGTCGTTGAATTCGCGGGTGCGATTGCCGGCGCGCGCCAATACCTCGCCATTGAGGACGAGAACGGCGCCGACGGGAACTTCACCGCGTTTTGCCGCGGCTCTCGCCTCGTCGAGCGCCAAATCCATGAACCGGCCGCTTTCAGCCGCAGTTTCGCCCATCGTCGAGACCCGTGATAATTTCTCTTAACCCAAGGGCCTTGACCTGATAGGACAGCCCAAAAGGCAGGCAACACAAATGACATTCAAAGACAAGCCCCAGCGGCCTGGCGGTAAATCCGCACGGTCCGACAAAAAGCCCTATACCGGCGCGCGCAAGGCCGCTGCCGATCATGAGGGCGCTGTAAGCAGCGAAACCGAGAAGCCGCGCAAGCCACGGCCGACGGCAACCGAAACCGTTGGCGCCGATGTGCCGCAGCGCATCTCCAAGATCATGGCGCGCGCCGGCGTTGCCTCGCGCCGCGACATCGAGCGGATGATCATGGAAGGCCGCGTGTCGCTGAACGGCAAGCTGCTCGACAGCCCGGTCGTCAACGCGACGCTCGCCGATCATATCGAAGTGGACGGCCAGCCGATCCGCGGCATCGAGCGCACGCGCCTCTGGCTTTATCACAAGCCGTCCGGCCTGGTGACCACCAATGCCGATCCGGAAGGCCGCCCGACGGTGTTCGACAACCTGCCGGAAGACCTCCCGCGCGTCCTGTCCATCGGTCGTCTCGACATCAACACCGAAGGCCTGCTGCTGCTGACCAATGACGGTGGTCTTGCACGCGTGCTGGAACTGCCCTCGACCGGATGGCTGCGCCGTTACCGCGTCCGCGCCCACGGTACGATCGAGCAGGCAGAACTCGACAAGCTGCGCGACGGCATCGCCGTCGATGGTGTGCTCTACGGCGCCATCGAGGCGACGCTGGACAAGGTCCAGGGATCCAATGTCTGGATCACCATGGGCCTGCGCGAAGGCAAGAACCGCGAAATCAAGAACGTCATGGGCGCGCTCGGTCTCGACGTGAACCGGCTGATCCGCATTTCCTATGGCCCGTTCCAGCTCGGCGAACTGCCGGAAGGCCAGGCCCAGGAAATCCGCGGTCGCACCCTGCGCGACCAGCTCGGCCCACGGTTGATCGAGGACGCCAAGGCGAATTTCGACGCGCCGCTGTTCGACAACGAGGCGGCCGAAGAGACAAAGCCGCAGAAGAACGACTGGGCCGCCGGCAAGCCGGAGGCCCGCGAGCGTGGCGGTTTCAAGGAAAAGGCCGGCGACAAGCGCGAACGTGCGCTGTCGCGCCTCGACACTCGTCGTGACGACAAGAGCGGTGCCCGCCCGGACCGCAAGGAGCGTGGCGGACGCGATGCGCCGGCTGCGAGGTTTGACGACCAGCCGAAGCGCGAGCCCGGTTTCCGCGCCCGCAAGACCAATGTCTGGATGGCGCCCGGCGCCCGTCCGCTGGCGGAGAAGAAGCCGAAGGACGCCCAGGCGGCCGACGCCGCCGAAAAGCCGGTGCGCCGCGAACGCCCGGAAGGCGCGCCGACCAGCAAGCGTTATGGCAAGACCAAGGACGGCCTGGCGACGAAATCCAACCGCAAGTTCGATCCTGACCGCAAGAAGGCCTCCGTCTACGATCGTCCGGATCGTGGTCCGCGGGTCATCGTGACCCGTGATGATGACGACAGGGACTGGATCAGGGCAACAGAAGAGCCGAGCCGCGACGAAGGTCGCGGTGGCGACCGCAAGCGTGGCGATGATCGCGGCGCCCGCAGCTTCGGCGATCGTCCACCGCGTGGCGACCGTCCCCAGGGAGATCGTCCACCGCGCCGGGATGGCGACCGTCCGGCCCGCCGTGAAGGCGGCGACAAGCCGTTCGGCGATCGCAAGCCGCGCGCTGAAGGCGCCCGTTCCTTCTCCGATCGTCCCCGCAGCGACCGCCCAACCGGTGATCGTCCCCAGGGCGACCGGCCGCGCAAGCCTTTCGGCGAAAAGTCTTTTTCGCGCGATGATGGTGACCGCAAGCCACGTGATTTCGGAGATCGTCCGCCACGCGGAGACCGTCCAACTGGCGACAAGCCGCGCGGAAAGTCCTTCGGTGGCAAGCCGGCCACTGGAAAGCCAGGAGGCGCAAAGCCGTTTGCCGGCAGGACCGACGGCCCGCGTGGCGGCAAGCCAGGTGGCGGCAAACCTTCAGGTGGCCGCCCGAGCGGTGGCGGCCCAAGTGGTGGCAAGCCGCGCGGACGCGGGAACTAAGCGCGCGTGCGGATCGTCGGCGGCGAGTTTCGCGGGCGCGCTCTGGAGACGCCCAGGTCCAGCGACATCCGGCCGACCACGGATCGGACGCGTGAAAGCCTGTTCAATATCCTGAGCCACGCCTATCCGGAGGCGCTGGATGGCGCGCGTATGCTCGACCTCTTCGCTGGAACCGGCGCGGTCGGGCTCGAAGCCCTGTCGCGCGGTTGCCGCCAGGCCTTGTTCGTTGAAATGGGCGCCGAGGGCAGGGGACTGCTGCGCACCAACATCGAAGCGTTCGGCCTGACCGGCCGGGCGCGCGTCTTCCGCCGCGATGCCACCGATCTCGGTCCGGCCGGTACGGTCGATCCGTTCCATTTCCTCTTCGCCGACCCGCCCTATGGCAAGGGCCTGGGTGAAAAGGCGCTGGCTTCAGCGGCGAAAGGCGACTGGCTGGTCGATGGCGCCCTTGCCATCCTCGAAGAGCGGGCGGATGTCGTGCCGGTTCTGCAGGACGGCTTCACCTTCATCGAAGATCGCCTGTTCGGCGACACGAAGATGCATTTCTATCGTTACCGAGCACAGTGACACGGGAGCGACGCCGAACATGACTTCAGGCCTCGTACCATCGACATCATCGAATGATCCGACCGTCGCAATCGCCTTCGGTGGTGGTGGCGCGCGCGGCCTGGCGCATATCCATGTCATCGAAGCGCTGGATGAACTCGGCATTCGACCGGTCGCGATCGCCGGCTCGTCGATCGGGGCGATCATGGGTGCCGGCATGGCATCGGGGCTCACCGGCGCGGATATTCGCAGCCACACGCTGGCGACCGTTGGGCGGCGCGCGGAAATCTTCAACCGGCTGTGGAGCCTGCGCCCGGCAAGCCTGACCCAGGCGGTGACCGGCGGTTTCCGCTTCGGCCAGTTCAATATCGAGCGGATCCTGCCGGCCTTCCTGCCCGATAAGATCCCGAAGGATTTCGCCGACCTTCAAATCCCGCTCAATGTCATGACGACGGATTACTACGGCCAGGCCGAGCGTGTCTGTTCAAGCGGCGACCTGTTCCAGGCGCTGGCCGCTTCCGCCGCATTGCCGGCCGTGTTCATGCCGGTGCGCATCGACGGTCGGGTGATGATCGACGGCGGCATCTACAACCCCGTGCCGTTCGATCACCTTACCGGACTGGCCGATATCATCATCGGCATCGACGTCGTCGGCGGGCCGGATGGTGATGGCGAAACCATGCCGAGCCGGATCGACAGCTTGTTTGGCGCCAGCCAATTGATGATGCAGTCGATCATCGCCATGAAGCTGAAGGCGCACCCGCCGCATATCCTGCTGCGCCCGGAGGTCAACCGTTTCCGCGTGATGGATTTCCTGAAAGCGCAGGACGTGCTGGCGGCGACGGCGGGTGTCAAGGATCAGCTAAAGGTAGCGCTGGATGCGGCCTTCAAGGCCGCAGGCAAGGCCTGACCGTCCTCAATCCGCGCCCGCCATCGCATCGTTCGTCGGCTTGGGGCCGGCCGGCAGCATGTCGTCATCGGCCGCAAGCGCAGGTGCCTGTTCGCGCTTCGGCTTGACCAGCGGTTCGGGCTTGACCGGCTGGTAGTGCAGCATGTCACGCCCGGCGCTGATGCCTTCGGCTTCCTGGATGACGAGGCGTGCCTCGTCGCGCCGGCGGATGTCGTCGGTGATCGCTAGGGCCTCGTTGTCGCCGATCCCCAGTCCCTCCAGCGTCTTGCGGCCGAACAGAAGGCCTGATTCGAATGTCTCGCGCAACTCGTAGTCGACGCCGCGCGCCCGGAGCGAGAGGGTGTGCTGGCGGTCATAGGCGCGGGCATAGATGCGGGCGTTCGGATATTCCGCCTGCACCATGTCAACGATCTTGTCGGTGATCTCCATCTTCTGGGTGCAGACGGCGACGATCTTGGCACGCTCGATGCCGGCTGCCCTGAGCACATCGAGCCGTGTGCCGTCACCGAAATAGATGCGGAATCCGAAGGTGGCGGCCTGGCGCACGCGAGCGGCCGAATGATCGATGATCGTCACCTCTCGTCCGCCGGCCAGCAGAATCTGCGAGGCGATCTGGCCGAAACGGGAAAAGCCGATCATCAGCACGTCGGCGCCGGCACCGTCGAAATCCTCCTCGAGTTCCTCGGTCACGTCGTCCTGTTCCCGCATCAAAAGGTTCGCCAGAGCCGAGGCCGGCGGCGTCAGCGCCATCGACAGCGTGACGATGACGATCAGCAGCGAGGCCCAGTCGCCGGAGAACACGCCTGCTGCGGCGGCGGCGGTGAAAAGCACGAAGCCGAATTCGCCGCCCTGCGGCAGGAGCAGGCCGATACGCACCGCGTCATTGTGCGGCGAGCCGGTCATCCGGCAAAGTGCATAGATGATCGTCGCCTTGACCAGCATCAGCGCCGGCACTGCGATGAGGATGATTTGGTAATTGTCGAGGATGACATCGATCTTCAGCGACAATCCGACAGCCATGAAGAACAAGGCGAGGAGCAGGCCGCGAAACGGCTCGATATCGGCTTCCAGTTCATGGCGATAGGAAGATTCGGCAAGCAGCACGCCTGCGAGGAAGGCCCCCATGGCCATCGAGAGACCGGCAAGCTGCATCAGCGTCGCCGCTCCGAGCACGACCAGCAGCGCCGCCGCGATCATGACTTCGCGGGCGCCGGTGCGGGCGATGATCTGGAACAGCGGATTGATCAGGTAGCGGCCGGCAATGACCATGATGAGAATGGCGCCGACCGCAATGCCGAAATCCTCCAGCGGCGGGCTGGTGTCTTCCGGAGCCTGCAGCGCCAAAAGGGGGATCAGTGCCAAAAGCGGCACGATCGCCAGATCCTGCAGCAAGAGCAGCGAGAAAGCGCGCTGGCCATAACGTGAATTGGTGTCGCCCTTCTCGTCGAGGATCTGCAGGGCAAATGCTGTCGAGGACAGGGCGAGGCCAAAGCCGCTCATGACGCTGCCGGCCCAATCGAGCAATCCGGTCGCAAAGACGATGGCGGATAGGGCGGCGCCGGTCAGCAGCACCTGTGCGGTGCCGAGGCCCAGGATGTCGCGCCGCATCTGCCAGAGGCGGGATGGTTTGAGTTCAAGCCCGATGACGAACAGCAGGAAGACGACGCCCCGTTCGGCAAAACCGAGGATCTGCTCGCCATCGCTGATCTGATGCAGGATAGGACCAATGAGGACGCCGGCGGCGAGGTAGCCGAGCACGGTGCCGAGCCCCAGCTTCTTGAAGATCGGGGCTGCCACGACGGCGCCGGCGAGCAGCAGCAAGGTCTGTGAATCGAGGGCCGTTGTCGTCGACATGCATCTGTTCTTTCTTGGAGCCACGGATGTTTTCCGCGGATATTGCGTCATTCGGACAGGGAGATGCCTGGAATCCGGTATTTCAACCGGGGCGCCGGCGAAGAATCAGGATATGCCCTTGATGCCCGTGCCACTGCACAATAAATGGAGCGGGAATGAAAGGCTAAATCATGTCCGATACTCCCGATTCCGGCGTTCTCCAGACCGACGTTCTGCAGGCAAGGGCCACCGAACTTCTCGATCTCGCTCTGAAGGCCGGCGCCGACCAGGCGGATGCCGTCGTCGTCCGTGGACGCTCCCGCTCCGTTTCGGTACGGCTCGGCAAGGTCGAGGGAACGGAAGCATCGGAAAGCGACGATTTTTCGCTGCGCGTCTTCGTCGGCCGCCGGGTTGCGAGCGTTTCGGCCAATCCCGGCTTCGATCTCAAGGTGCTCGCCGAACGCGCCGTCGCCATGGCCAAGGCCTCGCCGGAAGATCCCTATGCCAGCCTCGCGGACGCAAGTCGGCTGGCGCAGTCCTACCCTGATCTTGAACTCCACGATACAACGGACGTTTCGACCGAAGCCCTGACCGCAGCAGCCCTTGAAGCCGAAGAAGCAGCCCTTGCCGTCTCCGGTGTCACCAATTCCAGCGGCGCCGGTGCCTCCGCCGGCATGGGCGGTCTCGTTCTCGTCACCTCGCACGGATTTTCCGGCGCCTATATGGGAACCCGCTTTGGCCGCTCCGTCAGCGCGATCGCGGGTGAGGGTACGCGGATGGAGCGCGATTACGATTTCGATAGCCGCCTCTATTTCGCCGATCTGAAATCCTCCGCTGAAATTGGTCGCACTGCCGGCGAACGGGCGGTGGCGCGGCTCAATCCGCGCCAGGTGCCGACCCAGAAGAACCTCACCGTCATATTCGATCCGCGCATCGCGCGCGGCTTTGCCGGCCATATCGCCGGTGCGATCAATGGCGCGTCGGTTGCCCGCAAGACGACGTTCCTGCGCGATATGATGGGCAAGCAGATCATGAAGGCCGGCATCAGCGTCACCGATGATCCGTCGATCGTTCGCGGTTCCTCCTCTAGGCCCTTTGACGGTGAAGGCGTGACCGGGCAGAAGCTGTCGATGATCGAGGACGGCGTGCTCCAGCACTGGTTCCTGTCGACGTCCACCGGTCGCGAACTCGGGCTGGAAACCAATGGACGCGGCGTGCGCGGCGGTCCGGCCGTCACACCGGCGCCGACGAATTTCGCGCTGGAACCCGGCAATGTCTCGCGCGAGGATCTCATCCGTAATGTCGGAACCGGTTTCTACGTCACGGAACTGATCGGCCAGGGCGTCAACATGCTGACCGGCGAATACAGTCGCGGCGCATCCGGCTTCTGGATCGAGAATGGCGAGTTGACCTTCCCGGTCTCTGAGGTCACGATTGCGTCGAACCTCAAGCAGATGTTCATGGCGATCACACTGGCCGACGATATCGACCGCAAGTTTGGCGTTGCCGCGCCGACGCTGGCGATCGAAGGCATGACGCTGGCAGGCAAGTAGGCGCCTGCCCACAAACTTCAACGCGGCCGGCCGGGCCGCGGGAAATGGAAAGACCGAGATGAATGTCGTCCGCCCGTCGCCGGAGCAATGGACCAGTGATCTGGAATTGATCACCGAGGCGGCGCAGGCCGCTGGCGAAAAGGCGCTGTCCTACTTCCGCAAGGACCCGGACGTCCAGTGGAAGAACGGCGGTCGTTCCCCGGTCAGCGAGGCGGATTATGCCTCCAACGACATCCTCAAGGAAAAGCTTTTGGCGGCTCGGCCGAACTATGGCTGGCTGTCGGAAGAGACCGATGACGACGACGCGCGGCTCGGCTGCGACACCGTCTTCGTGGTCGATCCCATCGATGGAACGCGCGCCTTCATTGCCGGCAAGGATGTCTGGTGCGTCAGCGTTGCCGTCGTCCATCTCGGGCGTCCGGTCGCCGGCGTGCTGTTTGCGCCGGCGCTGGATGAACTGTTCCAGGCGACGCAGGCGGGGCAGGCGATCAAGAACGGCGCGACCATAAGCGTGACAACCCGGAACGGGGCCGATGTCCGCATCGCGCTTGCCGAGGATGCTGTGAAGCTACTGGCCCCCGGTTACCGGACGGGCGTGACGCGCATTCCGCACGTGCCGTCGCTTGCCTATCGGATCGCGATGATCGCCGATGGCCGCATCGATGGGACGGTGGTCAAGAAGAACTCGCATGACTGGGATCTGGCCGCCGCCGATCTCATCCTCGAGCGGGCAGGGGGGGCGCTTTTCAACCTTGGCGGTCAGCCGCTTTCCTACAATCGCCCCAATGTTCGTCATACGGTCCTGTGCGCTGCGGCAACGCCCGCTTTGCCGGCATTGATTGCCGCTGCACAAGGGCTGGAGGGCCATTGACCTTTGCGGCGGGATGCCGCAAACCACAAGAAAACACGTGAAGAAAATTGGAAAATCTGATGGCTCAGGACTCGGAAAAGAAACAGCGGCTGCATCTGGTGTTCGGCGGCGAATTGACGACGCTGACCGGTGTACAGTTCCGCGATCTGGAAAAGCTCGATATCGTCGGCATTTATCCGGATTACGACAGCGCGCTCACGGCCTGGAAGTCCAAGGCGCAGATGACGGTCGACAACGCGCATATGCGCTATTTCATCGTACACATGCACCGGCTGCTCGATCCGGAACAGGCTTGATGCCGGTGCGATCCGGACAGGTCGGCGCCAGGCTTGAAAAAGCCACGGTGGAAAGCGCGACGGTTCTTTCGAACATCGGCCGCGCCAGCGGAGATTTTCTGTCATGAGCCGCATGCTCGCCCGGCTGGCGCTGTCCAGCTATCGCTGGATCGGTTCGGCGATCTATCCCTTCGTATGGTCCTACCTCGCGGCACGCGCCGCCAAGGGCAAGGAAGACTCCACACGACGCCAGGAGCGCTACGGCCACGCCAGCGCCGCCCGGCCGCAGGGGCCGCTGGTCTGGTTCCATGCGGCAAGCGTCGGCGAGACGACGGCCGTCATTCCGCTGATCAAGGAAGTCTCGCGCCGCGGCATCTCCGTCGTGCTGACGACCGGCACGAAGACATCGGCGAGCGTTGCCTCCGAGCGGCTCGGCTCCAGCATCATCCACCAGTATGTTCCCCTCGACTTCAAGCCGGCCGTCGCCCGCTTCCTCGATTACTGGGAGCCGGACCTTGCGATCATCGCCGAATCCGAAATCTGGCCGATGACCATCGTCGAACTCGGGCAGCGCCATATCCCGCAGGTCCTGGTCAACGGCCGCCTGTCGGACCGCACCTTCGGGCGCTGGAAGAAACGGCTTTGGCTGGCCGATGCGCTGTTTGAAAACCTGGCGCTGGTCATCGCCCAGTCTGAACTCGATGCCGACCGTTTCCGCACGCTCGGCGCCCTTCCGGTCATGGTGTCCGGCAACCTGAAGGTGGATACGGACGCGCCGCCGCATGACGCTCAGGCGCTGCGGCACTATCGCCAGCAGATCCGCGACCGCAAGACCTGGGCGGCGATCTCGACCTTCGAGGGCGAGGAAAATGCTGCCGGGATCGTCCACCGGGCGCTGAAGGAGCGCACCGGTCTGCTCACCATCATCGTGCCGCGTCATCCCGAGCGCTGCGACGCCATCGAGGCGATGCTGAACGCCAAGGGCCTGACGGTCGCGCGGCGCACCCGCAACGATCCGATCACGCCGGAGACGGACATTTTCCTCGGCGATACGATCGGCGAGATGGGGCTCTACCTGCGCATGACGGAAGTGGCCTTCGTCGGCCGCTCGCTGTTTGCCGAGGGCGGGCAGAACCCGCTGGAGCCGGCCATGCTCGGCTGCGCCATCCTGTCGGGCGGCAATGTCCAGAATTTCCGCGACACCTACCAGATGCTGGCCAAGAACGGCAGCGCCAAGATCATCCGCGATGTCGAGATGTTGGCCAAGGGCGTCAACTATCTTCTCGTCAACGACGAGGTACGTCGCAAGATGATCGATGCCGGGCTTGAAACCGTGCATGAAATGCGCGGTGCGCTGTCGGCGACGATCCGGGGGCTGGAACCCTACATCAATCCGTTGACGGTGAAGGCGCGGCTGCAGCCGCGCGGCGACAACTGACGTCCACTCTTTTCAATCGGGATGCCCATGATGACCGACAAGACCATAACCGGCATCCTCTTCGACAAGGACGGGACGCTGCTCGATTATGCGAAAAGCTGGGTGCCGGTGAACTATGAAGTGGCGAGCATCGCCGCCAATGGTGACGACGCCTTGGCGCGCCGCCTGCTGGTCGCGGGCGGCATGGATCCGGATACCGGTTACGTGACGCCAGACAGCCTGCTTGCCGCCGGCAATACGGTGGAGATCGCCACCGGCATGGTCGCTGCCGGCGCGCCCTATACGGTCGAGGCCCTGACGGTAAAGCTCGACGGGCTGTTTGCAAATTCGGCCGCCTATGCCGTGCCCGTCACCGATCTCGGAGCGTTCTTTGCCGGACTGCACGCCAAGGGCTACCGGCTTGGTGTTGCCTCCAGCGACAACGAGCGCTCGATCCGGGAAACCGCCAAACGCTTCGGCTTCGACGGTTATCTGCATTATGTCGCGGGGTATGACAGCGGCTTCGGCACCAAGCCGCAGCCCGGCATGGTCATCGGCTTCTGCGAGGCGACGGGCCTTCAGCCGAACCAGGTCGCCGTGGTCGGCGACAACAATCACGACCTTCACATGGGCCGTAATGCCGGCGTCGGGCTGACGGTCGCTGTGCTGACCGGCACCGGCTCGCCGCAATCGCTCGCGGCGGCCTCGGATCATTGCCTGAACGACATCACCGAACTGGAAACGGTGCTGAGCTAAGCCGCTTTGCCTGATCCTATTGGAACAACTGCATCAGCAGCGACGGTGAGTTGTTGGCAATGTTCAGGGCCTGGACGGCGAGCTGAACCTGCGACTGGATGGCCTTGAGCCTGGTCGAAGCATCGCTCATATCGGCATCGACCAACCGTCCCACTCCCTTCTGGATCGTGTCCGTCAGGGTCTTGTTGTAGTCCGTCTGCATGTCGATGCGCATGCCGAGCGAACCGAGCGTCGCGGCGCGGTCGGTCAGCGTCGAGTGGATTCCCTCATAGCGCTCGAGCAGCGTATCGATCGCATAGTCGATGAGATCGTCGGGGACTTCGCCGAGATGCGAAGCGCTGAACATGTCGTCGGTCTGGGCGCCGTTGGTAAAGCCAATTTGGGTTCGGCCGTTGAAGGCGGGCAGCCAGGCCGTGGTCTTGGCGGGATCGTCATGCGGCACGCCATTGGTCATGCCGTCCGCCTGCGGTGTATCGACCAATCCATTCTCGGCGGTCAGCGTGCCGTTGGCGTTCTTGTAGGTGGCTGGTCCGAAGACGTTGAGATTGCTGTCGCCGTAGATGTTGATGATGCCAATCCGGCCCTTGGTATAACTCGCGACGATGCCGCCGAAGACGATATTGGTGTCCGGCGGTGTCATCTCGATATATTTCAGGGTCTTGCCATTGCCATCGACATAGGTCTTCTCGGTGAAATTCAGCTTGCCCGGGGCCAACAGGTTGCGACCGTTGAAGGAGGCGGATTGGGTGGTCGCGAGGAACTGCTTTTCCAGTTCATAGACCTCGGCGCTCATCTTGTAGCGATCGATGCCGGGCTCGCGCATCGCAACGATCTTGGCCTTGATCTCGGAGGTGATATCGACCAGGTCTTCCATGGCCTGGTAGGAAACGTCGATCAGGGCGGCGCCCAGCTCCAGCGCGTCGATGACCGTGCTGGTCGCCTTGGTCGTGTTGCGCATATCGGTTGCGATCGACCAATAGGCTGCGTTGTCAGCCGCTTCGGAGATGCGCATGCCCGTGGTCATGACATCCTGAAGTTTAGCATGGGTAGAATCGTTATGGCGCAGAATCGCCAAAGCGGCGGTGGCCGCCGAGTTGAAGCTGATATTCGTCATTTAAGGTCCGCTACGAAAAACAAGAAAACGGAAGTTACCAAATGTAGTTAATCCAGAGTGCCCCAGACTGGTTAACACTCGGTATAGGCGAGCCCTCTTCCGCCACCGCAAGGGTTGTTCAGGGCTCCCATGATGAACGCTCATAACTTTTGCGACGACGCGCAAGGCTTGCAATTCCCGACAATCTGCCGTTTTGTGTCGCGGATCGGGACGGCTTTTCCGTTTGAAAAAATGTTTCCGCAACGACGAGAATTTTGCCGCGCGCAGCAATACCGAGCTGACGGCGCGGGGAGGCCTGGAAGGACTGATGGTTTCTGATGCACCACCGTTCTGGTGGACGAAAGCGGATTGGCGTGCTTACGGCCTCTGGCCGTTTTCCTGGGTTTACGGCCGCATTTCCGGCTCGCGCATGGATCACGCCCGCCGTGTTTCTGTTCCTGTTCCCGTCATCTGCGTCGGCAATTTCACCGTCGGCGGCGCCGGCAAGACGCCGACGGCGATCGCGCTGGCGCGGGCTGCCCGGCAAAAGGGCCTGAAGCCGGGTTTTCTCAGCCGCGGTTATGGCGGCTCGCTCGACGTGACGACAGTTGTCGACCCGGCGCATCACCGCGCTCGCGATGTCGGCGACGAGCCGCTGCTGCTGGCGCGCGAGGCACTGACGGTCATCTGCCGAAAACGGGTGGAGGGCGCCCGGCGGCTGGTCTCCGAGGGTGCCGACCTCATCATCATGGATGACGGCTTCCAGAGCGCCCGGCTGACCTTCGATTTCTCGCTGCTGGTGATCGACAGCCGGCGCGGCATCGGTAACGGCTTCCTGATCCCATCCGGCCCCGTGCGCGCGCCGGTCCGCCAGCAGATCCGTCATGCCTCGGCTCTGCTGAAGATCGGCAATGATGACCGCGCCGATGCGCTGATCCGCCGGGCGGCCCGCGCCGGCAAGCAGATCTACGAGGCGACTGTCGAACCGCTGGATGATGGCAGCCTGAAGGATGTGCCGGTCATGGCCTGGGCCGGTATCGCCGATCCGGAAAAATTCTACCGCACCCTGCGCGGCATGGGCGCGGTGCTGGCGGAAACCCGCAGCTTTCCCGATCACCATCATTTCTCCGATGACGAGGTCGCCGATCTCATCGACCACGCCGCCGCCAACGGCTATCGGCTCGTGACCACGGCCAAGGACATGGTGCGGCTCGAGGCTGGCCATGGGCGCGCGGCGGAACTGTCGAAGGAGAGCAGGGTGGTCGAGGTGGAAATCCGTTTCGATGATCCGGCCTCGCCAGCCAAGATTATCGATGCCGCCGTGAAGGCCGCGCGGTTGCGCAATCTGCGCAAATCGACGGCTTGACGATAACTGGCCGGTGCCGGCCGGCGGATATCAGTTCTTCTGGTTCGGCAGGATTCCGGCGCGCTTGTCGGCCTCGAAGGACGCTTCCGCATCGGCATAGGGTTCCTGCCGGGCAACGCTCCAATAGCGCAGTTCATCGACGGGAATGGCGGCACCGGTCACGACGCAGGTGACATGGGAGCCCGGCAGCACGATCTGGAAATCGCCGTCGAGATAGCGGATCTTGGCTTCCCGATTGCTGCTGCCTTCAAATCTGTTCATCATCCTTCGACCCCGCATCTCCGTATCCGCTTTTGCGAGCGCATCCTGGCCGGCATCGTTTTCGATGCTATCGAGGCGTCAAGGCGCTGCGTCTTCGGACATCATCTATCGCGATCACCCCGTTGCACGCAACAGCTTCGCCGTCCGGTCTGTCCAATAGATTCACCCACGCGCGAAAAATCGCCGTGGTTTTCAAAGAGCAGTTCGGCCGGGGCGCTCGAAAGAACCTCGTTTGGGTGTGGGAAAGTGGCTCTTGCCAGCGCCCCGTTCGGCGGTTTTTGCCCACGCACTTTTTCCACTACGGCCTCATCGGCCCTCTGTGCATCGCACGCCCGCAGCAGCAACAGCCTGCGGAGGGGAAATTTCGCTTGGACCCCGGCTATGGGGACGTCCGTCCTTTCCCCAAACCCGGCGCCGGCCCCGCCTCGCTGCCACGGCTGGCAGTGTATCCGTGGCGGGACGAGGGGTATCGTAGACTGGATTTTTATGGCGGGGATTTTGTCGTGCGGTGGAGATCCCCTCACCAACAAAATCTAACACTTAGCCTTTGGCTAAGATGTTGATTTTGTGTCCTCTCCCACTGGGGGAGAGGTAAGGATGCGGTATCTCCCAGCGCCTTTTATCCCCGGCTTGGCCAGAAATTGGCTGCGCGTTTGTCTATCTCCCCCTTGGCGGGGGAGAAAGCAATTTCAACATCTTAGCTTCAGCTAAGTGTTAGAAATTGCAAGAGAGGGGGCAACTCCGGCAACACAACGAACCTAACTCCGCCCAAACAACCGCTCGATGTCGGAAAGCTTCAGCTCGATATAGGTCGGGCGGCCGTGGTTGCATTGGCCGGAACCCGGCGTTGCCTCCATCTGGCGCAGGAGCGCGTTCATCTCCTCCGGTCGCAGCCGCCGGCCGGAGCGGACGGAGCAGTGGCAGGCCATGGTGGCGGCGAGATAGTCGAGGCGGCTGGCGAGGCCATTGGCGGTGTCCCATTCTGCGAGTTCGTCGGCCAGTTGCCGCACCAGCCCGGCGGCGTCGATTTCACCGAGCATGGACGGGGTCTCGCGGATGGCGATGGCGCCGGGGCCGAAGCGTTCGATGCCGAGCCCCAGACGGGAAAACTCGGCGGCGTGGCTGATCAGCCGGTCGCAATCGTCCTCGGGCAGATCGACGATCTCGGGAATGAGCAAAGCCTGCGCCGGGATCGGACGTGAATTTAGGCCCTTGCGCAGTTCCTCGAACACCAGCCGTTCATGGGCGGCGTGCTGGTCGACGATGACGAGGCCGTCCTCGGTCTGGGCGACGATGTAGTTTTCATGCAGCTGTGCCCGCGCCGCGCCCAAGGGGTGCGATTTCTCCGGCTGCGGGGCGGAGACGGTTTCGGTCTCGAAGATGGCCGCCCGGGCAGAGGGCGCGGCCATAGTAGCGAAGGCGGCCTGTGGCGCTTCCCTGAAGGCCGGTGACGGCGCGCCGAAATCCATTGGCCGGTAAGGGGACGAGGCAGCGCTCCATGGGGTCGCCGGCCGGGGCTGTTCCGGGCGGAAAGCGCGCATCAGCCCGCTGCCGCCGGTGGTCGATGCCCGGTCGCCATCCTGTGCCAGCGCCTGTCTTATCGCGCCGATGATCAGGCCGCGGATCAGGCCGGGATCGCGAAAGCGAACGTCCGACTTGGCGGGATGGACGTTGACATCGACGACATCGGGATCGACGGTGAGCGACAGGACGGCGACGGGATAGCGCCCCTGCGGAATGGTTTCGGCATAGGCAGCGCGCAGCGCCGACCAGATCAGCTTGTCCTGCACCGGACGACCGTTGACGAAGGCATATTGCTGCAGGGAGTTGCCGCGATTGAAGGTAGGCACACCGGCGAAACCGGTCAGCCGCGCACCTTCGCGCTCGGCATCGATCTCGATGGCGTTGTCGCGGAAATCACGGCCGAGCACCTGGGCGATGCGCGCCAGCCGGTCGTCGCCGGTCGAGGAAAATTCCAGCGTCGTCCGGTCGGAGCCCGACAACACGAAACGGACGCCTGGAAAGGCGATCGCCATGCGGCGCACGACGTCGGAGATGGCAGACGCCTCCGCCCGTTCCGTCTTCATGAAATTCAGCCGGGCAGGGGTGGCGAAGAACAGGTCGCGGACCTCGACGACCGTGCCCTGATTGACGGCCGCCGGCTTCACCGGCTGCAGCTTGCCGCCGAACACGCCGATTTCGGCGCCATGGCTGGCGCCGGCCGGCCGGCTGGTGATCGTCAGCCGCGCAACGGAGCCGATCGAGGGCAGGGCCTCGCCGCGAAAGCCGAGCGTGCGGATATCGAGAAGATCGGTATCGAGCTTCGAAGTGCAGTGGCGGCGAACAGCGAGTTCCAGATCATCAGGCCCCATGCCGGAACCGTTGTCGACCACGCGCAGCAGCGTCTTTCCGCCGCCCGCCGTGGCGATCTCGATCCGGGTCGCACCGGCGTCCAGCGCATTCTCGATCAGTTCCTTGGCGGCACTGGCCGGCCGTTCGATGACCTCGCCGGCGGCGATCTGGTTGATGAGGGTTTCGGAGAGCTGCTTGATTGGCATGGGCCTATTGTCCGGGATTCGCGGGCATATGAAAAGCGGTGCAAACGATCTATCCCCGGCTGTGTCGAACAGGCACATGCGCGACAAAGTCATTCGAATTTAATCAGCCTTTAATACAAAGCTGCGACTTTCGCCAAGAACCTGAATGAGCACGGGTTTGTCATTTGGAGCCTGCGGCGCAGCTGACCGCCCAGGAGTTGAACCCCAAATACGGCCGTTGAAGGCGCGTTGGTCAGCATGTCCCGGAACAGAAGCCGCAAGCTTATATGAGGGCTATGCAATGAATGATGTAGCGTCACTCGGCGCGAACATCCAGAAAACTGTGCTCGAAGCGACGTCCGACGCGCTCGGCTTGGCTATTCTTGTCTGCGACAAAAATGATGAGATCGTTTTCGCCAGCCGGCCCATCTTGCAGTTCTATCCTATTCCGGCTCAATTCCTGGAGGTCGGCACGCGACTGAAGGATTTTCTCGGCGCCATCTTCGATTCGGGCGTGCGCAACGGCACCGCGCCGGAATCCAGCCGCCGGCATGCCAATCGCGATGAGTGGATTTCCGAAAACCTGTCGCATCACTGGCGCGAACGCTTCGAGGTCGTGGAACGCATCGGGCGTCACCGCTGGATCAGCGTGCGCAAGCGCCGCCTGTCGAGCGGCCTCGGCATCGTCGCCATCACCGATGTCTCCGAGCAGAAGAAGCGCGAAGAGCAGATGCAGTTGGACCTGGAACGGGTTGAACTGACCGAGGGTATTCTCGACTGCCTGCCCAATCCGATCTGCGTCAAGGATCGCAGCCTCAACTATATCGCCGTCAACAAGGCCTTCTGCGCCATTCACGGCATGACGGCGGACGCCATTCTCGGGCGTTCCGTCTGGGATCTCATCGATCCGGAACTTGCCGAGAAATTCGAGCGCCATGACCGACACACCCTGGAAACCGGGCAAATGCATCTGCTGCCGGAGCAACTGGTCCAGGCCGATGGCGACGATCTCTGGGTCGTGACGCGCCGGTTCAGGGTGGGCGACCCCGGCAAGCATCTGCTGGTCACCTGCATGAACGACGTGACCGACCTGGTGATCGGCTATAATGATCCGGAGGCCATCGTATCCGGCAGGTCGCCGCTGGACATCAAGGATTACAGCGCCTTCGAGCCGGCGCAGAACTGCTACGATCCGTTCCGCTCGATCGACATGCAGCATCTCGTCGAAGCCGGTGCGATCATCGATCCGGTCTCGGCCGGCAAGCACCGCGTTCTGGTCATCACCAATGCGGCGGCGCTCGAGGTCAACCTGGTGCCGCAGCTGCGCCGCTGGGGCTACGATGCCTGCGCCGTGCGCAACAGCGCCGAGCTCGCGGCCTTCAGGGATATGTCCAACGCCCGCGGGATCGCGATCGATGCGCTGTTGATCGACGGCACGATGCCCGATGCGCTGATGATCGTCTCCAACTGGACGGCCTCGCCCTCGCTCATGCTGGCCAAGGATTGGAAGGCTGTCGACCTCCTCTCCAACATCCAGACGCTGTGCGAAAACGGCGTTGGCGCCCTGCCTTCGGCCGATGCCGATGGTCCGGTCGACTGGGATATCATCGTACCGGAGGCAGAGATCGGCGGACGACCGGCACCGGAAGTCGAGGTCGTGGTCGCAGAAGACAACGAGATCAACCAGTTCGTCTTCTCGCAGATCCTCGAAGGTCTCGGTATCTCCTATCGCATCGCCGCGAATGGCGAGGAAGCGGTCAAGCTGTGGCAGCAATACCGGCCGAACCTCGTGTTGATGGATGTCTCGATGCCGGTGATGAACGGCTTCGACGCGGCACGTGCCATCCGCGCGCTGGAGAAGACGTCGTCGTTTCAGACCCCGATCGTCGCCGTCACCGCGCAGGCGCTGGACATCGATATCGAGCAGGCAAAACAGGCCGGAATGGACGATCACATCACCAAGCCGATCAGCCCGGACATGATCGAAAGCGTCTATCGGAAGTTCGTCAGCACGAAGACGGAACGGATGGCCGGCTAACGAAAAAAATTGCACGCCGGAAAGAATGGAGAAAGGGAAAGGTACGCAACAGATTTGACCGGTACTCCTGTCAACTCCCCAGAATTGGGGAGGAACATGCGGGAAGTGGGCACGGGAAACTTTCGAAATGTTAACCCTCGATGCCCATCGTCTGTTCTCGACACTGCGCTTTGAATCCAATCCCGGGAATGCTTGCATGAATTCTGCTGAAACATCGTCTCAGCACATCAGCCGGAACGACCTGCATGCGATGGCCTACACCGATCCGCTGACCGGTCTGGGCAATTCGTACAGGCTGCGTGACAAGGTGCGCCAGATCGCCGCCGATCGCGCCAGCGATCCCGCGCCCTTTACCATCGGCCTTGCCAATCTCGACGGCTTCAAGCCCATCAACGATCTTTTCGGACCGAGCGCCGGTGATGAAATCCTCTGTCAGGTGGCCAACCGGCTGCTTGCCTGCGTTCCCGATGGCGCGACCGTGATCCGTGCCGGCGGCGACGAGTTCGCCTTCGTTCTGCCGCTGGTCTTCGAGCGCAAGGCCGCCGAAAAAGTCGGCAACATGCTGAAGGAGGTTCTGTCGGCTCCCTTCGATCTCGGCGACCGCAACGTCCGCCTGTCCGCCTCGTTCGGTTTTGCCATCTATCCGTTTGCCGGCGACGAATTCGAGGACCTGCTGAAAAGCGCCGATACGGCGCTGTACCGCTCCAAGCGTCGCGGTCGCGGGCAGATCACCGTCTATTCCCAGGAAATCGCCCAGGAGATGAAGCGCTCGACACAGCTCGAGCAGGCGCTGCGCAATGCCATCATCGCCGATGAGGTCGATGTCCATTTCCAGCCGATCGTCAATTTGAAGACCGATACGGTCGTCGGCTTCGAGGCCCTTGCGCGCTGGTGCGATCCGGATCTCGGCTATGTCTCGCCGGCGGTCTTCGTGCCGCTCGCCGAGGAGCGCGGCTTCATCGATTCCCTGTCCGAGACGCTGCTGCGCAAGGCCGCCGAGACGGCGCTGCTCTGGCCGAAGGAACTGTTTTTGTCCTTCAACCTGTCCTCGGCGCAGTTGATGGACCCGTCCACCAGCACTAATGTTCTGTCGATCATCCAGCGTGCCGGCCTCGATCCGCGCCGGCTGGAACTGGAGATTACCGAAACAGCCGTCATGACCGATGCCGACGTCGCCCAGAAGATCGTCACCGAACTTCGGGCAGCCGGCGTGCGTATTTCGCTGGATGATTTCGGCACCGGCCAGTCGAGCCTCGGACGGCTCAGGGATTTCTCGTTCGACAAGGTCAAGGTCGATCGCGCCTTCGTCTCGCGCATTTCCGCCGACCGCGCGTCCGAGCATATCGTCAAGGCGATCATCGCCATGTGCGACGGGCTCAATCTGGAAGTTGTCGCAGAAGGGATCGAGGATTTCTCGGAAGCCTTGAAGCTCAAGGGCCTCGGTTGCGGCATGGGGCAGGGTTATTTCTACGGAAAGCCGGCCGACGCCGTCACGACCCTGCGTTACCTTGCGGAAAAATATCAGGAATCGGCGTTGTCCATCGCCGTCTGACCGGTGCGCCGGCCTTCGCGCCCTTCCTCGATCAGCCAGTCGCGTACCCGTCGTGCCTGGTGGTTGAGTTCGCGTGAACGCGGCCAGACGACATAGAAGGCCAGATCCGTCTTCAGCACATGATTGCCGACCGGAACCAGCGCGCCGGAGCGCACCTGGCGATCGATGAGATGGTTCCAGCCGAGCGCGATGCCTTCTCCCGCCAGCACCGCCTGGATCACCAGCACATAATCGTTGAGCGTCAACCGTCTTGCCTGGGAAGGGTAGGGGACGCCGGCGCTCGCGAACCATTCCTGCCAGCTATAGGCTCGACGAATGGGTTCCTCCAGGTGGATCAGCGGATGCCGCAGCAGCTCGGCCGGGCGCTCGGGCATGCCATTGGCCTCGACGAAGGCGGGGGAGGCGACGGCGGTGATGACTTCGCGCGCCAGAAGGGCGGTGTGATAGCGCGGCCAGTTGGCGGGATCGCCGCCACCGCGCACGCCGAGCGGGATCGGCTCCTCTTCCAGATCGAGATCGCGCACGCTGGTCTGGATGCGCAGGTCGATATCCGGCAGGTCCTCGCGCAGCTTGTTAAGGCGTGGCAGCATCCACATCGAGGCAAACGCCGTCGAGGCGGCAAGCGTCACATTGGCCTCGCGCCGCTTGGCACGGATGTCCTCCGCCGATTTCTGGATGCGCGACAGTCCGAGCGAAACGTCGGCATGGAATTTCTCGCCGGCTTCCGTCAACTGCACGGCACGGTGGACGCGGTGAAACAGCGGCACGCCCAGTTGATCCTCCAGCCCGCGCACGGCATAGGAGACGGCGGCCTGTGTCATTCCCAACTCATTGGCGGCGCGGGTAAAATTCTGGTGGCGCCCGGCCGCTTCGAAGACGATCAGGCTGGAGGCTGAGGGCAGCAGGCGGCGCAGGGTATCCATAAATTGAGCTTATATGATGTGTTGAATTTTTCCAGCGTTACAATGCGTCGTTTCGTCATTAGCCTCGATTGAAACGATGGGAGGATCGCATGGAAACACTGGTGGCCGCAGAAACCGAATCCGCACGACGTCCCCGCTCCGCGCGGGGCTCCCGTCGCGACAATTCGGCAAAGATAACCGGCGTTCCCTATATCGCCCGCAACATCCCGACCTACGATATCCTGAGCGAGGAAAACCTCGTCAAGATCGAGCGGGTTGCCGATCGCATTCTCTCTGAAGTCGGCATTGAATTCCGTGACGACCCGGTCGTGCTCGATTACTGGAAACAGGCGGGCGCCAGGGTTGATGGCGTGCTGGTCCGGTTCGAGCCGGGTATGCTGAACGAGATCGTCTCCAGCGCGCCGGCGCAGTTTACCCAGCATGCCCGCAATCCGGCGCACAACGTGGAAATCGGCGGCAAGAATGTCGTCTTCTCGCCGGCCTATGGCTCGCCCTTCGTGATGGATCTCGACAACGGGCGCCGCTACGGCACGCTGGAGGACTTCCGCAATTTCATCAAGCTCGCCCAGTCGAGCCCCTGGTTGCACCATTCTGGCGGCACGATCTGCGAGCCGGTCGACGTGCCGGTCAACAAGCGCCATCTCGACATGGTCTACAGCCATATCAAATATTCTGATCGCGCGTTCATGGGCTCCATCACGGCGGAGGACCGGGCGGAGGATTCGATCGACATGGCGCGGATCGTCTTCGGCCGTGATTTCGTCGACCAGAACTGCGTTATCCTCGGCAATGTCAACGTCAACTCGCCGCTCGTCTGGGACGGCACGATGACGAAGTCTCTGCGCGCCTATGCCCGCGCCAACCAGGCGGCGGTCATCGTTCCCTTCATCCTCGGCGGCGCCATGGGCCCGGTCACCAATGCCGGCGCGATTGCCCAGTCCTATGCCGAAACGCTGGCCGGCTGCGCCTTGACGCAGTTGGAGCGCAAGGGCGCGCCGGTGATCTTCGGCAATTTCCTGTCGTCGATGTCGTTGCGCTCGGGTTCGCCGACCTTTGGCACGCCGGAGCCGGCGATCGGCTCGATGGTGATCGGACAGCTTGCACGGCGGCTGAACCTGCCACTGCGCTGCGCCGGCAATTTCTCCAATTCGAAGCTCCCGGATGGGCAGGCGATGCAGGAGGGCGTCATGTCGATGCTGTCGGCCGTGCATTGCGGCGCCAACTTCATCCTGCATTCCGCCGGCTTCCTCGATGGCCTGCTGGCCATGTCCTACGAGAAGTTCGTGATGGATACCGACCTCTGCGGCGCACTGCATTCCTACCTCGCCGGCGTCGTCGTCGATGACAATACGCTGGCGATGGACGCCTTCCTGCAGGTCGGCCCCGGCAGCCATTTTCTCGGCTGCGATCACACGATGCGCAACTACCAGACGGCGTTCTGGGATTCGAACCTCTCCGACAACGAGCCGTTCGAGAAATGGAGTGAGGAGGGCGGCTCGACCGACATGGCGACGCGGGCCAACAGGCGCTGGAAGAAGGTGCTGGCGGAGTACGAAGCGCCGCCGCTCGATATCGCTATCGATGAGGCGCTGACGGAGTATATGACGAAGCGGAAGAATGGCATGGCGGATGCCTGGTATTGAGGGGAGGATTTACCCCTCACCAACTTCGACCAGGCGATCGGCTACGCCTCTCGCGGTCTGCGTATCCTCTCCCGCAAGGGGAGAGGTAGGGGTGCCACGCTCACCGTCCTCAGATGAGGCAAGGCGGTGCGGCAGGTTTTTCCTCTCCCCTTGCGGGAGAGGATAGCAAGCCCGAGCGAGACGCAGTCGAGTTCCTGGGCGCGCTTGGTGAGGGGTATTGCTTGGGTGAGGGGTAATAACCGCTCCATGTCATTTACCCAACAACAAAACGGCGGCCCCAGAGGGACCGCCGCATACTCAAAGCCGAATGGCCTTAGTTGTTCGTCGCGGGCTGTTCAGCCGGCTTCATGTCCGTTGCCGGCGTCGTGGACGACGTGGTCGAGGTATCGACCGGGGCATTGGCATTCTGCTCGGCGACCTGCTGCGACTTGGTCTTGAATTCCGGAGCGGCCTTCAGCGTATCGGCCGTTTCCTGGGTCGTCAGCTTCAGTTCGTCGGAATTCGGAACGTCGGCGACCGTGATTGTGTCGAGCGGAACGGCGACGTTCTTTTCGCCGATACCGAGGAAGCCGCCAACGCCGATCACGGCTGCTTCGACAGAACCATCCTTGGTGAAGATCACGTCGTTGATCTCGCCGATGCTTTCATCGGAAGCGTTGTAGACGGACTGGCCAATATAGGTGCTGGCCGCGATCTGGTCTTCACCCTGCTCGGTCAGGTAGCCGGCGCCGGCAGCGGGGGCTGCTTGGGCAGCCTGGTCCATCGGCTTCTTCATGGCATCTGCCGGTTGTTCGCCAGCGGGCTGGGCTTCCATGGCCTGCGGCTGGGCCGCCGGCTGCGTGGTGTCCTGGGCGAATGTCATCGGAGCAAATACGGTTACGCCTGCAAAAAGTGCACCTGCAGCGACGGAAGCTACGAGTTTCTTGGTCATGTCAAACCTACCTTTCGTTCTCTTTGTCGATCAAGGCGCGGGGTTCAATTGTTCCGCCACACCGGTGATGCTGAGACAACGTGGCAGTCCGTGAGTGGTTCCGTAAAAAATGCACACTGTTGGATGGAACTTTTTACCTGGTTTTTTCGGTTGCCTCCGAATGCGAGGGCAAACCGGTAAGCAATTGTCGCGATAATGTCTCCCGCTTCTTGCAGGCGGTAACCGCACGGCAGCCCTGGCGACGACATTTAGAGTTTTACAAATTTACCACTCTTTCAGGAAATTGCGCCTGCAGCTTTTCTAATTTTAGCTGCAGCGTATGATGGCCTGGACATCGGCTGCATCAAGGGATTGTTGCTATGTTTATACCGCTTCATTTCCTGCGCATGGTCGTCATTTCGATCGTCGTCATGGCGGCTATGATCGTCTATGAGCACACGGTTCTCGGGTTGAGCTATATCCCCGAGATCGCGCCGAGACTCGTCGTCTATGACATCCTGCGGTCGGTGGTGGCGCTGCTCCTGTCGGTGGCGCTCGTCCATGCGCTCTGGGAAGATGGGTTGAGAATCGGCTCGCCGATCGTGCCCCGGCTGCCCACGAGCCGGATTCTTATGAGCCTTGGTGTCACGCTGTTTGCCGTGTGGTGCGCCTGGCTGTTCTCGCGCAATCCGCAACTCTTCAATGCCCTCTCACTGGAAGACGGACCTTTCGAGTGGCTGTCGGCATTGCTACTGTTCGTAGCGGCGGGTTTCTTTGCCATGGTGTCGATCAGCCAACCGGCCAATGCGCGGGCCGGCGGCGGGCGTCAGGTCTGGCTCGCCTGTCTCGCCGGCGCATTTTTCGCGTTCATCTTCTTCGTCGTCGGCATGGAGGAAATCTCCTGGATGCAGCGGGTCTTCCACGTGGCGACGCCGGAAGCCTTCATCGAACTGAACGACCAGAAAGAATTCAACTTCCACAATATATCGACCGGCGTTTCGGAGCTGGTCTATTATTGCGGCGCCTTCGTCCTGCTCGTCCTTCTCCCCTTCGCCGGCCTGTTCTTCCGCAGGCGGCTCGGCGATGGTCCGATGGCCGCGTTCCTGCCCAACCTGTTCGTGCTGGTCGCCAGCGCGCCGATGGCCGCGTTCAACTGTGGCCGCTGGGGCGTTCTGCCCATCCAGATGTCGATGATGATGACGGTGATCATCCTGTTGGTGCTGGCCAACGGAGCGCTGCGCAACAGCCTCTGGCAGGAATTCCTGCTGTTTGCCGGCGTGGCGATCTCGATCGTGGCGATCCAGGAGCTTTTCCTTGTCGAACCCGCCCGGCTGGTGCGGCTGTGGGATCCGACGGAATACAAGGAACTGTTCGTTGCCGCCGGTCTGGCGCTCTATGGCGGACAGGTCTGGTGGCGATTGCGGGTGGCTCGGCCGGCGGCGATTGCGGCACATGCCTGAGACGGCATGGAAATAAAAGCAGAAGAGCCGGTTGATTGCCGGGCTCCAGGCTGACAAACTCCCGAGCCGATTGCTTTAAGGACGTGGCAGCCCCACTCTCCCTCATCCTCGCCCTTGTGGCGGGGATCCAGCCACGCGACGTCCGTCGCGTGAAAGAACAAGCCTCCGAGAAGGAAAGTTCTCTCACCGCGCGGACGCGCGGTGGCTGGATTCCCGTGACGAGCACGGGAATGAGGGAGAGGATGGTGGCTCCGTACGTCCCAAATGACGTTAGCAAACGCGGAAAGATGACTTTGTCAGCAGTCTGAGAGCCGGGCGATGAACCCGGCTCCTTTTATGCCTAGAGCATCGTTCCCTTAATACGCCCCATTCTGCTGGAAGGAATTTTGGCCAGAACCAAGGCGGCTGGCGAAAAGCGCAGCAAAAGCTGCGGTTGAGACGGCCACCGCCGGTAGTGGCCAAAATTCATCCAGCCCTTCGGGTTGGCTGAAAACGGCCGCCCACTGCGGCGGATGGCTGGACCGATGGATGTCGCATCGCTCTGCGCCATCCTTCTTGTAGATCGGCCGTTTTGAGCCAACAGAATGGATCGTATTAAGGGAACGACGCTCTAATCGGCTCAGAGCGTGTAGTTCGGCTCGAAGCGGCCATTGACGGTGATGCCGAGTTCAAAGGTGCGGCCGGCATTCGGATCGGCCTTGCGCGCTTCCGCGTCCATGCCCTGCCAGGCGGAGGTGACAAGCAGCCGGTCGGCCTTGGCGCCAATGAAGGCGGGGCAGCTGGATTGTGTCGCAGGCACGGAATACCGCTTCACCTTCGTTCCATCCGGTTTGTAGACGTCGACGGCGCCTTGGCCCCAGCGGGCATTCCAGATCAGTCCGTCCGCATCGCACACAGCACCATCGACATCGCCGGGGTTGCCGCTCTGGTCGCTGAAGACGGTCGCGTCGCCCACCGGCAGGCCGGTCTTCGGATCGAGTTCGACGCGCATGATGTGGTTGATGGCGGAATCGACAAAATAGCCGATCGTGCCGTCCGGTGAGAAGCAGATGCTGTTGGGAATGCTGACATTGCCGTAGAGCCGGGTCACGGTGCCCTTGGCAACATGATAGATCGCGCCGGCACCCTTTTCGGCGCTGCGGCCCATCGTGCCGATCCACAGGCTGCCGGACGGATGGACCCGGCCATCGTTGGAACGGTTGCCGGGATTGCTCTCGATTACGGCATAGGCGGTGAGGTCGCCGGTTGCCGTGTCACGGATGAACAAGCCCTTGTCCGATGCGATGAGCTGCCGGCCGGCATCGATGAGCGCAAGCACGCTGCCCATGAAGGGCAGGGCATGCACCGCCTTGCGGCCGGTTTCCAGATGCAGTTCATGCAGTTCGCGGCCCTTGATGTTGAACCACCAGGCGGTGCCGGTAGCCGGATCGAAGGTCGGGCCTTCGCCAAGTTCGAGATTGAGGTCGCAGAGGATCTTGCCGGAAAAGGGAACGGTCTCGGTCATGGTCAGCCTCCGTAAACGTCGTCATAGGCCTTGATGGTGGCCGCTGCCCGCTTGCCAACCTCGGCGGCATCCATACCGGCCTTGTAGAGGCTGGAGCCGAGGCCGAAACTCTTGACGCCGATCTTGGCATAATCGGCGAAATTGGTCTCCGACACGCCACCGACGGCGGCGATTTCGAGTTCCGGCGGCAGGACGGCGCGGATCGCGGAAATGCCGGACGGGCCAAGCACGCTGGCGGGGAAGAATTTGAGCCCCGTCGCACCGGCCTTGGCGGCGGCCAAGGCCTCCGTCGGCGTGAAGACGCCGGGCATCGTCACCATGCCGCGGGCGGCGGCGAGCGCGATTACCGAGGGTTCGACATTCGGGCTGACCATCAGCTTGCCGCCGACGCCATGAAGCTGTTCCACCTGCTCGGTCGTCAGAACCGTGCCCGCTCCGATCAGGCAGTTTTCCGGCGCCATCTTCACGGCGATCTCGATCGAGCGGAACGGATCGGGCGAGTTCAGCGGGATTTCGATGGCGGTAAAGCCGGCGTCGATCAACGTGCCGACCACGGCTTGGGTCTCCTCGGGCTTCAGGCCGCGCAGGATGGCAATCAACGGATATTTCATCGGGGGGAAGGGGATGCGGGTCATGGTGTTTCTTTCTTTATCGGCCGTGCGGCCTTCAGGCGGGCCAGATGGCTTGCGCGGCGGCGGCAAGACCGTGGCGGACGGCGTCATCGGCGTCGATGGTGACAGGGGTGAGATCAAGGGCGGACAGGGCGGATTGATACAGGCCCGCCAGTGGACCGGAGGCGACGAGGCAGACGTTGGCGCCGGGCTTTGCGGTGCTGAGCGCGCCGGCGATTTCGAGGCCGATCATCGTGCCGGAAAGCCGGGCTTTCGCCGCCGGCGCGGTCAAGCCGTGCAGCAGCTGGCCGCTGCGCACGGTGAACAGCAGGTTGGTGGCCATGGCGGGGTTCTTTGCAGCGGTTGCCACGGCGCTCAGGAAGCCCACGTTCGTTGCGTCGAAAGCGCCGGCATCGGCGACGGCATGGCTGAGGATCGAGTGCTTGGAAATGACGTCGAACAGTTCGCCGGTCATGAAGGTGGAGAAGCCATCGACGATGCCGCCGGTGACGCGCACCCATTTGCTGTGCGTGCCGGGCATGCAGACAAGGTGGCTGCCGCCGCCCAGTTGCGAGATCGCGCCGAGCAACTGGGTTTCCTCGCCGCGGATGACGTCGGGCCTGTCCTGATCACGCTGGGCCAGACCCGGCAGGATGCGGATATCACGGTTGGCGTCGGTCACGGTGACGGCCGCCTTGACGATGCCTGTAAGCGGGGCGGGTGTGTCGAGATAGCCGGCCTCGACCCAGCCTTGGCGGGCGCCGGCCATGCCGCAGATGATCACTGGTAGGTGCGGCGGCGCGGAAACGGCCGAAAGATGCGATTCGAGGATTTTGGAAAAGCCGGTCTGCGCGGCGGTCGTCATGCCTTCGCCGCTGCGCCGTTCGGCCAGAACAGCGCCGCTTTCGCTGACGATCCACAGACGGAAGCTCGATGTTCCCCAGTCCACTGCCGCATAGGATGCTGCCGTCATTAAAATACGCCTCCATCGATAATCATGGCCTGGGCCGTCATGCGCGCCGAACAGTCGGAGGCGAGGTACAGGCAGGGGCCGACCAGGTCTTCCGCGACGAGCATGTGCTTCAGGCATTGTTTTTGGATCATGCCGGCAATCGCGGCGTCGTCGATCCATAGTTTCTTCTGCCGCTCGGTCACCACCATGCCCGGCAGGACCGCGTTGACGCGGATATCATCCGGCCCGAGCTTGCCCGCCAGCGATTTGGTGAGGCCGATGATCCCGGCCTTCGCCGTCGCATAGGCGGGGATTTCGCCCATGTTCAGCATGAAGGCGATGGACGAGAAATTGATGATCGAGCCGCCACCGGCCCGTTTCATATGCGGCACCACCGCCTGGCACATGAAGAAGACGTGCCGCAGGTTGACCGCCTGGCTCTCGTCCCAGCTCTCCACCGTGACAGCTTCAGGTGGTTGCCGGTCATCGCGCGCCGCATTGTTGATGAGCACCGAGATGCCGCCGATCGCCTCGGCCGCCTTGTCGACGATCGCCCCGAGGCTTTCGGCGTCGCGCAGGTCTGCGGCGAGGAAAACCGGGGCATGTTCGACCGAGGGTGCCAATGCTTCAACGAGCGCCCGGCTTTCCGTTTCGGCGATGTCAAGAAAGGCGACCCGTGCACCCTGCCGCGCGAAACCTTCGACCAAGGCGGCGCCGATACCCGAGCCGCCGCCGGTGATCAGGACGCCGCGCCCTTTAAGGTCGTGAAAATGTGCGGCCGGCAAAGCCATGGTGTTTTGCTCTCCCCGATGCAGCCAATCTAGCAGATAAGGCTTGCATTCACAGTCATGTCGTTCCATTATATGGAACAAGCTCTTATTATGTGGAATTATCGCGCCGCAGGCTTGGCGTTGTCAAGATCGAAGCCGCCCAGGTTGAATGGAGCAGGACGGAATTCATGGAACGGGATGAGGCGGGCGACACCCGTCCTGCGGTTGCGCAGAATACCGGGACCGGCACGTTGGGCAAGGTCCTTTCGGTGCTGGAAACCGTGGTGACGGCGGAGGTTCCGCTTCGCTTCAGCGATATCCTCGCTTTGTCCGGCCAACCGCGCGGCACGCTGCATCGACAGCTGTCGCATCTGGTGGAGGAGGGACTGCTGATCCAGCGGCGTGATCTCTGCTACGAGCCGGGCCTGCGGCTGTTGAAATTCGCCTATCGCGCCTGGTCGAAAAACCAGTTCCGGTCGATTGCCGGGCCGCATCTGCAAAGGCTGCATGAAGAAACCGGCGAGACGGTTCATCTCGGCGTGTTGCGCGACATCGAAATCATCTATGTCGACAAGGTCGAGAGCCGCCAGACGGTACGGATGGAATCGCAGATCGGCAATGCCTCGCCGGTCTATTGTACCGGGCTTGGCAAGGCGGCGCTCTCGGTCTTGCCGCCCGAGCGGCTGGCGGCGACGATCGGGAGGCTGGCTTTCCGTCGGTTCACCGCCAATACACATCTTTCCGCAGCATCGCTGAAATGCGATCTGGACGAGGTGCGCCTGCGGGGCTATGCCTTTGATCGGGAAGAACATGAAGCGGATATCCGTTGTGTCGCGGCTCCGATCCACGATGCGGGCTTCGACCTCGTCGCCGGCGTTTCGGTGACAGGGCCGGCTTACCGGGTGACGATGGAGCAATTGGAGGCCTGGGCAGACGTGGTTCGCCAGGCGGCAATGGCCATCATCGAGGACGTTCAAATCCGTCTCGGACCCGGGCGTTAGTCTTTGGTGGTGCTTTACGGTTAATTAGGGAAACCGACTGGACGTCGAAGAACCGGGCTTATAGCATTAATATATCAGATTCCGCGTTGCCGGCCTTCGATCCCCGCTTCGAAAATGGCTTCGCCGGAATCCGGAACGGAAACAAAGGCGCCTTGGATGCGGCGGAACAATCCTCGCAAATCTTGGGCGAATCGGCCGAAGAGGCTGGAAGAAGTAGAGAAAATGGTCGACTTCAGCGGACATCCCTCATCCATCGCGCTTGCCCACGACAAGCGGATCGTCGGCAACATGACGAAGGAAGCGGACATCCGGAAAGCCCTGGAGCAGGTCACCAACGCCTATGGTTTTCATGGCTTCCTCGTGATGGTCGTGCCGGCGAAGACCTCTCGCACGCTGTCGGAATGCGTGGTCATGACCAACTGGCCGAAGGATTTCCTGCGCAGCTACGACGATGCGAGCATGATGACCGGCAGCCCGGTGATCGAGCGCCTGCAGCGCAGCACCATTCCCTTCACCTATGACTCTTCGCTCGATTCTCGCCGGCGTTCGGACGGCAAGAGCAATGCGGTCATCAGCCTGTTCGAGCGGGTCAATCTCCGCCGTGGCGTCTATGTCCCGGTTCACGATGTCCACGGCACCTGCGGCGCGGTTGCCTTCGGCGGCGATCGCGACGGGGTGACCGCGGCCGAAGTGAAGGAACTGACCTTCCTCGCCGGATATCTGTTCAGCTGCCTGAGCGAGGCCAAGCAACTGCGCACGCGGGTTCCCGGCGGCCTGTCGCGGCGCGAGATCGAATGCCTGCATTGGGCCGCAGCTGGCAAGACCACGACAGAAATGGCAAAAATCCTTGCTCTTTCGGAATATACCGTCAATCACTATCTCAGCCGTGCGACCCGCAAGCTGGATTCCGTCAATCGCGTGCAGACCGTGGCCAAGGCAATCCGCGCGGGACTGATCAACTGAGACTATGTTATGAATGCAAGCAGGAAACCGGAATGCTGAATGAGGGGCAAAAGGGGTGGAGCCGACGTGGGCTCTCCCGGCAATCACTGCAGCCGTACGGCGGAGCCCGCGAATGCGCGATACTTTGATGGCAGACCCAGTGGAAACGGAGCAGCCGCGCGGTGGGGATTTCGCCGCCGAGATCGCCGCGCTGGAAACGCAGTTCGATGCCATCCGCTATATGAAACGGACCACCCAGGCGTTCGGTTTCAAGGCATTCATGATTTGCGTCGTCCCGACATTCGACGCTGAAAAACTCGCGTCGGCCTCGATCCTGTCGAACATGCCGACGGAACTGGTCAACAAGTATGACAGCATCTCGCTGCTCAAGCATTCGACCGGCATTCGCAGGCTGCGGGAAACCACCACGCCTTTCCAGCTGACGCTCGACGATTGGGAAAAGGAAAGCGGCCGCCCGCCGCAGGCCAACGAATATATCGCGATGCTGCGCGAACATAGCATCTTCCAGGCCAACTATTTCCCCGTTCACGACGCCGACGGCAGCCGTGCGACGGTCATCTTCATGGGCAAACGCAGCGACTTGCCGATGACCGCGATGATGGAACTGCAGATGATCGCGATCCACATCTACAACCGGCTGACGGAGATCGGTTCCTTCTGGAAGGACACCAGTGTTTCCCTGTCGGAGCGCGAAATCCAGTGTCTCAACTGGACGGCGGCCGGAAAGACCAGTTCGGAGATCGCCGGTATCCTCGGTCTTTCGGAGCACACGGTCAATCATTACCTCAACCATGTCAGCAAAAAGCTCGACGCGGTCAACCGCACCCAGGCCGTCGTCAAGGCGATGAAAAAGGGTTACATCAGCTAGAGTGTCGTTCCCTTCAACCGGGCAAACCGCTCCAAGAGATTAATCCGAGTATATTCCGCCTATTTCTTAAGCGGAAGTTGCGATTGCCTCTCGTATTTTAGACGATCATTAATGTTTGCGGTGCACCTTTACTGCCGGTGAAATGATTTCATCGGGAGGGCACTGACTGTTTCCGTTGTCGACAATGATCGGCAAAGGTCATCGAAGCGCTTGGCAGTCTCGACGGATCGATCCGTCGACAGGGGACTGACAGCGCCGTCCGGATCGTATCCTCTCGTACCTTTTTTCAAAAGATGACTTCATGCGACGCAGCCGGAGCCTTGCCCGTTGGCGTTGCGCTTTCGAGGATATTACATGCTGTTCAAGACTGCGACCTCCCGAAATATCTTCTCCGTCGTTGCCACCGGGCTGTTCGCCACGGTCGTGACGGCCGGCACGTTGTTTGCCATTTCCTATTCGGAGGTGAAGCGTCGCAGCGTCGATGAAATGAATGCAGCCGCTGAACTGACCGCCGCCGATCTGAAGGCGCAGATGTCGCAAGGCCTGCAACTGGTTCACGGCTTCCAGAGCGTTTTCAGCGCCGTCCAGACGGCTGGCGCCGCGGACCGGGCGACAGCCGATGCGATGCTCAAGAAAGCGCTGGAAGACAATCCCTTCGCGCTCGGCGTCTGGACCGGCTGGCAGCCCAACGCCTTCGATGGCAAGGATGCGGAATTCGTCAACAAGCCAGGCCACGATGCCACCGGTCGGTATGTTCCCTACTGGGTGCGCTCAGGCGACAAGATCATGGTCGCGGCACTGGTCGATTATGACAAGGACGGCCCGGGCGACTATTATCAGTTGCCGTTCAAAAACCAGAAGATGACGGTGATCGAACCCTATAAATACGCGATCGACGGCAAGGACGTGCTGATCACCACGCTGGTCGGTCCGGTCACGGTCGATGGCAAGCCGCTCGGCGTCACCGGCATCGATATTGGGCTCGACAGCCTGACGTCCAAGCTCGCGGAGATGAAGCCGCTCGGCGATGGCAATGTGGCGCTCGTTTCCCAGAACGGTAACTTCCTGAGCCACGTCAACGCCGCCAATCTCGGCAAGGCGTTCAAGGACAGCAGCGTCGATGCCACCGCCTGGCAGCAGATGCTCGACAATCCCGGCAAGCCCGCCGATACGGTCGGCGAAGACGGCACCGACTTCATTTCGGTTGCCGTTCCCGTCCAGCTTCTGCCGGATACGGCCTGGTATGCGGTCGTTTCGGTTCCGAAGGCCACCGTCTTTGCCTATCTGACACGCATGGCGTGGATTTCCGTCGGCATCATTGCCGTCGCCTCCGTTTTGCTCGTCCTGCTCGGCGTGTTGATTTCCAATCGCTTCCGCCGCCGCATCGAGGCTGTCGTTCATGCAACGGGGGAGATCGCCCAGGGCAATACCAGCATCGTCATCGCTGACGCTGATCGCAACGACGAAATCGGCGGCATGGCCCGCTCGCTCGCCATCCTGCGTGACGCCGGCATCGAGAAGCAGCGCCTTGAAGCCGAAGCCGCTGAGAGCCGCACGCTCGGCGAGGAAGAACGCCAGCGCCGCGCCGCTGAAACCCAGGAAAACGACCGCCAGATGCGCTTTGCCGTCACCGAACTCGGCACCGGCCTGCAGCGTCTGGCAGAAGGCGACGTGACCTTCCGCCTGGCAACGCCGTTCATCGGTTCGCTCGATGCGCTGCGTGAAGACTTCAACTCTTCCATGAGCACGCTGCAACAGACGCTGCAATCGGTCGGAAACAACGCGCAGGGTATCCAGGCCGGTTCGGCGGAAATCCGTTCTTCGGCCGACGATCTCGCCAAGCGTACCGAACAGCAGGCAGCCTCCGTCGAACAGACGGCTGCAGCGCTCGACGAAATCACCGCCTCGGTTCGCGATTCGACGGTTCGTGCCGAAGAAGCCGGCCAGTTGGTCGCCAGGGCCAAATCGGGCGCGCAGACATCGAGCGCGGTCGTCAAGAACGCCATCGATGCCGTTGCCCAGATCGAAAGCTCGTCGCAGGAAATCAGCAGCATCATCGGCGTGATCGACGAAATTGCCTTCCAGACCAACCTTCTGGCGCTGAATGCTGGCGTCGAGGCAGCCCGCGCCGGTGAAGCCGGCAAGGGTTTCGCCGTCGTCGCCCAGGAAGTGCGCGAACTGGCGCAGCGATCGGCCAACGCCGCCAAGGAAATCAAGGCGCTGATCTCGAAATCCGGTAATCAGGTGAAGACCGGCGTCGATCTGGTCGGTCAGGCCGGCAAGGCGCTGGAAGTGATCGTCCATGAAGTCGATGAAATCAACCTGCGCGTCTCTTCGATCGTCGAGGCGGCCCGCGAACAGTCGATCGGACTGAACGACATCAACCGCGCCGTCAACGTCATGGACCAAGGCACGCAGCAGAACGCGGCGATGGTCGAGGAATCGACCGCCGCCAGCCATACGCTGGCCGCCGAGGCCTCGGCGCTGACGTCGCTCCTGTCCAACTTCAAGCTCGGCGATGCCTCCGAAGCCGTCATGCACCGGGCAGCTCCGGCAGCAAGCCAACATCGCGGATCGCCAGCCCCGGTTCGCAGCATACCCGTCTCGCGGCCTCCAGTCCGCCCGGCATCCGCCGTGACCCCCGCCGTACAGTCTCCGGCGCGTTCGCTCGGACAAAAGCTGGCAGGCGCCTTCGGACACAGCGGTGCGGCGCCCGCGAACGACGGCTGGGACGAATTTTAGCGAAGGACAGAGTGCTGCCTTGCCGCAGCGCCTGTTTCAAAATCCGGCAACCGGAAAGACATGACTGCGCATCTGCACAATAAGTGAGCGTGCTTGATGTTGCATTGCGGCATCGCCAGTCCCGATTGCCTGCTTTTGAGGGTGATTTCCGAACTGGCACGCTTTCTGCTTTGTTGAAAGCAGGTCCAGAGGGGACTGTAATAAGACTGCGCCCAAGAAGGTTGCGAGAGACAAGGCCGCTTTCAGCTCAAGGTGATCCCGGATGGACGGACACCCGAAGGCTGGAGGCGGTCTTTGCTTGTGAGCGGCTGTTTTTCCATTTGGTCGCATTGGCGAAACCCGCCGGCTCCATTATCTAACTTCCAGCACATCGCGCATCGAAAACAGACAGCAAAGCAAACCAGCCGCGCTGGCGGCAGGAGTGAATGACATGACCGAGGTTACCAAGGAACAGGTTCTCACCAAGCTCAAGGGCGTTCGCGGCCCGGACATGGAGGGAAACATCGTCGATATGGGCCTCGTCTCCGATGTCTTCATCTCCGATTCGAAAGTCTATTTCTCGATCACCGTTCCCGCCGAGCGCGCCCGCGAGCTTGATCCGTTGCGCGCCGCCGCCGAGCGGGTGGTCAAGGAAATCCCAGGCGTCAAGGGCGCCATGGTGGCACTGACGGCCGACAAGAAGGGCGTTTCGTCCACGGCACCGGTCCAGCGGCCCGCCGCTTCCCCAGCCGGCCAATCGCATACGGGCCATTCCCACGCCGGACATTCCCATGCGGGACACAGCCACGCGCCGGCACCGACGCAGCAGCGCCCGGCCGCTCCCGGCAAATCCGGCATTCCCGGCGTCGGCGCCATCATCGCGGTCGCGTCCGGCAAGGGCGGTGTCGGCAAGTCGACGACATCGGCCAACCTGGCGCTGGCGCTGAAGGCCAACGGCCTGCGTGTAGGCATTCTCGATGCCGATATCTACGGCCCCTCCATGCCCCGCCTCCTGAAAATGTCCGGCCGGCCGCAGCAGATCGAGGGCCGGATGATCCGGCCGATGGAAAATTACGGTATCAAGGTCATGTCGATGGGCTTCCTCGTCGATGAGGAAGTGGCAATGATCTGGCGCGGGCCAATGATCCAGTCGGCGCTCCTGCAGATGCTGCGCGAGGTTGCCTGGGGTGATCTCGATGTGCTCGTGGTCGACATGCCGCCGGGCACGGGCGATGTGCAACTGACCATGGCGCAGCAGGTACCGCTTGCCGGTGCCGTCATCGTCTCGACGCCGCAGGACCTGGCACTGATCGATGCGCGCAAGGGCCTGGCAATGTTCCGCAAGGTCGAGGTGCCGGTGCTCGGCATCATCGAGAACATGAGTTATTTCATCGCGCCGGACACGGGCAATCGCTACGACATCTTTGGCCATGGCGGCGCACGCAAGGAAGCCGAGCGCATCGGTGTGCCCTTCCTTGGGGAGGTTCCACTGACGATGGGTATCCGCGAAACGTCCGATGCCGGAACCCCGGTCGTCGTTTCGGAGCCCGACAGCGAAGTCACCCGCGTTTACCGCGACATTGCCGCCAAGGTATGGAGCCAGGTAACGGCGAGCCAGGGCGATATGTCGAGGGCGGTGCCGAACATCGTTTTCGAGTAAAAGAACGGCGGTTCGTCCGCTTCGGAAAACGCGTCCGATGCGGTAAGACTGTTGACATTTTGCGATGCAGCGCCGTTAAGTCTTCGGGCGACATCGTGGCGTATAGCCACTTTCTGCATTGATTTTGGGTTTGCCTTGTTCCATATGCCTCCCCGCATCCGCAAGGATGTACCAGCGGCGCTGCCCTCCGTCGGGCTCCGCATGACCGTGATGACTGTTTGAGGTTTTGTCGTAAACGACGAGAGTTTCCATATGGACCTGCTTCGCGCAGCTTTGAATTCACACGACCGGTCTTTTTCGCCTGGATGTGGCCTTGATCTCGCCCCCGCCTGTTCCTGCGGCGGCGCATCGATCGATGGTGCTCACGTGAATGACACCCGGAAGAAGACAGCAGAATGATCACTGCCTATCGGGCCAATGGCGAATCCGTCGTCATCAGCGCGGAGAAGCCGCCTGCCTCCATGCCTTCCGACGTCGTCTGGGTCGATCTCTTGCGCCCGGACAAAGCCGAGGACGTGCTGGTTGAGAGCTTTCTCGGCATCGAGGTGCCGACGCGCGAGGACATGAAGGACATCGAGCCCTCAAGCCGGCTCTACACCGCAAAGGATGCGGTGTTCATGACCGCATCGCTTGTCTGCAAGGCGGAAAGCGGCCATCCGGAACTGACCGATGTCGCCTTCGTACTGACGAAGGGCCTGCTGATCACCGTGCGCTACGATGAGCCCAAGGCGTTCGATCTGTTTACGGCCGCCATGCATCGCATCCCCGGTGGCTGCGCGACGGGGACGGTTCTCGTTACCCGTCTCTTCGAGACGATCATCGACCGCACGGCCGAAATCCTCGAAATTGCCGTCGCAAAGATCGATACGCTTTCGCTGCAGGTCTTCGGCGACCGTTCCGGCAAGCGCCGGCCGCCGCATTATCTCGAAGCGAAGTTGCTCGACGTGGCGTCGCACCATCGTCTGGTGGCAAAGACCCGTGACAGCCTGGCGTCGCTCTCCCGTGTCATGACATTCCTCTACACGGTGCCGACCATCCAGGAGAACCGGGACGCAAGGGAACTGTGCCGGACGATTTCGCGCGATATCCAGTCGCTGTCGGAACATGCCGCGTTCATTTCCGGCAACATCACCTTCCTCCTTGATGCCTCGCTCGGCCTGATTGGCGTCGAGCAGAGCGCCATCATCAAGATTTTCTCGATCGCGTCCGTTGTTTTCCTGCCGCCGACCCTGGTCGCCTCGCTCTATGGCATGAATTTTGTCCACATGCCGGAATTGCAATGGACGCTCGGTTACCCGCTGGCGCTCCTCGCCATGGTGGTTTCCGCGATCATCCCGTTCTATTTCTTTCGCTGGAAAGGCTGGCTTTAAAAGCCGGAAATACGCAGATGTCCCATTCGGCAGCTACACCCGGAACGCGCGATCAGCAGATGCGAAAACTTCTCGCCCTGTCGCTTGGCTCTATCGGCGTCGTCTACGGCGATATCGGAACGAGCCCGCTCTATGCTTTCCGTGAAGCCCTGCGCCCGGTCGCGGAAGATGGCGTGACGCGTTTCGAGATCATTGGCCTGATTTCGCTGATGATCTGGACGCTGACGATCATCGTGACCCTGAAATACGTACTGTTCCTGCTGCGCGCCGACAATGATGGCGAGGGCGGAACGTTGTCGCTGCTGGCGCTTCTGATGAAATATTCCAGCAAGCGCGCCAACCGGCTGTTCTTTTTGGGCATTGCCGGTGCCGCGCTGTTCATCGGCGATGCGATCATTGCGCCGGCTTTGTCGGTTCTCTCGGCGGTCGAGGGCCTGAAACTGGTGACGCCGACGCTGTCGCCCTATGTCGTGCCGATTTCCGTCGTCATCCTGCTCCTGCTGTTTGCCGTCCAGTCGCGCGGCACGGCGGCCGTGTCGAAGTTCTTCGGGCCGATCATGGTGATCTGGTTCCTCGTCCTCGCGGTTGCCGGCATCAGCCATATCAGCGACGACTTCGGCATTCTGGCGGCCTTCAACCCCTATTATGCCGTCAACTTTCTCATCCATGCCGGCTATGTCGGCATCGTCGTGCTCGGCGCGGTGTTCCTGACGGTGACCGGCGCGGAGGCGCTGTACGCCGATCTCGGACATTTCGGCCGCAAACCCATTCAATGGGCGTGGATGGGTTTCGTGTTTCCGGCGCTGGCCTTGAACTATCTGGGGCAGGGCGCCCTGGTGCTCAAGCATCCGGAAGCCATGTCCGACCCGTTCTACCTGATGTTCCCGGAATGGGCGCTGCTGCCGGTCGTCATTCTCGCCACCTGTGCCACGATCATCGCCGCGCAGGCGGTCATCACCGGCGCCTTCTCGCTGACGCGCCAGGCGATCCATCTCGGCTTCCTGCCGCGCATGGCGATCTTCCACACATCTGAAACCCAGACCGGGCAGATCTACCTGCCCAATGTCAACCTGTTGCTGATGTTCGGCGTCATGGTGCTGGTCTTCGTATTCGAATCGTCGGAATCGCTTGCGACCGCCTATGGTATTTCCGTCACCGGCGCGATGGTGGTCGATACGTTTCTGGCTTACGAGTTCGTGCGACTCCGGTGGAAATGGCCGGTATCCTTTGCCGTCCTTGTCCTCCTGCCGCTGCTTTTCCTCGAAATGATCTTCTTCGGCGCCAACATGCTGAAAATCCATGACGGCGGCTACGTGCCGGTGCTGATCGCCGCGACCATCATCGTGATCATGTGGACGTGGAAGCGCGGCACAAAAATCCTGCACGACAAGACCCGACACACCGATATTCCGCTGGCATCGTTCGTGAAATCGATCGAGCGCAAGAGCGAACACGCCCCGGCCTCCGTGCCGGGAACCGCGATCTTCCTCACCAGTGATCCGGAATCGACACCGGCAGCACTCCTTCACAACATCAAGCACAATCACGTGCTGCATGCGCAGAATTTCATCCTGACGATCCGCACGGTCAACACGCCGATCGTGCCCAAGGACCAGCGCGTCAGCGCCAGCAGCCTTTCGGAACGCTTCAGTCTCTTGGAAATGCGCTTCGGCTATATGGAAACCCAGAACGTCTCGCAGGCGCTCGGCCTGTTCCGCAAGACCGGCCTGAAGTTCGACATCATGTCGACGTCGTTCTATCTCGGGCGGCGCAAGCTGGTGCCGGACGCGCAATCGGGCATGCCGCACTGGCAGGACAGGCTGTTCATCGCGCTCGCCAACGCCGCGATCGACCCGTCCGACTATTTCCGCCTGCCGACGAACCGGGTGGTGGAACTTGGATCGCATGTGATCATCTGAGCAGGGAGATGCCGGACAAGCCCGGGTGTCAATCCGTTTTATCGACTGCGCGTTCATCTCCCAAAAGGTACCCGAGCACGCTGGTGATCCCGGTTAATTGATCGACGGTGAGCGTACCTACCTGACTGCCGAGATTTTTTCGTGGTACGGCGGCGATCTTGTCGCACATGGCAAATGATCGTTTCTGTAGCCCGTTTTCGCGTGTGGGCGCTATTTCCACTCGAATGGGATATCCGTCTGAATCGAAGGTGGTCAGCGGAACGACGATAACGCTGTCCAGCTGAATATTCGTATTTTGAATGACGACAACGGGCCTTGGCTTATTTGTGTAGCTTCCGCGTTCCGCGCTGACATAAACGGCGCCGCGTTTAATTGTCGTCACGCATCACACGATACTCTGCGAGCCATTCCATGATTTCGGCTTCGTGTTCCACGTTCGCTCTGATCCGCGCCGCCGCCTCGCGCATCTTCTGGTCTCGCGTATTCTGAACGTAGACCTTCAATGCCTCGCGCATCGCCTCGCTTTGAGACTGCTGGTTAAGATTTGCAGCTTCGAGGAACTGCTCCTTCAGCGCATCATCGACACGCAAACTCATCAGGCTTGCCATCAGGTGTCATCCCGTTTGTCATACAAAAGATATTACATCCATATTCGTTCTCCGCAAGATCGTGACGTTTCGAGCACTTCTGAAGCTGTGTGCCTGTTCCGATCCCTAATTCCCCGATGCCTGCATTAACCAACCATCAAGGTTAATGCTTCATTGTCATCGCATGGTTGAAGCGGCTTAGGCGCCTTATGGCGCAGTGTCCGTTTTCTTGATTCACTTCCGCGGGGGAATGCATGTCGGCACCGGTTTGCCGGGTGAGAACCTGCGTCTGCTAGAGCATCCCGGTTCAAGTGGAATCACTTGAACCGAAAAAGATGCTCTGGATTCAACAAGTAGAGCGTCCTTTGCGCGTTTTGATGAACGCGCGGCGCTCTAATGCGTGGAGTACGGTTGGTGCGTAACAGTAAGCAGTTCCATCGCAAGTCCCGTTTGTCGCCCGCGCGCTGGACTGCTCCGCTGGTGCTCGGCATCGGTCTCTTCGTCGGCTTTCCCTCCGTTTCCGCCCATTCCGATCTGGCGACCTTCCTGTCCGGTATCAACCGTGGCGGCGAGCGCTGGCGCATGGTCATGACCCGCTCGCCGGCGGGATCGTTGCATGATGTGGATGTGGTGTTCAATGACCCGATCACCACCGGCGCGATCGGCGACGGGGCGGGGATCAGGCTGCCGGACGGCGAGACGGTTTCGCTGATGGCCGACAACAAGCAGACAGACCCGCGCACCGACGAGGAGCGCGTCAATCGCCGCGACAAGAAGGGTCGCATCATCGCCGTTTCGCCGGTGACGCCGCCCAAGGACTTCACCGCCGGTTCGATCCTGCAGCGCACCAGCTCGCTGATGACCCCGGTGTTTGACAGTGGGGAGCGCATGGCCTTCTCGAAGCCGGAGATCAGGGGCAAGGAAATCGAGATCGCCACGGCCTTCTACAAGAAGAAGGCGCCGACGAGCGACGCCGGAATGTCGCCGATGCTGGCAAGCCTGGTGACCAACCAGTCCGCCGATATCCTGGCGACCGCCTATGCCCCGGCGGAGCCGGATTATGCGCGCCAGTCGCCATTCGATTCGATCCTTCGCGAAGACAAGACCGGCGGCCGGTTCATTCCCGATATCTCACCGGAAGATCATGCCTGGGCGGCCAATCCACTGCCGGCCGACGTCTTTTCCGAGGCAGAGCAGAAATGCCTGACCTCCGGCATCTATTTCGAATCGCGCGGCGAATCGATGAAGGGGCAGGCGGCCGTTGCGCAGGTCATCCTCAACCGGGTGCGCAACCCGGCCTATCCGGGCACAATCTGCGGCGTCGTTTACCAGAACAAGGGCTGGTACAACCGCTGCCAGTTTTCGTTCGCCTGTGATCGCATTCCCGATATCGTCTGGTCGCGCTCCGCATGGCAGACGGCCCATGAGATCGCCCTGGCCGTGACGGCCGGAAAGATCTGGTTCCCGGAAGTCGGTTCGGCCACGCATTATCACGCCAATTACGTGAAGCCCGACTGGGGTCCGACGATGAAGCGGGTATCCAAGATCGGCAAGCACATATTCTACCGCACCTATGGCGGCGGCTGGAGCTGAGAATCCGCCTGACATCTACCAGCCGGCCCTTCCTGCCCGGCCGGTCACCACGGCCCTATCGCGGGTGATTCCCGCCGATTCTCGGCAGACGCATCTAAAATCACCACAAGTTATTGTTTTTATCAATAATATTGTAGGGTAACAAGCGTGCTTGGTGCCTTGACTATACCAGAACCTAAAACTATGTTGCGGCCGACTTCAAAACGGGCCGAACGCTGGTCTCAAATCCGGCCTTTGTGTGACCAGGCTCATGGTTTATGACCCTGGGGGGACAAAGGGAAGGATGCCACGTGACGGAAAATCCGAAGGAAGGTCTGGAAGACCGGCTGGAACGCCTCGGTTCGGAACTGTCTGAAAAGCGCAGGGAAGATCCGAAGTACGCTGCGGACGAAGCGCGCGCTGCCGAAAATCGCAAGGGCTATCAGGTCGCCGTCAAGCTTTCGAGCGAATTTGTGGCGGCCATCATTGTCGGTGCGCTTCTGGGCTATCTTTTGGACCATTTTGCGGGTACAGGGCCGTGGGGGATGATAATCCTTCTCCTCCTTGGATTTTGTGCCGGTGTGCTGAACGTGCTGCGTTCGGCGGGCATGGTGGCAGCGCCTCATCCCGCGGATCAGCCGGGCAAGGGCATCAAGAACAAGAGTGATGATGCCTGACAGGCAGTCGTCGCAGGGTGACAATACCTGCCGCAAGGCGGGCCAGAACGAGAGAGAGCGGCTGTGGCAGGCGACAAGGTAGATCCGACCCACCAGTTTATGATCAACGAGATCATTCCGATCCATATCGGTGGCATCAATTTTTCGTTCACCAATGCCTCGCTGTTCATGGTGGCGACGCTTGCCGTCGCAACGGCTTTCCTTTATTTCACGACGTCGAAGCGCAGCCTGGTTCCAGGCCGCATGCAGTCCGTCTCCGAGCTTTCCTATGAATTCATCGCCTCCATGCTGCGCGAAGGCGCCGGCTCGCACGGCATGAAATTCTTCCCGATGGTGTTCTCGCTGTTCATGTTCATCCTGACGGCAAACATGCTCGGCATGGTTCCCTACTTCTTCACCATTACCAGCCAGATCATCGTGACCTTCGCGCTCGCGCTGTTCGTGATCGGCACGGTTCTGGTTTACGGTTTTTATAAGCACGGCCTTGGCTTCCTCAACGTGTTCGTGCCCTCTGGCGTACCCGGCATCCTCTTGCCACTCGTGGTTTCCATCGAAATCATTTCCTTCCTGTCCCGTCCGATCAGCCTTTCGGTTCGTCTTTTCGCGAACATGCTGGCCGGTCACATCACGCTGAAAGTGTTCGCAGGCTTCGTCGCCTCGCTCGGAACCATGGGCGCGTTGGGTATAGGAGGGGCGGTCCTGCCGCTCATCATGACCGTGGCCCTCACGGGTCTCGAATTCCTTGTCGCCTTCCTCCAGGCCTATGTCTTTGCGGTGCTGACTTGCATGTACCTCAACGACGCAGTGCATCCGGGTGGCCACTAAGGAATAAAGTCGTGGGGCTTTCCTCTTCAGGAAAGTGCCAAAGTTAGCCGCAACAACCATTTCGAAGGAGAAAATCATGGACGCGGAAGCAGCAAAGTACATCGGCGCAGGTCTCGCTTGCCTCGGCATGGCCGGCACGGCTCTCGGCCTCGGCAACATTTTCGGCAGCTACCTCTCGGGCGCCCTGCGCAACCCGTCGGCAGCAGACAGCCAGTTCGGCCGTCTCGTATTCGGCTTCGCCGTTACGGAAGCTCTCGGCATCTTCTCGCTGCTCGTAGCGCTGCTGCTCCTTTTCGCCGTCTAAGTTCGGCTTGAAGGCAAGGGTCGCGGCAACAACCGCGGCCCGCATCTTTTCTGACAGACTACTTTTGCCAGACTACTTTGAATGCACCTGGAGGTGAGCATGTTCGTGACTTCGGCATATGCCCAGTCGACCACCACCGAAGGCGCAGAGACCCACGACGCCGCTGCCGGCGAGGTCCACACCGAAACCGGTGTAGCCCATGAAGGCGGACATGGCTCTGGCGTGTTCCCGCCCTTCGATTCTTCGACATTCGCATCGCAGCTTCTCTGGCTGGCGATCAGCTTCGGTCTTTTCTACCTTCTGATGTCGAAGGTCGTCATGCCGCGCATCGGCAGCATTCTCGAAACGCGCACCGATACGATCGCGCGCGATCTCGATGACGCCGCCCGCTCCAAGGCCGAGGCTGATGCAGCCATCGCGGCTTACGAACAGGAACTGGCCGCTGCAAAGGCCAAGGGCAATGCGATCGCATCCGCTGCGCGCGAAGCCGCAAAGACCAAGGCTGCGAGCGACCGCACCGCGGTCGAGACCAGCCTGAACGACAAGATTTCCGCCGCTGAAGCCCGCATTGCCGATATCAAGGCGAAGGCGCTGGCTGATGTCGGCTCGATCGCCGAGGCAACGGCAACCGCCGTCGTCGAGCAGCTGATCGGTGGCAAGGCATCGAAGGCCGAGATCGCATCCGCGGTCAAGGCATCGACGAAGTAAGGAGCGCATCATGGATATGACCTCACTGGCCACATTCTGGGCTACCGTTGGCTTGGTGCTCTTCCTCGCCCTGATCGTTTACCTCAAGGTTCCGGCTATGCTGGCCAAGTCGCTCGACGAGCGCGCCGACCGCATCACCAACGAACTGGCCGAAGCCAAGCGCCTGCGCGCCGAAGCCCAGAGCCTGCTGGCCGAATACCAGAAGAAGCGCAAGGAAGCCGAAGCGGAAGCTGCCAACATCGTTGCCGCAGCCGAGCGCGAAGCCGAGGCGCTGACCGCCGAAGCCAAGCAGAAGACCGACGAATTCGTCGCTCGCCGCACGGCGCTTTCGGAACAGAAGATCAAGCAGGCCGAAGCCGACGCCATCAACTCGGTTCGCGCCGTCGCTGTCGACATCGCGATTGCTGCCGCCGAAAGCGTCATCACGGCAAAGTCCGATGAAGCAACACAGTCGGCCCTGTTTTCCAAGGCAATCAGCGACGTGAAGACCCGTTTGAACTGATTGCTTGGTTCACTGCAATTTAAAAAAGGCTGGCTCGCGCCGGCCTTTTTTTGTGTTTTGAGAGATGTTTGCCGAGAAAAAATTTTGCAGTGAAGTCTGATGTAGAATGGGGAGACCCGCAACGAACGTCCTCTTCTCTCCGTTGGAGAGAAGAGGACCGATGCCGAAATTACGCGCTACCACCGTCAGTTATAACACGGAAGAAATTGCCGCTGGATCAATTGCCGGCTTGCGCGGACGGCGCCATCGTCAGGCAGGCCTGTTCGAATTCGCGCATGGTTTCCGGGCTATTGTCTCCGGGAAGAACGGCGTCGGTCGCCATGTCGGTCTCGTCGGCCACTTCCTGTCCGTCATAGACAAAGGACTGGATATAATAGGCAAGTCCGCCCTTCCAGACCTTGCGGCCGTCGATCTCCTTGCAGGAATAGGCCGTCTGTAGGTCTGCCTGCATTGCATCGACCGTCGGTTGCTCTGCTGCGGAAACGTCCGCCGCTGCTGTGGCAGCCATCAAAATCAGACCAAAGAGCAAGTGTTCGATCCTTTCATAGAATCGCGGGCTAAACAGTTCGTTTGAACCTATATCCCGTCCGCTTTGCCGTTTGTTACCGCGGGTACCATCGATACAAGAAAAAATGCAGCTGTGTCTTCGCTGCCGATGACCGCACATCCAAGAACAATGTCCGAGCGGCCTGGTTGTTCCAAAGGGTCAAGAGAGGTCGTCTTCGATGGGGTCAGTGCCGTCCTGACGAAGCGGGCGAAAGCTCATCCGGTGGAGCGGGCAGGGGCCGTGATCGTCGATGGCGGTGCGGTGGCGGCGGGTGGCGTAACCGGCATGCATGGCAAAGCCATAGGCGGGGAAGACGAGATCGGCCCGCGTCATCATCCGGTCACGCGCCACCTTGGCGACGATCGAGGCGGCGGCGATCGAGACCGAGCGGGCATCACCCTTGATCACCGCCTTGCCCTGGCAGGGAAGCCCCGACGGCACGTCGCGGCCATCGGCCAGAACCAGCGCGGGACGGCTGGAGAGACCCAGCACGGCGCGACGCATGGCGTCGAGGCTGGCCTTGCGAATATCCGTTCCATCGATGCGGCCGGCGCCGGAGGAGGCGATCGAGACGGTTGCGCAGGACAGGATAATGTCGAATAGTTCCTCGCGCCGTGTGATGGACAATTGCTTGCTGTCGTTTAGGCCTTCGGGGATATTGTCGGGATCCAGAATGACGGCGGCGGCGACCACCGGGCCGGCCAAAGGCCCGCGTCCGGCTTCGTCCGTTCCCGCGACCGGCCAGAGACCATCCCGGCGACCCGCCAGCTCGAAACTGAAATCCGGACCGTCGATTGTCTCGAAAAGAAAGGGGGAATCGGGCGGCGTGCGTCTGGTCATGCGGCGGACCTTGCACACAAGCCCGATTCCCTGCAAGTCCTCCGGCGTGAGGCGGCTGCCGGAGGAGGGCCGATGTGCCTCGGGGCAAGAAACAACATCGGCATGCTCATCTCCGGCGCGGGTGTTCCGGAGATAATGGTCAATTTCAAAGCAGCGACAGCTGCACGCCGGTCCCGAGCGGCGGTACGAACAAGTCGCAATTCAGTGGCTTGCGGGTGACGTTCAGTTCCAGCCGCTTGGCGGCCATCTCGAAGCGCCGGCCGATCTGCCAGGCATAGGGACCGGCGCCCTTCATGCGCTTGCCGAATTCGGCATCGTAATCCTTGCCACCGCGCATCGAGCGAACGAGCGACATGACGTGGCGGTAGCGATCCGGATAGTTGCGGAGCAGCCAGTCGCGAAACAGCGGGCTTACCTCCAGCGGCAGGCGCAGCAGGACATAACTTGCGTATGCCGCCCCGGCCGCCTTGCCGGAATCCAGCACCCGTTCGATCTCGTGGTCGTTGAGGGCCGGAATGATCGGCGCCATCATCACGGTGGAGGGAATGCCCGCGTCCGACAGGGCCTTGATTGCCTCCAGCCGCTTCGAGGGCGTCGAGGCGCGCGGCTCCATCAGTCGGGCCAGCTTGCGATCGAGCGTCGTCACCGACAGCCCGACCTTGGCCAGCCCCTTCTCCGCCATCGGCGCCAGGATATCGATGTCGCGTATGACCATGGCCGACTTTGTGACGATCATCACCGGGTGATCGGCCGCCTTCAGCACCTCGAGGACCTGGCGCATGATCCGCCATTCCTTCTCGATCGGCTGATAGGGGTCCGTATTGGTGCCGATGGCGATCGGGCGGACCTTGTAGCCCGGCTTTGCCAGTTCGCGCTCCAAAAGCTTGGCGGCATCCGGCTTGGCGAACAGCTTCGCCTCGAAATCAAGCCCCGGCGACAGGCCCATATAGGCGTGGGTCGGCCGGGCGAAACAATAGATGCAGCCATGCTCGCATCCCCGGTACGGATTGACCGAGCGATCGAAGGGGATGTCGGGCGAATCGTTGCGGCTGATGATCGAGCGCGGTTTTTCGATCTGTACGTCGGTCTTGAATTCCGGCAGGTCCTCGATCGAGTTCCAGCCGTCATCCTCCAGCGTGCGCGAGACCGGCTCGAACCGGCCGGATGTGTTGAGGGCCGCACCGCGTCCGCGACGGCGATCGACCTCGATGCGAAGTCCCGAACCGGCGATCATCGCTTCGGCCATATCTGCCGTATGGGCAGGCGCCAAGGCACCCTGCCTGATGTGAGACAGCTCGTTCATGGGATTCTCCGGGAAACGCCGATACCGGCATTCCAAATTTTCTGATTATTTTCCTATCGCGAAAACGAGAACAATGCAAGAACAAAATCGCGGATGTGGTTATTCGCAGGAGCGTGGAAGGATCGGGCAACGGCAGGAAGACCGTTCGCTTGCGCGCGCATTCATCATGAATGAAAAGTAAATTCCCCCGAAACGAAGGCTCTGTGGAAATTCTGTGTGCGATGCGGTATTGACGGCGATGCTGACGATCATCATGGAAACCCGCAACAACGAAGCCGAGCTGGCGCAGACCCTGTCCGCGCTGGTCGCAGGTGCCGTTGAAGGGCTGGTGAGCGACGTGATCATCCTCGATCATGCCTCGCGCGACGGCTCCAGCCGGGTCGCCGATGCCGCCGGTGCGCGGTTCTGCACCAGTTGGGACATGAAGGAGATCGTCCGCTCGGCGCGTGGCAACTGGCTGCTTCTGCTGGAGCCGGGCGCGCGGCCGGCCGGTCGCTGGATCGACGATATTGCCGAATATATGACGCTCGGCAGGACGCCGGCGCGGTTTTCGCCGTCCAGGCTGCATCGCCGACCGTTCCTCCGGCGGATCGTGACCCGCACGCCGCCGCTGGAGCTCGGCTTCCTCCTGTCGCGGCAGCAGGCAGCGGCGATCGCGAAATCGGGCATGCCGCTCAGCGATTTTGCCACCGGGCGGGCGGTGCGCCGACTGGGCAGCGAACTGGTGCCAGCCTGGGTCGCGATCGGCAATCGTCTCGGCGCGGACGGGGTCTGAGCGGACTGAGCCCGCCTTGCAAGCGACGAGAAAAGGGGCGAACCCTTTTTGGGGTCCGCCCTGCTTGACTGAAATAGCTGGTCTGAAAAAGGGCTTTCCGCTCCGGCCGCGGCCGGCGCGTCGTATCGCTTCCCGTGGCGGCGCCTGGAGAATCGAGCCCGCCGCATTCGTGCTGCGTAACTGATACCGATCTGAACCTCGGCCGAACCGTTGCCATCCAGGTTTGCGTCGATGCGTATGCGCACCATGCCCGCTCTCCTCGTCGTTTCTATCGTGAGGACAGTTTTAGCCGGGCATGGGGATGCGCGCTGTTTCGAATGGAACAGGGAAAACAAGCCGTTGCTACCGGAGACGATCAGCCGCGCTTCAGGTGCTCATCGAGCCTCGGCATGATCTCGATGAAATTGCAGGGCATGTGCCGGTAGTCGAGTTGCTGCTTCAGGATGCCGTCCCAAGCGTCGCGGCAGGCGCCGGGCGAACCGGGCAGCACGAAGATGAAGGTGGCATTGGCAACGCCGCCGGTTGCCCGCGACTGGATCGTCGATGTGCCGATCTTGTCGTAGGAGATGCGGTGGAACACTTCGGAAAAACCGTCCATGCGCTTTTCGAACAGCGGCTCCAGCGCTTCCGGCGTCACGTCCCGTCCGGTAAAGCCTGTGCCGCCGGTGGTGATCACTACGTCGATCGCCTTGTCCAGCGTCCAGGCCTTCACCTGCGCGGCGATCATTTGCCTGTCGTCGGGTACGATGGCGCGTGCCGCAAGCCGGTGACCAGCCTCCTCGATCCGCGCCACCAGCGTATCGCCGGAGCGGTCGTCCGCCAGCGTGCGGGTATCGGAGACGGTCAGGACGGCGATGCCAACGGGGATGAAGCGTCTTGCCTGATTAGTTTCGGCCATCATGTGTTTCCTTTCAACCGATGCTGTTGCAGGCCAGAACGTACCAGTCGGGGTTTTGCCGTGAAAGCATGTCGGCGGCCGCATCCCGCTCCGCCACTGTGGCAAAAAGTCCGAAACAACTGGCGCCGGACCCTGACATCCGCACGAAGGCAGCGTCTGCACCGCCAAGTGCATCGGAAACGGCTGATATGGCCGGCTCCAGCACGCGTGCCGGCGGTTCCAGGTCGTTGCGCATGCCGTTCAGGGCAAACATCCACCCGTCCCGTTCAGTCCCGGCCTTCGGCATCACCAGCGCGGGATTGGTCTTGCTCGTCAGCATGCGGAAGATCACCGGCGTCGAAACCGCCTTCAGCGGATTGACGATCAGCATCGGAAAGGACGGGAAGGCCGGCAGAAGCTCGATGTCCTCGCCAATGCCGCGCGCGACCAGCGGTTTGCCCTTCAGGCACATCGGCACGTCGGCGCCGAGTTTCAGCGCGATGTCGAGGAGACTATCGGCGGCAACCGGCGCCTCCCACAGATCCATCAAGCCGAGAAGCGCTGCGGCCGCATCGGCGGAGCCGCCGCCGATGCCGGAAGAGACGGGAAGGTTCTTTTCGAGATGAAGATGGACCGGTCCGGTCGGGATTCCGGTTTCGGCCAGATGCGCCCGCAGGAGATCGCGGGCCTTCAGCACCAGATTGGTATCGGCGGTAGCGCTCTCCGCCACCGGCAGATCGGTAGCAAAGCGACCGGAGATCGTGAAGCGGTCGCGGCCGGAAACGGAAAAGCCGATGCGGTCGCCCGCATCGGCAAAGGTCACGAGACTGTCGAGAAGATGGTAGCCATCCGCCCGCAGACCGACGACATGCAGGGCGAGGTTGATCTTCGCTGGCGCCACCCGCGTGAGCGCGAAGCCCCGGATCCCTGCTTCATTCGTCATCTTAAACCGGGATCAGGATTTCTTGCCGGGCGTGGTCGCGTCCGGCGTTACCTTCTTCGGCTGGCCGCCATCCGTCGCATCGGCGGCGGCCGGAACCTTGGCTGTGACCGGCGGCAGGCCGTTTTCGATCTTCGCCTTGATCTTCGGAATTTCCGCCTCTTCCGGCTTCAGGGCCAGCGTCTGGTTCCACTGGAACACAGCTTCCAGCTTGCGCCCGACACGCCAGTAGGCATCGCCCAGATGGTCATTGATCGTCGCGTCACCCGCCATCAGTTCGGCGGCACGCTCAAGCTCGACCACGGCGTCGTCGAAACGGTTCATCCGGAAATAGGCCCAGCCGAGCGAATCGACGATGTAGCCGTCATCCGGCTTCAGATCGACGGCCTTGCGGATCATCGTCAGGCCTTCTTCCAGGTTGATGTTCATGTCGACCCAGGAATAGCCGAGATAGTTCAGGACCTGTGGCTGGTCCGGGTTGAGCTCGAGCGCCTTCTTGAAGCTCGGCTCGGCCTTGTCCCAGATCTTCTGGCGCTCATAGGCGATGGCGCGCTGGAAGAAGATCGTCCAGTGGCTGCGCTGCGGAACCGGGCCGATCTCTTCGACCGCACGGTCGTAGAGCAGTCCCATTTCCTTGTAGTCCTTGGCATCGGACAGCACGCTGCCATAGGCGATATAGCTGCGCATATCCTTCGGATCGAGATCGATCAGCGCCTTCAGATGTTGCTTGGCTTCTTCCGTCTTGCCGATCGAGGCAAGGCTTAGGCCCAGCTGCATTTCGGACAACCGCCGCATCGGCGAGTTTTCCGGCACGCTCTTGTAGAGTTCGATCGCGCGTTCCGGCTTCTTCAGGTTTTCGGCAATGCCGCCCAGCATGACGAGAATGTCGGCGCTGTCGGGATCGACCGCGCGAGCCGTTTGCAGGTAAAGCGAGACGATGTCTTCCGCGCCGTCGCGGTTAAGGGCTGCACCGATCGAAAACAGTACGGCGGCCGCGCCCTGTGCGGCGCTGCGAACCTGTTGTTCCTGCGGCTTGCCGTCTTCGATGCTCTTGCGGAGCGCACCGAGCGGCGCATAGTTGCTGATGAAGTTTTCGCCGACGGAGACGGCATCGAGCGCCTTCTGCTTGTTGCCGTCGCGGGCTTCGAGCTTTGCCAGTGCCACGACCGCACGCATGAACGTATCAGGAGCGGCCGCACCGCCTTCCCGGTCGAGAACGGCGTCGTTCAGCTTCGAGCGCGCCGTGGACTTGTCACCGGCGGCAAGCGCGATGGCGCCGCCATGATAGGACTTGAAGATCTTGAACCATTCCGGGCCTTCCATGGCATCGATCGCTGATATTGCTTCCTTCGGCTTGCCCTCGCCGGCCTTCGCCCAGCCCAGCAGCAGGCCGTTCATCAGCCTGTCGAGGTCGTTCGGGCCTTCATAATTCAGAATCTTTTCGGCGCGGCGGTATTCCTTCTTGCGGATCGCCTCGACGGCGCGGGCGATCGTGGTGATGCGCTCGACGGAACCGTCCGATTTCAGCTCCTCGGCGATCTTCACGCCATCCTCGAACTGACCATTCATCAGAAGGGTGATCATCAGCCGCTGCTTGACATCGTTATTGTCAGGCTCGAACTCCAGCGCCGTGCGGTAGAGCCGGGTCGCGGTATCGAGATCCTTGTCGACATCGGCCGTGCGGGCAGCCAGAAACGCGCCGGAGAAGCTGTTCACCGAGTTGACGTCGAAGGGCTTGCTTTCTTCTACGGCGGCCTTTTCCTCGGCAAAGCTCTGGGACGCGCCGGTCAGGGACGCCAAGGCCAGGAATGCTGCGCCGCTGAGCAGGCGAAGAAGGTGTTTTTGCCGCATGACAAGCCTTTCGTTACGGGCAGCGCCGATTGGCGCCATCGCCGGATTCGCGCGGAATCAGTCCCAGATCAATAACGCATTACCCGAGAAACCGGAATCGGTTTGAGCACGGGACAAAACGCAATTCGACATGCCGGCAAACGTTTTCGTGATGTGAATCACGCAACCGAAAAACCGACATGCGCCAAGCATTGATGAACAGAATGGCTTTTTTGGCGCAGTGCGGCAAGAATTTCCTCTTCGGCGTGCAAAGCTCTCCGATCGCGCGATCAGCTCACCCGCTCAATGCAGAAATCGATGACTTCCAGAAGGGCCGATTTCCAGGGAGATTGCGGCAGGGGAGCAAGAGCATCACGCGCGATGGTGCCGTAGTGCTGGGCGCGTGCGATCGTGTCGGCCAGGCCACCATAGCGGGTGATGAGGCCAAGCGCCTTTTCGAGGTTCTGGTCGTTGCTTTCACCGCCCTCGATGGCTTCGCGCCAGAAGCTGCGCTCGTCGGCCGTGCCGCGGCGATAGGAGAGAATGACAGGAAGCGTGATCTTGCCTTCGCGGAAATCGTCGCCGACATTCTTGCCGAGATCGGCGGCCTTGCCACCGTAATCCAACACGTCGTCGACCAACTGGAAGGCGAGGCCGAGGTTCATGCCGTAGGATTTCAGCGCGTTTCGGCTGGCCTTGTCGGTCTTTGCGACGATCGGGCCGACTTCGGCGGCGGCGGCGAACAGGGCGGCCGTCTTGGCACGAATGACGGAAAGATAATCATCTTCCGTCGTCTCCATGTTCTTGGCGACGGACAACTGCAGCACTTCGCCTTCGGCAATGACGGAAGCCGCCGTCGAGAGCACGTCGAGCGCATCGAGCGAGCCGACTTCGACCATCATGCGGAAGGCCTGGCCGAGCAGGAAATCGCCGACGAGAACGCTGGCCTGGTTGCCCCATATCATCCGCGCCGTCGATTTTCCGCGCCGCAGGTCGCTCTCGTCGACCACGTCGTCATGGAGGAGCGTGGCCGTGTGCATGAATTCGACGGAGGTCGCGAGCTTGACATGGGCATCACCGGTAAAGCCGAACATCGAGGCGGAAGCCAGCGTCAGCATCGGCCGCAGTCGCTTGCCACCGGACGAGATCAGGTGGTTGGCGACTTCCGGGATCATCTGGACGTCGGACCCGGCCTTGGAAAGAATAAGCTGGTTGACGCGCTCCATGTCCGCCTTGGTCAGGTCGACGAGCGGCTTCACGGATGCCTGTTTGTTTTTGCTGTCTTCCAGCGGTATCACTACGCCCAACTGAAGGCACTCCTGTTCAAATTCCAGTTTGGACAATAGAAAGGGGGGCTAGTGGCGGCAAGAGGCGAATTGTCCCGGCCCCTTAAATAAGGCAGGAAAACGAACCGGAATGAAGGAATTGATCCGCACCAACGATGTCGTCGTGCTCTCTTTCGCGGAAAGCCTGATGAAGGAGGCCGGCATTATCTACCTGATCGCCGATCAGGGCATGAGCATTCTGGAAGGCTCGCTCGGCCTCCTGCCACGCCGCTTCCTGGTCGATGAGGACGAGGCCGACGAAGCGCGGCAGATCCTGATCGACGCGGGGCTTGGGGCGGAATTGCGGGAGGCTTGACGGCTCATGCATCGTTTTTGGCAGGCTTGCCCCCTCTGTCACTGCGTGACATCTCCCCCTCAAGGGCAGGGCTATTGCATATGAGCTTCGGCTTGCTCCCCCTCTTCTCCCCAGCGGGGAGAAGGTGGCGCGTAGCGCCGGATGAGGGGGGGCGAAGGCCACCTCTGTCTGGCTCCGGCTTCGCCATCGCCTCGCATCCGCTCGGCACTTCTCCCCGCTGGGGAGAAGAGGGAGATTCGCACGCCCCTCGCAATCCATATGCGATTACCCTGCCCTCAAGGGGGGAGATTGGTCGAACACTCAGAGCGCAACTGGTTAGGGGCGCACTGCCCTTCGCGGTGATCTTCCCCCTTGAGGGAGAGATGTCACCCCCGGGTCTTGCCTTTGGCAAGCCCGAGGGCAGGCTCCGGAACAGAGGGGGGTATGCCGGCCCAGGATTCGGAGCCGCCGCATGACCACCGAAACCATCGACAGCTTCCACCGCGGTCAATTCCATGTCGTCCAGCCGCTGGGGCAGGGGCACCGGTCCGGCATGGACGCCATGCTGCTGGCGTCGCTCGTCACCTCCGAAAAGCCTTGCCGTGTCGCTGACCTCGGAGCCGGTGCCGGTGCTGCCGGGATGGCGGTCGCTTCGCGGCTTGAGACGGCTGAGGTACTGCTCGTCGAGCGCTCGCCGCTGATGGCGGAGTTTGCGAGACGAAGCCTGGCGCTTGCGGAAAACAGCCGGTTCGCCGCCCGTGTCTCCGTGCTGGAGGCCGACGTGACGCTGGCCGGACGAGCGCGGGTGGCGGCCGGTCTGCAAGGCGATGTCTTCGATCACGTCATCATGAACCCGCCTTTCAATGATGCAAGCGACCGCAAGACGCCGGATACGCTGAAAGCCGAGGCGCATGCGATGACCGATGGTCTGTTCGACATCTGGATCCGCACGGCGGGCGCGATCATGAAGCCGGGAGGGCAGGTGTCGCTGATCGCCCGGCCGGAATCGATCGCCGATATCATCGCCGCTTGCGGCCGGCGTTTCGGTGGCATCGAAATCACCGCGCTGCACCCGCGCGCTGGCGAAAACGCCGTCCGCATCCTCGTCACCGCCATCAAGCAGAGCCGCGCGCGGCTGACGCTTCGAGCGCCGCTGATCATGCATGAAGAGAGCACCCACAAGTTCTCGCCCTTCGTCGACGATCTGAACAATGGTCGTGCCGCCTATGCCCGCAGGCGATGATTTTTGAGGGGTGCCATTGCGTTTGGCGCACCAATGCATACATGCCAACACGCATGATTGAAGACTTATGTCAGGGAGTATCGATGGCCGGGTTGTTGAGGAAGTTGTTGCCGAAGCGTTTTCGCAAGGAGGGCGTGACGATCCCGGTCGTGCGGCTGCACGGTGCGATCATGGCGGGCGGCAGCCAATTTCGTCCGGCGCTGAACCTTGCGACGATCTCCCCGGTGCTGGAAAAGGCGTTCTCGATGAAGGGCGCGCCGGCCGTGGCCATCTCTGTCAATTCCCCTGGCGGCTCGCCCGTCCAGTCACGGGCAATCTACCAGCGCATTCGTGACCTTGCCGAGGAAAAGAAGAAGCGCGTCATCATCTTCGTCGAGGATGTCGCGGCCTCCGGCGGCTACATGATCGCGTTGGCGGGCGACGAGATCATCGCCGATCCGACCTCGATCGTCGGCTCCATCGGTGTGGTTTCCGGCGGTTTCGGCTTTCCGGAACTGTTGAAAAAGATCGGCGTCGAACGCCGCGTCTATACAGCCGGCTCCAACAAGGTCATGCTCGATCCCTTCCAGCCGGAAAAGGAACGGGACATCGAATTCCTCAAAGGCCTGCAGCTGGAAATCCACGAGGTCTTCATCGGCATGGTCAAGGCGCGGCGCGGCCATCTGCTGGCCGATACGCCGGACATCTTCTCCGGCCTGTTCTGGACGGGCAAGCGCAGCCAGGAACTCGGGCTGATCGATAGCCTCGGCGACATGCGCGGCGAATTGAAGAAGCGTTTCGGTGACAAGACGCAGTTGCAGCTTGTCTCGGCATCGCGCGGTCTGTTCGGTCGACGCCAGCCCGGCGCATCGATCGCCAACGGCATGGCCGAACGTTTTGCCGCTTCCGCCGTCTCCGGCCTTGCCGATGTGGCCGAGGAAAGAGCATTATGGGGCCGCTTCGGCCTTTGATATCAGCGGAAGAGGGGGGGACGCACATGCCGCAATTGATCCTACTGCTGTTGTTCGCGGCCGTCGCCTGGTTCGGCTACCGCAAATTCGTGGCCGACGCCGAAAAACTCACCCGCCGCCAGCAGGAGGCCCGCCGCCAGCAGGAAACGGGCACTCAAGGGACGCTGGTCAAGGATCCGGTGACGGGGGAATATCGGCTGAAGAAGCCGGAGTGATGGAAATGGTCGTGTTGCAGCTAAGGAAGCGGCCTTGGAACGAATCCAAGAGTTTCAGCTGAAGCTTCGGCTGATTGGAAATTCGATCGCGCCGACGCCAACGCAAGAGATAAAGACGCTACTGGCGTTCCTTTACGCGACGTTGCCAATCCGCCCCGCCATAGGTGACGCAGACGACATAGACTTCCTGCCGGTCGTCCGTCACCGTAAAGCAGACAACTGCCTTACCCGCCGTTGGGATGACGCGAAGCCCCGGATGGATTTCATTTCTGATTGTGCCCACATGCGGGAAATCACGGAGTGAAAGCAAAGTTGTTTCAATCGCGTCGATCTTCTCCTCGGCGACATCGTACCCGGCATATTCACCGATAAAAATGGTTATCTTGGAAAGATCGTCTCGGACGAGAGGGTGGCGGGTGACCCTATAGCTCACTGCCGTTCTGCTTTCTTGGCACGGATAAGGGCTCGAATGTCGCTGAACAGCGTATCGCCTTCGAGTGGAATCCACTGGTCCTTCGGCAGTTCCATTCGTCGCCGGATTTCGTTCGCCATGCCGGCCAGGGGGTCGGCCGGAGCATCGTTCTCCATCATCTGTTCGATACCGGCCTGAATGACACTGGAGACGGAGGGATAGCGGCCATCCGCCACCATCTTCTCTGCGAATGCGCGGTGGGTATCATCCAGTTCGATGTCGATCTTGACGGTCATGCATGGATCCCTTGTTTCCATGCGAGCTTACCATAATGGGGGAATTGTCGGCAACGCGGCAGTGATGGACCACTTATGCTCCGCAGGTTCGGCACGCCCCTTGACCCCCTTCGTCCATCATGGCACCAGACAGCCAGCCGATTTCAACCTGGACTGATGCCATGACGACCGCCGCTCTCCCGGACCATATGAACCCGAAGCGTTCCTTCCAGGCGCTGATCCTGACGCTCCACGCCTATTGGGCGGACAAGGGGTGCGCGGTTCTGCAGCCCTATGACATGGAAGTCGGCGCCGGTACGTTCCATCCGGCGACGACGTTGAGGGCACTCGGTCCGAAGCCCTGGCGGGCCGCCTATGTCCAGCCGTCGCGCCGTCCGACGGACGGGCGCTACGGCGAGAACCCGAACCGCCTGCAGCACTATTACCAGTATCAGGTCATCCTGAAGCCCAATCCGTCGAACCTGCAGGAACTCTATCTCGGTTCGCTCGAGGCGATCGGCCTCGATCCTCTGCTGCACGATATCCGCTTTGTCGAGGACGACTGGGAAAGCCCGACGCTCGGCGCCTGGGGTCTCGGCTGGGAATGCTGGTGCGACGGCATGGAAGTGTCGCAGTTCACCTATTTCCAGCAGGTCTGCGGCATCGAGTGCTCGCCCGTCTCCGGTGAACTGACCTATGGTCTCGAACGCCTTGCCATGTACGTGCAGGGTGTCGATAATGTCTACGACCTGAACTTCAACGGCCGCGAAGGCGACGAGAAGATCACCTACGGCGACGTCTTCCTGCAGGCCGAGCAGGAATATTCACGCCACAATTTCGAATACGCCAACACGGCGATGCTGCAGCAGCATTTCATCGATGCGGAAAAGGAATGCGTGGCGCTTCTGGCCGCCGGTGCGCCCGATGCCGGCGCCAACGCGACCCTGCATAAATGCGTCTTTCCGGCCTATGACCAGTGCATCAAGGCCAGCCACGTGTTCAATTTGCTCGACGCGCGCGGTGTGATCTCGGTGACGGAACGGCAGAGCTATATCCTGCGCGTCCGCACGCTTGCCAAGGCCTGCGGCGAGGCGTTCCTGCTGACGGATGCCGGTGGGATCAATCTGGCCAACCAGGCGGCATGAGCCGCCTTGTTCAAGGATGAGGCGCCTTATGTATCTAGCACCAGGCGCGGCCGCGCCTGGGCGGATATCCGGCCCAAAGGGGCCGGGCTGGATCAGCGGTAACCGAAGCGGTGCGCGCGGTTTCCAGGGGTATCAGCGACGCCCCGGATAGCGGACCCGTACCGGAACGAGAATCGGCTGCTTCTGTGCCTGTTTCTGCGCGCGGGTTGCTGCCATGTGGCTCATGCAGACGAGAACCAGTGCCGAGAGAGTGATCATGGAGATGATGGTCATGTTTCAAGTTTCGCACTTCACCGATGGTTTGGCGGGTCGCTTTTGCCCTGCGTCGCGCCGTAAGGTTTCGGAGTAGCCTTCATGGCCGGAATGCACGGAATCAAAATGTCCGAGCTACGCGGAAAACATGACCCAAGGATACGCCTGACATGGATTGCTGCAATCCCGAGTTATAACTAGGCGTGGAAACGCAACGTTGGCTTATGCTGCGTGAAAACAACAACCCTTCTATTGTTTCTCGCATATCTCACACGATCTGCGCGCAATAACGAGCCGCAGATCACGATTTCACCTCAGCAACCTCTTAAAGGTTTTGCTCTAGGGTGGCTGCACGCGAATAATCAGGATGCACCATGGAAGACGAGGATATCCTCCCGCCAGACGTCTTGGCCTCGATGCTGATGCGCATGTTCGAGCATGCGCCGATTGCGATGTCGATCACGACGAGCGACACCAGGACGTCGAGCTATGCCAAGGTCAACGATGCCTATCTGAAGCTGACCGGCCTGAAATGGGAGAATATTCGCGGCAAGAAGCTGACCTCGGATGGCGCCGCGATCGACAATCCGGCGCGCGACCGCCGCCACCGCCTACTGGCGGAAGAGGGCTCTTACGAGTTGGAAGAAGTCGATATTACCTATGCCGACGGCACGATCATTCCGACCCTGATTTCGGCACAACGTACGGTCGTCGATGGTGTCTCCTTCGATGTCGAGGTGATCGTTGACGTGTCGGCCCGTGTCCGCCAGCAGCGCGAAATCGAAAACGCCCTGAAGGCGTCGGCACGAACCGATGCCCTGTCCGGCCTGCCGAACCGGGCCTGTTTCGACGAGGTCGTCACCGAATCCGTCGCGCGCAGCATGCTGAACGATCGAAAGCTGGCGCTGGCCTTTATCGACCTCAACGGCTTTAAGGCTGTCAACGACACGTTGGGCCATGCCGCCGGCGACGAGGTCCTGCGCATTATTGCCAGCCGCCTGCGCGAAAGCTTTCGTGCAACGGATTTCATCGCCCGGGTCGGTGGCGACGAGTTCGTCGTCCTGCTCGATGTCGATCTGAAACTGGCAGGTGATATCCAGCAGAACCTGCAGGATGCGATGGAGCGTGTGTTCAAGCCGATCCCGATCGATGGCCATGTGACCTATACCGGAGCGGCCGTCGGCGTCACCTTCCTGCGTCCGGACGATACACCGGCCTCCTTCATCAAGCGGGCGGACGAATACATGTATATCGCCAAGACGACGGAGCAGCGCGTGGCGGTGGTCTGCTTCGGCCAAATCATGGAAATGCATGAAACGCCGATGCAGCGGCCAAGCGCCACCCGGCGCTAGAGCATCGTTCCCTTAATACGATCCATTCTGTTGGCTCAAAACGGCCGATCCACAAGAAGGATGGCGCAGAGCGATGCGACATCCATCGGTCCAGCCATCCGCCGCAGTGGGCGACCGTTTTCAGCCAACCCGAAGGGCTGGATGAATTTTGGCCACGACCGGCGGTGGCCGTCTCAACCGCAGCTTTTGCTGCGCTTTTCGCCAGCCGCCTTGGTTCTGGCCAAAATTCCTTCCAGCAGAATGGGGCGTATTAAGGGAACGATGCTCTAGGGCTCCAGATCAGGTGGCGTTGCACGCGCCACCGACAACTCTCAATCGAAAATCAAATCAGATCGCTGGCGTCGGTGCCGACCTGCCAGACCGGCTTCAGGGTCGGAAAGGTGCCTGTCGGCAGCTGACCGGCATAGGTCTGCAGGGCGCGGCGAACGCCGGTCGGCTTTTCCACATTGCCAACGCTCGCATAGGCAAAGAACAAGGCCGTGAAGGCGATGATGTTGATGAGGGTTGCGAGCGTTTTCATGGGGCCGGTTCTTTGTGTTGGGCGTTGTTCGATGGACCCACTATCGATGAAACCGCATTTTCGCGCGGTTCCCCGCGGAACAGGGAAAGACGGCTCGTGATGGGAAAAGGCGGGGCGGTGATCGCGCCCCGGAGAATTTGGCTTTCAACGGCGGGCGGTGCACCTTAAGCTTGGTGAAAACACATGTTCCCGGAAGGAAAAGCCGATGATTGCCCTGGCCATTGCCGCAGCCGTGATCCTCTATCTGATCTTCGTCTATAACGGCCTGGTCAAGGCGCGGCAGGTGAAGGAAGAGGCCTGGTCCGGCATCGACGTCCAGCTGAAGCGCCGCGCCGACCTGATCCCGAACCTGATCGAGACGGTGAAGGGCTATGCCGCCCACGAGAAAGGCACGCTGGAGGAGATCGTCGAACTGCGCAACAGGGCCCAAGCCGTGCCGTCCGGAGACGTGGCGGGACGCGCGGCGGCCGAAGGCATGCTCAGCCAGGCGCTCGGAAAGGTGTTCGCGCTGGCGGAGGCCTATCCGGACCTCAAGGCCAACCAGAACTTCGCTGAGCTGCAACAGTCCTTGGAGGACATCGAAGACGAAGTCCAGATGTCGCGCCGCTATTACAACGGCGCCGCCCGCGATCTCAACGTCAAGGTCGAGAGTTTCCCGTCCAATCTCGTCGCCGGCCCCTTCGGCTTCACCAAAGCCGCCTATTTCGAAATCACCAACGAGGCCGACCGCGCCGTGCCGGTTGTGAAGTTTTGATCTAGCCCGAAACGGCTTTCCATCGTAGACGACTTTCCATTATCGACAGGAGTCCACGGCCCAGCCAAAAGGCCGCGCCGAAGGCATCAAGAGACATGAGCATGAGCAACGCAGACCAGAAACTCACCATCCTGCCGCCCGGCCATCCGCTGGAAGGTCGCGTCAGCCCGCCGGGGTCGAAGTCGATCACCAACCGGGCGCTTCTTCTTGCCGGCCTTGCCAAGGGCACGAGCCGCCTGACCGGCGCTTTGAAGAGCGATGACACGCGTTATATGGCGGAAGCGCTTCGTGCCATGGGCGTGGACATCTCCGAGCCGGATGACACGACCTTCGTCGTCACCGGCACGGGCAAGCTTCTGCCTGCCGACAAGCCGCTCTTTCTCGGCAACGCCGGTACCGCAACGCGGTTCCTGACAGCTGCGGCAGCACTTGTCGATGGCACGGTGGTCGTCGATGGCGACCAGCATATGCGCAAGCGGCCCATAGCGCCGCTTGTGGCCGCGCTGCGTTCACTCGGCGTCAAGGTTGAGGCCGAGACGGGCTGCCCGCCGGTTACCGTTGCCGGCACCGGCGATTTTTCAGGCGATCACGTCACCATCGATGCCGGCCTTTCCAGCCAGTATGTCTCGGCCCTCCTGATGGCGGCGGCCGGCGGCTCGCGTCCGGTCAATATCGAGCTGGCGGGTGAGGAAATCGGCGCGCGCGGCTATATCGATCTTACGGTTGCCGCCATGCGGGCCTTCGGTGCCGAGGTGACACAGGCGAGCCCTTCCGTCTGGCAGGTTGCGCCGACTGGCTATACGGCGACCGACTATCTCATCGAGCCGGATGCATCGGCTGCCACCTATCTCTGGGCGGCGGAAGTGTTGACGGGGGGGCGGATCGATCTCGGTGTGGCGGCGGAAGCGTTTTCGCAGCCAGACGCGAAGGCGCATGAGGTCATCGCCAGCTTCCCACGCATGCCTGCCGTCATCGACGGCTCGCAGATGCAGGATGCCATCCCGACGCTTGCCGTTCTCGCCGCCTTCAACGAAACGCCGGTGCGCTTCGTCGGCATCGAAAACCTGCGCGTCAAGGAATGCGACCGGATCCGCGCACTTTCAACCGGCCTTACGAATATCCGGCCGGGTCTCGCCGTTGAAGAAGGCGATGATCTGCTGGTTGCCTCCGATCCGGCGCTGGCCGGTCAGACGCTGCCGGCCGATATCGACACGTTCGCCGATCACCGCATCGCCATGAGCTTTGCGCTGGCGGGGCTGAAGATCAACGGCATCACCATTCTTGATCCCGGTTGCGTCGCCAAGACCTATCCGCGCTATTGGGACGAACTCGCCTCGCTCGGCGTCGCCTTCACGGGTGACCGGCCTTAAGTCAATGTAACAGCATCACCGGAAGACCAAGGAGGGGACCCACCGCATGAAACGCCTGATCGCGATACTCGGTTTCCTCCATGTCTTCCTCGCTCTGGCCGTTGCCGCCCGCGCCGAGGAGATCATCACCGCCTATCGATCCGATATCACGGTGGCGAAAAGCGGCCTCTTGACGGTCAGCGAAACGATCACGGCGAATGTCGAGGGCGACCAGATCAAGCGCGGTATCTACCGCGACTTCCCGATGACCTTCGTCGATGACAGCGGCCGCACCGTCCGGGTCGATTTCAATCTCGTCTCCGTCGAGCGCGACGGCGTATCAGAGCCCTATCACACCGAAAGCATCAGCGGCGGCATCCGCATCTATACCGGCGACAAGGATGTCTTCCTGCCCGCCGGCCAGCACATCTTCCGGATCACTTACGAGACCGGCCGCCAGATCCGTTATTTCAACGATCATGACGAGCTTTACTGGAATGTGACCGGCAATGGCTGGGTGTTTCCGATCAATGAGGTGTCGGCGACCGTGACGCTGCCGCCCGGCGTAAAAGCCGAGGACATGGCCGTTTTTACCGGCGGGCAAGGGGCGACGGACAGGAATGCCAGCTTTACGAAGATGGGATCGCAACTCGTCTTCGTCACGACCCGTCCGCTCGGGGCCCATGAGGGTCTGACCATCGCCGTCAAGATGCCGAAAGGCAGCATCGATCCGCCCTCTGTCTCCCAGCAACGCAGTTGGTGGCTGCAGGACAACCTACCGCCGATCCTGGCCATCACCGGCTTCGTTATTGCGGCGCTCTACTATTCGCGCATGTGGCTGAAAGTCGGCCGCGATCCCGCGCGCGGCGTCGTCGTACCGCGCTGGGATGCGCCTGGGGGCATTTCGCCAGCGCTGGTCAACTATATCGACAACAAGGGTTTTTCCGGCGAGGGCTGGACGGCCCTCTCGGCGGCGGCGCTCAATCTTGCAGTCGAAGGCTATGTGGTGCTGGAAGACCTGAAGAACTCCCTCGTCATTACAAGGACAGCCAAGACGCAGCCGCCATCGCTGCCCACCGGCGAGGCGGCGCTCCTGTCCGCCGTGCAGAGCCGTGGCGGCAAGCTGACGATCGACAAGGCGAACGGACCAACGGTGCAGAAAGTCGGAACGGATTTCCGCAGCGCCATGGAAAAGGAGCACCGCAACAAGTATTACCACGCCAATACGGCCTATGTGGTCGGTGGAATCGTGCTGTCGGCGCTGTTCGTTGTGGCGGTCTTCGTCGCCGGCATTCTCAACGAAAGCACGGTTCTGCTGGTCCTGCTGCCGGTTCTGGCCTCCGTCTTCATTTCGCTGCTGTCGGTCAGCCTCGCCAAGCTCTTGAAGCGCCGTGGCAGCCTGTTTGCCCGGATCGGCGCGATCATCGTCGTCGCCTTCTTCGGCTTCTTCCTGATCGCGGCGGCGCTCAGCGCGCTGGCTGTCGTCGTCAGCACGGCATTGTCAAGCCACCAGGTGCCGCTGCTTCTGGGCGTGGGTGGCATCGTACTGGTCAATGTGCTGTTCCTCTACCTGATGGGCGCGCCGACGCCGCTCGGCTCGAAGATGATGGATGGCGTCGATGGGCTCCGGCAATATCTGACGCTGGCGGAAAAGGAGCGGATGAACATGGCCGGCGCGCCGGACATGTCGCCGCAGCATTTCGAAAAACTGCTGCCCTATGCCGTGGCGCTCGGCGTCGAAAAGCCATGGGCGGATACGTTCGATCGCTGGCTTCTCGCTGCGGCGGCAGGGGCCGCCGCCTACCAGCCGGCCTGGTATCACGGCGATTCCTTCCAGTCGGGTTCCTTCGGCAACCGCATGGGCGGCTTCGCCAGTTCCATGGCCAGCACCATGACCTCCTCGCTGCCGCCACCGCCCAAAAGCTCATCCTCCGGGTTTTCCTCCGGCGGCGGCTTTTCCGGCGGTGGCGGAGGTGGCGGTGGCGGAGGCGGGTGGTGAGGGGCCAAAAGCCGGCAGCCCTTTGTATCGCGTCGTGATACTTGACGCCTCTGCTTTTATGTATCATGCTCTGATACAATGCGGAGGCGCGGATGATCCGTTCGTTCAAGGATGAACTTACGCTGTCCGTGGCGAACGGTAGTGTGAAGAAGGGTTTTCCGGCGGATCTCGTTCGGCGTGCGCAGCAGTTGATGGCTCTTTTGCATACGACGAGAGACTTGAAGGATATGATGTCGCCACCCGGCAATCGACTGGAGAAGCTGTCGGGTGACCGTGAGGGGCAATATTCGGTTCGCATCAACCAGCAATGGCGCATTTGCTTTTCGTGGTCGGAAGGTGGCGCCGATGATGTCGAGATCGTCGATTATCATTAGGAGAGAGGTCCGATGATTGGTAATATCTTGCCCGCAATCCATCCGGGCGAAATTCTCAAGGAACTCTATCTCGATCCGTTGGAGATGAGTGCCGGCATGCTTGCCAAGAAGCTGAATGTTCCGAGGACTCGGATCGAACGTATAGTCGCAGGCAAGACCGCGATGACCACGGATACGGCACTTCGCCTTGCGCGCTTCTACAACACGACGCCGGAACTCTGGATGAGCTTGCAGGTGAGCTACGACTTGAAAATCGAGGCGGAGCGAAATCGTGCGGAGATTGAGCGAATCCCTGTCCGCGATGCTGCATGAGAACCTGACTTTTCGCCATTGAATGGATGACTTTTGCTGCCGGGCTTGCTAAGTCCCGCGCAGTCCATCGATCCCATAGAAAAGCATCCCGTCCATGCCCGATCTTCTACTTGAACTCCGCTCCGAGGAAATCCCGGCCCGTTTGCAGCGCAAGGCTGCCGGTGACCTGAAGAAGCTTCTGACCGATGCGCTGGTCGAGGCGGGGCTGACCTATGAGGGCGCGCGGGAATATTGGACGCCGCGCCGCCTGACGCTGGATATTCGCGGTCTCAACACCCGCTCGGCCGATGTGCGCGAGGATATCAAGGGGCCGGCAACCTCGGCGCCCGAACAGGCGATTCAAGGGTTCCTGCGCAAGGCGGGCCTTGCCTCGATCTCCGATGCGCATGTCCACAGCGATCCGAAGAAGGGCGATTTCTATATCGCCCATATCGTCAAGCAGGGCCGGCCGACCGAGGAGATCGTCGCCGAGGTGATGCCCGGTATCATCCGCAATTTCCCCTGGCCGAAGCCGATGCGCTCGGGTGCTGCCTCGGCAAAGCCCGGCTCCCTGCGCTGGGTGCGGCCGCTGCAGTCGATCGTCTGCACCTTCGGCCCGGAAAACGAGGAAACGCAGGTCGTTCCGTTCGAGGTTGACGGCATCGTCGCTTCGAATGTCACCTACGGACACCGGTTCCATGCGCCGGAAGCGATCACCGTTCGCCGCTTCGGCGATTACATCGAAAAGCTGGAAAAGGCCAGGGTCGTGCTCGACGGCGAGCGCCGCAAGGATATCATCCTGCATGACGCCCGCGACATCGCCTTTGCCAACGGGCTGGACCTGGTCGAGGACGAAGGCCTGCTGGAAGAAGTGTCCGGCCTCGTCGAATGGCCGCAGGTGCTGATGGGCGCCTTCGAGGAGGATTATCTGGCGATCCCGGCCGAAATCATCCGCCTGACGATCAAGACCAACCAGAAATGCTTCGTCACCCGCAAACAGGGTGAGGAAGGCCTGTCAAACAAGTTCATTCTCGTTTCCAATATCGAGGCAACCGACGGCGGCAAGGAAATCGTCCACGGCAACGGCAAGGTCGTGCGCGCGCGCCTGTCCGACGCCAAGCATTTCTGGACCCGCGACCAGGGCAACCTGCCGGACCTTGAAACGCTTCAAGCCTCGGCCGCGAAATTCGACCTCGAACTCAAAAAGCCGCTCGACCAGCGCATGGCCAAGCTCGATGCGCTGAACGTGACGTTCCACGCCAAGCTCGGCACGCAGGGCGAGCGCGTTGCCCGCATTCGCACGCTGGCTGCTGAATTGGCCAAGGTCACCGGTGCGGACGCGGCCCTCGTCGATCGCGCCGTGGTGCTGGCCAAGGCCGACCTGCGCACGGAAGCCGTCGGCGAATTTCCGGAACTGCAGGGCGTCATGGGCCGCAAGTATGCCCTGCTACAGGGCGAGGATGCGTCTGTCGCGGCCGCGATCGAGGACCACTGGAAGCCAAACGGCCCTTCTGACCGCCTGCCGGGAGATGCCGTCGGCCTGACGGTCGCGCTGGCCGACAAGCTGGATACGCTTGTTGGCTTCTGGGCGATCGATGAAAAGCCGACGGGGTCGAAGGATCCGTATGCGCTGAGGCGTGCGGCGCTCGGCGTCATCCGCATGATGTTAGAGCGGAATAACCAGCTTAAAATGAATGAGATCTTGTCGAAAGCTTACGAGATTTATATTCAAAAATTTGAAGCGAGGCACGCGCTTTATTATAAAACGGAGACTGGGAGTTTCAGAGGCTATCCTCATAGCCTAATGACGAAAGACCCGGCAGAAAAAGATGCGTTTTGGTACATAAACAAATCTTCGATGTTATCTGGTGAGATAGATTTCCAAGGCTCTGTCGATGTAATGAACGAAGACCGATTTGTCAGGTTTCTCCCGGGCGAGGTGATTGTCCGGGATCTCCTCTCTTTCTTCCACGACCGCCTCAAGGTCTACTTGCGTGACCTCGGTGCCCGCCACGACCTGATCGATGCGGTGCTGGCTGCGCCCCCCTCATCCGGCCCTTCGGGCCACCTTCTCCCCGCTGGGGAGAAGAGGGAGCGCGAGGATACGGCATCGGTCTCTTCTCCCCAGCGGGGAGAAGGTGCCCGGAGGGCGGATGAGGGGGGCGCAGCCACCGCCGCGAATGACGACCTCCTGATGGTCGCCCGCCGTGTCGAGGCGCTCACCGCCTTCATCACGTCGGAAGAGGGCATGAACCTGCTGGCCGGCACCAAGCGTGCGACGCAGTTGCTGGCCGCCGAGGAAAAGAAGGGCACACAGGTCGCCGCGACCGTCGATCCTGCGCTTTTGAAGCTTGATGCCGAGAAGGCGCTTTACGCCGCAGTCACGCAGGCTTCGTCAGACGCCAGCAAGGCCATCGCCGGCGAGGATTTCCGCTCCGCCATGGAAGCGCTCTCGACCCTGCGCGGCCCTGTCGACCAGTTCTTCGCCGATGTCCTCGTCAATGACGATGACCCGGCCATCCGCGCCAACCGTCTTGCGCTGCTCGGCCAGATCCGCGCCGCCACGGGAACGGTGGCCGATTTCTCGAAGATCGCGGGGTGAGCATGTCGCGCAAAAGTGTGCAGCGGTTTTGCGAAAACGACATACCACAAAAAGAAGCGAAAGCGTGAGAACGAGTCTGAAAGACCGAGACGCGTTTTAGCATCACTCCGGTCGAGCTTGCCAAAAGTACCGTATAGGTTACCATGCGATGCCGGAGCTGAAAGAGTATATTGATGTCGATGGTACCAGTCCCTTCGCGGAATGGTTCAATGACCTGGATGCTCAGGCTGCCGCACGTGTCGTTGTCGCGTTGAATCGTCTGCAACGCGGCAATATTTCCAATGTCAAAGGCATTGGCGGCGGACTGCAGGAGTTGAAGATCGACTTTGGCCCCGGTTACCGAATCTATTTCGGAATCGTGCGCAATGTGCTGATCCTTCTCCTGGGTGGTGGCACCAAGAAGCGCCAGCAACGCGATATAGATGACGCCCATGCGCGATGGCTGATCTACAAACGGCGGAAAGCGGAGAAGTGATCATGACGCTGACACGGGATTTTCGTGAAACGATCAAGGCGCGCGCCGATCGCGACGAGGCTTTCCGTTCCGCCTTGCTGTCCGAAGCGCTTGATCTGCTTTTGTCCGGCAATCTGGATGACGGCAAGGCCGTGCTCCGTGATTACATCAATGCGACAATCGGCTTTGAGACATTGGCCGAAAGCGTCGGCATTTCCTCCAAAAGCCTGATGCGCATGTTCAGCGCCAACGGAAATCCTCGCGCTGACAATCTGTTTAATGTGATCATGCATTTGCAGCGGGCGGCGGGCATCCGCGTCTCCGTGGAAGTGATCGAAGAAGCGGCATGACCACGTCAGCGCCTGTCTCATGGGCCATGCCGTGCGCTATGACGGACAGACAGGTCGAGGATCTGGCGGCCAAGCTTGACATAACCGGATGATGTCTGCCTTGGCCGAGGACGGCGAGAAGGCAAAAAAATTGCGCCCCCGCTTCTCTCGGGGACGCAATTTCTCGCCTGGAGGCGAATGCCCGATTCAGCCGTAAAGCACGACTGGCTAGGGCAGGGACTGTTGAGGTCGAGATTATTTTAACCGAAGTTCGAACTTTTCGAGATCAACTTCTTGTGAATGGCTGTCTTGCGGCGTGAGCGACGCCATGCTGGCCATGGACGCAGTGTCGAGCGAGCCGGTTTTCGCGGCGGTATCGATGACCGGTGTCGTCGTCGCCGCGGCTTCGGATTGCGCCGGCTTTTCGGCTGTTATGGCAGTCTGCAGCGGCTGTTTCCGAGGCGCGGTCTTCGCTCCCGCAGCCTTGATATCATCGTCCGAAGCCTTGCTGATGAAGACCACGGGGGAGCCGCCGAGCCAGGCTTCGGTGCGCACTACTTTTAACTCGCCGTTGATGGTCTTCAGTTCCGTCCGCTCCGAGCCATGGGCGATTTCCGGAACGACATAGAGGTTCTTCCTGGCCACGACCGGCGCGGTGCAATCGGGACATGAGAAATGCGCGACGCTGCGGTCATCGGTCGGACCGGTTGCGAGGTTTTCAATCGACGACGCGCTGGCGACACCGGCTGAAGCGAGGCTGGCGAGAGTGAACAACAGGGCGCGCATCGGTATTCTCCTCTGAAATCGTCAGACGAAAATATCCGTTCTCCGTTACGTTCCCGTCAGGAGAATTGGTAAAAATTGAATGAGTTTTTCGTTTTCAGGCCGTCTTCTCGCGGGCGACAGCCTGCCAGCCGATGTCGCGGCGGCAGAAACCGTTGTCCCATTTCACCTGATCGAGCGTCGCATAGGCCGTGTCCTTGGCCGTACTGACGGTTTTCCCCATGGCGGTAACGTTGAGCACGCGGCCACCGGTCGCGACCAGCTTGCCGTCTTTCAGGGCCGTGCCGGCATGGAACACTTTCGTGACATCACCCGCCGCCGGCAGGCTGGCGATCGGCGTGTTCTTCTCGTAGGTGCCGGGATAACCCTTCGACGCCATGACAACCGTGAGCGCCACGTCGTCACGCCATTCGGCGCTGACGGAGGCAAGCGTGCCTGTCGCGGCCGCGTGGAGCAGCGGCAGCAGATCACTTTTCAGCCGCATCATCAGCACCTGACATTCCGGATCGCCGAAACGGACATTGTATTCGATCAGTTCCGGGCCTTTGGCGGTGATCATCAGTCCGGCAAACAGCACGCCGGTAAAGGGATAGCCGCTGTCGGACATGCCCGCAATGGTCGGCTCTATGATCTCGCGCATGGTGCGTTCGACCATGTCAGGCGTCATCACCGGAGCAGGCGAATAGGCGCCCATGCCGCCGGTGTTCGGGCCGGTATCGCCGTCGCCGACGCGCTTGTGGTCCTGCGCGGAGGCGAGCGCCAGCGCGGTCTTGCCGTCGCATAGGCAAAAGAAGCTTGCCTCCTCGCCATCGAGATAGGCCTCGACCACGACTTCGGCGCCGGCAGCACCGAACGCGCCGGAAAAGCAGCTGTCGACGGCATCCAGCGCCTCGTCCAGCGTCATCGCGACCGTGACGCCCTTGCCGGCGGCCAGACCATCCGCCTTGATGACGATCGGCGCTCCCTGTGCGCGGATATAGTCTTTCGCCGGTGCGGCCGATGTAAAACGCTGGTAGGCACCGGTCGGGATATTATACTTGGCGCAGATATCCTTGGTGAAGCCCTTGGAGCCTTCAAGCTGGGCCGCGGCGGCAGATGGGCCGAAAACGGCGATGCCGCCCGCGCGTAGCGTATCGGCAAGACCGGCCACCAGCGGCGCTTCCGGGCCAACGACGACAAAGTCGATGGCTTCCGTCTTGCAGAAAGCGAGAACGGCGCCGTTGTCCTCGGTGTTGAGGTCGATGATGGTGGCTTCCTCGGCGATTCCAGGATTGCCGGGAGCAGCAAAAAGCGCGGTCAGGAGCGGCGATTGAGCCAGCTTCCATGCCAAGGCATGCTCGCGTCCGCCCGATCCGATCAAAAGAACTCTCATCGCCTGCTCCCGCGCCTTACTGCATAATTCCTTAAATCGGAATCGATTTAAGGATAAAATTATGCAGCATATTTAAAGTGGTACAGCGACCTTTGCGCGTCATATTTGACGCGCGGCGCTGTAAGTGTTGAAAAGGCGGTTAAGGCGAGGGGGGCGCGAGGTCAAGGAGAAATCCGGGCTTTACCAGCATTCCCCGCGTTCAGAACAGATCGGAGGTCCCGGCGCGGCGCTTGCGATCACTGACCAGAATGCGGTCGCCATCATGGCCGTTGATTTCGGCCGTTCGTTTCAGTGCCCAGATCGCCAGATCCGACAGTGTCTGCGGCTTGCTGATGAGATAGCCCTGAAAATGATCGCAGCCGGCCGCCGTCAGCATGGCCAGCTTTTCACTCGTATCGACGCCTTCGCCGACCACCGCCATGTCCTGTGCGTGGCAGAGCGCGATCATCGCCTTGAGCGCCGGCAGCGATTCCTCGTTGGCGAGGTTGTCCACCAAGGCACGGTCGAGCTTGATCGTGTCGGCGGTATATTCGATGATTTGCTGGACGGAGGTGTAGCCGGCGCCGAAGTCGTCGATGGAAATACGGAAGCCGCGCTCGCGCAGGCTTTCGATATTGCGATGCAACTGGTCACCGAGCTTGACCGCGTAGGTCTCCGTCAACTCGATTTCGATTATCCGCGGGTCGAGCCCATGCGTCTGCGCGCAGCTGACGAAATAATCGCTGATCGACTTGGAGTGCAGTTCGGCCGAGGAAATGTTGATGGCCAGGACCGTCTCCTGCCCGAACAGTGCCTTGAGGCGATTGTGCTCGGACATGGCGCGGTTGATCACCCACCAGTCGATCTTGGTGAACAGGCCATTGCTCTCGGCGATCGGCACGAATTCGTCCGGCGTCACATTGCCGAGCACAGGCGAAACCCAGCGCAGCAGGGCCTCGCAACCCGTCACCTTGCCGCCGGCATCGACGATCGGCATGTAGACGAGGTGGAACTGCTCGTCGGGATCGACCAGCCGCAGCTCTTCCTGGATATGGCGGACCCGGTCGCGCTTGTCCTGCAGCGCCCGGGAGAAGCGAGAAGAGCGGTTCTTGCCGTTGGTCTTGGCCTGGTACATGGCCGCATCCGCGTTCGAGACCAGTTCGGCGAGATTGGTCGCATCCGTCGGACAGATGGCGACGCCGATGCTGGCTGTGACCGGATAATGCTTGCCGCGGACTTCAAAGCCGTTCGAGAAAAGCGCGAGAACCGCGTCGCAGGTTTCCCGGATTGTCCCGTCGCGATGCGTCGATTGCAAGAGAATGGCGAATTCGTCACCGGAAAGCCGGGCAATGACCATGGGAGCCAAGGCGCGGCGGATGACGATCGCGCCGACAGCAGCTTCAATCCGCGCCGCCAGCATTTTCAGGAGTTCGTCGCCGACCTCGTGGCCGTACTTGTCGTTGACGAACTTGAAGTTGTCGATGTCGATGAAGAGCAGGCTGCAATGCCGGCCTTCGGTTATCACGTCATGGATGATATCCGCGGCAAGCGTGTTGAAATGGCCGCGATTGCTGATGCCCGTCAGCGTGTCGGTCCAGGACGCATGCTGCACCAGCTTCAGCGCGCGCTGTGACTGGTCGTGCAATTGCTTGATATTGCCTGTCAAACGGCCGATTTCACCGGCAGCGCCGGTTTCCCTGATGCCGTCGTTCGTGCCGTTCATGACGGCCGTCACCTGCAGGTCGAGCGCCGAGATCGGATTGGTGATGAAGCGCCGGATCAGCACGATCATTAGTCCGACCGAGACGAGGCTCATGGTCAGCGCGCCAAAGCCGAGCAGCAGCTTCAGTTGGTCCATATTGCCGGACTGGCGATTTTCAGGCGCCGACAGCGTCGCAAACACCGATGGCGCAAGACGGACGGAAGCGGAAAGATCCTCGCGGGCAACCAGCAGCGGTGCGGTATCAAATTCGATCTCGGTTTCATATTCCGCCTGCAGCGTCTTCTGCATCTCGAGGAACTGGGTAGGTTCGATCGCGACCTGCACAAGCAGCGCGCCCGTCTTGGCGCTCGGCAAAGGCCGGCTGAACGTGACGGGATCGATGAATTCGGAATAGACGATCAGTTGTCGCGTCTGCACATCGTGAAGGAATGTCCAGTCCCTGAGCTGGCTGCCGCCCGTCAGCCGGCGTGCCAGTGAAAACTGCGCCTCGCCGATTTCGGCAAAGGGATCGTCGCTGTTTTCGAAATAGTAGCCGGTCGACAGGTCCGGATTGAGGATGGCGAAGGAGACGAATTTCTTCGGATCGTCGGACAGCGAGCCGATGCTCTGCTGCAACCGCAGGCTCAGCGCATTGTTGCGATAAGCTTCGTCGGTCTCGGACACGAACAGGCGCACCGCGTTGCCTTCAAGGATCGAATAGAGAAAGCTGCGGCTCTGGGCGACTTCGCTTCGGAAGATGGCGGCGATGTGATCGAGTTGTTGCGACAGGCGTGCCCGTTCGAGCGCAAGCACGGAGTGCCCCTGTGCGACATAGGCCGACACGGCGGCAAGCAGGTAGCCTGCCAGCACGACCGGAAAGATCAGGAAAAAAGCGCGTTTGCCAAGCGTCACTGGAAGTTTGCCATCGAGCTGATGATGCGCCGGCGGGTCTGGATCGACTGGACGGAAAGCTCCTTCTGGTACTGGCTCTTCGCGAGAATGTCGGCCGGCGTGTAAATTTCCGGATTGTCGCGCATCTCGGCCGGAATGAGTTTCAACGCCGCTTCGCTGGCGGTCGGCATGGTCAGGCTCTGTGCGTTGGCGGCGGCGCTTTCGGCAGAGCCGATATAGTTCAACAAATCCAAGGCGAGCGCCTTGCGTGGCGAGGCTGATGTCACGGCCATGCAGTCGAGCCAGGAGAGCGTGCCTTCCTTCGGTACGGCATAGCGCCAGACGCCAGGCGTGCCTGCCTTCTCGTTCAGCACATGCTGGTCGCCGCTATAGGCGAGCGCCATATGGATGTTTTTGCCGATATCGGGGTCTTGGATCGAGGTAATCACGTAATCGTAAGTCAGCACGAACGGTGCCTGCTTCTTCATCACTTCGAAGGCGGCCTTCAGCGTCTCGTTGTCGTTGGCATTGATCGACTTGCCGAGCAAGACCAGGGGCGCAATGAAGGCCTCGTTGTGATCGTCGTACATGGCGATATGCTTCTTCAGTTCCGGCGCCGGCGACATCAGGTCGTTCCAGGATGTCGGCGTGGTCTTGACCATGTCGGACCGGTAGACGATGCCCATGGTGCCCCAGAGATAGGGCATCGCGTAACCGGCGCAACGCGCATTCCACTCGGGCTTGTAATCCTTCAGCGATGCGACGTTCTTGTCCGAGAGCGGCTCCAGCACGCCGCGTTTGCCGAACAGTTCGGCGCCGTTCTCGCCGACGACGGCGATGTCGATATTGCTGTTCGGATCCGACAGCACTTCGTCGCGCGCATCGCCGCTGTCGTAATAGATCTGATTGACGGAGACGCCGGTCTTTTTTGTCCAGCGATCAATGATGTTCTGGTCGATATAGGATTCCCAGATCAGCAGATTGAGCGTTTCGGCGTGTCCCGGCGATGCTGCAAACGAAGCGCCCAGAGCGGCGGAAACGGCAAGGAATGATATGCGCATGAAGGTCACCCCGATAGTCCCAGGTGAACCTTAGCGCGCAATGCTTGATGAATACTTACAAGGGGATGGCTTCGTCCTGTCTCTTGACGAAATGTCGCAACGACTGAAGAAACGGGCGTTCCCGCTACTTTTTCACCAGTTTGAGAAATGTCATTTGCAACTCATGGTGGATGAAATTGTCCGTATGGAAATGTTGCACAAAGGGAAATGTCCGAATCGTGTCAAGCTATTTTGTTGGGATGGCTTCTGGTCTGCCTTTTTGGGGAAATCTTGAAATCGGAAGCAACTGCGACACCATTGCAGGTCTCGGCCCGCTCGAAAAGTCCCGCGATCGGTGCCAACAATATCACTCCAATAATGGGAGGCTTGCGTGCTTTATCTGGTGTTGAAATCTCTGCATATCCTGACGGTCATCATCTGGATGGGCGGCATGGTGCTGCTATCCGCGGGCTTTCTCTGGCTACGGGAAGCGGCTTGTCCGCGCTCCGAGCGCGAGACCGCCTTGCTTGCGGCGATCAAGCGCTGGGACAGTCGCGTCACCTCGCCGGCCATGGGGCTCGCCTGGATATTCGGACTTGTCGTGGCGTGGGAAGGGGATTGGTTCAGCCAGCCCTGGCTGCATGCCAAGCTGGCTGTCGTCATCGCGCTGTCGGCGCTGCACGGCAACCTGTCCGCGACCGTGCGGCGGCTGGCAAACGATCCGGGCCGCACGCCGCCCGGATTTCTCGGTTCTTCCGGTCTGATCACGATCGCAGCCATTGCCGCGATCGTGTTTCTGGTGGTGCTGAAGCCGTTCTGAGCCTAGCGGTGGCTCGGCAGTTTCGGCAGAAAGACCGTCAACAGGCCGAGCAGCGGCATGTAGGAGCAGACGGTATAGACGAACTCGATACCGTTGCGATCGGCAAAGATGCCGAGGACCGCGGCGCCGATGCCGCCGAAGCCGAAGGCAAAGCCGAAGAACATGCCGGCGATCAGGCCGACGCGGCCGGGCACCAGTTCCTGCGCGAACACCACGATGGCGGAGAAGGCCGAGGAGAAGATGAAACCGATCAGGATGACCAGTGCTGCCGTCCAAAACAGGTTGGCATAGGGCAGCAGCAGTGCAAACGGGATGACGCCGAGGATCGAGAACCAGATGACGAAGCGGGCGCCGAAACGGTCACCGATCGGGCCGCCGAAGATCACGCCGGCAGCCGAAGCGCCGAGGAAGAGGAAGAGCAGCAACTGCGCATCCTGAACGCCGAGACCGAACTTATCGATCGTGAAGAAGGTGAAATAGCTGGACAGGCTGGAGAGATAGGCATTCTTCGTCGCGGTCAGGATAACCAGCACGATCAGCGTCCAGATGACCTGGTTGCGAGGCAGGGGCAGGGTGCGGCTCACGACCCTGCGACCGGCCGAACTGCGGCGATGGCGGGTGTACCAGACGCTGACCCAGGACAGGACGACGAAGCCCGTCAGCGCGATGATCGAGAACCAGCTGAGGCTGCCCTGGCCGCGCGGCACGACGATGAAGGCGGCCAGCAGCGGCCCGATCGCCGTACCGGTATTGCCGCCTACCTGGAACAGCGACTGCGCGAGGCCATGGCGGCCACCGGAGGCAAGCCGGGCGATGCGCGACGCTTCCGGATGGAAGATGGCCGAGCCGATGCCGATCAGGCAGGCGCCAATGACCAGGACATAGAATTCATGGGCATTGGCGAGCGTGATCAGGCCGGCGCAGGTCGACAGCATGGCCGATGGCAGCGAGAACGGCATGGGCCAGCGGTCGGTGACGACGCCGACGGCGGGCTGCAGCAGCGATGCTGTGACCTGGAACGCGAACGTCAGCAGGCCGATCTGGACGAAATCGAGCGCATAATTTTCCTTGAGCAGCGGATAGAGCGAGGTCAGCAGCGACTGCATGATGTCGTTCATCATGTGGCAGAAGCTGACGGCGAGAATGACGGAAACCGCCGTCTTTTCCGCGTTGATCGGTGCGCCCGATGTAATACTGGCCATGGCTGGTGTTCCTTGCCCGTCGTTCACGTATTTTGGATAAACACCGTCTCTACAATGCTTGAATGTGGCCTGCTTTCGTGCTCTGGTCGCATACTTTCGAGAGTGGGCCAAATGCGAACAATCGACCTGACCGGTGCGACAATCCAGAACCAACAAGACCATTTCGCCAGCCTGTCTTGGATCGAGATGGCCAATGAACCGGTCGTGGCGCTTGGGCGTGTTTATCCCGCCGGCTTCCGGGTTCCGGCCCACAGCCACGGGAAGGCGCAACTCTGGTGCGCGCGCAGCGGTGTCGTGCTGGTCAGCACCACGCGCGGGCGCTGGATGATCCCGCCCGGTCACGCGCTGCTCATTCCCGCCGGACTCGAGCATTCCACCGAGATGATCAGCGATGTGCGCATGCATTCGATCTATGTCGGCGCCTCCGTCGTCGATGTGCAGGATCCGCGTGTGCTGGAAGTGACGACGCTTGCCGCAAGTCTGATCGAGGAACTGGTATTGTCGGATGACAGGCCGATGTCCGAGCGGCGCCAGTTGCTGATCATGGAATTGCTGCTCGACGAAATCGGCCGCCTGCCGGAGCGACCGCTTGGCCTGCCGTTTCCCGGTAACGAGCGGCTCACCCGCTTGTGCCGACATTTTCTAAAGGCGCCCGACGCCAACGCCGGCATCGACGACTGGGCGGGCGCGCTCGGCATGAGCCGTCGTTCCTTCACCCGGTTGTTTCGCACCGAGACCGGCGTCAGCTTCGTCACCTGGCGACAGCAGGCCTGCCTTTTCGCCTCGCTGCCGCGCCTTGCAGCGGGAGAACCGGTCACCAATGTCGCGCTCGACGCCGGTTACGAAAACATCGCCGCGTTCACGACGATGTTCCGCCGCATGCTCGGCAGTTCACCCAGCACCTATCTGAAATCCCGCGCGGCATGAGGCGGGCAGTTACCTGTTAAATCCATGATCCTGTTGAATATAAGCAGCACATCACGGGAAAGAATGGCTGAAGACGTCTGGTTAACGGGATGGTAGGGAGGCAAGGCTATAACGCGCCGAAACGACCCATGTCAGTTTGCCCTTTCGTTGCCGGGATCCTTGGCATCGTGCGTCCAAGGGCTTGTATCCGGAGTTGCCGCCTTGTTCCGTCCGTCTGTTTTCGCTCTTTCCGCAGGTCTTTTTCTTGCTGCGTCCCTCTCTGCGAATGCGCAGGATGGTCAGCATTTCTGGTCGGGGGACTGGTATCTGAAGGTCGGCGCGACCGGCTTCATCGGGCCGAAATATGACGGCGGTTCGGATCGCCTGTTCCAGGCCGCGCCGTTGATCTCGTTCGGACGCGCCGGCAGCACGGTTCGCTTCTCCTCGCGTAACGACAATCCGGCTTTTGCCTTCGTGGACCAAGGCGCATTCCGCGCCGGCGTCGCCGGAAAGCTGATCTTCGAGCGCGACGAGGATACGTCCTCCGACCTGAAAGGGCTCGATCCCGTGCGCTTCGGCGGTGAACTCGGCGGTTTCGCCGAAGTCTATCCGACGGACTGGCTGCGCATCCGCGCCGAACTGCGCCAGGGCATCCGCAGCCATCACGGCCTGGTTGCCGATGTCGCTGCCGATGGTTTCGTCGATGTCAGCGACAATGTCCGCCTGTCTGCCGGTCCGCGCCTGTCGGCGGCGACCGGCGATTATTTCGACGCCTATTACGGGGTAAGCTCGTCTGAAGCGGCAAAATCCGGCTATTCCAAATATACGCCCTCCGGCGGCATCGGTTCCGTCGGTGCAGGTGCAGCCATCACCTGGCAGGCGACCGAAAAGCTCGATACCAGCGCCTTCGTCGAATACAAGCGCCTGATGGGACCGGCCGCCGACTCGAGCATCGTCAAGGAAGGCGGCAGCCGCAACCAGCTGCTGTTCGGCCTTGCGGCGACCTATCGCTTCGATTTCTCGCTGGATTGAAGCACACAGGGCCTGATCGCTTGACCGCGCCTGTCGGTCGCTGCAAACAAGCGGCATGAGCACCAGTCCAGCCGATTCCGGGCGCGTTCACGATGCGCCGTCCAACAATTGGGTCTACCGCGTCCTGCCAAGACCGCTCTGGCCCTATGCGCAACTCGCGCGCTGGGACAGGCCGATCGGCTGGCAATTGCTGCTGTTACCCTGCTTCTGGTCGGCGGGGCTCGCTGCCAATGCGGCGGCATCGCTCGGCACGTTCTCGGCCGGCCGCTTCGTCCTGCACCTCATCCTCTTCTTCATCGGCGCGGTCGCCATGCGCGGTGCGGGCTGCACCTACAATGACATCATAGACCATGACATCGACATGGAAGTGGCGCGCACCCGGTCGCGACCGCTGCCCTCCGGCCGCGTGACGCGGCTTCAGGCCAAGGTCTTCATGGTGCTGCAGGCGCTGGTGGGACTGCTCGTGCTGTTGCAGTTCAACGGCTTTTCGATCTTTCTCGGTGTCTTCTCCTTGGTCTTCGTCGCGGTCTACCCGTTCGCCAAGCGCTTTACCGATTGGCCGCAATTCTTCCTCGGGCTGGCCTTTTCCTGGGGGGCGCTGATGGGGTGGTCGGCCGAGTTCGGCAGCATCGGCATCGCGGCGGTCGTGCTTTATCTGGCGGCGATCGCCTGGACGGTCGGTTACGACACGATCTATGCCTATCAGGACAAGGAGGACGATGAACTGATCGGTGTCCGCTCGACGGCCCGACGTTTCGGGGATAGGCCGCGTCCGTGGTTGTTCGGTCTCTACGGGCTGACGGTTTTCCTGCTGTTCATCGCGTTTGCCTTCGCGGGCGCCGGCTTCCTCGCCTATGTCGGCCTTCTGGTCGCGGCCGTTCTGCTGTTCTACCAGATCCTGGTGCTCGATATTCACGACCCCACGCAGTGCCTCGCGCTGTTCAAGTTCAACGGCATTGTCGGCCTGATCGTCTTCATCGGGCTTTGCGCGGCCCTTGTTGTCCGGCTGATATAAAAAACCCTCCGGCGGGGCCGGAGGGCAAGGGTCCACCGCAGCAAACCATCATATTCAAGCCCAGCTCAAATCCGTGTCGCGGCTCTTCTTCGTTTTGGCGAAGCGGACGGAAATCGCGGCAATCGCCGCGCGGATGAATGTGCGCATGGCTGTCTCCTTCTCGTTGCCCAACTGTGCTGGCCGCATATGGCATCAAGAAGGCTTTGCCGGTGTTTCCGGAATATCCTCCGTAACCGACTGAAAACAAAAAAACAAAAAACCGGCCGCAGGGGACGACCGGTCTTTTGCACTGGAGGAGGTGTCGAGGATTGTGTCGAAAATCAGTTGCGGGCGATGATTTCCCGGCCATCGATTTTCATGGTCACGCCGAGGCTGCCGGTGGAGCGGCGCATCAGGAAACGCGGGCGGCGATCGTTGAAGAGAGAGTGGCGGCGACGTGGCTTGATCTCGCGGGTGCGGACTTCGCCGAGATGATCTTCCAGCGGTCGGGCAACGCCGTCGGCTTCGACCATCAGCATCGGAATGCGGTAGGCTTCCGACCAGCTGCGCCAGTCGGCGGCGATATCGGCGAGATCATGGGCGACCAGCAGCGGAATGCACAGGTCCGGATCGTCATGATGAAGTTCGAGCGTCACGGTCACTTCTCCGTCTCCGTGGTCGATGGCACGGGCCGCGACACCCTTGAAGGCGCGGGCGGGCAGGGCGATCGACAGGGGCAATCCGCTGGACGGCAGAACCTTGCGCATGACGGCGCCGCGCTCGTCCAGACTGATGGTGACATTGCTCGGCTGTCCGTGCAAGCTGTAGCTTGCCTGCTGGGGGAAGCGTTTCGGATCCAGTCGCAGCGTGGTTTCGACCCAAGCCGGTTGAGAAAGTGTCTTCAGCATTTCAATCGCCCTTGTTTTCCTTGAGAGCCGGTTCCCGGTCTTCTCTTCGGGACTTTTCGTCCTCTGTGACCTCAAGATAGGCGGCTCCCGTTTGAGACGACTTAAAAATCGCAGTTAAAAAACTTTGCATTTCCTGATGGTTAGCAAAGGCCAACGCGGCAGGGTTTCTCAAATGTGAAAAAAATCTATGGCATTTCGCACATGTCGGGGCGGCTTGCGGGAAAAGCCACGCGCAAGGCAGACCGTCCATCTTGGCCGAGGTTATGACCGCAGGGTGCGGAATTGCGTCCGTTCGGATGGCGTTCCGTCAACAGTTTCAGGCGATCGGCAGAGCGGCAATGGTTTCCACCTATATCGACTATAATCTCATTACCCGCGACATGAAGACGAGCCTGCAGCGCACCTCCGAACAGGTGCTGGTTGCCCGCGAAAGCCAGTATTACAAGGACAATATCGGCAAGGTTACGTCGATCGACGACTTCCTCGGCGACTACCGGCTTTACGCTTACGCCATGAAAGCCCACGGCCTGGAAGACATGACCTATGCCACGGCTTTCATGCGCAAGGTGCTGGAAAGCGACCTCAGCGACGACAGCAGCTACGCCAACATGCTGACGGACGAACGCTATCGCAATTTCGCGATGGCCTTCAGTTTCTCGCAATCGACGGAAGTGGTCCAAAGCGACGCACAGGAAGACGCGCTGATCGGACTCTACAACCAGACCATCACCAACCAGGACGATGCGGTCAAATCGGACTCGGTCTATTTTAACGCAGTGATGGACACCGTCACCAATGTCGACCAGCTCTGGCAGAACGAGAAGCTTAAGAATTACGTCCTGACCGCCTTCGGCTTCGATCCGAAATATATGGACTATGCTCACTTCAAGGGCGTGGTCACCAGCGACGTCAGCGACTCCGGCAGCTATGTGAACGTCAAGGCGGCAGCGTATCTCCAGGGTCTGCAGGACAAGATCACCTCCGTCCAGAATAACGCCACGCCGGCGGAGCTTGCCGACAGCACCAGCGCCGCCCGCAAGCTGATCGCGCAGTATCAGGTGCAGATCAACAATGCGCCGGACTACACGCCGCTTGCCGCCGCCTTCAATTTCCAGGATGACGGCACGCTGGCCAGCGGCGACAAGGCGATGTCGGATGCGCAGAAAGCATCGACCAACGAAGCCTATGTCTTCCAGCAGCCGCGCCTGTCCTCTTCGGCCGCGCAGTTGAACAAGCTTTATTACGATTCGACGATTACGACGGTGGACAATGTCAGCGATATCACCGGTAACAGCCGGATGTTCGCCTATCTGCGCATCGCCTATGGCCTGCCATCGGGTTTCCTGACGTCGACATTCGAAAACATCGTCACCAGCGATCTGAGCGACCCCACCAGCTACGCCAATACGCAGGGCGGGGAATACAACGCCGTCTATAGGCAATTGGCGGCGGCGTTCAATTTCCAGACAGACGGAACGGTGACCGCGGGCAACGCGCAGACGGCGGCCCAGACGACCCAAACCGATGCCCTGTGGATAGCCCGCTATGACGATGCCGACGAGGCGGCCGACGAGGCGCTGATCACGTCCTACAAAACGTTGATCAGCCTGGTCTCCGATGTCGACGGTCTCCTGTCCGACACCAAGATCATGAAGCTGGCGCTGACGGCCGTGGGCCTGGAAAACGAAGGCGATTCTGCGCGCAAGCTGAGAAAGGTTCTGACGAGCGATCTCACCGATCCCAAGAGCTATGTCTATACGCTGAAGGACGAGCGTTACGTCGAACTCGTCAAGGCCTTCAATTTCAAGACCGATGGAACGCTGGGCACGCCGATGCTGGCCCAGTCGGAATCGGAAATCCTCAACACCGCCAAGTCCTATGTCATCGAGAAAAGCCGGTTCGGTACGGAAGACGACAAGACCAAGGCGACGGAAGAGTCGAAATATTACAGCGCCGAGATCGAGAAGATCAAAACGCTCGACGGTCTACTCTCCAACCAACGCCTGGTCGATTTCATCGTCGTTGCCGCAGGTCTCGATCCGGAAGAGGTGACGACGGACTATCTGCGCCAGATGTTCGAATCCGATTTCACCGATCCCAAGAGCTTCATCAACACCGAGCCGAACACGGACGTCTACAAGCAGATCGTCTCCGCCTACAATTTCGACAGCGAGGGCAATCTCGCCAGGCCGACGCAGGGTATCCAGACCCGGCGCGGCTTGCTGGAAACGGAAAACCTCTATCTCAATCAGACACTGGAAGAGGAAAAGGGCGAGGACAATGCCGGCGTGCGGCTGGCGCTTTATTTCCGCCGCATGGCAGAAGGCGTCAACACCGCCTACGATCTTCTCGCAGACAGCGCGCTGTTGCAGGTCATCCAGACGACCTTCAGCATCCCCGAGGAGATGTCGAGCGCCGATGTCGACATCCAGTACGCCTATATCAACAGGGTACTCGAGATCGAGGACCTGCACGATCCGGAAAAACTGGAAAAGCTGCTGCAGCGGTTTACCGCGCTCTATGACATTGAAAACAATGTCGATGTTTCCGGCGCGGAATTGATCCTGTCGAACAGCGGTCGCGGCGGCATCAGCGCCGATACGCTGATGAGTCTGTCGCAACTGCGCCTCGGCGGCTAATTGTTTATCACCCTTTAGCCTTCAGCACCTTGTCGGGATTCATGATCCCGGCGGGGTCGAAGGCGTGCTTGATCCGCTGCATCAGGTCGATCTCGATCGGTGCGCGCACTTCGGCGAGTTCGTCGCGCTTCAACTGGCCGATGCCATGCTCTGCCGAGATCGAACCGTTGTAGCGCAGCACGATACCGTGGACGATCGCATTCATCTCGCGCCAGCGGGCGATGAAAGCGTCCTTGTCGGCGCCGATGGGCTGCGAGATATTGTAGTGAATATTGCCGTCGCCCATATGCCCGAAGGAGCAGATGCGGGCGCCGGGAATGGCTGCCATCACCGCCGCGTCAGCCTCCGCCATGAAGGCGGGAATGCTGGATACCGGCACGGAGACGTCATGCTTGATCGACCCGCCTTCCGGCTTCTGCGCCGGCGACATGCTTTCGCGCATGTGCCAGAGGCTCTTGCGCTGCGCCTCGTTGGTCGCGATCACCGCGTTTTCGACCAGCCCGCTGGCGATTTCCGCTTCCAGCAGCGCCTGCATCATTCGTTCCGCGCTTTCGGCCGAATCGGAAGTGGAAATGTCGATGAGCGCGTACCAGGCATGCGTCGTTTCCATCGGATCGCGGACGCCGGGAATGTGCTTCGCGGTGAACTCGACGCCAAGGCGCGGCATGAGTTCGAAACCGGTCAGTGCCGGGCCGCAGAGGCTTGACGCTTTGTCGAACAAAGCCAGTGCATCGGCGACGCTCCTCAATCCTGCAAAGGCGACCTGATGGCCGAGCGGCTGCGGAAACAGTTTCAACACGGCGCCGGTGATGACCCCGAGCGTGCCCTCGGCACCAATGAACAGGTCGCGCAGGTCGTAACCGGTATTGTCCTTCTTCAACCGCCGCAGCCCGTCCCACACTTCACCGGTCGGCAGCACGACTTCGAGACCGAGGCACAGTTGCCGCATATTGCCATAGGCCAGCACCGCGGTGCCGCCGGCATTGGTGGAGAGATTGCCGCCGATCCGACAGGAGCCCTCCGAGCCGAGCGAGAGCGGAAACAGCCGGTTATGGGCCTCGGCCGCCGTCTGGATATCAGCGAGGATACAGCCGGCATCGGCGACGATGACATTGCCGACGGGATCGATGTCGCGGATGCGGTTCAGCCGTTCCAGCGACAGCACCACGTCGTTTTCGCCCGTACGGGGAATCCCTCCGGCCACATGCCCGGTATTGCCGCCCTGCGGCACGATCGAAGTTCCGGTCACGGTCGCGAGCTTCATGATGGCGGAGACTTCCTCGACGCTGCCGGGTCTCAGCACGAGCGGGCTCGTTCCCTTGTAGAGGCCTCGCGTTTCCACGAGATAGGGTGCGATGTCGCCCGGGCTTGTCAGGGCGTTGGCCGGGCCGACGATTTCAGCGAAGCTTTCGATGAGTTCGGGAGAGATCATAGATGAGCGTTCCATTGGTGAGGCGGTGGGGCTTGCCGCTTGTCCCTTCTCCCCGCGCGCGGGGAGACCATCGCATATGGGAAAGACCCCTCCCCAACCCCTCCCCACAAGGGGGAGGGGCTTAACCTGCCGCTCTGTCCATCATCTGAAACGAGGGTCGGCGGCTGGGTCTCTCCCCCCTTGTGGGGGAGATGGCCGACAGGCCAGAGGGGGTCTTTGCCGCAGGCGGGGAGAGGGGACGATAGAGTGTGTAGCGCGTTCACGGGGCTTCCCCATCCCTTGGCGCGGCGGCCCGTTCGAGCCGGTCGAGGATGGCTTCGCCCAGGCCTTCGTTCGGGATTGCCCCAAAGGCGATGGTCCCGGCGCTCGAGGCGTCGGCCTGTTTCATATAGGCAAAGAGATTGGCGGCGGCTTCGCGCAGGTCACTTGCCGGGCTCAGATCAAGCACCAGCGCGGCCTTGTCCTCGCCCGGCAGCGGCTTGCCGCCGAACCGGATCAGCGCCTCGCCCGGCTGGACGTCGGTGGCATCGAGCCGCACGGCCGCACCCGGCGCATAGTGCGACGCCAGCATGCCGGGAGCCTCGATCGCGGCGCCCGCGGTTTCGGCGCGCAAGACGGTCCTGCCGGTCAGCCTCTCGATATCGGCGACATCGAGGCCGCCCGGCCGCAGCAGGCGGATCTCGTCGCCCTCCACCTTCACGATCGTCGATTCCAGCCCGATATCGGCCGGTCCGTCATCGAGGATCAGAGCGAGCTTGTCGCCGAGGTCTGCTTCGACATGGGCGGCGCTGGTCGGGCTGATCTTGCCGGACGTATTGGCGCTGGGTGCTGCCAGCGGTCGGCCGAAACGGGCAATGACGGCGCGCGAAAAGCCGTCGGGCATGCGCACGCCCAGCGTATCGAGCCCGGCGGAGGCGAGCGAATGCACGGCGCTTTCGCCCTTGAGCGGCAGGATCAGCGTCAGCGGACCGGGCCAGAAGGCCTCCGCGAGCCGGCGTGAGATCGGATCGAAGGTGACGTGCCGTTCGGCCATGGCGAAATCGGCGACGTGGCAGATCAGCGGATTGAAGCGAGGGCGGCCCTTCATTTCATAGATGCGGCCGATGGCATCGGGATTGGTCGCGTCAGCTGCCAGCCCATAGACCGTTTCCGTGGGGATCGCGACCGGCAGGCCAGCCTCGAGCGTTTCGCAGGCCAGCGCCAGGGCGCGGTCCGGTTCGGTGCGTGTATCGATGATCAGGGCCATGCGCTTTCCAAGGGTCGGCGCGGACCTGCAAGTCTCGCCGGCCCGGCGCGCTGACGTCTCCTTTACAGCTCTTGGCGCGGCCTTGCCAAGGGCATTCGCGGCTTCGTCCGCCAATGGACGGCCATTGCCTAAAATCCGAGGGTTCCGGTTAGAACAACGGAAAGTGCCCCGTGTTAACCCATGTAAACCCCGCGTGAACCCGGAGCGAGAATGGCCCAGAAGAAATCCATGCCGAATGACCTTGCGCTGCGTATCGCAACGGCCATGCACCAGATGGGCATAGACGCGGTTCCCCGGAATTACGAACTTGTCTACGAAGCCTATGCCGGTGCCAATCCGGAGCTGGTGCGGGACTTCATCGCGCTGGGGAAATACAAATCCCAGGCTGCGCTGGACGAGCTTGGCCGCAAATATCTTCCGCATCATCACGAAGCCAGCGTCCTTGCCCGCTCGACCACCATGGTGCGGGACGAGATGAGCAATTTCATGACCCTGCTGACGCGGGAAAAGACCTCGCTCAGCGATTACGGCCGCATCATCGGCGAGGCCTCGAAAGCCCTTGGCGACACGGACGAGGCCGGCCAGTCGGTGCTGAAAAATTCCATCCGCGCCCTGCAGCAGGCGACCGAACGCCAGGTTTCGCAGAATGCGGAGCTGGAACAGAGCGTCATCACGCAATCGACCGTCATCGCCGGCATCCAGAAGGAGCTTGCGGATTTCGAGGCGACGAAATTCACCGATGCGGCAACAGGCCTCGGTAACCGCCGCTCTTTCAACAAGGCGCTCGCGCGCGTCTATAGCGAACTGGAGCGGCCGCTTGCCTGCGGCATCGCCATTGCCGAGCTCGACCCCGGTCCGCGCCTGTCCGGCCAGCAGATCGCGGCGCTGCCCGAACACCTGGCCCGCCATATCGGCGGCGTGATCCAGCAGGCATTTCCGTCCAGCGGACTGGCCGTGCGTCTCGACGGCGTTCGTTTCGGCTTCCTGCTCAACACAAGCGATCAGGGTGAGATCGTCCGGCTGCTCTCGCTGCTGCGCGCCAGCCTTCGCGGCACCGAGTTCAAACATCCGAAAACCGGCCGAAGTCTTGGCAACGGCACGCTCTCCGTCGGAGTCTGCACGGCTGATAGTGCCGGCAACGCCTTCGCCCTTGTCAATCTCGCTGAAAAGGCAATGGCCCGGGCGCAGGCGAAGGGCGGTGACCACACGGCCGTTCACGGTGTCGAGGACGAGGCGCCGGTCGGCAGGGATTGGCTGATCTACAAGAAATAGGCGCGGCTAGAGCATCGTTCCCTTAATACGCCCCATTCTGCTGGAAGGAATTTTGGCCAGAACCAAGGCGGCTGGCGAAAAGCGCAGCAGAAGCCGCGGTTGAGACGGCCACCGCCGGTCGTGGCCAAAATTCATCCAGCCCTTCGGGTTGGCTGAAAACGGCCGCCCACTGCGGCGGATGGCTGGACCGATGGATGTCGCATCGCTCTGCGCCATCCTTCTTGTGGATCGGCCGTTTTGAGCCAACAGAATGAATCGTATTAAGGGAACGATGCTCTAGAGGCTGCTGATGATGCGCCGCAGTTGTTCGTTGCGTGCGCCGAGCATCAAGACGTTCTTCAGCGCTTCCTTCGGATCGCGGGTGCGGAACAGAAGGCCATTCTGGTGGATGGCCCGGTTGATGCTGAGCTTGCCCGCCTCGGCGTCCATCTCTGTCGCCACGGCGAAGTACATCCGCGAATAGCCCATCTTGATCTTGTCGAAGAAGCGCTCGTCGTCGCCGATGTCGGAAAAGAAGTTGGCGATATAGAAGGACCAGCGCACATCGTCGAACTTGGCGAATTTCGTGCGTGCCGCCGTGACATGGCAATAGCCGAGATGCGGGCTGCCTGCGAGCGTGCGGTGAAACAGCATCTTCGGAAACTGGATGGACTGGTGGAAGCCGTTGATCCGCTCGTGCGTCACGGTTCCCGCCGTTTCGAGCTTCTTGCCGGTGCGGGCGGCTACCTCATCATGGGTCAGGTACCGCCTTTTGGTCGCGTCCCAATTGTCCTTGTGCCGGTTGATGCGTCCTGTGCGCAGAAACTCGGTATAGATCGCGGCCTTCGGCGATTGAACCGGTTTCTTGACGGCGGCAGCGTCGAAATATTTCAGGTTTGACATGGGCCAGCACCAGAATCACAGCGGCTTGCTGAGCAGGCCGGGGCGAAAACTCTCCATCGGGAAAATTACAGCGTCGAGGTTAACGTAATCTTTCCGGACGTTAACCGCCCATCATGGTGCGGCGCTTGCGTTGCGACACGATTTCACGCGTCGAGAAATGTCGTAAAGAGACGGTCGCTCCGTGACCGGTTCGGTCCGCTGGCTGAAAACGCGGCGTCTGCTGAAATTCTAGATAATTCTGTTGTTTTTGCTTATAAAATATACGGTTCCGCACGTTTTTACGGCAGCATGAACATTGTCGTCATTCTGGAATTGGATGTCGCTAATCGACGCCTGCCCGGCTTTAAGATAGGGCTAGATAAAGACACTCAAGGTGTCGCCTCGATGGGAAGGCGGAGAATTGGGAAGCCGGTCAAAATCCGGCGCTGCCCCCGCAACGGTGGTGGAGCGAAACCTCGGCAAAAGGCCACTGGAGAAATCCGGGAAGGCGCCGGGATAGTCCGAAAGGACGGCTCCAGAGCCCGGAAACCAGCCTTGTGAAGACATTGATGTTTTGGTTGCGGCGGGCAGCCGGAAGATGAACCACGAAACCACGCGCTTTCCCGGCGCGGGTGGTTCCTTCCTGTGCGCGGCAACTCGTGAAACGTGGCGAGCACAAGGAACAGATCATGGATCTCCGCAGCGAAGTTCTCCGCAAATTGAAGACCCGGCGCGCCGGGCATAGCCTGGAACAGGCATTCTACACCGATCCGGGCCTCTTCAAGCTCGATATGGAAGAGATCTGGTACAAGGACTGGCTGTTTATCGGCCATGATTGCGAAATCCCGAAGGCCGGCAATTATTTCACCGTCCAGGTCGGCGAATATCCGGTCGTCATCGTCCGCGATCGCACCGGCACCGTCCGGGCGCTGCACAATTCCTGCCGCCATCGCGGCTCGCGGGTGTGCGCCGGGAGTAAGGGATCGTCCGCCAAGCTTGTCTGTCCCTATCACCAGTGGACCTACGAACTCGACGGCAAATTGCTCTTTGCCCGCCAGATGGGCGAGGATTTCGACAAGAACCAGCATGGTCTGAAGCCGATCCATTGCGAAACCATCGGCGGCTACATCTTCATCTGCCTGGCCGACGCCGCGATGGACTTCCAGCCGGTTCGCGACATGGTTTCCTCCTATGTCACGCCGCACAATCTGAAGGACACCAAGGTCGCCTTCGAAAGCACGATCATCGAGAAGGGCAACTGGAAGCTCGTCTGGGAAAACAACCGCGAATGCTATCATTGCGCCGCCAACCATCCGGAGCTTTGCCGCACCTATCCGGAAGCCCCGACGGCCACTGGCGTGCAGGGCGCCAAGGATGATCCGGTCATCGCCGAGCATTGGGCAAAGTGCGAGGCATCCGGCCTGCCGAGCGAATTCAAGATGGACAGGAGCGGACAGTTCCGCGTCGCCCGCATGCCGCTGATCCAGGAAGCCGAAAGCTACACGATGTCGGGAAAACGCGCCGTCAAGCGCCAGCTGTCCGACGATGTCAGCCAGAGCAATATCGGTACGCTCCTGTTGTTCCATTATCCCTCGACCTGGAACCATGTTCTGGGGGACCACGCCATCACCTTCCGCGTCCTGCCGCTCGGGCCGGAACTGACCCAGGTCACGACAAAGTGGCTGGTGCACAAGGATGCGGTCGAAGGCGTCGACTACAATCTCGAGGAACTGACGCATGTCTGGACCGAGACCAACGACCAGGATCGCCAGATCGTCGAGGAAAACGCTTTTGGTATCCGTTCGCCCGCCTATCAGCCCGGACCCTATTCGCCGGAACATGAGGGCGGCGTGATGCAGTTCGTCGAATGGTACACCAATTTCTTGGCTGACCGCCTGCACGGAGCCTCCACCCCTCTGGTTCGGGTTGCCTGACATGACGATAGCTTCATCTTTCCGGCACTTCGACGAACTGCAACCCTTCAACGACCGGCAACAGCTCCTGGAATGCATTTCCGTCACCCATGAGGCGCCGGATGTGATGACCTTCGGCTTCAAGGCCGACAGGGATAGCTGGTTTCGATATCTGCCGGGCCAGTTCGTCACGCTCGAACTGCCGGTCACGCCGGACGATCCGGTCATGCGCACCTACACGCTGTCCTCGACGCCCTCGCGTCCGTTCTCGATTGCCGTCACCGTCAAGGCACAGGCGGCGAGCATCGGCACGCGCTGGATGTTCGATCACCTGAAGCCGGGCATGAAGCTGAAGGCCTTCGGGCCGCTCGGTGATTTCTCCTTCGTGCGCCACCCGGGTGAGAAATACCTGTTCATCTCGGCCGGTTCCGGCATCACGCCGATGATGTCGATGACCCGCTGGATGGCCGATTGCGCGCCGCAGACGGACGTTACGTTCCTCTCCTGCGCCCGTCAGCCGGACGACCTCCTGTTTCGCGAGGAGCTTGAAAACATCGCACGCAACATGCCGAAGATGAACCTCGGCTTCATCGTCGAGACCCATGCGCCACGCCACGGCTGGCACGGCCTGCGCGGTCGGATCGAAACCTCGAAACTGGCGCTGCTTGCCCCCGATTTCCGCGAACGCACGGTTTTCTGTTGCGGGCCGGAGCCGTTCATGAAGGGCGTGAAGGCGATGCTGGAAAGCGTCGGCTTCGACATGGCCCGCTATCATGAGGAGAGCTTCCAGCCGGCAGCCGCACCGGCGGCGGAGGAACTGGCGATCCGCGATGGAGCGGGGCAAGACGGCGCCACCGTTGCGACCATTACCTTCACCATGGCCGGCAAGGAAGCGAAGTGTCAGCCCGGCCAGACCATTCTGCAGACCGCGCGCGCGGCCGGCGTGCGCATCGGCGCCGCCTGCGAAGGCGGCCTCTGCGGCACCTGCCGCGTCATGAAGGTCTCTGGCGAGGTCGAGATGAACCACAATGGCGGCATCCTCGACGACGAGATCGACGAAGGCTACATCCTGGCCTGCTGCTCGCGGCCGATTGGGGACGTGCAGATCGAAGCGTGAAGCGACCAGCCTGAAGCAGGAGCCGCTGTCCCGCACAGGATGGCGGCTTGCGATCCTGTTCGTTTGACCCCTGTCGCGATATCGCTTACCTTGTATTACAAATGGAGGTGAAAACGATGTCCGGACGTGAATTGTCTGATCCCATCACCCTGAGGCTGCCCCTGGATATTTTGTCCCGGATCGAGGAAATCGCTGAGGTCTGCGATCGCAGCCGAAGCTGGGTCATCGTGCGTGCGCTCAAATCCTATCTCGCGGCGGAAGGGGAGGAGATCCTCGATATCGCCAAGGCGCGCAAGACCATGGATGAGGGAGAGGAACACGATCTTGACGACGTCATCGCCGAAGTCGAAGCGATCGTCAAAGGGGCTGCCGCTTGAAAGTGACGCTGTCTCCGGCCGCGCGAGATTACGTCAGGACGGAGGCCGCCTATCTTCGCTCGCGCAGTCCGCAAGCGGCCCAGCATTTTGCGGACAGTCTGAAGCGGTTGAAGGACATGCTCGCGCGGTTTCCGTCGGCCGGGCATATCAGCGGTGAATTGCCGATGCCGGGCGTGTTGCGCATGGTGATGGGCGCTTATCTGGTGGACTACGAAATTCGTGGAAACGCCATCCGCATCTTTGCCGTCCGCCATGGCCGGGAACGTCCTCCCGGCATGCCGCTCGACGAGGATTTCGATCTGGAAGGTCCTTGAGAAGGCACAGTTTCGGCTTGTGCCCCATCCCCTCAAAAAATAAAATCCCCGGCGTCCAACGCCGCGAGCTTGACGTTCTTCAGCAGGATGCTGTCGCCGTTCAGGCCGTCAATCAGGACGTCGCTGCCGACCTGCCGCATGTGGTTCTTCGTCAGGTCCTTGTAATCGGTGATGCTGGCAAGGCCGGTGAGATCCAGCAGGTCATGAGCCGAGCCGGTTGCGGCGAAATCGGTGATGGTGTCCTTGCCGTCCCTGGTCGCGAAGACGAACTGGTCGGCGCCGCTGCCGCCGGTGAGGATATCGGCGCCGCCATGGCCCCAGATCGTATCATTGCCGGCCTTGCCGTCGATCGTGTTGGCGCCGCTATTGCCATGCAGCAGGTTGGCTTGCGCATTGCCGGTGGCCTTGATGCTGGCCGCGCCGTTCAGCGTCAGGTTCTCGATATTGGCCGCAAGCGTGAAGGAGACGCTCGATTTGACGAGGTCGGTGCCGCCGCCGGCCGATTCCGACAGCTTGATCGCCGCGTCGCTGACCACGTAGACATCATTACCGGCGCCGCCTGAAACGGTGCCGTTGACCTTGCCGCCGGTGCCGTCGAAATAATCGTTGCCGCCGCCAAGCCGGATCGTGCCGTTGATGGTGCCGCTGTTGAAGACGGAATCGACGGCATTGCTGCCGAGGAAGGCGGTGCCGGCCGACTTGATCAGGCCGCTGTTGTGCAGGCTCGATTTCGAGGCGCCGGAAAAATCCACCGTTGCCAGTGTCGAGAGCGTGCCGGTGATCGTGCCGTAATTGGTCACGGTTTCGCCGGTTCCCGCCACTTTCACGCCGCCGCCAGCGGTGATCGTCTTGTTGTTGGTGACGATGGCGTCATCCGCCGAGACCGAGATCGCATAGGCCGAGGACTTGATAAGGCCATTGTTGGTCACCTTGCCGTCGTCGCCCAGGAGCACGATCGCATCCTTGACAGCCTTGATCGTACCGCTGTTGGTGACGATTGCGGCTGCCCCCTTCGCCTGGATGGCGATCCCTTTGGTAGAGGTGACCGCGCCGTCATTGGTGATCTTGACGGACGTGCCCGAGGAGACGATGGCGTTGCCATGGCCGATCGCCGTGCCGTGATTGGTCAGCGTCGCGCTCGCGCCGGACGAGGAAATCGCGGCGGCCTTGTCGGAGCGCAGTTCACCATTGTTGGTAAGAACAACGGATGCGCCCGAAAGTTGGACGGCATTGGTCGCCGCATGGGTCGTGCCGTGATTGGTGATGACGGAACCGGCGCCGGATGCGGCTATGCCGATGGAGGCGGAGGATTCGATCAGCCCGGAATTGACGAGATGGGTCGCCTTGCCGCCGGCGGTGATCGCGGTCAGCTTCGCCCCGATCGTGCCCTGATTGGTCAGTTCGAGGCTGCCGCTGTTGATCTTGAGGCCGTATTCCTTGCCCGACACCCGGCCGGTGTTGCTGACGACGAATTCGCTCTTGCTGTCGGTAACCGCGGTCGTGCCGAACTGGAAGGCATAGCTGGAGCCTGAGATCACCGTGCCGTTGATGTAGAAATCGCGCGCGGTCGCAGCGCTCGTCGCGACGATGGCGGTCGCGGTCGTGCTGAGCGTTACGCCCTTGTTGATCACGAAGATGCTGTCCGCCTGAAGCACGGATACGGGTTTCGTGCGGTTGCTGCTGATTTCAATCTTTGTCGTCATCTGCTCATCATGTGCAGTGGTCTTCGGGACATGCCTTTAGATCATCCTGCAATACTGCGGCGTAAAATCTGTCCCTTTGGCCGCGTCATTAGCCGGCCATGGTAAAGATATGCTTGCGATGATGGCGAAAGACAAGCGCCAGGCGTGCAGGACAGCTCCCCAGAAATAGGGAGGCTGTCCTGCCGGAGCCTGCTATTCGAAGATGAAGTCGGCCGTCGTCAGCTTCGCGACCGTGATGTTGTCGACGGTGATCGTGCCCATGGCATATTTGATCACGACGTCGTCACCGGACTGGGTGAGCTTCAGGTCCGCCTTGTTGTCCACCCCCGTGGCGGCGTTGAACAGGATCTTGTCTTCGCCATCCTTGAAGGCGAAGATCTGGTCGGAGCCGAGCGAGCCGCCGATGCCGCGGAAAACGAAGACATCGTCGCTGCCGTTGAGGCCATAGAGCTTGTCATTGCCGCCTTCGCCGGCCATCCAGTCGTCGCCGCCATTGCCCTTGATTGTGTCATTGCCGGTAAAGCCGACCAGGAAATTGGATTTCGAATTGCCGGTGATCTTGTCGTTGTACTGGCCGCCTTCAACCCATTCGATGTTCTTCAACGTGTCGGTGTCTCCGAAGCCATCGATGGCGATCCCCTTGGAAAGATCGACGGTTACCCCGTCAACACCCCCGTGCCTGGCGTCGCGCTTGTAGGAAACCTGGTCCTGGCTGCCGCCGCGGCCATCGATGTAGTCATTGCCGGCATAGCCCATGAACCGGTCGCCATTGGCATTGTCGGATCCGTAGAATTTGTCGTTCAGCGTCGTGCCGCGCGCCTGCTCGATGCTGATCAGCTTGTCCTTGTAGCCCCAGGGATCCGTCGCGGTTCCTGCCCGCAGATCGACGATAACGGCCTTATAGGGTTCCCAGCCCAGCCTGCTTCCGAAGGAGTAATCGACCTGGTCATTACCGGCGCCGCCATCGTAGGTATCGTTGCCCTTGTAATCGGTGATGAAATCGTCCTCGGCCCCCGCCTTGACGATATCGTTGCCCGCGCCGGGGTCGATGAGATCGCGTTGGGCCGAGCCGGTTATCGTGTCGTTGCCGGCGTGAATGATGCCGGTGGTTGCAAACAGATCGCTCATCTTGAACTGGAAGCCGCGCAAAGCCAATTCGCTGTAGGTTGCCATGATCTTGGAGGACGCATTGAGAAAGTCGATCGAGGCGATGGTGCCGCCATGGACAAGGCCTTCCTTGAAGGACAGCGCGGTGCCCTTCAGGACGATCTTGGAGACACCGCCCTCGGTGGGGGAGCCGTATTTGATCGTCAGGGTTTTCTTGTCGGAACTGACGCTCAGCGTGTGGCTTTCCGGCTCATCCCACAGGCTATAGTCATAAGGTGCGTATTTGCTGAAAGTAAGTTTGGCCATGGTGTTTCCCCGAAATATAAGAGTATTATAATTTTCAGATGTTACTAGATGAAGGAATATCGTCAATGTCAGGTCGCACTTACGCACGTAAATAAGTGTCCTTGGTAAATTAGCTGGCGGATTTATTCGTCACGGCGGGAGATTTGCGCGGGCGTCGGGGTGTTGCCGCCGCCGATCGACCCCGTCACGGTCATGTCCACGCCTAGGCTCGACGATACCTCGGCATTAGCGGTGGCGATCAGCATGGGCTTGTCCATTGGCTTTTCCGGCAGCAACTCGCCCGTGGCCCAGACCTTCTTCAATTCCGTGGCGTTCACTGCCGCGACATTGACGTCGATGTCGTCGAGCGTTCCGGCGACGCGGTAGGGGCAGCGGCGTTTGCCGCAATTGACGGCCGACGAGAATTGCCACAGTGCGTAGCTGTCCCAGTTTCCCATCGGAAAGACGTTGCGGATGCCCGGCTTGTAGCGGGCATACCAAAGGGGCAGGCGCGATAGGATCGGAAAGCGATCGCGATTGGCGGCGATATGGCGCGCTGTCGAATGGTTGGTGTAGAGCATCGGGTAGCGGCCCGTGCGCGCCTTGATATGGCCGGCGAAGATGCCCGCATCCTCCAGCGACATGTATTTTTCGGCATCTATGCCCTCGATGTCGAGCACCATCAATTCGTCGTCGCGCGGATCGGCGTAATCGAGGAAATGGTTGGCTTGATCGATCGGATTGCCGGGGCGGGCAAGATGATAGGCGCCCCACAGCAGGCCGCTGGCGCGGGCCACGAGCCGCCGCGTCTGGTAGAGTTCGCGGCTGACCGCATATTTGCGCCACATCGTCTTGCAGTGGGCGACGGTATCGCCGCCATGGTCGCCGGTACAGGCAAAGCTTTCCGGCAGGCCGTCCGAGCCCTTCGAGATAAAGGCCGCGATCCGCCGGTCCTTGAGCATTTTGTCCCAGTCGATGATGTTCAGTTCATAGGCATCGATCACCAATGCATGGTTGGTTGAGCGCCAAGGCATGAGATCGCGCGCATCTGCAGCACCCGAAAGCAGCGCGACGCCGAGGAGAACGGCGAGGCGGAAAACCTTGCGCAGACGTGGTTTGCGACACTTTTCCATGCAATGAGGGTGCGCAAACATGGTTAACGCATCGTTACCACGTCTCTCGCTAGGTCTGATGACGCCGTTCACGCCGTTTGTGATTGGAACAAAAAGACCATTTCTCCGTTTTCACCGCATGACGATCATGTCGGATAGAATGAAATGGAGGAACACCATGGGTGTTTTTGGATTAAAAGCGGCCACCTTGGCACTTTCGGCAGCGCTGCTGGCCACGTCTTTCACGCCCTCGGTGGCATTCACGCAGATTCCGGTGCCAATAAAGGCCGAACGTGCCGGTGACGTCGTGGACGTCCAGTACCGCCACCACCGCCGCAATGGCGATGACTGGCGCCGGGGCTATCACCGCCGCAGCGGTCATAGTTATTACAACGGCCATCGCGGTTATCGCGAACGTCGTCGCGGCTATCGCGAGTATAACGGCATGTGGTTCCCTCTGGCGGCTTTCGCGACCGGAGCCATCATCGCCGGTTCCGCGGCCCAGCCGACGGTCCGTTATGGCGGTAGCCATGTCGAGTGGTGCGCAAATCGCTATCGCAGCTACCGCGCCTATGACAACACGTATCAGCCGTATAGCGGCCCGCGTCGTCAGTGCAATTCCCCGTATTGATCCCTTCGGATCAAGAGTTCCAAGGGCCGGATTTTTTCCGGCCCGCAGACTGTTGGCAAACTCCAAAGCTCGTTGTTTGAGGACGTGACAACCCACCCCTCCGTCATTCTCGCCCTTGTGGCGGGAATCCAGCGACCCGACGTCCGTCGGGTCAAAAGACTGTTTCAGCTCAAAGACTTGAGCTGGCTGGATTCCTGTGACGAGCACAGGAATGAAGGAGGAAATGTAGCCGCAGAATGACCCAAGCGACCTTCAGCGGCGTCAGGAAATGATTTTGTCAGCAGTCCAAGGGCCGAATTTTCTCCGGCCCTTTTGCTGTTTACAGAATGCCGATCCGCTTCAGGATCATCCAGGCAAACCACATCGAAAGCACGATGAACAGTCCGGCGATCATGGTTCCATGCACGCCGTCGGCAAAAGGCAGGCTTGACGTGTTCATGCCGAAAAAACCGGTGACTAGCGTCGGCGGCAGCAGAAACGCCGTCATCAGCGACAGGATGTAAAGGTGTCGGTTGGTCTCGGAGGAGAGCTTGCTGTCGATTTCCTCGTGCAGCAGGCGGGCACGCTCCTGCAGCGCGAAGACGTCGCGGTCGACCGTTTCCAGCCGGTCCGACAGGCGTTCGGCGACATCGATGAATCCCGGTGGCACCTCGTCCTCCTCGGAGGTTCCTGCGCGACGCAACAGCGCCAGCAGCGTGCGCAGATGACGGTGCAGGCGCACGGCGGTTCGCCGTAGCGGCGCAAGCCGCGGTTGGCTGTTATGGCCCGCCTCGCCGTAGACATCGTCCTCGATGACGTTGAGTTCTTCCGTCAGTTCGAGCACCAGGCTGATCAGCGTGCGCTGGAATTCCACCACCATCATTTCGAACAGGTCGATCGGCCGGCCGCAGCGGGCACTCTTCTCGACGGCCGACTTCACCCGGTCGATGCTGCGCAGCGGATGCAGGCGCGTGGTGATGATGAGTTTGTCGGTGACGGCGAAATGCAGCCAGCCGATCGTCTTGGTCTCGGCGTCGAAGGTGCGTTCGAAATCGACCAGCGTGCCGTGGACCATGTCGTCGGATACAGTCACCGCCGCCTGCGTGTCGTGGCTTGTCAGCGTCGACAGTGCGCTTTGCGGCAAGTTGGCAATGCGTTCGATCAGGGCAGGGGTGCGCGCGTCGCTGAGCGCGAGATGCAGCCAGAGCCAGCCTTCGCCCTCGATCAGCGCGTCGATCGACGAATCGGCCGCAATGCGAACGCAGCGGTTTTCATCGGGCAGAAATCGATAGGCCCAGACGATGCCGGGGATTTCAGTGGAGATCAGGTTCATGCGGCAGGGTTCTGAGAGGAAGCCAAGCCTCGCTTTATTCAGGTTTCATGACAGTTTTGTTGCAGCGCCGGCGAATGGCATGACAGGAGCGTGCATTCAAATATTGACGTTTACGTAAAAATCAATAATTTCTCGGCAAACGAAAAGCCATCACTGGACGACCAAACCCGAAAGGTGTCTTGTGGTGGCGGGAGGAGACAAGATGTTCAAGGCACCGGTGGACGAAATTCTGTTCACGCTCAAGCATGTGGCGGGTCTCGGCGAGGATCTGGCCGAAGGCGTCTATGGCGATCTCGACGCGGACCTCGTCGATGCCATCGTCGGTGAGGCCGGCCGCTTTGCCACCGAGGAGATTGCGCCGCTGGCTGATATCGGCGACCGTCAGGGCTCGAAGCTGGTCGACGGCAAGGTTGTGACGCCCGACGGCTGGCGCGATCTCTACCGCAACTGGGCCGCCGGCGGCTGGAACAGCCTGACCGCGCCGGAGGAGTTTGGCGGCCAGGCGCTGCCGCACATGCTGCACATAGCCGCGATGGAGCTATGGAACGCTGGCTCGATGGCCTTCGCACTGACGCCGATGCTGACCATGGGGGCGGTGGACGCCCTTGAAAAACACGGCTCGGATACGCTGAAGGCGGTGTTCCTGGCCAGGATGATTTCCGGCGAATGGACGGGAACGATGAACCTGACGGAGCCGCATGCCGGCTCCGATCTCGGCGTCCTGAAGACGCGCGCCGAGCGCCGTGATGACGGCACCTACCGGATTTTCGGCCAGAAGATCTTCATCACCTTCGGCGAACACGATCTCACTGACAATATCGTCCATCTGGTTCTGGCCCGGATCTCGGGCGCGCCGGAAGGAACACGCGGCATCTCGCTCTTCCTGGTGCCGAAATTCCTCGTCAACGAGGACGGTTCGCTCGGCGCGCGCAACGATCTTTTCTGCCATTCGATCGAACACAAGCTCGGCATCCATGCCTCGCCGACCTGCACGATGGTCTATGGCGACGGCAAGTTTGGTGATGAAAAGGGGGCGATCGGCTATCTCGTCGGCGAGGAGAACAAGGGTCTCAACTGCATGTTCACGATGATGAACAATGCGCGTCTCGCCGTCGGAACGCAGGGGGTGGCGATGGCGGAGGCTGCCACCCAACATGCGCTCGCCTATGCCCGCGACCGCACGCAGGGCAAGGCGCCGGGCTGGAAGGGCACGGGCATGAGCCCGATCATCGAGCATCCCGATATCGCCCGCATGCTTCTGACCATGAAGGCGGTGACGCAGGGTGCCCGGGCGATCACCTTCGCCTGCGCCCGCGCCGTCGATCGCGCCCATGTCTCGGAGGGCGACAGCGCCCGCCACTGGCAGGAGCGCTCCAGCCTGCTGACGCCGATCGCCAAGTCCTTCGGTACCGATATCGGCGTCGATGTCGCGTCCATGGGCATTCAGATCCATGGCGGCATGGGCTTCATCGAGGAAACCGGGGCCGCGCGCTATCTCCGCGACGCGCGCATCGCGCCGATCTACGAAGGCACCAACGGCATCCAGGCGATCGATCTGGTGACCCGCAAGCTGCCTCTGTCCGACGGTGCCCATGTGCGTGGCTTCATCGATGAGCTGAAGGCGGTTGCAGGCGACGTCGCCGCCTCGAACCTCGCCGATTTCGGCGAAACCGCCGCGCGGCTCGACGATGCGCTTACCGACCTTTCGGAGGCGACCGAGTGGCTGCTGGCGCGTCTTGCAGACGGAAAGCCGGCAGAGGCGCTGGCTGGCGCGACGGCCTATCAGCGGCTGTTCGGGCTTACGCTCACCGGCGTCTATCTTGCCAGGGGCGGGTTGGCAGAAGCCGGAGACGCAGGACGCGATGCCCGGATCGCGCTCTGCCGCTTCGCCGCCGAAAACCTCCTGTCCGAGACGGCGTCGCTCAAGGACCGCATCGTCAACGGTGCGGCAAGCCTTGCCGCCGCCCGCATCGCTCTTGCCTGAACCGGCCTAAGGAGAATCTCATGACCGACGACGTTCTGATCGAGCGGCCGCAAGCCCATCCCGGCGTTCAGGTGATCCGCTTCAACCGCCCGGCCAAGAAGAATGCCATCACCCGGGCCATGTATACCAAGATGGCCAATGCACTGACCGCCGCGGCGACCGACGACACCGTCCGCGTCACGGCCTTCCTCGGCACGGAGGGCTGCTTTTCCGCCGGCAACGACATGGCCGATTTCATGGCATTCGCCATGGGCGGCACGATGGGGCAGGAGGTCATCGATTTCCTGCGGGCGCTGGCGGCGGCGGCAAAGCCCGTCATTTCCGGCGTCGATGGCCTGGCGATCGGCATCGGCACCACCATCCACCTGCACTGCGATCTGACGATCGCCTCTTCCCGCTCCGTCTTCAAGACACCCTTCGTCGACTTGGCCCTGGTGCCGGAAGCGGCCTCCAGCCTGATCGTGCCGCGCCTCGCCGGCCATCAGCGTGCCTTTGCGCTCCTGGCCGCCGGGGAACCTCTCACCGCCGAGGAGGCGCGGGATGCAGGCCTGATCTGGAAGATCGCCGATGCCGCTGCCATCGAACAGGACGTATTGGCGCTTGCCGCCAGCCTCGCGAAAAAGCCGCCGGAAGCCCTGCGGATCGCCCGCAACCTCATTCGCGGCGACCGCTCGGACGTCTTGGCGCGCATCGACGAGGAGGCCGGCCATTTCGCTGCGCAATTGAAGAGCGCCGAGGCGCGGGCGGCGTTCGAAGCGTTCATGCGTAGGTAAGGCGCTGGCGCGTAGCCAAGTTTCTATGCCGCAACACCCCCCTCTGTCGGCTACGCCGACATCTCCCCCGCAGGGGGGGAGATGAGCCGCAGACTCTGTGCCTTCCTCACGCGAACGAAGTAAGGGAAAAGAATGATCTCCCCCCTTGAGGGGGAGATGTCACGAAGTGACAGAGGGGGGTGAACTGCGTACTCCCAAGTAGCCGCCACGTACTTATTTCCCTGACCCACTGAAACACCCTTTCAACCTTGCCGCCCGCCCAACGCGTCCCATATTGAACCCTATGCGTGGAGGACTGCCGGTCTTTGGGAGGAGGCCGGGAAAATGAAGGGGTTCTCATGCGGTCTCGATTCAAATTCTCCTTTTCCGACATGCTCAAGCGGCAGAGGCGCTGGGAGAGGACCTTGACGAAAGTCGCCAAGGTGACGCGCAAGGCGGTGGCTGCGGCATCCGCGGTATCGCCCGCGCCCGTGGCGGCGAGAGCGAAAACAGCGAGCAGGACGAAAACGGCCAGCCGGTTGGAGGAAGTTGTAAATTTCGGCTCCAATCCCGGCCGCCTGCGCATGCTGCGCTATGTGCCGCCGGACCTGCCGAAGAAGGCGCCGCTGGTCGTGGTGTTGCATGGCTGCCAGCAGACCGCCGAGGGTTACGATCGCGGCAGCGGTTGGTCGACGCTGGCGCGCGAGCGTGGCTTTGCCGTCGTCTATGCCGAGCAGACCCGGTCCAACAATGCCAGCCTCTGCTTCAACTGGTTCCGCCCTAGCAATGTCACGCGCGATCGCGGCGAGGTCATGTCGATCCGCCAGATGGTCGCCAGGATGGTCGCGGCTCATGGCATCGACCGCAAGCGCGTCTTCATCACCGGACTGTCGGCCGGCGGTGCCATGACGGCGGCGATGCTGGCGACCTATCCGGATGTCTTTTGTGGCGGCGGCATCATTGCTGGATTGCCCTATGGCGCGGCGCGGGATGCGCATCGGGCGCTTGCGGCCATGAAGAGCGCTCCGGACCATTCCGCGAAAGACTGGGGAGACCTCGTCCGTCGCGCATCGCCGGTCAGCCGCGACTTTCCGACCGTCTCCATCTGGCACGGAACGCGCGACCACACCGTCTCGCTCACCAATGCCGACGCCCTGCTGCAGCAATGGCTGGATGTGCACGGGCTGGACAGTGCCGGCTTCACGCAGAGTGAGGTCGATGGACATATCCGCAGAGTCTGGAAGGATACGTCCGGGAAGGCGCTGGTGGAGTTCTACCTGATCGAGGGCATGGGACATGGCACACCGCTGAAACCGAGACCGGCATCGAGACCCCGTGCGGACACGCCCGGTCCGTTCATGCTCGACGCCGGCATTTCCTCCTCGATGCATCTGGCAACCGCCTGGGGCCTGAAGAAGCCGCGACTGCTTTCGGCGTTGAAGAAGGCTGCGGAATAGCCGGAAAGCGCTAAAATACCGCTTTTTTCAAGCTATTCCATTTTAACGCTGCCTTAAGTACGTCTCTATATCGTTTGCCCATTCGCGGGCCGGTTCATCGGCCGATCCTGCAGGGCCGCATGAAGCGCGCCGTCCCCGCCCGCCGTGGCATGTCCCCATTTCCGTATTCGAAGAAACAGCCCCGCGTTTCTCGCCCGGCCGGCGGTTTCGCGTGCGGATCAGATCGACTTTCGCCCGGTGGAGGAGCCGGGTCCAACAGGGAAGCCTACTTTGTCCAAAAGATCGAACCTCATGACGCGCATCCTTGTCGCCGCGTCTCTCGTCGTCGTCGCCGCATTCGCCGGCTTCTCCGTCTATATCGACACGCTCCAGCATGATGTGACGACGAAGGCCGTCGAGGAGAACATCTCCTCTTCCGGCAAGCAGGCCGCCCAGAGCGTTGCCAACTGGCTGAACGGTCGCGTCACGCTGACCGCCATGGCTGCCAACGCCGCCGGCAATGCCGCAGATGCGGCGGGTCTCGAAGGCGCGCTGAAGAACGACGTGCTCGTCAAGGAATTCATGACCACCTATGTCGGCGATGAGAACGGCAAGTTCACCATGTGGCCGGCCTCGCCGATGCCCGAAGACTACGACCCACGCCAGCGCCCCTGGTACCAGGATGCCGTCAAGGCCGATGCCAGCGTGCTGACCGAGCCCTATATCGACGCTTCCAGCGGCGACCTGATCATCAGCGCCGCCGTACCGGTGAAGAAGGACGGCAAGCTGTTCGGCGTCGCCGGCAGCGACTTCTCGCTGAAGACGCTGGTCTCGATGATCAAGGAAATCGACGTCGGCGGTGAAGGTTTTGCCTTCCTCGTCAACAAGTCCGGCCAGATCCTCGTTCATCCCGATGCCAAGCTGGTGACCAAGACGCTCGCCGACGCCTTTCCGGCCGCGACGCCGATGATCGGCTCTGCGATCATGGAAACCGAGCTTGATGGCAAGCCGATGCTCGTCAGCTTCGTGCCGGTGGCCGGCCTGCCGTCGGTCGAATGGTATGTCGGTTTCGCGGTTGATGCCGACGTTGCCTATGCGGCGATCAGCCAGTTCCGCATCGCCGCCACCATCGCCACTCTTCTTGGCGTCGGCCTGATGATCGTCTTCCTTGCGACCCTGCTCAGCCGCCTTGTGGTCCGTCCGGTGACCGATATGACGGCCGCGATGGAGAAGCTTGCCGCCGGCGACCTCAAGGCTGAAATTCCCGGTCAGGATCGTCGCGATCAGATCGGCTCGATGGCCGCAGCCGTTGCCGTGTTCCGCGCCAATGCGATCGAGCGGGCCCGTCTGGAAGGCGAGGCCGAATCCGGCCGCTCGCTGTCGGAGCATGAACGTCGCGAACGCGAAGCCGTGAAAGCCCGCGAAACCGCCGATATCCAGCAGGCCGTGGAAGCGCTGGCGACCGGCCTTGGCCGCCTGGCCGATGGCGATCTCGGCTATCGGATTAACATTCCCTTCGTCGCCCATCTCGACCGCCTGCGCGCCGACTTCAACAACTCCGTCACCAAGTTGCACCATGCGCTGCAGGCTGTCGGCACCAATGCCCGTGCCATCGACGCCGGCGCCAGCGAAATCCGCCATGCGGCCGACGATCTCGCCCGCCGCACCGAACAGCAGGCGGCTTCCGTCGAGGAAACCGCGGCAGCGCTCGAAGAAATCACCACGACGGTCAAGGACAGCGCCCGCCGCGCCGAGGAAGTCGGCCAACTGGTCGCCCGCACCCGCGCCGGTGCGGAAAAGTCCGGCGAGATCGTCCGCAATGCCGTCGATGCTATGCAGGGCATCGAGACGTCGTCCGATGAGATCAGCAACATCATCGGTGTTATCGATGACATCGCTTTCCAGACCAACCTGCTGGCGCTGAACGCGGGCGTCGAGGCTGCCCGCGCCGGTGACGCAGGCAAGGGTTTTGCCGTCGTCGCCCAGGAAGTCCGCGAACTCGCCCAGCGTTCGGCCAACGCCGCCAAGGAGATCAAGGCACTGATTTCGAAGTCCTCGAGCCAGGTGAAGACCGGCGTCGATCTGGTCGGCGAAACCGGCCAGTCGCTTAAAGTGATCGTCTCGGAGGTGCAGGAAATCAACAAGCATATCAGCGCGATCGTCACCGCCACCCGCGAACAGTCGACCGGGCTGCAGGAGATCAACACCGCCGTCAACACCATGGACCAGGGCACGCAGCAGAACGCCGCCATGGTCGAGGAACAGACGGCGGCCAGCCATGGTCTGGCTTCCGAAGCTGCGGCGCTGAACGACCTGCTCGCCCAGTTCAAACTCGGCGACAGTCAGGCTGCGGCTTTCCGCCAGCCATCCTACGGCCGCCGCGCTGCGTGATGGAAGGCATCGGACAGCAGCAAAGCCCGGATGAAGATCCGGGCCTTTGCTCAGACTGCTGACAAAGTCATCTTGTCGCGACTTCGGACGCGATTTGGGACGTGCAAAGCCACCATCCTCTCCGTCTTTCCCGTGCTTGTCACGGGAATCCAGCCAGCCCAAGTCGTTGGGCTGAAAGAGTCTTTTGACCCGACGGACGTCGGGTCGCTGGATCCCCGCCACAAGGGCGGGGATGAGGGAGAGTGGGGATGCCTCGTTCTCAAACAACCGGCCTGGGAGTTTGTCAGCAGTCTGAGCAAAGGCCCGGATGAAAATCCGGGCCTTTGCTTTTCAGCAGGTTATTCTTGCTGATCGAGCGCAGGCCTACTTCTCCAGCGTCGCCACGACTTCGACATGCGAGGACCAGAGGAATTGGTCGATCGGCGTTACGGACGTGATGCGATAGCCGGCATCGACGAGGATGCGGAGATCGCGCACCAGCGTCACTGGATTGCAGGAGACGGCGACGATTTTCTTCACGCCGGAGCGGGCGATTTCCTTGGTTTGCACTTCCGCGCCGGCGCGTGGCGGATCGAAGACGATGGCATCATAGACTTTCAGCTCGGAGGCCATCATCGGCCGGCGGAACAGGTCGCGCTTTTCCACCGTCACCGGCTTCAGGCCCTGCGTGTTGCGCGCGGAAAAATCGAGCGCCTTCAACGGCTTTTCCTCGCCTTCGACCGCATGCACCTTGGCCTTGCGGGCGATGCGCAAGGAAAACGTACCCGAGCCGGCAAACAGGTCGATGACGCGCTTGGCCTTGCCGAGATGACTAATCACCAGTTCGGCCATCGCCTCTTCGGCAGGCTTCGTCGCCTGGGTAAAGCTGCCGGGCGGAGGCGAGACGGAAACGCTGCCGAAGTCGATCACCGGCTTGACCGGCTCGACGAGGATTTCGCCGTTCAGGCTGAGGCGGGCAATGCTCTTCAAGCCCAGCACGGTGTCGATTGCCGTGCGCCGCTGCCGGTCGTCCATCGCCTTGATGCCTTCGAAGGACAGGTCGAGGCCCGACAGGGTTTCCAGCACCGTGATGCGGAAGGGTTCGGCACCGACAGCCATCGCCTTGGCGATCGTCCGGATCACTGCAAGCCGCGACACGATGCCGGGGCTTGCGATGGGACATTCGGAAATCGAGACGATGTGATGGCTCTCGGCCTGATTATAGCCGAGCAGCAGGTCCTTTTCGGTGCGCCGTGCGGTGAAGACGGTTCGGCGGCGTTCGCCCGGCCGTGCAAGGATGAGAGGCGCGACATCGGCCTGCAAGGCCTTGGATTTCAGCGCGTCCAGCACCAACTGGCGCTTGAAGTTCTGGTAGAGGCTGTCGCTGGCATGCTGCAGCGTGCAGCCGCCGCAGGTGCCGTTTTCGCCGTGCGGGCCGAAATGCCGGCATTTCGGCTCGACGCGCTCGGGCGACAGTTCCGACATGGACATGACGGTGCCGCGGTCCCGGTTGACCGCCAGCGCCGCGGTCTCGCCGGGCAGCGTGAAGGAAACGTAGACAGGGCCGAACGGCCCGCGTGCAATGCCGTCGCCGGACTGGCCGAGCCGCTCGATGGTCAGCGTTTCCGTGCTCATTCGTCGTCGTTCCCAGTCTCGTCTTCTTCGGGCCCGTCGTCATCGTCGACCGGCTTGCGTCCGGCAAGCAGATATTCCTGGTTGCCGTCACCGCCGGAAATGGGCGAGGGGATGAGGCCGAGGCTGACCCAGCCCATATCCTCGACCAGCCAGCGTTCCAGTTCGGCGGCGACCGCCGGCGCCGTTTCCGGCTCCTTGAGCAATCCGGCCTTACTGATCGCCTCGCGGCCCGCTTCGAACTGCGGCTTGACGAGCAGGATGCAGTGGGCACCCGGCTCGGCAAGATCGAGTGCCGGCGGCAGCGCCAGCTTCAGCGAGATGAACGAGACGTCGGAGACGACGAAGCCGATTTCCCGGCCTTCGAGATGGTCCTCGTCCAGCACGCGGGCATTCAGGCCCTCGATATTGGTGACGCGCGGGTCGGCCTCCAGCCGGGGATGGAACTGGCCATGACCGACATCGATCGAAATGACATGTTCGGCATCGTTGTGCAGCAGCACTTCGGTGAAGCCGCCGGTCGAGGCGCCGATATCGAGACAGTCGAGGCCAGCAGGCGACAATCCAAAATGCTCGAGGCCTGCCTTCAGCTTCAGCGCGGCGCGCGACACATAGGGCTGGACCGGATCGTCGATCGCGATCGTCACATCCTCGGGAAAGGTGGAACTGGCCTTGGTAACGACACGGCCGTTGACGGTAACGGTGCCGCGCTGGATCGCGTCGCGGGCGCGCGAACGACTGGCGACAAGCCCCAGGTTCAGCAGCAACTGATCGAGACGGACAGTGGTTTTCGGTTCGTTTGACATGGGTTCTCATGGCGCGTCGAAGCCCGGCTTGCAAGCACTTTGCCGATTTCCCGCCAAATAATGCGCCGCTGCAGGCTTCTGGATGCCGCAAGCCCCCGGCGGGACGTTCATTGTTCGCTCGTCGCTTGCTAAAGCTGAACAAAGGTCGCGACAACAGCCAGCCAATGTCCGAAGCGGATTCCTGCTTTGCACCGCCCATTTTCGGTTCAATGTCGCGCCAACACTTGGCGTCCCCGTCTCAGTCGTGCCAGATGCGTATCCCGTTCCGGAGGAGAAACCGATGCGTATCCGATCCTGCCTTCTTGCCATCGCCCTGTTGCCGAGCGCATCTTTTGCCAATGACACGATGGCGGATCTGAAGACCGGCGGCCTCACCTATGTGCAGACGCTGGACATCGAGATGGTCAAGGAAGACCTGTTCATCTCGCGCGACGAAATCCGCGTCGACTACGTCTTTCGCAACACGACCGACAAGCCGGTGTCCGGCATCGTCGCCTTTCCGATGCCGGATATTGTCGGCGGCATGAACGCCAATATCGCCATGGACGACATGCAGGCCGACAATTTCCTCGGCTTTTCCGTCACCCAGGATGGCGAGCCGGTCAAGGTCGAGCTCGAGCAGCGGGCGATCGCCAACAGTCTCGACGTGACGGATGCGCTCGAGGAACAGGACGTGCCGCTCCTGCCTTTCGCCGATGCGACGGCCGAAGCCCTGGCGGATCTCGATGACGAAGTCGCCACGGATTTCAAGGAACGCGGCATGCTCTTCAACGACGTCTATGACGATGGTGACGGTATGAAGGAACATCGCACGCCGATCTGGACCCTGCGCTCGGCCTATTGGTGGAAGGTGACCTTTCCGCCGGGCAGGGATATCCACGTCTCGCACCGCTACAAGCCGAGTGTCGGCGGCACCGTCGCCGTGACCTTCCTGGACGAGGGCAAGCCGCAGGGCGAGCGGTTCGAGGTCTACAAGGCGCGCTATTGCATCGACGACGCCTTCGTCAAGGCGACGCGGAAACTGTCGCCGCCGAGCGATGACGGCCAGACGCTCTATACCGAGGCCTGGATTTCCTACATCCTGACCACTGGAAACAACTGGGGCGGCCCGATCAAGTCCTTTACGCTCACCGTCGACAAGGGCGACCCGAGAAACCTCATCAGCTTCTGCGGCAGCGGCGTGAAGAAGACCGGGCCGACGACGTTCCAGATGACGGCAGAGGACTTCTCTCCGCAAAAGGACCTGGAAATTCTCATCCTGCAACACAGGCCGGATGAATGATGCGTAACCCGTTCCCAAACTTAAAGAAAAGACAAATCGTTAAAATTGCGCTGGTCGCATCGAATGGGTGCGTAACGATTTGTGCCTAATGCATGTGCTGGTCGCGGATTGCGCGATCTCGACAGGCTTGGGGACCGGCAATGAGCGGGCAGCGCGAAAACAGGATCGACCTTCTCAGGGGGCTGTCGCTTCTCCTGATTTTCATCGGCCACGCGGAATTCACCTTTTCGCAAACGTTCCAGCAATCGCGCGGATTTTCCGATGCGTCCGAAATCTTCGTGCTGCTCGCCGGGATGTCCTCGGCGCTGGCCTATTATCGCCCGGATATGGGCCTGCAGATGGAGCGCCCCTGGCGACGGGCGCTGCGGCTCTATTTCACTCATCTGATGTTGTTTGTCTTTATGGCGATGGTGTCGTCTCTCGTGCTCGCGGTCTTCCATGAAGCCGTGTGGGATGGCGCCATGAGCGAGTTCTGGCAAAATCCGCTGCTGCGCGGCATACAGGCGATCTCGCTGCTTTTCATGCCGGGCAATCTCGATATCCTGCCGATGTATGTCCTGCTTCTGCTGCTCGCGCCTTTCGTCTTCGTCCTTCACGACAGGTCGAGAATCGCTCTTTTAGCCGTTTGTGGCGCCGTCTGGCTGCTGGCGGGACTTGGCCACGTCAATTTTCCGAATGTCGCGCTGGCAGACAGGAGCTGGTATTTCGACCCGCTCTCCTGGCAACTGATCTTCGTGATCGGCATCTGCCTTGGTATCCGCCTGAAACGCGGCGAGACCGTCTTGCCTTACACCAGGCCTCTGTTCATCGCCGCCGCCGTCTTCGCCGTGGCGGCCATCCCGGCCAATCTGGCTGTTCATTTCGCCCCGATAGACGGCACGACTGGCAATCTGCTGCACCAGATGGTTTCCAAGACCAATGAAGGTCCCTTGCGCATCATCAACGTGCTGGCAATCCTCTATCTCGCCTGGAATACCGGCTGGGTGAAGAAGGCGTCCAATCACCCGTCCATGCGGCTGCTCTGCATTGCCGGCCGCCATAGCCTGGCAATCTTTGCGAGCGGACTTCTGCTGGCCTTCTGCGTCATGGTGCTGATGAAGGTCGTTCCCGGCATATCGCTTGCAGCGCAATTGCTGCTGCTCGTCGGCTGCTGCGCGATCCAGTTGGCGATCGGCCAGTGGCTGGAAGCTCGCAAACAGGCGGGATCATCCCAACGGCCATCGGCCACACTGATCGGTGACGCCGGGGCGATAGGTGCAAAAAGCGGATGATGGAGGAGTGGCCCTAACCGGCCACGCTCGATCCGACCTGCTGCTTCTGGCCGAGCGTCCGGAACACGGTCGAAACGATACCGGCGCGGTCGAGGCCGGCCTTGGCATACATGACCTCGGGCTTTGCCTGTTCCATCCAGACATCCGGCAGGACCAGCGAGCGGACCTTCAAGCCATTGTCGAGCAGGCCTTCCTGGGCAAGAAACTGCAGTACATGGCTGCCGAAACCGCCAACGGCGCCTTCCTCGATAGTGATCAGTACCTCGTGGTGTCGCGCCAGTTGGCGGATGAGATCGTGATCCAGCGGCTTGGCGAAGCGGGCGTCCACCACGGTCGTCGAAAGACCCGCCGCATCGAGGTCCTCGGCTGCCAGCAGGCAATCGGCCAGCCGTGTGCCGAATGACAGGAGCGCCACCTTGGAGCCCTGCTTCATCGTCCGACCCTTGCCGATCTCCAGGATCTGTCCGCGCTCCGGCATATCGACGCCGACGCCTTCGCCGCGCGGATAGCGGAACGAGATCGGCCCCTGGTCATAGGCGGCCGCGGTGCGCACCATGTGTTTCAGCTCCGCCTCGTCGGCCGCCGCCATGACGACGAAACCGGGCAGGGTGGCGAGATAGGTCGTGTCGAACGAGCCGGCATGGGTCGGCCCGTCGGCGCCGACGAAGCCGGCACGGTCGATCGGGAAGCGCACCGGCAGACCCTGGATCGCCACATCATGCACGACCTGGTCATAACCGCGCTGCAGGAAGGTCGAATAAAGCGCGCAGAACGGCTTGTAGCCTTCCGAGGCGAGGCCCGCGGCGAAGGTCACGGCATGCTGCTCGGCAATGCCGACATCGAAACAGCGCGACGGGTGAGCAGCCGAGAACTTGTCGAGACCGGTACCGGACGGCATTGCGGCGGTGACGGCGACGATCTTGTCGTCGTAGCTCGCTTCCTGCGTCAGCGCCTCGGCGAAGACGGATGTATAGGCGGGTGCGTTGGGCTTGGCCTTCGCCTGCGCGCCGGTAATGACATCGAACGTGTTGACGCCGTGATATTTGTCGGCGGCGGCTTCCGCCGGCGGATAACCCTTGCCCTTCTGCGTCACCACATGGATCAGCACCGGCCCCTTGGAATTATCGCGCACATTGCGCAGCACCGGCAGCAGGTGATCGAAGGAATGCCCGTCGATCGGGCCGATATGGTAAAAACCCATTTCCTCGAACAGCGTGCCGCCGGTGACATAGCCGCGCGCATGCTCGACGGCGCGGGTGATCGCCCGGTCCACGGTCTTGCCGAGATAGGCAGTGAGCTTCTTGCCGAGATCGCGGAAGCCCATATAGGTGCGGCCGGAGGCGAGGCGCGCGAGATAGGCGCTCATCGCACCCGTCGGCGGGGCGATCGACATGTCGTTGTCGTTGAGGATTACGATCAGCCGCGCATCAAGCGCGCCGGCATTGTTCAGCGCCTCATAGGCCATGCCGGCTGACAGAGCGCCGTCGCCGATCACGGCAATCACGTTGCGGTGCTCGCCCGACAGGTCGGCCGCGACAGCCATGCCGAGGCCGGCGGAAATCGAGGTCGAGGAATGGGCGGCGCCGAAGGGGTCGTATTCGCTCTCGGCACGACGGGTGAAGCCGGACAGGCCGTTTTCCTGGCGCAGCGTGCGAATGCGGTCGCGCCGACCCGTCAGGATCTTGTGCGGATAACACTGGTGGCCGACATCGAAGATCAGCCGGTCATGCGGTGTGTTGAAGACCTTGTGGATGGCGACCGTCAGTTCGACCACGCCGAGCCCGGCGCCCAGATGCCCACCGGTGCGCGAGACGGCATCGACCATCTCGGCACGCAGTTCGGTTGCCAGTTGCGGGAGGTCCTTGTCGTCGATCCGCTTCAAATCGTCGGGATACTGGACCTGATCGAGAAGAGGGGTCGCCGGCATCGGATTGACTGGCAATTGGGTCACGCTGAAAGGCCTTCGTTCTCGCGCCGGGAAGAGAGGCGCGATTTCAAGTGATGTATGTCGTCAAGAAGCCCGCGTCTTAACAGAATCGATAGGGATTGCAAAAGCGGGTTTCTTGCGGTGCAAACCGGGAGTTTAACGAATATTACCGTTCCGGCAAAGGGATAAACTCTTCGCTGTCCCCCGGCACGATGTCGAACCGGCCGGTGCGCCACTCTTCCTTGGCCTGATCGATCCGCTCCTTGGAGGAGGAAACGAAGTTCCACCAGATATGGCGCGCCGAACCGAGGGCAGCGCCACCGAACAGCATCACATGACAGCCCGTCGGTCCCGCCGTGATGGTGATCGGGTCGCCGGCGCGGAAAACCAGCAACTGATTGTTGGCAAACCGGTCGCCGGCAATGATTGCCTCGCCCTCGAGGATATAGAGCGCGCGCTCCTCCCAGGCGGCGGCGAAGGGCGCGCTCTTCCCGGCCTCGATGTTCAGATCGACATAGATCGTGTCGGAAAACACCGAGACGGGAGAGGTCATGCCCTCGAACGTGCCGATGACGACGCGGCCTTCCATGCCATTGTCGCGAAACGAGGGCAGGTTGCGTTTTTCGGTGTGGGTAAAGACCGGGTCGATTTCCTCTTGATTGTCGGGCAAGGCCAGCCAGGTCTGCAGGCCGGAAATCGACTGCGGCAGCCCACGCAGGTTTTCCGGCGACCGTTCCGAATGCACGATGCCGCGCCCGGCCGTCATCAGGTTGACGTCTCCCGGCGCAATCACCATCTCCGTGCCGAGGCTGTCGCGATGCTTGATCTCGCCGTCGAACAGATAGGTCACGGTCGACAGTCCGATATGCGGATGCGGCCGCACGTCGAGCGCCTGGCCCGCCTTCAAAAGTGCAGGTCCCATGCGGTCAAAGAAGATGAACGGGCCGACCAGCCGCCGCTTTGCCGTCGGCAGCGCCCGGCGCACCTGCAGATTGCCGATATCGCTGGTGCGCGGAATGATCAGGTGCTCGATCGCATCACAGGCCGGCGCATCGCCGGCTTCGGGGTCGTTTCCGGGGAAGAAGCTCATCACGTAACATCCTCATTTCGGGTTCGCTCCGAACGTATTCCTTGTACGAACCTTTGAACAGGCGGATATCAAAGCGGCGTTATTGCCCCTTCGCTAAAACTGACGCATAATATGAAATATTCGAATATTTCGAAGGTTTAGTAGAATGCGTATCTCTTCTGCGGAGTTTATCAAGAATTATGGCAGCGTTTCCGACAAGGCCTTGACCGAGGCTGTTACGATTACGCGCAATGGCCGCGAACGCCTTGTCCTGCTGTCAGCGGATGAGTATGCGCGTCTTAAACGGCGTGATCGCTATGTGATGCTGGCGGAAGATCTGCCTGAAAATGATCTTGCTATGATCGCGGAAACAGAAATGTCAGCGGCCTACGCCCATCTGGATGAAGAATTGAAAGATTGGAAGCCGTGAGTTTCCCGGCGCCTCAGGTCGGCATGGTTATTCGCTATGCCTATCTCTGGCATGACGAATCTCTTCGCGGCCTGGAGGAGGGCGTTAAGGACCGGCCGTGTGCGATCGTCCTGACAGCGTTGACCGACGATGGTGATCAGAAAGTATATGTCTTGCCGATTACTCACTCGCCACCTCGAAATTCCGGCGACGCCATTGAAATTCCCGCGCAGACCAAGGTTCGCCTTGGGCTCGACGCTGACCGCTCATGGATCATGTTAACGGAAGTCAACGGGTTTACCTGGCCCGGACCCGACCTGAGGCCCATCAGCGGTCGAGGTGCCCAATCAGTTGAAATCGGTCTTCTTCCGCCACGCTTCTTCAAGGTTTTGGTGGAGAAGTTTGTTGCTTATGCCCGAGCCAAACGGGTTGCGCAGGTGGAGAGGAGTAAGTGAACACCTGCGTTCGACGCCTCACTCCCCGTCGAGCGGCTCTACCCCTTGCGGCTTGCCGGCGCGATCGAGCCTGATCTTTTCGATGCGGTTTTCGGCGGCGCCCAGCAGGGCTTCGCAGTGCTTCTTCAGCGCCTCGCCACGCTCGTAGATCTCGATCGACTTGTCGAGCGCGACATCGCCGCGCTCCAGCGCGGAGACGATGGATTCCAGTTCCTCGACGGCCTTTTCGAAGGAGAGGGACGAGACGTCGTTTGTCGGGTTGGAGTTCATGGTCATCCTCTCATCAGGCGATAGATATGCGTTCCGGCCGATTCGGCCAGCCCCTGGAGATCGTAGCCGCCTTCGAGCAGGCTGACGATGCGGTTGTTGGCGGTCTTGCCGGCGATGTCGAGAAGCCGGCCGGTCGCCCAGTCGAAATCCTCGGCGACGAGGTTGATCTGGGCCAGCGGGTCACGGTGATGGGCGTCGAATCCGGCGGAAATCAACAGGAAATCGGGGCGGAAGTCTTCAAGCGCCGCAAGAACGCGCGACTTGAAAGCCTCGCGGAAATGGTCGCTGCCGGTATCGGGCGAGAGCGGCGCGTTGACGATATTGCCGGCGCCCGTCTCGGTCTTGGCGCCGCTGCCGGGATAGAGCGGCATCTGGTGCGTCGAGCAGAACAGCACGGATGGATCGTCCCAGAAGATATCCTGCGTGCCGTTGCCGTGATGCACGTCCCAATCGACGATGGCGACACGCTCGGCGCCGTGACGCTGCTGCGCATGGCGGGCGGCAATCGCGATATTGTTGAAGAAGCAGAACCCCATCGCCTTGTTCTTCTCGGCATGGTGGCCGGGCGGGCGGGACGCGACGAAGGCATTGTCAGCCTTGCCGGCAAACACAGCATCGACCGCCGCGACCGCGCCGCCAATGCCGGTCAAGGCGGCCTGCAGGCTGGCCGGACTAGCATGGGTATCGGCCTCGAACGAGTTGATGCCCTCCTCGGGGATCACCGACATCACCGTGCGCAGATGTGTCTCCGGATGAGCGAGCAGCACCAGATCCTCGTTGCCCTGCGGCGCCTTCTGCCGCTTCAACGGCAAAAAACGCTCGTCCTCCAACGCCTGCGTCAGCGCCTTCAGTCGGTCCGGCCGCTCGGGATGTCCTTCTGGAACCTTGTGTTCGAGGAAGATCGGGTTTTCGAAGAGGATGGTGGTCATGGGAGGGAAACCTACGGGGTCGGGGTTTCAAGGTCCATGCCATAGGTAGGACAATCCAGCCGTTTTCAACAGCCGTGAAAAACGACAAACCCTCCCGTGTCGCCACGGGAGGGTCAAAATCTCAGGCGGGCAGTGATCAGGCGCGCTGCGGCAGGAGCGGGTAGCCGGCAAGCACGGCGCGGGCGGCGAGCGTTGCGATCGCGGCCTTCAGGATGTCGCCGGGAATGAAGGCGAGCGAGCCGGTAACGACCGCGAGCAGGGGCGAACCGGTCACGACCGAAACCCAGGGCATGCCGATCAGATAGAGAACGACGATGCCGCCGATGATCGAGGCGAGGAAGAAGCCGGTGAATTGGCGGACTTCGCTCTGACCGTCACGCACGAACCGCTCGGCGATCAGGCCGGTGACGTAAGTTGCAATGACCCAGCCGAAGACGAAGCCGCCGGTCGGGCCGACCAGAACCGACATGCCGCCGCGGCCGCCGGCCAGAACCGGCAGGCCGATGGCGACCATCAGGATGACGAGCAGATAGGCGAGCGCGCCGCGCTTGGCGCCGATGATGCAGCCGGCCAGCATGACACCCATCGATTGGGCGGTGATCGGAACCGGGATGAAGCCGAGCGTGACCGGCGGGATGAGGCCGAGGACCACGATGATGGCGGCGAAGAGCGCTGTTAGCACGATGTCTCTGGTTGTCATGTGTCTTCCGATGTTGGCGGGGCCATGTTGGCAGATATCGCATTTATTAGAATGCGCGCATTTAATGGCGGCGAAAGCCGCGGGCGTCAATGGCCGTGGCGATCATATCCGCATCTTTGAGAGTGAGGATGATCAGCGGGCCGATAATGGTCAAGAGCCTGACGGGCAGACCGCGCGCCTTGTGCGCGTCGCGGATCGCCTGATAGCGGCTGAAGATATCCGGAACAAATCGCAGCACCAGCCCCAGCGCCAGGCTGACATCGGCCGCCCGCACCAGACCCATCCGCTCAAGAGGGGCAAGCAGCAGGGTGATCTCGTCCATGAAGGCGTCGATCGTCGTGGTGGCGGTGATGGCGGCGGCGAGAATCACGAGTGTCATCAACCGCGTGACCATGACCGCGACGTCGACTGGCGAAACGAGCAGGAGATTGACAAGCGCCAGAAAGAGAATGGTGAAGAACACGAAGCCGACGCGCGACCAGGCTTCGCGCAGCGTCATGCCGAGCGACAGATAGAGCGCTGTCGCAAGCAACAGAGCGGGGATGAGAATCCACAGCGACGAGATAATGAACAGCAGCAGGCTGGCGACGAGAAGCAGGATGAGCTTCGGCCGGACCGCAAGCCGGTGAAACCAGGTCTCGCCCTCGACATAGAGACTGGTCAGCACAGCGCCACCTCATGATAGCGGCGGATGGTTTCAGTCGGGTCGCCATCGGCGATCAGACGTCCTTCGTGGAACAGCAGCACGCGCTCGAAATCGGCGATCAGCGGGAGATCGTGGCTGATCACCAGCGCGTTCTGCTCCAGCCCGGCGATCGTTGAAGCGACCATCTGGCGGTTCTTCAGGTCGAGCTGGTTGGTCGGCTCGTCGAGAATGAGGATTTGTGGACCGGTGACGACGACGCTCGCCATCGCCGCCAGCTGCGTTTCGCCGCCGGACAGTTCGTGCACCCGGCGGCGCGCCAAATGGCTGATGCCGAAGCGAGCGAGAACGGCCTGCGTCCGCGCCTCGATCTCGGCTTTTGAAAGGCCGCGATTCTTCAGCCCGAAGGCGATGTCATCGGCGACCACGGGCATGATCAGCTGGTTCTGCGGGTTTTGGAAGATATAGCCGGCCTGACCGAGCACGCTCTTGTCGTCCTTCACCGTATCGAGCCCATTGACGGTGACAGCGCCGGATGTCGGCTTCACAAGGCCGTTGATCAGCCGGGCGAAGGTGGTCTTGCCGGAGCCGTTGAGCCCGATAATACCGATGCGTCGCTGGGTAAGCGAGAGGGTCAGCGGATGAAGCGCGACACGGTCGCCGAAGCGGACCGAGCAATCGGCAAAACGAATGTCCAAACGCTGTCCCCCGCACGTAACGTGGGCGCTCTATAGGACAGATTTCACGCCGATGGAAAGAGGCCTGCGGTTTGGGGCTTGAACAAAGTGTGAACATTTGATGTGATCGGCCCATGGCGATTCTCGTTTCCAACCGCGATGCACGGCGCATCTTCCTCAACAAGCAGGGTCTGGCCGGCTCTCCCCACAAGGCGCTCGGCAAGCAGGGTCTGCTCGATCTCATCCATGATATCGGCTTCGTGCAGGTGGATAGCATCGCGACGGTCGAGCGGGCGCATCACCAGATCCTGTTCTCACGCAACCAGACTTATCGGCGTGAGCACCTGACCGAACTTCTGGAAAAGGACGGTGCGCTGTTCGAGCACTGGACGCACGACGCCTCCATCCTGCCGTCGGCCTTCTTCCGCTACTGGAAACACCGCTTCGCCCGGCGGGAACCGATCCTCAAGGAGCGTTGGCTCAAGTGGCAAGGCGAGGGGTTCGACAGCACGTTCGAGGAAACCTATCAGCGCATTGCCGAGGGTGGGGCGGTGATGTCACGCGACCTGAAGGTCGCCGAGCACAAGTCCGGCGGCTGGTGGAACTGGCATCCCAACAAGACGGCGCTCGAATATTACTGGCACACCGGCAAGCTGGCGATTGCCGGCCGGCAGAATTTCCAGAAGATCTATGATCTCGCCGAACGGGTGCTGCCTGCTCATCACTACGAGCCGGAGGTGAGCGAAGCGGAATTCGTCGACTGGGCCTGCCGCAGCGCGCTGCAACGGCTGGGCTTTGCCACCCATGGCGAGATCGCCGCCTTCTTCGCCCTGATCGGCCCGGAGGAGGCGAAGGCCTGGGTGACGGCGCATCGCGACGAACTGACCGAAGTGCTGATCGAACCGGCCGACGGCGAAAAGCCGCGCCTGTCCTACGCCTTCAACGGCTTTCCCGATAACCTCGGCGACCTAACGGACCCGCCGGCCCGCCTGCGCGTGCTCAGCCCCTTCGATCCGCTAATCCGCGACCGCAACCGCACCGAACGACTGTTCGGCTTCTATTACCGCATCGAAATCTTCGTGCCGGAGCCGAAGCGCGAATACGGCTATTACGTCTTTCCCCTCCTCGAAGGCGACCGCATCGTCGGCCGCATCGACATGAAGGCCGACCGCAAGTCCGGCACGCTCGATGTCAAGCGGCTGTGGTGGGAAAAGGGTGTGGGCACCTCGTCCGGCCGGATGGAAAGGCTGGAGGCGGAACTGGCGCGGCTGGCGAAGTTCGCAGGCGTGGAGAGGGTGCTGTTTCTGGAGGGGTGGGATGCCACGTAACGTGGCATCGCCCGATCCTACAAAATATCCGTCGACGTAATCTCGATCCCAAAGCCTTCAAGGCCGACATAGTGGCGTTCGCGTGTTGACAGAAGCCGGATCGAGGTGATGCCGAGATCCTTGAGGATCTGGGCGCCCAGCCCGATTTCGAGCCATTCGCTTTCGCGCGCTTGCGCTTCGTCATGGCCTTCGTGCCCGTGTTTTCCCGTGCGCGCCGTCCGTGAAATGCCGACGCCGACCGAGCCTTCGCGCAGGTAGACGATGACGCCGCGGCCCTGGTCGGCGATGCGCTTCATGATCGTGTCGAGTTGGCAATCCTTGCCGAAGACGTCGGCGCCGACATTTTCGAGATGCAGACGTACCGGGATATCGACGCCATCGCGGATATCGCCGAAGACGACGGCGAGATGCTGCATCGGATCCCAGGGCAGGGAATAGGCATGGCCTTTCGCCTTGCCGTAGGGCGTGTCGATGTCGAAGCTGTTTTCCAGCTCGATCAGCTTGTCCTTGCGCTGTCGGTAAGCGATGAGATCGGCGACCGAGACCTGCTTGAGACCATGGGTTTCGGCAAAACCCGCCACCTGGGGGCCGCGCATCACCGTGCCGTCGTCATTGACCAGTTCGCAGATGACGCCGATCGGCGGCAGGCTGGCGAGACGGCAGAGATCGACCGCAGCTTCCGTATGGCCGGACCGCATCAGCACACCGCCTTCGCGGGCAACCAGCGGGAAGATGTGGCCTGGACGGGTGAAGTCGGAGGCGCCGACATTGGGATTGGCAAGATTGCGCACCGTCAGCGTCCGGTCCTCAGCTGAAATCCCGGTCGTGGTGCCGTGCTTGAAATCGACGGTGACGGTGAAGGCGGTCGTATGGGCCGAATCGTTTTCGGCCACCATGGCGTTGAGGTTCAGGCGCTTGGCCTCCTCCTTCGGCATGGGGGCGCAGACGATGCCGGATGTGTGACGCACGATGAAGGCCATCTTTTCCGGCGTGCAATGCACGGCGGCGACGATCAGGTCGCCTTCGTTCTCGCGGCCGTCATCGTCGGTGACGACGACGATCTCGCCGGCCTCGAAGGCCCGGATGGCATCGGCGACACGCTTCTGGTCAAAGGACATCGGTTTCTTCCTCGAAGTTTATTTCAACCGGCCAGTTTGGCCGCGGTCGCGCAGGTAATGGTCGGCAATCGTGCAGGCAAGCATGGCCTCGCCGATCGGTACGGCTCGAATGCCGACGCAGGGGTCATGACGACCCTTGGTGCGGATATCGACATTATTGCCGTCCGAGTCGATCGACTGGCGTTCGGTGAGGATGGAGGAGGTGGGCTTGATGGCGAAACGCGCGATCACCGGCTGGCCAGTCGCAATACCGCCCAGGATGCCGCCCGCGTGGTTGGACAGGAAGATCGGGTTACCGTCATTGCCCATGCGCATCTCGTCGGCGTTTTCCTCGCCGGTGATTTCGGCGGCGCCAAAACCATTGCCGATCTCGACGCCCTTGACGGCGTTGATCGACATCAGGTTGGCGGCGATGTCCTGGTCGAGCTTGGCATAGATCGGCGCACCGATGCCGGCCGGAACGCCTTCGGCGATCACTTCGACGACGGCGCCGATCGAGGACCCAGTCTTGCGGATGCCGTCGAGATACTCTTCCCATACGGGCACCATCTTCGGATCGGGGCAGAAGAACGGGTTGTTGCCGATCTCGTTCCAATCCCAGTTGGCGCGGTCGATCTTGTGCTTGCCGATCTGGACGAGGGCGCCGCGAACGAGCAGACCCGGCACGACCTTGCGGGCGAGGCCTCCGGCCGCCACCCGCGCCGCCGTCTCGCGGGCCGAAGAGCGTCCGCCACCGCGATAGTCGCGAATGCCGTATTTCAGGTCGTAGGTATAGTCGGCATGGCCCGGCCGGTAGCTCTTGGCGATCTCGGAATAATCCTTCGAGCGCTGGTCGGTGTTCTCGATCATCATTGAGACCGGCGTGCCGGTGGTGATCATCGTTTCGCCGTCGGCATCCATCATTACGCCCGAGAGCACCTTGACGAGGTCGTCCTCGCGGCGCTGGGTGACGAAGCGCGACTGGCCGGGCTTGCGCTTGTCGAGCCAGGCCTGCAGCTCGGAAAGCGTGAAGCGGATGCCGGGAGGGCAGCCGTCGATGACGCAGCCGAGCGCGATCCCATGGCTTTCGCCCCAGGTTGTGACGCGGAAAAGATGACCGAAAGTGTTATGCGACATGATCTGCAACCGGATGTGTAAACGGCGCGCGCCTCAAGACGCCCGCCTGCGACATTCATTCGGCCGTGACTATTAGAGCGAAAATGCCGGAAAGGGAAAACCTTTCTGGCATGATCGGGCAATTGCTGCCGGGGAGGGGTCAGGAAGCGAGTTGCAGCGCCTCGTGTCCGGCAAAGGCAACGAATTTGTCAAAGCTCAGCGGCTTGGCGAAGGCGTAGCCTTGCAGCATGTCGCAGCCCAGCAGGCCGAGCATTTCCGCGTGGTCCATCGTCTCCACGCCCTCGGCCACGGTCTCGATGCCAAGCGAGCGGCCGATCTCGATGATCGAGCGCACCAGAGCCTGTTCGCTGCGGGACTTGAGGATTGGCGCGACCAACTGCCGGTCGATCTTCAGCCGCTTCGGCTTGATCTTCAGAAGGCTGACGATGGAGGTGTGGCCGGTGCCGAAGTCGTCGATCTCGATGTCGATGCCGAGCTTCTTGATGCCTTCGATATTGGCGGTGACGATGTCGTCGCTCTCGTCGAGGAAGATCGATTCCACCAGTTCGAAGGACAGCTGCCCCGGCGCGAAGCTGAGGCCCGACAGGGAGGCGAGCAGGTTCTCGTCGCTCAGCCGCTTGGCCGAGACGTTGACGGAGATCTTCGGCACGTCGATGCCGGCGGCTGCCCAGCGCATGGCGTCGATCAGCGAGCGATCGAGCACGATGCGGTCGAGGGTCGCGACGACATTCAGTTCTTCGGCGATATGCAGGAACTTGTCGGGGGTGAGCACGCCCTCGCGCGGATGGTTCCAGCGGATCAGCGCCTCGACGCCGGCCAGACGCAACGAGCCGGCTTCGAACTGCGGCTGGTACCAGGCGATAAATTCGTTCCGTTCGATGCCTTCGAGGATTTCATCGGCGATACGTTTCGTCGTGACGATTTCGGCCTGCAGAGCGTCGGTGAAGAATTCGTAGCGATTGCGGCCGTTTTCCTTCGCCCGGTAAAGCGCGATGTCGGCGTTGACCAGCAGCTGGCGCTCATCGATGGCGAGGTCGCTGGCAACGGCGATGCCGATCGAGACACCGAAGCGGCAGGGGAAGCCGTTGTAATCGACCGGCTGGCGCATCTGGACGATGATGCGTTCCGAAAGGGCGGTCAGGAACACCTTGCTTGGCGGGTCGGCAACCAGAACGACGAATTCATCGCCGCCGATGCGGGCGACCATGTCGCCGGCGCGGACGCTCGAGCGAAGAATTTCCGACGCATGCACGAGCATGGCGTCACCGGCGGCATGGCCGAGCGTGTCGTTGATCTGCTTGAAGCGGTCGAGGTCGATATGGAGAATGGCGATGTTCTGCAGGCCGTCCTTGCGGGCGTGGGCCAGTCTCTCGAGCTCCATGTCGAGCATGCGGCGGTTGCCGAGGCCCGTCAGCGGATCGTGCAGCGCATTGTGCTCGATCCGGTCCTTGGCTTCGGCAAGCTCGTCGTTCTTGGCTTCCGCCATGGCCTTGGCCGAACGCAGCTGCTCCGTCATCAACACGTCGTCGCTGATATCGAAGGCGATGCCGACCAGTTTCCTGTTACCATCCGGCAAAGTGTGAATCTTGCCGACCGAACGGACATGGCGGACCGCACCGTCGGGCAGGATCACGCGGCAGGATTGCACATAGGGCACGCCATATTCGATCGTGCGGTTGACGCCGGCGAGCGTTTCCTCGCGGTCGTCGGGATGCAGTGTGCCGATCCATTTTTCGTGCGTCGTCTCGCCGCCGTTATAGACCAGCCCGTGCAATTGGTGCATGCGCTCGTCCCAATAGGTGGTGCCGGAGGTAAGGTCGGCGTCCCACATGCCGCACTGGTAGGAAGCGAGCGCCAGGTCGAGGCGCCGGGTGATGGCTTCGAGCTGTTGTTCGCGTTCCGAAAGACCGGCAAGCGCGGTTTCAAGCTCCGTGTTCTTCTCTTCCGCCGTGGCCTTGGCGCTCCGCAACTGCTCGGTCATCATTACGTCGTCGGTGATGTCCCAGCTGATGCCGGTGATCTTTGCCTTGCCGTCGACGCCGACATGGGTGGAACCGATATTGCGGACATGGCGGACACTGTCGTCGGCCATGACGATGCGGTAATGTGAGCGGTATTCCAGATCCTCGTCGAGCGCCTTGAACAGGGTGAGCGAGGCTGCGGCGACATCGTCCGGATGCACGGTCCTGCGCCATTCGGCGTAGGTCGGATCACCCTTACCGGGCGGCAGGCCGTGCAGATGGTACATCCGCTCGTCCCAGCTGCGTTCCTGCGTGTCGAGATCGATTTCCCAGATGCCGATCTTGGAGGATTCAAGCGCAAGATTGAGGCGGTGCGACATGGTCAGCAGTTCGCGCTCCCGAGACCGCAGCTTGGCCATGTTGCGCTGGCGCTCGTTCACCAGCCCGCCGGTCAGGAATATCGGGATAATGACGACGGCGGCGGCAATGAGGATCGTCGCATCCAGCCACGTGCTGTTGGCCGGCTCCTGCGCCCAGCCGGCCGCCGGAATGGCCGCCAGTTCCCAGACGCCACCGGGCAGGCGCAACTGGCGGATGACCGGCGATCTCTCGAAGATCTCGGTGTCGCCGAAAAACGCGTCCTGAATGTTGTTCTGAACAGACACGTCGCGAATCGCCAGCTGTATGTCGACCCGGTGAGTGTCGTCCTTGGCTTGGTTTTCGTCTGTTTTGTCACCCAGAAGACGGACGTTGCCGTAGATGTCCTTCTCGTCGACGATGGCTTCGACGAAGCCCCAGAACGTAATCTTCTCGCCAGCCTTGGTGAAGACAGGGGAGAAGAGGTTGAAGCCGGTGCGGCCGCTTGGCAGACGCACGGGGCCGGCAATAACCGGCCTTGCCTTCGACTGGGCGCGATCGACAGCGATACGGGAGGAGCGGAATTTCTTGAAGTCGGTGCCGATCATCCGCTCGTTTCCGGCAAGCGGAAAGGTCATACTGATGACGGCATCGGGCGCCGCGCTGACGCGCACCATCTGGGGATTCTGGATGAGCAGCTTCGTGGCAAGCTGGTCGAACAACGCCGGTGGCATGTCGGGCGCGACGGAAAGATTGTTGGCAAAGCCGCGAAGCGCGGTGATGTTGTTGTTGATCTCGCTCTGCAGGCGCGTCGAGACGAGGTTCAGCTCGCTCTGGACGTTGCTCTTCAACTCGTTGCGGAAGTTTGCGCGGTTCTGTTCCTTGAAGAGATATCCGCCGGTGAAGACGACCGCGGCCGCGATGAACGCAGGAACGAGCGACGGTTTTGCAAGCCTCGCGAGCGTCCGGACGCGATGGCGGATCGTAGCGCTTCTAGTCACTCTCATGCACCCCATATTCCCCGGAGCCAAAGCTACCGGGGGAGTCTTAAGATTGGCTTTAGAGACTGTTCCCGTTACGGAATCCGTGCTTCAACTGTGGAATGGCGTACGTCGATCAAGATTTGGTTAACCATAAGTTTCCAAATCGGGTAAACTTTTAAAAGTCACGGCAATGGGCGATTTTTGCCACAATCAGGGGTCAAACAATGGGCACAAGAAAATTGACTGAATCACTGAAGAGGGCGAAACCGATGCGTTTCATCGTTGCTGCGTTGATGGCTACTGCCGGATTTCTTTCGCCACTCGCCGCTTTTGCCGAGAGCGCCGACGTCGAGGCGGTGATCACCGGCGTCGATACCGATAAGCTCAGCCTGTCGCTCGATGACGGCAAGAGCTATCAGGCGCCCGAGGAGTTCAATTTCGATGGACTGACCGCAGGCGTGAAGGTTCTGGTGTTCTACACCGAGGTTGACGGCAAGCGCGTCATCAACGACCTGGAAATCGTTCAGTAATTCTCTTGCAATCGCGGCGTGGCAGGGGTCTGCCTTCGCCGCCATTCGCGCTCTGGCATTGGCTGATCCGGGCGTCTACAGCCAGCCGATCGCGCCATTCTCAATCTTCAAAATCCTGTCCTGTGGAATGGCGCCGAGCGCCGCTTCCTCCGCATCCATCGCACCGCACAGCTTGAACAGCGTACGGATGACGCCGCCATGACTGACGCAAACGGTCGGGCCGGTCACGCTCGACAGCCACGCGCCGACGCGCCAGGAGAGGATTTCATAGCTCTCGGCATCGGCGCCCGGCGGGATGAAATCCCATTTCGAAAGCTCGCGCTCCGCCACCCTTTCAGGCATTTCCCGCTCGAGTTCGGCCATCGTATAGCCTTCCCAATCCCCGAACGAGACTTCCTTCAGCCGGTCATCCATACGGTAGCCGGAAGGCATCAGTCCCATGGCCTCGCGGATGAGTTCCATGGTTTCACGGGTTCTGTGGAGGGGGCTGGAGACGAAATCGAACCGCGTGTTGGCATCGGGACCGAGCAGTGCCGTCAGAGCGTGGCCGTTGCCGCTGGCTTGACGACGCCCGGTATCGTTGAGCGGAATATCCTTCTGGCCCTGCATGCGGATCTGCGCATTCCAGTCGGTCTGGCCGTGGCGGATCATGTAGATGGTCACGGAGAAACTCCGGGGCAGGGGTCATGACGACCCGGCGCAAGGGAGCCGGGGCACCCGCTGACAGAGAGCCCCGGAATACGGTCGTGAAGCGTCAGTCCTTGACGACGGCGATATCCGGCGCGTCGACGGCCTTCATGCCGACGACATGATAGCCGCTGTCGGCGTGATGGACTTCGCCGGTTACAGAGCGCGACAGGTCCGACAGCATGTAGAGGCCGACATCGCCGACTTCTTCGATAGTGACGGTGCGGCGCAGCGGCGCGTTGTACTCGTTCCACTTCAGGATATAGCGGAAATCGCCTATGCCGGACGCTGCAAGCGTCTTGATCGGGCCGGCCGAAATCGCGTTGACGCGGATGTTCTTCGGCCCGAGATCGACGGCGAGATACTTGACGCTGGCTTCCAGCGCAGCCTTGGCAACGCCCATGACGTTGTAGTTCGGCATCACCTTTTCAGCGCCGTAATAGGTCATGGTGAGCATCGAGCCACCATCGGTCATCAGCTTTTCGGCGCGACGCGCGACGGCCGTGAAGGAATAGACCGAGATGTTCATGGTAAGCGCGAAGTTGGCCGCAGACGTATCGACGTAACGGCCGGTCAGCTCGTCCTTGTCGGAGAAGCCGATGGCATGCACGATGAAATCGATCTTGCCCCAGAGCTTTTCGAGGTTTTCGAAGACGGCGTCGATGGTCGATTCATCGCTGACGTCGCAATGGCCGGCCATGACCGCACCGAGTTCCTGCGCCAGCGGCTCCACGCGCTTCTTCAAGGCATCGCCCTGGTATGTGAAGGCGAGTTCGCCGCCCTGTGCGTGAATTGCCTTGGCAATACCCCAGGCGATCGAACGGTTGTTCGCGACGCCCATGATAAGGCCGCGTTTCCCTGTCATCAGACCGGATGTTTGCGACATATGATGCCCCTAATGCTGCCCATGCGTCCGTCAGGCATTGGCTGACCGGAAATCCGCATGTGTTGAAACCGCCGGAACCTTCGCGCCCGCCTGGTCGCGTCGGTTCTGAATTTTTGAGCACTGGCTATGACATAGCCGCCCCGGTGGTTCAAGCACGGGTGACATCAGGAACTGTTAGTTCCCGTAACAAAGGGTCAGCGTCCACCGTCACTGTTGCAAAAGTTTAAAGAAACAAGCCGTTGCGCAGGCTGCGCATGAGGTCGGTGACCTTTTCATCCGGTTTCTCCCACAGCATCAGCCGCAGTTCGACCAGAAGATCGCCACGTTTGCCGTCGGCTGTCGGCAATCCGTGGCCCGCAAGCCGGATCACATGATCGGAGCCAGACCACGGGGGAACCGTTACCGCGACCGTGCCGGTCAAGGTTTTGACTTTCGCTTCGCAGCCCAGGACGGCGTCCTGGATATTGACGGCAAGCGTTGTGCGCAAATCCGTGCCATCGGTGCGGAAGTCGCCATCCTGCTGGACGCGCACGGCAACGACGACATCGCCGCGCAGCATGCCGTTCAACCGATAGCCCATTTCCTTCAGGCGGATGACGCTGCCATCGGTGGTGCCGGCGGGGAGCGTGACCTTTAGTGTCCGGCCGTCGGGCAGGGTGGCCGTCGCCTTTTCGCGGCGGAAGATGTCTTCGACGGACACGATCACATCGCAGAAAATGTCAGGCACCTTGTCCTGCGCCGGCTTGCTGCCGGCCGAACCGCGAATGCGCTGGACGATCGACGAGATCAGTTCGGCGGCGGGAGCTGTCGCGCGCGGGAATCCCCCGAAGACCGGGGATTTTTCCGCCGTGTCCGCCCTGGCTTCCGGCTCGGGAGCCGGTTCGGCCTTCGGCTCGGTTTTTGGTGCCGGCCTCGGTTCAGCTTTCGCCTGCTGCGGCTGCGGTTTGCGGGCTTCCTGAGGCTTTGACGTCGGGGCATCCGAACCGAAAATGCGAGAAATCATCTCCTCGGCCGTTTCGGGATCGATGGTCGGCTCTTCGGTGCCCTGCAACTTGCGCTTCATTTCCTCCATGCGGCGCAGTTCGGCCTCGCGGCGCGCCTGGTCGTAGCGGTTGCGCTGCTTCGGGTCCTTCAGCAGTTCGTAAGCACGGCCGGCCTCCGCGAAGCGTTGGGTGGCGAGCGGATCGTCGCGGTTCTGGTCCGGATGCACCGCCTTGGCGACATTGCGCCAAGCGGACTTGATCTCGTCCTGTCCGGCATTGCGTCTGACGCCGAGCACTGAATAGGGATCACGCATGCATGCCACCGCCTTGAGGGACCGTGCACCGCGTCCGGCGGTTGGTTCGGCCCTGTTGAAACTGTTGGAAGACGCGCTGGCGACAGCCGTTTCCGATAGGGCGATGATGAGAAGCGGAGGCTTAAATAACGGTTAGTCGAAGGGCTCCAACCCATGCCGAAACGGCCCGATCAGGGGCACTCCAAGGTTGTTTGTGAAAGCGTGGTTAATGGCAGGTAGCGAAACGGCCGAACGCGTCGATCAGCTACGCGGGCCGAAACTGGTCAGATACCATTGGCCATTGCCAAGCAGACAGGTATTGCCGTCGAACTTGGCGATGCCTTGGTAGGAATGTCGGGTCGTCGTAAAGCGGCGGCAGGTCGTGCCGTTGACCTGTTGCTCGGCGATGCTGCTGATGACGCCGGCGCTGCCGGATGTTGAATTGGCCCACGGGATCGGGGTCGTGCCGATCTTTGAGACATCGGCGGAGGAGACCGCGTTGCGCACGGTAATCGCGTCGGAATTGTTTTCCTCGGTGGTGACCGATGGGACGGAACTCGTGGATACGCTGCGATCGATATCCTGCCCGCCGGCCAGATCGAGTCCGGCGCTCATGCAGCCCGACAGCAGGCCGGCGGAAAGACATAAGGCCACAAGGCCCGTCAGCCGGGATAAGGCCTTTGTGTCATCGATCCACTTTGCTATGTCTTGCAACGGCATACCTGTCAGACTCGATAGAGCAGTTCGTGGTCACCGGACCATCGGCAGGCTCTGACACTTATTCTTGAGCGGCGGACCTTCGGGCTCTATCCGCGCCACACATCACGGCATTGGAAGGCAATATGACCGAATCTGGGTTAACAACTGGTGACTTCACGGACGAGAACGAACCCTTTTCCCTTTTTGGCGCGTGGCTGAAGGAAGCCCATGGTAGCGAGATCAATGATCCCAATGCCTTGGCGCTCGCCACGGTGGATGCCGATGGATTGCCGGATGTCCGCATGGTCCTGCTCAAGGAGTTCGATCCGCGCGGCTTCGTGTTTTATACCAATTTCGAGAGCCAGAAGGGGCAAGAGATCCTGGGTACCATGAAGGCCGCCATGTGCTTCCACTGGAAGACGCTGCGCCGGCAGGTGCGGGTGCGCGGTCCGGTTGAAATCGTCTCCGATGCGGAGGCGGATGAATATTACAAGACCCGCGCCCGCGGCAGCCGCATCGGCGCCTGGGCGTCAAAGCAGTCGCGTCCGCTCGAAAGCCGCTTCGCGCTGGAAAAGGCGGTCGCCGAATACACGCTGAAATATCCGCTCGGTGATATCCCTCGCCCGGCGCACTGGTCGGGCTTCCGCATCAAGCCGACATCGATCGAGTTCTGGAAGGATGGCGCCTTCCGCCTGCATGATCGTATCGAGTTTCGCCGCGACACGCCGGATGGCGACTGGAACAAGGTGCGGATGTATCCCTGAAACCGGCGCTTGTTAAGGCGCCCTGTCAGCCGCGCCCCATCAGTTTGAAAGGGATACCGGACGCCAGCGCGCTGACATAGCCGGCCTTCTGGAAATAACCGTTGAGCGAGATGCGGGGCAGGGCGGTCAGGTTGTTCATGGCCGAAAGCGTGCCGGGCTGCGTCGTCACCGCCGTGGTGAAGCCGAGTTCCTTAGCCAGCTTGTGGTCGCGGGCGGAGACCGCGGCCGTGTCGCCATAGGGATAGGCCAGCGATTTCGGGCGCTGTCCGGTGATCTTCTCGATCCTTGTGGCGGAACGGTCCATTTCCTGGCGCGCCACCTCGTCGGTGAGGCGCGCCAACGCCCGGTGCGTGATCGTATGGGCGCCCAGGCTGGCGAAGGGGTTGCGGATCAGTTCGCGCAGACCCTCCTCATCGAGCGTCAGCCGTGAGGTCTGCTTCAGCGCGTCGATATCATAGAGCCCGGCCATGGCTTTCAGCCGCTCGACGGCGGTCGTCTCGTCGATCCGGTGAATAAAAGCGGCGATGCGGTCGAAGGCTGCCTGCTTCTGCTGCAGGGTTTCGACCTGCAGCAGCTCGACATCGTCCTCAAACTGGAAGCGCAGACTTTTTTCTTGCCCCAGCAGATCCGCCAGTGTTTCCCACCAGAGGATGTCCTTGCGATCGACAAAACCGCCGGCGACGAAGACCGTGAACGGCACTTCGTGACGGGCAAAGACCGGGGCCGCATGTTCCAGATTGTTGCGATAGCCGTCATCGAGCGTGAAGACGGCGACCGGTTGGCGGTCTCCGGAGGCGAGATGCGCGGGGAGATCATCGAGTGCAATGAACCGGTAGCCATCCCGCCTCAGACGGGTGATGGCGACGTCGAGGAATTCAGGCGTGATTTCCAGATGCGCATTCGGATCGAAGGCACGGGCCTTTTTCGGGCGGACGTGATGAAGCGTGAAAATCGCGCCGCGTCCGCGCGCCTGACGCATGATACCGCCGGCCCTCAAGACTCGGGCAGCTTGGAGCCCGCCGGTAATGGCGGCGCGTTTGACGATCTTTCGCAGCATGGTTTTCACGGCGGCTGTCCAAATCCGGCCCGATGAGGCGCTTGTGTGAATGACGGTGCGCGACTGTAGCGGCGGCGGCGTTAACGCCGGCTGAATCCGGGAGTTGCATGTTCCATCGTTCCAAACGAAAAGGCGGGCCGCATTCGCGACCCGCCTTTTGACTCGTTTTGTCCCGTGCGTTTACCGAACGACGGTGACGCCGTCGATATCATCGCGCTGCCTGCCGCCGATGGCCGCGCCGACGCCGGCGACGAAAGCGCCGATCAGCAGCGACAGGGCGCCGAGAAGGGCGATGGTGGCGCTGGTCTTGCGGGCAGTGTCGGCGGCTTCCTGTGCCGCGACCTTGGCGTCCTCGATGCTCTTCAGCACGCTATCGACGCGAGCCTTGGCATCGGCTTCCGAAAGGCCGGTTCTCGCTGCAACCATCTGATCGACATAGGTGCGGTCCTCGGCCGACATTTCGCCGGACGCAGCGCTCCGCGTGAGGATGCGAGACAATTGCGCCGGCGCATCATCTGCCGTTGCAGCCGCACCCGTGGGAGCTGCTCCGGGATTGGCCGGGCGCAGCAGGCTGTCAACGAAATAGGACGTCGCGGCATCGGTATCGACCTCGTCGGCATTCGCGCCCGCTGCCGCCGCGCCGGCAGTCGCCGCGCCGGAAGCCACCGTTGCGGTTGCCTGAACGCCGGCCCCGATCGTCGATGAAACGGCGGAACCGAGGGCGCCGGCGACGATGAGCGTCGCAAGTGCCCATGCCAGGACGCCATGCGCCGTATCACGGAAGAACACTTCGTCGGTATGAACGCCGGTCCATTTGGTCCGCAATCGGCCAGTGATATAGCCGCCGAGACCGGACGAGACCCACTGGACGATCACCAGCCAGATTGCCGTCGACACGGCGAAGGTGGTCAGCGATACGCCTTCGGAAGACCAGGGCGACACCATTGTCATGCCCAAACCGGAGCCGAGCAGGGTGAGAAGCAGAGTGACGGCTGCGGCGGCGACCGCGCCGGCAATGATGGCGCCCCAGCTGACCGCCGAGTGCGAGGATTCGGTCGTCGTGCCCGCTGGCACCGTTGAAACCGGTATCGTCATCGCATCACCTATCGGAAAAAGAGGGCGAGAAGGATGATGATCGGAATCGGAACCCCCAGCAACCAAAGCAAAATACCGCGTCCCATGATGTGTCTCCCTTGCTGTGAACCGACCGCATTTTCAAACAGTTATGCGGCTTCGAGCTCATAACGACGGCAAGGGGATTTGGTTCCACGCCGGTTGTCTCTTTGGTTGTCGGCACCTCGGTTGTGATTTATATAAAAACTTGTATAATCAAGGCATGATGGACGAGAAGCCTGTCGAGTTTTGTGGTGGCGCGCTGGATGACCTGCGCGCGTTTCCCGTCGCCGCAAGGCGTGAAGCTGGTTATCAGATTGAGCAGGTGCAACGCGGTCGGGACCCTGACGATTGGAAACCCATGACGGCAATCGGCGTCGGCGTGCGCGAAATCCGGGTGCGGGACGCGAGCGGTGTCTTCAGAGTCATTTACATCGCCAAACTGGCCGATACTGTCTACGTTTTACATTGTTTTCAGAAGAAGGCCGAGAAAACCGGCAAGAAGGATCTGGATCTGGCGGCCAAACGTTACAGGGATCTCGTCAAGGAGATACGGCTTTGAACAATAAACGATTCACGAGCGTCTGGGACGCAATCGAAAACACACCTGCCGAGGCGGCAAGCATGAAGCTGCGGTCGTCGCTGATGGCGGCCTTGCGGGACAAGATTTCCGCGGAGACGACCAGTCAATCGCAGGCGGCGGAATTGCTGGGCGTAACGCAGCCACGCATCTCGGATCTGATGCGTGGCAAGATCGACCTCTTCGGCCTCGACACGCTGGTTGACATGGCCGTTGCCGCCGGCCTTAACGTGGAACTGACTGTTTCCGAGGCTGCCTGAGCTTTACGCCCGCGTGCCGCCGACCGTCATGTCGTTCATGCGCAGGTGCGGCTGGCCGACGCCGACGGGGACCCATTGGCCGGCCTTCCCGCAATTTCCCATGCCGCTGTCGAGTTTCATGTCATTGCCGATCATGGTGATGCGCTGCATCGCGTCCGGGCCGTTGCCGATCAGCATGGCGCCCTTGACCGGCGCGCCGATCTTGCCGTTGTCGATCAGATAGGCTTCCGTGCAGCCGAAGACGAACTTGCCCGACGTGATATCCACCTGGCCGCCGCCGAAGGAGACGGCATAGATGCCCTTCTTGACCGAGGAGATGATCTCGTCCGGCGTCTTGTCGCCGCCGAGCATGTAAGTGTTGGTCATGCGCGGCATCGGCACATGGGCATAGCCTTCGCGGCGGCCGTTGCCCGTCGGTTTCATGCCCATCAGCCGGGCATTCTGGCGGTCCTGCATATAGCCGACCAGCTTGCCGTCCTCGATCAGCACGTTATAGGCCGAAGGCGTGCCCTCGTCGTCGATGGTCAGCGAGCCGCGGCGGTTTTCGATCGTGCCATCATCGACGACGGTGACGCCCTTGGCGGCGACCGTCTGGCCGAGCAGCCCCGCAAAGGCCGAGGTCTTCTTGCGGTTGAAATCACCTTCCAGGCCATGGCCGACGGCTTCGTGCAGCATCACGCCCGGCCAGCCCGAGGAAAGCACAACGTCCATCGTGCCCGCCGGCGCATCGATCGCCTCGAGATTGACCAGCGCCTGGCGCAGCGCATCGTCGGCGCCGCGCTGCCAGCTGTCGGTGGCGACGAAATCGCCGAAGCCGCGCCGGCCGCCGACACCATAGGAGCCGGACTCCTGCCGGTCACCCTCACCGACGACGACGGAAATGTTGAGACGGGTCATCGGCCGGATGTCCTGCATGCGCTGCCCGTCGGCGCGCAGGATATCGACCACCTGCCAGCTGGCGGCGATGGAGGCCGAGACCTGCCGAACCTTCGGGTCCTTGGCGCGCAGATAGGCGTCGATCTCCTGCAGCAGGGCGACCTTGGCCTCGAAGCTCGGTTCGCCGATCGGGTTCTCGTCGCCGTAGAGGCGTCTGTTGGTGCGCTGCGGAGCTGCGGCATAGCTGCCGGCATAGCCGCGCGTCACCGCACCCACGGCGTCGGCCGCGCGCTTCAGCGCCGATAGCGAAAGATCGCCCGCATGCGCATACCCGACCGCTTCACCGGCAACGGCGCGCAGGCCAAAACCCTGGTCGGTATTGAAGCTGCCGCCCTTCAGACGGCCATTGTCGAAGGACAGTGATTCCGACTGGCTGTGCTCGATGAAAAGCTCGCCGTCATCGGCACCCGACAGCGTCTGCGCCAGAACCTCGCGCACGGCGGCCTCGTCGCTGTCGAACAGTTTGATGAGATCGGTGTTCATGGGCAAGGCTCCGGAATGGATGAATTCTCGTTCCATGTAGAGACCCCGCGTCGCCACGGCAAGTTTCGAGTTCGCAGTAGACCTCATCCTTGACAAGAGGAAGGGCGGAATTATGTTACATGTAACGAAAGGGCGGATGACGATGGCAAAGGCGGTGAATGAGCGAGTTCAGCAGCGAAGAGATGTCATGCGGGCCGCCGGTCTCCGCCCGTTACAGATTTGGGTGCCGGATGCCAGGAAGGCCGGCTTCGCTGACGAATGCCGGCGTCAGTCCGTGTTGATTGCGCTCGCTGAGGCGTCGGATGAGGATATGGCAGGATTCATGGATGCTGCCCTTGTCGATCTCCATGGGATCGATGAATGAGGCGCGGGGATCTCGTGACGGTTGCTTTTCCCGGGGATTTCGGCAAGCCGCGACCCGCATTGATCATTCAATCCGACCTGTTTGATCAAGCCCCGACGGTGACGCTGCTGCTTGTTTCCGGGGATTTGCGGGATGCGCCGCTTTTACGCCTGTCCGTCGAGCCCGATGAAACAAATGGATTACGCAAGGCATCACAAGTCATGATCGACAAGACCATGACCATCCGCCGGGATAAGATCGGTCCGGCTTTTGGCCGGCTGGATGCGGAAGTGATGATTTCCGTCAATCGATTGCTGGCTGTCTTCCTGGGGTTCGCGTAGTGCCACCTCAAGGCAGCGCGTCATAGCCTTCGCCAAAACCCTTCAGGTCGACCGGGATGCCGATGCCTTCCTCGGGCGACTGGAAGACGATGAAGGTTGCCTGTGCTCCGGACCGGAAGGTTTTCAGGAGTTCCTCTTCCAGCACCACTTCGGCATAGCAGCCATCGGAGAAGCAGCGGACGAAATAGGCGCGGCCGATATCCTTGCCGTCGACGTTCAGTCCAAGGCCATTGGGTAGGAGAACGCCGAGAGGGGCGAGCACGCGCAGGATCTTGGCCTTGCGGTCCGCGGTCTTCAGGACGACGACGGAGAGGCCGACTTCCGGACGGTCCTCGGCGATAACGTTCTGCATCAGCGCGCATTGCTCGGCGGAAGCGCCGGCCGGCTGGTCGCAGACGATCGACCATGCGCCATGATTGGATTTCACCGTGCCCGGCGTGCCTGGCTGCTGCGTTCCGGGCTGCTGTTGCTGGGCCGCCGCCGTAAAGGAAAGGAGTGTGGCGGCAAGTCCGAACGCCGCGATCGGCAGCCGGGAAAGGAGGGGCAGGCCCATGTAAACCTCAAACTTAAGAATCAGTAGCGGCTATTCTTGAAGTGCGTGCACGCAAATGAAAAGCCCCGGCGGCTACATTCCAGCCCGGTGTGGCGGAAATGGGGCTCCTGGCGGCCAGTTTGACGCGCAACTTGCTGCCAATACTCCGCAATCGGGCCGAACTGCATGGTGCCGCCTGTCCTTAATATGGTATAGGGTCGCTCACGGATGAAAAATGGGGCCTTGCCGCCATCGTGCGGTGTCTCGAGGCATGCGCCCGCTAAGAGCCTGTGCGAAAAGCAGGGTTTGCGCAAAAATGACGCAGGGGCTTGACGGGACAGATGTTGCGGCGCTGATCAAACTGTGGTTTGAAGCGCTTCAGTATGACGAGGATTCTGCGTTTCGCTTTGATCCTGATCAAGCGCCCAGGGAGACACTATTGTGAAAAACAAGGCTTATGCAGCTCTGGCATCCACTGCCTGTCTGCTTTTTGCTTCCAACGCCTTTGCTGACAAGCCGGTCGCGTGGCAGACCAACTTTCAGACGGCGGCAACCGGAATCATGGAAGAAATTACATGGTTTGAGCATTACACGCTTTGGTTCATCGTGCCGATCACGCTGTTCGTTCTGGCGCTGCTGATCTGGATCGTTTACCGGTTCCGCGAAAGCAAGAACCCGGTGGCTTCCAAGACCAGCCACAACACGGCGATCGAAATCGTCTGGACGCTCGGTCCCGTCGTTGTTCTCCTCTTCCTGGCGATCCCGTCCTTCCAGCTTCTGACCGCGCAGCTGACGCCGCCGCAGAACCCGGACCTGACGCTCAAGGCAACGGGCAACCAGTGGTACTGGTCCTATGAATATGAAGTCGGCGAAAGCCCGCTCTCCTTCGACAGCCTTCTTCTCAAGGATGAAGACCGCGACGCCGCCGGCAAGGCCGACAGGGAAGCCTATCCGCGTCTTCTCGCGGTCGACAACGAGGTCGTCGTTCCCGTCGGCAAGACTGTTCGTCTTCTCGTTACGGCAGCCGACGTCATCCACGCCTTTGCCATGCCGGCTTTCGGCGTGAAGATCGACGCCGTTCCGGGTCGTCTCAACGAGACTTGGTTCAAGGCTGACCGCGAAGGTCTCTACTATGGCCAGTGTTCCGAGCTCTGCGGCAAGGACCATGCCTATATGCCGATCGCCATCCGCGTTGTCAGTGAAGACAAGTATGCGACCTGGCTTGCTGCCGCCGCCACCAATCTTGGTGACGCGAACAAGGCCCTCATGGCTGCAACCGACGGCGCGGCTAAGACCGTCGACGTCGCTGCAAATGCCGCACAGTAATTCGCCCTAAAGAATTCGAAGGGGAGCTCAACCCAATGGCCGGAACATCCGCTCATCACGATCACCTTCATGACCATGCCCATGACCATGGGCACGACCATGATCACGACCACGCCCACAAGCCGCTGACCTTCTTTCAGCGCTGGTTCCTCTCGACCAACCACAAGGACATCGGTACGCTCTACCTGATCTTCGCGATCTTCGCGGGTATCATCGGCGGTACGCTGTCGGTCGTCATGCGCGCCGAACTGCAGGAGCCGGGCATCCAGATTTTCCATGGCCTTGCTGCCATGGTCTACGGCTTCGAAGGCGACGCCGCCATCGACGGCGGCAAGCACATGTTCAACGTGTTCACCACCGCGCACGCGCTCATCATGATCTTCTTCATGGTCATGCCGGCGCTGATCGGCGGCTTTGCCAACTGGATGGTGCCGATCATGATCGGTGCGCCGGACATGGCGTTCCCGCGCATGAACAATATCTCCTTCTGGCTGATCGTCCCGGCCTTCCTGCTGGTGCTGCTCTCGATGTTCGTCGAAGGTCCGGCCGGCGGTTACGGCTCGGGAGGTGGATGGACGATTTATCCGCCATTCTCGACATCCGGACAGCCGGGCCCTGCAATGGACATGGTCATTCTCGGCCTGCACATTGCCGGCGCCTCGTCGATCCTCGGCGCGATCAACTTCATCACCACCATTCTCAACATGCGCGCTCCCGGCATGACCATGCACAAGATGCCGCTGTTTGCCTGGTCGGTGCTGATCACCGCCTTCCTTCTGCTGCTCTCGCTGCCGGTTCTGGCTGGCGGCATCACCATGCTGCTGACCGATCGCAACTTCGGCACGGCCTTCTTCGCGCCTGAAGGCGGCGGCGACCCGATCCTGTTCCAGCACCTGTTCTGGTTCTTCGGTCATCCGGAAGTGTACATCCTGATCCTGCCCGGCTTCGGCATCGTCAGCCACATCGTCTCGACCTTCTCGAAGAAACCGATCTTTGGTTATCTCGGCATGGCCTATGCCATGGTCGCCATCGGCGCCGTCGGCTTCATCGTCTGGGCGCACCACATGTACACGGTCGGCATGTCGCTCGACACGCAGCGCTACTTCGTCTTCGCGACGATGGTTATCGCGGTCCCGACCGGCGTGAAGATCTTCTCGTGGATCGCGACGATGTGGGGCGGTTCGATCCGCTTCACCACCCCGATGATCTGGGCGATCGGCTTCATCTTCCTGTTCACCGTCGGCGGCGTCACCGGCGTCCAGCTCGCCAATGCCGGTCTCGACCGTTCGCTGCACGACACCTATTACGTGGTTGCCCACTTCCACTACGTGCTGTCGCTCGGCGCCGTCTTCGCCATCTTCGCGGCCTGGTACTACTGGTTCCCGAAGATGACCGGCTACATGTACTCCGAGTTCATCGGCAAGCTGCACTTCTGGGTCATGTTCATCGGCGTCAACCTGGTGTTCTTCCCGCAGCACTTCCTCGGTCTCGCCGGCATGCCGCGCCGCTACATCGACTATCCGGATGCCTATGCCGGCTGGAACCTGGTATCGTCCTACGGTTCCTACATTTCGGCCGTCGGCGTGCTGATTTTCCTTTTCGGTGTCTTCGAAGCCTTCGCCAAGAAGCGCGTCGCTGGCGACAATCCGTGGGGCGAGGGTGCGAACACGCTGGAATGGCAGTTGCCTTCGCCGCCGCCGTTCCACCAGTGGGAACAACTGCCGCGCATCAAGTAAGATGCCGATGGTTCAGGCCGTCGACCAAGGCGGCCTGATGTAACCTTGCGGGGCGTGGGCAAAATGCCGCGCCGTCATCCTCGGGCTTGTCCCGAGGATCTGCGGTATAACCGCAAACGCAGAGGTGAAGCAGATCCTCGGGACAAGCCCGAGGATGACGAAAGTGGCAAGCACGCGGGCAACCGGAGTGCCTCGAAACGGTACGGAAACAATATGACGGTCATCGACAATCACGAAGCAATCGGCCAGGAAGGCGCGATCCGCCTTTCGGAGGCGTCTGCGCGCGATTTCTTTGAACTCCTCAAGCCGCGCGTCATGTCGCTCGTCGTCTTCACGGCGCTGGCCGGCATGGTCATGGCGCCGGGACACATCAATCCATTCCTCGGCTTCATCGCGATCCTCTGTATCGCCGTGGGCGCCGGAGCCTCCGGTGCCCTCAACATGTGGTACGATGCCGATATCGACGCGGTGATGACGCGTACGGCGACCCGTCCCATCCCCGCGGGCAAGATCCTGCCGCGGGAAGCGCTGGCCTTCGGTCTCGTGCTCTCGGCCTTCTCGGTCTGTATTCTCGGACTGGTGATCAACTGGCTGTCGGCCGGGCTGCTCGCCTTCACCATCTTCTTCTATGCCGTCATCTATACGATGTGGCTGAAGCGCTCGACGCCGCAGAACATCGTCATCGGCGGCGCCGCCGGCGCTTTCCCGCCAATGATCGGCTGGGCTTGCGTCACCAATGGCGTTGCCATCGAGAGCATCGTCCTCTTCCTGATCACCTTCCTCTGGACGCCGGCCCATTTCTGGGCGCTGGCGTTGTTCAAGATGCGTGACTATGGTGCCGTCGGCGTGCCCATGCTGCCGAATGTCAGCGGCGAGGCGGTCACCAAGACGCAAATAGTCATCTACGCCTGTCTTACCGCGATCATCGGCGTCGTGCCGATGATCCTGGGTTTCTCCAGCATGGTCTACGGTGCGTTCGCCGCAGCCCTCGGTCTCGGCTTCATCTGGTATTCGATCGGTGTCTATCGCATGCCGGAAGGCGACGAGCGCATGTTGCCAGCCAAGAAACTGTTTGCCTTCTCGATCCTGTATCTCTTCGCGATCTTCTCCGCGCTGATGATCGATCATCTTGTCACCACGCTGTGGCTGACTGCTGGAAAGGTTGCCTGATGGAACTCCTGACGCTCACTCCCGCTCAGAAGAAGTCGCGCCGCGGTCGCAACATTGCGCTCGGCGTCGTCCTCTTCGGCCTCGTTGCCATCTTCTACGTCGTGACGCTGATCAAGTTCGGCAGCGGCATGGTTCAGTAAGGCGGAGAGGGCAATGACCGCAGGCAAGCCAGCATCGAGAAAGGAACGAGCGAACGGTGTCATCGTCGCATCCTGTCTCGCCTTTGTCGTCGGCATGACCGGCATGGCCTATGCCGCCGTGCCGCTCTATGACATGTTTTGCAAGGTGACGGGCTATAACGGTACGACCAAGCGCGTCGAGCAGGCGTCAGACGTCATTCTCGACAAGACCATCAAGGTGACCTTCGACGCCAATATCGCCTCCGACCTGCCTTGGGATTTCAAGCCCGTGCAGCGCGAGATCGAGGTCAAGATCGGCGAGACGGTGCAGGTCGACTTCACGGCGAAGAACCTGTCCAGGAAGCCGACGACAGGACAGGCGGTGTTCAACGTCACGCCGATGGCGGGCGCTGCCTATTTCAACAAGGTCCAGTGTTTCTGCTTCACCGAGACGACGCTTCAACCCGGAGAACAGATGGAGATGCCGGTTGTGTTCTTTGTCGATCCCGAGATCGTCAAGTCGGTCGAGACCAAGGACATTCGGACGCTGACGCTTTCCTATACCTTCTACGCCCGCGAACCTTCGAAGCCGGTAGCGGCCTTGACGGGAAAGCCGGTCGAAACTGACAACAGACTTTGACAGATCACCGTTTTCGGCTAAGCCGGGAGCGACGAACAGAAAGACTATCGGGGATATCCACATGGCCGATGCGCATCAGAAGAATCACGACTACCACATCATCGACCCTAGCCCATGGCCGTTGCTTGCCTCGATCGGTGCCTTCATCATGGCATTCGGCGGCGTCGGCTACATGCGTTACCTGTCGGGCGGTTCCCTCCACTTGTTCGGCATCGAATGGGCGCATCCGTGGATGTTCTTCATCGGCCTCGCTGTCGTGCTCTACACCATGTACGGCTGGTGGGCGGACACGATCAAGGAAGCGCACGAGGGCCATCACACCCGCGTGGTATCGCTTCACCTGCGCTATGGCATGATCATGTTCATCGCTTCGGAAGTGATGTTCTTCGTTGCCTGGTTCTGGGCCTATTTCGACGCCAGCCTGTTCCCGGGCGAAGCTATCCAGGCGACCCGCACGGCGTTCACGGGTGGTGTCTGGCCGCCGAAGGGTATCGAGGTTCTCGATCCCTGGCACTTGCCGCTCTACAACACTGTCATCCTGCTGCTTTCCGGCACCACGGTCACCTGGGCGCACCACGCGCTGCTGCACGGTGATCGCAAGGGCCTGATCAACGGCCTGACGCTGACGGTTCTGCTCGGCGCCCTGTTCTCCTTTGTTCAGGTCTACGAATACATGCATGCTCCGTTCGCCTTCAAGGATTCGATCTATGGCGCGACCTTCTTCATGGCGACCGGCTTCCATGGTTTCCACGTTCTCGTCGGCACGATCTTCCTGATCGTCTGCCTGCTGCGCGCGCTGAAGGGCGATTTTACCCCGAAGCAGCATTTCGGCTTCGAGGCCGCCGCCTGGTACTGGCACTTCGTCGACGTCGTCTGGCTGTTCCTGTTCTTCTCGATCTACATCTGGGGCGGCTGGGGCGCACCGGTCGCGCACGGTTGATGCCGGCTTGACCATCGAATTTCGGACGGCCGCAGCGATGCGGCCGTTTTCGTTCGTGGTTTGCGGTGGAGCGGAGTTCAGGAAGGATTGACCGGATGTATCCAATAAGATACAAAAATCATGCTGATATTTGAAGCCACAACCGTCTTCAAGGAATGGCTGTTTTCGTTGCGTGACCTAAGGCGAAAGCGCGAATCCTGGTGCGAATTCGCTCGGCGGAGCACGGAAACCTGGGAGACTGCGCGCCGGTCGGTGATGGCGTCTCCGAAATGCGCATACACCACGGTCCCGGCTACCGTGTCTATTTCAAGAGGACCGGAGGTGTCGTTTATCTGCTGCTGATCGGTGGAGATAAGTCCAGTCAGAAGCGTGACATCGCAGCCGCATTGAAAATGGCGAAAGACTTGGAGAAGGACAAGAAATGACGACGACTTCGGTTTTTGACGCCTCCGAATTCCTCGATGATGACGAACTGATCGCCGAGTACCTTGCCGCCGCCATGGAAGACGAAAACCCGGATGTTTTCATCGCCGCGCTCGGAGACGTTGCGAAAGCGCGTGGGATGTCTGAGATCGCCAAGGCTTCGGGGCTCGGGCGCGAAAGCCTGTACAAGTCGCTTCGCGGCGGCTCGAAAACACGCTTCGAGACACTGCACAAAATTGTATCCACGCTGGGTCTAAAGATGACCATCGTCGCGGATCGCGCCTCCTGAACAGACCTTGCTATTCCCGTGAAGAGCACCTTTTGTCGCAGCCTTTGTGTTGGACGAAAGCGTGGCTGGAAGATACTTAGTCGATCGAATGTAGCTGCCGGGAAGAGGCCAAGCTGAAAGACCAAGCCATGAACGAAGACAGTGCGCATTTCCCGCCGGTCGATCCGGTGAAGGCCGGGCTGCGGGGATGTTGCCCGCGCTGCGGTGAGGGAAAGCTGTTCGACGGTTTCCTGAAGGTGAAGCCGGCTTGCGCCAATTGCGATCTCGATCTGGCTTTCGCCGATTCGGGTGATGGTCCCGTCGTCTTCGTCATCCTGATCGTCGGCTTCATCGTTGTCGGCGCGGCGCTGTGGATGGAGGTCAATATCAATCCGCCGCTCTGGGTTCATTTCCTGCTCTGGATACCGCTCGCCTGCGGCCTGAGTCTCGTGCTGATGCGTATGCTCAAAGGCGTGCTGATCAACCTGCAATACCGCAACAATGCGCGACAGGGCGAGATCGACCGTGGTTGAGGCGTCGCCAAGAAAAGGCGGCGGCCTGCTTGGCCGCATCGCAGGTATCGTGCTGCTTTTCACAGTGTTCGCCATCCTGCTGTCGCTCGGCACCTGGCAGGTTCAGCGGCTGCACTGGAAGGAAGCGCTGCTTACCGAGATCGATGCGCGCCGGCACGCGCCGCCCGCCGATCTCGCCGATATCGAGGCCTTGGCGAAAGAGGGCGGGGATGTCGATTACCGCACGATGCGCGTCACCGGCACCTATATCAACAACAAGGAGCGCCATTTCTTCGCGACCTATGAGGGGCGCACCGGCTATTATATCTACACGCCGCTGCAGCTTGCCGATGGTGAGGTCCTGTTCGTCAACCGCGGCTTCGTTCCCTTCGAGAACAAGGAACCGGAAATGCGCAAGCTCGGCCAGTTGACGGGTGAGCAGACCGTTACCGGCCTTGCCCGTGCCAAGCTTACCGCCAAGCCGTCCTGGGTCGTACCGGACAACGATGTCGCCAAGAACATCTTCTACTGGAAGGATCTCGACGTCATGGCCTCCAGTGCCGGGCTCGATCCGGCAAGGGTCGTGCCCTTCTTCATGGATGCGGACGCCAGCCCGCATGAGGGCGGCATGCCGATCGGAGGCGTCACCCAGTTCGACCTGCCCAACAGCCATCTGCAATATGCGGTGACATGGTACGGCCTGGCTGCCGCCCTGGTCGTCGTCAGCGGACTGTTCATCTTCCGGCGGAAGACGTAAATTCCGAGCCTTCAATCGCGGGAGAATCGCATGGGCGTGTTTGCAAATATCTTCATCGCCCTGACGGCGCTCTTTCATGTCGGTTTTCTGGTGCTGGAAATGTTTCTCTGGACCGGACCGACGGGACGCAAGATCTTCCGCATGTCGGCCGAGCAGGCCGAGGCGACCAGGGTTCTGGCCGCCAATCAGGGGCTCTACAACGGCTTTCTCGCCGCCGGCCTCGTCTGGTCGCTGTTGGCATCGCAGCCGGATTTTGCCTTTCAGTTGAAAGTGTTCTTCCTTGTGTGCGTGATCGTTGCCGCTATATATGGCGCATGGTCGGTCAAGCCGCGCATCCTTCTGGTGCAGGGCGGGCCGGCAATCCTCGCTCTTGTTCTGACTGTGCTGGCTTCCTGACCCATGGCTTCTTCTACCTCGGAAAAGACCCCGATCACCCTTCGCCTCTGCGGTCCACGCGGCTTTTGCGCCGGCGTCGACCGGGCGATCCAGATCGTCGTCCTGGCGCTGAAGGAATATGGCGCGCCGGTCTATGTCCGCCACGAGATCGTCCACAATCGCTATGTCGTCGAAGGGCTTGAGGCCAAGGGCGCCATCTTCGTCGAGGAGCTTGACGAGATTCCGGAAGAGCATCGCAAGCAGCCGGTGGTGTTTTCCGCCCATGGCGTGCCGAAATCGGTTCCTGCCGATGCCGCAAGCCGCAACCTGTTCTATCTCGATGCCACATGCCCGCTGGTTTCCAAGGTCCACAAGCAGGCGATGCGCCACCAGAAGCTCGGCCGTCATGTCGTGCTGATCGGCCATGCCGGCCATCCGGAAGTGATCGGCACGATGGGGCAGTTGCCGGAGGGCGCGGTGTCGCTGGTCGAGACGGTCGAGGATGCCGACGTCTACACGCCGCCGGACCCGGACAATCTCGGCTTCGTCACCCAGACCACGCTGTCCGTCGATGATACCGCCGGCGTGATCAAACGGCTGCACGAGCGCTTTCCGAACCTGACGGCACCCGCCGCCGATTCGATCTGCTATGCCACCACCAACCGTCAGGAAGCGGTGAAGCAGGCGGCACCCGGCTGCGACCATTTCATCATCGTCGGTGCGCCGAACTCGTCGAATTCCAAGCGCCTGGTTGAAGTTGCGCTCAGGGCCGGCGCGAAAAAATCCGTGCTTGTCCAGCGCGCGTCGGAAATCGACTGGGATGATTTCACTGACGCCGCTACGGTCGGCCTGTCTGCCGGAGCATCCGCGCCGGAAGTCATCGTCAACGAGATCATCGAGGCGTTTCGCGAGCGTTATGGGGCCGTGGTCGAGCTTGCCGACACGGTCGAGGAAACCGAAAACTTCCTCGTCAACCGCGAGCTTCGCCATGTGCCGCTGACGGTGGAGGACATGGTGTGGGTGAATGGAGATCAGTGATGGGTGGATGCGGCGTGGATCCTCGGGTCAAGCCCGAGGATGACGGCTCGGGAGGTCCGGTTGTTCGGACGCCAGCCATCTTCGCCGCAATTATATTCTCTCTCCGTCATCCTCGGGCTTGACCCGAAGATCTATAATCCATCATCCGTTTTCACCGACCCAAATACGAGAACAAACCTTGGCAGTTTACACCGACATCACCGAAGACGATCTTTCCCGTTTTCTGGAGGCCTATGACGTCGGTACGCTGACCTCCTACAAGGGCATTGCCGAGGGCGTGGAGAACACCAATTTCCTGCTGCACACGACCAAGGGCTCCTACATCCTGACGCTATACGAGAAGCGGGTGGACCAGAACGACCTGCCGTTCTTTCTGGGACTGATGCATCATCTCGCCGATCGCGGTCTGTCCTGCCCCCTGCCGCTGTCGCGCGCCGATGGCAAGCTGCTCGGCCAGCTTTCGGGCCGTCCGGCCGCCGTTATCTCGTTCCTGGAGGGCATGTGGCTGAGGAAGCCCGATGCCAATCACTGCCGCGAGGTCGGCAAGGCCTTAGCGGCGATGCATGTGGCGGGCGAGGGCTTTGCCATCCGCAGGCCCAATGCGTTGTCAGTCGGTGGCTGGCGGCCGCTGTGGAACAATTCCCGCGATCGCGCCGACGAGGTGCAGATGGGACTGAAGACCGAGATCGCCGCGGAACTCGATGTCCTCGAAGCCAACTGGCCGGCCACCTTGCCGGAGGGCGTCATCCACGCAGATCTTTTCCCGGACAATGTCTTCTTCCTCGGCGATGACCTGTCCGGCCTGATCGACTTCTATTTCGCCTGCAACGATTTCCTCGCCTATGACGTCTCCGTCTGCCTCAATGCCTGGTGCTTCGAAAAGGACGGCGCCTTCAACATGACGAAGGGCATGGCGCTCTTGTCCGGTTACCAGAGCGTGCGATCGCTGACCGAGGCCGAGATCGAGGCCCTGCCGCTGCTTGCGCGCGGCTCGGCGCTGCGTTTCTTCCTGACCCGTCTCTACGACTGGCTGATGACTCCGCCCGGCGCGCTGGTGGTGAAGAAAGACCCGCTGGAATACCTGAAGAAACTGCAGTTCCACCGCTCGGTCGGTTCCGCCGCCGAATATGGCCTCGTGCCCGCAACCGCCTGACGTCCATTGCCGAAAGTCTGATCCTGATGAAACATATCGATATTTTCACGGACGGGGCTTGCTCCGGCAATCCCGGACCCGGCGGCTGGGGCGCGGTGCTGCGCTATGGCGACGTGGAAAAGGAACTCTGCGGTGGTGAAGCCTTAACCACCAACAATCGCATGGAACTGCTGGCGGCGATCACGGCGCTGACCAGCTTGAAAACCCCGTGCGAGGTCGATCTCTATACCGACTCGAAATATGTCATGGACGGCATCGGCAAGTGGATCCATGGCTGGAAGAAGAACGGCTGGAAGACCGCCGACAAGAAGCCGGTGAAGAATGGCGAACTCTGGCAGGCGCTCGATGCCGCCAACCGAAGCCACAAGGTGACCTGGCACTGGGTCAAGGGCCATGCCGGCCATCCCGAGAACGAGCGCGCCGACGAACTGGCGCGAAAGGGCATGGAACCGTTCAAGAAGACCAGGGCCTGACGAGGCGGTTTCCCAAAACGTCTGTTTTGCCGTGACGCTCTGCCTAGCAGGGCAGAAGGGGTACCACGGGTAAGGTCTGATCCGTCAAAATCCGCGGGGAGGCACATAAAGGCAGATCGTCCGGCCGTTATCCCGACCGCCGATCGTACACCAATGGACGTAGCCGTCCGGACTGTCGTGGATACGCCTGTCATTGTAGGGCACGACTTCGTTTCCGATGGTGATGAAATAACCGTCGGGGCGTTCCTTCAGGCTGGCCGACGAAATCTGCCGGCAGTCGATGCCTGAACAGCAACTGGCGTCATATCGCCATCCGGATGGCGCGTCGTGCGCCGCAGCAGTGTGCGGGATCAGTCCGAGCAATACGCAGCTCATGAGAATACGCAAAGTCATGGCAATGTCTCCGCGTCGATTCGATTGCTGATTCAACTCGGAAAGGCAGCCGAAGTTCCTTGTGAAGCCTTTGCAGGCTTCATTTTCTGAGGATCCGCTAAAATAGTTGTCTTATTCGGCCGCGTTTAAAGGTGGAGCTTGTAGCCGACATGGCTGGCGACAAATCCGAGCTGGTCATAGAATCGGTGCGCATTCGGCCGCGCCTTGTCGGTCGTCAATTGCACCAGTGCGCAATTGCGACTGCGGCATTCGGCGATCGCCCATTCGATCATGCGCCGGCCCAGCCCTTCGCTACGGCGGTCGCGGACGACGCGGACGGCTTCGATCTGACCGCGCCAGGCGCCCTTGCGGGAGAGGCCGGGAATGAAGCTCAGTTGCAGCGTTCCGATCACGTGAGCCCCGTCTTCGGCAACGGCGAGCAACTGGTTGGGATCGGCATCGATGGCGGAAAAGGCGGCTGCATAGGCAGCATCGGTTGTATCGCCCGCCGTCTCGCGCCCTTGGCCGATCGGGTCATCCGCGAGCATCGATATGATCGCGGGCAGGTCAGCGGCAACCGCTCTGCGGAAATGGAGATCGGTCATGATCATCCTGAAGAGAGTGCCGCCCGCCTGCTTGATAACGCTTCAGGCCGGCGGCATTCGTTATCAGATCTGCTCGAGCATCGCAGCGGCGCCCGAAACGGTGGCTTGGCCGGGGCTGTCCTCGACGTTGAGGGTTTTGACCACGCCATCTTCCACCAGCATCGAATAGCGCTTGGAGCGCAGGCCAAGCGTGCCGGCGGAGAGGTCGATGTCCATGCCGAGCGCCTTGGTGAAAGTTGCGTTCCAGTCGGAGAGGTAATGGATCTTGCCCATGCCGCCCGATGAGGTCGCCCAGGCGCCCATCACGTGGATGTCGTTGACGGCGACGACCGCGATGTCATCGATGCCGCGCGCCAGGATCGCATCGCGGTTTTCCAGATAGCCGGGCAGGTGGTTCAGCGAGCAGGTCGGTGTGAAGGCGCCGGGAACCGCGAAGAGAACGACCTTCTTGCCGGAAAACAGCTGGTCGGTGGTGATTTCGACCGGGCCGTCGGCGGTCTTTTCCTTGAAGGTTGCGGCAGGCAGCTTGTCTCCGACAGAAATGGTCACGCTTTCGCTCCTTGAATGTCTTTCGGGAAGGCCGGAGCCCATCGGCTCCGGACGATCGATGTGGAATATAGATTCGGCTTAGTCAAAGGCAAGCGTGGTCTGCATGCTGCGATCGCCGACGCGCACGACCAATAATACCGATCCATCCGTCAGCCCACCGCCCTTTTCCGGGATTCGGACGGGTATCTCGACGCTCGTCACGCCGTTCTCCGTGACGATGTTGTCCGGCTTGCCGAAGCCGTAGCCGGACGGACCTGAGAGGAAAAGTTCCGCCGGTGCTTTCGCCGTCACGCCGGGCGCGGTGACCGAAAGCCGCAAGCGCTTGTCCGATGTGTCGAAGGTGGCCGCCGTCACCTTGAAGTCATCGGACGGCACCTGCGGCAGGGTCGAGACGGCCTTGTCGATCCGCGCCCGTTCCAGCGGATTTTCCACCTGCGCCGCCGGGAGCGGAACACTGAAACTGCCCTGGACGGGGATGCAGATATCCTTGCAGATGCCGAGGAAGATCGATCCCTTGAGTGTCAGGTCGCCTTTGGTCTCGCTCTTCAGCGACAGCGGAAAGGCAACGGATTGATCATAGCCGGTATAGCGTACCACGCCATCGTCGAAGGCCTTCGGCGCGGGGAAGCTGAGACCGGAGAAGGTAATGCCGCTCGATGGATCGATGCTGACCTGTGGTGGGATGCCGCTGGCGCCGGGTTCGAGCCAGTAGGTTTTCCAACCCGGTTTCAGGCGGATGTCGAGGATCGCCGGGATCGTGCCGTCTGACTGCGGCTTGGCGGCGACGATCCGCACATCGCCACCTTCCGAGCCCACCCATTCGCTTGTTGCGGCATGGGCGATCGAGGCCGCAAAAAAATATCCGGCGAGGGTTGCCAGAACATGCAATTGCATCACATTCTGTAGGGGACGATGATGTTTCATGGCAGTGAGGCTTATCGGTTTCCGGGCGCGGTTAAAAGATGTCCGTTTTTGCCAAGGGATCATTTTATCTTGATCGGGCAGGAGAAAGAAACCAACAAAAGCCTTCAAAACCAAGAAGACAAGGATGGAAACGCTTTTCATTTGACCCCGAACCGATAAGGGCTACAGCCATGATGGCGACGTTCCAGAAGAAACGAGAACGCGGTTTGCTCGATGGTCAGTTCCTGATCGCCATGCCGGGCATGTTCGACAGCAATTTTGCCCGCACCGTGATCTTCGTCTGCGCCCATTCCAGCGATGGTGCGATGGGGTTTGTGCTCAACCGTCCCCAGCAACTGAGCTTTCCGGATGTGCTGCTCCACTTGCGGATCATCGATCAGGCCCAGGCCATCCGGCTGCCGGGCGTCACCCGCGATTTTCAGATCCAGACCGGCGGTCCCGTCGAGACCGGCCGCGGCTTCGTACTGCATTCCGATGATTATCTCAGCGAATCCAGCATTCCGGTCAGCGACGATATATGCCTGACGGCAACGCTTGATATCGTGCGCGCCATCTCGCGCGGCGAGGGGCCGTCCAAGGCGATGATGATGCTCGGTTATGCCGGCTGGGGTGCCGGGCAGCTGGAAAGCGAGATCGCCAACAACGGCTGGCTCAATTGCCCGGCCAGCGAAGAGCTGATCTTCGACCGGGATCTGGGCGATAAATATGATCGCGCATTGGCGTTGATGGGCGTTGCTCCCGCCATGCTGTCGATGGACGCCGGCCACGCCTGAGCCGGTGTTTTTGTCGTCTTTCTGTCGATCTGCCGGAACAATTTGAACTGCCCGCCGTTTTCCAGTCGCAAGGACAAGATGTCCTCCCCTTTTAAAGGAGACTGATATGGGTAGCACTTCCGACAAGATTTCCGGCGCAGCCAACCAGGTTGCGGGCAAGGCCAAGCAGGCGGCTGGCGAGGCCACCGGCAGCGCCAAGTTGCAGGCCGAAGGCAAGGGCCAGGAAGTCAAGGGCAAGGTGCAGACCGCTACCGGCAAGGCCAAGGATTCGGTGAAGGACGCCGTTGATCGCATGTAATCCGGTTTGCCGCGGACGCGCCTGATAATGCGTCTGCGGCTCCAAGGTGCGCATATCGACTGTCCTGACGGGTTCAACTGGATGGAAGATTTTTGCGCCGATGCCCGCTGTGCTTCGCGCCGGCGGGCATTTCTCTGCGTTATTGATATCATCCAATATTCCATTGTCGGTGTAATCCTCGGGCGGGCGAATTCTCCATGAGACTCTATCAATGCGGCAATTGCGGAAATCCCGTGCATTTCGACAATCGGGTCTGCATCAATTGTGGGTCGCGACTCGGTTTTCTTCCCGAAGTCATGGCGATGCAGGCGGTCACGCCGGCAGGCGACAATCTGTGGCAGAGCATTTCCCGAACGCAGGCTGACGTGCGCTTCTGCGCCAACGCCGCGCACGATACCTGCAACTGGCTCGTCCCCGCCGAAGAGAGAAATATTTATTGTGAGGCCTGCCGTCACAATCGCATCGTGCCCGTTACCGACAATCCGGAAGGGTTGGCACGCTGGCAGAAGATCGGCCAGGCGCAGCGGCACCTGTTCTATTCGCTCTTGCGCTGGAACTTGCCGCGCCCCGGGCGCGACATAGATCCGCAGGGCGGTTTGGTGTTCGATTTCCTCGCCGACGACGTGGATGCAAACGGCAATGTCGTTCCGGCCATGACGGGACACGAGGACGGATTGATCAGCCTGCGGGCGGCCGAGGCTAACGACGCAACGCGCGAAAGCGTGCGCGTGTCGATGGGCGAGCCCTATCGCACATTGCTCGGCCACTTTCGCCACGAGATCGGTCACTTCTATTGGGCTCAACTGGTGCGTGATGACGAAACGCTGGCCGAGGCGAGGGCCCTGTTCGGCGACGAGAGCGCCGATTATGCCGAGGCCTTGAAGCGCAATTACGAACAGGGACCGCCGCCCGACTGGCAGGCGAGCTTCATCAGCACCTATGCCAGCTGCCATCCGGCCGAGGATTTCGCCGAATGCTGGGCGCATTTCTTCCACATCGTCGATACGCTGGAGACGGCCCGGTCCTTCGGTCTCTCGACCGACCCGCGTCGCCACGAGGACATGGCCGCCGAAGTGGATTTCAATCCCTACAGGGCCGCCAGCGCCCAGGATCTCGTCGATTCCTGGATCCCGCTCAGCGTCGCGCTCAACAGTCTGCAACGCAGCATGGGCCAGGCGGACAGCTATCCCTTCGTGCTGTCGCCGCCCGTGGTACAGAAGCTCGATTTCATCAATCGGCTCATCCTGAAGGCGGGTGCCACGGACGCTCAGTAGAAGGCGAAACAGTATCGGCAGGCAGTCAGCGGGGGTGGAGCGGACGACATTGCCGGGACTTTATCGGAATCGGTCAGTTTGACGCCAAAATGGGCGGCGACATCACTCAGCATTTTCTTGAGGGTTTCCATGGCCGGATCAAGATCATTCTTCTCGACTCTCGCCGGCAGACGCCCGGCATCCTTGGGATAGCGGTATGCCGTTGCGTAGATGGTCAGAAACGTCAATGGGGAAAACCTCGCCTTGAACCTGTTGGCGTCTGGCAGCAGGTCGCGCAGGACATCAAGGCGGTGCGAATCCTTGCGCTCTGCCTTGACACCCTCGGACGTCAGGAGGGCAAGAAGAATTTTCTCGGCAGCTTGTTGCGCGTGGTAGGCATCGTTTCTGTTTTTCCTGGCGGCGAGCATCTCGGCTGCTTCCAGATCCTCCCGAGCCAATCGTAGCATGTTGGCTATATGAAGTTCAGCAGACATTTGTGAGCACTATGCCGTCGTCTACGATGTGGCTGGCTGCCGAATTCGCAATTTTCAGATCGGCGCGGAAATCGGACAAGCGTATGCAAGACACATCTGCATAGACACCGGACCCTTCCTGGACGCTCCACCCAAACAGCGGCGAAAACACATGCTCAGGCGCTTCGTCGGAAACAATGACCTTCAAGTCCCAATCGCTTTGAGCCGTCGCCTCTCCTCTTGCTTGGCTCCCGTAGAGGATGACATCGACAGGATTGTATGCTTCCTGAATCCGGGCAAGTAGCTTTCCCAGTTCTGGAAATTTTCGTGGGGAGACCACGCGCCTACCAAAGTTCTCTGCGACGACGCTCACGGGTCCGCTCCAGCTGAAGTCATTTCCACTATATAGTCGGTCTCGCAACTATCTGCCACGGGCTTTAAACTGTACGCTCAATCGGCATCTACCGGTGGAAATGCATCATCCATCGCCGGAGCTATTGCTTGGCCTTTTGGAGGAGATTGGTCGGTATTCAAGCCCGCTTCATCAGCGGAAAGCGCTCTTTCAGCAGCCGCTGGATGGAGTCCGAACCGATCGGTGGGCCGAAGAGGAAGCTCTGGCCGAAATCGCAGCCCATCTGCGCCAGTTCGACGGCGTCCTCTTCCGATTCGATGCCTTCGGCGACGACCTGCATGTCGAGTTCGCGCGCCATGGTGATGACCGAGCGGAGCAGGATCGTGCGCTTGTCGCTGGAATCCTTGACGAGAGCCTTGTCGATCTTGATCGTGTCGAAGGGGAAGCGGGTGAGATAGGCGAGCGACGAATGGCCGGTGCCGAAATCGTCGAGCGCCAGCCGCAGGCCGGCATCTTTCAGCTTCTGCAGCACGAGCCGCGCCTGTTCGGGGTTCTCCATGACGAGGGACTCGGTCAGCTCCACCTTCACCTTCTGCGCGTCGCAGCGGTTCTTGTTGAGGACGGCGCGGATGTCGTCGTAGAGATCGTTGTTGAGCAGTTGCGCGCTCGACAGGTTGACCGAGACGAAGATCGGCAGGTCGCCGGTCTGGATCTGCCATTCGGTGAGGTCGCTGGTCGCCCTGTCGAAGGCAAACATGCCGAGTTGGTTGATGAGGTCCGAGCCTTCGGCGATCGGGATGAATTCGGTCGGCGAGATGCTGCCGCGCTTGGGGTGCTCCCAGCGCATCAGCGCCTCGAAGCCGGCGATCTCGGCATCGGCCAGACGCACGATCGGCTGGTAGACAAGGCTCAATTCCTTGCGCTCGATCGCCCGGCGCAGATCCTGCTCCAACTGCAGTCGGTCTGTACCGGAGGCGCGGAAGGCGGGGCGGAAGGGCTCGACGCGGTTGCCGCCGGCCTTCTTGGCGCGGAACATCGCCAGTTCGGCATCGTCGAGCAGGCCGGTCGCATTTTCCTGTTGGTCCACCCAGGAAACGAGCCCGATCGAGGCCGTCAGGTTGATTTCCCGGTTGCCGAAATTGAGCGGCACCATGATGGCCTTGGAGACGGCGTCGGCGAAATCGGCGACCTTGGCCGGGTCGCGCTCTGACATCAGGATCAGCCCGAATTCGTCGCCGCGAAGACGGGCCAGCGTGTCCTGCGGCTTCAGCAGGCGGCGCAGGCGGCGGGTCAGCGCGATCAGGATATTGTCACCGGCGGCGATGCCCAGCTTGTCATTGACCTGCCGGTAGCGGTCGACATCGATGGTGATGACGGTGGGGCGCACGGCGCTCGAGCCCGGCGCCAGCGACAGGATGGACTGCAGCCTATCGAGGAAGATCTGCCGGTTGGGCAGGCCCGTCAGGTTGTCGTTCAGCGCGTTGTGCAGCAGGCGGTCGATGGAATTCTTCTGCTCGGTGATATCGACGATGGTGCCGACGCAGCGGATGATTTCGCCGTTGGCGCCCAGCACCGGCCGGGCGCGGATCGACAGCCAGTGATAATGGCCGTCTTCGGCACGGGCGCGAAATTCATGGTTCAGCCGGCCGCGTCGATGTTCCAGCAGCACGTCGAGCGTGGCGCGGAACCTGTCGCGGTCGTCCGGATGCAGGCGCGGCAGCCAGTTGCGCACGGCGCCGTGCATGGTGCCCGGCGACAGGCCGAGCTGGGCGGAAATATCGGGAATGGTGACGACGCGGTCGCGCGCCACGTCCCAGTCCCAGACGGTATCGCCCGAGCCGGTCAGCGCCAGCGACTGGCGCTCGAGATCGGAAAACAGGCCCTGGCTGTAGGCGCCGCCGGCAAAGGCGTGCTGCATCACCGTGAAGCCGATCAGGAGCACGATCAGGACGAGACCACCGCCGAGCGCCGGCTGGACGATGTCGTTGGCAAGCTGGCCAGTCACGGTCATCCAGGCGCCAAAAAGCCAGACGAGGATCAGCAGCCAGGCCGGCACCAGCAGGATGGCGCGGTCATAGCGGTTGAAGCCGAGATAGGCGATCAGGATGATGCCGGCGGTGCCGGTCAGTGCGAAGGAGAGGCGGGCAATGCCGGCAGCGATGGCCGGATCGTAGATGGCGACGCCGAACAGCAGGCCAAGGCCAAGGATCCAGGCAAGCGTCGCGTAGCTCAGGTGCTGGTGCCAGCGGTTGAGGTTGAGATAGGTGAACAGGAAGATCACCAGGCCGGCCGCCAGGAACACTTCGCTTCCCGCCCGCCATATTCGCTCGTCGCCGGCGGTGATGTTGATCAGTTTCGACAGGAAGCCGAAATCGACGCAGATATAGGCCAGAACCGCCCAGGCGAGTGCCGCCGTCGCTGGCAGCATTGAGGTTCCCTTGACCACGAACAGGATGGTCAGAAACACTGCCAACAGGCCGGCAATGCCGAGCACGATGCCGCGATAGAGCGTGAAGGCATTGACCGTGTCCTTGTAGGCGTCCGGCTGCCAGAGATAGATCTGCGGCAGGTCGGGGCCGGCGAGTTCCGCCACGAAGGTGATCACCGAGCCGGGGTTCAGCGTGATGCGGAAGACGTCGGCTTCGTCGCTCGGCATCCGATCAAGCGCAAAGCCTTCCGACGGCGTGATCGACAGGATGCGTTGCGAGCCGAGATCCGGCCAGAACAGTTTCGAGTTCACCAGACGGAAATGCGGGGCGACGATGACGCGCTCCAGCTGTTCTTCAGAGACGTTGGCGAGCGCGAACACCGCCCAGTCGCCCTGGTGGTTCTCGGCACTGGAGCGAACCTCGATGCGTCGCACGATGCCGTCGGTGCCCGGCGCCGTCGAAACCTGGAAGGCTTCGCCACGGCCGGTATAGATTTCCGTCGTCGCCGTCAGGTCGAGAGCTGTGTCCTCGCGGGAGATCTTGACCGGCTCCGTCGCAAGGGCAGGGGCCACGCTGAACCAGCACAGGGCCGCAGTCACGATCATGGCCAGAGCCATGAGCCTTTGGACTGACGGAAGCGATGGCAGGCGGTTCAAAAGCATCAATCACTCAAATTCTTCGTTGGCATGCGGTCTTGCGAAAGGAGGGCAAACATCAGGTGATCGCGCCATTGTCCGTTGATTTTCAGGTATTCCCGCAAATAGCCTTCACGCTGAAACCCGGCCTTTTCAAGGAGCCGGATACTTCTGTGGTTCTCGGGAATACAGGCTGCTTCGATACGGTGCAACTGAAGGCTGGAAAAGATGTAGGGAATAGCCAGTTTCACCGCCTGCGCCATGTGCCCCTTGCCGGCAAAACGCTCGCCCATCCAGTAGCCGATCATGCAGCATTGCGCGGCCCCGCGACGGATATAGCCAATCGTCAGGCCGCCGATCAGGGTGTTCTCCTCACGCGACAGGATAAAGAGCGGCACAGCCTGGCCGGACGAGAATTCCTGTTCGTTGCGGATCACGCGGGTTCGAAAGGCGCTTTCCGTCATATCGTCGGCACGCCAGGTCGGTTCCCACGGCTCGAGGAAAGCGCGGCTTTCGCTGCGCAGCTGGTACCATTGGCGATAGTCGGATGTCTTTGGCAGGCGCAAAACGTGGGTGGCGCTGGCAATTTCGACCGGGTCCGGCTGCCGTGACAGAAACCGAAAGACCGATCGTGTCATGAAAGCCTCCGCGCCGGTGGGGTGTTGCCGTTATGACGGAAAACTGCGCGCCCCATGAAGAGCGCGCAGCCGAATTTCGAGAATGAATCAACCGTTGGCGGCGCGCGGACGGGCAGCCTTGCTGGAGAGTGCGCCGAGAATGTCGCCCATCGGTGCCAGCTTTTCGACCGGGCCGATCGCCGACAGCGTCGGCACTGTGTCGAAGAACAGGCGGCCGGCGAGATCGGTCAGGCGCTCGACGGTGATGCCGGACAGGCGCTCCATCAGTTCCTCATTCGGGATCGGGCGGCCGTAGAGCATCATCTGGCGGGCGATCTGGCCGGCGCGTGCCGCCGGGCTTTCCTGGCCCATCAGCAACTGCGCGCGAATTTGCGCGCGGGCGCGGTCGATTTCCTGTTGCTCGATGTTCATTGAAGCCTTGCGCAGCTCGTCGATGATGACCGGCATCAGTTCCGGCAGGTTCTCGCCGCCGGTCGCCGCATGCACGCCGAAAATGCCGGTATCGGAAAAGCCCCAGTGGAAGGCATAGACCGAATAGCAGAGACCGCGATGCTCGCGCACTTCCTGGAACAGCCGGGACGACATGCCGCCGCCGAGGATGTTGGCGAGAATCTGCGAACAGTAGAAATCGCGGGCGTGATAGGCCTTGCCCTCGAAACCGAGCAGGACCTGCGCATCCATCAGGTCGCGATCCTCGCGCACGTCGCCGCCGGTGTAATGGGCAACGTCGGCAATGGGGGAGGCGGTCGGCTTTTGCGGCAGGCTGGCGAAGCGGTCTTCAACCTGTCGCACGAAGCTGTCATGATCGAGCGCACCGGCACCGACGACGAACATCCGGTCGGTGGTGTAGTTGCGATCGAGATATCTGCGGATTTGGTCGGGCGAGAACGAGAGGACCGTCTCCGGCGTGCCGAGGATCGGGCGACCGATCGTCTGGTTGGCGAAGGCGGTCTCGGCGAATTTGTCGAACACCACGTCGTCGGGCGTATCGTTGGCGGCGCCGATTTCCTGCAGGATGACCTGCTTCTCGCGCTGCAGTTCGTCTTCGTCGAAAGAGGATTCCGTCAGGATATCGGCGAGGATATCGACGGCGAGGGGGACATCGTCCTGCAGGATACGGGCGTAATAGGACGTCGTTTCCGTGGATGTGGCGGCGTTGACCTCGCCACCGACATTTTCGATCTGCTCGGCGATTTCGCGGGCGGTTCGCCGGGCCGTGCCCTTGAACGCCATATGTTCCAGCAGATGGGCAATACCATGCTCGTCCGTTGTTTCGTCACGCGAACCGGATTTGATCCAGACACCGAGTGCTACGCTTTCGAGATGCGGCATGTGCTCGGTGACGACCGTCAACCCGGATTGGAGCCGGGTGCACTCAACTTTCATCATACGTCTTTCTGCGTCCTATCTCCGGATGCGGGCACGCTCGTTGATAAAGGTCTCAACGGTTTTAAGCTCGGCGTCCAGAACGTCGAAACGCTCCTCCCTGACCATCAGATCAGCAAGCCACGTTGGAAGCGCCGGGTCAATACCGCAGGCTGATTTTACTGCGTCCGGGAATTTCGCCGGATGGGCGGTTGCAAGCGTCACCATCGGCACGCTCGCTGTCTCGTGCTTGGCCGCGACGAAGACGCCGATCGCCGTATGCGGGTCGAGCAGGTAGCCCGTGGCCTCCAGCGTCTTTTCGATGGTCCTTGCCACGTCCTTCTCGGAGGCGCGCCCGGCACGGAACAGCTTGCGGATGCGCTTCAGCGCGTCCGCCTCGATTTCGAAGGAGCCGGACTGCTTGAGGCTCGCCATGAGGCCGCGCACCTTGGAAGCGTCGCGCTCATAGGCTTCGAACAGCAGGCGCTCGAAATTGGAGGAGATCTGAATGTCCATCGACGGCGAGGTGGTTGCCCTGACGTCGCGCATCTCGTAGCGGCCGGTCTGCAGTGTGCGGGCGAGAATGTCGTTTTCGTTGGTGGCGATGATCAGTTTGTCGATCGGCAGGCCCATCTGGCGGGCGACGTAACCGGCGAAGATATCGCCGAAATTGCCGGTCGGGACGGTAAAGGAGATGAGCCGGTCCGGGCCGCCGAGCGCCAGCGCCGTGGTGAAATAATAGACGATCTGGGCCATGATGCGCGCCCAGTTGATCGAGTTGACACCCGAGAGCGCCACGCCGTCGCGGAAGCCGACATCGTTGAACATTTCCTTCACGAGCCCCTGGCAATCGTCGAAATTGCCCTTGATCGCCACCGCATGGACGTTGGAAGCGGTAGAGGTCGTCATCTGGTGCTGCTGCACCGGCGAAACCTTGCCATGCGGGAAGAGGATGAAGATGTCGGTGCGGTCGCGGCCGGCAAAGGCGTCGATCGCGGCTCCGCCGGTATCCCCCGACGTCGCGCCGACGATGGTGGCGCGCTGGTCGCGCTCGGTGAGGACATGATCCATCAGTCGGCCAAGCAACTGCATCGCAACGTCCTTGAAGGCGAGCGTCGAGCCGTGGAACAGTTCCATGATGAAGCTGTTCGGCCCTGTCTGAACCAGCGGTGCGATGGCCGGATGGCGGAACGTCGCATAGGCCTCGTCGATCATCGCGCGGAACTTGTCATCCGGGATTTCGCCATCGACGAAGGGGGAGAGCACGGCAAAGGCGATGTCCTGATAGGATTTGCCGCGCAGCGCCCGGATTTCCTTCTTTGTGAAGCTCGGCCATTCGCTTGGGACATAAAGGCCACCGTCGCGGCCAAGACCCGCCAGCAGCGCATCGCAAAAACCTAGCGAAGGGGCTTCGCCCCGCGTCGACACATACTTCACCGTGACCATCCTTCGTCATGCGTTCGAAGCCGCGGGCGCGTGCGGCGGGAATTGGGAGGCATCATAGGGAAACCGGGATTGTTTCGCGGTTCCCTTTGCGTCAAGCCTTGGCAAAGCTGACGGAAACATCGGCTTGTCGCCCGTGATCGGCCAATTCAGCGTGTCCTGAAAAATTGGCGTTCCGGTCTCAGACTCCAATCGATTTTTCAATGCGTCGCTGCTATAGACCATCGCCAAGGGTCTTGAAAGGCTCAAGTTGCAGGGGCGGAAATCCGAAAAATACCTCATTTTCCGGTCAGCCATGCCCAGGCGACATCAATCGTGCAAGGCAGAGGGTCATCGCAAGTGTTTGGTAAAATTTCCGGCCGTGTTCTCGGCGTTTCACTTCTTTTGCTCGCAGCGGGCTGCAACAAGACCGACACCGGCGGTGCGATCGATGCCGGCGGCAGCGCAGCCGCGCCGACACCGGCTGTGATCCAGGGAACCTGCCCGCAGGTCTATCTGCTGGATGGAACGGCCAATTACCGCACCTATGCCAAGGGCGCCAAGGATGATCCGACCAAGATCGTCTACCAGGCGTCGCTGGCCGACACGACCCGCCAGTGCGTGCAGAACGAAAGCCAGATGGTCATGACCATTGTCGTTCAGGGCCGCGTCGTCTCCGGCCCGGCCGGTGGTGCCGGCACCGTCAACCTGCCGATCCGCGTCGCCGCCACCGACGGCAAGAACACGCTCTATTCCGAACTGACGCAGTACCCGGTCGAGGTTGCTGCCGGCGCCGGCGCCACCCAGTTCATCTTCACCAAGGCCGACGTCGCGATTCCCGGTGGTGCCGGCGATTTCGCCAAGGTCTATGTCGGCTTCGACGAAGGCCCGGTGAAGGGCAAGAAGAAGAAATAAGCGGGATTTTCTGCTGCTGAATGAACAAACCGGCGCGGGGTTTTCGCGCCGGTTTTTTGTTGATTGGCAACCCTGGGTGATTTGCAAAGGCGAACCGAAAGCCTTGTACGCGCCGACGATCAGGGCAACGGCCAAAAGCAGTCTTCCGGGATTTCTTGTTCTACGTCTTCGGCCGGGCCGCTGATTTCAACTCTCCAGCAAGCTCGTCACCAGGATCAGGTTTTACATTCGGCGCACGATCAAGGATCGCCAGCGCTGCGTCCGCGTCCCCGCGACCGGCCCGCTTCTTCAGTGTCATGATCGCGCGGCGATGACCGATTCCATCGGCGATGAACGCCGATAACAACTGGTTTAGCGACACGTTGTCTTCAGCCGCGACCTGTTTGGCTTCTTCCATCACATGATCTGCAAGCCGCAAGGGATATGTACTCATGTTCATCTCCTTCTCGTCAGTTCAGCGACGAATTCTCCTGCTCTGATGACTTTCAATCCGAACGCTTCGACGGCGGGATGGTGAAAATGCCTGTCGCTGCTCACGATTGTGTTCGCACCGGCAGCAAGAGCGCATTCTATATATAGGTCGTCTTTCGGATCGTTCAGAAACGGCCTGAACCGAAACCATGGAGACACCAGTTTTGCCCGGCTGAAAACCGCGTCGAGAACGGTATCGATATCACCATGACTGGCCCAGGTTTTTTCACCTAAAATTCCGGGGCGTTTCAAGACATCTTCATATTCAAGCGCAACCGCAGGTGAGACGGAAAACGGAACATCGCCCCCGATCATTTTGCGGACAAGGAAGTGGGATGCGCCGTTCGACGATCGGAAAGCCGAAAGCACGACATTGGCATCAACCACAATCATGGCTTTAATCTGATGTCACATCCGATATCATGTCAAGCGATCAGATAGGCGGGGGAAAGCGATCACGATGGGCGAATTGGCTTTCACGAGATTCGTGTTAGCCGCCCCCAGATATAGCCCAACTCCGCTCCAACGTTGGCGACCGGTGATCAAGCCGTGCTGGGAGAGGAACTTCAGGGTAGGCTTGCCACTTCCGTGGCGGCTCAAGCCGTCAGCGTTTCCGACCATTCCGACAGCGCCGCGATGACGCCCGGCAATGCGCTCATGCGGGAGATCACCGTTTCGGCGCCGGCTTCGGTCAGTTTGTCGGCGTGGGACGGGTAGCTGTGCGAGGCGCCGGTGAAGCCGACGACGCGCATGCCGGCGGCGATGGCCGCGTGGACACCGTGGACGGAATCCTCGATCACCAGCACACGGGACGGGTGGACGCCGAACTGCTTGGCGCCGTGCAGGAAGATGTCGGGCTTCGGCTTCACCCGGTCTTCGCCGAGATCGCGGGCCGAGTAGATATGCTTGCCGAAATGATCCTTGATGCCGACCTTGCCGAGCATCATCGCAAGCCGTGCGGTTGTCGAGTTGGAGCAGATGCCGTGCGGCAATTTGATCTGCGCCAGCATCGGCTTGACGCCGTCGATGATCTGCACATCGCTCGCCAGCCGCTTGTCGAGGATCGCCTCGTTCTTGGTGATGAGATTGGCTGAAAGCGGGATATCGGCTTCCTTCTCGATGGCCAGCAGCGTGTTGTGCCAGGTCATGCCGGCAAAGCGCTCGGCCATTTCCTCGGTGCTGATCGGATAGCCGGCCTCGGTCAGAAGCTCGGCTTCGACCTCGCTGGCGATGATTTCGGAATCGACGAGAACGCCGTCGCAGTCGAACAGGATGAGATCAATGCTGGACATCTATGGAATCCTTGGGGGAGATGCCGGCCGTTTACACGATGCCGGCCGAAAGCTCAACCGCGCGAAACGGGAGGCAGGTATGCGGCGAGTTGATTGGCTTCACCGGATCGCGGTAATCTCGATCTCCTGCCCACTCACCTCCACGACATCGCCGACGCTCTTGCCCATCAGCCGCACCGCAACCGACGAGACGAAGGAGATCGAACCGGCCTTCGGGTCGGCCTCGTCCTCGCCGACGATGCGATAGGTCTGGACGCGCCCGTCATCGCGGCTGAAGGTGATCGTACTGCCGAATGCGACTATGTCGGTCGAGGTGGGTGCCGGGATGAGTTCGGCGGTGCGCAGGCGAGCCACGAGATAGCGCGTATCTCTCAAGGGTCCTGCCTGCTGGCGCCGCTTCTCGTTGATGTCCTCTATCGCGGCGGCCGCCTCATAGGCCTCGCGCGCTTGCTGCAATTGCTGCTCAAGCGCCTTCAATCCCGCCTCCGTCACCAGGTTCGGATGAGGGGAGATCGGGCGGTCGGGCAGAAGGGTTTCCGACGCAGTCTCGGAACTTTCTTCCTTGGTAAAGGCAACGCTCACTGCAGAACTCCATTTCGATGCGGTGCGGTCCAGGCGAATGAGTTCGCCCTTGTCAGAGGCAAATATAGGATAGCAAGGGACGGGGTGCCAATCGTTCGGTATAGGAACACGCCTTCACGGGTTCCCGTTCCATCATATCAGGGCTTTCATGACCGTTCGCCTGCGCCCGCATCACCTGCTCTGCATGCTGACCTTCATCGGCAAGGGTTATACCGAGGCCTTCACCGAAAACTATGTCCGCATCGCCGCCCGTCTTTCAGACGGTGAGGACATCCTGGTGGTCGAGGGGCCGGACGATATCTGCGCGCCGCTTCTGGATGAGCCCGATCCGCATTGCTGGCGAAAGAGCGTCACCGACCGGGACGAGCGTGCGCGCAAAGCCGTCGAGGCTTTGCTTGGAAGGCCCGCCGGTCCCGGCGCCGTCATCTGTCCGGATGCGGAATTCCTTGCAAGGATGCGCGATGCGTTTGCAGCGGGAACGATCCGCAAGGCCTGCCACAGATGCGAATGGTCGGCGCTCTGCACGAACGTTGCCAGCAGCGGCTACGATGGCGTGCTCGTGGCAGCGACACAAGGCTGATCAGCCGGCGACCGGAAACAGTCTCGCGAATTCCTTCTCGCCTGTCGCGGTGAAGCGCACCGCCCGGCTTTCCGCCTCGCGCCTGGCCCATCCCTTGTCGAGAAACAGGCTGAGCAGGGCCTGGCCGAGCGATCCTGCCAGATGCGAACGGCGTTCGCTCCAGTCGAGGCAGGTGCGGCAGACCGGCCGACGCGACCGCGTCAGGGCCGACAGGTCGATGCCGAGCGCAGTGATCCGCCTCTCGCCCTCCTTGGTCAGCGCCAACCGGTCGCCCGTGCCGGCGATCACTTCTTCGGCGACGAGGCTGTCGAGCAGGCGCACGCCGTAGTCGCCTGCCAGATGGTTGTAGCAGACACGCGCCTTGCGCAGCGCCGGGTCCTTTGGGCCGGTGCGGTGGCGGGTAAAACCGCGATCGGCGGCAAAGCCCATCAGGCTTTCGAGCAGCAATCCGACATCGTCGTCGGCCAGCGCGAAATAACGGTGGCGGCCCTGCTTGCGCTGGCCGATCAACCCGCCCGCCTCCAACTTCGACAGATGCGAGCTGGCAGTTGGCAGCGTGATTCCGGCGGTTCCCGCAAGCTCGGTCGCCGTCAGCGCCTTGCCGCCCATCAGCGCGGTCAGCATGTTGGCGCGGGCGGGATCGCCGATCAGCGATCCGATCTGGGCAATGTCGGGTCCTTCTTTCATGCCCGAATGTTAATCGCGCCACCGGCCATCGGCAAGGCCTCATACTTCGATCGTCGTCGAAGCATTCAAGGCCTGCAAACTGGCAGAAGAGGACATCCGCAACCGAGGAAAGACCCATGATCACCTGCTTCATCCGCTACGAGATCGACCCGTTCAAGCGCGAGGAGTTCGCGACCTATGCCCGCAACTGGGGCCAGGCGATCCCGCGTTGCGGCGCCGATCTCATCGGCTATTTCGGCCCGCATGAAGGCTCGGCCACCACCGCCTACGGCGTCTACAACATCGAAAACCTCGCGGCCTACGAGGCCTATCGAGCCCGGCTGCAGGCCGATCCGCTCGGCGCCGAGAACTACCGGTTCGCTAGGCAGGAACGGTTCATCCTCAGGGAAGACCGGATTTTCCTGAAGAATGTCTCGCTGCCCCATGCCGACGGGCCGAAGACGACCGGGAGGTCGTCATGATCGCCGTCATCTTCGAAGTAACGCCCGCCTATGGCCGGCGCAGCGCCTATCTCGATCTCGCCGGGCAATTGCATGCTCGTCTCGACAAGATCGACGGTTTCCTGTCGATCGAGCGGTTCGAGAGCCTGAAACTGCCGGGCAAAATCCTCTCCCTGTCGTTCTGGCGCGACGAGGCGGCCATCACCAGATGGCGCAACGGTCCGGACCACCGGGCCGCCCAGCACGCCGGTCGCAACGGCACCTTCGCCGACTACCGCCTGAGGATCGCCGGCGTCATCCGTGATTATGGCATGGCGGAACGCGAACAGGCGCCGGAGGATAGCCGGGTTTTTCATGCGGAGAAGGAGGGGCATCTGGTTTGAGTGCATGGGTTTCCGTTGGTATGGATATCCTTCCCCGAACTCCGTCATGCTCGCCCTTGTGGCGGGCATCCAGCCACCGCGCGTCTGCGCGGTGAGACGCGCTTTTACTCCGAAAAGAGAGTTTCCGGCGCCGCAGACGCGGCGCCACTGGATCCCCGCCACAAGGACGAGGATGAGGGATGCTGGTGTTACTTCCGGTTTTCAAATATCGGTTTTCGCCTTACGAACAGAGCCGCCGCCCTGTCCAAAATGAACCGCATATCTCCATCCTCTTGTATGATTTCGCGAATTTCCGCCGGCTTTCAGGATTTGGTAACCAAGTTCGGTAACCATAAGGGCTGAAATCGTTCCGAGTAAGCGTATTTGCGAGTTGTCCATGTCCCCAGTTGTCTCAATGGCCGAAATCTCCCGCGGCGCCAGCCCTGCCGGCTGGCTCAATTCCATCATCAAGGGGGACTGCGTTGCTGCCCTTGAAGCGCTGCCCGACAACTCCGTCGATGTCGTCTTCGCCGACCCGCCATATAACCTGCAGCTCGGCGGCTCGCTGCATCGTCCCGACCAGTCGCTGGTCGATGCCGTCGATGACGAATGGGACCAGTTCGTGTCCTTCGAGGCCTATGATGCCTTCACCCGCGCCTGGCTGCTTGCCTGCCGCCGCGTGCTGAAGCCCACCGGCACGCTCTGGGTCATCGGTTCCTACCACAACATTTTCCGCGTCGGCGCGACGTTGCAGGATCTCAATTTCTGGATCCTCAACGACATCATCTGGCGCAAGACCAACCCGATGCCGAACTTCAAGGGCCGCCGGTTTCAGAACGCCCACGAGACCCTGATCTGGGCGAGCCCCAGTTCCAAGGGCAAGGGCTACACGTTCAACTACGATGCGTTGAAGGCATCGAACGACGACGTGCAGATGCGCTCCGACTGGCTGTTCCCGATCTGCTCGGGCGGCGAGCGGCTGAAGGGCGAGGACGGCAAGAAGGCGCATCCGACCCAGAAGCCGGAAGCTCTGCTCGCCCGCATCCTGATGGCCTCGACCAAGCCGGGTGATGTCGTGCTCGATCCGTTCTTCGGTTCCGGCACAACCGGCGCCGTCGCCAAGCGCCTCGGCCGCAATTTCGTCGGCATCGAGCGCGAGCAGTCCTACATCGATGCCGCCGCCGAACGCATTGCCGCCGTCGAGCCGCTCGGCAAGGCCACCCTGTCGGTCATGACCGGCAAGAAGGCCGAACCGCGTGTCGCCTTCAACACGCTGATCGAAAGCGGCATGATCAAGCCCGGCACGGTGCTGACGGATGCACGCCGCCGTTACAGCGCCATCGTGCGCGCCGATGGAACGGTTGCAAGCGGCGGTGAGGCCGGCTCCATCCATCGTCTGGGCGCCAAGGTACAGGGTCTCGATGCCTGCAACGGCTGGACCTTCTGGCACTACGAAGATGCCGGTAGCCTGCGCCCGATCGATGATCTGCGTGCCGTGGTTCGTAGCGACATGGCCAAGATCAACTGATCGGCGGCCAGAACTGCAATTGACCGTCAGAACGCCGCGCCATCTCCGGATGCGCGGCGTTTTTGCGTCCGATGTTATAGGAGTGATGAGGGTCAGGATTGCCCTGTCGGCGCCATCAGCAGGTCGTAGCAATGCGCGCAGTAGCCGAACTCATAACCGCTGGTCTGCCAAGGCTCCACCGGCGTTTCGCAACAGATACAATGAACGACCCAGCGGGCAGGGCTTTCCGAATTCAGGTCCTGCGACGGCTGCGGGCCCGCGCTCTTGTTCGAGGTGTCAGTGTTGCCATTCATCGGCGCTGCCTTTCCTGTCTGCAACGGCAGGAACGAAACGGGGAAAACATAAGTTTCAAAGTAAACGTTTCATATGAGTGCTGGGAAATGAAACAGTCGGCCGATTCGATTGTGCCGATGTGGCGAGCATAACACGCCGAAGACGTTTAAGCTTCATTTTGCAGATGCAAAAAAACGGCCGGAGACGAGATTCCGGCCGTTTATGAAGAGATAAGTGTTTGCGTCAGAACAGGAAGTCGCCGGCATCCAGGCTGGAGAGCTTGACGTTTTCCAGCAGCAGCTTGTCGCCATTGCCGCCGTTGATGACGATAGAGGTGCCGACGACCGTCAGGTGGTGCGCCTTCAGGTCGGCAAAGCTGGTGACCGATGCAAGGCCCGACAGGTCGATGATGTCGTGATCGCTGCCGATGGCGTCGAAATCCTTGATCGTGTCGGCGCCATACTTGGTCTTGAACACGAATGTATCGACGCCGCTGCCGCCCGTCAGGATATCCTTGCCAGCGCCGCCGTTGAGAATGTCCTTGCCCGTGCCGCCCGAAAGCTTGTCGTCGCCATTACCGCCGGACAGGCCGTCATTGCCGCTGTCGCCGGATAGCGTGTCATTGCCGTCATTGCCATAGAGCTTGTCGTTGCCGGACCCGCCATAGAGCTTGTCGTTGCCGGCATTGCCGCTGAGATTGTCATTGCCCGAAAGGCCGTTCAGCGTGTCGTTGCCTGCGCCGCCCCAGAATTTATCGGCATAGGCGGTACCGTTGATCGTGTCGCTTGCCGCGAGCAAGGCATCGAGAAACTTCGTCGTGCTGCCGCTATCCCATGCGGCCGCCAGCGCCTTGCCCGAAAGGGAAAGGCCGCTTTCACTGATGATGGTCACGCCGTTCTTGACGATCGAGAACGATGTCAGCGTACCGGCCGTGATGCCGAAAACCTCGCCGCCAACGACTTTGTACTTCAGGCCGGTGCCGGAAAACTTCATGTAATTCTTGGAATTGTCCGACAGATAAATGCCCGTCGCCGTGAATTTTTCGTTGGCGTAATCGAGGATGGTGTGCAGCTTTGTTCCGGCAATATCCTGCAGATCGAGACCCGCGGTTTTCGTAAAACCGCTCAAATTTACTTTTGCCATATTCGCTCCATGATTACCCCCGAAAGGCAGATATCAAGACAGCATCATGCCTGCAACTTTTGGGCGTGATCCTGGGGTCTATTCATGGAATCAAACCTAACCTAGCGTTAAAAACACAGTTTTTTCAGTATTGTAGGCTTTCCGTATATTCCGATTGCCTCGAGCCGATCGCGCCGGGCGGCGGAAATCGGCTGCGGCTTTTAGAACAATTTAACCATCCCGCGCATATCCTGAATTCAGGCAAGACGACCGGGTGATCAACCACACGAGACGCGCGGGGAGACCCGCAAATTGCCCGACGGCGCGGTCGCAGGACTGCCCGGCACAGAGATAGTTTTCTTCCGGTTTAGTACCTTCAGTCCCGGAAGAAGACTTAAACGCCCAGGATCGGCAATGATCCTGGGCGTTTCTGTTTTTAGGCATCAGGACAACGAAAAGAGCCCCGCCGGGCAGGCGGGACTCCGTGTTAGAGCATCGTTCCCTTAATACGATCCATTCTGTTGGCTCAAAACGGCCGATCCACAAGAAGGATGGCGCAGAGCGATGCGAGATCCATCGGTCCAGCCATCCGCCGCAGTGGGCGACCGTTTTCAGCCAACCCGAAGGGCTGGAAGGAATTTTGGCCACGACCGGCGGTGGCCGTCTCAACCGCAGCTTTTGCTGCGCTTTTCGCCAGCCGCCTTGGTTCTGGCCAAAATTCCTTCCAGCAGAATGGGGCGTATTAAGGGAACGATGCTCTAAATCCGAGACGAGTGGCTCAAAGGAAGAAGTCGTCGGCGTACATCTTGGTGACGCCGCTCATCTTGATCTGGAAGTCGGACACGCCGTCGCCGTCCGTGTCGCCGGAAATCACGCCGCTGCTGAAGCGCAGTTCGCCCGCTTTGTCGTGGAACGATGCGCTGCCGATGAAGGTGAATTTCTGGTTGCCGCTGCTCAACGCGTTGGCATCGATGGTCGACAGGTCGACGACATCAAGTTCGGAGCGGTGGAAATCGGTGATGACGTCGCGGTTCGCACCGACGACGGATTCGCTGATCGAATTGAAATCGAACGTATCGGCGCCGGTTCCCCCCGTCAGATAGTCGAAGCCGGTGCCGCCGACCAAGAGGTCGGCGCCAGAGCCGCCGTCAAGGTCATCAGCACCCGAACTGCCGTAAAGGTCGTCGTTTCCGCTGCCGCCGACGAGGACGTCGCTGCCGGAACCGCCGTAAAGACGGTCGGCGCCGGAGTCGCCATAGAGATCGTCGTTACCGTCACCGCCGTAAAGGTCGTCATTGCCTGCGCCGCCATAGAGGTCGTCATTGCCGCCGAGGCCGTCGAGGATGTCGGAGCCGCCAAGACCTTTCAAGACGTTGCGTCCCGAACTGCCGGTGATGTCGTCATGGCCGAGATTGGTACCGGTAGCATTCTCGATGCTGACGAGCTTTTCCGAATGCCCCTTGGTGGTCGAGGCCTTCTGCGCGCCGAGATCGATGGTCACGCCCTTGCCCTTCTGCGAACCGTATTCGTCCTGCAGGGCATAGCTGATCGTGTCGGTGCCGGAGCCGCCATTGTAGTAATTGTCGACGCCCACGGTCAGGAAGGTGTCGTTTCCGGAGTCGCCGTAATAGTCGCTCTCCTCGGTGTCGAGTTCGAAGCGATCGTTGCCGCCGCCGCCATAGACCCTGTCGTATTCGCCCGAGACACCAGCCCGGATATCGGCGACATAGAGGTCATTACCGTTGCCCATGTAGATCTTGTTGCTGCCCTCGAAATAGTTCAGCACGTAATCGTCACCGTCGCCGGCGCTGACATAGTTGCCACCGCCCTTGCTGTCGGTACGGTTGAGATAAATGTCGTCATCGCCGTCATAGGCGTAGATTTCAGCGAAGCTGCGGCTTCCCTGTACGATCTTGTCGTAGCCGTTCGTACCGCGAATAGTCATTGCCATATGCATGTACCCTTCTGTTAACCTGCTGAATTCTGGAGGAGATCATGAGGGCAGGAAGGTGAATGATACCTGAACCAAATGCGGCGATTTGGTGGTTTCAAAAGGGGCTTTTGGTGTCAGTAATCGGTGACATCGACGCGGATGATCCAGCCCTGTTCATTGAAGGTGATCGTTTCCTCACCCTGCCGTCGAAGGGGCGAACCGGTGATGCTGCTGGTGGCGGAAAGACGCCAGACGGCGCGCGCCGAGACCGGGGAGAGGGCCTCGATCAGACTGTCTTCGGCGACCTGATCCGGATATTCGTCGAAGTAGCGCCGGAAGCCTGCCATGATCGCGTCACGTCCCTTAAGACCGCCGACCTTGCCGGACGCATAGCGCGCGTCGTCGGCAAAGAAGGCATCGATCGTACCGAAATCGAGCGTGTTGATCGCCGCGTGGAAGCGCTCGACCAAGGCAACAGGATCAATCGGCATGACGTCCACGGTCTCCCGTTTCAAACCGTCAGCCCGTAGGCCGAAAGATCGGCCTGGAGCGTTTGCGGATCGGTGAAGTGGACGGCATGCCATCCGGCGGCTCGGGCGCCCTCGACATTGGCCATGCTGTCGTCGATGAACAGGGTCGCCGACGGCTCCAGCCCGAAGGATTCGGCATGCATCCGGTAGATCGCCACATCCGGCTTGATCAGGCGGATGTCGCCGGACACCGTGACGCCGCGCGGCAGGGTCAGGAAGGGAAAGCGCTTCTGCGCCTCCTTGAACGTGTCGGAGGCGAAATTGGTCAGCATGGTCACGTCATAGCCCTTGGCGATCAGGCTTTCCATGATCGAGACGCATTCGACATAGGCGTGCGGCACCATCTCGTGCCAGTGCTTGCGGAAGGCCCGGATGCTCTCTTCATGTGTGGGATGATCGGCGATCAGCAGGTCTTCCGCCTCGCGCCAGTCGCGGCCGCGGTCCTGCTCGATGTTCCAGTCATGGGTGCAGACATTGGCGAAGAACCAGCTGCGCTCCTTGTCGTCCGGAATGATTCGGGAAAACGGAAGATGCGGATCGTAATGGATCAGCACCCGGCCGATGTCGAAGACGATGTGACGGATTTCTATGCTCATGCGGTGTTCCTCATCGCGCTGGCCGGCCGCCCTTGAAGGCATGCGGGAGTGCCTGGGCGATCGCTTTTTTCATGACGGTGGGCAGGGCCTGCGCCTCTAGGGAGGCGAAGGGTTCCCACCAGCCGTTTCCTGTTTTGTTCTCATTTGCCACATTGGCCCGATAGATCGACAAGCGCAATTCAAAATGCGTAAAGACATGCGTAATTGTTCCGCAGGCCTCCCAGGGAGCGGCGAATGGCTGGGCCGCAATCGTGTTGTCGCCATCAACTCGCGACGTCCAAGGCGTGCCCGGCACTTCGGTCATGCCGCCGAGCAGGCCGGTTTCCGCCCGCTTCTGCAGGTAGACCGCACCGTCGTGTTTGACCGCGACGAAAGCCGCGCCGACCCGCACGGGCTTTTCCTTCTTCGCCGCCTTGCGCGGAAAGGTTTCCGGATCGGCCGTCCGAAACGCCAGGCAGCCCTCGTTGATCGGACAGAGCGCGCAGGCGGGCCGTTTCGGCGTGCATATGGTCGCGCCCAGATCCATCATCGCCTGCGCGAAATCGCCGGGACGTTTCGTCGGCGTCATCTCCGCCACCAGCGCCCGCATCTGCGGCTTGGCCGATGGCAGCGGCGTTTCGATCGCGTGCAGGCGGGAAATCACCCGCTCGACATTGCCGTCGAGCACGGCGCTCCTGCGGTTGAAGGCAATGGCGGCAACGGCCGCGGCGGTATAGTCCCCAACGCCCGGCAGCGCTTTGAGGCCTTCCTCCGTATCCGGAAAGATGCCGCCATGATCCCGCGCGACGCTTTCGGCGCATTTCTTCAGGTTTCGCGCCCGGGCGTAGTATCCGAGCCCCGCCCAGGCCTTCATCACCTCTTCGGTATCGGCGGCGGCAAGGTCGGTGACAACAGGCCAGAGCGACAGGAACTTGTGGAAATAGGGTTTGACCGCCTGCACCGTCGTCTGCTGCAGCATCACTTCGGACAGCCAGATGTGATAGGGGTCGGCCAGCACGCCACGCGCCGCCATCGACGGAGAAATCCGCCAGGGCAGGTCGCGGTGATGCCGGTCGTACCAGGTGAGAAGCCGTTGAGCCGCGTCGGCCGCTGTCATTGTCTGCTGCATCATTTGCCGGAGGGTTGGTTGCGTCCTATACTTGGCGAAGTGTTCGCCATCCTTCAAGGCGCGATCGGGAATCGAAGGCTTATCCGTTGAAACAACCTTATACCCGCAAGGGCGTCGTTCAGATCAGTGAAGTCGCCAATGGGCTGATCGATCCGGTGCTATCCAAGCGCGCCGGCATCAATACGCTGCTGCTCGGCTCCTGGGATGAGATCGCCGGCGAGGATTTCGCCGATTGCACCCGGCCGGAAAAGATCACCTGGCCGCGCCGCGCCGCCGAGATGGCGGGCGAGGGCGGTTACCAGCCCGGTGTCCTCACCATTGCCTGCGAAGGCGCGCGGGCGCTTTTCCTTACCCATGCACAGGGCGAACTGATCCAGCGGATCAACGGCTTCTTCGGATTTCCGGCGGTCAACCAGATGCGGATCGTCCAGAAGCCGGTCTCGCCGCCGATGAAGCGCAATCGCAAGCCCAAGCCTCTCACCGGTGAACGCGCCCGGCATCTGGAAACGCTGGTCGACGGCATCGAGAGCGATGCGCTGAAGGCGGCGCTGACAAGGCTCGGCACTGCAGTGCTGGCGACCCGAAAAAAGTGAGCTGGAACATCAGCAGGTCACAATTGTTTGAATTTTGGTGAGCATCAGGCTCTTGCCGCCCTGCGGCAGGCAAGTTATCGAATTTTCAACCGTTTTTTCGTCCATCCCCTACACAGGTGAAACTCCATGTTCCTTTCTGAAATGAGCCCTTACAAGCGTCTTCTGAGCGGCGTTGCCGTGGCCGCTCTCGCCCTGACGCTGGCCGCCTGCAGCGACGAAAAGAAGGATGCGGCGGCGACCAGCCAGACCGAGACCACCGATACGGCGACGAAGACCGAGGTCAAGCCGGCCGACGGCGGCTCGATGATGTCGTCGAACAATGCGATGAAACCCGCCGATGGCGGCTCGATGATGGCGGCGACGAAGTCGGAAGCAAAGCCGGTCGATGCGACGGAAACGGCCTCGACCACGTCGACCGAAGCCAAGCCAGCCGCAGATGCCGGCCAGACGCAGATGGCCCAGGCAGCAGCCCCCGCCAAGGTCGAGCTTCCGCAGCCGGAAGGCGAAATCGAGATCGCCAAGCTGATGGAACCCGGCCCGCTGCCGGAAATGTCGATCGGCAAGGCGGACGCCAAGGTGACGATCGTCGAATATATGTCGATGACCTGCCCGCATTGCGCCCGCTTCCACAACGAGACCTTCGATGCCATCAAGGAAAAATATGTCGATGGCGGCCAGGTTCGTTTCGTGGTGCGCGAATTCCCGTTCGATCCGCGTGCGGCGGCTGCCTTCATGCTGGCGCGCTGCGCGCCGGAAGGCCAGTATTTCCCGATGGTCTCCATGCTCTTCAAGCAGCAGGAAACCTGGGCCGCCGCCCAGAACGGCCGCGATGCGCTGTTGCAGATGTCGAAACTGGCCGGTTTTACACAGGAGAGCTTCGAGGCCTGCTTGACGAACCAGAAACTTCTGGATGATGTGAATGCCACAATGCAGAAGGGCGGCAAGGACTACGGCGTCGCCGCCACCCCGACCTTCTTCATCAACGGCAAGAAATATTCCGGAGAAATGTCGGTTGCCACCATGTCGGGCCTTATCGACTCGATGCTCTGATCCCGACCGTTTCCAAACGATCGACGGGCGCCTTGGTGCGCCCGTTTTTTTGTTACAGCAATTGCAGATTCTCGTAACGCGGACGCTTCCCCCCCTCTGTCACTTCGTGACATCTCCCCCTCAAGGGGGGAGATCATTCTTTTCCACCGCCTTTTCCTTTGTAAGGCGAGTACAAAGGGAGCGGCCAATCTCCCCCCTTGAGGGGGAGATGTCCCGGAGGGACAGAGGGGGGGAAGGCGCCGCGTATCTGAAGCCTTGTTCTTGCGCGCATATGAAGGGCAATGGCAATGCCCCGAACTGAAACCTCCCCGGCCGCACGCAGCAATGCAAAACGCATGCGCAAAACGCTCACGGATGCCGAGCTGAAACTTTGGAACGAGCTCCGCGCACACCGGCTGATGGGGCTCGGATTTCGCAGACAGCTTCCGATCGCCGGGTACATCGTCGATTTCGCATGTCCGGAGCACAAGATCATCGTGGAAGTGGACGGGACGCAGCATGGTGAAAGCGCTTATGATGTCAGGCGCGACGCGGTGCTTTCGTCTTGCGGCTGGACGGTACTTCGGTTTTGGAATGACGATGTGTTGAAAGATATCGACAATGTCTGCCTGCATATCGTCAGGACGGTCGGGGAGGGCGCTTTGATATGATGAGTGTGCGGACGATTCCCCCCCTCTGTCACTTTGTGACATCTCCCCCTCAAGGGGGGAGATCATCCTTTTCCCACGACGCTTCTTTGGTGAGGCGGGCACAGCATGAGCGGCCAATCTCCCCCCCTGAGGGGGAGATGTCACCAAGTGACAGAGGGGGGGAAATCTCCGCGTATTCGGCGCTGTCCGTACCATCAGGGCCGACCCCATGAAATTCACCAAGCTCCGCCTTCTCGGCTTCAAGTCCTTCGTCGAACCCTCCGAATTCGTCATCGAGCGGGGGCTGACCGGCGTCGTCGGGCCGAATGGCTGCGGCAAGTCGAACCTTGTCGAGGCGCTGCGCTGGGTGATGGGGGAGAATTCCTACAAGAACATGCGCGCGTCGGGCATGGACGACGTGATCTTTTCAGGCTCCGGAAACCGCCCCGCCCGCAACACCGCCGAGGTCGGACTCTATCTCGACAATTCCGATCGCACCGCTCCATCAGCCTTCAATGACAGCGACGAAATCCAGGTCACCCGCCGCATCGAGCGGGAGAACGGCTCGGTCTATCGCATCAACGGCAAGGAAGCTCGCGCCAAGGACGTGCAACTGCTGTTTGCCGATGCCTCGACCGGGGCGCGCTCGCCCTCAATGGTGGGGCAGGGGCGGATCGGTGAGCTGATCGCGGCAAAGCCGCAGGCGCGCCGGCAGTTGCTCGAAGAGGCGGCCGGCATTTCCGGCCTGCATTCGCGCCGTCACGAGGCGGAACTGCGGCTGAAGGGCGCCGAGACCAATCTGGAGCGGCTGGAGGATGTCACCTCCCAGCTCGAAAGCCAGATCGAAAGCCTGAAGCGCCAGTCGCGCCAGGCCAATCGCTTCAAGATGCTGTCTGCCGATATTCGAAAGCATGAGGCGATGCTCCTGCATATTCGCTGGGTGCAGGCGAAGGAAGCCGAGGGCGAGGCCGACAGCCAGCTGAACCAGGCGACCTCGCTGGTGGCCGAGAAGGCTCAAGGTCAGATGGAGGCGGCGAAGGCGCAAGGGATCGCCAGCCTGAAACTGCCGGAACTGCGCGAGGCCGAGGCCCGCGCGGCGGCCGCCCTGCAACGGCTGCAGATCGCCAAGTCGCAGCTGGAAGAGGATGCTGGCCGCATCCTGCGCCGTCGTGACGAATTGAGCCGTCGCCTGTCGCAACTGGCGGAAGACATCCTGCGCGAGGAGCGCCTGATCGCCGACAATACCGGCATTCTGGCGCGGCTGGACGAGGAGGAAAGCGAACTGCGCGACCTTCTCTCCGAGGCTGGCGAGCGGGCGGAGGAGGCGCGCGAGCGGCTGGCGGATGCCAGCGAGACATTGGCGGCAGGCGAGCGCCAGCTGGGTCTGCTGACCGCCGAAAAGGCCGAGGCGCAGGCCACGCGTAACCAGCTTGAAAAGACCATCCGCGATCTCACCGACCGGCAGGCGCGTCTTGCCCGTCAACTGTCCGACCAGAACCGCGATCTCGATGAACTGGACCGGCAGATTTCGACGCTGCCCGACCCGCAGGAAAAGCGCGAGGAGGTCGAGGCCGCCGAGATCGCGCTCGAAAATGCTGAAGGCGCCATTGTTGATATCGAGGATGCGCTGAACGCCGCCCGTCTCGCCGAGACTGCCGCCCGCCCGCCGGTCGATGCCGCCCGCGCGCGGCTGAACGGCATCGAGACGGAAGCGCGCACCATCCGCCGCATGCTGGAAGCGTCCGTCGTGCAAGGTGCCGCGCCACCGGTGGTCGACGACATGAAGGTCGATCGCGGCTTCGAGACGGCACTGGGTGCCGCCTTGGGCGAAGACCTGGAATCCCCGCTCGATCCCGCTGCCCCCGCTCATTGGCGCATGCCCGGGGAGGTGTCCGGCGATCCGCAATTGCCATCGGAGGCCGTGCCGCTGACGCAGCATGTGCGCGCGCCGCAGGTTCTTGATCGCGGATTGAGGCAGATCGGTGTTGTCGAGGATGATGCAACGGCTGAAAGGCTGCTGCCATCGTTGAAGGCCGGCCAGCGGCTGGTGACGCGCGCTGGCGCCGTCTGGCGCTGGGATGGACATGTCGCGGGTGCGGATGCACCGAGCGCGGCAGCACTCCGTTTGGCGCAGAAGAACCGGCTGGCCGAACTCGAAAACGAGACGCTGGAAGCCCGCGACCAGCTACAGACCCGCGAGGCCGCCCTTGCCGCCGCCGCCGCCGGCATCCGCGCCGAAGACGAGCGGCTGCGGCTGGCGCGCGAATCCCAGCGGATGGTCGTGCGTAAGCTGGCCGAGGCCCGCGATGCATTGGCCGCCGCCGAGCGCGCCTCGGGCGATCTCATGCGCCGCCGTGCCGTCCTGGCCGAAACCTCCAGTCAACTCGCGCTGCAGGTCGAGGAAATCGGCGAGCAGATGGAAGCCGCCCGCGAGGCCTTAGAGGATGCGCCGGACCTCACCGTTCTGGAGCAGAAGCTGGCAAGCCAGATGACCGCTGTCGCGACCGACCGGGCGCTGGTGGCCGAGGCGCGCGCCATCAATGACGGCCTGGCCCGCGAAAACGAGGCGCGCGAACGCCGGCTGCGCGCGATCGAGGCCGAGCGGCAGACCTGGAACACGAGGGCTGCAAGCGCGCAGGAACATATCGAGACCCTGCGCGACCGCGAGAGCGAGGCGCGCGAGGAGGCTGAGGAACTGCTGGAGGCGCCCGACGAATTCGACGAAAAGCGCCGCGCCCTGATGAACGAACTGACCAAGTCGGAGGAGGCCCGGCGTCAGGCGGCCGATGTGCTGGCGGCGGCGGAAAACCGCCAGCGCGACGCCGACCGCATCGCCGCGACGGCGCTTTCCGAGCTTGCCGAAACCCGTGAAAAACGCGGCCGCGCCGAGGAGCGGCTGGTGTCGGCCCGCGAAAAGCGGGTCGAGGTCGAGGCGCGCATCCGCGAGGCTTTGGCCTGCGCGCCGCACGAGGTCCTGCGTTTGACCGGCCTGCCTGTCGACGGCGACCTGCCGGATATCCGCAACATCGAGCGGGAACTGGAGCGGCTGAAGATCGAGCGCGAGCGGCTGGGCGCCGTCAACCTGCGTGCCGAGGAGGAGCAGAAGGAGCTTTCGGAGCGGCTGGATGCGCTGATGAAGGAGCGCGAGGATGTCATCGACGCGATCCGCAAGCTGCGCTCGGCGATCCAGAACCTGAACCGGGAGGGTCGCGAACGGCTGCTCGCCGCCTTCGATATCGTCAACGTCCAGTTCCAGCGGCTGTTCACCCATCTGTTCGGCGGCGGCACGGCCGAGTTGCAGTTGATCGAAAGCGACGATCCGCTCGACGCCGGCCTCGAAATCCTCGCCCGCCCACCCGGCAAGAAGCCGCAGACCATGACGCTGCTGTCGGGCGGTGAGCAGGCGCTGACGGCCATGGCGCTGATCTTTGCCGTTTTCCTCACCAATCCCGCGCCGATCTGCGTGCTCGACGAAGTCGATGCGCCGCTCGACGACCACAATGTCGAGCGCTATTGCAACCTGATGGACGAGATGGCGGCCTCGACCGAGACCCGCTTCGTCATCATCACCCACAACCCCATCACCATGGCCCGCATGAACCGCCTCTTCGGCGTCACCATGGCCGAGCAGGGCGTCAGCCAACTGGTTTCCGTCGACCTGCAGACGGCCGAGCAGTTGCGGGAAGCGGTTTAGTCGCGGCCAATAAAGGCTTCGGCAGGGCGCATGCCGGTGCCGCAGGCATTGCAGGCTGAGCGGTTCTGTCATTCCTGCAACGGATTCCCACGATTTTGCTGCAATGCAGCAAAATTCTGCCTCCGGTGCATTTCAAACGTGAAAGGGATACTGTAGCCTTCGGTGGGAGCCGAATGGGTGGAGATATGCGATGACGAAGTGGGTTTATACCTTCGGCGGCGGAGAAGCCGAGGGGAAGGCGGTGGATAATCACCTGCTGGGCGGCAAGGGCGCCAATCTTGCGGAGATGTGCAATCTCGGCCTGCCGGTGCCGCCGGGCCTGACGATCATCACCGAGGCCTGCGGTCGCTATTATGCCGGTGATCGCAGCATTCCCGAAGACTTGAAGACCCAGGTCTCCTTAGGCATCGGGAAGATGGAGGCGATCACCGGCCGTATCTTCGGTGATATCAGGAAACCGCTTCTCCTGTCGGTCCGCTCGGGAGCCCGTGCCTCGATGCCGGGTATGATGGACACCGTGCTCAATCTCGGCCTCAACGATAGCACCGTGCAGGCGCTCGGCCATGATGCCGGCGACGCGCGCTTCGCCTGGGACAGCTACCGCCGTTTCATCCAGATGTATGCCGACGTGGTCATGGGGCTCGATCACGATGTCTTCGAGGAAATCCTGGAGGACGAGAAGGGTCGGCTCGGCCACGAGCAGGATACCGAGCTTTCCGCCGTGGAATGGCAGCATGTCATATCGCTCTACAAGCGGACGATCGAGGAAGAGCTTGGGGAAGCCTTTCCGCAGGACCCGGAAGTCCAGCTCTGGGGCGCGATCGGTGCCGTCTTTGCCAGCTGGATGAACCCGCGCGCCATCACCTATCGACATCTGCACAATATCCCCGCCGATTGGGGCACCGCCGTCAACGTCCAGGCCATGGTGTTCGGCAATCTCGGCAATACGTCGGCGACCGGCGTTGCCTTCACCCGCAATCCATCCACCGGTGAAAACGAGCTTTACGGCGAATTCCTCGTCAACGCGCAGGGTGAGGATGTCGTCGCCGGCATCCGCACGCCGCAGAACATCACCGAGGCCGCCCGCATCGCGTCGGGCTCAGATAGGCCGTCGCTGGAAAAGCTGATGCCGGAAGCGTTCGAGGAATTTCAGGCGATCTGCGACCGGCTGGAGGGCCATTACCGCGACATGCAGGATCTCGAATTCACCATCGAGCGCGGCAAGCTCTGGATGCTGCAGACGCGGTCCGGCAAGCGCACCGCCAAGGCGGCGCTCCGCATCGCCGTCGATATGGCCGAGGCCCGCATGATCAGCAACGACCAGGCCGTCGCCCGCATCGATCCTGCCTCGCTCGACCAGCTGCTGCATCCGACCATCGACCCGCGTGCCCGCCGCGACATTATCGGTTCCGGCCTGCCGGCGTCCCCGGGGGCCGCGACAGGTGAGATCGTCTTCACCTCGGATGAGGCGGTGCTGGCCGAAAAAGAAGGCCGCAAGGTCATCCTCGTGCGCGTCGAGACCAGCCCGGAAGACATTCACGGCATGCATGCGGCGGAGGGCATCCTCACCTCGCGCGGCGGCATGACCAGCCATGCGGCGGTGGTCGCCCGCGGCATGGGCATCCCTTGCGTCTCCGGTGCCGGCAATCTGCGTGTCGATGCCCGCAACGAACTGCTGATCGCTGCCGGCGGCACGCTGAAGAAGGGCGACATCATCACCATCGACGGTTCTTCCGGGCAGGTGCTGAAAGGCGAGATCCCGATGCTGCAGCCGGAACTGTCCGGTGACTTCGGCAAGATCATGGCCTGGGCCGATTCCAGCCGCCGCATGACGGTGCGCACCAATGCCGAAACGCCGGCCGATGCGCGCGCGGCGCGCTCCTTCGGCGCCGAGGGCATCGGCCTTTGCCGCACCGAGCATATGTTCTTCGAAGGCGAGCGCATCAATGTCATGCGCGAGATGATCCTGGCCGCCGACGAGGCCGGCCGCCGGGTGTCGCTCGCCAAGCTGCTACCGATGCAGCGATCCGATTTCGCCGAGCTGTTTTCGATCATGCATGGCCTGCCGGTGACGATCCGCCTGCTCGATCCCCCCCTGCACGAATTCCTGCCCAAGACCGACGAGGAGATCGCCGATGTCTCGACCGTTCTCGGCTTGAAGCCGGCGGAACTGCGCCAGCGCGTCGATGCGCTGCACGAGTTCAATCCGATGCTTGGCCATCGGGGCTGCCGGCTGGCGATCTCCTATCCGGAAATCTGCGAGATGCAGGCCCGCGCCATCTTCGAGGCCGCCGTCGAGGCAGCCCGCGAGACCGGCGCGCCGGTGGTTCCCGAGATCATGGTGCCGCTCGTCGGCCTGAAATCGGAACTCGATTACGTCAAGGCCCGCATCGATGCGATCGCAAAGGAAGTCATCGGCGAATCCGGCATCGGGATCGACTACCTCGTCGGCACGATGATCGAGCTGCCGCGCGCCGCGCTTCGCGCCCATGTCATCGCCGAAAGCGCCGATTTCTTCTCCTTCGGCACCAACGACCTGACGCAGACGACCTTCGGCATTTCCCGCGATGACGCGTCGCAGTTCTTGAACACCTATATCCAGAAGGGGATCGTCGAGAAGGATCCGTTCGTCTCGCTCGATTTCGATGGCGTCGGCGAACTCATCCAGATCGCCGCCGAACGCGGGCGCCGCACCAAGAACGGCCTGAAGCTCGGCATCTGCGGCGAACACGGCGGCGACCCGGCCTCGATCCGCTTCTGCGAGGAGACAGGCCTCGATTACGTCTCCTGCTCCCCCTTCCGCGTGCCCATCGCACGGCTGGCAGCGGCGCAGGCGGCGATCAATGGGAAGGGGTGAGGGGCGGCTGAAAATTGACTTGGGCAATGCTATATTTTACGAGTTAACGCCAACATTGGCGCCAAGTTCTCCGAGGAGATTTCCGTGAAGCACGTCTCGATCATTGTTCGCGCCGCATGGGATGACGAGGCGAAGGTCTGGGTGGCTACCAGTCAGGATATTGAAGGGCTCGCTGTCGAGGCCGACACGATGGAACTGCTTGAGCCGAAGATTTTGGGGGCGATTTCGGATCTTCTGGAATTGAACGATATTTCCTCGGACCTCCGCGAAATTCCGGTTCACATCATGTCGGAGCATTTGACCAGAGTTTCAAATCCGCATTTTTGAGCAAAGATGTCCAGCTATCTGCGCGATCTCAAGGATTTGTTGACGAAGGCTGGCTGCCGGTTTGTAAGGGCCGGAAAGGGCGATCACGAAATTTGGTTTAGCCCAATTTCACAGCGACATTTCACAGTCGACCACGGTGTAAAATCGCGCCACACGGCCAATGAAACATTGAAGCAAGCCGGTTTGCCCAAGGCATTTTAACTGCGGCTGCCGGCTTGCTTTTGGTTCGTCGGAAGCCTCACTTATCAATAAACTCCCGCACCGCCTTATTGTACCCATCCGGGTTCTGCAACATCGCGAAATGGCTGGCGTCCTTGAGGATGATCAGTTGCGCGCCCGGGATGGTCTTGGCAAGGTAATCGGTGTGCTCGCGGCTGATCGCTTCGTCGTGGTCGCCGAGCACGATGGCGGTCGGCGTGGTGATCTTTTTCAGGTCGTCATCGCTCCAGTTCGGCTGGGTCGCCCACATGTTGCTGATCTGGGTGACGAAGGCGTCGTATTCGGTCGGCGTCGGGGAGATTTTCTTGTAGACCTCCCCTGCATGCTCGATATAGGCGGCGAAGGTCTTGTTCTCCATCACGGTCGGTATGACGCCGTCGGTCTTCGAGTTGGCGGCATGGGCAAACAGCTTCGTCAGCCGCTCGGGATGATGGATGGCGATGTCGAGGCCGATGATGCCGCCGTCGCTCCAGCCGACGATCGCCGTCTTGTCGACCTTGAGGTAATCGAGCAGAGCCAGATAATCGGATGACATCAGATCGTAGCTGTAAGGGTCGGCATTGCGGGTCGAGCGCCCGTGACCGCGGCTTTCGGCGAGGATGACCGTATGGTCCTTCGACAGGTCCGCCACCTGCGCGCCCCAGACATCGGCATAGCCCAGACCGCCGTGGATCAGCAGAACGGCAGGACCGGCACCATAGACGGCGTAGTACATGTCGATACCGTTGACCGGCGCCGTGCCGGACTTGGCGGCCTGCGGCAGGGCGGCGGGTTCGGGCAATTCTTCCCAGCGTTCGGCGGACAAGGCAGGCGCTGTGGAAAGGACAAGCAGTGCGCAGAGCGCACCGAGCACGGCAGTGATTTTCATGACATGATCTCCCGTTGTTGGCGCGAGTATCATAGGCATGAATTGCCGCCGCCAAAGCAAAAGAAACGGGGATCAGCGGCCGATCGGAGAAAAATCCGTTCCGCTTTCAAGCGCTGCGGGGAGGCTTGATGGCCGACGTTGTCAGCGATACACGACCGGCCGGTTCCAGCCCCACATCATCGGATCATTGCCGTAGCGAAAAGCGCGGCTATCGGCGCGCCGGTCGAGTTCAATCCGTTGCAGGCAGGTCGCCAAGGCATCCGTATTGCGACGGAAACCGTAGGAGAGGCAGGTCTTTTCATCCGCGGCGCGGCGCTCTTCCGGTGTGACCGTCGCGCAGCTGGAAACAACGGCGCCAAGGAGCGCCAGGAACAGGAATTTCCGGGTTTGCATAGGCTCGCCTTGTCATGTCTATCCAATCCGACCGTCTATCAGATGCGCTGCAGCACATCCACAAAAGCTTCGGCGAAATTGCGCAGGTCCGCCGTGCGTTCGTCCGGCTTCTCGATGCGGATCGTCGTGCCGTCGCTTTCCAGGCAGGCAAACACGGTCGTCATCAGCGGGCTGCCGTCCTGCGGGATGCGCATGACGGCGATCCGCTCGCAATCGGCGACCAGGCCGGAAGCCGGAAGTTCAAACAGGAGGGCGCCATCGATGGCGGCGGCCGCAGCGCGTACATGGTCGGCGAATGTGCCGGTATCGGGCTCGAAGCCATCGAGAGAAAGCTCCAGTTCGAGCAGTTCCATCGTCAGGCCTGGATCGGCCGGGGAAGCGGCGGCTTGCGCGCCGGATACGGCGGTATTCGGTTCGGATGATAGCATGTCACTCTCCTTTCAAGCCGCCGGAAAACTGGTGTTTTGCCGCTGCCTGCAAATGTCGATGTGTGTGCAAACCGGTCCGAAGCCGCAGGGACCGGGAAACACGCCTGATCCCCGTTATCAAGACATGCTGAACGAGAATGGCGAATTTGCGGCGCAGCCCTTGGCGGACAGGGGTTGCAGGCTTTGCCGCGTCCAATGGCGGCCTGCTGGTGCTTCGAAAACAGCTTCACAGTCTTCGCCAAGATGCTCTAAACAGGAGCGAGAGGTTGTGGCGTCCGACCAGGGGATTGATTCTGCCAGATGATGATCAAGTATGAGCGCCCCACGTCCCTTGCCGCCCGCTGGGCCCGCAGGATCGCCCGCTTCGCCTTCGGTCTCTTCGCTGCCGCTCTTTTCGCGCATCGCTTCGGGCCGCTGATCACGCCGCATTTCACGGCGCTTGCGGCATTGTCGGCGGGCTTGGCACTGTTGGCCGTGGTGCTGGCCGTCATCGGCTTCGTGCGTCTCTGGCAGATCGCGGCTATCGGTGGCATCGCCTCGTTCGTTGCGCTCGTCTATGCCATCGTGCCGATCGGGGCGGCCGGTTATGCGCTCAGCGAATATTTTTCCAAGCCGGCGATCTACGATGTCAGCACCGACACGGTGACGCCGCCGCCATGGATCGAGGTGCCGGAGGTCGATCAGGGTTGGCTGAAGCGGCCGCAGGAGGTGACGCCGGAGGACCGCGAAGCACAGATCGTTGCCTATCCCGGCCTGACCGGCCGCCGCTATGATGGCGCGCTCGACCGCGTCTTCCAGGGCGTCAAGATCGTCACGCAGAAGACCGGCATCACCATCGTTGCCCAGGACGGCGTTGAAAATGCCGAGGCCGATCTCGAAGACATGCCGGTGAAGTCCGAGGAGGCGGCCCCGGCCGACAGCGATCCCGATGACGTGCCGATCCCTCTATCGCGCCCCGAAACGCTCCCGGACGATGCGCGCCCCGGCCAGCGTCCCTCCGATATCCTGGTGCAAGGCGAGTGGCGCACGCTGATCGTCGGCTTCCGTTTCGATGTGCTCATCCGGCTGCGGGAAGAGGCCGAAACCACCTTCGTCGACATGCGCGTCGCCTCCCGCTACGGCCCGCACGATCTGGGCCTGGGCGCCGCCTTTGCCGACCAGTTCCTGCATGCGCTGGACGCTGAATTGTTGGGGATCGCCGGAGATTGATCCTCGGCGATCCATTCGGCAAGCCCTTAGTCCCTCGGAATGGCGCTACCGTAACCGCCGAGGATCAGCACGCGCGGATGCGGCTCGCTCATGCGAGAAACCGGCTGCGATGCTCCGGTGTCGGCACGAAACAGGCCTTGCGCCGTCCGGCGATCCGGTAGCGGTTGCGCGCCACCAGTTCATAAAGCGGATCGCGCATCGCCCTTGGGATCAGCCGAAAGATGCCGGTCAGCGTCCACGGAAAGCCGAGGCCCGCCGCGATGCGCAGCGACCCCTCCGACTTGAAGAAGGCGGTGCCGTCCTCGATCAGGATATTGGTTTCGTAGTCGCGGCTGTTCAGGCCATAATGCCGGTAAAGTGCTTCGCCGAGCGGCGATTGAGCGGGAATGAAGCGGTAGCGGCCCTGCCGGTCATGGCGCAGCACGAAGTTCACCCAGCCGGAGCAGAAGATACATTCGCCGTCGAAGACGATGATCGGGTGATCGTCGGCAAAGGCGGGAACGGTGGTATCGTTACGGTAGCTATAGGCCGGCAGCTCGTGCATCAGCTCGCTCCGCCGGGTGCCAGGCGAAAGGCGCCGGTCAGCGACGGCACGCCATCCGTCTCCACCTGGCCGCGTTCGAGCAGGTCTTCGAGATGGGCAAAGACCGAGAGCGCCGCCGCACCGTGGAGGCGCGGATCGGTGGTGGCATAGATCACCTTGACCATGTCGGGGATCAGGATGTCACCGGCCCGTACCCGCTCCAGCACGGCGCGTTCGCGCATGCGCCGATGGGCGCGCAGCCCCCGCAGGAAGGCGGCCGGTTCCCGCACCGGGCCGCCATGGCCCGGCAGATAGAGCCGGTCGTCGCGACCGAGCATCTTTTCCAGCGACGCCATGTAATCGGTCATCGAGCCATCCGGCGGCGCCACGATCGTCGTCGCCCAGGCCATGACATGATCGGCGGAAAACACCGTGCCGGTGTGGCCGCCCGCATTGCCAAGCGCGAAGGACGCGTGGTTGGCGGTATGTCCGGGCGTCAGGATCGACGTCAGCGACCAACCGTCGCCGAAAACCGTGTCACCATCGGCAAGCGCGATATCGGGGGTGAACTCCATGTCGGAGCTTTCGGCGAAGGGATTGATCTCGCCCGCATGCAGCAGCCTTGCCGCGCGATGCGGCCCTTCGGCGACGATGAGCGCGCCGGTCTCAGCCTTCAGCCGCCGGGCGAGCGGCGAATGGTCGCGATGCGTGTGGCTGACGGCGATATGGGTGACCTCGCGCCCCTTCAGCGCCGCCATCAGCGCCTGGAAATGCGCCTCGTCCTCCGGGCCGGGATCGATCACCGCCACCGAGCGCTCGCCGACGATGTAGCTGTTGGTGCCGTGAAAGGTGAACGGGCCGGGATTGTTGACCGTCAGCCGCTGCACACCATCGGCGACATCAACCGCCTCGCCATGGGCCGGCTTGAAATCGACATCGAATTCCACGTCCGCATTGCTCATGCGCCGTCTCTTCACTTGTACTCGATCTCGATGAAGGACATGAATTCCTTGCCGGCATTGACGACATTGTGCTCGACGCCGGCCTCGCGCCGATAGGCCTGTCCCTTGGCGATATCCACCCGCCGCTCGCCACCCGGCTCTTCCAGGAGGAACTCGCAATCCGTCATCGGCACGACGACATAGCCCATCCCATGCACATGATGCCCCGTATCCGCCCCCGGCTCGAAATCCCACCGGGTGATCCTGACCACGTCGTCATCAAGAAGAACGGTCGGCTTGGCAGGCGGGCGGGCGCGAAAGATGCTCATGTGGGTCTCCGGATTCTGAAAGGGAGACTAGAGCGCGTGGCAGGGGATGGGAAGGGGAATCGCTGCGTCCCATGGTCGCCCGGCCATGCCGCTTCATCCCCCTCTGTCACTTCGTGACATCTCCCGATCATTCCTTTCCCTCAGCCCACCCAATGCGCGATATCCAACGAAAAACAGCCGCAAACCCGAATTTAAGCGTTGTCGCATCCGCCCACCTTTGCTAAACCGGCTCTCGATTTGGCCCGGTGATTTGCTGGAAGCCAAATGGTGGGGCGTAGCCAAGCGGTAAGGCACTGGTTTTTGGTACCGGCACCCCTGGTTCGAATCCAGGCGCCCCAGCCATATTTTATTTATATATCAATGATTTAACTTAATTTCGCACTGTCGGACAGTTTTCCGGCACGAGCTGGGCGTCTCGTTCGAGGCTGGTGGTGTTTTTGATACCGGGTATTGAGCTATCCGTTGTCGATAACCCGACCCGGCAATCCTGAACCCTGCCTATGTTGCGGACCGTTCCGCCCGACACTCAAATTTCCCGAAATGCGCCTACAGCGCCGCGCGTCGAATATGACGCGCGGCGCTGTGACATTTCAATTATGCAGCAGGCCGAAGCGCGAAGCTCCGGCCTGTCGTCATGAGCGTTACTGACCCTGGATGTAGATCACGTGAGTCTCGGTGAATTCGTAGAGACCGTGCTTGCCGTCCGCACCGCCGATGCCCGACTTCTTGCGGCCTGCATGGAAACCCTGCATCGCCTCGAAATTCTCGCGATTGATGTAGGTCTCGCCGAATTTCAACTCACGGCAGGCACGTAGCGCCGAGTTGATGTTGTTCGTATAGATGGACGAGGTCAGGCCGTATTCGGTGTCGTTGGCAAGCGCGATCGCCTCGTCGAGGTTCTTCACGGCCTGAACCGGGAGAACGGGGCCGAAGGTCTCGCGACGCATGATCTCCATCGCAGCCGTCGCGCCGGTGATCAGTGTCGGCTCGAAATGATGGCCCTTGTCCTGACCGGTCACATTGCCGCCCGTCACGACGTTGGCGCCTTCTTCGGTTGCCTTGCGCACGGCTGCCTCGACCTTGTCGAGGGCGGCGCGGTTGATGAGCGGCCCCATGTCGAGATCGTCCGTTTCGGATGGATCGCCCCAGCGCGTCTGTTCGAAAAGAACCTTCAACTTCGCAACGAAGGCGTCGTGCACCGACTCTTCGACGTAGAGACGCTCGGCGCAGTTGCAGACCTGACCGGTATTGATCACGCGGGAGGCATGGATGGCCTTGGCCGCGAGGTCGAGGTCTGCGTCGGCAAGAACGATCGCGGGTGCCTTGCCGCCGAGTTCGAGATTCACTCGCGTCAGGTTCTCTGCGGCCATCTGCATGATGCGGGTACCGGTAGCGACGCTTCCGGTGAAGGTTACCAGATCGACCTCCGGATGTTTGACCAGCGCCGTACCGGCGTTGGCGCCCTTGCCGCCGACAAGATTGAAGACGCCGGCCGGCAGATCCGTTTCGGCGACGAGTTCGGCGAAGATGAAGGCATTGATCGGCGTCTCCTCGCTTGGCTTGATGACGATCGTGTTGCCGGTCACAAGAGCCGGCGCCATCTTCCGCGCGATCAGGAAGAACGGAAAGTTCCAGGGCAGTATGCCCGCGACGACACCGATCGGCTTACGCAGGAGGAGCATCGTCTCCTTCGGTCGGTCGCTCGTCAGCACCTCGCCTTCGAGGCGACGTGCCCACTCGGCCATGTAGTCGATGTAATCTGCCGTGAAATCGACCTCGACCTCGGCAAGGCCGCGGATCTTGCCCTGCTCGCGCACGATGACGTCGGCGAGTTCGGTGCGGTGCTGGCGCAATTTGGCGCTGATTGCACGCAGATGGCCGGCGCGCTCGATCGCCGGCAATTGTTCCCACGCGGACTGGGCGGCCCTGGCGGCCCGCACGGCCGCGTCAATCTCCTGCGCGGTGCTCTCCGGCACGCGACCGACGATGGCGCCCGTGGCTGGATTGAGAACGTCGATCTGCGAGGCGGATGGCTCGACGAAGCGGCCGCCTATGTAGTTGCGGTAGCTTTTCGGTTCGGTCGAGAAGCGCTCGGACACGGTCCGGGCCGGGTTGTTCGATGACATCGTCTATCTCCTCCAGGGGGCTTGCCGATCGATTCGGCTTTGGACGGCATTCACGGATTTGGTCCGGGAATGCCTGAATTCTTCGGAGTGCGGACAAGCCGCAGATTTATATCTCCGCGACACGCTGGTGCAGCGCCATGGCGGTAAAGAGATCGAGATGACCACCGCCGATATTCTTGAACACCGTGATGTCGCTGTCAGACATGCGCCCTGGATGGGCACCGGTTGCCAGCTCGAAGAGATCGGCGCGGATATCCTCGAAGCGGATCACACCGTTCGCCATCGGCTGGATGATGTCGCCGGTGGAATCATGACCCTCACGGATATCCATGCAGATCAGGGCGGCACGGCTCATCACGTCGTCATCAGCTTCGCGCATATCCGGAAGGTAGGAGCCGACCAAATCGACATGCGCGCCCGGTTTCAGGAGAGCACCCTTGATCAGCGGTGCGGTCGCCATGGTGACGGACGAGACGATATCGGCCATGGCCAATGCGGCCTCGAGCGAGGTCTGGACCTCGACCGTGATGCCTTCGTTCGCGAGTTCGTCCGCAACTGCCGTCGCCTTTTCCGAGCTTCGGTTCCAGATCAGAAACCTGTCGAGCTCCGGCCGCGCGGCGCGGTGGGCGCGCACCATGTGCGGGGCAAGACCGCCGGCGCCGATCACCAGGAGGGTGCGTGCGTCCCGACGGGCGAGCAAGCTTGCGCCCAGCGCGGAATCCGCAGCGGTCTTGCGATAGGTCATCTCGGCGCCGTCGCAGGTCATCAACGCCTTGCCCGTCTCGCCGTCGAAAAGCACGACGATGCCCTGGATCGACGGTTCGGGCGGCGAACGCCCGACATTTTCGGGGAAAACGCCGACCAGCTTGACCGCGATGGCCCGCCCCGGAGACCAGGCCGTGAGATTGACGAACATGTTCCCGCCCGCATCGGTGATGCGCCGGTCGAGCAGCGGCATGCCCTGTCCGGCATGGGCGCTCCTCAGCGCCTCGACCAGATAGCGATAGTCCAGCAATTCGCGGATTCGTCCGGCGTCGAGATGGATCATGATACGCTCCTCAAAGACCTCGCAGGAGCCGCGCGGCATCGAACATGGCGGCATGGATGTTGCGGCTGTAGACGGCATCGCCGATGCGGAAAAGCTGATAGCCCCCCGCCTCGTTGTTCGCCAGGGTCTGCGGGGCCAGGTCGATGAAAGCCTGGTGATCGAGTTCACCAAGGTTCGTCGAGGCCGGCCGCAGTTCGTGGTAGAGATCGTCGATCGGTAACACACCTGCCTCGCAGACAACCTGCGTGACCTCACGCTCCTGATCGCGATCGCTGTAGGCTTCGCGCAGCACGGCGATCAGCGCGTTGCCTTCGAGATAGACGGAGCGCAGGTAGTAACCGGGGGTCATGATCACATCGCGCTCGTGCAGACGCTTCATGAAGTTGATACGCCCCGTACCGCCCATGTGGGCACCGATCATCTGATCGGGTGCGGCAATCTCCACCAGCGAGCCGCGTTCGGACATGAAGTCCGCGACGGTGAGGCCTTGCGTGTCGCCGGTCACATCGTAGAGGAGCACATTCTCGCCGGGCTTCACGGCGCCGGACAGAATGTCCCAGCTGGACGTGATGTGCTCGCGGCCCGCAATCTCCGGCACCATCGGGCGCCCACCCGTGGCGATGATCACCACGTCCGGCTCTTCGGCCATCACGGCTGGCGCGGTGGCCGCGGTCGATGTTCGCACGTCGACGCGCAGCTTGCGGACCTGCATGTCGAGCCATCGGCTGATGCCGCCCATGTTCTCGCGCCATCCCAGCGCGCGGGCGAGCCGCAACTGGCCGCCAAGCTGCGATTCCTTCTCGAACAGGACCACTTGGTGGCCGCGCAGCGCCGCGACACGTGCGGCTTCCATGCCGCCCGGTCCGCCGCCTACGATCACCACCTTCTTGCGGGCGGGTGAGCTCGTCACCTCGTGCGGCAGCTGGCCCTCGCGTCCCGTCGAGACGTTCTGGATGCAGCTTGCCGGATGGCCGTCGGAAACGCGATCGATACAGTAGTTGGCGCCGACGCACTGGCGGATGTCGTCGTCGCGACCTTCCATCATCTTGCGAACGAGATGCGGATCGGCAATGTGAGCGCGGGTCATTGCAATCATGTCGACATGGCCCTCCGACACGGCACGCGCGGCGGTGGCGAGGTCACGGATCGCGGAGGAGTGGAAGACCGGGATGTCCACTTCCGTCTTCACGGCGGAGGCAAGGTAGAGGAACGCGCCGGAATCGTAGGACATGTCCGGCAGCATGCTCTGCAGGCCGCGCACCGTGTCGCCATGTCCCTGGTGGACATTGATGTAGTCGAGCAGGCCGGTGGCGGCGAGTGCCTGGGTGATGCGCAGACACTCGATGGCGTCCATCCCGCCTTCCTGCAATTCATTGGCCACGAACTTCATGCCGAGGATGAAGTCCTTGCCGACGACGGTGCGGATTTCCTCCATGACCTCGATCACGAACCGCATGCGGTTTTCGCGCGAGCCGCCGTATTTGTCGGTTCGCTTGTTGACGACGGGCGAGAGGAAGGCGTCGAGCAGGTGATGCGCCGTCGCGATCAGTTCGCAGCCGTCGATGCCACCGCGTTGGATGCGGCCCGCTGCTTCCGCGAAATGGCGGCGCACGCGGCGGAAGTCGAAATCCTCCATCTCCTTGGCATAGGAACCGTGCATTTCCTCGCGATTGGTGCTCGGGCCGATCAGGGGCAGCCAGTCACGCGAGTCCCACGAGCCGCGGCGGCCCAGATGCGTGATCTGACACATGATGGCGGCGCCATGCGCATGGACGCGGTCAGCGAATTGCTCGAAATACGGAATGACGCGATCGTCGCTGACATCGATCTGATTGAAGGGCAGAGGGGAGTCCTTCGACACGGAGGAGGAGCCGCCGAAGCTGGTGAGGGCGATGCCGCCCTTCGCCTTTTCGGCGTGGTAAAGCTGGTATTTGTCCTTGGGCATGCCGTCTTCGGCATAGCCCGGCGCATGTGACGTCGACATGATGCGGTTGCGCAACGTCAGGTGCTTCAGCTTGAAGGGCTTGAGAAGAGCTTGGGTGTCGGTCATTCGGGTCTGCTCCAGCGGCTCGGGTCGCGCGGGTTGAAGTCGGAAATCGTTGCCTGGATGTATGCCGCGACATTGATCCGGCGCTCGTCCTCGGACCAGCCGAGCAATGGTGCGGCGATGACGGAGACTGCCTCGACATGGGCAAGGCCGAGGTCTTCGTCCCAGCCCAGGGAAAGCCGGCGGCGCAGTATGTCCTCGAGCGAACGGGCCTGTTCTTTTTCGACGGCATATCGCACGCTGGCTTCTGTCGCCCGATTGCCCTCGGGGACCAGCCGGGCGGAATAATCCAGCCGCTGTTTCGGACCCGAGGGCTGAAGCCGGCGCGCCACAGCCGAAGTCAGCCTGCGTCCGGCGTCGCGGTGGGTCATCAGCAGGCCACCCGTGAAGACGAAGAAGTTCGTCATGCCCTGATCGGTCAGGTCATGTTCCATGACCTCCATCGATCCCATCGGCTCGCCCTCGCGGGCCGTGCGTGGACGGACGCCGGCCCAGGTATAGAGGACGTCGTCGCGGCGCAACGGAAGGCCCGGATAGACCTGGTTCATGATCTTCAGGATGCCTTCGACCTCGGGCTCTCCAGCCCTGTAGCCCGCATGATCGGCATCCGACGGCGTGTCCCACGGACCCGCATAATGCAAATCGCCCCAAGGAATGAGATAGAAGGGGGCGCCCTCTGGCGTGATCGTCTCCATGCCGATGCCACGCATCGAAGCCGGGAGTTGCACCACGGCATTCGTTCCCTTGGCGCCGGAGTTGAGGCGCGGTGCCGCGTTCGAGCAGAGACCGGTAATGTCGTCCACCCAGGCGCCGGCGGCATTGACGATTGCCTTCGCCTCGAAGGTCCGGCTCGTTCCGTCGGCAAAGCGCGCGTCGACCTGCCAACCCTGGCTTTCGGAGCGCCGGACCGCCACGACCTCGGCATAGTTAAAGGCTTCCAGCCCGATATCGCGGGCCTTCATCACCGTGTCCATGACGATGCGCTCGGGCCAGACATACTGATATTCGGTGAAGGCAAGTGCACCACGCACTTCGTCCAGATCGGCCATGCCCTGCAGGCCGGGATGTTGCCGGGCTTGACTGGCCGACATGACCTTGAGGTCGAGAGGCACGCCCTTGTCGAAGAGAGACAGGATGCCGAAGGCAAGTCGTGCGCGCGGGCCCGATATCGCGCTACGGGCATTGAAAGGAACCACGAATTCGAGCTTTCGAACGCGCTGAGGCGACGTCTTCACGAAGTCGCCGCGCTCGCGCATCGCACGTCTGGCGAGTTCCAGGCATTCCAGCGCATAACCCGGACGGCCGATGAAGCTCCACATCGAGTGGTTTGCCGCCGAAAAATAGGTCAGGCCGCAGTGCTGCAGGCGCGAGGTGCGACTGCTCGTGGCTGCCCCGTAGTCGCCGCGCTCCAGCAGGGCGGTCTTGTAACCGGCGGCTGCGAGATGCTGGCCGGCGCCAGCCCCGATGATGCCGCCTCCGATGACGACGACGTCGTAAACGCTAACTGTCATTGTCCGCTTTCCTGAATGATGTTCTTGTCTCTGAGGAAGTCGAGGATGCGGTGCGCGGCCTCATCCGGTGTCAGGCCGACCAGAGGCGCACTGTCGCCGCCAACCTGCCCGGCCGTGATCTTCTTCGGCCTCCGGCGCGCCGGCGCTCGTGTCCAGGTCGCTGCCTCGTGATCCTTCGCAAAAGTTCCGGCCGTCACTTGCAAGGTGCCCCGCCTCGAACGGGCAAAGGCCGGCGCGCGCGGTACCGGTGCCAGTTCACTCGCGGAAAAGATCGCGGGAAGCTGGACCGCCAATCGCCGGCGTGTCGCGCCGCGATAGGCCTGGACCACGATCGCCTCGCCAGCCTCGATCGCATCGATCGCGGCTATGCTGGAAACGTGCCTGAAGCCCAGACCGTGCGCGAGGAGATAGGGCACCATCCCGCTCGCCTCACCGGCATCGGCAGCCGTGCCGGTCAACACCAGATCAGGCTTCAGTTCGGAGAGGCGCTCGCCAAGCGTGGGCACGATGTCGTCGCCGTCGGTCCAGGTCCCGAGGACCTCGATCGTGTCCAGGCCCATGCCGAGATAGTCTCGCAGGCTTGTGTTCGATGAATCGCCGACATGGAGGGCGATGGGATGGGAGCTGAGGCGCAAGGCCATTTCCAGCGCGCGCGCATCGCCGGGCGCCATGCGTGCCCTACCCGAGACGGGGTGGATGCCCGCTGAAAGAAGGACGACGACCTTCGGATCACGCATCGACATGCCCTCCGGCAAGCCGGGTCAAGGCCGGCATGACCTGCTGCGCATCGGCAATGATGGCGAGATCGGCGCGCTTGACCATTGCTGCGTGCAGATCGGTGTTGACGGCGATGACATGGCGGCAACGCTGCACGCCCTGAAGATGCTGAGGCGCACCGGAAATGCCGAAGGCCAGATAGCAGCGCGCCTCCACCAGAGTACCGGAGGCGCCGACCTGGCGATGCCGTGGCAAATGTCCGGCGTCGACGACCTGACGGCTTCCGGCAATCGTTCCACCGAGCGCTTCCGTGACGCCGCGAAACGCCTCCCAGTCGGTGACGCCGTCGCCGGCGCTGACGATGAAGCGCGCCTCGTTGAGCGGCGCATCGGCTTGCGAGGTGATGACGACGCCGAGATCGCGAACGCCGGGGGCGGGGGCATTGAGTTCGATCTCGATCCTTCTGCCTTCCCGCGCAATCCCGCTCTCATAGGCATCGAATCGGCCCGACGCGAGCGTCGCGACCTTCGGCAGCGGTCGGGACACTTCGGTCCGGCCTCCGGCCTCCTGGAAAGTGGCTCGCTCGCTCGAAAGCAGATGCAGGGACGTGGCCGGTCGCTCCCCAAGCAGGATGGCCGTACGCCGTGCGACATCGGCATCGGCTCCGCCTTCGCCAAAGAACACATGGCAAGCCTTGAAGCGCTCAATCACGGCCGCGACATGCGCTGCGAGCGCATTCGGATCGGTCATCAGCGGCAAGAGGACGGTACGATCGGCGCCGATCTGCCCGAGGTCTGTCGCGGGATCCAGAAAACCAACGCGGACCAGGACTACACCGCCACCTATTTCATCGGCCACCGTGTGTGCCGCACCCAGCAGTTCGCGTTCGGCATCCGGCCACGGCTCTTCCGAGAGGCTGACGACGATGATCCAGGAAACGTCATCGGCCAGCACGATCCGCTGCGCCGCCGCAGGCCGGCGCGCGTTTTGGCCGATGCGGATCGCCGAGTGGGTGCGCAGCTCGCGGCGAAGCCTCTGGTTCTTCTCCTTGTGGGGATCGCGACGTGGAAGGCCGTCGGCGCCAAAACGTTCGACGGCGTCATCGCGATGATCCGCCTCATGCCGGCGCGGATCAATGCGTGGCACGGTGCCGGATGCCGAAGGAGCCCGCCTTTGCCTGCAAATACGTATCATGGGCGGGCCTCGCCGGCCGTCGCCAACAAAAGCTCGGCGATGTCAATGATTTCGAGCCGAGGCTGCGCGACGCCCTCCAGCATCTGCGTGCAGTATGGGCAGGCCGTGATCAGGAGTTGCGCGTCGGTTTCCCTCGCATCCTCCATGCGCATGTCGGGAATGCGCCTGTCGCCCGCAATATCGGTGATCGGTGCGCCACCGCCGCCGCCGCAACAGCGCGAACGCGTGCCTGAACGCTCCATCTCTACAAAATCCGTCGAGATGGCGGACAGCAGCGCGCGCGGCGCAGTCGTCTCGCCGTTGTAGCGGCCGAGATAACAGGGGTCGTGATAGGTCAAGCGCCGGTCTTCCAGGCGATCGGGCTTGAGCCTTCCTTCCTCCACCAGACGCATCAGCACTTCGGTATGGTGTTCGACGCGCAGCGAAGCACCGAATTGAGCATACTCGTTGCGCAGCGAATGGAGGACATGCGGATCAATCGTGACGATCCGCCCGAACCTCAATCCGGAAAGAATGCGCGTGTTCTCCGACGCAAGCCGGACGAAGCCCGCCTCGTCGCCCAGGCGCCGCGCGAGATCACCGCAGTCGCGCTCCTCTTCCAGAACGGCGAAATCGACACCGGCCTGGCGCAGGAGCGTGACAAGCGCGCGCAGCGTGCGCTGGTTGCGACGGTCATAGGCCGTTTCGCCGAGCCAGAGCAGGACATCGACCTCGCAGTCCGGCTTTGCCACCGGCAGGGCGAGGTCGGCGGCCCAGTCGAGACGTTCGGACAGCGCCCGGCCGCAGGCCGTGTCGGTCTTGTCGAGATTGTCGAGCACCTCGGCGGTCTTGCCAGGAGCGGCGGCCTCTTCAAGAGTCTGGAAGCGGCGAATATCGATGACCGCATCGACATGTTCGATCATCATCGGGCATTCCTGGACGCAGGCGCGACAGGTTGTGCAGGCCCAGAGCGTTTCAGGCGAGATGCCAAGCATCGTATCCGCTTGATCCGAAACCAGCGGCGCGATCGGCCCGGCGGCACGATGCGCCAGATCGATATGGGGATGCGGGCTTCCGGCATAGCTCAGAGGCGTTCCGGGTGCGGAAAGATTGGCGGCGATATCCTGGATGAAGCGCTTGGGATTGAGCGGCATGCCGGCGGCGAAGGCCGGACAGGCGCTTTCGCAGCGACCGCATTGAACGCAGGCATCGAAGCCGATCAGCCGGTTCCATGCAAAGCTTCCGGCAGTCTCGGCACCCAGAACGCGTGCATCGAGATCCAGGAGGCGCAGGGCGGCATCCGGCTTCTTCGCTCCGAAGCGAGCCGGGCGGGGATGGAAGGCAAGATGAAGGGCGCCGGCGACGGCATGGCGCATCGGGCCGTTGGTCACGGTCCAGGCCAGCCAGCCGAGACCGGCCAGGCCACATGCGAAAGCGACGCCGCTGGATATGGTCGAGGCAGCGGACGGCCCGGCGAGCGTGGCGATGGAAAGGGTTGCGAAGGATGCGATGACCAGCGCGAAAGCCGGCGTGAGCAGAGACCATTTGCCGCCGGAGAGATGTGCCGGCCGACGAGGCAACCGGCGACGCCCCTGCAGAACCAGGCCGCAGAGCGTGACGGCGCAGGCGGCCAGGATCATCCAGGACAGGGCCCGCGTCCCCCCGTGGAAGACGAGAGCAGCGACAAGAACCAGCGCCGATAGCAGGCCGCCGGCGAGCGTGGCGTGCATGCGCGCATTTTCCGGCTTGCGCGCCACCACTTCATGCACGTCATGCAGGTATCGCCGCGGCATCGCGGCAAGTCCGGCAAGAACCGGCACCCGGGCGCCAGCACCCACCCGCCAGCGCATCGCAAGCATGGCAATCCTGACGACGGCGATCAGGACGCCGAAGGCAAGAATACCGAGCATGGCTGTCGTGGGTTCGGGCACGTGACTTTTCCAGAAAATGAACGAGTTCAATGTCGCAGGCGGGATGGTCTCCCGCCTGCTGGCGCATTTTGCGAGCTTGATCCGTCGAAAGCGGGCTTTATTCGATGAGGCGCGGCGCGCCGGTGTCGGCGGCGGAGGCTTCGAGGCCGTGCTTCACCAGAATCTCGGCGATCTTGCCGTTTTTGTGCAATTCGGCGATGTCGGCGTCGATCGCGGCCGTGAAGGCCTCATTCTTCTTGCTCATCGGAAAGGTGCCCTGGCCGGCCTCGCGCGAGGCGCCGATGCGCTCGTCGGCCTCCATGACCTTCACCTCGATGCCGTTCAGCGTACCCTGCTTGATTGCGCTCATGCCGGTCGAGTAACCATCGAAGGCAGCCGCGAGGCGACCCGCAACGAGATCCTGGTGCATGGCGACCGAGGTCGGATAGAGCTTGAGGTTCTCGCCGAACACCTTCTGCAGATCCGCGACCCAGAGGTTGCCTTGCACGGAGCCGACAGTCTTGCCTTCCAGCGTGCTCATCTCGGTGATTCCGTCCTTCGAAAAGAGCGCCATCTGGTCGAGGTAGAGCGGTGCCGAAAGGTTCACGACGCGCGTGCGTTCCTTGGTGCGGTACCAAGCACCGGTGCTGACATCGGCGCGACCCGAGACGATCGTCTGGATGCCGGCTGCGGCATCGGTCGGCAGCGTCTTGAGTTCGAGACATTCCATCTTGGCGATCTCCGCCAGGATATCGGCGTCCACGCCCTGCACGTTGCCCGAGTTGTCGATGTATGAGAACGGCGCAAAAGTCACGGCGCCGACTGTGATGAAGCCCGCCTCGGCCGTGGTGATCTCGTGCTTGGGCTTACAGTCTTGCGCATAGGCCGAGACGGTCATGATGGCAGTCGTGGCGACGACGGAAGCGAGCAGTCTGGTCATGTCCATGTGGTGTTCCTCCAGGAGTTATCGTTGCGAATATGCGCCTGCCCTGCGTTCCGCCCATGAAACGATGAAAGAGGCGGGAATACAGACGGCCAGGTAGAAGATCCCGGCCACGCCGAGCGCGGGAAAGTAAAAGAACTGCATCGAGCCGATATCGTAGGCGCGGCTGATGAGTTCGGGCACGGCGATCGCGAAGCAAAGCGACGTGCCCTGGAAGACCAGGATGGCAAAGCCGAGCAGGGCCGGGATCGCGACGCGAACACCCTGCGGGATGATAACGAAGCGCAAGCCGTCCCAGCGGGTCATGCCGAGCGCCATCGCCGCCTCTTTCTGGCCTGCCGGCACGGCTTCCAGGCCCGAGCGGATGATCTCGCTCGTATAGGCGCCGGTGTTGAAGCTGATGGCAATGCAGGCTGCGACGAAGGCGCCGACCGACAGGCCGGCACTGGGCAAGCCGAAATAGACGAACTGCAGCAGCACCAGCGCAGGCGCGCCGCGGCCGACCTCGACCAGCGCCAGACACAGATAGCGAACCGCCCGGCTCTTGACCTGGACGCCCAGGGCGAACAGGAAGCCCAGCGGGACCCCGATCGCGAGCGAAACCAGCGTGATCTGTACGCTGATCAGGAAGCCGTTCCAAAACGAGGGAAGCCAACTGCGGACATCTTCCCAGGTTACGCCCATGAGCAATGCGTCCATTAGCGAGATACCTTTGCACGTAGATGGCGCTCGGCCTCACGCGACAGGGCGGCGATCGGCAGGCTCAGAAGGATATAGAGGAGGCCTACGACCGCGTAGACTTCGAGGCCGCGATAGGTTTGAAGCGAGATCTGGTTGCCGCGAAAGGCAAGCTCGGCGACGCCGATCGTCGAGGCGATCGCGGAGTCCTTCAACAGGCCGATCGCATATGTCGCGGCGGAAGGGATCGAAACGCGCAGCATCTGCGGGATCAGGACATCGCGGTAGAGGCGGTATGTGCTGAAATTGAGCGCGGTCGCGGCCTCGTATTGCCCAGGATGGATCGCGACCATTCCGCCACGGTAGATCTCGGCCATGTTGACGGCGGCGATCAGGCCGAATGCCACGACCGCGGCAGAGAATGCAGTCAGCGTGATCAGTCCGGAACCCAAGCCGAAGAAGATCAGGAAGAGCCAAAGGATCGGCGGGACCGACCGCACGAAGCTGATGATACCGACCGTCAGGAGACGAACCGGCGCGACGGTCGATTGCGCGGCCAGCATCAGCGGAAAGCCGACAATCGCCCCGAAGAGCAGGGCCAGGCCCGTCAATGCAATCGTGGTCGGCAGTCCGGCCAGAATATAGAGCGCGGTATCGAAGGTCATCGTTCGTTGACCGCGCGCAGGAAGCGGATGGCGCGCTCCGATTTCGGTGACCGGATGACGTCGCGGCTCGGTCCATATTCGATGACCCGGCCGTCGGCCATGATCATCGCGTGGTCCGACACGTTCTCGGCAAAGCCCATCTCGTGCGTCACGACAATCATCGTCATGCCGCTTTCGGCAAGCTGGCGCATGACTGCGAGCACTTCGAGGCCGAGTTCCGGATCGAGCGCCGATGTCGGCTCGTCAAAAAGCATGACTTTCGGATCCAGCGCGAGCGCCCGGGCGATGGCGATGCGCTGCTGCTGGCCTCCCGAGCACCGGCCCGGATATTGCTGCGCCTTGTCAGCCAGCCCGACTCGATCCAGAAGCTGCATCGAGACCTTGTCAGCCTCGGCGCGTGACCGGCGGAGCACCCGCTGCTGCGGCAGGCTGACATTCTGCAGCACGCTCATGTGCGGGAAGAGGTTGAAGGACTGGAAGACCATGCCCAAGCTCCGGCGCAGCTGGAACAGCTCGTGCCGCTTGGGATCGGTGCCGCCGTGCATGGAAAGCCCGTTCACCGCGACGACGCCCGAGTCCGGCTTTTCCAGATAATTGATGCAACGCAGCAGCGTGGATTTGCCGGACCCACTGGGGCCGATGATCGCCAGAACTTCGCCGGCCTGGACCGCCAGGTCGACGTTTTTCAGCACGGCATGATTGCCGTAGCTCTTGCAGATGCCTTGCAGTTGGACGACGGGGGACGCCTTCATGGCTTGTCCTTAGCTATTGCCCGCGCAGGTGCGACAAGGCTTGGCTTACATGCCTCCTGGCGGAGGAGCGAATTGAGCATGTGACCCTGCGGCGCAGGCTACGTGAACATGAGGAAGATGAGTGCGCCGTTGCGGCTCCCGGCAATGTGGTTCGCCTTCGGCTCGCGGACGACGAAGTCGCCTTTTCCATACGTCTGGTTCTGGTCGTAGAAATCTCCCTCCAGCACGAGGAGATGTTCCATGCGATCATGCGAATGGCTTCCGGCGTAGGCGCCCGGCTCGACCTTGATGATGTAGGCCTGGCGCCCGTCCTCGGCGTTGAGCAGTTCCTTCGCAAGAAACCCCTCACCGCCGCCATCGCCCCAAGGCAGAGCTGCGCTCGCCACGACGTGGAAAATTTCTTGCGCGGGGCGATCGCCCGACGCCGGCTGCATTAACTCAGACATCACATCCCCTTTGCCAGCAGTTTTTTGCCGTGCTTGTGACCTTATTACAGCGCCCGTAATGCAAAGCGTCAACGCGAATTCGCCTCACCTTGACATAACCGTGGATTATCGGAAACATACACGACGAGGAGTTTTCCATGACAAAGTTCCGCACGCGGCTGCCCCCGTTCGCCGCTCTCATCGCTTTCGAAGCGGCTGCCAGGTTGAAGAGTTTCACCGGCGCCGCCAACGAGTTGGGCGTCAGTCAGCCGGCCGTCACGCGGCAGATCCGCGACTTCGAGAACATGATCGGCGCACCGCTTTTCGATCGGCTCCACCGCTCTGTCGAACTCACCGAGCGTGGCAGAGAACTTGCACAAACGTTGACACGCAGCCTTGAGGAGATCGCGGGCTCGGTCGAGCGCCTGCGCGTTAACCGGACAACCGTCGAGCTCAAGATCACATCCTATGTTTCGTTCTCCAGCCTCTGGCTCGTGCCGCGGATCATGCAGTTTGGGGAAAACCATCCCGATGTCAGATTCCATACGGTGAGCCAGCATCGTGGCGCGGAGTTGCAGATGGGCTCCGTCGATGTCGCGCTGCGATATGGCCAGGGCGGATGGACCGATGGCGAGGTGTATTACCTGTTTCATGACCGGCTGTTCCCGGTCTGCAGCCCCGATTATCTGGCGAGGTACGGAGGCGAAATCCGGTTGGAGGATCTCTGGCGCCACAAGATCATTGATTGCGACAACCACGGTGAATGGCCGGACTGGTCGCAGTTCATGGCGTATCACGATGTCCATGGCGAGCGGCTGAACATCGCGCATCATTATACCTATTACACGGACGCGCTGGTCGCCGCGATCGCCGGTCATGGCATTCTGATGGGTTGGCAGTCGCATGTCAGTGACAAGATTGCCGCCGGACAGCTCGTGCGCTTCCTGCCTCACACCATGCCGAGCACGGACGGCCACTACCTGGTCGTGAAGAATGAGCGGAAGAACCTTCCCGTCATCAAATCGCTGATCAAATGGCTTCAGGAGGAAAGCCGACCTTACGTGCAGATGCCGATGTGATCGAGGCGAACAAAGTCGTCGTTCAACGTTTTTCGCATGATCCTCGCCCTGAATGATCGCGACAGCATCACCTGACGTCTGCTGTCGGGAAGCATTTTTGGCCCTCTGATGCGTTTTGCCAAAAAAACCTGCCGATCTGCACCGACAGGTCCATCAATCCAATCAAATCGTCAAACGACTTACTTCGCCTTCTCGGCCTTTTCGCCACCCAAAAACTCGTCGCACCAGCTCGGGCCGGACGACTTCTTGACGTCGCCGAGCACGTGGATGGAGCGGATGACGTAGTCGGAGGAGACGGTCAGCTGGACGGAGCAGGAGAGGAATTCGGTGCGGGCAGAGGCGATCTTCTTGCCCTTCTTGCCGTTTTCGCCTTCGGCGTACTGCGCCGGGATCGTGCGCTTCTTGTAGCCGCCCTTCCAGGCATAGACCGTGTTGTCGCCGCTCGAGACATCGGACTGCGGCGGGCCGAACTGGGCGAAGAAGGTGCCGGCCGGCTGGCCATTCCAGCGGGATTCAACGGCGTTGCGGGCGGGTCCCACGGTCGTGCAGCCGGCAAGTGCCAGCGCAAGGCCGGCCACGGTCATCAAGCGGAAATTCATCTGTCCAAGTCCCTTTGGCGTTCGTTCTGAAACATCGGTCTGCCAAGGCGGCGTAATCGCTTGTGGCCAAGGCTTTTCAACCCAGCCTCTAGCGCTAAACCGTTTGAAAGAAAATCGGGTCAAGCACTTATATGAAGGGTTGCGCGCTTAAATTCACAAGCGTTGCCGAAAGGCCCCACGGGCAGGGATTTCCGACTACTTGGTCACCTCGAGGACCTCGGCGCAGCGTGACAGGCTCAGCCCTTCGCCGGTTGTGTCGTTGCTGGCGCGGATGCTGGTGATCCGGTCGTCCTCGCCGGCGCTGATCTGTACCTCGCAGAACAGGTCTTCCGTACGCGCCGGCGAGATCATGCGCGGGGTATTGTCGGAAAAGCCAATCGAGGTGCGGGTCGTCGTCGTCACCTGCTCGTCGCCATCGTCGGAGGTGCGGGTGACGGTGCGCGTCTTCGTGCGGGCGAAATCATCGTCGTCATTGTCTGATGTCGCATATTGCGCCGGGATATAGTTGGTCTTCTCGCCGCCGCGCCAGGTGTAGATCGTGCCGCCGTCGCGGGTCGGGAAGTCGTTGACCGGCGGTCCGTAGCGGGTAAAGAAGGCGTCGGCCGGCTGGCCGATCCAGCGCGACTGGATGGCGGTGTTGGCCTCCTCGGTGGTGGTGCAGCCGGCAAGCATCGAAAGCGCTGCCGCCAGCATCGTCAAACGGTATGTCATGGTCATCCCCTCGTGTCGCCCGGCCGCGCGGCACAATCGCGTCCTGGCCTTGCTCATTTGTCCCCGGGCCGCACTGAACCAAGGGATGTTGACCCCGTCAAGCGTTGTCCAACAAAATCAAATGCTTCATCCCCATCTGCGATATGGGCATACGCCGCGCGGCAGCAAATTCCGGCCGCTCGAAAACTTTTCCGCCGGGGTCTCATATTTTTGCCTTTTGCGGCTTGTGGAAAGGAAAATGCTGTTCTATAGAGGCCCCGCTGGTCACGGAGTGTAGCGCAGCCTGGTAGCGCACGTCGTTCGGGACGACGGGGTCGGAGGTTCGAATCCTCTCACTCCGACCAGCTAAAATCTGTCCAGCCCGGAGACATAGGTACCATGTTGTACCTAAGACATGGGTGACAACCACGTGCCGGTCAGGGCGCGAAATTCCCGAAAATCGCATTTTTCCCATGAAGCCTTTGCCTTCGAACCTTGCGCCGAAACTCCCTGTATCGCGTCACCGCCTTCCTTGACCGAAAAACCGAACATGCACTACAACGTCTGGCGCCTGCATTCCTGCGGGCTTCCGTTTTTTGCGTGTTCGCATGTCCGGCGATCATGCTGTCCGAGCAGACAGGAACCCGTGCCATGTTCGATATCTTCTGGCGCTGCGTGGCGATTGGTATTGGCGGCACGGTGCTGATGGACCTCTGGGCCATCCTGCTGTCCTTCCTGCCGGGGCAGAGCAAGCCGAATTGGGCGCCGGTCGGCCGCTGGTTCTGGCATCTGCGCAACGGCAAGGTGTTCCATGAGGATATCGGCAAGGCCGAGCCGTATGAACATGAGCTGGCGCTCGGATGGATCGGCCATTATGCCGTCGGCATCATCTACGGTTTCCTGCCGCTGGTGATCGCCGGCACCGGCTGGCTTGCGGCACCGACCTTCCTGCCGGCATGGATCATCGGCATTGTCACGGTCGGGGCAGGGTGGTTCCTGTTGCAGCCAGGACTCGGCATCGGCTGGGCAGCGTCGAAAACACCGAACCCCACAAAGGTCCGCGTCCTCAATCTCGTCGCCCACACGGTCTTTGCCGTCGGCATGTACTGGACGGCGCTGCTCGTCCGCTAAGGTCGCGCCACTGGCTTCATAAGGACCTCTCTTTGAAGAAGATCGACGATCTCATCGCCTCCGTCACCAGCATTCACGATCGCTACAGAGCGGGCCGGATGGAACGGGAAACGGTGCGCGAATGGGTGCTCGGCCTCGGCTTCTATCCGCCGCCCTATGCCGCGCCGCTGCAAGAGGCCGCCGCCTGGTTCCGGCCGATCCACAAGATTGAGCCGGACACGCTGAAGGCGGATGACCTGGCAAGATTGAAGGCGATCATCGAGGGCGGTCGGACGTAGGCTGACGTCCGTCCAGGAGAAACCCTTTGCCAGAAAGAAAAAGGGGCCAAATGGCCCCTTTCCCATAACTACAGCCTTGCACATCCATTCAGATGTCGATCGCGGCGTCCTTGAAGATGTCCGCGGCCTCGGTCGAGGTCATGCGGCGCACTTCGGTTTCGTCGCGGCGGCGGGAGAAGAGTTCGGTTGCCATCAGCTGGTCGGCAAGGTCGGCCGGCAGTGAGAGGAGAACACGCGCTTCTTCCGAGCGGATGCCGGTCAGTGTCGAGCGCTTGGCGGTAATCATGCCGCCGGCGACCGTGTTGTGGGTGTCGGCATCGATCAGGATGAAGGCGCCGGTCGTGCGGTTCTGGTCGTAGGCGTCGAACACAGCCTGTTCGTCGAAGGACAGGTGAACCTTGCCGATCGCGTTCATCGCCAGAGCGCCGTCCTGCGGGCTCCAGCTGCCGGTCTTCAGGTCGAGCTGGCTCACCGGATTGACGCTGACGCGCTGGCGGCGCGCGCCGCTTTTCAGCCAGTAGCGGCGGCCGGGCTGGATGCCCTCCGGCTGCAGCGAGACGAGCTGGGCGTCGAAATCGAGGCCGACCTGCGGCTGGCTGTCGATCGAGACGATCATGTCGCCACGCGCGACATCGACCTGGCGGTCGAGAACCAGCGTGATCGCATCGCCCGAAACGGCGGCGTTGCGCACGAGGTCGAAGGTGATGATCTTGGCGACATTGGCGACCATGCCGGACGGCAGGATGACGACCGAGTCGCCAGGCTTGACCGAGCCGCCGGCAACCGTACCCTGATAGCCACGGAAGCTTTCGCCCGGACGCGAGACGCGCTGCACCGGCAGGCGGAAGCCGACGGTCTGGGTCGAGCGAACAGTCGCCAGTTCCAGCGCTTCGACCAGTGTCTGGCCATCATACCAGGGCATCGAGGCCTTGCCGTCATAGACGACGTTTTCGCCCTTCAGCGCCGACATCGGGATGGCGGTGATCTGGCGAACACCGAGCGACAGCGCCAGTTCGCGGAAGTCGTGGGTGATCTGCTCGAAACGGGCACGGTCATAGCCGACGAGGTCGAACTTGTTGACGGCGAGGACAAACTGCTTGATGCCCATCAGCGAGGCGATGGTCGCATGGCGGCGGGTCTGCTCGAGCAGGCCGGTGCGGGCGTCGACCAGCAGCACGGCGAGATCGGCGGTCGAGGCGCCGGTAGCCATGTTGCGGGTATACTGCTCGTGACCGGGCGTGTCGGCGACGATGAAGGAGCGCTTGTCGGTGGCGAAATAGCGATAGGCGACATCGATGGTGATGCCCTGTTCGCGCTCGGCCTGGAGGCCATCGAGCAGCAGCGCGAAATCAGGCAGGCCGAGATCGTTCTGCTTGCCTGAGTCACGTCGCAGGGTCGCCGCCTGGTCTTCCTTGACGGCCTTGGTGTCCCAGAGCAGGCGGCCGATCAGGGTCGACTTGCCGTCGTCCACCGAGCCGCAGGTAATAAGGCGCAAGGGCCGCGTATCGCGGGAGACGACGGCGGTCCGGGCGTCCGGCAGGGCGGTTGCCACGGAGGCGGCGAGTGCTGTTACGCTTGCGGTCATCTCAGAAATATCCTTCACGCTTCTTCTTTTCCATCGAGCCGGACTGGTCGCGGTCGATGGCCCGGCCCTGACGCTCGGACACGGTTGCAATTTCGAGTTCGGCGATGACTTCGTCGAGCGTCTTGGCCTGCGAGCGGATGGCGCCCGTCAGCGGCCAGCAGCCGAGCGTGCGGAAGCGGATGTCGTCTTCCTGGACCATTTCGCCCGGCAGCGGCTCGAAGCGGCGATCCTCGGCCCAGACCAGCATGCCGTCGCGCTCGACGAATTTCCGCTTGGCGGCGTAGTAGAGCGGCACCAGCGGAATGTCTTCCGCCTGGATGTAACGCCAGATATCGACTTCGGTCCAGTTCGACAGCGGGAAGGCGCGCACGCTTTCGCCGCGGCGGATCATGCCGTTATAGACGTTCCAGAGTTCCGGGCGCTGGTTGCGCGGATCCCATTTGTGGTCCGGCGTGCGGAACGAATAGATGCGCTCCTTGGCACGGCTGGCTTCCTCGTCGCGCCGCGCGCCGCCAAAGGCCGCGTCATACTTGCCGGCGTCGAGCGCCTGGCGCAGCGCCTCGGTCTTCATGATGTCCGTATAGAGCGCCGAACCGTGGGTGAACGGCGTGATGTTTTCAGTCGCGCCGCGCGGGTTCTTGTGCTCGATCAGGTCGAGATCATAGCGCTTGGCGATCTCGTCTCGGAACGTGATCATCTCCGGGAATTTCCAGCCCGTGTTGACGTGCAGCAGCGGGAAGGGCACGCGGCCGGGATAGAAGGCCTTGCGGGCGAGATGCAGGAGGACGGAGGAGTCCTTGCCGATCGAATAGAGCATGACCGGCTTGTCGAACTCGGCGGCCACTTCGCGGAAGATGTGGATCGCTTCGTTTTCGAGCGCCTTCAGATGCGGATCGAGCGGCGTCTTGGCCGACTGGGGATTATGCAGTTCCGTTTCCGGAAGGGTACTGGGCATTTCAAGTCTCCGGGAGAAGGTCTGGTTGGCGGGCAGTCCGCGCGGATCAACGCGCAATGCTGCTTGCCAGAATGGAAGATTGCGGAAGGGCCGAGGCAGCGGTTTCCGGCACATGCAGGCCGCATTCGCGCTTCTCGTCATTTTCCCACCACCAGCGGCCGGCCCGTTCGGGCTCGCCCGGCTTGATGGCGCGGGTGCAGGGCTCGCAGCCGATCGAAGGGTAACCGCGCGCATGCAACGGATTGACCGGAATTTCTTCCGCCGCGACATGGGCGTGGATCGTCTCGATGTCCCAGTCCGCAAGCGGATTGATCTTGATCAGGCCACGGTCGAGATCAGCCTCGGCGAACGGCGTGTCGGCGCGATTGCCCGACTGGCCGCGACGCAGGCCGGTGATCCAGAAGGTTGCCCCTTCGAGTGCGCGCGCAAGGGGCTTTACCTTGCGCGCGCCACAACAGGCATGCCTGGCTTCGACGCTGTCGTAGAAGCCGTTCATGCCGTATTTTGCGGCGTAGGCATCGATATCGTCCTGCTCGGGGTAAAAGCGCTTGATGAGAATGCCGTAGGTCTCTTCGGTCTTGTCGATCAGCGCCACTGTCTCGTTGAACAGGCGGCCGGTTTCCAGCGTCGAGACGTCGATGCCGAACTTGCCGATACCGATCGCGGCGGTAATGACCTGATCCTCGATGCCAAGGCTGGTGGTGAAAACCGATTTTCCCTCAAGCGACGCAACGAGCGCCAGCCGACCGGAAAGATCGAGGCTTTCGAGTTGGCTGTTGAGCGCTTGGGCGCGGTTTTCAAGCGATGCGGATGTCATGGGGAGGATATCCTGATTTTCGTATGCCGGAATATCGCAGTCATGTGTGACAAAAGACAGAAAAACGGATTTCTAATGTCAGCGGATCAGAGCAAATATCTCTCCGCACGGCAAAAATCGCAGAATAGTGGGTGAAAAGGCGCGATTTATGCCTAAATCTATAATTTTTGTAGTTTATCTGTGCGTCTTTCATTGTGATCCGCGTAGCGAGCGGGTTGCGCTGTTTCGTTGAAACGGTCGCCTGTTTTTGATATCGTGCATCGCAATTGCAACGCGCGAGGCACGGTTATGAAAACTGCGACACTTCCTTCGCTCAGGGTCGATCCTGAATTGAGAGCCGCCGCCGAAGGCGTGCTGCAAAAGGGCGAGACACTGTCCGCCTTCGTGGAAAATGCCGTCAAGGCGCAGGTTCATTATCGAAAAACACAGGCTGAATTTATCGCCCGCGGCCTTGCATCCCGCGAAGAGGCCAAGCGCACCGGAATTTACTACAGCGCCGAAGAGGTGCTGGCTCACCTGGAAAACAAACTTGCGGCGGCTAAACTGAAGCAGGGCAAATGAGTTACAGTCTTCGGTTCTCCAAGCAGGCGCTGGATGATCTTGACAGACATTACGATTATCTTTTGGCGTTCGATGTCGAAATTGCCGGTCGCGCGACGACGGCCATTCGAAAGGCGTTGGCCGCTCTCGTGGACTTTCCATTTTCCGCCCGCAAGGCAGATGCGGATAACACCTTCTTGCGCGAATTGGTCATCCCCTTCGGATCGTCGGGCTATGTCGCGCTCTTCGAAATCGAAGATGCCGAAACGATCACCATTCTGGCCGTCCGCCATCAGCGCGAAGAGGATTACCACTGAGCCCTATACGAAGGACCGATGATAGAATTCCTATGGGTTCCCTTCATCAGTCTCCTTGGCCTTACCGATCGCTCGTCTCCCAGCGCGGGTTGATCCAGGGCTCCTGATTGCTGCGCGCCAGCATGCCCTTGCCGAGGATATGATCGGCGGCCTTTTCGCCGGTCATGATCGAGGGGCCGTTGAGGTTGCCGTAGGTCACATGCGGGAAGATCGAACTGTCGGCGACACGCAGGCCGTCAACGCCGATGACGCGGGTCTGCGGATCGACGACCGCCATCGGATCGTTCTTGTCGCCCATCCGGCAGGTGCCGCAGGGATGATAGGCGCTTTCCAGGTGCTCGCGCAGGAAGGCGTCGATCTGGTCGTCGGTCTGCACCGCTTCGCCCGGTTGGATTTCCGGACCGCGATACGGGTCGAAGGCCTTCTGCCCGAAGATCTCGCGGGTGAGGCGCACGCAGTGGCGGAATTTTTCCCAGTCTTCCGGATGGCTCATATAGTTGAACCTGATCACCGGATCGGCCTTCGCGTCCGGCGAGCGAAGCGTCACATCGCCGCGCGATTTCGAGTGGTTGTAGCCGACATGGACCTGGAAACCATGGCTCTTCGCTGCCGCCTTACCATCGTAGGAAATGGCGACCGGTAGGAAGTGATACTGGATGTCCGGCTGGCGCACGCCCGGTGCCGAGCGCAGGAAGGCGCAGGATTCAAACTGGTTGGAAATGCCGAGCCCCGACTTGGTGAACAGCCATTGCGCGCCGGCAACGCCTTGCCAGAACCAGGGCAGCCAGGAATAGAGCGAGACGGGCTTCAACGAAACCTGCTGGAAATAGAATTCCATATGGTCCTGCAGATTGGCGCCGACACCCGGCCGGTCGACCTTCACCTCGATGCCCATGTCTTTCAGGTGCGCCCCCGGGCCGATACCCGACAGCATCAGCAGTTTCGGCGAATTGAACGAGGAAGCGGAGACGATGACCTCGCGGTTGGCCTTCACCACCTCGATCCGACCAGTCCGCTCGATCTCGACGCCGACGGCGCGGCCGTTCTCGATCACCACCTTGCGTGCAAAGCAGCGCAGCAGTCGGACGTTCGGGCGCTTCAGGGCAGGGCGCAGGTAAGCCGATGCCGTCGACCAGCGCCGGCCGTTGTAGACCGTCTGCTCCATCAGGCCGAAACCTTCCTGCTTGGAACCGTTATAGTCGTCGGTCATTTCGAAGCCGGCCTGGTGGCCCGCCTCGACGAAAGCCCGAAACAGCGGGTTTTTGAACGAGCCGCGCCGCACATGCATCGGCCCGTCGGAACCGCGCCAGCCCTCTTCGCCGCCCGTGGAATTTTCCATGCGCTTGAAATAGGGCAGCACATCCGCATAACCCCATCCTTGCGCGCCGGAGGCCTCCCACTTGCCGTAATCCTCGGCGGAGCCGCGCACATAGACCATGCCGTTGATTGATGACGACCCGCCGATCACTTTTCCCCGGGGGGCCGTGATCCGCCGGTTGTTGAGGTTCGGCTCGGGCTCGGAAAGATAACCCCAGTTGTAGCGGCTCATGCTCATCGGCCAGGCCAGCGCCGCCGGCATCTGGATAAACGGCCCGATATCCGATCCGCCATACTCCAACACCAGCACGGTATTCTTCCCGTCTTCGGACAGGCGGTATGCGAGTGCCGATCCGGCAGAGCCGGAGCCGATGATGATGTAATCTGCCTGCATGAAATTCCCCTTGGGTTCTTTACGGAACCGCTAAATGAACTTCGGTGGGTGGCATCGAACCCCTCACCAACTTCGGCCAAGGGTTCGCTGCGCTTACCCGGCCTTCGTATCCTCTCCCGCAAGGGGAGAGGTAAACTCGCGGCACTGCCTTGCCTCGATCAAGACTGAGCTTGTGGCACCCTACCTCTCCCCTTGCGGGAGAGGATAGGAAGTCCCCAAGAGCCGAAGGCGATTGGCTGGACGAACTTGGTGAGGGGGTATCCCTCAATGCATTTAGTAAGGCGCCTCGACCTTCCCCATCGCAACATAGACGCTCTTCAGCTCCGTGTAGTGGTTGAGTGCCGCCAACGAATTTTCCCGGCCGAAACCCGATTGCTTCGAGCCGCCAAAGGGCACTTCCACCGGGGCGAGGTTGTAGGTGTTGATCCAGAGCGTGCCGGCTTCCAACTGGTCAACGACGCGGTGGGCGCGGGTGAGGTCGGATGTGAAGACGCCGGCGGAGAGGCCGAGTTCGCTGGAATTCGCCCGCGCGATCACCTCTTCCTCATTGTCGAAATCAAGAACGCACATCACAGGCCCGAAGATCTCCTCACGCGCGATGGTCATGTCGTCGGTGACATCGGCAAAGACGGTCGGCTGGATATAGGTGCCTTGCGCCGAGACGCTGTTCGGAATGCCGCCGCCGGTAACGAGCGTCGCGCCTTCCGCCTTGCCCTTTTCGATATAGGAGAAGACCTTGTCGAGCTGCGCGCGCGACACCATCGGGCCGAGCTGCGTCGCCTCGTCCATCGGATCACCGATGACGATCGCCTCGGTGCGCTCCTTCAGGCGCGCGAGGAACCGGTCCTTGATGCCCTTCTGGACGAAGACACGGGTGCCGTTCGAGCAGACCTGGCCGGTCGAATAAAAATTGCCGAGCATGGCGCCGCCGATGGCGCTTTCGAGGTCGGCATCGTCGAAGACGATCAGCGGCGACTTGCCGCCGAGTTCCATGGTCACATGCTTGAGGCCGGCGGCGGCAGCACCCGCCACCTTGCGGCCGGTCTCCACCGAGCCGGTCAGCGACACCTTGGCGACGTCCTTGTGGTTGACCAAGAGCGGCCCGGTCGAACGATCGCCCTGAATGACGTTGTAGAGCCCCTTCGGCAGGCCGGCCTCGATCAGGATCTCGGCGATCTTCAAGGCGCCGAGCGGCGTGTTTTCCGACGGCTTGAAAACCATGGAATTGCCGGCGATGAGGGCCGGCGCCCCCTTCCAGCAGGCGATCTGCTGCGGATAGTTCCAGGCGCCGATGCCGACGCAGACGCCGAGCGGCACGCGCTTGGTAAAGGCGAAATCGCCGCCGAGCGGGATATAGTCTCCATTCAGCGCCGCCGCCGCCACGCCGCCGAAGAATTCGAAGGCATCTGCGCCGGAGGTCGGGTCGGCGACGATAGTTTCCTGGATGGGCTTGCCGGTGTCGAGCGTCTCGAGCTCCGAAAGTTCGCGATTACGTTCGCGCATGATGTCGGCGGCGCGCTTGAGGATGCGACCGCGCGCCGTCGGGCTCATCGCGGCCCACTCGCGCTGCGCGCGTTTGGCGCTGGCGATCGCCTTCTCGACGATGGCCGGCGTCGCGGCATGCAGCCGGGCGATGACTTCGCCGGTCGCCGGATAGATGCTCTCGAAGACGGTACCGTCGATGTCCTCGACGTATTCGCCATCGATGAAGTGGGAGGCTTTGGGTTGGGCTCTCATGGCGCTTCCTTTTTCAGGGCATTCGGTCTGTCGGCTTCGTAGGCCTGACGGAATTGTTCGAGTAAGGTGGGGCGACGCTGCCAGGCCTTTCTGAAAGCGTCCAGATAGATCGCAGCGGCGTCCTTGCTGCCGAAGGTGATCATGTCGGTCTGCGGCGGGCGCGGCCATCGGTCAGCCTTCGCGGCGGTGGAAAGCAGCGGCAGGAGGTAACGATTGTTCTCCCCGATCGCAGCGAAATGGGCGGCAAAGTCGATCTTCTTGCGCGTGGCGATATCGACAAGCAGCCGCGTCGCGATAAAGTCCAGTGACCAGTCGTCGGGATAGTCCACAAACAGCAGCTTACAGGCGCCGTAGTCGCCGTCCTCCGCCGCGATCCTCATCAGAAGCATGCGAATGCCCTGGTTGTCGTTTGGGTTGAGCTTCAGCAGCGTCTGGAAGACCGATATCGCCTCCTGCCGGTCGCCGGCTTCGAGCAGGGCAAGGCCGAGATTGTGCTGTGCGCGCATCCACGGCCGGGTGCCTATGAAGCTCCACCACCCGGCCTCCTCAGCGTCCTGTCCGGCGGTTTCCGCGATGTACGGCGCAAACTGCCGCTCACCGATCCTGACAGCTTCGCGGAAGAGCGCGATCCGTTCCGCATGGGTGGCGGCGTGGATGCCGAGGAGGTTGTAGGCGTCCAGTGCGTCGAGATCCAGGTCGAGCGCCTGCCGTGCGAACTTGATCCGCTTTGCGAGCGTATCCGCGTCCCATGCATTGTCGACGATCTCGTCGGCGGGGCTGTCCATGCAGGGGCCCAAAAAATCGTTCGAATAAACAGACTTGCGCATACCGTCCGTCTTGCGGGATTTCGACATGGTCACTCCCCTCTCGGAAAGCGTTTGGACTCTTCGAGATTGTCGAGGTTCATATGGTTGCGCATGTAGCGTTCGGATGCCTTTTGCAGCGGCTGGTGGTCCCATGGGTAATAGGCGCCGTTGCGCAGGGCCTCGTAGACCACCCATCGGCGCGCCTGACTTTCGCGCACGGCCGCGTCGAAGGCTTCCATGTCCCAGCGGCTATCACGCATCGCCTGGAAGGCGCGCAGCGTCGAGGCATGAGCAGGCACGCCGGCAAGGTTGGTCCGTTCCTGCGGGTCAGCTTCGAGATCGTAGAGTTGGTCCGGATCGAGCGCGCAGTGAACATATTTCCACTTGCCCTCGCGAATGCCGACGAGCGGCGCATAGGACCCCTCGGCCGCATATTCCATCACGACGGGGGCGACGCGCTCGGCGCCGTTGATCACCGGCACCAGGCTTTCGCCATCGGTCCACGGCATGATCTCGTCCATGGAAATGCCGGCGAGGTCGCACAGCGTCGGCGCGACATCGAGATTGGAAACCGGCGCCAGATGCAGGCCGGGCGCCACGCCGGGGCCGGCGACCATCAGCGGCACGCGGGCCGAACCCTCGAAGAAGTTCATCTTAAACCAGAGACCACGCTCACCCAGCATGTCGCCATGGTCCGAGCAGAACAGGATCAGCGTGTCGTCGAGCATCCGGGTGCGCGTCAGCGTATCGACGAGTTCGCCGACCTTTTCATCGAGATAGGAAATATTGGCGAAATAGGCCTGGCGCGAGCGCTTAACATTCTCTTCCGTGACGGAAAAGTTCTGGTAGTCGCAGGCATGAATCAGGCGCTGCGAATGCGGGTCCTGTTCGGCCAGCGGAATATCGCCCACCTCCGGCAGGAGCTGGTCGCAGTCGTTGTAGAGGTCCCAGAATTTGCGGCGCGCGACATAGGGGTCGTGCGGATGTGTGAAGGACACGGTCAACGCCCACGGACGGCGGGCCTCGTCGCCATGTTCGCGGCTCAGATGATAGAGCTTCTGGTTGGCGAGGAAGGCCACCTCGTCGTCATATTCCATCTGGTTGGTGATCTCGGCCACGCCGGCGCCGGTGACGGAGCCGAGATTGTGATACCACCAGTCGATGCGCTCGCCCGGCTTGCGATAATCCGGCGTCCAGCCGAAATCGGCTGGGTAGATATCCGTCGTCAGACGTTCCTCGAACCCGTGCAACTGGTCCGGCCCGACGAAATGCATCTTGCCCGACAGTGCCGTGTAATAGCCAGCGCGGCGAAGGTGATGCGCATAGGTCGGGATCGAGGAAATGTACTCGGCGGCATTGTCATAGACCTGCGTGCGGCTCGGCAGCTGGCCGGCCATGAACGAGGCGCGGGCAGGGGCACAGAGAGGCGAGGACGTGTAATTGTTGCGGAACCGCGCCGACCGCTTGGCCAGCGCCTTGATGTGCGGCGCGTGCAGAAAGTCGGCCGGGCCATCGGGGAAGAACGTCCCGTTCAGCTGATCGACCATGATGATGAGGATATTGGGCTTCTGCGCGCTCACGGCGTCGGTCCTTTGGTTTTCTGCATGGAAATGATTTGGTTTGAAACAAGCCGCAGATGCGCCGTCACATAGTCTTCCACCAGCGCGATCGAAGCGTCGATGCTGACGGGGGCGGATTTCAGGCCCTGCCGCAGGTAGAGCCCATCGATCATCGCGGAGGCGCCTTCGGCGATCCGGGCGGCATCGGCAAGCGGGCAGAGCGCGCGCAGGCTTGCCAGGAAATTCGAGCGCAGCCGGCGAGCATAAACGACCAGCAGCCGGCGGGTTTCTTCAGAGCGCTGGGCCTCCGAATAAAACGCAAGCCAGGCGGCAACCGTCTCCGGCGCGAATTGATGCGCCTGGAAATTCACCCGGATCACCGCCGACAGTTTTTCCCGCGGGGTCGCTGCATCGCGAAGCGCCGCGACCGCATCGGCCCGCAACTGCCGAAGCAGGCTGCGGATGGTCTCAAGAACGAGCTGTTCCTTGGAGCCGAAATAATGATGCGCGAGCGCCGCCGAAACGCCGGCATGGCGGGCGATTTCTGACATGGTGACGGTCAGCGACCCATGATCGCCCACGGCCCGCAACGTCGCATCCACCAGCGCCTTCCGGCGCACCGGTTCCATCCCGACCTTCGGCATTCGAAAACTCCCTATTGCACGCAGCTTATTTTTGATTGATCCATCAATCAATAAAAATATTGGGCGGATCTGGGAAAGTTTGGCCGGTCGAGAGGAACGTATCGAGACCTTCTGCTGCGAAGGCTGCCAAGATGACGCTTTCAAAACAAAACGGGCTGAACTCCATCATGGGGTTCAGCCCGTCTTTGCATGATCCCGAAGCGTCTGGCCGCGGTCGGGTACGCTCATGCGGACGCTCTGCGTGTCACTGCGCTGGCGTTACCGCCGTTGCCTGATGTTTCTTGCCGATCATGTCATAGGCGACCTTTACCTTTTCGCCGACCTTGATGCCGGGATCCTTGAAGCTGGCAGGCAGCATATAGCTGGTCCCGTCCTTCAACGTCAGCGTCTTGGCGTCGAAGGCGCGGACGGTGCCGGTTGCGGTATTGGCCGCAAATGCGGCGGACGAAAGGGAGATCGCGGAAATGAGGGTAAGGGAAGTCAGAAGAGCACGCATGGGTGTCGTCCTTGATATGGTCCAGTCATCGGGACCGATCGTCGTGAAACCGTCCGGAGTTCGTCGCGTCGCGGTTTGGGGGAACCGCCGGCGTCTCCCGGTTTCGAGGATGAAGCTAGGCCCGGTTTTCCGTCGTTTCAAATTAAAGAAGTTTAATTTTCGGACCGCTTAAGCGAGCGCAATTTCGCCATGATGCGGCGCAGCATCGGCTGCTTCGTTGAGATTTCGCCGCAAGGGTTAAACGATGCCGGAGGCAAACATGGCTTTGCCCTTTTCGCCGGTCGCGTTAGATATTCGGCAACGAGAAAATCCAAGGAGAATGCCGTGAGCCTGCCCACCGAAATGACCTATGTCGATCTTCCGTCTCCCGGCGGGCGGGAAAAGATGGTGCTGGCACGAGGCCCGCTGCCGGACCTCAAGCCCGGCGATATCCTCATTCGTGTCGAAGCCTCCGGCGTCAACCGTCCGGACGTGCTGCAGCGCCTCGGCAATTATCCGCCGCCGCCGGGCGCGGGCCCGATCCTCGGGCTGGAGGTTGCCGGCGAGATCGTAGCGATGGGCGAGGGGGCGGAAGGCTTCATCGTCGGCGACAAGGTTTGCGGTTTGGCAAACGGAGGCGGTTATGCCGAATTCTGCGCGCTGCCGGCAACGCAGGCCATGCCCTGGCCGAAAGGCTATGACGCCGCCCGCGCCGCCGCCCTGCCGGAAACCTTTTTCACCGTCTGGGCGAACGTCTTCCAGATGGCCGATCTGGTGGAAGGCGAAAAGATCCTCATCCACGGCGGATCGAGCGGTATCGGCACCACCGCCATCCAACTCGCCCGGGCCTTTGGCGCGGAGGTGTTTGTCACGGCGGGAAGCAAGGACAAGTGCGATGCCTGCGTCTCGCTCGGTGCCAAGCGGGCGATCAACTATCGCGACGAGGATTTCAAGGCGGTGATCCTCGAAGAGACCGGTGGCCGAGGCGTCGACGTCATCCTCGACATGGTCGGAGCGCCTTATTTCGATCGCAATATCGGCTCGCTTGCCAAGGATGGCCGCCTGTCGATCATCGCCTTCCTCGGCGGTGCCGTTGTCGAAAAAGCCAACATCGCGGCAATTCTCGGCAAGCGCCTGCATATCATGGGCTCGGCCATGCGGCCGCGCACGGCGCCCGAAAAGGAGGCGATCCGCGACGACCTCGAGGACAATGTCTGGCCGCTTTTGGAAGACGGCGACATTGCGCCGGTCATGCATGCGATCGTGCCCTTCGCCGAGGTGGCCGAGGCGCATCGCCTGATGGAGGCCGGCGATCACATCGGCAAGATCGTCCTGACGTTCTAAAGTCTATATCCGTCGCCCTTGCAATCTGGCGAAAACGGACTACCTTCAATGTAACGTCAACGGAACGAAAGGAAGGTGATCCAGTGTCTAATGAGATTTCGAACCTCGTAGCAGGCATGGGAATTGTGGTGGCAACGACGAGGCAGTCCTCGATCTGAACCAGCCTTCCTGCGGGTCATGTTCCAGCAGAGCATGGTCCCGGCCTGTTACCTGGCCAAAACTCATGGAGGGTCGCTGCGAAGCGGCCCTTTTTGTTTGTTTGTTTGTAGCGCCTGACTGCCCCAGCCCGATTATTTTGGATCGCTGGGATCAGGAACCGTGGCCGGGTCGAGCGGATAACGCTTGGCGCTGTAGATGCGCAAGATGAACACGGTATTGTCGATGATCGTGTAGGGAATGATGAAGCCGTAGCGAGGTTCGACAAGCTCGCGAATGTCTTCCCGCAAGGTCTTGCGACCAATCGCCGAATGCTTGGCAACAGGTTCGATGGTTTTGGATATCTGCGCCGCCACCGGTTTGAAGCCGGCAGGATTTTTGCGGCGAAGCCATTCTTTCAGATCATCGAGATCCCGCATGGCATGAGAGGTGAACCGTATGCGCATCAAACGGTTCTATCGCTTCGAAGGTTGGGGCCTGCCTTTTTCCGTATCGCTGCTCCAACTTGAGAGCCAATCCAACACGTCGTCGCCCTCGTAGGATTGCCCTTCCTTCGCATTAAGAACGGCGGCATCCATGTCCGTCAGCCAGCGAAGTTGATTGTTGACATAAGTATCGACCGCGTCGCTGACGATGACGGAGCGAGACCGGCCGGTTTTTTCGGCCAGCGATGCGATCTGCGCTTCCAGGCGTTCCGGAAGTTCCACGACTTGGCGCTTGAGCGGCTGCGACATCCTTGTCTCCATAAGAATTTCGAAGAAAATCCTACCATAGTTTTCTGTAATCGCACCCCAGAACCAAATTTTTCCTACACCCCAAACCGCCCCAGCGCCGGAATCTTGACACCCGGACGCATGACGTCGAAACCCGCCACAAGACCCATGAAATGCAGCTCCAGCCCACTCCGAACGCCTGCGGAGACGCCGAGCAGACCATAGAGTGTCACATGCGCGTCCATCCCGTCGGCATCGATCGCAAACAGCTTGCCCTCCGGCAGATAGTCGCGGCCGACGGCATCCGGCGGCAGCACCGCGCCGATCTGCGGCACGGAGCGCAGCACATAGGCGACGAAGGTGTTGGAGTTTGGTCCCGGCCAGATGCGGTAGGCGCCCGGCTTCGAATAGGGATAAGACTGAATGGCTGCTTCGATCTTCGGGATCAGCCGGGTGGCCTCCTCGCCGTGGATGGCGGTTACCAGATGTGGCAGGTTGGAATACCAGCGTGCATCGGCGGCATAGGCGTTGCGGCGGATCGGCGATCCCCAGCCGACCTTGTCATAGCGGTTGTAGCTGTCGTCGCCCTCCTGTTTGGTGACGATCCAGGAGTGGCTGGCGACAGCACCTTTCAGGCCGCCGGTCGTGGCGGAGAAGATGTAGACGGCAGCCTCGTTGCTGTCCTGCGGTTTCGGCAGGATGTTGGCAGACGACCAGTCCGCTTCCCGCCAGTTTCCGGGCCTGTCCTTGACATACCACCAGCCGGCCGATGCCAACGTCGGCAAGAGGTAGACGATCAGAATGGCGAGAAACAGCCGTCGCAGAAATTTCATGGGCGGGTCCGGGTTTTGAAAGGTTTCGTCTTGGGATAAGACACTGCCGGAACTTGGATTTTTGAGGGCACAAACATGTCGAACCCGGTACTTGTTGAAGTCACGCGCGGCAATCTCGTCGAAAGCCGCCATCGCGGCATGGTGATCGCCGTCGATGGCGACGGAAAAACCGTGTTTTCGCTTGGCGATGCCGATGCCGGCGTCTTCCCGCGTTCGGCCTGCAAGGCGATGCAGGCGCTGCCGTTGATGGAGACGGGGGCGGCCGATGCCTATGGCTTCGACAACCGGGCGCTGGCGCTCGCCTGCTCCTCGCACAATGGCGAGCGCGAGCATGTCGAGCTTGCTGCCGCGATGCTGGCCGCGGCCGGCCGGGATGTCGCGACGCTGGAATGCGGCGATCACTGGTCGTTCAACCAGGATACGATCATCAACCAGGCCCGCACCCTGTCGCAACCGACGGCGCTGCACAACAATTGTTCCGGCAAGCATGTGGGCTTCATCTGCGCCTGCTGCCATAGCGGCGAGGAGACGGCGGGTTATGTTACCTACGATCATCCGTTGCAGCGCGAAATCCGCGGCGTCATGGAAAGCCTGACCGGCGCCGTCCTCGCCCATGACAATTGCGGCACCGACGGCTGCTCGATCCCCACCTATGCCGTGCCGCTCAAGGGCCTTGCCCACGGCTTTGCGAAAATGGCGACGGGCAATGGCCTCGATCCCCTGCGCGCCAAAGGCTCGAAGCGCCTGATCGAGGCCTGCATGGCCGAGCCCTTTTTTGTCGCCGGCTCGAAACGCGCCTGTACCCGCCTGATGCAGACAGCCCCCGGCCGCATCTTCGCCAAGACCGGCGCGGAAGGTGTGTTCTGCGCCGCCATCCCGGAAAAGGGCATCGCCATCGCGCTGAAATGCGAGGACGGCACCACCCGCGCCGCCGAAGCCATGGTCGCCGCCACGCTCGCCCGCTTCTTCACCGACGAACCGGAGCTTCACGCCGCCCTGATGATCCAGGCCAATCATTCGATGAAGAACTGGAACGGCATCCATGTCGGCGACGTCCGGGTCACGCAGGCCTTTGCCTGAGCACGGACGCTTGAAAACCATAACGCACCGCGTTATGTTTTTCCATGATCGGAAGTTTTGCGGACAAGGAAACGCAACTTATCTGGGAGGGCAAGCGCAGTCGCAAGCTTCCCTCCGACATGCAGGCCGTTGCACTTCGGAAATTACGATTGATCAACGCCGCAGCCACCGTGAATGATTTGCGGATACCACCCGGAAATCGGCTTGAATTGCTCAAAGGAGACAGGGCAGGGCAATATTCCATCCGGGTCAACGACCAGTGGCGAATCTGCTTCTTATGGGTTGAAGGAAAAGCGCAGAATGTCGAAATCGCAGATTATCATTAACGGGGACCTGATCGAGAACCCGCATCCGGGCGCCGTTCTTCTGCTGGATTTCCTGCAGCCTATGTCGCTCAGCCAGAACGGTCTGGCGAAGGCCATTCATGTTCCGCCGCGCCGCATCAATGAAATCGTTCTCGGCAAGCGCATGGTCACGGCTGACACGGATCTGCGGCTTGCCCGCTATTTTGGTCTCTCCGAGGGCTTTTTCCTCAGGCTCCAGACAGATTACGAACTGATGGAAAAGAGACGCGAGATCGGAGCAGCGCTGGACCTGATCACGCCGCGTGCGGCCTGAAATCGCTTTTCGGAAAAGGACAAAACCATGCTGACACTGTTCTCCGCGCCTGGCACCTGTGCGTTCGCTTCACATATAGCGCTTGAGGAGGCGGGCGCCGATTTCTCGCTTCATGTGGTCGATTTTTCAAAGCAGGAACAGCGCTCGCCCGAGTTTTTGAGCATCAACCCGAAGGGGCGTGTTCCGGCGTTGAGGACGGACAGGGGTATCCTCACCGAGACCCCGGCGATCCTTGCCTTCATCGGCCAGAGTTTCCCGGATTCGCCTGTGGCGGTCCCCGGCGACCCGTTCGAATTTGCCCGGATCCAGTCCTTCAATGCCTATCTCTGCTCGACCGTGCATGTCGCCCATGCGCATAAGCGGCGCGGCAGCCGATGGTCGGATGATCCGGCGGTGATCGAGGCGCTGACGCTGAAGGTCGCCAGCAATATGAGCGATTGCTGCGCACTGATCGAAAACGAGATGCTGGCCGGTCCCTGGGTGATGGGCGAGAGCTATTCGATCGCCGATCCATATCTCTATACGATCTGCGGCTGGCTTGAAGGCGACGGCGTCGATGTCAGTCGTTTCCCCGGTATCGCCGATCACATCCGACGCATGGCCGAGCGGCCGGCGGTCAAGCGCGCCAAGGCCGCGATCTGATCAGGCCTGGCAGGCGGCGCTGGCATCTCGGTGCATCGGCTGCGTGGGAAAGGGCAGGTCGCCGAGTTCCCGCGCGTCCATCCGGGCAATGTCCGGGTGCCTGAGAACGTCGCGCAGCCAGGTGATCTCGGTCATGTCCTCGCCCCGTGGCAGGCGGGGCAGCAATCTGCCGATATTGGAGAAAATCTTCAGCATGGCATCACCTATTCTCGTTACGGAAAGGATGCTCGTCCGAAACAGCGGCATTTTCAATTGAGATTGCCGCGACTGTGGTATAGAAAAACTATATGGAAAACCTGAATGCCGTCCATCTCAATGGATTGCGCGCGGTCGAGGCCGTCGGCCGGCTCGGCTCGCTGCAGGCCGCTGCCGATGAATTGGGCGTCACCGTCGGCGCCGTCAGCCAGCAGATCATCAAGACGGAAAAGCAGCTTGGCCGGGTTCTGTTCGAGCGGACGCCGCGCGGGCTGACAGGCACTCCGTTTTCGGAGACCTTCCTGCCGCGTTTGACAGGCGGGTTCGAGACGCTCGCACAGGCGGTATCGACCGCCCGCAGGCGTGACGAATCGATCCTGACGATTTCCGTGGCGCCGGTTTTCGCTGCCCGCTGGCTGGTATGCCGGCTGGATCGCTTCGCCGAGAAGCATCCCGACATTCGCCTGCGCATCGATGCGACGACGGCTCTGGTCAATCTGGAAAATTCCGGCGTCGATGTCGGTATCCGCGTTGGCTTGGGCAACTGGCCGGATGTGAAGGCCGAGTTGCTTCTGGAGCAGGAGGTCTTCCCGGTCTGCTCGCCCACAATGGCGGAAGGATTGAAGACGCCGCGCGATCTTCTCGGTGTCCCCGCCGTTCTCGACGGCCGTTCGATGTTCAGTTGGGAAACTTGGCTGCGCGACGTCGGTCTATCGGGTGAAACAATGAACACGCGCCATGTCTTCAACGACGCGTCACTTTGCCTAGACGCCGCCATCGCCGGCCAGGGCGTCATGCTCGCCTGGCAGACGCTGGCCGGTTACTCGATCATCGAAGGTCGTCTTGTCGTGCCGTTTCCGGTGCGGGTGAAGACGGGGTTCGCGCATTATTTCGTCACGCCGCCGTCACGGCGCGAGACGCCAACGGTTACGGCCTTCAAGCAGTGGGTGCGAGAGGAAATCGAAGACAGCATGCAGCGCCTGGGCTTTGCCTGACGGCGGTCAGGCGTCCGCCACTTCCTTGTGTCGTCCCGCCATCATCCGCTCGAAGGCCGGCCGCGCATGGCAGCGGGCAAGCCAGCCTTTCATATGCGGGTATTTTTCGAACAGATAGGTTTCGCTCATCGCATAGCGGATCACTTCCGCCAGGTTGAGATCGGCGACGGTGAAACGGTTTCCAACCACATAATCGGTCGCCTGCAGATGTGTGTTGAGCCGCGCCAGCGGCTTTTCCAGCCCGTGAACGGCGGTTGTTATGACTGCCTGTCCCTCCGGCGTGTTGTCCCGGGCATTATCATAGGTCAGCACGATCCTGACGCTGTGCGGCTCGACTTCGGTCGCCGCCCAGAGCGTCCAGGCGGTCATCTCGCCTTCCTCGCGGACATCGGCGCCCGAAAGCGGGCCACCATGCTTGCGGGCAAGGTAGAGATTGTTGGCGAGCGATTCCGACAGAACCAGCCCGTCGTCCTCGATCGCCGGGATGAGGCCCATCGGGTTGACGGTGAGGAAGGCCGGCGATTTCGTGTTGAGCGGCGCGTCGGGCGCCAGGGGATCGGCGAGCCTGCGCGCCTGGATCACCGGCACGGACCGGTAGGGAATGCCCATTTCCTCCGCCATCCAGTAATTGCGCGATGCGCGCGAGCGGTAGACACCGTAGATCGTCAGCATGATTGTTTCCCCTCTTGTCGAATAGGGCGCAGGTTAGGGCAATGCCGCCGCCGCTTGAAGCGGAAGCCGTTGATACCAGACATGAAATCTTGTGATGGTTCGGCTCAACTGACGCGATTGTTCGAGAGGGTGAGGTGCGCGAAAGCCCCGGCTCCGGATGTCATCAGGTCGCCGGTCGTCTTGTCGTTCCAGCGATAGCCGAGAATGCCGCCGTCCTTGACGTCCTGGAACAGGTTGTTGGCGATGAGGGCGGTGCCGGCACCCTCGACCACGGTGACGTAACAGCCGCCGCCTGCGCCGCGCACCAGGTTTCCGGTCGCGACGACGTCGCGCATATAGGGCCCCCAGCCCAGCATCAGCCCCCATTTCGGCGCGTTCTCGATGATATTGCCGGTGACGACCGTATCCGCCTCGACGGCGATGCCGAAGCCGAAGCCCGCGCCGTCATGGATATAGGGTCCGTCGACATGCAGGTTTCGGACGATATTGTCGTTGACAGCCGCGAGCCTGCCGCCCTCGTTGAAATTGCAGATGATGATGCCGTTCGCCGCGCCGTCGATCAGGTTGCCGGAAACGATCGCGCCTTGAAAGCCGAATTCGGAATAGATCGCCGTCTCGCCGGAGCGCAGGCATTGGTTGTTCGCGATGTGCACGTTGCTGGCGCTGTTGGCGCGAATGGCCGAGAAGGCGCAGTCGGAAATGTGGTTGCCGGTCACCATCACCCCGCCAGCGCGGAAGACATTGATGCCATTGCCGTTCTCGCCGGTGCCGCCGTCGGTCGCGGTGATGCGGTAAACGCGGTTGCCGCTGACCAGCGTACCGTCCTCGCCCGCCTGCCAGCGATGCACCAGGATGCCGCCATTGCCGCAATCGAAGACGGTGTTGCCGGTGACCGCCAGTCGCTCGCTTTCCACCGCGTAAATGCCGGAAGAGGCCGCACCGGAAATGCTGTTCTCATCGATCCGGCCGCCGCAATGTTCGGCGTTGATCCCATGTTTCGCCGAGCCGGTGATCGTGCAATTGCTGATCGTCAGGTCCTTGACGGCGCGCAGGTTGAGAAGCCCCCCGACTTCCTCGTCGAGCGACTTGCCGCCGCCGTCGAGGACGAGGTCCGAGAGGGTCAGCTTGGCCAACGCTTCGCCGGCCATGAAGCGTCCGCCGCCGGCATGGATCAGCCGGGTGCGTCCGGGAACGCCGCTGAGCCAGAGGGTATCGGGCAGGGTGATGCCGGAAACCAGATAGTCCCCGGCCGGCAGGAAAACCGGCAGGCCCCGTTCGGCCGCATCGATAAACAGCCGGTTCATCGCCTGGCTCTGGTCCGACACGCCGTTCGGGATGACATCATAGCCGGATATGTCGATCGTGCCGCGCAACCCGTCCGTCTGCGGCTTCAGCTTGGCGGCCATGGCAACCCTGCTTGTGGTGGCGCAGATGCCGAGCGAGGCGATCGAGGAGAGGAGCAGGCGGCGGGTGTACATGAGCAATCCTTTATACTTGCCAAGCATAGATCATGCCATTGCTTCATGCACCGAAATGATACGAAATTTAAGCATCTGGCGATGGAGAAAACCAAAAATGGCGGAGGAGAAAAGCATTATTCGGCCCTTTGCGAATACTGTCTTTAGGGAAGAATAACTTCTCGCTGCTAAAACCGTGGGAGAAATCAAGGAAAATCGACGGTTTGATCGACGCATCCGTCCCTGGAGGCTTGCTTGACGAAGAACTTTGACCGTTTTCGCAAGGATGGCGCGACCAGGATCGCCAGCAACGACGACACGCAGCGCCTGATCGCCGCAAGCCAGCGCCTGGGTGCGGAAGTCTCTCGCATGTTCGGCCCCGAACCCGACATCGCCGATCGCCACTACTGGCTTGAGGCGATGATGAACCACATTCCCGACTATATCTACGCCAAGGACCTCGAAGGCCGCTTCCTTATCGCCAACCAGGCGACGGTCGCCGACAACGGATTCCAGGAAATGCAGGATATCGTCGGCAAGACCGATTTCGACCTGCATCCCGCCGAACTTGTCGGGAATATGGTGGCGACGGAACGGAATGTCATCGAAACGGGGCAGTCGATCTTCGGCATGGAGGAAAAGGCCTTCGTCAGCAAGGGCAAGGAGCGCTGGCTGATGACCTCGAAGGTGCCACTGCGCAACAAGCAGGGCGCCACGATCGGGATCGTCGGCGTCTCGCGCGACATCACCGATCGCAAGCGGGCGGAGCGCCTGCTGGTCGGCCAGGCCCGGCTTTTGGAGTTGATCGCCGCGAGCACACCGCTCTCCACGTTCTTCAACGAACTCATCCTGATGATCGAGGCGCATCTGCCGGGGATCATCGGCTCGATCCTCTTGCTGTCGCCGGACAAGAAACACCTGTTGACGGGTGCCGCGCCGGGGCTTGATACAGCGTATTGCGCGGCAATCCACGGCGTGCCGATCGGTCCCAAGGTCGGTTCCTGCGGTACCGCCGCCTGGCGCGGAGAGCCGGTCTTCGTGGAAGACATCATGACCGACCCGCTTTGGGAGGATTATGCCGAACTCGTGCGGCCGTTCGGATATCGCTCCTGCTGGTCGACGCCGATCCGGTCCTATCAAGGCGACGTGCTTGGCACGTTCGCGCTCTATTCCTGCAGTCCCGGCGTTCCGACGACCGAACAATGCGAGTTGATCTCCATGGCCGCGCATCTGGCCGGCATCGCCATCGAGCGACGGCAGTCGGAAGAGCGCATCCATTTCATGGCGCATCACGATGCGCTGACCGGCCTGCCGAACCGCGTCCTGTTCGACGAACGCGTCGCCAATGCCTTGCAGCAGGCGCGGGCCAGCGGCCAGTGGGTGGCGCTCGCCTTCCTTGATCTCGACAATTTCAAGCTGATCAACGATACGCTCGGTCACAAGGCCGGCGACGAACTGTTGCGCGTGGTTGCGGCGCGCATGCTCGGCTGCGTGCGCAAGTCGGACATGATCGTGCGTGTCGGCGGCGACGAATTTATCATTTTGCTCAACGGCCTGCCGACCGAGAGCGGCGTCGTCGTGTCGCGGCTGGAAGAGATCCGCGCGGCCATCGGCGCCCCGTTGACCCTCGACGGGCGCACCCTGCAGGTCAGTTGCAGCATGGGTGTCGTCTGTTATCCCGATCATGGCCAGATCGCCACCGAACTGCTCGCCAATGCCGATTCCGCCATGTATCGCGCCAAGGAAGCCGGCCGCAACAATCTTCAGGTGTTCGACGCCGAAATGGCGGCCAAGGCGCATGAAAAGCTTCAGCGGCACGAGGAGTTGCGCGAGGCTGTCGCCCGCGGCGAATTCGTGCTGCATTACCAGCCGCAGATGAACCTGAAGGCCAACCGGATATTCGCCGCCGAATCGCTGCTGCGCTGGCAGCATCCGCAGCGCGGCCTGATGTCGCCTGGCGATTTCATTCCGCTGGCCGAGGAAACCGGCCTCATTGTGCCGATCGGCGACTGGGTGCTGAACGAAGCGTGCCGCCAGAACAAGGCCTGGCAAGATGCGGGCCTGCCGCCGATCGTCGTCAGCGTCAACGTGTCGGCCCGGCAGTTCCGCGAACGCAACTGGGTGTCGCGCGTCGCAGCCGCCCTGGAGGAAAGCGGGCTGGAAGCCTGCTATCTCGAGCTTGAACTGACCGAAAGCCTGATCATGCAGGATGTCGGCAGCGCGATCGCCACCATGCACGAACTGGAAGAACTGGGTGTGCATCTGGCCATCGATGATTTCGGCACCGGTTATTCGTCCCTGAGCGCGCTCAAGCGTTTCCCGGTCCGCCGGTTGAAGATCGACCGCTCCTTTGTTCAGGATATCCCCAGCGATACCGATGACAAGGCGATCACCGGAGCGATCATCTCGCTGGCGCAGAAACTGCAGATGCAGGTCATCGCCGAGGGTGTCGAGACACAGGCCCAGGTCGATTTCCTTCGTTCCAGCGGCTGCGACGATATCCAGGGTTATTTCGTCAGCCGGCCTGTCGGTGCCAATGCCTTCGTGGCTCTCCTGTCGCGCTGAGACACCACCGGTATGTGCTCTTTTTGCATCGGTCATCTGTTGTTGCGCTGCAGCAGTGGAACCGGATAGCCGCAAGCCCCGTTCCAGCCGCAATTGCCATACTTGTGGCAGGGGCCGGTGTCTCATCTCCGGTGTAGATGCCTCACGTGGTCCCTGCCGCGTATCCGCCAATCCGCGTCAACGGAATTTATAGAGTTCATGACCCTCTCCAAATCCTTCTCCCGCCGGCAGTTTCTTACCGCGTCCGGACTGGCTGTCGCGTCCGCAGGGCTTGCCGGCTGCACGTCATCCATGAATACCGACCGTTTCCGGGCCGAGACAGCCCCCTATTTTCGCGATCCGCGGCTGGAAGGCCGTTACTTCGGCCCCCGCTTCGATGGCACGCCAGAACAGGCCGTCGGCAACGGCCTGCCGGAAACCCGTATGGAGCCAAGCGGCCTGCCGGCGCAGTCGGCCTATTATGCAGAAATGTACGGCCCCAAATATGATGGCGGCTTCAGCATTCCCGCCGTTCCCTATCAGCAGGTCGATGCGCGCTTCTACCGCCAGGAGGTCGACAACACATTCGGCGAGAAGCCGGGCACGATCATCGTCGATACCGGCGAACGCTTCCTCTATCTCATCCTGTCGAACGGCCGCGCGATGCGCTACGGCGTCGGCATCGGCCGCGAGGGCTTTGCCTGGTCGGGCAGGGGCGTCATCCAGTGGAAGCAGACCTGGCCGCGCTGGAAGCCGCCGAACGAGATGGTCGCCCGCCAGCCGCATCTTCAGCAATATTCCATCGCCAATGGCGGCATGGCGCCGGGATTGAACAATCCGCTCGGCGCCCGCGCCATGTACATTTTCAAGAATGGCGAGGACACGCTCTACCGCCTGCACGGCACGCCGGAATGGCAGTCGATCGGCAAGGCGACGTCGTCGGGCTGCGTGCGGCTGATCAACCAGGATGTCATCGACCTCTACGGCCGCGTCCGCGACAAGGCGCCGATCCTCGTGATCTGATCGTTTCGGGCTTGCATATGCGCTGGCACGGGGCCTTCAGGCCCCGTACTTTTCTTCTCCGAGAAGCGCCGTCATCACGCGCAGGTTTTCCGGCGTCAACGGCTTTTCGAAATAGCTTTTGACAAAGTCGTATTTCAGCGCCCTCTCCCGGTCGGCGGCATGGTGTGAACTGGTCAGCATCGCGACCACCGGAGCATGTGTCTCGAACTCCTTGGTATAGTGTTCCAGAAATTCGAAACCGTTCATGACAGGCATATTGATATCGAGGATGATGGCATCCGGTGTCATGTCCTTGAGTACGCCCAGCGCCTCCAGGCCGTTCATGGCCTTCACCACCTTGATGGCGGGGTCGAACCGGCGGATCGTGTAGGTGCAGATGAACAGATCGTTTTCATCGTCATCGACGGTCAATATCGAATGCATGCTCATCTCCTCTGGTCCTCCGGCAATGTCACGGTAAAAATGCTGCCCTTGTCCTGCCGCCTGTAGGCAACGGTGCCGCCGAGATGCTCGACGCTCTTGCGCAGGATATAGAGCCCCAGCCCGCTGCCCTGGGCATGCGTCGGGTGGAAGCGCTTGAACATCTGGAACAGCTGTTGTTCGTTCTGCGGCGGAATGCCGAGCCCGTTATCGGTTACCGACAGGACGAAGCGGCCCTTGACGGTCGAGGCGCGAATAAAGACCTCCGGCGATGCCTCGGCCGGATCGTGATATTTCACCGCGTTCGACAGCAGATTGTCGAGGATGATCTGGAAGCGGCTGAGCTTCTTGTGGATGGTCATCGTTTCGGGAATATCGATATGCATGGCCGTGCGGCGGCCGCCATCGGTAAAATGCAGTTTCTCCACCGTCTCGCGCACGGCCGCGGCAACGGCAATCGGCGTATCCGGCTCGTCCATCATCTTCGCACGGGTAAGATAGATGATGTTCTGGATGAGATGATCGAGCTTGCGGAAGCTTTGATCGATGCGCGATAGCACCGGTTGCACCTCCGGTCCGCCGGCACCCTGGCGGATCATGTCCTCGGCAATCGAGATCAGCCCCAGCGACGAGGCGATCGGCGAGCGCAGGTCGTGCGAGGTCCGGTAGGAGAATTCCTCCAGTTCTGCATTCGCATCCAGAATATCGCGTTCATACGCCTTGCGTTCGGAAATATCGCGAACGACGCCGCTGTAGATTACCTGGCGACCGAGATCGATGCGGGCAATGGAGAGATCGACCGGAAAAGTCGATCCGTCCTTGCGCTGCCCCTCCGCTTCCCGGCCGACGCCGATGATCTTGGCTTCGCCGGTTTTCTTGTAGTTCGCCAGATACTGGTCATGCTCGTCACGATAGGGCGGGGGCATCAGCATGCGGATGTTCTGCCGCAGCATTTCTTCGGCGGAATAACCGAATATCCGTTCGCAGGCGGGATTGATGGAAAGGATGGTGCCCCGATCGTCGATGGTGATGAAACCATCGATCGCCGTGTCGATGATTGCTGCCAGACGTTGCCGACTTTCGGAAAGCTGCACCGCCATCCTGCGCGAGCTTTCGGCGCTTCGAAAGGCATAGACGATCAGGCAGGCAAAGACGCTACCGGAGAGAAGCAATACGCCGAGCAGGGTGGTGCGGGCATTGGCGTTTTCGCCGGCCGGAAGCTCTTGTGTGAACATAACCTCCTGCCGCATCATCTCGACATAGGTCAGCGACAGAAGCAGGAGATAGGTGGAGGCCGCCAGTGTCGCTGCCACGATCGCCTGGCTATAGCCGAGCTTCTCGACGCCGGCGAAGATCAACCCCGTCGAAAGCCCGAAGAAGCAGAGCGCCGTCTGTGGCGACATGCGCGCCAAGGGCAGCCAGTCCTGCGCCGTGGTGATGCTGAGCGCATAGCCAATGAGTGCGCTGACGGAAATCATGCAGACGAGGGCGGCGCAGATCAGCCTGACATTCGAATGGCGCCTGAGGAACGCGGTCAGCACCACGGCGGCGTTGATCAGGATGAAGCAGGCGGCGGTATTGGGTGCCATGCGCCCGGGATGGGCCGTGTTGGTGGTGAAAAAAGGGGTGACGAAAAAGCGGTCGATCCCGAAGTCGACTAAAAAAAGATGCTGGCAGAGGATGAGCGCGGTGAAGGTTGCCGTGAGCAAAGCCGGTAGCATGGCTTGGCGAGGCATGCCTGAAAATAGCAAGGAATAGGCGATGCCGGTCAACAGGAAGCTCAAGGCGGTATTGAACTGCATGGCAAACAGCAAAGGCGCAGCTTTCGCCAGCGCATCAGGACGCATCAGCCAGAGCGACATGATCGCAAGGCTTACGGCGATGCTCAGCCCTCCCGCGAAGAGGCCGAGCCGTTCCCATGTAAACCCGTTGCGCAACCACCGTCTCCCAGCGACAAGAATCGCTCGGACAGATATACCGCGATGGTTGCATATTGGAAGGATCGACTGGTGTTTTAGCTGCGCTGATTGTCATCCAGATGGCGATTGAGATCGCCGAGCGCCGAACGAAGGGCCGCGGCCTCCTCCATGCTGCAGCCGGTCGCCTTGCCGATTTCCATCAGGATACCAAAGGCTTCGGTCTTCAGGTCCTGGCCTTTCGGGGTCAGCCTGATGATGACCTGGCGCTCGTCGCTCTTGTCGCGCGTGCGGCTGACGAAGCCGGCTGTTTCCAGCCGCTTCAGCAGGGGGGAGAGCGTTCCGGAATCAAGCCCGAGTTCCTCACCGATCCCCTTCACCGTCATGCTGTCCTTCTGCCAGAGGGCAAGCAGCACGAGATATTGCGGATAGGTCAGACCGAAACGGTCAAGCAGCGGCTTGTAGGTGCGGTTGAACGCATGCGCGACGGAATAGACGGCAAAGCAGAGTTGCTGGCCTAGCGCCAGCGCTTCACCATCCTTCAGTATGCCCTTACCGTTGTCATCATTTCCGTCCATGCTGCATTCTCTCAGTTTTGCCGACGATTTGCAATTTGCAAAATTGTATTGCGTCAAATTAAATTATGCGCTATTGAAAACACAAGCAAATGCATTGCCCGTAATTTTCCCGCCAAACCCAGAACCAAGGAGACAGACATGCCCATTCTTTACACAACCAAGGCATCCGCCACCGGTGGCCGCGCCGGCCATGCCGTCAGTGAAAATGGCGTTCTCGATGTGACGCTGACCGTTCCGAAGGAACTCGGCGGCGATGGCGCCACCGGCACCAATCCCGAGCAACTGTTCGCGGCCGGCTATTCCGCCTGCTTCCTCGGCGCGCTGAAGTTCGTTGCCGGCAAGGAAAAGGTAAAAATTCCGGATGACGCCTCTGTCACCGCCACCGTCGGCATCGGCCCGCGCGAAGACGGAACCGGCTTCTACATCACCCCGTCCATCTCGGTGAACCTGCCGGGTATCGATCGCGAAATCGGCGAAAAACTCGTCGCCGCCGCCCATATCGTCTGCCCCTACAGCCACGCGCTGCGCACCTCAAACGAAGTTTCGGCCAAGCTGGCCTGAGACGGCTTCATCGGATCAGGACAAAAAAACGCCCGGTGGATCGATCCGCCGGGCGTTTCTGTCTTCACAGGCTGATCGGGATGGCGGCTTGTCAAAATCCGCCCTATGCTCTCCACTGTTCAGTGGGGCGAGGATACGCGCATGGACATGTTCATCGGTGATGTCGAGCCGGGCGATATCTTCGCCGCGATCCATGATGTCTTGCGGGCCAAGACAGCGGAGGCCTGCACCGCGATCTTCCGCGCCGTTCTCGATCGATGCGATATCGATACATTCGCGACAGGGGAGGTGGATCTCCGATCCCGCTCCCGTTCCGTCTTTCACGTCATCGACTGGCCGGACGACTGGCGACATTATTATTTCTCTTCCGGCCTCGTTCACCGCGATCCGCTGGTGACCGCGCTTGAACATCGCGTCAGCCCCTTCACCTGGGCGGAACTGCGGGCGGACCGCACCCTGCCGCAGGCGGGGACCGAAGCCTTGGAGCGCACGGCGGAGGCCGGTTGGGTCGACGGCCTTGTTGTTCCCCTGCCGCGCGGCGGCGGCAAGCGTGTGGGCATTGTCAGCATCGTTGCGCGACGGACACTGATCAGCGATGCCCAGAAGCACCTGCTGCCGGCACTCTGCATCTGCTATCACGAACGCCTGCGCGGCCTCGTCTCCGCGCAACGCTTGCCCGTACCGCCTGCCGGCCTGACCTCGCGCGAATTCGATTGCCTGGCGCTGATCGCCCGGGGCATGTCGGACCGCCAGATCGCTACCGAACTCGGTATGGCGGTCTCGACCGCGCACGAGCATGTCGAAAACGCCCGCAAGCGCTTCGAAGCCGCCACCCGTGCCGAACTCGCCGCCGCGGCCGTTTCGCTTGGTGTCATCCATTTCTGATGAAAAAGAATCCTCCCGCAGCGATTGTTTCCAATGCAACCCTTGCTATAAATCCATCATCGCATAGCGCGGCAGGGCATTAGGTTCGTCACAGCTTAACCGCCTGATTATCGAATTAAATTGGGTGGATGGCGGAAAGCATGGCGAAGATTGTCGGGACGACGAGTGCTGAGGAAAAGCTGATCGGCACGGCCGAGGACGACATCATCATCGGTGGCCCGGGAACGAACATCCTCTATGGCAAGGGTGGCGCCGACACCTTCGTGATCAAGGCGAACCTGATCACGACGAAGAGTTCAACCTACGATACGATCAAGGACTTCCAGGTTGGTGTAGACAAGATCGATCTGTCGGTACTCGGTGTCTCCAGTTGGGATCAGTTTCAGTCCCTTGTGTACCGTGGCCCAACCTCTGTCGGCATTGGTTTGGAATACAACAAGGTTCGGCATATCCTGAACCTGTCGAACATAACGTTCGATCAGCTTTCAGCGGACGATTTCATCTTTGATACGTCCGGCCCCCGGGTTCTGTCCGGCACCAAATATATTGATACGATTCTCGGCAGTGCGGGCGACGATACGCTGACCGGCGGTGTGAGCGATACTGTTTATGGTGGGGACGGCAATGACACCTTAAGGGGAAGCGGGACGCTCTATGGTGGAGCGGGCGATGATATGTTGAACGGATATGATGTTTCCCACGGCGGCAAGGGAAACGATACCCTGATCTGCCGTGGTTCTGTCTATGGCGACAGCGGCAGGGATGTCTTCAAGCTGGTTGGTTACGGCTTTTCGTCCTCCACGATTGAAGATTTCAAGATCGGGGTGGACAAGATCGATCTTTCGGAGTTTGGAATTTACAGTTTCGATCAGTTGAAACTGGTCCTGAAACCATCGTTCAGCGGCGGCTTTGCCTCTATCGTTACGTATTATGGTTCTGACGCGCCCAATTACGCCCGTCCTTCTGAGCACAGGATTCGCGATCTCAAGGTTGGTGATCTCAGTGCCTCCGACTTTATCTTCACGTCATCCGATGTAAAGCCGAGGAACGGGACCGCCCTCAACGATTTCCTCCTCGGCAGCAATGGCGCCGATGTCCTGAAGGCGGGCGCCGGTTCCGACGAAGTGTTTGCCGGCGACGGTGACGATATCATCATCGACGGCCAGGGCGGATGGAACACGCTCTATGGAATGGGTGGCGCCGACACGTTCAAGCTGGCTGCCCGGTTTTCCGCGGAACTGGAAGGCACCTGGGATGTCATTGCCGATTTCGAAGTCGGAAAGGACAAGATCGACGTTTCCGCACTGGGAATATCGGATTTCGGCCAGATGCAGGCGATCCTTGAAATGCGGAATGCCAAGGATACGGTTTTCGACGCCTATACATCCGAAGAGTTCAATTTCGGCGCAACGCTCAAGAATGTGTCGATGCACGACTTGAAGGCTTCCGACTTCATTTTTTCGATGAGCGGAGCGAAGAACCAGACGGGCAATCATTATTCGGGACGGATGTTCGGCAGCCGGGAGGGCGAGACGCTCAACGGCGGCGCTGGCGACGATGAAATTTACGGCGGCGGCGGAAACGACTATCTGATTGGCGGCGATGGCATCGACAAGCTTTTCGGAGGCGCCGGGAACGATATTCTCGACGGCAGAGGTGGGGATATCCTGTATGGCGGCACGGGCAATGATACGTTCTTTCTCTCCGACCGTTACTCTGTCAGCATGGTGATTGCCGATTTCGAGGTCGGTGTCGAAAAGATCGATCTAACCACGATCGGCATATCGAGCCTGGATCAGGTTCAAGCCATCATGGTATCGAAGAGTCCAACGGATATCGGCTTCACAGTTGAGGTGGATGGCCGTTTTGTCTCGGTAACCTGGATGAATCTCGCGCTGTCCTCTTTCACATCGCGGGATTTCATCTTCTCCAAGCGGGGAGCCCTCAATCTGACCGGGACGAGCCGCGATGACTGGTATTTCGGCAGCGTCAAGGCGGATACGCTGAAGGGTGGCGACGGCAACGATCATCTTTTGGGCGGAAATGGCAACGACATCCTGGATGGGGGAGGGCTTGATGACACCGTTTATGGTGGCTTGGGTAATGACACCATTGATGGCGGCGAAGGCCGGGATATCCTTCACGGCGAAGCAGGTAACGATGTCATTCGTGGCGGTGATGGTGATGACACGATTTATACCGGCCTCGGCAAGGATTCCGTCGATGGTGGTTTAGGCCTCGACAAGGTCCGTTTTGTTTTGAAAACCAGCCTCGATTTGACCACTCCGACCAACAGTACCGGCGAAGCCCAGTTTACCACCTATCTCAATATCGAGGAGTTCCACGGTTCAGCGGCATCCGATCGCATGGTCGGAACTCGCGGCATCGATATTTTTTATGGTGAGGCCGGCAACGACACCTTGAAGGGCATGGGTGGGAACGACGTGCTTCGGGGTGGAGACGGCAATGACCGGCTCGACGGCGGCGATGGCAACGACAAGGTGTTGGGCGGCAACGGTAATGATGTGTTGGGTGGAGGTGCTGGCAAGGATCGGATCGATGGTGGACTTGGCGACGATCTGATCATCGCCAGCAGTTATGATGATGTTTATGGTGGCATCTGGGGTTCTGACACAGTGGATTTCTCACGACAGGTGACGCTGAGTCTGGACGACCGCAGGCTCAACACCGGCGAAGCCGAAGGCTCGAATTATTATGAGGTCGAGATTTTCGATGGTTCGGACGCCGATGACATCATGGTTAGCAACGACTCTTCTCACACCTTTATCGGCGGTGGCGGCAATGACAGGCTCGCCGGTATGAACGGTTTTGACGTGCTGTCCGGCGTAGATGGCAACGACCTGCTCTATGGCGGACGGGATGCAGATAAGCTGACCGGCGGCAAGGGCGCGGATGTCTTTCTATATAACTATATCACCGACTCCAACAACTCGGACGAGGCGCGTGATACGATCTTCGACTTCTCTGGAGAAGAAGGCGATCGTATCGATCTTTTCAATATCGACGCCAGCACGAAGGTTGCCGGCGACCAGGCGTTCATCTATCTCGGAAAAGGCGCCTTCACCGGCAAGGCCGGCGAGTTGCGCTATGACAAGCTGGCATCCGACACCTACATTTACGCCGATACCAACGGCGACAAGAAAGCCGATTTCTCGATTCATCTCGACGACGCGGTCGCCCTGTCGAAGGGGTATTTCATGCTCTGAGTGCTCTGCGTTCGGCAGAACGGATACATCCACCAAACAAGAACGGCGGCTCCATCGGGCCGCCGTTTGCATTGTGAATGCCGATAGATTCTATCGCTTCAAGCTGCCCAAAATCCCCCGCACGAGAGCCCGTCCGAGCGACGACGCAACCGTGCGGGCGACGGATTTCATCGCGGCTTCGGCGATGGTTTCGCGCTGGTAGCCGGAACGGGCCTTCGGTTTGGGTTCCGCCGGCGCACTGTCATTGCCGAAGCCGGGCAAGGTCCAGCCGCCGCCGCCGGGAGCTGCCGGCGGCGGGGCCTCTTCGGCCTGGCGCTGTTCTTCGGCCTGCTGCGTTGCCCTGGCGGCCCGCTTGGCGAGCAGCTCATAGGCCGATTCCCGGTCGAAATCCTCGTCGTAGAGGCCAGCGACCGGGCTGATCTTCATGACATTGGCGCGCTCGGCCTCGGTCAGCGGGCCGGCGCGGGAGGAGGGCGGACGCACCAGCGTGCGCTCGACCATTGAGGGCGAACCCTTGCCTTCGAGCGTCGAGATCAGTGCTTCGCCGGTGCCGAGATTGGTAATCACCGTGGCGCAATCAAAGTCCGGATTGGGCCGGAACGTGTCGGCCGCGGTCTTCACCGCCTTCTGCTCGCGCGGCGTATAGGCGCGCAGAGCGTGCTGGACGCGGTTGCCGAGCTGGGCCAGCACGGTTTCCGGCACGTCGAGCGGGTTCTGCGTGACGAAATAGACGCCGACGCCCTTGGAGCGGATCAGGCGGACGACCTGTTCGACACGCTCGATCAGCACCTTTGGCGCGTCGTTGAACAAGAGATGCGCCTCGTCGAAGAAGAACACCAGCTTCGGCTTGTCGGGATCGCCGACTTCGGGCAGTTCCTCGAACAGTTCCGACATCAGCCAGAGCAGGAAAGTGCCGTAGAGGCGCGGGTTCATCATCAGCTTGTCGGCGGCCAGCACCGAGATCGCGCCGCGGCCGTCACGGGTCGTGCGCATGATGTCGGAAACTTTGAGCGCCGGTTCGCCGAAGAAGTTCTTGGCGCCCTGTTGTTCGAGGATCAGCAGTTCGCGCTGGATCGAGCCGACGGAGGCCTTGGAAATGAAGCCGTATTTGCTGGAAAGCGCGGCGGCATTTTCGCCCATATAGTTCAGCATCGCCTGGAAATCCTTCAGGTCGAGCAGCGGCAGGCCGCCTTCGTCGGCGATCTTGAAGGCGATGTTGATGACGCCTTCCTGCGCATCCGTGGCGTTCATCAGGCGCGACAGCAGCAGCGGCCCCATTTCCGACATGGTGGTGCGGACGCGGTGGCCCTTTTCACCGTAGAGATCCCAGAAGATCACCGGAAATTCCTGGAAGGCGAAATCGGTAAAGCCGATCTGCTCGGCCCGCTTGGTCACCCAGTCCTTGGCTTCGCCGATCGCGCCGATGCCCGACAGGTCGCCCTTGACGTCGGCGCAGAAGACCGGCACGCCGGCATTGGAGAAACTCTCCGCCAGCACCTGCAGCGTCACGGTCTTGCCGGTGCCGGTGGCGCCGGTCACGAGGCCGTGCCGGTTGCCGAATTTCAGCTCCAGATACTCGCCCTTGTTGATCGTGTCGTCCGGTTTGCGGCTGGTGCCGATATAGAGCTTTCCGTCCTCAAGCATGCGGGCCTCGTTTCCGTTTCGTGTTGAAAGCGTGGGGTGCCGCCTTCATCGCATTGTTTTCTCAACGCTGTTATAGGAGGAGTGCCCGTCACCGGCAACAGAAGGATTACGACCATGAATGGCCCCAGACATGGGGCTCGCGTCGCATTGTCATTTGGCTCAAGGCATGAAACGATGATTGTGCTCGCGCCGTGGATACCCGATCTGGTCGGCGCTTGAGTTTCAATCCGAGATAATTTACCTTGACGTTCACGTCAATTAAACGAGGAGAATCACCCATGAACGAACTGGTCACCCGCGTCGCGGAGAATGTCGGCATCGACCCGGCAACGGCTGAAAAGGCCATCGGCATGATGCTCGGCTTCCTGCAGCGCGAAGCTGCGGATGGCCCGGTTGCCAAGATGATCGAAGCCATACCCGGCGCGTCCGAACTCGTTGCCAAGTTCAATGGAGAGGGCTCCGGCGGCGGCGGTCTTCTCGGCGGCCTGCTCAGCGCTGTCGGTGCCGGCGGCGGCGTCATGGCGCTCGGTCAGCAGTTGATGAGCCAGGGCCTCGGCATGGGCGAGATCACCGCGCTCGCCAAGGAAACCATCGGTTACGCCAAGGAAAAGGCCGGTGCCGAAACGGTCGACGAAGTCGTTGCCTCGGTTCCGGGTCTCAGCCAGTTCGTCTGATCAGCCAGCGTTTTCTTTCACGGCCGTTTTTGCAGACGCAAAGACGGCCGTGAACACGACCAGCGCCAGGCCGACGCCGATTGGTGCTGCTGAAGGACCGAGCAGGTCCATGACGGCGCCTGTCGCGCCAGATCCGGCGCCGCTGCCGACGGCATAGGCAAGCGTGAAGGCGGCGCTGCCCGCCACCAGCATCCCGCCCCGATATTGTTCCCCCAGCATCGTCAGCGCGCAAGTGTAGAGCGAGAAGCTCGCGGCGCCCAGGAGTGCGAAGTCGATCAGGATCGTCACCTGCGATGTCAGGAAGGGGATCGCGAGAAAGGCGATGGCGGCGATTGCGGCGGTCACGGTCGCCACCTGCCGGCGCGGCAGGCGATCGAGCGCCACACCGATAAACGGTTGCGCAAGCGCCGTCGGCAGCGCCAGAACGGTGACGCTGAGCGCCGCGAAGGCTTCCGAATGGCCGGTCTTGACGAAATAAACCGGCATGACCGAGATCGCCGCGATATCCGAAAATCCGAAAGCCAGCACCATGGCGATCAAAAGCGGCGCCTTGCCGAAGAAGATGAAGACGCTGCGGGTCGATGATGCCTCGGGCGTGGTCTTCGTCGACAGCGTCAGGATGGCTGTGGCAAAGGCGACGAGCGCGACATAGACGGCCGTCAGCGCAAAGCCGAAGCCGCCTTCGGTGCCAACAAGCGGAATGACCAGCGGGCCGGCGGCGAAGCCGCCGCAGACGCCGGCGCCATAGAGGCCGGACACGCGACCGCGCAGCCGGTCGGGGCAGGCGGCGTTCATCCAGGCCTCGCCGAGCATGAAGACCAGGCTGGCGAAGAAGCCGAGGAGAAAACGCGCCAGGAACCAGACCGGCAGCGAGGCGGTGGCGGCAAAGGTTGCAAGGCACAGAGAGCAGCCGATGAGGCTGACGATGATCAGCCGGTCGGTGCGGATGCGCGAGGTCAACTGCCCGAGCATCAGCGTCGAGGCCGCGAGACCGAAGGCGAAACCGACGGCGTTGAAACCGATCATCGCCGGCGTCACGCCACGGCTTTCCAGCGTCAGCGAAATCAACGGATAGGTGATTCCCTGCGCCACGGAAAAGGCCGATGCGCCGAGAATGACGGCAACGATGGCCGCCCAGTCGGGCATGAAATCGGCTGTGGCGTTTTGCGTGTGCATGCTGTCCTCCCGGCGATCCGAAGTTCGGACCTTGGCTCTCTCATATCCGAACTTCCGTAGCAACGGAATGGTGGGCTATCGCATATGGAGAAAGACCCCCTCTGGCCTGTCGGCCATCTCCCCCACAAGGGGGGAGAGACCCTGCCGCAGCCCCTTGTTTTCGATGACGGAGGGGACGGCAGTTTAAGCCCCTCCCCCTTGTGGGGAGGGGTTGGGGAGGGGACTTTTCCATATGCGATAGCGCTGCATCGGAATGGGGAGAAATGACAATGTTCGACGTCGATTCAGTTGGTGCTGGTCACCGATGATTTGATGGCGATGCAGACGGAATTCTGCACCATTTCGATCGCTCCTATTGCCCATCCCCCTCTTTCCGGTCCGCAATCACCCAAAAATAGTCGGCACTGCCCCCAAGACTTTTGGCGGCGCGAGGGTAAGCTGCGCGCTCTTTCATTCCTTCAACGACGGGGAGCAGCGTCATGGCATCCAGTATCTTCAATACGGATTCGGTTGGTACGGGTATCCGCGCGTCGCTGGCGACCTATGAGACGGCATTCGTCGGGTTGGGCGTCACCGTCGGATCGACGGACGGAATCGCGATCAACGGTATCGGCGATGGCATCAACATCAATATCCAGGGGACCGTCATCGGCCAGACGGCGGCGATCGCGTGGGGCGCGGCAAGCAACTTCGGCAGCAATCTCTTCATCGGAAAGAGCGGTTATGTCGGCGGCTTTGCCACCGGCATTTCCATGACGGGTTTCGATGGCAGCATTGACAATCGCGGCACGATATGGAGCGCCGGCACAGGTATCGAAATCGACGCTACGTCGCCGATCGGCAACCTGAAAACGACCGAGATCAAGAATAGCGGCACGATCGAGGGCGAAACCGCCATCCTGAACAAGAACAGCGACGCTTTGTTCCTCGTCAATACAGGGACGATCGAAGGCACGGCCTATGCATTCTCGTCGCAGGCGGTGGCCGTCGACAGCATCGTCAACAAGGGCGCGATCGTCGGCGATGTTCTGCTTGGCAGTGGCGACGACTGGTACGATGGCACGAATGGATTGCTGGATGGAACGGTCTATGGCGGCGCCGGACAGGATTACCTCATCGGCGGCAAGGGAGCGGATCATCTCGAGGGCGGCGCTGATGCCGATGATATCAACGGTGGCGCCGGCAACGATTACATTGTCGGCGACGCGGGCACCGACCGGCTGACGGGCGGCGCCGGCAATGACGAGATCCATGGCGGCGCGGCGCAGGACACGATCGATGGTGGAACGGGGGCCGATTGCATGATCGGCGGCTCCGGCAGCGATCTTTATCTGGTGGATAATGCCAAGGATCGCGTGATCGAGGTTTCGGGCGGCGGCAATGATGTTCTGTTCGCTCTGGTCAGCTTCGCGCTGGAATACGACCAGTCCGTCGAGCAGATGATCTTTGCCAACCTTTCGAACACCGTCAAGGACGTCGCCTTGACCGGCAACAATCTCAAGCAGTCGATCATCGGTGGTGCCGGCAACGATACGCTGAATGGCGGCGGTGGTACCGACCGGCTGACGGGGCTGATCGGCAACGACATCTATATCGTCGATGGCAGCGATACTGTCGTGGAGGCGGCGGGCGAGGGAACCGATCTCGTCAAGGCGTCGGCAGCCCACACGCTGGCCGCCAATGTCGAAAACCTGACATTGACGGGCACGCTGGATTTCAACGGTACCGGCAACGAGCTTGCCAATATCGTCATCGGCAACAACGGCAAGAACACTTTGCAGGGCAAGGATGGCGACGACACGCTGAACGGCGGTCTTGGGCTCGACAAACTCGTCGGCGGTCTCGGTGAGGACACATTCATCTTCGACACGATACTGTCGACCGACAACATCGACACGATCAATGATTTCAGTGTCATCGACGATACGATCCATCTGGAAAACGCCGTTTTCACCGCGCTTGCCACCACGGGAACGCTGTCGGCCACCGCCTTCGCGATCAACCTGACAGGCTTGGCCGGTGATGCCAGCGACCGGATCATCTTTGAAAAGGATACCGGCAAGCTGTTCTATGATGCCGATGGTACGGGGTCGGCGGTTGGTATCCAGTTCGCGCTGGTGACGAAGAACCTCGTGCTGACGGAAGCAGATTTTATCATCACCTGACCGCTACCGCTTTCAGCGACCGGCATGGTAGACGGATTGACATTTGTATAACGCGTTATATAATCTGTTATGTAAGTGGAGCTCGGTCATGGAAGATGTCATTCGCAATCTGGGTTTTCTCTGTCTCGGATCCCGCCTGAAGCGGATCGGCGAGCGCCTGCAGGCCGATACCCAGCAGATCATGGACGAGGTCGGCGTCGGCATCGCGCCGGGACAGTATCCGTTGCTTGCGGCACTCGACAGGCTTGGTCCGCTGACCGTCGGGCAGCTTGCGGATGCGCTTGGCGTCAGCCAGCCGGGCGTAACCCGCAGCCTTTCGCAACTGGCAGCGCTCGATCTGGTTCAAATCCAGTCGATCCCCGGCGACCAGAGGCGAAAGGCGGCAAGCCTCTCCACAAAAGGGGAACGCCTCATCGCGCAGGCCAAGACAGAAGTCTGGCCGCGCATCGAAAACGCCGTCATCGATCTCTGCGGCGGACTGGATGGCCCGCTGCTCGCCCAGCTTGCCGCCATCGAGGACGGGCTGGCCGAGCGACCGCTCTCCCAGCGTGGTCCCGACGCCTCGGGGAAAAAGCCATGAGCCATATCCTCGATCGCCCGATCTGGAGTGCCTTGGGCACGCGCCATTCCGCCCTGGCGCAAGGCGGCGCGCTTGCCCGCCGCTATCTGCCATCCGTCAGCCTTTTCTCCGCGACAGGCGATGATCGTCCCGAAAGCCTCGAGGCTCTTCGCGCGCTTGCCTCTCCCGGCGAGACGCTGCTGGTGGTGCAGTCCACCGAAGGGCTGGTGCCGGACGGCATGGCCACCGTGGCGCGCGCCTCGCTGGTGCAGATGGTGGCCGCGGAGCCACTCCCGCAGATCACCGATCCGCGCGTTGAACTCTTGGGCGACGGCGACGCACAGGAGATGTTGGAACTGGCGATCCTGACAAAGCCGGGGCCGTTCACGCTGGGCGCGCAAAAGTTCGGTTCGTTCTGGGGCATCAAGCAGGATGGACGGCTGGTGGCCATGGCCGGCGAGCGGCTGAAGCAACCCGGCTACACGGAACTCAGCGGCGTCTGTACCCATCCGGATGTACGCGGGCGGGGTCTCGGCCGCTTGATGTCGCTTTATGTCGCGGGGAAAATCTGCGCGCGCGGAGAACGCGTCTACTTGCATTCCTACAGCACCAACACGGCGGCGATCACGCTCTACGGCTCGATCGGATTCAAGCTGCGATCGGACATGCATGTGACGGCGCTGGCGTTGGCGTAGCAAATTGCGATGGATTCTTTTCGGAGCGCATCACAGTTGTTTGTCGCCTTGGATACCGCAGCCTGTTCTTTAACGCGATCCGCACCCCACTCTCCTCATCCTCGCCCTCGTGGCGGAGATCCAGCGACCCGATGTCCGTCGGGTCAAAAGACTCTTTCAGATCAATGATTTGAGCTGGCTGGATCTCTTTGACAAGCACAGAGATGACGGAGGATATGAGCCGCATCATTTCCAAGTGACCTGCAAATCACCAGGTATTACCTTCACTGACAGTCTGTAGCCCGTCTCAGGCCGCCTTGTCCCAGTCGGGCGCCAGTCCGCCGGGGCTAACGATGCGGCCGTTCGGCCGGGCGAGCTTGTGGATCGCGGCCATCTCATCGGCGGAGAGTTCGAAATCGAAAATGTCGAAATTCTCGGCCAAGCGGCTTTCCGTCGCCGTCTTCGAGAGCGTTACCACGTCCTTCTGCTGGATCAGCCAGCGCAGCACGACCTGCGCCGCCGTCTTGCCGTGCTTCGAGCCGATATCCTTCAACAGGGGCTCGGCCGGCACCTTGCCGTCGGCCATCGCATAATAGGCGGTGATCGACATGCCCGTGGCCCGGGCGGCGTCCAGCACCTTCGTCTGGTCGAGATAGGGGTGATATTCGACCTGGTTGGTGGCGATGGGCGCTTCGCTGAGTTCCACCGATTGTGCCATCAGCGCCGTGTTGAAATTGCTGACGCCGATATTCTTCACCTTGCCGGCCTTCCTGACCTCGTTCAGCGCGCCAATCTGCTCGGCCAGCGGCACGCCGCTGCTCGGCCAGTGCAGGAGCAGCAGATCGACATGATCGGTGCGCAGCTTCTTCAGGCTTTCATCCACCGAGGCGAGGAAATCGGCATGTTTGTAATTGTCGACCCAGACCTTGGTGGTGAGGAAAATGTCGTCGCGCGAAACACCGGAGGACTGGATTGCTTCGCCGACCTGCGCCTCGTTGCGGTAAGCCTGGGCGGTATCGATGTGGCGAAAGCCGATCTTGATCGCCTGCGGCAGGATGCGCAGCACCTCCGGGCCGGGTATGCGAAAGGTACCGAAGCCGAGAACGGGAATATTGGTGCCATTGGCGCTGACAGTCTGCATGGAAATGTCCTTTCGGGGAGAAGACCCGGCGGCCGGCCGGATCTGGAATGACTGGTTATAGTTGTGGCGTTTGCCGGCCGGTTCAAGCGGCCGCTTGTGCGATTGCTTCCGGCTTGCGGTCGAGCGCGCTGCTGATCAGCGTCAGGACCAGCGCGCCGGCGACCAGGATCGCGCCGACCCACGGCGTTGCCTGCAGGCCGAGCGGCGAGGCGACGACCAGTCCGCCGATCCAGGCGCCGGCGGCGATGCCGAGATTGAAAGCGGCGATGTTAAGCGCCGAGGCGACATCGACGGCGCCGGGGCGATGCTGCTTTGCAAGCTGCACGACATAAAGCTGCAGGCCGGGCACGTTGGCAAAGGACAGGAAGCCGAGAGCAACGAGCGTGATCAGGGCCGGAACAGTCGAGACCGAGGTGAAGGTGAATATCACGAGAACGGCGGCCTGCGCGGCAAACAGCCAGATCAGCGCCTTCACCGGATTGCGGTCGGCGATGCGGCCGCCGATGATATTGCCGGCGGCGATCGCCAGGCCATAGAGCACCAGCACGAGGCTGACCGAGGAGGCGGCAAAGCCGGTGACGTCCTGCAGCATCGGTGCCAGAAAGGTGAAGGTGACGAAGGTGCCACCATAGCCGAGCGCCGTCATGGCGAACACGAGCAGCAGCCGGCCCGAACCGAGAACCCGGACCTGATCGAGAATGCTGGCCGGGGCAGCCTTCGACAGCGTCGCGGGCAGGAGCACGGCAATCGAGATCAGCGCAACGGCACCGAGGCCGGCAACGGCGAAGAACGTGGCACGCCAGCCAAATGTCTGGCCGATCAGAGTGCCGAGCGGAACGCCGGTGACGATGGCGACCGTCAGGCCCATGAACATCAGCGCGATGGCTGAGGCGCGGCGATTTTCCGGCACGAGATCGGCGGCGATGGTGGCGCCGACGGAGAAGAAGACGCCGTGGGCGAAGGCCGACAGGACGCGGGCGACGAGCAGCAATTCATAGGACGGGCTGAGTGCGGCAAGCGTATTGCCGGCGATGAACAGGGCCATCAGGCCAAGCAGCAAGGGTTTACGCTCGATCCGGCCGGTGAGCGCGGTCAGGATCGGGGCGCCGAAGGTGACGCCGAGCGCATAGATGGAAACGATGAGGCCGGCGAGCGGCAGGGTGATGCCGAGGTCGGTGGCCACCGTCGGCAGCAGGCCGACAATGACGAATTCGGTGGTACCGATCGCGTAAGCCGCGATCGTCAGCGCAAAGAGGGCAAGTGGCATTGGAGCACCTTTGTCGCCCTTGGGAGGCGGGCGTGGTTGGTGGCGGTCGAGGACCGTCGGGGTTTCGTTGAGTGGAATATGGGCCAAAGCCACTTGCGCGATAATCCGGAGGAATGGATAAATGGCTGTGAAATGAATTCACAGGGATAAGGTCATGGACAATCGGGCGGGAGAGATGGAAGTCTTCGTCACGGCGGCGGAGCTCAAGAGTTTCTCGGCCGCCGGGCGGCGACTGAACCTGTCGCCATCCGCTGTCAGCAAGCTGGTGACGCGGATCGAGGACCGTCTCGGCACGCGCCTGCTGGTGCGCACCACCCGCTCACTGCTTCTGACGCCTGAAGGGGAGGTCTATCTCGCCCGGGCGCAACGGATACTGGCCGAGATCGCCGAGACCGAGCAGATGGTTGCCAATGGCGGCCGGGCGACGCCGCGCGGCCTGTTGCGGATCAACGCCACGGTCGGCTTCGGCGAGCGTTACATCCTGCCGCTCGCCGGCGAGTTCCTGGCACTCCATCCGGAGGTGCGGCTCGATATTTCCCTGACCGACGGTGTCATCGATCTGATCGAGGAGCGCACCGATATCGCCATCCGCGTCGGCCCGATGCGGGATTCAACGCTGAAGGCGCGCAAGCTAATGGAGAGTTATCGCATCACCGTGGCGACGCCGGATTATCTGGCGCTGCATGGTGCGCCTCGGACGCCGGACGAACTCATCCACCACAATTGCATCACCTTCAGCTTCGGGCGCAATCCGCGCGAATGGCTGTTTCGCGATCCGCTCAGCCGTACCACCTACACCCGGCCAGCGCCCGGCAATGTTCAGGCCTCCAGCGGTTCGATTGCCCGCAATCTCTGCCTCACCGGCCTCGGGATCGCCCGCATCGGCAGGTTCGATGTCGAGCCGTTCATCGAAAAGGGGGCGCTGGTGGAGGTACTGGCGGATTACAATCCGCACGAGCCGGAACAGGTCCATGCCGTCTTTGCCGGGCATGACCATCTGGCGGCCCGCATCCGGGCCTTCATCGATTTCCTGGCTGCGAAGATGTGAGATCCCGGGCGGATGGCCTCATGCCACCCGCCCGAAAATTGTCTCGTTAAAGCGGCTTCAGCGAGGCGATCATTGCCTGCAGTTCCGCGCCATGCGCTTCCTGCATGCCCTTGGTGCCCCAATAGGTGATGACCATGATCTTGTCGGGTTTCGGCGAGACGAAGGTCAGGCTGATGCTGACATCGCCATCATTGTCCTTGCCGTCCCAGTCCAGGCTGGTGGCCTTCATGCCGTTGAGTTCGCCGCTCGATTCCTTCTGGGTGGCGAGATCGACGGTGACGCCGCTGGTCTTCAGGTATTCAATGCAGCCGTCGATGACTTCCTGCGTGCCTTTCTCGTCGGTGACGTCGATGGAAAGGTAGATGGCGTCGTCGCCGGCATTGGCCTCGATACCGTCATCGGTGACCGTCGGGCTCCAACTGTCGGGAATGTCGATCGACGCAGCCGGCTCTTCGCTCGGGAATTGAAGGGCTGCGGCATAGGATACGGCCGGCAGGAAGGCGGCGAACAATGCCGCGGCGATTAATTTCTTCATAGGGGTACCTCCTCATTTCGCGGGTTCTTTGGAATGGAAGCAGTCTGGTTCATAGGAATAAAGGCAATTCTGCCGGCCGTTGCCGGCATCGTATGACAGTGTCGGTCTCAGTCCGCCGGGCATCAGGCCTTGAAAGGCCATTCGGATCGGTCCACATGCCTAGAAATACCTGAAATTCCGCTGGAGGCAGCGTCCAACTTTGGGGCATTATTGACCCGCGTCGTATCTTTGATGCCGGCGCGGCCATGATCCCCGGGGGCAAAACCCGCCGACCTGAAAATCCTTGATCGAGATCCGTGAATGCCCAAGCAAAGAACCATGTCGCTGACGCCCGATCTCGTCGCCCTCTGCCACCGCGAGGAAGCCGATCCCGGTCCAGATCCGACATTCTCGAAGCTGGATGACGCCGATTACCGGCGGCTTGCCGAGAAGCTCGAAAGCGAATGCGATCCGGGCGGACTATGGGTCTTTGCCTACGGCTCGCTGATCTGGAAACCGGAATTCGAGGCGATCGACAGTATGCGGGCAACCGCGTTCGGCTGGCATCGGGCCTTCTCCCTGTCGATCAAGCGGTGGCGCGGTTCGACCGAGCAGCCGGGCCTGATGATGGCGCTGGAACGCGGCGGCCGCTGCGAGGGCGTCATCTACCGCCTGCCGGACGACGACCGGGTACAGCAGATCGAGCGCATGTTGCGCCGCGAGGTGACCTATCACGAGGGCGTGCGCTCGGTGCGCTGGCTGCCGGTCCGCACCGCCACAGGCGCGCTCAAGGCGCTGGGCTTCTGGGTGGGCGTGACGGGAGAGCGGCGAGCACTGCCCGGTGAATCACCGGAAGTCGTCGCCTCCATCCTGGCGCGCGCCTGTGGCCACGTTGGGTCCTGCGCGGAATATCTCTACAACACCGTCTCGCACCTCGAGGATTTCGGCATCCGCGACCGCAACCTCTGGCGGCTTCAGCATCTGGTGGCGCGCGAAATCCACTCCATCCATGGGCTTGAACAGCCATTTGTGGAATAGAAAGACCGCATCCGGTCTTCAGCCCTTCACCGCGACGATGAACAGCCTCGGAAACCTGAGAACGACGCGTCCATCCGAAAGCGGCGGATAGGCGGCCCGGATCCGCTCCAGATAGGCGGCCAGATAATCTTGCCGCACGCTCTCGGGCAGCACATCGAGATAGGGGCGAAGACCCGTACCCTTGACCCATTCGACGATGGCCTCGGCATTGGCGAGGCGGTGGTAGTAGACGGTGTGCCAGACATCGACATAGCCGGATTTCGGCATCAGCCGGTTGAGATAGACATCCGGTCCCGGCAGCGGATCGCGGCGCTTCCAGCCCTTGGGGTAGAACAGCGAAAAACGCGGATCCTCGGCCAGTTCCTGCATGCTGACATGCGTCGGCTCGTCGAGATTGTCGGGCATCTGCACGGCCAGCACCCCGCCCGGCAGAAGCGCGTCCATCAGGTTGTCGAAAACATCCAGGTGATCCGGCAGCCACTGGAACACGGCATTGGCAAAGAACAGCGCTGCCGGCTCGGGCGGCTCCCATTGCGCCAAATCTCCCTGTTCGAAGGCAATGTCGGTCAGACGTTTGCGGGCTGCATCCAGCATGTTGCCGTCGCTGTCGATGCCGGTGAGCAGGTAGACGGGAAAGCGGTCGCGGATCAGTTCGGTGGAATTGCCCGGGCCGCAGCCGAGATCGTAGAGCGGGCCGTCGGGAATGCTGGAAACCTGGTGGAGCAGATCGCGGGCAGGGCGGGTGCGCTCGTCCTCGAATTTGACATATTGTTCCGCCGACCAGGCCATCGTCGTCTCCTTGTCTTACAGGCTTTCCAGCGAAGGCAGGATCAGCGCCGGGCCGAAATCGGCATATTCGTCGGGCATGTCGCTGCGATTGATCCAGACGGTGCGGAAGCCGAATTTGGTGGCCCCGGCAATGTCCCAGCGGTTGGACGACTGGAAGGACACGGCATCGGGGTAAAGCCGGTAGCTGGTCGTCACCATGTCATAGACGGTCGGCGCCGTCTTGAAGGAACGCACGGCCTCGACCGAAAAGATATCGTCGATGATGAGGTCAAGCCCGGCCTTCTTCACCGCCGATTGCAGCATCTGCGGCGTGCCGTTCGACAGGATGGCGATGCGGGCGCCGCGATCCTTGAGGTTTTTCAGTACCGCCGGGACTTCCGGATAGCAATCCAACTGCCAGTAGGCATCGAGCAATGCTGCCTTCAGGCTGCGGTCGGCGGAGGGAAAGCGCGCGAAGGCGTAGTCCAGCGATTGTTCCGTCAGCGTCCAGAAATCGGTGTAATTGCCCATCAGTGCCCGGATCCAGGAATATTCGAGCTGCTTGGCGCGCCAGAGGGTCGAAAACGCCTCGCCGTCCGCACCGATCGATCCGGCATGTTTGCGCACGGCCGAGTGCACGTCGAACAACGTGCCATAGGCATCGAACACATAGGCAGCATGAGACATCGACTATCCTCCCGTCATTCCATTCACGGCGGTCGCTTGCTTCTGAAAAGCGGATCGTCGCGTCTTTATCGATCGCGTACCTCCGGTTTTAGCCGGCGATTTCGCGATTACTGCTTGTCTGCGGTTGTTGGCCGGGATCATGTCAAAAATTTGTGCGACGCACAATCGTTCGGCACGGAAGCGGGATCAACTTTTGGCGGGTTTCCAGACCTTGGCGGGAAAACGCAGGGCCTGTTTGGCGAGCTTGCCCTTGAGCCCGAGCACGGTGTCGCAAAGCCCTGTCACATGGCGGTTCGGCTTGGCTTCTGGACGAAGCCGGTGCAGCGCGGCGGCGGCCTCGTCCGGAGTCAGATAGCGCGCGAGAATGCCGAGCGTCAGCGCCGTCGAGCGTCCGATGCCGCGCAGGCAGTGGATGAGCAAATGCGCGTCCTCAGGCAACTGATCGACAAAGGCGAAGGCTCGTTCGATCGCCTCGGCGCGGGCCGCATCAGGCTCGTCGGGATCCATGACGTCGCCGAACAGCAGTTCGAGATGGCGCTCCGCGGGAAGGTCGATCATCGACAGCAGCTTCGAACCGGTCGCGCGGATCGAAATCAGGTGCGTCGGCGCCCAGAGCGCCCGATTGTGCCGCGCTTCGGTCTGCGAACTGACGATGATCCGGACTGGCCAGCCGTTCGGATGGGCGGGATTGGTTTCGAGCAGGGGGCCGTAGAGCGCCTCCGCCTGCTTCTCGACTGCCTGCTTTTCCGCCGCCAGTGCCATGGATCGCCTCTTTGATTCCCCTGATCAGGAAAATAGCGATGCCTCACGGACGCGAAAAGAGCAAAATCGCGGCGGCTATGCCTTTTTCTTCTTCGCCGCTGCCTTCTTGACCGGGGTTGCAACGGTCGGCTCCTGGGCGAGCCGCAGTGCCTTGAGCATCGCGGTTTTCTTGTTGCGGGCGATCAGTTCGGCGTTGATGATGTCGAGAGCCGCCGCGGTCGTCTCCTCCGCGCTTCGGCGGACCGTCGGCTTCGGTGAGGCCTTGACGTCATTCTTGTTTACCAATGGATGCACTCGCTTTCCGGGTTGGGGAGAGGACTGCGGGAGATCGCTCTCCCGCCCGTGATCAGAAGACCGCGAGATATTTCAGCAATGAAATGATGCCGATAATGATGACGATGATCTGGACGATCTGCTTGGCGCGGCCATCGATCGGCAGTCTGGCAACCAGATACAGAACAAGCACGATAACGAGAAACGTGATCAGGATGCTGATCAGCATGGATGTTGCCATTGTCTACTCCATTTATGACGACGCCACGCGGCGCCTGTCCATGGAAATAGGGCAGGCCGGACCGATTGAAAGCCATCGCACGCGATGAATGCTGCAAACGGATACGTTAGATGATGATGAAATCCGCCGAGGTCAGCGCCAGGTTCTTGGACAGGAGCGCGAACTGCGTCGCGCCCGCGCCACCGGCACCGTCGATATCGTAACTGAGCTTGCCCGTCGTCGGATCGTAGATGATGCGATCGGACGCATCGGCTGCGGCCGCGCCCTTGTGAAAGGCGCTGCCGGACAAAGAGCCGATCTTCAGGCTCTTGAAGACGACATCGTCCAGCCATATGGCGTCATCGGCAGGTTTGAAACCCTGGACGGAATCGACATTGGTGGCGGCGTTGAGCCCGGTGTTGAAGACGAAGACATCATCGCCGGAATTACCGATCAGATGGTCGTTGCCGGCATACCCCTTGAGGATGTCATTGCCCGCGCCGCCGTCGATGAGGTTGTTGCCGCTGTTGCCGAAAACATAGTCATCGAAGCCCGAGCCGGTGATGTTCTCGATCTGGCTATAGGTATCGCCGGCCGCATCCTGTTTGTTGATGCTGGCATTGGCGAGGCTGGCGATCACGCCTGTGAGAGCCGCGGCATAAGAGATTGTATCGGTTCCGTCGCCGCCGAACAGGGCATCCGCCCCGCTGCCGCCGAACAGGAGATCGTTGCCGGCGTCACCGTTCAATATGTCGTCACCCGCATCGCCCATCAGCGTGTCGTTGCCGCTGTTGCCGTTCAGTGTGTCATTGCCGTCATAACCCGTCAGAACGTCGTCGCCATTGCCGCCGGTCAGGACATTGGCGCTGTTGTTGCCGGCAAGACGGTCGGCAAACCTGGTGCCTGTCAGGTTCTCGATGGACTTGTAGGTATCGCCGGCGGCATCCCCGGTGTTGAGCTTGCTCGACAGAAGGCTGATGGTCAGTCCGATGCGCGAGGAACTGTAATCGGCTGTGTCCAGACCCGTGGCGCCATCGAGCTTGTCCGCGCCGTAGCTGCCGATCAGAATGTCATCGCCATTGCCGCCGCGCAGGTCGTCATTACCGTCGCGGCCATCGAGCACGTTGTTCAGGTAGTTGCCGGTGATGATGTTGTTCAGTTCGTTTCCTGTTCCGGAAACCCCCGATGTCAGCACCAGTCGATCCACGGCCTGTCCCAGCGTATAGTCGATACTGCTATGGACCGTATCGGTTCCGCCGCCGAAGAATTCGACCACCGCGTCGTAGGCGTTGTCGATATAATAAGTGGTGTTGCCGCTGCCGCCGATCATGATGTCAGCGCCCGTGCCGCCATTCAGCGTGTCGCCGCCGCCATTGCCGTACATCAGGTCATCGCCAGCAAAGCCGAGCAATGTATCGGCATACAGGGAGCCCCGAAGGGTGTCGTTGCCTGAAAACATCTTTTCGAGCAGCAGGCCGCTGCTCATGGACCGGAAATCGCCGACATCGATACTGACGCCATCGATGGACCAACTCCGGCTGTCCGGCTGTCCGTCGTTGTAATAACCTTTGAGGCTGTAGGAAAGGCTGGTAACCGTGCCTAAAACGTCGATGATCTTATTGTTGCTGTTTCGCTGATAGGTGAACTGGCCGAAGAACCTGTCGTGGATATTAAAGCCGTTGGTGCCGCCGTCGCCATCGTAAAGAAAATAATCGATGCTGGTGCTTGTCGTCGTGACTGAATTGAAGTCGTTGAATTCGGATGGATCGAGCGTCTGAATCTGCATCGACAGCATGTTGATGCCGGAACCGCCAGCCTGAAACGTCGCCATGATTTCCTCCCGTCCATCCGTGTCTGGATTTTCGGGAACTATAGGTCACTTTTGCGAATATGCGTTAATGAATATACTGCAACATTCCCTGTGTCACGCGGTCTCTTCAGCCATGCGTTAGTTTTTTCTGATGTTTGAATAAAATCAGCCGCTTTGGATTTTCAAAGCGCAGTTTCTCAGAACCGCGTGATCACGCTGATCCCGAGATCCTGCGCCGTGTCCATGGTCATCAGCGCCGGCACGGCTTCTTCCAGGCTGATATGGCGGCCGATCAGCTTTTGCGGGTTGAGCTTGCCGGTTTCCAGCATGGCCATCATTCCCTGGTAGCGCCAGGCCTGCATACCGTGGCTGCCAAAGATTTCGAGTTCATGGCCGATCACCTGCGCCATCGGGATCTGCGGGCTTGCGTGGTCACCGAGCATCAGGCCGACCTGAACATGGCGGCCGCGACGGCGGAGATTCTTGATCGAGTTGAAGCAGGTGACGGGGGAGCCCAGCGCATCGATCGAGACATGCGCGCCACCCTTGGTGATCTCGCGCACGGCGTCCGCCACATCGGCGGTGACGCTGGCGTCGATGGTGGCGACGGCGCCGATCTCGCGGGCGAAGGAGAGCTTGGTTTCCGAAATGTCGATGGCGATGACATTGGCGCCGAGCGCGGTGGCGATCATGATCGCCGACAGGCCGACGCCGCCGCAGCCATGCACCGCCACCCATTCGCCGCCGCGCACCCGGCCCTGGTCGACGATGGCGCGGAAGGAGGTGGCGAACCGGCAACCGAGGCTGGCCGCCGTGGCATAATCGAGGTTTTCAGGCAGGTGCACGAGGTTCTGGTCGGCAAAATCGATTGCCACATATTCGGCAAACGAACCCCAATGGGTGAAGCCCGGCTGGAACTGGTTGGCGCAGACCTGTTGATTGCCGGAATGGCATTCACCGCAGCGGCCGCAACCAGAGACAAACGGCACCGTCACCCGGTCGCCGACCTTGTAGCGCAGCACTTGCCTGCCGGTCGCGGCAATCGTGCCAGCCAGTTCGTGACCCGGCACATGCGGCAGGGAAATATCGGGATCATGGCCCATCCAGCCATGCCAGTCGCTGCGGCAAAGCCCCGTCGCCTCGACCTTGATGACGACGCCATCCGCGCTCGGCGTCGGGTTCGGCAACGTCCGGATTTCGGGCGTCTTGCCGAAGGCGTCGTAATACATGGCTTTCATCGGGGAAGGTCCTGGTTGGTGACGCGAAACTCTATCTTCCCCTCGGCGGGGGAGAAAGCAATTTCAACTCTTAGCGCAGCTAAGTGTTAGAAATTGCAAGAGAGGGGTAGGTATGGACGCACGAAGCGCCCCCTCACCAACAAAAATCTAACACTGAGCTGAAGCTAAGATGTTGATTTTTTATCCTCTCCCACAAGAGGCGAGGAAAATCCACGTTGGACGGCATGACTTTTTTTGATGTACCTATTTACCCCAGTTCTCGATTTTCGGGTTATGCCGATTGCAGAAAGCGAAAGAAAAGGAGACCATCATGGCCGTCGATACATCCCCGCGCAGCACCACATGGACCTATGTCGATGGCGAATGGGTGTCCGGCAATCCGCCGCTGATCGGGCCGACCTCGCATGCCATGTGGCTGGGCTCGACCGTGTTCGACGGCGCCCGCTGGTTCGACGGCATCGCGCCGGATCTCGACCTGCATTGCCAGCGTGTCAATCGCTCGGCGCTGGCGCTCGGCTTGAAGCCCATCGTGACAGCGGAAGATATCGAAGGGCTGGCCTGGGAAGGGTGCAAGAAGTTCGACGGCAAGACCGCGATCTATATCAAGCCGATGTATTGGGGCGAACATGGCATGCCCGGCAGCGTCGTCGCCGTCGATCCGGATTCGACCCGCTTTGCGCTCTGCCTGTTCGAAGCCCCAATGGGTGAAGGCCCCGGCGGACAGACGCTCACCGTCTCGCCCTTCCGCCGCCCGACCATCGAATGCATGCCGACCGATGCCAAGGCCGGCTGCCTCTATCCCAACAATGGCCGCATCCTGATCGAGGCCCGCAAGCGCGGCTTCTCGAATGCGCTGGTGCGCGACATGCTCGGCAATATCGCCGAAACCGGCTCGTCAAACGTGTTCATGGTCAAGGACGGCGTCGTCTTCACGCCCGCCGCCAATCGCACCTTCCTTGCCGGCATCACCCGCACCCGCGTCATCACCCTTCTGCGCGACGCCGGCTTCGACGTGGTCGAAACCACGCTGACGCTCGCCGATTTCGAAAGCGCCGACGAGATATTCACCTCCGGAAACTATTCCAAGGTCGTGCCCGTCACCAGGCTCGAAGACCGCGACCTCCAGCCCGGCCCGATCGCCGCCAAGGCGAAGGACCTCTATATGGACTGGGCACACGCGACGGCGACGGATTTGTGAGGAGAGAACCGCCCGTTATCGAGCGGATCAGACGCGGCGGGATGACGGTAAATCGCTTGTCCTTTTGCGACACATGATGCAATGAGATGCCTTCCTTCGGAGACAGGCATATGAACAGGGACACAAGCGGTATGGTTGGGCGATCATGGAAAGGACTGGCGGCCGCGGCATGCCTTCTGGCCGCGACATCCGCAAGCGCCACGCCCGTTCTGGTCGTCGATGCCGACAGCCACAAGGTTCTCTATCAGGAGGATGCCGGCGTGCCCTGGTATCCGGCCTCCACCACCAAGCTGATGACGGCGCTCGTTACATTCGAAGCCCTTCGCTCCGGCGAGGTGATGCTGACGACCCCGGTGACGCTGAGCCGCAATGCCTCGAAACAGGCCTTTCTCGAATCCGGCCTCACGTTCGGGCGGACCATGACGCTGGAGGATTCCCTCTTCGCGACGATCACCGCGTCTGCCAATGACGTTGCCGTCGCGCTCGCCGAAACGGTCGCATCCGACGAGGTGTCGTTTGTCCGCCGCATGAACGAAACGGCGGCGCGTCTCGGCATGACAGGAACCCATTTTACCAGCCCGAACGGCCTGTTCGACAAGAACAATTATACGACCGCGCGCGACCTCGCGATCCTCGGGCTGGAAGTGGACCGGCTGTTTCCCGAATATCGCCGCTTCTTCCTGGCGTCTTCCGTCAAGATCGACGGCAAGGAGATCAAGTCCAACAATCAGTTGCTGACCCGTTTCCGCGGCACGGTCGGCATGAAGACCGGTTTTCTCTGTGCCTCCGGGCGAAACTATGTCGGGCTGGCGGAGCGAGACGACCGGCGTGTCATGGTGGTCATGATGGGCGCGACGACGGAAAGGGAGCGCAACGAGCGATCGGCGCAATATCTGACACAGGCTTTCGACGGGCGCCTGTCGTCCGATGCAGGGCCGGTGGAGACCTTGCAAAACCGGAAGGATGTCGCGCCGCAAGACATGCGCCTGCTGCTCTGCACGGACCAGAGCGTGGCTTACGAAGCCAGCCGAAACGCCCTCTATCCAATGGGGCTGCCGGGGAACGAGACCTATTTGCGGGATGATATCCCGGAGCAGGTCCATCTGATTCGCACTTGGCCGAACGAAAATGTGTCGGATGTGCCCATTCCCGTCCGCCGCCCGTCATGATCGCGGGCAATGAGGTCAATCGAGGCGTAAATCGGGAATGACGGGTTGAGCGAACCGCCGCCAACCGCTATCTGATGCCCACCAGAGACAACCGCAAGCGACAAGGCACATTCCGGCATGACCCCAGACTTTCTCGTCACCCATTCCGGTGGCTTCCATGCCGATGAACTGCTGTCCAGCGTCATCCTCACGCGTCTCTTTCCGCAGGCGAAGATCGTGCGCAGCCGGACGCCGGAATGGATAACGCCGGGCGCCGACCGGGTGATCTATGATGTTGGCGGCGCCTACGATACCGCGCAGCAGATCTTCGACCACCACCAGCGCGGCGCGCCGTTGCGCGACGACGGCCAGCCCTACAGTTCGTTCGGCCTGATCTGGAAGCATTTCGGCCGCGATTATCTGCTGGCCTACGGCCTGCCGCAAGCGCATGTCGAACCCGTGCATGCGACCTTCGATGCCGGCTTCGTGCTGCCGGTCGATCTCGTCGACAACGGCGCGCTCAGCCCCGCCATCGCCGGTCCGTTGAGCCCGCTCACGCTGCCGGTCCTTCTGGAAACGCTGAAGCCTGTGTTTGACGATGCAGACCCGCAGGCCGACGATCGCGGCTTCCATGCGGCGCTTGCTGTCGCCCGCCTCTTCGTTGAAGGCCGGATCGCCCAGATCGCCGCCAAGCTGCGCGCCGAGGCGATCGTGCAGCAGGCAATCAAGGATACCGGCGAGGGGCGGGTGCTGGAACTGCCGGCCGGCATGCCGTTCCGCCCCGCCATCGTCAGGGCCGGCGCCGATCATCTTCTGTTCGTCGTCCATCCGCGCGAGCGGGACTGGTGCCTGACCACCATCCGCCGCGCCGATGAAGGTTTCGAGGTGCGCGCCGATCTGCCCGCCTCCTGGGCCGGCCTGACCAATGGCGATCTGGAGGCGGTTTGCGGTGTCGAGGGCGCCAGCTTCTGCCACAACGGCCGTTTCGTCGCCGCCGCCAAGACCCGTGAGGCGGCGCTCGCAATGGCGAATCTCGCCGTCAGCGAACATCTCGCCGGGACCGCCCGCACGGCTGCTGAATAGAGGCGCCTCACGGGTTGGCCTCCTTCGCGGAAGCAAAGCGCCCTTTAATCATGGTTAACGAAACGTTTACCCGCTCGCTCTACAGTCTCTGACGACGCGGAGTGGGTGAATGGGTTTCGACGGCAAGGTTCTGCATTATCAGTATTTTTTCGGCAGGATCGGCATGACCTATGGTCGGGGATCCGATACGCTGATCCATGGCCCGACCGAGATCGCCGGCCTGACGGTGAAGGGGACGGAGGTCTACACCACCACCGTGACCAATACGGGGATCGGGCTCGATTTTCACGGCACGGCGCTCTGGCACACGGGCTATCTCGACCTGACCACGGGCAAAAACAAGCCGGTCGATTTCAACGGACCGGTCTTCACGGACCTGAAGGGAAAGATCGAGCCGATCATCGGCGTGCGGCTGAAGACCAATATCAAGGATATCGACGCCCGGGATATGCACTTCGGCCATGACTGGATCGCCGTCGATCTCAAGGGCGCGACGACCTTCGAGCAATCCTACCTCCGCTTCAATGTCGTGTTCCAGACCAAGACCGATGCGCCGATCACCTTCCGCGCCGGCAACGAGAGCGTCTTCGTGCACGGCCAGCGCGGCGCCGACAAGCTCTATGGCGGCAAGGGCAACGACGTTTTCGAAGGCGGCGCCGGCAAGGATTTGCTGAGCGGCGGCGCCGGAAACGATTATCTTGCGGGTGGGGCAGGCCAGGACGATCTCTATGGCGGCACCGGAAAAGACAGCTTCATCTTCAAGTCCGTGAAGGACCTCGGCACATCCAAGACCGCGACCGACACGATCTTCGATTTCAGCAAGGACGACCAGATCGATCTTTCCGCCATCGACGCGAACAGCAAGCTCGCCGGCGACCAGCCCTTCACCCTCATCGCCACCAAGGCCTTTACCGGAAAAGCCGGCGAACTCCGCACCGAGAAGGCGGCATCCGATACCTACATCTATGGCGACATCAACGGCGACAAGAAAGCCGATTTCGTCCTGCATCTGGATGATGCGGTCACTCTGACAAAGGGTATGTTCATCCTGTAGCCGGGAATATTGCGGGAGCTTCCGCCCAATACCACGAAGGGGTGGGAGCGGAAGCCTGTCAGTCTCAGATCAGGATGAAATCACTGGTCGAGAGCGTCTTGACGGTCTGCAAAATGGCGACGAGTTCGAGATCGGCCACTGTCCCCTTGCCGTCCACATCGAACCAGAGGCGGCCATTGTCGCTTTCGAACAGGAACGTACCTTTCGTGCCGGTCGCGACGGGATCGGCACCAACCACGAGGGTGACCGTCTTGTCCGCCGCGGCGATGCCGTAGTCGCTCCGATCGATCGCCAGCTTGTCCTGGCCGCGGGTGAAATCTGTGATGACATCGCCAAAGTCGCTGCGCCCATGGACGTCGAAGACGAACTTGTCGTTCCCCTTTCCGCCCGTTAGCCAATCGTCACCCTCTCCTCCGTTCAGCGTATCATTGCCGTCTCGGCCGTGGAGCACGTCGTCGCTTTCGCCTCCCTTGAGGATATTCGCATTGGCGTCACCGCGAATGTCGTCGTCTAGCGCACTGCCTTCGATAATCTCCACGTTCTTGACCGTCAGGCCGAGAGCCAACCCGTTGTTCCTGCTCTGGGTCATCAGATCAATGATGACGAAGCCTGACCCGACGAAGGGTTCCTCGAACGACAGCGTGTCCGTCCCGGAGCCGCCATCGAACACATCCTTGCCGATAGGGGTGAAAACATCCTTGCCGGCCGTTGATGTGCGGGCCAGGATATCATCGCCCTTGTCGCCGTAGAGCTTGTCGCTGCCAGCGCCGTCCTTGAGCAGATCGTTGCCACCGGCGCCCTTCAGGATATCGTCGCCGCCATTGCCGACGAGAAAATCGGCCAGTTCGCCGCCGGTCACGGTGTCCGTGCCTTTGCCGCCTTGGTAGCTGAGCATCTCGAAAGCATTAAACGACGTCGCGGCGTCGATATCGACCTTCCCGGTCGAGAAGACGAAACTGATATCCTTTGTCTGTTCAGAGGCGTTTAGGATGATCACATCGCTGCCAGCACCACCATCTGCCCTGTCGCCGACGCCGGTATAGACGAGGTCGTCGCCGGCCCCGCCATAAACCTTGTCCTTGCCACCGCTGAGGCCATAGGCATCAGCGTATAGGGTGTCGTTGCCGGCGCCGCCTTTGATCGTGTCATTGCCCTTGCCACCGCGCAGATCGTCGTTCAGGCCGCCGCCGGTGAAGACGTCGTTGCCGCTGCTTCCAACCAGCGCGATCCGCTCGACATTCTTGACCGTGACAGGTGCATTGGCAACCGTAACGAGGCTGGAAAGCTGGAAGGTGATGCCTGTCGTATATTTGCTGAAATCGAGCGAGGCAAAGTCGATACCTGCCCCAGCCTGGAGATTGAGCTTCTTGGTCCATTCCGTACCGTAGAAACTGTCGTCTCCCGTTCCCAGATTGACCGTGTAATTGCCGACCCAGGTGGTGTCATATGGGTCGCTTGCATAGACGCTGTCGTTGCCATCGCCCGATGAGATGATATTGGTGCCTTCATTGTCGTAGATGAGATCGTCGCCATCGCCTGACGTCAGGTTATCGTTGCCGTCGCCCCCATACAACTTGTCCGCCCCTGCGGTGCCGATCAACGTATCGTTACCCCTGTCTCCGTGGAAGGTGACGCTCAGTGCGGATCCGACGGATTTGACGACATCATCCTGCTCGCCAAACCACACGTCATAGTGCTCGAAATTCTTGAGAGTCATGCCGCCGGTTATTGTCGCCGTCGTCCCGGTCACCGAGAAAATCTGATCTTGTCCATAGTCGCGATAGATATCGACGGTGTCCGTACCGCTGCCGCCGTCCGCGAAATGGCTGCCGCCCCAGCCCATGATCACCGTGTCGTTGCCGCTGCCGCCGTAGATCGTGTCCTTGCCCGCCGCGCCACTAATGATGTCATCGCCGGCACCGCCATCGATCCAGTCGTTGCTGGTATTGTCGATGGTGACCACATCATTCCCAGCACCGGTGCTGATCTTGTAGGAATTAATATCCGCATTGGGGATGTCGCTACCGGCGCTCTTATCCAGCCATTCAGACAGGTAAACGGAAACCACATCATTCCCGGCACCGGTCGTAATCTGGTGGGAAACGTCGTCCAATAGCTCGATTGTGAGATGTTCGAAGCCGGTGAATGATGTTCCGTTCTTGAGCGTGGTGATCTCGGTGGACGCCTTGGCTGTGAAATTCTCCGTCAGGCCATGCAGCACCAGGCGATCGCTGCCGCTGGAATCCGTAATGGTATCCTTGCCGGAGCCTGCCGAGACGGTGTCGTCACCGCTGCCGCCTTCAATGATATCGTTGCCGCCGCCGCCGGAAAGTTGATCATTTCCCGAACCACCATTCAGCGTGTCGTTCCCATCGCCCCCATACAGAGTGTCATCGCCGCTGCTGCCGGAAAGGTAATCCGTGCCGCTGCCGCCAGAAAGGTTGTCCGAGCCGAGGCCGCCGTAAAGCTTGTCATTGCCATCGCCGCCGTCCAGCCAGTCGTCTCCCCGTTCGCCGGACAGCACATCGTTGCCGCCGCCGCCGTTGAGCGTGTCCGAGTAATGGCCGCCGGTAAGCGCATCTCCGAAGTTGCTTCCGGTTATGGTGAAACGCTCGACGTTGATCACCTGAATGCCACCGGCCAGGGTCTGGGTGGAAATCCAGTCCTTGATGGTGATGTTCAACTTGACCGATGAGAGCGTATAGTCGATTTCGAGCTCATCGCGCCCCGAGCCACCGTCCACGGTTTCACCGGATGCCATCGCCAACGTTCCGAGCCTGATCGTATCCCGGCCGCTGCCGCCGTAATAGCTGTCCTTGCCTTCCCCACCTTCGAGCGTGTCGCTGCCGCTGTTGCCGATCAGCGTATCGTTGCCCTCATCGCCCGCGAGATAGTCACCGCTGAAAGAGCCGGAGATATTATCGTTGCCGGCGCCGCCATAGATTTCATCGTCACCCCCCGCGCCATTGATCTTATCGGCACCCTCCAAGCCCTCAATGAAATCATGGGAATCCGTGCCGACCAGAACATCTTTGTCAGCGGTACCTGTAATGTCGGCCATTCCGATATCCTGTTTGGTCTTTGCGCAGCAGGACTCTTCCTTGCAGCGGGTGTTGAAAGAGCGATGAGTTACGGGTGCGGTGGGTTGGTGGGTGGGCAGCGAAAAGTCTATCGGCGAGTCGCAGAAGCTGCAACCCGCAGAAGAGGGGGGAATCGCAACTTGAAGTCGATTTCGGTGCTTTGTCCGAGTTGAAATTAATTCGGATATGAGCGCAGCCGCTACGGCTTGGTCTCGGCCGTCTTCGTCCCGGCCGTCACCAGTCCGAATTCCTTCATCTCGTCCGCCGTCAGGTAATACAGGCGGTCCGGCGGAGTTTCCATGGCGTGCAGCCAGACGCCGGATTTGATGCCCATGGTTTCGAGATGGCGGCTGACATCGGCGGTGGTGCGCTGGGCGTCGGACATCGCCTGTTCGGGCGAGAGCTTCTGTGTCGAGCCGTTGAAGATCTGGTGGACGCCGACGACGGCGCCTTTGTCGGCCTCGCGGGTGATGCCGCCAGCCATGACGATCGGGCAGGAGGAGGCACAGAGCGCACCGGCGGCGACCTTCGTGCCGAGCTTCTTCTCTCGGATCAGCTTTGACATGGCGAGCGCATCGCTGACCGAGCCGCCGGGAGAGTCGAGCGCGACGGTCTTCACATATTCGCCGCGCGCCTCGATCTCGGCGGCAAAGCGCGCCGCCGCCCCCGGTTCGATCGAGCCTTGCGCCATCAGGATGCCACCGGGCCGGAGCTCGAAACGGATCGGCTGTTTCAGCACGGTCGGATCGGCGGTGATCTCGGAGGGGGCATTGTCCGGCTCGCCCTCGGTCAGGGCCGGCGGCAGGACCGGCGCGGTCAACGGCTGCGTCAGGTCGAGGCCGGGACTGGCATTGCCGGCCGCGCTCAACTCGTTCCAGTCGATGATGATGAAGACGGCGGAGATCGCCAGCAGGGACTGGAAGGCGTGGCGCATCAGCGTGCCGTCATCGACCGAAAAAAGTGAGCTTTTCAGCCGCTGTCCCAAACTTTGCAGACGTGCCTGCGCCGTCATTTGCGCGGTCCCTTGCCGGAGAGGTCGAAGCTGGTGATGTTGGACTGGTCGCGTGCTTCCGCTTCCGTGATCGCCGTCTCGATATCGATGCCGCTACGCTGCAGCGCCTTTTGCACTTCCAGGGCCTCAAGAAGCTCGGCGGCGGTGATCCGCTCGGCAAAGGGCAGGCTCTGTTCCTGCCGTCGTAGTGCGCCATGGGCGATCGACAGCATGAAGACCAGCACGGCCGGCAAGAGGTCGATGGCGATGGCACCGGCCCAGCTCGGGATGAAATCGGGGGCATAGCGCAACACGGCGGCGGCCGAAGACAAGGGCACGAACCGCCGTTCACCCACCGGCTCGCGCGTCAGGATCTGGTCGGCGGCTTCCGACAGCACCTTGGACTGGGCGGCAACGGAGGTGCGGATGGTCTCCATCACCTGATCCTGCCGGTTGGCGAGATCGGCTTCCGTGCCGCTCGCGACAGGCGCGATGAAGCCGAGCGACAGGTCTTCCGCCGCGCGTTTCACCGAGGCTGCGATCGAGGTCTGTTCCAGCGCGGTGATCGTGCCGGTCAGCGCCACGACTTCGGCCGCGAACTGGTCGGCGCGCGGATCGATGGCGCCGGGGGCGGAAACCAGCCCGCGCATGGTGGCCAGATGTGCCTGGCCCTCGCCGAACAGCGACGCGACCCGTTCACGCGATGCCGAAATTCCGGTCTCCAGTTCGTTCAACTGGGCGGCCATCTGGCCAAGCAGTTGCACGACGCTGCCGGCGCCGGTCGTGCCGGTCAGCGCGCCGCTTTCCCGCTCCTGGTCGGATAGGCGCTGGAAGCGTTCGGATGTGCGCTGGATGTCGGGCAGCAGGCTTTGGGCCGCGAGCGCGTTCTGGTGGGCCCGGTCGAGGTCGGCGGTATAGTCCTCCAGGGTTTCGGCCAGATGCTGTTCGAGCGCGGCCGAGCCGGCGAGTGCTGCCGCATTCAGCCAGCTCGACATGGCAATGATCATGGCGCAGCCGAGCGCCATGACGCCGATCATCGCGCCGCGCCCGCCAGCCCCGGTCACATGCGGATAAAAGCGCGCCATGTAACTCCAGAACGCATAGATGGCGACGGAGACGGCGCTGGAATAGATGAGGGCCGCGAAGAACACGGCGGTGGCCGAGCCGTCGAGGATCGAGCGGACCCCGAGATAGGTATAGACGCCCGACGCCAGAGCCAGGACGGCGAGCGCGAAGCGGGTCATGGTCTCGACGGCTTCGATCCCGTCCTGCAAGCGATGCGATGCGCCCAGCGCCATATGGATGTTCCCGGTTTGTCGTGACTTAACAAACCATTAAAATCCCGGCGAAATGAAGGCTATCGACTCCAGCCGGCCGGGGCTTTGTGCTCACGCCGGCCTGATGGTCACATCAGCGGCGGAGCGCACGTTCGGGCCATGGTGCACGGCCTCGATATTGTTGCCGTCGGGATCGAGGATGAAAGCGGCATAATAGCCGGGATGATAGGGCCGCTCGCCCGGCTTGCCGTTGTCGGTACCGCCATTGGCGAGCCCGGCCGCGTGGAAGGCATTCACCTCCTCGCGGGTCTTGGCCTGGAACGCGAGGTGCAGGCGGCTGACAGTGTCGTCGGCGGCATCGACATAGAGTTCGTCGGCGGCAAACGCCGTGTCGCTCTCATGCTGGATGTCGACGCCGACGGTCGTGAGCACGGCCCGGTAGAAGCGTTTCGACGCGGCGAGGTCCCCGACGCGCAGATGGACATGGTCGATCAACCGTCCCCGATGAAATTCCATCGTCTTTCTCCCTGAAAAGTGGATTGTGCATGAACGCTGAATGCGGACGAGGGTTCCGTTGGGGGAAGTGGGTGGGTTTTATTCGAAGCGCTTGAGAGGGGGGTAAGCCTCCTCAAACTCGGAGCCCACCAAGCAAACCCCGTCTCAAGCCGGCACCCCAGGCGCGCCCGCGCGGCGATGCATCACCCAGGCCTGCAGACAGATGCCGGCAAGGAAAATGACGGCCCAGATGGCCGTGACCGTCTGCACCGGAGGCGAATCCGGGCCGTTACCGATCGGGCTCTCCGGCGGTAGGCGCGACAGCGTCTCGTTGATCGCCGGCACCATCAGCAGGAAGAAGGTGAACGACATCGACAAAGCCTGCAGGTAACGATTGAGCCGGCCGAACCAGCCGAGCCCGGCGATCACGATGGAGAAGATCGTCGCCAGCATCGCGAGGATGCCGATCGCATGGCCGGCATTGAAGCCGCCGGTGCTCGAAAGGCCGAAGGAGGTGATGGCGGAGAGAAACAGCGTGATGACGTAGATCCGCCCCGAATTGGTTTTCGGAATGATCGCCGTATACTTCGAAAAGGAATAGAGGCCGGCAACGACCGGAACGACGCTGATGACGGTGTGGACAATACCCAGCGTGGACAACGGATTGGCCATGAAATTTCCCCTGAATGATGAATGTCGCAAATATCGATGGGTACGAAATCAAGCGGGACAGCGGCGCAATATTGCCTAAGGCGGCCCGGCGGGAGTTTGTTCTGTTCCGGATTGTTGCGCAATGGGTTAGTTTTGAAACGTGGATCGCAGGAGCGGTTTCAAGTCGAAGCGTGCGTCGCGCATGAACGCCGCAGACGTCACGCTGTGGAACAATCTCGCGCCTGTCTGGTTTATCATCCTTGTACAAAGGGGAGTGCTATGGGTCAGCAATACCATCCTGTCGACAACGACGAACTTCTGTCGGAAGCCGAGCGGGCCTTCGATTTATCCGCCCGTAAAGCGTCGATGCAGAAACATGTCTCTGCGACGGAGCCCGAAGAACCCGTCCGCCGTTCGCTATTTCCCGCGCTCGCCGGCTTGTTCTCGCTTGGTGGCGTCAACGGACGGCCGTAAAGGCTGGCTTTCGAATGCCGGATTCTACGATGGAATCGAATGTGCCGGCGAAGCATAGGGCCGCATCGGAAATGTCAATAAAATCAACAGTTGTCGTCCTCACACGTCCGCCAAACTCTCCAGCGCCGTCTGCAATCTCACCCGCTCGCCGTCTGCCAGAGGCAGGATCGGACGCGGCGGTTGATGCGGGCTAAGGCCCAGGATGTTGGCAGTGGCGTGGACGACGCGGTAGCTGCTGAGTTCGCGGAACAGGGTCCAGAAGGGTTCGAACAGGCCGTTGATACGGGGGACCTCCGCCGTATCGCCGGCTTGTGCTGCCCGCATCAGCTTGACGGACGGTTCCGGCAGCAGTCCGGCGATGACGCTGTACCAGGTGACGCCGCCGGCAAGGATGGCGTTTGCCGCCAGCCAGTCGCCGCTATAGCCGATGGCAAAGCTCGCGGGGACGACCGCCTTCGTTGCCTGGTGCGCGGCAGCGATGTCGGCGGCGGGCAGCGCTGGGTTCTTTACCGCGACGATCGTATCAACCTCCGCAAGCCGGGTGAGCAGCGCATTGCCGATAGTGAAATGCGTCGTGCCGGGATTGTTGTAGACGCTGAGCGGAAGGTCCGTTGCTCCGGCAACGGCGGCATAATGCTCGAAAACTTCGTCGTCGGTCAGCGGCGTGTAGGAAGCGGGCGCCATCAAGAGGCCCTGCGCGCCGGCATCGCGCGCGTCACGGGCGAGCGCCACCGCCTCGTCTGTGCGAAGCGCGCCGATGCCGACGATCAGCGGCGTGCGACCATTGAGGCATTCGGTGGCGGTCTCGATCGCCCGCCGCCGCTCGCTACGGGAGAGGTACATGTAGGATCCGGTGCTGCCGAGCAGGCCGACGCTATCGACGCCGGCCGTGTCGATCCGTTGCAGCAGGACGTTCAGCGCGCCGGTATCGACGCGTCCCTGTCTGTCCATGGGCGTGATCGGGAAGGCGGACAGGCCGTGAAACAGCATGGCGGAATCTCGTGTTGCGCGATGATGCCTCATCTGTGACGGCATGCCGGACCGAAATCAACGTCGGGATTGTCCCGGTGTCATTTTGCCGGCGTTTTCAGCATGTCTTCGGTCAGCTCGCCGCCGAGTTCCACGGCTTTCGTCTGCTTGTTGTAGACGCAGATCTGGCTGATCCTGCCCTCGGCGCCCTTTGGTTTGCCGCTGACGAGCGCCAGCCCGAAACTTTCCGAGCCGAAGGGATCGACGACGGCCTGGGGCGTCTCGATGGAGCCGGCAGCCGCTTCCAGGCATTTGGCCGAGACATCCGCGCGCATCGCTTCCCAGGCATCGTCCGAAGATGCAAGGACAGCGGTCGGAAAGAGGCTGGCGGCAAGCAGGGCGATCGCGGCGGACCGATAGTGGAAAGACATGTGATTCCTTGAATTGATTGCGGGACGGGTCGCCCACAAGCCTGGAAGAGGATCGTGTCCATTCTGTGCCCCTGCCGGTAAATGGAACAATCGCCAGCAAAAAGTATTTTCCAAGCCTGTAGCGAAATTTGGCATGGCGCCGGTTGCCTGTTGCGGCGGTGGTCCCTATGTTCCGGCTCACAGATTTCCGTCATGAATTCCAGCCCGGCTTTCATGAATCCCGCCAGCAGAGGAGACACCACCATGGCTTTCGAATTGCCGAACCTGCCTTACGACTATGATGCGCTCACCCCTTACATGTCGCGCGAAACGCTCGAATATCACCACGACAAGCACCACCTGGCTTACGTGACCAACGGCAACAAGCTCGCCGAGGAAGCCGGCCTTGCCGATCTCTCGCTCGAGGAAATCGTCAAGAAGTCCTACGGTACCAACCAGCCGCTGTTCAACAATGCCGGCCAGCACTACAACCATCTGCACTTCTGGAAGTGGATGAAGAAGGGCGGTGGCGGCAAGGACCTGCCGGCCAAGCTCGACGCGGCCATCAAGTCCGATCTCGGCGGCTATGACAAGTTCCGCGCCGATTTCATCGCCGCCGGCGCCGGTCAGTTTGGTTCGGGCTGGGCCTGGCTCTCCGTCAAGGGCGGAAAGCTGGAAATTTCCAAGACCCCGAACGGCGAAAACCCGCTGGTGCATGGCGCATCGCCGATCCTCGGCGTCGATGTCTGGGAACATTCCTATTACATCGACTACCGCAACGCGCGTCCGAAGTATCTCGAAGCCTTCGTCGACAGCCTGATCAACTGGGACTACGTGCTCGAGCTTTACGAAGCCGCTGCGTAAGGCGCGGTCACTGGACATCAGAACCCGGCAGCGATGCCGGGTTTTTTGTTGCTGGTGAAGGCATTCTCGGGCGATTCTGTAGGCAACCTTAAGAAATCGAACAGCGACTATCTCCTCCGTCATTCCTGTGCCTGTCACAGGAATCCAGCAGGCCCAAGTCCTTGGGCCGGAGAAGTCTTTTCGCAGCGCAGACGCGCTGCGGCTGGATACCCGCCACAAGGGCGAGTATGACGGAGAGTGGGGAACTGCTTCGTCAAATCATCGGCTTGAGAGGTCTCAGCAGCCCGCATCCGACGGCACTATAGCGTGTATTTCTTAATTGCGTGTCATCCCCTTTACGCGATCGTGCCGGACAGAAGTGACGTCACCAAACCGTCACGCAGCTCCGTTATCCAGCCGCCATGACAACAGAAAATCCCGTTCTTCGCTTCGGCGTCATCGCCGACCCGCAATATGCCGATATCGAGCCGGACGAGGCGATGAACCGGTATTGTGCCGCAAGTCTCGCCAAGGTGTCCGAGGCCGTCGCAACGTTCAATGCGACCGAGCTCGATTTCGTCATCACGCTCGGCGACATCATCGATCGCGGCTGGGAGAATTTCGACGCCATCCTCTCGGTCTATGATGACTTGCGTCACAGGACCCTGTTCCTGCTCGGCAATCATGATTTCGCGGTCGCGCCGCAGCGTCTCGCCGAGGTCTCCACCCGCCTGTCCATGCCGGCCAGCTACCACGACTTCGCCATCGGCAGATGGCGTTTCGTCATCCTCGACGGCAATGATGTCAGCGTCTTCTCCGCCCCCGCCGGTGATCCGCGCTCGGTGTTGGCGGCGGAACGGCTGCGCGGGCTGCAGGCGAACGGCGCCATCAATGCCCATCCCTGGAATGGTTCGCTCAGCGATGCACAGTTTTCCTGGCTGTCCGGCGTCCTCGAAAAAGCTGAATCCGATGGCGAATCCGTCCTGATCCTTTGTCATTACCCGATCTTTCCGCCCAATCGGCATAACCTCTGGGACAGCGAGCGCCTCCTCGATCTCCTGACCGGTTTTTCCTGCTTCCGCGGCTATGTCTGCGGCCATAACCACGACGGCAATTTCGGCGAAGCCGCCGGCCGTCCTTTCGTGGCCTTCAAGGGCATGGTCGATACGCCGGACGAAAACACCTTCGCGATCGTCGAACTCTTCGAGGACCGGATAGAGATAAAAGGCTTTGGGCGGGAGGAGAGCAGGACGCTGACTCGGACGGTGGGTTGACGTTCGCTTGTAGTTCGGCAACTCTACACGAATAACGGGTTGGGAGACTCATGAGCACGATCGAAGAAAGCTTGCGCGCTATATCTGAGCGTGTGAAGTCGCATTCCAGTACAATGGTGACCGAGGAAGCCGTTAAAACGGCGGTCGTATTGCCGTTTTTCCGATGCCTTGGATACGATGTGTTCGACCCGTCAGAGGTAATCCCCGAGTTCACCGCTGATGCGGTTGGCAAGAAGGGTGAGAAAGTCGATTATGCGATCAAGATCGACAATGAGATCCGTATTCTGGTCGAGTGCAAGCCCATATCAGTTGCTCTAGAGAAAAAACATCTGGACCAGCTCTACCGATATTTCAGCGTAACAAATGCGAAATTTGCCATTCTGACAAACGGGCGGACATTTAATTTTTACACCGACCTGGAGGCACCAAACAAACTTGATACGAGGCCGTTTTTCGTTTTCGACGTGACCGATTTCAATACCGGAATTGTGACCGAGTTGCGTAAATTCGAAAAGGCGGCGTTCGACGTAAACGCCATTCTCGCTACGGCGGAACGGTTAAAATACACCTCTGGCGTTAAGCAGGTGATTTCCAAGCTCATTGAGGAGCCCACCGAGGAATTTGTTAAAATGGTTGCCAGCAGTGTTTACGAAGGTCGGATGACGGCACAGATCAGAGAACTGATGACGGGTGTTGTGCGCGCCGCCTTCCGTGAGGTCATCATGGATACGGTGAAAAACCGTCTTTCAAATGCGTTGGCGGACACAGTTGAGGTCATTGAGAAGATTGACGAGCCCGTAGCCGAGGATCCCGAAATCGTAACCACCGATGACGAGCGGGAAGGTTACATGATTGTGAAGGCCATTGTGCGCGACACTATCAGCCCGAAGCGCGTGGTGATGCGGGATGCCAAATCATACTGTGCGGTGCTCATCGATAACAATAATCGGAAACCTCTTGTGAGGCTGCACTTCAACAGATCGGTTAAGTACATAGGGCTGTTTGACGGAGAAGTAGAAGAGCGTTTGATCATAGATTCCTTGGATCAGATTTACGATCATACCGACCGATTGCGCGCCACTGCCAAGAAATATAACGATTAAACTTCGACAGCTGAGACACCACCGCCCCCCCTTGAGCCCATTTCCTCCGCCTGCTAGGCTCAGACCCTATTGATTAAGCCTCTTCCCAATTTGGCTGGGTTTTGATTCACTCACGGCAGGAGGATTTTGCCATGAGTGATTTGTTTTTGCTGACGCCATCACAGTTTGGCCGGATCAGGCCCTATTTTCCGCTGGCTCACGGCATCCCGCGCGTTGACGACCGCCGGGTGGTGAGCGGTATTATTTACGTTTTAAAATATGGACTTCAGTGGAAAGATGCGCCGAAAGAATATGGTCCGCACAAGACGCTCTACAATCGCTTCATTCGCTGGAGCGAGTTGGGCGTCTTCAACCGGATCTTCGAAGCGCTTGCGGGCAAAGCCGGTCAGCCTGACAGGCTGATGATCGATGCCACCCATTTGAAAGCTCACCGAACCGCAGCCAGTCTGCAAAAAAAGGGGCTCTTTCCCGCTGTATCGGACGAACAAAAGGCGGCCTGAATTCCAAGCTGCATGCCGTCACCGATGGGCTGGGACGACCTTTGCTGTTCTTCCTCACCGCAGGCAATGCCAGCGACTATCAGGGTGCACGACACCTTCTCGATCGTCTGCCAAACGCCAGGGAACTGCTGGCAGATCGTGGCTACGATGCCGATTGGTTTCGCAACGGACTGAAAGACAAAGGAATTTCACCCTGCATTCCCCCGCGCAAGAAACGCAGGAACCCAGCCGACTACGACAAAATCCTCTACAGGCAACGCCATCGCATCGAGAACATGTTCGGCAGGATCAAGGATTGGAGGCGCATCGCGACCAGATACGACCGATGTGCCCACACATTCTTCTCAGCAATCCTCATCGCAGCAACCTGCTGCTATTGGCTCGATTAATGAGTCCTGAGCCTAATCAAATCCAGTCCCGACGGAGGAGAAACCGGTGCCGATCAAGCGGCTGGGTACGGACAGCATCGTCAACACCACGACGTCAGGCAGTCAGATCGTGTCGCAGGTGACCGGTCTTGCCGATGGCGGCTATGTGGTGATCTGGCGGTCGGATACGCCGTCGAGTGGCCAGGATATCTTTGGGCGCATCTTCAAGGCCGATGGCAGCCCGGCCGGCGGCGATTTCGTGTTGAACGCCATCACGGACAAGAACCAGGTGATTTCCACCGTCAGCGCGCTGCCCAGCGGCGGTTTCGTTGCGCTCTGGACCTCCTTTGATGCGGGCGACGGTTCGTCATCGTGCATCCGCGCCCGGATATTCGGGGCGGATGGCGATCCGGCTGCGGTTGAATTCATCGTCAATTCGACAGCGGCGGCAAGCCAGACGCGGCCCGCCGTGACGGTGCTAGAGGATGGGCGCTTCGTCGCCATCTGGCAGTCCTATGACACAGGCGACGGCGATCCGACCTGCGTCCGCGCGCGGCTGTTTAATGCCGATGGTGAGGCCACGGGCGCGGATTTCATCGTCAATACTACCGCGACGGGCGCGCAGATCACGCCGGTCATCACGGCGCTTGGCGATGGCCGCTTCATGGTCGCCTGGGCGTCGGAGGATACGGGCGATGGCAGCGGCGGCTGCGTTCGCGCCCGGATCTTCGACGTGGACGGCACGGCGGCGAGCGGCGATTTCATCGTCAACAGCACGATTTCCGACGGCCAGACCAATCCGGGCCTCACGGTTCTCGCCGATGGCCGCGTGCTTGTCATTTTCGAGTCCGACGATATCGGTGATGGTGCGCTCGGCTGCATCCGCGCGCGTATTCTGACGAAGGACGGCGTGCCCACCGGCCCGGATTTCATCGTCAATTCCACCACCGCCACCAACCAGGTCGATCCGAAGATCGTGGCGCTTGCCGATGGACGTGCCGTTGCCGTCTGGTATTCCGGCGATGCCGGCGACGGGTCGTCCTATTGTGTGCGCGCCCGCCTGTTCAATGTCGACGGCAGCCTGTCCGGCGACGATTTCGTCGTCAATACGGTGAGCGCCGGCAAGCAACTCAATCCGGCGGTGGCGGCATTTGCCGACGGCCGGTTCGTCGTGACCTGGCAGTCCGAGGATGGTGGCGATGGGAGCGGCACCTGCATCCGCCAGCAGGTCTTCGACCCCACCGAGTTCCACGCCACGGCCGTCGGCGGGACCTTTGCCGGCGGAAATTTTTCGGACACGATCGTCGGTGCCGGCGCTGCCGACACGTTTTTCGGGCTCGGCGGCAATGATGTCATCAGCGGTGGCGCCGGCAACGACATCCTGAATGGCGGCGCCGGCGCGGATCGCCTGACGGGTGGTCTGGGCAACGATATCTTTTACGTAAACACGCAATCCGACGTCGTCATCGAAGCCGCGGGCGAAGGACGTGCTGACCGGGTGACGGCATCGGCGAGCTACGTCCTGTCGAAGACGGCGGATATCGAAGTCCTGCGCACGACATCGGCCGGCGGCACGGCGGCGATCAACCTGACCGGCAATTTGATGCGACAGGATATCACCGGCAATGCCGGCGACAACATCCTGCACGATGGCGGAAAGGGTGCTGCCGATGTGATGCGCGGCCTCGGTGGCAACGACATCTACCGTGTTTTCAATGCGGCGGATTCAATCGTCGAAGGGTCGGCGGAGGGTGGCGCCGACCGGGTGATGGCGGCGGTGGATTACCGGCTCGGCGCTGGCATCCATGTCGAAATCGTGACCACCAACGGCGCGAGCGGCACCGCGCCCGTCGATCTGGCGGGCAACGAGTTCGGCCAGCAAATCATCGGCAATGCGGGCCACAACCGGCTGGAGGGCCGGGGTGGAAGCGACACGCTGCGCGGCTTTGCCGGCGATGATACCTTCGTTTTCAACACGACGCCCGGCGCCGGCAATGTCGATACGATCATCGATTTCAACCCCGCTGACGACCGCTTCCTGCTCTCCGACGCGATCTTCACGGTGCTTGCGCCCGGAACGCTTGCCTCATCCGCGTTTCGCGCCAATACGAGCGGGCTGGCCGGGGATGCCGACGACCGGATCATATACGACACGGCAACCGGCAAGCTGTTCTATGATGCCGACGGCAGCGACGGAATGGCGGGCATTGCCCTTGCCGTCGTGGCAGCGGGCCTTGGCCTTACCCATGCCGACTTCGCCATCGCGTGAGCGAACCGAAGCGATGTGGATGACGCCGCGCATGGGTTTGCGTGTTTCCAGCAACTCGCTAGATTGGCGCCGCCTACAGCGCCGCGGGTCAAATATGACGCGCAAAGGTCGCTGTAACACTTTTATGCAGTAAGCCTCCAACCCCGGAACCCAGCCATGCCGTTGATCACCATCGAAAAAGCCGAAAAATTCTATGATGGCTGGAGCAAATGCTATCTGCTGCACCTGCTCGACCGGCACGGCAAGAGACGGACCTACCAGATCGAGGACCATGGCGCGGTCGCCTGCGTGCTGCCCTATGATCCGGAGCGCAAGGTGGCTATCCTCGTCTATCAGGTGCGCCCGCCGCTGATCTTCGCCGGCGAGACCGAACGGCTTTACGAGGCGCCGGCCGGCGTCATCGAAACCGAAGGCGCGGAGGAATGCGCCCGCCGCGAAGCGCTGGAAGAGGCGGGTGTCGCCGTCAAGTCGCTCGAATATCTCGGCAGTTTCTGGGTTTCGCCCGGCATCTCGACGGAACGCAGCAGCATCTATCTCGCCCCCTACAGCCTCGCCGACCGGGTCGAGGATGGCGGCGGGCTGGCGGCCGAGCACGAGGATATCGAGGTGCATGAACTGCCGTTGGCGAAGCTCGCCGAGATGGCCGACAGTTTTCAGATCAGCTGCATGAAAACCTTCATCGCCATCCAGGCGCTGCGCACACGTTACCCGGATTTGTTCAAATAGGGCGTTCTCGATCCGCCGCCGCGAAATGCGCCATCTGGTCCGCATGGGCCTTGGTGAAGGCGGGACGCGTGGTGGCGCGGGTGACGTAGCGGCGGCAGGCGGGGTAGGCCGCCAGACCATCGAAGCGATCGACGAGGCGCAGCACGTCGGCCATCAGGATGTCGGCGACGCTGAAACCGCCTGCCAGCCATTCTCGATCCGTGAGTACCGTTTCCATATGCGTCAGCCGATGTTTATGGAGGAAGTCGTCGAGGAAGGTCCAGCCGGGCGTGTCGCTGGCATGGCCCATGAATTTGAGCAGGGACCAGGGCAGGCTTGCCATTTCGACGGAATTGAGCGCCGCAAACAGCCATTCCAGGACTTGCGCCCGGCCGCGCGGATCGGTCGGCATCAGCGTGTCGCTGCGCTCGGCCAGATGCAGCAGGATCGCGCCGCTTTCGAAGATCGAAATCCCGTCATCGGTCAGCCAGGGCACCTGGCCGAACGGCTGGTGGGAAAAATGCTCCGGCCCGCGATCCTTGAAGGGAGCGCTCTCGACGCGGTAGGGAAGGCCGGCTTCTTCCAGGGCCCAGCGGACGCGAATGTCGCGGACAAAGCCGCGCGGCATCTCGGGAACCCAGTCGTAGGTCGTCAGGATCAGGTCGCTCATATCTTTTCTCCCAGGAAAACAGGCAGTTTATCGAGCAGGCCGCACCAGCCGGTCTCGTGGCTTTGGCGCGCCTCCTCGTCGGGCAGGTTCGCGTGGATCAACGTCAGTTCGGTACCTCCGTCGATCGGTTCGAGCAGGAACGTGACGAGCGATTCCCGCTCCGGCATGTCTGGCCATTCCCAGGTGAAGACCAGCTTGCGGTCGCGAATGACCTCCTTGTAGATTCCGGTCGGATTGTGCTCGTCTCCGTTCAGGAGGCGGAAGACGATGCTGAAGCGACCGCCCGGTCGCACGTCGGCTTCAACACTGAGCGTCGGCCCGGCATCCGGCCCCCACCATTGCAGCATCTGCGAAGGCTCGGTGATTGCCTGGAAAATCCGCGCTGGCGTCGCCTTGATTCGCCGCACGATGGTCACGCTCGGCAGGTGCTTCGTCATTGTTCGTCATCCTCTTCGACAAGCGCGGCAAGGCGGTCGAGACTGACCGTCCAGAGCCGTTCGTAGCGCCGCAGCCAGTCCATCGCTTCCTGCATCGGCCCGACCGAGAGATGGACCGAGACGGTGCGGCCCGTCTTCGTTCGTGTGATCAGTCCTGCATCCGACAGGACATCGAGATGCTTCATCAGGCCGGGAAGCTTGAGGGAAAGCGGCCGTGCGAGTTCGCTCACCGACACACCCGGCTCGCCTTCCAGCCGTGCCAGAATACCCCGCCGCGTCGGGTCGGAGAGCGCGGAAAACGTGCGGTCCATGCCGGATGTTAAATACTTCGCCATGTGGTGAAGTATTTCAGCGGAATGGGACGGAGTCAATCCTCCATCGGCTACGGCCGGGCCGGACGGTTTGAACTTTCCGTCGTTGCTTCTTTCGACGGCTCTAAAGGCCGCGCGGTCATCTGCCAGGGACGTGAAGTTTTATTTTCGGGATGCATGCAAACGTGGCTTTCGCGGCGTTGATCAGGGCCCGGCCATCCCGCCATTCACCGTCCATCCGCGGATCCACAGGTCTCTCAGGCCGTCGCCCTCGCCGCGAAAGTGATCGTCCATTGGTTCGCAGCTTTCCACCCGGTCGGCGCGGAAGTTGCGGATGGCGGCGCGCAACTCGCACCAGCCGACCATGACGGCCGTCGCCGAATAATAGATCAGCGCCAGCGGGCGGATGGTGCGTTCGGTGGCGCGGCCGAGTTCGTCGCGGTAGTCGATCAGCAGCTTGCATTCGTCGCGGATCGCCCTGCGGACCAAGGCGAGGTCGAGACCCGAGGGCGGCGGCGTGATCGTGCCCCAGGCGTGCAGCGCGTTCGATTGCAGCGTCTGGCGTAGCGGTGTCGGCATGGCGCCGGCGATCTTCTGGTTGACGCGCTTGGCGGCCGCTTTCAGTTCGTCGTCGCCGGTGCGCTCCAGGAGCGCCAGCGCCAGCACGATCGCCTCCGTCTCCTCGATCGAAAACATCAGCGGCGGCAGGTCGAAGCCGGGCCTCAGGATATAGCCGATGCCGCGTCCGCCTTCGATCGGCACGCGCATCGCCTGAAGAGCTGCGATGTCGCGGTAGATCGAGCGCACCGTCACCTCCAGCCGTTCGCCGATCTGCGCCGCCGTCACCGGGCGCGCCGAAAGCCGCAGAATCTGGATGATCTCGAACAGTCGCGATGCCTTGCGCAAGCATCTCCTTTCTGGCTCGATTGAAGCATTCCGATGAAGGCTCCTGACAGAACCCTGTCGGTTGGGGCAGGTTATAGAATGTCTGAAAGCGCTTGAAAAACAAGTGCTCCTTTCCAGGCTTAAGCCTCTGCAAAGACGGACAACTGACATGACCTACGCGGAAAATCTCTGGCTCTTCTTTACCCTTCTGTTCGGCATCATCATCGTGCCCGGCATGGACATGGTCTTCGTCATGGCCAATGCGCTGACCGGCGGTCGCGCCTCGGGATTGTCGGCAACCGCAGGCATCATGGCGGGCGGCATCTTCCACACACTCTACGCCGCTCTCGGCGTCGGTTTCCTGCTGCATCTCGTGCCGCAACTCTTCAATGTCCTGCTTCTGGCGGGCGCGGCTTATATCGCCTGGATTGGCGTTTCGCTCGCCCGCAGCAGCATCGCCATTGCCTCGGTGGAGCCGGGCGCGCGGCTGTCGCTCTGGACCAGTTTCCGCCGTGGCGCGCTGACCAGCCTTCTCAACCCGAAGGCCTATCTGTTCATGCTCGCCGTCTATCCGCAGTTCTTGAAACCCCAGTTCGGGCCGCTCTGGTCGCAGGTGCTGGTCATGGCGATCATGATCTCGGTGACGCAGCTCGCCGTCTATGGCAGCCTCGCGCTCGCCGCCGGAAAGAGCCGCAACGTCATCGTCGCCAGCCCGCGCGCCACCGCAATCATCGGCAGGACGGTCGGTGTTGTGCTGATCGTGGTGGCGGCGCTGACGGCCTGGCACGGATGGGTGACACCGGCTTGATCGCCATACAAAGGATGCTCCTGTTAAATCAAGCCGTTGCACCCGCTGAAATAAATTCGATCTCAAAAAAATGTTACTTTCATCGCCAACGCAAAATGCAATCATGCTGGCGCATCGATCAAGAGAACCCGCTTGCCGAATCCGGGAGGCGTCTCGCCAGAGTTGGAGATTTGGATGAAGCTGAAAACGATACTGACGGCAATGGTGATTGCAGGCTGCGGCGCGAGCGCCGTCATTGCCGCGGATGACCCGGTCAAGGTCCGCGAAGGGCTGATGAAGGGGATCGGCGGATCGATGGGGGCACTTGCCGGCATCGCCAAGGGTCAAAAGCCGTATGACGCCGACGTCGTGAAGACGGCGCTGACGACAATCAGCACCAATATCAAGGCCTTCCCGGATCAGTTCCCGGCCGGCTCCGACGCCAATTCGGAAGCGAGCCCGAAGATCTGGGAAAACATGGACGACTTCAAGGCCCATGCCGCCAAGCTCGGCACCGACGCCGATACGTTGCTGGCGCAGCTTCCGGCGGACCAGGCGGGCGTTGGTGCTGCCGCCGGCATGCTCGGAAAGGATTGCGGCGCCTGTCACGAGCTCTATCGCATCAAGAAGTAGCGATAGAGCTTTCTCCTTCAACGCGATCGATCAGGCGCCCGGCATTTCGCCGGTGCGCCTGATCCACTATAATACCGACGGCGGGAGAGACGGATGGGCACGCGGGTTCGAAGACTGGTATCGACGGTGGTTTTCCTCGGCGTCGTCGCTGCCGGCGCCGGCTGGTTCCTGACAAAACCCGAGCCTTGGCCGGCCGCACATTGGGAAGGCCTCGGCAATCCGGATATTGCCAATGGCGAACAGATCTTCTGGGCAGGCGGCTGCACGGGCTGTCACGCCGCCCCGAAATCCGAAGGCGACGCCAAGCTGGTCTTGTCCGGCGGTCTGCCGCTGAACAGCCCTTTCGGCACCTTCCATGTGCCCAATATCTCTCCCGATGAAACAGCCGGGCTCGGCAACTGGACGCTCGCCGATTTCGGCAATGCGATGACGCGCGGCGTCGGTAAGAAGGGCGAACATCTTTACCCGTCCTTTCCCTACGGCTCCTATGCCCGGCTGGCGCCGAAGGATGTCAACGACCTCTGGGGCTTCCTGAAGACGCTGCCGAAAAGCGCCAATGTCGCCGCGCCGCATGACCTGCCATTTCCGTTCAACATCCGTCTGGCGCTTGGCGGCTGGAAGCTTTTGTTCTTCACCGACAAGCCGCGCGTGACGGTCGATACGAGCGATCCGAAGCTCGCCCGTGGCCAATATCTGGTCGAAGGCCCCGGCCATTGCGGCGAATGCCACACGCCGCGCAATGCGCTCGGCGGTTTCGAGAGCGCGCAATGGCTCGCCGGCGCGCCCAATCCGGAAGGCCAGGGCCGTATTCCCAACATCACGCCGGGCTCGAAGAGCATCGGCTCGTGGAGCGAAAGCGATATCGTCAGCTATCTCGCAACCGGTTTCACACCCGAATTCGATTCCGTCGGCGGCTCGATGGTCGAGGTGCAGCGGAACATGGCCAGGCTGCCTGCCAGCGACCGCGAGGCGATCGCCGCCTATCTGAAGGCGGTGCCTGCGGTGGAGTAGTGCTTGCATTTTATGCAAGCATTCAGATTGCTGACAAACTCTCAAGCCGGTTGTTTGAGAACGAGGCATCCCCCTCTCTCCGTCATCCTCGCCCTTGTGGCGGGGATCCAGCGACCCGACGTCCGTCGGGTCGAAAGACTCTTTCAGCCCAGGACTTGGGCTGGCTGGATTCCCGTGACGAGCACGGGATGACGGAGAGGATGGTGGCTCCGCACGTCCCAAATGACGTCGAAGTCGCGGAAAGATGACTTTGTCAGCAGTCTGGATGCTTGCAATTAATGCAAGCATCCTTATGCTCGGCAGCATGAACACCATGTCCTACAAGGGCTACACCGCCCGCATCGAATTCGACGCCGCCGATGAAATCTTTTTCGGCAAGCTGGCCGGCATTGCCGACGGTGTGGGTTTCCATGCCGATACGGTCGCGGACCTGAAGACTGCCTTCCACGAGGCCGTCGATGATTACATCGAGACCTGCGCGAAGATCGGCAAGGACCCACAGAAATCTTATTCCGGAAAGATGATGTTCCGCGTCGATCCCGACGTGCATGCCCAGGCGGCAAAGGCTGCGGAACTATCCGGCAAGAGCCTCAACCAATGGGCCGCCGAGGTTCTGAAAAAAGCTGCCGCGTCCAAGGCTGCGTGATCGGCTGGGAAGGGTCGCCTCGTCATCGAATCTCCCTTACTGAGGCATGATGTCCGCCCGCCCGACATGCCACGGCAGCTGCAGATGCCGGGCATGAGGGGTAAGGGAGCACGGTGCGTTGTCAGGCCGTTCATCACGCCAGCGTCTGCAGGTAGCGCATGCCGGTCACCGGGCCGGGGGTGAAGTTTTCCGATTCGTAGAAGCGGTGAGCCTGGAAGTTGCCGGTGGCGGCGCTGACGGAGAGGTAGGTCGCGCCGGCCATGCGTGCCTGTTCGCGCGCCTTGCCGACGAGGTGGCGGCCGATGCCGGTGCCGCGATGGGCGGCGCGGACGTAGAGATGATGCAGTTCCATGCCGCGCGCGCCCTGCTGGGCACGGTAGAGCGGAACGAGAATGGCGTAGCCGATCAGTTCGCCGCCGGCTTCCGCCACCAGCGCCGTGATCCAGGGCATGCGGCCGAACAGGTCGCGCTCGAGATTTTCCGGCGTGACGACGGCGGCGTCGCCGTGATGGGCGGCAAGCTCGGCGATCAGTTCGCGGAGCGCCGGAAGGTCGCGTTGCTTGGCGGTGCGGATGGTGACCATGGGGGCACGTGTCGCCGGATGGAGGAGGGAAGTCGGGGTGGCGGTCTGCAGCATTTCGAGGCTCCTTAGGGCTTTGCGCCATCAGGTGCCGTCAAAAACAAAAGCCGCCTGATGGCGGCTTGTTGAACGAGATCAGACAGCCGCACCTATGGGAGCAGCGTAAAATACCAACGGTTGATGTTCGCGGATCTGATCATGGCGGGCAATTTGTCCTTTTCCTGGATTTTGTCAACCGGAATCTTGTCGGCGTTTACCGCTGCGGCGAAAACAAGATTCCGGACTGCCGCTTTTCCGGCCAAGACCGGCCACATTCGCTCTCTACGCATCATCGCCAGCGACGATCCAACCGCTGCGGAACGGTTAATATTCATTAGCCTGATCAACGACTTGGTGTCGCCCGTTGAATCATTCCGGGAGAACCCTTCACATGTCCTTCATGCTTAATCGCAGGTCTTTCATCATCGGCTCCAGCCTGCTTCTGCCTGCCGCCGGATTGGCGCCTGCAATGGCCTTTGCCGCCGGCATCGATGTCAAAAAACAGCTTGCCGCGCTGGAAAAGCGCACCGGTGGTCGTCTCGGCGTCCATGTTCTCGACACGAAAACCAAGGCCTCCTTCGCGCACCGGCCTGACGAGCGCTTTGCCATGTGCTCGACCTTCAAGGCGCTGGCGGCGGCGTTCGTGCTGGCGCGGGTCGACAAGGGGCAGGAGAAGCTCGACCGGCGCATTCCGATTTCCAAGGGCGATCTCCTATCCTATTCGCCGGTCGTCGAGAAACGTGTCGGCGGCGGCATGACGGTTGCCGAACTCTGTGATGCCGCGGTGACGATGAGCGACAATGCAGCCGCCAACCTGCTGCTGGCGAGCTTTGGCGGACCGGAAGGCCTGACCGCCTGGCTGCGCACCATCGGCGACAGCATCACCCGTCTCGACCGGACCGAGCCGGAGCTGAACGAAGCGAAGGTCGGCGATCCCCGCGATACGACGACGCCGAGGGCGATGACGGAGACGCTCGGCAAGCTGCTGCTGCAGGATACGTTGTCGCCGTCATCGCGCGACCAGTTTGCCGCCTGGCTGGTCGGCAACAAGACAGGGGGCAAACGCCTCAGGGCAGGGCTTCCCGGCGGCTGGACGGTGGGTGAAAAGACCGGCACCAGCGGCCATGGCGAAGCCGGCGACATCGGCTTCATGCGGCCGACCGAAGGCCATACGATCCTGGCATCGGTCTATATCGCCGAGGGGACGAAAAAGACGAAGGAACTGGAGCCGGTTTTCGCCGAGGTCGGTAAGCTGATCGCAGGAATGGTCGCCTGAAGTCAGTGGCGCAGGCCGGCTGAAGTCGATCTCGTGCCCGGACGAATCTCGATACCGGCATGTCCGACATGACGGATATATGCTATCGTTTCCGGCACCCCTGTCCCATAAAAAAAGCCGGACGTTTGAGACGCCCGGCTTTGCCGCTTCCATTGTACTTAGGGCCTACTTCGCCAGCTTGTACGCGATCACATAATCCCCCGGCTTCGTCCCAACCGAACCATGGCCGCCGGCGACGATGAGGACGTATTGCGTGCCATCGTCGGTCGCGTAGCTCATCGGCGTCGATTGGCCGCCGGCCGGAAGGCGGCCGGTCCAGAGCACCTTGCCGGTGGTCAGGTCATAGGCGCGCAGGTAATTGTCGACGGCAGCGCCAAGGAAGGCGAGGCCGCCCTTGGTGATCATCGGGCCGCCGATGCCGGGCACGCCGACCTTGAAGGGCAGGGGCAGCGGCGTCATGTCGTAAACGGTGCCGTTGCGGTGCTTGTAGGCGATCTCGCCGCTCTTCAGGTCGACCCCGGCGACATAGCCCCATGGCGGTGCCTGGCAGGGAATGCCGAGGGGTCCCAGGAACGGACCCATGAAGACGCCGTAGGGCGCGCCGTCATTGCGGTTGAGGCCCTGTTCGGAGCCCTTTTCATCCTGTTCCTTCGGCGGGATCTGGTCTCGCGGCACGAGCCTGGACGTGAAGGCGAGGTAGGTCGGCATGCCGAACATCACCTGCCGTTCGGGATCGACGGCCACCGAGCCCCAGTTGAACACGCCGAAATTGCCGGGATAGACGAGCGTGCCTTCCAGCGAGGGCGGCGTGTAGCGGCCGTCATATTTCAACCGCGCGAAGTCGATCCGGCAGGCGAGCTGGTCGAACATCGTCACGCCCCACATATCCTTGCCCGTCAGCGGCGGCGGCGAGAAGGTGAGGTCGGAGATCGGCTGGGTCGGGCTGGTGAAATCCTCCGGGATGGCGCCGGTCGGGGCGGGGATTTCCTTCACCGGAATGATCGGCTCGCCGGTGCGCCGGTCCAGCACATAGAGATCGCCCTGCTTGGTCGGGCCGACCAGCGCCGGCACCGTCTGGCCGTCCTTGGCCGTGATGTCGAGCAACACCGGCTGGGCCGGAACGTCCATGTCCCAGAGATCGTGATGCACGGTCTGGCGAACCCAGCGTACAGCACCTGTGGCAAGGTCGAGCGCGACGATCGAGGAGGAATATTTCTCCACCGCCTCGCTGCGGTTCATGCCGAGCTGGTCGGGCACCTGGTTGCCGAGCGGGATATAGACGAGGTTGAGCGCTTCGTCATAGCTGAAGACGGACCAGCTGTTCGGCGAGTTGGTCGTGTAGGTCTGGCCCGCGGGCAGGGGGACGGTCACGTCCGGATTGCCTGAGTCCCAGTTCCAGATCAGCGCACCACTGTCGACATCGAAGGCACGGATGACGCCGGATTGCGACTGGGTCGAATAATTGTCGTTGACGGCGCCGCCGATGATGATCTTGCCGGCGACGATGACCGGCGGCGAGGTCGAGTAGTAGTAGCCGGCCGGATTATATTTCATGCCGGTTTCCAGATGTAGCGTGCCCTTGTCGGCAAAGCTCTCACAAACCTGGCCATTGGCGGTATCGAGCGCGATCAGCCGGGCGTCGGCGGTCGGCAGATAGACCCTTTCGGCGCAGGGGCTACCGGCAACGGCCGTGGGGTCGGCATAATAGCTGACGCCCCGGCAGGTCTGGTGTTGCCGGTCGGGGTTCATGCCGGAATTGGCGTCGAACTTCCACTTCTCCTTACCTGTCGCCGCATCGAGCGCGATGGCAAGATTGTGCGGCGTGCAGATATAGAGCGTGTCCCTCACCTTGAGCGGCGTCACCTGGTAGGTGGTCTCTCCGACATCGTCCGGCCGCTTCACGTCGCCGGTCTGATATTGCCAGGCGACCTCCAGCGTGCCGACATTCTCCGGCGTGATCTGGGCGAGCGGCGAATAACGCTGGCCATAGGGCGTGCGACCATATTGATGCCAGTCGCCGTCTGGCACATTGCCGCCGAGATCGGGCGTCGCTGCCGATGTTCCCGCCGGCAGCTCGCCGGCAAGATCAAGCGGATCCTGCGTCATCGAATAACCGGCAACGACGATCGAGACGATCACCGCCACACCAAGGGGCAGGGCGCTTGCCTTGTACACCTGACCGGTCGGGCTGATGAAACCGAGTTGCCGCCGGATCGCCGGGATCAGCAGCCAGAGCCCGAGCAGGATGATGATGCCGCCGCGCGGGCCAAGCTGCCACCAGTCGAAGCCGACCTCCCAGATCGCCCAGGCGAGCGTGCCGAGGATGAGGAGGGCATAGACGGCGAGCGCCGCCCCGCGCCGGGTAAACAGGAGGAAGGCGGTGACGAGGAAGGCGAGGCCGGCAATGAGATAATACCAGCTGCCGCCGAGCACGATGAGCCAGAGCCCGCCGCCGCCAAGTGCCAGACCGATCAGGGCGAAGACGATGGCCGTCAGAATGAGAAGCATGAGTGGTCTCCCAGAGGTGGAGAGACGTGACGGTATGAACCGTCACGAGACTGGATCCGCTTGCGGGAAAGGCACGCGGAGGATGGAGCGAAGCGGAGCGGTGCGCGTCGAGCAGGAATGCGGGATGCCCAGAAGATCCGTGACAAGGCAACTAACGCGCCATGCCTGCCTTTCAATAGCCACAGTTCGCCCGAGCCATGCATTATGCGCATGTCCGGCATTCCAGAGTTGCGGCAGCGTCAAGGCGGAATGGGTTGCACACTGCCTGTGGATGCGCACCACGGAACGGGTGCCATCCCAACAGGCGCTGCTATTTTGACCGCCAAATACCGGGAGGAACCATGAAAAGACTGCTGACCGTGCTGATCGTTGCCATCATCGCTGTTTTCGGCGTGATCGGTGGCCGCTGGTTGATGTATGTCACCAATACCAGCGACCCGCTGGACGAAGTCGGCATCGAACTGAACAGCCGCGTGCCCGAACCCTTGCGGCAATGGGGCTGCGCCCAGCTGAAATCCAACTTCGAATCCCGCCTGCCGCCCTATGGCTGCGCGGCGGCGGACGGGAGTGGCGGATGGGAGTGATTGGCAGGGCGATCGCATATGGAAAAAGACCCCTCTGGCCTGTCGGCCATCTCCCCACAAGGGGGGAGAGACCCAGCCGCAGCCCCCTTGTTTTCAATGACGGAGGGGACGGCAGTTTAAGCCCCTCCCCCTTGTGGGGAGGGGACTTTCCATATGCGATAGCCCTGCGGGTGAAGGGAAGAACCGCTGATTAAGAGTCAGCTGCTTTGCCTACGTCCCGCAAAACGTCCGCAACACCTCTTCCTGCGGCAGCGGAGGCGCCGTGTAAGCCGCAAACCCCGGCTGATCCTCATAGGGCCTCGCCAGCACCGTCAGCAGTGCCTCGAACAGCGAGAAATCACCATCATCCTCGGCCGCGCGGATCGCCTGTTCGATGCGGTGGTTGCGGGGAATGAAAGCGGGATTGACGGCGCGCATCTTGGCTGCGGTCTCTGCGTCCGACAGGGGCTCACGGCCGGTCCGCTCGCGCCAGGCGAAAAGCCAGGCCTCGATCTGGTGCGGCGTGGCAAAGAGAGCCTTCAGTGCCTCGTCCTTGTCGGCGCTTTCGGCGGCATCGCAGAGCGCGCGAAACGTCAGGGTGAAATCGGCGCCTCCCTGATGCATCGCGGTCAAAAGCCCCTGGACAAGGTCGAGATCGCCATCCTCCTCGGTGAACAGGCCGATCTTCGCCTTCATGCCGTCGAGCCAATGCGCCTGGAACAGGCCGCCAAATCCGGCGATCACGTCATTGGCGAGACTGACCGCTTCGGACGGCTCGGGGTCGATGAGCGGCAAAAGCGTTTCCGCCAGCCGCGCCATGTTCCATTGTCCGATCGCCGGCTGGCTGGCATAGGCGTAGCGGCCGCCGCGATCGATCGAAGAAAAAACCTTGGTCGGATCATAGGCATCGAGGAAGGCGCAGGGGCCGAAGTCGATGGTTTCGCCGGATATGGCGCAATTGTCGGTGTTCATCACGCCATGGATGAAGCCGACGCAGAGCCAGCGGGCGATCAGCGCCGCCTGCCGCTCGACGACGGCCTTGACGAGATCGAGATAGGGCCGGTCGCTGCTCTTGAGGTCGGGGTAGTGGCGGTCGATCACATAATCGGCCAGCGTCTTCAGCCCGTCGGTATCGCCGCGCGATGCGAGGAACTGGAAGGTGCCGACGCGGATGTGGCTGGCCGCCACCCGGGTAATAACGCCGCCGGGCAGGACCTGTTCGCGGTAGACGGGTTCGCCGGTGACGACGGCGGCAAGCGCCCGGGTGGCGGGAATGCCGAGCGCAAACATCGCCTCGCTGACGATATATTCCCGCAGGACCGGACCGAGCGCCGCGCGCCCGTCGCCGCGCCGCGAATAGGGCGTCTTGCCGGCGCCCTTCAACTGGATGTCGCGCCGCTTTCCCGCGCGGTCGATCACTTCGCCGAGCAGGATTGCCCGGCCGTCGCCGAGCAGCGGCACGAACTGGCCGAACTGATGGCCGGCATAGGCCATGCCGAGCGGTTCGGCACCTTCGGGGATGCTGTTGCCGGAAAAGATCGCGGCGCCGTCACGCTCCAGCGCATCGGCGTCGAGCCCGAGTTCCTCCGCCAGCGGCCGGTTGAACTTGATCAGCCAGGGCTCGGCCACGTGCGTCGGGATGGCGCTCGCATGGAAATGCGCGGGCAGCCGGGCATAGCTGTTATCGAAGGGAATGACAGCCTTGCGGGTCTCCGCCTGCTGATTTCGATTGTCCATCGTCGTCCCTTACCTCTGAAATTGAGTTGTACAGGAGCGTAAGCCATCCAGGACGACGTCGCTTTGCAATACATCCCCATAGATGTTCTGTCACCGAGCACAATTCAACCGGCGGCGGGACCGAGCGTGCTATTTCGCGTTCAGCCCGCAAGGGGAGGAGGCGAAAATATGCTGGCGTCGCGCTTCAAAGCGAAAGATCAGTGTGCTTCCATCTCCGCGGCCATTTCCGCCAGCTTGTGCACCGTGTTGAGATTACGGGAGGTTGCCCGCCGCAGGATTTTCAGCGTCATGCGCGAGCGGCCGGAGCCATTGGGATAATGCACATAGATTTCCTGGCCCGACACATGGGCCTCTTCCCCATCCGGCGTGACGAGATCGCTCAGCGCATTGGTCGGCGCCGGCTCGGGGAGGAAGTTGACCATCAGGTAATTCGGCCTGGCATCCGGAAAGGGATTTTGGTCGGCAATGGTTTCGAGCTGCCTGCGGCTGCGCACCACCACGCCCGGCGCCTTGCCCATGATCCGGGCCAGCGACTCGTCCAGCCTCTTGGCAGCGTCATCCGCCAGCAGCGGCGAGCGGAACAGGACATTGCCGCTCTGGATATAGGTTTTCACGTCGGTAAAGCCCGCGTCCTCGCATAGGGCTCTCAGTTCGCTCATCAGAAGCCTGCCGGTGCCGCCGACATTGACGGCCCGCAGGAGGGCAATATGAACGGGCATGCATCTCCTCCGCATCTATCCGCAAATCACCGCGGACAGAGAAGAGTAACCTGCGTCGGCCGTTCCGTAAAATGCCCTTGGTTTCGCCCAGATCGGCAACGGTGTTGCGACGGTTGGCTTTCTCGCTTATTTTGATCTCACGATGGAGATCGCGCCATGAATGAGAAGCTCAACGTCACGCTCCCGGCCGAACTGGTCGAAATCATCAACAACCGCGTTGATGCAGGTCTCTACGCATCATCGAGCGATGTGGTGCAGGCCGCGATGAAGCTTTTTCTGGCCGATGAGCAGCAGCACGAAGCAGCGATGGCCTCCATCCGTGCTCGCGTTAAAGCCTCGCTCGACGATCCCCGGCCCAGCATTACCGCTGATCAGATGGACCAATGGATAGAGGGTCTCGCTGCAAAATACCGGTGATGCTTGAAGATCTTTTCCATAGAATATCGTCCGTCTGCGCAAAGAGACATCGAATCCATTGCCGACTACATCTTTGAACGGACCGGAAGCGCCGTAACGGCTTTGCATTATGTCCGGCGGCTGCGCGATCGTTGCCGAAAAATCTGCAGTGCGCCTTTCGCCTGTATTGCCAGGAACGATCTTGGCGACGGCATCCGCATGGCAGTGTTCGAGCGTAGCGTTGTCATTCTCTATGTCGTTGAGAAGAAATGCGTCTGCATCACAAATATCTTCTCCGGAGGGAAGGACTATGAAGCCTTGCTGAGGATGAAGGATGAGCGGAACTGAGCATTATTGACGCCCAGTTTTGCTATTCGTATGGCAAATGAATCACAAGAGCGCCACACGTTCAAAGGCCTACATTACCGTTTTCGGTCTGTGCCGCATCGCCATTCTCGGCGATGCCGAGCTGGCGCTGGATCGCCGCCTTGATTTCGGCCTCGATCGCCGCGCGCGCGTCGGCATCCATGTTCGCCAGGTCTTCCTCGGTCAGATCCTTGCCGGCCAGGAACTGCGCCCGGATCTTTTCGGCAAGCGACATGGACGACCATTCCAGGAATTCGTCGGCCGGACCCTTTTCCTGCGGCGCTTCAGCAATAGAACCCCCGCCTGCCTCCATCTTGTCGGCCATCGACAACCACAGAGCAGACGACAGCGACGAGGACGACGCCGGCCCGCCGATGGAAACAGACGGCGCCGACATGCGCTGGTTGCCGCCATCTGTCGGAATGAGCAGGCTGGAGGCCGCACTGCCGGATGCCGGGCCGTTGTTTTGCGAACGATAATAGCTGCTGATGCTGTCGCCGATTTTCATGCCGATTCTCCCTTCAAGGTTGCAGAGAGAATTATGGCGTGGGGCGTGTGCGGGGCTTGCAGGGGGCGAAGCAATCAGCGCTTCGGCTGCTCTCCCAAACGCAGAGTACGAATTGCCAATTTTCGTCCACTGTTTTACTTTGCCGACGGATTTGGAGAGTGTTCCATGAACGAGATATTGAAGGTATCATTGCCATCCGAGATGGTGGATGCGATTGAAAGCCGGGTGAAGGCGGGCAGCTATGCTTCTACCAGTGACGTACTGCAGGAGGCGGTGGAACTGCTGCTTCAGCGCGAAAGCGAGGATGAACTCCGACTGGAAACGATACGGGCGAAAGTTGCCGCTTCGCTGAGTGACGGCTCCGCTGATATCAGCATGGACGAAATGGATGACTGGCTGGAACGACTGGCCGAAGAAAACCGCCATTGATGAAGCCGTATAAGGTGGTCTTCAGAAAAACCGCTTTAGCGGATTTGCGCGCAATATTTTCATATGTTCTGGAAAAAAGCGGCAGCCGCAAAACCGCGTTGAACTACGTGAAGCGCATTCAAAGAAAATGTGACGAAATCGGCACGGCGCCTCTGGCATATGTCGAGCGTCCCGACATTTTTCCGGAATTGCGGATGGCCGTCTTCGAGCGCCGTATCGTCATCCTTTACGTCGTTCAAAAGACGACTGTCCGCATCACCAGCGTTCAGTCCGGAAGCCGGGATTACGAAGTCCTGGTGCGTCCCCCTACATCTTCCCCGCCACCTTGATCGCAAACGCATATTCGAACGCGATCTCTTCCAGTCGCTGGAAGCGGCCGGACGCCCCGCCGTGGCCGGCGTCCATGTTGGTCTTCATCAGGATCGGTTCCTTGCCGGTGGTCTTTTCCCGAAGGCGCGCGACCCATTTGGCCGGTTCCCAATAGGTGACGCGCGGATCGGTGAGGCCGCCGAGCGCCAGGATCGCGGGATAGGGCTTGTCCGAGACGTTGTCGTAAGGGGAGTAGGCCGCCATGCGCTCGTAGGCTATCTTGTCCTCGATCGGGTTGCCCCATTCCGGCCATTCCGGCGGCGTCAGCGGCAGCGTGTCGTCGAGCATGGTGTTGAGGACATCGACGAAGGGAACGGCGGCGATGATGCCCTTGAATTTTTCCGGCGCCATGTTAGCGATCGCGCCCATCAGCATGCCGCCGGCCGATCCGCCCTCGGCGACAATGTTCGCGTAGGAGGTGAACTTCTCCTGATTCAGATAGTCGGCCGCGGCGATGAAGTCCTTGAACGTATTGGTCTTCTTCTCCATCTTGCCGTCTTCGTACCACTGGAACCCCTTGTCCTTGCCGCCACGGATATGGGCGATGGCATAGACGAAGCCGCGATCGGCGAGCGACAGGCAATTGGTGTTGAACGAGGCCGGAATGGCGATGCCGTAGGCACCGTAGCCATAAAGCAGGCAGGGGGCGGAGCCGTCGAGGGGCGTATCCTTGCGGTAGAGCAGGGTGACCGGAACCGGCACGCCATCGAAGGACGGCGCCATGACACGGCGTGTGATATAGTCGTCCGGATTATGACCCGACGGTACTTCCTGCGTCTTCAGAAGCGTGCGCTCGCGCGTCACCATGTTGTAGTCGTAAAGCTGGCTCGGCGTCGTCATCGAGGAATAGGAAAAGCGAATGACGTCGGTATCGTATTCGGCGGCGCCCGAGAGGCCGAGCGAAAAGGCTTCCTCGGCAAAGGCGATCGCATGTTCCTCGCCGGTCTTGCGGTCGCGAATCTTGATCTGCGGCAGGCCGGCCTCGCGCTCCAGCCAGACCAGATGGCGGGCATAGGCGCCGTGTGAAATGATCAGCCGGCCGGCGGTATGCGGCACCACATCCACCCAGTTTTCGCGGCCCGGCTTGTCGACCGGAGTCTGCATGATCTTGAAATCCTTGGCGCCATCGGCATTGGTCAGGATGTAGAAGACATCGCCGCCTTCAGAGAGGGAGTATTCCAGCCCTGTCTCGCGGGCCGCCACCAGTTGCGGCTTGCCCGTGAGATCCGATGTCGGCAAAAGCCAGTATTCGCTGGTCTCGTGGTCGTGGATGTCGATATAGATGAAGTCATCGAGCATCGAGCCGCCGACGCCCATGAAGAAGCCCGGATCCTCTTCCTCGTAGACCAGCCGGTCGGCGGATTGCGGCTCGCCGATGATGTGATGGAAGATCTTCGACGGGCGGTGATTGTCGTCGAGCACGGTGTAGAAGAAGCTCTTGCCATCGGGCGCCCAGGCGCCGCCGCCGCCGGTGCTTTCGATCACGTCGGCAAGATCGTCACCGGTCGAAAGATCGCGGACCCGCAGCGTGTAATATTCCGAACCCTTGTCGTCATAACCCCAGATGCCACGGCTGTGGTCGGTGGAATGGTCGATGCCGGCCAGCCGGAAATAGGCCTTGCCCTCGGCCTCTTTGTCACCGTCGAGAAGTACGGTGCGCTCACCCCCATCTCGGGGTGTCCGAAAATAGCGAGGCTGCTCGCCGCCGGTGACGTAGAAGGTGCCATAGGCAAACGGCCCGTCCTTCATCGGAACGGAACTATCATCCTCCTTGATACGGCCCTTCATCTCGGCAAACAGCGTCTTTTGCAGCGCTTCCGTATCGGCCATCGCTGCCTTCATGTAGACATTCTCGGCCTCCAGATGCGCGCGGATTTCCGGATCGAGGATAGACGGATCCTTGAACATCGCCTGCCAGTTGTCGGCGCGCAGCCAGGCATAATCGTCCGTCCGGGTGATGCCATGACGGGTATCCGTCACCGGCTTTTTCGGGGCGATGGGAGCGGGCGGCAGGTTCTTGAAGATGGACAAGGAAAATCTCCGGCAAATCGGGCGGGGCCAAATCGGTGGCAAGGAAGGTGTGTCAGAGATAGAGGGCGGGGCAGGGAGGTTCAAGGCGGAAAGTGGTGTACTTGATATGCCCCGCTCCGCCCGCCGAGGGCGTCAGTCGGGAACAGGCTTGACAATTCGTAGTTTAAAAACTACATTCATTTCATGAACCTCATCCAGTCCGAGACGTTCAGGAAGTGGCTTGAAAAGCTTCGCGACGAGCGGGCGAAGGGTTTGATTGCCGCCCATCTTCACCGCCCATCTTCACCGCCCATCTTCACCGCCCATCTTCACCGCCCATCTTCACCGCCCATCTTCACCGCCCATCTTCACCGCCTGTCGGACGGTCACGCGGGCGACGCGCAAGGCGTCGGTGATGGTGTCAGTGAATTGCGCATTCACCACGGGCCGGGATATCGGGTCTATTACCATCAGGACGGCGACACGATCATCCTTCTTTTATGTGGCGGTGACAAATCGAGCCAAGCCAAGGATATCGGGCTTGCAAAACGGCTGCTCACTGAATGGAGATTGCACAATGGCTGAACGATTTACGGAATTCGATCCGGCCGATTACCTGACGAGCGACAGCGCGATCGCCGCCTTTCTCGATGCAGCTTTCGAAACGGGAGATTCCGCCTATGTCGCCAAGGCTTTGGGTGTCGTTGCGCGTGCAAAAGGCATGGGACAGATCGCCGACAAGACGGGCCTGTCCCGCGAGCAGCTCTATCGTTCGCTGAGTGAGGACGGCAACCCGACGCTGAAGACCATGCTGGCGGTGATGCAGGCGCTTGGTCTGGAACTTTCGGCGAAAATTCCCGCCTGATCGGAAAGGCCGCGCTGCCTTTTCCAACCCGCCCTCTGCCACCTTTTGGGACACGACCTTAACCGTCCATTAGCGCGATTGCGTCAAATGTGCACTGCAGCGCGATGTCCCTCCCAATGCGCAGTGCCAGAGGCATCAGGCCTTGAATTCTCCCTTCGTATTTCGTTCGCGGGCATGCGCCTGCCGGAGTCCTGTCATGACCTTTCGCAATCTTTCCATCCTCCAGAAGATCGGCCTTGTCGTCTTTGTCATGGGACTTTCCTCCCTCGTCATCGGTCTTGTCGGCGCCCGAGGCATTTCGGCGCTGGAATCCGCGATCGTTTCCGTCGGTGCCGAGGAAGAGGTTGCCCGCGAGGCGATGGACCTGCGCGTCGATATCATCGCCATCAGCCGCATGACCTATCAGCTTGCCGCCGCGCCGGAAAAGGCCGCCGATTTCCGCGCTGAAACCGAGAAGCGCTCCGGCGAAATGCTGGCTCGCCTGCCGAAGATCGAAGCCGCCGCAGATGCGACGGAAGTCCAGCAGCTCGGCAAGATCCGCCAGACGCTGGAAAGCTATTTCGCCAGCATCCGCTCGATGGTTGATGTCGCGGAAGCCGACCCGGCCAATGGCGAGGCGATCAAGGCTGCCCTCGGTGTCGCGCTCGATGGCCAGAAGATCGTGACTGCGGCGGTCAAGGAATACAGCACCTATTCCGGTGAGGCGCTTGCCGGTGCCCGCGCTGCCGCGCTCGAAGAATCCAGCACGGCCATGCTGGTTGTCGCTGCCGCCATCGTCGCCTGCATCGTCTTCGGCGCTGTCGTCAGCCTGCTCGTCGCCCGCCGAGGCATTGCCGCGCCGGTCCGTTCGCTCACTGCCGCCATGAGCCGCCTGGCCGAAGGCAATCTGGAGGTCACCGGCGCGGATGCCGAGCGCAAGGACGAAATCGGCGAGATGGCGCGCGCTGTCGACGTTTTCCGCCGCAACGCGCTCGTCATGCGCGATATGAAGGCCCAGGAGGCCTCGTTGCAGGCGCTGAACAGCGATCTGCAGTCGAGCATCAGCACTGTCGTTGCCGCCGCCGTCGCCGGCGATTTCACCGGCCGGATCGGCAAGGACTACCAGAACGACGACCTCAACCGTTTCGCCGGCAGCGTCAACGAACTGGTCGGCAGCATCGATCATGCCATCGCCGAAGTGCGCCGCGTCATCGCCGCCCTTGCCGATGCCGACCTGTCGCAGAGCATGGACGGCCAGTTCCAGGGTGCGTTCGCCGAACTGCAGGCCAATGTCAACGCCACCATGCTGACCCTGCGCTCGACCATGCACAATGTGCGCGGCGCCGCCGGCACGATCAAGGACAGCTCGTCGGAACTCTCCTCCGCCGCCAACGACCTGTCGAAGCGCACCGAGCAGCAGGCGGCCGCCCTTGAGGAAACGGCAGCGGCGCTCGACGAGATCACCGCCACCGTCCGCACCTCCGCCCAGCGCGCCAACGAAGCCCGCGACATGGTGCGCGAGACCAAGGACAGCGCTGGCAAGTCCGGCGAGATCGTTCGCAGCGCCGTCAGCGCCATGGGCCGGATCGAGGAATCCTCCAGCAAGATCAGCCAGATCATCGGCGTGATCGACGAGATCGCCTTCCAGACCAACCTTCTGGCGCTCAACGCCGGTGTCGAGGCTGCCCGTGCCGGCGAGGCAGGCCGTGGCTTCGCGGTCGTCGCCCAGGAAGTCCGCGAACTCGCCCAGCGTTCGGCCAATGCCGCCAAGGAGATCAAGAACCTGATCAGCGCGTCCGCCTCCGAGGTCGGCGGCGGCGTCGCGCTGGTGCGCGCGACCGGCGATGCACTGGTGGAGATCGAACAGCTCGTGCTGCGCGTCAACGATCACGTCGAAAGCATCGCGACCGCCGCCCGCGAGCAGTCGACCGCGCTTGCCGAGATCAATACGTCCGTCAACCACATGGACCAGATGACCCAGAAAAACGCCGCCATGGTCGAGGAAACCACGGCCGCCAGCGAAACGCTCGCCGAGGAAAGCCGCCAGTTGCAGACGCTGCTCGCCCGGTTCAAGCTGGAGGGTGGCAGCGCCGGCGGCGACGCCCTGTCCACCATGGCGCGGCGCATGCGCCACGCGGCATAATATAAATTAAATCAAATTCTTGAGAGGCCGCATGCGATCGCGCATGCGGCCTTTTTCGTTTTTCCCGAGAAATTCACGTGCATGGTCTAGACATTGCGAATGTAACTTTATAACAAACGTAACGTTATTACATTAAATCAGGAGAAGCCGATGCGAACCCATTTCACCCGCCTGATGCGGAATGCTGCATTTGTCAGCGCACTCGTTCCGGTCCCCGTGATCGCCGACGATGGCACTGACACATGGCGGTTGTTTGTTGCCGATCACACACAGCCGGTAGTCCGGGCGATCGATGCCAAGAGCGGCGCTGAACTCGGGCGTTATGATCTCAAAGGTTATGCAGCGCTGAGCGCCAGTGAGAGCGGCAGGACGGTGTTCGCGGTGCAGGGCGATGTCGGCACCGTGAATGTGCTGTCGACCGGTATTGCCATTTCCGATCATGGCGAGCATCGCGATATCGAGGTTTCTGAGCCGAAGCTCTTGCCCGCCGTCATCACCGGCGAAAAGCCGGGCCATGTCGTAACCCATGGCGATGATGTGGCGATCTTTTATGATCGGGGCGGCAAGGTCGATCTTCTTGCGGAAAGCGCGCTTCTTGATTGCAAAGGGCAGGGCGCAGCGATCGACACGACCGCGCCGCATCATGGCGTGGCGGTGCCGATGGGGAGCAGTATTCTCGTTTCAGTGCCGAACATGGCGGTGGAGGTGAAGCCGGACGAGTTGCCGCCGCGCCTGGGCCTGCGCGTCGTTGATCGCGATGGCAAGCAACGAGGCGATGTCGCCACCTGCACCGGGCTGCATGGAGAGGCCGTCTCGGCACGGCTCGTTGCCTTCGGTTGCGCGGAGGGTGTGCTGATCGCTCGACCGGGCGGTATTGATGGGCCGAAGCTGGACATGCTGGCTTATGATCCGGACCTGCCGAAAGGCAAAGTCTCGACATTACTCGGCGGAAAATCCATGCAGTTCTTCCTCGGCAATTACGGGGAGGACAAGGTAGTGTTGATCGATCCCGACAGCGATACACCCTATCGCCTCGTGGAGCTTTCAACCCGCCGCGTCGATTTCGTGCTCGATCCCGCGGATGCCCGCCATGGCTATATCCTCACGGAGGACGGCAAGCTGCATCGTCTGGATGTAGTCAAGGGCGAGATCACCGGTTCCGAAGTGATTACCGAACCCTATAGCAAGGATGGCCATTGGCGCGACCCGCGCCCACGTCTCGCCATGGCCGACGACGCCATCGCCGTCACCGATCCGCGCCACAGCCTCGTGCGGATGATCGACCCCGCGACGCTGAAGGAGAAGCGGACGATTCCGGTCGAGGGCCAGCCTTTCTCGATCGTCGCCGTCGGTGGATCGGGGGAGAGGCACTAGAGACTGAGTGTGAGGAAGGTGCACTATCCTGAAATTGCTCAATCTGATCCTCCTCCCGCTTGCGAGAGAAGATTTCCGAAGACCTGATCAGGTGCTGAGGTTTTGGCATTATCGATGATCAGGGTTTGCTCCCACACCCTGATCAAATATCTCGCCAAAGGCATGGGGCTTGGCCTGTAATTCAATTGCCAAGCTGACGGAGGGCGCCTTAATTAAATGAGACTGCCGATCTGGCAGAGAGGTTCAAACAGTATACAACTTCATTCTGCCGTCAAAATGACCGCCACTCGCAAAGAATGTAATACTTTCGATCGATGTGAAAGGGTCGAACGCACCTCTGCATTCCCCACAAAAAAGCGCACCTAAAGCGCCTGAATTCGCTTTGTGATAGAATGTTGTTTGGCCAATTCCAGTAATTCCTACTGATTTGAATAGCGTATATTCTACTCCAATGCGGGCCATCAAGTTCCACGCAGTTCTTCCTAAAACGAAGCACGTATCGTCGTTGCGTCCTTCCTTGTGGCCGCCGTCTTGGATCACATATGAGCGATAGCCTGAAATAGATTTATTGACTCGAATTCCCAAAATTCGGTCCTGTCCCGCGACATCAATGGAGCCATAAATGAAAACTTTCAGAATATCGAAGTCGGGCAGAGATACAGTATGTGATTGACCGTTGAACGCGTCATTGTAGATTAGGTTCATGATATTCTCCCGCATTGTTCTATTCAATTGAGGATGCATGTATCATGAATAAAGTCTAGGCTGGGCGAGGTATATTTCCTGAAATATTGGCGTGTCTCTTCCTGCCAGCCGTAGTGGCAGGCTGGCGTTGACGCATGAGACCTGAGCCATATCCGCCTTGTCCGAAACCACCCTGTTCCATCCGGAACCACCCATACCGGCGGCAGCTGCTAAACCAAGATCAGGGACAAGAACAGTGGCCGGCTAAAATGCCGCCCGAGGAGACCATGATCATGAAGACCCTGATGAAAATCGCGCTGGCTGCCGCGGTCGTCGCAATTGCCGCGCCGATGGCGATGGCCAATACATTCGTTGCCTGGAAGGTGTCGGGCGTCGCGTGGAACGACGTTCTGAACGCGCGCGCCTGGCCATCGTCGCAATCGGCCATCCGCGCCGGATATCCGAACGGCGCCCGACTGCAGATGACCGGTCGCTGCATGAACGGCATCGATCTCAACGATATCGCTGGTTGGTCGCGCGGCGCCCAGCGCAATGCGGTGCGGTCCACCTGGTGCCAGATCTGGCACGATCCGGGCCAGAACGCCCATTGGCAGGTCGGTTGGGTCCATGGCCGCTATATCGAGCCGCAGGGCTGGTAAGGCCTGAGACTGGAGGCCTTATCAGGCCTCCAGTCAGATTGCTGACAAAATCATCGTTCCGCGATTTCGGACGTCACTGGGACGTACGGACCCACCATCCTCCCCGTCATTCCCGTTCTTGTCACGGGAATCCAGCCACGCCAGTCTTTGGGCTGAAAGAGCTTTTTGACCCAACGGACGTCGGGTCGCTGGATCCCCGCCACAAGGGCGAGGATGAGGAAGGGTGGGGCGCCGCGCTCTCCAATAACCGGCTTGGGAGTTTGTCAGCAGTCTGGCTGGAGGCCTTATCAGGCCTCCAGTCTCAGGCCGATGCCCCACGGGTCGACCAGCGAATGGGTGTCACCATTGCGGGTCACCGGGATTTCCAGCTTTTCCAACGCCGCCAATGCCGCCTGCAGCTTGGCGGGATCGTTGAAGCGCACCGTGTAATCGGCAAGGCCCGTCATGTTGGCCTGGCGCTTCGGCGCGCCGCGCGAGTTCCAGATATTGGCGCCGACATGGTGGTGGTATTTGCCCGAGGCAAAGAAACTGGCGCCGGGATAGGTGGCCATCAGGTCGAGGCCGAGCACGCCCTGGAAGAAGGCATTGGCCTCGGGAATATCGGCGACCTGCAGGTGGATATGGCCGATCGCCGTTCCATCCGCCATGCCGTTCCACGCGTCCTTCGGCGCCTCGTCATAGAGCGCCTGCAGGTCGAGCGGCAGCGTCGCCATCTTCACCATGCCGTCCTGCTGGTAGTCCCATTCGGCGCGCGGCCGGTCGCGGTAGACCTCGATGCCGTTGCCTTCCGGATCGCCGAGATAGATTGCCTCTGAGACGAGATGATCGGACGCGCCCTGCAGGGGAACATTGTTGTGGGCGATATGCGCCAACCAGCGGCCGAGTTGCGCGCGGTCGGGAACGAGGAAGGCGGTGTGGAACAGGCCGGGCGCGTTCTGCGGCGCGATCGCCGCATTGCCTTCGGTGGTCAGCGTCAAAAGCGACCGGCCGGCGACGCCGAGCGTTTCGCCGCTCGCCGTCTTCTCGATCGGCGTCAGCCCCATGATCGCCTGGTACCAGGAGGAGACCATCGGCAGGTCGCGCACCACAAGGTGCGAATGGTCGACATAGGCAGGCATGCGGATGGCGTGGTTTTCGGCTTGCTCGGTCATCGGTTTGATCTCTTCTGCTGCCCCGGCGGTGCGGGCAGCGGTTCCGGTCACGATTGCGGTCGTGGAAAACTTGAGGAAGGTGCGTCTGTCGAGAGTGGCCATGGCGCAATCCTGTTCATTGGGCCTGTCGAATGGGTTCGAAGAGATATATGACGCGTGCGCGGCGTTCACGGAAGGTGCGGTATTGAGGATTTACCGTTCTCCTAGTGTTGACAATGATCCGTGGCGCTTCGCCACAGGGACTGTGACTCTCAGGCGCTCGGGCCTATATTGAGTCTGTCGCGCAACACAGCGAGATCCCGGCAACATCTCTGCCCGAAACTGGCGCTGCGAACCCGAGGAGACTGTCATGTACAAGAAAATCATCGTTCCGATTGCCATGGATCATCTCGAGCATGGCGAGAAGACTCTCGAACGTGCCCAGTCGCTACTCGATGATGGCGGCGAAATCATCCTGCTCAATGTCGTCGAGGACCTGAACGCCTATGCGCAGGGTTACATGATCGTCGATTTTCCGCTGGAACTGATGGAAACGTCACGCAAGCAGGCGACGCAGACGCTGACCGAACTGAAGGACAAGCACGGCATCAACGGCCGGGTCGAAATCCGCATCGGCGGCGCGGCCGGCGTCATCAACGCCTTTGCCGAGGAAGCCGAAGGCGACCTGGTGATCATCGCCTCGCACCGGCCGGGCTTGATCGATTATTTCATCGGCTCGACCGCCAGCCGGGTCGCCAGCCATTGCCGCTGTGCCGTGCTGATCGACCGGTAAAATCTGTCGCGGGATTTCGTTAGCGGACACCGAAGATGCTGTCGATCGCCGATTGTGTCTGCGGGCCGAAGCCGCCGTCGATCGGGCCGGAATAGAGTTTCTGGTCGGCAAGCCGGCGCTGCAGCGCCTTGCGGAACGGCAGCGACCAGTTCTGCGCATTGTCACGCATCTGGCCGCGGCTGAAATTGGCGCCGGCACGCAACGCCTTTTCCATCCATTCGGCTGCAAGTTCAGGATCGGCATTCACGGCAAGGCCCTTGTCGTAGAAATTGGCCACGTTGTTGAAGGCGATGGAATCGCCAGCCTCGGCGGCGCGACGATAGTAGTCCATCGCCTGTTTCAGGTCCTTTACCTCGCCTTCTCCCGTCTCGTGGGCATAGCCGATATTGGTGAGCGCTGTCGCATTGCCGCCATCGGCGGCCCGGCGGTAGAGGCGCATGCCCTCGGCGACGTCCTTGGTGACGCCGATGCCGGAAAAATACATGTAGCCCAGGCCGTTCATGGCGTTGACATTGCCGAAATCCGCCGCCCGGCTGTACCAGTCGAAGGCCCGGGTCGTATCGACCGGTCCGCCAATGCCGTTCAGGTGGAAATTGGCGGCATTGGTCATGCCGACGGCATTGCCGGCCTCGGCCGCCTTGACGTACCAGCGGCGTGCTTCCTCCAGATCGCGCGGCACCGTATTGCTGGTTTCCAGAAGAAAGCCGGCATCGTTCATGGCGCGGGCATTCCCGCCGAGCGCACCCTTCGTGTACCAGTCGAGCGCCACCGTGTCGTCTTCGGGAACGCCACGGCCGGAATCGTAGAAATAGCCGAGATTGAACATCGCCCAGGCATTGTTGCGCTGCGCCGCGTCGACATACCAGCGCATCGCCTCCTTCTCGTCCTGGCTCACGCCCTGGCCGTTGTCATAGGCATAGGCGACGGCGGCAAAGGCCGCAGGATAACCGCGGCCGGCGGCCGTGCGGTAGAGATCGAGCGCTGCGGCATAGTCGCCCTGCTTTTCCAGGGCGCGGGCGTATTGATAGGTAAAGCGCAGGATGTTCGGCTTGGTTTCATAGGCGCTCTTGCAGGCGGCCAGCGCGGCATCGCCGTCCATGGCGCTGATCTCGATCGGCGTCACATTCTTGGCCCGGTCGCCGTCGAGCGGATCAGCCGCCAGCGTGTCGCATGGGTTGATGCCGCTGGTGTCCGTCATGGGTTTGATGGGCTGCATCGTACCGATCGAGGCGCCGTCGCGGGTATTGGAGGCCGGTGGCGCCATTTGCGGCGGATAGGCATGACCGTGTCCCGTCGCTGGATCGCTCTGGGCAAGCGCCGGCAGGGGAAGAACAGTCGCGGCAAGCAGGGTGAGGATCGGCATCGCGGCGACGGGCAGGCGGGGGGAAAGCCCACGGATGTGACGGTGTTTTGCCATGACGATGTCCTTTCGCGACCCGCTTGCTTGGGCTGTCCGGCGCATTGTGTTGAAAACCGGCGCTTTCGCAAGTCTCCCCGGGAACAGCGCGCCCGGTTGCCGGCCAGATGTCGATCTGTTGCAATTGTTGATTCCGGCCGCCCTGTTTCGGCTCTTAACCCTGTGTCAAATTGCCTTTGTCGCACTGTTGCCGGGGCATGCACGGCTTTGTAAACAAATGCTGCTACAAGCATATCAGGGAAGTTTCGAGAGGCCGTCGTGGAGATCAAGAGCATTAAGTGGAATTACGATCGCTCCGAACTGATCGCCGATGGCGTCGTTCATGGCGTCGGGCTTGCCTTTGCCCTGATCGGCGTTACCGCGATGATCTTCTATGCCACGGTCTGGAGCACGTCCGGCCAGCTCGCAGCAGCCTGGATCTATGGCGCAGGCCTGGTCGCGACCCTGTCGATTTCCTTCCTCTACAATCTTTATCCGGTCTCGCGGACCAAATGGTTCCTGCGCCGCTTCGATCATTCCTCGATCTTCATCCTGATCGCCGCCACCTATACGCCGTTCCTGCAGCGCGGCTGGGATGATCCCTTCCTGTTCGGTATGCTGATCGGCATCTGGGCGATCGCCTTTGTCGGCGTGCTGATCAAATGCGTCTTTCCCGGCCGCTTCGACCGGGTGGCGATCCTGCTCTATCTCGCCATGGGCTGGAGCGGCGTCTTCGCCGCAGGTCCGCTTTTGTCGCAGCTGACCGAGACAACGCTGATCCTGATCCTGGTCGGCGGCATCATCTATTCCTGCGGCGTGATCTTCCACGTCTGGGAAAAGCTACGTTTCCAGAACGCCATCTGGCACGGTTTCGTGGTCACCGCCGCAGCCGTCCACTATTCCGCCGTGCTGACCTGCATCAGCGGCGCTTCGCTCTGACCCTTCCAGTCCCCGCCGGTTTCAGTTTTGCGCGGCGCCCGGCGCTGCCTTCGGCGACTGTTCGCATCCGCCGGCAGGGCGCAGCGTTTTGACCATCCGGCCGATCAGCGGATTGAAGTGCTTCAGGGCATCCTGCGGATAGCGCAGGTGAAAATAGGCAGCACTTCCGTCGCACAGGAGGACGCCGCGCACGTAGAGAATGTCCGAGTCTTTGGCGCCGGAATAGCTCGCCCACCCCTTGGTCACCTTGTCATAGGTGATGTTCCAGTCCTCGTTCCTGTTCCAGACGATTCGCTGGCGGACCTCGTCGGAAAAATCCCCATCCACGATCGTCGTGCCGAACAGCAGGAGTTCGGAGCGTCCGTCATCCGAACGGAAGGTCGCGCCTTCACCATTGTCGCTTTCGCGCGCGAGCGCAAAGCCGGGCGGAACGGCCGCGTTGAACCCGAAGCGGGGATTGACGTAGCCCGTCCAGTCATCCGCGGCGAAAGCGGGGAAGGAGACGGCAAGCGCGACGACTGCCGACAACACGTGTTTCAGGCTCATTTTCAGTCTCCTGGGCGGTGCGGCGCACCGTTTATTTCGGAACGCCACGCCGTGAAACTTTATTCACGCGTCCTGCCGAAAAAGAAACACAAGTTGAAACTATTTCTGAATTGAAACCGTAGAGGGCGTTTGTGGCCGGCGGGGCGCATTCATACATTGTTAGCATTCTTAGATGTTTCACAAACCATGCCCGCCGGTCTCGTTTAAATGGTGGGTGCACAGGGAAGAGCACATGTCCAAGCGTAGCAAGCGCGTTGATCACAGCGACCCCGGCTCGCATCGGGGCTCCGGCGTCGATGACGAGCGGCTGCCGCTTTGGGTGGACGGCGACGAGGATGAGACGCCGGGGCGCAATTGGTCGCTCATCCTGATCTTCGCGATCGTGCCGCTGGTGACACTCGTCGGCCTGGCGCTCGGCCTGTTCGCGCTCTTTTCGGAAGCGTTCGGTGCACCGTTGGCGATCGAGACGGTCGTCGAGAGCAAAGCACGCCCATTGTGAGGGCTTGCTGATTATTCCTGTTCAAAGGTCAGCGCCACGCCGTTCATGCAATAGCGCAGGCCGGTCGGCGGCGGACCGTCGGGAAAGACATGGCCGAGATGGGCGTCGCAATCGGCGCAGCGGATTTCGGTGCGGCTCATGCCATAGGACAGGTCGTGATGCTGAGTCACCGCGTCGGGCGAGATCGGCGCGGAGAAGCTCGGCCAGCCGGTGCCGGAATCGAACTTGGTGTTCGAGCGATAGAGCGGCCGGTTGCAGCAGATGCAATGATAGACGCCTTTCTTGTCGAGATCGAAATCCGGGCTGGAGAAAGCCCGCTCCGTGCCGTGCTGGCGGGTGATCCGATACTGTTCGGGCGTCAGCTGCGCACGCCATTCCTCATCGGTCTTCATCACTTTCAAGGTGCTGATACTCTGCATCGGTTTCTCCCTGATTTCGTCGGATATAAGAGGCTTGCGCGTGGCGGCAAACGCCACCGCCGGTCGGTCAACGGCTTGATCTATGGCGATACGTCCTGGAGGAAAGGGCTAGAGCATCGTTCCCTTAATACGCCCATTCTGCTGGAAGGAATTTTGGCCAGAACCAAGGCGGCTGGCGAAAAGCGCAGCAAAAGCTGCGGCTGAGACGGCCACCGCCGGTCGTGGCCAAAATTCATCCAGCCCTTCGGGTTGGCTGAAAACGGTCGCCCACTGCGGCGGATGGCTGGACCGATGGATGTCGCATCGCTCTGCGCCATCCTTCTTGTGGATCGGCCGTTTTAAGCCAACAGAATGGATCGTATTAAGGGAACGATGCTCTAAATGTTGGGGAGGGACGCCGATCCGTTCCGACAATCCTTGAGTTTGCCCGTCGCTTGCCCTATCCCGAAAGGGTCTGTCATCGGCGCCGGATCTTACATCCTTCGCTGCCGTAATACCGGGGAGGAACGAACGGAACCATGAATGTCGTCGACCTGACATTTCTGGCCTTCTGCCTTCCGTTCCTGGGCGCGCTCGTCGCGCCGTTGCTCACAAGACTACTGGGGCACAACGCCGCCTGGATCCTGGCGCTGGTCCCCGTCGCCATCTTCGCCCATTTCGCCGGCTTTGCCGATACCATCTCGAAAGGCGAGGTCGTCACAGGCGGCTATGCCTGGGTGCCCTCGCTCCATCTCACCTTTTCCTGGCTGATCGATGGCCTGTCGCTGACCTTCCTCCTGCTGATCTCCGGCATCGGCGCGCTGATCGTGCTCTATGCCGGCGGTTATCTCAAAGGCCATCCGCATCAGGGCCGGTTCTTTTCCTTCCTGCTCCTGTTCATGGGCTCGATGCTCGGTGTCGTCGCGTCCGACAGCCTGCTGATGTTGTTCGTCTTCTGGGAATTGACCTCGATCACCTCCTTCCTGCTGATCGGTTTCGATCATGGTCGCGAAGCCGCGCGCCGCGCCGCGTTCCAGGCGCTGGTGGTGACGGGTGCGGGCGGGCTGTTCCTGCTCGCCGGCCTGCTGCTGCTCTGGAACGTCTCCGGCGTCGCCGCCTTCTCGGCGCTTTTGCCGCTTGCCTCGATCGTCAAGGCAAGCCCATTCTATCTCGCCGTGCTCATTCTCGTGCTGGGCGGCGCCTTTACAAAGTCGGCGCAATTCCCGTTCCACTTCTGGCTACCCAATGCCATGGAAGCGCCGACGCCGGTTTCGGCATACCTGCATTCCGCGACCATGGTGAAGGCAGGTGTCTATCTGCTGATGCGGCTCAATCCGGTGCTGGGCGGCACGACCGAATGGCAGGTGATCCTGCCGGTGTTCGGGGCGGCGACGCTGGTCATCGGTGCGCTGCTTGCCGTGCGCCAGACGGATCTGAAGCTGATGCTCGCCTACACGACCATGGCGTCGCTCGGGCTCTTGGTGCTGCTCACAGGCCTTGGCGCGCCGCATGCGATCGAGGCAGCGGTGCTCTATCTCGTCGCCCATTCGCTGTTCAAGGGCGCGCTGTTCATGGTGGCCGGCATCATCGACCACGAGACGGGAACGCGCGACATCACCCGGCTTTCCGGCTTGCGCCGGGCCATGCCGCTGACATTTACGATCGCGCTCGGGGCGGCCCTGTCGATGGGTGGTCTGTTTCCGTTCTTCGGCTTCCTTGCCAAGGAGGAAATCTACGCCGCGCTGCTAACCGGCGATGCATGGGCGATCGCGCTTGCCGTACCGGTCGTTATCGGCAATGCGCTGATGTTCACTATTGCCTTTGCCGTGGCACTGAAACCTTTCACCGGCAAGGTGGTGGACACCCCGCGGCATGCGCACGAAGCGCCGCTTCCGCTCTGGTTGGGGCCGGCCGTGCTGGCTCTCGCGGGTCTGGCGGCTGCCGTGTTTTCCGGTGCGCTGCATGCGTCGATATCCTCGCCCATGGCATCGGCCATTGCCGGCGAGAGGCGCACCGTCGCCATGTCTCTTGCTGTTCATGTCGGCCTGCCGCTTGCCCTGTCGGTCCTGACGATCGTCCTTGGTATCGCCGTCTATCTTCGGTTGGCGCAGATCCGCTCCGCGATCGGCAACGCCCTCGTTGCCGTCGGCTGGGGACCGGACCGTGGGTTCGACCAGGCAATCCGCGGGCTTGTCCGCCTGTCCGTGGCGGTGACCCGCCGGCTGCAGAATGGCCGGCTGGACACCTATATGACGATGACCTTCATACTGTTCGCGCTCGTCCTGCTTGTGCCACCCTTCCTGTTCGGGGAACTGGCAAGCGCGCCGGTCTTTCCCGGCGATGTGCCGCTGCATGAGATTGCCGTGATCGTGATCGCGGTCGCCGGCCTCGTCACCGTGGTTCTGGCGAGGGACCGGCTGACGGCCATCGTCTCGCTCGGTATTCAGGGCTTTTCGGTCGCGGTGATCTTCCTGCTCTATGGCGCGCCGGATCTTGCCTTCACCCAGTTCATGATCGAAACGCTGGCGGTGGTCATCCTGGCGCTGGTGATGACACGCCTGAGACTGTCTCCCACCGACCGCCGGCCGTTCCGCCAGACGCTGCCGGATGCGGCGATCGCGCTTGCCTGCGGGATGGGTGTCACGCTGTTCCTTCTGAAAGTAACGCAGGCGCCGTTCGACACGACGCTCACCGATTTCTTCAACCTCTATTCGAAAACGATCGCGCACGGCGCCAATGTCGTCAATGTCATCATCGTCGACTTCCGCGGCACCGATACGCTGGGCGAGATCGCCGTGGTGATGATTGCCGGGCTCGCGATCCTGTCGCTTATCCGTTTGCGGGCCGGTTCGCTCAAGCGCATCGCCGACAATGATCCGGACGAGCCGGAGGCGGGCCGATGAAATCGCTGATCCTGCGCACTGCCACCCCCTTCATCGTCGCCGTCATGCTGCTGTTTTCGATCTTCGTGCTGCTGCGCGGCCATAACGAGCCGGGCGGAGGCTTCATCGGCGGCCTGATCGCGGTTGCTGCCCTGTCGATCCACGGCATCGCCTTCGGCGTCGAGACCGTGCGGCGCGCCATCGTCTTTCATCCGCTCGCCATCGCAGGCGCCGGGCTGCTGCTCTCGACGCTATCGGGGCTGCTGTCGATGCTGTTCCATGTGCCCTTCATGTCCGGGCTCTGGGTCACTCCGGTCATCCTCGGCCAGGAAGTGCCGCTGTCGAGCGTCATGAGCTTCGATATCGGTGTCTATCTCGTGGTGGTCGGGGCCGTCACCTCGATCGCGCTGTCGCTCGAGGAAAGAGGAGACGAGTGATGGAACCGATCCTTTCCGTTCTCACCGGCATTTTCCTTGCGATCGCGGTCTATCTGATGTTGTCGAAATTCATCGTCCGCATGCTGCTCGGCGTCGCCATTCTCGGCAACGCGGTCAACCTTTTGATCTTCACCTCCGGCCGCATCATGCGGGAAGTGCCGCCGGTGATCGGGGCTGGGCTCTACGTGCCGGCCGGCCCGACGGCCAATCCGCTGCCACAGGCGCTGATCCTGACGGCAATCGTCATTTCCTTCTCGTTCTTTGCTTTCCTGCTGGTGCTGTCCTGGCGGGCCTATGTCGATTTGAAATTCGACAATACCGATGCGATGCGGGTGGCCGAGCCCGATGACGATACCCTGCCGCCGCTCGGATACTGACAGACCATGGCCCTTTCCTCGTCCTCCCTCGATCTCTCCGCCGCCTTGGTCCTCGATCCGGTGGCACCGCTCGACTGGCTGGTGATCCTGCCGGTCGCCTGGTGCGTCGGCATCGGCGCGGTGCTGATGATGGTGAGGCACAGCGGCAAGCTGCAGCCGCTGATCGCGATTTTCGCGCTGCTGGTCCTCACTGGCCTCGATGCCGGGCTTCTCTGGCATGTCGTCCAGCACGGACCGGTGACGATGGTCATGGGCCGTTGGCTGCCGCCGTTCGGTATAGCTTTCACGGTCGACCTGACCGGCGCGCTGTTTGCGCTCGCTGCTGCGATCGTGGCGCTGGCCGGCGCAGTGGCAGCGCTGGCCGACATCAATGCCAGCGGCCGGCGCTACGGCTTCTATCCCTTCCTGATGCTGCTGATGGCCGGCGTCAGCGGTGCTTTCCTGACTGGCGACATCTTCAATCTCTATGTCTGGTTCGAGGTCCTGCTGATCTCGTCCTTCGGCCTTCTGGTGCTCGGCGGCGAACGCGGCCAGATCGACGGGGCGGTGAAATACGGCTTCCTCAACCTCGTCGCGACGACGCTGTTCCTGATCGCCACCGGTTATCTCTATGGCATATTCGGCACGCTCAACATGGCCGACATCGCCCGCAAGGCGCCGGAACTGAAGGAAACCGCGCCGCTCGTGACGCTGACGACGCTCTATCTCTTCGCCTTCGCCATGAAAGCGGCCGCCTTTCCGGTCAATTTCTGGCTGCCGGCCTCCTATCACACGCCGCGCATCGTCGTCTCCGCCTTGTTTGCCGGCCTTTTGACCAAGGTTGGGATCTACGCGCTGATCCGCGTTCTCATCATGCTGTTCCCGCTGGAGCGGCTGGCGCTCAGCCCCGTCATCGCTGGTGTCGCGGTGCTGACCATGGTCACCGGCGCGCTTGGAGCCCTGGCGCAACACGATATCCGCCGGCTGCTCGGTTATCTCGTGATCTCCGGCATCGGCGCCATGCTGGCGGGCATTGCGCTCGGCGGCGCGGATGCGATTGCCGGGACGATCCTCTACGCGCTGCATTCCATGCTGGTGATGACGGCGCTCTATCTGGCCGCCGGCCTTGCAGGGCGCATTGGTGGCGGTTTTTCGCTTGAAGAGATGGGCGGGCTCTACCGGAGCCACATGCTACTGACGGCGGTGTCGCTCGTCCTGTTCTTCTCGGTCTCCGGCCTGCCGCCATTCTCCGGTTTCTGGCCGAAGGTCATGCTGGTCAAGGCGGCGCTCGATGGCGGCAGTTGGGGGCTGGCGGCAAGCCTGCTGCTGACCGGCTTCCTGGCAATGATCGCAACCGGCCGCGTCTTCCTGCTTGCCTATTGGCGGCCCGCAAGCGTCGAACCTGCCGGGCCGGCCATCGCCCTACCGGTCACGGTCTTCCTACCGCTTCTGGTCCTGACGGGTATCGGTATCCTTATCGGACTGTTTCCCGAGCCGCTGCTCGGCCTTGCCCGCAGCGCCGCCTTGACGCTCGATACGCCGTCCGCCTATCTCGACAGCGTCTTTCCGGCCGGAGGAGCGCCATGACCTTCCTCGTCACCAACCTGTTCCTGGCCCTTGTCTGGGCTTCTGTCAGCGGCAGCTTCAGCCCGCACAATCTGGTGCTCGGCTTCGCCGTCGGGGCGCTGTCGCTGGCGCTGGTGCGTGGTCAATTGGCGGCGAGCCTTCCCATCGTCCGGCCACTCAAACTGCTGTTGCTGACCGGCCTGTTTTTCCGCGAATTGTGGCTGTCGGCCTTCAAGGTCGCCATTCTAGTGATGCGACCGAACATGCGGCTGAGGCCAGGCATCTTCGCCTATCCGCTGGCGCTGACACGCGATTTCGAGATCACGCTTCTCGCCAATCTCATCACGCTGACGCCAGGCACGCTGTCGGTTGACGTGTCCGAAGATCGCAAGACGCTTTATGTACACGCGCTCGACTGCCGGGATCCGGCCGCCGAGCGGCGGGCGATTTCGACGGGCTTCGAGCGCCGCATTCGGGAGGCTTTTCCGCTGTGAGCGCATCCGACATCCTGTCCTTTTCCACCCTGTTCGCGCTCGTCGCCCTGTCACTCGGGCTGATCATGACGGTGGTGCGGATCGTACGCGGGCCGACACTGCCGGACCGGGTGCTGGGGCTCGACATGCTTGTTGCCATCGCCATTGGCTTCATTGCCGTCATCGCCATCCGCAGCGGCTACAATCTCTACATCGATATCGCCATCGCGCTCGGCCTCGCCGGTTTCCTTGCCACCATAGCCTTTGCCCGTTTCATCCTGACACGCGGTCGGACGGAGCAAGCCGAAGGACGTGTGGAGCGCACTGTCGGCGAGCGCAATCCAAAGCGTGGCGGGCGTTCGACCCGTCGCAAGAGCGGGAGAGCCCGATGACCTCGCCGCAACCCGATATCGCAGTCGCCGTCATCGTCAGCCTGTTGCTGGTCATCGGTTCGGTCTTCAGTCTCCTGGCGGCGCTGGGTCTTCTGCGTTTTCCCGATCTTTACACGCGCATGCACGCGGCCTCGAAGGCGGGCACGATCGGCTCCAGCCTGCTGCTACTGGCGGCAGGCGTGCATGCGCTCGATGTCACCATTCTGATGCGGGCGCTCGCGGGCTTCGTCTTCATCGTCCTGACCGCGCCGATCTCGGCCCATCTGCTGGCGAAAGCCACGCACCAGGCCGGTTACAAGCTGACGAACCTTTCCGTCACCGACCAGATGACGCAGGGCAAGCACCCGTCCGGCCCTGCGTCATAGGTTGTTCTTTCGGCCACGGGATCGCCATTTTCGAAGTAGAAAAGCGCGGATCGTCCGCGCATGGGCCGTTTGATTTCAAATGTATCGTAGTGTTTCCGAACACCTTGCGGCGGTGCGCACATTTCAAGATGAATAGGCTAAATATCGCACAAAATATTATTGGACTTTTGTCAGATCAGTGTTATTCGAGTAAAGGCAAAGTGTCCATTTCCATATTACTTCGTACTGAAATTCCAGCATGGGTTGTGAATATTGATTGTTGCTTTGAGGCGCCGGCCGGTTCGGCGCTTTGGCAACGCATTCCGCCCTGGAATCCGCGGTAATATGAAGGTTTGTCGCGGTTTGATGCTTGGTAGCCGAGAGGAGAAGTTCTTTCGAGCTGCGGTGCAGGGCGTGGTTTTCGGACATTTTCACAGCATGTCATGGTTGTGTCCGCGATAAACCCATCGCGGACATATGAGAAGAATTCCGATAGGAGAAAGAAAGAATGACGGATTTACCGCTTGGCTCAGGCCACGATCTACTGGTTGAACTCACCGCAGAGATCGTTGCTGCCTATGTCAGCAATCATGTCGTCCCGGTCGCCGAACTCTCGACGCTGATCGGCGATGTGCACGCAGCACTCAACAATACCAGCAGCCCGGCTCCGGCCGCTGTCGTCATCGAAAAGCCGAAGCCGGCCGTTTCGGTGCGCAAGTCCGTGCAGGACGACCAGATCACCTGTCTGGAATGCGGCGGTACCTTCAAGTCGCTGAAGCGTCACCTGATGACCCATCACACCCTGTCGCCGGAAGATTATCGCGAGAAGTGGGACCTGCCGACCGACTATCCGATGGTCGCTCCGGCCTATGCCGAAGCCCGCTCGCGTCTCGCAAAGGAAATGGGCCTCGGCCAGCGCCGCAAGCGCCGCGGCAAGTAAACTCTCTGCACCGCGGGCCTGTTGTCCGTGAGTCCAAAAGCCGGTCTGGCATCGCCAGGCCGGCTTTTTCGTGCATGGAATCTCATCTCGGATTTTTGCGATGAGGAAAATATACCTATTTTTTCCGTCAAAATGCGTAAAAACAGTGAAAAAACAACGGCTGGTTGTGGGGGCGATGTTTCATTCATCCTCGCGATCGCACTAGGGTGTATGAATTAATTCCTATTCAGAGGAGTGAGCCATGCACATCGACAAGTCTTCCCACCGCCCGCCAACCAAGATCCGCAGCATGCTTATCCCGTGCGTTGTGGAGACAAAGGCGATTTCCGTGCCGCCGGCGCATCGCGCCGTGACAGTGACCGAACCCTGGGGACCGGTGCTTCCCGTCGCGGCCCATCTGCGCTGCCGGGTCGTGCGCCAACTGACGGCGGAAATGGTCATGCTGGTCGGCGAACGCGTGCCGCTGCGCCGGGATCGCCGCCGCACCAGCTGCCATGTGCGGCAAATTTCCATGTATGTCTGCCATGTCGTGCTGCAGATTTCGCTGACCGACATCGGCCATGCTTTCGGCCGCGACCGGACGACGGTCAGTCATGCCTGCAATGTCGTCGAGGATCGTCGCGACGATTCTGCTTACGACGATTTCGTCTCGTCGGTGGAGCGCGTCATCACGTCCGTTTTCGGCGCGCCGGGAGGCCGCGAGCATGAGTGAGGCGATGTCGGGCAAGAAGGATATCGTTCGATTGCTGCGCCACATCACCGGCCATGGCCGGTTGTCGGTTGAAACAATGGTGTCGGGCGTGGCGATCCGTCGCGAAGGCGGTGCGGCGCGGCAGTTCCCGCATGCCGCGATCGAACAGGCGGTGGCGCTCGGGCTTGCCGTACGGGACGAAACCGGTATCCAGGCGACAGTGGAGGCGCCGGCCTTCCTGCGCCGCGCGATGCTGGCGCCGGAAGAAGCCTTCCAGGAACAGCATCGCTTAAGCGAAACCGAAACCACGACGATCGGCGGCATTCGCCAGTCCGTTCGGGTCAACCGGCTGGAATCGCCGCTCGGTGCGCTCACTCGGTTGAAGGAGAAAAGCGGCCAGGCCTTCATGCCGCCCGAGGCTATTTCGGCGGGCGAGCGACTGCATGCCGATTTCACCCGTGGCCAATTGCAGCCGCGCCTGACGATGACCTACGAACCGCTGTTGTCGACGAAGACAAAGGGTGGGGCAGGCGGCATCGCCGATCTCTGCGACACGGCGCTCGCGGCACGAGGACGGGTAGCGCGGGCAATGGAGGCAGTCGGGCCGGAACTGTGCGGCGTGGCGCTCGATGTCTGCTGTTTTGAAAAGGGGCTGGAGCTTGTGGAACGTGAACGGCAATGGCCGGCACGATCCGCCAAGCTGATGCTGCGCACCGCGCTGATGGCGCTATCTCGCCATTATGCGCCGCCGCGGACGGCGGACCGGCGAAATCACAGCTGGGGTGCTGAGGGGTATCGGCCGGAGATTTTGTACTAAAGAAACAAGGGGGCATGAATTTAGATGAGTCTGACATTGGAGCCGCGTTCTTCCTACGTCGACGATATTTCTCATTTGACCGTGAACTCGGCTCGGGCGGTTGATGTTCGACATCGTGCCCCTTTTGGAGATAAGCGTCGCTGTCGCTTCGGAACGTGTAATCGCCAGAGATCGAGGATGGGTTTGACTAGCCGGCGACGTGGATTAAACTATTAAACGGCGTGCGATTTAAGGAGCATCGGCGTTGTTGAGATAGTGTTGACACCATCGAGCCATTATATAGGGTTGTAATAGTAACAAGAGTGCGCCGGCATGAACCAAAAAATTGATATCAAATTCGAGAAAAGTCCGTTTTTCAGAGTCGTCCACGCGGAAGGTGTGTGGGGCGGAACTTCGCCCGCTGGCTATGTTCGGATGGCCATAACAAACGATGGCCACAGCATTCCTACTTTCAATGAACTCGAAGTAGACGATAACGGCCAACCCGTGGGTCCCGAACTTTTATCCCGGGCCGATTCCAGGATAACCCGACAGGTAGAATGCGAACTTGTCATGGATCTGGGTACCGCAACAGCGATGTATGGTTGGCTTGAACAAAAAATCTTCGAACTTGGAGCCTTACAGGGGCTTTCCGATCAAGATATTGAATCGGTTGTCAAGGCGAGGCGGTTGCGCACATGATGCCGGCTCGCAAGCAAGTCCCGCGGATATATGGTCCGAATTCGGTTCCCAATGGCGGGAATATTGTTATGAAAAATCGGTTTTCAGGATCGGGTGGATCGAGCGCACGACCCAATAGGTGGCTGCAGCAAGCGGACGGCTCAGGGACGTCCCGAGGCGTTCAAGCGGCCCCGACCGGATTCCGGCAAGAGACAAAAGTTTCGTATCGACCTAGTGGTGGACCTGCAAAGCCGACTATGAGGGCTGCCATGGCTCCCCATGAAACTAAGCCTGACTTTACAAATCTAAAGCGTCACATGGCGGCGACGAAGGTTTATGAACAGGTCCTAAAGCGCATAGCCGTCTTGGATGAAGACGCGCGTGAGGAGGGTATCAGACCACGGCCAGCATCAAGGTTGGACTTACTCTCAATCGTTTCCGATAGGCGGCTGACTAAACGACCTGCAGTTACGATGCTAGACAATGGCGAATATAGAGCGACTTGGATGAACGGTGACTTTCAGATCACCGCGCAGTTTCTTGGATATGGGCTATCGGCACTCGTTTTCGGCAAATCGACGGAAAAGGTTGAGCGGTGGAATAACGTTCCTTTATCAAACGTTCGAAACTTCTTGATTAGCGACCCAAGTGCTCCGGCCATTTAATGGACCAAGACATCCCTGCTACCGACCACGTCCTTAGGTCAATAGGGGCTAAATTCGTCGACACCGTTGACGAGCAATTGTTCATTGATCCGGCCGCGTTTCTTTCGAGACCGAGTGATAACAATAAGCCATCCTACAATTGGATGGAATGTTTCGGATCCAACATCGACCACTCTGTGCAAACTATTCGCAGTTTGGCGCGGATCAAATACGGTGCGAACGCAAAGCTAGTTCGCATCAATGCGGGAACGGTAATAGCGGAGCTAAACGCGCAATCGAGCCTCAGCGCGGTGAGGCTAATCCATGATCCGATAAAGGCCAATGACGATTTCCCGGCAGATACTTCTCATGCGTTAATGACTGAAATTCCCGAACAGGGGCAGGCGGATTGGGAATTGGCTGGGCGGATAATCAAGTCATGTGTACTGGAAATATTTTCCGCGCGAGCCCCAGAGACCTCATAATACCGTTAATCACCGAGCTTGTTCGAGTCTGCAGCTACCGCGATTTGACAGAGGGTCGGAACGGGCCGAACGGAGTTGGCCTCAGTTCCCCGAAGCCGACCTGCCAAAAACCCCGTCACCCCACCAATTTCTGCGCTGCCTCGTCCTTGATGCGCTTGATCATCGAGCGCAGGCCGTTGGCGCGCTGGGCGGTGAGGTATTCGATCAGGCCCATGCGGGTAAACAGGTCGAGCGCGTCGGTCTTGACGATGTCGGAGGCCGGGCGGCCGGAGAAGATCGACAGGACGATGGCGACGAGGCCGCGCACGATATGGGCGTCGGATTCACCCTCGAAAGTCAGGATCGGGTCGCTGTCGTCGTCGTTGGCATGGGTGACCAGCCAGACCTGGCTGGCGCAGCCCTGGACCTTGTTGTCGGAGGTGCGCAGCGCCTGCGGCATGTCCGGCAGCTTGCGGCCGAGCTCGATCACATAGCTCATGCGATCCTGCCAGTCGTCGAGATAGGCGCAATTGTCGATGATCTCGGCAAGCGGCGTGATCGGTGATGTCATCTGGTCCATGCCGCTGGATATAGGCGATCGGCGCCCTCGTGAAAACCGGGAGCCGGTGAAAACCTTAAAAAAGAAAAGGCCGTGAGGGGATGGGCGTTCCTCACGGCCGCCGCAAACGCAGCAGTTCAAGACAGTCTTCCAGTGACCACAGCGCCGCGCGTCAGTCCTGACGCGCAAAGGTCGCTGTAGCATTTTGAAGATGCTGCATAATTCTATCCTTATATCGGTTCCGCTTTAAGGATGGAATTATGCAGCGGCAGACTTCAGGGAAGGGCGTGAAAATCTATTGGCGAACCTTCTTCGGCTCGATGCGCTTTTCCGGCACCGGGATCCGTTCGAGGAAGGGTTCGACCTCCGCCTCGGCGACGACGGCGGCCTTCGGCTCAATTTCGGGCAGGTCCACCTTCGAGGCGGCATCGGCAATTGCATCCGGGGTGGCGGCGATCGTGCCGGTCATCACCTTGTCGCTCTGTTCGGCGAATTGTTGGTCGAGAAAGAGATAGGCGATCCGTGCGCCTTCACGCGCCCGGTGTCCAAGCGCAACGAAGGTCTCGGCGCCCTTCTCGCAGACATCCGGCTTCTCGACGCAGATCGCGCTGATATAGCCGAAGGCCTCGGTCGCGGCCGAAACCGTGTCGCCGACATCGACCTTCGGCCCGTTTTCAAGTGTCGAGGTGCTTGCCGGGTCGAGAAACGGCAGGGCTACCAGCACCAGCGAAAACCAGAATGTTCCCTTGATCAGAAACCACATCGTTTTGCCCATCCTTTGGTCCGGCGTCCAAACCTTGCCTCCGGTCTTTGCCGGATTGGCCTCCTTGGCGCCTTGTCATCACACCTTAGGAGGAGAGTCGGAATAGGCCTTTGCCAAAACACGCGGCATTTGCACCGACTTTTCGTAAAATTGGAAATATCTGCATTTGAATGGCATTTTGCGCGTATTTTAACGACCGCCATTAAGGTTCGAGGCGAGGGGTCGGACGGCAAGGCTGCAAATGCGGGATTCCGCAACCAGAACCCTTGCCACAAACGTTAATGTCCCGCGAAAAACCACCTGAAATCCGTTGCTTACACCCCATTAACCACAAAAGAGAAAGCCGCCGCGAATTGTCCCGGAATGGGATTTTCGAGCGGTTTCACGGGCTTTGTCGCAATTTGATTTATCCTTTCATTAAGCCGCCGATGCGAAATTCGAACGGGTAGAGACATCGCCTGAAACGGCCGTTTTCGGTCGGGGTGATGAGCACTTCCGCATAAAGGACGGAACCATGATGGCTCCGGAAAAGAACGAGCATACAGGGTTAGACGTTGAGCGTATTGCGTAACATTGCTGGCAGGATGGCATCCCGGGTGGATGACGTCGCGCGCCATTGGCTGCCGCGCCCGGTGGCCGGCGAGCCGGAAGCAAGCCGCGAATTCGCCGTCGTCCGTGCCATCGCCGCAACAGCGCTCGTCGCTCTCCCGTCCGTTCCGCTCGCCCTTTCCGCCGCCTTGCCGATCTCGGTTGCGCTGCCGGTCGGAGCGGCGCTGGTTGCCTCGACCGCGCTGATGACCGGCGTCGCCGCCATTGCCTATATGCGCAACCGCAGGATCGCAGCCGACATCGCCGAGGTGAAGACCATCGTCATCGATAATGGCGGCGCTCACTATGATTGTTTCGCCGGCCTTGTTACCGTCCACGACATCCGGGGCTCGGTGACTGAAATCCATGGCCGCGATGCGCAGTCCTATCTTTCCTGGATGCGCAATCCGCACGGCCGCGGCTTCATCGAGCAGATCCATGTGTCCGACCGCATCCTCTTCCTGCAGGCGATCGATAACCTGCGGCAGGGTGAGCGCCAGGCGACTATCGATATAAGGCTGGAGCAGCCCAACGTCTTTGCCGAAGGCGAGCAGTTCGTTCACATGCGCTGCGAGATGACGGCGCTCGGCAGTTCAGACGAGCCGCTTACCGCGATCCTCGTCCAGTCGCGCGACGTCTCCGAAGAGGCACGCCTGCGCACGGAGGCGGCGCAGAAGGCGCGGCTGGCCGAATCCGCCAATGACGCCAAGACCCGGTTCCTGGCGGCCGTCAGTCATGAGTTGCGCACGCCGCTCAATGCCATTCTCGGCTTTTCCGACATTCTGTCGGGTGAATATTTCGGCAAGCTCGAAAACGATCGTCAGCGCGAATATGTCTCGCTGATCAACCAGTCCGGCGCGCATCTGCTGTCGGTGGTCAACACGATGCTGGACATGAGCAAGATCGAGGCCGGCCGTTACGAACTCATTCCCGAGCCGTTCCGGGTCGCCGATGTGGTCAATGCCTGCGAGGCGATGCTGAGCCTGCAGGCGCATGAAAAGGGCGTGCAACTCACCAGCCGGATCATGCGCGGTGTCGGCGAGGTCAATGCCGACCAGCGCGCGATCCAGCAGATCCTGATCAATCTCGTCGGCAATGCCATCAAGTTTACCGATCGCGGCGGTCTGGTCACCATCGATGCCGAAATCGCCGGCAGCGATCTCAACCTGATCGTCAGCGATACCGGCATCGGCATCGCCGAAAACAAGCTGGCCACGCTCGGCCAGCCGTTTGTGCAGATTCAGAACGATTATACCCGCAAGTATGAAGGCACCGGGCTTGGCCTGTCGCTGGTCAAGGGGCTGGTGGCGCTGCATGGCGGACGGTTCGATATCCGCAGTCGCCCGGGCGAGGGCACCGTGATCACGGTGACCATCGCGCTCGACGGATCGGGCATCCGTCCGCTCGAGGAGCAGGAACTTGTGGAACAGACAATGGTGGAGTTCCCGCCGCGCCTGAAGGAGCGTACGCGGGAGAAGACGAACGGTCAGGCCAATCCGGAGGGATGGACGGATGCCGACGGAGTGAACAGGAGCGCTGGGCATGACGGCTCGCAAGCGAAAACAGCCTGAGAAGAAAAAGAAGGCGCAGCGCAGCGCGGGTCTGGTGATGGCCAGCCTGGCGGTGCGCGGCCTGAGCCATGCCGGTGGTCTTGCCGCGCGCAATCCCGGCGTCTTCGGCGGCTCGATGGCGTTCGCCGTCGTCTTCAGCTTCGTCGCCGCCAATGCGCTCTGGTACCAGCCCGGCGCGCATCCTTCACCGCTCCTGCGCACCCGCCTGCCATTCACGCATCCCCAGGCCGCCAATCTCGGTGTCGAGGACGAGCAGACAGGTGTCGAGCCGCGCAAGGTGACCACCTTCGTCATCCAGCGCGAGGATGAGGCTGCCGCCGCGGAAACAGAGACGGAAGCCGGCACTGAAACCGCCAGCATTGCCAAGCCGAAGCCTCAGCCGAGCGAAAGCATCGAGGATGTGATCGCCGGTCAAACTATCGAAAAGAGCCAGCCGGTGGAAAAGCCGGCGGACGGTTCGGCACTGGTGACGAGCATCCAGAAGGAACTGGCACGTCGGGGGCTCTACGACGGCCCGGCCGATGGCAAGACGGGTCCGAAAACATCGGCGGCGATTCTGCGTTTCGAAAAGCAGACGGATCGCCCGGAGACGGGCGCCGCGACCGACACGCTGCTGGCAGCACTCCGCGAGCAGAAGGGCAAGCGGCAGGCGGCGGCACTACCGGCCTCCCGCCCTTACGAAAACGTCAAGGCGAGCAAGGGTGACCTTGATCCGGTTGCCGCCGCCATCCGCAATGCCGAGATCGATCCGAACTATATTCCGAAGGTCGACATTCCGGCCTCCAGCGAACTGGTGATGAATATCCAGAAGGGCCTGACAAACCTTGCCTATACCGACGTGTCGATCGACGGCGTCGCCGGCGAGCAGACCCGCACGGCGATCCGCCACTTCGAAAAGCACTATCGCCTGCCGGAAACCGGCCAGCCGAGCGACAAGGTGCTGAAGAAGATGAAGGAAATCGGCGCTCTCTGAACTGATTTCCTTACGACCAAAGTCGAAACCCGGCATTTCCACTTCGTTAACCATGTCCTGCCACCCTCTTGCGGATGAGGAGGCGGTTGGGACGATGGCTACGGCTTTACGCATGCCCGAGACGGGGTTGGGGCCCGGCGAAGACGATAGCGACACCGGAGCCACGGTTCTGAGACAGGTGGTCGCCGATCTGGCGCGCGAGGCGGCGGGACTGGGTATCGATCTCGTCGACATCGCCGGCGCTATCCAGGATGCGGCGGCGCTGTCCGCCCGCCATGCAAGCGTGTTTTCCTCCGTCACCGACACCGCCCGTTCGATCGCGGCCGCCAATGGCGAGGTCGCCCGTTCGCTGCATGCGACCGATGCCTCGGCGACCACTGCCCGCACGGTGCTCGGCGAACAGGGCAGGCGGTTGCAGGGCTCGCTGTCGGAGATCGACCACATGGTCGCCACGACGCGCGAAATCGGCGCGGAGATTTCATCCTTTTCCGGCGCGCTTGCCGATGTCGATCGTTTTGCCGGCGAGATCGGCACGATCGCCCGCCAGACCAACCTGCTTGCCTTGAACGCGGCAATCGAGGCGGCCCGGGCAGGCGAGGCCGGCAAGGGTTTTGCCGTCGTCGCGGCGGAAGTGCGGGCCTTGTCGCTCCAGACCTCGCAGACCACGGCGTCGATCCAGAAGACGCTGGGCGAGCTTCGCAGCCGCATCGAACGGCTGACGGTGGCCGGCGCGCAGGCCGCGTCCTCGGCCGAGAGCGTCAAGGACAAGGCCGGGGATATCCATGGGTCCTTCGCCAGCATGGAACAGGTGATGTCGACCATTCTCGACAGCGCTTCGTCGGTGGCCGGCACGACGGATGCGGTGGATCGCCAATATGCGGCCTTCGCCGAACAGTTGACCGGCATCGCGGCGGAAATCCACACATCCAGCGGCGCCTTGCAGAAAGCTTCGTCGCGCGTCGATGCCGTCGTTGCGGTTTCGGAAAAGATCATCCAGGTCACGGCGAGCGCCGGCCTCGAAACGCCCGACAGTCCCTTCATCCGCAGCGCCTGCGACGTGGCGGCGACGATCTCCGCCCTATTCGACGCCCAGGTGGCGAGCGGCGGCATCGGCATGGATGCGCTGTTTGACCGGCAGTACCGGCAAATCCCCGGCAGCACGCCGGTGCAGATGATGACCCGCTTCACCGAATTCACCGACCGTGTCCTGCCCGGCATCCTTGAACCGGTCGCGGGCAGCAACGATCGCATCGCCTTTTGCGCCGCTGTCGACGAGAACGGCTACCTGCCGACGCACAATCGCAAGTTCTCGCATCCGCAGCGCCCCGGCGATACCGACTGGAACACCGCCAATTGCCGCAACCGCCGCATCTTCAACGACCGGGTAGGGCTCGCCGCCGGTCGCAACACGCAGCCGTTCCTCGTCCAGACCTATAGGCGCGACATGGGGGCGGGCAATTTCGTGCTGATGAAGGATATTTCCGCGCCGATCTTCGTCAACGGCCGCCACTGGGGCGGGCTCAGGCTGGCGATCCGCGTCTGATCGGAGTTTAGAGCATCGTTCCCTTAATACGCCCCATTCTGTTGGCTGAAAACGTCCGATCCACAAGATGGATGGCGCAGAGCGATGCGAGATCCATCAGTCCAGCCATCCGCCGCAGTGGGCGGCCGTTTTCAGCCAACCCGAAGGACTGGATGAATTTTGGCCACTACCGGCGGTGGCCGTCTCAACCGCAGCTTCTGCTGCGCTTTTCGCCAGCCGCCTTGGTTCTGGCCAAAATTCCTTCCAGCAGAATGGGGCGTATTAAGGGAACGATGCTCTAAACCCGGCTTGCCGGCGTCAGGTTTTTTGGCGTCCAGCCGCGTCCTCGCCAGCCTCTACCGCAGTCTTCTCTCCTTGAAGGGCCCGGACAGTGTCACGCTTATCATCGTGGGAAATGACCAGACGCTCTTCGACACGACGCCGAACATTCGACCAGCGGATTTAAATTTTTTAATGCGATTTGGAGCGTTGTAGCGTATAACTAAAACACCAGTCTCACTACGCCAATATCATTCCCGGCCGTGACTGTTTAAGAGACATTCTGCTCTTGCCCAATCGAATGGAGCAGAGCCATGTCTCTTCTTGATTTGCTATTCCTCAAGGTACCCCAAGCCGGCACGGTGATCGCAGCCGTTCGCCAATGGTGCGCGGAGCGGGGATCCGACATTTCCGACAAGGATGGGCGCAAGGCTGTGGCGGCGGCTGTCGTGCTTGCCCAATCCGCCGATGGGGGAGGGCCGGATTTCATTGAGGCGTTACGAGCTAAAATGGCGTCCGCACAGCCTCGCGCTCCAACCATACTCGTACTGGAAGACGAGCCTTTTATTGCACTCGACATGGAACAAATCCTGCAAGGTGGGGGTTTCGCTGTTGAGGTCCGAGCTTCATGTTTAGACGCAATGGCGTGGCTTTCTTCCCAGACCCCGTCGATCGCGGTTCTGGACTTTCAGTTGAGGGATGGAGATTGCACGGATGTCGCCCTGCTCCTGCAGGACCGCGATATTCCCATCGTTTTTTGTTCGGGTGCCGATCCCGGCGACATCCCCGCCACGTTTCGTCAGCCGCTCTGGCTGCCCAAACCATTTCAAGAAGGGCAATTCCTGGATGTGGTGCGACAGGGGTTGCGGATCCGGAACGCGAATGTCGGAGAAAACGCATGACACAGTTCCAGATACCCAATCGCAGGCCTCGTGGTGCATCGCCTCGTGGCGACTTTGACCAGGCCAAGGCGACGGCGACCGCCAGCGAAGGAATGCGGGTTGCCGCCGACAGGAAGAAGACCGAAGCGCTGAAGGAAGCGCGGTTGCGCGCGAAGGCTGAAAAACCGGCGTGAACATGGTCCATTCCATCGGGAACGGCGATTTGCACGCTGATCCGCGCCGGTGTATCACCGCCGCATGCGCCTGAAATCCGATATCGTCGTTTCCGCACTCGTTCGCCGCGTCTTTACGCTCGGCGGTTATGCGGCCGTGCTGCACAAGGGAGCGGAGGAAGCCGGCGCGATCTTCATTCGCCAACGGTCGCGCCTTGGCACTGAAACACTCTATGCTCCCGCACCGCAGAGCTTTTTCGAGGAACCCTCCCCGAACCGGCTGTTCGAAATCCGCATGGAAGGAGTCGAATCTCACATGGTCGACGAGGCGATCGCGCGCGAAATCCGCTTCGATCCGGACTGCTGGGTGGTCGAGATCGAGGTGGACGAACGCGGCGACCTGTTCGACGTCGTGGTCGGGAAGGACGATTAGCTCATCAGCGGCCGCGACCGAACGCGCGGGTTTTGCGGGCGTCCACGAGACGGCGTGCCGATGCGTCCTGCCGAGCGGCGGTCTGGCGCGGATCGGCGGCGCGATCGGGTGCGAGATGCGGCTGGTAGGTGGCGCCGGATTTTTCTTCCTGCTCGGCCTGCAACCAGGATTGCACACGGGCGCGGCTTGCCGGAAGGTCGAGTGAATCCAGCAGCATATCGCCGCGCGTGGTGCCGGCATGGCGCTCAGTGAGATCCGGATAGAAGGCTGACAGGACGAAAAGACTATCCTCCGGCGGCATTTCCAATGCGGTCAGCGCAGTGGCGAGTTGCTGACCGGAAATGTCGAGCAGGATACGTTCGCCGAGTTCCGGGCCGGCCGAAAGCGCGGCCGCAAGGCTGGCGGCGAAGAGATTGGCCTCACGCGAACGCGCAAAGCGGACGAGCAGGGCCTCGTGCAGCGCATTGATCGGCTCAATCGCCGGACCAGGCTGGGCAGCGGGCGCGTGGGCCGTGACGGCGGTGCGGGCAAGGTTCTTGATATCGGAGCGCAACTGCTCTTCGCGCAGCAATCGCGTTTCAGTCGGGTCGGAAGAGGCAGGTTCGCGCAGGCGTATGTCCGGTCGCGCCGGCCTGGACGCTTCGTCCTGTTGTTTTGCCGGAGCGGTCCCCGTCTGGCGCCGTTCGACCAGTGCATCGACCACCTGGACCGAGAGGTTTTCACGCCGCGCGATCGCGGTCGCATGGGCCGGGCCCTGGGTCCGGATGATCTCGATCAGCGTCGCGTCGGTCATCGAAGTCGAGCGGGTGAGGAAGATGGCGGCGATGGAAATCGGTGCGTTGCCGATCCGCAGCGCGACCGATTGCGGCACATGCGGGCACTGCGACAGTGCAGCGGCGGTCTGGCGACGAGCTTCGTCGCTGGAGGCGGAAAACAGCGGGTCGAACAGTTCGGCGAATTGCTTGAGATCGTTGCGGCGCGGATGCCGCAACCCTTCGAATCCGGTCACGGTCGCCATCAGGACCACGTCCTTCAGCCGCCCCGCCTGCGGCCTTTCCAACTCACGAAACCGGTCCGCCACTGATACACCCACTCATACGCAAAACATCACATTCCCAATCTGGGGCACCGGGTCGAGCCGATGTCTGAACAGGGACCGAAATTTCAGGCAAGGATCGGAGGGTTATCTTCAAACGATGAGGGCGACACCAAGAGTTGAACAGGCTAAAACGCTGAAAACATTGGCGCCGACGGATTGAATGTCGATCTGGCCGATCATGGCTGAATGTGTTTCCAGCCTACGCGGACGTGGTTAACATTCCCTTTACCGGCGATACGACATCGGGGAAGCGCGCAACGGATAAAGCTTTTCCACCGCTTTCTCGGCGCGTGCATCGTCGTTTTCAATGAAAGTGGCCGGCGAGGGGGCGGTGGTGTCGAAAAGCTGGTCGTCGGCGATGTCGCCGATGGCGATCAGAACCTCCTCGATCGTCCATCCGGAAAGATGAGCATGTTCGGCAAGGACACTGATGGCTGGCGCCAGCATCTTGCGGCATTGCCGACGGCGATACTCTCCTGCCCAATGCGGCTGCGGACCATGAAGCATGATACCCTCCCAAGAAGAGAGAACAACTCATGCGGGATGATTTTGTTCCAGTCGCGTCACTTCGTCGGGGCCGTCATCGTGAAAACGGGAACAGGCGGTTTTTTCAAGCCGCCTCAGACTGCTGACAAAGTCATTTCCTGACGCCCAGAAGGTCGCTTAAGACATTCTGCGACTACCATCTCCTCCGTCATCCCGTGCCTGTCACGGGAATCCAGCCAACTCAAGTCTTTGAGCTGAAACAGTCTTTTGACCCGACGGACGTCGGGTCGCTGGATTCCCGCCACAAGGGCGAGAATGACGGAGGGTGGGGTTGCCACGCCCTCAAACAATCAGCGTTGGAGTTTGTCAGCAGTCTGAGGCGGCTTTTTCAAGCCGCCTGCCTTTGGATTGAAGCCTGAATGGACGACCTCACGTGCAGTTTTCACTTCCCGGGCGGCAACGGCGGCCACGGTCGTTGTTTCCACCGTCCCGACCCCGGTTGTTGTCGACTTTGTCCCTGTTGTCGGAATCCCTGCGACGGTCGCTGTTGCGGCGTTCGTCGTTTCGACGATGATCGTTGCGGAACTGATTTCTGTCGTTATCGCGATCACGGCGTTCGGCACGGTTCCGCTCTTGTTCGCGACGATTTTCGCGGTTCCGGATATCGCGGTCGCTGTCGCCCCGGCGGTTGTCAATACGGTCGCGATCCCGGTCGCGACGGGGACGTTCGACATTGTTATCGTTGTCGCCACGACGGGGGCGACCGATGGAGATATCATCGTTGTTGCGGCGGGGACGCTCGTAGTTGTTATCACGACGCGGCCGTTCGTAATTGTTGTCGCGGGGCCGGCGGTCGCGGTCGCGCACCCGGTCGCCGTCATGACCACGGCGCCAGTAATCACGCTCGCGGTAGAAATTGCGGTTACGATAGTTGCGGTCCCAGTAGGTACCAAGTTCGAAGGTGACCGTCGGGATGCCGAGATTGTCGTAATAATTCGGCTCCACATAGACACGGTTTTGACGATATTCGGCCTGCACGTAACGACCGGCAACCCAGCCGCGACCGTTATAGAAGGACACGTCGCACCACGGCACATCCGAAAGGCACCCGTGGATTTCGACGGATGTGCCGACGGGAATGACGGTGACCGCCGGATAACGGGTGCTGGGTCCGGAGCGCATGTTGACATTGGCGGTGGCAAAACCTTCCACGGCCCATGCCGTGGCAGGCACCAGCGAGGCGAGCGCTGCAATCGCCCCCAGCGCTAGAGCCTTGATTGAATATTTTTGACGGGTCATTGAGGTTCCATCCCTGTTCACATGGCCCCCCGGCCACAGCTCCGTGCTGTTCGTGAGGCACTACACGTTTGTTTTTGTGTCTTTTTTGAGATGACACGGTCTGATGAATTTCCAGGCCTGACCACGAAACGCAAACCACGCCGGTTCGTTCCGCATCCGGTTTCATGCTGGGCTTAAAGGGAACCAATGATCGACTGTCGCGTTAAAAGGATCATTGCAAAAGGAGCCCTGACAATGGTCGAAAAGAAATTCGCAACCGTGCCGAACGACGCTGAACTCCAGGCAAGCGCGGCCAAGACCGATCTCGACAACCAGATTTCGGACCTGCGCGCCGAGATCGCGCGCTTGACCGAATCCGTCTCCGCCATCGGCACCGGCGCAAAGGCTGTCGTGACATCCGAGGCCGAGGTCTTGGCGGAACGATTGCGCGAACGGGTACGCGAGGAGCCGGTCTCCACATTGCTGGCGGTCGCCGGTGTGTCTTTCGTGTTCGGGATGCTCTTCCGGCGTTGATGCGTTCATAACTCCTGTTCCGTCGGGAACGGCGCGGGCAGGACTTTTCCAATAATGTTGTTCTTGCAAGCGGGGCCCGGTGCTAGTGTACCGGGCAAATCAGCCCTTACAGCGGGTTCTATCGCTAAGATTGGGGTTTTGACCATTAAGGAGCTATTAACTATCGTATGGCTCAATCAGATGGCAGGTGTTCGGTCACTCGACGGTCCTGCTATCCCGCATGTAAGAATGCATCGATTGTCCGGATGTCCCGGAAGAAGGAGCAAACGAGAAAGGCGCAGATGTTCGGAACCCGGTGTTCCGGAGGCGTCAGCCCACAGCAAGGGCAGGGTGAAATCAGTACGGTAGTTCATCCGTCTCAACACCGTTTTGGAGACGAGAATGGCAGAAGTTATCAGAATAGAGGACCGCCTCGTGCGTTCCCCGCCAAAACCCTCGATGGGACCGGTTGTGCCGAGCAATGCCGTCATCCTGTTGTTTACCGGCATCCGCTACGAGCGGCTTGACGGCCATCCGGGCGGAGCCCCGGCCAAGCCCGTTCCGAGCAGGGCGAAGAAACACTGACATCATGATCCGGTTCGTGCCGCTTCCCGCCGCGGCGCTTCCGAAGATACTCATCTGCGCCCATCGTGCAGATGTGAACATTGCGGCGCAGGACGATTGTTCCCTGTTGCCCAGAGGCCGCTTTGTTCGGCCCAAACCGACTTTTGAACATTGTTGACGGTTACCGGCGGAAGGGCTCGCAGCTCGCTTCCGACAGGAAATTGCGCACCGGTTCCTCGAAGCTGTCGGTCGGCGCCAGCGCGCGCAAAACGGCATAACCTTCCTCTTCCGGCATCTCCACCAGGATCGACTGGGCGAGGCTTTCGGGCGGCGTCTTTCTGATATCGACAAGCTGAATCGGCGTGGCCATCACCAGGTCGAGATTGCCGTTGACCGAGGTCTTGTCGTTCATGCTGAAGACCTCGTTGGAATCGGCATCATAGATCGACAGCGACCAGAACGGTACCGAGCCCTTTGCGATGAAGCGGGCGGGACCGCCCGTGACCGCAAAGCCGCAGACGGCGACACGCAGGAACGGATCGTCATTGGCAAGTCCTGTCGGCCCGGGCTCGTTGGTGAGAGAAAAGAAGCTGTCCATTTCATAGAGCCCCAGCACGCGGCTATAGGCGTCCTTGCCGGTGAACCGCGGCAAGGTCAGGATGATGACGATATGCAGCAGTGCCGCGCCGACGAGGCCGGTGATGATGGCGAACAATAGGCTACGCATCCGGGCACCCCGTCTTGACGATCGTCGGCATGGCGAGATCGATGACGCCGGAGGAGCCGGCGGTCGGGGTGTCGAGCAGCGTCAGCACCAGCTCGAAGGCGCCGACGCGGCGGATCGCCAGCCAGTTGTCCGGCTGGGCGACCGGCGAGACGTGGATCACGAAGGAACTGTCCGCCTGGCGTTGGACGGTCCAGGCATTGAAGGCCGTCGGCAGTTCCGGCGGCGCCTTCATCGGCTGGTCGTTGGCGGTGGTGGCATAGAGCGTCCAGAACCGGGCCGGCGGCGTTATGCCGGTAATATCATAGGTGCAGCCGGACGAAAGGCGTTCGCCCGATGTATCGACCGCCGCCGTGAACTGCAGGCCTTCCGCGCCACCATAAAGCAGCTTTCCCGCCCGTGCCCGATGCGCTTTCGCGTAAGGGTCGGTATTCTCCGTCTGCGCATCGGGAAAGGCGACCCAGGGCCCGAGCGAGATCGCGCCAAAGCCAACCGTTGCCTTCAGGGCCGAGACGGTCGAGACGATGCCGACGCCGAAGGCGATGGACAAAGCAAGGGCGACGAGGAGGGGGATGCGGAACAAGAGCGATTTACCGGGGATTTGCGGGGAGAAACGGGAGGGACGATTGTTCGGAGAATGCGGCGGTGTACCCCCCTCTGTCACTCCGTGACATCTCCCCCACAAGGGGGGAGATTGACCGCGCTCTCTGTGCCCAACCAGCTAGGCGGCCAAAAATTTTTCTGATGATCTCCACCCTTGTGGGGGAGATGTCCCGGAGGGACAGAGGGGGGCGACTGGGCGAGGGGCTGGCCATCAACTTCAAATTCATCCCGTTACCGCCCCGCATTGCGGCCGCCCTTGATGACCGTGCCGGTGGATTGCGGATCGATTTCCGCGACCTTGCCGGGGAGTTCGGCGGGGGCCTTCAAAGCGGGCGCGGCGTTGAATTTTTCGCCGAGCGATTTTAGCAGACGAGTCACGTCGCCCGACAGCGAGCGGGGACGCACGAGCGGCGGCAAGGCGTTTTCGTCGCCGGGCTTGGCGGCGGCGATCTCGGCCTCCTTCTTCTTGCCCGGACCGGGCAACGGGTTTTCGATGCCGGGAATGGCGCGGTGCTCGATGCCCTGTTCGGCATAATCCATCAGTCGCTTGAAGGTCATGGCCGGCAGTGAGCCGCCGGTCATGTTGTTGGTCGAGGTATAGTCGTCGTTTCCGAACCAAACGGCGGTGGTGTAATCGCCGGTGAAGCCGACGAACCAGGCGTCGCGATAGGCTTGTGTCGTGCCGGTCTTTCCACCGGCGACGATGCCGTTGTCGAGGGCTGCTTTGCGGGCCGTGCCGATGATCGGGATCTGGGTCAGCATATAGTTCATCGAGGCATTGGCCTCTTCGCTGACGACGCGCTTGGCGGGCGGTTCGTCGCGATTGAAATCATAGAGAATATCGCCGGCGTAATTGAGGACCTGGCTGATGCCATGGCGGCGCGACTGCATGCCGCCGGCCGGGAAGACGGCGTAAGCCGTCGCCTGATCGAGCACGGTCACCTCCGACGTGCCGAGCGGCATGGTCTTGTCGGTGCGGATAGGGGTTTCGACGCCCATCTTTTTCGCGGTTTCGGCGATAACCTCGGTGCCGAGTTCATCCTTGGCGAGGCGGACGGGTACGGTGTTGATCGACTTGGCGATCGCGGTCAGCATGGTGACGCGGCCGGAATAGCTGCCCTTGGAATAATTCTGCGGCGACCAGCCGCGCCAGGTGATCGGCGCGTCGCTGATGGTGGACGTCGGCTTGAAGCCTTTTTCCATTGCGGCGGTGTAGGTGTAGACCTTGAAGGACGAGCCCGGCTGGCGCAGCGCCTTGGTGGCGCGGTTGAATTGGCTTTCGCCATAATCCCGGCCGCCGACCATGGCGCGCACCGGGCCGCCATTTTCGATCATCACCATGGCGCCCTGCTTGACCCTGTAGCTCTCGCCATATTGGCGCAGGCTGGATTCGACCGATTCCTCGGCCGCCTGCTGCAGCCCCATATCGATCGTGGTGCGCACGACCAGCGAATGCTGGGCGAAGGGGGCGGCGATGCGGCGGGTTTCGTCGAAGGCCCAGTCGAGGAAGAAATCCGGGGCGCTGACCTCGGCGCGATCGATGACGGTCGCCGGGTTGAGACGGGCGGCAATGACCTGGCCTTCCGTCATCAGGCCGCCCTGGACGAGATTGGTCAGCACCTCGTTGGCGCGAGCGCGGGCGGCCGGCAGGTTGACATGCGGCGCATAGCGGGCCGGTGCCTTGAACAGGCCGGCGAGCATGGCGCTTTCGGCGAGGTTGATGTCGGTGATGCTCTTGCCGAAATAGAACTGCGAGGCGGCGGCCGCACCGAACGTGCCGCCACCCATATAGGCGCGGTCGAGATAGAGGCGGAGAATTTCCTTCTTCGACAGATTGGATTCCAGCCAAACGGCGAGGAAGGCTTCCTTGATCTTGCGCTCGATGGTGCGCTCGTTCGACAGGAACAGGTTTTTCGCCAGCTGCTGGGTCAGCGTCGAGCCGCCCTGGACCACGCCGCCGGCCTGGGCGTTGATGGTCATGGCGCGGGCAAGGCCGAGGAAATCGATACCGTAATGATCGAAGAAGCGGCGGTCTTCCGTTGCCAGTACCGCCTTGATCAGCGTGTCCGGCAACTCGTCGATCGGCACGGAATCCTCGTGGATGATGCCGCGATGGCCGATCTCGTTGCCGTAGCGATCGAGGAAGGTGACGGCGAAATCGCTCTGGGCCCGCCAGTTGCCCTTGGTTTCCTCGAAGGCGGGAAGGGCGAGCGCCAGCATCAGCACGGAACCGGCCGTGCCCCAGGTCATCCCCTCGCCGAGCACCTCGAACAGCACCTTCTTCCAGCCGCGCACGGTGAAACGGCGGGAAAAGATGGTGATATCCTCCCACCAGACGCCGAGCCGGAAACCGGCATTCCAGACGGTCGAATCGATCCACGAGTCGATGCGCAACAGGATATGGCGCTTGCGCGGACGGTCGTCCTGCGGGGCGCTTCCATTGACATCCGGGGCTTCGTCTCGGCTTGGATCCTGCAATGCGGTCGCATCCTAGTGGCTTCAAGTCCCGGCCGATATTTGCATGGGCCGGGTTTCCAATCTACGTCGATATCGGTAATGAGCCTTAAAAATCCGGCAATGTTTTGTAGAATTGTCGCTGAATTTCAACAGATGGAAGAATAATCGGCATGGGCGACTTGCCCTTCTGGAAGACGAAATCGCTGGCCGAGATGACCAACGCGGAGTGGGAAAGCCTCTGCGACGGCTGCGGGCTCTGTTGTCTCAACAAGCTGGAGGATTGGGACACCGGCGAGATCGCCTGGACCAATATCGGCTGCACGCTGCTCGACGGGACAAGCTGTCGCTGCAAGGACTATCCGAACAGGCAGGCGACGGTTCCGGACTGCATCCAGCTGACGCCGCAGGAAGTGGAGACGCTGACCTGGCTGCCGCCGACCTGCGGCTACCGGCTGGTGCGTGACGGCATCGACCTCTACTGGTGGCATCCGCTCGTGTCGGGCGATCCGGAGACCGTGCACCAAGCCGGCATTTCCGTGCGCGGCCGCACCGTGTCGGAGGACAACGTCGATGTCGAGGATTTCGAGGATTACCTGGTGGACTGGCCGCTGACGGTGGGGCAGTCCTAAGCCATTATTCCGCCGGAATTTTTACGAGAGACTTCGGCGCCACATTGCGCCAGGCGGTTTCCATCAGGTGGTCGATGACGTCCTCGTCGGCATCGCAGAAATAGACCGATGTCCAGCCCTTGAGGCCCCAGCCGCCCGGCACGGCGGCGCAGAGGCCGGGTTCGGTTTCGAGGAAGAGTTTCTGCTGGTCGGGCGTGAACTTGACGACGGCGCGACCGGCTTCCGGCAGGGACATGAAGATGCGCTTGCCGACGCGAAAATCGCGCTTGCCGAAATGGGCGCTCTCAACCGCGCCGGGCAGGCCCAAGGCCCGCTTTTCCAAGTCCTCGGTTCTCATGGCGGGAAGTGTAACACGGGGCGGGATTTGCGCAATGGAGAGAAAATTTTCTTGAAATAGGAAAATAATCCTTGACGGCGTGACGGTCGTTTGATAGGGTTATTGCACAGTCGGAAAAGTGGGTGAAGCGGGATGCTTCGGCGGGAGCCGGAGTATCGTGGTGTGGCCTTCGGCCCCCTCATCCGGCCTTCGGCCACCTTCTCCCCGGCGGGGAGAAGAGGGGCGAACCGACATCTTCGCCCATGCGGTGAGAAAACATTCAAGGACAATATCATCATGTCTGATCTGGATTTCGATCCGGCGCTCTTCGGTCTGTGGCCGAAGGCGGCGGTTTATGACGGGGTGTCACCGGGCGAGGATGCGGCGCTGGAGGATCTGGCGCGACGGGTGATCCTCGAGACCAAGGCGGAGGCCGTGTCGCCGCTCGATGACCTGCAGGACATGCTGAACGGCATGACGAAGGAATTGCGCGAGCAGATGCAGCAGTTCCAGCGGCTGCGGCGCGCGGCTGACGAGACGGCACAGGCGGAGGGGCAGGAGATCGACCGCAAGCTTGTCCAGGCGGATGCCAAGGCGGCGATCGAGGCCATGTCGGTGATCGTGCGGACGCTGGAAAAGATCGACAGCCTGCAGAGGACGATTGCGCATGACCGACAAGTACAAGCAGAAGCCGCTTTCGACGAGGAAAGCTACAAGGCCCTGCTTGCCGAATTCGACCAGCGCGTCGAGGATCGGGTTGCCCGAAAGGCCACCGGCGCTGCACGTGCTGACGGACGGGATGGACACGAGCCTTCCGGCGGGGGAGGTGGCTGTGGTACGGCGGGTGCCCCGCGAGGATCGCCGGAAGATTGATGCCGAGTTTCGGCGGTTTGAAAAGAAGGCAAGGCGTTATTCACCGGCGATGGAGCGCCTCGGCATCGTCCGGGCGGACATTCGGGGCGTAACGGTGTGTTTGAAGGCGCAGACGGATGGCGCGGAATTTGCTGACCTGCCGTTGCCAAGCTTGCCATCGGCGATCATGCCATCGGTCGTCGCGCCCGGTGCCGATGCCGGAACGGAGGCTGTGGGACAAGGGATACGGACGGGTGTTTCGGAGGCGATGCGGGGTGAAACCGGGTCAATGAAGGCGGACGCGGACGATCCCGCTGGCGGCGCAACGTCGGTCGAAGTGGAGCCGGCGGGTCCGCCCTTCGATCGTCTCCAGCACTTTCAAAATCTGATCCGTTTTCGCAACGACTGGAGCCGGATCGGCCGCGAGGAACAGAAGCCACCGCCGGGCGACTGGCGGGTCTGGCTGCTGATGGGTGGGCGCGGGTCCGGCAAGACGCGGGCGGGGGCCGAATGGGTTCAGGCCCTGGCTGCAGGCAAGGACGCGCGGCCGGGACTGCGGATCGCGTTGGTGGCGGAGACGCTGGGCGATGCGCGCGAGGTGATGATCGATGGGGTTTCCGGCATCTGCCGGATCGCGAGAAACAACCGGCCGGATTTCGAGGCGTCGCGGCGACGGCTCGTCTGGCCGAACGGGACGGTGGCGCAGATCTTTTCGTCCGAGGATCCGGAAAGCCTGCGCGGGCCGCAATTCGACTATGCCTGGTGCGACGAACTGGGCAAATGGAAACATGGGCAGGAAACCTGGGACATGCTGCAATTCGCATTGCGGCTGGGTGCCGATCCGCGCGCGCTGGTGACGACAACGCCGCGGCCGGTGCCGGTGCTGAAGGCACTGATGGCCGATCCCGGCACGCAGACGCGGCGCATCCGCACCAGCGACAATGAAGGCAACCTGGCGCCGGGCTTCATCGCCGCCATGGCCGGACGCTATGGCGGTACGCGGCTGGGTCGGCAGGAACTGGACGGCGAGATGATCGAGGATCGTGAGGATGCGCTCTGGTCGCGCGCCGGGATCGAGGCGTTACGGCTGCGCGATACCGGGCCACTTGGTCGGATCGTCGTCGCGGTCGACCCGCCGGCGGGAACCGGGCCGGGCTCCTGTTGCGGCATTGTCGTGGCGGGGCTCGATCGCCAAGGGCGTGGTGTGGTCGTGGCCGACTGTTCGGTGGAGGGCGCGAGCCCGGCCGGATGGGCGAATGCCGTCGTCAGGGCCTACAAGCGGTTCGACGCCGACCGGATCGTCGCGGAAGTGAACCAGGGCGGCGACATGGTGGCGGCGGTGCTCAAGGGCATCGATGCGCAGCTGCCGGTGACGGCTGTTCGGGCGTCGCGCGGAAAATGGCTCAGGGCCGAGCCGGTGGCAGCGCTTTACGAGCAGGGTCGGGTGGTGCATGCCGCCTCGTTTCCGGCACTGGAAGATCAGATGTGCGATTTTGGTCCGGACGGCCTGTCATCCGGCCGTTCGCCGGACCGGCTGGACGCGCTGGTCTGGGCGCTGACGGCGCTGATGCTGGACGGCGGCGGCGAACCGCGGGTCCGGGGGATATGACGGCGCGGCGGGTGATCGGGATTATTTGCCCGGGGCCTGCGGCTTGGGGCTCGCGCCGCTGCTTTCGCGGATCTGGCGCCATTCGTTCTCAAGACGGTCGAACTGGGCCTGGGAGATATACGGTGCGGGTATTGACGAAGCGGGCACGGACGAAGCGGGCATGCGATCCTCTCAATCTGCTATTGCAACCTGCGCAAACACGGCGGAACCCGAAAGGTTCCCCACACTGCTGACAAAGTCATCTTTCCACGATTTCGGACGTCATTTGGGACGTTCGGAGCCACCTTCCTCTCCGTCTTTCCCGTGCTTGTCACGGGAATCCAGCCAGCCCGAGTCGTTGGCTGAAAGAGTCTTTTGACCCGACGGACGTCGGGTCGCTGGATCCCCGCCACGAGGGCGAGGATGAGGGAAAGTGGGGATAGCTCGTTCTCAAACAACCGGCCTGGGAGTTTGCCAGCAGTCTGCGGAACCCGATAGATTCCCTCTCGACAGGACTTTGAACGCGGGAAAAGTGATCAGCGCTTGTCGTCTTCGCGCTGAAAGGATTTGGCCACAGAGGCCGCACTGGAGCGCATCTGGTGCCATTCCTTCTCGAAGCGATCGAGGATGTGCTGGGGGATGGTCGAGCGGGTGGCATCGGACGGGTTTTTGGCATCGACGTTCATGCGATCCTCCTCGATCTCAGGCAATATCATATTGCTGGATTTCGATCTCACATCTTAAACGCAAAGTAAATCAGGCGATTAAACTGTTTAAACGATTTAAACTCGTTAAATCGATTTAGATCGACAGGTTTTTTCCAAGTGTGATTAACAACAGAGGTGGGCGATGGCGATCCGGCGTCGAGACTTCTTTCAAGCGGTACGTACATCACTTTTCGACGGGCGTCTGAACCAGAAACAGGTCGATGGGCTGTCGCTTATACTTGACCGGTGGGAGGGAGAACCGACTGGCGCGGATGAGCGTTTTCTCGCCTATATGCTGGCAACCGCGCATCACGAGACGGGCCGCACGATGCAGCCTGTGCGCGAAACGCTCGCCGCGAGCGACGAGCGGGCGATGGCGCTGCTGGACGCCGCCTGGCGGCGCGGAAAGCTGCCCTCCGTCTCCGTGCCGTACTGGCGACGGGACGAGGAAGGACGAAGCTGGCTGGGGCGCGGTCTGGTGCAACTGACGCACCGGACCAACTACGAGCGCATGAGCCGGATGACGGGGATCGATCTCGTCGCCCATCCCGAGCGCGCGATGGAGCCCGACGTGGCTGTCGATATCCTGTTCAAGGGGATGGAGACAGGCGCCTTTACCGGCCGCAAGCTCGGCGACTATTTTTCCCCGGCGCGACAGGACTGGACCGGCGCGCGGCGGATCATCAACGGCCGGCGACCGGGCGGCGCTGGTGGCCAGCTATGGGCGGCAGTATTGGGCGGCGATCCGGACGGGGTCGGATTGAACCGAGCGGTTGCGGATTCGGCCTTCGGCTCATCTAAAGCAAGCCCGATCCTTCGGTTGAAAGAGTCTTTTGACCCGACGGACGTCGGGTCGCTGGATCCCCGCCACAAGGGCGAGGATGAGGGAGGGTGGGATACCACGTTCACAAACAACCGGCTTAGGGGCCTGGCAGCAGTCTGAGCGGCTTCGGCCCCTTCACTGCATTCTACGTTCGCTTGATCTTCAATCAAGGACATCAATCTCATGAAAAATCCGTTTCGTCTGCCGTGGCGTCGCCCGGGAGAGCTTCAGCGTGAAACCAAGTCCGGCTCCGGCTTCATCGCGATCGCGCAGGAGGGCGGGCGCACTGGACGGGGCGCTCCTATGCGGCGCTGGCGCGCGAAGGCTTCATGCGCAATCCGGTGGCGCATCGCGCCGTGCGGCTGATTTCGGAGACCGCGGCCAGCGTGCCGTTGCTGCTCTACGAGGGGACCGAGGAGCGCAGCGAGCATCCGCTGCTGGCGCTGATGGCGCGGCCGAACGGGCGGATGGCGGGCGTCGATTTCCTTGAGACGCTCTATGGTCATCTGCTGCTCGCCGGCAATGCCTATGTCGATAGTGCCGCGATCGGCGGGGAGGTGCGGGAACTGCATCTGCTGCGACCGGACCGGCTGCGCATTCTCGAGGGCAGGGACGGCTGGCCGGAGGCTTACGAATATCGGGTCGGGAACATGGTGCGGCGGATTTCGGCCGACGGGGACGGATTGCTGCATTTGCGGCTGTTTCATCCGCTCGACGATCATCTCGGTTTTCCCCCACTAGCAGCGGCGCAGATGGCGCTCGACCTTTCCAATGCGGCGGCGACCTGGAACAAGGCGCTGCTCGACAATTCGGCTCGGCCGTCCGGCGCGCTGGTCTACCAGCCGAAGGAGGGTGGCAATCTGTCGGCCGACCAGTATGACCGGCTGAAGAGCGAACTCGACGAGGGTTATTCCGGTCCGATGCGGGCCGGTCGTCCACTGCTGCTGGAGGGCGGGCTCGACTGGAAGGCGATGGGGCTTTCACCCAAGGACATGGATTTCGTCGAAGCGAAGAATGGTGCCGCGCGCGACATCGCCCTTGCCTTCGGCGTGCCGCCGATGCTGCTGGGCATTCCCGGCGACAACACCTATGCGAACTACCAGGAGGCCAACCGGGCGTTCTACCGGCTGACCGTGCTGCCGCTGATCTTCCGCAGCATCGGGGCGCTGTCGGGCTGGCTTGCGGGGCGGTTCGGCGAAGGCCTGAAGCTGGTGCCGGATCTCGACCAGGTGACCGGGCTGACCGGCGAACGCAGCGAGGTCTGGGCGCGAATGAAGGACGCGGATTTCCTCAGCGACGAGGAGAAACGGCAGGCGGTGGGCTATTGAGCGAGGGGGGTGTTGCTGCTATTTTGTAATACGCCGTATGACAAAATGGAAGCGAAGATGGCCAAGCCTGTCCTGTCCGACCCGATCACCCTGCGTCTGCCTGTCGATTTGCTACAGGAGATCGAGGCGATCGCCGCCGCATCCGACCGAACCCGTAGTTGGGTGATGGTGCGGGCGATGCGGTATTATCTTCTCAATGAAGGTGCGGAGATTCTGGAGATCGCGCAAGGTCTCCAAGACGTCAGGGATGGCAAAGTTTACGACCTCGATGTCGTTCTGCGTGAGCTCGATCGTCTGGCGGAAGATGATGCCGCCTGATGAAAGTCCAATTCTCTGAACGGGCATTGGCTTATCTCAGGGCGGAACAGGCCTATCTTGGTCGGTTCGACAAGCGGGCCGCCAGGGCGCTGGTTCGGCAAATCCGGAAAGCGGCTGAGATCATCGGGGAATATCCGCAATCGGCCCAAGCTGTGCCGTTGTTGCCCGGCGTTCGGCGATATGTGACAGCACCCTATGTCATCGACTATGCTGAGCGAGGCGGCGTTATTGTCGTGGTCGCCATTCGGCATGGACGACAAAATCCGATCGCGCCGGACCAGGGTGACGATCTGCCGGATCAGTTCGAAGGTTGATAAAAACAATATCATCAATGGCTTGGCGCATGTTTTGCGCTGATGACCCTGACGGTCGGATTCAATCTTTTAACTGGTTGATTCAGTTTCAAAGCATCTGACCGCAAGCGATTCAAAAGATTCACGGATTTTACCGCCTTGACGTTGCGTCAAGCGAAGCCTTTCGTTGCGGCAGGAGATTGCCGTTCCGTTATCTCTTGTCAATTCCCATAATAGCATCAAGGACTTAACAAATGGCTGATTTTGGCAATGACCCGGGGATCTGGGCGGCCAAGGGCCTTGGCTCGGTCGCGGGTGCGGCCGTATCGCTCGTCTACATGCTGCCGAAGGGCCGACGCGAAGCCGGGTCGCGGTTTTTCACCGGGCTGATCTGCGGGCTGATCTTCGGGGGGCCGGTCGGGCTGTGGCTGGTTTCGAGGCTCGGGATCGCCGGCAGCCTGTCCGGCACCGAAGTGATGCTGACCGGATCGGCGGCGGCCAGCCTTTCGGCCTGGTGGGTGCTGGGGGCGGCGGCACGGGTGGCGGAAAGGTTCGGGAGGGGGAAATAGCGATTAGTGAGTAGGGGGCAGTGGGTAGTGAGCGGGTGGGCCGGGCGTAGCAATGGCGCGCTGGTGATCACTTTTTGATGCTCCCTATTCGCCAGTCGCTACTCCCCATTCGCTATTCGCGATTCATCCCGACGCAATTCATCAAACTCTGGAGAGAACCATGACGACCGACAGGATGCCTGTCTGGCGAACGCAGAAGTTTGCCAATCTGACGCTTTCCGGCGTGACCGGGGAGGGACGGTTTTCCGGCTATGCCAGCATCTTCGGCGAGGTCGATCTCGGTAAGGATGCGATCGAGCCGGGGGCTTTTTCACACTCCCTGGCGCGGCGGGGTGCAGCCGGGGTGCGCATGCTGTTCCAGCATGATCCCGGCGAACCCTTAGGAGCCTGGAAGACGATCCGGGAGGATGCGCGCGGGCTTTATGTCGAAGGCATGCTGTCGCCCGGCGTTGCCCGCGCAAAGGAGGTGCACATGCTGATGAAGGCGGGTGCGCTCGACGGACTGTCGATCGGCTTCCAGACGGTGAAGGCGAAGACCGACGGCAAGACCGGCGTGCGCCGCATCCTCGAAGCCGACCTCTGGGAAATCTCGATCGTGACCTTTCCGATGCTGCCCTCGGCGCGTGTGTCGAATGTCAAGAATGCGCGGTTCTTCCGCGACAAGGAAACGGAGCTCGTGCGCACCATGCGGCGGGCGGCCCGGATGATGATGACGAAGCTCTGACAGGAAGGAAAGCTGATGAGCGATTTGAGCAGCGTGGCGCCCGGTATGAAGGTGGCGCCAGAGATCAAGACGGCGCCGGAGACGATGACCGCCGCGTTCGAGGATTTCATGGGGGCCTTCGAAGCCTTCAAGGAAACCAACGACCGCCGGTTGGGCGAACTCGAAAGCAAGCTGACGGCCGATGTCGTCACCCGCGAAAAGATGGACCGCATCTCGCGCACCATGGACGAGCAGAAGCGGCTGATGGACCAGATGGCGCTGAAGAAGGCGCGCCCGGCGCTCGGTCGAAGCGGCGAGGCGAGCCTGGAGGCGACGGAGCACAAGGCGGCGTTCGAAAGCTATATCCGCAGGGGCGACGAGCAGGCACTTCGCGAGCTGGAGGCCAAGGCATTTTCGATCGGCTCTTCCAGCGACGGCGGTTATCTGGTGCCGAACGAGACGGATACGGAAATCGGCCGCAGGCTGTCGGTGGTTTCGCCGATCCGGGCGCTTTCGACTGTGCGCCAGGTGTCGGGCGCGGTGCTGAAGAAACCGTTCGCGCTGGCCGGCATGGCGACCGGCTGGGTGGCGGAAACGGCGGCGCGGCCGCAGACCGCCACGCCGCAACTGGCCGAGCTGTCCTTTCCGACCATGGAACTCTATGCGATGCCGGCGGCGACGGCGGCGCTGCTCGACGATGCCGCGGTCGATATCGAGAACTGGGTCGCGTCGGAGGTCGACATCGCCTTCGGCGAGCAGGAAGGCACGGCTTTCGTCTCCGGCGACGGCACCAACAAGCCGAAGGGCTTCCTGAGCTACACCAATGTTGCCGAGGCGAGCTGGAGCTGGGGCAATATCGGTTATATCGCGACGGGCGCCGCCGGCGCTTTCAAGGCGAGCGGTCCCTCCGACACGCTGATCGACACGATCTATGCGCTGAAGGCCGGGCACAGGCAGAATGCCTCCTTCGTGATGAACCGCAAGGCGCAGGCCGAAATCCGCAAGTTCAAGGATGCCGATGGCAATTATCTCTGGCGTCCGCCGGCCGTTGCCGGGCAGCAGGCCTCGCTCATGGGCTTTCCGATCGCGGAAGCCGAGGACATGCCGGATATTGCTGCCAACAGCACGTCGATCGCCTTTGGCAATTTCGCCGCCGGCTACCTCGTCGTCGATCGCACCGGGGTTCGGGTGCTGCGCGATCCCTATTCCGCCAAGCCCTACGTGCTGTTCTACACCACCAAGCGGGTCGGCGGCGGGGTGCAGAATTTCGAGGCTATCAAGCTTATTAAATTCGCGGCATCTTGACTAAACGTAAGGTTGCCCTTTCTCAAGGGTGACGACCATTCGCGCCGGCGGTCTTCCCTGCTGCGTGTGCGCGAGGGTGGACGCAGCTCCCCTCCCGCTGCGTCCACCCATTTTATCCCCATGACGGAGATTTCCATGACCATTACCGAACTGGCGCCGCCGGTCGGCGAGCCGCTGACGCTTGCCGAGACGAAGGCGCATCTGCGTGTCGATCTGAGCGCAGACGATACGCTGATCACCGGGCTGATCCGCACCGTGCGCGAGCATCTGGAACGGGCGACCGGGCTGGCGCTGCTGACCCGCACATTCCGGATGTATCTCGACATCTGGCCTTCGTCCCGCGTGATTCAGATTGGCAGGGGACCGGTGCAAACGATTGAGAGCGTTACGGTTTACGATGCAGCCGGGCTGCCGCAGGAGATCGATGTGTCCGGCTTCGTGCTCGACGGTCAGGCAAGGCCGGCCCGGCTGGTGCTGCCGAAACAGCCGGCGCCGGGACAGGCAATCAACGGCATCGAGATCGATTTTTCGGCCGGTTTCGGTTCGACGGGAACGGATGTTCCCGACACGTTGAAACGGGCGATGCTGCTGCATGCGGCGCTGCTCTACGAGTTTCGCGGCGCGGTTTGCCCGGACAGTCAGCCGGCCGCCGTGCCCGCCGGTTACGACCGGCTGATCGCGCCTTTCCGGCGCCGGGAGCTTTGACCATGGGAGCGATGACACTGGATCCGGGGCAATTGTCGGTCCGGCTGGATCTTGAGATGCGCAGCGACGCCAGTGATGGACAGGGCGGCGTTGTGACGACCTTCACGACGTTCGCAACGCTCTGGGCACGGATCGAACCGGTTGCGACGCGCATAGAGGAACGTTCGGACGAGGCGGTCTTCAGCGTGACGCACCGGCTCTGGATCCGTTTTCGTGACGATCTTTCCGCCGGCATGCGGTTTCGCAAGGGAGGCCGGATGTTCACCGTTCGGGCTTTCTACGATCCGGACGAGACGCGGCGCTACCTGGTCTGCAACTGCACGGAGGAGAGGCAATGAGCGCCGCTGAAGTCTTGCAGAAGGCGATTTTCCTCGCGCTCTCCAATGACGCGGCGCTGACCGGGTTGATCGGCGGCGACGGCGTGCGGGACCATCTGCAGGCGCGGATGGAGCGGCCCGTCGTCTTCATCGCCTCGATCGAAAGCCGCGACGCGTCGACGGCGAGCGAGCCGGGCGAAGAGCATCTGATGACGCTTGAGGTGCGCACCGGCGAAGGGGGCAATCTCGCGGTTCAGGCGATCGCGGCGCGGGTGCGCGCGTTGCTCGACGACGCCGATCTCGACCTCGACGGGTTTGTACTGGTCAACCTGTTTCACCGGCGCACGCGCACGAGGCGGGAGGCCAGGGCGAAGGGGCATGTGGCGGAGATGCGGTTTCGCGCGGTGACCGAATGACGTTTCACAAGTTCTACAATGATTTTACAGGCGTCCCTCACGGGCGCCTTTGTTTCTGAAAGGATAACGACATGGTGGCGCAGAAGGGGAAGGATCTTCTTTTGAAGATCGACAATGGCGGCAGTTACGTGACCGTGGCGGGGTTGCGCTCCAAGCGGCTTGCCTTCAACGCCGAGACGGTGGATGCGACCGACGCGGAATCGACCGGGCGATGGCGCGAACTGCTCGGTGGGGCAGGCGTGCAGCGGGCCGCCGTTTCTGGCGCCGGCATTTTCAAGGACCAGAGCTCGGACGGGCTGGTGCGCGCCGCCTTCTTTAACGGATCGATCCTCGACTGGCAGATCGTCATTCCCGATTTCGGCACGCTGACCGGCGCTTTCCAACTGACGGCGCTTGAATATTCCGGTCAGTACAATGGCGAAATCCTGTTCGAGGCGGCGCTGGAATCGGCGGGCGCGCTGACCTTTACGGCGCTGTGACGATGATGCGGCACATTGTAGCTACGGCCCGCGCCAACCGGCATCGGGGCGAGGTGGAGGCAGTGATCGACGGCGAGCGGAGAATCCTCTGCCTGACGCTCGGCAGCCTGGCTGAGTTGGAAACCGCCTTCGCCGCCGACAACCTGATGGCGCTGGCGGCGCGGTTTTCCACCGGCCTTTTGAAGGCGGAGGACATGATCCGCATCCTTGGCGCCGGTCTTCGCGGCGGCGGCAATCTGGTTTCGGACGAGGACGTCGCCGGTATGGGCGTCGAGGGCGGCATAGCCGGCCTGGCGCGCCTGACGGGTGAACTGCTGGCGGCGACCTTCGGGAGCGCGCAGGAGGCGCCGGACCCTTGAGCGCCGCAACGGGCGCCGGCTCGCCGCCGGCCTTTCCCTGGGGACCGGCTATGCACACCGGGCTCTGCCTGTTGCGGTTGCCGGCAAGGGATTTCTGGATGATGACGCCGCGCGAGATGCAGGCGGCCATGGGCGGCTTGCGTCCGCGCGAGACCGGTCCGGGGCGGCAGGGGTTCGAGGCGCTGATGCGGGCGTTTCCGGATAGAGAGAGGGAATAGGCGGTAGTGAGTAGGCAGTAGGCGGGGTGAAGGCGGTCCCGGTTGCGGCGGCCGCAAGGTTGGAAGGAGATGGGCGTGGCGGATGAACAGATGGATTTTGCCGCGGCGACGGACGATGCGGCGGCGTTGCGCGATGTGCTCGACGAACTGGAACATCGGTCGCGGTCGTTCGGCTCGGCACTGACCGGGGCGCTGGCTTCGGCGACGCGGGGCGGCAAGGGGCTGGAGGATGTGTTGCGGGGCGCGGGGCTCAGGCTGACGGAGATCGCACTTTCGGCCGGTTTGAAGCCGCTCGAAGGGGCGATCGGGTCGCTGTTTTCCGGGCTGACCGGGAGCTTTGGCGGGGTCAGCGCCTTTGCCGATGGCGGCGTGCCGGGCCGGGTGACGCCGTTTGCCGATGGTGGCGTCGTCTCGATGCCGACCTATTTTCCGATGGACGGGCAGACCGGGCTGATGGGGGAGGCGGGTTCGGAGGCGATCCTGCCGCTGAAGCGCGGCGCCGACGGCGCACTCGGGGTGGCCTCGACCGGTGGCGGGGCGATGAACGTCGTCTTCAATGTGACGGCCTCGGATGTGCAGAGCTTTCGAAAATCCGAGGGGCAGATCGCGGCCATGCTGACGCGGACGGTGGGGCGCGGGCGGCGGGGGATGTGAATCTGACGCGGTGAACCGCCTCTGACGGCAAAGAGGCCGGGCATGACCCGGCCTCCTGCGATGGCAGCTTCGATCGCAAGGCGCGGATCAGAGGATGAAAAACGCCTTCTGGATATCGATGGCATCGTCGAGGTGGATGGCGAAGTCGGCTTTCTTGTCGCCATTGACATCGCCGTAGATATAGGTGTCGGACGCCTGCTTTTGGAAGCGTAGCTCGCCGGCGACCCCGTGGAAGACGGACTTGCCGATATAGGTGAAGGCCTGGTTGCCGCTCAGCAGATGATTTGCATCGACGCCGGCGAGATCGATTTTGTCCTGGCTGGAGAAGTCGTAGATCGTGTCCCGCTTGGCCGAGTCGGCTTCGGAATCATACCGGCTGCGGAACACAAACGTATCCTTGCCGCCGCCGCCCGTCAGGTAGTCGTGGCCCGTGCTGCCATAGAGCAGGTCGTCGCCGTTTCCGCCGTAGAGCTTGTCATTGCCGAGCCGGCCGTAGAGCTTGTCGTTGCCGTCGAGCCCGGTCAGTACATCGGCCTTGTTGCTGCCCTGGAGGCTGTCATTGCCGCCGAGAGCCGCCTTGAAGAGTGCGATGTCGTCGGCGGTGGTGGGTGTCGAAGCAGCCTTGAAGATGCTGGCGACGGAGATCTTGATCCCGGTTACGGAGATCAGATCAACACCTCCCTGTGTTTCGAAGAATTTGCGCACGAAGCCGCCGGTGGGCAGGCCCTTGCTATTATAGGTAAAGTCGGTCCCTTCGATCGAGACTTTTACGCCATTGGAAAAGGTACCGCGGATAAAGGTAGAAGAGTAGCTTGCGCCGGTGAGAACTGGAAGGTCATCGATATCGTAATTGAAACTGCGCATGTCGAGGGCGAAATTGCTGCCCAGCTTGATCGTGGCCATTGGAATTCCTCCTGTGACTTAAGTGTTGTTCGCCGATGTGAATCGATGGGATGAAATCTGTATTGCATGATGCGTTGCATGCTTGTCGCCGTTCCAGGATTACAGCGCCGCGCGTCGAATATGACGCGCAAATGTCGCTGTAACACTTTAAATATTCTGCCTAATTTTATCCTTAAATCGATTTCGATTTAAGGAATTATGCAGTAGGCCCGCGCGGAAGCTGAAATTCTTGCAATCAACTGAAACAGGACTTGCCCCGTCCCGTTTGTGCAGAGTGCCACTGCATACGTTTTAGTCAAGCGCTGACAATCGCATGGGCTCTTTTCCTTCAACTCCACACACGGAACATCATCATGTCGACAGGCTTCCATGAAGTCCGGTTTCCGCTGCGTCTTGCCTTGGGCACGAGCGGCGGGCCGGTCAGGCGAACGGATATTGTCAGCCTTTCGAACGGCCGCGAGAACCGCAACCGGCGCTGGCGCGATGCGCGGCGGCATTATGATGCCGGGTCGGGTATCAGGTCGATCGGCGATCTCTATGCCATGCTTTCCTTCTTCGAGGCGCGGGCGGGGCAGGTTTACGGGTTCCGGTTTCGCGACCCGCTGGATTTCAAGTCCTGCGCGCCGGGAGAGGCGGTGAGTGCCGTCGACCAGGAGATCGGGACGGGGGACGGGGTGACGGCGGTGTTCCAACTCGCCAAGACCTATGGCGATGCCGGCGGGGCGGGCGCGCGCGAGATTGCCAAGCCGGTTGTTGGGACGCTGCTCTTATCGGTCGGCGGCGTCGATGCGGCGCCAGCGGATTTTGCGCTGGATGCGGCGAGTGGACGGGTGACCTTCGTACCGGGAAAAATTCCGACCGATGGCGCCATCGTGCGGGCGGGCTTTGAATTCGATGTGCCGGTGCGCTTCGACACGGACCGGATCGATGTCGATCTGGCGCAGTTCCAGGCCGGGCGCATTCCGTCGATACCGCTGGTGGAGATCAAGCCATGAGAACACTGCCTACCGCGCTCGCCAGCCATCTCGCCGGCGATGCCACGACGATGTGCCATTGCTGGCGGGTGACGCGCCGGGACGGGATCGTGCTGGGGTTTACCGAGCATGACCATGTTCTCACGTTCGATGGCACCGATTTCCTCGCGGCCAGCGGTTTTCAGGCCGCAGACAGCGAGACGGCGAGCGGGCTTTCCGTCGAGGCGGGCGAGGTGAGCGGCGGGTTTTCGAGCGTGGCGATCAGCGAGGCGGATGTGATCGCCGGGCGGTATGACGGCGCAACGGTCGAGGTGTTCCAGGCCAACTGGCAGGCGCCGGCGGAACAGCATGTTCTGCTCCGGGTGCAGGAGATCGGCGAGGTGGTGCGGGCGGGCGGAGCGTTTCGCGCTGAGTTGCGGCGGCTGACGCATCGGCTCGACCAGGTGCAAGGGCGGATCTACGGGCGACGCTGCGATGCGGTGCTGGGAGACGGCTGGTGCAAGGTCGACCTGACCGATCCGGCCTATCGGGGAAGCGGGGCTGTTGTCGCGGTTCTCAGCCAGACGCAGGTCAGGGTGTCGGGGCTCGACGCGGCGCTTGGCGGATTTTATCGCCAGGGCGTCTGCCGCTTCGTCACCGGCGCGAATGCCGGCCATGCCGGCGATATCGAGGATCATTGTGTGGGTGGGGACGGGGTGGTCCTGTCGCTCTGGCTGCCGCCGCCCTTGCCGCTGGCGGTCGGTGATACGTTCACGGTGACCGCGGGGTGTGACAAGAGTTTTGGCACCTGTGGCGCGAAATTTTCCAACATCTTGAATTTTCGCGGATTTCCGCATCTGCCAGGGTCCGATTTCGCCTTCGGTTATGCCGATGGCGATACCGTGCATGATGGGCGACCGCTCTATGAGTGAGAATGGCGAGGAACGTCAGAGCCAGGGATTTGGGGCTGACGCCCCCCTCATCCGGCGCTTCGCGCCACCTTCTCCCCGGTGGGGAGAAGAGGGAGGGATACCATTTGCCTTGCGGGTCGTCGCACTGACGGAGAGTTGGATCGGGACGCCGTACCGGCATCAGGCGAGCCTGAAGGGTGTCGGTTGCGATTGCCTGGGGCTGGTGCGTGGGGTCTGGCGCGAACTTTATGGCACCGAGCCGGAATTGCCGCCGGCCTATCAGCCGGACTGGGCGGAGCGAGGCGGCACGGATCGGTTATTTGAGGCGGCGCGGCGGCATTTTGGCGAGCCGCTGTACGAAATGCGACCGGGCGATCTCCTGCTGTTTCGCTGGCGGCCGGACCTGCCGGCCAAGCATGCCGGGATCGCCTGTGGCGACGACCGGTTCATCCATGCTTATGAGCAGGCGGCGGTGATCCGATCTGCGCTCGTTCCCTCCTGGCGCCGGCGGATTGCCGGCGTTTTCCGTTTTCCCGAAAAGGTCTGATCCCAATGGCGACCATTCTTCTGCAGGCGGCGGGTGCGGCGCTCGGTGGCGTGTTCGGCCCGGTCGGGGCGATGCTGGGTCGCGCAGCCGGTGCCTTGGCGGGATCCGTTATCAATCGCTCGATCGTCAACGGCATGACGACCGTCTCCGGCGCCCGGCTGGGCAATGCCCGCATTCCCGGCGCGGACGAGGGAACGGCGATCACGCGTGCCTATGGGACGGTGCGTGTCGGTGGCACGCTGATCTGGGCGACGCGTTTCGAGGAGGAGGTGCGTGTCGAGCGGCAGGGCGGCAAGGCGAGCGGCCCGCGCGTGGAGACGTTTCGCTACCATGCCAATTTCGCGCTCGGTATCTGTGAAGGCGAGATCGCCCATGTGCGGCGGGTCTGGGCCGATGGTCGGGAGCTGGATTTGCCCGGCATCGAGATGCGGGTCCATCGCGGCACGCCGGACCAACTGCCCGATCCGCTGATCGAGGCCAAGCAGGGGGCGGGCAAGGCGCCGGGCTATCGCGGGCTTGCCTATGCGGTATTCGAGCGCTTCCCGCTCGACGGTTACGGCAACCGCATTCCGCTGATCCAGTTCGAGGTGTTGCGACCGGTGGGAAGCCTGGAAAAGGATATCCGGGCTGTGACCATTATTCCCGGATCGAGCGAGCATGGCTATGATCCGCGTGTGGTCAAGGAAAAGATCGGCGCGGGGGCAAGCCGGCTGATCAACCGGAATGTTTTCCATGCCGGGTCGGACTGGCAGGCTTCCCTCGACGAACTGCAGGCGCTTTGTCCCAATCTCGAGCGGGTGGCGCTGGTCGTCTCCTGGTTCGGGACCGATCTTCGCGCCGGGCATTGCCGGATCGTGCCGGGCGTTGAGACGGCCGTTCGCGAGGACGAAAGCCGGGTATGGTTGGTGTCTGGCATTGGTCGCGGCGGTGCGTCCGTGGTCAGCCGGAATGGTGGCGGACCGGCTTATGGGGGCACGCCGAGCGATGCGAGTGTCGTGGCGGCGATTGCCGACCTCAAGACGAGAGGACTGAAGATCTATCTCTATCCCTTCGTGATGATGGATATTCCGGCCGAAAACACGCTGCCCAATCCCTATGGCAGCACGGGACAGCCGGCCTATCCCTGGCGCGGGCGCATCACCGCGCATCCGGCGCCGGGCCTGACCGGAAGTGCCGACAAGACAGGTGCGGCGCGCAGCCAGGTCGAGGCCTTCAGCGGAGCCGCGACTGTGACGGATTTCGATGTTTCCGGAACCTCGGTCACCTCGACAGGAGCCGACGAGGGATACCGCCGGCTGATCCTGCATTATGCGCTGCTGTCGCAGGCGGCGGGTGGGATCGACGGGTTCATCATCGGCTCGGAACTGCGCGGACTGACGCAATTGCGTGACGGCACCGGCGCGTTTCCGTTTGTCGAGCAACTGGTAACGCTCGGTGCCGATGTCCGGGCGGTTCTGGGGCCGGCCACGAAACTGACCTATGGCGCCGACTGGAGTGAGTATTTCGGCTATCACCCGGCGGACGGATCGGGGGAGGTTCATTACAATCTCGATCCGCTCTGGGCGTCTCCAGCGATCAATGCTGTCGGCATCGACAATTACATGCCGCTCTCCGACTGGCGCGACGGCGATCTGACCGAGGGCAATCCCGATGGTTTCCGGGTGGTGGACGATGCATATGCGATGCGGGCGATGGTGGCGGCCGGCGAGGGCTATGACTGGTACTATGCTGGCGATGCCGACCGGCGCGACCGGGTGCGCACGCCGATCAGTGACGGACTGGCGGGAAAACACTGGGTCTATCGCTACAAGGACATCGCCAACTGGTGGGGGCAGGCGCACCACGACCGGATCGGCGGCGTCGAGCAGGCGCTGCCGACGGCTTGGGTTCCCGGCAGCAAGCCGATCTGGTTCACGGAGCTTGGCTGCCCGGCAATCGACAAGGGGGCGAACCAGCCGAATGTTTTCACCGATCCGAAATCCTCGGAGACAGCGGTGCCGTATTTCTCCAATGGTGCACGTCGGGATGCGATGCAGCGCCGGTTCCTGGAGGCACAATATGACTTCTGGGCTGGAGTAGATGCACCGGAATGCATCGACCCGGATCATATCTTCGTCTGGACCTGGGATGCGCGGCCGTTGCCGGCCTTTCCGGAAAACACCAAGCTTTGGTCGGACGGAGACAACTGGCAGGTGGGGCATTGGCTGAATGGCCGGCTCGGCGCATCGACCGCAGCTGACGTGATTGCCGCCGTGCTCGCAGACCATGGGTTCGAGGACGGGAATACCGATCTGGTGAGTGGTGATCTCGGCGGCTATGTGCAATCGGACCAGGCATCGGCCCGGGATGTGCTGGAGCCGCTGATGGCGGCGCTGCAGATCGACGCCGTCGAAACGGGAGGAATTCTGCAGTTTCGCTCGCGGATGAAACAGGCGGCTGCGCCGGCGGTGGTCTCGGTCTTCGCGGATCTGGACGAGCAGCCGCTTTACGAAGAGGCGCGGGGTCACGACAGTGATTTCGGCAGCGAGGCTATTCTCGACCATTTCGATCCGGCCAATGCTTATGGGCAGACCACTGCGCGGTCGCGGCGGGTTTCGCCGGCCAATGAACGGGTGCTGAGACTGTCTGTGCCGGGCGCGCTTCATGAGGGCGCGGCGGCCTCGGCGGTCGAGGATGCGCTGCGGGACCATCAGGTTTCGCGGCGCAGCGTGCGGTTTTCCCTGTCTCCGGCGGATATCACGCTTGAGCCGGGCGATATCATTGCCTTCGAGGACGGACCGGCCGGACATTTTATCGTTGGGCGGATCGAGGACGGGGCGGTAAGGGCGGTCGAGGCGCGGGCCTATGTGCCGTCGAGTGGCGGCGGGCAGAGCGTGCCTCCGCGTCATGTCGATCAGCCGCGCACGCCCTCCGACGGGTTTTCACCCGTCGTCCACCTGATGGACCTGCCGCAATACGAGGCCGGGGAGGCGGCAAGCTTTGCGCGCGGGGCGGTGTTTGCGCGTCCCTGGCATTCGGTGCTGCTATCCTCGTCGGCGACGACGGAGGGATATAGGACGCGGGTACGGCTGGACCAGCCGGCGCAGACAGGTGTCCTCACCGAAGCGCTTGGTGCCGGCGTGCTCGGGCGGTTCGATAGCGCACGGAGCTTGACGCTCGACCTTCATTTCAGCGGACTGTCGTCGGCTGGCAGGGCTGCGGTGTTGAACGGGCAGAACCGGATTGCGGTGCTTGCCGCCAACGGTGTCTGGGAGATCATTGGATTTCGGTCGGCGACGGAAATCGCCGCTGGGCGCTGGCGGCTTTCAGGACTACTGCGGGGGCTTCATGGAACAACGGATGCGATGCTGGCTGGTGCCGTGGCTGGCACATCCGCTGCCGTGTTGAACGGTGCGGTAAAGCAGCTGGGCTTGAACGGCGACGAGGCGGGGCGGGTGATGAACTGGATCGTCGAAGCTGGTGGACTGGCGACCACGGCCGAGGGACCTTTTGTGTTTGCCGGAGGATTGAGGGCTGAAACCCCGATTGCGCCGGTGCATCTGCGGGCGCGGCGGCTGGAAACGGGTGCGATCCGCATCCACTGGACACGCTGCGCCAGGCGAGATGCCGACCACTGGCTCGATGGCGATATCGCACTCGACGAGCCGCAGGAGCGCTACCGCGTTGAAATCCTTGATGGCGGGGTGGTCAAGCGCAGGATCGACGTGTCGGAGCCGGTCTTCGATTATGTCAGCGCTTTCGAGCTTGCCGATTTCGGAACGGTGCAGGCGAGCCTGTCGATCCGGGTGCGCCAACGGGGCGAGAAGGTTGCGCTCGGCGTGCCCGCGCAAGCGGTGCTGGCGCTGTGAGATCCGCCAATATTTTTCAAAGGAGCGTCAAATGAACGAATTGAAAAACTGGTACCTGTCGAAAACCGTATGGGGCGGCCTTGTCGCCATCCTTGCGTCTTGCGGCAATCTGTTCGGACTGGACATCGCGCCGGAAGATCAAAGCGGGGTTGTGGACGGGCTGACCACGCTTGTCGCCGCTGTTGGTGGTCTGGTTGCGATCTGGGGCCGGATTTCGGCGCGGACGCGATTGCGCTGAAGCGATCCATATGGATCAAAACAGGGCGCTATCCAGACATTCATTTGCCATTCAGACTGTATCGTTTATTGAATTTGCAGTGATGCTTCCCAAATCGCCCATGTTTTCGAGCCGAAAGTGCGTTCATGTCTTCACCTTTGATCATAGCAACGCTTGCAGCGGGTCTGACCGGATTCGCACCGCCGGCGATTGATGTGCCATCGATGGTTGTCACGGTGGACGGCGATTGTGGCCAGGCGGCGGCGGAAGTCGTGGCCAAAACCGGCGGCGAGCTTTTGTCGGCCCAGCCCACCGGCGATGGCCAATGCGTGGTCACCGTACTGATTCCCGGCAATGGCGGACGTCCCAAGAAAGTGACGATGCGCGTTCCCATGTGAGGGAACATCTCCTGCATCTGCCTCGCAATATTTTCGGACGGTTGAGAATGAGGTATGCAGTGAGTCTGATAGTACGCGCGGCCTGTCCGGATCGGTCGCGCAGCACATTTAAAGTGTTACAGCGACCTTTGCGCGTCATATTTGACGCGCGGCGCTGTAGAGGGAAGAAAGTCAGTTCATGCGCATTCTCGTGGTCGAAGACGACGTCAATCTCAATCGCCAGTTGACGGATACGCTGAAGGAGGCGGGATATGTCGTCGATCAGGCGTTCGACGGTGAGGAAGGCCACTATCTTGGCGACGGCGAACCCTATGATGCGGTGATCCTCGATATCGGCCTGCCCGAAATGGACGGCATCACTGTTCTGGAAAAATGGCGCGGCGCCGGCAAGACGATGCCGGTCCTCATTTTGACTGCCCGCGATCGCTGGAGCGACAAGGTGGCCGGCATCGACGCAGGCGCCGACGACTATGTGACCAAGCCGTTCCATGTCGAGGAAGTGCTGGCACGCATCCGCGCGCTGATCCGCCGGGCGGCGGGTCATGCGAGTTCCGAAATCGTCTGCGGGCCGGTGCGGCTCGATACCAAGGGTTCCAAGGCGCTGGTCAACGGCGTGGCGCTGAAGCTGACCTCGCACGAATTCCGGCTTCTCTCCTACCTGATGCACCATATGGGACAGGTGGTGTCACGCACCGAGCTGGTCGAGCATATGTACGACCAGGATTTCGACCGTGATTCCAATACGATCGAGGTTTTCGTCGGCCGGCTGCGCAAGAAGATCGGCAATGACCTGATCGAGACCGTCCGTGGGCTCGGCTACCGGATGCAGGCGCCGGGCCTCGTCAACAAGGACGCCAAGACCTGAGCGCGGCGGCGGACATGATCATCTCCGCAATACAGCCAATGTCGGCCGCCGGTCGCGGGCTTGTCGCTCTTCCGTTTCTCTCCTTTTCGCGGTGCCGCTGATGCTGCGGCCGCAATCCCTGACCGCACGCGTGCTTCTGGTCTCCACAATCTGGGCGGTGGCGGCGCTGGTGGTGATCGGCGTGGTGATCTCGGCTCTCTATCGTCAGGGGTCAGAGCGCGGCTTCCAGGACCTGTTGCGCGCGCAGCTTTACAACGTCATCAACTCGATCGTCGTCAACGACAAGCAGGTGCTGGCCGGAAGCCCGCAACTGGGCGATCTCAGGTTCTCGCAGCCGCAGACCGGCTGGTACTGGATCGTCGAGCCGATCGGCGAATTCGCGACGCCGCCGCTGATCTCGACATCGCTCGGTTCCGGCAAGCTGCCGATCGCCAGCGTCGATGAGGTTCCCTTCGATATTCGCTACGAGCGGTTTTATACGACCGTCGATTCCTTCAACAACGACGTAGAAGTGGCGGAGACGGAAGTCGTGCTCGACATCCAGGGGCACACCGCCCGGTTTCGGGTAGCGGGCAACCGCGATGTGCTGGAAGCCGATATCGACGATTTCAATCGCAATCTCTATCTGGCGCTGTCGATCTTCGGTTTCGGCGGGCTCGGCATGAACGCGCTGGCGATCCTGTTCGGCCTGCGGCCGCTTGACCAGGCGCGGCGCTCGCTCGAAAAAATCCGAGCGGGCGAGAGCGAACGGCTGGACGGCGAATTTCCCCGTGAAATCCAGCCCTTGGCGAGTGAGGTCAATGCGCTGATCGACAGCAATCGCCGCATCATCGAGCGGGCACGCATGCAGGTCGGCAATCTCGCCCATTCGCTGAAGACGCCGCTGGCGGTGCTGATCAACGAGGCGCGGGTGCTGGAGGCGCCACATGGCGATCTCGTCAAGGCGCAAGCCGACGCCATGCAGGTGCAGGTGCAATCCTATCTCAACCGCGCCCGGATCGCCGCGCAGCGCGAATCCGTTTTGGCGCGCACGGAGGTCGAGCCCGTGCTGGAACGGCTGGTGCGGGTGATGCGGCGGCTGCATCCGGAAAAGACCTTCCTGCTGACGGTCTCGCCGCCCGGCCTGATCCTGGCGATGGAGCAGCAGGACGTCGAGGAAACCGTCGGGAACCTTCTGGACAACGCGGCGCGCTACGCCAACGACCAGGTCCGCGTCACCGCGCAGATTGCACCGGAAGGTGTGCAGGGCAGGGATCCCGGGCGGCGAAACTGGATCATCGTCGAGGTGGACGATGACGGGCCAGGCCTGGAACCGGACCAGATCGCGGTTGCGGTCAAGCGCGGCAAACGTCTGGACGAAACCAAGCCGGGCACGGGGCTGGGGCTTTCGATCGTCAGCGAGATCGCCGGCGAATATCAGGGCACGCTTGCGCTGTCGCGCGGCGAGCGCGGGGGCCTGAGCGCGGTGCTGGTGCTGCCGGCTGTGTCATAAAAAGGCGGATTTCGGTTCGCCGTGACTTTTTTGACGGAATGACAGGCAAAATGTTCGAATGGCTCGGCTTTCTGCACTGCGATATTGCCTGCCCCGGCGGGGAATGTAAAAAGATAATCAACCATGGAATCGGTTGTAGAGCCGCCCATGATCTGCCGATGCAACGGAATCGCGAAAGCTGCCCCGCACGATGAAAAACCTGGCCTGTTTTCCGACCATCTTTTCAGCACCCCCGGCCGCGTGCCTGATCGCCTCCTCGCTGCTTCTGAGCGGCTGTGGCACGACCTCGGCGAACGGCGCCAAAGCCGGCACGCTGACGACATCCAACATGTCGGCATCCTACATCGCTGCCCTCGGCGGTGGTATCATCGGCCGCGAGACCGGTCTTTCGATCAGCAAGGGCGACCGCCAGCGAGCGCTCGAAGCCGAGTATCGCGCGCTCGAAGCCGCACGCGGCGGACAGCCAGTGGTCTGGCAAGGGTCCGGCATCAGCGGCTCGGTCGTGGCAGCGGCGCCCTATCAGGTCGGATCGCAGAATTGCCGGCAATACAGCCATACGGTGACCGTCAAGGGGCAGGATAGTGTGGCCCGCGGCGCCGCCTGCCGCAATGCGAATGGAACCTGGACGCCCCTGACCTGACGCACTCGCCCTAGTGAGTTGGGACCCTTGCGGCGAAACGCCTCAAATTTCCGTCATTTACGGTTTAATGGTTGGAATGGCGCCGTCCGCATAGTAATTGAGCGGACATGCTGTTCTGGATTCTCGTTGCCACCCTGACGGCGGCCGTCGCTGCCGTTCTGCTGCTTCCTCTGCTGCGCGCTGGCGCCCGCGTTGAAGCCCCCCAATCGCATGACGTCGAGGTCTATCGAGACCAGTTGAAAGAACTGGAGCGCGATCAGGCCGGCGGACTGATTTCCGGCGAAGACGCGGAGCTTGCGCGCGCCGAAATTGCCCGCCGCCTGCTGGCCGCATCCGACGCCGTCAAGGCTGCGGGAACAGTGTCGGCACCGCGCCGGGGCAACCGGCTGGCGCAGCTTGCCATCGTCCTCGTCCTGCCTGCCGTCGGTCTCTGTCTTTACTTGCGGACCGGACATCCGGACGTGCCGGATGCGCCGCTCGCCTCCCGTCTTGCCAATCCCGGCAATGACATGAATATCCTGATCGCACGAGCCGAGCGCCAGTTGGTGGTCAATCCGGAGGACGGCGCCGGCTGGGATGTTCTGGCGCCGATCTATTATCGCAGCGGCCGGATCGAGGACGCCACTAACGCGTTCCGCAATGCGCTACGCATTCTCGGACCGACGCCGGTGCGGCTCGGCGGCTACGCCGAAAGCCTGATCGCACTGTCGGGCGGGCTGGTGACGAGCGAGGCGCAGGAAGCGTTGGAGAAGTCGCTGGCCATCCAGCCGGATGATCCACGCGCGCAATTCTATCTGGCACTGGCACTGAAGCAGGAAGGCAAGTCGGCCGATGCCCTGACCGCCTTCCAAAAGATCGTCGCATCGTCGCCGGCGGATGCGCCCTGGCTACCGCTGGTCAACGATCACATCACAAGCCTTCAAGGTGGTGGCCAGCCGGTGCAGAGTGCCGAGGCCGGCGCCAAACTCGGGAACCCGACAGCGGACGATATCGCGGCGACGCAGGACATGAGTGCCGGCGACCGGACCGCGATGATCGAAGGTATGGTCGGCAGTCTTGCGGAAAAACTGAAGGCTGACCCGAACAATTTCGAAGGATGGATGCGGATCATCCGCTCCTATGCCGTGCTCGGCCACAAGGACAAGGCGGCGGATGCCCTGAAGCAGGGGCTGACCGCCTTTCCGGCCGACGGCAGCGAGGGTAAACAACTGCTGGCATTGGCCAGCGAACTTGGCTTGAAGACCGACGGAGGCGCGCAATGACCCGCAAGCAGAAGCGCCTGACGATCATCGGCGGCGGCGTCAGTTTCATCGCCGCCGCCGTGCTCTTGGTCATGTTCGCCTTCAGCCAGTCGGTCGCCTATTTCTATGTTCCCGGCGATCTCGCCAAGGCGAACCTGTCGCCGGGCACACGCATCCGGCTGGGCGGGCTGGTCGAGACCGGCTCGGTGAAGCGCGGCGAGGGAGCGACGATCACCTTCAGTGTCACCGATACATTGGGCAACGTGCCGGTCAGCTATACCGGCATTCTCCCGGATCTTTTCCGTGAGGGGCAGGGTGTCGTCGCGGAAGGCAGCTTCAAGGACGGCAACCAGCTTTTCGTTGCCGACACCGTCCTTGCCAAGCATGATGAGACATATATGCCGAAGGATGTCGCGGACCGGCTGGAGGCCCAGGGCGTCTCGCTCGGTGGCAAGGAGAATATCCGATGATCATCGAGCTTGGTCATTACGCGCTGGTGCTGGCGCTGGCGACATCGCTCATCCAGGCGGTGCTGCCGATTATCGGCGCGCTGCGCAACGATGGTCCGCTGATGGAGATCGGCACGGTCGCGGCCAAGGCGACCTTCCTGCTGGTGGCGCTGTCATTCTGCGTCTTGACCTATGCCCATGTCACGTCGGACTTCTCCGTCCAGAACGTCTGGGAGAACTCGCATTCGCAAATCCCGCTGATCTACAAGTTCTCCGGCGTCTGGGGCAATCACGAAGGCTCGATGCTGCTGTGGATGCTGATCCTGGCGTTCTTCTCCGCGCTGGTCGCCGTTTTCGGTAACAACCTGCCCGATACGCTGAAGGCCAATGTGCTGGCGGTTCAGGCGATGATCTGCACAGCCTTCACGCTGTTCATCCTGCTGACCTCTAATCCCTTCAACAGGCTGCTCGAGGCGCCGGGCGAGGGCCGTGACCTGAACCCGGTGCTGCAGGATGTCGGCCTCGCCATCCATCCGCCGCTGCTTTATCTCGGCTATGTCGGCTTCTCCGTCTGCTTCTCCTTTGCCGTCGCGGCGCTGATCGAGGGCCGCATCGATGCGGCCTGGGCGCGCTGGGTCCGGCCGTGGACACTGGCCGCATGGATTTGCCTGACCGCCGGCATCGCCATGGGCTCCTACTGGGCCTATTACGAACTCGGCTGGGGCGGCTGGTGGTTCTGGGATCCGGTGGAAAACGCCTCCTTCATTCCCTGGCTTGCCGGTACGGCGCTGCTTCATTCGGCACTGGTGATGGAAAAGCGCGAGGCGCTGAAAATCTGGACGGTGCTCCTGGCGCTGATGACCTTTTCGATGTCGCTGCTGGGGACGTTTCTCGTCCGCTCCGGCGTTCTCACTTCCGTTCACGCCTTTGCCACCGATCCGACGCGCGGCGTCTTCATCCTGTTCATTCTCATCCTGTTCATCGGCGGTTCGCTGTCGCTGTTTGCCTTCCGTGCCTCGCGGCTGAAGGCCGGGGGACTGTTCGCGCCGATTTCGCGCGAGGGCGCGCTGGTCTTCAACAACCTGATCCTGACCACAGCAGCCGCCACGGTTTTGACCGGGACGCTCTACCCGCTGGTGCTGGAAGCCCTGACCGGCGACAAGATTTCCGTCGGGCCGCCCTTCTTCAACATGACGTTCGGCCTGCTGATGCTGCCGCTCTTGCTGGCGGTTCCCTTCGGGCCGCTGCTGGCCTGGAAACGCGGCGATCTCCTGGGCGCCGGACAACGTCTGTTCGCGGCGGTTGCTGTCGGCTTGGTGGCCGGCGCCGCCATCTACTATGCGCAGAACGGCGGGCCGATCATGGCCCTGTTCGGCCTTGCCCTCGGGGTCTACCTGATCGTCGGTTCTCTGACGGAGCTCTATCTCCGTTCCGGCCTCGGCAAGGTTGCCGGCTCGGTCGCCGTGCGACGGCTGATCGGCCTGCCACGGTCCGTGTTCGGCGCGGCGCTGGCGCATGTCGGGCTTGGCGTGACGTTGATCGGCATTGTTGCGGTCACGGCTTTCGCGACCGAACATATAGCCGAAATGAAGCCGGGCATGACGACGGAAGCGGGTGGTTACACGCTGCGCTTCGACGGTTTGCGCAATGGCAACGGCCCGAACTACAGCGAGGAAAGCGGGCATTTCAGCATCAGCCGCGCAGGTACGCCGCTGGGAGACGTCTGGTCTTCGAAGCGATTCTATACGGCGCGGCAGATGCCGACCACGGAGGCTGGCATCCGCACATTCGGCGTCAGCCAGCTCTACGTGTCGCTGGGCGACGACATGGCCGATGGCGGTATCGTGGTGCGGGTCTGGTGGAAGCCGTTGATCCTATGCATCTGGGGCGGCGCGCTGTTCATGATGGCCGGCGGTGCGGTGTCCCTCAGCGACCGGCGCCTGCGCGTCGGCGCTCCGTCACGGGCGAAAAAGCAGAAGAAGCAGGTTCTGGAGCCGGCGCAATGATCCGTCGCCTAGTCTTCGTCCTGTTCCTGATGCTCTCGGCCTGGCCGGCCTTTGCCGTCAATCCGGACGAGGTGCTGGCCGATCCGGCGCTGGAGGCGCGCGCACGAGCACTGTCGGCGCAGTTGCGCTGCATGGTCTGCCAGAACCAGTCGATCGACGATTCCAACGCGGAACTCGCCAAGGATTTGCGACTTTTGGTGCGCGAGCGGATCGCCAATGGTGACAGCGATGCTGCGGTTATCGACTATGTCGTATCGCGTTACGGCGAATTCGTGTTGCTCAAGCCCCGCTTCGAGACGAAGACGCTGATCCTCTGGGGGGCGCCGGTCATTCTGCTGCTGGCCGGAGTTGCCGCGATGCTGACTGCTGTTCGGCGACGGCCCACAGGGTTCACGGGGACGCCTCTGACGGAAGAGGAAAAGGTGAGGCTGGCGGCAACCCTCTCCGAAACGGAGCAGGACTCCAGCCGCTAAAGGGTCTGTAGACCAAGAATTCTCGTCAGGGGTTCGAAGTCGCGATCATCGTGCAGAAGGCGATGTCCGTTCTGTATGCAGAATGTTCCGATTATCATGTCGATCGTCTTGCGCGGGGTGTGCCCGGCCTCTCTCAAAAGCCTGTAGTTTCGTGCCGTTTGAACGGCGATCGCGTCGTCGAGCATTGGCTCGATCGAGAACTGGCGGAGATTTCGTTCTATCTGTAGCGCATGTCGTTCGTTGCGGGCTCCCTGCAACACTTCCAGCAGAACGAGATCGCCGACGAGTATCTCGTTCATGTCCTCAATCACTTTGAGTTTGCGCACAGGGATTGTGTCGAGGCCCCGCAGATTGGCGATCCAGACTGAACTGTCGACAACGATCATTGCGACAGCCGATCAGGCCGATCGATCAAGGCGCGTCGCTTCGAGGTCCCCATCCCAGCCTAATCCGCTCATTTCATCGATAGCCTTGCGTTGCAGGTCGTTGCGCACAAGAAGTCTGAGCGCATGTTCGACCGTCGCCTTCTTCGTCGGTAGGCCGGTGGCCGCCATGGCTCGAGACAACAGGTCGTCATCAAGATCAATGTTGGTGCGCATATGGTACTTCCGTGTGTATGGAGTTGAAATTTTATACACATTACCCCGTTTGGCAACTCAGCCAACATTACCAAAAGTTCACGTCTCGGACACGCGCTAGTAAGGTGCGTTCGACTAAACCTTTCTCATCGGCTGTTCCTCCAGTCAGCCAGACTTTCAAGAGAAAAGGCAAATCGGATGTTCAAGAACCACTCACTGCGTCCTTCCCTGAAGACTGTTTTGAAAACCTCGACCGTCGCGGGTCTCGCGGCTGTCATGTTGTCGACCGGCATTCCTGCCGCCATTACCCATTCCTTTGCCGCCGCCGTCAAGATCGAGGCGCCGCAGGTTCCGAGTTTCGCCAACGTGGTCGATGCCGTTTCGCCGGCCGTCGTTTCCGTCCGGGTCCAGTCGCGGGCCAACCCGGTTTCCGATGACGCCAGCAACGGCTTCAGCTTCGATTTCGGCGGTCGTGGCTTTGACGACCTTCCCGACGATCACCCACTGAAGCGCTTCTTCAAGGAATTTGGCGGCCCGAACGGAGGCCAAGACAATGACAAGCGTGCCGATCGTGGCCATGGCCCGCGTGACGGCAAGCCCGGTCGTCTGCGCCCGACCTCGCAAGGCTCCGGCTTCTTCATCTCCGAAGACGGCTATCTCGTTACCAACAACCACGTCGTATCCGACGGCTCGGCCTTTACCGTCATTCTGAACGATGGCACCGAACTCGACGCCAAACTGATCGGCAAGGATAGCCGTACCGATCTCGCGGTCCTCAAGGTCGATGACAAGCGCAAGTTTGCCTATGTGGGCTTTGCCGACGACGGCAAGGTCCGAGTCGGCGACTGGGTGGTGGCTGTCGGCAATCCGTTCGGTCTCGGTGGCACGGTGACTGCCGGCATTATTTCGGCCCGTGGCCGCGATATCGGTTCCGGCCCGTATGACGACTACCTGCAGGTCGATGCGGCCGTGAACCGCGGCAATTCCGGTGGCCCGACCTTCAACCTCAACGGCGAAGTCGTGGGTATTAATACGGCGATCTTCTCGCCTTCCGGCGGCAATGTCGGTATCGCCTTTGCCATTCCGGCATCCGTTGCCAAGGACGTCGTCAACGACCTGATGAAGGACGGCGAAGTCTCCCGCGGCTGGCTCGGCGTGCAAATCCAGCCCGTCGACAAGGACGTGGCTGAATCGCTCGGTCTTGCTGAAGCGGGCGGCGCTCTTGTCGTCGAGCCGCAGGCCGGTTCTCCGGGTGAAAAGGCCGGTATCAAGAAGGGCGACGTGATCACCGCCGTCGACGGCGACACGATCAAGGGACCGCGTGAACTGGCCCGCAAGATCGGCGCGATGCGCCCGGGCACCAGCGTCGACGTCACGCTGTGGCGCGACGGCAAGGCTGAAAGCGTCAAGCTGGAAGTCGGCACGCTGCCGGCCGACAAGGAAGCTTCCGCCGGTGCCGAACAGCAACCGCAGCAGGATGAGCAGCCTTCGAGCGAGAAGGCTCTGGCCGACCTCGGTGTCACCGTCCTGCCGGCTGATGACGGCAATGGCGTGACAATCTCTTCGGTCGATCCGGACTCGGATGCGAGTGATCGCGGGCTGAAGGAAGGCCAGAAGATTGTTTCGGTCAACAACCAGGAGGTCAAGTCGGCCGACGACATCCTCAAGGTGATCGAAGCCGCCAAGAAGGACGGCCGCACCAAGGCGCTGTTCCAGATCGAGGTGGACAATGCCAGCCGCTTCGTGGCCCTGCCGATCAACCAGGGTTGATGCGGCTCCACTGAACAACCGGGCGCCGCGAGCTCTCCCAAGAGTTTCGCGGCGCCCGACGTTCCAGGAGCATGGCTTTTCAGGAGCAAGTCTTGCCGCGCAGCCGGGCGGAAGGACACGATTTCCCAAGGTCAAACCGGTTGTGGAAGAGACAGGTCCGGGATTATGGTCACGCGCATGAAGATTCTGATTATCGAAGATGACCTGGAGGCGGCTGCCTATCTGGCCAAGGCCTTTCGCGAGGCCGGCATTGTTTCCGATCATGCCAGCGACGGCGAAAGCGGCCTTTTCATGGCCAGCGAAAATACTTATGACGTGCTCGTCATCGACCGCATGCTGCCGCGCCGCGACGGGCTCTCGGTGATCAGCGAATTGCGCCGCAAGGCTATTCACACCCCGGTGCTGATCCTGTCCGCGCTTGGACAGGTCGATGACCGTGTGACGGGGCTGCGCGCCGGCGGCGACGATTATCTTCCCAAACCCTATGCCTTCAACGAACTTCTTGCCCGCGTCGAGGTGCTTGGCCGCCGCAAGGGCGCGCCCGAGCAGGACATGGTCTACCGTGTCGGCGATCTCGAACTGGACCGGCTGTCGCACACCGTTCGGCGGCAGGGCCGCGAACTGCTGCTGCAGCCGCGCGAGTTCCGACTTCTGGAATACCTGATGAAGAATGCGGGGCAGGTGGTGACTCGCACCATGCTGCTCGAAAACGTCTGGGATTATCATTTCGATCCGCAGACCAACGTCATCGACGTGCATGTGTCGCGGCTGCGCTCGAAGATCGAGAAGGACTTCGATCTGCCGCTGCTGCGCACGGTGCGCGGCTCGGGCTACATGATCAAGGACGAAATGGCCAAGGGTGACGGACGCCCCGATCCATGAGCCGACTGCGCGTTCTCCTTCGCACCACCGCCCTTCGTCTTTCAGCGCTCTATCTGGTGCTCTTCGCGCTATGCGCGGCCTTTCTCGTCTTCTATGTGACCGCGATGTCCGAGCGGTTGCTGGAGCAGCAGACGCGCGACGCGGTGACGGCCGAAGTGTCGCAGATCGAGAGCATCTACAGCCGTGGCGGTGTCAACGGCCTCCTGCGTGCGTTGGAGCGGCGGGCGCGTCAGCCCGGCGCCAATCTCTATGTCATCGCCGGTCCGACGGGCGAAATCCTGGCCGGTAATGTCGCTTCCCTGCAGCCAGGTCTGCTTGACCGGGAGGGCTGGACGGGCGAGGCCTTCCGCTATCAGCGCTATACCGACGAAAGCCGCAAGGAAAGCCATGTGGCGCTGGCGCATGTATTGGTGCTCGACAACGGGTTGCGCATTCTGGTTGGCCGAGATCTGCAGGAGCCTGAGAAATTCCGTGTGCTGGTGCGCCAGGCGCTGGTGGTGGCGCTCGGCGTCATGGTCATCGGCGCGCTGATCATCTGGTTTGCCATCGGCCGCAACGCCTTGAAGCGGATCGACCGCATGTCGGATGCGAGCACAAGGATCATGGCGGGCGATCTCTCGCAGCGCTTGCCGATGAGCGGATCCGGCGACGAATTCGACCGGCTGTCGGAATCGCTCAACGCCATGCTCGGCCGGATCGAAAAGCTGAACGAGGGATTACGACAGGTGTCCGACAATATCGCCCATGACCTCAAGACACCCCTGACGCGGCTGCGTAACAAGGCGGAGGCGGCGCTGGCGCACAAGGCGACCAATTCGGGTTATCGTGCCTCGCTCGAGGAAATTATCGGCGAATCCGACCAGTTGATCCGCACTTTCAATGCGCTGCTGATGATTTCGCGGGTGGAGGCGGGGGCCGCTGCTGCCGAGATGAGCGATGTCGACCTGTCGCGTAGCGTCGCCGATTGCGTCGAACTCTATGAACCGGTGGCCGATGATCAGGCACTGAAGCTGGAGGCCGATGTCCCACCCGGCATTCATGTCTCGGGCAATCGCGAATTGATCGGCCAAGCGCTCGGCAATCTCATCGACAATGCCATCAAATATTCCGAGGGCGGAGCCGATCCATTGATCCGGGTGAGCCTTGCCCGGCGCGACGACATGATCGTCCTGTCCGTTGCCGATCATGGGCCCGGCATTCCTGAGGACAAACGCGATGATGTGGTCGAGCGTTTCGTGCGCCTGGATGAGAGCCGTAGCAAGCCGGGCACCGGTCTTGGGCTTTCGCTGGTCGAGGCGGTGATGGAGATGCATCAAGGCGCGCTCGAACTCAGCGACACTGTGGCGGAATCTGAAAACAATCGTGGTTTGACCGCCAGCATGGTTTTCCGAACGCCATCGGCCTGATACCCATGAAACGTCGAAATCGGGAACATGGGAGAGGTCACGATGCAGACGGACGGACGGTGCCTTGCCGAGATCAGTGATTTTTCCATTCGGCCGATGAGCCAGACGGACGCCAAGTCCGTTCAGTCCAGCCTGAAGGACATGACGAAGTCCCACCCGGAAATCGGCGAGCTTCTGGCATCAAATGCACCGCTCAAGGACTTTCTGACGACTGCCTTCTCGCTCTCTCCCTATCTGCGAGACACGGCGAGCGCCCATCCGGCGGTCCTTGTAAACGCCTTGGCTGGTCCGCTTCTCCCCTATCTTGAAGCCTGCATCGCGACGGCACGTTCGGCCTGGAAGGGGGCGGAGCCCGGCAAGCCGCTGTCCGATGCCGAGATCATGGCGCGGCTGCGGCAGGCGAAACGCGACATCGCCTTTGCCGTGGCGCTTGCCGACCTTTCCCGGCTTTTTGACGCGCGCGAGACGACCCGCTGGCTGAGCGACTTCGCCGGTGCCGCTGTTTCGGCCGTCATCGATCATCTGCTTCTGGGCGCGCATGATGCCGGCAAGCTCTTCGTCGCGGATGTCGAGCATCCCAGCGAAAAGTCGGGTGTCGTCGTCCTCGGCATGGGAAAGCTCGGCGCGTTCGAGCTGAACTACTCCTCCGATATCGACCTTGTCGTGTTCTACGAGCCGCAGGCGGCGTTGATCACGGATCGCGAAGAAGCGCCGGAAGTTTTCGCGCGGTTGTTGCGCCGGCTGATCCGTATCCTGCAGGAACGCAGCGGCGACGGTTATGTGTTCCGCACCGACCTGCGCCTGCGTCCGGACCCTGGCGCGACGCCGCTCGCCATCTCCGTCGAAGCGGCGATGCTCTATTATGAGAGCCGAGGACAGAACTGGGAGCGCGCGGCCTTCATCAAGGCGCGTCCGGTCGCCGGTGACCTGAAGGCTGGGGAAGCCTTCCTGCGCGAGCTGACACCGTTCATGTTCCGCAAATATCTGGATTACGCGGCGATCGCCGATATCCACTCCATCAAGCGGCAGATACATGCCCACAAGGGTCATGGCGAGATCGCGGTGAAGGGGCACAATGTCAAGCTCGGGCGCGGCGGCATCCGGGAAATCGAGTTCTTCGTCCAGACGCAGCAACTGATCGCCGGCGGACGGATGCCGGAGCTCCGGCTGCGTGCGACCGAGCCGATGCTCAACGGGCTTGCCAAGGCCAACTGGATCGATGCGACGACGGCGGATGAACTGGTCACCGCCTACTGGTTCCTGCGCGATGTCGAGCACCGGATCCAGATGGTGCGCGACGAGCAGACGCATGTGCTGCCGACGACGGATGCCGAGCTGAAGCGCATCGCCTACATGATGGATTTTGCAGACGTACCGGCCTTTTCCGCAGCCTTGTCGAAAACGCTGAAAACGGTGGAACGGCGTTACGCCCAGCTCTTCGAGCAGGAGGCGAAACTGTCGACCGAGACCGGCAACCTCGTCTTCACTGGCCAGAAGGACGACCCGGACACGCTCGAAACCTTGAAGAATCTTGGCTATGAGCGGCCGCAGGACATTTCCCGGACGATCCGCACCTGGCATTACGGTCGCTATCGTGCGACACAATCGGTGGAAGCGCGCGAACGGCTGACGGAACTGACGCCAGAGCTTCTGCGGGTGTTCGGCCAGAACAAGCGGGCGGACGAGGCGCTGTTGCGCTTCGATCACTTCATCGCGGGGCTTCCGGCCGGCATCCAGCTTTTCTCGCTGCTCGGCAACAATCCGGGCCTTTTGTCACTGATCGTCAACATCATGTCGGCAGCGCCGCGACTGGCCGATGTCATTGCCAGCAAGCCGCATGTCTTCGACGGTATGCTCGACCCGAGGCTTCTCGTCGAGTTGCCGACGCGGGACTACCTGGCCAACCGGATCACGGGATTTCTGACCGGTGCCCGGCATTATGAGGATATCCTCGATCGCCTGCGGATCACCGCATCCGAGCAACGCTTCCTGATCGGCATCCGGCTGTTGACCGGGGTCATTGCCGGTACGCAAGCTGGACATGCCTTCACCGACCTGGCCGGCCTGATCATCACCGCCGCGCTCGATGCCGTATTGCGGGAAATCGAAGCCGCGCATGGGACGTTTCCCGGTGGGCGCGTGGCGGTCGTGGGCATGGGCAAACTCGGTAGCCACGAACTGACGGCCGGCTCCGATGTCGATATCATCCTGCTGTATGACTATGACGAAGCGGCGTCGGAATCGAATGGGCCGAAACCGCTGGATTCCATGCGTTACTTCACCCGCATAACCCAGCGGCTGATCGCTGCCCTTTCGGCACCGACGGCGGAAGGCGTGTTGTACGAGGTCGACATGCGCCTGCGCCCCTCCGGCAACAAGGGCCCGGTCGCGACGCGCATCAACGCTTTCGAGAAGTACCAGCGGGAAGAGGCCTGGACCTGGGAGCATATGGCGCTGACCCGCGCCCGCGTGCTCTGCGGCGACCAGAGCCTGATCAAGCAGGCAAACGCGATTGTCGGCGATATTCTTGGACAGCGTCGAGACATCAAGAAAGTCACCGCCGATGTCGCCGAGATGCGCGATCTGATCGACAAGGAAAAGCCGCCGGCGGATGTCTGGGATTTCAAGCTCATTCCCGGCGGCCTCGTCGATATCGAGTTCATCGCCCAGTACCTGATCCTGATCGCGCCGGCGAAGGCCTCTGCGGTGCCGGCAAGCGGGACATCGACCGCCGATGTCTTGCGCGCGCTCGGCCCTGACCTGTTGACGACGAACGATCTCGACACGGTGCTGGAGGCGCTGGCGCTGTTTACGGATCTGTCGCAGATGGTGCGGCTTTGCATCGAAGGCGATCTGGAACTCAAGGACGCGCCGGCCGGCCTGATCGACCTCTTGTGCCGGGCCGGCGACGCGCCGGATATCAAGGTGCTGGAGGCGGATATTCGCCGCCTTTCCAAGGCCGTCCGCCGGATATTCCAGACGGTCGTGAAATCCTGAATTCGGGTTCGCTTCAGGCGTAGACTGGAATTGCGGCCTTGTTTTCCACTCCCGGGCGAGGGGATGCATCGGGGATGCGCAACGTGATGATCGTGCCGACATTTTCCGTCGAGTGGATCCTCATCGTGCCGCCATGCAGAAGCGTTAGGGAACGGGAGATGGCGAGCCCGAGGCCTGAACCGCCCTTGCTTTTGGCATACTGACTCTGCACCTGTTCGAACGGCTGGCCGATCTTCTGCAGCGCACTGCGCGGGATGCCGATGCCGGTATCGGCGATCGTCAGCGTCACGGCGCCGGAGACCTTGCGGGCGCGCAGCGAGATATTGCCGCCTTCATTGGTGAATTTCACCGCATTCGACAGGAGATTGAGCAGGACCTGCTTCATCGCACGCCGATCAGCGGTGATGGTCAGGCCGGAGGAAATCTGCTGATCGACACAGATGTTCTTCTGTTGCGCCGGAATGGTGGTGAAGCGTAGCGTTTCCTCGATCAACGGCGCCAGATCGATCGTTTCGCGATTGATCTTCATCTGGCCCGCCTCGATCTTCGACATGTCGAGAATGTCGTTGATGACGTTCAGCAGATGTTTGCCGCTGTCATGGATGTCGTGGGAATATTCGTCGTATTTCTCCGAGCCGAGCGGGCCGAACATCTGATTTTGTAGGATTTCGGAAAAGCCGAGAATGGCGTTCAATGGCGTGCGCAACTCGTGCGACATGTTGGCGAGAAATTCCGACTTGGCGCGGTTGGCGGCTTCCGCCCGTTCCTTTTCCGCCTGGTAATTGGCGTTGGCGACCGACAGTTCGGCCTTCTGGCGTTCCAGAGTGATGCGCGATGTCGATAGGTCGCCGATGGTGGCCATCAGGCGGCGTTCGGATTCGCGCAGGCGCACCTGATGGCGCTTCAAAAGCGTGATGTCGGTACCAACAGACACCATGCCGCCGTCGCGGGTGCGCCGGTCGTTGATCTGCAGCCAGCGCTGGTCGGAGAGCTGGACTTCCGATGTCTGCGAATGGTTGGAGCGATCGGGATCGGCGATCCGGCGTTCGATGATCGGCCGGGCCGCGGCGGCCGTCACCACCGAACGCTCGGTGCCGGGCACGAGGACGCGGTCGGGTAGTTTGTAGGCCTGCTGGTAGTGGGCGTTGCACATCACGAGACGGTCGTTCTTGTCCCACAGCACGAAGGCTTCCGAGGTACATTCGATGGCATCTGCCAGACGCTGGTCGGCTTCGGCATAGCGTTGTGCAAGCCGGTGTTGTTCGGTGACGTCCATGGCGATGCCGATCAGGTGCACGCGGCCGGATGTCGTGCGGATTACCTGGGCGCGAGCACGCAGCCAGACGTAGTGGCCATCGGCATGGCGCATGCGAAAAATCTGGTCGATCTGGCGGGCGTCACCCTTGGCAATGGTGCGCGCCACCTTGTAGATGCTGCCGTCATCCGGATGCATCAGGCGAGCGGCATCGCCAAACGACAGGACATTGCTCTTCGGCGGCATGCCGAGCATTTCATACATGGAGCGTGACCAGAACAGCCGGCGGTTCGGCATGTCGAAATCCCACAGGCCGCAGCGGCCGCGTGACAGCGCCGTCTCCACCCGCAGGTTGGATTCGGCGAAGATCTGGTCGGCATCGCGCGCGCGTTTGGCCTGGATGTAATAGGCGTAGAGAATAACCAGCAGGATGGCCGAAATGCCGGCAAAAAGCGTGACGTTGAGCGAGACCTCGTCGCGCCACAGTTTGTCGATCCGGGCCAGCGGTGTCGCGACCATCAGGGTGCCGGCGCCGTCCGGTACCTGCATCAGGGCAACGATATGCTCGCCGCCGCCGATGAACGTTTTCATCACGGTCGACTGTTCGCCGAAATACTGAAAGGCGGCCACTTCGGGTGCCACGTTGGGAAGCGTGTGGCCGGTATAGGGCGAGCCGGACGGCGAGCTTGCAAAAATCCGTCCGTCATTGCGAACCGTCAGAATGAAGGCGCCGGGCTCGAGCAGGTCGGGCGGAAGGGCTCGGTTGAGGCGCTGCTCGACATCCCATTTCTGCGCCTTGTCGAAAAGTTCGACGCCCTTGTCCTGCAGGGCGGCGCTGGCGGTTGCGGCGGCAAGCATCGTCGCCTGGCGCGAGCTTGCTTCCATGCGGGCATATTCGACCATGATGCCGCTCATCCGCGAGATCGCGACGACGAGAAGAAAGGCCGTGATCAGGATCGGGATCGAGCGTTTCAGGAGCGGCTCGGCACGGGCCAGGCGCAAAGCCGCCGGCTCGGTGAAAATCCGTGCGTGCTGGATCACGTCCTTTTCCAGGCTCGAAAAGCCGGGAAATCTTGGACGCAGCCGCTCGCCGGCTGCGCGTCCCCGCTGCGCTTCCGCCATCTTGGTCAAATCTGTAAACCCTCGTCTGATTCGATGCGCCGCTCGCTCGAACCTGCCCCAATGAATCAATTGTGATTCGGGTTGTCCAGAGAAAAACGTAAAACTTTGTTAACCAATTCTCGTCATTGGAAAATCGTATCGGGGACTGCATGACGCCTTCAGAAACGAAAAAACCCTGCAATCGCAGGGTTTGTCCGAGCATTCCTCTTGATATTTCCTAGCCTTTGAGCATGCGCTCGACGATGTCGCTGACGTCGGGCGAAAGCTTGGCGCCAGCTGCGACTTCGCGCAGCGCATCGCGTGCGTGGTTTGCGCGAATTTCCTCCAGCGAGCGCCAGGACCGCATCGACGTCAGGATGCGCGCCGCCAGTTGCGGATTGCGCGGATCGATATCGAGGATTTGGCGGGCGAGGAAGCGATAACTCTCGCCATCGGCGCGGTTGAAACCGGTCGGGTTCGAAAAGGCGAACGTGCCGACCAGTGAACGCACGCGGTTGGGGTTGGAACCGTTGAACGACGGGTCGCCCATCAGCGCCTTGACGCGGTCGAGTGCTTCAGCGCCGGGAATGGTCGCCTGAATGGTGAACCACTTGTCGATGACCAGCGCGTTGTCGGCGAAGCGTGCCTTGAACGTGGCGAGCGCTTCCTTTGCTTCTGCCGACGCAGGGAAGCGATGTGCCAGGATTGTCAGTGCCTGGCTGAGGTCCGTCATGTTGTTGGCCGCCTTGAAGGCTGCTGCGGCGCGATCGGGGGCGTTTTCGGCATAGATGAGATAGGAGAGGGCGGTATTGCGCAGCGCCCGGCGTCCGGCACTGGCAGCATCCGGGCTGAACGCGCCTGTATCGACCAGTTCGTCGGCGAGCTTGGTGAAAATCTCACGACCGGCCTGTGCGATCGCCGTCATGATCTGCTGGCGTCCGGTATGGATGGCGTCCGGATCGTTGTTGCTGCCGATTTCGCGAGCGATGTCGGCTTCGCTTGGAAGGGCGAGCGCTTGCGCACGGAAGGCTGGCTCCAGCGTGCCGTCAGCTGCCGCCGCGAGCAGTGCCTCGGTTAGGGCCGCGTCGCATTGCGCGGGCTTGCCGGCCCTTGCGCTGGCCGTCGCCGCGACGAGGTTCGGCAGGGCGAGATCGTTCAAGGCCTGCCAACGGGCGAAGAGATCACGTTCGTGCTTGGCGATATGGGCGCGATCAGCCGGCGCCTGCTCGAAATGTAGGTTGATCGGCGCCGAGAAACCGCGGTTGAGCGACAGGACCGGGCGCGAGGTAATGCCGTTGAAGACAATGGTCTGGTTGCGCTCGACGAGATGCAGCACGTCGCCAGTGATTTCGGCGCCCGTTGCCGATGAGACATCAGCCTCTGAGCCGTCTTCCAACAGCAGGCCGAACCGCAGCGGGATGTGTATTGGGTCCTTGGTGCTCTGCCCGGGCGTCGGCGGCACCATCTGTTCCAGCGACAGGGTGAAGGTCTGCCTGGCGGCGTCATAGGCGGTCGACGCGCTGACGAGCGGCGTTCCGGCCTGGTGGTACCAGAGCGAGAATTGCGTCAGGTCACGCTTGCTGACTTCGGCGAAGCAGTCGACGAAATCCTCGATCGTGACGGCCTGTCCGTCATGGCGATCGAAATAGAGTTCCATGCCCGCCTTGAAGAGATCGGCGCCCAAGAGCGTCGCGATCATCCGGGTGACCTCGCTGCCTTTTTCATAGACAGTCGTCGTGTAGAAGTTGTTGATTTCGCGATATTTTGTTGGGCGAACCGGGTGGGCGAGGGGGCCGGCATCCTCGGGGAACTGCTCGGCCTTGAGGTGGCGGACTTCGGCGATGCGCTTGACCGTGCGCGAGCGCTGGTCGGCCGAGAATTCGTGGTCGCGATAGACCGTCAGGCCTTCCTTAAGGCAGAGCTGGAACCAGTCGCGGCAGGTGATGCGGTTGCCGGTCCAGTTGTGGAAATATTCATGTGCGATGATCGCCTCGATATTGGCGTAGTCGGCATCGGTCGCTGTTTCGGGGTCGGCCAGAACGTACTTGTCGTTGAAGACATTCAGGCCCTTGTTCTCCATGGCGCCCATGTTGAAATCGGAGACGGCGACGATCATGAAGATGTCGAGATCGTATTCGCGGCCAAACCGCTCCTCGTCCCATTTCATCGACCGCTTCAGGGCGTCCATGGCATAGGTGGCGCGCGGCTCCTTGCCGTGTTCGACATAGATTTTCAGCGTGACGTCGCGGCCGGACATCGTCGTGAAAGTATCCTCGACGACGCCGAGATCGCCGGCTACCAGCGCGAAGAGATAGCTCGGCTTCGGATGCGGATCGAACCAGGCCGCGAAATGCCGGCCGTCGCCCATGCCGGCGCCGCCGAGATAATTGCCGTTTGACAGCAGCAGCGGCGCGGTTTCCTTGTCGGCGATGATGTTGACCGTGTAGACCGCGAGCACGTCGGGGCGATCGGGGAAATAGGTGATGCGGCGGAAGCCCTCCGCCTCGCACTGGGTGCAATAGACATTGCTGGTGCGATAAAGGCCCATCAGCTTGGTGTTGGCCTCCGGGTTGATTTCGGTGGTGATCGTCACCTCGAACGGCGCCGACGCCGGCAGGTCGCGAATGGTCAGCGTATGCTCGGCGGCATCATAATTGGCTGTCGGAATTTCTTCCTGGTCGAGCAGCAAGCCAGTCATCTTCAGTTCGTCGCCATCGAGAACCAGCGGCACATCCCCGGCCACGCCTTCGCGCCGGTGGAAGATCAGCCGAGCTTCGACCTTAGTTTCGGTCGGGTCCAGTTCGAAGGTGAGATCCACTCTCTCAAGGACGAAATCCGTCGGCCGGTAGTCTTCCAGATGAATGATTTCGCCCGTATCTGTCCGCATTGTGTGTCCCGTTTGTTTTCCGTCGCGTCATGCCGCCGGAAAGGCCTGGTCAGTGTGATGAGGCTCAGCGACACACGCGGAGCTTCGGGGTGGCTGAGATCTGGAGTTTCGATCGCGCGTGCGCATTTTCACCGCGCCAATCCATCCTCCCTTTACTTGCATCAGACATTTACGAAATTCGCCCTAACAATATTTAAACCGGCTGTGCATTTTTGGCACAAGCGACGCAAATTTCCAGAGAAATTCCGGGAGCTTGGGCGAATACGGTCTATTGCGCCGGTAGCAGCAGACTATGATATCGATGAACGTGCATCAAATATTTCCGGCTCGCATCACGAAAATTGATCCCTCGTGCAGCCGAGGCGCGCTAGAGTATTTGTATTCCAGCGATGGATTCTCTGTCGCATCTCCCGCAGCCCGTCGTTTCGCAAAGACTTTCGGCCCGCTGCCGCCTGCCTGACGAGCCCGATTGCATGGATGCCGAATTTCCACACCCGATGAAGGGCATCGCGCTCAAGGTCTTTTCCGTACTCGTTTTCGTCTGCATGTCGACGTTGATCAAGGCGGCGGGAACGGAGATCGCCACCGGGCAGATCACCTTTTATCGCTCCGCCTTCGCTATGGTGCCGATCCTCGGTTATCTCGCCGTCAAGGGGCACTTGCGCACCGCCTTTCACACCAAGGATATTTTCGGCCATCTCGCTCGGGGCTTCATCGGCATCCTGGCGATGAGCTTCGGTTTCTACGGCCTGGTGCATCTGCCTCTGCCGGAAGCGATCGCCATCGGTTATGCGATGCCGCTATTGGCCGTGGTATTCGCCGCCGTCTTCCTGAAGGAGACTGTGCGGGTCTATCGCTGGTCGGCGGTTCTGATCGGTCTTGTCGGGGTGATGATCATCACCTGGCCGCGCCTGACCTTGCTGCGGGACGGTGGATTCGGCTCGGGCGAAGCGCTCGGCGCGCTGGCCGTGCTTTTGTCGGCAGCGCTGGGTGCCGTCGCGATGGTGCTGGTGCGCAAACTGATCGCGAAAGAGCGCACGCACACGATCGTGCTCTATTTCTCCCTCTCGGCCTCCTGCTTCTCGTTGCTGACGCTGCCGTTCGGCTGGGAGCCGCTGCCGTGGAATTCCTTCCTTCTCCTGATGGCGGCCGGCTTTTGTGGCGGCGTCGCGCAGATCCTGCTGACCCAGAGCTACCGCTACGCCGACATGTCGACCATCGCGCCGTTCGAATATACGTCGATCATCCTCGGCCTGCTGATCGGCTATTTCCTGTTCGGCGAGGTGCCGACCGGTGTCATGCTGATCGGCACGGCGATCGTGGTGGCGGCCGGCATCTTCATCATTTTCCGCGAACACCAGCTTGGCCTCGAGCGCAAGGGCGCCCGCAAGCACGTCACACCGCAGGGATAGCGATCAGTACGCCCGGGGCGGCACCGTGTCGTCGTCGATCAGCCCGCCCGGCCGCACGGCCTGATTCATGGCGTTGACCGCTTCGGTCCCCGGTGTCGGTACGGTGTTCGCCTGGAAATCCGTCTTGGCAACGAGGCCGTCATGCTGGTGGCGCTGGGCGATGCGCCATGCAGCATAGGCGGCATAGAGCGCGAAATAGACCGCCAGGACCAGAAAGAGCGAGGCCGGGCCGAACCGGTCCATCACCGGGCCGACCATCAGCGGGCCGGAAATCGTGCCCACGCCATAGGTGATCATCATGCCGGAGGAGACCTCGACATATTCGTTCGGCCGGGCGAGGTCGTTGGCATGGGCGACGTTCAGCGCATAGATCGGAAACAGCACCGAGCCGACGAAGGCGGCGATGACATAGAGTATCAGCGGACCTGCATCGACGAAGGCCACCATGGCAAGACACGAGATCACCCCGACAATGCCGCAGCCAACCATGACGATACGCCGGTCGACCCTGTCGGAGGTGCGGCCGATCGGGATCTGTGAGACAGCGCTTCCGGCCAGCAGCGCTGCCAGAAGCGTGGCGCCCTCGGTCGTCGATAGGCCGATCTTCTGCGTGAACACGCCGCCGAGATTGAGCCAGGCACCCGACATGGCGCCGGCAAGAAACGCGCCGACGACCGCGACCGGGGAGCGGCGATAAAGCCCCGGCACGTCGAACTTCGCCTGGGCCGGCGGTGCGGGCATGGCCGAGGAAGAGAGCGCGGTGGGCAACAGCGCGAGGGAAAACAGCACGCCGCAGAGAATGAACAGCGACGAATTGGTGGGATCGCCGAGCGGCACGAGATACTGGCCGCCGATCGTGCCGACCATGGTGGTGATCAGATAGAGCGAAAACAGCATGCCACGGTTTTCATTGGTCACGCGCTCGTTCAGCCAGCTCTCGATGACGAGATAGCTGCCCGCGATCGCAAAGCCGGAAATCGCGCGGAAGAAGATCCACGCTCGCCAATCGACCACAAGCCCGCACATCAGGATGGCAACGCTGAGCAGGGTGATCAGCGCGGCGAACACCCGGACATGGCCGACGCGCGCCACGAATTTCGGCGTGATGACGCAGGAGATCGTGAAGCCCAGCGTGTAGCCTGTCGCGATCCACGAAATGACCAGCGTCGACCAGCCCTCGGCCACCGACCGCACCGGCAGCACATAACTCGCCAATCCGAAGCCGACCATCATCAGCGATGTGGAGAGCATCAGGCTGAACACGGATCTGAGGCTGGAAATCATGCGGGCTCCTGGGCACCTGATGCCTGACCAGTGTGCAAAATGTTGGGCGGCTCAGCAGCAGCGCGGGAACGGGTTATCGTGGGTGCCAGCTTGGTACACCGCTGCGGAAATTACACAAGAGTGTCGTCGCATGCGGTTTTGCCGTCGCTGTCGATTGCGACAAGGAGTGGCGCAAAAATGCAGGGCATAAGAATAAGTCACGCCGATGGTCAGGACGCTGCGACCGGCGCGGTGCGTAACAGCCTTTCTCCGTCGAAATAGTTTTCCGAGAGAGCGACCATCATAACCGTCGCAAAGAGCGCGCTCAGAATGTAGCTGACGGCGGTTTCGATGATCATCGGAACCGTGATGATACCGGCCAAGCCGGTTGGAAACAGGCTGGGGCTCGGAAACGGGACGGCGGTTACGCCCCAGGAAATGGCCGGAAAGACGATCAGAAGCGGCAGTATCCGGAAAAAGCTCCGCCAGAACATCCGCGATCCTCGAGCGGCGGCATCGGAGAACTGGGGACGGATGCCATGCACCGTCGCCGGCAACCAGGTTCCGAGCAGCGCGAAGATGGACGAGAAAACAAGGGTCGTGCCCGCGAAAAACGCCAGTACGAAGAGGGGGAGGGGGCCGAACATGGTCGCGTCCGGAAAGAGACCCAACGGTGCCTGACCGGCAAAGGCGAAAAAGACCGGCGCGCATATGGCGAAAACGATAAGATAGAGGACGAAGCCTTTGGCCACGAACGGCACGAAGGCGCCAAGTGATGGCTTCGCGGCACCATGGGGTACAGGCTGGTTCTGGAGGATCGAGGCCCTGAGAATGAAGAACAGGAAAGCCAGCCAGAGCAGGATCATCGCAGCGGTGAGCGAGACGTGAAGTCCCAGATTCCATTGGCTGATCGCGATGATGCCGATGCTCGTCAAGGCGAGATCGAGGACGCAGAACAGCAAATAATAGGGCCAATTTCGAAGAATCAGCGAAAAGGCCTTTGAAAGCAGGGACATCACTAACCTTGCACCGCTGACGAAAATACAACCGCAGCTGTACTCAATCAACGTTCTCGCCGGATGTCAAACCCGTGGTTGTTCCGGCGACAGCGCGCCGTTGCCGGAGGAAATACTCCCCGGCCTTCGTGTTTCGGTTTCGAAAGAGTTATGCAGGTCGCGCAATTGCTGGCCCCCGACCCGAAGATCCCTGGCTGCTCAGCGGGGCAGGAAGCCGCTGGCCGTGTTGCGCTTGGCATCGGTTGCCGGGCATTCCTGGCTCAGGCGGGTGTATTCGCGCGAGGCGCGCACGGCCGTTCCGATATCGGCGATGAGGAAACGGAGCGAACGGACTGACATGATCGGACACCTTTTTAGAGATCGAAGCGATGGCGCGCATTGGTGCGCGCCGCTTGTCTCAGCTTAGCGCTGGATGAATTCCGCGAAAATCTGGTTCGGACGCGTCTTGTGGCCATAGCCGGCCGCCGTCATCTGTTCGTTCGCAGCCGAGCCGAAGCTGTTGAAAGGCGTGCGCAAGGCCGAGCCGGCGTGGCGGAGCGTCTCAAAACTCGAATGCAGGGGGCGAAAACGGGTCGTCATGGTTCAATTCCTTATTCCATTCCTCCCGTGGTTTTATATTGCACCGCAACATCGATTCCGCAACGGACAGCGGCGCGTTGCTGGTATGCGCAATCCGCATGGCTTTCTTCATCGTTTGTTCACAAATCGGGCAAGCCTTTGGAAACCGGCTTTTAACCACGTATCCGGGCGCGAAACGCGAGCAGGTCCTGCCAGGCAAGGCGTTTGCTGCCGGGAGCCGACATGAGGTCCTGCGGGTGCAGCGTGGCTATGGCAGGGATGGTCGTGCCGCCGAAAGTGACGTCACGCCATTCGCCGCGCATGTGATGGATCGTGTCATTGCCGCCGAAAAAGAAGCGGCAGGCAAAATTGCCGAGAACGAGCAGGTGGCGGGGCTCGGCAAGCGCGATTTGCCGCTCGATGAAGGGGCGGCAGATATCGGTTTCGCGCACCGACGGCGGCCTGTTTCCCGGCGGTCGCCAGGGAATGACGTTGGTGAGCAGCGCGGATGTCCGGTCGAGCCCGATCGCCGCCAGCATGCGTTCCAGCATCTGGCCCTGCTTGCCGGAAAAGGGGATGCCGTCGCGGTCGTCGTCGCCGTTCGGCACGGGGCCGATCACCATGATACCGGCCGCTGCATTGCCATCGGCGAAGACCATGTTGCGCGCGCTGTTTTTGAGGTTGCAGCCGGAAAAGGCTTCCATCGCGCTCTTCAATTCCGAAAGGGAGCGGGCGGATTCGGCGGCGAAGCGCGCTTCCGCAATCGCCTGCTCGTGGGGAATAGCCACCTGCGGGGTCGCGGCGGTCGGCGCCGGTGCCTTGGCGGCTGTGCGATTGCCGTTTTCACGGGCAGCCGGCGCTTGCGGTACATCGTTGCGCTCGAAGCTCTGCGCTCTTTGCGCGGCTTGCGTTGCTGCAAATGGGGCGGGGCCGCGCGCGGCTTTGGCCTGCTCGAATTCGGCGAAGCGATCGACGGGATCGTCTTCCAGCAGCCATTCGACGCCCGCTTCCGCATGGAAATGCAGAAGGGCGGCAAGTTCGGCCGGGCTCATCCTGTCGGTGGAAATCATGCCTCACCTTCTACAGAAGGCCGGGCGGCCGGGAAAGAGGAAACTGCCTTCATCCCCCGGTGCCAGTCTTTCGGTCGCTTAGGCCGCCATCGCAGTCCAGCGTTCGATATCGTCCCGTTCGCCGATCAGCGCCAGGCCGTGGGCGATCGACAGCAGTTCGCCGCCGCTTTCGATGCGGTCGTTGGCAAAGCGGTTTTCGAAGATGCGGCGGATAGCTGGCACGAAGGACGTGCCGCCGGTGAGAAATACCTTATCGATGCCTTCAGGCAGGGTGTTGGTCGTGGTGAGCACCTCCTCCAGCGCTTCCTCGATACGGGCGAGATCGGGCGCGATCCAGCTTTCGAAATCGTTGCGGCGCACCGTCTGCCGGCTCTTTTCGCCCAGCGGCTTGAAGAAGAATTCGGTTTCCTCCGCCTGCGACAGCCGCATCTTCGTGGCCGAGATCGCCTGGTAAAGCGGGTAACCCTCGTCGTGATCGACCAGGTCGACGAAGGCTTCGAGCTTTTCCGGCTCCACGGCGGAGCGCACCAGTTGCTTCAGGTCGGTAAAGTCCTTCAACGTCTTGAAAATCGACAGCTGGTTCCAGCGGCCGAAATTGGCATAGTAGCTGGAGGGCACATCCAGCAGCTTGTCGAAGCTCCTGAACTGGCTGCCCTTGCCGATCAGCGGCGAAACCACCGTATCGATGATGCGGAAATCGAAATGGTCGCCGGCCACACCGACGCCGGAATGGCCGACGGGAACGGCCGTCAGCTTGCCGGCATGGCTTTCGAAGCGGATGATCGAATAGTCGGTGGTGCCGCCGCCGAAATCGGCGACCAGCACGGTGGCGTCCTTCTTCAGGTTCTGGGCGAAATAAAAGGCGGCCGCGACCGGCTCGTAGACATAATGAATCTCCGGAAAATCGAAGGACGACAGCGCCCGCTCGTAACGTTCCAGCGCCAGGTTTTCGTCCGGGCTGGTGCCGGCAAAGCGGACGGGACGGCCGACGACGATGCGCTTGTAGTCCTCTTGCCAGCCATCGCCGGCATAGTCCGCGAGCCGGGTGAGGAACGATCGCATCAGGTCTTCGAAACTATTGCGCCGGGCAAAGATCAGCGTGCCCTGGAAGAGGGGGCTGGCGGCGAAGGTCTTGATCGACTGCAGGAAGCGGGCTTCACCGGGATTATCGATGAACTGCTGGATTGCCGCCTGGCCCGCCTCGATCTTCACGGCGGCCGCCCCTAACTGCGCATGCTTCATGAAGGATAGCGCGGTGCGCATCGAATCGGTCGTGCCGGCAGCACTGGTAAAATTCAGCGATTGGGTCGTGTCGCCGTGCGACGCGGCCAGAACCGAATTGGTCGTGCCGAAATCGAAGCCGAGTGCCTTGGCCATGGTTATCTCCAGTCTTTGATCCCGCAACCGCGCATCAAGGCGCCCACGGTGTCGCGGGACCTCTGCATCGCTTCTCAAGGCAGGAATTTGGCAGTCACGTAGGGAGCGACTGCGACAGCGCATTTTTGAAGGGCGGCTCCTCGCACAGGGAGCGGGCAAAAGCAAGGCGGGTTTGCATGTCGAAGTGGCGACCATTGATCTTGTGGACACGATCCAAATCGGCACAAAATATATGACGTTTACGTACACGTCATGTATTTGTATCCTGCGTCATGACCTCATGCGCAAATGCGGTTGGCTGCCGTCGCAGACTGGCTCGACAAGTGGGGCCGCATTTGCCATGACGGAAGACAGAATTGGGAACAAAACCGCGCAAAATGGCCGGGTGTGACTGGAGACGATAAGATGAGCGACGGACAAGAGCTTCCCGAACGCGAAAGCATGGAATTCGACGTTGTGATCGTTGGCGCGGGGCCGGCAGGTCTTTCTGCGGCGATCCGGCTGAAACAGGTCAATCCGGACCTGTCGATCGTGGTCCTGGAAAAGGGTGCCGAGGTCGGCGCGCATATCCTGTCCGGCGCCGTCGTCGATCCGATCGGCATCGACCGGCTGCTGCCGGGCTGGCGCGAGGAAGAGGGGCATCCCTTCAAGACCAAGGTGACGGACGACCAGTTCCTGCTGCTCGGCCCGGCCGGTTCGATCCGTCTGCCGAACTTCGCCATGCCGCCCTTGATGAACAATCACGGCAACTACATCGTCTCGCTCGGGCTCGTCTGTCGCTGGCTGGCTGAAAAGGCCGAAGCGCTGGGCGTCGAGATTTATCCCGGCTTTGCCGCGACCGAAGTGCTCTATGACGAGAAAGGCGCGGTCAAGGGGGTGGCGACCGGCGACATGGGCATAGAGAAGAACGGCGAGCCCGGCCCGAACTTCGCCCGCGGCATGGAACTCATCGGCAAATACACGCTGATCGGTGAAGGCGTGCGCGGCTCGATCGCCAAACAACTGATCGCAAAATACGATCTCTCCAGGGACCGCGAGCCGCAGAAATTCGGCATCGGCATCAAGGAGCTCTGGCAGGTCAGGCCGGAAAACCACAAACAGGGCCTCGTCCAGCATTCGTTCGGCTGGCCGCTCGGCATGAAGACCGGCGGCGGATCGTTCCTCTATCATCTCGAGGACAATCTGGTCGCTGTCGGCTTCGTCGTCCACCTCAACTACAAGAACCCCTATCTCTATCCGTTCGAGGAATTCCAGCGCTTCAAGACGCATCCCGCCATTCGCGGCACCTTCGAGGGCGGCAAGCGGCTGACCTATGGCGCCCGCGCCATCACCGAGGGCGGTTACCAGTCGGTGCCGAAGCTGACCTTCCCCGGTGGCGCGCTGATCGGCTGTTCGGCCGGTCTCGTCAACGTGCCGCGCATCAAGGGCAGCCACAATGCGGTCCTGTCGGGCATGCTCGCCGCCGAAAAGCTGGCCGATGCGATCGCGGCCGGGCGCGCCAATGACGAAGTCGTCGAGATCGAGAACGGCTGGCGCGACAGCGCCATCGGCCAGGACCTGAAGCGGGTGCGCAACGTCAAGCCGCTCTGGTCGAAATTCGGCACCGCCATCGGCGTCGCGCTCGGCGGCCTCGACATGTGGACAAACCAACTGTTCGGCTTCTCCTTCTTCGGGACGCTGAAGCACGGCAAGACCGACGCCCAGTCGCTGGAGCCGGCATCCCAGCACAAGCCGATCGCCTATCCCAAGCCGGATGGCGTTTTGACCTTCGACCGTCTCTCCTCGGTGTTCCTGTCGAACACCAATCACGAGGAAAACGAGCCGGTGCATCTCCTGGTCAAGGACATGGACCTGCAGAAGCGCTCCGAACATGACATCTTCGCCGGTCCCTCGACCCGCTACTGTCCGGCCGGCGTCTACGAATGGGTGGAAAAGGACGGACAGGACGTCTTCGTCATCAACGCCCAGAACTGCGTCCACTGCAAGACCTGCGATATCAAGGACCCCAACCAGAATATCAACTGGGTGCCCCCGCAGGGCGGCGAAGGGCCAGTTTATCCGAATATGTGATGCAGAGGTCGGCCGTCGTCGTTGGTGGGTGGTAACTCTGTTGCATGGATCAGACGGGTAGACGGACGTATCGTCTGCCGAAAGCTCGTTTTTTTCTGCGGCGCTCCTTCAACTCCCGTTATCCTCGCCCTCGTGGCGGGGATCCAGCGACCCGACGTCCGTCGGGTCGAAAGACTCTTTCAGCTCAATGACTTGATCTGGCTGGATTCCTGTGGCGGGCACAGGAATTGTCTGTCTGAATCATGCTTTAATGGGGTGAAGCTGGATCATGCCCGGGGTGGCCACCCCGGGCATGATGCGGTCACGCGCCCGAACAGGAATAGGTCTTGACGACCGGCCTCATCCTGGGCCGTGAGCGCACCAGCTTCGCATCGCTTGTTGACTTGAATGGGCCGGTTTTCACCGCGCCCGCAGACAATGCCAAGCATGGAGCCCCATCATGATCGCGAATGCCGATGAAATCCAGTCCACCCTCGGCTGTGATGTCGCCAAGGATACCGTCACCCTTTTCGACAGCCGCACCTTGAAAACTCTCACCGTCTCCAACACGACAGCTGCTCTGAAGGCGGCTCTGAAGCCCTATGCCGGACGCACCGGCATGCTTGCCATCTGCGAGGCGACCGGCGGTTACGAAGACGAACTGCTGCGCGTTCTGGAGAGCCTGGCCATCCCGGCCCACCGCGCCGATGCCGCGCGGGTGAAGGCCTTCATCCGCTCTTGCGGCACGATGGCCAAGACCGACCCGATCGATGCCCGCCATATCGCCGAATACGGCCTCCTGCGGGCAAAATCGCTGCCGCGCTTCCAGGCGCCGGAGCCACAGGACGCGCGCATGAAGCTTTTGGTCGCACGCCGGGCCGACCTCGTTGCCATGCGGGTGCAGGAAGAAAACCGGCTGAAGGCGCCGCGCAACAAGCCGATCGCGCGCGAAATCGCCGGGCATGTCGCCGAGATCAAGCGGCGCATCGATGCCATCGACCGGCAGATCGAGGCGACCGTCAGCGGCAACCGCCGGATGAAGGAGCGTCAGGCGATCCTGCGCGGTGTCCCAGGCATCGGAAAGGTGATCGCTCCCGTCCTGCTCGCCCTCATGCCCGAACTCGGCCGGATCGACCGCAGGCAGGCCGCAAGTCTCGCCGGCTGTGCGCCGCATCCCCGCGACAGCGGCACCTATAAAGGACGGCGATTTGCCACCGGCGGGCGCCGCCAGCTCCGCCCGCTGCTCTTCACCGCCGCCATGGCCGCAAGCCACAGCAAAAGCCACCTCGCCGTCATATACCGACGCCTCCTGGCCGCGGGAAAATCAAAGATGACAGCCCTCGGCGCCCTCATGCGACACATCGTCGTCATCGCAAATGCAAGGCTCAAGGAATATGAAGCCGCCGATGCACGACTGACTTGATGAGGGAGGACACTTTGAGCCCGCCAACAAAACCTGCCTTTGCTGTCGAGCGTCGTCGCAGGCACGCGAACATCCAAATCGTGCACGATTTCAACGCGCTTAACCGCCCATTAACCATGTTCTCCTTAATTTCGGTCGCATCAACCGGATCTTAAGGAAACTCACGATGTCGATCTCCCGCCGTGGCCTGCTCATCGGCTTTTCTGCACTGCTTGCCGGTTGCGCCACCAATGGGCCGAACCATGCGGCCAACTATGCGGCGAAACCCGACGAGAAGTTTCCGATGCCGGCCATGCCGCTCGACAAGATCAAGCCGGAACTGCGTCGCCAACAGGTGGCCTATGCGACGAAACATGATGCCGGCACGGTGGTCGTCGATACGCCGGCGCGGCGGCTCTACTATATCCTCGGTGATGGCGAGGCGATGCGCTACGGCATCGGCGTCGGCCGCAACGGCTATGCGCTGGCGGGTTCCGCTTACATTGGCCGCAAGGCCGAATGGCCAACATGGACGCCGACCGGCAACATGATCCGCCGCGATCCCGGCAAGAACCTCAAATATGCCGGCGGCGTTCCCGGCGGGCCGAACAATCCGCTCGGCGCGCGGGCGATCTATCTCTACCAGAACGGCAATGACACGATGTTCCGCATCCACGGCACGACGCAGCCCTGGTCAATCGGGCAGGCCATGTCGAGCGGCTGCGTGCGTATGCTCAACCATGACGTGGTCGATCTCTATGAACGCGTCGGAGTCGGCGGCCGCGTCGTCGTGCTGCAGGCTTGAGACACAAAGGCCGGCCCGGTTTGACCGGGCCGCCGCTTCTGATCGAATTGTGACGATGATCAGCGCCGGGCCGCAAACAGGCCGGTGGACAAGGCAACGCCGAGGCCGGTGATGACGGCCGCGCCGATCTCGAACGCTCCGATCTGTTCGCCCAGAAGAATGCCGCCGCCCAGCGTCGCCAGGACCGGCGTGATCGCCGTGAAGGCGGCCGCCTGCGTGCCGCCCAGCACCCGCACCGCCGTGCCATAGGCGACCGTCGCCGTCAGGCCGGATAGGATGCCTTGGCTGAGGACCTGCAGGGCGATCTCGTTTGCCGGGGTGATGGCCAGTGTTGATCCGTAGATCAGCGCGAGGCCGATATGGATCAGTGCCGACCAGAAGGCGATGACGGCGCCAGCTTCGACGGCGGTCAGCCCCGAGCGCTTGAAGGCATGGGTATAGCTGGCCCAGAGCAGGGCGGCGGAGGGCAGCAGGATGAAACTCGTCCAGGGAATGCCGGCACTCGAAAGACTGCTGTAAAGCAGGATGGCGACGCCGGCGAGAATGGCGGCAAGCCCCAGCCAGCGGCTGCGATCCGGCCGCTCCTTGAAGATCAAAACACCGATCAGGGCGGCCGCCAGCGGCATGGAGCCGCCGAGCAGGATGCCAGCCGACGCCGCCGGCGTCTGGTGGATGGCATAGGTGGTCAACTGGAAGAACAGCGCGCCCGAACCCGCCACCATCAGCAGGAGCAGATGAAGCGGCACGCCCTTCGGCAACGGTCCGATCCGCCACCAGACCGGCGCCAATACGATCGCGGGAACGCCATAACGGATCAGGCCGATATCGATCGTCCCGAGCGGCGTCGCCGCGCTGTGGCGGGTGGCAAGAATCCAGCTGGCCCAGATCAGGACGGTAACCGTGCCGCCAAGATAACCAGTTGCTGCCGAGGGGGTGCCGGTGCGGGTGAAGGCGAGCGTAGTCATGGGGCTATCCTCTCTGTTCGAAACGGAAATCCGTTTCCTCGAAAGAAAATCTAGCGCCGGAGGCTAGGGCATGTCCTTGCGAACAATGCCCAAGAATTTATACTGAACGCTATGATGTGCCAATTTTGATGGGAATAGTTTGCAAAAATGCCAAATCTGGATAAATTCGATATTGCCATCCTTCGCATCCTGCAGGAGGACGCGCGGGCGACGAATGTGGAAATTGCCGAGCGCGTGAACCTGTCGCCGTCGCCTTGCCTCCGGCGCATCCGCAATCTCGAAAAGTCCGGCGTGCTGCGGGGCTATCGCGCGGATATCGACCGCAAGCAGGTCGGGCTCGGGCTCACTGTCTTCGTCGAGATCAAGGTGGGGCGTCACAGCCTGGAAAACGCCGTGTCGCAGCAGGACGCGCTTCTGGCGATCCCGGAGGTCGTGTCCTGCTTCCTGATTTCCGGAAGCGCCGATTTCCTGGCGGAAGTGGTGGTGGAAGATTTGGCCGCCTATGAGACGCTGCTGACACAGACCTTGCTGGCATTGCCGGGTGTTTCGGATATCCGCTCAAATTTTGCCATCCGCACCATCAAGACCGGCGGCACGCTGAAACTGCCGGAACCCAGATAAGACCTGCCGGCTCGTATCCGGCAGGCCTTCGCTTGTGTCGTTACGTGTTTGCCTGCGTAGCAAGAGCCGCGTGGGGAGAAGCCACCGCATCGCGTGCCGGGGCGGACTTCCAGGCAACCACCATCAGCGCGCCAATGACCGTGATGTGTTCCATCACCACATAGAACTCCAGCGTCTTCATCGGCTCCTGCATTGTCCAGAACGGATGGGCGATTGGGATGGTGAGGGCGGTGAAGATGCCGAGCGCGCCGGCGCCGAGCCAGGTCCAGCGATTGGCGATAATGAGCGCCGAGCCGCCAAGCTGCGTGACCGCCACCGCAATGTTGAACAACGGGGCGGGCTCCAGTCCGAAGAAGGCCATTTCCGCGACCCCGGCGTTGAAGTCGAGGAGCTTGGCCAGACCGCTGGCCCAGAACATGTAGGTTAGGATAGTGCGAGCGAGATAACCGAACGCGCGGGAATTGACGAGGGTGGCAATGAAGGACGGCATTGTGTTCTCCGGTGGCAGATGAAGGGGCCGCCCCGGAACCGCGCTTCGCTTTCGTTACGGAGCGCGGTTCCGGGGCAGCGCGGCTTCACCGGCTTGGGAGGTGTTCGATGTGCCGCGCTGTCCCCTGTTTACGCAGGCGCATGGCAGGGACGCGTTCCCGTGGGAACTGCGTTGAGTCCTCATTCGACAAGCGAGAACTGGTCAGAATCCAGCCAGCACAAGCTTGCCCTTCGTCCGGCCGCTCTCGATCAGGGCATGAGCCGTCTTCAGGTTTGCCGCATTGATGGTTCCGAGGCTGTCCGTCAGCGTCGAGCGGATCTTGCCGGCATCGACCAGGCGAGAGACCTCGTCCAAAAGGTGGTGCTGCTCCTCCATGTCCTTGGTCTGGTATAGCGAGCGGGTGAACATCAGTTCCCAATGAATGGAGACCGATTTGCGCTTGAAAGGAACGACATCGAGCGTATCGGGATCGTCGATCAGTCCGAACCGGCCCTGCGGCGCGATCAGGTTGACGATGTCGCCGATATGATCAGTCGTGTTGGTCGTTGAAAAGACGAACGCCGGTGCTCCGAGTGCGAGTTGATCGATCTGTCGGGCGAGTGGTTTCGAATGATCGAGCACGTGGTGCGCACCGAGATCATAGGCCCATTTCTGCGTTTCGGGTCGTGACGCCGTCGCGATCACCGTGAGGTTGGTCAGCGCCCGCGCCAGCTGGATCGCGATCGAGCCGACACCGCCGGCGCCGCCGATGATCAGGATGGCGTTCGCACCGGGCACGGGATCATTGACCTTCAGCCGATGAAAAAGCATTTCCCAAGCCGTAATGGCGGTGAGCGGCAGGGCGGCGGCGGCTGGAAAATCAAGCGTTTCCGGCTTCTTGCCGACAAGGCGTTCATCCACCAGATGAAATTCGGCATTCGACCCCGGCCGATCGATGGCGCCGGCATAGAAGACCGCATCGCCGGGCTGGAACAGCTTTACCTTCGGGCCGATTGCCTTGACGATGCCGGCAGCATCGAAGCCGAGGACGCGCAACTGATCGGGCTCCGGCTTGGAACCGGCGCGGACCTTGGCATCCACCGGATTGACGGAAACGGCCTTGATCTCGACGAGCAGATCGCGGCCCTCGGGAGTAGGGACAGGCAGGTCGACGTCGATCAGCGAGGTTTCGGCGGAAATGGCTTGAGGGATCTTGTAGGCGACAGCGCGCATGTTGGCTCCTTCGGGTTTGAATGGAAGCTAGATGCGCATTATATTCAAAGCCTGCAAGAATGCACATAAAGTGTATATAGTACCCAAAAGGATACCGTGAAATGCCGCGCGTTCGTCATCAGACACTCGATTGCTCTCCCGGTTGTCCGGTCGAGGGCGTGCTCAACCTGATCGACGGAAAATGGAAGGGCGTGATCCTCTATCACCTTCTCGATGGCACGATGCGTTTCAACGAATTGCGCCGCCGCCTGCAGAACGTCACGCAGCGCATGTTGACCAAGCAGTTGCGCGAACTGGAGGCCGACGGGCTGATCGATCGCACGGTCTTTGCCGTCGTGCCGCCAAGGGTCGATTATTGCCTGACGGCGCGCGGGCGCAGCCTCGAGCCGGTGATCATGGCGATGAAGCGCTGGGGAGACGACAACATCATGCCGCAGGCGGCCGCATGAGGCGAGCAATCAGGGTTTGCGAACCCAGGCATAGCCGAAGCGGAAGAGATCGCCGTCGCTGCCGTAGATATAGGGCAGCGCGATCGTTTGTGGCTGCAGCGGCGGCACGGTACCGATCCGCTGCCTGAGGCGGCTCTCGACGTTTGCCGGAACCTGCAGCGCATTCTTGTCTCCCGCGCGCCAGACCAACAGGATGGGCTTGTCCTCCGACCAGTCGAAGGGTGGACTGTAGAGCCTGTAGGTTTCCGTATCGACCGGGATGTCCGGCAGTTGCATGCGCAGGTTCCCCGCGAGGAAGGCGTCCTGCGCGATCACCAGAGCGGGCTGGACGCCGGGCTTGGCGACGAGTTCTGATGCGAAGGCCTGGTATGGCACGGTCAATTTCGGATGGACGTTCATCGGCCCGGCCGCGACGATCCGCAGGACCAGTGATGCCGGGATCAAGACCATCAGCAACAGGATGACCGGCAAGAATCGCTTGAGGAAAACCGTTTCATCGATCCCGTGTGCATCGAGCTTCAGGCAGAGATAGAGGGGCGTCATGAAGAGGACCGGAGATACCCAGCGGGTCTTCAGTTCAGCCGTACCGACGAAAAAGATCAGAAACAGCAGGAAGACCAGCAGCACGCCGAACATGATTTCCACCAGCCGAATTCGATCGTTCTGCGCACGCAAGCTCGGCCAGAAACGATCGCGGGCGATCGTCGCATAGACGAGAATCGTCAGGGCGCAGAAGCTCAGGACAGTCAGTGGCAGTTCCGAGAGGCCACGGCCCATCTGGAGGAGCACACCATCCTGCCCGCCGGTTTCCAGCTTGTTGACGGTGTCATGGGATGCGATTTCAAAGTTCTGCAACAGCCAGAACGCATGCGGAAAGACGATCGATCCCGCGACCCCCGCGGTCAGCAGGATGCGCCAATCGAGGATGCGCTGGCGATAGGCGGGAACGGCCAGGACCGCGACGAAGGTGCAGAGGCAGAGAATCGAGAAATTGTATTTCGACAGGAGCCCGATGCCGATGGCGATGCCGGTCACGGCATAGCTGCAAAGACTTGGCCGACTAAGGGTGCGAAACAGCCCGTAGAGGAAAAGGCAAGCGGCGAACAGCGAGGCGTTGGAATGCGTCAGGTCGCGCTGCGCCAGCCAGCCGATTTCCGGGATGGTCAGCAGTCCGAGTGCTGCCGCTGCAGCCAGTCCCTTGCCTGTCAGAATCTCGCGGGCGGCGAGATAGTAGAAGACGTAGCTTAAGAAAAGGAACAGGTTCTTGACGAGGCTCAACGCCAGCAGCGACTGGCCGATCGCATCGATTATCAGATGCTGGATCCAGTTGAAGAAGGGTGGCTGCGTGTCATATCCGAGAGCGTACCATTGGCTCATCAGGATTTGGCCGGCCTCGTCCATTTCCAGCGAATTGGGCAGCGACAGGCGGACGATTACATTTAGCGCGAAATAGGCGGCAACCAGAAAGATGAACGTGGCGGGGCGCGTCTGAAGATGCCTGACCAGAAAATTCATGCCTGTTTTCGTCCGGTCCTGAAGGGATGGTGGTCTGGAGTGGACGACATAGCCGCATGGCGAGGCCCTGACAACCGCTTGCCGGGATTCACGCACGGGTGCGCGCGCCCACCTGCAAATCCGTGACCGTCACCCTATATGATAAACTTCCGCACGGCACAGTCCAAGGACAATTCATGAAGATCAAGGCCATTTTCAATCGCGATGGCGGCACGTTCCGCACGACGGATATGGAAGCATATGGCGCCAAGGCGGAGGAAATCTTTCGCGCTGCGGGACATGACATTGAGATCGCCGTCGTCAATGGCAGCGAGATGAGCGGTGCGCTCCAAAGGACCGCGCGGCGCGACGATCTGGATGCGATGATCGCCGGCGGCGGCGACGGCACGATTTCGTCCGCCGCCGGGGTCGCCTGGCAAAACGGCATTCCGCTCGGGGTGGTGCCGGCCGGAACGATGAATCTGTTTGCACGCGCGCTGAAGCTGCCGCTCGACATCTGGACGGTGCTGGACGTGCTGGCCGGTGGCAGGGTGGTGGATGGCGATATCGGCAGCGCCGACGGCCGTGCCTTCGTGCACCAGTTCTCCATGGGGCTGCATGCCCGCATGGTGCGCTACCGCGAATCCTATACGTTTGCCTCGAGGCTTGGAAAGATCCGTGCCAGTACGCGGGCCGCCTTTGGCGTCATGCTCAATCCGCCGGAATTCGAGATCGAGTTCGAGGTCGATGGCATGCGCGAAAAGCGCGAGGTCTCGGCCATCTCGGTGTCGAACAATCACTTCGGCCCGAACGCGCTGATGTATGCCGATGACGTTACCGGCGGGCATCTGGGCTTCTATACCGCGCCACCGCTCAAGCCGTCGGGCGTCGCCAAGCTGACCTTCGATATCCTGCGCGGAAAATTCCGGGAAAGCCCGCTGATCACCGAGATGAGCGTAACCTCGGTCGATCTGCATTTTCCGCGCGCCCGCCATAAGATCAACTGTGTCATCGATGGCGAGCTTTTGCCGATCGGTCGCGATGTCGCCTTGCGCATTCATCCCGGCGAACTGAAGCTTCTGGTCGGCGCCGAGCTTACTCCGGCCGCGTGAGGTCGTCAGGCGCCGGTGCTGTCGGTGTCGAAAATCTTGCGGACGATATAGGGCGGCGTGTCATTCTCGCCGGAATAGAGCCGCGCCATCATCTCGGCAAGGATGCCGGTGGTGATCAACTGGACCGAGGACAGGAACAGCATGACGCCGACGATCAGCATCGGTCTTCCGCCGATATTGTTGCCGAAGATGAACTTGTCGATGAACAGATAGAACAGGATCAGCGCGCTGATGCCGCCGGCCGCCAGGCCGATCGAGCCGAAGAAATGACCCGGCCGCGCCTTGTAGCGCATGAAGAACAGCACCGAGAGCAGGTCGAGAATGACGCGGAAGGTGCGTGAAATCCCGTATTTCGACGTGCCGTGCTGGCGGGCGTGATGGGTGACCGGCATTTCGCCGATCCGGCTTGATGGCACGACACCCGCCACCCAGGCCGGGATGAAGCGGTGCATCTCGCCCATCAGCTTGACCTGCTTGATGATCGAGGCCTGGTAGACCTTCAGGCTGCAACCGTAATCGTGCAGCTTCACGCCGGTGATCTTGCCGATCAGGTAATTGGCGCACCAGGACGGAATCTTGCGCAGCAGCAGCCCGTCCTGCCGGTTCTTGCGCCAGCCCACCAGAAGGTCGAGTTCCCGTTCCTCGATTGCCGTCACCATGGCCGGAATGTCGCGCGGGTCATTCTGCAGGTCGCCGTCGAGCGTGGCGATCAGCCGGCCGACCGCCGTGTCGATGCCTGCCTGCATGGCCGCCGTCTGGCCGAAATTGCGCTGCAGTTCGACGATCTTCAGGCGCAGACCGGTGTCCGAAAGCGCTTTGCGGGCGTTGAGCAGCGTCGCATCGGTGCTGCCGTCATCGACGAGGATCAACTCCCATGATCGGTCGAAATTCGACATGGCCTCGCGAATGCGCTGAACCAGCGGCCCGACGCTTTCCTCTTCGTTATAAATCGGCACGACCACGGACAGTTCGATCGCCTCGTCGGTGGCGGTCGCTACTCTGTTTGCTTCCAAGATGGGATCCAAAATCAAAACCTTTGAAACGCTGCAGGTTCTCTCGCCCGGCTTATCGTGATAACCAGCCGTCCCATAGCACCGGACAGGAAAGTAGCAATAGATGAATGCAGCAGGGGATGCCAGCCGGGATAGGTGGCTCGTCCGCAACCGGGTGACCGTCATCTCCCTGATGGCCGTCATCGCCTATTCCGCCTTCATCCAGTGGATATGGGGATGGCCGGTTCTGTTGCAAGAGTGGGCCAAGATGGGCCTTTTGCCGGTGCTTTCCGCGCTCACACTGCTGGTCGGCACCTATTTCATCCGCTGCTACCGGATCTACGACTATTTTCCTAACGAGACCCGTGGCCACTTCCTGACGCTGCTGCGGGTGACTCAGGTTCATAATCTGCTGAACATCATGCTGCCGTTCCGGGCGGGGGAAACCAGCTTTCCCATCCTCATGCGCTCGGAATTCTCGGTTCCGCTGACGCGCAGCACCTCGGCGCTGCTCTTGATGCGGCTGCTCGACCTGCACGCCCTGTTTGCCGCCGCCGGCGTCGGTCTCGTCATCACGTGCGACGACCGGACACTGGGCTGGCTACTGTGGGGACTGTTCCTCTTCGCGCCGTTGGCGCTGTTCCTGCTGAAGGGCAGGGTGCTGGCTCTCTTGCAGCGGCGCCTGCCGGAAAAGCTCGGTCGTTTGCTGTCCGAGGTTGAGGCGGGGCTGCCGGCGTCTCCCGCCGCCTTCGTGCGGGCCTGGCTGATGACGGTGCTCAATTGGGCGACGAAGGTCGCCGTGCTTGCCTGGGTGCTCGCCACGATGGGCGTTTTGCCGCTCAGCGCCTGTTTCGGCGGCGCGCTCGGCGGCGAATTGTCATCGGTTTTGCCGGTCCATGCGCCCGCCGGCGTCGGCACCTATCCGGCCGGCATCACCGCCGGCGCTATTTCGTTCGGCGCGCCGGCACAGGGCGCGGCCCTTGATCTGCTGGCAAGCGCCAGCGTCAATGCGCATCTCTTGATCCTCGTGTCGGCGGTTGCCGGCACGCTCCTGTCGATCCTGTTGTCGCCGCGCCGGTGACGTTTACTGGAAGGCGGTCTCGAAGAAGCTGCGCAGCTTGCGCGAATGCAGCTTTTCCGGCGGCATGGCCGCGAGCTTCTGAAGAGCGCGAATGCCGATCTGCAGATGCTGGCTGACCTGCGTCTTGTAGAAGGCCGTCGCCATGCCCGGCAGCTTCAACTCGCCATGCAGCGGCTTGTCGGAAACGCAAAGCAGCGTTCCGTAGGGCACGCGGAAGCGGAAGCCGTTAGCGGCGATGGTCGCCGATTCCATGTCGAGCGCGATGGCGCGCGATTGCGACAGGCGCTTCACCGGCCCGCGCTGGTCGCGCAGTTCCCAGTTGCGGTTGTCGATGGTGGCGACGGTGCCGGTGCGCATGATCCGCTTGAGATCGTAGCCTTCATAGCCGGTCACCTCCGCCACAGCGTCCTGCATGGCGACCTGCACTTCGGCCAGCGCCGGGATCGGCACCCAGACCGGCAGGTCGTCATCGAGCACGTGATCCTCGCGCACATAGGCGTGGGCCAGCACATAGTCGCCGAGCGTCTGGCTGTTGCGCAGGCCGGCGCAGTGACCCAACATCAGCCAGGCATGCGGGCGCAGAACGGCAATATGGTCGGTGATCGTCTTGGCATTGGAGGGGCCGACGCCGATATTGACGACGGTGATGCCGCCATGGCCCTTCTTCTTCAGGTGATAGGCGGGCATCTGCGGCAGGCGGGCAAGTGTCAGGTCGGAGTCCGGCTTGTCGGAGCCGGCCTGGGTGACGATGTTGCCGGGTTCGACGAAGGACGTGTAGCCATTGCCGCCATCGGCCATCTGCTGGCGCGCCCAGGCGCAGAATTCGTCGATGTAGAACTGGTAGTTGGTAAACAGAACGAAATTCTGGAAATGCGTGGCGCTGGTCGCCGTATAGTGGCTCAGCCGGGCGAGTGAATAGTCGATGCGCTGCGCCGTGAACGGGGCAAGCGGCGATGGATCGCCGGGGCCGGGCTCGTAGGAGCCGTTGGCGATCTCGTCGTCGGTCGTCGTCAGGTCCGGTGTGTCGAACAGGTCGCGCAGCGGGATGTCGATATTCTCGGCCATCGATGCCTCGACATAGGCGCCTTCACCGAAGGCGAAATGCAGCGGGATCGGCGTTGCCGATTCCGACACGGTGACCCCGACGCCATGGCTGCGGATCAGCAGGCCGAGTTGTTCCTTCAGATAATGCCGGAACAGCTTTGGCCGGGTCACCGTCGTCGTATAGACGCCGGGGCCGCTGACGTAACCGTAGGACAGGCGCGAATCGACATGGCTGAAACTGCTGGTCTCGATGCTGACCTGCGGATAGCAGGCGCGGTAGCGGGAGACCGGCGTTCCGGTGCGTCCAAGTTCCGTGAAGGCATCGACCAGAAATTTGGTGTTGCGCTCATACAGCGCCGACAGCGCATCGACGGCGGCGACGGGATCATCGAACGTCCGCGGTTCAAAGGCGTCCGGCGTGGCGATGGAAAGGGCGGAAAGGGAAGAGATTCGTTTGCTCATGCGGCATTATAGGGTGGGGTTTTTGACAAGCAAACGACAAGATTGGATTGTCCCGACGGCGCCCACGCGGCGCAATTCGTCAGCGCGGTCCGGCAAGGATGACGACGGTTCCGGCAAGAGCAAGCGTCACGCCCGCCAGATCCCAACGGTCGGGCCGCACACCCTCAACAAGCCAGAGCCAGGCGAGCGAGGCGGCGATATAGACCCCGCCATAGGCCGCATAGGCGCGACCGGCGGCGGCGGAATCGACGAGTGTCAGCAACCAGGCGAAAAGGGCGAGGCTGGCCATGCCTGGCAGCAGCCAAAGGATTGGTTTGTCGAGCTTCAGCCAGGCCCAGAAGGAGAAGCAGCCGGCGATTTCGGCAAGCGCTGCAAGCGCGTAGATGGCAAATGCGGAGATGGGCATGGCGTTCCTTCCTGAGGCGGGCACATAGGAAGGTAGAGGGATCGTTAGCGCAAGGGCGGCTGTTGTCGCCACCCGTTGTTTAGCTCATCGACTGGCGCTGCAGCGTAACGAAGAGAACGAGGCCTGCGCCCTGCTTGCCGATGCCGTGGCCGGCAGCCTTACTGTAGGCAACTGCCCCTATTGGAGCCATCAGCAGGCTCGCCAGTGCGAGCATGCGCAGTGCAGTGGTCGCGGACTGGAAGAGGGCGGACATCGTCTTTTCCTTAGAGTTTGGCTTGTTCGCAGAATTGCGCGGTGTGGACAGTGCAGTCAGCCAGCGAGCCGGCGAAGCTGTGGTGGCGGCGGCGCTGCGTGTCGGCGCTGACGGCTGCTGCCAGCAGCATTGCGAAGACGACCATGAGCATGCTGATGATGGTGAGGCGGCGGGCGAGAATGTCCATGGTTTTGTCCGTTTGGTCTTGTGTGTCGATCGGGGTTCAACTCGATGATGACCTTTTCGCACAGCCAAACTGAACTCTTCCTGAGATCCCGGTTCATCTCCCGTTCATCTTGCCGGTTTCGTATGCATGCAGTGTATCGGCATGTCTTCTCGTGTTCGACAGAGATGCCGGCCGCAAACAGCGATGCTCGCTTCGATCTGTGGGTGTTTCGGTATATGTGGAAGGGGAAGAAGCGGCGGCCTGTCGGATGACAATGATGCGCAAGCCATCCTGCTCGGTCAGAGGGCACACGAACAGGCAGAGAGGCTCCGGCGGGGGGCTGGCCCCGCCGGATCGTTCGTCGGTTACATGCGTGTCCAGGTCTGCGACTTGCAGAGAACCTTGAGGACACACCCCTGCATCTTCAGCGAACTGCCGCTGATCGATGCATTGCCGCTATACGTCTTGTCGTTGGCGGGATCGGTGATCTCACCGGAATAGCTGTTGCCGCCACCGCTCATGCTGCCGATGCGTTTTCCGGCATGTTTGCCGGTCTTCAGCGTGATGCAATAGGCGCCACCGCAGGAACTGATGGCCGCCGTCTCGCCGCTGGCCGTCTTCCAGTTGCCGACGATCGGTTCGGCGCTGAAGCCGGCGCTTGCCGTGGCCATGGTCATCGCGGCCGCCAGAATGAATGTACGGATCATGATTATCCTCCCGTAGAGCTCGCCGGAACCACATGCTGTGCCGCATGGTCCAGTCGATATGTTTCCAGAGCCGGTCTCCTCCCTGCTCAACGCCTCAAAAGTAACTTACGCGGACGTAAACGTAAACAGGCGTTTTTGCGATTTGCCGCCGAAAAAATCCGTGTGCGGAGCAGGGCGATCCGGGTTTTCCGGGAAGTTGATCGTGGCGCACCGTTTCGCGTGGTTAGCGATTGGTTGAAATCCGGAATTGAATTTTCCGTAAAGATTGAAGCAAAAGCCAGCTTTACAAGGCAGTCCGATGTTTAACAAAAAGCCAAGTTTACCAATCCTTTGAACTTTGTTCGTCTCACATTAATCATGCATTTTAAGCGTGTATTGAAACGACTGCTGCATACTCAAATCCATAAGACGAGCAGGGGGAAACACCCCGCCGACAACCTCTGAAGGGTGAAAGCCGCACAAGACGGCAGCCCTCCTGAGGAGCTCTAAAAGGGCAGAAAAACAGGGACTGCAGACAGTAACAACCTTAAAAACAGGGACAGAGAAAATGGCACGCTTTGACATTCAGAATGCTTCGAATGCCACGATGGGTGGCGAAAACCGCGCGGACGTCTTCTGCGAAATGGGTTTGATGTATGCAACCGGACGTGGTTGCGATGTCGATCTCGTCGCCGCGCATAAATGGCTGAATATTGCTGCGATCAAGGGTTCGGACCGGGCAGCAGCGCTGCGCGCTGACCTGACGATGTCGATGAGCAAGACGGACCTCGCCCTTGCCCTGCGCGCTGCTCGCGAATGGATGACAATGCATTGAGATATGATCGCATCGCCGGACGGCGGTAGGGGCGAAGACCTCCGAAGATGGGGCGCGACCTCTACCGTCGACCGATTGCTTTCAGGACTTTGGGCAAGGCTTCCTCCAGAAGGGCCATATCCGCCTCCGGCCCGGTGCTGATCCGGATGCAACGGTTGAGCGGCGCAACGCCTGGCATGCGAATGAAAATGCCATGATCAGCCATCAGGCGATCGACGATCGAGCGCGCGAAAACCGCGTCTTCCCCACAATCGATGGCGACGAAATTCGTGGCCGACGGCAAGGGCTTCAGCCCGTTGTTTATTGCGATCCCGGCGATCCGGTCGCGTGATGCCGCGATTTTCCCAACGACTTCCCTGAGATAACCTTGATCCGCAAGCGCCGCCAGCGCCGCCGCGGTGCCGATTCTGTTCATGCCGAAATGATTTCGGATCTTGTCGAAGGCCTGCACCGTGCCCGGCGTCCCGATCGCATAAGCGACGCGCGCGCCGGCAAGGCCATAGGCCTTGGAAAATGTCCGGGTGCGGATGATGTTGGGCCTGTCGATCAGCGCCTCGATGGCCGGGATCATACCATCAGGCGCTGTCTCTCCATAGGCCTCATCAAGAATCAGCAGGCAGTCTTCCGGCAAGGCCTTGGCGAAAGCCACGACACTCTCGGCATCATGCCAGCTACCCATTGGATTGTCCGGATTGGCAAAATAGACCAGCGGTGCGTTTTCGTGCCGCACCGCCTCCAAAAGACCGTCGAGATCCTCGCGGTCATCGACATAGGGCACCGTCACAAGCCGGCCGCCATGACCGGCGACATGGAAATTGAAGGTCGGATAGCCGCCGAGCGAGGTCACCACCGGCATACCCGGTTCAATCACCAGCCGGACGATCTGGCCGAGCAGGCCATCGATGCCTTCGCCGATGGCGATATTGGAAGCGGAAACACCCAGATGCCGGGCAAGCGCCTCCTTCAGTTCGAAATTTTCCGGATCATTGTATTTCCAGACGCTGGTCGCCGCAGCCGTCATGGCCTGAAGGACGGACGGAGCAGGACCGAAGCCGCTTTCATTGGCACCGATCCGTGCCGAAACGGCGCGGCCGCGCTGACGCTCGATTGCTTCTGGCCCGACAAAGGGGATGGTGGAGGGCAGGGAGGAGACGAGGGGGGTGAACCTGGAGAATGCGGACATGCTGGATCGGCCTGACGGTGGGTGAAATCGCAGCGGAGACTAGCGATGTTTCCTCGTCAAGGAAACCGAAACCGGTAGCGAAATACGCCACTGGCGAGACACGTTCCTCAATGCTTCTTCAGCTCACCACCGGTGAAGAATTCGTAGCGGACGATCTGGTGGAGAAATTCCTCGTCGATCGGCTTGATGAAATGCACCTGGATCTGGTTGTCGCGGCGGTAAACCTCGGCGCATCCGATGCGCTTCTTGGTGCCGACGATCGTCAGGTAGTAATGCTCCGGCAGGCCGATCGTCGTGTTGACGACAAAGCTGGCGCCACCGCGCGAAATCTCCATCATCTTGCAGGTCCGGGTCGATACGCCGCCAAGCGCGGGTCTGACGGCCATCAGCGTCCCTGCCTGCGCGACCGAGAAGCGCTCGAAACGCTGCTCGTACAGTTTCGAGTTAACCGTGGAGTACATCGTCGAATTCTGCATCACCCATTCCTCGATTGCAGCGGGCGGTGGAGCAGGATCCGGCTGCCGCGCTGGTGGGCCTCGTCGGCCAAAGCCTTCCTCCGAAGACAATGATCGATTTGACACACAATTGTTCAGGGATGTTGCAATCCGTTGAAAACATTCCTTAAAAATTTAACTAGGACCGAAATTGCGACAAACGGCGATCGGCGCGTGCCTAAATCAGGCAATTTCGCCGGCAAAGAAGCGGGCTACAACGAAGCCACAGCCGGCCGAGAGCGCCGTGACGAACGTGCCCCATGCCATATCGACGATCGAGACCATCGGGGGCCAGCCCTTCAGCGTCGCGAGATTGGTGATGTCATAGGTTCCGTAGGCCGCCAGTCCAAGGACCGCGCCATACCCCGCGGCCAGAGTGAAAGAGCCCGCTTTGAACCCCGGCATGACAGCCAGCAACACGATCGCCACGGCGAAAAAAAGGTAGAAAATAGCGGCGACCGCAAAGTTCGGCGATGGCAGCATCAAGGCACCCAACTGGTCTCGGTAGAAGGTGCGGGCGACCAGCCCCAGCCAGATCGCATCGACGACCAGAAACGACAGGAGCGTCCCGGCATAGGCGAAAAGCATGGATTTCATGTGCGCTCATCCTCGTTTCCCTGTGTTACGGAATCGGGAACCGCTTGGATTGCTGGAGGCTTCAGAATTAGCCGCGTGTCAGATCATGCCGCTGGTAAAATTCGCCCGAATGAGACGGCTGACGAATTCCGGCGGCGTTGGTACGTTGAAGCGGACGCCGAGTTCCGTGCGCCGCCGGTGCACCTCGGAACAGCCTATCTCCTCCGGAAAGCCCTCGACCTGCAGGAAGAAATGGCGTGGCAGGATAAGATTGGCGTTGAAATCGAGCATCGCGCCGCCAACGGAGATATGACGCAGCAGGCACCGGTATTTCGTCTTCGGTTTCAGGTGTTCGCCGACGACGAGAATGCGGCAGGGCCGCTCGATGTAATAGTGCTTGTATGTCATGCTCGGCTGGCCAAACTTCGCCTCCGCGAGATGCATCACCATCGACATTGAAAACTCCGAAAATCAGGTTGGTTCGCCGGCCTTTGTCCGAACGGATATATTTTCACCCTAATGTCTTCATCCTTGCTTAAAAAAGCGCAAAAGCGGACATTGAAACAAGGTGGGTCATACGTAATACTTCCATGCAAAGAGCGCGGCGATAAAATCTCGCGCCGAATCTACAAGGGATCATGTCTGTACGGTTTTGCGGGGCGGAGACGTCCGGACGGCTGTGCGGGCGCGGAGGGAAATCATGTTTGAAGCTCATTCGCGGCGCTGGGTGCCCGTCTTTCTCATTTCGCTTTCTATTCTCGCATTTCAGGCGGGTGCTGCCGAAGCAGCAAAACGCGTCGCCCTGCTGATCGGCAATGAAAAATACGAGGAGACATCGCAACTGAACAACCCGGCCAACGACGTCGAACTGATGAAGCAGTCGTTCGAGGATGCCGGTTTCGACATCGTCACCACCGTTCATGACGTCGATCGCGGTTCCATGGTGAAGGCCCTGCGTGATTTCGAGGATACGGCCACCGGCGCCGATGTCGCGATCATCTATTATTCCGGCCACGGCATGGAGATGAACGGCCAGAATTTCCTGCTGCCGGTCGATGTTTCGTTGAAGACCGACAAGGACGTCGAGGATGAGGCGATTCCGCTCGATCGTGTGCAGCGATCGCTGGAAGGCGCGACCCGCCTGAAGCTGGTCATTCTCGACGCCTGCCGCAACAATCCGTTCGAGCAGTCGATGACCCGGTCGATCTCGACGCGCGCCGTCAGCCGTGGTCTAGCCCGAGTCGAGCCCGAGTCGGCCGATCTTCTGGTCGCCTTTGCTTCCAAGGCTGGCACCGTCGCGATGGACGGCGAGGGCAGGAACAGCCCGTTCGCGACGGCGCTCTCCAAATACCTGACGGAACCGGGCGTGGACGTGCGCATCGCGCTCGGCAAGGTGCGTGACGATGTGGTGAGCGCGACAAACCGCGAACAGGAGCCCTTCGTCTACGGTTCGCTCGGTGGTGCGCAGATCTTCCTGAACATCAAGGAAGTCAATATCAACGTCACCAACAACGGCAACACGCAGGAAGTCTCGCCGAACGGCCAGTCCGCCGCCGCTGCGGACTGGCAGAATATCCGCGATCTCGCCGACAAGGACCTGATCGAAGTGTTCCTTTCCAAGCACGGCTCGGATCCGGTCTACAAGATGCTGGCGGAAAAGAAGCTGAAACTGCTCGAAGAAGCAGCCCAGACCACCGTGACCCCGGATGAAATCGCCTGGGAAGCATTGAAGCAATCGACCGATGCCGCTGCCTTGACGCGTTTCATGGAGCGCTATCCCGACAGCAAGCACAAGGCCGAGGCGGAAATCCAGATCGCCGCGCTCGAGCCGAAGAAGGGATTGAACATCTCGCAAACCGGCAAGGATACGCAGGCGTCGCGCGATTGTTACCTTCTCGCGGGCGAGCCGCAATCCATGCCGGGTTTCCTCGGCGTCGGTTTCCTGAAGATCGATTCGGAACGGGCGTTGACGGCCTGCGCCCAGGCGGTCAACGAAAATCCGGATGACATGATGCTGGTCAACATGCTGGGTCGTGCCCAGGATGCCGGCCGCAACTATGTCGATGCGCGTAGCAATTATCAGAAGGCCGCCGACGGCGGCAACATGTACGCGCTCACCAACCTCGCCTGGTTCTCGATCTACGGCACAGACGGTCCGGTCGATATCGAGAATGGCAAGAGCATGTTCGAGCAGGCCGCCAATGCCGGCAATTCCTATGCGCAGGCCTCGCTCGGCTGGCTGTATCGTGAAGGCTATGGCGGCGTTCAGCAGGATTATGCCGAGGCGCTGAAATGGTACCAGGCTTCCGCCAATCAGGGTTATGCCAATGCCATGGCGACGCTCGGCTGGTTCTACCGTGAAGGAAACGGTGTTCCGAAGGACTTCAACCAGTCGCTTGCCTGGTACCAGAAGGCAGCCGAGGGCGGCGACGCCAATGCCATGTCCTCGCTTGGCTGGGCCTACCAGAACGGTCTCGGCACGACACAGGACTATACCGAAGCCAAGAAGTGGTACGAAAAGGCCGCCAATGTCGGTGATGCCTATTCGATGGCGCTGCTCGGCTGGTTCTACGATGTCGGCAATGGCGTACCGCAGGATTATGCCCAGGCCCGCAACTGGTACGAAATGGCGGCGAATGCCGGCAGCGCCTATGCGATGGGCAATCTGAGCCGCCTCTATGACTTTGGTCTCGGCACCAAGGCCGACCCGAAGGAGGCCGTGCGTTGGGCCGCAGCCAGTGTCGAGGGTGGCGATCCATCCAAGCTCAACGAAATGAAGACCTCGCCGAACAACTTCACGCCGGCCTTCCGCAAGGAGCTTCAGGCCTTGTTGCGTGACCGCGGCTATTACGGCGGCCCGCTGGACGGCGAATTCGGCGCAGCCACGCAGTCCGCGATGGACCGGCTGGCACGGAAGTCCTGAGGCCGATCAACCCGATGAAACGAAAATGGCCGGGCTGCCGCTGCAGACCCGGCCATTCTTCTTGACGGCAGGCGTGTCAGCGCTTGTTGTCCAACGCCTTCAAGGCCATCTGGCCTGCGGCATGCGCTTGCAACTGGCTGGTGAACTGGCCTTGGGCGGGATAGACCACCGCGCCGCGCTTGAGCACGAAGCTCCAGCGGCCATTGCGGCGTTTCTCGATCGTCACTTGCGTGACCGGCTTGTTGTCGCTGTTCATGGATGCTCCCGAATCTCTTGTTGCGCCCTACTGAAATCGGGGCGTTCACCACTGACGGCAAGGATTATCCCAGGACACGGGTCTGGGGCAATTGGCAATGACGGGATTGGATCATTCGGGAAAATGGCGGAGAAGATGGGATTCGAACCCACGATACCCTTCCGGGTATACTCCCTTAGCAGGGGAGCGCCTTCGACCACTCGGCCACCTCTCCGTTAGCGCCTGACTAGAGTCAGGAGCCCTCTATTGCAAGGGATTTTTGCGGTTCTATGCGACAAAGTTGAATTTTCAGGCCGTGTGGCAGGGCGCGCGCTTAGGAAGGCAAGATGGACACGGCTTTCGGTAGGGCAGGACGGTGCCGCAGCGAACCGCGATTCGGCGCGAAACGACGGGGCTTCGATCAAATGCATCGCAAACCCGTAGTGCGGCACGAAGAGCGGCTATCCTCTGAATTCGTCGTCCTTGATATCGCGTTCGTCGCTATTGACGTCCCAATCCTTTTCGGGCGGCTTCTTGCCAGGCTGTGTCCGGTTGGCTGTCGCGTCGTCGGACCCGGTGATCACCCTCGGCTTGGCGCTCGACACGCCGTTGTTGTCGCTCCGTTCGAGCCCTTTCGCATATTGTCCTTCGGCATCCTTTTGGATGGTATTGGCGGAGGATGTCTTGGGAGCCATCACCTGTCTCCCTTGGTCTTGCCAGCGTCTTTCAGCTTGTTGCGGTCGGGATCGTTCAGGTTTTCCCCGACGGCATCGCGATCGATCTCCGGATCGTCGGTGGCCGGAAGGTAGCCGCGCGGGCGTGTTTCCTTCGGACCTTCCCAGCGGGGCGACTGATCGGTGGTGCCGGCCGGACCGGGCTTGGGTGTGTTCTGTTCCATGGCTGCTCTCCTGTTGAAGGAGATCAACTCGCCTTGCTGCCGGATGTTCCATCCATGGAAGTGACGTTCGAAACGGCAAGATGAAAATGTCTGGTTCTTTCTTCCTTCCTGTAATCGTCAAGCGCGTCATCCGCACTATCTCCGACAAGAGAGGTGATGGCGCATGCGGTATGACGACGAAACGAAGACTTCATCCAAGATCGAACGGAGTGAGCCCGGGCGTGGGCGCGACGCGACCACTCCGAACCAGATTCCGGCGCGCGGGCTGCGGGATGTCTTCTGGCGGCTGGTCGGTGAAGTCATCGCAGACCGGGTCACGCTCGTTGCCGCCGGTGTGACGTTCTACATCCTGCTCTCGCTGTTTCCGGCGCTGGGCGCGCTGGTGTCGCTCTATGGCTTCATCGCCGATCCCGCCACCATGGCCAAACACATTACTTTTTTCGCCGATATCCTGCCGCCGGGCGCTTTCGATATCATCCTGACGCAACTCAATGTGCTCGTTCAGGCGAAAGCCTCGACGCTGAGCATCAGCTTCGTGGTCGGCCTTGCCATCGCGCTGTGGAGCGCCAACAGTGCCGTCAAGGCGCTGTTCGATGCGATGAACATCGCCTATGGCGAGGCGGAAAAGCGCGGCATCATCCGCCTCAATCTGATCTCGCTGGCCTTCACCGGGATCGCCTTGGTGCTGGCGGCCGTGTTCATCGCGGCAATCGGCGGGGTGCCGGCACTTCTCTCCTATCTCTGGCTCGACCGCTGGCAGGAAATCTTGATCCGTCTCCTGCGCTGGCCGATCGTCCTTGTCGTCATCGGCGCCGGTGTCGCGCTGATCTACCGCGTCGGACCAAGCCGCGAAGATGCGAAGATCCGCTGGCTGACCTGGGGGGCGGTGTTCAGCACGCTGCTCTGGCTCACGGCCTCGATCCTGTTTTCCTTCTACCTCTCGACCTTCGCCAATTACGAAGCGACCTATGGTGCGCTCGGCGCGCTGATCGGCTTCATGATCTGGACCTGGATCTCGGTCATCATCGTGATCGTCGGCGCCGAGTTGAACGCCGAACTGGAACACCAAACCGCCCGCGATACGACGACGGGACCGCCAGTGCCGATGGGCGAGCGCGGCGCTTATGTCGCCGATACGGTCGGACCGGCGGTGGATTGAGGGTTTCGTTTCTGGCAGCTGAGCCGGTGTTTCCATCGAAATCCGATGGGAACCGTTCGCCGCTTTTCCAGTTGCTGACATGAAGGAGACGATGATGCGGGCGCTTGGGAACTGGCGGCATCTCTGCGTGGACATGCAGCGGCTGTTTGCGGAGGACACCCCATGGCATGTCGATTGGATGAACATCGTCCTTCCGCAGGTAGAGGAAGTGGCCGGACATTTTCCGGAAGCGACGATCTTCACCCGATTCATTCCGCCTGAGCACGCGTCCGACATGAATGGGACGTGGCGGGACTATTATACAAAATGGTGGATGCTGACGCGCGAACATCTGCCCGACGGCTTCATCGATCTCGTGCCGTCTCTCTCCAGGCTCGTGCCGCCGGCAAAGGTTTTCGATAAACGGACCTATTCTCCCTGGACGGAGGGCAATTTGGATGGTGCGCTTAAATCCGCCGGTATCGAAACGCTGGTGATCAGCGGTGGTGAGACGGATGTCTGTGTTCTTGCCGCCGTACTCGGCGCGATTGATCTTGGATACCATGTCGTGCTGCTGTCGGATGGCGTCTGTAGCGGGACTGACGGAACCCATGATGCCTCGCTCGCGCTGCTGGGCAACCGGTTTTCCGTTCAACTCGATCTTTGCACGACCGAAGAATTCCTGAGAGCCGCAACGTCCTGATGCGACTGGAAACCGTCTATGCTTTCGGTCCTACCCGATCGGAAAATCCACGCTCAGGGTCAGGCCGACTTTGGCTGCAACGGATCCGGTAGCGGTGACGACCTCGATGGCGATGGAACCGCCCGGCTCGTTTGGCAGGCCATCGAGCGCCATTTCCGCCAGAACGCGCTTTGCCTCGTCGATCGCCGCCAACAAATCCTGGAATTCATAAAATTCTTCGGGAGCAACGTCCCCCTCCTGGTCCGAAAAACGAAATTGAAAGACAGACATGATGCGCCCCTGTTCAGCGGAAAAACATCTGTCCAGCGTGTATGGTTCCAGTCTCCGGCGAAAAATGCGCGCTGGCATGCATCTTTTTGGAATCTCCGGCGTTTCAGCGATGACACCGCCAAGAGGAGTAGGATGATGACCAAGCGTGAAACCATCGATACCGGAACCGACAAGCGTTATGTTCGGCGAGACGAGCAAGGCCGCTTCAAGGAGTCCGTGGATGTCGGTAAGTCGCTGTCCGCCGACCGCCGCACCAAGGCGAAGACCAAGGCCAAGCCCGGAGAGGGCGATAAGGGCGACCATCATCCGTCACGATAGGAGCTGTTATGTTGAACAAGGCCCATATCCCGCAGGAGGAGGTTTTCCTCTACGGCTCCGACGATGCCGATCCGCTTGTGGAGACCGTCGCGACGCCGGATGAGCGCGCCAGGCTTCGCCACGACATTCTCGAAAAAGATATCGACCTTTTGCGCGCCAGGCTGGACCTGATCCGTGCGCGGGTGGGCGTGGTGACCCGCTCCAGCGTCAGATGGGCCAATTCCAGCGCCCGATCCCAACTCGGTGCTTATCCGTGGGCAAAGTTTGCTGCTCTTACCGCGAGTTCATGTCTTATGACGATGGCTTTGCGACGGTTGCCGCTCGGCTCCCTCGCAGCGATGGCGGTGCCGATCGTGACGGCGGCGATCAGCCGGAAAACGCGTTAATTACGGCTTGAACACGTTTGGGTATATCCACGTAGCGTGGTTGCTCTGCTGCTATTTGTAGTATTCGTCCGTGCCGAGCGGGCGTCGCGGTATAATAACGCGCGGTTGCGCCCACAGCGGCGATCTCACCTTGGGCTTCTCCAGTATCAAATACCGGAGCCGTCGAGTTCCTGATCTTCTTCGCCTTTCCATGGCGAAGGCATGGACGTACGACTGGGGTTTGCCGAGGGCATTGCCATCCAGCATTTCAATTCGGGCTCGGCATATTCGATGACGCAGCCGGGCGATGAGTCCGCGGCCCGCCAGCCTTCCGCACCGAACTGATCGCCATGCGACCAATAGGCGAGATCGACTTCCGATGCCCCCTGCTCGGAAGGATGGATGGTGACCAGGATCCGGCGGCCGTCCTTGGGGGCGCTTTCCATATGGCGCCAGCGGTTTGGCTCATCCATCATTCTTCCTCCTGCCTTGCTATCAGCCGCAAGTCTCGTTTCACGATCGAAAACGGTCAACTCAAACTTCGCGCAGCCGCCTCGCTTCCTCAGGTCACCCCTTCGACGAATCCCGCCATGCCCGCTCGAACGGCAAGCGCCAGGCGTGCGGAGCGATAAGCTGGTGGATCGACTTCGGTCCCCAGCTGCCCTGATCGTAGAGCCGAACCGGCGGCGGGTTGTCGAGCAGGGACTGGGAGACTTCCCAGAGCCGCTCGATGCCTTCAGCGGAGGTGAACAGCGTATGGTCGCCGCGCATGGCGTCGAGGATCAGGCGCTCGTAAGCTTCCAGCACTTCGCCGATCAGGCCGGTTTCGCTCATTGCGAACTGCAGGGAGAGCTTGTCGAGCCGGAAGCCCGGACCGGGGCGCTTGCCGTAGAAGGACAGCGAGACCTTGGAGGCATCGGCAAGGTCGAAGGTGAGATGATCCGGCCCCTGCGCGCCGACGCCCGAACCTGCCGGGAACATCGATTTCGGCGGCTCGCGAAAGGCGATCGAGATAATGCGCTGCCCTTCGGCCAGGCGCTTCCCCGTCCTGAGAAAGAACGGCACGCCGGCCCAGCGCCAGTTGTCGATGGCGCATTTGAGCGCGATGAACGTATCGGTATCGCTCTCGGGATCGACGCCCGGCTCCTTGCGGTAGCCGACATACTGGCCGCGCACCACGTCGCGTGGCTCGATCGGCAGCATGGAGCGGAACACCTTGTTTTTCTCCTCCGAAATCGGCGCCGGCTCCAGCGCGGTCGGTGGCTCCATCGCCATGAAGGCAAGGATCTGGAAGAGATGCGTGACCACCATGTCGCGATAGGCGCCGGTGGTCTCGTAAAACGCGGCGCGGGTGGAAAGGCCGAGTGTTTCCGGCACGTCGATCTGCACATGGTCGATGAAATTGCGGTTCCAGATCGGCTCGAACAGGCCGTTGGCGAAGCGGAAGGCGAGGATATTCTGCGCCGGTTCTTTTCCGAGGAAATGGTCGATTCGGAAAATCTGCTTTTCCTCGAACACCTCGTGCAGTTTCCGGTTCAGCTCGACGGCACTGGCAAGGTCGGTGCCGAAAGGCTTTTCCATGATGATGCGGCAGCGTTCGACCAGCCCGGCCTCGGAGAGAAGCTGGACGGCCGGAAGCGCTGCCTTCGGCGGCACCGAGAGGTAATGCACGCGCCGCGTCTCAGGCCCGAGCGCTTCCTCGGCTTTGGCGACCGCTTCCTTCAGTGCCCCGGCGCCGGCGGAAAGCGAGACATAGTCAAGCGATTCGGAGAAAGCCTCCCATTCGGCCTTGGTGAACTTGCGGGTCAGGAACGTGTCCAGCGATTCCCGGGCGATGGTACGGAAGGCATCGACATCGATGTCGTCGAGGGAAACGCCGACGATCCGGCAGCCCGGGATGAAGCCTGCATTGATCAGATGAAACAGCCCCGGCAACAGCTTGCGCCGGGAGAGGTCGCCTGTCGCGCCGACAAGCACGACGACCTGCGGATAGCCCGGCCCAACACGGTTGGAATTCTTGCGCAAATTAACCGTTCCCCGTTCTGCCGTCACGATCCATCCTCCGCCTATGCGTTTGAATAGAGGCATGGATTGCGGAGCGGATCAAGATGGTGATGCGGCTCTGAAGGACATCGGCGAGGGGCGAGGCAACTGGAGCATTAATTGACGAGAGAAACGACCACACCGCGCCGCGGGATCGTGATGTGGTCCTGTATCTGGCGCCATCCAAGGCACGACGTCATGCGGTCGCCGAAGATTACGACATGATCAGGCCGCCATCGATATTGATGGTCTGGCCGGTGATATAGGCTGCGTCGGCGGAGGCAAGGAAGGCGACAAGGGCGCCGACTTCGGCCGGGGTGCCGGCGCGCCCCATCGGGATGCCTTCAATCCATTCGGCCATCAGTTCGCCGGGACCGTATTCGCCGAGCATCTGGCCCCAGACGCGGTCGTTATAGTCCCACATTTCGGTGTGGATGATGCCGGGGCAGATGGCGTTGGCGGTGATGCCTTCACGAGCGAGTTCCTTGGCAAGGCTCTGGGTCAGTCCGACGACGCCGAATTTTGAGGCGGCGTAATGTGGTGTATAGATGAAACCCTGGCGGGCCTGTCCGGAGGCGGTGTTGATCAGCCGGCCCTTGGTGCCGCTGGCGCGAAAACGGCGGATCGCTTCCTGGCAGCAGAGGAAGACGCCCTTGGTATTGACGTCGAGGTTGAGGTCCCATTCACGTTCGGTCAGGTTTTCGACCTTGGCGATGGTGATGACGCCGGCATTCTGCACGGAAATGGAGATCGCGCCCAGCTTGGCTTCCGCCTCTCCATAGGCTTCCTGCACGGCCTTGGCGTCGGTGACGTCAAGCACGAGGCCGAGGATTTCCGCGCCGGTTTCCTTGGCGAGCGTGGCTGCGGCCTCGACCGTATCGTTCTCAATCGCGGCAATCGCGACCTTCGCGCCCTCTTCGGCAAAGCGCTTGGCGATGCCGCGCCCGATCCCCTTGTTGCCACCGGTCACGAAGACGGTCTGGCCTGCAAAACGTGTCATGGTCTCTTCTCCATAATGCGCAGCAGGCCAGGACTGGTCCGGGATGGATCAGGCCGTCAGCCGGGCTGCTGTGAACTTGTCGGTGACAAGCACATCGATGACGCCCAGTTTCAGAGCGCCAGCAATGGCTTGTGTCTTGGATTCGCCGCCGGCCAGGGCCATGACGCGGTCGGTTTTGCGCAGTTCCTCGAGTGACAGGCCGATGACCCGTTCGTTGAGTGGCGTCTCGACCGGCTTTCCTTGCCTGTCGTAGAACCGGTAGGAAATTTCGCCGACGGCACCGGCCTCATGCAGCATCGTCATTTCCTGGCGGGAAAACGTGTTGCCCGAGCGGGCGAGCAGTTCCGACGGTTCCACCGCGCCGATGCCGACGATGGCAAGGCTCAAGCGGCCGAAGAGGTCCATCGTCTCGCGCACCACGGGATCGGCGAGCATGACGAGCTTGGCTTCGCGCGAAGAGGTGATGCCTTGCACCAGCAGCAGACGCGGTTCGCCGCCGGTGAGCTTGGCAAGGCGCGCCGTCAGCTGCGTGGCGTGGGTCTGCACGGAAGCATCGCCCATGCCGCCAAGAATCTGCACGATGTACTTCGCCTTGGCGTTTTTCAGCGGATGGATATTGTCGACCATCCGCAGGATCGTCTGGCTCCAGCTGGAGACGCCGACGATCTCGTCCTGCTGCAGCGTCACTTCGAGAAAATGGGCCGCCGCTTCGCCGATCCGCGCCATGATGGCGCCGTCACGGTCCTCCGAGCAGTCGATGACGATGGCTTCGGTGAGGCTGTATCTGTCACGCAGCGCGGTTTCGAGATCCGCGAAGGTGCCGGCCGGGGGAATGACCGTCGTGCGCACGATATCTTCCTGCTCGGCCCGCTTCAGCATGCGCGAAACAGTGGCCTGCGACATATGCATGATCTCGGCGATCTCGGCCTGCCGCTTGCCCTCGACATGGTACATTTGCGCTATTCTGGCGATCAGTCGCAACTCGTTCAGTCGTCCCACGGAGGTCTCCATTAGTGAATTTTTATTCACTCATAAATGAAGGGTTGTGAGCGGTCGAGCGGTAGATTGCGTCCTGCCAAACTTGGAGACGCGCTGCTGCATCGGAGGCACGCGGTGTGATAGGCTTGCTCGAACGCGGCAGGGCGGCAATCGCGGCGAGATCCGGCCAGATGCCCAGTGAAAGGCCGGCGAGATAGGCCGCGCCAAGGGCGGAGGCTTCCGGTGCATCGCACTGGATGATGGTGTGGTTCAACATATCTGCCACGCATTGCATCAGGAAATCATTTCGGCTGGGGCCGCCGTCAGCATAGAGGCGGCCGAGCGCCGTGGGGGATTGCGACGACATCGCCTTGAAGACGTCATGAACCTGGAATGCGATCGAATCGGTCACGGCGCGTGCCATCTGGGCGCGGGTGGTGTTGAAGGTTATGCCGGAGAAAAGCGCGCGGGCGTCGGAGTGCCAATAGGGCGCCCCGAGGCCGACGAAGGCTGGCACGAAGCCGGGGCCTTGCGGTTCCGCCGTTGCGGCCAGTTCCGTCAGTGCCTGCACGTCGGTTAGCCCGAGCATCTCCGCCATCCAGGGCAGGGATGCCGCCGAGACGAGGATGTTACCCTCAAAGGCATAGGTCGGCTTTCCGGCGATCGACCAAGCGATGGTGGTGGTGATGCCCTGTTCCGGCGCGATGAAACGCGGCAGGGTCGTCATGATCGAGGAGCCGGTTCCGAATGTCACCTTGCCATCACCAGGCTCGAAGGCACCGTGGCCGAACAGAGCCGCGTGGCTGTCGCCGATCGCCGACGCAATCGGAATGCCGTCCCGGAGACCGGGCACGTTCTTCGTGACGCCGAACCGAGCGGCGCTGTCGCGCACTTCGGGCAGGGCGGATTTCGGCACGCCGAAGAGGTCGCAGAGTTCGTCGCTCCAGACCTGTTCGTTGAGATCATAAAGCTGGCTGCGCGCGGCGTTAGCGGCGTCGCAGGCGTGGACGACGCCATCGGTGAAGCAATGGATCAGCCAGGCGTCGATCGTGCCGAGCCGGATATCGCTTCCGGCAGGAACGCGATCCAGCAGCCATTTCATCTTGGGGCCGGGGAACATCGGGTCGATGGGAAGGCCGGTCAGCGCCTGAACGCGCGGCGCATGACCGGCTGCGATCAGGTCTGCGCAGGCTGGCGCGCTGCGGCGGCATTGCCAGCTGACCACCGGGCCGAGAGACTTTCCGGTCTTGGCATCCCAGATGGTGACGGATTCACGCTGGTTGGAAATGGCGATACCGAGAATATCGACGGCGGGTGCCGCCTGAAGGCAGGCGGCGATAGCCTCCTGAACGGACTGCCACAGACGCACCGGGTTCTGTTCGACCCAGCCGGGCTGCGGATGTTCGATGCCGACCGGAGACGCGCCGCGCGACAGGATATCGCCGACCGTGGAAACAAGCACGGCTTTCGAGTTGGTCGTGCCCTGGTCGATGGCAAGGATGGCGGTCGTCATGATTTGCTCCTGCGGCAGAAACTAGAGGCGCGACTAGGAAGGACTCGTCGCGCCTCACACGGAATCTAATCGCACATCAGGATATGCGGGAAGATGTCCGTGCAATCAGTGCAACGGCCGCCTCGGCGATGGCTGCGGGCGACATTCCGAATTCATCCAGCAGAAACTCCGCCGAACCGGTCGGGGCGAAGATACCGGGAACGCCGAGAATTTTCATCGGCACCGGCGCTTCGGCGACGACCACTTCCGCGATCGCCGAACCGAGACCACCAAAGGTCGAATGCTCTTCCGCGGTCAGGATCGCGCCGGTTTCGCGGGCGGCTGCGACGACGGCATCGACGTCGATCGGACGAACGGTCGCCATGTTCAGCACGCGCGCCTCGATGCCTTGCTCGGCAAGGATGGCGGCGGCCTTCATCATCCGATGGGTCACGGTGCCGTTGGCAATCAGCGTGATGGCGTCGCCATCGCGCAGCAGGTTTGCCTTTCCGAGCTCAAACTTATGGCCTGCCGGCAGCAGATCCGGAACGCCCACGCGGGAGAGGCGGAGGAAAACGGGGCCATCATAGCCCGCTGCCCATTCGACGGCGGCGGCCGTTTCAATCGAATCGCAGGGGGCGACAACCGGCAGATTCGGCAGGACGCGGGTCCAGGCGAAATCCTCGATCGAATGATGTGTCGGTCCGAGTTCGCCATAGGCCATGCCCGACGAGATGCCGATCAGCTTCACATTGGCATTGGAATAGGCGATGTCGGCCTTGATCTGCTCCAGGGACCGGCCTGTCAGGAAGCAGGCGGCGCCGCAGACGAAGGGCATCAGGCCGCCATTGGCGAGGCCGGCGCCGACGCCGACCATGTTCTGTTCGGCGATGCCGACATTGACCAGGCGTTCCGGCCACTTGGACTTGAAGCCGCCGAGCTTGGAGGATCCGACCGAGTCGTTGCAGACGGCGACGATCTTCGGATTGTCGGCGCCGAGGCGTTCCAATGTGGCAACGAAGGCGTCGCGGCAGTCATGCAGCTTGGGAGAGGTCATTACGTCTTTCATCACAGGGCCTCCGAAAGCTCAGCAACGGCAATCTTGTACTGTTCGGCATTCGGCACCTTGTGATGCCAGTCGACCGTATCCTGCATGAACGAGATGCCGTGACCCTTGTTGGTATGAGCAACGATGCAATGCGGGCCGCTGCCACGCTTTTCCAGCGCCGGAACGATCTCGTCCATGGCATTGCCGTTGATTTCGGTGACGTCCCAGCCGAAGGCCGAAAGCTTTGCCGGGAAGGGGGCGAGATTGTTGGTGTCTTTCAACGAGGCGCCCTGCTGGAAGCGGTTGTGGTCGATGATCAGGGTCAGGTTGTCGAGACCGAACTGTGCGGCCGATGCGATCGCCTCCCAGTTGGATCCTTCCTGCATCTCGCCGTCGCCGGTCATGACATAGGTATGGTACTTCGCGCCCGTCAGCTTGGCCGCCTTTGCCATCCCGACCGCGACCGGCAGGCCATGGCCGAGCGGGCCGGTATTGGTCTCGACGCCCGGCACCTTGTTGCAGTTCGGGTGGCCGTTGAGGCGCGAATGCGGCTTCAGGAAAGTGGCGACCTCTTCCTCCGGAATGAAGCCGCGCTTGGCGAGCGTGACATAGAGCGCCAGCGCGACATGCCCCTTCGACAGGACGAAACGGTCGCGATCCGGGTTCTTCGGCTGGTCCGGCCAGATGCGCAGAACGCGGAAATAGAGCGCCGTCAATATGTCGATAGCCGACATTTCCCCGCCGATATGGCCGGCGCCGGCTTCGAAAACCGCCTGCAGATCGCGAAGGCGAATCTGTCGAGCGATGCGGTCGAGATCGTTCGGCTGCATGTAAACCTCATTGTGAATAAATATACAGTTGCCTTTATATTTGCATGAGAGTTCGGCAAGTCAAGTTCAAATGTGTGTAGAATGCCTAAAATAAGTTTTTCGCCATGTGTTGACACTCGGATTTTTGCCGGATACGAATTTACACACATTACTGAATATTTATGCGATGCGCTGCCTTGATGCAGGGCATCGGCCCGGGAGGAGAAGCGCTGATGGTGGCGGCAGTAAAGGAAAGACAGGCATTCGCTGGCGGGTTCCTACCGTCGCTTCGCGGCGCGACCGGTCCGCTGATAGGCCTGATCGTGCTCTGCCTGTTCCTCACGTTCGCAACGGACAAGTTCCTGTCGATCCGGAATTTCCTCAACGTGCTCGACCAGATCACGGTTCTGGGCGTGATGGCCGTCGGCATGACGATGGTCATCCTGATCGGCGGCATCGATCTCGCCGTCGGCTCGGTGCTGGCGCTGGCGATGATGGTGCTCGGTTATCTCAACGTCGTGCTGGGTGTGCCGATGTGGCTCGCCATCTCGCTGGCGCTTGTCGCTGCCTCGCTGAACGGCCTTATCGCCGGCCTGCTGATCACGCGTTTCAACGTGCCGCCGTTCATAGCGACACTGGCGATGATGTCGATGACGCGCGGCGTTGCGAACATGATCACCGATGGCCAGCAGATCATCGGGTTCCCGGCCTGGTTCAACATGATGGCCATCGTGCGCTTTGGCGGCTTCCTGACCCTGACGGTTGCCGTGATGGTCGTGGTCTTCATCGTCGGGCTTCTCTACCAGCGCTACCGTCACGGCGGCCGGGTGCTCTATGCCATCGGCGGCAATCCGGAAGTCGCCCGCCTCGCCGGCATCAACGTCCCGCGCGCGACGGTGCTCGTCTATGTGGTCTGCAGCTTCCTCGCCGGCCTTTCGGGCATGGTGCTTGCGGCCCGTCTCGACTCCGTCCAGCCATCCTCGGGTGTTTCCTATGAACTCGACGCCATCGCGGCGGTCGTGATCGGCGGCACATCGCTGTCGGGCGGCACGGGCGGCATCGGCGGCACCATTATCGGCGTCCTCATCATCGGTGTCCTGCGCAACGGCCTCAACCTGCTCAGCGTCTCGCCTTTCATGCAGCAGGTCATCATCGGCGCGGTCATCGTGCTCGCCGTCACGGCGGAAACCTATCGCAAGCGCAAATAACGGCTTTCCCCTCGCGGCTGGAGCGTGGCGAGGGGCTGATAACGGTTCGCAATGGTGCGAGCCGGCAAAAGGGAAGGTGGCACCTGCAAGCGCAGGAGATCACCGGGTAACTCGGAGGAGAAACCAATGCAACTGTCCAAACTGCTTCTCGCAGCAACCGCTGCTTCGATCCTGGCACTTCCGGCCGCCGCCGCCGACGTCAAGAAGATCGGCCTTGCCGTTCCGAACCTGCAGGCTGACTTCTTCAACCAGATCAAGCTGGGCGTCGAAAAGCATGCCAAGGAAAAGGGCATCGAGGTCGTCGTCGTCGACGCGAAGAACGACACCAACACCCAGGTCAGCCAGGTGCAGGACCTGATGACACAGGACATCAACGCCTTCATCTATATCCCGGCCGGCGCCGCCGCCGCCGCCGTGCCGACCCGCCTTGCTCGCGAAGCCGGCATCCCGGTCATCAACGTCGACCGTGTTCCCGAGGGCGCACCGGGCGACACGTTCATCGCCGGTGAAAGCGTCGAATCGGCCTATGCCGTGTGCAAGCACATCATCGAAAAGGCCGGCGGCAAGGGCAAGATGGCGATCATCCACGGCCAGAAGGGCACGACGCCGGAAGTCGATCGCTTCACCGGTTGCAAGCGCGCCATCGATGAAAACTCCGGCGTCGAACTGGTCGACCAGCAGTGGAGCCAGATGTGGTCGGCGGACGAAGGCTTCTCGATCGCCCAGAACATGCTGCAGGCAAACCCGGACATCACGATCATCTTCGGTCAGGCCGATGGTCTCGCCATGGGCGCCGCCAAGGCTGTCGATGTTGCCAACCTTTCGGACAAGGTGATCATCGGCGGTTACGACGGCGACGTCTCGGCGCTCGAATATCTTGCCAAGTGCAAGGGTCCGTTCATCGCAACCGCGACCCAGAGCACGCAGAAGATGGGTGTCCTCGCCGTTGAATCCGCGATCGCGGTCGCTGCCGGCCAGAAGGTCGAAGAGCGCCAGACCCCGAACGCGGTTCTGACGACTTGCGAAAATGCACCGGAATTCGTCAAGAACCATCCGTAATCCGTCCTGATGCGAAAGGCAGCGCCATGACGACCCGCTCTCCCATCCTCTCGCTCCGTGGGGTGCAGAAATCCTACGGTCCGATCAAGGTTCTCCATGGTGTCGATCTCGACATCTATCCGGGAGAGGTCGTGGCGCTGCTCGGTGAAAACGGTGCCGGGAAGTCGACCTTGTCGAACATCATCTCGGGCACCGTCCAGCCGTCTGCCGGAGACATGACCTGGTCGGGGGCAGCCTATGCCCCCGCCAATCCCCGCGCTGCGATGGACGAAGGCGTGGGCATGATCCATCAGGAGTTGAAACTGCTCCCGAAGCTCTCGATCGCCGAAAACGTCTTCCTTGGTCGTTACCCGATGAAGAAGGGCCGCATCGATCGCAAGGGCATGGAGGAACGGGCGCGCCATGGCCTGAAAAGGCTCGGCCTCGACGTCTCGCCCGATCGTCTGGTCGAGGGCCTGTCGACGGGAAAGCAGCAGCTCATCGAAATCGCCAAGGCGCTGACGCTGAACGCGCGCCTTCTCATTCTCGACGAGCCGACGGCAGCGCTCGGGGGCGAGGAAACCCAGCTTCTCTTCCAGCAGATCGCCCGCCTGAAAGCGGATGGCGTGGGCATCATCTATATTTCGCATCGGCTGGAGGAAATCCGCCAGATCGCCGACCGCATCGTCGTCATGCGTGACGGCGCCAAGGTTCAGGAATTCGACACGGGCGATGTGCCGATCCGCACCATCGTCGAAGCCATGGTCGGCCGCTCGCTGGAGCGTATGTTCCCGAGCTTGCCGACACCGTCCGAGCATGTGGCGCTTGAGGTTCGTGGCCTGTCTTCGCCCGCCAACACATTCCGCGACATCAATTTTTCCGTCCGCAAGGGCGAGGTCTTCGGCATTGCCGGCCTGATGGGCGCTGGCCGGACCGAACTCGTGCGCGCCATCACCGGCGCCGACCCGATCTCCGCCGGCGAGGTCCTGCTGCATGGCAAGCCCGTGACGCCGCGCTCGCCGATCGACGCGATCCGCAACGGCATCGTTCTGGTGCCGGAGGATCGCAAGCTGCAAGGTGTGGTTCTCGATCATTCCATCGCGGAAAATATCGGTTATGCCAATCTCGGTGAAATCTCGCGCAACGGCTGGATATCGTCGCGCCGCATCCGCGAGTTCGCCGACGGGTTCATCCAGCGCTTCGGCGTCAAGGGGCGTGGCGGCCAGAATGCGGGCGAACTGTCCGGTGGCAACCAGCAGAAGGTGGTGCTGGCCAAATGGCTGGCGCGCAAGCCGCAGGTGGTCGTTCTCGACGAGCCGACACGCGGTATCGACGTCGGCGCCCGATCGTCGATCTACGATCTCATCATCGATCTCGCCCGCGAGGGCGTTGCCGTGATCGTGGTCAGTTCCGACCTGGAGGAGGTGCTCGGCGTCTCCGGCCGGATCATGGTCATGGCCCAGGGAAAACAGGCCGGTATCCTGAACCGCGAAGATGCAAACGACGTCTCGGTGATGGAATTGGCGACGATCTGAAAGGAAATGCTCTATGTCTGAAATCAAGCTCAACGCGCCGAAGCTTTTCGATCTCTCTGGAAATGTCGCAATCGTCACAGGGGCGGGCAGCGGCATCGGCCAGCGCATCGCGATGGGCCTTGCCCAGTGCGGCGCGGATGTAGCCCTTCTCGATCGTCGTACCGACGACGGTCTTGCCAATACCGCCGATTTCATCGCGCGGGCAGGCTGCCGCAGCATCCAGATCGCCGCCGATGTCACGAGCAGCGCTGCGCTCAATGACGCCGTCGCGCGCACCGAGGCCGAACTCGGCGCGCTGACGCTCGCCGTCAACGCCGCCGGCATCGCCAATGCCAATCCGGCCGAGGAGATGGAGGAAAGCCAGTTTCAGACGATGATGGACATCAACCTGAAGGGCGTGTTCCTGTCCTGCCAGGCGGAAGCGCGCGCCATGCTGAAGAGCGGCCGCGGCTCGATCGTCAACATCGCCTCCATGTCCGGCGTCATCGTCAACCGGGGCCTCAACCAGTGCCACTACAATGCGTCCAAGGCCGGCGTCATCCACATGACCAAGTCGATGGCGATGGAATGGGTCGATCGTGGCATTCGCGTCAACACGATCAGCCCCGGCTATACGGCAACGCCGATGAATACCCGGCCGGAAATGGTGCATCAGACAAAACTGTTCGAGGAGCAGACGCCGATGCAGCGCATGGCGAATGTCGATGAAATGGTCGGCCCGGCGGTCTTCCTGCTGTCGAATGCTTCAAGTTTCGTGACCGGCGTCGATCTGCTGGTCGATGGCGGCTTTTGCTGCTGGTGATGGCGCTTCGGAAGTTCGTTCGGTTATTTTGAACAGATTGTTGCAATTTTTTTGCTTGAACGGGGCTCTTGCCTCAAGCTATTGAAAGAATGTTCTCAGGGCGGGGTGAAATTCCCCACCGGCGGTATCCGGAGCGATCCGGGAGCCCGCGAGCGCCTTCCAATGGAAGGGTCAGCAGATCCGGTGCGATGCCGGAGCCGACGGTTAGAGTCCGGATGGAAGAGGACATGTCTGCGGAACCGCCCTTTCGGGCGGCGCGTGGGCCTGTTCGCCCAAGGGATGAATGGCGGCCGAAAGCCGTGGTTTAACGCCGAAACCGGCACCCTTGAAAGGCAATGAAATGGCAATCTCGAAAATTGAAGATGCGATCGCGGCCCTTGCGCGCGGCCAGATGATCGTCGTGGTGGATGACGAAGACCGCGAGAACGAGGGCGACATCATCGTCGCGTCCGAAGCGGTAACACCCGAGGCGATCGCCTTCATGATGAAGCACGCACGCGGGCTGATCTGCGTAGCGATGGAAGGCCAGCGGCTGGATGCGCTCGACATTCCCCTGATGGTCCCCAACAACACCGAACTGCTCAAGACCGCCTTCACGGTCTCGGTCGATTACCTGCCGGGAACGACCACCGGCATTTCCGCGTCGGACCGCGCCGCGACCGTCAAGGCTCTGATGGACCCCGCTGCAAAGCCGGCGGAGTTTGCCCGTCCCGGCCACGTCTTCCCGCTGCGTTCCCATCCCGGCGGCGTCCGCTCCCGTCCGGGTCACACGGAAGCTGCCGTGGATCTCGCCCGTCTCGCCGGCTTGATGCCATCAGGTGTCATCTGCGAAGTCGCCAATGACGACGGCACCATGGCGCGCCTTCCCGAACTTCTGGCTTTCGCCGAAACGCACGCCATGCCGCTCATTACCATTCAAGATCTGATCGCCTTCGTCCGGCAGCGCGAGCCGGTGGCGGCCTGAAGCCCGGCCAGGGGATTTCGGGATGCGAATCCGCATCCCGAACCTCGCCGCTTCGCCCTCCGCGCCGCCGGCATCCGGCGATTGACATCGCTGCGGACATCGGCTTTTTCAAAACTTTCTGCTTCACTTTCGTGCAAATGCGACATTTGCGCGCAGGTTCTCCTTGACGGAGCCGTGTTTCTTCTCGATATTCTCCTAAAGAAAATAATTTGCCTGAAAGGCAAGTCGGGAACATCATTTCATGGTCTGGGAGGAACGCATGGTAACGCATGAAGCAGGTGCCGACGCGCATCTTGCGACGCGCATCGATCGGATGCATTCGCGCGACAAGGCTGGATTGATCATCTTTGTCGCCGTGCTTTGGTGCACGATGCTTTTCGCGCTGGTCCGGGTCTGGCCCTATATTTCCGTGCCGGCCATTCGCTTCATCCTGGCGACCGCCTGCGCCCTGGTGCTGGTGTTCAACACGGCCGCCATCCTCGCGATGCTGAAGCACTATCGGGAGGATAAGCACTTCATCTACGGGCTCGATCTCAAGCATCTCGACGAGATGCGCCGTCGTCGGCGCTAGGAGGGGACCATGGCCTACAAACCACCGCAACAGAGCTTCGCCGGACAGATATTCGACGTCATCACCCTTCTCGTCCTGACGATCGGAGCGCTTTATCTGCCGCTCTATCTCGGTCTGGCGGGCGCCGCGAAGACCCCGGCGCCAATTGAAAATCCAACCTGGGAGGCGCTTGGCCAGAACGCCACCGAACAGCAGCAATGGACGGCGCTCGGGATCACCGATCCGGCCGCGGCCAACGACATCATCACTGCCCGTTTCGATTACTCGTTCAGTTGGGCTGCCCTGTTGATTATGGCCATTCTGGTGATCGGCTATTTCGTCATGGTGGTGCGACTTTCCGACAGGGAATATCGCGACGTCATCCAGGAACGCTTCGGCGACAAGAAGAAGTAGGGAAGTTCAATGGATATCTGGACTGTTCTGGAATACGCGGCCTGGGCGCTTTCGGCCCTCTTCGCCGCCTGGATGCTGTTCGACATGGTTCGCATCGACACCACCTATGACAACGAGTTGCTGACATCGTCCCGCGAAGGCGAGATCGAAGCGGCAGCCGAACGCCACACGCTGTGAGGGTCGCGACATGGTAGATACGAAAACCGCCGCGCAGCCCGAACGGCTGCAGTTGTTGCGCGTCCTCGGCCCCGCCCATATCTGGGCGCTCGGCGTCGGCATCGTCCTCGTCGGCGAATATATGGGTTGGAACTTCGCCGTCGGAAAGGGCGGCATGATCGCCGGCCTGGTCGCCTGCTGGGTGGCCGGCCTGCTCTATACCTGCGTTGCCATGATCGATTCCGAGGTGACCTCGACGGTTGCCGCCGCCGGTGGCCAGTATGCGCAAGCCAAGCATATCGTCGGCCCATTGATGGCCTTCAATGTCGGCCTGTTCCTTGTCATGGCCTATACGATGCTGGAGGCGGCCAATGCCATCACCATCGGTTTCCTGCTCGATACCGTCGCCGGAATGCAGGGCCATACCGGCCTGCACCAGCAACCGTTCATCGTTCTCTGCGTGCTGTTTCTCGCCTGGCTGAATTATCGCGGTGTTCTGGCGACGCTGACGTTCAATCTCGTCATCACCGCCATTGCCTTCGTCGCCATCATCGCGCTCTTCCTGGCTGTGCAGTTCGGGGTGTCGAGCGTGCCACTCGATTTCTCGGCCGTGACGACGGATCCGATGCCCTATGGCTGGATCGGCATCCTTGCATCGCTGCATTTCGGTCTGTGGTATTATCTCGGCATCGAAGGCACCTGCCAGGCGGCGGAAGAAGTGCGCTCGCCGGCGCGCTCGCTGCCCTACGGCACGATGGCCGGCATCATGACGCTGCTGATCGCCGCGACCATGACCTGGTATGTCTGCTCGGGCTTGATCCCGTGGGAATATCTCGGGCAGGCCGGCACGCCGCTCTTCGACGCGGCTCGTGTCACCGGCAATAGCGGACTGATGGTGCTCTTGTTCATCGGCACCATGTTCTCGACGCTTGCCTCGGCCAATGGCTGCATCAACGACGCCTCGCGGGCCTGGTTCTCGATGGGCCGCGATCGCTATCTGCCGATCTGGTTCGGCGCGGTGCATCCGGTCTATCGCACGCCGTATCGTTCGATCATCTTCCTGGTGCCGATCGCACTGATCTTCGCGCTCGGCGCGCCGCTCGACCAGGTGGTGACCTTCTCGATCCTGTCGGGCCTGCTGGGCTACACGTTCATGACCTTCAACATGGTGATGTTCCGCAAGAAATGGCCGCTCGACACGATCAAGCGCGGCTATGTCCACCCGATGCATCCGCTGCCGACGATCGTGCTTCTGATCCTCTGCGCCACCGCCTACGTTGCCGTGTTCCTCGGCTATGGCACGCAGCTTATCGCAATGGTCAGCTTCTACATCATTGCCTCCCTCTGGTTCCATTTCCGCCGCTATCGCTATGTGCGCCGGGGTGATCAGTTCACCATGCCCTGGCCGCGTCCGCAGGGCTATTGACGAGACAGTTGCCCGCGGCCGGAAAGTCGGCCGCGGGTCTTTCGTTCATGGAGAGGTCGATGATCACCTATCTGTTCAGCGTGCTGGCGTTCCTGGTTTTTGCCCTGATCGTTGCCGCCGGCGTCGCCGAACATCGGTCTGCCATTCGAAAACGGCACAGGCTGCTGGATGAAGCCCATGACCTGCTGCGCGATCCGGATATTCGTCTCGCGCCGGATCAATTTCCAGTCGTCACAGGGCGAATCGCCGACGGTCGCAGGATCAGGCTCGAGTTGATCGCCGACACGATGGTGACGCGCCGCCTGCCGCAACTCTGGCTGTCGGTCACGCTCCTCGGAACGCAGGCGCGCGACATTCCGACAATGGGCGCGCTCGCCCGTCCGACCGGATCGGAATATTATTCGCTCGTCCATGGCCTGCCGGACTGGATGACGCCGCCCGCAACGGAGGTGCCGCTGCTGATGCGCGGCGATGGCCGCGCGACACCGGAGCAGGCTCTTGCTGCCCGGGAGAAATTCGGAGAACTCTTTGCCGATCCGCAGGTCAAGGAGGCGGTGATGACGCAGAAAGCGACGAGGGTGATCTATCAGGCGTCGCAGGGAACGCGCGCCGCGCATATGTTCCTGCGCCAGGCACGGTTCTCGCTGGAGACCGTGCCGGCATCAACGATCGAGCGGGCGATCGAACTGGCGGTTGAACTCAGTGCCATTTTTACCAAGGATGTCCAACCATCCCATGCTTTCCAAGCCGCATAAGGGCCTGTTATGCCAAAACCGCTGAATCCATATCTCGTTCTTCTTCTGGCGGTCATCCTGCCGGGCGGTGGCCATGTCGCGGTCGGCGAAGCACGACGTGGGCTGGTCTTCGCGCTGTTCGTCGTGCTCTTCTCGTTCCTGACCTATATCACCACCACGCCGGAAACATCCTTCCTGGGACGGCATGCGGGTGGTCTTTTCATCTGGGCGTTGTCGATCCCCGATGCCTATCGCCGCGCGCGCCTGCGGTTTGCCATGGCGGCGAATTGAGTAACCAGTGCTGTCACGCGGACCGGGCCGCGACAATCGCTTCCCCCGTCCAAAGGCGCAGCCCGACCGATTCGGCCACTTGCGGATCACTGGTGAACAACGGAAAGCCGCGATTCGACAGTTCACGCAGGATTTCGACATCCATGTTCGTATGCAGCCGCTCCTTGTTGAGGCTGTTATAGACATGGCCGCTCGAGAAGGGGTCGATGCCTGTGATCACGACAGCCGGCGCCCCGTTATGAAAGGCGTAGAGAACCGCGGTGATGCCATTGGAGAATTTGGCTTCGTTATCGCCCTCGCGGATGATGCGGCCAAGGACATCTTCCGCCAGGCGGGTGCGGTGATACTGCCCGATGAGGCGAAGGTCGTCGAAACCGTAGTCAAAAGCCGCCAGCCCTTGGCGCAGGGCCTGTTCGCTTTCCGGCCATCTGATGACATGGAGCGTGCCGCAGCGTTTTCCGCTCAGCGCATTGCGGACGGCGACCGCCCGTTCGCCCTTTCCCTTGACCTGGTTGAACTGCAGGAAAGTGACATCCGGCCGGCCAATATTCCAGGCCTCGGTTGCTGCCTGGGAGCCGTTGATACAAATCACAAAGAATCGGTCGTCGAATCCCGGCGGTTTATGAGAAACCGGCGCTGATCCGACGATCAATGCGGGAGTGGTCAGCGGCTGTTTCGGCCATTCCGGCCGATTGAGGCGATATTTTAGCAGATAGCGCAGCGAGCGGCGCCACCGATTGAACTGTTTGAGCCATGCCATTGGTGCGGACCGGGAGATCGAGGGGACAGTTGGATGCGGACAATAATTGCAACGCTCTTATTGATTTCAACGATTTTTCGATTTGTCCACTGATTGTGGCGAGACGAAAGACGTGTGGAGTGGGTGCGGCTGCCCAAATGATAACATCAGGTCGACAGGACGCCGGTTTCACGCAAATGCCGCAGGACCCGTTCGCGGATCCACCGGGCGCTTTTTTCCCGGTCGGTGATACTGACGGCATAGCTATTGCGCAGCAGGTACCAGAAGCGATGCAATTGGTCCGCAGGCAGTCGCGTGCGGCCAGGGCTGAATTGTTTTGTAAAATCACCGGCATGTTCGCAAACGAAGCAGGCCTGCATATAATCGGCCCGTCCGAACACATAGACCGGCTTTTCGTGCAGCAGCGCTTCCGCGCCGACACCGGAATTGATGACGCAGACGGCTTCGGATTTTGCGATCAGCGTGTGGATACTGGCGGTCGACAGGTTGATGTGGCCTTTTTCCACACGGCAGCGCAGATAGTCGCTGATCTGGCCGTTCTTGTCCTGGGGATGCCGCTTGACCACAACCGATAGACCTCTTTCCAGGCAGGTCTCGATCACCTCGTCCATCATGGCGAACGGCGATGCATAGGCGAGCCGCTGCACGGCATCGCCGATCACTTGAAGTCCGATAAAGACGAATTTGTCCGGTAGCTTCTCCGCGAAGGCAAGGTCGGCCTGCGCATATTTGGAAATGTTGCCTTCGATGATCGAGACTTGCTCGGATCGGAAAAAAGCCAGCGCTTCGTCGTAGTCGACGCTTGGCAGATCCAGTTCATCCACGGATTTCGTCGAGAAATCCGACCATCCGGCGTAACCGCCCGTATCGAAGCTGAAGCGGGACGGCCTGTCCGTTTCCTTGAAATGCAACGCTTTCCTGTCACGCGAGATCGTGTGATAGGAAAAAGAGGGAACTGAAAAACTCAGTTTGCCGTGATTGAGGATCTGGCCGGTCACCTGAAAATCCAATCCGGCGGACGTCAGCGTCCTCGCTATCGTTTTCACCGCGAAGCGGATATCGCTTCTAAACCCCGGATAGTCGATCGGGTTTTTGCGAAAGGCCGCGGCGGGAACGACCAGTTTGACAAGTCCCGTTTCAACCGAATCGGACGGGTCATCCATTCTCGCTCGCATGGACTGGTAGACCGCATCGATGATATCTCGCCAATCCTCGGTTTCCTGACGAAGCTGGAGAAGATCCTCCAGGCGCGCGGCGGCACCTGGAACTCTCAATCCTTTCGCTGCGCGCAGCAATGTGACCGCGCCATCGATGTCGAACACCGTCAAACTCGCGGACAGCCCGTGGTTCCAGAAGCGTCGAAGCAAATCCGGATCATCCAAGATACGATCGCGATCCCTCAGAAGTCTGCGGATGGCGAAGCGTAGAATGTCGTCGCGCTTTACATATTCCGCCGCGCCGGCAGTCGTGATCGTGAAGGGTATCAGCAGCCGGTCCGGTTCGTCCTGAAGGAATTTCATGCCTTCGATCGCGAGGGAATTGTGGTCCTGCTTCTGGTGAAAGATCGCCCGCCGGGCATGAGCGATCTTGCTCCGCACATGATAATCCCCGCCCGAGCCCTCCAGCGCGCGCAATGCTCCGTCCAGATCGCCATCACGCTGCTTCATTGCGGAAACGATCAGGGGAAGGAGCTCCGGCGGCATATGCCTGGACTGCGCGATTTCCCCGGATCGGCGGTCAACACCCAGATTGACGACGTTTGCGATATAAGAGGTGACGGCCCAGGGGCTCGGGGCCTGATGACGGCAGAACCTGAAAAGGATTTCTTCGGCCCTGTTGGGTCGATTGGCCTTGTATTCCAGCAACATGCGCCCGTCCGCGACGAGACGCTTGAATTTTCGGGCTGGAAAAGGTTGCAGCCCGAGCGATGCCGTTCCTAAAAGCACGCGGATCATCCCGATATGCCGGCCGTTCTCGATGCTGTTTTCGATGTAGTCGATCACTGTATGGCGGACCTATCAAGAGTCTCGGATACGGGGACGCCGGACGCCGGGCAATATATTGATCGCGGCTCGCCACAGTCCACCCCCAAACGCGGGCCTTATCATAATTCGTTTTACAATTTTAAGACGGACAGGCGGAACCCGCGCGAAAGAAGCAGCCATTTACCACCGCGTTTTCCATCGTGCGGTGCTCGACATTATAACAGTGCGGACGACACTATATATGAAGACCACGAGGCTGTCGTGGCGGCCCCCTTGAATTCGGCCCGATCAGAATCAGAGCGGTTCGAGTCGGAAGAAGCTTTGGCGATGATTCCGCGAATCTGCCCGTTCCGTCATCGGCATGACCCGCTGATTCCGTTTTCTCCAGTCGCTGTGAATGCGTCGCAGGAGATTTCCGACGTGTCGTGTTTGCCGCCGAATCCGCCATCAGACCCGGATTTTGCCTGATTCTTGCCTCGTTATGACACGCGCAAGGCGCTTCCCGGTCCGGCTAACCCATGGTGGATAAAGGGTTTTCTTAATCTCTTGTTAAGAACTTAAGGCGGCTTGGGGCGATTTTGTGTCGTTTCAGCAACAGGACATGGGGAAGGGCGCATCAAACAGCACGAACTCGCAAGTTGGTGATTGCGCCAACGGTCCGGTCTTGTATTTTCAACTCCGGAAGCAAGGGCGGTTGATCGTCCGACTTCTTAAATGTTGGGGATGGGGCAGGGAATACTGTCCTTCAGTATAATACCCAGACCTGTTTGAAACTTTTGACTGGAGGTCAGAAATGAACATCAAGAGCCTTCTTCTCGGCTCCGCTGCGGCTCTCGCAGCAGTATCCGGCGCCCAGGCAGCTGACGCTATCGTAGCTGCTGAGCCGGAGCCCATGGAATACGTTCGCGTTTGCGACGCTTTCGGCACGGGCTACTTCTACATCCCGGGCACGGAAACCTGCCTGAAGATCGGCGGCTTCGTCCGTTTCCAGACCGACTTCGGTCGTGACAAGTCCGGCACGTCCGACTGGGATACCTTCACCCGCGGTCAGCTGCAGTTCGACGCCAAGAACGACACCGAACTCGGCACGCTCGAAAGCGTCATCGTTCTGCAGACCAACGCTGACAGCTCTGTCAACGGCGGCGCAACGAAGCTCGACACGGCTTCGTTCGGTATTGCTGGCTTCAAGTTCGGCTACTACTACAGCTGGTGGGATGATGGCATCGCTGGTGAAACCGACGCCCTCGCAACCAACACCCTGTTCAACTCGATCTCGTACACCTACGATGGCGGCGCATTCAAGGCCGGTATCTCGGTTGACGAACTCGAAGGCATCGGCCGCGTAATTGGCGTTCCGGCTGGTCTGCCGAACGACTTCGGTCGCAAGGACAACGGCGTTGGCGTTGCTGCCATGGTTTCCGGCTCGATCGGTGGCGTAACGGCTACCCTGCTCGGTGGCTACGACACCGAACGCGAAGACGGCGCCATCCGCGCTATCCTGTCGGCTGAAGTCGGCCCGGGCACGTTCAGCCTCGCTGGCGTCTACGCAACCGACCCGAACGCATACTACAACGAATCCGAATGGACCGTTGCAGCATCGTACGAGTTCAAGGCAACTGAAAAGCTGACCCTGAACATCGCTGGTCAGTACTTCGGCGACTACGCTTTCATCAGCAACGTCGATGCATGGCGCGTTGGCGCAACGGTTGGCTACCAGATCACCGATGGCCTGAAGTCGCTCGCGACCATTCAGTACCAGGACATCGACGACTCGCGTCGCTTCGGCGTCGGCGGCGACGAAGTCTCGGGCTTCATCCGTCTGCAGCGCGACTTCTAATCTCTGGCTTCATGTCAGTGATGGAAAGCCCGGTCGAAAGACCGGGCTTTTCGTTTTGAGACCTGTCGTTGTTCTGTCTCAACCGTCGAAAGCGCGGCTAAGCAAGCGTGTTGATGAAGGCGCTGATCTCGGCGGCCAGTTCAGGCAAATGCAACAGTGGCGCATGTCCTTGGCCCTTCGCCGTCACAGCTTTCATGTCTGGACGTCGGGCTTTCATCTCGGCAAATGTCGCTTGCGAGAGAATGGTGGAGTTCTCGCCCCGGATCGTCATGAGCGGGATCGGTTTCAGCCCTTCATAAAGCGACCAGATATCGGGGATTTGCGTATTTTTGTCGAGGCTGCGCAACGGTTCGATCAGGGCAGGATCGAAGTCCGCAATAATGACGCCGTCCTTTTCGGTAAAGATCGCATGCGCCATGCCGGTCCAGTCGGATGGATCGAGCGCTGGAAAGGCTGGTCCGTGTACCCGCCGCAGATTGTCGACGGCCTCTGCCCAGGAATGCAGCACTGGCCGTGCCTCAAGATACTGCCGGATCTGCAGCAGGCCGCCGATTTCGATGACCGGCCCGATATCGTTGAGGATGACGCCGCGCAGGATTACCGGACGCATTGCAGCCAGAAGATGCGCGATCAGGCCGCCGCGCGATGTCCCGATGAAAATCGCCTGCGAGATATCGAGTGCCGCGCAGCCTGTCAGGACATCGTCCGCCTCGACGGGAAGGGCATAATGGCCGGTATCGGCATCCCATTCCGAGCGTCCGCGTCCACGATAATCGAAAGTGATGACCCGGCGCGGTCTTTCCGGTTGTCCGGAAAGCTGGAGGGCAAGCCGGTGAAAATCACGGCTGTTGCGGCTGAGACCCGGCAGGCAGACGATCGGCAGGTCTTTTTGAGCGTCCGCATGTCCATAATCGCGGGCATAAAGCCGCAATCCATCGCTTGCCGTAAAAAACCGTTCCTCGAATCCGCTGTTGTCCGTGTCCAACGCTATGCTCCTTCATCCTTGACAGAGCAACCATAGCGCAAGCGCGCGATGCGGGAAGAGCCGATCGCATGCCTGCGATCCGCCACGTTCAGGCGTTCAGCTGATGTTCGCAGGAGAGGAGGGACGTCAGCGGCCCATGCGCAGGTCATGGACAATGTCGGCCGTCTGTCCCAGCCGGGACTTGTAGACCTGGTAATTCTCCATCACCCGCTGAACGTAATTGCGGGTTTCACTGAATGGAATGCGCTCGATCCAGTCGACCACCTCGTCGATCGGCTTGCCGCGCGGATCGCCGTAACGGTTGATCCATTCGGGCACCCGGCGCGGACCGGCATTATAGGCGATGAAGGTCAGGATGTAGGAGCCGGCGAAATCGTCGATCTGCTCGCCGAGATACTGCGCGCCCAGCGTCGCATTATAGGCGGTATCGGTGGTCAGTCGTTCCTTCGAATAGGCGAGACCAAGGCGACTGGCGATGCCCTTGGCGGTACCGGGAAGAATCTGCAGCAGCCCGCGCGCATTGGCCGGCGAGATGGCGGCAGGATTGAAAGCGCTCTCCTGGCGGGCGATGGCATAGGCCAGCGCCTTTCCGGAGCCGCTGATATTGGCGCTTGCCGGAATGACACCAATCGGGAAGGCAAGCGCAGCAACATCGATGCCGCGACCGAAGGCGATCTTGCCGATCTGCAGGGAGAGTTGGTGCCCGCCCGCCTTTTCCGCCTTCGATGAGAGGATGGCCAGTTCGCCGGGGCTTGTCAGGTCTTCGGCCAAGACCCGGTAGAGACTATTGGCCCGCCAGGCGTGCCCTGTTTCTTCCAGCCGCGCGATGGCGCGAACCGCTTCCCGGCCGTCGAAACGCGCGCGGTCTTCGGTCGTCGGCGAGGGATAAGCAACATTCAGCGCCGTGCGACCAAGACGAGCGGCAGCGAGCTGTCCGTAGAACGTGCCGGGAAGGGACGCCGCCTTGGTGTAATATTCGGTGGAATTTCCGGGCGCGCCAGCCTCGACGGCGCGGCCCATCCAGTACCAGGCCCGTGCTACCGAAATCGGACGGTTCGAGGCTTTCAGGATGCGCTGGAAATGCTGGACGGCCGTCGCCGGGTCCTCCATTCCACGCAGGGCATACCAGCCGGCGTGAAATTCCGCATCGACGACATCGGTCGCAGAGGCCGCGACATGATCGGCGGCGATCCGGTAGGCGGCCTTGAACTTGCCGTCATCCAGCAAGCCCCTGCTGATGATCCGCTGCTCGACCCACCATTCGCCGGGATTGACCAGTTTGTCCTTGTCGCGGGGCAGGGTGGCGAGCAGCTTGGCCGCCTCTTCATACTTTTCCTGCTTGCGCAGATATTCGATGCGGATGAACAGATAGGCGGGTTCCGCATGCCAGGATGGATCAACAGCGGCGATCAGCGCCGCCGCATTGCCGGCCTTTTTCGAAACCGCGACCCAGGCCCGGTAGAGCGATTGCGCCTTGCCGAGATCGCTGAAGCGGACGGCCTGATCAAGCCGGCTGCGATAAAGCAGCATTTCCATCCGCCGCTTATGGTCGGCGGTTGTCAGGAGGGTGGGAAATTCCGCAAGGATATTGCTTTCGGTCGCCTTATCCAGCGCTTCGGAAGCCCAGAGGCCGCGCAGCAATTTCGCTGCCTTGGCGGACCTCCCGTTCGCCTGGAGCGCGCGCGCCAGGATGATCGTCCCATCGGTCGTTTCCGGCTGCGTCGTGCCGAAGGCCGCAAGAACATCGGCGGGCGGCGGGTTTTCGCGGTAAAGCGCCCGCTCGGAATTGGCGCGCAGCCCGCTGAGACCGGGCCAGCCTTTCAATTCCTGCTGGGCTCGGGCGATCTCGTAGGACGGCACGCCCTTCTGTCCGGAGACGGCAATCGCCCAGGTGAGGATATGGCTGTCAAGCGACCCTTTTGCCATTCCGTTCCGTGCCGCGATCGCCTTGGGCGCATCCTTGTTGGACAACGCATCCAGCCCGGTCTTGAGATCCGAGCTGACGGGAATAGCTGCGGTGATGGAGGGGATCGAGCCTGTGACATCGCGGGACGGGACGGTTTGCGTGGCCGCCAGCGCCAATGCTCTTGATTTCGGTACGGGAATGGTTCCGGTTTCGGCGGCGGCCGTAAAGGCGCACAACGTCAGCGCCGACGCGCCGAGCATCGCGATCAGCTTTGAAGACATATGCCCGTGCATAAACAACCCCACGCTGCCCCGTGATATCCTGTCATTTGGCGATGCATTTGCTAACGAAAGGTTACTCGCTTCCATTCAATCCCATAAAGGCAGGTTCGTCCACGCGGACAGGCGGTTTAGTCCGGAAAACACGTTGAAATCGCCGCTGAAGCCGGGCCGATATACGCCAACCGGCACCGAATGGCGTGATAGAGTGCTTGCCGCAGGCACCTCACATGATTATGGTGCGCCAGTTTTCTAACCATGAAATGCGGCTAAAGCGTGGGTTGGTTTTCAAGCTCCCGGGCCGTCAGGAGTCGTGCATGTTCAAGGGATCCATTCCCGCTCTCGTCACACCGTTCACCGCCTCCGGCGCCGTGGACACGGACAGTTTTGCCGCGCATGTCGAATGGCAGATCAGCGAAGGCAGCCACGGCCTCGTGCCGGTCGGCACCACCGGTGAATCGCCGACCCTGTCGCATGCCGAACACAAACGCGTCGTTGAACTGTGCATCGAGACCGCGGCGAAACGCGTCCCCGTCATTGCCGGCGCTGGCTCGAACAATACGACCGAGGCCGTCGAACTGGCGCAGCACGCCGAGAAGGCTGGTGCGGACGCTGTTCTGGTCGTGACGCCCTATTACAACAAGCCGACCCAGAAGGGCCTGTTCGCGCATTATGCGGCGATTGCCGAAGCCATCAAACTGCCGATCGTCATCTATAACATTCCCGGCCGTTCGGTCGTGGACATGAGCGTCGAGACGATGGCTGCCCTGCACAAGGCCTATCCGTCGATCATGGGCGTGAAGGATGCCACCGGCAGGATCGAGCGCGTCTCCGAACAGCGCATGGCCTGTGGCCCCGACTTCGTCCAGCTTTCCGGCGAGGATGCGACCGCGCTCGGCTTCAACGCCCATGGTGGCGTGGGCTGCATTTCCGTGACCGCCAATGTCGCGCCGCGCCTCTGTGCCGAGTTCCAGGAAGCCACGCTTGCCGGCGATTATGCCAAGGCGCTGGATTATCAGGACAAGCTGATGCCGCTACACAAGGCGATCTTCATGGAGCCCGGCCTCTGCGGCGCGAAATATGCGCTGAACCGCCTGCGCCAGATGAGCCGCACGGTGCGTTCGCCGCTGCTTTCCACGCTCGAGCCGGCGACGGAAGCGGCGATCGATGCGGCTCTTCGCCATGCGGGGCTGATGAACTGATGGCACCCAAAGGCAGCCAGCGCGTGGTCAAGAAAATTGTCGCGGAAAACCGGAAGGCCCGCTTCAATTACGAGATCATCGACACCTACGAGGCCGGTCTTGTCCTGACCGGCACCGAGGTCAAGTCGTTGCGTGAAGGCAAGGCCAATATCGCCGAGTCCTACGCCACCGATGAGGGCGGCGAGATGTGGCTGATCAATTCCTATCTTCCGGAATATCTGCAGGCCAATCGCTTCAACCACGAGCCGCGTCGTCGCCGCAAGCTGCTGCTGACAAAACGCGAATCGACGCGGCTACAGGGCGCCATCAATCGCGATGGCATGACCCTCATTCCGCTCAAGATCTACTTTAACGAGCAGGGTCGGGCAAAGCTCGAACTGGCGCTCGGCAAGGGCAAGAAGCTGCACGACAAGCGCGAGAGCGAGAAGGAACGCGACTGGAACCGCCAGAAGAGCCGTCTTCTCAAGGATCACTGATCCTGAGCCATTCAGTCAAAAAAAGGACCAGGCGAGAAGTCGGCTGGTCCTTTTCTTGTGCGCTGAAGCCTTAGTCGTTGAATTCGCCGCTGACCGGTTCGGTGACGCGGACGGGGCGTTCCGAGGGATCGCGGCCGACTTCGGCCTTGAGACTGACCAGTTCGATGAAGTGATCGGCTTGGCGACGCAGATCGTCGGCGATCATCGGCGGCTGTGTCGACATTGTGGAAACGACGGAGACCTTGCGCCCCTTGCGCTGCAACGCCTCCACCAATGTGGTGAAATCGCCGTCGCCGGAGAAGATGACGAGGTGGTCGACGGTTTCGGACTGTTCCATCGCGTCGATGGCCAGTTCGATATCCATGTTACCCTTGATCTTGCGGCGACCGAGCGAGTCCGTGAACTCTTTCGCGGGCTTTGTCACAACCTTGTAACCGTTGTAGTCTAGCCAATCGATCAGCGGGCGGATGGACGAATATTCCTGATCCTCGATCAAGGCCGTGTAATAGTACGCGCGTAGCAGATAGCCGCGCTTCTGGAACGCCTTGAGGAGCTTGCGATAGTCAATGTCGAAACCAAGGCTTTTCGACGCGGCATAGAGGTTTGCCCCATCGATAAAGAGCGCGATTTTTTCGCGTGGGTCGAACATCATATTTCCTTTTTGTTGTCTCAATGTCTTTTTGATCTTCAACCTGACCGCGCAAAGAATGACGCAAGCCTTGCGAATATTCGATTACATTAAGATTTCATCATATGCCAGCTTTCCGAGCCACCATTCGCTTTAATCTAAGAAAATTCCTAGTGAAAGAGCTATTTCTCGCAGTTTTTTGCGAAGAACGAGAAATATCCACCTTGTTTTAGGAATTTTTTGCCGACAATTTTTCCCTGTTTTTGACCGTGCCGAGTTTTGCGCTCCCCAAGGTGGCAACAGGATTTTGCGGCATTCAATCATCATTTAAGCGGATGTCAAAGCCTATCCCTGGGGGATTATGGCCTGATGACGTTTTTGTTTGCGATCCAGCTCACCGTCGAAATCGCGCGGATATCTTTTCCGCAATGCAGGAAAAACTTGAATTCCTGCGGGTTTGATTGTATCGGGCAGTTTAATTCCTGAAATCGGAGCCACGCATACCGTCAAGCCGGCGGCTGGACGGGTTCCGATCTTGTCAATCAGCACAGCGGCGGGCGTGTCACGGCACTCGCGATCACGCTGCGCCTCACGATCCAAAGGACAGGCAATGGCCCGCGTCACCGTTGAAGATTGCATCGACAAAGTCGATAACCGTTTCGAACTCGTGCTTCTGGCAAGCCACCGCGCCCGCCTGATCTCGCAGGGCGCTGCGATCACGATCGACCGCGACAACGACAAGAACCCGGTGGTGGCCCTGCGCGAAATCGCCGACGAGACGCTGTCGCCCGGCGACCTGAAGGAAGACCTGATCCATTCGCTGCAGAAGCATGTTGAAGTCGACGAGCCCGAGTCCGATCCGGCATCGATGATCAGCGGCGACGCTGCCAATGTTTTCGCTGATCAGTCCGGCCAGGACGACGATCAGCCGGAAGTCGTGACCTTCGACCGCATGTCGGAAGAAGAATTGCTGGCCGGCATCGAAGGCCTGGTCCCGCCGGAAAAAAGCGACGACTACTGAGCCGCTTTCGCGTTCGCCCGGAGGGCGAAAGCAACGCGCCGAGACAATGCCGCGCTTCCGTTCGGAATTCGCGTGAGGCCGGTATTTGCAAAGCAGTGCGCCACTCCTATCATTGGCGCACCTTTTCTTTTCCGGATTCTCCTGGAGCCGCCCGCGGATGATGCGCCAATACGAGCTCGTTGAGCGCGTTCAAAAATACAAGCCCGATGTCAACGAAGCGCTTTTGAACAAGGCTTACGTTTACGCCATGCAGAAGCATGGCCAGCAGAAGCGGGCGAGCGGCGATCCTTATATCTCCCATCCCCTCGAAGTCGCGGCGATCCTCACCGAGATGCATCTCGATGAATCGACGATCGCCGTCGCGCTGCTGCACGATACGATCGAGGACACGACGGCGACCCGGGCCGAAATCGACGATCTGTTCGGCGAGGACATCGGCGCCCTGGTCGAGGGCCTGACCAAGATCAAGAAGCTCGATCTGGTGACCAAGAAGGCCAAGCAGGCGGAAAACCTGCGCAAGCTGTTGCTTGCCATTTCCGACGATGTGCGTGTCCTCCTCGTCAAGCTGGCCGACCGGCTGCATAACATGCGTACGCTCGATCACATGTCGGCTGAAAAGCGCGCCCGCATCTCGGAAGAGACGATGGACATCTATGCGCCGCTCGCCGGCCGCATGGGCATGCAGGACATGCGCGAGGAACTGGAGAACCTCTCTTTCCGCCATATCAATCCGGAAGCTTTCGAGACTGTCACGCGTCGCCTCAACGAACTCTCGACCCGCAACGAAGGTCTGATCAAGAAGATCGAGGATGAACTGGACGAACTCATCCAGGCCAAGGGTCTGACCGGAACGCTCGTCAAGGGACGCCAGAAGAAGCCCTATTCGGTCTTCAAGAAGATGCAGTCGAAATCACTGTCCTTCGAACAACTGTCCGACGTCTGGGGCTTTCGCATCATCGTCGCCGACATTCCGGACTGTTACCGCGCGCTCGGCATCGTCCATACCCGCTGGCGCGTCGTGCCCGGCCGGTTCAAGGATTATATTTCGACGCCGAAGCAGAACGACTACCAGTCGATCCACACGACCATCGTCGGCCCGTCGCGCCAGCGCATCGAGTTGCAGATCCGCACGCGGCTGATGCATGAGATCGCCGAATACGGCATTGCCGCCCACACGCTCTACAAGGACAGCGTCGAGCCGGTCGGCGAGGTCAAGCTGTCGCCGAAGTCGAACGCCTATTCCTGGCTGCGGCGGACGATCGAGAGCCTTGCCGAAGGCGACAATCCGGAAGAATTCCTGGAGCACACCAAGCTCGAACTCTTCCAGGACCAGGTTTTCTGTTTCACGCCGAAGGGGCAATTGATCGCGCTGCCGCGCGGGGCGACGCCGATCGATTTCGCCTATGCTGTCCACACCAATATCGGCGACACCTGCGTCGGCGCCAAGATCAACGGCCGCATCATGCCGCTGGTGACGCGGCTCAACAATGGCGACGAGGTGGAAATCGTCCGTTCCGGCATTCAGGTGCCGCCGCCGGCCTGGGAGGAAATCGTCGTCACCGGCAAGGCGCGCGCCGCCATCCGCCGCGCCACGCGTGCCGCCATTCGCAAGCAATATTCGGGCCTGGGTTACCGGATTCTGGAGCGCACCTTTGAGCGGTCGGGAAAGTCTTTCACCCGTGAAGCGATGAAACCGGTGCTGCATCGGCTTGGTCACAAGGAGATCGAAGACGCCATCGCCGCCGTCGGCCGTGGCGAGCTTTCGTCGCTCGACGTGTTGCGGGCGGTCTTCCCGGATCATCAGGACGAGCGCGTTACCGTCAAGCCGAACACGGATGATGGCTGGTTCAACATGCGCAGCGCCGCCGGCATGGTGTTCAAGCTGCCAGGACGGCCGAAGGATATGTTCGACGTGCTGGAAGGCGAGGGGCCGGAAGCGCTGCCGATCCGCGGACTGTCCGGCAATGCCGAGGTGCATTTCAGTCCGTCGGGTGCTGTTCCGGGAGACCGGATCGTCGGCATCATGGAAAAGGACAAGGGCATCACGATCTATCCGATCCAGTCGCCCAGCCTGCAGAAGTTCGACGAGGAATCCGAGCGCTGGATCGACGTGCGTTGGGACCTCGACGAGGCCAACAATACCCGCTTCATGGCGCGCGTGTTGATCAATGCCCTGAACGAGCCCGGCACGCTCGCCGAAATCGCCCAGGCGATCGCGACCAGCGACATCAATATCCGCTTGCTCACCATGGGCCAGGTGGCCGCCGATTTCAGCGAATTCCACCTCGATCTGGAAGTCTGGGACCTGCGCCAGCTCAACCACCTCATCACCCAGATCCGTGACCTTCCGAGCGTCTCGACGGTCAAGCGCGTCTTCGAGTGACGCCGCCTTTTGCGGCGTCTTTCAGGCTCTTTCGAATAAGCGTTTCCCGTCATCCGTTCCCTGTGAGACCGGTTGTTCCGCCTCCGACTTCGTGGGAGACTGTCGCTCTGTCGGATGGAGGATGGGATGCGTTCAAGGCTGCGGATGTCGGCACTGGTTTTCGGAATGACCCTGACATTGCCCGCAGGCTTCGCGGTAGCCTCGGATGCCGACCTGCAACTGTTCGGCAAGGCGGTCGGCCAGGAGAACGCCTATGCCTGCTATATCCGCAAATATAGCAAGGCTCATCTCGCCAGCCATCCCGACCAGAATGTCCGCGACATGATGGTCTTCGTCGATAGTCATTTGGACGAGGAGGGGGCGGGGCGCCAGTATCTGCTCGGCATGACCGTGAACTTCCGCTATCTGAAGCAGACCTTCAGCACCTATGGCGGCTGCTCGGCCGGAGAGGACGGTAAGCAGGCCCTGCGCTGCGGCATCGACTGCGACGGCGGTACGATCGGCGTGCGCATCAAGGACGAGACATCTATTCTCGTCGATATTCCGAACGGGGCGCGGGTCAGCGAGGACTATTTCGAGGAAGAGCGGAGCGAACTGCCGCAAGGAGCGAAGTTTGGTTCGGACGATATGGTTTTCCGTCTCGACCGCACGGATCTTTCGACCTGCCTGCCGCTTGCGAGCAGCGATGAGGCCAAGGCCGCCTTGGCGACGCACTGATTTCAGTTCGAATCCGAACGCTGGGGGGTGACCATGACATTCAAGCGCCGTGCAATCTTCGGCCGTGCCCTGGCGGCATCGATCGCCGGACTGTTTGCCGGACGGGCTGCATCTGCCGCGACCGCCGTTCCTGCCGGGTCGACGAAACAGAAGGTGGTCTATCATCTGGCCGATAGCGAGAAGGTGATGTTTGCGCTCGGCAATATCCGCAACCATATAGACGGAATGGGCGGCCCGCAGGCGGTGGATATCGTGCTTGTCGTGCATGGCCCGGCGCTCAGCTTCTTTCACCTCCAAAAGGCCAATCCGAAGACCAGCCAGCAGGTGGCGCGTATCACCGCCGAGGGCGTACACCTCGCGGCCTGCGGCAATACCATGACCGCGCAGAAGGTCGAGATTGCCGATCTCCTGCCGGGGTTTGTGCGGGCCGATGAGGGCGGCGTGGTTCGCATCGCGCAACTTCAGACCGAAGGCTATGTCTACATTCGACCATGATTGGCGCCATTTTCGCATAGCCCGACGGCAAATGCACTTTGAATGGGCATTTCATGCGGCCAAAAAGTGCAGGCCATGCAACTTGCGCATGGCTGCCCGCTTTTTGTAGCTCTGGTGAGTTCGGGCATTCTCACCTATCTTTTGTCTCGGGAGGTAAACGAAAGAGGTTTACCATGTTTAAGCAACTGAAGAGCATCACCCGCGCCTTGCGCGTTCCGACCGCTGAAGAGCGGGAATTGAACTATCTGAACGGCTCGATCGACCGTATCGACCTGGAATACCGCCAGCGTCAGATCGACCGCGGCCTGTTCCGCAACTCCTTCTGATTGATGCCTGATGTCCGGCTGCCTGTTTCGGCAGGCTGCCGGGACGTATGCATCAGGCGAATATCGAGATGACCCTCTGCGCATGATGCGCATTGTTGAACGGAATGCCCGGCCCGATGATCGGTCCTGCGGCATATTTGCCTTCCGTCCGATGCAAATGCCGATTTTCGCGCCCGCGCCATTGAACAGCCATATCCGCATCGTTTATCAGAGCAGCATGTTGTTCAGACGCAAGAAGCCGGCGACGCTGTCGGGCAAGCTCCGTGAGTTCCTGTGGCCGCGAAAGGGGTTTTCGCGCGGGCTGCGCTATATGTCCATGCGTGTCCTGCGGCTGTCCTCGTCTCCCCACTCCATCGCGGTCGGCGTCGCCGCCGGTGCGGCGTCCTCGGCGACCCCGTTTGTCGGGCTTCATATCGTCATCGCGCTCGCGCTTGCCTATCTCCTCTCCGGAAACCTGATTGCCGCCGGCATATCGACGGCGCTTGCCAATCCCCTGACCATTCCCGTCATTCTGGCGGCGACCTACGAACTCGGCGTCATCCTGCTGGGTACCAGTGATCGTGCCGCGCTTTCGGGACACGATATTCTTGACATGCTGCGACATCTGGAACTCACTCATCTGTGGACCCCGGTGTTGAAGCCGATGCTGGTCGGCTCTTTGCCGCTTGCCGCCCTCAGCGCCCTGTTCTTTTATGTCATTGCTTTCTATGCGGCCAAGCTGTTTCAGGCGCGCCGCCAGGTCCGTCGGCAGAGCAGAATCCACCCACGCGTTGCTGGGTCGGCGGACAGCCTTTGAACCTGACGAATTTGTAACTTGGCAGACCTTCAACGGTTTGCTTCTGTCCGGTCGGACCGGCATCAGTCCGCATAGGGGTATCGTGTTTCGATGATTATCGGTATCGGCAGTGACCTGATCGACATCAGGCGCATCCAGAGTTCGCTGGACCGTTTCGGTGAGCGCTTCACCCAGCGCTGTTTTACCGACGTCGAGATCCGCAAGTCTGAAGGCCGCAAGAACCGGGCGGAATCCTACGCCAAGCGTTTTGCCGCCAAGGAGGCCTGTTCCAAGGCGCTCGGCACGGGCATGGCGCAGGGCGTCTTCTGGAAGGATATGGGCGTCGTCAACCTGCCGGGCGGCAAGCCGACGATGCAACTGAGCGGCGGTGCGGCCGAGCGGCTTCAGGACATGCTGCCGGCCGGGCATCGGGCGGTCATCCACCTGACCATCACCGACGATTTTCCGCTCGCGCAGGCCTTCGTGATAATCGAAGCGCTGCCCGTTGCTCCCGATTGAGGAAAAGTTTAGAGCATGTCCGGATGAAGCGGACCCGCAAGCGGGCCTGGCTCGTTTGAAATGATGGCGCCGCGCACGATATTTATAAGGCAGCCTCGGCTCGGACGACCAGCCGCTGAACAACAGAATTCATTCCATCCGCCCGGCATCACGATGCCGCGGAGAACAGATCAAGGAACGACAGGCGTGGCAGAAAACATCGAGAAGAAGCAAGACAGCGGCCTGTGGGAAAACGTCAAGGTCATCATCCAGGCGCTGCTTCTCGCCGTGGTGATCCGCACGGTCTTCTTTCAGCCCTTCACCATCCCGTCCGGCTCGATGATGCCGACACTGCTGATCGGCGACTACATCTTCGTCAACAAGTTCGCCTATGGCTATTCGAAATATTCGTTGCCGTTTTCGCCCGATCTTTTCGAGGGCCGCATCTTCGCCAGCGAGCCCAAGCGCGGTGATGTCGTCGTGTTCCGCTTCCCGCCGAACCCGGACATCGATTACATCAAGCGCGTGATCGGTCTGCCAGGCGACAAGATCCAGGTGCGGGACGGCATCCTGTTTGTGAACGACCAGGCCGTCAAGCGCGTGCCGGACGGCATGTTCCAGGCTGACGACGGCAAGGACAAGGGGGTCGATGTGCCCGTCTACCGTGAAACACTGGACAATGGCGTCAATTTCGACACGCTCGACCAGGATTCAAATTCACGTGGTGACAATACCCGCGAGTTCCTCGTTCCCGAGGGCCATTATTTCATGATGGGCGATAACCGCGACAACTCGTCCGACAGCCGCTTCGACGTCGGTTTCGTGCCCGCGCAGAACCTCGTCGGTCGCGCCTCGATGATCTTCTTCTCGCTCGGCAACGACACATCGTTCACGCATATCTGGAAGTGGCCGGCCAACCTGCGCTACGACCGCATTTTCAAGGGCGTCGAATGAGCAGGAACCGATCGCTCGGCAATGAGGACCGGGATCGGCTCGAGGCTGCGATCGGCTACAGCTTCTCCCAGAAGGAGCGGCTCGACCGGGCGCTGACCCATGCCAGCGCCCGCAATGCCAAGGGATCGAACTACGAGCGGCTGGAATTTCTCGGCGACCGCGTGCTGGGGCTCTGCGTCGCCGAACTTCTGTTCCAGACCTTCAAGGATGCCGACGAGGGCGAGCTTTCCGTTCGCCTCAACCAACTCGTCAGTGCCGAAAGCTGCGCGCTCGTGGCCGATGCGCTTTCGCTGCATCTCTTCATTCGCACCGGCGCGGACGTGAAGATGCTCACCGGAAAACACATGCTGAATGTGCGGGCCGATGTGGTAGAGTCGCTCATTGCCGCGATCTACCTGGATGGCGGGCTGGAAGCGGCACGCGGCTTCATCCAGCGCCATTGGGCCGCGCGGGCGGTGCGTGTCGATGGCGCGCGCCGTGATGCGAAGACGGAATTGCAGGAATGGGCACACGCCAAATTCGGCGTGACGCCAAGCTACCGCGTCGAGGACCGATCGGGACCTGACCATGATCCCCGTTTTACGGTCACGGTCGAGATTCAGGGCATCGCGCCCGCCATGGGGGCCGATCGCTCCAAGCGCGCCGCCGAACAGGTGGCAGCCACCAGTATTCTGGAACGCGAAGGCGTCTGGAAGACAACGAAGACGGCTTGATCTGTCCGGAGGCGATTTTCTCCCGAAAGATCAGGCAATCCTTGACAGCGCCGCGCGTCAGTCATGACGTGCAAAGGTCGCTGTAGCGCTAAGTAGTAAGAAACACATGCGACTGCGCGTGCCGGACCGGCGCCCGATCGCCCAATTGGAAATGACGGACAGTATGAGCGAAACAGACGCAATCCCGGAAACCACCGACAAGGGCCCGACCCGATCCGGTTTTGTGGCGCTGATCGGCGCCACCAATGCCGGAAAATCGACGCTGGTGAACCGGCTGGTGGGCGCAAAGGTGTCGATCGTCAGCCACAAGGTGCAGACGACCCGCGCCATCGTGCGCGGCATCGCCATCCATAAGACCGCCCAGATCGTCTTCATGGATACGCCCGGCATCTTCAAACCGCGCCGGCGCCTCGACCGCGCCATGGTGACGACCGCCTGGGGCGGCGCCAAGGATGCCGACGCCATCATGATGCTGATCGACAGCGAACGCGCCCTGAAGGGCGATGCGGAGACCATTCTCGAAGGCCTGAAGCATGTCGAGCAGCCGAAGATGCTGGTGCTCAACAAGATCGATCAGGTGTCGCGCGAAGACCTGTTGAAGCTCGCGACCGCCGCCAACGAATTTGTCGATTTCGAACGTACCTTCATGATCTCGGCGCTCAATGGTTCCGGCTGCGACGACGTCCTCGACTATCTCGCCATGAAGCTGCCGGAAGGCCCCTGGTATTATCCGGAAGACCAGATCTCCGATCTGCCGATGCGCCAGCTTGCCGCCGAAATCACCCGCGAAAAGCTGTTCCTGCGCCTGCATCAGGAGCTTCCCTATTCCTCGCATGTCGAGACGGAGAAATGGGAAGAGCGCAAGGACGGCTCTGTGCGGATCGAGCAGGTCATTTATGTCGAGCGCGACAGCCAGAAGAAGATCGCACTCGGCAAGAATGGTGAAGCCATCAAGGCGATCTCCATGGCCTCGCGCAAGGAACTCTCCGAAATTCTCGATCAGCCAGTGCACCTGTTCCTGTTCGTCAAGGTCCGCGAAAACTGGGGCGACGATCCCGAGCGGTTCCGCGAAATGGGACTTGAATTCCCGAAGTAAGACAGAGGCGCCGGAAATGGCGCCTTTTTGCTGTCTGCACGACTTATCGAACAGTCTGTCGAGCAAGCTGCGGCTTGCTCGTGCCGCGCGCGCATGCGATTCCTGGGCAAGAAACCACCTGGGTCGGATGAACAAGGACGCTCGATATGCCGCAACTGGTCGATGGAAAATGGGAAAAGGGCGATGTCGCGGCAAGCGAAATGAAGGGCGGCGCCTTTCACCGCGAGCCGACCAGCTTCCGCACCTGGATCACGGCGGATGGTTCGCCCGGTCCGGACGGCCAGAAGGCGCTTCCGGCGGAAAAGGGCCGCTATCAGCTGTTCGTCGCCTATCTCTGCCCCTGGGCATCGCGCACGCTGATGATGCGCAATCTCAAGGGGCTGCAGGACATCATCTCCGTTTCCATTTCCGAGCCTGAACTCGGTGAGAACGGCTGGACCTACGCCGAACCGCAGGATGCCGGCCCGCGCGTCGGCAAGATTCGTTATCAGCATGAACTCTATTCCGCCTCCGACCCTCATTATACCGGCAAGGTCTCGGTGCCGGTCCTGTGGGATCGCAAGGAAGGGCGCATCGTCAACAACGAATCCGCCGATATCATCCGCATTCTCAACACGGCCTTCAACCATCTGACCGGCAATACGCTCGACTTCTACCCGCAGGCGCTGCGTCCGGAGATTGATCGCTGGAACACGCCGATTTATGACACCGTCAACAATGGCGTCTACCGGGCCGGCTTTGCCAAGACGCAAGAGGCCTATGAAGAAGCCGTGGCCAGTCTGTTCGGGACGCTCGATGGGCTTGAGGCGCATCTGGGGACAAGCCGTTATATCGCCGGAAACCATTTCACCGAGGCGGACATAAGGCTGTTCGTCACGCTGATCCGCTTCGATCCGGCCTATCACGGCGCCTTCAAGTGCAACCTGCGCCGGATTGCGGATTACCCCAATCTCTCGAACTATCTGCGCGAGATCTACCAGTGGCCGGGCGTCCGCGAGACCGTGCGGATCGACCATATCAAGCGCGGCTATTACTCGATCGCCCATATCAATCCGACGCGGATCGTGCCGCTTGGTCCGGTGCAGGACCTCGAGCAGCCGCATGACCGCGCGCGGCTTCAAGGGCAGGGCGTGATCGACCTCCGAGGCCCAAATTGCTGAGAAAATAAATCTATAAGGACCTGCCAAGCTATTGCCGAACAGCCCTGCAACACTAGTTTCATGGCCAAGCTGATGGATTGATCTTTCGCCCGGTGCCGCCGGATCTTGTCCGATCGCGCCCCGCTTCTTCAGATCCAGTCCGGGAACCTTCGGCGGCATCGCGATCCACCGGACGATCCGCATGTTTTCGCCGAGGTTCGGAATGAACACGACATTTCTGACAATGCTGCGCCGGCTGGTTCGAGCGGGACATCTGAAGGTGACCATCGCATCCGGCGAAGAGGCCGTGCTGGGTGATGGTTCCGGCCCGCCGCTTGCCCTGCGCACCCTCGACGAGGCGGCGGAAAAGGCCATCCTGCGCGATCCCGGCATGGCATTCGGCGAGATGTATGTCGAGGGCAGGCTCGTTGTGGAGGAGGGCGGCATTTTCGATATCATCGCCATGATGAAGGCCAACGGGCTCGAAAATGCGGCGACGGTCAGCAACACGGTGACAGCGCTGTTGCATGTTGCCGAACAACAGATCAAGAGCCGCCTGCCGGCCAACCGCAACCGGCACAATGTCGCCCATCATTACGATCTTGAGGGCAAGCTGTTTGATCTCTTCCTCGATCAGGACTGGCAATATTCCTGTGCCTACTTCGAGCCGCCGGGCATTTCGCTGGACGAGGCGCAACTGGCCAAGAAACGACATATCGCCGCCAAGCTGCTGCTCAGACCGGGGCAAACCGTCCTTGATGTCGGCTCCGGCTGGGGCGGCATGGTCATGTATCTGTGCGAGGCGGAAAATGTCGATGTGACCGGCATTACGCTCAGCGGCGAACAGCTGAAAGTATCGCGTGACCGCGCCGTCAGGCGCGGCCTGGGCAATCGCGTCCGCTTCGAGTTGCAGGACTATCGTACCATGGAAGGCCGGTTCTTCGACCGCATCGTCTCCGTCGGCATGCTCGAGCATGTCGGCATGGCCAATTACGGCGGTTTCTTCGACAAGATGGCGCAATTGCTTGCCCCGCAGGGTGTCATGCTGGTGCACGCGATCGGCCAGGCGCAGAAGCCTTGGGCGACCAATCCGTGGATCGAAAAATATATCTTTCCGGGCGGCTACATGCCGGCCCTGTCGGAGGTGGTGCCGGCGATCGAGAAATCAGGGCTGATGATCCGTGACGTCGAAATCCTACCGATGCACTATGCCTGGACGCTCCGCGCATGGCGCGAGCGGTTTACGGCGCGCAAGGCCGACGCGATCCGTCTCTATGACGAAAAATTCTTTCGGATGTGGGAATTCTATCTCGCCGCCTCTGAAACCGCCTTCCTTTACGACAAGTTGCTGATCTTCCAGATCCAGCTGTCGCATCAGTTGGAAAGTGTTCCCTATAACCGCGATTATATCGGCGAACGCGAGACGGTCTTGCGCACGTTCGAACAGGCACGGCCACCGCTGGAGCCGGTGACCTTCTGATCTTTCTGGGCCGACGGGTATAGGACTGTGGACGTCCGCCGGCTGTTTCCATGCCTTCACTTGGCCTCGAAGGCATGTGCATCTATGGTCCCTGCAAATCACAGCAAGCCACGGAATGCCATGTCCCAGCCATCCAAATCCATCGCCGTTCTCATTGCCCAGGAAATCAAGGCCACACCGGCCCAGGCCATTGCGGCCATCGAGCTTCTGGACGAGGGGGCGACCGTTCCCTTTATCGCGCGCTACCGCAAGGAAGTGACGGGCGGGCTGGATGACACGCAGTTGCGCAACCTGTCGGAGCGGCTGGTCTATCTGCGCGAACTGGAAGCACGCCGGGCCTCCATCCTCGATTCGATCCGTGGGCAGGACAAGCTGACGGCCGAGCTGGAGACAAAGATTGCCGCCGTCACCACCAAGGCGGAACTCGAAGACATTTACCTGCCCTACAAGCCCAAGCGCCGCACCAAGGCGGAAATTGCCCGCGAGCGAGGCCTGGCGCCGCTGGCCGAGGCGATCCTGGCCGACCGCCGCATTGCGCCCGCCGAACGCGCGCTGGCTTTCATCACCGCCGATGTGCCGGATGTGAAGACCGCGCTCGACGGTGCCCGCGACATCATCGCCGAAGGCATCAGCGAAAATGCCGACCTGCTCGGCCGGCTGCGCGCCCATATGCGGCAAGTGGCGTTCCTGCGCTCCAAGGTCGTCGACGGCAAGCAGGAGGCCGGCGCCAAGTTCTCGGATTATTTCGATCATTCCGAAAAATGGGCAACAGTCGCGGGCCACCGGGCGCTCGCCATGCTGCGCGGCTGGAACGAGGAATTCCTCTCCGTCGATATCGTCGTCGACCAGGACGATACCTCGCCGGTCAAGCCGGTCGAGCGCACCATTGCTGCGGTCTTTGCGATCGGCACGTTGCCGGGCGACAAATGGCTGATGGAGGTCATCGGCTGGACCTGGCGGGTGAAACTCTCCATGTCACTGTCGCTCGACCTGATGCGTGAATTGCGCGAGCGCGCCGAGGAGGAGGCGATCCATGTCTTCGCTCGCAATCTGAAGGATTTGCTGCTGGCCGCCCCCGCCGGCTCGCGCGCCACGATGGGCCTCGACCCTGGCATCCGCACCGGCGTCAAGGTCGCTATCGTCGACGGCACCGGCAAGCTGCTGGAAACCACCACCGTCTATCCGTTCCCGCCGAAGAACGACATTCGCGGCACGCAGGCCGAGCTTGCCAGCCTGATCCGCAAGCACAAGATCGAACTGATCGCCATCGGCAACGGCACCGGCAGTCGCGAGACGGAACGATTGGTGGCCGACATGCTGACCCAGCTGCCGGCTGGCCCCAAGCCGACCAAGGTCATCGTCTCGGAAGCCGGCGCTTCGGTCTATTCCGCCTCGCAGGCCGCAGCCGACGAATTCCCCGGTCTCGATGTCTCGCTGCGCGGCGCCGTCTCCATCGCCCGCCGCCTGCAGGATCCGCTGGCCGAACTGGTCAAGATCGAACCGAAATCGATCGGCGTCGGCCAGTATCAGCACGATGTCGACCAGGGCCGCCTCAACCGATCGCTGGAAGCCGTCGTCGAAGACGCGGTGAACGCAGTCGGCGTCGATCTGAACACGGCGTCGGCGCCGCTTCTGGCCCGTGTCTCGGGTCTCGGCAAATCCTCGGCGGAAGCGATCGTCGCCCATCGCGACGCGACTGGCGCGTTTACCAGCCGCAAGGAATTGATGAAGGTGCCGCGCCTTGGCGCCCGCACGTTCGAGCAGTGCGCCGGCTTCCTGCGCATCCGCGACGGCAAGGAACCGCTGGATGCCTCGTCCGTGCACCCGGAAGCCTATGGTGTCGCCAAGAAGATCGTCGCGGCCTGCGGCCGGGATTTGCGCGCGATCATGGGCGACAGCGCGGCCCTGAAACAAATCGATCCGAAAAACTTCGTCGATGAGCGCTTCGGCCTGCCAACGGTGAAGGACATTTTTACCGAACTCGAAAAACCCGGCCGCGACCCGCGCCCGAGCTTCAAGACCGCGACCTTCGCCGACGGTGTCGATGATATCAAGGACCTGAAGCCGGGCATGTTGCTTGAAGGGACCGTCACCAACGTCGCCGCCTTCGGCGCCTTCGTCGATATCGGCGTGCACCAGGACGGTCTTGTCCACGTCTCCCAACTCGCCGACCGCTTCGTCAAGGATCCGCACGAAGTGGTGAAGGCCGGCGACGTCGTCCAGGTCCGCGTCACCGAGATCGATGTCCCCCGCAAGCGCATCGGCCTTACCATGCGCAAGGACGGTGCCGCGGAGTCAGGCGGCCGCGATACCAAACAGGACCCGAAAGCCGCCCAACAGGCCCGCCAGACTCTGGCGCGCACCCAACAGCAAAAACCGCAGGCGCCGGCTCAAGGAGCGTTTGGGGCTGCGCTGGCGGAGGCGATGAAGCGGAAATAACAGGAGTGAGGGCAGGCGCGCTGCCGAACGATCATTCCAACCAAAAGGGCTGAGGTCGCTTGGGTGACCTCAACCGGTCAAGGCTGCTGTGCCGAAGCCAGATGATCGGCAAGCCGGACGGCAAGGGCGACGGCCGTGAGTGTCGGATTTGCTTGCCCTGACGTCGGGAATACGGACGAACTCGCCACGTAGAGATTTCCGACGTCGAACGTTCTCAAATTGCCGTCCACCACGCCTTCGTCGCGGTTCCTGCCCATCCGGCTGGTGCCGATATGGTGGGTGCCGTGATTGGCGCTCGCGAGGATGGCCGCCGCCGACTGTTCCACAGGCTGCCGGAAATTGACCGTTCCGAGCCTGTTGTCCCGGAGCCACCGGTCGAGAAGAAGATGGGCGTCGAGCAACGCCTCGGCATCCTTGCGGGAAAATTTCAGATCGATCGCAAGGCGGGGCAATCCGGCCGCATCCTTTTCATCCGTTAGCCAAACTCGACTGTCGGCGGCCGGGAAATGCTCGGCATGGTAGGATAGTCCGTAGGTCAGACCGGGATTGCGGACGAAAAAGCCCGGAATGCGCATCTTGCTGATATAGCGATGATACAGGAACCACGGCGCATACGTGACTGCAGAGGGAAGATTGCGCAAGACGTTGAGAATATGCGGTATTTTTGGTACGCCCTGAGGGGCATGGTAGCGGCGGATGACTTCCGCGACCAGACGGCTGCCGATTGGCTTGAAGGCAAATACCAGGAAAACCATGGAAAGAATCGAGCTGCGATGTCGCGCGTCCGCGACGGGAGGCACGACCGGCCAGAAGGAAACGTTCGGAAGGTTCTTTTCGAGGATCTCACGATCGCTGGGAATGAGCCGCCGACGTGCGTAGGAACCGTGACCATCTGTTTGAAAATCGTAGGCTGCATCGATTTCCGCGTCAGTCCAGGTTACATCGGCGACTTCTCCGATGACGTGGGCCATATAGTAGCGGCCGAGCACGCCATCCTGTCCGCCGAAAAGGCCCGGCGATTTCCGCTGTAACGCCAGAAGAAGCCTTGTCGTTTCCAACCCGCCCATCGCCAAAACGACGGTCTTCACCGTGAGATCGATCCTGCTGCCGGAGGCATCCGAAACAATGATCGATTTCACTATGCCCTGGTCGTCCAGAACGAGGTCGCTGACCGTGGCGTTCAACCGGATGGAAATCAGCGGGTTGCTTTCAAGCGCTTCGGCATGCGCCTTTTGAAAGGCCGGCCGGCGGCTGAACCGCTCCATCCGCTCCGTGTCGAACCGATCATCCGCCTTGCTCAACCTTTCGAAATGGCTGCGAAAGACCGGTTCACCGCAATTGGCATAGGCGCAGGCCTTTTCATAATATGGCAATATGTCGGCGTGCCTGATCGGCCAGCTTGCGTCGAAAAGCGCGCCGCGCGGCTCGAAATCGACAGGGTCCAGCGGCTGGCAGCGCGCGCCCCACAGATTGGATGTGCCGCCCAACTGGCGCGAGACCGTAATGCGCATGTCGTCATGGACGACCGGATCGGCGATTTCGGCACGGGAAAGCTCCTGGGTAACCGGCGACGGTGTCCGGCCGCCTGATTCCAGCACCAGGACGCGCTTTCCCTTGCTCGCAAGCTCGAGGGCGAGGGTGATGCCAACAGGGCCGGCGCCGATCACGCAGACATCGTGCGTGCTTTCCGCCAGTCCATCCAGTCCTTCAACGATCATACGACGCTCTCGATGCGGATTTTTCCCTTGACCAGTGCATCGACGAGCCGAATGGCATCCGGATTCACCGGCCGCGTTGCGCGGGCGATATTGCTCGCCTGGTGCTTCTGCGAAAACATGCTGGCGAGGACCACGCCTTGCCTGTTCGAGGCCAGCGCCCGATCGACAAGCAATGCCGCGACCGCTTCCTTTTCGCTGCCTTCGTAACCTGCCGCACGAATCTTTTTCAGATCGTCCGGGTGCTCCGACAGGCTTTGCAAAAGGCGATCCATGGCGCCGTCCACGCCGAGAACGGAATGGGTGATGAAAGCCAGCGGCCGGCCGGCCTCTGCCGTCAGTTGCGGCAGGAGGCTCGACGTCGGATTATCGGCCAGTTGGACGAGCCGGTAGATATCCGGATGCTCAATGGCGGCGCGCGCCGCGTCCACTCCGCCGGCGACCGAGATGTAGCGCGCCTTACCACTCTTCAGGACGTCTTCAAGCGTCCTTTGCACATCGTCCCGCCGCATGTCCTCGACCGAGGGCTTGTGCAGCGCGAAGACATCCAGATGGTCGGTGCCAAGCCGTTTCAGAGAGCGCTCGATCGATCCGCGGATAAAATCCGGCGTCAGCGGAAGTGTCTGGTTTCGGGTCGCAGACATCTTGCGAAATTTGCGGCGCAGCCCCGATGCGACCGTCAGGGCAGGGCGCGCCAGCGCGTAGACCAGTTTTAGGATATCGTTGCGGGCGGGCGGCACGACACCGACCTTAGAGCAGATCAGCACCTTGTCACGACGGCCACGCAAAAACTCCCCGATGATCGGCTCGGCTTCACCCGCGCCATAGGCCGGCGCAACGTCGTACCAGGTGACGCCCTTGTCAAAGGCCGAATTCAGGGCCGCGAGACCGTGCTGTTTCGAAATGCGAGAGCCAAGCGAGGCGCATCCAAAGCCAATGACGCTGCTGGTCATGTCCGTTCCAGGCAGCTGAACCATGTTTGTCATCTGACGTCCTCTTGTCGGCCGGGAGCAGCCTTCTGTTTGCTCTGAATGATGTTCATGCTGGTGCGGACGCCCTCGCTCGGCATTCTGCCCTTCCAGGTCAGGCGGCATGCAGGATGCTTTTCTCCGAATTTTTCCGAGACCCATCCGCCGTCGCCGATATCGCCGCCGCGCCGGACGTCCACCACTCCCGGATGGGAGAAGGCAATCGACAGGAGCCGGTCGTCACCGCGCGCGACAACAGCCTGCTGATCGTTGACCTCCACGGTCAGATCGGCCGCAAACTGAAAGGCGATTTCGACATCCTTATCGATCCTGCTTCCGGTCAGACGATCCGTGATCAACACGGTTTCGCTCCCCCGTTCGACGGTCCGCTCGTGCATCGCGCCGAACCGCTTCAGGTAACCATCGTGGCGCCCCGAAAATGTCCAGGGCGGCCCGTCATCCCGCGCGGTCAGCGTTGCTTTGGCCTTGTGCGACCAGTTGAAGGATCCGGAAATCGTGCTCTGATCCATCCCGTCAATATTCAGCGTGTTGTGCGCGCGTGTGCCGCGAAACCAGTTTCTCCACGTACCGCCGGAATGATAAAGGTATGTTCCCGGATCAACCAGCACGGGCTGTTCGTCGAGGCTGAGGGAAATGGACAGTGCATCCGCATGCCCGTGCGCCGCAATCGACAGATATCCGAGCGGACCGTGATCGAACGTCATGATGACGGAGCGTTCGGCAATCGTGTCGCGAACGATCGACAAGCCACCATCACTGAAGGTACGATTGCCGGAGGTCGGGGAGGACATAGGCGGCTGTTTCGTCCACAAGATGTCCCGAAGCGTCGGGTACGGATGAACCACGCCGGCTATGTCGGCACCGGTAACGCCGGCAATCGCCGTTGCGACGGATGCCGGATAACGTTCCTCATACCGGGACAAAATCAGGACACGTCCCTCGTCATTGTCGCCGATATTGGGAACACGACCTTGGCCGTCCGCGAGGCAAAAGACATATTCGGCAAAACGCGCCAGCCTCGACCGCATGCCTTCGGGCACGGTGCGTCCTGTTGCTTCGGCCACGACAATCGCGAGAAGGGCGAATTCGGCGGAGAATGCGCCATAGGTCGGTGATTGCTCGGCGTTCATCCCATCCGGCAGAAATTGCTTTTCAACCTCATTGCACAGGATCCGCCACGCCTTCTCCTGCGCATGGGACGGGGCCTTTCGGTCCATCGCGACGGCAACTAAATATTCGGCGGCGACTTCCGCGATGAGATGGTTGTTGGCGGATGAAAAGGCCGACGGGAAGCGCTCCAGCCAGAACGCATGCGCTCGCAGCAGCGTGGAAATCCGCTTCTCGGTTTCCAGCGAAAGATGCCCTTCGCAGAAGCTGGAAACGATGAGCAGACTGATGGCGCGCATGGCGACATTGAGAATTTCCGCCCATTGCACGCCGCGGAAGGGAGGATTGGAACCTGCCCAGCTCTCTATGGCCGTTTCGACAGCCGCGAGTGCTTCCGGATTGCCGGTCAGGGCAACATCGGCCGCCAACGGCTGAAGAAATTGCAGCCTGTTGAATTCCCAGACATATTTGACGTCGCCGAGCTGTTTCTCATGGCGATAGGGAATGTCGAAGCAATAAATGTCGGCGCCCGGCCAGAGCTTGCCGGTGACGGGATCCAGACGCCAGATGTCCTTCGGGAATAGGCCAGCCGGCTGGCGCGGCGGCCATTTCACGCCAAGCGTTGTAAACTTCCCGGACAGGATGGACCGGCTCGCGTCCTGCACCGCTTCACGCAGTTCCGGCGAACTGTTCAGCAACCGGTCTTTCAAACCTGGAAGTGGTTCGGCAAAATTTGAAGCCTCGTATCGATCCCAGCCTTCGAACTTGCCTTTTGCGGTGATTTTTTTTGTTTTTTCGAATGCCCGATGAACGATCTCGGCCGGACTCATGGCTCTTAAACGGTTGATGACCCACAAATAATCCATAAATCACTCGAAAATTGCTGGCTGAATTTGTCTGGCTTGCTGGACTTCCTTGGCGATCTGTCCGTAAACAGCCTCCTTGGCCTCCAAAATGCCCTTGATACGAAAATCATATTGCCGAGCAACATCGCGAAAGGCGGCGGCCAGGGAGGGTGCGTTCAATTCGCTGAACACGCCGCCTTCGCCGAGCACTTCGGCCAATGTCGGCGATACGTTCGTGACGACCGGGATGCCAGCGGAAAGAGCCTCCTCCACCGCCATCTGCATGATGTGCGGACGCGTCGACAAGGAAATGACCGCGGTGGACTGTGCCATGGTGGCGAGGTAGTCGCTGAAATCCATGAAGCCGGCGAGCTTGATGTGCGCGGGTTGGGATGCGGGATCGAGCCGACGCTTGCGGTAGTTGCCTGAAATCACGAAATCGAATTCCGGGCAGGCTTTCATCGCCTCCAGCGCGACCTCGACCGGTTCGTCCTCCGCGAAAGAGCAGGAAAACAGGAAGAGGGGACGCCCGTCCCGGAGCTTGTAGGTCACCCCATCCAGCCCGTCGCGCGGAATTGACAGGATATGAACGACCCGCGCATTCCAGGACGCAACGGCTTTGCCGTCGATGCGATTGTGGCAGATGGTAAAAGGCGACCTGCGGGCGATCTGCCTGATGAGCGGCAGGAAAATCTTCCATTGGGATTTGGAAATCGCCCCCGAATGGAAGTCCATGATCACTGCCGCTCCGGTGAAGCAACCGTACAGCCAGCACATCAATGGCAGCATCGGCGGCTGGTTCAGGCAGATGACGGAGGAAGGCCGCTCGCGCATCAATATCCGGAGTGTTTCGATCATCCGTGACAGATAATACAGGCCCAGCGCAACTTTTCCGCGCCGTTTGTTGGAGCCGATCAGGAAAAGCTTGGTTCCGAAAAGCATGGCCGTGGATGTCGATCGGAAGCATTCCGATTTCCAGGCAATCATCAGCGAGTTCCGCAACGGATACTTCGGCATTTTCGACATCTGAATTACCTTGTCGGCTGAATATATTTTTTAAATTTGTTCCGTGTCGTTTCTGCTGTTTCAACGGGCAAGCAAGATGAAGAGACCGTCATTTTGAAATGCGCTCCATCAAGGCAAGATAACGATCGACCGCGATATCGACGGAGAATTCCGCTGCCCGTGCCTGCAGCGCAGCCTTGTCCGAATCCTCGTCCAGGACTTCGATGATGGCCTCGGCCATGCATTGTGGATCGGCGACTGGCACCAGGCGGCCGTAGCGTCCGCCGTCCAGGATTTCGGCCGGGCCGGATGGGCAATCTGTTGCGACAACCTTCTGGCCGCAGGCCAGTGCTTCCGCCACGACGATGGCAAAACCCTCCCACTGTGACGACAGCACGAAGATGTCGGCTTTCGACATGTAGGAATAAGGGTTTTCGGAAAAGCCGGGCAGATCGATATCGTGACCCAGCCCTAGTCCGGCTGCCTTTTTCTCCAGACTGTCCCGCTCCGGTCCGTCGCCGACGATCAGCAGCCGGGCGTCCCGCGTTTTGCGAACGATCGCAAAGGCTTCGATAAGCCCGATGAAGTTCTTGGCGATATCCAGACGCCCAACGGAAAGGATCACGGGCATGTCGTGTTGCGCGAGCCAGCGATGCTGTACGGGCGCGGCTGCCTTCTCCTGAATCTGCGCGACGGGAATCGGGTTGTAGATCGTCGTGGTGCGATCGGGATCACAACCGAAGCTTTGGATAAGCGGCGCGCGTAGCCCCCCGCTGACGGTGATGATATGTGCCACCCGCGGAAACAGCCATGACCGGAACAGGCGCGCGACCTTCGTCTTGATGGTTTTCGTCGCCTTGTCGTTCAGGATCGGGTTACTGTGTTCGGTGATCACATAACGCGTCCGCTGGAAAGGGACGAGATTGACCAGCGCCGCGGCGATGGCCTGCTGGTCGCCGCCGCAGACAACGACGTCGAACTGCTCTCGCAGCAACAGCCACAGGAGCTTGGGGAAACCCCGCGCCATGGACGCGTGACCCAGTTCGATGACTTTCAGCCGGGGATGGAGATCCTCGACATACTGCCCCGTTTTCATCCGCAGGATCAGCGTGATGTCGACGTCGCGCTCCTGCATGCCGTTGCAAAGCGCCAGAACAACGCGCTCGATACCGCCATGCTTCATGCTGTTGGCGAGAAATGCATAGCGGCGGCGGGGGGAAGCGGTCCGCTCGGCATGGATGCGTTTCATGCTGCGATGGCAGAGGAACAGGGATGCGCCGATGAAGACAACACCCACCATGCAAAGGCAGATCAGGGCAGCCAGGGCCGGAGCGGCGTAGAGTATGTGTACCTTGAGGAACCAGATCACGACAAAGGCGAAGATTGCCAAAAGCGTTGACGTGAGAATGCTTGAGACCGGCAGCGGCACGCGCATCAGTTTGTAAGACAACAGGATGCTCATCGCGAGCGATGCAAGACTGCCCGAGGCAAACATCAAGGCCGCCCCGTATTCCGGAAAAACCGGGACGACCAGAAAACCCACGACGACCGATACCGCGGAGCCGATCACCAGGGTAGGGATCTGCCGGATGTTCCTCAGGAACATGTGGTAGATATTGTCGTAGACAAAGAACTTGATGTTGATTGCCATCGCTCCGACGACGACAAGCGGCGTGACCGTCAGAAATGTCGGCAGGAATTCAGGCTTGAACAGGACGGTCGCGATGAGTTCCACGCTTATGATAAGCACGGCTGCCCCGGGCAAAAAGACGGACAGGATAAGGGCAAGTTGTTGCGAAAGAAGGTTTTGCGCCTTTTCCGTCTTGCCTTCGTTGAACAGCGCCGAGAGCCTGACAAAGGCGCCGGTATTGAACGAGGCGCCGACAACGTCAAATGCCGCGCGTCCGACCGTGAAAGCCGCAGTATAGATGCCGAGCGTTGCGGCATCATGGACGGCCTTGAGGGTTGCCTTGTCGAGACTGCTGACCAACTGTCCCAAGAGGGTCAAGGTGACCAGCGGCCAGGAGAAGGCAATCACGACTTTCCAGTCGACCGTATCCGGCAGGTCCGGCCGCGCATGGGCGATACCTTGCCGGCAGGCGATGATGCCCACCACGACGCCCGAGATACAGCCCGCCAGCGAGGCGTCCAGGAAACTGTCGGGTCTCAGGGTCATGACGCCCAGGGTCAGGGCGAGATAGATCGCCGCCCGCAGCGCTTCCAGCGACGACGCGGTCTTCGTGCGTTCGGCGATCTGGTTGAGCCGGATACCGAACCTCAGGAACGCGGCGGACGCGACATAGCAGCAGACGGCGAGTCCGACTTCCCAGGCCCGCTCCGGGGCCAGACCCCAACTGATGGCAACCGATGCCGCGAGCGCGACAATCGTCGTGCCGGACATCAGCCAGGCCATGCGGATGACGAAAGGCCGGGAAACTCCGCCGGATTGCACGCCGAAGCGTGCGATCCCGATGCGGGCCCAGTTCGTCAGCACCGTGTCGGCAAATTCGCCGATGAGAATCGTCAGCGAGAAATATCCGAATTCGCTCGGGGTCAGGAGCCTTGTCCCGAAAAGGATGACCACAAGGGCCGCCACTCTCGGTAGGATATACGCTGGCAGATAGATCAGCGTGCTTTTAATCACGTGTCTTTGCCGACGTCTTGTATGCCGCGATCAGTTTCGGAACCTCGTAGCTCCACGCCATCTGCGTTTCCACGCGGTTTCGGCCGAATGCACCCATTTTCGCGCAACGCTCCGGATCGGCCAGAAGCTCGGCGATCTTGTCGGCGAAATCGACGGGATCGTTGGCCCTGGCGTAGAGCGAGGCTTCCTGGGCGCTGAAGCGGCCTTCGGTGACGTCGAACTGGACGATTGGCTTGGCGACTGCCATGTATTCGAGGATCTTGTTCATCGTCGACTTGTCGTTCATCGGGTTGACGCGGTCGGGATTGACGCAGACATCCGATGTCGACAGGACCTCGAACAGGGTCTGGTCGGGCGCACGACCGGTGAAGGTGACGTAGTCCTTGAGGCCCATCTTTTCAGACATGGTCTGCAGTGCGGCCAGGCTCGGGCCGCCGCCGACCAATGCGAACTGGATATCCTTCCGTCCGCGATCATAGACCAGATGGCGAGCCGCTTCGAGAAGCAGGTCGATGCCTTCCTGCTCGCCCATGACGCCGACATAACCGACGAGAAAGTCACGGCCGTTCTTCAGGGCCGGATTGGCAGGAACGGCCTTGACGCGCGTCAGATCCGGTCCGCTGCGAACGACGAAGATATCCTTCGGATTCTTGCCGCCGCGCTCGATGGCGATCCTCTTGTAGCTCTCGTTCGTCGAGATCACCGTGTCGGCGGTCTTGAAGGTCAGCCATTCGAACAGGCACATCAGCCGCCAGAAGAAGCCGCGCTTGTTGAACTTGGCCTCATAGAGTTCCGGATTGATATCGTGGTGATCAAAGATGTAGCGCTTGCCCAGCAGCTTGAACTGCCAGGCGATGAGGAAGATCAGGTCCGGCGGATTGCAGCCGTGCAGGGTGTCGAAGCCGTGGCGGAACAAGATCTTCCACGAGAGAACTGTCTCCCAGAACAAAGCGGCGCCATATTCCAGGAGGTAGCCGAGCGCGCCGCCGGCATCCAGCGGCAGCGGATGCCGATAGATGTGGATGCCGTCGAGAAGTTCGTAGCGCTCCGTGTAGCCTTTGCCGGTCGGGCAGATGATCGCCACTTCCGCTCCTGCGGACTTCAGCGTTCTCGCCTCCTGCCAGACGCGCCGGTCGAAGGGAACCGGCAAGTTCTCGACGATGATCAGGACTTTTCTACCGGCAAGTTGCCCGGAAATAGCGGCGTCGCGGGTACCGGCATTGATGTCATTGCTTTGAAACACGTGATCCATGGTCGTCATCTCAGGAAAGGGCGTTCAGATTGACGATGTCGCCATTCTTTTCGAGATTGAGCCTCTTGTAGGTATGGTTGGTCACGATGACCCGGTCGTAGGCGGCGGCCTCAGCCGTTTCCTTCGACACGAGAAGCTGGGACAGCGTCGGGATCTGGGTATAGGCGTAACCGAGATTGGCGCCGACCAACTTGGTCGCGTTGATCGCCGGATCGAAGATCGACAGCTTGTAGCCCTCGCGCAGAAGGCCGCGGGCAAGATCGATATTCGGACTTTCGCGCAGGTCGTCGGTATCGGCCTTGAAGGCCAGTCCGACCAGCAGAACCGTCGAGCCGGGCGCCAGATCCTGGGTCACGTGCTGGAAAAGGCGGTACTTGTGCGCCTCGTTGGAACGCAGCAGGGAATCCACAAGATGGGTGTGAGCGCCGCAATCCGCCGCGATATACTGCATGGCGCGCACGTCCTTCGGCAGGCAGGAGCCGCCAAAGGCGCCGCCGGGGCGTGTGTAGTAGGGCGAGATGTTCAGCTTCGTATCGGACACGAAAATCTCGTGCACCTTGCTGGCGCTCAAACCCAACTGCAGGCAGACGCGGCCGATCTCGTTGGCATAGGCGACCTTGACCGCATGCCAGGTGTTGTCGACGAATTTGGTGATCTCGGATTCGCCGAGGCGCACGTAGAAAGTCGGCGCGGAAATGTTCTGGTTGAGGATATCCATGCGTGCGTTCGCCTGGCCATCGACGGTGCCGATGACGATCTTCGGCGGGTCGAAATAGTCCTTGATGGCTGAGGATTCGCGCAGGAATTCCGGATTGTAGACGAGTTCGATGCTGCGCTCGAAGGTGTCGCCGAGTTCGGAGGCGAAGATCGGCGAGATAAGGCCTTCGACCGTGCCCGGACGGATGGTTGAGCGATAGACGACGGTGAGCGGCGATGTGCGATCGCGGTTGACGGCGGCAGCGATCTGGCGCGTGACTTCGGCGATATAGGACATGTTGTGCGAGCCATCGGGCGCGCTCGGCGTTCCCACGCAGACGATCGCCATGTCGCAATCGTCGATGTAATTCCTGATCTCGGTATGCGCGCTGATCCGCCCCGCTTCGAGGCCTTGGCGCAGCAGTTCATCGACGCCCGGCTCGGTGATCGGTGCAATGCCCTGATTGATTTGGTTTACTTTTTTCTCGCTGACATCGAAGCCAATGACATCATGGCCTTCTTTTGCGATGCAGCACATGGCGGTGAAGCCGACATAACCCAAGCCGAAAATTGCTACTTTCATTCAGTTTTCCCACGTTCGGCAGAGTGTCGTGACGATTAAAAAGACATCTGCCCGGAATTAAGAAATTATATTAAAACAAGCCATTAAGAGTTTTTGACACAATCAGCAGCGCAGTTTCGCGCGTGTTTTCCCCGTTTTCCTGCTTTACGCCGCCATTATAGTAACAGGAGAGAACTTGAAACCCACCATACAGCGCCCCCGCAATGGTCTTTTTTGGGCTTGATTACACGAAATTGTTTTCACATAATTAAACATGATTTCATAGAGACTTTCGCAGTTGCGAGATGATATGGTTAAGGTCCGCGTTTTATTGGTCATAATTTAGGTGAGCAGGTGGCGTGGTGAACGCGTTTTTGATGATCACCTGACGTTTATGCTTGCGGCTCTTTTCCGGGCCAAAAATTGTATTTCTTTTCTCTGGTTTAGGATTTTACTGTCATGTTGAATCACAAAGCGATTTTTCTTGGCTGCGTTTTGGGGGTGACCTCGTTTGCCGTCGGGTCTTTATTCGCCCAGGACGCCACGGGCGTGCCACAACAGCAAACACTGGAGCAATGGAAGTCCATCATCAAAGCCGGCAAACCGGGCGAAGAGCTGGATCACGCCATCAAGGGCGTCGAAGCGACGGCGAACGAAGGTGAGCCATCCGCCTTGCTCCTTCTGGGTGATATCTATCGTGACGGCAAGATCGTTCCGAAGGACATCGCCAAGGCTATCGATCTCTACCAGCAGGCTCTGGACAAGGGGCGCACGGAAGCGGCGACGAAGCTTGGCGATCTCTATCGCCAGGGTGAGACCCTTGGGCTTGATGCATCGAAGGCGCTCGGCTATTATGAGCAGGCGATCGAGGCTGGCGATCCCGGCGCCAAGGTCGGCATGGCCAATCTTTATGCCGACGGCACGCTGGTGCCCCGCGATATCCCGAAAGCACTGGCTCTCTACGACGAAGTTCTCGCCTCCGGCGGCACCTGGGCGGCCTCTTCGCTTGCGGCGCTCTATATGAAGGGCGCGGAACTCGGGCTCGATCCGGCCAAGGCCGTCGGTTACTACGAGCAGGCGGTGCAGACCGGTGATGTCGGCAGCCTGGTGGCGCTTGGAAATATCTATCGCGACGGCAAGATCGTTCCGAGGGACATCACCAAGGCCGTCGCTTTCTATCAGCAGGCGCTGGACAAGGGGCGGATCGACGCCGCCACCAAGCTCGGCGACCTCTATCGCCAGGGGGCTACCTTCGGGCTCGATGTGTCGAAGGCGTTCGGTTATCTGGAGCAGGGGATGAAGGTCGGCGATCCCGGCGCCAAGGTCGGCATGGCCAATCTCTATGCCGACGGCGTTGCCGTTCCCCGCGATATTCCGAAGGCCCTTGCTCTTTATGACGAGGTGCTGTCATCGGGCGCCACCTGGGCAAACGCGTCGCTTGCGAACCTGTATATGAAGGGCGCCGAGCTCGGTCTCGATCCGGTCAAGGCCGTCGGCTATTACGAGCAGGCGGCGCAGACCGGTGATGTCGCCAGCCTCGTCACGCTCGCCAATATCTATCGTGACGGCAAGATCGTTCCGAAGGACGTCAACAAAGCTGTCGATCTCTACGAGCAGGCTTTGGACAAGGGGCGCACGGAAGCGGCGACGAAGCTTGGCGATCTCTATCGCCAGGGTGAGACCCTTGGGCTTGATGCATCGAAGGCGCTCGGCTATTATGAGCAGGCGATCGAGGCTGGCGATCCCGGCGCCAAGGTCGGCATGGCCAATCTTTATGCCGACGGCACGCTGGTGCCCCGCGATATCCCGAAAGCACTGGCTCTCTACGACGAAGTTCTCGCCTCCGGCGGCACCTGGGCGGCCTCTTCGCTTGCGGCCCTCTATATGAAGGGCGCGGAACTCGGGCTCGATCCGGCCAAGGCCGTCGGTTACTACGAGCAGGCGGTGCAGACCGGTGATGTCGGCAGCCTGGTGGCGCTTGGAAATATCTATCGCGACGGCAAGATCGTTCCGAGGGACATCACCAAGGCCGTCGCTTTCTATCAGCAGGCGCTGGACAAGGGGCGGATCGATGCCGCCACCAAGCTCGGCGACCTCTATCGCCAGGGGGCTACCTTCGGGCTCGATGTGTCGAAGGCGTTCGGTTATCTGGAGCAGGGGATGAAGGTCGGTGATCCCGGCGCCAAGGTCGGCATGGCCAATCTCTATGCCGACGGCGTTGCCGTTCCCCGCGATATTCCGAAGGCCCTTGCTCTTTATGACGAGGTGCTGTCATCGGGCGCCACCTGGGCAAACGCGTCGCTTGCGAACCTGTATATGAAGGGCGCCGAGCTCGGTCTCGATCCGGTCAAGGCCGTCGGCTATTACGAGCAGGCGGCGCAGACCGGTGATGTCGCCAGCCTCGTCGCGCTTGCCACCATCTACCGCGACGGCAAGATCGTTCGGAAGGACCTCGCCAAGGCTGTCGATCTCTACGAGCAAGCCTATAGCCTCGGCCGCGAGAATGCGCTTGCCAGTGCCGCAAGCGCGCTGATGTCCGGCACGGCTGCCCAGCAGCGGCGGGCACTTCAGCTTGTTGCGAAAGGTCAGGCTGAAAATGCACCGAACATGTCCTCGGTGCTTGCGAACGCCCTCCTCAACGGTACCGGTGTCGCGAAAAATCCGGGCAGGGCGATCGCTGTCCTGACGAAGGCAAGCGGCGCGGGGGATGCAAACGCGGCCTCGACCCTCATTCTGCTTTACGCCTCCGGTCGTGGCAAGGATGTCGAAAAGAGCCTGGCTCGCGCCAAGGCAACGCTTGCAAAACTGAAGGACCAGTTGCCCGAGGCGCAACGTGCGAGCGAGGAACTGCTCATCGAAGGCGCTTCCGCCTATTCCGTTGGGAAATATTCGGAAATCCTCGACAGGATCAGAAGCCTGCCTGTGAACGATCGGGCAAACCTCGCCAGCCGGTTGGCGAGCGTAAACCCGAACGTCTATGTTTATATCGTTCAGAGCGAGCTGCAGACTATCGGGGTTTACACCGGCAAGCTCAACGGTGTTTTGACCGGCGGCACGATCAAGGCGTTCAACCAGTTCTGCACCCAGCGAAATGCCGCTGATGTCTGCAGGACCGGCCCGCTCAGCTGGCCGTCACGCTCCGTCTTCGCCAGCTTCCTGCGCGAAGCGAAATCATAGGCCGGATCGACAGTGGCAAGCGCCGGCGGTCATTGGACGATCGCCGGCAAGATATCCAGCGGCCCTCGTGTTGCTCGCCACCGTTGTCTTCCCCCGTCGGCAGGGATAGAACGCGTGGATGCAGTGGAGCGATCAGGCCATCATCATCGGTGTCAGGCGGCATGGCGAGACGTCGGTTGTCGTCGAGGTCATGACACGTGATCACGGGCGTCATCTGGGGCTGGTGCGGGGCGGACGATCGCGGGCGATGCAGCCGGTGCTGCAGCCGGGAAACGAGGTCGAGGTCACCTGGCGGGCGCGGCTTGACGAACATCTCGGCGAGTTCAAGCTGGAGCCGGTCAAGCTCCGCGCGGCGCGGCTGATGGAGGCCGCGACCTCGGTTTATGGCGTCCAGGCCATGGGGGCGCTGCTGCGGCTTTTGCCGGAGCGGGATCCGCATCCGCACCTCTACGAAACGCTCGGCATCATCCTCGAACATCTGGACGACCCCAGCGATGCCGGCGAACTGTTCGTGCGCTTTGAAATCGCCGTGCTCAACGATCTCGGCTTCGGGCTGGATCTGGCGGAATGCGCGGCGACCGGCACGCGCGACGACCTCGTCTATGTCTCGCCGAAATCCGGCCGGGCGGTGAGCCGCGAGGCTGGCGCGCCCTATGCAAACAAGATGCTGGCTCTGCCGGGTTTCCTGGCGCAGGGTGGTGCCGCGGATCATGACAGCCTGCAGGCCGCCTTCCGCATGACCGCCTTCTTCCTTCACCGCCATGTCTACGAACCGCGCGGCATCGACCTGTCGGCCGCCCGCGACGGCTTCGTCCAGGCGGCGCTGAAAGCGCTAAAATCCCGCCAGACGGAAACGTTCTAAGGAAGCCCCCGCATGACTGTTGAAATCTACCCCGGAAATACCGTGTCGGGCATCGGCACGGTGCCGCTGGATGCCGTTGCCCGCGATGGTGGGTTGAAGACGATGCTCGATCTGCTCGCCGGCATTCATCCCGCTCCGCCCATGGCCGCGACATTGAAATTCGGCCTGAGCGAGGTCGAGGAGGGCCGGGTTCTGTTCAAGGGCCTGCCATCCGCCGACCATCTCAATCCGCTCGGCACGGTGCATGGCGGCTGGACGGCGACGATCATGGATTCGGCGCTTGGATGCGCCGTGATGACGACGCTGAAACCGGGCGAGGCCTATACGACCGTCGAGTTCAAGGTCAATCTCGTCCGCCCATTGCTGCCCGGCATGGGTGAGGTCTTCTGCGAAGGGCGGATCGTGCATCGCGGCCGCACGCTGGCAACCTCGGAAGCCTTCCTGAAGGATGGCAATGGCAAACTGCTGGCGCACGGTACGGAGACCTGCGCGATCTTCCCGATCGAAAACCTGATGCGGTGATTGCCATGCATCGACCGGAGTGACGCTGCCGCCGGTGCGCCCGGCGTCCTTCTCGGCCGGTGTCTCGAGCTCCTCGCGATAATCCGATGAAGAGATTGATGTGCTGAACCGTCTTGCGATTTGGCGTGTCCCTGAAAAGCTGTATGGTCGGCGGGGGCATTGTCCGGCGTTGGGGAGAAGAAATGATCGAAGTCATTGCTTTGGCTGCGTTTGCAATCGCGCTGTCGGCATTCGTCAAGGGGCGCAACACCGCCGCGCGGCTGGAGTTCGAAATCGCCGCGCTGAAGGAAGCGCTGGCGCGTGTCGAGGCTCAACGCCCGATTGTTTCGACTGATGTCCAGACACCGGAGCAGGACAAGGCCGTGGAGGCGATAGAGGCGGCGACGGCGGTGAACATGTCTGCGGAACCGGAGCTGATTTCTGAAATCAGCAAGGGCGACGCGATCTTCGGCGGCCCTCCACCCGGTCAGGATGCCGTCGAAAAGGCCTCGCGCGGCGAGCCGGTGGCGGCAAATGTCGCCGCGGGAATGCCGACCGGCGTCGTGCAGCCGCAGCGGGAGAGCCTCGAAAGCCGCCTCGGCGCGCGCTGGGCCGTCTGGGTCGGCGGCATCGCGCTGGCGCTCGGCGGCGTCTTCATGGTGAAATATTCGATCGATGCAGGCCTGCTGAGCCCTGCCGTGCGCCTGTCCATGGCAGCGGTTTTCGGCCTGGCGCTGATCGGCATTGGCGAGTTCGTCCGCCGCCGCGCCACGCCACTGGTCGCTGACGAATTCCAGAACGCGATGATCCCCGGAATCTTGACGGCAGCGGGCGTGGTGACGCTGTTCGGTGTGTGTTTCGCGGCCCACGGCATCTATGGCTTCATCGGACCGGTGACCGCTTTCGGGCTGTTGGCGCTGATCTCGCTGGCGACGGTCGGGCTCTCGCTCCTGCATGGCCAGGCGTTTGCCGGCCTCGGCCTGCTGGCCTCGCTTGTGACTCCGGCGCTGGTCTCGTCGGAAAGCCCCAGCCCCTGGAGCCTGTTCGGTTTCCTCGGCATTGCCTGGACCGCAACACTTCTTGCATCCCGCATCCGCCGCTGGTCGGTCGTGCCGTCAATGGCCAATATCGGCCTCAGCCTCTGGGCGCTCGCTTACATCGCCTCGGTGCGACCGGTCGAAAGCCTGCCGGTGACGCTGGTGATGCTGCTGATGGTGGCGGGCGTCAGCCTTCTCTGGCCCGGTCATCTCGTGTCCCCCGGGGCTGAACCTCAGCCGGAGGCTGCGGCAACCGATCAGCAGCCTGCGGCACCCTCGGCATGGGAAAAGGTTATGGTGCCACCTTTCGCAGCCATCACCATCACCGCCGCCATCTCGCTTCTGCTCACCGCCCTCGCGCTGATCAGCCCGTTCACTTCGGCTGGTGGTTATCCGGTAACCGAATTCTGCGTGCTGGCTGCAGCGCTGGCGGCGCTTGGGGCCTTGCGAAACTACGCTGTCTATCCGGCCCTGCTGGCAAGCGTCGTGGCCGTCGCCGGGCTCTGGAGTATGATGGCGCTCAGCGGCGTCCTGACCTTCATCGATCCGGCCATTCCCGGCCATATTGCGGTCTTGGCAGTTCCGGAGCAAACGGCGATGCTGGCCGGCATGGCCCTCTCTTCGGCGTTTATTCTGCTCGGAGCGATAGCGCAGGCCCTTCACTTGAGAGACCATCCGCCTTTTGCGACCATCTGGGCGGCGATCATGGCCGTCGTGCCGGCCGCGCTGACCGGCATGTCCTTCCTGACGGTCGGCGATTTCACATTCGATCTGCCGCACGGGCTGTTTTCGCTCGCTGCCGGCGTCGTTTTTCTCGGCCTTGCCGAATGGCTGTCGCGCCGGACTGTGGAGCCGGCGCATATCCACCGGCCGCAGGCATTCCTCCTGGCCGGTTCTCTCGCCCTCTTTGTCATCGCGTTGCATGCTTTGACGGAGGGCGTGGCGACCACGATCCTGATCGCGTTTCTCGGGGCTGCCTATGTCGCGTCGACGCGGCTGCGTTCCTGGACGGCGCTTCCCTGGATGATGGTCGGATCCGCCATCGTTGTTTTGGCGCGCATCGCCTGGGAGCCGACCATAGTCGGGCCGCAAAACCTGTCGACGATGCCGGTCTTCAACGGGCTGCTGACCGGCTACGGCATTCCGGCGCTGCTTCTGGCGCTCGCGGCATTCGAACTGCGTAACTGGCCGGGCTTGAGGGTGCGCAACCTGTTGCAGGCGCTGGCCAGCCTGTTCTCGCTCCTGACCGTCGCCATCCTCGTGCGGCATGCGATGAACGGCGGTGTGCTTGACAGCGCTGTGCCGACGCTCGGCGAACAGTCGATCTATACGCTGGTCGCGATCGGCGGATCCTGCATTATGATGACGTTGGACCGGAAGTCGCCGAGCCCTGTGTTCCGCTATGGTAGCATGGCCATCGGCGTCCTCTCGATGCTCTCCATCCTCGGCGCGCATCTCTTGGGGCTCAATCCCTATTTCAGCGGCGAACTGCTCGGTTCGGTGCCGTTCTTCGATCTCTTGCTGATCGGCTATCTGCTGCCGGGCCTCGGTTATGCCGGCCTGTCCTGGTATGCGCGCGGCAAGCGGCCGGTTCTGTATGTCACAGCGCTTGCCGTCACCGGCGCCGTCCTTGCCTTTGCCTGGGCAACGCTATCGGTGCGGCGGTTCTGGCAGGGCGAAAGCATCGCGGACTGGAAGGGTTTTCTGCAGGGCGAGACCTACACCTATTCGGTCGTCTGGTTGCTGCTGGGTGTGCTTCTTCTCGCATTGGGGTCGCGCCTCAACGCCAAGAGCCTTCGCATCACCTCGGCGGTTCTCGTCTTCGTCGCGGTGCTGAAGGTCTTCCTGATCGACATGGCCAATCTCGAAGGCTTCCTGCGGGCGCTGTCCTTCATCGGCTTGGGCGGAGTGCTGATCGGCATCGGGCTGTTCTACCAGAAGATCCTGTCCGGCAAGGCACGCGCACCCGTCGAGCCAGCGGTGGACATCGCAGCGGAACCCGGCCAAACAGGCTGACGACTTCGATTCCACCCTTTCAACGGGATTCCGTATGAGCCATATCGCCACGCTTGCTGCCGCCTTCGCCCCCTATGAGGCCTTGGCCGAACAATTGCTGCCGCATGCTTTTTCCGGCAATGACGGCTCGCACGACGCCGCCCATCTGATCCGGGTATGGAAGAATGCCGTCCGCATCCATGGCTCCGAAGGTGGCGATCTGCGGTTGCTGGCGGCGGCCGTGTTGCTGCACGACTGCGTCGCGGTCGAGAAGAACTCGCCGCATCGGGCAGGGGCCTCGCGGCTGGCGGCGGAGCGCGCCTTCGAATTGCTCGATACGCTCGGCTGGCGCACGATGGAGATCACCGCCGTCGCCCATGCCATCGTCACCCACAGTTTTTCCGCCAATATCCAGCCGGAAAGCCTGGAGGCGAAAATCCTGCAGGACGCCGACCGGCTGGACGCGATCGGCATGATCGGCGCGGCCCGTTGCTTCTACATTGCAGGCCGCATGGGAAGCGGTCTCTACGACCCGCTCGATCCGCTGGCGGAAAACCGCCCGCTTGACGACAAGGCCTTTGCCATCGACCATTTCGAGGTCAAGCTGTTCAAGCTGACCGACGGTTTCCAAACGGCGGCAGGCCGGGCGCTCGCCCGCCAGCGGCAGGAAAGGCTGCGTGCCGTGCTGGGCATGATGCTTGAAGAAATATAGGAAAGCCAAAGGCTTGCCGGGATCCGCGGAATCAATCCACGATGATCTTGAATCACAATCTGAACGCCTGGGAGTGACGGCATGAAGGTGACCGGTCTCAACATCCATCCGCTGAAGAGCGGCCGCGCCATCCCGCAGCAGACTGTCTCGATCAAGCGCGATGGCCTCGCCGGCGATCGCCGCTTCATGATCGTCGAACCGGATGGAAAGTTCATCACCCAGCGCGAATTGCAACTGCTGGCGCAGGTCGAGGCCATGCATGTGGCCGGTGGCGTTCAGCTGAAGATGGGAGCGAAAACCACGACCGCGACCTTCGATCCGGGCAAGCGGCTGGATGTCCGGGTGTGGGACAGCGAGGTCAATGCGGCGGTCGCGGAAGATGGCGTCAACACGATTCTGTCTGGCTGGTTCGATCGCCCGGTCAAGCTGGTGCATATGGATGACAGGGCCAAGCGCGCCGAAGGTGCGGAATGGGCGGGCGAGGCGGCTCCCGTCGGTTTCGCCGACGGCTTCCCGGTGCTGATAACCACCACCGCATCGCTTGCCGATCTCAACGCCACGCTGGTCGCCAAGGGACAGGAGCCGGTCGGAATGGATCGCTTCCGCACCAATATCCTGATCGACAATGACAATGCCTGGGATGAGGATTTCTGGGAAAGCGTCGAGATCGGCGGTATCGTCTTTGATCTTGTCAAGCCCTGCGCCCGCTGCATCATGACGACGCAGGACCAGATCACCGGCGAGCGTGTCGGCGGCAACCCGATCCAGGGGCTGGCCGAAAAGCGCATGTCCGCCGATCGCCGCGTGCCGGGCGTGCTGTTCGGCTGGAATGCGGTGCCGCGCAGCGAAGGCAGCATCAGCCTCGGCGACGAGATACGAGTCGTCAGCGCCCGCGAAGAGCGGTGGCCGATGAAGATCCGCATTTGATCATTGTTTGTCGTCGTTCCATTCGATGGCTGCGTTCAATAACAGCGGGATGACATCGCCAGTGTCAATTGCTCGATGCAGGACAACGTCAGACGCCTTCGCGCCAGTGATTTCGGTGGGCACGCCCGCCTTATTGACGGCAAGAAGGCCGACAATTTGCGCCGGCGCCGAAAGGATGTAACTTTCAGCGGCATCAAGCGCATGAATGAGGCCGTTGCGGATATAATTCGCGTCCCAGACTTGCGGAAGACCTCTCACCACCATGTAGTCGTCGGTCGTGACCGATAGCCCCCTTCGTCGAATTTCCTCGCAGATTTTGATCGGCGAAAAATGCGGAGGCTTCCCGGAGGCCGCGATGATCAATGGCCCCAGCGGACACATAAATTCTGAAATCGAGACAAGATCGGCAAAATCTCTCGCCTTGGTTCTCGATGAGGCAGCCAGAACTTTGTTGACAGCCAAATCTGCCTGATGGAGGCGGTTGCCCCAGACCGGATCGGGCACTAGCGGAAAAAACCGTCGGCGTGTTTCGCTCATCCACTGGATCTGGGTTGATGAGCCATTTTTTGAAACTGTTGCTTCCACGCAGCCGTAGATGTTGACGTCGATGCTGACGAAAAAACCATTCGACCGGAGAGTTTCGATGTCCGCCTGCGCGGCAGTGCCGATTTCTTCGTCAGTATCGTGAAAAACATCGATATCATCCGAGAAACGCGCCCATTCGCGATTCAGGGCCACCCCACCTGCAATGTAGCTTGTGGTAGAGCGATTTGCGGAAAGACACTGCAGGACGGCCGTTTGTAAATCGGTGAGCGCCATCAAACCTCTCCGATTTCGTCGAGGATCTTCCGGCCGAGAACGAAGCCGCGCGCATCGGTTCGATCCATAAGCGCATTGGCGATGATCCGGGCCTTTCCTTTGCTTCCCGCTATGCGATCGAGATCGAGATTGTCTGTCAGTCGCGATCCATAAAGCGCCAAAGCTTTGCTGCACAGCTCGTCAAGACGATGCTTGCGTTCCCGGTGATGCTTCCGCAACTCCACCGCTTTCTCGACAATCCGCGCCCGGTCACGGATAGGAACCAGGACCTCTACGCGAACCAAATCCGCAGCGCCGCCGAACGATCGATATTTTTCCATACGATCCCGGGTGCTCATTGCCCTCTCCAAAGAGGGAACGATAAGCGTATCCCGGTTACGGGTCAAGGTTGGAGCGAACGCCGTCGTGTGATCAATTCCGGTTATGCAGCCGTCAAATTAATTGGCTTTCACCTGCTTTTGCCGCCACGTAAGAATGGGCTTCGAATAGTCCGGAGCATAAGCATGTCCGCCGTTTCCCAATCCACCCCGCGTGCGTCCGCCGCAAGTCCCGGTCTGCCCTGGCTGATCATCGTCGCCGGATCGCTCATTGCTGTACTGACCTTCGGCCCGCGCTCGGCCATGGGTTTCTTCCAACTGCCGATGCTCGCCGATACCGGCTGGGACCGCACCACGTTCGGTCTCGCCATGGCCTTCCAGAACCTCGCCTGGGGCGTCAGCCAGCCGTTCTTCGGCGCGATTGCCGATAAATATGGTTCCTGGCGGGTGCTCGCTTTTTCCGGTCTCGTCTATGCCGGCGGCCTGATCATCATGGCCTTTGCCAATGCGCCGATCTGGCTGCATGTCGGCGGTGGCGTCATGGTCGGCCTTGGTGTCGGCGCCGGTTCCTTCGGCATCCTGCTGTCGGCCTTTGCCCGCAACGTCACGCCGCAGCAGCGCTCGATGGCGTTCGGCATCTGCACCGCGGCCGGTTCCGCCGGCATGTTCCTGTTCGCGCCACTCAGCCAGGGGCTGATCTCCGCCTATGGCTGGTCGGACAGCCTGATCTACATGAGCGCGTTGATGTTGCTCGTGCCGCTATTCGCCATCCCGCTGCGCGGCAATGCTTCATCCGGCACGCAAAAGGAAGCGCTCTACAAGCAGTCGATCGGCGAGGCGCTGAAGGAGGCGCTCGGTCACAAAAGCTATCTGCTGCTGGTCACCGGCTTTTTCGTCTGCGGTTACCAGGTGGCCTTCATCACCGCGCATTTCCCGGCCTATATCGGTGATATCGGCATCGATGCGCGCTACGCCGTGATCGCGCTGGCGCTGATCGGCTTCTTCAACATCATCGGCTCGCTCGCGGCGGGCTTCATCGGCCAGCGTTATTCCAAGCCTCAATTTCTGGCATGGATCTATATCGGCCGCTCGGTCGTCGTCTCGGCCTTCCTGCTTCTGCCACAATCGCCGACATCGGTGGTGATTTTTGCTGCGGTGATGGGTCTGCTCTGGCTGTCGACCGTGCCGCCGACCAATGGCCTCGTCGCCATCATGTTCGGCACGCGCCATCTCGGCCTGCTCGGCGGCATCGTCTTCCTGTCGCACCAGATCGGCTCTTTCCTGGGCGTTTGGATGGGTGGTTACCTCTACGACCATTTCGGCTCCTATGATCCGGTCTGGTGGCTCGGCGTCGCGCTCGGAGTTTTCGCGGCCTTCGTCCACTGGCCGATCGAGGAAAAGGCAGTAGCGAGACCGGCCGTCGCCTGACATCAGCGAAATTTTGCTCTCCCGGAGAAAAAGCCGGGAGAGCGTTCTTGAAAACCGTCACAAAACTTTCTAAATCTCATCCACCGGCACTGCCGGTTTTGTTTTGATTCTATTATGCTCAAACTGAGCAAAATGGGTCGACCGCCGAGGGACGGCGAAAGGAGCATGCAGATGACGATCGCACAAAGCGGTGTGAACATGGGCAATTCCGGCACGGTAAAGACCGCTGCCGAACGCTTCGGTATCCTGGAACGGCCGGACCTCACCTTCACGCCCGAGATCGCCCGCGAGACCGAGCATCTCTACGAGCGCGTCAAGCAGTTCATTCCCGCCTTCGAATGGCCGGTCTACGCGCCCTATGTCGCCGCCATCAACCGGCTGAAGAAGGAACGCGGCGCCGTCATCCTGGCGCACAATTACCAGACGCCGGATGTCTTCCACTGCGTTGCCGATATCGTCGGTGATTCGCTGCAACTTGCTCGCGACGCGACCAAGGTCGATGCCGAGATCATCATCCAGTGCGGCGTGCATTTCATGGCCGAGACCTCCAAATTGCTGAACCCGGAAAAGACGGTGCTGATCCCGGATGGCAAGGCGGGCTGCTCGCTGTCGGAATCGATTACCGGCGCCGATGTTCGCCTCTTGAAGCAGCGCTATCCGGGCGTGCCGGTTGTCACCTATGTCAACACCTCGGCCGACGTGAAGGCGGAGACGGATATCTGCTGCACCTCGTCCAACGTGCTCGCCGTCGTCGAAAGCCTGGAGAGCGACACGGTCCTTTGCATTCCCGATGAATATCTGGCGATGAACGTCGCCAAGCAGACGAACAAGAAGATCCTGACCTGGAAGGGCCATTGCGAGGTGCACGAACGCTTCACGGCTGCCGAACTCCTGGCCTACAAGGAAGCCGATCCGTCGATCGAGATCATCGGCCATCCGGAATGCCACCCGGACGTGATCGCCGTCTGCGACTTCGCAGGCTCGACCGCCGGCATGATCAACTATGTCAAGGACAAGCGCCCGCCGCGCGTTCTGCTCGTCACCGAATGCTCGATGGCGTCCAATATCCAGGCGGAAGTCAAGGATGTCGATTTCATCAAGCCGTGCAATCTCTGTCCGCACATGAAGCGCATCACGCTGCCGAAGATCCTCGACAGCCTGCTGTTCATGACGGAGGAAGTCCTGGTCGACCCGGCAATCGCCGGCCGGGCAAGACTGGCCGTCGAGCGGATGGTAAATTTGAAGCAGTGAGGGGCTTAACCCCTCCCCCTTGTGGGGAGGGGTTGGGGAGGGGACTTTCCGGTATACGAGAAGAACCCCTCCCGGCCCTGCGGGCCACCCTCCCCACAAGGGGAGGGATAACCGCATCGGAGGAGGAAGAGCATGCTGACCGATCATTTCCGCCCACAGAGCTTCAACGGCATCGATGACATCGTCATCGTCGGCGGTGGCCTAGCCGGGCTGTTTTGCGCGCTGAAACTCAGCCCGCGCCCCGTGACCGTGCTGGCCGCGGCCCCGATCGGCCATGGAGCCTCGTCGGCCTGGGCGCAGGGTGGTATTGCGGCGGCGATGGGGCTTGGCGATACGATCGACAAGCATGTCGCCGATACGCTGGTCGCGGGTGCCGGCATTGTCGATGAGAAAATAGCGCGGATGATGGTCGCCGAAGGTCCGGCGCGTATCCATGATCTCCTGGATTATGGCGTCCCGTTCGACCGCGATCTCGAGGGCAAGCTGCTCCTGTCTCGCGAAGCCGCCCATTCCGAGCGCCGCATCGTCCGCGTCAAGGGCGACATGGCCGGCAAGGCGATTATGGAGGCGTTGATCGCGGCGGTGCGCAACACGCCGTCCATCCGCGTTCTCGAAGGCTATGTCGTCGAGGAACTGGTGCGCGAAGGCCGATTCATTTCCGGCGTCATCGCAAGGCCGGATGCCGGACAGTCGAAGAAGCGTGTCGCCTTTCCGGCTCGTGCCGTGGTGCTCTGCTCCGGCGGCGTCGGACATCTCTTTTCCGTCACCACCAATCCGACCGAAGCCTGCGGGCAGGGCGTTGGCATGGCCGCGCGCGCCGGTGCGATCATCGCCGATCCGGAATTCATCCAGTTCCATCCGACAGCCATCAATATCGGTCGTGATCCGGCGCCGCTGGCAACCGAGGCCCTGCGCGGCGATGGCGCGCAACTGATCAACTCCGCCGGCCATCGCTTCATGCTCGATATCCACCCGGATGCCGAACTCGCACCGCGCGATGTCGTTTCGCGCGGCGTCTTTGCCGAGGTGAAGGCCGGGCGCGGCGCGTTTCTCGATTGCACCAAGACGGTCGGCGCGCATTTCCCCGAAACCTTTCCGACGGTCTATGCCTCCTGCCTGTCGGCGGGTATCGACCCGGTCACACAGCCAATCCCCGTCGTGCCGGCGGTCCACTATCACATGGGCGGCGTGCTGACGGATGCCGAGGGCCGCACCTCGATCGACGGGCTCTGGGCGGCCGGTGAGGTCACTTCCACCGGCGTCCACGGCGCCAACCGGCTGGCCTCGAACTCGCTGCTCGAAGCTGTGGTCTTTGCCGCGCGCATCGCCGAAAACATCAAGGGCATGCTGCCGGAGCCGAAGATCACCGACTGGGGCAACAATGCCGGCGAGAACGACGATCCGGTGACGCTGGAGGATAGCCCGCCGCTGACGGCGCTGCGCCACATCATGAGCGATCATGTTGGCGTCATCCGTTCGCGCGACACGCTGACCCGCGCCATCCGGGCGATCGCCAATCTCGAACGGCAGAACACGAGGCTACGCTTCGGAAATATCCTGACGACCGCCAAGCTGATCGCGACCGGCGCCTATCTGCGCAGCGAAAGCCGCGGCGGACATTATCGCTCCGATTGCCCCCAACCGATGCCGGAATGGAAGCACCGGACCTTTCTAACGCTGGCTGAGGCCGACAAGGTCGTAGCCGAGGTCAGTGAGATGGAAGTGGTGTAGTTGCCGGAGATTCGGGGGCGAAGATCTTTTGCGCGGTGTGCGGATCGCGATTGCGATGCAAAAATTTGCCGTAGATAAGAACGACTTGATAGCTGCGAGGAACGAGTGTCGTGTACCGAAATTGTTGTACGACGCCCGGATCAACGAACATGTATTTCCACACATCAGGAATTAGGTTCTCGTCCTTGAATATTTCGTCGGCAAATTTCAATCTGTTCCCGTGCCCCTCCCAGTACTGCCAAGGCTTATCGGCTATTCCGCGCACAGTTAGAGATAGTGAGCGAATTTTGACACGGGTATTTCCCTTGTTTTCAAAGGCAAGGACACAATCGATGATATGATTCTGTTCGTTTGTCGCGATTACATGAGCATCGACCATGAATGTGATACGCGCTTCCAGCGGCCGCTCTCTTATCCATGTGTACCAAGACAACACTCCCGCCGAAATAGCACCTAAAATCGCAAGCAAAGAGTCAAATTCCCCCAATGTGAAATTCTCGGGCATTGCAATATCCCTCGATGGTTGATGAGTGTATCTCATACACGTGTAACCATTAATTGTATATATTAGATTACATTCACGGAAACAGGAGTACGAATATGTCGATGCCTTCCCTGCGCCCCGAACTGCCCGCCCTGATGGTCGAGGAGCAGGTTCGCCAGGCTCTTCAGGAAGATCTCGGCCGGGCAGGCGACATCACCACCTATGCGACGATCGCGCCGGGCATGAGGGCCACGGCCGAAATGAACGCCCGTGAGAATGGCGTCGTGGCCGGCATGAAGCTGGCACGCACCGCGTTCCGCCTCATAGATCCAGCTATCAAGTTCGAGGCTTTCGTCGCGGATGGCGATAGCGTGGCGCCGGGAACGGCACTTGCCCGCATTTCCGGCCCGGCGCGAGGCCTGCTGTCGGCGGAACGCGTGGCGCTCAACTTCCTCATGCATCTCTGCGGCGTCGCCAGCTATACCGCCAAATTCGCTGCGGAAATCGCCCATACGCACGCAAAAGTCTGTTGCACGCGCAAGACACTTCCGGGCCTCAGGGCGCTGGAAAAATACGCGGTTCGCATGGGCGGCGGTTCCAATCACCGTTTCGGGCTCGACGACGCCGTGCTGATCAAGGACAACCACATCGCCGTCTCCGGCGGCGTCGCAAGCGCCGTTCATGCCGCGCGCGCCTATTGCGGTCATCTGGTCAAGATCGAGGTCGAGGTGGACGGGCTGGAGCAGATGCGCCAGGCGCTGACCGCGAGCCCCGATGTAATCCTGCTCGACAATATGGGGCCGGACCTTTTGCGCGAGGCGGTCACGATCAATGCCGCACATTGGCAGCTATCCAACGAAACCTATGCCGCTGACCCGCGCCGCACCCGGCTTGAAGCCTCCGGTAATGTCAATTTCCAGTCCATCCGCGCGATCGCCGAAACCGGCGTCGACTATATTTCCACCTCGAAGATCACCATGGCCGCCCCGACGCTGGACATCGGGCTGGATGTGGTCATCGGCTGAATAGGCGGTCTATTTTGCGTGCCGCCGTTTCCATTCATCGGCGACATCGCCCATCGTCTTGCCGGTCCCGTCTTTGATCCAGGCCATGAAAGACCGGTCGAACTTGAAATCGTCGCCGCATTCCGCCGTGAGAAACCGGCGGACATTCTGGGTGTTGCGATAGGTCCTGGTCACCGCCGTGTCTCGATTGATCGGATCGGCGTGCCAGTCGAATGCGGTCATGCCTTCACTCCTTATCGCTGCAAGACGAACGGGCAGATCGAACGCTCGCCGATTGTCAGCGTGCGACCGCAATCGTATCGGCACGTCTTGAATTGTCCGCTGACGTCCTCGCCGTTGAGATTGCAGATTTCGACGATTGGCGGGTTCGATCCCCTGTTGTCGTCGAAATAGTTGGGGATCGCCGGCTTATCCTCCGGGGATAGCAGCAACGTGCCGGCAAGGAGGAGGGCGATTGTGTGCACGGAGCCTCCGCGTCGATGATGTGAATTGCTTCACGGGAACCTTTACCAACATGGTGCTGTTGGCGCAAATAGGCGGCGTTTCGACGGGGGTGGTTCGTGTCGGCAGATTTTTGGGTTTTCGTGGTCATCGGCTTTTTCGCGCAACTGGTCGATGGCGCTTTGGGCATGGCGTTCGGCCTCTTGTCCACCACCAGCCTTCTGGCTGTCGGAGTGCCACCGGCCACGGCAAGCGCAATGACTCATATCACCGAAGTGTTCACGACGGCAGCCTCCGGCGCGTCCCATGCCTATCACCGCAATATCGACTGGCGCCTCGTCGCCCATCTGGCACCGGCCGGCATGATCGGTGGCGCACTTGGCGCCTATGGTCTCGCGAATGTTGATGGAAAAGTGATCGAGCCTTTCGTCTCCGCCTATTTGGTGCTGGTCGGCGTCTATATCCTGTTGAAGGCTTTCCGGCCGCTCTGGCTGCGCGAGGTCAAGGACTGGGCTGTGCCCTACATCGGTCTTGCCGGTGGGGCGCTCGACGCCGCCGGCGGTGGTGGCTGGGGGCCGATCGTTACCACATCGCTGCTCGGGCGTGGTCACGAACCGAAGAAGGTCATCGGCTCGACCAGCCTGACCGAATTTGCCGTTACCCTGACAATCTCGGCGACTTTCGTTCTGACCCTCGGCTGGTCCGAACTCGGTGCTGCTGTCGGTCTCATTCTCGGCGGCGTGCTGGCCGCGCCGATCGGCGCCTATGTCGTCAAGCATCTGCCCGTGCGGCCGCTGATGATTGCGGTTTCGCTCGTCATTATCGCAACCTCCGCCATCCGGGTCTTCTAGGTTAAGCTTCTGCCGCAGGACGAGGCTTGGAACCACAGGCACCCACAGGCGTTGCCTCTGGATGATCCATCATCCCTGGAGGACATTCTCATGAAACGCCTGCTCACGACGCTTGCTCTGGTGCTTGCAACGGCGACAGCCGTCGGCGCGCAATCCTCGTCTCAGACCGCCATCGCCAACTTCATCGGCAAGGACGGCAAGGAAACCGGCCGTGCCGCGCTGACGCAGGGCAAGAACGGCGTCCTCATCGAAATGGAAGTCATCAATCTGCCGCCGGGCAAATGGGTCGCTTTCCATGTCCACGAAACCGGCAAATGTGACGCCGCACACAATCATGAATCGGCCGGCAAGCATTTCAATCCTGGCAAGGCGGAACACGGCTTCCTCGCCACCAACGGGCCGCATGCGGGCGATATGCCAAACCAGTATGTCGGCGCCGATGGCGTGTTGCGCGCCCAGGTCTTTAACAGCATGGTCGTGCTCGACGACGAGGAAAACGGCATTCGCGGCCGGGCGCTGATGATCCACGGAAAATCCGACGACAATCGCAGCCAGCCGGCCGGCGACGCGGGCGAGCGGCTCGCCTGCGCCGTGATCGAATAGATCAGGCGCCGCTGACTGCCATGTCGTTCTCAGCCGCTTCGACCGGCGGCTCGGGCATATAGAAAACGCGCTTGGCGCCCCGCAGCATATCGCGGGTCGTCGCCCACCAACTGCCGGTCCGAACCCAATAGCGCAGTGTCAGTTTCGTACCGTCCTTGCTGAGATCGGCGATGAACGTAGAAGGAGCAGGGCTTTTTTCTACCATCGGATTGCCCGTCGCGAGATCAAGCAGCCTTTGCTGCGCCGCATCGAGATCGTCGCCGTTGCCGACGACCACGGTCAGGTCATGGCGACGCATCGGCTCGCGGCTGTAATTGGTGACCGGAACGTTCCAGAGCGTTGAGTTCGGCGCCAGCCGGTAGAGCCCGTCGGCCGTGCGCAGTTCCGTCGCGAACAGCCCAATTTCCGTCACCGTGCCGCTGACGGCAGAGGTCTCTATCAATTCACCGACCCGGAAGGGCCGCAGAACCAGAAGCATGATGCCGGCGGCGATATTCTGAAGCGTGCCCTGGAGCGCCAGACCGATCGCGAGGCCGGCGGCACCCAAGGTCGCGATAATCGAGGCGGTCTGCACGCCGAATTGCCCGAGCACGGTGACGAAGACGAGGAGCAGCAGCGTATAGCGGATAATATTGGAGAAGAACCGTGCGAGCGTCTCATCGATGCCACGAGCGCGCGACAGCCCGGAATAAGCCCAATTGTGCGCGAGCCGGGCAATGAACCAGCCCAAGCAGAGCAGGATCAGAGCTCCGACGATCGAGAACGAATACTGCACCGCCAAGGCGCTTGCTTGGCTGAGTGCCGTTCGGGTTGCAAGAATGACGTCCGATGCCTGCTGTTCCATGATCCTGTCCTTCGTCTTGATCCGAGGGACATGGAGCAGGGGCCGTGACGGTCAACCCTTGTTTTTAAATGAAAAGCCGGTCAGCGACCGCCGACCTTGAGGCCTGGCGCCGGACGTTCGTCGAGGATCTGGCGGCGGAAACGGAAGAGGGCGGCCGGCCTGCCGCCTGTCGCCGCCGTCAGCATGCCCGTCGGCTCGACCAGTTCGGCGCCCTCGACGAGGCGGCGGAAATTCTGCTTATGCAGATGCCGTCCCGAAATGGCCTCGACCGTCGCCTGCAATTCGGTCAACGTGAATTCCGGCGGCATGAGTTCGAAGATCACCGGCCGGTATTTGATCTTGCCGCGCAGCCGGGCGACGGCGGTGGCGACGATGCGGCGATGGTCATGCCGCATGGTGAGCCCGATGGGAGGCGTGCCGGTGGCGGTCACACGCCCATCGATCGCCGCTTCGCCAACGAGGCCGGCCTCGTAAAGAAGCTCGTAGCGCTCCAGCACGCGCTCCTCATCCCAAGGGAAATCGTCGAGGCCGAAGGCGAGGCGAATACGGGTGCGGCGCTGTGGCAGGCCCAGGCGCTCGTCCTGATGGCCGCCAGTCTCCCACAAGCGCAAGGCCGGAAGGATGGCTTGGTCGATCAGGCCGGGCCGCCCCTGCCGCCAGTCTTCCCAGGGCAGATAGCTGTACCAGTCCCGCCAATGGGCGCCGGCCTCCGACAGACGCGCATTGTTTTCGGCATCTGTGCGCGTCAGCGCGAGATAGCCGACCGAGACCATATGCTTGCTGCTTTCGCCGGGCGAACGGTGTCGTCCCTGGTCGCCGAACGTATAGAGCTGTTCGATATAGCCGAGATCGAGCGCCGTCTGCTGCTCGACCCTGGCCCGCAGGCTGGTCTCGAATGTCCGGTGGCGGGCCGGATCGAAGGGACCGAAGGGCAGGCCGTCGCGGCCATCGTGCGGTGCCTCGCTGACGGCGAGGATGCGCGGTGAACGGTTCGCAACCGCGACAATCGCGGCATTGAGGCCGATCTCCACTGTGACGCCGCGATCCTCAACCGGCATGGGAGACGGCTTCCGGCAGGATCGAAAAGACGAAAGGCACGTTGCCATCGGCGTCGGCACCCCGTCCGATCGTCTTGATCGCGGCCACCAGCCGACCGCCCCGCGACAGCATGCTGTCAGCGATCTCGATCAGCCGGCTGTTGGGCGTGACATAAGCGGATGCAGCCCTGAGTCTCAGCGCCAGCGCCATGTCATCCTGGTGGGGCTCGACGGCGAGCGCCGCGATGACGGCGGCGGCTGGCGATCGCGACACGCCCATCCAGCAATGAACGAGAAGCGGCACCGAGCGATCCCACTGACGGGCAAACCCGATGATCTCGCGCACATGCTCCTCGCCCGGCGCAATCAGCGCGGCATTGCCGGCGAAGCTGATATCGTTCATGCCCAGCAACAGGTGGCGGCTGGCCTCGATGACGGCCGGTCGGTGGAAGGTCTGCTCCTTCGACAGCAGGCTCACCATCTCGCGGCAGCGGTGCCGGACGGCCATTTCGGCAATGCGTGACAGGGGCGAAACGACGATCACCGACATCAGGTCACCACGCGCGTATGAAGGCGCAGCGCCTCGATGGCCTCGAAACGCTCGGCAAACAGCTTTTGCGCCTCGACCGCCGGAACCGGATCGATGAGGATCATGTCGCGGGTGATGCCGCGCGGCTGACCGAAGAACTTGCGGGCTTCCGACAGCGAAAAGCCGGCAAGCTCCGTCGCCTCGAAATAGGCGGCGATCTGGTCGGCTTTCTTGATTTTCGCCTTGAGGTCGGCGGATGTCGCGGCGGGCAGGCCGAAGCGGATGTGGATCGCGCCTTCCAGTCGTTTCTCGACGACCTTGTAGCCACCGCCGACCACCGCCTTGAACGGCGAGATCATGTCGCCGATCACATATTCCGGCGCATCGTGCAGCAGCGCCGTCTGGCATTCCTCGGCTGTGCCGTTGTAATGACGGCGAAAAATTTCCTCGACGACAAGGCTGTGCTGGGCAACGGAAAAGGCATGGTTGCCGTTCGTCTGTCCGTTCCAGCGGGCGACGCGGGCAAGGCCATGGGCGATATCGGACAGTTCGACGTCGAGTGGTGACGGGTCCAGCAGGTCCAGCCGCCGTCCGGACAACATGCGCTGCCAGGCACGCGCAGACATCAGGCGCTCGCCTCGTCGGCTTGCGCGGGAAACTCGAGACCGGTCCAAGCGGGCAAAGCGAGGATGACGACAATATCACCTGCCAAGATCGGTTCACCAGCCGCTATCGCCGCTCCCGCCTTGTCTGTGCGCACAATCGCAAGGCCCGACGTGCCTATAACGCTGCCGAGCGAACCGATCAGGCGGCCATTGACGGTGAGCGGCGTGCCGGTCTCGGGAAGCGCACTGTCTGCCGTGACCGTGACGACGCGGCGGCGCGCGGTGCCACGGTGCTGCATGCGCGAGACAACTTCCTGGCCGACATAGCAGCCCTTCTTGAAGGACAACCCGCCGTTCTTGTCCATCAACACATCATGCGGAAACGCGTCCTGCAGCGCATAGTCGGCACCGGAAATCGCAATGCCACCGGCGATCCGCAGCCGGTCGTAATCCTCCGTCCCGGTCGGATCAGTTGCGGCGCCATAGACGCGATAGACGGTGTGTCCCGCCTTGGCGAAACGCGCGTCGCGATAGCCGCCGGCGATTTCCGAAAAGACGATCTCGACCGAAGCCGGCGAGATCAGTGACAGGGTAACCGGCGCCCTCAGCTTGTACATGGTCAGCCGCTTCAACAGGGCTTCCGCCTGATCCATCGTTGTTTCCAACCGGATGGCCGCCTCGTCGCGCGTCACCATAAAATCGAACATGATTTTGCCCTGCGGCGTCAGCAACGCACCAGGCAAGGCCTCGGTTTCGGTCAGTTGGTCGAGGTCGGTGGTGATCAGCGCCTGCAGGAAGTCTTCCGCATCCTGTCCCGACACGGTGACGACGGCGCGATCGGGCAGGGAAACGGAGAGCATGGCGGTCATCCTGTTTGTGATGGCAGACAGGTAGGATTTCATGAAGCTCCCGGCAAGCATTTTGCGAGAGGACGTCAGTCGCCGGCGACGAAAAATTTCCACTCGCCGGTCGGTGTGATGCCGACGCGGTAAAAATTGTAGTTGCCGCCTTCTTCCATTTCAGCGAAATCGCCGGCGGTCACAAGCCGGAACAGGTCAACCTTTTCCGGCGGCGTCAGCGATGCCAGCGGCTTTTCGGTGAAATACGGCCAGACATACATTTCATCGGGCGTGCCCTTATCGACCAGCACGAACCCCGTCGACAAAACGTCGAGCAGGATTGCCATGATCTCGATGCCTTCCTGATCGCCGGACAGGCCCTTCAGCGTCTCGACCGGATCTGCATCGGCATCGCCGACCTGCGTTTGGGTCTGTCCCTTGCCAAGTAGAGGACGCAGCCGTTCGATATCGCCCGAAGCCGCCGCCTCGACAATCAGTTCGCGCATACGCGCGGCAGCCTGAGGAATCTTGGAAACGTCCGACAGGACCTCGACCGGTTCGGCTGGCGTTACGTCTTCCTTGGCGTCGGTCGCGGGCTTGTTGACCAGCGGGTCCGGCATCGGAATCTGCATCGGGCCTTCCTCGGCCGGCTCCTCTTCTTCCTGCTGAACCTTGTCGGCCTTCCTGTCCTGCGGCACGTCACCGGGAATCTGCTTGAGTTCGCTGAGCGCGAGCGCGGTATGAGCCGTCAGGAGGGACGAGGCGAACAGGCTCGCGAGCAGAAGCGCAGAGAGGCGAACCGTGAATGGCCGGTTTGCTGAGATCTGGCGTTTCATAACAGCCTCGAAGATTACTGCAATGTGCGTTCCGGTGAAAATTCGCCAGCCAGCATGCGTTCACGCAGGGAGGTCAAAAGCGCCTCGGCGCTGTCTTCGCCATGGAGGCGGATCGTCTCGCGCAGGGCAAGCGCAATGGCCGCGTCGGCAATGATCTCCGGTTCGATACCGTCAGCCATTCCGTCCGCCCAGGCTTCATTCTGGTGCTCCAGGGCTGCCTGCATCTTCTCATGAACGATCATGTCGTCGATGTCATTCAGACTGGGTTCCATCATTCGTTCCATGGCCTTGTCACGCTCTTCACCTGGTATCCAACTCAAGCTGATACCACTTCTTACCACTGTCTTAACGACCTTAGCAGCCTTTTCCCAAAACGACACGGGCTCGTGAAGAAAGAGGTTAATTTTAGTTTAATTTCCAAATCGGGCGACGATTTCTGAAGCAAGTGTTGCTCCTTCGGCACGGTATCGCTGCTCCGCGACGACCGCCGGCGGCGTGCAGGCGGTGTAGACGGAAGCGAAGGTGCGGTAGCCGCGGTTGAAGGCCGCCGTCATTCTGGCCCGCCTCTGTGCCTCGCTTCCGGCCTCCTTGTCGAGCAATTCCTGCATCGACTGGCGCCAGGAATCGGCATTTTCGTCCTTGCAGAGCGTGCGCAGGTAGTGCACCGAACCGATGATTTCCGACAGCCGCAGCAGCCGCGCGTCATAGGGCGCAGGCTTTTCAGCGGCAACAGCCGGAACCTCCGCCGCCGGTGTTTCCTGTGCAACGGCAAGGGAGGGCTTGCCGGCAAGAGCCGGGAGAAGGCAAAGGCAGATTGTCGCAAGAATACGGGTCATGCGCCTTTGAAGCGCCGAATCAGGCTCGTGGGCAAGCGGGTTTTCCATGTGTCTGCTCATCGCCGCCGAATCAGCTCGAGTTTTTCCACGCATTCGCGCACGCTGTCGGGGATCGGGAGCGCAAAAATCTCGGCCGCCGTGTACCAGCCGATATCCGCCGCATCGTCGCCCGCGACCGCAACGAGGTCCGGATCTGCCTCCACTTTGAACACCGAAAGAAAGAAATGCCGTGCGCCCGGTCCATCCGAATCACGCGGCGGCAGGTCGTAGGTCTCGAACAAGTGCGGGTTTTTCGTCGGGATGCCGGTCTCCTCGTAAAACTCGCGCACCGCCGTCTCGGCCGGCGTCTCGCCCGGTTCCGCCCGGCCGCCGGGAAAGGCGTACATGTCCGCCGATGGCGGATTGGCCCGCCGCACGAGAAGATAACGGCCGTCCCGTTCGAGGATAGCTGATGACGCAAGTTGGGGAGGGGATGGGTTCACATGGTCTTTCATCTGGGCAGTACCTATATTCCGACGCATCAACGAAATACAATGGATCGCAGTGATGCAAGGGGACGATGCAAGCGATGGACCGAACCGGCCTGGCGTTCTTTGCCGGGAAATACATCTGGTGGAAATCCGCGGACGAGGCGGTCGCGCAGCCGGAGCGCGTGATTGCGCAGGTCATGAACATCGGTGATTTCGATGACATCCAGCATCTGGAAATGCTGGTGGGCGCCGATACGCTCACGCATGTTCTGACCCATGCCGAAATCGGTCAGTTTACGCCACGCTCCTGGTCCTACTGGCACTATCGCCTTGGTTTGTCCGATGTCGATCAGGTGCCGCCGCTTCCCGTCCGGAGACTGGCGTGAACACCTTAACGCCACACATCGAGATTTTGCCGGAAAGACAACGTGCGCTTTGGCCCTTGCTGAAGCCGGCAGCGGCACTCGGTTTCGTGCTGTATGGCGGCACCGCGGTTGCTTTGCGCCTCGGACACCGGCAGTCCATCGATTTTGATTTCTTCAGTGAAAAAAGCCTCGATCTGAACGCCCTCTATGCGCAAATGCCTTTTTTGCAAGGTGCCTTGGTCGTTCAACAATCGCCCGATACCCTTACGGTCCTGGTGCAAGGGGCGGGAGGGACAGACGCACCCGTGAAGGTTTCTTTCTTCGGCCCGATTCGCACAGGCCGGGTCGGGGTGCCCCAATTCACGCATGATGGCGTCTTGCTGATTGCCTCGCCGGAGGATTTGTTCGCAACCAATGTCAATGTCTTGCTTCAGCGCGTCGAGGCGAAGGATTATCACGATATTGTATCCATGCTTTCGGCGGGACAGAATTTGGAGAAGGCACTCGGCGGGGCACGGCGCATGTACGGTTATGCATATCAGCCGAGTGAAAGTTTGAAAGCGATGACCTATTTCGAGGGAGGCGATTTGCGAAATGTATCGCAGCAGGAGCGTGCGGTGCTGATCGAGGCGGTCAAGTCTGTGCGAACGATTCCCGACGTTGAAATTCTTGATCATCGTCTCTCGATAGACGGCTGAGGTGCATCATGTGCGGACGTTTCTCACTGACGGCGACGCCGAGGGAATTGGCGGATATTTTCGGGGTACTGGAAACGGAGGACTTTCCAGCGCGGTATAATATCGCCCCGACGCAGCCGATCCTCGTCGTCATTTCCGCTGACAGGCCGCGGCCGGGAAGCAACCTGCCGGAGCGCAAGGCCGTGCTGGTGCGTTGGGGGCTGACGCCGTCCTGGGTGAAGGATCCGCGGGATTTTCCGCTGCTGATCAATGCGCGGGCGGAGACAGCGGCGGCCAAGGCCTCGTTCAAGGCGGCGATGCGGCATCGGCGCATCCTCATCCCGGCTTCCGGCTTCTATGAATGGCACCGGCCATCGAAGGAAAGCGGGCAGCCGCCACAGGCCTATTGGATCAGGCCGCGCAATGGCGGCATCGTCGCCTTTGCCGGGCTGATGGAAACCTGGGCCTCGGCCGATGGCTCGGAGGTCGATACGGCGGCAATCCTGACGACCCATGCGAATGCGCGGATCGGCGACGTGCATGACCGTATGCCGGTTGTTGTCAAGCCGGAGGACTTCAGCCGCTGGCTCGATTGCGCGACGCAGGAGCCTCGGGATGTGGCTGATCTGATGGCGCCTACGGACGACGATTATTTCGACGTCATCGCCGTCTCCGATCGCGTCAACAAGGTTGCGAATGTCGGTCCGGACCTGCAGGAGCCGGCTCATGTGGTCTCAAAGCCGGTGGCAAAGCTGAAGGACCCGCCCTCGGATTCGCAACTGTCGCTGTTCTGAAAGCTCAGGCCGGCCTCGGCACGGCAGGCTTTTTTGTCGGCTTCGCCTTGATCTGCAGGGCTGCGGCAAGCACGGCCTTTAGGCCAAGGGGACGGTATTGCTCGACGAGATTGGCCGCGGTTCGCGGACTGTTCTTGTCGGTCTTTGTGCCAGGCATTTCAAACTCTCCTTTGATGCTTCCCTGAATCGGAATTGCTTCGTCCCGTGTGTTGTCCACCAAAACGGCATTCCTGATTGTGCCCCAGGAAACAGGCTTTCTTGTGCGTCCCCGCAAAGCCTTGTGTCCCCGGACGTCTGGTGTTTCCAGATAAGCGCAATCATGACAAAAGCATGACCAATAATCCAGTATCCCAACATATGATGCTGGAGCGCGCCTGACCTCTTGACCTTGAAGGGGCGAAGCGCGATAACGCTCGCCATGAAAACGGTTATCTGCAGCATCTGCCGGATTATTATTCGTTAGCCCAAACGCTGGCCTGGCCGTTTTCGTCTCTCAAAAATCAAAGATGACAACGCGAGGGTCCAGCCGGGGCGATGGCGTGTGTTTGGTCGACTGTGGATTGGGAGATTGGGATGAACGGGCAGCCGAAACTGAAACTGTACAACACGCTGACACGGGAAAAGACGGACTTCGCGCCGATCGACCCCAAAAACGTCCGCATGTATGTCTGCGGCCCGACCGTCTATGACTTCGCCCATATCGGCAATGCCCGCCCGGTCATCGTCTTCGACGTGCTCTACCGGCTGCTGCGGCATGTCTATGGCGAAAGCCATGTGACCTATGTCCGCAACATTACCGACGTCGACGACAAGATCAACGCACGGGCGTTGCGGGACTTCCCGAACCTGCCGCTGAACGAAGCGATCCGCGCTGTAACGGAAAAGACGGAAACGCAGTTCCTGGATGATGCCACGGCGCTTGGCAGCCTCGAACCGACGCACCAGCCGCGTGCCACTGAAAACATCACCCAGATGATCGAGATCATCGAGGCGTTGATCGCCAAGGGGCATGCCTATCCGGCCGAGGGCGAAGTGCTATTCGACACGCGGTCGATGGCCGACTACGGCCAGTTGTCGAAGCGCAATCTCGACGAGCAGCAGGCCGGCGCCCGCGTCGCGGTCGAGGCGCATAAGAAGAACCCGCAGGATTTCGTGCTCTGGAAACTCTCCTCCGCCGAAGAGCCCGGCTGGGAAAGCCCGTGGGGCAGGGGCCGTCCCGGCTGGCATATCGAATGCTCGGCGATGAGCCAGCGTTATCTCGGCGAAACCTTCGACATCCATGGCGGCGGGCTGGACCTGATCTTCCCGCACCATGAAAACGAGCTCGCCCAGTCGCGTTGCGCCCACGGCACCGACGTGATGGCGAATGTCTGGATGCACAACGGTTTCCTGCAGGTCGAAGGCCGCAAGATGTCGAAGTCCGAGGGCAATTTCGTCACCATCCATGAGCTGTTGCACACCGAAACCTTCGGCGGCCGCAAATGGCCGGGTGCTGTCCTGCGTCTGGCCATGCTGATGACGCATTACCGCGAGCCGATCGATTTTTCGCTGAAGCGGCTGGAGGAGGCGGAGCGTCTTCTGTCGAAGTGGCCGGCCGGCAAGGCGGGCGACGCGACGCCGGACGTTTCGGTGCTCAATGCGTTCGCCGACGACCTGAACACGGTGGCTGCGGTGCAGGCCCTGCATGCCTTGGCACAGGCGGCCAATGCCGATCCGGCCGCATTGCCGGTCTTTTCAGCCAGCGCCGCCTTGCTCGGCGTCCTGCCGAAGGAAGCCGAGATCGACGACGCGCTTGCCGCCGCCGTCGAAACGCTGGTCGCCATGCGGTTGGAAATGCTGAAGGCGAAGAATTTCGCCGAGGCCGACAAGATCCGCGATGATCTGGCGGCGAAGGGCATCCAGCTCAAGGACGGCAGGGACGCTGCGACCGGCGAACGGGTGACGACTTGGGAGGTGAAGCGGTAGTGTTTTCTGCTGTGGTTACCCCCCTCTGTCACTTCGTGACATCTCCCCCACAAGGGGGGAGATCGGGAGCTTGCGGCGGCCGCGTCTTTAAACAAGAGTGTCAGATGTTTGCTAAGCCAGACCGGCTTGATTCAAACGTGGTTGTTTTGCAGCCTGTTGATGATCGTTTGGGCCAAAAAGCTCACCATGACCGATCTCCCCCCTTGTGGGGGAGATGTCACGAAGTGACAGAGGGGGGTACTTTGCCACACACGCCAATCCCCCCGAAAGCTCGTGCGAATGCGCGCCGCATGCGCAACGCACTCACTGACGCGGAGCTGAAGTTCTGGAACGCCGTGCGCGCTCACCGCCTCGTGGGGCTCGGCTTCCGGCGCCAGATGCCCATTGCAGGTTATATCGTTGATTTTGCCTGCTCGGAGCAGCGTCTGGTCGTTGAACTCGATGGATTGCAGCACGCAAGCGACCGGAATACCGCCTATGACGCCATGCGGACAAAACGCCTCGAAGCGGACGGCTGGGCTGTGCTGCGTTTCTGGAACGACGATGTTCTGAAGGATATCGATGGCGTCTGCCTGCACATCCTGAAGGTTCTCGGAAAGGATTGGCCATGACCACTGCCATCAATTCCGGCGGTTGCCAGTGCGGTGCCGTGCGTTTCCATGTCGAAGGTGAACTCGGCGATGCCTCCGTCTGCCATTGCCGCATGTGCCAGAAGGCGTTCGGCAATTTCTATGCGCCGCTCGTTACCGTCGGAAAGGCGAAGCTCACCTGGACGCGCGGTGTGCCGAAATTCTTCCAGTCCTCGAATTTCGTCAGGCGTGGCTTCTGCGGCGAGTGCGGTACGCCGCTCAGCTTCGAGGCGCCGGATGGTGTCGGCCTGGCGATTGCTGCCTTCGATCATCCGGAAAGGATCACACCCAGAATCCAGTGGGGCATCGAGGCGAAGCTGCCCTATGTCGATGGCATCGCCAGTCTGCCAGGCGAGGACACGATGGCGGACCAGAATGCGGCCTCCTTCCTCACCCACCTCGTCTCCTACCAGCATCCCGATCATGACACCGAAACGTGGCCGCCGGAGGACGCGCGATGAGCATTGCCCGCATCTATACCGGCGGCTGCCAATGCGGCGCGGTGCGCTACCGGGCGGAAGGCACGCTCGGCGATCCGCATCTGTGTCACTGCCGCATGTGCCAGAAGGCGGCCGGCAATTATTTCATGCCTCTGGCCAATGCGTCCCGCGCCTCCTTCAGCCTGACCCGCGGCGAGCCGAACTGGTTTCAGTCATCCGATCTCGCCCGGCGCGGTTTCTGCGCCGCCTGCGGCACGCCGCTGTTCTACGACATGCCCGGCGCCGATTTCATCAATATCGTGCTTGGCTCGCTCGATGATCCCTACGATGTCCGACCGTTGAAGCAGTCGGGCGTGGAATCGCGCATGCCGTGGTTTGGCAATTTGCCAGGCCTGCCCGGCGGCGAAACGGATGCACGCAAGAAGACAAGGGCTGAGCGGCATCTCGCCATTTTCGAATCGAACCGCCAGCACCCGGATTACGACACCGACCATTGGCCACCGGAGGAAGACCTGCCATGAGCGAGACCATTCGAACCGGAGGCTGCCAGTGCGGCGCCGTGCGTTTCAGGATCAGGGGTGAGCTCGGCCGCCCGTCGATCTGCCATTGCCGCATGTGCCAGAAGCAGTTCGGCGGCTTCTTTTCCGCGCTGGTCACAGCGCCGAAGGACGGTGTCGAATGGACCCGCACGCAACCGAGCTACTTCCAGTCCTCGGTGAACGTCGATCGCGGCTTCTGCGCATCCTGCGGCACGCCGCTGACCTATCGCCATCCCGGCGGGCTGGAGATCGCCATCGGCGCCTTCGATGATCGCTCCGATCTTGCGCCGCAGATCCAGGTCAATTATGCCGCCAGGCTGCCCTGGGTCGAGACGATCTTCGATCAGCCCGTCCATAACGATCCCGACTTCTATTCGCAGCAGGAACACATCATCTCCTTCCAGCATCCCGATCATGACACTGCCGCCTGGCCGGCGAACGGATTGAATCTATGACATCTGAACTGCGCACGCTCTATCCCGAAATCGAACCCTATGCCTCCGGCCATCTCGATGTCGGTGACGGCCATGTCATCTATTGGGAAAAGGCAGGCACGCCCGGCGCCAAGCCCGCCGTATTCCTGCACGGCGGTCCCGGCGGCACGATCTCGCCAAGCCATCGCCGCCTGTTCGATCCGGCACTTTACGACGTGACGCTGTTCGACCAGCGTGGCTGCGGCAAGTCGACCCCGCATGCCGAGCTCGAAGCCAACACGACCTGGCATCTGGTCGCCGATATCGAGCGCCTGCGCGAAATGGCCGGTGCCGAACAATGGCTGGTCTTCGGCGGTTCCTGGGGCTCGACGCTGGCGCTCGCCTATGCCGAAAAGCATCCCGAGCGGGTGTCGGCGCTGATCGTGCGCGGCATCTATACGCTGACCAAGGGGGAACTCGACTGGTACTATCAGTTCGGCGTCTCGGAAATGTTCCCGGACAAGTGGGAGCGCTTCATCGCGCCGATCCCGGAAAACGAACGTCATGAAATGATGCATGCCTATCATCGGCGCCTGACCAGTCCAGACCGGCAGACGCGCCTCGATGCCGCCAAAGCCTGGAGCATCTGGGAAGGCGAGACCATCACGCTCTTGCCGGAACCTGCCACCTCGACGCCGTTCGAGGAGGAGGAATACGCTCATGCCTTCGCCCGCATCGAGAACCATTTCTTCGTCAATTCCGGCTGGCTGGACGAAGGCCAACTGCTGCGCGACGCCCACAAACTCACCGGCATCCCCGGCGTCATCGTCCACGGCCGCTACGACATGCCATGCCCGGCGAAATATGCCTGGGCGCTGCACAAGGCCTGGCCTGAAGCGGATTTCCACCTGATCGAGGGGGCAGGCCACGCCTATTCGGAACCGGGTATCCTCGACCGGCTCATCCGGGCGACGGACCGGTTCGTGGGGAAGGTGTGAGATGACAGTGCATGCCGTTTGCACCCCCCTCTGTCACTTCGTGACATCTCCCCCACAAGGGGGGAGATCATTCTTTTCCCAAGGTAACGCTAGGGACGCAAAAAGTTTGCGGTCAATCTCCCCCCTTATGGGGGAGATGTCGGCGTCGCCGACAGAGGGGGGAAAGTCACGGCAAACTCGAAGTGTATCTACGTCGGAGGCGCGCCAATGACCCGCGAACGCATCCACCTCTTCGACACGACGCTGCGCGACGGCCAGCAGACGCCGGGTATCGATTTTTCCGTCGAGGACAAGATCGCCATTGCGGCGATGCTGGATGATTTCGGCATGGATTATGTCGAGGGCGGTTATCCCGGCGCCAATCCGACCGATACGGAATTCTTCAACCAGAAGCGCACCAAGGCTGCCCGTTTCGTCGCCTTCGGCATGACCAAGCGCGCCGGCGTTTCCGCGTCCAACGATCCGGGCCTGACGGCGCTCTTGCAGGCGAAAAGCGACGCGATCTGTCTTGTCGCCAAGAGCTGGGATTATCATGTCCGCGTCGCTCTTGGCTGTTCGAACGAGGAAAATCTCGAGTCCATTCAGGCCTCGGTCGAGGCGGTCGTCGCCAGCGGCAAGGAAGCGCTGATCGATTGCGAGCATTTCTTCGACGGCTACAAGGCCAATCCGGTTTACGCGCTGGCCTGCGCCAAGACTGCCTATGACGCCGGCGCGCGCTGGGTCGTGCTGTGCGACACCAATGGCGGCACGCAGCCGCCGGAAATCCGCGATATCGTCGCCGCCGTCATCGCCCATGGTGTCCCCGGCGCCAATCTCGGCATCCACGCCCACAACGATACGGGCCAGGCGGTCGCCAATTCGCTCGCCGCCGTCGAGGCCGGCGTCCGCCAGATCCAGGGCACGCTCAACGGCATCGGCGAACGCTGCGGCAATGCCAACTTAGTGACGCTGATCCCGACGCTGGCGCTGAAGGAGACCTATAACACCCGTTTCGAAACATCGATCGACCCCGACAGGCTGCAGGAACTGACCAAGCTGTCGCATTCCTTCGACGAGTTGCTGAACCGCTCGCCCGATCACCAGATGCCCTATGTCGGCGCCTCCGCCTTCGCCACCAAGGCCGGCATCCATGCCTCGGCACTCTTGAAGGACCCGCGCACCTACGAGCATGTGACGCCGGAAAGCGTCGGCAATTTGCGCAAGGTCATGGTCTCCGACCAGGGCGGCAAGGCCAATTTCATCAACGCGCTGAAACGGCGTGGCATCCTCGTTTCCAAGGATGATCCGAAGCTCGACAAGCTGATCGCCATCGTCAAGGAACGCGAGGCGACCGGCTATGCCTATGAGGGCGCCGATGCCAGCTTTGCGATCCTGGCGCAGCGTATCCTCGGCTCGGTGCCGGATTTCTTCCTGGTCGACAGTTTCCGTGTCATGGTCGAACGTCGCTTCGATGCCAACGGTGTTCTCAAGACGGTGTCGGAAGCGGTGGTAAAGGTATCGGTCGATGGCGAGACCACGATGTCCGTCGCCGAAGGCCACGGTCCGGTCAATGCGCTCGATCTCGCGTTGCGCAAGGATCTCGGTCGCTACCAGTCGGAGATCGAGGATCTGGAACTGGTGGACTACAAGGTCCGTATCCTCAATGGCGGCACGGAGGCGATTACCCGCGTGCTGATCGAATCGGTCGATGGCACCGGTGCCCGCTGGTGGACGGTGGGCGTTTCCGACAACATCATCGATGCATCCTTCCAGGCGCTGATGGATTCGATCGTCTTCAAACTGCTGAAGAACCGCGATCAGGCGGGGTTGGCTGCGGCGGAGTAGGAGACAAGGGGAGGCGACCGCCCGTTTGCGCCATGCTATGATTGTTGGACTATGCGGCCAGACAATATCGAGGAAGTGAAATGAGTGAAATCCATCGGATTACCGTCGATGCGGAGCAATGCGGCGGCCGCCCCACCCTTCGAAACCTCCGTATCCGCGTCAAGGATGTGCTTGATCTTTTGGCAGCGGGAGCTAGCCCCGCTGAAATTCTTGAGGATTATCCCGTGCTTGAAATGGGCGATATTCAGGCAACGCTGGAATATGCCTCTCGTCAAAGCGATCATCCCGTCCTTCGCGTCGCGTGATGCGTGTCCTTGTCGATGCCCAATTGCCACCGGCACTCGCGCGTTGGATCTCCGCGCGCGGCTACGAGGCGGTGCATGTGGCCGACAAGGGAATGCAGGCTGCAGCCGATCGGCTGATTTGGGAGTACGCTCTGACAGATGGCTGGGTTATCATCACGAAGGATGAGGACTTTGCCCAGCGCAAGGTTCTGACGCAAATCAGCCCGGCAATCGTTTGGATAAGATGGCCCAATACACGCCGCCAAGAGCTTCTCATTCGGTTCGAAGCAGTTCTACCGGCAGTCGCCGCTGCGGTCGAACGCGGCGAAACATTGATCGAGGTCGTTTGACGAAGCAATCCTCGGCTACAACACCAACCTGAACTTCGCAAACCCATCCGCCCCATCGCCGGCATCCTCGATCTTGACGCCCTTCACGTCGGCGATCAGGCCGCGCGCCTTCGGACCGCTTTCGAAGATGGCGGTCGCACCTTCGATCGGCTTGAAGCTCCAGTTGCCGTCGGCCGATGGATTGATGGTCCCCTCTGAGATGATGTAGCGGACGATGACGTCGCGGTTGGTGTCGGGGGCGGCGAAGACCACCTTGTCGCTGGCGATCTCCGGGAATTTGCCGCCGCCGCCGGCGCGGTAGTTGTTGGAGGCGACGACGAATTTCCGGGCGGGATCGATCGGCTTGCCGTCGAAAGACAGGTTCTGGATGCGGTTGGAATCGGGGTTTACGGCATTGCCGTCGGCATCGTATTTGGCCGGTTGGGAAAGGTCGATCTGGTAGGTGACGCCGTCGATTATGTCGAAATTGTAGGAGGGGAAGCCGGCATTGAGCAGCGGCACGTCCTTGGCGCCGGGCTCGACCGTGTTGAACATCCCTGCCGACATTTCCAGCCAGTTCTTGACCTGCGCCCCGGTGATGACGACCGCCTGGACCGTGTTCGGATAGAGATAGAGGTCGGCGACGTTCTTGATGGCGATGTCGCCGGTCGGCACGTCGGTGTAATAATCCGCGCCGCCGCGTCCGCCCGCCTTGAAGGGAGCCGCCGCCGAAAGCACGGGCAGGTCCTTGTACTCTGTGTCTTTCAGCATGTCCTTGATGTACCAGGTCTGCGCATTGGAGACGATCTGCACCGAGGGATCGTCGGCCACCAGCGCGAAATAGGAATAGAGCGGCGCCGAGGTCTTGCCGACCGGCGTGCGGACATAGGCGAGCGTCGCTTCGTGTTCGGCGGAGGCGGCGGCCAGCACGTCGGCGCGATCCGGCACGTCCGCCACCACCTTCTTGTCCTCGCGGTGATAGATCGGCCGCGCCTCGGTGGTGAAATCGACGATCTTCCAGCTGTTGCCGTCCTTTTCGAGCAGAAGGTCGATCAGGCCGAGATGCGAGCCCCAGAAGCCACCCATGACCGCCGGTTTGCCAAGCAGCGTCCCCTTGACGGGATCGACACCCTCGATGCCGTCGAAACTCTTCGGGCCGGGGAAGACCAGATGCTGATGGCCGGTAAAGACCGCATCGATGCCTTCGACACCGGCGAGGTAGAGCGAGGCATTTTCCATGCGCTCGCTCTGGCCGGAACCGTCGATGCCGGAATGGGACAGCGCGATGATGATGTCGGTGCCCGCCTCCTTCATGACGGGCACCCAGGCCTTGGCCGCTTCGACGATATCCCGCGTCTGCGCCTTGCCCTCGAGGTTCTTGATATCCCAGAGCATGATCTGCGGGGGAACAAAGCCGATAATGCCGATCCTCAGTTCGCTGGCCGCTCCCGTACCATCCGTGATCGTCTTTTCAACGATCGTGTAGGGCTTGAAGAACAGGTCGTCATCCTTCGGATTGGAGGCGAGTTGACCCTTCGTCAGGTTGGCGCAGACGTAAGGGAAGTTGGCGCCCGAAAGCACCTTGAACATATAATCGAGGCCATAGTTGAATTCGTGATTGCCGAGCGTTCCGGCCTCGTAGCCGAGAACGTTCATGGCCTTGATGACCGGATGGACGCCGCCTTCCTTCATGCCGTGCTGATAGGCCATGTAATCGCCCATCGGGTTGCCCTGCAGGAAATCGCCGTTGTCGACGAGGAACGAATTGCCAGCCTCGGCGCGGATGGCGTCGACGATCGAGGCGGTGCGGGCGAGACCCAGCGTGTCGTTGGGCTTGTCGCCGTAATAGTCGTAAGGGAAGACGTGGACGTGGATATCGGTCGTTTCCATGATCCGCAGATGCGCCTGGTTGGCGGCCGCGCGGGCGGCGAATGGATGCAGGAGAACGAGGGCGGAGGTGGCTGCGGCGCCGCTCAGGAAGGCGCGGCGGCTGATCGGGTGGAGCGCGAGCATGGAGGACATGTGGTTTCCCTTTGTCTGGCCTGTCTTTTCCCGGGTTCAAACCTAAGGTGCCAATCGCGGAATTGCACCCCGCAAAATCTGACATTTTCGATCTTCCCGCCAAAGGCTGCTGTCAGCGTTTCTGCAGCAAGGTTCACGGAAATGAATTGGTTGATCACCGGTCTTTGGAGTAGGACGGCCGAACGATAAAAATATGACGGGATAACGCCATGGCGGATGAAAAACAGGTGCCTGCGGTGCAAAATGGCGATTCGCCTCGCGGCTTTGCTTTCGCCTTGGCGGCTTATCTGCTCTGGGGGTTCCTGCCGTTCTTCATGAAGGCCGTCGCCCATATCCCGGCGTTCGAGGTTGTGGCGCATCGCATTGTCTGGTCGGTTCCTCTCGCCGGCGCCATCCTGATCTGGCTTGGGCGCACCGGCGACGTGAAGGCCGCGCTGCGCTCGCCGCGCATGCTGAAGATGGCGACGCTGACCGCGATTTTGATCACCGTCAATTGGGGCATCTATGTCTGGGCGATCGGTGCCGGACGGGCGCTGGAAACGGCGCTCGGCTACTATATCAACCCGCTCTTTTCGATCTTCCTCGGTGCGGTCCTGCTCAAGGAAAAGCTCAATCCGGCCCAGATCGTCGCCATTGGCCTGGCCGCCGTCGCCGTCGTCGTGCTTGCCTTCGATGCCGGCGGCCTGCCTTGGGTGTCGATCGGGCTGGCGCTGTCCTGGGGGCTCTATGCCTTCTTCCGCAAGACCTTGCCGGTCGGACCGAACCAGGGTTTCTTCCTCGAAGTCCTGCTGCTGAGCGTGCCCGCGCTCGGCTATATCGTTTATCTGGAAGTCACGGGGCAGGGGCATTTCGGCGACACCGGCTTTGCTGATGTTCTCTGGCTGATGGCCTGCGGTATCGTCACCGCCATCCCGTTGATGATCTATGCCAACGGCGCCAAGCTGCTGCGGCTTTCGACCATCGGCATCATGCAATACATCGCCCCGACGATGATCTTCATCATCGCCGTCTTCGTCTTCCACGAGCCCTTCGGCACATCGAAGCTGATCGCCTTCATCCTGATCTGGGTAGCGCTCGCGGTCTATTCAACCTCGATGATCATGGAAAGCCGCGCCCGCCGAGCCGAGATGCCGAAGCCGGCGGAATAAAAGGCCGTTTTACGGTTGGCCGTATTTGTTGAGCACTGCCGCGATTTCATCGGGATTGGCAAAGGCGCCGTTGTCGGCGTCGTCGATGCCTTCCTCGACCCCGGCAATCCACTTTTCCTGCCAAGCGAGCGAACGACCATGCGACAGCGCATCCTCAATGATGCGCTCCCGTGTCAAGGTCGAGCGAGCAGCCAGCCGGTCGATGCGGCGGCTAAGGTCTTCGGAAATGCGGTTCTTGCTGTCCATGGGAGATACCCTGTCAACACTGGAAACAACATTATCGCGTGAGCGCTTGCCGATCAATCCCGCCAACCGTGGCCGACGAAGCTGCCTCAGAGCTTGGCAATGATGCCGTCGTCGCCGTCGCGGTCGACCTGGCTGGCCCAATGGGCGAGCAGGGCCGGCACGATTTCTTCCGGCTGGTCGATGACGATCGGCTGGACGAGATGGGCGGTGTGGATGAAACCTGAATCGGCCATGTGGCGGATCAGCTTCATCAACGGATCCCAGAAGCCATCGATATTGGCGAGCACGATCGGCTTGCGGTGGCGGCCCAGTTGCGCCCAGGTCATCACTTCGATGATTTCCTCCAGCGTGCCGATGCCGCCGGGCAGGGTGACGAAGGCATCGGAACGTTCGAACATCTTGTGCTTGCGGTCGTGCATATCCGGCGTGACGATCAGTTCGCTGAGCTGGCCCAGCGAGTGACGCGTCGCCTCCATATCCATCAGGAATTCTGGTATGATGCCGGTGACGCGGCCACCCCCCGAGAGCACGCTGCTGGCGACAGCGCCCATGATGCCCTTGGTGCCGCCGCCATAGACGAGGCGAAGATGATTCTCGGCAATGGATTTGCCAAGAATCCGGCCAGCGTCCATGTAGGACTGGTCACGTCCGGGCTGTGAGCCGCAATAGACGCAGATGGATCGAATCGGGATATTTTTCTCATTCATGGTCCAAAGAGACATCGCACTGCAACAGGCGTCAAGAAAAATGACGGGAAACAGGGAAGCGACAGTGCCGGAACAGGTGGCAATGCTTGTGTAAAGCGCTGGAAATCGTTAGCAATTTCAGGATTGGACTGACGCTTTCTGCGTGTCTCCGGCCCCGGGGGAAAGAATACGGGACGTGAGCGCGCATGCAGGGCTTGGGGAAAGCCGTTCCTTTGCGTTCATGTCGGGCGCTGACGGCTTGGGGCCATTGGAGATGTGCATGATGAAGAACAAGGCCGGCTGGGTGGCCCTTATCGTCCTGGCAATTGCATCGCTGCTGATGATTTTCGTTGTCATGCCGAATATCCAGGGCAAGAAGGATACCGTGACCGCCGAGACACCGGCGCAGGACGAAGCCAAGCCCGCCGGCGCGACGGCCGATGCAAAGGGTGCGCGTCCGACAGCTGAAGGCGATGCGGCCAAGCAGGCGGAAATGCCGGCGGCCACGACATCGCAGACGGCCACCGATGCAAAGCCGGCCGATACCCAGAACGCCGACGCAAAGCCGGTCGATCCGACAGCCGACTGGACCGTGCCGGGTTTCGACGTCCTGCGCGTCGAACCGGATGGCTCGACGGTCATTGCCGGACGGGCCCAGCCGAACACGAAGCTCGAAATCGTCAACGGCGACATGGTTGTCGGTACGGCGGATGTTGGCGCGACCGGCGATTTCGCCGCGATCTTCGACAAGCCGCTGGCGGCCGGCGATTACCAGCTGACACTGCGCAGCGTCGGCGAGAACGGTGCCATCAAGTCGTCCGAGGAAGTGGCCACTGTCTCGATCCCGAAAGACAAGGCCGGCGAACTGCTCGCGATGGTTTCCAAGCCCGGCGAAGCCAGCCGCATCATCACCACGCCGGAAGGCGAAACGGCCAAGAAGCCGGCCGACACTGACGCGCAGCCGGCCACGGGTGAGGTCGCCAGGACCGAACCCGCTGCGGATGCATCGGCCACCGCGACCGATACGGCAAAGACCGCCGATACGGCCACCATGCCTGCGGATACGACAGAAAAGCCAGCCGATACCGCCGCAGCGACGCAGGCCCAGGCGACCACCGAGGGCGATGCCGCAACCGTCAAGCCGGCCGCCAGCGGCGCATCCGCCGTTGCTGTCTCGGCCGTAGAGATCGAGGGCAAGAAAATCTTCGTCGCCGGCAACGCCAGGGCCGGTGCGCTCGTCCGCATTTATGCTGACGATGCGTTGGTCGGTGAAGCAAAGGCGGATGAGCAGGGTCGTTTCGTCGTCGATGGAACGATCGACCTTTCGGTCGGCAATCACACGATCCGTGCCGACGTGATGGGCGCCGATGGCAACAAGGTGGAAGTGCGGGCTGCTGTTCCGTTCGATCGTCCTGCCGGCGAGCAGGTAGCGGCTGTCGCGCAGAGCAATGCCCAAGGTACCGTCGCACCGTTCGATGGCGGCAGTTTCGATGGCCTGCGCCTGGAGGCTGGCAAGGCGCTTGGCCTGCTCAAGGGCCTGTTTGCCGATGGCAAGGTTCCGTCTGTCGAACAACTGGCTGCCGCGCGTTCGGCAACCGAGATCGCGCTGAACTCGCTTGCCGATTTCAAGGTGGCCGATAATCTCGACCAGAGCGTCAGGGAAATGGCCGGCAAGACCTCGAAAGCTGCTGCCGATGCACTTGCATTGCTGAAGTCGCTGCCGAAGGACGCAGACAGCGTGTCCGCCGCCCTCGGCAAGGTCGAGACGGCAGTCGGTTCGGCCCTGATGCCGCGCACCGATGGCAACGGCGGCAATGCGGTTGCCACCGAAACGACGACGCCGGCTCCGGCCACGGCGACGGACAATGCAGTAGCGGCGGCGACCCCGTCCGAAGGTCAGGACGCAGAGCCTGCGCCGGCCACGGAAACCGCCGAGAAGCCTGCCGCTGAGTCAACCGCTCAATCCGTAATGCCGGCCGCCCAGCCGGAGGCTGCCGCAACGGCGGCCGACAATGGAGCTGCAACGGCCACCCCGGCAACGGGTCAAGCGGCGGCCGAGCCGGAGACAGTTCAGCAGGCGCCGCTGCAGCAGAGCAAGACGTCGGTTATCATTCGCCGCGGCGATACGCTCTGGCAGATTTCCCGTCGGGTCTACGGCGCCGGTGTCCGCTACACGACGATCTATCTGGCCAACGAGGACCAGATCACCGATCCGGACCGCATCCTGCCCGGCCAGATCTTCGGTGTGCCGGACACCGCGATGCCGGAAGCCGAATCGGAAGAGATGCACCGCAAGCATATGAAGCATCTGCCCTGACGGCTTTTTGTCCGGCGCTCCATTGCGGCGGGCACCTATGAGGCCTATCTGAAACACCAAGCGGCGCCTCCCGGGGCGCCGTTTTTGATTGGAATTCGGCTAAGACGGGGACAGACGTGGCAGCGCAGAAGAAGACGGTATCGGCGGACGCAGGCAATCCGCTGCAGACGATCATCAACCTATGGCCCTATATGTGGCCGAACGACCGCGCCGACTTGAAGATGCGCGTTGTCTGGGCGACGGTCATCCTGCTCGTGGCCAAGGTCGTGCTGCTGCTCGTTCCTTATTTCTTCAAATGGTCGACGGATGCGCTGAACGGCAAGGCCGATCTCGTCGGCGCGCTGCCGGCGCTCTTCACCGGTGCTGTCATGCTGGTTCTGGCTTACAATCTGGCGCGCCTGCTGCAGGCGGGGCTGAACCAGTTGCGCGATGCGCTGTTTGCCAGCGTCGGACAGCATGCGGTGCGTCAGCTTGCCTATCGCACCTTCGTTCATATGCACCAGCTTTCCCTGCGCTTCCATCTGGAACGGCGCACCGGCGGCCTGTCGCGTATCATCGAGCGCGGCACCAAGGGCATCGAGACGATCGTCCGCTTCACCATCCTCAACACCGTCCCGACGCTGATCGAGTTCCTGCTGACGGCGATCATCTTCTGGTGGGGCTATGGCTTCAGCTATCTGCTCATCACCGCCGTCACCGTGGTCATCTACATCTGGTTCACCATCAAGGCGAGCGACTGGCGCATCGGTATCCGCCGCGCCATGAACGACAGCGATACCGACGCCAATACCAAGGCGATCGATTCCCTCCTGAATTTCGAGACCGTCAAATATTTCGGCAACGAAGAGATGGAGGCGAAGCGCTTCGATCAGTCGATGGAGCGCTACGAGCGCTCGGCGACGCAGGTCTGGACCTCGCTCGGCTGGCTGAACTTCGGCCAGGCCCTCATCTTCGGCGCCGGTACGGCGATCATGATGGTCATGTCGGCCATGGCCGTGCAGCGTGGCGAACAGACGCTCGGCGATTTCGTCTTCATCAACGCCATGCTGATGCAGCTTTCCATCCCGCTCAATTTCATAGGCTTCGTCTACCGCGAAATCCGCCAGGGCCTGACGGATATCGAGCAGATGTTCGACCTGCTTGAGGTCGAGGCGGAGGTCACTGACAGCCCGGATGCGGTGGAACTGGCGATCGACAAGGGCGCGATTGCCTTCAAGGACGTGCACTTCGCCTATGACCCCGCCCGGCCGATCCTGAAGGGCATCACCTTCGACGTTCCGGCCGGCAAGACCGTCGCTGTCGTCGGTCCCTCCGGCGCCGGCAAGTCGACGTTGTCGCGGCTGCTCTATCGCTTCTATGATGTCCAGGAAGGCGCGATCACCATCGATGGCCAGGATGTTCGCGGCGTGAAACAGAAATCGCTGCGCGCCGTCATCGGCATGGTGCCGCAGGATACGGTGCTGTTCAACGATACCATCGCCTATAACATCCGCTATGGACGCACGTCGGCCACGCAGGCCGAGGTCGAGACGGCGGCCGATATCGCGCAGATCGGCGGCTTCATCGAGAGCCTGCCGGAAGGCTATAATGCCATGGTCGGCGAGCGCGGCCTGAAACTGTCCGGCGGCGAGAAGCAGCGTGTTGCGATCGCGCGAACCGTGCTCAAGAACCCGCCCATCCTGATCCTCGACGAGGCGACCTCGGCGCTCGATACCCACACCGAGCAGGAAATCCAGGCGGCGCTCGATATCGTATCGCAAAATCGCACGACGCTGGTCATCGCCCACCGACTTTCAACAGTCATCCATGCCGACGAGATCATCGTTCTCAAGGACGGCGGCATCGCCGAGCGCGGCACGCATGGGGAACTTATCGACCGCGACGGCCTTTACGCTTCCATGTGGAACCGCCAGCGCGAAGCGACGCAGGCCGAGGAGACATTGAAGAAGGTACGAGAAAGCGACGATCTCGGCGTGGTGACGCGCGGTCCGGCAGCGGTGTGAGGGGAAGTGAATAGTGAATAGTGAATAGTGAATAGTGAATAGATATTGCCATCCCCTGCGATACCTCTCGTTCACTAGCCACTAGCCACTAGCCACTAGCCACTAGCCACTAGCCACTAGCCACTAGCCACTAGCCACTAGCCACTAGCCACTACCCACTACCCACTACCCACTACCATTGCCCGACCCGGCGTTTCGCTGTACGTGCTGTTGCAAGAAAATTTGGAGAGATGAATTCATGAGCTTGATCAATACGGTGCGCAAAACGCTGGTTCCGGTGCACAAGGAAGGGTATCCCTTCATCGCCGGTTTCTTCGTCGTTTCGCTGGTCCTCGGTTTCCTCTGGGAGCCGTTGATGTGGATCGGCTTTGTTCTCACCGCATGGTGCGCCTATTTCTTTCGTGACCCCGAGCGTATGACGCCACTGGACGACGATCTGGTGATCAGCCCGGCCGATGGCCGCGTCTCGTCGATCGCGCTGATGACGCCGCCGGAAGAACTCGGGCTCGGCGATACGCCCATGCTGCGTATTACCGTGTTCATGAATGTCTTCAATTGCCATGTGAACCGTTCGCCGATGCGCGGCACGATCCGCCGCATCGCCTATCGCGCCGGCAAGTTCGTCAATGCCGAACTCGACAAGGCAAGCCATGAAAACGAGCGCAACGGTCTGGCGATCGAAACCGCGCATGGCACGATCGGTGTCGTCCAGATCGCCGGTCTCGTTGCTCGCCGTATCGTCTGCTGGTCACAGGAAAGCGATACGCTTCAGCCGGGCGAACGCTTCGGCCTCATCCGCTTCGGATCCCGGCTGGATGTCTTCCTGCCGGCTGGAGCGGCCCCTCGGGTGAGCCTTGGCCAGACGGCGATCGCCGGTGAAACGGTTCTGGCCGAATTCGGTTCGCCAAAAGGCCCGGTCATCAGCCGTCGCGGTTGATGGCAGCAGGCAAACAGGAACAGGAGCACGCCATGGAAACGCCCTTTCCGTCTTTTGAACCGAATGGCCCGAACGACGAGGCGCGTGGTCCCCGCCTGCGGGAAATCCCGTTGCGGCTGATCGTGCCCAACCTGATCACCGTGCTTGCCATCTGCGCCGGGCTGTCCGGCGTGCGTCTTGCCTTCGAAAACCGCTTCGAACTGGCCGTCGGCATGGTTCTGGTCGCGGCTTTTCTCGATGGCATCGACGGCCGCGTCGCCCGCCTGATGAAGGCCACCTCGAAATTCGGTGCGCAGATGGATTCGCTCGCTGACATCGTCAATTTCGGCGTCGCCCCGGCACTGGTGCTCTACGCTTTCGTTCTCGATCAGGCCCGTTCGCTCGGCTGGATCGCTGCCTTGATCTACGTCATCGCCGCCGGCCTCAGGCTTGCCCGTTTCAACGTGATGGCCGAACGCGAGGTCAAGGCCAGCTGGCAATCGGAATATTTCGTCGGCGTACCGGCACCGGCCGGCGCCATGCTGGTGCTGCTGCCGATGTATCTCGGGCTCCTGGGCATGGCTCCCGATCGGCCGATTGCGATCTTCGCCTCGGCTTACACGGTTCTGATCGCCTTCCTGCTCGTCAGCCGCCTGCCGGTCTGGTCCGGCAAGTCGGAAAATCGCGTCCGCCGCGACCTTGTTCTGCCGATCATCCTCTTCGTCGTGCTCTATGTCGCGACGCTAATGAGCTTCACTTGGGAAACCATGGTGCTGACGGCTGTCGGCTACCTGATCAGCCTGCCGTTCGGCGCGCGCAAGTGGCAAAAGAAATACGGCGACTGGCCGCTGCATCCGGATCATTTGATGACCACTGAAGACGGTCTGCCGGGCGACAAGAAATAGTTGTACCAACGCATGAAAAAGCCGCCGTGGGATATCTCGCGGCGGCTTTTCCATATCGTCGTTCGGTGATCATTCCGGTAGCCGGTAATCCACGATCCGGTTTTCGCGGACGATAAACAGCTTGCCGGTTTCCGTCTGGCCGGGGCCAACGAGCGGCAGGAGCTTGGCAGCTATTTCGGAGGGATGCGGCAGGGTTTTCGGGTCTTCGCCGGGAACGGCCTGCGCCCGCATGGCGGTACGCGTGGCGCCGGGATCGACCGAGAGGATACGTAGCGGCAGGCGCTGCGTCTCGCCGGCCCATGTGCGCGCCAAGGCTTCCACGGCGGCCTTGGAGGCGGAGTAGGGTCCCCAGAACGGCTTGCACTTGTGGGCGGCGCTGGAGGACAGGATGAGGGCGCGACCGGCATCCGACTGCTGTAGCAGTGGATCGACCGAGCGGATCAGTCGCCAGGTCGCCGTCACGTTCACCGTCATCACCTTTTCGAAGATCTTGGATTCGACATGGCCGATCGGCGAGATGATGCCGAGCACGCCGGCATTGGCAACGAGAATGTCGAGCTTGCCCCAGCGTTCGTGAATGGCGCCACCGAGCTTGTCGATTGCGGCCATGTCGGCGAGATCGAAGGGAACGAGCGTTGCCGGCAGTCCGCCCGCCTGCTTGATCGCATCGTCGAGGTCCTCAAGCCCACCGACGGTGCGGGCACAGGCAATCACCTGGGCGCCGGCCTTGGCCAGTTCCAATGCCGTGAAATAGCCGATGCCGCGGGAGGCGCCGGTGACCAGTGCTATGCGGCCCTTGAGATCGATCATGTCTGGATGGCTCCGAATGTAATGAGGCTGGCTTGCTGTGCCACATCAACGGCTCACGATGCAAGCCAAGAGGCAAAGGACGATTGTGGTCGGCAAAATGCCGCAGCCGTGAAAGAGAAAAGCGCTTCCGCCGGGAGACGGAAACGCCCTGTTTCGTTGTGCCGGCATGCGGTTCGGATCAGCCGTTGCTGGCGAGAACCGAGAGCTTCAGACCGGCCGTTTCGCCGTTCTTGTCGAGAAGACGGGTCGGATAGTCACCGGTGAAGTAGTGGTCGGTGAACTGCGGACGGGCATTGTTGCGATCCTCGCCACCGACGGCGCGGTAGAGCCCGTCGATCGTCAGGAACTCCAGCGAGTCGGCGCCGATATACTTCGCCATGGCCTTGACGTCGGCATACTGGTTGGCCAGCAGCTTGTCGGCATTCGGCGTGTCGATGCCGTAAAAGTCCGGGTAGAAGATCATCGGGCTTGCGACGCGAATGTGAACCTCCGTCGCCCCGGCATCGCGGATCATCTGGACGATCTTCAGCGAGGTCGTGCCGCGCACGATCGAATCATCGACCAGCACCACACGCTTGCCCTCGATCATCGCCCGGTTGGCGGAGTGCTTGAGCTTGACGCCGAAGGCCCGGATCTGCTGCGTCGGCTCGATGAAGGTGCGGCCGACATAATGGTTGCGGATGATGCCGTATTCAAACGGAATGCCGCTCGCCTGGGCAAAACCGAGTGCCGCCGGCGTGCCGCCGTCCGGAACCGGAACGACGACATCGGCTTCGACCGGCGATTCCTTCGCAAGATTGATGCCCATGTTCTTGCGGGCGACATAGACGCTGCGTCCGCCGACGACGGAATCGGGACGGGCGAAATAGACATATTCGAACAGGCAGAGGCGTTCCGGCTGCTGGTTGGCCGGCTTGCGGGCATCGATCTGGATCGAGCCGTCCGGCTGGGTTTCGCAGATGATGACCTCGCCGTTTTCGACGTCGCGGATATATTTCGCGCCGATAATGTCGAGAGCACAGGTTTCCGAGCAGAAGATCGGCTTGCCGTCGAGTTCGCCCATGACCAGCGGGCGGATTCCGATCGGGTCGCGTGCGGCGATCAGCTTGGTGCGGGTCATCGCCACCATGGCATAGCCGCCTTCCATCTGCCGGATGGCGTCGATGAAGCGGTCTGCGGTCGAGGAATGGCGCGAGCGGGCGATGAGGTGAAGGACGACTTCGGTGTCCGAGGTCGACTGACAGATGGCGCCGGTGGCGATGATCTGGCGGCGGAGCGTCAGGCCATTGGTGAAGTTGCCGTTATGGGCGATCGCGATGCCACCGACCTCGAGTTCAGCAAACAGCGGTTGAACGTTGCGCAGCGCCACTTCGCCGGTCGTGGAATAGCGCGTGTGGCCGATCGAGATCGAGCCGGGCAGCTTGGCCAGAACCGCAGGGTCGGTATAGTGGTCGCCGACAAGACCCATGCGCTTTTCGGTGTGGAACTGTTTGCCGTCGAAGGTGACGATACCCGCTGCTTCCTGGCCACGGTGCTGCAGGGCGTGCAGCCCGAGCGCCGTCAGGGTCGCCGCGTCCGGATGTCCCAGGATACCGAAGACACCGCATTCCTCGTGCAGCGTGTCGCCATCGATCTCGTCGTGAATCTCTGCTGCTCGCAAATGGGTCATCGCTGTTGGCCTTTGTTGTGACGGCTGAAACGCGTTTGGCATATCGTATCAGATTTTCCGTCCTTCAAGTCGATCAGACTTGAGGGTTTCACATAGCATCATTGCAAAATGGACAGGGCCCGCCGGAGCGGGCCCTCATGTCTTCCGATCGGTCTTAACCGTTGGTGCCGGCGTCGTTCGTGGCGGGCGTTTCCTCGGCCGGCGGCTGGGTGGTCGCGCCGCCCGTGCCTTCGTTGTCGCCTTCACCGGTCGTATCCTTGCCGCGCAGGCGGTCGAGGATCGTAGCATCGGCATTTTCAGGCAGAAGCGCGATCAGCTTGCCGCCAAGATTATCGAGCAGCGGCTTGGATTTCGCGGTGGTAACCCAGACCGGCTGCTGCTGCGGCGCGACCAGCCAGTTGAAGAACAGCATGGCGACGACGACGAGAAGAACGCCACGGGCGGCTCCGAACAGGAAGCCGAGCGTCCGGTCAAGCGCGCCGATGCGGCTGTCGATGATGAAATCGGCAATCCGCATGGTGATGAAGGAGATGATGATCAGCGCGATGAGGAAGATCACGCCGGCCGAGCCGATCATCGCGACTGTGTCGCTGCTGGTATAATTCTTCGCGAAGGGCAGCAGGTGAGGGTAGAGGAAATAGGCGGCAGCGGCGGCGCCGAGCCAGCTTGCAACCGACAGGACTTCCCGGGAGAAGCCGCGAACCATGGCCAGAATGGCCGAGAATAGCGCGACGCCGAGAACGATACCGTCGAGAATTGTAATGGGCATATTGTCCTACTCCGAAACCGCCTGCTGCGCCGCGTGTCCGATTGAACCCGCAAAGGACGCAGCACCCCAATTAAATGCGCGACCCCACGCCGATATTCCGCGAACCATATATCATCAAGCCGCAAGCGTCTTTCGATGGTCCATGATTGAACACTGTTTTCACCGGAATTCGCCGATGTTTAACCAGCGATTTCCTCAATCATCATCGTCTTTCTGCCGCAAGGCTCCCTTCGAGCCAGCAATGCGCGCCACCAGATCCGGCAGGCTTTCCATCTCCGCCCAGCTCATGCCGGCGCCCTTGGGCAGGTCGGCGGAAGCGGACGGCAGGACAGCCTGTGAAAAGCCGAGCTTTTCGGCTTCTTTAAGGCGCTGGGCGGTATGCGCAACCGGCCGGATGGCCCCCGACAGACTGACTTCGCCGAAATAGACGCAATCGGACGGAAGGGCAAGACCGGCAAGCGACGAAACCAGCGCGGAAGCGACGGCAAGATCGGCCGCGGGCTCGGTAATGCGATATCCGCCGGCAATGTTGAGATAGACGTCGTGCTGGCCGAGCCGGACACCACAATGGGCCTCGAGCACGGCGAGGATCATCGACAGCCGCGCCCCATCCCAGCCGACCACGGCGCGGCGCGGTGTGCCGAGCGAGGTCGGCGCCACCAGCGCCTGGACCTCGACCAGAACGGGACGGGTGCCTTCCATTCCGGCAAAGACGGCGGCGCCCGGCGATTTCGAGTTGCGCTCGCCGAGAAACAATTCGGACGGATTGGTGACTTCGCGCAGCCCCTTGTCGGACATTTCGAACACGCCGATCTCGTCGGTTGGTCCGAAGCGGTTCTTGACGGTGCGCAGGATGCGGTAGTGATGCCCCCGGTCGCCCTCGAAATAGAGAACGGCATCGACCATGTGCTCGACCACGCGCGGACCGGCGATCTGGCCTTCCTTGGTGACATGGCCGACGAGCACGATGGCCGCGCCGGTCTGCTTGGCGAAACGGATCATCGCCTGCACGCCGGTGCGCACCTGCGTCACCGTTCCCGGCGCCGAATCGACGATGTCGCTCCACAATGTCTGGATCGAATCGATGATGACGAGGTCCGGCCTCTTGCCTTCGCTCAGCGTCGCCAGGATATCCTCGACATTGGTCTCGGCGGCAAGCAGGACGTCGGTGTCGGCAGCGCCCAGCCGCTGGGCGCGCAGCCGAACCTGGGCAACGGCTTCTTCACCCGAGACATAAATGATGCGGTGACCGCGCCGCGACAGGGCGGCCGCCGCCTGCATCAGCACGGTGGACTTGCCGATGCCGGGATCGCCGCCGATCAGCACGGCCGATCCCCGCACGAAGCCGCCACCGGTCGCCCGGTCGAGTTCGGAAATGCCGGTCATGACGCGCGGCGCATCCTCGATCTCGCCCGACAGGGTGGTCAGCGCCACCGGGCGGCCCTTCTTCGGCGTCTTGCCGGGGCCGCCTCCGATGCCACCCATCGGGTCTTCCTCGACAATGGTGTTCCACTGGCCGCAGCCTTCGCATTTCCCAACCCAGCGGGGATGAACCGTGCCGCAGTTCTGGCAGATGAATTGTGTCCGGGCTTTCGCCATCAAGTATCGCTTTCAGGAAAGTCAGTGGAGGAAACGTCCTGGCGACCGTGAAGGACGCGGACGATAAGGAGATGGGAATTGGCCACCTGGAAATAGATGCAATGATTTTTATGGACGAAGGCACGCAGACCCGGGACGAAATCTTCGCGAGACACTCCCGTAAAACCTGTCTGCGCGATGGAAGCAATTTTTCGTTCGATCGACTGAATAAGTCTGTCAGCCGCAACAACATCAGTTTTGGAGATGAAATTGTAGATGCGCGCTAGATCTCGGATTGCCCTACGTGAATATCGGTACTTGCGAGAGGAGATCACCGTTCTTTTTCAGCCTCCTGCTGCACATAAGCCAACAGATCGTCGCCGTCGGAGAATTCCACGAAGTCGCCATTTTCGAGATCGTCAATCCCCTCCTGGATCAGCCTCTTCAACTCCAGGAATTTTGCCTCATCGCGCTCCAGCAACCGCAGCCCCGCCCGCACGACTTCGCTCGCATTGTTGAAGCGTCCCCGTGTGACCTGCTCGTTGATGAAAGCGTCGAAATGATCGCCGATGACAAAGGATTTCTTGGCGTTGGACATCGGAGTTCTCCATTATGTGAAGGATAGCATAGAGTAAGAACAGTTCCTACCCTATCATGCCTTGACATAAGCGCGCTCGTACCGGCTCCCGAGGCTGGTCAGCATCTCGTAGCCGATGGTTCCGCCGGCGCGGGCGACGTCGTCGACGGCGATGTTCTTGCCGAACAGTTCGATATAGTCGCCGGGACGGGCGGCATTTTCCGGCAGGTCGGTGACGTCGAACAGGGTGAGGTCCATGGTAACACGGCCGAGTTGCGGAATTTTCATGCCATGCAGGAAGCCATGGGCGCCCCCTGGAGACGCCTGGCGCAGGGTAACGCCGCCGCCGGAAAGCGAGCGGTGATAGCCATCGGCATATCCTACGGCAGCGATTGCCACGCGACTGTCGCGGGTGAACTGCGCCGAGCCGCCATAGCTTCCCGTATCCCCCTTGCGGGCATTGCGGATCACCAGAATGCGGGCCTCCGCGGTGACGACGGGCGTCATCGGGTTCGGCATGTCGTTGACGGCTTCGCCGCCATAGACCGCAATGCCCGGCCGCGTCAGGTCGAAATGGAAATCGGGTCCGAGATGGACGCCGCCCGAATTGGCAAGGCTTGATTCGACGCCTTCGAAAGCCGCCGTAACCGTTCGGAAAGATTCAAGCTGCCGGCGATTGAGCGGATGGGACGGATCGTCGGCGCAGGCGAGGTGGCTCATCACCAGGATAGGCGAGAAGCCTGCCGGGCGGGCAGGATCGTTGGCAAGCGTCAGTGCTTCCTCGACGGTCAGACCAAGCCGCTTCATGCCGGTATCAACATGGAGGACGCAAGGGTGATCGCCGCGCTCCGACAGCGTCGACATGAAGAAGGCGAGTTGTTCCTCGGAGTTGATGATTGGAATCAGGTCATTGTCGAAGAACAGGCGTTCGTTGCCGGACCACATGCCGGCGAGGATATGGATGCGGCCGTCGGGTACGAAGGAGCGAAGCGCTACGCCTTCCTCGGCATTGGCGACGAAGAAATCGCGGGCGCCAGCGCGGGAGAGCGTGCTGGCGGCTGGTTCGATGCCGATGCCATAGGCGTCGGCTTTCAACACTGCGGCCGCTCGTGCCTTGCCGGAGAGTTTGTTCATCGCCCGCCAGTTATCGGCAAGTGCGCCGAGGTCGATGGTCAGGCGGTTGGACGCAGCTTCGAAGGCGGCATCAGCGGAGGAGGGATCGTGCAAAATAGCCATGCGGAGAGAGTTACAGCCAAGCAGGTTACTCTGCAATCGTTGGCCCGTATTGTCTCCGGAAGTTCTGTCTTTCGCAGAAGGGTTATGTCGGCGGCAGTCGCCGGATTCAGTTGTGCCGCCGTTTGAATGATCAACCAAGCGCCGACATGATGACCGGTTCGACTTCCATGAAGCCTTCGTAGATCATCTTCAGCGCCACGAAGAGGATGATCGCGAGACCCAGATAGGAAATCCAGGGGTAGCGGTTGAGCAGCTTGGCGATGAACGAAGCGGCGATACCCATCAGCGCGACGGAAACGGCAAGGCCGAGGATGAGGATGTTCGGGTGTTCGCGCGCGGCACCAGCGACGGCGAGCACGTTGTCGAGCGACATCGAAACGTCGGCGATGACGATCTGTAGGGCCGCCTGCTTCAGCGTCTTGCGTGGTGCGCCCGAGCCGACCGAGCCGTCCTTGTTGAGATCCTCGCCGGTCAAGGATTCGAGACCTGCATGCTCCTCATGGGCGGCAGTGCGCAGTTCGCGCCACATCTTCCAGCAGACCCAGAGAAGCAGGATACCGCCGACCAGCAGCAGGCCGAGGATCTGCAACAGTTGCGTTGCAAGAAGGGCGAAAATGATGCGCAGGACGGTGGCGGCGGCAATTCCGATCAGGATGGCCTTGCCACGCTGCTCCTTGGGAAGTCCGGCAGCGGCGAGGCCGATGACGATGGCGTTGTCGCCCGCCAGGACAAGATCGATCGCAAGGACCTGGAGCAGCGCGATAAAAGCTTCCATGAGCGGATTTCCCTAGACTGAGATGCCGTTCGCGGCGAAACCGCCGCGATACTTTGCCTGTTTTATTTTCGATTATCCGGAAGAATGCGCATTTGCAACATGGCGCGGCAGAGCGATCGCACGGCCCGCGTGGTGCCGCTCAATGTTCCTCGTATTGCGTGAAGCTCGGGTCGGCGAGATCCGTAAAACGGGTGAATTCCGACTGGAAGGCGAGTTTGACCGTGCCGGTTGGTCCGTGACGCTGTTTGGCGATGATGACGTCGGCGGTACCCTTCACCTTTTCGAAGGTCTGCTTCCATTCTTCGTATTTCGGGTCGAATTCGTCACGCGGCTCCATGTTCTTCACATAGTATTCCTCGCGGAACACGAAGAGCACAACGTCGGCGTCCTGCTCGATCGAGCCGGATTCACGAAGGTCGGAGAGCTGCGGCCGCTTGTCTTCACGGCTTTCCACCTGGCGCGACAGCTGGGAGAGTGCGATGATCGGAACGTTCAGTTCCTTGCCGAGCGCCTTCAGGCCGGTGGTGATCTGGGTGATTTCCTGCACGCGGTTGTCGCTTGATTTGCCCGAGCCGGTCATCAGCTGGATATAGTCCACCACGAGGCAATCGAGGCCACGCTGGCGCTTGAGGCGGCGGGCGCGGGCGGAAAGCTGGGCGATCGAAATACCACCGGTCTGGTCGATATAGAGCGGCACCTTCTGCATCATCTGGGAACAGGCGACGAGCTTCTCGAAATCGTGCTCGGAAATTTCACCGCGGCGGATTTTCGAGGAGGAGACTTCCGTCTGCTCGGAAATGATACGGGTCGCGAGTTGTTCGGACGACATTTCGAGCGAGTAGAAGCCTACGACGCCGCCGTTCCTCGCCTTGAACGAACCGTCCGCCTGAACCTCGGGCTCGTATGCTGCCGCGATATTGTAGGCGATGTTGGTCGCAAGCGACGTCTTGCCCATGCCGGGACGTCCTGCAAGCACGATCAAGTCGGAGCGCTGCAGTCCGCCCATGCGGGCGTCCAGGGACATGATACCGCTGGAAATGCCTGACAGATGTCCGTCACGTTCGAAGGCCTGGCCGGCCATGTCGATCGCCAGCGCCACGGCGTCGTTGAAAGCCTGGAAGCCGCCGTCGTAGCGGCCGGTTTCGGCGAGTTCGAACAGACGACGTTCGGCATCCTCGATCTGGCTCTGCGGCGGCATGTCGAGCGGTGCGTCATAGGCGATATTGACCATGTCCTCGCCGATGGTGATCAGCGAACGGCGCAGCGCGAGATCGTAGATCGCCCGGCCATAGTCTTCCGCATTGATGATCGAGACGGCTTCCGAGGCGAGACGCGCCAGATATTGCGCCACCGTCAGATCGCCGACCTTTTCATCCGCCTTCAGGAAGGTCTTGATCGTCACCGGATTGGCCGTCTTGCCCATGCGGATGATGTCGCCGGCCACTTCGAAGATCTTGCGATGCAGCGGCTCATTGAGATGGACAGGCTTCAGGAAGTCCGAGACGCGGTAAAAGGCGTCGTTGTTGACGAGGATTGCACCCAACAGCGCCTGTTCGGCTTCAAGGTTGTTCGGCGCTTCGCGATATTGCGCTTCCGTCTGGTCCTTGGCGATGGGGGCTAGTCTGCGCGCGATCTCGTTCATGGCGTTCCGTCTCTGTCTCAGGTGGCTGTGCCATCGTGTGCGACCCGCAAAGCCGATGGTCAAGAGCGTTACATCGATAGTTTCCGATGCATCGCGTCTCGCGGTCTGCCTTCACCGTTGTTCACAGGGGCTGTCGGAATAACACGGATATTCCGCCAATGCAGGCTTTAACTCTTGACCGGCTTCTGCGCGAATCGCGTTCCGGCTGCCTTTCCCGCCATCCTAATCCGCCTTGCCGCCCTTCACACGATTTTTTGCCTCCGCCGAGGGCATGGGTTGAAAATCCCACCGGTAGCGGCTAGATAGGGTGAAAATAATTAGCACACTACTAATATGGAAAAGGTATGAAATGCTGAATACCGCCGTCAATCGTGAACTGTTCGATGCGCTGTCCTCGGTGAACCGCAAGCTGCGGGCGCTGTTCGATGCGCGGGTGAAGGAGAGGGGGCTGACCCTGTCGCGTGCCCGCGCCCTGTTTGCGCTCTCCCGGCGCGACGGTCTCAACCAGCGCGAACTGGCCGAGGAACTCGGCATCGAGACACCGACCATCGTGCGCCTGCTCGACGGCATGGAAAAGCAGGGCTTCATCGAACGCCGGGTCGAAGCAAGCGACCGGCGCGCCAAGCAGATCCACATGACCGCGTACGGCCGAAGCATCGCCGATGAGATTGACAAACTCGCCTGCGAAATCCGCGAGCAGGTGCTGGGTGGTGTCGATGCAAGAGACAAGGCGACGGCCCTGCAGGTCATTGGTATGATGACGGGCAATATCCTCGCCATCACCAGGGAATGACCGGGAGATGAGTGTCGCGGTTTATGGAAATGCGATCGACGACCGCGATGCCGACGCGGCGCCGGTTGCCGTTGCGGTGCCGGAACCCGCATCGCCACCGCCCGTGCCGATGACACCGGCGAGAGCCGCGATCTATATGGCCTCTTCGGTCCTGCTGTTTTTGACGCAGGGCCTCGGCATGAACCTCCTCAACGCCAATATCTACCAGCTGCAGGGCTCGCTCTCGGCGACGACGACGGAAATCGCCTGGCTGTCGGCGGCCTATATGGCGCCTTACGCCTCCATGTCGATCGCGCTGTTCAAGATCCGGTCGCAATTCGGCCTGCGGCCCTTCGCCGAACTCAGCATCATCTGCTTCGTCATCGCCTCGATCCTCAACCTGTTCGTCTCCGACCTGCATTCGGCAATCGTCGTCCGCTTCCTCAGCGGCATGGCGGCCGCACCTCTATCGACGCTCGGCTTCCTCTACATGCTCGAGGCCTTCCCTCCGGCGCGAAAGCTGTCGCTGGGCCTCAGCCTCGCGCTCCTGAACACGACGCTGTCGGCTCCGCTCGCCCGGATCATCTCGCCGTCGCTGATGGAACTCGGCGGCTGGCATGCGCTCTATACGTTCGAGATGGGGTTGGCGCTGATTGCCCTGCCGGTCGTCTATCTTCTGCCTTTGACCGCTCCGCCGCGCGCCAAGGTCATCCAGAAGATGGATATCCTCAGCTACCTGCTGCTTGCCACCGGCTTCGGCTGCCTGGCGGTGTTCCTGACGCTGGGGCGGCTCTACTGGTGGTTCGAGGCGCCGTGGCTCGGCCTCCTGCTGGCCTGCTCGATCACCGCCCTGACGGTGATGGTGGTTATCGAGCTGCCGCGCAAGATGCCTCTGATCGACATGCGCTGGCTGTTCACCCGCGAGAACATGCACATGGCCGGCATTCTCCTGCTCTTCCGGGTCGTCAGCTCCGAGCAGACGACGACGGCCGCGAATTTCTACATGCAGCTCGGCCTGCTCAACGAGCAGACCCAGACGATGTATTCGATCATTCTCCTGGCCTCGATCGCCGGTGGGCTGGTCTGTGCCGTGCTGATGATGACGCGGTATGTCGAAACGGCGCATGTGCTGGCGCTGGTGCTGATTGCCGCCGGCGCCTTTCTCGACAGCCAGTCCACCAGCCTGACAAGGCCGGAACAGATGTATTTCAGCCAGTCGATGGTCGCGGCCGGTGCTGCGATGTTCCTGCCCCCGGTCATGTCCAAGGGGTTTGCCGCGGTGCTGGCGAAGGGCGTCCCCTACATCGTCAATTTCCTGGTGATCTTCCTCTTCACCCAGAGCATCGGCGCGCTCTGCGCCCAGGCTGCGCTCGGCACCTTCGTCACCATCCGCGAGAAGTTTCATTCCAGTGTGCTGGTCGAGCACATTCTTCTCACCAATCCCTTTGTCGCCCAGCGTGTCTCCCAGCTCTCTGGCTCTTACGGCAAGGTCATCACCGACAAGGCGCTCCTCGACGCCGAGGGCCTACAGTTGCTTGGCCAACAGATAACGCGCGAAGCCAATATCCTTGCCTATAACGACGCTTTCCTCGTCATTTTCATCGCTTCGTCCATCGGCCTTGCCCTGTTGCTTGGGCATCTCGCCTGGTCGAGGCTGATCCGGCCGGTGATCGACGTCCCGGCTGCCGCCACATCCTCCTGACAGGTCTTGTTCCATGCTGAAGTCACTTCACTCCCCCGCAACTGTCCTGACGCTTCTCGCTGGTCTCACCGGCGTGTTGCTCGTCCTCTACGCCTGGCGCCTGCCGCCCTTTGCAACGACGGTCGAGATGACCGACAACGCCTATATCCGCGGTTATGTCACGATCGTCAGCCCGCAGCTCTCAGGCTATGTCTCGAAAGTCGCCGTAAAGGATTACGAGGCGGTCAAGGCGGGGCAGGTACTGGTACAGATCGACGACCGAACCTACGCCCAGAAACTGGCCCAGGCGCAGGGAGCGCTTGATACGCAAAAGGCGTCACTCGCCAATTCGCACCAGCAGGAACTTGCGGGAAAAGCGAGCATCGCGGCAAGCGAAGCCCAGCGCGATAGCGCCAACGCCACCTATACAAGGGCACAGCAGGCCTGGGAGCGTGTCAAGCCGCTGGCTGAAAAGGGGATTGCCACCTCCGTCGATGTCGATACAGCGCAGGCGACACTCGAGCAGGCAAAAGCTGGTGTCGATCAGGCGACGGCGACCATCGAAGTGTCACGCCAGAATCTCGCCACCACAATCGGTTCGCGCGCCGGGCTGGAGGCTGCGGTGCGCAGCGCGGAGGCAGCGGTCCAACTGGCTCAGATCGATCTCGACAATACGACAATCACCGCGCCCCAGGACGGCAAGCTCGGCGAAGTCGGCGCGCGGCTCGGTCAATATGTGACGGCCGGCACGCAACTGATGGCGATCGTGCCGAAGGATGTCTGGATCATCGCCAATTTCAAGGAAACCCAGCTGGACGGAATGAAGATCGGCCAGCCGGTCGTGTTTACCGTCGATGCGCTGAACAAGGCGGAACTGAAAGGCCATGTCGAGCGGTTTTCGCCCGCGGCCGGTTCCGAGTTCAGCGTCATCCGCGCCGACAATGCGACCGGCAATTTCACCAAGGTCGCACAGCGGGTCGGTGTGCGCATTTCGATCGATGCCGGTCAGCCACTGGCTGATATGCTGGCGCCCGGCATGTCAGTGGAGGTACGGATCGACAAGGCCGCCGATCCGCAGGCCGTGAACTGATTTTTCCGACCCAAAATGCAAGAAAGCCCGCGATGGTCGCGGGCTTTCCTGTCTCGAATAAACGAAAGGCTTATTCGTCTTCGCCGTCGAATTCAGCTTCCGGGTTGAAGAAGTCTTCCGGCTTCAGGGCATCTTCGTCAACGCCGTAGATGGCGTCGGCCGAGGTCAGGCTTTCGCCCTTGAGCTGGCGTTCTGCTTCGTCGGCCGAACGGGCAACGTTCATCTGAACCTTGATTTCGACTTCCGAATGCAGGTGCAGGACGACGTCGTGCAGGCCGATGGTCTTGATCGGGTTGTTCAGATCGACCTGGTTGCGGCCGATGTTGAAGCCTTCGGCAGCCAGAACTTCAACGATGTCGCGGGCCGCGACCGAACCGTAGAGCTGACCGGTTTCGCCAGCCGAACGGACGACGATGAAGGACTTGCCGTCGAGCTTGTCAGCAACGGACTGGGCTTCGGACTTGCGCTCGAGGTTGCGGGCTTCGAGCGTTGCGCGCTCGGATTCGAAACGCTTCTTGTTGGCGTCGTTGGCGCGCAGGGCCTTGCCGAGCGGCAGCAGGTAGTTGCGGGCAAAGCCGTCACGAACCTTGACGGTTTCGCCCATCTGGCCGAGCTTGGCAACGCGTTCGAGAAGAATGACTTGCATTGGTTTGATCCTTTCAGGTGTCAGTTCAGAGGTCTTTTGTTTCAGTCTCAGGTGTTTTCCCTGTCGATGACAGCGCGATAGCGCGCCGCGTGTCCATCAGACCCGACAGGAGAAAGAAGAATGCCGGGATCGTGAAGATCAGAACCGACATATAGCCAAGCCACAGCACCGGAAGCCGCCAGGCCTTCCCGCGTGTGCGAAAGTGAAAAACAGCAAAGCCGGCCAGCAGGAACCCTGCGCCGAACGTGCCGCAAACGAGCGCGCCGACGATCGCCGGCAGGCCGCCCATGAAGGCGAGCAGCAGGCCGCCGAGAAAGGCGAAGATCGACAGGCGATGCATGCGCAGCGTCGAGGGCATGTCCTCGCGCGGACGCAGGTTCTTGCCCGAGGTCTGGACGATGCGTGTCGCGATATAATAGGCGGCAAACAGCATCAGCACCCAGACGGCGCCCTGCGCCAGCGGCAGGCCGATGGTGAACAGCGCCTTGAACTGGGCGACCGACGCCGGATCCGGATTGTAGAGCGGATCCCGCGCCTTGAAGGCCTGCAGCACCATGTCGATCATCGTGTCGGACATGGTGGTGTCGTAACCGATGATAACGCCGATGATGATCATGCCGATCGTCACCAGGATGGCGAGATGCGTGAGGATGTCCGAGAGCGGATACCAGGCAAGCGCGCCTTCCGGTCCGCCGAGTTCCGACGCGGGTCGCGCCAGATTGGCGAGGTGGCTGATCCACGCAGCGGGGATCAGCGTGATGACGGCAATCAGCAGCGCGAACCAGGGAGAGACGATGACGGCGCCGATGAGGCTTGCGACCACGACGGAAACGATTGTTGCGGCATTCCCCCAGCCGAGGCCGGCGATGAGAATGGGAAGAGCGGAGGCGGCGTAGAGCACGATCGCAAACAACGACTGCGTATTCGCGCCCAGCGAGAGCAGGGCGGCGGTCACGCCGGCGAGGGCGCCGGTCAGCAGCGATGTTGCATTCAGTGTCGTCACGGTCGCTGTCCTGCTTATCAAGCAGTTAGAGGCGCTTCTTGAATCAAGAACCAGGCCCCAACATGGGTTTTAGCGCATCTGCGCCGGTGTTTCCGATCCACGCCCAACGCGGAAGGGAGCAGGTGAGGCGACGCCGTTGCATTCGCCTCACCCTGAGTCAGCCTACGCAGAGTCAGCTGACCTGCGTAGAGTCATGTATTCCAGATTGCATATGCCTTTCCTTGGAGCGGGCTCCAAGGGGACATGCAATTAGGACATGACGTAGGGCAGGAGGCCGAGGAAGCGGGCACGCTTGATGGCCTGGGCCAGTTCGCGCTGCTTCTTCTGGGAAACTGCCGTGATACGCGAAGGGACGATCTTGCCGCGCTCGGAAATGTAGCGCTGCAGCAGACGGATGTCCTTGTAGTCGATCTTCGGAGCGTTGGCGCCGGAGAAGGGGCAGGTCTTGCGACGGCGGTGGAACGGGCGGCGTGCCGGAGCGGACAGAGTATCAGCCATGGTCTTTTCTCCTTATGCCCGGTCTTCGCGCGGACGGCGCGGACGGTCTTCACGGTCACCACGCGGCGGGCGGTCGCCGAATTCGCGGCGCGGGCCACGGTCGTCGCCATCGCGGCGCGGACGGTCGTCGCGGTCGCGCTTCTGCATCATGGCGGACGGGCCGTCTTCATGCTTCTCGACAGCGATGGTCATGTAACGAAGCACGTCTTCGTTGATGCGCATCTGACGCTCGACTTCGTGAACGGCCGGTGCCGGAGCATCGATGTCCATCAGAACGTAGTGAGCCTTGCGGTTCTTGTTGATGCGGTACGTCAGGGACTTGAGGCCCCAGTTTTCGACGCGCCCGACCTTACCGCCGTTAGCTTCCAGCACACCCTTGTACTGTTCGACGAGAGCGTCGACCTGCTGAGCGGAGATATCCTGCCGGGCAAGGAATACATGTTCATAAAGAGCCATGAGGCTTTGCCTTTCTTGCGTTAATCGTCACCCGATATCCGGCGGCTAAGCCTCAACGACTGTTCTATTGGCTCATGCGAGCGGGCAAGAAAGTGTTGTTTCGAGACGGTCGAGAGCGGAGACACGGGAGGCTGGACCCCTTTAGGTCCGGACAGGTCTCTTAAGGGAAACCGGCCCTCCGTTCAGCCACCAGCCAGAAGACCGGGTGTTGCGAACAGCGCGCTTATACGCATTTTCGGCTTGGAAGCAAGGGTGATCGGGAAATTTAGGTGGAAAGCCGCCCGGCGTGGCGACCGTCCGTCCGGTTCTCATGCCGGCCGGACGAGACGGTTCGGGCGCGTATCGTTGACCGAGGTGGCGCGGAACGTGTCGGCGGGGGCAGGGCGGCCGACATGGAAGCCCTGGACCTGGTCGATGCCGAATTCGCGCATCAGTTTCAGCTGTTCGTCGGTCTCGACGCCCTCGACCAGGATCTTGTGGCCACGGTTGCGCACCAGGCCGATAATGTCCCGCAGCATGGCCTTGCCGCGCGGGCTGCTGGTATCGTGCAGGAAGGAGCGGTCGATCTTGACGGTGTCGAAATCGATCAGGCGCAGCCAGGACAGGCCGGCAAAGCCCGTGCCGAAATCATCGAGCCAGATGCGGATGCCGAGTGTCTTCAGGTCGCTGATGCAGCGCAGGATGTCCGAATGCATCTCCATTTCGAGGCCTTCGGTGATTTCGAAGGCGAGCCGGTTGCCGGCCACCTGCGTCTCGCCGAGGATGGCGGCGACCGATGCGGCAAAACCAGGCGTCTTCAGCTGGATCGGCGAAACATTGACGCTGACGACCTTGACCTCGCTGTCGAGCAGGAGTTCGCGGCAGGCGGTGCGGATCGCCCAGCGGCCGAGTTCGAGGATCGCGCCGGTGCGCTCCGCGATTGGAATGAACATGCCCGGCGTCACCGGCGTGCCGTCAAGCATACGCAGGCGCATCAGCGCCTCGAAGGCCTCGAGCTTTCCGGTCGCTGCGTTCTGGATGGGCTGGTAGACGAGCGACACAAGGTTCTGGGCAATGGCGATCTTCAGGAGCGCCGCGACATTTTCGCTCTCGTCGCTGGTCTGTGGATCGTTCGGATCGAACAGCTTGGCGCAGTTCCTGCCACTGGCCTTGGCGCTGTAGAGCGCGCGGTCGGCGTCGTGAATGATCTTCTCGAGCTTGGAGCCGGCATTGCTGCGGGTATAGGCTGCGCCGACGCTGACGGTGACGATCGAGACGCCATCCCGGCGCTGTTCGTGCACCAGTTCCATGTCGAAGACGGTCCGGCAGATCAGGTTGGCAAGCGCTGACACTTGGTCATGCGAGTCGAGCTGGGCGATGACGATGAATTCTTCGCCGCCAAAGCGCCCGATCGAACCGTTATAGGGCTGGATGGCCTTTTTCAGTGCGTTCGAGACGAGGACGAGGCAGCGATCGCCTTCCTGATGGCCGTAGCAGTCATTGTATCGCTTGAAGAAATCGACATCGATCAGGATGGCGGCGAAATTGCTGCCCGATTTCTGCCAGTCGTTCCAATAGTCACGCAGGCGCTGGTCGACGGCACGGCGGTTGTCGAGACCGGTCAGCGGATCTGTGTTGGAAAGCCGCAGCAAAGCGTCACCCCGATCCGACGCCTCTTTCTGCTGGTAACGGGCTTCGAGCGCGTTGAGGAAGACATTGTAGCGTTCACGGTTGAGCTTCCAGTTGATATAGGAACTGAACAGGAAGCAGGAAATGCAGAACGCGCTGAAGGTCATCTTGTAGAACAGAGCTTCCTGAGGGAAGGTCTGCAGCGCGGCCAGGAACAGCACCACGATGATGCCGGACGCGATGACCGACAGACGGAACTTGAAGCTGAAGAACAGGTTGACGCTCAGCATGAAGATCGCGCCGAAGACCATGTAATAGGACATGGTCAGCGTGTCCGCTGTCATCAGCGCGGCAGGCAGCCAGCCGCCATAGGCGAAAACCAGCGCTACCGCGCAGGTTCGGTCAATCGCGTCGGCGCCGGCGTCCCGATAAATCTGCCATTCCATCACCGAGAGCATGATCGCGGAAATGATGAAGCGGGCTGCGACCGTGTAAGCGGCAACGTCGCGGATCAGCAGAATGTCCGTCAGCGAGAACAACAGATAGATCGTGACCGAAATCCACAACCCACGACGCGTATCCTGCCGGCGCGCGACCTCACCCTCCTCAGCGTAGAGCCGGCGCAGTTCCTCCGACGGGAGGCGCTGCGGCTCGTTATGAAGATCGATCTCTACGACGTCAGCCAATGTGTGCTTCATGCACCAAATCCATTGCTTGATGGTTCTTTCGAGCTTGAGGTCACTTCCAGGTTGGCGTTGCCCATGCGCGAAGGCGCGTACCTGATCGGGCGTTCTGCCTATCAGGAAAGCGCAGCATTCCAGAGCAGATTAAGGGAAGTGCATTAAGTTTGTCTGAATTCGGGGCTACTCGCGATTACCTGTGTCCCAAATAAACCGATGGTTTCAAGCGCAATTAACCATATCGCGCGATAGTCGCGATTTCGTGTTGGAGATCATTACAATTTTAAGCATATTGTTAAGTGTGTTTTAACGGATGGTTTCAGCATTGACCCAAGCTCAGATTGTTTTCGACGGCGAAAGCCTGATCACCCCCAAGGCTATCAACAGTGAACTGGCGTCGGCACGGGCCGACCTGCATTATGATCAGGTCGCCACGGGCAGGGCGGAACTGGCTATCATTCTCAAGATCGCCCAGCAGCAGATCCAGGAAGACTTGGAGCCGGCAAAGATCATCCATCGGCTGATCGCCTCGCTGAACGCCACCCGCGCCAAGTACCATCCCAATGTCTGGCAGGAACTGATCCCGATCGTTCAGAACCATCCGGTCGCCGATTATTTTCATCAGGACCCCTTCACGCGCTGGTCCTTCGTCAAGCCGCGCGGCTATTCCGGCGACGCGCATCTGATCGACTTCATCTACGGCCATGCAAGCGTCGCAGAAGAAGTCGCCAATGCCTCGCCGCTCGGCCGCACGCTTTTTGAATATACCCGCAATTCGCCATCGCCGGTCGCGGTCCGCGAGCGCCGTGACCTGCTGACCAAGCATGTCGATGCCATCGCGGCCGAGAAGGGGCCGGGTACGGAAATCCTGACGGTGGCCGCCGGCCATCTGCGCGAAGCCGATCGCTCCATCGCGCTGAAGAACGGCGGTATCAAGCGCTGGGTGGCGCTGGACCAGGATCCGCAGAGCGTCGGCTCGATGACCCGCGATTTTCAGGGCACCTGCATCGAGGCGATCGATGGTTCCGTGCGTGGTCTGCTGACCAAGTCGCATAAGGTCGGCACGTTCGACTTCATCTATGCGGCCGGTCTTTATGACTATCTGGCCGACAAGGTGGCGATCAAGCTGACGCAGACTTGCCTGGACATGCTGAAGCCGAACGGCTCCTTCCTGTTCGCCAACTTCTCCCGCGAGGTGCCCGACGACGGCTACATGGAGACGTTCATGAACTGGGCCCTGCTTTTGCGCTCCGAAGCCGACATGTGGAACATCATCCATGCCAGCGCTCCGAAGGACAAGTTCTCGGCAAGCGTCGAGTTCGGCGCCAACGGCACTATCGTCTATGGCATGATCCGCAAGCTGTCCTGATCAGGCAGCAGCAGCTCCAAAAGTAAAAGGCCACGGTCCGAAGAGATCGTGGCCTTTTACCATTCGTGTCAGCGTGACCCGTGCCGACTGGTCAGATCGGTGCCGGATACATCTTGTGCAGATTGGCGATGCCGGCCAGCACCTCTGCCGAGAGCTTCACGTCCTTGGCGCCGATATTCGTCTTCAACTGTTGCATGTTAGTGGCACCGATGATGACCGAGGTCATGAATGGCCGCGTCAGGCTGAAGGCGATCTGCATCTGGGCAAGGTCGAGGCCGTGCGCCTTGGCAAGCTTCGCATAGGCGGCGACGGCTGGTTCCTGATATTCGGTGTAACGGCCGCCGAGATCACCGTTGATGCTCAGGCGTGATCCTTCGGGTTTTGCACCGTTCAGGTACTTCCCGGTCATCAGGCCGGCGGCGAGCGGCGAATAGGCGAGCAGACCGACATGCTCATGGTGGGCGATTTCCGACAGGTCGAGATCGAACTGGCGGTAGAGGAAGTTATATTCGTTTTGAATCGAGGCGAGACGCGGGAGACCATGTTTCTCGGCGATCGACAGCATCGTCATGACGCCCCACGCCGTGTCGTTGGACAGGCCGATGGCGCGGACCTTGCCTTCCTTGACGAAATCGCCCAGCGCCTCGAGAATGGCCAGCAGTTCCTCCGGCACGGCCTTCCTGTCCTGTCCGGACGGATCGTAGGTCCAGGAGTTGCGAAAGCCGTAATGTCCGCGGTTGGGCCAATGCATCTGGTAGAGATCGACATAGTCGGTCTGCAGGCGCTTCAGGCTGGTTTCGAGCGCCTCGCGCATCGTCTTCGGGCTTGCCGGCGTGCCGTTGCGAATATAGGGGCGGCCGGGGCCGGAGACCTTGGTGGCGACGACGATATCGTCCCGCTTGCCGCTCGCTTTCAGCCAAGTGCCGATATAATCTTCCGTCAGACCGCGCGTTTCAGGACCGGCGGGCGTCACGGGATAGAGCTCGGCGGTGTCGAAGAAGTTGACGCCCTGTTCCACGGCATAGCTCATCTGCTCATGGGCTTCCGCTTCGGAGTTCTGCGTTCCCCAGGTCATGGTTCCCAGGCAGATTTCGGAAACCTGGATGCCGGTGCGGCCGAGTGTCTTGTATTTCATGTCATGTGCCTCAAATTGGTTCGGCGGCGAATGTAAGGGCTGCTTGCTGCGGCGCAAGAGGAAAGCATGCCGTGGTTCACAAAGAATGTGCGGCGGGGCTCAAGCCTTGACTTGAGACACAGGAATGTGAATGGAAAGGAAAATGCGGCCTGCCTTCAGGCGGAGCCCCAGATATTCAAACTGCGCGCCTGCCGCGCATGACGAGAGGGACAAACCTCATGGCCATCGCTTTCACATTTCCAGGACAGGGTAGCCAGGCGCTCGGCATGGGCAAGGATTTGGCCGATGCCTTCCCCGAAGCAGCCGCCGTTTTCGCCGAGGTGGACGACGCGCTCGGGGAAAAGCTCTCCGACATCATGTGGAACGGCCCGGAGGAAACGCTGACGCTGACGGCCAATGCCCAGCCGGCGCTCATGGCCGTGTCGATCGCGGCGCTCCGCGTTCTGGAAGCCAAGGGTCTCGACCTGAAATCCAAGGTCGCCTATGTCGCCGGCCATTCACTCGGTGAATATTCGGCACTCTGCGCTGCCGGTACATTCTCGCTTGCCGATACGGCGCGCCTCCTGCGCACCCGCGGCAATGCCATGCAGGCGGCGGTTCCGGTCGGAAAGGGCGCGATGGCGGCGATCATCGGGCTTGAGCACTCAGATGTCGATGCCGTCTGCAAGGAAGCTCAAGCGCTCGGCGCCTGCCAGATCGCCAATGACAATGGTGGCGGCCAGCTGGTCATTTCCGGCGAAAAGGCGGCGGTTGAAAAGGCGGCTGCCCTTGCCACCGAAAAGGGCGCCAAGCGCGCCATCCTGCTGCCGGTCTCCGCGCCCTTCCATTCGTCGCTGATGGCGCCAGCGGCCGATGCCATGCGGGCAGCGCTTTCGACCGTGTCGAAGAACAATCCCGTCGTTCCGCTGATCGCCAATGTGCGCGCCGCGCCGGTCACCGATGCAGGCGAGATCGCAAGCCTGCTCGTCGAGCAGGTCACCGGCCAGGTCCGCTGGCGCGAAACCGTCGAATGGTTCGCCGCCAACAACGTGACGACGCTCTATGAAGTCGGCTCCGGCAAGGTTCTGACCGGGCTGGCCCGCCGCATCGACAAGACGGTGAGCGGCATCGCGATCAATTCGCCCGCCGATATCGACGCGGCGCTCCAGACACTGCTTGCCTGAATTTATGGCGAATAGCGAATAGCGAATAGAAAGCTGCCGCTACGATTGCTCTTTCTCTATTCGCTACTCCCTATTCCCTATTCGCTCTAAGAAGAGGAAACAACCATGTTCGATCTGTCCGGCCGCAAGGCTCTCGTTACCGGTGCCTCCGGTGGTATCGGCGAGGAAATCGCCCGCATCCTGCACGCGCAGGGCGCCATCGTCGGCCTGCACGGCACCCGCGTCGAAAAGCTTGAGGAACTCGGCAATTCGCTCGGTGAACGTGTTCACCTGTTCCCGGCGAACCTGTCCGATCGCGCCGCCGTCAAGGCGCTCGGTGAAAAGGCGGAAGCCGATCTCGGCGGAGTCGACATTCTCGTCAACAATGCCGGCATCACAAAGGACGGCCTGTTCGTTCGCATGAGCGACGAGGACTGGGATGCCGTCTTGGAAGTCAACCTCACCTCCGTCTTCCGGCTGACGCGCGAACTCACCCATCCGATGATGCGCCGCCGCCATGGCCGCATCATCAACATCACCTCGATCGTCGGCGTCACCGGCAATCCGGGCCAGGCCAATTACTGCGCCTCCAAGGCGGGCATGATCGGCTTCTCGAAGTCGCTGGCGCAGGAGATCGCCACCCGCAACGTCACGGTCAACTGCGTTGCTCCGGGCTTCATCGAAAGCGCGATGACCGGCAAGCTGAACGACAAGCAGAAGGACGCCATCATGGGCGCCATCCCGATGAAGCGGATGGGGACGGGCGGTGAGGTGGCTTCAGCGGTCGCTTATCTGGTCTCTAACGAAGCCGGGTATGTCACGGGCCAGACCATTCACGTCAATGGCGGCATGGCGATGATCTAATCCCAAGTCTCAATGATGGATCAAAGGGTCCTATCATTGAGACTTGGGATGGGGCGTCAAACGCCTGCGCCGCCGCGATTCCGGGTCAATCCAAGGGGCGGGGCGCAAATACCGGGAATTGCGTGTTGACCAAGCCATTCCCGGCCATTTTCGGACTTTGCGGCAGACTTAAACCGTGTTAAGCGGGCCATGACTGTGCGCAGTCGATCGGATGATATGAGGTTCACGCCAGCTTTCCGCGCGTGGTTTACCGCTCTTCCGATTGAAGGAATTGCCTGCTGGGTCGTCTTGATCTTTCAGGCGTTAATAGGGTACCGATGTCAGAACGGCATCGTTGAGAAAAACAAAGGTCGAGGAATCCGACATGAGCGACGTAGCAGAACGCGTAAAGAAAATTGTTATTGATCATCTTGGCGTCGATGCCGAAAAGGTTTCGGAAGGCGCAAGCTTCATCGACGACCTGGGCGCGGACTCGCTCGACACCGTCGAACTGGTCATGGCATTCGAAGAAGAGTTCGGCGTCGAGATCCCCGACGATGCAGCAGACTCGATCCTGACGGTCGGCGACGCTGTCAAGTTCATCGAAAAGGCACAGGCCTGATATCAGGCGGTGCAGGGCGGGGCGCTTCGCGACCCGCCTCTTTCGTCCCCGTTGCGGGACACGCTTTCCCTTGGAAAGCAAAGCGTGACAAGGAAAGTCCGCCAGGGCTTCCGTACCTGAGATCACGCGGTATTCGCATCACGGAAATGGATGTACGGATCCGATTTTTGCACGAGGTCCGGCCCAGTTCTGAACTAACTGGCAAGGTGGATCACGGGTTATGAGACGTGTCGTTATCACCGGTACCGGCATGGTATCTCCCTTGGGTTGCGGAACCGAGGTTTCCTGGTCGCGCCTGATCGCTGGCGAAAACGCCGCCCGCAAGGTGACCGAGTTCGAAGTCGAAGACCTTCCCGCGAAGATCGCTTGCCGCATTCCATTCGGCGATGGCACGAACGGTACCTACAGCCCCGACAGTTGGATGGAACTGAAGGAACAGCGCAAGGTCGATCCCTTCATCATCTACGCGGTGGCAGCTGCCGACATGGCCCTGGCCGATGCAGACTGGCATCCGAAATCCGATGAAGACCAGATCGCGACGGGCGTCATGATCGGTTCTGGCATCGGTGGTCTCGAAGGCATTGTCGAGGGTGGCATCACGCTGCGCGACCGCGGTCCCCGCCGCGTGTCTCCCTTCTTCATTCCCGGCCGTTTGATCAATCTTGCCTCCGGTCAGGTATCGATCCGCCACAAGCTGCGCGGCCCCAACCATTCGGTCGTTACCGCCTGTTCGACCGGTGCCCACGCCATCGGCGACGCAAGCCGGCTGATCGCGCTCGGTGATGCCGACGTCATGGTCGCCGGCGGCACGGAATCGCCGATTTCCCGCATCGCGCTCGCCGGCTTTGCCGCCTGCAAGGCGCTGTCGACGCAGCACAACGACGATCCGACCAGGGCATCGCGACCCTATGACAAGGATCGTGACGGCTTCGTCATGGGCGAGGGCGCCGGCGTCGTCGTTCTGGAAGAGCTGGAACACGCCCTGGCACGCGGCGCCAAGATTTACGCTGAAGTCGTCGGCTATGGTATGTCGGGTGATGCTTTCCACATTACCGCTCCCGCCGAAGATGGCGACGGCGCCTATCGCTGCATGCAGATGGCGCTGAAGCGCGCCGGTCTCTCCGCCGCCGATATCGACTATGTCAACGCCCATGGCACCTCGACCATGGCCGACACGATCGAACTCGGCGCGGTCGAGCGGGTGCTGGGCGAGCACGCCGAAAAGGTGTCGATGTCATCGACCAAGTCGGCGATCGGCCATCTTCTGGGGGCTGCCGGCGCTGTCGAGGCGATCTTCTGCGCGCTGGCGATCCGCGACAATGTCGCCCCGCCGACCCTCAACCTGGACAATCCTTCGGCGGAAACCAAGGTCGATCTGGTTCCGCACGTGGCGCGTAAGCGCCAGATTGATGTGGCCCTGTCGAATTCCTTTGGCTTCGGCGGCACGAACGCCTCCCTCGTTCTGCGCCGCTATGCCTGATGCTGCGGCGTGGCCCTGTCTTCAGGCGGTCCTTTCGCATCCATAGGCATCTCGCGGATGAAATTTGCGGCAGCTATCCAGCTTTTGCCGCATTGCTCGGTTCAAACGTGCTGGAAGGACGAGTGCGACCTCAAGCCACGATGCGGCAGCGTGGATAAATGATCCACGCTGACACAAGGCCGGGCGGGCAGGATTGCTATCGTCGCTATGAAATGATTCTCTTTCCCGTTTCTCTTCTGGAGTTCGCATCAGGGATCGAGGCGTGCATGATGCGAACTCCAGAATCAGGACGATCGTGAACGACGTAAACGACAACAGCGCAGTGCCATTCGGCCGCAACGAGGCCGGCGGCCCGATTATCCCGAAATCGGCGAGCGAAGCCCTTCGCCCGGAAAAGGTACCGCAGCCGCCGAAGCGATCCCGCAAGGCAAAAAGCCAGGTCGTCATTTTCCTGAATTTCGTCATGACCGTCATCGTCTGCCTGACGATCGCGGCCGCTGGTACGGTCTATTACGCCATGACAGCCTACGAGAACAAAGGACCGCTGGCCGCCAACACCAATTTCATCGTGCGCAACGGCGCCGGTATCCAGGAAATCGCCAGCAGCCTCGAGCGCAACAATATCGTCTCGGACGGTCGGGTGTTCCGCTTCATGTCGGAAGCCTATCTGGAAGACAATGACACGCTGAAGGCCGGCGAATACGAGATCAAGGCCGGCGCCTCGATGCAGGAGATCATGCAACTCCTGAAATCCGGCAAGTCGATTCTCTATTCCGCCTCCCTTCCCGAAGGCCTGACGGTCAAGCAGATGTTCACCAAGCTGAGCCTCGATCCGGTCCTGGAGGGGGACCTGCCGGCGACGCTTCCGGCCGAAGGCACGTTGCGTCCCGACACCTACAAGTTCTCGCGTGGCACCAAGCGTGCGGAAATCGTTGCGCAGATGGCGCAGGCGCAAAAGGCTCTGGTGGATCAGATTTGGGACAAGCGCGATCCGGATCTGCCGATTTCGAGCCGCGAGGAATTCGTCACGCTCGCCTCGATCGTCGAGAAGGAAACGGGTCTGGCCGACGAGCGCTCGCGTGTCGCCTCCGTCTTTATCAACCGGCTGGAAAAGGGAATGCGTCTGCAGTCCGATCCGACGATCATCTATGGGATTTTCGGCGGCGACGGAAAGCCGGCCAATCGGCCGATCCTGAAATCGGACCTCGACAAGCAGACGCCCTACAACACCTACGTCATCAAGGGCCTGCCGCCGACGCCGATCGCCAATCCGGGCCGTGCGGCGCTGGAAGCCGTCGCCAATCCCTCGCGGACGTCCGATCTTTATTTCGTGGCCGATGGAACTGGTGGCCATGTGTTTGCAGCCAGCCTCGACGAGCACAACAACAATGTCAGGCGCTGGCGCAAGCTTGAGGCCGAGAAGGCTGCAGCGGCTGCCAAGGCGACCGAAACGGCACCTGCCCAGGAATAAATTCGCCTACAGCTCCGCGCGTCGAATATGACGCGCAAAGGTCGCTGTAACACTTTAAGGATGCCGCATAATTTTAGCCTTAAATCGATTCCGATTTAAGGAATTATGCAGCAGGCTTGTGGATGATACGGCTCCGGTGCGCTTGACCCTTGCGGTCAACCGCACCGGAGCCGTACACATTCATGCACGAATTCAAAGTTCTGCGGGTGACCTGCGTTTTTCAACGCGCCGTCTGCCAGATCCAGGGAGAAACAATGCCGTTGCAATCCATGACAGGATTTGCCCGCCGCGAGGGGACGTCCGGGCGTTATCGCTGGGCGTGGGAGCTGCGTTCGGTCAACGGCAAGGGGCTCGACCTGCGCCTGCGCCTGCCGACGGGTACTGAACATCTGGAGACGGACGTGCGCCGGCTGATCGCGGAAAATTTCTCGCGCGGCAACATGCAGGTCAATCTCAGTGTCAGCACGAGCGAGGCGGGCGTCGAGACCGTCGTCAACCAGGGCGCCCTTGCCGCCGTCCTGTCGTTGCGCGAACAGTTGCGCGATGTCATCGATCCGGCGCCGCTGCGTCTCGATACGCTGCTGTCAATCCGCGGCATTGTCGACTTCCGCGAGCCGGAAGAGCAGGAGGGCGAGCGTGCCGCACGTGACGCCGATCTCCTGTCCGGCCTGCATCTCGCTCTTTCGGACATGACATCCATGCGCCAGACCGAAGGCGAGGCGCTGCGCCGTGTCCTGCTCGAGCAGATCGAAACGATCGAGATGCTGACGCGCCAGATCGAGGCCGATCCCTCGCGTAGCGTCCAATCGATCAGCGCCCGCCTAGCCGGCCAGGTCGCGCTTGTTCTGGAAGGATCCGCGTCGAGCGTCGATCAGGATCGCCTGTACAGCGAAGTGGCGCTGCTTGCCGCCAAGGCCGATATCCGCGAGGAACTCGACCGGCTGCGCACGCATGTGACGGCTGCGCGTGATCTCCTGAGCAAAGGCGGGCCAGTCGGGCGCAAGCTGGATTTCCTGTCCCAGGAATTTAACCGCGAATCGAATACGATCTGTTCCAAGTCGAATGCCGCGTCGGTCACCGCCGCCGGCATCGAGCTGAAGGTCGTCATAGACCAGTTCCGTGAACAGGTCCAAAATCTGGAGTGACCATGAGCCCCGCCAGCACCACCTCCATCAAAGCCATCCAGCGCCGCGGCCTGATGCTGGTGATTTCCTCGCCCTCGGGCGCCGGCAAGTCGACGATTGCCCGCAACTTGCTTGAATCCGACCCGCATATGAGCATCTCCGTCAGCGTAACGACGCGCAAGCGTCGCCCGAGCGAGATCGAAGGGCGGCACTATTTCTTCAAGTCGACCCGTGAGTTCGAAGGCCTGCGCCAGACGGACGCCCTGCTCGAATGGGCGGAAGTGCATGGCAATTTCTACGGCACGCCGCGGGACGCGGTTGAGGCGGCCATGTCCGAAGGTCAGGATATGCTGTTCGACATCGACTGGCAGGGCGCCCAGCAGTTGCAGGAAAAGATGGGCGGCGATGTCGTGTCGATCTTCATCCTGCCGCCGACCATGGCGGAACTGCAGTCGCGCCTGCACCGTCGCGCCGAGGATACCGAAGAAGTCATCGCCACCCGGCTTGCCAATTCACGCTCGGAAATCGAGCACTGGCTGGAATACGACTATATCGTCGTCAACGAAGACCTCGACAGCGCCTTCGCCTCCGTTCAGGCGATCGTCGAGGCCGAACGTCTGCGCCGCGACCGCCGTCCGGGCCTGTTCGAATTCGTCAACGGCCTTTTGACGGAGACGCCGAAGCTTTGAGACAGCTATCGCTCGAAACATAGTCTTCGAGCGATCCACCGTTTACAGGCAATTGGCCAGACGGCAGAATTCTTCCACCGACAATGTCTCGGCGCGACGCTGCGGGTCGATGTCCGCCTTGGCGAGCAGGGCCTCGCCGCCGATCGATTTGACGCTCTGGCGCAGCATCTTGCGGCGCTGGCCGAAGGCGGCCATCGTCACCTTTTCCAGGTTTTCGGCGGAGCAGGGGATCGGGTTTTCGATCGGCTCCAGATGCACCACGGATGACGTCACCTTCGGCGGCGGTGAAAAGGCCTGCGGCGGTACGTCGAATGCCATGCGCGCGTCCGTCCGCCAGCCGCAGAGCACACCGAGGCGGCCGTAGTGATTGTCGTCTTCCTGTGCGACGATCCGCAGTCCGACCTCGCGTTGGAACATCAGCGTCATCGACTGGTAGAACGGCGGCCAGGCCTTCGGCAGCAGCCAGTTGACCAGCAACTGCGTGCCGACATTATACGGCAGGTTGGCGATGATCTTGACCGGGCCGTCGATACCAAGATCCTCGAACGGCGTCTTCAACGCATCCCCTTCGATCACATCCAGACGGCCGGGATAGAAGTCACTGATCTCGGCCAGCGCCGGCAGGCAACGGGAATCGCGCTCCACCGCGATGACCTTCTTGGCTCCGAGGGAGAGGATGGCGCGGGTGAGGCCGCCCGGACCAGGACCGACCTCGATCACCGTCACATCTTCCAGCGGCCCGGCGGTGCGGGCGATCTTCTGGGTGAGGTTGAGGTCCAGCAGGAAGTTCTGGCCGAGCGCCTTTTTAGCATCGAGGCCGTGCCGGGAGATCACCTCCCGCAGCGGCGGCAGTCCGTCGATCGCCGCCATCAGTCTGCATCCCTTTCTGCGTTGTCCGCGAGTTGGCGTGCCATCCGTAGCGCCGCCAAAAGGCTGTCGGCACGAGCAATACCCTTGCCGGCCAGGCTGAACGCCGTACCGTGATCGGGAGACGTGCGGATGAAGGGCAGGCCGAGCGTGACATTGACGCTGTCGTCGAAACCAAGCGCCTTGGCGGGGATCAGGGCCTGATCGTGATACATGCAGACGGCGACGTCATAGGTTGCGCGGGCGCGGTCATGGAACATCGTATCGGCGGGCAGGGGGCCGCTGATGTCGACGCCTTCGGACTTCAGCCGTTCGATGACCGGTCGGATGATCGCATCGTCTTCCAGACCGAGCGCGCCACCTTCACCCGCATGCGGATTGAGGCCGGCAACGGCGACGCGGGGAGACGGCAGGCCGAACCGCGCCTTCAAATCGGCAACGGTGATCGCACAGGTCCGGTAGATGAGATCGGATGTCAGTTGCTCGGGAACGTCCTTCAGGGGGATATGGATGGTGACCGGCACGGCCATCAGCTTGGGACCGGCCAGCATCATCACGGGCAGCAATTGCATGCCGGTTGCCCGTTCGCCGATGTCGGCGAGGAATTCGGTATGGCCGGGAAACTGGAAGCCGGCGTCGTAAAGGACGGACTTAGCAATCGGATTGGTGACAACGGCGGATGTTTCGCCCTCCATCGTCAGCCTGACTGCCGTCTCGATGGCGCCAGTGATGGCATTCGCATTGGCCGGGTCCGGCTGTCCCGCCATCACGCCGGCCGCACAGGGGATCGGCAGGACGGGCAGCGAATCCTTAAAAGCTGCGGAAGCTTGATCACAGCCGGTTTCGCGGATGGGAACATCGTGGCCGAGCAGCCGCGCACGATCGGAAAGGACCGCAGGATCGCCGAGGAAAAGGAAGGGCGGCACTTGCCAGGCATGCCTGTTGATCCACGCGTCGAGGCTGATGTCGAGGCCTATCCCAGCCGGATCGCCCATGGTCAGGGCGAGCGGCCTGTTGCATGTAGGGGTCATGACAAACGATTACTTTTGGATGATCTGCGCCCGCTTCCGCAAGTCTTCCATGTAACGCTTGCTGTTGGCATCTTCCCCCTCCTGCTTCTTGCCAAGATCCTCGGCGCGAAAGACGATTTCAGCCGCCACATCGTCAGAAACCTCCCGCTTCTTGCAAATAGCGAGATATTCGACGCCGCGCTCGGTGACGCGCGTAGCAGTGGTATTGCCGTCGCCGGCCTTCTCGATCAGCGGTTTCCAGTCGGCGGGAAGTTCTTGTGCCATCATGCGGCCAAGATTACGGATGGACACGTCGCGCATCGTAGCGGCAAAGACCTTTGCCTGCTCGCAACCGGGATATTTCGAACGCGAGGCATTGGCTTCCGCCTGGCGCTTGCCAATGATCGCGTTGCGCTTGGAGGCGGGCACGACAAAGATGACCTGCTGCAGGAAATATTCCGTCGTCACCGGCTTGGTGCCGCCGTTTTCTTGCATGCGCCGGACAAGCTCCTCGTTCGAGAGGCGTCCACCGCCGCCGCCACTGCCGTAGCGACCGTTGACGAGGCGCGGCCAGCTCATGGCAATCGCGACATAGCTCTTGAAGTGATCAAGACCGACACCTGCGCGGTCGAGGACCTGGGAGAGCTGAGCAACCGACATCTTGTTGCCGCTGGCAAAACGGCCGACAGCTGCATCGACATCTGCCGTGCTGACGGAAGCGCCAACCCGGAGAATCTCTTCACGCTTCAGCACTTCATCGACCAACTGGTCGCGAGCCGCGGCTGCGCCACCGTTCTGTCGTTGCAGGCGCATGAAAGCGGTTCGCTTCGCGACGTCACCCGAGGTGATGGGCGTACCGTTGACAACAGCGACGACCTTGCTGGCCGCCGAAACGGCAGGCGCCGAGGACAAGGCCAGGCCGCAGGCAAGAACCATTGCCGCAACAGCACGCGTGATCAAGAGTTTCCCGCCCATTCCGTATCCCTTTTCATTCGCCGCGAACGCAGTGGTCCGCAGGCCATGGTCTTCATGCCAAGCACAATAAACCAGCACATCTCCGTGCAGGATGCATAATACATGCGGCCGAACAATGACAAGACCCGCCGACCGCCGCAAAGAACCGCTTTTTGACGAAACGGACGCCGGCGGCACCGGTTTTCCGATGCGGATAGATCAGTTCAGCCCGTCGAACTCCGTATCGCCGACATCGATATCGCCGAGTGTACGGAAGCTGATGCGTGCGCCGATCGACCAGTCATTCGCGATAGACTGATCGGTGTCGCGCTCTTCCTTGTAGACAAGCGAGAAAATCGTGTCCCGATCGTCATAGGTGATGCCGATGCCGTTGCGGGTGACGACATTGCTGTTCAGGTCGTAGGTAATCGACCCGAACACCGACCAGTAGTCGGCGAATTTGTAGGCCGCTGCCGTCTGCACTTCGTCCTGGTCGCTGGTCGAGCCGTAGAGCGGCTGCGCCTGAATGCTGGTATAGGTGACGGCCGTCTGCCAGAAGATCCCCTGGTAGCCAACCGTTGCATCGGCACGGCGCAGGTCGAAATTGCTTTCATCGAGGCGGCCGCTTAGGCTGGCAGTCAGGCCCGACGGTGCGTCGATGCCAACCATCGCCACATAATCGGAACGATCGGTTTCCAGACCGGAATTTGCACCGGCCTTGACCAAGTCGTCCGTCGCGAAAGAATTCAATCCGCCAAGATGGAAGGACTGGCCCGCAACGGCGCGCAGCGAATAACCGTTGCCGAGCGCGCCGGTATAACGGAAGCCCAGATTGGCCCGCGTGCCGCCCTCGATGCGATCGTAGCCCGAGAACTTGTCACGATCGAACAGGTTTGTCGCGTCGAACACGAAGCTCTGTGCGTCTTCGTTCGGTAGCGCCCCCGCATAGTCCTCGTCCGGACGGGTAAAGACCTGTGCGATCGGTTCGAGAATATGGCTGCTATATTCAGTTGTCAGCAGGATCGGATAGCGTGCGTCGATCCCTGCCGTCAGCATGGTACGGGTCGCGGCATCGTCGTCGTAGTAGTTGCCGGTATAGTTGTTGGGATCGTTCATGGACGTGCCGATCGCATCGCCGCGTGCGGCGAAGATCGGCGTGAGCGACAAGCCGCCCGGAACGATGAAATTGCGCTTCCATTCAAGGTCCGCGCTCAGACGGTGATAGGTGCCTTCCAGGCCGCGATAGCGGAAGACGTCGGGACCCGGCACGCTAATGCGGAACTCGTCTTCACGGTTACGGTTGACGTTGGTCAGGTTGATGTTCGCGGTCAGTTCGCCACCGAGCACCGGCTCCGGATGCGTGTAGGAATAATCGAGAACCTGGGCGACCGGCTGCTTGTTTTCGGCCAGGCTGCCCGGGTCGGCATCCTGGATGTCGAAGTAGAAGGCGCGGGCGTCGAAATAATTCCGCTTGCCGAGACCGGTCAGGTAAACCTGGTTTGTCAGCGTCGTGCCGTCGAAGGTCGACAGTTCATAGGTCTTGGCGAAGTTGTTGTCGCTCTGCACGAGAACATCCCAGCCGAATGTCCAGCGCGGATTGATCTCGAACTTGGCGCGCGAAGCCACCATGCCGCGAACCGTTTCCTCGGCATCGACGGTACCGCTTGTGAATCCGTCACGGTTCATCTGGCTGATGCCGGCCATGCTCAGCACATGTTCGCCGTTTTCGAAACGCTGGCGGAACTCGCCCTCGAGCAGGAAGCCCTGCCGCGTCAGGCCCGTGGCGGTGACGGTCGCGTCCATGTAGGGCGAAATCGCCCAATAGTAGGGGATGCTGACGCCGGCGCCGAGCTTCTGCGCGTATCGAAATTTCGGGAACAGGAAGCCGCTCTTGCGCTTCACCGTCTGGTCGGGAACTTCGAGGACGGGCAGATAGAGGATCGGCTTGCCGAACAGCTCGAACTTGGCGTTCTCCATGCGAACCGTATGAGTCCTGCCGTTCTGGACGATGCGTTGCGCCTTGACGTGCCACAGCGAACGGTGATCCGGATTGGTGGCGCAGGGCGTGCAGGCGGTGTAGACGGCCTGGTTGAGAATCATCTCCTCGCCGTTGCGCCGCTCGGCGGTGACGGCTGCCAGCTTGGTCAGGTCCGTCGTTTCAAGCCGCATGGTCTCGATGAAACCGTTGGCGAAATTGTCCGTCACGTCCATCTGGTCGGCGTAGACGCGGTTGCCGCCGGGTTCGATCAGCTCGATTTCGCCGGTCGCGATGATGCGCCCAGTCTTCTGGCTGTATTCGACCTGCTGGGCGACCATCTGATAGCCGCCATAATTGATCTGGACCGCGCCGCGCACGATCACGCGCTCCGCGTCCTTGTTGTAGACGAGCTCATTGGCCGACAGAAGCATCTTGGCGTCTTCGGGGAGCTTCGGATTGAACGACTCGATACTGGTATCCTGCGCCCATGCGGACGTGAGCGGAGTAAACGTCTGATACGCAACGCCTGAAAGCAGAATGGCCGTCAGCAGCCTGATATATTTGCGGTTGCCTGCCGCCACTAGCCATCCTCCTCATGCAATAGAATCGTCGAGCCCAGCGCCATCGCTACAACAACTGGCAACCAGGCTGCAACGAACGGAGGCACAATGCCGCTGCTCCCGAATGCTTTTACAAGCACGGTGACGACATAAAGCACGAAGCCTGACAGGATTCCACCGAGAATTACCGGCCGCGATTGGTTAAACCGGCTAAATTTCAAAGACACGCTTGCAGCGATCAGGGTCATTGCGACCAGAAGCAGTGGAAGCGAAAGCATGGAGTGGAATTGGGTTTCCATTCCATTGGTTGGAAAGCCGAAGGATTTTGCCACTTCGATCTTCCGGCGCAGGTCGAAAAACTGAATGGAATCAGCCTTTGACAATGTTTCCTGCACGAATTCCGGCTTCAGATGCGTCGGCAGCCGTGCCGTTTCGAGACGCTGTGGCAGTTGCCCGTTGCGCGTTTCCGTCACGCCGTTAAGCAGCCAGTAACCATCTTCGAGTTTTGCCGTCGCGGCATCCTGTCTCGAAACGATCGTGCCAAGCGGATCGAAATGGATCACGGTCACGTTGACCAACGTCCGACCCTCGTCCTGGACGGACCGCGCGCCGATGATCGTATCGTCGTTTCCGTAGATCTGGCGCAGCCATGGAATGGAAATTGCCGTTGTCGCGGAAGACGAGCTCCCCCAGGATGCCTCAAGCGCTTCGGCCTGCTTGGTGCCCCATGCGGCGAGGGGATTGAGCGCCGCGACAGCGAGTACCCCGAAGAGGAACGCGCCGACGACGAAGGGCTGCAGGAATTGCCAGGCCGAAATGCCGGCGGCGCGGGTCACGACCAGTTCGTAACGGCGGTTCAGCGAGATCAGTGACGCCATGCCGGAAAACAGCGCGACGAAGGGCACGGTCTGCTGCAGGATCATGGGAATGCGGAATGTCGTCATCACCAAGGCACCGCTGACCGAATAGTGCGGCAGCTGCGACATCCGGTTGGAAAGTTCGCTGAAATCGATGATGAAGATCAGCGCGAAGATGCCCGCGAGAAACCAGAAGGTCGTGATTGCATAGCGCTTGAAAAAATAGCGTCCGAGCGTCGTGAAGATCATGGGGCCGGGTTCCCGTCGGATGCGGAAGCGGGCTTGGTCAGGCGCAGGCGGACCAGGATCTCTTTGACCTTCTGCTCCCATGTCAGCGGGATTTCCAGCCGCTTGTTGCCCACCAGTTGGCGAATGGAGAAATATCCGGTCAAAATCGGGATCAGGTACATGATCGGGATGAAAGCCCGCGATTCCTCGGCGCTGTTGGCGGCGTAGAATGTCATCCAGCGAATGAAGAGACAGGTCAGGAGAGCCGTGATCATCGGATGCATGCGTGCCTCGCGGTGCGAGCGCGCGTCACTGCTGACGACGAGGGCTATCAATGCGAACAGCAGCGGGTAGGTCCATTCGGTCAGCCGGCGATGAAGCTCCGCCTCGAAGGACATCGGATTGCGCTCGTAGACCGGGTCTTTCGGGTCGGGATTGAAAAGGAAGGGCAGATCCCGATCCTTCGCACGGATCGTGGCTTCACCGGCCGACTTGGTCATGTCGGTGAGGTCGAAGGCGTAACTGTCGAACTTGATGATCGAGACATTGCCATCAGGCAGCTTGCGGTGAACTTCGCCGTCCTTCATCACCAGCGCCGAGCCGTTTTCGTCCACCGCGCCTTCGCGGGCGTAGTAGACGAGCTCATAGGCCGGGTCGCGCGAATCGGCGACGAAGATGCCGTGCAGCACGCCGCCGTTGCGCCGCGATGCGACCTGGACATAAAGCCCGTCGGCGACCTTGCGGAAGGTGTTTTCCTGCACGACAGAGGACAGGAGATCGGCATGCGCGGTGGCGATCATCTTGCGCACCGCCATGCGGGAATAGGGCTCGACGAAATTGTCCACGGTGAAGGACAGGATGCTGAGCGCCACGCCGAGATAGAGCACGGGCTTGATGATCGTCATGCGGGATGCGCCGGCCGCATTGAGGACCGTCAGTTCCGAATCGGAATTCATCGCGGTCAGCGTCTGGGCAACGCCGATCACCAGGGCGAAGGGCAGAATAAGCGGAATGATCGACGGCAGGATGAGCGTCGCCAGCCGCAGGAAGGCAAGAATCGACTGGCCGCTGTCCGTGACGAGGTTGACGCTCGCCAGAGCCTGCGTCGTCCAGACGATGGCCATCAGCGGCAGAAGCGTGGCGAGGAACATGCCTGTCGCCCGCTTCAGGATATAACGCTCGATGAGTTTCATGCCTGGTCCTGGCCTGTCTTTCCGTCTCGTGCACAGCCCATGGCGATCCGCGCAAATCCTGTCGGACGGCGTGTTCCTATCGCGCTGAATGAACCGGTTTGCAAGTTTTTCACGATAACCAAATTGTAAAAGGGCAGGGCTAAAGGTCGGCAAAGAATGATGGTTAACAGCATGTAAACATACGGCCGCGTCTTGCCAAGGCCATCAAAACCAACAAGGGTGCACGGACCTGTTTCCGGGCTTGCGGTTGATGGCGAATGTTTGCCACTGTAACCGCCATGTAACATATCGGCGTTTTTGCCGGGGCCATTCTGGAGTCTCTTGATGTCATTGAAATTCGAAATCGGTTTCAGCAAATCAGCACGCCTGTCCGGTGGTCTGGCGATTCTGCTCAAGACTCTTGACGGAAAAGAGGCAGCCGGCGCGGCGGAGGTGGATCCGGAAGCTGTGATTGCCAAGGCGGCGCGGATCGCCAAGTTCAAGGCGAAGTCGCTGAGCACCCTCGATATCGTCGCGCCGCATGGATCGGAAGCCGACCGCATCCTGGTTTTAGGCCTTGGCGATGGCGCCGGCCTGTCCTCGCACGATTGGCTGAAGGCCGGAGGTGCGGCCGCATCCAAAATCCGCGGCGCCGACAAGGTCACGGTGTTTCTCGACGCGCCCGGCGTCGAAGTCTCGGGCAAGGCTGCCGCCGATTTCGCGCTCGGCATGGAAATGAACGCCTATAGTTTCGATACATACAAGACGACGAAGAAAGACGATGACGACCAGAAGGGGCCATCGAAGCCGGTCAAGGTGACGATCGTCACCGATGCTGCCGCGGCCGCGAAAAGGGAGGCGGTCGACTCGAAGGCAATTGCCGAAGGGGTTTTCCTCGCCCGCAACCTGGTCAACGAGCCGGCCAATGTGCTGGGTCCGGTCGAATTCGCGGCCAAGGCCAAGGACCTGGAACAGCTCGGCGTCGAAGTCGAGATCCTGACCGAACGCGAGATGAAGAAGCTTGGCATGGGCGCTCTGCTCGGCGTGGCGCAAGGCTCGGTGCGGCCGCCTCGGCTGGCGATCATGCAGTGGAAGGGCGGCAAGCCGAAGGATCGTCCGGTGGCCTTTATCGGCAAAGGCGTCGTCTTCGATTCGGGCGGTATCTCGATCAAGCCCGGCGCCGGCATGGAAGACATGAAGGGGGACATGGGCGGTGCTGCCGCCGTGACCGGCCTGATGCATGTGCTGGCAAGCCGCAAGGCGAAGGCGAACGTTGTCGGCATCATCGGACTTGTGGAAAACATGCCCGATGGCAACGCTCAGCGCCCCGGCGATATCGTCACCTCCATGTCCGGCCAGACCATCGAGATCATCAACACCGACGCCGAGGGCCGGCTCGTTCTGTGCGACGCGCTCTGGTATTGCAATGATCGCTTCAAGCCGCAGTTCATGGTCAACCTGGCGACGCTGACCGGTGCCGTGATGGTCGCGCTCGGCAGCCATCATGCCGGGCTATTCAGCAATGACGATCGCCTTGCCGGGCAACTGACGGCCGCCGGGTTGACAACGCAGGAGCGCCTGTGGCGGCTGCCGCTCGGCAAGGAATACGACAAGATGATCGACAGCAAGTTCGCCGACATGAAGAATACCGGCGGCCGCTATGCCGGCTCGATCACCGCCGCGCAGTTCCTCAAGCGCTTCGTCAAGGATACGCCCTGGGCGCATCTCGACATTGCAGGCACGGCGATGGGCTCGCCGACGGACGAGATTAACCAGTCCTGGGCGTCGGGTTTCGGCGTGCGTCTGCTGGATGAACTGACCCGCGCCAATTACGAGGGTTGATCGGTCCCGTGACGGAAATCCTGTTCTATCACCTGACCGAGTCCAAGCTCGAGGACGCTCTTCCGCCGCTTCTCGACAAGAGCGTCGAGCGCGGCTGGCGGGTCGTCGTCCAGACGGCGGACGAGGAGCGCCGCGACATGCTCGACAATCATCTGTGGACCTATCGCGAGGACAGCTTCCTGCCGCACGGCACCGACGCGATGGAATTCGCCGAGGACCAGCCGGTGCTGCTGACGGCGGGCGAGGGCAATGGCAACAATGCCACCGTCCGCTTCCTCGTCGACGGCGCGGTACCGCCGCCGGTCGCCGGCTACGAGCGCGTCGTCTTCATGTTCGATGGTTACGACCAGAGCCAGCTGGAAGCGGCGCGAGCGCACTGGAAGGTGCTGAAGGGCGAGGGGCACACGCTGACCTACTGGCAGCAGAACCAGGACGGGCGCTGGGTGAAGAAGGCTTGAAGGTCAGCCGTGCGCCGACAGCAGGGCTCGGACGTCCTTTATGAGGACGAACAGGTGCATCGGATCGCTCGGCGATTCGATGAAGCCGAAATGACGATAGAAGGACCGTGCGGTGTCGTCCTTCGCGTGAACGGCGAGCGCACGAAGGCCGGCAATATCGGCCGCAGCCACTGTGCGAAGCATGGCATCCTTGAGGAGGCCGGAGCCGAGGCCTTTTCCCTGCCATTGGGAGGAAACGGCAAGCCGCGCGAGGATCATCAGCGGAATCGGATGATGCGCCATGCCTTTCGTCAAACGCTCGGGCGCGTCCTCGAAGCTTACATCCCCGAAGACGAGCGTATGGTAGCCGACGACGGCATCGTCATTCAGTGCGAGATAGGTTTGCGAGCCGCCGGCCAGTTGCGCCTGAAAAGCAAAGCGGATGAGGAATCGATTGAGGCCGCCCCGTCCGCAATCGAAGGCGTCGACGGCATGGTCGCGGCGCAGCTTCTCGATCCGCAGGGTCACCGTCTAGCCGTCCGCGTCCCGTTCGAAAACGCTGGGTGTCGTCAACATGCGCTTCAGCCGCGGATGGGATTTGTGGGGCGTATCGAGCGCAGCCAGGAAAGCCTGCCAGCGTTCCGCATCGAGGCCGAACTGTTGGCGGTCCGGCAATGATTCCTCCGCCTTCGCCAAGGCGCTTTCAAGGACGAATTCACTAACGCTTCGGCGCGTGGCACGCGCCGCCGCGGCCAAGGTTCGCTTGGCTTCGGCGGTCAATCGCAAGTCGAGCTTTTCCGAGCGAACACTGTTGCGCATTGTGAATATCTCCAATCGTTCGGTTTCTAGCAGAAATCGCCACGATTGTCACGACATTGTCGGGCTTGCCTCAGTCGTGAAACGCATCCACGAACTTGCGCCGTCCGAGCATGAAGGCGTCGGCGACGTGGCGCAGCGGCGCAAGATCGACGTCGGAAGTCTTTGCCTTGATGATCTCGGCAAAGCGGGCGTAGAGCGCCGGATATTCCTGTTCCGGCTCGTCGTGGACCAGCTTGCCGTCGATCGACAGTTTTGCACCGCCTTCGGCGATCACCATCAGGCCGGCATCGGTTTCAGCGACGATATCCCAGCTCTGGTGGCCGGTCTGGCGCCAGTCGAATTCGGCCGAGACCGGCAGCTTGTTGGCATCGGTAAAAGTGATCGAGGCGGCGATCGGCGCGTCACGATTTTCCGGGAATTCCAGCGTTGCCGCGGTAATGAACAGCGGATTCGGCAGGATATGGGTGACGATCGACAGGGCGTTGATGCCCGGATCGAACACGCCGAGGCCGCCTGCGGCCCAGATCCAGTCCTGGTTCGGATGCCAGTGGCGCACGTCTTCCTTCCAGATCACCTTGACATCGTTGATCTTGGTGGAAGCGAGGAAGGCCTTTGCGGCCTCGACGCCCGGCGCGTAGCGCGAATGCCAGCTGGCAAACAGCGAAAGGCCCTTGGAATCGGCCAGCGACTGCAGGTCGGCGACTTCGCTCAGCGTCGCGCCCGGCGGCTTTTCGAGGAACACATGCTTGCCCGCTTCGAGCGCGGTGCGAGCGGCCGCGTAGCGGAACTGGGGCGGCATGCAGAGCGAAACGGCGTCGATCGCCGGGACGGCGGCGAGCATCTCCTCGATCGACTTGAAATTGTCGATGCCATCAACGACGCCGTGACGGCTGGCTGCGGCAATCAGCTTGTAGTCCGCATTCTTGGCGATGGAGGGAAGATGCTGGTCGCGGACGATCTTGCCGACGCCGACGATCGAGATATTGATGGGGCTCATGGGTGTTCGCTCGATTTGTATGACTTTATGGTGGGCTTTGTAGCAGAAAGCGATAGACGGACAAGCGCCTTGCCGTCATGTCCGGATTGGGCGCATGAACAATCGTCAACGCCGAAGGTGGACAATAGTCAAGTCGCGCTATTTGGATAGTCTCGATTTTTCAAAACCGGAGCCTTCATGCCCCCCGTCATTCGAAAAGCCACCCGCGCCGATCTCGATACCATGATCGAATGGGCCGCCCGCGAAGGATGGAATCCGGGGATTGATGATGCACAGGCGTTCTGGCTTGCAGACCCGGAAGGCTATTGGGTCGCGGAGGAGGACGGCCGGATGGCGGCGGCCCTGTCGATGGTCCGGTATGGAGAGAACTACGGCTTTCTTGGTTTCTACATGGCACATCCGGATTTTCGCGGGCAGGGTATCGGACATGCTCTCTGGCATGCGGCCGTCGTGGATGCCGGGCCGCGCACGATCGGGCTCGACGGCGTCGTGTCCCAGCAAGACAACTACCGCAAGTCCGGCTTCGTCTACGCCCATGCCAATTTCCGCTACGGCGGTGAGGTCCAGTGCTCGGAGCCTCCGGGGACCGAACTGACCTCGGTTTCTCCGGTCCATATTCCGATGCTGATAGACTATGACGCGGCGTTCAATCCGGTTCGCCGCGAGGCTTTCCTGCGGGAATGGCTGAGGCCCCTGGAGACGCGCCAGAGCATCGCATTGATCCGCAATGCCGTGATCGCCGGTTACGGCACCATCCGCGCCTGCCGGGACGGTCACAGGATCGGGCCGCTGTTTGCCGATACCGAAACTGCGGCCGACCTCATTTTCCGCAAGCTGGTGACAAGCGTTGGCGGCGGTCAGGTCTTTCTCGATATTCCCGAGCCGAATGCGGCGGCACGCGCGCTGTGCGATCGGTACAATCTGAAGCCGGTGTTCGAGACGGCGCGCATGTATCGCGGTACCGTGCCGGACCTGCCGCTTTCCAATATCTATGGCATCACGACATTCGAACTAGGGTAGGGCGCGCGGAATCAGATTCGGTTGAGAAGGTCGTATTGATTGCCGATGATCAGGATGCTGGCGAAGACGCTGATCACCAGAGCCACGACGAGAATCCAGAACAGTCTGCCGGAGGCGGCGTTTTCCTCGACGTAAACCGGCTCTTTCAGGCGCAAAGCATTCATCGCGTGCCGGGGATTGCCCCATTTCACGCGCCGGAATCGGAAGACGTTTTGCGTTTCGTGTGTCATGCCGGAAAAGCTAAAACGTCCGTTTGAACGGCACGTTAAAGAATTTCTTAAGATTTTAGCAGTCGCTTTCAGAAGCGGTTTATCCGGCCATCGCCTCTTCATATTCTGTGGAAAGCTCCATCCATTGCTCCTCGGCCTTGGTGAGCCTGGCGAAGATCTCGGCTCGCTCCTTGACCTTGGCCGTCGCCTTTGCCGGGAATTTTTCGTAGAGTTCCTGGCTTTCAAGCTCCGTATCAAGCGCCCGAATCTGCTTCTGAAGCTTTTCCGTCAGGGATTCGATTTCATTGATCTTTTTCTTGAGCGGCGCGAAGGCCGCGCGCTTTTCGGCGGCCGCCTTGCGCTGGTCGGCCTTGTTGACTGCCTCGTCTACCGGCTTGGTCTTGGCGGCCTTCGTCTTGCTGCCGGCAACGATGATGCTGCGGTAATCCTCGAGGTCGCCGTCATAATTGGTCACGGTGCCGTCGCGCACCAGCCAGAGCCGGTCCACCGTCGCCTCGATCAGGTGGCGGTCGTGGGAAATCAGGATGACGGCGCCTTCGTAGTCGTTCAGGGCCTCGATCAACGCATTGCGGCTGTCGATATCCAGATGGTTGGTCGGCTCGTCGAGGATCAGCATGTTCGGCGCGTCGAAGGCGGCAAGGCCCATCAGCAGTCGGGCTTTTTCGCCGCCGGAAAGATCCTTTGCCGGTGTATCCATCTTCTCGGTCGCCAGCCCCATCTGCGCCACGCGGGAGCGCACCTTGGCTTCCGGCGCATCCAGCATCAGCGGGCGCACATGCTCGACTGCGCTTTCGGCGGGCCGGAGATCATCGATCTGATGTTGCGCGAAAAAGCCGATCTTCAGGTTCGGCGCCAGCTTGATGTCGCCCGCCTGCGCTTCCAGCCGCCCGGAGATAAACTTGGCGAAGGTCGACTTGCCGTTGCCGTTCGACCCGAGAAGGGCGATGCGATCGTCATTGTCGATGCGCAGGTTCAGGCCCTTGAGGATCGGTTTACCAGGCGCGTATCCCACAGCGCCACCTTGTATGGCGATGATCGGCGAGGCCGGCTGCTTTTCCGGCTCGGGGAAGGTGATCGGATGGACGTGGTCCTCGATCACGGCTGCGACCGTGCCCATGCGCTCCAGTGCCTTGACGCGGCTCTGCGCCTGGCGAGCCTTGGTGGCCTTGGCCTTGAAGCGATCGATGAAGGATTGCAGGTGTTTTCGCGCTGCTTCGTTCTTGATCTTGGCCTTCTGCTGCAGCTCGATCGCCTCGGCGCGCTGGCGCTGGAACTGGTCGTAGGAGCCGCGATAGAAGGTCAGTTTCTGCTGGTCGAGATGGATGATCGAGTTGACCGCCGTGTTCAAGAGGTCGCGGTCGTGGCTGATGATGATGACCGTGTGCGGATAGCGGCGGATATAGTCTTCCAGCCAGAGCGTGCCTTCGAGGTCGAGATAGTTGGTCGGCTCGTCGAGCAGCAGCAGGTCCGGCTCGGAGAAGAGAACGGCCGCCAGCGCCACGCGCATACGCCAGCCGCCCGAGAAGGACGAGGCCGGGCGCTTCTGTGCCTCGTGATCGAAGCCGAGACCGGCGAGGATGCTGGCCGCGCGCGATTCTGCCGAATGGGCTTGGATATCGGTCAGCCGCGTCTGGATTTCGGCGATACGATGCGGATCGCTGGCGTGCTCTGCCTCCGTCAGCAGCGCCTCACGCTCCTTGTCGGCTTTCAGCACGATCTCGATCAGCGGCTCCTCGGTGCCGGGGGCTTCCTGCGCCACTTGACCGATGCGAGAGTTCCTTGGGATCGAGACGGAACCGCTTTCGCTGTCCATCAAGCCTGTGATGATGCGAAACAGCGTCGACTTGCCGGCGCCATTCTTGCCGACGAGCCCGGCCTTGGTGCCGGCGGGAAGCGAAACCGTCGCCTGGTCGATGAGCAGGCGGCCGGCAATGCGCGCGGAGAGATTGTTGATCGTGATCATGGCCGCGTTTTGGCCGAACTCCGCCGAGAAGGCAAGGGTTTGCGGCAGCGCAACAGATCAGGCGGCGTGCGGCGAGTAGGTTTTTTTCGTGCGGCCGCCGATCGCGGCGGAAAACACCAGCGTGCCGGGCTTGCCACTGCCACGAACGGCCCGAAGCGCCAGTTCCGCTTGCGTGAACAGGTCGGTGCCCCCAGATGCGGTAAAGGCCATGGCGATACCGGTCGACAGCGACAGGGTCTGCGTGGTGAAGGCCCGGTTTGGCAAAGACACCTGCACGCCCTCGACCGAAGCGCTGATGCGCTGGGCGATCGCTTCGGCATTCTCGGCGGAGACATCATGGAAGACGAAGGCGAATTCGTCGGCGCCGATGCGGGCGACGAAATCGTTCTTCTTGACGGACTTGCGGAATTCCGGTGCAAGCTTTTTCAAGGCTTTCTCGACAGTGGCGGCGCCGTGACGTGCGCCCATGTCGCGCAGGCCCTCGACAGTGACCAGCGCCAGCGCCGCCGGACCGATCGCCTTGTCGTCTTCATAGAGCGCGCCGAGCCTGGCCGAAAAGGCGATACGGTTCGGCAGGCCGGTGACGGGATCGCGGGTGGATGCCTTGCGCATGGCCTCGATATCGCTGTCGATGCCGCCGAGCTGCGTCACCGCCTCGTTCATGGCTGCGGCAAAGGTCCGTTCCTCGCGTTCGAAGACGGCGACCGCATCGCGCAGGCGCGCGGCATCGTCGGCAAAATCCGACATGCCGGCGACCGGGTCTTTTTCGAGCCGGCCGATGAACGTGCGCAGCATCGCGGCGAAAGCATCCTTCTTGGCAATGCTGTCTTTCAAGGAATGGCTGATCGTGGAAATGGCGCGAGCCGTTTCGGCGCGGATCGTCTCCGCCTCGATCGCGGCAAAGCCCGGCAGGTGATGCTTGACGCCGATCTGCTCCAACTGGTTCTGCGCCGGATGCGCGCCGAGCGCGACGAAATCGCGCGTCAGCCTGGGATTGTTGCCGGACAGGGCTTCGTAGAAAAGTTCGTAGTTTCGCGGGAAGGCGGCGACGTCGGTTTTTGCCATGGTCTGCGCGACCTTGAGCAGGACCGCGGCATTTTGCGAATGATTGCCGTCGTTCCGAGATTTTTCCGCCATTGCATTCCCCACGAAATCGCCTGAAGCGCGATCGGTTGCAAGAGACAGCACTTAACATACTGGGATTAAAAGACCGTCAAAGCGTGGTTTCAAGGTGGCGCGACTGGAGAGCGGACCATCGCGGCGTTGTCGGTCCAATCTCGTGCCCTATATCCCGGCATGTCGCAGAGGCGGACCGCATGAACGGAGACAGCAGCATGAAATGCAAAGACGCTCGGGCGAGAGGAGGGCCCCGTGTCGGCTAGGTCCTGGATTCGCACCAAGGAACCGGACCAAACCAGCGCCAGCTTTCCTGAACTGTTCTTTGATCTGGTTTTCGTTTTCGCGCTCGTCCAACTCTCCCATACGCTGGCGGAGGATTTCAGTTCGGCGGCGGCGTTCGAATCGGTTCTGCTGGTGCTCGCCATCTGGTGGGTATGGATCAACACGACCTGGATGACCAATCTGCTTCATACAGGCAGGGAGCCTGTCCGGCTCATGTTGTTCGGGATGATGTTCGGCGGCGTGCTGCTCGCTTTGGCGCTGCCGGAAGCCTTTGCCGAACACGGGCTGATGTTCGCGCTGATCTATTGCACCATGCAGGTCGGACGGTCGTTGTTCACGCTCTACGCGTTTCGCGGCGTGGATAATGCGGCCTTCACGACATTCGGGCGGATCACACTGTGGTCGCTCGCTTCCGCCGTCTTCTGGATTGCCGGCGCGATGATGGAACTGGAAGGCCGGATACTCTGCTGGAGCCTCGCGCTCGTGATCGACTACCTCTCGCCCGCGCTCCACTATGCCGTTCCGGGGCTTGGACGCTCATCGCCGGAAACGCTCGATATTTCCGGAGAACACATGGCCGAGCGCTGTGCCCTGTTCGTCATCATTTGCCTGGGCGAAACGATCCTGACGACGGGGCGGAACACCGCCGAACACATGAATTCCAGCACGACCTTCGCCGTCTTCTGCGGCGCGTTCCTCAGCACCGGCGTCATGTGGTGGATCTATTTCCATCACGGGCAGGAAAAAGCGGCCGACAAGGCGGAAACGACGTCGCGGCCGGAAAGCGTCGCGCACAATCTCTTCACTTACGGCCATCTACCGATCATCGCCGGCATTATCCTGACGGCGGTCGGCGAGGATTTCAGCCTGTCGCATGCACGCGAGGAAAGCTCGGTGAAATACGCCATCGCCATGATCGGCGGACCAGTGCTGTTTCTGGCCGGCAATATCTGGGTGAAGATGACGGTCGCCCGGCAGATTCCCGTGTCGCATCTGACCGGCATCGGACTTCTGGTGGCTCTTACGGCACTGGTGCCGTTCAGTGCCAACTACATCATCCAGCTTGCCGCCACCGCGATCCTGCTCGTCGTTGCTGTCTGGGAATATCTGGCGCTGAAGCCGGGAAGGGGTGCCACCGCCTGAGCGGGGCGCTCAATACTTTAGAGAGCTGCCGAAACGATCTGCTTGGCGCTGGGAGGCAATGCGACGAACAGGGAAGACAGGTCCTGCCAGCCATCCGGTTTCTGGCCGGAAACGTTTTGCGGCCAATGGCAGACGCCGTCGCCATGAATATATCCGACCCAGCGTTGCTCGTCCTGATTTTTGAAATGCAGGACGGCAAGCTTTCCAGCCTCAAGAGCCTCGATCGGATACCAAACCATTCTGCGTCGTCCTCCGTGTTTTAAAATCGAAGCGGATGGTGAAGTATCTGACTTGCTTCAGCCTTGCGTTAGGTGAACCGGAGAGAAAGTTAAGCGATTTCCGTAGGTTGTTTCAATCCGCGTAGACTTTTCCCTCCGCAGTCCTTAAAAAATAACTCATATCCAGCCCCAGACTCGGCCCACCCAGCGCCGTCAGCGTCATATGGCACTGACCCCTGTGATGGGTCTGGTGGTTGAAGAAGTGAGCCAGCGGCGGGGCGAGGCGTTGGGTGACCGGGGTGGGGTTGGTGATCGGGGTGTAAGTGAAGCGGCCGGCGAGGTCTTCCTCGGTGAGGGAACCGATCCAGGTGACGATGCGCTCGTCCTCGGCGGCACGGGCGGACGAGAGGTCGGTGAAGGTCTCGTAGAGAATGGTGTCGAGCGACTTGGGTGCTTCGCCGGTGCCGCTGAAGCGTTTCAGCCAGATGCGGTCGGCGGAGAGGATGTGGTTGAGCGTCGCATGCAGCGAGCCGAAGAAGGCGCCCTTGTTCTCGCGGTACTGCGCATCGTCGAGATTGCCGGCGGCTGCGTAGATCATCTGGTTTGCCCAGCGATTGTAATCGGCAAACATCCGGTAATGGTCGAGCATGGAAAATCCCCCGTTTGCCGCAGTCTAGTGTGAAAAGGCATGTCGGTGGGTGATGTCATTCATGAAATTTACTGATTTGATTGTGACGCCTGCCTTGGCTTTGAATGGCTTCCACATCAAAACATCCGGACAAGGACAGGACATGAATCGTAAACTCTATGCGCTGTGCGGCGCCGATCGCAGCCGCCCGTTTTCTCCGCATGTCTGGAAGACGGCGCTGTCGCTGGCCCACAAGGGGCTGGATTACGAAACGCTGCCCGTCGCCTTTACCGAGATTCCGGCGATTGAGAACGGCGCGACGAAGATGGTGCCATTGCTGCGCGACGGCGAAACCCTGATCAACGACAGTTTCGATATCGCCGTCTATCTGGAGGACAGCTATCCGGATCGCCCCTCATTGTTCGGCGGCCCGGGCGGCAAGGCGATGGCGCGGTTCATCGAGAGCTGGTCGCAACTCACACTGCACGCCGCCTTGGTCAAGGTCGTGGTGCTGGACATTCACGATCGCCTCGCGCCGGTCGATCAGGCCTATTTCCGCGCATCGCGTGAAGCCCGGTTGGGCACGACACTGGAGGCCTTCGTGGAAAAGAATGCGCAGGTGGAGCTGGAAGCCTTTGCCGCCCGGCTGGAGCCGATCCGTGCGACGCTGAAGCGCCAGCCTTTCATCGGCGGCGAGACGCCGCTGTTTTCCGACTATATCCTCTTTGGTCCGCTGCAATGGGCGCGCATCACCTCGCCGACGGCGATTCTGGCGGCGGGCGATCCGGTGACCGACTGGTTCGAGCGCTGCCTCGATCTTTATGACGGGATCGGGCGCTCCGTGACAGCGGCGTGAAACTTCGCCTCTCCCCCTTGTTTTGCGCGGCATTGGCGGCTATGGAACCGCCAAATTCGCGGAAAAAACCCCGATTTATGTAAGCAAAGGGAATTGAGACAATGGCGATTGAACGCACCTTTTCGATGATCAAGCCGGACGCCACCAAGCGCAACCTGACGGGCGCCATCACCAAGATGCTCGAAGACGCCGGCCTCAGCGTCATCGCTTCCAAGCGCGTCTGGATGAGCAAGCGCGAAGCCGAAGGCTTCTACGCCGTTCACAAGGAACGCCCCTTCTTCGGCGAACTGGTTGAAGGCATGACCTCCGGTCCGACCGTCGTTCAGGTGCTCGAAGGCGAAAACGCCATCCTGAAGAACCGCGAAATCATGGGCGCCACCAACCCGGCCAACGCCGACGAAGGCACGATCCGCAAGACCCACGCTTTGTCGATCGGCGAAAACTCGGTTCATGGTTCGGACGCTCCGGAAACCGCTGCCCAGGAAATCAAGTACTGGTTCTCCGACACCGAAATCGTCGGCTGAATCAATTCGTGAGGGTTTCGGCCCGAAGAGATTGAAATGTTTGAAGAAGCCGGGGCGGAAACGCTCCGGCTTCTTCCGTCATGGCGTGTCACGATACGGTTTGGAAACTCTCAAGCCATTCCTGTTCAGTCGGGGCAGGTCGCCGTTTCGAAATGCTCGGGCGCCTTGCCGTCTTTGAAGACGGCGGGGTTCTTGTCATAGGCCGGTCCGACGACCAGGGCCTGTGCCGGCAGGATGGTCTGATCCAGGCTGGAAACGACATCCGTTTTCAGCGTCTGCAGGAGGGCGCCGTCCGGTCCTTTGACCTCGATCGTGACGGCATAGGGCGTCTGCTTCTTGACGCAGGTGACGTCGGGGCTTTCGAGTACCACCTTGTCCAGCTTGGCAAACAGCTTGCGATCGAGCCGGAGCGGATCGCCGCCAGAGGGGTTCTCGAATGTAGCCACAACCGTGCTCCCTTCCGGAACGGGCTGCGTCTTCTTCAGGGTGATCATGTAGGTGGCGTAGGCGAGGCGATAGTTGAAGACGAACATCTTGCCCGTGAGTTCGAGCGGATCCGGCCCGGTGTCGCGCTGGCAGGCAACAAGCGCGGGCAGGGTGGCGATGAGGGTGGCTGCCATGAGGCGCTTCACACGAAAAGCGGTCATGCGCTCAACTCCTTCTTCTGGCGGTGGTAGTGCCGGCTGGCCTTCACCCGGTTGCCGCAAACGGTCATGTCGCACCAGGTGCGGCTGCGGTTACGGCTGCGATCGAGGAAGAGCCATTGGCAATTGGGACAGATTTTCAGGCGTCTCGGCTCTCTCGACGTGACAAGCGCCAAAGCGGAGCACGCGGTCGCGGCGTCGAGCGCCATCGGTGCCGCCTTCAGCGGATGACGTCGGACGATCGATGAAGCGGCATCCAGCAGATCGGCGAGCCACTGGGAAGAGGGATCGCCGAGCACTTCGGCACGAAAATGCCGGTCGGTGGTCTCGCGCAGATGCAGGAAGGCGGTGCGATTTTCCGGTGCCACCGGTTCCAGCGGTCCGAACAGCATCTTTTCCGCCGAGAATCGCGTGGCGGCCGCGGCGAAATCGGCAAGCCCGGCCGGATCGGCATAACGGTCGATCCGGCGCGCCGGATCAAAGCGCAGGACCACGGAATTGGCGACGTCGAGAGCGAGCGTGCCGCCGGCAAATCGGTGTGGAGTCCAGGAAAAAGTCATGCCATAATCCTAACTGGTAAACCGTATTTTACCAGTTAGGACGATTTTGTCACCAGGCGGATTTTCCATGGCCTATTTTCTTCAGCAGCTTGCCAGCGCCCTGCCGATCGCAGCCCTCTATGCGCTGCTGGCATTCGGCTATTCCATCGCCTTTTCGGTGACGCGGCGGGCCGATCTGACCTATGGCGCGCTGTTCGGCTTTTCCGGTCAGATATTCCTGCTGTTTTCGGATTTCGCCTGGAACCGGCTCTGGCTGGTCCTGCCGCTGGCCTTGGCCTTGGGAGCGGTCATGGCCCTGGCCTACACGTTCGGGGCCGGCCTGCTGATCGGCCGCTCGGTCATGCGCCGATTGGCGACCAATTCCGCCAATACAGTCGTGGTCGCCTCGCTCGGCGTGGCTTTGGTGTTGATGGAATTGTCGAGGCTGGCGGCCGAGACCCGCAGCCTGTGGCTGCCGCCGTTTCTCAATACGCCGGTTATTCTCTGGCCGGATCCGCAATTCCCGGTAACGCTGACGCTGATCCAGCTTGCCAATACGCTCCTAATGGTCGCGCTGGTGATCGGCGGGCAAGTGTTTCTGGCACGTTCGGCCTGGGGGCGGTCCTGGCGGGCGGTATCGGACGATGCAGGGGCTGCGGCCCTATGCGGCGTCGACGGCCGCCGCGTCTTCATCGCCGCCTATGCATTCTCGGCGCTGCTCGCGGCCATCGCCGGCATTTTGGCGACAGCCTATTACGGCACGATGGATTTCGGCGCCGGCATCGTCTTCGGCGTCAAGGTGCTGGTCATCGCGGCGATCGGCGGACAGACGGCGCCCCTGCTGGCAGCACTCGGGGCTGCCGCCATGGGGCTCGGCGAAACGCTATGGAGTGCCTATGGCCCGATGCTCTGGCGGGATTTTGCGATCTTCTCGTTCCTGGTTCTGCTGCTGGTACTCACCCGCAAGGAGCAGTTCCAGCCTTAGGACCGATCGGCATTCGGTTCGGGCCGGCCTGCAAATGGCGCTTCTCCGCGCCTCCGGTGTTCACGTACCTTAAGTACGCTGCGCTACGGGTCGCGGAAAATCACCATTTTCGACTCAGCCCGAACCGACTGCCGATCGGTCCTATTCCTTCGCCCATCGCTCTTTGGCGCTATCGTCGGCATCCTTGGCGCTGACCCAGTCGCGGGATGCGCCGTCGGCTGCATGTTCCTTCTTCCAGAACGGAGCCGAGGTCTTCAGGAAATCCATGATGAAATTGGCGCCGTCAAAGGCGGCCTGCCGATGCGGCGAGGCGGCGCAGACGAGCACGATGTTTTCGCCCGGCGCGATCGTTCCGTAGCGATGGATGGCAACGACCGCCTGCAGCCCGAAGCGGCTGACGGCCTCGTTGCAGATCCGGGTGATTTCGGCTTGCGCCATGCCGGGATAGTGCTCGAGCTCGAGCGCGCTCAGCGTACCCGCCTCGTCGCGGCAGAGGCCGGAAAAAGTGACGATAGCGCCGATATCGTGGCGACCGGCCGAAAGCGCCCGCACTTCGCGCGCAAGATCGAAATCATCGCGCTGGACGCGAACGACGACAGGCACGCCGGTCATCGTCCTCAGCCTCCGGTCATCGGCGGAAAAAGCGCGATCTCCCGCGCGCCCGCGATCGGTTCGCGGTGGTCCACATGTTCCTGGTTGATCGCCACCCGTATGACATTCTCATGTTCGAGCGCCATCGCGTATTCCTCGCCCAGCGTCTTCAAGTGGGACAGCAGATCGCCGGCCGTGACGACGTTGTCCGGCAGGTCGAGTGTCTCCTCCGCCTTGCCGATCCGCTCGCGCACCCAGGCGAAATAGACGAGATTGACCGGGGCCATCAATCGACCATGTGCTTGAGGCCGGCGCGAAAATAGTCGTAGCCGGTGTAGATTGTCAGGATGGCGGCGACCCAAAGGAGGCTGATGCCGATCTGCGTCGTGTAGGGCAAGACCTTGTCTCCGGCGGGACCGGCGAGCAGAAAGCCGAGCGCAAGCATCTGCACCGTCGTCTTCCATTTGGCGATTTGCGTCACCGGGACGCTGACCTTCAGCGCCGCCAGATATTCGCGCAGGCCGGAAACGAGAATTTCGCGGCAAAGAATAATGATCGCCGCCCACAGCGACCAGCCGGCAATCGTCTGTTCGGTATCTGCCGCCATCAGCAGCAGGCAGACGGAGATCAGCAGCTTGTCGGCGATGGGGTCCAGCATCCGGCCGATATTGGACGTCTGATTCCAGATGCGGGCGAGATAGCCGTCGAGAAAATCGGTCAACGATGCGACCACGAAAATGCCGAGTGCCGCCCACCGGGCAAAATCCGAACTTTGAAGTTTGCCCTCGAGAAAGAAGCACAGAACGATCATCGGAACCGCCAGAATGCGGCCGTAGGTCAGGAGATTGGGGATATTGTAGGCAGCAGGCGTGGAGGACATGGATTCGGTTTCTCTGCGAGTTCTTGGCTACAGATGAATGACTTTGTGACGGCGACGTCAACCGGTCTTTGATCATTCTGCCGTGATTGTGACGGAATTCATCTGAACGCACGGTGAACCGGCCGTCGTGCGTCTGTCGTTAAATTGATCGGGTTCGCCGGTTGTGTGCGACGGAACGTTCGTTATGTATGGTACGTTGATAAAAGTGTTCAAACTCAGATTATTTGCATGACCGAAGCGTCCACACTGATCGATCGCATTTACGAAGCCGCTGTCATACCGGAGCTTTGGTCGGACGTCTGCACCAGTCTGGCGGCAGAGGTGAACGCGTATTCGGCCTGCCTGCTGACGATCGGCACGGATCAGCGCATAGAATGGATCTGCTCGCCGAACATCAACGATGCCATGGTGCGCTATTCCCGGAGTGACGTGCGCTTCCAGAATGTCCGGCCGGAGCGCTCGCTGGTCTCTTCTCCATCAGCGTTCTCGCGGGATATCGACGTGATGACCGCGCAGGAGATCGTTGATGACCCGATTTACAATGCGTTTCTGCGACCGATGGGGCTCGGCTGGAGCATGGGGGCGGTGTTTCAGGAACCATCAGGCCATACGCTGATCTTCGATTTTATCGGGCGGGAAAGCGACGGGCCGTTTTCGACCGAGCGTGTCGATCGTCTCAACAGCATGAAGGGCGATCTCGCGCGCGCCGCCTTGATTTCCTCACGCCTGACGTTCCGCCAGGCAGAAAATATCAGCTCCACCATGGCAATGCTCGGTCTCCCCGCAATGGTCGTCGGCGAGGACAATCGGGTGCTCGTGATGAATGAGGGGATGGAAGGCCTGGCGCCACGGATCCGCACCGGCGCGGCAAACAAGCTGTCGCTGGAAAATCCTGCGATCAACACACTGGTGCTGAGCGCGCTCGACCAGTTGCGAACGGCCGAGACGGCCAAGGTTCAGTCGATCCCGCTTCCGGCTATCGAGGATCACCCGGCGCTGATCCTGCACCTGCTGCCGGTGCGCCGCCATGCGCGGGATATCTTCTCACGGGGGCTTGCCGTGGTCATAGCCACGCCGGTGGGTCTCACCGGCCCGCCCGATCTGCGGGTGCTGAGCGGCCTGTTCGACCTGACCCCCGGCGAGGCCCGCGTCGCCCGTGAACTGTCGTCCGGAGCCAATCTCGAGAGCGTGGCGGTTACACTTGGCCTATCGATCGAAACCGTACGCACCTACCTGAAGCGGATCTTTTTCAAGACCGGCACGCGGCGGCAGGCGGAACTGACGCACCTCCTGTCCGGCCTCGGACGCGTCGCGGCCTGAGCCAGGTGGCGCGGGCCAGCGTCGGCGCGATCGCTATTTCGCGCCTTCCTCATGGAAATGGTCGTAGACCAGCCGCGCCACGGCTTCCGAAATGCCCTCGACGGCGCGCAGGTCGTTGATCCCGGCGCGTGAGACGGCCTTGGCCGTGCCGAAGTGGTGGAGCAGGGCGCGCTTGCGCGTCGGGCCGATGCCGCCGATCTCGTCGAGCGGATTCTTGACCATTTCCTTCTTGCGCCGCGCCCGGTGCGAACCGATGGCGAAGCGGTGGGCCTCGTCGCGCATGCGCTGGATGAAATAGAGGACGGGATCGCGCGGCGGCAGGGTGAAGCCGTCGCGGCTGCCGCCGGGCGGAAAGAAGCGTTCGCGGCCGGCCTCGCGGTCAACGCCCTTGGCGACGCCTATGGCGGTGACGCAGTCCTCGACGTCGAGTTCCTTCAGGATCGCTCGAACGGCGGTCATCTGGCCCTGGCCACCGTCGATCAGGATGACGTCGGGCCAAGCAGGGAAGGCGCTGTCCTCTGTCGGCTCGATGCTGCGGTCGGGCTTGCCTTCTTCCTTCAACAGGCGTGAGAACCGGCGGGTCATCACTTCCTTCATCATGCCGAAGTCGTCGCCCGGCGTGATGTCGGTCGATTTGATGTTGAACTTGCGGTACTGGCTTTTGACGAAGCCTTCCGGCCCCGCCACGACCATGCCGCCGACGGCATTGGTGCCCATGATATGGGAGTTGTCGTAAATCTCGATCCGGCGCGGGATACGGTCGAGCTTGAAGGTCGTTGCCAATCCTTCGAGCAGGCGGGTCTGGGATGCGGTCTCGGCGAGCTTGCGGCCGTGCGCCTCACGCGCATTGGCAACGGCGTGATCGATCAGATCCTTCTTCTCGCCACGCTGCGGCACCAGGATCGAGACCTTGTAGCCCGATTTCTCGGTGAGCGCCTCGCCAAGCAGGTCCTGTTCCTCGACGGTTTCGCAGAGCAGGATCTGTCGAGGACAGGGCTTGTCGTCGTAGAACTGGGCAAGGAATGCGCTGAGCACTTCCGCCGAAGTGAGCGTCGGATCTGCCTTCGGGAAATAGGCGCGGTTGCCCCAATTCTGGCCGGTGCGGAAGAAGAAGACCTGGATACAGGAGACGCCACCCTCGTGATGGATGGCGAACACATCGGCTTCCTCGACGCCGGAGGGGTTGATGCCCTGATGGCTCTGCACATGCGACAGCGCCGCGAGACGATCCCGGTAAAGAGCGGCTCGCTCGAAATCGAGGTTTTCGGAGGCCTCGCTCATGGCCGTCGCGATCGTCGCCTTCACCGCCTGGCTCTTGCCGGAGAGGAAGTCGTTGGCTTCCGATACCAATTCGGCATAGTCGGCGTCACTGACCTCATGGGTGCAGGGGGCGGCGCAACGCTTGATCTGATGCAGCAGGCAGGGGCGGGTCCGGCTTTCAAAGACGCTGTCGGTGCAGGTGCGCAGGAGAAAGGCGCGCTGCAGCGAGTTGATGGTGCGCCCGACGGCGCCGGCCGAGGCGAAGGGGCCGAAATAGCTGCCCTTGCGGCTACGGGCGCCGCGATGCTTGTAGAGCGCTGGCGCCCGGCTGTCGCCTGTCACCAGGATATAGGGAAACGACTTGTCGTCGCGCAAAAGCACGTTGAAACGCGGCCGCAAGCGCTTGATCAGGTTGGCTTCGAGAAGCAGTGCCTCGATCTCGGTGCGCGTGGTGACGAATTCCATATTGGCGGTTTCCCGCACCATCTTGGTCAGGCGGTTGGAATGCAGCCGACCTTGCGCATAATTGCTCACGCGCTTTTTCAGGTTGCGTGCCTTGCCGACATAGAGCACGTCGCCGGCTTCGTTGAACATACGGTAGACGCCGGGGCTGTTGGGCAGGCGCTTGACGAAGGCCTGGATCAGGTCGGCACCACGCACGCCGTCGGGAACGGCGCTGGTTTCCGCCCAGTCGAGGATGGGTGCCGGCGTTGCAGCATCCTGCACCTCGACCAGGTCGTCATCATCGCCAGCATTTTCGTCGTAGAGAATGCCGCCATCATTGGGCACGCGCCCGTTCATTCCACAATCTCCAAAATATCAGGCGTCTCCCAGGCAAGATGCTGGCCGCCATCAAGCGCGATCATCTGGCCGGTGACGGATGGCGTCTCGAACAGGAAACGGATCGTCCGCCCGAATTCGTCGAGCTTCGGTCCTTGATTCAAGATCAATGCATCCACCTGTTTTTCGAAGTCATGCCTGTTCTGCCGTTCGTTCGGCAGGGTTGGGCCGGGTCCGATACCGTTGACGCGAATGGCCGGCGCCAAAGCCTGCGCCATCGTCTTCGTCGCGGTCAGCAGAGCAGACTTCGACAACATATAGGAATAAAATCTCGGATTGGGAGCCCAGACGCGCTGATCGATGATGTTGACGATCAGACCGGAATGTTCGGCTGGCAACTGCGCGGCAAAATCGTGGGCAAGCAGGGAGGGCGCTTTGACATGGAGCGCGAAGTGCCGGTCCCAGATCGTTTCGTCGAAGTCCTCAAGGCTGTCCTTCTTGAACAGCGAGGCATTGTTGACGAGCAGGCCGATCGGCCCGAGTGCGGCGACTGCCTGGTCCACGACTGTCGAGATGGCGGCTGTCTGTGTGAGATCGGCAACGACCACAGCCGCCCTGCCGCCTTGGGAGCGAATGCCGGAGGCCAACGCCTCGGCTTCCTCGCGCGAGGTATCGGCGTGAATGGCGACGGCAAAACCATGATCGGCCAGATCCTCGACGATCGCCCTGCCGATGCGCTTGGCGCCACCGGTTACCAGCGCTGTTTTCAGTGAGGTCAGCAAATGTGTGTCCTGCCGCGATTCGAAATTCGTGTGTCCGGCAAGGATATAGGAGCAGGGCCTATATTGCGAAACGGGCTACACGCATTCGTTTCGGAAAAATTAATGGAAACGCGCTAAATTGAATTGTTTTCGAGTGTTATAGTATATATTAAGTTAATCTGATTTTTTGGTTAATAATTACCCTGTGGCTACAAAGCAACATCGCATTTTGGCCGCGTCGCCGCCACTAAAATTTCACAATTTGGCTCTTGTGAATCCGCATTTGGTCGCCAATTTCTCCGTCAACCGGGCGAGGTTAATTGAAATTTGCCCGATGTATCAAACAGGGACCGCAAGGGTCCGGGACATCGGTTCGAAAGGAGACTTTAATGCGTATTCTCACCACCACTCTCATGGCATCGGCTGTATCCCTCATCGCTTTCTCGGCGGTTCATGCCGCTGACGCGATCGACGAAGTTCCGGCAGCTCCGGCTGCTGAATATACCGAGCCGGCCGCCAAGAACTGGTCCGGCGCTTATGTCGGTGGTACAGCGAACTGGGCGCACGGCAATTTCGACGCCAACGGCGATCGTTCGGCTGCTGGCTTTGGCGGTGGTCTCTACGGCGGCTACAACATGCAGAGCGGCCAGATCGTTTACGGTGCCGAAGCTGATGTGAACTACGGCGACAACGACAGCAGCAACGGCAATGTCGGCCTTAGCCAGCGCGCCAACGGTTCGGTCCGCGGTCGCGTCGGCGTCGATCTGAACCCGGTTCTCGTCTACGGTACGGCCGGTGTCGCCGCCTCTAACGTCAAGGCCGCACAGGGCGGCAGCTCTGACTCCAAGACGCTGCTCGGCTGGACGGCCGGTGCCGGTGCCGAAGCCTTCGTGACCGACAATGTCACGGCGCGCGTCGAATACCGCTATTCGGACTACGGTTCGAAGGACTTCAGCCTGAATGGCGGCAAGGTTTCGTCGGGTTATGACGAACACAGCGTCCGCGTCGGCATGGGCGTCAAGTTCTGACCCGTCAGACCCGCGAATGACAAAAAGGCCGGCGCGATCCGGCCTTTTTGCTGTCTGGTCTTCGGCAGGCGCTCAGAGCTTGAACTGGGCGTGATCGGGGAAGAATTTCTCGAATTTCTGCATCCAGTTCTTCAGCTTCGGTCGGCCCTTCTGCCATTCGCCGGTAAAGCGCAGTTCGATATAGCGCAGCATCGCGGCCATGGCGAAATGGCCGGCATGCAGTTTGGCGGCGGTTTTCGGCATATTGGCGTTGAGATGATCGAGCGCCCGGGTAACCTTTTCCCACTGCCGGTCGATCCAGGGCTGATGGATCTTTTCCGGCGGATGGAAGCGCTTCTCGTAAACGATCGCCAGCAGAGAATCACAGATGCCGTCGCACAGCGCTTCCAGCATCTCCACTTCGGTACGCTTCTGCGCATTGCGTGGATAGAGCTTCCCCTTCGTCTCGCGGTCGATGAACTGCATGATGACGCGACTATCGAAGATTGCCTTGCCATCCGCCGTGATCAGCGTCGGAATCTTGCCGAGCGGATTGTTGCCGATCAGGTCCGGCGGATTGGCATTGGTGTCGGTCAGTACGCTCTCGACCGTCAGGCCGGCATGGTGGGCGGCCATGCGCGCCTTGTTGGAATAGGGCGAGGAGGGGGAGTAGAGGATTTTCATTGGCTGTTCTTTCTGGATAATCGAGGGGCTCAAGGTGTGGCGGGCAGGCTGAGGTTTTTCATCTTGCAGCCGCCTCGGTCAATCTCGCCGCAGGCGCGGAAGGTCAGGTCCTTGTTGAAGCAGATCCGGACTTCCTCGACCCGCCCGCCCGCGCATTCGACAGCGATCGCGTTCGTCTGCAAGCCGCGATTGGCGGTGGTCAGCCGGGTTTCTATATCGGCAGGTGTTGTGCGTTGTTGCTGCTGAACGGTTTGCAGCGATGCAGGGATATCGATTCGTTCACGCGCCGCCCTGAGAACGGCGAAATAGTCCTTCTGGCTCAGCCCCGAGCATGATCCGTGCTTGCGCCATTGATGGCCGATCAGTCCCATCGACGGCATGATATCGAACAGGCCGCGCCCCAAGGCTTCCGGCACGCGGTCCGGTTCGCGGGTGCGGCAGAATTCCGGATAGCCGCGCTCGTTCTGTGGCCAGAGCCCATGGACGATGAAGCCGTGGCTGTTTTCGGCTGCACATTGCTGCGAACGCCCCTTGGGATCGTTTTCCAGGCACCAGGTTGGCGACCAGGACAGCGACAGAACGTAGAAATCGAACCCGTTGCCCATGGGTACCGGTTTGGCCTTGGACGACGTCTTCGCCGTCGGATTGCCGGCGATCGGCGTCGTGGTGAGAGGCGTATCGGCCTTCTTCTGCGTTGGCTTCTCTTCGGATTGTTCGCCACTGCAGGCCGCAAGAGCAAGAAGGCCGATGAGGACCGGAACGAGACGGCGGATGGCGGGAAACAGCAAGCGGATCACCGAACCGATGCGCATTGCGCGCCATGAACGTACCAGGGATCGAGGCCGCTCAGGCAATATTCTATATTGGAGCCGAAACCGGCAAAACCCCAGCCACGCTCGATCAGATACCAGAGCGGGCGTTTGCGCCCATCGCTGGTGAGCACTGTCGCGCGGCAATATTCACGTTCGACCGGCCGCGTCTCGTCGCGCAGCTCCAGCCGCTTCTGCCTGATGTCGAAGACATCGGCGATGGTGATGTCGCTCCTCAGGTAATTTTCGGCCTTGTACTGGAAGTTGGAGCGAATGAACCCAAGCACGTCGGCATGGCCGCAACCGCTGCCGCTATAGGCGCCTGTCGCGCTGACTTGCTCGGCGGCCGTGGTCGGCACCATTGGGGATGCAAGGAGGGCGATGGAGAGAAGCGCCGATCGTGTGAGCCTTCCTGTCATGATCGTCTCCCCGAATGTGCCTTGGCCGAACCGTCAGCAGATTGCGTCTGACGAAGGCGGACCGTCAAGCCCCGTCAGTCGCGCTCGATCGTTTCCTCGCCGCGCAGCCAGAAGGTGCGGGCCGACGCGTGGCGGTCCTGTTTCAGCCGGTCCTTCAGGAAGGGCAGGACGACGTCGAGCTCTTCCTTCAGCGTGAAGGGCGGGTTGACGATGATCAGCCCCGTTCCGGAAAGCCCTGTCGTATCGCGCTCGCTGCGCACCGACAGTTCGGCGCAGAGCATTTTGGGAATTTCCAGCGCCTTCAGCGCCTCGTGGAATTCCTTGATCGGCGCTCCCTGCTTCAGTGGATACCACAGGCAGAAGGTGCCGCCGGAAAAGCGGCGCCAGGCCTTGGCAAGCCCGTCCACCAGCCGCTCATATTCGCCTGCAATTTCGAAGGGTGGATCGACCAGGACGATGCCGCGCTTCTCCTTTGGCGGCAAATGCGCGCCGAGCGCCAGCCAGCCGTCCAGCTCGGTGATCCGGCTTTGGAAATCGCCGTCGAACAGGCGGTGCAGCGTCTCGTAATCGTCCGGATGCAGTTCCATCGCCGAGAGGCGATCCTGCGGCCGCATCAGCATGCGGGTGAGTTTCGGCGAGCCGGGATAGAGCGTCAGGCCGCCGTCCGGATTGAGATCGCGCACGGCGGTGAGATAAGGCTCCAGGATCGCCTTGGCCTTCGCCGGAATGTCTGTGCCGAGAATGCGACCGATACCGTCGCGCCATTCGCCGGTCTTCTGGGCTTCCTCGCTTGACAGGTCGTAGAGGCCGATACCGGCATGGGTGTCGAGGACGCGAAAAGCCTTGTCCTTCTGCGCCATGTAAACGACCAGCCGGGCGAGCACCGCGTGCTTCAGGACGTCGGCAAAATTACCGGCGTGGTAGATGTGACGGTAATTCATTCGCGTCCCTTATCGGCCCGATGAAAGTTTGAAATGCATGATGGAGGGGACTTTGAGACCCTGCCGCGATGCAATATAGAAAAGCCATGAACGTTGCGACCCCCATCAAGCCAGAAAAGTCCGTCGGCCATTCGGTCTGTCCGCACGACTGTCCCTCCGCCTGCGCGCTCGAGATCGATCTGACGCAGGAGGGCCGGATCGGTCGGGTGCGCGGGGCCAGCGCCAATACCTACACGTCCGGCGTCATCTGTGCCAAGGTGGCTCGCTACTCCGAGCGCATCTATCATCCCGGCCGGCTGATGGTGCCACAGCGCCGAAAGGGCGCCAAGGGCGAGGGCGGCTGGCAGGATGTGACTTGGGAGGACGCACTCGACGAGATCGCCGACGCCTTCGTCAAGGCCGAGCAGCAACTTGGCTCGGAAGCCGTCTGGCCCTATTTCTACGCCGGTACGATGGGACAGGTGCAGCGCGATTCCATCGAGCGGCTGCGGCATGCCAAGCGCTATTCCGGTTTCCTCGGCTCGATCTGTACCAGCCTGGCCTGGACCGGCATGTCGATGGGAGCGGGCGGTCTGCGGGGGCCGGACCCGCGCGAAATGGCGAAGTCCGATTGCGTCGTCATCTGGGGCACCAATGCGGTGGCCACCCAGGTCAATGTGATGACGCATGCTGTGAAGGCCCGCAAGGACCGTGGTGCGAAAATCGTCGTCATCGATATCTACGACAATGCGACGGTCAAGCAGGCTGATATGGGGCTGGTGCTGAAGCCCGGCACCGATGCGGCGCTGGCCTGCGCGGCCATGCATATCGCCTTTCGCGACGGCTATGCCGACCGCGCCTATCTGGCCCAATACGCCGATGATCCGGAGGGTTTGGAAAATCACCTGAAGACCCGCACGCCGGAATGGGCCTCCGCCATCACCGGCCTGCCGGTCGAGGAGATCGAGGCCTTTGGCAAGCTGATCGGCACGACGCCGAAAACCTATTTTCGCCTCGGCTACGGCTTCACCCGCCAGCGCAACGGCGCCGTCGCTATCCATGCGGCCGCTTCTGTCTCGACCGTGCTCGGCTCCTGGAAGCATGAGGGAGGCGGGGCGTTTCATTCGAACAACGATATCTTCAAGTTCGACAAGCGTGACCTGATGGGCACGGCCATGCTCGATCCGGATATCCGCATGCTCGACCAGTCGCAGATCGGCCGCGTATTGACCGGCGATGCCGAGGCGCTGCGCTACCGCGGGCCGGTGACGGCGATGCTCATCCAGAATACCAATCCCGTCAATGTCGCGCCGGAACAGCGGCTGGTGACGCGCGGCTTCCTGCGCGACGATCTCTTTGTCGCCGTGCATGAGCAGTTCATGACCGATACGGCCAAGCTCGCCGATATCGTCCTGCCGGCCACCATGTTCCTCGAGCATGACGATCTTTATCGCGGTGGCGGCCACCAGCATATCCTGCTTGGGCCCAAAGTCGTCGAGCCGCCATCGACGGTGCGCACCAATCTCTTCGTCATCGAGGAACTGGCCAAGCGCCTCGGCGTCGCCGACCGGCCGGGTTTCGGCCGCAGCGAACGCGAGCATATCGACCGCATCCTCGTCAATCATGGCACGGATTTCGAAGGTCTGAAGCGCGACAAGTGGATGGACATCCAGCCGGATTTCGAGACCGCGCATTTTATCAAGGGCTTTGCCCATCCCGACGGCAAATTCCATTTCAAGGCAGACTGGACCGGGCAGGCGGCCCCGAACAAACCGCCGAAAGCCCTTGGCGTCTTCGGACCGCACGAACAGTTGCCCGAATTTCCCGATCATGTCGATCTGATCGAGATCGCCGACGAAAAGCACCCGTTCCGTCTGGCGACATCGCCGGCGCGGTCGTTCCTCAACTCGACCTTCGCCGAGACCCCGTCGTCGATCCAGAAGGAAGTCCGCCCCGAAGCGATGATCCACGCCGATGACGCGGCCGTATCCGGCATTGCCGATGGCGATATCGTCCGGATCGGCAATGAGCGCGGCGAAATCCGGCTGCATGCGAAGATCGGCGGCGGCGCGCGGCGCGGCGTAGTGATCTGCGAAGGTCTCTGGCCGAACGACACGCATCTGGACGGCGAGGGCATCAACGTGCTCACCGGCGCCGACGCTGCTGCCCCCTATGGCGGCGCGGCCTTCCACGACAATCACATATGGATGCGCAAGGACTGAAAGACGCATGACGAAATTCGAGAATGCAAAAATCGAAGTCCTGAAGGACGAGACGCTTTCGAAAAACTGGTACCATCTGCGCAACGTCACCTTCAACTATACCGGCTCGAATGGGGTGACGAAGAAGCTGAAGCGCGAGGTCTATGATCGCGGCAATGGCGCAACGATCCTGCTTTATGATGCCAGGCGCGACAGCGTCATTCTCGTGCGGCAGTTCCGCATGCCGGCGCATCTCAACGGCCATTCCGGCTGGTTGCTGGAAACGCCGGCCGGCCTGCTGGATGGCGATCATCCGACGGAGGCGATCCGGCGCGAGGTGATGGAGGAGACAGGTTATCTGGTGACCGACGTCCAGCCGGTGTTCCAGGCCTTCATGTCGCCGGGTGCGGTGACCGAGACAATCCATTTCTTTGCGGCAATCATTGACGTGACGGTGCGCGCCGAGGATGGTGGCGGTGCCGCGCACGAGGACGAGGATATCGAGGTGATCGAGGTGCCGCTCAAGGAAGCCATGGAAATGATCAGCCGCGGCGAGATCTGCGACGGCAAGACCCTCATGCTGCTGCAATGGGCGATGCTGAACAGGGAAAAGCTGGCTCGATAACTTGATCCTCAGCCAAAAGCGGTAGTCCGACCGCACGGGCTGCGTTAACGAGCTTTTTGTCGAGGGTTACCAGCGGAAGATTTTCGGTAATGGCAAGTGCCAGATAAGTGGCGTCGTAGCCGGAAAGCCGATGATCCCTTGCAAGTTGTACGATCCTGAGATCGTCATTCATGTCGACGATCCGCAATGGGACTCGCCGGAGATTGACGATCAGGTTTGCAATACCGTCCTCCGCCACCCGATTTCGTCTTTCGGCAATGACAAGAATATTGCGTATCTCATGCCAGAGCAGATCCGGGGCAAGAGCATCTTTGTCGATCATGGCAGATCGTGCTTTTTCCGCCAGGTCATTTTCTTCGTCGGGGAGCAGCCAGGCAGCAACGATCGAAGCGTCAACGACGAAGTTCATTTCCAGCGGCGGCCTTCGTCGCGGAACTCTAATATTTCCTCGCTCGTTACGGGCTTATGCCGCTTTCTTTCCATTCTGAGTGCCTCGATTGCGGCAATTCGTTCGCTGCGACCATCAATGCGAACGAGGCGGGCGATGGGCTCGTTCCCACGGGAGATAATGACATCTTCGCCTGCCTCGACCTTGGAGAGAAGTTGGGAAAGGTGGGTCTTCGCTTGCGCTACTTTTACTTCTATTGTCATGGGTGCCTCCACGTCTGCAGAAGGGACTTGGACCTCTATGCAGGATATGCATGATCCAAACCTTGGTCAACCGGTTGGCCAAGTGATCGATTGTAGTAGGCCACCGCTGAAATTATCGAGAACTGCTATCCCCGTGAACCGCCCGGCCATCCACCATCCGCACCTTGCCTTCGGCAACCAGCCGCAGGGCGGCCGGATAGGACTTGTGTTCCTCGATAAGGACGCGCGCGGCCAGCGTCTCGGCGGTATCGCCCTCCAGCACCGGCACTTCCGTCTGCAGGATGACCGGACCTTCGTCCATGCCTTCTGTAACGAAATGGATCGTGCATCCGGCAGACTTCACGCCGGCGTCGATGGCGCGCTGGTGGGTGTGCAGACCCGGAAACAGCGGCAACAGGGACGGGTGGATGTTGATGATCCGGCCTTCATAGGCATTGATGAAGGTGGCGCTCAGCAGGCGCATGTAGCCGGCAAGGCAGATCAGGTCGGGTGCAAGCTCGGCGAGTTGTGACAGGATGGCCGCTTCATGGGCGTCCTTGCTGTCATAGTCCTTGCGGAAAAAGGAGAAGGTCTCGATCCCCAGCGCCTTCGCCTTGGCGAGGCCGCCGGCATCGGGCTTGTCGGACATGACGGCGACGATTTCGGCCGGAAAATCGGGTTCGGCTGCGGCTTTCGCCAGCGCCAGCATGTTGGAGCCGCCGCCGGAAATGAACACCACGACCCGCTTGCGAGCCGCATTTTCCGTCGCGGTCATAGGGCGAGCGCGCCCTTGTAGATGGTGCCGGCGGCACCTTCTTCCCGCGCGACCATGCGGCCGAGCGTAAAGACGGTTTCGCCTTCGGCGGTCAGGATGGCGGCGACCTTTTCGGCGTCTTCCGCTTTGACGACGGCGATCATGCCGACGCCGCAGTTGAAGGTGCGCAGCATTTCGTTGGCGGCGACACCGCCTGTCTTGGCGAGCCAGGAGAAGACGGCGGGCGTCTTGATCGCGTCGAGATCGATCTCGGCGGCGAGATGCTTCGGCAGGACGCGCGGGATGTTTTCCGGGAATCCGCCGCCGGTAATATGGGCCAGCGCCTTGATCTTGCCCGTTTCGCGGATCGCCTTCAGCAACGGCTTCACGTATATCTTGGTCGGCGTCATCAGGACATCGGCCAGCGTGCCATCGCCGAAGGGTGCGGGCGCATCCCAGGACAGGCCCGACAGGGCGACGATCTTGCGGACCAGCGAATAACCGTTTGAATGAACGCCGGAAGAGGCAAGGCCAAGAATGACGTCGCCTTCGGCGATATCGCCCGCCGGCAGCAACTGGCCGCGTTCGGCAGCACCGACCGCGAAGCCCGCGAGGTCGTAATCCCCGCCCGCGTACATGCCCGGCATTTCGGCGGTTTCGCCGCCGATGAGCGCGCAGCCGGCATCGCGGCAACCGGCGGCAATGCCGGCGACGATCGACGCACCCTGGTCCGGATCGAGCTTGCCGGTGGCAAAATAGTCGAGGAAGAACAGCGGCTCGGCGCCCTGCACGACGAGGTCGTTGACGCACATGGCGACGAGGTCGATGCCGACCGTGTCATGCTTGTCGGCGTCGATGGCGATCTTGAGCTTGGTGCCGACACCGTCATTGGCGGCCACCAGGACCGGATCGGTGAAACCCGCGGCCTTCAGGTCGAACAGGCCACCGAAACCGCCGATCTCGCCGTCGGCGCCGGGACGCCGGGTCGAGCGCACATGCGGCTTGATCTTTTCGACCATGAGGTTTCCGGCATCGATATCCACACCCGCATCGCTGTAGGTCAGACCATTCTTTCCAGGCTCGCTCATGGCTCGCTCTCCGCTGCTCGTCATATTCGGATTGCGATTGGCATGGCGGTGCGGCGAGTGCAAGCCGATTGCCGCCATAAGTCCCGCTTTTTCACCGTTTTGCCCTGTTGCACGTGACCTTTTCCGCCGCAGGCTTGACCATGGTCGGTGGCACATCCTATCTCCAGCGGTGGAAGCTGCGTGGCACGGCGCAAGCGACAGGATATCGGAACGGCGGCATGGTCAACAAACTGAGCGGCAGCGGGTTGCAGCGCCAGATCATCTTCTGGCTGCTTTTCTTCGCCGGCTTCATCGCCTTCCTGATGGTCTTCTCGACCATCCTGCTGCCGTTCATCGCCGGCATGGCGCTCGCCTATTTCCTCGATCCGGTCGCCGACTGGCTGGAGCGGCGGGGTCTGAGCCGGCTGATGGCCACGGTGGTCATCCTGATCGGCTTCGTCGTCGTCTTCGCGCTGTCGCTGGTCGTCATCATCCCGATCGTCTTCACCCAGGCGTCGGAATTCATCGCGAAAATGCCGGGCTATGTTTCCATGCTCCAGGCATTCCTGACGAGCCCCGATACCGCCTGGCTGCCCGACTGGGTTTCCGGCCAGATGGACACGATCAAGCAGAACTCCGCCAAACTCCTGGAGCAAGGCGCGGGGTTCCTCGGCACGCTGTTCCAGCAATTGTGGAATTCCGGCATGGCGCTGCTCGACATCCTCTCGCTGTTCATCGTCACGCCGGTCGTCGCCTTCTATTTGCTGCTCGATTGGGACCGGATGGTCGACCGGGTCGATAGCTGGGTGCCGCGCGATCACGTTGCGACTGTCCGCCAGATATCTCGCGACATGAACACGACGATTGCCGGATTCGTGCGCGGGCAGGGCTCGCTCTGCATCATCCTCGGCCTGTTCTACGGCATTTCCCTGACGCTCGCTGGTCTCAACTTCGGCCTGCTGATCGGCCTGTTCGCCGGCATGATCAGTTTCGTCCCCTATGTCGGTTCGATGGTCGGCCTTGTTCTTGCCGTCGGCGTGGCGCTTGTCCAGTTCTGGCCGGATTATCTCAACATCGGCATCGTGGCGGCGATCTTCTTTGCCGGACAATTCCTCGAGGGCAATATTCTGCAGCCGCGGCTGGTCGGCAAAAGTGTCGGTCTGCATCCCGTCTGGCTGATGTTCGCCCTCCTGGCGTTCGGCGCGCTGTTCGGTTTCGTCGGGCTGCTGGTCGCCGTGCCGGCCGCCGCCGCGATCGGCGTGCTTGTCCGCTTCGGTATCGGGCGTTACCTTGACAGCACGCTTTATCATGGTCACCGCCACATCCTGACGATCGAGCCGGAGCATAAATATCCGGAAAAGCATCCTGAGTAACAGCGTATGGTCCGCAAGTTCGAACAGCTGCCGCTCGTTTTCGAGCACGAGCCCCAGACGGGGCGTGACGACCTGCTCGTGTCGGAGCGGCTGAAGGCGGCCGTGTCCATCATCGACAGCTGGCCGCGCTGGCCGTCACCCGTCGTTATTCTGGCCGGGCCGGTCGGATCCGGAAAGTCGCATCTGGCCTCGATCTGGCGGGAACACAGCGGCGCCGTTGCCATTCATCCGACCACAGGCAGCAATGCCGCCGAGATCGCCGCGGCCCATCCGGTCCTGTTCGAGGATGCCGATCGCCAAGGGTTCGACGACCGGGCGCTTTTTCACGTCATCAACAGCGTGCGCGAAAATGGCCAGAGCCTGTTGATCACCAGCCGGCTGTGGCCGATGTCCTGGTCGGTCGAGCTGCCGGACCTGCGCTCCCGCCTCAAGGCGGCGACGGTCGTCGAGATCGGCGAGCCGGATGACGAACTGCTGGCCCAGGTTCTGGTCAAGCTCCTCGCCGACCGCCAACTCGCGGTGGACGATCGCCTGATCGCCTACATCGTCGCGCGGATGGAGCGTTCGCTCGACAGTGCCCAGACGATCATCGAGCGCCTTGATCACCTGGCGCTCGCACGCGGCACGCGCATCAACCGTGCACTGGCCCTTGAAGTGCTCAACAGCATTGGAAAGACACGCGAAATCGATTGACTGTCACAGTTCCGTCGTCAAACTGGGATAGCTGCTTCAAGAAAAGCAGGAAATGCGGGTCGGGGACAATGGATACAGCCACATCAGCAACGAACACCAATATGCCGGTGGCCGACGAAATTGACCTGCTGACCAGCCCGGAACGCTTCATCAATCGCGAATTTTCCTGGCTGCAGTTCAACCGGCGCGTTCTGGAAGAAACGCTGAACACGGCCCACCCGCTGCTCGAGCGCGTGCGTTTCCTGTCGATTTCGGCTGCCAATCTCGACGAATTCTTCATGGTGCGCGTTGCTGGCCTCGAAGGCCAGGTGCGCCAGGGTGTGGTGGTCCGCAGCCCGGATGGCAAGACGCCGGCCGAACAGCTGGAAGACATCCTGAAAGAAATCGACAACCTGCAGATGGAGCAACAGGCCTCGCTTGCCGTCCTGCAGCAATATCTCGCCAAGGAAGATATTTTGATCGTCCGCCCGGTGTCGCTATCGCCGCAGGACCGGACATGGCTCGCCAATGAATTCGATCAGGCGATCTTCCCGGTCCTGACGCCGCTGTCGATCGACCCAGCGCATCCGTTCCCGTTCATCCCCAATCTCGGCTTCAGCATGGGGCTGCAGTTGGTCAGCAAGCATGGTCGTGAGCCGATGACGGCTCTGTTGCGCCTGCCTGTGGCGCTCGACCGCTTCATCCGCCTGCCGGACGCCAAGTCGGTAATCCGCTACATCACGCTGGAAGACGCCGTCAGCCTGTTCATCGAGCGGCTCTTCCCCGGTTACGAGGTCAAGGGTTCTGGTACGTTCCGCATCATCCGCGACAGTGATATCGAAGTCGAGGAAGAGGCCGAAGATCTCGTCCGCTTCTATGAAACCGCCCTGAAGCGCCGCCGCCGCGGTTCGGTCATCCGCATCGAGATCGATTCGGAAATGCCGCTGGAACTGCGCCATTTCGTCGTTTCGGAGCTCAACGTCCCGGAAAACCGCGTGGCAGTCCTTCCCGGGCTTCTCGCTCTCAACACGCTCTCCGAGATCACCAAGGCGCCGCGCGACGATCTGCGCTTCGAGCCCTACAATGCGCGATTTCCTGAACGTGTCCGCGAACATGCCGGCGACTGCCTCGCCGCCATCCGCGAAAAGGACATGGTCGTCCACCATCCGTATGAGAGTTTCGACGTGGTGGTCCAGTTCCTGCTGCAGGCTGCACGCGATCCTGACGTCCTGGCGATAAAGCAGACGTTGTACCGAACCTCGAACGATAGCCCGATCGTGCGCGCCCTGATCGATGCCGCCGAGGCCGGCAAGTCGGTGACGGCGCTGGTGGAGCTGAAGGCGCGTTTCGACGAAGAGGCCAATATCCGCTGGGCCCGCGACCTCGAGCGCGCCGGCGTGCAGGTGGTGTTCGGCTTCATCGAACTGAAGACGCACGCAAAAATGTCGATGGTCGTGCGCCGCGAAGAGGGCAAGCTGCGGACCTACTGCCATCTCGGCACCGGCAACTATCACCCGGTGACGGCGAAAATCTATACCGACCTGTCGTTCTTCACCTGCAATCCGAAGATTGCCCATGACATGGCCAATATCTTCAATTTCATCACCGGCTACGGCGAACCGGAAGCGGGCATGAAGCTGGCCATATCACCGCACACGCTGCGACCACGCATCCTCCAGCATATAGGCGAGGAAATCGTCCACGCGCAGGCCGGCCGTCCGGCTTCTATCTGGATGAAGATGAATTCGCTGGTCGATCCGGAAATCATCGACGCGCTCTACCGAGCCAGCCGGGCCGGCGTGGAAATCGATCTGGTGGTGCGCGGCATCTGCTGCCTGCGGCCGCAGGTGGCCGGGTTGTCTGATCATATCCGCGTCAAGTCGATCGTCGGCCGCTTTCTCGAGCATTCGCGCATCTTCTGCTTCGGCAACGGCCATGGGCTTCCATCCGAGCATGCGCTCGTATATATCGGCTCCGCGGACATGATGCCGCGCAATCTGGATCGGCGGGTGGAGACCCTGGTGCCTCTCATCAACCGGACCGTGCATGAACAGGTCTTGTCGCAGATCATGCTGGGAAATCTTATCGACAACCAGCAGAGCTACGAAATCCTGCCGGACGGAACGTCGCGGCGTATGGAAGTGGCGCGGGATTCCGAACCGTTCAATGCGCAGGTCTACTTCATGACCAATCCCAGCCTGTCCGGGCGGGGCGAGGCCTTGAAATCCAGCACGCCCAAGGTAATTGCCGGCTGGAACAGCGGCCGCGGAAGATAAAACGGAATGGCATGGTAGAATCTGAAGCCCAGGGGCGTTTGCCTGGAATTGCCCCGGTCTCGGTTGTGGATATCGGGTCGAACTCGATTCGACTGGTCATCTATGAAGGGCTAAGCCGCTCCCCGGCCATCCTGTTCAACGAAAAGGTCATGTGCGGCCTTGGCAAGGGCATCGACGCGACCGGCCGCATGGATGCTGAAAGTGTCGAGCGGGCGCTGAAGGCGCTGCACCGGTTCCGGGCCTTGTCGACGCAGGCGCGCGCCTCGACGGTTTTCGTGCTGGCGACCGCCGCCGCCCGTGACGCCTCGAACGGGCCGGACTTCATCCGGCGTGCCGAGATCATTCTCGCCCAGAAGGTCCGCGTGCTGACCGGCGAAGAGGAAGCCTATTTCTCCGCCATGGGCATCGTCAGCGGTTATCACGACCCAGACGGCATCGTCGGCGATCTCGGCGGCGGCTCGCTCGAACTGGTCGATATCGCCGGCACGAAGATCGGCAAGGGCATTACCCTGCCGCTCGGCGGTATCCGGCTTTCAGAGCATGCGGAAGGTTCGATCGTCAAGGCGCGCAGCCATGTGCGCCGCCACATGAAGGGCGCCAGCGTTCTCGAAAAGGGGGCAGGGCGCACCTTCTATGCGGTCGGCGGCACCTGGCGCTCGATCGCCAAGCTGCACATGGAACTGCGCAACTATCCGCTGCACATGATGCAGGGCTACGAAATCTCCTTTGACGAGGCCATGGCTTTCCTGCCGGAGGTCATCGAGCCGAAGGACCTCAAAGCTCCAGCCTACGCCCATATTTCCAAGAGCCGCCGCAACCTTCTGCCGTTCGGCGCCATCGCCATGCAGGAGGTAATCGCCCAGATGAAGCCGGCGCGCATCTCGTTCTCGGCTCTCGGCGTTCGCGAAGGCTATCTGCTATCGCTCCTGTCGGATACGGTCCGCGCCCACGATCCGCTCCTAACGGCGGCGCGCGAAATCGCCATCCTGCGAGCCCGTTCGCCCGAGCACGCGCGCGAGCTTGCCGACTGGAGCGGCAAGATGGTGCCGCATTTCGGCATCAACGAGACAGAGGAAGAGGGGCGCTACCGTCAGGCGGCCTGTCTGCTCGCCGATATCAGCTGGCGCGCCCATCCCGATTATCGTGGTCTGCAGGCCCTGAACATCATCGCCCACAGCACGTTTTCCGGCATCACCCATGCCGGCCGCGCCTATATCGCGCTTGCCAACTACTATCGCTTCGAAGGCCTGAACGATGACGGCGCCACCGAACCGCTGGCTGCCATCGCGACGCCGCGCCTGCTCGAACTGGCAAAGCTGCTCGGCGGACTCCTGCGCGTCGTCTACCTGCTGTCGGCATCCATGCCGGGCGTCGTGCGCAATCTCGATATTCGCCCGTCCAAATCAGCCGACCTCGACCTGGAATTCATCATTCCGGCCGCCTATTCGGAATTCGAGGGGGAAAGGCTGGACGGACGGCTGCAGCAATTGGCGAAGCTGACGGGCAAGCGGATCGCATTCCGGTTCGCGCAATAAATTTTATAGATCATATGGTCGAGGTTAGAGCCTGCCCCCTGCGTCTTGACGGCCATTCCCTGTCCCAATAATACTATATAAGATTAGCTGAATTTAATGATTTGAGGGGGTTATTATGGCGAAAATCACATATGGAGACCTTGGGCGCGGCGTCGATATGCTGCAAACGACTGTGGAAGAGTTGTTTTACTACGACAAGACGTCGGCTTCATCAACAATTGTCAAATTCTTTGATGATTCAAAAAATTACACCTCTTTTTCCGGTACAGGATTGAAGGTCAAGATCACGTCGGGAACCGTCACCGATGTCACGGCCGGCACCGTAACGGGCATCAACGTTGTTATCGGTGGAAAAGCGGCGATATCCATTACCGGCCTGAAACTGTCCGCGGCAAAGCTTGGTGACGCCGTCTTTGCCGGAAATGATGCCGCGTTCGTGTCGATGGTCCTTTCCGGAAACGATACCATCAACGGTACCAAATACAGTGATGGGCTGATCGGTGGCGACGGCAACGATACGCTGAACGGCAATGCCGGGAATGACGATTTCCTGGGTGGCGCTGGCGCCGACAAAATTGTCGGTGGATCGGGCTCCGACACGGCATATTACATGTTTGCGACAAAAGGCGTTACGGCGAGTCTCGCGAAGGCGTCCATCAACACGAACGAGGCCAAGGGCGACACCTATTCCTCCGTCGAGAATTTCTTCGGATCGGAATTCGCCGACAAGCTCTACGGCAATGACAAAGGAAATTTCCTGTCCGGAAATTACGGTAACGACGTCATCAGCGGTGCCGGCGGCAATGACATCCTCTACGGTGACAAGGGCGCCGACGATCTTTATGGCGGTGCAGGCAAGGATGTGTTCCGGTTCGGCGACAAGTCGGAATCGACCGTCGCTTCATTCGGACGGGATACGATCTTCGACTTTTCCGGCGCCGGCGGCGACAAGATCGACTTGTCCTACATGGATGCCAACAGCAAGACCAAGGCGAACGACGCTTTTACCTTCATCGGCACCGCTGCATTCCACGGCAAGGCGGGTGAACTGCGTTATGAGAAGAAGGCCTCGGACACCTATATCTACGGCGATGTCAACGGAGACAAGAAAGCGGATTTTACCATCCATCTCGATGACGCGGTGGCGCTTTTCAAGGGTTATTTTCTTCTCTGACCGCTATGGCCTCGCGCGAAACAATTGACAGGCTTCGCAAGGCGAGTTGCGAGGTCTCAGACTGCTGACAAACCTGCCGATTTTTCGGCAGGTTTGTCATTTTGTGTTTCATCGGCTTTTTGTTCGGACGAAAGGGGCGGCGCCTTTTACTCGGCCGGTATCCGCAACTCGAAGGGCGCGATGACCGGCGCTAGTTTGCGCCCGGCAAGCGACATCACCCCGACCGTCTGCCCGCGTCCCTTGACGGCATGCGTGCCGAGATCCTGAAGCGAGAATGCGTCCGGCACCTTGATGCGCTGGGCGAGATCGGTGGAAATCAGCACCTGCTGGTTCAGGGACTTGCACAGCGCTTCCAGCCTTGAGGTCGTGTTCACCGTATCGCCGAAATAGGCGATCTTGTGCCGGTCGATACCGATTTCGGCGGTTATGATGGGGCCGCCGTGAATGGCCGCCCGCAGGCGCGGCACCTGGCCGAACTTCTTCTGCCAGGCCTCTGCATTGGCTTGGATATCGTCGAGGATGTCGAAGACGCAACGGATACAGCGGGCATGTTTGACACCACGTTTCAGCGGCCAGGTGACGATCGCGGCGTCGCCGACATAATCGTCGATCGCGCCATTGTAGCGGCGGACAGGTTCTGCAAAGGCGGCAAAAAGGGCTTTCAGGAACTGCTGGGCGCGCAGGTCGCCATGTTTTTCGGCATAGGAGGTGGAATCAGCGAGGTCGATGAACAGGAAAATCCGCTCTTCCTTGACCGGCGCGCGGTAGCGGCTGATCAGCATGCTGGTGAAAATATCTCGGCCCAGAAGGTCGCGGACCCGCAGGATGAAGACGATCAGCGCGCAGACGGCGAGAGCATAGAGAAAGACGTCGAACGGCATGATCAGCAGATCGATTGCCGCGCGTGGTTTCAGGAAGCCTAGCCAGGAGAGAAACGTGGCGGCAACGGCATAACCGGCGCTCATCAGGATCTCATAGATGATCAACGCGGCTGCGATGAAGGCGACAGTCGGGAGCTTTTCGATCCGCCGATAGAGTGAACGAAGTAGAACGCGCCGCTCGAAGGCGATCATGGGCAAGCCCATGGAGACCGCGAAGATCGCTCCGATGATCAAGGGTTCTTCCGGGAAGACCGCCAGGCTGTAGAGAACGCCGCTGAGCGCCATACCGAGCGTGATCAGCAACCAGTTCTCTGTCGGGGATATTTCTCTCATGATTCCAGCTCCGCTCCCCCGGTGCTTACAGGCATTGTTCCATTTGGACAGGGTGCGTCAAGCGATTTCATGTAACTGTTTATGACTGGCTCGAGAGGGTTGCCCAGCGTCCGGGCGTCATTCCATGGGTCTTCTTGAAGTGACGGGTAAAATGCGCCTGGTCGGCAAAGCCGGTTTCGAGCGCGATTTCGACCAGGCTCCGGCCGCTGCCGATCATGTCGCGCGCCCGCTCCAGCCGCCGCATGATGAGGTAGCGGTGCGGGCTGGTGCCAAGGCTCGCGCGAAAATGCCGTGCCAGCGTGAAGCGGTCGAGGCCGCTCACCTTCTCCAGTTCACCTGACGTCACCTGCCGTTGCGAATGGGCCTGCAGATGCTCGCAGGTGCGTCGGATGGCGTTTGCATCCGTCTTGCCTCCAACCTTTCCAACGGCGCTGTCGGCATGACGCAACAGGCCGTCGGCAATCCGGGAAACAATATCATTCATATGCAGATCGCCGATTTCACCATTCAGATCCCGCATGGCATCGGCAAGGCTTTCGGCAAAGGCGCGATCGGCGACGACCGGGGAGCCGACGAAGGGCAGGCCGCCGCGACGGTCACCCAGCGCATCGATCAGCATTTCCGGCGGCAGGTACATCATCCGGTAGCGCAGGCCTTCTTCAGTCGCGGCACCGCCGTCGTGCACCTCATCCGGGTGCAGCACGATGACATTGCCGGGCTGGCTGTAGCGCACGATGCCTCGATAGCTGAAGGTCTGCACGCCGCGCAGTGTCAGGCCGAGCGCATAGGTGTCGTGACGGTGCGGCTCGAAGGCGTCGCCGTGGAATTGCGCCTCGATCCGGGCAATGCCGCCGGAGGCGGGCGCGATGCGGATGCTGTCGTTGGTCGTGCACGAACGTTCAAGATTGCTCTGGCCGGCGCAGGCTATGGAGCCTGCCGACGTTACAAGCATCCTGTTTCCAAGAGTGGAGTTGGCATTCATGTTCGAGACCAAATTTGCAATCGTGTTGCGCGACGACCTGGCCACCTGGCAGAAGCTGAACGTGACGGCATTCCTGACCAGCGGCATCACCGCGCAAAAGCCCGGCATTATCGGCGAAGCTTACCGCGATGCCGATGGCAACGTCTACAATCCGTTGAGCATCCAGCCAATCATCGTCCTGTCTTCCGATCAGGAAACGCTTGGCAAGATCCATCGCCGTACGCTGGAGCGCGAGATCACGTCATCGCTCTATATCGAGGAAATGTTTTCGACCGGCCATGATGCGGCGAACCGGGCCGTGTTTGCGCAGTTCGGTCCAGCCGATGCCAAGGTCGTCGGCATTGCCATTCATGCGGACAAGAAGCTGATCGACAAGATCACCAAGGGCGCCAGGATGCACCCCTGATATCGTCTGTTATCAGACCTCGACGGCCTCGATCTTGCGATTAACGAAGCGCAGGGCGACTTCGCCGTTGATGAGCTTCAGGGCGGTTTCGCCGAACAGTTCGCGCCGCCAACCCTTGAGAGCGCCGACATCGGCGTTCGAGCCCTCCGAGGCGATGCGCTCAAGATCTTCGCTGTTGGCGATGATCTTGGCGGCGACGCCCTGTTTTTCGGCGATCAGCTTGAGCAGGACCTTGAGCATTTCGCCGGCGGCCTGGGCGCCTTCCGGAGACTGGCTCTGGCGCGGGATCTTCGGCATGTCGGCCTTGGGCATCTCGACCGCGGCATTGACCGCTTCGAGGATCGCCGTGCCGGCGGCCGACCGTTCCCAGCCCTTCGGGATGGTGCGTAGCCGCGACAGGGCTTCGGCATCCTTGGGCTGTTGCTGGGCGATCTCGTAGAGACCGTCGTCTTTCAGGATACGACCACGGGGAACGTTGCGGTTGCGCGCCTCGCGCTCGCGCCAGGCGGCGACCTTCTGCAGCACGGCCAGTTCCACCGGCTTCTTCAGCCGCATCTTCAGGCGCTGCCAGGCGTCGTCCGGATGGATATCGTAGGTTTCCGTGGCCTCCAGGATCGCCATTTCCTCGGTCAGCCACAACGAGCGGCCTTCGCGCTCGAGTTCGGTCTTCAGGTGCAGGTAGACGTCGCGCAGATGGGTGACGTCGGCCAGCGCATAGTCCAGCTGCTTGTCCGACAGCGGCCGGCGGCTCCAGTCGGTGAAGCGCGAGGACTTGTCGATATGGACGCCCTTGATGCGGCTGACGAGTTGATCATAGGAGACGCTGTCGCCGAAGCCGCAGACCATGGCGGCGACCTGCGTGTCGAAGATCGGGTGCGGGATCAGCTTTCCGAGATTATAAATGATTTCGATGTCCTGTCGCGCCGCATGGAACACCTTGACGACGCTGGTATCGGCCATCAGTTCGAAGAAGGGCGCAAGGTCGATATCCTTTGCCAGCGGATCGACGATGACGGCGATATCCGGTCCGGCCATCTGGATCAGGCACAGTTGCGGCCAGAAGGTGGTTTCGCGGAGGAATTCCGTGTCGATTGTCAGGTATTGCCCCTCGGCCAGCGTTTTGCAGGCGGCGGCAAGCTCAGCGGTTGTCTCGATCATCAAACTTCAATCACTGTGGCGGAAATGCGGCGTTAAAACTCACCCGATGTATCCCTTCATGCCCGGTGTCACAATCGAAAAAGCTCAGGCGACCCGGAAATATCCGGTCATTCCGGTCTTCTGATGCTCGATGATGTGGCAATGGAGCAGCCAGTCGCCGGGATTATCCGCCACGAGCCCCAGTTCTGCCTGTTCGTCCGGCTGGAGCAGGATCGTGTCGGTGGGTGGTGGCAGTATCTTGCGGGTGTTGGACTTCAGGATGCGGAAGGTCATCCCGTGCAGATGGATCGGATGGGCGTGCGGTGTGCGATTGCGCACTTGAAGGACATAGCTCTTGCCGAGTTTCAGGTCGGACAGCGGCGCGACAGGATCGGGCGTGTCGCCCGGCCACGGCACCTTGTTGATGGCCCAGAACGTGTAACCGATCGTGCCGCAAATGCTGGGTGATGGCGCATGCTCGGCGGTGGCGGTGAAGTCCAGCGGGATCTTCTCGGCTGTCGACAGGTCGGCCTCGGCGATCGGGTTGGCCGGCAGTGGCCTGACGTCGCGGATGTCCCGCTTCAGCGATTGACCGGTCGCTGTGATCGAGGCGATGGTGAAGGGGCTCGAACCACGGAAGTTACCGAGCTTGACGACGGCGCCCTCGTCGTCCGGCATACGCACGATCAGTTCGACACGTTGGCCCGGCCCAAAATCCAGCCGATCGAGCGGGAAGGGCGCATCGACCGGATTGCCGTCGAGCGCCACGACCATTGCCGTCGCACCCTCAATACCGAGTATGTAAATCCGCGTCACATCCGTTGCAGCAAGACGGACGCGCAAAAGCCCGCCGGCCGGCGCTTGATGCATAGGTTCCTGCTGCCAGTTGGCGGTTCGCACGGTGCCATAGGTGCCGCCGCGGGCGGCATCGCGCGGCTTGAAGGGGGGCAAGAATTCTCCGCCCCTGCCCAGCCGCCAGTCGCGCAGGTTGAGCACGATCTCGGCATCGAAAATAGGATCGGCGGGATTTTCGACGACGATAACGCCGGTCAGCCCATGGCCCATCTGCGTCAGCGTGTTGCAGTGGGGATGATACCAGAAGGTGCCGGCGTCCGGCGGCGTGAAGGCATAGTCGAAACCGTCGCCGGGATAGACATAGGGCTGCGTCATTTCCGGCACGCCGTCCATGCTGTTGACGATCCTCATGCCATGCCAGTGTACGGTCGTCGGCTCGTCCAACGCATTGAGAAGTCGGGCGGCAAAGGGTTCCCCCTTCTTCATCCTGAGGACCGGCGGCACGCCGGTTGCCGTGCCGTCCCCCAGACCGTAGGTCATGATTTTTGGCGTGACGCCGTCGGCCGCGAGCCTCGCCTCGGTGAACTGCGCCTTCAGGAGAACCGGGGTGGGAGCGGCGATCCCGTTGCGGGCGGCCAGGCCCGCGCCGAGCGCGAACGACGTGGCAGCGGCGGCCGATCCCTTCAGAAGCGTGCGGCGGCTGATGATCGGCATGGTCTGGTCCTGGGTGATGTAACTGTGTTGTGTTCTTAAACTTGATGGACGCATTCAGCAATTGACAAGGGGGCCATTCAGGACCGGCATCTTGCCGCAGCCATCAGACATCCTTCTTCTCGCCGGGCGCGGCCGCGAGCTTGTTGAAGAAGGCGGAGGTTCGCAGCAGGTTGCGAAAGCGCATGGTGCGCTGTCCGGTCGGTACGGCACCGCGCGCCGTCATGCGCTGCAGCGTATAGAGCATGAAGGTGGCAAGCACGGCGGCTGTATAGATGAACAGCGCCTGTGGCCCAAAATGATCCAGCAGGACGGAAGCGAAGAGCGGGCCGATAATGGCGCCGAGCGACCAGAAGAACAGCATGCCGGCCGAGACGAGCGCATGCTGCCCCTCGGCGGCATGGTCGTTGGCATGGGCCGAGCAGAGCGAATAGAGCGGCATGGCGAAGGCGCCGAAGACGAAGATGCCGACGAAATTCAGCCATTCGCTGTTGCCGGCGGCAAAGGCGAGGAACAGGCCGGCAAGCAGCGAGCCGAAGGTGGCGATGAGAATGATCAGCCGGCGGTCAAGCCGATCGGAATAGATGCCGAGCGGATATTGCAGCACCACGCCGCCGATAATGCCGACGCTCATGAACGTGGCGATGGCGGTAATCGACAGGCCGATGCCATCGGCATAGATCGGCCCCAGTGAGCGGAATGTCGAGTTGGTTAGGCCGACGACGATGCAGCCGATGGTCGCCAGCGGCGAAATGTTCCAGAGCGCCTTGACGTCGAACTTGATGGCCTCGGGTACACCGGGGCTGGAGCGGTCGGCGAGCGAGATCGGCACCAGCGACAAAGTGAGCGCCATCGCGACAATGGCAAAAAGCTGGAATCCCTCGATGCCGACCGTTGGGATCAGATATTGCGCCGCCGTCACCGAGCCGAGATCGACGAGACGGTAGATCGAGAGCGTCCGGGCGCGGTTGGCGTTGGTTACCCGCGCATTCAGCCAGCTTTCGACGGTGGCGAACAGGCTGGCGAAACAGATGCCGGCAACGAGACGCATGACAAACCAGAACCAGGGATCGATCAGCAGGACCATGGCGATCGACGCCGCCGATGCGATCGCGGCCATCGCAGAGAAAGTGCGGATATGCCCGATCGAACGCAGGATGCGGGTCACATAGATGCAGCCGATGGCGAAGCCGATATTGTAGCCGGTGCCGACAAGCCCGATGACCGAGGTGGAGAAGCCTTCCTGCAGGGCACGCAGCGAAATATACGTTCCCTGAAGCCCGTTGCCGCCAATGAGAATGCCTGCGGTGACGAGAAGGGGAATGAGTGGGCGAATCTGGGACATGTAGATCGGGTATCCAGACGGACGCGACTCCATGCCTGCGTGCCGAGCCCCATTGTTAGCCGCAGCCGACCGGCAAAAACAGCCACGAAAATTGATGGTCCATTCTATCCAAGCATGGATCGCCGGAGGCGAGTTCGGCCCGGTGGCGGTGTTTCGTGGCTGATGGGAACCCCGCGCCGATACGCGCGGCCTTGACAAATCGGCCTCATCATGCGCTTTTCCGCCCGATTTTGACGCTGCCGCAGCGCGCTTTGGCGTGGCCGCGCGGCCCCTCGGTTCCAGGATACTATCATGCATCGTTACCGCAGCCACACTTGTGCCGCTCTCCGCAAAGCCGATGTCGGCCAGACCGTTAGGATTTCCGGCTGGGTCCACCGTGTCCGCGACCATGGGGGCCTGCTGTTCATCGACCTTCGCGATCACTACGGCATGACGCAGATCGTCGTCGATCCCGACTCGCCGGCCTTCAAGGCCGCCGAGACCGTGCGCGGCGAATGGGTCATCCGCATCGACGGCACGGTGAAGGCGCGTTCCGACGAGACCGTCAACAAGCAGATGGCGACCGGCGAGATCGAACTTTACGCTCAGGAGATCGAAGTGCTCTCCGCCGCCAAGGAACTGCCGCTGCCGGTCTTCGGCGAGCCGGACTATCCGGAAGACATCCGCCTCAAGTACCGCTTCCTCGACCTGCGCCGCGAAACGCTGCACAAGAACATAGTCAAGCGCAGTCAGATCATTTCCGACATGCGCTCGCGCATGAACTCGGCCGGTTTCGCCGAATATTCAACACCGATCCTGACGGCCTCGTCGCCGGAAGGCGCGCGCGACTTCCTCGTGCCGAGCCGTATCCATCCCGGCACGTTCTTCGCGCTGCCGCAGGCGCCGCAGCAGTACAAGCAGCTTTTGATGGTGGCCGGTTTCGACCGCTACTTCCAGATCGCCCCGTGCTTCCGCGACGAAGACCCGCGCGCCGACCGCCTGCCGGGCGAATTCTACCAGCTTGACCTGGAAATGAGCTTCGTCACCCAGGAAGACGTCTGGGACACGATGGCGCCGATCATGACCGGCGTGTTCGAGCAATTCGCCGAAGGCAAGCCCGTTACAAAGGAATGGCCGCGCATTCCGTATGACGAGGCCATCCGCAAATACGGCTCCGACAAGCCGGACCTGCGCAACCCGATCGAGATGCAGGCTGTCACAGACCATTTCGCTGGCTCCGGCTTCAAGGTGTTTGCCGGCATGATCGCCGCCAACCCGAAGGTTGAAGTCTGGGCGATCCCGGTCAAGCGCAAGTCCAATACCGATGAACCGATCGGCCGCGCCTTCTGCGACCGCATGAATGCCTGGGCGCAGTCGACCGGCCAGCCGGGTCTCGGCTATATCTTCTGGCGCAAGGAAGAGGATGGCGCCACGGCCGGTTCCGGTCCGCTCGCCAAGAATATCGGTCCCGATCGCACGGCCGCGATTGCCGAGCAGCTTGGCCTCGAATTCGGCGACGCCTGCTTCTTCGTGGCCGGCGAGCCCGCAAAGTTCTACAAGTTTGCAGGCGAAGCCCGCACCAAGGCCGGCGAAGACCTGAACCTTGTGGATCGCGAGCGGTTCGAACTGTGCTGGATCATCGACTTCCCGTTCTACGAATGGAGCGAGGAAGACAAGAAGGTCGATTTCGCCCACAACCCGTTCTCGATGCCGCAGGGTGGGCTCGAAGCCCTGCAGACGCAGGATCCGCTTGGCATCAAGGCCTATCAGTATGATGCCGTCTGCAACGGCTTCGAAATCGCCTCGGGCTCGATCCGCAACCAGTCGCCGGAACTGATGGTCAAGGCGTTCGAGCTGGTCGGCCTGTCGCAGACGGATGTCGAGGAACGCTTCGGCGGCATGTACCGCGCCTTCCAGTACGGTGCGCCTCCGCATGGTGGCTGCGCCTTTGGTATCGACCGCGTCGTCATGCTGCTGCTCGGTGCCAAGAATCTGCGCGAAATCACCCTGTTCCCGATGAACCAGCAGGCACAGGACCTTCTGATGAACGCTCCGGCACCGGCCATGCCGAAGCAGTTGATGGAACTGTCGCTGCGCGTCATCCCGCCGATGAAGAAGGACTGACGAACTTCGTCACCCCAATCGAAAATGTTTGCGGCCGCCCTTGTGCGGCCGCAACGCGTTCAGGCAGCGCCCGCGGGAAGGCGGTTGTCGAGGAAATACCACTGTTCGAGATGGGCACGGATAATCGGCTCGACCACCGCATTGATGAAGACGATGTCATCCATCAGTGTATCGCTCTTGCCGTCGGCAGTCGGCAGGCTGAAGGGCTCGACGCAGTGGAAGATAAACCGTGCCTGGTGAGTGCGCACACAATAGATCGGTGCGATCTTTGCGCCGGTCATGCGGGCAAGTCGCGCGATCACCGCCATGTTGCACTCCGTGTTCGGCTTGCGGCCGAACAGCGGGCCACGTACGACGCCGCGAAATCCCTCGTCGCAAAATTGTACCATGACGCCGCCGGATTTCAGTTCCTTGAGGGCCGGGCGAATGCTGGCATACCCGGATGGCATCAAGCGTAGCCCGGCCTTGCTTCTGACCCGCCTTGTGATCCAGTTGCGGCCCCGTTGCGGTGGCGGAGCGAAATTGACATTGGGCACCACGCCCATGTCGACCAGTTCCGGCGCCATGATTTCCCAGTTGCCCAGATGCATGGCGGCAAGGATGACCGGGCCCTGCCGGACGGCTTCGAGCATCTCGTCCGTTCCGACGCGCTGAACACGCCGGGGCTTGGCGGTGGCAATGCGCATCAGCACCGAATATTCCGCCACGAACCGCCCCTGAGCATCGCAATTGGCGATAAACATGGCATCGCGTTCGGCATCGCTGAGATCGGGACGGAGCCGTGCCAGATTGGCGCGCGCACGCTTTTCCTGCTGCTTGAACTGGCGTGGAATGGCATAGCGGCTGTAGCGGCCGCCGAGGTCCGAGCACCTATCGATCGGCAAGATCATGAGCGCGAAATAGACGCAGATATCCAGCGCGTTGCTCGGTCCTTCCTGGAACCAGTAGCGATAGAAATCCTGCCTACCCTCCCGTCCACGGAAGAGCGCGGTCAAGCCAGGCCGGGGTGTATGTCCCTCGTAGACCCAGACCTTGCGCTGTTCGACACTTGCTTTCGCCACCAAACGATTCCTCCTAACGACGATGCAGCGTTACCGGCATTCCCCCACGTGGCCGTAAAGTCAACTGATATACGGCCTCGACCTTGTGCCCTTCCTGCACACGGACGTGAAAACGCTGGGCGATGACGGCGAGGCAGAGAATGGCTTCGGTCAGGCCGAATTGCAGCCCCGGGCAGAGCCGCGGCCCGCTGGCAAACGGAATGTAGCTGTAGGGCGCCGGGCGGCGTCCCTCCAGAAAACGATCCGGGCGAAACTGATGGGCCTTTGGAAAGAGCGCTTCGGTTCGGTGCAGCAGCCAGGGAACGATGAGGATCAGCGAGGCCGGCTTGATCTCGAAGTCCCCGATCTGGTCAGGCCCTTTTGCTTGCCGCGCGAGGATGGGCACGGGCGGGTACAGGCGCAGGGCTTCCTCGACCACGGCACGGCACCAGTCGAGTTGCGGCACATGCTCGATCGTCGGCACGTTGTCGCCACAGACGCGCGCGATTTCCTCATGGACGGCGGTTTCTACCCAAGGCGCGCGCGACAGGAGGTACCAGATCCATGTTAGCGTCGCGGCGGTGGTCTCATGGCCGGCCATGAAGATGGTCGCCGCCTCGTTGCGCAAGGCGACGACGTCGAGCTTGAGTTCGGGATTGCGTTGCTGGCGGCGCACCAGCAGGTCCAGCATCGACCGATGGTCGCCCTTGCCGGCAAGATGGTCTTCCACGACCTTGTCGATGACGCGGTGAATCCGGCCAATCGAGCGTTTCATGGAGGGCGTACTCAGAAGCGGCAAGCCCTCGTCGAAGCCGAGAAAATAGCCAAGGTTCACGGAATCGACCAGCGCCTGATAGCTGGTGAAACCCTCGGTCACGTCATTTGCAGCGTCCGGTCCCAAATCGTTGCCGAAGACGCTGCGGGCGATGATTTCAGCGGTCAGCCCCGCCATTTCGTGAAGCATGTTGACGCTGGCGCCTTCGCCAAGGGAGCGCCAGCGTTCGGTCAATTCCACCGCCGTATTGGTCATGATGCCACCAAAGGCCGGCACGCGGTTCTTGTGGACGATATCCGCGACCAGCGCGCGGCGCTGCTTCCAGGTTTCCCCATCGGAAATGAACAGGCCGTCGCCGAGCAGTTTTTCCAGGGCACGCCGCATCTGCGGGCTCTTGCGCTCGAAATTGTCATGACGCGTCGCCACGACATATTTGATGGCATCGGGCGCGTTGACGACGGTGATCCGCCGGTTGAAAATCCGCATCGTCCCGATGCCGACATCGTAATGCTTCTTACGAAAGATCGCGAGCAGGTTGGATCGCGCCTGCAGCAGGAGCTTGATCTGCTGGTTACCGGGACTGTTGTAATAGGCAGGATGGGCGGGCTCGAACTGGCGCCTGTCGCTATTCAGCCGTTCGATCGATTCATTGCTCGGGTTAAGCCAGTCGAAAAGTCTGCGCAACGGTCCCCTCCGGTGGGTATTTTCTCATGAAGGATCGATCGCGGCGCATCAATCATTGCATAGTCGGTCATATCAGGTTTTTTCTGCGATCAACGATTGCGGCGGCCCCAGCGCAGCATGGAAAGATGGCACGGCAGCAGTTAACGAGTCGAGAGGTTTCAAGACTGTACGGCGGTTAAGCTTGGGATGATCGATTCCGGCTTTTCCTATCTGAATTGCGTGAGCGCCTTCAAAGCGGCGATATTCCTCGCGTAATCGGCCTTGATGGACGAGCAACGATAGGGAGCCGGCGGAGGACAGCCTATCCGAACATGTGCTTGATCCTGAGCGAAGGCGAATATGCGCGGCTTGCAGGCGCTCATCTTCTTCATAACCATCGCCGCGACGATGTTTCCCACCCGCAAGATGAGCTGATCGGGCTCGTCGAGGCAGCCTGATCAGTTCCATACATCCATGACAAACGAGGAAACCCAGCGCCGTTCGCCCGGTTTTTCCATGGGGCTTACCCACTTTGCGCAGGAGCGTCACGACCGAAATCGGGAACTTTCTTGGGACGGGCCTGTTGTTAGGGCATCAGAAGCAAGGAGAAAGAATATGCGCAAGACACTGATGCTGGCATCCGTTGCCTTGATGGCGCTGTCGTCAACTGCCTTTGCCCAGACCGCCGTCATCGTTGACGATCCCGTCTTGGTCGATCCGGGCGTGACAAATTCAACTGTCGTGGAAGTGCCGGGCGAAGTCCGCACCTATGTATTGGACCAGACTACACCGTCCGTCGTCTATGACGGGGATGTCGTCGTAGGCACAGCCTTGCCCGATGCCGTCGAACTGCACGTGGTGCAGGGATATGATGGCTATGCCTATACGGTGGTCAACGAGCGCCGGGTAATCGTCAATCCGCAGACGCGCTCGGTTATCCAGGTTCTGGAATAAGCCGATCTCAAGAAAATGCCCGGGCCTCCAAGAGAGACCCGGGCATTTGCTGTCTTACGTGACTGAGATCAGTCGTTCGCGGTGACCTTCACGCCGAGCACGCCCGGAACCGTGTTCGGCGCGCCCATGGCCGCACCGATGATCATCGGGAAGGGAACGGGCTTTTCCGGCTCTGCCGCGATCGTCAGGCTCTTCGGCGTGTCGAGATAGGCATTGACGGCGGTCGAGACCTGATTCTGGAGTTCCGGCACGTTGAGCTGCGCCATCATCAACGGCACCATGCCTTTCAGCGACTGGGCGAGCTGGTCGCCGCTGACGCCCTGCTGCCCACCAATATAGTCCAGCACGCGCTTGGTGATGGTGGCATCGTCGAAACGGACGGAGGCGCTGTTGAAGGTCAGTTGCTGGACCAGCCCCATCATAGCAAGGCCGAGCGCCTGGTTGGCCTCTTCCTTGTTCGGATTGGCTTCCTGCGACTTCATGGCTTCCTGGATCGATTTCATGAATTCCAGTGTGTAGCCGGAGAAATCGAAGGCAAGCGCGAGGCGGCCGACATTGGCAAAGTCGAACGCATATTCCTCGAGCGAAACATTGCCGGTGGCGATTTCCCAGCTTCCCTTGACCGTCATTTCGCCGGCGAGTGTCTTCAGTCCCAGCTTTTCGATGGCGTCCTTGGCCTTGGCGTCCTCGACGTCGGAGAGATCGGCCTTGATGCCCGAGAGCGTCGCATCGAAATCAAAGCCCGCATCGCTTTCCTGCTTCGTCAGGTTGGCTTCCGACTCTTCCATCGAGAAGACCTGCTTGCCCTTGGCGGTCACGGTGACGGCGCCGGTCGATGCGGTTTCATACAGGAGGATGTCGTTGACGGTTCCGCCGCTCGGATTGCCCGGAATGGTCAGGCCGCCGAGTGAAATGTCCTTGGCGGTGAAGGTGACATCGTCTTCCTTGGTATCGACATCCGGCAGGCTGACGGTTTCGACATAATAGCCGCCGTCATCGTTTTCCTCGACGCCTTCCAGCGTCACTTCGCCCACCTTCAGGTCCTTATCCGGAGCCGCTGCGGACTTGACGCTGACGCCGGTTAACGTGACCGTCGTGCCGTCGACATTGACGCCTTCATAGGCGATCGTCGCGCCGCTCGAGCCGGAAGCGGCATTCAGCTTGGTAACGAGGTCGGCGCCGTCGAGTGCGAAGGCCGGGCCGGAGAGGCCGATAAAGGCGGCGCTTGCCAGCATCAAACGGAGGTTGCGGGTAGGCATCATGGAGCGGTTCCTTTGTTGTAAAGGTTTAATTTCGAAGGCATTTCTAATACGGATTATGGCCGAAATATATTCGAATCCGATCACTGACGCCACTTTGCATCGGTGATCGGTCCGTTGTCGAAAATGCGAATCGTCGAGGCTTCCAGTTATTTGACGACGACGTCGATCGTACCCTGTTCGTAACGGGTGTCGGAGTGGTTTTCGTATTTCTGCGAAACGATGCCGACGGTGAAGCTGTCCTTGCCGCGATAGCCGGCCGTCGGCTTGAAGAGGATCGCCATGCCCCAGGCGGGCCGACCGTTGCAGAGTTTCGAAATGTTGGTGATCTTGCCCTTCGTCCACTGGAACCGGACGCTGCCATGGGCGGGAGCTTCCACGATCTTCATCTTTGGCTTGGCACTGGTTCGGCAGCTGGCCGTGACGCCGGCGAGGAAGGTGATGGTCGATTCGCGATTGGCTGGGACGACTCTTTCTTCGGCATGGGCGGGAACGATGGAGACGAGGGCGAGCAGGGCACTTGCAGCAATGGTCGTTGAAATGCGCATGTAAGGAATCTCTTGAAAGAAGTTGCGGCGCCGTACCGCTATCATGGGCTCAACTATGAGGAGTAGTGTTGCTTGGAATTTTCCACGACTTACGGTTAATCGTTCCCGCCCATCCGTTACCTCGGTTCTCCACAGCGCAATGCCCTGCAATCCTTGCTGTTGCGGGCATCTTGGGGTAGCAAGAAGGCATGGGACAGAGCCTTTTGCCGCCGTCTGGCGGAGACGATAATATCCAACCGGTCGACCTCAAGGCGGCGCTGGAAGAGCGCTACCTTGCCTATGCGCTGTCGACCATCATGCACCGCGCGCTTCCGGATGTCCGCGACGGCCTGAAGCCGGTTCATCGCCGCATCGTCCATGCAATGAGCGAAATGGGGCTGCGCTCCAATTCCTCGTTCAAGAAATGCGCCCGTATCGTCGGTGACGTCATCGGCAAGTTCCACCCGCATGGCGACCAGTCGGTCTATGATGCGCTGGTGCGTCTCGCTCAGGATTTCTCGCAGCGCTACCCGATCGTCGATGGCCAGGGGAACTTCGGCAATATCGACGGCGATAGTGCTGCCGCCTATCGATACACCGAAGCGCGCATGACCGATGTCGCCAGCCTTTTGCTCGAAGGCATCGACCAGGACGCGGTGGATTTCCGGCCGACCTATAACGAGGAAGACCAGGAACCGGTCGTCATGCCCGGGGCCTTCCCGAACCTGCTTGCCAACGGCGCATCCGGTATTGCCGTCGGCATGGCGACATCCATCCCGCCGCACAACGCCCACGAACTCTGCGACGCGGCCCTGCATCTGATCAAGAAGCCGCAGGCGACGATCGAAGACCTGATGTTCGATCCGAACAATCCCGAGCGTGGCGGCATCGAAGGCCCCGATCTTCCGACCGGCGGGATCATCATCGACAGCCGCGAAAGCATTATCGAGGCCTACAAGACCGGCCGCGGTGGTTTTCGCGTTCGCGCCAAGTGGGAAGTCGAGGATACCGGCCGTGGCGGTTACCAGATCATCGTCACCGAAATTCCGTTTCAGGTGCAGAAGTCGCGCCTGATCGAAAAGATCGCCGAACTGCTGCTCGCCCGCAAGCTGCCTCTGCTGGAGGATGTGCGCGACGAATCCGCCGAGGACGTCCGGCTCGTGCTGGTGCCGAAGAGCCGCTCGGTCGATCCGACCATCCTGATGGAATCGCTGTTCAAGCTATCGGAACTGGAAAACCGCATTCCGCTCAACATGAACGTGCTATCCATGGGACGCGTACCCAAGGTGATGGCGCTGAACGAGGTTCTGCTGGAATGGCTGGATCATCGCCGTGAGGTGCTGCAGCGCCGTTCGCGCTTTCGGCTCGCCGCCATCGACCGCCGCCTGGAAATCCTCGGCGGTTATCTGATCGCCTATCTCAATCTCGATGAAGTCATTCGCATTATCCGCGAGGAGGACGAGCCCAAGCCTGCGCTGATGGAGCGTTTCACGCTCACCGACCTGCAGGCGGAATCGATCCTCAACATGCGGCTGCGCTCTTTGCGCAAGCTCGAAGAGTTCGAGATCCGCACCGAGTTCGACGCGCTTTCCAAGGAGAAGGCGGAGATCGAGTCGCTGCTGGCATCCGACGACAAGCAATGGCAGACAGTTGCCTGGGAAATCGGCGAGGTGAAGAAGAAATTCGCCAAGGCGACGGAGATCGGCAAGCGCCGCACGCTGTTCTCCAACGCCCCGGTAGCCGATCTGGAAGCCATCCAGCAGGCGATGATCGAGAAGGAACCAATCACGGTCGTCATCTCGGAGAAGGGCTGGATCCGTGCGCTAAAGGGCCATATTTCCGATGTCTCGACGCTGCAATTCAAGGAAGGCGACGGCCTGAAGCTGTCGTTCACGGCCTCGACCACCGACCGTATCCTCGTGGTTACGACAGGCGGCAAGGCCTATACGCTGGGTGGCGACAAACTGCCGGGCGGACGCGGCCACGGCGAGCCTTTGCGCATCATCGTCGATATGGAAAACGACCAAGACGTGCTGACAGCCTTTGTCCACGACCCCGCGCGCAAGCTGTTGATGTCGTCCGCCGCCGGTAACGGCTTTGTCGTGCCGGAAGCCGACATGGTCGCCAACACCCGCAAGGGCAAGCAGATCATGAACGTGGCGATGCCGGATGAGGCCAAGCTGGTGATCCCGGTCAAGGGCGATCACGTCGCCATCGTCGGCGAAAACCGCAAGATGTTGGTCTTCCCGCTCGCGCAGATCCCGGAAATGGGACGCGGCAAGGGCGTGCGTCTGCAGCGCTACAAGGATGGCGGCGTCTCCGACATTCGCTGCTTCGCCATCGCCGACAGCCTTACCTGGGCCGACAGTGCCGGCCGCAGCTTTGCCAAGAACAAGGACGAACTGCTGGAATGGCTCGGCGACCGCGCATCGGCGGGCAGGGCGGTGCCCAAGGGCTTCCCGAGGAGCGGGAAGTTTACGGGGTAATCAGGGCAAGTGGCTTGAAAGCCGGCTGCTGTCACAAAACATGCTGAACGGTGTGATCTCGCAGAAATTGCGCCGTTCCGTCCTCATCGATCTCTCCAGCGGCAACCGATAGAACAAAGGCGATAACGTCCGCTTGTTCCGCCTCTATCCAAAGACCGTTGATGAGCAGAAAGGTGAAGGCGGCAAGCCAGCCCGTCCTCTTGTTGCCGTCGGAAAATCCGTGATTTCGAACAATGCCGTAAAGGTAGGCGGCTGCGAGCACGTGGACATCGTTTTCGCCATAGACGGCCTTGTTCATTGGGCGCGCCAAAGCGGATTCGAGCGCATTGGCATCCTTTAAACCCGGTAAACCACCGTGCTCCAGAATCTGCTCGTGGTGTATGATTTCAATTGCTTCGAGCGACAGCCATTTGATGACGGTCATTTGGCCAATTCACGCAGCGCGACGTGGTATTTTTTCATGCCCATTCTCGCCGCGCGCAATTGTTCTGCAAGATCACCCTTCTGGGGAGCGAGCTCGAGCGTATTGGCGGTTTCCGTCAGCTGAAACTCGTCGCCGGCCTTCAATCCCATACGGTCAAGGACTTCCTTCGGGATAATGATACCCTCGGAGTTGCCGATCTTGCGAATTGTGACGTTCATAGGAAGCCTCCAATGTTATAATCGCGTTATAACATTGGTTCTCTTGCGCTGCAATGAATGATCAATTTCATCTGTCGATGGTTCACCCTGTAAACGGAAACTCGTTCGACACGTCCCCGTCGCCGCCGGATTTCTGTCGCATCTGCCAGAGCGAATGCCCCACCAATGCGAGGATGAGGATGGCACCGCCGATAAGCGTCTGGCTCGTCGGGCTTTCCGAAAACACGATCCACACCCAGATCGGGGCGAGGATGGTCTCAAGCAGATAGAACATGCCGACTTCCGGCGCCGACAGGTAACGCGGGCCGGTTGCGAGGCAGAAGAAGGCGAGCGGTATCATCACGATGCCGTCGAACATGATCCAGCCGGGATGGGCGATCTGCAGGCCCTCGGCCGGAGACAGGATGTAGCCGACGACGCAGGGGACGATGGCCGTGGTGAGCGGAACCAGTCCCATGTCCTTGCCGCTCGCCCGGCTGACGGTGATGGCGCAGGCGAGCATCAGGGCGGATGAGACCGCCATGGCGTCGCCGAAGAAATTGCCGCTTTTCAAGCCGTCATGGACGATTAGGCTGACGCCGAAGACCATAATCGCCATGGTCAGCAGCGTGGCGTTGGAGGGGCGTTCCTTGAGGAAAATCCACGACAGGACGGCTGCGAACATTGAGGTGAAGGCGACGATGAAGACGACGTTGGCGGTGGCAGTATTGAAGACGGCGAGCAGGAAGGTGAAGCTTCCTAGACCATAGAACAACCCGGCAAGCAATCCGGCCTTGCCGGGGACCAGCGCGATCTTGCGGTCGAGCAATTTGTTGAGAACAACCCAGGCCACCAGCGCGACGCAGAAGGTGCAGAGGCTGCGAAGGGCGAGAAGTGACCAGACTTCCCCGTCGGCAGAGCGGATCAGCGGAATGTCGAACGAGAGGGCAAGGCCGCCAAGTCCGGTGATTAGAAGCCCACGGCGGTGGTGGGCAGCGTCGATTTTATGGCTCAAGTCTCAGTCCGATTCAGTGGCTGCGCTTTCCTCTGTATAGCGCTCCCAGCCCTGGGCCATAAGGTGCTCTTGCGGCAAAAACTTTGTTTTATAGTCCATCTTGCGCGAGCCCTTGACCCAATAGCCGAGATAGACATGCGGCAGGCCGCGTTCCTTCACCTTGCGGATATGATCGAGGATCATGAACGTGCCGAGCGAACGGTCCGACATGCTCGGGTCGAAATAGGAATAGACCATCGACAGGCCGTCACCCATCTTGTCGGTCAGTGCCGCGCAAATCAGCGGCCCTTTTTCGCCACCGATGCCGTCGCCTTCCACCTTCAGCCGATATTCGATGATCCGGGTGTTGACGTGCGTATCCTCGACCATCATCGCATAATCGAGCACCGACATGTCCGACATGCCGCCCTTCTGGTGACGATGATCGAGATAACGGCGGAACAGGCTGTATTGCTCGCTGGAAGGTTCGGCCGGGTATTCCGTCGATACAATATCGCGATTGAGCGCGAGAATGCGGCGCATGGAGCGCGTCGGAACGAATTCACTGGCGACGATCCGCACGGAGACACAGGCGCGGCAGCTTTCGCAGGCTGGGCGATAGGCGATGTTCTGCGAGCGGCGGAAGCCGCCTTGTGTCAGCAAGTCATTGAGTTCGGGAGCGCGCTCACCCACCATATGGGTAAAGACTTTCCGCTCCATTTCCTGCGGCAGATATGGACAACTGGCCGGTGCGGTCAGGTAGAATTGTGGAGACGGTGCAGTTTGTGTGTTCATCAGGTGCGGAAATCGCTCTTCATGGCCGCTTCGAAAACATCAGCATGGCGCAAGAATGAAAAAGGTCAATCGCGACTTTTTGAACGGTCGTGTTGCAATGCGATCAACCGGTTTTCCGTGATGTTTTTGAAGGCTTTTTCACATGGGCGACACACGGGCACCCATGGTTTGTCGAATCAGTAGGTGTCGCGGCGAACCGTCACCGTGCCGATCAGCAGGTCATGCAGCAGGCGGCCACGATCGGTGAACAGGCCGATGAGCAGAACCAGCGGCGTCAGCAGGGCGTTCGCGATCCAGAAGATCACCAGATGTACAATCGCGGTCAGGAAATCCATCGGCCGCCCATCGGTCCGGGCGATCGCCAGACCCATCATGCGCATGCCGGGCGAAGCCTGACTGCCACCGCCGACGGTCAGGCCGAAATAGAACATGGCGAGACCTGCAAACAGGATGGGATAAAGAAAGAAACCCAGCCCCAGCGTCAGGATGCCGAGGAAGAAAACGACGACGGCCGCCGGAATCCAGAGAAGGGCGACGATCGCATAGTCGATGACGAACGCAATCACCCGCCGGCTGAGCACGCCCTGATAGGCACGCCAGTCGCTGCTGGGGATACGAAGGTTTTCGTCACGAAAGGTCATTGCACGTCTCCATATTCGATGGATCGCATATGGGAAGCACGGGGCTGGAAATCAAATGGATGCGTGAAAATTACGTCTATCGCTGGCGTTCACCGCATTGCGGTCAGATGCAGCCATGCCGTTTCAAGCTCATCATAACCTCCGCCCGACGCTTCTTCGAGGTCGACACGCTCCCATCCGCAAGGTGCATATTGGGCCAATAACCAATCCGGTGAGGGATAATTGTAGTAACGGTGGAGGCCGTCGCGGCCTTCCGCCGTTCCGGCCTTGAAGCTCGCATAGAAAATCCCGCCGGGCTTCAATGCATCATGGATTCGGGATATGACGCCAGAAAGTTCTGGTCTCGGTGTATGCAACAAGCAGGCATTGGCCCAGACGCCATCGTACATCCTGGTTTCGCAGAGTTGATCGAAAGCCAGAACAGCGACGGGACGCTGCAAAAGGGTTTCCGCCTGTCGCGCCATTTCGGGCGATCCGTCTGTTGTCGTGACATCGTAGCCGCGCGACAGCATCCTATAGCTATCATGACCACCGCCACATCCGAGTTCGAGAATTTTCGCGCGTTGCGGCAGCAAGGCAAGAAAGTCATCCAGCCGCCCGGCTTTCGACCCGCTGGACCTGGACGCATAGGTTTCCGCTTCCTTCGCGTAGAAATCAAGCGTGACCGGATCGCGGCTGTTCACGACCGCCTGGCCAAAATCCGCGCCACGTCCACCGCGAAATAGCTCAGGATTCCGTCGCAGCCGGCGCGCTTGAAGGCGAGCAGGGTTTCGAGCATGACGCGCTCGCCGTCGATCCAGCCATTGGCGGCGGCGGCCTTGATCTGCGCATATTCGCCGGAGACCTGGTAGGCGAAGACCGGCAGGCCGAAGGCTTCCTTCATCCGCCAGCAGACGTCGAGATAGGGCAGGCCGGGCTTGACCATCAGCATGTCGGCGCCTTCCTCGACGTCGAGCGCTGCGTCGCGGATGGCCTCGGTGCCGTTGGAGGGATCGATGTAATAGGTCTTCTTGTCGCTCTTCAAGAGGCCGCCGGTGCCGATCGCCTCGCGGTAGGGACCGTAGAAGGCGGAGGCGAATTTGGTGGCGTAGGACATAATGCCGACATTCTGGTGGCCGTTCGCATCCAGCGCCTGGCGGATCGCGCCGATGCGGCCGTCCATCATGTCGGATGGGGCGATGATGTCAGCGCCGGCATCGGCCTGCAGGACGGCGGCCCCGGCGATCTGGGCAACCGTCTCGTCATTGACGATTTCGCCGTCGCGCAGGATGCCGTCATGGCCGTGGCTGGTGAACGGATCGAGCGCCACGTCGGTGATGACACCGATATTCGGCACGGCCTTCTTGATCGCCCGCGTCGTCTCGTTGATCAGATTGTTGGCGACAAGGCTGTTGGAGCCGGTTTCGTCGCGCAACGACATGTCGATATTGGGGAAGGTCGCAAGAGCCGGTATGCCGAGATCGGCCGCTTCCTTCGCCGCCTCGACCGCCTTGTCGATGCTCATGCGGTTGACGCCCGGCATTGCGTCGATCGGCTCGATGATGCCGGTGCCGGGAACCACGAAGATCGGCCAGATCAGATCGTCGACCGTCAGCCGGTTTTCCTGAACCATCCGGCGCGTCCAGTCGGCCTTACGGTTGCGGCGCATGCGGCGATGGCCGGTGATGAGGTCAACGGCATTGGTCTTGTCGGTCATGTCATCGTCTTTCGATCAGCTTGGCGTGTGGTCGCGGTTTATCATGGGCGGCCAGCAAAGGAAAACGCTTCAGGTGCGGCGTTTCATTATCATTTCGAGAAAAACGGTCGATATTTTTGGCGACGATCGGCGCCGCCGCCACTTGCGAAAAGTCAGTCTGTGGGAACCATTTCCGTCGTCTCAGGTTTTGGTCTCGTCTTATGGAGCGCCCAACAACGTCACCGATGAGCGGTGATCGGAGGCCTCCGCACAGAGGAGAAGACAATGAATATCGCAGTCAAGATTGCTCTCGCCGCGGCACTTTCGGCAACGTCCCTTGGCGGTTATGCCTATGCCCAGACGACAGGTTCCGTCACGCCAATGGCCGACGACATGGTTACAATCGTCAATGTCGGCGAAGAAACCAACGCAGCCACGGATACGTCGTCGATCCCCGCGACCTATCGCAATCCGTCGCCTGAATCGATCACCAAGGCGCAGGCCGAGATCCAGAACGATCCAGCTTTGATGGCAACACTCCAGGCCAAGAACGTGATCCTCGAAAACGTCATCGGCATCCAGACGGCGGCCAATGGCGGCAAGATCGTATATTTGAAGTGACCCTGAACTCATAAAGGGGTCTCCCGATCGCGAAGGCCCCTTTATGATTATGAAGTGATTCAAAACGTTTGGACTTTGGCGAACCATCCTCGCCCTGACAGCCCGGCTTGGCAAAGCCGATGCTCGCGACCTATTCTCCGCGCCATGACACTTGATTCTGTCCAGGTACCCAAGCTCTCGCTGACCGAAACGATCTTCGGCCTCTTCCTGCGTCTGGTCGCGGTGTCCTGCTTCTGGTTCGGCCTGAACTACTGGGCGATGCTGATCGGCTTTTCGTCCGCCGGCGCCGGGCGGTTTGATTTGCTGCCATTGCCCTGGCGGGTGGCGGCTACATCGCTTGCCGTCGTCTATCCCGTGGCCGCGCTCGGACTTTGGCTGCTCGTCTCCTGGGGCCCCGTTCTCTGGGTCGTGGCGGCAGCCACCGAAGTGGTGATGTTCGCGGTCTATCCGCAGATCTTCGGGACCAAGCCGCTGCTGCTGCTTCTGCATTCAGCCGTGGCTCTCACCTTCGTTCTTTTCCGTGCGGCGATCCTGTATCACCGGGCCAAACAGGCCAAGGCTGCAAGAATTGATTTACCCTGAGACAAGGGCTGTGGATGGTAAGGCGCTGTTAAGGCTGTAGTTTAAGTCGAATTTTATACGTATTCGATAGTGTCTACCTCAAGGCGGGAAGAGAAACATACACCGCCAAACAAAACAGTGAGGCAGTCATCATGAACACGAAAATGAAGCCGCAGGCCGTTGCAGTCAAAGACCCCCACGAAGATGCGATCCGCTCGCTCTACATGGAATCCCTCCACCTCGTCGAACGTCTCCATCGTCGCCTGCTCGACGTCGTCAAGGACGAATTCGACCGCTCGGGCCGCTCCGACGTCAACGCCGTCCAGGCCCTTCTCCTCTTCAACATCGGCAACTCGGAACTGACGGCGGGTGAACTGCGCTCGCGCGGTTACTATCTCGGCTCCAACGTATCCTATAATGTTAAAAAGCTGGTTGACCTCGGCTTCATCAACCACCAGCGCTCGCGCATCGACCGCCGCTCGGTCCGTATCAGCCTGACGGAAGAAGGCCAGGAGATCGCCGAGACGGTCGCCAAGCTCTACGAACGCCATATCGGCTCGATCCAGAAGGTCGGCGGCATCGGCACCGACGAGTTCGGCCAGATGAACAAGCTCCTGCAGCGCCTCGACCGCTTCTGGAACGACACCATGCTCTACAAGCTCTAAGCGCGGTCAAGCGCAGGGCAGATCGTGATGGATTGCTGACGGGTGCGCGAGGAGCGCACCCGTTCGCGCATCTGGAGGCCGACTACTCCACCCGCAACACGTCCTCGGCTCGGACGTCCTCGCGCCCGGTTAGTCCGGATCCGCTGTGCCGCCACTCGAAATCGCCGCGATCATTGTCGTTTTCCTCGGTCTTCAGCGCCTGCACAGCGACCTGACCGTCTGCTTCGATGATGCCGTTGTGGATCTCCTTTAACTCGTTGAGGTTGATCCACTGCGACACGGAAACGGTGCCGGTATCCCCGTTGTTCTTGACGTAGATGACGAATGCCATAGGCCTTTTCTCCTTCTGTTCGGGTAGTGAACGGGGGGACCAGTCTTCGTTAGTCCGCCGGTTTCGGTTGGATCGGTACAGGCGGTGAGACCGCGATGATGCGCGCCTGGGCCTCGACCATGGTGTTAAGGCCGGCCGGAGCGACATCCAGCGCGGGCTCTTCTCCGCCGGTTTTGGAAAACAGCCAGTCGAAATCGAAGCGGCCATCGAAGGTCGGGCGCGGTGAATGCAAAAGCGAAACATCGGTCCAGAATTCACCGGCGCCCGCTTCCCCCTCCGCCGTCAGGCTGACGAAAAAGCCGGGATTGTGATTGTCGGCGCCGAGCAAGCCATGTTCATCGTCAGGCGCCGGATATGTGGCTGGCGCGGTCTTGCTGTCCGACATGAGCACTGCCGACCGGTAGACCAGCTTGGCAGCGGATTCGCTGCGCTCGATAAAAAGTTCCATGCCGATGGCGAACGCCTTGTCGGAATTTCCCAACGGCGCGGCAATGGCGTGCCGCACAAGACCGCCGTCGGTACCTCCGTTGCCATAGGCGAGGGTGATCCGAAGCGTGGTGAACTTTCGCAAATGCTCAGGCTGGCCAGCAAAACGAAAGAAGAGTCGTGCGGATGCAGGGCCGCTCTCCGTCGCGAAACCGGTTGCGACAAGATCGAAATAAGCCTTGAGATAGGTCTCCGGCGCCGGAACGTCGGAACTGCAAAGGATCGCCGCCGGCGTTTCGAACTCGACGATGCGCAGGCAATCCTCCTGGCCTCCAATGCCGGAAAGCTGCGCTGATCGGCGCCCGAGGAGCAGGGCTGAACGGCTGTATTCCTCGACGGGCCGCCCGGGTTCACGGAGATATCCGGTCGTCAGCACCGCCAGATGCCTCTGGACATGCAAGGGGTAGGGCTTGAGAAGAGTCGAAGAGCACAGCCAGGTTTCGCCAATGCCGCTTCGCGCCAATGTCAGCGTCGAATCCGAGGAATCGATATTGCTGAGCAGATCGCGCGTCGGCAGTTCGCGTAACATGGGAGCGGAGAAGGCAAAGTCCGGGGAGTAGGTGGTGTCGAAATTGCGCCCCATGCGCGTCCAGGCAAGGAAGGTCGGGGCACTCGCCATCGTCGGCCGAGCCTTGGCGCCGGAGGTCTTGAGCGTAACCGTGCCCGGTCTCTTCGCCGCGCCTGGTTCGCCCGCGTCCTTCGGATCGGATTTCCGTTCCGGCGGTCCCCACTCGAAGTTGCAGATCAGCAGCGGCGTGTTGCTGCGACCGCGCCTGACATTGCCCTGGTTTTCCTTGGGGCTGACGAACACGGACGTGGAGTAGCGGCCGGGTGCCACGGGTTGGTGCAGGATGCTCAGGTTTTCCGCGAAACGCCTCTCCCAACGAGCAATGGCAACGACCTTGTCCAACGCGCCCGCGACGCCATCGACGACCGCCTTCATCGTGTAGACAACAAAGACTGTCCCATCGAAGGTCAATGTCAACAATGGCGCATCGACGCCGTCGGCGGTGTAGTCCAGAAGGTTTGTGGATGGTGCCAGGACGGGATCGGGATCGATCCACCAGCAGCGTTCCGCATCCAGGCTCGGCGGATCGGACAGACGATTGTCGATCGTCCAGTTCGGATCGATATAGCGACGCATCGAGATGCCGAGGAAATGCTCTTCGAGATTCTGTTCCTCGCCACTCAACTGCACCGGCGAAAGCGAGATCATCGAGTTGGGAAAGGCGGGTGCGGGTGCGTTGATCTGGTCGAAGGTCAGCCCGATCGGCCCCTCCGCGTTCAGCGCCATGCCGAACGCCGCATTGGCTTCGGTGGGCCGGTAGGAGAGGCGGGGATCGGGGCCGATCTCCTTGCGCGAATCGAGAATCTCGACCGTCGAGTCGGTCATATCCTCGAAACCATATCCGAAGCCGGTCTTGATCTCGGCGGCGATCCGGTCGGCGAGGCCGCCGCGCGAAAAGGGCGGTTCCTGCAGAATGGCCAACACCGGCGGCGCGCTCGGAATACCTCCGTCGTCGCGTGGCGCCGTCGTCAGCGGGATCAGCGCGCGCTGTTGCGGCCGGGTGAGCAGCATGCGCGAGAGGTCCGCCAGCATGGCGATGCGCAAGGTCCAGGCCTCCGCTGGCGTTCGGCGCGTTTCACGGCTGGTGTTCCAGGCCTTGACCTCGCGATCTGAAACCGCCTTCAGCGCGCCGGCATAGCGGGAACGTAGGGTGAAACGATGACGGAAGACGCTTGCCGATGGCGCTTCCCAGAAGTGCTGTTCCAACACGTTTCTGGAGGGGAGCGGCAGCAGCCGTTGGGTGATGGTCTGTGAATCGACATTCGGCCGGTCGAAAAAGGCCTCCAGTTCGAACGTTGACAGCGAATGACCATCGTCGATCGGCTGTTCCTTCAGTGGCATGACTGCATGCGACGCCAGGGCTGTTTTGTCGGACAGGGCGTTTTCATCGCGGAAGTGCAGGGGATCGATATGATGATAGATTGGCCGACCGCTTGGCCTCCAGCGCTGGGTCGTCACGTCGATTTCTCCCAGGAGGCGCCATTGGCGGGTCCGCTTTGCCTTGTCGGGGGCCGGAAGTTCGGGCCGCGTTTCAAGATCGTAGCGCCGGGCGTGCTCGATCGGGCGTACGGCGACCATGTCGACCGCAAGCCCGATGGCTGGCTTGTCGGCAGGTTTCATTTTGTCGGTGAGGTCGATTTCGGGCATGCCGTTCAGCATGGTCTCGATGCGCAGGGCGACCGACGGGAAGGCAAGGAAGACGATCTTCGTGCCGGGCTGGGCGACGGTGCGCGACGCATGCTGGCGCAGGCCCTTGTGAAAGACTGCAGGATGAGGGCCTGATGGATCGAAATGCCGGTCAGCAACCAGCGCGTCGATCGACAGCCGCGCCGTGATGCCGGCCGGAACGCCTGCGCGTAACCCGTTGGCGGACAGGCCGAAATCACCTGATGTCAGCGACATCGTGAATGTGAACGCCTTTTCGATCGGTTGAAAGACGACGCTCATCAGCAGCTGTGGTGTCCAGAGCTGGTTGGGCTTGATCGTTTTCGCGATGGTGAGAATCTTTTGCCCGAAGAAGATATCGGCATGGACAAACGATGAGGATGGGGCCGACGGCGCCAACTGGTCCTGAATCGCCAGTTCGACGCGCAGCCCGTCCACGGCGGGATCCGGCAGGCGGTCGAGCGCCCCTGCAAGTCCCAGATGGGTATCACGCAACACATATGCCGTCAGCAGTGCCCGGCGCAGGTTGTCAGTTGCCTCTTCATTGACACCACCCGGTTTCGAATTGGGAAAGGCCGCGTCGCGCAGATCGGCATTGGAGAACCAGCGGTCGAAATCGAGATAACCGACGCGCGGCGCCGTGATTTCCGCTGTGACGGAGGAATTGACGATATCTTTCCAAGCCCTGTCGGCCGGAGCCAACAGCAGCAGCGGTGCGGCGACATCATAGGGCTTGAGGTCGTCGGTGACGGCGAAGCTGAGGGAAGCGGAGGCGGCCGATGCCAGCGACAGCCGTATCCAGCCCGTATCGATGGCCGCTTCTGTTTCAAGATCTGTTTGCTTCGTCATGCCGCCGCAGGTGGTGTAGAAAACGCGGGCAGCATCGCCGGCTTCGGTTTCGACAGGCTCGACGCCGAAGACGAGGTCTGTCACCGCGTCGAAATCGAAGTCCTCGGTAAAGTCGAGCTCGAGGCTGGCAATGCCGGGGTCGGTCGCACTTTGGGGCACCTTGTCGAACAATCGCACGGTGAGCTTCGCCGGCGTGCCGCGAAATACGGTTTCGCTGACACGCCATTCGGTCTTCTTTGCCGAAACGGCTGGAATGCTCAGCGTTCCCGTACCGTCCCGATCCCGGAAAATGTCGCGCACGCCGGGAAAACCCTCCGAAGCAATGACCGTGCGGGGATAATCGTCGGAAACCGGAACGACATCTTCGATCGGCGCGCCGATACGGCGGGGCCGATTGACCTCCGGAACCTCGTTGAGTGAGATCTGGCCGATGGCGGTGCGCCGTTGATATGCGGTCGTCGATACGACATCCGGATCGAGTTTGTCATCCTTTTGCGGGGCCTTGATCTCCTTGTCCGGCATCCAGGGGCTGGCACCCAGAGCACCGGCCAGCGGCGCGGCTTGTCGTTGCAGGGCGAGCGGCAATGTTCCGGCATTGGTCGTCGCGAAGCTGAAAGCCTCGAAGGTCCGCCCATAGGCGAGACGCGGCACCTTGGCAAAATCCGTGACAGTATCGAGATCAGGCGCTTCGTGGCTGTAGAAGGGGGCGTTCTTGTCCGACACGTTCGGGACCGGGACCGGGACCGGGTCCGCGGCGGTGCGGCCGAAGGTCGTTGCGGCAAGCGGAAGGCCTTCGTAGGTGATGAACATCGGCCCGCGCCCATCGCTGACGGCCGGAAGCATGGGATGGATGGCCGCTGAGACGGTTGGCGGGGCTTCCCCCAAGGCGGCTTCGGGAAGCGCGGGCCAGGTGAGGTCGGCAAGGCTGGCATGCGCCCATTTGTCGGTGGTGTCAGCCGTTTCGATGCGCCGGATGGCAATGCCTATGCCGTTGAAGTGATTTGAGAATGTGTCGATATCGGCGCCGTCGATATTGGAGGCGATCTGGATCGGCAAGGGCGCCGGTGCGGTATCGGGAATGAAGCGGGCGGACTGTTCGATGATGCCGCTCATTGGCGCCATGGCAGCCGTATAGGCATTCTGGAACAGGGCTTTCAAGTCATCGATGCCGGATGGATCGAAGCCGGTAAACGATGGGGTTCTGAGGAGGTTGTCCGCGATCGTCCGGAAACAGCGGACCGCGTTTGACGGATCGGGCTCTTCCGAGGGCACCAGTAGGCGGATGAGATAATAATCCGCCGCACCGGCGATAGCGATCAGATGTTGCGGCTTCGACACAGGCATTCCAGGTATCGAGACCGGAGGATTTGCCTTTGCAAAGCTGAGAAGAGCCTTGCTGAACTCGCTGGCCGAACCACGCCGAACGGCCTCGGCGCCATTGAAGGAATTTTCCAGCAGGGTCCGGTAATCGGCCCAGGCCTCGACAAACGCTTTTGTCAGAATTTCGGTCAGAGCAAGCTCACCGGGCCGCTTGATCTCTGCCAGATAGGCCTCGGCGAAAAGCGTCGGAAGGCCCGCTTCGCCGCGTTTGGTGTGCTCCATCAACTGGATGGCGGCATATTCGATGCCTGCCTCATCCTGCAGCTTCTTGAGCGTCTCCGTCAGTGCCCTTCGAAGAAATGCTGGCTTCTTGTCTTTGAGCGCGGCCTTCAATTCTGGTGTGATCTCTGTCGGCGCATCGTCTGCGAAACAGGTCAGCAGCGAGTCCAAAAGGCGTATTTCAATACTGGCATCCTCTACATTCGCATCGATCCCATGAGCCCTGCGCAGGCCTTTGGCGATCGCGGTGCGATCCGGCGGCGATGGCGGCACATTGGCCTGCATGAACAGAGGATTGTCGGCCTTCAGCGCCTTGCGCAGGGCGCCAGTTACCTTTGCCGGGTCGAGCGCGCTCGCTTTCAAATCAAATGAATCGGCAATTTCATTCTCGATCCGGTCGAGCAGGGAAATTACCAGCGGCGCCAGGATTTCACCGGAGCTTCCATCGCCCGAGACCGGCTTGAGGATGGACAGGACGATGGCGTCGAGCGCCGTGATGAGGCTCGTCGTCGCCAGCCAGGCGGCGGCTGGGGCAATGAGTTTTGGTTTTTCGCCGGTCTCATCGTAGGTCCACGGAAAAATCTTGTCGAATTCATCGACGCTTTCGGCATCCGTGTCGGGGCCGGCAAGGATTTCGGTCGTCGACGTCAGCGACGCCGCGCGTGCCTCGAACCAGGTTGTGATGCGCCAGAGATTTTCCGCTTCCGGATCGACCCTCAGATATCCGTCCGGCGTGAGGAGTTCGTGGGCCAGATCGGACGTGGCGGTGAAGAGGGTGGCGGTATCCAGCACCTCCGTACGGCAGGTGATCTCCCCTTGCGCACCGCCCGCGTCATAGGCGAAATCCCATTGCCGCTCCGATCCGTCCATGTCCTGCGGCACTGGACTGCCGATAATATCGGGAACAGGTACGGTCGGGTCCGAGAAGAAAGGCAGGATGACGTAATTCGGCTCGGTCATGCCGGTCGGGCGCAGGATGTGCGTGAGACCCAGGCGATGCGCGACCGGCGCGTTCCAGGAATGCGCGGCTCGCAGCCGATAGGTCGCTGCCGCCGCTTCCGCGTTGATCGCCGCATTCGGTTCCGCCGCGGCGGTGAATGTGGTCCAGTAATGTGTCCTTGGATTTTTGGGCTCTTCGGGGTCTTCGGGAATGTTCGGGTCTGCCTTGCCGAGCCAGGTTATGACCTGGTCCGGCATGCCGGCCGCTGGTGGCTCGGATATGGTTTCGACCGGGCCAATATGGACAAGCTCGCAGGACGTGGGATCGATGGGGCTGTCCAGTTGTGCCGCGAACAGGTGAAATTGCACCGGCCCGGCATCGGTAAGGAATGCGGTGAACCGGGTTTTGGCGAGGGCTTCGTCGTGTTCGAGTTCATCTCGCCTTGCCTCGGCAGCCGCATCGTCGCCGATCACTTCGCTACGGGCGATATCGGTCGGGCATTCGAATCCGAGATTGACGGCGAGCGATTGGACGGTGTGATAACTTTGCGGCTCGGCATCGAGAAGGCAGTGGATGATGGAGGTTTTCAGGGCCATGACTAGTTGCTCGCCTTCTGGAGTTTCTTGACCGCCTGTTCGGCCTGCTCGATCCTCTTCCTGAGCTTTTCATCCTCGACCTGGCCGCTGACGCTGCTGGTCACGGAGGTCTCCGATTTACCGCCGCGCAGCTTGTAGTTGACGTTGGCGCGGGCGCTCAGCGTGAAGAAGCGGGAGATGCGGATCTTGACCGTCAAGGATCCCTGACCGTCGATCTGACCGTTGTCGCGGTAGCTCAGCCGCAACATCAGATTGATGCCGACCGTCACCATGCCGCAGACCTCGACCTGGCCGGCGATGACAACGACGACCGCCAGCGACAGCCCGCCGCCGGGTTTGCCGATCATCTTGCGATAGGTCATGACCCCGGACAGGGTGATGAAGACCTGGCCGACGAAGGGGCCGACTGCGAAGGCAAGTGCCGCCGACCCGCCGGCGCCGGCCTCGACGGAGACCATCAGCTGGCTGTCGAAGGGCCTGTATTCCGCGTCGATCTGGATATAGCCGGTGCCGCCGATGATGAAGATCGAGAAGATGAACGGACGCTCGATCGTCGACAGATTGAACCGGTTGGCGATCATGAAATCCGGAAAGGCGACGAGCTTGAAGTGGTTCTCGATGGAAATGTTGGAGACGCCGCTGGTGCCGAAATTCAGCGTCATCGGCGGGATGACAAAATCGTGTTCGACGCCGACGGGAATATTGTCCTGTTTGACGATCTTCAGTCCACCCGCCTCATCCGGAAACAGGGTGGAAAGAAAATCCTGGATGAATTTGAAGGACGGATTGAGGTGGATGTTCTTCGGGTCGAACTCAATCTCGAGACCTTTTTCCCGGGTGAAATTCAGCGCGAATTTTTCGAACCGCACCATCGATTGGCCGGCGGCGATGACGTCGATCGTCGTGTCGATGCGGCCAAATCCGGTCTGCGTCACCCGGTCCTGATCCTTGGAGGCTTCCAGTCGGACCTGTCCGGTCAGGTGTATGTCGACGAAATCGATCTGGAAGACGCCGAGCGAAAACAGAGTGCGCCGGCCCGGCATCGGCGCGTCGATATCGACCTGCACCCAGGCTCTCGCCTGCGCCTTGTCGAAATCGTGGGTGACGCGAATGGCTTCCTGGATGCCGGACGGCATCTTGTAGCCGTCAAACAGGCTTTTCAAATTGAGCCCGCCGAAATTGCCGAAGATGTCGCCGATGTTGAAATTGGAGAGATCGGGCGCGACCAGTCGGTCGCTGATCTGGTTGAAGGGCAGCGTCAGGCCGAGTGCCTTCAATTCGTCGCCCAGCCGGTTGAACAGGGCGCTTGCCTCGGTCGTGTCGATGATGTCGGTGAGATCGTCGAAGCCGGAGCGAATCCGGTCGATGTCCGCCTTCAGCGCCGCAAGCTCCGGTGCCGAACTGACCGCCGAATAGAGTTTCAGGATGTTGGACGGCGCCGCCATCGGATCGGGATCGTCAAGCCGCCCGACTGCATCGAGCACCCGGTCGCCATATATGCGCGCCGTCTCGAACGAACGGGAGAGATCGTTCTGCAAGCCGCGCACGGAATGGTCGAAGGCCTTGACGGTGCCGATAAGGCTTTCGGCCTTGGCCGCGATGTCCCCACCGGACTTCAGCGCGTCCTCGATCTGCTTTTTGAGTGCGCCATATGTCTGGTTCACTGCTCCGATCTGTTGGTCGAAAAATGCTTCGACGTCCTTGCCGAGCCCGTTGATGTAATTTTTGACTGTGTCCGCCCCTTCGAAAACCGCGCCACAAATGTTGGAGATGAAGTCCAGCCCGCCAAGGGCATCGGTTTTCAGAGCCTGGATTGCCGTTCCCGCTGCTTCGCTGAGTTCCACCATCAGTTTGCGGATGTGGGAAAGGAAGATCGGTACACCAGTGCCCGCGACGCTGTCCGGCAGGGGCGATAGCAGCTTGGCAAGAACCGGCTTGGTGATCTGCGCGATCACGACGCTCCGAAGAAGGGCTTCCGGTGCAAGAGCGTTCTGAACGGCATCGAACGCCCCTTTCACGTCATCGAAATAGGGGGCGATCTCACCTTTGACGCCGTGCAGTTGTTTCAACAGTGCGACGAGTGATGTTCGCAGCCAGCCGGTCACGGCCCGAACCATGGGGTCCACCGTGTGGCCGATGCGGGCGAGGCCATTGTTCATCTGATCCGCAATGAGATCGGCGCCTTCTGCAAACTGCGCCGCCAACATCCTGCATTCCGTACCGAGGGCAATGCCTGTTGTGTCGGTAAATTTGCTGGCAAGATCGAACAGCGCCTTGGCTGTTTTTCCGAGCTCGGTGATCGCTGTCACCAGCGCCGCGGACAATGCATCGGCCGCGGACTGCAGGTCACCCATGCCGGTGGCGGCGATATCATCCAGTGTTGTCGCTGCTGCTCGCGACGTCGCAGCAGCGGCCCTGATTTCGGCGATCGACAGCGTCGCAGCGGCGATGACACCAGCCACCGTGGTCTTCAGGTCGTTGCTTGCCGTGGAGGTCTGGACCTTGGCGTTGAACGCTGCCAGTGTGCCATCGCCGCCACCCGAGGGTGCGAGTTCGTCAAGCTTTGCGAGGATCGGCTCCCATAGCTTATCGACAGACCGCGTGAGCGAAACGACAGTGTCGGGCACCATGCTGTGCATGGCGGCGATCGTACTGAGGCTTTTGGCCAGATGCCCACCCACGCGCTGGCTGACATCGTCGAGTTCGGTGGCGAAACGCTGGCGTGTCTCGGCGATGGCACCGGCGACGTCGTCGAAGATGTTGCTGACACATGCCTGCAGCCCGGTGCGGAATCCGTTGCGCCGCTCGTCGGACCATGGCTTGTCCCGATCGTAACCGGCGGAAAATTGTTCGACGCGCAGCCGCGCCCGATGGATGATGGCTTCGATATCGGCATCGAGCTGAACAAGTATAGACCGCGTTTTTTCGATGCTTTCTCCCAGCTTGCCGACGTCTTGGCTCGCATCGGCGAAGACGGGCGCGAGGCAGGCCTCGATCTCGCCGCACAGTGTCGCGATCACCGCGTCCTTTTGCAGCGTGGGTTCGTGCTCAAGCTCATTGAGGATGTTTTCCGCATCCGCAGCCCAGTCGTTCAGCGTCGTTCGAAGCAGCATTTCCTTGCGCTGGATCATGCCGATGACATTGGATTTCAGCTCGTCGCAAGCCCCGCCGCCGGATTGAAATGAATCGGCGATCCCGATCAGTTTCGCGATGCCGGGCTGGGCGGCTGCCGCAGCATCGGTTAGCTTGCTTTTGATCACATCGCTGAATTTGTCGGTCGTCCAGAGCTGATCGAGAGCGGTCAATGCGGCGGTGATATCGCCGGGCGGGTTGGTGCCAAGTGCACCGGACAAGGTTGAAATCGCCGATGAAAATCCGTCCGCGCCCGGAATATCCGTGCCTTTCCCCGTCGCGTTCCAGTAGGGCAGATTACAAATTTCTGCTGGTTCCTGACCTGATGCCGGAAGGCTCGCGACACCGCCAAGCATACTCGATAGTAGCGGCTTCAAGGTCCGTTTCCCATTCTCCACGCGCATGAAGCTGACGCTGTCGAGGCCGACATAGACCGGCTTGCCGGAGCGACCGGCATTGATGGCCGTCTTCTGTGCGGCGGGCGCCAGGCGCCAGGTGAAGCGGCGCGTTCCAGGCAGGATGCGGGTGACGGCCGGGCGGCGCTTTTCCGGGCCGCCGGACGAAGGCTTGTCGGTCAGTTTGGCAATCGATTGCGCCGGGGGCATGCCGGCATAGTCGATGCCGAGGCGCGGCTGCCATTGATTGGTGTCGCTCGTGTTTGCCTTGAACTCGGAGAAGAAGAACAGGTTGTCGGTGTCGATGCATTCCTGCGCCACGACGGGATTGTTGCCATCGCCCTCCGCCGTTGTGACGAAGGCAATGTCCGGCATCGGATAGACCTGAGGCCGCTCGCGGGCGCTCAGGAGATTCCACAGCGGGATTTTCCAGCCATAGTCACTGATCTCCGTGCTCCAGGCGCTGTCGACATTGATGACCTTGGAGTTGAAGCGCACGCATTCGAGAAAGCCGGTGCTGCGGGGCGTCGCGGCTGTAAAATCAGGGTAGCGGCGCTCGGGCTCCAGCAACTCGACATATTCGCGCACCTTGCGCAGGATCGGGCGGCGCGAACGGGTGCGTTGCGAGTCCCCGGCACGTTTGGGGGCGAACTGCGCTGACGGATTGACTGTGCGTTCGTAGACGACGACGTGCTTGGCGCGATGCCAGAGGGCGCCGATACGACCGAGCACCTCCACCTTCTGCCGCTCCACATGACCGTTGCGGGTCTCGCTGATGATCGTCACGATGCCGCCGAGCAGGCTTGCCTTCTGTGTCGCGTCGCCGCCGGTCGGCGAAAGTGCGATGGATTCGATTGTTCCGCCGCTCGATTCCGGCCGCTGCAGCAGTTCATTGAACAGATTGCTGGATTCGACGGGCCAGAGCGCGCCGCCGCTCAATCCCTGCGGATGCGTACGCGGTTTGCTCCGATCCAGTCGCTGCGGACCGGCGTCGAAATTCGGCTTGAGACCGCCGACATTGGGCCAGGCATCGTGATCACCGGGCTGTTCGAGCCTCGCGAGCGGCGGCCGGTGCAGGGCCGTGCTCCGCAGGGCGAAACTGACGCCGTCAGCAAAGCGGGCAGGGGTGAAATCGACGGCCGAATCCGGATCGCGCGCCCAGACCTCGAGCCGCTCCGGGCGACGGGCGACGGCGCGGGCAAGGGTGTTCCAGCGGGCCGAAAGGTTTGCTTCCGCGTCGGCGTCACGGGCGGGACCGGTAATCCTGCCGGTCAGTGCCTCGATTTCGGCGACACGCGCCTGGCGGGCCACCGCGCCCTCCCGCGAGACGTCGATGCCGACGGAAAGACCATAGAGAAATTCGCCGCGCAGATAGGCAAGCGCAGCGCCCAGGCCATATTCTCCACGCTGGCGGAAAATCTCGTAGCTGGTCGATTCCGGCATGAAATAGCCACGCTCGACATCGCTCGGACGAATCCAGAATTCGGTCGATGGCATCAGCCGGAATTCCACCACCCGGCGCCGCAAACGGCTGGTCCTGGCATTATCGCCTTCGGTCACGAAAGGGCGGATGGCATCCTGCGAGCCATCAGCCACGTCGTGGCAGAGGTCGTGGATTTCCAGTCTTCGAGGCTTGTCGGCACTCTCGCCGACCGCTTGCGGCGGCAGGATATAGTGATAGTGGTTCGCCACCTTGCGGTATTGCCAGACGCGGTCGTCGCCCGAATAGGTGGCGACCGATGCCGAGCCAACATCGCCGCGATCGCCGAGCGGCTTGTGGCTGTAGCGGTACAGCGAAAACGGCTCCTCGGAAAGGACGACATAGTTTTGCGCGCCGGCTACCGGTGCGCTCTCGTAGATATCGGCCTCGATCAGGCGGTCCTGTGTCGGCGCGATGCTTTCGCGGATGCTGAGCCAGTAGCGGTAACCGGATGCAGCGCTGGTCGATCCGTCTCCGTCGGGGCGGATGAGGAGAGGCGCGGGACGGCCCGAACGGTCCATGCGGGCGACGTCGACACCGACCGGAATGACGTCGCTGACGGCCAGGACGGCATGGATCGAGGCGGCGATACGGTTCGGCGCAAGGGGAAGCGGCGGGCCACCGTCCCCCATGCCGTCGCGGGTGCCCGGGCCACCCAGGCGCAAATAGGTCCTGGTGAGGTCTTCCGGACGTGGCGGCAACGGGCCTTCCACCGGTTTCAAGTCGAACCGCAGCGACGAAAGCCGGCCCGACCAGGCATCGGTTGGCGACATGACCTCCAGAATATAGGAGGCGAAGAAGGGCTCGCCGTCGGCAACGGCCTCGCTCTGCGCCTTAGCCCAGCCATCGTCGCGCGAGAGCAGCAGGTTGACCCGCGTCGGCACCTTCCGGTCGTAGAAGAAGGTCAGTCCGCTAGCGATCAGCTTCAGCGCGTTGGCCGTCAATCCGGCGGTGTCTTCGGAGTTTTGAATGAGATCGCCCAGCTTGGCCAGCGTCAGCCGCAGGCGCGGGCGGACGAAAAGCATTTGCGTCGGCCCGGTGGCCGCCGGGCGCCCCCAGACCAGAAGCCCGGAGGACCTGGCATCCTTGGCGCCGTCATCGAGGAAACGAGCCTCCAGCGATGGCCCGGTGAGCGCCAGCCGGATCGCCTGTTTGCCGTCGGCCTGAAGTTCGGGCAGGATGGAGCGCGCCTGTCCGGCCTCGACCGGTTTGAGTGCTTCCCGGGCATCGCGGAACGAATGCGCGGCATGGCGCAACAGGCCGAAATCGAGGTCCGCGCCCTTTGCCGGGCTGCCACCGAGATTGTCGCCGGTCGGGATATCGTTCTTCCAGTGCAAGGCAACATCTACTTTCGGCGACCAGCGCCGTTCGTCCGTGCTCCAGATATCGTCGTCCGGGATGTGCCATGACAGCTTGCAATCGACATAGAGGTTTTCGGCGGTATTGACCCACCCGCCGGTTTCCTTCTGCAGTCGCAGGCTGAGGCCATTGCCGCCCTTCTTGATATCGTCGGCTGCCTTCGGATCGTCGCCGCTGGCCGACACCGCGATGCGATAGATGAAGGCCGGCTTTTCGGCTTCCAAGTCTTCCCTCGTAAAGCGCAGGCTGAGGTCAGCGGTCGTGTCGCCCGCCTTCAGTCGGGGCCACTCGGCCGATTTGGGATCGATCGAAAAACCGTAGCGGCCGAGCATGTCCTGGGTAAACGGACGTGAATTGTCCGGCCAGAATTTCCTGGCGTCGATCGTCTTGTATTTCTGCTTGCCGTTATAGACGGCGAAGTTTCCTTGCGAGCGCTCGCCACGTGCCGAAAATCCGAAGGTTCCGAGCGTGGCGTCGGATGGATACTTGCCGCCGCCGAAAACGAACGAGGTCAGCGATAACGGTGTCGGGGAGGTGTCGACCGCATCCCCCTCGATCCAGCCGCCCACGAGGGTGGTGAATTGCAGGATCTTGTCGAAGGCGCCGGTGCCGGGTTCATAGACGGCGGTGAACGGAAAGGCGCCGGGATCGACCGGCGGGCCGGAGAGGAGCGTCGCCCTGCGGGCGGGCAAGGGCAGGTGCAGGTTGAGGCAGAAACGCGGACCGCCCCGACGGCCGACATCCAGCCCGGACAGGACGGTCATCCCAGGGGCATACTGGCATGACCGGACGAGCGGCCAGCGGAGGTCGAGAACCTCCTTCTGCAAAGAAGTTGCGGCCCGGTGCTGCTCAAGTAGGAAGGCACCGCGGAAGGCGACCCAGTCGGTATCGATGTTATGCGCTCCGGCGTCGATCCAGATGGCGCAATCATTTGAAGCATTGTCTTCGAACCAAGCGATGGCTTCCGTGACTGTGAAATCGAACAGGCTGGGGTGAATATCGGGAAGCGGTTGGTCCGATCGATATTTGTCTTGCGGGGTCCATCGCAGGATAGGGCGGAAATCGCCCGCCACCCCTTTTTTCCGGTAGTGGATCTCGACAACGCCGGGGCGCGCGTCCTTTGCCAGATCCTCGATATCCGGGCGCGGCGGCCAATGAAAATTACCATAGAGACGAAAAGCCAGAACCATCTTGCAAGCCCCCCCGGACGTCAGGCCGCTCACGTTGAGGGTTCATTAACTCATATTAAATATACAACGTAAAGTACTTATCGAAAATTTTTATCGCAAAAGTTGCTATTTGTTGGTGTGCCTGGTTGTGCCGGAAAAATGAGGACTACGCCCGGCTTTAGGTCTAAGAAAAATGTGTATGGCCCAACCCATCGCTGTGACGGAAATTCCGCACTTCGATTGCACCGGAATGTTGCGATGCGGTGGGTGCTGCAGCGACACGAATTGGCCATATTACTATGACAGCCACAGGGATGAAAAATGCGAGCTTTGGACTCTGCGCGCGGCTTCTGTTGCCGATGGGCGAGCGATGGGCTCCAGCGTTTGACGCTCTCGGGAAATTGAACGGCCTGTGTCTGCCTTTGAAGATTGAGTTGGCGTTTGTTAACCGTGTTTGTGATAGCGCTGCGCCTTGCACCGCAGCATGATTGGTAGGGACTATGTCGAAGAAAAACGGAACCGATGCTTTCTCACGCCGCAGCTTTCTGCGTTCAGCCGCAGCTTTCGGTGCGGCGACATGGGCCGGCGGCGCGATGGCGCAGGACGCGCTCGACGAGATCATCAATGCGCCGCGGCGTGGCGTCTGGGATGATCAGTTCGACGCCAAGGCGTCGCGTAGCGCAACCGCGGTCGTGTCCAACAATCCGATCTTCGGCACGGATACGTTGTTCAACACTCAGAATGCCGTTGCCCAATACCAGCAGATAGTTTCGGCTGGCGGCTGGCCGCAGGTCAATTCGCCGGTGCGTCTGGAAATGGGCGTTTCCGATCCCTCCGTGCAGGCTCTGCGCCAGCGCCTGATCATTTCCGGCGACCTTCCCCGCTCGGCCGGCATTTCCAATTCCTTCGACAGTTATGTCGATGGCGCCGTCAAGCGCTTCCAGGCCCGTCACGGCCTGCCGGCGGATGGGGTGCTCGGCGAATATTCCGTCAAGGCGATAAACATCGCTGCCGATGTCCGCCTTGGCCAACTCAACACCAATATCGTCCGCCTGCAGTCGATGTCCGGTGATCTCGGCGGCCGCTACGTGATGGTCAATATCCCGGCTGCCTATATCGAGGCCGTTGAGAATGGCCGTGTCGCGACCCGCCACAAGGCCGTTGTCGGCCGCCTCAGCCGCCCGACCCACATCATCAATTCGAAGATCTACGAGGTCATCCTCAATCCGTACTGGACGGCGCCGCGCTCGATCGTCGAGAAGGACATCGTGCCGCTGATGCGAAAGGACCCGGAATACCTGAAGAAGAATGCCATTCGTCTGCTCGACGGGCAGGGCAACGAGGTCGCGCCGGAAACCATCGACTGGAATGCCGAGAAGGCGCCGAACCTGATGTTTCGCCAGGACCCGGGCAAGATCAACGCCATGGCATCGACCAAGATCAACTTCCACAATCCGAACAACGAGTACATGCACGACACACCGTCGCAGGGTCTGTTCAACAAGCTTGCCCGCTTCGAATCCTCGGGCTGCGTGCGCGTTCAGAACGTTCGCGACCTGACGACCTGGCTTCTGCGCGACACGCCTGGCTGGTCGCGCCAGCAGATCGAGGCTACTATTCGTGCGGGCCAGAATTCACCGATCAAGCTGGCGGTCGAAATTCCGGTCTATTTCAAATATGTCACCGCCTGGGCGGCGACCGACGGCATCGTGCAGTTCCGCGACGACATTTACGAGATGGACGGCGAGCAGGAACTGGCACTGCAGACGACTACCGGCATCGAGCAGGCCGCCGGTTCGATCGAGCGCGAAAACCTGCCGCAATAAGACATTTCACCAATAGGGTTCTCAGGGCCGCGCATCCGTCGGGATGCGCGGCCTTTTGCATTCGTTTTCCTGTCGCATTTCCGGCGTCGCATGTGTGGGAAATGGCGCAAATCGCACAGCCCGTATTGCCCTTGCCATGCGAGGACGTTAAACACCGTGCCACAGTCTCACAGGAGCTTTGAGAATGAGCGTTTCCGCCTCCACCGACGTTTTCTTCAGCCGTTCGCTCGCCGATACCGATCCGGATATTTTTGGCGCGATCGAGAAGGAGCTGGGCCGCCAGCGTCACGAGATCGAACTGATCGCGTCTGAAAACATCGTCTCGCGCGCCGTTCTGGAAGCGCAGGGCTCGATCATGACCAACAAGTACGCCGAGGGCTACCCCGGCAAGCGCTATTACGGCGGCTGCCAGTTCGTCGACATCGCCGAGGAACTGGCCATTGAGCGCGCCAAGAAGCTGTTCGGCGTCAACTTCGCCAACGTCCAGCCGAATTCTGGTTCGCAAATGAACCAGGCGGTGTTTCTGGCGCTGCTGCAGCCGGGCGACACGTTCATGGGTCTCGACCTCAACTCGGGCGGTCACCTGACGCATGGCTCGCCGGTTAACATGTCCGGCAAGTGGTTCAATGTCGTGTCCTACGGCGTGCGCGAAGGCGACCATCTGCTCGATATGGACGACGTCGCCGAGAAGGCCCGCAAGACCAAGCCGAAGCTCATCATCGCCGGCGGCACCGCTTACTCCCGCATCTGGGACTGGAAGCGCTTCCGCGAAATCGCCGATGAAGTCGGGGCTTATCTGATGGTCGATATGGCCCATATCGCCGGTCTCGTCGCCGGCGGCCAGCATCCGTCGCCGTTCCCGCATTGCCACGTTGCAACCACCACCACGCACAAGTCGCTCCGCGGCCCGCGCGGCGGCGTCGTGCTGACGAACGACGAGGATATCGCCAAGAAGATCAATTCGGCCGTCTTCCCGGGTCTCCAGGGCGGTCCGCTGATGCACATCATCGCCGCCAAGGCCGTCGCCTTCGGCGAGGCGCTGCAGCCGGAATTCCAGGACTATGCCGCGCAGATCGTGAAGAACGCCAAGGCGCTTGCCGAAACGCTGATTGCCGGCGGTCTCGACATCGTTTCAGGCGGCACCGACAACCATCTGATGCTGGTCGATCTTCGCAAGAAGAACGCAACCGGCAAGCGGGCGGAAGCCGCTCTCGGCCGCGCCTACGTCACCTGCAACAAGAACGGCATCCCGTTCGACCCGGAAAAGCCGTTCGTCACCTCGGGTGTCCGTCTCGGCACGCCGGCCGGCACGACGCGCGGCTTCAAGGAAGCGGAATTCCGCGAAATCGGCAACCTGATCGTCGAAGTCCTCGACGGCCTGAAGGCTGCGAATTCGGACGAAGGCAATGCCGCCGTCGAAGTCAGTGTCCGCGAGAAGGTCGTCAAGCTGACCGACCGTTTCCCGATGTATCCCTACCTGTAATCAAGGAACCCGGATGCGCTGCCCCTATTGCGGATCGGAAGACAGCCAGGTGAAGGATAGCCGTCCTGCAGAGGACGGTGCGGCCATTCGCCGGCGGCGCATCTGCCCGGATTGCGGCGGACGTTTCACGACCTTCGAGCGGGTGCAGCTGCGGGAACTGATGATCCTGAAAAAGACCGGTCGCAAGGCGCCGTTCGACCGCGACAAGCTGTTGCGGTCGTTCGAGATCGCCTTGCGCAAGCGGCCGGTCGATCGCGACCGCATCGAGCGGGCGGTCTCCGGCATCGTCCGGCGGCTGGAAAGCTCCGGCGAGACCGAAATCGCCTCCGAAGAGATCGGTCTGCAGGTGCTGGAGGCGTTGAAGAGCCTCGATGACGTCGCCTTCGTCCGCTATGCCTCGGTCTACCGCGATTTCTCCCATGCGGAGGATTTCGAAAAGGTGATCGCCGAGATCAGCGCGAAGATCGCGCGGGATCCCGGCGCCTGATTTCTGCTTCGAAGGACGCCGCCGAACAGGCGGCGTTCTGCCTTTTCGCAATCGATGACATGACGCGGGACGAGATGGCTGACAGGGCTGAAGACGATCGGTTCATGGCGGAGGCGCTCACTGTCGCGCACCGCAATCGTGGCGCCACGGGTTCCAATCCGTCCGTCGGTTGCGTCATCGTTCGCGATGATGGCGACGGTCCCCACATCGTCGGCAGCGCGGTGACCGCCGTTGGCGGTCGGCCGCATGCGGAGACACAGGCGCTGGCGCTGGCTGGAGACGCAGCGCGTGGCGCGACCGCCTATGTCACGCTCGAACCCTGTTCCCACCACGGCAAGACGCCGCCTTGCGCCGATGCGCTGGTAGCGGCCGGTGTTGCCCGCGTCGTCATCGCGGTGACTGATCCGGATGAGCGGGTGTCCGGGCGTGGTCTTGATATCTTGCGCGATGCCGGCATTGTGGTCGATACCGGCGTGCTGGAAGAAAAAGGTGAGCGCGAGCTTGAGGGCTACCTCATGCGCAAGCGCAACAATCGGCCCTATGTGACTCTGAAACTTGCCGTTTCCGCCGACGGCATGATCGGCATCAAGGGGCAGGGGCAGATCCGCATCACCGGCACCGCTGCCCGTGACTACGTCCAGCGCCTGCGGGCGGAGACCGACGCCATCCTCGTCGGCATTGGTACGGCGATCGCTGATAATCCCGAACTGACCTGCCGCATTCCCGGACTTGAGGCGCGCTCGCCTTTGCGCGTGGTGATCGACGGGGAACTCGACATGCCCACGACGTCAAAGCTGGCGCAAACGGCGCGCCTTGTCCCCGTCATCGCAGTGAGTGGTCGGGAAGATGGTTCCGATGCCTATGCCGCGCGCCGACAGGCGCTGCAAGACCTCGGCGTCGAAGTCGTCCTCTGCAATCCGATCGAGCCCGCCGACCTGCTTGGCGCGCTTGCCACGCGTGGCGTCTCGTCGCTTCTCATCGAAGGCGGCGCGCGCACCGCGCAGCAGTTTCTCAATGCCGGCCTTGTCGACCGGATTTTGTTGTTTACAGGCCCTGCCACCCTTGGCGAGGAGGGGGTGCCATCTCCACTTGATCGCCATCTGATCCCGGTGGGCTTTACCCATCGGCAGACCACCACACTCGGCGACGATCTCCTCGATACCTACGAATACGAAAGAATCCCCTAATGTTCACCGGCATTATCACCGATATCGGCACCGTCGAAACGCTCACGCCGCTGGACGAGGGCGTCAAGCTGCGCATCGCCACCGCCTATGACCCGAAAGGCATCGACATCGGCGCCTCGATCGCCTGCTCCGGCGTCTGCCTGACCGTGACGACGCTGCCGGAAGAGGGCTCGAACCAGCGATGGTTCGAGGTCGAGGCCTGGGAGGAAGCGCTGCGGCTGACGACGATCTCGGCGTGGACAGTAAACCAGAAGATCAACCTTGAGCGCTCGCTGAAGATCGGCGATGAGCTTGGCGGACATCTCGTTTCTGGCCATGTCGACGGCAAGGCGGAAATCCTGTCTGTTGAATCCGAAGGCGAGGCGACACGTTTTCGCCTGCGCGCGCCGGAGCATCTGGCCAAATTCGTTGCGCCGAAGGGCTCCGTCGCGCTCGATGGCACCTCGCTCACGGTCAACGCCGTCGACGGCACGGATTTCGACGTTCTGCTGATCCGGCATTCGCTGGACGTCACGACGTGGGGACAGCGCAAGGCCGGCGATTTCGTCAATTTCGAAGTCGATACGATGGCACGCTATGCGGCAAGACTGGCGGAATTTCCGGCGCCGAAAGGCGCTTAAACCGGATCGCTGGTGGCAGCTTCGATACCGACGGCATGGCATGTGGCACGGGTTCGCCGCCGCGAGAAAGGGAAACGCCATGAAACTGACGCGGACTTTTTCGCTGACCGCCAAAAACGGCCAAATCCGCTATTCGACGGGTCCGGTCGTGCCGTTTCCGGTGCGCATCAAATCGCTGAAGCTGATGGCGGATGATCCGGCGAAACTGGCAGGCAAGGAATTCGAGATTACGCATAACGGGACTGTCATCCTGTCCGGCAGCGGGCGGCCCGGCGAGGACATGGAACTGGACGAGCCCTTCCGGCTGTCGATCGGAAAACAGCTCTTCAAGGTCGTTGCCAAGCCTTTTAACGACGGAGACCTGGTCGAGGGACAAGTCGAGATACGATATTCGATATTCTAGCGCACCTGTAGAACTGCGGGCCTACCGTTCCAGCAGGATCACCTGCGCGCCATGATAGGTCGTCCGCTTCGCTTCCTTGAACTGCAGTTTCGATGCGACGCGCAGTGAAGCGAGGTTTGCGGTGTCGATGATGCAGGTCTTGCGCAGCGCCGGGAATTGCTGGTCGCCCCAGGTCAGCGCCGCACGGACAGCCTCGGTCGCCAAGCCACGGCCGTGCGACAGCGGCGACAGCGCCCAGCCGGTTTCCATCGTGCCTTCGAGCGACGGGCTGATAACGCGGTGGAGATCGTGGAAGCCGGCCTCGCCGATGAAATGACCGGTTTCCTTTTCCTGCAGCGCGAAAAAGCCGAAGCCGAAATAGTGCCACATCCCGACCTGCCGCAGGAAACGCGTCCAGGCCTGTTCGCGGGAGAACGGCACCCCGCCGATGAAACGTGTGACACCGGCGTCAGCAAACAGTGCGCTATAGGGGCCAAAGTCGTCGCGGCGGTAGGGGCGCAGGATCAGGCGTTCGGTTTCGATGGTCGGTACGCTGTGCATGGGGTCCGTTCGGTTCGGTTGAAAATACGATTTCGCTATTCGATCAGATTCCCGGCTCGCCGTCCCAATAATCGACTTCGGTGCCTTTTCGGCCGACGAACCGGAACACGGGCTTGCTGCCTGAAACCTCTTGCGACTTGGCGAGGAATTTGCCGGAATCCGGATATTCGACGATTTCGGCTTTCGCATTGGTCGAGATCGATAGGTATTTAAGCGGCTCGGTTCCAGTGTTGATCAGGTGGTGGGCGGTTTCCGGGCCGCCGGCCGGGGCGCCCAGCACGTCGCCGGCCCTTACCGGATAGCGATTGGGGCCGAAGCGGTATTCGCCCTGTCCGCTGAGGACGACGAACAGTTCCTCCTCGATATGGTGGTTGTGAAACGGACAGCCGGATTTGCCCGGCGGCACTTCGCCATAGCCGATGCCGAGGTTCTTCAGCCCAAGTTTCGCGCCAAAAGAGGCATCGCGGGATTCGAAGAATGCGCCTTCCTGCCAGTGCTCCAGTTCAAGCTCTGCCGGGTTGACGATCGGTTTCTGTATTTCTGCCATACTTTCCTCCACTTCGGAGCAAACTTGTACCGGGACGTCACGGGATTGAAAAGCCAAGGTCAATTTTCGCTTTTGGCCGGGCAATTGGTCTCGGGCGGCCCGCAAATCGGCGGTTTAGACGAAAAATGCTTGCCAACGGGGCTCCGGCATGGTTTGACCGCCGCCTGCGCCGGAGATGTCCGGCCGAAAAAATCAAACGGGTGAAATATGGCCGAAACATCCAAACCACATATCCTCATTGTGGAAGCGCGCTTCTATGACGACATGGCCGACGCTTTGCTCGATGGCGCGACATCGGCATTGAAGGATGCCGGCGCGACCTATGACATCGTCACGGTTCCCGGCGCGCTGGAAATTCCGGCAGCGATCGCCATGGCGCTCGACGGCATCGACAATGGCGGCACCGAATATGACGGTTTCGTCGCGCTTGGCATGGTCATCCGCGGCGAGACCTATCATTTCGATATCGTCGCGAACGAATCCTGCCGCGCCATCATGGACCTGACCGTCAGCGAAAGCCTTGCCATCGGCAATGGCATCCTGACCGTAGAGAACGATGCGCAGGCTTGGGCCCGTGCGAAGAAATCCGAAGGCGACAAGGGAGGCTTTGCCGCCCGCGCAGCCCTCACCATGATCGACCTCAAGATCAAGCTGGGCGGCGACCAGTGAGCGATATCCCGACCAATCCACCCGTCGACCAGCCGCAGATCAAGCAGGCCAATCAGCGCGGCGCCGCGCGTCTCGCCGCCGTCCAGGCCCTCTACCAAATGGATGTCGGCGGCACCGGCGTGCTCGAAATCGTCGCCGAATACGAGGCGCATCGCCTTGGCCAGGAACTCGACGGCGACACATACCTGAAAGCGGATGCCTCCTGGTTCCGCTCTATCGTCGCCGGCGTCGTTCGCGACCAGCGTTTGCTCGACCCGCTGATCGGCACGGCGCTACAGGACGACTGGGCGCTGTCGCGTCTCGATTCGACCGTCCGCGCCATCCTGCGCGCCGGTACGTTCGAACTCAAGGAGCGCAAGGACGTTCCCGTGGCCGTCATCGTCACCGAATATGTCGAGATCGCCAAGGCCTTCTTCGAGGAAGACGAGCCGAAGCTCGTCAATGCCGTGCTCGACCGCATCGCCCGCACGATCAGAACCGACGTCAAGAAGTAAGGGCATCGCATGACCGTGTGGCAGGGCAAGGGGCAGGGCATGGACCATGAACTGCGCGGCGCCCGCTACAATGTCTATCTGCTGACCGCGGCCCAGGCGGTTCTTGGCACGATCGGCCCCATCGTCTTCTCCGTTGGCGGCGTTGCCGGTTACCAGTTGCTCGGCGACGACAAGTCGCTGGCGACGGCCCCCCTGACCGGCTTCAATGTCGGCGTGGCGCTCGGCGCCGTCTTCGTGGCGGCCATGTCCAGAATGCTCGGCCGCAAGATGGCCTTCATGGTCGGCGCGCTTCTGGGGGCCGGTGGCGGCGTGCTGGCGGCCTATGCATTGTTCCAGAACGACTTCTGGATGTTCGCGCTCGGCCTTTGCATCTCCGGCGTCGCCGGTGGTTTTACCCAGAAGCTGCGCTTTGCCGCCGCCGACGCCTCGCCGAGCTTCTACAAGCCGCGCGCTATTTCCTGGATATTGGCGGGCGGCATGGTTTCGGCCGTGCTCGGGCCGCAACTCGTCATCCTCACCAAGGATATGCTGGCCCCTGTATTCTTTGCCGGTGCCTTTATCGCGCTGGTTCCCACCTGTCTTGCCGCGATCGCCATCCTCGCCTTCCTGCGGCTGCCCGATCTGCGTCCGGCGACGGGGGCGATGCCGGCCGGGCCGGTGCGGCCTTTGCGGGAGATCGTGCTCACCCAGCGCTTCCTGACTGGCATGGTCTGCGGCATCTCGACCTATGCGCTGATGACCTTCATGATGACCGGCGCGCCGATCGCCATGGTCGTCGGCTGCGGCTTCTCGCAGGATATGGCGACGCTCGGCATCCAGTGGCACGTGCTGGCCATGTTCGCGCCGAGCTTCTTCACCGGCATGCTGGTGAGCCGCTACGGCGCCGAAAAGGTCGTGGCCTGTGGTCTGGTCATCCTGATGCTTTGCGCGCTGGTCGCCCATGCCGGCATCGCGCTGTGGAATTTCTGGGGCGCGCTGGTGCTGCTCGGGCTGGGCTGGAACTTCGGTTTCATTGGCTCGACCGCGATCGTCGCCGCCAGCTACCGGCCGCAGGAGGCCGACAAGGTGCAGGGTTTTCACGACATCATCCTGTTCACCGCAGTGGCACTCGCATCCTTCGGATCGGGCAAGGTTCTGACGGCCTATGGCTGGGACATGCTGAGCGCCGCCGTCTGGCCGGTGACGATTTTCTGCCTCGTTCTGCTTGTTTCGCTGTTTGTCGCCGAAAAACGGCGTGCAGCCTGAGCTTTATCTCCCAAAGTCATCTTCCTGCGACGTAAGTCATGGCCAACATACCGGAAAACGTGGGTTTTTCCGGATGCGCTGGCTTGACGATACCGATTCGCCACCGCACTCTGGCCCCCACGGATGCGGCTCTCGCTTGAAGAGGAGGCGAGGGCTGCGGCGTTGTTGAGGGGTCTGCGGAACGGAGTGAGCCTGCAGGTTTAAACGGAGGAAAGAGCGAAATGACCATATTACTGGGCGTTATCGCATGCGGGTTGCTTTCGGTGGTTTATGCCATCTGGGCAACGCAATCGGTCATGTCGGCCGATCAGGGCAATGCCCGCATGCAAGAGATTGCAGGCTTCATACGCGAGGGGGCGCAGGCCTATCTCACACGTCAATACAAGACCATTGCCATCGTCGGCGCCGTCGTTTTCATCGGTGCCTGGGTCCTTCTCTCCGCCACCGCCGCCATCGGCTTTCTGATCGGCGCAGTTCTTTCGGGTGTGGCCGGCTTTATCGGCATGCATGTGTCGGTGCGCGCCAATGTGCGCACGGCGCAGGCTTCCTCGGTCAGCCTTGCTGCCGGTCTCGACATCGCCTTCAAATCCGGTGCTATCACCGGCATGCTCGTCGCCGGCCTGGCGCTGCTCGGCGTGTCGATCTATTACCTCGTGCTGACGGCCGGTCTTGGTCTGGCGGAGGGCTCGCGTGAAGTCATCGATGCACTCGTATCGCTTGGTTTCGGCGCCTCGCTGATCTCGATCTTCGCCCGTCTCGGCGGCGGCATCTTCACCAAGGGCGCCGACGTTGGCGGCGATCTCGTCGGCAAGGTCGAAGCCGGTATTCCCGAAGATGATCCACGCAATCCGGCCACGATCGCCGACAATGTCGGCGACAATGTCGGCGACTGCGCCGGCATGGCCGCCGACCTTTTCGAAACCTATGCGGTCTCGATCGTCGCCACCATGGTTCTGGCCGCCATCTTCTTTGCCGGCGGTGCGAACCTCGCGCTCATCATGGCTTATCCGCTGGCCATCTGCGGCGCCTGCATCATCACCTCGATCATCGGCGCCTTCTTCGTCAAGCTCGGTTCGAACGGCTCGATCATGGGCGCGCTCTACAAGGGCCTGATCGTCACCGGCGTGCTCTCCATTGTCGGTCTTGGCGCGGCGACTTCGCTGACGATCGGCTGGGGCTCGATCGGCATGGCGGATGGCAAGGATATCACCGGCACAAACCTGTTCATCTGCGGTATCGTTGGTCTGATTGTCACCGCTCTGATCGTTGTCATCACCGAGTATTATACCGGCACCAACAAGCGCCCGGTCAATTCGATCGCCCAGGCATCCGTCAGTGGCCACGGCACCAACGTCATCCAGGGCCTTGCCGTCTCGCTGGAATCGACGGCACTGCCGGCGATTGTCATCGTCGGCGGCATCATCTCGACCTATCAGCTGGCAGGACTGTTCGGCACCGGCATCGCCGTCACCGCCATGCTCGGCATTGCCGGTATGATCGTGGCGCTCGATGCTTTCGGTCCGGTGACGGACAATGCCGGCGGCATCGCTGAAATGTCGCATCTGTCGCCGGATGTGCGCAAAGCGACCGACGCGCTCGACGCGGTCGGCAACACCACCAAGGCGGTGACCAAGGGCTATGCGATCGGTTCGGCCGGTCTCGGCGCCCTCGTCCTGTTTGCCGCCTATTCGAACGACCTGAAATACTTCGCCGCCAACGGCGACAAATATCCGTATTTCGCCGATGTCGGGTCGATTTCGTTCGATCTGTCCAACCCATACGTCGTTGCCGGTCTGATCTTCGGCGGCCTGATCCCCTACCTTTTCGGCGGGATCGCCATGACGGCCGTTGGGCGGGCGGCCGGCGCCGTGGTGGAGGAAGTCCGCCGCCAGTTCCGGGAGAAGCCAGGCATCATGGAAGGCAAGGATCGGCCGGACTACGGTCGCGCGGTCGACATGCTGACCAAGGCCGCGATCCGCGAAATGATCGTGCCGTCGCTGCTGCCGGTCCTGGCGCCGATCGTCGTTTATTTCGGCGTGCTGCTGATCTCCGGCTCCAAGGCTTCGGCTTTCGCCGCACTCGGCGCATCGCTTCTCGGCGTCATCGTCAACGGCATCTTCGTCGCCATCTCGATGACATCGGGCGGTGGTGCCTGGGACAATGCCAAGAAGAGCTTCGAGGACGGTTTCGTCGATAAGGACGGGACCCGTCACGTCAAGGGCTCGGACGCACACAAGGCATCCGTGACCGGCGACACGGTCGGCGATCCCTACAAGGATACCGCCGGTCCCGCCGTCAACCCGGCGATCAAGATCACCAACATCGTGGCGCTTCTGCTCTTGGCTGTTCTCGCCGGCTGATCCGAACAAATCTCCCGCAACACGAGAATCGGTGTTGCGGGGTCGATGAACAAAGAAAAACCCGCCGGCGCTTGCAAGCTCCGGCGGGTTTTTAACGGGCAGGCGATGAACTGGATCAGTTGCCGCCGAAGAGGGATTTCGCCATGCTCTTGCCGACTCCATTGCCGGAGAGTAACTGTCCGAGGAAGGTCATTTCCTTGCCGCCCGTCGGCGTCGTGCGGGAAATCATGTCGAAGACCTTGCCGTCCTGCAGCGTGTAATGCGCGAGCTGCGAAACGACGCCGTCCTTGTCGAAATAGACGGCGAGCACGCTCTGATCGACGATCTTCGGTTTCATGAAGGCAACGGGTCGGGTGCGTTTCTGGGAGATGTAGTAAAACACCTCATTGTCGAAGGTCGCGGTGGTCGATGGCGTACCGAGCGACAGGAGAACCTGTTCGCGGCTCGAGCCGACCGGCGCCAGGGCGAGCGTCTCCTGGTCGACGACGTAACCCTGATTGATGGTTTCGCGGGTATTCAGAACGTCGGAGGTCTTGCAGGCCGAAAGCGTGGTTGCGCAAATTGCCAATGTGAAAACGACGTTGCTCAGAAATTTCATGTCTGACTTGAAATACCGTTTCGTCAACGACATCTCCCTCAAGGTAACGCTGGCAGATGCGCCATTGCATTTCGTGCCTGCTTCGGTAAACCAGCTTCGGCGATCATGCAATAACAGGATGCGTGGGCTCCCGCATTTTGAAGCGGTCAAACTTGGGCTTTATGATGATATTTGGATTGTTCGGCAAAAAAAACGGCAACACGGCGATTGTCGCACGCCAGTATGAGCTTCTGACCGATGCCGCACGCCGTCCCTATCTCTATACCGACCTGGATGTGCCGGACACGGTGATGGGACGGTTCGAGATGCTGTCGGCGTCGCTGATCCTGTATTTCCGCCGCACGCGCATCTCGCCGCGCGCCGGCCAGGAAATTGCCCAGGAGATCATCGATGCCTTTTTCGAGGATGTCGATCATTCGATCCGCGAACTCGGTGTCGGCGATGTCGGTGTGCCCAAGCGGATGAAGAAGCTGGCGGCGATGTTCTACGGACGCCTCGAAAGCTATTCGGCCGCATTGGAAAACAAGGATCGCGATGAACTGGCCGCGGCCTTGAAGCGCAATTTTCATCCGCAGACCGAGAATGCGTCATTGTCCATGCTCGGTCTTGCCGACTATCTGCTGGCGGCCGAGGCGCAACTTGCGCTGAAAGGCGAGGATATCGTAGAAACCGGCCGGATTGACCTGCCGGAGGCGGCCTGACTGTCGCCAACGGCGCGACATGCAAGGCCGCGATCAAGACCGGCAGCACTATCTTGGGCGGTTCTCCGCCCGAAAGGATCAGACGATGAACCACGACGAAAAACCCGCATTCTCCTATCCGGTCAAGGTCGCAAATATCTCGGCCAATGCGGTGACCGTCCACCTCGAGGCGAACGAGGCGGAGCGCGTTTTGCTGCGCGACCAGTGGAACGTGTCCGAGGTTTTGTCACTGACGTCCGATCTGCAGATCGCCCGCTGGAAGAAGGACGGCGTCAAGATCAAGGGGCATGTGAAGGCGAAGATCGTCCAGGCCTGTGTCGTGACGCTCGACCCGGTCGAGGCTGAGATCGACGAACCGGTCGAGGCGATCTTCGTGCCGGAAAACTCTCGGCTGGCGCGGATTGCCGCCACGGATAGCGGCGAGATGATTCTCGATCCGGAAGGTCCTGATCTGCCCGATACGTTCACCGGCGATACGATCGACGTCGGTCTGACCGTCACGGAATATGCGGCGCTTGCGATCGATCCCTATCCGCGCAAGGCGGGTGCGACCTTTGAGGAGCGCGTCGAAAGCAGCCAGAAGGATGATGTCCGCCCGAATCCCTTCGCGGTGCTCAAGGATTGGAAAAAGGACTGAATCCGAAAACCCGCGGGACACAATTCGGTTGTCACGTCAGCGAAAAACGGTATTTTGGCCGAAATCCAGCCCGTTGGGCCGTTTTGTCCCGGAAGCGGGACTGCTACGCCTCAAACGTCATGAAAACACGTGTGTCTCATCGCCAGACTGATTGCGCCGGGACGAAACATGCAGTGTGGCAGGAATAAAGGATAAGGCACGCGTGGTCAGAATTTCTCTTGATGTGATGGGCGGCGACTTCGGTCCGCAGGTCGTCATCCCGGGTGCCGCAAAGGCGCTGGAACGGCATCCCGACATCCGTTTTTCGCTCTACGGCATTCAAGATCAGTGTGCCCCGATCCTTGACAAATACCCGAAGCTGAAAGCCGCCAGCAGCTTTCATGCCTGCGAGCTGGCGATTGCCATGGATGAAAAACCGAGCCAGGCGCTGCGGCGCGGGCGCGGCAAGGCCAGCATGTGGCAGGCCATCGACGCGGTCAACAAGAACGAGGCTGACGTGATCGTCTCTGCCGGCAATACCGGCGCGCTGATGGCGATGTCGGTCTTCTGCCTGAGGATGATGCAGGGGATCCAGCGTCCGGCGATCGCGGCCATCTGGCCGACGGTAAAGGGCGAGAGCATCGTCTTGGATGTTGGCGCGACGATCGGTGCGGATGCGCAGCAATTGATGGATTTCGCGCTGATGGGCGGTGCCATGGCGCGCGCGCTGTTCGAGATCGAACGCCCGACGCTCGGCCTGCTGAATGTCGGCGTCGAGGAGATCAAGGGCCAGGAACAGGTCAAGGAAGCGGGTCGGCTTCTGCGCGAGGCCGGCATCGACAGCATCGATTATTTCGGCTTCGTCGAGGGCGACGATATCGGCCGGGGCACCGTCGACGTCGTGGTCACGGAAGGCTTCTCCGGCAATATCGCGTTGAAGGCCGCCGAGGGAACCGCCCGGCAGATCGCCGAATATCTGCGCGCCGCGATGTCGCGTACGCTGCTTGCCAAGATTGGCTATATTCTCGCCAAGGGCGCCTTCGACCGGCTGCGCGAGAAGATGGATCCACGCAAAGTCAATGGTGGTGTCTTCCTCGGCCTTAATGGTGTCGTGATCAAGAGCCATGGAGGAACCGACGCCGAAGGTTTCGCAGCGGCGATCGATGTCGGTTATGACATGGTCCGCAATGGCCTGAAGACCAAGATCGAAAACGATTTGCAAAAATACCATGCCTCGCGCCCTCCCGAAGGTGCGGCGACCGGCACGACTGACGAGGTTTGAGCATCATGATCCGTTCTGTGGTTCGCGGTTTCGGGGCATCGCTTCCGAAACGGGTGATGACCAATAGCGAGATGGAAGAAAAGGTCGACACGTCCGACGAATGGATCGTGCAGCGCACCGGCATCCGTCAGCGCCACATCGCCGGCGAGGGTGAAACCACGGCATCGCTCGGCGAAGCGGCCGCGCGCGCGGCACTTGCCAATGCTGGGCTGACGCCGGCTGATCTTGACGTGATCATCTTGGCGACCTCGACGCCGGACAACACCTTTCCCGCCACCGCCGTCAACATCCAGAACCGGCTCGGCATGCATCACGGCGCGGCCTTCGACGTTCAGGCGGTCTGTTCCGGCTTTATCTATGCGGTGACGACCGCCGACGCCTATATTCGCGGTGGCCTTGCCAAGCGCGTGCTGGTGATCGGTGCTGAAACCTTTTCGCGCATTCTCGACTGGAACGACCGCACGACCTGCGTGCTGTTCGGCGACGGTGCCGGCGCGATCATCCTGGAAGCGCAGGAAGGTGAGGGGACGACGGCGGATCGCGGCGTGCTGACCGCGCAACTCCGCTCCGACGGCGCCCACCGCGAAAAGCTCTATGTCGACGGCGGCCCGTCGACAACCGGCACGGTCGGCCACCTGCGCATGGAGGGTCGCGAGGTCTTCAAGCATGCGGTCGGCATGATCACCGACGTCATCGAGGCTGCTTTCGAGGCAACCGGCACGACGGCCGACGATCTCGACTGGCTGGTGCCACACCAGGCCAACCGCCGCATCATCGACGGGTCAGCCAGGAAGCTCGGGATTCCGCTCGAAAAGGTTGTGGTGACCGTCGACCTCCACGGCAATACGTCGGCTGCATCCATTCCACTGGCACTCAACGTCGCCGCATCCGACGGGCGTATCAAGAAGGGCGACCTCGTCCTCCTGGAAGCCATGGGCGGCGGCTTTACCTGGGGCTCGGTTCTGCTCCGCTGGTAAAAAATCGTGATATGTCGCAGACGCTTGACCGGGATGGACAAGGGCAATAGTCTTTCAGGGCTAATCGATATTTCAAGAAAATCGGTGGGGGAAGATGAGCGGAAAAACGGTGACACGAGCAGACTTGGCCGAATCGGTTTTCCGTAAGGTCGGTCTTTCCCGAACGGAGTCGGCTGAACTGGTCGAAACCGTGATCGATGAGATTTGCAACGCTATCGTGCGCGGCGAGAGCGTCAAGCTCTCTTCCTTCGCGACCTTCCAGGTACGCGACAAGAACGAACGAATCGGCCGCAATCCGAAAACTGGCGAGGAAGTGCCGATTTCGCCGCGCCGGGTCATGACCTTCAAGGCGTCCAACGTACTCAAGCAGCGCGTTCTCAAGGCGCATCTGTCGCGTAAGGCCAAGCAGAAGCCGCAGTCGCCGGCCGCCTGACACCCTTCCCATCATTAAAGTGGTTGAAAACACGTCCATAAGCCGTTGAAATGTGCATGATTCGTGTAATCATCGTTTTTTCAAAGGCTCCTGGCGCTCGCGGCCTTGGCTGTGATGCCTTCGGCACGCTGTGTTTAATGCGAAATTGGGGAAGATATGGACAAGAGCCCGGATGCGTTTCGCACCATCAGTGAAGTGGCCGACGACCTCGACCTGCCGCAGCATGTCTTGAGATTTTGGGAAACCCGCTTCCTGCAGATCAAGCCGATGAAGCGCGGCGGAGGCCGGCGCTATTATCGTCCGGAAGATGTCGATCTGCTCAAGGGCATCCGGCATCTGCTCTACGATCACGGCTATACCATCAAGGGTGTCCAGAAGCTCCTGAAGATGAATGGCAATAAATTCGTCGCGGCCATCGCCAGCGGCGACCTTGCGACCGTCGAAGCGCTTGCCGCCGCCAATATCGAGGAACCTGCGCAGCCGAAGCTCGGCAATCCGGAAGAAGACCAGATCGTCGGCCGCGCCAAGGCGCCGGCCAGCCGCCGATTCTTCTCCTTTGTCGGCGGCAGCGACGAGGCACCCGAAATCTCGGTCGGCAAGACGTCGGTCGGCAAGGAAGACCGCGCGCTGCTGCAGGAAGCGCTCTACGATCTCCTGGAATGCAAGCGTTTGCTCGATCAGGTCCGCTGAGTCGCCTTGTCCGTCACCTTCGGCGGGCGCTTTCTGCTCGTGCCGGCGAACTGTCCATGATACCAACCCGCATTGATCATCGAGCGAGGCAGAATCCATGGACCAGCCCTGGACGAGAAGCGTGACGCTTGCCCTGGAAGGGCCGGGCAAATACGTGACGATTTCCAACACGACAGAGGCATCCTGGGCGATGATCGAGGACTGGCCGCTCGACGATGCGCCGGCGCTCGATCGGGCGTTGGACATCTGCGCGCAAGTGGTTGAGGGCAAGCGGCCGTCGGAAGATGCGCGCCGTGCTTTCCTCGCGGCCGCCGCCGAGGCGGAGATCGAGGTTCTGGATCAATAGATTGTTTCCACAAGCCGCGACTTTGCAGATTCACATTGGTGTTTTAGCAAGAGGGACTTGGCGGCCGTGATGGGCGTCGCCATATGTCCGCTGCGCGAACGAAGAAAAGGTCGAGATGAACAAATCCCTTGCGGCGAAATTCCACGACGAGATGCTGGCGCTCTACGACCATTGTGCCGCCATCGGCTTCCGTCCCGTCCTGTTTCGCCGTCAGGTGATCCTGAAGGGCGGCGTTGAAGCCGCCAGAGAACTGGTCTTCAAGCCCGGCACGACCGGCTTGGAACGTCTGGTCGATGCGCGCAAGATCGACCTGTCGATGGAAGCCGCAATGATCAAGGCGGAATACCGCACGCTCTTCACGCCGCTCGAAATCAAGGAAGCGGCCAAACGCCTCGAGGCAAGCGCAACACGCGAACGCTCGCGCGGCCGGCTGACCCAGACTGCCACTCACACAAGACAGGCCTGATGACATGATGAAAAAATCAAAGCTCGAACATTCCGATTTCGCCGGAGAATTCACCGATGACGGCGTCACCGTGCTGGTCGACATCTTCCGCAAGGCGGGCAGCACCGATGGCTGGATGCTGGAAGTGATCGATCAGGAAGAGGGGCTGACCGTCTGGGAAGAGCCGTTCCCAACCGACAAGGAAGCCTTCGAGGAATTCCTCGCCACCGTCGAGCGCGATGGTATTCGCTCGTTCCTGGAAGAGCCGGAGGCGGACGTCTCGGTGCATTGATCGACATGGCAAAGCCGCCTCGCAGATTGCGAGGCTGGACTTTTGTCGTCAAACGATGAGCAGGGCTTCAAAGGAAAATGGTCGGAGTGGCGGGATTCGAACCCACGACCCCTTGACCCCCAGTCTTAATGTCTGGGTTTTATAGCCGTTCACAGCGTTGCATTATGCTGACGGAAGGCCTGAGAATGAAAGGATGTGCAACTGGTGCCCGCTTGACTTAATACTCGATCCTTCTTAAAGCCTGGCTACATGCTGGCTATAAAAATGGAGGAGACCGTGAAGCTTACCGCTGCTGCCGTCGAGGAGATTGTGAAGTCAGGGCTTCCCAATAAGACAAAATTTTACTTCGATGAGGACCTTGCCGGTTTTGGCCTTTACCGCACGACGACGGGCACTGGGACGTGGTTCGCTGAGTTCCGGCCTGTCGCTGGCGGTGTGAAAAAGCGCATGAAGCTAGGCCGCGTTGGCACACTGAAGCCAAGCGAAGCGCGTGAGGCTGCCCGCAAAGCAATTGCTCATGCTGGCCTTGGTAAGGACCTTGCCAAGGATCGCAGCGACCAACGCGCGAGCGTTAACGTACGAATGCTCATATCCACCTACATTGAGGAATTCGTGGCGGTGAACAAAAAGGCGTCGTCGGCCGAGTTCTATCGTACGATTAATAAGAAGCACATTGAGCCTCGCATCGGCTCTAACAAGGCAGTGACGTTGACCAGAATCGACGTGCAGCGCGCCCACGCGCAGATGAGCAAAGAAGCCAAGATTTCGGCAAACCGGGCGATGAAGCTGCTGAGCGCGGCTTACGGTTGGGGCTCAAAGAATGGCTACGTGCCAGAAGGCATGAACCCAGTCCGTGGCGTCGATCTGAATAAGGAGGAAAGCCGACAGCGCTTTCTTTCTACAGACGAGATGCAGCGGCTCGGCGAGGCCATGATCGAAGCGGAGACCACTGGCTTTGAAGTCAATGCCGGGGAATCGAAGCACGCGCCTAAAGGCCAGCGGATCAAAATGCACCCTAGCGTGACCGGCGCTATCCGGCTTCTGATGTTGACCGGTATGCGCCTGCGGGAAGTCTTAAACCTGCGTTGGACTGAAACCGACCTAGAGCGCGGATTGCTGTTTCTCCCGGACTCGAAAACTGGTCGCAAAACAGTTGTCCTGTCAGCGCCTGCAGTCGAAATTCTGAAAGATCTGCCCCCTGTCGGCATCTATGTCATTGCGGGCGAACGTGCCGGGTTCAATGACGAGAAGCCGCGTGCTGATCTGAAACGCCCGTGGGCGCAAATCACGAAGCGCGCAAGTTTAGAAGGCTTGCGGATTCATGACTTACGGCACAGTTTTGCCAGCGTCGGCGCATGGTCGGGATTGGGGCTGCCCGTCATCGGCAAGCTGCTAGGTCACGCGGACGCAAAAACAACTCAACGCTATGCCCATGTCGATGTGGATTCGTCGCGCCGAGCTGCGGACGCCATCGCTGGGCAGATTTCCGCCGCGATAGGATGTAAATAATGACTGTTGAGAAAGAACAAGATTCCAATGCATGGAGAGAACCCTTAGGCCGCCCGCCGATTGCAGTCACCCAAGATACGACCGAGGATGAACTGGCGGCCGAGATGGCAGAGCGTTTAAGCGCTCTCTTGCAAGATCACAACGGGCTAGAGCCGACGCCCAAGGGCTGGCGGCAGTTGGCCTTAGAATTGGCACTGGAATACGTACCAGCATTCAAAATTGAAACTCCTGTCGATAGAACTGGGCCGAGTGGACTCGGCGGTCGGCCAGTCGGCTTGGACAACTTTATTTTGCGGTCTCGGATGAAGGATGAGATTCGCCAAGGGAAATCCCCAGCGGAGGCGGCGCGGACGATCAACAAGGAATCTGGGGGCAAAATTGCCGTCAAGACGGCTCAAAACGCCCTAACTCGGGCGTCTCAACCACCTGACTTCCTGCGTCGAAGAGGTTACCAATGGAAGGCCTTCAGAGCGATACAGGCCGCCGCCGACAAACTGTCCCAACAATGACCTCCTATTCTCGGGAAAACTGAAGACGCATCTTCCTCCATGCAAACCAACACATGGAGACCGAAAATGAAAAATTTTAGAACACCACAAGCTGCCGCCTACCTTGGCGTTTCGAAGTCCCTTCTGGACAAACTACGATGCTACGGTGGCGGCCCTATTTACGCCAAGCTTGGCTCCAGCGTCATCTATTCGGCCGCAGATTTGGACGCGTGGATTTCGTCTAAGCGCGTGACTGCCCGCCCAGCGCTCGCGGCATGATCCATGTCCGATCTATATTCACCAGAAGAATTTGCAGAAATGGAGGCAGAGGCAGAGCACCATTTTTACGAGCATGGTCCCCAGTACAGCGAGGATGGGCGGGAAGCGCGACGCTACGTCGCAACAGAGCCAGCCCCGGCGCTTTCGACCGATGGCAAGACACTAGACGATCTGGCGGAGGAATACGGCATTGTCTGCCCAGCTGATTATGCCGATGAAAGCGTGCCAGAGCGCGAATGGTGGGTAGATGGCCTAGTCCCGATTGGTCAGGTCACGCTTCTTTACGGTGACGGCGGCGTAGGCAAATCGCTGCTGGCGCTTCAACTGGGGATAGCTGGGGCTGCGGATGTGAACACGATTGGTTTATCGCCAGAACGCGGCAGTGTGTTCTATCTTGGTGCCGAAGACGAAGAGGATGAATTCAAGCGTCGTCAGGTGGATATCTGCCGGTCTCTGGACTTGTACCTCACCGAGCTTCACGACTTCCGTCTTATGGTCATGGCCGGTGAAGACGCAGTGATGGCCGTGCAGGACGCAAGCAAGCGCATGGTGCCGACTGAGGTTTTCCGCCGCGTTGAAGCGTTTGTTAACGTCATGCGCCCACGGTGCATCATCCTCGACACGGCGGCAGACCTTTTCGGCGGCAACGAGGTGGATCGCGGGCAGGTTCGGCAGTTCGTCGGCATGTTGCGCGGACTGGCTATCCGTGGCCGGTGCGCTGTCATCCTGCTGGCTCACCCGTCTGTCGCTGGCATGATGTCGGGGACAGGCACTTCGGGTTCAACCGGATGGAGCAATTCTGCCCGGTCTAGGCTGTACCTAACCCGGCCTGATCCAAAAGACGATGACGACCCCGACGTGCGTATTCTGCGAACAATGAAGGCAAACTACGGTAAGATCGGCGGCGAGATCAAACTACGGTGGGAGAGAGGCGCATTCGTCCTCAACGAAAACGCCCGCTCATCAATGGCAATGGAGGCAAGGGCCGAACGGGTGTTCTTGGACTGCCTGAATGCAACTGATATTGCCATGGGAAGGGTGACGTTCGCCAGAACTTCACCGCAGTATTATGCGCCGAAGGTATTCGCAAAAATGCCTGAGACCGATGGCTTGAATGTCCGCCAGCTTGAAAAGGCAATGGAAAGCCTACGGCGCGCTGGCCGGATAACTGAAATCAATCATGGCACGGTCGCGCGTCCCGTTATGGGGATTACCGACACGGCCAATACTGCAAAATGAGACGTGCAAGCATCTGCAAGCTATGCTGGAGCATAGTTGCATGAACCCTGACAAGGTACCATGCGACTACCCCGAAATGACCTAGCAACTATGCTGTCACACTTCCCCCTATAACCCCCACGCATGTCTGCGCATGCTTGCAGATGCTTGATGCATCCGCAGCTGCTCGATATCCACAAATGCAACTATAAGGAGAATATGAATTATGACTAGTGAACCGTACAATACGGCCGAAGCTCTCGAGGCGCCATATCATTCTGGGGTCAAGGCTGGCCTTCATATGGTCAGGTACAACGCTGTAACAAAGACCGGCTATCTGTATCTCAATGGTGCTGCTGACATGAGCGGTGCAATAAATCTGTACAAATCAATCGACCCGAACGTTGCAGCCATCTACACTTATGACGGTGGAAAGCCTGATACCGCCTACCTTCTTAAGGATGGCGATTGGACAGGACGCTAGCCGCTATAGCGGCTTGTCTCACACAGCAACACTGATACATCCGCGGCATTCCCGCGCACTTAATCACCCCATCCCTGAAAATCTCTAGGCTGCCCTCTCCGATAGGGAGGGCGGCCTTTCGCATTCGGAAATAACATTGGCCGTGATGCATAAGGAATACAACAGGGCGGAAACGCTCACCAATCAAGCATTTTAGCAAACATCAAAATAGGAGAACCGAAACGTGGCAAGACCAAAGAAAACAGACCGAGCATTCCAGATCATGCGGGAAGCCAGGGTGACAGAAGTCCTTGCACTTGACTTGCATAATGAGCCCGGCGGTAACGCCGACTTCGTAAAGGCCATTCGCTGCCATTGTGAGGCCCTTGCGCTGGCGTTCAAGACTCAACGGGAGGTTGACAGACTCTTGCGTGAAATGCCCGCTGAAGACCGCCTAGAGCTCTGGAAAGTCATGTTGGAGGGTATGCCGATGTCTTCCGGCAAGCGATACGGCCAGCCCTACAAAGCCCCGGTCATTGCGGAAAAGGCACATGCTGAGGTCCTGCGAGAGCAGCTGGAGGAAAACGGGAAGACATGGAACCGGCCTTCCCCGAAAAAGAAGCATTACCTTGCGAAAAATTTCGGAGGAACGGCGGCGAATGCGGCGGTGGTTGACGGGGCGCAACCCCCGGCGGGCGACCGGGGTGTGAACGTAGGGCCGAGCAACGTGTCGATTGAGGAGCTTCGCGCAATGGCCTCTATCGCCATGGAGAAGGCTCTCAAAAGCGAGCAGGCAAGTCAAGCGGCGTGTATGCAAGCGTGAACCGCATCTTGAGCTAACGGAATAGACTACAAAAAGAAAAGGCGGCGCAACCTAAAGAAGCGGCTAGCCACAACAGAGAAAAGGAAAAATCTTATGATGCTTTCGGAAGAAGACGGCCAACACCTTATCAAGCTTATTTCTATCATCGTTGAGAGGGATACGGAGGACTTAGTTGTCAGAGTTGACGCACTGGAGGCGCAGAAGAATGTAGCTGCGGAGATGGAGCGCATCAAAAAGCAGGCGGAACACGACGCGCGCATGGAGGTAGTCGAGCGTATCAAACATGAGAGGCGCCTGGAAACGCTGGCCAAGATCAAGGCCGAGAGGGAGCGTGAAAAGAATGCGCGGTTGTCAAAGCTGATGCGGGAATCTCACGCCCGGAACAGGGCAAAAGGGAAGAAAACCCCCGTCGTCAAGATGCGCGAAAAGGCTAGCTGATAGCCGTGCCCTACGCCGGGCATTTTCTTCTACGCGCCTTCGGCTTGCTGCTTCCCGACCATTCCGGAAACGAGGGATTAAGGTGAGCGCAGAGCCGCGCGCAGGGGGGTTAAACATGGCGCGTCTCGTGGCTGGCTGGCTGCGGGGCGCGCTTTGTTGTTTGAAGATGACGGTCATCAAGGGGCCATGCGAGCGTGCGGGGCTGCGAGGGGCCAAAGCGGGCATATCAGCCGTGCTAAAGGGGGGGGGCGGTGCCTGAGCTTTCAAATTGGTTCTCTCGCAACGGACCGGCGGGACTGCAGATCGCGCATTCCTGCAAAATCAGAGATATAGGTTTTATGTGTTTGCCGCTGCTAGTGCTTTTGGAAGCGAGGTAAGGTTAAAACCTTCCATTTGCGGTATCCGGTGATCTGGATGGAGCATATCAAAACAAAGATAATTTTTACTGCTATGGACTAGCTGTAGTCCGGCCGGTACCACCCCTCACCGCGCTACCGCAATCATAGATTGGGGCTGTCTTTCACGATGGTCTGCCAGGGTGCAACGAGTGAAGTCTTCCTGATTTTCTTCCTTATCGCAAATGTGCATTATTATCGAGAAATTCGAACTTGAAAATGAAACTTGCACTCATAAAGTGTTCGTGGCAAATTTAAAACTCTATGATGCCGTGGAGACTTGGGAGGCGGGCGATCATGCGAAAATTGAAATATATTGTTTTTTTTATAATGGCGTCTTCGGCACCGACTCTAAACGGCTTTGCTATAGCGCAGGAAAGTTCGGCGCGGGTTGGTCTACGTGAAGTACAGTTTCCGTCAGAAACTACAGACCAGGCACCTACTGTTGGCGACACTCGTCTTCAAGGTCTCACAAATACACTGCTTCCTATATTGATTCCCGGCTCTTTCTTAAAATTTGAGACATTGCGGTTTGTCGGCGATGAGTTGAGTTACACGGCATCCGCAAGAACCAACGATGCAAAGATCTCAGTAAGTGGCACACGCGCAGCCATAGAGGCAGCGCCGCAAATGGCTCTTCCACAACAGAAAGACGATATCACTTCGATTAACTACGGCGAGCGTTCTATCACCGCTGCCTTGAGTAAAAATGGTGCGGCTTACGAAATCACGGTCGAATGTGTTAAGGCCGACAACCCAAAGTGTAATACTGATCGCTATGTATTGAGCTTGGTCGAAGACCTTGCGTTCTTTGGCGGCGGAAGAGGCAAGCCCAAAGACATCGTGGAGCAAGCTCAGCCTATTGGTACGTTGGTGCCTTTTGACACAAAATTTGCGTTTGAACCTCCTGGCGCACTATTAGCGGGGAGCGGTTCGGGTCTGAAAAGCGACTTTATCTATGCACCTTGGATCCGCTTCCCACTGGAAAAAGGTCCGGCCTATTTGAATTCGCAGGTATGGAATATTGGGGGCAACCGCGGCCCCGCCGGAAGCTGGAAAGACAAAAGAAACTATCAATATAAATGGAGAGACAACTTCTGCGAGGCCCGCTCTCGGTCTACGCCTGCTTGTCCCAGCGGTAGCGGCCATCAAGGGGTCGACATTCGCCCTGCGGACCCAAAAGATCAAACGTATTGGACCGTCGCGACTGAAGATGGGAAAATAACGAATGTGGGAATTTACTCAGTTACTCTGATGGGAAAGTCAGGAACGCAATATCGCTACCTTCACATGAAAATGTCACGCCTTGCTGTCAAACAGGGCGACACAGTAAGGCAAGGGCAGAAAATCGGTCTAGTATCCAACGATTTTGGTGGCACTCCGACCCCCGTTCACCTTCATTTTGAGATGTTGCAGAACGTGTCCGGCAAGGGATATCGGCATGTTCCCCCCTACACGTCGCTTGTCCGCGCGTACCAGCAGGGAACGTAATCTGATCGCGACTTAACCGCTTGGCTCCCGAAAACCTTTCACAGATCAAATATATCAATGCGTCGGCGCTATTTGCGGCATTTTTCTCACGAAGGGACTGGATGTGAAAAAGTCAGTTTGGTTGCCTATTGCCCTTATTTTTGTGGTGTTTGCAGGACGCGCTGCCTATGCGCAAGAAAGCATCGCGACAAAAGCCGTAGTGGAAGCGCAATCTAAAACGTCGGTGAAAATAGCCATTCCACCCGAAGTCAGCGGCAATGGAGGTATGGAGATAGGGGGAAATAGCGAAAAGTTCTTTCAGTCTCTTACCAGGTCGCAGGAAGCGAATATTGTCAACAAAGCCTATCCTTTGCTGACTGCCAAATGGCCATTCAACAAAATTTTTGTCTGTTGGGAAGAGTGGGACGAGCAGTACGCGAAACAACGAAGGGCGGTGCGCGAAGCAATAGAGGAAACGTGGCAAGCCCACTCCGCACTTGAATTCCTAGGCTGGGACAAGTGCAACGACAATTCAGGAGGAATCCGGATAACCATTGTTGACGATCACAACAATGGTCCATCGGTCAAATTCTTGGGAAAATATCTAGCGGGCAAACCCAAGGGGATGATTCTGAATTTCACATATGAAAATTGGAGCCCCTCCTGCAGAGCAAAGAAAGACTATTGCAACCGCGTAATTGCCGTTCACGAATTTGGTCACGCGCTCGGGTTTGCGCATGAACAAAACCGACCAGATACGCCAGGAGAGTGCAATGATCGCCAAGGCAATAATGGCGACGACGTGAGCTTGACACCATGGGATGCTGAATCCGTCATGAATTATTGCAATGAGAAATACGCAAACGAGGGAAAGCTTAGCAAATTTGATATTCTGGCGGTTCGATATATTTATGGAGCGCGTTAATGTACCGTCTAGTCCGGCTGAGGGCGTTTCTAATTTTCTTAATCTGTATGTTTTTTCATGCAGAGGCCAAAGCTGATGTTCATGACCGCGTTCGCAAGAGCTTGGTCCATCTGACCGTTTCAGGGACCCCAAAAACGGGAGCGTTGGCTTCGGTACCGGATGCAGCACAAGCTCAGGGAACGGGCTTCTTTTTTACTGACGATGGTTACATTCTTACAACCCTTCATCTCTTTGACGAACTCAGGAAAGTCGAAGCGGTAAACGTGCGAATAGCTGCAAAGGTCGGCGGGGCAGATGCTAAGGACTTTCCAGCTCAGTTCATTTCGCAGTTGGAAGGCTTGGACCTTGCGGTACTTAAGATGAAGGTACCGTTTGGCACAGAATATCCAAAAGCATTAAATGTCGGATCTACTGTTAATATTCCAAATTCGGATGAAATTCCGCTATTCACCTCTGGATTCTTTGACAAAAATTACACAAAACTACCGGTTTCAGTCATCGAGAAAGATAGCCCAGATATATTCTATGCGTGGGTTGTTAATGTCACAACGATGAATGGGCAAAGTGGGAGCCCTATATATACTAGCGATGGTACTGTCATAGGGCTTATCAAGGGGAGCTCCCCAGCACTGGCGTCGCAAACGTTAATGATCCCTATAGAATACTCTCAGGCGCTCATAGGATATTTAAAACTCGATGCGCTGGAGAAAAAAATAAATGAGTTGTCAAATTCTGTTGCATCAATTTCCAGACAAAGACTACCAACTGTTGAGAAACAGATTGCGGAACTGGGCAAAAAATTCTCGTGGCATGCTTCCACGCTGAAGGATGGCAGCTTGGAAATACGGTACGATAAATTGCTACCGGGAGGCATACAAATCGACAGGGTTTCTCTCACATTAACACCGTACATCAGAGAAAGTCGCGCTGGCCAGATCGAGGTAAAGCAGGGTATATCAGTCAAGTTGCGGGACAATCCTCCGATTTTCGAGAGAACATTTCTGGATACCGAAAAAAGATCAGGTGGGTTCAAGATTGCTGGCGTGCAAAGCAAACTGATGACCGTGATGGAGGGGGCCGCGGACGTGCCGTCGAAAAGCGAATTCTTCAAAAGTCTAGAGGTGATCGTGGTACCCTACTTTGGAGAGAAAGTTGGAGAGCCTATTAGCTTGTCCATCGCGGCAGACTATCCGTGGAACTGAGGGGCGCCATGCTGACTTTTTCGGTAAATTATATGAAGCTTGCCTTGGCAGCGTTTATTTTCCTGTGGTTGTCTTCCAGCCTAAGTGAGGCCGGATTGGTTTTCAACCCAAATCAGACCCGTGTAATTGACAGGATTCCAACAGACCTCGTGCTGTCGGACGACTTTGTTTTCGTAATAGGGGCGATGAAAGATCGGGGAACATTAATTAAGCTTGATCGCCTGAACCTGGAAGAAAAGTCTAGAACGGAGTTGGAATTTATTCCAAGAAGAATACTATTGTCGCCTGATCAAGATTATATAATTTTAGTAGGAGATCGTGAAGGAAAGTTTAGGAACGGATCAAGTATTCTAAAAAGCATGGCATTGATTTTGGATCTTGATTTGAACGTAATTAATACGATCCCTTTTCAACGCCAATTTGCCTACCCTACTTTATTTCTAAGCTCCAATCATCAACTCCTTGTAGTAGGGCAGCGAACGGACACCTCGGAAGGAGCTTACGTCAGTTTGGATGTCTCGAAGCCGGCAAGGGCATATCTTACGAATGCTGTACGTCTGTCGCTTGCGAATCTTAACTTGAACGGTTTGTGGCTCAGCTCCGAAGAAGGAGTTTTATTCCTCAACTCTGCGGACACAGAATTGCTTCAGGCAGTCAAACTTCCGGGTGAGTTAGCCGTTAGCAGTATTACAAATGTTTCAGATTCTCTTTTCATCTCGAACTCTTTCTCCGTCTCAGCTGCTTTAGTCGATCCGACATGCGCGGGCGCTGATCAGACGCGTTTTCTGGTAGCAAATGCCAGAAAGCAAACGTTGGAATTTAGCGTGTATAACGAGTTGGCACGAAGCCTCGACATATTGGCGAGTATTGACGTATCACTTAAGTTCGGCTCTTTACGGGGAGAATTGCTTCCCGGCACCAACTTGGTGCGCCCCGCGATGATTGTTACAAATTCCTGCGACATGAGCACAATCATGCTCTCAAGCATATATTCGAACGAGATGATTCAATACTCGTTGAATCCGACCTTTCTTACGTTAGAGAGGATCAGAAGTATTCCACTGGCCTTCCGTCCGCGGCGGATAGAGATTAGTCCCGATGGAGAAACGGCATATATACTTTCTGAAAACACCAATTTCATCTCGTACTACTCGCTGAAAGTTCAGAAGGAATCCTCGAATGAACTCGGTGACGATAAGATCCGCGAGATTCAGAGACTTCTCAATTCGGTAGGGCTCAACGTCGGTGCAATCGATGGACTAGTGGGCGCGAAAACATATAAGGCCCTTTCCGCAGTCGAAAGAATTTACGACGTTCAACTTGATCTACGAGACACTGCGAAAACCCTTGATACTCTTCAGACCTTGGTGCGAAACAAAAAGATGTAAGTTTTTTCCGGCAAACCGTATTTGTCGAATACTGCTTTACGAAGGCGACAGGGATTTCTGAACCAACAGTCTCAGCTTGACTTCCCCGTCGGCGGCGCCATGCTTGATGCGACACCCGTGGGCATCGCCACATTTCCCACGACTATTTTGAACATCTCTCAGGGGGCAGCGAACACCAATCACGCTGCAACGATCTGCGTCCTTCCAAACAAATTCCTCGGCGGCATATCACTCGAAGCTTGGCCGGGGCGCTGGCGTCGGCTTCGTCGACAGCTCTTTCGGTGTTCGCTTTGCCGGGCTGACCGTGCTCCCGTTGAAAACCGTCATGGATCGATTTGAAGAGGTCGTACGCCTCTTCGTGAGTGTATACCCAGCGAGACCTTTATAATCAATCCTCGAGGCCACTGCTGAAGCGTATTACACGGATGTGTCACAGCCCACGTTGTGAAAATGGCGGCTACCTACACAGCATTTGAGACGAAATAGCGGGTTGTATGCGCTACTCGGCTTGAAGAGGCTACTTTTCAAGACGCCGCCGCCCCGCCATGATAAATGTTGAAAATGCAAACAGTTCCTCGCACGTCGCCACAACCTCTGATAACCATTTCGTTCTAATGCTCGGCAGTTGTATCCCTTAGGTATAGTCGTACTTTTTGAGGTTCTTTCATGCAATTCGATCAATTTTCTGCTCAGTCGTTCGAACAGCTCATCCAAGCACTTGCTGCTCATCTGTTTGGTCCTGGAATAACGATATTTGGGCCTGGGCGCGACGGTGGCCGAGAAGCGACTTTTCGAGGTGAACTGCCAACTTTTGGGGCAAAGGGATGGGATGGTTACACAGTAGTACAGGCCAAATGTAAAGAGAGGCCTTCTGGCGACAGTCGCGATGCCTCGTGGTTGTGCACTCAGCTTCGCGGAGAGTTGCAAAAATTTGCAGACAATGACGAATTGGAGCGACCGGAGTACTATCTGCTTTGCACCAACATTCAGTTGTCAGCCGTTCCTTTAGTCGGTGGTAAGCAGCAAGTTGAAGATTTATTTGAGGAGTTTAAGAACGCTCTAGGCCTCAAAGGATGGCACGTTTGTTGAAGATCTTCATCTCCGGCCGATTAGTGCAAATCGAGCGCCCATTTTTGCTTTGGGTGAAACCATTTGGAGCGACGAACGCGTGGTGGAACTGGCTCACAGATATGGCCTTGAAGGAAAAAGAATCCGGATGGGCCTCGTAGATCTGCTCACAGCTTTTGATACGCACCCCCGAATGAGGGGGCTGCTAGCACATGTCAGGGCACCCTTAAATAGTACAACTCAGTCTCGTAGGAGCATGGAGCCGAACGAGGAAGCGTTCATAATCAGAGACGATGATACGGTTGGCGTACGAGCAGGCGTGATTTTACTACGCCTCCGCTTTTCCAAGCTGGACGGTATTGATCTCGAACAAGCTTCTAGTGACTTAGTTGAAGGTGGCGCATCCGTTGAAGCCGCGCGTCTACTTAAAGCAAGGGAGCCAGCCGATAGACTTCGGCAGGACTTTGCCTTTCAACTTGCGAAACAATTACGGGCTGCAGGAAGTGAGCCCGCAGGGGCGCTACTAGACTTGCTAAACGTGAACGTATCGGCAGCTCCGACTTCTCTCGGCAGGAATGATGTGGCTGAGGCGTTGGGCTTACCCTGCTTATTTTTACCGTGATGCCCGATCTGTAATGTTGAGCTTTAGTTTCATTTTTTCAGCCCAGCTTAAAGCAAATCGCATGGCATCTTATCGCCCGATCGAGAGAAACTACAATGATTGTTGATTTGGAGTGGGCCGACGAAGAACTACAAGCTGCCGTTTCAAGCTACATCGAAATGCTTCGTATGGAGCGATCTCAAATCCCTTACTCGAAGACAGAGTTCAGGAGGAAACTGAAAGCGACAGCGCTTTCAGGCCGAAGTGACAGTGCCATTGAGTACAGGATGCAAAACATTTCTGCCGTGCTACAGAGCCGAGGCAAGCGGTGGATTGCGGGTTATAAGCCAGCAAAGAATGTTGGGCAAGCTAATGACGCTCGACTTGCTAGCATGATCAAGGAAGCAGAAGAATTTCAGGCCGTTAAAATTCCGCACCCCGAGTTGCTAAAAAGTGTTGTTGGTGATCAGGACGCGCTCATGGGCGTAAAGGCGGTGTTCGGTCCTTTGGGTTCACACGTTCTTTGCTTTGGTGCTAGGGGGACCATCAACGACAAAAGCTACTTCTCCGTAGCCGCAGGAGCGGCACGACGGGCCGTAAAGCAGCCTTTTATCATAACGATTGGGGGTGGTAAAGAAGTTAGAGGCGGCTTCGAGGGGCGCGTCATTAACCTCGCCCGGTGTGCGCTCGTTTATGGCCCAACGAGAACTCTGGTGAGCGACCTAAACGAGGCTCAGCGGCTCTCGCAGTGGCCGGTATCAATCGCACTTCATGATGCTTGGCGCTTCGTCGGAATGCCAAATCTTATTGAAGACCTTGGTTTTCCAGATCGCACAATTCTGGCTGGTTCGCAGGATGGTATCATACGGCCTGCCGCTCCTATCGAAAAGCTCTGGGAAGCACTACGTGAGTGGCCAGTGGAATCTATTGCACTGCCGTTCCCGATAAACTTTTACGACGATGGTTCGCCAACACTCGTCCACAGCAAGCTTCCAGGTATTCCAGCGACAAAAGGTGCGGAGGAGGGAGAAAGGGTTTGGAAAACTCAACTGGCTTTAGAGCGTGACAGCAAGTTGGCCTCCGAGGCGAAGAGGCTAAATTTCGTCAAAAACGGTATCTTCAAATGCGAGGCCTGTGACTTCTTCCACAGCGACGCGGCGATGTTCGACACCCATCACCTCACTCCGCTTGCGGCGGGTAAACGGCACACTTTCCCTGAACATTTGGCCGTATTGTGCCCGACATGCCATCGACGGGCGCACCGAAAGGGGCGAATGACCCCATATTCTACCGCAGAATTGCGGGATTGGGTCGGTCAGGGACGGCCATAATCGTGCGTTCCTAAGAACGACTGCTTTCGGCGCGAAAGAAGCGAGAACTTCAACAAGATCGGGCAACTCGCGACAGACGTCTCCTTCATGGATCGGGTCGGTGGCGCACTTCGTGACTACTCTCTCGGCCACTCGATTGCAAAATCCAGAGGGGCCGCCAACTGACGCAGCCCGGCTTTGGAACGAGGATGGCGGGCCTTCCAACCTGCACTCATGCAAGTGGGACACGCCCACCGCTGGCTACATAATGGCTACAAATTTTATAGCCAATCACTTTATCTGGGGCTAAGTGATTGAATTAAATGGTCGGAGTGGCGGGATTCGAACCCACGACCCCTTGACCCCCAGTCAAGTGCGCTACCGGGCTGCGCTACACTCCGAACCGTGGAAAGCCGTATATAAACAGGACTTGGCACGCAAGCCCTGTTTTCAGAAAAGGCGATAATTCCGTTGAAAAATCCGGCTGGCCGCGTTTGACGCCACAAGCCGATCCACAAAGCAGATTTTCCGGATGTTTAAAGTTTTCGGCAATTCCTTGGCCCGATAATGCGCTTGCAAATCGAGGACGAAGACGATGGCGAAGACAGCAGCGAGGAAACCCCGGAAGCGGCGCGCAAGCAGCAAGCAGACCAAGGGCGGCATGTGGCCCTGGTATCTGGCCGGTATTCTATCGGTAAGCGCGGTCGTCGCCTATGATCACCGCGCCGAGATATTGCCGATGGCAAAGCCTTTCTACACGGCATCGATCGCAACGAACAGGCCTACGGAAAAGCGCGAGAAAACAGTCGAACATCGCGCTGAACGAAAGGCTGAAAAGCCGGCTCGGAAGGTGATTGAAGCGCGCGTCGATCATCCAGTGCCGGCGCTTGCATTGCCGACTCCAGACACCCGGCCTGTCGAGCAGGCGGCGTTGGTTCAAACGCCCCGCAAGCCGGGAAGCTTCGTTTTCTGCACCGAAACCTTCGAAAACTGCGTCGTCGATGGCGGCTCGTTCTGGTATGGCAGGCGGAAGGTGGAGATCGCCGATATTCGCGCGCCACGCATCAAGCAGGCCAAATGCGACAACGAGCGCAAGCTCGGCTCGCTGGCCAAGCGTCGCCTCTGGGAAATCCTCAATGCCAGCGACGTTCATCTCGCGGCCGGTGATGGGGCTGGGGTTCGCGTTATGGCCGCCAACGGACAGTCGGTCGGCGCAGTCCTGGTGTCGGAAGGACTGGCCTTGTCGAAGGCGGATGGCAAGCAAGGCTGGTGCTCGCAGCAGGGCTGAACGGTATCGGAATGCATCGATGGACGAACTGCCGGCTATCGCCACGATATAGCGAAGGCCGTCAGCTCTTCTTTGCCAGCCGATAATAGACGGCTTCGGTCTTGTCGATCATCGCCTCCACCGAGAAGCTCGACATCTTTTCCTCGGCCGCAATGCGCAGGGCGCGGTACCTCTCCGGATCGGCGCTTTCGACCATGGCGTTTGCGAGCCTGGCCGTATCTCCGTCATTGGCGACGATGAGGCCGTTGCTGTCATGGCCGATCACGGTCGATGCGCCGCCGACATCGGTCGAGATCATCGGCTTTCCGGCGGCCGCCGCCTCCAGCATGACGTAGGACATGGCTTCGTAGCGACTGGGCATGACTAAGAGATCGAAGGCCGGGACGGCCTGCGATCCGGTGAAGGCCGACGTGAGGCGAATGCGGTTCTGCAGGCCGCTTGCAGCAATCGCATCGCGGACCTCCGGCTCCAGTTCACCCGAGCCGATCATGATCATCTGCGCGTCGGGCAGGCGGGATGCGGCATTGCGGAAGGCTTCGATCAGGCGTTCGGGTGCCTTCTGGTGCGACAGGCGGCCGACGAAGCCGAAGACGAAGGTATCCGACGAAATTCCGAAGCTCGCGCGTACGGTGCTCGCCATGTCGAGCGGCGGCGGCGTCACGCCATTGACGATAACCGAGAGCTTGTTCTCCGGCATGCCGAGCGACAGCGCATGGATATGCTCATCCTCGGACACGCAGATCAGGTGATCGGTGAACAGGCGGGCAAGGATCACCTCGATCAGGCCATAGACGAACCGGCCGCCCTTGCCGAGCGTCGGGTCCATGGTGCGGAAGGCGTGTGGTGTATAGACGCGCTGTGCATGGCGGCCGGGCAGGTGAGGGCGGGCGAGAGCTCCTGCCTTGGAACTGTGCCCGTGGACGATATCGAAGGGTTCACCGCTCTTGATGATCCTGCGTAGTGCCCGGAAGGCGGCGATATCGGAAGGGCCGGGGGCGCGCTTCATGGCGACCGAATGGACCGCGGGCAGATCCAGCGATTTCAGTTCACGCACGAAGCTGTCTTCGGCTCTCACTGGTGAATAGACCGCCTCGACATGATGACCCCTCTGCTTCAATCCGCAGCAGAGATCGAGAAAATGGCGTCCGGAGCCGCCACCGCTTGGCTCGAGCACCTGAAGGATGCGCAGGCCACGGTGAATACCACGGATGGAAGGGTCGATGTTCATGCTGTCAAATCCGCCGCTACGATCGAAAGTCGGTCCGTGCCATCTCTACGACGTTGACCTTAACACTGCGTTGGCGATGGCGTTGAACTCTGCGAGCGAGTGACCGAGATACCGCGCCGGTAACGATATTCCAGCGCCCCGCAGCCCCAGACGATGCCGAGCAGCAGAAAGAAATGTCGCCAGTGATCGGTGTCGATGACATTGCCGATGGCGGTGTGGCCGATCAGCACGATCCAGGAAATCATCAGATAGGGCTGCCATGGTCTGTTCAACAGCAGGAACCGGAAGCCCATCGAGATCGTCCAGACGATCAGCGTGACATAGGATACGAAACCCAGCCAGCCGTAGGAAGTCAGGCTTTTCAGCCAGATATTGTGCTCGTCTTCGGGGAATATCTGGCTGAACACCATCGGCCCGATGCCGAGCGGTTTTTCCATCGACATCAGGAAGCCGATCTTGTGGCGGTCGAAGCGGCCGAGATGGCCGCCGTCATATTCCTGCACGAGCTGCGTGCGGTTGGAGAAGAGGTCGGAGACCTGAGGAATCTGCAGGGCGATGACGAGAGCAACGACCATTCCGATCGCACCGCCAAGGGCGATCACTAGTATCTTCAGCCGGAACGCACCGGTCCGCTCCTTGAGCAGCATGACGAGCACAAGCGCGCAGGCGCAGAACAGGTAAAGCGCCCAGGCGGCGCGGGAGAAGGACAGGAACAGGCCGAGCGCCATGATCAGGATCGCCACCGCCTTGACCGGAGCGGTGGTGATGCGCTCGGTCAGAAGCCGGTACATCAGATAGAGCGACGGCGCGACGAGGAACGGCCCGAACACGTTCGGATCCTGAAAGGCGCCCTTGGCCCGGTCGTAGAGCGTGAAGGCCTCGCCGCCCGGTATGGCGCCGAAATAGCCGAGAATGCCGAGCAAGGAGGTGATGACGCCGGCGCCGACCCAGGCGTTGAAGATCAGTTTCAGCCGCTCATGCCGCGCCTCGATGATGGCAGCATAGAAAACGGAGGTCATGCAAAGGAAGCCTGACACGGCCATATACATGGGACCGGTCGCCAGATCGTGCATGACGGTCAGCGACAGGAGGCCGCCAGTCATGAACAGGATCAGAAGGGCAAGCAGTGGCGCGACGGTGCGCGAAATCTTCAGGCCGAAGATGAACCAGATGCCGATCAGCCCCGCCATGAAGAGTTCGTAAGGTGCCGGTTCGGCGATGACGAAGCCCGACAGGAAAACGCCGAACGTCACCATGGCCGAGCCGAGGATGGCAACAGTGGCAAGCTGCGGCCGGAAAACCGCCGCCGGCGTGGCCGGGATCGTGCTCAATAGGCATTTTCCGTGTTGAGAAGCCGGATCGGCGTCAGGAACAGGATTTTCAAATCCAGCCAAAGCGACCAGTTTTCGATGTAATAGAGGTCGAAGGCAGTGCGGAACCGGATCTTCTCGTCATTGTCGATCTCGCCGCGCCAGCCGTTGATCTGTGCCCAGCCAGTAACGCCGGGCTTGACGCGGTGACGGGCGAAATAGCCTTCGACGACGTCCGAATAGGTGCGGTCGGCGGTCTGGGCAAGAACGGCATGCGGGCGCGGGCCGACGAGCGAGAGTTGTCCGCGCAGCACGTTGAAGATTTGCGGCAGTTCGTCGATCGACGACTTGCGCAGGAAGCGGCCAACTGGTGTCACGCGCGGATCACCCTTGGTGACGGCGTTTCGGGCCGTCGGGTCGCTCATGTTGGTGTACATGGAGCGGAACTTGTAGACATCGATCTGCTCGTTGTTGAAGCCGTGGCGCTTCTGCTTGAAGATGATCGGGCCGGGCGAGGTGACCTTAACGGCTATAGCCGCACCGATGAAGACCGGCCAGAGCATGACGAGCGCGACGATGCTGAAGAAGATGTCGAAGATGCGCTTGGCGACCGAATCCCAGTCGGCGATCGGCTTGTCGAAGATATCGAGCATCGGCACCTGGCCGACATGAGAATAGCTGCGCGGGCGGAACCTGAGATTGTTGGCATGCGCGGCAAGGCGAATATCCGCCGGTAGGATCCAGAGTTTCTTCAGAAGCTCGAGGATACGTTTTTCCGCCGAGAGCGGCAGGGCGATGATGAGCATGTCGATGCGGGTCAGGCGCGCGAAATCCACCAGTTCCGCGACGGTGCCGAGCTTGGGATAGCCGGCAATGATGCCCGGTGAGCGGCGCTCGTCGCGATCATCGAAGATGCCGCAGATGCGAATATCGTTGTCGCTCTGCTGTTCGAGCGAGCGGATCAGGTCCTTGGCAGGCTGACCACCGCCGACGATGACGGCGCGGCGCTCCATGATGCCGTTACGTGCCCAGCGGCGGATCGAAAAGGCAATGAAGGCGCGTTCCGCGATCAGGAAAGCAGCGCCGAGGGCATACCACAGCGTGAACGAGAAGCGGGAGAACGTGCCGCCGATCTTCATCAGGAACAGGACGAGTGCCATCGAGGCGAAGGCGAGTGTCCAGCAGCCGATCAACCGGGGCAGGGCGCGCGCGGCAGACCGCAGCGTGGGAACCTGATAACCATCGCACAATTGCAGGAACGCGACCGTCATGACGGAACCGCCGGCGATCAGGGCGCAGTAGCCCAGCCAATCTTCAAGCTTCGGCGCCACGTAGATCATGTGGATGGCGTAGCCGATTGCAAACAGCGCGGTGAATTCCAGCAGCCGCATCAGGCCGATGATCATGCTGGGCGAATAGGTGTCAGTGCGGAACTGCGACGCGATCGTCCGGGCGAGCGGATTGAGTTCGCGGACAGGCCCGGTGTCGGGTTTCTCGCCCGGCGCGAAGGTCCGGATCTCGGAAATTTTCCTCTTGAGCGCTTCGGTGTCGAAAGTTTCCGGTTTGTCGATCTGGTTCATGATATCCGCCCGGCCGATTGAGTCCCTTCGGGATAACAGAAAGGCACTAAGAAACGCTTACGAGCGCGGGGCCGGAACTTCGTTTGCGCGGGACGATTCCGGCACAATATCGTGGTAGAGGCGGGTGACGCCGTCAGCCATCGTCGATGTGGAGAATTTCGCCTTGAAACCCTCCGCTTCGGGCATGACCCGGGCGGCCCAGTCGGAATCGGTAAGAGCGCTGGTCATGGCAGCGGCAAGCGCTTCTGCATCGTCTGGCGCCACGAGCGCGGCATTGTCCGGACCCAGCACTTCCGGAATGCCGCCGACACGCGAGGCGATCACCGGTTTGCGGCCCGCCAGCGCTTCAAGCACGATATAGGGCATGGATTCGGCCCGCGAGGGCACCACGACATTGCGGGTGAAGGCGAAGGCGTCGCGCGCCTTCATTGCCGGCAGCATCTCGATGCGGCGGCCGAGACCGCGCTCCAGCATCATCTGTTCGTATTCCGCCTTTTGCGGCCCGTCGCCGATCATCATCGCCGATAGCGGCCGACCGACGATTCGCTCGGTCCTGGCGAAGGCGTCGATAAAGAGGTCCGGCCCCTTCAGGTCGCGCAGCATGCCGATATAGAGAAAGTCGACCGCGTCCGGCCGTGCATGGACGGTCTCGAAGTCACGGTCGTTGATGCCGTTATAGATGCGCTCGCTGCGCGTGCGCGGTTTGCCGACCTTGGCGACATAGGTATCGCGCTCGAAGTCGCAGACGAAGACGATCGCGTCGGTGAACATTTCCTGAAACCGCTCCAGCAGGAAGACCATCTTCCCGGAGAGGGTTTTCCTGTCATAGTGCAGGCTGCCGCCATGCGGCGAATAGATGCGGGCAACGCAATACCTGTTCACCCGCAAGGCTGAGCCGATAATCCGGGACAGGACGCCACCCTTGGCGCCGTGTCCATGCAGGATATCCGGCTGCAAACTTCTGATTTCCTTAAAACTCCTGTATAACGCCGCCACATCCGCGATGCCGATGGAGCGGCGGATCGGCAGTCGGACGAGACCAAGCGCCAGAAACGGCCTGATCTCGTCGAAAAGCTTGTCTTCGTACTTTCCCCCCGTCGTGCTGTCGCACAGGATGCCGATCTCGTGACCCGCTTTGGCTTGCGCCTCCGCCAGATCGCGCACGTGGCGGAAAATTCCACCAACAGGCGACCTGAAGCAGTGAATGATGCGCAGCGGGCGGGGATCCGGCATAACTGTCAGAACAGTCGTTCGCGGACGTAAATCGTGTCGCCTGCCATGATCGGATCGGAAATCGAGACCCGGCCCGTCAGGGTACGACCGTTGATCTTGCGCGTGACATCGACATTGGCCTGGTTGGCGCGCGGCGAGTAACCGCCAGCGACAGCAATGGCGTTCTGCACGGTCATGCCCGGCACGTAGGAATATTGGCCGGCCTGCCCGACTTCACCCATGATGAAAACGGAACGATAGCGATCGACTTCGATCGTCACGTCGGGATCGCGCAGATAGCCTTGACGCAGCTTGCTGGCGATCATCGTTTCCATTTCAGGCAGCGTATGGCCACGCGATGGTACGGCGCCAATCAGCGGGAAAGCGACATAGCCGGCCTGGTCGACCGTGTAGCTGCCGCTGAGGCCCGCCTGCTCGAAGACGTTGATGCGCAGCTTGTCGCCGCTGTCGATACGGTAGGGCTGGATCGTCGCTTCGCTGAAAGCCTTCGGCGCCGGCTGATAGCTGCTGCAGCCCGACAGGGCGAGGCACAGTGCGGCCAGGACAATACCTGTTTTCAATCGTGCGGACGTCATTGGGCTCTCACGCTCCGGAAACCATGTTCATGGCCTGATGTTATCAATCCGTTAGGGTTAATAGGCGGTAAAGGCGGCGTAGATTTTCGCGCGCGCCGGCTCATTCGGCCCGACTTTTTCCTTTGCGCACCGGCTTTCGACGACCGTCTCCATTAACCCTTGCGTTACCATGTTTGTTTACGGTGGCATGAGTTGTGCAGGTTCGGAGTAAGCGCATGTCGAGCGTCAACGGCGGTCATCAGGATGTAGATATCGATCTCGGCGGGCTTTTCCGCGCCATCTGGCGTCGGCGGGGCAGGGTGCTGATGGCGACCGTTGTCTTTGCTGGCCTGGCTTTTACCGGCGCCAGCCTGATGTCTCCGCAGTATCAGTCGGAAACCCGGCTGCTGATCGAATCACGTCAGCCCGCGTTCAGCGGCAACAATCAGGCCGCGCCTCAGACCACCGACAGCCCGTTCGACGAATCCGGTATTTCCAGCCAGGTGCAAGTCCTCCGCTCGATCGACCTGATCAAGCAGGTTGCCCGCGAAATGAAGCTGTACGAGCTTCCCGAATTCGATCCGACGGCGAACCCGTCCGCGATCTCCGATATTCTGGTGATGCTGGGGATCAAGAAGAACCCGCTCGACCTGCCGCCGGAAGAACGTGTGTTGAAGGAGTTCCAAGAAAAGCTGCAGGTCTACCAGGTCGAGAAATCGCGCGTCATCGCCATTCAGTTCACATCCAAGGACCCGAAGCTGGCTGCTGAGATTCCAAATGAAATGGCCAAGGTCTTCCTGTCGCTGCAGAGTGGCGCCAAGCTTGATTCCAATTCGGAAGCCAGCCGCTGGCTGGAGCCGGAGATCGCCAACCTGCGCGAAAAGGTGCGTGACGCCGAAGCCAAGGTGGCTGAATACCGGGGATCGTCGGATTTGCTTCTGACCGGCGAGAGCGGCGGCACCTTCGTCACCAAGCAGCTGAATGACATTTCGACCGAGCTTGCCCGCGTGCGCGGCGAACGCGCCAATGCCGAGGCGCGCGCGGAAGGCGTGCGTACGGCACTCGCCAACGGGCGGGCCGTCGATACGCTGAACGACATTGTCGCATCGCCAATGATCCAGCGTCTCAAGGAAACCGAATCGAACGTCCAGGGACAGGTCGCCGATCTGTCGACGACGTTGCTCGACGGCCATCCTCGGCTGAAGGCGCTGAAGGCGCAGCTTCAGGGTATCCGGGCGCAGATCACCAGCGAGACGAAGAAGATCCTCGGCAGCCTGGAAAATGAAGCGAGCGTCTCGCAATTGCGCGAGCGCCAGCTGGTCGCCCAGCTCAACACCCTGAAGGCAAGCTCGGCCAAGGCCGGCGAGGACGAAGTCGGCCTGCGTGCTCTGGAGCGCGAGGCGGTTGCCCAGCGCCAGCTCCTGGAAACCTATCTTGCCCGCTATCGCGAGGCGACGTCCCGTAGCGAAGCGGATGCGGCGCCCGCCGATGCCCGCGTCATTTCACAGGCCGTCGTGCCAACCGAGGCGCAATTCCCGAAAGTTCTGCCGATCACCATCGTCGCGGCCCTCGCGAGCTTCCTCGTCAGTTGTGTCGTCATCATGCTGTCCGAATTGTTCAGCGGCCGTGCGCTGCGTCCGGTCGGTGTGGCGCAAGGACCCTTGGTGGAAGGAGAAAAGCGCGAGTCCGTTGCGGTATCCGTTCAGGCGCAGCCTGCTCCCGCAACCGAACGGGTGCCCATCGAGCCGCAGGTCGCACCCGTTGAGAGTTCTGAGCAAACCGAGGACGATTTCTCGATCGCATCCGTTGCCGAACATCTGTGCGGCGACGATATCCGCGTGGCGATCTCCGTATCTCCGGCCGGCGACAAGGGCTCGATGCACACGGTCATGCTGGCGCGGTTGGTGGCGGAGGAGGGGCGCAAGATCGTCCTGATCGATCTCACCGGCTCGGCCTATCCGACCCGCCTGATGGCGCAGGCTCCGGGTCTCGCGGGCATCACCAATCTGCTTGTCGGCGAAGTGCCGTTCACCGAAACGATCCATGCCGACCGTCTGTCGGACGCGCATGTCATTCCGCAGGGCGACGCCGATCCGGCGCTTGCCATGCGCGGCATCGAGCGGTTGCAGATGATCATCGATGCGCTCACCAACGCCTATGATACGGTGCTGATCGAGTGCGGACCGGCCGATATCGACGCGGTTCGCCGGGTAAACCGGACGAAGGATGCCGAAATCATCATCTCCGCGCCGTCCGTCACGAACGAGGAAATCGTCGAACTCATTACGGGCTTCGGCGAGGCCGGTTTCGGCGATATCGTGCTGATGACGGGGACGGGCTATCCGACGTCGGGAAATTCAGGCCGCCGAGCGGCCTGAGAAATACCGAGCCTCAATCCGTGTCGGTCTCGGCCGATGGCTGCATTCCGGGCGCCTGCCGTTGCTGGCGCACACGCTGCAGAAAGGCATAGGCACGTTTGTTCTTCTTGATCGAGGCCTTGGCGCGAACGACGGCGCGATGGGCACCCGCCGCCAGTCGTCCCCGCAAGGTGAGCGGCAGCACGATATCGCGCTGGATCGTCTCCGTGGTGCACCAGGAGCGTTTATAGGCCTGGTCGCCTATGCCGAAATCGAAGACCTTGACGCCGTCGGCATTGCATTTCTGGATCATCAGGTAGAATAGCAGTTCGCCCGGGCTGCTGTCGGCGGCAATGTCTTCGTCGATCGAGCCGAACTGGCAGATCACATGGTCACCCTTGCGCGACAGGCCGGCGATCGCGACGATGCGTCCTGCATGCTCGCCCTTCAGGCGAATGGCGTTCAACTCCAGCGGCTGTCCATTCTGCGTCGGCCCGAGGGCCGCGAGCGCATGGAAGAAGGCTTGCGTTTCTCTGTCCTGGAAAACGTTGGGCAAGCCAAGCGCCTTGAAGCGGATGGCCTTCTGCTCGAAGAACAGATCGAGGATCCGGCGTCGTTCCTCATGCGTCGTGGCTACAATGTGCTCGTAGCCGCCGAGCGCCTCCAGACGCTTTTCCGAAACGCGGAATTTCTTGCGACGTCGCTTCGCGTTGATCTGCGAAAGAGTTGCTTCGAAACTGTCGAGGAGCGGCAGCTGGAACGAGGAATTCTGGTTGCGTACGGCGGGCAGGGACGACAGCGGATGGCGGACGCCGCGCCAGTCGAATGGCATTTTTTCCAGCGTGACGATATCGGCGACGCGTGACAGCTTGGCCGATAGATCGGCGATCAGGGCGGTAGCGAGCTTCTTGCAGGAAATCGGATCGAAATCCTCGGCGAAAATGCCGGTGTTCATGTTGCTGTGCGGCGAGCCGAGAAAGCGCGCGGTGCAGAAGAAACGGCCCCGGACGAGTTCCAGCGGCAGGATGAAGACGGTGCGCTGGTCGATGCTGCCGCGCACAAGCAGAACCTGGTTGTCATGGGTCCTGGCCCAAGCCCTGCACCAGTCGAAGCCCTGATGCAGCGAGGTGGCGCCGGATGTTTCCAGCACGCGCCAGTCGGCTTCGAGAGCTTCCATACTGACGTGAATGGACAGCTTGAGGTCATGCGTTACCGTGATGTCCTGCGTCTTTTCGCGGCGCGCATGCCAGACGCGGCGGCGAGCCTCGTTCACGGGCATCAAGTTGAAGTCCACGTCCGTCATGTTCGCCTGGTTTTCCGAATGCTGCTGACCATCGCATCTAGCCCGAACATGCCCTTACTTTCATTTAAATTGGACAGGTCCGCTTGTGCTTGTGCGCGATTTCGGCAAATTCGGTTACCGAAAGAATAAAGCCGGATTTCAGTCAGTGACCCATCCGCTGGCAAGCGCATTTGCCCACTCCCGGTCACCTCGGGTATAGGCGAGGCGAGACATGACCATGTGATCGTAGGACAGGCGGCGGAAGGTCACGTCCCAACGGTCGCCGGCTTTTGTCAGGATGGCGTAGGATGCATCCGGCGATCCGGTTTCGACCTTGTGAAATACCGGTTCGTCATCGTCATAGCCGGGGCAGCCGACGCTGCCGGGATTGACGATCAGACGTCCATCCGCAAGCCGGACAGCACGCGGAATATGGGTGTGGCCGCAGAGGATGACCGGATAATCGATTCCCGTCGCGAAAGTTTCGATACGTTCGCGCGTCGACATGTGCACGATACCTTCCGGCGTCAGATCTTCCAGCCAGTAGACCAGGTCATCATGCGGCGTGCCGTGGCAAAGGAAGAGTTCGCCGCGATGGACAAGCGTCGATGGTAATGTGCGCAGCCAGTCGAGGTGGCGGGGCTGCAATTCGTCATGGGCGGCGCGGTCCCAACGGCCCATCTCGGCGGGATCGCGAGTGACAAGCCAACGGTCGTGATTGCCGCGGATGGAGGGAAAATTCCGGGCGATCAGAAGGTCTGCCGTGCGCGCGGCATTGAGTGGGCCACTCAGGTGATCGCCGAGATTGACCACGTCGTCGATCCCTTGCGCATCGATATCGGCAAGCACCGCTTCAAGGGCCAAGTCGTTGCCGTGGATATCGGCAATCACTGCTACTCTCATGCGGGGCCTCCTGTTCAACGCGGTTTGACGGGCTTTTCCATCCACTTGATGATCAGCATGGCTGGCAGGACCCATAGCAGGCCGGTGAAGAAGAAATAGAGGAGATGCACCCACCACGGCGAAGCGCCAAGCAGCAGCGAGGCAAAGGTGGTTGCCGCCAACGCATAGACGATAACGAGGATGACGATCAGGACGGTGCCGATCAGTTTTCTGAGGCGTAGGGGCATTTCGGTCTTTCACGTTGGCGGGTTTCGCCGTCCTGCCGTTTGGCCGCGACGGCATGCCGCAAAGGGGTAAGTCTTGTTTTGCATGGCGCTCTCGTGCAAATCAACGCTTTTGACGCATGCGTCTTGAGACAAATCGCCCAAAGGTGGGCAGAGCATGCTTTTGAAGAACACGGAGGCCGTGATGGCGAGTGCGGATTTGGCGCGGGAACAGCAGCTTCACGGCGAGATCGATATGATCAGCCGCAACCGGACCCATATCCGGATCTGGCTCGGCATCGTCGTGCTGGCCCTGTTTGCGCTCGTGCTGGTGGGCGGCGCGACGCGGCTCACAGAATCCGGGCTGTCGATCACACAATGGAAGCCTATCCATGGCGTCATTCCGCCGCTCAACGCCGCCGAATGGCAGGAAGAGTTCGAGCTTTACAAGCAGATTCCGCAATATGAGCAAATCAACCAGGGCATGACCGTCGAAGGCTTCAAGGCGATTTTCTGGTGGGAATGGGCGCATCGGCTGCTGGCCCGTTCGATCGGGATCATCTTCGCGCTGCCGCTTGCCTGGTTCTGGATCAGGGGCCAGATCGAGCCGCGCCTGAAACTGCCGCTGATCGGTATTCTGGCGCTGGGCGGTTTCCAGGGTTTCATCGGCTGGTGGATGGTCTCTTCGGGCCTGTCGGAACGCACCGAGGTCAGCCAGTATCGGCTGGCGACCCATCTTGTTATCGCCTGTCTCATCTTCATGTCTTGCATCTGGATCGGACGCGGCCTTGCACCACACGCGGATGATGCCGCGCCAACCGACCGCTCAAGGAAAATGGCTGCGATCATCGCCTGCATGGCGCTGTTCCAGATCTATCTCGGCGCGCTGGTCGCCGGCCTTGATGCTGGCTTGAGCTACAATACCTGGCCGCTGATGGACGGATCGCTGGTGCCGGGTGACCTGTTCATCCAGCAACCTTTCTGGGTCAACCTGTTCGAAAATCCGAAGACCGTGCAGTTCGTCCACCGGATCGGCGCCTATGTGCTCTGGGCCTTCGCCCTGATGCATATGATCGCCTCGCTGCGCAGCGCACCGGAGACGACCCATGCGCGCCGCTCCGTTCTCCTGTTCGTGCTGGTGACGCTTCAGGCCCTGATCGGGATTACCACCCTGATTTTGCAGGTCCCGGTCGGTTGGGGCGTGGCGCATCAGGGCGGGGCGCTGGTCGTGCTCGGTTTTTCCATCGCCCACTGGCGCGGCTTCATCGGCGAATATCCGCGCAATACCGTCATCTTCACCCAATAGGGCAGCATCGCCCTATCATTTTTTCACCACCCGCTTTATGATGGAATTCTAATTCAGTGATTAACCGGGGGTAACTATGGCGACCGTGACCTACACGAAATATTCCACCGAATATTTTTGGGACCTGTTTTCTGAATGGCACGATTTCACGCTTGCGGCGAGCAAGGATGGAAAATCGATCACATTTACCTTCGCGGGCATCGAAGCAGGCGGAACGAAAAAACTCGTTCTTTCCGGCACGTCGTTGAAAATCGATAACGGTGCCATCACCGGAGGAACGATCACCGGGATCGATGCATTCAACAGTTCCGGAAAAGCAATCTATCAAGTCGATGGATTGAGCATTCGAGGTTATCTTTTCCGGGCAGACAACCTGTACGAAGCCAAGGGGCTCGTCCTGTCGGGAAACGATACGATCACCGGCAGCGCCAAGGCGAACGACATTGACACCGGTGCTGGCAACGACAAGGTCAAGGCCGGTGCTGGCGACGATTACATCAAGGACTTCATGGGCTCGGATACCTACGACGGCGGTGCCGGCTGGGATGAGGTCGATTTCTCCCAAGGGTTCTACAGCGGCTGGTTTCCGAACAAGGGCATCAAGGTCAACATGCAAACGGGCATCGTCACCGACGCCTGGGGCGGCAAGGACACGCTGATCAGCATCGAGAGCGTTCGTGGCACCAATTACGTCGATACATTCCTCGGCTCCAGCCGCGACGATGATTTTCAGGGGCTTGCCGGTGCCGATATCATCGACGGTGGCGCCGGCAATTTCGATACCGTCAGCTATTGGGGCGACGCCGGCAGGGGAGGGAAAGGCAAGGTCACGGTCGATCTGTCGAAAGGCTATGCCATAGACGGATTCGGCGACCGCGATACGATCAAGAATATCGAGGAAGTCTCCGGTGGGCAATTCAACGATACGATCATCGGCAATTCCAAGAACAACTATCTTCGCGGTGGCGCCGGCAATGACGTCATCAAGGGCAATGGTGGCGCCAGCGACCGGCTGGAGGGGCAGCTCGGAAACGACACGCTCTACGGCACCAAAGGTACGGACGATCTCTTCATTTTCCGCGATCGCGGCGGCAAGAATATCGGCACCGATACTGTCAGGACGTTCACCGACGGCGAGGACAAGATCTTCTTCCGGAATTACGGCGATATCGACTCGAAAGCCGACCTGAAGATCACCCAGTCGGGAGACGACGTGCTGATCGATTTCGGTCACGGCAAGCTGATCATCGAAGACCTGAAGGTCGCCAAGCTGACCACCTCGGACTTCATGTTCGAATAGCGGTCCTGATGCGAGCCGGCGTTACGCCGAGAGCATGAGATCCATGTTCTGCACGGCGGCACCGGACGCGCCCTTTCCGAGATTGTCGAGCAAGGCAACCAGATTGACCTGCTCGCCACCCTGCGACCCGAACACGAACAGTTTCATCGTGTCCTTGCCGGCGAGTTCGACGGCATCGATGCGGGGCGCTTTGGCACTTTCTTCGAGATGCATGACGGTGACGATCGACTGGCCAGCATAGTGGCTGGTCAGGGCCGCATGGATACTCTCCAGCGTCGCGCCGTCGTTCAACTGGTCGAGGAACAGCGGCACCTGGACGATCATGCCCTGCGGGAAGCGGCCGACCGACGGCGAGAAGATCGGCGCGCGGTCGATGAGGCCGTGGATATGCATTTCCGGCACATGCTTGTGCTTCAGCGTCAAGCCGTAGAGGAAATGCGGGGAGGTGATCGCATCCGGATTCTGCGGGTTTTCCATCTGCGCGATCATCTGCTTGCCGCCACCTGTATAGCCGGAGACAGCATTGACCGTCACCGGATAGTTTTCAGGCAGGATGCCCGCCTGACGGAGCGGACGGATGAGGCCGATGGCGCCCGTCGGATAACAACCGGGGTTGGCCACGAGCCGTGCGTCGCGAATCTTGGCGGCTTGCGCCGTGTCCATTTCCGCAAAACCGTAGGCCCAGTCGGGCGCGATGCGATAGGCCGTCGAGGTGTCGATGATGCGCACCTTGTTGTTGCCTTCGAGCATTCCGACCGCCTGTTTCGAGGCGTCGTCCGGCAGGCAGAGGATGGCGATGTCGGCGCTGTTGAGCAGGTCCTCGCGGATGGCGGCGTTGCGGCGTTCCGCTTCCGGAATGGACAGAAGTTCCACATCCGAGCGTCCAGCCATGCGGGTCCGGATTTGCAGTCCCGTCGTGCCGTGCTCGCCATCGATGAAGATCTTCGCTTTCATGGGTAATCCCGCTTTTTCAAAGGCTTGGGCAAATTTCCCGACTCAGTTTCGGATCGCCCTGATTCAATGTCTCAACTGCATTTCGCCGGCCCACGCGGAGGCGAGGGCGAATGCCCAGAGCATATATACTTTGGCTGCCGTCATCGCAATGACCGTGCGTCGGCTACCGCGCCCGTCACCGCTTCTTAACCATGCGCGTTAACGGCACTTTAAGGTTTCCGGCTCGCTGCCTTGTTTTCGAGGGGAGCAGGTGGGATTTTGTCATGAAAGTTTCATGATCAGGAGTGGTGGGATGAAAAGCATTTTGGGGCGTGGGGTGGCCTGGCTGGCACATCCAGTCATCGCGGCTCCGATTTTCGTCGGCGCGCTCCTTGCCCTGCATCATTTCGATACGCGCTGGGCCTTCGTGCCGTTCCTCGTCACGATCATGGCGGCTTTAACCTCAGTGCTGTTTCTTCTGTCACGCCGGCTGGTCTTTTCGGCCTATGTGGCTGTCACGATCGTCGTCTTGATCGGCGCCATGTCTGAAGCCAAGTTTCAGTTGAAGGGCTTTTCGCTGCATGTGTTCGACCTCGCCTTTACCGGGCTTGATGCGTCGGCGCTGCAGTTTCTGGCAGGATCCTATTTTCATCTGCTGGCCGCGGGTCTGGCAGCACTCGCGGCCGTCAGTGTGTTCTTCGTCATCCTGTTCAAAGGCGATCGTGTGATCCGGTCGCCATGGTGGCTGAAGACCGGCGTGACGGGCGCTGCCGTCGGCGCCGCGATCATCGCATACCCCCATAGGCCCGGCGAGCCGAGTTATACGCACTACATTTCTGGCTACAACGCATCTTCGTTCTTCGTGTCGCTCGGCGACCTGCATCTGCCCTTCGGTCAGATAACCCTCGTGGACGTGGTCGAAGCCGCCCCTGCCAAGGGCAGGATGACGAATGATGTCGCCTGTGGCGACATGACGGCGCGCCCGGACGTGTTCTTCGTGCTTTCCGAAAGCCATACCGACCCAGCGAACTTTCCGCAGGTCGCAATTCCCGATGCCACGTCCAAGGTGTTTCAATCCGACGACGGCAAGGTTCATCCAATGTATGTCGAGACTTTCGGCGGCGGAACCTGGGTGACGAATTTTTCCGTGATGACCGGTCTTTCGGGGTCCGATTTCGGCTGGCAGAGCCCGTATGTGACGCAGATGATGGAAAGCCGCGTGCGCGCAAGCTTCCCGGAACTTCTGGCGCGTTGCGGCTATCGAACGGTTGCCATCATGCCTATGGACTTTTCCTTCGTGAACGAAGGAGCTTTCCTGAAGTCGCTCGGCTTCCTGGACGTTATTGACTACCAGGCCATGGCTCCGAAGGATCACTTCGTCCGAGACCGGTTCTATTTCGATGTGGCGGAAAAGCTGATCCGGGAGCACCGCCGAACCGACAGCCGTCCGCTGTTCCTGGCGCTTCAGACGATGTTTCCGCATGGTCCATATGACCGTTCTCTTGTGGATGAAGCGGAATTGCCGCCGGAGCCGCGATACGCAGCCGATGCGGAGGCGAACGAATATCTGCGCCGTATCGCCGTCTCGAAGCGGGACTTTCAGGCCTTCCTGAAAGAACGCGAGGCAGTGCCGGGAGGATCGGGCTCCGTTGTCCTCGAATATGGTGACCACCAGGCGACGGCAACGAAGTCCTATCTGCCGCAGGGCGAGAACGGCTTGAATATCTTCGCGGACCTGCATTCCCTGGCCTACCGCACCTATTTCTCGGTCCACGGCTACGGCAGGACGATCGACATGAAGCCACTTTCCCTGCCGATGGATGTGGGCTTCCTGTCCGCCAGCTTGATCGAGGCGGCTGGACTGCCGACCTCGCCGATGTTCCGCTCGCTGGCGGAGCTTCGCGATGCCTGCGGGGGCCGCTACCATGAATGCCGTGACCGCGATAAGGTCGATGCGCATCTGAAGCAGCGTTCCGATGCCGGCCTGCTCAGGCTCTATTGACCACCCGCCGGTTCCCGTTCGGCCAGTTCCTCAGCGTGTAGCCCCAGCATGTACATCGCCACCGTCGCCCCGGCGATGGCGGTGATGTCGGCATGATCGTAGGCGGGTGCGACCTCGACGACATCCGCTCCCTTGATCCGAAGGGCGCCCAACTTGCGCAGGACGGAGAGGATCTTGGCGCTTGACGGACCTCCAGCGACCGGAGTGCCCGTGCCGGGAGCATAGGCCGGATCGAGGCAGTCGATGTCGAAGGTGACATAGGCAGGTCGATCGCCTACGTGATGAAGAATGACATCGGCGATTTCGGCGGCGCTCATCTCTTCGACGTCATAGCCGTATAGGATACGGATGCCGCAATCCTCCGGCGCATGGGTGCGGATACCGATCTGGATCGAACCGGCGGTATCGATCAAGCCTTCTCGGGCAGCGCGTCCGACGAAGGAGCCATGGTCGATCCGGCCTTTTTCATCCGCCCAGGTGTCCTGATGGGCATCGAAATGGACAAGCGCAAGCGGTCCGTGGATTGCCGCATGGGCACGCAGCAGGGGCAGGGTGACGAAATGATCGCCACCGAGGGTGAAGAGGAAGGCCCCGCTTTTCAGGATTTTAGCGGCTTCCCGCTCGATCGTCGCTGGCGTCTTGCCGTGATTGCCGTAGTCGAGCAGGCAATCGCCGTAATCGATCGTCGCCATATGGGCGAACAGGTCCCGGTCGAAAGGATATTGCGGATCGTTGTCGAAGATCGCGGATGCGCGGCGGATCGCCTGCGGCCCGAAGCGTGCACCCGGCCTGTTCGACGTCGCGGCATCGAAGGGAATGCCCCAGACGACGGCATCGACGTCCTTAAGATTCTTGGTATATTTCCGCCGCATGAAGGAGAGAACACCCGCATGGGTCGGGTCTGTCGCCGCGCTCCTGAGTGACGTTGCAGTAATCGCGTGGTCTATCGTCTTGTTGGCCATGACCTGTCCCGTCTGTTGGATGACCAGACGTTGGACAATCGCTTGCCGGAAGGCAAGAGCCCTGTCGAAGCGTTCGCGATAATCCGTGTCAGGACGCCTTGGCCTCGAATGTCGGGGCAAAGTCTCCGAGCGTCTTCGCTTTCATGATCATGCCTTCGATGTCCTGTTCGACGATCGCCTCGAGATCGGAAAAGCTGTCGATGACATAATAGATCGGCTGGACGATATCGATGCGATAGGGCGTTCGAAGCACGCTAAGCAGGTCGAAGGGGCGGAATTCGCATTCCGTGCCGGCCATGGCGGCCTTCGCCTCGCTCGGCGACGATACGATCCCGGCGCCGAAGCAGCGCCGGCCTTGCGGCGTGTTGATCAGGCCGAATTCCACCGTGAACCAGAAAATGCGAAAGAGGTGCCAGGAATGGCCCTTGCCGAGACGGGCGGCGGTCTCGCCGAAATGGCGGACGAAATTGGCGTAAGACTGGTTGGTGAGCAGCGGGCAATGGCCGAACACTTCATGGAAGAGGTCCGGCTCCTCGATATAGTCGATATGCTCACGCCGCCGCAGGAAGGTCGCGAGCGGAAACTTGCCTTGGCTCAGCAGTTCGTAGAAGCGGGAGGGCGGAATGAGGGCCGGCACGCCCTCGACGCCGAAGCCGGTTGTTTCGTGCAGGCGGCTATCGATATCGAGAAGCTGCGGCACCTTGTCGGCGGTGAGGCCGAGGGTCTTCACGCCATCCAGATATTCGCGGCATGCCATGGCGGCGAGCAGGGCCATCTGACGCCGGTAGAGTTCGCCCCAGATCGCATCCTCTTCGCAGGTGTAGGAATAAATCCCGTCCGGGCCCGGCGGTTTCGCGACGTAGCTGCTTTCCTTGGTCATGCCTGTCCTCCGCAAGGCTGCACGTATTCGGCAATTATACTCCCGGAACGCCGGATTTTTCTTCCTTTTATCCTGCCGATCGTCATAGACTTGGGAGAATTTTCCGGAGAAGGCACAAAAAATGAAAGAAACGGGGAATTTTCAGCGCAAACTTTTGCAGCTGATTCAGGCCGATGGAAGCCTGTCGCTGGCTGAACTGGCGGAAAAAGCCGGCATGTCGCAAAGCTCGGCCTGGCGGAAGATCCAGGAGTTGGAAACCGATGGTGTGATCCGCAAACGCGTGACGCTGCTCGACCCCGGCAAGCTCGATCTGAAGCTGTGTGTCATCGCCCATGTAACGCTGGAGGATCACCACGAGGAGGCGGTCGCGTCCTTCGCGTCGGTGGTGCTGGAACGGCCGGAGATCATGGAGTGCTACGCGCTATCAGGCGCCTTCGATTACATGCTGAAGATCAGGGCAAGCGATGTCGAAAGCTACGAGGCGTTCATGACCCGCTATTTGATGCGCAATCCGCATGTGCGCACGGTGGTGTCGAGCTTCGTGTTGCGCGAGCTGAAATTTTCGACGGAGCTGCCTCTTTGAGGCAACAAAAGAAAAAGGCGAGCCAAAGCCCGCCTTTTCCGAATGCATAGAGCCTGAAACGATTAACGCTTCGAGAACTGGAACGAACGGCGGGCCTTGGCCTTGCCGTACTTCTTACGCTCGACGACGCGCGAGTCGCGGGTCAGGAAGCCACCCTTCTTCAGGACCGAGCGCAGGCCCGGTTCGAAGTAGGTGAGGGCCTTGGAGATACCGTGACGAACGGCACCGGCCTGGCCGGAAAGACCGCCGCCGGCGACCGTGGCGTCGATGTCGAACTGGCCATCACGGGCAGCAGCGACGATCGGCTGGCGCAGGATCATCTGCAGGACCGGACGGGCGAAGTAGTGAGCGAACTCCTTGCCATTGACGGTGATCTTGCCGGAACCCGGCTTGACCCAGACGCGGGCGACGGCGTTCTTGCGCTTGCCGGTCGCGTAGGAGCGGCCTTGGGCGTCGACCTTCTTGACGCGTGCCGGAGCCTGAGCTTCCGTGGCCGTGCCAAGGTCTTTCAGAGAAGAGAGATCAGCCACGATTAGGCGCTCCTTACGTTCTTGCTGTTCAGCTTGGCGACGTCGAGGACGGTCGGCTGCTGTGCTTCATGCGGATGGTTGGTGCCGGCGTATACGCGCAGGTTCTTCATCTGGCGACGGCCAAGCGGACCACGCGGAACCATACGCTCGACAGCCTTCTCGAGAACGCGCTCCGGGAAGCGGCCTTCGATGATCTGACGCGCGGTGCGCTCCTTGATGCCACCCGGATAACCGGTGTGCCAGTAATACTTCTTGTCGGTGTACTTCTTGCCGGTCAGGACAGCCTTCTCGGCGTTGATAACGATGACGTTGTCGCCATCATCAACGTGAGGGGTGAAGGTTGCCTTGTGCTTGCCGCGCAGGATGTTGGCGATGATGGAAGCGACGCGACCGACAACGAGGCCTTCGGCGTCGATGAGGATCCACTTCTTCTCCACCTCTGCAGGCTTCTGAACGAAGGTTGACATGTTAAAACTCTTTCGTTTGAACCCGATGCGTTGCCGCCGGGCGTTTCTTGTTGCTTGAATTTGACCGGTATCACCGGCCAAAAATGAAAGCGGCCCCAAGGGACCGCGATCTGGTGCGGCTTATACGCAAGCGATGAAATGCGGTCAAGATCACCGTTTTGTTGGCTTGGAAAAATTACCAAGCAAAAACAATTAGATGGTATTGTGGTGTAATGATACCACAAATTATCTCGGCGGAATCGAGTAGGTCGCGGTGGCGTGAGCCACGATTTCCTTTCCGCCTTGCTCCACGATGGCGGCATCGAGAACCGCCAGCCGCTTGCCGAGCTTCAGGATACTGCAGGTGCATTCCAGCGCGCCGAGCCGTGGCTTTCTGAGGAAATTAATGTTGAGATTGGTGGTGACGGCAAGCGCCACCGGACCGATATGGGCAAGCAGGGCGATATACGCGGTGACATCGGCGAGCGCGAACAGCGCCGGTCCGGAGACAGTGCCACCGGGGCGCAGATGCTTTTCGTTCGGATCGAACCGCATGGTGGCAAAGCCGGGACCGGTGGCGATGACCTCGAAAACCTTGCCGTCCGTGTGAACCTCGGAAAAATCGGTATCCAGGAACCGGTTGAGGTCGGCGACGGTCAGGATCGGTTCCAGAGTCATTGTTTTCTCCCGCATGGCTGTCTGTTTAGAATGCCATCAGACCGTCGAGGCAAGCTGGAAGAAAGTCTAGTCAACCGCCCGCGCTTGAAACAGCGGTTGTGGCGGCGTACGAAGCGCTGATCCGAAGACAGGCGAAAGAGGAGACAAACATGGCGGACATCGTTCCCCTCCACAAGGAAGAGCCCCGTGGCCTCGTGCTGCGCGAGATTTCCGGAGGCGTGCTGCGCCTGACGCTCAACAATCCTCCAGCCAACACGCTGTCCGTCGCGCTGATGGAAGTCCTGATGGCCGAGTTGGATGCGGTTGCCCAGTCCGACGAAATTCGCGTCGTCGTCCTTGCCGCTTCGGGCGCACTCTTTTCCGCCGGGCATGACCTAAAGGAACTGACGCAGCACCGCATTGACGTCGACGAGGGCAGGGCCTTTTTCGAAAGGACCATCCGGCTCTGCGCCGACCTGATGCTGAAGATCAATCACCTGCCGCAACCGGTTCTCGCTGAGATCGACGGCCTTGCGACGGCGGCCGGGTGCCAGCTCGTCGCAAGCTGCGATCTGGCGATCTGCACCGACAGCTCGACCTTCTGCACGCCGGGCGTCAATATCGGCCTGTTCTGCTCGACGCCGATGGTCGCTGTGTCGCGCGCCGCCCACCCCAAGCAGGCGATGGAAATGCTCCTGACCGGCGAGACGATCGATGCCTCCACCGCCAAGGATTTCGGCCTCGTCAACCGAATCGTGCCGAAGCAATACCTCCAGCAGGTCGTCAACAAATACGCCGCCGTCATCGCCTCGAAATCACCGCAGGCACTGAAGATCGGTAAGCAGGCCTTCTACCGGCAGGCGCAGATGGGCATCGAGGACGCCTATGCGTTCGCGACCGGCGTGATGGTGGAGAACCTGCTGAAGGCGGATGCGAAGGAGGGGATTGGCGCGGTGTTGGGCAAGCGGACGCCGGAGTGGAAAGAATAGGGGACGACTACCTGTAGTGATAACGGCAGGCAACTATTTCCAGCACTTGTGCCTCCGCTGCGCCGGAGACACGATAAACCAGCCGATCCTCCTCCGTTATACGCCGGGACCAGAAACCGCGAAATTCACCGCGCAACGGTTCTGGTTTACCAAGGCCTGAAAAGGGTGTGCGCCGGCACTCTTCGATCAGTGTGTTCAGACGAGCCAAGACTGTTTTGTCAGTTTCCGCCCAATGCCGGTAATGTTCCCAGCCTTTGCTGGTGAACAGGATTTTCATAGGTCGATCAACTGGCGCTCGGCAGCTTTTCCCGCATCCAGTTCCGCAATGGACTCACGGAGCATGTTGGCGTTAGCCGGATTGGCCAGAAGATACATAGTTTCCTTCCATCCCTCGAAATCGCTAAGAGACATGACCACCATCGGTTCGCGGTTTTGCCGCGTCACGATCAGTTCGTCGTGATCCTGTTCGGCCCGGTCGAAATGCTTGGCCATGTTGGCGCGGAGTTCGGAGAAGCTGATGACGTTCATAGCAAAATCCTTTGTACGTAATTTTGTACATACGCCATCTTGCCGTATTTCTCAAGCCAGCTTTAACATCAACGCGCCAAGCGCGATGAGGCAGGCGGCAGCGATGCGGAACACACTGACGCGTTCCTTCAGCACCGTCACCGAAATCACGATGGCAAACAGGATCGATGTTTCGCGCAAAGCCGCGACGGTTGCCACCGGCGCCTTGGTCATTGCCCAGAGCGCCAGCCCATAGGCGCCGATGGAACCGCCGCCACCGATCAGGCCGCGCCACCATTGATGCCGGACGTGAAACAGGACTGGCGCGAAACCGCGTTTGGCAAAAGCCCAGGAAAACAGCAGGACCGGCGGCAGAAGTGCCATCCAAAGCGTGTAGGAAATCGGATTGAGTGCAACTCTGGCGCCGATGCCATCGACATAGGTATAGCTGGCGATGACCACGGCATTGGCGAGCGCGAGCAGGATAGCACGCTTGCCGCCCTTGCGCGCCTCGAAGGCCAACGTCAGCACGCCGGTCGAAATCGTCAGCACGCCGGCGATCGCGCCGCCCGTCAAGTTCTCGCCGATGATCGCGCCGCTCGTCGCCGCGACCAGGAGCGGTGCAACGCCGCGCATCAACGGATAGACGAGCCCGATATCGCCAGCGCGATAGGCCGCCGCCACCAGTTGGAAATAGGCGAATTGAAACAGCGCCGACACAAGGATGAACGGCCAGGCATCCGGATGCGGCAACGGCATGAAGGGCAGCAAGGGCAGGGCGACGACGGCGGCACCAAGCGCGATCATCGCCGCATCGAGCGACTTCTCGGAACCGGCTTTGACCAGCGCGTTCCAGGTCGCGTGCAAAAACGCTCCGAACAGGACGAGAGCGATGACGTCTAGGGGCACGGTGAACCTTCTGGAACGGACGGGCGTGGCAAGGCTGGTAGATTTTGTTTTCTGAGCCTCGACAGGGCGAAAAGCAATCCGCTATCGCCGAAAAGGCCAGATTTGGCGACCTTCGACAGCGATTTACCAAAAGTGGTATTGCCTAAGGATTCTGAAGCCGGCCGGAGATCGGTTGACAGCAACGATGGCTGTCCCAATTATCACCCGCGACCAGTGCAGAACGCGGATCTTGAAAATGAACCATGACGTGTACCCCGATTATTACATCGCTGACATTCTGCGATCGACCAAGACCATCGCGCTTGTCGGGGCGTCGCCGAACGCGGAGCGGCCGAGCCACCGGGTCATGGCGTTCCTGCTGCGCAGAGGCTACACGGTGTTTCCGGTCAATCCCGGCCAGGCCAGCAAGGAGATCCAGGGCCAGACGGTCTATGCGACGCTGGCCGATATTCCCGAACCGATCGATATGGTCGATGTTTTCCGCGCTGCTAACGCGCTGCCGGCCCTTGTCGATGAAATCCTGGCCTTGAAAACACGCCCCAAGGTGATCTGGGGTCAATTGTCGGTTCGCGACGACAAGGCCGCCGAAAAGGCCGAGGCGAGCGGCATCCAAGTGGTCATGGACCGCTGCCCGGCCATCGAATATCCGCGCCTGGTCGGCTGAGTGATCGGTCGGTCGGCGGAATTGAAATATCATGCTCGCCTGCCGGGCAAATTGGCAAAACAGTCTTTGACCGCGGGGCGTCCCCTCTGAAATAGTGCGCCAACCTTGGCCACGGGAGGATATGCCGATGAAGAACAATCCAGGTTTCAACACGCTTGCGATCCACGCGGGCGCCCAGCCCGATCCCACGACGGGTGCACGCGCGACGCCGATCTATCAGACGACGAGCTTCGTCTTCAACGATGCCGATCACGCCGCCTCGCTGTTTGGCCTGCAGGCTTTCGGCAATATCTACACTCGGATCATGAACCCGACCCAGGCCGTGCTTGAAGAGCGGGTCGCGGCCTTGGAGGGCGGGACAGCGGCGCTCGCCGTCGCGTCCGGCCATGCGGCGCAACTGCTGGTGTTCCACGCGCTCATGAGCCCCGGCGATAACTTCCTCGCGGCACGCCAGCTTTATGGCGGTTCCGTCAACCAGTTCGGCAATGCTTTCAAGTCCTTCGACTGGCAGGTACGTTGGGTCGATACGGCCGACATCGCCTCGTTCGAAAGCCAGATCGACAGCCGCACCAAGGCGATTTTCGTCGAAAGCCTCGCCAATCCCGGCGGAACGTTCGTCGATCTTGCAGCAATCTCGGACGTGGCGAAGAAACACGGCCTGCCGCTGATCGTCGATAACACCATGGCGACGCCTTACCTGCTCCGGCCGATCGAGCACGGTGCCGATATCGTCGTCCATTCGCTGACCAAGTTCATGGGCGGCCACGGCAATTCCATGGGCGGTGTGATCGTCGATGGCGGCACGTTCGACTGGTCAAAGTCCGGCAAATATCCGGTCCTGTCGGAGCCACGGCCGGAATATGCCGGCATGATCCTGCATGCGACCTTCGGGAATTTCGCCTTCGCCATCGCCTGCCGCGTGCTGGGCCTACGCGATTTCGGTCCGGCGATTTCGCCTTTCAATGCATTTCTGCTGCTGACCGGCATCGAGACGCTGCCGCTCCGGATGCAGCGTCATTGCGACAACGCGCTTGCCGTCGCGACCTGGCTCAGCACCCATGACAAGGTCGCTTGGGTCAATTATGCCGGCCTTGCGAGCGACGCCAATCATGAACTGCAGCAGACGTATTCGCCGAAAGGTGCCGGGGCCGTCTTCACCTTTGGCCTCAAGGATGGATACGAGGCCGGAAAGCGCTTCGTCGAGGGCCTGGAAATGTTCTCGCATCTCGCCAATATCGGCGACACGCGCTCGCTGGTTATCCATCCCGCGTCCACCACCCACCGCCAGTTGACGGCGGAGCAACAGACTGCGGCTGGCGCCGGTCCGGAAGTCGTGCGTTTGTCTGTCGGCATCGAGGATGTGAGCGACATCATCGCCGATATCGAGCAGTCGCTGGCCAAGGCCTGACATGCATCCGGTGGCCGGTTAGCCGGCCATCCCATCCTCTCGGAGATCCCCATGAAATACTCCCTGACCTTCGATCCCTCCTCCGTCGAGCCGGAACTCGCCGCGCCGCCGGAGGAGCGGCTGATCTCCGGCAATCCGCATTTTCGAAGCTGGAATTTCGAGGAAGCCGCCGGCGGCATTTATGCCGGCATCTGGGAGTCGACGCCGGGCAAATGGCGCATTGCCTATGAGGAATGGGAATATTTCCACATCCTCTCCGGCGTTTCCATCGTCACCGAAGACGGCGGCGCTGAAACCCATCTGAAGGCCGGTGACAGCATGATCCTGAGACCCGGCTTCAAGGGAACCTGGGAAGTGATTGAAACGACTCGCAAGGATTATGTGATCCGGCTGTGATGTACGCGAAGGCGACCGGCGGAATTCGTCGCCTTCCATGCCGCTTTAACCGCGAGATTGCCTCACCACGTGAGTTCAAGCTCGTCCAGGCCATGAAAGTGATAGCTGTCCTTGATCTGCGGTTCGTTCTTGAAGCGCAGGCCGGGCAGGCGTTCGAAGAGGATCGGCAGGGAGAGTTTCAACTCCAGTCGTGCCAGCGGCGCGCCGATGCAGAAATGCAGGCCGGCGCCGAAGGACACATGGGCGCCTTCGTTGCGGTCCGGCCGAAAGGTGAGGGGATCGGAGAATTTCTGCGGATCGACATTGGCGGCACCAAGCAGCAGGCCGATCTTGTCGCCCTTCTTCAGCGTGATGCCATCCTCCAGTTCGAGATCGGAGAGCGCATAGCGCTGGAAGACGTGCAGGGGCGCCGCATAGCGCATGCATTCCTCGATCGTCCGTTCGGTCGCGATGTCGTTGGCGAAGGCTGTCTCGATGGACGTTCCGTTTTTCAGCAGAGCATGCACGGCATTGCCGAGTTGGTGCACCGTCGCCTCATGGCCGGCATTGAGCAGCAGCACCGCCGTCGAGATCAGTTCGTCGTCCGACAGCCGCTCGCCATCCTTCTCCGTGGTGATCATGTGGGTGAGGAGGTCATCGGACGGATTGTCCCGCTTCCAGTCGATAATGCTTTTCAGATAATCGGAAAACTCGGCGGAGGCCTGGTTGGCGTCGAGTTCGGTTTCGAGCGAGGGGTTGAACATGTACATCCGCACCATGCGATGCGACCAGTCCAGCAGTTTCGGCCCCATGTCGACCGGCACGCCCAGCATGCGGGCGATGACCGTGACCGGGATGATCTCGGCATAGGCCTTCAGCAGCTCGACTTCGCCATCCTTCTCGAAACCGTCGATGAGGGAATGGGCAAGGACGGCGATTTCCGGTTTCAGCTGCTCGATCTGACGCGACACGAAGGCGCGGTTGACCAGCGTGCGCAGCCGTGTATGGGCCGGCGGTTCCAGTTCCAGCAGCGAATAGGCCTCGAGCCGGTCGAAGTCCTGAAGATGCGGCTTCGGCTCCGGTAGGCCGAGTTCCTCACGGGTGGCGACATGCAGGATCTGCCGGCCGAAACGGCGGTCGCGCAAGAGGCCGTTCACCTGGTCGTAGCCCGCGAAGAACCATTTCTGCTGCTCTTCCCAGAAGAAGGCCGGGCTCTCCGCATGCAGCGTCGCATAGACCGCAAGCGGATCGCGGTAGAAGGCCGGGTTGCGGATGTCGATGGAGGCACGGCGCGTCGCCGGATCGAGGGAGAGGGCAGAGTTGGTGGACATCAAGGGCATTCTCACTGAAGAAAATTCGGGTGCTTTCCTGATCTAGAATGGTAACGGCAGGTCCGACAAGAAGCTTGTCTGATACCGGCCAAATATCGCCACGTGAAAACGGCGTTTTCCCCGCTGCAATCTCACATGCCGCCTTGCCTTGCGATGCGACAAGTCTATTTCATAAACGAAAGGCACTCACCAGAGAGAGACTATGGCTTCGTCGCATACCAGCCTGTCATCCGGCATTCTTGCTGCCCTCCGTGGAAAGCGTGTTTCGCTCGCAGGCAGGGATCCAGCCGGCGAACGCGGCGATACTGTCATCGCTTCCTACAACATCCACAAATGCGTCGGCACCGACAAGCGCTTCGATCCGGGTCGTATCACTGAGGTGATCACTGAAATTGGCGCCGATATCATTGCTCTGCAGGAGGCGGACCAGCGGTTTGGCGAGCGGGCGGGGCTGCTGGATCTCGAACGGCTGCACCGCGACTGTCATCTCATCGCGGTGCCGGTCTCGGCATTCTCGCCCAAGGGGCATGGTTGGCACGGCAATATGCTGCTGTTGCGCGAGGGCGCCGTCGCCAAGGTTCATCAATTGAAGCTGCCCGGGGTCGAGCCACGCGGCGCGCTGGTGGTCGATCTGGACCTGAAAGCGGGTCCGCTGCGCATTGTTGCCGCCCATTTCGGGCTTTTGCGCCATTCCCGGGCGCAGCAGGCGGCGGCAATCCTGGCTGCCATCCAGGGCGCGGAGAAGCGGCCGACGCTGTTGATCGGCGATCTCAACGAATGGCGGATGGGGCGCCGCTCGGCCCTCAGCTTCCTCAGCCCGGTCTTCGATCATGCCGCAACGGCTGTGCCGAGCTTTCCCTCGCGCTTTCCGCTCCTCGCACTCGATCGGGTGATGGGCAGCCCGCACAATCTCGTCACCGCCGTCGAGGTTCACAACACGCCCCTGTCGCGTGTTGCTTCTGATCATCTGCCTATCAAGGCGTTCGTCGATCTGAGGGCGGCGCTGGCGGAACGTGAAGACAAGGCGGCCGGAGCGGTTTCCGCAGCCCAAACCTGACAGACGGGTCGACATGCGCGCTTCCCTCGTTGCCCTGTATGTTTTTGCGTCCGGCCTGCTCGCGCTTGCTGTCGTGTATGTTTACGGCCGTTTCGGTCGCCGGCTTCATGGTCCTCCCTCCAGCGCCGTTCAGCCGGTGCCGGATCAGACAGAGATCGACCGGCTTGCAGGCCCGCTGCTTTGCGATCATCCGGGCCAGAACGCAATTGCGTTGCTCGCCGACAATATGGACGCCTTTGGCTTGCGCGTTGCCGCAGCCCGCAAGGCAGGGCGTAGCCTTGATCTGCAATATTACTATTGGAAGAATGACCTGACAGGGCGCATGCTGGCGCGGGAAGTTCTGGCTGCTGCCGATCGCGGCGTGCGGGTCCGCCTGTTGCTCGACGACATCAATGCCGGCTTGCATGATCGCATGTGCTTGTCTCTCGATGCGCACGAGCATATCGAGGTGCGCCTGTTCAATCCCAGCCGGGCGCGTACCGACCGCTTCAAGCGCGGCCTGGAAATGATGCTGCGGCCGTTTCGCGCCACGCGCCGTATGCACAACAAGCAATGGATCGCCGATGGCCGCCTGGTAATCGCCGGCGGGCGCAATATCGGCGACGCCTATTTCGACGCCGACGAGCAGTCGAATTTCCGCGATCTCGATGTCTGGATGCTCGGCCCCGTCGCCGACGATGCCGCGGCAGTGTTCGACCGCTACTGGAACAGCCCGGTCGTCGTCCCGATCGGATCGCTGCGCACGCCGCGAAAGCATTACCTGCCGAATTTCCGTGCCAAGCTGGAGAAAATTGCTGCGACGAAAGGCGGGCGGTTTTATCTTGCCCATGTCGATAGCGTCATGAGCGCGGGCGGGCTGCTGCCGGCCGATGTCACTCCGCACTGGACGGGCGATGCACGGCTGGTTTCCGATCCGCCGGAAAAGGCCTTCCTGCAGAAGCGCAGCCATTCGATCATGCGCGAACTCATGCCTGTCTTGACCTCCGCCCGCCGCGATGTCCGTGTGATCTCGCCCTATTTTATTCCCGGTAGCATCGGCACGGCTGAAATCGGCAAGTTGGTGGAGCGTGAGGTCAAGGTCGCCGTGCTGACCAATTCGCTCGCCGCGACGGATGTGGCGGCGGTTCACGGTGCCTATGCCAATTACCGCAAGGCGCTGTTGAGAAACGGCACCGCGCTGTTCGAACTGAAGGCCATGCATGACGCCGGTGATCAGCAGCGTTTGTCGCTCTTCGGCTCGCGAGGTGCCAGCCTGCATACCAAGGCCTTTACGGTGGATGGCACGTCCGGTTTCGTCGGCTCGATGAACTTCGATCCGCGCTCGGCTTCACTTAACACGGAAATGGGCGTGCTGTTCACACACCCGGCGCTGGTCGCCGAGGTCGACGCGATCTTCGAAGTGGAGACCAGCCCGGTCAACAGCTTCCGCCTGTCGCTCGACAAGAACAGGCTGCGCTGGCACGACCGTGATGACGACAAGCCGCGCGTTCTTCAGCATGAACCGGAGGCGGGGTTCCTGCGGCGGCTGCTCGCCGGCATCATCGGCATCCTGCCGATCGAATCCCAGCTCTGAACGGCTTTACCAATTCTTCACCCTCCGCGCCCGAATGCCTGTGGGCGGCCATGCAAGAGCGCTCCGGGCAAGCGAACGTCGTTATAACCCGTTAAGAGGTCACCGCTAAATCCGGCCCAGAAGACAACCGAATCGCGCCGGGCGTCGTATTAACGTTATGCAGAGTTCGCGACTTGAAGTGGGGTACTTGGACACTCTATGTATGGACAAGAGATATTCCCGATGATTCCCGGTGTGCAACAGGGTTTGCATACCAGCAAGACAAAGGTTTGACATGAGAAATCCCGTTGATACCGCTATGGCTCTGGTGCCGATGGTCGTTGAACAGACCAATCGCGGCGAGCGCTCCTACGATATCTTTTCGCGTCTTCTGAAGGAGCGCATCATCTTCTTGACGGGTCCCGTGGAAGACCACATGGCGACGCTGATCTGCGCCCAGTTGCTGTTCCTCGAAGCGGAAAACCCCAAGAAGGAAATCGCCCTCTACATCAATTCGCCCGGCGGCGTCGTCACCGCCGGCATGGCGATCTACGATACGATGCAGTTCATCAAGCCGGCCGTGTCGACGCTGTGCATCGGCCAAGCTGCTTCCATGGGCTCGCTGCTGCTCGCTGCCGGCCACAAAGACATGCGCTTTGCCACGCCCAACGCCCGCATCATGGTTCACCAGCCTTCCGGCGGCTTCCAGGGCCAGGCATCGGACATCGAGCGCCACGCCCGCGACATCCTGAAGATGAAGCGCCGCTTGAACGAGGTCTATGTCAAGCATACGGGCCGGACCTATGAAGAGGTTGAACAGACGCTCGATCGTGACCACTTCATGACTGCGGACGAAGCCCTGAGCTGGGGTGTTGTCGACAAGGTGATCACCTCGCGCGAAGCGATGGAGAGCGCGTCCGACGCGTAAGGTTCAAGCTTTTGTGTGCGGATAGATGCATTTGTGACACAAATGTAATCGTCATGGGGCTTTATCCGCAGACTAAAGACGTTAATATCGACCGTTAATGCTATGTTGAAGTTTGAAGTCCTAGCATTCGGTATTCGGTGGGGGATTCGTTGCTGCCGGACATCAAACATGGGTGTTTGAGGCCGGTTCGTACTCCCAAAAGCGCCGCATCTTTTCGCATGACGCTGGAAAGGATCGCGGGGCGGGTTGAGTAGTCCGTTTCACCTTGTCGAGGGTGTTCGGCGTGCTGGAAGGAAAGTGATATGAGCAAGGTCAGCGGTAGCAACGGCGGTGACAGCAAGAATACCCTATACTGCTCCTTCTGCGGAAAGAGCCAGCACGAGGTCCGCAAGCTGATAGCCGGACCGACGGTGTTCATCTGCGATGAATGCGTCGAACTCTGCATGGACATCATCCGCGAAGAGAACAAGACCTCGATGGTCAAGTCCCGCGATGGCGTTCCCACGCCCCAGGAGATCATCAAGGTTCTCGACGAATACGTCATCGGCCAGCAGCAGGCCAAGCGTATCCTGTCGGTCGCGGTCCATAACCATTACAAGCGCCTGGCCCATGCCGCCAAGGGCACCGACGTCGAGTTGGCCAAGTCCAACATCATGCTCGTTGGCCCGACCGGTTGCGGCAAGACCTATCTGGCCCAGACGCTGGCGCGGATTATCGACGTGCCGTTCACCATGGCCGACGCCACGACGCTGACCGAAGCCGGTTATGTCGGTGAAGACGTCGAGAATATCATCCTGAAGCTCCTGCAGGCTGCCGACTACAATGTCGAGCGCGCGCAACGCGGCATCGTCTATATCGATGAAGTCGACAAGATTTCGCGCAAGTCGGACAATCCTTCGATCACCAGGGACGTTTCGGGCGAGGGCGTGCAGCAGGCGCTTCTGAAGATCATGGAGGGCACCGTAGCATCGGTCCCGCCGCAGGGCGGCCGCAAGCATCCGCAGCAGGAGTTCCTGCAGGTGGACACGACCAACATTCTCTTCATCTGCGGCGGCGCGTTCGCCGGCCTCGACAAGATCATCTCGGCCCGTGGCGAGAAGACCTCGATCGGCTTCGGTGCTTCGGTCAAGTCGCCGGAAGATCGCCGCGTCGGCGAAGTCCTGCGCGAACTTGAGCCGGAAGATCTGGTCAAGTTCGGCCTGATCCCGGAATTCATCGGCCGTCTGCCGGTCCTGGCGACGCTCGAGGATCTCGATGAACCTGCACTGATCCAGATCCTGTCGGAGCCGAAGAACGCCCTGATCAAGCAGTATCAGCGCCTGTTCGAGATGGAAGACGTCGAGCTGACCTTCCACGAAGACGCTCTACGCGAAATCGCCAAGAAGGCGATCATCCGCAAGACCGGCGCCCGCGGCCTGCGCTCGATCATGGAAAAAATCCTGCTCGACACCATGTTCGAACTGCCGACGCTGGAAGGCGTGCGCGAAGTGGTCATCTCCGACGAGGTGGTCAAGGGGTCGGCCCGTCCGCTCTACATCTACTCCGAGCGCTCGGAAGAGAAGGCCAATGTTTCGGCCTGATCGCCGCGACGGTTACAAAACACAGGCCCGCCATGCGCGGGCCTTTTTATGTCGATAAATAAACCTCCACCTACGGTGGAGGACTGGACGAGTTCTACACTGTAGTTGAGAGACCTCCTGCTTGAACCACTGGGATGGCCCAGATTTCGAACAAGGAGGTTATATGGATGAAAAGACGCTCTCGCATGCGACGTGGGACTGCAAGTATCACGTTGTTTTTGGCAGCAAATACCGGACGAAAAGACTCTACGGGGACGTACGGCGTGAATTGGGGGAACTCTTGCGTCGTCTGGCGCAGCAAAAGGGTTGCCAAATCGAGGAGGGTCATTTGATGCCCGACCACGTGCTGATCTCGATCCCGCCGAAATACTCAGTGGCGTATATTGTTGGCTTTCTGAAGGGCAAGACGGCTCTTTATGTTGCGAACAAATACGCGCGCAAGCGCCGCTATAAGGGATATCACTTTTGGGCACGCGGGTATTTCGTTTCGACGACGGGCTACAACGAGCAGGTCGTCAGACAATATATCCGCAATCAGGAAAAGGCCGACAAAGCTTCCGACTTTGCCGACCTCTTCAATCGTAGCTACTAAGCGCTAACAAAACCACTTCTAGTGGTTCAAGCGCAGCGTTTCAAACCTCCACCTTTGGTGGAGGTCATGACTTTGTGGCGCAGGCTTTAAGCATGAATCAGATTTCCGGTCTCATCGACGGGTTCCGGCTGCCCATGCGTCCTCGATATGTCTGGTATGCGTTACAGACTGGGCCGCGTGATTGCCGGTGGATCGCAAATGCCTAGATTCCGCGATTGCCAAGGCAGGATAACAACGCGATTATGCTATGATTCTATATGGGTTGATGCCGATACGAAGTGTGCCTGTTGAGTTCGGCGGCAAGGTCCGCGACAGCCAGATGCCGTTTAATATCCGACTATGACTTCCTCCTTTTTCGGTAGTCGGCAAAGGGTTGAAAACAGACGCCACACACTCCACCTGACAGTGGAAAGAATGAAGACCGGAAGCGCTCTTGAACGCTTCGGGTAACGCGCCCGGAAACGGGACGGAAAGGAAATGACATGACGAGCAAAACGTCTCCGGCAATCGAAAGTGCGACCTATCCGGTGCTGCCATTGCGCGACATCGTGGTGTTCCCGCACATGATCGTGCCGCTGTTTGTCGGCCGTGAAAAATCGATCCGCGCGCTGGAAGAAGTCATGGGCACCGACAAGCAGATTATGCTTGCGACCCAGATCAATGCCAGCGACGACGATCCGGAACCCTCCGCGATCTATCAGATCGGCACGATCGCCAATGTTCTCCAGCTGCTGAAGCTGCCCGACGGCACCGTCAAGGTTCTGGTCGAAGGCCGTTCGCGCGCTGAAATCGACGGCTACACCCGCCGTGAGGAATTCTACGAAGCCATGGCTCACCCGCTGGCCGAGCCCGCGGAAGATCCGGTCGAGATCGAAGCGCTCAGCCGCTCGGTCGTCTCCGAGTTCGAAAGCTATGTGAAGCTCAACAAGAAGATCTCTCCCGAGGTCGTCGGCGCCGCCAGCCAGATCGAGGATTACTCGAAGCTCGCCGATACGGTTGCCTCGCATCTCTCCATCAAGATCGTCGAAAAGCAGGAAATGCTGGAGACGACCAGCGTCAAGCTGCGTCTTGAAAAGGCGCTCGGCTTCATGGAAGGCGAGATCTCGGTTCTGCAGGTCGAAAAGCGTATCCGCTCACGCGTCAAGCGCCAGATGGAAAAGACCCAGCGCGAATATTACCTGAACGAGCAGATGAAGGCGATCCAGAAGGAGCTCGGCGACGGCGAGGAAGGCCGCGACGAGATGGCCGAACTGGAAGACCGCATCGCCAAGACCAAGCTGTCCAAGGAAGCCCGGGAAAAGGCGGACGCTGAAGTCAAGAAACTGCGCCAGATGAGCCCGATGTCGGCGGAAGCCACCGTCGTGCGCAACTACCTGGATTGGCTGCTGGGCATCCCGTGGTCGAAGAAGTCGAAGGTCAAGACCGACCTCAACCATGCTGAAAAGGTGCTCGAGCTCGATCACTTCGGCCTGGACAAGGTCAAGGAACGGATCATCGAATATCTGGCCGTGCAGGCGCGTTCGCAGAAGATCAAGGGGCCAATCCTGTGCCTCGTCGGTCCTCCAGGTGTCGGCAAGACGTCGCTTGCCAAGTCGATCGCCAAGGCGACCGGCCGTGAGTATATCCGCATGGCGCTCGGCGGCGTTCGTGACGAAGCCGAAATCCGCGGTCACCGCCGCACCTATATCGGTTCGATGCCCGGCAAGGTCATCCAGTCGATGAAGAAGGCAAAGAAGTCCAATCCGCTCTTCCTGCTCGACGAGATCGACAAGATGGGCCAGGACTTCCGTGGCGACCCGTCGTCGGCTCTGCTCGAGGTGCTGGATCCGGAACAGAACTCGACCTTCATGGACCACTATCTCGAAGTGGAATATGACCTGTCGAACGTGATGTTCATCACCACGGCAAACACGCTGAACATCCCGGCGCCGCTGATGGACCGCATGGAGGTGATCCGCATCGCCGGCTATACCGAAGAGGAAAAGCTGGAGATCGCCAAGCGACACCTGCTGCCGAAGGCGGTTGCCGATCACGCGCTTCAGGCCAAGGAATTCTCGGTAACCGACGAAGCGCTTCGCACGGTGATCCAGACTTACACCCGTGAGGCGGGCGTGCGTAGCCTCGAACGCGAGTTGATGAAACTCGCCCGCAAGGCCGTGACCGAAATCCTCAAGGGCAAGACCGACAAGGTCGAAGTCACGCCGGAAAACGTCAACGACTATCTGGGCGTTCCGCGCTATCGCCACGGCGAAGCCGAGCGCACCGATCAGGTTGGCGTCGTCACCGGTCTCGCCTGGACGGAAGTCGGCGGCGAGCTTCTGACGATCGAAGGCGTGATGATGCCGGGCAAGGGCCGCATGACGGTCACCGGCAACCTGCGCGACGTGATGAAGGAATCGATTTCGGCGGCGGCATCCTATGTCCGCTCGCGGGCGATCGACTTCGGCATCGAGCCGCCGCAGTTCGACAAGAGCGACATCCACGTGCACGTGCCGGAAGGCGCAACGCCAAAGGATGGTCCGTCGGCCGGCGTTGCCATGGCGACGGCAATCGTGTCGATCATGACGGGCATCGAAGTCGACAGGAATGTCGCGATGACCGGCGAGATCACGCTGCGTGGCCGCGTTTTGCCGATCGGCGGCCTGAAGGAAAAGCTGCTTGCAGCGCTTCGCGGCGGCATCAAGAAGGTGCTGATCCCGGAAGAGAACGCCAAGGATCTGGCGGATATTCCGGACAACGTGAAGAACAATATGGAGATCATTCCGGTCTCGCATATCGGTGAAGTGCTCAAGCATGCCTTGACGCGGGCGCCGGTGGCGATCGAATGGGATCCGTCCAAGCAGCCGGCTCCGGTCACTTCGGTCGACGCCGACGACGCTGGAGCGACGATCGCGCATTAAGCGCTTGACTCGACTGCCAATGAGTGCGTCCCACAAGCGGCGCCCTGATTTGCAACGGAAACAGTGGAAGACCGGCATTTTTGCCGGTCTTTTTTATGTAAAACGCCCCTCAAAGCCTTGCATTCTCGGGGATTCGGAGCGATTGGGTTTGCCAAGGCGAGGGTCTTGCGTATGCTGCCCCCGGCTTGAAAATTGAGTCGTTTCGAACCAGTATTGAAAGGGGTGGAAACATGAACAAGAATGAGCTCGTGTCCGCAGTTGCCGAAAAGGCCGGACTCTCGAAGACTGATGCATCTTCTGCAGTTGATGCACTCTTCGACGTCATCCAGGCAGAACTGAAGAACGGCGGCGACATTCGTCTCGTCGGCTTCGGCAATTTCTCGGTTAGCCGCCGCGAAGCATCCAAGGGCCGCAACCCGTCCACCGGTGCGGAAGTCGACATTCCGGCCCGCAACGTGCCGAAGTTCTCGGCCGGCAAGGGTCTGAAGGACGCCGTGAACTAAGTTTCATGTTTCATCTGCAGCACCGTGGCCGAAATGCCGTCGGTTCGATAGCAGGTTGAATTGGAGGCCCGGGTCCGTCCCGGGCCTCTTTTCGTTTGGCCATTCCGACGGCACGGATAAATGTCCAAGCTGCAGCCCTTTTCTAATATGCCGGGCCTGTCATGCGGGTGTTACAGTGCGTGGTCAAAACCCCCTCGTATTCTGTTCATCAGGAGGGGTTTCCCATGAAAACATTGTCATTGACCACGGCTCTCGCAGCCGTGCTCGCCGCGTCCACTGCCACCAGCGTCTTGGCCGAGCCGGTCTTCAACCGCGTTGCATCCTTCGCCGTTGCCGACAACCTGCCGGCTGGCGCGGACAAGAAGACCACGACATCGGCCGAAATCATCGCAGCCACCGAAGACGGCAACATGCTCGTCTATTCCGACAGCCCGAACAAGGCGATCGGCCTGATCGATATCACCGATCCCAGGGCGCCAAAGGCCGGCGGCGCGGTTTCCTTCGACGGCGAGCCGACCTCGGTCGCGATTGCCGCAGGCAAGGCCCTGGTCGCTGTCAACACGCGTGAAAGCTTCGTCAAGCCGTCGGGCATCCTCGCCCAGGTTAATCTTGTTTCGAAAACCGTCGATACGACCTGCGATCTCGGCGGCCAGCCGGATTCGATCGCGCTCAACAAGGACAAGACAATCGCCGCGATCGCCATCGAGAACGAGCGGGACGAAGAGGTCAATGACGGCGATATCCCGCAGATGCCGGCCGGCGATCTCGTGCTCCTGTCGCTGAAGGATGGCGTCGTCGATTGCGGCTCGATCAAGCATGTGACGCTGACGGGCCTTGCCGATGTTGCCGGCGACGATCCGGAACCGGAATTCGTATCCTTCAACAGCCTCGACGAAGTTGCGCTGACGCTGCAGGAAAACAACACCATCGTCATCATCGACGGCAAGACCGGCACGGTGAAGTCCCATCTCTCCGCCGGTACCGTCAATCTCGAAGGGATCGATACCAGGAAGGACGGCGCATTGACGTTCACCGGCGAGCTGAAGGATGTCCCGCGCGAGCCAGACGCCGTGAAGTGGCTGGACGACAACCGCCTCGTCGTCGCCAACGAAGGCGACTGGAAGGGCGGCGCCCGCGGCTTCACCATCTTCGACAAGACCGGCAAGGTCGTTTATGAAAACGGTGCCAGCCTCGAGCGCGAGATCGCCAAGATCGGTCACTATCCCGACAAGCGCAACAAGAAGGGCATCGAGCCGGAAGGTCTGGAAGCGGCCAAGTTCGGCGACGACAACCTGTTCTTCGTATTGGCAGAGCGCGCTTCTGTCGTCGGCGTCTACAAGGACACGGGCGCCGAGCCACAGCTTCTCCAGCTTTTGCCGTCGGGCATTTCGCCGGAAGGCGCAGTTGCCATTCCTGGACGCAATCTGCTCGCGACGGCCAACGAGGCTGATCTCGGCGAAGATGGCGGCGCCCGCTCGCATGTCATGATTTACGAGCGTGCCGAAGGTACGCCGGCCTATCCGCAGATCGTTTCCACCGAGAAGGATGGCGAACTGATTGGCTTTGGCGCTCTTTCCGGCCTTGCCCCGATCAAGGACAAGCCGGGCATGCTCTTTGCCGTCAACGACAGCTTCTACGCTTCGCAGCCGACGATCTTCACGATCGACGCCACGCAGAAGCCGGCGAAAATCGTCGATGCGCTGCGCATCACCCGCAACGGCGCTGCCGCCCAGAAGCTGGACAGCGAAGGCGTGACGCCGGATGGCGAAGGCGGTTACTGGCTCGCCAATGAAGGCGATGCCGACAAGCTCGTCGGTCACGGTATCGTCCATGTCAACGAGAAGGGTGAGATCGAAAAGGAGATCGCCATTCCCGCCGAACTGCGCGCCTATGACAAGCGTTTCGGCTTCGAAGGCATCACCAGCGTCGGCGAAGGTGACGACAAGGTGCTCTGGATGGCCGTTCAGCGCGAATGGGGTGACGACGAGAAGGGCTTCGTCAAGCTCGTCTCCTACAAGCCGTCTTCCGAAGAATGGGGCGCGGTGCGTTACCCGCTTGAAAAGACGGAAAGCGGCTGGGTCGGTCTATCGGAAATCACGGCTTACGGTGACCACGCCTATATCATCGAGCGTGACAACCTGATCGGCCAGGCTGCCAAGCTGAAGAAGATCTACCGCGTCGCTCTCGCCGACCTGAAGCCGGCCAAGCTCGGCGGCGAACTGCCCGTCGTCAGGAAGGAAGAAGTCCGCGACCTGCTGCCGGAACTCAAGTCGCTCGGCGGCTATGTCGTCGACAAGGTCGAAGGCTTCACGGTCGATGCCGCCGGCAACGGCTATGTCGTCATCGACAATGACGGCGTCGATGATTCCTCCGGCGAAACGCTGTTCTTCTCGATCGGTACGATGAACGCGATGTAAGCGGGACAACAACGGTTACGGAAAAGGCCGGGCATGATGCGCTCGGCCTTTTCTATTCTGGAGCACTCTTAAACTTTGGAGCCTATTCGGCGACTGCGTCTTCCGCACCGTCTTCCTTGCGCCTGCGGATTTCATCGGCCTTCGCCACCAGCCGGCTGACGATCTCGTGCATCTGGTCCAGTTGCTGGTCATCCAGCGCCGAGAAGATTTCCTCGATCAGCTGTTTGCGGGGATGTTCCGCGGCTTCGAGGACGACCCGGCCGACATCGGTGATGGAGACGATCTTGGCGCGGCGGTCTTCCGGATCGGGTTTGCGCACGACGAGTTTGTCCCGTTCCAGCCCGTCGATGGCTTCGGTCACCGTGCGCGGCGCGAAATTCAGCGCACCGGCAATGTCGGTAGACCGACAGGGCCCGAGTTTGCTCAGGAAAAACAGAAACTTGCTGCGCGCCAGGGACACGCCTTCCTCGGTCATCGACTCGTTGATGAGGCGGTGAACGCGATGATAGAGCTCAAAAAGCTTGTCCGAGACTTCGAATGTGGATTTCATGGGTTTTATATGGATATTCCGGGCTTCGCTGTCAAATGGCGTTGTTAGCGCTGCCATTGTCAAGTGCCGGCGGCATCTGTTCTGATGTAATATTCCAGATGCCGAAATTCTGCACGGCAAAGGCTGGGCTAAACATGTCGGAATTGACATGGGGGTAGGAGCCCTCCGGCATTGACGCGGACGGTGAGCGCGGGCCATGGTCGGGCATGCCGTTCCGCTTCGTCCACACCGCCGATCTTCATCTCGATTCCCCCTTGCGCAGTCTCGCGTTGAAAAATCCCGAGCTTGCCGAACTGGTGCGCGGCGCGACCCGGACGGCGCTGACACGGATTGTCGACCTGTGCATAACGGAGAATGTCGATGCGCTGCTGGTCGCCGGCGATCTCTATGACGGTTCGCAGACCTCGATGAACACCGCGCTTTACCTCGCCGGCGAGATGCGCCGGCTGGAAGCAGCCGGCATCCGGGTCTTTCTCATTCGCGGCAACCACGATTCCCAGTCGACGATGACGCGTGAGCTGACCTTTCCGGACAATGTCCATGTCTTTTCCGGCCGGGCAAAATCCGTGCTGGCAAAGACGCTGGCAGACGGTCGGGCGGTGCATATCCATGGCATCAGCTTTGCCAATCCGCACGCGCCAGACAGTCTGCTGCCGTCGTTCCAGGCGCCGGTCACTGATGCGATCAATATCGGCATGCTGCATACGAGCCTCGCCGGCACGCCCGGCCACGATCCCTATGCGCCGACCGGCGTTACCGATCTGGTCGGGCACGGTTTCGACTATTGGGCGCTCGGCCATGTTCATTTGAGGCAGGTGCATTCGCAGACGCCGCTGATCGTCATGCCGGGCATGCCGCAGGGGCGCGACATCAACGAGGCTGGCCCGAAGACGGTGACGCTCGTAACGGTTGGTGATGACGGCGTGCTTACCCACGCCGAGCATGCGATCGGCCAAGCGGTGTTCGAGCGCATGAGCGTCGATCTCGCCGGCGTCGAGGACTGGCGCCAGATGATCGATATTGTCGGGCACAGCTTGTCCACGCTGCGAGACAGGACGGCCGCGGACCATCTCATCGTACGGCTGACGCTGAGCGGCGCGACATCACTTGCCTGGAAGCTGCGGCGCGATCCGGATTTCCTTTTCGCCGAACTCGGCAATCTCGCTGCCGGCTTGAAAGGGTGCTGGATCGAGAAGATCGAGATCGACTGCCGTGGCATCGCGGCAAGCGCTTCCCTGTCCGGACCTGATCCCGTCGAGGAACTGGCGAGCCTCATCCGCTCCGACGTCCTGTCGTCCCATGCCTTTCGCCAGGAGGTGTCCGGCATCCTCGACGAATTGCTGCTCCAGTTGCCGCGCGAATTGCGCGATAGCCTCGCCCGCGACGAACAGGCCGCTGCCGCGCTGGCGGAATCGATGGCGCTCACCGGAAGCGACGACGTTCTGGCCTATCTGCATGGCGGTGACGCGGAGGCGGATCGCTGATGCGCCTCAACCGCCTTGATCTCGTTCGTTACGGCAAGTTCACCGAACGCAGCCTGGATTTTGGCGAGGCACGCCTCGGCAGCCCCGATTTTCATCTCGTCTATGGGCCCAACGAGGCGGGCAAGTCGACGCTGTTTTCGGCCTTCCTCGATCTTCTCTTCGGCATCGAACGACTCAGCAGCTACGGTTTTCTCCATCCCTACGCGACGATGCGTATCGGCGGTGTGATCGAGACCGGCGGCAGGGTGCATGCGGTGTCCCGCGTGAAGCGCAACCAGAATTCGCTGCTGGATGCCGACGACCAGCCGTTGCCGGACAATCTGTTTTCCGCAGCCCTCGGATCGATCGACCGCGCCACTTACCAGATGATGTTCTCGCTCGACGACGACAGCATCGAGAAGGGTGGCGAAAGCATCCTGAAGAGCGAGGGCGAACTCGGCTCCCTGTTGTTTTCCGCCAGTTCGGGACTGCCGGACAGCAGCGCCATCCTGTCGGGTCTCAAGGCCAAGGCGGATGCCTTCTACAAGCCGCAGGGCAGAAAACATCGGCTGGCCGAGCTGAAGGCCGAGCTTGATCTGTTGAAGGATGAAAAGGCGGCGATCGATGTCAACGCCCGCGAATTCGCCAGCTTGCGCAAGACGCGGGATGCGGCCGCCGAGCGGCATGACGCGGCCGGGAAGGCACGCGCTGAGCTGCGTGTGTCCTTCGATCAGGCACGCAGCCGCATTGAGGGCCTGCCGCTGCTGGCACGATTGCGGGGCCTGCGCGCCGAACTTGCGGCCTTCGCCGACCTGCCGGAGCCGCCGGCCGCCTGGTATGCCCTCCTGCCGCAATTGATGCGCGACGAAACGGATCTTGCGGCCCGGCTAGGACAGCTAGAGGCCGATATCGAGCGCCGAGCGACCGAACTCGCCGGCATCGAGCGCGACAGCGCGGCGATCGGCATCCTTGGCGATGTCCGCGATCTTGAACGGTCCGAACTCGAGGCGCGCCACAGGACGGCGGCGCGCGACATGCCGACGCGTCTGGATGAACGCGCCAAGATCGCCGCCGATATCGCCGCCCGACTGGGGCGTCTCGATCGCGCCGATGTTTCCGATGCCGCAACGCTTCTTCTGCCGACCGCCGTGGCCGGCCGGCTGCAGGATATGGCGCAGCACCATTCCGCCTTGAAGGAACGGCTGCAGGCCGCCGCGCAGGAAAAGGCGCGCGCCGAGGAGGAGGGCGCTGAGGCTTCGCGGGTGCAGGGCGCCTTGGTAACCGCTGGCGGTGTCGGTGATCCGGCACTGCTGGCCAATGTGCTGCAGCAACTGCGCCAGGATGATTGCCTGCTGCGCCAACAGGCCGCGAACCGGCAGCTTGTCGTGCTGAACGACCAGCTGGCCGACAAGCTGGCGGCGCTGGCGCCGTTTGCAGCGGACGCGGATCGACTGGTCGTGCTCGCCATTCCCGATGAATCCGAGATTTCAGAATGGACGACACGGCGATCGAGCCTGACGGAACAGGTCAAGCGGCTCGACGAGCGAATTGCCGACGAGGCCGCGCTGGTCGCGGCGGAAGAGGCCAAGCTGGAAGAGCTGACACGCACCGGCGGTTTCGCCGCCGATGATGCCGCCCTGACACTTCGCCAGCAGCGCGACCGCGCCTGGAAGAGCCATATCGGCAAACTGGATGGCGAGACCGCGCAGGCTTTCGAGACGACGCTGAAGATGGACGACGAGGCGACGGCCTTGCGACTGGCGCGGTCACAGGATCTCGCGCAGGCGCGGGGGCTGTCGCTTTCCATCGCCGAGCGCAACGGCCGGCTCTCCGCGTTACGCGGGCAGCATCAGGCGGCGATGGCCGAGATTGCTGAACTGCGCAGCGAGATTTCGGCAGCGGCCGAGCGGTGCGGTCTTTCGCAGGAGACAAAGCTCAACCAACTGGTCGCCTGGCTTGCCAAGCGTGTCGCAGCCTTGGAAACGCGCACCCAGCTTCGGGCTGTGCAACAGGAGATGCGGCTTGCCGTGGCGGACGAGGAGAAGGCGCTGCAGCGCCTGACCCGCGCGCTGATGGAGCGGGGCGTGACCGATGCCATTCCGGCGCGGCTGGAGGATGCAATCGCTTTTGCCGGCCGCATCGTTGAGGACTTGCAATCGAGCCACCGCGCCCGTGCCGCGGCGATCGAAGCGGTGGAACGGGCGGAAAAGGCATTGCGGGCCCGAACAGCCGCTTGGAGCGCCGCCGCGGCCGATATCGCCGATTGGACCCGGCGCTGGGAGGAGGCCGTCGGCGACACCTGGCTGGCAGGGCGCGATGGAGCGGCGGTGTCGCCGCAGGAAATCGTCCCGGTTCTGGCTGTCCTGCAGGACCTCGACAAACTGATTCAGCGTCAGGCCGATCTCGATCATCGCATCGAAGGCATGCGCAAGGATCAGGTTGCCTTCGCACAGACTGTCGATGCGCTTGCCGCGCGGCTTGCCATGCCGTCGGGTGACGATCCGCTGGCGACGTTTCAGACGATCCGCGAGCGTTTCGCCGAGGCCGAACGGCAAGAGGCTCTGTTCCTGCGCCTGTCGCAGGAGAACGAGGCGCGTCTGTCGGAAAGCCGGACCCTGACGGAAACGCGCGCGCGCCATGACGCGCAGAAGCGCGGAATGCTCGACCTGTTCGATTGTGCCACTCTGATGGAAGTCTCCTCGCATCTGGAGACGGCAAAGGCGCGCGAACGGCTGCGGGAGCGCATTGCCGAAACGGAGGCGGATCTTGCCGCCCGCCTTGGCGTCGGTCGGGCCGACGAGGCGGAAATGCTGTTGAGCGCCGTTGATGCGGATGGCCTGAGGCTGGAGATGGCGACGTTGCAAACGCGGCTGGAGCAGGCGGACAAGGAGGTGGATGAGCTCAACGGTGAGCGACGCGACGCGGAGAAATCGCTCGCCGCGGTCGGCGGCGGTGATGCGGCCGCCCATATCGACGAGAAGCGCCGCACGGTGCTGGCCGAAATCGAGGAGCGGGCGACGGCATATCTGCGGCTGCGCATGGGCATTCTCGCCGGCGAAACGGCGCTTCGGCTCTATCGCGAGCGCCACCGCAGCGCCATGATGCGCCGGGCATCGACGGCGTTCAGCGTCATCAGCGGCGGCGAATATAACGGGCTGGCGACGCAGGCGGAGAAGGGCGAGGAGTTTTTGATCGCCAATGCGGCCGCCGGCGGCTCGAAGCTGGCGCGCGACCTCTCCAAGGGCACGCGCTTCCAGCTTTATCTGGCGCTGCGCATGGCCGGCTACCACGAAATCGCCGCCACGCGGGAATCGCTGCCCTTCATCGCCGACGACATCATGGAGACATTCGACGATGGGCGCGCAGGGCACGCCTTCTCTCTGATGGCGGACATGGCGAAGGTGGGGCAGGTGATCTACCTGACCCATCACCAGCATCTCTGCGACATCGCCCGCAAGGCCTGTCCGGACGTGACGATCCATACGCTTTGACCGCCGCGCTGGACGGCGCGGTGCGTGGGCAAGTCGTCTTCAGCGAGACTTTCGCTGGAGTTACGCTATGTTGCCTTTTTAGAACGTGCTGTTGCGTCAGCAACCGAGCGCCCATGCCAAGGAGCCAAAACCATGGAGATCAAAGCTTGCGGGTCTCGCCCGTCGGTTCGCCCGCCCGCCGATTATTTCACCGGCACCGTTCGTCTGGATACCCTCTTCGATGCCCCGGATCCGGCCCGCATCCGCAGTGCTTCCGTCACGTTCGAGCCGGGCGCGCGGACGGCTTGGCATACTCATCCGTTGGGACAGACCTTGATCGTCACCGCCGGTAGCGGGCTGGCGCAGAGCTGGGGCGGGCCGATTCGCGAAATCCGCGCCGGCGATGTCGTCTGGTTTCCGCCGGGCGAAAAGCATTGGCACGGTGCGATGCCAACCACCGCCATGACCCATATCGCCATCCAGGAAGCGCTCGACGGAAAAGCGGTCGATTGGCTGGAGCAGGTGACGGACGGGCAGTATCAGGGACAGTAGGCGTATCGGAAAACGTGGCGGCGATGTTCCCCGTTGCAATAGGCGGGGCAAGACCGCTATCTGGTGACATCGGATTTGCCGGTCCCGACGGCTTCGGGACTGCTGCTTAGAGGTTTGGCTGATGTACAATTTTCATGTGGGACAGAAGGTCGTCTGCATCGATGACAAGTTCAAGCATGTCTCGATCGATCAGGGCATCCGCAAGGGCCAGATCTACACGATCCGCTGGGTCGGTCCCTACAAGCATTATATCGACGGCGAGTTCATCGGCGTGAAGCTTGCGGAAATTCACCGTGGAAATGATGACGGCCCGGAAGGTTATGGCGCAGCCGACATGCCCTATCGCGCCACGCGCTTTCGGCCGCTGCTGAAAGACCGGCTATCGGCTCTGAAAAACCTGCTGGTGCCGACACCGAAGGGCGAGAAGCCCTATATGCCCGAGTCGCCGGAAGAGCCGAAGCGCAAGGCGCCGGTTCGCGAAAAGGAAGACGTCTGAGGAAACGCCAGATGCGGGACAGCGCGTCCGCGCGATCGCTACTCACTTCGGGTCGATGATCTGCTCGCGTCGAACCAGCCTCAGGGTCCGGTCGGGTTCGATGATGTAGGTTTCCTCGGCGGGGCGGCCATACTCATCGTTCAGCCGATGATGAAAGGTGCTGCCGACCGGCGCCTTGGTCAGCTTGGTCTTCGGCTGGCCCTTGTAGGTGATGCTGCCCGGAATGGCTTCGATCTCGGGTATGGAACAGGCGGACAGACCGAAGGCGAAGCTTATGGCCAAAAGTGCAAATCTCATCTGAGGTCCCCTGTTTCGGCCGCTGAGCGGGCGCGCGATTTTGCTGGCATCACATGGCGATGTGGCGGCCGAATGGCAAGAGGGTGAGGCAACTGTCAACACGACTCTCGAAATGCACGCGGCAGACTATTGCGAATTTCGCTGTTTCAACGGCCCGACCGACTGGCGCACGATCATTTCGCATTCCAGTTTCATCTTGTGGCTTTCGTGGCGCGCGCGCGGTGCCGCGATGATTTCAGCCAGCTTTTCGACGGCGTAGCGGGCCATGTCGGCATGCGGAAGCTGCATGGTCGTCAGTGGCGGCAGCATGTCGCCGGAATAGGATTCGTTGTCGAAACCGATAACAGACAGGTCCTGCGGAATTTTCAGGCCTGCTTCCTTTGCCGCTTCGTAAACCCCCATGGCAATGCGATCGCAGAAACAGCAGATCGCCGTCGGAGGGTCTTCCAGCGCCTGGAGACGCTTGAAGGCGGCGTAGCCGCCTTGGATCGTCCAACGTCCCCTGATGACGAGATGGTTGTCAACTGGAATGTCGCGCATGGTCAGCGCCCGCCGGTAACCCTTGAGACGATCGCGCGAAGCCTCGACGGTATCTTCGCCGCCGATATAAGCGATGCGCGTGTGACCGGCTTCGATTAGTGACAGCGTCGCGTTCATGACTGCCGACAAATCTCCCGGCACGACGCTGGGCAAGGGTTTATCGACGGCATAACAGTTTAAGAGCACGGTGGGCCGATCGCCGAGCAGCGGCGGCGGGGTTACCTGCTGTGTGATCAATCGCGCGTAGATCACGCCGGCGACCGATAATGTCGCAAGGCTTTCCAGTGCGGACTGTTCCGCTTCCTCGTCCGCCGCCGTGGGCATCACCGACAGAAGGTAACCGAGCTCATTCGCCGCTTCCGCCGCACCGTCAATCAGGCCGGCGACATGCGGAGAGCTCGTCACCTCGTTGATGATCATGGCGAGAAGCGGCCGCCGGTCGATATGGCGTGCCGGCGTGCTGTAACCCATTTTCGCCGCGGCATTCACAACAGCCTCGCGTGTGGCCGCCGATATGCGTGTCCCCGGCGCATTGTTGAGCACAAGCGACACTGTTGCCTGTGAGACGCCGCAGGCAGTGGCGATGTCGGACATGGTCGGCTTCTTGAACACGCGAACCCCTCGGAAGACTGATTTTCGATTAGCACGAAGTTTTGCGAACGCAAAAGCCCCGATCAGGGCTTGCGTGCTAATAATTTTAGTTATAACAAGTAATATATAACTAATCACTTTGGGAGGAGTGCATGGCAGGGGTATCGCTCGCAGGAGTGTCCAAGAACTATGGTGCCGTGAATGTCATTCGTGACGTGTCGCTCACCATCAATGACGGCGAGTTTGTCGTCTTCGTCGGGCCGTCCGGCTGCGGCAAGTCCACGCTGTTGCGGATGATCGCGGGCTTCGAAGGCATTACCGGCGGCGACGTGCTGATCGGCGTCAGCCGGGTCAACGAAATGGCCGCCCGCGACCGCGGCGTCGCCATGGTCTTCCAGAACTACGCGCTCTACCCGCACATGACTGCGCGCGAAAACATGGCTTTCGGCCTGAAGAATATCGGTACGCCCAAGGCCGAAATCACCGCGCGGATCGACAAGGCCGCTGCGATCCTGCAGCTGGAACCCTATCTCGACCGAAAGCCGCGTGCTCTGTCCGGCGGCCAGCGCCAGCGCGTCGCCATCGGCCGCGCCATCATGCGTGAGCCCGATGTCTTCCTGTTCGACGAGCCGCTCTCCAATCTCGACGCGGCGCTGCGCGTTTCGATGCGCACCGAGATCGCCAAGCTGCATCACCGGCTCGGCGCCACCATGATCTATGTAACCCACGACCAGACGGAGGCCATGACCATGGCCGACCGGATCGTCGTGCTCAGGGCAGGGCAGATCGAGCAGGTCGGAGCGCCGATCGAGCTTTACGAGCGCCCGGTCAACGCGTTCGTCGCGGGCTTCTTGGGTGCGCCGCGCATCAACCTGATCCCGGCGACGGTAGCGACCGTCGATGGCGAGGTAGTTGAGTTGGTCTGCCCGGGTGACGCAAGGATGACCGCGAAAGTGCGGACCGGTTCCGCAAAAGCTGGCGACAAGGTGACCCTCGGCCTAAGACCTGAAATCCTGTCGCCGGCCGACGAGGGCGCGCTGAGCGGCACCGTCGATGTTGTCGAACAACTGGGCTCCATGCAACTGGTCTACGCCACGCTCGCCGATGGAACATCCATTGTCTCGGAACTGCGCGGTGGCACGGCGCCTGCGATCGGATCGGTCGGCCGCTTTGCGATCGGCAACGGCACGCGCCATGTCTTCAACGCGGAAAAGCTGTCGATCACCCTGCATTCGGGAGGCGGGGCATGAGCGTCAATAGCCTGATCGCCGCCCGCAGGCGCGACGCGCTTGCCGCTTATCTCTTCCTCGCCCCCTTCGGCATCGTTTACCTGACCTTTCTCGGCTATCCCTTCTTCAAGGGACTGTGGATCAGTCTGCATGACTGGGAACTTGCCGGCAGTTACCGGGAATATATCGGCTTCTTGAACTACGAGGATCTCTGGACCGACACGATCTTCTGGAAGGCAGTCGGCAATACGCTGACCTTCGTGGCCATGACCGTGCCGACCATGACGGCCTTGGCTCTGGTCCTGGCGCTTGCGGTCTTCGGGCAGGGGCGGCTGAAAGGCGTGCTGCGGTCCGTCTTCTTCATGTCGAGCGTGTTTTCAGTGTCGGTGGTCACGTTGATCTGGTCGATGGTGCTATCGGCCGACAATGGCCTGCTGGTTCCGTTCTTCAATTTCATCGGCGTGAAACCGATCAATTTCCTCGGTCATCCGACGCTCGCCATGCCGTCGATCGCGCTCACCACCCTCTGGTGGGGTGTCGGCCTGCCGATGGCGCTGTTTCTGGCGGCGCTCAGCCAAATCCCGGGTGAACTCTATGAGGCGGCGGAGCTCGATCATGCCGGCCGGTTCACGGTGCTGCGGCGCATCACGCTACCCTCGATCCGCCACACGGTGCTTCTGGTGCTGGTGCTGCAGATTGTCGGCCAGTTCCAGATTTTTGGGCAGGCACACCTGATGACGCAGGGCGGGCCGGCCAACCGGACGCGCACGCTGGTCCAGTACATCTATGAAACGAGCTTCCGGGACTGGCAGGTCGGCTACGCCACGGCCATGTCTTTCGGCCTCTTCATCCTGATGCTCGGCTTCACCATGCTGCAACTCTGGCTCGGCCGGAAGGGAGAGGAGTGATGGTAAGCGCCCGCACAAGCGGCCTGCGCCGCGTCACCGACCTCCTGATCCTCGGGGCAACCGTCGCCTTCGCGATCCTCTGGCTTCTGCCCGTCATCTGGGTGGTTGCCATGTCGCTGAAGCCGAATGCCGAGCTGATGCGCTCGACGGCGGGTTTCCTGCCGGTGCCGTTCACGCTCGACAATTATATCGGTTTGTTGAAGCTTGATACCGTGCCGCGCTGGCTGATGCACAGCCTGATCGTCTCGATGACGATGACCTGCCTCGTGCTCGTCGTTTCGTCCATGGCCGGCTACGCGTTTGCCCGGCTGGAGTTTCCCTTCAAGAAAACGATGTTTGTGCTGATGGTCGCCGGCCTGATGGTGCCCGAGCAGGCGGTGTTCATTCCGCTGCACACGATGGTGTCCGGCTGGGGGCTGCACAACACGCATTTCGCGCTGGTCATGCCACGCGTGGCAGTGCCGATCGGCGTGTTCCTGATGATGCAGTTCTTCCGCAGCGTTCCGAAGGAACTGGAGGAAGCCGCTGCCATCGACCATGCCTCGCGGCTGACGATCTTCCTGAAGATCATGCTGCCGCTGTCGGTTCCGGCGCTGACGACGCTCGGCCTCTTCACCTTCATCTTCGCATGGAACGACTTTCTCTGGCCGCTGGTCTCGGCCACCAAGGCCGACATGTACACGGTTACGGTGGGGCTTGCCTCGATCCAGAGCAATTTCGCCTTCTCCGAAGGGTTGGGCGCGGTCATGGCATCGGCGGTCTTTGCCAGCCTGCCCATCGTTCTTCTCTTCCTGATCTTCCAGCGCTTCATCGTGGCGGGTGTCGCCATGAGCGCCGGCAAGTAGACGACGCCCCGGGCGCAAGCCGGGACGGCATGAGAATACCCGCATCGACAAGGAGGATATGATGCACAAGACGAAAACGTTGCAACGCCTGGCGCTCGCCACGGCCCTGATGACCACGCTCTGGGGAGGCTCCGCCCACGCCGTCGATATCTCGTTCTTCCGCTTCTTCGGTGACTGCAAGACCGAATTCGGCGATGTGGCGGACATGGCCAAGGCCAATGGTGAGTGCGGCATCATCACGGCGCTGACCAACAAGTTCAATGCCGAAAACACGATCGGCGCCAAGGTCGTCACCCAGACGGTCGATTGGGGCGCTTACTACGACCTGCTGACCGCGACCTATTCCACCGGCAATATCCCCGACGTCGCCGTCATGCACGCCTCGGTCATGCCGAATTTCTCCGATCGTGATCTCCTGACGCCGCTGACCAAGCCGCTTGCCGATATCAGCGTCAAGACCGACGATTTCGTGCCTGCCGCGCTGAAGAACGCATCGGCGAAGGATGAAGTCTACGCACTTCCCTACGACCTCCACGCCTTGCTGTTCCATGTCAACATGGACCTGATGAAGAAGGCCGGCCTCGTCAACGCCGATGGCTCGCTCATCCTGCCGAAGTCGCCGGAAGAACTGCTCGAACAGGGCAAGAAGTTCAAGGAAACGACCGGAAAATATTACATCGGCTCGGAATCGCAGAGCTCCGAAGGTATGATGGTTCGCGTCTTCGACACGTTGACCTGGCAGCAGGGCGTCGACGTTCTCGCCGCCGATGGCAAGACCGCCAGCATCAGCACGCCGGAAGGCCTGAACGCCGCCAAGCTGATCTCGTCGATCTATTCGGAAGGCCTTGCCAATTCGGCGCTCGATTATCCCGGCTCCGAGCAAGCCTTCCTCAACGGCGAAACCGGCATCCTGATCAACGGCACCTGGGGTGTCGACAATTACGATACCCAAGCCAAGAGCGGCAAGGTGGCGCTCAAGGACTACCGCGTCGCCAACGTGCCGCAGATCTATGCGAAGCCCGCTGTCTGGGCCGACAGCCATATGTGGGTGATCCCGAAGGATGACGGTCGTACTGCCGAAAAGACCGAGGCTGCACTCGCCTTCCTGAAGTTCCTCAACGACAACAATTTCCAGTGGTCGCGAACCGGTCACCTGTCGGTTCGCCAGTCGGTCCTGAATTCGGAAGAGTTCAAGGCTCTGCCGCACCGCGCGGAATTTGCCGATACGACCAAGAACGCCACCGCGCTGCCGCAGATCCAGAACCAGCGCGCCGTCTATAACGCGATGACCACCGATCTCAACGCCATGTGGCTGACCGGCACCGATCCGCAGACCGCTGTCGATGCCATGCAGGCCGGCGTCGAGCGCATCCTGCGTCGTAATCGCTAAGACCTCCACCCAGCCCCTCGGGGCTGGCCTCCCACCGGGATACGCGCTTTGCGCGCGTATCCCGGACCCTGGAATATTGCCCAATTTATCCATACGAACCGATCCAAGGACGATCCGATGAATGCGCATTCCCGCACGTCAGCCACATCCAGCACGCCGCTTCGTGCGCTGCACTCTCTCGATGGCCTCTGGCAGTTCCGTCACGAAAGCGATGGCGAATGGCGCGAAGCAAAAGTGCCGGCACACTGGCAATCCTGCTTCGAGGATCTGGCCGTCAGCTTCGGATCCGCGACCTATCGCCGGACTTTCGCGCTGCCGACCGGCTGGAGTGACTGGGAAATCGCCATCTGCTTCGGCGCGGTCAGCGATCTCGCCATCGTTTCGATCAATGGCACGGAGATCGGCCGTCACGAGGGCGGTTATCTTCCTTTCGAATTCGTCATTCCCGCTGGTCTGCTGAAGGCCGACAACACGGTCGAGGTCGTGGCCATCCTGCCGGATGCGCATCGCAATGAGCACGGCACCGATTTCGCCGAAATCCCGCACGGCAAGCAAAGCTGGTACGGCCCGCAAGGCGGCATCTGGCAATCTGTGAGGCTTGAGGCGCGCGATCCAAGGCACATCGTCTCCCTGCGCCTCGACCCGATCTGGCCCGAGGGTCGGCTGGAAATCAAGGCCGGCTTCGCGACAGATGTCACCGGCGTGCTGCGAATCGATATTACCGATCAGGACAATGCATCCGTCTTTTCCGGCACGGTGCCGGTCGATGGCACTGCCCTCGATCATTCAATCCAGCTCGATGCCGTCCAGCCCTGGTCCCCGGACAGCCCGAACCTCTACACGATCCGCACGACACTGGTCGCCGATGGCCGGGAGATCGACGGGCGGCAGGAGGCTTTCGGGTTCCGCCGCTTCGAGGCAAAGGATGGCTTCCTGCATCTCAATGGCGCGCCGCTCTATCTGCGCGCCGCGCTCGACCAGGATTATTATCCCGACGGTTTTGGCGCGCCGCCTTCGCTCGATCTGCTCGAAGACCAGTTGCGCAAGGGCAAGGCCATGGGCCTCAACTGCCTTCGTATCCATATCAAGGTGCCGGACCCACGCTACTATGAGGTGGCAGATCGTCTGGGCATGCTGATCTGGACCGAAATCCCCAATATCGAGACCTTCACGCCGGCTTCCGCCCAGCGGCTGCGCACGACGATGGAAGGCATTCTCGCCCGCGACCGCAATCATCCCTCGATCGTCATCTGGACGCTGATCAACGAGGACTGGGGCACCCGGTTGCGCGAATCGGCCGAGCAGCGCCAGTGGATTTCCGACATGGTCGACTGGCTGCGCGCGGAAGACCCGTTGCGTCTCGTCGTCGACAACTCCGCCTGCTTCCCCAATGTTCACGTCAAGACCGATATCAACGACTATCACTTCTACCGCACGGCGGTGGATCGGCGCGAGGAGTGGGACACGCTCTGCCGGGAATTCGCCGGAAATGCGGACTGGACCTTCTCGACCGAAAAGGAAGCCGTCCGCACCCGCAAGGAACCGCTGATTCTCTCCGAATTCGGCGTCTGGGGCCTGCCAGATCCGTCCCGCCTGCGCGACGAGACAGGCCGCGACCCATGGTGGATGCCCTATGGCGCGACCTGGGCCGATGGCACGGCGCTGCCGCAGGGCATCGAGGCGCGTTTCGGTGAGCTCGGCCTCGGTCAGGTCTTCGGCACGGTCGGCCAATTCATCGAGCAGGTGCAGTGGTACCAGTACATGAATCTCAAATATGAACTCGAGGTCATCCGCAGCCACGCCCCGATCGGTGGGTACGTTATCACCGAGTTCACCGACGTGCATTGGGAAGGCAACGGCCTGATGGACATGGCGCGCAACCCGCGCCCCTTCGCGCAGGCGCTGCCGGCGGTCAATTCCGATATCGTGATCGCACCGGGCGCTTCTCGTCATGCGGTCCATGGCGGCGACGAGGTTATGTTCGATATCAAAGTCTCGACCGGCGGCGAGACGCTACCCGAAGGCAGCCGGCTAATCTGGGAGTTCGGCGCGGATAAGGGTGAGGTCGCGCTGCCGTCTGTCACGCCGATGCAGGTTCATGACACTAGGATTGCTCCGGTCGCTGGACCTGCCTCGGCGTCCGAAGTCCGCAAAGCGAGCTTCAGCCTCGTCGCGCCGGATGGCACGGTGCTGTCGCGCAATTCGGAGAACATCGCCGTCTATGGCAAGCGCGATGCCCTGGCGCCGATCCGCTTCGCCTCCGACGATGACAGCCTTTCCGAACGGCTGACGGCGCTCGGCCATGTCAGCGTCTCGCGCGGCGAGGCCGATGTGTTCGTGACCCATGATCTCGATGCCGAGCGCGTCGAGGCGATCCATTCGGGCGAACGCATCCTGCAGATTGTCGCCAAGGAGCCGGGCCGCCTGCGCGACGATCTGGCCCCGCGCGATGGTCCGATGTCGATCGAGATCGACCCTGGAGACGGCGGCATGGTTTCAGGCCCCTATTTCAGCTTTCCCGGCTACAATCTGGTCAACCGCCACAAGTCGATCTGGCGCGGCGATTGGGTCGGCAATTTCTCCTGGCTGAGGCGCGATGGCGTGTTCGCCCATGTGCCCGGCGGTCCGCTGTTCGACCTGTCCTTCACCGATGTCGTGCCGTTGCAGGTGATGAGCGGTTTCCGACCATGGGAATTCCAGGGGCGCGTCCATGCCGGCGTCGTCATCGGCTGGGTCCACAAGCCCGCCGCCTTCATCATCGAAAAGCGGCTTGGCCGCGGCAAGCTGGTGGCGACGACCTTCCGGCTGAACCAGCAGGCGCCCGACGCTGATCCGCTGGCAACAGCCCTCTACGACGGTTTGCTGGCGCTGGCAAAGCGCCAGTGAGCTGATCTGCGTGGATCCGTTCTTCCCATTGGAAACCGGCTATAGAGCGGCACCATCCGCCCGATAGCCGCATCCTTGCCTCAGGGCTTGTGAAAAAAATGAATTCTACTTGAAAGCAATCGAACGGCAGCGTCCCGCACCGTACCTTGCTCGAAATACGACAGAATACAGACATCAAGGCTGAAGGCAGGATAACTGGGAAAAAAGGAAAATGGTGGGCGATGACGGACTCGAACCGCCGACATCCTCGGTGTAAACGAGGCGCTCTACCAACTGAGCTAATCGCCCTTCGCGAAGCAGAAGCAATGTCCGCCGCGTCGGTGGCCGTGATCTATGCGTATCGGTGAAAAACCGCAAGAGCGGAAACTCAGATTTTTCTGATTTTTTTGCAAAGCCTCGGCAGCTTCGGTGGTAGCGCGGGAAATCGAATGTGGAAAAGCCGGCGCGTTGGCAATGTCGGCGATCGGTCAGCGTCTATTGAAAAGCCGACTGCAGGGAAGGCGTCGCCGGTCCACGCTAAGGACTTTTCCTTCTGTTCTTCAGGCCTGTGGAAACAATTCACCGACTGTCACGGTTTTGTCTGCAAACCTGCTTGACACCCAAAGGTGAACCTCGTAGTTAGCCGCTCATCGAAACGGCCAGCCCGGTTCGAGCGGATGTTCAGGCATCCGGATCACTTGAAATGAAATGCGCGGGTGTAGCTCAGTTGGTTAGAGTGCCGGCCTGTCACGCCGGAGGTCGCGGGTTCGAGCCCCGTCACTCGCGCCATTTCAAGAACAGCAATTTGCTTGGATCCGGGGCTTCTGTCCGAAATGCGCGGGTGTAGCTCAGTCGGTTAGAGTGCCGGCCTGTCACGCCGGAGGTCGCGGGTTCGAGCCCCGTCACTCGCGCCATTTTCTTCTCCTGGAAAATGTCTCCAATATGACCGTGTCTGTCCGGTCGCATTATGCCGTCCGTGCGGCTTCCGCCTCTGCGATTCTGACGTAGCCCGACCGTAGCCCTCGCTGGAACGGCGGACGATTCTTCGAGGCAATATGGTCAGGCGTGCAAGACCTTTTCGAGGCGATAGGTGGATTGGTCGTCCCCGAGTTCGCAGCTTCCGGTTTCCTCCACCTGCCGGCAGACGAAAGCGATACGGGCCTCGTCGGCGCCGAGCGCGAAAATCAGCGATTCGCGCAGGTCGATTGCCGTCATGAATTGCGGTTCGCTATCGCTATCCCCTAACCGCAAGGCTGAGATCCGGACCATAATCGGCATGAACGTGATTCCCTTGGAATCGCTGTTCATCTCGTCATGGAAAATATCTCGTGTGGCCGCAGGCCGCAGTGGCGAGGGGGCGGTGTGGCGATGGTGAGCAATTCTCTTCATGGCACCCGTACTTCGTTTCGCTTCGTTCGATTGCGGCCTGTGCGACGACGGTTTGCTGGACATGGACTCACCCGTCATCGCGGACATCCTGTCACTCTTGTGTGTCGGCGACGCGTCAAGCCATCAGGTGCGGGTTGGTTGCGGCTTGACGTAGATGTGCGCTTCGATCGCGGCGGCGATCAGGTCCTGCCGAACGAGTTCCGGCGGCTGTTTTCCCCGAAAGGAATCAAGGCAGGTCATGACTGCGAGCTTGTAGCTCGGCCCGCGCTTTTTCGGCCATTTGTTGAGGAGCAGATCTGCCGCCTGCAGCGAACTCGACACGGTGATGACGTCCTGACGATCGTTCAGTTCGAACAAGACACTCTCATGCCAGGCAATGTCATCCATGAGTTCGCCCTCTATTAGGATCACATTGCATAAGCAAGCTTGCGCCACGGTTGCGCGCTGTGAGCCATGCAAATTGCGGATGCTGGCCATGCAGTGGCGTGGTATCTCGAGGTGGGCGATGATGGCCTGAAACGCTCGTTCGCTTCGCGCGTTTCAATCGATTTTAGAAGGCGCGACCATATGTCCTCAGGCGTGGCGGCCAACCGCTTGCGCAAGGCAGTATCAGCCTTTGCGCCGGTTTCCCGCAATTTGCGCCCGGGTGCGGGAGATGCTAGATTTTGCCCGGTCTTCATTCCTGTCATACATGGGGGTGAAAACGGTTCTGAAGACTTGCACAGCGGCGCCGCCTGCGCTAACCACGGTGGCGTTGCAACATATTTTTCGGCCTGTGAGCCTTGTTTTCTGCGCTTCTCCAGCGCGCCTCGCAGGCAGGGACGGATACAATGACAGACCTTCTCGGCTCCTACATCCCGATCGCGATTTTCATCGGTATTTCGCTGGTTATCGGCCTGGCGCTCTTGATCGCGCCGTTCGCCGTCGCCTACAAGGCGCCCGATGACGAAAAGCTCTCGGCTTACGAATGCGGCTTCAACGCCTTCGACGATGCCCGCATGAAGTTCGACATCCGATTCTATCTCGTGTCGATTCTCTTCATCATCTTCGACCTCGAAGTGGCGTTCCTGTTCCCCTGGGCCGTTTCGTTCAAGGAAATGGGCTGGTTCGGTTTCTGGTCGATGATGGCATTCCTCGGCGTGCTGACCATCGGCTTCATCTATGAATGGAAGAAGGGAGCGCTCGAATGGGAGTAGCAACCAATATGCCCGTCGTATCCCAGGCGCCGAAGGGGATCATCGATCCCTCGACCGGCAAGCCGATCGGCAGCAACGACAAATTCTTCGGCGAGATCAACAATGAGCTCGCCGACAAGGGTTTCCTGGTCACCTCGACCGACGAGCTGATCAACTGGGCACGCACCGGCTCGCTGATGTGGATGACCTTTGGTCTTGCCTGCTGCGCCGTCGAGATGATGCAGATGTCGATGCCGCGCTACGATGCCGAGCGTTTCGGTTTCGCGCCGCGCGCCTCACCGCGCCAGTCCGACGTGATGATCGTCGCGGGCACGCTGACCAACAAGATGGCGCCCGCTCTGCGCAAGGTCTATGACCAGATGCCCGAGCCGCGTTATGTCATTTCGATGGGCTCCTGCGCCAATGGCGGTGGCTACTATCACTATTCCTATTCGGTGGTGCGCGGCTGCGACCGCGTCGTGCCGGTCGATATCTATGTGCCGGGCTGTCCTCCCACGGCAGAAGCACTGCTTTACGGCGTGCTCCTGCTGCAGAAGAAAATCCGCCGCACCGGCACGATCGAACGGTAAGGGCAGGGGACCTGAGCAATGAGTGAAGCCCTGAACGACCTTTCAACCTACCTGCGCGAAACACGCGGTGCGCTGATCACCGATTCTGCCGTCAATTTCGGCGAGCTGACGCTGACCGCGACCGCCGACACCGTGATTGAGCTCCTGGCGTTCCTGCGTGACGATGCCCGCTGTGGCTTCGTCAATTTCGTCGATATCTGCGGCGTGGACTGGCCCAAGCGCGCCGAGCGTTTCGACGTCGTTTACCACCTTCTGTCGCCGAAGCAGAACCTGCGCATCCGTGTCAAGGTGGCAACGGGCGAAGATCAGCCGATCCCGTCGGCCTGTGCCGTCTATCCGGGCGCCGACTGGTTCGAGCGTGAAGCCTACGACATGTACGGCATCCTCTTCACCGGCCATCCGGATCTGCGCCGCATCCTGACCGACTACGGTTTCGAGGGTTATCCGCTGCGCAAGGACTTCCCGACGACCGGTTTCGTCGAGGTCCGTTATGACGACGAAGCCAAGCGGGTCGTCTACGAACCGGTGGAGCTGAAGCAGGAATTCCGAAACTTTGACTTCATGTCGCCCTGGGAAGGAACGGAATACGTTCTTCCCGGTGATGAAAAGGCGAAACAGTGAGTGGCGAGTAGTCGTTAGTGATTAGAAAGGTCTTCGGTGACGATCGGGAAAATCAGTTCCTACCGTGATTTGAAGGTCTGGCAATTGGCGATCGATATATCGGTTGCCTGTTACGAAGTGACGAAAACCCTTCCAAGGGAAGAGACGTATGGACTGACGAGCCAGATCAGGCGTGCATGCGCATCGGTCGCGGCGAACATTGCTGAAGGCTATGGACGAGAGAACAGAGGTTCGTTCGTCCAATTTCTAAGGATTGCGCAGGGCTCGTTGAAGGAATTAGAGACGCATTTGATCATCGCAGGAAGAGTCGGCCTGATACAGCCTGCTATTTTGAGCGAATTATTGGATCAGTGCGATGAGAATGGAAAAATGCTGGGCGCTCTTATCCGGACTGTCCAGCGTAAGAAAGTCGATGAGCAGGTTCGCGGATGATGACTAATCACTACTCACTGGTCACTAATCACCGCAAGCGCGGAGCGCGTAGCAAATGAACGAACATAACGTCCGGAATTTCAATATCAATTTCGGCCCGCAGCATCCGGCGGCGCACGGGGTTCTCCGTCTCGTCCTCGAACTCGACGGTGAAATCGTCGAGCGCGTCGATCCGCATATCGGCCTGCTGCATCGCGGTACCGAAAAGCTGATCGAAACCAAGACCTATCTGCAGGCCGTGCCCTATTTCGACCGGCTCGATTATGTCGCGCCGATGAACCAGGAGCATGCCTATGCGCTGGCGGTCGAAAAGCTGACGAAGACGGAAGTCCCGATCCGCGGCCAGTTGATCCGCGTTCTCTATTCGGAGATCGGCCGTATCCTGTCGCATCTTTTGAACGTCACGACGCAGGCCATGGACGTCGGTGCGCTGACGCCGCCGCTCTGGGGTTTTGAAGAACGCGAAAAACTGATGGTGTTTTATGAGCGTGCTTCGGGATCGCGCATGCACGCGGCCTATTTCCGGCCCGGCGGCGTGCATCAGGATCTGCCGCAAGAACTGGTGGAAGACATCGGCAAATGGATCGACCCCTTCCTGAAGACCGTCGATGATATCGACGAGCTCCTGACGGAAAACCGGATCTTCAAGCAGCGCAATGTCGATATCGGCGTGGTGACGCTGGACGAGGCTTGGGCCTGGGGCTTTTCGGGCGTCATGGTGCGTGGATCGGGTGCGGCCTGGGATCTGCGCAAGTCGCAGCCTTACGAATGTTACGCCGACATGGATTTCGACATTCCGATCGGCAAGAACGGCGACTGCTACGATCGCTATCTGATCCGCATGATCGAGATGCGTGAATCGGCCAGGATTATGCGCCAGTGCGTTAATCGCCTGCTGGGCGATGCCAAGATCGGACCGATTTCGTCGCTGGACGGCAAGATCGTGCCGCCGAAGCGGGGCGAGATGAAACGCTCGATGGAAGCGCTGATCCATCACTTCAAGCTCTACACCGAGGGCTATCACGTGCCGGAAGGCGAAGTGTACGCCGCGGTCGAAGCCCCCAAGGGCGAGTTTGGCGTCTATCTCGTTTCCGACGGCACCAACAAGCCGTATCGCTGCAAGATCCGCGCCCCGGGTTATGCGCATCTGCAGGCCATGGACTATATCTGTCGCGGCCACCAGTTGGCGGACGTGTCCGCCATTCTCGGCTCGCTCGATATCGTGTTCGGCGAGGTAGACCGTTGATGCGCGCGGCCGCCTTCGGATTGTTGGGATTGCTGGCGATCTGCGGACCGGCCTTGGCGCAGGATGCCGAGCAGAAGTCCGGCGATCCGAATGTTGCGGGCGGTTCGTCCGGCGGCAGCCTGGGACAGTTGCTGTCCCGGGGTTATGAAATCAAGGCTGCAGTGCAAAATGGCACGCGCTACATCGTATTTTTGCAAAAAGACCAGTCGGCCTATGCCTGCGAATTCGTCTCTCTGACGAAATCGCGGTGTGGTTCGATTAACTGATAAGGTGCCGGAAGAATGTCCGTTCGTCGACTAGCCGATGAAAATGTCCAGCCAGCGGCCTTTGCCTTCAACAAGGACAATGCCGTCTGGGCCAAGGCCACGATCAAGAAGTATCCGAAGGGCCGCGAGCAATCGGCGGTCATTCCGCTGTTGATGCGGGCGCAGGAACAGGATGGCTGGGTTACCAAGGCGGCGATCGAATCCGTCGCCGACATGCTGTCCATGCCCTATATCCGCGTTCTGGAAGTGGCGACGTTCTACACCCAGTTCCAGCTGAAGCCGGTCGGGACGCGTGCCCATGTCCAGGTGTGCGGCACGACGCCCTGCATGCTGCGTGGCTCGGAAGACCTGATCAGCCTTTGCAAGAAGCGCATCCATCCCAACCCGCTGACGCCGAACGAAGCCGGCACCCTGTCGTGGGAAGAGGTGGAATGTCAGGGGACCTGCGTCAACGCGCCGATGGTGATGATCTTCAAGGATACCTATGAAGACCTGACGGTTCCGCAGTTGGAATACATCATCGACCGTTTCGATGCAGGCAGGGGTTCAGACGTCAAGCCGGGTCCGCAGATCGACCGCATCTTCTCCGCCCCCGTCGGTGGCCTGACCACGCTTTTGACGCCGGAAAAGAAGCCGGCTGCGCCGCGCGCGAAGAAGATCAGCGATGATGCCGCCGTCAGCGTGCCACCCTCGAATGCCGGCCGCGCCAAGACGGACGCTCCGGAAACCGATCCGACCTTGAAGACGCCGGTAACGGCAAAGTCCGAATCCGCCGCCAACGACAAGGTCGCCGGTGAAACCAGGGCTGAAGGCGGCAATGCCGCGAAGGCAGAGGCCGTTGCAGCAACGCCTGCTGCCCTCATGAGCAAGCCGGCCGCCACCCTAAAGCCCTCGCTCGAGGACAAGAATCGTCCTGCCGGCATCGAAAAGCCGGCCGCTCCGGATGACCTCAAGTTGATTTCAGGCGTCGGTCCGAAGATCGAAGGCATTCTGCACGAACTCGGCATCTTTACTTATGCGCAGGTCGCAGGTTGGAAGACGAGCGAACGCGCATGGGTCGATGGCTATTTGAATTTCAAGGGCCGCATCGAACGCGACGACTGGGTCAAGCAGGCCGAAGCGTTGGCGAGAGGCGGCGAAGCCGAATACATCAAAGTCTTCGGCAAGAAGCCGCGATAGGGTTAGGATATGACGGAAGTATCCAATGAGCTGATCTACGAAGTCCTGAAAGCGATGCAGGGACGGCTGACGAACATCGAATACAAACTTGGCGAGGTCGATAACCGCCTTGCCTCGATGTCGGCTCAGATCAGGGGACTTTCGACGGAAGTGAATGCTGCGCACGGCGATATATCCAATATCTACCAGTCGCTCGGACGGATGGACAAGCGGCTGACCCGCATCGAGAAACGTCTCGACATTATTGAAGAACCGGCGGAATAGACCATGCTCGACGACAAAGACCGCATCTTTACCAATCTCTACGGCATTCACGACAAGTCGCTGAAGGGCGTGCTGAGTCGTGGCCATTGGGATGGCACCAAGCAGATCCTCGAAAAAGGCCGTGACTGGATCATCAACGAGATGAAGGCCTCAGGCCTGCGCGGACGTGGCGGCGCCGGCTTCCCGACCGGCCTCAAATGGTCCTTCATGCCGAAGGAAAGCGACGGACGCCCGCATTACCTCGTCGTCAACGCCGACGAATCCGAGCCCGGTACCTGCAAGGACCGCGACATCATGCGTCACGATCCGCATACGCTCATCGAAGGCTGCCTGATCGCGAGCTTTGCGATGGGCGCGCATGTGGCCTATATCTATGTTCGCGGCGAATATATCCGCGAGCGCGAGGCGCTGCAGGCGGCGATCGATGAATGTTATGATGCCGGTCTGCTCGGCGTGAACAACAAGCACGGCTGGGACATGGACATCTACGTCCATCACGGCGCCGGCGCCTATATCTGTGGTGAAGAGACGGCGCTGCTCGAAAGCCTGGAAGGCAAGAAGGGCCAGCCGCGCCTGAAGCCGCCTTTCCCTGCCAACATGGGCCTCTACGGCTGCCCGACGACGGTCAACAACGTCGAATCGATCGCGGTCGCGCCAACCATCCTGCGCCGTGGCGCCGGCTGGTTCTCGGCCATCGGCCGCCCGAACAATGTCGGCACTAAGCTGTTCATGGTCTCCGGCCACGTCAATCGCCCCGCCACGTTCGAAGACGCGATGGGAACGCCGTTCCGCGAGATGATCGAGCGCCATTGCGGCGGCATCCGCGGCGGCTGGGACAATCTGCTCGCGGTCATTCCGGGCGGCTCCTCCTGCCCGGTGGTCAAGGCGGAGCACATCATCGATGCGCCGATGGATTTCGACGGAATGCGCGACGTCAAGTCGTCATTCGGCACCGCCGCCATCATCGTCATGGACCGCTCGACCGATATCATCAAGGCCATCTGGCGTCTCGCTGCATTCTACAAACACGAGAGCTGCGGCCAATGCACGCCATGTCGCGAAGGCACCGGCTGGATGATGCGTGTCATGGAACGCATGGTTCAGGGCCGCGCCCAGAAGCGCGAGATTGACATGCTCTTCGATGTGACCAAACAGGTCGAAGGCCACACGATCTGCGCGCTCGGCGATGCGGCCGCATGGCCGATCCAGGGTCTGATCCGCAACTTCCGTCCGGAGATGGAGGCGCGGATCGACGAATACACCCGCAATTCCACCTCGCACGGCGCGGTGCTGCAGGCGGCGGAGTAGGGATCAAGATGGCCAAGCCCGATCACGGAACGGACAAGGACAAAGAGGCAGGATCTGCCGGTCCCGGTTTCGTCTCCGGGATCGGCAGCAGCGACGATCCGTTCGGCATGGCCGAGTGGTTGAAGGATATGCCGAAGGTGCCGCTGCATCCGCTGATGCAGCACCCGGCGGCAGCGATGGCGGCAGCCACTGCAATCGGTATCGGCATGACCAGCCATGTGGCCGGCTTCATGCTGGGGGCAATGCAGGGCTTGGCGGAAACGGCGCAGAAGGCTGCGGCGGCTGAAACGGAAAAGCAAGTGCCCGTGGAAATGCCAGTGCGTAAGCCCGAGCAGGAAGCCAAGCTTGCGGCAAAGGTCGAAAGGCCGAAGCGCCAGAAGGCGGCAGCCCGGATGGTCGAGACGAAGGCCGACGACCTGAAGAAAATTTCGGGCATCGGCCCGAAGTTGGAGCAGGTTCTGAACGGCATGGGCGTGCGGCGTTACGCGGATGTCGCGCTGTGGACCGATAAGGATGTGCAGCGGTTCGATGAGCAGCTGGGTTTTTCCGGGCGTATCGCGCGGGACGGCTGGGTCGAGCAGGCAAAGGTCCTGATGAAGGGCTGAGAATGAGAATTTCGGGCGATGCCAGACTGGTGTCGTTCAAAGATTGGCGTGCCTAATAATATCTGTTCGCCGCTGACGCTGGCGAACGAAAGACAGGATTGAGACTACGATGGCAAAGCTGAAAGTCGACGGAAAAGAGATCGAGGTTCCGGATCATTTCACGCTGCTTCAAGCGTGCGAGGAAGCCGGCGCCGAGGTTCCGCGCTTCTGTTTCCATGAACGGCTGTCGGTTGCCGGCAACTGCCGCATGTGTCTGATCGAGGTGAAGGGAGGGCCGCCGAAGCCGGCTGCCTCCTGCGCCATGGGCGTACGTGACCTGCGTCCCGGCCCGAATGGCGAAGCGCCGGAAGTCTTCACGACCACGCCGATGGTCAAGAAGGCCCGCGAAGGCGTCATGGAATTCCTGCTCATCAACCATCCGCTGGACTGCCCGATCTGCGACCAGGGCGGCGAATGCGACTTGCAGGACCAGGCTATGGCCTTCGGTGTCGACTCGACCCGCTACAACGAGAACAAGCGCGCCGTCGAAGACAAGTATATCGGCCCGCTGGTCAAGACCGTGATGAACCGCTGCATTCACTGCACGCGTTGCGTCCGCTTCACCACCGAAGTCGCCGGCATTGCCGAACTCGGCCTGATCGGTCGCGGCGAAGACGCCGAGATCACCACCTATCTCGAGCAGGCCATGACCTCGGAGCTCCAGGGCAATGTCGTCGATCTCTGCCCCGTCGGTGCGCTGACCTCCAAGCCCTATGCCTTCAACGCCCGTCCGTGGGAACTCGGCAAGACTGAATCGATCGACGTCATGGACGCCGTCGGCTCGGCCATCCGTGTCGATACCCGTGGCCGCGAAGTCATGCGCGTCATGCCGCGCGTCAACGAAGAGATCAACGAAGAGTGGATTTCCGACAAGACTCGTTTCATCTGGGATGGCCTGAAGACGCAGCGTCTCGATCGCCCCTATGTCAAGAAAGACGGCCGCCTGCAGCCGGCCAGCTGGAATGAGGCATTCGGCGCCATTAAGACAGCCGTTTCCAAGACCAGCGGTGACCGCATCGGTGCGATTGCCGGCGACCTCGCGTCCGTCGAGGAAATGTATGCGCTCAAGGAACTGATCTCGTCACTCGGCTCGAAGAACATCGATTGCCGCCAGGATGGCGCGGCACTCGATCCGTCGCTCGGCCGATCGAGCTACCTGTTCAACCCGACGATCCAGGGTATCGAAAGTGCCGACGCACTTCTGATCATCGGCTCGAACCCGCGTTTCGAAGCCTCGGTCCTCAACGCCCGTATCCGCAAGCGCTTCCGCATGGCCAACTTCCCGATCGCGGTGATCGGAGAGCAGGCCGAGCTGCGCTATTCCTATGAATATCTCGGCGCCGGCACCGACTCGCTGGCCGAACTGGTTGCCGGCAAGGGCAAGTTCCTGAGTGTATTGAAGAAGGCCGAACGTCCGATGATCATCATCGGTCAGGGCGCGATCTCCGGCGGCAATGGTGCTTCGGTTCTGGCTGCGGCTGCAAAGCTCGCCGGCGCTGTCGGTGCTGTCACGGCCGATTGGAACGGCTTTGCCGTCCTGCATAACGCCGCCTCGCGTGTCGGTGGCCTCGATCTCGGTTTCGTGCCGGGTGAGGGGAGCAAGACAGCTGCCGAGATGCTGACCGGAACGGACGTTCTGTTCCTGCTCGGCGCCGATGAAATGGATTTTTCTGGCAAAACCGCCGGCTTCACCGTCTATATCGGTTCGCACGGTGATGAAGGTGCTCACGGCGCCGACGTCATTCTGCCGGCTGCGACCTACACGGAAAAGTCCGGCACCTGGGTCAACACCGAAGGCCGCGTCCAGATGGGCAATCGCGCCGGTTTCGCGCCGGGCGACGCGCGCGAGGACTGGGCGATCATTCGTGCCCTGTCCGACGTGCTCGGAAAGAAGCTGCCGTTTGATTCGCTTGGTGAATTGCGCGGCAAACTCTATACGGCGCACCCGCATTTCGCCGATGTCGACATGATTGCCCCGGGCGCAAGCGGTGAAATTGCCGCACTCGCACAAAAAGCCGGTGAGATGGCAAAATCGGTGTTTGCGTCTCCGGTGAAAGACTTCTATTTGACGAACCCGATAGCACGCGCATCCGCCGTCATGGCCGAATGTTCGGCTTTGGCACGCAACAATTTCAAAGCTGCGGCGGAATGAGCGCGAAGGAATAAGACGACAATGGACGCTTTCATTTCGACCTATGTCTGGCCAACGGCCATCATGATTGGCCAGTCGCTGCTGCTTCTGGTCGCGCTGCTGGTTTTCATCGCCTACATCCTGCTCGCCGACCGCAAGGTCTGGGCGGCGGTGCAATTGCGCCGTGGACCGAATGTGGTAGGCCCATGGGGGCTTTTCCAGTCCTTCGCCGATCTTTTGAAGTTCGTCTTCAAGGAGCCAGTCATCCCGGCCGGCGCCAACAAAGGTCTGTTCCTGCTGGCGCCGCTGGTTTCGGTGACGCTGGCGCTGGCGGCCTGGGCCGTCGTGCCGCTCAACGAAAACTGGGTGATGGCCAATATCAATGTCGGCATTCTTTATGTTCTCGCCATATCTTCACTGGAAGTTTATGGCGTCATCATGGGCGGCTGGGCATCGAACTCGAAATATCCGTTCCTCTCGGCCCTTCGTTCGGCTGCCCAGATGGTGTCCTACGAAGTCTCGATCGGCTTCGTCATCGTCACCGTTCTGCTTTGCGTCGGCTCGCTGAACCTGACCGACATCGTCAATTCGCAGCGTGATGGCCTCGGAACGATGATGGGCCTGCCGGGCTCGTTCCTCGACTGGTACTGGCTACCGCTGTTCCCGATGTTCATCGTGTTCTTCATTTCGGCACTGGCCGAGACCAACCGTCCGCCTTTCGACCTCGTCGAAGCGGAGTCGGAACTGGTCGCCGGCTTCATGGTCGAATACGGCTCGACGCCCTACATGATGTTCATGCTCGGCGAATATGCGGCCATCTGCCTGATGTGTGCGCTGACGACGATCCTGTTCCTCGGCGGCTGGCTGCCTCCGGTCGACGTCTGGTTCCTGAACTGGGTCCCGGGCATCATCTGGTTCGTGCTCAAGGCATCGATGGTGTTCTTCATGTTCGCCATGGTGAAGGCCTTCGTGCCGCGCTATCGCTACGACCAACTGATGCGTCTCGGCTGGAAGGTCTTCCTTCCGCTGTCGCTCGCCATGGTCTTCATTGTTGCAATTACGCTGAAACTGGTGGTGTGGGCCTGATGTTCGCACACCGTTTCGCAACGTTCGCCGGCGTCTCCCAGGCCGGCATGTTTGGAGGTTGATGATGGCAAGTCTTTCACAAGCCGTCAGTTCGCTGTTCCTCAAGGAATTCGTCGGGGCTTTCTTTCTGTCGATGCGCTATTTCTTCGCGCCGAAGGCGACGCTGAACTACCCGTTCGAAAAGGGGCCGATCAGCCCGCGTTTCCGCGGCGAGCATGCGCTGCGCCGCTATCCAAACGGCGAGGAACGCTGCATTGCCTGCAAGCTGTGCGAGGCGATCTGTCCTGCCCAGGCGATTACCATCGAAGCCGGCCCGCGCCGCAACGACGGTACCCGTCGAACGGTCCGATACGACATCGACATGGTGAAGTGCATCTATTGTGGTTTCTGCCAGGAAGCCTGTCCGGTGGACGCGATCGTCGAGGGTCCGAACTTCGAGTTCGCCACCGAGACGCGCGAAGAGCTTTACTACGACAAGGACCGGCTGCTCTCGAACGGTGACCGTTGGGAGCAGGAAGTCGCCCGCAATATCGCAATGGACTCGCCTTACCGCTGAGACCGCTGCGCCGGGATTGCGTCCGCCGCCAAGGCGGACATCATTGAGATTGAGGCGTTGGCCGGACATTCCGGGACGCCAGTGGACAGGATGGTTCTCGCCATGCCTGCCCGGGGAAGACGAAAAAGGCACCGATCATGGGTCTGCAGGCTCTTTTTTTCTATCTTTTTTCATTCGTCGCGGTCGCGTCGGCGTTCATGGTCATTTCTGCGCGCAATCCGGTTTACTCCGTGCTGTTCCTGATCCTGACTTTCTTCAATTCGGCCGGCCTGTTCCTCCTGACGGGCGCCGAGTTCTTGGCGATGATCCTGCTGGTGGTCTATATCGGCGCGGTCGCCGTTCTCTTCCTCTTCGTGGTGATGATGCTCGACATCGACTTCACGCAGTTGAGGGCAGGGGTCCTTGAATACGCGCCGGTCGGCGCGCTGATCGGGATCATCCTGGCGGCGGAACTCGTCATCGTCATCGGCGGCAGCAGCTTCTCGCCCGAAATCGCCAAGACGATCTCCATGCCGATCCCGGCCGTGGCGGATCGCACGAACACGGCGGCGCTCGGCGACGTGCTCTATACGCATTACGTCTACTTCTTCCAGATCGCGGGCCTGGTGCTGCTGGTCGCCATGATCGGCGCGATCGTGCTGACCCTGCGTCACCGCGAAAACATCAAGCGCCAGGATATTACGCAACAGGTTGCCCGGACGCCGAAAACCGCTGTCGAAGTGGTCAAGGTCAAGTCGGGGCAGGGCCTTTAAGACGGACGGGGTCAAGGAACATCATCATGGAAATCGGTATTTCCCACTATCTGACCGTCAGCGCCATCCTGTTCACACTGGGCGTCTTCGGCATCTTCCTCAACCGGAAGAACGTCATCGTCATCCTGATGTCGATCGAGCTCATCCTGCTCGCGGTGAACATCAACATGGTCGCCTTCTCGTCGTTCTTGAACGACATCACCGGCCAGGTGTTCGCGCTGTTCATTCTGACCGTCGCGGCTGCGGAAGCTGCCATCGGTCTTGCAATTCTCGTCGTCTTCTACCGCAACCGCGGCTCCATCGCCGTGGAAGACGTCAACATGATGAAGGGCTGATCGGGCTATGAATACGATTATTCAAGCTGTCGTTTTCCTGCCGCTGATCGGCTTCCTGATCGCGGGCCTGTTCGGTACCTCGATCGGCGCCAAGGCTTCGGAATACGTCACCAGCGGTTTCATGATCATTGTCGCGGTCCTGTCCTGGATCGTCTTCTTCAACATCGCGCTTGGCGAAACGGAGATGGTCAAGGTCACCGTGATGCGCTGGATCCAGTCCGGCAGCTTCGACGCCGAATGGGCCTTCCGCGTCGACACGCTGACGGCAGTGATGTTCGTCGTCGTCAACACGGTGTCGTGCCTGGTTCACATCTATTCGATCGGCTATATGCACCACGACCCGCATCGGCCGCGCTTCTTTGCCTATCTGTCGCTGTTCACATTCGCCATGCTGATGCTGATCACCTCCGACAACCTGCTGCAGATGTTCTTCGGCTGGGAAGGCGTCGGTCTTGCCTCCTATCTGCTGATCGGCTTCTGGTACAAGAAGCCGTCTGCCTCGGCCGCGGCCATGAAGGCGTTCATCGTCAACCGCGTTGGCGACTTTGGTTTCGCGCTCGGCATCTTCGGTGTGTTCGTGCTGTTCGGTTCGATCAGTTTTGAAACGATCTTCGCCGCTGCCTCGAGCTACCTGCCGGCTGAAGGCGCTGCCGAAGGTGGCGAAGCTGTCATCAATCTGTTCGGCATGCATCTCGACAAGGCACATGCGATTACCGCCATCTGCCTGCTGCTGTTCATGGGCGCGATGGGCAAGTCGGCGCAGTTCCTGCTGCACACCTGGCTGCCGGACGCCATGGAAGGCCCGACGCCCGTCTCGGCGCTCATCCATGCCGCGACCATGGTCACCGCCGGCGTCTTCCTCGTCGCCCGCATGTCGCCGCTGTTCGAACTGTCGCATACGGCGCTGATGGTCGTGACCGTTGTTGGTGCGATCACCGCCTTCTTCGCGGCGACGGTCGGTCTTGTCCAGAACGACATCAAGCGCGTCATCGCCTATTCGACCTGTTCGCAGCTCGGCTACATGTTCGTCGCGCTCGGTGTCGGTGCCTATGGCGCCGGTATCTTCCACCTGTTCACGCATGCCTTCTTCAAGGCTCTGCTGTTCCTTTGCGCCGGCTCGGTCATCCATGCCGTCGATGGCGAACAGGACATGCGCTACATGGGCGGCCTGCGCAAGCACATCAAATGGACGTTCCTGATGATGATGATCGGCACGCTGGCCATCACCGGCGTCGGTATCCCGTTCTCTGGTATCGGTCTCGCGGGGTTCATCTCGAAGGATATCATCATCGAGTCCGCCTATGCGGCGCATTCGCCGGTCGCGGGTTTTGCCTTCACGCTGCTCGTCATCGCCGCCTGCTTCACCAGCTTCTATTCCTGGCGCCTGATCTTCATGACCTTCTACGGCAAGCCGCGCGCTTCCCATGACGTCATGCATCACGTCCATGAATCGCCGATGGTCATGCTGGTGCCGCTGTTCATTCTCGGCGTCGGCGCGATCGCCGCCGGCATGGTATTCGAAGGCGATTTCTTCGGCCATCACTATGCCGAGTTCTGGCAGGGTGCGCTGTTCACCGGACCGGAAAACGAGATCTTGGAGCACTTCCATCATGTTCCGGCCCTGGTTGCGTTGAGCCCGTTCATCGCCATGATCCTCGGCTTCGTCACGGCCTGGTACATGTACATCCGTTCGCCCGAAACGCCAAAATATCTGGCGGAACAGCATCGTGGCCTCTATCAGTTCCTGCTGAACAAGTGGTACTTCGACGAGCTCTACGACTTCCTGTTCGTTCGCCCGGCCAAGCGCATCGGTACCTTCCTCTGGAAGGAAGGTGACGGACGCGTCATCGACGGCTACGGCCCGAACGGCATTGCCGCACGCGTCATGGACGTGACCGACCGTGTCGTTCGCCTGCAGACCGGTTACCTCTATCACTACGCCTTCGTGATGCTGATCGGCATCGCGGCGCTTGTTACCTGGATGATGCTCGGGAGTTCCTTCTGATGACCGATTGGCCTATTCTTTCCGCGGTCACCTTCCTGCCGCTCGTCGGCGTTGTTCTTCTGCTGCTCACGCGGGAAGACAGCGTTTCCGGGCGCCGCAACATCCTCAATATCTCGCTTTTGACCACGATCGTGACGTTCATCGTCTCGGCGTGGATCTGGTGGAATTTCGACAAGTCGAACCCCGGCTTCCAGATGGTCGAGAAGCATGCCTGGCTCGGCACCGGCATTTCCTACCATCTCGGCGTCGACGGTATTTCGGTGCTGTTCGTCGTGCTGTCGGCCTTCCTCATGCCTTTCTGCGTTCTCGCCAGCTGGATCACGGTGGAAAAGCGCCTGAAGTCTTACATGATCGCCTTCCTTCTCCTGGAAGTGTTCATGATCGGCGTCTTCGTGTCGCTCGACATCGTGCTGTTCTACGTGTTCTTCGAAGCCGGCCTCATTCCGATGTTCATCATCATCGGCGTCTGGGGCGGCAAGGACCGCGTCTACGCGTCCTACAAGTTCTTCCTTTACACGTTGCTCGGCTCGGTGCTGATGCTGCTCGCCATCATGGCAATGTACTGGCAGGCCGGAACGACGGATATCGCCGAACTGCTGGCCTATCAGTTCCCGCGCCAGATGCAGACATGGCTCTGGCTGGCCTTCTTCGCCTCCTTCGCGGTGAAGATGCCGATGTGGCCGGTCCATACCTGGCTTCCGGATGCGCACGTTCAAGCCCCGACGGCAGGCTCGGTCATCCTGGCGGGTGTTCTCCTGAAGCTTGGCGGGTACGGTTTCCTGCGCTTCTCGCTGCCGATGTTTCCGTTGGCGTCGGACTATTTCGCGCCTTTCGTCTTCACGCTCTCGGTCGTTGCGATCATCTATACCTCGCTGGTGGCGATGATGCAGTCCGACATCAAGAAACTGATCGCCTATTCCTCGGTCGCCCATATGGGTTACGTGACGATGGGGATATTCGCGGCCAATACGCAAGGGGTCCAGGGCGCCATCTTCCAGATGCTGTCGCACGGCCTTGTGTCCGGCGCGCTCTTCCTTTGCGTCGGCGTGGTTTATGACCGCACCCATACCCGCGAGATCAGCGCCTATGGCGGTCTCGTCAACAACATGCCGAAATACGCGGTCGCCTTCATGATCTTCACGATGGCCAATGTCGGTCTTCCCGGTACGTCGGGCTTCGTCGGTGAAATCACCGTGCTGCTCGGCGCTTTCCGTGCCAATACATGGGTTGCATTCTTCGCGACGACCGGCGTTATCCTGTCGGCCTGTTATGCTCTCTGGCTTTACCGCCGGATCATTTTCGGCTCACTGGACAAGGACAGCCTGAAGTCACTGCTCGATCTTTCAGGGCGTGAAAAGGCTCTGCTCTATCCACTGATCGTGCTCACCATCTTCTTCGGCGTCTATCCGGCTCCGGTATTCGATGCGACGGCTGCTTCGGTGGACGTACTGGTAAACAATTACACTGCGGCCGTGCAGGCAGCGCATGATGTTGCGCTTTCGGCGGAATGACGACGGGACGGGATTGAAATGACTGCTGATACATTCCTCGCAAGCCTGCACCTGTCGACGCCGGAACTCATTCTTGCGGTCGGCGCCCTGTTGCTGTTGATGATCGGTGTGTTCTCGAGCGAGAAATCGTCCGGGATGGTCACAGGCCTGGCCGTTATCCTGCTCGCCGTTGCCGGAGCGTTCGTCTGGCAGACCGGCGATGGCCAAGCCTATAACGGTGCCTTCCTGTCGGATGCCTTCGGCCGGTTCATGAAGACCCTGACGCTGATCGGCTCGATCGTCGCGCTGATCATGTCGGCGGGGGAGGCGCGGTCCGCCGGTATCAACCGTTTCGAGTTTCCGGTCCTGATCGTTCTGGCGACACTCGGCATGCTGCTGATGATTTCGGCTAACGACCTGATCTCGGTCTATCTGGCGCTCGAACTGCAGTCGCTGGCGCTCTATGTCGTCGCTGCGATGCACCGTGACAATCTCCGTTCGACGGAAGCCGGCCTGAAATATTTCGTGCTCGGCGCCCTGTCGTCGGGCATGCTGCTCTACGGCATGTCGCTGGTCTACGGCTTCACCGGCCATACCGGCTTCGAAGGCATCGCCGCGGCCCTGTCGGCGGAAACCCGTTCGCTCGGTCTCGTCTTCGGACTGGTCTTCATTCTCGCCGGCGTGGCGTTCAAGATCTCGGCTGTGCCGTTCCACATGTGGACGCCTGATGTCTATGAAGGTGCTCCGACGCCGGTCACCGCTTTCTTCGCAGCCGGGCCGAAGGTCGCTGCCATGGCCATGCTGATCCGCCTGGTGATCACGCCGTTCCAGCCGATCATGCACGACTGGCAGCAAGTCATCGTGTTCATCTCGATCGCCTCGATGCTGCTCGGTTCCTTCGCCGCCATCGGCCAGACCAACATCAAGCGACTGATGGCGTACTCTTCGATTGGCCACATGGGCTACGCGCTGGTGGGCATCTCGGCGGGTTCGATGGCCGGCATTCGCGGCGTTCTCATCTACATGCTGGTCTATATGGTCATGACGCTCGGCACCTTTGCCTGCATCATGGCGATGAAGCGCAAGGACGGAAATTACGTCGAGAATGTCGACGATCTCGCCGGCCTGTCGCAGACCAATCCGCTGATGGCAACCGTGCTGACGGTGATGATGTTCTCGCTGGCCGGCATCCCACCGCTCGCAGGCTTCTTCGCCAAGTATTTCGTGTTCATGGCGGCGATCGAGGCGCATCTCTACGCGTTGGCGATCATCGGTGTTCTGGCTTCCGTCGTTGGCGCCTACTACTACCTGCGTGTTGTCAAGCTGATGTGGTTCGATGATCCGAAGGGCGAATTCGCCCGTCCGTCCGGTGTTCTCCGGTTGGTCTACGGTCTTTCCGGCCTGTTCGTGCTGGCCTATGTCCTGGTCGGCGGCTGGATCGGTACCGCGGCGGAAGTCGCTGCCCGGACGTTCTTTTGACCGGAGGAAACCGGATCGGCAGGATCGGGCTCGATGACTTCAGACACACCGTGCTTGGTGATGTTGGATCGACGAACACGGAATGCCTGAACCGTGCCCGCGCCGGCGATCCGGGTTTGCACTGGGTCACGGCGACAAGGCAGATTGCCGGTCGGGGACGTCGGGGCAGGTCCTGGACGTCGGAAGCCGGCAATCTCTACGCGTCGCTGCTGCTGATCGATCCGGCGCCGATGGAAAAGCTGCATTCGCTGCCGCTCGCCGTTGCCGTTGCGGTGCAGAATGCCATCCAGTCGGTCATGCCGCCGGGTTCGGAGCCGGTCATGATCAAATGGCCGAACGATATTCTGATTGAAGGCAAGAAGTGCTGCGGTATCCTGCTGGAGGGCGAAGGCCTGCCGAATGGCCATCACGCTCTTGTCATCGGTATCGGCATCAATGTGGCTTTGACACCAGACCATGGACTATATCCTGTGACGAGTTTGCATGCGCAGGGGGCATCCGTTTCGCCCGATGACCTGTTTGCCCGTCTGTTCGTCAGCATGGCGGACGCCCTGCAGGTCTGGAACCGTGGCGAAGGCATTGCCGAGATCATTGCCCAATGGCGGTCCGCCGCTGGCGGTATCGGACAAAAGATTACGGTCAACCTGCCGGACCGCTCGCTTTCCGGCCGGTTCGAAGGCATAGATGAAGAAGGCCGACTGCTGCTCGATCTCGGGGCAGGCGTGGTTCAACGTATCGCCGCTGGCGATGTATTTTTCGGATAAAAAGGCGCAATCTTTCAATGAGCAAACAAGACGAACTCGTCTTCCTGCCGCTGGGCGGGGTTGGGGAAATCGGTATGAACCTGGCCCTGTACGGCTATGGCGCACCGTCCCACCGCCAGTGGATCATGGTCGATTGCGGCGTGACCTTTCCGGGGCTCGATCTGCCCGGCGTCGATCTGGTGCTTCCCGACATCCGGTTCCTGGCGGAAGAGCGCAAGAACCTGAAGGGCATCATCATCACCCATGCCCACGAAGATCACTACGGGGCGCTCGCCGATCTGTGGCCCGGCCTCAACGTGCCGGTTTATGCATCGCCGTTCACCGCCGGCATGCTGGAAGCCAAGCGCAGCTATGAGCGCAGCCGCGCCGAAGTGCCGATCACGATCTTCAAGGAAGGCGACCGCATCAATGTCGGTCCGTTCGAGATCGAAGCGGTCGGCGTCAACCATTCGATCCCCGAGCCAATGTCGCTGGTCATCCGCACGCCGCTCGGCAATGTCGTCCACACGGGCGACTGGAAGATCGACCATGCGCCGTCGCTCGGGCCGTTCACCGACGAAGCCCGCTTCCGCGCCATTGGCGACGAGGGCGTGCTGGCGCTGATGTGCGACAGCACCAATTCGATGCGCGACGGCGTCTCGCCTTCTGAAGAGGAAGTGTCCGCCAGCCTTACCAAGATCATCGAGGAAGCCGAGGGACGTGTGGCGATCACCACCTTCTCGTCCAATGTCGGACGTATCCGCTCGATCGCCAAGGCTTCTGCTGCCGCCGGTCGTGAGGTCCTTCTTCTCGGTAGTTCCATGAAGCGCGTCTGCGACGTCGCGCGCGACGTCGGCCTGATGGAAGGCCTGAACCCGTTCATCGCGGAAGACGAGTTTGGTTATATCCCGCGCGACAAGGTCGTCGTGATCCTGACCGGCAGCCAGGGGGAATCTCGCGCGGCCCTTGCCAAGATTTCCCGTGACGAAATGCGCAATGTCGCGTTGACGGCCGGCGATACTGTCGTCTTCTCCTCGCGCGCCATTCCGGGTAACGAAAAGGCGATCAACGACATCAAGAACGGTCTGGTCGAGCAGGGTATTCATATCGTCACCGACAGCGAGGCGCTGGTTCACGTTTCCGGCCATCCCCGTCGTAACGAACTGCAGCAGATGTATGCCTGGACGCGGCCGCAGATGCTTGTGCCTGTGCATGGGGAGGCGGCTCACCTGACCGCGCAAGCGGAACTCGGCCTTCAGTCCGGCATCAAGACCGTTCCAAAGGTGCGCAACGGCGATATCCTGCGGCTGGCGCCTGGTCCCGCGACTGTCATCGGCGAAGCGCCGCACGGCCGCATCTACAAGGACGGCGGCCTGATCGGCGATTTCGACGAGATGGGCATCGGCGAACGCCGCAAGCTCTCCTTCGCCGGCCATGTCTCCGTCAACGTGGTTCTCGATGACCGTTACGATTTCGCCGCCGACCCGATCGTTGTTCCGATCGGCTTGCCGGAGTTCGACGACGAGGGCGAGGATATGAACGACACGCTCTATGACGCCGTGCTCGGCGCCGTCGAAAGCATTCCGCGCGGCAAGCGCAAGGATCTGGCGATGGTAACGGAAGCCGTGCGTCGTGCCATCCGCAGCACCGCCAACGAGGTCTGGGGCAAGAAGCCGGTCGTCACGGTGTTCGTCAACAGGCTTTGATAGCGCCGATATCTGCTAGGTGGGTGTCCAGGAAACGACAGCGCGAAAGGCAATCCATGCTCGGACGTGTCAATCACATCGCTCTTGCCGTGCCGGATCTCGATGCGGCGGCTGACCGTTATCGTTCGATGCTCGGCGCGTCGGTAACGGAGCCCGACGCATTGCCGGAGCATGGCGTGCGGGTCGTGTTCGTCACGCTCGACAACACCAAGGTCGAACTGCTGGAGCCTCTCGGTGAAGACTCGCCGATCGCGGCCTTTCTCGTCAAGAACCCGTCCGGCGGCATGCACCATATCTGCTACGAGGTTGCCGACATCCTGACGGCGCGCGACAGCTTGATCGCAGCCGGGGGGAGGGTGCTCGGCAGCGGTGAGCCGAAGATCGGCGCCCATGGCAAGCCGGTGCTTTTCCTGCATCCGAAGGATTTCTTCGGAACGCTGATCGAACTGGAACAGGTGTGACAGATAGGCGCGTTTGTTCGACGCGCGTGAAAGGTCTATAAGGTCTCATCTTACCGAAGAACTGTTCGCTCAGCCTTCATCACGAGAAAACAAGATGCCGTTTTTTTCCGTCTTCGCGATCTATTTCATCATCTGGTGGCTGTCGCTGTTCATTGTCCTGCCGATCGGTCTGAGGACGCAGGCCGAGGAGAACGAGGTGGTGCCCGGCAGCGTGGAAAGCGCACCCGCGCGCTTCCGGCCCCTGAAGATTTTCCTGGCGACATCGGTGCTGGCGGCGATCATCCATTTGGCCTGGTACATCGTTTCCGTCCGCTTGGGCTACGGCATTGATGCTATCCCGCACTTTGCTCCGAAATTCTATTGATCAAGATCAGTGTTTCGTTTGCGACGCCCATTGATGTGATAGCGACGAATGACGCGAAGTCAGGTTCCAGCGGTGATGTACGTGCCACATATTTGACACGATTAAGGAGTGCGGGATGGTCCTGCACGTGATTTGCCGGAAAAATGTCAAAAAAAAACAAGGCTAAAAGCCTTGTTCTCTAAAGTATCGCGTGATCCTTATCCGTTTCCGGTGGCTGCGTATAAACGCGCCTAAGATCTTATCCTCCCAAGACTTGACCGCGAAATCGACAAGAATTTAATCTCCCTGCCTCTTTTGTGAGCCAAAACTAGCTCAAACATTATGCGTTGTCATCTGATTTTTTTGCATTTTTGCTACAGTTCGGCAAAATTTTTCCATTGACAACTTCCAGCGAAATCCTGTTACTACCGTGCCTTTTTGACGCAGATCGCGCTCCCTTTCCCACCTTGAGAAGTCCGCTGCCGTAAGGTCTGGGGACCGCGAAGATCACGGGTTTTCTTCCTGCCTCGAAGCGTTTAGAACGCGTGAGCGCGGTACGTCCTTCTTTCGGAATCAACTGGCCGGATCATCGCGGCATACAGTCAAACGGCAGTGTCCGGTTCGCGCCGATAGCAAGCGTGACTGGTCTGCAAGCTCAACGTTATTTCGCCCGATTCCAACGATAGTGCGAAGTGCTTCTCAGTTCTGGAACCCATTCATGCGTCTGTCCCGCTTTTTCATGCCCATTCTGAAGGAAAATCCCAAGGAAGCGGAGATTGTCTCGCATCGGCTGATGCTGCGCGCCGGCATGGTGCGGCAGCAGTCCGCCGGCATCTACAGCTGGCTGCCGCTCGGCAAGCGCGTTCTCGACAAGGTCAACGCGATCATCCGCGAGGAACAGAACCGCGCCGGCGCCATCGAGCTTTTGATGCCGACGCTGCAATCGGCCGAACTCTGGCAGGAAAGCGGGCGCTACGAGGCCTATGGCAAGGAAATGCTGCGCATCAAGGACCGGCAGGACCGCCCGATGCTCTACGGCCCGACCAACGAGGAAATGGTCACCGATATCTTCCGGTCCTACGTCAAGTCCTACAAGGACCTGCCGCTGAACCTCTATCATATCCAGCTGAAATTCCGCGACGAGATCCGTCCGCGCTTCGGCACGATGCGCTCGCGCGAATTTCTGATGAAGGACGCCTATTCCTTCGACCTGACGAAGGAGGGGGCCATCCACTCCTACAACAAGATGTTCGTGGCCTATCTGCGCACCTTCGATCGCCTCGGCCTGCGCGCCATTCCGATGCGGGCCGATACCGGCCCGATCGGCGGCAACCACAGCCATGAATTCATCATTCTCGCCGACACCGGCGAGTCCGAGGTCTTCTGCCACAAGGATTTCGTCGATTTTGACATTCCGGCCGTTGATACGGATTTCGACAGCGTGACGGGCCTGGAAAGCGTCTTCGACATGTGGACGTCTCTCTATGCCGCTACGTCGGAAATGCATGACGAGGCAGCCTTCAACGCCATTCCCGAAGGTGAGCGTCTTTCGGCTCGCGGCATCGAAGTCGGTCACATCTTCTATTTCGGCACGAAATATTCCGAGCCGATGGGCGGCAAGGTGCAGGGTCCCGATGGCAAGGAGCACACGGTGCATATGGGCTCCTACGGCATCGGCCCGACCCGTCTGGTGCCGGCCATCATCGAGGCCTCGCATGACGAGAACGGCATCATCTGGCCGGCTTCCGTGGCGCCGTTCGATGCTGTGGTCATCAACATGAAGTCCGGTGCTGCCGCCTGCGACGCGGCCTGCGAAACCATCTATGCCGCGCTCAACAAGGCTGGTCTCGATACCCTCTATGACGACACGGACGACCGTGCCGGTGCCAAGTTCGCGCAGGCCGACCTGATCGGCGTGCCGGTGCAGATCATTGCCGGCCCGCGCTCCGTCGCCAATGGCGAGGTCGAACTCAAGGACCGCAAGACGGGCGCCCGCGAAACATTGACCATCGAGGCTGCCATCAACAAGCTGACCGCCGCGAAATAAGGGACCAATAAATGAGCGCCGCGACGCTAGAGCAGGAAAAGACGGCGACATCCCAGTCGCCGTCGAGCCGTGCATTCTCGACATTTGAACGCATGGTGGCCTGGCGCTACCTGCGCTCGCGCCGCAAGGAGGCGTTCATTTCGGTGATCGCCGGCTTTTCCTTCATCGGCATCATGCTCGGCGTCGCGACGCTGATCATCGTCATGGCCGTCATGAACGGCTTTCGCACGGAACTGATCTCGCGCATCCTCGGCATCAACGGCCATATGATCGTCCAGCCGCTCGACGGCCCGCTCGACAATTATGCCGACCTCGCGACGAAGTTTTCCGGCGTCACCGGCGTCACCATGGCGATCCCGATGATCGAGGGCCAGACGCTGGCCTCCGGTCCGAGCGGCGCCGGAACGGGGGCTTTGGTGCGTGGCGTGCGTGCCGAAGACCTGACCAAGATGAAGGCGATCTCGGACCACATTACCGCCGGCGACATGGTCGGTTATGCGTCTGGAACTGGTGTTTTGATCGGCAAGCGCATGGCGGATCAGCTTGGCATCACTGCCGGCGGCACGATTACCCTGGTTTCTCCGGAAGGCGACATCACCCCGATGGGCGTCAATCCGCGGGTCAAATCCTACACGGTTTCGGGCACGTTCGAGCTCGGCATGTCGGAATATGACGCCTCGATCATTTTCATGCCGCTCGAGGAAGCGCAGCTCTATTTCAACGCGCCCGGCATCGCCCAGTCGATTGAACTGTTCGTCACCAATCCGGACCTGGTCGATGACCTGCGCCAGCCAGTGGAAGACGCCGCTGGTCGTCAGGTGCTGATCAGCGACTGGCGCGACCGAAACAAGACCTTCTTCTCGGCACTTGCGGTCGAACGCAACGTCATGTTCATGATCCTCACCCTGATCGTGCTGGTGGCGGCGCTCAACATCGTTTCCGGCCTGATCATGCTGGTAAAGGACAAGGGCAGCGACATCGCCATCCTGCGCACCATGGGCGCGACATCGGGTGCGATCATGCGTATCTTCTTCATGACGGGGGCCGCGATCGGCATCGTCGGAACCTTTGCCGGCGTGCTTCTCGGTGTCATTGTCTGCCTGAACATCGAATCCATCCGCCAGTTTTTCTCCTGGCTCTCGGGTGAAACGCTCTTCAACCCGGAACTCTATTTTCTCAGCCAGCTTCCGGCCGACATGAACCCGGGCGAAACCATTTCCGTGGTCGCCATGGCCATCGGCCTTTCCTTCCTCGCCACGATCTTTCCGGCCTGGCGCGCCTCGCGCCTCGATCCGGTTCAGGCTCTGCGCTACGAATAACTAAGGATTACCGACACGATGAATGCGCGCGTGGCACTGCAGCTTACCGGCGTCGAACGGCATTACAGCCAGGGTGACGAGACCCTGACGATTCTGAAAGGGGCGAACTTTTCCCTCCATGGCGGCCAGACCGTTGCACTCGTCGCGCCCTCCGGCACCGGCAAGTCGACGCTTCTCCATCTGGCGGGCTTGCTTGAGCGTCCGGATGGCGGTGAAGTGCTGATCAACGGCCAGTCCTGCGGCGAACTCAGCGACCAGCAGCGTACGTCGATCCGTCGCAACGACATCGGCTTCGTCTACCAGTTCCACCATCTGCTGCCGGAATTCACCGCGGTCGAGAACATCATGATGCCGCAGCTGATCGCTGGCCTCGCCAAGGCCGAGGCGCGCGAACGGGCCGCAGCCCTGCTCGATTACATGCGCATCGGCCACCGGGCCGAACATCGCCCCTCCGAGCTCTCCGGCGGCGAGCAGCAACGCGTCGCCATCGCCCGCGCCGTCGCCAATGCACCGCTGGTTCTTTTGGCCGACGAGCCGACCGGCAATCTCGATCCGGAAACGGCCGGCTACGTCTTCGAGGCGCTGGAAGCCCTGGTGCGCCAATCCGGCCTCGCGGCCATGATCGCCACGCACAATTACGATCTTGCCGCGCGTATGGACCGCCGCGTCACGATCGAGGACGGCAAGGTCGTCGAACTCTAACCAGTTTGAACAGCTCCTGCTATTTCTGGCAGGCCGTCTGTCCCACGTCGTCGTTCCAGTCCTTGAGGAAGACCAGCCTGCCGGTGACCGCCACAGAGCGGCCATTGCTCTTTCCCTTGCCGGTGAGGACATTGAAATCGCAGTCCGACATATTGTCGGGATCGAGCGTGTCGTAAGACGTATAGGTATAACCGGCAACGACGAAGTCGAAGTTGCGATAAGCAACGGTCAGCTTCTGTTCCCAGCGGTCGCGCCCCACCGCATCGTTGTGCGAAGTGATCAGGATCGAGCCGTTGGGCAGGGCAGTGATCGAAGGCACCTGTCCGGCCATCGCCAGGTGTCCCCAGATCTTGTTAGGCGCAATCGTCTTCAGCGTCAGCGCGCCGGTATCGCCGTCATTGAGGTAGATGTAGACGGCATTGTCCTCGTCGCTGTCGGCGTCGGGCGCGACCAGCATGGCGAGGTCCACATTGCCGTCCTTGTCCCAGTCGCCCGTGGCGGCTGAAAGGATACGTTCCGGGTCAATTGCGTCCGCAGCCGATACCACCTGTGCGCTCAGTCCAAACAGCGCCGTCAGGACGGCCAGCGACATCTTCATTCGTAATCTCCCCTTTGTGATCGGCGCAGACTAGCCAGCCGGTTTGTCGCCGTCCAGACGGTTTACCGGCCTCAAGGCGGAGAGGGAAATTGTTTACCATCCCGCAGCCGTCCATCCGTCGATCCGAATTTGCTGCTTGACGCGTGAACATAAATAGAACATTAAAAGAACATAACGAAAAAGGAGCCCCGCAATGACCGACTTTATTCGTGACCTCGCAGCGTTCACCTCCGTCGCAATGTTCATCGCCAGCTTTTCCATCATCATGATGGGCATGTGATCTTGTTTTCAGACCGTCGAATCTTCTTCCGGCTTTTCGGACTGGCGACTGGCACGTGACCCGGGCCTGTGGACAATCCATCCGGTGGTTGAAAAAGCGGCCCCGGGCCGGATGAATTCTGGACATCGGCGAACGGAAACAGGATATCCTCGGGCCTTCACGGGAATCGAGGTATGCCATGGCGGATGCGGTCAACGACAAGCAGCGGGATAGCGGCGCCTCAGGTGGTGCTTCCCCGCAATTCGTCCATCTTCGCGTCCATTCGGCCTTTTCTCTGCTCGAAGGCGCCCTGCCGGTCAAGAAGATCATCGGCAAGGCAGTGGCGGACGGCCAGCCGGCGATCGGCATCGCCGACACCAACAATCTGTTCGCAGCGCTCGAATTCTCGCAGAAATGCATGGATGACGGCCTGCAGCCGCTGATCGGCTGCCAGTTGTCGATCGACATGGGCGATGAGGGCGAGGCGGAGAAGCGTGGCCATGCACAGCATCTGGCCAAGCTTCCGTCGATCGTTTTGATCGCCGCCACGGACGCGGGCTATGTGCGCCTCGTCGATCTCGTCAGCCGTGCCTATCTCGGCGGCGAGGGCAATCAGTCGGTGCGCATCGCACTGTCCTGGCTGCAGGAAGACGGCGCGGAAGGGCTGATCGCGCTCACCGGCGCGTCCGGCGGCCCCATCGATATGCCATTGAAGTCGGGCCATCCGGCAGTGGCCGAAGCGCGCCTCAAGGCGCTGGCCGAGGTGTTCGGCGACCGTCTCTATGTCGAAATCCAGCGCCACGGCAAATATGATCGCCGGCATGAAAATCGGGTCGTCGATCTCGCCTACAAGCTCGAATTGCCGATCGTCGCGACCAACGAGCCGTTCTTTCCATCGCCAGCGGAATTCGAGGCCCATGATGCGCTGATGGCGGTGGCGCACAATGCCATGGTCTCCGACGACAGCCGCTTCCGCCTGACGCCCGATCATTACCTGAAGAGCCGCAAGGACATGGCGGCGCTGTTTGCCGATCTGCCGGAAGCGCTGGAAAACACGATCGAGATCGCCAGGCGCTGCTCCTTCGTCTTGAAGACGCGCGGGCCAATCCTGCCGCGCTTTACCGGTGCGTCCGACGATCCCAAGGAAGCCGAGCGCGCCGAAGAACTGGAACTTCGCCGCCAGGCTGTCGAAGGCCTGGAGCAGCGCATGAGCAAGCTCGGCCTGTCTGGTGGCTATACCGAGACCGACTATCGCGAACGGCTTGATTTCGAACTCGGCGTTATCGAGAAGATGAAATTCCCCGGTTACTTCCTGATCGTTGCCGATTTCATCAAATGGGCGAAACAGCAGGATATTCCGGTTGGTCCGGGCCGTGGCTCGGGGGCGGGCTCGCTGGTCGCTTATGCTCTGACCATCACCGACGTCGATCCTTTGCGCTTCTCCCTGCTGTTCGAACGCTTCCTCAATCCGGACCGCGTCTCGATGCCCGACTTCGACATCGACTTCTGTCAGGACCGGCGCGAAGAGGTGATCCGCTATGTCCAGCGCAAGTATGGCCGCGAGCAGGTGGCGCAGATCATTACCTTCGGATCGCTGCAGGCACGCGCCGCGTTGCGTGACGTCGGCCGCGTGCTCGAAATGCCCTATGGCCAGGTCGACAAGATCTGCAAGCTGGTGCCGAACAACCCCGCCAATCCGACCCCGCTCTCCAAGGCGATCGAGGAAGAGCCGCGCTTTCAGGAGGAGGTCGACAAGGAGCCGGTGATCGGCCGGCTGCTCGACATCGCCCAGAAGATCGAGGGGCTCTACCGCCACGCTTCGACCCATGCCGCCGGCATTGTCATCGGGGACCGGCCGCTGTCGCAACTGGTGCCGATGTACCGCGATCCGCGCTCCGATATGCCGGTCACCCAGTTCAACATGAAGTGGGTGGAACAGGCGGGGCTCGTCAAGTTCGACTTCCTCGGTCTGAAGACGCTGACGGTTCTCAAGGTCGCCGTCGATTTCATCCGCAAGCGCGGTATCGAGGTCAATCTCGAAGCCTTGCCGCTCGATGATCAGAAGACCTACGAGATGCTGTCCAAGGGCGACACGGTCGGTGTGTTCCAGGTGGAAAGCGCCGGCATGCGCAAGGCGCTGATCGGCATGCGGCCGGACTGTATCGAGGATATCATCGCGCTGGTGGCGCTCTATCGCCCAGGCCCGATGGAAAATATTCCGACCTACAATGCCCGCAAGCATGGCGAGGAGGAAATCGAGTCGATCCATCCGATGATCGATCACCTGCTAAAGGAAACCCAGGGGGTTATCGTCTACCAGGAACAGGTGATGCAGATCGCCCAGGTTCTGTCCGGATACTCGCTTGGCGAAGCCGACTTGCTGCGCCGCGCCATGGGCAAGAAGATCAAGGCGGAAATGGACAAGCAAAGCGAACGCTTTGTCGATGGCGCCATCAAGAACAGTGTTCCCAAGGCACAAGCCATCAACATTTTCGAACTGTTGGCCAAGTTCGCGAACTACGGCTTCAATAAGAGCCACGCGGCGGCCTATGCCATCGTTTCCTACCAGACGGCCTATCTGAAGGCGCATTTCCCGGTCGAGTTCCTGGCAGCGTCGATGACGCTGGACATGTCGAACACCGACAAGATCAACGACTTTCGCCAAGATGCGATGCGGCTCGGCATCTCCATCATTCCGCCATCGGTCCAGACCTCGTTCCGCCGCTTCGAGACCGGCGAGAACCGCATCTACTATTCGCTGGCCGCTATCAAGGGCGTCGGCGAAGCGGCGGTCGATCACATCGTTGCCGTGCGCGGCGACGAGCCCTTTGCCGATCTCGAGGATTTTTGCCTGCGGATCGATCCGAAACTTCTGAACCGCCGCGTCTTCGAAAGCCTGATCTGCGCCGGTGCCTTCGATTGCTTCGGCTTCGATCGTGCGGAGCTTGTCGGCGGCCTTGACCGCGTTCTCGGCTTTGCCCAGATCGCCCAGGCCAATAAGGTCAGCGGCCAGAGCGACATGTTCGGGGCAGGGGCGGCCACCGGACCGGAAAGGATCAGCCTGCCGCCCTATTCGCCCTGGCTGGCGTCGGAAAAGCTGCACCGCGAATTCCAGGTTCTGGGCTTCTATCTCTCGGCCCACCCGCTCGATACCTATAACGAACTCCTGAACAAGATCCGCGTCCAGACCTTCGGCGATTTTGCCGCATCGGTGAAGAAGGGGGCGACAGCAGGGCGCCTTGCCGGCACGGTGACGTCCAAGCAGGAGCGGAAGACCCGCACCGGCAACAAAATGGGCATCATCGCCTTTTCCGATTCCTCCGGCCAGTTCGAGGCCGTGCTGTTTTCAGAAGCGCTGAACCAGTATCGGGATTTGCTGGAGGCCGGCAAATCGCTGGTCATGACGGTGCAGGCGGAAGAGCGGCCGGAAGGCATCGGCCTGCGCATCCAGACGCTGCAATCGTTGGAAGAGCGGTCGTTGCAGATGCAGAAGGCGCTACGCGTCTATGTGCGCGACAGTGGCCCGTTGCGTTCGGTCGCAACGCATCTCAACACGCGCGGTGATGGCCTGGTGTCGTTCATCGTCATCAAGGACAATGGCCAGCGCGAGATTGAGGTCGAGCTCAACGAGAAATATCGCATCTCGCCGGAAATTGCCGCGGCGCTCAGGACCGCGCCGGGCGTGATCGACGTCGAGCTTGTCTAACCGCGGTTAGTCGCGGCTGTCAGGATTTCGGCGTGTGGGTGATTGTGACGAAATCGGTGCCGTCGCCGGTTTCCTGACCCAAGCCCATGTCGGATATGGTCAGCGATGAGCCTTCCGAGAGCAGGCCGTCGATGCGCTTGCGGACATCGTCGGGGATGATGATGCGGGCGAGCACGCGCTGCGTCACGTTGAACGCCATCGCATCCTCCTGAAGCGTGATGCCGAGCCGCTTCTTCATCGGGCCGGGCAGGGTATTGTCCAGCGCCATGCCGAACCATTCGCCCTTGCCGGTTGCCGGATCCATGTTCTGGAACTGCAGGAAATGCGTGCCGAGCGCCATTTCCGGCTTGTCGATGACGACAGGCGTTTCGAACAGCGGCTCGAAATCGCGGCGCACCAGAAGCTGGCCGTTCGGCGGCTTGCCCTTGCCGGTCTTCAGGTAGAGCGCCTCGACGAAAGCCGGCGTGATCTTGCCGTCCATGGTGAGTTTTTCCGCCGTCTGGAATGCCTTGACGGCTTCCAGCGTCTGCGCGCCGGCATAACCATCGGCAACGCCTGCGGCATAACCGAGCTGGTTGAGCAACTGCTGGATGTCGAGCGTCACCTCCCGGTGGCCGCGATGGGTGATCAGGATGCGGATCGGTGGCTTCTTCTCGATTTCTAAGGCGGCGGTCTTTGTCGGGTCCGTTTCGTTGGTCGCCACTTCCACGGTTTGCGTGTGAACTTGCGACACGCTCGGCCGCAACGTCGCGTCCGAGAGCAGGGCCGGCTCCTCCGCCTGCGGCTGGAACAGGAATGGATCGGAGATCACGATGGGCGTCAACTGCCGGTCGGAGACCACCACATGCAGGCCGCGCCCCGTCATCGTGAACAGTTGCCTTGCGAAGTCGTCGGGCAAACGCACGCAGCCGTGGGAGGCGGGATAGGCCGGTACATGGTTCGAGGCATGCAACGCGATGCCCGACCATGTCAGCCGCTGCATGAAGGGCATCGGCGCGTTCGAATAAATGTTCGACTTGTGAAAGCGGCGCTTCTCGAGGATTGAGAATATGCCCGTTGGCGTTGAATGGCCGGCCTTTCCAGTGGAGACGTTGGATGTCGCCACGACCGTGTTGCCGTCATAGACGACAAGCGATTGCTGGTCCTTGGAAACGATGATCTGCAGCGGCGCCTGATCGCCGGCAGCAAGTGCTGTGCTTGCATGAAGCGCAAGGGAAAGGCCGATACCGAAGGCGAAACGCAGAACCATGGGAACACCCGGACGCAAAACATCAGACAGAAATTGAAGATGAGCCTAGCCTGCGAGATTTAACGAAGCTTTGCTGTTTCGCACGGAACACGAATGCATGTCGCGCAAAAGCGTGCAGCGGTTTTGCCAAAACGACATGCTTGAGAATGTGAAGCCGGCTACTTTCTGCGACCCTTGCCGAAGGTGTAGCCGGTTTCCACCGTCGCCTTGCCGAACTTGTCGCGAAGCATGTTGATCGCGGCCTCTGCCGCCGCCCGCCGGGTCGCCTGCTCATCGACAAGGTCCGGCGGATCTGCAAGGTCGGGATCGGACAGGTCGGAAACGCCGATGCCGATCAGGCGGAATTTCGTGCCGTCGGTTTCCTTGTCGAGCAACTGCATGCCGGTGCGGAAGATGCGGTCGGCAAGCCGGGTCGGGCTGTCGAGCCGGCGGTTACGCGTGCGGATCTTGAAATCGGCCGTCTTCAGTTTCAATACCACAGTCTGGCCGGCAATATCGCTCTTGCGCAGGCGGTGCGCCACCTGTTCGCTCAGCCGGCGCAGATGGGCGACGAGATCATCATAGTCGCAGAGGTCGTCGTTGAAGGTCGTTTCAGACGACACGCTCTTCGCCTCGCCATTGATTTCCACGGCGCGTTCGTCCTGTCCGCGCGACAGGCGGTAGAGGCGCTGGCCCATCGTGCCGTAGCGCTTCATCAGGTCGGTTTCCTCCATTGTCTGGAGTTGGCCTATGGTGCGGATGCCATCGCGCTCCAGCGTCGCGGCAAAGGCCTTTCCGACGCCCCAGATCAGCGTCACCGGTCGTTCCCTCAGGAAGTCCTGAGCCTCGGCTACCCCGATCACGGAAAAGCCGCGCGGTTTCTGCAGGTCGGAGGCGACCTTGGCGAGGAATTTGCAGTAGGACAGACCCACGGAAACCGTGATGCCGATCTCCTGTTCGACGCGGCGGGCGAATTTCGCCAGCGTGCGGGCCGGGGGATCATGATGCAGGCGCTCGGTGCCTTGGAGTTCCAGGAAGGCCTCATCGATCGACAGGGGCTGCACCAGCGGCGTCAGTTCCTGCATCAGCGTGCGGATCTGCCGACCGACGCGCACATATTTCTCCATGTCCGGCTTGATGACGATGGCCTGCGGACAGGCTTCCAGCGCCTTGAACATCGGCATGGCCGAGCGCACGCCGTGGATACGGGCTATATAGCAGGCCGTGGAAACGACACCACGCTTGCCGCCGCCGATGATGACAGGCCTGTCGGCAAGCTCCGGATTGTCGCGTTTCTCCACCGACGCATAGAAAGCGTCGCAGTCGATATGGGCAAGGGTCAACTGGTAGAGTTCGTCGTGATAGAGCAGGCGCGGGCTGCCGCAGGCGCGACAACGGCGGATATCGGCCGGCTGCCCCTTCAGGCAACCCCTGCAAAAGCCCGGATGGTGCTGCGCGTCTGTTTGCATCGATCGGAACAAAAGTTGAACATTTTCACGCTACCTCGTAACATGCCGAGTCTCAAGGCGTGTGATCCTCAATCTCGCGCGCTGTCCCGGGAAAGGTTCGCTTGAACAAGATATCCACATATCAGATGACGGCAGGCCAGACGCTAACGCAACAGATGCCTACGGATGATTTCCGCCGTCTGCGCCCAGCCTTCCGCTGTCATGATGCCGTCGCCGGGCGGCGGGGCCATGGCCCGGAATTCCGCATTGGCCATCAGGTTGATCAACAGGCAATCCGGCGCGCAGGCGCGCACCGACTGAAGATTGCGCAGGATGTCGTCGATGAAGATCAGCGGCACGTCGCGGGCGTCGTGCAGACGCTGGATGATCGGTCCCTTCGGCTCCTCGCTCGCCAACAGCGGATAATGCAGCCCGTGCCGGTCGAGCAGAGCGCGTCGCATGGCGGCATGGCGCGGCGCCATGGCGGTCAGGAAAACGATGTCGGCGTTCTTGGCAAGGTCCGCCAGCGTCTCGACAACTTGGTCCGCCGGTGTCTGCCACTGATCTTGCTGCCTGAAGAATTCCTCGAGAAACGTGCGGGTCTGCGTCTCGCTGACCGGCTCGCCGTTCTCGATCGCGACGATATTGCCATGCAGCTTGAAGGAGCGCGGCAGAAGGTCGTGGCCGGACGAATTGAGGAAGTTGCGCAGGGGGGTGAGGAATTCCAGCACCACTTCGTCGATGTCGCAGACGATCAGGGGGCGGGCGATCAGGCTGATATGGCCGAAATCGAGCGTGTCGCTCACGATCAGAAGTCCCCGGAATCGTCGGGGCCGGACAACATCATATGGGCGCGCACCACGGCTTCGGGCTTTACGCCGGTCGTCTCGCAGAAGGCGAGCAGAGTCGGTTCGTGTCCCATCAGGAAATCGACGACACCGGCGAGAAAGTTGGGATCGGCGGCGGCGTTGCGCAGGGACGAGACATCGGTGCCGGTCAGCGCCAGGAAGCGCTCGAGCAGTTCCGGTTCGTTGGCGAGCCATGCGAGGATTGAGATTGCTGTTTCTTCCGCCGGGGTCACGCCTGTTTCATCCTTGTCGCATCGTAGCGATTTTTTCGCTGAATATTACCTGTTTTTCAACCAAATAGCTTTAGCCTCAGGTTTCCGGCAGCCGGTGAAAGCATCCGCGCGCAACTTATAGGGAAGCGGTTGGCTTGCAAGCCGGAACCGTAGACAAGGGAACGAAATGCCCAAGCAGGTGATGATTGTTGAAGACAACGAGCTGAACATGAAGCTCTTTCGTGACCTGATCGAGGCGTCCGGTTACACCACCATCCAGACCCGCAACGGTATGGAAGCCCTTGATCTTGCGCGTAAACACCGGCCGGACCTGATCCTGATGGACATCCAGCTTCCGGAGGTCTCCGGGCTCGAGGTGACCAAATGGCTGAAGGAAGACGATGAATTGCATGTCATTCCGGTGATCGCCGTCACGGCGTTCGCGATGAAGGGGGATGAAGAGCGGATTCGGCAGGGCGGCTGCGAGGCCTATGTCTCCAAACCGATCTCCGTTCCGAAGTTTATTGAAACGATAAAGACATATCTGGGCGACGCGTGACGTGTCGCCGAGGCGGTTTTTCACCGCCTGGAAACAACGTTTGTGCATGGGCGATCGTGAAAGCTGAACCCGCTTCCCGTCTCATGTGCGTTTTGGCAGGATAGATTGCATGACCGCGCGTATTCTTGTCGTCGACGACATACCGGCCAATGTGAAGCTGCTCGAAGCCCGGCTGGTGGCGGAGTATTTCGACGTGCTGACTGCTGCCGACGGTTACGAGGCGCTGGCGATCTGCGAGAGGCAGCCGCTCGACCTGATCCTTCTCGATATCATGATGCCGGGCATCGACGGCTTCGAGGTCTGCGAGCGCCTGAAGGCGAACCCGCGCACCGCGCATATTCCCGTCGTCATGGTGACCGCACTCGATCAACCGTCCGACCGGGTGAGGGGCCTGAAGGCCGGCGCCGACGATTTCCTCACCAAGCCCGTCAACGACATGCAACTGATGTCGCGCGTGAAAAGCCTGGTGCGGCTGAAGAATGTCAGCGACGAACTGCGCCTGCGCTCCGAGACCGCCCACAGCGTCGGTCTGCAGGATCTCGCCTTGAGCGACCGCCCGGACGAATTCGGCAATGTCCTGCTGGTCGACGGTCGCGGCAGTTCGCAGGAGCGCATCACGCGCGCCCTGAAGCCGATCGCCGACGTGACCGCCATGTCTGATCCGCAGGCAGCCTTGTTCGAGGCAGCCGAAAACAGCTTCGACCTGGTCATCGTCAATTCGAATTTTGACGACTACGATCCCTTGCGTCTCTGCTCGCAACTCCGCTCGCTGGAGCGCACGCGCTACATTCCGTTGCTGATTATTGCCGAGCAGGGCCATGACGACATGATCGTGCGGGCGCTTGATCTGGGCGTCACCGACTATCTGATGCGGCCGATTGATCCCAATGAGTTGGTTGCCCGCAGCCTGACGCAGATCCGCCGCAAGCATTGCAACGACCGTCTGCGCGCCAGCGTCAAGCAGACCATCGAACTCGCTGTCACCGACGGCCTGACGGGCCTGCACAACCGTCGCTACCTCGACAATCATCTGAAGCTGCTCATCGATCGCGCCGTGGCGCGCGGCCGGCCGCTGTCGATCTGCATCACCGATATCGATCGCTTCAAGAGCGTGAACGATACCCATGGGCACGACGCCGGCGACGAGGTCCTGCGCGACTTCGCCCACCGCGTCCGCTCGACCGTGCGCGGCGCCGATCTTGCCTGCCGGTTCGGCGGCGAGGAGTTTGTCGTCGTCATGCCGGATACGCCGGCGGATGCGGCTGCCGCGATTGCCGAGCGCCTTCGCACCATTGTCGAGGACCGGCCCTTCGCACTTCCGAACTCGGACACGGCGCTGTCGATTACCGCTTCCCTAGGGCTTGCCACGCTCAATCCCAACGGCGATACGCCCGAGGCACTACTGAAGCGTGCCGACACGGCATTGTATCAGGCTAAGAATAACGGCAGGAATCAGGTGGTTGCCGCAGCCGCCTGAGCCGGTTCGGTACAGCCGCGCCCGTCGTCTCTCAGTTTTCCACAGGAAAGCCGGATCTGATTCACGCAACGCGAATTTTATGCACGCATAGGGAGTGTGTGGATAAAAGAGCTTGTAAAAGTAAGATTCGCTGAGTTTCCTTGATACAAATCGACCTTTCGAGCATGCTGATAGCTTTCAAAATAGTACAATGAAATCAACTGCATAAAAAATAAAATCGGGTGTGTCGCGGTTTTCTTACGTTCTGTTTGATATTTCTGCAGAACAATCATATGACTTTTGGAACGGTGATATGGGAGGCTGCGCCGGCCGAAATCAGCATCGACGGTGTATAAGACAATGGTGAAATTAACCATGTCTCCGCCTTCGCATGCGTGCTGGTTAAGAATTCATTGATTTTTTTTTATTTTCGGTCAATTCTCATCCGTAAGGGAGAATTCAACTCCCGCGATTTACCCCACGATGCTCAGGTCCGCCGCATCTCCTGGGTTGTGGGGTTTGTCGGCTGACTTGTTACCAATGCGGTTCCTCGTGCCGCGGTTTCGGTCAGCCGACGCCCATTGAAACGTCGTCCCTGCGAGGGGGCGACGTTTTTTGATTCTGGGCTTCAAAAAATTGATCGGCCTTCGCCTCCATCCACGCATGAAAAAGGCGCCGAGCTTTTCAGCCGGCGCCTTTCAAATTCCAATCGGAACCAGATCTTACTTGATCTTGGTTTCCTTGAATTCGACGTGCTTGCGTACCACCGGGTCGTACTTGGTGAATGACATCTTGTCGGTCTTGGTGCGGCTGTTCTTCGTCGTGACGTAGAAGGTACCTGTGTCGGCCGTCGACAGCAGCTTGATCTTGATTTTTGCAGCTTTCGCCATGGTCGTCCTGCCTTTATAAAAAAACAAAGCCGCGGACGTCCGTGAAAGCGTCCCGGCAAACTTGGCGCGAAACTACAAATCGCGCCCGAAAAGTCAAGTCCGTTTTGGGTTGAAAACGATCCTGACCACCGAAAGGGCCACATAAAGCCCGAAGAAGCCGGCAATCGCCCAGGCAAAACCGTCATTGCCGGCAATGTCCATGGCAGCACCGATGGCCTGCGGGCCTGCCACCGTTCCGACCGCATAGGAGAAGATGAAAGCCGCGTTGGCGGCGGCAAGGTCTGCGCCTGTGAGGCGCGAGCCCAGATGGCTAAGGCCGACCGTATAAAGGCCGGAGACGCTACCGCCCCAGAAGAGCAGCACGATCGCCATCAGCCACCAGTTGCCCTGCATCAATGGCAGGCACAGCGCGCCGATCAGCCCGACGACGGTCATCATGGCGAGCAGATTGCGGCGATCCTTCATCCGGTCCGACAGCATGCCGAGCGGGATTTGGAAGATGACATTGCCGATGCCCATAACGGTCAAAAGCAGCGCCGCCTGCGATTCGGTAAAGCCGCTGCGCGTGCCATAGATCGGAAAGAGGGACAGTCCACCCGATTCGACTGCGCCGAAAATGAACACCGCGGCTGTCGCGGTCGGAACGAGGAAGACATAGCGCATGAAATGCAGTTCCGGCTTCTCGTCCAGAACCGGGCTTTCATTGCGGGCGAGGAAGATCGGAATGGCTGCGAGCAGGATGACGGTGGCACCGAAAGCGAATGGCAGAACGCCGTCGCTGCCGAGAATGGAAAAGAGCAGGGGGCCGGTGGCAAAGCCGAGCGACAGCACCGTGCCGTAGATACCGAGCACCAGCCCTCGACGTTTTGGCGGAGCCGTCGCATTGATCCAGAACTCGGAGAGCACGAAGAGCACGGTAATGGCACCGTGGAACACGACACGCAGCGGAAACCACAACCAGAAATTCTGGATATAGTAGAAGCCGAGCGCGCTGATGGCTGCAAACAGGACCGCCCAGAGCATGGTCGTTGCGACACCGAATCGATGGGCGGTCTTTGCCGTGACGGCTGCGGCCGCCATGGAGGCAAGCCCGGCCATCGCCGAATTGAGGCCGATCAGCGTGGAGGAAATGCCCCGCTTCTCCATGATGATGCTGAGCAGCGGCAGGCCAAGGCCGATCGCTATACCCACGGCCGTGATCGCGGCGACGGCGGCGATCAGGGACGGCCAGTGAATTTCCTCAACCGGCTCTGACGTGCCGGACGGCGGCTGGGACATGCGGCAAAATTCCTCAGAGAAGGTCGCGGACGAACCGTCCATGACGGGTGTAGTAGAACGGCACCGGCCTTCCGAAGGGCAAGGACGCGTCAGCCTGAAGGCTCGCCCTCAGGTCACCGAGAATGATTCCGGTGATATCCGGCATGGTCACGGTCGAAGTATCATTGACATCGATCCATCTCAAATCCTCGAGTTCCCGGCTGTCGCGGATATCCGTCGGCTCGATGCCCGCTTCATCCGTGAACACGGCAAAGAAATGGGTATCGAACCGGCGCGGATGCCCCGGCGGCGTTATTGCTCGTGCCATATAGCGCAAGTTTGTAAGATCGGGAAGAAAAGGTAACGCTGTGTTTCCGTCGGCTTGCGGGCTGCCGATGGCAATGCTTGCTTCCTCGTGAAGCTCCCTGATCGCGGCAAGCGCAAGCGCGCGCAGGCGGCTCTGCGTGGCGTTCTGGCCATAGGCGGCGCGCAGTCGGTCGAGGACCGCCGGATGGATGTCGCCCTCCCATGAAAGGCGATGGTCGGTCGCATCGCGCCGACCGCCCGGAAAGACGTGCAGGTCGGGCATGAACACATGCGCCTTGTTGCGTCTGCCCATCAGTACGCGCACGCCGTCATTGAAACGGTCGAGCAGCATGATCGACGCGGCGTCCCGCGGTCGTGGCGAACGGTTGGGTTTCTCGGTGCCAGGAATGGGTGCGCGGGCCTGGACCTGCATGGCAGCGGTCACGCAGCAGGATCCCTGTCCGGCAGGATATCCGCCGGCTTGTCTTCATGGTCGCCGAAGCCGTGCATCCTCAGTGCCCATTGCAGGCCGATGACGCCCCCTTTCACGGGTTGCAACAGGGCCAGCGAACCAAGAATGGTGATGGGCACCCAGATGGCCAGATGTCCCCAGTTGGAGAGCGGCAGGATCATCTCCGTCGCCATGAAGCCGGCCAGCACGATATGACCCATGATTGTCACGACGATATAGGGCGGGAAATCGTCGGCGGCGTGCCGGTCAAGCCGTTCGCCGCAGGAGGCACAGGCGGGTACGGCCTTTAGGAAGCGGCCGAAAAGACGACCGCTGCCGCAGGCGGGGCATGTGTTGAGAAGCCCGCGCTTGATAGAGCGCCAGACGGGTCGTTCAACCCGTTCGGTCTGCTCGAAGTGAATCGTCTCCGGATTTCCGCCGGTTGCCTGCATAGCCAAATCCTCATTCTGTAGACGCGAGGCAGGCCCCGTGTCCTCTAGCGCCTGCCGCGCGACGGTCGCGTTCCCGGCATCTTGCGATCCCGGCGACCGGACTTGTGGAAGGAGCGCGTCGCCGTCGGCATCTTGCGTCCTTCGCTGATCATCTCGAAGCGGAGCGCACCAGCCAGAGGTACGGCCTCCACGAGCTTGACCCTGATCTGATCGCCCAGGCGATAACCGAGACCGGTCTTTTCGCCCGAGAGTGCCTGATGGGCCTCGTCATAGATGAAGTAGTCACGGCCCAGCGTAGATATAGGCACGAAACCGTCGGCGCCATAGGAGGGAAGGGTGACAAAAAGTCCCGCCTTGGTGACGCCGGAGATGCGGCCATCGAATTCCTCGTTGACGCGGCCGCTCAGGTGATGGGCGATCAGCCGGTCGACGGTGTCGCGTTCGGCCGCCATCGCGCGGCGCTCGAAGGTGGAAATCTCGGCGGAAATGTCGTTGAGCGCTGCCTCTTCCGCCGGCGTGATGCCGCCTTCGCCGAGCCCCAGCGTCCCGACCAGCGCGCGATGCACGATCAAGTCGGCGTAACGACGGATGGGTGAGGTGAAATGGGCGTATTTCATCAGGTTGAGGCCGAAATGGCCGATATTTTCGGGGCTGTAGATCGCCTGGCTCTGCGAGCGCAGCACCATCTCGTTGACCATCGTCTCGTAGGGCTGGTCGACAGCCTTCGACAGAATGCCGTTGAAATGGTTGGAGCGCAGGTTGCCGCCCTTGACCAGCGACAGATCCAGCGTCGCCAGGAATTCGCGCAGGGTCTCCTGCTTGGCAAGCGACGGCGCATCGTGAACGCGGTAGACCAGTGGCTGCTTCTTGATCTCCAGCGTCTCGGCCGCCGCCACATTGGCCTGGATCATCATCTCCTCGATCAGCTTGTGGGCATCAAGGCGATCCGGCACGAAGACGCGATCGACAGTGCCGTCAGGCTTCAGCACAATCTTGCGCTCAGGCATGTTGAGTTCGAGCGGCTGGCGCCGGTCGCGCCCGCGCGTCAAGATGGCGTAGGCGTCCCAAAGCGGCTTCAGGATCGGTTCCAGCAGCGGGCCGGTCTGGTCGTCCGGATTGCCGTCGATTGCCGTCTGCGCCTGATTGTAGGAGAGTTTTGCCGCACTCTTCATCATGATGCGATGGAAAGTGTGACCTGCCTTGCGGCCTTCCTTGGAGAAACGCATGCGCACGGCGAGCGCCGGACGATCAACGCCCTGCTTCAGCGAGCAGAGTTCGTTGGAAATCCGCTCGGGCAGCATCGGCACGACGCGATCCGGGAAATAGACGGAATTGCCGCGCTTCAACGCTTCATGGTCGAGCGCCGATTTCGGCCGGACATACCAGGAGACATCGGCGATTGCCACGGTGACGATGACGCCGCCGGGATTGTCGGGGGATGGATCCGACTCCGCATGGACGGCGTCGTCGTGGTCCTTGGCGTCGGCGGGGTCGATCGTGATCAACGGCAGCGAACGCCAGTCCTCCCGATGTGACATCGTCGCAGGTCCTGCGGCCTCCGCTTCCTTCAAGACGTTTTCGGGAAAGATATAGGGAATGCCATGCGCGTAAATCGCGATCATCGAGATCGCCTTTTCCGTGGCGACGGAGCCGACAACGGATTTCACCTGGGCGCGCGGCAGGCCGAACCGGCCGGCACGAATGATTTCGACCTCGACCAGATCGCCGTCCTTCGCCGTGCCCTGATGCTCTGCGTCGACCTGCATTTCCTCGCCGCGCTTTTCGATCGGCATGATGCGGCCGCCGCCATCCGGCATGGCGCGGAAGACACCCATCGCGGCGTTGTTGTTGCGCTTGCGGTCCAGCACCTTGACGATACGGGCCGTATAGGCCGGGCCACCGCGATCCTTCGCCGGGAAGATTTTGGCCAGAACCCGATCGCCGATGCCGCCGACGGGTGTCTTGCCCTTGGACTTGCCGATGCTCGACTGGCGGATCAGGACGGCGGGCGCCACGCCTTCATCCTCCGGCCATTCGGCTGGCCGGCCGATCAGTTCGCCGTCCTTGTCGCGAGTGGTGATATCGAGCACCGTGACCGGGGGCAGGGCACCGGGGCGCACTAGGGAATTGCGCTTCTTTTCCAGAAGCCCGTCCTGCTCCATTTCCCGCAGCAGCGCTTTGAGCTCCGTGCGCGCTTCCCCCTTCAGGCCGAACGCCTTGTAGATTTCGCGCTTGGATGCCTTTTCCGGATGTTCCGAGATGAAGCGCATCAGGACATCGCGCGGCGGCACCGCACCGTGAATAATCACGACATCATCTGCCGGCAGCACGGCCTTCTTGCCCGCGCGTCCGATCCGGACTGCGGGTTTGCCGGGCCGTTCGGTTCGATCGCGTGGGATTCTGGTCACGTTCAGGCCTTCTTGGCTTTGGCTGCCGCCTTTGGCTTGGCGGCCGCTTTCGGTTTCGCGGCGGCCTTCGGCTTCGCGGCCGCCTTCGGTTTTGCAGCCTTGGTCGCGCCCTCGGCCTTCTCAGCCTTCGGCTTGGCCGCCTTCGTCGCCTTGCCCTTGGCCGGCTTGAGACCGGCCTTGGCGATGCGTTCAGTAATCAGCACGAGTGACTCTTCGAGCGTCACGCTGGACGGATCCTTGCCCTTCGGCAAGGTGGCGTTGACCTTGCCCCAGTTGACATAGGGACCATACTTGCCGTCGCGCACGGTGATTGCGCCACCGTCCGGATGATCGCCGACCTCTTTCAGCGCTGCAGCGGTTGCACCGCGTCCGCCCGGTCCCTTGGCTGCCTTGTCGGCGAGCACCGAGACGGCACGGTTGAGGCCGATCGAAAATACGTCCTCGATGCTCTCGACATTGGCATATTTTCCATCATGCAGGATGAATGGTCCATAGCGGCCGAGGCCGGACGAGATCATCTTGCCGGATTCCGGATGGGCGCCGATATCACGTGGCAGGGAAAGCAGGGCGAGCGCCTTTTCATGGTCGATGCTGGCAGGCGTCCATCCCTTGGGCAGGCTGGAGCGCTTGGCTTCCTTACCGTCGCCACGCTGGACATAGGGGCCGAACCGGCCGGAGCGCAGGGTGATTTCCTCGTTCGTGTGCGGGTCCTTGCCGAGCGACAGCGGCTCGTTGCTGGCGCTTGCCTCGCCATTCACGGCCTCAGCGCCAAATGGACGGGTATATTTGCATTCCGGATAGTTGGAGCAGCCGATGAAGGCGCCGTTGCGGCCGAGCTTCAACGACAGTTTGCCGGTGCCGCAAACCTGGCAGGTACGCGGATCGCTGCCGTCCTCGCGCTTCGGGAAGACCAGCGGTGCCAGTTCCTCGTTCAGCGCGTCGAGCACGTTGGTAACACGCAGTTCCTTGGTGTCTTCGATCTGGGCGAAGAAATCCTTCCAGAAATCGCGCAGCACGTCCTTGTAGTTCAGTTCACCAGCGGAAATCTGGTCAAGCTTTTCTTCCAGCGATGCCGTGAAATCATACTCGACATAACGTGCGAAGAAGCTTTCGAGGAAGGCCGTGACCAAACGGCCCTTGGCTTCAGGGATGAGCTTGCGCTTGTCGGTGACGACATATTCGCGGTCGCTCAGAGTCTTCAGCGTTGCGGCATAGGTGGAAGGGCGGCCGATGCCGAGCTCTTCCATCTTCTTGATCAGCGAGGCTTCCGAATAGCGCGGCGGTGGTTCGGTGAAATGCTGGGTCGAATTGATCTTCTGCTTGGCGAGGTTTTCGCGCGCATTGATCTCCGGCAGACGGCCATCCTCGTCGCCATCGTCGCTCTGCTCGCCATCCTCCTTCTGGTCGGTATAGGCTGCGATGAAGCCGTCGAACCGGATGACCGAACCGACGGCGCGCAGGCCGGCCTTTTCGCCCTTGTTGTCGGCGGTGATCTCGGCGGTCGTGCGTTCGATCTCGGCCGACGCCATCTGGCTGGCGATGCCGCGCTTCCAGATCAGGTCGTAAAGACGCAACTGGTCGGCGTCGAGGAAGCGCTTTACCTGGTCAGGCGTCCGGTTGAAATCCGTCGGCCGCACGGCTTCGTGCGCTTCCTGGGCGTTCTTCGCCTTGGTGGAATAGAGGCGGGCCTTGTCGGGCACGTATCGAGCGCCGAACTGATCACCGATCGCACTGCGGGCGGCATCGATGGCTTCAGGCGCCATCTGCACGCCATCTGTACGCATATAAGTGATCAGGCCGACGGTTTCGCCGCCAAGATCCACGCCTTCGTAAAGCTTCTGTGCAACCTGCATGGTACGTGAGGCGGAGAATCCGAGCTTCGAGGACGCGGCCTGCTGCAGTGTCGACGTCGTAAACGGCGGCGACGGGTTGCGCTTGACGGGCTTGGCTTCAATGCTGTCGACCACATAGCTTGCGCCTTCGAGCAACGCTTTCAGCTTGCCGGCGTCTTCGCCATTGGTCACGGCGCGTGGCTGCAGCCGCTTTCCATCGGCCGAAACCAGCCTTGCTTCGAACTCGTCGCCACGCGGTGTCTTCAGGAGCGCTGACAGGTTCCAGTATTCTTCCGAGACGAACCGCTCGATCTCGGCTTCGCGATCGCAGACGAGGCGCAGGGCGACCGACTGCACACGACCTGCGGAGCGGGCACCGGGCAGCTTGCGCCACAGCACCGGCGACAGATTGAAGCCGACGAGATAGTCGAGCGCGCGGCGCGCCAGATAGGCGTCGACCAGCGGCACGTCTATATCGCGCGGATTAGCCATGGCATCGAGCACGGCCTTCTTGGTGATGGCGTTGAAGACGACGCGGCTGACCGGCTTGTCGCCGATCAGCTTCTTCTTTCTTAAGAGATCGAGCACGTGCCACGAAATCGCTTCTCCCTCGCGATCCGGGTCGGTCGCGAGAATGAGCCCGTCGGAGGATTTCAGGGCGTCGCCGATATCCTTCATGCGCTTGGCCGACGCGGTGTCCACCTCCCAGAGCATGGCGAAGTCGTCGTCCGGCAGGACCGATCCATCCTTGGCTGGCAGGTCGCGCACGTGTCCGAACGAGGCGAGAACCTTGTAGCCGGGTCCCAGATACTTGTTGATGGTCTTCGCCTTTGCAGGCGATTCCACGACGACGACATTCATGGTCATATTCTCAACGCAACCGTTCAAAGCTGTGCCAGGCCGGGGAAGGGCGGCACATTGGGAAATATCGATGCCCCGACATGGACAGGGATTCGTCTGCGGTCAAGTGCCGGGCGGAAAATAAGCCCATACAACGCAATACAACCTATAAGAGATTACGTTTTTATTGCAATTAAAGATAAATGCGTTATCGTTCTTGAAGTGTACTCGATCCCGATGAGAACGAGGCCGGAACAACGATCCGGCTGGGTGGGGAGCGGGCTGACACAGCAAGAGCGTCGTATTGGGTTTCGCTCGCACATGATGGCCTGCCGATGGGTGAAGTTGAATGCACAACAGGGAAAACCGATGATTCCGAATTCAAGCGGGGCCGGAAAAAAGGAAACGCAGGCGCATGAAAAGGTCGCCTATATCCGGCAGATGCTCGGGGAGCTTCGCGGCGTCGCCAGCAATGAAGGCGCCGATATGCTCTGCTACCTGATCGAGATGGCCTTCGTCGAGGCTGGCGACATCCTGTCCGGCAAGCGGCTGTTGTCATTCGCCAATGCTGAGGGAAACCAGGCCGCCGGGATGCCGATGAAGCCGACCGGCAAGATCAAGTTCTAACAGGACGAGATAGACGGCTGATGCCGAAAGCCCGGTGTGGCGGATGATGTCATCGATCTCGACGGGCGTCGGGCCGAGCGCATCGGTGATCCGGCCGCGATCGTTCTCATCCGGCGGTGGGGCCATTGGGCCGGGATCATGTTCTCCCGGTTCTTCCGCCCGTGGCGGCGTGAAGAGATCGATGCGGCTGAGTGGCGCGAGCGCCTGGAGAATATCCTGTGCCTCGGTCGTGACGATCGCCCCGTCCTTCAAGAGCCCATTCGTCCCATGACAGCGCGGGTCAAGCGGCGACCCCGGCACTGCAAAGACAAGCCGGCCGAAATCACCGGCATACCGTGCGGTGATCAGCGAACCGGAGCGTGAAGCGGCTTCCACGACGAGAAGCCCGAGGCTGACGCCGGCGATCAGCCGGTTGCGGCGGGGGAAGTCACGGGCGCGCGGCTCCCAGCCGAACGGCATTTCGCTGATAGCGAGGCCATTACCGGCGGTGACCTCGTCGAGCAGGCCGACATTTTCCGGCGGGTAAGGCTGGTCGAGGCCGCCGGCAAGCGCGGCGATCGTTCCCGTGTCGAGGCTGGCGCGGTGCGCCGCCGTATCGATGCCGCGCGCCAGGCCCGAGATAATGGAATAACCGGCACGCCCGACATCGCGCGCCATCATCGCGGCAAACTTGGTGCCGCTGATCGATGCGTTGCGGGATCCGACGATGCCGAGGGAAGGGATGGTGCCGATGGCGGGATTGCCTTTGACCGCAAGCAATGGCGGCGCGCCATCGATCTGGCGCAAAGCAGGCGGATAGTCGGGCTCGCCGATGCCGAGGAAGCGGGCACCCAGCCGATGCGCGATCGCCAGTTCCTTTTCCGCTTCGGCCACCGAGGCGACACGGATCGCACGGGTGGAGCCGCCGCGCCGCGAAAGTTCCGGCAGCATCTCCAGCGCGGTTTCGGCCGAACCGAAATGATTGATCAGATCACGGAAAGTCGCCGGCCCGACATTGTCGCTGCGGATCAGCCTCAGCCAGGCAATTCTCTGTCTCTCCGTCAGCGCAATCCCGTTTCGTCCCGCGCTGCCGTTCGACATTCGGTCTTATCCCTTTTCCCCGATCCGGCCCTCGGTCCCGGCCAGAAGCCGCTGGATGTTCGCCTTGTGCTTGATCCAGGTGATGATGCTCATCACAACGAACAGAATGCCGATTTTCCCATAACCCGTCGCCAACAGTACAACCGGAACGACGACGGTTGCAACCAGTGCCGAGAGCGAGGAATAACGGGTGAGCTTGGCCATGCCGAGCCAGATGGCGGCGAAGACGAGAACAATCAGCGGGGCAAGGCCAAGCAGGACGCCGATATAGGTGGCAATGCCCTTGCCGCCCTTGAACCCGAGCCAGACGGGGAAGAGATGACCGAGAAAGGCTGCGCAACCGGCGGCGATGCCAGCCTCAATCCCCCAATAGGAGGCGACGAACGCTGCAGCCGTGCCTTTCAGCGCGTCAAGCAGCAGCGTCGCGGCGGCAAGCTTCCTGTTGCCGGTCCGCAGCACATTAGTCGCGCCGATATTGCCGGAGCCGATCTTGCGGACATCACCCAGTCCGGCCATGCGGGTGAGGAGGAGGCCGAAGGGAATGGTGCCGAGCAGATAGCCGAAGATCGCCGCGATGGCCGTCGATACGGCATCGAACTGCCAGGAAAATATTTCGGACACGTGCTGCCTCCCAATTCCGTCCGAACGGACGTTTGCCCCTCACCCTAGCCCTCTCCCCGCAAGCGGGGCGAGGGGACGACGGAATTTGCCGCTTGTCCCTTCTCCCCGTTCACGGGGAGAAGGTGGCCGACAGGCCGGATGAGGGGCGAGCGGTGCGCTCCATCAAATCGAATGAACCAGTTTTCCCGCAACATAGGTTTGAACGGCCCGGCCGGTAAAGCGGGCATTTTCGAACGGCGTGTTTTTCGAGCGCGACACGATCGAATCCTTGCCGAACAGCCAGGGCTCCTCAAGGTCGATCAGCGTAATGTCCGCCTTGGCGCCGGGCTTCAGCGTGCCGGCATCGAGGCCGAAGATCTGTGCCGGACGGGTGGACAGCGCATCAATCAGGCGCATCAGCGGCACGCCGCCGCTGTGATACAGCCGAAGGGCTGCCGGCAGAAGCGTTTCCAGCCCGATTGCACCGTCAGCGGCATCGGCGAAGGGCAGACGCTTGGTATCGACGTCCTGCGGATCGTGCGAGGAGACGATGATATCGATCGTACCATTCGCCAGCGCCTCGACCATCGCCACGCGATCGTCCTCGCCGCGCAGCGGCGGCGACAGCTTGAAGAAGGTACGGTATTCGCCGATGTCGTTTTCGTTCAGCGTCAGATGGTTGATCGAGATGCCGCAGGTAACATTGGCGCCGCGCTTGCGGGCCGTGGCGATGGCCTCGGCCGATTCCGGCAGCGAGATTTTTGCTGCGTGATAGGCGGCCTTGGTCAGGCCGGCGATGCGCAGGTCGCGCTCCAGCGGGATGATCTCGGCTTCGCGTGGTACGCCTGAAAGGCCGAGCCAGCTTGCCAGCAGGCCCTCGTTCATGACCCCACCGGCGCCGAGATACTTGTCACGGGTTTCGAGCGAGATCACCGCGCCGAATTCGCGCGCATAGGTCATCGCCCGGCGCAACATCAGCGTATCGTGGACCGGCTGGCGGCCATTGGTGAAGCAGACGGCGCCGGCTTCCCGCAGCAGGCCGAACTCGGTCATTTCCTCGCCGCCGAGATGCTTGGTCAGTGCCGCTGCCGGATAGACATTGACCAGCGCCTTGTCACGGGCGGTCTTCTGGACGAACTCGACCAGCGCGATGTCGTCGATCACCGGATCGGTGTCGGGCATGGTGATGATCGAGGTGACGCCGCCGGCAGCGGCCGCGCGCGAGGCGGATTCGATCGTCTCGCGATATTCGCCGCCGGGTTCGCCGACAAAGACACGCGCATCGACAAGGCCGGGCACGGCGATGAGGCCATTGCAATCGCGGATCTCGGCACCGGCCGGCGCACCCTGCGCGTCCTTGCCGGCGGCGGTGATGACGCCGTTTTCGACGATGATATCGCCGGTTTCATCGAGATTGCGCGAGGGGTCGATGATGCGCAGGTTTTTCAGGACGAGGGAGTTGGTCATGCGCGCGGCCCCTGGTTCTGCGAAAGAAGAAGTGTTTCCATCACCGCCATGCGCACGGCGACCCCCATCTCAACTTGTTGCTCGATGACGCTCTGCGGGCCATCGGCGATTTCAGAGGCGATCTCGACGCCGCGGTTCATCGGGCCGGGATGCATGACGAGCGCGTCGTCCTTCGCCGCCTTCAGCTTTTCGGCATCAAGGCCGTAATAGCGGAAATACTCGCGCACCGACGGCACGAAGGAGCCGGCCATGCGTTCGCGCTGCAGGCGCAGCATCATCACAACGTCGGCATCCTTCAGGCCTTCCTCCATCGAGTGATAGACCTCGGCGCCCATGTCGGCGATGCCGGAGGGCAGGAGCGTGGCGGGAGCGACGACGCGGACGCGCGCACCCATCTGGTTGAGAAGCAGGATGTTGGAGCGGGCGACGCGCGAGTGCAGCACGTCACCGCAGATGGCGACGATGATGCGCGACAGCTTGCCCTTGGCGCGGCGGATGGTCAGCGCGTCGAGCAGCGCCTGGGTCGGATGCTCATGCTGGCCATCGCCGGCATTGACCACGGAGCAGGACACCTTCTGCGCGAGCAGGGCGGCAGCGCCGGCGGACGAATGCCGGACCACCAGCACGTCGGGATGCATGGCGTTCAGCGTCATCGCCGTATCGATCAGTGTTTCGCCCTTCTTCACCGACGAATTGCTGACCGACATATTCATGACGTCGGCGCCCAGCCGCTTGCCGGCCAGTTCGAAGGAGGATTGCGTGCGGGTCGAGGCTTCGAAGAACAGGTTGATCTGCGTCAGGCCGCGCAGCGTCGATGTCTTCTTTTCTCTCTGCCGGGAAATCTTGACGGCTTCGTCTGCCCGGTCGAGCAGCAGCGTGATGTCTTGTTCCGTCAGGCCCTTGATGCCCAGCAGGTGGCGATGCGGAAAGAAATCCATGGGGAGCCGCCTCATTTTTTAGAAGTTGCGTGGGTCTATAATGACTGTGCGGTAAACCGGCAAGGCTGAGGGGGTGCAAACCGGGTGCATCCCCATGCTTTTCTGGCAGTTTTGGCATCCCCGGCAAATTGTTGCGGCAAGCGGCGTTTATCCCATCCCGATGCTGTTCCTAAGCATCCGGACTTGAGCTAGAAACGCGACATGACTCTGAACCGAACCGAACAGAAACTCGCCGATCTGAACCAGCCGAAACCCTGGTCGGGGATCAATGCGTTCCGCTCCGATCCATTGCTGGTCGATGTTGCCGCCTCAATGCCCAGACCGCTGCGTGACGACTTCGAATCGATCGGCCGCTACGTCACCTCGCCGGAAGCGCAGGATCTGGCGCGCATGGCAAACGAAGGCTTGCCGAAGCTGCGCACCCATGGACCGCGCGGCGAACGCCTCGATGTCGTCGACTTCCATCCCGCCTGGCACGCGCTGATGCGCCGCTCGATGACCTCGGGACTGCATTCCTCGGCCTGGGAAAACATTGCCGACGAGCGCGGCCGGTCGCACAAGGCGCGCGCGCTCCGCTTCTATCTGACGGCGCAGCTGGAGGCCGGCCATCTCTGCCCGCTGACCATGACCAGCGCGTCCGTCGCTGCGATCTCCACGTCGTCGGCAGTCCAGAAGGAATGGGCGCCGAAGATACTGTCGCGCAAGTACGATTCGTCCAACAAACCCTGGATGCAGAAGTCCGCCGTCACCATCGGCATGGGCATGACGGAAAAGCAGGGCGGCACGGATGTGCGCGCAAATACCTCGACCGCCGAGCGGGTGGGCGAAGGCATCTACCGGTTGACAGGCCACAAATGGTTCATGTCGGCGCCGATGAGCGACGCCTTCGTCATGCTGGCGCAGACGCGCGACGGTCTCGGTTGCTTCCTCGTTCCGCGCCTACTCGAGGACGGGTCGGCGAATGGTCTGCGCTTCCAGCGGCTGAAGGACAAGATCGGCAATCGCTCTAACGCTTCGTCGGAAGTCGAGTTTTCCGAGACGTTCGGTTTTCTGCTGGGAACGCCGGATGCCGGCATCCGCACCATTCTCGACATGGTGACGCTGACGCGGCTTGACTGCGCGCTGGCCTCCGCCGGCATGATGCGCGCCTCGCTCGCCGAGGCGGTTCATCATGTGCGCGGCCGCAAGGTTTCCGGCAAGCCGCTCGTCGCCCAGCCAATGATGACGCGCGTTCTCGCCGACATGGCGCTGGATGTGGCGGCTGCAAGCGCCTTGTCCTTCCGTCTTGCCGAAGCCTTCGACAAGGCACGCGACAGCGCCGAGGATGCCGCCTATGCCCGCATCATGACCCCGGTCGCCAAATACTGGAGCTGCAAGATCGCGCCCGCGCTGATCTATGAGGCAATGGAATGCATCGGCGGCAGCGGCTATGTCGAGGAGCGCCCGATCGCCCGGCATTACCGCGAAGCCCCGGTCAACGCGATCTGGGAAGGCTCCGGCAACGTCATGGCGCTTGATGTGCTGCGGGTTTTGACGCGCGGCAAGGATTTGTTCGAATTGCTGTTCCAGGTGATTAGCCGCGATCTCGGACCGGCCGGAAAGAAGACCGTCGATGTCCTGCGCGCCGCCATGTCGCTCTGCGAGCGCGACGAAGGTGCTGCCCGCATGCTGGTCGAGCAACTGGCGTTGGCCGCCGCCGCCGCCGAACTCTACAGGCTCGGGGCAGGGCGCGTCGCCGATGCCTTCCTCGAATCACGGCTTGCCGCCGGCTGGCGCTCGACCTACGGCATGCTGGATTCGCGCTTTGACTCCGCCTATATCGTCGATCTGCTCTATCCGGCCGCGATATAGCCGGTCACGATCAGCACCAGCGGAATGGTGAAGAACGACAAAGCGGTCTGAATGGTGGCGACGGCTGCGTAGAGTGGCGCATCGCCACCCATCTGCTTGGCGAGAATATAGCCGTTCATCGCGGTCGGCACGCTGGCGCCGAGCGCGATCACCAGCAGCGCATCGCCGCGAATGCCGAGCAGATAGCTGGCGCCGACCATGAAGACCGGCATGATGATCAGCTTCAGGAAGACGGCGAGAAGGGCCACCAGGCTCGGCTTCAGTGCGTCGGAAACCTTCAATCCCGCTCCGACCATGACAAGGCCGAGGCTGAGCGAGGCGCTGGCCAGCATTTCCACCGCATTCAGCACAGGACCGTAGACCGCGACGCCGAAATAATTGAACAGGATGCCCAACACGGAGGCGACGATCAGCGGGTTGGTCGCGATCTTGAAGACGAAGACGCGCATGCCCTTGGGGCCGCCGTTGAAGCCGATGAGCACGCCGATATTGTAGAGATTGATCGGAATGATCAGCAGCGTCATCACCAGAGCCGTCAGGCTGAGGCCGAGCGGCCCGTAGAGTTTCTGCGCGATGGCAAGCGCCATGAAACCGTTCCAGCGCGTCGAGGTCTGGAAGACGGAGGTGAAAGCGGACGATGAAATGTGGCGTGCGCGCAGAAAGGGCCATAGCAGCAGCAATGCTGCCGACATCATGGAAATGCTGCCGATCGTCGCAATGGCCGTTGCATCCGTCTTCATGCCGGCGAAATCGGCGGTCGCCAGAGTCGAAAACAGGAGGGCAGGGAAGAGGACGTAGTAGCCAAGCTGCTCCAGCCCGTCCCACAGCGTGATGTTGATCAGCGGCGACCGCTTCAGCCAGACGCCCAGCGAGACGAGCAGGAAGACCGGCAGAATGCTTTCGAAGATGACTGTCATGGGGAAAAGCCTGAAGAGGGTGGGCTCACCGATAGCCCCTTGTCCACAGGTCGGCAACCACGCGTCCGGAAATTAACCTTAACAAATGGTTTACGTTGCGAAGGCAGGGTTAACGGGCAAGAGTGAAACCCGACGAGAATATTAACGATATCCAGCATGAGGCAGGTTCGGTGAGAACTGGCTTGACGATCATCATGATGATGTTTTTTGCAACGCTGACGCTCGACCTGGCGGTCCCGGCGGTCATTCTGGTCGGCCTGCTTGCCCTGGATTGGCTGTCGGCGCTGTTCAAGCGTGGCTTCATCGGCGAGGGGAGAGCGGCATGAAGTGGTTCCTCATTCTCTGGGCCTGCCCTGTCCTGCTTCTCACCAGTTGGTATGGTCTTTCCTACTACGACATGAATTTTGGCATCTTCATGCTGACACGCCAGGCGCATGACCTCGTCTTCGCAATCTACGGCCATGTGCTCGGCATGCCGCCGGAAAGCATTCCGCCGTTGGTCGCCCGCGCCATCGCCTTCGACAGCCTGATCGTCTTTGCGATCATCGCGTTTCGCAAGCGCCGCGAAATCCGCGCCTGGTACCGGCGGCGGTTCCCGGCCGATCAGCCTTCGGAGCCGGCCGCGGCGCCCTTCGCGAGCGATGCCAATCTGTCGAGCGCGCCCTGAAGGATGAAGGAGGCGGCGGCCGAATCGATCCGGTCGGCCCGCTTCTTGCGCGAGACGTCCATCTCGATCAGCACCCGTTCCGCCGCGACCGTCGACAGCCGTTCGTCCCAGTAGACGAAGGGCAGATCGGTCTTCTGGGCCATGTTGTGCACGAATGCGCGGGTCGCCTGCGCGCGTGGACCCGCCGATCCGTCCATGTTGATCGGCAGGCCGATGATGAAGGCGGCGATCTTTTCCTTGTTGGCCACAGCCAGCAGCGCCTCGGAATCAGGCCCGAACTTCACACGCCTGATCACATCCCGTGGTGTTGCAAAACGCCGGCCGAGATCAGAGACGGAAATACCGATCGTCTTGGTGCCGAGATCCAGCCCGCAGACGGCCTGGCCGGGGGCAAGCGCAGCAGACAGTTCTTCAATCGTAAGGGTCGCCATCCCAGCCTCAGCGCTTGCGGACGAATTCGGTGCGCAGCACGAGACCCTTGATGCTCTCGTGACGGCAGTCGATCTCGTCCATGTTGTCGGTCAGCCGAATCGACTTGATCACGGTTCCCTGCTTCAAGGTCACCCCAGTGCCCTTGACCTTGAGATCCTTGATCAGCGTCACCGAGTCGCCATCGGCAAGCTGGTTGCCGGCGGCGTCACGCACGATCGCTGCGTCGGCCGCGGCCGAAGCCATTTCGGACGCCGGGCGCCATTCACCGGTGGCCTCGTCATATACATATTCGTCATCGGCACTTGTCATCGTCATTTCCAATTCACACTCGATGTCATTCGCGTATATCGACCTATGTCATACTCTTCCCCAAGAATCCAAAGGAGTGCACAATGAAGATCACATGGCTCGGCCATTCCGCCTTCCGCCTCGATATTGCCAAGGCGAATATCCTCATCGACCCGTTCTTCACCGGCAATCCGGGATTCAGCGGGCTTTCCGCCAAGGACGCAGCCTCTGGCATCACGCATATCCTGCTGACGCATGGCCACGGAGACCATGTCGGCGATACGATCGCGCTGGCGAAGGAAACCGGCGCTACGGTGGTTGCCAATGCCGATCTTGCCGCTTGGCTCGGCTCGAAAGGTGTTCAGGCGCTGGAGATGGGCAATACCGGCGGCACCATTCATCTCGACGGCTTCTCCACCACCTTCGTCAATGCGCTCCATTCCTCGGCGCAACTGACCGAGGACGGCGTGTCGCATTCGCTCGGCAATGCCAACGGCCTCGTTCTGCATTTCGAGGATGAGCCGACGCTCTATCATATGGGCGATACCGACATCTTCTCCGACATGGCGTTGATCCAGGAACTACACCAGCCGGACATCGGCCTCGTGCCGATCGGTGACCGTTTCACCATGGGCGGTGCCGTGGCGGCGCTCGCCTGCCAGCGCTTCTTCAAGTTCGGCTCCGTGCTCCCCTGCCATTACGGCTCGTTCGGCATTATCGACCAGACGCCGGAACTGTTCGTCGCCGCCATGGACGGTGCCGCGACGAAAGTGGAGACCCCTGCCGCCGGCGGTATTGTCTCGCTATAGCCGCCGAAATGCCCGAGCAGCACGCGACGCGGCGATTCCCCCGTTGCGTGCCCGGGGCTTGGTCATTATAGCGGGTAGGAAATTTCGTACTCGGAGACTATCCATGTCAGTTGACCTCGCCACCGTGAAGCGCGTCGCGCGTCTTGCCCGCATTGCCGTCACCGAAGAGGATGCGCAGCGCATGACCGGCGAGTTGAATGGCATTCTCGGTTTCGTCGAGCAACTGTCGGAAGTGAATGTCGAAGGCGTCGAGCCGATGACGTCGGTTACGCCGATGGCGATGAAGAAGCGCACCGATGCCGTCACCGATGGAAACAAGGCGGACGATATCGTTGCCAATGCGCCGAACGAGGACCGGAATTTCTTCCTCGTCCCGAAGGTTGTCGAATAAACCTTGCCGCGCCGCCCGAACGCACCTGATTTTTGAAAGCCTGCCATGACCGACCTGACCCGCCTGACCATTGCTGAAGCGCGCACCAAGCTTAGCGCCAAGGACATCACCGCCGTCGAACTGACGGAAGCCTATATCGGCGCGATCGACGCGGCCAATGGCGCGCTCAACGCCTATGTCGTTACGACGCCGGACAAGGCGCGTGACATGGCCAAAGCTTCCGACGCCCGCATCGCCGCCGGCAAGGCCGGTGCGCTCGAGGGCATTCCGCTCGGGATCAAGGACCTGTTCGGCACCGAGAGCATCCACACCCAGGCCTGCAGCCACATTCTCGACGGCTTCAAGCCGAAATACGAATCGACCGTGACCCAGAACCTCTGGAACGACGGCGCGGTCATGCTCGGCAAGCTGAACATGGACGAATTCGCCATGGGCTCGTCGAACGAGAGTTCCTATTACGGTCCGGTGAAGAACCCCTGGCGCGCCAAGGGCTCCAACCTCGATCTCGTTCCGGGCGGCTCGTCCGGCGGTTCGGCCGCAGCCGTTGCCGCCTTCCTTTGCGCCGGCGCCACCGCCACCGATACCGGCGGTTCGATTCGCCAGCCGGCCGCCTTCACCGGCACCGTCGGCATCAAGCCGACCTATGGCCGTTGCTCACGCTGGGGCATCGTCGCGTTTGCATCCTCGCTCGACCAGGCCGGCCCGATCGCCCGCGACGTGCGCGACGCGGCTATCCTGCTGAAATCGATGGCATCCGTCGATGCCAAGGACACGACCTCCGTCGATCTACCCGTGCCGGATTACGAAGCCTCGCTCGGCCAGTCGTTGAAGGGCATGAAGATCGGCATTCCGAAGGAATATCGCGTCGATGGCATGCCGGAAGAGATCGAAACCCTCTGGCAACAGGGCATCGCCTGGCTGAAGGATGCCGGTGCCGAGATCGTCGATATCAGCCTGCCGCACACCAAATATGCGCTGCCGGCCTATTATATCGTCGCTCCGGCCGAAGCCTCGTCCAACCTTGCCCGCTATGACGGCGTCCGCTACGGTCTGCGCGTCGATGGCAAGGACATTGCCGACATGTATGAGAAGACCCGCGCCGCCGGCTTCGGCACCGAGGTCAAGCGCCGTATCATGATCGGCACCTATGTTCTGTCGGCCGGCTATTACGATGCTTATTACCTGCAGGCGCAGAAGGTCCGCACGCTGATCAAGCGCGATTTCGAACTCGCTTTCCATGCGGGTGTCGATGCGATCCTAACGCCGGCCACGCCGTCGTCCGCCTTCGGCATCGCCGACGAGGACCTGGCGTCCGATCCGGTCAAGATGTACCTGAACGACATCTTCACGGTGACGGTCAACATGGCCGGCCTGCCGGGCATCGCCGTACCCGCGGGTCTCGACCACAAGGGTCTGCCGCTCGGCCTGCAATTGATCGGCAAGCCGTTCGAGGAAGAAACGCTTTTCAAGACGGCCCACGTCATCGAACAGGCAGCCGGCAAGTTCTCCCCCGCAAAATGGTGGTAATCTGATCGGCGCTGCTGGCCAAACGGCAGCGCCGATGCTCTATTCGCGGTGGAAGGGGTCCACCGCATGATCACGGTTCGCGTCGCGCGTGAAAATGAAATTCTTGCCCTGACGGCCGTGGGGCTCGATGCCTGGGAGCGGGCCGTTTCCGGTCTCGCCGATGCCGGGGCCATGCGGCGGATCGCCGAGCTTTCGTTTCTCTCCTTCCTCCGATCCCAATGGTTTGCCGTCAGTCTCATAGAGACCGGCGGCGTTGTCGCCGGCTGGGCGGCGCGCGAAGACAATGACGGCAGCATTTCCGATCTCTGGATCGCGCCCGCCCTGCAGCGTAGCGGGTTGGGCTCGCTGCTGCTGGCCGACCTCGAACGTGCGATCAAGGAAGAAGGCTTCGAGGCGGCCATGGTCAAGACGCATGCCCAGAACAGCCAGGCGATCGGCTTCTTTCGCAAGCATGGATATTCCGTAAGCTCGCTCTCGACCGCCTATGCGCCGAAACTCGACCGCGACGTGGAATCGATCGGCATGACCAAGATTCTGGAGGAGCCTGTGTTCCATAAGGGGCAAGAGTGGTTCTGAGAACCGCTTGTTTGGAGAGTTGGACCGGCCTCAGCAGTCATCCCGATTGCAAAGAATCGGCAGGCGCTTGCTGCGCCCGCCGGCCCATGTCTACCGATTGTTCAGTTGCGAGCGGACTAGGACGAGGCCGCGCTGCGTGATGCGGTAAGGCCTGCCACCGGAAGAGGCGATGGCCTTCTTGCGTTTGAGCTTGCGGAAGAGCTCCAGCCCGAAATCGGGATAGAGCCAGCCGTCTCGCGTGAAGCATTGTGCCTGGTTGATGGCATTGCCCGCCCGAATGACTTCGATGCGGCCGCCTTGAGCCATGAGGTGAAGAATACGCTGTTCGTCGCGTGAAATGTCCATTGATGGTGAGATCCGAAAAGCGTTCCGAAGAACGCATGAAAACGGTTCTGGCGTTCTGTCGAACGTCAGGGCTTCGTTTTCCGGCCCGTGCGCGCAAAGCAGATTTGCGGGCAGGGCCCTCAGGCAATCTCAGACGAAGTAAACATAAAAACTCCAAAGGACGGCCGAGTTCTAAGGCAGGAATAGCCCCGTCGTCAAGAATGCGTGGCCGGGAACATCAGTGACTGATGGACGCCGAGCCCGGCCATGACGCCGTCGGCGGAGGACAGCGTGATGTTTCCGAAAGCACGGGCATTATCTCCGGCCGCGAAAACGCCGGCGGTGCTGGTCGCCTTCATGGCGTTGGTTGCGATGATCTTCCCAGCCGGGGAGTCTTCCAGCGTGCAGCCGAGATTGTGTGCCAGACTGCCGCGTATATGCAGGTCGGGTGTGATGAACAGGGCCTTCACCGCGATGCTTCTGCCGTTGGAAAGACGTACCTGCGCCGGACCGTCCAGCGCCCCGTCAACCGAGACGACCGCACCCGGCTGCAAGGTCACCCCGCGTCGTGCCAGCAGGTCGAGCGTTGCTACGTCCGGTTCCGACATGCCGTTGGTGAAGAGCGTGACATCGCCCCAGTCGGCCACCACGACTGCCTGGTGGGATGACATTGGCTGGGTGGCGATGACGCCGATCGGACCGCCGCCGATTTCGTAACCATGGCAATAGGGGCAATGCAGCACCGTCTTGCCCCAGCGCTCGCGAAGGCCCGGAATATCAGGCAAGCGATCTTCGACCCCGCTCGCGAGCAGGACGCGCCGGGTTGCGATGCTGCCATGACCTTCAATACGAACGGCAAAATCGTCGATGACGCCTTCCGCGGAGTCAGCCTCACCCTCGATGAAGGTCACGGTGGGATAGGCAGCCAACTGCGCCCGCGCCTCGGCGAGGATTTCGGCGCCGGATTTTCCGTCGTGGCCGAGCACGCCATGGGCACGTGCTGCAAAGCGATTGCGCGGCGTGCCGCTGTCGATGATCGTAACATGGCGGCGCGCGCGGGCCAGGATATAGGCGGCGGACAGGCCGGCGAAGCCGCCGCCGATGATGATGGCATCCTGTTGCATGATCTTTCCTTTTGTCATGGCTTGGCCGGCCGGCTTCCACACGAGGAAGCCGGAGAGGCGAGAGCGAGAGGTGTTTCGTTGGTCAGCCGTGCGGTTTGAGCGCGGCTCGGTGTTCGGCAAAGCGTCGCTTGAAGTCGTCGGCAAGCGCTGCCAGCGTCACTTCGCCGAGGCGGGCGATCAGCATGGCTTCGGCATCGCGGAAAGCGTCGTCCAGGGCGTGGTTGACGGCCTGTTCGACGAGGCAGCCGGGACTTTCGCTGACATTGCCCATCTGGAACAGCATGGGCTCGCCAAGGGCTGCGTAGATGTCACGCATCGTCACGTCCTTGAGCGCACGCGCCAGCGTCCAGCCGCCGCCATGGCCTCGGCCGGAGGCGACGAGACCAGCTTCACGCAGCCCGGCCATGGTGCGCCGGACCACGACGGGATTGGTGCTGAGGCAGACCGCGAGTTCATCCGAGGTCATCGGACGCTCGCGTTCGGCCATGTGCAGCAGCGCGTGCAGCACCGCGGAAAGTCGGCTGTTTCTTTTCATGTAATAATAATAGTTACGAATCTTGCGGCATGTCAACCGCAATCGATTTTTGCTGTAGACGGGGCCTATCGGGCGAGGGCGTAAGAAAGCCAGAGAGGCGCCGACAGCCAGCCCAGAAGTCCGATGGCATGAAGGGCGACGATAAGCAAAAGTTGGGTACGGAACGGTTCCTTCCGCGTCTTGTGGCGCAGGATTTTCTGCGCCGCAACCGCGCCCAGGCTGCCACCGATCAGGGCAAGGCCGAGCAGCCGGCTTTCCGGCACCCGCCAATCGCCCGCCCGAGCAGCATCCTTGTCCCACCAGAAGACGCAGAAGGTGACGATGTTGATCAGTAGAATGATCGCGACAATGGTCAGGGCGGTTGTCATGCCGGTATAATAGCCGGTAGGTCTGAACGGACCGCAAACACGGCACTCAAGCCTGTTTGCGTGCATCGCGGGCGCGACAAGCCTTGCACGCCCCAGCCAATTGTTCTACCGAGAGAACCACGAATTCGAGCTTACAGAAGAGCATTCCATGACCCTCGTCGACGTCCGCATCTCCGAACCGAAACGCTATATTCCCGGCACCACAGGCGATTGGGAAGTGATCATCGGCATGGAAGTCCATGCGCAGGTGCTGAGCAATTCGAAGTTGTTTTCCGGCGCATCGACGACCTTCGGCAATGCGCCGAATTCCAACGTGTCGCTGGTCGATGCGGCCATGCCCGGCATGCTGCCCGTGATCAACGAGGAATGCGTCCGGCAAGCGGTGCGCACCGGTCTCGGCCTGAAGGCGCAGATCAACAAGCGCTCGATCTTCGACCGCAAGAATTATTTCTATCCCGACCTGCCGCAGGGCTACCAGATTTCGCAGTTCAAGGATCCGATCGTCGGAGAGGGCCAGATCGTCATCTCCGTCGGTCCAGACCGTCAGGGGCAGTTCGAGGATGTCGAGATCGGTATCGAGCGGCTGCACCTGGAGCAGGATGCCGGCAAGTCGATGCACGACCAGAGCCCGACCATGTCCTATGTCGATCTGAACCGCTCGGGCGTGGCGCTGATGGAGATCGTCTCCAAGCCGGACATGCGCTCGTCCGACGAAGCCAAGGCCTATATGACCAAGCTGCGCTCGATCGTGCGCTATCTCGGCACCTGCGACGGCAACATGGATGAAGGCTCGATGCGCGCCGACGTCAACGTCTCCGTGCGCAAGCCCGGCGCCGATTTCGGCACGCGTTGCGAGATCAAGAACGTCAATTCGATCCGCTTCATCGGCCAAGCGATCGAATATGAAGCCCGCCGGCAGATCGCGATCCTGGAAGAGGGCGGTACGATCGACCAGGAAACGCGCCTGTTCGATCCGAACAAGGGCGAGACCCGATCGATGCGCTCCAAGGAAGACGCGCATGACTATCGCTATTTCCCGGATCCCGATCTTTTGCCGCTGGAATTCGACGACGCCTTCGTCGAGGCGCTGAAGGCGGATCTGCCTGAACTCCCCGACGACAAGAAGGCGCGGTTCGTGCGCGAACTCGGACTGTCGGTCTATGACGCCTCCGTGCTCGTGTCGGAAAAGGCGATCGCCGATTATTACGAGGCGGTGGCTGCCGGCCGCGACGGCAAGATCGCCGCCAACTGGGTCATCAACGACCTGCTCGGTGCCTTGAACAAAGCCGGCAAAGCCATTGAAGAGACTCCGGTTTCGCCCGCCCAACTCGGCGCCATCCTCGATCTCATCAAGTCCGAGGTGATCTCCGGCAAGATCGCCAAGGACCTGTTCGAGATCGTCTGGACCGAGGGCGGAGACCCGGCCGAGCTGGTCGAGAGCCGCGGCATGAAGCAGGTGACCGATACCGGCGCCATCGAAAAGGCCGTGGACGAGATCATCGCCGCCAATCCGGATCAGGTCGAAAAGGTCAAGGCCAAGCCGTCGCTCGCCGGCTGGTTCGTCGGCCAGGTGATGAAATCGACCGGCGGCAAGGCCAACCCGCAGGCCGTGCAGGCGCTGGTCAAGGCCAAGCTCGGCATCGAGGACTAAGCAATTCCAGGAAAAGTGTTACGCGGTTTTCCATCCGGAATTGCGATTGAAAGGCACAAAAAATGTTCTTCGTCCGCACGGCCACGGAGCGCGATCTGGCGAAAGTCTCGGCGCTTCTCGGCGAGACCGCGCACGCGACCTATGATCCGTTGTACGATGCCGAAAAGATTGATGAGATGACGGCCAAATGGCATTCGGTTGCGGCGCTGAAGGCCAATCTTCAGCGCAAGAACGGCGAGTTTTTGGTTGCCGATGATGGCAAGACGATCGGCGGAATGGGCTTTGCCTCCATGTCCGAGACGCTGCACGAGACGGCGGTCCTGCATCAACTCTACGTCCTGCCGCAATTCCAGCGGCAGGGCATCGCCCGCGATATTTTCGCCGAGCTCGAGACCTGTTTTCCCTATGCCGGCACGATGCGGGTCGAGGTCGAGGAAAACAATGCGAAAGCAATCGCTTTCTACGAGGCGCATGGCTTCGTCCTGGCAGGAACAGGGGCTGCGACCTGGGGTATCCCGACGATTGCGATGGAAAAGACACTCGACTGAGCAACATGGCTTCGGCCGTCTCATCCCGGCTTCAAGGTCCGGTTGAAATAGCTGCAGCGCAACGGAATCACTGGACAATCGACAGCCTGCGCGGCATAAGCGGGACAGAAACGGTGTATATCCGCCCGTCATCGAACGGCGCGGTCAAGGACGGCAATCATGAAGTCTCTGCTGCAGATATTTACCTGGTGGAACGGACAGACAATTGGAACGCGCTTTCATACCTGGCGCTTCGGCGCGCGCGTCGGTTCGGACGAGGCCGGCAATGTCTATTATCAGGGCGGCAAGGATTCAGAGGGCCGCACGCGCCGCTGGGTGATCTACAACGGCTATGCCGATGCCTCCGCCATTCCTCCCGGCTGGCATGGCTGGATGCATCACCGCACGGACGTTTCGCCGGCCGACGAGAACTACAAGCCGCGCGAGTGGCAGAAGCCGCACCGGGCTAACGGAACGGGATCTTCTGAAGCCTATCGCCCCCCGGGCTCGATCAACAATACGGGTGAGCGTCCGCGTGTGACGGGCGACTACGACGCCTGGACGCCGCGTTCCTAAGCTGATTGAAAACAGGTCCTTGCTGAATTTGTTGATTGCTCCGTTGGCATCATGCCTCGGCCACATTTGATGTTTAGCGCCTGATATCCGGTGGTTAGGCCGGGTATCGCGCGGGAGACGGGTGTTCATGGTAGTTTCAGGTCAGCGAATTCAGATGCGCCGTTTTTTCGCCGCAGCTGCCGCATTCGCGATTGCCGGCACATCCTCTCTTTCCACGGCCGAGGCCGCCCGTATCAACAACCCCGTGGCCGTCTTCTCCGGTATCGACAAGATCACCGGACGCATCACCACCTTCGATGTCTATATCGGTGAAACCGTCCAGTTCGGTGCCCTTCAGGTCACACCGCGCGTCTGCTACAGCCGTGACGACACCGAGGCGCCGAAGACGGATACATTCGTTGAAGTCGATGAGATCACGCTGGACCGCAAGATCCGCCGCATCTTCACCGGCTGGATGTTTGCCGACAGCCCTGGTCTGAATGCCGTCGAGCATCCCGTCTATGACGTCTGGCTGAACAGCTGCAAGGCGAAATCCGACCTCCCGCCGCCGGATGATGCGGCCAAGCAGTAGCCGGAATATTTCCGGATTTCAGAACGTCAGATGCGGCGAAGCAATCGCGCGCTCAAGCATCTTCGCGTAGCGGGCCTTGGGTACATCGATGGCGCCGAAGCTTTTCAAATGCTCGGTGGTGAATTGTGTGTCGAGCAGCTTGAATCCGTGCCGGCGCAGGCGATCGACCAGATGTACCAGGCAGATTTTCGAGGCGTCGGTCCGGCGCGAAAACATGCTCTCGCCGAAGAAGGCCGCGCCGAGCGACACGCCGTAGAGCCCGCCGACCAGTTCGCCGCCGTCCCAGGCTTCGACCGAATGGGCGTGGCCCATGCCATGCAGCGCCGTGTAAAGCGAGCGGATCCTGTTATTGATCCAGGTGGTCGGCCGGTCCGGAGCAGGGGCGGCGCAGCCCTCCATCACAGCCTCGAAAGCGGTGTCGTAGCGAATGTCGAACGGCGCGCGGCGGATTGTTTTCGCCAGGCTTTTGGAAACATGGAAATCGTCGAGCGGGATGATGCCGCGCAATTCGGGCTCGACCCAGAAAATCTCAGGATCGTCAGCGCTATCTGCCATCGGGAAAAGCCCGATGGAATAGGCCCGCAGCAGCAAATCCGGCGTAATGTCCGGTTGCCTGCTGCGGGTGCCCTTCATTTAAAGCCTCATTCGCCGGCCGACTGGGCCAGATAGTTTTCCAGCCAATGGATATCATAGTCGCCGTTGGCGATGTCCTGATTGTTGATCAGGTCCTGGAACAGCGGCAATGTCGTCTTGATACCGTCGATGACGAATTCGTCCAGCACGCGGCGCAGGCGCATCATGCATTCGACGCGGGTGCGTCCGTGCACGATCAGCTTGCCGATCAGGCTGTCGTAATAGGGCGGGATCTTGTAGCCCTGATAGGCGCCGGAATCGACGCGAACGCCGAGGCCGCCCGGCGTGTGGAATGTCGTGATCGTGCCGGGCGAGGGTACGAAGGTGCGTGGATCCTCGGCATTGATGCGGCATTCAATGGCATGGCCGGAAAAGACGATCTCGTCCTGCGTCACCGAGAGACCACCGCCGGACGCGACGCGGATCTGCTCGTGCACGAGGTCGATGCCGGTGATGGCTTCGGTAATCGGATGCTCGACCTGCAGGCGTGTGTTCATCTCGATGAAGAAGAATTCGCCGTTTTCGTAAAGGAACTCGATCGTGCCGGCGCCGCGGTATTTCAGCTTGCGCATGGCATCGGCGCAGATTTCGCCGATCTTCATCCGCTGCTCGACGTTGAGTGCCGGCGAATTGGCTTCTTCCCAGACCTTCTGGTGGCGGCGCTGCAGCGAGCAGTCGCGTTCGCCCAGATGGATCGCATTGCCTTCGCCGTCGCCGACGACCTGGATTTCGATATGGCGCGGCTTGCCGAGGTATTTTTCCATGTAGACGGCATCGTTGCCGAACGCGGCCAGCGCCTCGGAACGGGCGGTGGAAACGGCCTCGGACAGTTCGTCCTCGGTCCTTGCCACCTTCATGCCGCGTCCGCCACCGCCGGCCGTTGCCTTGATCAGGACCGGGAAGCCGATCTCGCGGGCGATTTCCAGCGCATTTTCGGGCTTCACTTCACCGGCGGAACCGGGAACGACGGGAATGCCGAGCGCCTTGGCGGTTTCCTTGGCGGTTATCTTGTCGCCCATGATGCGGATGTGATCGGCGGTCGGGCCGATGAAGGTGATACCATGGGCATCGAGAATATCGGCGAACTTGGCATTTTCCGACAGGAAGCCGTAACCCGGATGGACGGCGTCCGCGCCAGTGATCTCGCAGGCCGCGACGATCTGGTGAATGTTCAGATAGCTGTCGCGCGACGGCGGCGGGCCGATGCACACACTTTCGTCGGCAAGACGCACGTGCATCGCGTTGGCGTCGGCGGTCGAGTGAACCGCGACAGTTGCGATACCCAGTTCCTTGCAGGCGCGCAGGACCCGGAGGGCGATTTCGCCGCGATTGGCAATGAGGACCTTGGAAATCATGTGTGCGGCCTATTCGATGATGACGAGCGCTTCGCCGTATTCGACCGGCGCGCCGTCTTCAACGAAGATTTCGGTGACCTTGCCGGAGCGCGGCGCCGGAATCTGGTTCATCGTCTTCATCGCTTCGATGATCAGAATGGTCTGGCCTTCCTTGACCACCGCGCCGACCTCGATGAAGGGACGCGAGCCTGGTGCCGGCGACAGGTAGGCCGTGCCGACCATCGGGGCGGTGACCGCATTCTTCGACGATCGGGCTTCTGCGGGTGCTGCGGCGACCGCGACGCCAGCGGAGGCAACCTGGACCGGTGCCGCCATGGCGGGTACCGGAGCCGACACATAGTGCGGCGTACCGGCGCGCGAAACGCGAATGCGCAGGTCGTCCTGCTCCACCTCGATTTCGGTGAGGTCGGTCTCGTTGAGAATATTGGCGAGATCGCGGATCAGCGACTGGTCGATCGCGGGTTTCTTGTCAGCCATGGGTTTGAGCCTCTGTGTTCTTTTTATTTCGTGATTTGGGTGAGTGTCTTTAGCGCATTGAGCGCGAGAATGTAACTGTCGGCGCCGAAACCGCAGATAACGCCCTTGGCGGCCGGGGCAAGCATCGATTTGTGCCGGAATTCCTCGCGCGCATGGACGTTGGAAAGATGCAGTTCGACGACAGGAATGCCAATCGCCTTGGCGGCGTCGTGCAGGGCAATCGAGGTATGGGTGTAGGCGCCGGCGTTGACGGCAATACCGGCCGCCACTTCGCCGGCTTCATGGAACCAGTCGACAAGATCGCCTTCATGGTTGCTCTGCCGGCAGACAATGTCGAGACCCAACGACTTGCCATGCTCGATGCACATCGCCTCGATATCGGCCAGTGTCCGGCCGCCGTAAATACCAGGTTCGCGCTTGCCGAGCGCGTTGAGGTTGGGGCCGTTCAGCACGAAAATTGTCGATGGCATAAGGGATCTGGTCCGATAATCGAGCGTTACCTATAGACCGGCGGCCTGCCAAGGAAAAGCCCTTTGGCTCCCCGCGGGATTTGTCCACAAGCGATGGGGTATCGCCGCGCCAAAGATCGGCTCAGCAAACGGTCTTTCCGCAGGCGCGGACATTGGTGACCTTGGTTTCGATCTCCTCGGCGCCGACGGCACCGTAGACGGCTTCCTTGCCGACGATATAGGATGGCGTGCCGGTGATGCCGAGATCGTTGGCGAGCGTATAGACGAGCTTGACGGCATCATCCTGCGTATTCTCGGCCATTTTCTTGCGCAGATCGGCTTCAGAAACGCCGAGCTTGGTCGCGACCGCCATCGCCGTTTCCTCGTTGGCGCGATCCTCGCCGCCCAGAAGGATGCGGTGGAACTCGCCATATTTTTCCGGCGCGATGGCGCGCAACGCAGTGCTCACCTTGTGCGCGGCCATCGAATCGGGACCCAGAATCGGCAGTTCCTTCAGCACGAAACGGACGTTCTTGTCGTTTTCGAGGATGGTTTCCATGTCGGAGAGGGCGCGTTTGCAATAGCCGCAATTGTAGTCGTAGAACTCGACGATGGTGACGTCGCCATTGGGGTTGCCGAGCGTCACGTCATAGGGCGACTGGAAGATGTCCTTGTCGTTCTTGGTGATCGCCGCCTGCGCCTGCGCCACCTGTTCATCGGCCTGCTTCTGTTTCAGCGCTTTTTGCGCTTCCAGCAGGATCTCCGGGTTTGCGACGAGGTATTCCTTGATGAAATCGCCGATCTCCTGTTTCTGCGTGTCGTCCAAGGCATAGGACGCCTGTGGAAGCACGGTGCCCGCCGAAAGCAGGATGAGCGTCGTGGCGATGATCTTTCGAGCGTTGAATGCCATGGAGTCCTCGTTGTCTCTTTCAGTGCGTGTCTGTCGTTCAAGGTTTAGGGCCGGTCAACAGCTTGTTTGAAAGACAACAGAATTTTCGCGTCAGCATAGGGCGGCGCGGCGCCAAACGAAACTGCAAAATCGGCGGAAGTGCGGCGCTCGCGCACTTGTGAAGCTCTTTGCGATGAGGCACATGCCTAAATCACGTCGAAAACATTGAGGATGTGCTGTTGAAGCCGCTTTCCGCCCGCAGTTCCGTTGAACCCTTCCATGCCATGGACGTTCTGGCCGAGGCCACCAAGCGACGTGAAGCTGGTTATCCAGTGATTTCGATGGCGGTTGGCCAGCCGAGCCACCCGGCGCCCACGGCGGCGCTCGAAGCGGCGCGTATGGCGCTCGGCCACGGCCGGCTCGGTTATACCGACGCCTTGGGAACTTCGTCGCTCCGTGCTGCCATTGCCCGTCACTATCGCAGCCGTTACGGTGTCGATATCGATCCGCAACGCGTCGCCGTGACGACTGGATCCTCCGCCGGCTTCAACCTGGCTTTCCTGGCGCTGTTCGATCCCGGCGATTGCGTCGCGATCGCGCGCCCCGGTTATCCCGCCTATCGCAACATCCTTGCCGCCCTCGGCCTGACGGTGATCGAGGTGGAGGCGGGGGCTGAAAACGGCTTCACCCTGACGCCGGAAGGTCTCGATGCGGCCGCCAGACAGGCGGGCAGGGCGATTGACGGCGTGCTCCTGGCAAGCCCCGCCAACCCGACGGGCACGGTGACCGGCCGCGCCGGCCTCAAGGTTCTCGCCGATTATTGCCGTGACCGCGACATCGCGTTCATTTCCGACGAGATCTATCACGGCCTGACCTTCGCCGGCGAAGAGACCACGGCGCTCAGCGTCACCGACGAGGCCGTCATCATCAATTCCTTCTCCAAATATTATTGCATGACCGGCTGGCGGATCGGTTGGATGATCCTGCCGGAAACACATGTCCGGGCGTTCGAGCGCATCGCCCAGAGCCTTTACATCTCGCCGCCGGAATTGTCGCAGATCGCCGCGGAAGCAGCGCTCGGCTGCGAGGCCGAGCTTGATGTCTACAAGGCGTCCTATGGCGCCAATCGGGACCTGCTGTTGAAGCGCCTGCCGGAGATCGGCTTTTCCATCGCTTCGCCGATGGACGGCGCCTTCTACGCCTATGCCGATGTCAGCCGGTTTACCAATGACAGCATGGATTTTGCCCGCAAGATGCTGGCGGAGATCAACGTCGCGGCAACGCCGGGGCTCGATTTCGATCCTGTAGAAGGATATCGCGCCATGCGGTTTTCCTATGCGGGTGCGGAGGCCGACATGATCGAGGCGATGGATCGCATCGCCCGCTGGCTGGCATAATCTGCCAGTCTTTCAATCTCTTGAGGGATTTTCCGGAATCGAACTCTGACGCACTTGAATCAGATCGTGAACGGGGCACGCGACGAATGCGCGCCCGGCGGACGCGCAGTGTTTGCAGTTTCATCCGAGGCGATCGGTCAGCGACAGACGCGGACCTTCTTGACGACCGGATTGCCCCAGTCGTCTGTCGAGCGGACCTTGCGGGTGACGCAGACCGGCTCATAGGCCGTGTCATAGCTCTTGTAATAATAGTCGTTATAGTGCTGGCGCTCCGTGGCCTGGGAGGCGTTGGAAAAGGACGTCAGCGCGATGGTGGCAAGGGCTGCGGCGACAATAAGACGACGCATGATTGTCTCCTGCGGTTGAGACCGAACAAGCCTATCCCATCCAGTCGCAAGCAGTTTGCCACAAGCATGGATCCCGCTCTGTTACGCGCGAAACAACCGCCCAAATGAAAAAAACCGGCCAATTTCTTGACCGGTTTTGTCGTTCAGCAGTCAGGCTTGGCTCAGAAGAAGCCGCGCTTCTGCCACCAGCCGCCCTTCTTGGGCTTCGGTGCGTCGCCGTCACCATCCACATCCTTCGGGGTGGAGGACTTGACGACCGGTTCGCTGGCGATCGTATCGAGATCGCGGTTGGCGCGGACCGGCCTGGTTTCCTCAAGCGAGGCTGCGGCGTCTTCGACTACGGGTTCCTCGACAACGGCAACTGCTTCCGGTGTCGCTTCCACGGCAGCCTGGGCGTCAGCATCGACGGTGGCGGCGGGCGCTTCGGCGACGGCGGCTTCCTCGACCGCGGCAACGGCCTTCTTGCGGCTGCGCTTCGGCTTGGCGGCGGGCTTTGCGTCTTCCTCGACGACGGCCGGAGCTTCCACAACCTCTTCCGCCGTCACGACCGGCGCTGTCGCTTCTTCGGCAACAACTTCCGATGTTTCGGGCTCGTTCCGCGCTTCATCACCATCGACCGTTTCGCCGTCAGCAGCCAGGTTCTCGCCCTCGGATTCCTCGGGACGGTTGCGGCGACCACCACGCTTGCCACGACGGCGGCGCTTGCGCTTCTGGCGTTCTTCTTCGCTCAGGCCTGCATCTGATGTGTCGTCGATACCGGACTGAACGGCGGTATCATCGCCCTCATCCTCGTCGCCATCCTCATCGGATGCATCGTCGGCGCGAACACCGGCCTCATTGGCCTGATCGCCATTGGTGCGGCCACCGCGACGCCGACGACGGCGCTTGCGCTTGCGATTGCCCTGGTCGTCGCTCTGCTCACCCGGTGCACGTTCGCTGCGCTCCGCGCGTTCCGTACGCTCTGGCTTGGCTTCGGCCACGACATCTTCATCGTCCTCGATGTCCTCTTCGATGACGATGTCATCGTCTTCATCGATTTCGGGTTCGAAGTGGATGATCTGGTCGATCTTGACAGGATTTTCGACCGCTTCGCCGCGATCGATGGCGAAATGCTGCGCGCCGACATGGGCGTCCGCCTCGATGATGATCTGAACGCCGAAACGCTCTTCATAATCGACGATCGTGCCGCGCTTGTGGTTCAGCAGGTAGAGCGCGATATCCGGCGTGGTGCGCACGGCGATATTGTGCGTGGTGTTCTTCAGCAGATATTCCTCGACGCCGCGTAGCACGTGCAGGGCGACAGAGGACTGCGAGCGAACATGGCCCGTGCCGTTGCAATGCGAGCAGACCTGCATGGTCGATTCGAGAACGGATGCACGGATACGCTGGCGCGACATTTCGAGCAGGCCGAAATGCGAGATGCGGCCGACCTGGATGCGGGCGCGGTCGTTCTTCAGATGATCCTTCAAGCGCTTTTCGACCGAGCGATTGTTGCGCTTTTCTTCCATGTCGATGAAGTCGACAACCACGAGACCGGCAAGGTCGCGCAGGCGCAGCTGGCGGGCAACTTCCTCGGCGGCTTCCAGATTGGTCTGGAGCGCGGTGTCCTCGATCGAGTGCTCGCGGGTCGAACGGCCGGAGTTGACGTCGATCGCCACCAGCGCTTCGGTCTGGTTGATGATGATGTACCCGCCGGACTTCAGCGTTACCTGCGGCACCAACATGCGGTCGAGCTGGGCTTCGATGCCTGAGCGCGAGAAGATCGGATGCACGTCGCGATAGGGCTGAACCACCTTGGCGTGGCTCGGCATCAGCATCTTCATGAAGCCCTTGGCTTCCTTGTAGCCTTCCTCGCCGGCGACGATGATCTCGCTGATATCCTTGTTGTAGAGGTCGCGGATCGAGCGCTTGATCAGCGATCCCTCTTCATAGACGAGGCATGGCGCGGTCGAGGAGAGCGTCAGCGTGCGGACGTTTTCCCACAGGCGCATCAGGTATTCGAAGTCACGCTTGACCTCGACCTTGGTGCGGTTGGCACCGGCAGTGCGCAGGATGACGCCCATGCCCTGCGGCACGTCGAGCGCGCGGGCGATTTCCTTCAGACGCTTGCGGTCCGGCAGGTTGGTGATCTTGCGGGAAATGCCGCCGCCACGCGCCGTGTTCGGCATCAGGACCGAATAGCGGCCGGCGAGCGACAGATAGGTGGTGAGAGCGGCGCCCTTGTTGCCGCGCTCTTCCTTGGCCACCTGCACCAGCAGAATCTGCCGGCGCTTGATGACTTCCTGGATGCGGTACTGCTTGCGCGGACGGCGGTTGACCTGGCGATCCGGAACTTCCTCCATCGCGTCTTCGGCGCCGACGGATTCGATGACTTCCTTTTCCTCGTGATGACCGTCGTCATCATCATCGTCATCATCGTTGCGCCGGCCGCCGCGGGCTTCTTCCGAGATGCTGTCGGTATCGACCATTGCGGCCATTTCGCCGCCGGTGCCTTCTTCGCCATCGGCCTCGGACGCTTCCGCAACGGTGGCCCCTGCCTCCGCAGCGGCCTTTTTGGTCCGACGCGGGCGCTTTGGCTTGGTCTTCGGCTTTTCTTCGACCTCGGCGACGGGCTCCGCTGTTTCGATCGTTTCGACCGTATCAGCGGCAGCCTCGACGACTTCAGTGATGTTGTCCGCCGGGGCTTCCGCAGTCTCTTCTTCGCTGTCGGGGCCAAGATCGGTGCCCGTTTCGACATGCTCGATGTCATCGTCGCGGCGGGCTTCCTCGGCTTCCTGCCTCAGCAGGGCCTGACGGTCGGCCAGCGGGATCTGGTAATAGTCCGGATGGATTTCCGCGAAGGCCAGGAAGCCGTGGCGGTTGCCGCCGTAATCGACGAAAGCCGCCTGCAACGACGGCTCGACGCGCGTGACTTTCGCGAGATAGATGTTGCCGCGGATTTGCTTCTTGTGTTCGGATTCGAAGTCGAATTCTTCTATGCGGTTTCCGCGTACGACAACGACGCGCGTCTCTTCAGCGTGAGACGCGTCGATAAGCATTTTCTCTGCCATGTAAGTGGTGCTCCTCGGCGCACCCGTGAAGCCGCAGGAAGGTCGAGTCCCGGAGGAGACTTTCCTTGCAGATCAGGTGTTTCGCCGGATGTGAATGTTCCTGCAGGGTCGAGGAGACGGTCCAACAGCCAGACGGCAGCCGGAAACAGTGTGTTCCGGGGCCTGTTTACTTCTGACCGATACTGCTGAGACAACGTCGATGACCAAACAAGAATGCCAATGTACTAGGCCCTTAAGGCCCGATGAATGTGCCCGGTCACGGGCTTTCGGTGATCGTCACCATAAGCGATCCGGCCACCGCCGGAATTTCACGATTCTGCATGCAAGGAAAAAGTGGGGCGACGGCGGATGAAGCGCGACTGCTTGTCCGAGACATGATCTTCTTTGAAGCGGTTTTAGCCGTCTCGATCACGCTCTGGCGCCGGGGCTGAGAAAACCCGTTGGCTGCCGGTCGTCGATTCTATCCCGTCAACACTTTCTCCCTGTGAAGCTTTTATGTTTTCTATGTCACAATGGCAAGGGAAAAGCCGGAACGGCCATAATATTGATTGATTCGCTGGTCGGGGTATGTCGTGCCGGGAAGCGGAGTTTCGGCCTTCGGCAACAGTCCCCGTTGGGGTTGGCAAGGTTCGGTTAACCATATTGCGGCATGGATGCATATGGCTGCAACCGGCCGGCGAGGGGGTGTTCCAACGATGCCCTGCGATATTCAATGATGCGAAGGCCGGAAAGCCTGGTGACGCGTTGGCGATGAGGAAAGCGGTTTTGATCCTGTCTGCAACGATATGGCGATGCGTGCTCGGGCTGTTGATCTTCTGCTCGGCGTCCGTGAGTTCGATATCCATGGCCGGTGCCGACGACGCTCCGCTGCTTGCCTTCGGCGCCCGCGTCGCCGGCGATGACGCCCGCACCCGCGTGGTGATCGACTTCGACCGCAAGCCTGTCTTTTTCGTCCACTACGTCGCCAATCCAACCCGGGTCATCGTCGATCTGCCGGAAACCTCGTTCGGCCTGAAGCCCGAGGACCTGAAAGCGAGGGGCCTCTTCACCAAAATCCGTTACGGCGCCATGGGCGCGGGAAGTTCCCGCGTGGTGCTGACGGCAAAAAATCCGGTCGCGGTCACCGTCGCCGACGTTATGGCCGATGAGGATGGCAGGGGGTTTCGTCTGGTGCTCGACGCGGAAAAGGTCACCGGCGAGCGCTTCGATGCTCTTATCGAGGACCAGAAATGGACGGGCAGCGTCGCCGCCGCAAAAACCGGCCGTGTGGTCGAGCAGGATCCCGGCGCCTTTGTTGTCGCCGTCGATGCCGGACATGGCGGGATCGATACCGGCGCGATCGGCACCGAGACCAAGATGGAAGAAAAAAGCGTGACGCTTGCCTTTGCCAGTGAACTGGTCGCGGAACTCAACAAGGAGCCGGGGATCAATGCCTTCCTGACCCGCGAAAAGGATGAATTCCTGTCCTTGCCGCAGCGGGTGCAGATCGCTCGACAGCGTAGCGCAAACCTGTTCATTTCCTTGCATGCGGATACGTTGAAGCAGCGCGATATCCGTGGCGCGACCGTCTATACCATTTCTGACAAGGCATCCGACCATCTCGCGGCCAACCTCGCCGAGCGCGAAAACCTGTCGGACGAGATCGCCGGCGTCGCCCTTCAGAGTGAGCCGGCGGAGGTAGCCGACATTCTGATCGATCTGACGCGACGTGAAACCCAGGCCTTCTCGGTCAATCTCGCGCGCTCGGTCGTGTCTTCGTTCGAAGGGCAGATCAATCTAATCAACAACCCGCATCGTCATGCCGGTTTCCGGGTTCTGCAGGCGCCGGACGTGCCGTCGATTCTGCTTGAAATGGGCTTCCTGTCGAACAAGCAGGATGAAAAATTGCTGGTCGATCCCGTCTGGCGCAAGAAACTGGCAAGTCGTTTGACCGCCGCCGTGCGGAGCTATCGCGCCGGCTCCGTGACAAATGGTGGTTGAGCCGGGCTTTATCATCCGGTTTCCTGTCATCAGCTGGTGATTTTCAAGGGCAATAACGTTTCTTGTGATTTGTGTCGCGGAAGTAACAGCGATATCCTTTTCAAGGGGATGGCATATGTTTAATGCGCCACGAGCCCTATTTTGCTCACAATCCGGTCGCTATCCGGAAGCTTGAAATGCACGGCCCAGGACATGCCCGGTTTGAGAGGGGCGGTCTGGACATGCGAAAAGCGGGCGGGTGTGACCGGTTAACGGGCCGCAGTTCCTTTCGCGATGTTAATTTGTTTGGCGTGATTGCAATCGGGCATGGTGCGGGTTAGGCCGACGAACGAGGCAATCCCGCACAGAACGACAACAAGGTACCGGTATCTGGCTGATGATCAGACTGATTGGATATTTCTTCGGCATTGGGGCTTTTCTGGTGCTCGGCGTGGCGGCGGCGGCGGCCATTTATCTCGGACATGTCACCAAGGACTTGCCGGACTATGAGGTGCTGAACAGCTATGCGCCGCCGGTAACGACGCGCGTTCACGCCGGCAATGGCGAACTGATGGCCGAATATGCCCGCGAACGGCGCCTCTATCTGCCGATCCAGGCCATTCCGGATCGCGTCAAGGCTGCCTTCATCTCGGCCGAAGACAAGAATTTCTACCAGCATCCCGGCGTCGATATCACCGGTCTGGGACGCGCCATTTTCGTCAACCTGCAGAATTTTGGATCCGGCCGCCGTCCGGTCGGCGCCTCGACGATCACCCAGCAGGTCGCCAAGAACTTCCTTCTGTCGTCGGACCAGACCATCGACCGCAAGGTCAAGGAAGCGATCCTGTCGTTCCGCATCGAGCAGGCCTACAGCAAGGACCGCATTCTCGAACTCTACCTCAACGAGATTTTCTTCGGCCTGAACTCCTACGGCATTGCCGGCGCGGCGCTGACCTATTTCGACAAATCGGTCACCGAACTGACGATCGCCGAAACCGCCTATCTCGCCGCTCTCCCCAAGGGGCCGGCCAATTATCATCCCTTCCGCAAGGTTGAAGCAGCGCTTGAACGCCGCAATTGGGTCATCGACCGCATGGTCGAGAACGGTTACGTCACCAAGGCAGATGGCGAAGAAGCCAAGAAGCAACCGCTCGGCGTGACCGTGCGACGCGGCGGTTCGCATCTGTTTGCTTCCGACTATTTCGCCGAGGAAGTGCGCCGCCAGATCATCCAGCGCTACGGTGACAACGCGCTTTACGAAGGCGGCCTTTCGGTGCGCACCTCGCTGGACCCCAGGTTGCAGGTGGAAGCGCGCAGGGCGCTGCAGAACGCGCTGGTCAGCTATGACGAGCGCCGCGGTTTCCATGGCGCGCTGAAGACGATCGAGATCGGCGGGGACTGGGGTGAGCCGCTCGGCAAGCTCGAAGCCCTCTCCGACGTTCCGGAATGGAAGCTGGCCGTTGTCCTCTCCGTGGATGATAAGGGCGCTGAAATCGGCATCCAGCCGGCCAAGGACGGTTCCGGCAAGATCGGCAAGGACCGCGTGAAGGGCAATATCTCCGCCAAGAACATGCAGTGGGCGTTCCGTTCGTCCTCTCCGGATCGCAAGTCGACCAAGTCGCCGGAAGGCGTCGTCGGTCCGGGCGATGTCGTCTATGTCGAGGAAACCGACGAAGCCGGCGAATATCGCCTGCGCCAGCCGCCGAAAGTGCAGGGTGGTCTCGTCGCCATGGACCCGCAGACCGGCCGCGTGCTCGCCATGGCGGGCGGCTTCTCCTATGGCCAATCTGAATTCAATCGCGCGACGCAGGCCATGCGCCAGCCGGGTTCCTCGTTCAAGCCGTTCGTTTATGCCGCCGCGCTGGACAACGGTTACACCCCGGCCTCCGTCATTTTGGACGCGCCGTTCGAACTCGTCACCGGCGGCCAAGTCTGGCGTCCGGAAAACTACGGCGGCGGCTCGGCCGGTCCCTCGACGTTGCGTCTCGGCATCGAAAAATCGCGAAACCTGATGACGGTTCGTCTGGCCAACGACATGGGCATGAACCTGGTCGCTGAATATGCCGAACGCTTCGGCATCTACGACAAGATGCTGCCGGTCCTGGCCATGTCGCTTGGTTCAGGCGAAACGACGGTTCTGCGCATGGTTTCGGCCTATGCCGTGCTCGCGAACGGCGGCAAGCAGATCAAGCCGTCGATGATCGACCGCATCCAGGATCGCTACGGCAAGACGATCTTCCGTCACGAGGAGCGTACCTGCGATAGCTGCAATGTCGCCGACTGGCAGGACCAGGAAGAGCCGGTCCTGACCGACAATCGTGAGCAGGTGCTCGATCCGATGACGGCGTATCAGATCACGTCCATGATGGAAGGTGTCGTGAAACGCGGCACAGCCGCCGGCAAGATCAAGCTCGATCGTCCTGTCGCCGGCAAGACCGGAACGACCAACGACGAAAAGGACGCCTGGTTCGTCGGTTATACGCCGGACATGGTCGCTGGCCTCTATCTCGGCTTCGACAATCCGGCACCGCTTGGTCGTGGCGCGACCGGCGGTGGCCTTGCGGCACCGGTATTCAACGACTTCATGCAGGCGGCGATGCAGGGCACGCGCCCGGTCAAGTTCGTTGTTCCGGAAGGCATGAGCCTGGTCCCCGTCAACCGCAAGACCGGCATGGCGGCGGTCGAAGGCGATCCGGACACGATTATCGAGGCCTTCAAACCCGGCACCGGCCCGGCCGACACATTTTCGGTCATCGGCGGCATGGATCAATATATCCCGCCGGAAGAAATCCTGAAGGCTTCGCCGCAGGCAAACGAAGCCATCACCAATGGCGGTGGTGGTCTGTTCTAAGTCACTCCAGTCCGTTTTCGCGACGCCCGCCGCTTTACATCAGCGGCGGGCGTCGCTATTCACGGCGCACATTCACCCTTGAGCATGTCGCGCAAAATTGTGCAGCGGTTTTGCGCCAACGACATGCGAATAAAACAAGAAGCAAAAGCGTGGAGCGAATCTGAAAGGTCGCGATACGCTTGGGATCAAGAAGCAGGACCATGCGGACCGAAATCGAGAATATTGTCGACGAAATCAAGCAGGCGATAAGCCTGCTGAGGAGGCATCTTTGACTGGGACCAGGCGGTAAGACGACTGGACTGGTTGAACAACAAGGCGGAAGATCCGAATCTCTGGAACGATGCCACCGAGGCGCAGAAGCTGATGCGTGAGCGCCAGCAACTCGATGATGGCGTCAACGGCGTTCGTTCCTTCGAGCAGCAGATGCAGGATGCCATCGACCTCATCGAACTGGGCGAGGAAGAAGGCGATGCCGACATCATCAAGGATGCGGAAGAGACGCTGCGTACCCTCAACACGGAAGCGGCCCGCCGCCAGGTGGAGGCCATGCTGTCCGGCGAAGCCGACGGCAACGACACCTATTTGGAAGTCCATTCCGGTGCCGGTGGCACCGAGAGCCAGGACTGGGCGAACATCCTCCTGCGCATGTATACCCGCTGGTCCGAACGCCAGGGCTACAAGGTGGAACTGATGGAAGTCCATGACGGGGAAGAAGCCGGCATCAAGTCGGCGACACTTCTCGTCAAGGGACACAATGCCTATGGCTGGCTGAAGACCGAATCGGGCGTGCATCGTCTGGTGCGCATTTCGCCGTTCGACAGCAATGCGCGTCGCCACACATCGTTCTCGTCCATCTGGGTCTATCCGGTCATCGACGACTCGATCCAGATCGACATCAACGAGAGCGATTGCCGCATCGATACCTATCGTTCGTCGGGCGCCGGCGGCCAGCACGTCAACACGACCGACTCGGCCGTCCGCATCACCCATATGCCGTCCGGTATCGTCGTGCAGTGCCAGCAGGAACGCTCACAGCACAAGAACCGGGCCAAGGCCTGGGACATGCTGCGTGCCCGTCTCTACGAAGCGGAACTGAAGAAGCGCGAAGATGCCGCCAATGCCGAAGCCGCGTCCAAGAGCGACATCGGCTGGGGCCACCAGATCCGTTCCTACGTGATGCAGCCTTATCAGTTAGTCAAGGACCTGCGCACCGGCGTCTCCAGCACCGCGCCGGACGATGTTCTGGATGGCGACCTCAATCAGTTCATGGAAGCCGCGCTGGCGCACCGCGTCAACGGCGGCAGCGATGCCGTGGTCGACGACCTGTCCTGAACTCGGCTGCAAGCAAACACAGAAAAAGCCGGATGCCTGCGCATCCGGCTTTTTTGTTGTCTGTTTCTCTCTCGGTCAGTTCGTCTCGCGCTCAACCTTGATGTCGCCGATATCGTCGATCAGCACGGTCCAGGTTTCCGGCTCCGTCGCGGTCGGATCGGTCTTCAGGTAGACGGTGGCGAACAGCCCCGGCTGGCGGACGATGCCGCTTGATGTTTCCGGCCTGATATCGGTGACGTAGACTTTCATGGCGGAAAATTCGTCGAGCTCGGCCGATGAAATCATCCTGGGGCCGGTGGCGTCGAGCGCGATCTGCTGCAGGAATATGTGTGTGTTTCCCTCCGGCTGGCGAACCGCAATCAGCTTGTAGTAGCCGCGCTGGGTGGGAGCCGCAGTGGCCCCGGGCTGCTGCTTGTCAGCAGTCTTGCCGGCTTCCGGATCCAGAACGCTCAGCGGATTGCCGCTTTCCTCCCAATATCCGGTGCTGGTCACGAAGATGATGTTGTCGGGTATCAGGGTCGGTTCTTCGGCAAAGGATACGGAGGGCAGGGCACTAGCGAACAGCAAGCCGGCGAGGGCGAGCGAAGGGCCGCCAAGCCATCGGAGGCTTCGATGTGCGCGCGAACGTTCTTTCTGCAACATCGTTTCGCCTTTGATTCCCGTTGACACGCTGAGGCTTCCCCAGCTGTTTACCGATTTTCGGTCGAAACCGATTCTGTTTCAAGGCCCTGCTTTTCGGCCTCTTTCAGACTGTGCTAATTCGAGAATTGTTCAGCCAGAATACGGTCCGACCAGGAATAGTCGGGATCCGACAGGATATGGGCCGTTATATTCTCCGACTCGGCGATGCGCACCGTCACCACCGATTTGACCTCGATATGATCCGCCACCGCGTTGACCGGCCGCTTGTCGGGCTCAAGGATGGCGATATCGACGGTGACCTTGTTGGGAAGCAGCGCGCCGCGCCAGCGCCGGGGGCGGAAGGGACTGACCGGCGTGAGCGCCAGCAGCGGCGCTTCCAGCGGCAGGATCGGGCCGTGGGCGGAGAGATTGTAGGCGGTCGAGCCGGCCGGCGTCGACAGCAGCACGCCATCGCAGATCAGTTCTTCCAGCCGCACCCGGCCATCGACGACGACCTTGAGCTTGGCCGCCTGGTACGATTGGCGGAAGAGATAGACCTCGTTGATCGCCAGCGCCTTGAACCGGTTGCCATCGGTATCGATGGTCTGCATTTCCAGCGGCCGGAAGGTATTCTCAACGGCCTCGACCAGCCGCTCATGCAGGTTTTCGGTGCTGTAGCGGTTCATCAGGAAGCCGATCGAGCCACGGTTCATGCCATAGACGAGCTTGCCGGAATTCATCGTCTTGTGCAGCGTCTGCAGCATGAAGCCGTCTCCGCCGAGCGCCACGATGACATCGGCATGCTCGGGATCTTCCTGGCCGTAAAGCGCGATCAATTCCTCCGCGGCCTTCTGCGCTTCCTCCGTTGCGGAAGCGGCAAAAGCGATGGTTTTGAATGTGCGCGCCATGAAATGCCTGTGCTTTGAATAGGTTGGGTCCGACTGGAAAAGACCCGGAAAAATACCGGTCAGGCGGGGTGCGCGACGACATTCGCCGCAGCCAGCAAAACCACCGGTATCATGCATAAAAGATCGGCGTGTGGAAGGAAAAGAATGGTCGTCCACCTGGCAATGATTGGCGCAGGCGTCTGATTCGACAGCGGTTTATGGATTTGTGGGTCCGTGGGGCTAATGAAGCCGGCGACGGGTTCAACAGCCTGGCCTCAGAGTTTCCGGAACGAACCCGCGCCCCGACGCGTTGCCTTGAGGAAAAATGTAGCTTTGTGAGGAACCAATGAACAACGATACCATCAGCCAACTGAACATGATCAGCGATAAACTGCACGCCCGGGCAGAAAAAATCTCCCAGACAAAGCAGGATGACGATACCGCAACCCTGATGTCGGCCATGGCCGTGACGATGGAAGCGGTCCGGTCACTTGAAGAGAAGGTCAACAAGCTTGACGGACCCCAGGGCCTTGGCGGCGCGGGGGAATGAAGTCAGCAAAAGGAAAATGAAAATGGTGCCCCCACCAGGACTCGAACCCGGGACCCCCTGATTACAAATCAGGTGCTCTACCAACTGAGCTATAAGGGCAGCTATGCGGCAGGGAGTTAGCATATTCTCGGGCCATGTAAAGGGGAAATGCGAATTTCATCACTTTCGCATCCCTTTGCTTGTGAAACGAATCAGGACGTTGGGTGCTTGCGAGGTTTGGCCGGGAGTTGCGGATGCTGCGCGAGTCTTTTCTGCAAACGGGGCGGTATCAGGAAGGCGAGGACCGCGAGGACGGCGGCGAGGACACAGATCAGCCAGAGGACACCGGCGCCCAGCATTCGTTCGAGAAAGGCACCGCAAATGCCGCCGGTGGCCATGCCGATCCAGGGGGCAATCTGGATGATCCAGTCGCGGCGCGGGTTGCCGACCACCCAGTGGCCGATGCCCCGGCCGAAGCGGGAGAGCGCTCCGGTCACGTAGGTCAGCCCGATCGGCAGGCCTTCGATATGCTCGACAGCGGTATTGACCAGTCCCATGGCCAGCACCAGTGCATAGAAGCGCAAAGTGACGAAGGCAGGATCCGTGATGGCTGCGGCACAGGTCAACGCAAGCGTGACGGCGGTCAACACGCGAAAGGCGCGGCGGGCGGCGTTGTGGGCGATGATGATCCCCAGTGCATTGCCGGCAACGAAGATGGCGAGCGCACCGAACAGCACGGCGGCATAGGACATTTCTCCGTCAGCCAGCGAAACGGCGGCGCGCGTCGTGTTGCCGCTCATGAAGGAGACGAAGCTGCCGGCGACGAGAAGGCCCGCGGCATCGGTCATGCCGGCCAGAAACGAGATCGTCACGACAAGGGACATCCCGATCGCGGTTCGCCGCGTCCGGATGATTCGCCGCCGTCGTTCCCGTGTCATGATCGCGCCCCTCGCGCTCGCCAGCGGTGATTCGGTGTCGAGCGCGGCCGATCATATCGCGCCGCATGACAAACAGGCTGCGTATCATGACGACGCCATTGAGTTGCTGCACACTTTATTTGGCGAGGCTATATCTATTCCGCCGCGTCCAGCATGGCGGGCGCGGGATCGATTTCGTTGCAGCGTGTCATCGCTCCGGGCAGGTTGTCGGCAAGGAAGTCGATCAGTGCGCGCACCGAGGGCAGCATGCCGTGGCGCGAGGTGAAGACCAGATGGGCGATCGTGCTGTTCGAGGACCATTCCGGCAGGACCGGCGCCAGCACGCCGGTGCGGAAGCCGCGAAGGCACAGGTGGTTGGGCAGAAGCGCAATGCCGATGCCTTCGATCGCGGCCCGCTCAAGAATGCCGAAATCGCCACAGCCGATCACCGGCTGGTGCGAAATCTCGCGCCTTGTTCCGTCCATGTGATTCAACTGCCAGCTATCGGTCAGGTGCTGCTCGTTCATCGACAGTGTCGGCATCTTGCCGAGCGTGTCGATGGTCACATTGCCGAGCCGCGCCATCAGGGCTGGGCTTGCCGCCAGATACTGCCGGGCTTCGCCCAGCTTGCGCACGATGAGATTGTTGTCGGTGTCCAACTGGTCGCGGGCGCGCAAAGCAACATCGATGCGTTCCTCGACCAGATCGATCCGCCGATTGGTGGCGGTGATGAGCAATCGTACGCCCGGATAGAGACGGTGGAACATCGGAACGAGATGACCGACCATCGGCGTGAAGCCGATCGGGCAGGAAAGTCGCACGACGCCGACCGGTTCGCTCTTGGCGGCGGCGACCACGGCCTCGGCCGCCTGGATGCCGGACAGAATGGTTTCGCAGCGCTCATAGAAGGCCTGGCCGATTTCGGTAACGCGCAGCTTGCGGGTCGAGCGCTCGAGCAGCCGGACGTCAAGTTGTTGCTCCAGCCGGGCGACATGCTTGCTGAGCTTCGATTTCGGAATGTTGAGGACGCGCGCGGCGGAGGAAAAACCCTTGTGTTTGACGACAGCGGCAAACAGCGCGAGATCGTTCAGGTCCTGCATTTCACACCTCGTTCCATCAATAACAGGTCATCATCGTTTCTATCAGGAAACGGCGTGTCGAAAAAGAGCCCGCTTATCGATCGATTGTTTTAAATTCATATCTGAAGCACCCAAACACCACGCAATTTCACTCGAAGGTGCAAGATGAAAATTCTCCATATCGACTCCGGTATTCTCGGCGATCATTCCGTGTCGCGCCGCCTGACGGCATCGATCGTCGCGCGTATCAAGGCGGAGCGTCCGGGCGACAGCGTTACCTACCGGGATCTCGCCGCCGATCCGCTCGCCCACCTCAACGGCTCGCACCTGATGAACGCTTCCGCCAATCCGGAAGGCCTCGATGCTACGCTTATTGCCGAACTCGACGCCGCCCGCGCATCGCTCAACGAATTCCTCGCCGCCGATGTCATCGTCGTCGGTGCGCCGATGTACAATTTCACCATTCCGAGCCAGCTGAAGACCTGGATCGACCGAATCCTCGTTGCCGGCACGACCTTCCGCTACACCGCAAATGGTGTCGAAGGTCTTGCCAAGGGCAAGAAGGTGATTGTCGCCTCGACCCGTGGCGGCCATTATTCCGGCGCCTCTCCGATCAGCGCCATGGATCATCAGGAAACCTATCTGAGCACTGTATTCGGCTTCATCGGCATCACCGATGTCGAGTTCGTCCGCGCCGAGGGCCTGGCGATCAGCCCCGATTCGAAGGACGCGGCGATCAGCGCCGCCGAAAAGACCATCGCCGATCGCGGCCATTTCGATATCGCCGCCTGATCAGCCGGTATATCGTCGGTAATGTGGAAGGTATGAAGCCACCATCCTCTTCGTCATCCTGTGCTCGTCACAGGAATCCAGTCAGCCCAAGTCCTTGGGCTGAAAGAGCCTTTTGACCCGACGGACGTCGGGTCGCTGGATCCCCGCCACAAGGCGAGGATGAGGGAGTGTGCGGTTACCGCATTCTCAAACAATCGGCTTGTGAGGTTGTCAGCAGTCTGAGCTGGGCACATCGTGTCCGGCTTTCCTGTTGCATGCAGGATTGTTCGAAAGGCCGTTGATTCAGGCGCGGCATTCGATAGTTTCTCTTCGAAAACGGGGAGGGATCATCATGCGGCATGGCTACGTTTCTATCGGGATTGCGCTGGCGCTTCTGTCGTCGTCCGCGCTCGCCGCCCCCGTCGATCCGTTCGACAAGCCGGTTGCCACCGAGACGATTAAACTCGCTGCCGATCCGCAAAATCCCTCCGCCGAACCGAAGGTCACCTGCAGTCGCTACACCGATTTCATGGTCAAGCAGGTGGATCTCGGTGAAGTCGGCGCGGAAAAGCTGGTCTTGCAGGCGGCGGACGCGCCATGCGAGCGGGATGGTGCCGGCGAACAAGTGATCCGCGATGACATCGCCGGATATTTCCTCGGAGTTTCCGCATCCTACGTCTTCTTCCAAGCGGCCGATGGCTGGAACGGCGGTCTGTCCTTCGTGGTTTATGACTCCGGGACCGCTACGCGACTTTTCGACACTGCGATGGCGATCGACAGCCTCTCGGCAATCGAAGGCGATGAACACGGTCTGTCGCTGCAGTTTGTCCGCAACCTGACGACATCCTGCTCGCTCTATGCGGACACGGACGACTGTGCGAGACGAATCGGCGAGGAGATCGGGCTCGATGTCAGCCGCGTTCCGGACTGCAGGGATGTCTACGAGGCCGAGATGAAGCGCACACCGGATTATGCCGACGCGATCAAGGCGCTGCCGAGCGTGATCGAATATCCGGTGGCGCTGCGCTGGGCGGCGAATGCAGTGACGATCACGCCGAGGGATGGAGCGACGCGCTGCCTCTTGCCGTCCTGATTCCGTTGCCCGGTTGGAGGCCGGGGCTTTCCATATTATACTTCGCTGATGAAAAGCGTTCGGGCAACCCTGATGGCTACGCTGGCTCTGGCTCTTGCCGGACTGTCCGCCGGCGTGTCCACTGCCGCGCCGCCTGACGCCCGCTGCACCTGCCGCAAACGCGATGGCACCAAGGCCGAACTCGGCCAGACGACCTGCATCCGTGTCGGCGACGATGTCTATCTGGCGCGCTGCGAGATGGCGCTTAACGTTACCACCTGGCGCAGGCTCCGGGATGGCTGTCCCGAAGCCCGAATGTCTCTCAGAGTGATTTCCGCGATTCGCTGATATGCCCGTCAGGATTTGGCCAGATAGCCGCGCGCGGCATACATCGCGATCGCAGCCGCGTTGGAGACGTTCAGCGACTTGATCGCGCCGGGCATGTCGAGGCGCGCCAGTGCCGTGACGGTCTGGCGGGTCTTCTGCCGCAATCCCTTGCCCTCGGCGCCGAGCACGAGGGCGATCTTCTGGCCCGACAGCGTCTCCTCCAGCGTCGCCGGTCCTTCCGAATCAAGCCCGATCGAAACGAAGCCGAGCTTGTGCAACTCGTCGAGCGCATCGGCGAGATTGGTGATCTGGATATAGGGGATCATCTCAAGGGCACCGGAGGCAGATTTCGCCATGACGCCGGATTCGGTCGGGCTGTGGCGCTGCGTCGTGATCAGCGCGCCGGCATTGAAGGCGACGGCCGAGCGCATGATGGCGCCGACATTGTGCGGGTCGGTCACCTGGTCGAGCACCAGGACGAGCGGGCTGTCCTGCAGCGCCGACAGGCGGCGAACGGGCAGGGGCGCCGTTTCCAGCATGACCCCCTGGTGGATCGCGTCGGGTCCGAGAATCTTGTCCAGATCCTGCGGCGTGACGATCTCGACGGGAAAGCCGAGCGTATCGACAGCGCCGATTTCAAGCCGCACCAATGCGTTCTGCGTGACGGAAAGCTTGGTGATCTTGCGGTCGGGATTGTCGAGAGCGGCGCGCACCGTGTGGATGCCATAAAGCAGGACCTGATCAGGCGCGAGCTGCGGTGCCTTCCAGTCCGCGGCAGCCGTCTTGCGGCGCTTGTCCGGCACGGGTGTCGGGATTTCGCCGCGCTCGCGCTTGGCGTCGCGGTGGGCGCGCCGGAGAGTTGCGTAATGGGTGTCTTTGGGGCTCTTGTCGCCGGGATTATCTTTGCTCATGCGCGTCTTATACTGGGGATGGGGCGCGCGTGGAACCGTTTTTCGCGAAATCGGGTGCCGTCCATCTTTATCGCGAATTTCCCAAATTTTTCTGGAGAGCCGTGTTGACAGGATGAGACTGGCCCGTCATATACCCGGCGCAGATTGAAGGGCTGACTTGCCCCGGCACACGGCGCTTCGATCTGAGACTTGGTCGCTTGATCCCGACAGAATAATGGAGGGATGCCCGAGTGGTTAAAGGGGACGGACTGTAAATCCGTTGGCTCAGCCTACGTTGGTTCAAATCCAACTCCCTCCACCATTCTGTTGCACGGATCATGACCCCGCGGGTATAGCTCAATGGTAGAGCAGCAGCCTTCCAAGCTGAATACGCGGGTTCGATTCCCGCTACCCGCTCCAAAAGCACCCCGAATATCATTCATTGCTTTAATATGTCGTGGCAAATCGTTGATTTGCGTCGCTTTCCGGATTGCTTTCTCCTGCCATTGGGATCGGATTCGGTCCTTCCCATATATGGCGTATCCCGAGGCCAAAGGTCTCGAAGCGCGCAAAACAATTAAGTCTTGCGCAATTCTTCCGAAACCCTTAAACGCCTCCCCAAACCGGCGCCGCCGGTATGGTGCATTCTCATTGATCACAGGAAACTTGACCCCATGGCAAAGAGCAAATTTGAGCGCAACAAGCCGCACGTCAACATCGGCACGATCGGCCACGTTGACCATGGCAAGACGTCGCTGACGGCGGCGATCACGAAGTATTTCGGCGAGTTCAAGGCGTATGACCAGATCGACGCCGCTCCGGAAGAAAAGGCCCGCGGCATCACCATCTCGACGGCACACGTCGAATATGAGACGGCTGCCCGTCACTACGCCCATGTCGACTGCCCCGGCCACGCCGACTATGTCAAGAACATGATCACCGGTGCCGCCCAGATGGACGGCGCGATCCTGGTTTGCTCGGCTGCCGACGGCCCGATGCCGCAGACCCGCGAGCACATCCTGCTCGCCCGTCAGGTCGGCGTTCCGGCGATCGTCGTGTTTTTGAACAAGGTCGACCAGGTTGACGACGCCGAGCTGCTCGAGCTCGTCGAACTGGAAGTGCGCGAACTTCTGTCGTCCTACGACTTCCCGGGCGACGATATCCCGATCGTCAAGGGTTCGGCTCTGGCTGCTCTTGAAGATTCGGACAAGAAGATCGGCGAAGACGCGATCCGCGAGCTGATGGCTGCCGTCGACGCCTATATCCCGACACCTGAGCGTCCGATCAACCTGCCGTTCCTGCTGCCGATCGAAGACGTGTTCTCGATCTCGGGTCGTGGTACGGTCGTGACCGGCCGCGTCGAGCGTGGCATCGTCAAGGTCGGTGAAGAAGTCGAGATCGTCGGCATCCGCGCCACCACCAAGACCACCGTTACCGGCGTTGAAATGTTCCGCAAGCTTCTCGACCAGGGTCAGGCCGGCGACAACATCGGCGCGCTGATCCGCGGCGTCACCCGTGACGGCGTCGAGCGTGGCCAGATCCTGTGCAAGCCGGGTTCGGTCAAGCCGCACAAGAAGTTCATGGCCGAAGCCTACATCCTGACGAAGGAAGAAGGTGGCCGTCATACGCCGTTCTTCACCAACTACCGTCCGCAGTTCTACTTCCGCACGACGGACGTGACCGGCATCGTGTCGCTGCCGGAAGGCACGGAAATGGTCATGCCTGGCGATAACGTCACGGTTTCGGTCGAGCTGATCGTACCGATCGCGATGGAAGAAAAGCTGCGCTTCGCGATCCGCGAAGGCGGCCGCACCGTCGGCGCCGGCATCGTCGCTTCGATCGTCGAGTAATCTCGACGATCTGACGATGCCGAAAGCTGCCGACGGCAGCGGGAAATGTGCAAATGGCGCGCAAGCGCGATTTGCACGCGGCGCCGGCATCGTCGCTTCGATCGTCGAGTAATCTCGACGTTAGGCGATCCGGTTACGGTTCGCTGATCCTTTTGAAGGCCTCGCCGGAAACGGCGGGGCCTTTACGTTTTGGGCGATCGTCACAAAGATGTGGAGAAAGTCAGGTTTCCGTTCAATCGGCCCGTGTACGGCGAAACATGGCTTGCAGGAGATTGCGGTCGGCCGGTGCGGCGTTTAGTCTTGCGCCGAGTCTACATTCCCGTTCACGGGAGCGGAACTTAAGCGATATATTCGAGTTGTTGTTACGGATGCAGGGGATGCATCGGGTTATTCTATAGGAGGGGAAATGGCTGATAAAGCACGGGTTTACATCGGTTTCGACAGCAAGGAAGTCGTGGCCTATCATGTCTTTTGCCAGAGCATTCTTGAAAAGAGCTCGATCCCGGTGGAGTTCCTGCCAATCTACCTGAACAATCTCGGCGGCGTTTTCACGCGTGAACGCAACCAACTGCAGTCCACCGAATTTTCCTTCTCGCGCTTCCTTGTTCCGTATCTGAGCAATTACGAGGGCTGGAGCCTGTTTGCCGATTGCGACATGCTGATGCGCACGGATATCGCCAAGCTGTGGGAATTGCGCGACGACCGCTATGCCGCCATGTGCGTCAAGCACGACTACACGCCGAAGGTCGAGACAAAGTTCCTCGGCCAGACCCAGACCAAATACGAGAAGAAGAACTGGTCGAGCGTCATCCTGTTCAACAACGCGAAATGCAAGGCGCTGACGCCGGATTTCGTCAATACGGCGACGGGGCTGCAGCTTCACCAGTTCAAGTGGCTGGAATCCGAGGACATGATCGGCGCGTTGCCGCAGACCTGGAACTGGCTGGTCAACGAATACGACTACAACGAAGCGGCCGACCTCGTGCATTTCACCGATGGCGGTCCGTATTTCGAAGAATACAAGAACGACGACTATGCCGAGGAATGGTTCGCGGCCCGCGAGCGCGTTCTCTCCGTCGCTCAGCGTTAAATATGATCGCCTGACGGCCGCTGAGGAAGACCTCAGTGGCCGAAGGTCTTGAAGCGCTTCAAGAAGCCGCCGATCTTGCGCTGAATCTTGGTCTTCGACCAGAGCTTGGCCACCTGGCGCTCCATGCCGGTGAAGCGATTGGCAAGCACGTTGGTCGCCACCAGCGCGATCGTTCCCTCGCTGAATTCAGGAAAGCGGTCATGAATGCGGGCGAACATGCCTGTCGGCTCGCTCAGATTGTCCTCGAAGCGGCGGATCCGCCCGTTCTTGACGAAGAGCTGCAGCATGATCTGCTCGAATGTCCAGTCATGTTCCGTATACATTGCGAACTGGAGGCCCGCGACACCCGTGAAACCACACAGGCAGACATTGGCATGCGGCATTTTCTCGACCAGCCAGACGGCGATGGCAAAACCGGTGGTCGGCATCCGGCCGACCGGATACAGCGGCCCGAACGTATGGTCGAAATCCAGGGTGTAGGGCACCAGGGCGCTTTGTCGCGGCGCGGTGAGTGGCGGCGTGTCGCTGGGAACCCCGCGTTCGGCGAGGACGCCGACTTCCGCCTTGAGGCCGTTGGCAAACAGGCTGTAGGCCTTGTCGAAGTGCTTTTGCGATTTCAGGAACCGTTCCCCGCCGGCAACAAGGCGGTGGCAGAGCATGGCATCCTTCTCGAACGGCGTGTTCAGAACCTTGGCGCAACCGGTGAAGAAGACATAGAGGGTTTTTTCCGGAAGAGACTGCGTGATCGCATCGATATCGACGCTCTCGCTGTTGGCGATCAGCGCCACCATCTCGTATCCGGAAAGAAGCGTCTCGAAATCTTCGGCTTGCAGTGACATGTTCTCGGTCGTCCAATGTGTTGTCGGTATATGTACCGCATAGAGGACGCAAGCACCGCCGTCATCCCTTGTTCGTCAGAAATGCTATTGCGGCTATCGGGAGGGCAGGGCATATCGATGGGCGAGGAGACCGCATGGCGATGCGGCAAAGATGGAGGATGGTCATGGGCAAGCGAATTCTGTTCACGGGCGGCGCGGGCAAGGCGGGGCGTCACGCGGTGCCCTATCTCGTGGAGGCCGGCTACGAGGTTCACAATGTCGATCTTGTGCCACTCGACAGTCCGGGCGTCACCAACCTGATCGCCGATATCACCGACAGCGGCCAGATGTTCAACGTCATGTCCATGCACCGCGACTTTCCCGACATGGAAGGCGGGCAGGGCCCGCGGCCCTTCGATGCAGTCGTGCATTTCGCCGCCGTGCCGCGCATCCTGATCAAGCCCGACAACGAGACGTTCCGCATCAACACGATGGGGACCTATAACGTCATCGAAGCGGCGGTGAAGATGGGCATCCGCAAGATCATCGTCGCCTCGAGCGAAACCACCTACGGCGTCTGCTTCGCCGAAGGCCATCGTGATTTCCACCAGTTTCCGCTGGAGGAGGACTACGACGTCAATCCGATGGACAGCTATGGCCTCTCCAAGGTGGTCAATGAGAAGACGGCGCGGGCCTTTGCAGAGCGCTCCGGCTTTGACATCTATGCGTTGCGCATCGGCAATGTGATCGAGCCGCATGAATATGACCGCTTCCCGGCCTATTTCGCCAATCCGGATATCCGCAAGCGAATCGCCTGGAGTTATATCGACGCCCGCGACCTCGGCCAGATCGTCAAGCTCTGCATCGAAAAGGATGGGCTCGGTTACGAGGTCTTCAACGCCGCCAACGATACCGTCTCGGCCAACACGCCGTCGCGCGAGCTCGCCGCCCGCTATTTCCCGAATGTCCCGTTCACCCGCGAAATCGGCGAATTCGATGGCTTGTTGTCGAACCGCAAGATTCGCGAGGTGCTCGGCTTCAAGGAGGAGCACGACTGGCGGAAATACGTGAAGGGATGATCGAGCGGAACTAAGCTCTCGAAAAGAGTGCTGACATCGCCGGATTCTTTTCATTTTTTCGGGCCAAGACGCTTGTCATCCTGCGGCAACTTGAATAATAAGCCGCAGACTTCTTGCAGCGCTCGGCTTTTCAAACGCTGGCGCAGCAGGTCTAGGGGTATAGCTCAGTTGGTAGAGCGGCGGTCTCCAAAACCGCAGGTCGCAGGTTCGAGCCCTGCTGCCCCTGCCATTCGAAACCGCGTAGAAATATGCTGCGGTGATCGGGCGGGCTACACATGGAAGGGCTGGTTCCTTCTGGCTAATTTCGCAAAAAGGACCGTTGACCTCTTGTGATTTCGAGAATCGGTCTTTATGTAGGGTTCAAACAGACACGCGGCGCGTGGGGCTGATCGTCAGCTTTACGGGCCGTTAAGGCGTGAGCATTCAATGGCATCCAAGACAAATCCATTTACGTTTCTGCAGCAGGTACGCGCTGAGACGGCGAAAGTGACATGGCCGACCCGGCGCGAGACGATGATCTCGACGTTGATGGTTTTCGTCATGGTCTTCTTTGCGGCTGCGTTCTTTTTTGCTGCGGACCAACTGATGGGCTGGCTGATTGGCCTGGTCCTGAACGCTGGCGTTTGAACGATTGAGGATGAATATGGCAGCGCGTTGGTACATCGTTCACGCCTACTCGAATTTCGAGAAGAAGGTCGCCGAGGACATCGAGAACAAGGCTCGCCAGAAAGGGCTTGAGCACCTGTTTGAAAAGATTCTCGTTCCGACCGAGAAGGTTGTTGAGGTTCGTCGCGGCCGCAAGGTCGATGCAGAGCGCAAGTTTTTCCCCGGCTATGTGCTGGTGCGGGCCAACCTGACGGATGAAGCCTATCACCTTATCAAGAACACGCCGAAGGTCACCGGTTTCCTCGGTTCCGACAACAAGCCGGTTCCGATCCCTGATTTCGAGGCTGAGCGCATTCTCGGTCAGGTTCAGGATGGTGTCGATCGTCCGAAGCCTTCGATCTCGTTCGAGATCGGCGAGCAGGTTCGCGTTTCCGACGGTCCGTTCGCGTCGTTCAACGGTATCGTCCAGGACGTGGACGAAGAGCGTTCGCGCCTCAAGGTCGAGGTTTCGATCTTCGGCCGCGCCACGCCGGTAGACCTTGAATATGCTCAGGTCGAAAAAGTCTGATTTCAGGGTGTCGCAGCGCTAGATCTTCTGGCTGCGCGGCATTCTTTTGTTTCCGGATTTCGATCCGGTCAAGCGGGGCACCCCGCACCCCGCGTGGAAGGATGATGGTCTTAGCCGGACCTTGATCCGTACCACGCAACCGCAGCCGCCGCGCTTTTCGGGTGTGGCACGAAGGGCCGGGAAACCGGCCGGAACATTTCCGGTTCCGACCGCTCATGCGGAAAGTGGACCTGGAAAACCATAAAGGCAGAGAGATATGGCTAAGAAAGTTGCAGGCCAGCTCAAGCTTCAGGTCAAGGCAGGATCGGCAAACCCGTCCCCGCCGATCGGCCCGGCGCTTGGTCAGCGTGGTATTAACATCATGGAATTCTGCAAGTCGTTCAACGCGGCTACGCAGGAAATGGAAAAGGGCATGCCGATCCCGGTCGTCATCACCTACTACCAGGACAAGTCTTTCACCTTCGTCATGAAGCAGCCGCCGGTCAGCTACTTCCTGAAGAAGGAAGCAAAGCTCACCTCGGGTTCGAAGACCCCGGGCAAGGGCGCGGCAGCAGGCAAGCTCACCAAGGCTCAGATCAAGTCGATCGCCGAAGCCAAGATGAAGGATCTGAACGCAGCCGATATCGAAGGCGCAATGACCATGATCGAGGGCTCCGCCCGCGCCATGGGTCTGGAAGTGGTGGCGTAACATGGCAAAGCTTGCAAAGCGTGTACAGAAGACCCGCGAAGGCATCGATCCGACGAAGCTCGTTGCCCTGCCGGAAGCGATCGCTCTCGTGAAGGCTCGTGCCATCGCCAAGTTCGACGAAACCATCGAAGTCGCGATGAACCTGGGTGTTGACCCGCGTCACGCCGACCAGATGGTCCGTGGTGTTGTCAACCTGCCGAACGGCACCGGCCGCGACGTTCGCGTCGCCGTGTTCGCACGTGGCGCCAAGGCTGACGAAGCCAAGGCTGCCGGCGCGGATATCGTCGGCGCTGAAGATCTCGTCGAGATCGTCCAGGGCGGCAAGATCGATTTCGATCGTTGCATCGCGACCCCGGACATGATGCCGCTCGTCGGCCGTCTCGGTAAGGTTCTCGGCCCACGTGGCATGATGCCGAACCCGAAGGTCGGAACGGTCACCATGGACGTCGCCGGTGCCGTCAAGGCATCGAAGGGTGGTGCTGTCGAGTTCCGCGTCGAAAAGGCTGGTATCGTCCATGCCGGTATCGGCAAGGCCTCGTTCACCGCTTCTGCTCTTGAAGAAAATATCCGCGCTTTCGCCGATGCGGTCATCAAGGCAAAGCCGGCTGGCGCCAAGGGCAACTACGTCAAGCGCGTCGCGATCTCCTCGACCATGGGTCCGGGCGTCAAGATCGAGCCGTCGACGGTCGCCGTCGCCTAAATCATTCATCGGACTTCGGTCCGGTCACAAATTTCCGGCCCTTTTGGGCCGGAAATTCCGGGATCAAACCCGGAACTCCTGTCCGAGATTGCAGGTGGTTATCCCTTAATCACTTCAGCCTGCATGAGACGGGTGAGTCCCGAATTTCATTTGACGCGCGAAAGCGTGGAAATTCGGTTCGAACCTCGGCTTGCCTTGTGTCGCACCCGAAAGGGGACGCGCAGGGGACAGGATCCTCGAGCGTTGCTTGGGATCACTTCTGATCTCTCGCGGCAAAGGCAAACCCGATGGGACTGCGTTTGTAGTCCCGTCAACTGGAGATAGGCAGTGGAAAGAGCGGAAAAACGCGAATTCGTCACGGAGCTGAACGATGCCTTCAAGGGCGCCGGTTCGGTTGTCGTGGCCCACTATGCTGGTGTCACAGTCGCACAGATGAACGACTTCCGTTCAAAGATGCGCGCTGCTGGCGGCACCGTCAAAGTCGCGAAGAACCGCCTGGCCAAGATCGCCCTTCAGGGTACAGAGTCGGAAGGGATGTCCAATCTCTTCAAGGGACAGACGCTGGTAGCATTCAGCGCCGACCCGATCACGGCTCCTAAGGTTCTCATGGATTTCGCCAAGACCAACGACAAGATCGTTGTTCTCGGTGGCGCCATGGGTTCAACGACGCTCAACGCGGATGCAGTCAAGTCGCTTGCGACCCTGCCTTCGCTTGACGAACTGCGCGCGAAGCTGCTGGGCATGATCCAGACTCCGGCTACCCGCATCGCAGGCGTTGTAGCAGCACCGGCAAGCCAGCTTGCCCGCGTGTTTGCAGCCTATGCCAAGAAGGACGAAGAAGCCGCATAAGGCGGTTTTTCGTTGTTTATATCTAACCAAGTTCGAACCGAACAAAAGGAACTGTAAAATGGCTGATCTCGCAAAGATCGTAGACGACCTGTCCTCGCTGACCGTTCTGGAAGCTGCAGAACTGTCGAAGCTTCTCGAAGAAAAGTGGGGCGTTTCCGCTGCTGCTCCGGTAGCAGTCGCTGCTGCTGGCGGCGCTGCTGCTGCTGGCCCGGCTGAAGAAGAAAAGACCGAGTTCGACGTTATCCTGGCTGACGCCGGCGCTAACAAGATCAACGTCATCAAGGAAGTTCGCGCTATCACCGGCCTCGGCCTCAAGGAAGCCAAGGACCTCGTTGAAGCCGCTCCGAAGGCTGTCAAGGAAGCCGTTTCCAAGGCTGAAGCCGCTGACCTCAAGAAGAAGCTGGAAGACGCTGGCGCCAAGGTTGACGTCAAGTAATCCTGCCTCCTTTAAAGGAGGGGCGGCCGTGAAAATGGCCGCCTCTCTTTAAACGCTTTCTGAACGTATTACCCAAAAGCCACCTGAAAACGGCTTTTGGGTAATGGGTTCTCAAGAGGATGGTCTCGAACCAGGAACGCCACAGCAATCCGGCTCAGCGTTTTGGGGGTAGACGAGATTGAGTGATCCATTGATTGACGGAGCCGACTGGCCAGCGGTCACCGTCTGTTGCAGGCCCGGGTGCAATTTTTAAAGGAGCGACGATGGCTCAGACCCTTTCGTTTAACGGTCGCAGGCGCGTACGCAAGTTTTTCGGTAAAATTCCAGAAGTCGCGGAAATGCCGAACCTCATCGAGGTTCAGAAGGCATCCTACGACCAGTTCCTCATGGTCGACGAGCCGCAGGGCGGTCGTCCGGACGAGGGGCTTCAGTCCGTTTTCAAGTCCGTTTTCCCGATCACGGATTTCTCCGGCGCTTCGATGCTCGAGTTCGTCTCCTACGAATTCGAACAGCCGAAGTTCGACGTCGAGGAATGCCGTCAGCGCGACCTGACCTACGCAGCGCCGCTCAAGGTGACGCTGCGCCTCATCGTGTTCGATATCGACGAGGATACGGGTGCGAAGTCCATCAAGGACATCAAGGAACAGAACGTCTACATGGGCGACATGCCGCTCATGACCAACAATGGTACGTTCATCGTCAACGGTACCGAGCGCGTCATCGTCTCCCAGATGCACCGTTCGCCGGGCGTGTTCTTCGACCATGACAAGGGCAAGAGCCATTCCTCGGGCAAGCTGCTGTTTGCTGCCCGCGTCATCCCGTATCGCGGTTCCTGGCTCGACATCGAATTCGATGCCAAGGACGTTGTCCACGCGCGTATCGACCGTCGCCGCAAGATTCCGGTTACGTCGCTGCTCATGGCGCTTGGCATGGACGGCGAGGAAATCCTCGAGACCTTCTACACCAAGTCCGATTATCAGCGCGACGGGAAGGGTTGGCGGATTCCGTTCCAGCCTGACCGGCTGAAGGGCCAGAAGGCGCTTTCCGACCTGATCGATGCCGACACCGGCGAAGTCGTGGTCGAATCCGGCAAGAAGCTGACGCCGCGTCTCTTGAAGACCCTTTCGGAAAAGGGCCTCAAGGCGATCAAGGCTTCCGACGACGATCTCTACGGCAACTTCCTCGCCGAAGATCTCGTCAACATGGCAACGGGCGAAATCTTCCTCGAAGCCGGTGACGAAATCGACGAGAAGACGCTCGGCGTCATCCTCGGTGCCGGCTTTGACGAGATCCCGGTCCTCGACATCGACCATATCAATGTCGGTGCCTACATCCGCAACACGCTGGCGGTGGACAAGAACGAGAACCGTCAGGATGCTCTGTTTGATATCTACCGCGTCATGCGTCCGGGTGAGCCGCCGACCATGGATTCGGCCGAAGCCATGTTCAACACGCTGTTCTTCGATGCGGAGCGTTACGACCTCTCCGCCGTCGGCCGTGTGAAGATGAACATGCGCCTCGATCTCGACGCCGCCGACACCGTCCGCATCCTGCGCAAGGAAGACATTCTGGCCGTGGTCAAGATGCTGGTCGACCTGCGCGACGGCAAGGGCGAAATCGACGATATCGACAACCTCGGCAACCGTCGTGTCCGCTCCGTCGGCGAACTGATGGAAAACCAGTATCGTCTCGGCCTGCTGCGCATGGAGCGTGCGATCAAGGAACGCATGTCGTCGATCGAGATCGACACCGTCATGCCGCAGGACCTGATCAACGCCAAGCCGGCTGCTGCCGCCGTTCGCGAGTTCTTCGGTTCCTCGCAGCTGTCGCAGTTCATGGACCAGGTCAATCCGCTGTCGGAAATCACCCACAAGCGCCGTCTCTCGGCTCTGGGCCCGGGTGGTCTGACGCGCGAACGCGCAGGCTTCGAAGTCCGCGACGTTCATCCGACCCACTATGGCCGTATCTGCCCGATCGAAACGCCGGAAGGCCCGAACATCGGTCTGATCAACTCGCTTGCAACCTTCGCCCGCGTCAACAAGTACGGCTTCATTGAATCGCCGTACCGCAAGATCGTCGACGGCAAGGTGACGAAGGACGTCGTCTATCTCTCGGCGATGGAAGAAGCCAAGTACCACGTGGCCCAGGCCAACTCCGAACTGAACGCCGACCAGTCGTTCGTCGAAGAGTTCGTTGTCTGCCGTCATGCTGGCGACGTCATGCTCGCACCGCGCGACATCGTGAACCTGATGGACGTTTCGCCGAAGCAGCTCGTGTCTGTCGCGGCGGCGCTCATCCCGTTCCTTGAAAACGATGACGCCAACCGCGCGCTCATGGGCTCCAACATGCAGCGTCAGGCCGTGCCGCTGCTGCGTGCCGAAGCCCCGTTCGTCGGCACCGGCATGGAGCCGGTTGTTGCTCGCGATTCCGGTGCTGCCATCGGTGCTCGTCGCGCCGGCGTGGTCGACCAGGTCGACGCAACGCGTATCGTTATCCGTGCGACCGAAGACCTCGAAGCCGGCAAGTCCGGCGTCGATATCTACCGCCTGCAGAAGTTCCAGCGTTCCAACCAGAACACCTGCGTCAACCAGCGCCCGCTGGTCACCGTCGGTGACATCCTGAACAAGGGCGACATCATCGCGGACGGTCCGTCGACCGACCTCGGCGACCTGGCCCTCGGCCGCAACGCGCTCGTCGCGTTCATGCCGTGGAATGGCTACAACTACGAGGACTCGATCCTGCTTTCCGAGCGGATCGTTCGCGACGACGTGTTCACCTCCATCCACATCGAGGAATTCGAAGTGATGGCGCGTGACACCAAGCTTGGTCCGGAAGAAATCACGCGCGACATTCCGAACGTTTCGGAAGAAGCGCTGAAGAATCTCGACGAAGCCGGTATCGTCTATATCGGTGCGGAAGTCGCTCCTGGCGACATTCTCGTCGGCAAGATCACCCCGAAGGGCGAAAGCCCGATGACGCCGGAAGAAAAGCTTCTGCGCGCCATCTTCGGTGAAAAGGCGTCCGACGTCCGTGACACCTCCATGCGCATGCCTCCGGGCACTTTCGGCACGATCGTCGAAGTCCGCGTCTTTAATCGCCACGGCGTTGAAAAAGACGAGCGCGCCATGGCGATCGAGCGGGAAGAGATCGAGCGTCTGGCCAAGGACCGCGACGACGAACAGGCGATCCTCGATCGCAACGTCTATGCGCGTCTCCTCGACATGCTGCGCGGCCACGTCGCCGTCGCCGGTCCGAAGGGCTTCAAGAAGGGCACCGAGCTTTCGAACGCCGTCATCTCCGAATATCCCCGCTCGCAGTGGTGGATGTTCGCGGTTGAAGACGAGAAGGCTCAGGGCGAAGTCGAAGCTCTGCGTGGCCAGTACGACGAGTCGAAGTCGCTGCTCGAGCATCGCTTCATGGACAAGGTCGAAAAGGTCCAGCGCGGCGACGAAATGCCTCCGGGCGTCATGAAGATGGTCAAGGTCTTCGTCGCTGTGAAGCGCAAGATCCAGCCAGGCGACAAGATGGCCGGCCGTCACGGCAACAAGGGTGTGGTTTCCCGCATCGTGCCGATCGAGGACATGCCGTTCCTGGAAGACGGTACGCATGTTGACGTCGTCTTGAACCCGCTCGGCGTGCCTTCGCGCATGAACGTCGGCCAGATCCTTGAAACCCATCTGGGTTGGGCCTGTGCCGGCATGGGCAAGAAGATTGGGGCGATGCTCGATGCCTACAAGGCAGGTGCCGACATCCAGCCGCTGCGCGATACCATCGACAGCGTCATCGGGTCCGGTCCGAAGGGCGAGCCGATCAAGCAGTACGACGACGAATCGATCGTCCGTCTGGCCGAGCAGACCCGCCGCGGCGTGTCGATCGCAACGCCGGTCTTCGACGGTGCTGTCGAAGCCGACGTCAACGAGATGCTGGAACAGGCAGGCTTGAAGGTCACCGGTCAGTCGACGCTCTATGATGGCCGTACCGGCGATCAGTTCGACCGTCAGGTAACCGTCGGCTACATCTACATGCTGAAGCTGAACCACCTTGTCGACGACAAGATCCATGCTCGTTCGATCGGTCCTTACTCGCTTGTCACCCAGCAGCCGCTCGGTGGTAAGGCGCAGTTCGGCGGTCAGCGTTTCGGGGAAATGGAAGTCTGGGCGCTCGAAGCCTACGGCGCCGCCTACACCCTGCAGGAAATGCTGACGGTGAAGTCCGACGACGTGGCCGGCCGTACCAAGGTCTACGAAGCGATCGTCCGTGGCGACGACACGTTCGAGGCGGGTATTCCGGAAAGCTTCAACGTTCTCGTCAAGGAAATGCGCTCTCTGGGTCTCAGCGTCGAATTGGAGAATTCCAAGCTCGACGAACTCAATGCGGCAAACCAGCAACTGCCGGACGCGGCCGAGTAAAAACATCAGGGTGCGTGCCGCTTTCCAGAGCGGCGCGCACCGTTTCCACCCCAATCTCGCGTTGATGGGACGGGGTAGGAAATGCGGCCGCATTTCATGCGGTTTTATCCGTTTCGTGCAGAAGCCGGCGCCCGGGATTTGCCGCGCTTTCTGCCAAGCTCAGGGCGATAGCCCATAAAGGAGATAGGCATGAACCAAGAGGTCATGAACCTTTTCAATCCGCAGGTGCCTGCGCAGACCTTCGATTCCATCCGGATTTCGATTGCGTCGCCGGAGAAGATTCTCTCCTGGTCCTACGGCGAGATCAAGAAGCCGGAAACCATCAACTACCGTACCTTCAAGCCGGAGCGCGACGGTCTGTTCTGCGCGCGCATCTTTGGCCCGATCAAGGATTACGAATGCCTGTGCGGCAAGTACAAGCGCATGAAGTACAAGGGTATCATCTGCGAAAAGTGCGGCGTCGAAGTGACGCTGTCGCGCGTTCGCCGTGAGCGCATGGGCCATATCGAGCTCGCCGCCCCGGTTGCCCATATCTGGTTCCTGAAGTCCCTGCCGAGCCGCATCGCGACGCTGCTCGACATGACGCTGAAGGATATCGAGCGCGTCCTGTATTTCGAAAACTACATCGTCACCGAGCCGGGCCTGACGTCCCTCAAGGAAAACCAGCTTCTCTCGGAAGAAGAATACATGATCGCCGTCGACGAGTTCGGCGAAGATCAGTTCACGGCGATGATCGGTGCTGAAGCCATCTACGAGATGCTGGCATCGATGAATCTCGACAAGATCGCAGGTGACCTGCGCTCGGATCTGGCGGACACCACGTCGGAACTGAAGCAGAAAAAGCTGATGAAGCGCCTGAAGATCGTCGAGAACTTCATGGAATCCGGCAACCGTCCGGAATGGATGATCATGAAGGTCGTTCCGGTCATCCCGCCGGACCTGCGCCCGCTGGTCCCGCTCGATGGCGGCCGTTTCGCGACGTCCGACCTGAACGATCTCTATCGTCGCGTCATCAACCGTAACAACCGTCTGAAGCGCCTGATCGAACTGCGCGCTCCGGGCATCATCATCCGCAACGAAAAGCGCATGCTGCAGGAATCCGTGGACGCGCTGTTCGACAACGGTCGCCGTGGCCGCGTCATCACCGGTGCCAACAAGCGTCCGCTGAAGTCGCTGTCCGACATGCTCAAGGGCAAGCAGGGCCGCTTCCGCCAGAACCTGCTCGGCAAGCGCGTCGACTATTCCGGCCGTTCGGTCATCGTGACCGGTCCGGAACTGAAACTGCACCAGTGCGGCCTGCCGAAGAAGATGGCGCTCGAACTGTTCAAGCCGTTCATCTACGCCCGCCTAGACGCCAAGGGTTATTCCTCGACCGTCAAGCAGGCCAAGAAGCTGGTTGAAAAGGAAAAGCCGGAAGTCTGGGATATCCTCGACGAGGTCATCCGCGAGCATCCGGTTCTCCTGAACCGCGCGCCGACGCTGCACCGCCTGGGCATCCAGGCCTTCGAACCGACCCTGGTCGAAGGCAAGGCCATCCAACTGCATCCGCTCGTCTGCACCGCCTTCAACGCTGACTTCGACGGTGACCAGATGGCTGTTCACGTGCCGCTCTCGCTGGAAGCCCAGCTGGAAGCCCGCGTGCTGATGATGTCGACCAACAACATCCTGCATCCGGCAAACGGCGCACCGATCATCGTTCCGTCGCAGGACATGGTTCTCGGTCTCTACTATCTCTCGATCATGAACCAGAACGAGCCGGGCGAAGGCATGGCCTTCTCCGATCTCGGCGAACTGCATCACGCGCTTGAAACCAAGTCGGTGACGCTGCACGCCAAGATTCGTGGCCGCTTCAAAACCATCGATGCCGAAGGCAAGCCCGTTTCGAAGATCTATGAGACGACGCCTGGCCGTATGCTCATCGGCGAACTCCTGCCGAAGAACGTCAACGTGCCGTTCGACGTCTGCAACCAGGAACTGACCAAGAAGAACATCTCCAAGATGATCGACACGGTCTACCGTCATTGCGGCCAGAAGGACACGGTCATCTTCTGCGACCGCATCATGCAGCTCGGCTTTGCCCATGCCTGCCGCGCCGGCATTTCTTTCGGCAAGGACGACATGGTCATTCCGGTCACCAAGGCCAAGATCGTCGGCGATACCGAAAATCTGGTCAAGGAATACGAGCAGCAGTACAATGACGGCCTGATCACCCAGGGCGAAAAGTACAACAAGGTCGTCGATGCCTGGGGCAAGGCCACCGAGAAGGTCGCCGAAGACATGATGGCCCGCATCAAGGCCGTCGAGTTCGACGACAAGACCGGTCGCCAGAAGCCGATGAACGCCATCTACATGATGTCGCACTCGGGTGCCCGCGGTTCTCCGAACCAGATGCGCCAGTTGGGTGGCATGCGCGGCCTCATGGCCAAGCCGTCGGGCGAAATCATCGAGACGCCGATCATCTCGAACTTCAAGGAAGGTCTGACCGTTAACGAGTACTTCAACTCGACCCACGGTGCCCGTAAGGGTCTCGCAGACACCGCTCTGAAGACCGCGAACTCCGGTTACCTGACACGCCGTCTCGTCGACGTCGCGCAGGATTGCATCGTCAATTCCGTCGATTGCGGTACCGAAACCGGCCTCACCATGACCGCCATCGTCGATGCCGGTCAGGTCGTTGCCTCCATCGGCGCCCGCGTTCTCGGTCGTACGGCACTCGACAACATCGATCACCCGGTCACCGGCGAGCGCATCGTCGATGCCGGCCGCATGATCCTTGAAGCCGATGTCGTCGAGATCGAGAAGGCCGGCATCCAGTCGATCCGCATCCGTTCGGCCCTGACCTGCGAAATCCAGACCGGTGTCTGCGGCGTCTGCTACGGTCGCGACCTTGCCCGCGGTACCCCTGTCAACATGGGTGAAGCGGTCGGCGTCATCGCCGCCCAGTCGATCGGCGAGCCGGGCACGCAGCTGACCATGCGTACGTTCCACCTTGGTGGTACGGCAAACGTGGTCGACCAGTCGTTCCTGGAAGCATCGTACGAGGGTACGGTTCAGATCAAGAACCGCAACATGCTGCGCAACTCGGACAACATTCTCGTTGCCATGGGCCGCAACATGGCGGTCCAGATCCTCGATGAGCGCGGTGTCGAGCGCTCCTCGCAGCGCGTCGCCTACGGTTCGAAAATCTATGTCGATGACGGCGACAAGGTGAAGCGCGGCCAGCGTCTGGCCGAATGGGATCCTTACACGCGCCCGATGATGACCGAAGTCGAAGGCACGGTTCATTTCGAGGATATCGTCGACGGTATCTCCGTTCTGGAAGCGACCGACGAAGCAACCGGCATCACCAAGCGTCAGGTTATCGATTGGCGTTCGACGCCGCGCGGTATCGACCTGAAGCCGGCCATCGTCATCAAGGACAAGAACGGCGCAGTGATGAAGCTGTCGCGTGGTGGTGACGCCCGCTTCATGCTTTCGGTCGACGCCATCCTGTCGGTCGAGCCGGGCACCAAGGTCAGCCAGGGTGACGTACTTGCACGTTCGCCGCTGGAAAGCGCCAAGACGAAGGACATCACCGGTGGTCTGCCGCGCGTTGCCGAACTCTTCGAAGCGCGCCGTCCGAAGGATCACGCGATCATCGCCGAAATCGATGGTACGATCCGCTTCGGCCGCGACTACAAGAACAAGCGCCGCGTGCTGATCGAGCCTGCGGAAGACGGTGTCGAGCCGGTCGAATACCTGATCCCGAAGGGCAAGCCCTTCCATCTTCAGGACGGCGACTATATCGAAAAGGGTGACTACATCCTCGACGGTAACCCGGCACCGCATGACATCCTGGCGATCAAGGGCGTGGAAGCACTCGCTTCCTACCTCGTGAACGAAATCCAGGAAGTCTACCGTCTGCAGGGCGTTGTGATCAACGACAAGCACATCGAGGTGATCGTTCGCCAGATGCTGCAAAAGGTGGAAGTGACCGATGCCGGTGACAGTACCTATATCGTTGGCGACAGCGTCGACCGCATCGAGCTGGAAGATGTCAACGACCAGCTGATCGAACAGGGCAAGAAGCCGGCCTACGGCGATCCGGTCCTGCTCGGCATCACCAAGGCGTCGCTGCAGACGCCGTCCTTCATCTCGGCCGCGTCCTTCCAGGAAACGACCAAGGTGCTGACGGAAGCTGCGATCGCCGGCAAGACCGACGGTCTGCAGGGGCTGAAGGAAAACGTCATCGTCGGCCGCCTGATCCCGGCCGGTACCGGCGGCACCATGACCCAGATCCGCCGTATCGCCACCGCGCGCGACGAGATGATCCTCGAAGAGCGCCGCAAGGGTACGGGTGCGGACATCGCAACGCCGATGCTTGCTGATCTGGCCAAGGAAGAAGCCGCGGCCGAATAAAGCCGAAGGCTGGGGAGGGCGGTTCACCGTCCTTCCGGCACCATTTGAAAAGCCGCCCGGAGCGATCCGGGCGGCTTTTTGTATTTTAGATATGCCTGTCGGCCACCGAGCGGCGGCAGGATTGATCAGGTTGGAGAGCCTGACTGAAAGGGTGATATCGCATAGCGTGAGAATGCGGACAGGCGGCGGACGAGGTCGCTCTGGCCGGAGCTACCTGTCTTGGCATAAATGGTGCGCGCCACGCTGCGCACCGTATGGTAGGAAACCCCCATCCGTTCAGCGATTTCGGGTAAGGCAAAGCCTTTCTGAATCTCGATGGCAATCCTCGCTTCGCCCTTCGTCAGATCATAAAGGCCTTTCAAAACCCGCAGGTCTCCGTCGTTGACATCGGTAGGATGAGCGATCAGCAGGATGGCGACACCGTTCGAGGAGAAATCCAGCGCGTTTCCGCGTAGCGGTATGATGTGCACGATGCAGGCGGGATCGATTTCTGTCGCGGGAAGGGGAATCGAGCCAACCTGGTCAGCGTGGATTTTGGAAAGGGAATCACGGAGAAGTCGGTTCGCGCCTTCGTCACTCACGAAAATGCGGTCCCGCGCAACGATCGAAATGCGCCGCTGTGCCGCCTCGAATTTCGTGTTCGCCGACAGAACACGTCCATTGTGCTGAACAACGGCGGCAGGCGCTCCAATGGCGTCGAGCCCGGCGACCATCATGTCAGCCTTCTGCTGTTCCAGCTGAGCCGACAGCACGAGGCTGCGGGCGATGTGCGGTCTCAAACCATTGAGAAAGCCGGTCACCTCGGAGTTGATCTCGCCGTGGACCAGCTGGCGCTCGAAGCAGACGCTGATATTGAGATTCTCCGGGCCGCTGATCTGTGTTGCTATACCGTGTCCAAAGCCGCGTGGGTGAAGGAATTCCCGGTAGACCGGCATGCGATCCCGTTCTTCCTTCGAGAAGATTTCGTAGTCATGCACAAAGGAAAACTGGCCTTCACGATTGGCCCGGTCCAATCGCGTATTGTCCTGCGCCCAGCCTTGAGCCGCGAATTCGACAAACAATTCCTGGAAGTTATCCGTCGCGATCCATGTGCGATCACCGGTTCCGTCCCAGGTGATGGCGCCACCCCATAGGTCGCAATGCTTGCCGATATGCGAGATAACGCCCGGCCATCTATCTGGAAACACAGCAGCTTCATAAATTTTGCCGATGATGTCGGACTGGACTGTTTCCATTGTATTTCACGATCGCATTAAAACGCCTGAGGCTACTGGACTATGATGAAGCGTCTCCGACGCAAACGCAAATACCGCGGTTTGCGGCCGTTATCGGTTCGCCGAGAGGAAAGAACGGCCGCAATTCTGGTTCGTCACGAGAAACGGATAATCGCCACTTCGCCGGTGAGAGCACCCTGGTAGGCGGATGCATGCGGTTCTTCGTCGGGCGCGTCCGTCAGCGTGCCGATCTGGTCGAGATCGGCTTCGAGAAAGCCCTCCTCGGCAAGCGCATTGAGGGCTTCGCGAACTGCGGTATCGTCATCCGGTGCGCGCAGCATCACGTGGATATCCACACCGTCATCGTCGCCATCCTGCTCGTAGGCCTTGCCGATGATGATGAAGATCATCGGTCCGTCGAGTTTGTTGTCGTTGTCGGGAGTGGCAGTCATGGCAATGTCCTCTGTCATAAGATTCATGCGGATGACTTTACAGCGTATAGCACCGCAACGCGTGGAAAAAACACCGCTTGGCGACGAATCGTGAAGGGCAGGGACCGATTCTTCGAAATTGCGCTGGATTGTGGGATTGCTTTATGATTCCTTAAGTCGAACATCGCGCCTGTACGATTCAGACGAGCAGGGCAGGCAGAGCGCTTCGCACTGGCCGCAAAAGCCTTGTTTTGCAGGCATGTCAGCGTTGCGTGGCCAAGATTATTTGTTAATTCCCCTTGACGAGACACCCCGAAATCAGTACACCCCGCCGCATCGGAGCCTATGTGAGGCTGGCTGGTTCGGAACGTCATGTTCTGGAGTTCGCCTCAAACAAGGTTCGAAACGCACGCTGAAGACCACAATGCTGTACGCAAGACGCTGAAACTATTGCGTCCTCTGCTCTTTGCGGGCCATCTGCCGAGAGGCGGACTGGTCCTCGTTTTGCGCATTTGTAAGCGTTCGAAACCGCCGGCGACGGCATCGATCCGCCCGCAAGGGTAATGAGACATTTGTAAGGGATGGTTATATGCCTACCGTAAACCAGCTGATCCGCAAGCCGCGTCAGGCACAGGTAAAGCGCAATAAGGTTCCTGCCCTGCAGGAAAATCCGCAGAAGCGTGGCGTTTGCACCCGCGTTTACACGACGACCCCGAAGAAGCCGAACTCGGCTCTGCGTAAGGTTGCCAAGATCCGCCTGACCAATGGCTTCGAAGTCATCGGCTATATTCCGGGCGAAGGTCACAACCTTCAGGAACACTCCGTGGTCATGATCCGCGGCGGCCGCGTCAAGGACTTGCCGGGCGTTCGCTACCACATCATCCGCGGCGTACTCGATACCCAGGGTGTCAAGAACCGCAAGCAGCGCCGCTCCAAGTATGGCGCGAAGCGTCCGAAGTAATTTCGGGTTACACAATTCCAGGCGCTGCGCGAGGTTCTCCGCGTGTTAAGGCGTCAGTTCAAGTTTGAGAGACAAAACCAATGTCACGTCGTCACAGTGCAGAAAAGCGCGAGATCAATCCGGACCCGAAGTTCGGCGATCTGGTCGTCACCAAGTTCATGAACGCAATCATGCTTCATGGTAAGAAGTCGGTCGCGGAAAGCATCGTTTACGGTGCATTCGATGCGGTTCAGGCGAAGCTGAAGCAGGAGCCGGTGACCGTGTTCCATTCCGCTCTCGACAACATCGCTCCGCATGTTGAAGTGCGTTCGCGCCGCGTTGGTGGTGCGACCTACCAGGTTCCGGTCGATGTTCGTCCCGAGCGCCGCCAGGCTCTCGCTATCCGCTGGCTGATCATTGCTGCCCGCAAGCGCAACGAAACCACCATGATCGATCGCCTCTGCGGCGAACTCATGGATGCTGCGAACAACCGTGGCAGCGCCGTCAAGAAGCGCGAAGACACGCACAAGATGGCCGATGCCAACCGTGCATTCTCGCATTATCGCTGGTAATCGACGTACAATTTCGAAAGGCAGTCATTATGGCTCGCGAATATAAAATCGAAGACTACCGCAATTTCGGTATCATGGCGCATATCGACGCCGGCAAGACCACCACGACCGAGCGGATTCTGTATTACACGGGCAAGTCGCACAAGATCGGCGAAGTTCATGACGGCGCCGCCACCATGGACTGGATGGAGCAGGAGCAGGAGCGTGGCATCACCATCACGTCCGCTGCGACCACGACCTTCTGGAAGGGCCGTGACGGCAAGGCTCGTCGCTTCAACATCATCGACACTCCCGGCCACGTCGACTTCACCATCGAAGTCGAGCGTTCGCTGCGCGTTCTCGACGGTGCGATCGCCCTTCTCGACGCCAACGCCGGTGTCGAACCGCAGACCGAAACCGTCTGGCGTCAGGCTGAAAAGTATCACGTCCCGCGGATGATCTTCTGCAACAAGATGGACAAGACCGGCGCCGACTTCTATCGCTCGGTCGACATGATCAAGTCCCGCCTCGGCGCGATCCCGGTCGTCATGCAGCTGCCGATCGGCGCCGAAAGCGACTTCAAGGGCGTCATCGACCTGATCGAGATGAATGCTCTGGTCTGGCGCGACGAATCGCTTGGCGCACAGTGGGACGTTGTCGAAATCCCGGACGACATGAAGGAAAAGGCGGCAGAGTTCCGCGAACTCCTCATCGAAACCGTCGTCGATATCGACGAAGCCGCGATGGAAGCTTATCTGGAAGGCGTAATGCCCGACAATGAGCAGATCCGTGCGCTCGTTCGTCGCGGTACCATCGACGTCAAGTTCCATCCGATGTTCTGCGGTACCGCCTTCAAGAACAAGGGCGTCCAGCCGCTGCTCGACGCCGTCGTCGATTATCTGCCGTCGCCAGCTGATATTCCGGCGATCAAGGGTATCGACGTCAAGACCGAGGCTGATATCGAACGCCATGCGTCCGATGAAGAGCCGCTGTCGATGCTTGCCTTCAAGATCATGAACGACCCCTTCGTCGGTTCGCTGACCTTCGCCCGCATCTATTCCGGCAAGCTCGAAAAGGGCACGTCGGTCATGAACACGGTCAAGGAAAAGCGTGAGCGCGTCGGCCGCATGCTGCAGATGCATTCCAACTCGCGTGAAGACATCGAAGAAGCCTTCGCAGGCGACATCGTTGCTCTGGCCGGTCTCAAGGACACGACCACGGGCGATACGCTTTGCGATCCGCTGAAGCAGGTCATCCTCGAGCGCATGGAATTCCCCGAGCCGGTCATCCAGATCGCCATCGAGCCGAAGACCAAGAACGACCAGGAAAAGATGGGCCTCGCGCTCAACCGCCTGGCCGCCGAGGATCCTTCGTTCCGCGTCAAGACCGATGAAGAATCGGGCCAGACGATCATCGCCGGCATGGGCGAACTGCATCTCGACATTCTCGTCGACCGCATGCGTCGTGAGTTCAAGGTGGAAGCAACTGTCGGCGCGCCGCAGGTTGCCTATCGTGAAACCATCACGAAGCGTCACGAGGAAGACTACACGCACAAGAAGCAGTCCGGTGGTACCGGCCAGTTCGCGCGTGTGAAGCTGGTATTCGAGCCGAACGACGAAGGCGAAGACTTCAAGTTCGAATCGAAGATCGTCGGTGGTGCTGTTCCGAAGGAATACATCCCGGGTGTCCAGAAGGGCATCGAAAGCGTTCTGTCCTCGGGTCCGCTCGCAGGCTTCCCGATGCTCGGCGTCAAAGCGACGCTGATCGACGGCGCCTTCCACGACGTCGACTCCTCGGTCCTCGCCTTCGAAATCGCCTCGCGCGCCTGCTTCCGTGAAGCGGCCAAGAAGGCCGGCGCTCAGCTGCTCGAGCCGATGATGAAGGTCGAAGTCGTGACGCCGGAAGATTATGTCGGCGACGTGATCGGTGACCTGAACTCGCGTCGTGGCCAGATTCAGGGCCAGGAATCCCGCGGTATCGCCGTTGTCATCAACGCGAACGTACCGCTGGCGAACATGTTCAAGTACGTGGACAACCTGCGCTCGATGAGCCAGGGCCGCGCCCAGTATTCGATGACCTTCGATCACTATTCGCCGGTTCCGTCGAACGTGGCGCAGGAAATCCAGGCAAAGTACTCCGGTCAGAAGTGACCGGAGCTACCGCCATCTGACAGAAACAAGAGAATTCCCCTGTTAGGGGTCAAAAAACGGAGAGCCGGAAATGGCAAAGAGCAAATTTGAGCGCAACAAGCCGCACGTCAACATCGGCACGATCGGCCACGTTGACCATGGCAAGACGTCGCTGACGGCGGCGATCACGAAGTATTTCGGCGAGTTCAAGGCGTATGACCAGATCGACGCCGCTCCGGAAGAAAAGGCTCGCGGCATCACCATCTCGACGGCACACGTCGAGTATGAGACGGCTGCCCGTCACTACGCCCATGTCGACTGCCCCGGCCACGCCGACTATGTCAAGAACATGATCACCGGTGCTGCCCAGATGGACGGCGCGATCCTGGTTTGCTCGGCTGCCGACGGCCCGATGCCGCAGACCCGCGAGCACATCCTGCTCGCCCGTCAGGTCGGCGTTCCGGCGATCGTCGTGTTTTTGAACAAGGTCGACCAGGTTGACGACGCCGAGCTGCTCGAGCTCGTCGAGCTGGAAGTGCGCGAACTTCTGTCGTCCTACGACTTCCCGGGCGACGATATCCCGATCGTCAAGGGTTCGGCTCTGGCTGCTCTTGAAGATTCGGACAAGAAGATCGGCGAAGACGCGATCCGCGAGCTGATGGCTGCCGTCGACGCCTATATCCCGACGCCTGAGCGTCCGATCAACCTGCCGTTCCTGCTGCCGATCGAAGACGTGTTCTCGATCTCGGGCCGTGGTACGGTCGTGACCGGCCGCGTCGAGCGTGGCATCGTCAAGGTCGGTGAAGAAGTCGAGATCGTCGGCATCCGCGCGACGACCAAGACGACGGTGACCGGCGTTGAAATGTTCCGCAAGCTTCTCGACCAGGGTCAGGCCGGCGACAACATCGGCGCGCTGATCCGCGGCGTCACCCGTGACGGCGTCGAGCGTGGCCAGATCCTGTGCAAGCCGGGTTCGGTCAAGCCGCACAAGAAGTTCATGGCCGAAGCCTACATCCTGACGAAGGAAGAAGGCGGTCGTCATACGCCGTTCTTCACCAACTACCGTCCGCAGTTCTACTTCCGCACGACGGACGTGACCGGCATCGTGTCGCTGCCGGAAGGCACGGAAATGGTCATGCCGGGCGACAACGTCACGGTTTCGGTCGAACTGATCGTTCCGATCGCGATGGAAGAAAAGCTGCGCTTCGCGATCCGCGAAGGCGGCCGCACCGTCGGCGCCGGCATCGTTGCTTCGATCGTCGAGTAATCTCGACGTTAGTTTTCGTCGGCCTAGGCCGACGGTTGGAAACGGCACGCCATAAGTGCCGTTTCCCGATCATTTTTTGGTCGAAGCATGCGGTTTTCCCGTATGCCTCTCGAATTGGCGGGAGCGCGAAAAAAAACGTGCTTCCGTAGGCGTTCGGTCATTGTGTCGGACGCCGATTCCGTATATGTGGCGGGTCGAATTGCAGAACTGGACAGGAAGCGATTTGCTTTCTGTGCTCTTTGAAGCATCAGCACCCGGAAACGAATGACGAATGCCTTTATCGAGGCGTTCGCGTAACAAACAACAAGGATAACTCGAATGAACGGCCAGAATATCCGTATCCGCCTCAAGGCGTTTGATCACCGGATTCTTGATGCCTCCACACGGGAAATCGTTTCGACGGCCAAGCGCACAGGCGCTTCGGTTCGTGGTCCGGTGCCGCTTCCCACGCGCATTGAAAAGTTTACGGTCAACCGTTCGCCCCACGTGGACAAGAAGAGCCGTGAACAGTTCGAGATGCGCACCCACAAGCGTCTCCTCGACATCGTCGATCCGACTCCGCAGACCGTTGACGCGCTGATGAAGCTCGATCTCGCTGCCGGCGTAGACGTGGAAATCAAGCTTTAAAAACAAGGAAGGTACGTGGACTTCGGTTCAACGGCTTCCAAAAACGGGCGACCCTTCTGATCTCTCCGGCCAACTGGACGGATGATCATGAGGGAAACCTTAAACCAGAGGTGCCGAGGGGCTTGCTCCGGAGCTAACTCTCAAGAGGAATGAACCAATGCGTTCAGGTGTGATTGCACAGAAAGTTGGGATGACCCGCGTCTATAACGACGCTGGTGAGCATGTCCCGGTTACAGTATTGCGGCTGGAGAACTGCCAGGTCGTTGCCCACCGCACGGAAGACAAGAATGGCTACACCGCAGTTCAGCTCGGTGCCGGCCAGTCCAAGGTCAAGAATACGAGCAAGCCATTGCGCGGTCAGTTTGCTGCCGCAAGCGTCGAGCCGAAGGCAAAGGTCGTGGAATTCCGCGTTTCGTCGGACAACCTGATCGACATCGGTGCCGAGCTCACCGCAAACCACTTCATCGCCGGCCAGTTGGTCGACGTGACCGGTACCTCGGTCGGTAAGGGCTTCGCGGGTGCCATGAAGCGTCACAACTTCGGCGGTCTGCGCGCAACGCACGGCGTTTCCGTTTCGCACCGTTCGCATGGTTCGACGGGTAACAACCAGGATCCGGGTAAGGTCTGGAAGGGCAAGCGCATGGCTGGTCACATGGGCCAGACGCGCATCACCACCCAGAACCTCGAAGTGGTCTCCACCGATGAAGACCGCGGCCTGATCCTCGTCAAGGGCGCCGTACCCGGCTCCAAGGGCGCATGGATCGTCGTTCGCGACGCCATCAAGTCCGGCACCCCGGCTGACGCTCCGCGTCCGGCCGCCGTGCGCGCAGCCAAGTAAGGGGGCCAGATCATGGATCTCAACGTCACCACACTCGAGGGCAAGGAAGCCGGTAAGGTTTCGCTGTCCGACGCGATTTTCGGCCTCGAGCCGCGCGAAGATATCATTGCCCGCGTCGTTCGCTGGCAGCTCGCCAAGAAGCAGCAGGGTACGCATAAGGCCAAGGGTCGTGCAGAAGTCGCACGCACCGGCGCCAAGATGTTCAAGCAGAAGGGTACGGGCCGCGCTCGTCACCATTCGGCTCGCGCTCCGCAGTTCCGCGGCGGTGGCAAGGCTCACGGCCCGGTTGTTCGCAGCCACGCCCACGACCTGCCGAAGAAGGTTCGTGCTCTCGGCCTGCGCCATGCGCTGTCCGCAAAGCTGCGCGCCGAAGAGCTGATCATCGTTGACAGCCTGGTTGCCGCCGAAGCCAAGACGAAGGCGCTGACCGGCGCATTCGCAACGCTCGGCCTGACCAACGTGCTGTTCATCGGCGGCGCCGAGCTCGACAGCAACTTCAAGCTCGCTGCCCAGAACATCCCGAATGTGGACGTTCTGCCGGTTCAGGGCATCAATGTTTACGATATTCTGCGTCGCGGCAAGCTGGTCTTGTCCAAGGCTGCAGTTGAAGCTCTCGAGGAGCGGTTCAAATGACTGACCTTCGCCACTACGATGTGATCCTGGCTCCCTCGATCACCGAAAAGTCGACGCTGGTTTCTGAACAGAACCAGATCATCTTCAACGTCGCCAAGGGCGCGTCGAAGCCGGAAATCAAGGCTGCGATCGAAGCGCTGTTCGGCGTCAAGGTCACGGCTGTGAACACGCTGGTCCGCAAGGGCAAGCTGAAGCGCTTCCGCGGTTTCGCGGGCCGGCAGAAGGACGTCAAGAAGGCTATCGTCACGCTCGCTGACGGTCAGACCATCGACGTCTCCACCGGACTCTGAGGAATAGAACAATGGCATTGAAAAGTTTCAATCCGACCACCCCGAGCCAGCGTCAGCTGGTCATCGTCGATCGGTCCGGCCTGCACAAGGGCAAGCCTGTCAAGGCTCTGACGGAGGGCCTGTCCTCCAAGGGCGGTCGTAACAATACCGGCCGTATCACCGTTCGCTATCAGGGCGGCGGTCACAAGCGGACCTACCGTCTGATCGACTTCAAGCGTCGCAAGTTCGACGTCGAAGGCACGGTCGAGCGTATCGAATACGATCCGAACCGCACGGCGTTCATCGCACTGATCAACTATGCCGACGGCGAACAGGCCTATATCATCGCTCCGCAGCGCCTTGCTGCCGGCGACAAGGTCATCGCGTCGGAAAAGCAGGTCGACGTCAAGCCGGGCAACACCATGCCGCTGCAGTACATGCCGGTTGGTTCGATCGTTCACAACGTCGAGATGAAGCCGGGCAAGGGCGGTCAGATCGCCCGTTCGGCCGGCGCCTACGTCCAGCTCGTCGGTCGTGACCAGGGTATGGCGATCCTTCGCTTGAACTCCGGTGAACAGCGCCTCGTGCACGGCTCCTGCCTTGCAACGATCGGTGCGGTTTCGAACCCCGACCACGGCAACATCAACGACGGCAAGGCCGGCCGTTCGGTGTGGCGCGGCAAGCGTCCGCACGTTCGCGGCGTCGTCATGAACCCTGTTGACCATCCGCACGGCGGTGGTGAAGGCCGCACCTCGGGTGGCCGTCATCCGGTATCGCCTTGGGGCAAGCCCACCAAGGGCAAGCGCACGCGCTCGAACAAGTCGACCGACAAGTTCATCATGCGTTCGCGTCATCAGCGTAAGAAGTAAGAGAGGAAGTCTCCAATGGCTCGTTCAGTATGGAAAGGTCCGTTTGTTGACGGCTATCTTCTCAAGAAGGCTGAGAAGGTTCGTGAAGGCGGTCGCAACGAAGTGATCAAGATGTGGAGCCGTCGCTCCACCATCCTGCCGCAGTTCGTCGGTCTCACGTTCGGCGTCTACAACGGCAGCAAGCATGTGCCGGTCAGTGTCAACGAAGACATGGTCGGTCACAAGTTCGGTGAATTCTCTCCGACCCGGACCTATTACGGTCACGGTGCGGACAAGAAGGCAAAGAGGAAGTAATCATGGGCAAGGCAAAAGCCGAACGCCGGCTGAAGGATAATGAAGCGCAGGCAGTTGCGCGCACGATCCGCGTCAGCCCCCAGAAGCTCAACCTGGTTGCCGCGATGATCCGCGGCAAGAAGGTCGACCGGGCTCTGGCAGAACTCGAATTTTCGCGCAAGCGCATTTCGGACACCGTCAAGAAGACGCTGGAATCCGCAATCGCCAACGCGGAAAACAACCATGATCTCGACGTCGACTCGCTCGTCGTTGCCGAGGCCTACGTCGGCAAGTCCATCGTCATGAAGCGTTTTCACGCTCGTGGCCGTGGCCGTGCATCGCGTATCGAAAAGCCTTTCGCGCATCTGACGATCGTTGTTCGCGAAGTCGAAGCTAAAGGGGAGGCCGCATAATGGGTCAGAAGATCAATCCAATCGGCTTCCGCCTCGGCATCAACCGTACCTGGGACAGCCGCTGGTTCGCCGATAACGCAGAATACGGACAGCTTCTTCACGAAGACCTGAAGATCCGTGCTTTCGTCATGGAAGAACTGAAGCAGGCCGGCATCGCCAAGGTGGTCATCGAGCGTCCGCACAAGAAGTGCCGCGTCACGATCCACTCGGCTCGCCCGGGTCTGATCATCGGCAAGAAGGGCGCAGACATCGAAAAGCTGCGCAAGAAGATCGCCGAGATGACCAAGTCGGAAACGCACCTCAACATCGTTGAAGTCCGTAAGCCGGAAGTCGACTCGACGCTCGTCGCCCAGTCGATCGCCCAGCAGCTGGAACGCCGCGTGGCTTTCCGCCGTGCGATGAAGCGTGCTGTTCAGTCGGCCATGCGTCTTGGCGCCGAAGGCATCAAGATCACCTGCGGCGGCCGTCTCGGCGGCGCTGAAATCGCGCGTACGGAATGGTACCGCGAAGGTCGCGTGCCGTTGCACACGCTTCGTGCCGACATCGACTACGGTGTGGCTGAAGCCCAGACCGCTTTCGGTATCTGCGGCATCAAGGTCTGGATCTTCAAGGGCGAAATCCTCGAGCACGATCCGATGGCTTCCGAGCGTCGTTCGTCCGAAGCGGATGCCCAGGGCCCCAGCAGCAACAACCGTCGTCGCGAAAACGCGTAACAGTCGTTCCTGGCAGCTAATATCGGAGAATTAAAAAAATGTTGCAGCCAAAGCGCACTAAGTACCGCAAGCAGTTCAAGGGACGCATCAAGGGCGTCGCCAAGGGCGGTTCCGACCTTGCTTTCGGTGAATTCGGCCTGAAGTCTCAGGAGCCGAACCGTGTGAACGCTCGTGAAATCGAAGCGGCTCGCCGCGCGATCACCCGTCACATGAAGCGTGCGGGTCGTGTATGGATCCGCGTATTCCCAGACGTACCGGTCACGGCGAAGCCGACCGAAGTCCGCATGGGTAAAGGTAAGGGTTCGGTCGAATACTGGGCAGCGAAGGTCAAGCCCGGCCGAATGATGTTTGAAATCGACGGCGTCAGCGAAGAACTTGCCCGCGAGGCACTTCGCCTTGGTGCTGCGAAACTCTCTGTCAAGACGCGCTTCGTACAGCGCATTGCAGAGTAAGGAGTAAAGCCCATGAAAGCCGAAACCGTTCGCGCGCTCAGCGCCGACCAGCTCAACGAAGAGCTTGCCAAGCTGAAGAAAGAGCAGTTCAACCTGCGTTTCCAGAAGGCCACCGGCCAGCTCGAAAAGTCGTCGCGCATCAATGAAGTCCGCAAGGACATTGCGCGCGTCAAAACCATTGCCCGCCAGAAGGCGGCAGAAGCCAAGGCTTAAGGATCCAAGAATATGCCAAAACGCATTCTGCAGGGCACAGTCGTCAGCGACAAGAACGATAAGACCGTCGTGGTCCGCGTCGAGCGTCGCTTCGCGCACCCGATCTTCCAGAAGACCGTTCGCCGGTCCAAGAAGTACAAGGCGCATGACGAGAACAACCAGTACAAGGTCGGCGACCAGGTTTCCATCGAGGAATGCGCGCCGATCTCCAAGGACAAGACCTGGACGGTCGTTTCCGTCCAGGCCTAATTCTTAAGACTTTCTCGTCTGGCCCTTGCGTCAGCCGAGAAAATCTGTATGAAGCAGCGCAAGGACGCTCGGTTACGAGCGTTCTTTTGCTTTGAGCGCACGGAAGGTCCGTTTTCGGAAACCACCCTGGCAACGATCGATCCCGCGCGAGAACAGAAATTGACAAGCTGGAACAGGGGGCCCTCCGTCAGAAGAGGTCGGCCCAACCGGTCCGGTCACAACAAGAAGGCGACCTGACATGATTCAGATGCAAACAAACCTCGACGTGGCGGATAATTCCGGCGCACGTCGTGTCATGTGCATCAAGGTGCTGGGCGGCTCCAAGCGCAAGTACGCTTCGGTCGGCGACATTATCGTCGTTTCGATCAAGGAAGCTATTCCGCGCGGCCGCGTCAAGAAGGGTGATGTGATGAAGGCGGTTGTTGTTCGCACCGCCAAGGACATCCGTCGTCCGGACGGCAGCGTCATCCGGTTCGATAACAACGCAGCCGTTCTTATCGACAACAAGAAAGAGCCGATCGGCACCCGTATCTTCGGACCGGTTCCGCGCGAACTCCGCGCCAAGAACCACATGAAGATCATCTCGCTGGCTCCAGAAGTACTGTAAGGAGCGATAGAGATGCAAAAGATTCGCAAGGGCGACAAGGTCGTCGTATTGACCGGCAAGGACAAGGGCCGTTCCGGAGAAGTTCTCCAGGTTCTGCCGAAGGAAGATCGGGCTGTAGTGCGTGGCGTGAACATGGTGAAGCGTCACCAGCGCCAGACCCAGAGCCAGGAAGCCGGCATCATCAACAAGGAAGCGTCGATCCATCTGTCGAACATCGCGATCGTTGACCCGCAGGACGGCAAGCCGACCCGCGTTGGTTTCAAGATCGATGGCGACAAGAAGGTTCGTGTTTCGAAGCGTTCGGGAGTGTCGATCGATGGCTGACACCAAGAAGTATGAGCCCCGTCTGAAGACGGATTATGTCGAGCGCATCACCAAGGCGATGCAGGAGAAGTTCTCCTACGCCAACGTCATGCAGATCCCGCGCCTCGACAAGATCGTCATCAACATGGGCGTTGGCGAATCGACCGCTGATTCCAAGAAGCCGAGCGTTGCCGCAGCTGATCTCGCTGCCATCGCTGGTCAGAAGCCGGTCATCACCAAGGCCCGCAACTCCATCGCCGGCTTCAAGCTGCGCGAAGGCATGCCGATCGGCGCAAAGGTTACCCTGCGCGGCGTTCGCATGTATGAATTCCTGGATCGCCTGATCAACATCGCGCTGCCGCGCGTTCGAGATTTCCGCGGCCTGAATCCGAAGAGCTTTGACGGCCGTGGCAACTTCGCCATGGGCATCAAGGAGCACATTGTGTTCCCGGAGATCAACTACGACAAGGTTGATCAGATGTGGGGCATGGACATCATCGTTTGCACGACGGCAACGAACGACGACGAAGCACGCGCTCTGCTCACAGAGTTCAACTTCCCGTTTCGCCAGTAAGCCGTAACGACAAGCAGAAGGATAAGTTGAATGGCGAAGACGAGCGCAATTGAAAAGAACAATCGCCGCCGTAAGTCGGTTGCCCAGGATGCCTCCAAGCGGGCAGCCCTGAAGGCGATCATCATGAACCAGTCCCTTCCGATCGAGGATCGCTTCAAGGCGACTCTGAAGTTGGCGAGCCTGCCGCGTGACGGCTCCAAGACCCGCATTCGCAACCGTTGCGAAGTGACCGGTCGCCCGCGCGCATATTATCGCAAACTGAAGATGTCGCGTATTGCGCTTCGTGAACTTGGCAATTTCGGCAAGGTGCCGGGCATTGTTAAGTCGAGCTGGTAAGGAGACTGACACATGGCAATGACAGATCCGCTGGGCGATATGCTCACCCGTATCCGCAACGGTGCTGCACGCCGCAAGTCGAGTGTTTCCACTCCGGCTTCGAAGCTGCGCGCACGCGTTCTGGATGTCCTTCAGGCTGAAGGCTACATCCGCGGCTACTCGGAAACTGAATTCGGCAACGGCAAGGCCGAGCTGAACATCGAACTGAAATACTATGAAGGTGCGTCGGTGATCCGTGAGATCGGCCGCGTATCGAAGCCGGGCCGCCGGGTTTATGTCTCGGTCAAGTCCATTCCGCAGGTCGCGAACGGTCTCGGCATCACCATCCTTTCGACTCCGAAGGGTGTGATGGCCGATCATCAGGCACGCGAACAGAACGTAGGCGGCGAGGTTCTTTGCTCCGTATTCTAATACGGCGCAAGGATCTCCATAACGGACAGACAAGGTAAAACAATGTCTCGTATCGGTAAGAAGCCCGTTCCGGTTCCAGCAGGTGTCACGGCCACGGTTAATGGCCAGACGGTTACTGCAAAGGGCCCGAAGGGCGAACTCTTCTTCGTTGCTAACGATGAAGTTGTCGTAAAGCTGGAAGACAACAACGCGGTTTCGGTCGCTCCGGTTGACCAGTCCAAGGATGCTCGCTCGAAGTGGGGCATGTCCCGCACGATGATCGAAAACATCTTCAAGGGCGTCAAGGACGGCTACGAGCGCAAGCTCGAAATCAACGGCGTCGGTTATCGCGCGTCGCTCCAGGGCAAGAACCTGCAGCTGGCTCTCGGTTTCAGCCACGACGTGGTCTACCAGACTCCTGAAGGCATCACCATTGCTGTGCCGAAGCCGACGGAAATCGTCGTCACCGGCATCAACAAGCAGCAGGTCGGCCAGGTTGCCGCGGAAATCCGCGAATACCGTGGCCCCGAGCCCTACAAGGGCAAGGGTGTCAAGTATGCCGGCGAGCGGATCGTCCGCAAAGAAGGCAAGAAGAAGTAAGGATCACGCGAAATGGCTACAAGAAAAGATGTACTTGTGCGTCGCGCCGCTCGCGTGCGCCGTCAAGTCAAGGCAGTGGCCAACGGCCGTCTGCGCCTGTCCGTTCATCGCTCGTCGAAGAACATCTATGCACAGGTTATCGATGATGTTGCTGGCAAGACGCTCGCGTCTGCCTCGACACTCGACACGGATCTGCGTTCGTCGCTCAAGACGGGCGCTGACACGGCAGCTGCTGCTGCCGTTGGCAAGCTCCTTGCAGAGCGCGCCTCGAAGGCTGGTGTCAAGGACGTCGTCTTTGACCGTGGCGCCTTCATCTATCACGGCCGCGTCAAGGCGCTCGCCGAGGCAGCCCGCGAGGGTGGCCTGAACTTCTGATGCAATTTCCAGGCGTCCGCGTCTGGACTCGACCAAGTTGCACGGATAATACCCGGTCGCTTCGGTTCAATGAAACCGAAGCGACTTTTGTCAATCTGCCGATTGCACCCGGAAAAGAAAAAGGAAAAGGACAATGGCACAGGAAAAAAGAGGTTCTCGCGACGATCGCCAGAACCGCGAGGAGCGCGACAGCGAATTCGTCGATAAGCTCGTCGCCATCAACCGCGTCGCAAAAGTCGTTAAGGGCGGCCGTCGTTTCGGCTTTGCTGCTCTCGTCGTCGTTGGTGACCAGAAGGGCCGGGTTGGCTTCGGTCATGGCAAGGCGCGCGAAGTGCCGGAAGCCATCCGCAAGGCGACCGAAGCTGCCAAGCGCGAACTGATCTTCGTTCCGCTGCGTTCGGGCCGCACGCTTCATCACGACGTCCATGGCCGTCACGGCGCAGGCAAGGTTCTGCTGCGTGCCGCCAAGGCCGGTACCGGCATCATCGCCGGTGGTCCGATGCGCGCAGTCTTCGAAACGCTCGGCATGCACGACGTTGTTGCGAAGTCGACCGGTTCGTCGAACCCGTACAACATGATTCGCGCCACGTTCGACGCTCTCAAGAGCCAGATGCACCCGAAGGATATCGCAGCTCAGCGCGGCATGAAGTATGCCACTCTGCAGGGCCGTCGCGCATCCGCCGGCGTTGCTTCCGAAGAATAAGGGAGCCTGAACAATGGCCAAGAAAGCTACCACAGTGTCTGAAAAGGCAACGGTTACCGTCGAACAGATCGGTAGCCCCATTCGTCGCCCGAACGTTCAGCGTCAGACGCTGATCGGCCTTGGGCTGAACAAGATGCATCGGGTTCGCACGTTGGAAGATACGCCTTCCGTCCGTGGCATGATCCGTGCCGTCCAGCACCTCGTTCGCGTCGTCGACGAGAAGTGAGGGGGAAACAGTCATGAAACTGAATGAAATCAAGGACAACGAAGGTTCGACCAAGAACCGCAAGCGTCTTGGTCGCGGTATCGGCTCCGGCTCCGGCAAGACCGGTGGTCGCGGTGTCAAGGGTCAGAAGGCTCGCTCGGGCGTTGCCATCAACGGCTTCGAAGGCGGCCAGATGCCAATCTACCGCCGTCTGCCGAAGCGTGGCTTCAACAACATCTTCCGTTCGGACTTTGTTGTCGTGTCGCTCGGCCGCATCCAGACCGCCATCGACGCCAAGAAGCTCGATGCTTCCGCAACGATCGATGCCGCAGCCCTGACAGCTGCTGGTGTCATTCGCCGCGCCAAGGACGGCGTTCGCGTTCTGGCCGACGGTGAACTGAAGGCAAAGGCAACGATCGAAGTTGCCGGCGCTTCCAAGCCCGCGATCGAAAAGATTGAAAAGGCTGGCGGTTCGATCAAGCTGCTTTCGGGCGCTGCTGAATAAATTGTTGCTCATGAACCGCCCGGGGTGCTTCACACCGGGCGGTTTTGCGCCCATATGACCTGACGGAATAGGCGGCGGTTTGTCCGGCGCAAAACATTGAACGGGAACCACGGTAAGGCGCGTGATTGCGATGCAGTCCTTTCCAAACCGGTTTTCATAAAAAGAAGATAGCTATTTCCGGAGCTGACCGGGTTATCCCGCGGGTTCCGAACTGGCTACGCGGAGAATTGCATGGCTTCTGCAGCGGAACAGCTCGCCTCCAACTTGAATTTTGCGACTTTCGCCAAAGCGGAAGATTTGAAACGACGCCTCTGGTTCACCCTTGGTGCGCTTCTCGTGTATCGACTCGGCACTTATATCCCGTTGCCGGGCCTCAATCCTGAAGCCTTTGCCCAAGCCTTTGCCGGCCAGAGCGGTGGCATTCTCGGTCTCTTCAACATGTTCTCGGGCGGCGCTGTCGAGCGCATGGCGATCTTCGCCCTCGGTATCATGCCGTATATTTCCGCCTCCATCATTGTTCAGCTGATGACCTCCGTGGTTCCGTCGCTTGAGCAATTGAAGAAGGAAGGCGAGCAGGGCCGCAAGGTCATCAACCAGTACACCCGCTACGGTACCGTGCTGCTCGGCACGCTGCAGGCCTATGGCATTGCGGTCGGCCTCGAGAGCGGCAATGGCCTTGTCGTCGATCCCGGCTGGTTCTTCCGGATCTCGACGGTCATTTCGCTGCTTGGCGGCACCATGTTCCTGATGTGGCTGGGTGAACAGATCACCTCGCGCGGCATCGGCAACGGTATTTCGCTGATCATCTTCGCCGGCATCGTCGCACATCTGCCGACTGCCATGGCCAGCACGCTCGAACTCGGCCGCACCGGCGCCCTATCGACGCCGCTTATCCTGATGATCATTGTCATGGTCGTCGCCGTCATCGCGCTGATCGTCTTTGTAGAGCGTGCCCAGAGGCGGCTTTTGATCCAGTATCCGAAGCGCCAGGTCGGCAACAAGATGTTCCAGGGCGACACCTCGCACCTGCCGCTGAAGCTCAACACGGCCGGCGTCATTCCGGCGATCTTCGCCTCGTCGCTGCTGCTCCTGCCGGCAACGCTGGCTGGTTTTGCCAACAGTGCCGCCCTGCCGTCCTGGGCGACCACGATCGTTGCGGCGCTCGGCCATGGCCAGCCGCTCTACATGGTGCTCTACGGCGCCATGATCGCCTTCTTCGCCTTCTTCTACACGGCCATCGTCTTCAATCCGAAGGACACGGCCGACAACCTGAAGAAGCACGGCGGCTTTATCCTCGGCATTCGCCCGGGCGAGCGCACCGCCGAATATATCGACTACGTGCTGACGCGCATCACGGTGCTTGGTGCCATCTACCTGATGTTCGTCTGCATCCTGCCTGAAGTCATGATCGCGCAGACTGGCGTGCCGTTCTACCTTGGTGGTACGTCGCTTTTGATTGTTGTCAGCGTCACCCTTGATACTGTAGCACAGATCCAGGGTCACCTGATTGCCCAGCAGTATGAGGGGCTGATCAAGAAATCAAAGCTGCGTGGAGGAAAGAGGGGCCGATGAGACTGATATTCTTGGGACCGCCGGGAGCAGGCAAGGGAACTCAGGCCAAGCTGCTGACGGAAAAGTACGGTATTCCGCAATTGTCCACCGGCGACATGCTCCGGGCGGCCGTTCAAGCCGAGACGGATGTGGGCAAGCGTGCGAAGGCCGTCATGGATGCCGGTCAACTGGTATCGGACGAGATCGTCAACGAGATTGTTTCGGACCGCATCGATTCGGCCGATTGCGCCAAGGGTTTCATCCTGGATGGATACCCACGCACCGTTCCGCAGGCGATCGCACTCGGCAAGATGCTGGAAGGCAAGGGCTTGCGGCTCGATTCGGTCATCGAACTGAAAGTCGATGAAGATGCGCTTGTACGCCGGATCGAGAATCGCGTAGCAGAAACCATTGCCGCAGGCGGCAAGGTTCGTTCCGATGACAATCCGGAAGCGTTCAAGAAGCGTCTTGTCGAATACCGCGAAAAGACGGCACCGCTGTCGCAGCACTATTCTGCGACCGGCGCGTTGAAGACGGTTGATGGAATGGCGGCGGTCGAGACCGTTACCTCCGAAATCAACAGGATCCTGGCGTCAGCTTCGGCCGATGCCTGAAAATGACTGCCGGGGGAGTTGACTTTTGCGGTCGATTCCTTCAAAGACCGCGCTAACTCGCAACATGCAGGGATCGGCGCGGATTTCGAGACGAAGTCCGGGCGCGATTCTTTTGACGTGTTCCGAACAGAATTTTAACTGTCGCCTCCACTGCGGGGGCGTGAAACCAAAAACCTCTTGCCGGATGGCAACGGGAAGCAAGGAGAATACGCGTGGCACGTATCGCTGGCGTCAACATCCCGACAAGCAAGCGCGTCGTCATCGCGCTTCGTTACATTCACGGGATCGGAGCGAAGTTCGCACAGGAAATCGTTGAGAAGGTCGGTATCCCGGCTGAACGTCGTGTGCACCAACTGACGGATGCCGAAGTTCTGGCAATCCGCGAAACTATCGACCGCGATTACCAGGTTGAAGGCGACCTGCGCCGCGAGACCTCGATGAACATCAAGCGTCTGATGGACCTGGGCTGCTACCGCGGTCTGCGTCATCGTCGCTCGCTGCCGGTTCGCGGCCAGCGCACGCACACCAATGCCCGCACCCGCAAGGGCCCGGCAAAGGCGATTGCTGGCAAGAAGAAGTAATTTCCCTGAATTGGGAAATGCAGGGGCTGGCGTTCCACGCCGGCCTCTTTTGTGGTTTCGGAAGGGCGCCCCGTTGCGTCCCTCCGGTGGAGCTGCTGGAGCTACGGCAGTGACGATATCGCCGCGCAGATTGGCTTATCCGCTGCGCATGACTGAAAATTCAGGGCAGGGGTTTTTCCCCGGCCCGGTGGAGCCGCTGGCACTACGGCGGTGCAGAGATCAACGAAAGGTATACTATGGCCAAGGAAGCCACACGCGTTCGCCGTCGCGAACGGAAAAACATCTCCACGGGCGTCGCGCACGTCAATTCGTCGTTCAACAACACGATGATCACCATCACCGACGCACAGGGCAACGCCATTGCCTGGTCCTCGGCTGGTTCCAAGGGCTTCAAGGGCTCGCGCAAGTCGACCCCGTTCGCAGCCCAGATGGCTGCTGAAGATGCGGCCAAGAAGGCTCAGGAACACGGCATGAAGACGCTCGAAGTCGAAGTTTGCGGCCCGGGTTCCGGCCGTGAATCGGCCCTGCGGGCGCTGCAGGCTGCCGGCTTCATGATCACCTCGATCCGTGACGTGACCCCGATCCCGCACAACGGCTGCCGCCCGCGCAAGAAGCGCCGCGTTTAATTTTACGCATTCATCCTGCCGGTGAGAGAGCGATCTCTCCCGGCGCTTCAAGGCTCGGTTGCCACGATTGGATGGTGGCAACGAACGGAAGGCAAGACATATGATTCAGAAAAACTGGCAGGAACTGATCAAGCCGAACAAGGTCGAGTTCTCCTCTTCCGGCCGCACCAAGGTTAGCCTTGTTGCCGAGCCGCTGGAGCGGGGCTTTGGCCTGACCCTCGGCAACGCGCTTCGCCGCGTTCTTCTGTCGTCGCTTCGTGGCGCTGCTGTCACCGCAGTGCAGATCGACGGCGTCCTGCACGAGTTCTCCTCCATCCCGGGCGTTCGGGAAGACGTGACGGACATCGTGCTCAACATCAAGGAAATCGCCATCAAGATGGATGGCGACGACGCAAAGCGCATGGTCGTGCGCAAGCAGGGTCCGGGCGTTGTGACCGCCGGTGACATCCAGACGGTTGGCGATATCGAAATCCTCAACCCGAACCATGTGATCTGCACCCTCGACGAGGGCGCCGAGATCCGCATGGAATTCACCGTCAACAACGGCAAGGGCTACGTTCCTGCTGACCGCAACCGTTCGGAAGATGCACCGATCGGCCTTATCCCGGTCGACAGCCTGTATTCGCCGGTCAAGAAAGTGTCCTACAAGGTGGAAAACACCCGTGAAGGTCAGGTTCTCGACTACGACAAGCTGTCGATGCAGATCGAAACCGATGGCTCGGTGACCGGTGAAGATGCAGTCGCTTTCGCGGCCCGCATCCTTCAGGACCAGCTCGGCGTTTTCGTCAACTTCGACGAACCGCAGAAGGAAGCCGAAGAAGAAGCCGTTACCGAACTGGCGTTCAACCCGGCACTGCTCAAGAAGGTCGACGAACTGGAACTTTCCGTCCGTTCGGCCAACTGCCTGAAGAACGACAACATCGTTTACATCGGCGATCTCATTCAGAAGACCGAAGCCGAAATGCTTCGCACTCCGAACTTTGGTCGCAAGTCGCTGAACGAAATCAAGGAAGTTCTCGCTTCCATGGGCCTGCACCTCGGCATGGAAGTGCCGGCATGGCCACCCGAGAACATCGAAGATCTCGCCAAGCGTTACGAAGACCAATATTAATCAAACAAAAGGCAGGTTAACCCTCTGCCTTTCCCCGTCAAACAGCAGGCTCCGCGAGGAAGTCTGTATGTGCCAGGAAACGGCAGGCCCATACAACGAAACGGGCACCTGCATTTAAAGGAGAATAGCAATGCGCCATGGTGTAGCCGGCCGCAAGCTGAATAGAACTGCAAGCCATCGCAAGGCAATGTTTGCCAATATGGCTGCTTCGCTCATCGAGCATGAGCAGATCATCACCACCCTGCCGAAGGCAAAGGAAATCCGTCCGATCGTCGAGAAGCTCGTCACGCTCGGCAAGCGCGGTGACCTGCATGCCCGTCGTCAGGCCATCTCGCAAATCCGCGACGTTGCCGTCGTCGGCAAGCTGTTCGATGCAATCGCCTCGCGTTACGCCACCCGCAACGGCGGCTACCTGCGCATCATGAAGGCCGGCTATCGTCACGGCGACAACGCGGCTCTGGCCGTCATCGAATTCGTTGATCGCGATCCTTCGGCCAAGGGCGCCAAAGACATCGCTCGCGTTGCCGCCGAAGCAGAAGCTGCGGACGCCGCATAAGATTTCTGTTCATCGGAATTTTTCAAGACAGCCGGGCCGAAAGCCCGGCTGTTTCGCGTTTGGACACCTGCCGGCGCATTTTCACGCTTCCGCCGTCTTTGCTTTCTATCCCTGACGTCCTATCTGTGTTTCCCACATTTCCTTTCGGCAGGTATCCCGCATGATCCGTTCGCCCCGTACTCTCGTCCTGTCCACCATGGCCGGGCTGGCGCTTTTTGCCGGCGCGGTGCATTTCGGATTCGCCCGTAGCGCGCAATCCGATGGCGTCGATAGTCTCCACACCGGCGCGACCGTCGCCCAGTCGCAGGAGCAGCCAGAAAAGGCATTGCCGCAGAGCCGCACGGAAATGCAGCTCTCCTTCGCGCCGCTGGTCAAGCAGACGGCCAATGCCGTGGTGAACGTCTATGCCGAGAAGACCATCGAGCGACGCTCGCCGTTCGCCGATGATCCGTTCTTCGAGCAGTTCTTCGGCCAGCAGATGCCGAATCGGTCGCAGAAGCAGTCGTCGCTCGGCTCCGGCGTGATCGTCGGCAAGAACGGCATTGTCGTCACCAACAATCACGTGATTGCTGATGCCGACGACATCAAGGTGGCGCTCGCCGATGGCCGGGAGTTCGAAAGCACCGTCATCCTCAAGGACGACCGGCTCGATCTGGCGGTGCTCAAGATCAAGTCCGACGGCCCCTTCGACATCGTTCCACTCGGCGATTCCGATGCGGTCGAGGTCGGCGATCTCGTCCTTGCGATCGGTAACCCCTTCGGTGTCGGCCAGACCGTGACCAGCGGCATCGTCTCTGCGCTGGCGCGCAACCAGGTCATCACCGGTGATTTTGGCTTCTTCATCCAGACGGACGCGGCGATCAATCCGGGTAATTCCGGCGGCGGGCTGATCAACATGAACGGTCAGTTGATCGGGATCAACACGGCGATCTTTTCGCGCGGTGGCGGCTCGAACGGCGTGGGCTTCGCCATTCCCGCCAATCTCGTCAAAGTCTTCGTCGCGGCTGCCGAGGGTGGCAATGGCAGTTTCACGCGTCCCTTCATCGGCGCCAGCTTCGAGCCGGTGACCTCCGAGGTTGCCGATGCACTGGGGCTCGACCGGGCGCGCGGCGCGCTGGTGAGCTCGGTCGTGGAAGGCGGCCCGGCGGAAAAGGCCGGCATGAAACCGGGGCAGGTGATCACCGCTGTCAACGGCATCGCCGTCGAGCATCCGGATGCGCTCGGCTATCGCCTGACCACTGTCGGTATCGGCCATCAGGCCAAGGTGACCGTCAGCGAGAACGGCAAGAGCCGCGACCTCGAGCTGACGCTTGCGCAGGCGCCGGAAACCGCGCCACGCGACGAGCGGCTGATCGAGGGGCGCAATCCCTTCGCCGGCGCCATCGTCGGCAACCTGTCGCCACGGCTGGCCGACGAGTTGCATATGCCGACCTCGTCGCAGGGCGTCGTCATTACCGAGATCAATCGCGGATCGCCGGCAGCGCGCGTCGGTTTCCAGCCGAAGGATATCATCATCGCCGTCAATGGCGAGCCGATCGACAAGACGGCGACGCTTGAAACGCTCGCCAAGGATGATCCGTCCTTCTGGCGCGTCGAGATCGAGCGGAATGGCCAGCGCATCCGCCAGTTCTTCCGGTGAGCGATTTGCCAGCCCCAGCCGGTATCGTAGCATGCGAACTGTTGGCTCACCGCCCTGTCCTTGGCAGGGCGACGGACCTTGTTGGGAGCACAGGATGGTAACGCTGTTCGACGAGACGACGCACCGGCCGCTTGCCGATACGCTCCGTCCGGAATCGCTGGACGAGGTCATCGGCCAGCAGCATCTCCTGGGCGAGAACGGTCCGATCGCCCGCATGGTGGCGAGCGGTAGCGTCGGCTCCTTCATCCTTTGGGGGCCGCCTGGCGTCGGCAAGACCACGATCGCGCGGCTGGTGGCGCAGTCGGCGAAGATGGAATTCGTCCAGCTCTCGGCCGTCATGTCCGGCATCGCCGACCTGCGCAAGGTCTTCGACACGGCAAAGAGTAACCGGACCATCGGCCGGCAGACTATCCTGTTCATCGACGAACTGCACCGCTTCAATCGAAGCACGCAGGATGCGCTTCTGCCGCATGTCGAAAACGGCACGGTGATCCTGATCGGCGCCACGACGGAAAACCCGAGCTTCAGCCTGGTCGCCGCGCTTCTATCGCGGATGAAGGTTTTCACGCTGAACCCATTCGATACCGAATCGTCGGAACTGCTTCTTGCTCGCGTCGAAAATTTCATCGGAAAGCGGCTACCGCTGACCGACGAAGCCCGAGCGGCGCTGATCAACATGGCGGATGGCGACGGGCGTTATCTGGTCGGGCTGGCTGATGACGTGCTGGCGCTGAACGAGGCCGAGGATCTCGATATCGCCCGCCTGTCGAAAGCGCTGCAGAAGCGCATGCCGGTCTATGACAAGGCGCAGGATGGCCACTACAATCTGCTGAGCTGCTTCCACAAGAGCCTGCGCGGCAGCGATGTCGATGCGGCGCTCTACTGGGGCGCGCGCATGGTGGATGCCGGCGAGGATCCGACGACGCTGTTCCGGCGGCTGGCCTGCGCTGCCAGCGAAGATGTCGGCATGGCCGACCCCAATGCCATGCCGCAGGTCATCGCCGCCTGGACGGCCTTCGAGCGCATCGGCTGGCCCGAAGGGCGCTTGTTCATCGCCCAGGCAATCGTCTATGTCGCCACCGCGCCGAAATCCAATGCCAGCTACCGATCCTTCGATGCGGCGCTGGACATGGTCCGTCAGACCGGCTCGATCCCGCCACCGAAAAACATCCTCAATGCGCCGACCAAGCTGATGAAGGATCTCGGCTATCACGAGGGCTACAGATACGATCACGATTATCCCGACGCCTTCTCGGGCCAGGAATTCTTCCCCGAAGAGCTGCGCGCCAAGGATACGCGATTCTACAAGCCACAGGAGCGCGGCTTCGAGCGCGAAACGTTGAAGCGCCTGGAATTCTGGCAAAGGCTCAAGCGGGAGCGGAAATAGAAGTAGCTCGATTACCGGCGACGCCACCTACCCGCCCGGTTTTACAAGCGGCATCGAGGCACTGGCGGCCCGGCTCGGCGATGAAGTCGGCATTTCAGCCATGCGGGTCGGGCACTTGTCAGGAACAGACGGCAATGGCATAGAGAAGCCATGCAGACGGCTGCACGGGATCCGACATGATCGACCCGAACATCCGCGAGGACGGCCTCGCTCCTTAAAATGGAGTTGTAAAATGGCCTGGATCATTCTGTTTCTCGCTGGAATTCTCGAAATCGGTTGGGCGATCGGCCTGAAATATACCGAGGGATTCACCAAGCTGATTCCCACGGTCTTGACTGGCCTGTCGATGGTTGCAAGCGTCGTTCTGCTTGGAATTGCCGTGCGCACCCTGCCGCTCGGCACAGCCTACGCCGTCTGGACCGGCATCGGCACCGTCGGCACCGTGATCCTCGGCATCATCCTGTTCCATGAGCCGGCGACGGCCGTGCGCCTTGGTTGTATCGCCCTGATCATCGCCGGCATTGCCGGTTTGAAGCTGACTGCCTGATTTTTCATTTTCGCAAAAAGAAAGACCGCGCCGGCGACGGTGCGGTCTTTCGTGCATTCAGTAATGTCCGGAGATCAGCGCAGGGCGTCGAGCGTCGCGGTCGCAGCCTGCATTTCCCGCCAGCGGTTTTCGCGACGCTGGAAAGCTTCGTCGTCCGTGCCCCAATGCTCGATCTGCCAGTCCTCGTCGACATGCGCCAGCACCCAGGCTTTCTCGGCCGACAGCCGCTGTTCGGCGAATGCGATGGCAAGCAGTGCGGAACCGGTCAGCGTGGTGATCGTATGCAGGCAGGCAAGGCCGAGCGGGGTCGCGAAGGCGCGCAACGCCTCGGCAACGCCGTTGATCGCGGCGCGCGGTTGCGCCTGGTGGACGATGCCTTCGGCGAGGATGAAACGGGCACCGAGCGTATCGGCCGCCCATGTGATCACCGGATCCCAGCGCTCCGCCTGCCGGGTGACAAGGCCTTCCGGCTCGCTGGCGCGGTAGCATAGCAGATCGGTTCCGGCGAAGTTGAGGATGTCGTCGAAAACCGCGCGGGTATCTTTGGAAATGCCGTCGATCGCCGTGTTGGCCAGCCGGGTGATCGGCATCGTTGCCGGGTTGATCTCGTCCGTCTGCGCTTCCCATTCGGCCGCGAGCAGGGCCGCCACTGCAGCGGTCGGGACCGTCAGGGGCTGCTTTGCCGGCGTGCGAACCGCGCGACCGTCGAGCAGGATGGCGTGACCGTTGCCGCTTTCGGCCGGGCCGACGCTCACGGTCTTGTAGAAGCGCTTCGGCAGCGGCTTCAGCATCTGTATCTGCGCCCGGCGCACCGGATCCGGATCCGTGAGGGCGTTCGACAGGTCTTCGCGAATGTCAGCCATGATGCGTCTCCATCCAATCCAGAATATCCTGTGGAGTGCGGGCGATGTGATCCGCACCCGCTTCGACGAGTTCGGCAACCGACGCATAGCCCCAGGCTACGCCGATCGCCGATGCGCCGGCGCTCTTGGCCATCTGCATGTCGTAGATCGCGTCGCCGATGACAACCGTATCCTTGGCGTCGATGCCCGCTTCCGAGCAGCACTCCGTGACCATCGCCGGATGCGGCTTCGACGGACAATCGTCGGCCGTCCGCGAAACAAGGAATGTCTTTTCATACCCGTGGCTTGCACAGATCTGATCAAGCCCGCGCCGTGACTTTCCCGTTACGGCACCCAAAAGCAGTTCGTCGCGCGCCGAAAGGGTCGTGATCATCTCGGCGATACCCGGGAAAAGCGGCTCGCGGAAATCCATTTCGGTCCGGATGCCGCCATAGATTTTCTTGTAATGCGCGGTCATCGCCAAGGCGCGGTCGTCGACATGCGGCTGGTGCATCAGCCGGGCAATGGCAATATCCAGCGTCAGGCCGATGATGCTTTTGGTGGCGTCGAGCGTCACGCGGGCGAGGCCGAAATCCTCGAAGGTCCGGGCCATCACCTCATGGATCAGGCCGGCGCTGTCGACCAGCGTTCCATCGCAATCGAAAAGGGCAAGTTTCATCAGTCGTCGGCTTCCTGCGCGCTCGCCATGTCGAAGCCGATCAGGTTCCAGCTCTGGACCATGTGCTGCGGCATCGGCGCGGTGATGATCAGGCGGCCGCCATCCGGATGTGGGATATCGATGCGCCGGGCATGCAGATGCAGCTTGTTCTGCACGCCACCGGGGAAGGCCCAATTGTATTCCGCGTCGAAATATTTGGGATCGCCGATGATCGGGTGGCCGATATGGGCGGCATGGACGCGCAACTGATGGGTACGGCCGGTATAGGGCTCCATTTCCAACCAGGTGAGATTCTGCCCGGCCTGCTCGATGATCCTGTAGTAGGAGACGGCATGGTCGGCGCCGTCGTCGCCGTGCTTGGCAATGCGCATGCGATCGCCGTCCGGCGTCTGTTCCTTGACGAGCCAGGTGGAGATCTTGTCCTCGCGCTTGCGCGGTACGCCCTTGACCAGCGCCCAATAGGTTTTCTTGGTGTCGCGTTCACGGAAGGCGGCGGTCAGCTTCTGCGCCGCGCCACGGGTACGGGCGATCACCAGCACGCCGGACGTATCGCGGTCGAGGCGGTGAACGAGGCGCGGCTTTTCGCCCTTGGGGCTGGTCCAGGCCTCGAGCATGTCGTCGATATGGCGGTTGATGCCGGAGCCGCCCTGGACGGCGATACCGGGCGGCTTGTTGAGGACGATCACCTTGGCATCTTCATGCAGCAGCATGCGCGACAGCAGTTCGTGGTCGGATGCATGGCGAAGGTCGCGCCCGGCAATCGGCCCGGTCTTGGTCTTAGGGTCGACATCCATCGGCGGGATGCGCACGACCTGGCCCGGCTGGACGCGGGTATCCGATTTCACCCGGCCGCCATCAATGCGGACCTGACCCGAACGCAGGAGTTTCTGCAGCGGCCCGAAACCGAGGCCCGGATAATGCACCTTGAACCAGCGATCGAGCCGCATGCCCGCTTCGTCGGTCTCGACCTGCTTGTGTTCAATGCCTGCCATCTTGCTTACCCTGCATCCAATTGTCATCGCGCCTCGACAATGGTGCCGACAGGAAACCCGTGCGCAAACTGATGTGACAGAGCAGGCCGGTCCAAGGACGCGCAGCGCTCTGAAAACGTCCCTTTAGACCATTGCGCGCATAAGAGCCAGCCCGGCGATCACGGCGATTGCCGAAAGAACGACGCTCGAGCCCACATAAATCGCCGCCGTGACCGCTTCGCCGCGTTCCACCAGTGTGATGGCGTCCAGCGAGAAGGCGGAGAAGGTCGTATAGCCCCCGAGAAAGCCGGTGATCAGGAAGACGCGCATGTCCGCCGAGGCTCCGAACTTGCGGGCAATCGCCTCGGCAAGGACGCCTATGAAAAAGGACCCCGTGATGTTGACCGTCAGGGTTCCCCAGGGAAAGGACGGTCCGAAACTGCGCAGGGTCCACAAACCGACGAGGTAGCGGAGCACCGAACCGAGCGCGCCGCCGGCGGCAACAAGAAGAATATGGGTCATAAAAAGGGCATAGCCGAAACGGTCGTGGCTGAAAAGTCTGGGACCATTCCGGCGCAGAGTGGATCGAGAGGCAGGCCGAATGAAAAACGATTCCTTAACAGGCGACCGCTAATATAGGCCCGTTGAACGACCACTTTCCAGCGGACCTTGCATGACGAAGCAGAAGATCAATTTCACCCATTACGACCTGAAGGCCCAGCGCGCCGGCGTCACCATCGAGATCGCCCTGTCGGTGGTCGCAAACGTCCGGCTGATGTCGGAGAGCAATTTCACGCTCTACAAGCAGGGCTTGAAGCATCAGTTCGTCGGCGGCGTCGCCCGCAAGTCGCCGATCCGGCTGGTCATTCCGCAAAATGGCCACTGGCATGTCGTCATCGATATGGAAGGTCATCATGGCCAGTGCGAATCGAGCATTCGTGTCGTGGAGCCGGCAGCGGCGCCGCGCTTCCAGTCGGCGTCCTGATTTCGAAAGAAACCGCGCCGTATCAATGACGCGGGCAGACTGCTGACAAATCCCCGAGCCGATTGCTTAAGGACGTGGCAGCCCCACTCTCCCTCATCCTCGCCCTTGTGGCGGGGATCCAGCGACCCGACGTCCGTCGGGTCAAAAGACTCTTTCAGCCCAAGCACTTGGGCTCGCTGGATTCCCGTGACAAGCACGGGAAAGACGGAGAGGATGGTGGCTCCGCAGGTCCCAAATGACGTCCAAGATCGGGGAAGGTGACTTTGTCAGCAATCTGACCGCGCCGTACGAACGACGCGGTTTCACCATTCTCTTGCCTGAACTTCAGCCGAGCCGTTCGGCATGCCATTTCAGGTGATCGTCCATGAAGGTCGAGATGAAATAGTAGGAATGGTCGTAGCGCTCGTGCATGCGCAACGTCACGTCGATGCCGGTCCCCTCGATGGCGTTCTCGAACAGCCAGGGCCGTAAACCCTTTTCCAGAAAACTGTCCGCCTTGCCCTGATCGATCAGGAATTCCGGGAAACGCGCGCCATCTTCAACGAGAGCGCAGGCGTCGTACTGGCGCCAGGCCGCCTTGTCCGCGCCGAGATATTTTTCAAAGGCACCGACCGACCAGTCGGCCGTCGATGGCTCGACGATCGGGGCGAAGGCCGAGCAGCTCCTGAAGCGGCCGGGATTTTTGAGCGCGATGGTCATGGCGCCGTGTCCGCCCATCGAATGGCCGAAAATGCCCTGACGTGCCATATCGACACGGAAATGCTGCGCGACAAAGGCCGGCAGTTCCTCGGTGATGTAGCTGTACATCTGGTAATGCTCGGCCCAGGGTGCTTCGGTCGCATCGAGATAGAAGCCGGCGCCCTTGCCCATCTGCCAGTTTGTCAGTTCGTCGGGAACGTCGTTGCCGCGCGGGCTGGTATCCGGGCAGACGATGATCAGGCCGAGTTCTGCGGCCATCCGGCGATATTCGCCCTTTTCCATGACGTTGGCATGCGTGCAGGTGAGACCGGACAAATACCAGACGACCGGGCAGGGCGTTGTAATCGCCTGCGGCGGCACGAAGACCGCAAAGGTCATTTCCGTCTTGCAGGCAGCCGAATCATGGACAAACACGCCTTGCATGCCGCCAAAGGCGGTATTTTGGGACAGGACTTTCAAGCTGAGCTCCTTTGAAGCTGGAAACGGTGATTCTCGCTACCGCTGTTTGACGCGGCGGCAAAGCCTGTCCAGTGTTTCGAGAAAGGCAGAGCGGTCACGCGGCGAAAAGGCGGCGTTGTAGCCCTTGCTTTCGCCGGTCTCGCGCAGATGGGCGCCGAGATCGCGCATGGCGGTCGCCATGCCGATATTGGACTTGTCGAAGATGCGGCCGGTCGGGCCGGTCACCTGCGCGCCGGCGGCGACGCAGCGGCCGGCGAGCGGCACGTCTGCGGTGATAACGATATCACCCTCATGCGCCCGTTCGGCGATCCAGTCGTCAGCCGCGTCGAAGCCGGTGGAAACGATGACATTGCGCACCATCGGATCGCGCGAGGGACGAAGACCGGAATTGGCGACCAGCACGACGGGCAGGCCGTGGCGTTCGGCGACCTTCAGGATTTCAGGCTTGACCGGGCAAGCATCGGCATCGACATAGATGGTGCTGGGGCAGGCGGGTTCATCCGACATGGCCGTCATCGATCCGCTTTCGTCACCGAATTACTCATCGGCTTCATGGCGTTGCTCGCGAGCATCTTCGGCAGGTCGATCGAGCGGGTGGTGACGGAGTAGGTGTCGCCACTGCGACCGATGGCCACGGTGCCGGTATATTCGCCGCCATTATCGGGATTGACGCCGACCACGTCATAGGCAGGGCTATCGCATATGGAAAAAGACCCCCTCTGGCCTGTCGGCCATCTCCCCCACAAGGGGGGAGAGACCCAGCCGCCGGCCCTCGTTTCAGACCACGGATCGGGCGGCGGGTTAAGCCCCTCCCCCTTGTGGGGAGGGGTTGGGGAGGGGACTTTTCCATAGGCAATAGCCCTGACGTCATAGGTGTCGACAGGATCAGTCAGCACAGGGGTGGAAAGGGCAGGCGTCAAGCACAGGCCGGCAATGCCAAAGTTTTGTCCGTTCATTCCACCCCTCGTATCATCACTTCTTCCGGAACCACTTTTCCGATGTCGCCTTGGTCGTGCCGCCATAGGTCCAGACACCTTCCCAATGGCCGTCCGGCTGCTCGAAATACATGGCGATGCCGGACGTGTCCTGTGCCACGTACCCCACCGACAGGGCAATGTCATCCGCGGATGCGACACCCATTTCGAAGCGCGTTTCGCTGACGAATTTTGCGCCAAGTCCGGTGCCGGTGATCTTGCTGTCGCCGATCGTCCAGGTGACATTGTAGGTTTCACCGGTCCGTTTCACTTCCGCGGTTCCCTTGTATTCGGTGCCGCTGTTGGGATTGGTGCCGACGACATCATAGGTTCCGACCGGATCGGCCATGGCAGACATCGGTGTGAGTGCCAGCAGGGCTGCGACCGTCAGGCAACGTATCAACATAACAGATCTCCTCGATATGGGCGATTGCCGCGCCCTTTGCCGGGCGCGGCGCTGTTATGATTGTTAAGCCTGGTGCCTTCCGAAATCGAACTCGATTTTTGGGGTGATCAATACACCACCACACTGCGAATACTTTCGCCGCGATGCATGAGGTCGAAACCCTTGTTGATGTCCTCGAGCGGCATCGTATGGGTGATCATCGGGTCGATCTGGATCTTGCCCTGCATGTACCAGTCGACGATCTTCGGCACGTCGGTGCGGCCGCGCGCGCCGCCAAACGCCGTGCCCATCCAGTTGCGGCCGGTGACGAGTTGGAACGGGCGGGTCGAGATTTCCTGGCCGGCGCCGGCAACGCCGATGATCACCGACTTGCCCCAGCCGCGATGCGAGCTTTCGAGCGCCTGGCGCATCACCTTGGTGTTGCCGGTGCAGTCGAACGTATAGTCTGCGCCGCCGATCGTGTCGCCGTTGCGCTTGGTCAGGTTGACGAGATAGGGCACGATGTCGTCGCCGACGTCCTTCGGATTGACGAAATGCGTCATGCCGAACTTCTCGCCCCAGGCCTTGCGGTCATTGTTGATGTCGACGCCGATGATCATGTCGGCGCCGGCCAGGCGCAGGCCCTGCAGCACGTTCAAGCCGATGCCGCCGAGCCCGAAGACGATCGCCGTCGAGCCGACCTCGACCTTGGCGGTGTTGATGACGGCGCCGATGCCGGTCGTCACGCCGCAGCCGATATAGCAGATCTTGTCGAACGGGGCGTCGGGATTGACCTTGGCGAGCGCGATCTCCGGCAGCACGGTGAAATTGGCGAAGGTCGAGCAGCCCATGTAATGGAAGATCTTGTCCTTGCCGATCGAAAACCGGCTCGTGCCGTCCGGCATCAGGCCCTGGCCCTGGGTCGCGCGGATCGAAGTGCAGAGGTTGGTCTTGCGCGACAGGCAGGAATAGCATTCGCGGCATTCGGGCGTGTAGAGCGGGATGACATGATCGCCCTTCTTCAGCGAGGTAACGCCCGGCCCGACATCGACGACGATGCCGGCGCCCTCATGGCCGAGGATGGCCGGAAACAGGCCTTCCGGATCGGCGCCCGACAGCGTGAACTCGTCCGTATGGCAGATTCCGGTCGCCTTCACCTCGACCAGCACCTCGCCGGCGCGTGGACCATCCAGCTGAACGGTCATGATCTCCAACGGCTTGCCAGCGGCAACCGCAACGGCGGCGCGTACGTCCATGATGTGTCTCCCTCAAATGATTTTGGCGCCACAATCGCAGACTAGCCGGCGGCGCTCAAGACGGAATTGGTGTGGAATCGAATGGTGATTTACTGAATGTCCTGTAGGACGCGGTTGAGCTCCATCTCAAGGGCGCAGATGGCTTTTCCTGTCTGTTCGTGCAATTTCTTCACTTGCGCCAATTGGTCGCGAAGCTGCCCGGTGAGCGTGTTCGAGAGATCGTCCTTCGGCGCCTCACCAAGCCCGGCGATCAGCCAGGCCGGCGTGACGCCGAGCATGCCGGCGAGCATGAACAGGCGGTTGGTGCGCGGCTCCGAGCGATCGCGCTCCCAGGCGGAGATCGTGTCGGTCCTGACCCCCAGCCGGTCGGCGAGATCCTTGGCCGAGAGACCCATCGCATCGCGGGCGCGCCAGATGCGGCCTCCGAGCGTGTCGTTATCGGCGGGCCGCCGCAGCATCGCCATCACTTGATCTGTCGACAAACGCATCTGTCTCTCCCTGCGCCTGGTGGCCGGAACGATCCTGTCTGCACTGACCGCAAGGCGCGGCGGTCGCATCGCAAGTGCGTCAGCTTACAGCGCGGATCGGCAAGGCGAACATCCTCCAACGGCAAAAAATGTCGCCAAGACGCACCTTCACAATTCAAGTCGGCTTTCTGAATCAGATTGTCGGAAAAGTCCGGCATGTGGTTGAAAGCGTTAAAAAACGCTCTAAGGTTCCGCTTGCCCTCCCAAGGAAATATTCTCGTGAACAGCCCGTCATCCTCCGCCCGCGTGCCCGCCAACACGGTTCTGCAAGGTCTCGCGATCATGCTCGTCGCCATGATCATTCTGCCCTGCATGGATGCGATCGCCAAATACATGGCCGTCTATGAAGGCATGTCGCCGGGGCAGGTGACCTTCTACCGCTTCTTCTTCCAGCTCGTTTCCGTGCTGCCGCTGCTGTTGACAACCGGCGGCCTGCGCGCGCTGAAGCCGCAGCGTCTCTGGTTCAATCTGCTGCGCGGGGTTCTTCTGGCGGCTGCCGCGCTTCTGTTCTTCGTCTCGGTCAAATATATGCCGCTGGCGGATGTCTTCGCCATTTATTTCGTTGAGCCCTTCATCCTCACCTGCCTCTCGGCGTTGATATTGCGCGAAAAGGTCGGCTGGCGGCGATGGACCGCAATCGTCGTCGGTTTCGGCGGCGCGATGATCGTCATTCAGCCGAGCTTCGAACTGTTCGGCCTGACATCGCTGCTGCCGATCGGCTGCGCCTTCCTGTTCGCCTGTTATCTCCTGATGAACCGGGCGCTTGGCAATGCCGATACCCCGATGACCATGCAGATCATCGCCGGCATCGGCGGTTCACTGTTCATGGTTCTGGCGATAGCCATCGGCTATTCCATGGGCTCGGTGGATTTCGTGCCGTCGCTGCCGACCTCGACACTGGGCTGGGTCCTTGTGGTCGCGCTCGGGACGATTTCGGGCTACGGTCATCTTCTCGTCGTCAAGGCGTTCCAGGCCGCGCCGGTGTCCCTGCTGGCGCCCTTCCACTATTTCGAGATCATCACCGGCACGGCGCTCGGCTTCCTGATCTTCAACGAGTTTCCGACCGCATCGAAATGGGTCGGCATCGCCATTATCGTCGGCTCCGGCCTTTTCATGATCTGGCGGGAGCGCCGCGCCGCGCTTCTAAATTCCGAGGTCGGATAAGGCGGGGCGTTTTAAAGGTAAAAATTGAATGAATCTGGCAAGCCGCTGCTAAGACTCAATCTTTCCGGATTGGAAACGGCTTGGTCCTACCCTTGTCTCCAGTTTCATGAGGAAACGGGAGGAAACGATGGGAGAACTTCGTCTTTCTTATCCGGCATGCGTGATCGCCGGGAAAATGCGCCTGACGGCCGAGGATATCGACATTCTGCGCGAGCATGTCTTCGTCCAGGGGCTGACCTCGTCGCAGGACGCCATGATCCTTCTCGCGATCAACACATCCTGCGGCGAGAAATGCCCCGAATGGCATCACTATTTCATCGACACCATGACGAATTTCATCGTCCGCACCTGCTATCCGCAGGGCGCCATGGATGAATGGAACGCCGACTGGCTGATCGCGATGATCTCGACGCGTGGCGTGGTCAATTCGCGCATCGAACTCGACCTTTTGTTCCACATCGTCGATATCTCCAGCCACATTCCCGACAGTCTTTCGATCTTCGCGCTGGAACAGATCCGCCTGGCGATGACCGAGGATATCGGCATCTGGGCGAGCCTGCGCGGCAGCCGGCAACATGGCTTGCAGGTGGCCGATATCCATCTGATCAGCCGCGTCATGAGCGCGATCGCCCGCTCGCGCGGCGCTGACCTGAGCGAGCGGGAACGGCGCATGCTGCACCAGATCGGTATCATGACCGGCGTGCCCAGCGAGCACGCCGTCGCCGCATGATGCCGCTGCGCGGCCGGTGGCCCACGACATCCGGCCTCCGGCACGATTTGTTCATGCTCTGCGGTTAGCGTTCCGCCGACGACAGTGGAGAACGCACATGACGACGCACCTATCGGCGATCGTGCTTCTGGTCATCAATATCGGCCTGCTCTGGCTGCTGATGGCAGCGCCGCTCGGTCTGCGCACACTGCGGGCGCGCGCTCTCTTGTCCGCGCCCGCCGAAAAGGTGTGGAGCGCCGTGTCGCCGCTGGGCTCGGCTGCCGATTGGCATCATTCCGTGTTGACGAGCCAAATCCTGCCCGGTGCCGAAAATCACGTCCGCCAGACTTTCACGCATCTCGATCGGCACGGCCAGCCGATCGTTCGGACATTCGAGATTGCGGCGGAGGAAAGCGGATACGGCTACACGTCCCGTGTCCTCGATGACAGCGCCCTCGACGCGTCCTTCTGGAAGGATTTTCGCGAGATGCGCCGTCTCGACGATTTCGGTGACACTGTGGAACTGACGATCGAGCAGACCGACCGATATCGCGGCTTTGCCTTCCTGATCTTCCGCTTCTTCGCCCTGCGCCGTGAGGTCAGCGCCCTCAGGCAATGGCTTGCGACAGGCGAGAGCAAGCCGGTGCGCGCCGGCTTCGAACATCCTGCCGTCCAGTGTGGCCTTGCCGTCCTGTCGACGCTGCTGCTGTGGCCCTTCTTCGGGCTCGACAGCAGCGGGCTGATGCTGTCGGCGCTGCTGACGCTGGTCATCGTCCTGCACGAACTCGGCCATATGGCCGCCTACCGCGCCTTCGGTCATAAGACGGTACGGATGATCTTCGTGCCTCTGCTGGGTGGCGTCGCCATCGGCGGACGGCCGTATAATTCGCTGTTCGAGGTGGCGACCTGCGCGTTGATGGGGGCAGGCATGTCGGCCTTCTTCATTCCCATGGCGATTGCCCTGCACGAGGCGGGCGGGCAGGGTCTGCTCGGTTTCGTCTCCGGGCCGACGATCCTGATCTTCCTCCTGATCCTCGGCGCTTTCAACCTGCTCAATCTTCTGCCGATGAACCGTTTCGACGGCGGCCAGGTGCTTCGCCAGGTGTTCCGCTCGCGGCTCAGCCTGACCGTCGGCAGTTTCCTGGTGACGCTGGTCATCCTGGGTGTCGGCTGGCGCATCGGCGTGTCGTCGCAGGCACTGGTTGCCGGCCTTGCCGTCTTTGCGCTGCTCAGTCTGATGGGCAAGGGCGGCGTCAAGCCGCGCCATCAACTGGACGAGATGACCGGCGGCCAGCGCATTTTCAGTGGCTTCGGCCTCTATGCAGCCCTCGTGCTGCACAGCTATGCCATCGTCTACGCGACGGACCGGCTGTTTTCCTGAACGGGAAGCACCTCGGTTACCGTCGGACCAAAAATCTGCTCGAAGGCCTGGCGCAGCTTGATATCCACGTCCGTCATCATCACCGGCAGACCGAGATCGACCAGGCTGGTCACACCATAGCCACGGATGCCGCAGGGCACGATGCCGCCGAAATGATCGAGATCCGGATCGACATTCAGCGACATGCCGTGAAAGCTCACCCATTTGCGCAGCCGGATGCCGATGGCGGCAATCTTGTCCTCGGCCGTCGAGCCATCGGCAAGGGCAGGGCGCTCCGGCCGCCGTACCCAGACGCCGACCCGGTCTTCGCGGCGCTCGCCCTTCACGTTCATGCTCGCCAGCGTCTCGATCGCGAGCTCCTCGATTGCGGCGACGTAGGCGCGCACGTCCTGCCGGCGCCGCTTCAGGTCGAGCATGACATAGACGACCCGTTGCCCGGGGCCATGATAGGTGTATTCGCCGCCACGGCCGGTCTTGTGGACCGGGAATCGGTCGGGCATCACCAGATCGGCGGAATCGGCGCTGGTGCCGGCGGTATAGAGCGGCGGATGCTCGACAAGCCAGACGAGTTCGTTCGCTTCTCCGGCCGAAATCGCCGCGACCTCGCGCTCCATGGTTTCGATCGCACCATCGTAATCGACGAGGGAGGAGGCGATTCTCCAGCGCACCGGCGGACAGTCGGGTTCGGCAAGGAATGTTTTTTCAAGGCTTTCGCGTTGCATCGCGCGGCAAATCCAGTTGCGTTTGTTTTTAAATGGTACGCAAAGGCCCAAGAGTCCAGCATTCTCAAAGGGTCCGTATCGGCCCTGTTGAAATAGTTCATCCGACCGACAACTTTCTGTCATCATGCCCTTGTGCCCCCCAAATGCTTTTGCTACATGCAGCCCCGCCGGAGCAATTCGGCGCTACCACGATGCGGTCGTGGCGGAATTGGTAGACGCGCAGCGTTGAGGTCGCTGTGGGGCAACCCGTGGAAGTTCGAGTCTTCTCGACCGCACCAAGAACCCGGCTTTCAGCCGGGTTTTTTGTTATGTCGATAAATAAACCTCCACCTACGGTGGAGGACTGGACGAGTTCTACACTGTAGTTGAGAGACCTCCTGCTTGAACCACTGGGATGGCCCAGATTTCGAACAAGGAGGTTATATGGATGAAAAGACGCTCTCGCATGCGACGTGGGACTGTAAGTATCACGTTGTTTTTGGCAGCAAATACCGGACGAAAAGACTCTACGGGGACGTACGGCGTGAATTGGGGGAACTCTTGCGTCGTCTGGCGCAGCAAAAGGGTTGCCAAATCGAGGAGGGTCATTTGATGCCCGACCACGTGCTGATCTCGATCCCGCCGAAATACTCAGTGGCGTATATTGTTGGCTTTCTGAAGGGCAAGACGGCTCTTTATGTTGCGAACAAATACGCGCGCAAGCGCCGCTATAAGGGATATCACTTTTGGGCACGCGGGTATTTCGTTTCGACGACGGGCTACAACGAGCAGGTCGTCAGACAATATATCCGCAATCAGGAAAAGGCCGACAAAGCTTCCGACTTTGCCGACCTCTTCAATCGTAGCTACTAAGCGCTAACAAAACCACTTCTAGTGGTTCAAGCGCAGCGTTTCAAACCTCCACCTTTGGTGGAGGTCATGACTTTGCCTTTTCAAACGGATAGGCCAAAGCGATCTGATTAGAGATTGGACACCGGTGTGGGTTTTGTCATTCGCCGAACGACCATCTCCCGTCCCTCCTGGTCATGAGAAACGCCCGACTTCGGTTCGATCACCCAGCCTTTTCCTGCCTGGCGAAGCGCTTTATCGCGCGGTCTCGTTTCAGACGTGACAGGCGCTGCAGCCAGAACGTTCCATCAAGTTGGTCGATCTCGTGCTGGAGGCAGATGCAGAGGAGGCCATCGGCGTCTTCTTCCAAGGTATCTCCGGAGAGCGTCTGGTAACGCACGCGGATCGCGCGAGGACGCACCACGTCCTCGGTGATCCCCGGCATGGAGACGCTGCCCTCGACATGCGAGATCGTCTCCGTTGAGGACCGGATGATCCGAGGGTTCACATACGTCCGCACGCCCGAGGCGGCGTCGAGCTCGATCACCGTCAGCCGCTGCAGCACGCCGATATGCGGGGCGGTGATGCCGATGCCCGGTGCTGCCCGCATCGTATCGAGCAGGTCGGTGGCAAGGGCCGCAAGATCGGCGTCGAACCGTTCGACGGGGGCTGCCGGCTTCTGCAGTCGCGCATCGGGAAACCGCAGGATCGTTCGTATCGGCAAGGGCTGGCTCCAGCAATTCTGATGTCTCAAGAGCTATACAATTCACATGATTTTGCAACAGCTTGGGCAAAAGTGCAGGGGCCGGCCGTCGGCGTATGAAACCGCCTGTGGACCTCATCCGTTTGTTGGGTTAGCACAGGTGTGCGGCTCGCTTCTTCAGTTCGCCGTGGCCACCGGTCTATCACATCGCCTTCCTGCTCCAGCCCGGCTTCTGACCGGTCTTTCGGATGGCTGACATTCTCTTGAGGGCGGGCACATGAGCGGAACCGGCGAACAGGAAAATGAGCGCAGGGTCGTGGAAGACGACGCCTACAACGGCTCCGACATCTACGCAGAAGACGGCTCGGTCCGCTCCGATTACCTGATGCATGTCGGCGCGGCGATCGCCGACCGCGATCTCCTGTACCTGCGTCAGCACGTGGCCCGCCTGCATGCGTCCGAAATGGGTGACGTGCTCGAAGCGATCCAGCCCGAGCAGCGCCGTGCGCTCGTCTCCCTGCTCGGCGATGACTTCGATCTTTCGGCGCTGACGGAAGTCGACGAGGCAATCCGTCTCGATATTGTCGAGCACCTGCCGAACGAACAGATTGCCGCCGCACTCGGTGAGATGGATTCCGACGACGCGGTCTACATTCTGGAAGACCTCGATCAGGAGGATCAGGAAGAGATCCTGTCGAAGCTGTCCTTCACGGAACGGGTTCGATTGCGGCGTTCGCTGGATTATCCGGAAAGCACGGCGGGCCGCCGTATGCAGACGGAGTTCGTGGCGGTGCCGCCGTTCTGGACCGTCGGACAAACGATCGACTACATGCGCGAGGACGACGATCTTCCGGAAAGCTTCACCCAGATCTTCGTCATCGACCCGACCTTCAAGCTTTTGGGCGCGCTCGATCTCGACCGCCTCTTGCGTTCCAAGCGCTCGGTGAAGATCGAGACCATCATGCGCGAGACCAATCATCCGGTGCCGGCCGAGATGGACCAGGAAGAGGCGGCCCAGCTTTTCGAGCAGTACGACCTTCTCTCCGCTGCCGTGGTCGACGAGAACAACCGGCTGGTCGGCGTACTGACCATCGACGACGTCGTCGATGTCATCCAGGAAGAGGCGGAAGAAGACCTGATGCGCCTCGGCGGTGTCGGCGACGAAGAACTGTCCGACTCGATCATCGATGCCTCCCGCTCGCGCGTCGTCTGGTTGCTGGTCAATTTGCTGACGGCCTTCCTGGCCGCCTCTGTCATCAGCCTTTTCGATGCCACGATCCAGCAGATCGTGGCGCTCGCTGTGCTGATGCCGATTGTTGCCGGCATGGGCGGCAATGCCGGGTCGCAGACGATGACGGTCACCGTGCGCGCGCTTGCGACCCGCAATCTTGACATTCACAATGCCTTCCGCGTTATCCGCCGCGAGGCGGGCGTCGGGCTTTTGAACGGACTGCTGTTCGGCGTGTTGATCGGCATCGCCGCCGGCGCCTGGTTCCAGGACGTCAATATCGGTGGCATCATCGCAGTCGCCATGTTGATCAACATGATCGCCGCAGCGCTAGCCGGCATCATGATCCCGCTGCTGCTGGATCGGTTCGGCGCCGATCCGGCCGTGTCCTCGGCGGTTTTCGTGACGACGGTGACGGATGTGACCGGCTTTTTTGCCTTCCTTGGTCTCGCCACCTGGTGGTTTCACATCGGCATGAATTGATGTGAAAAATTTGACTTTTACGTCAAAGTCAATCAGAGTGAGCCTCAATATCGCAGCGGCATCGTTTCAGGCGAGGTGACCGGCGCGACAGTTTAGCCGCATTTTCATTTCCGTCGCTTCGCGGCGCATTGTGAAAGATGCGGCTCCAGGCGAGGCAGGCGTGAACAAGTATTATACCATTACCGAGTTGACACGGGAATTCGGGGTTTCGACCCGGACGCTGCGCTTCTACGAGGATGAGGGGCTGATCCATCCGGAACGGCGTGGCCGCACCCGGCTGTTCCGCTCGGCCGATCGGCGTCTGATCATGGAGATTCTGCGCGGTCGCCGTATCGGCTTCACCATCGCCGAAATCCGCGAAATCATTCAGGTCTACCGCGATCCGCCGGGCGAGGCTGGTCAATTGCGCCTGCTGATGAAGCGTGTCGAGGAAAAGCGCGACGATCTCAACCAGAAGCGCAAGGACATCGAGGAAACGCTTGAGGAGCTCAACAATGTCGAGGAAGCCTGCCTGACGCGGCTTGCTGAAATCGGCGTCGGTACCTGATCGGCGCAGCGCCCCTGGCGGAAATCCGGCGGCGGCGGCGTCATTGTTCATGCTCCATGCGACGGACGTGGTCCTTAGCAAACCCACTGCTGCATAATTCCTTAAACCGGAATCGGTTTAAGGATGAAATTATGCAGCAGGTATAAAGTGCTACAGCGAACCTGAGTGCGTCATATATGACGCACGGCGCTGTAGCGGCTGTCGTGCACGATAGTTCGGCGCTGCATAAAGGGTAGGTGGCCAGGGATGACCGTTTGATGATCGGCCTTTCTATTCCTTGGCCTGCGCATCCATGGTGCATTGGGTCTGGATCGTGAAGATGCGCTCGTCCGTGGCCACGTCGATCTGGCCGGCATTGAGTGGTTCCAACAGATTCTTGTTTGCAAGTTGCTTGACGGTGCAATCACAGAAGGCCGTGCAGAAGGCTTTGCTGTTGTCGGCCGCGCAGGCGGAAACGCAGCTTGCGTGCAATGGCGTTTCGGCGGGCAGCATCTGCGCGAACAGGGCGACACAGCCGAACAGCAGCGGCTGGTGTATGAGGTAGATCGGCAGGCTGTGGCGGCCGGCGGTGGCCAGGATGGTTTTCCAGCGCGCGCTGCCGTCGCTCCTGAGTTTGTCGAACCAGCCGAAGCGAAGTGCGATGCGCGCCACGGCGATGCCGGCAAGGAACGGCGCAAGCCAGGGCAGCAATGGCACGTAGTCGTTCGAGCGCGGCAGCGTCTGCGACAGGCCGACCCACCAGAGTGCCGGTGTGTCGAACACCGGTGAGCGGAGATACAAGGGCGCCGCGAAGACCGCAACCGCCACGATCAACGTCAAAACGGGAGGCAGTCGCAGGAAGAGAAGGCCGATCAGGCTGGCGGCGGCGATGGCGTGCAGGATGCCGAAGAAGATGAAGGCGTCCGGAAAGGCGAACCATGTGGCGATGGTGATGACCAGCGCCGCACCGGCGATCTTGGCGAAGCGGATGGCGAAGGAGCGGACGCGGATGACCGGGTAATGCCCGAGAACGAGGCTGAGCCCGGCCAGGAACAGGAAGGTGCCGGCTATCATCCGGGCATACATCTTGAATGCGCCGGTGCCGACCATCTGCGGATCGATATAGCCGAAGAAACCAAGATCCCAGGAGAAGTGATAGCTCGCCATGGCGATCAGCGCGACGCCGCGCAGCGCGTCGATCACCCAGAGCCGGCCGGGCCGCGCGGTTGTCGCTGGCGGCGCCGTCCCGTTGTCGTTTTCGGTGACTGCGTTGGTAATCGACATGGTTCAATCTTTTCCAATGGTGGCTTTATACCGCCGCGAGCTTGCGCCAGGCGCGACGAATCATCCGTGCTTGCGAGGATTTCAGGCGTTTGCGTTCTCAAGAAGAGCAGCGCGTGCTTCAGAGTAGAATTGCCGCCGCGCCAGCACGAAGATGACGAAGATGGTCAGGGCCATGAACACATAGGGGCTGACGAACCAGCCCAGATAGCCGATCGACAGGAAGATGCTGCGCAGCCCGGCATTGAAATTCTTGGCAGCGAGGATATTCACCTGGATGGCCCGTTCCGCCGCCCGCTCGGCACCGGCGCGGTCATGCACCATGTCCGACATCATCGGAATGCCGCCCATCAGGATCGAGCAGTAGTTGAACAGCCGGTAGGACCAGGCGAACTTGAAGAACGAATAGGCGAACAGGCAGGCAAGTCCGCCGACCTTCAGTTCGAAACTGCTGCGCCCGCCATGGAAAACGTAGGGCAGATCGTTCATGATCGACTGAACCTGGTCTGTGGCACCGAGCAGCGCGAAACAGCCGCCGAGTGCGAAGATGGTCGTCGAGGCGAAGAAGGCCGTGCCCGCCTGCAACCCCGCAACGATCTGGCTGTCGATCATCTTGAGGTCGCGCGTCAGCGAATTGAGGATCCAGCGGCGGCGGTGAGTCATCATCAGCCGCGTCAGGCTGACGCGTTTAAGCTGCAGCTTGCCGTCGGTCGCCCAATTATAGCCGGTCCACAGGAGCGCGAAAACCGCCAGTGCAATATAGTCGGTGAGTGTCATGCGTCTTTTTTACATGGTTTGCCAAAATTGCAAGGCATCGCGAAAGTTTGCGAAGGCTCTTGAAATCCGGCGCTGGCCGTGACGACTTATGAGGCAGGTACCGGTATCCCGGCCGCAGGACGGTATTCGTGTCGCATGCGCGTGACCGGATGTCGGTTGATCGCCTGATGGTGAGCGCGGTATGGCCTAGTTTCGATGTTATGATCGTGGTCCGGCGCTATCGTACGGCCATCCAGCCAATCCAGTCCCCAGGGCGGAGTTCGAATGTTTCTTTCGGTTTTTGATGTCTTCAAGATCGGTATCGGCCCGTCCAGTTCCCATACGATGGGTCCGATGTCGGCGGCTAACCGCTTTCTCGACCTGATCCTGTCGAGCGACTGGCCGCGGCCCAGCAACGCAACGGTCGCATCGATCAAGGCCAGCCTGCACGGTTCGCTCGCCTTTACCGGCATCGGCCACGGCTCGGGCAGGGCGGTGGTCCTTGGCCTGATGGGCGAGCGGCCCGATCGCATCGATCCCGATCGCATGGATCCGATCATCGACGAGGTCGAACGCACCGGCCGCATCACCCCTCCGGGCCATCCGGCCTACGAATTCCAGCCGAAGACCGATCTCGTTTTCGACAAGAAGGTGCCGCTGCCCGGCCATGCCAACGGCATGTCCTTTTCCGCCTTCGACAAGGACGGCCGGCTGCTCCTGAAGCGCATCTACTATTCGATCGGCGGCGGCTTCGTCGTCACCGATACCGAACTGGACGCGATGAAGAACAGCAAGGCGAAGCCGGGCGGCGTCAAGGTTCCCTATCCCTTCTCTACCGCCAGGCAGATGCTGGACATGGCGGATCGTTCCGGCCTGTCGATCGCGCAGATGAAGCGTGCCAACGAAGAGGTTTCGATGTCGCGCGACGAGCTCGACGAGGGGCTTGACCGGATTTGGGACGCGATGAAAAGCTGTATCGACCGCGGCCTGAACGGCGCCGGCATCCTGCCGGGTGGGCTCAAGGTCCGCCGCCGCGCCGGCATGATCCATGACAAGCTGCAGGACGAATGGCGCTCCAACAAGGTCAATCCGCTGCTCGCTAACGACTGGCTGAGCGTCTACGCCATGGCGGTCAATGAGGAGAACGCGGCCGGCGGCCGGGTCGTCACCTCGCCGACCAATGGCGCTGCCGGTGTCGTTCCGGCAACGATCCGCTACTATCTGCATTTCCATGATGACGCCGATCATCATGGCATCCGCGACTATCTGCTGACGGCCGCTGCGATTGGCGGCATTATCAAATTCAACGCCTCGATCTCCGGTGCCGAAGTGGGCTGTCAGGGCGAGGTCGGGTCGGCGTCGGCCATGGCGGCGGCCGGTCTTGCCGCGGTCATGGGCGGCACGCCCGAGCAGATCGAGAACGCGGCCGAAATCGCGCTCGAACATCACCTCGGCATGACCTGCGATCCGATCGCCGGCCTCGTCCAGGTTCCCTGCATCGAGCGCAATGCACTGGGCGCGGTCAAGGCCGTGACGGCGGCCTCGCTCGCCATCAAGGGCGACGGCCAGCATTTCGTGCCGCTCGACGCCTGCATCGAGACGATGCGCCAGACCGGCGTCGATATGCATGACAAATACAAGGAAACCTCGACCGGCGGCCTTGCCGTCAATGTGGTGGAATGCTGACCGGCAGGGATTTGTGGAGCGGTCGAGAACAGGCTTGACCGCGACCGTCCTGCGGGTGTTCAACACCGCCCATGGCCTTGCATCTTATCAAACTCTGCGTCGGGGCGGATTCGATCGACGACCTGCGTGACTGGGTCGCCCGCCGGGCGCTGACGGCAATCGCCGCCGGCCTTGAGCCACACTCGTTCCACATCACCCGCATGGTGCCCAAACGAGGCGAAGAAATCCTCGAGGGCGGATCGCTGTATTGGGTGATCAAGGGCCAGGTGCAGGCGCGTCAACAGATCACCGCCATCGAAACCTTCACCGATGCCGAGGGCATTGGTCGCTGCAAGCTGTTCCTCGCTCCGGAGGTCGTCGAAACGGCCTACCAGCCGCGCCGCGCTTTCCAGGGATGGCGCTACCTCCAGCCCGCGGAGGCGCCGCGAGATTTGTCGGCCCTAGGCGCCGAAGACGCCGACATGCCGCTCGACCTGCGCCGCGAACTGGCTGAACTGGGGCTTCTCTAGAAGTACAACTGCGAACCGGGTTACGTTCGCAATGCTCCATCTATGGGTGCGAATTCTGTTTTTCGTTCACGCGAAGATTGTCGAATAGTCCATGTCCTGATACGATAACTGAAGGCTTTCGAAGGTGTCGTGCTTGGGAGGGCATCATGCTGGTCAGCAATTTCGTTTCCGGCGTTTCGCCGCAATTCACCGTTGAGCGTATCGGCAATCAGGTCACGCTGTCGTTTTCCTACAATCTGGCGGGATATCTGGACGACGAACTCGGCTATTATGTCTGGGACGGCGAAATAGGCGCCGAACTCGGCGCGTTCGGCGGATATGTCCATCAGACGCTGGACGGGCCGATGGAACTCCAATTCTCCGCCACGCTCGCATCGGGTGTCACCGACAGCGGCTCCTACTATCTGAACGACAATATTGGCGGCGCGGCGCTTGAAAACGACTTCACTGTGACCCTGTTTGATGTGGCAGCGAATTTTACCGCGACGGCGGCGTCGGATATCGTCTTCGGATCGGCGCAGGCCGACAAGTTGCGTGGAGGCGATGGAAACGACGTCCTCATTGGCGGCGCAGGCAAGAATACTTTAGGCGGCGGCGGTGGCGACGACATACTGAGCGGCGGCGACGGCTCGAACTATATCAGCGGCGGCCTTGGCCGTGACACCGTATCCTACGCGGATTCATCGACAGGTGTCTGGCTCCAACTGATGGATCTCTGGGGCACCCATGGAGCGTTCATCGATACCTACAACTCGATCGAGAACATCATCGGATCGGATTACAACGATACCCTGGTTGGAAACGACGGTGCCAATGTGATCGTCGGCGGCGGCGGCTTCAATTCTCTCAGCGGACAAGCGGGGAATGACCGGATCATTGGCGGCGACTCTGGGGATATCATATACGGCGGAGACGGGAATGATGTGCTCTCCGGTGGGAACGGCGACGACACCTTCCGCGGCGGAAAGGGAGCTGACTGGATAGACGGCGGCGCAGGCGATGATGACATAGCCAGTTACGACAGTTCTTCCTCCGGTGTCGTCGTCTCGCTTGCGGATCAGTCGATCAATACCGGCGAGGCCAGAGGCGATGTACTGATCGGCATCGAGGGCCTGCACGGTTCCAATTTTGGCGACAGGTTTTATGGCGACGACAACGCCAACTGGTTGTACGGCGGCATGGGGAACGACAAGCTCTTCGGCGGCGATGGCAATGACATTCTCATCGGCGAAAGCGGATTTGACCAGATGGATGGCGGAGGGGGCCGCGACCGGGTCGACTACGGCAACATGGGCGGCAGTGCCATCGTCTCACTCGTCGATTCGTCCCTCAATGCCGGCACGGCTCAAGGCGACGTCCTGGTTGGTATCGAGGATCTGTACGGTACGCCCCGTGCCGACACCTTCTATGGCGACGGCAACGTCAACAGATTGTACGGCCAGATGGGCGACGACACGCTGTTCGGCGACGCGGGCAATGACAGTCTGAACGGGGGGATCGGAAACGACACCCTCGATGGCGGCGACGGCGATGACTATCTCGAAGGATCCACCGGAAACGATGTTCTGTGTGGCGGCGCCGGAGCGGACACGCTACGGGGCTTGGCGCGCACCGGCACCGACGATGGCGGCAGCGATACCGCGTCCTACCAGACGGCGACGGCAAGAGTTGTCGCCAGCCTGCAAAATCGTGCAAACAACAACGGCGATGCGGCGGGCGACAGATATTACCTCATCGACAATCTTCGCGGATCCGACCATGGAGACTCGCTGGCCGGTGACGGTTTTGCCAATGTCATCGATGGTGGCGCGGGCAACGACACGCTGCGCGGCTATGGCGGCCATGACACATTGACGGGCGGCGCAGGCGAGGACATCTTTGTGTTCAGTTCGGCGCTGAACGCCAGTGCCAATGTCGATGCGATCACCGACTTCAACGTCGCGGACGACACGGTTCGTCTGGAGGCACGTAACTTTCCGGGGTTGGCGACCGGCACGCTCGCGGCAACCGCGTTCATATCCAACGCGACCGGAACCGCTGGAGACGTGGACGATCGGATCATCTACAATTCCACCAATGGGAGCCTCCTCTATGACGCCGACGGCACTGGGGCGACCGCAGCCGTCCGGTTCGCTTGGCTGTGGGGGGCGCCTTCGATCACGGCGGTCGATTTTGTCGTGATCTGAAGCGTGCGCAGCCGTAACGCTGGCCTTGCTTGGCGATCATCATAAGTCTTGAAGCCTGCCAATGATTAGCGCGGACAGGATCGTGGGCGCTTAAGACGACATCAAGCATAAAAGCCCAGCAAGGCCGGGCTTTTATGCTTTTGCGGATGCTTCAAGCGTTCAACGGATCCGCAACCGGATCGGATGATGTCCGGAAGGCGACGTGACATGCACGTGGATCTGCGCTTGCGGCTGGGTCGAGCGCCAGGCGCGGGCCCCATGCGTCAGAAGCAGCGTCACCAGATCCTTGGTTCGTGCCCGTGGCCGGCTGCCGAGTTCGGCGATGCGCATCGCTGCTTCATGCAGCGGATGCAGGCCGGCGCGCGGCGATTTCCGCCTCTTGTCCGGAAGAGGCGTGACGACGCCCGAACCATTCTCATTCATTCCCATAACTGACCTCGTTACGCACTACCAAATCCGAGGAGGATCACCGGAAAACAAACACACCGGGGATCGAAACTTCACCGCAGGACATCCGAACATCAACAATTGCACTGGAAAGCCTTGCGTTCCTTCAAAGTTTTACTGCTGGCTTGCCCAGCAGGCGAAGCCGTTGCGCTTGAGCGTCTTGCAGGCCGAGACGGCGTTGTTCTGGCTGGAAAAGCCGCCGAAGCGAGCCCGATAGAGATGGCCGTCGCCGCTGGCGAAGGCCACGGTGAACGGGGTGGCGCCGCGCAGCGCCTTGCCGCCCTTGCCCTTGGCGTTCTCAAGCATGGTCATTGCCTGGTCCTTGTCCGGCGTTGCGCCGATCTGGATGACCCAGCCCGTCGGCGTGGCTTGCGAAGCGGTTTCCGTGACGGCCTGCTTCTTCTTGGCAACGGAATTGGTGATCTGGTTGTCGACGTCGACAGCCGGGACCGGCGAAGCCTTGGCGATTTTCTGGCTCTGGGCTTCCAGTGTATTGGGCATGACGTTGTCGTTCAGGACCGGGTTTGCGCTGGCCTTGACCGGCTCGGCATAGGCCACCTCGATGCTCTTTGTGGTTTCCTCGCCACTATAGCGGAAATCCGGAACCGGGCCGTTGTTGGGCAGGTTGAAGCTGCCACCGGTTGTGGCTGCTGCCATTTCAGGCTGCTGCTGCATGGTCGGGGCGTCGGCCGTTTCGGCAACAAGGTTGCCGCCGCCACGGCGCGAGGCCGCAGGCATGTATTTTGCAACCAGCGCCCGCATCTGGGCGTCGCGCGCGCCGCCGGACTTGCCGCCGAGGACGACGCCGACAATGCTGCGGCCGTCAGCCTGTGCCGAGGTCACAAGATTGAAGCCGGAAGCGTTGGTGAAACCGGTCTTGATGCCATCGACGCCGCGCACATTGCCGAGCAGGCGGTTGTGGTTGCCGATTGTCTGCTTACCGAATTTGAAGCTACGGGTGGAGAAATAGCCGTAATACTGCGGGAAATGCTGACGAAGCGCCATGCCGAGCCGAGCCTGGTCGCGCGCCGTCGTCATCTGCGCACCGTTCGGCAGGCCGTTGGCGTTGCGATAGGTGGTGCGAGTCATGCCGAGCGCACGCGCCTTGTTGGTCATGATGCGGGCGAAGCGATCTTCGGAACCACCCAGCATTTCGCCAAGCGCGGTCGCGGCATCGTTGGCCGAGCGCGTCACCAGCGCCAGGATAGCCTGTTCCACGGTGATGGACTTGCCCGAGCGCACGCCGAGCTTCGACGGCGGTTCCGCGGAGGCGTTCTTGGAGAAGGAAACAGGCGTGTTCTTGGTGATCTTGCCGGCTTCCAGCGCCTCGAAGGTCAAATAAAGCGTCATCATCTTCGTGAGCGACGCCGGATAACGCAGGCTGTCCGCGTCTTCGCTGTAGAGAACCTTGCCGGTCTTGGCATCAACAACGATACCTGCATATTTTGCAGCCGAAGCGGCGGTCGCAAAGGCAAACGACGCGACCATGGAAACCATCAACAGACGGCAAGCCCTTTTGAAGAATGGAACGGGGGTGCTTTGAACGGAACCGTTGAATATTGATTTGGACATCGCACTACTCTTCATCGCATTTCTCACAAATATCGTCCGGGCGTCGCCTCCAGAAACGACCGTTCTGAAAACTGTATCGGGATAGCGTTACCAATCGGTTTATGATGAATGATTGGTTTCCATAATCGGACGTCTTGAATTTGGGACGGTCGTCCGGCGGCAAGTGTCGGGTGGCGCCCATTCGGGCGCTGCCCCACGGTCGATCTCAGCGAACCAGCTTGCTGTTCACATAGTTCGCGACAGCGCTGTCGATGACCTGCCATTGTGGCAGCAATTGGCTGGAAAAGCGGTAAAGCACAACAAGATCACGGCCCGCGTGAATATCGCGCTGGCAATCGGCGCTGGTCGACATCTCAGGTGTCTTCGGCATCAGGCAGCGGACGGTATAGGGTGTGGTGCCGTTTCTTGGCGCGGTGAAAAAAACCTCTTCGCCATAACCGGAATTTTCCTTCAGCACGTGACGCTCAAGTCCCGCCGGGCCGGGCAGGGCGGCGCCGTCGAAAATGTGCTGGTAGATCGGTTCCAGCCGGCCTGACATGTCGCGCGACATGGTGCTCTGCGAGATCTCGACGAAGATCAGCGATTCCGGCTGGTTGACGTCGTTGAACAGGGTGCGGGTCTCGTCGGTATAGCCTCGCATGTCCGGCCAGGTAAGATAGAGGTCGGCGCGCTCGACGACGCCTGTGATGCGCTGTTCCTCGAAGCGGATGACGTTGGATGGCAGACGAAGGTGATCCTGCCCGATGAACAGATCGTTGGCCTCCCTGCTGGTCGTGTGTCCCGCCAGCGCCAGCTTTTCGCCATACCAGCGTCCGCTCATGTTGATCGTGGCCGTCAGAGCCGCAAGTCCGACGACGACAGCCGTCAGGCCATAGACGAAACGGGGAGAAATCAGTGGGCCATGATCGTCGGAGGCCGCGGCGGGATTGCTTGTCATCGACGGATTGCGTTCTTCATGTGGTTAAGAAGGGGTATCGCCGGGCGCTTCCGTGTCTCGAATCGAAACAGCTTTTGCGGCACGCAAATTGCTCCAGCGAGGAGTGACTGCAACGCTGCTTCAACATGGTTAATTTTCGATGAATTTCGTGACGATTCTGACCCTTCTTGCCGCCGGCTTCGGTGTCTCCTTCATCGTGCTGGATATCGCCCGCGTGGCGGCGCGCGGGCATTGGCCGTCGGTGCAGGAAGTGTGGACCGACAATTTCCGGCCCTTCGCCATCTTCTTGGCCATATTTGCTGGACCGGCCTTGTTTGCCCAATCGGTCCTGCGGATGCGTCGTGAAAACGGACTGGCGGCCGTCGATACGGCTCTCGCCGCCATGGTCGGGCTCGGATGGGCCTGCTGCTATGGTGTCGTCATTGTCCGCTGCGCCGGCCTGCTTGGAATGCAGGTGCTGTGATCGGGTGATGGCCCAAAGAAAAAGGCCGGTTCCGGGGACAGCGGAACCGGCCAGCAGGGCCTTGGTCTGGGACGGGGTTGGGGACTGACCGAAGCCCTTTTCATCCGCGAACCAGGCATCCTGAGCCGGTCCGCGTCTGTCTCGCAAATTGTCGGTTACTGGCTGACGCTGCCGACGGCGGTGGTCCGGCCATCCTGCAGTTTGACCCATCGGCCGGAATTCTTTTCCGATTGCCGCTTGAGGAACGTGTATTCGGTGTTCGACCACAACAGCACCTTGTTGCGCATGTTGTCGAGAACGAAGTCGCCGCGATCGGTCCTGACGGTCAGCACCGCATGGCCTTCGCCATTGGGCTGCAGCACGACGGTGATCAGCAGGTTGGATGGCGAGAAGCCCGCCTGTGTCAGCTTCTTGCGCTTGAGGAGCACATAGTCCTCGCAATCGCCGACCTTATCGGGATAGGTCCAGCGTTCCTCGACACCGTAGATCTCCTTGTCCGTCATCGGCGTCACCGTCTCGTTGACGTCGTAGTTAACCTCGAGGATTTTCTTCCAGCCGTCGCGGGTGAGGACCGTCGGCTCGGTGCCGCCGGGATTGGCGCGGCATTCCTGCGGCATGCTCTTGCAGAATTCATAATGTCCGACCGGCGGATTGCTCGGGCCACCGGTGGTCATGTTGGCCGGAAAGGCGAGGGCGACTTGTGCTGCCAGTCCCGCAAAGAGTGCGCCGAGCAGGCCGGCCTTCAGGAATGTTTTCGTTGTCATTGTTTGTTTCCCCGTTCTGGAGATGACAATGACAGCGAGATTTTTATTGCTCGCGAAAATCGGAAGTAAAAATAAGTACAAATACAAATCTAATAAGTATAAAACTCGAATTTAATTTTAATCAATATTAAGGCGATTTTGACTCAATTACGCATAAAATTTAACTGAAATCCATGGAAATAGGCCGCGGTCATAAAAATTGGTAACCATGCAACCCATTGTAGATATTGAATTCCTATGTCGGAGAGCCCGCCGCGATGCATGCGACGGCTTCGCTCACCGCTGCCCGAGTAACAGCGCCATCGCACCGAAGCAACGCTGAAGCTAGACTTTATGTCTCGGAGTGGGTGGTGATTTCAGGGCTGAAATGCGCTCGGAGATGCCAAAATTATTTTCATTCCAGCACATTTTTTTGGTCGAGACGATGCGAATCTGCGGAAATTGTCGCTTTGTGTGCCAGAACGGAGCGTCCGACAGAGCAAATCTTCGGATTCACGATGAGACATTGTCCCGGAACAGGACTTTTAACAGCTGAAAGCCCGGTTACGAATAGAGAATTGCCAGCCGACAAGCCGGCATTGCGCGGCTCCACTCGAAACGACAAGAGCTTTTGGACTTGAGTGAGGTGAGAAAATGGTGCGCCGGCGCGTTTACGCAGGCTCGGATGCAGAAAGCTGATCCTAAAGCATGTCTCGCAAAAGTGTGCAGCGGTTTTGCGAAAAGACATGCGCCAAAACAAAAGCTAAAGCGTAAGGAGCGAATCTGAAAGATCGCGACACGCTTTAGAGGAATTCCCGCAGAGCGTCGCGTGACTGGATTCCGAGGAATTCGATCGCGATGCCTTCCTGGAAGTGGCGCACGACGCGTCCCTTCATGCTGCCGAGCAGGATAGGCGTTCCCAGCGGCAGGCGGGTTTCCATATCGACGGCGGCGCCCGAGAGCGACAGGTCGATGATGCGGCAGACATATTTGCTGCCGTCTTCAAGCGTGATTTCGGTACGGACCTTGCGCGGTGCAAGACGATCGTGCCGCCGGTCTTCCGGCAGGCCGAGCTCGTGCTTGTTGGCAATCCAGGTCAGCTGCGCCGCGAGCTTTTCGCGCTTGCGGTCGGTGGCGTTGATCTGGATGACGAAGGCGTTTTCGGAAAGGCGCGAAACAGTGCCTTCGAGGCGGCCGACATGATCGACATAGGCGATGATGCGTTCACCGGTACGCGGGCGCGCATCGCAGGTGAAGAGGACATCGCCCGGCGACATGTCGATCGCGGTGCACTCGAACTCATCATGGTTTGCAAGCATCAGCCGACCGGTCAGATTCACCGAGACGCGCTGAAACGCACCTTCGTTGTGCTGCTTGGGGCCGCCGTTCTGTGCTTGCTGAAACGAATACATGACCACACTTGTGCGATGTCTGTCCGACCAACAGCTTTAACCTGATCCCGTTAACAGAAGGTTTTTTTATGCGCGGATCTGCAAATAGCGTTAGTCCTGTCGGCCACCTTCGAAAACCCTGAGGTGCAGAACGCGACGAATTGTACCCGCGAGGCCTTGGTTTGTCATGGCCGGTTGCCGCGCGGGCAGGGGGATTTCAGGACGGTTCTGCAGAAAGAGACTGGTCTTCTCGACATCGAGCACGCGGATGCCGTCGAGATCGAGAAAATTGACGGGGGTCGCTTCGATCCAAAGGGGCCGCGTCAGCGGAACCAGCGCGCCGATGATCCGGTCGATGTCGCCGTCGGGAGATCTGAGCGGCAGGAGGATAATTTCGGTCGGAAGGCGATCGGCCGTGCTGGCGAGCGCCGACGCCGACAGTACCACCGGTGACTTGTGCTGCATGACTTCATTCGCGACGCGCCTCAGGCGGGCGGTCTGTTCGCCAAGCCACAGCGCATCGAATGTCGTGCTGCGCAGTTCCCGCGCAAACAGCGCGCAGATACGCGTGCCGGCGAGACGGAAGCGAACGTCGCCGTTTGCGGCTTTTTCGAGAATGAACAGGTCCGCCAGAATGTTGCGAATGTGAGCAGGTTCGATCTGGTTGCGGGAGGGCACCTCGCGGTGGCCCCGCAACTCGTCCCAGTAAGCGTATATTTCAATGGCGGTCTTGCTGCGCATGCTCTGCTTCCGTTTGATACGCCTTGTGCCGGTTTGGCACGATTGGCGGAGGGAAAATTGCCCTGGGACCAGCAGAGCGAATTTCGTGCCAGCCGGATATTAAGGTTAATGTTTGGTTTAGATTGATCGGCGGCCGTCGCGGTGGCATTGAAGGACATCACTTCACGAAGGGTTGCCTTCGGCACACAGACTTGGGCTCGGGGTTTTGGGGGCTCACCGGCCGTTCAGTTTTTCGACTGGACGGCCTTTTTTCGTCCAGGCCACACAATTTCGGATGGTGCGGCTTTTCAAGCCACATGCGTGCAACTGACGCGCCGCCACAGCTTTTGACCTGTTCCTGAATCGTGTAGAGCGGAGGCAGGATCAGGCGGAACGAACCGCGGAAAGAATTGTGAGCAGCATGACAGACCAGACGGACGGCACGCCGCCGCCGGAAAGCGCGGGGCCGGAAAAGCTTGAGCGGCCGCGCGAACCCGCATTCAACCTGCCGTTCGGCCTCGTTGTCATCCTTGGCGTGCTCGTCGCCATCCATGTGGTGCGCACCTATGTCCTGTCCGCCTCGATCGACAACGAAATGGTCTTCAATTTCGCCTTCCTGCCGGCGCGTTACGATCATGCGCTGTCGGACCAGAATCTTGCCTGGCTCTGGAGCCCGATCACCTATTCCATCCTGCACGGATCATGGGATCACCTGATCTTCAATGGCTTCTGGATGATCGCCTTCGGCGCACCGGTGATCCGGCGGATCGGCATGGTGCGACTGGCGGTCTTCTGGGGCCTGTCGGCCATTGCCGCGGTCGCCCTGCACACCGCCTTCCATTGGGGCGAGATGATCGTCGTGGTCGGTGCCTCCGGTGTCGTCGCCGGACTGATGGGGGCAGCAGCGCGTTTCGTCTTTTCGCCGAGCGGCCGGATCAGCCGGCAGTTTGCCCATCTCAACCGCCGCCTGCCGATCATGGAAGCCTTGTCGAATCGTTCGGTGGTGATATTTACCGGCATCTGGTTCCTGACCAATCTCCTGATTGGCCTTGGCCTCTTCGCCTTCGGCGGCCAGGGCGGGATCGCCTGGGAAGCGCATATTGGCGGCTTTCTGTTCGGCTTTCTGCTGTTCGGCCTTTTCGACCCCCGGGACTGACGTCCAACATCAGCGATAGCGCGGAGAATGCTTGATTTTCCGCTGGCGGTGGCGCACCATTCTCGTCCGAAGGCGGCATCCGTGAGGAGTTCGGTTTGCTACCGATGGGCATAACGCGACAGGAATGAACTCTGTCTTGCGGATTGGTCCCTGACCGGAAACACATGTCTCGTGCTTTCAGTCCGCCAATGCCCCCGCCAGATTCAGGTCGCTGAAACGGAGGGTTTGAATGTCTGTAAAAGCAATCCTGAATGAAAAAGGCCGCCAGGTCGTGACGGTCGATCCGCAGTCCTTGGTTCGCGAGGCTGTCCGCCTGCTGCATGAAAACCGCATCGGCGCCGTGATCATCGTCAAGCCCGGCGACAAGATCGCCGGGATCCTGACAGAACGGGATGTTGTGGCCGCCATGGCCAAATACGGTGCCGAATGTCTCGACAAGCCTGCCTCCGCGGTGATGTGGTCGAAGGTTCATAGCTGCAACGAGGACATGACCATCAATGACATCATGGAGATCATGAACAACACGCGCTCCCGCCATCTGCCGGTCGAAAAGAACGGCCGTCTCGTCGGCATCGTCTCGATCGGCGACGCCGTGCGCCATCACATCCGAGCCATCGAAAATGAAGCCGAGCAGATCAAGGCCTATATTGCCGGCTGACATTCCTGTTGTTCAATGAGAAATGCCGCGCGGCCTTACTGCATAATTCCTTAAATCGGAATCGATTTAAGGATAAAATTATGCAGCATATTAAAAGTGTTACAGCGACCTTTGCGCGTCATATTTGACGCGCGGCGCTGTAAAAGCCGCGCGGCATCGTCGTATCCGCAACGTGCTGCGGTCAGCGCACCATGACGTCCTGAAGTCGTTGCAATTCCGAGAGCTTGGACTTCGTTTCGTAATAACCGCGGTCGATGGCTTCGCCGGCACGGTGGAATTCCGAAAGGCCGATATCGTTCAGCTTCGGATGCAGCGCCAAATCCGGCGGGTCGCCGGCGAGCCGCGCACGCGAAATGCGGTCCTGGATGATGTTGAAGGCCTGCACCATGACGCCGGTCATGCCGAGCCGGGTCTGTTCTTCCGGCTTCTTCGAAGGTCGCGGCTGTTCGACAGTCTCCGTTCCCGCATTGTGCTTGATGACGGCGGAGCGACCGTAGAGATCGTAATGCAGGTTGACGGCAACGACGAGCTGTTGCTCGTGCGCGCGGCAGACCGAAACCGGAACCGGATTGACGATGGCGCCGTCGATCAGCGTGCGATTGTTGCATTTGACCGGCTCGAAAATGCCTGGCAGGGCGTAGGAGGCACGGATCGCGGTGATCAGCGATCCCTGGCCGATCCAGACCTCATGGCCGGTATTGACCTCGGCTGCCACCGCGACGAAGGGCCGGTCAAGGCTTTCGATCGTCATGTCGCGCAGGTGTTCCTGCATGCGCTTGGTGAGCCTGAGGCCGCCGAACAGACCGCCACCGCCAATCGCGAAATCCAGCAGGCCGGCGATCCGGCGCATGGTGAGCGAACGGGCGAAGGATTCGAGTTCGTCGAGTTTGCCGGCGAGATAGCAGCCGCCGACGAGGGCGCCGATCGAGGTGCCGGCGATCATGCCGACGTCGATGCCTTCCTCGTCCAACGCCTTGAGGACGCCGATATGGGCCCAGCCGCGGGCGGCGCCGCCGCCAAGCGCAAGCGCGATCTTCGACTTGGCCGGTTTTGTCTCGAGAGGGGGAGGCGTGGTGAGGGCGTGGGATGGACCGCCGGGCGCCGATGCGTCTGCGGTGATCCCGCTGCGATTGAATGTCCAGTTCAACATCCGGCACCTCCATGCCGCAGAACACTGTTACAGGCCGTTGACGTCTTGCATTGCTGCTTTGCAAGCGCATCCGGTAAGACACATAAGCTACTTCGGACCGTCCTCTTCCGTTGTTCCCGAAGGAACGTGCCCGTTATGGGATTACGCGCCCATGCTGGTTGCCAATTCGTGAATCCACGAAAAAACTGAACCAAAAAGCGCCAGATGCTTAATTTTTGCCGTAGACGTCGTGCGGATGGAAATGAATTTCGGTATCAACAATGTTAAGTGACGTGACGCCGTTCTTTGCCATCACGGTGCGGTAAAAGCAGGAGCGGCGGCCGGTATGGCAGGTCGCCTCGTGGCCGGCCACCCGGACTTTCAGCCACAGCGCATCCTGGTCGCAATCGGTGCGGATTTCCGTAACAGTTTGCAGATTGCCGGAGGTTTCGCCCTTTTTCCAGAGGCTTTTGCGCGACCGGCTGTAATAATGGGCAATGCCGGTCTCGATCGTCAGCGCCAGCGCCTCGGCATTCATATGCGCGACCATCAGCAGGGTTCCGTCGCCGGCATCGGTCACGACAGCGGTGATCAGCCCGTTGCTATCGAAGCGCGGGGTAAAAGCGGAACCGGATTCCAGTTCCGCCTTGTTGGAGGAGGGCAGGTCGAATTGGATCGTCATCGGGCAGGCTCCGGGTGACGGAGCTTACTTGAAGCCCCGAAGCATGGTCATGAAGCGGGCCTGTTCGGCCGGCTCGGTCTTGAAGACACCGGTAAAGGTGGTCGTCAGCGTTGTCGAGCCCTGCTTCTGCACGCCGCGCATCGCCATGCACATATGCTCGGCCTCGATCATTACGGCGACGCCGCGCGGCTGCAGCGTATCGTCGATCGCCTTGGCGATCTGTGCCGTCATGGTTTCCTGCGTCTGCAGGCGGCGACCGTAGATATCGACGACGCGGGCGATCTTCGACAGGCCGAGCACCTTGCCGTGCGGCAGGTAGGCGACATGCGCCTTGCCGATGATCGGCACCATGTGATGTTCGCAGTGGGAAAAGAACGGGATATCCTTGACGAGCACGATGTCGTCATAACCGCCCACTTCCTCGAAAGTACGGCCAAGCACATCCTCGGCGGCGAGATCGTAGCCGGAGAACAGCTCCTTGTAGGCCTTGGCGACGCGCGCCGGCGTGTCGAGCAGGCCTTCGCGCTCAGGATCGTCACCGGCCCAGCGGAGCAGCACGCGGACAGCGTCCTCGGCTTCCTTCTGGCTCGGCCGCCCGTCGGAAGAGGTCGGCAAATGCGGAAAATTCTTGACTATGGCGTCCATAAAATGGCCCCTTGGCGTAACGCAGGTTACGTGACGTTTATCTTTTCGGACAACTCGCCATTGGCCATTGACCTGAGGTTTCCAGGCCTGGTTTCCGTCGGCGGGCTCCGGGGCTTTCAGATTTGCAGAGGTTAAGGGCTCTGGATCATCCGGCACGGTTTCCCAAACAACAGGCGACCGTTCGCTCTTGCGAACCTGTCGCCCCCACACGACATAACATATAATATGCAGCAACACATGCGAAAGGGGCGTCAGTGGAGACACTGTGTTTTTTTATCAGATACGATAGAAAATCATCCGCCGATCATCTGAAACCGCGCAAAATGCATCGGATCACGTCGAAATGATGGATGAAATCTACAATAGCCGCATTCTCGAGTTTGCCGGCAACATTCCCAAGAGCGGCACATTGCCGGACGCGGATGCTGAGGCGAGCGCCCATTCCAAGCTCTGCGGATCCAAGGTTCGCGTCTATCTGAAGATGGAGGGCGACACTGTGACCGACTTCGCCCACGAGGTGAAGGCCTGTGCGCTGGGACAGGCATCCTCGTCCGTCATGGCTCGTCATGTGATCGGCGCCACCGCGAGCGAGGTCCGCAAAGCCCGCGAAGATATGCTGGCCATGCTGAAGGCGGATGGCGAAGGTCCTTCAGGACGGTTCGAGGACATGCGGTTCCTCAAGCCGGTCAAGGACTACAAGGCGCGCCATGCCTCGACCATGCTCACCTTCGATGCGGTGGTCGATGCAATCGGCCAGATCGAGGCCAAGCGCGCGGTGGCGGCGGAGTGATGGATTTTTTTAGCGGGCTTTCGGGTGCGGATACCGGTCGGCTTCTGAGCAAGAATACCACCCCCTGTCACTGCGTGACATCTCCCTCTCAAGGGCAGGGCTATCGCATATGGGCTTCGGCTTGCTCCCCCTCTTCTCCCCAGCGGGGAGAAGGTGGCGCGAAGCGCCGGATGAGGGGGGCCGAAGGCCACCCCTGTTTGGCTCCGGCTTCGCCGTCGCCCCCCTCATCGCCTCGCATCCGCTCGGCACTTCTCCCCGTTGGGGAGAAGAGGGAGATCCGCACGCCCCTCGCAATCCATATGCGATTACCCTGCCCTCAAGGGGGGAGATTGGTGCGCGCGGTAGCGTCTTGCCAGCCATTGCCTTCTCGCTGCGCGGTGGCCTGAAATGTGCAGCAAATGCACCACGAATACAGATCATGGAAAGGGAGCGCAGGCATCGCCGCCCGCTCCGATCTCCCCCCTTGAGGGGGAGATGTCGCGCAGCGACAGAGGGGGGTATGCGTCCGCGAATCCGAACCCCTACCGTACCCGCAACTACACTGGCTCCTACCGCAAGACACCCGGCCGCCTGCTCGGCATGGCCTTCATCCGGCTCTACCAGCTGACGCTCTCCGGCTTCATTGGCAATTCCTGCCGGCATATCCCCACCTGTTCGGAATATGGCTATGAGGCGGTCGCCCGCCACGGCCTCTGGCCCGGCGGCTGGATGGTGCTGTTCCGCTTCCTGCGCTGCGGCCCGGGCGGCACGAGCGGCCTCGATCCGGTGCCCGAGAGTTTGCCGCGGTCGAAGCACTGGTACACGCCCTGGCGGTATTGGCGGCTCTGATCGGTAAATGAATCAAGACGCTTCTTACGTTTGATCGCTTGCAGCGATCTTCATGGTCTGCTTATGTCTGTCCAAACTTCCGATTATTCAGATACCAGCGTCTATTGGATCGCCCGACGCCGAAAAAGGAATTTCTATGCCGCACCGAGTACTACTTTTCAATCACAAGGGTGGTGTAGGAAAAACGACTACAGCTTATAATGTGGGATGGAAATTGACCCAGAAAGGATATCGCGTCCTCCTGGTCGATGGCGACTCTCAAGTAAATCTTACAGCTAGAGCCCTTGGTGGAGGTTTCGAAGAATATTATGCTGAGGAAAGTCATACCCGCCTCAATAATATCTATGACGCTGTTCGCCCAATATTTGAGGGGCGGCCTCAGCCGATAGAGGGCTTTGATTGCCCTACCGCTGAAAATAACAATAATCTTTACGTTCTTCCCGGTCATCCGGATCTATCGGCCCTCGAAGGGCAGATCAGCTTAGCCCAAGAGACACGTGGAACACTTTCCGTCACCAAGAATTTGCCGGGAGCGATTCACAAGCTTATTTCTCTGATTGAAGAGAAATATAATATAGATTATAGTATAATAGATATAAATCCAGGACTGGGGGCGCTTAATCAAAATTTCTTTATGATTAGTGATGCTTTTATCGTCCCGACAAATCCAGACCCATTTTCCCTTATGTCGCTAGGTACGCTGGGACTGGAAATCGAGAAATGGGTCAACTGGAAAGAGAAATTTGGTCCGGCATTTTTTGATGCCACATACCCGCTACCTGACGGATGGGCTAAATTTATAGGTGCTCTGCATTCAAGATTTAATCGTCACAAGAGTAAGGCTGCTGGGCGCTATCACGAGCGACTCACGCAGATAGACAATAAAATTGAAGAAGAACTGGTTCCCAGACTGAGAGCAGCAAGCTGCCTTTTTGATGTTGAGGCGTATAATGCCGCCGCCCGAATTTTGCTTCCTGAAGCTGCGAGAGATCCGGATAGGGTACGACTTTACGCTCTAGCTCGGGTTCCCGACTTTGCTCAGGCAAGTCATATTGCTTCGGAGCTAGGAAAGCCTGTTTTTGATATCAGCGAAGACGACTTACGTTTTTTGGATTTAAGAGGAAATGTTAAAACGGGCGTCAAGCAAAACGTAGAGACTTTCGACGAGATTTTTAACGCGGTATGCGATAAAATAATTGCGATTGTGAATCATGACTGATGCGGCGCAACGCTTTCAGACACATTTAGCTGAAGGCATAGTTTGTATTAAAAATTTTGAAGCGTCCGGACACGAATTTGCTTTGAGGCATGTTTGGATAGTTAGTATTTCTGCGCTAGACTTATATATGACTGAGCTCGTTTCCGAAGCAGGCCTTCGGTTGATCGATAGAGTTCCACCCGCTCTTACTACGAACTTGCGTCAGGTAGAAGTTCCACTTGAAAGTGTATTGGATTTTGGTACACTTAATCCATCGGAAAAATTAATATTTTTTAAAGCGCATATATTTTCTGAAATTCAATATAAGTCATTTTATAAACCTGAAAAGATATCTGAGGCTTTAAGCTATACATGGAATTGCCCGGCAAAGGAGAAATGGGCGAGAATTTTTGCTCGCATGAAGGTTACGGGACGTTATAATAGCCGAACCGAGCAAGACGTACGAGACGAGCTCACGCTTATTGGCGATCGTCGTGATCTTATCGCGCATGCGGTTGATACCCCACCAGGATCGGTACAGCCAAATCCAATCATAAGGTCTGATGCCCAGCGAGTAGTCGAGTTCATTGGAGACTTAGCTGCCGCCATTGATGCTGAAACAGAAAATCAGTTAATATAGCTTTTGCTGGCTTATTAAAAATTGTGTTGCCAATGGAGCTCACGCGGCCTTCCAATCCCCGCCCTTTCCCTCTATACCGCGCACCGCACGCGCCGGCTTTGCCGGCCTTTACCTGACACCACCCGCATTCGTTGGCGGGACTGGATAGGAGACTTTTATGTCCGACGCTGTTTCCCTTACATTTCCCGATGGCACCATTCGCGGTTATGCCGCTGGCACGACGGGCCGTGAGGTTGCCGAATCGATCTCCAAGTCGCTGGCAAAGAAGGCCATCGCGATCGCGCTGGATGGCGAGTTGCGAGACCTGTCCGATCCGGTCGTCACCGGCAGGCTCGAAATCGTCACCCGCGAGGATGCCCGCGCGCTGGAATTGATCCGCCACGATACCGCCCACGTCATGGCCGAGGCCGTGCAGGAGCTTTGGCCCGGCACGCAGGTCACGATCGGCCCGGTGATCGAGAACGGTTTCTATTACGATTTCGCCAAGGACGAGCCGTTCACGCCGGACGATCTGCCCAAGATCGAAAAGCGGATGAAGGAAATCATCCAGCGGAACAAGCCCTTCACCAAGGAAGTCTGGCCGCGCGACAAGGCGCGTCAGGTGTTCGTCGACAAGGGCGAGGCCTACAAGGTCGAACTGGTCGATGCCATCTCGGCCGATCAGGACCTGAAGATCTACTATCAGGGCGACTGGTTCGACCTCTGCCGCGGACCGCATATGGCCTCCACCGGCCAGATCGGCAATGCGTTCAAGCTGATGCGCGTCGCCGGTGCCTACTGGCGCGGCGATTCGAACAATCCGATGCTGACGCGCATCTACGGGACGGCCTGGCGCACCCAGGAAGAACTCGATCAGTATCTGCACGTGCTGGCCGAAGCCGAAAAGCGCGACCATCGCCGTCTCGGCCGCGAAATGGACCTGTTCCATTTCCAGGAAGAAGGCCCGGGCGTCGTCTTCTGGCATGGCAAGGGCTGGCGCGTCTTCCAGACGCTGGTCGCCTATATGCGCCGCCGTCTCGCTGGCACGTACCAGGAAGTCAATGCGCCGCAGGTGCTCGACAAGTCGCTTTGGGAAACCTCCGGTCACTGGGGCTGGTACCGCGACAATATGTTCAAGGTGACGGTCGCCGGCGACGAGACCGACGATGAGCGCGTCTTTGCGCTGAAGCCCATGAACTGCCCCGGTCATATCCAGATCTTCAAACATGGCCTGAAGTCCTATCGCGAATTGCCGATCCGGCTTGCCGAATTCGGCAATGTCCATCGTTATGAGCCCTCGGGCGCGCTGCATGGCCTGATGCGCGTGCGTGGCTTCACGCAGGACGATGCGCATGTGTTCTGCACCGACGAGCAGATGGCGGCCGAGTGCCTGCGCATCAACGATCTCATCCTGTCGGTCTATCAGGACTTCGGCTTCAAGGAAGTCGTGGTCAAGCTGTCGACCCGTCCGGAAAAGCGCGTCGGCGACGACAAGCTCTGGGATCGCGCCGAAAGCGTCATGATGGACGTCCTGAACACCATCGAGGCACAGTCGGAAGGCCGCATCAAGACCGGCATCCTGCCGGGCGAGGGTGCTTTCTATGGACCGAAGTTCGAATACACGCTGAAGGACGCCATCGGCCGTGAATGGCAGTGCGGCACGACGCAGGTCGACTTCAACCTGCCGGAACGGTTCGGCGCCTTCTATATCGACTCGAACTCGGAAAAGACCCAGCCGGTGATGATCCACCGCGCCATCTGTGGCTCGATGGAACGTTTCCTTGGTATCCTGATCGAGAATTTCGCCGGCCATTTCCCGTTGTGGCTCTCGCCGCTGCAGGTCGTTGTCGCCACCATCACGTCGGAAGCCGACGAGTATGGCCACGAAGTCGCCGAACTGCTGCGCGATGCCGGGCTTGAGGTCGAGACCGATTTCCGCAACGAGAAGATCAACTACAAGGTCCGCGAGCATTCGGTCACCAAGGTGCCGGTGATCATCGTCTGCGGCATGCGGGAAGCGGAAGAGCGCACGGTCAATATCCGTCGCCTCGGCTCGCAGGCGCAGACGCCGATGACGCTGGACGAGGCGATTTCCTCGCTGGTGCAGGAAGCAACGCCGCCGGACCAGCTTCGCAAGGCGGCGGCCCGCAAGCTGCCGACCGCTTGAAGCAGGTGAAAAATCTGCTGTGATGCTCATGGAGGGTGCGCGCAAGTGCACCCTTCGGCCCATTGTCGGAAAACTGTAACATTCGAAGACTATCAGGTTTGGATCGGTGACGACAGTCAAGCGCCGCCGCCAGGCCGGCAAGCGGTGCCAGTATCGGTGTCCTCAGGGACAGGCTTCTCAGGAAACGGGGAACGACGTGCAGTTCAAAGAGCTGTCTTACGCCAACGAGAACGATCGACGGCTGAAACGTTGGTTCATCCGGTCCATGGAAGGACTGTCGGGGCGCAATCGCTACGCCAGGCTCTACAACACCTGGCGCCATGAAATCGTTGGCCGCAGCGACCGGATTTTCGGCGAGATGCTCGACTTGATCAATGTGCGCATGCGCGTCCAGGGCGAATGGCCACCGCGCCATCTGCCGGAAACGCCCGTCGTCATCGTCGCCAATCATCCGTTCGGCATCGGCGACGGCATCGCCGTCCTGTCGCTTGCCGAACAACTCGGCCGGCCTTTCCGCGTGCTGATCAACAACGAACTGCTCAAGGTGCCGGAAATGGCGCCGTATTCGCTGCCGATCTCGTTCGAGGAGACCAAGGAAGCCTTGGCGCTCAACATGCGGACGCGCAACGAAGCCGTGCGGCTGTTGAAGGAGGGCGTTACCGTCATCGTCTTTCCGGCGGGCGGGGTGGCAACGGCGAGAAAGGGTTTTGGCCGTGCCGAGGACCTGCCGTGGAAGATGTTTCCGGCCAAGCTGATCCAGTCGGCCAAGGCGAGCGTCATTCCGATCTATTTCGAAGGCCAGAACGGCCCGCTGTTCCATATCGCCAGCAAGCTCTCGTTGACTCTGCGGATTTCACTGCTGATCCGCGAGTTTCGTCGCCTGTCCGGAACGACGATCTGTTCACGCATCGGCCGGCTGATCGCCTGGGAAGAACTTGCAGCCATTCCCGACCGCAAGGACATCCTGACGCGGATTTACGATGCCGTGTTCTCCATGGCGCCGCCCCGCCGGCGGTTTCTCAGCAGGGCGTCTTGATCCGTTCCTTCAGTCTTGCGCGCCGGTATCATCGGCTGCCTGCGGCGTGGCCTGCTGTCCCTTGTCGTTCAACAGCACTTCGACATCCGTATTGACGCCGGCCTTGACGGTGAAGTCGCGCTGGAAAATCTTTTCGTTGTTGCGGGCGATCGCCGTATAGTCGCCTTCGGCCAGCACCAGTGTCGGAAATGCTCCTACGCTTTCGCTGACCACGTCGCCCGATGAGGTCAGGATCGACCAGGCCGTGTCGGCAATCGCCTCGCCGCCCGGCTCCGAGACCAGTTTCAGCGTCAGCTTGGCAGCCCGGTGCTGGATCGTCGCCTCGGTCAGCTTGCCGGCTTCCACCTGGATATCGGCGCGAATCACCGCATTGACCGAGCCGTAGTTGGACACGACATGATAGGTACCGGTGTTCAACCGGATCACCGTGCTCGGTTTGACATCGGCTACCACGAGCGCGCGCTCGCCGTCTTCCTTCACATCCGTCGAAAAGATCGAGAAGCTCAGTTCGCCCGGTGGAATACGCACGTCGCTGCCCGAGACCGCGTTCAGCATGACGCCGCCGGCATCAAGCACGAGCACCTGCTTCTCCGTCGGTCCGGCTTCCGCGACACGGACCTTGCGGGTCGCGCCGGCGCGTCCGAACGCGACATTGACGAAATATTCGCCGGGCACCAGCTGGAACGCCGCCGAACCGCCCTCCGATGTCGCTACCAGTGGCAGCTTGCCATCGGCGCCGGGGATCGGGCTGAAGACGCGCCAGGTCAGCCCCTGCTGGACGGGACCGCCCTTTTCCGTCAGCAGCGCCTCGAGCTGGATGTCCTTGGCGGTTGTTCCCTGCGTCGCCGCCTCCGGCGTCAGCGGGTTGAAGCTGTTGAGCTTCGGCATCTTCGGCGTCGAGATCGTCGGAAAACTCTTGAACGGATCGGCTTGATCCTGGGCCTGCGCGCCGCTGGCGGTCGCGAAAATCAGAGCCGCGATTGTTGCGCGAACGTGAACGGACTTGATGCGCATGAGAGAGTTGACATCCTGAGTGTGTGGCTCCACTTGAAGCGCCGATATGGCAATTTCGTGGCTACCCCTGCGACGGCGACGTGCGGTGGCAAACTAGTGGAAATGAACAGCGATGAAAACTGAAATCAGTCTGCGTGATTATCTCTCGACCCGCCGCTCCATCCCGGCCTTCCAGATGACCGGCCCCGGACCGGGAACGGCCGAGATCGAGGAGATGCTGACGCTTGCCTCGCGCGTGCCGGATCACGGCAAGCTCGCCCCCTGGCGCTTCATCGTCTATCGCGGCGAGGAGCGGGTGCGGCTGAGCAGGGAGCTTGCCGCCATGGCGCTATCGGCCAAGCCCGACCTGTCTGAAGAGATGATCAACGTGGAAAACACCCGCCTGAGCCGTGCACCGGTCGTCGTTGCCGTCGTTAGCAAGGCCGCGCCGCATTTCAAGATCCCGGAATGGGAACAGCTTATGTCGGCCGGCGCCGTCTGCCTCAACCTGCTGATGGCAGCCAATGCGCTCGGCTACTGCTCGAACTGGCTGACCGAATGGTACGCCTTCGATGAAAAGGCCCATCCGCTGCTCGGCGTCCAGCCGGGCGAGAAGATTGCCGGCTTCATCCATATCGGCACGCCGCAAGTGCCGCCGACGGAGCGGCCGCGCCCCGAACTCGCCGATATCGTCACCTGGATCGGCAAGGACGCCTGATGTTTTACGAAACCGGTGAAAATGCCCATGGGCTCAGCCACGATCCGTTCAAGGCGATCGTCTCGCCGCGGCCGATCGGCTGGATCGGCTCGCGCGGCGCCGATGGCAGCCTCAATCTCGCGCCCTATTCCTTCTTCAACGCTATCAGCGATAGCCCGAAACTGGTGATGTTCTCGTCCTCCGGCCGCAAGGATTCGGTCAGCAATATCGAGGAAACCCGCGAGTTCACCGCCAATTTCGTCAGTTATGACCTGCGGGAGGCGATGAACATCACCTCGGCTCCGGCACCGCGCGGGAAGAGTGAATTCGAGCTTGCCGGCCTGACGCCGGTCACCGGGAGGCTGGTCAATGCCCCGTTTGTCGCCGAAGCCTATGCGGCGCTCGAATGCAAGGTGACGGAGATGTTCCAACCCAAGGCGCTCGATGGCACGCTCTCCAACAATTTCATGGTGATCGGCCAGGTGGTCGCCATCCATATCCGCGAGGACGCGATCCGCGACGGACGCTTCGATATGGCCAAGGTCCGGCCGGTTGGCCGCATGGGCTACATGGATTACTGCGAATCCGGCGATGTCTTCGAGATGTTCCGCCCGAAGCGATAGGACAAATGCTCAGCCCGAAAGGGCTGCCAGCTGCTCCGGCGTCCGCACCACGAGCCCGGTAAATCCGTCGGCGAGGCTCACCTCTTGCCGGATGCGCAGATCCTTACCGGAAAGACTGACCTCGACGATTTCGTGACAGGGAATGCCGGCTTGGCGGGCCTTCAGTACGGCGGAGGCGCGGGCAAACAGCAGCGGCGCACCCATTCGACCGGCAGCGGCGTTCACCGCCGCGCTTGCCGTCGCCCTGGTCAGGGCCTGCGTGTTGAATAGCAAGCCTTGAAGCCGCTGCGACTTACTCTGCAGTGAATTCGGTGACAGGAAGAATTCGGGCTCTTCGCCGACTTCGGCTATGATAGCGATCAATCCCGCGTCGAGCCCATGCTCCGCTTCCGCTACCCGCAGCATCACATCAAGCATCTGGATATCGGCCGTACCCCGACAACCCGAGAGAACGAAACCGGACGGACGCAAGGCCGTCAGCCGGGCGATCGCCGCCAGTTCCGCATCATCGTCCGGTCTGTCGATCCGCAGCAGCGCCAAGGCCAGAGCGCCGGGGCGATCAAGAAAGTTCCGTGCCGCGCTCCACGCCTTGTCCGTCGTCCAGTCGCTGCCAAGATCGACGATCACGGTCGATTCGGACGATATCTCGGCCGACATCAACACCGCGTGTTCCGCGCAAAGCGCCGGCGCAGTCATGGCGAGACGGTTAACGGACATGGTGAACCAATCTTAAACCTTTCATCGGTAACCTTGTGGATACCATGATGTGGCTGGTTGGTGTGTAGTGAGGCGTCGGTGATCATTCAAGCATTTCTTCGTTGGGTCGAGACCGCGAAAACTGGAGATCGGGTTCGGGCGGCGCAGGCTCTGGGCCGTGCCTATGCGACGGCGGAAATGAACACGATCGACTTTCACGCCGCCGAAATGGCCATGACCTTCCTGCTCGATGATCCCTCGCCAAAGGTCCGGCTCGCGCTCGCCGAAGCCATCGCCGATTGCCCGCGCATTCCGCGCTCGATCGTTCTTTCGCTCGCCGAGGACCAGCCCGAAATCGCCTATGCCGTCATCTCCTGTTCGCCCGTCCTCACTGACATGGACCTCGTCGATATCGCAGCCAAGGGCACGCCGGAAACCCGCGCCGTCATCGCTGCGCGCCGGATGATGTCGCGCCCGGTCGCCGCGGCAATCGCCGAGATCGGCGGCGAGGAAGAGGTGCTGATCCTGCTCGAGAACGAACAGGCCCGCTTTTCCTGCCGCACCCTGAAGCGGCTGAGCGACCGGCTTGGTCACCTCTGGTCCGTCCGCAACTGCCTGCTGGAGCGGGATGACCTGCCGGCCGACGCCCGCCAGACGCTGGTCGAGAAGGTTGGCGCGGCCCTGTCCGGTTTCGGCCTGGTGCAGTCGGCCATCGGTGAACGCCGCGTCGAGCGCATCACTCGCGAAGCCTGCGACCGGGCTGCCGTCTCCATGGCGGGCGCCGCCGAAGCCGATCAGATCCCGGCACTCGTCGAGCATCTGCGCATCACCGGTCGCCTGACACCGGCCTTCCTCATGCATGCGCTCTGCTCAGGCAAGATCGACTTCTTCGCCGCCGCGATCGTCAATCTTTCCGCCATGGCCGAGAAGCGCGTCCGCTCGATCCTGTCCGACGGCCGCATTCATGCCATCCGCGCCCTATTCGAAAGCGCCGGCCTCGGCCGTGATGTCAGCGCTCTGTTCGCCGATGCCATGCTTTTGTGGCGCCGAGAGAACCGCGTCGGTTCGCAAGGGGTAGCGCCTTCGATCTCGTCGGCCCTCCTGTCGAAGCTGCGCGGCGCATCCCGGCCGGAAACATCCGGCAGCCTTGCCGAGATCATCGAAAAACTGTCGATCGCCGAGCAGCGCCAGACGGCTCGCGATTACGCGCTGCTGGCCGCGCGGGAAGCGGCTTGAGTTAATTAAGGTCTTCCATATGAAGAGATGAACGGCGCGGTCCTCCCGCGCCGTTCAGACCGCCGACCGACTCCCAAGCTGATTGTTTGAGGACGTGGCATCCAAACACTCCCTCATCCTCGCCCTCGTGGCGGGATCCAGCGACCCGACGTCCGTCGGGTCAAAAGACTCTTTCAGCCCAACGACTCGGGCTGGCTGGATCTCTGTGACAAGCACAGAGATGACGGAGGGAAATGCTGGCCGCAGAACGTCCCGAGCAACCTTCAGAGTTGTTAGAATAGATTTTGTCGGCAATCTGACAGCGCGGTCCTCCCGCGCCGTTTTCCGTTGTTGACTGTCGTTTCCATCTTCCCGAAGCCCTTCCAGGCTGAGAAGGTCGCATCGACAGAATCGGTGAGGGATGACGCGCATGCAGGCTGAAACGAAAGGGCTTGTCCTGGTGACCGGCATCGGCGGCTTTCTCGGCCGCCATGTCGCCGCGAAACTGCTCGCCGCAGGCTACGAGGTGCGAGGCACGCTGCGCTCCCTGAAGCGGGCGAAAGCCGTGGAGGCGGCAATCCGCTCGGCTGAAGGGGCTGCGAACGGAAAACTTTCCTTCATCGTTGCCGATCTCCTGTCGAACTCCGGCTGGGCAGCGGCGCTCTGCGACGTCACCGTCGTCGTCCACACCGCATCGCCGTTTCCCTCGAAGGTTCCGAAGGACGAAAACGACCTGATCGCGCCGGCCCGCGAGGGCACGCTGCGGGTGCTGCGGGCGGCGTGCGATGCCGGCGTGCGTCGTGTGGTCCTGACATCCTCCACCGCCGCCGTCAGTTATGGATCGGGCAGGGCGCCTTTCACCGAGGCCGACTGGACCGATATCGACAGCCCGCTGGCGACCGCCTACTACAAGTCGAAGACGCTCGCCGAGCAGGCCGCGTGGGTGTTTGCCCGCGAGAGCGGGCTCCAGTTGACGGTGATCAACCCCAGCATGATCCTCGGACCGCTGCTCGGCGGCGAAAACGGAACCTCCGTCGGCCTCGTCCGGGCGCTTCTGATCGGAAAATATCCGGCTTTACCCGACTTCCGGGTGCCGGTGGTCGATGTGCGCGATGTGGCAGATGCCCATGTCCGCGCGCTACAGGTGCCGGAGGCGATCGGCGAACGCTTCATCATCGCCGGTGAGACACTATCGGTGAAGGACATCGCCATGGTCCTTCGGCGCGATTATCCGGCCTATGCCCGTAAAATCCCGCGTTTCGTCCTGCCGAACTGGCTCGCAGGCATTGCGTCCCGCTTCGATCCCGGCCTGAAGCTGATCGTCGCCGAACTCGGCCGAGACGCGCGGGTATCCAATGAGAAAGCCCGCCGCGTATTGGGTTGGAAGCCGCGGCCGGAGGCGGAGGCCATTCGCGCCAGCGCCGACAGCCTGATCGCCGCCGGCCTGGTCTGAAGCGTTATCTGGTGAACTTGCGCGCCACCCAGGAGTAGCCGTCCTCGATAGTGTGCACCGGCTTGGTGATCGTTTGCCGCAGCTTCGCCGTGTCCGGCATCGCGCCGCTGATAAGCGCCAGCGTCCGGCGCGGCAGGCTGGGCTGCTCTTGGGTAATCGGCGGCGTTGGGACCGTGTCTGCCTGCGCCTGTGGCGTTGCCATCGCCATCGGCTCGGCATTTGTCGATGGGGCGGGGTCTTCTGCCTTTGCCATCTGCTCGTCCGATGTCTCGCAGACAGCGACGATCACCGGATAGTTGCTGTTGGAAAATTTTGGCAGCTACTTTTCGGATTCGGCATCGCAGGTGGCGATCGTCGTCCAGGTGCCGCTCACCGTCGAAACGTAATGGCATTGGGTGACGCTGTCGTCGCATCCGAGGATCGTCATGATGACCAGGGCAGGAACCATCGGGCCTATGTCTCCGGTTGGAAGGTATGCGGCCGTCCTCGGCTCGCTTCATGTTCCCCGGCGTAAACACGGCATTGTTCCGATTTAAGGCAGAGGGGTAAAACCCCCGAAACAAATTGTTTCCAAGCGTTTCAGGTGGTGAGGCGAACCCTGAGAACTGGCATCTGTCGGCCTGCGGATCCTGCCTTTAGGAAGGGTGTCAATGTATGAATCGATCTTGCAAGGAGCTATGCCAAGTGACCGTCATCATTGAGAAAGAACCGCCCCGCGATGCCGGCCTCTCGGCAATCCGGCTCGAAACCGGCATCTACCAGCCCGAGGCGCCACCTCTTCCTCCGTCATCGCCCGTGAGGCGAGGATCCAGCGGCCCGATCGTCCCTCATTCGAGCTGACGTAGAGTCAGCCCCGAAAAACCTTTTCCGCTCCGTCAGTTGGAGCGAAAAGCTGAATCAATCCGGCAGCGTCTTGAATCAGATTGCCAGGACGACGGCCTAGATATCCAGGTTTTCCGCAAACACGGCGCGTTCCTGGATGAAGCGGAAGCGGGCGTCGGCCTTGGTGCCCATCAGGTTATCGACGGCATCGCGCGTGCCTTCGAAATCCGCTTCGTCGATGGCCACTTTCAGCAGCGTGCGCTTGGACGGATCCATGGTGGTTTCCTTGAGCTGCGCCGGCATCATTTCGCCCAAGCCCTTGAAACGGCCGATCTCGATCTTGCCGCGGCCGTTGAACTCCGTTTCCATCAGTTCGACGCGATGTACGTCGTCGCGGGCGTAAAGGGTCTTCGCGCCCTGCGTGATGCGATAGAGCGGCGGCACGGCCAGATAAAGATGGCCGCCGCGAACAAGCTCGGGCATTTCCTGATAGAAAAAGGTGATCAGCAGGGAGGCGATATGGGCGCCGTCCACGTCGGCGTCGGTCATGACGATGACGCGTTCGTAGCGCAGGTCTTCCTCGCGATATTTCGACCGCGTGCCGCAGCCGAGCGCCTGCACGAGGTCGCTGATCTGCTGGTTGGCGCCCAGCTTTTCACGGCCGGCGCTGGCGACGTTGAGGATCTTGCCGCGCAGCGGCAGGATGGCCTGGTTTGAGCGGTTGCGCGCCTGCTTGGCCGATCCACCGGCCGAATCCCCTTCGACGATGAAGAGTTCGGCGCCCTCGGCCGAATTCTGCGAACAGTCGGCGAGCTTGCCCGGCAGGCGCAGTTTGCGCACCGCCGATTTGCGTGAGACTTCCTTTTCCTTGCGGCGGCGCACGCGCTCGTCGGCGCGCTCGATCACCCATTCCAGCAGTTTCTGCGCTTCGCCCGGATTGTCGGCGAGGAAGTGGTCGAAGGGATCGCGCAGCGCGTTCTCGACGATGCGCTGCGCTTCGACGGTCGCCAGCTTGTCCTTGGTCTGGCCGACGAATTCCGGCTCGCGGATGAAGACCGACAGCATGCCGGCCGCCGAGATCATCACGTCTTCGGTGGTGACGATCGCCGCCCGCTTGTTCTGGGTCAGTTCCGCATAGGCCTTGAGGCCCTTGGTCAGCGCGATGCGCAGACCCGCCTCATGCGTGCCGCCTTCCGGTGTCGGAATGGTGTTGCAATAGGAATGCACGACGCTGTCGCCGCCATACCAGGTGACGGCCCATTCGAGCGCCCCATGGCCGCCGGTCTTTTCCGTCTTGCCGGCGAAGATTTCGCGCGTGACGGTGAATTCCTTGCCCATCGTTGCCTGGAGATAGTCCTTGAGACCGCCGGGGAAATGAAACACCGCCTTTTCCGGCGTGTCCGTTCCCTCGACCAACGAGGGATCGCAGGACCAGCGAATCTCGACGCCGCCGAACAGATAGGCCTTGGAGCGCGCCATCCGGAACAGGCGTGCCGGCTCGAACTTCATGTGCGCGCCGAAAATGTCCGGGTCCGGATGGAACTTGACCTTCGTGCCGCGCCGGTTCTGGACGTCGCCCAGTTCCTCGAGCCCGCCCTGCGGAATACCGCGCGAAAAACGCTGGCGATAGAGTTTTCGGTTACGCGCGACTTCGACTTCCAACACATCCGAAAGAGCGTTGACGACCGAAACGCCGACGCCGTGCAAACCGCCGGAGGTCTCATAGACCTTGCTGTCGAACTTGCCGCCCGCATGCAGGATGGTCATGATGACTTCGAGCGTCGATTTGCCGGGGAATTTCGGATGGTTCTCGACCGGGATGCCGCGGCCATTATCGGTGACGGACAGGTAGCCTTCGGCGTCGAGATGGACGTCGATGAAATTGGCGTGGCCAGCGACGGCCTCGTCCATCGAGTTGTCGATGACTTCGGCAAACAGGTGATGCAGCGCCTTTTCGTCGGTGCCGCCGATATACATGCCGGGACGACGGCGCACCGGCTCCAGCCCTTCGAGCACCTCGATCGCCGAGGCATTATAATCGCCGGTATCCGCCTTCAGCGTTGTCGACGCGCCACTGCGCTGTTCGGCAACGAGCGCCGCGACAGGCGCTGTGATCGGCTTGGGCACCACGGGCTCGGTCGCAGGCTTGGGCACCAGGGGCAAGGCTGAAAAGAGATCGTCGCTGTCGGTCATAGTCTGTTCAGGGTACTTTCCGTGTGGCGGCCCGGTCGATATGGGACAGGGCCACATGAATATCTGCGCGAATCGGCCAATTTCTGCCAGACTCATTCTGCCAGAATATGGGCGTCGGAGCGACCGGTGGTCATTCTTGTGCCTGCAGATGCGCCGATCAAGCCTTCAATAAACCCAACTGTTGCGTTGCGGAAGGTCCGATGGCAAGGCTTGGATCAAAAGAGGAACATCGAGAATGCACCTGTCCACAGCTCATTTGATATTTCGGACCCTTCCGGTGCTGATCCTGGCGGCCATCCTGTCCGGTCCGGTCGCGGCCGCCCCGTTGAAGCCGTTCAAGGACGAACTGTTCTCCTATGGTACGGTGCTCGAAACCGGCGATAATGGCGACTATCTGGTGATCGACTATGACAAGATGCGCGATCTGCACGGCCGCGACGAGATCCCCGAGCGCAAGGTGACGCGCCCCTATGTTTCGCTCGGTGTGAAGAATGAACAGTCCTTCGAAACCGTCGAAGCCGGCGGGCGCAGTGTCGATGTCGTCCGCGTCGGCCGGGAGAGGGGCGCTGCCTTCACCGTCATCTTCATTCACGGCCGGGGCGGCGACCGGCGTCTTGGCGCCAACGACTGGATCTTCGGCGGCAATTTCAACCGGCTGAAGAACCTCGCCGTCGGCAATGGCGGCGTCTATTATTCCGCAAGCGTCCGCTCGTTCGATGATGCCGGCGTCGCCGATATCGCCGCGCTGATCGGTTACGCGCAGGCGCAGTCGCCGGGCCGGCCGATCGTGCTGTCCTGTGCGTCGATGGGAAGCATCGTCTGTTGGGGAATTGCGCGCGATCCGGCAGCGTCCGCGGCGCTGAAGGGCATGATGATCATGGGTGGCCCCTCCGACCCGCAGTTCAAGGACAGCGCGGCCTACAAGCGCAAGCTGCCGGTCTTCTTCAGCCATGGCGGCGCCGACAACGTCTATGCCGCCATCGGCCAGGTCAAATTCTATCGTGGCCTCAAGGCGGCGGGCTATCCGACGCGCCTGGTCGTGTTTCAGACCGGAACGCATGGAACGCCGATACGCATGACGGACTGGCGCGATGCGCTGAACTGGATCGGCGTGAAATAATACTTTCCACGTCTCCGCGAATTGTTAACCACCGCCGCAGTTTTGCAATGACGTGACCTGCATCGTTTGCTTTTTCGAAAGCACATCATGGGATCGTCCCGACACTTATTATCGGGATGGGATTCATGGACGCTCGAACAGAAACACGGCATATTCCGCTGTGCGTTGATCTCGACGGCACGCTGATAGCAGCCGACACGCTCTGGGAGGGCGTGGCGATTATTCTCCTGCGCAATCCGCTGATGCTGTTTGCCATGCTCGTCTGGGCGGCACAGGGCAAAGCCAGGTTGAAGCATGAAGTTGCCGCCCGCTCGGGCCGCCAGGCGGCTGACTGGCCGTACCGTGAGGCCGTGCTCAAGCGCTTGGACCGGGAGCGGGAAAGCGGCCGTCAGGTTATCCTCGTCACCGGTGCCGCCGAAAGCGTCGCGCTCGACATTGCCGTCCATACCGGCGTGTTTTCGTCCGTCCTGCACAGTTCGCCCGAATACAACCTCACCAGTCACCGCAAGCGCGACAAGCTCATCGAAACCTTCGGGGAGGGGGGATTCGACTATATGGGTAACAGCCGTGACGACGTGCCGGTGTTCGATGCCGCCCGCAAGGCGATCGTCGTCGCCCCGGATGCCGCCGCCGAAAAATGGCGCCGCAGCCATGATGCCGAACGCCTTGATATCGGCAAAGTCAGCCGGCTGGCCGCGCTCAAATCGATCCGCGTTCACCAGTGGGCGAAAAACGTCCTGATCGGCGTGCCGATGGTGCTGAACCACGACATCCTGCAGATGGATGCGATGGTCAACGTCATTCTCGCCTTCTTCGCCTTCAGCTTTCTCGCCTCCGCCGTCTACGTCATCAACGACCTGTCGGATCTCACCAACGACCGTCGCCATCCGACCAAGCGCAACCGACCGCTCGCCAGCGGCCAGATGTCGGTGCCGATGGGTCTGACGATCGCGCTCTGCCTGCTCGTCGCATCGCTGTCGCTGACCTCTGCCCTGCCGGTCGATTTCGCTCTCGTGCTCGGCTTCTATGCTGTCGCGACGACCGCCTATACGTTCGTGCTCAAGCGCAAGCTGCTCGTCGACGTCTTCACGCTGGCTGGCCTTTACACCGTCCGCATCGTCGCCGGCTCGGCCGCGACCGACACGGAACTGTCCTTCTGGCTCCTGTCCTTCTCGATCTTCTTTTTCCTCAGTCTAGCGCTGGTCAAGCGCTATGTCGAGCTCGACGAATATGATGGCCGCGACGGCCATCAGGTGCCGGGACGCGGCTACATGGCCGTCGATTTCGAGATGGTCGGGCAGGCGGGCGTGTCTTCGGCCTTTGCTGCCGCGCTGGTTCTGGCGCTCTATATCCACAGCAAGGAGATGATGGAGATGTACACGATGCCCTGGGCGCTGTGGCCGCTCTGCCCGCTCGTGCTCTACATGCTGCTGCGGATCTGGATGCTGGCCCGCCGTCGCATGCTGCACGAGGATCCGGTCGTCTTCATCATGCGAGACTGGCGCAGCCTGTTGACGATGGCGGTCGGGGCATCGCTCGTGCTGGTCGGTGCACTGGGATCCCCATGAGCGGCGAACAGTTCGACAGTTGGGGCCGGATCGATCGCCGTCCTCGACAATCCGTGTCTCCCGATGCCTATGACAATCTGCGCGAAGCCGCCGCTGCCGGCGGCTTCCTGCCGTTCGGCAATGGCCGCTCCTATGGCGACAGCTGCCACAACGACGAGGGTCGGCTGATCGAAAGCCGGATGCGCACCCGCATCCTCGGTTTCGATCCGGGCACGGGCATCATCTCCTGTGACGCCGGCGTCACACTGCATGCCATCCTCGAAAAATGCATTCCGCACCGTTTCTTCCTGCCGGTGACACCCGGCACCGCCGCCGTCACCATCGCGGGTGCCGTCGCCAATGATGTGCACGGCAAGAACCACCATGCCCGAGGTACGTTCGGCCGGCATGTGCGCGCATTCACGCTGCTGCGCTCCACCGGCGAACTCCTCACCTGCTCGGCCACGGAAAACCCGGACCTGTTCCAGGCCACGATCGGCGGCATGGGGCTGACCGGGCTCATCCTCTCCGTCGACCTGCAATTGATGAAGGTACCGTCGGCCCATATCCAGCAGCACGCGATCCGCTTCGACCGGCTCGAAGACTATTTCGCCATGGTCGAGCGGGTGGATGGCGAGCACGAATATTCCGTCGCCTGGATCGACCAGCTGGCGACCGGCAGGCGCGCGGGCAGGGGCGTCTTGCTGGCCGGCGACCATGCCGATGCATCCTGCGAATTTCCGGACATGCCGCGCGGCATGAAGCTTTCCGTGCCGGTCTCGCCACCGTTCAACCTTTTGAACATCGTCACGCTGAAAGCCTTCAACGAGCTATACTTCCGCAAGGAAAAGCGCGGCGAGACCGTGAAGACGGTGAAGTGGCCGGGCTATTTCCATCCGCTCGACGCGATCGGCCACTGGAACCGGCTCTATGGGCCGAAGGGGCTCTACCAGCACCAGAGCGTCTATCCGGCCGACATGGCGCCGGAACTGACCGCAAACTTGCTGGATACAGCACGCAAGGCGGGACATGCGTCATTCCTGACGGTCTTGAAGAAGTTTGGCGCGCAGCCGCCGGCGGGGCTTTTGTCCTTCCCCCGGCCCGGTTTCACCCTGACCTTGGATTTCGCCAATCAGGGTGAACGAACCCTTAAGCTCTTGGACAGGCTCGATGCGATGGTGATCGAGGCCGGCGGCGCCATCAATCCCTACAAGGATGCGCGCATGAGCCCGCAAACCTTTGATTCTTCTTATCCTCAGTGGCGGAAACTCGAAGCACTGCGCGATCCCGCCATGGTGTCCAACTTCTGGAACAGGACGGCTTTGGCTCTGCCAAAATGAGAACAGCTAAAGTTTGAATTAAATAAACGCGGGAATTTCACGGATTGTACGGCTCTTGCGTGTAGTGATCGGGGTGGGAACAGGGATCATCGACATGAAATATATCGTCTTCATTCTCTTCACCGTGCTCACCAACGCGGCCGCACAACTGATGCTCAAACAAGGCATGCTGTCGCTCGGTCCGTTGAGCTTCACGGCTGATACTTTCATTGCACGCATCTTCCAGGTGGTCTTCAACCCCTGGGTCTTCGCCGGACTGGTGACCTTCGTCATCTCCATGGCGTCGCATCTCTTCGTCCTGTCCAAGGTCGAGCTTTCGTTTGCCTATCCATTTCTCAGCCTTGCCTATGTCGCGGTGGCCATCTTCGCCTATTTCGTTTTCCACGAGGACCTGAACGCCTGGCGCATCGCCGGCATCGGCTTCATCTGCGTGGGAACCATTCTGATTGCCCAGTCCGGCATGTCTTCCCATGGCGACGAAGCGTCGCTGGAGGCCGCCGGTGCAAAAACAGCTAAAATCGGGAGTGCATCATGAAACATATCATTTTCGGCGGTGACGGTTTCGTCGGCCGTCACCTGGCGGAACGTCTTGTCCAGGATGGCGAGGAGGTGCTGGTTGCCGATATCGCCAAGTCCGACCTGCCGCACTATGCCCGAGCCCGTTTCGTTCATTGCGACGTGACGAATCCGGACGATGTCATGCAGGTCGAGATCGGCCCGGACGACATGGTCTACAACATGGCCGCCAAGATGCTGTCGCCGCTGCAGGTGCGCTCCAAGCGCTGGCAGTTCTTCTGGCCGGTCAATTATTACGGCGCCGAAAACATCATGAAGGCGACGGCCAAGTCCGGCGCCAACCGGCTGGTGCAGTTCACCACCGACATGATCTACGGCCACACCGTCATGTCGCCGCAGACCGAGGCGCATCCGGCCAAGCCCTTGGGCGAATATGGCAAGTCGAAATGGGCGACCGAGCAGCTTGCCGCCGAATGGCGCAAGCAGGGCATGAATATCTCGATTTTTCGCCCGCGCCTCATTATCGGTCCTGGGCGTCTCGGCATTCTGGAAAAGCTGTTCAAGCTGATCGACGCCAACCTGCCGGTGCCGATGATCGGTTCGGGCAAGAACCCGTACCAGTTCATCTCGGTGTTCGATTGCGCCGAAGCCGCGCGTCTCGCCTGGAAGGGGGGCGTGCCGAACGCGGAATACAATCTCGGCTCCGACAATCCGCCGTCGGTGAAAAAGCTGCTCGGCGACCTGATCGTCCATGCCGGCTCGAAATCGTTCCTGCTGCCGACGCCCGCCTTTGCGGTCAAGGCAACGCTGGCCGCCTTCGATTTCGTCAACCTGCCGATCATGGATCCGGAACAGTATCTGATCGCCGACGAAATGTGCATCCGCGAGACCGGCAAGCTGAAAAGCGAACTGGGCTGGAAGGCGCAGTACAATGACGGCGCCATGCTGATCGCGGCTTACGACGAATATCGCGCCAAGAAGGCCGGCAAGGTCTTTTCACACACATCCGCCGTACCGGCCGAATGAACCAGGGGACAACGACAATGCTCGATAAGCCGCAACGCGTCGCCGTCGACGCGCCCGCCCTTGATGGCGGCATCAAGAAGCCCAACCTCCTGACGGTCGAACAGGCCAAGGACCTGAGCGTCGCCGACATGACGACGCTGTTCAAGGATCATCTGAATCCGGGCCAGCTTCACTTCATGAAGCTGCTCGGCTTCAACAAGATCAAGGTCGAGACCGCCGAGGGCATGTATTACATCGACCAGAACGGTCGCAAGATTCTCGACTTCTTCGGCGGCTTCGGCTCGCTGGCGCTCGGCCACAACCATCAGCGCCTGATTTCTGCGCGAAAACAGTTCCAGGACGAAAACCGCCACGAGATCGCCATCGCCTTCATGTCGCAATATGCGGCCGCGCTTGCCAAGAACCTGGCCGAGATCGCGCCGGGCGACCTCGACATGGTGTTCCTCGGCTCCTCCGGCTCGGAAGCGATGGAAGCCGCGATCAAGCTCGCCGAGCGCGTCGCCGGCCCGAAGCGCCCGCGCATCGTCTATGCCGAGAATTCGTTCCACGGCAAGACCCGCGGCGTGCTCTCCATCACCGACGGCCCGCTCTATCGCGGCGAGTTCAAGCTGCTCGAAAACAACGTCAAGGTGCCGTTCGGCGATATCGACGCGATCCGCCGCGCCTTCGAAAGCGATCCGACCATCGGCGTCCTCGTGCTGGAAACCATCCAGGGCGGCGGCGGTATCAACATCGCGCCGCCGGAATTCTGGCAGGACGTCCGTGCGCTCTGCAACAAGCATGGCGTCATCTGGGTGGCTGACGAAGTGCAGTGCGGAGTCGGTCGCTCCGGCCGCTTCTTCGCCTTCGAATATGCCAATGTCGTGCCGGATATCACGGCGGTCGCCAAGTCGCTCGGTGGTGGCAAGACGGCCATGGCCGCGATGATCGCGCGGCGCGAGATCTACATGAAGGCCTATGGCACGCCGAAGACGGCGATGATCCACGCCCATGCCACCTTCGGCGGCATCGGCGAGGCCTGCATCACGGCGATCGAAACGCTCAACGTCCTCTACGACGAAGACCTGATCGAGAATTCCGCCGTGCAGGGCGAATACCTGCTGGAACGCCTGATGGCGCTCAAGGACAAGTATCCGAAGATCATCAAGGACGTGCGCGGCCAGGGCCTGATGATCGGCCTTGAGTTCCAGGACTTCAGCCAGACACTGCCGCTCGTCCTACGGCCGGTGGTGGCGGTGCTGGATGACAAGCTGAAGGGTTCGCTGTCGGGCTTCATCGGCGCGCTGCTGCTTCGCGACTACGATACACTGGTCGCCTTCACCGAATACAATCGCAACGTCATCCGCCTGCTGCCGCCGCTGATCTGCGAGCGCCAGCATGTCGATCACCTCTGCGACGCTCTGGACGACCTGCTCGGCCGCGGCATCGTCCGCATCGTCAAGGATTTCGTCGGCACGCAGTTCGGCTGATCGTCACCGGCATGTTTTATGAAGCGCGCGGCATCGATGCCGCGCCTGGGCTTGTTACAACCCACCAAGTCGACTGGTTGACAACGTGGCACCCCCCATCCCTCATCCTCGCCCTCGTGGCGGGGATCCAGCGACCCGACGTCCGTCGGGTCAAAAGACTCTTTCAGCTCAAGGGCTTGGGCTGTCTGGATTCCTGTGACGAGCACAGGAATTGACGGAGAGGAGGGTGGCTCCGTAGATCTCAATGACGTCCGCAAACGCGGAAAGATGGCTCTGTCAGCAGTCTGGCGGCGGCCGCTAATGCGCGCCGCCGCTTTTCTTTGCCCGGGAGATTTGCTAGGGCCTTGGCCGGGAAAAGGACAACGCCCTTGAGGAGATAACATGACGCCCGACGTGAAGCCGCTTGTCGCCGGAAACTGGAAAATGAACGGTCTGCGGGCGTCGCTCGACCAGATCAAGGCGATGGCCGAAGGCGTCAAGGGAAGCCTTTCGGAAAAGGTCGAGACACTGATCTGCCCGCCGGCGACGCTGCTCTACGTCGCGACCGCGCTCTGCGACGACAGCCCGCTCTTGATCGGCGCGCAGGATTGCCATGAAAAGGTCTCCGGGGCCCATACCGGCGATGTTTCGGCCGAGATGATCGCCGATTGCTTCGGCACCCACGTGATCGTCGGCCATTCCGAACGCCGCACCGATCACGAGGAAAGCGATGCGCTGGTCCGGGCAAAGGCCGAGGCTGCCTATGCCGCCGACCTCATCGCCATCATCTGCATCGGTGAGACCGGCGACGAGCGCAAGGCCGGCCAGACGCTTGATATCCTGAAGCGACAGCTGGCCGACTCGATCCCCGATAGCGCCACGGCCGAAAACACCGTCATCGCCTACGAACCGGTCTGGGCGATCGGCACCGGCCTGACGCCCACGGCCACCGATGTCGAGGAAGCCCATGCTTTCCAGCGCGCCGAACTCGTCGCCCGCTTCGGGGCCGAAGGCGGCAAGATGCGCATTCTCTATGGCGGCTCGGTCAAACCGGGCAATGCTCGGGAATTGATGGGCGTTGCCAATGTCGACGGCGCGCTGATCGGCGGCGCCAGCTTGAAAGCCGACGACTTCCTCGCCATCTACCGGGCGTATGAAGAATTGACGGCTTAACCTCATCCGGAGACGGGTAGGGGCTTTTAATGGGCGGTGGCATGGTATATGCACCCGCCAACACTTAATCTTTGCCGCGTGGAGCGGACGCTGAAACGTGCCTTGCAATGGCGCCTGCGTCTCCCGCCCGGACGATTTTTCGATGACGCTCGGCTCCTTCCGTGACAGGAAGGCCGGGCAGGGCGGCATCTAAGGCAGGACTGGACAAAATGCAGACCGTATTGCTTGTCATCTATCTCATGGTCGTACTGGCGCTGATCGGCGTCGTGCTCATCCAGCGTTCCGAAGGCGGCGGCTTGGGCATCGGCGGCGGCTCGGGCTTCATGTCCGCGCGCGGCACCGCCAATGCGCTCACCCGCACGACGGCAATCCTCGCCACGCTGTTCTTCGTGCTGGCGCTCGGCATGGGCATCCTGTCCCGCTACCAGCCGAACGCCACCGACGTTCTCGACCGCATTCCCGGCACGAGCAACACCGGCAACGGCGTCCTGAACGACCTGGGTGGTGCTGCCACGCCGCCGGCCGGCGAAACGCCTGCCCAGACACCGACACAGTCCGGCACCACCACGCAGACGCCTGCGACACAGACGCCTGCCACGCAGACCCAGACTCCTGCGTCAACGACGACCGAGCAGCCTGCCACGCAGACGCCGGCCACGACCGAGACCAAGCCCGCGACCTCCAGTTCGGACGTTCCGAGCGGCCAGTAAGGTCAAACGCAGATAACATCGCCGGCGGAAGCCCGTCTTCCGCCGGTTTTCTTTTGTTTGAATTCCGACTGCCATATTTTTTGAACGGAAAAATTCTGGAAGATGAATTTTTCGGTGGCGGAATCATTTTTGAAACGGTATCCGGTGAAGCCCATGGCGCGATATGTATTCATCACTGGCGGCGTGGTTTCTTCCCTTGGCAAAGGGATCGCCGCAGCTGCTCTCGGAGCATTGCTGCAGGCCCGGGGTTACCGGGTGCGGCTTCGTAAACTTGACCCCTATCTGAACGTCGATCCCGGCACGATGAGCCCGACTCAGCACGGCGAGGTGTTCGTCACCGACGACGGCGCGGAGACCGATCTCGATCTTGGCCACTACGAGCGCTTCACCGGCCGCTCGGCCACCAAGACCGACAACATCACCACCGGCCGGATCTACAAGAACATCATCGACAAGGAACGCCGCGGCGATTATCTTGGCGCCACCGTCCAGGTCATTCCGCACGTCACCAACGAGATCAAGACCTTCGTTACCGAAGGCAATGACGAGTTCGATTTCGTCATCTGCGAAATCGGCGGCACGGTCGGCGATATCGAGGCGATGCCGTTCATGGAGGCGATCCGCCAGTTGAAGAACGATCTGCCGCGCGGCACCGCGATCTATCTCCACCTGACCCTGATGCCCTATATTGCCGCTGCCGGCGAGTTGAAGACCAAGCCGACCCAGCATTCCGTCAAGGAACTGCAGGCGCTCGGCATCCATCCCGACATCCTGCTGGTGCGCGCCGATCGCGAAATCCCGGAAGCCGAGCGCCGCAAGCTGTCGCTGTTCTGCAACGTCCGCCCCTCCGCCGTCATCCAGGCGCTCGATGTCGCCTCGATCTATGACGTGCCGATCGCCTACCACAAGGAAGGCCTCGACAACGAGGTTCTGGCCGCCTTCGGCATCGAGCCGGCGCCGAAGCCCCGTATCGAAAACTGGATGGAAGTCGCCAACCGCATCCGGACGCCGGAAGGCGAGGTCACCATCGCCATCGTCGGAAAATATACCGGCCTCAAGGACGCCTATAAATCGCTGATCGAGGCGCTTTACCACGGCGGCATTGCCAACCGGATCAAGGTCAAGCTTGAGTGGATCGAATCGGAGGTCTTCGAAAAGGAAGACCCGTCGCCCTATCTTGAAAAGGTCCACGGCATCCTCGTTCCCGGCGGTTTTGGCGAACGCGGCTCCGAGGGCAAGATCCAGGCCGTCCGCTTCGCCCGAGAGCGAAAAGTGCCGTATTTCGGCATCTGCTTCGGCATGCAGATGGCCGTTGTCGAGGCTGCCCGCAATCTCGCCGGCATCGAAAAGGCATCCTCGACCGAGTTCGGCAAGACCGAAGAGCCGGTGGTTGGCCTGATGACCGAATGGGTCAAGGGCAATGCCCTTGAGAAACGCGCCGCATCCGGCGATCTCGGCGGCACCATGCGTCTCGGCGCCTACAAGGCCAGCTTGAAAAAGGGCACCAAGATCGCCGAGATCTACGGCTCGACCGACATTTCCGAGCGTCACCGCCATCGCTACGAAGTCAACGTCGACTACAAGGAACGGCTGGAAGCCTGCGGCCTGGATTTCTCCGGCATGTCCCCGGACGGCGTCCTGCCGGAAACCGTCGAATACCCGGACCACCCCTGGTTCATCGGCGTCCAGTACCACCCGGAACTGAAGTCCCGCCCGCTCGACCCGCACCCGCTGTTTGCGAGTTTCATCGAAGCGGCGGTGGAGCAGAGTAGGTTGGTTTGAGCATCACGCCCCTGATCGGAGAGCCGATCCGCTGACAATCGAACCCCGCTTGCAACAGGCCGTTGCAGGCGGGGTTTTTATTGGAGGAAAAACTCTTGAAGTAACTGGGGTAACTCCGCTCAAAGATTGATCTTTAACGGTGCCGTCGAGCGCAGTCGGTATTTAGACCGGTTAATCCGCTCTCGGTTAGGAGCGGAACTCGAAACCTACGATAGTCCATTTCGCAATTTGATAAATCACATATGTTCCTAATGCATCTTAAGAGAGAATCAGTGAAGATTTCTCTTGAAATATAAGCGAGAACAAAATAGGAACATTTGATGGTTGGGCATCGAGTTCGCGATCCATTGCATGATCTCATTGAATTCGACACTGATCATGACGAATTCGAGGGTGTTCTTTGGAAAGTCATCCAAACACGGCCTTTTCAAAGACTTCGGCGCGTCAAGCAGCTTGGATTTACTGATCTGGTATATCCGGGAGCAACACACTCCCGGTTCGCCCATAGTATCGGAGTGTTCCACACTGCGCGCATGTTGATGGATGTCATTGGCAAGCATGTGTCGAAGGTAGAGGTTTCTAAGATGCGACAGGCGCTTGCTGCTGCCTTGGTTCATGACCTTGGCCATGGACCATTCAGCCATGCCTTTGAAAGCGTAGGTAAGCGCCTCGGCCTGAAGATGGCCGATCATGAGCATGTTAGCGATATACTTATCCGTGATAGTGAGGCCGGCGCTGTCTTAAATGAGCTGGGTAGTGGCTTTGCAAATGATGTGGCCGATATCATTCGTGGTCGTGGCAAGAAAAATGTCTACCGCGCAGTGGTTTCAAGTCAGTTTGACGCCGATCGTCTCGATTATATGCGCCGTGATCGTCTGATGACGGGAACGCAGCACGGGGGAATCGATTTCAAGTGGTTGATTGCAAATTTGCAAATTGCCAGCGTACCTTTTGGCGTTGATGAATCTTCAATCGGCGAGATAGAAACCTTCGTCTTGGGGCCGAAAGCAATTTTTGGCGCTGAAGCCTACGTTCTTGGACTTTTTCAGCTCTACCCGACAGTCTACTTCCACAAAGCAACACGTGGCGCGGAGAAGATTTTCGGCGAGTTGCTATACCGGACAATCATGCTTGTTCAAAGTGATAGCCTAAGTACAACTGGGTTGCCGAACAACCATCCCATAGTCCGGTTTGCCTGGAAACCTGATGATGTGGAGTCCGCGCTCGGTCTCGATGACACGTCCGTATGGGGAGCTTTGCCGTTGATGTGTGAAGCTTCAGATGGTGCGATCGCCAGCCTCGCTCAATCGTTGCGATATAGAGAGTTGGGGAAATGCTTGGATATTCGGGAGAAGGTCGCGCACGCATTTGAAGACTCGGGTAAGGCCGATGAAGAGGTCGACGCTTGTTGCGCGAAGATCAAGGAAAAGCTGACCGATTGGTTGGGAAGTCAAGACAAGGATATGCCTCCTATTCACCTCGATGAAGCGCAACGGTCGCCTTACAAGGTGGTCGAGGAGTCGCAAGGGCCACTCGATCGGATCAACATTTATACCAATGGCGGGAAGCTCGTAGATCTAAAACAACGTTCGGCTGTCGTTGCGGCTGTGAAACCGTTCAAGCTGTTCAGAGTTTATTACACGCGAAGTGACGTGGAAACGCAGAAAATCGTCAGCGCCATAGTTGATGGGGAGATCAGCAATGCGAGACAATGAAAAGGTCAAAAGTATCATCAGAGATGCTGGCGGGCGTATAGTTGGACGTACAAAGCTCCAGAAAGTATCATTTTTCCTGGAGATGGCTCAGCTCGGTGAAGGCTTTAAATTCAAGTACAAGCATTACGGTCCATTTAGCGAGGAACTTGCAACTGCGACCGAAGACGCGGTCGCATTGAAAAATGTTTCCGAAAAAGTTTATCCTGCTTCATGGGGTGGCTTCTATTCGGATTTTTCGTTGACCACTCCTGAGGCACCGAACGGTTCATCTGAGCGTCTGAAGCTGGCGAAAGCCGCTGCTGAAGCAGATTCAGTAGAGTTGGAACTCGCTGCAACAGCACTGTTTCTGTCGTCAGAATTCAGGGATCCATGGGCGGAGACAGCGAGACGCAAGCCGGAGAAGTCTGATGGAGACCGTCTTGTCAAAGCAAAAGAACTCTATCGTAAGCTTTACGCCGTGGTGCCCGATAAGCTTCCCGCTATCGTCTAACAATGACGTGCAACGTAAAATTGCTCAAGAAGATATTGCCCCTTAAATGCTTGGGCTTGCCGCAGCTATAAAATGCAAAGACGAGCCCATATCTGGCTGCAAACACCCGTTTGCAACCGAATAATGTATCCACAAAAAACTCATCCCCATCCATCCCCGCTCCCCATTCCCATGTCATGATCATCCCGTCCTGTCCCGGATACACCGCAAGACGTTTGCGGCGAGGCAGGGCTGGCGCTCCACGGAAAGCCTCGGGGGATCCCGAACGTCAGGCGGAACGGAAGGAGAGCCCCCGGAACATGGACCCCCTCCGTCCTTATGGGGTGGGCGTGCCTGTGCGGCACACATGTCGGGACAGGACGGGTGATGTGCCGGAACCGTGTTGCTGAATGCCGGAACCGGGAAAACATGTCGCGAGGTCGTTCCGAGGCAGAGGGTCTAAAGTCGGGGTCTGTAGGGAGGAAAGCTCCCGAGAGAACGCCAAACGGGGCGCTGGAAGGCGTCAGTCATATTTCATTCGTTAGAGGCGATTTCCAGTGCCCCGTCCGAATGACCTGAGAAGTTCGAAACCACGGCGGACACCGCGCGGGGACGTTTTCTGTTGTCCGCGGTTGGGCGTTCTGTCTTTACATCCTGACCCTCGGCCCTAGGTCGAAACGGGAACACGGTCGGAGACGCGCCGAAAGGATGACAGCATGTTGAACAGCAACCCGCCCATAGCCGGCCAAGAGGCGCTCAGAACCTTGCGGGCCGAGGTTCCGGTGAGCGCGACGCTTCACGTTTGGCTGAAGGCGACGGGTGCGGATGCGCCGGGGCGGATGGCGTTCCTGCTCGGTGGCGACAAGATCGGCGAGGTCGAGGTCGGCAATGCCGAGGAATATGTCTTCCGTACGTTCATAGCGACCAGCGGCGGCGATCTTGCCTGCGTTTACGATACCGCGACCACCGCCGTCTCCGTCGCCTATTTCTTCAATGCCGCCGAAGTGGTCGACCACGGCATCACCGTCATGCACACCAGCCTCGCCAATGCGCCGGCGCCCGTGCCGCACGGCTATCATTTCCGCCCGCCCTTCGGCTGGATGAACGATCCCAACGGCTTTGGCCGCTTCCATGGCCGGCCGCATCTGTTCTACCAGCATTATTCCCACGGCCTGCGCTGGAACACGATGCATTGGGGCCATGCGATCTCCGAGGATTACATCCACTGGCATCACATGCCGATCTTCCTGTTCCCGTCCGAAGACCTGATGGCACGTCCGGACCGGCGCGGCGGAGCCTTTTCCGGCTCCGCCATCCCGATCGACAACGACGGCGGGATTCGCGTCTTCTTCACCGAGCAGGTGATCGAGCGCGAGCCGGAAATCCAGATCCAGTTGACCGCAACCTCGCACAACATCATCACCGCCAGCGAGGCGCAGGTTATCCTCGCCAATCGTCCGTCCGGTCTTGGCCTGACGCTCGATTTCCGTGATCCCTATGTCGTCAAGGGGCCGGACGGTCTATGGAAGATGGTGCTCGGCAGCCTCAGCGGCCAGGGAGGGGTCATTCTGCTTTACGAAACCGACGATCCGACGGCCGCCGGCGGCTGGCGTTTTGTCGGCACCCTGCTGCTGGAAGAACGGTTCGGTACGGCGGTGATCGAGTGCCCGTGCCTGCTGCCGCTCAACGGGCCTGCCGATGATCCGAAAACCCGTTGGGCGCTGAGCTACGGGCTGGTCAACAGCACCCATGCCGATACCGGCCGCAAGAACCTGACGCTGGTTGCCGTTGGCCATTTCGACGGCGTGCGATTCCTGGCGGATTTCGAGCAGGAACTGGATTTCGGCACCGACAACTACGCCTTCCAGGCGTTTGTCGATGGCGAAACGCCCGTCGGAATTGGCTGGCTTGCCAATTGGGCCGATGTCTCCCACGCCATCGATTTTCCCACAGCTATGACCCTACCGAGACTGATGCTGCTGGACGGCGACAGGGTCCTGACGCCGCCGGTTCCGGCCGTCGAGACCCTGCGGTCCGGGTTGCTCGATGAAACAGCGTTGCTGAAGGGAGAGACCGTGCCGCTCGGTACCGGCGCGGCGGAAATCGTGCTGGAACTTGGCGCGGCCGGCGCGCCGTTCATCCTGCATTTCGATCATCCCGGCACGACGCTTGGCGTGCTGTTGGACAGGGACGGCCTGTCGATCCTCTATGATCGTCCGGACGCCGAAAGCACCCCTCGATATCTTGCCCGTGGCGCCATGCCGTCGTCGCTGCGTATCTTTCTCGATGCAGGCTCGATCGAGGTTTTCGCCGACAATGGCCGCTGGTCCGGGACAAAGCGCCTGGAGGGATTCGAGCCGGTTCATGCTGCCCGGCTGGAGGCCGAGACCGGCAGCGTGCGCTCCGCCATCGTCCATGCGCTGAAGCTGTAGGAGGGGAGTCAGGTCGTTCGAATTTGCCTCAAAACGTCTTTTTAACGTTTACCGGTTAGTAATCTCTCTGAAAGTGAGAGACCTGAGCGATGCGTATTGCGTTTATCGTCGCCCTTCTGCTGCTGACCGGCTGCGCGACTGCCCCGAGACAGATCCAAAATGCCTGCGCGATTTTCGAGCAGCGCGACGGCTGGTTCAACAACTGGCAACGCGCCGCAAACCACGCGTCGCGCGAATATGGCATTCCCGTGCCGATCCTGATGGCGACGATCTATACCGAATCCGGTTTCCGCCCCAATGCCCGCCCGCCGCGCACGAAACTGTTCGGCTTCATCCCCTGGAAACGCCAATCGACAGCCTACGGCTTCTCGCAGGCGCTGAACGGAACCTGGTCGGAATACAAGCGCTCGACCGGACACCTGATGGCGCGCCGCACGAAATTCTCCGATGCCATCCACTTCGTCGCCTGGTATCACGCTCAGAGCGCCCGTAAGGCCGGCATCGCCAAGACCGACGCCTACAATCTCTATCTCGCCTATTATCTCGGCGACGGCGGCTATCGCAAAGGCGCCTATCGCGGCAACACCAAGCTGCAGGGTGCCGCCCGCCGCTCCGCCAACATCGCCAACAATTACGCCCGGCAGTTGCGTTCCTGCGATTGAGGTCGTTTAAGTCGGAAAGGTCGGATCCCAATAGGGCGGTGTGCCGAAGGCCTTGCGCAGATGGTCGGCCATGGCCCGCAGTTTCACCGACGGTCGGCGTCCGTCCGGATGGGCGATGTGGATATATTCGAGTTCGGGCTGCACGCCGATATCGATCGTTTCCAACTGCCCGGACGCAATCGCTTCGCCGACCACGAACATCGGCACCAAAGCGATGCCGAGGCCGGAAACAGCCGCATCCCGCAGCATGTCGCCATTGTTGACGCCAAAGCCCATCCGGCCGCGCACCAGCACAGTCCCCGCCGATGTCGGAAAGCGCCAGTCGGCCACGCCGCGATTGGTGTAGAAAATGCCCTTGTGCTGCTCCAGATCCTCGATCGAAGCCGGCCGGCCGTGCTCCCGCAGATAGGCGGGGGACGCGACGAGAACGCGGCGGCTCGGGGCAAGGCGCCATGCCATCAGCCGCGAATCGGCGATCGGCCCGTTGCGCACCACGGCATCGTAGCCATCGGCGGCCGCATCGACGCGCCGGTCATCGAGATCGAGCGTCAGTTGCAGGTTTGGATGATCGGCCAGAAACGGGTAGAGCGCCGGACCCAGATGCATCCGCCCGAAAGTCACCGGCGCCGAGATCCGCAAGGGGCCGGAAATGGTTCCGCGCCGCTCCGCCATGTCGGCGGCTGCCTCCTCGATCTCCTGAACGATGCGGCTCGCCCGCTCCAGAAATGCTGTTCCGTCCTCTGTCAAAGTGAGCTTGCGTGTCGTCCGATGCAGCAGGCCGGCGCCCAGGCTGCGCTCCAGTTCGGCCAGCCGCTCGCTAACGACGGATTTTGACAGCCGCAGTCGCCGCGCGGCCTCGCTGATGGAGCCGCTTTCGGCGATTGCGACAAAACTTGTAATGCCGTCGAGTTTTATCATCGTTCGGATTTTCCGGATACGAGTTCCATGATTTGCAGACTAATCCGAACGATAAAAGAAAGCCATATTCCCCTCAAGCAAACGGCATGAAGAGGCGCCAGAACGGCCCCTCAACCGCTCTGCTAAAGAGGAAAAGATCATGGAACGCCTGTCCAGCAAAGTTGCAATCGTCACTGGTGCCAGCGCCGGCATCGGCCGCGCCACCGCAAAATTGTTCGCCGCCGAAGGCGCAAAGCTCGTCGTTGGCGCCCGCCGCCAGAATGAACTTGATGACCTCGTCGCCGAAATCAAGGCCGAAGGCGGCGAAGCCGTCGCTCTTGCCGGCGACGTCCGCTCGGAAGAGTACGCCAAGGCGTTGGTTGCGCTCGCCGTCGAAACCTATGACCGGCTCGACGTCGCCTTCAACAATGCCGGCACGCTCGGCGAAGCCGGCCCGTCGACCGGTGTTTCCGAACAGGGCTGGAACGATGCCATCGCCATCAACCTCACCGGTTCGTTCCTGGGCGCCAAGCACCAGATCGCCGAAATGGTCAAGCATGGCGCGGGCTCGGTCATCTTCACCTCGACCTTCGTCGGCTACAGCTTCGCCTTTCCGGGCGTCGCCGCCTACGCCGCCTCGAAGGCCGGGCTGATCGGCTTGACGCAGGCGCTCGCTGCCGAGTTCGGTCCGCAGGGTGTTCGCGTCAACGCGATCCTGCCCGGCGCTGTTGACACGGCCATGTATCGCGAGATGAATGACACGCCTGAATCGCAGTCCTTCATCACCAATCTCCATGCCCTCAAGCGCGTCGCGACACCGGAAGAGCTTGCCAGGTCGGTGCTTTACCTCGCGTCCGACGATTCGGCTTTCGTGACCGGCACTGCCTCGCTCGTTGATGGTGGCGCAACGATTACCCGCACCTGATTTTTCGAACCGAGCCCAAAGTCTCACACGTCATTTCCAAGGAGTTTCATCATGTCACGTCTGCAGAACAAGACAGCCCTGATCACCGGCGGCACCAGCGGTATCGGTCTTGAAACCGCCCGCCAGTTCATCGCCGAAGGCGCGAAGGTCGCCGTTACCGGCACCAACCCGAAAAACATCGAGGCAGCGCGCGCCGAACTGGGAGACGCAGCTCTCTTCATCCAGGCCGATGCCGGCGATATCGCCGGGCAGAAGGCCATCGCCGAAACCGTCGGCAAGGCGTTCGGTCATCTCGACATCCTGTTCGTCAATGCCGGTGTCGCGGATTTCCGCCCGATCGAGCAGGTGGACGAAGATGCGTTCGACCGCTCGGTGGCGATCAATGTCAAAGGCCCGTTCTTCCTGATTCAGGCGCTGCTGCCGTTGTTCGCCAATCCGGCTTCCATCGTCTTGAACACCTCGATCAATGCCCATATCGGCATGCCGAACACCAGCATCTACGCCTTGACCAAAGCGGCGCTTCTGTCCTTTGCCAAGACGCTGTCCGGTGAACTGATCGGCCGCGGCATTCGCGTCAACGCCGTCAGCCCCGGTCCGGTCGCCACGCCGCTCTATGGCAAGCTTGGCATGTCGACCGCCGATACCGACGCCATGGCGACGGCAAAGATCCCGATCGGTCGTTTCGGTCACCCCAGCGAAATCGCCAAGGCTGTGGTTTTCCTCGGCTCGGATGAGTCGGCCTATACTGTCGGCAGCGAACTGGTGATCGACGGTGGCATGAGCAACCTCTGATCGGTCGATCCCGCAAGGTCCGGTGTTTTCGCGCCGGACCTTACGTTTGCAATCAACACAAAGTTGCGAATCCAACATTTCCTTGAAATCGGCGGTCAAAAAGGGCAAAGCACCTGCCAACGACCAGTTTCAGGGAAATTCATGAGCGCTGCCTCCCGCAACCCGCGTCTGCTCGACCATCTCGTCTTGCCGGTTGTCGATCTGGCGACGGCCAGACACCGCTATGAGCGGCTCGGCTTCACCGTCGCCGCGGATGCGATTCATCCATTCGGAACCGAAAACGCCTGCGTCTTCCTCGCCGACAAGACCTATCTCGAGCCGCTGGGCATTGCCCAGCGCGAGGATTGCGAGGCAGCGGCACTCGATGGCAACGTCTTTGTTGCCCGCGATCAGGCCTATCGTTTTCGCAATGGCCAGGACGGTTTCTCGGCAATCGTGCTGAGCACCGATGACGCTGCGGCGGATGATGCTCGGTTTCGCGAAAATGGCATTTCCGGCGGCGACCTGCTGGAATTCTCGCGGTCGATGAAACTGCCGGACGGCTCCGAAGGCGTCGGCAGCTTTCGGCTGTCCTTCGCAGCCGATCTGCGCTCTCCGGATTTCTTCTTTTTCACATGTCAGCGCCTGAAGTCGCTGCCGGCGGATCGCTCGACGCTCGAAACCCATGCCAATGGTGTTGTCGGCATGGCGGAAGTGGTTCTGTCCGAGCCGAACCCGACCGATTTCCAGTACCTGCTGCAGGAAGCCGTCGACGAGCGCCAGGTCTCGGCGCACTCATTCGGCATGGATATTGAGACACGCAATGGCGTGAAGATCTCCGTCCTGAACCAGGCCGGGATGGCGGGCTTCTTCGATCGGAAGACACTCGATCATTCCCGTGGCCTGGTCGGACGCGGTGTCGTCTTCAGGGTTGTCGATCTCGCAGCGACTGAACGCCTTCTTGCCGCCAATGCGGTTTCCACCATCAGAAAAGACAATCGCCTCATCGTTCCGGAAGCACCGGGGCAGGGCGTCATTTTCGTATTCGGAGAATAATGATGCAGACCAATGCAAATGTCGTTGCCGGCAGTGGCGCGAACCAGGTGGTGTTTTCCAACACGCAGAAGCTGTCGCTGATCGCCGGCCCCTGCCAGATGGAAAGCCGCGACCACGCCTTCATGATCGCAGGCACGATGGTCGAGCTCTGCAAGTCGCTGGGCCTCGGCTACGTGTATAAGTCGTCGTTCGACAAGGCCAACCGCACGTCGCTCTCCGGCAAGCGCGGGATCGGCCTTGAAAAGGCGATGGAGGTCTTTGCCGATCTCAAGAAAGAGTATGGTTTTCCGGTCATCACCGACATTCATACGGAAGAACAGTGTGCACTCGTTGCCCCAACCGTCGATATCCTCCAGATTCCGGCTTTCCTCTGCCGCCAGACGGACCTTTTGATCGCCGCTGCCAGGACCGGCCGCGTCATCAACGTCAAAAAGGGCCAGTTTCTGGCTCCCTGGGACATGAAGAGCGTGCTTGCCAAGTTCACCGAGAGCGGCAACCCGAACGTGCTTCTGTGCGAACGCGGCGCGTCCTTCGGTTATAACACGCTGGTCTCCGACATGCGCTCGCTGCCGATCATGGCGGGTCTCGGTGCGCCCGTTGTCTTCGATGCCACCCATTCGGTTCAGCAGCCGGGCGGGCAGGGCGGTTCCACCGGCGGTCAGCGTGAATTCGTCGAAACCCTGGCGCGCGCCGCCGTGGCCATTGGTGTCGCCGGCGTGTTCATCGAGACGCACGAGGATCCCGACAACGCGCCCTCCGATGGCCCGAACATGGTTCACCTGAAGGACATGCCGCGCCTGCTGGAAACGCTGCTCGCCTTCGATGCGGTGGCAAAGCGCTGAGTGCCGCGTTTGTGAATTTTTCTTGAAGGCGTGGGTGCGGGCGGCAATTGCCCGGGCCCGCCATTGTAATTTCCGGTCCATGAATTATGACAGGACCATCCTCCACCACCATGTTTGAAGCAGGGAAGAGACCATGACTGCAATCATCGACATCATCGGCCGTGAAATTCTCGATAGCCGGGGCAACCCGACGGTCGAAGTCGACGTTCATCTCGAAGACGGCAGCTTTGGCCGCGCAGCGGTTCCCTCGGGCGCTTCCACCGGCGCGCATGAAGCCGTCGAACTGCGCGATGGCGGCAAGCGTTATCTCGGCAAGGGTGTCGAAAAGGCCGTCGAAGCCGTCAACGGCGAAATCTTCGAAGCCATCGGCGGCATGGATGCCGAAGACCAGCTGCACATCGACGCGACGATGATCGAACTTGATGGCACGCCGAACAAGTCGCGCCTCGGCGCCAACGCCATCCTCGGCGTCTCGCTGGCCGTCGCCAAGGCTGCAGCCGAAGCCTCCGGCCTGCCGCTCTATCGCTATGTCGGCGGCCCGAACGCCCGCCTGCTGCCGGTTCCGATGATGAACATCATCAATGGCGGCGCCCATGCCGACAACCCGATCGACTTCCAGGAATTCATGATCGTGCCGGTTGGCGCCGACACGCTGCGTGATGCCGTGCGCATGGGCTCGGAAGTGTTCCACACGCTGAAGAAGCAGCTGGCAGCCGACGGCCACAATACCAACGTTGGTGACGAAGGCGGCTTCGCGCCGGGTCTCGCATCGGCCCCTGCCGCCCTCGACTTCATCATGAAGTCGATCGAGAAGGCAGGTTATCGTCCGGGCGACGACATGCACATCGCTCTCGACTGCGCCTCGACCGAATTCTTCAAGAACGGCAAATACGTTCTGGAAGGCGAGGGCCGCACGCTCGAGCCGGAAGCCATGGCCGATTACCTCGCCGAACTCGCTGCCAAGTACCCGATCTTCTCGATCGAAGACGGCATGGCGGAAGACGACTGGGAAGGCTGGAAGTACCTGACCGACAAGATCGGTAGCAAGACGCAGCTCGTCGGCGACGACCTGTTCGTCACCAACTCGTCGCGTCTGCGCGACGGCATCAAGATGGGCGTCGCCAACTCGATCCTCGTCAAGGTCAACCAGATCGGCTCTCTGTCCGAAACGCTCGACGCGGTCGAGACCGCGCACAAGGCGCGCTATTCCGCCGTCATGTCGCACCGCTCGGGCGAGACCGAGGATTCGACCATTGCCGACCTCGCCGTTGCCACCAACTGCGGACAGATCAAGACCGGCTCGCTCGCCCGCTCCGACCGTACCGCCAAGTACAACCAACTGATCCGCATCGAGGAACAGCTTGGTCCGCAGGCCAAGTATGCAGGCCGTTCGATCCTCAAGGGTTGATTGAATTTGCAGACGCCGTCATGCTCGGCCTTGTGCCGAGCATCTGCTGACGGTTCTGCGGCGCAGGCGGTGCGACCCTCGCCTGCGTACATGCAGACGCTTCGGTAGATCCTTGGGACAGGCCCAAGGATGACGACAACATCTGAAACCCGTGATCAGCGATGGTCGCGGGTTTTTCATCGCCGGCGTTTATGGTCAACGGTCGGTTAATCTATGGCTGGTAGCGTGTTGAGGTATTGCGTATCAGGGCATGATCGATGTGGACCAAACACCATAAGAAACGGAAGCTGGGGCGGTTTGTGATGCCGCTCATCACGATCGCTTTCCTCTCCTATTTCGGCTATCATTCCATTCATGGCGAATATGGCCTCAAGGCAACCGAAAAGTTCGATCGCCAGCGGATCGAGCGCCAGGCGCGCCTGGGCGAGTTGACGACGCAGCGCCAGACGCTGGAAAAGGAAGTCGCGCTCCTGAGTGACGGCTCGCTCGAACGCGACATGCTCGATGAAAAAGCCCGCTTCGGACTGAATATGTCGCGGAGCGACGAAATCGTGATTTTTCACTGAGTTGCCACATTAACCGGAAACAGGTTAATTTAAAATAAGAAAGCAATATCAATAACTTGATGTGAATATAAGCCATGCAAATATGGCATTGCTGTGATCGCATTCTTTCCCTATGGTACCTGCAAAAGCCAACCATAGGGAGGATTGAATGGCTCCGCGAACATCCGCGTCCGTTTCCAGCCGCAAGACAGCGGCAAAGCCCGCCAAGAAGGACTTCACCGGCTCCAATATCGCTGAGTTCGATCGCGATCAGGATATGAAGGCCTATCGTGAAATGCTCCTCATTCGCCGGTTCGAAGAAAAGGCCGGCCAGCTCTATGGCATGGGCTTCATCGGCGGCTTCTGTCACCTTTACATCGGCCAGGAAGCGGTCGTCGTCGGCATGCAGATGGCCCAGAAGGAAGGCGACCAGGTCATCACCGCCTATCGTGACCACGGTCACATGCTGGCCTGCGGCATGGAAGCCCGCGGCGTCATGGCCGAACTGACCGGCCGTCGTAACGGCTATTCCCACGGGAAGGGCGGTTCGATGCACATGTTCTCCAAGGAAAAGCATTTCTACGGCGGTCACGGCATCGTCGGCGCGCAGGTGTCGCTCGGCACCGGTCTTGCCTTCGCCAATGCCTATCGCGGCAATGACAGCGTTTCCGTCGCCTATTTCGGCGATGGCGCGGCCAACCAGGGCCAGGTTTACGAGAGCTTCAACATGGCCGCTCTCTGGAAGTTGCCGATTGTCTACATCATCGAGAACAACCGTTACGCCATGGGCACGTCCACGGCCCGCGCCACCGCCCAGTCGAATTATTCGCTGCGCGGTTCCGGCTTCGGCATTCCCGGCATGCAGGTCGATGGCATGGATGTGCGTGCGGTGAAGGCCGCCGCTGACGAGGCGCTCGAGCATTGCCGTTCCGGCAAGGGCCCGATCATCCTCGAAATGCTGACCTATCGCTACCGCGGCCATTCGATGTCCGACCCGGCGAAGTACCGCTCCAAGGACGAAGTGCAGAAGATGCGCTCGGAATATGACCCGATCGAGCAGGTGAAGGCCCGTCTTATCGAGAAGGGCTGGGCGACCGAGGACGACCTCAAGGCCGTCGACAAGGACGTCCGCGATATCGTTGCCGACAGCGCCGATTTTGCCCAGTCGGATCCGGAGCCGGATGTATCCGAGCTCTACACCGACATTCTGCTTTAAGACCGGGACGAGGAAAACATCATGCCTATCGAAATTCTGATGCCCGCTCTGTCGCCGACGATGGAAGAAGGCACGCTCAGCAAATGGCTGAAAAACGAGGGTGACAAGGTTACTTCCGGCGACGTGATCGCCGAAATCGAAACCGACAAGGCGACCATGGAAGTGGAAGCCGTCGACGAAGGCGTGATCGGCAAGATTCTGATCGCCGCCGGCACCGAAAACGTCAAGGTCAACACGGCGATCGCTGTGCTGTTGCAGGACGGCGAGAGCGCCAGCGATGTGGCTGCTCCGAAGGCGGCTGCCCCTGTCGCCGAGCCCGCAAAGGCGGAAGCCGCGCCTGCGAAGTCCGAAGCGGCAGCACCCGTCGCAGCCCAGCCGAAAGCCGACATTCCGTCCGATCCGGATATTCCGGCGGGAACCGAAATGGTTTCCACCACGGTTCGTGAAGCGCTTCGCGACGCAATGGCCGAAGAAATGCGCCGTGACGCGGATGTCTTCGTCATGGGTGAGGAAGTCGCCGAATACCAGGGCGCCTACAAGATCACCCAAGGCCTGCTGCAGGAATTCGGGTCCCGCCGCGTCATCGATACGCCGATCACCGAACACGGCTTTGCCGGCGTCGGCGTCGGTGCGGCGATGGCCGGCCTGAAGCCGATCGTCGAATTCATGACGTTCAATTTCGCCATGCAGGCGATCGACCAGATCATCAACTCCGCCGCCAAGACGCTCTACATGTCCGGCGGCCAGATGGGCGCACCGATCGTGTTTCGTGGCCCGAACGGCGCTGCCGCCCGCGTCGGCGCCCAGCACAGCCAGGATTACGCCACCTGGTACAGCCAGATCCCGGGTCTCAAGGTCGTCATGCCCTATACGGCAGCCGACGCCAAGGGCCTCTTGAAGGCGGCAATCCGCGATCCGAACCCGGTCGTCTTCCTCGAAAACGAAATCCTCTACGGTCAGTCGTTCGACGTGCCGAAGATGGATGATTTCGTCCTGCCGATCGGCAAGGCGCGCATCCACCGCAAGGGCAAGGACGTCACCATCGTCTCCTTCGGCATCGGCATGACCTATGCCGTCAAGGCTGCCGCCGAACTGGAAAAGGAAGGCATCGACGTCGAACTGATCGACCTGCGTACGCTCCGTCCGATGGACCTGCCGACCGTCATCGAATCCGTCAAGAAGACGGGCCGCCTGGTGACGGTGGAAGAGGGCTATCCGCAGAACTCGATCGGCACCGAAATCGCCACCCGCGTCATGCAGCAGGCCTTCGACTATCTCGATGCGCCGGTCCTGACGATCGCCGGCAAGGACGTTCCGATGCCCTACGCCGCCAACCTTGAAAAGCTGGCCTTGCCGAATGTCGGCGAAGTCGTCCAGGCGGTGAAGACCGTCTGCTACAAATAAGGGAGGGTTCACAGAGATGCCTATCAACATCACCATGCCGGCCCTTTCGCCCACGATGGAAGAGGGCAACCTCGCCAAGTGGCTGGTCAAGGAAGGCGACAAGGTCTCGTCCGGCGACGTTCTCTGCGAGATCGAAACCGACAAGGCGACCATGGAAGTGGAGGCCGTCGATGAAGGCACCATTGCCAAGATCGTCGTTCCGGCTGGAACCGAAGCGGTCAAGGTCAATGCGCTGATCGCGATCCTCGCCGCCGACGGCGAGGATGTCTCGGCCGCTGCCGCCGGTGGCGAGGCTGCGCCCGCTGCCAAGGCGGAACCGGCAAAGGCTGAAGCTGCCCCTGCAAAGGCAGAGGCTGCTGCTCCGGCACCCGTATCCACGAACGGCGGTGGTGTCTTTGTTGGTGGCGGTGGAGCCCCGGCATCGTCCGGCGCGCGCACCTTCTCGTCGCCGCTCGCCCGCCGTCTGGCCAAGGAAGCAGGGATCGATATCTCCGCTGTTTCCGGCACCGGTCCGCATGGCCGTGTCATCAAGAAGGACGTCGAAACCGCCGTCGCCGGTGGTGGCGCCAAGGCTGCTGCCGCTGCTGCTCCTGCCGCCGCACCGGCTCCGGCTGCTGCCAAGGGCGCATCCGACGAAGCCGTCCTCAAGAACTTTGCCGAAGGCTCCTACGAGCTCGTGCCGCATGACGGCATGCGCAAGACGATCGCCAAGCGCCTGCAGGAATCCAAGCAGACCATTCCGCATTTCTACGTCTCCGTGGATTGCGAACTGGATGCGCTGCTGGCTCTGCGTGCCCAGATCAATTCCTCCGCACCGGAGAAGGACGGCAAGCCAGTCTACAAGCTCTCGGTCAACGATATGGTCATCAAGGCGCTGGCACTGGCGCTGCGCGACGTTCCGGACGCCAACGTGTCCTGGACGGACTCGAACATGGTCAAGCACAAGCACGCCGATGTCGGTGTTGCCGTGTCGATCCCCGGCGGCCTGATCACCCCGATCATTCGCTCGGCCGAAACCAAGAGCCTGTCGGCCATATCCAACGAGATGAAGGATCTCGGCAAGCGCGCCAAGGACCGCAAGCTGAAGCCCGAGGAATTTCAGGGCGGTACCACCGCCGTCTCCAATATGGGCATGATGGGCGTGAAGAATTTCGCCGCCGTCGTCAACCCGCCGCATGCCACGATCCTGGCGATCGGGGCAGGCGAGGAGCGCGTCGTCGTCAAGAAGGGCCAGATGGTCGTCGCCAACGTCATGACCGTCACGCTTTCGACCGACCACCGCGCCGTCGATGGCGCGCTCGGTGCCGAACTGCTCGGCGCCTTCAAGCGCTACATCGAAAACCCGATGGGCATGCTGGTGTGACGCAATTTCCGGCCGCGGCGCCTGTCGCGGCCGTCTCCACTTCCACGTGAATCCGGGTCGTGACTTTTTCTCGGCTGATATCCATATTCAAGGAGATCGGCACATGGGTGCGACGGAGGTTTGAATGGCCAAGGAACCGGAAAACATGATCATCCCGCCGCTGCGTGAAATGCGTGGGGAGATCAAGGAATTGCGGGGGGAAGTCGCGGGCCTTAAGCAACAACTCGACAAGCTGGAAAGCGGCCAGAAGACCATTCGTCAGGCGCTGACGGCGGATACGATGATGTCGAAATTCGTGACCGGCGATTTCGAGGAACGAATTTTCGACCTTGAGCGCAAGGTCGAGGCGCTGACCAAAGGTAAGTAGTTCAGGCGGTGGCAGACGTCGCGGCGCCCTGGAGGGCATGGGAATTTTGAGCGCGGATATGAAAACAGTCCTCTGCTACGGTGACAGTCTGACCTGGGGATATGATGCCGAGACGCTCGGTCGTCATGCGCTGGAGGATCGCTGGCCGTCGGTTCTTCAGTCAGCGCTGGGTGCCGACGTTCATGTCATCGCCGAAGGGCTGAACGGCCGCACCACCGTTTATGACGATCACACCGCCGATTGCGATCGCAACGGCGCCCGCATTCTGCCGACCGTTCTGCACAGCCATGGGCCGCTCGATCTGGTCATCATCATGCTCGGGGCAAACGACATGAAGCCGGTGCTGTGCGGCACGGCGTTCGGTGCGACGCAGGGCATGGAGCGGTTGATCGAACTGATCGCCCATCATGCCTGGTCATTCGACGACGACGAAAAGCCGGAGATATTGATCGTCGCGCCGCCGGCGATCTGCGAGACGGCCAACGCGGCATTTGCAGCTATGTTTGCCGGTGGTGTCGAGCAGTCCTCCATGTTGGCTTCGCTTTATGCGGATCTGGCAGACGAAAAGGGCTGCGGCTTCTTTGACGCCGGCTCGGTGGCGAAGACGACGCCGCTCGATGGGGTGCATCTGGATGCGGAAAATACCCGTGCGATCGGACGCGGCCTCGAGCCGATGGTCCGGATGATGCTCGGGCTGTAATGACGGCTGCCCTGTCGCTGCGGCCAGCGGAGCCTCGGGATGTGGCGGATCTGGCCATTCTGGTCGATCTCGCCTCGCATGGCTTCGCGACATGGCTCTGGTACGGGGCGGTGATGCGCGGCGAGGCGGATACGGCGCTCGAACAGGGGCGGGCGCGCATGCGGATGGACGATGAGCCGGGCGCCTGGAAGGATGCAACGGTTGCGGAATGGAATGGCGAGATTGCCGGTGTGTCGATCGGCTATGACCTGGACGAAAGCGTGCGCGACATCGTGCCGGCCCATCCGGTGATCAAGCCGCTCCTGGACCTGCAGGTCGAGGTGATCGGCAGCCGGTTCATCGACAGTCTCGGTGTCTACCGGCACCATCGCCGCAAGGGCATCGGGCAGGCGCTGCTGGCGCATGAAGTGAAGAAGGCGCGGGGCGGGCGGGTCAGCCTGATCACCGAGAGCCACAATGAAACGGCGTTGGCGCTCTATGTGGCCAGCGGATTTGCGGAGAAGGCAAGGCTGCCGGCCGTGCCGCTCTTTGAGGATAGCAAAAGGCATGAATGGGTCTTGCTGGCCCGCAACATGGCCTAAAGCATGTCGCGCGAAAGTGTGCAGCGGTTTTGCGGCAAGGACATGCGATACAAACAGGAAGCTAAAGCGTGGGAGCGAATCTGAAGGATCGCCACACGCCTTAAGGAAGAGGCAGGAAACAGAATGGCAAATTCCTACGACGTCATCGTAATCGGTTCCGGTCCTGGCGGTTATATCGCGGCGATCCGCGCGGCCCAGCTGGGTCTCAAGGTGGCCGTGGTCGAGCGCGAGCATCTGGCCGGCATCTGCTCCAACTGGGGCTGCATCCCGACCAAGGCGCTGCTGCGCTCCGCCGAGGTGTTGCATCTGGCTGAGCACGCCAAGAATTACGGCTTGACGCTCGAAGGCAAGATCACGGCGGATCTCGCTGCGATTGTCAAGCGCTCGCGCGGCATTGCCGAGCGGATGAACGGCGGCGTTGGCTTCCTGATGAAGAAAAACAAGGTGGATATCATCTGGGGCGAGGCCAAGCTGAGCAAGCCGGGCGAGATCGTCGTGGCGAAAACCACCAAGACCATCGTCCAGCCGCAGGCGCCGCTACCGAAGAATACGCTCGGCGAGGGAACCTATACGGCCAAGCACATCATCGTCGCCACCGGCGCGCGTCCGCGCGCTCTGCCGGGCATCGAGCCGGATGGCAAGCTGATCTGGACCTATTTCGAAGCGATGAACCCGGATGCGCTGCCGAAGTCGCTGCTGGTCATGGGCTCGGGCGCCATCGGTATCGAGTTCGCCTCGTTCTACCGCACGCTCGGCGTCGAAGTGACCGTCGTCGAGGTAATGAGCCAGGTCATGCCGGTCGAGGATGCGGAAATCTCCGCCTTCGCCAAGAAGCAGTTCGACAAGCAGGGCATGAAGATCATCCTTGAAGCCAAGGTGACGAAGGTTGAGAAGGCTGCCAATTCGGTGACAGCCCATGTCGAGAAGAAGGACGGCTCGATCGAGAAGATCACGGCCGACCGGATGATTTCGGCCGTCGGCGTGCAGGGCAATATCGAAAATCTTGGGCTCGAGGCGCTTGGCGTCAAGACGGATCGCGGCTGCATCGTCATCGACGGCTATGGCAAGACCAATGTTCCCGGCGTTTATGCGATCGGCGACGTCGCCGGACCGCCGATGCTGGCGCACAAGGCCGAGCACGAGGCTGTCATTTGCGTTGAAAAGATCGCCGGCCTGCCGAATGTCCACCCGATGGACAAGCTGAAGATCCCGGGCTGCACCTATTGCAATCCGCAGGTCGCTTCGGTCGGCCTGACGGAAGCCAAGGCCAAGGCCGAAGGCCGCGACATCCGCGTCGGCCGCTTCCCGTTCGTCGCCAACGGTAAGGCGATCGCGCTCGGCGAGGACCAGGGCATGGTCAAAACCATTTTCGACAAGAAGACCGGCGAACTGCTCGGTGCGCATCTGGTCGGCGCCGAAGTGACCGAACTGATCCAGGGCTTCGTGGTCGCGATGAACCTCGAAACGACCGAGGAAGACCTGATGCACACGATCTTCCCGCATCCGACAATCTCGGAAACGCTGAAGGAATCAGTTCTCGATGCCTATGGGCGTGCGCTGAACGCTTGATCTCGCATTTGCCGCTTTGCCCCTCACCCTAGCCCTCTCCCCGCATGCGGGGAGAGGGGACGTGGCACACGCAATGCCAGAGGGGGAGTGAGCGGGCGGCATATCCCTTCTCCCCGTGAACGGGGAGAAGGTGGCCGACAGGCCGGATGAGGGGCTGTTGGCAGAATATTGCGAACCGGCATTTGATCGCCCACATGTGGGTAGAAGCAAAAGGACGTTTCATGGACATCGGCTGGATCGCGGCAATTATCATCGGTGGACTGGCGGGCTGGCTTGCCGGCAAGCTGATGGATATTCGCTTCGGCATCCTCATGAACATCGTGATCGGCATCGTCGGCGCCTTGCTCGCCAATGCCATCTTCGACAGCGCCGGTATCCATGTTGCCAGCGGATGGCTGGGTTACCTTGTGCAGGGTTTCGTCGGCTCGTGCATTTTGCTATTCCTCGCGAAAATCGTCAGACGCTGACGTCGAAAGCAGGTTATTGATGGTCACCATTCTCGACAGAACCAATCTCGCCGAAACCACAGACGCACCCCGCGTCCGCCATCCCGAAAAGGCGCACCGCCCCGATAACGAGGTGATGCGCAAGCCCGAATGGATCCGTGTGAAGGCGCCGGTCTCGAAGGGCTATCAGGAAACCCGTTCGATCGTGAAGGAGCACAAGCTCGTCACGGTCTGCGAGGAGGCCGGCTGCCCGAATATCGGCGAGTGCTGGGACAAGAAGCACGCCACGTTCATGATCATGGGCGAGATCTGTACCCGCGCCTGCGCCTTCTGCAATGTCTCGACAGGCAAGCCGAATGCGCTGGATATGGCTGAGCCTGAAAACGTCGCGAAGGCCGTGCGGGAGATGGGTCTCAGCCACGTCGTCATCACGTCTGTTGATCGTGACGACCTCGCCGACGGCGGTGCCGAGCATTTCGAGAAGGTGATCTGGGCGATCCGCGCTGCGTCGCCGCTGACGACGATCGAAATCCTGACGCCGGACTTCCTGAAGAAGCCGGGCGCGCTGGAGCGTGTCGTCGCTGCCAAACCGGATGTCTTCAACCACAATATGGAAACCGTGCCGGGCAATTATCTGACGGTCCGTCCCGGCGCGCGTTACTTCCATTCGATCCGGCTCTTGCAGCGGGTCAAGGAACTGGATCCGACCATGTTCACCAAGTCCGGCATCATGGTCGGCCTCGGCGAGGAGCGCAACGAAGTGCTGCAACTGATGGACGACCTTCGCACGGCCGACGTCGATTTCCTGACGATCGGCCAGTACCTGCAGCCGACCAAGAAGCACCACAAGGTCGAGGCCTTCGTCACGCCGGACGAGTTCAAATCGTACGAGACGGTTGCCTACACCAAGGGCTTCCTGATGGTGGCTTCCAGCCCGCTGACCCGCTCCTCGCATCATGCCGGCGACGATTTCGCCCGGCTCCGGGCGGCGCGCGAAAGGAAGCTGCTCGCAGCGGCGGAATAGGGTCGCCGATCTGGAGTCTAAGTTCCGCTGTTGTTGGAGCGCGAGTCTTGTCGAGGGCGGTGACGTTTATGATGTCGAGGTTTGCGATTATCACTAGGAAGAGATGATGCAATTCATACCTGAAAATCCAATTCATCCGGGGGAGATCCTCAAGGAGGATTTCCTGAAGGAGTATGGCATCACCGCCTATCGAGCCGCGGAAGACATGGGGATTCCTCGCACGAGAATAGAACGTATCATGCGTGGCGAGAACGGAATTTCCGCCGACACCGCCCTTCGTTTGGCGCGATATTTTGATAATAGCCCGGAATTCTGGCTCAACTTGCAGCGTTCCTACGATCTTGCATTGGCACACAACGCTGCCGGCAATCTCGACGCTATAACGCCGGTGCGGGCCGCCTGAGCCTCATGCCACAATTCGAGACCCGCCGGCCCGTCAATCACACACCCGACCAGATGTTCGATCTGATCGCGGATGTGGAGAAATATCCGGAATTCCTGCCGCTCTGCGAGGCCCTGACCGTTCGCTCCCGCAAGGAACGCGAACGGCGGGAATTGCTGGTGGCCGACATGACCGTTGGCTACAAGGCCATTCGCGAGACCTTCACCACGCAGGTGCTGCTCAACAAGACCGAGCGGATCATCGACGTCAAATATATCGATGGCCCGTTCAAGTATCTCGACAATCGCTGGCGTTTCGAGGACGTGACCGGGAACGGCTGTTCCGTCCATTTCTTCATCGATTATGAGTTCAAGAGCCGCATCTTGGGAGCGCTGATGGGCTCGATGTTCGATCGGGCCTTTCGGATGTTTTCCGAGGCTTTCGAAAAGCGGGCGGATGCGATCTACACGCCGGCCTCCTGATCAGTCTGCGCTGCCGGCCACTTCCTCCAGCATGGCAAGCGCAGTACGCACGGTTTCGAGGCGCACCGCATCGCGGCCGATATCGCCATAGCGCATTTCGCGATGAAGCACGCCGCCGCTGCGCGCGGAGGCGGCGAGATGGACGAGGCCGACAGGCTTCTCAATCGATCCGCCGCCAGGGCCGGCAATGCCGGTGACGGCCACGGCAACATCCGCCCGTGAATGGGCAAGCGCGCCCGCGACCATTTCCAATGCCGTCTGGCGGGAGACAGCGCCATAGGCGGCGAGTGTCGCCGAATCGACGCCCAGCATCTGCATCTTGGCTTCATTGGAATAGGTGACGAAGCCGCGATCGACCACCGAGGACGAACCGGGGATCTCGGTCAGGGCGCCGACGATCAGGCCGCCGGTGCAGGATTCGGCCGTGGCTACATTGAGGTCACGCTCCGAAAAAGCTGAAATCAGGCCCTTCGCCTTGTCTTCGATATCGCGCGGCCAGTTGCTCATGCGTCTCGGCCTCCATAGACGACCGTTGCCGTGGCGATCGCGGCGATGCCCTCGCGCCGGCCGACAAAGCCGATCGTCTCGTTGGTGGTTGCCTTTACCGAGCAGCGATCCAGTGAAATGCCGAGCATGGAGGCGAGGTTCTCGCGCATCGCCTGGCGGTACGGGCCGACTTTCGGGGCCTCGGCGATCAGGGAAATATCCGCGTTCATGATCGTGCCGCCATTGTCGCGAACGATTTTCGCCGCGTGTTCGAGGAAGATGCGCGAGGGTGCGCCTTTCCATTGCGGGTCGGACGGGGGGAAATGATCGCCGATATCGCCGGCGCCGCAGGTGGCGAGAAGGGCATCGGTGAGGGCATGCAGGGCAACATCGGCGTCGGAATGGCCGAGCAATGTCTGATCGTGTAGGATGAAGATGCCGCAGAGCGTCACGCCGGTTCCTTCTACCAGTTGGTGGACGTCGTAGCCATTGCCGGTGCGCACGTCGGGCAGGGCGTTGCGGCTGAGTTTTTCATTCGCCATGGCGATATCCCGTTTGATTGTCAGCTTTACATTGTCGGCCGATCCTTCGATCAGGGCAACGGGGATGCTGGCCCATTCCGCGATTGAGGCGTCATCGGTGAAATCCGAACGGCCTGATGATGCCGCTTCCTCATGCGCCGAGAGAATCGGCGCGAAGCGGAAGCATTGCGGTGTCTGCGCGGCGAAAAGGCCGGCGCGGGGGACAGTCTCGGCAACGGTTCCGTCCGGCGCGCCGCGCTTCAGCGTATCGGCAACGGCAGTGACGGGAAGGGCTGCCTCGGCACCATCCATAAGGGCCGCGTGGCAGCGATCCAGCAGCGCATGGTCAACGAAGGGCCGGACGGCGTCGTGGATCATCACATGGGTGATGCCGGAGCCTTCCAGTGCCTTCAATCCGGCAAGCACCGAAAGCTGCCGTGTCGGCCCACCATGGACGAAACGGATGGTCTCGGCGTTCTTCGAAACGAGGCCGCGTGCATTCTCGAACAGCGCTTCGTCATCGGGGTGAATGACGACGACGATTACCGTGTCCTGCTCCCAAGTTGAAAATGTCTCGAGCGTATGGGTGATGACCGGAAGCCCGCCGATCGCGCGGTACTGCTTCGGCCCATCGACGTGCGAGCCCGCGCGTTCGCCACGGCCGGCGGCGACAATGACCACGCCACAGGAAAACTGTTCTTTTGCCTGCATCTTCTGTATGGCTTCCCGCAAATCTGTCGCCGTTCGGATCGGATGCCGAACGAACGGATGGCCCGCCTGTTCGGTCATGGTGCCGAAACACCGGATCTCACTGGCTGCGGCGCACCGCTTCAACCCCGCTGTGATGTACCGTGAAGGTTGGAGCTTGACCAGTTGTCCATGGAATTTTGTCGCGCGCGTTTGAAAACGCTTGGCAAGCTCAAGAAATATGTCTAAAAATAGTGCAGACTAAAGATGTGCCCGAAAGATAATCATTTGCAGATACCGGATTTGTCATCCCCGTTCCGGATTGGGCGGCTTACGTTTCGAAACCGTGTCGTGCTTGCGCCGATGTCGGGCGTGACGGACCTGCCGTTCCGGCAACTGGCCTGGCGCTACGGGGCCGGGCTGGTGGTGACCGAAATGGTAGCAAGCCGCGAACTGGTCGGCAATGCGTCGGAAAGCTGGACGCGCCTGAAAAGCTCAGGCATTGATCCGCATATGGTGCAGCTTGCCGGGCGCGAGGCGTATTGGATGGCGGAAGCCGCCAAGATCGTCGCGGATAACGGCGCTGCTGTCATCGATATCAATATGGGATGTCCGGCCAAGAAGGTGACCGGCGGCTATTCCGGCTCGGCGCTGATGCGCGATCCCGACCATGCGCTGTCGCTGATCGAAGCGACGGTCAAGGCGGTCGATGTGCCGGTGACCCTGAAGATGCGGCTGGGCTGGGACGAAAACTCCATCAATGCGCCGCTGATCGCCAAACGCGCCGAGGAGGCCGGTGTGCAGATGATCACCATTCATGGCCGCACGCGCATGCAGTTCTACACCGGCAAGGCGGATTGGGATGCGATCCGTGCGGTGCGCGACGCGATTTCCGTGCCGCTCATCGCCAATGGCGATGTCGTGACGAAAGCGGATGCGGACGAGATCCTGCGCCGCTCCGGCGCCGATGCCGTCATGATCGGCCGCTCCAGCCAGGGGCGCCCTTGGCATGCCGGCGTGCTGGCAACCGCTGTGGAGCACCCGGACACAAGGGAGATCGCCGATATCGTCGCCGAGCATTACACCATGATGCTGGAATTCTATGGAGCCGATACCGGGCTGCGGCACGCGCGAAAACATATCGGCTGGTATCTCGGCCATTTCGCGCCGCACCTGTCGCCACAGGACAAGGCGGCGATCATGACATCGACCGATCCGCACGCCGTCCTTGCCGGCACGGTGGCAGCCATCAACGCGATGCCCGGGCGGCACGAAGAAAAGGACGCCGCATGACCGATAGGATCGGTGACGACGACAAGACGGTCATCAACTCATTGCCGATGGCCGTACTGAACGCCATCCAGAACCCGGTCATCCTGGTGGACGAGAAGGGTTTCGTCGTCTTTGCCAACTGGGAGGCGGAAGCGTTTTTCGGCGCCAGTGCCAATTATCTTGCCCGCCACGAGATTAGCGCCTTCATTCCGTTTGGAAGCCCGCTGCTGACGCTGATCGAGCAGGTGCGCGAGCGCCGCGCCGCCGTCAACGAATACCGGGTCGACCTGAGTTCGCCGCGTCTCGGTGCCGACAAGCTGGTCGACCTTTATGTCGCGCCCGTTCTTTCGGAGCCCGGCTCCGTCGTCGTCGTCTTTCAGGAGCGCTCGATGGCCGACAAGATCGACCGGCAGCTGACCCATCGGGCCGCGGCGCGTTCGGTGACGGGTCTTGCCTCGATGCTTGCCCACGAGATCAAGAATCCGCTCTCCGGTATCCGCGGCGCCGCGCAGTTGCTGGAAACCTCGGTCAACGACGAGGACCGGGCGTTGACGCGGCTGATCTGCGACGAGACCGACCGGATCGTCTCGCTGGTCGACCGTATGGAAGTGTTTTCCGACGAGCGGCCGGTGGATCGGCATCCGGTCAACATCCATTCGGTACTCGACCATGTGAAGGCCATAGCCAAGGCCGGCTTTGCCCGCAAGATTCGCGTGACGGAGAATTACGACCCGTCACTGCCTCCAGTCTATGCCAATCGGGACCAGCTGATTCAGGTCTTCCTTAACCTCATCAAAAATGCCGCTGAGGCTGTGGCCGACAAGCCGGATGGCGAGATCCTGTTGACGACGGCCTATCGGCCGGGCATCCGCCTGTCGGTCGCCGGCACGCGCGAGAAGATTTCGCTGCCGCTCGAATTCTGCGTGCATGACAACGGGCCGGGCGTTCCGGCCGACCTCTTGCCGCATCTCTTCGATCCCTTCATCACCACCAAGACCAACGGTTCGGGCCTCGGCCTTGCCCTCGTCGCCAAGATCATCGGCGGCCACGGCGGCATTGTCGAGTGCGACAGCCAGTCGAGCCGCACGACATTTCGCGTCCTGATGCCCGCGTCGAAAGGACCGACGGCCGAGGACAGCGAACCACCGACCATGACAAAAGGACAATCCCGATGACTGGCGCCACCATCCTCGTCGCCGACGACGACGCTGCCATCCGCACCGTGCTCAACCAGGCGCTCAGCCGCGCCGGTTACGATGTGCGCATCACCTCGAACGCGGCGACGCTGTGGCGGTGGATCTCGGCCGGCGACGGCGATCTCGTCGTGACCGACGTGGTGATGCCGGACGAAAACGCCTTCGATCTTCTGCCGCGCATCAAAAAGGCGCGGCCGGATCTGCCGGTTCTGGTGATGAGCGCGCAGAATACGTTCATGACGGCGATCAAGGCGTCGGAGAAGGGCGCTTATGACTATCTGCCAAAACCCTTCGACCTGACCGAACTGATCGCCATCATCGGCCGGGCATTGGCCGAACCGAAGCGCAAGCCGGACAAGCAGGAGGATGACACGCAAGACGGTATGCCGCTGGTCGGTCGCTCCGCTGCCATGCAGGAAATCTACCGCGTTCTGGCGCGCCTGATGCAGACCGACCTGACGCTGATGATCACCGGCGAGTCGGGCACCGGCAAGGAACTGGTAGCGCGTGCGCTCCATGATTACGGCAAGCGCCGAAACGGTCCGTTCGTGGCCATCAACATGGCGGCCATCCCGCGCGACCTGATCGAATCGGAACTGTTCGGTCACGAAAAGGGCGCCTTCACCGGTGCGCAGAACCGCTCTACCGGTCGCTTCGAGCAGGCCGAGGGCGGCACGCTCTTCCTCGATGAAATCGGCGACATGCCGATGGATGCGCAGACCCGGCTTTTGCGCGTGCTGCAGCAGGGCGAATATACGACTGTCGGCGGCCGCACGCCGATCCGCTCCGATGTCCGCATTGTCGCGGCAACCAACAAGGACCTGAAGCAGTCGATCAACCAGGGCCTGTTTCGCGAGGATCTCTATTACCGCCTCAACGTCGTGCCGTTGCGACTGCCGCCATTGCGCGACCGCGCCGAAGACATTCCCGATCTCGTCCGCCATTTCGTCCAGCAGGCGGAAAAGGAAGGGCTCGATGTCAAGCGGTTCGACCAGGAAGCGCTGGAACTGATGAAGGCGCATCCCTGGCCGGGTAATGTCCGCGAACTGGAAAACGTCGTTCGCCGCCTGACCGCGCTTTATCCACAGGATGTGATCTCCAGGGAGATCATCGAAACCGAGCTACGCTCCGATATTCCCGACAGCCCGATCGAGAAGACGTCCGGCCGGTCCGGCTCGATGTCGATCTCGCAGGCGGTCGAGGAGAACATGCGCCAATATTTCGCCGGTTTCGGCGAAGGACTGCCGCCGGCGGGCCTGTATGATCGGGTTTTGGCGGAGATGGAATATCCGCTGATTCTTGCGGCTTTGACGGCGACACGCGGCAACCAGATCAAGGCTGCCGATCTTCTTGGCCTGAACCGGAACACGCTGCGCAAGAAAATCCGCGAACTTGGGGTTTCCGTTTATCGCAGTTCACGCAGTGCTTGACTTCGTGCGATAAAGCGTTGCATTTTCGCCACAATATGTTGCTTAGAAAGCACACGGGCGTCGATTGAGTCTTCCGAGATCATCGACGGTCCGATCACCGGCGCGGACTATGCGTGCGGCGAGCCGGATGCGGTGCGGTCATTTCTTGACCACGAAGCTTGGAAAACCTGCCATCGTCCAACAGCCGATGCCGGGTGGGGGATGCATTGCTGATGGCCGAAGGGCTGATTGTGCCGCTGGCGAAAGACGAGATCGTAGTGTCCGGTAACGACCGGCGCGCCTCTTTCGCGCTTCCTGGATTGTTGCTTGCAACCGGCGCGCTGGCCTGCGCCATCATTTCGCTGCTCATTCTGCTCGGTCTGACGCCGATCAGGCCGGAAACCAATGTCGTCATCGGCTCCGCCGCGATCAACGCAGTGTTCGTCATCGGCCTCCTGTTTCTGATCGGGCGTGAAATCCTGCGCCTCCTGAAGGCTCGCAGCCGTGGCCGCGCGGCAGCACGCCTGCATGTGCGCATCGTCGCGCTGTTCTCGATCGTCGCCATCACGCCCGCCATCCTGGTCGCCATTTTTGCCAGCATCACGCTCGATGTCGGCCTCGACCGCTGGTTTTCGCTGCGAACGCAGTCGATCGTCAGTTCGTCTCTGGATGTGGCCGAGGCCTATGTTCTCGAAAATGCCAGCTATCTGCAGGGTCAGACCGTCTCGATGGCGAATGATCTGGAGCGCAACCGCCAGCTCTACAGCCTCGACCGCACGGGCTTCATCGAACTGATGACGCGGCAGGCGCGCGGGCGCGGCATGCTCGGCGCCTTCCTGGTGCGCGGTGACGGATCGCCCATTCTTCAAGCCAATATTCCGACGGAGCGGCCTCTGCCGGCCATCCCGAAGGATGCGCTTCTGAGCACCGTCTCCGGCCAACCGACACTCATTCCTCCGGGAGTGACCAATCTCGTCGGTGCGATCATTCCGATCGACAATATCCAGGGCGCCTATCTCTATACCGTGCGGACCGTTGACCCCAAGGTCATGCGGTCGATGCGGCTGATGGAAGAAAATACAGCCGAATACAAAAACCTCGAAGCCGGTCGCACATCGCTGCAACTGGCCTTTGGCGTCCTCTATCTCGGCTTCGCTCTGATCGTGCTCCTGGCCGCGATCTGGACCGCAATCGCGGTTGCCGACCGCATCGTTCGGCCGATCCGGCTGCTGATCGGTGCTGCCGACAGTGTCGCGAGCGGCAACCTGAATGTGATCGTACCGGTGCATGCGGTCGATGGCGATGTCGGCAGCCTGTCGCGCACCTTCAATAAGATGATCGCGGAAATCCGCACCCAGCGCGACCAGATCCTCGAAGCCAAGGACGAGATGGACAATCGCCGGCGCTTCATCGAGGCGGTGCTGTCGGGCGTGACGGCGGCCGTGATCGGCGTCGAGGACGACCAGCGGATCACGATTGCCAATCCCTCGTCGGAACATTTCCTGTCGCGCTCGACGCTGGAACTGGTCGGGGAGCGTCTCGCAGACGTTGCGCCGGAGATCGAGCAGGTGCTGAACGAGGCCGCCAGCCGCCACCGCAACGATTACCGCAAGCAGATCAACATCATGCGCGGCGGTACCGAGCGGACGCTGAATGTCCAGGTGACGCGGGAGGAATCGCACGATGCCAAGGATTCTTACGTCATCACCGTCGATGACATTACCGACCTCGTGATCGCTCAGCGCTCCACCGCCTGGGCAGATGTTGCCCGGCGTATCGCGCATGAGATCAAGAATCCCCTGACGCCGATCCAGCTGTCCGCCGAGCGCCTGAAACGCCGTTACGGCAAACAGATCAACCAGGATGACCGGACAGTGTTCGACCAGTGTACCGATACGATCGTGCGCCAGGTCGAGGATATCGGCCGCATGGTCGATGAATTCTCCGGTTTCGCGCGCATGCCGAAGCCGACGAAGGAGAACGCCGATCTACGCGCTATCCTCAAGGATGCTATCTTCCTGCGCGAAATGGGCAATAACCATGTCAGCTTCATCCGCGATCTCGGTGACGAGCCGCTGAACGGAACGTTCGACAGCCGCATGCTGGGACAGGCCTTCGGCAATCTCATCAAGAATGCCGTCGAGGCGATCGAGGCGCTGCCGGCGGATGCCGTTCGCGGTGAACGAAAGGTCATGGTGCGCTCGCGACTGAATGAAACGAACGGCCAGTTCGTTGTTGATGTGATCGACAACGGTCGCGGCCTGCCGACGGAAAATCGTCATCGGATTCTCGAGCCCTATATGACCATGCGGGAAAAGGGCACCGGCCTTGGTCTGGCGATCGTCAAGAAGATCATCGAGGACCACGGCGGACAATTGGAACTGCATGATGCGCCCACCGATTTCGACCACGGGCAGGGTGCCATGATTCGCATTCTCTTGCCGCCGACCGGACAAAGCGGCGGCAACGAAGACAGACAGGATAAGGAACCTTCCCATGGCGGCTGACATTCTGGTTGTGGACGACGAGGAGGACATCCGCGAGATCGTCTCCGGTATCCTCTCCGACGAAGGCCACGAGACACGCACCGCATTCGACAGCGACAGCGCGCTGGCTGCGATCAGCGATCGCGTGCCGCGTCTGGTCTTCCTCGACATCTGGATGCAGGGCAGCCGGCTGGACGGCCTGGCGCTGCTGGACGAGGTCAAAAGCCGCTATCCGGACCTGCCGGTGGTGATGATTTCCGGCCACGGCAATATTGAGACCGCGGTTTCCGCGATTCGCCGCGGCGCCTATGATTTCATCGAGAAGCCATTCAAGGCCGACCGACTGATCCTGATTGCGGAGCGCGCGCTCGAAAATTCCAAGCTCAAGAAGGAAGTGTCGGAGCTGAAGAAGCGTTCGGGTGATCCCGTCGAACTGATCGGCACGTCGGTCGCGGTCTCGCAACTGCGCCAGACGATCGAAAAGGTGGCGCCGACCAACAGCCGCATCATGATCCACGGCCCGTCCGGTTCCGGCAAGGAACTCGTGGCCCGGATGATCCATCGAAAGTCGTCGCGCAACGCCGGCCCGTTCGTGGCGCTGAATGCGGCGGCGATCACCCCGGACCGCATGGAGATCGCGCTGTTCGGCACGGAGGGAACGCCCGGCCAGCCGCGCAAGACCGGGGCTCTGGAAGAGGCGCATGGCGGCATCCTCTATCTCGACGAAGTCGGCGAAATGCCGCGCGAGACGCAGAACAAGATCCTGCGCGTGCTTGTCGATCAACAGTTCGAGCGTGTCGGCGGTTCCAAACGGGTCAAGGTCGATGTCCGCATCATCTCGTCCACCGCCTACAATCTCGAAAGCCAGATCGCCGAAGGCGCCTTCCGGGAAGATCTCTATCATCGCCTGGCGGTCATCCCGGTGCGCGTCCCGGCACTGGCCGAACGGCGCGAGGACATTCCGTTTCTGGTCGACATGTTCATGCGCCAGATCAGCGAGCAGGCGGGCATCCGCACGCGCAAGATCGGCGACGATGCCCTTGCCGTGCTGCAATCGCATGACTGGCCGGGCAATATCCGCCAGCTGCGCAACAATATCGAGCGGCTGATGATTCTCGCCCGCAGCGACGGTCCCGATACGGCGATCTCGGCCGACATGCTGCCGAGCGAGGTCGGCGACAGCCTGCCGAAGATTTCGGCGCAGGGCGACCAGCACATCATGACGCTGCCGCTGCGGGAGGCGCGTGAAATGTTCGAGCGGGACTATCTGATCGCCCAGATCAACCGGTTCGGCGGCAATATTTCTCGCACGGCCGAGTTTGTCGGAATGGAACGGTCGGCGCTGCATCGCAAGCTGAAATCGCTCGGCGTCTGACCCTCTCACCCGGAACAAGCTTTTCGATGACGAGAATTGCCTTTGTGAACGGCGCCTATCAGCGTCATGCGGATGCCGGTGTCCATATCGAGGACCGAGGCTTCCAGTTTGCCGACGGGGTCTACGAGGTCTGCGAGGTGCGCCATGGCGTGATCGTCGATCTCAGTCGGCATCTTGACCGGTTGGACCGGTCGCTCAGTGAACTGAGTATCGACTGGCCGATGAAGCGGGCAGCACTTGTGGTCGTGATCCGCGAGGTCCTGCGCCGCAACCGCGTAAGCAACGGGCTGTTCTACCTGCAGGTGACGCGCGGCACGGCGCGGCGGGACCATGTGTTCCCGAAGGACGGCACGGTGGCGACGGTGGTCGTCACCGCCAAGCGGACGGATGCCTCGGTGATCGCGGCGAAGAATGCCAATGGCATTCGGGCGATCACCGTGCCGGAAAACCGCTGGGACCGGGTGGACATCAAGTCGGTCGGACTGTTGCCGAACGTTCTGGCGCGTCAGGCGGCCAAGGAGGAGGGCGCCCAGGAGGCGATCTTCGTCGATGCCGACGGCACGGTGAAGGAAGGGGCCGCGACCAATGTCTGGATCGTCGATCGCGACGGCCGATTGCGCACACGCCATGCCGAACATGGCATCCTGCGCGGCATTACCCGCACGACGCTGAAGGACGTGACATCGACGCTCGGCCTGGAAATCGTCGAGGAGGCCTTTACTATCGAGGAGATGCTTGAGGCACGCGAGGTCTTCATCACCGCAGCGACAAGCATCTGTTTTCCGGTGGTGTCCATCGATGGCAAGACCATCGCCAACGGGCATCCGGGCAGCGTCTCACAGAAAATTCGCGAAGCCTTTTTCGACATTGCGGAAAAGACCGCGATTTGATACCAAATCCGGGGGGATGCCTGTGGAAAGGATTTTTCGCGGCGTTCGAGGTATTCAGATCGTATAATCAACCGGTTACATCGGACCGGACAATAAGAAAGAAGCGGCGCTATGGCGGAACGTTCTCAGAACTTGCAGGATCTTTTTCTCAACACCGTCCGCAAGCAGAAGATATCTCTGACAATTTTTCTTATCAATGGTGTGAAACTCACCGGTGTTGTCACATCTTTTGACAACTTCTGTGTCCTTTTGCGGCGTGACGGGCATTCCCAGCTCGTATATAAGCACGCGATCTCGACAATCATGCCGGGCCAGCCGATGCAGATGTTCGAGAACGAAGAATCCGCATCCTGACGGGATACAGAGCAGATTACCAAACGTGATACAAAATCGGCGTCGATTATTCCGGAGCTCGAAAAGCTTCGCGATGACATGCGCGCCGTCGTCATCGTCCCGGTCCTGAAAAAAACCGGGAAACCGAGCGCCGACATCATCGCCGCCCCGTCGACACGCAGCGATGAAAGCCGGCTCGAGGAAACCATTGGTCTGGCGCGCGCCATCGATCTGGATGTTGTCCACGGGCTCATTGTGCCGGTCGCGCAGCCGAAGCCCGGCACCTTGCTCGGCAGCGGCAAGATCGAGGAAATCGGCCATCTCCTGAGCGAGCACAATGCCGGCCTGGTGATCATCGATCATCCGCTGACGCCGGTGCAGCAGCGTAATCTGGAGAAGGAATGGAACGGCAAGGTCATCGACCGGACCGGCCTGATTCTCGAAATCTTTGGCCGCCGCGCTTCCACCAAGGAAGGCACGCTGCAGGTCGAGCTTGCCCATTTGAACTACCAGAAGGGCCGGCTGGTTCGCAGCTGGACCCACCTTGAACGCCAGCGCGGTGGTGCGGGCTTCATGGGTGGCCCGGGCGAAACCCAGATCGAGGCCGACCGCCGGCTGCTGCAGGACAAGATCGTCAAGCTCGAAAAGGAGCTGGAGCAGGTGCGCCGGACTCGCCAGCTCCACCGGGCCAAGCGCAAGAAGGTGCCGCACCCGATCGTAGCGCTGGTCGGCTATACCAATGCCGGCAAATCGACCCTGTTCAACCGGATCACCGGTGCCGGCGTGCTGGCCGAGGACATGCTGTTTGCCACGCTCGACCCGACGCTGCGGCGGATGAAGCTGCCGCATGGGCGCATGGTGATCCTCTCCGACACGGTCGGTTTCATCTCGGACCTGCCGACCCATCTCGTCGCCGCCTTCCGTGCGACGCTGGAAGAGGTGCTGGAAGCCGACCTGATCCTGCATGTGCGCGATTTTTCGGATCCCGACAATGCGGTGCAGGCGCAGGACGTGATCGGTATTCTCGACGATCTGGGGATCGATGAAAAGGCGCGATCGGAGCGTATTCTCGAAGTCTGGAACAAGATCGACCTGCTGGGCGAAGAGGCGCATGACAGCCTCGTGCAGAAGGCCGAGAACAGCGAGAGCACGGTTGCGGTCTCTGCCGTTACAGGCGAGGGCGTCGATCATCTCCTCAACGAGATCAACAAGCGGCTTTCCGGAGTCCTGACGGAAACGACCGTGGTGCTGCCACCGGCCAAGCTGCAGCTCCTGTCCTGGATCTATGAGCACACGATGGTCGATGGCCGCGAAGACATGGAAGACGGTTCCGTCGGCCTTGATTTGCGCATGACGCCAAACGAGGCGGAAGAACTGGATCGTCGGCTGGGCAATGGACCGAAGGCTGCGGCGCAGGACTGGTAAGCGGACTGTGTTCCTGCGGTAAGCGTATCGACAGCTCGAAACTCTCTCCTTCGTCATGGTCGGGCTCGACCCGACCATCCATCAGCCGTTCCATTCGACGAGAGGCTGGAAGATCCTCGGCTCAAGGCCGAGGATGACGTGGGGTGGAGCGGCTTAGGTCTATCGCGAGGGGGCGGGAGGCAAGACGCCGTTTCACGGCGCTCTGACCCGCAATCACCCACTCCTATCAAGCTGCCGCTCGATCGCCTTCGCCGCCTGCCACAACTCCTCCATCCGCTCTAGCGTCGCCTCCTCCAGCGTCTCTCCGGCAGCGTCCAGTGCAGTTTCGATATGAGAGAAGCGACGGCGGAACTTTGTGTTTGTCCCGCGCAGCGCCATTTCCGGATCGGCGCCGACATGACGGCCGATATTGACGACGGCAAAAATGAGGTCGCCCAGTTCGTCGGCCACCTTCGCCTTGTCGTTCGAGGCGAGCGCCTCGCGCAGTTCGGCGATTTCCTCCTCGATCTTGTCGAGAATCGGTTCGGGCGAAGACCAATCGAAGCCGACCTTGGCTGCCCGTTCCTGCAATTTCAAAGATTCGACAAGCGCCGGAAAGCTGCGTTGGACGGAGCCGAGATGGCCGGTGTTGACATCTCCCGACAGGCCGCGTTTTGCCCGCCTTTCGCGGCGCTCCGCTTTTTCCGTCTGCTTGATCTGATCCCATTGCAGCTTGACCGCCTGCGGCGTATCGGCGTCCGAGCGGGCAAAGACATGCGGATGGCGGCGGATCATTTTTTTGGTGATCGCCTCGACCACGTCGCCGAAAGCGAAATCGCCGGATTCCTCAGCCATGCGGGCGTGAAAGACCACCTGCAACAACAGGTCGCCCAGTTCGTCGCAGAGGTCGTCCATGTCCTTGCGCTCGATGGCGTCGGCAACCTCATACGCTTCTTCCAGCGTATAGGGCTTGATGGTCTCGAATGTCTGGACGATGTCCCACGGGCAACCGGTTTCCGGCTGGCGCAGGGCTTTCATGATCTCGAGGAGGCGTGTGATATTCTGCGAGGGCTGCATGGGGCTCAATTCAGCGGAATGGCATTGTCGTCCTTGCCGGACTGGTAGGTGTCGGACAGGCCCTGGTACCGCGCGCGGATTCGGGCGTCTTGTTCTCGAAGAGCTGGTTTTGCCGACTCTGCGGATGTCGCCACCAGATCAGCGATCGATGACGAATGCCAGAAGGGATTGGTTTTCGCATAGCCGCCGGGCTCGAGGCGGAAGACTTCCTTGAGAATCTTCAGATCGTGCGGAATGGCGAAGGCATCGCGCGAATCCTCGTGGCTGAAGAAATAGTAGAAATTGTCGAAGCCGGCCCAGGTGATGGCCGAGAGGCACATCGAACAGGGCTCATGGGTGGAGAGGAAGACGAGATCCTTCGTATCCATCTTCTCCGCGCGTTCGTAAAAGCGCTTCAGCGTGTGGACTTCGCCGTGCCAGAGTGGATTCTCGGTCTCGTTGTTGGTTTCGGCGATGACCAGCGACAGGTCGGACTTGCGCAGGATCGCTGCCCCGAACACCTTGTTTCCGGCGGCCACCCCCTTTTCCGTCAGTGGCAGAATGTCGGTCTCGATGACGGACAGCAGGCGGCCTGCGAGGTCGGTATTGTTCATGATTTGCGGCTCCGGCAATTGCGATGACTGCATTTAACGGATGTGAGCAGCGCTGCGCAATGCTGCATCTGCCGTCGCCGGGCGCTTGTGCCCGGGAGGCTGCACCCGGTGATATTTGCTCAAATTATGCTGCCTTCGAGCAAAAGAATATCCCCCTGCAAAGGCTTCCGAATTTCTGTTTCTTCAATTTTCCCTCTATAAAAGGGATATTTTCCAGCACCTGTAACAGGATCAGATTCCCAAACCGATGACCGAACAACTGACCGTCTTTCCGGCCTTCTTCCGCGTTGCGCAGAAATGCGTGGCGGTTTTTGGCAATGGCGACGAAGCTTTTGCCAAGGTCAGGCTGCTGATGAACACGCAGGCGCGTATCGTTGCCTATGCCGATCAGCCCGAAGCCGATTTCGCCAGCTTTCTCGCAGCGTACAATATCGAACGTGTGAAAGAACCTTTTGAGGCTTCCCAGGTTGAGGGCGCCACGCTGGTTTTTGCCGCGACCGGCGACGCCGCGCAGGATCGCGTGATTGTCGCCGCTGCCCGCGCTCAGAAAATCCCCGCCAATGCGGTCGATCAGCCCGAATTCTGCGACTTCCTGACCCCGGCACTTGTCAACCGTGCGCCCGTTGCCGTTGCCATCGGCACGGAAGGCGCCGGTCCCGTGCTGGCGCAGATGATCCGGGCGCAGATCGACCAGTTGCTCTCGCCTTCGCTCGGGACGCTGGCCACGCTGGCGCAGGCCTATCGGGATGCGGTCGACCGGCTGTTGCCGCGCGGTGTATCCCGCCGTGTGTTCTGGCGTCGGTTCTTCTCCGGTGCTGTCGCCGATCAGGTGGCGCTCGGCAATGTCGTGGAAGCGCGCCGTGAAGCATCGAAACTGTTGCACGCCACCGAGCGCGCCCAGGGCCATGTCTGGCTGGTCGGCGCAGGTCCGGGTGCCGAGGACCTGCTGACGCTGCGCGCCCAGCGCGTCATGATGGAAGCCGACGTCATCGTCTATGACGCGCTGGTTCCGCAGGCGATCGTCGATATGGGCCGACGCGATGCCGAGCGTCTGTCTGTCGGCAAGCGCAAGGGCTGCCATTCGAAGTCGCAGGACGAGATCAACCAGTTGCTGGTTCGCCTCGGCCAGGATGGCAAGCGTGTCGTGCGACTGAAGTCCGGCGATCCGCTGGTCTATGGCCGCGCCGGCGAGGAGATGGCAGCGCTGCGTGAGGCGGGCGTCACCTACGAGATCGTGCCCGGCATCACCTCGGCCTTCGCCGCCGCCGCCGATTTCGAACTGCCGCTGACCCTTCGTGGCGTTGCCTCGTCGCTGATCTTCACCACCGGTCATGATCTGGCGGGCGACGTCCTGCCGGACTGGGCACGTCTTGCCATTTCCGGCGCGACAATCGCCGTCTATATGGGCCGCACCGTGGCTGCCTCCGTCGCTGCCCGGCTGATGGAAGCGGGGTTGCCGGCCGAAACCACCGTCGCGGTGATCGAGAATGCCAGCCGCGCCGAGCGCAAGCTGCTGCACGGGACACTGAAGGACCTGCCGGACCTGCAGCATCGCGAAGAACTGGACGGCCCGGTGATGGTGATCATCGGCGATGCCGTGGCCGGCGCGAATTTCGAACGTTCGCAGCCATTGGTCACGGGCAGGGCGATCGACGCCGCCGTTTCGACCGATGCGTCGCGCAAACAGACTGACGAAGTGAGGAATTGAGATGGCCGACAAGGTATTGACTGCAAACCGCCTGTCCGACGGCATTTCCGTTTGGCTCGACGCCTCCGGCCAGTGGGTGGAATCCCTGCAGCATGCGTTTGTCGCGCGCCATGCCGAGGCCGTCACGGCACTGGAAGCCACAGGAAAAGCCGCATTCGCGGATAACAAGGTGGTTGACGTCAACGTGATTGACATTGAAGAAGTGGGCGGCGTGCTGCGGCCGCTGCGTCTGCGCGAGCGTGTTCGGTCCGAGGGGCCGACGATCGATTATGCGCCTGGATACAAGGGGCTGAGCGGTCCCAATCAGGCGGCTTGAGGAAAAGAAGACCGATGTACCGTTACGACGAATTCGACCATGCCTTCGTTGCCGACCGTGTCGAGCAGTTTCGCGATCAGGTGACGCGCCGCCTTTCCGGCGAGCTTGCCGAGGATGCGTTCAAGCCGCTGCGGCTGATGAACGGCGTCTACCTGCAGCTCCATGCCTATATGCTGCGCGTCGCCATTCCCTATGGCACGCTGAACTCGAAGCAGATGCGCATGCTCGCTCATATCGCCCGCAAGTACGATCGCGGCTATGGCCATTTCACCACGCGCCAGAATATCCAGTACAACTGGCCGAAACTGTCGGATACGCCGGATATCCTCGCCGAGCTCGCCTCCGTCGAGATGCATGCGATCCAGACCTCCGGCAACTGTATCCGCAATGTTACCGCCGATCATTTCGCCGGTGCTGCGGCGGATGAAGTCGCCGATCCGCGTCCCTATGCCGAGATCCTGCGCCAGTGGTCTTCCGTTCATCCGGAATTCTCTTATCTGCCGCGCAAGTTCAAGATCGCCGTCACCGGCGCCGAGCGCGACCGTGCCGCCATTCAGGTTCATGACATCGGTCTCCACCTAAAGAAGAACGAGGCAGGCGAAATCGGCTTTGCCGTCTATGTCGGCGGTGGGCAGGGGCGCACCCCGATGATCGCCAAGAAGATCCGCGACTTCCTGCCCCAGGAAGATCTCCTGTCCTACACCACGGCGATCGTTCGGGTTTACAATCTGCATGGCCGACGCGACAACAAGTACAAGGCGCGCATCAAGATCCTCGTCCATGAAACCGGTGTCGAGAATCTGGCTGGCCAGGTGGAGCAGGAGCTCCTGCAACTGAAGAATACCGAGCTCAAGCTGCCTGAAGCCGACGTCAAGGCGATCTCGACCTATTTCGCGCTGCCGCCGCTCGCCGTGCGTCCGGAAGGCTGGGCCAACCTTGCCGGCTGGAAAAAGGCCGATCCGGAATTTTCCCGCTGGGTGCAGCAGAACGTCCAGCCGCACAAGAATCCCGATTACGGCATGGTGACGATCTCGCTGAAGCCGATCGGCGGCATTCCGGGCGATGCCAGCGACAGTCAGATGGATGCGATCGCCGATCTGGCGGAAGAATATGCCTTCGACGAAATCCGCATCAGCCATGAGCAGAACGTGATCTTCCCGCACGTGGCGCTGGCCGATCTGGAAGCCGTTTATCGCGGCCTCGTCGCCATCGGTCTGGCGACCGCCAATGCCGGCCTGATCACGGACATCATTGCCTGTCCCGGCTTGGACTATTGCGCGCTTGCCAACGCGCGCTCCATCCCACTGGCGCAGGAAATCTCCACTCGCTTCGGCGATCCGGACCGGCAGGCGGAAATCGGCGAGCTGAAGATCAAGATCTCCGGTTGCATCAATGCCTGCGGCCATCACCATGTCGGCCATATCGGCCTTCTGGGCGTCGAGAAGAAGGGTGCCGAGCTCTACCAGATCACGCTTGGCGGTTCCGGTGACGAGAACACCTCGATCGGCGAAATCATCGGTCGTGGCTTCGAGCCGGAAAAGGTGACGGATGCGATAGAGACGATCGTGAATGTCTATCTCGGACTGCGCAAGGATGCTTCCGAGATATTCCTCGATGCCTATCGCCGTGTTGGACCGCAACCGTTCAAGGATGCGCTCTATGGCGGCAATGCCCAGGAAGCGGCGTAAGGACGGACACGACACATGACCAAGATCTGGAAAGAAACCGGCTTCGTGACGGACGACCCCTGGGTTGTCGAGACCGAGGAAACCAAGGCCGGCTCGAACGAGAAGGCCATTCTCGGCATTGAGGCTTTCATCGAAAAGGCGGCGTCGGGCGAAAGCGGTCTCGGCGTTCTCATCACGCCGGCCGATGATGTGACGCGGCTGCAGCCGTTCCTCGACCAGTTGTCGCTCGTCGCGGTGGCGTTTCCGGCCTTTAACGATGGCCGGGCCTTCAGTCATGCCTCGCTGCTGCGCGCGCGTCTCGGTTACGGCGGGGAAATCCGGGCTGTCGGTGATGTATTGATCGACCAGATCCCGCTGATGCTGCGTTGTGGCGTCGACACCTTCGCCGTCACCAACGCGACCGCTTTGAAGCGTCTTGCCGAAGGACGACTTCCGGGCATCGACAATCACTACCAGCCGACGGCAAGACCATCGACCGATGCCAAATCCTACAGCTGGCGCCGGGTCTCCTGAGGTCTGTGAACGGAATTACCGCACAATCTTCAAAAGGCGCTATAATTGGAACGGAATTGCTTCCAAACCAGTGCCTTTTGGACTATTCCGCTTTTAATTGAACATACCTGAACGAATGACTCATCATTACAGGACCTGACGCCGAGATGAATGCTCCTGCCAAGATCGAAGAATTTGCCCCGACCGTGCCAGCCGGCGTGTTCGCCGAAACTGTAACGAAGGTCACGCATTACACGGACCGGCTGTTCAGCTTCCGCATGACGCGCCCGACCGAATTCCGGTTCCGCTCGGGCGAGTTTGCCATGATCGGCCTGATGATCGACGGCAAGCCGATCTACCGTGCCTATTCGATCGCAAGCCCGGCCTGGGATGAAGAGCTCGAATTCTTCTCGATCAAGGTTCCCGATGGTCCGCTGACATCGCATCTGCAGGGTATCCAGCCCGGCGATCAGGTGCTGATGCGCAAGAAGCCGACCGGCACGCTGGTGCTCGACGCGCTGACCCCCGGCAAGCGCCTCTACATGTTCTCGACCGGTACCGGCATTGCACCGTTTGCCAGCCTGATCCGCGATCCGGAAACCTATGAGAAGTTCGACGAGGTCATCCTGACCCACACGACCCGCGACGTGGCCGAGTTGAAATACGGCTTCGACCTGATCGAGGAAATCCGCAATCACGAATTCCTGGCCGAACTGGTCGGCGACAAGCTGCGCCACTATGCGACCGTGACCCGCGAAGACTATCCGTTCAAGGGCCGCATCACCAATCTGATGCGCGACGGCAAGATGTTCTCGGACCTCGGTCTGCCTTCCTTCGACCCGGCCGTCGATCGCGGCATGATCTGCGGCTCGACCGAGATGCTGAAGGAAACCAAGGAAATCCTTGAGGCCGCCGGCCTGACCGAAGGCGCCAACAACAAGCCCGGCGAGTTCGTCATCGAACGCGCATTTGTGGGCTGATTTTTTCGGTGGCATCAAAACAATACGGGCGGCTCATAGGCCGCCCGTATTGTTTTGATGCCTTGCAAAAGGGCAGAACTGTTGCACTAACGCTCGCCGAGATAATCCATCAGGTTTTCCATCGCCTCAGTGGCCGCCTTCGGGTCGGCTTGATGGATGGCGCGGATGACCTTGACGTGCAGATCCACCGAGCGATCCATGCGTTGGGTCGAGGCGGCGTTGAACCAGAGGCGGCGGGCGTGGGTCTGCAGCGGTGCCAGTGTCGAGGTCAGGAATGCGTTGGGGCAGGCGGCTTCCATGATTTCGTCGAAGGCCTTGTCGGCTGCGAGGAAGCCTTCCATGTCCGCGTTGATCGAGCAGGCGGTCATCGACTGCGCGCATTCGATCATGGCGACGCGTGCCTCCGCACCGGCATGTTCGGCGACGAGAGAGGCGGCGAGGGGTTCCAGCTTGCGGCGAACCTGCATGACATTCTCATGATCTTCCGGCCTGATCAGGGTGATCTGCAGGCCGACGCGCGGGCGAACGGCGATCAAGCCTTGCCATTCGAGCTTCTGGATCGCCTCGCGCACCGGCGTGCGCCCATGGCCGGCAAGGTCGATCAACTGCTTTTCGGTGACAAGCGAACCGGGCTTCAGCTTGAGCGTGACGATGCTGGTTTCCAGCGCGAGGTAGGCGAGATGCGCCTGTGAGGATGATGTCGTCATGCGCTTTCCGGATGGTGATATATCACATAGTGCCACAGATGAAAACGACTAGCAACAGCGTTGATATATCAGTATGGCCGACGCTTCTTGATTTCACTACCAAGACGTTTGGGACTGCGGATAATCTTCAGCGGAGAAAGCGACATCATCCTCGCAACAAATGATGTCCCGCGAGTAAATTCTGCCTGTTTTCACCGTGCGACCTGTAACGTCGGTAACAGTCTGTGTGACGCAGAACCCCGTAAATGGCAGCACGATGATATTCCTCTGCTGGACAGCGATGCAGCCGTTTAATCCGAATATGACCGAGTGGTCCAGAAGCGAACGCGTGAAGCCTATGAACGGTTTATGCGCCGTCATCCAGATCATCCCCTGGCGGACAAGGCGCGCGAAAAGATTAATCGAAGAGGACTGGATTGATTTAGGGTTGCAACTTCGCGCGATTCTTAACCGTGGCAAATTTGCGAGCAAACACAAAAACTTGGGCCTCACGAATAATGCCGGCCGCTTGTTCGTATGTTCTACAATAGCAGTTGACGAAGCTTCGGGGGCTTGCCAGTCTCGTCTCGGGGAATCCGGCAAGTGCGGAAATGGTGAGGAACGTCGTGTGAGCGCGGGTGCTGTTCTTGTTTGGTCGTTGATTGGACTTGCGGGGCTTCTGGCCGTGCCTGCGGTCAGCCATACCAATGCGGGCACGACCTTTTCGCTGATGGCCTCGTCCATGGCGTTTACCGGCATGGGGATCGCGCTCTTCATGGCGACCCGTCCGCCGCTGGTGGAGCGTCTTTTCGGAGGCCTCGACCGGATTTACCAAACGCATCGCCGCGTCGGCATCACCGTCCTCGTCCTCATTCTCGTGCACTATTTCATCACGCCCGATTTCAAGGGTCTGTCGCTTACCGGCGGGCTGAACAAGCTGGCCGCCGAGGCGGGCGAATATGCCTTCTACGGCCTGGTGGTTCTGCTGATCCTCAGCATCGTCAAGATCATCCCGAAGACCAGGATCGAGATCCCCTATCATTTCTGGCGGCTGACGCACCGCTTCATCGGGTTGCTGTTCATCATGGTGGCGTTCCACCAGACGTTCATCAAGCGTCCCTACGACGGTACGGCGATGCTGGCCACCTATCTCAACATCTTCGCGATGATCGGGACGGCAAGCTATATCTACACCCAGATTTTCCCCTGGCTGCGCACGCGCGCCTACGAGGTGTTCGACGTAACGCGCCATGATGGAGCGACGATCATTTCGGCGCGTCCCGTTCGCCGACCGCTCCGGGCCAGACCTGGCCAGTTCGGATTCTTCCGGGTGAACAAGCCCGGTCTGCGGGAGCCGCATCCCTTCACCATCGCCGGGATCGACGATGATGGCGTGGTCCGCTTCGCCATCAAGCCGCTCGGCGACTATACCAAAGCTCTAAGGGAGGGCATTGCCGTCGGTGATCGCCTGAAGCTGGAAGGTGGCTATGGGCATTTCAACCATCGCCGCGGCGGCAAGAAGCAGATTTGGCTTGCCGGCGGTATCGGAGTGACGCCGTTCCTCGCCATGGCCGGGCGCCTCAAGGGCGACGAGGGCCAGGACATTCACATGGTCTACTGCGTGCGTGATCGCAGCGAGGCCATCGGCCTTGATACGTTCGAGGCGCAGGCGGAAAAACTACCGAATTTCAATTTTACTTTGCATGATTCCAAAACCGATGGACGTCTCGATGCCGTGAAACTAGCGGCATCGAGCACGGTCGATCCGGCAGGGGCGGACCTCTGGTTCTGCGGCCCGTCGCCTTTGAGAAAAGCCATTGAAAAAGGTTTGAAGGACCTCGGCAAGAGACCCAGGCGGGTCGAGTTCGAGCAGTTCGAGTTCCGGTAACAGTGCGTCGCATATTTTTGTCGTTTGAGAAAGCAAGGAGAACAAGCCATGCGCATGTTCGGTCGATTGCCCGCAGAAATGATCAACAGCCGTGGCCTGTCGCGCCATCTTGTGGCCGCTGCCGCGATGGTGCTCGCCTTTATCCACTGTCCGGGTGCTGCCTCGGCGCGCGATGCCTTTTCCGACGATGCCTATGCGACCTACAAGGCGAACACGAAGAACGGAAAATATCTGTTTAACGCATCCGGTTGCGGCGCCTGCCATGGCTCTGGCAACAATACCGAGCTTCTCTCCGGCGGCCTGGAAATGGATACGGCGATCGGCAAGTTCTTTGCGCCGAACATTTCGCCCCATGCCAATGGCATCGGCGGCTGGAGCAATGCGCAATTCCTCAACGCGGTGATGCAGGGCATCGACCGGGACGGTAACAATCTCTATCCCGTGATGCCCTATACCGCCTATGGCGGAATGAAGCCTGAGGACGTTCTCGACATCAAGGCCTATATCGACACATTGGTTCAGTCCGACGCGGTTTCCCAGGAACACGAGATCGCATTCCCGTTTAGCCGCCAGACGACGATCACGCTGTGGAAGCGCAGCCATTTCAACGTGCCGGAATATCAGGCCCGTGAAGAAACCCAGATGGAGCGCGGCCGCTACCTGGTGGAGAATGTCGGCGGCTGCGGTGATTGCCACACGCCGCGCACCACCACCTACGGTCTCGACATGGACAATGCCTATGCCGGTGAAAAGGGCCTGACCGGCGCCGTGGCGCCTGATATCACCAAGGCTCGGATAAGCGGTCTTGCGTCTCCGGAAGTCTTCACCGTCGGACTGATCGAGGAAGGCAAGAAACTGTCCGGTGCGCCGCTGACGGACCCCGTCATGCGCGAGATCGCCCATGGGCTTTCGACGCTGACCGAGAAGGACCGCACCGCGATCTACGCCTTCCTCGCCGACCGTGAAGTCAAGCCGCCGGAGCCGGTAGCGCAATCGGCGACCGCCGTCTGTAAGGAGAGCACTCCGGCTGCCGCCCTGTCCGGAAGCAATGCGGCGCTTGCGACGCAGGCCGATGCCTTTATCGGCAAATATTGCCGTAACTGCCACGGCCCGGGCGAAAGCTCGCAAGGCAGCTATCCCGCCGGCGACCTGACCTCGATCGCCGCCGACGCCGCCTTCGTGGTACCCGGCGATGCATCGAAGTCGCGGCTGTTCACCTCGGTGACCAGCGGTCGCATGCCGCTCGGCAAGCGACCGACCACTGAGGAGGTCAAGAGCCTGGAGGACTGGATCAATTCGCTCAGCCAGTCGGACCTGCCGCAGACCGCCGCCAGCAAACCTGACCGGACGCGGCCGATGCTGTCCTATGGTGATTTCATCGAGGCAGGCCTGAAGGATATTTCCACGGTGCCGGACCTCGACCGGCAGTACATGCGCTATTTCTCCTATCGCAATCAGTACAATGGCATGATGGGCTGCGAGGAAGACAAGACATTCATGAAGCGCATGGACGTGCTGGCCGGCGGTTTCAAAAAGCTTTTGAACTCGCTCTCCTATGGTCCGACGCTGGTGCTGCCGCATGAAGTGGAAGGTACGAACGGCCTGATGGTTCGCGTCGATCTCCGTGACCTTCAATGGACGTCCGACGACTACAATTTCCTGATTTCCCAGTATTTCTACGGCATCGATCCCGGCAGTGACGGGTCGCTGCTGGCACTCACCAAGGAGACCGACACAGTCCTGCCGATCATGCGCATCGACTGGTTCATGGCCAATGCGGCCAAGCCGAAAATCTACAACAAGCTGATGCGGCTTCCGACCCATATCCGCGAGCTGGAAAAGCGCTTCCAGATCGATGTCGATGAGAACATTCGCCGCCGCAACGTACTGCGTGCCGGCTTTGCCGATGGCTCGTCCGGCGTGTCGGATCACAACCGCATGCTGGAACGGCACGATATGCCCTTCGGCGGTTACTACTGGAAATCCTACGATTTTGGTGGGGACGTCGGGCGTCAGGTCCTAAAACGCTTCCCGCAAGGCCCGAAGGAACTGGAGCCGTTCGCCAGCGGTCTGACGGCCTTCGAGCATGACGGTGGTGAGATGATCTTCTCCCTTCCGAACGGTCTGCAGGGTTATTACCTGTCGACGGCGGAGGGCAAGCAACTGGACGTCGGTCCGACGTCGATCGTCTCATTCCGCAAGCGGCCGATCGGCAAGGGCGTGGAAATCGTCAACGCGCGCTCCTGCTTCGACTGCCATGCCAACGGAATCCTGTCGAAACGCGACCAGTTGCGCGAGCACATACAGACATCCACGCTGTTTACCAAAGACCAGCAATCGGTGCTGCTCGACATGTACGTGCCGCAGGAAGAGCTTGATGCCGCCTACAACAAGGATCGTCAGCGCTTCGTCGAGGCGCTGGTGAAGCTCAAGGTGACGGAACCGACGCCGGATGGCAGCGCCCAGAGCATGCAGGCCCCGGGCAACGCGGAACTGGTGAGCTATTTCGCCGACAAATATGAGGACGAACTCGATTTCGACGCTTTGTCGGCCGAGTTCGACATGACGCCGGATCAGTTTTCCGCGGCGATCAAGCGGGTCGAGGATGTCGATGCGTTGCGGCTCGGCATCGACTGGGTGACGACGCTCGAAGCCGGCGGCACCATACCGCGGGCAGAGGTCGAACAGCAGTTTCCGCTGCTGCTCAGTCCATTGATGCAGCTGAAACCGCTCGATACGACGACGGTTCGTGTGGAGACGATCGATCAGCAACAGAACGTTGCCGGTCAGACGGCGCAACAGGACCCCGTCAAGGCGGAAACGATCGTCGCTGCGACACCAGCCTATCGCCAGGAAAAGCCTGCCGATTTCAGCAAGCTTGAATTGGCGTTGCATGTCGGATCGACCACGGCGAAAGTGGGCGACCAGCTGACATTCGAACTGAGCTCCAACAAGGCCTGCGAGTTGCAGGTGCTCTATGTCGAGGAAACCGGCAATGTCGAGGTTATCCCGGACTCAATGATCGGCAATACGACCTTGCAGGCAGGCGAGAAGCGCCAGATCCCGCAGCCGGCGACCGGCAACCTGACCTTCGACACCCCGGCGCCGGCCGAGACAATGATTGCCTTCTGCCGTGAAGGCGGGCTCGGCGACCAGAAGCTGACGGTGGAGCGGGCGCGCCAGCTGGTGGCGGAATCGCACATGCCGCCGACGCGCGGGCTGGCGATCAACCTCGCCAAGAAGGCCGAAGAAGACAAGGGAGCGAGCGGCCTTCAGGTCGTGACCTTCGAGATCAAAGAATAATGGGGGGGCCGACCGCCCATCGGTGGTCGGCCGCACTATTTCGTTGATGGTTTGGACTGGCATGAGGGACGGCGTGATGAAAATGAAGATCGGTCTTGCCGCAGCGTTGCTCGCGTTGGCGTCCGCTGGTCCGGCGTTGGCTGCTTGTGATGCGCTGGCGCGCGTTGCCGAAGCCAGCAATGGCGGCAATGAAACGCTCGCCAAACAGATTGCTGGTGGCGTTACGCCAGGCTGCAGCGCCGATGATAAGGCGATGATCAACCGCGTCGCAGCGCTCGCCTCGTTCAACCGTATCGTCGCGGCGGTCGGGCAGGGTGCCAATCTCATGGATTTTGAGGCGGAACTTGAGACAATCCGCAAGAACAACACAGCACCCTGGCAGGTGTTTGACGCACTCGGCGACATCAATCGCGACCGGCGTGACTACGAGGCCGCCGCGCGATTCTACCAGCTGGCACTGGAGGATGCATCGAACGAAGTGATGACGCCGGCCTGGATGGCGCCGGATGAAAAGTACATCGTCCGGCTGGATCATATGGCGACCGAGATGCGGCTGGCGTCACCGAAGCCGGTGAAGCTTGGTTTGCGTGGTGCCTGCAAGGTCAGCTATCGCGGCGTCTCGCTGAAGAAGAAGGCGACGCCGGTGCGCTATGTCTTCGGTACGGCGGAGTTCACGCCGGAAGGCCTCGAATCCGCCAACGACCTGTCGGAGTGCCTGAAGTCCGTGAAGCCGAAATTTATCACGCTGATCGGCCATACGGATCCGGTCGGAGCGGCTGAATCCAATCGGGTTCTTTCGCTGGAACGTGCCGAAGCCTTGGCGCAGTATCTGATTACCGAGGGATATGCGGGTGAGTTGAAGACGATCGGCAAGGGCGAGGATGAGCCGTTCAAAGCGGACGATGCCAATGCCTATGACGAGGAAACGCTCAACCAGATGAACCGGCGCGTCGAAGTGGATGTGGAGAACTGATGATGCTGCGCCGCTTCCTTTTCGCATTGCTCGTTTCTTCCGCCATCGTCACCGTGGCGAACGCCAAGACCTTCGCGCTCGTCGTCGGGGCCGATGTCTATCCCCACGAAGTCAGTCTCGACGGGGCGGTCAAGGATGCCAGGGATGTTGAAGGCGCGCTTCAGCGTGCCGGGGTTGAGCAGATCGCGACCTTCTTCGATGCCGCTGTCCGCAAGGACGATATTCGTGCGGCCTGGACAGGGTTTGTCGACGGCGCTGAGAGCGGCGACACGATCATCTTCACTTATGCCGGCCATGGCGCGCAAATGCCAGAACTGGTTGCCGGGGACGAGGCTGATGGGCTGGACGAGTTCCTGCAACTGCCGGGCTTCGACCGGGAGCGGGCCGAAGAGACCGACAACGAAATCATCGTCGACAACGAGTTGAACGCCTGGTTCTCGGAGGCCGAAGCCAAGGGCGTGCATGTCCTGTTCGTCTCCGACAGTTGCCATTCCGGCGGCATGAGCCGATCCTTCTCGGGCAAGACGCGACTTGCCCATGCGGTCACCGTCAAGCTGCCGGCACCATCACAAGAGGCGGTGTCGGGTGCTTCAATCAAGGAAGCGAATTTCCGGCAGGTCACGGTTCTCGCCGCCTCGCTCGAAAGCCAGCCATCGCCCGAAGTGATCATCAATGGCGAGGCGCGCGGTGCGCTGAGCTGGAGTTTTGCGCGCGCGGTGGAAGGCTCGGCCGATCGTAACGGCGATGGAAGGCTGTCCCGGGTCGAGCTCGAAGACTATGTCTTTGCCAATGTGAAGCATCAGTCGGAAGCGCTGCAGGTTCCGAATTTCGTGCCGCAACTGCCGCGATCCGATGACGAAGTGGTGATGCCGCTGACGCGCAGCGCCGCCATCGCCGCCAATTCTGCGGAGAAGACCCGCAAGCCGGTGCGGGAAACCGGATGGGACGGCAAGCTGGCTTTGACCGTCAGCGGTTCGGATTTCGTGCCAAACAACACCGGTGGCAATGGCGTACCCTATCGCTGGGACGCGGCAGGCGGCATCTTCTACACGCCGAACGGCGATGTCGCCGGCGAGCATATCGATGCGGGCATGATCCAGGGGGTCGTCGACAAGTTCATCCTGCTCGATTTCCTGAAGGCCATGGCCAGCCAGAATCCGGGTGTCGTCTCACTCACGCCGCAGAAGGATATCTATGCGGCAGGCGACCGCATGTCCTTCGACGCTCCGGCCTCGGGTTACAAGAACATGGTGGTCTTCAATCTCGCCAATACCGGGCAGGTGCAGTTGCTGGACGTGCAGGCGGAGGGCACGGCGAGCCAGGAATTCAAGCTGACGGATTTGCAAGTGGTCGAGCCTTTCGGGGCTGATCATCTGATCGCCATTTCCACCAATGAGCCGATCGACGCGATCGGTGCAGCCTTGGCGAGCAGGAATGTCGATGCGGCGACCGTGTTGCAGCTCCTGTCGACACGGATCGACGGAACCGACACCAGCGTTGCCATTCAGCCGCTCTACACCCGGGAAAAGCTCTGATGGCTGCACTGCGAACCACTCTCGGAATGCTCTCCTGCCTGACGCTTCTCGCCGCGCAGCCGCTCGTGGCGCGGGCCGAGGATCGGGCCTTGCTGATCGGCATCGGCACCTATGAAAACCTGCCGGAAGACATGTTCCTGCATGGCCCGAAGAATGACGTGAAGGCAATCCACGCACTTCTGACGGATACGTTGTCGTTCAAGCCGGAATCGATCCGGGTTCTGACGGACGAGAAGGCGACAAAGGCGGCGATCCTGCAATCCATCGACGAATGGCTGGTTGCCGGAACAGCGCCGGGTGACCGCGTCTATGTGTCTTTCTCGGGCCATGGCCTCCAGGTGAAGGACCTGAGCGGCGACGAGGAGGACGGAATGGACGAGGCCATCTCGACCTACGACATCAAGGCCGGTGAAACCGACTGGACCAATGTCATCCTCGATGACGAACTGGAAGCCGAGCTGGAAAAGCTGAAGGGCAGGGCGGTGACGCTGGTGATCGACGCCTGCCATTCCGGTACGATTTCCCGGTCGCTGTCGCCGCAGGCCGTATCGGGACTGAAGGGCGCACGCTATCTGCCGCGCCCCTCTGCCAAAGCCGTCCAGCAGAAGGCGACCCGGGGGCTTCGCATCGATCTCGGCGTGGTCGACAAGCCTGCGGAATTGGCGGCCGGCGGCGTGACCGCGTGGAGTGCCGCCGCGCCCTATCAGGTGGCGTGGGATGATGTCCGCCAGCCGGAAGACGATCGCCACGGAGTCTTTACCGCAGCTTATATAGCCGGCTACAAACCAGGCGAGGCGGATGCCAACGCGAACGGCCTGATCAGCAATGCCGAACTGTTCGAATATGTCACGACAAAATCCAAGGAATATTGCGCCGCGCAAGAAAACTGCGACAACCTCGATCCGCAACTGGAGAGCGTTCCGGATGCGCTCGGCACCAGCATTGCAAAGCCCCATCCCGTCGTGGCGGAGCAGACTGAAACACCGGTGGAAAAGCCGCAGCCGGTCTATCAGGAGGTCAAGGTCGAGGCCGGCGTCACGGCACCCGCTTACGTCGATGCCGATCCCGTGGTTGCTATCGGCGATATCGTCGGCAAGGCGGATAATGGCGACGTCATGGTCTCGCTGGATACGGGGCCAAACCTGAAGAAAGGGCAGGCGTTCAAGATCTCCGTGACCAGCAAATATGACGGCAATCTGGTATTGCTTGATGTCAATCCGCAGGGCGTGGCGACACAGATATTCCCAAACGAAGTTGCCAGGAAGATCACACCGCTTTCGGCGGGCTCGACCCTGACCATTCCGGACGATTATTACGGTTTCGATTTCGAGGCCGACGGTTCGGGAGAGAGCGTATTGGTTGCGATCGTCGTCGGCGACGATGTCGATCTCAACGACGTCGCCGGACCGGCGCAAGGATTGAACGCCGAACTCGATGCTCGCCAAACGTTGAGCGGGATCGTCGCCCGGCTACAGAAGGCCTGGACCGGCGATGTGGAGAATCGCGGCGTACACTGGTCGCTGGGAACGCTGAAATACCGGATCGAATAACTCGCTCTCGAAATGATAGGACTCAACGCAAAACGCCCGCGATGGTCGCGGGCGTTTCCGGTTTCATCGAATGATATCGATCAATGCAGGATCTGGCTGAGGAACAGCTTGGTGCGCTCGTGCTGCGGATTGTCGAAGAAGGCGGCCGGTTCGTTCTGTTCGACGATCTGGCCCTGGTCCATGAAGATGACGCGGTTGGCGACCTGGCGGGCAAAGCCCATTTCATGGGTGACGCAGACCATCGTCATGCCTTCCTCGGCAAGGCCGACCATCGTGTCGAGCACCTCCTTGATCATTTCCGGATCGAGCGCCGATGTCGGTTCATCGAACAGCATGACGCGCGGATTCATGCAGAGCGAACGGGCGATCGCAACGCGCTGCTGCTGGCCGCCGGAAAGCTGGCCCGGATATTTGTGGGCCTGCTCGGGAATTTTCACCCGCGTAAGAAAGTGCATGGCGACTTCATCGGCCTGCTTCTTCGGCATCTTGCGCACCCAGATCGGCGCCAGCGTGCAGTTTTCGAGAATAGTCAGATGCGGGAAGAGGTTGAAATGCTGGAACACCATGCCGACCTCGCGGCGCACTTCGTCGATCTTCTTCAGGTCGTTGGTGAGTTCGATGCCGTCGACGACGATCTTGCCCTTCTGGTGTTCCTCCAGCCGGTTGATGCAGCGGATCATCGTCGATTTGCCGGAGCCGGAGGGACCGGCAATGACGATGCGCTCGCCGCGCATGACTTTCAGGTTGATGTCACGTAGAACGTGGAAATCGCCGTACCACTTGTTCATGCCGACGATTTCGACGGCGACGTCGGTGGACGAGACTTCAATCTTCAATGGTTTAGCGTCAGCCATGTGAGATTCCCCTTGATTGTTACTTGTGGCTCTTGTCGAGCAGACGTTCCATGAAGCCTGAATAGCGCGACATGCCGAAGCAGAACAGCCAAAATACGAAGCCTGCGAAGATCAAGCCAGATAGCGGCGTCACCGGCGAGGCCCAGTTGGCGTCCGAAAAATTCAGGCGGACGATGCCGAGCAGATCGAACATGCCGATGATCGAGACCAGCGACGTGTCCTTGAACAGGCCGATAAAGGTATTGACGATGCCTGGGATGACCAGCTTCAGCGCCTGCGGCAGGATAATCAGATACATTTTTTGCCAGTAGCTGAGGCCGAGCGAGTCGGCACCTTCGCCCTGTCCCTTGGGGATTGCCTGAAGGCCGCCGCGCACCACTTCGGCCATGTAGGCGGAGGCAAAGAGCGAGACGCCGATCAGGGCGCGCAGGAACTTGTCCACCGTCATGCCCTGCGGCAGGAACAGCGGCAGCATCACGCTGGCCATGAACAGAACCGTGATCAGCGGAATGCCACGCACGATCTCGATGAACATGGTGCAGATCATCCGGATCACCGGCATCGTCGAGCGGCGGCCGAGCGCCAGGATAATGCCGAAGGGCAGCGAGACCGCGATACCGACGAAGGACAGGATCAGCGTAACCATCAGTCCGCCCCAGAGCGGGGTTTCGACGAACGGAAGGCCGAACATGCCGCCGAGCAACAGGACGAATGCAACGACCGGCAGCGCGACGAACAGCAGGATGCCGTTCAGCACCTTGTGCGGCACCTTCGGGATGAGCATTGGAACGAGAAGGGCGATGAAAAGCGCGCCGACGACGATCGGCCGCCAGCGTTCCTCGATCGGATAGCGTCCGAACAGGAACTGGTCGAACTTGGCGCCGACGAAGGCCCAGCATCCGCCGCTCCAGCCGTCCGGCTGCGATCCGCCCTGCGCGACGGTGGCGCAGACGCCTCGCCCGCCGCCGGTCCAGGACGCGTCGATGAACAGCCATTTGATCATCGGTGGCAGGAACCAGGCGATCGCGAGAATCGCGAGGATGGTCAACACGCTGTCCTTCGGGGTGGCCAAAAGATTCTTGCGCGTCCAGGCCACGTAGCCTTTTTCGACCCCCGGAGGCGGCTCCTGCGTGAGCATGGTGGTACGGACGTAGTCCACGGAATGTGCGCTCATGATCTTATCTCTCCACCAATGCCATCTTGGCGTTGAACCAGTTCATGAACAGCGACGTCGATAGGCTGAGCGTCAGGTAGACGATGATCCAGACCGTCACGATCTCGATCGCCTGGCCGGTCTGGTTGAGGATCGTGCCGCCGACGGCGACCAGATCGGCGTAACCGATGGCGATGGCGAGCGACGAATTCTTCGTGAGGTTGAGATACTGGCTGGTCAGGGGCGGAATGACGATGCGCATCGCCTGAGGAATGACAACGAGGCGGTTCGTCAGGCCGGGGCGGATACCCAGCGCATGGGCCGCTTCCGTCTGGCCCTTGCTCACGCCGCGAATGCCGGCGCGCACGATTTCCGCGATGAAGGACGCGGTGTAGAAGGAGAGGGCAAGGAACAGCGAGAGGAATTCCGGTCCGATCACCGATCCGCCGGTCAGGTTGAACTTGCCGGCGACCGGTATGTCGAAGCTCATCGGCAGGCCCGTTATCAGGAACACGACGAGCGGGAAGCCGATGATCAGCGCGAGGCTCGTGACGAGAACGGGAAACGGCTTTCCGGTGTCCATCTGGCGCTTACGGCCTATCCGGGCAATCACGATGCTGGCGATGACGCCGATGATGAAGGCGTAGACCGTGAACTGGAAAAGCCCGTCGAAAAGCGGACGCGGAAAGGCGACGCCACGGTTGCTGACGAAGATGTTCAGCGGCAGGTTCAAGGCGTCTCTTGCCTGGGGCAGAACGGCGAGAACGCCGGTATACCAGAAGAAGATGACGAGAAGCGGCGGAATGTTGCGGAACAGTTCGACATAGATCATCGACAGCTTGGCGATCAGCCAGTTCTTCGACAGACGGCCGATGCCGACGATGAAGCCGATGATCGTTGCGACGATGATGCCGGAAACGGCGACCATGATCGTGTTGACAAAGCCGACGATCAGCGCGCGTCCGTAGGTGGAATCGCTGGTATAAGCGATAAGCGACTGACCGACATCGAACCCTGCGCGTCCCTTCAGGAAGCCGAACCCGGAGGCGATGTTCGCACGTTGCAGATTGTCGATTGTGTTGACCGTCACCCAGTAGACGAAGCCGACAAGCAGAAGCAGCGTGACGGCCTGATAAATATACCCGCGAATGACCGGATCGTTCAGGACGGAGCCGGCCGGGCGTTGTTTGCCGGGCGGAATCGTGGCGTCGACTGTCATGAAAGCCTCATTTTCCCCTGATCGCCCTATGCCGGGCGTTTTTTATTGTATGGGACGAAGCGGCATTGGCCGCTTCGTCCGTTCTCGAATATATCAGCGGATCGGCGGCGAATACTGGATGCCGCCCTTGTTCCACAGGGCATTCAGGCCGCGCTCGATCTTGAGCGGGCTGCTGGGGCCGACGTTGCGGTCGAAGGATTCGCCGTAATTGCCCACGGCCTTGATGATGTTCACGGCCCAGTCGTTGGTGAGGCCGAGGTCGGTACCGATCTTGGTGTCGGCCTCGACGCCGAGGAAGCGCTGGATATCGGGGTTCGTGGACTTCTTCATCTCTTCGACATTGGCTTGGGTGATGCCGAAGTCTTCGGCGTTGACCATGGCATAGTGTGCCCAGGACACGATGTCGAACCATTGGTCGTCACCTTGACGAACGGCCGGTCCGAGCGGCTCCTTCGAGATGATTTCCGGCAGGATGATGTGATCGTCCGGAGCGGCGAGCGTCAGACGCAGCGAATACAGGCCCGACTGGTCGGTGGTGTAGACGTCGCAACGGCCGGCGTCATAGGCGGCGTTCACTTCTTCGAGTTTTTCGAAGACGACGGGATTGTACTGCAGGTTGTTGGCCTTGAAATAGTCGGCGAGGTTCAGTTCGGTCGTGGTGCCGCTCTGCACGCAGACGGCCGCGCCGGACAGTTCCAGCGCCGACTTCACGTTCAGCGCCTTGCGGACCATGAAGCCCTGACCATCATAGTAGTTGATGGCGCGGAAGTTGAAGCCGAGGGCGGTGTCACGGTTGAGGGTCCAGGTCGTGTTGCGTGTCAGCACATCGACTTCGCCGGACTGTAGCGCCGGGAAGCGGTCCTTGGCGGATGTCGGCGTGAACTTCACCTTGGTCGCGTCACCGAAAACCGCGGCTGCGATCGCCTTGCAGTAATCGACGTCGAGGCCGCTCCAGTTACCCGAGGCGTCGGGGGCCGAGAAGCCTGCCAGACCGGAGTTCACGCCGCACTGGACGAAACCCTTCGCCTTGACATCGTCGAGTGTGCCGGCGGATGCCTGGCTGCCAATCCCCATGACGGCCGCGCCGATCAGCGCTGTCAGAATTCTTTTTGCCATTTTTAGAACCTTTTTCTGTTGTCTTTGTTCTCGTCCCACACCCGCTGCCCGTGTCAGGCGCAGGCGCGGCCCCCGCCACCCTCCTGGCGCGAGTACCGTCTATCTCATGCTCAAAACGGCGCAGGGTCAAGACATGTCGCCGATTTTCTGGGCCGCGCCGCGATAATCGTGAACGACGCCACATGTTTAGGCAGTGTTTTTGGGTAAATGCTGTTTTCTGTTTAAAAAACCACCAGAGCCGCTGTTTTCGCGATTTGTGGGTCTTGATCGCCGAAGTCCCTTGACCCTTCGGCGCAGCGCGCGGAAAAGTGCGGGATCGTGACATCGCATAATCGGACCTTCCCAAACGGATCTTCACATGAATGACAAGAATGACTTCCTCGTTGGCGCGGGCGTGAACACGCGGCTGTCGCATATCGGCAATTCGCCATCAGACTATCATGGTTTCGTCAATCCACCCGTGGTGCATGCCTCCACCGTGTTGTTTCCAAACGCCAAGACAATGGAGACCCGGGGCCAGAAATATTCCTACGGCACGCGCGGGACACCGACGACCGATGCCTTGTGCGAGGCGATCGATGCGCTCGAAGGGTCCGCCGGCACGATCCTTGTTCCGTCCGGTCTTGCCGCCGTCACGGTTCCGTTCCTGGCTTTCCTGTCGGCCGGCGATCACGCGCTGATCGTCGATTCCGTCTATTTTCCGACCCGGCATTTCTGCGACACGATGCTGAAGCGGCTGGGTGTCACCGTCGATTATTACGACCCGATGATTGGCATCGGCATCGAGAGCCTGATCAAGCCGAACACCAAGCTGGTGCACACGGAAGCGCCGGGCTCCAATACGTTCGAGATGCAGGATATCCGTGCGATCGCAAACGCCGCGCATCGTCATGGCTGTGTGGTGACGATGGACAATACCTGGGCAACGCCGCTTTATTTCAAGCCGCTCGACCACGGTGTCGACATCTCCATCCATGCCGCGACCAAATATCCGTCCGGCCATTCGGACATCCTGATGGGCACGGTCTCGGCCAATGCCAAGCACTGGGAGCAGTTGCACGAAGCCAATATCGCGCTCGGCATCTGCGGCGCGCCCGACGACAGCTACCAGATTCTGCGCGGCTTGCGCACGATGGGTGTGCGGCTGGAGCGCCACCAGGAAAGCACGCTGAACATTGCCCGCTGGCTGGAGGAGCGCGACGATGTCGCGCGCGTTCTGCATCCGGCGCTGCCGAGCTTTCCGGGCCATGATCTCTGGAAACGCGATTTCACCGGCTCGAGCGGCATCTTCTCCTTCGTTCTGAAGGTGGATGGCCCTGAACAGTTCAAGCCGAAGGCGCATGCATTCCTTGATGCGCTGTCGATCTTCGGCCTCGGCTGGTCCTGGGGCGGTTATGAGAGCTTAGCTGTTCATGTCGGTCTTTCCGACCGCCGCATCTGCAAGGCGCCGAGCGAAGGGCCGGTGATCCGACTGCAGATCGGGCTCGAGGATGTGGTCGACCTTCGTAGGGACATCGACGCCGGATTCGCGGCCGCCCGCGCGCTCTGACAATTCAGTCGTTCGGCTCGTAGCCATAGAGCCAATCGAAATCGGCGGCCAGGCTTTCCGGTCGCCGAATCGACAGCACGAAGTCGCGCCCGAGCCGGATCGGACCACGGGCGTGATAGGCGAAGCGGTTGAACGCGCCGCGTGAACGCACCCGCCCGATCCGCGTTTTCCGATGGGCGACGAAGGTGGTGAGAGGCAGGCCCCTGGCAACGAAGGAGGCGAGTTCGAACGCGTCCTCGATCGCCATTGCGGCACCCTGGGCTGCAAAGGGCATCATGGCGTGGGCCGCGTCGCCGATCAGCACCACGTCTTCGCCTTGGCTCCAGTCGCCATCGGTAACCTGATAGAGTGGCCAGAGGGAGGGGGCGTCAGCATTGCGGAGAATGTCGACAAGCTGCGGGTGCCAGCCGCGAAAAGCATTGATCAGTTCGCTTCGTGTGCTCTCCGGGGCCGGCTTGACATCCCGCACTTCGCCGCAGTCGCAGCCACCGGCAATCGCGACGATGTTGAAACTGCGCGTCTTCTGAAGAGGATAGGCGACAAGATGGGCGCCGCCACCGAGATAGGCGGCTACTTTTGTAAAATCCAGGGCAGCAGACGCAAGGGTCTCACCTAAGGTGAAGCGCCAAGCGGTGTTGCCGGAAAACATTGCTTTTCCAGCGCCTTGAACTTCATTGCGGATACGCGACCAGACGCCATCGGCACCAACGATGAGGCGTGGCGCGACGCCGAGAATGCCGGTGAGGGATTTGCTCGCATGCCCTTCGATCCGGACGCCCAGACGCAGCCGGCAGAGTGGATTGGACTCGACGGCTTCAAGCAGGATTTTCTGAAGATCGGCGCGGTGCAGCACGCCATAGGGGGCTTTCCAGCGGTCGCGTGCAAACTTGCCTGACGGTACGGAGGCGAGCGTGCGCAGCGAACTGCCATCGACGAGGTTGATCGATGAAGGATCGCTCCAGACCTGTTCAAGCCGGGATGTCAGCCCGAGCCTGTCGAGAATACGTGTGGCATTGGGGGAAAGCTGCAGGCCGGCGCCGACTTCGGTCAACACCGATCGCTGTTCGACGATGTCGACGGCAATACCCTTGCGGGCGAAGCTGAGCCCTGCCGTCAATCCGGCGATCCCGGCTCCAACAATCGCGACCGGCCCGCTATGCGTCATGATTGCTCATGTCCCTGGATGGGCTCAGGCAGCTTTCGTGTTGAAGGTGCAGCCGTCCGGCAGCGTCTGGTCCGCATGGAGCTTGGCGTTGTAGCGATAGAGCGTCGAGCAGTAGGAGCAGACCTTTTCGTTGTCGTCGCCCATGTCGATATAGATATGCGGATGGTCATAGGGCACGGAAGCGCCGGTACACATGAATTCCTTGACGCCGATCTCGATCACTGCGTGACCGCCGTCGTTCTGGAAATGAGGAATACCGTGACCGGCCATGTGCTGCTCCACTTGCGTCGTCTGAAAGAAGGTCGAATTGGCGGCACCATAGAAAGCTTTGCGTCAAAAGTGTAGCGGCAAAGATGCCGCGCCCTCGCGTTTTTTGCCGCGCCGGGGTTTTCGTCGCGCGGTTGCTGTCTTAGGTTCGGCGCAAAACAGGACTGCTCGCCATGAATCTGAATCCGCCTCCCTTTTCGACCTTCCTCCATGACGGGCTGGAAATCGCCTATTTCGACGAAGGGGACCCGTCCGGCGAGCCTATCCTGCTCATCCACGGCTTTGCCTCCAGTGCCAATGTCAACTGGGTCTATCCCGGCTGGCTAAAGACACTGGGCGACGCCGGCTACCGCGTCATCGCACTCGACAATCTCGGTCATGGCGCCAGCAGCAAGCCGCATGATCCGGACTTCTATTATATCCGCCGGATGGCGACGGATGCCGTGGCGCTGCTCGATCATCTCGGCATCCCTGAGGCCCATCTGATGGGGTATTCGATGGGTGCGCGGATTTCAGCTTACCTCACGCTCAAATATCCCGACCGGGTTCGATCCCTCATTCTGGGTGGGCTCGGTATCGGCCTTGTGACGGGTGTCGGGGACTGGGATCCGATCGCCGACGCGCTTCTGGCGCCGTCGCTGGACGTGGTCACGGATGCGCGCGGCCGCATGTTCCGTGCCTTCGCCGATCAGACGAAAAGCGATCGGCTGGCGCTTGCCGCCTGCATCCGCACATCCCGTGATCTGATCTCGGCGGAGGACATGGGCAAGATCGACGTTCCCGTGCTGATCGGCGTCGGAACGAAGGACGATATCGCCGGTTCGGGGCAGGAGCTTGCGGCACTGATCCCCAATGCCATTGCGCTGGATATTCCCGGCCGCGACCACATGCTGGCGGTCGGTGACAGGGTGTTCAAGAAGGCGGTGCTGGATTTCCTCGCCAGGATTGACAACGGCTGAGACCATGCCAGGCAGATTTGCGCCATTTGAGCGCGGACCATTTATATCCGGCGCAATTTGCCCTATAAGCTGACAGAACGATGAAGACGAAGGAGAGCGGCAATGGTCGCCAGGACTGACTTACGCCCGGCCGAGATCGTGAAGACCATGGATCCGATCTGGGACAGCCTGCAGGAAGAGGCCCGGATCGCGGCCCAGCAGGATCCGCTGCTGGCGGCGTTTCTCTATTCGACCATCATCAACCAGCGTTCGCTGGAAGACAGTGTCATCTACCGCATCTGCGAACGTCTCGATCATCCCGATCTGCAGGCAAATCTGCTGCGCCAGACCTTCTCCGAAATGCTCGATGACTGGCCGGAATGGGGTTCGATCCTGCGCGTCGATATCCAGGCGGTCTACGATCGTGACCCCGCCTGCACGCGCTTCCTTGAGGCGATCCTCTATTTCAAGGGGTTTCACGCGATCCAGACTCATCGGCTCGCGAACTGGCTGTTGAGCCGTGGTCGCCGGGATTTCGCGCTCTATCTGCAGAGCCGCTCGTCCTCCGTCTTCCAGACGGACATCAACCCGGCGGCGCGGGTCGGCAAGGGCATCTTCCTCGATCACGCGACCGGTCTGGTCGTCGGCGAAACCGCCGTGATCGGCGACAACGTCTCCATTCTGCATGGCGTCACGCTCGGCGGCACCGGCAAGGAAGGCAGCGACCGCCATCCGAAGATCGGCAATGGCGTTCTGATCGGCGCCGGCGCAAAGATCCTCGGCAATATCCATATCGGTCATTGCTCGCGTGTCGCGGCCGGTTCGGTCGTGCTCAAGGAAGTTCCGCCGAAGACCACGGTGGCCGGCGTTCCGGCGCGCGTCGTGGGCGAGGCCGGATGCTCCGAACCATCCCGCTCCATGGACCAGTTGCTCGTGTCCTTCGAAATCTGATCCAACGTTTGCCGGTCGGCGGCAGACGGGGTTTACACCGATTGAAGCTCTGTGCGAGAAGCGGCGCAAATCAAACCGCCATGGAGAAATGTCTTGAAGCCTGACGAAATCAAAAAGCTCGAAGCCTATTTCAAGCGCACGTTCAACCAGTCGATGGTAATCAAGGCACGGCCGAAGAAGGACGAATCCGCCGAGGTCTATCTAGGCGACGAGTTTCTCGGTGTCGTTTTCCGCGATGAGGAAGACGGCGAGCTCTCGTACAACTTTTCGATGGCGATCCTGGATATCGACCTGTAATTGCTCTCTCCAGTTGAGCGTCCATTGAAGCCCGGCCCTGATCATCAGGCCGGGTTTTTTCATAAAATCATACTTTTCATTTATTTTTTCGCAAAAATGGTTCGATTTTCGTCGATCTTCATCAAGGCGTTGCAATCATAAGGTTTATTGCATTGCACGTGAATATTGACTTTATTGTGCGGTGCACATAAATTGTCACAATCGCGGGCCATCAAAAAAGGAGCACCCTGATGTTCAATTTCGAAGATGCGAACAAGAAGAACAAAGAAAACATGGACACGCTGCTGAAGAGCTACGCCACGCTGACGAAGGCTTTTCAGGCGATCGCCACCGAAGCCGCCGATTATTCGAAGAAGGCTTTCGAAGACAGCGTTGCCCATATCGAAAAGATCAGCACGGTGAAGAGCGTCGAAGCTGCTTTCGAACTCCAGACGAACTACGTCAAGTCCTCCTATGAAGGCTACGTCGCCGAAGCGACGAAGATCGGCGAAATGTATGCCGACCTCGCCAAGGATGCCTATAAGCCGTACGAAGCCCCGGTTGCCAAGGCGACCGCTGCCGTCAAGGCTGCAGCGGCGTAAAACCGCACCAGACAATTCGAATTTCTGAAAACCGGCCGCGTCCCTCCGCGGCCGGTTTTCGTTGTTGGCCGCCGCAAAAGGCCCAAGAAAGTTGGTCAATCTCGCACCAGTTCATGCAAATATGATTGCAGTGCGGAAGAACAGCCTTAAAATCCGAAAAAGAACCACTAGATTATGTGTCACGAACAGGCCGCGATTATCGCCGAGGCATTTGCGGCTCGATAAGGGAATGAAGTAGAATGATCGCCATGCCGGTCCGGATGCAAAATGACAGCGACGGGGATGGTTCAAATACCAACCGCGGCACGTCTGTCATTACGCGGACAAAGCCGAAGACGAAGAAGCCAAGTCTTTATCGCGTCTTGCTTCTGAATGATGACTACACGCCGATGGAATTCGTAATCCACATTCTGGAGCGTTTTTTCCAGAAGGACCGCGAAGCGGCAACACTGATCATGCTGCATGTTCACAATCACGGCGTGGGTGAGTGCGGCGTTTTCACCTACGAAGTTGCCGAAACCAAAGTGACGCAGGTGATGGATTTCGCCCGCGAACATCAGCACCCGCTGCAATGCGTCATGGAAAAGAAATGAGGAACTGACGTGCCAACATTTTCAACCAGCCTTGAGAAGGCACTGCACCAGGCTCTGACGCTGGCCAACGAGCGCCATCACGAATATGCGACCCTGGAGCATCTGCTGCTGGCATTGATCGACGATGCCGACGCGGCGGCCGTCATGGGCGCGTGCAACGTCAACCTGGATGCCCTGCGCAAGACGGTGTCGGACTATGTCGACAACGAGTTGGGCAATCTGGTGACGGGCTACGATGAGGATTCAAAGCCGACAGCGGGCTTCCAGCGCGTCATTCAGCGCGCCGTGATCCATGTCCAGTCGTCCGGGCGGGAAGAGGTGACCGGCGCCAACGTACTCGTCGCCATATTCGCCGAACGCGAAAGCCATGCCGCCTATTTCCTGCAGGAGCAGGAAATGACCCGCTATGATGCCGTCAACTTCATCTCGCACGGCATCGGCAAGCGGCCGGGTGTATCGGAAGCGCGTCCACCACGCGGCGCCGACGAGCCCGAATCCGAGCAGAAGGCCTCGCGCGGCGAGCAGGAGGAGGGCGGTCCGAAGAAGCAGCAAGACGCGCTCACCGCCTATTGCGTCAACCTCAACGAAAAGGCCAAGGTCGGCAAGATCGATCCGCTGATCGGTCGTCATGCGGAGGTCAACCGGACCATCCAGATCCTGTGCCGCCGTTCGAAGAACAATCCGCTCTATGTAGGCGACCCCGGCGTCGGCAAGACGGCGATCGCCGAAGGTCTGGCCAAGCGCATCGTCGAAAAGCGCGTGCCGGAAGCGCTGCAGGACGCGACCATCTTCTCGCTGGATATGGGCACGTTGCTCGCCGGCACCCGCTACCGTGGTGACTTCGAAGAGCGTCTGAAACAGGTGGTCAAGGAACTCGAAGAGTATCCGGGCGCTGTTCTGTTCATCGATGAGATCCATACAGTTATCGGCGCGGGTGCGACCTCAGGCGGCGCCATGGATGCGTCCAACCTGTTGAAGCCGGCACTGTCTTCGGGCGCGATCCGCTGCATCGGCTCGACCACCTACAAGGAATACCGCCAGTTCTTCGAGAAGGATCGCGCGCTCGTGCGCCGGTTCCAGAAGATCGACGTCAGCGAACCGACCATCGACGACGCCATCGAGATCATGAAGGGGCTGAAGCCTTACTTCGAGGACTATCATAAGCTGAAATACTCGAACGAGGCGATCAAGTCGGCCGTCGAGCTTTCGGCCCGCTATATCAATGACCGCAAGCTGCCGGACAAGGCGATCGACGTGATCGACGAAACCGGTGCGGCCCAGATGCTGCTGCCCGTCGGCAAGCGCCGCAAACTGATCACCGAGAAGGAAATCGAAGCGACGATCGCGACGATGGCCCGGATTCCGCCGAAGACTGTTTCCAAGGACGACGAGGCCGTTCTCGCCAACTTGGAAAAGGAACTTCGTTCGGTTGTCTACGGTCAGGATCTGGCGATCGAGGCCCTGTCCTCGGCAATCAAGCTGGCGAGAGCCGGCCTGCGCGAACCGAACAAGCCGATCGGCTCCTATGTCTTTTCCGGTCCGACCGGCGTCGGCAAGACCGAGGTCGCCAAGCAACTGGCATCGTCGCTCGGCGTCGAACTGCTACGCTTCGACATGTCGGAATATATGGAACGCCACACGGTCTCGCGGCTGCTTGGCGCACCTCCCGGCTATGTCGGCTTCGACCAAGGCGGCCTTTTGACCGACGGTGTCGATCAGCATCCGCATTGCGTCCTGCTGCTCGACGAAATCGAGAAGGCGCATCCGGACCTGTTCAACATCCTGCTGCAAGTCATGGACCATGGCTCGCTGACGGATCACAACGGCAAGAAGATCGACTTCCGCAACGTCATCCTGATCATGACCACCAATGCCGGTGCATCGGAAATGGCCAAGGCCGCGTTCGGCTTCGGATCGGCCAAGCGCGAAGGCGAGGATGTCGAGGCGTTGAACCGCCTGTTCACGCCGGAATTCCGCAACCGACTGGATGCGGTCATTCCGTTCGCCTCGCTGCCCACGCCGGTCATCCATCAGGTGGTGCAAAAGTTCGTCATGCAGCTGGAAACGCAACTTGCCGAACGCAATGTCACTTTCGATCTGCAGCCGGAAGCCATCGCCTGGCTCGCCGACAAGGGTTACGACGAAAAGATGGGTGCGCGTCCGCTGTCACGCGTCATCCAGGAGCACATCAAGAAGCCGCTGGCCGACGAAATCCTCTTCGGCAAGCTGAAGAAAGGCGGCGTCGTCAAGGTGACGGTCGGCGAAAAGCCGGATGGTACGAAGGGCCTGTTCCTTGATTACGTTCCGGAAACGGCCAGGATCAAGCCGAAAGCAGAAGTCGTGGCGCCGGTGCGCAAGTCGTCCAAGGCTGCCAAGCCGAAGGACTTGGAAACGGTCGGTGCCGAGCCGGAAGGGCGGGCGAAGCCGAAAAAGGTTTCCAAGGCCGCAGCCGTGACCGAAGAGCCGGCAGCCAAGGCGACCGAGCCACCCCGCAAGGGCAGCACGGTGCCGAAAGTGCCGCGCAAGAAGTAAAGACTTGCAGATCAGAGACAGTGCCGGGCGGAATGGTCCGGCACTGTTTTTTTATGACATGAAACAGCGGGCGGTATGATGGACGAAAGCGCGAGGGTCGGCTCGGGGCGGGACTGGTTCCTTGCCGGCATGCGGGGTATTTTCAGCCTGCCGGCGATGATTTTGATGCTGTCCTTTGTCGGCTTCTGCGCTTTCACCGCTCAATCCGGCATTCCCGTCGAACAGGTTGTGTTCATGACCGGCATCGTCTGGGCGCTGCCGGCCAAGGTCATCCTCGTCTCGTCGATTCTCGGGGGCGCCAATGTGCTGACGGCCTTCGTCGCCGTCACCCTGTCCTCGATCCGCCTGATGCCGATGGTCGCGGCCCTCGTTCCCGAAATCCGCACCGAAAAGACGCCGACATGGCTGCTCCTGTTGCTGTCCCATTTCGTCGCCATCACTGCCTGGGTGTTCGCGATGGAACGGGTGCAGGCCGTGCCGCGCGAACACCGGATTGCGTTTTTCGCCGGTTTCGGCATCACGCTGGTCCTCACCAACATGCTGTTGGTGGCGGTGGTCTATCAGTTCGTCGCCGAATTTCCGCCGATCGTTTCCGGATGTCTGTTCTTTCTCACTCCGGTCTATTTCCTGGCCTCCATCTGGAATTCCGCGCGCCATCCGGTGATCTATGTGGCGCTGGCCGCCGGTCTTGTTGCCGGCCCCGTTTTTTATTGGCTTGTTCCGCAATTCGATATTCTGCTTGCGGGACTTGGCGGCGGTACATTGGCCTGGTTCGCCGAGCGCCAGTGGCGTAACCGCAGGGAGGCCCGTCCATAATGGTGCTCGAAGGCTGGTGGGCCTATATCTTCATCGCTCTTGCCGGCTGGCTCGCGACCGATCTGTGGCGTTGGCTTGGAGTGCTGGCAGGCAGTCGGCTGCGCGAAGATTCCGAGGCGCTGAACTGGGTGAGGGCGGTTGCCACCGCGTTGGTCGCTGCCGTCATCGCCAAGCTGATCCTTTATCCAACAGGCGTACTCGAGCACTCGCCTCTGTGGCTGCGGCTGGGTGCGGTTGCCGCCGGGGCACTCGCCTTCTTCATCAGTGGCCGCAAACCGGCGATCGGCATCGCCACGGCAATCGCCGTGCTGGCGATCGGGCTTTATTTTCTCGGGATTTGAATGCGAAGGGACGAGGGGCCACCGCGTCATTCCCGCCATTTATCCAAATTTTATAACCGGCAGTGTAAGCATTGAGCCAAACGGAGGCTCGCATGCTGTTTCTTCCCGCCGAACGATCCATCCTGATGATCATCGCGACGCTGATGGTGCTCGGCTGCATCTTGATCGTCACCAAGGGTGTCGGCGTCGATATTGCCGGTTATGCGGGCCTGCTGGCGATTGGCGTTTCGGCGCTCGCGCTGGGACAGTATTATCGGCGCTTCCGGCCGGATGCGCGCATTTCCGCGACGCTGACGGCAACCGGACTGTTTCTCGTCTTCTCGATGGCGGGTTCGATCTTCAACTATATGTTGCTGCCGGTTCGCTTTCCGCCGATCGATGCGACGCTGTCCCGGATCGACGCGGCGCTCGGCTTCGACTGGCCATCTTTCGTCATCTGGATTTCAGGCTATCCGTTGTTTGGTGACTTGCTGCGGGTCGTCTATTTCAGCTCGCTGCCGCAACTCGTGCTGGTGATCCTGATCCTCGGCTTCTTCGTCGATATCCCGACACTGCACCGGTTCCTGCTGACCGGGATTTTCGGTGCCCTGCTGTCGATCCTCTGCTGGTCGCTGTTTCCGTCCTTCGGGGCGTCATCGGTCCACAGCCTGCCTCAGGCTGTGCTGAACACCATGCCGATCGCCGTCGGTCCGGCCTATGGCGCCGAACTCGTCCGGCTGGGGCAGGAGGGTGTCAACTATCTGACACCGCGCAATGTCCTGGGATTGATCGGCTTTCCCTCGTTTCACACCGTCATGGCCTGCATGTCCGTGTGTTTCGTCACCCGGCTTCGGCTGGTGTTCTGGCCCCTTCTTGCCGTCAACCTCGTCATGGTGCCCGCAATCCTCGTTCAGGGCGGGCATCATCTGAGCGATGTGCTTGGGGGGGTGGCGATCTTCTGCCTTGCCAACCTGCTTGCCAGCAGTCTGCTTCGGCAGAAGAATGCAGCAGCGGTCGCGATGTTCGCCTGACCTGCCTGGGTCAGAGCGCGTCCCTGATCTTCGCGGCATTGGCGGCCAGAACGCCGCCATCCTCCATCTTGCCGGAATGCGGCTTCAGGGCCGCGCCCTCATGACGAGGGATGACGTGGAAATGCAGATGGAAGACCGATTGCCCGGCTGGTGCCTCGTTGAACTGCATGACGGTCACGCCATCGGCGTCGAAAGCTTCCTGGGCTGCGACTGCGATCTTCTGCACGACGGCAATGAGCGGTCCCAAGGTCGCCGGATCTGCGTCGAGGATATTGCGCGATGGCGCCTTGGGAATGACCAGAACATGGCCTTCCGACTGGGGCATCACATCCATGAAGGCCAGGGTGTAATCGTCCTCGAAGACCTTATGGGCGGGAATTTCGCCGCGCAGGATCTTGCCGAAAATATTGTTGGTATCATAGGCGCCGCTGGTCATCCGCGTGTCTCCTCTGCAATGGTCGTGGAATCAATCGTTGATCTCTTGCCGTTCGCCTTTGCGAAACGGGCTGTGTTCCGTGAGGACGTCACTCATCTGCTCGACATCCTGTCGTTCGCGCTCCAGATAGTCGGCCACCGCGCGCTTCAGGCCCGGATGCGCGATGAAATGCGCGGAATGGGTCGTCGTCGGCAGATAGCCGCGGGCGAGCTTGTGTTCACCCTGCGCGCCGGCCTCGACGCGCTTCACCCCCTTCGCAATCGCAAAGTCGATCGCCTGATGATAGCAGACTTCGAAATGCAGGAAGGGGTGATCCTCGATCGCGCCCCAATGGCGGCCATACAACGCATCGCTGCCGATGAAGTTGATGGCGCCGGCAATATACTTGCCGTTGCGTTTGGCCATGACCAATAGGATATCGTCCGGCATGTTCTGGCCGATCAGCGAATAGAATTTCCGGTTGAGGTAGGGCCGACCCCATTTCCGGCTTCCGGTGTCCATGTAGAAGCGGAAGAACTGGTCCCAGATACTTTCCGTCAGGTCCTTGCCGGTCAGCCAGTCGATGTTGATATCGTTTTCCAGCGCTGTCCGCCGTTCCTTCTTCAGCGCCTTGCGCTTGCGCGATGCCAGCGTTTCCAGGAAGTCGTTGTGGGAGGCGTAGCCTTCATTGAGGAAATGGAATTGCTGGTCCGTCCGGTGGAGGAAGCCCGCCTGCTCGAATGTGGGAATTTCCTCGTCCGGCACGAAGGTGACATGCGCCGAGGATGCATGATGACGCCGGGTGAGTTCCTGCAGGCCAGCGGTCAGCGAATTGCGAACGGTGGGTATATCGGCGCCTTGCGCGACCAGCAGCCGCGGTCCTGTCGCAGGCGTGAAAGGCACCGAGGACTGCAGCTTCGGGTAATAGCGCCCGCCGGCCCGTTCCAGGGCATCGGCCCAGCCGTGGTCGAAGACATATTCGCCTTGGCTATGGTTCTTCAGGTAGGAGATCAGTCCGCCGGCAAGGCCACCCGTATCGTCTTCCATCAGCAGATGTTGACCGAGCCACCCGGTCTCGGCCGTGGCCGAGCCGGATTCTTCGAGCGCCGACAGATAGGCGTGCGAGACGAACGGATTGTAGAGACCGCCGGGCTGCCCCTTGGAGGCGCCCGACAATCCGTCCCAGCTTTCCTTCGAAATATCCTGAAAGGAGGTTTCGATGCGGATTTTGACTTCGCCTGTCATGCTTTAAGCGATGGGCCTTTCCTTGGGGTCGAAACCCTCGAATGTCATCTGTTCCGCATATTTGAACGTGCGCTCGACGGCATCCTGATCCCTGACCGTCCAGGTGATGATGGCACGCCCGAGTGACTGCTGCTTCGTGATGAAGGAATTTGGCAGATCGCGATAGAAATAGGAAATGAAATCAAGGCCAAGCTGCATCGCTTCTTCGTGAACCGCAAATTCTTCTGGATTGATTCCACCGGCTGTCAGGCCGACCGGGTAGGGTGCGTTAAGCGCCTTCAAATCCTTGAGCAGCCAGTGATCGAAGCTCATCAGCGCGATCGGACCGTCATAACTTTCAAGCGTTTCTAGCACCGCGTCGGCAAAACCCTCGTCATCGCCCCGCCGGCCCTTCAGTTCCAGCACGATCGGCACCCGGCCCTTGACCAGCCTGAGAAGCTGGCCGAGCGTCGGGACCTTGTCGGCGGTGCCGCCGATGGTGATCAGGCCGAGTTCGCCTGCCGTCTTCGCGCGGATGTCGCCCTTGATGCCGCACAGACGCAGCATGTCGTCATCATGGAAAACGACCGGAACGCTGTCGGCGGTGTATTGCAGGTCGCATTCGATCGCAAAGCCGTTTTCGACGGCACGGGAAAAGGCCGAAAGCGTGTTTTCCCAGATGGAATGGTTGAGGTCGTGGTAACCGCGATGCGCGATCGGCTGAGCTGTCAGCCAGGACAGGTCTTTCATGATGGCAGCCCGTTCAAGCGATTTCGATGACGGCGTCGATCTCGACGGCGGCGTTGAAGGGCAGGGCAGCCATGCCGACGGCGGCGCGGGCGTGGATGCCGGCATCGCCCAGAACCTTGGCGATCAGGTTCGACGCGCCGTTGATGACCAGATGCTGCTCGACGAAGGTCGGCCTGGAGGCGACGAAGCCATTGAGCTTGATGACGCGGCGGATGCGTGAGAGGTCACCGCCCAGCGCTGCCTTGGCCTGGGCAAGGATGTTGATGGCGCAGAGTTCGGCGGCGCGCTGGCCGGTGGCGACATCGACATTGTCGCCGAGATGGCCGGTGACGGCGATCTTGCCGTCTTCCATCGGCAACTGGCCGGAAATATAGAGATGCGATCCGCTGATGACGAAGGGAACGTAATTGGCGGCCGGCGCGGCGGCTTGCGGCAGGGTGATTCCCAGTTCCTTGATGCGTGCTTCTATTTCTGCGGACATGGATAACTCCGGTGATTGTTGTGTTTTGCCATCAAATGCTGCATGCAAAGCCGTGATTCATGAAGTCGTGAAATACGTCTTCACGATCATCTATGCCTCGCTTTCGCCGGATCTGTTCTTATAGCATCGGCGGCGAGTCCAACAGGAGGAAACGGATGTTTCGTTCAGGCTTTGCCCCTGTCATTCTGACATGGGTCTGTTTTTCAGGCATGACGGCCGGCGGCGTTTCCGCCGCATCGGCCAATATCCTTGTGCCGCATCGCGCGGTCTATGACCTGGAGTTGAAAGACGCCTCCGAACGATCCGGCATTTCCGGAATGTATGGCCGCATGGTCTATGAATTCAACGGCTCGGCCTGCGAGGGCTATACCGTCAGCTTCCGCTTCGTCACCAAGGTCGATACCGGCGAGGAGGTCAAGTTGACCGACCAGCAGACGACGACCTACGAAGACCTGAAGAACGGCAATTTCCGCTTCCTGACGCGCTCCTTTACCGACGAGAAGCTTGACAAGGAAGTGCGCGGCTCCGCCCATGAGGCCAAGGAAGGCGTGAAGGTCGACCTGACCTCGCCGGACAAGCGGGAAGTGGATCTCGCAGAAAGCCTGTTTCCGACCGAGCATATGCTCGAGGTGATCGATCATGCCAAGAAGGGCGAGAAGCTGTTTGAATCGCGCATCTTCGACGGTTCCGATTCGGGCGACAAGACGCTGATCACCACGACGATGGTGGGCAAACTGCAGCAGCCAGCGGCCAATGATACCGAGACCAGCGATGCCGGCAAGGCCGGTGCCATGGCAGCCAAACCCTATTGGCCGGTGACCATTTCCTATTTTAACGACGCCATGTCGGGCGATGCGCTGCCGATCTACCGCATGGAGTTCAAGCTCTATGAAAACGGCATCACGCGCGACCTGACGATGGACTACGGCGATTTCGTCCTGAGCGGCAAGCTTGCCAACCTCGAAATGTTCAAGGAAGGCGACTGCAAGTAGGTTCCGGCATCTCGACGGGCAGTATTTCGCGCCTTCGCCCTTGATTTATCAGGCGACAGCGGGTAAGGGCACCGCATTCCACACGTAAGGTTTGGGATCGTCCGGGAGAAATCCGGACAATTCCACCCGGTGGCGTCTTCAACGAAGATGCTGTTTGCCTTGCGGAGGTTCAACCGGAAAAGGAGAAAAAGGCATGGCATTGCCTGATTTCAGCATGCGTCAGCTCTTGGAAGCTGGCGTTCACTTCGGCCACCAGACTCACCGCTGGAACCCGAAAATGAAGCCGTACATCTTCGGCGATCGTTCCAACGTTCACATTATCGATCTCGCACAGACCGTTCCGCTTCTGTCGCGCGCGCTGCAGACCGTCAGCGACACCGTTGCCAAGGGCGGCCGTGTTCTGTTCGTCGGCACCAAGCGCCAGGCATCCGAAATCATCGCCGATGCTGCCAAGCGTTCGGCCCAGTATTACGTCAATGCCCGCTGGCTCGGCGGCATGATGACCAACTGGAAGACGATTTCGAACTCGATCCAGCGCCTGCGCAAACTCGACGAAATCCTCGCTTCGGAAGGCTCCGGCTATTCCAAGAAGGAACGCCTGAACCTCGAGCGCGAACGCGAAAAGCTCAACCGCGCTCTCGGCGGTATCCGTGACATGGGCGGCGTGCCGGACCTGATGTTCATCATCGATACCAACAAGGAATCGATCGCCATCGAAGAAGCCAAGCGTCTTGGCATCCCGGTTGTCGCCATCATCGATTCGAACTGCGACCCGGACCAGATCGACTTCCCGATCCCCGGCAACGACGACGCTTCGCGCGCGATCTCGCTCTACTGCGATCTGATCTCCCGTGCGGCGCTTGACGGCATCGCCCGTCAGCAGAGCTCGTCGGGTCGTGACCTCGGCGCCGCTTCCGACCTGCCGCTCGAGCCGGCTCTCGAAGAAGCTGCCGAAGCCTGATAAGGCCGGATGGCGGGCCTGCCCGCCATTCCATTCAGACAATCAGGACAAGGCCGTTTACGACTGAAAAAGTGAACGGCCTTGTTCTTTTGCATCGGGCGAGCCTTTTGACGCCGCCCACGGAAGATGCGTATCGTCGCGATGAAATTTTCATCACGATGTCACATTCAGGGGTCATGCCCTGCCACATCCTCCTGGTAACGCGCCGGTTTTCTGGCAGCGCGCCAGCCGAACAAACGAAGAGGCAAAAAAGATGAGCACTATTACTGCAGCAATGGTGAAGGAACTGCGCGAAACGACCGGCGCAGGCATGATGGATTGCAAGAAGGCACTCAACGAAACCAACGGCGACATGGAAGCCGCGATCGACTGGCTGCGCGCCAAGGGCATCGCCAAGGCCGACAAGAAGTCGGGTCGTGCGGCTGCCGAAGGTCTGATCGGTATCGCTTCGAGCGGCACCAAGGCCGTCGTCGTCGAGCTCAACTCCGAAACCGACTTCGTTGCCCGCAACGATGCCTTCCAGGATCTGGTCCGCGGGATCGCTGCCGTTGCTCTCGAAACCAACGGAACCGTTGACGCGATCTCTGCTGCCACCTATCCGGCAACCGGCAAGTCCGTCGCTGAAACCGTCACGGACGCGATCGCCACCATCGGTGAAAACATGACGCTGCGCCGTTCGGCTTTGCTGTCGGTCGAAGACGGTGTCGTCGCCACCTATATCCACAACTCTGTTGCTGACGGCCTCGGCAAGCTCGGTGTGCTCGTCGCCCTCAAGTCCACCGGCGACAAGACCGCGCTGAACGCGATCGGCCGCCAGGTTGCCATGCACATCGCTGCGACCAACCCGCTCGCCATCCGCTCGACGGAAGTCGATGCTGCTGTCGCCGAGCGCGAACGCAACATCTTCATCGAGCAGTCCCGCGCTTCGGGCAAGCCGGACAACATCATCGAAAAGATGGTTGACGGCCGCATGCGCAAGTTCTTCGAAGAAGTCGCGCTTCTGTCGCAGGCTTTCGTCATGAATCCCGACCTGACCGTCGAAGCTGCCGTCAAGGAAGCTGAAAAGACGGTCGGCGCACCGATCGAAGTTGTCGGCATGGCCCGCCTTCTGCTCGGCGAAGGCGTCGAAAAGGAAGAGACCGACTTCGCCGCTGAAGTGGCTGCCGTCGCCAAGGGTTGATTTCTTCATCCTGATTGGGAAAACCATCATCCTTGTTAGGAAACAGTTGGGGCATCGCGTGACAACGCGGTGCCCTTCGTGTATCCGGCATCATCCCATTGCCGCAGGCTCCTCCGGAGATAATCCGGGGCGATATTGGCCGCGCGGGGACGAAAGATCAGTTTTGCGCACCATCTTGCATGTGTGCCCCTTCGACAGGAGTGACGATGCCGGCCAAACCTCTCTACAAACGTGTGCTGCTAAAGGCTTCCGGCGAAGCGCTGATGGGAAACCAGGGATTCGGCATCGATGTCGCCGTGGCTGACCGGATTGCTTCCGACATTGCCGAAGCGCGCGCGATGGGAGTGGAAGTCGGCGTCGTCGTCGGTGGCGGCAACATCTTCCGCGGTGTGGCGGTGGCCTCCAAGGGCGGCGACCGGGTGACCGGCGACCACATGGGCATGCTGGCAACCGTGATCAACGCATTGGCGCTGGCGACCTCGCTGCGCAAGCTCGACATCGACACCGTCGTCCTGTCGGCGATCGCCATGCCGGAAATCTGCGAAAGCTTCTCGCAGCGCGCCACGCTCTATCATCTCTCGCTCGGCCGCGTCGTGATCTTCGCCGGCGGCACCGGCAATCCGTTCTTCACGACGGATTCGGCCGCAGCCCTTCGCGCCGCCGAAATGGGCGCGGAAGCCATCTTCAAGGGCACGCAGGTTGACGGCATCTATAGCGCGGATCCGAAGAAAGATCCGACCGCGACCCGCTACGACCGCCTGACGCACAGCGAAGTGCTGCAGCAGGGGCTCGCCGTCATGGACGTCGCCGCCGTTGCGCTGGCGCGTGAAAACAGCATTCCGATCATCGTTTTCTCGATCCACGAAAAGGGCGGATTCGCTGAAATCTTGACCGGCGGTGGCCGAGCGACCATCGTTACCGACAATTGAGCTTGAGGGTGGCGTCACTGCCGCCGTGATAAACGGGAGTTTGATCCATGAGTGAAGGTATTGACCTGAGTGATCTGAAGCGCCGCATGGATGGCGCCATTACCGCGTTCAAGAGCGATATCGCGTCGCTGCGAACCGGCCGTGCATCGGCAAACGTGCTCGATCCGGTCATGGTGGAAGCCTATGGTTCGCGCGTGCCGCTGAACCAGGTTGCCAATATCACCGTTCCCGAAGCTCGCATGCTGGGCGTTTCGATCTGGGACAAGTCGATGGTCAATGCCGTCGATCGCGCCATCCGCGAATCGAATCTCGGCCTCAATCCGATCGTTGATGGCCAGAATTTGCGTATTCCGCTGCCGGAACTGAACGAGGAGCGCCGCCGGTCACTGGTGAAGGTTGCTCATGACTATACCGAAAAGGCGAAGATTGCCGTTCGCAACGTTCGCCGCGATGGTATGGACAGCCTGAAAAAAGCCGAAAAAGACGGTGACATCGGTCAGGATATCAGCCGCAGCCAGTCGGAAAAGGTCCAGAAAATGACGGATGAGATGATTTCCGACATCGACCGCTTGCTCGCCGATAAGGAAAAGGAAATCATGCAGGTCTAGTCTGCATTTTTCGAGTCTCTGTTTTTTCGGACCATTGATGTCAAACCCATTGCTTAGAAATGTCCCGACGCATGTTGCCATCATCATGGATGGCAACGGCCGTTGGGCCAATTCGCGCGGTCTTCCGCGCACGATGGGGCATCGCAAGGGCGTGGAGGCGGTCCGCGAGGCGGTCCGCACCGCAGGCGAGCTTGGCATCCGCTACCTGACGCTCTTTGCCTTTTCCTCGGAGAACTGGAGCCGGCCGGAAGCAGAAGTGTCCGACCTGATGGGGCTGCTCAAGGCCTTCATCCGCCGCGACCTTGCCGACCTGCATCACCAGAATGTCCGCATTCGGGTGATCGGCGACAAGACCAATCTGCGCAGCGATATCCTGCCCCTGCTTCTGGAGGCAGAGGATACGACGCGCGGCAATACCGGAATAACGCTGGTGATCGCCTTCAATTACGGTTCCCGTGACGAGATGACCCGCGCCATGCGCGCCCTGGCGATCGACGTCGCGCAGGGGCGCCTGACAGCGGACCAGATCACGCCTGAGCGCATCGCCAGCAAGCTCGACACGGCCGACATTCCGGATCCGGATCTCGTCCTGCGCACCAGCGGCGAAGAACGGCTGTCGAATTTTCTCCTGTGGCAGGCGGCCTATTCCGAGCTTCTGTTCATTCCGGAACTCTGGCCTGATTTCACCCGCGAGGTGTTCCTGGCCGCGTTGAAGACCTATGCCGGACGGGAGCGCCGCTTCGGCGGGCTGTCCCAGCCGACAATGGCGGTCGGTTCCTGATGCAGAGCGAACTGCGACTGCGCATCATTTCCGGCATCGTGCTTGCCATAATCGCTCTTGGTGCGACCTGGGCCGGCGGAACGGTATTCCAGTTGCTTTCGGTGGCGATCGCGCTGCTGGTCTATTACGAATGGTCGACCGTGACGCGGCTGGCGGAACGTGACTTCCAGGGGAATGCCTTCGGCTGGTTGTCGCAGGTCGTCATCGCCGCGCTGATTCTCCTCGACAATTCCAACCTGACGCTCCTGGTCCTGGCTGGTTTTACCATTGCCGCCGCAATCTGGGTGCTGATCCGGCGCGGGACATGGTGGCTGCCGGGAGGCATCGTTTATGCCGGACTGACCGGAATTTCACTCTCGGCGATTCGCGGCGACAGCGATATCGGCCTGCTTGCGATGATCTTCGTCTTCGCGGTCGTGTGGGCGACGGATATCCTTGCCTATTTCACCGGCCGGGCGATCGGCGGACCAAAGCTCGCGCCGCGCATTTCGCCCGGCAAGACCTGGTCCGGCGCGATCGGCGGCGCCGTATCTGGCGTGATCGCCGGCGTCCTGGTGTTCATGAGCCATTTTTCGCTCGATGATATCGGCATTCCGCTGCTGGCCTTTGTACTTTCCGTTTCCAGCCAGATTGGCGATCTCTTCGAATCCTATATCAAGCGCCGGTTCGGCGTGAAGGATTCGAGCAAGCTCATCCCCGGCCATGGCGGTGTCATGGACCGGGTCGACGGTCTTGTTTTTGCCTGTTTTGCCGCGCTTCTGATTGCTCTTGTGCAAGTCGTGTCCGCTGGCGGACAGAGTGCGCCCATGGGGGCAATCCTGCTCGGGCCGTAATGGTCCGGCATACCTGATCGAGGAACGACATGGCTCACCTGGCCGATACGCTTCACCTGATTCTCGGCTATATCGTACCGTTCCTGCTGGTTCTGACGCTGCTCGTCTTCGTGCACGAGATGGGTCACTATCTGGTCGGCCGCTGGTCGGGCATTCGTATCCTGGCCTTCTCCGTGGGCTTCGGGCCGGAAATCTTCGGTTATACCGACAAGCACGGGACGCGCTGGAAATTCTGCGCCATTCCCCTCGGCGGCTATGTGAAATTCTTCGGCGACGAGGATGCCGCGAGCGTTCCCGATTACAGCCGCTTGGAGCAATATTCCCTCGAAGACCGCAGCCGGACTTTCCTCGGGGCGAAACTGTGGAAGCGGGCGGCGACCGTCGCTGCCGGTCCGATTGCCAATTTCATCCTCGCCATCGCCATCTTCGCCGTGCTGTTTTCGATTTACGGCAAGCCGGTCGCCGATCCCGTCGTCGCCGAGGTCAAGGAAAACAGCGCCGCCGCCCAGGCCGGGGTGTTGCCGGGCGATCTGCTGGTCTCGATCGACGGCACGCCCGTTTCGACCTTCGACGATGTCCGGCGCTATGTCAGCGTCCGTCCGGAAATGCCGATTACCATCCAGATCAAGCGGCAGGGCGAACTGCTCGACCTGCCGATGGTGCCGCAGCGCACCGAAATCACCGACCAGTTTGGCAACAAGATGGAACTGGGGATCATCGGCATCCTGACCAATCAGGAAACCGGCAATTTCCGCTTGCAGACATTCGGTCCGCTGGAGGCCGTGGGGCAGGGTGCGGTCGAGAGCTGGCATATCGTCACCGGTACGTTCGATTACCTCTCCAACCTGGTCATGGGGCGCATGAAAGCGGATCAGCTTGGCGGTCCGATCCGCGTAGCGCAGGCATCCGGCCAGATGGCGACGATCGGTATTGCCGCCGTTCTGCAGCTGGCAGCGGTCCTGTCGGTTTCCATTGGACTTCTCAATCTAATGCCGGTTCCGGTACTTGATGGCGGCCACCTGATGTTTTATGCGGTTGAGGCCCTGCGTGGAAAACCCGTTGGGCCGCGTATGCAGGACATTGCGTTTCGCGTGGGCTTCGCCATGGTCTTGATGCTGATGGTGTTTGCCACGTGGAACGATATCAGTTCGCTGCTGGGCTAGGAATTCGGGGTTCGCACCGGTGGATGCGGCCCTCGCGGAGGTGATCGGCCCTATTGGGATTTCAATGGGTTGATCGAAAGGAATTGTTTACGATAATGCAAATCTGTAGTGGCCGTTAGGACACGGTTTCAATTGAAGTAAACAGAAATTAACGTCCGACCTTGCTTGTATAGGAAAAGCGGTTAAAACGGCAACCGTGACCGGAGTCGGTACGAGTTCGCTGCGGGGCATTGGGAAGAAGGTAAGATTTATGAAAGCTGGTTCAAGATTTTTGAACGCGGTGTCGGCGTTTGCGCTGTCTGCTAGTGTGGTCGCATCGGGGACTGGCATTGTAACGCTTGCAAGTGCATCTGTCGCGGAAGCAGCAACGATCAGCCGCGTCGAGGTTCGTGGCGCCACTCGCGTCAGCCCGGAGACCGTCCGCGCCAATATCACCATCGTTCCCGGCAAGAGCTTCAGCAATGCTGAAATCGACGCTTCCGTGAAGCGCCTCTATTCCACCGGCTATTTCTCCGACGTCAGCATCAATGTTTCCGGCGGTACGCTTGTCGTCACCGTGGCCGAAAACCAGCTCGTCAACCAGGTCGTCTTCAACGGCAACCGCAAGATCAAGGACGACAAGCTGCAGGCTGTTGTCCGCACCCGCTCGCTCGGCCCGTACAGCGAGTCGACGGCTGAATACGATATCCAGGCCATCAAGGATGCCTACGCTGGCATCGGTCGCGAAGACGTGACCGTGACGACGCAGGTCGTTCCGATTGCCGAAGGCCGCGTCAACCTTGCCTTCGTCATCAATGAAGGCGACCGCACCAAGATAACCGCCATCAATTTCGTCGGCAACAACGCTTATAGCAATGGGCGCCTCGAGGCTGTGATCGCGACCAAGGAATCGGGTATCTTCTCGTTCCTGAGCCGCAAGGACGTCTACAATCCCGACAAGCTGCGCGCCGACGAAGAACTGCTGCGCCAGTTCTATTACAACCGCGGCTATGCGGATTTCCGTGTCGTCTCGTCGGATGCTGTTCTCGATGAGGCCACCAACGAATACACCGTGACGATTACCGTCGAAGAAGGCGAGCGTTACGATTTCGGCGCCGTCAATGTCGAATCGACCGTCGAGGGTGTCGATGCCGAAGAGCTGAGGGGGCTGGTTCAAAGCTCGCAAGGCTCGACCTATAAGGCCAAGGACGTTCAGGCGACCATTTCGGCGATCTCCAAGCGTGTTGCCTCGCAGGGTTACCCCTTTGCGCGCGTTACGCCGCGCGGCAACCGTGATTTCGGCAATCGCACGATCGCGGTCGATTACCTCGTCGACCAGGGTGAGCGCGCCTATATCGAGCGCATCGAAATCCGCGGTAACACGCGCACGCGCGATTACGTTATCCGTCGCGAGTTCGATATGAGCGAAGGCGATGCATTCAATCAGGAAATGATTGCAACGGCAAAACGCCGTCTCGAAGCGCTTGGTTACTTTTCTACCGTCAATATCTCGACGCAGCCTGGCTCCGCCGGCGACCGCGTCGTGGTGATTGTTGATGTGCAGGATCAGTCGACCGGTTCGTTTGGTATCGGCGCTGGTTATTCGGCCGGCAGCGGCGGCGGCTTCCTGCTGGAAGCCTCGATCGAGGAAAAGAACTTCCTCGGCCGTGGCCAGTATATTCGTCTTGCCGCAGGTCGTGGTGAAGATAGCCGGACATACAACGTTTCGTTCACCGAGCCCTATTTCCTCGGATATCGTCTGGCTGCCGGCTTCGATATCTTCAAGAACGAAAACGACTATGACGATGACAATTACAGCTATGAAGACGAAGGCTTCAGCCTGCGCGTAACGGCGCCGATCACTGAAAAATTGTCGACGACGTTCCGTTACAACTACACCCGGATGGACTATCACGGCGATACGACTGACCTGTCGACCCCGTATGACCGCGTGATCGACGGTTCAGACTGGACGCGTTCTTCGGTATCGAACACGATCACCTACAATTCGCTCGATGATGCGACCCTGCCGCATGACGGTATTCTCGCGTCCTTCACGCAGGAATATGCAGGTCTCGGCGGTACATCTGATTTCTACAAGATTACCGGCAAGGCCAAGTGGTATTACACCCTGAACGACGACGCCGATCTGATTGCGTCGCTTGGTGGTACGGCTGGCCATGTGTTCAGCACCGGCGGCGAAATGGAAGTGTTCGACCAGTTCCAGCTGGGTAACAACGATATTCGCGGTTTCGAACGTAACGGTGTTGGTCCGCGCATGCAAAATGGCGATGCCCTCGGCGGTACGACCTATTTCACGGCTTCTGCTGAAGCAACGTTCCCGCTGCCGTTCGTTTCGCGTGACGCTGGCTTCCGCGGGGCGGTTTTTGCGGATGCTGGTACGCTGTATGGCAATGAAGTGAACCTCACGTACAAGGGGACGACTGATAAGACCGAAGGCGGAACCGGGGCTTCTCTGCGTGCGTCCGTCGGTGTCGGCCTGATTTGGGCATCGCCGTTCGGTCCGCTGCGTGTCGATTATGCAATCCCGATCGCCAAGGAAGACTACGACAGGGTTCAGAATCTCAAGTTCGGTATTTCGTCGTCCTTCTGATCCTTGCAGTCCAGAACTGCCTGCCAAAACTGTTCTGGAGTTGGCCATGGAAAACAATTGGTTCTTCCCACCGCATGATGGGGTTCGCCTGAGTGATCTGGCGGACCGGATTGGCGCGTCCTTGGAAGACAAGACAGTCGCTGACCGGCTTGTCCGGTCGGTATCGCCGGTTTACCGCGCGAAGGAGGGCGACATATGCTATATGTTGTCCCGAAAGAACCGTGACGAACTGTCGACCTGTCAGGCGACGGCGATCATCTGCGACAAGGCGATTGCATCGCTTGTTCCATCCCATATTCCCGTTCTGTTGACCGCAAATACACATCAGGCGCACATGGCCTTTGCCTTGGCGGGATCAATCCTGCATCCAGACGCCATGCGCCCGGTCCAGAACCTGTCAGCTTCATCCGGCGTTTCTCCCGCCGCCTTCGTCGATCCATCCGCGCAACTCGAAGATGATGTTCATGTCGAGGCGACGGCTGTCATCGGCGCCGGCGTTCATATCGGGGCTGGAACACGCATTGCTGCCGGCGCCGTGATCGGCCCGGGCGTGCGGCTCGGGCGCGACTGCACGATTTCGACCGGCGCCAGCGTGCTTTATTCGCTTGTCGGCAACGAGGTCATCATTCATCCGGGCGCGCGCATTGGCCAGGATGGTTTCGGCAATGCGCCGGGGCCGCGTGGCGGCATGATCAAGATCGTCCAGATCGGCCGCGTCATCCTGCAGGATCGCGTCGAGATTGGCGCCAATACGACAATCGACCGTGGTGCCATGGATGACACGGTGGTCGGCGAGGGTACCAAGATCGATAATCAGGTTCAGGTTGGCCACAATGTCCGCATTGGTCGGCATTGCGGTATCGCAGCGCAAGTCGGTATTGCCGGAAGTACGCGTATCGGCGATGGGGTCTTGATCGGCGGGGCTGCGGCCATCAACGGACATATCACCATCGGCGACAGGGTCCAGATCGCCGCGATGAGCGGCGTCGCGGCGGATGTTCCGCCCGGCGAGCGTTACGGCGGCATACCGGCCCGCCCCATGCGCGACTTTCTCAGGGATATGGCCGAAATTGCGGCGCGGGCCCATAACAGACAGAAGAAATCGGGAGGCAACGATGAGTGAAGCAGGAACCACCGTTCTCGGCACGGCCGATATACGGGAAATCTTGAAGTTGCTCCCCCATCGTTATCCGTTTCTCCTGGTAGACCGGATCATCGAGATCGACGGCGACAATTCGGCGATCGGCATCAAGAACGTCACGGCCAACGAGCCGCATTTCACCGGGCATTTTCCCGAACAGCCGATCATGCCGGGCGTTCTCCTGATCGAAGGCATGGCGCAGACCGCCGGCGCGATCTGCGCTCGCAAAACCGGCGACGGAAGCAACCTCGTCTATTTCATGACCATCGACAACGCCCGCTTTCGCAAGCCAGTCGTGCCTGGCGACCGTGTCGAGTATCATGTCGTCAAGCAGAAGCAGCGCGGCAATATCTGGAAATTTCACTGTGATGCAAAAGTTGACGGGCAACTTGTCGCGGAAGCTGATATCGGCGCGATGATTATCAGCAAGGAAGACGCCTGACCATGATTGCCTCCACTGCGAAGATCCATCCGCTCTCCGTCATTGAAGACGGAGCGGTGATCGGCGACAACGTTGTCGTCGGCCCCTTCTGCCATATCGGCCCGAAGGTGACGCTCGCAGACAATGTCGAGTTGATCAGCCATGTCGTCGTGCTCGGGCGTACGACGGTCGGCAAGGGTTCGAAGATTTTTCCTTCGGCTGTCATCGGCGGTGATTCGCAGAGCGTGCACCACAGCGCCGTCGATACGACGCTGGTGATCGGCGAAAACTGCACCATCCGCGAAGGCGTGACGATGAACACGGGTACCGTCGAGCACGGCGGTACGACAGTCGTCGGCGACAACAACCTGTTCCTCGCCTATTCGCATGTGGCGCATGACTGCCGTCTCGGCAACAACATCATCCTGTCGAACAATGTCATGCTGGCCGGTCACGTCACCGTCGGCGACCGGGCCATCCTGGGCGGCGGTTCGGCTGTGCACCAGTTTACCCGCATCGGCCGTCAGGCGTTCATTGGCGGACTGTCGGCCGTTGCCTACGACGTCATTCCCTTTGGCATGCTCAACGGCAATCCGGGTCTGCTCGGTGGTCTCAATGTCGTCGGCATGAGCAGGTCCGGCATTGAAAAACCGGTCATCCACGCGGTTCGCCGGGCCTACAAGCAGATATTCGAAGGTCCGGAATCGATCCGCGCCAATGCGGCTGCGATTCGCGGTGATTATCTCGACTGCCCGCCGGCACTCGAAATCCTCGATTTCATTGCCGCGGAAAGCGACCGCGCGCTGTCGTCGCCCACAAGGGGCAGCAAGGGCTGAGGCGGATGAGCTTGGACAGCCGGCCAGACACCAAAGACCGGCTGGCGATCATCGCTGGCGGCGGTCTGCTGCCCTTGCATGTCGCGCAGGCCGCGCGCCTTCACGGCGAAAACCCGTTCATCATCGCGCTTGCCAATGAAACCGATCGAGACTGGTCGGCCTTCGATCATACGACGCTCGGGATCGGCAATTTCAAGGCAATCAGTGGCGTGTTCCGCAATGCCGGGATCGGGCGTGTCGTCATGTCCGGCGCCGTCCGCCGCCGTCCGGACTGGCGCGATATCAAGCCGACGCTCAGGAGCCTTGCGAAAGTTCCGAGTGTCCTGAGCACGCTGCTCTCGGGCGGCGACGACGCCGTTCTGAAAATGGCGATCGAACTCATCGAAACCAATGGCGCGCGTGTCATCGGCGTTCAGGAGATCGTGCCGGAACTGCTGGCGGATATCGGCACGCTTGGCAGGTTTTCGCCGGGAACGGAAGACCAGGCGGACATCGAGGTCGCCGAGGCCGCGGCCATCGCGCTTGGCCATCTGGATGTCGGGCAGGGTGCAGTTGCCGTCGGCGGCCGTGTCGTCGCGCTGGAGGGAGCGGAAGGCACCGACGCCATGCTGGAGCGCGTGGTCAAGCTGAAGGCGGACGGGCGCATCTCCAGCCGCCGGAGGGGCGTTCTCGTCAAGCTCTGCAAGCCGCAGCAGGATCTGCGCGCCGATCTGCCGTCGGTCGGCCCCTCGACCATCAAGGGCGCACAGGCGGCAGGTCTTGCCGGTATCGCCGTCGAGGCGGGTCGCGCGCTGGTGCTGGAACGACCCGAAATGATCAAGCTCGCCGACGAGGCCGGCCTGTTCATTACCGGCATCGATCGGGAGTTGCTGCGGGGCATGCGATGACGGGACGATCGCTGAAGCTTGCCGTCATCGCCGGTGAAGTCTCCGGCGATCTTCTGGGCGCGGACCTCGTCAAGTCATTGCGACCGCTCGTTGCGGGCGAACTCTCGCTGGTCGGCGTCGGCGGCGAGGGGCTTGAGGCGGAAGGCCTCGTTTCCCTGTTCGATTATTCCGAACTGTCGATCATGGGCATTTCGCAGGTCCTGGCACGGCTGCCAAAGCTGATCCTGCGCATCCGCCAGACCGCCGCCGCCATCGTCGCCGCAAGGCCGGATACCCTCGTCATCATCGACAGCCCGGATTTCACCCACCGCGTGGCCCGCATCGTGCGCAAGTCCCTGCCGGACCTGCCGATCGTCAATTATGTCTGCCCCAGCGTCTGGGCGTGGAAGCAGGAGCGCGCCTGCAAGATGCGCCCCTATGTCGATCATGTCCTTGCCGTCCTGCCGTTCGAGCCGGAGGTCATGAAGCGCCTCGGCGGCCCGCCGACGACTTATGTCGGACATCGGCTGGCAAGCGACGTCAATGTGCTCTCGGTCCGGGACCGGCAGGCGGCAAAGCTGGACGATGCTCTGAATACGGATGCCGCCACCTGCCTGCTTCTTCCGGGCTCGCGTGGCAGCGAAATCAGACGCCTTTTGCCTGATTTCGGCGAGACGGCCGCGGAATTGCGGGCGCGGCATCCCGGCATGCGCTTCCTGCTTCCCACGGTTCCGAAACAGGAGGCCCTTGTGCGGGAGATGACTGCATCCTGGGCGGTCAAGCCGGAGATCAGCGTCGGGGCTGCCTCAAAGTGGCAGGCGTTCGCTGCGGCGGATGCGGCGATGGCCGCGTCGGGTACGGTGATTCTGGAACTCGGCCTGTGCGGCATTCCCGTCATCTCGACATACAAGGCCGACTGGATCATCCGGTTGATGCACAAGCGGATCAAGATCTGGACGGCGGCGATTCCCAATCTGGTGGCCGATTACCCCGTCGTGCCGGAATATCTCAATGAGGCGATCAAGCCGGGCGCCCTGTCGCGCTGGATGGAGCGGCTGACGGCACCGACGCCCGAGCGTATGGCAATGCTGGACGGCTTCCGTACCGTGTGGCAGCGAATGGCGACGGAGAGGCCGCCGGGTGAGTCGGCGGCGCGCGTCGTGCTTCAAGTCCTCAACGAAAAAAAGCCCGGGTAACCGGGCTTTTTAATCGGTGCCTTCTACTTAGCGCTTGGAAACCGGAACGTAGTCGCGTTCCGATTCGCCGATATAGAGCTGGCGCGGACGGCCGATGCGCTGTTCCGGATCCTCGATCATCTCGTTCCACTGGGCGATCCAGCCGACGGTGCGGGCAAGCGCGAACAGCACCGTGAACATGGTCGTAGGGAAGCCCAGCGCCTTCAGCGTGATGCCGGAGTAGAAGTCGATGTTCGGATAGAGCCTCTTCTCGATGAAGTAGCTGTCCGTCAGCGCGATGCGCTCGAGTTCCATCGCCACTTCCAACAGCGGATCGTCCTTGTGGCCGAGTTCCGCCAGCACTTCATGCGTCGTCTTCTGCATGATCTTGGCGCGCGGGTCGTAATTCTTGTAGACGCGGTGACCAAAGCCCATCAGGCGGAACGGATCGTTCTTGTCCTTGGCGCGGGCGACGAATTCGGGAATGCGATCAACCGTGCCGATTTCGGCCAGCATGTTGAGTGCTGCTTCGTTGGCGCCGCCATGTGCCGGACCCCACAGGCAGGCGATGCCCGCAGCGATACAGGCGAACGGATTGGCACCCGACGAGCCGGCGAGGCGAACGGTCGAGGTCGAGGCGTTCTGCTCATGATCGGCATGCAGGATGAAGATGCGGTCCATGGCGCGGGCCAGAACCGGATTGACGACATACTCTTCGCACGGAACGGCAAAGCACATGCGCAGGAAGTTCGACGCATAGTCGAGATCGTTCTTCGGGTAAACGAAGGGCTGGCCGATATGGTACTTGTAGGCCATGGCGGCGAGTGTCGGCATCTTGGCGATCATGCGCAGCGAAGCGACCATGCGCTGGTGCGGATCGGTAATGTCGGTGGAGTCATGATAGAACGCCGACAGAGCGCCGACGCAGCCGCACATGACAGCCATCGGATGGGCGTCGCGACGGAAGCCGGTGAAGAAGCGGCTCATCTGCTCGTGCACCATCGTGTGATGGGTAACACGGTGGTCGAAATCGAGCTTCTGTGCCTTGGTCGGCAGTTCGCCGTAGAGAAGCAGATAGCAGACCTCGAGGAAGTCGCCGTGCTCGGCCAACTGCTCGATCGGATAGCCGCGGTGCAGAAGCACGCCCTCGTCACCGTCGATATAGGTGATCTTGGATTCGCACGACGCGGTCGAGGTGAAGCCGGGATCGTAGGTGAACTGGCCGGTCTGCTTGTAGAGCGTGCCGATATCGACAACATCCGGACCGATCGACCCCGATCGAATCGGCAAGTCCACCGATTTTCCATCGACCGTCACAACTGCGCTTTTTCCTGTCATGGGGATCCTCCGTTTGCAGCAAATTGGCACACAATTATGCCGCAGATATTAACGTCGATCATGTGCTATCCGATTTAATGACAGCTGCCAAGTTGAACGAAAGGCAAATGGTGCGACGCAAAAATAGGCATATGGCAACGCAATAATTGCATGTTCGGACGATATGTCCAATGGCATTATCGCTCCTTCCTTCGGCACTTCCATCTCATCCGTGAAACTGTTGCTGCTTTTTTGGGCATCAAACTCACCGGTTGCGTTCTCTCTCGCGCGGTTGCAAACTGGCGGCGGGCAGGGGCGGATGGAACGTCATCCATGAATGAGGGGCAGGAGCCACGGCTGGCGTCGCGCGACCGCTTTGGCGGGACGCACGTCGATGCCTCCGATGGCTCTCGGCAAATCCCTGCGACGCTGCCCAAACTCCGAAAAACCAAGGCGTTCAATTTGCTCACCGCACCTCGCCAACGGTGGGCGCGGATTCGCTGGCGCAGTACGATCACCGGTGCCTTGGCGGAAGAACAGGACTTCGGACATCCGTTCCTCTTCGTTCCGGTCTTTCTTGGGCTCGGCGCGCTCGTCTGGTTTTCCTTGGCCGAAACGCCCGGACTTCTCAAACTTGCACTTCTGCTGTGCGTTTTTTGCATGGCAGCTGGTTTTCTTCGACACTCTCCCGGCGTCTGGCGCATAGCGACACGATTGGCGACCCTGTTCCTTGCCGGCATGTTGCTGGCGGCTTTCGAGACGGCGCGCATGGGCACGGTGCTGCTCGATACCTCCGTTACGACAACGGTGCGCGGGACGGTCACCGGGCGGGAAGCCACGGACAAGGGCTATTGGCGCTATACCGTCACCGTCGCGCAGACATCCGACCCCACACTGAAGCGGGCCTCCGAGACAATCACCCTACTGTCGCGCAACCGCGAAGCAGCGATCGCGATCGGCGGCGGTATCGAGGGCAGGGCACGTCTGTCGCCACCCTCGGGTGCGGCCCTTGTCGGGCTGAATGATTTTGCCTTCGACAGCTATTTCAAGGGGATCGGCGCCGTCGGTTATTTCTATGGCAAGCCGAAGTCCATCGCTGCTCCGGAAGGCTCCGATAAAGGCAGGATTGCCCGTTGGCGTGCCCAGGGGAAGGAGACGATTGCCCGCTGGCGCGAGGCGGTCGGTGTCCGTATACGCGGAACGATCGGCGGCGATGCCGGCGCGATCGCAGCAGCGCTGGTCACGGCGGAGGAGCGCGCCATCAGCCGGCCGACGATCGAGGCGCTACGGGAGGCGGGGCTGGCGCATGTTTTGGCGATTTCCGGGCTGAACATGGTGCTGGCGGCCGGCACCTTCTTGATCGGAGCCCGAACGGTGCTTAGCTTCATCCCGGGGCTCGCGCACCGCGTCCCGATCAAGAAGCTTGCGGCCGCTGGCGCTTTGATCATGGTATTCTTCTATATCCTGATTTCGGGTGGCGCCGTTTCCGCCGTGCGCTCGTGGATCATGATTTCCATCATGCTCGTGGCTGTCTTCTTCGACCGGCCGTCGATCAGCCTGCGCAATGTCGCGCTGTCGGCTCTCATCATCCTGGTGGTGACGCCGTCCGCCATAACCGGCCCAGGGTTCCAGATGTCATTTGCGGCGACACTGGCGCTGGTGGCCGGCTACGCGCATTGGCGCGAGCGGCCCGACCGCGATCTCCTACCGACCAACCCGAAAATGAAGCCGCTGAAAGCCGCCGGCGGTTTTTTCGCGGGCCTGCTGCTCAGTTCGTTCATCGGCGGCATGTCGACGATGATCTATTCCGCCGGTCATTTTCATCGTCTCGCGGCCTACGGGTTGATCGGCAATATCCTGGCCATGCCGATCATCAGCATTTTTGTGATGCCGTTCGCGCTCGTCGCCATGCTGCTCATGCCGTTCGGGCTGGATTATTATCCGCTGCTGGTCATGGGGCAGGGACTGGAATGGATGATCGCAATCGCCGGTATGGTTTCGTCCTGGGGCGGACAGGTGACGACTGGCCGGGTTCCGGAGATTGCCTTCATGTTGATTGCTGCCGGCGGAGTTCTGGCCTGCCTGTTCCGGACATGGTTGGCCGCTTCCGGACTTTGCGTCATCGCTATCGGGCTCGTGGTCACCTGGGCAGGTAGTGTCCCGCAGCCTGCCCTTGTCATCGCCGAGGACGGCCGGCTGGTGGCGATGATCGAGGGAGACGCGGCTGCCAGCAACCGCACCCAGCCGCCGGACTTCATCTTCTCGCAATGGCAGCGTGCGCTCCGCCTCGACGATCACCAGAAGCCGCAGCAGCGCGCTGACCTTGTCGTGAAGGATGCGGAGACGGTGACGGAGGAAATGGCGGATACTGCCGCCGGAAAACGAAACAGGCCGCCGATCGACAAGGAGGTCGCGCAAAACGCTGTTCGAAAACTACTGGCGGATTCCCCATCGGGACGCTTCGCCTGCATCCCGAAACAGGTTTGCGCGGCAACGACAAGACAGGGATGGAAGATCGTCACGGTCGATGATGCCCGTTTCGTCGGCATTGCCTGCGATGAAGCCGATATCGTCGTTACCTCGGCAATGCTGCGTTTTCCGTCCTGCCGTTCCGGTGCGACATTGCTGAGCGGACAGAGCCTGCGGCGTTCGGGCGCCGTGGAAATTCACGCGGTCGCATCCTCCATTGATGACAAGCCCGCAATGCAGCTGGTTTTCGCCCTGGAGCAACTGCATCGGCCCTGGGCCCGGCACCGGACTTACGACTGGCGGACGGGCCGGTTCGACGAGGCCGAGACTGATCAATAAGAGCGGGTGCCTGATTCCGCAGGCGTTGCGGTGGCAGTCGGTTTATTCTTGATTAAATAACTCCACAAATCCTTGTCTTTCGGCCATACTCGTCCTATGAAGCGGCGTTTGTTGAAGCCGTTCGCTTTCATGCCGGCTGTCGAATTACAGGGTTTGCGCGTCCGGTCTCTCTTCTCCCAAGGGATGTCGGGCGATTGATAGGTAAGGATAAGATCATGCCGAACCGGGTTATGCCGAAATGGATGATGCTGGCGGCCGTGCTGCTTGCTGTCTCGAACGCGGGCGCGCTTCACGCGCAGGAAACGCAGGCGCCTGCCAGCGGTGAAATCCAGCAGCCCGCCGAGGAGACCCCGGCTGGCGCGACACAGCCAGCACCCGTCGATGCGACTACACAGGCAGTTCCGGCTGAGGCTGCGACGCAGGACGCGCCGGTGGATGCCGCTCCGATTGCCGGCGAAGCACAGGATGCAGGTCAGGTTGCTGCTCCGAATCCGGTCCTGCCGCACGATCTATCGCCGCTCGGCATGTTCATGGCCGCCGATATCGTCGTCAAAGGCGTGATGAGTGCGCTGGCACTGGCATCCGTCGCCACCTGGGCGATCCTGCTGGTCAAGACATTCGAACTGGCCGCCGCCAAGGCGGCCGCCCGCCGTGCCGTGCGTACGCTTTCCGGCGCCACCGTCCTGCGCGATGTGCGCGAAAATTTTGCCGGAAAGAAGGGCCCCGCGGCTCTGATGATTGCCGCCGCGGCGGATGAACTGTCGAAGTCGGAGGCCGTGCTGGATATTGTCTCGACTCAGGGTGTGAAGGAGCGCGTCGCCTCGCAGGTGTCGCGCATCGAGGCGCGTGCCGGAAAGAGCATTGCCGGCGGCACCGGCGTGCTGGCGACGATCGGCTCGATTTCACCGTTCGTCGGGCTTTTCGGCACCGTTTGGGGGATCATGAATTCGTTCATCGGCATCAGCCAGGCGCAGACCACCAATCTCGCCATTGTTGCTCCCGGTATCGCCGAAGCCCTGCTGGCCACCGCCATCGGTCTTGTCGCGGCTATCCCGGCCGTCGTCATCTACAACTATTTCGCCCGTTCGATTGCCGGTTATCGCCTGATCCTGGCCGATGCCTCGGCCGCGGTCGAGCGCGTCGTCAGCCGCGATCTCGATTTCCGCCAGGCCCGCAGGGTCGCGCCGCGCAAGGCCGAAAGCCATGCGCATTCGGACGCCGGCATCGCGCGGATCGGATAAGACCATGGCCAGCAAAATCAGCGAAGGTGCCGGCGACCTAGAGGAAAACAGCGAGATCAACGTTACGCCCTTCATCGACGTGATGCTCGTGCTGTTGATCATCTTCATGGTTGCGGCGCCGCTTGCGACCGTTGATATGAAGGTCGATCTGCCCCAGTCCGCGGCAACGCCGGCCAAGCGTGAGGACAAACCGGTTTTCGTCACCCTGAAAGCCGATCTGTCACTGGCTCTCGGCAATGACGAGACCAGCCGCGACAATTTTGTCGGCGAGCTCAACCGGATGACCGAAGGCAATACGCAGACCCGCATCCTGCTGCGCGCCGACAAGGCGGTGGATTACGGTGAACTGATGACAGTGATGAACCTCATCCAGCGCGCCGGCTATACCAAGATCGGGCTTGTTGGCCTGGAGGCCGCGCCCGCCGGTTGAGACGAATACATTGTAATATTTGTATCCAGCGGCCAGACCGGGATGGATCTGGCTGCTGTATGTTCTCTGCCCACGGCGAGGTCCAGACGATAAACCCCGTGAAATATCTGCGGGAACCCTCTTCGACGGACACGCATGTCGCCGCCAAGCTTGCTTTTTTGCGAGAACTGCATTCCATAGCTTGAAACCGTTGATGCGCGGATTTATGAGCGTGGCCATATCCGGCGCAAGGCAAGTGCGCGCAAACCGGACGACGATCCGGATCATGAGGTCAGGCAAGATGAATTTCGAAGCAGCACGCATCAAGATGGTCGACAACCAGATCCGCACGACGGATGTGACGTCGCATACCGTTCTTTCGGCTTTCCTGTCTGTCCCTCGCGAGGAGTTCGTGCCCGCCGCGATGAAGCCGCTTGCCTATATCGACACCGATGTCGAACTGTCGGGCGCGACCGAAGGCCGCCGCTACCTGATGGAGCCATCGCCGATGGCCAAGCTGCTGCAACTCGCGACGATTACCGGCGGCGACAAGGTTCTCGAGATCGGCGCCGGTACCGGCTACACATCGGCGATCCTTTCGTCGCTCGCCGCTTCGGTGATTGCTGTTGAGAGCGACGCTGCCCTGGCCACGGAAGCGACCGCGACGCTTGGCCGTCTGGGCTACGGCAATGTCGAGGTGGTCACTGGCACTTTGGAAGCCGGGTATGCGTCGGGTGCGCCTTACGATGTGATCTTCGTCAACGGCGCGGTCGAGACCGTGCCGGAGGCTCTTCTCGACCAGCTCAAGGACGGCGGCCGTCTGGTTGCGGTGGTTGGTTTCGGCAATGCTTCGCGCGCCCGGATCTATACCCGCGAAGCCGGCAAGACCTCGGAACGTCTGGCTTTCAACACGGCCGTCAAGCCATTGCCGGGCTTCCGGATTGCGCGTGAATTTGTATTTTGACGCTCCTCTTATTGAGGGCGCTCAGCATTTGATTGTTATCGTGTATATTCCAATGTTGCGAAATGGCAACGTGCCTTTCGTTTCTCCGGGTCACGGGTAGCCGAAGGTGGTGCAACCGGTTGTCGCAGCTTGAAATCCGGGCTTCAAAGAAGACGCTTGCCGAGGATTGAAGTCAGACCTCTTGCGCTTAAGCAGCGACAAGCAGCGTGAGGTGGTTTCCCTCACATGATGTGAAATGCCGCGGCTTTGCCGAACTGGGAAGATCTGGGTCATTCCGGCTTCCATACCGGAGTAGAGATTGTGTCGATTCTGCGTAAGATGGCTATGTCGGCCGCCCTTTCCTCAACGGTCTGGCTGACGCCCCTTGCTGTTTCGGCAGAAACGATCTTCGATGCCATGGCCAAGGCCTATCAGAACAATCCCGATCTGAACGCAGTGCGCGCCGGCCTGCGCGCGACGGACGAAGGCGTGGCGATCGCCAAGTCGGGTTACCGGCCGCAGATTTCGGCGGCGCTGCAGGGAACGGCGACACACCTTGGCACGGAGGCTTTCCCGAACTTCCAATTTCCGCGCCGCGGGACGCCACTTGTCGCTGAACAGGTGCGCACCGGGCTCGCGACAATCACGATCACCCAGCAGATTTTCGACGGCTTCCAGACGCTGAACAATGTCCGCGCCGCCGAGGCGAACGTGTTTTCCAGTCGCGAGACGCTGAAGGCGAACGAGATTTCCATTCTTCTCGCCGCAGCCCAGTCCTATGCCAATATCGCCCGTGACCAGCGCGTCGTGTCGATCCGCAAGCGCAACATGGCCTTCCTGAAAGAACAGCTGAATGCGGCGAAGTCGCGGCTCGACGTCGGCGAGGGGACCCGCACCGACGTCAGCCAGGCGGAGGCCGAGCTTGCCGGCGCGCAGGCCATTCTCGCGAACGCGATTTCGCAGCTGAAGCAGAGCGAAGCCGTCTATGTGCAGATCGTCGGCGATATGCCGAAGGGCGTCAAGCAGCCGGCTCCCGCCTCCAGGGCGATGCCGAAGAGCCTCGACCAGGCCGTTGCCTCCGGCCTGCGGGATAACCCGACGATCGCGGCGGCGCAGTACAGTGTCGATGCCGCCGGTTACCGCGTGAAGTCGGCCGAGGGCACGATGCTGCCGGGTGTGGTGGTGCAGGGTAGCCTGTCTCGTAATACCACGGACCGCACCAACGGCACGGATACGGCGAGCGCCGCCATCACCGCGCGCCTGGAAATTCCGATCTATCAGGGCGGCGCCGAATATGGCCAGATCCGCCAGGCCAAGGAACGGCTGGGCCAGCAGCGTATTCTCGTCGATTCCGCCCGTGCCGAGGTGCAGCAGACGATCGTGACGGCCAATGCGCAGCTTGAGGGCGCGCTTGCGTCAATCATTGCCAACAAGGCCCAGGTGAACGCCGCCAACATGGCGCTCGCCGGCGTCATCGAGGAGCGCAAGGTCGGTCAGCGAACCACGCTTGACGTGCTTGATGCGCAGCAGAGCGTGCTGGTCGCGGAAGAGAGCCTCGTCGCCTCGCAGCGCAATGCCGTGGTGGCCAGCTATTCGCTGTTGGCGGCCATGGGCCGCCTGACGATCAAGAGCCAAGGTCTCCAGGTGGCCGAATACCGCTCGGAAGAGCACTACGAGGCCGTCAAGGACAAGTGGTTCGGCCTGCGCACAGTGGACGGGCGCTAAACCATTTGCCTGATTTCATCGCATTCGAATGGGGAACGGCCCGCAGCTTTCGCGGCGAATTTTCCGTGCGAATCGGCGACGGGTAACGGATCGAACAAATCTGTGCAAGAATCCAACTTGATGATTCGCGGCGTTTTGTTCAACGCCGAACTCGCATACAGTCCGCATCGACACCTGCGTGGCAAATCTTTCGATCCAATTCGACCGCAGAAACGGGGATAATCATGGCACAGCCCAATGCAGCGCGCGAACCTTCGATGGACGAGATTCTCGCCTCCATTCGCAAGATCATCGAAAGCAACGAGCCGGGCCTTCCCGGATTCCCGGCCAACGATCTCGGTCCGGCACCGGACGAGGGCTATCGCGGCGAACGTTCCTACGAGGACGATCGCGCCTATGATACCGACGATATTCATCTGACCATCGATGACGATGCGCTCGTGGCTGAGTTCGAAGCCGAGGTTCAGCAGCATGCGCAGCCGGTGCCGGTCCGCGAGCCACAGCCGGAGGTCGAACGATCGGCGGCTGCCGTCTCGACCCCGCCGCTGTCTCTGGCCGATGTCGCCGCCCGTGTGCGGGCCGCCTCTGAGCGGCATTCGCTGCCACTGCGCGAGCCGGACAATGCGGTCGCACAGCGTCCCAGGATCGAAAACCCGACCGTAACTGCCCGCATGACACCCGCGCCGGTATCACAGCAGCCGGCCGTACAGGCCGAGGACAAGATGGAGCCGGCTGCTGCTCCGGTCACAGCGGCGCTGGCCCAACCGGCCGCCGCAATCGTTGAAAAGATCGAGGCGCCGGCCGCTCAATCCGCTCCCGAACGCGTCGAGGCTGAGAGCCATCCGGTTTCGATCATCACCGAAAAGGAGGTGAACTCGATCGTATCGCCTGCAGTCGGCGAACAGGTTGCCCGCTCGTTTGGTGATCTCGCGCTTGCCTTTGACAGCAGTCAGCGCCGTTCTTTCGACGAGATTGCCGAGGATATGCTGCGTCCGATGTTGCAGGAATGGCTGGACGACAATCTGCCGACGCTGGTGGAACGGCTCGTGCGTGAGGAGATCGAGCGCGTTGCGCGTGGACCCCGGCGGTAGGCTTTCGCATTTCTCTCCGTCAAAGCCGCCAGCGACCACACTGGCGGCTTTTTTGTCGTTATTGTTGACACCAATGCCCCGTTCCGATTTACAAACCATCGACATCAATCAGCGAGTTTGGCTCCAGAATGCTTGAAAAAACCTATGATTCCGCCGCAGTCGAACCGCGTATCGCCAAGATCTGGGATGACGAGGACGCCTTCCGGGCAGGTGCGGGGGCAAAACCTGGCGCCGACAGCTTCTGTATCGTCATCCCGCCGCCGAACGTCACCGGCTCGTTGCACATGGGCCATGCGCTGAACAACACATTGCAGGACATCATGGTCCGCTTCGAGCGCATGCGCGGCAAGGACGTGCTCTGGCAGCCGGGCATGGACCACGCCGGCATCGCAACGCAGATGGTCGTCGAGCGCAAGCTGATGGAACGCCAGCAGCACCGCCGCGAGATGGGGCGCGAGGCCTTCATCGACAAGGTCTGGGAGTGGAAGGCCGAATCCGGTGGCCTTATCTTCAACCAGTTGAAGCGCCTCGGCGCTTCCTGTGACTGGTCGCGCGAACGCTTCACCATGGATGAAGGTCTGTCGAAGGCTGTGCTGGAAGTGTTCGTCTCGCTCTACAAGGAAGGCCTGATCTACAAAGACATGCGTCTGGTCAACTGGGATCCGAAGCTGCTGACCGCGATTTCCGACCTGGAAGTTGAACAGGTCGAGATGGCCGGCAATCTGTGGCACCTGCGTTATCCGCTGGAAGACGGAGCGACCTACCAGCATCCGATCGCCTTCGACGAGGACGGCAAGGCGACCGAGTGGGAGACGCGTGACTATCTCGTCGTCGCGACCACTCGTCCTGAAACCATGCTCGGCGATACCGGTGTTGCCGTCCATCCCGATGACGAGCGCTACAAGGGGATCGTCGGCAAGCATGTCGTGCTGCCGCTGGTCGGCCGTCGCATTCCGATCGTCGCCGACGAATATCCGGATCCGACCGCCGGCACCGGCGCGGTCAAGATGACGCCTGCGCACGATTTCAACGATTTCGACGTCGGCAAGCGGCGCAATCTGCGCCAAGTCAACATCCTGACCATCGATGGCCATGTGACGCTTGCCGGCAACGAGGACTTCCTCGAAGGCCTGCCGGCGACCGACGAGCTTGAATCCGTGATTTCGACACTCGACAATCTCGAGCGTTTCGCCGCCCGCAAGGCGATCGTGGCCATGTTCGAGGAACGTGGTCTGCTCGACAAGATCGAGCCACACAAGCACACGGTTCCGCATGGCGACCGTGGCGGCGTCCCGATCGAGCCGCGGCTCACCGAACAGTGGTATGTCGATGCCGCGACGCTGGCGAAGCCCGCGATCGCTTCCGTTCGCGAAGGCCGCACCAACTTCGTCCCGAAGAACTGGGAAAAGACCTATTTCGAATGGATGGAAAACATCCAGCCCTGGTGCGTCTCGCGCCAGCTCTGGTGGGGACACCAGATTCCGGCCTGGTACGGTCCGGACGGACAGGTCTTCGTTGAAAAGACCGAGGAAGAGGCGTTGCACGCGGCGATTCAGCACTACATCGCGCATGAAGGCCCCTGGAAAGCCTGGGTCGAGGAGAAGCTCGAAAACTTCGCGCCGGGCGATATTCTGACCCGTGACGAGGACGTGCTCGACACGTGGTTCTCCTCGGCGCTCTGGCCGTTCTCGACGCTCGGCTGGCCGGACAAGACGCCCGAACTCGACAAATATTACCAGACCGATGTTCTGGTCACCGGCTTCGACATCATCTTCTTCTGGGTTGCGCGGATGATGATGATGGGCCTGCATTTCATGAAGGATACCGACGGGACTGCCGTCGAGCCGTTTCATACCGTCTACGTTCACGCGCTGGTTCGCGACAAGAACGGCGCCAAGATGTCGAAGTCCAAGGGCAACGTCATCGATCCGCTCGACCTGATCGACGAGTATGGCGCCGATTCGCTGCGGTTCACGCTGGCGATCATGGCGGCGCAGGGCAGGGACGTGAAACTCGATCCGGCGCGTATCGCCGGCTATCGGAATTTCGGCACCAAGCTTTGGAACGCAACGCGATTTGCCGGCATGAACGGCGTCGCGACCGATCCGAAATTCGTTCCGGAAGCCTGCTCGTTGACGATCAACCGCTGGATTCTGACGGAACTGTCGCGCACGATCCGCGATGTGACGGAAGCGATTGAGGGCTACCGTTTCAACGAAGCGGCCGGCAGTCTTTATCGTTTCGTCTGGAATCAGGTTTGCGACTGGTATCTGGAACTGCTGAAGCCGGTGTTCGGCGGCGCGGACGAGGCAGCCAAGGCCGAATCACGTGCCTGCGTCGCCTATATTCTTGACGAGACCTACAAGCTGCTGCATCCCTTCATGCCGTTCATGACGGAAGAGTTGTGGGCGCAGACGGCGGCTGAGGGGCAGACACGCGACGGCCTGCTGTGCCACGCGGAATGGCCGTCGTCGTCCTATGCCGACGATGCGGCGGCAGACGAAACCAACTGGCTGATCGATCTGGTCTCCGGTATCCGTTCGGTCCGTTCGGAAATGAACGTGCCGCCGGCGGCAATTGCGCCGCTCGTCGTTGTCGAGGCAAGCACGGTGACCAAGGAACGGCTGGAGCGTCACGCCGCCGCCATTCGCCGGCTGGCGCGTGTCGATGCCATCGATCTCGCCGCGACCGCGCCGAAGGGCAGCGCCCAGATCGTCGTCGGCGAGGCGACCATCTGCCTGCCGCTCGGCAGCCTGATCGATCTGTCGGTTGAAAAGACGCGCTTGGAAAAGGCGCTGGCCAAGGTCGACCAGGAGCGCGAGCGCATTCTCGGCAAGCTCTCGAACGAAAAATTCGTCGCCAATGCCCGGCCCGACGTAGTCGAGGCGGAGCGGGAACGGCTGGCCGAGCTCGACGGCCAGAAGGTCTCGCTTGGCGTGGCGCTTGCACGAATTTCGGAAGCGGGCTGACGTCAGCTCGACATTGTCGTGAAGAAGACAAGCGATCGGCCAAAAGGCGGCCGGTCGCTTTTTGTTTGAAAATACATGCGATCTCGGATTGATGACGGTCGCAATGCAATGCAATGCAGAGTTTATTTCTGATTCTCTTGCGGAATCCCGGTTTCTGCCCGAAATCCACGCATCTATGCGCTTGCATACACATTTTCTTATTTGAAGAGGCAAGTCTCGCAAAAAGCGACATTGTTGTGTCAATGTGACACTTTGGTGATTTCGTGGAATTTTCTTCTAAATTGTTTCTGAAATTTGTTGGACGGCGAAATTAAAGTCCGATATCTGGCGATTTCGCTCTTTCTTTCATTTTCTTACGTAAATTTTCCGTGATCGAAGAAGCTCTATCGCTAATTCTAGGTATTTGCCTTCTGCGCCATCCCGTCGATAATTTTCCATCAGTGGCCGATTTCAACGTCGGCGACCGACTGTGTTCAGGGGAGGAACGGATGGTTCACAAGAAAATCGGGACTGCCATGATGGCGGCGCTGACCGTTGCATTGACCACGACTGTGGCCAATGCGGGCGGTCTGGAACGTGGCGGTTACAATATCGATCTGTTGTTCGATCCGTCCACATATGCGGGTGAAGCCGCGGCGACTTATGTCAATCCGCAGCGCGAACTCAACAATGTCGTGGATACCAATCCGCTGAACGGCATTGGTTCGAATGGTGCTGGTGGCGGCCAGACCAGCGGCGTGGAAGATACCGAAGGTTACTGGGTTCCGCGGATCGGCTTCAAGGCCGGCATCGGCGACAGCGTCGACTGCATGGTCGATTATTCGCAGCCCTGGGGCGCGCACACCAATCCGGGTGCGAACTGGATGGGTGCGAACGACAATATCGAAACCAAGATCGAGAGCGACAACTACGCGGGAACATGCTCGTACAAGTGGGATGCCGGCAAGGGCCAGTTCCGTATCATCGGCGGTGGCTTCTATCAGGAAGTCGGTGGCTTCAAGGAGCGTTTTGTCAGCCCTCTGGTCGCACCCGGATTTGACGGTGTTGGTCGCCTTGATCTCGACGGGAGCGGTTGGGGCTGGCGCGCCGGTGCTGCCTATGAAATCCCCGAATACGCGTTTCGTGCAAGCCTCGTCTATAACAGTGCCGTGAATCTCGATGATCTGGGTGGCACCGTCGATCTTACTCATGTAAAGCTCCCGGTGCGCAATCCCCTCACCGGTGCGCCCGTGATCGACCCCGTTACCGGAAGACCGGTCACGGTCGATGGTACGAAATACGACGTATCGAGCTTCGCCTCGATGCCGGATTCGATCGAACTCAAGTTGCAGACCGGCATTGCGCCCGGTTGGCTTGTTTTCGGTTCGGTCAAGTGGACGGACTGGAGCCAGTTGCAGGTCATTCAGGTCAATCCGAACAGCACTGCGGATCCGCGTAACCTGCCGACCAGCCTGACGCTTCTCTATCGCGACGGCTGGACCGTTTCGGGCGGCGTCGGTCACAAGTTCAACGACCAGTGGAGCGGTGCTGCAAGCCTGACCTGGGACCGCGGCACAAGCCATGGCTACGGCAACCAGACCGACACCTGGACGCTCGGCACCGGCGTATCCTACACCCCGACCGAAAATGTCGAATTGCGTCTTGCCGGCGCCATCGGCGTCCTGACGAGCGGCAGCTCGGTCGGCGAAGACGTAAGCTATGATTTCGGCACCGACCTCGTCAGTGCCATTTCCACGTCGCTGAAGGTCAAGTTCTGATCGACCCAGCATTCAAGGAAGGGCCCGGTGTTCGCATCGGGCCTTTTTTGTAGCTTGCGTTCGGTGAACCATGCAAATGTGCGTGCGGGCTTACGCGTTTGGGCGTGTCTAGCGGTTGTCTCTCCCATATATCATCTCGAAACCGGGGGGCTCTCCGGCCAGATTTTCGGGAGTCGGCGGGTGTCACGTTTTGTGACGATTCAGCAACACATTCTTTCTATAGTCCGCAACGGCAGCGCGGCGGGGGATTGTGTCTATTTCCCGCCACAAACTGGGAGCACCGATGAGCTTGACAAACCTGCAAAGAAGTTTTGAGCATGCGGTGTTTGGAGTGAGATGAGTATTCGCGTTTTCGAAAAAATCCATGTCTCCCGTGATGTTACGCGGCTTCGGAGCAGTTTTGGGACTGTTCGGCAGGTCGTTTTTGCGCGGATTGGATCGTGTGGCCCAGGGCGAGCCGCACTCTTGCCGGAAAAGCCGACTACGGTCGGGAAACTGCCGGCATGACGAATGCGCGAGGCAGAGTATCGATTGGCACTGGCACCGACCGGCTCTTGGGGTTGAACGGAAGATATAGACTATCATGCTGATACGCGGTTACCGGTCGTTGACGTTTCTTGTTTTGAGTTTGGCACTCGCGCTTTCCGCGCAGCAGCGCACGGCCTTCGCGTTCGATCCCGGCGCCGGTGTCACGAAGGAATCCGGACCATTCGCCCTCTTCAAGTTCGGCTTTTCCGCCTACAAGAATGGTCGCAAGGACGAAGCCGTCGAAGCCTACCGTTATGCAGCGGAAAAAGGCCATACGGGCTCCCGCTGGGCGCTGGCCAATATGTACGCTTACGGTGACGGCGTCGCCGAAAACGACCTCGAAGCGTTCAAGATTTACAGCGAGATCGCCGAGAAAGGCGTCGAACCGGGCTCCGAAGATACCGGCTATTTCGTCAATGCACTGATCTCGCTCGCCGGCTACTACCGTCGCGGCATTCCCGACAGTCCGGTGAAGAGCGACATGAGCCAGGCGCGCCAGCTCTATTTCCAGGCGGCTTCCACCTTCGGCGTTTCTGAAGCCCAATTCCAGCTGGCAAGGATGCTGCTGTCGGGCGATGGCGGCAGCGTCAATGTCCAGCAGGCGAAGAAGTGGCTGAACCGCGCCCGCAAGAACGGCCATGCCGGCGCCATGGGCGTGTTCGGCAATGTGATTTTCCAGGAAGGCCAGACGGCACGCGGCCTTGCCTATATGACCGCCGCGCTCGACCAGTGTACCCCCAAGGACAAGCCTTGGCTGCAGTCACTGCAGGAACAGGCTTTCTCGCTTGCCAGTGAAGATGATCGCCGGGCGGCCGTCGCCATGTCCCAGACCATCCATCTCGACAGCGACTGATATCGCTCAGGCTGCAGCCCGTGCTGCGAAGCTGAACTTGCCCGCTACCGGCACGTGATCGGACGGCTTTTCCCAGGCGCGAACATGCTTTTCGACATCGGTTGAAACCAGCCGGTCAGCCGCCTCCGGCGACAGCATCAGGTGATCGATACGGATGCCGAAGTTCTTTGGCCAGCAACCCGCCTGATAATCCCAGAACGTATAGAGCGGCGCTGCATCGCTCGTCGCGCGCACCGCATCGGTGAAACCGAGATTTTCGAGCCGCCGGAAGGATTGGCGCGTGCGCGGCTGATAGAGCGCGTCGTTCTGCCAGACCTTGACGTCCCAGCAGTCATGCGGCTCCGCGATCACGTTGTAATCGCCCGCGAGAATCAAGGGTTCTTCCAGCGCCAGCCGCTCGGCTGCGAAGGCGCTCAGCCGGTCCATCCACGAGAGCTTGTAGGGAAATTTTTCCGTCTCGACCGGATTGCCGTTTGGCAGGTAGAGCGAGCAGACGCGGATGACGCCGCCGTCAACGGAAAACACGCCTTCAATGAACCGGGATTGTTCGTCGGTATCGGCGCCGGGCAGGCCGCGATTGATTTCGTCCGGCTTGATCTTCGACAGGATGGCGACGCCGTTGAAGCCTTTCTGGCCGTGCGTCTCGACGTGGTAGCCGAGTGCCTCGATCTCGCCGCGGGGAAAGCCTTCGTCGACGGTCTTGATTTCCTGCAGGCAGACGATGTCGGGCTGTGATTCCTTCAGCCATGCCACGAGAACGTCGATGCGGGCCCTGATGCCGTTGATATTCCAGGTGACGATTTTCATGATGGGCAATCCTTCGAAATGCGGCGCGGGCTTTTCCTGTTGTAGCCCCGCCGGATTTCTTTGACAAACCGCAAGCTTTGCAAAGCGACCGTTCATCCCGTACAGAATTGCTTCTTGGAGCCGGCTCTTTATAGTCGGCGCATGATTGCTTTGCTGACGACCTATTGGCCGCATATCCTGGCGGTCCTCTCCGTCATTCTCGGCGTGCCAGCCGCCATTCATGCCACGATGACCAAGCAAGAGGTCCGCTCTGCGCTGGGTTGGGTAGGCATCATCGTTCTGTCCCCGGTTCTCGGCGCGCTTCTCTATGCGATTGCCGGCATCAATCGCATCCGCCGCTCCTCTATCGAGCAGCAGCGTTCGCTGGTGCGGGAGCGGGGAACGGACGCCTTAAGCAAGTTCGACGTTACGATCGCGGCGGTCGCCGAGCGATTCGGGCAGCGATTCGGCGCGATGAAGCTTTTGGGAGATCGCGTCAGCCGTCACCGCATGTGCGCGGGCAACCAGATCACCATGCTGGAAGGCGGGGACGCCGCCTATGCGGCAATGCTGCAGCAGATCGCCACCGCCACCCGCGCCATTCTGCTCGAAACCTATATCTTCGATCGCGACGCGATCGGCCTGCGGTTTGCCGATGCCCTGATCGGGGCGGTGAAGCGCGGCGTCGAGGTGCGTATCCTCATCGATGCGGTCGGCGCGCGCTATTCGGTTCCCAGCATTGTCGGTCATCTCGAGGCGGGCGGCGTCACGGTCAAGGTGTTCAACGGCAATATCATCATGGGGCTGCGTCTACCCTATGCCAATCTGCGCACGCACCGGAAAATCCTCGTGATCGACGGCGTTGTCGCTTTTACGGGCGGCATGAATATCCGCTCGGGCTTCACCCTGGAGTTCGCCGGTGATGTTCAGGCGCGTGACACGCATTTCCGCGTCGCCGGCCCGGTCGTCGCCGATCTTTTCCAGGTGGCTTCAGAAGACTGGCAGTTTGCCTGCCGGGAAGTGCTGGAGGGCGCCGCCTGGCAGATTGCGTCGGCGCCACAGGCAAAGCCCGCCATGCTGGTGCGCGCAGTGCCGTCGGGGCCGGACCGGGCCAACGAATCCAATCACAAGATGATGATGGGAGCCTTTTCCGTTGCCAGACATAATATCCGCATCATGTCGCCGTACTTCCTGCCGGACAGGGAACTGATCAGCGCGCTGGTGACGGCTTCACTGCGGGGCGTGGACGTGGATATCATCGTGCCGGCCGTCAACAACCTGGTTCTGGTCGATCGGGCGATGACGGCGCAATTCGACCAGATTCTCAAAGGCGGTTGCCGGATCTGGCGATCGACCGGCGCGTTCAATCATTCCAAGCTGATGACCGTCGATGACCGCTGGGCCTATGTCGGCTCGTCGAACCTCGATCCCCGGTCTTTGCGGCTCAATTTCGAGATTGATCTGGAAGTGCTGGACACGAGCTTTGCCGGCAGCATCGGACATCGAATCCAGGCTGTCTTGAACGAGGCGCATCCGGTCACGCTGCCGGACCTGCATGCCAAGCCTTTCGCCACACGCCTGCTCAATAAGATATTCTGGCTGGGATCGCCGTATCTTTAGGGGTAATGCTGTCGCCGTTGTCTCAGATCGAGAAACTCGTACCGCAGCCACAGCTTGCGACGGCATTCGGGTTTTTGATCTGGAAGGACTGGCCGAGCAGGTTGTCGACGAAGTCGATTTCCGAGCCGCTCATATAGACCAGCGACATGCTGTCGATCAGCACTTTCGCGTCACCCTTCTCCAGGACGAGGTCATCGTCGTCGGCATCCCCGACCAGATCGAACTTGTAGGAGAAGCCCGAACAGCCGCCGCCTTCGACGGAGACGCGCATGGCCTTTTTCTCCGCGTCGGATTTCAGGATGACGGCGATGCGTTTTGCCGCCGAGTCCGAGAGAGTTACAGTTTCCGTCGTCATGTTTACCTCCTGCCGGGGTCAAGATCCGGAGAGATTCGCTGTTTCCATCGTCCGCTGCGTCGTGAAGATCGCACACGAAGTGGGCCGGTTGCGCGGCAAATCCTTGTTTTTGTTCAAGGATACGAGCGGTATCCACTCGGTGCTTTCCTGCAGCGCACACTATAGGTATGAAGGCTTTAAGACCGCGTCAATGGGATGCAAAGTGGGAAATGACATTGGACAGACATGCGCTTGGTTTCGGTTCCGGTGAACGCGCGATTTTCGCCTCCGATCCGTGGGCGAGCCGGGGGCGGCTGTATTCTGAGACCGTGAGCCCGACGCGATCCGATTTCCAGCGCGACCGCGACCGCATCGTCCACACCACCGCCTTCCGCCGCCTGAAGCATAAGACCCAGGTCTTCATCGCCGCCGATGGCGATCACTATCGCACGCGCCTGACCCATACGATCGAGGTGGCGCAGATCGCCCGTGCGCTGGCACGCGCCCTGCGGCTGGACGAGGATCTCGCAGAAGGCGTGGCGCTGGTCCATGATTTCGGCCACACGCCCTTCGGTCATACCGGCGAAGACGCGCTGCACGAAATGCTGAAGCCCTATGGCGGCTTCGATCACAATGCGCAGTCGTTGCGCATCGTCACCAAGCTGGAACGCCGTTATGCCGAGTTCGACGGGCTCAACCTGACATGGGAAAGTCTGGAAGGTCTGGTCAAGCACAATGGGCCGCTGGTGGCGGCAAACGGCGAGGGCATCCGTGGTCCGGTCCCGCAGCCCATCCTTGACTATTGCGCGCTGCATGATCTCGAACTGGCGAGTTTCGCCAGCCTGGAAGCTCAGGTTGCAGCGATCGCGGATGACATTGCCTACAACACCCATGATATCGACGACGGCCTGCGCTCGGGTTACCTGAACTTCGAGATGCTGGAGGAAATTCCGTTCTTGGCCGCGCTGATGCGCGAGGTCCGCGACAAATATCCGGGGCTGGAGGCCAACCGCTTCACCCATGAAATCATGCGCCGCCAGATCACGGCGATGGTCGAGGATGTGATCACCGTCGCCCAGAAGAATCTGCGTGAGGTTAACCCGCAGAGCGCTGCCGATGTGCGGGCGGCGGACAGAGTGATGGCCGGCTTTTCGGAAGCAATGTTTCAAACGGATCAGCAGATTAAGAAAATGCTGATGACCCGCATCTATCGCCACCCCGAGGTAATGCGCGTGCGTGCCAATGCCGCGCTGATCGTCACCGATCTCTACAACGCCTTCATGGCTGATCCGCGCGAGATGCAGAAGCATTACTGGATCGACCAGATTGCCGGCATGGCCGAACCCGCCAAGGCCCGCCATGTCGGCGACTATCTGGCGGGCATGACCGATACCTACGCGATCGCCGTGCACAGGCGCTTGTTTGACCATACCCCTGATTTGCGGTAGTCACCGCGCCGATTGAGGGCGGTCACGCGCATGTTGGGCCGCCGATCTGAACGAAATTAACGCGGTCTCGCGCCCCTTCGGGCCGAGCAGGCCGGATGGATGCGATGAACATTTTCACTGACTTCGAATCAAGAATTAAAAACGTCCTCGAAACGCTTGATATCGTGCGTGAAAATCGCTCCTCCATGGACTTCGGCAGGATCAGTGTGGAGCCGCCGCGCGATGCAAGCCATGGTGACGTTGCAACCAATGCCGCCATGGTACTGGCCAAGCCGCTGGGCACAAATCCGCGGGCGCTCGCCGACCAGATTGTCGAGAAATTGCAGCAGGATCCGGAAGTCGCCGCCGTCTCGGTGGCCGGTCCCGGCTTCATCAACGTCAAGCTCTCGGTCGCCTATTGGCAGAAGCTTCTGGCGGTGATGGTCGCCGATGGTACCAATTACGGCAAGAGTGCCGTTGGCGCCGGCCGCAAGGTCAATGTCGAATATGTCTCGGCCAATCCGACCGGCCCGATGCATGTCGGCCATTGCCGTGGCGCCGTCGTCGGCGACACGCTGGCGAACCTTCTGGCCTTTGCCGGTTATGAGGTGACGAAGGAATATTACATCAACGACGCAGGCTCGCAGATCGACACGCTCGCGCGGTCCGCCTTCCTGCGCTACCGCGAGGCGCTTGGCGAAAAGATCGGTGACATCCCCTCGGGGCTCTATCCCGGTGACTATCTCGTTCCGGTCGGGCAAGCGCTTGCCGACGAATTCGGCACGAGCCTGCGGATCATGCCGGAAGACAAGTGGATGCCACTCGTCAAGGATCGTACGATCGATGCGATGATGGCGATGATCCGCGAGGATCTGGCAGCCCTCAACGTCCACCACGATGTGTTCTTCTCCGAACGCGCGCTGCATGCCGATGGCGCCGGGCGGATCCGCAACGCCATCAACGACCTGACCTTCAAGGGCCATGTCTACAAGGGCGCTTTGCCGCCGCCGAAGGGGCAACTGCCGGAGGACTGGGAAGATCGTGAACAGACGTTGTTCCGCTCGACCGAGGTCGGTGACGATATCGACCGACCGCTGATCAAGTCGGATGGCTCCTATACCTATTTCGCCGCCGACGTTGCCTATTTCAAGGACAAGTTCGATCGCGGCTTCGACGAAATGATCTATGTGCTCGGCGCCGACCATGGCGGCTACGTCAAGCGTCTGGAGGCGGTCGCGCGCGCCGTGTCAGGCGGCGCGTCGAAACTGACGGTGCTGCTCTGCCAGCTGGTCAAGCTTTATCGTGATGCCGAGCCGGTGAAGATGTCGAAGCGTTCCGGCGACTTCGTTACCCTGCGGGATGTGGTCGAGGAAGTCGGCCGCGATTCCGTCCGCTTCATGATGATCTACCGCAAGAATTCCGAGCCGCTCGACTTCGATTTCGCCAAGGTGACAGAACAGTCGAAGGATAACCCGGTCTTTTACGTGCAGTATGCGCATGCGCGTTGCATGTCTGTGTTCCGGCAGGCCAGCGAAGCATTTCCGGGCGTGGATTTCGCAACGATCGATCTGGCGGGCGCGATTGCCGGCAACATCTCTGATTCGAACGAGCTGCAGCTGGTCGCCAAGCTGGCGGAATATCCGCGTATCATCGAGGCGGCGGCACAGTCCCAGGAGCCCCATCGCATCGCGTTTTACCTCTATGATCTTGCCAGCGCCTTCCATGCGCACTGGAATAAAGGTAAAGAGGCTCCTGAATTACGTTTTGTTAACGATAAAAATAGAGAATTGACCATCGCCAGGTTAGGACTTGTGCATGCTGTCGCCTCGGTGCTGAAATCGGGCCTGTCTATTACAGGCACCGCAGCACCGGATGAGATGCGATAGTATTGTCAACATTTCCCCACAATGAACTGGCAGGGACTGGCTAGTAAGTTGTGAGTGGAGCGTATGGCAGAGAAACAATTGGCACGTGGCGAGACTGCGGAATTCGACATTTTGGCGGATGATGATCCGTTGGCCGAACTCGCACGCATCGTCGGGTATGACAATCGGCCTGCGGTCCAGCAGCTTCAGGAATTGGCGAGGCATCGCGAACTGGTGAGCCGTGAACCGGTGCCGGAGGTTCCTTCCCATGCCGAGCCGATGCTCGATCTGGAAAGCGAACTCATGCGCGAGTTCGACGTCTATGACGCGCCGGCCGTGGAGCCTGCGTCGCGTGTCGTCGAATTACCTGACGTCGCCGAGCCGTATGCCGTCGAGCCAGAATTCGCAATCGAGGACGCCGTTGAGCCTGCCTGGGGGCAATATGAGGACGAAGCGTTCCTGCCGTCCACGGATTTTGATGCGGTAGCGCCTGTCGACGAAATCGTCCTGCCTGTCGCTCAGGAGCCGGTTTTCGCGCCGGTCGATGTTCCCGAAATCCACGTGCCCGAAATCCAGGTGCCCGAAATCCAGGTGATTGATGAAGCAGTAGCTGAGTCCTTCACGCATCCGCCGGAAATCGTCTCCACCGAAGCCATTATCGACTGGCCGGTTGACCAGCAGGATGACCTGGTGTTCGACGGCGCCGATCTCGGGCGCGAACTCGAACTGTCGATCGGGTATGACGATTCGCAGGTTGAAGCGCCGGGACCCAGGGCATCTGCCGCCCTGCCACACCGCCTCGAACCGGAACTGGATTTGGGTCCGGTCGTCGAAGAGCCGGCTGTGTTCGAGCCTGTTCAGGCCGCCGTTGTGGACGTGCCGCAAGCGCAGCCCGCACCTGCCGCCGAAACGGTTGTTTCTCAGATGGACCCGCGTGGCATTGATGCCCTGCTGGCCGATATCGAGCGGTTTCCTGTGCCCGCTCAGGCTGACGTAAAGGTTCCGCTGGCGCAGGAAGCGTCCCGCAAGGTAAATTATCCCTTCACGCCGACCTTCAGCCGGGCGACACCGGTTGCCTCCAATGGTGGCGTGTCGTCCCAGAGGGCATTCGCAACGCCGCTGCCGGCCGCAGTCGTCGCCGCTCCGGTGGCTGTCGCGACGGAAACGGCTTATCAGCCGGCTGAAACGCCGGTCGAACCCGTGATAGTCGAATCGGCCGAAGCTCTGAAGCTGCCCGTCGACGATGAGCCGGATTTCGATCTCGACACTTTCGAACTCGATCTTGCCGGTATCGATCTCGATATCGACCCCTCCGAATTCGAGATGGCGGCACAGCAAACGGCGTTTGCCCCGGTCGAGACCGTCGCCGCGGCGCCGGTCACCGAAGCTATCACGCCGGTCGCGTCTATTGCCGAAATGCAGGCCCAAAGCCCAGCGCGGGCACCTTTTGTCGACCTGCCGGAATTCGAAGAGCCGGTGAGCCAGGAGCCGGAAGGCGTCCTGCCGTTCGACCCCTCGATGATTTCCGAGACGGAAGAAAACCTTACGGCCATGGCCGAACTGCACGTGCCGCAGTTGCCTGTCGTCGAACAGGAACGGCCGGTCGTTCAGCAGCCGGATTACGATCTCGATATCGACGCTGAAATGGCTCAGCTGTTTGGCACGCCGAACCGTGGCGCGCGCAACCCGGCTCAGGGCGCCCAGGACGATCATGGCTTTGGCGCCATGCCGCAGTCCGCTGCCGCCCAGCCTGTCGGCAACGGCGCCCGCGTCGAGGACGATTTCGATGAATTCGAAAAGGCCATGGAAGAGGATTTCCGCCTGTCGCTGAGCCAGCGCCAGAACACGGACCCATCGTCGGACCGCCTTGCGGTCGGTTCCGGTTATTCCGCGCCCAACGATGACTACGACGACGAGCGCGGCCCGGTGAAGCGTCGCCTGATGATGCTGGCGGCTGCCGTCGCGGTTGTTGCGATCTTCGGCGGCGCGGGCGTCTACGCCTTCATGGGCGGAAATGCGCCGGGTCTGTCCAGCGGCGATCCGAAAATCATTCTCGCCGACAAGTCGCCCGTCAAGATGGTGCCGGCCGAGAAGGGTGGCAAGACCGTTCCAAACCAGGACAAGGCCGTCTATGATCGCGTTTCCGGTGCTCAGAATACGACGCCGCAGCAGGACGCTCTCGTGTCTTCGACCGAAGAGCCCATCGATGTGGTTCAGCGGACCCTGACGCCGGAAGATCTGCCGCTCGAGGGCCGTGCAGACGAGGTCGCCGGCCTGACGCCGATCAATGACGAGGGGGGCGACCGCCTTCTTCCAGACGATCAGTCCGCCGACAATGCACAGGTGGACGCAACCCCTGCCGTATCACCGCGCAAAGTGCGCACGATGATCGTCAAGCCGGACGGCACACTGGTCGCTCGCGAGGAAACCGTCGCCCAGCCAGAGACGCAGGTGGCCTCCAACCAGGCGCAGCCAAGCGAGGGCGACCCGCAGGTCAAGACGGTGAAGACCACAATAGTGACGCCGCAGGCCGAAACAGCAAAATCGTTGTCGCAAGAAAAGAGCGCGCTGGCGGAAGCCGCCGATGTGACGGTCGAGGAAACCGCGCCGGTTCGTGCCGTCAAGACGACGACGGTAGCCGATGCCGCACCGGTTCAGCAGGCACAGCCGGTCGAAGAGCCGACGAAGGTTGTCGATACCTTCAAGGAGACGACGCCAGTTGCCGAAGACAAGCCGATCGAGACGGCGTCGATCGCGCCTGGAAGCTACGTGATGCAGATCGCATCGCTGCCGTCCGAAGCCGAAGCGCAGAAGTCCTACAAGACGCTCTCCGGCAAATTCGCGAGTGTCATCGGCGGCAAGGGCGTCGATATCAAGCGCGCCGAAATCGCCGGCAAGGGCACCTACTACCGTGTCCGTATCCCGGCCGGCAGCCGCGACGCGGCCAACGCGCTCTGCGCCCAGTACAAGAGCGCCGGCGGCAGCTGCCTTGTGACGAGATAGCCGTCCAGACAATCGGACGAAGGAAGGCGCGGCGACAGTCGCGCCTTTTTCGTTTTGTAGGCCTATTTATGCTTGCAATAGCTGTGAATGACTGTGTTCTGCTGGAAACGGGCATTCGCCCGGCGCGTTGCAACGACTATCATCTCGATATGAGCGAATCAAAAGCATTCATTTCGGGCTGCAAGGGCCTGACCATCACCGCCGAGGAAAACGCTTTCTTTGCCGGTGAACGTCCCTGGGGCTTCATCCTGTTCGGGCGCAATATCGGTGAACCGGCCCAGATATTGGATCTGGTGGCATCGCTGCGCGACAGTATCGGCAATCCCGATGCGCCGGTGCTGATCGACCAGGAAGGCGGGCGCGTCCAGCGCATCAAGCCGCCGATCGTCCAGCAATATCCGAACGGTGCTTCCATCGGCGAAATTTACCGGCGTGACCGGGAGCAAGGGCTGCGCGCCGCATGGCTGATGTCGCGCCTGCATGCCTTTGATCTCATGCGGCTGGGTGTCACCGTCGATTGCCTGCCGGTGCTCGATGTGCCGATCGAAGGCAGCAGTGAGGTCATCGGCAATCGTGCCTACGGATACGATCCCAAAGCCGTGGCCGAGATTGGTGCGGCGGCGGCAGAAGGCCTCAAAGCTGGCGGCATGCTGCCGGTGATGAAGCACATGCCGGGTCATGGCCGCGCCTTCGTCGATTCGCACCACAAGCTGCCGGTGGTCGATGTGACCTTCGATGAACTGGCGAAAAGCGACTTCGTGCCCTTCGTTTCCATGAGGAACGAGTTGATGGCCATGTCGGCGCATATCGTCTTCACGGCGATCGATCCGGAAAATCCGGCCACGACCTCGGCCAAGGTCGTTCGCGAGATCATCCGCGGTCATATCGGCTTTGATGGCCTGCTGATGTCGGACGACGTGTCGATGAACGCGCTTGCCGGAGATATAGAGCAGCGCGCACGCGGTATTGTCGCCGCCGGGCTCGATATGGTGTTGCATTGCCATGGCATCATGGATGAAATGCTGCAGGTGGCGCGCGTGGTTCCGGTTCTGGCCGGCGACGCCTTGCGCCGCGTCAAGGCCGTCGAGGCCGGTTTCAGCAAGCCCGATGGTGCGGATGAAGCTGCGCTGCGTGAAGAATTCAACGGCATGTTCGCCATCTCTTGAAGGGGCACAGGCTGATTTCAGGGGTAAACCAATCGTGAGCAATGCCGCCGATACACAGAGGAAGTCGGCAGCACGCGCGCCGATGGATCCGCTGTGGCAGGACGAACCCGCCGATCGCGGACTGCACGAGGAAGAACTCGTCGTCGATATTGCCGGCTTCGAAGGGCCGCTCGACCTTCTCCTGCATCTTGCCCGCAACCAGCGTGTCGATCTCGCGCGCATTTCCGTGCTGGCGCTCGCTGAACAGTATATCGCTTTCATCGAACGCGCCCGCAGCATCCGGCTTGAGCTGGCGGCCGACTATCTCGTGATGGCGGCTTGGCTCGCCTTCCTCAAATCGCGGCTGCTGATCCCGCAGCAAGCCAAGGACGAAGGCCCCTCCGGCGAGGAAATGGCCTCGGCGCTGGCTTTCCGCCTCAAGCGGCTGGAAGCGATGCGGGAGGCGGCGACCCGTCTCATCAACCGCAATCGGCTCGGCCGCGATGTCTTCGCGCGCGGCGCGCCGGAGCATATTCCGGTCGAAAAGAAATCGGCCTTCGAAGCTTCGCTCTACGATCTCCTGCATGCTTACGCGTCGCTGCGCCAGCGCGAAGCCATCATGCAGGTGACGATCGAGAAGCGGCAGGTCTGGTCATTGTCCGACGCCCGGCTGATTCTCGCCCGGCTAATCGGGGATATGATAAAATGGACGGCGCTGGACCATTTCTTGCTGCGCTACATGACCAGCCCGAAGGAGCGGGCGACGGCCATTGCCAGTTCCTTTGCGGCTTCGCTCGAAATGGTGCGCGAGGGCCGGCTCGAAATACGCCAGGATGGCGCGTTCTCGCCGATCTACCTGCGCCAGGGACCAAACCCGCTGACGCCGCAGGCGCTGGCGGATATGGAGGCGGGGCGTGACTGATCCGCAAGAGCAGCTGCCAGGCGTCATCGAGCGGGATGAGGAGGCGGACGGTGCACAGGCCGTGCTGGATCCGAAACTGGAGCTGGAGGCCGAGCGGATCGCCGAGGCGCTTGTCTTCGCTTCCGCCCAGCCGGTATCCGAAGGCTATATCGCCTCCCGACTGCCGCGCGGCGCCGATGTTCCGCGCATCATGGCGCGGCTCAAATCCATCTATGCGGAACGCGGCGTCAATCTCGTTCAGGTCGCCGAACACTGGGCGTTCCGTACCGCCGCCGATCTCTCCTTCGTTGTGCAGACCGACGAAAACGAGGTGCGCAAGCTGTCGCGCGCGGCGCTCGAGGTGTTGGCGATCATCGGCTATCACCAGCCGGTAACCCGTGCCGAGATCGAGGACATTCGTGGTGTCCAGACATCGAAGGGGACGCTCGACGTCCTGATGGAGGCTGGCTGGATTCGGTTTCGTGGCCGACGACGCACGCCCGGTCGTCCGGTCACCTTCGGTACGACGCGCGATTTCCTCGATCATTTCGGGCTCGAGGACCTGCGGGACCTGCCGGGATTGGAGGAACTGAAGGGGGCGGGGCTGCTGTCCGGCCGCATTCCGTCGAATTTCCAGATCCCGGTTCCGCTTGGCGATGATGGTCTGGGCGATGACGAGGACCCGATCACGCAGCTCGATCTGGAAGAATTGGGCCTGCTCGTACCGACCGGCGGTGACGAGGAATAGTTTTCAGGTCTCATGGCTGCGCCTATTCGTCACGCTTGCGTGACCGCGCGCGAGATTTGGCTGGAAAGTCCGAAAAATCATACTGTTGACTGTATCTCCACCCAACTCTCCGTGTAAGGATTGCGCGACGTGCGGCTTTCCGTTAACGAGCGGGATAGATTGCCGTTTGAAAAAGATGATCGAACATCTTAAATCGGGGTTCAAGTCTTCAAGGGAGTAAGGATATGGGTTCCTTTAGTATCTGGCATTGGCTGATCGTTCTGGTCGTGGTTCTGCTGCTGTTCGGCCGTGGCAAGATCCCGGAACTGATGGGCGACGTTGCCAAGGGCATCAAGAGCTTCAAGAAGGGCATGACCGACGACGACGCGACACCGACGACCGAGAAGGGTCTCGACGGCAAGACGGTCGAACACAAATCCGACGAAGTCCGCTAATCATGCATTGGGTAACAGGACCTGTCCCGTGTGGCAGGTCCTGACGCTTTCGGTTTCGTGGAGTTCTGAGAATGCTTGATGTCGGCTGGACCGAGCTCGTCGTTATCGCCATCGTTCTGATCATCGTGGTCGGCCCCAAGGACCTGCCGCCGATGCTCAGGACGTTTGGCAAGATGATGACGAAAATGCGCGGAATGGCGGGTGACTTTCGCCAGCAGTTTGATGAAGCGCTCAAGGAGGCCGATCTCGACGACGTGCGCAAGACGCTTGCGGATGCGCAGAAGCTCAATCCAGCGCACAGTATCCGCGAGGCCATGAACCCGCTTCGGCAGATGGGCAACGAGATCAAGGCCGACCTGCAGAAGGCGACGACCGTCGAGAAGTCAAAGGAGCCGTTCACACCCGCTTCCACTGATACTCCCGCCGAAACCGTCGTTGCGCAGGAAGAACCAAAAGCTGACCTGGCCAAGCCCGATCCGGTCGCCGCCGCGGCAATCGCATCCGCCGCCAAACAGCTGGATCGCGCTGCAGCCGTTGATGCCGAAAAGCCGAAGGCCAAGCGCGCTTCCAAGCCGAAAATGACCGTTTCGGACGCCGCAATCGCTGCGCCGGTCGCGACGGTGGCCGCCAAGGCTTCAATCAAGAAACCAAAAAATTCGGTCCCGGCTGGCGTGAAGCCGGAGGCCCGCAAGGTTGCCGCCAAGGCGACCAAGAAAACGGGTGATGCATGAGCGGCGATATCGAAGACAAGCCTCAGCCGTTGATGGCGCATCTGATCGAACTGCGCGCACGCCTGATGTGGGCGGTCGGCGCCTTCTTCGTCGCGTTCATTGTCTGCTTCTACTTCGCCAAGGGCATCTTCAATGTCCTTGTCCAGCCGTTCAAATGGGCTGTGGAATGGGCAGGGCTCAGCCACAAGTCTGTTGAACTGATCTACACGGCGCCGCAGGAATTCTTCTTCACCCAGGTGAAGGTCGCCATGTTCAGCGCGCTGGTCATCGCATTCCCGGTGATTGCGTCGCAAGTCTACAAATTTGTTGCCCCCGGTCTCTACAAGAACGAGCGGGCGGCCTTTCTCCCATTCCTGGTCGCGTCGCCGATCCTGTTTATCATGGGCGGGTGCCTGGTCTATTTCTTCTTTACGCCTATGGTCATGTGGTTCTTCCTGGCCATGCAACAGGATGGCGGCGAGGGGCAGGTATCGATCCAACTCCTGCCTAAGGTTTCGGAATATCTCAGCCTGATCATGTCGCTGATCTTTGCCTTCGGGCTCGTGTTTCAGCTGCCGGTGATCACCACGCTGCTGGCCCGCGTTGGCTTCGTTACATCGCAAGGGCTGAAGGACAAACGCAAATATGCGATCGTCATTGCGTTCATTGCGGCTGCGATCCTGACACCGCCGGACCCGGTTTCCCAGATCGGTCTTGCCCTGCCGGCCATCCTTCTCTACGAGGTTTCAATCTATACGGCCCGACTCATCGAGCGGCAACGGGAACGCGATGCGGCGGCACGCGCGGTTGCCGAGGCGGAAGAAAACGCCAGCTGACGCAAACCCGCGTCAGTGCGTTCGGGCTCCGATTTTCGATACGACCGATCAGGACCTGAACGACCATGCTAGATATCAAATGGATTAGGGACAATGCAGAAGCCCTGGACGCGGCGCTCGCAAAGCGCGGTGCGGAGCCCTTGTCGGCAGCATTGATTTCGCTTGATGAAAAGCGTCGCTCCCTAGTTCAGGCGCTGCAGGACATGCAGTCGCGCCGTAATGCCGCCTCCAAGGAAATCGGCGCTGCGATGGCGCAGAAGAACAGCGAACTTGCCGAGACGCTGAAGGCTGAGGTGGCCGAGCTCAAGACGACCATGCCGGCTCTGGAAGAGGAAAGCCGCCAGACGGACGCTGAGCTTGCGGACGCCCTGTCGCGCATTCCCAATATCCCGCTCGATAACGTTCCCGTCGGCAGCGACGAAAGCGGCAACGTGGTCAAGCACAGCTATGGCCAGAAGCCGGGTTGGAATCACAAGCCGAAGGAACATTTCGAGATCGGCGAGGAACTCGGCTGGCTCGATTTCGAAGGCGCCGCCAAGATCGCCGGTTCGCGTTTTACCATCGTCAAGGGACAGCTCGCCCGGCTTGAGCGTGCGCTCGGCCAGTTCATGCTTGACCTGCATACCGGCGAGCATGGCTATCTCGAAGTTCAGCCGCCGCTGATGACACGCGAAGAGGCGATGTACGGCACGGGACAATTGCCGAAGTTTTCCGAGGATCTGTTCAGGACCACGGATGGCCGCTGGCTCATCCCAACGGCTGAAATTCCGCTGACCAACATGGTGCGCGAGCAGATTCTCGAAGCGGACAAGCTGCCGCTGCGCCTGACGGCCCTGACGCCATGCTTTCGCTCAGAGGCTGGCTCGGCCGGTCGCGATACGCGCGGCATGCTGCGCCAGCATCAGTTCAACAAGGTCGAACTCGTCTCCATCACCGATGTCGACAGCTCGATCGATGAGCACGAGCGCATGACGGCCTGCGCCGAGGAAGTGCTGAAGCGTCTTGGTCTGCATTACCGTGTGATGACGCTCTGCACCGGCGACATGGGCTTTGGCGCCCGCAAGACCTATGACCTCGAAGTTTGGCTGCCGGGGCAGGATACCTATCGCGAGATTTCGTCCTGCTCGGTCTGCGGTGACTTCCAGGCACGGCGGATGAATGCACGTTACCGCGTCAAGGACGACAAGAGCCTGAAGTTCGTCCACACGCTGAACGGATCGGGCACTGCTGTTGGGCGTGCGCTGATTGCCGTCATCGAAAATTATCTGAATGAAGATGGATCGGTAACCATCCCGGACGTATTGTTGCCCTATATGGGCGGCCGGACCACGATCGAACGGGCCAGCTAAGCCGCGTCCTGCGGCAGGGGTAGAGATGCGGATTCTGCTGACCAATGACGATGGCATTCATGCCGAAGGCCTTGCCGTTCTCGAACGGATCGCGCGCACCCTTTCGGACGATGTCTGGGTGGTCGCGCCCGAAACCGACCAGAGCGGCCTGGCGCATTCGCTGACGCTTTCGGAGCCGCTGCGCCTGCGCCAGATTTCGGAAAAGCATTTCGCCCTGCGCGGAACGCCGACCGACTGCGTCATCATGGCGGCCCGCAAGGTGCTGGATTTCAAGCCGGATCTCATCTTGTCCGGCGTCAATGTTGGCGCCAACATGGCCGATGACGTCACCTATTCCGGTACGATTGCGGGGGCGATCGAAGGCACGTTGCAGGGTATCCGCTCCTTCGCGCTCAGCCAAGCCTACAGCCATGTCAGCGGCGCACCTGTCCCGTGGGGTGTCGTTGAGACCCATGCGCCGGCGCTCATCCGCAAGCTGATGTTCCTCGATCTGCCGGATGGCACCTTCCTCAATCTGAATTTTCCGAATTGCACTGAGGATGCCGTCCAAGGCACGGAAGTCACGTCACAGGGCAAACTCGATTTCGGCCTGACGATCGATGAGCGGGCCGATGGGCGCGGTCATCCCTATTTCTGGCTTCGTTTTGGCGAACGTTTCGGCGATTTCCGGGCGGGGACGGACATTCATGCAATCCGCGAGCACAAGATTTCGGTGACGCCGCTGAAACTCGACCTGACCGATTATGCTGTCCAGGACCGTGTGGCACGGGCGCTTCTCGACGGAGAGGCCGATTGAGCCCCAGGATCGTCGAGCAGGAAGGGTTTGCGGCGCTGATGCTGCGGCTGAGGGGCGAGGGCATTTCCAACAAGGATTTGCTCAACGCCGTCGAACAGACGCCGCGCGCGATCTTCGCGCCGCCGCAATATCAGGACAATGCCTATTCCTCCCGCCTGGTGCCGCTCGATTGTGGCGCCTTCATGGAGGGCGTCGATTTCGCTGTGCGGCTGCTGCACAGCCTGAATATCAAGTCGGGACAGCGCATCCTCGAGGTCGGGACGGGCAGCGGCTTTACCGCCGGCGTCATGGGCCGGATCGCCGAACGGGTTCTGACGATCGATCGTTACAAGACACTTGTCACCACCGCGCAGCGCAATCTCGAAAAGGCCGGCGTCCGCAACGTCGTTGTTCGTCACGCCGATGGCAGCATCGGGCCGGCGGGCGAGGGGACCTTCGACCGCATTTTGATCACTGCGGCCTTCCCCAGCCTGCCGCGCGTCTTTTCCGATCATCTCGTTTCTGGCGGCGTTCTCATCGTGCCGATCATGATGAGTGAAACGGAATGCCGTATCGTCCGGCTGACGCGGACCGGTAGCCGCTTCGACCGCGAGGACCTGTTCGAGGCGCCTTACCTGCCGATCCAGCCGCAACTGGCATCCTTCCTGTAGGCCGGATGCCGGACTCGATCTATACCAGCCGCGAGCTTGCCGCTCTCTACGACAGTCTCAATGCTGCCGGGCCGGATACGGATTTCTATTGCGCGATCGCAGGGCACCCGTCCCGCATTCTCGATCTTGGCTGCGGCACCGGCCTCCTTTCCGTCCGGCTTGCCGGGCTTGGACATGCGGTGACCGGAGTGGATCCCGCGGACTCCATGCTGGACATTGCCCGACGTCGTGATGGAGGTGATCATGTCCGCTGGATCCTTGGCGATATCGCCGCCGTGCCGCTGAACGGCCGTTTCGATCTTGTCCTGATGACCGGACATGTGTTTCAGGTCTTTCTCGGACAGGCCGAGACAGTAGCCATGCTGTCGACAGTGAAGCGGCATCTTGAGCCCGGTGGCCGCCTTGCATTCGAAAGCCGCAATCCACTCACGCGCATCTGGGAAGACTGGGTGCCGGAAAAATCTCGCCGGGTGATCGAACACCCGGAACTCGGGATTGTCGAAACCTGGCATGAGGTCACGCAAGTCTGCGGAGGGCAGGTGACCTTTCGCACCCATACCGTATTTGACGCAGGCCGTTGTGCCGATGTCAGCGACAGCGTGCTCTCTTTCCGCGATCAGACGGAAATCGAGTTCATGCTGCGGCAGGCAGGATTCTCCGAAATGGAGTGGCTGGGTGAGTGGGACAGTCAGCCTTTTCGAACTGAAAGCCCGGAAATCATCGTCATTGCACATTGATTCCGAACATTTTTGTTGCACAGCAACAATGCAGTCGAGTGCGAAGTCGCGAAACATAACAATTAATCATTGCGAAATCAGAGCGTTAATTTTTCGTTAACGATAGTCAGCCTCGCGCAAGTTTCGGGGCATAACCGGGATTTGCGCACAAAAGTCATATCTATGAGCTGACCTCTGACCTGATGCGTGTTTGTCAGTTCTATTCCAGGCGTCTAAACGCAGGAGACGACAGATGCAGATCGCGAACAGATTGACCTCGACGGCAACCGGCGACGGCATGGGCAACCTTGCGGGCCGCGCGGTGGGGCAGGCGAACTCGGGAAGCCGCGAGGCTGGCAGTGCAACACCGTCTTTCGTCGGCGGCTACGATCCGTCCTCGCGTGTGTCTCTCTCGGCCGAGACGCTCCTGTTCCTCAGCCGCACCAGGAAGGCTCAGGACAAGCAGCCAGCGCTGACGCAGGACGAATGGGCCAACAAACTCTCGCCGCAACTGGCCGCGCGCGAATATCAGGCTTTCGGGAAATACAGCGAGACCGGCGACCATAAGGCCTATTATCGCGCCTTCATCGAATATTACGATAACCTGCGTCCCGAGGACCAGAACAGCCTTCGCTATTTCGGCACGCGCGACGCAGCGATCGCCGGCGCGCGCTCGGTCGAATATAACGACGAGAGCGGTATCGACAGCGGGGTCGGTTTCCAGACGCTCGTCAGCGTTCTGCTCGATACCGAAAAGACCGAGACGGACCTGAACCAAGGCCAGGACGTCGGCGGTATGATGACCGGCGACATGTTCGGCTGGGATACGGGAACGATCAGCTACGAGGATGTAACGCAGACGCGTGGCGCGCTCTCCGAGATCGAGAAGTTCTACCAGGAGAGCTTCTGACGCGCATGCTCCCGGCGGACGTCTAAAAGCCATAAATGGCTGGCCCTATACGAGGTCTGTCGCCCCGGCTGTTCAAGCTTGCGCTGCGCGGCCTCATTGGAGCAGGAATGCCGTTGCATCCGTTTCGATCGCTTGTTGCTGATTTGCTTGGCTCTGGCTGGCGATCATGGTTATCAATTCATCACAAATCGCGAGTGGCTAAGCCGGTTTTAACCGCGCGGTAACTCTAATGCGTTTTAATCATCTTACACCGAGTTGTGTTCAAGTTGGGTAAAGCGTCATGCGTATTAGAGTTTCATCAAGTGTGAGTAAGTCCGTCGTTCGCCTAGCTGCGGCGGTATTGCTGGCAAGTGCCGCGACCGGTTGCAGCTCCGATGCGAGCCGTTTCGGCGGCCTCTTCTCCGGGTCGGATGACCTGACCACCAACTCCATCTCCCGCAGCAATGTTCCGATCCCGCGCAATGATGTTCAGGATGGCGGTATCGCTTCCGCGCCGGTCTTGGCGGCCGATGCCCGCGATCAAGCCATGAACCAGCCGTTCCCGGATACGGTCAACACGGCATCGACGCCGGTCTCTCGTGCTCGGGAGGTTTCGACCCCCATCAACGTCCAGCGCACCGTGCTTGCCGATCCGGCCGTGAAGGCACGTGAAAAGTCGCTTGCTCAGCCAATGCCGGCGGCGCGCGAAATGGCCAAGGCGGACAAGAAGATCAATTTCGACCCGGTGACTACTGCCACGACGAAGGGTGGCTGGTCGACGACCAATGCGCCGGCGGTGCTGATGCGCCAGGGCGATACGGTCGCGACGCTCTCCAAACGCTTCGGCGTTCCGGAAAAGGAAATCCTCAAGGCAAACGGCATGAAATCCGGCTCCGACGCCGAGCCTGGCCAGCGCATCCTGATCCCGACCTTTGCCGTTTCCGGCAGTGCTGCGAAGGCGTCAGCCTCCGATCAGGCCGCGAGCCTCGATGTCGACAAGCAGAAGAACGTGCCGCTGCAGCCGGATAGCCGCGAAGTCGCGATCCTGCCCGGCCAGACCAAGCCGCGCGAAAAGGGTGGCAAGAATACCGATCTCGCTTCTGGCAAGCAGCCGGTTTCAGGCGACGGCAACGGCCAGAACGGGACTTACACGGTCAAGGCCGGCGATTCCCTCAACCGGATCGCCAAGGCGAACAACGTCTCTGTCGAAGCGCTGCGCAAGGAAAACGGCCTGAGCACCGCTGCCATCCGCGTCGGTCAGACGCTGAAGGTTCCGGGTGCCGGCGCATCTCAACCGGATCAGGTTGTCACCGCCTCCGTTCCGGACAAGAAGGCCGAGGTGAAGGTTGCCAAGGTGGTTGCCGAAAAACCGGCCGAGTACAAGCCGCCGGTTGCCAACAAGTCGGTCGAGGTCGCCTCGAAGGAAGAGGTTTCCGAAGATTCGCCGAAGGCAACGGGCATCAGCAAGTATCGCTGGCCGGTTCGCGGTGCCGTCATCGCCGGATATGGTGCCAATGTCGAAGGCAGCCGCAACGAAGGCATCAACATCTCGGTTCCCGAGGGCACGCCGATCAAGGCAGCCGAAAACGGTGTCGTCATCTATTCCGGCAGCAGCCTGAAGGAACTCGGCAACGCCGTTCTGGTTCGCCATGACGATGGCACCGTTACCGTCTACGGCAACGCCTCGGAACTGAAGGTTCAGCGTGGCCAGAAGATTCAGCGCGGCCAGACGCTCGCGGCGTCAGGAATGAGCGGCACGGCGACGCAGCCGCAGGTGCACTTCGAGGTTCGCAAGAAAGCCAGCCCGGTCAACCCCGCGACCTATCTCGAATAGTCGCCGCAGAAGATCACCGTTATCAAACGTCGAAAAGCCCCGTGAGGGGCTTTTCCGGTTTCAGGCCCCTGTCTTTCAGGCCATGTCGATCTTTTTCTGTGACCGTCCGGCCAGATCCTGGATGAACTGCCAAGCGACGCGGCCGGAGCGCGCGCCACGCGTCGTGCTCCATTCCAGCGCATCGGCATGCAAGTTCGACCGGTCGGTATCCAGCCCGAAATAATCGGCATAACCGTCGATCATGGCGAGATAGTCGTCCTGGCTGCACTTGTAGAAGCCGAGCCATAGACCGAAGCGATCGGAAAGTGACACCTTTTCCTCGACGGCTTCCGACGGATTGATGGCGGTCGACTGCTCGTTTTCCATCATGTGACGCGGCAGCAGGTGTCTGCGGTTGGACGTGGCGTACAGTAGAACATTGCCCGGTCGCCCCTCTATGCCGCCGTCCAGAACCGCCTTCAGCGACTTGTAGGAGGTGTCGTCATGGTCGAAGGAGAGATCGTCGCAGAAGACGATGACCGGCACCGGCGCTGCCTTCAGGATTTCCATCAGTATCGGTAGCGTCGCGATATCCTCGCGATGTACCTCGACCAGTTTCAAGCGGATACCGGCCTGCTCGGCGACCGTCGCATGAACAGCCTTGACCAGTGAGGATTTGCCCATGCCGCGCGCGCCCCACAGAAGCACATTGTTGGCCGGAAAGCCTTGGGTAAACCGCAGCGTATTGTCGAACAGGATGTCGCGGACATGATCGACGCTGCGGATCAGCTTGAGATCGACCCGGTTCGGCTTCGTGACCGGCTGCAGATGCAGGCGTTGCGGCGACCAGACGAAGCATTCCGCCGCGTCCCAGTCGTTGAGCGCGGGCGCCGGGCCGGCGATCCGTTCGATGGCTGCGGACAGCTTGCGCATTTCAGCGATCAGAAGGTCGATTTTCGTATCCTGCATCAAAGAACGTCCCGAATGATGTCACTGTTTTGGCTGTGAAGGCCGACTGTCCGGTAGCACGGCAGCCGTAACGGTAAAAGGCGCGAAATCCTGCAGAAAGAGCTTCTCCTGTGGCCGATTTCATGTATGAGGCAGATGATACGAAGCCGGGAGAAGGTCTTGTTGCATTCATGGCAGCCTTTCCTATATTTCGGCGATCCCAAACGCGGGCCTTTGTCCGCCACAGAGCATTCAAGGAGTGATTGATGTTCATTACCGAGGCATTCGCCCAAGCAGCAGCACCCGGCGCAACCGCCGGCGGCGCCGATATTCTCATGTCGATCCTGCCGTTTCTGCTGATCTTCGTGGTAATGTATTTCCTGATCATCCGCCCGCAGCGCGCCAACATGAAGCGTCGCGAGGAACTGCTGAAGAACATTCGTCGCGGCGACCAGGTCGTCACGGGTGGCGGCATTCTCGGCAAGGTGACGAAGGTTGTCGACGACAGCGAACTGGAAGTCGAAATTGCTGACGGCGTCAAGATTCGTGTGGTACGCAGTGGTGTAACCGAAGTCCGTGTTAAGGGTGAACCCGTCAAGGAGTGACCCTGCAGGGAGGCCGGAGCACACCGGTCCCCGTGTAACGACATATCTTTGAGAGCTTCATGCCGTATTTTTCCCGCTGGAAAACCATCATCGTCTGGCTCGCCGTGCTGCTGAGCATCGTGGTGGCCCTGCCAAACGCGGTATCGAACAGCACACTGGAAAGCTTGCCGAGTTGGGTGCCGAAGCGGCAGATGATGCTCGGCCTCGATCTTCAGGGCGGATCCCAGATCACGCTGAAGATCGAGCGGGATGATGTGATCAAGACCCGCCTTCAGGCGACCATCGATGCGGTTGGCGCGAAGCTGCGGGCCGCCGATATCGGTTATTCGGGCCTGTCTGGAACGGGGCAGGAGATTCAACTGCGCCTCCGCGACCCGGCGCAAGCGAATGCAGCGCTGGCGGCTCTCAAGTCTCTGGCCGACCCGGTCAAGGCAGGCGGCTTGACGAAGAACCCGGTCAGCGAGGTCATGATCGGCACGGCAGCCGATGGCATGATCACTCTCGACATGACCAACGAAGGCATCGACTATCGCGTTTCGACGATGATCGAGAGCGCGATTGCGGTCCTGCAGCAGCGCCTGACGGAACTGGACGCGCTACAGCCAAAGCTGCGCCGACAGGGCGCCGACCGGATCGTCGTGCAGATTCCTGGTCGTTACGATCCCGAACAGGTCAAATACATCCTGAGCCAGGCCGGCGCGTTGTCTTTCCGCAGCATCGACATGTCGATGGCGGTCCAGGATGCCGTCAACGGCCAGCCACCTGTCAATTCCGAAATCCTCTATTCGGCCGATGATCCGCCGATCGGCTATCTCGTTCGCCGGCAGCCGATCCTCACCAATGCCGACATCGTCGATGCGCAGGCCGCCATCAATGCGCAATCGGGCAACCCCGTCGTCAATCTCCGGCTCGGGCCGGAGGGCACGGCCCGTTTCGCCAAGGCGACGGCCGATAGCGCGGGAACGACGGTCGCGATCGTTCTCGATGGCGCCGTGATCGCCACACCGCTTGTGCGCAAGGCGATCACCGACGGCACGGTTCAGCTTGCTGCCGACATGAGCACCGAGGGAGCCGGGGATCTGGCGCTTCTGCTGCGGGCCGGCGCGCTGCCGACGCCGCTGACAGTTGTCGAGGAACGCTCGATCGGTGCGGGACGCGGTGCCGATTCCATTCATTCGATCATGATGGCCGGCGCGATCGGCGCCATTCTGGTCGTGCTCTTCATGCTGGCTTTCTACGGCCTGTTCGGTGCGATCGCGAGCCTTGCGGTCGCGCTTAACGTTGTCATGATCATCGCTGTGCTTTCCGCGACCGGCCTGTCGCTAACCCTGCCGGGCATTGCCGGTATCGTGCTGACGATCGGCATGGCGGTCGATTCCAACGTGCTGATCTACGAGCGCATCCGCGAGGAGGTCAAACACGGCCGATCGCTGCGGGAGGCGCTGGACTATGGTTTTTCCCGCGCCTTTGCCGCCATCGTCGATGCCAATATCACGACGCTGATCGCCGCGATCATCCTCCTGTTCCTCGGCACCGGCGCGGTCCGCGGTTTTGCAGTGACCCTGGCGATCGGCATCGTCACGACGCTGTTTACTGCTTATACGCTGACGCGCGTCATGCTCGAAGTCTGGCTCCGCCGCCGCCAGCCGACCGAACTTCCTGATGGCATCCGCACCGGCATCTTCGATGGCGCGGCGTTCCGCTTCATGGCGATCCGCAATTATGTCTTCTCTTTGACGACGCTGCTCTCGGTCGTGAGCATGCTCCTGTTCGGCGCACTTGGCATCAACCTCGGCATCGATTTTTCCGGTGGCTCGGTCATTGAACTCAAGGCGCGTGAGGGCAATGCCGATATCGACGATATCACTGGCCGTCTCTACGAACTCAATATTGGCGATGTCACGGTGAAGCCATTCGGTTCGCCGCAGGACGTGGTCGTGCGCGTCCATTCACGCGACGGCGGTGAAAATGCCGAGCAGACCTCGGTCATCCTGATCCGCGGCGAACTCGAGGATACCTATGAGTTCCGCCGCGTCGAAGTGGTCGGGCCGACCATATCGGGCGATCTGACGAAGGCTGCGACGATCGGAGTCCTCGCCTCGCTCCTGGCGATCATCGTGTATATCTGGTTCCGGTTCGAGTGGCAGTTCGCCGCGGGCGCGATCGTTGCGACGCTGCATGACGTGCTCTTGACGATCGGGCTGTTCGTGGTGACGGGCATGGAGTTCAACCTCACCAGCATCGCGGCGCTCCTGACCATCGTCGGCTATTCGCTGAACGATACGGTGGTCGTCTACGACCGCGTGCGCGAAAACCTGAAACGCTATCCGCGCATGCCGCTGCCGATCCTGATCGACACGTCGATCAATCAGACGCTGTCGCGCACCGTGCTGACGGGAGCCACCACCATGCTGGCGCTCGCCGCCCTCTGCATCTTCGGCGGCGAGGCTGTCCAGCCCTTCGCCTTCGTCATGCTGTTCGGCGTTGCCGTTGGCACGTTCTCGTCGATCTATGTCGCCGGTCCGGTTCTCATCCTCTTCAAGCTGCGGCACGGGACGGAAAAGACCGGCGGGCCGACGCTGTCGGCAAGGGGCGCACGATGATCCTGCGCAAGCCCATCGAAATCCGCCAGGCGCATTTTCCCGGTCGGGCGCCGATCGACAGCTATGGCAATGGCGGATTCCGCTTTGCCGACATGTCGCATCGCGGCTCGCTGCTGATGCTGCCGTCCGGGATTTATGGCTGGGACATGGCGGAAGGCGATCCGCTGACGCCGGAACAGTTCGAGCGCGTTTTCCGTGAGGCGGCGCAGATCGAGGTGATTCTCGTTGGGACCGGCAAGGACATCAAGCTGCTACCGGCTGTCTTGAAGACGCAATTCAAGGAACATGCGATCTCCTCGGATCCGATGAGCACCGGAGCCGCCGTGCGCACCTACAATATCATGCTTGCCGAATCCCGCGCCGTGGCTGCGGCATTGATCGCCGTCTGAGGCCATGACCACTTCCAAAGACCAGAAAGCGCCCACCGGGACGATCTATGATTTCAGCCTGTCGGCGCTACGCGACAGCGATCGGGATCGCTATCTCGCCTGCCTGCTGTCACCGGCCGACAAGCGCGGCCCGCTCTCGGCGCTCTATGCCTTCCACGCGGAAATAGCCCGCATCCGCGATCTCGTGCGCGAGCCGTTGCCAGGGGAAATCCGCCTGCAATGGTGGCGGGACATGCTGGATGATGTCAGCGGCGCGAGCGGCAAGGGGCATCCGCTGGCGGAAGCCTTGCTTGCCTGCATCAATACATACAAGCTTCCGGTCCCGGTCCTGCAGAATATGATCGATGCCCGCATCTTCGATCTTTACGACGACCCGATGGAAGACCGCTCGTCGCTGGAAGGTTATGCCGGCGAGACGGCTTCGGCTCTGATCCAGCTTGCCAGCCTCATTCTCGACGCCGAAAACGCCCAGCAGTCCGCATCCGCGGCCGGCCATGCCGGCGTCGCGCAGACCGTCGCCGGCCTGCTGCTCCTCCTGCCGCTGCATCGCCGGCGCGGCCAGGTCTATTTCCCGCAGGAGCTGCTTTCGGCGACGGGACTGGACCGGGATAGCTTTCTGTCCGGGAAGGACGAAGATGCCGTCAGCCGGGCGATTCGTGCCTTTGCCGGCTTGGGACGCGACCATCTTGCCAAGGCGAGGGTAGAAGCATCCACGATTTCGCCGCTCAACCGCCATGCCTTCACACCGGTTGCCTTGGCGCAGCCGGTTTTCGATCGCGCCGAGCGGGCCGGCTCGCGGTTGTTCGAGCAATCCATCGTGCCATCGCAATGGCGCCGGCAGTGGTGGATGTGGAAAGCCGCCCGCAGCGGACGGTGGTAAGCGGCGCCAAGGCAGATTCTGTCTTCATCAACCGCATTTCGCAAAACCGGCGGCACATTGGCGCAAGCTTGGACTTTTAGGGTCCGGTCCATGTTATTCTGTTGAACGGCGTCAAAGGGAACGGGCGTTATGGTCTGGCCAATTGTCATCATGGGTGTGCTGCTTGCAACGATTTTCTACATGCGGATGAAGGCGCGTGCGGAGAAGGACCGGCGTGAGCCCGATGCCGGGCTGGCGATCATGGATTTCGGTCGCGCCTTTCCCGACGAAGCCATCCGCGACATTCATGCGACGGCTGACGAGAAAGCCTATTTCGTGCGGCTGCATGATGGCAAAGCCGGCTTCATGGCTGCGCATGGCACGCATTTCGTCTGCCACCTGATCGAGGCCGGCAAGGTCAATACCAGCAATGCGCCGAGCGGCCGGGGCCTGACGGTGCATTTTGCCGACATTGCCTATCTCGATGGAACCTACGAGTTCCGCAGTGCCGAGATCGCAGCGGAAGTGTCGCTCTGGCTACTCGGCAGCTTCAATCCGCAATCGGATTTCAAGTCGCTGCCGGCGACCTGACGTCGGATCAGAGCGCCTTCAGCCAGGCGGCGCAATCCTCGAGCGCGCGGGCGGCCACGAGCTGCTTCTTCATCACCGTCTTGTCCTTGCCGCGGAAGCGTTTCACGCCGTCCGGCTTGATGATCGCGCCCGGCTCCAGCAGTGGAAACAGGCCGAAATTGATATTCATCGGCTGGAATGAGCGTTTCCCCGGCTCGTCGTCCGAGACGATATGGCCGCCGGTGATGTGGTTGAGAAGTGAACCGAACGCCGTCGTCGCCGGCGGCAGCGGCAAGGTCTCGCCCTTGCGCTCGGCGGCGGCGAAGCGCCCGGCGAGCAGACCGATGCTGGCGCTTTCCACGTAACCTTCGCAGCCGGTGATCTGGCCGGCAAAGCGCAGCCCCGGCCGGGACTTCAGTGTCAGCGAGCTATCCAGAAGGACCGGCGAGTTGATATAGGTGTTGCGGTGCAGGCCGCCGAGACGGGCAAATTCCGCGTTCTGCAGCCCCGGGATCATCCGGATGACCTCGGCCTGAGCGCCATATTTGAGTTTCGTCTGGAAGCCGACCATGTTGTACAGCGTGCCGAGCGCATTGTCCTGGCGCAGTTGCACCACCGCATAGGCCTTGACGGACGGATTATGGGCATTGGTCAGGCCCATCGGCTTCATCGGACCGTGACGCAGCGTCTCGCGTCCACGCTCGGCCATCACCTCGATCGGCAGGCAACCATCGAAATACGGCGTGCCTTCCCATTCCTTGAAGCCTGTCTTGTCGCCGGCGATCAGGGCATCGACGAAGGCGTTGTACTGCGCCTCGTCCATCGGGCAGTTGATATAGTCCTTGCCCGTTCCGCCCGGCCCGACCTTGTCGTAGCGCGACTGAAACCAGCAGACATCCATGTCGATGCTCTCGGTATGGATGATCGGCGCAATGGCGTCGAAGAAGGCCAGCGCGTCGGCGCCGGTTTCGGCCTGGATGGCGCTTGCAAGCGACGGCGCGGTCAGGGGACCGGTGGCGATGATGGCGAGATCCCAATCCTTGGGCGGCAGACCGGACACTTCCTCGCGCACGACGGTGATCAGTGGATGGCTGTCGATCGCCGCGGTGACGGCATCGGAGAAGCCATCGCGGTCGACGGCAAGCGCGCCGCCGGCCGGGACCTGGTTTTTGTCGGCGCAGGACATGATCAGCGAGCCGGCAAGCCGCATTTCGGCATGCAGCACGCCAACAGCATTGCTGGTCGCGTCATCGGAGCGGAAGGAGTTGGAGCAGACCAGTTCGGCAAGGCCATCGGTCTTGTGGGCATCTGTGCCACGCACGCCGCGCATTTCATGCAGGATGACCGGGATACCGGCCGTGGCGATCTGCCAAGCCGCTTCGGAGCCGGCAAGGCCGCCGCCGATGACGTGAATAGGGGAAAGGGAAGATTTAGCTGTCATGCGCCGTTTATTAAAGCAAGGCGGGCCGGAAGGAAACCGCTTCCGCAGGGCATATCTGCATGAGGCAAGCCCCGGAATCAAAAACGGCACCCTGTGGTGCCGCTTTTAGTCCCTCGACATTCCCGGTCCGGTCAACGGCCGGCTCCGATTAACGGAAGGAACGCGAAGCAATGTTGCGGATGTCGAAGCGGGTGATGCCGATGTCGCTCAGGGCGTGATTGGACAGGTTGCCAAGTTCAGCAACGGTACGGCGATAGTTGATCCAGCTTTTTGCGATACGAATCGGGTTCATGATCTTTTCCTCGGGAAACAAATGAGCAGTGCAGTGATTTGCCTGCTTCGTTGAGATGTTTATACGCCTCACGCGGGAAAAGATGGAGTGCAAAGAAAATGCATCTGCTATGCATTTGTGCATTGCGATGCTGTTTCGGTAAGCATCCGAGGCTTGTGATGAAAAAGACGTCAGGCGTTAACGCCGCGACCTGTATGGTCGTTTTTTGTTAACCATCTATTTTTTTGAAGAATTTCATGAGGGTGAACGCCGCGGCCGAGGCCGCGCGTATCCCTGCTGGAAGCCCTTGAGTTTCAATGGGAATTTGCAACGAAAATAGGCAACCCGGAATGTTGCATTGCGGAACGCAATCCATATTGCTCGAGCCGCTCGTTAAAGTAGCGCTTGGGCGTCCGGGATTTTGATCAAAAAAAACGCCCGCCGGGATGAACCGGAGAGCGTTTTGCAACTGCGAATCGTGCCGGAAAATCCGGCGGATGCGGGAATTACTTGACTGCCTGGCGGGCAACGTACTGGATATCACCACGGCCGATGCCGAGGTCGTTCAGTTCGCGGTCGCTCATGCGGCCGAGTTCGTTGCAGGTCTGACGATACTTGCGCCAATTGTTGAATGAGCGAGTGATGTTCATGATGCTGGTCCTTTCTAGGTTTGCCAGCACCCTTTGCTGGCCCTCATCTGATGGTTGGAATATACGCCTCCAGCCCCCGAAATTACAGAGACAATGCTGCATCGCACCCATGCGCTTGATGCAAGCCTCTGCCCCGACCCGGTGTTGTTTTGACCAAATTGTATGCGGGACGAGACGCGCCTCGCGGAACAGCACATTCATCAAGGGGGGTGTCCGGGCAAAAAACAACGCCCGTCGGGGGAGGAGGTCCGACGGGCGTTGCTTGTTCTGATCGACGATTTGGGAGGAGGAGTGTCGTCGATCCCGTCGAGGCGCGTTGGGAGGAGGAGAGCGCTGCCTCGAACTTGTCCTTAAGATAAATCCGGTCGCGAAATTTGGGTAGAGCCAATCCGGAATGGCACCCATGTAGACCGTGCATGGCTGGCCGTTTTGGGTGTGAGAAAGGCCGGACGATCGCGGCTTGCCATGCCGAAGCATGGCGGCAACACGCTGAAATCAAAAATTTTTCCGGAGATTGTTGGAAACGAATAACGCCCGCCGGGGGAGGAGATCCAGCGGGCGTCATTTTAAGTGACAGGCAACCGGGAGGAGGAGTGTTGCCCGTCGGATCGAAGCAGCGCTGGGAGGAGGAGTGCGCCGCTCCGAATTCTATGATGCGAACCTTTCGGCTCGCTGACCTTTTCCACTTCTTGAGCGGAAGCGGCTGGTCTTGCCGCTGACGGCCCCGATCGCTTTCGCTGATCTCGTCCCGTCTTCTTGATTTCAAATATATGTCGGCCGTATCGATTTGTGCAGTGCAATATCATCATGGATGATATGCGGATTTTGCATACGCGCTGCCTGCCAATCCGTCTCTGTCCGTTGCTTACAGATTCCCACGAAAGCCTTCACATTTCGTTAAGAATATTTACCCGTTCAAGGGAGGTGTTCACGCGCTAGGCGCCAGCATGCTTCGTCTAGGAATTGCCGGTGCCTATGATATGTGTTGCACACCACGCGCATGCAAGGAGAGTGTTCGATGTACCGGGGGCGGATCGAAAGAGATTTCAACAGCTGGATCGCGAAGGGTTTGCTTCAGCCGGATGCCGCCAAGGCGATGCTGGCAGAGTATGACGCGCGTGAAACAGTGTTCAGCGCGGGCAGGGTGCTTCTGGTCATGGCCTCCGTGCTTTTGTCGGCGGCCGTCCTGCTTCTCGTCGCCGCCAATTGGGATGCGATCCCTCGGCTGGTCCGCGTCTGCGGCATCATCGGCCTGATCTGGGCCTTCTATCTCTCTGCCGCCGTCTGCCTCGCACGTGGCTTCCGTGGGCTTGGTGCGGCTCTTCTCGTCATGGCGACCATGAGCTTCGGCGGCGCTATCGCGCTGGTCGGGCAGATGTATCATCTTTCCGGCGATGCGGTGGATGCATTGCTGGTTTGGTTCGCTGCCGCCTGCATCGCCGCTGTGGCCTTCCGCTCGGCTGCGGTTTCCGTCCTGTCAGGTTTTCTCGCCTGGGCCGTTTTCGCACAACTCGTCATGGACAATGACGCCAGCTTCGAAGGCAATGGCCTGATCTACCTAGTGCCGGCGCTGGTCGTCATCGTCATCGGACAGGTTCGTTATACCAATGCCGGCATGGCCCGCCATCTTGCCTATATGCTCGCGCTCGCATGGCTCGGCTGGCTTTATATAGAAATCAGCGAAATGTGGCTTGCCGGTGTCTTGTTCGGTCTTGGCCTCGTTGCCTTCCTGGCTGTCAGCCTGCCGGTCTCTCCCGTCTATCGCTTTGCCCGTGACGCCGGCGCTGGCCCGGCCTTCTACAGTTTCCTTCTGGCCGTTCTGGGGCTTGCCGCCCTGCACACGGAAATCGACGGGCCGGGCGGGGAGATCGCGCTTGGCGCGGTGACGCTTGCCGTCGCGCTCGGCGGCGTCGCCATTGCCGGCCGGCTGAACGGCGCGGTGCGCTTCCTCGGCTATACTGTCTTTTCCGCCGAGACGCTTTATCTCGCCTCCGAGACGCTCGGCAGCATTCTCGGCACATCCAAGTTCTTCCTGATCTCCGGTGTCGTTGTCGGATTGATCGCCTGGCTGGTCATCCGGCTGGAAAAGCGGCTGTCTGCGAAACCGGCCGTGGAAGGAGCGTGACATGAGCAACAACCCGTTGATCCGGCCCCTGTTCGCCGCCATCCTCGTCGCCCTGCTGCAGACGGCCGTGCTGGGCTACATGATCGAAAGCCGGGCATCCATCCTGCGCAATGGCGTAGACGTTGTCCTGAAGACCATTCCTGTAGATCCGCGCGATCTGCTGCGTGGCGACTATGTGGTCCTATCCTATGATATTTCCAACATTTCCGCTGACAAGATCACCGGTGGTTTTCCGACCGAGGCGACGGATGCGCAGGTATCCGTGCGGCTCGAAAAGCAGCACGATGGTTTCTGGACGATTTCCGAGGCGTCTTTTGGAACGCTGGCGCCGAAAGAGGGAACGGTCATCGCGCGCAGTTCGCCGTTCTATTTCTACCCGGCGACCGACAGTGCACCGTCATCGGTCAATGTCGAATACGGTATAGAGCGTTATTATGTGCCGGAAGGCGACGGACTGGTGCTTGAGCAGGCGCGCAATGCCTCCGCTTTGTCGGTGACGGCGAGTGTCGATGATGGCGGCCGGATGCAGATTCGCTCGATTGCGATCGACGGAAAGCCGCTTTACGAGGAGCCGCTTTACTGATCGTCGCCCAGCGCCCCCTGGAACTAAGAAGAACCAGCAGATTGCTGTATTTTTCCTTTGATCCATTGCAAACGGGTGATATAGAGACGCCGCGCTCGGGAACGCCCTGAACCCGGTGCAGGCTGGTTTATGGCGCTTTCGCCGCGACTGTCCTGTGTCGATGCGATCAGGCGCTGCGGTTTTCTGAACGCGGGTATGGTGAAATTGGTAGACACGCCAGATTTAGGTTCTGGTGCCGCAAGGCGTGGGAGTTCAAGTCTCTCTACCCGCACCAGAATGAAGCGACGCTCAGGGCTGGCCCTTCGCGTCGACCGGAATGACGGCGCCATTTTGCTTGCAAAACGGCGACCGATTTGCGTAAAGCCACTCCCGGCAAATGGATCGGCTCAACTGCTCGTGAAGAAGAACAGCGACAGAGCCCTGTCAACGTGAAGTGAAGGTTTGAACATGCAGGTTATCGAAACGCTCGCTGAAGGGCTGAAGCGCGAACTCAAGGTCGTCATCCCGGCCAAGGACATGGAAGCTCGGATGAACGAGCGTCTTGAAGATGCCAAGGGCAAGGTCAAGATCAACGGCTTCCGTCCCGGCAAGGTGCCTTTCGCCCATCTCAAGAAGATGTACGGCAAGTCGATCATGGCTGAGCTCGTCAACGAACTGGTTCGCGAAAAGCCGACCGAAATCCTGTCGGAGCGCGGCGAAAAGTCGGCGACCCAACCGGAAATCGCGATGACCGAGAACGAGGCCGAAGCCGACAAGATCCTCAACGCTGAAGCCGATTTCGAATTCACGCTGGCTTACGAAGTCATCCCGGCGATCGAGCTCAAGGATGTCAGCGGCATTAAGGTGACGCGCGAAGTCGTCGATATCGACGAAGCCGAAGTCACCGAGCAGATCCTCAAGATCGCTGAAAATGCCCGCACCTACGAAACCAAGACGGGCAAGGCTGAAAACGGCGACCGCGTCACGATCGATTACCTCGGCAAGGTCGATGGCGTTGCCTTCGATGGCGGCAAGGACGAAGACGCTGAGTTGGTTCTCGGCTCCAACCGTTTCATCCCGGGCTTCGAAGAACAGCTGGTCGGCCTGAAGGCCGGCGATGAGAAGGTCATTACCGTGACGTTCCCGGCTGAATATCCGGCTGCAAATCTCGCCGGCAAGGAAGCTACCTTCGACATCAACGTCAAGGATGTTGCCGCTGCCGCGGAAGTCGAAATCAACGACGACCTTGCCACCAAGCTCGGCCTCGAATCGGCTGACAAGCTGAAGGAAGTCGTTCGCGGCCAGATCGAAAGCCAGTACGGCTCGATGACTCGCCAGAAGGTCAAGCGTCAGATCCTCGACCAGCTCGACGAACTCTACCAGTTCGACACGCCTTCGCGTCTCGTCGATGCCGAGTTCGACAACATCTGGCGCCAGATCAACACCGACCTGGAACAGGCTGGCAAGACTTTCGCCGACGAAGACACGACGGAAGAAGACGCCCGTGGTGAATACCGCAAGCTGGCTGAACGCCGCGTCCGCCTCGGCCTCGTTCTCTCGGAAATCGGCGAAAAGGCCGGTGTTACCGTGAGCGACGAAGAGATGCAGCAGTCGCTTTTTGCACAGCTGCGCCAGTTCCCAGGCCAGGAAAAGCAGATCATCGACTATTTCCAGAAGACCCCGGGTGCCGCCGCTTCGCTGCGCGCGCCGATCTTCGAAGAAAAGGTCGTCGATCACCTGCTCTCCGAAGTGAAGGTCACCGACAAGACCGTCAGCAAGGAAGAGCTGATGGCCGATGACGAGGACGACGCTTCGGAAACGAAGAAGGCTCCGAAAAAGAAGGCTGCTTCTAAGGCCGACGCTGGGGAAGGTGAAGAGGCCGCTGCACCGAAGAAGAAGGCTGCAGCCAAGAAGAAGGCCGCTGACGACGGCGCCGAATAAGACATTGTTCACTGATGTGAAATTGAAAAGGCCGCTCTTCGTGAGCGGCCTTTTTGCTTTACGGAGAAATCGGCTCCACCGCGGCCTGCGCCGCGATGGAGTTTTTGCTCTGCGACATCAGACGATGACGAAGTCTGCGTTCGTCAATGCCAGGCTGGCGGCCAGCTTGGCGAATTGAATGCTCGCGCCGCCGCCGTTGCCATCGGCGTCGTAGAACAGCTCGCCAGTATCCGTTTCATAGATGATCCGGTCACTCGCATCGGTGGCAAGGCCGGTCGTATTGGCCTTGAACGCCGCCGCAGCCAGCGTGCCGAGCGCACCGGCCGCGATAAAGACCGCATTGTCGAGCAGGATCGTGTCAGCCGCCACGTTGAAGTCGGTAATGATGTCCATGTTCGTTGCGGCATTGAGCGCGGTATTGAAGTTGAACTGGTCATTGCCGGACCCGCCACTCAGCGTGTCGTTTCCGGCGTACCCTTTGAGAATGTCGTTTCCGCTACCACCGCTCACACTATTGGCATTTGCGTTGCCATATACCAGATCGTTGAAATTGGAGCCGACGATGTTTTCGATCGAGGTATAGACGTCGCCGAGAGCCTCTCCCGTATTGATGGCGGAATTGGCCAGGCTGGCAATGACGGCGGCCGTGGCGTCCCTATAGGATGCCGTGTCGGAGCCGGCTCCACCGAGCAGGTTGTCTGCGCCTTCGCCGCCGATCAGCGTGTCATTGCCGCCATCGCCATAGAGCGAGTCATTTCCTGCATAGCCCTTGAGTGTATCGCCGCCGTCCCGGCCCCTGATCGTATTGATACCCGTATTACCGTTCAGGCCATCGTTGAAATTGGAACCGAACAGATTTTCGATGGAATTGTAGGTGTCTCCTGCAGCATCTCCGGTGTTCACCGCCGGATTGAACAGGCTGACACCCAGCCCGACTGACGAACTGGAGTAATCGGCTGTGTCAGAACCGGTACCGCCGCTCAGATAATCGGCACCGGCACCGCCATCGAGACGGTCGTTGCCGTCACCGCCCCCAAGGGTGTCGTTTCCGGCAAGGCCGGAAATGGTGTCGTTGCCTGCTCCGGCAAGCAGCGCATTGGCTTCGGCGGAACCAATGAGGACGTCATTCCCATCGCCGGTGATGGCCTTTTCGACGCTGGCCAGCGAAATCGGGCCGGAGCCAGGGAAGTCGATGTCGTAGAACTCCCCGTCCTGAAGGTTGATATATGCGTCGAAGCCCGAGAAGATCACGGTCGAAGTATCGAATGTATCGTAACCCGCACCACCGAAGAACGCTTCGCCGACGCCGCCGTTCCAGCCCGCGACAATGAAGAACCTGTCGTTGCCGCTGTTTCCGTAAACGAGATCCACGCCGGATCCTGCCGTCAGCGTATCGTCGCCATCGCCGCCTTGCAGCACGTCATTGCCATCACCACCATCCAGCGTATCGGCTCCGGTTCCGCCTTGGATGGAATCGGCGCCGCCATTGCCACTCAGAACGTCGTTACCGTCGCCGCCGGAAATACTGTCGTCGCCGGCCTGACCGGAAAGATTATTGGCGCTGGTATCGCCGATAAGCGTATCGTTGCCGGCGGTGCCGATGATGTTTTCTATTGAGATGGCCGTTCCAAGTGTGCCGCCGCCGCCCAGGAAATCCCAAGTATCGGCGACAAGATCGACCACGACGAAGTTCGTGAGGAGCCCTGCAAAATTGATGGTATCCGTGTCGGCGCCACCGTTGAAATTGTCGATACCATCGCCGGAATCCATCAGAAACGTGTCGTTGCCGGCTTGGCCGTTGACTGTGTCGACACCGCCATTGCCATCGATCGTGTCGTTACCACCGTTGCCGTTCAGGACGTTGCCTGCAGAGTTGCCGATAATGCTGTCATTGCCGGAGCCGCCATTGGCATTTTCGATCAGAGACCGTGAGTCGCCATTGAACTGGAAGGCATTGAACACGTTGCCTCGGGCATAACCGCCGTTCGGGCCGCCGCCGAGATAGGCGAGTTGCGTCGACGAAAAGGTCGAGCTTTCGCCGGGGCGAAGGTCGAGCCGCAGATTGGTCGTATAATTCGACAGATCATAGGTATCGACGCCATCTCCGTCCCAGATGGTGGAAAAGATGCGGTTGCCGCCCGGATCGATGGCCAGGACGCCGCCGACATAGGAATTTCCGTTGGTTGGATCCCACGTATAGACCGTGTTGCCGCTGTTGACGGTGAAGTCCGCCCCATACATCGTCTGAAGGGCGAGGATGTCGATCATCATATAGGTCTGCGGCGCGCCCCATTGTTCGTAGTCGTAGCCTCCGGTGCTGTCGCCGATGTAACTCGCATAGGTCATGACCGTGAATTCGACAGAATTGTACGCTGCTGGAACGGCTGTGTTCGCGGGACCGCCCGTCTGGTGACCATGCTTCAGACCGAGCGAATGGCCGAGTTCATGGATCATCGTATGCCAGGCATAATTGCCGGCCACAGGATTCTTCAGGCTGTTGCTGGTACCGTCATAGGCGTTACCGAAGAACGTGTCGCCGCCGGTAATCGCGTTGCTTGGATAAAACGCGTAGGCGGTTCCGGCGTCGCCGGAATTGGCGGCGCGAATTGTCGAGTTGCTGGTGCCAGCGCCGTTATAGTCGATGCCAAGATTGGTGAAGCCCTCGACGGAAAAGCCGCCTGCACCGCCGAGCTGGGTGTAAACAGCCTGATTCAACGCCGCATGGAAAGCAACCATTTGCGCCGCAGTAAATTGCGAAAAGGCCTCATTCTGCGCGCTGATACCGTTCCCGTTCTGGTCCGACGTGTACCCGGCTTGATAGTCGGCCGAGGAATCGGTGTCGCTGTAGGTGATGAAGGTTTCATTCCAACGCACGCCGCTGAGCACGCCATCGATCAGTGCGTTGCCGGTCGCGGCGACCGCAACGGTTACGGACGCGTCGCCGTTCTCCTCTGGAACGTCGCCGGACCCGCTGTCCTTGGCGGTCGTCTCGGGAGAAAAAATAGCGTCGTTGGTTGAAAGCAGTGGGAGAACGACGGATTTCGCCGGTGCCCAGATGTCGGCCGCGCCGGCCAGGGCCGTATTGCCGGTCGCAAGCCCCGCCAGGCTGGCGGCCCGATCAAGGCCCGAATAGCCGGTGGAGCGGCCGGGATCCCACGCCGTGGAATCCGTTAGTGAAGTGTATTTTACCTTGGTGGTCATAAAATGCCTCCCTAGTTGCATGACCAGCCATACGGGTGATGCAACGCGCTCGGTGATTTGAGGTTTAGTTACGAAACTGCACTGCAATGCGCACAAATGCCCTCACCGGCGATCGCTTCACACGATCGTCGAACATTCACTGTCAAAACCGCATCTTGGTGGCCGCATTGCCCAGACTGGGGGCTGGCGGTCGTTTTCTTGCAAAATATACTGGGGGTTACAGGCGATGTCCCGTGGAGCTACCTCCAAGGCTCTGCCAAAGACAAAACGCAACCCCGAAAGATCAACTTAAATATCGGGTAGAACGGGAGACGATTTTCACGATTTACGGTTGGTTCCGCTCATTCGAGCCCGCTACCACTTGTATTTAGTCTACGCTAAATTACCTAAGCCGACAAGGCTAATATGCTTCATGTGTCGGCCCAAAGCGCTTTGTGATAGGGTGGAAAGGTCGAAAATCGTGCCTGCAGCAAGGGTTGAGACCGCTTTAGCGGTTTCCTCGAAAGGGATCGAAGAGCCGTGAACAAACGACTTCAAAGAGTGATGACGATCACAATCGTACTCACGACGGCATGTCTGTGTGCCGCGCCTTCGACCTTCGCGAATCAAATAGGAAAGGGCCTGGAAATGATGGATACACCCCCGGATCCCGAAAAAGCCGTGGCCTCCGAATATGCTAAACTGAAGGCACGCGGCACGATCGAGGCCTTCGAACTGTTCATCGCGCGCCATCCGGATCATCCGCTTGCCGACGATGCCCGCAAGAACCTGAACCGGCTGCGGGAGAAGTGAGGCCGTCGACGGTTTCTTAACTGCCCGTTTTCCGCAGGAACGGTAAACAAGACGACAAACGCGGTGCGATTCCGTCTTTTTCCGGAGCGGAATAACGTTCGTTTGTTCGAGAAACATACACCCGAACGACCACCGCACTGCGGATCTCCAGCGTGCTGTCTGTCGCGGCCTATGCCTTGGCGGGAACCTCGCCCATGCGGTTTCCGGCGTCGAGACCGGCGATTTTGTAGGCCTCGGCGAGCGTCGGATAGTTGAAAGTGTTCTCGACGAAATACTCGACGGTTCCTTTCAGGTTGAGCACGGCCTGGCCGATATGGACGAGTTCGGTCGCGCCTTCGCCGACGATATGGACGCCGAGCAGGCGGCGGGTCTTCAGTGAGAAGATCATTTTCAGAAGCCCGGAATCCAGCCCCATGATGTGGCCGCGCGATGTCTCGCGAAAACGGGCAATGCCGCATTCATAGGGAATGCCGCGTTCCTTGACCTCCTCTTCGGTCAGGCCGCAGGTGGAGATTTCCGGGACCGCGTAGATGCCATAGGGAAAATATTTCGGCGGTTCCTTGGCGATGACGCCGACGGCGACGCGGGCGGCGATACGGCCCTGTTCCATCGAGGTCGAGGCAAGACTTGGAAAGCCGACAACATCGCCGGCCGCATAGATGTTCGGGACGGTTGTCTGAAATGTCTCTGGATTGACGCTGAGGCGGCCGCGGCTGTCGGCTTGAAGGCCTGCCGCCGCAAGGTTCAGCGTGTCGGTTGCGCCCATCCGGCCGGCGGCAAACAGCACCATCTCGCAGTGGATGACCCGGCCGCTGTCGAGCGTAATCGCGCACTTGCCGTCGGGCGTGCGCTCCACCTTCTCGGCCTTCTGGCCGAGATGCAGCTTCATGTTGCGATCACGCAGTTGATAGGTGAAATCCTCGACGATCTCCTTGTCGATGAAGTCGAGCATGGTCGCCTTCGGATCGATCACGGTGACCTGGGTATCGAGCGCGCTGAAGATCGTCGCATATTCGATGCCGATGACGCCGGCGCCGATGACCGCCATCGAACGTGGCAAATCCCCGATCTCAAGAAGCTCGTCGCTGTCCAGCACCGTCTTGCCGTCGAACGGAATGTAATCCGGACGGAAGGGTTTGGTGCCGACGGCGAGCAGAATGCTGGTGGCCGAAACCTGGATGATCTCGCCATCATCCTTGACGATCTGCAGCGTCTGCGGATCGATAAAGCTCGCCTTGCCGCGTATGTGCTGCACCCGGTTGCGTGCGAACTGGTGTTCCAGCACTTCGACCTCATGATCGAGCGTAATCAACAGACGGCGGCGCAGGTCTTCGGCGCTGATCTCCTGCTTGACGCGGTAGGCCCGGCCATAGAAGCCACGCTCTCGCCAACCGGTCAGGTTCAGGGCGGTCTCGCGCAGGGTCTTGGAGGGGATGGTGCCCGTATGTACGGAAACGCCGCCGACCCGTTTTCCCTGCTCGACCACAAGAACCTTCTTGCCCAGTTTGGCGCCCTGAATGGCGGCTCTGCGCCCTGCAGGACCACTGCCGACAACCACGAGATCGTACTGGTTCATGACGCGTTTCCGATGCTGGAGGGAGAATCATTGTGCGTTGCGGGAAATGTCGCTTGCAAGCCTCTATAACGTCAATCTTACAGTTTCATAAAGCCTGATAAACCGTTGGCGCGCCAAGAGATGCGTATTTCACGAAAAGCGATTATAACTAATGTTAGATGATTGGATGTCGTGTACCTGTGCGCGCATTTTGATGACGTGATCGGCGCGGAAATAGCGGCTCTGTATTCGGGAGATAGACGATGGCTTTGCTGGAGACGGGCGGGGGAAGCAAGAACGAAACCACGGCTCCTGAAGACGGAGTCGCCAATTCAACACGCGGCAAACCGCGCGGTCGTCCCGGCGTTGTCGCGGCGGCCGTCTATGAGCACGGCCAGCGCACGCACGACATCGAAATCGGCCAGGCACATGAATGGCGCGGTCGCGACAAGGCGGTGGTCTGGATCGGCTTGCATGAACCGGATGAAGCGCTGCTGCGCGAGGTTCAAGCAGAGTTCAACCTGCCGGAACTGGCGATCGAGGACGCCAATCATGCTCATCAGCGGCCGAAGCTGGAAATCTACGGGGATTCGATCTTTGTCGTCGCCCGCACGGCGCATATGGGCGGAGAGGAAATTGTCTTTGGCGAGACCCATCTCTTTGTCGGTCGGGGCTATGTCGTTTCGGTTCGTCATGGACCGTCGACATCCTACAATCTCGTGCGCCAGCGCTGCGAAGCCTCGCCGGCCGCCCTGGCGCATGGCGAGAACTACATTCTCTATTCCATCCTCGATTTTATCGTCGACAATTACATGCCCGTCGTCGAGGGTATCCATGCCGAGGTCGAGGAACTGGAGGAGCGGGTGCTCAGGGACCGGCTCGACAAGAAGGACATCGAGCGGCTGTATTTCCTGCGTCGCAGCCTGCTCAGGCTGCGCAATGCAGTGGTGCCGCTGGTGGACGTCTGCCGCAGGCACGAAAATCTCGAACTGCCTGGAATGGATGCGACGATGCATGCCTTGTTCCGTGACGTGACGGACCATGTGCGTCGCGTCCAGGAAGATATCGACACATTGCGCGAAGTGTTGGCCTTCACATTTGAGGCCAGCCTGATGATCGGCCAGTCGGAGCAGACGGAAATTTCCCGCAAGCTCGCATCCTGGGCCGCGATCCTGGCCGTGCCGACGGCGATCGCCGGCATCTACGGGATGAACTTTGACGACATGCCGGAGTTGAAATTCAAATATGGCTATTTCGTCGTTCTTGCCCTGATCTTCTTCGTCTGCAGCATGCTTTACCGCATGTTCCGGCGGGCGAAGTGGCTTTGAAGCGAGACGCGCTCAGATCAGCCTCAGTCCCTTGAGGCTGGCATGGCCATCCTTGCCGATGATGATGTGGTCGTGGACAGTGATCCCCAGCGGCTTGGCCGTGTCGACGATCATCTTGGTCATCTCGATATCCGCGCGCGATGGCGTCGGGTCGCCGGAAGGATGGTTGTGCACGAGGATCAGCGCGGTGGCGGACAGTTCCAGCGCGCGCTTGACGACTTCACGAGGATAGACCGGCGTGTGATCGACCGTGCCCGTCTGCTGCACCTCGTCGGCAATCAGCGCATTGCGTTTGTCGAGGAACAGGATCCGAAATTGTTCGATCGCTTCATGCGCCATGGCGGCGTGGCAATAATCGATTATCGAAGACCAGGAGGCCAGAACCTGCTTGCCCTTGAGACCGCTCTTCAGGGTGCGGTGTGCGACGGTGGAGATCAGCTTCAGGTCGAAGGCCACGGCCTCGCCGATACCCTTCACCTCCTGCAACAGGGCAGGTGACGCGCCAAAGACGCCGGCGAGCGTCCCGAAGCGCTCAAGCAGCGCTTTGGCGATCGGCTTGGTGTCGCGTCTCGGGATAAGGCGGAACAGCAGCAGTTCGAGGATTTCATAATCGGCCAGCGCTGTGTCGCCGTTTTCCCGGTAACGTGTCCGCAGGCGATCGCGGTGACCGTGATAATGCGCGTCGTCCTGTTGCACGGCCGCGAGGCCCAAGCCCTGGCGCTTGGGTTGCTGTTCGGCGAAAAAGCCCCTTTCGTCAGCCGGTTGCGAAATGTCGCCGTCGGTAGAGAAGGGGGGCTTGGTCATCGAAAACCTTATGCAGGCAGCCCCGGACGGTCGAGGCCGCCCGGCGACAAGGTGAAAATCTCGCAGCCTGTGGCGGTAACGCCGACCGCATGTTCATATTGCGCCGACAACGACCGGTCGCGCGTGACGGCAGTCCAGCCGTCTGCCAGAACCTTCACATGCGGCCGGCCGAGATTGATCATCGGCTCGATGGTGAAGATCATGCCCTCGCGCATTTCCGGGCCTTCGTTGGCCCGGCCGTAATGCAGAATGTTCGGCGCATCGTGAAACAGCCGACCGACACCATGGCCGCAGAAATCGCGGACCACCGAGCAACGTTCTGCCTCGGCATAGGTCTGAATGGCCTCGCCGATCGCGCCGGTCCGGGCGCCGGGCTTGACGGCCGCGATACCGCGCATCAGGCATTCATGGGTGACTTCCAGCAGTCGCTGGGCAGCACGCTTGATCTCGCCGACTGGATACATCCGGCTGGAATCGCCGTGCCAGCCGTCGATGATATAGGTGACGTCGATATTGACGATATCACCTTCGCGTAGCGGCTTGTCGTTGGGGATGCCATGGCAGACGACATGGTTGATCGAGGTGCAGGAAGACTTCGTATAGCCGCGATAGTTCAAGGTCGCGGGAAGGGCGTCGTGATCCATGCCGAAGTCGAATACAAATCGGTCGATCTCGTCGGTGGTCACACCCGGCTTGACGCGGCTTGCAAGTTCGTCGAGGCAGAGGGCAGTGACCTGGCAGGCGCGCTTGATCCCGGCGAAATCTTCCGGCGTATAGAGACGGATAACGCCTGTATTCTTATAGGGCGCTGACGCTGCCTCGATATAGGTGACCATTGCATAACTTTCGGTTGTCTTTCTGATGTCATAGATCAGCAAAGGCGGGTTCGTCCATCGCGATCAGGCCATCCGGCGCGATTTGCTGCGGCGAAACCCGGCATTTTACGGCAAACGCCTCGACCCCGCGTCCTCTTGTCCGTTCGAAAGCCTTGGCATAGACGGGATCGAGATCGCCGCAGATCCGGAATGTTGCACAATCGTCGCGTTGGATCAGGTAGATCATGATGCCGCGATGGCCGGCCTCGACCATGTCACCGAGTTCCTCGAGATGCTTGGCGCCGCGCACTGTGGGGCTGTCGGGAAATTCGCCAAGACCTCCGGTCCGGCTGAAATGCACGTTCTTCACTTCGACATAGGCGCATCCGCGGTCGGGATCGGTCAACAGCATATCGATGCGCGAATTGCGACCATATTTCTGCTCGCGCTGCAGCGTCGCATAGAGATGAAGGTCGCCAATCTGTCCGGCCCGGATGGCTTCCTCGGCCAGGCGGTTGGGCAAGCCTGTATTAACGCCGACCATCGTGCCGTCGACCTCGACCATTTCCAGCATATGGCGATATTTTCGCGTCGCGCTGTCATGTTCCGAAAGCCAGATGCGCGAACCCGGTGCTGTCAGGCCGCGCATCGATCCGGTGTTTGGGCAGAATCCGGTGATCAGACTGCCGTCGCCCAGCACTGCGTCGAACAGAAAACGCTTGTAACGCTGGACGAGAATGGCTGGCACGAGCGGCCTGTCGAACATCATGGGCGGCGACTATCCGGCGAACGATCAGGCCCGCGCACGGACATAGGAGCCCGGCGCTTCTTCCAGCGAATTGAGCTTGCCGCCGGTCTTGCGTACCGGCACGCGCTCTGCGTCGAGCGTCTCGATCCACGTCTGCCAGTGCGGCCACCAGGAGCCGGGCGTCTCCTGGGCGCTTTCGACCCAGTCCTCGAACGCGCCCTTGACCGGGCCGCCGGTCCAGAACTGATACTTGCCCTTGTCCGGGGGATTGACGACGCCGGCGATATGGCCGGACCCGGCCATGACATAGGTCACGTCGCCACCGAAGAACTGGCTGCCGACGAAGACCGACTTCGCGGGCGCGATGTGATCTTCCTTGGTGGCGAGATTGTAGATCGGGATCGTAACGTCACCGAGCGAGACCTTCCTGCCCGCAAGCACCATCTTGCCCTTGGTCAGGTTGTTTTCGAGATAACAGTTGCGCAGATAGAAGGAATGGTTCGCCGCCGGCATGCGGGTGGAATCGGAGTTCCAGTAGAGCAGGTCGAAGGCGGACGGTTCCTGGCCCTTCAGGTAGTTGTTGACGAAATAGGGCCAGATGAGTTCCGACGCCCGCAGCATGTTGAAGGCCATGGCCATCTTCGAGCCGTCGAGGTAACCGGTCTCCTTCATACCCGCTTCGATCTGCGCGATCTGGTCTTCGTCCGCGAAGACCTTCAGGTCGCCGGCATGGGTGAAATCCACCTGCGTGGTGAACAGCGTCGCCGAGCGGATGCGTCGGTCGCCTTCCTGCGCATGCAGAGCAAGCGTTGCCGCCAGCAGTGTGCCGCCGACGCAATAGCCGATCGCATTGACCTCTTCCTCGCCGGTTGCCTGCTTGATGATGTCGAGCGTGTAACCGATACCTTCGCGGGCGTAGGATTCCCAGTCCTTGGTCGCGTGGCGCTCATCCGGATTGACCCAGGAGATGACGAAGACGCTGTGGCCCTGATCGACAGCCCATTTGATGAAGGATTTCTGCGGGTTGAGGTCGAGCACGTAGAATTTGTTGATCCAGGGCGGGCAGATCAGCAGTGGCCGCTTCAGGACTGTCTCCGTCGATGCATCATATTGCAGCACCTGGCAGACATCGCTTTGGCCGACCACCTTGCCGGGGGTGATGGCGATGTTCTCGCCGACCGCGAACTTGCTGGTATCGGTCTGGCGCAGCTTCAGGTCGCCCTTGCCGGCGGCGATGTCCTCGGCCAGCATCTGCATGCCCTTGACCAGATTGGCGCCGCTGCTGGCCACCGTTTCACGATAAAGCTGCGGATTTGTCGTGACGAAATTGGTAGGCGACAAAGCACTCGAAATCTGGCGCACGTAAAAAGCCGCCTTGTGCTTGGTATGTTCGTCGAGGCCCTGTGCGTCGCTGACCATCCTGTCCGCCCAGTTGGACGTGATGAAATAGGCCTGCCGCAGGAAATCGAAGAACGGATTGGCGACCCAGTCGGCGTCAGTGAAGCGCTTGTCGTTGCGCGGCACTTCGGAGGGATCGCTGACCGTCTCGCCGCTGATCCGCTGCATGGTCCGCGTCCACATGGCAAAGAAGCTTCCCATCAGGTGGGTCTGTGCTTCCAGCGTCCGGCGCGGATCGGACAGCCAGTACTCGGAGACTTTCGACAGGGTCTTGACCATGTCGACGGCCGGTGTCGCGACCATGTCGTTCTTTTCGCCGCTTTCGCGCGGGGCAAGCCAGGCGGAGGCAGCTTTACCGAGTTGTTCAAGGGTGCGCGCGAGGTTCATCGTGAAGGCTTCCGGATCCTTGACGATATAGGGATCGACGGATTTCGGGTCGAAGCCGGGGAAACCATCCGTGCTGGCGCCGGTCTGGCCCTCGGTCTTCCTGTCTTCTGTCACCCCGTTTCCTCCACAGATGTTTGTTTGTTTTGCCTTTTTACATTCTGCCTTAAAATGATTACAAGTGCCAGCGCATGTTGGACTCGCGGGCTCGCAGAGCTTTGGCCAGCTTCGGGCAGTGATTGAATGGTATGCGCCGCATATGGCGTGAAGATGAAGTCGGGGAAGTAGAGATGGCGCGGACGGTAACGGCTCTTGGAGTGGCGGGTTTGATGCTGGCGCTGGCCGCCTGCAGTTCCGTCACGCGGGAAGAACAGCCGTCGATCTATTCCGCGACGATGGCCAAGCCCGTTTCAACGGACGTCTATCCGGTCATCGAAGGCAAGTTGCCGGCGGCGAGCGCCCAGATGAGCAATGAGGAAGCGGCCAGCCAGGAGGCCCGGTTGACGGCACTTGGCGCCGCGCGTTCTTCCGGCAAAATCTCGGAGGCCGAATATCAGCGCCGCCTGCAGGAATTGCGCCTGCTTGCCGCCAATCACGGCAGCGATACCCTGAAAGAGATACAGAATTAGCACTTGCGTTTCGACTGATTTGGACGCAAAGCGTTTCATGGCCGCGTGGGCCTGATTGCACCGCGCACGTCTCCTTGCACGCATGATTCCCAAGGCGTGGAGACCGCGCAAGACGAGGTTTAGAGATGGAAGAGTTTCACAAAGTCCGGCGTCTGCCGCCTTACGTTTTCGAACAGGTCAACCGTTTGAAAGCCAGCGCGCGAGCGGGTGGAGCTGATATCATTGACCTCGGCATGGGCAATCCGGATCTTCCGACGCCGCAATCCATCGTCGACAAGCTCTGCGAAGCGGTCCAGGATCCGCGCACGCACCGTTATTCGTCCTCCAAGGGCATTCCTGGCCTGCGCCGCGCGCAGGCTGCCTACTATGCCCGACGGTTCGGCGTGAAACTCAATCCCGATACTCAGGTCGTGGCGACCCTTGGCTCCAAGGAAGGCTTCGCCAACATGGCGCAGGCGATCACCGCGCCCGGCGATGTGATCCTGTGCCCCAATCCGACCTATCCGATCCATGCATTCGGCTTCCTGATGACAGGTGGCGTCATCCGCTCGATCTCTGTCGAGCCGGACGATACGTTCTTCCCGCCGCTGGAACGGGCCGTTCGTCACTCGATCCCCAAGCCGATCGCGCTGATCATCAACTATCCGTCGAACCCGACCGCCAAGGTCGCGTCGCTCGATTTCTACAAGGAAGTCGTCGCCTTCGCGAAGAAGCATGACATCGTCATCCTGTCGGACCTTGCCTATTCGGAAATCTATTTCGACGGCGCGCCACCGCCGTCGGTGCTCGAAGTGCCGGGCGCGATGGACAACACCGTCGAATTCACCTCGATGTCGAAGACCTTTTCCATGCCCGGTTGGCGCATGGGTTTTGCCGTCGGCAACGAGCGCCTGATCGCCGCCCTGACGCGCGTCAAGTCTTACCTCGATTACGGTGCCTTCACGCCGATCCAGGTTGCCGCGACCCATGCTTTGAACGGTGACGGTTCCGATATTGCCGAAGTGCGCAACGTCTACAAGCGCCGCCGCGACGTGATGGTCGAGAGCTTCGGCAAAGCCGGCTTCGAAGTGCCACCGCCGGCCGCCACGATGTTCGCCTGGGCGAAGATTCCGGAAAAGTTCCGCCATCTCGGCTCGCTGGAGTTCTCCAAGCTTCTGGTCGAAAAGGCGGATGTGGCCGTGGCTCCGGGCATCGGCTTCGGCGAAATGGGCGACGACTATGTGCGTCTGGCGCTGGTCGAGAACGAGCACCGCATCCGTCAGGCTGCGCGCAGCATCAAGAAGTTCCTGTCGACGGCCGACGATACGTTGCACAACGTCATCTCGCTGAACGCACATCGCTAAGGCGCCGGTCTTTCCGGCTTATCTATAAAATCTGCTCCGCCATTCAGGCGGAGCGCTCTCGACATGTTAGGATTCATGTATGGCAGATGCCCTTAAAATCGGCATTGCGGGCTTGGGAACCGTTGGTGCCTCGCTCGTACGTATTCTCCAGGAACGCCACGGGGCGCTGGCGACGACATGCGGCCGGGCCATCGAGATCACCGCCGTAACGGCACGCGACAGAACCCGCGACCGCGGCGTCGATCTGTCGGCTATCGAATGGCACGACGATGCATTATCGCTGGCGAAGACCGCCGATATCGACGTGTTCGTCGAACTAATGGGCGGCGCCGATGAACCGGCTTTGTCCGCTGTGACGGCTGCTTTGTCGCGCGGCGTGCATGTTGTCACCGCCAACAAGGCGCTGCTGGCCGCCCACGGCATCAAGCTTGCCGGCCTCGCCGAAGAGCACGGCGCGCTGTTGAACTACGAAGCCGCTGTCGCCGGCGGCATTCCGGTCATCAAGGCTCTGCGCGAGTCGCTCACGGGCAACACGATCTCGCGCGTCTACGGCATCATGAACGGCACCTGCAATTACATCCTGACCAAGATGGAGAAGGAAGGTCTGTCCTTCGAGGCCTGCCTGAAGGAAGCCCAGCGTCTCGGTTATGCCGAAGCCGATCCGGCCTTCGACATTGAGGGCAATGATACCGCCCACAAGCTGTCGATCCTGACCAGCCTTGCCTTTGGCACGGCGATTGCAGCCGATGACATTTATCTCGAAGGTATCACCAATATCTCCATCGACGACATTCATGCGGCCGCTGATCTCGGCTACCGCATCAAGCTGCTCGGCGTCGCCCAGCGCACCGAGAGCGGCATCGAACAGCGCGTCCATCCGACCATGGTGCCGCTCGATTCGGTGATCGCGCAGGTCGATGGCGTGACCAATGCGGTGGCGATCGAATCCGACATTCTCGGCGAATTGCTGATGGTCGGACCTGGTGCCGGCGGTAATGCGACGGCCTCCGCCGTGCTCGGCGATATCGCCGACATTGCCAAGAGTCGTCCGGGTGCGCAGCACGTTCCGGCCTTCGGCCGTCCGGTCACCGCTCTGCTTCCCTACAAGCAGGCACAGATCCAGAGCCACGAGGGCGGATATTTCATACGGCTGAAAGTGCAGGACAAGACCGGCGTCTTTGCCAGCATCGCCACCCGCATGGCGGAAAACCGCATCTCGCTGGAATCGATCGTCCAGCATTCCAAGCAGCACGTCGAGACGGACGGACCACAGACGATCATTCTCGTCACCCATGCGACGACCGAGGATTCCGTCCGCAAGGCCGTGGCGTCGATCAAGGGCGAAGGCTATCTCGTCGGCGAACCGCAGGTGATCCGGATCGAACGTCCGAAGACGGCCTGACCTCGCGACGTCATTCTTACTCAGCGGCCCCATCCGGTTTCACATCCGGGTGGGGCCGTTTTCGTTGCGGTTTGCGCGGGGCGCAAAACCCGCGTACGAACAGTCGCGTGAAGCCAAAGGTGTGCCATGAGTGAATTGCCAGACCCCGTTCAACGAGCCTTCCTCAACGTCGAGCGCTCGGCAACGGGACAGCGCTGGGTCTCGCGGCTCGATCAGGCGGGGCAGAACCGCGCGCTGGCCATCAGCCAGGTTCACGGGTTTTCCGATCTCATCGCCCGTGTTCTGGCCGGACGCGGCGTCACGATGGATGACGCGGTCGCCTTTCTCGATCCGACGATCCGCTCGCTGATGCCAGATCCCGATACGCTGACCGATTGCAGCAAGGCCGCCGCCCGGATCGTCAAGGCGATCGTGGCGCGCGAGAAGGTCGCCATCTTCGGCGACTACGACGTCGATGGCGCCGCATCCTCGGCGCTGATGTTCCGCTTCCTGCGCCATTTTGGCGTCGATGCGCAAATCTACATTCCGGACCGAATCTTCGAAGGCTACGGTCCCAATCCGGCCGCGATCAACCAGTTGATCGACAATGGCGCGCGGCTGATCGTCACTGTCGATTGCGGATCGACCAGCCAGGAATCACTTGCCGTCGCCGAGGAGCGCGGCATCGATGTCGTCGTCATCGATCACCACCAGGTTGGCGCTGAGCTGCCGCCCTGCGTGGCGCTGGTCAACCCGAACCGGGAGGACGATCTGTCGGGGCAGGGGCATCTGTGTGCCGCCGGCGTGGTCTTTCTCGTCCTTGTCAACGCCATGCGCCAGTTGCGTGAAAGCGGCGACCACCGCGTCGGATCGTTCGATCTCCTCGCTTTGCTGGATCTTGTCGCACTGGCGACCGTCTGCGATGTCGTGCCTCTGAAAGGCTTGAACCGAGCCTATGTCGTCAAGGGGCTGGTTGCGGCGCGGCACATGCAGAATCCCGGCCTGTCGGCGCTTTTTCGCAAGGCCGGTCTTGGGGGGCCGGTGACGCCCTATCATTTCGGCTTCCTGATCGGCCCCCGCATCAATGCGGGTGGGCGCATTGGCGATGCCGCGCTCGGTAGTCGCCTGCTTACGCTAGACGATGAAAATGCAGCGAATGAGATCGCCGGGCGACTCGACGAACTCAATCGCGAACGGCAGGTCATGGAAATCGCCATGCTGGCCGAGGCCGAGGCAGAAGCGCTGGCGGAATACGGCAACGGCGACGCGGCGTCGATCATCGTCACCGCGCATGAAAACTGGCATCCTGGGATTGTCGGGCTGCTGGCCGCGCGCCTGAAGGAGAAGTTCCGCCGTCCCGCCTTCGCCATCGCCTTCGATCCGAACGGGCGGGGAACCGGTTCGGGCCGCTCGATCAGTGGCTTCGATATCGGCAAAGTGGTCCGCGCGGCGGTGGATTCCGGCCTGCTCGTCAAGGGCGGCGGGCATGCGATGGCTGCGGGTCTGACAGTCGACAGGACGAATCTTGGTAAACTGCGGCACTTCTTCGAGGAAAAGGCCGGTGAGGCGGTTAAGGATCTCGTCTCTGCCGAAACCCTGAAGATCGACGGAGCGCTTGGCGCCGCCGGTGCCAATCTCGCGCTGATCGATCAACTGGAGCAAGCCGGGCCGTACGGGGCAGGGCATCCGCAACCGATCTTCGCTCTGCCGGCACACCGGATTCGCGATTCCCGCCAGGTCGGCGTCAACCACGTCAAGGTAACGCTGGAAGGCCAGGATGGATCGCGCGTCGAGGGGATTGCTTTCCGCTCGCTGGAAACACCGCTAGGCGATCTGCTTCTGTCAGAGCGTGGCATGTCGATCCATGTGGCGGCAACGATTTCGGCCGACATGTGGCAGGGAACGCGCCGCGTGCAATTGCGCGTCATCGATGCGGCCAAGGCGCTCTGACAGACACTCACGCGTCGTTGTCATCATGTATCGATTTCGGGGATCTGAGAACCACAATGGTACGCCCTAGGGGAGTCGAACCCCTCTTCCCAGAATGAAAATCTGGTGTCCTAACCGATAGACGAAGGGCGCAGCCGTTGTGTGGGCGTCTTATAGTCAGAGGCATCGAATGCTGCAAGCGCTAATTCGCATTTTTCCGATGATTTTTCGCAATAAAATCAGCGTTGCGGAAAGATCAAGCCGGACGGGCAAGAACGCTTGTTCGAGGCCTGTTTTGCCGCACGCAACCGCGAATATCAATGTTTGGGAAGGGTTCACAATGGTACGCCCTAGGGGAGTCGAACCCCTCTTCCCAGAATGAAAATCTGGTGTCCTAACCGATAGACGAAGGGCGCAGCCGTTGTGTGGGCGTCTTATAGTCAGGGCTTTTGAATACCGCAAGCGGCAAATTTCATTTTCCTGTAAAAAAGTCCTGCTATAGCGAAATCTTCCGGTCGAGAAGAGATTATTTAATAAAAACAGTGAGTTGCCGATCAGCCCCTGCGTCGCCGACAGCGCCAGTTCCAGTCACGGGCCTCGCCGGTGTCGATATGAACCGATTCCGTATGACAATAGGTGCCGACCCCGCCACGTCCGGGAATGGTGCGCAGATATTGAGCCAGGTCCCATTTGCTGACGCCCGGCACCTGGATGTCGGCGGCTTCGCAGGTCGTATGCCGCGAGTGCGGGCGACCGCCGGCGCGGCGATTGTGCCGGATATCACGTAGGCCGGAGGTCACCATGATCTTGCGGCCATAATGATTTTCGACCACCTTCAGCACCTGCAGCAAATCCGGCTTGAAACAGCCGGTTTCGACCTTGTCCGTTTGTAGCCACAGGCCGTTTGGTGCCAGGCGCGCAAGTCCCGGCAGCGATGCCAGTTGGATCGACGGGCTGTCGTCGTCATGGCCGGGCTCGGAATCATCCATCGTGGCAAACATCGACGTGGTTCTGACGCCGGGCAGGGCGGTAAAGCCAAGTGCGGCGATCTGCGGCTGCTGCATGCTGTTGATCTGGGTTTTCTTGACCGGCGTCTTGGCGAACCGATCGCCGTCGAACTGATTCTTGTTCCGGCGCTTTGCCGCGAACAACCCGGCCAGCGTCAGGGTCTTCTTCGCCTGGTCGGGCATGTCGTCTTCATCCCGCGGCTGGCTGGAATTGGGAACAATCGCGGTCTGGGCCGGAACTGTTTCCGCGAAGGCCGTCTGCACGGGGGGCTGCGCATCACCCGACGCGCGCATGGTATCACCGCTCGAGGGAACCGGCACGCTTGCGGGAAGCGGCGTGCCTTCGCTATCGATCTCGGCGCTTGCCATCTGTTGGCCGGGATCGACAGCACCTTGCGTATTGCTTGCCCCTTCAAGGGGCAGGGGCGTCGGATTGGCGGCGGGCTGGCCGCTGTTGAACAGGCTGTTGCTCGCCGGGCTGACGCCGGTGTTCTGACCTGCCGGCAGGGGTACCGCGTCTTGGCCCGTTGCAGCGGCGTGGCCTTGCACCGGCATCGCATTCGGCGTCTGGACGGAGAAAATACTGCTCGAGGTCGCTTTCAGCCCGGTGCTCTGCATCGTTAGCGATCCGGGCTCGCTGTTGGCCGGCATCATCGCATTCTGCTGGGGATAGCCGAGCTGTTGTTGCTGCGGCAGCATCTGCTGCTGTTGCGAATTGCCGCCGACGGCCGCGACCTGCTGATCCTGATAGGGACCGGCCGCAGGCTGTTCCGCTTCGGCACCTGCAATTTCTGGGACATCCTGCTCGGCAACAGAGGCGGCTTCTGCGGTTTCTTTCGCGGCGCTCATGCATCCGGAGAGGTTAAGCATGGAAACAGTCAGGGCGAGAGCGCAGCCGAAACTGCGGGCCGTCACTGCTTTTCGCAAAAGATGACGCAACGTTGGATCCCCACTCAATGCAGGCCGTGCGACGTTTCGTTGCCGTCATGGCCATTCATCAGGAAGTCACACAGACCACTTGGTCCGCACGCTGCCTTTGGGGCCATTCGTGCGGTTCCTTGCGGCTTGACCGGTTCAGCCGGAAGCAGGGTGCGCGCGACCTCAAGTGGTTGCTGGCATCCAGATCCCCTTAACGTTTCGTTCAAACATTAGTGAACGGACCGTTGTTTGTAAACCTGCGCTGACGCAGGCGGCATTTCCTCGCCGTGTTTTCCGGGTTTTCCACCGCTGGTAGTCCGCAGGAAGAACAGGCGATATCCTCGAGCCCGGCCCCCAAGAGCCGGAAGACGGCGCAGATATCGCCTGTCCGCGTTGTGCGGAGCTTACCAGGCGCCGGTATTCGGCATCGACGCCCAGGGTTCCTGCGCCGGCAGGTTTTCGCCCTTCTGCAGAATCTCGATGGAAATGCCGTCGGGCGAGCGCACGAAGGCCATGTGGCCGTCGCGCGGCGGGCGATTGATGGTTACGCCATTGTCCTGAAGATGCTGGCAGGTCGCATAGATATCGTCGACCTCATAGGCGAGGTGGCCGAAGTTGCGCCCGCCGGTATAATCTTCCGTATCCCAGTTGTAGGTGAGTTCCAGGCAAGGCGACAGTTCCGCCTTGGCATGGTCGAGATCGCTGGGGGCTGCGAGGAAAACCAGCGTGAACCGGCCCTTTTCGTTCTCGTAGCGACGGATTTCCACAAGGCCGAAAAGCTTGCTCCAGAAGTGAAGCGAGGCGTCCAGATCTTTGACGCGAACCATCGTGTGCAGATAACGCATTGTAATATCCCTGTTTTGCTGAAGATGGTTATATGTAGCCGAGAGCCAGCCAGAGGCAAGGCTCGCAGGGTAGTCTCAGTCAAAGTCAAATTTCATCGCAGGGCTTGCACAATTGCGGCGGGACGATGTTATTCTGACTGTCAAGAATCAGTTAACCGTAATGATTGTGACGCGTAATCGAGGGGCTGGACAGGCAATGGCGGACAGGATTTCAACGAAGGGCGTTACGCCGGAGGACGATTTCGGCAGCGATGCGCTCGATCTGGTTGAAATCACCGGTGTGATCAAGTGGTTCGACGTCGCCAAGGGTTTCGGTTTCATCGTTCCCGATAACGGCATGCAGGATGTTCTCGTTCACGTGACCTGTCTGCGCCGCGATGGCTACCAGACGGTACTCGAAGGCGCCCGCGTCGTCGCCCTGATCCAGAAGCGCGATCGTGGTTACCAGGCCTTCCGCATCCTTTCCATGGACCAGTCGACGGCGGTTCATCCCTCGCAATTGCCGCCGGTCAAGACGCACGTCCAGGTGACGCCGACCAGCGGCCTGGAACGGTGCCTGGTGAAATGGTTCAATCGCACCAAGGGCTTCGGTTTCCTGACCCGCGGCGATGGCACCGAGGACATTTTCATCCACATGGAAACCCTGCGCCGCTTCGGCCTGACGGAGCTTCGGCCAGGCCAGACCGTGCTGGTGCGTTTCGGCGACGGGGACAAGGGCTTGATGGCGGCTGAAATCCATCCCGATGTGCCTGCTCCGACCGGAAGGGCACACTGATGAAAGGGCGCATTCTGCGCCACACCGGAAGCGCCCTCGTGGCGCTTTTTTTGTGCCTAGTCCCGTTTCTCGCCAGGGCCGACGTCGTCTTCGACCGCGCGCCGCTGATGGTCACGACGGCAGACGGCAAGGTCCATACCTTCACCGTCGAACTGGCGCTCGATCACGAACAGCGGGCGCAGGGGCTGATGTTCCGCCGCACGATGGCGAAGGACGCCGGCATGCTGTTTGATTTCGGCACGACGCGCCAGGTGATGATGTGGATGAAGAACACCTATCTGCCGCTTGATATGCTGTTCATCGCGCGCGACGGCAAGGTGATGACGGTGCGTGAGAACGCCGTGCCGCACTCCGAATCAATCATCGATTCCCGCGTTCCGGTCGCCTTTGTGCTCGAGCTCAATGCCGGCGTGGTCGAGCGCCTCGGGATTGCCGAAGGGGATCGTGTCGATGCGCCGCGCATTGCCGCCACGGTCCCGGCAGCCAAGCCCTGATCCCACATACCCATCAGCACGATTGTGCAATTTTGCTGTTGCAGGGGCAGGGGGAAGCGTGTATCTCCCCGCCATCGACGGGTCACGGAGTGTAGCGCAGCCTGGTAGCGCATCTGGTTTGGGACCAGAGGGTCGGGAGTTCGAATCTCTCCACTCCGACCATCGAATTTCTTCACACATCTCCATCTTTTCTGCGCACCCACTGACGCTTTGTCTGGGATGATAGAGGCTTGTGCCTCGGCCGCGAAACGCCGCAGACCCGCAAAATCCGAGAGAAAGCGCCGGAAAGTCATTCCGTTTTAATCCATTCTGCGCTATGGAATGCGCAGTGATCGACGGCGCTGCGCCGCCGCAATGAAAACCTGTGGAGCCAACCCGAGACATGTCCGCGAAAATCTATCGACCCGCAAAAACCGCCATGCAGTCTGGCAAGGCCAAGACGCATTTGTGGGTTCTTGAGTTCGATCAGGAAACGCCGCGCACGATCGATCCGATGATGGGCTATACGAGTTCGGCCGATACCCGCCAGCAGGTCAAGCTGACCTTCGAAACGGCGGAGCAGGCTGTGGCCTATGCCGTACGAAACGGCATCGAGTATCGTGTTATCGCGCCGAAGGAACCGACCCGCAAGAGCGTATCCTACAGCGACAATTTCCGCTTCAGCCGCACGCAGCCCTGGACACATTGATTGAAGCTCCAGTATTTCCGGAGGCCTGTCCTCCTGAAAGCGGCCCCTTAGCTCAGCTGGATAGAGCACCTGCCTTCTAAGCAGGTTGTCGCTGGTTCGAATCCAGCAGGGGTCGCCAGTTTTTAAAAACTCAACATTCCGCATCACAGCACGAAAAAGCCTATCACGGCGGCGATCGGCACGGGGACGCCGATCAACCAGACCAGCAATTCGCGGATCATGAACTGGCGATATTGCGCATCTGCAGGCGAGAGGCCGGGTTTGGCGACATGGGCTGTGGATGTAGGCACGACCTTCTCCTGGCTAGAAGCGGAATATACAGTGTCAGGATGACGATGATTTGCGAAACGCCTGTGAAACGGGACGGCGCGTGAATAATCGTTCCTTCGAATTGTGTCCTAACTCCGCACGCGCCCTTTCGTTCCAGCGCCGCGTGATTCGGCGGCGAGAGCGGCAGCGCCGCGAATCTGTGTGCTGGAACCAAGGAACCGGTCGCGCGTTCTGGCGGCATGGACCAGATTTTCGCCGACATGTTTCCCACGACGCAAATTCCCTACCCCGTGATCTTCGCGCGTTTCTGCGGCGCGATTTTCTTCGGCGGACTGATCGGCTTCGAGCGGGAGGCGCAAGACAAGGCCGCGGGGCTGCGCACGCATATTCTGATCAGCCTCGCCGCTGCGGTCTTCGCCATCATTTCCATCGAGAGTGTTCACATGCCGGGCCTGTCGGACGAGCAGGTTCGGATCGATCCGTTGCGCGTCGTCGAGGCCGTGACTGCGGGCGTGGCGTTTCTCGCGGCCGGGACCATCGTTCTTTCGGCCGGGCAGGTGCGCGGGCTGACCACGGGGGCGGGCATGTGGCTTGCCGGCGCGATCGGACTTGCGCTCGGTTTCGGGCACTGGCTGATCGCCGCTTTCGCGCTCGCGGCCGGCCTGACCGTGCTTTACGCCCTGGCCAAGGTTCAGGAGGTGTGGCGTGCCAAGCAATCGCCGTCGCCCCGGCAGACGGCGACAGACAGCGACCAGCACCAGAAATCCGCCAACTGAAAAAAACGGGCCGACGGCATCATCTGCCGATCGGCCCGTCCGGTAAAAGTCGGATAGGGGAATTTCCAGACGGTCGCAGTCTGAGCAGCCTGCGAACGGGAGGTCTCGTACAGTCTCATCATGCCTGATCGGCGATAAACGATTTGACATGAAGCGCAGGAAATTTGACATATTCCGAATGTCCTCAAAACAGATTTCAGACGCCCCGGTCGAGGTCGTCATCGTCATCCTGCCGGAATCGTCGATCATGTCGCTGGCCTCGGTGCTCGATCCCCTGCGCGCCGCCAACCGCGTGGCCGGGCATACGCTGTTTCGCTGGACAATCCTGTCGCCGGACGGTCAGGCCGTGCTTTTGACCTGTGGCGTGTCGATTGCCGTGGACGGCCTGTTCTCGGCGCGGGCGGCGGGCGATTTTCTGCTGGTGATCGGCGGCTTCAGTATCGAGCGTCATGCCGGAAAGATGTTTACCGCCAGTCTGCAGGCCGGCGCGCGTAATTTCTCCGTCGTGGCCGGAATAGAATCGGGCTGCTGGCTGTTGGCGCGTTCCGGTCTCGTCAACGGTCGCATCGCGACGGCCCATTGGGAGGAACTGGAGGATTTTGCCATGGCCTTTCCGGATGTTTCCGTGCGCGCCGACCGGTTCGTCACCGATGGCAAGTTCTGGACATCAGGCGGAGCATCACCCACTTTCGATATGATGCTGCATATGATCCGCCAGCGTTTTGGATCGGCCATCGCGCTCGATGTCGCCAGCATCTTCGTCTATGACGAAACGCATGCGGCGACCGATGCCCAGCCACTGGTCTCGCTCGGCCGGATCGAATCGTTTGATCCGGAACTGACGCGCGCCATCCGGTTGATGGAGCGGACGCTTGATCGGCCGTTGTCGATTACGGCGCTTGCCATGCGCGCCGGACAGTCGCAGCGCCGGCTGGAAATGCGCTTTGCCAAAGCGCTCGGGGTCAGTCCGGGAACCTATTATTTAAGACTGCGGTTGCAGGCGGCGCATCGCATGGTCAGCGACACCAGACTCAGCATACGCGACATCGCACTCCGCTGCGGCTTCGACAGCCTGTCGTCCTTCTCGCGCGCGTTCAAGAACCAGTATGGCGAAAGCCCGCTGAAACTGCGCAGGAATCACGATCGGATGTCATAAGCGTACAAGTTCAGTATATCGGGCAGGGCAAAGTGTAGGAAAGCAACAGGCGGCGTCCTTCGCCATCGGCGCGACCGGGATCGGGAAGCGCCGTTCGAAAAATGCCACAATCTTGCCCGCAAGGCTGCGGAAAGCCGACGGCGGCAATAGCTGACGGATGATTTTGCGCGGTGTGGCGCGAGGAGTGTTCAAGTGTATTGGTTGGGTCAGCATATCCGTGTCAGCGCAGCACTTGTGATCAGAGAAACGGCGGCTCGCTACGGCAGCAAGCCGGGCGGTTATATCTGGGCCATTCTCGATCCCCTGGCGCATGTCCTGATGATGACGACCATCTACCAGACGCTGGCGCGGACACCGGCGCTCGGCACCGATTTCGCCCTGTTCTTCGCCTCGGGCTATCTGCCATTCTCCGTCTATCAGCAGATGTCATCCTTCGTCGCCAGCGCGATCAGGGCCAACAGGAACCTGTTCTCCTATCCCGTCGTCTCGCCCTTCGACGCGGTCGTCGGTCGCTATGTCCTGCAACTGGTGACCTCGGTCGTGGTCATGATCGTCGTCTTTGCCATCTGCACGTCCGAGCCGCAACGCCTGGGCCAGTTGGATGCGGGAACCGCGGTGCTGGTGGTGATGCTCGCATCCATGCTTGGCGTCGGTGTCGGCATGGCCAATGTGGCACTGTTCAACGACTATCCGCTCTACGAGAAGATTTTCACACTCCTCAATCGTCCCATGTTCATGACATCGGGCGTTCTGTTCCTGCCCGACATGATGCCGCGTCCCTACAGCGATATTCTGCTGTGGAACCCGCTATCGCACGTCACCATGTGGTTCCGCACCGCCATCTACCCGGAATACACCGCCAACGGCCTCGACAAAACCTATGTCTTCGAATTCGCCGTCGCTCTGGTGATGCTCGGCCTGACGCTGTTCACCATGTCGAAATCGCTGCGGGAAGACCGGATTTGATGGGCGGTGGCCATGTGGCCTAAAAGAATGGCCAGATACGTCCCGCGCAAACGACAAGAAAGCAATGGGGCCGCCAAAAACGTGGCGGCCCCGTCGTGCTTCAAATGAAATTCTGCATGAAGCGGGCGCCGGATTTTACGGCATACTTCCGAACGAGTGCGGCGACTTCCTGAACGTTGTCGTTTTTGGACGACAAGGATGCTTCGACTTTTCGATCGGACATCGCGATCGGTTTGCCGAAAAGAGAGTTCGTATACTGGATTGACGCCAATAGCCGCGACTCCGACTCAGGATGAGCGCCTTTGTGCAGGCAACTCGTATCGACCAGCATGACAGAACCGGCCTTGCCCGTGATGCGTACCACGTCATCCGCCAATCCGGCTTGGGCAATCGAATCGTCCGTATGGCGACCGTCGGCCCAAAGATGCGGTGGCCGCTTGCGGTGCGTGCCGCGAACCAGCGTATGCGGGCCCGATGTCAGTTCCACATCCGTCAGGTAAACGAAAATCTTGACGAAACCGAGCCGATGCATGTCGTGATGAAACAACTGCGCGGTATCGGACAGTTCCTTGGCGTTCTTCGGTTTTACGAATGAATTCAGGATCGAGACCGGTGTGTTGAAGATAGGCGGCACGCCCATATAGGCTTGCACGATCGACATCAGGAGTGGATCCGATGCGATTTCGTACATCTCTTCAAAGGTCGTGGCGAAACGGGAGTTCAGTTTGATTTGCATGGGGGCGCCATCCTTGCCCTCCACCGCAGCCTGGACCGCGTCGCCATTGTCCTTGACGAGTTGGTTCATGATTTTGCTGGACAGGCTTTTGACGACGCTGTCCGGCAGGAAAACCTTGGATTTCCACCATCCATGCAACTCAAGATGCCGTGCCGCGCCATTGATGACCTTTGCCCAAGCATCGGAATTCTGGTCTTCACCATCTTCGCCGTTGAGCATTGTAACGGTGGTTTCGCCCTTTTCGCTGGGTTTTTTGACGTAGTCGCCGAACATCGTCTGCGACATGTCGTATTGCACCTTCCGGGTATGTGTCGCGAGGACGTCGGAAAACACCTTGTTGCTGCGGCCTTCGGTTTCGGTGTAAGCGGTACGAAAATTGGCGTAATCAGCTTCTGTCGAGCGTCCGCCTGAGGCGACGTAGGACCGCCATGATTCAATCATCCTGCGTGTGCGCCAATTTGGCGGCAGGTAACCGTCTATGTTCTTGTCAAGGTCGTCAATGGCCAATTGTTCGAGTTGAATACTGGCGTTGCGGGCTTCGATCAGCAGGCGGTCTGGAAAGGTATTCATTAAGTTCCTCCGAGTTTAATGCGTCAAGGGTTGCCTTCCTGAATAAAATGCGCGGCCTTGAAAGCTGAGACTATCCTGGAAACAACCCAATTTGCTACATGGCGCCCGTCGTCTTCTCTAAAGCTAAGGGGCGAATTTGCCATTACGATTTCATACGAGGGGAAATAAGTCACGTTGCTATATTTTCGCGCGAGTGCGCCGAGCGCAACCCGAAGTATGCTTTTGCTTTCTGTATTTGCAACGATAATATCGTCGTCGCCGAATGTGCGGCCAAGACCGACGGGAGAAACCGTCACAACGATGCGTGCGCCTGGCCGGACTGCATTGATAATGTCGACAACCCTCGCCATATTTTCGAGGTTTTCTTCGTAAGTCGACATGTAAAAGTCGGTCTCATCCGCACCGGAGCCGCCAGAATATCCAGGTTTTTGGCAGGCTATTTTGCCAGTTCGCTTGTTGCGAAATACTTCTGCCATTCCCATCGTCAGGAAGAAAACGGAAGCTTCCCGAATGCCTTGGTCAATGGCCTTGTCAACATGCTCGTTGGCTTCCAGCAAATCCTGAGGCGTTCGCGCCAGTATGAGTCTGCGATAGGGGTCTTGATAAACTGGCTGACCTGTTTCCCAATACTGATCCTTTGCAAGCCAGTAATCTTCTGGATCCCTGGTCCACTCCCCGATGTGGCGTTCAAATTCTTGTCGGATCGTGAAGGTATTGAAATAATCGCTGTGTGGACGTGCCGGCAGACGGTCAATGCGATATCGGTCATGCGCCATAGGTACGTTCTGCATGGGCGGACCGACATCAAGCCCTTCCGCGGTCAATGCCACTCTAATCCGTTCCGCGAAACAACTTCCTATGGTGAAGATCTTGTCTGACGGACCAAAAATCGGTTTTTTTGTAACCGTCAGCAATTTGTTGTTGTGATGCGTGCTCCAGCGAGGGTTTGGCGCGTCACGCGCCTGAATTTTTTGAATTGGCGCATCCTTGGGCGCCGGATCGTTTCCGATCGGTGCGGCATTATCATCGTCATTCAGCATGAGATGCCCCTAATCAAGTCAATCGTACGCACCATAGCCTCACCGCAATCCGCCATCAACATTAAATCATACGTTGCCGATGACACAATCAAGTCTCGGAAGGTGTAAGGCTCGGAACACAATCTTCCTTGCCGAGGCCTTGGTCGCGCGAGCGGTCGTTCAAAATGCGGTCGCTTCAGCGGCGGTCGGGGGGAAAGTGGCAGGTGCTTGCGGTTGTTTGGTAACCACGCAGCCTCGGCAGGTAACCACCTCAAAAAACGGAGGAGCGTTCCTATTTCTATAATGAAATCAAATGCTTCGAGTGGTGAGAGCGCAGGGATTCGAACCCTGGACCTACTGATTAAAAGTCAGTTGCTCTACCGGCTGAGCTACGCTCTCCCAAGACCGGGGCGCTTGCCCGGCGGAAGTGGGCGGACATATGCACAGCGGGTTCGTTTTGGTCAACCCAAAAATCAGATGAAAATGTAAAATCACCGATTGACGTAGAGATCGCCAAAAGGTGATTGGCATCGGTGGATGCATCGGCGCTAAGACGGCGCGGGCTTGGTACAGGCTGGAGTTTTGAACGAGTGTCGATCGCTGATATTTCCATCTGGACCGCTGTCCTGGCCGGTGCCTTGTCTTTTCTTTCGCCCTGCGTCCTGCCGCTCGTGCCGCCCTATCTCTGTTACATGGCTGGCATCTCCGTCGATCAGTTCCGTGGCGGCGAGGCACAGGTCGCAACAGTGGGGACCCGACGCGCGGTGTTCGGCGCCGCGTTTTTCTTCACGCTCGGCTTTGCCACCGTCTTCGTGGCACTCGGCGCCGGAGCCTCCTCCATCGGGCTCGTTCTGCGACAGCATATCGATATCCTCTCGCGTGTCGGCGGCATCGTCATCATCATCATGGGCCTGCATTTCCTCGGCGTGTTCCGCATCGGCCTTCTCGGCCGTGAAGCCCGGTTCCAGGGCGGTGGCAAGCCGGCGACGCTTTCGGGCGCCTATATCATGGGTCTTGCCTTCGCCTTCGGCTGGACACCCTGCATCGGCCCGGTGCTCGGCACGATCCTCGGCGTCGCTGCGGCCCGCGACACGGTGACGGACGGGGCGTTGCTGCTGGCCGTCTATTCGCTCGGGCTTGCCATACCGTTCTGGATTGCCGCCGGCTTTTCCGGCGCCTTCATGTCCTTCCTGTCGCGGTTCCGGCGCCATCTTGGGCTGGTCGAGAAAATGATGGGCGTGTTTCTGGTGCTTGCCGGCCTTGCCTTCGTCTTCGGCTTCATCAGTTCCATGGCCATCTGGTTTCAGCAAACCTTTCCCATCCTGATGCAAATCGGCTAAGCACGAGCTTCATCAGAGGCTTGCGCGTAAAATGGCTGAAATATCTGGTCTTGTCCTGCCGTTCTTCGGCCTGATCTTCGTGGGATACCTGACGGCCCGGTTGCGGCCGCATGCGGCCGGCGAGGGTGCCGGCGATGCCATGGGCTGGCTCAACACCTTTATCATTTACATCGCGCTGCCGGCCCTGTTCTTCAAGCTGGTGTCGAAGACTCCGATCGAGCTGCTGACCCGGTTCGATTTCGTCTTCACGTCGATGGGCGTGACTTACACGATCTTCGCATTCGTCTTCGCCGCCGGTTACGTCATCCGCCGCAATTCGCTGGCAGAATCGACCGTGCAGGGGCTGGCGGGCGCCTATGGCAATATCGGCTATATGGGGCCGGGCCTTGCGCTGCTTGCGCTCGGCGAGCCGGCGGCGGTGCCGGTGGCGCTGATCTTCTGTTTCGAAAACGTGGCTCATTTCATGGTCGCGCCGGCGATGATGGCGCTGGCAGGTGACGAAAAAAGTTCCGCCGGACCTCTGGTCATCAGCATTGCGAAGAGGATTGTGCTGCATCCCTTCATTCTGTCGACCCTTGCCGGCGTCGCGGCAGCTGCCATCGGCTTCCAGCCGCCCATTCCGGTGCAGAGGTTGATCGATTATCTGGCTCAGGCCGCCGCACCGTGTGCGCTGTTTGCCATGGGCGTGACGCTGGCGCTTCGGCCCCTGAAGCGCATTCCGGCCGAGATTGGCTATATCGTCCCGGCCAAGCTCGTGCTGCATCCGGTTCTGATGTATCTGGTGCTAAGTTTTGCCGGAAATTTCGAGCCGGTCTGGGTGCAGACGGCGGTGCTTCTCGCCTCGCTGCCGACGGCGACCAATGTCTTCGTCATCGGTCAGCAATACGGCGTCTGGCAAGAGCGGGCATCGGCAACCATCCTCATCACCACCGTCCTGTCGGTCGCGACCGTGACGATGCTACTTTATCTCATCAGCTCAGGCGCGTTGCCGGCTGATCTTTTCCCGTAAGCTGTTGCCGAACGATTTTATCGCGCTGCCGGGGTTGAGCCCCTCATGCATCATCAGATTGCGCAAGGGCGGAACGCTGGCGAGCGCCTGCATGCCGGCCGCCCGCAGCATCTGCACCGGCAGGAAATCGGACAGCAGGGATCGATTGAGCAGATCGACGCTGACCGTACGGGTCAGGATATCCGCCCGCCGCTTACGGTCGTATCGCTGGCCAAAATCGGCGGGAATGGCGCTGGACCCCAGCAAGGAAACAGCGGCCATGATGTCGCGCAGGCTAAGATTGAGCCCCTGCGCGCCGATCGGTGGAAAGGCATGGGCGGCTTCGCCGATCAGGATGGCGCGGCCCTTACCGAAGGACTTGGCCGCCATGCCGGAAAGGGGGAAGGACTGCGCAGCCGAATCTATGGTGACCTTGCCGAGCATCGACTGCATCCGCCGCTCGACGAGATCCGACAGCGCATCGGCGGACAGCGCCACTGTTGCCGCGGCATCATCCGGTTTGCGCACCCAGACCAGACTGGAGCGGGAGCCGGGCAGGGGAACCTGCGTAAACGGGCCATCCGGCGTGTGAAACTCCGTCGAAATGTTCTGGTGCGGCATCTGGTGGGCGAAGTTCAGCACGACGGCGCTCTGCGGATAGGACCAGTTGCGCACCTCGATCCCGGCGGCTTCGCGCACACCGGATTTGCGGCCGTCGGCGCCGACCACGAGGTCCGCCGTGATGCTGTGGCCATTGTCGAGCACGAGCGTTACCCGCTCGCCGGCAAAGTCGATCGCGGTGAGGCTGGCGACGATACGCGTCAGCGACGGTCGGCTTTCCGCCTCCGTTTCCAGAAGCGACAGGAAGGGAGCATTGGGAATATTGTAGCCGAAGGCATCGAGGCCGACTTCCGGGGCGTGGAATGTCACGGTTGGCGCGCGCAGCAATCGGTTGGTAGCGTCGATGATGCGCATGCTGGCAAGCGGCGCGGCGGAAGGCGCGATCCGGTCCCAGAGGCCGAGCTTGCGAACAAGGTCGAGCGACCGGTCCATCAGTGCCGTCGTGCGACCGTCCGCGCGGCCTGCTGCCGGCGCGACCAGGGCGACGCTGCGTCCGGTATCGGCAAGTGCAAGTGCTGCGAGCGATCCGGCCAGCCCGGCACCGACAACGACGATTTCATAGTGTTCCATGACGTCTGGTCCCTGTGATGCATGACGTATGAGTTACCCATTCATAGCCCTCGCAGCGAAGGAAGGAAATGGGATGAAATGGCGCAGAGGTCGGTTGTGGGTCCACAGATGATTGATCCGCTTTTCAGCCGTCCGGTGATTTTTGCTGGCAGCCAACCGGAAACGGTGCATAGTACCGCCGACACCGCACAGTAAAGGCGGATAGGAAGCGTGCGTCGTTGCAGCGGCTTTTTCAGCACGCTTCGGAAGAATGCGCAGAGTAAGGACAGGGTGCGTCTGCCGATGAAGTTTTTCAATTACAAGCGCGTGCCCTACGCGGAAATTCGCGCCTTTTCCGTCCATATTCTCACAGCATCCGGATCATTCCTGGCCTTCCTCGGTGTTGTAGCCGCAGCCGAACACCGGTTTGTCGACATGTTCTGGTGGCTCGGTCTGGCGCTGGCGGTCGATGGCATCGACGGGCCGATCGCCCGCAAGGTACGCGTCAAGGAAGTGCTGCCGAACTGGTCGGGAGATACGCTCGACAATGTCATCGACTACGTCACTTATGTGCTCTTGCCGGCCTTCGCGCTCTATCAGAGCGGCATGATCGGCGAGCCTTGGTCCTTTGTCGCGGCGGGCGCCATCGTCATGTCGAGCGCTATCTATTATGCCGATATGGGCATGAAGACGGACGAATATTTCTTTTCCGGTTTTCCCGTCGTCTGGAACATGGTGGTCTTCACGCTGTTCGTCATCGATGCCAGCGAACTGGCTGCTTCGATTGTCGTTTTCGTCTCGGTCGTGCTGACCTTCATGCCGATCAACTTCCTGCATCCGGTGCGCGTCCAGCGCCTGCGGCCCCTCAATCTCATCGTCTTTGCGATCTGGTCGGTCCTCAGCGGCTATGCGCTGCTGTTGCACTTCGACACGCCGGGATGGGTGGTCACAGGCGTCGTCGGCACCGGTCTTTATCTCTACGTCATCGGGTTCGTCTTGCAGTTGTTTCCCCGGCTTGGACGGGGTTGAGGAGGTTTCATGGCACAGGCCATCATGGTGCGTTCGCTCGGCGGACCGGAGGTTTTGAAGATCGAGGGCGTCACCCTGTCGGCGCCGGGACCGGGTGAAGTGCAGATCCGCCAGGTGGCGGTCGGTGTCAATTTCATCGACGTCTATTTCCGCACCGGCCTCTATAAATCGGCCGAGGGTCTTCCCTTCATCCCCGGCAAGGAAGGGGCGGGCATCGTCACCGCCGTCGGCGACAATGTCAGCACTTTCGCAGTCGGCGACCGCGTCGCCTATGCCTCGTCGGATGGCGCCTATTCCAGTGAGCGCAATATCGAGGTGTCGCAGCTGGTGAAGGTGCCGGATGACATCACGCTGGAAACGGCGGCGGCGATGATGCTGAAGGGCATGACGGCGCAATATCTGCTCAACCAGACCTTTAAGGTCGGTCCCGAAACGACGCTGCTGTTCCACGCTGCCGCCGGTGGTGTCGGTCTGATCGCTGGCCAATGGGCCAAATCGCTCGGCGCCACCGTCATCGGTACCGCAGGATCGCAGGACAAGATCGACCTTGCCCTCGCCCATGGTTATGACCATGTCATCAACTACCGCACCGACAATTTCGTGAGCCAGGTCAAGGAAATCACCCATGGCAAGGGTGTCGACGTCGTCTATGATTCCGTCGGCAAGGATACCTATCCGGCCTCGCTCGACTGCATCAAGCCGCGCGGCCTTTGGGTGAGTTTCGGCAATTCGTCCGGTCCGGTCGAGGGCGTGAATATCGGGATCCTCGCCCAGAAGGGCTCGCTGTTTGCCACGCGCCCAACGCTGTTCAGCTATGTCTCGACGCGCGCCGCGCTGGAGGCATGTGCAAACTCCCTGTTTGATGTTGTGCAAAGCAACAAAGTGCGTATCAATATAAACCAGACCTATGCGCTTGCCGATGCAAGCGAGGCGCATGCGGATCTCGAAGCAAGAAAAACGAGTGGAACAACCCTGCTGATTCCCTGAGACAAGCCGGAGAGGCGGCCAGGGCGGCAGAGCATGAGAAAAGAGGGGCGGCGTGTCGGTTGAGGGACAATCCGTGAACGGGCCATTGCTGGCCGTTGGCCAACTGACGAAACTGTTCGGCACATTTGCAGCCTGCAACGGAATCGATCTCGATATCAGGCCCGGTGAAATTCATGCACTGCTCGGCGAAAACGGCGCCGGCAAGTCGACCCTCGTCAAGATGCTGTTCGGCGTGCTTGCCCCGACCAGCGGCGAGATCGTCTGGCAAGGACAGCCGGTCAGGATCACCAGCCCGAGTGCGGCACGAAAACTCGGCATCGGCATGGTCTTTCAGCATTTTTCGCTGTTCGAGGCGCTGACGGTCGCCGAAAATATCGCGCTGTCGATGGATCCCGGCGTATCGCTGTCGAGGATCGCCAGGGAAGCCTCCGACCTATCGCGCGCCTACGGGCTGCCGCTCGATCCCAACGCCCATGTCGCCGATCTCTCCGTCGGGGAACGCCAGCGGATCGAGATCGTCCGAGCACTCCTGCAGAACCCCAAGCTGATCATCCTCGACGAGCCGACCTCGGTGCTGACGCCGCAGGAGGCCGACCGGCTGTTCGAAACGCTGAACAAGCTGAAGGCCGAGGGACGCTCCGTTCTCTATATCAGCCACCGGCTGGAAGAAGTGCAGCGCATCTGCGATCGCGCCACCGTTCTGCGCCACGGCAAGGTGACCGGCGCCTGCGATCCGCGCCAGGAAACGCCGGCCTCGCTCGCCCGCATGATGGTCGGCAGTGATGTCGCGCATGTGACGCCGCAAGGAACCAACGCCAAGGGGACGATCAAGCTCGAGGCTCGCAACCTGTCGGCCGTCGCCCGCACGCCCTTTGCGGTCGCGCTGAAGGACATCTGTCTGAAGGTGCATGCCGGCGAGGTGCTGGCGATTGCAGGCGTCGCCGGAAATGGACAGGGCGAGCTTTTCGATGCCCTGTCAGGCGAATATCCCGCCGATCGCGATGATGCCATCCGGATTTCCGACAAGCCGGTCGGGATACGCGGCATCAATGCGCGCCGGTTGATGGGCGCCGGTTTCGTGCCCGAAGAACGCCACGGCCATGCGGCGGTTTCCGCCCTGTCGCTCTCCGACAACCTCGTTCTGGCGCGCCACCGGTCCGACCGCCGCGCCTTTTTGGGCGGCGGCTTTCTCGGGCTCATTCGTCAGGACGCCGTCAGGATGGCGGCAACGCGTATTTCCGAGACCATGGATGTGCGCAAGAGCGGCGAAAATCCGCCTGCAGGATCGCTGTCGGGCGGCAACCTGCAGAAGTTCATCGTCGGGCGCGAGCTCGACCGGCAGCCGACGGTGCTGATCGTCAATCAGCCGACCTGGGGCGTGGATGCGGGGGCGGCCAGCCGCATCCGCCAGGCACTCGTCGATCTCGCCAAGTCCGGCTCGGCCGTTCTGGTGATCAGCCAGGATCTCGATGAGATTTTCGAGGTCGCGACCGAGATCGCCGTGATCAGCGAAGGCCGACTCTCCGACATCTATCCGGCCGGCGAACTGTCGCGCGAAAAGATCGGGCTGTTGATGGGCGGGATGCATGGCAAGGCCGAGACTGCGGAGATGGCGCATGCGCATTGAACTTGAACGGCGGCCCGACGTCTCCCGGCTGTTTTCCTTCCTGTCGCCGTTGATTGCACTGGCGCTGACGATCTTCTTCGGCGGCATCATGTTCATGCTGCTCGGCAAGGACCCGCTGGCGGCGCTCTACAGCTTCTTCATCGAACCTCTGATGGAAGTCTGGTCGCTGCATGAACTGGCGATCAAGGCCGCCCCTTTGATTTTGATCGCGGTCGGCCTTTCGGTCTGTTACCGCTCCAACAACTGGAATATCGGCGCCGAAGGCCAGTTTATCATGGGGGCAATCGCCGGCTCGATCTTGCCGGTCGTGTTCTACGACTGGCAGTCGCCGCTGGTGCTGCCGCTGATGATGATCCTCGGCATGCTCGGCGGTGCGCTGTTTGCCGCCATTCCGGCCTTTCTCAAGGCACATCTCAACACCAATGAAATCCTGACCAGCCTGATGCTGGTCTATGTGGCTCAGCTTTTTCTTGACTGGCTGGTGCGCGGCCCCTGGCGCAATCCGGGTGGCATGAACTTTCCCGAGACCCGCACCTTTGATGCAACCGCCGTCCTGCCGGAAATGATCGCGTCCGGACGCGCCCATTGGGGTTTCGGTTTCGCGCTGATCGCCGCCATCCTGGTCTGGTTCATGATGCGCTACACGCTGAAGGGCTTCGAGATCACCGTGCTTGGACAGTCCGCGCGGGCAGGGCGCTTTGCCGGGTTTTCCTCGCGCAAGATGATCTGGTTTTCCATGCTGCTTTCCGGCGCGCTCGCCGGCCTTGCCGGCATTGCCGAGGTCAGTGGCGCGATCCAGCAATTACGGCCGGTGATTTCGCCCGGCTACGGCTTCACCGCCATCATCGTCGCCTTCCTCGGTCGGCTCAATCCGCTGGGAATCGTCGTTGCCGGCCTTGTCCTGGCGCTGACTTATCTCGGCGGGGAGGCAGTGCAGGTGTCCCTGCAGGTTTCCGACAAGCCGATCAGGGTCTTCCAGGGGCTTCTGCTGTTCTTCGTGCTCTCCTGCGATACGCTGATCCACTACAAGATCCGGATGATGTGGTACGATTTGAACGAGACAGCGGGTAAGGGGGCGCGCTGATGGGTATCGTCGAAGCCATTCTGTTGACGGTGATCACGGCGGCAACGCCGCTTGTCCTGGCGGCGATCGGGGAACTGGTGACCGAACGCTCCGGTGTGCTCAACCTCGGTGTCGAGGGCATGATGGTGATAGGTGCCGCAGGCGCCTTCATCGTCACGCAAGCGACAGGATCCCCCTATATCGGCATTTTGGCCGGCATCGCATTCGGTGCGCTGTTCTCCCTGTTGTTCGGCTTCCTGACGCTGACGCTGGTTACCAATCAGGTTGCCACAGGATTGGCGCTGACCATTCTAGGGCTTGGCGTTTCCAGCATGATCGCTGAACCCTATCTCGGCCAATCCGGAATCAAGCTGCCACAGATCGTCTGTCCGGTCTTGTCGGATATCCCGTTTCTAGGCGCCGTGCTGTTCAAGCAGGATCTGATTTTCTACCTCTCGATCGCGCTGGTCGCAGGCGTCAACTGGTTCCTGTTCAAAAGCCGTGCGGGTCTAAAACTCCGCTCGGTCGGCGACAGCCATTCGTCCGCCCATGCGCTCGGTATCAATGTCATCCGCACGCGGTATCTGGCCGTCATGTTCGGCGGCGCCTGCGCCGGTCTGGCGGGCGCACAGTTGTCGCTGGTCTATACGCCGCAATGGGTGGAAAACATGTCGGCGGGCCGCGGCTGGATCGCCCTGGCGCTGGCGGTCTTCGCCTCCTGGCGGCCCTGGCGGATCGTGGCGGGCGGTTATCTGTTTGGCGCCGTGTCGATCAGCCAGCTTTATGCACAGGCCTACGGCGTCGCAATTCCATCGCAGTTCCTTTCTGCTCTTCCCTATCTGGCGACAATTGTCGTACTTATCCTCATCTCGCACAATCGGCGCATGACGCTGATCAACACGCCGGCAGCGCTGGGAAAACCCTTCGTGCCCGACCGGTGATCAAAAACACTGACAGAATACTCAAACCGACAGGGGTCAAAATGAAAAAACTTCTCCTCGCACTCGCAACCACGGCGGCCGTCATCGGTTTTTCCGTCCCGGCCAGCGCCGCCGACAAGGCCAAGATCTGCTTCATCTATGTCGGTTCGAAGACAGATGGCGGCTGGACGCAGGCCCATGATATCGGCCGCCAGGAACTTGAAAAGTCGCTCGGCGACAAGATCGAGACCCAGTTTCTCGAAAACGTTCCGGAAGGCCCGGATGCCGAGCGTGCCATCGAGCGTTTCGCCCGTTCCGGCTGCGGCCTGATCTTCACCACTTCGTTCGGCTTCATGGACGCGACCGTCAAGATCGCCGCGAAATTTCCGGACGTGAAGTTCGAGCATGCGACGGGCTACAAGACCGCGCCGAACCTTGCGACCTACAACAGCCGCTTCTATGAAGGCCGTTATATCCAGGGTCAGATCGCCGCCAAGATCTCGCAGAAGGGCGTCGCCGGCTACATCGCCTCCTTCCCGATCCCGGAAGTCGTGATGGGCATCAACGCCTTCGTCACCGGTGCGCGCTCGATCAATCCGGACTTCAAGATCAAGGTCGTCTGGGCCAACACCTGGTTCGACCCGGGCAAGGAAGCCGATGCAGCCAAGGCGCTGATCGACCAGGGCGTCGATGTTCTGACGCAGCACACCGACACGACCGCGCCGATGCAGGTTGCCGCAGAACGTGGCATCAAGGCTTTCGGTCAGGCCTCCGACATGATCAAGGCCGGTCCGGAAACCCAGTTGACGGCGATCGTCGATACCTGGGGTGCCTATTACATCAAGCGCACGCAGGCCTTTATCGACGGCAAGTGGGAAACCACGTCGAGCTGGGACGGCCTGAAGGACGGTATTCTGACAATGGCGCCCTACACCAACATGCCCGACGACGTGAAGGCCATGGCCGAGGCCACCCAGGCAAAGATCGAGTCGGGCGAACTGAAGCCCTTCACCGGCCCGCTGAAGAAGCAGGACGGTTCGGAATGGCTGGCAGCCGGCGCGTCGTCGGATGACGGCACGCTGCTCGGCATGAATTTCTACGTCGAGGGCGTGGACGACAAGTTGCCGCAATAAGCTTTTCGGCTTCATGAGAGTGCAATCAGGGAGGGTGGCCATCGGCTGCCCTCTTTTGATTCCGGCTTGAGAAAATTTGCGCAGATTTCGCAAAAACCCGGTTTACATAAATCATATAGTATGATTTTTTACCGGTGCTGCGAAGCGCAGCTTTCTTTGGGAGGAAATCATGAAATTGAAGACAGCACTCGCGAGTGCCACGATTCTGGCTGCCTGCATGTTCGGCTCGGCATCGGCTGCCGATTTGACGATCGGTTTTTCGCAGATTGGCTCTGAATCCGGCTGGCGCGCGGCAGAAACGACGCTGACCAAGCAGCAGGCTGAAAAGCGCGGCATCGACCTGAAGTTCGCCGATGCGCAGCAGAAGCAGGAAAACCAGATCAAGGCTCTGCGTTCGTTCATCGCCCAGGGCGTCGATGCCATTCTGATTGCTCCGGTTGTGGCGACCGGCTGGGATGAAGTCCTGACCGAAGCCAAGGACGCCGAAATCCCGGTCATCCTGCTCGACCGTACTGTCGACTCGTCCGACGATCTTTACCTGACCGCCGTCACCTCCGACCTCGTTCACGAAGGCAATGTTGCCGGCAAGTATCTGGTCGATACCGTTGGCGACAAGGCCTGTAACGTCGTCGAATTGCAGGGCACGACGGGCTCGTCGCCGGCCATCGATCGCAAGAAGGGCTTCGAGGAAGCGCTGAAGGGGCACGACAACCTGAAGATCATCCGCAGCCAGACCGGCGACTTTACCCGCACCAAGGGCAAGGAAGTCATGGAAAGCTTCCTGAAGGCGGAAGACGGCGGCAAGAACATCTGCGCCCTCTATGCTCATAACGACGACATGGCTGTCGGCGCGATCCAGGCCATCAAGGAAGCTGGCCTGAAGCCGGGCACGGACATCCTCGTCGTTTCGATCGACGCTGTTCCGGATATCTTCCAGGCCATGGCTGCGGGCGAGGCCAACGCCACCGTCGAACTGACCCCGAACATGGCTGGCCCGGCGCTCGACGCGCTCGACGCCTTCCTGAAGGACGGCACCAAGCCGGCCAAGTGGATCCAGACGGAATCGAAGCTCTACACGCAGGCTGACGATCCGCAGAAGGTCTACGAAGAAAAGAAGGGCCTCGGCTACTAAGAGACTGCCGGCATCGCACTGGTTTTCGCCCGCAATCCTGAGTTTGCGGGCGGATTCGGCGGGATGCCGGCATGTTCCCTTCGCCAGTATCCCGCCGCCGCATGTCAATGTGCGCTCTAAGGCGCGAAATTCGCTGCGACCCGCCCCGCCGTGTTTCGTCCGGCGCGATGGTCGGTGGCATATTCCGCGGCAATCCGTAAAGTCCGGGTGACCTTGCGTTTCTCGAGAAGCCGGTTTCATGCAGAACACCACAAACGATATTCTCGTCGCCTCAGGGATCGTGAAGACCTTCCCGGGTGCGATCGCGCTGAACAAGGTGAATTTCTCGCTGCGCCGCGGCGAGGTCCATGCGCTCCTTGGCGAAAATGGCGCAGGCAAGTCCACGCTCATCAAATGCATGACCGGCGCCTACCGCCGCGACGCGGGAACGCTGACCCTCGATGGCGAGGAGATCGATCCGCGCGATACGCTCGACGCCCAGAAGCTCGGGATCGGCACGGTCTACCAGGAGGTCAACCTTCTTGGAAACCTGAGCGTTGCCGAAAACCTCTTTCTCGGCCGCCAGCCGCGCCGTTTCGGGCTCATCAACACCGGCGAAATGCGCCGGCGCGCGGAGGCGCTGCTTGCCCAGTACGGGGTCGATATCAATGTCTCGGTGGCGCTCGAAAGCTATTCCGTCGCCATCCAGCAAGTCGTGGCGATCGCCCGTGCCGTCGATCTCTCCGGCAAGGTCCTGATCCTCGACGAGCCGACGGCAAGCCTCGACGCGCAGGAAGTCGAGATGCTGTTCCGCATCGTCCGCGACCTGAAGGCGAGGGGCCTGGGCATCGTCTTCATCACCCACTTCCTCGAACAGGTCTATGACCTCACCGACCGCATCACCGTTCTGCGCAATGGTCAACTGGTGGGTACACGCGAAACTGCGTCCCTGCCGCGCCGCGACCTGGTGACGATGATGCTCGGCCATGAATTGCAATCCGTCGAGAAGGCGGTCGCCGACACGGAAACCGCCAGCGGGCCGGTGCAATTCCGGTTCTCGAACTATGGAAAAAACGGCAAGATCAAACCGTTCGATCTGAACGTCCGCAAGGGCGAAGTTGTCGGGATCGCCGGCCTTCTCGGCTCCGGCCGCACCGAGACGGCGGAGTTGCTGTTCGGCGTGCACAGCGCTGACAGTGGCACAGCGGAGATCGGCGGCAGGTCTGTTACCCTGTCGTCGCCCCGCGCAGCCATCGCGGAAGGGTTCGGATTCTGTCCGGAGGACCGAAAGATGGACGGCATCATCGGCGAACTCTCCGTCCGCGAAAATATCGCGCTCGCCCTGCAGGCCCGGCGCGGCTGGGCGCGGCCGCTGTCCATGTCCGAGCAAAATGCACTGGCAGACCGCTATATCAAGGCGCTCGACATTCGCACCACCGACCGTGAAAAGCCGATCCGGCTCCTGTCGGGTGGCAATCAGCAGAAAGCCATTCTGGCGCGCTGGCTGGCGACCAATCCGGAATTTCTGATTCTCGACGAACCGACGCGGGGCATCGATGTCGGCGCCCATGCCGAAATCATTCGCCTGATCGAGGATCTCTGCGCGCAAGGCATGTCGCTCATCGTCATCTCCTCGGAACTTGAGGAACTCGTCGCTTACAGTTCCCGCATCATCGTGCTGCGCGACAGGGCCCATGTGGCCGAACTGACCGGCAGCGAAATCACCACCGAACATATCGTCAATGCCATTGCTGCGGCGAACCACGCAGGAGAAGCGCGATGATCGATAGCGCAAAACGTCTGGGCCGGCGGCTGATGCCGCAATTCATAGCCCTGGCGATCATCCTGGTGTTGATCCGGCTGGTCTTTCCGGATTTCTTCTCGCTTGAAATCCAGAATGGCCGGCTTTACGGCAGTCTCATCGACATTCTCAATCGCGGTGCACCGGTGGCTCTTCTCGCCGTCGGCATGACCGTCGTCATCGCGACGAAGGGCATTGATCTGTCCGTCGGCGCGGTGATGGCGATCTGCGGCGCGGTCGCGGCCGCCTCCAGCGTGCGCGGCGACCCGTTGGTGATGACGCTGGTACTGGCGATCGGTACTGGCCTCATCTGCGGCGTCTGGAACGGCTTCCTCGTCTCGGTCCTCAACATCCAGCCGATCATCGCGACGCTGGTGCTGATGGTTGCCGGGCGCGGCATCGCGCAGCTGGTGACCGAAGGCGCGATCCTGACGTTCAACGATCCCGGCCTGATCTTCATCGGCAGTGGCGCGTTTCTGGGCCTGCCCATGCCGGTGGTCATCTGGCTGGTGTTCGGCACTGTCGTGGCGCTGCTGGTCCGGCGCACGGCGCTCGGCATGCTGATCGAGGCCGTCGGCATCAACCGCCGTGCCTCGACGCTGTCGGGCATTCGCACCCCGCTGCTGCTGATGGCCGCCTATATGCTGTCCGGTCTCTGCGCGGCGCTGGCAGGCGTGATCGTCGCCGCCGACATTCGCGGCGCTGACGCCAATAATGCCGGGCTCTGGCTCGAACTCGACGCCATCCTCGCCGTCGTTGTCGGCGGTACATCGCTGCTCGGCGGCCGTTTCAGCATCGTCGCGTCGCTGATCGGCGCCATGATCATTCAGGCCGTCAATACCGGCATCCTGTCGTCCGGCTTCCCGCCGGAATTCAACCTGATCATCAAGGCCGCGATCATCGTCATCATCCTCGTCATCCAGTCGCCGCGCGTGCAGGCCGGGCTGACGTTCCTCAGCCGAAAAACGGTCCGCAGGGACATCGCAGAGCAGTCCGTCCGATGAACCAGAAATATCTTCCCCTGATCGCCACGATCGTCATCTTCGTCGTCTCCTATGCGGCATGCGCGGCGCAATATCCGAATATCCTGTCCACCCGGGTGATCGGCAATCTCCTGACCGACAACGCCTTTCTCGGCATTGCCGCGGTCGGAATGACCTTTGTCATCCTGTCGGGCGGCATCGATCTGTCGATCGGCTCGGTCATAGCCTTCACCGGCATTTTCCTGGCGGTGATGCTAGAGAGCACCAGCATCCACCCGTTGGCCGCCTTCGCACTGGTTCTCGTCATCACCTCGCTGTTCGGCGCTGTCATGGGAGCGATCATCCATTACCTGGAAATGCCGGCCTTCATCGTCACGCTCGCCGGCATGTTCCTGGCGCGCGGCATGGCGTTCGTTTTGTCGATCGACTCGATTCCGATCAAGCATCCGTTCTATGCGACGATGAAGACGTTTTACTACAAGCTGCCTGGCGGTGGCCGTATCACGCTGATCGGCGGTGTCATGCTCCTGGTCTTTGCCTTGGGCATCCTGATCGCGCAGCGGACCCGTTTCGGCACCAATGTCTATGCGCTTGGCGGCGGCCCGCAGACCTCGGCGCTGATGGGGGTTCCGGTTGGTCGAACGACGATCATGATCTACGGACTGTCGGGCTTTCTCGCCGGGCTTTCGGGAATCGTTTATTCGCTATACACATCAGCAGGTTATTCGCTCGCCACGGTTGGGGTCGAGCTGGATGCCATCGCCGCCGTGGTCATTGGCGGAACGCTTCTGACAGGGGGCGCCGGGTTTGTGGGAGGAACACTCGTCGGCGTCTTGATACAGGGACTGATCCAGACCTACATCACCTTCGATGGTTCGCTTTCGAGTTGGTGGACGAAAATTCTGATCGGTGCTTTGCTCTTTGCGTTCATTCTCATGCAAAAGGGCATCCTGTTTGTTTCGCGGCGGAACAAAAAGTATTCCTGAGGGGGGAGTTGCTTGCGTAAAGGTATGCTCGAAACCGTCATCACCGGTGTGAATACGCGCACAAGTCATGCACAGGTGGTCGATGAACTGGGCAAGGCCATCATTGCCGGGGAGTTTCCAGTCGGCTCGATCCTGCCGGGGGATCCGGAGCTTGCCATGCGCTTCAAGGTGTCGCGCACTGTCCTGCGCGAGGCGATGAAGACGCTTGCCGCCAAGGGCCTGATCGTGCCGCGGGCCCGCATCGGTACGCGGGTTACCCCGAAGAATCACTGGAACCTGTTCGACAGCGACGTCCTGACCTGGCATTTTCATGGCGGCGTCGATGAGGAGTTCCTCCATCACCTCAGCGAAATCCGCCTTGCCTTCGAACCGCATGGCGCGGCCCTTGCCGCCGTTCATGCGACGGAAGCGGAAATCAGCGGCATGATGCGGCTCGCCGTCGCCATGGGCAATCCGGAGCATACCGCCGAAACCCTGGCGATTGCAGACCTCAAGTTTCATCTGGCCGTCGTCGAAGCCTCGGGAAACCCATTCATGCGCACGGTCGGCAGCCTGATCGAGGCTGCGCTCGTCGGCATCTTCAAGCTGAGTTCGCCCGCATCGGGCAAGGATCAGATCGACGATGTCGCCCGCTCGCATATCAAGATCGTCGAGCAGATCAGCCGGCGTGACGAGGCGGGCGCGCGGGCGGCGATGGAGAACGTCATTCGCGTCGGCCGCGAGCGTGTGCGCGTGGCCCTCGGTGAGCAAGCCGGCGAAAATGCACCGGGCGAATAACCCGGTTCGGCTTTGGTGCCGTCATAATCCTCACCATGTCGGCCTGATAATACAGGTGTTTCGGTAAATGAGCCGCAATTCTGCCGCCGCCGCCTTGCTGCAACTGCGTCTTCCGCCTATTTGATAGATCGACTTTGACGCGCACCGGCTTCGATGCGCTAATCTCTATCAACGGTGTCCGAGGGTTATGTCCGAACTGATCGTCATTTTCGTGCTCTTATTGATCAATGCGTTTTTCGCGCTTTCGGAAATGGCAATTGTATCGGCAAGCCGGCCTCTGCTGCGGCAAATGGCAAAACAGGGCAACAATCGCGCGGAACTTGCGTTGCGGCTGGCCGAGGATCCCGGCAAGTTTCTCTCGACGGTCCAGGTCGGCATCACGCTGGTTGGCACGCTGGCGGGCGCCTATGGCGGCGCTACCATCGCCGACAAGCTGGCGCCGACGCTCAACACGGTCAGCTGGATCGATCCCTATGGCAGCACGGTCGCCGTCGCCGTCGTCGTGACGTTCATCACCTATCTGTCCGTGGTCATCGGCGAACTCATCCCCAAGCAGTTGGCCCTGAAGAATTCCGAAGGCGTGGCGATGTTCGTCGCCACACCGATGTCATTCCTTTCCAAGCTCGCCGCACCGGTCGTCTATCTGTTTGAGGCATCGGCATCTCTTTTCATGCGCCTCTTCGGGGTCGCCAGCGACAGCGATCAGGTAACGGAAGAAGAAGTCCAGGCAATCATGGCCGAGGGCGTTGAAAGTGGCGCGATCGAGAAGTCAGAGCACGAAATGCTGCGACGGATCATCCGGCTGGGCGACCGCAACGTCAAATCGATCATGACGCACCGCACGGAGGTGAGCTTCATCGACATCAACGATTCGCTGGAGACGATCCGCGCCAAGGTTGGGCAATCCGCGCATTCCCGCTATCCGGTGATGGATGCGGCGGGCGAGGTGCTCGGTGCCGTCCAGGTCAAGGAGATCCTCAATGCGCCGGAAAAATCAAGCTTCCAGCTTCGCGGTTTCATCAAGGATATCCATACCCTGCCGGAAACGGCATCCTGCCTGAAAGCGCTGGAGGCCTTCAAGGCGTCGCATATCAACATGGCGATGATCGTGGATGAATATGGCAGCATCGAAGGCATCATCACCATCGCCGATATCCTGGAGGCGATCGTTGGTGTCCTACCATCGAACTATGACGATATCGAACATGCGCTGATCCGTCAGCGTGACGACGGTTCCTATCTCGTCGACGGCCGCACGCCGATCGATGAAATCCATCTGACAATTGGCATCGACGAGATCAATTCCGACGGAAGCTACGAGACGATCTCGGGCTTCCTGGTGCAGGAACTGCGCAAAAACCCGGAAGAGGGCGACGTCACGGAGGCCTATGGCTATCGTTTCGAGGTCATCGACATGGACGGGCGGCGCATCGACAAGATTCTGGTTTCGCGCGCGACGTTGTGAGTTCGCTTGGATGTGCTGAAAAGACAAAAGGCCGGGCAAGCCCGACCTTTTTCAATTCACCGTATGATCCGCTAGTACATCCGTAGTCGGATCAACTGACTGAATTATTCGCTGCTTTGGTTAATAAATGGTTAACGCGTCGTTTTCGTGACTGGACATCGACGGCTTTCAGTTTTCCTGGAGCGAAATGCCATTATTGTCGATCTTCAGTTCCACGCTGTCGGGCTTGGATTCCTTGTCGTAGACATAGACGCCAAGAACCACCACGAGAACGACGAGACCGCCGATGATCATGTAAAGCGCATTTCGGTTCACTTCGTTTCCTTCCATTCGGACTGTGAGAACAGGTCGTTAGATAGAAATCTTAAAGCCGAAGGAAAGAGCGGGATTGGACGTAAAATCAGATCGCAGGATCGCGCAGCAGCAGGATATCGCAGGGCGTGCCGGGGGTTACTTCCGACGCATAGGGTTGGCGCACGATCAGGCAATCCGACTGGGCGAAAACCTGCATCATAGAGGAATCCTGGCGCACGAAAACGTGCGCGGACAAGCCGCCGGCACTGTCGCGGGTCAGGCGGGCCCGAACGTAATCCTGCCGCTTGTCGTTGGCCGGAAGCCGATCGACCGTCGTCGCGACGGCTTTGCGGTTGCGGGCCGGAAGGCCGGAGAGCTGTCGCACCAGTGGTTCGAGGAAGAGCAGGGCGCAGACGAGGCTGGAGACCGGGTTTCCCGGCAGGCCCAGGACCTGCATGCCGCCAAGCGTGCCAACCATCAGAGGCTTTCCGGGCCGCATGGCGATCCGCCAGAAATCCAGCTCCATGCCGCTGGCAATCAGCGCCGACTGGACGAGATCGTGATCCCCGACGGAGGCGCCGCCAAGCGTCACCAGCACAGCGGCGCCTGCGGCCTGCGCCTTGGCGACAGCGGCGGCGATAGCCTCGCGATCATCCCTGACGATGCCAAGATCGATGACCTCGGCGCCATTGTCGCGCGCCAGGGCGGCAACGCCATAGGTGTTCGAGGCGATGATCTGGTCAGGACCGGGAATACAGCCGGGCGGCAGAAGCTCGTCGCCGGTGGCAAGGATCGCCACTTTCGGGCGGGCATAGACGGGCAATTCAGGCACGTTCATGCCTGCGGCAACCGTCAGACGCCCCGCATCGAGAACATCGCCGCGCCGCAGGATCACGTCGCCGGCATTGAAATCCTGTCCCCTGCGACGGATATGGCGGCCTTCGGCGGGAGCGAATGTCGTGCGGATTCGGCCTTTCTCCAGCGTTTCCGCATCCTCCTGGATCAGCACCGTATCCGCGCCAACGGGAAGCGGTGCGCCGGTGAAAATCCGGACGACCTCGCCGGGACCGACAATGCCGGAAAATCCGTGACCCGCCGCCGATTGGCCGATCACGGTCAGTTCGGTTCCGACGGTCGCAAAATCGGCATAACGTCCGGCATAGCCATCCATGGCGGAATTGTCGAAGGCAGGATGCGTCAGATTTGCCGCGAGGTCCCTGGCGAGCACGCGGCCCATGCCCTCATGCAGTCCGACCGTCTCGACGATCTGCGGCGCCTTGGCGGTGGCAAGCAATCGGGCCAGCGCATCGGAAACCGGAAGAAGCGACATCAGCCCTGCTGCTCCTGTCCGTGAACATAATCGCCGGAACGGCCACCGGATTTCCGCAGCAGCCGGATGCCGCCAATTTCCATCTCTCGGTCGGCGGCCTTGGCCATGTCATAAATCGTCAGGCAGGCGATGCTGGCTGCCGTCAAAGCCTCCATCTCGACGCCGGTGCGGCCCGTCAGCTTGGCCATCGTCTGGACCCGGAGGCCCGGCAGGCTTTCGTCGGCGGAAATATCGACGGAGACCTTCGAGAGCATCAGTGGATGGCAGAGCGGGATGAGATTGGAGGTCTGCTTTGCCGCCATGATGCCGGCGAGGCGCGCGGTCGCGATCACGTCACCCTTCTTGGAGTTGCCCTTGAGGATCAGATCGAGCGTTTCCGGCCGCATGCGGACATAGCCTTCGGCAACGGCAATGCGCGTGGTCTCGTTCTTGTCGCCCACATCGACCATATGGGCTTCGCCGCTGGCATTGATATGGGTGAGGGTGGGACTTGACATCACTCGGCAGCCAGAATGTCGGCGGACCCGGTCAGCAGCGCCCGGGTTGCGGCGGTGACATCATCCTTGCGCATCAGGCTTTCGCCAACGAGGAAGGTTGAAATGCCGGTCTTTGCCAGACGGATGCAGTCGTCATGGGTGAAGATGCCGCTTTCGCCTACCAGCAACCGGTCGGCGGGCACGAGCGGGCCGAGTGTCTCGGACAGCGCGATATCAACTTCGAAGGTTTTTAAATTGCGGTTGTTGATGCCGACGAGCGGCGAAGCGAGCTTGAGGCCGCGTTCCATCTCTTCTTCATCGTGCACCTCGATCAGCACGTCCATGCCAAGCGAGAAGGCTTCGTCCTCCAGTCTCTGCGCGTCACTATCATTCAGCGAGGCCATGATCAGCAGGATGCAATCGGCGCCCCAGGCGCGGGCTTCGTGCACCTGGTAGGTGTCGAACATGAAATCCTTGCGCAACGCCGGCAGGGCGCAGGCATTGCGGGCAGCGGCCAGGAACTCGGGCGCACCCTGGAAGCTCGGCCTATCGGTTAGAACCGAGAGGCAGGCAGCCCCACCAGCCTCGTAGGCCTGGGCCAGCGTCGGCGGATCGAAATCCGGGCGGATCAGACCCTTCGAGGGGCTGGCCTTCTTGATCTCGGCGATCAGGCCGAAATGGCCTTTCACCTGCTTGGCCTTCAAGGCCTTCAAGAAACCGCGCGGCGCTTCCTGGCCGGCGCTCATGCCTTTCAGGTCGGCAAGGCTGACACGGGTTTTGGCCGCGGCGATTTCCTCGCGCTTGTAGATCTCGATCTTCTGCAGAATATCGGCCATCGAACTGTTCCTTACGTTGCGTTCGAAACGCGAACCAGCCGTTCCAGCGTCGCATTGGCGGCGCCGCTTTCGAGCGACTGGCGCGCCAGCGCCATGCCCTCCTTGAGATCGCCCGCCTTTCCGGCAATCACCAGCGATGCGGCGGCATTGGCAAGCGAAATATCGCGATAGGGCGTAGCATCGCCTTCGAGCACGCCCTTCAAGGCTACGGCATTATGTGCGCCATCGCCGCCCTTCAAGTCCGCCAGCAAAACCTTTTCCAGGCCGAAATCGGCTGGCGTCAGTTCGAAGCTGCGGATTTCACCGTTTTCCAGGGCGGCCACCTGGGTCACGCCCGTCGTGGTGATCTCGTCGAGGCCTTCGCCATGCACGACCCAGACGCTTTTCGATCCGAGATCGCGCAGCACTTCGGCAACGGGGACCACCCATTGTGGCGCAAAGACGCCAACCAGTTGCCGCGTCACGCCGGCCGGGTTGGAGAGCGGGCCGAGCAGGTTGAAGATTGTGCGCGTGCCAAGTTCCACCCGCGTCGGGCCGACATGGCGCATCGCCGAATGATGCTGCTGGGCAAACATGAAGCCGAGGCCGGCCTCGGCAATGCAACGCGAAATGGCGTCCGGACCGATGTCGAGCTTGACGCCAAGGCAGGAGAGGGCATCCGCCGTGCCGGATTTGGAGCTCAGCGCCCGGTTGCCGTGCTTGGCGACCGGCACGCCGGCGCCGGCAACGATCAGGGCGGCGAGCGTTGAGATATTGTAGGTGCCGGCGCCATCGCCGCCGGTTCCGACGATATCGATAGCGTCAACCGGCGCCTCGACCGTCAGCATGCGTGCCCGCATGGCGCCGACCGCGCCGACAATTTCATCGACGGTTTCGCCGCGCACACGCAGCGCCATCAGGAAGCCACCGATCTGCGAAGGCGTCGCGTCGCCGGACATGATGATCTCGAAGGCGGCGCGTGCATCCTCCCGGTTGAGTGCCTGACCCGCTGCGGCCTTGGCGACGAAAGGCTTCAAGTCAGGCATGCATCATGATCCTCTTGCGTTATCGCTGTTGCGACAGGGCGAGCTCGGCGAGCTGCTGGTTGATCGAAACACCGTAGCCCTTCTGCAACTCGCTGACCATCTGGTCGAGAATATCGTCGCCGCTGGCCTGCGCCATGGCGTTGATCTGGCGGTCGTCATTGTCGAGCGCGTCGCCGGGATTGTCGTCATCGACCTCGGTTACTTTAAGCAGGATCTGGCCTTCGCCACCTGTGCCCGGAGCATTGACGACGAGACCGTTTGCGCCACCGAAGGCGGCGGCAACGGCAGCCGGGCTGAGTGCAGCGTCGTCCGACGAGCGGCGGAGGCCTGCCTTGTTTTCCACGGCAATCCCGAGTTCCTCGGCGATCGCCGCTAGGGTTTCACCCTTTTCGACGCGTGTCTTGAGTTCGGCAGCCTTTGCCGCAAGAGCGCTGCGCTGCTGCTCTGCGGTCCAGTTGGCGACAGCCTTTTCGCGGGCTTCGTCGAGCGTGCGGTCGCGCGACGGCGTAACTTCGAGGACGTCGAACCAGACGTAGCCGTCACGGCCGAGATTGACCGGCAGGGTTTCAGAGCCGACATCCGCCTTGAAGGCCTCCTGCAACAGCGTTTTTGCTTCCGGAATGCCCTCGATGGCATCGCCTTCGGCGTCATTGCCGCCGGCATCGACGGCGTTGAGCGTCACCAGTTTCAGGTTGGTCTGATCGGCCGCTTCCTGCATGGTGGAGCCGGAGAGGCGGGCATCCTCGAACTTGTCATGGATCGCCATGATCTCATTGGCGGCATTGGCAAGCGCCACTTCCTTGCGCAGTTCTTCCTTGACGTCGTCAAAGCTGCGGACTGTTTCCGGCTTGATATTGGTGACGCGCAGGATCACGGGGCCGAAGGCGCCTTCGACAACCGGCGTCGTCTGGCCATCGGCCGTGATGGCGAAGGCCGCGTCGCCAAGCTTCGGATCGGGCATGCGGTTGCGGTTGAAGTCACCGAGCAGAACGTCGGATGCGGTCTTACCCGATGCGGTCACCAGTTCGTCGAAGGTCGTGCCAGCCGCCAGTTTGGCAGCGGCCGCGTCGGCTTCGGCGCGGGTCGCAAAGGTGAGTTGCTCGACCGTGCGGGTTTCCGGCGTGCCGAAACTGTCCTTGCGGCGATCGTATTCGGCGCGGATCTCGTCGTCGGTGACGGAGGCCGGATCGGCGATATCGGACGGCTCCAGCTTGACATAGCTGATCTTGCGGAATTCCGGCGCACGATATTCCGTCCTGTGGCTCTCGAACCAGGGCTCGAGCAGTTCGTCCGAAGGTGCCTTGACCGGATCGACATTGGCGTTAGAAAGAAGCAGGTAGTCGATCGTGCGCGTCTGGTTTCGATAGAGCCGCAGCGCGTCACCCAGAACCTTGGGCGGCGTATAGCCGTCCGAAAGCGCCTCGACGATCTGCGAGCGGACCGCGACCTGGCTGCGATTGTTGATATAGTCCTTTTCACGCAGGCCGGCGTTGCGTAGGACGCTCGAGAAGGTCATGCGGTCGAACTGGCCGTTGACACCCTTGAAAGCGGGATCCTCGCTGATCAGCGTGGCGAGCCGGTCCTGCGACAGGCCGAGGTTCATGTCTTCCGACAGCTGGTCGAGGGTCGCGCCGGCGACAAGCTGCGAATAAACCTGCGCCTCGACGCCGAAAGCCTTGGCCTGCTCGCGCGTCAACTGCGTGCCGAATTGGCGCGAAAGCTGGGCGACCTGGCGCTCATAGGCGAGGCGGAAATCGCTCGGCGAAACCTTGATGTCGCCGACGGTCACGACGGAATCGGCTGTGCCGGGCACAAGCGACGTGGATACACCCCATACACCGAAGGAAAGAACAAGAAGGACCATCAACCCTTTGACAACCCAGGTCTGGGAGCCTCTTCTCAGGAATTCAAGCATGGGACTGCATACCTCGTCGCAATTCAGCGCCGCCGAATGGCGACCGGTTTCGTTGCATAGAGCAATACGTTCCGGAATTGAAGGGTTCAAACACGCAAAAAATTGCGCAAATCGCCGTGTGATCGCCGTGGAACAGATCTTTAGCCGCCGGGTTGGATACCTGGCGTGGGCCTTTTCGCCAACCACCGCGATGCCTCACCCGACCCGGACGTTCCAAGGCTGGTTGATGTCGGAATCGTTAGCCGGCAATCGAAAAATATCTGTCACTAGTGTTCCCGGGATGGGTGATTGCGCATCCGAAAATGCTAGTCTTGTTGCGCCAGGGCATACCGACTCGTCCAGTCGGAAACTGTTTGAGCGGAAAGCCGGAGTACGTCATGGAATCCATCATCGTCATGGTCAATCTGTTCGGGGCCGTCGCGCTGCTGCTCTTCGGCCTGTCGCAGGTGAAGGACGGGGCAACGCGGGCGTTTGGCATCAAGTTGCGGACGGGATTGGCTGAGAGCACCAGCGGTCCGGTCCGGTCCTTCTTCGCCGGTTTCGTCGCCACCGTTGCCCTGCAGAGTTCGACCGCGACGGCGCTGATGATTGCTTCCTTCGTTGAAAAGGGCCTCGTCCGCTCGCGCATGGCGCAGATCGTGCTTCTCGGCGCCAATGTCGGCACGGCGGTGACGGCGTGGATCGTCGCGGCCGGTGTGGACTGGCTTTCGCCGCTGCTCATTCTTTCCGGCGTCGTCCTGCATCGGGCCGGGCGGTCGAGCGCCAAGCAGGGTGCAGGCTCGGCTCTGGTCGGCATCGGGCTCATGCTGCTGTCGCTCCACCTGCTTGGCCTTGCGACGGAGCCGATGCGCCAGTCGCCGTCGCTGGGTGCTTTCCTCGCCATGCTCGACAGCGCCTGGCCGGTCGCGCTGATCTTCGCCGCCGTGCTGGCCTTCATCTCCTCGTCCAGTCTCGCTGTCGTGGTGCTGATCCTGTCCTTGTCCGCGTCAGGCATCCTGTCGTCAGGGCTGACGATCGCGCTCGTGCTCGGCGCCAATCTGGGCGGCGCCATTCCGCCGGTCATCGCCACGCTGTCAGCGTCCGCATCGGCCCGTCGTGTCACGGCCGGAAATCTGCTGGTGCGCACGATCGGATGTCTGATCGCGCTGCCGGCGGCCGGTTTCGTCGCCAATGTCCTGCAGACGCTGTCGCTGCCGCCGGAAAAGCTGCCCGTCGATATCCATCTCCTGTTCAATATCGCGCTCGCCGTTCTCGCCTGGCCGTTCTCGTCGGCAGTGTCGGCCATCATGCTCCGGCTCATCCCCAACGAGCCAAAGACGGAGCGCGGGCCGCTTTATCTGGACGACCGGGCGCTGACGACGCCGGTCATCGCGTTGTCGGGGGCGACCCGCGAAGTGCTGCGCGTCGGCGACCTGATCGAGAGCATGCTCATCGCCACCATGAACGCCTTCAACCGCAATGACGCCGCGTCGCTGAAAGCGGTTGCCAAGCAGGAAAAGCAGGTCGATCTCCTCCAGCAGGAGGTCAAGCTTTATCTATCGCGACTCGGGCGCAACGGCCTCAGCGACGAGAATGGCCGCCGGTCCATCGTCATCATCGATTACGCGATCAACCTCGAGCATATCGGCGATATCATCGAGAAAGGGCTGACGGAGCAGGTCAAGAAAAAGATCGACAACGGCCTGAAATTCTCCGAGGACGGCTATCAGGAACTGCAGACGCTGTTCAACCTGACCATCGACAATCTGCGCATCGCCCAGACGATCTTCGTCACCCGCAACGCTGATCTCGCGCGCCATCTGATGGAGGTGAAGGTCGATGTCCGGCACATGGAGAAACGTTCGTCAGAACGGCACCTGGAGCGTCTTCGCGACGGGCGCGCCGACAGCCTGCAGACCAGTTCCCTCCATCTCGATATCCTGCGGGATTTGAAACGGATCAATGCGCATATCGTGTCTGTCGCGCACCCGATTCTCGATGAAAGCGGTCTGCTCACCGAAAGCCGGCTCCGGCTTCCGCAGTGATCTACGGCTTGGGCAGCAACTCATTGCGCACGAATGCGTCGTAACATGGCGACAGCTTGATCCGGCTATGGGTTGCGGCAAGAGCCGGTTCGTAGAGGTCGAGCAGCTTCAACCGCGCCGTGGTTGGCGGGCAGGTCGGGTAAAGCGCCACATCCACGGCCGCCACAGCTGCGTTCATCTCGTCATTCACAGGAGGCACCGCCCGGTACGGATCGGCGCCGATGGCAATATATTTTGGCGCATGACGGTCCATCAACCAGGGGAAGGGATTGGTGAAATCGATCGTCATGATCGTCTCGAACCGCATTTCGTGGTCTGTCTCGAAGGCTTTCAAAGCGGAAACGGCCTCGTCGGTGCTCTGCAGCCAGAGCGACTGGAACTCGAAATCGCTGTAGAGCAGGAAGGACGGCAGTTCACCGGATACGGCAATCGCCTCATAGGCAGAACGATCGTCGATATAGCTGCGGCGCATGCGCTCGGCACGCACGCTGAGAAGATCGCGGACACTGACGGCGCCCAGGCCTTTCAAATTGTGGGATTGAAGAGGTGTGTTGTTGGCCGAGCCGATCCAGGCCCGTGCCGATTTCTGCAGGATGATGACGGCAGGTGGAAGCGCAGCGCTCAGCGCAAGCAGCGCAACGGCTGCAAAAACCGGCGAGGGGCCTCTGCGCTCCCATGTCTCCAGTATGATGGCGAGCAGCAGCGGCCAAAGGAAGATGAAAGCCTGGCTGCCGGTATTCTGGCTCTCGAACAGCAGGCCTGCGAGGATGAAGGCGGCGAGCCAAAAAAGCGATTGGTCGGCAAACCTGCCAAACGCGGCGAAACCAGGTCTGGCGGCAAAGGCCTTGGCCTTCTCGAAGAATTCCGTCTCGGTGAGAAACAGGGCCAGGCAAAGAAATGCACAAGCCAGGACAACGCCGAAATTGATCGAAGCGGCCTGCAGCAGGCGCGGAGCGAGGCTGGTATCGTTCAGCAGCACCAGCGACAGTATGTCGTTGGTGTAGGCGGAGACGATGCCGCAGGAGAGCTCCGCAAGGCCGATCACGGCGACAAAGACCAGACCGGAGGTTATGGCGGCCCGAAGCGTCAGACGGCCGGCCGCAAAGGCCATCAGACAGAGCACGACGCCGGACGCGATGCCGGTGATCTTGATGAAGAACAGGCCGAGCATGCAGAACGCCGTCACCGCCGCCAGTGTATTCCATCCGCGGACGAAGACGAGGCCTGCCGCCAACACATAGAGCAACTGGCAGATCTGGCGATTATAGACACCGAACCCGTCCGAACCCGGATAGGGATAAAACTCGCCGGTGTTGAACGGCAGGATCGAGAAGAGCAGGAACGGCACGAGCAGCGCATAGGCCAGCGGTATCGAACGCTTCTGCACGTCGGCAATCACCAGCGCCATCAGCGGTGCGGTGAGCGTCAATAGCGACCAGCTTGCCAAAAGCAACGGGTGCCCATTCGGGAAAGTCTTCAGCCACAAAGCAAAGAGGTAATAGCCGAGACCGCCAACCGGCGCGAAGAAATCGACGGAGGGAACCTGCCCGTCAAAAATACGATTGGCCGCGTCGAGATAGATATAGTGATCCCAGTACATCGGCCCGATGGGCAAGACCAGCGTGACAATCAGCGCCAGTGGCAGGCAGGCCAGCACAAGGGCGAACGGGATGATCGGCTGGCGCAGGAGCGTCATGCCTATGCCATTTTGTTTGCCGGAAAGCACTGTTTCTGTCGAAGCCTGCATCTCGGTATCATTTCTGGCCATAACAGCCGTCAAAACGGTGATGGTCCGCTTATGACAGGATCGGGTTTTATCCGGGTTAACATTTTATCTGCAAATGGCCGGATTATGTTCCTTGCCATATCTTCCTGCTATGTATCGGGCAGAATCGTGCTGGGGCCTCGTCCGGCAAGGCCATTTTGACGGAGAATCCGAATGCAGCGCACATGTCTTGCGATCATCCTGGCAGCAGGAGAAAGCACACGGATGAAGTCATCCATGTCGAAGGTTCTGCATCCCGTCGCGGGCCGCCCGATGATCGCCCATGTGGTGGAATCGCTGGTCAAAGCGTCGATCTCCTCTGCCGCTCTGGTGCTCGGACGTGATGCGGATCTGGTGAAATCGGCGGCTGCGCGCGTCGATATCGACCTATCGGCCGTCATCCAGACCGAACGGCTCGGCACCGGCCATGCCGTGCTCGCCGCAAAGGAGGCAATCGCCAGGGGCTACGACGATATCCTCGTCGTGTTCGGTGACACGCCGTTGATCACCGCGGCTCCCCTGATGGCGGCGCGGCAAGGGCTGGCGGAAGGAAATGACGTCGTCGTCATCGGCTTCCAGACGGCCGACCCGATGGGTTATGGCCGCCTGATCGTGGAGAACGACGAACTTCTTGCGATCCGCGAGCAGAAGGATGCCTCCGAAGAGGAACAGAAGATCACCTATTGCAATGGCGGACTGATGGCGATCAACGGCGCCAAGGCGCTCGACCTGCTCGGCAGGATCGGCAATGCCAATGTGAAGGGTGAATATTATCTGACGGATATCGTCGAGATCGTGCGTGCCTTGGGCGGCAGGGCGATCGCCGTCGAAGCGCCGGAATCCGAGCTGACCGGCTGCAACAACCGCGCCGAACTCGCTGCGATCGAGGCGATCTGGCAGAAGCGCCGCCGCCACGAACTGATGGTCTCGGGCGTCTCGATGATTGCGCCGGAAACCGTCTTCCTGTCCTTCGATACCGAGCTCGGTCAGGACGTGTTGATCGAGCCGAATGTCGTGTTCGGTCCGGGCGTGACAGTCGAAAGCGGCGCGACCATCCACGCATTTTCGCACTTGGAAGGCGCCCATGTCAGCGCCGGCGCGACCGTCGGACCCTATGCGCGGCTTCGGCCAGGCGCCAATCTCGGTCCGGATTCGAAGGTCGGCAATTTCTGCGAGGTCAAGAAGGCGGAGATCGGCGCCGGCGCCAAGGTCAACCATCTCACCTATATCGGCGATGCCTTTGTCGGTGAAAAGACCAATATCGGCGCGGGAACGATCACCTGCAACTACGATGGCGTCAACAAGCACGTCACCCGCATCGGCGCGAACGCCTTCATCGGCTCCAACTCCTCGCTGGTGGCGCCTGTTTCGGTGGGCAATGGCGCGTTGGTGGCATCCGGCAGCGTCATCACGCGGGACGTGCCTGACGATGCCCTCGCTTTCGGCCGGGCTCGTCAGGAATTGAAGCCCGGACGTGCAAAAACACTGCGTGAGCGCTACCAGGCGGAAAAGGCTGCGAAACAGAAGAAATAAGACTGTAATCGCGCTCAGGTTAAAAGCTGAAACCGAAAGTGAGTTTCGGCTGATTGCGCATTTTGCGGAATTCGCTACCAAAGCGGCATCTGAAAAATCAAATTTGAGCGGCATTCGCCTCACCGCGATGCCCTGTTTCAATAACGAATTGCGGAGAAGAACAGATATGTGCGGCATCGTTGGTATCGTTGGAAATCAGCCTGTCTCGGAGCGTCTTGTCGATGCGCTGAAGCGGCTGGAATATCGCGGCTACGATTCCGCCGGTGTCGCGACGATCCGCGATGGCATACTGGAACGCCGCCGCGCCGAGGGCAAGCTGGTCAATCTTGAAGCCAAGCTGCGCGGCGAACCGCTCGCCGGCACGACAGGCATTGCCCATACGCGCTGGGCAACCCATGGCGCGCCGACTGAAAACAATGCGCATCCGCATTTCGCCGATGGCGTCGCCGTCGTCCACAACGGGATCATCGAGAATTTTTCCCAGATCAAGGACGAACTGAGTGCGCAAGGGGCCGTCTTCAAGACGCAAACCGATACGGAAGTTGTGGCCCAGCTTCTTGCCAAGCTGATCCGCGAGGGTTTCAGTCAGCGCGATGCCATGCAGGCCATGCTGCGCCGCGTGACCGGCGCCTATGCGCTGGCCGTCATCTTCCAGGATGCGCCCGATACGATCATGGCGGCCCGCAGCGGCCCGCCGCTCGCCGTCGGCTTCGGCAAGGGTGAAATGTTCCTCGGCTCCGACGCGATCGCGCTGTCGCCGTTCACCAACGAAATCACCTACCTGATCGACGGCGACTGGGCTGTCCTGACCGCCGACAGTATCGAGATTCTCGATCATGACGGCAAGCACGTCCACCGTCCGCGCCAGGTTTCGGTGGCCGCCGCCTATATGGTCGACAAGGGCAACCATCGCCATTTCATGGAAAAGGAAATCTACGAGCAGCCGGAAGTCATTTCGCATGCGCTTGCTCACTATATCGATTTCATCGGCAAACGCGTCAATCCGATCGCCACGGCGATCGATTTCGCCAAGGTGCCGAGCCTGGCGATTTCTGCCTGCGGCACAGCCTATCTCGCCGGCCTCGTCGGCAAATACTGGTTCGAGCGTTATGCCCGCCTGCCGGTAGAGATCGATGTGGCGTCGGAGTTCCGTTATCGCGATATTCCGCTGTCCTCGCAGTCGGCGGCCCTGTTCATTTCGCAGTCCGGCGAAACCGCCGATACGCTGGCATCGCTGCGCTATTGCAAGGAAAACGGCCTGAACATCGGCGCCGTCGTCAATGTCAAGGAATCGACGATCGCGCGGGAATCGGATGCGATCTTCCCGATTCTGGCCGGCCCGGAAATCGGCGTTGCCTCGACCAAGGCCTTCACCTGCCAGCTCTCGGTGCTGGCGTCGCTCGCCATCGGCGCCGGCCGCGCGCGCGGTACGGTATCGGAGGCCGAGGAAAAGGAACTCGTCGGCCATCTCGTCGAAATGCCGCGCATCATGGGCAAGGTGCTGAACAGTATCCAGCCGGCGATCGAAAGCCTGTCGCGCGAACTGTCGAAATGCAAGGACGTGCTCTATCTCGGCCGTGGCACCAGCTATCCGCTGGCCATGGAAGGCGCGCTGAAGCTGAAGGAAATCTCCTATATCCATGCCGAAGGCTATGCAGCAGGCGAACTGAAGCACGGTCCCATCGCGCTGATTGACGAGAACATGCCGGTCATCGTCATCGCCCCGCATGACCGTTTCTTCGAAAAGACCGTTTCCAACATGCAGGAAGTCGCGGCACGCGGCGGACGCATCATCTTCATCACCGACGAGAAGGGTGCGAGCGCCTCCAAGCTGGAAACGATGAGCACCATCATCCTGCCGAATGTCGATGAGATCATTGCGCCGATGATCTTCTCGCTGCCGATCCAACTGCTCGCCTACCACACCGCCGTCTTCATGGGCACCGATGTCGACCAGCCGCGCAATCTGGCAAAATCGGTGACCGTGGAGTGATCATCCGTCCGGAGACGGCGGGCGATATCGTCTCGATCGGCGCCCTGACCACCGTTGCCTTCGCCGGAATGCCCTATAGTGACGGCACGGAAGCGGCGATTATCGACCGGCTTCGTGCCGATGGCGCATTGACGCTCTCTCTCGTGGCCGAAATCGACGGTGTGGTCGCCGGCCATGTTGCATTCTCGCCTGTCGAGATTACGGACGGCGCGCAGGAATGGTTCGGACTCGGGCCGGTTTCCGTCGAGCCTGGACGGCAGAAAGCTGGGATCGGAACCGCGCTGATCAATGACGGGCTCGATCGGTTGCGCGAGATCGGCGCGGCGGGCTGCGTGCTTCTTGGCGACCCTGGATACTACGAGCGCTTCGGCTTTCGTCATCACGAAGCTTTGCGTTTTCCCGGTCCGCCGCCGGAGTATTTCCTGGCATTGGCCTTGCATGGCTCCATGGCATCCGGCATTGTGCAGTACCACAAGGCGTTTTACGGCGCTGCAGCATAAGCGGACGGCCGAATGAACGACAGCCCAGAAAAGATATCGTTCGCCGGGCGCGTTCGAAACAACTTCCTCACCGGCCTCATCATTTGCGCGCCGCTCGCCATCACGATCTGGCTGACCTTCACCTTTATCGATTGGGCGGATAGCTGGGTGACGCCCTATGTTCCCCAGCGCTACAATCCGGAGTATTATTTCAACATTGCCATTCCGGGCACCGGCCTCCTGATCGCTGTCGTGTTCATCACGCTGGTGGGATTCCTTGGACGGAACCTGATCGGACGTTCCGTCGTCAGTTTCGGCGAATCGATCCTGCAACGCATGCCGCTGGTGCGGACGATCTACAAGAGCCTGAAGCAAATCTTCGAAACCGTGCTGCGCGAACAATCCACATCGTTCAAGAAATGCGGGCTGATCGAATTTCCGAGCCCGGGAACTTGGGCTCTGGTCTTCATCGCCGGCGACGCGCAGGGCGAGATTGCCGCGAAACTGAACAAGGACGGCGAAGAAATGGTTGCCGTCTTCCTGCCGCCGACGCCGGTGCCGACAGCCGGATTCCTGATGTTCGTGCCGCGTAGCAAGATCGTTTCGCTCGACATGACGCCGGAGGAAGGCGCCAAACTCTTGATCTCCGGTGGCCTGATCTCGCCTGATTACAAGCCAAAACAGATCGACGGGCCGGAGACTCCGATCTCCAACGCAACTGAACAACCAGCCGTCAGCCAGCCCTGAGAAACCGGATCGCCTCATCCCGGCGATGAAGGTAAAGTAACGTTCTCAGCGCCTCGCCACGCGGCGATGTCAGGTCCGGATCGCGGTCGATGACATAGGCCGCATCCTTGCGGGCGATTTCCAGGAGATCGCCATGCGCCTCAAGCGAGGCGATGCGAAAGCCGGGCGTGCCGGATTGCCGCGTTCCCAGCAGTTCACCTTCGCCGCGCAGTTTCAGATCCTCCTCGGCGATCAGGAAGCCGTCCTCCGTATCCCGAAGGATAGACAAGCGCGCGCGTCCGTTTTCGCTGAGCGGTCCCTTGTAGAGCAGGATGCAGGTCGATGCCTCGTCACCACGCCCTACGCGACCGCGCAACTGGTGAAGCTGCGCCAGCCCAAACCGCTCCGCATGCTCGATGACCATGATCGTCGCATCGGGCACATCGACGCCGACCTCGACGACGGTGGTGGCGACCAGAAGGCGGATTTCACCGTTCTTGAAAGCGAGCATCACGGCGTCCTTTTCCGCACCATTCATGCGCCCGTGAACGAGCCCGACAATTGGTCCGAATTCCTTGACGAGGACCCGGAAACGTTCGTCCACCGACATGAGGTCCGAGGCTTCCGATTCCTCTACTAGCGGGCAGATCCAGTAGGCTTTCTTGCCATCGGCAAGCGCCGTGCGCAGCCGCGCGACGATTTCACCGGTGCGCTCGGTCGAGACCGTCACGGTCTGGATCGGCTTGCGGCCAGCCGGCTTCTCGGTGAGCTTCGACACGTCCATGTCGCCGAAGGCCGCGAGCACCAGCGTGCGCGGGATCGGCGTCGCGGTCATCACCAGCATGTGGGGAGAAATGCCCTTCGCGGTCAGCCGCAGGCGCTGGTGAACGCCGAACCGATGCTGTTCGTCGACCACGGCCAAGAGGAGATTGTTGTAGACGACCGTATCCTGGAACAGCGCATGCGTGCCGATGACGATCCGGGTTTCACCCGAGGCGATGCGTTCGAGGATCGCCTCGCGCTCGCGGCCCTTCGTGCGCCCGGTCAGGACGTCGATGCGCTCGCGGCCCTTCGTGCGCCCGGTCAGGACGTCGATCTCGATGCCGGCCGGTGCTGCCATCTTCGACAGCGTGGCAAAATGCTGCCGGGCGAGGATTTCGGTTGGCGCCATCAACACGGCCTGGCCGCCGGCCTCGACGGCCGCAAGCATCGACATCAGCGCCACCGCCGTCTTGCCCGAACCGACGTCACCCTGTAGCAACCGCAGCATGCGCTCGGTCCCAGCCATATCCTTTAGGACGTCGGCGATCGCCATCGTCTGGCTGCCGGTGAGCGAAAAGGGCAGGGCGGCGAGGACCGGTCCGCTCAGTTCGCCTGTCGGATGCACCGGCGTTCCCGCCACTTTGCGCAGGCGCTGGCGAACCAGCGAGAGGGAAAGCTGCCCCGCCAGGAACTCGTCATAGGCAAGCCGTCGCCGCGCCGGCGCCTGCGGATCGATATCGGTCTCGTCGCGCGGATCGTGGAGCGCAAGAAAGCAGTCATGGACGGATGCAAAGCCCTGCTTGAGCATAAGCGCTTCATCGATCCATTCGGGAAACTCTGGAACCCGCGTCAGCGCGGCCTCGACCGCCTTGCGCAGGATACGTGCCGACAGCCCCGCCGTCAGCGGATAAACGGGCTCGACCAGCGGCAGGTTGTCGCCCTCGGCCGCACGCACCATGTAGTCCGGATGAACCATCGACGGGCGGCCATTGAACCAGTCGACCTTGCCGCTCACGGTCACGGTCTCATCGACTGGCAGCGCCTTTTCCAGCCAGTTGCCCTTCACGCGGAAAAAGGTCAGCGCCAGTTCTCCGGTGTCGTCATGCAGGAAGACGCGGTAAGGCTGGTTTGTGCGCGGCGGCGGTGGCTGGTGCCGGTCGACCCGGCCGGTGATCGTGACGATGACGCCCTGCGGAGCACGGGCGATTCCCGGCTGGTGGCGGCGATCGACAATGGAATGCGGTGCGTGAAAGACGAGGTCGATCACCCGGCAATCGTCGATGCTTTTGCGGCCGAGCAGTCGTGCATAGAGTTCGCCCGCTTTCGGGCCGATGCCGGGAAGCGAGTTGAGCGGAGCAAAAAGCGGATCGAGGAGGGCGGGGCGCATGGCGCGCAGACTGAAACGAGGATTAGGTCTTTGGCAAGGCTGACAATGCTCTTTTCAGCGTTTATAGAGCCATGGCAACGCGCCGCCTTCACTGATGCGGCGGCAGGAAGGACTTCAGATGACGGGCATCTCACGCACGAGCGCCGATCTCGACCCGCGCCGCCGGCGGATTCTGTTTCGCGCCTGGCACCGTGGCGTCCGGGAGATGGACCTGGTGTTCGGCCAGTTCGCCGACAATGAGCTTGCAGACCTGCCGGAGGCCGATCTCGATGAACTCGAAACCATTATGAGCGAGGAAGACACCGACCTGTTGAAATGGATTTTGGGGTCGCAGCCCGCGCCCGAGCGCTATCGCACACCGCTGTTCGAACGCCTTATATCCTATCGCCCGGATTTCGATGTTTTGTTTGCCGACAAGGACAAGAGTGTCCGATGATATCAGGCTTTGATCCCAAGATAGTCGCCGGCGTCATCCGTGAACTGACGATCGGACCGGTTCCGGCCGGTGTCGAGCCGCTGATTCTCGCCGAACTCGCGCGCGCCAACGGCCCGGTCGCCTATATTCTGTCCGATGGCCAGCGCATCGCTGATGTCGAGCAGATGCTGGGTTTCGTCGCGCCGGATATTCCAGTCCTGACCCTGCCGGGCTGGGATTGCCTTCCCTATGACCGCGTATCGCCGAGCGCCGATACATCGGCGCGGCGTCTCTCTACCCTGAGCGGCCTGATCGCGCATGCGAAAAAGCCGCATCCGGCGATCGTGCTGGTCACCGTCAATGCGGCACTTCAGAAGATCGCGCCGCAGGAGGTCATCGAAAGCCTTGCCTTTTCGGCGCGTCCGGGGGCAGTCATCCGTATGGACGATGTCGCGGCGCGCCTGGGACGCAACGGCTTCGAGCGCGTGGCGACCGTCCGCGAGGTCGGCGAATATGCGGTGCGCGGCGGCATCCTCGACGTTTTCGTGCCCGGCAGCGATGAGCCGGTTCGCCTGGATTTCTTCGGCGACACGCTCGAAAGCATCCGCTCGTTCGATCCGGCCAGCCAGCGTACGACGGGGCAGGCTCGCTCGCTCGATCTCAATCCGATGAGCGAGGTGTCGCTGACGCCGGAAACGATCAGCCATTTCCGCACGCAATATCTGTCGATGTTCGGTGCTGCGACCCGTGACGACGCGCTCTATCATGCGGTGTCCGAAGGACGGCGCTATGCCGGCATGGAACACTGGCTGCCGCTGTTCTACGACCGGCTCGACACGATCTTCGATTATCTCGCCGGCTTCCATATTGTCACGGACCATGTCGCTCGCGAGGCAGCGGCCGAGCGTGCCAAGTTGGTTGAGGACTATTACGAGGCCCGCCAATCCTCCGCCTCGCCCGGAAAGTCGCAGATATCGCAGGGGACGCCATATAAGCCGGTGCCGCCGGACAGACTCTATTTGAGCGCTGAAGGTTTCAGCGCTGCTCTTGCGGCGCGCCATGCGGTACGCCTGTCACCGTTCAGCGAGCACGAGGGCGAGGCCCGCCAAGTCATCTCCATCGACGCGCGGCTCGGCGTGCGCTGGGCGAAGAATACGACGGATGCGACCAGCGATGCCGAACGGGTCAACGTCTTCGATCTGGCCGTCAAATATATCACCGACCGGCGCTCCAAAGGTGCCAAGGTGCTGATTTCGGCCTGGTCGGAAGGCTCGCTCGACCGCCTGCTCCAAGTGCTGACAGAGCATGGACTTGGCAATATCAAGCCGGTGAAAAATCTTGCCGAAGTCCAGAACCTGAAAGCCGGAGAGGCGGCCTCCGGTGTTCTCAGCCTCGAAAGCGGCTTCGAGACGGGCAATCTCGTCGTCATCGGCGAACAGGACATTCTCGGCGACCGCATGGTGCGCCGCGCCAAGCGTCGCAAGCGCGGCGCCGATTTCATCGCCGAGGTTGCCGGTCTCGACGAGGGCAGCATCGTCGTTCATGCGGAGCATGGCATCGGCCGGTTTATCGGCCTGCGCACGATCGAGGCGGCCGGCGCACCGCACGCCTGCCTCGAACTGGTCTATGCGGATGAAGCCAAGCTGTTCCTGCCGGTCGAAAATATTGAACTCCTGTCGCGCTACGGGTCCGAGGGCAGCGACGCGGTTCTCGACAAGCTCGGCGGCGTTGCCTGGCAGGCGCGCAAGGCAAAGCTGAAGAAACGCCTGCTGGATATGGCCGGCGGCCTGATCCGCATCGCGGCCGAGCGCCTGACCCGCCATGCGCCGGTGCTGACGACACCGGAAGGCCTTTACGATGAATTCGCGGCGCGTTTCCCCTATGACGAGACCGAGGACCAACTGACCTCGATCGAATCCGTACGGGATGATCTCGGTGCCGGCCGGCCGATGGATCGGCTCGTTTGCGGTGACGTCGGTTTCGGCAAGACGGAAGTGGCGCTGCGCGCAGCTTTCATCGCGGCCATGAACGGCGTCCAGGTGGCCGTCGTGGTGCCGACGACACTGCTCGCCCGCCAGCATTTCAAGTCCTTCACCGAGCGTTTTCGTGGCCTGCCGATCCGCATCGCCCAGGCGTCGCGCCTCGTCGGCTCCAAGGAGCTGGCGCTGACCAAGAAGGAAGTGGCCGACGGCAAGACCGACATCGTCGTCGGCACGCATGCGCTTCTCGGCAGCTCAATCAGCTTCGCCAATCTCGGGCTCCTGATCATCGACGAGGAGCAGCATTTCGGCGTCAAGCACAAGGAGCGGCTGAAGGAGCTGAAATCCGACGTGCACGTGCTGACGCTGTCGGCAACGCCGATCCCGCGTACACTGCAACTGGCACTGACCGGCGTGCGCGAACTGTCGTTGATCACCACGGCGCCGGTCGATCGCATGGCAGTGCGCACCTTCATTTCGCCCTTCGATGCGCTGGTCATCCGCGAGACGCTGATGCGCGAACATTATCGCGGCGGCCAGAGCTTTTACGTCTGCCCACGTCTTGCCGATCTCTCGGAAATTCATGATTTCCTGAAATCGGATGTTCCGGAGCTGAAGGTCGCCGTGGCGCACGGCCAGATGCCCGCGACCGAGCTCGAAGACATCATGAATGCCTTCTATGAGGGTCGCTATGATGTGCTGCTTTCGACGACCATTGTTGAATCCGGCCTCGACGTGCCGACCGCCAACACGCTGATCGTTCACCGCGCCGACATGTTCGGCTTGGCCCAGCTTTACCAGTTGCGCGGCCGTGTCGGCCGCTCGAAGGTCCGCGCCTTCGCGCTGTTCACGCTGCCGGTCAACCGGACGCTGACGGGCATGGCCGAGCGCCGGCTGAAGGTGCTGCAATCGCTCGATACGCTGGGCGCCGGTTTCCAACTCGCCAGCCACGATCTCGATATCCGCGGTGCCGGCAACCTGCTCGGCGACGAGCAATCGGGACACATCAAGGAAGTCGGTTTCGAGCTTTACCAGCAGATGCTGGAAGAGGCTGTCGCCGAGCTCAAGGGCGACGAGGAAATCACCGACAGCGGCTGGTCGCCGCAAATCTCTGTCGGCACGCCGGTGATGATCCCTGACGATTATGTTCCGGATCTGCACCTGCGCCTCGGCCTCTACCGCCGGCTGGGGGAAATCACCGAGCTTGGCGATATCGATGCTTTCGGTGCCGAATTGATCGATCGGTTCGGCCCGCTGCCGCTTGAAGTCCAGCACCTGTTGAAGATCGTCTACATCAAATCGCTCTGCCGCACGGCCAATGTCGAAAAGCTCGATGCCGGCCCGAAGGGCGTCGTAGTGCAGTTCCGCAACCGCGAATTCCCCAATCCGGGCGCGCTCGTCGGCTTCATCGCCAAGCAGGGCATCATGGCGAAGATCCGGCCGGATCACAGCATCTTCTTCCAGCGGGATTTTCCGACTCCGGAAAAACGCCTGGCCGGGTCTGCCGTGGTTATGACCCAACTTGCTGGTCTGGCGAAGAGCTGAGACGTGAAAAAGCCGCGCTGTTCAGGCGCGGCTCCTCAAGCGAAATATCAGGCAATCAATTGATCTGCGCCGAATCCTTCATCTTGGCGATGTCACGCAAGGCGTCGGTGAGGACCTCGACGGACTGAGCGCCCATGACGGCATATTTGCTGTCGATGATGAAGCAAGGAACGCCGGTGACGCCCATGCCGCGGGCCATCTCGATTTCCTCCGAAACAGCATCCTTGTCGGCATCGGAAGTCAGCAGAGCCGCGATGACGGCGCGGTCAAGGCCGGCTTTCTGGGCGATATCCAGGAGGACGGCGTGATCGCCGACATTGCGGCCTTCCTCGAAATTCGCCTTGAACAGCAATGTCGCAACCTTGCTCTGCGCTTCCGAACCTTCGGTCAGCGCCCAGCGCACCAGCCGGTGCGCATCAAGCGTATTCGGACTGATCTTGACCGCTGCGAAATCGAAGGTGATGCCATCCTCTCTGCCAAGGCCGGTCAGCATGTCATGCGCGCGATCGACGGCGGCCTGACCGCCGAGCTTGGCGGCGAGATGCGCCTTGTGATCGACGCCTTCCGGCGGCAGGTCGGGATTGAGCTGGTAGGGCCGCCAGTTCACCGTCACATGGATATCGCCGGCGACATTGGCGATTGCCTGGTCGAGCCGTGCCTTGCCGAGATAGCACCAGGGGCAGACGACGTCCGAAACGACGTCAATATTCACATGGTCCATGCGCTTGCTCCTTGCGCTGAGGGTTGGTTGCCCAGCGACATAAGCGCGGCCGATTCCGGTTTCAATGCGTTACCAAAAGTATACCGGCCTCTAATCGGCATTACTGCACGGATTCATCCCACCATGCGGGCAATTGGTAACCGTAGAGCGGCACGATGTCGGGACGGCCAATATGTTTCTGCCGGGCAACCCATTGTGCCGAGATATGATAAAGCGGCACGAGATAGAAGTTGGAGACCAGCATCCGGTCGTGGGCGCGAACCGCGGCGGTAAAATCCTCGATCGTGCGGGCCTGCAGGATGTTGTTGACGAGTGTATCGACATCCTTGTCGGCAACACCGGCGAAATTGTCGCTGCCCTGGCGTTCTCGGGCTGTCGAGGTCCAGCGGCCGACCTGCTCGATGCCGGGCGACAGGGAGGACGGGAAGGATTTGACGATCACATCGTAATCAAAGGATTGGCTGCGCTGCTGGTACTGCGAATCGTCCACTGTCCGCACCGATACGGCGATGCCAAGAGCAGCGAGGGATCGCTGATAGGCAAGCGCGAGTTTTTCCTGACCTTCGTTCTGCGTCATGATCTCGAACGACAGCGCCGTGCCCTTCCCATCCAGCATCTTGCCGTCCTTGATGGAATAGCCGGCTTCGCGCAGCAGTGTGACGGCCTCGCGCAGGACATTGCGGTCGCGACCCGTCGCATCCGTCACCGGCAGGCGGTAGCTGCCGTCAAGCACCTTCGGATTGATGCGGTTCCTGATATCGCCGAGCAGGCTCAGTTCGCGATCATCGGCAGGCGTGTCGAGATAGGAGAGGTTGGAATTCTGCCAGAAGCTCTGGGTGCGGGTATAGGAATTGTCGAACAGGTTCTTGTTGGCCCATTCGAAATCGAAGACCATGGCGAGACCTTGACGGAGCTTGGCGTCGGCAAAGATCGCCCTGCGGGTGTTGAAAACGAAGCCGAGCATGCCCGATGGCGTCTTGGGCGTGAACTGGTCCTTGATCACTGCGCCGGACTGAACGGCCGGGAAGTTATAGCTGCGTGCCCACTTGGTCGGGCTGCCTTCCGGATAGACATCGATTTCGCCCTTCTTGAAGGCCTCGAATAGCGAATTGTCCTGCAGGAAATATTCGACCGAGATCTGGTCGTAATTGTCGAACCCGATTTTTGTCGGGAGGTCCTTTGCCCAATAGTCGGGATTGCGCTTGTAGACGATGCGCTCGCCTGCCTTGACCTCGGCCACTTGATAGGGACCGGATCCGAGCGGAAACTTCAACGACGTCTGGTCGAAGGTCGCCACATCCGTCGCATGCTTCGGCAGGATGGGCGTCATCGCAATCAGCAACGGAAATTCGCGATCGGCTTCCTCGTTGAAGGTAAATCGTACGCTGCGATCACCGACCTTTTCCAGCTTTGCCACTTTTGCCATGCGCGTACTGAAGGGGACGCGGCCTTTGTCGCGGAAGAGTTCGAAGGTGAAGATCACGTCTTCCGGCGTCACCGGTTGGCCGTCTGCCCATTTGGCCTTGGGATTCAGGTTGAACTGGATAAAGGTGCGGTCATCATCCCATTCGACCGTTTCGGCGAGCAGCGGATAGAGCGCGAAAGCCTCGTCGCGCGAACGCTGCATCAGCGCATCATAGATGAGATTGCCGTATTCCGGGTCGAGCATGCCGCGCGCCGTGGTGCGCATGCTTTTCAGGATGAACGGGTTGAGGTTGTCGAACGTGCCGACGACGCCATAGGCGATTTTGCCACCCTTTTTTACATTCGGGTTCACGTAAGGGAAGTTCTTGAAATCGGCGGCGAGGGCAGGCTGGCCGTGCATGGCGATGCCGTGGACCGGTTCGGCCTGTGCGACAGCTCCCGTGCTGAGCGTGCCGAGCAGCGAAATCAGACCTAAAAACAATGAGCGCAAGCTCGCCTCCCGCTTCCCTGACCATGTGAATCACGGCAAATTATCACGTTGACCGGCATTTCCAACCGGCAGGCACTGCAAAAAACCCACATGAGCGAAGACAAATAATCAAGGAAAGACTGGATATCCACGCGCGCGCACTGTAACAGGTGTTCCCGGAGACGAGGGTCATGCAATTGCCTTATTTGCCCAACAGGAGAGCGGGCAGCTGACCATAGATGACACGTGGCGCGAGCCCGTTCAGACACCGGAATTCAGGAGACGGATATCGTTATGATCTTCAAGTCGAACTTTACCAAGAAGGCTGCCCTCGCGGCGTTTGCCGGCACTTTCGCCGCCACCGCAATGCCGATTGCTTCCTTCGCGCAGGATGCGGCCGGTCGCCCGCCGCAGGGCTGGTTCAAGGTCTGCACCAAGCAGGAAGACAATGACGTCTGCATCGTGCAGAACCTTTTGACCGCCAGCAACGGCCAGTTGATCACGGCCGTGGGCCTTATCAGCGTTCAGGGCAAGGTCAACCGCAAGGTTCTGCAGGTGTCGGTTCCGTCCGCCCGCCTGGTTCCTCCGGGCATCCAGATGCAGATCGACGGCGGCAAGGGCGCCAAGCTCGATTACGCCATCTGCATGCCGGACAAGTGCGTTGCCGAAGTTCCGCTTTCCGACGCGGTTCTGGCAAGTCTGAAGAAGGGTGGCGAGGTGGTTTTCACCTCCGTCAACTTCCAGCGCGCGCCGAACCCGATCAAGATCTCGCTCAACGGCTTTACCGGCGTGTTCGACGGCGAGCCGATCGAACAGTCGAAGCTGCAGGAGCGCCAGCGTCTTCTGCAGGAAGAAATGCAGAAGAAGGCGGACGACGCTCGCAAGAAGCTGGAAGACGCCCAGAAGGCTGCCAAGGCGAACTGATCGTCTGACGATTGAGACACGAAGGCCCGGATTTCTCTCCGGGCCTTTCCGTTTTGAAGCCTCTACAGCGCCGCGCGTCAAATATGCCGCGCAAAGGTCGCTGTAACACTTTTAAAGATGCTGCATAATTTTATCCTTAGATCGATTCCGATGTAAGGAATTATGCAGCAGCGGCTCAGTGCTGGACGACGGCCTTCGGCTTGTACTGGCCGACCGTTTCAGGGTCGAAGAATGCTGTCACCTGGGAGTGTCGCATCGGCATTCCGCTGTTATCCGAAATCAGGTTCTGCTCGGACACATAGGCGACGTATTCTGTATCATCGTTTTCCGCGAGCAGGTGATAGAACGGCTGGTCCTTCGTCGGACGGACCTCGGCTGGAATGGCATTCCACCATTCGTCCGTGTTGGCATATTCCGGATCGACGTCGAAGATCACGCCGCGGAACGGAAACACGCGATGGCGAACAACCTGTCCAATCTGAAATTTTGCGTCTCTCTGTTTCATCATGTTAGGTTCCTTTCACCATAATATGTGGTGGTTTTTTACGAAACATCAAGGTCTTGCGTGACTGCGTGTACATGGTGCAAACGCCGCGACGGCGTCCGAATGCTGTTGCTTGCCTCGCTTGAGAATTCGTCGTACCTCCTGTGCAGAGGATTTTTCCATGGCGGGCCATGAATGAACAACCAATGGGGCCGGAACAATCAGGTGACGCGCGGCAGCGGCGGTTCGTCGTCCGTCTTGCTTCTGGCGGCGCTGTTGTGCCTGGCCGTGGCAGGCGGCGGCACCTATTTCTGGTTCGCCCGACAGTCGATGCAGGCCGAGATCACCGAATTGAAGACACAAGCGACGGCGTTGGCCAGCGAGGTGACGAACATCACCGACGAGCGCGATACGTTGAACAAGAGCCTAGTCGAGCTCAAGAAGAATTCCGGCAACTGGGCGGAAGAGCTGGAGAAGGATTATGCCGACCTGAAGCTCAACGAAGTGCCGAAACTCAACCGCCTGCTCGACAAACGCGACGGCGATATCGCGGCGCTTGAAAAGCTGCTGTCGACGGAGAAAACGGCGTCGAAATCCGCAGCCGACGACTTCAGCGCGACTATCGCCCGACTGAACGAACAATTGAATGCCGCGAAATCGGATGCAGGCGATGCATGGAAACAGGCCGAGGATCTGGGCAACGCAAAATTGGTTCTCGATAAGCAGGTGGTCAGTCTGAAGACGGCACTAGAGAAGGCGATGGCGGACGCCGTGGCAGCGCGCAAGGCGCTGGAGCGGAAATCAGCCGAGGCTGAAAATAAGCCCCTGACCTTCAAGTCCGCGCTGGATCTGGCGCGCGACGTGCAGATCCAGACGTTGGAACAAAACCTGACTGAGGAGCGCAAACGTGTCGAAGGGCTCGAACGAAAGCTCGCCGATCAGGCCGCCGCAATCGCGAAAAATACGGTGCCCCCGACGACTGACGCCCCCATCGAGACGCAAACGGAACCGAAGGACGAAAAGCCGGCGCCGAATTCAGACCTCATGCCTCGCGACCCGGCACTGGTGGAGAATGTGCTGAATTCGACTCGCGGCATCAGCGTTCTGGATGACGACAAGGCCCGCATCCTCAAGGACAAGCTGTCGTCGGGCGCTTGCGTCACGGATGCGCTGGAAAGCGTGTTCGACAGGGTGCCTCTGATCGTGATGCGCAACCTGATGCGTGATTTCAAGAGTGATTGCTGATATCCGCGTGCCAAGATGCAGCGCGGCCTTCTGGGAGGAGAGACGATGTTCCGACGGGCTTTTGCCATCGCCACGACGCTTGCGGCGCTTTCATTCCATCCGGTTGCTGCTGCCGAATTCGAGAAGAACATCATGACCGGCGGGCCTCAGGGCACGTATATCCAGATCGGACGGGATGTCGCCGCCCTCGGCAAGAGCTGCGGCCAGACGCTCAACGTGGTGGAATCGGCGGGGTCGCTCGAAAACTTCGTCGGCGTGCGCAACCGCCGCAGCACCCAGTTCGGCATCGTCCAGAGCGATGTGCTGGAATATCTGAAGACCTTCGAGGCCAATGATCCGGAGGTTCAGCAGGCGGTGCGCGGCGTGCGGATCATGTATCCGCTCTACAACGAGGAAATCCACGTCCTCGCCAAGTCGGACATTGCAAGCATGAAAGAGTTGACCGGCAAAAAGGTGGCCGTTGGCGTCAAGGACAGCGGCACCTACCTGACGTCCTCGCTGATATTGGACATCCTGCAGGTCAAGACCGGTGAGCGCGTGCCGCTCAACCCGGATGCGGCGCTGCCCAAATTGCTCTCCGGGGAGATCGACGCCTTCTTCTATGTGGCAGGCGCGCCGGCGGCTTTGTTCAAGAACAATCCGATCGATGGCGCCAAATTCCATCTCGTGCCGATCACCGAGGCGCCGCTGCTTGCAACCTACACCGCTTCTCGCATCGACGCCGGTACCTATGCCTTTCAGAAGGATCCGGTCGATCTGATCGCAGTCAAGGCTGTGATGATGACCTATGATTACGACGTCAAGCGCAATGCCTATCAGCGCGAAAGCTGCAAGGCGGTCTCGGATTTTTCAAGCCTGATCCTCAACAATCTCGACGCTTTGCAGGCGACAGGTCACCCGAAATGGAAGGATGTCGACCTCACGGCGCTGCCGCCGGGATGGCAGGTCGGTGTTTGCGTCAAGGCCGGCATGGCGCTCGATTACAAACCGACATGCAAGGTGCCGGAAGCAGTAAGCCAGCCGGATGGCAACGAGGAATATCTCAACCTGCTGAAGCAGCGGCTGAAGAAACAATAATCCAAGGTTCTGCCCTCGCGAAAAAGGCCGACTTCGAAGGAGGCCGGCCTTTTTTCGATTTGATGGATAGCGGGACCCGAAGGTCCCGCGTCGGCCGATCAGGCCGAGTAATACATGTCGAATTCGACCGGATGCGGGGTCATTTCGTAGCGCATGACTTCGACCATCTTCAGTTCGATATAGGCATCGATCTGGTCGTCGTCGAACACGCCGCCGGCGGTCAGGAACTTGCGGTCCCGGTCGAGGCTCTCGAGCGCTTCGCGCAACGAGCCGCAGACGGTCGGAATCTTCTTCAGTTCCTTTGGCGGCAGGTCGTAGAGATCCTTGTCCATGGCCTTGCCCGGATGGATCTTGTTCTTGATGCCGTCGAGGCCGGCCATCAGCATGGATGCAAAGCCGAGATACGGGTTGCCGAGCGGATCGGGGAATCGGATTTCAACACGTTTGGACTTCGGACCCGTGCCGAACGGAATGCGGCAGGAGGCTGAACGGTTGCGGGCAGAATAGGCGAGCAGGACCGGTGCTTCATAACCCGGCACGAGGCGCTTGTACGAGTTCGTCGTCGGATTGGTGAAGGCGTTGATCGCCTTGGCATGCTTGATGATACCGCCGATGAAGTACAGGCAGCTTTCCGACAGGCCGGCATATTCGTCGCCGGCGAATTGCGGCTTGCTATCCTTCCAGATCGACAGATGCACATGCATGCCCGAACCGTTGTCGCCGAAGATCGGCTTCGGCATGAAGGTTGCCGTCTTGCCATAGGCATTGGCGACCTGATGCACGACGTACTTGTAGATCTGCACCTTGTCGGCGCTGCGCACCAGCGTGTCGAACTTGACACCAAGCTCGTGCTGGGCGGCGGCCACTTCATGGTGCTGCTTTTCGACGGTGACGCCCATCTCGGTCAGGACCGTCAGCATTTCGGAACGCATGTCCTGGCAGCTGTCGACCGGCGGAACCGGGAAATAGCCGCCCTTGACGCGCGGACGGTGGCCAAGGTTGCCGGTTTCATAATCTGTGTCGTCGTTCGACGGCAGTTCCGACGAATCCAGCTTGAAGCCCGTATTGTACGGGTCGGCCTTGTACTTGACGTCGTCGAAGACGAAGAATTCCGGCTCGGGGCCCGCATAGACCGTGTCGCCGATACCCGACGCCTTGAGGTAGGCTTCGGCCTTCTTGGCCGTGCCGCGCGGGTCGCGATTATAGGCTTCGCCGGAAACCGGATCCAGGATGTCGCAGACGATGACCATCGTGGACTGGGCGAAGAACGGGTCCATGTGGACCGTCGCCGGGTCAGGCATCAGCACCATGTCGGATTCGTTGATCGCCTTCCAGCCGCCGATCGAGGAACCGTCGAACATGACGCCGTCGGCAAACATGTCTTCGTCCACAACACCAACGTCCATCGTCACGTGATGCAGCTTGCCCTTCGGGTCGGTGAAGCGCAGATCGACGAACTTGACGTCGTTTTCCCGGATCTGCTTGAGAATATCGTTTGCAGTCGTCATTTTTTGAAAGTCCCTCTTTTGAGATGACGAGGTATGCCCAAGGCCAGACGGCCGGGCGGATTAGATGGCGTCGATGCCGGTCTCACCGGTACGAATGCGAATGACCTCTTCGATATTGGACACGAAAATCTTTCCGTCGCCGATACGTCCGGTCTGGGCCGCATTGCGGATTGCCTCGATCACGGCTTCCGCATTTTCGTCTGCCAGCACGACTTCGACTTTCACCTTGGGGAGAAAATCAACAACGTATTCCGCCCCACGATACAGTTCCGTGTGGCCCTTCTGGCGTCCAAAGCCCTTCGCTTCGGTGACGGTGATCCCCTGCAGGCCAACTTCCTGAAGGGCTTCCTTCACTTCGTCCAGCTTGAAAGGCTTTATGATCGCTTCGATCTTTTTCATGAGAAAATGTCTCTCCGCTTCTCCCGTTATGGCAGGCTTATGCCCGCTCGCCCACAAATATGCATTTTGCATGCCAGATATGGCGAATGCGATGCCGTTTTGGATAAAACTCATCCACTGGAGGTGATCATAGCTGTTTATTCGGAATAAACAGCGCCTTTTGCCTATTTTTTATGAAATTTTCTGTGGTGACCGTACTTGTCCGCATCTTGTTGCCCGCAAGGCTCCATCAAGCATGAAAATTGAGCGCCAAATATGTGCAAATGCATAAAAAATGTACAATGTTGGCCCTTACTTTGAGCTTGCCGCTCTCCATGGGGCAGGGCATTTTGAGCCATGCGCTTCGATCGACATCACTCCATCATCACGCCCCTCGAAATGGCCGCCATCGACCGCGACGCGGCACGATCCGGCATCGACAGTTTTGCTCTGATGACAGCAGCCGGCACGGCCGTATCGGCGGCGGCCCTGCGGCTCTATCCAGAGGCGCTACGGTTCGTGGTTCTTTGCGGTTCCGGCAACAATGGCGGCGACGGTTATGTTGCGGCAACAACTCTTCGTGAAAGCGGCGCCGAGGTCACCGTCCACGCGCTCGGCAATCCCTGTGACCTGAAGGGCGATGCAGAGCGCGCCTTTTCGCTCTGGACAGGTGAGGTCGAGCCGATTGGCGGCTACGCGCCGCGGGTTGGAGATGTCATCATTGACGCCCTGTTCGGCGCTGGCCTGACGCGCGCCGTTCCCGACAGCGTCGCGTTGGTCATGCGAGCGATTTCCAGCCGGGATCTTCCCGTCATCGCCGTGGACCTGCCGTCCGGCGTCGATGGGCGCACCGGGCAGGTATTGGGCGAAAGTTTTCACGCCAATCATACGATCACTTTCATGGCCCGCAAGCCGGGGCATCTGCTGATTCCAGGGAGAATGCTCTGCGGTCGGCTCGACGTCGTGGACATCGGCATTCCCGAACGCATTATGCGCGGCCATTGGAGTGGTCTTGCCGAAAACGGCCCGCATGTTTGGAGCGGACACCAATTCTTGCTTGATCCGTCCGCGCACAAGTTCAAGCGCGGCCACCTCGCCGTTTTCTCCGGCGGGCCGCTGTCGACGGGCGCGGCGAGACTTTCGGCGGTGGCCGGGCTGAAGGCCGGCGCCGGACTGGTGACGCTGGCGTCGGGTGCTGAGGCACTTGCTGCCAATGCATCGCATCTGACCGCAGTGATGCTCAAGCATGTGGAAAATGCATCCGAGTTGCAGGTTTGGCTGGACGACAAGCGGATCAGCGCTTTTGTGCTCGGCCCCGGTTTCGGCGATCTGGAAAAGCTCCGTGACTACGTGGCCTTGTTGCATGACCGGTCGCTGGTTCTCGACGCGGATGGCATCACGGCCTTCAAGGATGATCCGTCGCCGCTGTTTTCGGCTTTTTCCTTAGGGCCGAACCGCCTTGTCATGACACCGCATGAGGGGGAATTCGCGAGGCTGTTTCCGGATATCGAAGCCGATGAAGGCCTGTCGAAGGTCGATCGGGCGCTGGCGGCGGCCGAGCGCAGCCATGCCGTCATCGTCTACAAGGGGGCCGATACGGTGATTGCGTCGCCAGATGGCCGCGTCGTTATCAACACCAATGCACCGCCTTGGCTCGCGACCGCCGGATCCGGCGATACGCTCTGCGGTATCATCGGTGCGCATCTGGCGCAGGGCATGCCGGCCTTCGAGGCTGCGGCTGCCGGTGTCTGGCGTCATGGCCGGGCAGGGGCGAAGGCAGGCGAGGGGCTGACGGCGGAAGACCTTGCTGCCGCCATCGAACCGTTGCCCGCCTGATCAATCGACCCGCTTCTGCAGCGCGCGTGCCCCATTCGGCGCATTGACCTTGCCCTCGGTGATGAAGAAAGCAAAAACGTCACGCGGTTTCTTCTCCGGCTTGTGGCTGGGATCGGCATGATCGAGATCGGCGATATCGCCGCCGGCAGCCCAGGTTTTCAGGCGATCGGACCACAGATCGAGACGCTTTTCATCGTAGCAGGTCTCGACATCGTCGCTGCCGGTCTGAAGGCGGGCATAGACGAAATCGCCGGTCACATCGGCGATCATTGGATAGTCGAAATGATCGGCGCAGACGACGGCCACCTTGTGCTTGACGAGCAGAGCGGCGAATTCCGGCACACGGAAGGTATCGTGACGGACCTCGACCACATGCCGCAGCGTCAGGCCATCCTGCTTTTCCGGCAACAGCGCCAGAAACGCCCCGAAATCATCCGGGTCGAATTTCTTGGTCGGCATGAACTGCCAGAGGATCGGTCCGAGATGGTCACCGAGTTCGCTCAAGCCCTGACCGAGAAATTTCTCGATCGAATCTCCGGCGTCCGCCAGCACTTTCTTGTTGGTCGCAAACCGGCTGGCCTTCAGCGAGAAGACAAAACCATCAGGCACTTCCGAGGCCCATTTCGCGAAGGTTTCCGGCTTCTGTGAGCCGTAATAGGTGCCGTTGACCTCGATGACCTTCAACTGGCTGCTGGCATATTCAAGCTGCCGCTTCTTCGACAATTTCTCCGGATAAAACGTCCCCTCCCAGGGATCGAACGTCCAGCCGCCAATGCCGCAACGGATCGTGCCTGATTTTATCATGTTCCCCCCGATAGGTTGTTTATTCCGCCGCCACAGCCTTGCGGATCGGTCGCCGTTCCAGCAGTTCCTTCAGGAATGCGCCGGTATGGGATCGCTTCTCCTTGACGATATCCTCCGGCGTGCCCGCCGCGATCACTTCGCCGCCACCATCGCCGCCTTCCGGGCCGAAATCGATTACCCAGTCCGCCGTCTTGATGACCTCGAGATTATGCTCGATGACCACGACGGAATTACCCTGGTTGACCAGTTCGTGCAGCACTTCCAAAAGCTTGGCGACATCGTGGAAATGCAGGCCGGTGGTTGGCTCGTCGAGGATGTAGAGCGTGCGGCCGGTCGAGCGCTTCGACAGTTCCTTGGCGAGCTTGACGCGCTGCGCCTCGCCGCCCGAGAGCGTATTGGCCTGCTGGCCGACCTTGATATAGCCGAGACCGACACCCTGCAGCGCCTGCAGCTTGTCGCGCACGGCCGGAACCGCGGCGAAGAACTCGACGCCTTCCTCGACGGTCATGTCGAGCACGTCGGCGATCGACTTGCCCTTGAAGTGGACGTCGAGCGTTTCGCGGTTGTAGCGCTTGCCGTGGCAGACGTCGCAGGTGACATAAACGTCGGGCAGGAAATGCATCTCGATCTTGATGACGCCGTCGCCTTGGCAGGCCTCGCAGCGGCCGCCCTTGACGTTGAAGGAGAAACGGCCCGGCTGATAGCCGCGCGTCTTCGCCTCCGGCAGGCCGGCGAACCAGTCGCGGATCGGCGTGAAGGCGCCGGTATAGGTGGCCGGGTTGGAGCGGGGCGTCCGGCCGATTGGCGACTGGTCGATGTCGATGACCTTGTCGATATGCTCGAAGCCGTCGATTCGGTCGTGCTCGGCCGGGATTTCGCGGGCGCCCATGATGCGGCGCGCGGCCGACTTGTAAAGCGTCTCGATCAGGAAAGTCGACTTGCCGCCGCCGGAAACGCCGGTGACCGCCGTGAAGATACCGAGCGGAATGGAGGCCGTGACATTCTTCAAATTGTTCGCGCGCGCGCCGACGACGGTGATTTCCTTTTTCTTCTTCGGCTTGCGGCGCTCGGCCGGGATGGCGACCGCCATTTCGCCGGAGAGATATTTGCCGGTCAGCGAATTCGGATTATCGATAACCTGCTGCGGCGTGCCCTCCGCCACCACCTGGCCGCCGTGGATGCCGGCGGCCGGGCCGATATCGACGACATAGTCCGAGGTGAGGATGGCGTCTTCGTCATGCTCGACGACGATGACCGTATTGCCGATGTCGCGCAGGTGCCGCAGCGTATCGAGCAGGCGGGCATTGTCGCGCTGGTGCAGGCCGATCGACGGTTCATCGAGGACGTAGAGCACGCCGGTCAGGCCCGAGCCGATCTGCGAGGCAAGCCGGATGCGCTGGCTTTCGCCGCCCGACAGCGTGCCGGAATTGCGCGACAGGCTGAGATATTCCAGGCCGACATCGTTCAGGAAGCGCAGGCGTTCGCGGATTTCCTTGAGGATGCGGACCGCGATCTCGTTCTGCTTGGTGTTCATGTGCTGAGGCAGCACCTCGAACCAGTCGCGCGCGACGCGGATCGACATCTGCGTGACCTCGCCGATATGCAGCTTGTTGATCTTGACGGCGAGCGCTTCAGGCTTCAGGCGAAAACCGTTGCAGGACGGGCAGGGGGCTGCCGACATGTAGCGTTCGATTTCCTCGCGCGCCCAGGCGCTGTCGGTTTCCTTCCAGCGGCGCTCCAGGTTCGGCACGATGCCTTCGAAAGTCTTGGTTGTGTTGTAGGACCGGGCGCCGTCCTCGTAGTGGAAACTGATCTTTTCCTCGGTGCCCTGCAGGATCGCCCGCTTGGCGTCGTCCGAAAGGTCGGTCCACTTGCTCGACAGCTTGAAACCGAAAGCCTTGCCCAACGCTTCGAGCGTCTGGTTGTAATAGGGTGAAGAAGATTTCGCCCAGGGCGCGATGGCACCATTCTTGAGCGTCCGCTCCGGTTCCGGAACGATCAGGGCCTCGTCGATCTTCTGCTGGCTGCCGAGACCGTCGCAGGTCGGGCAGGCGCCAAAGGGATTATTAAACGAAAACAGCCGCGGCTCAATCTCCGAAATCGTGAAGCCGGAGACAGGGCAGGCGAACTTTTCCGAAAACAGGACGCGTTCATGCGTCTCGTTCAGCGACTTGTTGGCCGAGCCGCCGGCGGCGGTCTCTTCGAGCGGCAGCGGCTTGTCGGCAAATTCGGCGATGGCGAGGCCGTCGGCAAGCGTCAGGCAGGTCTCCAGGCTGTCGGCAAGCCGCGTCGTCAGATCGGCGCGCACGACGATACGATCGACAACGACGTCGATGTCATGCTTGTATTTCTTGTCGAGCGTTGGCGCATCGGCGATCTCGTAGAACTGGCCGTCGATCTTGACGCGCTGGAAGCCCTTTTTCATCAGCTCGGCGAGTTCCTTCTTATACTCGCCCTTGCGACCGCGCACGATCGGCGCCAGGATATAAAGACGGGTGCCTTCGCCGAACTCGATGACCCTGTCGACCATCTGGCTGACCGTCTGGCTCTCGATCGGAAGGCCAGTCGCTGGTGAATAGGGGATGCCGACCCGCGCAAACAGCAGACGCATATAATCGTAGATCTCGGTGACCGTACCGACCGTCGAGCGCGGATTGCGCGAGGTGGTCTTCTGCTCAATCGAGATCGCCGGCGAAAGGCCGTCGATCTGATCGACATCCGGCTTCTGCATCATTTCCAGGAACTGGCGCGCATAGGCCGACAGGCTCTCGACATAACGTCGCTGGCCTTCGGCATAGATGGTATCGAAAGCAAGCGAAGATTTCCCGGAGCCGGACAAGCCGGTCATGACGATCAGCTTGTTGCGCGGCAGATCGAGGTCGATGCCTTTCAGATTGTGTTCGCGCGCACCGCGAATGGAAATGGTCTCGAGTTTGCTCATCGTGCCCAGCTTTTGATCTGCAATGGAAAGCTCCTATTTAAGGACGCGGACGCCCATGTCGAGGCATCTGCCGAAAAACAGGTCGCTTTCCGAGTCGGTTGACAGGATAATAGGGATTTATTAGAACAAATAAAGAACGAATATCGCAATTGAGCTGTGGATTATTCGCCAAGGCGGGGCGTAACGGTGGGCTCAAGCCGTTAAGATGCCCGCTCAGAATTTCATGGGCCGGGCGCGTTGTCCGGACGATAACGGGAAGAAGTGAGATGGCTGGTAGCGTCAACAAGGTGATTTTGATCGGGAACCTCGGGGCTGACCCGGAAATCCGCCGCACGCAGGACGGCCGCCCAATCGCCAACCTCAACATTGCGACCTCGGAAACATGGCGCGACCGCAATTCCGGCGAGCGCAAGGAAAAGACCGAATGGCACCGCGTGGTGATCTTCAACGAAGGTCTCTGCAAGGTCGCCGAGCAGTACCTCAAGAAAGGCGCGACGGTTTACGTCGAGGGTCAACTGCAGACCCGCAAGTGGCAGGACAAGGACGGCCAGGATCGCTACTCGACCGAAGTCGTGCTGCAGGGCTTCAATTCGACGCTGACCATGCTCGGCGGCCGTGGTGATGGCCAGGGCGCCGGTGGCGGCCGTGGCGGTGCGGATTACGGCGGCGGCAATACCGGCGGTGGTTATGGCGACGACTACGATCGTCCGTCTTCTGCACCGTCGGGCCGTTCCAGCGGCAGCAGCGGTGGCGGCGGTGGAAACTTTTCGCGCGATATGGACGACGATATTCCGTTCTGATCCGATTGTTATCGCATGCAAAAGGCTCGGGAAACCGGGCCTTTTTGTTTTGGATTCGTGGAGCGCCTGGTCACACCGCCATGGCCGATTTGATGCCATCGACTACGAACTGAACGGCGAGCGCGGCCAGAATGACACCCAGCAGCCGCGTCAGGATCGCCCGGCCGGTGACGCCGAGGAACCGGTCGATACGTTCGGCAATGACAAGGGCCGCAAACAGGATGGCGAGGCACACGGCGATCACCACGATCAACTGCGCCCGGTCGATGGTGGCGGAGAAGGATCCGGACAGAAGGATCGTCGCCGAGATCGCGCCCGGACCGGCAATCAGCGGGAGCGCCAGCGGAAACACCGCGATATTGTGAATGTGGTCGCGGGTAATCGCGGTCTCGCCGGTCTTTTCCTTGCGCTCGTTGCGCCGCTCGAAGATCATCTCGAAGGCGATCCAGAACAGGAGAAGGCCGCCGGCGATCCGGAAGGCGCCGATCGAGATGCCGAGCAGACCAAGGATGCCGTTTCCGAACAGGGCGAAGGCGGCGAGAATGAAGAACGCGATCAGCGTTCCGCGCCACGCCACCAGGAACCGCTGCTGCCGGCTCATGCCGACGGTCAGGCTGAGGAAGATCGGTGCCAAGCCTGGAGGATCGATGGTGACCAGGATGGTGGTCAGTGCATTGATCAGAAGGTCGATGTCGGACATCCCGGCTCCCTCGCGGCCTTGTTTATGATTGCCGTCTCATGGATTGTTAGGCGACTGCCACACCGAATGAAAGGCCTCGACTTCACGCTTCCGCCGCTTTTGCCTTGCAAATGCCTGTGGAAGCGCCGATGAGCCCAAAAGGCTGTTCAAAACCCGGCCCCGAAATTGGCGCTCGTCCATGCATTCGGCTATAAAAATATGTCTGATTCTGAACAAAGATCGTGATCGAAATTGACTGAACAAACCACACCCGGCGGCGGCAAGAATCCACCAGGCATCGAGCCTATTTCCATCATGGAGGAAATGCAGCGGTCGTATCTCGATTACGCCATGAGCGTCATCGTCAGCCGCGCTCTCCCGGATGTGCGAGATGGTCTGAAACCCGTGCACCGCCGCATCCTGTTCGGGATGAGCGAGCTCGGCATCGACTGGAATAAGAAATACGTCAAATGCGCCCGCGTCACCGGCGACGTGATGGGTAAATTCCATCCGCACGGCAACTCGGCGATCTATGATGCGCTTGCCCGCATGGCGCAGCCTTGGTCGCTGCGACTGCCGCTGATCGACGGACAGGGCAATTTCGGCTCGATCGACGGCGACCCACCGGCAGCCGAACGCTACACCGAATGCCGCCTTGAAAAGGCAGCCCATGCGCTGCTCGACGACCTCGACAAGGAAACGGTCGATTTCCGCGACAACTACGACGGCACGCTGAGCGAACCGTCGGTTGTTCCGGCGAAATTCCCGAACCTTTTGGTCAACGGCGCGGGCGGCATCGCCGTTGGCATGGCGACGAACATTCCGCCACACAATCTCATCGAAGTCATCAACGGCTGTATCGCGCTGATCGATGAACCGGCGCTGGAACTGCCGCAGTTGATGGAAATCATCCCCGGCCCGGATTTCCCGACGGCGGCGTTCATCCTTGGTCGCTCGGGTATTCGCTCGGCCTATGAGACGGGCCGCGGCTCTGTCATCATGCGCGGCCGCGCCACCATCGAGCCGATGCGCGGCGACCGGGAGCAGATCATCATCACCGAGGTTCCCTATCAGGTGAACAAGGCGACGATGATCGAGAAGATGGCCGAACTGGTCAAGGACAAGCGCATCGAGGGCATTTCCGACCTGCGCGACGAATCCGATCGCCAGGGCTACCGCGTCGTCATCGAGTTGAAGCGCGATGCCAATGCCGAGGTGATCCTCAACCAGCTTTACCGCTATACGCCGTTGCAGACCTCGTTCGGCTGCAACATGGTGGCGCTGAATGGCGGCAAGCCGGAGCAGATGACCCTGCTCGACATGCTGCGTGCCTTCGTCGCCTTCCGCGAGGATGTCATCAGCCGGCGCACGAAATACCTGCTGCGCAAGGCGCGCGACCGGGCGCATGTGTTGGTCGGCCTCGCGATCGCGGTTGCCAATATCGACGAGATCATCAAGCTGATCCGTGAAGCGCCGGATCCGGCCACGGCGCGCGAGCAGTTGATGACCCGCCGCTGGCCGGCATCCGATGTCGAAAGCCTGATCCGCCTGATCGACGATCCACGTCATCGCATCAACGAGGACCTGACCTACAATCTCTCCGAAGAGCAGGCTAGGGCGATCCTCGAGCTGCGTCTCGCCCGCCTGACGGCTCTTGGCCGTGACGAAATCGGCGACGAGCTGAACAAGATCGGCGACGAGATCAAGGATTATCTCGATATTCTGTCCTCGCGCGTCCGGATCATGACCATCGTCAAGGACGAGTTGATCGCCGTTCGCGACGAGTTCGGCACACCGCGCCGTACCGAGATCGTCGAAGGCGGTCCGGACATGGACGACGAGGACCTGATTGCCCAGGAAGACATGGTCATCACCGTGTCGCATCTCGGCTATATCAAGCGTGTGCCGCTGGCCACCTATCGCGCCCAGCGCCGTGGCGGCAAGGGCCGCTCCGGCATGGCGACGCGCGACGAGGATTTCGTTACCCGGCTCTTCGTCGCAAATACGCATACGCCGATGCTGTTCTTCTCGTCGCGCGGCATCGTCTACAAGGAAAAGGTCTGGCGCCTGCCGATTGGCACGCCGCAATCGCGTGGCAAGGCCCTGATCAACATGCTGCCGCTGGAGCCCGGCGAACGTATCACCACGATCATGCCGCTGCCGGAGGATGAGACAACCTGGGAAAACCTCGACGTCATGTTCTCGACCACGCGCGGCACGGTCCGGCGCAACAAGCTATCGGACTTCGTTCAGGTCAACCGTAACGGCAAGATCGCCATGAAGCTCGAGGAGGAGGGTGATGAAATCCTCTCCGTCGAGACCTGCACCGAGCATGACGACGTGCTGCTGACGACAGCGCTTGGCCAGTGCATCCGCTTCTCCGTCGATGACGTGCGCGTCTTTGCCGGCCGCAATTCGATCGGTGTTCGCGGTATCACCATGGGTGAAGGCGACCGGATCATTTCAATGACCATCGTCAGCCATGTTGATGCGGAACCCTGGGAGCGTGCAGCTTACCTGAAACGGGCTGCCTCAGAACGTCGCGCAGCAACCGGCGAGGACGAGGAAATCGCCCTGGTCGGCGAAGAAGTCACCGAGGAAGGTCAGCTCGAAGATGCGCGTTACGAGGAACTGAAGGCGCGTGAACAGTTCGTGCTGACGATCTCGGTCAAGGGCTTCGGCAAGCGCTCGTCCACCTACGACTTCCGAACCTCCGGCCGCGGCGGCAAGGGTATCCGCGCCACCGATACGTCGAAGACCGGCGAAATCGGGGAACTGGTGGCAGCGTTCCCGGTGGAAGACAAGGACCAGATCATGCTCGTCTCCGATGGCGGCCAACTGATCCGCGTTCCCGTCGGTGGCATCCGCCTTGCCAGCCGCGCCACCAAGGGCGTGACGATCTTCTCGACGGCCAAGGACGAGAAGGTCGTATCGGTCGAGCGGATCAGTGAACCCGCCGATGAGGACGACGACATCGCGGGCGTCATCGCCCAGCCTGAAGGTGATGAAGCTGCCGACCCACCAGCCGGAACGGAAGAATAAGCTTTTGAAACTCGTTTAATAGGCCGGGCGATCAGGTCGCCCGGCTGTTTCTTTGACATAAGTCTTTGATGCGCGGTGCCTTCGGACAAAGAAAAACCGGACTGGCAGGGGAACCGTCCGGTTTTTGATATCAGCTGGCACTGGAGGTTGCCGCTGTCGAAAGATTTTTCTTAGTATAAATGTCACACGCTGAAACCGCGTGTATCCGGTGTGCCGGTCTTCATCACAGCACGGTCGCGCTGAACTTGAAGAATGGTTTTTGTAAAGTCGACCAGGAACACGATACTGATTACGGCCGAGACGATCATCATGGTGATTGCCATTCGGACTTCCTCTATTTCAACAATGGATCGCGGTTAAGACCGGAACGGTCGCCGCGTGCTTCGTTTCTCAGTGCATGTGCCGTTGCGAACAGCATTGCGAAAAACATCGTCATCGAGAGAAGAATAAGTGCCATAACCGTGATCCTTTCAGCCAGATAACGGCCGCGTTCTAAAAAAGTTCCGCTCATTACCTGGGCGCCTCGAAGTCGTCGTCGGCGTCTCAGTGAACGTAGCTTCTTTCTAGTCTTGATCTGTCAGTCGCGCTGTTTCCCGGGGAACAGGGATGGGCCAAGACGAACGCTCCCTTGCGATTGCACGCGGACCGTGACAAAAGGCTTGCGAAACGGAAACGGATGCGATGACAACTGCTTTTTATCCCGGCTCCTTCGATCCGATGACGAACGGTCACCTCGATGTGCTGGTGCAGGCCTTGAATGTGGCGTCATCGGTGATCGTCGCCATCGGCATCCATCCCGGCAAGACACCGCTGTTCTCGTTTGAAGAGCGTTCCGACCTGATCCGGCGCTCGCTCGGCGAGTTCCTGCCCGACCGGGCAGGCGACATCTCCGTGGTTTCCTTCGACAATCTGGTGGTCGATGCCGCCCGCAGCAACGGCGCCTCGCTTCTCGTGCGCGGCCTGCGTGACGGAACCGATCTGGATTATGAAATGCAGATGGCCGGCATGAACCGGCAGATGGCGCCCGATATCCAGACCTTGTTTCTGCCGGCGGGAACGGCCTCGCGGCCCATTACCGCCACATTGGTCCGCCAGATCGCGGCGATGGGCGGCGATGTCAGCGCCTTCGTGCCCAAGGCCGTTCACCAGGCCCTCAAGACCAAACGCAAGTCCTGACGTATTCTTTCACTCCACGGGAGCTACCATGAAAATCCTCCAACTCGCTTTCGCAGGCGCCGTTGTCCTCGCATCCCTGACCAGCAATGCCTTCGCTCAGGCCAAGGAATACATCACGATCCAGCTGAAGGACGGCCCGGTGGTGATCGAACTCCTGCCGGAAGTGGCGCCGAAGCACGTTGCCCGCATCAAGGAACTGGTGGAATCCGGCGAATACAACAATGTCGCCTTCCACCGCGTCATCCCGGGCTTCATGGCGCAGACCGGCGATGTCCAGTACGGCAATATGGAAAAGGATTTCAAGCCCGAGATGGCCGGCATGGGCGGCTCCTCGAAGCCGGACGTTCAGGCCGAGTTTTCCCAGGTTCCGTTCGCGCGCGGCACGGTGGGCATGGCCCGCAGCCAGGATCCGAACTCGGCCAATTCGCAGTTCTTCATCATGTTCGCGCCGGGCGATTTCCTGAATGGCCAGTACACGGTCGTCGGTCAGGTCGTCGAGGGCATGGAGAATGTCGACAAGATCAAGATGGGCGATGAGGCCAACAATGGTTCCGTCACCGATCCCGACCGGATGATCAGCGTCAAGGTCGGCAAGTAAACCCAATTCAACCACGCCTGACGAATAACACGAAGGAGAAGGCCATGGCGGAGATCAAGGATCCCGAGAACACCATCATCATGGAAACCACCAAGGGGCAGGTCGTCATCCAGCTTCTGCCGGACCTGGCGCCGGGCCACGTCGCCCGCATCAAGGAACTGTGCGCCGAAGGTGCCTATGACGGCGTCGTCTTCCACCGCGTCATCGACGACTTCATGGCGCAGACCGGCGACGTGCAGTACGGCAAGAAGGGCGGCAAGGACTTCAATCCGGCCCGTGCCGGCATGGGCGGCTCCGACAAGCCGGACCTCAAGGCCGAGTTTTCCAACATGAGCCATGTTCGCGGGACCTGCTCGATGGCCCGCAGCCAGATGCCGAACTCCGCCAACTCGCAGTTCTTCATCTGCTTCACCGACGCGCCCTGGCTGAACAAGCAGTATTCGGTCTGGGGCCAGGTCATTTCCGGCATGGAAACGATCGACAACATCAAGAAGGGCGAACCGGTCAAGGATCCCGACAGCATCGTGTCGATGAAACTTGCTGCCAACGCCTGATTCAGGCTATTGCCAAGACCCGTCCCGCTGCCTTCAAAGGGCGTCGGGGCGGGTTTGCCGTTTTTAAAGAAGATTTGGAATGCGCGTCGATCTGTTCGATTTCGATCTCCCCGAGGACAATATAGCGCTGAGGCCGGCAAGCCCGCGTGACAGCGCCCGCCTGCTTGTCGTGAGGCCCGGTGAGCCGCTTTCTGATCATGGCGTGATGGACTTGCCATCCTTCCTGCGCCCCGGCGATGCGCTGGTCTTCAACGACACAAAGGTGATCCCGGCGCAGCTCGAAGGACTGCGGCGACGCGGCGAAGATGTGGTCACCGCAGTCTCGTTGACCCTGCATATGCGAACCGCGCCGGACCGCTGGAAAGCCTTCGCACGGCCGGCCAAGCGCCTGAAACCGGGCGACCGCATCGCCTTCGGCCATGGCTCGAATGCCTGTTTGCTCGGCACGCTGGATGCGACCATTGAGGAAAAGGGCGAGGCGGGCGAGGTGACCCTGCGGTTCGACCTGTCCGGGCCAGCGCTCGATGAAGCGATTCTCGCGGTCGGCCATATTCCGCTGCCGCCTTATATCGCCTCGAAGCGTCCCGAGGATGCGCAGGACCGAACGGACTACCAGACGGTTTATGCCCGCGAGGAGGGTGCGGTGGCCGCGCCGACCGCCGGTCTGCATTTCACCGATCGCCTGTTTGCCGCTCTCGATACGCTTGGTGTCGAGCGTCATTTCGTGACCCTGCATGTCGGCGCCGGGACGTTCCTGCCGATGAAGGCCGATGATACCGAGGATCACGTCATGCACGAGGAAGTCGGTTATGTCAGCGCCGACGTTGCCGCTCGCTTGAACGCGGTGAAGGCGAGGGGCGGCCGCATCGTCTGTGTGGGCACAACCTCCCTGCGGCTGATCGAAAGCGCTTCGCGCGAGGACGGATCGATCCATCCGTGGTCGGGACCAACGGGCATTTTCATCACGCCGGGCTACCGGTTCCGCGCGGTCGATGTGCTCATGACCAATTTTCACCTGCCGAAGTCGACGCTGTTCATGCTCGTTTCGGCCTTCAGCGGCCTTGAAACGATGCGGCAAGCCTATGCGCATGCCATCGACGCCGGCTACCGCTTCTATTCCTATGGCGATTCCAGCCTGCTGTTCCGGGATATTCCCAGAAACGAGACCGTATGAGCGAGACATTCCAGTTCAACATCAAGGCAACCGATGGCAAGGCGCGTCGCGGCACGGTGTCCATGCCGCGCGGCGAAATCCGCACGCCAGCCTTCATGCCGGTCGGGACGGTCGGCACTGTCAAGGCGATGTATCTCGATCAGGTGCGCGATCTCGGCGCCGACATCATTCTCGGCAACACCTATCACCTGATGCTGCGCCCGGGTCCCGAGCGTGTCGCCCGGCTGGGAGGCCTGCACGAACTGATCCGCTGGCCCTATCCGATCCTGACGGATAGCGGCGGCTTCCAGGTCATGTCGCTCGCCGGCCTGCGCAAGCTCGACGAGAAGGGCGTGACATTCAAGAGCCATGTCGACGGCGCGCTGCATCACATGTCGCCGGAACGGTCGATAGAAATACAGGGCATGCTCGACAGTGATATCCAGATGCAGCTCGACGAATGTGTGAGGCTTCCGGCGGAACCATCTGATATTGAACGCGCAATGGAGATGTCACTGCGCTGGGCCGACCGCTGCAAGACGGCTTTTGGCGATCAGCCGGGCAAAGCGATGTTCGGCATCGTCCAAGGCGGCGATGTGCCGGCTTTGCGTGTCCGTTCCGCTCAGGCCCTGTCCTCGCTCGACCTCAAGGGCTACGCCATTGGCGGCCTCGCCGTCGGTGAACCGCAGGATGTCATGCTGGACATGCTCGACATCACCTGCCCGGAACTGCCGGCGGAAAAGCCGCGCTACCTGATGGGCGTCGGCACGCCCGACGATATCCTGAAATCCGTGGCGCGCGGCATCGATATGTTCGACTGCGTCATGCCGACCCGCGCCGGTCGCCATGGTCTGGCCTTCACGCGGCGCGGACGCGTGAACCTGCGCAATGCGCGCCATGCCGAAGACACCCGGCCGCTGGACGACCAGTCGTCCTGCCCGGCTTCGCGCGACTATTCGCGTGCCTATTTGCATCACCTCGTTCGGGCCGATGAATCGCTCGGCGGTATGCTGCTGACATGGAACAACCTGGCCTATTATCAGGAACTGATGGCCGGCATCCGCCAGGCGATCGAGGAAGGCCGCTACAGTGCGTTCATGGAAGAGACACAGGAGATGTGGCGCCAAGGCGATCTCGCACCCCTGTGAGGCCGCAGGGAGCGGTTTAGCCAGTCTTAAAGCGGATCCCGTTCAGATTTCGGGGCCGGGCGCCTGCTGCAGCATCTGCACGCCGTTGATCTTGTAGCTGCCATCCGGCTGCTTGACGAGGAAATACACCGCCGTCCAGTCCTTGCCGTCGGGACCGGAGATCAGGACCTCCTGAACGACCGTGCCGCCGTCGACCTTGCTGCGGCCGAAGGCGAAATTACCGGGGCGATAGACCGGCGTATAGCCGCGCTTCACCATCTCGAAGAAGATCGACTTGTCCGGAAACTTGCCTTGGATTTGCGGTGAGGCAAAGGAATAGGCGGTCGTCGCATCATCGTTCAGGAAAGCTTCGATCTGTTGCTGGATGATTGACTGCGCCGTGTCGATCGGCTCAGCGGCAAGGGCCGCCGTCGCAGGCAGCGTGAGCATTGCTATGCATGCACAGGCTCTCAACATCTGGATCATCGCCCCATCTCCTCCATGTTCCGTGGCAGTGGACATGATACGGCAGTCGGGCTGAAACGGTTTCAGGCTTGGCGAGAAAATCACATTAACGTAGTCAACTAAGTTTCATATTTTCAGGTAATTGACGACGGTATCTAAAGTCGATTCTATTTTCTCAACTATCCGTGATGTCTAACTTAGCGCAGTTTCTGCGTTATTCAGATCCCGAGCCGGTCTTTCATCCGCCCCCAGAGCATGGCCGCATGCGTCCCAATGGGCCAGAAGGCGTGGAAGCGCATTGGTTGGATATCACTGAAGGGCAGGTCGATGGTTGTCGACGGTCCGTCGATCAAGCGCTGCGCGAGTTGCTGGCCCATGGCGGTCGCCAGGGCCACACCACGGCCGTTGCAGCCGAGATAGATCAACACGTCATCAGTCGGCGCATGCAGGTGCGGCAGGTGATCCGCGGTGATCGCCAACTGGCCGTTCCAGGCATGTGTCCAGCGGACACCCTTGAGTTCCGGCCAGAGCGCTACGGCATAGCGCTGGAGATAGGCGAGCGCCCCGGTCGGCCCCATGATCGAGCGCTGTGGCCCGCGCCCGCCCATCAGCAGCCGGTTCTCGCTATCGATCCGGTAGTAGACGGTGATATGACCACTTTCATAGAGCACTGGGCGTTGCGGCAGGATGCGCGCTGCCAAGCTGTCGGGCAAGGGTTCAGTAGCAACGATGGAACTGTAGATCGGCACCAGAGATTGCTTCAAGCGAGGCCATAAGCCGTCGGCATAAGCATTTGTAACGACAAGCAACTTGTCTGCCGTGACGGACGCCGTCTCCGTCTTCAGTTTCCAGTGTCCGGCCTGCCGTCTGGCAGAGATCACCCGACTCCCGCCGTGAATGGTTGCTCCAGCTGCCTGCGCGGCTCTGGCAAGACCACGCGCATAGTTGAGCGGATGCAGATCGCCGCCGCGCGGATCAAGCAGGGCTGCGGGATAGCGGTTGGTGCCTGTGGCTGAACGCATCGTATCCGCATCCAGAAGGCGCGTCGGGATGCCGTGCGCGGCGTATTGGGCGGCGGTCACGCGCACCGCGTCAGTGGTGACCGCGCTCGTCGCGGCGCGCAGCGTGCCGTTTTGGCGGGCGTCACACTTGATGCCAAGGCGGCGGATGAGGTCGAAGGTGAAGTCCGGCGCACCCCAAGCCATGGCGATCATGCGGCGCCCCAGATCGTCGCCGAAGCGGGCGAGCAATTCATCCGGATTGAATTTCAGCCCGGGATTGACCTGACCGCCATTGCGTCCCGACGCGCCCCATCCGGGCTCATGGGCTTCGAGCACGCAGGTATCGACACCGGCCTCCGCCAGGTGCAAGGCAGCCGACAGTCCGGCAAAACCGCCGCCGACAATGGCGACGGACACGGTCCGGTCACCGTCAAGCGGCGGCGTGACCGGCGGCGCATGGGCCGTATCGGCATAGAGGCTGGGCGGCAGAGACGATAGTAGATCGGCGGACATGCTGCTCTTTCAATAGGATGGTGGCAAACCATCCCATAGCTTGTTAAGTTTGAAAAGCGGGGTGTCCCTAAGCCCCGGATGGCTCAAGCGTCCTTGTCACGGGGACATTGCCGGCATAGCTGATGCCGGCGGCGCTCATCGCCGCCTCGATGCGCTTGTAGGCGGCGGCGCGCACCGTGAACTGGTTTCCCGGCGCGGTGCGGAAGTTGCAACGAAAGATCTTGATGCCGGGTTCGACCCGGTAGAGCTTTCCCTTCAACGGCTGCTGGATCAGCGGCCCGAGTTCCTCGTCGGCCATCATGTCCTCGCCGACGCGCTTGATCAGTTTGCGGACCTTCTCGCTGTCCACCTCGACTGGCAGCGGCAGGTTGAACTTCTCGATGACCCAGTCGCGCGAGGTGTTGCGCACGGTTCCAAGTGTGCCGTAAGGCACGAAATGCAGAGGACCGTTGTGATGGCGAAGCGCCACCGTGCGGAGCGTCAGTTTCTCGACGGTCCCCTTGGTCGAGGAGCCGCTCTCGATATATTCGCCGACGCGGAATGTATCCTCGGCGAGGTAGAAGATGCCGGTGATGACATCCTGCACCAGCGACTGCGCGCCGAAGCCGAAGGCAAGGCCAACGACGCCAGCGCCGGCGAGAAGCGGCGTAATTTCGAGGCCAAGGGTCCATAACCCCGACAGGACGAGCATGATGGTGATGATACTCGCAGCCGTCGTTCTGAGGATCGGCAGCAAGGTCAGCAAACGTGCGCCGGGACCGGGCTGTTCGTGCTCGTCCGTCTTGTCGATGGTCGCCAGGCGATAATCGATCGTGGTGCGGACGGTAATCCAGGCGACATTGGCAAGCAGCGCCAACGCCGCGACCCCGAGCAAACGGAAGCAGAACCGCGCCAGTGGGCTTTCGGAGGTCGCCATCCCGGCAAAGGGCATATCGACGGCAAGCGCGCAGACGGCAAGGCCTATGAGCACAACCGCAAGCCGGACGGCCGGCAGGATGATCGACGGGGCAAGTTCGGGGTCGGCCGGTTCGTCGTACTCTTCACCATTCGGCGCTTCAGCCGTGATCTCCTCGGCAATGGCCCTGTCGCGCCAGAAGTAGAACACCATGGCGCGCAGCGATATCTGCAGCGCGATCACGACGACGATGGTGGCCAGGATAACCGCAGCGGCGGAATTGCCGAAAAGCCAGAAACCATAGATGATAACGACCAGCGTTGCCGATGCCAGCGCCCGTGGAAATTTCGGCAGCCCTCCCCGGCGTCGTTCCGCCAATATCTTCTCGCGTCCGCGCAGCAGAAGCAGGCAGGCCGCCAGTAACGCGGCCGCGATAAGCGTGCCAAGGCCGATCCGCAGTGCCTGCGCCAGATGGGGCGCGTCTGCGATGCGTGCGATCACGGATGGAATAAACCAGGCGATGGAGCCGGCCGCTGCGAGCAGGGTCAAGCCCACCATCAGGATAAGAGCGGTTCGGTCCGGCAGCGGCACGAGGCGGAGTTGCGGCGCGCCGGGCGACAGCACGATATTCGCAACGATGACGGACAGGCGAAACATCACGATGGCGAGCGTCACCGTCACGACGATATCGTGCACGCCGGGCGGCCAGACGAAGGCGGAGGTCGAGCCGACTGCAGCGACAGCAAAGAACAGCAGACCGAAACCGGCGAGCCAGAAGCGGCGAAACCCGAACAGCAACGTCTGGCGTGGGGAGGCCGGTTCGACATTCAACAGGACCCGCAGCGAGGCGTAGCTATAGGTCCAGTAATACCATTCGAGCCCGAGGCCGATCATCAGGAGAAGCAGAACATAGGTGAAGCTCCGCACCCCACCGCCGCTGAGCATGGCTTTGGAAAAAGCCTCCCGCGCTGTCTCCCACTCCAGCGGTGCGGCCGCGAAGCTGGCGGCGATGGCGTCGGTGCGGCCGGAAAGTTGGTCGAGCAGCGTCAGCGTTATACCGGCGATGTCAGTCGACGGTACCTGTGCATTGGCCAATGTTGCCGTGGTGGCAAAGATGATCGGGGCGAGGATAAAGCGAGTGGAGGTCTTCAAGACGCGGCTCCCTCCATCGGCAAACTGACCGGCACCGGAACAATTTCCTCGATCGCTGGGCGGCTGTCCTTCTGCTCCCAATCTTCCGGGGCCTGCGCGGCCGTGATATCTGCATAGGCAGGCAGAAGCCGCGCAACCGATACTTCTCCGCGCAACAGCCGTGCCTGACAGGCAAGCCGCGTTCCATCATCCGCGTGAAGGTGGGCGAGTGTCTTCGTTTCCTGATCGGTTTGCGGCGTCAGGTTCTGGCCACCCTGGAGGATTTCGATCCGACAGGTCCCGCACCGGCCGCGTCCCTGGCAGATATGGGCATGCGGAATGCCGCTCGAAAGGCTGATCTCCAGCAGCGAAAGCCCGCTTCTGCCGTCCGCGATCGCTTCGTCTTCATAGAGGATGCGGACCTGCCGCGAACGGCCCGCGTAGATGCGTATGGCCCAGCTCAAGAATGCGCCGATGACAATGATCCAATAGCCGAACACGACATTGAGGTTGATCGCATCAAGGGTCGGTGCGGCCTGGCTGTAGAGCCGTTGGGCTGCACGGACATACTCTATCCAGTTCGGGTCATTCTCAAGCCGATCGAGGATTTCCTTGCCAGCTTCGACGAAGCCGAGGAGCGCGAGGATCGGAACCAGGAACAACACCGGCAGTACGAAATTTCGCAGCCTTGGCCAGATGGGCCGTATCGCAATCCAGGAATAAAACCCGATGGCCGCGTGGACCCAGACAATCACGACGACGAACAATTGCTGGAACGCATAGGTCGGGGCGAGGCTCCAGTAGACAGATAGGATCAAGGCATAACTTGCGTCGAAATCGGAAACGATGATGCTGGTTACACGCAGCGTCAGGACATGCGTGATCAGGAGCGGCGGCGTCAGCACGCCGAGGATGATCTGCACCACGTCGATCCGGCTCAAAGTCAGGCTGCGGCGCCTGGAAATCGTGTAGAGGCCGATACCGGCGTGAACGAGAGCGGCAAGCGCGAGAAAAATGCTGCCCGCGGCACTTCGCCAGGGCGCCATCAGCACACCGCGCCAGGCGTCGATCGCGTCCAGCGAAACGAGGCCGAGCGACAGATTGAACAGATGAGTGAGCACGAATGCGCTGAGGATCAGGCCTGAAAACAGGCGAGCGGACCGGATCGATAGGTCAAGGGAGTTCGTGCTGCGCTGTTTGCCGCTCCAGACCATGTTTGCCCGATCGATCCCCCACAAGCGACTATTCTTGCTAATATTAGGATGAACGATCGGGCATTGTCACCCGTCATAATACAAGGGCTTTCGCGGCGCGCGTCAGTCGCCGTGTTCCAGCCAGCGCACATCCTCTGGCGACAGCTCGATGTCGAAGGCGGCGATGCTGTGGTGGAGTTCACCGAGCGAGCGCGGGCCGATCAGCGGGATGACGCCGAACGGTTGGGCAAGCACATAGGCGAGCGCGACCTGGATCGGATCCTTGCCGAGCCGGGCGGCAAGGATTGTGGCCCGTTCGCGCCGGGCGAAATTGGTAGGCGAATACCAGCTGTTGGCCAGTTCCGGATCGTCGAATTTGTCCGGCCCGGCGCGATCGGTGAAGAACCCGCGGGCCTGGCTCGACCAGGCGAAATTGGTGACCTTGCGGGAGGCCAGCCACTCCTTCCATGCGCTGTCGGAAGAGGCGATGCAGCCATCCCAAACCGGGTTGACCATTTCGGCGAGCGAGAAGTTGTTCGATAGCACGCTGGGTTTTGTCTTGCCGGTCCGCTCGGCATAAGCGATTGCCGCGTCCATGCGCTCGCGCGTCCAGTTCGATCCACCGAAGGGGCCGCGGATGCGCCCGGCCTTCACTTCCGCATCCATGGCATCGACAAATTCGCCGACGGGCACGTCCGGATTGTCGCGGTGCATAAAATAGATATCGACGTAATCCGTCTTCATGCGGTCAAGGCTGACGGTCAACTGCTTGGCGATGACATCCGGATAGCAGAGCGGCGAATGCGCTCCCTTGGCAATGATGACGGACTGTTGCCGCACACCGCGGCTTTGCATCCATTCGCCGATCTGCGCCTCCGGCTTGCCGTTGCCGTAATGGAAGGCCGTGTCGAACAGGTTGCCGCCCGCCTCATAGAAGGCGTCGAGCATGATCGCCACGCTCGAAATACTGCCCAGTTCAAGAAAGCCGAGTGCCGCCAGCGAAGTCTCCGGTATAAGCCCCGGAATGTGGCCGCGCGGGATGCGGTTGTTCCTAACCTGCAGGATGTCACCCCGGATCGTGTGCCGGGTGACGGACGGTTTCTCGATTTCATATTCGAGCCCGATGGCCGCGCGCCAGCGGTCCATGGTCCTGAGGTTTCCAAGCGTGTCGTTGCGGCCCATGCCGGGGAAGGTGAATTGCGTCTGCCCGGCGGCGATTGCCGCACCCACCGCATCGACCTCGAAACTGTAGAGATGCCGCTCTTCGGTCACGTCGATCCGGTTGCGCGCGCCGTCACTGCCGATCACATGGATCGTCGCCGTTCCGCCCGACTTGCCGCCGGCAAACCAGAACTGATCGATCTCGATGCGGCCCTTGGTGCCGAGGATGGTCAGGAGATTGTCCTGCGCCAGCGATATCGAGCAGGACACTTCGGCGATGATGCCGTTCGGAAAATGCAGCACCGCGGACGTCCACTCATCGACACCGGTTTCGCCGAGATGACCCGCCGCCACGACCTTATCCGGATCCAGGAAGCCGGATTCCGTATTCAGGCCGGCAATCAGCCGGGCCATGGATACAGGATAACCACCGACATCCAGGATACCGCCGCCGGCCAGCGCATTCGAAAACAGCCGGTGTTCCGGCTTGGGCGGCGTCACCGCAAAGCCAAAGCTCGATTTGATCAGGCGGATATCGCCGATCACGCCGGATTTCAGGGTCTCGACAAGCTTGGCGACCAGCGGATGTAGCCGGTACATATAGGCTTCGCCGAGGAACGTGCCGGCCGCCTCGGCGGCCGTGAACATGGCATCGGCCTCGGCGGAAGAAAGCCCGATCGGCTTTTCGCAGAGCACATGCTTGCCATGCTCGGCCGCCTTGATCGCCCATTGCGCATGATACGGGTGCGGGACGGCAATGTAGATTGCATCGATATCCGGATCGGCCAGCAGTGCCTCATAGCCGTCGATAATGCGGGCGCCGGAAAAGGTGTCATCAAGCCCGAGCTTACCGGGATTGCGAGTTCCGATCGCCGCGACAACGCCGGTTTCCGAACCGGCGACCCCGGCGAAAAAGTCCTTGGCGATCCCACCCGGGCCGAGAATGCCCCATCTTACCTTGTCTGCCATGATAACTGCCTTCCAATCCGATAAAGTTATGCGGTCATCAGCGAATGCGCTTGCCGGCCGCGTCGAACAGGAGCGCCCGCGCCGGATCGAATTTCGCCTGGATCGTGTCGCCCGTCTTGAGGTCGCGCCCGTGTTTGGTCTCGATGATGACGAGATCGCCGCTGCCGTGACGGGCATAGGCGAATGTCTCGCCGCCCAGGTGCTCCAGCATGTCAATCGTCAGGTTCAGCGCAGCCGATCCCGTGTTTTCAAAGTGTTCCGGCCGTACACCGACCGTCACGGCCGTTCCGGCGGCAATGCTGCTTGCCTCCAGCCTGATCTCGATCGACGCGCCGCCGAGATCCGGCAGTTCGACCTTCACCGTGCCGTTGTTTGCGGCGGCCACGATACCCTTGAAAAAGTTCATCTTCGGCGAGCCGATGAACCCGGCGACGAACAGGTTTGCCGGATCGTCATAGAGGGTGAGCGGCGAGCCGACCTGCTCGACCAAGCCGGCGCGCAGCACGACGATCTTGTCGGCGAGGGTCATGGCTTCGACCTGATCGTGCGTGACGTAGATCATCGTCGTAGCGAGCGTCTTGTGCAGCCGGGCAATCTCGATGCGCATATGCACACGCAGTTCGGCATCGAGATTGGACAGGGGTTCGTCGAACAGAAAGACGTTGGGATGCCGCACGATTGCCCGGCCGATGGCCACGCGCTGGCGCTGGCCGCCGGAGAGTTGCTTGGGCTTGCGATCAAGCAGCGGCTCGAGTTCCAGGATGCGGGCGGCCTCGGCCACCTGCTTTTCCACCTCAGCCTTCGGAACGCCGGCGAAACGCAGGGCAAAGCCCATGTTTTCGCGCACCGTCATGTGCGGATAAAGCGCATAGGACTGGAACACCATGGCGATGCCGCGTTTCGACGGATCAACATCGTTCATCCTTGTGCCGCCGATCTCCAGCGTGCCAGAGGTGATCTCCTCCAGCCCAGCAATCATTCGCAGCAGCGTGGATTTACCGCAGCCGGAGGGGCCGACGAAAACGACGAATTCGCCGGACTTGATGTCGAGATCGACCCCCTTGATGACCTCCAGGTTGCCGAAGGCCTTCCTGATGTCCTGCAGTTTTACGTCGCTCATTCTGTGCCTCGCCCTTGTCTATTCTTGTGCGCTGTCATGCCGCCGTGAGCGGAAGGCTTTGGCTGCCGAAACGCTCGCTCGATACGCGAAGCGTGATCGCGCCCGTCTCGCCGGTCGATTCCAGCCAGAAACCCGTCGTTCCGCCCGCAAGCGTCAGTGTGCTTGGGCCAATCAGCCGGGCAGGGCCGTCGACGCTCACTGTCACGATGTCGTTGAGGAAGGGGACGATCGAGCCGACCTGATCGAGCCCACGGACGATGACGCGGACCGTGTCGCGGCCTTGGGCAGTAACCGTGTCCGTATCGGCCTCGACCTCCAGCGTCGTCGGCACCGGATCGGCCACCATGTTCAGCGTCGCCACCGGCTTGCCGTCGATGAAGCCGGTGAAGCTCACGTCCTCCCACTGCATGCCCCAGAGGCCGAGTTCGTCCTTGGTGAAATGACGATGATCGAACACGACGGGCGCGTGCGGCAGGTGCGGGAAGGCCTCGCGATCCGGGCCGACGCGCTTGGTGATCGTGCCATAGCGAAGCTCGACCTCATCGCAATTGGTCAGAACGATCAGCGGCAGCACGCCGCCGATATTACGCTCTCCGCGTGCCCAGAACGTCACCGGCTTCATGATCACCTCATCGGAGGGATCGCACTGGCTGGAATAGACGTAGGCCGCGAATTTCGGTTCGCGGAACATGTCCATCACGCCGTGATGGCAGATGCGGTCGCCGGAGCCGAAATCCTTGTGGGTGTTGTAGTCGAACATGCACCAGCCGATGGCACCGGAAATGCTCGGATCCCCATAGCTGGCGTTCAAAACCTCAAGATGTCGGCGGACATGTTCCGCCTGGCGTTGTTCCTGGTCGAACCGTTTGGTCGGATACATGTGACCGCCGAATTCGGTGATCATGTAGGGCACTTTGCGGGTGAGCCCTGTGCATTCCTGCTGCGGGCGCAGCGCCAACCGGCCGCGATTGTTGCCCGGCAGTTCCTCGTTGCCGAGGATGAAGTCGTTCATCGTGTAGACGTCTTCGAGGAACTCGCTGTCGGTGATGTAGCGGACGCCGCCGGTCTGGCGGGTGGTGTCCAGCTCGCGCGCTAGGCGGTTGGTTTCGAGATAGAAATCATGCGAATCCTGAGACTCGTTGATACGCACGCCCCAGATGATGATCGACGGATGGTTCCAGTCCCGCTCGATCATCCGGCGGACGTTCTCGATCGCTTCCTTCTTCCACGTCTCGCCGCCGATATGCTGCCAGCCCGGGATTTCCTCGAACACCAGAAGGCCGATGCGATCGCAATGATCGAGGAACCACTTTGACTGCGGATAGTGCGAGGTGCGAACAAGGTTGCACTTCAGCGTGTTCTTCATCAGTTCGGCATCGCGCTCCTGCGCCGACCGTCCCATCGCGTAGCCGATATAGGGGAACGCCTGATGGCGATTGAGACCGCGAATCTTGAGGGGGCGACCGTTGAGCAGGAAACCATCGACGGTGAATTCGGCGGTCCGGAAGCCGAAGGTGGAGGTAAGCGCGTCGTCGCCCTTGTCGGTCTGAAGCGTCGCGGTGATTGTGTAGAGAACCGGGCTGTCGATGTCCCAGAGCGACAGGCTTTCCAACTCATCCAGGTTGACAACCGCGCCGTGCAGGGCAGGGATGGTTTCCTGGCGCAGGACCGCGCCGCCGGCATCCTCCAGCGCGACCGTCAACGTGCCGGTGAACGCGACATTTTCAGGGTTCCGGAGGTCGCAGCGCACCGACACGGACTTCTCTTCCGACAGCACGTTCTGCGTCTCGATCTTCAGGTTGCCGATCGAGACGGGGCCTGCGACCTTCAGCCAGACGTCACGGTAGATGCCGGCATAGGTCAGATAGTCGATACGGCCGCCAAAGGGCGGAATTTCCGGGTTTTCGCTGCCGTCGATCTTGACGGTGAGCAGATTGTCGCCGTCTTTGAGAAGACCGGTCAGCCGTGCCTCGAACGGCGTATAGCCATCCCTGTGGGCGATGACCTGCTGACCGTTGAGATAGACGACGGAATCGGCCATCGCCGCATCGAAGACGAGGGAGACTTCCTTGCCGGCGAAGTCCGCGCTCCAGGGCAGGTGCTTTTGGTAGGTGAAGGCGCGCTGATAGCAGGTTTCGTCGAAATAGTTGAAGGCGACATCCACGGCATTGTGCGGCAGGCTGATCGCCTTGCCATCCTGAAACGCCGTTGTCAGCACGTCGGAAAAGCCTTCGTGGAACGTCCAGCCTTCGTTGAAATTGGTAATCGTACGCATCATCATTCCTATTTGACGGAGCCCAGCATTCCCTGGACGAACTGCTTTTGCATGAGAAAGAAAACGAGGAGGGTCGGGAGCGTGGCAAAGACGGTGCCGACCAGCACGACGCCGAAATCGGGGTAGTAGGCCGAGGCCAATGACGAGATCACCAGCGTGATGGTCTTGGTGTCGTTCGATTGCAGCACGATCAGCGGCCAGAGATAGTTGTTCCAGCTCAGCATGAAGACGATGATGAAGGCCGCCGCATAGGTCGAGCGCATCACCGGCACATAGATGAACAGGAAGATTTGCCATTCCTTCAATCCATCGACCTTGGCGGCGTCACGAAGCTCGGAGGGAAAGGCCTTCGTGCTCTGGCGGAAGTAGAAGATCATGAAGGCCGACGCGATGACCGGCAGCATGACTGCGATATGGGTGTTGATCAGTCCTGCCCGGCCCATGATGATGAACAGCGGGATCATCAACGCCGCGAACGGAATGAACAGCGTCAGCAGCATGAACTGGTAAATCCGCTCGCGCACGCGGGACCGGAACATCTCGAACCCGTATCCGGCAAGCGACGAGATCGCGAGCGTCAGGACCGTGCTGATGATGGCGATCTTGGCGGTGTTCCAGAAGACCAGCGGCACGTCCACCTGGGTGAAGAAGCCGGTGATGTTGGTCACGAGTGCCGAGCCGAAGGTGGGTTTGCCGTTGATCACGTCGATCGAGGTATTGGTTGCACCGATCGCCATCCAGAGGAACGGGAAGACCGAGAGGAAGGCGACGAAGCCGAGCAGCAGGTAGGTGGCGATGCTCGAAAGCAGCGCGGTGGTGCGGTCGGAAAACATCAATCGCGCTCCCTGGTGGCATGGAATTGCAGGAAGGCGAGCAGGGCGACCATAACGACGATGACATAGGATACCGTCGCGGCATAACCGAAGCTCGGCATGAACTTGAAGGTCAGGTTATAGATGTAGAGCGACAGGGTCAGCGTCTCGTTCGACGGACCGCCCTTGCCCTCGGTGAAGTTGTAGACTTCATCAAAGAGTTGCAGCGTGCCGATAGTGGAGGTGACCATGGTGAACAGGATGACCGGCTTCAGCATAGGGATGGTGATGTAAAGGAACCGCCCGCGCGCGGAGATGCCGTCGATGCGCGCCGCCTCATAGATCGACTTGTCGATGTTCTGCATCGCCGAGAGGTAGAAGATCATGTTGTAGCCGGTCCAGCGCCAGGTGATGGCGATGATGATCAGGGTTTTTGCCCAGAAGGGATCGGTGAGCCACGGGATCGGCGATGAAATAATGTGCAGCGCTTCAAGCGCGCCATTGACGACACCGTCGGCGGAAAACATGCTCTTGAACAGGACGGAATAGGCGACGAGCGAGGTGACGCAGGGCAGGAAGATCGCAGTGCGGAAAAAGCTGCGGCCCTTCAGGTTGGGATTGTTGAGCGCCGCCGCGACGATCAGCGCCAGCGTCAGCATGATCGGCACCTGGATGACGAAAAAGATCGTCGTGTTCGACAGTGCCTTGATGAAGACCGGATCGTTCCAGAGGCGGATGATATTGGCGAAACCGCCGAATTTCGTGGTCAGTCCCTTGCCGGTCTGGAACGACATCCACAGCGACCAGAAGATCGGATAGACCATGAAGACGCCGATGAGACCCAGGGCAGGGGCGACGAACAGCCAACCATTGATATTGTAGTAGCGACGGACACCGCCGCCGGCTCGCAGGACCGCCATCGTTTTCTCCAGAATGACCGTGGGCACGGGAAGGGGACGCGCAACCGCGCGGCCTTGACGGGCAGGCTGATGATCAACCTGCCCGGGCGCTCGGTGCTTCTTACTGGATCTGGGCCGCGACTTCGCTGTCGATCGCCTTCAGGATGTCGTCCACCGGCGTGCCCTTGGTGAGGGCCGGAAGCTGGGCGGTCACTGCTGCGTCCGCCTCGTTGGTGAAGACGCCGTAATTGACTGCCGGAACCTTGGCCAGCCAGTCGGAGAAGTTCTGCCAGACTTTTTCGCCGCCGAAGAAGGCATCCGGCGCTTCATAGGCAGCGCCGCCGCGCGCCGCCAGAAGGGAGCCGACCGCGCCGCGATCCTGGAGGATCTTCTGGTAGAAATCGACGTCTTTGCCATAGACCTCGTTCAGCATGTCGATCGCTTCAGCCTTTTCGGCCGAGCTTTCGAGAACGTACCAGCTGGAGCCGCCAAGGTTGGACGCGTTGGACGCGCCCTCGATGCCGAGGCTCGGGATTGGCGCGACGCCCCACTTGTTGGACTGGTCCGCCTGCGCCTTGACCGTGCCGGTGATCCACACGCCGGTGATGACCGAGGCAACGTCGCCCGAGGTGAAGGTTCCGACCCAGTCGGCCCAGCCGGTCGCCGGCTTGGTAATGCCGGCCGCGATCAGCTTGCCTTCGGTTTCAAGCGCGGCCTTGAGCGCGGCATTGCCGACGATGTTGGGTTTGCCTTCGGCATCGAAATACCACTGGCCACCGGACTGCATCATGATGCGGATCAGGCCGGCATCATTGGGATCCAGACCCATCATCTTCTTGCCGGTCTTGGCTTCAATCTGCTTGCCGATCTCGATATAGCGATCCCAGGTGATGCCCTGCATGTCTTCGGGCTTGAAACCGGCCTGCTCGAGATAATCCTTGCGGTAATACATGCCGGTGACACCGGAATCGAACGGCATGCCGTAGACCTTGCCTTCCATGGTCATCAGTTGCACCTTGTAGGGCGCGAATCCGGAATAATCGACCGTGTCCGACAGGGCCGCGAAGGCGCCCGGGAAGGACTGCAGGTATTTTTGCGCGCCGTAGTCCTCGATCAGGACGATATCGGGCAGGGCGTCCGTCACGCCCGAGGAGAGCGCGGTCTGGAGCTTCTGCTCGACATCGAGCTTGGCGAAGTCGACGATGTTCAGGGTAACATCCGGGTGCGTCTTCTGATAGCGCTCGCCGGCTTCCTTCATGATCGCGACGTTGAAATTCGGGTCCCAGCACCAGACGGTGATTTCCTTGGCCTGCGCCGCGGCAACCGCCAGAACGCTGACGCCCATGGCAAGGCCGATGACACGCGCGAAGCGTGACGTGACTGTGTGATACATTGCTTCCTCCCAGAAGGCTCCCAAGGCGGATTGTTCCACCTCCAACAAGAGTATTCCCTAAAATGCGGACGGATGCAATATTTTCAGTAAATTTTTACTAAGGGCCTGAAAAATGGAGCAAGCCTCTGTATTCGCTTTGAAATGTCGGATTATTCCGGCGAGCGGGTGCTGTTTCTCCACACCAGTTCGGTGGCAAGCGTGACTTTTTTTCCAAGCTCCCGACCGGAGAACCGTTCGAGCAGCATGTCGACGGCAGTCTCGCCGATCAGTTCGGCCGGCAGCTTGACGGTCGACAAGGGCGGCGACAGGAATTGCGCGACGGGAATATCGTTGAAGCTTGCAATGGCGATATCGTCGGGAATGCGCAGGCCAAGCTCCTGCATGGCTCGATAGGCGCCGATCGCCATGTTGTCATTACAGGTGATCAGCAAATCCGGTGGGTTCTGCTGGTTCATGATGGCGTGGGCCAGCGTATAACCGCTGTCCTGCGTCAGCGGTTCTGTCAGGCAAAGGCCTTCCTCGAAGAGCCCGGCGTCCTTCATCCATTTCGTATAGGCGATGCAGCGTTTCTCTCCCTGCAGATGCGGCAAGCCGTCGAGATGCTCGGCCCAGCCGATGAAGCCGATGCGGCGATAGTTCATGGCCGAGAGGGCACTGATCAGCTTGTGCATGGCCAGCGACACATTGCTCTCGACGCAGTCGTCGGTTTCGGACGGCGTCGAGAAATCTGCAAAGACGAGATGGCGGCTGTGGCTGCGCAGCCAAGCGATTTCCTCCTCGCTGTGCTTGCCAACGGCGATGACGCCCGACGCGCCCTGCAGCAGGTTCGGTTCGGGAAGGCTGTCGGTGTGGTAGACCTTCACCACCTCGATCTTCAGCGCCTGGCAGCGATTCTCGATGCCGAGCCGCACGCCGATATAATAGGGGTCGACCAGTTCCTGCGCGGGCCTCAGGAAATGGACGAGCGCGATCTTGCCGGCGCCGGGCACCAGCGCGTGCTGCACGCCATTCGTCCGGTTGCGGGCGCGGGGCGTCGCATAATTCAGCGCTTCCGCCGTCTCGATGATCGCCTGGCGCTTCTTGGCCGAGACGGCGAGCGTGGCGTCATAATTGAGAACACGGGAAACCGTGGCGGACGACACGCCAACAGCCTCGGCAATTTCCTTGATAGTTACCATGCCACCTTGTTGCACCCGGAGCCGGGTGCGTATCAAGTCCCATGTCCAAAATATCTTGGCCAGTCTGTTTCAGCAGACGGTGGCAGATCGCGCTCGCTCATCGCTATCAATCCCATCCGCAATCTCCCACGCATCCTTCAGACCCGGGGAGTGTGACATTCCAACTTTGCAGAAACAGGACATTCTAACTTTGCGGCTACACACCCTGTGGCGGAGAAGTTGGAATGTCCGCCGCTTTGCAAAGTAGAAATGTCCGCAAGGTCGTTGCACGGCATGCTGACCAGCCCCGATCTGAGCGGCTGATCTCGGTTGCAAGATCAGATCGGGGCGGGTGATGAATACACCTCTTCGGCTTTAGCTTTGAGACACCTCATTCCGCAGCCTGCTGCCGCGACAGTGCTTTCTGGCGCCGTGCGATCACCGCCGGATCGTTCATGAAATCCTTCCGCCGGCCCGGTCCGCGAGCCCGTTTGACGTAGCCATTTTTGTCGCTGTTGCTCTTCACCGTCGGCTCGTCCTGCTGCTCCTGACGCTCCTTGATATAGGCCAGAACATCACCCAACCGCTTGTTCTCGGTGATCGCAGCATGCGTCACCCGCTGGTCCTTGTCGAACACCGTGTAGGGCAGGGAGTAGCCTTTCCACCGCACATCCAGCCGGCTGTCCGCATATGCATAGGTCTCGACATAGCGGCCAACCAGACCGCGTGTCACATCGGTCTCCTGCAGCATGATCCGCTTGCGCTCGAACGAAAACGTCAGCTGTGTTCCGACATAACGTTGCTCTCGCTTGCACAGGAACTCCGTCAACCGATCCGGCGCCAGATTCAGCGGTCGATGCAGGTCTTCCGAACGGGCAGGGACGATCGCAAATCGTGCATTGTAGTCCTCCATAAAGTCCGGCAGGAATCCATTGCCCGCCTCCATGCTGTCGATGCCAGCCAGCCGCAGCTCCTTGACCAAACGGTCCTGCAGCGTCCGGTTCATGCGCTCGACACGGCCCCTGGCCTGGCTCGAATTTGCACAAAGAATCTCAATGTTTAGCTCGCAAAGCGCACGCCCGAACTGGGTCATGCCCTGGCCGCCTTTGGCATCCTTCTTCGCCACCCGGAACACCGAATGCTTGTCCGAGTAAAAGGCAATCGGTGCGCCGTGACACTTGAGATAGAGCGCCAGTGCCTCGAAGTAGGTGAAGGCACTTTCGGAGCGCACGAAACGCAACTGCATTAGCCTGTCGGTCGCATCGTCGACAAACACCAGCAGCGAGCAAGGTGGTCCGCGATCCTCAAACCAGCGATGCTCCGACCCATCGATCTGCACCAGCTCGCCATAGGCCTCGCGCCGCAGACGCGGCTGATGGAAACTCCGCCGTTGCTTGCGTGACAACCACAGTCCGGCCTCCGACATCCAACCGCGCACCGTCTCGCGCGACACACGCAAGCCATCACGCTCAGCCAACTTCTCCGTCGCCAAGGTCGGACCGAAATCCGCATAACGTTCGCGAACCAGCGTCATCGCATAGTCCCGAACGCCGTCGCTAATCCGGTTATTCGATGGTCGCCCAATCGCCTTGTGGCGGATCGACGCCGCGCCGCCAGTTCGTATCCGTTCCAGCAGCCGACGCACTTGGCGCTCACTCACGGCAAGAACGTGCGCCGCTGACACTGTCGTCATCCGGCCGGCGGCCACCTTCGATAAAATCTCAATCCGCTGCAGATCGCGCTCGCTCATCGCTATCAATCCCATCCGCAATCTCCCACGCATCCTTCAGACCCGGGGGAGTGTGACATTCCAACTTTGCAGAAACAGGACATTCTAACTTTGCGGCTACACACCCAAGTCACATAAGATAGATTATGGAACTGATAGACGCCGCGCGCTGCGAGGATTTGCGGCTTCTCTTCGCCTTGCCGCTTGACCAGCGCTATCGCCAAGGCTTAAGCGATGCCCGTCTCCATCGTTAGAGAAAGTCCGGACCCGATGAGCGATTTGCGCGTTCTTCCAGATGCTTTCATTCCAGAATTGCCAGGACGCTACAATGGCAAGGTCCGCGAGAATTACGATCTGCCGGATGGCAACCGGATCATCATCGCGACGGACCGGCTGAGCGCCTTCGACGTGATCCTGACCGCGATCCCGTTCAAGGGCCAGATTCTGACGCAGACGGCGCGCTACTGGTTTGAGGAAACGGCCGACATCTGCCCGAACCATGTCGTGTCCTATCCGGACCCGAATGTGGTCATCGGCACGCGGCTCGACATTCTGCCGGTCGAGATCGTCGTGCGCGGGTATCTCGCCGGCACGACCAGCACATCGATCCTGACCAAGTATCGCAATGGCGAGCGCGCCATGTACGGCATCACGCTGCCGGATGGGATGAAGGACAATGAGAAACTGCCGCAGCCGATCATCACGCCGACCAGCAAGGCATTCGACGGCGGTCATGATGAGCCGCTCTCGGCTGACGAAATTCTGATCCAGGGGCTTCTGACGCAGCAGCAATGGGAAACGGTGTCGCGGTATGCGCTGGCGCTGTTCGCGCGCGGTCAAAGCCGCGCCGCCGAACGCGGCCTCATCCTCGTCGATACCAAATACGAATTCGGAACCGACAAGGACGGCCGCATCGTGCTGGCCGATGAAATCCACACGCCGGACAGCAGCCGCTACTGGATCGCCGACAGCTACGCGCAGAGTTTCGCCTCGGGCACGCGGCCGAAGAGCTTCGACAAGGATTTCGTTCGTGCCTGGGTGACCGAGCGCTGCGATCCCTACAAGAATCCGATCCCGGAAATTCCGGCCGATCTCGTCGAGCAGACGTCAAAAGTCTATATCGAAGCCTTCGAGACGATTACCGGCAAGAAATTCGTTGCCGACCTGTCCGGCGCCACCGTGCTTGATCGTATCCGCGCGAACCTGCAGCCCTATTTCAGCTGACCGGCTTCAAGTGACCGGATCGCCGGTCACCTCTGATTCCAGCCGCATTCCGTCATAACCGGGCTCGACATGGTCAGGCGTCTCGCGCATCACCGTGTCGTAGTCGAGCGGCGTGTGCATATGCGTCAGCACGGCGTGTTTCGGTCCGAAGCGCTCGATCCAGCCGAGCGACTGCTCGAGCGACAGATGGCTCGGATGAAACTTGTATTGCAGCGTGTCGATGAGCAGCATGTCGAGGCCCGACAGCCTGTCGATCGTCTGCTGAGGGAAATCGCTGACATCGCTGCAATAGGCAAAATTGCCAACACGGAAGCCGAGCGACATGATGCTGCCGTGGTGCTGCAGCAACGGCTGGAACGGTATCGGTCCGCCGGCGCCATCGATGACGACAGGCGTCAGCACCGGATCGATGATCCGAGCCTCGACGATTGGTGGGTAATTGCTGCCAATGGGCGTTTCCAGGCAATAGCGAAAACCGTCGCGAATACGGTCCATTGTCTCCTGATCGGCCCAGATCGGCGTTTTGCGACCGGAATACTGGACATAGCCGCGCAGGTCGTCGATGCCGTGGATATGATCGGCATGCGGATGCGAATAGAAGACGGCGTCGATATTCTGCACCTTTGCCGCGATCATCTGTTCGCGAAAATCCGGGCCGGTATCGATGACGACGGTGGTCTTTCCGCCTTCCGGTCCGATCTGCTCGACCAGCAAGGCCGCACGGCTGCGGCGGTTCCTGGGATTGGACGGATCGCAGGCCCCCCAGTCGCCATTGATGCGTGGAACGCCCGGAGACGACCCGCAGCCGAGAATGGTGAAGACCCGCCTCACCGCCATTTCACAGTCTCGGCATTTTAGAAAAGATGCGGAAAGCGTTTTCCGTGGTGATCCCGGCGATTTCCTCGCGCGAAACGCCGATCGTCTCGGCGAGCACATCGGCCGTATGGGCGACATAGGCCGGCTCGTTGCGCTTGCCGCGGAACGGTTTTGGCGCGAGATAAGGTGCATCGGTTTCGACGATCATGCGGTCATGCGGAACGGTCCTGGCGATCTCGCGCAGCTCTTCCGATTTCGGGAATGTCAGGATGCCGGAAAAGGAAATATAGCCGCCGAGATCGACGCCGACCTTGGCGAGGTTCGCCCCGGAAGAGAAACAGTGCAGAAGGAAGGGGAAGGTCCCCTTCCCTGTTTCCTCAGTCAGAATATCAGCCATATCGTCATCGGCGGAACGGCTGTGGATCACCAGCGGCAGCTGCGTTTCGCGGGCCGCCGCGATGTGGCGTCGCAAGCCGATCGCCTGGGCGTCGCGCGGTGCATTATCGTAGAAATAGTCGAGCCCGGCCTCGCCTATCGCCACGACCTTCGGATGGGCCGACAGGCGCACCAGATCTTCGGTCTCGATGTCCAGTTCCTCGTCCGCATTGTGCGGGTGGGTGCCGACCGAGCAGAAGACATTCGGATAGTGCTCGGCAATGCCGAGAATCGTATCGAACTTTTTCACCCGGGTCGAGATCGTGATCATCTGGCCGACGCCGGCCGCGCGCGCGCGCTCGATGATCGCGTCGCGTTCGGCCTCGAAATCCGGGAAATCGAGATGGCAATGGGTATCGATCAGCATGCTTATCCCTTACGCTTCCGGCGCGACGTAGCGCGGGAAAACCGGCGTCGGGGCTTCGAGCGCGGTTCCGGTCACAAGGCGTCCTGCTTCGCCAAGCGATGCGAACGTCCGCTTGTCGGCCGGGACAGCCACCAGGTCGAGAAGCTTGCCCGCCGATTCCGGCATGAACGGCTGCAGGAGGATGGCGACCTGACGCACCACATCAGCCGTGACATAGAGCACCGTTCCCATGCGGGCCGGATCGGTCTTCTTCAAACCCCACGGCGCCTGGCCGGCGAAATAGCGGTCGGCCTCGGAGACGACGGCGATGATCGAGGTCAGTGCCTTGTGGATCATCAGCGTATTCATGTCATCGCGCGTCGAGGCCTGCAGCGCGTCGGCGGATACGAGCATGGCCTTGTCCTCGTCCGTCAGCACGCCGCATTCCGGGATCTGCCCGTCGCAGTTCTTGACGATCATCGACAGCGAGCGGCTGGCAAGATTGCCGACGCCATTGGCGAGGTCGGAATTGATGCGCGTGGCGATGCCTTCCTCGCTATAGCTTCCGTCCTGGCCGAAGGAGACTTCGCGCAGGAAGAAATAACGGATCGGGTCGAGGCCGAAATGCTCGACGAGATTGACGGGATCGACGACATTGCCGAGCGACTTCGACATCTTCTCGCCCTTGTTGAGCAGGAAGCCATGCGCGAACACCTTCTTCGGCAGGGGCAATCCGGCCGACATCAGGAAGGCCGGCCAGTAGACTGCGTGGAAACGAATGATGTCCTTGCCGATCATGTGGATGTCGGCCGGCCAGAATTTAGCACGCGGGCCGTTCTCGTCGGTGAGATAGCCGGTCGCGGTGATGTAGTTGGTCAGCGCATCGACCCAGACATACATGACATGGCCGGGATCGTTCGGCACGGGAATGCCCCAGTCGAACGTCGTGCGCGACATCGACAGATCCTTGAGGCCGGATTTCACGAAGGAAATGACCTCGTTGCGACGCTCGGCCGGACCGATGAAGTCCGGATTGTCCTCGTAATGCTTCAGCAGCTTGTCCTGGTAGGCGGAGAGCTTGAAGAAGTAGCTGGCTTCCTCCATCCATTCGACCGGGGTGCCCTGCGGCCCGTAACGCACGCCATCGGCGCGAAGCTCGGTTTCGCCTTCCTGGTAATAGGCCTCGTCGCGCACCGAGTACCAACCGGAATAGCTGTCCTTGTAGAGATCGCCGGCTGCGGCCATGCGGTTCCAGATATTGGTCACCGCCTCGTAGTGGCGCTTCTCCGTGGTGCGGATGAAATCATCGTTCGACGCATTAAGAAGAGTTCCCATCTTCCTGAATTCGGCGGAGTTGCGATCGGCCAGTTCCTGCGCGGAGATGCCTTCCTTGCGTGCCGTCTGCTGCATCTTCTGGCCGTGCTCGTCGGTACCCGTCAGAAAAAGCACCTCGCGCCCGTCCAGCCGCTGGAAGCGCGCCATCGCATCGGTCGCAATCAGTTCGTAGGCATGGCCGATATGCGGCTTGCCGTTCGGATAGGAGATCGCGGTGGTGATGTAAAATGGGGGCTTGTCGGTCATGATCGGTTTCGGCCTGTTCGGATATTGCTTTGCTGGCCCGAGCTATTAGCGCATCCCTTGGCGGGATGAAACAGGCGTGGTCAGAAAAGGCGGCTTGGCGGCCGGAAAACAGGCCGCGCGATCGGGGCCTAACTCCGATCGCTCAGGCGGCCGCCTTGAGGTCGTCGAGAATGGAGAGAACGGTCTGCTTGCGGTCGAGATTATAGGCCTGGGCCACCGAAATCCGTTCGCCAATCCCCGCTGAAAGCCGCGCAAACCGTTCGGCTCGACCGATATCGCCGGTATGCGCTGCGTTGCGCGCCTCACGCATGATATGGGCTGTCACCAGCGCTGTGAAGAACTCGAAGATCGTCTCGCTATCCTTGCCGGCAAGAACGTCGGCGAGCTTGTGCATGTCCTTGCGGATCGCAGGTCCTTGGCCCGCCAGGATCGTCTCGAACGCCGCCATGATGTCGAGGCCGCCATAATTGATCAGCTTCAAGGCCTCCGACACGCTGCCATCGGCTGACGCCAGCACCTTCTCGCCAGTGCCGCCGGAAAGATCGAGGCCGAGATGAACCATAGCCTGGCGCAGCGCGTCCGGCGCCAGCGGCTTCAAATTTAGCGGCAGGCAGCGCGACCGGATCGTCGGCAGGAGTTTGCCCGGCGCATGGGTCAGCACCAGGAAGAGCGACCGCTTCGGCGGCTCCTCGAGGATTTTCAGGATGGCGTTCGCCGCATTGCGGTTGAGATCGTCGGCGGGATCCACGATGACGATGCGCCAGTTGCCGGTGCCGGATGTCTGCGAGAAAAATTTACCGGCCCGACGCACCTCGTCGACGGTGATGGCGCTTTTGACCTTGCCGGTCTTCTCGTCTGTCGGTCGGGTCAGGTGCAGGAGATTGTGCGACGCGCCAGATGCAAGCTGGCGGCTGACGATCGATTTCGGATCCGGGTCGGCGAGTTCCTCCGGTGCCTCGGATGGCTCCGGGTGGCTCAGTACATGATTGGCAAAACGGAACGCCAGCGTCGCCTTGCCGATACCTTCCGGACCTTCAATGAGGATGGCGTGATGCCCTCTCCCAGACCTGTAGCTCTGGGCCAGAAACTGCTCGGCTTCGGCATGCCCGAAAAGCTTGGTGTTTTCGGCGGGTGGGACCGCGCCGTCCAGGACATCGAATCTTTCCGTGCTCATTGCGCCGCTTCCGTACGCGGCCCACCGCCCGATCCCGGCAGCATCGGTTCGACGATAGAAAGCACTGCCGCGGCGATATCGCTGGCGGATTGCGCGGCATCGACGACGTGACAGCGTTTCGGATCGGCGGCGGCGATATCGAGGAAGGCTTCGCGACGCTTCTCGTGCGTTTCCAGTTCCTCCCGCTCGAAACGATCGAGCCCGACCTCCTGCCCCGGCGGAACCATTGCCGTATTCGCCCGCCGATGGACGCGTTCCAGGCCGAGCGCGGCCGGCAGGTCGAAAACGATGGTGCAGTCCGGCACGACGCCATTCACCGCGACACGCTCCAGCGCCTCGATGAAGGACGGCTCGAGATTGCCGGTGACGCCCTGGTAGACCCGGGACGAATCCATGAACCGATCACAGATGACGACAGTGCCGCCGAGAATGGCCGGCCGGATGATCTGCTCGACATGATCGCTGCGGGCAGCGGCAAACAGCATGGCTTCCATGCGCACGCCGAAATCCTGGGCGGCGCCGGACAACAGCACATGCCGCACGGCTTCCGCCCCCGGCGAGCCGCCGGGCTCGCGTGTCGTCAGCACCTTATAGCCGCGCTCGCGCAACGCATCGGCAAGCAGGCGGATCTGGGTGGACTTGCCCGCCCCCTCCCCGCCTTCGAATGTAACGAACAGACCGTTTCCGACAGACACCCGTGTTTCCCGCATGAGGCCGGCACGTCATCGCGCCGGATACTTTCATCTGGAGTCTGTTTAGCGGATTGTCGTGTGCCGCGAAACCGCTTGCGCCATCTTTCCTCAGAGCCAGAAGAACAGCAGCTCCTGCAGCGCATCCAGCGCCCTGCTGGTGAGCGTCCCCTGCTGCACCGACTGCGCGGTCTCAACCGGCACCTCGCGCAGCAAACGCTGGCCGCTCCAGATTTTCAGGCTGCCCGCCGTCTTGCCCGCCTCTACAGGCATGGGTAACGGCCAGCGATACATCACCTTGGCCGACAGGCGCTCGGGATTGTTGACCGGGACCAGTACATCGACCGGTTCGCTCGTCACAAGCTCCACATGCGATGCGTTGCCACCATAGAGGCTGGCCTCGCCCACCACTTCTCCGCTGGCAAACAGCCGCTTCTTCTCAAACGCACGCATCGCCCAGTCGAGAATCTTGCGCGTTTCCTCCAGCCTCTCCTTGTCGCTGGCAAGTCCGCCAAGCGCCAGGAACACGCGCCGGCCATCCTTCCGCATGGTGGCCACCATGGCGTAGCCGTAACCTTCCGCAAAGCCGGCGGCGAACCCATCGACGCCGATATTGGCGGCGATCAACGGGTTGCGGTTGCGCTGGCGGATCTTGTTCCACTCGAATTCGGCCTGCGAATAATAGGGAAAGAAGTCCGGATAACGTGTCTGGATGTGCCGAGCGAGCATTGCCAGGTTCCGCATCGTCGTTACGTTCCCAGGATCCGGCAGACCGGTGGCGTTGTTGAACACCGAGGCCGATAGCCCGATCTCTTTGGCCCGCTCGGTCATACGTCTGGCGAAAGCCTCTTCGCTGCCGGCCATGCCCTCGGCCAGGATAATGCAGCCGTCATTGGCAAGTTGCACGGTCACGCCCTGAATGAGATCAATGACCCTTGGACGCGATTTTAGCGCGGCGAACATGGTCGACGTGCCCGATGGCGCGCCGCCGGTTCTCCAGGCATATTCGGAAACGGGAAATTCGGTGTCGAGCGTCAGTTGCTTTTGGGCCAGCGCATCGAAGACGACCTCCATGGTCATCAGCTTGGCAAGCGAGGCCGGCGGAACCGGCGCATTCTCGTCCTTGGCGAAAAGGACCGTGCCGGTCTCGGCATCGATGAGATAGGCCTGTTTCGCCTTGGTCTCGAAGACCTGCGCCTGCGTCACCACGGGGATACAGAGGGCAGCAATGAGGATAAGAAACGAAACCAGCCGTGCGCGCATTCAAAACTCCGGTGTCATTCGGCCATAGCAGCCGGCTCTCCGGGGATCAATCACCATGCGTGGTTCAGCGTGCCGCGCCCTGACGTTTTGCATATGCGACGATGGATTTTGGCGTCAGCGGGTTCTGGTCCACAAGAATGGCGTCGAAGGCGGTTTCGGAATCGCTCACGCGCGCTTCCACATAAGCCGCGGCATAGGCCATGTTGCCGTCCGGTGGCGGAATGTATTCGGGACGCTCGCGCGGGATCGGACCGATCTCGGGAAGCATGGCGAATGCGTCCAGCGCTACGGAAGCGGCCGACGGCGTTTCCGTTTCGGCAAGCGCGTTGACCGGAACGCCCATTTCCATATTGGACTTGGCCGGGATCGTCAGCGTGCCGAGATTGCCGGCCTGCTTGCGCAGCGGCTCGTTCGAGGCGACCATGACACCGGTTGCGATCTGGCCTTCCGGGAAGGCGTTCGGACCGCGCTCGCCCTTCTGCACATAGGAAGCCATCAGATAGGGCATGTCATTGCCCTCGAGCGGCGCCTTGCCGATATATTGGACGCGGACCTTGGCGCTACCCCTGCGCTTCATGTCGAGGAAATCGGCGGTCTTGGAGGACACATCGATGATACGGCCATATTCGTAAGGGCCGCGATCGTTGACGCGCACGACGACCGAGGTACCGTTCTCGAGATTGGTGACGCGGGCATAACTCGGCAGCGGGAATGTCGGATGGGCGGCCGAGAGATGATACTTGTCGTAAACTTCGCCGTTCGCCGTCAGGCGGCCGTGGAATGCCGATCCGTACCAGGATGACATGCCGGTCTTGTTATAGCCGAAATCCTCCTTCGGCTGATACCACTTGCCCTTGACCTGATAGGCTTTGCCGACCTGATAGCGGCCACCGCCCTTGGGGATGTTCTTGCCGTCGGCGACGCGGGGGCTGGCCTTTACGCCATAGATCGACTCGGCGAAATATTCCTTGCTGCGGGGCTTGCTCTTGCTGACGCTCTGCGTGGTTCCGCAGGCCGTCAGGGCAACGCAAAACATCGGAATTGCAGCAAAACGCATTGCCTTGAGGACCAAAGCCGCAGTCTGATTGGAAGTCATGTGCCCCACATCGCCATTCGTAAAAGCCGTACTCGGAACTTTCCTGCGCGTTGCCCCTGCGAAAGAACCGGCGTCACGAAACGTAACAGTTGATTAAACATGACAACAACGTGGCGAAATTGCGAATGGTTAACGCGCGGCGGCTGCAACAATTGAAATCATGGTTTATGAAAGGTTAATTTCGATCTGCGATCTGTTCTGTCTCAGGACTGTGCACCGACATGATTCATATGGCTTCTTTGTCTGTGCCGAAATGATATTCTATGGCGATCGAACGTATACTTATAGATATCAGAAGAGGACAAGACCGATCGACGGCCAGTTATGCTCGATAACAGTGATATGTGCGGCACCGGCACATAAAGGCGGCCGCGTCGCAGACACGCGGGCTGGCCAACGCAGGCATATTCCTTGGGATAACATACCTGGATCGCGTCGCTTTTGTGCCGAACCGATACATCTCCCAAGACCGGCGCTACCCGGTTGACGTCCGCCATCCGCAAGCTATAAAGCGTTCCTGAACAGGGCCGCCCCTGATCTTTGCGGGACGGTATCGACCGCGATTCGGTCGAGCCGTGGATGGAAGAGTGTCCGAGTGGTTTAAGGAACCGGTCTTGAAAACCGGCGTGCGGGAGACCGTACCGTGGGTTCGAATCCCACCTCTTCCGCCAGTTGTTGACCGGTTTTTCGCAATATTGCCGCTCAACTTGGCGAGACGCCTCAAAAATATTCAAATCTCCTAACTTGCTTTGGGATCACCCCAAAAGTTTTCCGTTTCGCCCAGACCTGCTGATTGACATTTAAGGGGTCAGCGCTATGCATGACCCGAATATGACGGTTTGATAAAACTTATGTGAAATAAATAAGGCAAGCGTAAGCGTTTATCAAATCCGTCTGGCGGGCTGGGATTTCTTCGGAGTCGGAATGCAAAAATACAGTTTCTTGTTGCTATCGGGTGGGGTCGGCTCGCGAACGGCGCTTCAATATCCCAAGCAGTTTCATTTCATCAACGGACATCCGATGGTCGCCTATGCAATCATCGCCGCGACTCGGGTTCCGGAAATCGACGAAATCGTCATCAACTATCCCGACGGCTTTGAAGAGCAGACGCGCGAAGTCATCGATGCCTATGCCAGCCAAGTCAGCGTTAAAATGGTCAAATCGGGCTCGACGCGCCATGAATCGACGCGCCTGCTGTATGAAGCAGCGACGAACGATCGCGTCATCCTTCATGAAGCCGCGCGACCGACAATCACGCCAGAACACATCACGGCGCTGATCAACAGCCAGCATGACAATACGGCCTATTGCCTGCCGATCCACTTCTCCATGTGCACCGTCGATCCGGTCAGCCGCAAGATGCTGGACCGCGTTGATCGTGCGACGACTATGAACATTCAGCTGCCGCAGAAATTCCTGAAGGCCAACCTTGCCGACTCGCATCAGAAGGCCAGGGAACAAGGTCTCGTCTTCACTGAGGATGCCATGCTCTGCCACGAGGTCGGTGGCTACGATGTGTATTACCGGGATGGCTGGAACACCAACGTCAAGATTACGACGCCTGACGATTTTCATTTCGCCGAAGCTGTGTTGAACGGGTACAAATTAAATGACTGAAACTCTCCTCGTCACCGGCGCCTCGCGCGGGATCGGCGCATCCATTGTCCGCAAGCTTGCGAAATCCTCGCCCTCGATTGGCTGTTTTGTCACGATCGCCCGCAGGAGCAGCGATTATGATTCCTTCATCGAAGAGATGCGGGCGCAGCACCCGAACAAGACCTTCATTCCGCTTTATGCGGATGTCGGCGATGCCGAGCAACTCGACGCCGCGATGGCCGAGCTCCAGAATCGCAATATCCATGTCGATGGCGTCATCAACAATGCCGGCTACACCAACCCGAAAAGCATCAACGAGATCGTCATCGACGATTTCCTCTACACGCTCAAGACCAACCTGATCGCGCCATTCTCGATCGTGCAGAACCTGATCAAGCGCGGCCATCCGCCGAGCCTGGTGATCAACATCGCCTCGACGGCCGGCATGAACGGCCGCCCGGGCTGGCTCACCTATTCCGCCAGCAAGGCCGGCCTGATCAACATGACCGACGTCATGCGCCAGGAACTGAAGGTCTACGGCACCCGCGTCGTCTGCATCTCGCCCGGCCGCTGCGCGACCGACCTGCGCAAGACGCTGGCTCCGGACGAGGATCCGAGCACCATCATGCAGCCGGAAGACGTTGCCGACGTCATCGCCATCCTGGTTTCCGATGCCGGTCGCCTGATCGACAGCCAGAATCTCGTCGTACGGACATAAGGACGGTTCATGAACATCCTGGCTGATGTTGGAACATTGAGGGCGCCGGTCAATGCCGGCGCCCAGCTCTACATCGATAGCCCCATGCCCAATGCGCTGGATCAGGTTCTTCCGTTTTTCAAGAACGGGTTCTTCCCGGCCGAAACCATGCCGGTGATGATGCGCCGGCGATCACGGCGCGACAATGCCGTGCCGGACAACGGTGCGGCAGGCCCCAAGATTTACAAGAACACGTTGCGCAATATCGCTTCGCAGCAGAACGCCAGTGCCGGCATTGTCTACTATGCCTTCAACGCCCAGATGAACGCCACGCTTGTGTCCAACCGGTCGCTGCGGCATGTTCTGGCGCTGCATGGCGAAAGCAACAAGATTTCGTCATTTCGCCCCGCCGCCCGGCTCTACGACTACGTGCTGGTGGCGGGCGACCTTGCTTGCCGGCGCTATCTGCAGGCCGGCATTTTTACGCGGCGGGAGGTCGAACTCGGCCGGTTGATCAGGTTGGGCGACAGCGTCGTCCAGTCCATGCCTTATTTCGCAGCGGCGCCGATCGACTCCGACGGCTGGCTTCTCTATGCGCCGACCTGGGAAACCAGCAACCCCGGTGAAAACTATTCGAGCGCCGAAGGCGGTTTCGGCTTCGAATTGCTGCGGGAAAGCGCCCGGCAGATGGGGCTGCGCAATATCATGGTAAAGCCGCATCCGAATTTCGGCATGCGCGACACCCAGTATCTGCGCCACCTGGTGTCCGCGCTGCGCCGCATGAGCGCCGAGGGCTATACCGTCCGCGTGCTCGATGATGGTTTGAACTGGCGCGTACGCCTGGCGCTGCGGCTGGCCTGCACGGCTTCGGTCATTGCGCCTGCGGATACGGTTTATCCCGTCTCCTTCGCGCTGGTCGATATTTCCGGTATGGAAGCCATCTGTCTGAAGCAGGGCATCGCGCATATGGTCATTCAGAAGCCGACCAATACCATGCCCGACGATGCAGTGCTTGTTGATCTCTACCGGCAAAAATCCTTCACGTTTGGCGAACCCGGGCCGACGTCGAAAAGCCGGATCGCCAACTACGTCGCCCACATCGCGTCGATCGACGCGCGTCATCGCAATGTGATCTTCTCCTATTCGGATGAAAGCCTGGTCGAGGCGGCGCCAAGCTTTCGATACAACTGGCTGGACAGCTACATTCGAAAAGATCCGTACTGGTCCGAAGAGTCCTATTGATAATGCTGAGGTTTGTGGCACCTTTCCTGCTCGCGTGCCTTGTGGCCGTGGTCATCACCCTGTTCGTGCGTTCCGATCTGTTGCCGTATAACGCAGCCGTTGCCGCCTTCCTCTTGATGACCGCGGCATTCCATGGCGTGGCGCTGATGGTGCGCAAGGTGCGCCGTAAATTCTTCGGTCCGCTCGACAGGGAATGGGTTGGAACAATTCCTAATCTGTCCATCCTGCTGATCGCTGTCAATTACGGACTTGGCCTCTTCCTGATCCGAGACGCCGGCCCGCTGCCGCAGATAAGCTACGGCCTGACTGGTGTTCTCGTGCTTGCGGTTATTTCGATCGCGCATCTGACGTCGGACATGCTGGCCAAACCGGCGCGGTCGCGGAACTATGCGATCCCCTACCCTGAACCACTGGCGGAATCGCTGACGGCAAAGGCGCGCGGGGCCATCTATTACCTCAGGCTTGCCTGCGTCGTGACGTCCATCGGTCTTTTCGTGCTGATTGTGCTCGTCGGTTACGGTGTCGAGCTTGCCGCTGCGGCATTCCTGCTGAATGCCGTCTATGTCTATGTCTTCTACAAGCTCAGGGCCCTGTTCCGGTCGGAACGCCTGAGGCGGGAAGCCGGATTGCAGCAGGCCGGAAAGGCCTATTTCGAGCACTTTCAGCCGGTGCTGATGCTTTATTACTCCGATCCTGTGGCCAAGGATTCCAAGGAGGTATACGCCTGGATCCAGCGCCTGTCGGCGCTCGAGCAACCCTTTGTCACGATGGTGCGGGAACGGGCGCATTTCATCCGGCTGGTCAAGCTTGGTGTGACCGATATCGTCCTCGCCGACACGATGGACACCATCGAACAGTTCGTCTTCAAAAGCTTGAAGGCCGTCGTCACAATCAATAACAACGCGAAAAACACCCAGATCGTCCGTTTCGGCAATCTCAAGCAGATCAACTTCGTCCCGTCGAAACCTTACGAGAACATTCGTTTTCCGAACAGTTTCGGCATGTACAGTGACCTGTTCTTCTTCAGCCACAAGATTGCCCAGAAGGCCGTGGATGCTGGCGTGCTCGCTTCCATCGCGGTCATCGAACCCGACAACGCCACCGTGCTTCCGGCGCTTGCAGGTCCTCTGGATGACAATGGCCTGACGATCGGTTATGTCCTGGGTGCCCCCTATCGCGACTGGTCGCTTGCTGCCCGCCCGAGCAAGGCAATCGTTCAGCGCCTGCAGAAGCGGGCAAAGCCAACGACATTGCTGATCCGTGCCAATGCGGTCGCGAAATCGGATCAGAACTCGGCTTCGACCTTCGCCGAAATCGGTGCGTCTATCAGGCAGTTCGCGCCGACGGCGGACAACCGGACGACATTCTTTACCGCTTCGGCCATGTCGGCCAAGGCGCTGACAAACCAGGCGGATATCCTGCTTTGTGACCTCTCACAGGTTGATGGCGATCTGCTTGCCGTCAACAAGCCGATCATCGTGACCGATATTTTCGGTCTGGCGCGATCACCGGCAACCGCTTCCGCATTCCTGACCGCATGCTACGTACTCAATCCCGACTTTTCGAACTTTGAAGCCATACTTGAAGACATAACCGATACCGACAGCCTCCTGCCCAAACGGCAGGCCCTGATATCGACCATGACCTCTACCGTGAAGATCACATCGTTCAAATCCGCCATGGATGCCGCACTGGCCCCCGGCAGGAATGAATAAAGGCGTTGCCGCCAACGTTCTTCTTCGTGCCGTTCGATTTTAGAGCATCGCAAGAGCCTATTTGATTAGGAGGTAAGTTCAGGTGAAAGTGAACTTCGATATTTTGTTGCTGATCCGTCAAGAGCCGGTTCGTAAGTCGATGGCTGGCGCGCTTGCTCTGCTCGTCATGCTGCTGCTGGCCTTGCCATTCCTGCCTCTGACGCAAGAAGTGCGTTTTATCTATGCATTGGCGGCGGTCTGCCTGGCCTCCCTGCCCGTCGCGACCACGTACTTGACGTTCGCCTATCGTGAAGTCGCGCGAAACTCTCTGGCCGGATCGGAGCGCATTGCGGACAACCAGGCGAGCATCGGGCTGACGCTGATGGACAAGGCGCTCGTCATTGCTGTTGCGGTTTCGTTTCTCGGCTCGCTCATCCTGAGCCTGTTGCAGGTCACGGCCGCGTCCGTCGGTCTGCTCCTGTCGATTGCCCTCTATCTGGCGTTTGCGATCAGCAATATTTCACGTCTGTTGATCCTCGATGCGCATGCAAAGGAGGCGGCGGTCGCCGATTTCAATTTTGCCCGGGTGGCGAACAATCTGCGCCAGCCGCGCTTCGCTTTTCACTTTTCCGCCCTCGATCTCAACACGCCATCGCATGTGCTGATGTGGCTGCCGTATCTTGAGGCGCTCGGCATTCCCTTCTTCATCATCGTGCGCGAGCGCAAGCATCTCTTCGGTCTTGCCGCCCTGACCAGCACGCCGGTCATCCTGTCATCGGCGCCGCAGTTGAAACTCGTCCTGCCATCATCCGTCACGACGGTGTTCTACGCCAACAACGCCGCCGGAAATTTTGCGCTGATCAACGGCAGACCGGATCTCCAGCATATCCAGCTTCTCCACGGCGACAGCGACAAGCCGCCGAGCTTCAGCGCGGTGTCGAAGGTGTTTTCCAAGCTCTTCGTTGCCGGCCGGATGGCAATCGACCGATATGCGCGCAACAATGTGATCATCCCGGCAGAGAAATTCGCCATCGTCGGACGCCCCCAGGTTGCCCGCATCACACCGGCACGGACGGACAAACCAAGCGACATGATCACGGTCGCCTATCTGCCGACCTGGATCGGCTATCACGAGGATGCGAAATTCTCCTCGCTGAAACACGCCGCCGGGATCATCGACAAGGTGATGTCGGGCGATATTCCGGTGCGCGTCATGTTCAAGCCGCACCCGATGTCCTACAAGGATCCCGCCTCGTCGCGATATCTCGGTGATATCCGCCGTGTCCTGTCGCGCCAGAGAAGCAATGGCAGTCTTGGCGAGCTCCATCAGGACGCCACCGACCCGATTGACCTCTACAACATGGCCGATATCCTGATTTCCGATATTTCCAGCGTCATCATCGATTTCCTCTATTCCGGAAAGCCCTATCTCGTCACCAATCCCTCGAAATACGATGACGCGGAGTTGCAGGCCTATCCGAGCGTGCTTGGCGGCTACCTGCTCGACGAGGCCGGAGAAAATACGCTTGAACTCGTCAAACTCGCCGCAGGCGCTGATCCGATGCGGGAAAAGCGAATGGCAACGCGATCCCATGCTTTCGGCGATCTCGACCACGCGCCCGCCGAGCTGTTCACCCGCGTGTCAATCGACATCATTGAGGGACGTTACAGCGGCGATGCCACCACATTCGAAGTCCAGAAGCTTGCTTCGTGATCGGTACGGCGCGGTCGGAAAGACGCCTATCGATAGCGCAGGGCCACATCCGGCCGGTCGGTGGTCACCTGCAGGATCGGCTGTCGCATCCAGTAAGCCAATTCGTCCGGCGTATTCGGCACCCAGGCACCGATCCTGTCGCCACCGACGAGTTCGATGCATTTATCGAGCGCAAAAGACAGCAGGTCCTTGTGAATGGCCATGGCGCAGGTGGGGATAGCGGCAAAACGTTTGATTGCCGCCTCGAGTCCGCCCATCTGTTGCGCGCTGGCCTGGTTGATCGAGGCAAGGTAGCGGATGCTCGGAAAAACCCTGTAGGCTTCCGTGAGCACATTCGGAACGAAACTGGTCAGCCGACTGCGATCCACCATGCCGAACTCCCGCAACATATCGGCGATTTCACCGGCAAGCCCCGGATAGGTGCGTCCATAGGCGTCGGTCTTGATTTCCACCTGCAGTTCCTGATCGCCGCCACGACAGAGATCCAGCACCTCGCGTAGCATCGGAACCGTCTGGCCAGCGGCGTCCTTGATTCCCGCCGCCCTGATCTCGGCGAGCGTCATGTCGCAGACAAGGCCGGATCCGTTGGTCGTCCGGTCGATTCGACCGTCATGGATGACGACGAGCTCGCCATCGGCTGTTCGATGCACATCGAATTCGATCCCATCAAGCGGCAGTTGGAGCGCCCTCTCGAAACCGGCAAGCGTATTTTCCGGCCAGAGTTTGGCCGCGCCCCTGTGCCCGATAATTCTCACCATGACTGGATCTTTCGAGATATGCGCGTTGTCACGAGAACGGCATATAGTGTTCGCGGTATCTCGGGCAAGCGCACTCCGCATTGCTCGAACGACCAAGAGTCGCCACAGCGCAAGCCAGTTAAAACAGCAGTTCAGGAAAAACCGGACAGTCGCCAAAGAGATGAAACGGTTACCATCTCCTTGCAAAGCATACGGGACGGCAGATTAGAGCATCATTCCCTTAATACGACCCATTCTGCTGGAAGGAATTTTGGCCAGAACCAAGGCGGCCGGCGAAAAGCGCAGCAGAAGCTGCGGTTGAGACGGCCACCGCCGGTAGTGGCCAAAATTCATCCAGCCCTTCGGGTTGGCTGAAAACGGCCGCCCACTGCGGCGGATGGCTGGACCGATGGATGTCGCATCGCTCTGCGCCATCCTTCTTGTGGATCGGCCGTTTTGAGCCAACAGAATGGGGCGTATTAAGGGAACGATGCTCTAGGCGATCTTGGCGCCGAACAGATCGAGAAGACCGTTCAGGACGCCCGAGAGTTCCGCATCGGTGACATCGCCCTCGCGCACGAGATAGGGGTGCCTGGCGAGGTTGCGCGCGGCAGCGAAGAGCTTCGCGTTCTTCTCGTCCAAAAGGGCGGTATCAGTGTTTACAGCTTTGACCAGCATCGATTGTCTCCTTGTACAAATCGACCCTATGTCAGCGACATGACAGTCGTGTAACAGTTGGTCATTCCGCATCACTTTATCGTCGTTGATACTGACCACGGAAAATGTGAGGGCAGTTTCCTCTTGAGAGCCGCTCTGCGTCCTGCGGAAGACAACCGAATACGGATTTAAACAGTTAAACGATCGGCATTGCAGCCGGATATCGGAACGCAATCCCCTCCACTCCGATCCGGACAATCCCTTGGCGGGCCATCGGCTCGACGATCGCGATGACGGTGGGAAGCGTCGGTGCCCTGGCCTGCGTCAACCTCAATATTCAACTGCAGTGCCCCCCGTTCGTCCCGATTCATCGCTGATGAAACGGATTAGCGAACCAGAAAATTCATGGTATGCTGGTCATCGAACCCACCCCATCGCCTGCGCGGCGCCCTCGCCGCTGGTTAGTCGCGTCGGCTGTGCGGTTTGTGATGTTCGAGTTCCCCCAAAAAAGCGCGGTAAAGGAGAACGCAATGCATTACAGCGTGCAGTTTTTTACCTGGACCCCGAAACTTGGCGTCCATCAGGTCGGCACCATTGTCGAGATCGATGCCGTCAATCCGAAGCTTGCCGCTACATCCCTGCTCGGCCTGAGGCTGGATGAAACCGGCACTGCCAAGAAGCTCGCCGTTCGCGTCTGGAGCGCGCCGGACGACAGCCAGGCCGACTGCGCCTGCTTCTATTATCATTGAGCTGATACGGTCCGCTCAGACCATCGGATCGTTTCATCCTTTGACTACCCCGCCTTGGGGCGGGCAATGGAAACGTATGTCTCAATCTTCGACTCCGGTCGGAATTGGAGAAACGTTTTGCGGTCATGAGAACGGCCGTAGCCACGAAGATGGCGTCAAAATTGGTGGAGCCGCACGTGACGCATCGTTTCAGAACACCTGAAACGATTGCTCAGAATAAACAATCGGTAAATACGACCGACCGATTATATTTACGTGGAAAATTTTGGAGGCCTCGCCCGGAATTGAACCGGGGTACAAGGATTTGCAGTCCTCTGCGTCACCACTCCGCCACGAGGCCTCTCAAGCTCGAATAATCGAACCGTGGCGGCGGTTTAGAATGATCCTAGACAAACCGCAAGAGAATAATTCCGAAAAAACGGCCGCGTTCATTTTCCGACATGATGTTTTCCGAACATTCTCCACAGAAGCCTCTCCACCACGAAAGCCGTCGTACACAAACCCGCGCAAATCATTTCCCATAAGGCTCAGTGCACCTGACCTCCTGCCAGACCGTCCAACCGACGTCGCGGCTGCTTGAAGCGAGTGAACCGAAATGCGTCGAAGCTTGCCCTGATCAGTGATAGCGGCGAATGAGGCCCACCAACTTGCCCTGGATCTTCACCCGGTCGGGACCGAATATCCGGGTCTCGTAGGCCGGATTGGCGGCTTCGAGTGCGATGGAAGCGCCCTTGCGCCGGAAGCGCTTCAGGGTCGCCTCCTCGTCATCGACGAGCGCCACGATGATTTCGCCGGGGCTGGCGGTATTGGTGTTGCGGATGATGACCGTGTCCCCGTCGAGGATGCCGGCCTCGATCATCGAATCGCCTCGGACCTCCAGCGCGTAATGATCCCCCACCCCGACCATTTCCATCGGTACGGAAATATCGTGCGTGTTGTTCTGGATGGCGGAGATCGGCACGCCGGCGGCGATCCGCCCCATGACCGGGACCGTCACGCTATCGCTGTTGGCCGCGACAGGTTTGGCAGGCGCCGGCTTTTCGGCGGAGGCGCCGAGGCTGCCCTGGATAACACTGGGCGAAAAGCCGCGCTTGGGCTGGAGGCTTGGCGAATAGGCTTCCGGCAGCTTGATGACCTCCAGTGCGCGTGCGCGATTGGGCAGGCGGCGGATGAAGCCCCGTTCCTCAAGCGCCGTGATCAGTCGGTGGATGCCGGATTTCGAGGCGAGATCCAGAGCATCCTTCATTTCATCAAAGGATGGAGGCACGCCGGATTCCTTCATTCTTTCGTGAATGAACAGAAGCAATTCCTGTTGCTTGCGAGTCAGCATGAACGATCACTCCAAAGTCGAGAAACAAAGCAAGAACGAACACTATATGTTCCATATGTGTTCCGCAAGCCCCCTCAAAATATTTGAATGTTTCCAACAATATTCGGCGCGGGCGATGAAGCCGGCGGGCTGTTGCGCGCGAGACTCACCAGTCTTGGGCTTCTTTTTGGGAACTTTTGCCGTGTCGCGACCGTTGCAGGAACATCCTAGCGACAATGGGCGGTGCGCATCGCCCGCACACAGGAGGCAGACATGGCAGGCTATGTGGACGAACGCGGCGATCGCGTCTCGACGAAGGATACCAACCGGACGGTCCGGGTAACCGGTATCGAGGCGCGGCAGGGTCTTCTTGGGCGTCCGGTGTTGATGGTGTTGATCGGCGGTCTGCTTTTGGCTGCCATCGCCTGGGCCGGGGTGGAGATGTTTGGTGAAGCGACCGACAATGACGGGGCGACCCAGACGCAGCAGGTTGCCCCTGCCGAGGATCAGGCAGCGCCCGCCAACCAGGGTACCGTGGACAACACGCCGACGAATGGTGAGCAGATGCAGACTGCGCCGACCGACAAGGATCCGACGCCGCAGACTGGTACGGATCGATAAACGTTGGCACGTGCTTTGCAGCCCCGCCCTGCCCGATCAGGCGGGGCGTTTGACGTGGACAAATAGTGCATTCGTTCAGGTTGAGGTTTGGCGCCTGCGAGCCCACCAAACCGATAGCCGTCGCCGCTGGCGGCGCACGAAGGCAAGATCATGCGAGAGGACGATGAAACCCAGCGGCACCATCCAGAAGCCGAGCACAGGCAGAAAGCCAAGGCAGCCACCGATAATGAGTATGCTGCCGAGCGCGATGCGAACCCCGCGCGACTGCGGCAGGCGCAAGCGCCATGTTCCCAGAATCAATTCATGCGTCTGCGGGTCGATGCCAAATTTTTTCTGCCGTCCTGCCATGAACTCCACCTGTTGGCTCGATCCCGCGTCGCGGCATCGTTGACAACGCTGAAATCGCGGCATGTGTTCGCCGGCAATCGGGATCGCGTTGCCTCCCCCACATGGGGAGTTCTCCACAGTCAGACAAGATTGTGCACTTTTTTTGAAAAATAGCTTGGCAAATCGAAAAAGCATTTGTATTAGCAGCCTCACTTCTGCAGCACACAGCGGCGCAGATGATCCCTGGTAGCTCAGCGGTAGAGCATTCGACTGTTAATCGACAGGTCGCCGGTTCGAATCCGGCCCGGGGAGCCAGATTTTGAAATAAGTGCCTGTTTTCATTGTGTTTTTGAGAACGGGCACTTATTTCCCCTCTTTTTCTCCCCACTTTATTTCCCTATCCGACCTCGGATTATAAGGTTTCGGCGTTTAGCGCTTCATTTTGGAGACCGGCGTCGGTCCCCTGCCCGATTCGTCTTCTGCAGTCATGGTCGGGAATCAAACGCCAGCTCGAACGATTTTACACATCCCACAGACCCGGCAGCCACCGGATCAGTTGACGACGTGATTCGGAACATCGTCGCCAAGACAACAAAAGGCCGCCGTCGGCTGGCCGGCGGCGTTGATCTTCCAATTCAAACTCTCATACGGGGACGTGACGAAGGCCCAGTACGGTGCCAGGACGGCGGCAGGGCCTGCACGGCGAAGCCGGCCTCGAGACAGGCAGCCACGAAAGCTTCGCGCGCAACGGCGACCGGTGTCTGCTTTAGGAGCGCAGCACGACATTTCTTGCAGGCTCGTTGGTAACGCTCTCCGCGCCGGAGTGGCCACTCGTGCTCGAGAAAGTCGATTGTGTCGTTAAGGCTCTCAAACGTGCGCTTCAGTCCGCTGGGAAAGCTAACGGTCAATGGAACGTGGAAATACATATCAGCCAGCATGGCAACCTCCTTCCAATATCAATCTGGCGCAATCGATATCGGAGCGAAAATAGCGGATTTCAAGAGCCTCGACCATTGGCTTCTCATTAACCAAAAAGCTTAGGCTGCCCGTAACCATTCAGGTGTGTGATCGTGCCGACAACCACACCGAAAGGAATATGAAATGCCGTACGGCTGGATATTCATTGGTGGCCTCGTTGCTTGTGCACTCAGTCTGTTAGCCATCGACCATGATAGGCAGGACGTGGAACGAAAGGCAGTCATTTTTCAAGACGTGACTTCTCAGTAGGCGCCAGTGGGGACGTGCTCACGCGCGGACTTCAGCAAGATAAGAGCCGCCACCCCTCTCAGGATGACGGCCAGCGATTGCTCCCTTGCGGGCGCCCGTAGGCGTTGGTGACAATCGCGCTCTGCGGGTGGTGAGGCCGCCTTGTAAAAGCCCCTTCGCCATAGAGGAGTGCGAAGGGGAAACCTGCCGGACATGCGGGAACGGCAGATGGAAACTAGTTGCTAGGCGGTAGCGCACCGGAGAACGCGCGAAGGTCGAGGTCGAGTTGCCGAGCCAACTGCACGGCCAGCCGAACCAGCAGCGCAGATTCTTCCTGCCCGTCTTCATCACCCATGCGATTTTCGAGGTTGTCGAGAAGATGCCAGAGCGTCGACGCGTCGAGCGACACATCGTCGATATGCACCTCGCGTTCCTGTTGCGGAACCACAACGCTGATATGGTGAATTTCTAAAGGCTTGCCGTTCGGATTCGGTTGGAATTTTGCGTGGACGTTCATGCCGCGTCCTCCAAACCTGATTGGAGCGCTTTGATATCCGCGCGCAGGTCATCAGCAGAATAGGCGCAGGGCATCGCTGGCATTGTGGCAAAGATGAGCAGGCCAGAAGCATAGTCTTCGCGGCTGCAAGTCATGAGGAAATCAACAATACCGGCCTCGCGCTGGATGGCCTCTTCGGATTTTATGGCTTGGCGCTGGGGTCTGGCGTGGACGTTCATGCCGCGTCCTCCATTGCAAAGAGAGGGCACGTCGGCAGGGTTTGCAGATCACGCAGGAAGGCAGAGCCCGCGCTGCAGGCGCGTTGTCTGGCGCAGGAACGGCACTTTATGACTTGCCGCCCGAGGACTTTCTGCGGCTCCGTGAATTTCGCGAATTTGGTGAGAAGTGATGCGGTGATGACGACGCGTTCGATGTCGGGGTTCATCTCACGTCCTCCGGCACCAGCAGTCCGGTCGGCACGTTGACACCCACGGCGCGCAAGACCTGTTCGGCCCGTGTAGATGGCTGCGGAGCGTCGCGCCAGTTCATGCCTTCCGGAAAGTGATAGCCGTGGGTGAACGTGTTAAGGGGCGTCGATTCGCCGTTCGGGCCGTAACCCAGTTCGATCTGCAGGAGGCGGGCTTCTATGCGGAGCCATTCAAGATACGCGAAACGCGGATCCTGCGCGTAATCCATCGGTCTTCTCGGGACCAGTCTGCGTGGCAAAGCAATTCTTTCCGTCTGCAGGGCATGGGGTCTCGTTCGCATTTTCGTGCGTCCTTGTATATGTGCTTCAATTTGAGTACGCTGTATCAATACCGAAGCATTTTCGGTACGTCAACACAAATTTGAAGCAGTGTATCGAAAATGACCCCCATGCAGAGTAAAATGGCACGCGTTGCGCTGGACCTCGGCGTGCGCGATCTCGCCAAGCTCGCTAAAGTCGCGCCGGGCACCGTGTCGCGGTTTGAGGCTGGTGTGGAGTTAAAAGAGCGCACTGTCGATGCACTACAAGCCGCCCTCGAAGCGGCCGGCATTGAATTTATCCCCGGCGGCGTCCGACTGCGGGAAGACTGACCATGCTGAAAATATTGAGTCTTCTTTTTCTCAGGCGCCCTTCCGAGCCGATTCCAGCAGATGTTGCCGAGATCAACTCCGCTCTGGAAAGGCTGCGCGCTGCAGTTAGGTCACAAGGCTCCGAGGAGTAAGCCATCGAGCGCCAGATGATCGGCGAAACGTTGACAAATTTGTAAATACGATACAGATTTGTAAATATATAATAGAACCAGCATCTTAGAGAAAATATCTAACCTAAATTCTCCTTGCGCTCCCGTACGGATTCTGTATGGTTCGCAGCACGGAACCACCACCCCCAAAACACCACCACGAGACACCACGATCGTGATCGGCACCCCTGCCGATGGCAAGACCGCATTCTTTTGGAAAGGTGAACTATGGCTTTGAAGCTTGTCGAACGCAAAGACAGCCCACACATTTGGATACGCGGAAGCGTCCGAGGCATCCACGCGTACGAATCCACGAAAACGGATAATAGAGATGCCGCGGACACCATCCGCATCCTGCGGGAGCGCGAACTTCTCGACGAAAGTATCTTCGGCAAGAAGATAAATGCGACCTTTGAGCAAGCCGCTACGGCGTACCTTGAGAGCGGTGGATCGACTCGTTTTCTGTCAAAGCTCACCGACGTGTTTGGATCCCGGCTACTTCGGAAGATCAAGCAGCATGACCTGGATGCCGCTGCACGGAATTTGTACCCTGGCACAGCGCCGGAAACGCTCAACCGACAGTGCTACACGCCGTTCATTGCTGTGTGGAACCACGCGGTCCACAACGAATGGGCCGACTTCCGCAAATGGAAACGGCCGCGAAAGGCCAAGGGCACTGTCGTCCAAAGGGTAAAGACGCGTAGCGGTGACACGCCGGTTGAATATGAAATGGCAGCCATCTTCGTGCGCAATATGTCACCCGCACCCGCTATGGTGATGACCGCGCTTTTCTATAGCGGCATGAGGCCGATCGAACTCTTTACCCTCGAGGCGAGCGACGTCGATATTGAACGACGGTGGATAGCGCTGAACCATACCAAGACAGGCGAGCCCCGCGGAGTTCCCATGCACGACCTGCTGGTGCCGCTGTTTACGTCTCTCATCAGGCGGAAGAGCAAATACCCGCAGCTATTCCAGAACTATCGTGGTCTGCCCTACCAGTTGTTCGAGAACCGAGGCGGCCAATTGAAGGGCTCGATACGGGGAACCCGAGAGCGACTGGCGAAAGCCGGGAATCCTATCGCGGACATCAGCCCATATACAGCCCGGCACACTGTCTCGACGCAGCTCGTCATCAATGGCGTGCACCCGCACATCAAGGATCAAATTCTTGGGCACGCCGTGGACGACATGAGCCGCAATTACACGAAGGTGCCGCAGGCTTCGCTGATCGAGGCTATCAACACCTTGCCGGTCCCGCAGGTTTGGAGGGAACTGGATTGGTGGAGCGATCCCCTCGCCTCAACCGGAATGCACGTGAAATGGGGGAAGAAATGACTCGACATAAAAGGGCGCTGAAGCCCATAGGCGACGTGTCAATTCTGATATCGATGAATCAAGTGGCGATGATGACCAGTATGTCGAGAACGATGGTCAATAAGTATAGGGCGAGCGGTCGCTTCCCGGATGCTGTCGATCTTGGCGACCGCCGCGTCGCCTTTGTGAAAACTGAGGTCATGGATTGGATTGAAGAAAAGATCGCAGCGAGGCGAAGCCGTGACAGGAAATAACCTCCCTCGCCTCACCAAGTAGCGTTCGGGTTCAGGGAACCCTATCACTGGCGACGAGGCCGCCTTCTCCCTCCAGGCGGGCGATCTGCTTCGCATCGGAACTGGTGAACTTGAGCCGAACGCCGATGCCACCGCCATTCTCCTCGATGAATACGGCGCCAAGATCTTGTAACGCCTTCTCGAGCGCGGCTATTACGTCAGGTTCCGGGCTATCGATCAGGCGCTCGAATATCTCGATGACGGATTCATCGACTTCCGAACGAAGGGCCAGTTTGGCTCGAGATACTTCGACGAGTGCTCTGGCCGCACGGCATTGGGAGCCTGTGATCATGATTGGCCTTTTTATTTCATGGTGGACCGCGACGCGATGTTTACGGGAAATCAACCACCATCTGACCAGGAGTTCAAGCGCCTTCTTGAAGTGCCCTCACATGGGATGGGGACAGTTGCGCTGGCATGGGGGCGCCATCGATAGGCCGTTGCCACATCGCGCCAGCCTTCTCTTGGCCGCGCGCAAGGGCGATGATCTCGTCTATGTCGGATCTGTGGGGATTGGTTGGAAGGACAGTGTCGCGCGTGCGCTGAAGCAGCAGCTAGACGAGATAGCGGAAAAGAAACCGCCTGTCCGCATTAAGGGTAGGAATGTCGTCTATGCCCGGCCTGAGCTTATCGCGGAAATCGAGTTCCGTGCATGGACCGGAGATGGAAAGCTGCGGCACGCATCCTTTAAAGGCTTGCGGGATGCGAGCGACGAAGCATCAGTCTACGAGATCACTGAGGATTAGCGTTTCGGCTATACGCCTTGACTCTCTGAGCCACCAGAACATAATTAGAACATGCTCGATGTGGAGCGGACCTTTTTCAACAGAACATACAGAGATTGTCCACAGGGTTATGCACTGGGACAGCGTACCCATGACCGAATACCAACCCCGCTACAAATGGCGCGTCACCTGGCCTGATGAAGGCGACAAGGACAGCTGGCAGACGGATTTTCAGGGATGGGATGGAGAGAGGCCGGTCGGCCGCATACGGTATGAACCGCAGGGGCCAAAGAGAGGCTTCTGGCAGTGGAGCGGCCACGGCGGGCGAGTGCGGCAAAGACTAACGCCTCACCAGGGATACGAGCCTACCGCGCGAGAGGCATCCCGCAAGGTCGAAGAATATTACAGTCAGCTGATGGCACACAACGACCTGCCGGAGGGCAAACCATGAGCGACGAAAGGACAGACACCTTCCCCGCGGCGCCAATCTATGAGCGCTGGTGCGTCCATCCCGGCTGCGCCAAGTGGGGAGCATTCGGCAAGGAACTTCGCCGGGGCCAATCCAGTTCTTGGTGCAAGGAACACTTGCCAATCGATTATTGGGATAACGACCATGGCCGCGCACTACGCATGGACGCTTAGATATCATGGTCGCCAGGACATCCTGAAGGTGACGACGATCGCAGGCTTGGAAAAAGTGCTTGCCATTCTGGAACTGCCAGGCCTTCCAAATCCGCACCTACTCACCGAGCGAGTTGTCGCGGCCCAAAGCGGAAGCTACACCCATTGCCATCGAGATGACGAACGTTGGTCACTGACCTGGACGACAATCGGCGACCCAGCCTAGCGGAACATTCTCAGCGCTGCGCTGTTCTAGGGCGAAGGAGAAGCGCCATGGACATCCCCGCGCCGAAATACCCTATCGATCATCATGCTTACAACTTCGAACTACAAGAGGCTCTGGACTTTCCGGTCCTCGACCTGATGGACCGAATCGGCGCCGCCGGCTGGAACAAGCGCGAGGCGTTCAAGGCGCTCGCTGAAGTGATCCGAAACCAATCGCTCGCCTATGAGCACGACCCAGATCCGGATGACGACCCGGCTGAATATGGTGGACCGGAAAGCGCAGACCAGCTGGTGGAAGGCTTCGTCGATGGTCGCAACTTAGGGCCATGATGTACTACAATCTAAATCGGCTCCCAAGATATTCGAGGATAAGAAAAATGATCATCGACCACTCCCCTCCGCAATACTCCATCCGCGAAAATAAAAATGGTTATTGGACAGTCTACGATATTTCCACTGGAGATTCGTTGGTCATCAACAACGTTGTTTTCGACAGCCTGAAACTGACAGAAGCTAAGCTTTTGTCGGAGCTTTTGAACGAAGAACACCTCGCCTCGTCCGACGTGACTATCCATTGAAATGAGACGCGCTGTGATGCGGTGGAAATCAACGAACGCACAGATAAGCCCGTTGAATACTCATTGCCTTGTCTGGTGTGGCCCTCTATCTGGATGGCTCCCCCAACCAGAGGTTAGTAATGAGCAATCGGAACGGGCTATACATGATCGTCGGTGCGCTGATCGTTATCGTGATCGGCTTCGGCGTCTACACCTATCGTGAAGAAACAAAGCCTGCCGGCGTTGAGATCAAAATCGGTGAAGGCGGGGTTTCTGTCGAAGAGAACTGACCATCTCCCCGACCACCCACCTCAAAACACAAAAAAAGCCCCCTCGCCGTTTCGGGCAAGGGGGCTAGGTGTGGCTACGGCCTATGATTATGGGGTGGTGGGTTGGCGGCAGCATTAGGAGCGCCAGCGTAAGCGTGATAAAGCTGGGTTGTTCAACGGTATCGCATATTCAAGGCCACTGCTTTTAAGACGATATTTTTTGACGTTTGCCCCGGTCTGCTGCTGACCGACAGACCGGGGCATTTTCGGTGGTTGGGAGCGGGGTTACGCCGCCTGCAAAATTTCCGGGTGAATTTTCGCCAATCCACCTTGAAACCGGTCGAGCCGCACCGATATCAGAAACATCCCAAAATCGTGAAAAGGAGGAATGCAATGATTGCCGACCTGTATTTTTCCGTGCCGCTTAAAGTGGCGTTCCCGAATGGCCTCACGCGCACGTTCGAGAGCTTGAACGACACCCTCGATTTTCTCGAGAACGAATGGCCGCTCCGACATGGTGAGCGCTATCGGCGTGCTTGCGAGAAATGCCGTGCCGCCCTTGCGAGGCGAACGCCCGTTGCGATCGCACGTGAGGCTTTCGTGGCCGCGTGCCTGGAGGCTGGTTTGCCTGTTGAGGCTGTTGCCCCTGCTTGGCAGCGCTCCGGATCCAGCTCATCGGGCCGCATGACCGCATAGCCGTAAATCTAAATACGAAAGAAGGATCGCAACATGACCGAGAAATCTTCTCGGCGTCCGCGCGGTGCGTCTCCGCGTGGAAACTTTGAACAATCGAAATCAGCAAGTACTGACGCCGAAACCGAAAGAATGGCGGCGCAGAAACGAAAAACTGAAGCGCTTCGCCAGCTTCGGCTGAAGGCAGAAAGGAACGCTGCCAAGTAGCCCCGACGATCAGAAAGCAATAAAAAAAACGCCGCGACCAGAAGGTTGCGGCGAAGCGTGACTTGGTAGTGAGTGCTGGCGTTGCACAAGCGTTGCATGGCCCGCTTGAGTTGAAAACCCCTAAAAATTTATGATGTTTTTAACGAAGATTAAGATGCATGTTGATCCCCTTGTATTTTAGGGGGGGAACCAAAAATGCTTAAGCTCAAAGAAGTAAAAATGCTTATTATGGCACTCAAGCAGTCTCTGCCGGCTGAAGAGCGATATGCCGTACTTACATATCTAGTTTCGATGGTGGAGCGAGAAGCGTCCGATCTCGGGAAGATATTGGCACAGGAGGAACGTGAACTGGCGCGAGCGGGGTATCAACAAGCATCTGGTTCTTGATCATCTTCCGGATCACGTCGAGCGCGTCCCTGGGCTCCGTCCCGCGACGCATCTCGGTTTTTACTCGGGCAAGCACGATCTCAGCGCCGGGGAATTGATGTCGAATCGTTGTCATCGCTAGACGTTACACCAGCGCAATCCGGATCGACACTGCTTGGGATCAGGTAGGCGGTTGAGGCGCGAGGTCAACCCCAGATCAACCCGGCCACGAATGACCAGAACGCCAAGCAGATCGCGATCGCGAAGATTAATGCCTTGATCCTGAGCGACGGCGAATATTCGCGCTCCGCACCGAACCGCTTGTGGTCCTCGGAAAATCGAGGATATTGATCTTCTTCCTTGGTCATCGGTATCCTCCAGGTTGTCACTATGACAGCAATGTGGAGTTGTGCAAGATGACGCTTAAAAATAGTCAAACGCCGTGCGGACGTGGGTCAGACCTGCGGATAGTTATGCCGCCCCGCCTGCACCGCGTCGTACCATTGCGTGATCGTCTGCACGTCGATGAGGCCCGCGTCTCGCTTGGTCGCGATATAGTCGATGATGTCTTTAAAGTCTTGCTCTAGGCAGTCGAGGCCACTGTCCACCACCACCGCGACGATCTTGTGAAAAAACAGATGACAGGTCGTGCCGGTTGCGATTGCCGTGTCGACATAGGCTTTCATGACGGCGAGTGCCCGGACGGGCCGGCCAGGCAGCCGCGTCGGGCGGATATGCCCGAAATAGGTCACTTCTGGCGCATTGGCCGTGGTGCGCGCCGTCAGGATGCCGGCGTTTGCAATCGCCGTGTCGGATGACGGCGTGTTCTCGCCGCGTGGATACGCAAAATGGAGCGCTGCCCGAGGCATCCCGTTGCTGACCAGCCAGCTCGTCACACTCTCGATTGCGGCCTGCGCCTCCGCCGTAGTTACGGCCGTCCCAACCGTGATCGCGCCCGACGCGTTGGCGCTGATCGAAACGCCCGTAACTTTGTCAAAAAGCTGATCGGTGTTGTAGGTTGACCCGTTTGGCGGACCACCAATCGTCTCGGAGACTACCTGTCCAGCAAGCTCGCCGGTGATCGTAAAACGTTTGGTGTACTCGTTTGCGCCATTGGCCGTGATGGTGATGTGACGCGGCGCATCGAGAGTGACGGAGCCGCCGGCCGCCAGCGAGCCGTTGATCGTCAGCGCCCCGGCGGTTGGGGTCTGCGAAGCGCAGATGCCAGCCGGAACCTTACTGGCAAAACCCAGATGCGCCTTGGTGTGATTGGCAATGTCCCAGCCGGCGGCATACATCTCCTGCGCGTTGGCAAGCGTCATATAGTTCGCCGTGCCGTTCAGGTCCTGGACGGCGTAGATCGTCCCGACCATGCCCTTGCTGGCCATGTAGGGATATGCGGTCGCATATTGCGAGACAAAGCCGTCATCGAAACCCAGCACGATGCGCGGACGATCCTTGGCGCCGAGCACGAGCCCGTCGAACATTGCAACGCCGTCGCCGGAATCCGAGTCAATGCGTGCCCGGATTGTCGTCATCAGATTTGCCAGCGACTCGCCGCCAGAGACGGCCATGTCCGCAAGGTTGATCGGGACGAGGTTGACGCCCTTGCTAAATCCGCCGGGGTGAATGGTCGAGGTCGAGTTGATCCACTTCGATCCGGAAAAATTGGCCGACGAGAGATAGAGCGTCACGCCCTGATTGCGGGCGTTAACGTCCGGCAGGTTGACCGCGAGGACCATCACGCCGCCGTTATGCACGTCGAGCGCGGCGGTCGTCTTGGTCGTCGTCGCATTGCCACTGGCGGCCGTCCCGGTAGTCAGCTTGACCGATGGGTTGCCGTCGATATTCCATGCGTCGGCCGCCTGCGCCGCCCCTGCCCCGCCGACCGTCCATTGGCCGATCGTGCCAAAGCTTTCGAGGAGTTTGGCTACGCTCCCCGCGCCCGCCCGTAGGGAGGTGATGTCCGCCGTCAACACCGGCTGGAATAGCGGCTCAAAAACCGGCCTAACCACTAAACGCCCCGCAGGTATGGCCAGCCACGCGCGTCAGGCGATAGGTGCCGGCAATGCTCAAGCCCAGAGCCGGGCGGGCGGGCGTCAGTTCGCCGATATCGAAATAGGCGCCGTCCTCATCCTTGAGCAGGATTCGGATGCGCGCGTCAGCGCCGGTCTGATCCTTCATCATGACGATGACGGGAGTACCGGCCGCCACGACGATGTCAGCCGAGTTCGCCGCCGTGGAGGCGGTCGCAAGAAGTTCTGTAGCCATGGTGGAGTCCTTTAGGTAGTGCGCCGCGCGGAGGGGCGCTCAAACATGCGGTCGAGGCGCTCGTGGACGCCGTCGATGCGCCCGCCGACGCCTTCGATGGCGCGGAGCAGTTGCGCGGTCTGCTCTTGCATCCCGGCCTTGGTGGCAAAGGTTTCGGCCGCGTGGAGTTTGTGGGCGGCGAGGTCTTCGATAGCCTTCTCGCCCTTGGCTGACGCCTGGGTGATCTTGCCTTCGACGCGCCACCAGACGGCCCAGCCCGCGCCGGACAGGGTGAGAAAGAAGCCGACCACGGCCATAATCTCGGCGCCGGTCATACGAGCGCCCCGATTCCGATGGCGAAACTAAAGAGGTGCCATTTCACCCAATGTTTCATGGATGCACCCCGCACAGCTTTTGTAGCTTAGAGTTTTCAGCGAGAATCTGCCGGGCCGTCTCCGCTGTTAATCCATCCGCAACGGAAGGCCGGATTGCCCGCGCCACGTCGCAATAATTACCGCTTGTCGTCACGCAGCCACTTAGCGAGACCATCGCCAACGCCACGATCATCAAGACCGTTGATTTCATTTTCGATGTCTTTCGCTTGAGTTCGTGCGGCGGCGTTGGCCTTTTCGATGGCGCGCTGGGCGTCTTCTCGACCGTCGGCGCGACCGTAAAAAAACACGCCGACAAGAACGGTCAGGACAGCGCCGGCCGCCGCGAGGTAACCCGACAAGCGGGCCCATATTGCCGTAAGCATCACCCCTCCCTCACCCGGCGCACGAAGTACCACACACCCACCGCAACGCCCGCCACAAGCGCGGCTGCGAGCGCCCACTGCAACGGCCCGCTACCAGCGGCAATCGCGCCGCCGGCCGACAGTAGCCCGCCAAGCGGACCCCACGCTTCCGGCTTCTTGAGGATTTCCGGCAGGCTCGTGTTCTTGGTGTCTGCCTGCGCATTGGCTTCTGCGGGTGCATCGACCTTCACTGGCGCGGGCCCCTTGCTGCGCGTCAGTCGAAGGGCATTGCCGACGACACCCGGCTGGTCTTTCCACTTCTTCAGTGGATCCTTGCCGGTGACCCGGATCGTCCAGCCGCGCCCGTTGGCCCGAAAGCCCTGCGCACCGCCTAGCCCGCGCAGATAAGCCATGCGGGCATCGCAATAGGCAATGATCAGCATTCGCACGCCGCCGGGATAGCCGGTCACGCCCGCAAGTGTCTGCTCGCCGATGTGTCCGTCGATCTTGCCCGCATAAACGCCGGCAGCGGCAAGCACAGTCTGCAGCGCCTTCGCGGCCCGCGTTGGACCGGAGTTAACGCCAAAATCGAACGCCGCATAATCGAGACCTGCCGGCAACACATCGCCGCCAGACTGGCCCCAATATGACCGCTGGTAAATCTTGGTAGCCTCGGCCAGCGTCAGCGCCTTGACCTCGGCAGCCGTAACAGACTTTACGCCTCGACTTGCCGCCAGCGTCTTGTGCGTGATCCCGTACTTGGTCGGGCCGCCACTGTCCGTCTTGGCATTGGAATAGCCGCCCTCATGACCAAACATAAGGTCAAGGGCGACGGGAAGGGTTTCCCGAGCCATAATGGATTCCTTTTTTATTGATGGGTGGCGCTAAAGCGCGGAGGCGCCGAACCAAAGGTCGTCAACCTGATCATCTGTTAGGCCGAGGGCGCCTGAAACATCGGCGATCAGATGGTGCCCCCTGGCGAACTCTGTCGCATATTCCCACTCAACGTTTGCAATCTCGCGGGCGGATTCGTCGGAAATCCCATCGATTGCCACTTGTACGGCCGACAAGGAAATACCGCCCTGCAGCAGGCCCAGCCGAAGCTGCCTTGCGCTCAAAACCGGATACGCCTGATAGTCGCCCTTGATCACAAGCCGCCCGGTAGGGGTGGCGACGATCTCAACAATGTCGCGCACTGCGCCTGCCGGTAGCGGGTTGGTCATGACGGGTCCGTTGTCGTCGAAAACCAACTTCGGCACTTCCGGGTCCGACCAGTCCACGACCTGCTGGCCGTAATCCCACTCGCCGACATTGATCAGGTGGCCATCGGCATCGCGCCAAACTGTGCTCATGGTCATTTCGCGATCCACCCTGTATTGCCTGTGCCAGTTTCTTTGGAATAGCGGGTCGTGCCAGCGCCGCCATCAAGGCGCACATATTCTGACCCGACCGGAGCCGTGACAGAGCCTTCAGGCGAGCCGTTGCCAATCCAGCGCCCGCCGACAGCAGAGCCAGCCACGCGCCATTCCTCGAACTTTCCGAGGTCGCCGCGATCAATGCTGAGAGGCGTATAGGCCGCATCGGACGACAACAGTGTCTGGCCGTTTCGATCCCACTGGATTCGCACCAAGCCATCGCCGTAAGCGCGTCCGCCACCAGGGACGCCACCGACGTGAGCATTTCCGTAGAGATTGATGCCAGAGCCGTTGTCGAGATTGATGCGAGGCCGAAGCTCCATGATCTCGTCAGTGCCGATAAAGCTTCCGGTGACCTCAGAATATTTGCTGTTGTCGGCGCCGTTTCGGGTGTCGTAAATCCTCCAGACATTGTCCGCAAAGGCGACCGCGTTGAGCCAAAGGCCGCGACCAGTATTCGCGATCCACGCCGAAATCTGGAAGACCGTGCCTTTGCCGAACGACACATCGCGCGCATTGTGGCCGGTGTTGACTGAGGCGCCCGGCATCTTTTGCGCAATACCGGTCTCCAACGACTTCTCGCCGGCTTGCCCGCTCGGCACTTGGATACGATAGATCACCTTGCGGCGGCGGGTGTAGTTGCCGGGGCCGCCGTAATCCGTTGTCGCATCCCATTCGCCGTCCGTAGCCGCTTTGTCGGTCAACTGCCACCAGTCGGCATCACTCGGCTCATTGCCCAGATTAGCGCCGCCGCCATCGGTCTTTCGCGTCGTGTAATTGTAGCCGCGCCATGTTACCACCGCGCCAAACTGCCGCCATGACTCTTGGATCAGCACCGAAATCCCGTCGTCATCCCAGAACGTACCCTCCGGCTCCATCTGTGATGGGAAACCCAACGTTGGGTGGTTCCCGAGTTCGGCGCGGGTGTAATCCGACCGCACATCCTCAAAGTAGACATCTCGAACGTGGTTGGCGAAGCGGTCGAAAATCTGGACGCAATGCCGGCCATACGCATCGGAGTACCCGCGCAATACAGCAACATGCCCGCCGTTGGGCGACAGGCTTAGTCCTTGGCGATAAAACAGCCCCGGCCCCGACGGCGGAACAATCGGAAGCGGGCCGTTGTAGGGGGCGGAGTTCAGTCCGTTTGCCTCCAACTCGGCGCGGCTGAAAATCATCAGATACTGTGCGGTTTCGTTGATGTCGCCGTCTTTGGTGTCGATCGCGAGAAAGGCCATCGTGTCGCCGTCCGCACCGATGGCCGCGTTGACACTGTACATGTCAGCGTAGGGATGCCCGCTCCCCTGGTAGCCAAAGACACGGTTCCCCTCGACATCATCCTGACTGGTGAGAGCCCCCTGCCATTTGACCTTGGAATATCCTTTGCCGTAGTCGATGCCGGGATAGGACGGATCACTTGGCAAGTTGACGATAAAATAGAGGTCGCCATCATCGACAAACGGCGACATGATCTGGTGACCAATATTCAGTTCTTCCGACCAGATCGTCGGGACCACCGTGGCCCCGGAATCTGAATAGTCGGCCTGAACAATCCTCTGCACCTCGGTCACGCCTGATCCGGAAATGCGTTGACGGAGGAAGAACTTTTTCACGCCCTCGACACGCGCGATCGTCATCCCTTGCGCAGTGCCTGCGGCACCTGTGAAGATTTCCGTGTTCGTCGTGCCATCATTGAAGCCCATGTCGATGACGCAGAGCTTTTTTTGGACAAGCTTTTGCGCGGTGACGATGCTCAGTTGGCCCGTTGTGATAGAGTCCTCAATCAGCCCGCCAATGTCCCGGATCAGTTGCTTATCCGGCTGCGTCGGGGCGAAGGCTGGCCCGTCGGCGTAGACTTCATTGAATTTTGTTCGAATATCGCCCACAGGATTCCCCGTTGATTTTGGAAGGTGAGTGGCGCCGTCTGATGGCGGGACGCTTACGCCGCAAGCGTCCCCGTCAGTAGCCATTCGGCGGACGATCCATCGACATTGCCGATGCATTTCGCCCGACAGCGAGTGTATTGACCGCCGGTCTTGAGCATTCCACCGCCGGAGCGGATCGTTGCGCCAGACGCTGCGGCGAAGGTAAAGTACCCCGTTCCCGCCTGGTAGAAGTCGATCTCAATATCGACCGTGGTGCCGGCCGGTAGCGTCACGGTCTGGTCGGTGGCCGAACTACTCAAAGCAATCTGGGCGCCGTTGTCGCGGGAGCCGCAGATGTAGTTTGCCACTTGAATGATGACGCCCTGCTGCCCGCTCTTGGATACCAAAAAGAGCAGCGGAGTGGCCGCATCGGTCACGAGGTAGGTCACGGACGCGCGCGGACCCAAAGTCATGTAGGCATGGCCCGTGATCTGCACGACGAAATCCGTGTTGTTGAATAGCGTGATGCGCTGTCCCGCCCGCACATTGGTCTTGTCAATCGTTAGAGCACCGCTAAAGCCGATGCAGTCGGCGGTTGGTGTCAGAGCGATTATCAGATTATCGTCGAGATGCCCGCCGATGACGATCGCGCCGCCGGCGTCCGGCGATTGCGTCGTGTAGCGCGATCGCCGGACAGAGCTTCCGTAGCGGATTTCACCCTTGACCTTCGTGTTTGTAAAGACGGTCGGTGAAGCGCCAAAGGGGAACGCGGATGAGCCCTGATTAAAGCTATTGGTGCCGATGACCGTGACATCGAGTTCTATATCAGCGGTGCGAACGGATGCGCCAATGACTTTCAGCAGATTAGCCAAGACTGCCGATCCGCCCAGGATTGTGATGTTCCCGCGGATTTTCATGCTGTCGGTGGCGACGCCGAAGATGTACAGGTTTGACAGCCCGGTAGCAGCCCGCAGATCAAAAACCAGATTGTTGAGGTAGAGTTCAGTCCCGTCGTCGGAAATCTCGAAGATTTGACCGATCTGCGAGCCGTCGCCCGAGACCTTGATAGTGGAGCTCTGAATAGTCAGCTTGGCGGTCTTTCCAGACGCACATGCGGTGCTGATGACGTTTGGTGTCAGGCAGTCCACAACCTCTAGCAAACTGTCGGAGATCACCGCTTCGCAATTCTGCAAGGTTGAACTGTCGCCAGGACCGAAGGATATCGGGTATTTCCTCGCGCCCCGCACGACGCCTTGGAAAAAGCCACCTTCGATCGTGCGAAGCGCCACGCCCGTCTGGCAACCATCGATGACCACGCCTTCAGCGCGGACATTCTTGCCACGCAACTGCACGCCGGAGCCTCCAGAGTTGGCGCCAGCGTAGCCATTCAAGACAGTGATACCGGAAAAAACGACACCGTCAGCCTCGTCGTGCGTGTCAAAACCGGCGTTCGAGCATCCGATCGCCGCGCCGCCATTGACCGCAAGGCCGCGTGTCTTGCCGTACCGATGCAGATTACGGCCCGTCTGGTTGGCCGCGATGACGTAACTATCGGTCGTCACCAGATGGCGCAGGTTGCTACCGGTGATGTTGGTGATCACGGTGGCCTCACAGCCGACCAGATCAACGCCATAGCCAAAATTATTATTGCCGGGATCGTTGTGATGGTTGGCGCCTTCAAGCCCGCTGATGCGCGCGCCATAACATCCGACCAGTTGCACACCGACCGCCAGCGAGCGCGGCGTGGTCAGGCCGGACAGGTGGCAGTGCGTCAGGCCCTCCAGCTTGATGATCGGCGCAGCGTTGAGCTGGGTGAGAGCGTCGTCAAAATCGCCGCGCCCGTTGATGATATCGACGCGGGCATCCTTGAGCGCAAAGACCCGCACATTGGTCGTGTATGTATCCTTGAGTTTGGCGGTCAGCGTGATCGACGATCCCGAGCTATCCAGCCCGACGACGGCGATCTCGCCCTTGCGCACGCGCAGGCTGCCGGAGTTGTGCTTGCCGCCGTCGATATCGTCGTCGCTGACGATCTTGACGAGATCGCCACGCTTGACGGTCTGACTGGCCGGGAGATTAATGACGTCGGTGCTGTTGTTGCTCGCCGTGTTTCCGGCCTCGGCAAGATTGACCGCATCGGAGCGCGTGATCGTATCAACGTCGCTGACCCATTTAGGCAGCGCGTAGAAATTCAGGACCGGTGCGCTGCCAGCCAGCAGCAGCTTGCTGTAGACGTTGAGGTCGAGCACAAAATGATCGCCATCGTCCAGTTCTTTTGCGTATTCCGGCATTGTGCCGGGCGGGAAGGAGGCCTGATGGCGGCTGGATGCAAACAGGCTGTCAAGCCCATCTTCAAAATCGTTGCTGCCGAAATACGAAATCGGCACGGTGGCGCCGAAACCCTGCACCACGACCTTGAAAACGAGGGAGCCGCTTTCCTTGCGGTAGCGCGTCCGGGCATCTCCGCGCGTCTCGTCCTCGATGACTTCAACGATCTGGAGATTGGGAAGGCCTGATACTGCGGCGTCTGCATCCGACTTGCTGTCATAGAATGCTACGTTCCCAGAGGCCTGCGCGGCGGCAAGCGCGTCTTCCGCCGATGCCTGCGCGGAGTCAGCCGACGCATCGGCCTGATCGGCGGATGCGAGAGCGGCAGCCTTCGACGACGCTGCAGATGCCTCGGACGCTTCGGCACTCTCTTTCGCTTCGATGGCATCCTCGGCCGCTGCTGCTGCGTCGTCTGCGTGAGCGGCGGCCACATCCGCCGGCAGGTCGCTTTGCTTTACAAATGCGCCGGAGACGAGTTCATAGACGCCCCGGCGGCTCTCGATGGAATCCAGCAGCACCCATCCGATGTCGCCCTCCTCGTAGTCTCCAGCGACAGCGAGCAGTGACGCGCGATCGGCCTTGATGGCTTGCGGCGTGATGCCGTTGATGAGCGCAGCCGTAGCGGACTCGATACCGGTGCCCCAGACCCGGATTTCCTCCTTGTCAGGCTGCGCTGGATTGAGTGTAGGGCCGTCCTCCCAGACTTGGCGTGCAGTTACCATGGTGCGGCTCTCCAATGAAAAGAAAAAGCCCGCGCGAGGCGGGCGTAAGGATGGTTACGTGACGACAAACGACCCCGTGGCAACCGCCGCGCTTTGAACGCCAGAGGCGTTGATCGAGCGGATAAACCCGTACCGCGTGCCCGCCGAAATGCCGGTCACAACGCGCGAATCCGCAGCCGATGGCGCCCCGTATTCAGGAGGCGAAACAGGCGTTGCGCCCGTGACCGTGTTGGTTGTGTTCCAAAACAGCCGAGCGCCTGCGTAGTTATCGCTTGCTGGAGCCGTCCAGTTGAACGTGGCTTGTCCAACGCCGCCCGTTGCCGAAGCACCAGTCACAACGCCCGGCGCATCAGGATCAACCGTCGAGGACACGTCCGCCGTTACCGACCAGTCGGAATATCGACCTTTAGTCACCTTGAAAGCGACTTCGATTTCGATTTCAGAATCGACCGGAACCGGATTGGTGTTGAGGTCGATGTACCCACCGGATGGTGTGGCCGCAGGAAACTCCTGCTCTATCCACGCCCCCGGCGACCCGGAGCCTGTATCCGCAACCCGATATCGCACAACCGGCGTCAACGAGTCGTCTTCAGGATCGATGATAACGACGCGGATGTAGACCGACGGCCCGCTTGGTTTTGCCTGCACCAGATTGATGACAGGAACGACAAGTGTGCCGGGGTCGGTAGCATTCGGGACCGGCGGCTGCTGTCCCTCGTCCTCGGATGGATCCCAATCGTCGATGTTGTCGGGATGCTTGATGATGTCCATCTGGAAACCACCACGCATCAGCGCCAAAATCGACCGCCGGTTTTCGACAACCGCACCGTTCATCGACGGAATACGGTTTGGCGTCACCAGCCGCACCCAACGCGCATAAATGGCGTTGATGCCCGAAAGGCGAACATCGATCGAGCCGCGCTTTTTTTGCTGAATCCGGCGCCAGTCACGAATGCCAAGGCGGCGAGCCTGTCGCCATTGGTGGCACCAACCGTAATCTGCTTCCTGCCGCAAGATACGCCCGGCCGTAACCTGCGCGTCTACATCCTCGAAAAAATCCGTATCGCTGGTCGTGTAGTCTGTCGCCGGGTAGGTAAAGCGAGGGACAAGTTGATTGACCTCCTCTTCCGGCAGCACGTCATACTGAATCTGATGTCCGACGATGTCGGCGTCAGTCAGTTCAGCGACAAGTTCTTCGCGAAATTTGCCAACCGTAAACAGCAGGGCGCCATCGCCGCGTTCGCAAATCCAGCCGTCGCAGGCGGAAAGAATGGAGTTGGTGCCAGCCTTTGGGCCGTTCTCCGCAGAGTCCCAGCCGTTACACTCGTAGCGTTTTTCTGTCCCGCCACCATTGAGCGGCACGTCCTCGTCGCAAACGTCGGCCTCTTCCTTCCACATGTCGAGCACGGGAAGAATGGCCTTGGTATAGTCGCGGCGATGGCCGAACTCGTTAAAGCACTGGTGCCAGCACATGATGAGCGCGGCGTTTTTCGAATGCTCCCAGGTCGTCGGGTCTTCCGGATCCTGTGCCGGGTCGCGATAGTCCCAAACGGCAGCCAAGTCGGCCTCGACGGAAATCCGCGGCGGGCCGTATGGGAAGGCCTTGGACTGGTTTTCAGCGCCGGCATTCTGCGCAACCATGGCCACGGACGCCTGCCCGTCGCCGCGGTGATTGGTCGTCCAGAAGTCTTGCAGCGGGTCTTCTGTGCTCTCGACCAAAAGGTCGATGAAGTCTGTGTATGGTGTTTCCGGGTTGGCGCCCAACCGGCTCCACAGCCAGACACGGCCAGGGCCGTAGCGCCCGCGCACTTCCGGCGTCTGCCCTTCGGCGTCGATGTCCTCCGGGTCGATAACGTCGTCGTGCAGAAAATAGCGGCGAATCTGGCTGATCTGGTGCCCGCAAACCGCCTGCACCGCGAACAGGTTCGAGCCGACCGCATCATAAAACATCAACGCGCCGGCAATGCGGGTCGTCCCCACGCCCCATGTCCGATACGGGATCGGCTGCGCAAGTGGTGCGCGCCCGTCTTCCGGCTTCGGCGGCTTCGGCGCCATAATGGCCTGCAGGCCGATCGAAAGCGCGGTCGTTGCAATGGCCGATGCGATGGACGCATAGGAGATGGTCGCCGCGCCGATGGAAAAGCCGCCGGAGCCGAGGATCGCCGTAAAAAGCGGGGTGAAGATTGGGTCGAACACGACCGGGGAATAAAGAAAGGTGGAATGCTCAAGACCGTAGCGCTGCATCATCAAGCGGCGGTGAATGCTCAACTCGGAAACCTCCACGCGGTCACGAGTTCAGCCCTCTTCGCGACCACGCGGCCGGGAGAAAGCATCGCCCACGTCTTGCTGAAATTGATTGCCGCGATCTCGGTAGGCTGCCCGTCAGGGCGCACGACGCCGATGTCGCCGACGGATGGTGTGTCGGTACGGGCAAAGCCGAGCGGCAGCAGATGAGAGTCGATGAATGCGACGAGTCCGCCGGCCTGCTTCAGGATGCGGTGCGCGCCAAGTTCGGTGGAGTACGTGCCGCGCAGACTGGCCGCAGGATCGATACCGATGCGCTCACGAACCCATGAGGCGCACCAGGTCGTGCAGTCGTCACCGACCACCCCGCCCCACTCGAACAAGTGCGGCAAGGCGAGAAACTCTCGCAATTCCATGGGGCGTCCTTGAGTGCTGCAGGCGGCAGTGCGCTAGAAGTTCGGCCAGGCAGGATCGACGCCGCGCGCAAGGCGGGCGGTCGCGTCACAAAAGCGGTCAGTCGGTGAAAAGGCTTTCTGCTGCGCGGCGGACCACGTGGACCGTGCCGCCCGTGAGCGGGTGCTTTCGCCGGCAACGACGCTCAAGGAGAGTGTCAGTGTTGCGCTCTGCGTTCCTTGCACAGCCGCGCTCGACTCGCCGATATGGCTTGCCGAGCCGGTCCAGATCGGAATGACATCCGACATTGGCTGGAAATATTCGTCGAGCGTCGTCAGACCCATCTGCACGGCGCAACCGCGCACCGCAGGAAGGCTGTCGAGCATCTTCGCGCCCGTGGCGGGATCGACGCCTGAAATCGTAAATTCGACCGAGTCCGACGTGCCGTTGACCAGCACCTCGAGCGTCGGAACGCCCACAAGTCGCCCGCCGCCAAGATAGACCGTGCCGTCTGGGTCGATGCTGTCAAACCCGATCGGCACGTCATTGACGCCCATCCAAAGATGCAGCGCCGGGTCGGTGTCGATACGAAGGAAGATGCCCAGTTGGTGGCTTTGACCGAGGGCGGCAACGACGTTGTCGGGAACCCATCCCATCTTGATTCCTGACATGAAAAAGGCCGCTCGATGGCGGCCAAGATGGTGGGGGTGGAGTGGTGCCGGCGGCTAAAAAGCCTCCACAAACTGCAGCGTCTGCTGCGTCACGAAAAACGCCTCGACTACGGATGGCAGGGTAAAGCCGGTCGGGAATTTGCCCACGAAGCGAGGGCGGGCAAACTCGACGCGCGTGTCGGCAGATACCGCTTCACGAAGCGGAAGCGAAAGCGCCAAGGTGTAATCCTTGTAGGTGCGCGTGGCGCCGCTCTTGACCTCGGTCCCTTCGGCGGATTTCGAAATGACTTCCCAAAAGCGATAAGCTCGCCAACCCTTGGTAGGGTGATAGATCGAAAACCATTCAGACCACCGCAAGTCACGCGCGGCGTCGTAAAGCCTGATCTTGAGAATGCCGGCATTCAGCGCCGCGCTTTCCGTCACCTCGGCCCATACCGTCGCCTGGCTATAGCCAGAGCCATCGCTGTGATAGCTGCCGTCGGAATGTTGGATGCCGGAAAAAATCGGGGTCGGAAGCCCGTTGATGGTCGGAAACGGCCCGAACCAATCGGTAATGATCGGAACGTTGATAAACCGGAACGACCCGTTCAACCGGGCGCCGAGAAAGTTGATGTATTCTAGCTGCTCTTTGTCCTTGATCAGGCATTGCTCGTAGGTGGCGGTCACAATGCCGCCACCTGCCATTTCCATGCTGACGGACTCGCCGTTGCCGTTGCGCCCACCCTCAATCGCCGACCCCTGCACGTCAAAAGTCGCCTTTGGAGCGTGCAGAAAGTTCGCCTCGAGGGTCGGCATATTGAGGTAGCCGGCCATCATGTTCCTTCCGGCTGGTTAGCCTTTTTGCGCGGCGTATCGCTGCTGCATCAACCCAACGCCACCGCGCCGGTCGTTGTCGTTCTTCTCGGCCAACGCAGCCGCCACGCCCTGCCGCACTAGCTCGCGCACGTGCGGGTCGCCGGACGCGCCTTGAATTTGGACAACCATGGACGAAGGGCTGTTTTGGTTGGATGCCGCTGGTGCGCGCCCGTTGAGGCGGGGAGCGACGGGTGCATGAACCTTGCGGATGGCATGGTTCGGAATGATCTTCGCACCCTTGGGTGCGTTGATAATCTCCGGCCCGTCTTCACCGACCCATGTCGGGCCGCCGGACCATCTGTCTGTGCCTTTTGCATTGGCTCCAACGCCTAAAAACGCGCTCAAGGTCGTGTTCGGCTTGAACGAAGACGAAAAGAGTGACGCAAAACCACCGAGGCCACCACCACCCAACCCGGCGCCAGCGCCGAAGTTCTGTGTGATTGCAGCGAGGCCGTTATTCAGTCCACCAAGGCCCTTCGTGGCTTCACCGGCAACATTGCCCATCTTCGTGACGTTCGTCTCGAACATCTTGACGTAAGTATTGCCAGACGTCCCAAGGATGTCTTGGCCCATACCGCCTCTGCCGACGGACCCTGGCCCGCCGAACCAAGCCTGTGCCGCGCCCGATGGACCGTATTTCTCAGCGTAGCCGCCGAACTTATGAGCAAAGATCGAGTCCTGCGCGCCCTTGTCGGCCAAAAACTCGGAAGCCGTCATCGACCTACCAAGCGCCTCTTTCGACCACGGGCCGATGTTGTTGCCCATAACCTGATAGGCACCATAGGCGCGATCGCCATTACGCGTGACTGGCCCGAGGGCGCCGTAATTGCCTCCGCTCTCGATTGCCTGGATGGCCTTGGCATAGGTTCCGATGTCGCCAGCAGCCGGCAGCGCCGACCGCGTAACGGCCCCAACGGGGGCCGCAAACGAACTAGCCGCACTCGCAACCGCACCGACTGGCGCCCCCGTCGACCCACCCGACATCAGTGCCCCAAACACCTGCTTCAAAATGCCGGAAATTTGCGTCTGCGCGGAATCCAGCAAGGCATTCAGAACAACCTGGCCGAGCTTCTTGCCGATGTCCTCGCCACCGCTCAAAAGCGCGCCGGTCAGGTTGTCGATGAAGGCGTCGGATGCGCTCGTTATTTCGTCAAGCTGGAGTTGGCGACGGATGTCGCCAGCATTTTTGCCGCCAAGGTCTTCCGGCAGGCCGTACTGGCGAAGCGCCTGCTTTACCTGCCTGTCTTGGTCGGAAAGACCACGCATAGCGGAGGCGTCTAGCAGGTCCTGCTGAAGCTTGGCCTGCGCCAATGCCTCCGAATACTTGCCGTAAGCCGCGACCTTCTCTTCGATCGCCGCCTTCTGTTCTGGCGAAAGCGACCGTCCCTTGTCCTCGGACTGCTGAAGCAAATCCAGCCGGAAGCGCGCCGCATCTGTGGCGGCGCCGTATTCGCCCGTAAGCTCAGTTTCAAGGCGCAACTGGTTGATGCGGTCGTCAGCGGATTTGAGCAGATCGCGGTAGGCGTTCTTTGCCTTTTCAGCAGCGGTTTCGGCTTTTTGGGATGCCTTGTCAGGCTCGTCGCCGAGTTGGACCGGCTTCTGGCCGGGGACGCCGGGGACGGTTAGTTTGCCGTCGCTGTTGATGACGGTCGGATTCTGGTTGGAAATGCGACGCTTCGCAGCGTTGAACTGGTCATCAGCCAGCGTTACGTCGGCTTCGGTTTTCGCTGCCCGCAGAGCCTCACCGTAGGCTTTTGCGGCCTGTTCCATATCCGATAAGCGCGTCGGCGAGATATTAGAAAGCTGATCGACAGCTTTAGTGAAGGCCTCAATATGCTTGGCCTGCGTTGCTGCAGCACTGCCGATGCCCTCAATCGTCTTAATCAGGGGGTCAAGTTTGCTCTGCGCATCGATACCGGATTTGGCAGCCTCGCGGATCTCCTTGATCAATTTCTTGATGTTCTCAGGCGTTCCGGACTGGTTCTCGATCTCGATAAGGCGCTCGATGAAAGCCCTTAGATCGGGATTACCCTTTGCGATGCTCGCGTCGAGCGCCGCAATCGCCGACTGGACATCACCAATGGTTTTCGTTGCGCCCTGGTAGTCGCTAGCCGGTATGGATAAAAGTGGAGACTTTGCGTCTCTCGCCGAGTCTGCTACCGATTGCTTGTAAAGATCAATCGAATCCTTCACGTCCTGTTGAAGGATTTTCTTGCTCTCGGAAGCGTAATTTTTGAGACTGGCTGTAGCTTCGGGCCAAGCTTCTTTGATGCGCCTGATAAGGTCGGAATGGTTTTTCAGAGCCTCTTCCGCTTTCGACGTCTCCTTAGACGTTCCAGCGAAATACTGAGCGGCAGCAACGCCGCCAGCAATGATGCCGATCGTGGCCAGCGAAACCGGACTGACGATCGACATAAAAGCCGCGCCAAGGCTCTTCACAGCACCAGCCGCGCCCATGGGGCCGAGCACCGCGGAAATCTGCGTGCCCTGCTGGAGGGCAATCTGGAGCGGGCTCATGCCCATCGCAGCCGTGACGCCGATATCCTGAAACTGTGCAGCCAGATTGGCGGTGTTGAATTTCTCAGCACCAAAACCGCGAGCCCGCGCACTCGTTGGCGTATCCTTCAACGCCGCATTTCGCCCCTTAATGGCCGCAGTCGAAGCCAGGGCGGCCTGCCGCTCCTTCGTGATGGCGGCGGTCATCTCGGTTGCGGAGATCGCGCCTAGAGCGTGTGCGCGCCTGATATCCGAAACGGCCGACTTGTAATTGTTGATCGTCGCAAACAGCGGATTATAGCGAGCACGAAGGCGCTCAAGCTCTTTCCCCTGATCTGCTAGCGCGCCAGTCCATTCCTGCGCGCCTTTGGTGCCAATGCCCACCATCTTGTCGATGCGGGTCTGTAGGGCGGTGGTCATCGAATTATCGATGCCCTTGCCCATCTTGTCGAATTGCTTTTCGACCTTGCCGGATGTCGACGCGATGTCATCGCCAAGGCGTTTCAACGCACGGCGAACCGTCGCCATGTCGGTGCTGATGGAAATAATCAGGTCGTCGGACTTCTCAGCCATCAGCAATATTCCTAGAATGCATAAGGCCCGCGTGGTGGCGGGCCTTTGGGGAGGTGAAAATGGCGAATCCGGGAATTCAAGCCCGCGTGGACTACGTTCGGGAAGTCGGCGAAGGAGCCGCCGCATGCATGATCGCAAAGGTCGACCTAATAATCACCCGCGATGAACGTGACCCTCGCGGTGATAACTTGAGCATCCACGTGCAATTGCCTCCTGATTCTGGAAGTATGAACTTCGAAAATCTGCAAGCTCTTGCCGTAGCCGAAGCAATTCAGCTTCTAACCGATTCAGTCGGTCTGCCTGTTCAAAAGACTCCATAGTCTCACCCCATCTTCGCGAACGCCTTGGCAACTTCGTCCTGAGACACGCCAGCCGAAGTCTCTTCGCCTTGCGCCTCGTTGTGCGCCTCGATGCAATCAAAGAACTCAACAAGAGTGGAGCGCCAGAAATCCGGCAACCTCCACCCTATTTTGTGAGCCGTCTGCATCCACTCTCGCAATTGCCGGTCGGTAGTTAGTTCTTCGCCGTCGCGGCCTTTGGCTCCTCGACGGCGGCTTCGTTTCCCTCGACGTCCAGATGCGCGGCGATTGCCTGATTAAAGGCGACCGAACATGCGGCGAAGTGCTTCAACTGGATCTTCTTGATCGCAGCGGCCCAGTCGCCCTTGATCGTCAGGAACTCGATGGCAGCCAGCGTGGCCGCAACCTCAACGCCGGCCAGCCGCTGCCAAAGGTCAGAGAGGGATTTGCAGCCAAGGGCGGACGACATGGCGGAGAGTCCGCCCATCGTTGCTGCGACGACCAGCTCGACATCGTCGATCTTGAGCGCGACTTCGCCGCGTGCGCCGTTTACAGGTTCAGCCATCCGTTATGCCTCGGCCGTAAAGGTAAGTTCACCAGCCGGGACGAAGGTGGCGCTGAACTCCATGTTCGGCTCCATTTCGCCAGTGAAGGAAAACGAAGTGACGAACCAGGATCCCTGAAACACGCCGAGACCGGGCACGCTGACCTTGGCATTGAATGCCGTGGTGTTGATCACGTGCGTCATGAACGCTTTCATGATCGTGCTGGACACGAACGCGCCGGACCCCTGAAAGGTGCGGCTTGCAATGCCGGGGCGCGAAGTCTTCTGGACTTCATCGCCCGGATTGGTGCACGACGGAGTGGTCGTGTCGATTTCGTTTGCCGAAAGATCGAAGCTGCTGGACTTGACGCCACACAGATTCGTGAAGACTTCGGGCTCTGCGCCGTTGCCCAGTTGAATAAGCAGAAGTCTGCCAAGCTGTTGTCCGTCTGCCATGTGATAGGTTCCTTCATGTGAAAAAACCGGCACATGGCCGGTCGTGGTGGTGTGGTGTTTGGTGGTGGGTCGCCCGCTAGACCGGCTTGTCGAAGTTCGCGATGAACTCGATAACCGCATGCGAGCTGATCCCGTCCGCATCGCGGAACGTCCGCGTCTGCCTGTGCATGATGGAGATGAAACGGTGGGTAGGCATGGCCAGCGTCTTCATATGAAGCGCCTCGACGACCGCATCGGCAATCGCGCGAACGGCCGGATAACCGACCTTGCGCGACCAGCCGTGGAGCGTCAGGTAAACCTGCCCGCCCTCCAGGCACGCCGCGTCATCACGAAGCATTTGCGCCTCTCCGATCGTGACATACCCTTCTTTCGGTGCAGCCCAGCATGTGGCTGGTGGCTGGTCGTAAACGCCGTTGACGAGCGGCGTAAGAGTCGCGTCCGCCTTCAGCCGGGACACAATCGCGCCCTGCAATTCAAGTTCGGGCGATGCCATTGAGTTTCCTTGCCGTTATTTTTTTGCTTCGCGCACGGCCTTGTTGATCGCAGCGGCAATCAGCTTCTTCGCTTTCGGCTTGAACGCGCGCCATGCCGGAAAGATGTGAGGCTGCGCCGTTGTGCCGGGGTGCATGCCCTTCGGATTCGCTGCGGCCGCCTTTTTGCCTGCGACCGTGCCGCCGCCTTTTGCGGTACTGTGCGGGGCGGTCCCGAACTCCAGAAAGCGCCAAATAAATTCGGCGTAAAGTCCGGTCGCGTCGGGATCCTTGCTGGCCTTGATGCCAACCATTTCTTGCGCCGGGCGATTCCGAAGGAAGTCAGCCTCGAAACTGTGCATGTATTCGAGCGTGGCGCCCGTCGGGGCTTTACCCTCCATGCTTTCGGCGAATTCCGTCATGGCCTTGATTTTGGCGTCGGCCGCATATTTCTCAGCATTCGGCGCCAACTGAGCCAGCCGTTTAGTCAGAGCTTCACGGCCCAAGACCTTAGCCTTCAGCGCCATGCCGTCCTCCCTTTAGGAAGCCTTCCCCTGCGTCACCATGATGTCCAGATAGGCGTTCTTCTGGTCGGTATTCACGGGAGGCGCGGTGATCGCGTAAACAACGCCGGAGCGAGCGTCCACAATCTGCCAATCCGGCCCTACAGCGCGAGTTTGGGTGGAACTGTGTACGCGGACGATGAAAGGCTGGATGCCCGTCAGGCGGGCCGCTGTGACCTGCTCTCCACCCCTAAGAGGGATGAACTCGGCTGCGTCGGTGAAGATTGTCTGGAAGTCTTCAACGGTATTGCCGTATTCATCTTCTTTTTCAGTGCGACGCTGGAAATGGACCTTCTGGCGCATCGCGCCGGCGCCGTTACGCTTCGCCATCCGCCCTCGCTTCCCGCTTCTTGCCGGGCGCCCGTATCGCAACGCCCTTGGCCAGCGCCTCGTCAGCGCAGGCGCGGGTGACGTTATGCTCGCCGCCCGCTTTGTAATCAATGGAGAAGCCCGGCTGACGCCACGAATGATCAGCGGTAAACCGGACCCACATTACAGAGCGACGCCGCTATACTGAAAGTCGAGGGCCAGCACCGAGGCCGAAGTGGCCAAGCCGATCAGACCGACATACTCGCCGGAGCCGACGTCTGCGACGGGGCAAATTCCGCCCGGGGTATCCGAAAGGTAATATGCAACCCCTGGAGTGAGCGCGGCGCCGATGGTGATCGAGCCGCCCTTCTGGACGCTAACCGGCTGATTAAGCGATGCGCCGTTCAGCGCGATCGCCTTTGCGGACCGCGCTTCTGCGGTTGCCGCGTTGCTATCGGCGAGCATCCATTTGGCCGTGGATGCCGAATAATAGATGGCTTTACCGGCCGTCAGGGTTTCTCCGGCAGTGCCGATGTCTCTCACTGCGTCTGTCCCGGCAACGACACTCGCCGCGGTAATTACGAGATCCGTCATGGTGTTCTCCTGCGCTCTTAGCGCCTGTAATTGCATAAAAGCGCATCGAACGCCGTCCAGCCTGGCGCTGCGGCATTCTCGCGCTGCTCATAGGCGTCGGCGATCCAAAGCAGCATCGCGTGCTTGATGGAGGCGGGAAGAGCCGCATAGCCGGAAACGGTCGTGACCGTGATGCGCGAGCCCATCTGGACCGCGGGCCATTGCTGGCCGTACTTGCGCACGATTGCCGTCTCGAGATCGTCGTTGCGGAGTTCGTAGACCGTATCGGCCAGCGTTTGTTCAGCGCCCGCTGCGTCCACATAGACAATCGACGTGATCGACGTCACAGGGGCGATCGGCATCCTTGCGAAGTCGCAGAATCCGTCGCATTTCACCTCGACCGTCTGCGCGCCAAGGAGGATAGTGCAGTATTTCTCGACATGGTCTCGCGCCGCGGCGATGAAGCCGTAAAAAAGCGCATCGTCGTCGCTGTGGAAGACATTCGACTGCCGTTTAACTTCCGTAGCCGATAGCGGCTCAGTCGCCGCCGTTGTCACTTTCGTCGGATACCACATCGCTCTTGCCCCTCTTTGCGCGGCGCTCGGGCGCCTGCTGCGCAATAGCGCGTTCCGTCTTCACCTCCGCGACCGGCACGGCATATTCCGCCTCGATCAGCCGGATAGCCTCGGCATCGGGGAATTCGCGCTCATCGCCAGGCGACAGGGAGTATTCATTGCCGGCCAAGCCGACGAGCATCTTGATTCTCATGATTTCTCCTGAAAAGGAGGCGGGCCGAAGCCCGCCGTCCCAGTGCGGTCGGATTACGAGGCAGCCGTGATCAGGTGCTTGATGGCTGCGGTGTCGCCGAGTTCGCCGTCGAAGCGGATCAAGCCGGCAATGCCGAGATCCGGCCAGAAGCGCTCACGAAGCACGCCGATGACCGGCGAACCGACCTTGCGGACGAAGTACTTCGAGAAGTCGCCGAACAGCATGACCTTCTTGGCGGCGGCCAGCGCGTCCATGTCATCGTTGATGCTGTAGCGATAGCCGAGCAGCGTGCCGGGTTGGGCGGTGGTAACGTCGCCCATGGCCCAGAGAAAATTGCCCTGCCCGTCTTTCAACTTGCGGATGGCGGCCAGCGTCGTGTCCGCGAACATGAACCTCGTCTTCGGAGAGCGGCGGTAAGCCGAGTTGACCGAATGCAGTAGGTCGATGATCTCATCTGCGGTGATGGCAGCGGTGGCCGTCGCGGTCTTGCCGAGCGAAGAAGCGGTGACAACGCCATTCGGGTCGCCAGTACCATCGCCGATGGTCAGTTCTTTGTTGGCAATCCGCGCCAAACGCTCTCCGAGCAGTCCGCCTAGCAGCGACTCCATGTTGAAGATGCTGTCGGTCGCGAGCTCCATGGAGAACCGGACAAACTCGGTGTCGTAGACATACGCGTCAAGCGACTTCTGGCCGAAGGTTGCATCCTTGCCGCCGTCATCCGTGAGCGCAGCAGCTTCGGTGTGCTTTTCGGCAACCACAGCGGTGTCGTCGACGGTCGGAAGCTTGATCGGGTTGCCCGACGCCGTGTTCAGTACCGTGCAGATCTCGTCGTCGTAGAGTGGGCCCCAGTCCTTCATCGTCTGAATGATGACGGCGGCCAGTTCGGTCGGCACTGTAAAGCCGCCGGCAGTAGTGGTGCCTGCGGTCTGGGCGCGGAATTCCTTGGTCGACTGTACGCCAGCCTTCAGAACCGCGCGCTCTTCCGTGGATAGCTCGCCGAGGTCGGCGCCCCCCGCTAGGTATTTGTGGAAGACCTGCCGATAGGAGATCTGGTCCCCTTCGTCTTGACCACGGGCTTCGGCGTCCCCGCCGGGGCGCTTCTTGGCGCGCTCTTCGGCCTGACGGTCTTCAAAGCGTTTTTCTATGTCGGCAAGCTTCTGCTCGCGCTCCATCAGCTTTTCGACCTTGTCGAAGTCAGCCATGATGGCGTCATGGCGGGCGTCGAGTTCCGCCGAACGGGCTTCGTCGGTGTTGGTGGTGATTTCGTTCAGGGCTTCGCGCGCCTGCGTCACAAGACGGCCGCGCTTTTCCTGCAGGTCTTTCAAGGACATGTGTATACCTCAATAAAAAGCCCGCCTAAAGCGAGCCGTATGGTTCATGGGTGATTGCTGGCAGGACTGGTCGCCCTTGCCCTCCGGCAGCGCCGGGTGACTACGAGGCGTCCTGCCGGATGCCCCGGATTTTTTGCTCTGTGGCGGCGCGCCGCTCTGAGATGCGCCTGGCAGCAGACTCGCAATTGATGCGTCGTCCGGTTTCGGCACGTGCGAACTCCAAGGATCGCAGTGCCAAGGTCGTGTCGGGGTAGGCGGGAATTGGAGTGGCCGTCACTTCGTAAAGTTCCGCCTCGATGACGGTCCTCTTCGGCATCTCGCCGCTTTCGTCCCATTCCTGCTTTGTGGCCCGAAACGAAAAGCTCATGCCGGACACGTCGCCGCGCTCGACGAGCTTCCACAGGTCGTTTCCGTCGGTGGTGTCGGGCACATCGATCTCGACCTTCAGTCCGTGGTCGTCCTGCGCCAGCCGGAGCGTTCCGGACTTCGTGCGCCCGACGACGCGGCCCGAGTCATGATTGACCAGAGCCAGGATGTCGTTGCGAAGCGCCTTGGTGAAAGCGTTCTTCGCGATCCGCTCGACAAAGTAGTCGCCGATCGTGGTGTCGCTATCCCAGACGACCGCATAACCTGTCAGGGTTCGCTTCTCGCCTTCGGCGCGGACTTCAACGCCGAAGTTCCCGCTGCGCTTTTCAATGTCTTTCGTCATGCGGCGCTCGCCTCATCTGTATCATCGCCCGCAGGCTCATTGTCATTGGCTGGCTTCGCGCCAGCCTGATTGGCTCCGGCATCAACCGGCTGCGTCCCGAGTGGCACGGTTGCGCCCTGAATGTAGAGCACGTCGCCGTGAGGCAGCGCCGGCCTATTCTCAAGCGCGCGAGCTTCATCCGGCGTCATCTGCGCCGTCTGGATAGCCCTCGCCAAGCCTTCGATACGGCTCTTGAAATCTCCGCGAAGGATCCCATCGAGCGCATGTTCAACCCAGCGACCGCTGGCATTGCGACCGAAGAACTTCAGGTTGATTTCGTCCTCGAGCGCCTTGGCCCACTGGCCGATAAGGTGCTTCACAAGGTGCAAATCCTGCTGCTCTACGTTCGAAAACGTCGCGCGCGACAAATCCTGCAGAAACACGGGCGGCAACTGCCAGGCGCGTGCGATTTCCTCAACTTGGAAGCGGCGAGCCTCGACCATCTGCCCCTTGGCAGGGTCAATGCCGACCGGAGTTAACTTGTAACCGGCCGGAATCGGGAAGACTGGCTCGTTGGCGTTCTTCGCCGCGTCAACCGACCGCTTGATATCGGCCTGCGCGCGGGCGATGGCCTCCTTGCCAGCCGGAAGCGGTCCTTCCAAAGCAAGCGGCGGAACACCACCACCAGCAAAGAAGTTCGAGCCGTAGTCGTTCATGGCGATCGCAAGCTGAATAGCCTTCGACGCCTTCATAATCGGGCCGTAGTGCTTCAAGCCGTCCGACTGCAACATGAACGGCACGTCGATCACGTCCGCGGCGGCATATTCTCTGCCGCCGTTTTCATAAACGACCTTGAAGCCAGTGCGCTTGATTGTGGTTTTGGACGGGTCCAGCATCCACAATGAATCAATGCCCTGCGGCGTGCGCTCGATGTAGGCAAGCCCGCGGCCGCCGGTAAAAACCTGCTGCCAGAACCATTGCCAGAACGCAAATGATCCCATCGCCTCATTCGGCGATCTATTGACCACCGTCTCAAGCCTACCGCCAACGCGCTTTGCTCCGTCCTTCGTGTCTCGGTAGGCGTGCCGCGGGAGCGCAGCAAGCGTGCGCGACATGAATGCCACCGCAGCGAGTACAGCCGGAACCGTCAGAGCATTGTCGATCGTAACCGCTGGCAGATTGGCCGACTGCACCCCAAAAAACGCAAGGAAGTTTTCCGAGCTTACGGGCACAGTCGCGTTTTCTACCGTTGCCCGCGTTTCGACGGGCTTTTCCGCAGTTCGGCGGCCAAAATTGAAGAGTTTCATCTACGCCACCAAACTAAATTCAGGATCGTCCCAAGGGGACGTCACGTCGATTGCTGAGAAGTCGGAATCCGCAGAGCCGGCGGACATGGCGATCGTGACCATTCCATCGATACGACCGCGCGAACGCTTTTTGTCGAAAGCTCGGTTGCCTTGGCCATCCGCATCGAGCAACGCGTTACCCGCACACATGTAGGTCACTGGGCTATTGTCGATCGTTATTGTCTTGAGGAGGATGCGATCCTCCAGACGCTCGATTGACCGTGGCATGCAAAGGGCCTTGTCTTCAAACACCACGCGCTTGCCCTGCCCGTGTGCTACCAGCTTCAGCCCCGTGCCCTCCGGCTTCTCCGGCCCCTCGTAGCGCCAGACCGGGAACCCGATCTGCTCACAGGCCGCAATGAAGTCAGCAATACCGGCGGGATCAAATGCTAGGAATTCGACGTCGTGTTCTTGGCAAATCTGCTGGATTTGCGCGGCAACGAAGGTCTTATCGATAACCGCGCCTGTCACCGCCGCTAGGCCTGTCCGCGGGTCCTCCGACCATTCGACATACTTCGCGTTGTCGGCAAGGGCTCGTTCTTTCAAACCCTCAGCGGTGGTCCAGTACCAGGTCTTTACGAAGATGTGCCCATCTTCAGCCTTCCAAGCTGCAGACAGCGCCGTAAGGTCGTTTTTGTCCGAAAGGTCGAGAGAAAGCCAACATTTCCGGCCTTTTTGAGCCACCGGAACTACTGGCTTCTGAACGGCCGACCACGCCTCCTCCGCTATCCAGAAATCGGCAGCGCCGATCGGAATGCCGAAGTATAGCCTCTTCACTGAGAATGCGGTCGATAGCAGCACTCGGGCAGTATTAACTTCGCCCCGGATGTTCTCGATGGGAAATGTCACGTTCAAGGCCGGCAAAGCCTTCGGCCAGCACGCCTCGTTGTCGAAAACGTTCTCACGATCCGACTTGTCGACACGCGCGATAAAGGCAAATGCGCCGTCGTCATGAACTTCGCCGGTCGCAACCTTCTGGTAGAAATCGGAATAGTCGGTGCCAACAATTTGTGTGGCGGCGGGCGTATTCGTGCCGAGCAGCATCAATGCGTCGCCCGGCATCTTCGCGATGGCGCGCTTCCACGTCTCGATCGAAGAGTTGTCCTTAAACTCATGGATTTCGTCAGCTGCGACCATGATCGGCCGGGGTCCGCTAATCGCCGCCCCGTTGGCCAGCGACTGGAACTTGCTGCCAACTTCGGGGAACTCGATCTTCCAGGCGTTGTCGCCCTCACCGCGGATCAGGACATCGCCGCGCGAAACCAGCGTGTCCTCTTCGTCCTCTTCCCCTCCGGGAATAGGCGCGCGACACATGGCGACCGCATCCTTGAAAAGAACGTTCGCCGTAGCTCGGTCCTGGCCGATTGAATAGACCTCGGCGCGTTTCACGCCGTACCAACCACCCATATAAAGGCCGGTCGCGGCCATCCAGGGCGACTTTGCTTGCCCCTTACCAGTTTCCACCCACGCGGAGCGGAAACGCATTCGTCCACTGGCTAGGCGCCAACCAAACAGGCTGCCCGAGCAAAAGACTTGCCATGGAAGGAGATTAAACGGCTTGCCCTCAGCGGCACCAGCGGTGATCGACAAAACGGCGGGAGCGAATCCGATTGCTCGACCAGCTAGTTCAGGAGCCCAGTGCAGTCCGCGTGCGGGACCGTCTTTTAAGTCGCGGAGGTGTCGCTCGGCCGCTGCGTACTGATGCTCGCCGGCAATGATTTTCCCGGCTAGAACGTCGTTTGCGTAGGCTGTGGTTGGATCAGCTTGAAGTTTTGAGATAGGCGTCCGCGGCCCTTTGTTTCCTCTTGCCACTGGCCACCTTCGTCGTTTTTCCGCGGCTGATCGGATCCAGACCGAGCTTTGACTCCAGGTGCGAAATTCGTGCGTCGGCTTGCTGCATCGCTGACCAATTGGGGTTCCATTGTCCGATGGCAGCCTTCTTTGCTTTCAAGATCGTGCCGTGCTCAGCGACATGCCGTGCAGCCTTCCGGTATTGGACACGGAACTCGACGAGACGCGAGACGGTGTGAGCGGTTGCTTCTGCCAATGTGCCAGCCACATGGAGATCAGCCATAACAGCCCGCCATTGCTCTTCCGCCTCGGCAACATCGATAGCATCAGGATAGGCAGCGGCCCAATCGGGAGCACTTAGCGAAGCCGTTTCGGTCACCGACATCGATCATCCCCCCTCTTTGAAAATCTTCTCGGTGCGAACGGAGGGGGGGCGCAGGTACAGCAGCCCGACCGGCCCAGACCCTGAGCCACCCCCTACCCCCGATTCCACGGGTGGTCAGGCGCCAAAGGGCGGCCATCGATATCAGAGCCGATCACATAGCCTCGCGCCTCCTCGCGCCTGATGAGGCTGTCGTGGTGCTCAGCGCAAACGCTCTCGTGGTTCTCCGGGTCGATAAACAATGCCCAGTCGCCTTGATGTTTGATGCGGTGGTTCACCACCCTGGCCTCGGTGACGATCTCGTCACGCAAGCATCGCTCGCACAGCGGCTGGTGTGCCAACTGGACATGACGTGCGTCCTGCCAGGCTTTCAGGCCGTAGAGGTGGTGGTAGGCGGTGGCCTTGCGATTAGCAAGACTCTCCATCCCTTGAAAATTGGATATGTATCGGATACACACGTTGTGTAACTCTTTAAATTGTGGCTTTTTGGATGATACTTAATGAGCAACAACCACGTTGACCCGAGAAAACTGAAGGGCGAAATCGTAGAAAAACTGGACGATTTGGCTGACATTATCGCCCTGTGTAAAACTACGAATGGCGCCAACCTCTCGCCACTAGGTAAGGCCCTTGTTGAAGCCGCGGTGGCACGTGGGCTTACGCACGCCCAGATATCCAGAAAACTCAGCATCACTAGGGGCGCTGTAAGCACATATATGCGGAAGGTGGAAAGTGGAGAAGTTCAACCTGTATTGTCTTAGACTTCAGCTAAGCGGTCGAATTTGTTTCCGCTGGCAATCATCGCAAACGACGCGTTGATACTATATTTAGTGTTTGCGGTACTAATTGATGGCCATTACGAGTGCCATATAAGTCATATTTTCACGGAGAAAGCAGTGCCAGTATCGTTTATTCCAGTGCCTGGCATGGTCCTCATGTGCAATTTTGGACCCGTGCTGAGCGACATCGAAGAGCCTGGCGTGATGGCGGGGCCACTGTCAGTAGCGCCAGAGATGACCAAGAATAGGTTTGTAGTCGTAATGACGCCCGGCGTTAGCAGATACGGTACTTGTGTGGTCGTTCCGCTAAGCACGAAGGAACCCAAGCCAGCCCAAAAACACCATCACTGCATTTTAGCAGGAAGCTACCCGTTTTTAGGAGGCGATGTGCACTCTTGGGTCAAAGGTGACATGGTCACGACCGTGAGCTACGCGAGATTGGACCGGGTCCGGTTGGCCGGAAGGTTCATTTCGCCAAGCCTTTCGAATGCAGACTTCGATATTGTGAAAGGGTGTGTCAAACACGCATTGATGATATAAAGCAAAACCCCCGCGCAGTTTCCTGCCGGGGGTGCGGTAGTCTCAAGCCCAGCTAGTGGGAACGTCCTCAATATGCGATATAGATAACTGGAAGTCAACACGGAGTTGATTATAAGATATTATCTCCCTGATTATAAAGATAATATTTTGTCAATAAACACAGCGGAGGGAGGCAAGAGCCGCTGGGAGCGCTTGAGCACTCAACCAGCGGCACGATCGCCACGGCGGCGGAGGAGTACGCGCCATGGCAATGGGTTAAAGGGGCCGACCGGCATTGCCGCTAGTTTGATCGTCAGCGCGAATTCGGCGCCCCAATTAGTTAAAAGGCCGCACGATGGCGGCCTTTCTTGTGTCTTCATATAGATACGCAAGAACACGCCACGATCAGGCACACCTTCGTAGTCTTTTATTGTCGTTCGCTGCAGCCAGCGTTTTAGCGGCATCCAGAAGCGCAGCCTTCCCCGCCCTGTCTGCGTATCCATCCGAGTAGCCCAGCCGCACTCCAATCGACTTCAGCGAGCCGCGTGCGGCAACTTCTTCGACGACCTTCACGACATCGCCCTGAGGAATAAACGGCGCTTCCCATAGCTCCCCGCCGCTTGACGAGTTGCCGCTCGGACGTGATACACCGCCGAGGAAACCAGCCCCTTGTGCCACGGCCGTTTCGCATCGGGTTGCCCTCACCGGCAGCTTGTCGAATGGGACGGACCCGTCGACACCGAGAGAACGCAGCAATGCTCGAGCTTCTTCAACGCCAGCCTGCGGGTCGAGCATTGGCGGCAGCACCGATCGGTCGGACACATTTCGTGGCAGCGACGTCGTGCGCATCGGTGACGGTGTGCTGGGCTTAGTTGCCAGATAGCGCGATGGATCCCGATGCGATGATGTCCCGGCACCAGCTTGAGTCAGCCGATCAATCGGGCGGAGCTTTGCGCCCTTCTTTGTCTCGGCCCACTGAGTAAGACGACCATTCAAGAACTTGAGCGTTCCCAGAGTGGCGCGCTCGATGCCCCCGTCCTGCTTGATGATCAAGCCGGCTCCGACGTGCTTCTTTCCGTTTCGAACGTACACCCGAAAGGCATCAGTCGCCGCCCTCATCAGTGCGCCGATCGTGGGTCGAATCTGCTGATTGCTATCTTCCACCTCGATGGACCAGTTCGTTGCTGGCTTCGGTAGTGCTGCCGCCATGGCCGGTGCCAATTCCGGGTGATTGTCGAACAGCCATCGGAGTGCTGGCAGTGTGCCTCGGTATCGAGGCTGCGGAGTCTTGCGGGGTTGGTTGTCGTTGGCGGCATCGAAAATGCGCTCTGCGCTCATGGCATCCTTGAATGTCTTGAATTTCAACGGCGGGCTCCCTTACGAATGCGTTTCGATTTTTCGGCCGGCACATTGTCGTTGGCGGCTACAAGGCTGCCGGCATCGAAGACGTGGGTGCGCATCGCGGCCTGGTCGTTGAACCGCTCGAACGAAGCGCGTCCGTCGACGAGATGGAAATCGCGGGTCATAGACGGAGCTGATCCCTTGCCGGGGAATGGGCCGCCGATGTTTCGGAAACTTGTTCTGATGGGTGGCATGTTAGTCCTCTCGATTTTCGTTCCGGTGGTGAGCCCGTTCCACCAGGTTCCACCAGGTGGTCGGCGGGTTCCACCACCGACCGGGGTTCTAGGGGGTGGTGGTAGGTAGGCTGGTGGAAGGTGGTGGAAGGCTGGTGGAACGTCTGGTGGAAGATCTTCCGGCTTATTTTGCCCCGTAATCTTCGGCGGAAATGATCAGTCTTTTTCTTGGTTTTGAAGGCGGGCCGTCTTCAACAATTTTGATAGTTTCTGCGTCCAGGAGACGCGACATGGCTTCCGCGAGTGCCTTCTTCCCGACCCCATCGCTGTCTGCATGGGCCGCCATCTTGGCGGGCGCATAGTTGGTTCCACTGACGTGGCTAACGTTGTTGCCTTGGCGGTTGAACTTGGAGAGGATCGCCAGAAACACGGTCTCGGCCCTACGCTCCATCAGCCGCTTCGCAGGGTTCGGGCGGCTGCCGTCATTGAGGACGAAAACACCCTGGTGCCAGCGCAGTTTGAGTGCGTCACCCCGCGCGCCGTAGTTCGACTTCATGCTGGTAAGCACCCGCCCGTCTGGATCGGCGCCGTCGCCTGTTTCGGCCGTCAAATAGAGCCGGGCCCGCACGCTGTTATTCCATGCTGTCGAGCCGGAGGTACCGCTGCCGCTCTGCATGCCGGCAACGCTGGGGTGGCTAAGCAGGACTACCGCGCAGTCGTACTCGATTGCGATTGACCGAAGCATCGCAACGAACTGGCGAACTTGGGTCCGATCGATCTCGTTGCCGCCGTACAAATCAGCGCTCGTATCGAGAACGAGAAGTTTCGGGCGAAATTCCGCAATTCGCCCCCGTAGGCTATCGAACAACGGCGTCGGCTTAATACGGCCGGATTTCTCTGGCAGGGCGAGCGTTGCGTCTCGGTCGGCAAGCGGCAGAAGAAGAAAGTCGTCTTTGAGGTCCCCATAAGCGGCGCCATGCTCGGCGAGGACATCGTTGATTCGCCGATGGAACTCATCGACTTCGTCTTCCGCACCAACATACAATACCCTCCCTTGGGCAGGCTGCAGCCCGGCCACCTCTTTGCCGAGCACCGTTGCAACCGATGTCTGCAGGGCAAAAAGGCTCTTTCCCAAGCCGCCGTCTCCGGACAGCAGCGTGACCGTCCGCAGCGGTACTAACTTGTCGATCAGCCACTTTCGCGGCGGGACCGCCTGACCTTGCCATTTCGAGGGGTAGACAAAAGGAAGATTATCGTTTTTGGCCACGGTTCGCGGCACGTTATCATTGGCGGCTGCCGGATGCGCTTTTCGCGTCAACGCATCGACGAGACCCCGCGCTCGTTCGGCACGTTCGGACCTTTCCTCGATGAGAGGAACACCAAATTTTCCCCACAGCCTTTCGAGGTCCCGCAGGGCGCGTTCTTCGGTTGGGTAGCGATGAAGCCAGTCACCCTCGGCAGACACGAAGAGAGACGCCGCCTGCTCCGCCGTCAGCCCATCAAACGCCAATTGCTCGACGACGCGTGCTGCATGGGCGGAGCGATCACCGACCTCATTGGCGGCCAAAAGAGCGGCAGCATTCTCGGAGGCTGTGATCCCTTCCACCGATGGCAGTTCGCCCAGCGAAACGGACGTGGTGGTGCTCGGTGCCGACGCCCATGGCTCAAGCGCTTTCCGAAGGTCTTCCACGGACGTCAGCGAGCCGTCCCATTGTTGGGTGACGGTAACGGCAACGGGCTCGGGTGGCCGACCACGTTCCAGCTTCTTTCGGTTTGGCCAGTTTAAGGTACCTGCTATCCGCCAAACGTGTGCGACGTCCCCTGTCCCGTGATCAGCCCCGGTCGCGCGTTTCAGAGCAAGAGCCAGAGCCTTTGCCTCAGATGGCGGAAGCGGCCGATCGAATAGAAAAAACGGCTGCCTATTTCCCGGCGACGTTTCCAGCGCAAGGTCGGAGTCTACAGGCAAAGCTCCTGCCATGCCCGTATCGCAGTCCTGATCCACCACGAGGCCGAGGACCGCTACAATGTCGGATTCTAAGCCGCGGCTTCCACGCGCCAAGCCTTTCCGCATGATTTGCAAGCCGGCGAAAACGTTGGCATTCGGCGTGTTGGCATGTGCCATGACAGCTTCGACCATCCCGTCGACGTCCCCAATCTGGCAATGAGAAACAGCGCCAGGTGCGTCCTTCTCGCCGAGTGGATTAGCCAGGAAGGCACTAACCACCAGCACGCCGTCGACCCCGTTGGCGAGCGCATGAAGCATGTCGCAGTGTGTTCGGATGGCCGCTTCCTCGAACGACGGCGGCGTTGCCGGCTGAGGCTTATATTTCGGAATCGGTGCCATCGGCGGTTTCGTGCCCCTCAAATTTTGCGATTGCTGCTGCAGTGATGGCTGAAGCCATTGCCGGTGAGAATGTTGCTGTCCGTCGGCCGCCGTTGGCATTGGGCGAATAAACGATACGTCTGCCGTCTGGCGCTTCCATCAGCCTAAGGCCATACATTTTCACATCGGGATTGAGAGTGAGGTCGAAGAATGCGAGCACACGCATTCCCCCGCCGCCCTGACTGGCGACGGGTTCGATATTTAGGATCTCCATCATGCGGCGATACCCGAAACAGACCGGGCGACCGCCAGGTTAGCCTCAGCTTCATACTCTGCCTTCCAGGCGCCCAAAGTATCGTAGCGATTTTGATCGCAGTCGTAGACGCCTCCAGCCGGATCAATCATGACGGCGTAATCATCGGCGCCATGGTCATACCCGTCAAAAACTGGGTATTTTCCTGACGCGCAAATCCGCCACGCGATGACTGTGCGATGCTTGTACTGGAAAACGCCGTCTTCCCACCGCTCGACGAAGACAGCAACAAAGGGCTGGCTGGCCGGAATCACCGGAATGAAGAGTTCGTCAATGTCCTCGCGATACGTTTCGACCGTGACCTCTCCGCCGGTTGAAAGTAGGAAACGAGTCAGACCGTTCCGAAGCTTCGAGTATTGGACGACGTGTTCGGAATTGATATTCGTACCGTCTTTAGTCGCGATAATTGGCAAAATGGCCCTCCTCCGCCGGCTGATGGCCGGACGATCAAATGTTGATGTTGGCGTGAGACGGGTGAATTACCCGATATCTTGTGCTGATTGCGGTCACAAACGCTAAATATAGTATTTTGACATGTTCTAGGCCAGCGTAATTCCATTAACGGTATCCGAGATGAATCCGTCTAGGGGCGGTCAGCGAATATTTATGTGCCGGTCCCCACGAGCGCTGGCTGTCCGTAGCTGAAGCTATGAATCGACTCGGCGTCGCCCATGAGCGACCGCGACATCCGAGTGAGCGTCGACCAGAGATCCCCCATGAACAGCATGCCGACCTGAGCAACGACATCAAATAGGTCGTCGTCAGGTTCTCCCGGAGCGCATCCTGCAAGGCGCCAATCGCTTGGTGACATGCTATCCTCGTCTAAGAGATAATCCTCCCATCCCCACGGATCGGCATACTCTTCGTCGTGCCCGCATTTCCAAAGAGTCTCAGCAACCATCCCGGCAACCGCGACCATGCGGACGTGCTGGTGGTCTGAGACGGTTGGCAGATCATACATGGTCATGTGCCCGAGCCAGGTTTTCTCCCGTAGATGATCGACTGTTTCGTTTCGGTGGATCCAAGCGTCAGCCGTATAACCCAGGTGGATGGCCATGAGCGCGTGACCAGCTTCATGGATGGCCGCCAATCGCCGGTCGTACGCTTCCATTCGAGTCGGGCTTCCCGCCATGCGGCGGTTGGTCGGGTGCGCCGTCATGCGGACGCCCTCCCCGCAATCTTCGACTCAATCCATACACGGACTTCAGAGCGTACGAACGCGACCCGCCGATCGCCAAGGTCGACGGCGACGGGAAAGCGCCCCTCGGATCGATATCGATTGAGCATCGATCGTGACATGCTTGTCATCTCGCATGCCGCGTTAAGGCTTATGAGCGCCGGGAAATTATCGTTATCTGCAGACGGAATCATGGTGTCTCCTCTAAAGACGCGCGGATGGAATCCGAGCGTCAAGTTGATCGAATGGAGTTTGAGAAGGTTCGGTTGCCGGTCACCATGACCGGGTTAGGATTAATCGACCCTCATGGGCCACGCATCTCGGTGCGCTTCAGGCTGAGATTCTCAGCGGCTTTTAGATGCCGAAGCATCTGGTGCGGGAACCACCCCGCGCACTGCTTGCCACCATAACAAGTCAGTGCAGTGTATATAGGCAATTTGGTTGCAAAAGTCAGGCAGATTATTTTAGCCTGAGCGAAATAAAGAAGTTGACGCGTTTGTAAACATTATCGTTTTCCGCAGTAGTCAGCCCATTTCTGCATCAAATCCCTACGTCTCTCTAATGCGTCGGATCGGGCATAGGAGCGCTCAACCGTATCGCCGACAGCGTGGGCCAATGCCGCTTCCGCTACCTCCCGCGGCGCGTGCGCAACCTCGGTTGCCCAGTCTCGGAAGGTTGATCTGAACCCGTGGACGGTGAACGCGCCACCGCCAGCCGAAGTCAACGCCTTCGACAGCGAGGCGTCGGAAAGCGGCTTCTTATCTCGCACGCCCGGGAAAACGTACTCGTTGACGCTCTGGCGCGCCATCGCCTTCAAAAGAATAATGGCCTGTTTAGAGAGGGGAACCCGGTGCTCTTTTCCAGATTTCATTCTCTTGGCGGGTATCGTCCAGACTTTCTTGAGGAGGTCAATTTCGGGCCAGACTGCAGCCCTCACCTCGCCCGACCGGCAAGCCGTCAGAATGGCGAGTTCTAGCGCCCGCGCTCCAACTCCATTTACAGCGGCAAGCTTCGGCATGAATTCTGCCATGTCGGCATGGGGCATTGAGGCGTGATGTTTCGTTGCCGTCAGTTGGTTCGGTTTGTGCAGAGCGTGCTCGAGATTGCCGCGCCAGGCCGCCGGATTGTCGCCGCTGCGGTGCCCTTCGACCTTGGCAGCATCCAGCACGCGCTCGATTGCCTCGCGTAGCTTCTCGGCCGTTTCCTGTTTCTCGCCCCAGATTGGGCCAAGGACGGCAATCACATCTTTATTCTTGATTGCAGCGATCGCCTTGGCACGGATCGGCTTTGCATGGTTTTCAAGCAGGTTGCGCCACCGCGCTTCAGTCTTGGCGCCGCGCCACCGTCCCGCCTTTACCGCGGCATCAACGAACGAATCCGCGAACTCTCCAAACGTTATAGCTTTTGGCGCTTCGGCCTGCGCCTCATGCCGGGCGGCGATCGGATCAACACCGGCTCGGACCTGCCGGCGGCACTCTTCAGCTTTTTCGCGCGCTTCCGCCAAGCCGACCGTATGCAGTGGCCCAAGCCCCATCTCGCGCCGAAGGCCAAAGATTGTGTAACTGAAAACCCAGTAGCGTCCTGTACCCTTCGAAACAAGCCAAAGCCCGCCACCGTCGCGAAGCTTCGCCGCTTTACTGGCCGCGACCGCCTTCACGGTCAACGCATTCCGAGTATGGATCCCCATGTCGTTTTCCCCACTTTTTCCCCGCAATTGGGTATTGCGCTATAGATAGTCGTCTTGGACGTAATGGACAAGGGATAGAAGTAAAACAGAGGGTTAATGATCATGGTGTGTACACTGTGGACCACTATGGACACTAAGATTTATCCGGCCCGGGGAGCCAGTTTCAGAAGGCTGCATTCGGCAACGAATGCAGCCTTTCGCTTTTCTGGACAGTTCCCGATCCTGTTCCTACGATGCGAATTGGTCGATCTCTTGGCTCACTCGGAAGTCACAACCTGACTTCGCAAAACGATGAAATAAAAAAGCTTTCGCCGCGAAACCTTTGATCCGCGCTTTCCGTATCTGCGTATGCAAAGACCGATACGATGCGCGGGCGAACATGAAAAATAGCGATCCTTCCCCAAACGGCCCTCTTCTCGTCTGGTTCCGCAAGGATCTGCGGCTGGGTGACAATCATGCGCTGCACGCAGCGGTGCAATCGGGGCGAGGCGTCATTCCTGTTTATATTCGCGAGCCTGCCGAGAGTGGCACAGGACCGCTCGGTGCGGCGCAGACGTGGTGGCTGCATCATTCGCTGCAGGCCTTTTGCGAATCCCTTGGCAATCTGGACAGCGGCCTTCTTCTGCTGACCGGCAAGCCGGAAGACGTTTTCGCCCGCTTGATCGCGGAAACCGGTGCCTCCGGCGTCTACTGGAACAGGCGTTATGATCCGGATGGCATCGCCGTGGACAGCGCGCTGAAAAATCGCCTCGGCGATGCCGGTTTGACTGTCAGAAGTTTCGCCGGCCAACTCCTGCATGAACCGTCGCGACTGAAAACCGGCGCGGGCATGCCCTACCGTGTCTACACGCCCTTTTGGCGCGCGCTGGAGGCGTCCGGAGAGCCGGACGCGCCGCTCGATGCTCCCGAGCACATTCCGGCACCCGCGGATTGGCCGAAGAGCGAAAAACTAGCCGACTGGAACCTGCTGCCGGCGAAGCCCGACTGGGCAGAGGCATTCCGTGAAGTCTGGACACCGGGAGAAGCCGCAGCCCTTGAACGGTTGCAGGACTTTATCGACGGGACCATCGATGGCTACAAGACGAATCGTGACCTGCCGTCCCGCGACGGGACCTCGCGGCTGTCGCCGCATCTGGCGCTCGGTGAAATCTCCCCTGCCCGCATCTGGCATGCGACACGAAACCTGAAGGACGTTCCGGTCGAGGATGTCGTCACCTTCCGCAAGGAACTGGCCTGGCGCGATTTCTCCTATCATCTGCTCTTTCACAATCCCGACCTGCCGCGCGAAAATCTCAATCGTCGGTACGACCGCTTTGAATGGGGTGATGACGAAGGCGCCTTCACGCTCTGGACCAAGGGCCGGACCGGCTATCCGATCGTCGATGCGGGCATGCGCCAGCTCTGGCGGCACGGTACGATGCATAACCGCGTCCGAATGATTGCCGCCTCCTTCCTGATCAAGGACCTGCTGATCGACTGGCGCCGTGGCGAAGCCTGGTTCCGTGATACGCTGGTCGATGCCGATCCGGCGTCAAACGCGGCGAGTTGGCAATGGGTCGCCGGCAGCGGCGCCGATGCCTCGCCCTTCTTCCGCATCTTCAACCCGATCCTGCAGGGCGAAAAATTCGATCCCGACGGCACGTATGTCAAAACCTTCGTGCCGGAACTCGAAAACATGCCCGCCAAATTCGTGCACCGGCCGTTCGAGGCCCCAGCGGCAGCGCTGAAGGCCGCTGGCGTGACGCTCGGTGAAACCTACCCGAAACCTCTCGTGGATCATGCAAAGGCGCGCGACCGCGCACTTGCTGCCTATGGCAATATCAAGGACGCTGCATGAACGCCCCTTTTCCCCATGGTCCGCATCATGTTCCCGGTCGCCGCCTGTCGGTCGCGATCATCGGCTCCGGAATCTCCGGCAGTGCTGCCGCCTGGGCACTCAATCCGGTCCATGACGTCACCCTCTACGAGAAGGAGACGCGCGCCGGCGGCCATACGGCGACCGTCGATATCGATTATGACGGCACGCCGATCTCGGTCGATACCGGTTTCATCGTCTATAATGAGGCCAATTATCCCAACCTGACGGCGTTGTTTTCAGAGCTGGATGTCGACACCCACAAGAGCGACATGAGCTTTTCGGTCTCGCTCGATCACGGCCAGCTCGAATGGAGCGGCGACAATCTCGCCACCGTGTTCGCCCAGAAACGCAACCTGCTGCGACCGTCTTTCCTGATGATGTTGCGGGAAATCCTGCGGTTCAACCGCATCTGCCTGGAAGATCGCAGTGCCGGTCGGCTGGAGGCGATGTCGATCGGTGATTATCTCAACTGGCGTGGATTTTCGCCGGGCTTCACCAACAATTATCTCGTGCCCATGGCAGCGGCGATCTGGTCGACGCCGAGCGGCAAGATGCTGGAGTTCCCGGCGGAGAATTTCATCCAGTTTTTCGACAATCACCGCTTGATCTATTTCAAGCCGCATCCTTGGCGCACGGTGACCGGCGGCAGCCGCAACTACCTGCAAAAACTCTTGCGGCCGCTTGGCGATCGCCTGCAGCTCGGCTGCGGCATCCGCTCGATCCGTCGCGAGGAAGGCCGTGTGATCATCACGGACGATCAGGGCGAGACGAGACAGTTCGACAAGGTGATCATCGCCACGCATAGCGATCAGGCGCTGGATATGCTGTCGGATGCGACGCCAGCTGAATCGGCGCTTCTATCTTCGGTTCCCTATCATGCCAATCGCGTCATCCTGCATCGCGACGCCGGCCTGATGCCGAAACGGCCGAAAGTCTGGGCATCGTGGAACTATCTGCGCTCCACAAAACCTTGCGGCACGCAGGGCGTCGCCGTCAGCTATTGGATGAACCGCCTGCAGGGTATCGATCCGAGATGTCCGCTGTTCGTCACGCTCAATCCTGAACGGGAGCCGGCATCCGGCAGCGTCTTTGCCGAATTCTCCTACGATCATCCGCAGTTCGATGCACGCTCGATGGCGGCGCAGCGGCGGCTGAAATCGATCCAGGGTGACAACAACACCTTCTTTGCCGGAGCCTGGACGGGATATGGGTTCCATGAGGATGGACTGGTATCCGGGCTTGCCGCGGCCGAGGCGCTCGGCGGCATCATTCCCTGGCGTCAGCAGATATCGACCATCTTCCGGGAGGCTGCCGAATAGATGCGTGGCTCATCCGGTTCGGACATGATACGCAATGGCACCCCGCCGCAAGACGCGGCCATTCTGTATGCAGGTCAGGTCATGCATCAGCGCATGAAGCCGGTCGGTCATCGCTTCACCTACGACGTATTCTCCCTGATGATCGACCTTGACCGGTTGGCGGAAGCAGACCGATCCAGTTCCGTCTTCTCGGTCAATCGCCGCAACCTGCTCTCTTTCCACGAGAAGGATCACACAGGCCAAAGCGGCATGCCGCTGCGGGCCTATGTCGATCAAATGTTACAGGAAGCCGGTCTCCGATCCCGCGCGGCACGCGTGCTTCTCGTCTGCTATCCCCGCATCCTCGGGTTCGTTTTCAATCCCCTGGCGGTTTACTACGCCTATGACGAAAACGATGGTCTCTGCGCCATGGTCTACGAAGTCCGCAATACCTTCGGCGAGCAGCATACCTATGTCTGCCCGATCGGGCCGGAGGACATTTCCGATGCCGGTGTGCGGCAGCAATGCGACAAAATCTTCCATGTCTCGCCGTTCATCCCGATGGCGATGCGCTACCAGTTCCGCATGCTGCCGCCAGGCCGGGAAATCCGCTGGCGCATTCTGGAGACGGACAAGGATGGCCCCCTGCTCGCCGCGACCTTTTCCGGCGTCTGGACACCGTTGAAAACAGGCCAGATTTTGCGGCTTGTTGCCCGTATCCCGCATCTTACATTCAAGATCGTCGCCGGCATTCACTGGGAAGCGCTGAAGCTCTGGATCAAGGGCATGCGCTATATCCCTCGACCCGAAGCGCCGGCCCCCACCAGTATCTGGAGAAATGGTCGCCGCCAGCCGCACGGATTTTATGATAAACCCAAGGTTGGCGCTCCGGCGGAATGAGGTTATTTTATATCAAGAGCAATGATTGCTGAGGATCTGTAGATGAGTACAGCAGGCACCGGTTATCGTGATTCCGAGGACGTCGAGCGTCTGTCGACCGAAAATCTTTCTCGCATCGTCAAAGGTCTGCCCGCCAAGGCGCAAATGGTTTTTCGCGGCCTTGTCCACATGCAGGCAGGCTGTTTGAAGCTTACTCTGCCCGACCGCCGCACCGTGGTGGTGAACGGCAAGAAGCAAGGCCCCGTTGCTTCCGTGACGTTGCATAACTGGAACCTGCCGCAGCGGGCGCTGACCGGCGGCACGATCGCGGTTGCCGAAAGCTACATGGACGGCGATTGGGACAGCCCGGATGTCGGCGCCTTTCTCGAGCTTTTCCTCGTCAATACCGAAGTCGGCAGCCATTTCTCCAATGGCGCGCGCGGCGTCATGCGACTCGTGGAGAAGTTCAGGCATTGGATGAACGCCAATACGAAAACCGGCTCGAAGAAAAACATTTCGGCGCACTATGATCTGGGCAATGCCTTCTACAAGGAATGGCTGGATCCGACCATGACCTATTCCTCGGCGCTTTATTCGACCGGCGCCAACGACCTGCAATCGGCGCAGCGCGCAAAATACAAGGCACTCGCGGACGCCGCCGGCATTCGTGCCGGACATCATGTGCTTGAGATTGGCTGCGGTTGGGGTGGCTTTGCTGAATACGCCGCAAGTGAGATTGGATGCAAAGTCACCGGTCTGACGATCAGCCGCGAGCAACTGGCCTTTGCCACCGAGCGCATGAAGCGCGCCGGGTTGGCCGACAAGGTCGATATCAAGTTCCAGGATTACCGTGACGAAACCGGTCTTTACGACCGCATCGTCTCGATCGAGATGTTCGAGGCCGTTGGCGAAAAATACTGGCCGGCCTATTTTTCGCAACTCCAGCGCTGCTTGAAACCCGGTGGCAAGGCCGGCCTGCAGATCATCACGATCAAGCCGGAAGCCTATCACGAATATCGTGCCAATCCGGATTTCATCCAGAAATACGTGTTTCCGGGCGGCATGCTGCCGACGGGGGAACACCTGATCGAGCTTGGTCGCAAGGTGGGACTGAAGATCAGCGGCGATTTCGGCTTCGGCCTCGATTATGCCCGCACGCTCGCCGAATGGCGCGAGCGGTTCTGGAACGTGTGGGACCAGGTCGAGCCGCTCGGCTTTGACACCCGCTTCAAGCGGCTGTGGGAATTCTACCTGTTCTATTGCGAGGCCGGTTTCCGGGCGAAGAACATCGACGTGAGACAGATCGTGTATGAATGAAAAGATGGCCGGCGGCGCAGGCGAGATGCCGATCAGCCGCCGGATGCTCCTCGCCTATGCCCTGCCTGCCATGCCCTTGGCCGCCTTGGGCCTACCGCTCTATTCGCTTGTCCCGACCTACTATACCGAAACGCTCGGGCTACCGATTGCCACCGTCGGGTGGACGCTGTTGCTGGTCCGCCTGTTCGATGCCATCTGCGATCCGCTCGTCGGCTATGCCGCGGATCGCATCCGTCCAGGTTTTGGGCGAAGGCGCCTCCTGTTCCTGATCTCGCTGCCTATCGCGGCCTTGTCGGCGCTGATGCTCTATTGGCCAGCCGCAGAAGCCGGCATCGCTTGGCTCACGGTCTGGGGCATGCTGGTTTCGCTGGGTTTCACGATGGCGATCGTACCCTATTCCGCCTGGGGCGCGGAACTGGTGGCGGATTATCATGGCCGTACGCGGCTGACAGCGACGCGCGAAGGCTTGACCCTGGTCGGCACGCTGATCGCCATCGTCCTGCCGTTTGCCATCGGCTTCGAGCAGAAGGGGTTTTCCGGCCTTGCCGTGCTCGGTCTCGTCGTTGCCATGATGCTGCCGGCCTTCGGCGGCCTCACCGTCTGGCGTGTGCCAGAACCGTCAGACGTCACAACGATACGGCTGCCGCTGGCGGCTGCTCTGTCCCGTCTCGCTCGCAATCGACCTTTCCGGCGCCTGATCGCCGCCTTCTTTCTGAATGGCCTTGCCAATGGCATACCGGCCACGCTGTTTCTCTATTTCGTATCGGCGCGGCTGCAATTGCCCGATATGCGCGGACCCTTGCTCTTCCTGTATTTCCTGAGCGCCATTGCCGGCGTGCCGCTGGCGGCATTTGCAGCAAAGCGGCTCGGCAAACATCGCTCCTGGGCGATCGCAATGCTCGTCGCTTGCCTGATCTTTTCCGCGGCGCCGCTGCTCTCTGCCGGAGCATTGCTTCCCTTCGCCCTGATCTGTGCTGCGACCGGATTGTTGCTCGGCTCGACCTTGCCCTGCCGCCGTCCATTCAGGCTGATGTCATCGATACGGATACCGCGGAGTCCGGCGACCAGCGCAGCGGTTTCTATTTCGCCGCCTGGGGGCTGGCGACAAAACTTTCGCTCGCCGCCGGTGTCGGCGTCGTCTTTCCTTTGCTGGGTTTTTTCGGTTTTGAGCCGGCATCCGGTCCGGCAAATAGTGCTGCATCTCTTTTTGCGCTGGCGGTGATCTATGCCTGGGTGCCGATCGCACTCAAACTGGCGGCAATCGCGCTCATGTGGAATTTCCCGCTCGACGAAGCGGCTCAGGACGCGCTGCAGGCCCGTATCCGCCGATAAATGTCCTAAGCGGCTTTACCGCTTCGCTGGATATGCCTAAGGAAGTCCAGCTTCCCATCGATCATTCAAAGGGTGATGACATGCGTCTCGCATGGATTTTTCTGGCGCTTGCGATTGCCACCGAGGTGATTGGCCTCACAGTCATGAAGGCGGCCTCGTCGGGCGACGGTATCTGGGGCTATGTCGTCATGTATATCTCGATCGCGCTGTCCTATTTTTTTCTCGCCAAGGCCGTGAAGATGATCTCCGTCGGTGTCGCCTATGCCATCTGGGAAGGATCGGGGATCGCGCTGATCACGCTGGTCTCCGTCTTCGTCTTCAATCATGTGCTGAATACCCAAGAGATGATCGGTCTGGTCATGGCGGTGACCGGCATTATCCTGGTCAATGCCGGCGAAATGCATGAGAGCGAGGCCGATGACCGCGCCTGATATTTATTTCATCTTCGCTGTTCTCGCCGGCGTTCTGGATGTCGCGGCCAACCTCGCCTCCACCAAGTCGAACGGCTTTGCCCGCCGAGGCTGGGGTATCCTGTCCATTCTCCTGGTGCTGGCGGCCTTCGCTTTCCTGGTCGAGGCGGTCAGGGGCATGGAACTGGCGATCGCCTATGCCATTCTCGGCGCCACTGGAATTTTCGGCACGGCGATCTCCGCCCGTATCCTGTTCGGACAGAAGCTGAAACCGATCGGCTGGTTCGGTCTCGTCCTGGTCTTCGGCGCCGTCGTCGTTCTTCACACTGCCTGAGGATCGCGTGCCAGCGTTTCCGGCGCGTGCCCCTGTGTAACGAGCGGCCGCGTCTTCCAGCCGGTCGCCTTGTTCATCAGCCAGAAATAGAGGCCGTAGGGCAAAAGATTGAGCAGCTTCAGCGCATAGGTGAAGCGTTTCGGGAAAGTGATCTCGAAGCCGCTGGCCTTGAGCCCAGTGACGATATTGTCGGCCGCCTCCTCAGGGCTGACCAGCGATGGCATCGCGAAGGCGTTTCGCGCCGTCGCCGGCGTGTCGACGAAGCCGGGATTGATGATCTGCAGCCGGATACCGGCTTTGTCGAGATCGAATTTCAGGCTTTCTGCCATGTTGATCAGCGCTGCCTTGGTCGCACCATAGGCAGCGCTCGTCGGCATGCCGCCGTAGCCGGTGACGGAGGAAACGATGGCGATCTGGCCGTGACCGCGCGCCTTCATGTGCCGTACCGCCGGCAACAGACAGTTGACCGTGCCGTGTAGGTTGACCGCAAACGTCTTTTCGAAATCCTCGCGGTGCATGTCCTCGCCGTGAACGGGGATGTAGACGCCGGCATTCAGCACCGCCAAGGCCATCGTGCCGTGCTCGTATTCGATCGCAGCCAGGATGCGCTCCATGTCGCGCGGATCGGTGACGTCTCCATCGAGCACGATGATCTTGCCGGGTCCCGGCGCCTCATGCTGCAGGTGGACGAGTTTCTCGTGATCCCGCGCGGTGACGACCACATTGAAGCCATCCCGAACCAGTCGTAGCGCCAGCGCCCGGCCGATACCGGAGCTTGCTCCCGTAACCCAGGCCAAACCCAATTCCGGGTGTGCGACAAAATCGGTCATCAGCTTTCCTTTCCCGCTCAACATCGCGCTGATGTCACCACCGGACATCACGAAATAATACGCGCTGAAATGCAGTTTGTTCCGATATTCTGGCCTTTCCGGGGCGGCGGTTCATCCGATGAGATCACCGATCAGTTGCCGGAAGGCGCCGGTCAGTTTGAGGGGCGCATCCGAGACCGCAAAGCCGATACAGGGAACCTCGTTCTCCGCCATTGGGCGATGATCGACGCTCTCGTCGGCGACGGAGATATCGCCTTTGCCGAATCGCCCGCGTAGATCGTTGAAGGCCCCATCGAGAACCAGCGACAGTTCGAAGCCCTGATGGGTATGTGCCGGAACCGCGCGGCCCGGCCTGATCCAGAAAAAGCTGACATCGCAGCCGTCGATCTTGCCGAGATCATATTCCTTGAAACCGGGCAGCTTCCGCTTCCACGGTATATCGTTGGCCTCGAAGCCGACAAAGTCGCGGATTGCCGGGGGTAACAGCGCATTGGTCGGCCGCCGCAAATTCTTGGTGGCGACGGCGACCGCCGGGGCGGCAAAAATGGCGTTCAGCACGTCGCCCCTTGACGCCAAAGCCACCGGCTCGATCTTTTCCATAACGTCGGCGGCGGCGGTCTCGAAGTCCAGGACCCGGGAGCGGTTGATCGACTTCATCTCGAGATGGGCCTCGACGAGGACACGCGCAGGCTCCGGCAGGATACCGGCAGCATACCGCGCCATCAAGGCATCCACCATGTCGAGCTGGGCATCAGCCATCAATTGTTGCACCTGTTCGCTGCGTCACGTCTTCGACCGTATCGCCTCACTACGCCGAGGGTCAACAAACGGATCACAGGTTGGACCGATATGGCGCCGTAAGTCATTTTTTGCCCGTGACGCCGTCCCGTTGAAACGCTATTTCTTGCTTCAAGGCCCTGCCCGGTGGAAAAGACGCCATGATTCCGGGTGGTTGGATCGTGGTTCTTCTCGACATCCAGTGATCCGACACGCCGTGCCGACTTTTGTTCGATCAGGTCCGCCTGAAACATTGCCCGCCAAGCCAAGAGGTTTTCTCATGCCTGTACTGCCATCCGTTCTCGACGCCATCGGCAACACGCCGCTGATCCACCTCAAGGGCGCATCGGAGGCAACGGGTTGCACCATTCTCGGCAAGGCGGAATTTCTCAATCCCGGCCAGTCGGTCAAGGACCGCGCGGCGCTGTCGATCATCCGCCATGCGGAACGCTCCGGCCATCTGAAGCCGGGCGGCGTCATCGTCGAGGGTACGGCCGGCAATACTGGCATCGGTCTGGCCCTGGTGGCGCAGGCGCTCGGCTATCGAACAGTCATCGTCATTCCGGAAACGCAGAGCGAGGAAAAGAAGGACGCCATTCGCCTGCTCGGCGCCGAACTCGTGGAAGTGCCGGCCGTTCCCTACAAGAACCCGAACAATTACGTAAAACTCTCCGGCCGCCTCGCCGCCGAACTGGCCAGGAGCGAACCGAATGGCGCGATCTGGGCCAACCAGTTCGACAATGTCGCCAATCGCGACGCCCATGTGGAAACCACCGCTCCGGAAATCTGGCGCGACACCGACGGCAAGGTCGATGGTTTCATCTGCGCGGTCGGCTCCGGCGGCACGCTGGCTGGTGTTGCAGAGGGTTTGCGGGCGAAAAACCCCGACATCAAGATTGGCCTCGCCGATCCGGAAGGCGCCGCCCTCTACAATTATTATGTCAATGGCGAGTTGAAGGCTGAGGGCAGTTCGATCACCGAAGGCATCGGCCAGGGCCGTATCACCGCCAATCTCGAAGGCTTTGCGCCGAATTTCTCCTATCAGATTCCCGACGCGGAAGCCGTGGCCGTGGTGTTCGACCTTGTCGAGAACGAGGGCCTCTGCGTTGGCGGCTCGTCGGGGATCAACATTGCCGGCGCCATTCGCCTGGCAAAAGATCTGGGGCCAGGACATACCATCGTGACGATCCTCTGCGACTATGGTAACCGCTATCAGTCGAAACTGTTCAATCCGGCGTTTCTGAAGTCGAAGAGCCTGCCCGTGCCGGCATGGCTGACGCGAAACTCCGGAATCACGGTGCCATACGAACCTGCCGGATAAGCGTCCCATGACAACGACTGCTCTTTTTCGTGACGACTTCTACCTTTCAACAGCAGAAGCGGTCGTCACGGGAATAGGGGCGGACGGTGGCATCGCGCTCAACCAGACCTGTTTTTACGCGACGTCGGGCGGTCAGCCCGGCGATAGCGGTTTCCTTGAGCGCACGGACGGCAGCCGCATCGAGGTCGCCACGACCCGTCACGGCGAAACCAAGGACATCATCGTCCACATGCCGGCCGCCGATCAGCCGGTGCCTGAGGTCGGCGAAAAGCTTGTCTTGCACATCGACTGGCCGCGTCGCTACAAGCTGATGCGCATGCACACGGCGTGTCATCTCCTGTCCGTCGTTTGCCAGTTTCCGATCACAGGCGCTGCGGTCGGCGAGGACGAAAGCCGCGTCGATTTCGACATGAGCGAAACCATCGACAAGGATGCCGTCACCGCTGCGATGATGGCTCTGGTCGAGGGCAATCACCCGATCTACCTGCAGTGGATCACCGATGCGGAACTCGCCGCCAATCCCGATATCGTCAAGTCGAAGAATGTCCGCCCGCCCATGGGGCTCGGCCGTGTCAGCCTGGTCTGCATCGGCGAAAACGCCTTGATCGACAGCCAGCCCTGCGGCGGCACCCATGTGTCCGAAACGCAGGAAGTCGGACAGATTTTCATCGCCAAGATCGAAAAGAAGGGCAAGGAAAACCGCCGTTTCCGCATCCGCTTCGGCACGCCGGAAGCAAGTCCCGCCCCCTGACCGGAGAATTCATCATGTCTGAACAGAAGAGCGCTTTCGTCGTTTCCGCGGACTGGCTGCAGGCGCGCCTCGGCGATCCCACGGTCAAGATCGTCGATGCCGCCTGGTATCTGCCGGCACAGAACCGCGATCCCAAGGCGGAATATGCCGCCGCCCATATCCCCGGTGCCGTCTTCTACGATCAGGACATGATCGCCGATCTCGACAGCGGTTTGCCTCACACCATCCCCTCGCCCATGGCCTTTGCCGCCGCCGTCGGCAAGCTCGGACTGAGCGAAACCGACACGATCGTCGTCTATGACGGTCCCGGCATCTTCACCGCGCCGCGCGTCTGGTGGCTGCTGCGCACCATGGGCGCGACCTCTGTCTTCGTTCTTGATGGTGGCATGGACGGCTGGACGGCGGAAGGGCGGCCGGTGACGACGGAAGTGCCGCAACCGGCGCCCGCAGTCTTCCGCCCGACCTATAATTCGGGCGCCGTCACGACCTTTGCAGAGATGATCGCGATCGTCGCCAATGGCGAACGCCAGATCGCCGATGCGCGCGGTGCTGCCCGCTTCACTGGAGATGAGGCAGAGCCCCGCGCGGGCATGCGCTCCGGCCATATGCCCGGCGCCAAAAGCCTGCCATCCGGCGTTTTCTCGACCGGCGGCAAGCTGAAGTCGCTGGATGCGCTACGCGAAACCATCGAAGGTGCCGGCATCGACCTCGACAAGCCGGTCGTGACCAGCTGCGGTTCGGGTGTGACCGCCGCCATCATCATGCTGGCGCTGCAATCGCTGGGACATACGGACAATACGCTTTATGATGGTTCCTGGTCCGAATGGGGCAGCCGGGCCGACACGGCCGTCATTACCGGGAAAGAATAATCGGCATGGCAGAGACCGCAGCAAACGAACCGCTCGACGTTCACGTCACGGAACTGGAAATGACCGCGCCGCCGAAGCAGAGCCTGCCGGTTCCGGTCAATATCCAGACCGCGATCATGCGCGTGCCGGAAATTCCGCTGCCGTTCTATCGCTTCCTCTATCTTCAGGTCGGCAGGCGCTGGACCTGGGTCGATCGGCTGCGCCTGAGCGACGACGACCTGGCGGCAACGCTACACGACAAGCGCAATTCGGTCACCGTGCTCTACGTCAACGGCGCGCCCGCCGGCTTTTTCGAACTGCTGCAGGTGGATGAGGATATCGTCGAACTCTCCCATTTCGGCATGTTCGAACATGCGCTCGGCCTCGGGATCGGCAAGTGGTTTCTGCTGCAAACCCTCTATGCCGCCTGGAATTCCAATCCGAAAAAGGTGCGGGTCGCCACCAACACGCTGGATCATCCGCGCGCCCTGCAACTCTATCAGCGTTTCGGGTTCAATCCGGTATCGACCAGAGACGCAAAAGTCCTGCCGTTGAGTGACGACGAGTTACTGGCGCTGTCGCGAACGCTCTGACGATTGCTGCCCGGCAAGAATCGGGTGTCGCCGGCGGCAGGCGCGTGGCATTTCCTCTCTCCATCGAAACCGGAGGAAAACCGATGAGCCTGCGTTATCAACCGATGCCCAGCGATCTTGCCGCCCGCTACCGCCGCCTTGAACCGGATGCTTACGGCATTGTGCCGGAACGACATGTTTCCGATGGCCAAGGCATGCCCTGCCGCCATTGTCTCGCCAATATCGAAGCCGGCGATCCTTATCTCATCCTTGCCTACCGCCCCTTCCCCGAACTGCAGCCCTATGCGGAAACCGGGCCGGTCTTCCTTCACGCGCAAGAATGTCCCGCCTATGCCGGCGGCTCAGAAATTCCCTCGATTCTGACGACCAGCCGGGATTATCTGCTGCGTGGCTACAGCGCGACGACCGCATCGTTTATGGCAGCGGCGCGGTGACACCGGTCGAAGACGTACCTCAGCGAGCCGGCGAATTGCTGGAGAGAGCGGATATCGCCTATGTGCATGTGCGCTCGGCCCGCAACAATTGCTACCAGTGCCGGATCGAACGCGCATGAGAAGGGCCGGATGTCCGGCCCTCAGACTGCTGGCAAACTCCCAAGCCGGTTGTTGGAGAGCGAGGTATCCTCACTCTCCCTCATCCTCGCCCTTGTGGCGGGGATCCAGCGACCCGACGTCCGTCGGGTCAAAAGGCTCTTTCAGCCCAAAGACTTGGGCTGGCTGGATTCCCGTGACAAGCACGGGAATGAGGGTGCGGGGATGGTGCCCAGTGCGTCCTAAGTGACGTCCGAAATCGCGGAACGATGACTTTGTCAGCAGTCTGAGAGCCGGATGTCTGGCCCTCAGATATTCCAGTAAGCGACTGCGATCAGGCAATCTTCAGCACAGCCTCAGCAGCATGGTTTTCGTAACCCAGGGCTTCGGCCACGGCCCTGTTGGTGACGCGGCCCTTGTGGACGTTGAGGCCGGCGCGCAGATGCCGGTCCTCGGCAATCGCCTTAAGACCGCGGTCAGCGAGTTGCAGACCGTAATGGAGCGTCGCATTGTTGAGCGCATGGGCCGAGGTCACAGGAACCGCGCCCGGCATGTTGGCGACGCAGTAATGCACCACGCTATCGACCTCATAGGTCGGGTCGGAATGCGTCGTCGCATGCGAGGTCTCGAAGCAACCGCCCTGGTCGATGGCGACGTCGACGATGACGGCGCCCTTCTTCATGCCGGAGAGCATTTCGCGCGTCACCAGCTTGGGCGCGGCAGCGCCAGGGATCAGCACGGCGCCGATGACGAGATCCGCCGAGAACAATTCCTCTTCCAGCGCGTCGATGGTCGAGAATCGGGTGTGAACGCGCCCGGCGAAGATGTCGTCGAGTTGGCGCAGCCGTGGAATCGAGCGGTCGAGAATGCTGACATCGGCGCCGAGGCCAACGGCCATGCGGGCCGCGTGCAGGCCGACCACACCGCCGCCGATGACGGTGACCTTGGCCGGCAAAACGCCCGGTACGCCGCCGAGCAGGATGCCGCGGCCGCCATTGGCCTTCTGCAATGAGGTCGCGCCGGCCTGGATCGCCAGACGTCCGGCGACTTCCGACATCGGCGCCAGAAGCGGCAGGCCGCCGCGATCATCCGTCACGGTTTCATAGGCGATTGCCGTGACGCCGGAACCCAGCAGACCCTTGGTCTGTTCCGGATCGGGAGCCAGATGCAGATAGGTGTAGAGAAGCTGACCGTCGCGAAGCTGCGCCCATTCGGCAGGCTGCGGCTCCTTGACCTTGACGATCATATCGGATTTTTCAAACACATCCTTAGCGGATGCAACGATCTTGGCGCCAGCGGCACGGTAGGCGTCATCCTCAGCGCCAATTCCGGAACCAGCCTTGGTTTCGATGATCACCTCATGGCCATGGGCCACATATTCCCGGACCGATCCGGGGGTGAGCCCGACACGATATTCATGGTTTTTGATTTCCTTCGGGCAACCGACACGCATCCTCGCGTTCCTCTCCTTGTGACTTTCGCCATTGCTATTGGGCCCGAATAAGGAACCAGAAACGGAACCGCATGTCCTTGCAAAGACGCTGGCGATTGCGATAATCTTGCGAGAATTATTGCGCGGATGAAGAGATATTTCGCAGGAAATTCGAATGTCGATGATGGATACAATTGATGCTGCGATCCTGCGGATTCTTCAGCAAAATGGTCGGATCGCCAATGCCGAACTCGCCGAGCGTGTCGGCTTGTCCGCATCAGCCTGTTCACGCCGCGTCGATATCCTCGAAAAATCGGGCGTGATCAGCGGCTATCACGCCCGCCTGTCGCACAAGGCGCTCGACTACCGGATCATGGTGATCGTTCACATCTCACTGTCTGGCCAGTTTGCCAAGACGCTGACGGAATTCGAGGCTGCAGTCAAACTCTGCCCCAACGTTCTGGTCTGCTACCTGATGTCGGGCGAGTACGATTATATCCTGCGCGTCGCTGCCAAGGATCTCGAGGACTACGAGCGTATCCATCGCGATTGGCTGTCTGCCCTGCCGCATGTGGTCAAGATCAACTCCAGCTTTTCGCTGCGAGAGGTGATCGACCGGCCGAATGTCGGCGTTTGAAAGACCGCCCCTAGAGATTGCCGACCACGCAGTTTCGACCCTTGTGCTTGGCGTCATAGAGGCGCACGTCCGCCTTGGACAGCAAATCCATCGCGGTTGTACCGTTCCCGGGCGTCGATGCGACACCGATACTGACGGTCACGATCGAATGGTCGGCGGTCATCACATCGCTCATCACGCGTAGGCGGACATCCTCGGCGCGCGCCACGGCATTTGCGTGATCGAGCCCCTCGCACAGAACAACGAATTCCTCGCCGCCATAACGAAACAACCGGTCGTTTTGTCGAAGCGCTGACTGGATGGCCGTGGCAATCGATTTCAATACATGGTCACCCTCGATATGCCCGAACCTGTCATTGATGCTCTTGAAGTGGTCCGCATCGATCATCATCAAGCTGGTCGGGCTTCCGGACGCCGCAGCGTCGCGGATCACCCGCGGCGCCTCGAATTCGAAACGGCTGCGGTCGAGCACGCCGGTCAGCATGTCCCGTCCGGATTTCGACAGCAGGTCCTCGTACCGTTCGCGGAACGTCAGCGTGTTGAAGATGTCGCCGATCGGCTGCCGCGATACGGACAGGATCGAATGGTTGCAGTAATGCAGATAGGCACCAAGGACGGTGGAATAGAAAACCGCCGCTCCCATCTTGGCGATCCAGCCGCCCCAGAAAACATCCATCGGCACGCCATTCACGGCATGGAGCGCGAGGAAGAACCCAACCTGATCAAAGGTCAGCACCACGACACCACACGCCAGGAAGCGCAACATCAGCGATTTTCGCATCCATCGGCCGATCCGCTCGTAAAGCAGAATGATGATCAGTGAATCCAGATAGAGCAGCAGCGTTCCCCAGAGCATCAGCCAGCCCATCTCGTCGATAAAGGCAAGATCGGCGGAGCGCTCCGGCGTGATCGCGACGGTCTGGTGCATCTGCAGGATAAAGCCAAGCCCGAGCGTCAGAAAATTGCCGGCCAGCAGACCGTAGATCGGCTGGCGCACTGTCGCCGCATCCTCCTTCACATACAGAAGCAGGATCATCATCAGCTTGCCGGAAAACAGCACCGCCGATCCGGGCGAGATGACACCGAACGGAAGCTGCACGTAGAAGACAGCGGCCAGATAGGTTTCGATGAAATGCATGACGCCAAGCGCCGCGATGAACACGCCGATGCCCAATCGATGGCGCAGGTGCAACAGCGTCACCATGATCACGACATAGACAAGACCTTCGCAAAGAAAAAGGACGATATTGGTCATCGACGATCGTTCACCCGGATAGATTCCAGGTTTCTATCATCTGGAAATTTAAAGAAATGTTTATGCTTTTGCACTCGTCGAGTGTTCAACGCACATGAACCGAACTACCCTCAATTAATGGTAGTATCCATGGCGAATGTTAGCGATGCTGGATTTAAGCGCAGAAGCCGGACAGAACGTCAAACTTGCCTGGAAACAGCTTCATCGGCGAAGAGCGACGGACCGTTCTGATCGATGATCTGACGGCCCTTGCGTAGCGTCGCCTCGATCACGTCCTGCTCCGAGCTGAAGAGATCGGCGCGGATGAAGGTGCGCACGCGGGTGACGCCATCGACGTCTTTTTCCACTGAACCGGCAAGCCGGAACTGGGTGCCCTCGCGCTTCGGCGTGGCGCGGATCATGCAATCCGCATAGGCCTCCGTCTTGCCGCCGCCGGACGCATTCGCGTCCTCTTTGGAACCACCTGAAAAGCCGAACAATTTTGACAAAAACGAAGCCATGGGGAAGACTTACCACGGCATGCCTGCCTGTCAAAGGTTAAGTTTTGGCAAGATGTCGGGTGTATCTTCAAGTCAGGGAAACAGGGGCTACAGCGACGTTGACGACAGCATATTTCGAAGCGATCGCCGCGATCCGGGATATCGACGCATGGCTTGCGGCTGGTGAATCGACCTTCTCGGACATCCGGCCTGGTCTCGCCAAGGAAATTGTCTGGGCGGACCCGACCGCGAAAAGCCGGACGCCGCTTGCCATCATCTACATCCACGGCTTTTCCGCCTCGAAGGGCGAGGTCCGCCCCCTGCCCGACCAGATCGCCAGGACGCTCGGCGCCAATCTCTTCTATACTCGTCTGGCCGGCCATGCTCGTAGCACTGACGCCATGGCCGATGCCACCGTCAAGGACTGGCAGAACGACATGGTGGAAGCGTTGGCCATCGGTGCCCGTCTCGGAGAACGGACCTTGATCATCGCCACCTCGACCGGCGCCTCGCTCGCCACATGGGCGCTCGCTCAGCCCGCCCTTGCCCGCCATGTCGCCGGTGTCGTCTTCCTCGCACCGAACTACCGCATCAAGGGACGCGGCGCATTCCTGCTCACCGCGCCGTTGGCCGCGATGAGTGCCCGCCTCATCCTCGGCCCGCGCCGTTCGGTCATACCGCGAAACGATTTGCACGCGGCCTACTGGACCACGAACTATCCGGTTCGGGCGCTGCTGCCGATGGCACGCCTCGTCAAGATCGTCAGCGCCCTGCCGTTCGAAAGGATCACCGCGCCGGCGCTCTTCCTGCATTCACCGCGCGATCAGGTGATCGATCCGAACCGCACGCGGATCGTTGCGGAACGCTGGGGCGGCACGGCGACGCTACTCGATCCCGGCGATATCGGCGATTCCCACGGCCATGTCATTGCCGGTGACGCGCTATCGCCAAAGACCACCGACAGCCTCGTCGAGGTCATCCTGAACTGGTTTAGGAAAACAGTTTAACAAGCAGATATCATTTGAGGAATGAATTTCATCAAATGACGAGATTGGCCAGGATCTCGTTGTCCGTGATATCCTGATAGCGCAGACCGGCACCATCGAAGGCAATCTTCAGCCGGGCGAAATTCTCTGGCCTCTTGGTTTCGATGCCGATCAGGATCGAGCCGAAATTGCGGGCCGACTTCTTCAGATATTCGAACCGGGCAATATCGTCTTCCTCACCCAGCAGGCCGAGGAAGTCCTTGAGCGCACCCGGTCGCTGCGCCATGCGCAGGATGAAATATTTCTTCAGGCCCGCGTGCCGCATGGCCCGTTCCTTCACATCCGGCAGGCGTTCGAAGTCGAAATTGCCGCCCGAAACGACAGCGACGATGGTCTTGCCCTCGATCTGCTCACGGCCAAGCGTTTCCAGCGCGGTGATCGAAAGCGCGCCCGCCGGCTCGAGCACCACGCCCTCGACATTCAGCATCTCGGTGATCGTCACGCAGATGGCATTCTCGGCCAGAAGCAGGACCTGATCGATCGAGAAGCCACGCAGCGCCTCGAAATTCAGGTCGCCGATCCGTCCGACCGCAGCGCCATCGACAAAATTGTCGACCTGGTCCAGCGTCACCACCGAACCGGTTTCCAGGCTTCGCCGCAGGCTGGGCGCGCCCTCGGGTTCGCAGAAGATGAACGCTTCCGGCGGCACCACGTCCCGGAGATAGCCGGTCATTCCAGCCGAAAGCCCCCCGCCGCCGACGGGCATGATGACGAGGTCGGGAATGGTGCCTTCCGGCAGCTGTTCCATGATCTCAGCCGCGACCGTCGCCTGTCCCTCGATAATATCAGAATGGTCGAACGGCGGCACCATGACACCGTCGATGCGATCGACATGGTCGCGCGCGGCCTGATAGCACTGGTCGAAGAAGTCCCCGACGAGCTTGATGCTGATAAATTCGCCGCCGAACATCCGGGTCTTGTCGATCTTCTGCTGCGGTGTCGTTACCGGCATGAATACGACACCCGGCACGCCGAAATGCCGGCAGACGAAGGCAAAGCCCTGCGCGTGATTGCCGGCCGAGGCGCAGACGAACGTCCTTTCCGTCCCGCCTGCCGCGATCACCTTGCGGAAGAAGTTGAACGCACCGCGAATCTTGTAAGAGCGCACCGGCGAGAGATCCTCGCGCTTCAGGTAGATCGTCGCGCCATAGCGCGCGGTCAGATGCTCGTTGAGCTGCAGCGGCGTTGCCGGAAACAGCGCGCGCAGAGCCTCGACAGCGTGGTCAACATCCGGCTTCATGGAATGCGGTCTTTCGTTCGGGTTCCTGGTGCCCTGCCTATGCCACAGGGCTTTTGCCGAAACCATCGATATTCTTTAAGAGTATTGCAGCCCGCTTGACACCGTCAGGCAAATCCCGAAAATCCGTAACCAGAGTTCGGGCGGGAGGAAAGCATGCGTACCGGCAATAAAACGAGCGCTTCGGCCTGTGCCGCCTGCGCGTCGGTACTGCTGATGTTTTTGGGGACGCCGGTGGAAGCCGGACCTCTGGCCCAGGCAGCCGCCAAGGCGGAGGCGATGGCCGCGGCCGGTGACACGGTTGGCGCGCACAATCTTCTGCGCTCCGCCACCAGTGAATTTTCCGCCAGACTGCCCTTCGCGATCGCCAAGGCGGTGTTCGTCAAGGCCAGCCCCGAAGGCTATGCGCGCTATGAGCTGCGCGATGGCTCGTCCTTCAAGCAGGGCGAGAAGCTGATCTCCTATATCGAACCGATCGGATTGAGCTGGAAACCCGCCCCCACCGGGGCCAAGAAGCAGTCGCACTTCTCCGTCGATATGGACATCCTCAGCATCACCGGCGAGCAACTCGCCAGCCAAAAGAAAATCGGCGAATATACTTTCGCCAGCCTGATCCCCAATCAGGAGATCTACGCCACGCTGACGACCGATGTCAGCGGGGGCGCGGCCGGCGATTATATCCTGCGGTTCCACTTCAACGACCTGAACAACGGCAAATCGACCAGTGTCGATCAGAAGTTCACGATCTCAGGCCCAGCCGCGCAGCCTTAAAGGCCAACGCCGCCCAGCCTTAAGCTTGCGCTGCGGCTTTCGCTGCCGCGATCGTCTCGATCATCGCCTTCACGTCCGCTTCCGCCGCATCGAGCAGCATTTCGTCGCGGGCGCGAATGACGAGGTCGGTCGAAAACGATTTGCCGTCGAATTTCGGATAGGAGCCGATGCTGGTCTGCGGATGCGCCTTTTGCACCTCACCCAGCGGCCCGCCGATATCGCCCTCACCGAAGGGCGAGCGGACAGTGCGCGATTTTACCGCCGTGCCGGTTTCGAGCTGCGGCAGCAGCACGTCGAGCATGGCCTGGAAGACCTGCGGCACGCCGGCCATCACATGGACGTTGCCGATGCTGAAACCCGGCGCCGTCGAGACCGCGTTCGGGATATGCCGCGCCCCGTTCGGCATGCGCGCCATGCGCCGGCGTGCTTCGGTGAATTCCATGCCGCGCCGCTCATACATGGCGGCCAGCAGTGTCATCGCGTCGGGATCATGGATGCACTCGACACCGAAGGCACGGGAAACCGCGTCAGCGGTAATGTCGTCATGCGTCGGCCCGATCCCGCCGGAGGTGAAGACATAGTCATAAGCGCCGCGCAGCGCGTTGAGCCCGGCGACGATCGCGAGCTCGTCGTCGGCGACGATGCGCACTTCCTTGAGGTCGATGCCGGCGATCGTCAGCATGTCGGCGAGATGGCCGATATTCTTGTCCTTGGTGCGTCCCGAAAGCAGTTCGTCGCCGATGGCGAGCATGGCGGCGGTGACGATTTTTTCAGTGGTCATTGCAAAGTCCTTGGTCTGCGACAGCATCGTTCAGTCAAAAATCCCGCTGTCTACTATTATCGAACAGTCTGTCGTGAGCTTCGGTTCGGACAGCGCCTTCCAGAACTGGTAAAACGCTCTCCAGAGGCAATCAAGCGACATTGCCGGATCAAGGAGAAGACGATGGCTAAGGTACTGGTGCTTTACTATTCCGCTTACGGACATATCGAAACGATGGCCTATGCCGTGGCCGAAGGTGCCAAGTCGGCAGGCGCTGACGTCACTGTCAAGCGCGTGCCGGAACTCGTTCCGGACGATGTCGCCAAGGCATCGCATTTCAAGATCGACCAGAAAGCCGAGATCGCCAAACCGAACGAACTGGCCGAATACGACGCGATCATCTTCGGTGCCGGCACCCGTTACGGCACCGTTGCCTCGCAGATGCGCAACTTCGTCGATCAGACCGGCGGCCTGTGGATGAACGGTGCGCTGGTCGGCAAGGTCGGCTCGGTCTTCACCTCGTCGGCCACCCAGCACGGCGGCCAGGAAACCACCATCCTCGGCTTCATCCCGACACTGATGCATCACGGCATGGTCGTCGTCGGCCTGCCCTATGCCTTCCAGGGCCAGATGGGCCTCGAGGAAATCAAGGGCGGTTCGCCTTATGGCGCTTCGACGATCACCGGTGGTGACGGCGCCCGCCAGCCGTCCGAGGTCGAAATCGAAGCCGCCCGCTACCAGGGCGCCCATGTCGCCAAGATCGCTGCCAAGCTCTCCGCATAAGGCGAGCGGGAGATATTTCGACAAACCGAGGGGCGGCTGCAAGGTCGCCCTTTCTGCTGCCTGCCACCCGTGACCGGCCGCAGCCACGCTGCGAACCTGGCAATGCATTCACAATTCTCGCGCGTTTCGTGTTAGGGTGCGTTGCCCGGACGAGAGACAAGGAAAATCAGCGACACGCATTCCGGCATCTGGAACGATTGTCACATATCGGCCGTTCCTGTCCGGTCACCGCAAGCCATGACGGCATTTGAATGCGGCGCGCTTTCAGGGAGCAGGAAATGACCAAAGTGGTGTATGCAATCGTTCAGCATGATGGCGGATGGGCCTATAAGCTCGCCGATGTTTTCTCCGAGACATTCCCAACTCGGGAGATGGCGCTGGCTGCGGCAAAGGCGGCGGCAGCCGAACAGCAGGTCGGCGGCGACGACGAGGAAATCAGCTTTCAGGACCAGAACGGCCACTGGCATTTCGAACACGCCGACGGCGGCGACCGCCCCGAGGCGGTCGTCGACGACCATTGAAGCGATCGCGACGGCGATCCTTTTTTGCCTTCCAGCGATAACCGCTTAGAAATGCAGTGCCCCTCTCCGGCGCCGAAGAGGGGCAAATTTGTTTCGTGATGAAAATGCCGAGTTTCCCTCCCTCGGCCCGTTGATTTAGGCCGGCTTAACCGGCAAGATCAATCGAAACCCTCTGTTAACCTTCACACGTAGGGTTAACCGCCGCACGCCGCCTTGTGAGCAGCGTCGACTTCAGGAAATGGCTTCCAGCAGCCCGGCCTGGCGAAACCATTCGTCAACGCTTGCCTGTACCGCTGCCTTGGCTTCGTCTAGCGTATCGGCGGACTGGAAGTCGTAGCGGACCGTGCCGTTGCATCCGGAGACCATCCATCTCCAGTTATGCTGGCCGTCATGCTGCAGGACGTAGGCGAGTTGGTTCTGACCCAGCATGCCGATATAGGAACGGTTTCGGATCGGCTTCCACGTCAATGGGACTTCTCGCAGCACTGCACTTGGCCTTCCTGTTTCATCACTCAAAATATAAGGCCGTCGCCCTCGACGCATAACCCTGTCGTTTGAGGGGTTTTTGCAAAACCGCGCTCATGGCCAACGATCGGTAAACCGCCGGACAGCCATCCGTTTTCCAAAACAGGCACTTGACGTGAACGCGCGAGTGTCTGAAAGGAAAAGAACGCGGACGTGGCGAAACTGGTAGACGCAAGAGACTTAAAATCTCTCGGAGAGATCCGTACGGGTTCGATCCCCGTCGTCCGCACCACTTCGCGAACCATCGGACGCCGCGTTCAACCGGAGCTTTGCACATGTCACTTCCCGAAAAAGCGTTTCCCGTATCCTGGGACCAGTTCCACCGCGACGCACGTGCGTTGGCATGGCGGCTTGCCGATAACGGCGGCACCTGGAAGGCGATCGTCTGCATCACCCGCGGCGGTCTTGTTCCTGCTGCCATCGTCTGTCGCGAATTGAACATCCGCTTGATCGAAACGGTCTGCGTCGCCTCGTATCATGACTATGATTCACAGGGTGAAATGTACGTACTGAAGGGCATTTCCGAGGAGTTGAAGGTCGATGGTGGCGAAGGTGTCCTGATCATAGACGACCTCACCGACACCGGCCGGACAGCTGCAGTGGTGCGGGCCATGCTGCCGAAGGCGCATTTCGCCGCTGTCTACGCCAAGCCGAAGGGCCGGCCGCAGGTCGATACCTTCGTCACGGAGGTCAGCCAGGACACCTGGATCTACTTCCCCTGGGACATGGGCTTTACCTATCAGGAACCGATCGCCAAGGGCGCGCGCGACTGATCACGCCGCCGCTGTCTCAATGTTACGGCCGTCGCGGCTTATTGATGAGCCGTCGTGAATATGGTCTGGTTTTCAACGCCCTGTGCCTGATAGATTGAACCATCTTCGCAGCGCTATGGCTGCGGCGACAAGAACCCGGAGCGGCTAGACATTCACTCAACCGGGTCCGAAGTGGGGATGGATGACGTGCTAAGAATTTTCGCTCCGACCCTCGTCGGCATCTGCATCTGGGCGCTCCAGACTTGTCCGTCTCTGGCAAGCGATGTCCATGTCGCACTGGTCACCGCCTATGTCGAGGCCAATGTCCGTGGCTGGATTGACGATCCCGCCATCATCGAGGGGATCAACGACCAGAACGAACTGCATGCGCACCTGACATCCTCCGATATCGAGACCATGGATGCGAACTGGAAAACCGAATTTTCCAGCAACACCCGGCCGCTGATCGATTCGATCATGAACAGCCCGCTGTCGAAATTCCTCAAGGAAAAGCAGGTGGCGTCCGGCGGGGTCATCACCGAAATCTTCGTCATCGACGCCAAGGGCCTGAGCATTGGCGAGAGCGAAGCCAGCTCCGACTACTGGCAGGGCGACGAGTTGAAATGGCAGAAGACTTATCTCGCCGGTCCCGGCGTGCTCTTCGTCGATCGACCGGAAAAAGACGAATCGACACAGATGCTGCAATCCCAGGCCAGCATGACCATTTCCGATCCGAAAACCGGCCAGCCGATCGGTGCGATCACCGTCGGCATCAATCTCGACGCACTATAGCGGCGAGGCTCATCGCCAGTCCTCGCAAACGAACTCCCGGCGCTGGCACAATGTACCAACACGCCGGGAGCCGTCACCGTCAAATCACGATGAAGTCGGAGGCTGTCAGGGACAGGCCTGTTGCCAGCGACGCGAATTTCACGGCGGTCGATGCGCTGCCCAATCCGTCGGCGTCGTAGAACAGCGAGCCGGTGTTGGAATTGTAGATGATCTTGTCATCCGCATCCCGCGGCGCCAGGAAATTGTCCTTGAAAAGCGTCGCGGCCAGCGTGCCGACCGTTGTCAGGGTGGTGAAGATCGCGTTTTCGAGCTTGATCGTATCATCAGTCACATTGAAGTCGAGGATCTTGTCGACATTGTTGGGGCCCAGCGCCGTGTTGAACACGAACGTGTCCTTGCCGCCAAGGCCCTTCAACGTATCGCTGCCGCCCTTGCCGTTCAGGATATTGTTGCCGGCATTGCCGGTGATGGCCTGGACGAATTCGTTGCCCGTGAGATCGATGCCGGATAGTCCCGCCGATCCGTTCGTCGTCATGATCTCGACGCGCACGCCGGCGCCGAGGGTATAATCGACGGCCGCCATCACCCGGTCCGCGGTGTCGCCAGCAACCGTTTCGACGATCGTCGTCGCCTTGGTATAGATCTGGTAGGTATCGTTGCCGGCCAGCCCCTTCAAAAGGTCGGCGGCGCCCGCACCGTCCCTCAGGATGTTCGCGCCATAATTGCCGGTAATCTCCTGATGGAGCGCATTGCCGGTCAGGTTGATCGCCGTGGTGGCCGTGGAGGACACCGTCGTCATCACTTCGATATCATCGTCGGCGGCCAGCACATAGCTTGCCCGCGCCGAGACCCGGTCGGCGGTGCCTTCGCCCGCGACCTCGTTGATGACATCGCCGGCATTGTCGACGATATAGTGATCGTTGCCGATCCCACCCGTCATCGTGTCGATTCCAATGCCGCCGTCCAGGCGGTCATTGCCGATGCCGCCATCGAGGGCGTCGGCGCCGGCGCCGCCGTTCAGGGTGTTGTCGCCCTGGTTGCCGACGAGCGTGTCGTTTCCGATGCCGCCTGTCGCGTTTTCGACCAGCGAGCGCAGATCGCCATTGTAGAGGAAGGCATTGTAGACATTGCCGCGCGCATACCCGCCGTTCGGGCCACCCCCGAGATAGGCGACCTGGTCTGTCGATAGGACTGAGGAATATCCGGGTCGCAGGTCGATACTGACATCGTTGGTATAGTTGGAAGCATCATAGGTGTCGTTCGTGCCGCCATTGTCCCAGATCGTCAGGAAGATGCGATTGTAGGCGCCGCCCGCCCCGTTGTTCGGCGCGCCCTGCCCGACCCCGTTGATGAACATTTCGCCGGTCGTCGACGACCAGGTATAAGTCGAATCGCCACCATCGAAATTGGCACCGTACATATATTGCAGGGCCGCGATATCGACCATCATGAAGCTCTGCGGATAGCCGCCCGCCTCATTGGTATAGCCCGTCGGTGATCCGCCCTCGTAGCTGATATAGGGCATGACCGTAAATTCGTGGTGATTGTATTCGACCGGGACCGGGATATTGGCAGGCCCGCCGCTTTCATGGCCGTGTTTCAGGCCGAGCGCATGGCCGAGTTCATGCAGGGTCGAGCGGTAGCCGGACGATCCGAGCGTTGCGGTGGCGTAGTTGTAACCGCTGGTCGGGCCGAACCACATATCGCCGCCGTAATAGGTGCTCGACGGATAATAGGCATAGGCGGAACCGCCCGCATCGGTGGAATAAGCCGCGCGCAGCGTCGAATCGGCACTGATGCCATTGTCCACGGTCTGGAGGGTCGTAAACCCATCAATGGAACGCCAGGTGTTTCCGTCGAGCGCCGAACGCAGGATCGCCTGCTGGCTCGCCGACAGTTGGCCAAAGCTTTCAGCCGGCGCACCGCCCGCATAGCCCGCTTCGTAATCCGAGGCTTCATCCGGAAAGCTGAAGGTGATCGATGTCAGGTTCCAGCGGACGCCGGAGAGAAGGCCGTCGATATAATTGACGCCGGAGGCAGCCACCGAGACGGTCGCGCCATCGAAGTTGCGAAGGTCTTCGGTCGCGGGTGCTTGGCGCACATCGCTCTCGAACGGCTGCAAAGGATCGAAATCGCCTTTTGCGATCGGCTGGAATGCCGGCAGATCGAAGCCATCGTAGAGAACACGGGTTTTCAACAGTTTGCTCATCGATAATCCCCCAAAATATGGTTTATGCAAAATACATCCACCGTCGATGCCAGTGGTAGGTGCACGGTGTCAAGCAACATGATCGATTGCATCGAAAATATTGCAACATAAAAAATGATTAAAATCTAAAATTAACTCGACCACAAAGGCGGTAGAATATTCGTCTGTCGATTTTAGTCGTTCCGCTAAAAATGCTTTTGAAAACATCGATCCGTAGGCATTGGCGAATTGAACCGCGAGATATCGGCGATTTAGTTGCGCAACGGCACAGATCATCCCATGTCAACCGTTGCGATCACCATGCTGAAATCGAACGCGAATCACAGTTATCCACGACCCACATTCGCAGTGGCTTGGCTATGGCGGAAGCTCGGGAGGGTTAATTCTCTACTGTTTTTCACCCGCAAAATTTCACTTTTTTCACATACCCCCGCGGCACGCCCTGAGGCCCCGCAAGCAAGCAACTGATTTTGCTCGATTTGCATGATGTCCCCGTTTTCCACAGACCGTACACACAACATCTGGTGTTCACAAATACGGCACAAACCAGCCCTTGACGGAATCGGGTCCGATACCGTTAATGGATTTCACGTTGCGGCGGCGGCGGGACCGGAAAGTTACGAGGCCGGTTCATTTCAGAAAAAATCGTCTGTGTATCAGGCGGCCCTGGTGGATGATCCGCCGGTCGCGATGGTTATTTTTTGTGATCTCCCCAGGCGCCAAACACGTCACAAAAAGCTGGCGTAAAGAAGCTGTTGATACTATATTTAGTGTTTGCAGCGAAAATCAGCACAAGATACAGGGTGACCCGAGACGGGTTTCCCACTCAGATCGGAAACTGGAACTGGCTGCGCGATCTCCCGTGCGGCCGGACTGGAACAATTGTGCCTTGAGCCTCCTTTGGCTCGGGCATGCGGCAAACAAAGGACAGGGACAGATGCAGATCGAACGTCGTTTCACCAAGGCAGGCCAGTCGGCCTATGCCGAGATTGAGTTCCGCAAGGCCATCAGCGAGATCAAGAATCCCGATGGCTCGATCGTCTTTCGCCTTGCCGATATCGACGTGCCCGCGCAGTTCAGCCAGGTCGCGGCCGACATTCTTGCCCAGAAATATTTCCGCAAGGCCGGTGTGCCTGCCCTCCTGAAAAAGGTCGAGGAAAATTCCGTTCCGTCCTGGCTGTGGCGCTCCGAGGCTGACCTTGCCGCCATGAAGGACCTGCCCAAGGAAGAGCAATACGGTTCCGAGACCGATGCCCGCCAGGTTTTCGATCGCCTGGCCGGCACCTGGACCTATTGGGGCTGGAAGGGCAACTACTTCAAGTCTGAAGACGACGCCCTCGCCTTCCGCGACGAACTCGCCTACATGCTCGCCACCCAGCGCGTCGCCCCGAATAGCCCACAGTGGTTCAACACCGGCCTGCACTGGGCCTATGGCATCGACGGCCCCGGCCAAGGCCATTTCTATGTCGACCCCTTCACCGGCAAGCTCGTCAAGTCGAAGTCGTCCTACGAGCATCCGCAGCCGCATGCCTGCTTCATCCAGTCCGTCGGCGACGACCTCGTCAACGAAGGCGGCATCATGGACCTGTGGGTGCGTGAAGCGCGCCTGTTCAAGTATGGCTCCGGCACCGGTTCCAACTTCTCCTATCTGCGCGGCGAAGGCGAACGCCTCTCGGGCGGCGGCAAGTCGTCGGGCCTGATGTCCTTCCTGAAGATCGGCGACCGTGCCGCCGGCGCCATCAAGTCGGGCGGCACCACCCGCCGCGCCGCCAAGATGGTCGTCGTCGATATCGATCACCCGGATATCGAGGACTACATCAACTGGAAGGTCAAGGAAGAGCAGAAGGTTGCGGCCCTCGTTACCGGCTCGAAGATCGTCGCCAAGCACCTGAAGGCGATCATGAAGGCCTGCGTCAACTGCACGGCCGACAACGACGCCTGCTATGACCCCAAGCAGAACCCTGCCCTGAAGCGCGAGATCAAGGCCGCCAAGCAGAGCCAGGTTCCGGAAAACTACGTCAAGCGCGTCATCCAGTTCGCCAAGCAGGGCTACAAGGATATCGAGTTCAAGACCTATGACACCGACTGGGATTCGGAAGCCTATCTCACCGTGTCGGGCCAGAACTCCAACAACTCGGTCTCGCTGAAGGATGACTTTTTGCGCGCCGTGGAGGCCGACGGGACCTGGAACCTCACCGCCCGCAAGGACGGCAAGGTGATGAAGACGCTGAAGGCCCGCGAGCTCTGGGAGCAGATTTCCCATGCCGCCTGGGCGTCGGCCGATCCGGGCCTGCACTTCAACACGACGATGAACGACTGGCACACCTCGCCGGCCGCCGGCTCCATCCGTGCCTCCAACCCCTGCTCGGAATACATGTTCCTCGACGACACGGCCTGCAACCTTGCCTCGCTGAACCTGCTCCAATTCAAGGATGCCGCCACCAAGAACATCGACATCGCCGATTACGAGCATGCCGTGCGCCTCTGGACGCTGGTTCTCGAAATCTCCGTGATGATGGCGCAGTTTCCGTCGCGGGAAATCGCCGAGCGTTCCTATGAATACCGCACGCTCGGCCTCGGCTATGCGAATATCGGCGGGCTGCTGATGTCGTCCGGCATTCCCTATGATTCGACCGAAGGCCGCGCCATTGCCGGCGCCCTGACCGCCATCATGACCGGCGTCTCCTATGCGACCTCGGCCGAAATCGCCGCCAAGCTTGGTCCGTTCCCGGGTTACAAGCCGAACCGCGAAAGCATGCTGCGCGTCATCCGCAACCATCGCCGCGCCGCCCATGGCGAAACCCAGGGCTACGAAAACCTGTCGGTCAACCCGGTGGCGCTGATCCATGCCGAATGCCCGGACCAGGATCTGGTCGCCCATGCGACGGCCGCCTGGGACAAGGCGCTGGAACTCGGCGAAAAGCACGGCTACCGCAACGCCCAGGTCTCCGTCATCGCGCCGACCGGCACGATCGGCCTCGTCATGGATTGCGACACGACCGGCATCGAGCCTGATTTCGCCCTCGTCAAGTTCAAGAAGCTCGCCGGCGGCGGTTACTTCAAGATCATCAACCGCGCTGTTCCGGAAGCCTTGCGCACGCTCGGCTATTCGGAAAGCCAGATCGCCGAGATCGAGGCCTATGCTGTCGGCCATGGTAACATCAACCAGGCGCCGGCGATCAACCCCGGTTCGCTGAAGGCCAAGGGTTTTACCGACGAGAAGATCGAAGCGATCAACGGTGCCACCAAGGCCGCCTTTGACATCAAGTTCGTCTTCAACCAGTGGACGCTCGGCCTCGACTTCCTGAAGGAAAAGCTCGGCGTCAGTGATGAGCAGCTGGCCGACATGAGCTTCAACCTGCTCGAGCATATCGGTTTCTCGAAGAAGGACATCGAAGCCGCCAACGTGCATGTCTGCGGCGCGATGACGCTGGAAGGCGCACCGTTCCTGAAGGCCGAGCACCTGCCCGTCTTCGATTGCGCCAACCCCTGCGGCAAGATCGGCAAGCGTTACCTGTCGGTCGAAAGCCATATCCGCATGATGGCGGCTGCCCAGCCGTTCATCTCGGGCGCGATCTCCAAGACCATCAACATGCCGAACGAGGCGACGGTCGAGGATTGCAAGGCCGCCTACATGCTGTCCTGGAAGCTGGCGCTGAAGGCCAACGCGCTCTATCGCGATGGCTCCAAGCTCTCCCAGCCGCTTAACGCCTCGCTGATTGAGGACGATGAGGACGAGGATGCGATGGAGGATTTCCTGGCAGCGCCCGCCGCCGCCCAGGCCGTCACCGTCACCGAAAAGATCATCGAACGGGTCGTCGAGCGGGTCACCCGCGAGCGTGAAAAGCTGCCGAACCGCCGCCAGGGCTATACCCAGAAGGCAATCGTCGGTGGCCACAAAGTCTACCTGCGCACCGGCGAATTCGGCGATGGCCGCCTCGGCGAGATCTTCATCGACATGCACAAGGAAGGGGCTGCCTTCCGTGCGATGATGAACAATTTCGCCATCGCCATTTCGCTCGGTCTCCAGTACGGCGTGCCGCTGGAAGAATATGTGGAGGCCTTCACCTTCACCAAGTTCGAGCCGGCCGGCATGGTTCAGGGCAATGATGCGATCAAGAACGCCACGTCGATCCTCGACTACGTGTTCCGCGAACTTGCCGTCTCCTACATCAACCGCCACGACCTGGCCCATGTCGATACGTCCGACTTCTCCAACACGGCGCTGGGCAAGGGTATCCAGGAAGGCAAGACCAACCTGCTCTCGACCGGCTGGACCCGCGGCCACAAGCCGACGCTCGTCACCGGTGGCCAGATTGACCGCGCTTCCGGCGACCCGAAGGGTGCGGCAACCGCAGCACCTGCCAAGGCCTCCAGCGGCGCCAACGTCACCGCCTTCTCTGGCAACGCCGCCCGCAAGCTCGAACCGGTCACCGCCGTCTCGACCTCGGAAATCGTCGCCTTCAAGCGCGACTACGAGGAACGCGCCGCCGAACTGGCCGAGGAAATCGCCGAGGACAACACGGTCGAGGCCGAACCCGACGTCACCGCCCTGTTCTCCGACAAGGCCGCCGCCGAAGCGGCAGCTGCCAAGTCGGACGCCAAGAAGCTCGAAGCCGAACGCCGCATCCGCTCGATTGCACAGGGCTACACGGGCAATATGTGCTCCGAGTGCCAGAATTTCACGATGGTGCGGAATGGGACGTGCGAGAAGTGCGACACGTGCGGTGCGACGAGTGGTTGCAGCTGAGTAAGTTGATATTATCACGATGATTGTCGCGTCCACTGAAACATCGCACAGGAGAAAGTTAGCTGGATTAATCCAGCTAAATCCTCGCCCAAAGACTTCAGACTACACTTTCAGGCGGCACAAATCCGCCTGAAAGTACTAGGCAGAACAAACCAAGAAACAATCGCATTGGTTGGAATCACCCTTAAACCGCCACCAACAACCACAGGGCTGAGCAATGACGGATGGAATTGAAACTTCCCAAGCCAAGCCATACCGCGTCCTCTGTATCGATGGCGGCGGCATGCGCGGAATTTACACCGCCGCCTTGTTGGACAAGCTTACCGGTTACTACGCACGCCTCCGAAACGTGGAAGCCCTGGATATTGGCAAGGGATTTGACCTCATCGCAGGAACGAGCACGGGAGCTATTCTCGGATGCGCTGCGGCCATTGGACGTCCAATGCCCTCCATCGTCGCGCTGTACGAACAGCATGGGGCTGCAATTTTTCCGCATCGCATCAAGGACGGTGTCTTGAGCCCCCTCTGGCGGGCTGTGGCAAGAGGCGGACGAATTGTGCGTGCCGGCGACGCCGCGCTGCAGTTGGCACTTCGAAACGAATTGCAAGATATCACAATGAAGCAGGTTCTCGATAAGCGAGGCATCAGCCTTTCAATCCCTGCTGTATCAATGGAAAAGCACCGGTCTTGGGTCTTCAAGAAGACGCCCAAGAGTGGTGTCCGAGATGACAATTATCGGCTGGCCGACGTTTGCCTTGCGTCTAGCGCGGCACCTATCTACCGGTCCCTCGCCGCGATACGCGATCCAGATACCGACTCAGATAACTTCCGCGTGTTTGCGGACGGCGGTCTGTGGGCGAACAACCCGGTACTTGTCGCCATGATCGACGCGCTTTCCTGCGCCGAACCGGATCAGCCGATCGAGATTTTCTCAATCGGAAACGTTTCGCGACCAGCAGGTTCGCAGATTCCGCCGAAGAAGGTTCACCGGTCCATGCTGTCATGGAAACTTGGTGCAGAGATTGGACCGCTGGCCATCGACGTACAAGAATTCGCGTATGACCAAATGGCGCGGTTCTTCGCGGGCCACATCTCAAAACTAGGCCGGTCAATCACGCACGTGCGCATTCCTCAGCAGGAGGCTGCGGCGACAATGCTTCAGTATCTCAGCTTGGACGAGTCGCGATCGGAGGCTCTGAAGGCACTGATCGCGCATGGATATGATGACGCCGACATGGTCAAGAGCCTTTGCGACCGTCCCGGCCATCCTGAGGGCCGGATGATCCACACACTTTTTAATGAAGTCCCACCCATGCCGAAGGCAGGTATTCCCAGAGAGGTATTTCAATGAAGAACTGTGATAGCCAGGTCCTGAAGTATCAGCGCGATATGGTGAAACTGTCGGACGATGATCGTCTGGATATCAAGGACAAGGCCGACACCAACCGTGAGCGCCTCAAAGGTGGTCTGCGAGCGGCCGAGAAACCAACGCCGATCGGGCTGCATACCCAAGGGTCGTATTCCATGAAGTCGATGATTCAGGAAGAGGATGGCGATTACGATATCGACGATGGTGTTTACTTCGAGAAGTCCCACCTCGTCGGCCCGAACGGAGGCCAGATGTCAGCTCTCGCGGTTCGCCAAATGGTGTGTGATGCCCTTCAGGACAGTCGTTTCAAGCGCTCACCGGAAGTCCGCAAGAACTGTGTCCGCGTCTACTACAACGATGGATACCACGTCGACGTGCCATCCTATCGCAAGATCGAAATCAAAGATCCCATCTCGGGCGAGCCAAAGGCTGCATGGGAATTGGCTGGCCCTGATTGGAAGCGTTCAGACGCTCGATCCGTTACAAAGTGGTTCAGGACGGCCAATAGCACCCGCTGCTCCGACGCGAGCAAAGACGGCAACCGAGGTCAGTTCGTGCGCGTGACCCGATTGATGAAAAAGTTTGCAAAAAGCCGAGCGTCTTGGAAATCCAAAACGACGTCGGGTTTCGCGATCTCACGCCTGGTCGAGGAGTGCTTTCTTGAGATCAGAGGTCGAAACGACCAAGCGTTTCGACGCCTGATGCAACAGATCCATGATCGCTTGGAAATCAACGACGAGATCGGTCATCCAACTTTGAATGACGAAAACATTGTCAGCTCGGGAAACGCCAAGGTCGAGTTCTTCAAAGATTGCCTGGCTGAAAACCTGGAGCATCTTGAAATCCTGGATAATCCCGACTGCACTCACGATCAGGCGATGAAGGCTTGGGACAGGGTATTCAACAGCGATTGGTTTAGAGCTCAGCCAAATCCCGATGTCGAGAAGATGCTCGACAATCGAATGAAGGGCGGTCCGTTTATTAAACAGGGAGAGACGCGGTACGCCAGTGAGAATGGCCGGTTCGCATAAGGGCCATCAATGTCATATGCGGCTCAGGAGATTGATGACTGGTTTCTATCTCTCGAAGAAGCCTTCGAGGGAAAGCTGCCTGATGATCATGCATTGATCCGTGTGTTTGGCGGACAGGGATGGCGTGTCAGGACGATGGGCGTCGGTCTGTTGGTGCTTGCGGACAAGGACTTTCCTTATTCAAAGCCTCAGGCATTTATCGAAAGCTACGACAGGGATCGTCCCCGGCCGCATATAGAGCCGATCCCGAGACTCGGCCAAATGGCACGGGTCTGCCTAAAGACGCCGAGCATCCCGGCCACCCCACTACTGGCCGTCCAGTCAGCCTTGCATGACGCACGGTCATTGTTACAGGCAAACGAGAACGGCGATGAAGACGAAGACTTCGAAAACGACTTCGGATCCTACTGGAACCACTATCTTCCCGAAGGCGCAAGGGCCGCTCGGCTCTCGGGTTTGTTGGGCATAGACAGGGGAACGGGCGCGTACTTTTACAGCACCAGCGACAGCTACTACTGCTTTTCAGACAAGCTGACCCTCAGGCGATACTCCGGCCACCTGTGGGGGTCATTCATCCGTGACCCACATCAATTCCCTATCGTCGAACTGCAGCGACTGCCGCGACCTGACAGGTATCCGCGCGACACTGAAACATTTCTGACCCTGCTGAAGCGGTATTCGATTGGCGGGTTGCAGGCGGTTGGCGAGTTGCTTCGAGCACGCCCCAAGCGATTGCCCGTAATTTTTTCTGGACTTGCGCCCAATGGTCGATCGTTCAAGGCAGCAGTTGAACTTGTAGTTAGGTCCGATGCCAAGGGTCGGCCGCCAGTGAAGGCGCGGGTGCAGTCGAAACTAGCTGACGAAGAGGTGATCAGGCTATATGACGTGTCTCCATTGGACACCAGAAACTTGGACTCGGCGCTGACCAGGCTCTCGGACAGCCGGCTTGCGAACGTGCGAAAAAAGATCGTTGTCGTTGGCTGCGGCGCGCTTGGTTCCGGCATCGCAATGATGCTTGCGAAGGCCGGGATTTCCCGTTTGGTACTTATCGATCCAGATTTGCTGGGGTGGGAAAATATCCGCCGCCACGAACTCGGAGCGGAGTTTGTCGGCGTCCCCAAAACGGTGGCCTTGAAAAGACGGATCGAGCGTTCCGTCCCAGAGGTGGAGGAGGTCGTGGCTATCGAGGCAAGTCTGCAGCAAGCTCTTCAAGCAAATCAAGACCTTCTGGCTGGTGCCGACCTCGTTATTGCGGCGACAGGCGACTGGGGGAGCGATGTATTTCTAAGCCAAGAAATGAGTGATCGCGGCTCTGAGTCGCCGATTATTTATACGTGGACCGAGGCATACGCACTTGCGACACACGCCGTGCTCATCTCGGGGAAAATCGATCAGTTTGTGGATGGGTTCGACGTTGTCGGTGCTTTCAAGGGGAAAACATCTCACGCCGACCGCCAAGCGCCACCTGAATGCGGGAACAACACCTCTCCATTCGGAGCTGTCGAAGTCGCTCAAGCTCAGGCGCTGGCGACCAAGCTTGCCCTCGAACTCCTGAGTGGACGGCACACTGACGCAGATCTATGGCGTACTTGGACAGCCGAACAATCGACGCTGGAAGACGCCGAAGGCAAATGGACGGACTACTGGCTCGAGAACCGTGGAGAGCCACCTTCGCTTGGGGGCGTATCGGAAGGCGCGTGGAAGTTTTGAGCGAGGAATATGTCTATAAATTCGGCGATCTCGCGGTAGAGCTAACTCCTGCTGCTCTCGCTACAATGCTTTCTCATCGCCAACGCGGTTTTTTCTCCAAGGAAGCCGGCGGTCAGTTGTTCGCCACACTGTCGCGGGATCGTTGGTGCATCGAAGTGGCCACTGGTCCTAGACGCGGAGACCGCCGCGGTCGGTTTCACTTCTGGCCAGATAGGAAGGCAGAACAAGAGGAAATCACCAGGTTCCACGAGCGAGGATTAGAATTTGTAGGGGATTGGCACACTCATCCAGAAAATTCGCCGACTCCGTCGAACGATGACATGACAAGTGTTGCCAACGTTGTGCGCGAATCTTTGCACAATCTTCCTGGTATCCTGATGTGCATTGTCGGGAGAAGAGACCCCCCCGATGGATTGTGGCTATCATATCATTGCGTGAATGGCGCAGTTCTGCGACCTGAAAGACCGAAACCGGAGCTCATCAGTTAATCCGGCGGGGTCGTGACAAAGCGAACCAAACGGACAAAGTTGAATGCATCCTGAGCTTAAATTTCAGTCGCTGCCCCCGGCAATCCAAAACGTCATCGCGCCCGACAAAATTTTGTTCTCTCACTTCTTCAACCGACGCGCATCAACGCTCTGGACGCATTCGAAGTCGCTCGAAAAGCATTTTGCAAACTTCAGCAGATTCATCGAGCAACGAGTCATCCAAACTTAACATGCGCTCGCATAAGTGGTGAATATGTTCACCGCAATAGTCAATAATGATCACCAACACTGATATTTACAACGCCTTGGGTACTCGTGGCGTGCAGAGATCAAACAAAAAAAGTCGCGGCGGACGGGCTAACCTCCAAGGGTACGACTTCGAGAATGAATTCGCAGCCTACACCATCCTCAATTGGCTTGACCGGTGCGCGAGTGGAGGATTTGATCCTTCGAAAGTAATTATAGGTTTCTAGGTTGCAGGATTTGTTGATGACCTTTACGTTCGTTTCCCAAAGGGAATCCTGGGCAGGGCGGTGACAAAGTCTACCAGTGAACGCCGGCATTTTGCCTGGCGGGGCGGAGTAAAATCCAGCCAGTGGTAGGCTGTCCTCTTTTTGAGGGCGGCCGGGGATGTTTGTCGTGGAGAGTTACGCCGCCGTTCGCCGGTTTGTTTTCGTTGAGGGTCACAGCCGCCGCGAGGCCTCTCGGGTCTTCGGTTTAAGCCGTGAGACGGTTTCGAAGATGTGCCGCTTTTCGCTTCCACCGGGCTATACGCGCACGAAGCCTGTAGGCAAGCCAAAGCTTGGAATGTTGCTGCCTGTCATCGATGAGATTCTGACGTCGGATCAGACCGGACCGGTAAAGCAGCGTCACAGCGCCAAGCGGATATTCGAACGGTAGCGTGACGAACATGGCTTTGGCGGTGGTTACACGGTGGTGAAGGACTATGTCCGGATTTGCCGATCTAAGGGTAGAGAGACGTTCGTTCCGCTATCGCATCCGCCGGGACATGCGCAGGTCGATTTCGGCGAGGCGATCGCCATCATCGGCGGCGTGCGCCAGAAGATACATTTCTTCTGCATGGACATACCGCAGTCGGACGCGTGCTTCGTAAAGGCCTATCCGCGAGAGACGACTGAGGCCTTCCTCGATGGACATGCAAGCTTGCGCCAAAAGAAACAACTGCCTCGCTTTCGCGAGGCAGCGGCTGTAACCTAAATTTATCACCTTAGCGCCCGTCTCTTTCAGCCATTTCTAGCGCCTCACCAATTGTTCGTGCGATCTCACGGTAGGGAGCCGTTCGGCGGAAAATGTCATCGAAATCCATTCGGTCGCGAGACTGCTTCGGCGGACGGTCGTCCCATCGTGCAATAATACCGTCAAGATCATCGAACGAGAGCTCCGTTCGCCGCTTCCTGTCCCAGCGCAACCTGCCCTGCTCGTCCTTGTACGGCACGGAGATGCGCTTGCCGACGTGATAATGGCCGAACATGTCCGGACCATTTTCAACGGAACTAACTTTTGCACGGCAGTTATTTCTGATGAGGGCTCGAAGCCCAAGAGCCATAACCTGCTCTTGCACTTTTTCCAGACGCTGGGGGTGCCGCGACACGATCGTCCCGATGATTTTTTCGATGGAGAATCGCTGTTCTCGCGACGATTCCTCAATGAGCCCTTCAAGGAATGAATGAAATTCTCGTAAGTCCAAACTGCTCATTCGGTTACTCCGTAGATTTCGGACTGCTAATTTGAAATTAGCCTAGGAACAAGTCAAGAACGTGATTTGGGTTTTCACAGGAATTGGAATACTTTGCCGGCTTTTCCTACAATCATGCTAGGACATGAGATACGACGCGCGTTTCGCCTTGCGGGTTGGTTTGTCGTCATTTCACTCGACGAATGACGGGTGGCAGAGCTAGGGGGTGACTTTGGAAAATGTTCTCGGCCCGAATTCGCCTGCCGGTGAGTTGATGGAACGGATCGAACTCCAGGAGAAGACCATCGCCGAAACCTTGGCGAAGTTTGAGGGAAAGTCGGCGACATTTATGTGGCTTGAAACGATCAGGGCGATCGAAGAGGCCGTGAATCTTGTCACCGTCGAATGGAGCGATGGGTTCGCCGATACGCTTTTCAGCATGCCGGTCCTAAGATTAGCGAACTCCACGGAACAGCTAAAGAAGGTTCGGGCAGGACTTGCGAAGCAGTTCGGCGATAAGTTTGTCGCACGCTTCACCAGCCTTTTGCTACAGTTCAGCGCGTTGGGTACGGGATACCAACAACAAGGCCTCTTTGAATTTGCTTCGTTCTTTGCCGACCTGGGAACTTTGATCGACTATTTGCAGTCCCGTCGTCGCGACTGCGTGGCTCTTCTTCATCGATTGCCAGCCGCGTGCACCGGCGGCGTCGCGATCGGCTCCAATGACCCTGTACTGGTATTCTTCCCTCTTATCGATTTGCACTGTGTTCAAATGGCTGGAGCCCGAAACGCGCTGCTCATTCAGACAGCAAGGAAGCGTCTCGGTATAGACGATGGAAGCGAAGGCGATTTCGCCAGCCTGGATGAAATGTTCCTAGAACCGGAGCGGTCGCGAGTTACTGAAATGAAGTTAAATGAAAATGGTCGGGCGCATTTGAGCCGGAGTGAAAAGGTTCGTTCCGATCGCCTGTTTTCGGCAGCAGAACTACGAAATGACCTTCTGCTGCTTGAAGCCGCCTATGCTGAATTCGACCTAACTGCGACGAAGTTTGGAAGGGCGGCGGCACTAATTCGTAATATCTCGCGGAACCATATCGATCGAGATTATTGGATCAAGCTACCCGAAAGGGAGTTGAACAAGCTTTTCAAGCGAATGGAGATCGATGCAGATCTTCAAGAGGCTTTGGTTTTTCGCGGCTCTAGCTACTCAGAGAGTATCCAGACCTATGCGCCGCTCGTGCGGGTCGACGGCACTTTATACTCGACCGTCACACTACTCAGTCGTTTCGCATATTTTTGGCGAGCTCGTAGTCTGGACAAGATCAAGCGGTTTCAAATCAGGTCGGGGTTCATCTTCGAGAAGGCGGTGGCCGATCGGTTAAAGCATCAGGGGTTCGTGATTGAAGACATCAAGCGGATCGACCGCCATGAATTTGACGTTGTCGGACTTTGCGAGGGCGTCGTCTGGAACGTTCAATGCAAGAACAATTTTTTGGACCTCGCTTATCTCGAAGCCAGTCCTGATCGGTTCGCGCGGTTCAACCATCGGCTGGTACGGTCGTATGAGCGAGCTCTTGAGAAGGACAAGCGAAGGGAGCACGTCTTGTCTAATCGAACCATGTCGGAAGACATTGAGCACGTTGTGGTGAGCCGGTTTCCCGTCATCTGTAGCAACCCCAGAATTCTACCCTTCAGCCTTATTTCTCAGTTTCGACAGAGAATGAGTGCTTTGAGGAAACCTTGAGAAATAAGTCATCAGCGGGCATTCCTATTCAACCTGTGGGTAGGTTAAGTGGCTCGCCTGCCGAGGAGCGTTCCAAAAGCAGTAAAACGCGACATTGGCATCTAGCCGGTAGCGTCGATGACGAAGATCCGGATATCAAAACGATAGCTTCACCGTTTGAAATAGTTATCTGTAACGCAACGTTGGCATCAGGCCGCAGTGGAGACAGAATGCCAGTCGATATTATCACGCTCGGAAAATACACAGTCGAATTCCTGGCTGCGGCCGCAACTGTCGTCAAGGAAACCGCAACAGCCTCAGACAGGGCGTCGATTGGCAAAGTCCTCGACGCTCTCCGCGAACTGTACTTCTACGATGACCGGACGCTATCGATCCTCGACCGAACGATCGCGGGCGAACAGCTAACCTCGGAAGAGGTCGACCGGGCACATCGCGGCTTTAACGCTAGCCAAAAGAAGATCGATGACGCGCTGAACGAGATCTACGCTTCCCTTGAGAAACCTCATCGTGCGCTTTCCGTTCGTGCCTACAATAAGCTTCGTGGGCTCAGTCAGGGAAAGTCCGACGTCCGGATGCAGATCGACTACTTCCTATATGAGTTGGGCGAGCCGGTGCACACCGAGGAAGATCGACAACGCCGGATTGCACTTGCATCGGAAATCCGAGAACAGATTCGGGATATCAACGGACGAATTGATCTGATCGACGAAAGTCTCCGCTCGAATCGGTAAGCCGGTCGGGTTCAAGGAGCCTAGGGTCAGGCATTGTCTCCGTCATAAGGGCTCTCGAAAAAGAGTTGTCCAGATTATTGGTGCCGAGGGGCGTGACATCTCGTCAAGCGCCGGTAAAAAATACGGGAGTGCCGCCGCATAATTCCATGTCGGACATGTAGTGGGCCTCGTAGCCAAAATCCCTAGAAATCGACGCGCAAAGTGCGCACACCGTTGAAGCAATGTGTACTCGACATTGCGACGATGTGCCGTGCGTATCGCGGGCTCACAGATCGTTGGCCGTTCTCGCCTCGCCGATCACGTAAAACTGGGTAAGCGGCAAGCAGACCCCATCTGGCGTCGGTAGCGTTGGCCCCTGTATTGCGGACATTCGAACCAGCGTCTGGGTCACCTTCCGACTATCGTATGGTTTTGGGATGAAGACCCCGCGTTCCGGCAGATCCTCGGTGGCCGGCCGCTGTTTGCCCGAGACGATCAGAATTTCGATGGGCGGCCAACGGTCGCGAACCACCACAGCTAACCTCAACCCGTCCATCGAGCCGGGCATGTCGATGTCCGTCCAAAGAATGAGTATGTCCGGATTGCTTTCAAGAAGCGCGATTGCCTGGTCGGCGTTACTCGCCTCGACGGCCTCGAAACCGGCGTCTTCGACGACGTCGACCGCCATCATCAACAGGAGCGGCTCGTCTTCCACCACAAGTATTTTCGTTCTTCCGGCAGTCACTGGATGTCCTCGCTTTCCGGATGAACTTTGGCGGCAGCAAAGTGTTCCACCGTGAACGCAACTTCGAATACCAGACCCTCCGGTCGGTAATCCGGCTTGCAGTGGGCCTTCGCTCCGGCGGGAAACGCCCGCTCAATGAGTACGGATCCGAACCCCTTGCGCGTCGGTGCCGAGACAGGCGGGCCGCCCGTTTCCACCCAGAGCACGTAAAGCCGCGCGTCGACATAAGTCCATTCGATGGAAACCCGGCCGCCTTCGCTGCAAAGGCTTCCGTATTTGGTGGCGTTGGTCGCCAGCTCGTGAACGACGAGGGAAAGCGGAAGCGCCAGGTCCGCAGGCAGGGCGACCTCCGGGCCATCTATTCGAAAGCGCTCGTGATCGTCGCCGGCGTGCGCCCGCAGTGCGGTCTCGACGACTTCCCGCACCGAGGACGCGGTCGCATCCTTGGACAGAAGGAGATCGTATGTCGACGCGAGCGACGCCAGCCGGCTCGCGAACGAATGGTAGGCGTCGGGGTCGACCTTTCCAAAGCTCTGTCGGGCGATGGCCTGCACGAGGGCGAAACCGTTCTTCACCCTGTGGGCAAGCTCCCTCACGAGCAGCATGCGTTCCTCTTCGGCCTGCTCGTTCTGGACGCGACGGTAGTCCAGCTCGTCGAGAAGGGAATCGAGCGCCGCGCCGACGGCATGCATTTCGTCGGTGGGTTTCATCGCGGTGCGGGCCGTAAGCTCGCCTGCGCGCCAGCGATCCATGACCGCAGCGACGGATACGACTGGCGATATCAAGAACCGACTGCCGATGAAGAAGGCCGCTAGGAAGGCGACAACAACGCCTCCAACGATCGCAAGGACGTTGATTATCGTCGCCCGGTTGATCGGAGCGAACGCCTCGTCCTTCGAAAAGCCGGCACTCACATAGAGCGGGCTGCCGTCCGGCGTGATCGGCTGGTAGCCGAGAACCCGCTCGGTTCCGTCCTGGCTCGTGACCTCGATCACGCCAGGATCCTCAGAGTGGACGAGCTTCTGGAAATCGTCCGGGATGACCGTGCCGACGAAACGTTCTGGCTGTGGCACGCGCGCCAGGATGGTGCCGCGGTTGTCTGCAATCGTGACGGCGTTGCCTGGAGCGACGCCGCGCTCGGCGATCCGGTTCTGAAGCCAGTCGAGTTTGACGCCGCTAACGACGACGGCCGTTGTCGCACCGTCGACGACAACCGGCATGGCGACGGGAAGAACAGCCGTGTCCGACATCCGGCTCTTGGTGTATGTCCCGACGACGAAGTCCTCACCCGCGATTGCGGACTTGAAGTAGTCACGGTCGGCGAAGGAGACTCCTGCTGGAGGTTCGACGCTGCCGCAAACGGGCCTGCCTTCGAGGTCGACGACGAAGATCATCCGGATGTTTGGGACGCTGGATGCGACCGACCTGAGCGACGCGTTGCAGACGGCGGCGTCGAGGTTCTGCACCGCCGGCATAGAGCGCACGGAGATGAGAAGCGAGTGCAGTCCTTCAACAATCCGCTCCACTTCGGAGGATGCCTGCCGGGCCGCCTGCGCCGCTTGTGCGCGCACTTCGTCGTTACGCCCGCTCCGCATCGCATACTCGTTGTATCCGAGCATTGCGACAACCGGAGCAAGCGCCGCGACGGCGACCGCTACAAGCTTCCTTCTCATGAGAATCCCTGTCTATGAAAGCTGGTTAGCACGCCGGATTTACGTTGGCTATCGGCACGTTAGACGGCAAGACGGGGTTGGCCTGAGGGGCGCTGCACGCGATTAACCCGTCCAACGGAGGAAACAGAATGATGAAACTTACACACCATGTCGGCGAGTACGATGGCGGCTACGGTTACAGGCGGGCGACGTCTGGTCGGAGACTTACGCCCGTTTATGATAAGGCCCTTCAGCAGCGAAGTCTGCGGCGGAACGGCAGCATCTCGAAGGCCGTGACGCCGAGATTTCCTATCAGCTTCCATTCGGTCGCTGGCAAAGCGAACATGTCGACGGCGGAGATCGGCCGGTGGACGACGGAGCAGGAGCGCCGAAATGACGACGACGACCGGTTCCTGCAGGTGTGGAAACGTCCGGGTCGCCCAGCCCGGCAACCCGGTCAGGATCGGCATCTGTCACTGGACCGACTACCGACAAGAGAGGGCGGGCAATCGACTATCAGATACCAGCAGACGCCGACAACTTGGGCTCCGTGGAAACGAGCCACATCGTCCTGGTCGAGCACGTGGCGCAGCCTTAACTCACAGTACACTGTAGGAACACAACAATGGAGAACGTTGGTTCAGTTAGGTAAAATGACCAACTCGGGGCCGCAAGCGGACAGTCAGGTTGTGCCCGTTGGAATGGATAAGCGGCCGCGAGGTCTGCCTTGACCTTGGCACGACTGTTGCCAACCTTGACCGATGATTGGCGCATGCGTCGCAAGGTAACTTTTACGATGGACGGAAAGATGCCATTGCCACCGTCAGTACGGCGACAATGGCGCTGAGCGTCCTACCTCGCCGCGGGCGTTGACAACTGTTCCACGACCTTGTCGAGATTGAAGCTGGCTGGCTTCTGCCTCGGTGGAAATTCCTTGAAGCTGCTCAGCCATTTGGCGGCAAAGGCTTGCAACGGCACTTGGACGAAGGCGCGTTCCGCCACCCACCTGTCGTAGAGGATGGACTGATCGCCTCGTTCGAACGGGTCGGAGCGCAGGTTGAACAGCTTCGGCAGGCGCAATTCGTCGAATTGGCCCATCCAGACACCCAATCTTTCGTGGTTCTGCTCCAGAAACACCGCCTTCCACTCGTTGTAACGGATGGCGACTAGCTGGCCGTCGTCATTCCAGTAGACGAACGCATTCCGTGGTGCGTCCTTCACCTCGCCTTTGAAAAAGGGCATGAGATTATAGCCGTCGAGGTGGACCTTGAAGGTCTTGGTGCCGAACTGGCTGCCCTTGAGGCACTTCTCCACGACGTCGGGGTCGCCGCCTGCAGCCGCGAATGTCGGAACAAGATCGTAGTGCGAGAAACTCTCGTTGTAGGTCGTGCCAGGTTTGATCGTGCCGGGCCAACGGATCACCATCGGAACCCGATAGCCGCCCTCCCAGTTTGTCGCTTTCTCGCCACGAAAGGGTGTGTTGCCCCCATCCGGCCATGACATTACCTCAGCACCGTTGTCGGTGGTGAACACCACGATGGTGTTCTCTGTTACGCCAAGGTCATCGAGCTTTTGAAGCAATTGCCCGACATAGCCGTCGAGTTCCACCATGCCGTCCGCGTAGACGCCAAGCCCAGTTTTACCTTTCGACTCGGGCTTCAGATGCGTCCATACATGCATGCGGCTCGGATTGAAGTAGCAGAACCAAGGCTTGTCGGCGTTATGCTGGCGGTCTATGAAGTCAAGCGCCGCGCCGAGAAATTCCTCGTCGACCGTTTCCATTCTTTTGGTATTGAGTGCGCCGGTGTCCTCGATCTTTCCATCGGCGGTCGCCTTGATCACCCCGCGCGGACCGAACCGCTTGGCAAATTCCGGGTCCTTCGGATAGTCCGGGTTCTCTGGTTCTTCCTCGGCATTCAGATGATAAAGGTTGCCGAAGAACTCGTCGAAGCCATGGTTCGTGGGAAGGAATTCATCCTTGTCGCCAAGATGGTTCTTGCCGAATTGGCCGGTCGCATAGCCGAGCGGCTTGAGGAATTCGGCGACGCTTGATCCTCGGCTCGCAGACCGATATCGGCGCCTGGCAGCCCGACCTTTGTGAGGCCCGTACGGATCGGAGACTGACCCGTGATGAACGCAGCCCGGCCGGCCGTGCAGCTTTGCTCGCCATACCAGTCGGTGAATAATCCGCCCTCGTTGCCGATGCGGTCGATGTTCGGTGTCCGGTAACCCATGATGCCACGATTGTAGATGCTCGTGTTGAACCAGCCGATGTCATCCGCCATGATCATCAGAATATTTGGCTTGCTGCCTGCAGCAGCAGTCGGCGTCGCCTGCTGGGCGACAGCAGTGCCGGGCGCCGCCAGGGCGGCCGCCGTCGCAGCCATCGCCGTGCCTGCAACCAAGAGATCGCGTCGGCTGAGGCCACGCGGTGTTTCGGAATTCTTCTTGTCTGACATGGAAGTCACCTCCTTTGCTCGCCAGCCTGAGCCGTGGCCATGAAGGTATAGAGGAAACGCGACAAGAGAAGTACGTTTCCTTGCTTCAGTTGAAATATTTGGATTACGGTCGCTTGGCTAGTAGTGCTGTCGCGTTTCGTGTCCGAGCGCCGACGAATCATGCAGACTGGTGAACTGTTCGACCAGCATTTTAGGAGGAATGTCATGTCAGTGGCCATTTGCCGATCCCTGCAAACGACGGCGCTCGCGATCTGCCTGTCCTTGCTTATGCTCGCCCCCGTTACGAGCCAAGGTTTTGCTCAGGAGGACATGCTTCCCTCTTGGAACGAGACGTCTACGAAGGCGGCAATTCTGCAATTCATCGCCAAGATTACCAAGCAGGGAGGCCCTGACTTCGTTCCACAGGAAGACCGCATTGCCACGTTCGACATGGACGGGACTTTGACACCCGAACATCCTATACCGCTCGCTTTAGTCCCACTGCTCGCCGACATCAAGGACAATGTCGCGAAGAACCCGTTGCTGGGCGCTAGGCCAGCGGTTGCTGCGCTCCTGAAAGGAGATCTGAAAGCGGTCTCCGCCCAAGGCGAGGAAGGCGTGGCCGACATCATCGCCGCCGTGACCGATGGAAAGACCACCGAGGAGGTCGCAGCCAACATCAGCGCGATGCTGGACGAACGCGTCTCCGAAAAGTTCGGCGTGCCGTATTCCAAGACGACTTACAAGCCAATGCGCGAACTTGTCGACCTTCTTTCGGCTCAAGGCTTTACCGTCTACATCTGCAGTGGCAGTCCCGTCCTTTTCACGCGCGAGATTTCGCAGGAGATGTTCGGTATCCCGCCCGAGCAGGTCATGGGCAGTTGGCTCGACACCAAGCTCGAGGAGCGTAACGGCAAGACGGTGCTCGTCTACACCGGCAAGATCGGTCACTTCAACGACAAGGAAGGAAAACCGGTCACCATCAATCTTGGCATAGGCAAACGTCCGATCTTCGTCGGCGGAAACGAGGGCGGCCGCGGTGATATCGCGATGATGCGGTGGTCGAAAGACCGCAACGGTCCCAGCTTCCAGTTGCTGATCAATCACGACGATGACGCAAGGGAGTTCGCTTACTCGGAGCCCGACAACTATTCCCTCGACGCCGCCAAGTCATATGGGTTCCAGGTCGTCAGCATGAAGAGCGATTGGAAAGTCGTTGTCGGGAAATGAGCTTGATCGTCAACTGCGGAACTGCAGGTAAAGTTGCACTGCGGCCATCCTGTGCTATCGTTCCGCGCCGATGCCCGCCGAGGAAACATGATGCTCTAAAATCGTCTTTCTGGCCAGCCAAGTCACTGTCAGCGCAAGGAAATCGCCATTTGGCGCTGATCGGTCGCTCGTCCGCTTTCGCACCTAATTCAATATACTCTCTTCCCACTTCTCGTGGGAATATTCGCAGATTGATGTTGGAATATTATGGGAAGAGCCGATTTCAACACAAACGTCCATTCCGGCGTTCCGGACGTAATTAGTAATTAGCAGACTGGCCGGTTCCAGCGCGCGATGTAGGTAGCCTGAACGGCTGAGATGACGGCGCTTTCCAGCCACAGCACCCCATCGCCCTCGGTGCGGGCGTGCGGTATGGACACCTTTCCCAGATACGTGTTTGATAACGCTTGTGTTGATACCACCCACTCGGAAGGCTCATGAAGAACGCTGCCAAAACCTTTGGGCTGATACTTGTTGGTCCCGTGATGTGTGCGGTGATAATAAAAGCTATCGTTGATGGTAATTTAGGTGGTCGCAATCCCGTCAACTGGGAAACCCAACCTTTGTTTTTCACCGTAAAAACCTCAATCATTGGCTTCGTCGCTTTAATGCTATTGATTGTAAGCATTCAAACTCTTCGCCAGTTAGTCCGTGACTATTGGCGATAGTGTTTGACAACATTTTCGTCTTGATCATTTCCGGCCTGTCTGCAGTGCCCCACCCGGCTCACGGGGCCATTTGCTCAAGGGGTGGTACCATGGTCCCCTTCAAGCGGACTGACAGCTTTAAAGAAGCGACGCCTGCGGCGCGAACGACTGGTTTGAAGGCGCATAGTGGCACGGCAGCAATCTCCAAGAAGAGCACACTAAAGTTGAAACGTGCGGCCCCGCTGTGCGCAAGGCCGCATGCTCTCAGATCTCGGTATGTTCCGCCAATTCCAGCGCATCCTCGATGTCCACTCCTAGATACCTGACGGTATTTTCGATCTTAGTGTAGCCAAGGAGGATTTGGATCGCGCAGAGATTTCCAGTTGCCTTGTAAATCATTGCGGCTTTGGTGCGCCGAAGCGAGTGCGTGGCGTAGTCTTCGCTTCTTAGACCGATTGCGGTCACCCACTCATCCACCAATCGGGCATATTGGCGGGTACTTAAATGAGCGCTATGGTCGATGCGACTGGGAAAGGCGTAGTCATCAACCGTTCCACCTCTCCTTTGAAGCCACGCCAGCAGACTTGCCCTCACGTCCGCAGTGATTTCGAACTGCACCGGACGACCGGTCTTTTGCTGGATGACCATGGAACGGGTTCGAATTTCCGCTCCTGTCACGAGACTTCCGATTTTCATTTTCACGAGATCGCAACCACGGAGTTTGCTGTCGATTGCGAGGTCGAACAACGCGCGATCTCGCATGCGTCCCTCCCGGTCGAGGAAAAAGCGGATCGCCCAAATCTGGCGCTGTTTCAGCGGCTTCTTGACGCCGACCTTTCGGTCGGCGTTCCAAGCCGGACGGCCCAGTGCGGTGGGATCGTATTGTGCAATACCCATTTCAGTTCTCCTTCGGCCAACATTGGCCGTTTGGAGAACGCATGGGCGAAGGATTGACGGGGCCGACAGGAGACCGTCCGCTCCGAGGGCACCAAACACGGAAGCGGACATGGGCACGCAACAGTGCCGACGAGCAGGCCAAGCGCCGCGTTATGCCGATCGTTCGCGATCTGATCGAAACGGTCTTGATCGGCAAGACGCTTGGGAATCAAGCGGCGAGCCTGCAGGTCCATGGCGACATCGCGAACATCATCCGTCGATGGATGTGATCGACTGCATAGAGCAAAGGTCGCCACCCTCACCGAAATCGCCATGAGAAAGGATATCGACGCGAATACAGGAGCAAAATATCGGAGCGAGAAGAAGCCACAGTCCGTTGGATGCGTTCAGGCTCTCGTCAGTATTGCTGCCTAGATCACGTGCACGTCCTCTTTTAAAAAGGTGAACTCGTATGCGCTCTACCCTGAAAATACTTTCCGTTATCGCTGTCGTCTGCCTTGCCGCGCCTGCTTTTGCTGCGACCACCGTCAAGGTTATCGAAGGTGGCGAAGGCGGAGGGCCAATGACCCTGACGCTCGATCAGGCGACGATCAAAGCCGGCGAGACAACCTTCCTGGTTCACAACGACGCGATGAGCGAAGAGCACGAGATGGTGCTCGTTAAGCTGAAGTCCGCCGACGACAAGATTGCTGTGGATACGGCCAAGGGACGTGTCGACGAGAGCAACCTGAACAGCATGGGTGAAGTAGCCGAACTTAAGCCCGGTTCCGATGGCGAACTGAAAGCGAACCTCGTCCCCGGCTCCTATGTTCTTCTGTGCAATATCAAGGGCCATTTCCAAGCCGGCATGCATGCCATGCTGACGGTTACAAAATAAGGTAAGCTCGCACGTTGGTTGTTGATCTCGGGGACCGAGATGTCGGTCCCCGAGACGACGCATACTACAGGAAAAGGTGCGCATCGTTGTTGCCTGCACGACTCTCATTCTCCAAGCCCCAGCGTATCCTGCACTGGCTGACTGCCGCGCTTGTTTTCTTCAACCTGCTATTGCCCGATGGCATGGAGGAGTGGAACAGGAGCATCAAACGGACTGGATCGGCAACCACGGAACAGGTGGCCAGTGCTAATCTGCATTCCTATGTCGGCATCGCAATCCTGATGCTTGTTGCCCTCCGTCTCGTTCTTCGGGTCGCCCAGGGCGTTCCGGCTTCCCCGCCGCGGGAGCCGGCAATCTTCAGACATATCGCAAAGATCGCCCATGTGCTTCTCTATGGTCTTCTGATTGCGATGCCGGTGACCGGCATGGCGGCCTATTACCTGGGATATGGTGGTGCCGGCGACCTGCACGCCGATATCCTCAAGATTGTCCTCTGGCTGTTGCTCGCAGGCCATGTGCTGGGCGCACTCGTGCACCAGTTCTACTGGAAAACCAATGTCCTACGGCGAATGACGACAGGATGAACATCGGGAGGGCCGCTACCAGGCCACAATGAGCCAACCCGTGTGATTAAGTTGAAGAAAGCAGCATGGTCGAAATCACAACTTTGTCCGAACTCACGATCGACGGAAAACTGTCGCTGGGTCCGAAAGCATCCAGCAAGGATCTGTTCGATTTCTACGAAAGCGATCTGCGTGTCTGGTTCCACGAGCAAAGAGCGTCTCACGCAGCCATCATGGTGGGATCGGGCACAGTCATATCCGACGACCCGGAACTGACGGTACGTCACGCTCCTGGACCAAATCCTTTGCGTATCATTCCCTCTTCGACCGGAAGGCTTCCGCTGGATGCGAAGCTCTTGAACGATGGTCTTGCGACAATTGTCGTCGTCTCCCGCATGGCAAAGATAGTCGATGTCGAGGCGCTGGCAATGAAGCCAAATGTCGAAGTGCTCGAATGTGGCGAAAGCAGCATCGATCTTGTTGCGTTGATGGACATCCTTGATGGCCGAGGGATCAAGTCGATGATTGTCGAGGGGGGAAGCCGCCTCCTGCATAGCCTGCATCAAGCAGGGTTGGTGAACCGCATCATCATAAAACATATTCCGGTGATCACTGGATCGACGGAGGCGCCGAGCTATATGAACCCCTACGCGCTGGGAGGTGCGTTCGACCTGTCGAGATGGCGTCTCGTTGAATGCTTTAGCAAGGGTGGAATAGCCGTGACGATATACGAGCCGTTGGCATTGCGACCATGAACTCGGTAAGGCGCGAGGTTCTAACGGATATCGGGCAACGACTTTCGGCGCGTGCCGGCGAGACTCCGCTCTCGGTTTACGACGTGCGAACCGATGCGCATTCGATTGTCGACAGCGATAACGCTGAGTTGCAGCGGTATGTCCAACATCAGACGCTGATGCGAAGCTATCAGGGGCGCTATATTCTGTTGCCCAGCACTGCTCCCGCAGGCTCCATCGTCGCGCGCTTGCATCGCCACTACGATCCGCGCGAATTATTGCGCCTGGACGTACTGAGGGCTGATTTGGAAGACCTGCTGATCGCCCCGCTGGTAGAAAGTGCACGCAAGGTCAGCGTTGATCAAGACTGCGGTGCGTACATCGCCAACCTCTTCCCCAGCCTCAAGGCAAGCAAGCCCAGTGCGTTTCTTGCCTTCCTCGAACAGTCGCAATGGCGCAGCCATCACTATCGCAACTTCCTTATCCAATCCTCTGTCGATCTTTTGGCCGAAGCCTCCGCGTCGGCGCTCGGTATCGTCGGGGAGTATGGCGAGCCCCAGTCTGCCTTGTTCCGTATTCTGATCGATGAATTTGGATACGGTACGCATAACAAGAAGCACAGCGTCCTTTATCGCTCCACCCTGCGCGGGTTCGATCTGAGCGAGGAATACAATTCCTACTGGCCGCTCTTCGACACGCCGACATTGGAGTTGCACAACGTCATTCATTTCATGTTCCAAAGTCCTCGGAACCTGTTTCTGCAGATCGGCTTTCTGCTTTACGCGGAGGCGAGCTATCAGCGGTCAACGGAAGAGCACTTTCGCTATCTGAAACGGTTTCATCCCGGTGTGGATGGGCACTATTTCGGAGAACACGCCCATATAGACATCCACCACTCGGCGATGGTGGCGGACGAGGTTGTCGCCCCGCTGATCTCCAAGTTCGGACCGGATGTCGGCGCTGAAATCGTTGTTGGCGCAGAACTGACGCGGATGGCGTTCGAACGGTCCGGTGACCATATGCTGGCGGTGACCGCCGCGTTCGAGGCGGCCGCCAAAACCGGAAAGGCGCAATTTGGAATGCGGCTCAATTTGGCCGAGCCTGGCCGATGTTGCGTGCCGACAGACCCGGATACGGCCGCAGACGTAATTCAGGTCGGTGGTATCGGTGTTCTCACCGACTCTTCAGCGTTCAAGCATTTTCCGTCCGACAGTGTGGGACGTGAGGTTTGAGAGATGCGAGAATGCGCAAGTTGGATCGGTCAGGATCTTCCGCCAATCGTTCGGGACGGCGTGGAATATTTCCTCTTGTCGCATCGCAACACGCTGTATCTCGTGCCCAACACATGCCCGCATCGCGGCGGGCCGCTCAAGTTCGGATACATCAACGAAAAAGAACAGATCGTCTGTCCGATGCATCATAACGCCTACTCCATAGAGCGATTGATTGCGCGGGACACGACCTTGAAACTATGCCCGGAGATACCATGAAGGGCCACTGCAGTCAGATCGTCTCCGAAAATGGGGCGGTAAAGATCGCCAATATCGTGACCCTGAGCCGTGGTCTGTTGATCGTTCCGATATTGCTGCTGGCAAGCTATCGCTATCTCGGAATCGCCGTCATCGTCTACCTGGTAGCCTCGATAACCGACTTGCTCGACGGCTGGATAGCGCGGCGGTCGGGTCGCGCGTCCGAATACGGCTCACGCCTCGACGCCATCGTGGATAACGTCTTTTCGGTCGCTATCCTGTTTTTTCTCACCATTTCCTATCCCGGCCTGATCGCCCGTCACGGTCTTGCGCTGACGATCCTCTTCGGTGGGCCATTGCTCTACCTACTGGTCTCCTGGTTTCTCACAGGAAGGCTGATGATGTTTCATTTCTGGTCAGCCAAGGCTGGCGCGCTTCTGCTATTTGCTACTTGGCCGTTTATCCATGTCACTGGATGGGAAGCCATCATCGGCATCGCGGCGGCGGTCGTCGGCTTTAGCAGGGTTGAGCAGATCATTTTCATTTTGCGCGGCGGCATCGACCTTGATGCGCCCCATATGTTTGGCGGTGTGAAGACACGATGAGACATGACCTTTCCATACCAGCAGGCATCCATTCGATTGGGGAAGGGAATTCGCGCCCAGCTAACGACGTCTCATTGCCTGCCGGCCTTTCCTGGCACGCATCATCACCGCGTGAGAGAGGGCCAATCATCGGTGGATTACAACCAGCGCGCAACGCCATCGGGATCCACGCGGGATCCTTCGCGCCCTATCGTGCGATTGCGGTCGCGACCGGTGCACTGTCTCCGGATCATTCTCCTGATTTGAGCAATACCTCTCCGTCTGCGACGATTGGGCCGTTCACTCAATGGTCTACTCCAGGCAAGATCGTTGCCCTCGATCCCTGGGGCCATCGGGTCGGCGAGGATTTTGCGGACGAAATCGCCAGTGGTCTGCACATTCAGCCCTCGATCGCGATTACCAGTGGTCGCCTCCTGATGCCGGAGATCGCCGAGGCCCTCAGGTCAGGGCGCCTTTTAGCCGACGACCGTGTCCTCGATAGCCTTGGCGGTGTTCTCGTAACAAAAATTGCCATGGAGCCTGTCTGGTGGCTGCCAGGCGTCGCCTCTCGCCTCGGCATCTCAGAAAAAGCATTGCGAGAGGCCTTGGTCGAAGCCAGTGGCGGCATGTATCCGGACTTGATCGAGCGCCCTGACATCAAGGTGTTTCTACCGCCCATTGGAGGGACGAGCGTGTATTTGTTTGGTGATCCCACACTACTCGGGAACATGAAGACCACGGTCACCTGTCGTGTCCACGATGAATGCAACGGTTCGGACGTGTTCGGGTCGGACATGTGTACATGTCGCGCTTATCTCGGTTTCGCCGCTGAAGAATGCGTTCGAGCCGCGCAGGCAGGCGAAGTTGGGATCATTGCGTACAATCGCAAGGAAGGACGCGCGCTGGGCGAAGTCATCAAGTATCTGGTCTACAATTCCCGTCGCAATTCTTCCTGCGGCGACACAGCCGAGAGCTACTTCTCCCGCACAGAAAATCTGGCCGGAATAAGGGATGCTCGATGTCAGGAACTCGCTGTCGATGTGCTGCACTGGCTGGGCGTCAGCCGGATTAATTCGTGGCTTTCCATGAGCAACCACAAGCGGGACGCGATCCTAGCGGCCGGCATCGATATTGAGAAACAGGTGGAACTTCCGCCCGCGCGTGTTGCACCGGGAGCGACGGTTGAAATTTCCGCCAAGAAGGCGTCAGGTTATTTCAGCGCATTGAACAAATGAGCTCCGGTTAGTTTAAACTAAAAATATGCATCGTTTCACGATGCCGTCCTTGGTCGAGAGCGGGCGTGGCGCGTATCTTGACGACCGCTCTTAGCGGAATCCGCAAAAAGCAGACGGACGGCTTCCAAGAGTTAAATCGAGTGTTGCGAGCGACCGAAATGAAGGCGCAAAGCAGAAATAACTTCTGATAAGGCCAAATGCAGTATCGCCTACTGGAAATTCCGGCTTTTCACCTTCAGCGTATCGATATGCAAATCCCGGATAAAGATGTCCCTCGGCTGAACGGCAGGCTTTGTCCGATCTCGTGAATCTGGACCTCCGGGAGAACCATGGGCAAACTCATCGCCTCTCCCCGTCGGCAGCCTGAACGCCGTATCACGATCCGCAAGCCCGGACAGATCGCTGGAGAGATCGAAGACCTGCTGCGCCACGAGATGGACGACGGCGCCTTCACGCTGGATGCGGCCGTTGATCGCCATCATCGACGCTCCCAGCACGATGCGTCGTCGGCGCTCGAACAGCTTCGACCACACGACGATGTTCGCCGGCCCGGTCTCGTCCTCGATGGTGATAAACAACACGCCCTTGGCACTGCCCGGTCGCTGCCGCACCAGCACCAACCCGGCCGTCATCACCCAGCGTCCGTCGCGTGCGGCCATCGCCTCCTCGCAAGTAACGATGCTCCGGTTCGCCAAGTCTTTCCGCAGGAAGGCGACGGGATGTTGCCGCAGCGTCAGCCCGGTGTGCCCATAGTCCTCCACAACGTTATGGCCCTCGGTCATCTGCCGCAGTTCGACCTCCGGTTCCTGTTGTTCCGGGATCGCTCTCGCCTCGCGCTCGGCCGCCGCCGCAAACAACGGCAGAGGTTCATCCCTGAGCGCCTTGATTGCCCAGAGCGCTTCCCGGCGCTCCAGTTTCAACGACGGCCGGAAGGCATCAGCTTCCGCCAGTTCAACGAGCGATGCTGCTGGCACGCCTGACCGCCGCCACATATCGTCGACCGAAGCAAACGGCTCCTCCGTCCGGGCCGCAACGATCCGGGCGGCATCGATGGTGGCCAGCCCACGCACCATCCGCATACCCAACCGAACCGCATGACGATCCTTGCCCTCGACCGGCTCCAGCGTGCAATCCCACCGCGACCGGTTGATGCAGACGGGCCGGATCTCGACGCCGTGGTTCCTGGCATCGCCTACGATCTGAGCCGGGGCGTAAAAACCCATCGGCTGCGAGTTCAACAGGGCTGCACAGAACGCATCAGCATGGTGGCATTTGATGTAGCTGCTGGCATAAGCGATGAGCGCAAACGATGCCGCATGGCTTTCCGGGAAGCCATAGCTTCCGAATCCTTCCAACTGGCTGAAAGTTCTCTCGGCAAATTCCGGGGTGTAGCCGTTGCGAACCATGCCGGAGACGAGCTTGTGCTTGAACCGGGAAACGCCGCCCGTAAACTTGAACGTCGCCATGCTCTTGCGGAGCTGATCGGCCTCGCCGCCGGTGAAGCCGGCGCAGACCATAGCAACGCGCATGGCCGACTCCTGGAACAGCGGAACGCCGAGCGTCTTGCCCAGCACCGCCTCCAGCTCGGGCGTCGGATACTCCACATCCTCCTTGCCTTCGCGGCGCCGCAGATAGGGATGGACCATATCGCCCTGGATTGGTCCCGGTCGGACGATCGCAACCTGGACGACGAGATCGTAGAACGTTCGCGGCTTCAGCCTCGGAAGCATTGCCATCTGCGCCCGGCTTTCGATCTGGAATGTCCCGAGCGTGCCGGCCTTCCGGATCATCGCATAGGTCGCCGGGTCTTCCTGGCGGATATTGGCAAGATCAAGATTGTCGTCCTTGTGCTTTCGGATCAGATCGAATGCTTTCGACATACAGGTCAGCATGCCCAAGGCGAGAACATCGACCTTCATCATCCTGAGTGCCTCGACGTCATCCTTGTCCCACTCGATGATCTGCCGATCTGCCATGGTCGCCGGTTCGATCGGCACGAGATCGTCGAGCCGATCATGAGTCAGCACGAAGCCGCCCGGATGCTGGCCGAGATGACGGGGAGCGCCCATGAGCTGCTGTGCAAGCTGCAATGTCAGCACCAGGCGTCTGTCATCGGGATTGAGATTGAGTTCCTTGACGTTGCGGTCGCTGACCTCTTCCGACCAGACCCACATTCCGGATGATAGCGCCTTGATCAGATCCTCCGGCAGCCCAAGCGCTTTACCAACGTCCCGGATGGCACCCTTCGCCCGGTATCGTGTCACCGTCGCACAGAGCGCCGCCTTCTCCTTGCCGTAGGTCTTGTAAATCCACTGGATGACCTCCTCGCGCCGTTCGTGCTCGAAATCCACGTCGATATCCGGCGGTTCATCCCGCTCCTGGCTGACGAACCGCTCAAACAGCAGATCATTGGTCGAAGGATCGATGCTGGTGACGCCGAGGATATAGCAGACGGCCGAGTTGGCAGCCGAGCCGCGCCCCTGGCAAAGGATTCCCTGCGATCGGGCAAACCGAACGATTGAGAACACCGTAAGGAAATACGGCGCGTACTTCATGGACCGTATGAGGTCGAGTTCGTGGCGAACGGTCGTCAGGACACCATCGGGCAATCCTTCCGGATATCGGTTCGGCACGCATTCCCACACATAGTGCTCCAAGGATTCCTGCGGCGTCTTTCCGGGAATGATGGCTTCTTCCGGATATTGGTAGCTCAGCTCCTCCAGCGAGAATGTGCAGCGATCGACGATCTCCATGGTGCGTCTCAGCGCCTCGGGATAGCGCGGAAACAGACGCTCCATCTCCTCCGGCGGCTTCAAATACCTGTCGGCATGCCGCTCGCGCTCAAAGCCAACTGCGTCGATGGTCGTTCGTGTCCGGATGCAGGTAACGATATCCTGGAGCTGCCGGCGTCCCGGTTCGTGGAACAGTACGTCGTTGGTGACGACCGTCCGGACACGGAATTTGGCGGCCAGGTTGGATAGTTCATGCAACCGCATCTGATCGTTGGGACGACGGCGTAGCGATAACGCGAGATAGGCACGGTCGCCGAACACGTCGGCCATCTTTCGAAGCTGAAGCGCGCATGCCTCATCCGGCAGATCGGGCACCAGGACAGCGAGCAATCCTTCCGCGTAGAGTGCGACGTCATCGAAAGTCAGGATACAGTTGTCCTTGCCGCCCCGGCTTTTGCCGAGTGTGATCAGCCTGGTCAGCCGCGAGTATGCCGCGCGGTCTTTGGGATAGACGAGGATAGACATGCCATCCTGCAGATCGAGACGACAGCCGACGACAAGACGAATGCCGGTTTCGCGGGAGGCTTCCAGCGCCCGGACGATCCCGGCCAGGCTGTTGCGATCGACCACGCCCAGCGCCTCAATGCCAAGCTCTCTGGCGGTGGCGAACAGTTCCTGCGCCGAGGACGCACCCCGCAGGAAGGAGAAATGGGTGGTGACCTGAAGCTCGGCGTATCTCATGCAAAGATCCCGTGCACGAACCATCGGTGCGATCCCGTCGCCGCATCGACACCGTCGCCTGACCGGTAGATCCAAAGCCGCTCGCCGGCATCGTCCTCGATGACGAAGTAGTCTCGGACGGCGACCCATTCCGACGTCCGCTGCCACCATTCGCCAAAAATCCGCTCTGGGCCATCAGCACGCTTCACCTTCCGACGCTTTCCCCGCCAGGTGACGGATACCGGGGGCTGGTCCGGCAACAGTGCGATCACGTCAATGAGTTCCGGATGCCGAAGCAACCGCACCGGGCGGGGCCAGTGATGCGACCAGGAGACATCGTTGTCGTCTGATGCCGCGGCAATCCGCTGGACGCTGCGCTCGGGGACGTCCGATGCCACAGGTGCGGCCCGGTAGACACGGGAGCCGCGATTGCCGAAGACATCGATGAGAGGAACAATGTCGGTCGCATCTTCTTCAATCAGCGACGAGGCTCGTTGCGTTTCCGCCAACGGCTCGGACACCACCGCGACCAGCGAAAGCTTTTCGATGCCGAAGCCCGGTTCGATCTTCTCGGTGCGATCGCGGAACAGCTTTGTCAGCCATGCGACATCGCGTGCCGGTTTGGCTGTTCCTGCCCGGATCGCCTGGCGGGTATTGTCGACCTTCTCTATGATCAGATCGGTGCGGCGGACACCGAGACCGTGTTTCTGCAGTTCATCACAGAGTTGGATCACCAGCCGTCCGACGTATTTGTCGATCGTTTCTGCAGCGCCAATCGGCTCGGCAAATGAACGGCTGACTTCTATAAGCTCGGGACAGCGGATAGGCTCGATCGGCTCCGCCAGCCGTCCGAACATCTGATCGAGACGACGGCCGATCTCCGGGCCGAACCGAAGAGCTAAGGGAGCGCGCGGCGTTGCAGACAGCTCTCCGATATTCTGGAACCCAAGTGTCCTGAGATCGCCAACAACCTTCTCCGGGAGCCGAAGCAGCGAGATCGGCAGCCGTTCCACAGCGCGGGCTGTCTTGCCACGAGGCACGACAACGGTTTCCCGCGTGATCGCCCGCGCGCAGGCATGGGCCGCACCCCAGGTGTCGGCGATCGCCACCCGAGCCGTCAGGGACCTTCCGCGAAAACGGTTGACGATCCCGATCAGCATTGGCTCCTCGCCGCCTTGCAGGTGATCGGCGCCTTCGGTGTCCATGACGATCCCGTTGGGGGCATCCATAGCGACGATCGGGGAATACTGGCTCAGGGCCCAGAGGGTGATGCGTTCGAGTGCCAGGGCGTCGGCAACAGGATCGGCATCGATCATCGTCAATCCCTGGAACAAGGCCTGCGCCTTGGCCGCTGCCATGCCAAACCGCACGCCGGCCTTCTTCGCAGCGGCATCTGCGGCAGACACCCAGCGTTTGGCTCCGCTCCTGGCGATCACAGCGATCGGCTGCTCAACTGGCAGTGAGGGATCGGCCCGTCGAATGCGATCGGTGGGCAGATCCGGCAGATAGATGGATACGACCCTTGTCATCACAGGCTCCAACGGCAAACTCGGCACACTCGCCCGCACGCGATCTCATCAGTTCCAGCAACCAGCGGGGACGACCGATGCCGGGAACTGGAAGTTCCTCCGACGGCAGAACGCTGACACGCCAACGCGTCGTCGATGCCGTTGGTTGGCCAAAGTCGTTGGCCTCGGTCTGGCGTCGCCACCGTCGGACGGCAAGCCCGATAGTCCCAGTCTTTTCCGCAGCCAGTTGCAGGCGCCTGGATGCCGTCATCGGCAATCGAACAATCTCGCCGACAACAGCGCCGAGGCCGCCGTACCCGAGCGCTTCCTGCATATTCGCCAGCACGTCCTCCTCCTTGTCGGACTCGACGAACACGACGCGGTTGGCTTGAAGCCCGGCTTGCGCCAGGGCCGGGAAGAACAGGTCCGGCCGTGTCAGACACCAGACAATCTTCCCCCTGGTTCTGGCGGCGATGCCGGCGACGAACAGCGCGGCCGCCGCGCCATCAACCGTGCCGGCTCCGCCCCCTGCCACCTCATGCAGCGCCCCGTAGGCCAGGCCTCCGGCGGGGAGCACGCCATCAATTGCCGGAACACCAAAGGGCAGCATTTTGCGTGCACGCACCGGACCGCCTTCGAGATGCTGGATGCGGTCGCGAAGTTCTGAGATCGTGGCGTTGGTGGCAGTCTGCTGCATGGATGTCACGGGTCACGGAGGCACTTTCCAATTCGGCAAAAAGCGAATATGTTCCCTATTTGTTCCTAAGCCGTAAATGAGTCAACCGGTCCTCCGCGCGATAGCGAGAAGCCAGCGAAGGTCCGGACCAGAAGCTCAAGGGATTCAGCAAATGGAATCACGGCTGTAGGTCAAGGTGAACCCTGTGCATATTTTTTTGGAACCTGAACGATGAGCCTGCTGACGTTGCGTGAGTTTCGAAGCCCGGTCATCACAGCCGAATGCCGGGCGTGTGACCGATATGTCGAACTCGACCGCAAAGCCCTCGTCAGGCAGTACGGCGCGAGCATCCGCTTCGTCGAACTGCGGCGTCGCCTGGCGGTCGGTTGCGAGAAAATGATCTGCCCAGATGGCGAGGACCGGTGTCAGACGCGGTTTCCGGGCCTTCTTGAGGCAAACCTGTATTTTGAAGGGAGCAGTTCAGATGACCAGTAAATCGGAAATGGCGATCCTGCCGCCGGACCTTGCGCTCGAAGGCGGAGTCATCTTCGGCCAGTATCCCGATGAAGCTCAACAAGCCGCCGTCGGATCGCGCTTGGATTTCTACAGACAGGAATGTGATCTCGTCAGAGAGTACGTTGAGGCTCTCGACGACAATATGGTGGCGGTCAGTTCCGTGGATGGTGCCGGCGACACCACGCATGGGTTGGCGCAGCTCGCCGATGTGCTCCTGAACTATGAAACGCTCATGCTGGAGCGCATCGGTCAGCTTGAATTCGAATTGAAGATTCTCGATGGTACGGCAGTGTTCCGCGAGGAAGAGGACTGCACATGTGCAATCTCTACAATCTGACATCCAACCAGCAAGCGATCAGGGATTTCATCGACATCACGCGTTACCGGGAGGGCAATCTCCCGCCATCCATCAACGTGCATCCGGATCGCCAGGGGCCGATTATCCGTGTTGATGCGGAGGGCGATCGCGAGCTGGCCATGTCGACCTGGGGCATGCCGACGCCCGAGGAGCATCTCGACGGCAAGCCCGACAAGGGGGTTACCAACGTTCGCAAAACATGGCTGCCCCATTGGCAGCAGTGGCTTGGCGTTCAGAACAGATGCCTCGTGCCGGCAACCGCGTTTTCCGAATACGAACAGGAGCCTGATCCGAAGACGGGCAAAAAGCCGCTACGCTGGTTCGCGCTGAACGAGGATCAACCGATATTTATGATGGCCGGTGTCCATACCCGCTGGAACGGGGCCCGTGGCCCGATCAAGGCGCCGAGGCTCGGCGAGCACGACATCTATGCTTTCCTCACAACCAATCCCAACGGTATCGTCAAGCCGATCCATCCCAAGGCTATGCCCGTTCTTCTGACGACAAGGGAGGAATGCGAGCTATGGCTGACAGCCGAGTGGAAGGACGCCAAGAAGCTTCAGCGTCCGCTGCCCGACAATCAGATGATCGTCCTACCGCGCTACACCGTCGTTGGCAGTTTAGGCGGGCATCCCAGCAAAGCGAAGGATCTCTTTGCCGGAATGTAACCGTTCGACGAGGCGATTATGTCTCGGCTGTCATCGTGGCCAGCACGTGACCCACGAGCGGCTCACATCGCGGACCTTCACCGCTCGTTTGAAATGTTATCGCGCGGTAGTCTGCGTGACTTTCCGAACACGGACCAGTCCGTTTTCGATGTCAACAATTCCAACCCCAAAGTGCCGAGCCAACTGTTCCCCATGGGATCGAGGGCCGGTGACCACACAGCTATCGACGCGGTATGTGGGGCAATCGCCAGAATTCCACCGCCGACACCCGATTTTGCCGGCAGTCCTACGCGATACGCAAAGTCGCCTGATCCATCGTACTGGCCGCACAACATCATGATCGACAGGATTCGCCGTGCTCGTCTGGCGGCTGCGATCTTTACGCCATCCTCATCATCCGGATCGTCGAGCATTAGAAACCGACCAGCCTTTGCAAGGCCCTGACAGTCCAAGGTTATGGCGCATTGATGGATATAGGCGTCCATCACCTTCTCAACTGCATGCTTCAGATTGCCGTGGTGCCTTGCCATGAACATCAAGGACCGGTTCAAATCTCCACCAGAGCGGTCACTCTCCATCACGTCGTGATCGAGTGTCGGGGGTTCACCATCGAGCATGCGTTTTACCAGGTCGACGACATGTCGGTCAGGACCTGACCGACCACCAATGCCGGCCAGGACATCGCAGACGACCAGCGCGCCGGCATTGATGAACGGATTGCGCGGAATGCCCTTGGCTCTTTCAAGATCGATGATCGAGTTAAAGGGATCGCCTGACGGATCCCTGCCGACCCGTTTCCAGAGTTTCTCACCCATGGCTTCCAGCGCGACCTCAAGGGCGAACACTTTCGAGATGGATTGAATGGGAAAACCGACGCCGGCGTTTCCTGCCGATGCCACATCCCCACTTCGGGTAAACACCGCAATACCAAAATGCTCGAACTCGCCCTTGCGAGGAACGGGCTTCCCACTTGCTTTGGCCTTCTCAACGGCTTCATCGTAGATGCCGGGTGCTGCCTTGCGAACCCGAGACACTACATCCTCAAGAAGCACCGTCAGTTCACCGGAATGACCAACCCCATCCATGTCAATCGCCACCTGACCGAGGTTTGCCATCTGACGCTGGCCAGTCGTTTGACGGCTCTTCGAGCGGCTGTTCGAGGACGGTATCGTCCATGGGGTCGGGATCGCGACCGTAGGCTTCGCGAAGCGCTTCCACCGCCGATGCCATCTCATCGAAGACATCGTGCGGCTTAGCGCCCTTCACTACGAAACTATCGACAAAGTCTTCAAGCCGTTCTCGCATCTCTTGTCGCAGGCGTTCAGACATCAGTTCCTCCAGGCCGTTTGGCTGCTTATGTTTTCGATAGTTCGATCCAGACAGGAGCGTGGTCGCTCGTGTGGTCCCAACCCCGAACATGTTTGTCCACTGTCGCGCGTCTCAGACCCGGCGCTAAGCTCGGGCTGAGGAGAAAGTGGTCTATGCGAAGGCCGGCGTCTCGCGTAAAGGCATTCCGAAGATACTTCCAGAAGGTGTAGATGCGTTCGTCTGGATGTAATTTCCGCACCGCATCCGTCCAACCCTGTTCGATCAATCTCGCATAGGCTGCCCTGACCTCAGGCCTAAACAGAGCGTCATCACGCCAACGCTCCGGTTTGTAGACGTCAAGATTGGTCGGCATGACATTGAAGTCACCGACAAGCGCGACGGGAATATCCAGATGAAGCAGTTCCGCTGCATAGCCATGCAGACGCTCAAACCAACGCAGTTTGTAGTCGAACTTCGGACCTGGCGCGGGGTTGCCGTTGGGTAGGTAGAGGCACCCTATTACGATACCGTCGATCGCTGCCTCGATGTAGCGACTGTGACTGTCGTCGGGATCTCCGGGTAGTCCACGGCGGGTCAAGATCGGCTCCTGATCGCGAGCAAGGATTGCGACGCCGTTCCAGGACTTCTGGCCATGCCAGATCGCGCTGTAGCCGGCCTTCTCAAGCTCGCCGTGCGGAAACTTATTGTCTGGCGCCTTCAATTCCTGCAGACAGACGACATCCGGCTTCGCTTCGGCGAGCCATCGAAGCAGCACCTCGAGACGACCGTTGATGCCGTTGACATTGTAGGTGGCGAGCTTCACCGCGCTTAGTGCTTTCGATCGCCCTTGTCACCTTGGCCCGGCTTGGCGTCATTCTTGGCGTCATGACGGGCATCTGCCGACAATGATCGCGAAACATCGGCGCTCTCCTTGAACTTGCCGTCCTCGTCGCGACGGATGTAACGCTTGTCGGTTCCTGTATCGATCATCTCACGCTTGCTCATGGCCTGTCTCCTTCGGTGGCTTTCTCCGAAACGCGCTTACAGGCTAAAAGATGCATGCGGATCAGGGCACCACGCGAAACAGGGGCGATTTGAAGACAGGGATTAGAGGTTCGGCAAACCGAACCGGTTCAGTCACGAGGCTTGCACACTTTAGAACGGTACTGACCGGCTTAATTCGCTTCCTCGGGAAGCCGGAGTTCCGTGATCATAACTTCAACCTTCTCGTCCATGGCAATCCGAAGATCCCGGATCAAGGTGGACGCGGTGAGGAGCGCCTGGCCGACCTCGCTGTCACTTTGATGTTCGAGTTTTGCAACAAAAGTTGCGAGTTTCACAAGTTGATCGGCATCCGTCCCGCTGCTCGGAATCCCAAGGATGTCGCACATATCCTTTATGGTGGCCAAGGCACGCTCCAGCAGCCTTTTACGCTCTGAACGGCTCAGCTTCGCCACTTCGTTTCCGGCCCGGAAGAGTTCAGCAATAAAGTCAGTCGTTGAAGTCATTGAAGATGCCGCAGCTCCGGAAAGGTACAACAAGGAGCGCTAAACCATGGTTGTGCATACGGAATTCGCCCCTGCCTCGCCTAAAATTTGCATGGCCGGAACCCGAAGTCTAGCGATCTGGCGATCCCAACAGCGTCTTTTTGTTGGGCCGATCGTCGCGATGATCTGCTTCCCCCCATTCGAGGTTCTCAGAGTCGACTCCTACGGATTCGAATGGTTGATTGCCAGGCGGACGAACCTGCATGGAGTACGAATGGGATCAAGGAAGAGCGCGGCGAGCGCGATTGATAAAGATGCCGGCGATGCTTGCTCTGACTGCCTCGGCACTAAGTTTGCCGGTTGCGGTGCTTCTCACAGCGGCTCCCCTCTAAGCAACTCGTATGCTGGCATCTCGCAAGTCAGACTACGCTTTTGACCTGCCAACTCGCGGAAGGACGGGAGCTCAATTCCGACGCCGCAGCGAGGACATCGTCCATTTTATAGGGCTTCGGAAGAAACCGTGCGCCGACCGGAAGATCGACGTCGTGGAAGTCGTAGCCGCCTGATGTCACCAGTATCCCAACGCTGTGGTCGTAAGCCCGCAAATGGCGAGCAAGGTCCAGACCGTTCAAGCCACCGGGCATATCGATGTCGGTAATCAGGACGTCCACTTTGTATTTCCCGAGGACCGCAACGGCCTCTAGCACATTGCCCGCTTCCAAAACCCCATAACCAGCATCTAGCAAGGCTTCGGCGAGTGCCATCCGGATCAAGAATTCATCTTCGACGATGAGAGCGGTACGCTGATACAGTTCCATTGTTCGTCTCCGAAGCGGTTTTAACCTCAACGCACCCCATTCGAAATCGCCTGCCCCTTCCTCTCAGTTTTTGCGAACAATCTTAATAAAATGCCAACAGACATGATCCGCGTAGTGGTCGTTCAAATTTCCTCGAACATAGGCGGTGAGCAGCAAGTGACAGGCGGCTGTTCGGTTTTCAACTCTCGTCGAGACGTTCCAGTTCGAAGAAGTAAATCCGATTGTCGCCCCTGATGGTCATCGCTCCCATAATACGCCCGTCATCGACGCGCCGGAAATGGTCAACAATCGGTTGGTCGTCATAAACCATCGCAGCGCTCATAACGCCTTCGAAGGAAACCGTGCGCAGGGACGCCACTTGGCGCCGCGCCCGAAGACCACGCTGAAGATATGAGAACAGATGGCGCAGGACAAGTAACCTGCCAAGGCTGGAAAAACGCAATGTCAGACGAAGAGGAATTTTCGAAGGATCGATCGCGACGAGCCGCTTTTCGCCCGAGCGAAACAGCAAGGCGTCTGCCCGAAAATCCGCAGTGAACCGCTTGCCAAACCAACCGAGGTTTTCAAGCACGCCGTCAAACGGATGATCAGACGGGATGCCTCGCCCTTTCCAGAGGCCGATCAGGGCTGCTGGTTCCACCGATGGGAGGAGGCAAAATTGTTCAAGAACCGTCAGTTGTTCGTTCACTGGATGACGTTGCCCCGTTCCGCCGTTCTCTGGACTTCCGCTTCGATCTTGCATCTCGACGGGCGTCACGCAACGCGTCAAGGGTTGGTATCCACCAGCCACGTCTGCGTTCAGTGTCAGATGGCGACAGTCGCGCGGGCCAGGTCGTCACCAATTCCTCAAGCGAGCCCTGCCGCCATGATGCCCATGCGTATTCATCATCATCCTCGACATCGAAGTAGAAGGCTCGGACGGTTTCCGCGTCTGCGAGCTCTCCATCCGTGCCGGTGAAGAACACAACACCGATGTGCGTGCTGATCGCGTGATCGAAGGGCGGAACATTATCGACTAGAACCGGGTATCGCTTGCGCCGTCGTTCTCTGGTTTTTGCCTTGGAGGCGGTATCTTCGTCTGTGCCTTTGATTGCGGCATGCCGTGCTTTCTTGGCTTCCGGTTCACTTCGCTCGGCTGCAGCCTCAATCTTAGGCCAGCGCCGACGCAAATCCTCGAAGGAGCGATATGGTACCGTCCAGAGCCGCCGATCGGCGTCCCATCGTGCGTAAGGGATCTCCCGTATCTCGTGGACAAGAGTCTTTGAATAGGGCGTGCGGATCTGCAACATCCCAGCCGCAGCCTCGAGGTAACGGCTCTCGATTGGATCGAAGGCGAAGGCATCCCTGCCCTTCTCGTCGGCGAACGCATCAGCCTCAGCCTCCATCTGGGCCAGCCAGCGCCCGATACGCTTCTGCGCGGTTTGGCCGGGAACAAACCATGCTTTTAGGTCGTCGTTCCATCTTGCGCGGGGAAAGGACGTCCGGAACCGCCCGACAGTCATCCGGTCATGCGGAAGGTCGGTCGTGGCTCCGACAACAGTCGGAGGTCGGTTCTGGTCTGCCTTCTCCATAGTCTCCTGCCTCTACGCAGCCTTGTTTTTGGCTGTACTCAAGCGTTTGATCGCCTGCTCCAATGGCCGCTGACCGTCGCAGTAATCCTGCCAAGCGGTGCTTTTGTCCAATAGGCCCGGCACGGTACGGATCGTGAACCGCTGGGGGTCGAGACCGGCTTTCACCTGGCTCCAGTTGAGCGGCATAGACACGGTTGCGCCGGGGCGGGCACGAGGGGATAGCGGGGCAACCGCCGTCGCCATCCGATCGTTGCGCAGGTAATCAAGGAATATCCGCCCTTCCCGCTGCGCCTTAGCCATCTTGATCAGGTAGAGTTCCGGATTGTCCCGCGCCATCTCCCGACAGACGTCGTGGGCGAAACCCTTTGCCTCGTCCCAACTGAGCTTCTTACCCGTCGATACAGAAAGGGGCGTCACGACGTGGAGCCCCTTGCCGCCAGTTGTTTTGCAGAAGCTGACAAGTCCAAGCTCTTCCAGCCGGTCGCGGATCTCGCGGGCAGCTTCGATGACGGTAGTAAATTCGACATCAGGTCCGGGGTCGAGGTCGAAGACCAGTCGACCCGGTACCTCTGGCTGCCCAGGCTGACAGTTCCAGGGATGCAATTCGACACCGCCAAGTTGGGCTATCGCGGCCAATCCTTCCACGCGATCGATTTGCAAATACGGCTTCTTGTCGCCAAAGACAGTCACCAGCTCAAGGAGATTGGAGCTACCGGGCATGGCGTGTCGTTGGAAGAACTGCTCACCTTCAATCCCGTCCGGGGTGCGAATTATTGAGCATGGCCGACCCTTGATGTGATCAATCAGCCAAGTACCGACTGCCTGGTAGTAGCGGGCAAGCTCGACCTTTGTCACCGGCTCGCCGTTACCGGCATCCGGCCAAAGCTGCTTGTCAGGACTGGAGACCATAACACCCATGACCTCCTCTTTCCCTTGTCGGCGAGGCCGCGTCCTGGCTGGCTTGGTCGGCTCGGGATCGGGAACGTCGGTCTTCGAGGGCGATGCCGGCATCTCAGCCTCGACCTCCTCGGCCGGCTTATCCTCACGCAATCCTTTAAAGGCGGCCTGTCGGACCTGGCCATCTGCCGTCCAGCCCGCGAATTCGATTTCCGCGACGAGTTCCGGCTTCAGCCAGACAATATCGGCAGACTTCTTCGGTGCACCCATTCCAGTGAACGGCGAGGTGGTTGTCTCCATCTCTCGCAGCCTTGGCAGCAGCTTCTCGACAGTCTTGGCACCGTAGCCGGTGCCAACACGGCCGACATGGACGAAATGGTTGCCCCTGAAGACGCCGACAAGCAGCGATCGGAACTTGCCGTTGGTCGTGGCGTAGGCGCCGATGACGACCTCATGGCCGGCCCGGCATTTCGATTTCGCCCAGGTATCGCTACGGCCTGACCTATAGGGTGCATCCGCCTGTTTGGAGATGATACCTTCGAGCGACAGCCGGCAGGCAGATTTCAGCACCGCGTCACCCCCGGTCTCGAAGTGCTCGACGTATCGCAGACGTGGATCGTCGCCGCTCTCGGTCAAAAGGGATTCCAGTCTCTGTTTTCGCTCGACCAATGGCAACTCTCGCAGATCCTCACCACCTGCGAACAAAAGATCGAAAGCGAAATAGACTAGATTGTCTGTCTTGCATTCCGAGAGGGCAGCCTGAAGCGCGGCAAAATCGGGTGCGCCTTTTTCGTCGAGCGCACAGATCTCACCGTCAACGATACAATCGGAAAGGGCCAAGGCTGATTTTGCGATGGCGCCATACTTTGCTGTCCAGTCAAGGCCCTTGCGAGTCTTCAGCGTTACGTCCCCGTTTTCAATGCGCATCTGGATGCGGTAACCGTCAAACTTAATCTCGTGGATCCAACCGGTTGCCGACGGTGGGCGTGCCAAACTCTCGCAGAGCTGCGGCGCGATAAAACCTGGCAATACGGATTTGGTACGCTTAGTTTTCGTCTGCTGCTTCGCAGACCTTGAAGCCGAGCTCGCTCCTGCCTTGCGCTCCTCGGCGGCAAGTCCGTGGTTGCTATCCCAGACAGCATCGGCTTCGACATCGCCACCTTGGATCATGAAGGGTTTCGGCTTTTTTCCCTTGCCGGCAGCAATCGCATCCATCGGACGTCCTGATGCAACAGAAGTGTCGTTCTCCTCCAGAACCGCGGCGCCGTTTTCTTCGACCGAGTAGTCATCGTGGTGTTTGATCAACAGCCAGTTCGTCCGTTTGCCGCCATCGCGATCATGTCGCATCCGGACGAGGACGAAACTGCCATGCAGCCTGTCGCCCTCCAAGGTGAACTTGAAGTCGCCTTTAGCCAGAGCTTCTTCCGGCGTGCGGTTACCCTCGGGTTCCCAGTAGCCGCGGTCCCAGAGCATGACTGTGCCGCCGCCATATTGGCCCTTCGGGATGGTCCCCTCAAAATCACCGTAGTCGAGCGGATGATCTTCGACCTCGACGGCAAGACGTTTGTCCTGCGGATCGAGCGACGGGCCTTTGGTCACGGCCCAGGATTTGAAGACACCGTCGAGCTCGAGCCGCAGGTCGTAGTGCAATCGCGTCGCGTCGTGCTTCTGGATAACGAAGCGTCGACGGTTGGACGCAACGAGTTTGCCTGACCCACTTGGTTCCTGCGTCAGCTTGAAGTCGCGCTTCGCTTTGTATTTGGAAAGTTTGTCGTCTGCCATCGGAACCTCGGACACCTTGGACGCTGATTGGCCATAACGCCCAGTTTCGACAAAAGATGCGTCGACGGGATGCCAATCCAAACCGATTGCTGCAAAAGCTAAAAACATTGAAGAGGTACGCTCGCGTTGCCGAGACTGGAACCTTCATTCAAATGGTTCGTTGGCGGTGAGATAAACGACGCCAGACCCACAGAATGATCAACTCCCAAGAGCTGTTCGGTCTTGAAGCATTATTATAATAAGGGATAGCGAAGATGCAGATCGATGTCATCGAACATTTGGCGGCAAAGTACCTGGAGGTCGGCGGACAGGGAAGATTGGACGGCCATCAAATCTTCGTTCGGCAGCTTGACGATGAAACCGAGGAAGCCGCTTTCCTTTGGAAGGAAGAGGTCGAAGGTCTGATCGGGGACGATCGCCGCAGATTTGAGTTGTTGGTCGACGAACTCCGTCTGGCTGCAAATTAGCTACCACGCGAACTGCTGCACTTAAGGTCGATTTTGGATTCAAAGAACGGCGCCCGCTTGTTGTCTACCAACGAGGAACAATCCTGCGCCCCACCCGTTTTTCGAGGATTCCCACGGAGTAAATCGCATGGCACCTCGCTCGTTCTGGAAGGGCTATCTCAAGCTTTCTCTCGTCAACTGCGCGGTTTCGATGGTTCCGGCGACGACTGAGAGCGAAAAGGTTCGCTTCCATACACTGAACCGCGCGACAGAAAACCGGGTTGTCAGTCGCTACGTCGACTCCGTCACGGGGCGCGAGGTCGATGAGGACGATGAGGTCAAAGGTTTTGAGCGAGGTGAAGACGAGTATGTCATGCTTGAGGATGACGAAATCGATGCGGTCGCGCTGGAAAGTACCCGCACGATAAACATCGAAACATTTGTACCCAAGGACGACATCGAGTGGATCTGGTATGACACTCCGCACTACCTCACACCATCCGATAAAGTCGGTCAGGAGGCCTTCGCTGTCATACGCGAGGCGATGGCAAGCCGTGAGGTCGTCGGCATTTCCAAGCTTGTGATGTACCGACGGGAGCGGGCCGTGATGCTGGAGCCCCGCGATAATGGCATTATTCTCTGGACGCTTCGATACGGCGATGAGGTGCGGGATCCTAAGGAATTCTTCAGCGCTATAAGTTCGGAGAAATCTGAGTCAGGCTATATGCAGCTTATGGAAAAGTTCATCGAGGCTCGCTCCACACCGTGGGACCCCTCTATTGTCGATGATCCTGTCCAGGACCGGATCCTCGATATGATCGCGAAACGGAAAAAAACGAAGGCAAAGAAAAAGGCTCCAGCGAAAGTAGAAACAAAGGGGCCGAGCAATGTCATCGACATAATGGATGCTCTTAAGAAAAGCCTTGAATCATCGACGAAATAGGCGTTAACCCGCTTTCCTTGTCACTGCTTTCTTCTTCGGCGGTGTCGCTGATTTCTTGACGGTTTTTGCCTTGGTGCTCTTCTCGCTAGACTTAATGCCGGCACTTTGCCGCAAGGCTTCCATCAGATCGACGACCTTCGTAGGCTCCGGAACGGGTTGGGGCTTTATTTTCCTGCCTTCGATCTTGGCTTTGACGACTTCAGTCAGCGCGTCCTCATATCGATCTTGGAACTTGCTCGGATCGAACTTCCCGACTTTTCCACCAATAATATGATTAGCAAGCTCAAGCATCTCCGCTTCAATTTTCAAGTTCGGTGTATCGCTGAAGGCATCCTCGGCCGAACGAACCTCGTACTCAAAGTTAAGGGTCGATGCGACCAGGCCCTTGTCGTGGGGCCGGATAAGCAGTTTGCGGACGCGTCGAAACAAAACGGTTTCGGCGATCGCTGCTACCTTTTTTTTCTTCAGACCGTCGCGAATTAGATTGAAGACCTCGTTGCTCTGTTTGTCAGCAGGAGCGAGATAGTAGGGTTTGTCGAAATAGACGTCGTCAATCTCATCGCAGTTTATAAAACTCTCCGCATCCAGCATTTTATCGGCATCTGGAACTGCAGCGGCAATCTCGTCCTGTTCGAAGACGATGTAACGACCGCTGGAATCCTCATAACCTTTTACCTGATCATCTCGCTCGACGACCTTGCCCGTTTCGCTGTCGACAAACTCGCGTCGAACTCGGTTTCCGGTTTTGCGATTAAGAGTGTGAAAGGAAATTCGCTCTGAGGTCGATGCGGCAGTGTAGAGCGCAACAGCGCAGGTGAGCTCTCCGACTTTGAGGAAGCCTTTCCAATTTGCGCGTGGTGCCATTCTGCCTCTCCTTATCTCACGAAATGCTAACGCGCCAGGTTGGTTCCGTGACGCCGAAGCCAAAGATTTAAATGCATCTTGCGTCTTGATCACAAAGTGAAAGCAGCTCGGCAGTTTGATTTCTGAGGTGCCAGCGGTCGTGTCGTTTTTTGAAAGTCGCGCTTCGCAAGATGGTTCTGGCCTTAAGGGACTCCACTTATGATCAACGCCCTGAAACCCGGATAGCACCATCCTCCCCCAGACTGCGCTGCACTGCTGGAGTTTGGCTCAAGGCAATATCGGCCGAAACCTCGATTTCGCCAGCGAGTGGGGCATCGTCGCGATCACCATGATCATGAGAAACATCGCCGCCGGATAGCTCCGAACCCACTGTGTTTTCCGCCGATGCCGACTGAATGAAAATGTCCGGACGCGAAATGCCGTGTTGTTGAACAAGATGTTCGACGGCAAGGTCGGCTGCCGCTCGGCTTTCGAAAATTGCGCGAATTGTCGTGGTGCTATCGTCTGCCATGAACCTGTCTCCTCAATTTTTCGATATCGGAATACAAACGCACTGGACGATGAGTAGTTTCTTCGAACTGATAGCACTATCGGTTATCTGATCGGCGCGGTGCTTGACGTGGTCTGTTTCTGTGAGAATCTACACCTGAACAATGTACCCGAGAGCTGCCGTGGATCCGGTCTCAAATTTTTGCATCGAGTTGAATGCGTGGCTATTTCGGCTCTTTGGCCTCGCTAGCCTTGCAACCCTTCTTGCGCAGATTTGTTGGTGGCTGTTTTCAGGGAACTGGCAACCTGTCAGCGTCTTGACCTTTATTGATCTGGTAGCATTTGGCGCGGAACCGGGAGTTTTTCGGGTTAACGGGTATCTTGCAGAATTTCCTCTATCCGGAGCATTCGCTGTCCTGTCGGTTGCAATGCTTCCTGTCATGATCCTGGTAGCCGCGGCATTGGCGGTTGTCCGTCGAATGAGATAACGATCAAACTCCAAATTTAGATCGAAAAATCCGGGACGCAAGTTCACTTTTTGTTCGCGCTCGCATATAAGTCTCGGATCGCCTCGCTTTTTTCCTGAGGGCGGCAAATACGGCGCCACGATCGATATGACAGCTTACCTCGACAAACTGAACGACCGCCAACGAGAGGCAGTGGAATACGGTGCTGGCACGTCGCAAGGTGCAGCCAGCAGACCCTTACTGATCATTGCTGGCGCCGGCTCGGGAAAGACCAATACGCTCGCCCACCGGGTTGCTCATCTGATCGTCAAGGGTGCCGATCCGCGCCGCATCCTGCTCATGACGTTCTCGCGTCGAGCCTCATCGGAAATGGCACGTCGTGTTCAACGCATCTGTCGGCAGGTGCTCGGCGATAGTTCGGCGATCATGACCGATGCCCTAACCTGGTCAGGAACCTTCCACGGTATCGGCGCACGACTGCTGCGAATGTATGCCGAGCAGATTGGCCTCAACATCGACTTCACAATTCATGACCGCGAGGACAGCGCCGATCTCATGAACCTCGTACGTCATGAGCTGGGTCTTTCGAAGACAGACAGTCGTTTCCCGACCAAAGGCCATTGCCTGGGAATCTATTCGCGTGTGGTCAATTCCGAGGGGGCGATCGTCGACATTCTGAAATCAGCTTATCCATGGGCGATGGGCTGGCAAGAGCAGTTGAAGCAGCTCTTTGCAGCCTACGTCGAAGCAAAACAGACACAGAACGTGCTCGATTATGATGATCTGCTGCTCTACTGGGCACAGATGATGTCCGACCCGGAACTGGCAGCAGATGTCGGAGCGCGCTTCGACCATGTCCTTGTCGATGAATACCAGGACACCAACAAACTCCAGGCGTCGATCCTGTTTGCCATGAAGCCGGATGGCGACGGCTTGACCGTGGTCGGCGACGACGCCCAGTCGATCTATTCGTTCCGGGCGGCAACCGTTCGCAACATCCTTGACTTTCCCAAGGCATTTTTGCCGCAACCCGCTGACGTCATCACCCTTGACCGGAACTACCGCTCGACCCAGCCGATCCTTGCGGCTGCGAACGGTGTCATCGACTTGGCGCGAGAACGCTTCACCAAGAACCTCTGGACGGATCGGGCATCAGAACAACGCCCGTGGCTGGTCACGGTCAAGGACGAAACCGATCAGGCGAACTACATTGCCGAGCAGGTCTTGGCCAACAGGGAAATCGGGATTGCGCTGAAACAACAAGCGGTTCTGTTTCGGGCATCCAATCACAGCGGAGCGCTCGAGGTTGAGCTGAACCGGCGCAATATTCCCTTCGTCAAATTCGGTGGCTTGAAGTTTCTCGACAGCGCGCATGTCAAGGATCTCCTCGCTGTTCTCAGATTTGCGCAGAACCCACGCGATCGTGTCGCCGGCTTCCGGCTCCTTCAGATGCTGCCAGGTATCGGGCCGCAAACAGCAGGGAAAATCCTCGACACGATCGCAGCGGATCCGGAACCGTTGCAATCGCTGGCGGAGATTCCACCGCCACCCAAGACAGGAGAGGATTGGCCATCCTTCGTAACGATGCTGACGTCTCTCCGGAAACGCGAAGGCAGTTGGCCAAGTGAACTTGAGACAGCCCGCATCTGGTACGAGCCCCATCTTGATAGGGTTCACGAGGATGCCGATACGCGCAAAGCTGATCTGCTCCAGCTTGAGCAGATTGCGGCTGGCTACCCAAGCCGCGAACGGTTCCTGACAGAGCTAACCCTGGATCCTCCGGATGCAACCAGCGATCAAGCCGGCGTGCCTCTGCTGGATGAGGACTATTTGATCCTCTCGACCATCCATTCCGCCAAAGGCCAGGAATGGCGATCCGTCTTCATGTTGAACGTGGTCGACGGTTGTATTCCATCCGATCTCGGCGTCGGCTCCACAGCAGAAATCGAGGAAGAACGGCGCTTGCTCTATGTTGGCATGACACGGGCGCGGGATAATTTGGCACTCGTGCTGCCGCAACGGTTTTTCACCTACGGCCAGAACACCCAGGGCGATCGACATGTTTACGCCTCGCGGACACGGTTCATTCCGGCGACGCTCCTGCAATTTTTCGAAGTGATAAGCTGGCCGAAGGTGTCGCCTCAAGCGGCTGAGCGCAGCGCCCGTCAGATCAGGATCGACGTCGGCGCTCGCATGCGCTCCATGTGGAAGTAGTTTCCATGAGCCATGCCGCGCCACCACCGGTTCGCAAAATCATCCACGTCGATATGGATGCCTTCTACGCGTCGGTGGAACAGCGAGATAACCCCGAACTCCGCGGCAAGCCGCTGGCGGTGGGCAGTGCAGCCGCCCGCGGCGTTGTTGCGGCTGCCAGCTATGAGGCCCGGAAGTTTGGTGTACATTCCGCAATGCCGTCGGTAACGGCGGCACGAAAATGTCCCGATCTGAGCTTCGTCCCTCCACGCTTCGACGTCTATCGCACGGTCTCGCAGCAAATCCGGGATATCTTCGCCGAGTATACGCCGCTCATCGAACCGTTGTCGCTTGACGAAGCCTATCTCGATGTGACCGAAAACTTGAAGGACATGCCGGTTGCGACCGAGATTGCGTTGGAGATCCGTGCCAAGATCAAGGTGGTGACCGGCCTCAACGCTTCGGCCGGTATCTCCTACAACAAGTTCCTTGCGAAGATGGCATCGGACCTCAACAAGCCGAACGGCCAGGCGGTGATTACGCCAAAAAACGGAGAGGCTTTCGTGGAGAGGCTCGCCGTCAAGAAATTCCATGGGATCGGGCCAGCAACCGCGGAGATAATGCACAAACTGGGAATTGAGACGGGTGCCGACCTGAAAGCGCAATCGCTCCAGTTTCTCACACGCCACTTCGGCAAGTCGGGACCGTATTTCTATGGCATTGCCCGCGGGATCGACGACCGTCAGGTGCGGCCTGATCGGGTCAGAAAATCCGTCGGTGCCGAGGACACGTTTGTCGATGACATCGACGATCTCGACCTTGCTACCAGCGAATTGAAACCGCTCGCCGAGAAGATTTGGAGCTATTGTGAGGCGAAAGGATTCAGCGGGAAAACGGTTACCGTCAAAATCAAGTATTCCGATTTCACCCAGGCGACGCGATCCAGGAGCGGCACACGGCCCTTCACCAATTGCAACCAGATTCTCCAGACCGCAGCCGACCTGCTGGCGACCGTCCATCCATTCAAGCGGTCCATCCGACTGCTCGGCGTGACCTTGTCTTCGCTGACCACCGAGGGTAACGCGGGCCAAGGGGAACAACCGCAGCTCGGATTTGATTTATGATTGAGAAAGTAACGGAGAGAACCGTCAACAGTGCCAACCGCTCGCGTCCGCGTTGTTGATCTCGAAACAGCCGGCAATGGCGCGAACGACGTCTGCGAGATTGGTTGGCAGGATGTTGTTCTCGGTGACAATGGTCGTTGGGTCGTGACCGAGGAGCGCGGCGCGCGGCTGGTCAATCCGGGGCGCCCCATATCTCCCGACACGATGGCGGTGCACCATATTCTCGATGAGCAGGTCGCCGACGCCCCTTACTGGAAACAGGTCGCACCCGACATCCTGCGCCCAGATGGTGAGGTCACAGCGCTGGCGGCTCACCGCGCCGCTTTCGAGCAACGATACTGTACGCCTCGCCTCAGCGGCGGCACACCCTGGATATGTACCTGGAAATGCGCGTTGCGTGTTTGGCCTGAACTGCAGCGATTTTCCAACCAGATGTTGCGTTATCAGCGCATGCCAGAAGGACTTGTCCATGACATCGGCCTGCCGGCTCATCGAGCCATGCCGGACGCCTATGTCACCGCCCACCACCTGCGCGACTTGCTGAACACCGCTTCAATCGAGCAACTTTTGAAGTGGAGCGCTGAGCCCGGCCTGCTACCCCGTGTGCCGTCAGGGCCGGATCGCGGCAAGAGCTGGGATCGGCTCAGTTCGGAGACGCTTCGGGAATATCTTCGCGACCGGGATGCAGACATTCGTTTCAGCGCTCAGAACGAATTGGAGAGGCGCGGCAATGCCGAGCAGTCTGATGTCGATGAGCCGACGCAAGGGTCATTCCTATGACGCAAGACATCTCACGGCCACGATATCCCGACACACCGGACGGTCGATATTTCGTGGTGCGCGGACGCCTCTGGCGAAAGAGCAATCCGGCACTCGATGCAGAAACGAAAGGTCGACTGGTCAAGGAATTGATGTCGGCACGGCGCGCTGTCCGGGATGCGAAGGATGACTCGGACAAGCTTGCGTCTGCACGCCGCAAGGTCGACACGGCAAAGACCGCGCTCGGTGAACGCGGTCCTGTCTGGTGGGCCGACGGGGCACCGGATTTCAACCGGTATCTCGTTGGGAATACGCCCTATGCTGCCTGGTACGATGGCGTGCAAAAATAGCCGGGCCAAAGGATTGATCAGATCCGGGCGCCGCCCGTCGCGTCGATGATCTGCCCGGTGGTCCAGCGCGCATCATTCGATGCCAGGAAGGCGATCACATCGGCGATGTCGTCGGCACGGCCCACACGCGAGAAGACCGAGAGTGCCTCGGCGCCGGCGCGCGCATCCGGCGACGCCAGCCATTCGGCATTCATGTCCGTTTCGGTGACGCCCGGCATGACGGCATTGATCGTAATGCCACGGACCGCGAACTCGGGCGCCAGCGCCAGAGTCAAGGTCTCCAGTGCCCCCTTGGAGGCCGCATAGGCCGGATGGGTCGGTGCTGCAATCCGGGTGAACCCTGTGGAGACGTTGATGATCCGGCCATTGTCGCGAATATGGTCCGCGACCGCCTGGATCAGGAAGAACGGCGCCTTGTAGTTGATGGTCATCACTTCGTCGAAGACAGCCTCGCTCGTCTGTTTCAAGGGGAGTGCAGGAGCAATGCCGGCATTGTTGACGAGGATATCGAGGGTAGCCGCCCCCGTCTGCACATGCGCGGCGTCGCTGAACTGTGCCCATAGGCTATCGGCGGCTTCTTTGCCTTGCCGCAGATCAGCCTTCACCGCGACCGCCTTGACGCCCAATGCCTCTATATCGCGCACGGTAGCCTTGGCCGCATCCGGATTGGCGGTGTAGTGCACACCGATCAGCGCGGCACCCTCCTTTGCAAAAGCGAGCGCGACCGCCCGTCCGATACCCCGTGAGCTTCCGGTGATAAGCGCTGTCTTCTCTGCCAGTTTCTTGGACATGGTCTACTCCGTTGCCAATTAAAATAGTGATCGCTATATTAAGGTTCGAAACACGCCTGTCAAGATTTAAATAGGGATCACTATTTTAATGAAAGAGCCGGTTCGTAAAAGAGGAAGGCCGCGCGTGCTTGATCGCGACACCGGGCTCGACATCGCGGCACGCCTGTTTTGGGAGCGCGGCTATGAAGGAACTTCGACCGCTGACCTTACCAAGGCCATGGGGATCAACCCGCCGACACTCTATTCCACCTTCGGTTCGAAAGAGGAGTTGTATCGTCAGGCGCTGGACTTCAGCATCGCCCGTGAAAGTGCCCACCGCGGGAAAATCCTGACATCCGCCCTGCCCGCTTACGAGGCCCTCAGCCGCTACCTCTACAATATTGCCGATGGCGACACCCAACCGGACAAGCCTGCTGGCTGCATGGTTTCGACGGCCGTTCTTCAGCATGCGGAAGAGAATGCCTCCGTCGCTCGAATGACGGCAGCCCTTCGCGAAGAATCGATGCAGGTTCTCAAGGTCCGCTTCGATCGCGCCGTCAGCGAGGGCGAGTTGCCGGCCGGGACCGATACGGACACGCTCGCGCGCTTCTACGGTGCGATTATCCAGGGCATGTCGGCACAGGCCTGCGACGGCGCCTGCAACGCGCTTCTGAAACGGTTGATCGACGTTGCCCTGACGGCATGGCCCGGAAAACGCAAGACTGTCGCCCGAAGCTCGGATTGAAGACGCGTCAGCCACTCATTCTGACCGCAAGGATTGCCAAGCGGGATCTCGAGCCGTTCGATCACCTTCGGCAAAAGCATTTTCCGCAGGATCGCAGTGTCCTAGGCGCGCATCTGACGATGTTTCACCCGCTGCCGGGCGAATATCGGGAGACGATCGGCGAGACGCTGAAGAACGTCGCGGTGCATGAAGAGATGATGACGGCCAAGGTCAGCGGGCTCCGACATCTCGGCGCGGGTGTCGCCTTCGTCATCACATGCCCGGCGTTGGAGGACTGGCACCCGCCAGGACAAAATTCTCGACCAAGGCGCGCTGCGGCAATATCGCCCGCCCCCTTTCGGTCCGCCGGCAGAAGGACTATGCCGGCGTGAATTGCCTCGGTCCTAGAAGAGGGCGAGAAGCTTTCTGCGCCCAGAGGGATTTCAGCCGCCCCGATCGGATCGATGCCGAAGATCAAGCGGGCGGCCTCAGACCGTCCTGCACCAACGATGCTGGCAAGGCAGACAATCTCGCCCGCGCGCAGATCGAAAGTGACATCCGTCACACGAGCATTTCCGCGTCCGGATATAGGCGCCGCCAGATAGCGCACCTCGAGCGCCACATCACCGGGAGCAGCCGCCTGTCGCCTGTGCCGATCTCAATGTCGCGACCCGCCATCGCGCGGATCAACCGCGCATTGCTGACAGCAGCCATGTCTCCCTCGTGACCATCCTGAAAGGGTGTAGCGGACTATCGAGTGCAGCGAAGAACACATCATCGAAATGGTAAAAACTTAAATTTAAACATTATGGAATCCTCGTAAACCTTTAAAAAAAGAAGATTTTCCATTCTCGGTAAGGTTTCTCACCGATTGCAACACTGGAACGGACACTTCCGAGAATTGGCTTTCTCAATGCCGTCCAAATTGTGGGCCGGTTTACCTCATTACCTCCGCCAAGCTTGGCGGAGGGTCAGCCAAGATGTCCAGAAGATCTGAAAGCGCCATCAAACAGACCTCTCCGTCTCCGTGAACGTCGATAAATCGAGGCGTTCCGTGGAGGGCGTCAACTGACATCGTCAGCAGAATTTTCCTTGCTTGGCGTAGAGGCATTGGCTTACCGCCGACGCCTCTGAGCTCCACGGCAATCTGCGCTTTGCGGTCGGCTACGACTTTGCTTTTTAGACCCCGGACGACAAGCTTCCAGGATACGGTTCCAGACGCCCTCATAACGTCTCCTCCCGTCGCAGCATCGTTTCAACTACTCGGCCATCAACGCACCCCATAACTTCCAGTTGCGTCGCCAGTAGCTCGATAACGTTTGCGTGCCGCTCCACGATCCCCTTAGCTCGCTTCCACTGCCTCAGCAGAACTTGTTCGACCCGTTCTCGAACGATAGGAACCTGTCGACGCACAGCCTCAAGCTCGGCTGAGGACGAGCCGGAGTAATATACGAGCCCCTCGCCCATCCCGAGCTGCACATCCATCCACGTCGCGATGTCCGTCGCCTTATGAATGTCCGACCCCTCTCCGCCGGAACCTTTGCAGGCTGACCCGAGAATGACCTCTTCAGCCAACCTTCCGCCGAGGAGCATTGCGATCTGGTCGAGCAACATTTGCCGATCCACCTCGACATCTTCGTTGGGCATGAATTCGGTGACACCTGCGTGCGCGCGACGACCACGAATTTCGTCAAGGACTACCACTTCTTTCAGCGTGCCGACACCAAGATGCAGGCCGACGATGGCATGACCAGCCTCGTGGACAGCTACCGTGCGGCGACGAGCGCCTTCGATCTTCAGCGCCGGCGGTAGGAATTCAGACACCATGGGCGCCGTAATCGCACATCCGTTTCTTCGGGCCGACCTGCGGATGTCACGCCCGATTTTTTCAAAGTCCGCGCCGCTGAAGCCTTCCGTCGCAGCAACAATTTCTGCGATGTCGACGTCGGTCAGATCGCTACTGAAGTAGCGCCGGCACAGCGATGCGCGCGTTGCGACATCAGGCAACTGGATCTCGATGTGGCCGTCTAACCTTCCGGCGCGTCGAAGTGCTGCGTCGATCTTTTCCGGGAAATTCGTCGCTCCAACGATCACGACGCCTTCCAGCCGGTCATAGCCATCGACGAGCTCCAGGAGGCAGTTCACGACCTGCGTCCAGTATTGAACGTGGTTTCCGCGCAGGGTCGACCTATCGCCGATCCCGTCAAGTTCATCGAGGAAAAGGATGCAGGGGCTGTTTTTCGCCGCCACCGCGAAGCTACCGCGCATCGCGTCGAGCACATCGTTCAGGTAACCGGCAGCGAGCCAACTGCTTACTGACGTGGCAACGATGTCGATCCCACAGGTGCGGGCCAGCGCCGAAGCGAACAGGGTCTTTCCGCACCCCGGCGGGCCGCTGAGCAGAATTCCCTTATCGATGTCCGACCAAGCGATCGCACCGCGCTTCCAACTCGAAATGTCGTCAGCGAGCGCGAGACCCCAATCTCGAGCTTTTCCATAGCCGTCAAGCTCGGCGAGACTTGGCCCCTCCTGGGTTGGCGGTGCGGTTGAAACCGCGGCCTGAAGGCGTTCCAACACTTTCTTATAGGGGCGTCCGATCCGAATTGAAGCGAATACTTGCACAAGAGGATACGCCAGCAGCGCATCGGCCTCCTTCACCGTTAAGGCCTGCCCATGCGCGAGCTTTACCGCGCTCACGAGGTCAACGGCACGGACCAAGGCAACGTCGATGATCTTATCGGCCGCGGCAACGAGAGGCGAAGGAACCTCGGTGTGAAGCGGCCATAAAACGATCACTGATTCACCTGCTTCGATGCCGCCGTCGATGGCATCCGTGTTCAGTCCGCGCTTCCGGTGAGCGACCGGTAGATACGCCCTGAACCTTTCGAGCTGTGGGTATCGTTTTACAAGAAGCTTAGCTGCAGTGAGATAGACTGGCTCATCCGCGCCTTCGGGCAATTTTAAGACGAGTACGAACTGACGGTCTGCCGCTGATTTAAGGAATACGCCCCCGCGGCGGATGGCGGTTTTCAAAGTCTGCCCGTAGGCAGCGTGTGCGACGGTTAGCTTGGCAGGAAGTAGTGTCATCTATCAACCCTCAACGTTGTGACCGGTGGACAATCGTGTCCGGCCCGATCAAGCAAGTGTCGAGATCCATCGAGACGAACCGATGTAGCGCCATCCAGGCGATACCGGTCAGCGGCGGCACCTCCCGGAACACATGGAAGGTCTCGGCGACCGTCATGGAACCCACCTCGTCCAGTGCGGCCAAAAACCGAACTCTGTCGTTCAAGGGGGTGCGATGCCTCGCGAAACGCAAAATATCCTTCGCGTTTTGCAGGCGAAACCCAGTTTGGATTTCATCCTTTGATACGAACCGATGCCGACGTCTCGCGCAAGCGATCGTCTCAGTGATGGCGGGATCGCCTGTGATTTCGACGGCGTCCAGGAACTCGCGGGTTCCGTCACTGTAATCAACCATGAAATCGACGATGTGCACGCCGTCCTCGACGTCGACGCCGAAGCACAAGCATGACCAGGCGACTACGGTTTCGTGAACGTCGAGAAGGCAAGCAAGGTCGCGTGCGAGCTGGCTCTTAAATGCCGGGGAACCAGCACAGCGGATTGTGGCAAGGGGGAAGAAGACATTGATTGACGCTTTGCGAAAGGCAGCGTCGATGATCACGTGGTCAGCAAGCTTTTCCATGTTGAAAATCCAAAATACGGTGAGACCAGCCGCGGGAGCGGCGTTCAGTGTCAGCGGTCGATGGATATTCGAAGAGCTTGCGCCATTCAGAACATATAGAGAACAAAATTCAGGGAGTCAATTGCACTTTTGTGCGATGACGTTCGGTGCAGGTTCCGTCCAATTTTAACATTTGTTTTCGCGTCGTTGTAATCCCTGCTCGCGTAGGAAGTGTTCAGAAACGATACACACGGACCCTGTGATGAACACGACCGCTGCCACACTGACTCAGGCTAGAAAGAACATTATAAAGCTCAGGAAAGCGGTAACGGAGAAGGCGATGAAACTCGCCGCAGAAGTCGGCGCCCTGGAGGCTGAGCTCGGAGCCGACGAGGTAAGGCAATTTCTGGTGTCCCGGTGCAGCCTCTCCAAACAAGAGATTTCCACCTATTCCAAAATTTCCAGAAACGTCGGTGAATACCACGAGGTATTCCTGGAGCGGCAGGTGCCGTACGATCTCGTAAAAGGACTTGCGAACTCAAAGGAGACGGTGCGCCAGCTTGCCTTGGCGGAGATCATTTCGGGCGAAACCTTCGGCACTGCCGAACTCACCCGACTTCGAAAGAGCGTGGCAAGTTCGTATCGCTCTCAGTCAGAAATGATAGCCTCTGGCCGCCAGAGGCTTCTGATCAAAAACGCGCGAATAAATGCGACCGCAAAAGCGAAGGCGTTCCGGGATGAGACGGTCGCTCTGATTGAGGAGGTCGCGGCGCTGCCACCGCAACCGGCCAAGGCACGAGGGCACAAACAGCGTATCGTCGCCGTCGCTCAGCGGGCACAAACGGTGCTGTCGAGTTTCGAAGCGATTTACGGTTCTGAGCACGTGCGCTTCGGCGAACCCGAATGGAGAACGGCCAAGATGTTTGGCCGGAGCGCCGCCAACACTCATCGAACTCTCCAAGCTCTTTCGGCGCCGTGCCGGCACAAGAAATCGACGCTTCCTGACCATGCCACCAGAATTCTCGCCCGCCGAGACGGCATGGTGCGCAACCTCGCAGACTTCATCGGATCACAAGCGCATCTGTCTTTTGCCTACGGCGAACACGAGCCCGCGAAAACGTTACCGAAAAAACGCCTTAAGGCGCTGGAGCTCTGCGCGGGTGCGGGAGGAATGGCACTCGGACTTGAAGCTGCAGGTTTCGACCACGTCGCTCTCGTCGAATTCAACAAGGACGCCGCAGCGACCATGAGGCTCAACCGCCCGGACTGGCCGGTGGTTGAACAGGACCTGACAACATTGGATTTCACGCCATACGCAGGCAAGGTCGATCTCGTCTGTGGAGGTCTGCCCTGTCAGCCCTACAGCGAGGAAGGCAACGGAGCGGGGAAAAATGACACCCGCGACCTGCTCCTCGAAGGTGCTCGAGTGGTCCGGGAGATTAAGCCTCGAGCATTCCTGTTTGAAAATGTACGCGGCGCCCTTTTCGGCAAACATGCAGACCAAATATCGGCGTTCCTCAAAGAGCTGGGTCAATGCGGGTATGAGATCCGCATAGCCGAAGTGAACACGCAGCAATTTGGCATTGCACAGAACCGTCCTCGAATTCTGTTTATCGGCATGCGGGAAAGAGAGAGCCGTGATTTCCGGACGCCTGAGGGCTATCCGGATCGACGTGCCAATGTCGGAGACACGCTGTATGATCTTATGGCGGCCAATGGTTGGAGCGATGTTGACGACTGGGCGGAATATTGCCGTACGGTCACTTTTGAGCTAGCCGACGGTACAGTCGTCGAAGGCGCCCAAGCATCGACGTTGACGGGGCGAAAGGGAAAAGCTCAGGAACGGGAAGGAATTCGTTGGGCAAAAAACGGTCTGAACCCAGCCGGCGTGCCGGTTGCGGCCCCTACGGATGAACTGGTTCGCAAAGCCGGACCCGACTTCGTGCCAGGATTGACCCTGCGGATGCGCGCTCGCCTTCAGGATTTCAAGGACGATTACGAATTCGTCGGCGGAAAAGAGTCGGTTGCAAAACAAATCGGCAATGCCGTGGCGCCTCGATTGGCGCAGGCCATAGGGTTGGCTTTGTACGAGGTGCTGGAAAGTATCAGCTTTGACGTGGAAGCCATGCTCTGGCCGAAGCCAGAGGATGAGCGAGCGTCAGAGCGACAGTCGGTCGATGCCCCTTCGTTGGAACTATTCCTCGGTCCGGGCCAGAAGTTGGCTAGAAACCCGGAGGAGCCTCGTGTTTCACACGTGCACAGCCCAGCTTAAGCGGCGAAAAGAAATGGGGGCGTGGTTCGGGAAACCGGACAGCGAGCCTAGTTTCAGAACGTCCCACTTAAGACTCTAAGGTGTGTGTCTTATTTCGTGACATTATACAGTGTCGCAAATAACCGACTGAAATTGCCTCGATTTCTCGACGGCTTTTGCTACTCTCGGCTGTTGTCTCAAACGTGAGTCGCGTCGGGAGCCATGCGCGTAGTCGAAAAACTGATGGAGGAAGCCAAGCGGGAAACCGGCGGCGAGATCCTGAACGAGAGACTGGATTACCAATTCGCTTGGGGTATCCAGCGAATCCTCACGCTCCATGCGCAGACGAAATCGTACTCGTTCCTGTTCGAATCCCACGACGACATCGTCGAGCTCGACCACGAGCATGCCCCCAACAAGATTGTCTTTTATCAGGTCAAGACAAGGAAGCGGGGCAACTGGACTGTCGCCAGGTTCACGGAACGCCCAAAAACCAAGGAAAAAGGGGTGCCGGGCGGCTCGATCGCGGGCAAGATGTTCGACAATGTGAAACGATTTTCAACCTGCCTCTCGCGCGTTGTGATGGTCACCAATATGCCGATGCCAAAGCTCAGTGCGGACGTTGGCGAGCGCTGCCTCACTGAGCTCGACAAGGATTCGCGTCAAGAACTCAGCGACGCCATGAGTGCAGAAGATGCCGCGTTCGCAGCCAAGACTCACCTTCCCTTCTATCATTTGCACTACAGTCCTTTGCACTTCGCCAACGCCCACCACACAGTCGTAGGAGAGGTCGCCGAACTCCTATTCAAGCGAACGGGTAGCGAGCGTGGTGCGAAAACCTTCTTCGATGCGCTTTCGGGCGAATGTAGGCGAAGGGCAAAACCTCAGCCGACGGCTCGCTTGATCGAAGAGTTCGATTTGGCTCACATCCTGAGAAGATCTGACGTCGAGTTCTTTCTCTCCGTCCATGGCGAGCATACCGTTCCTAGCTGGGAGACTGCATTGCACTACCTGACGCCTCTAGGATTCGCCGAGGTTACTGCGATAAAAAAAGCGTGGGATCGATACACCGTCGAACGCCGGACCAGGTGGGAGACCGTGCGCCACATCGTTCCGCGGATCAAATCGTCTATTGAACCAATTTTCACCAGGCGCCAGACTTTCATCGAGGCCCTAGAGAGCGCTGTCGCCGCGGCCGGAGACATCGTGCTCGAATGGTCGCCAACGGCCGACAAGGCCGCCATCCGCGCAATCATTCTCTATGAGTATCAAAACCCATGAACGATAGCGACCGCTTCGCCCTTCTGATCCGGAACCTGAGGCATGAAAAGCATGAAACGATTGAGCTTCGAAAGGCTGGAGCTATTGTCGCTGACCGAAAAGAAGGCGCGGACAATCGAATTCCACCCGAAGCTGACGATCATCTCGGGGATGAACGGCGTCGGTAAATCGTCCGTCATAAAAAGCATCTATTGGACTCTCGGTGCATCCCCGCCGGCCATGCATCGAGAGTGGGCTTCGGCTAACATAAAAAGCAGGTTGCACATTCGGATAGACGGCGCACCGTACTCTGTCGTCCGAGACGGTCGTCAATTGGCCATGTTCGATGCTGACGGAAGATGCCTAATTTCGACCAACAGCATTACACACGAGTTTGGCCCATTTCTCGCTGACAAGCTCAACTTCGGCCTGACGTTGCTGAATCGAAAAGGAGAGCCCGAGATCCCTCCTCCGGCATACGCGTTTCTTCCGTTCTACCTCGATCAGGACGGTGGATGGGAGCGTCCGCTTACATCGTTCGACCGTCTCATGCAGTACTCCAACTTCAGACGTGCCGTAATTGAGTATCATTCAGGCATCAAGCCGAACGCGTTCTACGAAATCTCCGCCGAAAAAGCGCTTGCGGCACGCACGAAGTCTGAGGCGATCTCCGAACGAAACACAGTCGCCGGTGTAATTGCAAGGCTCGGCCTCGCCCCGGCTTTTCAGGGCATCGAGCTATCCGCAAATGACCACGACGACGCTATCGAGGAATTTCTGGTTCGCCTCACCGACCTAAGGAATAGACGTCAGAAGCGAGCCGCGAAGCTTGCCGAGATCGTCGACGAAAGGCTGCTGCTCCAAGAGCAGATCGAACTGGCGCGCGCTGCAGCAAGGGAGCTGGGTGCAGACGCAAACTGGGCCGCTTCAGACGGCCGCGACACGATCGCATGTCCGACTTGCGGCACGGAGCATCGCAACGATTTCAGGCATAGGTTTTCAATTCTCGCCGACCGCGACCAGTGCTTCGAATTTGTCGCAAACTCCTTGGACCAGATCGACGACCTTGCGATGGAGGCGCGGAAAGTCGAGGAAGAGCTCGTCGCGGCTGACCGAATTATCGAAGAAGTTCAAAAAACACTCGAAGAAGAACGTGGGCGAGTGACCTTGAAGGATGTGATCCAAAACGAGGGACGCCGTCAGGCTCTCACACTCTTCAATGAGCAGATTTCCGACTTGGACCGAAAGATCGGCGAACTCGACGCTTCAATCACGTCTATGGAATCGGCGCTGAAGGCATATAACAAACGTCAGCACAGAGAGGAACGTGAAGGATTCTATGCCGAAAAGATGCTCGGCTATACAAACAGGCTCAACGTTCTGAACCCCGATTACGACTCCATTTCCAAAATTACTGGCCGCATCGTCGAAACCGGAAGCGAGCAACCTAGACTGCTACTGGCATACGCGTTGGCGTTGCTTGCAACGATCGAGAAGTTCTCAGAGGCCTTCGCGGCGCCAATGGTTATCGACACGCCGATCCAGCAGGATCAGGACGTCACGAACGTGAAGTCATTGCTTTCCCTTATAGTTCAGTCCCGCCACCCGCTCGGACAGACGATCCTTGGTACGGTCTCGATGCACGGCATCGATCCAGGTGATGCGAGCGTAATCGAACTCGATCAAAAGCGATCAGTGCTACGAAGGGACGAATTCGACGCTGTTTCCGCATCCCTGCGGCCGGTGCTCGAAACTCTGTGACTGCGTCCAGATTGAGAAGATGACACGGGTCGAGAGACCGCTCAGCCTATGTCTTCAGCTCAATGTTGTCGGATAAAACCAGCGTGATCCGTTCGCCGCCACATTGGGTCGTTGTCCATGGTGCTTTTCCTCCCGATTGGCATTCAAAATCAGGTGACGTGCCATGCAGATTCCGCCCTCTCAAGCAGGATCCAGTTCCCTGCCGCTCTGCGAACAATGCGTTCCCTTTGGGCACATTCCATGGAGTTCGAAGCGCCGAATCCTACTAGCGTCGTCCCCCAACCGCCTTATCTGCCTTAGCAGCAGCGTCTTCCACTTGCTTGAGCCGCTTTTGGCGAAGTTGTTTCGCCTCATGAAAAAACTCTGACGGCAGTGCGTCGAATAGGCTTTTCAAGTTTGCTGGATCGTTCCTGTGCCAGAGATAAAAGGGATCAACGAGTTCAAAGATCGTTAACATGCGCGCCCATTGGAGGTGCTTGGGAGAACAACTGATCAGGTCACGATGCTTCATCGCCTCTTGCTCGCGGCTACGCTTTCGAAGCGCATCACGAGCAGCCTGCTGAACCACGGGCTTGTCAGCGGAAAGTGTCTCAAGCCACGGCAATGAAACGCCAAAGCTGACCGCTCCGGCCAATCGGGCAGCTAACTCACGATCTTTCAGCGACGAGTTCGCCAAGGTTTCGAGACGACCGGCTAAAAATTCACTACCCAAATGGATCCTCAGGCGCCTCTCGATTTCTAAGCGACGGGATGGCTTCGCATCGGAATAGATGAAAATGAGATCGCTAGCAGCCCGATCCAGATCAATCATAAGCAAAAGGTCGATCGCATCCGGCGCAAAATTGCGTACTAGCATTCGTTTAGCCGCAAGATACGCCTCATCTCCCTCGTATTCTTGCAAATGCCGAATTGCGGTTATCGACTTTCCGCGGTCGTAACCGATGCGATAGCACGCGTTCGCCAATTCTCGACTGGCCCATTCGTCGCCAAACGACGACAGCAACCGAAGCTGGTTTCCATCTGTCACAAGATGACCGTTGTCCCGCGACCGACGTAGAAACTGAAAAACGGCTTCCTGCCCCTCGGGTTTCTTCAATAGCTGATTGAGGTAGTCCCGGCGCGCCGTCGATGCCGTACCAAGATCCTGGTTTTGGAGCCACCTTATTACCTCCCGATCGGCGTCTTCATCTCCATGCTTCGCGAGGTACGACGCGACAAGGTGGGTCGTGTCGCGGCCATTTTGTTGGAGCATTTCGCAGGCGAGTGGCAGTAGGCTTGCCTCATAGTAGTTGAGCACATCGAAGGACAAGAGGATCGTCTGTCTCAATTCGGTGGAGGTGTTAGGCGATAGAAATCTCGCCACCAGCGGCCGGGCGTCTTCTGGCATACTCAGAAATGCGGTTAGAGCTGCGGCCCGGTTTACAGATTTCTCGTCGTTCCTGACGAGCAGTTCGGCAATCCTGTCTCTCAGGCCCGACAAATTACGACCATCTGAGCTACGGATATCGGCAGCGTTGAGATAAACAGGGGTGCCCGCCTCGATCATTCTTTCGATCCCAGTATCGCAACTGTGGACGGCGAAAGCTTCCATGCGAACAACACGATCGAACGACTCCGGCTTCGGTTCTTCGTCCAACTGACGGAGCAACGCGGAAATTCCCGAGTCACTCGTCCAACGGGCTGAAATATAGCCATCCTGGCGGCCGAAAACATCCGTGCGTGCGAGTTCTCCCTCGACCAATTGATGAAAACAATTTCCTCCGATCATTGCGAGGATTTTTTCGCATTCGTTACCGACGCTGTCCCTCGTCATTGATCTGCGGCCACGGCGCCCGCAGGCGAACTGAGCTAGGTTCTTTTCCATTTCGCTGCCGGCACGGCGCGACAAGGCCTCAAATTGCCAAACCTCCGTGAGTCCGGAAATAAACGTCAGTGCATGGCCAAGTCGACCAATGCTATCGTCATCTCTGTGACGGGTCTGGTTTGTCAGTCTCAACCTTTCAGCGAATTCGTCCAACACCAATTCGAGAGAACCTAGATCGATAGCCTCAGGTCTGCCCCCGTAGTAAAGGCAAAGCTCCGTCAATGTATCGTCGCTAGATTGGGCATTCTGCCGAATTGCTTCAGCTAATTGGCCGGCATGCGTTGCGTGAAGCTCATCAAACCACCAATTCGTTGCAGCCCAACCATACTCCGTACCTCCGGTCGAAATCTTAAGTAGTGCATCAAGGGGTGCGGATCGGGCGAGAGAGCGGATAACTCGACTTGCCGTCAGATGATCCTTGCCATCTACCGAGTTCAAAATCGGTGAGAGCTCCACATCGCGAAAATGCCCGATCATCTCGATCACCGCCGCACTGGGGACGTCGCTCGAGGCTATCACACTGTCACGGCACCTCGACCATATCTTCGAAGCGAGCTCAGGATCGATCGTGTTCTCGTCATTAAGTGCCCAAAGAAGCTGATCAATCTCAATTGCCTTGGAGGTCTGCCCAAGCTTGACCTCAAGCCAATGCGGATCCGCGTGGACAGCGCAACGGAACGCTTCCGAGCTCAACTTATAACGTTGGCTCAAGTGGAAGCGACCCCCTGAATCCTCGTTAGCAACTGATGCACTGCGTTCAAGCGCACGCTTAAGATGCTCTTCCCAAATGTCATCGAGGGCACTGGAGAGTGGAACAATGCAGGCCGTCTCTAATGCAATTTCAGTCGATTCGTCATTCCCTGACCTTAGAACTCGTTTTGCTAACTCCTCCACAGGCTTAGGATCGGGGGTAGCTATTGCAGCTAAAGCAAAGGGGATGTTTTTCGAAAGGGTGAAATGCCTGTCAGCGCTCGTCACTCTTCGAGTGAGCTCTTCCAGCGCTGGAAGAAGTCTCGTCCCCAAGCTCCCGAAACCGTCTCTCCATTGGCTCTCGTTTCGTGACTCCTGCGGATTTTTGGACACATGCTCGTAGATCAAATCTGCCAAGAAGGTTTTCTCAGCCGAGCCGGAAAGGAGCCAAAGCGCGTCGAAGTAAACGTATCCGAGCCGCGCACCCACCGGGAGCTTGTTTTTGGTGGTAAGGTCTTCGATGTTGGCGAAGAGTGCCTCGGCTGCCGCTGGTGTGAGGCCCTCGTCCCGAATTCGTGCAGCTATCACTTCGGCAACCGCCCAGTTCAACATTCGATCTCCGGCGAACTGGACAAGACCTGCCTTCGGTCGACGGAGAAGTCCAGCCTCCTCGAGCCTCAGTAAGCCAGGATCATCGAGACCTGCCTTTCGAACTTCCGCTGTCTTCCATGGATAATGGCAATTTCCGTTGAGCAACGTGCCTGCCAAGCACAACAACGCGTCCTGGTCGCTCGGATGGTCAGATTGCTCTCGGGATTCTAGGCATGCATACTGCCAGTATGAACTGAAAAGTTCATATTCGGTGGCTCCGGTCCAAGCAGCCAGTTGGGGTAGTTTGACGAAAACGCTAGCGTGAACTGGCTTCAACAACAGCTCGAAAATGTCGTCGGGGAGTTGCTCCCAGACCGACTCGCGATCGTGGAGCGTCAGAAAACGCCGCAGTTCGCCCCCATGGAAGTTGCCGACTTCGGTAACTTTTACGCTCTTGTTGATCGAGGCGACGACCTTAGTAATTCGTGGTTGTGCTGAGACGACGAACCGAACGCCATGCTCGTGCCATCGGCATCGAGCAAGATTCTGCGCGAACGCGCGTTCCTGTATGTCGTCGAGGTAGATAGTGAGCCAAATCCCATCTCCGTCGCTGAAGGCGGTACGGAGGCTCTTTGCAATAACAGAAATTGACGCCGCCGCAGAATGCGCTGGTTGCCAGATCCTGTCGTTAATGCATCTCTCAACTTCATCGAGCGACGCTGGCGCACGCATGACGACGGCTAGTTCGCCTTTCTGTATCTGTCCTAACGCCAGATCCGCAAGCGACCAGGTTTTTCCTTGGCCGGACTCTCCAGACAGGATGACGAACGACGACTTGCTCACCGCCCCAGGCTTTCTCGCCTGCTTCTCCGGATCGTAGCCCAAAAGAACCGAATCCTCCCGAACATGTGTCGCGAGCATCCCCGGTAACGATCTAATGTGCGCAAGCAGGCGGTGCGCGTCAGGATCGATAAGTGATTTTATATCGAATGCAGATAACGTCGCTCCGTTCGTGGCGAGCGTTAGGAGCTTACCGACCAGCTCAAAACGCTTTTTAGCAGGCTCGTCATCAGGACGGAGCAACGGTCGAAGCGCGCGATCTATTTCTTGTTCGACATATTCGATCTGGATGCTCTCGACTTCAAAACGATCAAGTAGGTGTCGCAGTTCCGCAGTGACGCCTCCACAGCCAGCAGCCTTCGCCAATCTCTGCTCAAATTCGTCCTTCGTAAGACGTTTTCCACCCCACCGATATTTTTGATCTTTTTTCATAGATCGTGTGGAAATGTACTCATGTAGCGGCCCGAGACCCGTGATATTGTTTGTAACGAAAACAAACTTTTGATTAGAGCCCAGGCGGACCGTTTTGAGGAGGTCTGGCAAAACCTCCTTGGCGATCTCCCCGCTAGACCACTTTCGGCGGACCGCCCGCATTTTCACTTGCTCAATGGTATCGCAGGCACCGCCAGTCACCTGATGGTCACTGCCCTCCTCCGGCTCCAACCGAAGCATCATTTGTCGGTTTTCCTCCTCGCCGGAGAACGCCAAACTCAACTGGAGTCCTAACCGAATGCTCCGAAGAATTTGAAATAGGAAGCCCGCGATGGCGCGGCGCCCAGCGCTATTGGAATTTAAGTCAACCGAGATAGCTGGCGGAAGATCGGTCACTAGGTCACCGCCCTGTCTTTCGAAGGTAATGGCAAAAGTCTACTTTTAGCCTGCATTCCCCTTTCATTCGACGGTCTCAACGACAGCCTTCCGGATCGAGCTACCGAGAAGCACTTCAATTTCATCTCCGGCTTCGGCGTCCAAAACCGCCTTAGCCAGTGGAGCACTTTGGTTCACCAGCCCCCTCTCCGGAGCGCTCGGATCCTTGATGATCGTGAACTGGTACGTCTCCATGCCACGGTCGAGATAACGGAGCCTAACCTTGCTCCCCAGCCGCACGCTCTTTCGCCGCTGCGTGCTCGTCGCAGCGCGCGGCGCTGGCGGCGAGGTAGCTTCGACGAGGAGAGTAAGTTGTTCGCCGGGTTCTGCCGTTCGAGGTGAAGCATTCGACGGCGAGAACGGCGGCTGTAAATCGACCGCAGAGGTCGGCGCCGGGGGCATCCTTGCCAGCTTGGTCTTCAGGTGTTCAAGACGAGCAGCTATCGCCGTTCGAAGTCGCTCTGCCTCCCGTCTCGGGTTGTCAAACCAATCGGTCGACCACACGCGATGGATGGTCCAGCCTAGGTTTTCCAGAATCTCCTGCCGGTGTCTGTCGCGATCACGCGCTGAGCGTGACGAGTGATAGGTCGCCCCGTCGCACTCGACGCCCATAAGAAAACCATTCGGCCATTGGGGATGTCGAACACCTAGGTCGATCGAGTAGCCCGCTGCGCCAACTTGTGGAACCGCCTCGCATCCCATGGCCTGGATCTGGGTTGCGATATACTCCTCAAGCGGAGAATCATAGGCGCCGTACGTTCCAGTGCCGGCCTCGAGCGGCCCCCCTGCGCTGTATTCGAGCCAGCGCTTCAACATCCAAGCTCCGGCATTAGTCTCCTTCTCGGCAGTGATGTCCGATGGCGACATGGACGTGAAGGTCCGTATCTGCTCTTTAGCCCTCGTGAACAGCACGTTGAGGCGGCGACGGCCAGTGGGACCCGCGATAGGCCCGAAATGTTGGGCCACCTTGCCTCCCTCAGTCGGCGGTCCGTAGACGGTCGATACAAAGATTACGTCGCGCTCGTCACCCTGCACGTTTTCAAGGTTCTTCACGAAGAACTCCTCAAGTCCGTCGCGCTCGAGCAGCCAGCGGTCGACATATTCGCTGGCTGCCTTGTGGCGGGGAATCTCGTATTGAAGTCGCTCGTTGATGTAGTCGGCTTGCGCCTTGTTTACCGCCACAATACCGAGAGAGCGACTGGAATCGCTGCTCATGAATTCCAACGCCGCTTCGACGACGGCGTGTGCTTCAGTGGTGTTCACGCCAGCTTTATAGAGACCGTTCGTATTGACCAGACCAACACCCATCGTCGGGTTATCTTCATGCGCCGACGGGAAGACCGTAAGCCGGTCTTGGTAGATGATGTTGTTTGAGAACTTGATGAGGCCGGAATGCTTCGATCGGTAATGCCACGTCAGCATGCGCCGAGGACGAAAAGCAGTGTTTGCCATCTCCAGTACGGACTCCTCCGTGACAGCGTCCGTCTCTTCATCGTCGGCAGCATCCGAAATGCTCTTATGAAAGAAGTTCGAGGGCGGTAGCTGCTGCGTATCACCGACGATCATCGCCTGCCTGCTTCGGAAAAGAGCGCCGATCGCGTCCTCGGGCGGCATTTGGGAGGCTTCGTCGATAATGCAGACGTCGAATTCCAAGGTGTTCTTCTGAATGTATTGCGCCACGGCGAGAGGCGACATCATCCAGCATGGCTTCAATGCGAGCAGCGCCCTGCTAGCGCGCCGCGTGATCTCCCTCACGGGTACCCGGATCTTCTTCTGGCCCGATAGGTGTTCAAGCAGTCCCATTTCCGTAAGTTCTGCCACCCGCCCACGGGTGACCCCATTCGGTGGCGACGGGTTACGGATCAACTGATATCGAAGCGCCTTACGCGACAGTAGGGTGATCTCGTCGTCGAGCTTCTTCAGTTGGTGCCGCAAGCCCTCAATATCTCGGCCCGAGTATCCGACCAGCTCGCGGCCGAATTTTTCATATACACGACCCGCAGAATTGCGGCGCATGAGTGCCTCGGCGTGGCCAGCCACGTCCGGACGTCCGAGTTGGCATTCAAGTAAATCGACGGTCTGGAGCATTCCTAGCCGGTTGATTGCGGTTCTCGCCCTGGCCACTCCTATCCAATGCTCCAGAGCATCGTGGTCCTCGGCAGCCTCCGCCAGAAAATGCGACGCCTGTTCGAAGGAAAGGTCTGCCAGTTTTTCTGAAACGGGTGTGGACGACTCTGTCTCGACTTTGTCGATCAGGACGTGGGCATCCTGCGCGTCAGCGTAGGATGCGTCAGCAAGCGTCAAAAGGGCCTGCAGACGGCGCTGCTCGGCAGCCAGGGCGAAGGCTGCGCCGAACCGATAGCCTTGCAACAGCTCAGCGACCTCAATCAAATACTCGAACTCTGATGGATTCGACTTCCAGCCTTCGAAGAATTCCCCAAGCACTTGTGCCACAGGACTCGCGTCGAGCTCGGAAAGTGAGTTGTGAAAAAACTCAACCTGGCCAATCAATGCCGGCAGAGCAGATGGCGTCACCTTAGCCGATACACTGAAAACCCTGCAAAGCTGCGTCAGCTCGTTGTCGATTGACCGCATCTTGCCCAAATCAGCTTTCAGCTTTTCGCGTGCCGCCTCAATCTCGCCGAGGAGCGTCTCACGTGAGATCTCTGGAAAATCCGGTATCTCTTGCAGAACCGCCATGGGCGCGTTGCAAACGAAATCACGAACGTCACGGTTTGAATACCCACCAAATTCGCGGTCTACATGATCGTAGAACTCCGCGAGTTGCGCGAAAGTGTCGAAGCTTGTCTGGACGCCCTCAAAGTGACTGCCAAACACCGCGCTCCGGATGGCGCGAGTCTCAAACTTGTCCTCCTCTTCAAGCTGATTACGGGCACGTTCGAGTACGTCGAGCGCAGTGGACTTGTCGAACGAACCCGAACGAGCAACGGAGACGTAAAATCTTTTAGCCTCCTTGTACGTCGAGGAGAGAAAACTCAAGGCGCCAGAGCCCTTAATCACCGACAAATGTCGATCGATGTCGGCAGATCGAGTCCCCGGTCGGAGATCGACAACACGTTCCAGTTCACTACGCCTGGCACGGAGTTCGCGACCGACTTCGACGAATTCTTTGAGCCTTGCCACCGAGCTTGCGTCGGCTAGGCCTGGAGACCGCAAGGCGAGCACGGCCTTCGGTACATCGCGAACAAGCATCGCCACCTTATCCGCAGCACCTACGGACCATCTACTGGCTGGGGGATGGTGTGCGACAAACTCGCCGGCGGCTAAAACCGACTTTGATAGAACTGCAACCGAAGTTTCGATGCCCGCGATCTGGCTCGAACGCTCTGCGGGGTCGAGAGACCTTACGCCGGTGGACCTGCAGATTTCGTTGATCCGCTCCAACCTGCCCCGTGTGTTTGGTTCGGCTGGGTCGATAAGAATTTGGCCAAGCGACTTTGCGGAATCTTGAACATTGCCACAGTCCTGGACAAACGTTCTCAAGTCCTCTGGAGCGTCAAAAGTCGCGATGCGGACTTCGTCGGGCGATAGCTCTCCTTCGACCAGCCCGCGGATGTAGTCAGCAAGTCCTTTGATTGCGGAAATATCCGCAACTGTCAGACGCTCGTCGAGCCCGAACCCTCGCAAGTCTGCTGTGGTGGTCGCCAGCTTAGCAAAGGCACGTGACGCCCGATGCGCCGACGCCAGAATCGCAGAACTCCGAAACTGACTCGTTTCGAGGCAGGCCGTTCCCCTCCAGTGCGTTCTTCTGCAGGCCGCGGCCAGGGAAAGCTCCGCGAGCAGACCAATGCTAGAATTCATTGTCTCGAACTCGTCGGCGCGAAACTCTCTAGCGGGAATGGAATGTTCCGACAGAGCGAGCGCCGACATCCCGTCCAGAAAGTGCTGCGTCGCGATCGCCCGTCCCAGGATTCGATGAACAGTCTCTTCTGTTCCTTCCCACTCGCTGGAGAGGATTGATACATAGCGGGACAGCTTATCTCGGACGTCGACGAAACGTTCGCGTGCCTCATCTAGTCCGCGAGGAGACTGCTCTCTAAGCTCCATCCTGTCGCGGATGGAACGCATGAACTCGTCCTTGGAACTTTTGCCGGCCAACAGGGGCAACACGAAATCTCCAAGACCGACGGCTTCGAGGCGGCTCCTTACAACTTCGAGCGCCGCGGACTTCTCAGCCACGAACAACACCTTTTTCCCCTTGGATAAAGCGGTCGCTATGGCGTTGACGATCGTATCGGACTTACCTGTCCCCGGCGGCCCCTCTACAGCAATGTTGCGACCGCGCGCGACGTCGACAAGGACGCTGAACTGGCTGGCATCAGCCTTCTTCACAAGATGCGGAACCTCAGCCTCCACGTCCGGGGCATCGACTTCGTATTCCTCCGCAACCGCGCCCGCCTCTGAGCCTTCGGCTCCCACGAGGATGGATTGGATGATTTCGTTTCGTGAAAAGTTGGAGACCGCGGTATTCAAATCCTCATACATGGCCATGCGTGCTGCCGGAAATACGGAGAACGTGATCCTCCTCCTTACTTTCCACGGAAGCTTGGCATGCTTGATCTCGCCGATTTCTTCGAAGTAGTCTTCTAGCGACCCACCACTGAACGGCGGAAAATCGATCCCGAATTCGCGCTTGAACTTCTCCAATAGCACTAGGTTCGTTTCCGCCTCTTCACCCGTCCCTTCCACGGAAAAGATTGGTCCGCCTGCGCTTTTCTTTCGTTGGACGAGCACGGGCGAAAGCACAAGAGGCGAGAGATATACACGGTCGTCGGCCCTCGCCGGATCCTTCCACTCGAGGAAACCGAATGCTCCCCGCAGTAGATTGAGCCCGGTTTCCTGCTGAGCCGTGCGTGACTTCGTCATCAATGCGTTGAGCTTTCGCTCCAGATCGGCCCCCAGAAGAAGGGTCTGGATGTGATCGTCGTCATAACGATCATCCTCAGCCTCGGTCTCCCGCAGCGGCAAATCGAAACTGGGATCTATCCCGTTGTTTCGAGCATGCTGAGCCAAGGATTCATCCTTGCGTGTGATCCGCCTCGGCATTCCTCGCGCCGCCCGCACTCGGTCACGAAGGGCTCGTTCTGCCCTCCGCAAAAGATCGGGATAGTCGGCAGCCTCAGTGTCAAGCTTTCGCGTCTCAGACAGATACTCGTCGTCGGTGCGAAGCGCGATTGAAACGGCCTCAACGAATTCAGTTGTAAGCTCGTCCTTGCTCTCTTCCTCGAATGATGGAAGTGGCCGAAATTTCAACGTGGTGTCGTTGTTGAGGCTGTAGAAGACCCGATCAGGCAATTCGTCGATCACCCTGACTTGGCTTGCGGATCTGCTGTCGAAGCTCATGTTCACGAGCGGGTTTCTCGATGTGAGATCGAGAAGCCTCGGGCGAATTTCTTCGATCTTGGAAGCCACAAGCTTTGAAAAGTCGCGAACGGTTGGGTTCGATTGGCCGTTCATGGAATCATTCCGAATACTGATTTAAAGTTGAAATTTGTTCCACAAGCACCATCAGCAATCAAGGTACTGTTGCGGGCCCGCGCTCGGCTTTCCACTGTCTCCGAGTACCAACCAACAGGACTGGGGCGCAGTAGACTTGGCTAAGAAGTAGTCGCGGCCTTCCCGACCCATATCTGAGAAAATATCCCAGAATTTACATGCAAGGGATACGGCGGATCTGTATTGCCCGCACCACAATCTTCTTAGCCGCTCATTGCGGAGAGCCAGAATTTAAGCTCGGGAGATTTTTCCTCGGCATCTGCAATGTATCGCTTTTGCCAAGAGCCATCACCGACGAGTGGTCGGCCAAAAGTTCGCGGTTTTTTTCTGAGCCAATATCGCCACGCGTAGTGGTCGTAGAGATCAAGAACATGGCAGGCATAAGCTTGGGCCAGATCCTTGCTGCCTCTAACGATCACGAAGTTCTCGTCGTTATTGTGTGACGCGCGATATCCTAGATTGTGAGATCCGGTGATCACCGCGCAGTCTTTGCTGAAAGGATCGATTACCACGATCTTGTTGTGTATAATCGCATGTCCATAGACATACATTTCCGCTTCCCATGCACCGAACGCGTCCTGCTTTCCGATCGCGCCGGCGGGGATGGACCGGTAATCCGGCTCAATTTCCTCGCCGCCCTGCTTCTTTGTGTTTGGTTTCGCCGGCTCTCCGATGACCGACACGTGCATAGGCTCTCTCAGGTTGGGATCGGTTTCATTTTGACCGGCCAGCGCTTCGGCGAAGTTGGACGCCCTGACGGTGTTGGTTAGAGCCCCGCGAACAAAGAGACCGGGATTTTTTTTCAAAGCGGAACCGGCGGCGTCGAGGATTGAATTGTTGCCGGGGTCGAACGCGAGAAAAAGAATGGCGTGCTTCGCTTCGTCCATCAATTTGAAGACGTATTCCATGTCCTCTGGATGTTCTTTTGGGGGGCGGGAAAGAAACTTGGTCGTACTCGGTGCGAAGAGAATCTGGACCGACGTATCGGAGTCGAGTTTAAGCGGTTTCTCGATGGCGTCTCTGTTATTCTTCGTAATGAAATCCCTCAGGTCTTTTCCTTGCAACGCGTCTTGAGCACCGTTTGCGTTTTCAGTGTCCTTCCGGAGGTGATCCCAATAGGCCATGTATTGCGATGCGACATTTGACGATTCGATAATGAGTGCATTGTTCGTCTGGGTGCAGAGCCCGCTGCTAGTCCAGTTGGTCGAGCCCGTAAGAACGGCGGCCGGCTGTCCCTTCTCGGTCAAGATGAGCGATTTGTTATGATGGATACTGCCTGTCTTCAGTATTCGGTCGATCACGTTCACGCCGGAATTCTTCAGGTTGGCGCGGTTTTCCGCATCACCGTCCTCGATTCCGGGATTGCCGTCTTTAGGTGATATCCTCGCATTGCCGAGTATAACGGTTCTGCTTTTCGGATTTCCGTGGTCAGCAGCTTGTAGACGCCGCTCGAGCCCCAGTGGATCATCGAGCTCATAGAGCGCGGCATGGATTTCGCCGCCGTTCTTGTCAGCTCTATCTAGCAGGTGGGTAACCCCTTCGAAAAGCTGTCCCGTCAGACGTTTTCGGATAGGATCTTCCGGTTTCGAGATATGCGGCATGAGGGCGGACTTGCTTGGTTTGTTGTTCAACGCCTTGCTCAACGCCTGCGTCGCGACGATGCCCCGGTTGAAATAAGCCTTGAAAAATGGGCCCCTATCTTCGGTGAGCGTAATTCTATTGCTTAGGAGGGGCTCGACGCCGACAAGAGCCTTGAGTTTTTCTCCGGGAGTTCCACCCATTGGTACTATCCGGTACTGGTAGCTCCCACCCGGCTTCGCAAAGAGGTCTTTCCACCAGAATTTCTGGATCGGTGCGTCATGGGTTGTCAGTGGGCTGTCCTTATCCTGCCCCTCGAAACGCGCGAGGGCTGGGAGCGTTTTTTCCTTCCCGTTCCCGTCGATTTGAACAATAGCGAAACCCAAGCATCCATCGAGGTGCTTGTCGTAGGTCCATGCAACTAGGGCAATGTCATTATTTGAGAACGCGATTGCAGGCATGCTCCCCTCCCCGGTATTTGAAGGAAAAAGACGAAACAAAGCTTGAAAACGGTGGAATTTAAAATTACGACTTATGCGTGAGCTTTTGCAATTATGACTAGAATTTGCGATCTAGTAAATCGGTCATTTCGAGTTCGCCTACTTCCATCCGCTACTCAGTAAGAGCGGTCGTGTGTCCCTCGTTGGCGTGTTCGCCAAGGTCGATAGGAAATAGCCTAGATTCATCAAGGGGAACCCTTGTTGAATCCCCCTCGGAAACTCGACAACTCTTCAAACGTTCGTTCTATCCACGATACCAGCCGAGCCGCTTTCGCGACGGTGGGACCGCCCAAGTCGATTGGCACCGCGCGTCCTACTTATACTACCAAAATCGGAACGGCTGACGCTATAGTCAACGCCTCCAAATGACTGAACGGTTCCTCGTCTTCTGATAGAAATCAACGTGCAGCGGCGTCGAGCGAACGGCTACGCGATGGCCGAGAACTGAGTTTCCGGTTGGCCATGCAGGATGAAATTTGAGACTGGATTGTGACATGGGGCCATTTAAAGGCACTGACTATAGGAGTTGATCACCCTCTTCCAGCGTACCTGAAAGTTGCGCCCATTCCTGGACTGGGCGGCTGCCTTTTGCAGAAAACTGCAAAATAAAATGCCCGTCCACGTCAGCAATAATTCGAGGGGCGATCTTCGCCGCATCAAAGAGTTCCGCGATATTGGCTTCGGCATCCTTGCGTTTGACCAATTCGTTCATGGATTCGTTCCTCTGCCATGCGCGTGGCGGTTAGAGACGATATGCAATTATCTTTTGACGCCGGTTTCAATGTACTGTTTCTTTCTGCGGTGATCAAACTGATCTTTCAGGTTATCCATGTCTACGGAAGTCGGAGTCCATGACAAACCAAGACCGCTGCTGCTGCTCGACACGTCAGTTTTGACGCTGAGAGCGAGGCAGGATCCGCCCGCCGGTCTGCGCGATTGGCTCGACGCCGTCGCCGGAGTTGCGACCCTTTGCATCTGTTTTCCGGTGCTGGTCGAGTTTCGACGCGGGCTTAACCTGTGTAAGGACCCTTTAAAGGCTGCGCGCATAAGGCACGAAATCGAGGAGATCGAGCGAACCGATTTCGTCTATTTCTCGCTAGGCCGTGCAACCGAGTTGGTCTATGCCCGAATGCTTTCCATTCCGGCTCTGAAGCACTTCTGGAACCCCAATCCGAATACCAAACACCAGCGTGTCAGCCACGACTTAATGATCGCGGCGACGGCCGTAAGCTACGACACGCCCATTGTCTCAACGGACAGCGATTTCAAGGTCATCGACGGGCATGTGGCCCTCCCAGGTGTCTTCGACCCTCTCAAGGGGGAGTGGAAAGTCGCTCCACGAACGCCGATATGGCTTCCACCGCTAGTGGCAACATGCTCCGACGCCGGTCCGCACATCTAATCGTCGCAGAACCGCCCGGCTTCGCCCCCCTGTCCCCCTGTCGACGACAAACATTTCGATTGCCGTGAGCCACTTACGTCACAGCGACCAGAAATTGAACGCCATCATAGAAGAAGGCTATCATTTGTACGCGCAATGATCATGTAGCCGGCCGCATGCTCTCCTTGACCGACGCCGGAGGGGGGAAAAGGTCTCAAGATAACCTCCAGGGAGGATCTAATGAGCTACCCCAGAATATGGACACCCGACATCTCTCCGTCGTCTATTTCCGATAACCAGTTCCATGTCCGTGTGGGAAACCGACGCCTTCCACCAAACATCTTTTTCACGGGCGTAGTTTGATCAAACGCGCGTGCAGCCGGGGGGCGGTAGACGACATGGTGACCGCAACCAATTGTTTGACCAGCACCGCCGAGCACTGCTCACGCCGCACCCGTCGAAGTTTTCACAGCGAATCGGGTGAAGTACTTGATCCGAATAGCGTTTCTTAAAACTTTTTGAAGGGTTAGGTGGCTAAACCTTGGCAGACGCAACTTCTCGATTGCTAAGACATCCCAGGAACCAAGTCGTGACCAAAGCCCCTGCCCGTAAAGGCGACATCGACCTCGATGCCGCGAGAGCCAACCTTCTGAAGTTCAAATCCTTACAAACGAAATACTACCTCAAGATTGCCGAAGAAATCGTCGCTCTGAAAACGCATCTTGGCAGCGGCCACGCCGCGATGCCTGATGTGGACGCCTGGCTTCAGACGAATACAGGCTTCACCGCCGTGGAAGCAAAGTCATTCGCGCGGTTCGACAACCAACTCGCAACGTCCGCCTTGTTAAAGCGCCGCGGCACTTCTCCAGACGTCATCGCGGCACTCGCAAAGGCGGACGAGAAGACACGAACGGAATGCCTGAAAAGTATCGAACGCGATGAGCCGGTTGACGTAAGTTGGGTGGAGAGCCGCGCAAGCGCGTACAGCATTGCCACGATGTTGCCCGACGATCTCGCCGAATTCAGACGCGCTGAATTGTTTCAAGAGACGACCGAGCAGTACGCCGCAGCAAAGCTTTCCGAAATGGAGAGAGGCGCGGGAGAATTGTTGGACCTCATCGATACTTGCGTGGCGGCTAGGTCGAGCTTCGAAAGCATATACTCGTACTCATCGACTGGTGAGGCTGATCCGACACTTCGGATAAACCATCTTGCCGCGAAAGTGCTGTCCGAGCTGGACGACCTGTTCGGTGGACGGCCCCGCGTGTACGAAAGACCCGCTGATGCCGGTATGGATTTCGATCAACCCTTTCCAAAACTTGTGGCGCTCGCTTCGGTCAGCTTCTCTTACCAATCCTTACACAACCTCAAGCGAGGTGAGATTAGCCCGGACGACATCACCTCCGAAGATTGGTTCAAACCCCGCCGTTGTCTGGAATTTCTTGCCGGCCGCCGGGCATCAGCAGTCCCGGACCGAACCTCTCAGGGGCTACCATGGAGCCCCAGGACCAACCCGGTTTTCGTCGACATCGATGCAGGGGCCGGGGGAAGCGCGCTTGGACTTGTCGCAGCCGGAATGCATCCGCTTCTCGTGCTCGCGCGCTCGACTCATGAGTTCGCCGCGGTGTCGTCGAATCCCATGCGGAACGTGCAACTGCTTGACGGAGACGTCGACACAGACCTGCTCAAAGTAAAAGGTAAGGAGATCGATGTTCTGACAAGTGGAATGCCGTTTCACCACTATGACATCCCCCACGCGAGGAAAGCCTACCAAAGCGCTCTTAGCGCGGTAAAGGCCCTTCAACCAAAGGTGTTTTTCTTCGAGACGCTTCCGAGGAAGGATGACGGCCACAAAGCCACCGATTTCGAAGACCTGGGATACGACGTCCGTTGGTACACTTTGGACAGCGCAGAGCATGGCCTGGTTCAAGCGAAGAACCGCGAGATAATGGTTGGCGCATTCAAAGGCGACGGGTTTCTCGACAGACTGATGATGCCAGTCCTCCAACCTCGCCCCCAATTGTTGACAAGTGCCATCGGCGATCTGGTCGCCGGTCACGTTTGGAGTGGCGACGAGCCTGAGAAAGATCGAGATGCTCATAGAGCACTGGTGCAAGCCTGGTTCAAGAAGTGCGGAACGAAGCCCGCTCCTCACTTTCCGAATCCCTTTCAAAAAAGGGCCGCTCCGCTTTGGCGGAAGCTAGGGATAGACATCAGTCGACCCGTCCGACACCCACCGAGCCTTGAAGACTTCGGCTTGCAGGATGGCTTTTTCTTAAGCACCGAGATGATCAAAAGGATTCAAGGCTATCCGACGGATTGGAACGTCGAAACGGCCGAGTACTCGATCGCTAAAGAAGTTGCAGACTCGTTTCCGCCTATGATGGCAAAAATGATCGGCCTGGCGATAAACACGGCGATAACCGGCGTGGAGTTCGATCATGAACGGGCGTTCCGCGTGCCGCTGCTGCGATCGAGGCGCAGTCGCCTGCACCCAGGAGGAAGCATCTTATACACGCCCGGTGTTTCATCGGCGTATGCGGATCCAAACCGAGCGTTTCGGATACGTGAGATGGAGCGGCGATCAAAGCTCGACTTGCCCCACCGTCCATACCCTCGCCCCGGCGTCGACAACGCAGCAAAGGGTACGCCTGGGAGTTAAGAGCTGACACTGGCCTCTACGGCTCGCGCATATCGTCACAATCGCTGTCCGGGCCATCGAGTAGTGACGCTACTGCGTCCCAAAGGCCACCCCGTCTCCGGACGTCTATCTCTTCGACTTCGATACCATTTCTGATGATCTGCACCTTGTCATCCAGATCGAATACCAGGCGGAACTGCGCGCCTTGGTATTCGAATTCATAGAACTCACGATCCTGATCGATCCTGCCCACCTCTATATCCTCGATGCCCCTCTCCTTTGCTAGGTCTCGGAGCTTCCCCCAAAACATGAACATCTGACCATCGTCGAGGATCGTCGGGAGGCCGTAGCCCTCTGGCACAAGAGGATCCTCGAGCAGCACCATTGCCGCGTGTTCGAACGCATCGTCCCACGTTTTGAAATCCTGACGCCCGATCTCGTGAAAGTTCAGCGACCACCCACCGACAAAATGTACCCATCCATTCGTGCCGACTGCATGCATCTGCGAGCGACCGCCTCCCAGAACGATCGAGTTGTTTGCGAAGGTCGCTTCCGGAATGCCCGACCGCTCAGGGTCCATGAAGATGAAGCTGAGGGGCGAACGCCAGACGAGACCATTCTCGTCCGTTCGTTGGAAGTACAGATGACGTTCTTCCTGTCCCTCTAGGCGCATCCGCAGACCTAACTCTTTGAGAACCGGCCCTAGACGTCGGTTGATCTCGACCAGGCTTGCCTTGAAATACATCGTCCATCTCCTCGTAAAATGTCTACGAAGATGGTTCCATGACGGCTCGCATCCCACAAAGTGATGCAAATCGACTGTTTCCGGAGTTGGATTGGTTTGCACCAGATGCCCAGTTGCGGCGATTAATCCTGTACCCAAACCGGCAACCGGAGCGAAAGTTAGAATTTGAATTAAATCCGATATTGACGCCGCAATAGATCGGCGTCGTAATATCCGCGAATTCTTCGCTACGAACGGAAAGACCGTCATGCGTCCTGCGCGAACGATAAGCCTTACACAGGCGATAGGCATAATACGCCATTGACGCGCGTCGCGTTTCAAACCCGCGAATCCTAGCCGCAATTCTTCAAGCATGAGAACGAAACAAGATCGAAGTTGTCTCGTGGCCGAGGAGCCGCGCGGGTTTATCAATTTGACCCTGCCCCTGATTGCAGAGGAAGATGCGCTCATTGGTTTCGCTTGTCGCTGAGTAGGAGTACGACATGAAGTTTCGCACCGCAGATCTTGCTTTTCACCCGTCACTTCGTGATTGGATGGCTCGCCATTTTGGAGAGTTCTGCGCCGCGACCGATGTGCTGATGATGTTGACAGTGGTCTATATCGGGCACCGATACTCCGACGACCTAGAGGCACGCCACATGCAAGTCGTGCGGAAGATCAGGCGAATTGCCGCAAGCGCACAGCGCCCGCAACGCGTTCCGACTTTCAAAGAGTTTCTGTCGCTGGCGGATGCGTACGATCGTAGCTTCTTTTTAAATACCAACCTGCGACGGGCAAAGCTCGTCCAGACGAAAGTGTCCAGCAAGCTGGTTGAAGAGATCACCATGCATGAGAAGGCCGCGGCGACGCTGGTCATAGAAAGGCGACACGCCGCATAGGGCGCGCGTCGTTCACCGGAGCCTAGATCAAACTGAATTTTAAACGGAGCGCTGCCTTGTCGCAGATCGAGAACCCATGCGCATTTTTCGGCGCCTCGAAGATTTTGCCAGCCTCCATTCAATGCCCGAAATCTTGTCTGCAAAAGGAGACAACAATGCGTGACCCCGTCAGTTCCCTGTTCCAGTACCACGGCCCGAGCGAATTGGGCGACGATTTTCTGTTCGGTGATGAAGATGACGCTGCGGACTACCACCTGCTGCAGCAGTCATCGTCGGCACCACACTGCAGCTTCCGATACAGCGCCAGACTGACTGGCCTCCGTTCATACCGCCGCTCAACTTGAGAGGCAACGAGGATCGCGCCATGCAAGCTCCAGAACAGTCACCTCTCCGAAAGGCACAGATCGTGCACTTGAAGCCCAAGCGCCTACGACCCCTGGAAAGCACAGAACCCTATCTCGTCCCGGCTAAGCGCATGCTCGCGGAAACGGCGTTCGACTACCCTTGCCGGTACTCATCGACGCAGCGGGGAGACCAAAGAAATAGGTTGCAATGGCTATCGGAATTCCACGTGACAGTGAGCTCGAGGTGGGTTTGGGAGCCGAGCAAGAAGACGTTTCTTTCCGCACTCAACTTGGAGAAGAAGAAGCTTGAGAAGTTGGCCACTTGGCAAGCGACGCTGACATCCGATCTGGTTGAAAAGCTCATTCTGGCCGTGAATATGCAACTGCCTAGTCGCATCGCGCGGCTCACTTTCTACCCAGCCCCGCTCAGTCCACCGGGGAAGCGTTCCGGCTGATACTCGCAGCTCGATAGATACATCCATCACAGCTCGTAACCGCCGCGTCGCCCGCGCGATCGACGATCTGTGCCCTGCGGAAAGTTCTCGCACGTGATCGACGTGCGAGCCAACCAAAACAGGACAGCGCTTGCGCGCCTCCCCCAGAAACTTGAATCCAGAAAGGACTCGACAATGACCCGCATCAGTACATCCAACGACGATTTTGGCGCCTATTTTGACAACGGACTTGCACCGGTGCCACGCTACGCTTCGTCGCACAGTGGGCCGCCGGCGAGTTCACCCGCAGAATGGCGCACAATAATCACAGACGTGATGAAATCCCTCGACGGTTCGTCGACTGTGAAAGCCGTTCATTCGGCGGTCCTTAAACAGGTGTCCCAAATCAACGCGAAGCGCAGGCCCTATTGCAAGATGCGTGCACCGAGCCGTGCCACGGTCACACGCTTTGCTCTCGAAATTCGGCGTCAGCAAGCCGACGTTCCCGCAAAACGCAGGGCGGCATCCGGTTTCACAGACAGCGGCGCCCAGTAGGGTTCATTCGTACTCGTGCAGTTTGAACGTTTCCAGCCACGGTAGATGGCACCTTGTCGAAAGGAATTCCTGTGACTCATCATGTTGCTGTCGATCCGGCTGCCAGCCGCGAGACCCTTGGAAACAGCGGCGTGTACCGGCGAATTACGGAAGCTTGCTGGCGCCTTCAATCCAGAATCGAGGAATCCGACACGAAACTGGCCCTCGCTCGAAAGCTTTTTCACCAGGCTGTCGCCCAGCACGTCGAGGCCCAACCACGACCATATGTCATAAGCTCGTTCCGCCAGCTTCAATGGTCGGCGATCGCGGCCGGCTGTTTCGACCAAATCCCCTCGGAAACGACGTTTCGCCGCGAGGTGAGAAAAGACCCAGAGAGCTACTTCCGCCGCCTGAAAAGTAATGCGCATCTTCGCGGGAGAGCCGACATCGTAACTTTTCTCGACACAGCGATAGAAAAGCTGCCCGGCGGGCGCATGCGCGTTCGTCCAGATTTTCGCTGGCCGCCTGCCGGCTAGCTCCCAGCCCTTCCCTTGATCCATTGCAGAACGTCGGGCCCGCCGGCGACTGCAGAACTGCGCCCGAAAAGGAAAACACCATGACGACCCCGACCGACATTCCGTTTGAATGGACCCCACTCCCCGCGCTTACACCAGAGCAAAAAGCGGGCCTCCGCACCTGGCAGCGATTTCGCCTGTTCATCGAGAGCGATCCAGTGACCGGCGAGGTCATCAGTATGCGCAGCGAGCGGGTCGAGTTCGAGGAACACCACAAACGAGCAGTTAGACGTCCAGCACCCGATGGAAACGGCAGCACTGGCCCGAAAAGGAACGAGCCATGAAAAGCCCAATCAACAATCACGCTCTTACTCCAGATCCTGAAACGTTGCCTGGCGCAACCGAGGAAAAGTCGGCTTCGGACGGCTTCATCTACCATTCGTACATCAGACGCGACGCCGTCACCGGCGAGGTGCTCGGCTTACTGTTCGAGGTAATCCATCCCGAAGACTAGCGGACCGCAAACGCTGTGGCCGGTCGGCACTTGACCGGCCGCGGCCCAGCCCAAGGCCAGATCGTTGCGTACCAGTGGAGTAGAGAATGCTTGAACGTCGCGTGCTCGAATACCTAACCCAGAAAAAGCGCGGCACCGCCCGCGCGGTGCCTGAGGACTTCCGGTTTGCTCAACCCGACCGTCCGACGGCCGGTCGTCTGATTATTCCGGGCGTCACCCCGCCTGGTGATCCAGGCCTGACCTTTGAAGAGGCCGGTGATCGGGCGGATGTCGCTTGGGAGCCGCCACACCCCTCGACGGCCAGCCGGAAAATCTCGATGAAATCCATCTCTTCCGTTCGTGGCCATGTCGTGGACATCGCTCGCAATCGGTTGCTGACCTTCGAGAGCATCTTGGAATACCTGATGGCCAACATCTTGATGGCTGACAAAAGGCTCGTCCTGATCGAGGACCAGCCTCCGGAGCTATGCTTCGACCTCGATGGAGAGCACCAGCACACACTCGATTTTCGCACAACCGACCACCGGCGCACCAAGATTGGCTACGCGGTCAAGCCCGCCGACCAGTTGGAGCGGGATCAGACGATGGCCAAGATCAGGGCCCTGAACTCGGCTCACGCTCCGGGCTACGCTCACAAATTCATTGTTTGCACCGACTTGGAGATCACGCGGGAACGCGGATGGAACGCCGTGGACATCAACGAGGCCCGCACACTCCGCTCCGAGAAAAATTGCGACCGCGTGCTCGAGGCCCTTCTCTGCATGGATGGTCCAATCGAAATCTGGCAACTCCAGGAGAAGCTGGGCGACGATGCCGACGTCTGGAACGCCGTCATGTGCCTGTACTTCGACCGCTTGATCCAGATCGAGGAGCCACTCCGACGCTTCACCGACGCCTCCGTCATTCTTCCAATCGTCCGACACTGAGGAAAGACACGATGAACGTGCACATGGAAGCCACCCAATATGAAATCGGGCCGTTCGATCGTGTCATCTACGATGGCGTCGAAGTCGTGGTGAAGCTGGATTCACCAGCCGGGAAAGCCTTTGAACGTATCGACGGCAATGGAAATGTTGAGGTTCTCACCAACGCCCAGATCCATGAAGCCTTGCGCATCGACAAGCTGGTGGTTGAGCGCGAGCACTACAATCGCAAACGTCTCACTCGCGAAGGCGAAGCTGAGTACCTCCAGAATCTTCCGGAAAAAGAACGTCTGAAGATTGGTCACAAGCTTGTTTGGGCCACTTTGCTACGTCGAAAACGCGAAGAACTTGGCGGCATCCCTCATGAGATGCGCCGCATCATCATGCGCCAGATGCGCGACGAATATCTGGCCGACTATCAGGCCATGCGCCGACTGGCCCACTTCGACCCAAAAAAGAAGCTGACGTACGAGAGCGACGAGGAACCGACACTCAAGGTCCCGAGCTACGAAAGCGTCAGCGCCTGGTCTCTGGCGCTCGAACGTGCTGGCGGAGACGCGCGTGTTCTGCGGGATCGTCGTGGAAGTGGCAAAAATCGCACCTTCACCCCAGAGGAACTCCATCTTCAGGGCCGTTACGTCTGGCGATACCTGTCTACGACCGAACCCCGTCCCGCGTACCTGTTCAAGCTTATGAAGGCAGTAGAGCGGCGCCTCAATCGGGGCCGTTCGAAGGAAGAAAGGCTTAAGCTCGGCTGCCGCAGCACGTTTTACAATCGGCTGGACGCCCTCCCCGATTTCGCCAAGTGCGCTGGCCGCCTCGGCGATGCGAAGGCTTTGGCGAGGTACACAATCGTAGTCGGGAAAGACCGCGGACATCCGATGGATCAGATCGAGGGCGACGAGTGCCGTCTCAACCTGGTTGCGATGCTGAAGGGTGCGAACGTCTTTCACGCCCTTACAAAGGAAGAACAACAGGCGTTTGCAGAGGCGGCGCAGCGGTTTTGGTTCTCTGCCGTCGTCGATCACTCGACTACGAGCTTCCTCTCGTTCCGGCTCCACACGAGAAACCCGAGTATCGACACCGCTCGTGCAACCTTCGAATTGGCTACGCGTGACAAGACGCAGATCGCGCTCAATGCAGGCTGCAAATCGGATTGGAAACAGTGTGGCGGTTTCAAGCGCGTGCGCCTTGACGCGGCGTCTTGGTATAACAGCACGGCAGTCGTCACCACGCTCACAGATGGAGGCGCCGCGAAGTTCGTACCGCCATCGAAACAACCATGGCTGCGGGGAACGATGGAGCGCCTTTTTGGCACGCTCGGCGCACTCACGCTTTCACACTTCTCCGGACAAACCTTCTCGAATGTTGTCGTCCGGGGTGATCGAGATCCAAAAAAGGGCGCCTCGGTCGATCCAGACATGCTGGAGAAGGTGCTTCTGCGGGCAATTGTCGACATTTTCCATCACCAGCCGAACACCGGCAAATTGGGCGGCATGACGCCGAACCAAGCGTGGATGATCGGTGCTCGCATTCAACCTCCACCGGCCCCGCCGCCAGCATGGCAACGCCGCGCGACCTACGGAGTGAACATGAAGCGTACCATCACACGGGAAGGCATTGAATTCCTCGGCTTCTTTTTTCAGTCGGAGAAAATCCAGGAGATGCGGCGCAACAAGACCGGCGTCGAAGTCCACATCCGGGTGGATCTCCAAGACGTGTCTGAAATCACGGTGTTCGACGGCGAAGTGAGCTATCGCGTCCCCTGTCGATTGCCACAACTGCGGGGCCTCTCGTACTGGGAGGCCGCAGCGCTGCTTCAGGAACTACGCGCAATCGATACCGAATACACCAACCGGACGCTCGAGCAGGTCGATGCTGCGCGCGAGTACATCGATCGCCAGGCCGATCTCGGCCGTCTCAAATACAGCGTCGCTACTCCGATTGTCACCGAGGAGCATCTTGAACGTCTCGAAAAGCGGATTGTCCGAGCAATTCGGATCGTGGATGAGACCGAGTACACCCACGAAGTGAGCACACAAGATTGGAGCGGGACGCCCTTCTCTGACGAGGTGTTCGGCTTTTCGGACGAAGCAGAGGGTGATGACCTGGATAACGGCAAGATGCAGACCGCCAAAGCCGTCGCCGAAAAATACGCGACGCCCGCCAAGAAGACGAAAAAGCGGAAGTCTCACCCGGTTGAAGCAACTGAGCCTGGTGCCGAGCAACCAGACGGCCCCGAAAACTCGGACAAGATCTACTCCGCCCGCTACTTCGACGAACACTGATAGATTGGATCCAGCATGACCGATAAGAACGTAGAACGGCGCCGGGAAGCCGACAAACGGCTGTTCGCGAGCATGACGGCCGACGACGAAAGGGTTTCCTTGCGAATGGCGGAAATTCGCGGGATGAACTGCACGACGCCGCGCGATGATCAACTGCGCGCGCACATCAAAGCCATGAAACGGAGCCTGCGCACCGGCGACAAACAGCACAAGATTCTTTTCGTCACGGGCGAATCGAATGCTGGAAAATCGCGACTCGTGCAAAACGCGTTGGCGGCGGACCCGGCCTTCGCTGTGTATGAGGACGACGAAGGCAAAGGACGCCCCTTGCTCTTCGATGACGCTGCATCGCCATGCACTCAGCGGAATTTTGCGATCCGTTTTCTGAGGAAACTTGGTTTCCCCGTCAGGAGCAACATTCAAAAGACGGTAGCTTGGCCTGAAATGGTGAACCAGCTTTGTGCCCATCGGGTTCGCTTCCTCGTCATCGATGAGGCACAGCGGACGATGAAGATCAACGACGATCAGGAGCTGCAAGAATTTTCGGACAACCTGATCACCCTGGTCGATTCAAAGGACTGGCCCATTCGCCTGATCCTGATCGGAGTCGAGCCGCTCGACATGCTCCGGAAGCGGGATACTCAAATGCTAAACCGATCCAAGCGTATCAAGCTGCTTCCGATTCCCGCACAGAAGTCCGCACGTGTCGTCTTGTGGCTGAAGGAAGTTATTGTCGACCACGCCGGTCTCTACAGCGTCGATCTCGATTTCGAAGATCTCGCCCAGCGCCTCATCCATGCTTGCCACGGTAATGCCGGTTCCATCATCGAACTGATCAGGGGCGCCGTCGAGGTCGCGCTTTGGGATGACCGGTCGGGAGTTCGATGCGAAGATTTTGCACAGGCCTACGTCGATCGTACCTCCTGCTTGCCGCACGACAACATCTTCGAAATGAAGAAGTGGGACAACATCCCAGGCGGAGCAGCGAAGCTTCACGACACAGGGGCGGAACGAGGGAATGTAGAAGGCGACATCGCAACGATCAAACCGCTGAAGAAAGGGGAACGGCCACGATGAACAGGCTTTCCCTAACTGTGCCGTTCCACCCGCAAGAGACCATTCCTAGCTTCTGCTCAAGATTGGCGGTCGCAAACGGAATTTCGAGCGTAATGGAATTCTGTTGGTTGTTGGACCTCAACCATATGCGGATCATCAACGGGGACGTTGAGGAGACGGAAAAGCTCCTGCAACTCGCGGGAGTCGCCGATCTAGCAGGGCGACGCCTGACAAAAACCGGGGTGTTTTACGATATCAATGGCGAAACGCTAGCGCGCAGTTCAGTCGTTAGGGGTCGCCTGCGCTATTGTCCCGAGTGCATTCGCGAGGATATCGACATCCAAAAGGGGCGACCGGAGACGCGACCATATGGTCGTCTCGAATGGTGCATGACATCCATTCGCACCTGCCCTAAGCACGAAAGACTCTTGTATACAGCGGATGGGGAAGGCACGGTAAAAAGTTTTGACTTTGCTCCGATGATGATCGCCGAGATGGCCCGTCTGAGAGATCATCGTCATCCCCAACTGCAACCGCAATCAGACTTTGAGCTTTTTTTCGCGCGCTCGTTAAGGGGGAGTAGAGAGAAACTGGGCTGGCTTGACGATATGCCGCTCTACGCGGTCGGCCGCGTCTGCGAATGGATTGGGGCGACTCTTCTCTTCGGAAAAACTTATTTGGTTGAAGAATTGTCTGAGGCCGACTTGGCTCTCGCCAGTCAGGCCGGGTTCGACGTCGTTCGCACTGGCCAGTCTGGCTTTGAAACCTTCCTGAGATCGATGCACGTAGATTTCTGGGTGAAGAAAACTCATACAGGGGGCCGCGCGCTATACGGGCGCTTGTATGAGCGGCTGGCTTACGAGAGCAATGATCCCGCTTACTCAGACATCCGGACGATCATGTACAACGTGGCGCTTGACTCATTGCCCATTGGCCCAGGCGACAGAATGTTCGGTCCTGTCAAAGAACGTAGAAACCACTCCATCCATTCGGCTGCCCAAGAATTTCGGATCCATCCGAAGACCTTGCGGAAGCTTCTGAAGAACTCACAGCACGTCTTCGGCGACTTAGAGCCTACGGACGAAAGAATCGTGCTTCCGGCAAACGAGATGCTGGCGCTCGTTGACCGGTTAAGGGGCAACCTGTCCACCGCCAACGCTGCCGAATACATTGGAGCTAGTCGAACATTGTGGAGTACCTTGGTTCTAAGTGGCCACGTCAACAGTTCTCTGGGCGCGCACGATGACGCAATGTATCCGCTGTATCGCACATCGGATTTGGATAGCTTCGTCGATAAGATCAAGGCTTTCGCGACCGAGGATTATGATCCGTCGTCGGCAGTAACCTCCCTCGCGAATGCCATCAAACGTGCCAACTGCAAATTCTCAGAAGTCCTTGACTTGCTGCTCGGCGGAAAACTGAAATCGGTATCCGTAGATCCGACGAAACCCGGTCTTAGAGGTTTGATGTTGGATCACCGGGAGATCTCCCGCCACACTCGCACGACCGAATCCGATGGCCTCTCCGTGCGCCAAGCCGCCGCCATGTTGATCACCCAGGATCAAGTTTTGAGAAACCTTATCAAGAGCGGGCGGCTCGAAATCAGGAACGAGCGTACTTCAGAAAAGACACGCACCTACCGAAGGATCACCAGTTTGTCGCTGCGCGAATTTATCCAGAACTACGTCTCAATTGACAGACTCGCTGCGAATTTGAATCGAACCGTTGTCCATCTAAGACGTGAACTTACTGAGCGAGGAATCTACCCGGCTATCACGTACGAGGAGGTTGGAGCAACGTTTTACAGGCGAAGCGATTTATAACCTTTAGTTGCATTTTGGTGACCCGGTTTAGGCCGGGTTTTTTTGTGCCTTTAAACTGGCAGCACGGCTAAACTTGAGTGGATGGGGAGCGGACTCGGATGGAACGGGATAAGATTTGTTGGACAACGCGAGAGAAAGACCAATGAAATCAACGATATTCAGGTGTTTCGGTGCGGTGTTTCAATGGACGCGACAATGATTTTCGAAGGTCCGCAGGAAACTGCGGGCCTTTTGTCGTCTGTACTACTCTATTCGCGTCAACACATCTTTTATGCACCTTTAACGTGTATTTGGTTAGTAGCGAAAAATCACAAATACGACCACTATCCGACGCACGTTTAGGGGGCGGAAATGATAATGATGAGTTGTAGGGATGGGAACGGAGATCGTTGGACTTTTTACCAGCAAGCCGATGGTTGGCATTGGAAACGATTTGCCCCAAACGGGCGGATCATTGGACAGTCTCATCAGGGATATGCTGATCGCTATGCATGCATTCAAAACGCGCGGCGAAACGGTCTGAAAAACGACCCGTCTTAGTGTAAGTCTAAAAATGGAAGGCATTCACGGATCTTTATCTCCCCTCGGTGGGAAGAAAGCAATTTCAACATCTTAGCTTTAGTTAAGTGTTAGAAATTGCAAGGGGTAGGCATGGGGCAAAAGAACAAGCCCCTCACCAACAAAATCTAACACTTAGCTGAAGCTAAGATGTTGATTTTGTGTCCTCTCCCGCAAGGGGAGAGGTAACGCGCCTCAGTCGCCGCTATTCTTGAGTTCCGAAAGTATCGTCAGGCAGACTCCATCCAGATTCCGGACGATCTCCTCGTTCCAGAAACGTAGAACTCGAAACCCTTGCCCATTCAAGAACGCATCACGAGCCAGATCGCGGGTATTCTCCGCATGTTGGAACCCATCCACCTCAATGACCAGCCGAGCGTCGAAGCAGACAAAATCAAGAATGTAACCGTCAAGCGGCACCTGTCGCTTGAATTTGAACCCTTCAAGCTGACTGTTGCGAAGCGCCTGCCACAACAGGTTCTCCGCCAGCGTCGCATCCACCCGCATGGATTTGACAAAATGACGGTGCTGGCCAGGAACCTTCCGATGCATGCGGCTTTTCCGAAGAGTTGAAACGGTGCGGCAAATTTATCTCCCCTCGGCGGGGGAGAAAGCAATTTCAGCTCTTAGCTTCAGCTAAGTGCTAGAAATTGCAAGGGGGTAGGCATGGACGCAAGGAGCAATCTCCGCACCCGGACCCCACTCCTTGCCAAGACGAGGATGATTTAGCGGGTGAGGTCCGGCATCCCCACCTCCCTCCCCGTATAAAACGACGAAAAATCAAAATCCTAGACATAGCCTAAGTGTTAGATTTTGTTCGTGAGGGGATCTCAACCACACACGAAAATCCCCGCTTTGAAAATCCATCCTACAATACCCCTCGTCCCGCCACGGATACACTGCCAGCCGTGGCAGCGAGGCGGGGCCGGCGCCGGGTTTGGGGGAAGGACGGAAGTCCCCACAGCCGGGGTCCAGGCGAAATTTCCCCTCCGCAGGCTGTTGCTGCTGCGGGCGTGCGATGCACAGAGGGTCCACTGCATGTCGCCAGAAAGTGTAGAGCGGTTTCTGGATAACGACATGCACATGAGCGGGCCGTAGTGGAAAAAGTGCGTGGGCATAAACCGCCGAACGGGGCGCTGGCGAGAGCCACTTTCCCACACCCAAACGCGGTTCTTTCGAGCGCCCCGTCCATGTTCTTTGAAAACCACGGGCAAACCTGCCGCGTGAATGCACAGTCGCGCCCGAACCGGAACGCGCTCAGACCGCCGGCGGCCGTTGGTCGTTGATCTCGATCCAGTAAAGATCGGGATCCTGCACATAGACCTGCCGAAAGCCCAGGCGATGCAGACCGATCTTGCCGGGATTGCCGGGCCAGTCGGTGAAGGTGACGCCCAGCTTGGTCAGATGCGCGACGAAGGCATCGAAATCGGCGGTGGAAACAGCAACATGCGTGTCCTTGGTCACATGCGTCGCGCCGAAATCACCCTGGATCAAATGAACAGCGTCGCCGCCGCCGATATCCAGCCATTGCACGCCGGGGCTGCCCTCGCGCGGGATCGGCACGAAACCCATGACGTCCCGGTAGAACGCGACGCTGCGCGCGACATCGCGCACAAGCAGCGCATAGTGATCGAGACCGAACCTGAAACCCATGATGTCCTCCCCTGACGCCCGGCTTTAGAAAATTGAAAGCGAATGCTGTTCTTACCGGCCGGAGAAGGGATCGGCCAGCGCCGCGTCGGGCCGGCTGATCGGATATTTGGTGCCGGAAATGCTGGCGGCGAGCCGCTTTGCCCCTTGCGCCTTCAACAATGCCCGAAAACTCGGATGCATGCCACCGTCGGAATAGGCGGTCATCGCGGAACTGGACTGGATCGACGATGTCAGCGCGGTATCGAGCTTTCGCTCCTCCGCCTCGACCTGCGCCATCGCCTGCGGCTCGAGCTGCGTGCTGATATCAGGACATGCCGCCAGCGGATCGGCCGGCTCGCCGCCCTCGAATTCGCGGTTGAAGACATAACGGCCGCCGCAGACCGACACCTTCGGCTGGCGATGCGTCAGGTTGAAGGCGTCATGGCCTTCCTTCAGCGTCCGCCAGAACGACATGTTCGGATCGCCGCGATGCTCGGCCATATTCTCAGCCGTCATGCGGAACGGATAGGCCTGGACCTGGAAACGGTCCTGGCCGCTCGAAAGAGCCTTGGCGACAACAGCATAGATTTCGCCGACGCCCTGATCGGTCATGGCGTAGCAACCCGACGACGAACAGGCGCCATGCACCATTAGCGCCTCGCCGGTATAGCCGAGCGCCGATTCCAGCTTGTTGGGATAGCCGAGGTTGAAAGAGACGTAGAACTGCGAGTTCGGGTTCAGCATGCCCTTCGAGACATGGTAGAAACCCTCCGGCGCATGCCGGTCGCCGACCTTCGTCTTCGGCCCCAGTTCGCCTGACCAGCGACAGATCGGATAGGTCTTCAACAGCGCATACTGGCCTGATTTGTTGACCTTCCAGACTTCCAGCTCGCTCTCCTGCTTGAAAATGCGCACCAGAACCGGGCTCTCCGGCTTCATGCCCTTCTTCGACATTTCGGCGATCATCTTGCCCGACAGCTTCGGCGGCTCTTCCGACAGGTCGTCCAGCCCCATGCAGCCCGACAGCGCCACGCCGACGGCGAGCACGGCGGCAGCCCGCGCCAGCATGCGGCGGGCCGACAGGATGCGCATCGTGGCGCGACCAGAAGGAAGGAATGAAACCATGAAAGCGTCTATCGCGTGAAATCGTGCCAAAGTTTTGTCAAACGGTTCAAATCGGAACATGATTCGAGTAGCCGGCCGCAGAATCGTCAATCGCGGTTAGCGTCCGGTTAATCACGGACCCATCCAGACCAGATCCGGCCTGCGCGAGCCTTACTGTCGCACCACGATCCGTGCCTTGGCCGGCACCCGCTGATAGAGATCGATGACATCCTGGTTCATCAGCCGCACGCAGCCGGACGACACCGCCTTGCCAATCGACTGCCATTCCGGATTGCCATGCAGGCGGTAGAGCGTATCCTCGCCGTTCTGGAAGATATAGAGCGCCCGGGCGCCGAGCGGATTCTTCAGGCCCGGCTCCATGCCGCCGTTCTCGATCGAATATTTGGCAAGGCTCGGCTGGCGTGCCACCATTTCGTTCGGCGGCTTCCAGCGCGGCCAGGCCTGGCGCCAGTGGATGACGCCGTCGCCCTGCCAGGAAAAACCCTCGCGGCCGATGCCGACACCGTAGCGCATCGCAGTCCCGCCGGGCTCGACGACATAGAGGAACCGCGCCGGCGTATCGACGATCACCGTGCCGGGCGCCTCGCCCGTCGGGTCGATGACACGCTGGCGATAAAATTGCGGGTCGATCTTCTGATACGGGATCGGCGGGATCAGGAAGCCGCCATCCTCGACCGGTCCATACATGACCTGCAATTCGGCGTCCGACGGCGGCCCGATCGGCCGGCTGATCCGCACCGGCGTCGGCGTCGGGCGTCCCTGCATCGATGTGCTGCATCCGGCAAGCGCGCCTGCCGCAAGCAAGCCAAGAAAGCCGCGGCGGGGAAAACTGGAGTCAATCGTCATACGTTCTGGCAATCCGCGTTAAAATATCAATCGCCTCTCCACGGACAGAGCGGCTGCAATGTCCACTTGAAGCCAAACGGAATGCCAGCCGCGCCCGTCCCCGGGAATCGGAAGCGTGCTAGTCTTATGACGGGAATTGCAACGGTTTCCAACGTCTCCCCGGCCACAGTCGTCACGATCACGGTCACCATATCGTGAGTGAGCCGTGTGAAATGAGCGCAGGCCGCAAGATATCGTTTCTATGTGGTGACGAGGCCGGTGGCTTCAGCGACCATCAGCGTGTCGACGAATTCGGTGATGTCGTCGATCTTTCCATCCTTGATGGTGAAGATGTCGATATATTCCGTTTCCAGGTCCCTGCCCGTCGGATTGTGGCGGATCACACCGGACCGATGGGCAATGACCGTATCGCCATCCACATAGAGCCGTTTTGTCGTCATCCTGCTCATGTCCCAGTGGTCGATCAGCGCCCCGACGGCGACCTCCAGGTCCGCCGGTCCGGAAATGCGCGGGGCAGCCACGGCCATCTTGCCGCTGCCGACCATGCTGAATGTAATCTCAGGCCCGGCAAAGGACATGACACCGTACTTGTCGTTACCACCACGCGCTTCATAGAAACTGTTGACGATGCCTTCGAGTGTTTTCCTGTCTGTCATGCGCCCCTCCCTCCGGTTGCAGGAAGTTTGCCCGTATTTCAGGAGTGTCGCAAGTGCCACGGTTGCGGATCGCGGCAGAACATCGCTGAGATTGCCGCCTCCGTGCTGGTCGCGCCGTTCGATAAGATTTGACTTAAATACCGGCGCCGGATTTCACCGACGGGAAATTTCGGCGAGATAAAACAAGGCGATCGCTATTTTCAAAGGAGCGCCCTTCAAGGGTAGATCGCCATGACCCTGGTCGTTACCATGTCAGCCAATACGGCGGCGTATGCGGCACAAGCCGTAAAGCCTTCCGCACGCGTGAGTGGCGATGGCCCGTCAGAAGAAGCGATTACGTTGCTTGCCGCCCGTCCAAAGGACGAGGCAGCCCATATCCACGCCTCCGTTGCCGCCCTGCGCAGCCCGACTTCCCTGTCGCTGATGCTGATGAATTCGCAGGGACGCCTGCCCCAGGGCACGCCCTACGAGGCTGTTCGCCGCTACCGGGAATTCGAGTTGGACGAGCCGGAGGCCGCCGACGACGAGGAGGAGGCGAGCACGCTGGATGGCGGGGTCGAGGCGCTCGATTCTCCCGATTGGGTGGCCCGCGTCCCGTCGAGAGATCGTGATTGAGCGACTGAACGGCGGCATCACGGATGCCGCCGTTCCCTTGCATTCAATGCCACATCGTTCAGTTGTGCGACATCTTGCCGGCAGCATTGCCGACGGGCAGCACGAGTTCGACCTTGCCGGCCTTCTCGAACGTGAGTGTCACCGGAACAGTGTCGCCTTCGGCAAACGGCCTCGTCACGTCCATGAACATCAGGTGCAGCCCCCCACTTCTGAGTTCGACGGTCTGCCCCGCCGGGACCGCGATCCCGTCCTCCAGCTTGCGCATCTTCATCACGTCGTTCTGCATGGTCATCTCGTGCAATTCGACGCGGCCCGCAGCCGGGCTTTCGGCGGACAGCAGGACATCATCCTCGCTGCCCTCGTTCTTGACGGTAAAGCCGCCGCCGCCGACCTTGGCGCCCGGCAGCATCGCCTTGATCGAGCCACCGGAAATCTCGAGCGAACCGGCCTTCACCGGGGCATCCCCCATTCCCGACATTCCGGCCATCGCCGCCATGTCATGATGGTCATGACCATCCGCCTCGGCCGGCGTCACGGTAATCGTCGGTGCCGGATGTTCCAGCGAATGCGCGCTCTGGCCGGCAGTCACGATCTGATCCCAGACCACCTTGTCGGAGGCACCGCAAAGCTGGGTGACGGGAAAGGCGAGTTGCGTTTCCTTCTCGAAACCCGAAATTTTCCCGGTGATCACGAATGTGTCATAATAGTCGTCCGAAAGTTCTCCGCCTTTCCAGCGGATTTCCAGTGGGCCGGAAGTAACCGTCTTGCCGTGATTGTCGTAGCTCTTCTGATAATCGCCCTTGATGATCTCGATCTCCCAGCCGGCCTTCGGCTGCGGCTTGGCGAAAACGAAGCCTTCCGGCAGCTTCACCTGAACCTCGTTGGTCGCCTTGCCGTCGCAGCCATGTGGAATCTGCAGGATCGCCTTGAAATTGCTTTCGGATGCGACCGTGTCCTGCTCGAAGGACGCGTGCGCATAGGCTGCCGCCGTACCGGCGAGCGAGAAAGCAACGGCAAGAAGGATGGTTTTGGTCTGTATCATGGATCATCTCCGAACCGGCTCCCCATGTTCGGGAATGCCGGCCAAATGCCGCGTCAGGCGGCTGAATGGTCTGAAAAAAAGTGGAAGTCGCCGGCACGGCGGGGATCAGGCCAGGAGTGGCGGTGCGCGCGATTGCGGCAGCGCATGCGGATGCTCGACCAGAACAGCCGTAAAATCGGGCCTCGCCGCAATCTCGAAAATGCGTCGAATGACGAGGCAAACCTCATCCGGTGGCGACGGCAGGAGAATGGCGGATGCCAGCCGGCAATAGTCGCAGACCGGCGCCACGCCATCCTTTGACGGCCCATGCTGTGCGCCATCGACGCCTTCCGTGCCGAAGCAGATGTCACCGATCGATCCGTCCGGCAGCACATATTGTGACGCGATGTCCGGCGTGATCTGCCGGGCAATGACGGGCTGATGGGCAAACGACAGGAGCAACAATGCCAGCGCCGAAAGCACCCGCACCGCCATCCCCATCTGCTGCCCGGCTCTCGCCATCCGTGATCTCCGTATCAAGGATTGCGTTACCTGCTTGTCGCTGAAAAAGCAAAGGACGAGATGTCGCAAGCCCACGCCTCAAACCAGCCACGACAGAAATCTGTTCGGGCGCGACATTTTGCGCTTGCCAATGCGCCGGGATCGCCGTTATCTGAAATCGATCTTGTTGGGAGAATCCGGTTTCGACCGGTGCCGAAGGAGCAACCGCCCCGGAAACTCTCAGGCCCATGGACCAGCAAGGTGCCGGTAGGACTCTGGAGAGAAGCATTTCCGCTCGCCGAAGGGATAACAATCTCAGGCAAAGGGACAGAGGGGGCTCGAGGAAACGACGCATGAATTGCGCGTTGAAATGAGCCGGCGCGTTGCGCCAGACCTGGAGGCCGGATTTGGACGATCATTCCCCTTTGAAGCAGACCCCGCTGCACGCGTTGCATCTGTCGCTTGGCGCCCGCATGGTGCCGTTTGCCGGTTATGACATGCCGGTGCAATATCCCGCCGGCGTGATGAAGGAGCACCTGCACACCCGCGCCGCCGCCGGCCTTTTCGATGTCTCCCATATGGGCCAGATCATCGTGAAGCCGAAGTCCGGCCGGATCGAAGATGCGGCGCTGGCGCTTGAGACGCTGGTGCCCGTCGATGTGCTCGGCCTCGGCGAAGGCCGTCAGCGCTACGGGCTCTTCACCAACGAATCGGGTGGCGTTCTCGACGACCTGATGATCGCCAATCGCGGCGATCATCTCTTCCTCGTCGTCAATGCATCCTGCAAGGACGCCGATTTCGCGCATCTGCAAAAACATCTCGGCGAGACCTGTGACCTGACGCTGCTCGAAGACCGGGCGTTGATCGCGCTGCAGGGGCCGCATGCGGTCACCGTGCTGGCCGAACTTTGGGCCGATATCGCCACCATGCGTTTCATGGACGTGGCCGAGGCCGAGTTGCACGATGTGCCCTGCATCATTTCGCGCTCGGGCTATACCGGTGAAGACGGGTTTGAAATCTCCATTCCGGCCGCCGCCGCGGAAGACGTCACGCGTCGGATTCTCGAACATCCCGATGTCATGCCGATCGGTCTTGGCGCGCGCGACTCGCTGCGTCTGGAAGCCGGCCTGTGTCTCTACGGAAACGACATCGATACCACAACGACGCCAGTGGAGGCTGCCCTCGAATGGGCGATGCAGAAGGCCCGCCGGACCGGTGGTGCCCGCCAGGGCGGTTTCCCCGGCGCCGACATCATCCTGCGCCAGCTTGCCGACAAAGCCAGCCGCCGTCGCGTCGGCCTGAAGCCCGGGGGCAAGGCGCCGGTGCGCGCCGGCGCTGCCCTTTTTGCCGATGCGGATGGACTGAAGCCTGTGGGCACGGTCACTTCCGGCGGCTTCGGTCCGAGCGCCGATCATCCCGTCGCCATGGGCACTGTCGATACCGCCCATACGGCCAATGGCACGCAACTCTTTGCGGAAGTGCGCGGAAAATATCTGCCGATTACAGTCGCCGCCCTCCCCTTCATCACACCGACCTACAAACGCTGATCAGGAGCTGAACCCGATGCTGAAATTTACCGACGAACATGAATGGCTGAAAATCGAAGGCGATGTGGCGACTGTCGGCATCACCGCCCATGCCGCCGAACAGCTTGGCGATCTCGTCTTCGTAGAACTGCCGGAAGCCGGCACCGTGCTCGACAAGGGCGCGACCGCCGCGACAGTCGAATCCGTCAAGGCCGCCTCCGATGTCTATTGTCCGCTGGACGGAGAAATCGTCGAAAGCAACCAGGCGATCGTCGATGATCCGTCGCTGGTCAACAGCGACCCGCAAGGCGCCGGCTGGTTCTTCAAGCTGAAACTCTCGGATCCCTCCGCCGTCAACGCGCTCTTGGACGAGGCCGCCTACAAGGAGTTGATCGCCTGATGAGCATGCCGAAGGACTTCACCTTTACCGATTACAAGCCGTACGACTTCGCCAATCGGCGGCATATCGGTCCCTCACCCGACGAGATGGCTGATATGCTCAAGGTCATCGGCTACAGCAGTCTCGACGCCATGATCGACGACACCGTTCCGCCGTCGATCCGCCAGAAGGAAGCACTTGCCTGGGGGGCGGCCATGACCGAGCGCGAAGCGCTCGACAAGATGCGCGAGACCGCCAACCGCAACAAGAAGCTCGTCTCGCTCATCGGCCAAGGCTATTATGGCACGATCACGCCGCCGGTCATCCAGCGCAACATTCTGGAAAACCCCGCCTGGTACACGGCGTACACTCCCTACCAGCCGGAAATCAGCCAGGGCCGGCTCGAGGCCCTGCTCAACTACCAGACGATGGTCTGCGACCTGACCGGGCTCGACGTCGCCAATGCCTCGCTGCTCGACGAAGCAACCGCCGCCGCCGAAGCGATGGCGATGGCGGAGCGTGTTTCGAAGTCCAAGGCAAAGGCCTTCTTCGTCGATGAAAACTGCCATCCGCAAACCATTGCCCTGTTGCAGACCCGTGCCGAACCGCTGGGCTGGTCGATCGTCATCGGCAATCCCTTCACCGATCTCGATCCTGTCGATGTCTTCGGGGCAATCTTCCAGTATCCGGGCACCTACGGCCATGTTCACGACTTCAGCGGCCTGATCGCCCGGCTGCACCAGACCGGCGCAATCGCCACGATGGCGGCCGACCCGCTGGCGCTGGCACTGTTGAAATCGCCCGGCGAAATGGGCGCCGACATCGCCATCGGCTGCACCCAGCGCTTCGGCGTTCCCGTCGGTTACGGTGGCCCGCATGCCGCCTATATGGCAGTCAAGGATGCCTACAAGCGCTCCATGCCCGGCCGTCTCGTCGGCGTGTCCGTCGATGCCCGTGGCAACCGCGCCTACCGCCTGTCTCTACAGACCCGCGAACAGCATATCCGCCGCGAGAAGGCGACGTCGAACATCTGCACCGCGCAGGTGCTTTTGGCCGTCATGGCGTCGATGTATGCCGTCTTCCACGGACCGAAGGGCATCAAGGCGATCGCCCAGAGCGTCCACCAGAAGGCCGTGCTTCTGGCTCTCGGGCTGGAAAAGCTCGGATACAAGGTCGAGCCGGACGTCTTCTTCGACACGATCACCGTCGATGTCGGCAAGCTGCAGGGCATTATCCTGAAGACGGCTGTTGCCGAAGAGGTCAACCTGCGCCGGATCGGCACGACCAAGATCGGCATCAGCCTCGACGAACGTTCGCGTCCGGTGACGCTGGAAGCCGTCTGGCGCGCCTTCGGCGGCGATTTCAGCGTGGAAGATTTCGCGACGGATTATCGCTTGCCGAAAGCCCTGCTGCGTACCAGCGAATACCTGACGCATCCGATCTTCCACATGAATCGCGCGGAAAGCGAAATGACCCGCTATATCCGCCGGCTGTCGGACCGCGACCTCGCACTCGACCGCTCGATGATCCCGCTCGGCTCCTGCACGATGAAGCTGAACGCCACGGCGGAAATGCTGCCGATCACCTGGCCCGAATTCTCGGAAATCCATCCCTTCGTGCCGGCCGATCAGGCCGAAGGCTATCGCCACATGATCACCGATCTCAGCCAGAAGCTCTGCCAGATCACCGGTTATGACGCGGTCTCGATGCAGCCGAACTCCGGCGCGCAGGGCGAATATGCGGGGCTTCTCACGATCCGCGCCTATCATCTTGCCAATGGCGACGATCATCGCGATGTCTGCCTGATCCCGACCTCGGCGCACGGCACCAACCCGGCATCGGCCCAGATGGCCGGCATGAAGGTGGTCGTCGTCAAGGTTTCGGACGACGGCGATATCGACATGGACGATTTCCGCGCCAAGGCGGAGCAATACGGCGGCAACCTCTCCTGCTGCATGATCACTTATCCCTCCACACATGGCGTGTTCGAGGAAAACGTCCGCGAGGTCTGCGAGATCGTCCACCGGCATGGCGGGCAGGTCTATGTCGACGGCGCCAACATGAACGCCATGGTCGGCCTTGCCCGCCCCGGCGATATCGGTGGCGATGTCAGCCACCTCAACCTGCACAAGACGTTCTGCATTCCGCACGGCGGCGGCGGTCCGGGCATGGGGCCGATCGGCGTCAAGGCGCATCTCGCTCCTTACCTTCCCGGCCACCCCGAAACAGACGGTGGCGAAGGTGCCGTCTCGGCTGCGCCGTTCGGGTCTGCCTCCATCCTGCCGATCTCCTGGAGCTACTGCCTGATGATGGGTGGCGAAGGCTTGACGCAGGCGACCAAGGTGGCGATCCTCAACGCCAACTATATCGCCGCCCGTCTAAAGGGCGCCTATGCCGTGCTCTACAAGTCGGCCAAGGGCCGCGTCGCGCATGAATGCATCATCGATACGCGTCCGCTGGTCGATAGCGCCGGCGTCACCGTCGACGACGTCGCCAAGCGGTTGATCGATTGCGGCTTCCACGCCCCGACCATGAGTTGGCCGGTCGCCGGCACGCTGATGATCGAACCGACGGAATCGGAAACCAAGGCCGAGCTCGACCGCTTCTGCGATGCCATGCTGGCCATCCGTGCCGAAGCGCAGGCGATCGAGGACGGCAAGATGGACCGGGTGAACAACCCGTTGAAGAACGCCCCGCACACGGTCGAGGATTTGGTCGGCGAATGGGATCGCCCCTATACCCGCGAGCAGGCCTGCTACCCGCCGGGCGCTTTCCGCGTCGACAAATACTGGTCGCCGGTCAACCGCGTCGACAATGTCTTCGGCGACCGCAACCTTGTCTGCACCTGCCCGCCGCTGGAGGACTACGCCGAGGCGGCCGAGTAACGGACACAGAAAGGGGCGCTCCGGGCGCCCCTTTCTCATTCCGGCACGCGAATATCAGACGTGCCTCGGCTCGTAGGGATGAACTGAGACATCGAGCCAGAAACGCGCGAAACCCTCGGCGAATTTCCTGTAGCCGCTGACCGAGGACGGTTTCAGCGTGTAGGCATTGGCACCGGAGGCATAGGATGTATAGACATCGGACGGGTTCATCGATGACGTCAGCATGATCACCGGAAGCACCGCCGTCCTGATGTCGGTGCGGATTCGCCGCAGCAGGTCGATGCCGTTCATCCCCGGCATATTGATATCCAGAATCACGTAATCGAACGTCTCGCCCGACAGACGGGCTGTAGCGATATCCGAATCCGTGACATGGGTGATTTCCAGGCTTCCTCCGACATCGGCGAAGGCACGCATCACAAAATGCGCGTCAATCAGATCGTCATCAACGACGAGAAGTTTCTTTACCTGGTTGCCCAATCGCCTCTGGCTTTCTGATGGATCAAGTCATTTCCGGAAGGGTCAGGATGAAACGTGCACCCTGCGAGAATGTCGTGTCAAGCGCGATGGAGCCATTGTGGCTCTCGGCAATCCGTTTTGCCAGCGCAAGCCCGATTCCGGTACCCTGATAAACGGCTTCGTCGCGATGAAGCCGCTGAAAGACATCGAAAATCTTCTTCGCAAACCGGGGATCGACGCCGATTCCATTGTCCTGGAAATAGATCCGAACCTGGCCGTCTTCCTTCTCGCTGTAAATGCGGATGACCGGCTTGACACCCTCCTTGCGATACTTGATGGCGTTGCCGATCAAGTTCTGGCACAGGCGCTTCAACAGCTCCGGATCGCCCTTCACCTGCGGCAGGGAATCAAACTCGAAACGGGCGCCCGCTTCGCGAACAAAGGTTCCGAGGATGAGGATCGCGTCCGAGATCACGTCCGCCATCGAGACCGTCTGCCAGTTGCCGATCTGATCAGCGATCTGGGCATAGTCGAGCAGGCTGTCAATCAATTGGTCCATTCGTCGCGCGCTCTGGCGCAGATGCCGGGTGTAGGTCGGCAGTTCAACGAGATTACCGCTCGCCACATCCTCGCTGATCATTTCGGAGAACATCGATATGTGGCGTAGGGGCGCTTTCAGGTCATGGGAGACCGTTCCCGTGAATTGATTGAGTGCTTCGTTTTTCCGCAGCAACTCGGCGCTCTGTTGCGCGATGCGGGCCTGCTGCCGCTTCAATTCGGTAATGTCGCGACCGACGGTAATATATTCGACCAGCTTGTCGCCATCAAAAACCGCCATGTTCGACCAGAAAATCCAGAAATCGGTTCCATCGGCCAAAGTCCGCTTTTGCTCACGCGAAAGGATGGGCGTATCCGGCGTCAGGTTGCCGAGCACGTTTACCACCCTTTCCCGATCCCGTTCGGGAACAAAATCCAGAAATGTTTTTCCGATCAGTTCACCGGCGGAAAGCCCGGCGAATGCGGCATAGCGGTCGTTGACGAAGGTAAATCGGAGATCCCTCGAAATGCGGGTGATGAAATCGGGGATATTCTGGACCAGCGTGTAATATTCCAGCCTCTGCCGGTCGCGCGCCAGTTCGGCTTCCTTCAGTTCGGTCACGTCGATGCGCAAGGCGACAGTATTGCCGTCTTCGGTCCGGAGATTTTCGACCCGCAGCCAGCGTCCGTCGCCATAGGGAAAAACCGATGCCTTGCCGCTCGGATGGCGAAAGTCATACATTCGGCCTTCAAGCCATTCAGCCGCTTCCGACGAGCCGACCGGCGCCAGCGGATAGCCGCCGGATTCATAGACGGCCGTGACGATCTCCTGCGCGGTCATCCCGACCCGTAAGGTAGCGCCGACCGGACCGCAGACCTTGCGATAGGCATCGTTATAGACGAGCAACGCTTCATTGCTGTCGAAAATGGCAAAACCTTCCGGGATCGCCTGCAGCGCCATGTTGAGGATATCGCCAGCCTTGCGACGCTCCTCGTCGAGATAGAGGTAATTGGAAATGTCGTGCACAACCGCGATGAAGCCCCGCATGGTCCCATCTTCGTCGGCCACCTCAGTCACCCGCAAACGTGCGGAAAACGTCGAGCCATCCTTGCGGCGATAGCGATAGACGCCGTCGGAAAAATCTTCGCCGGCGATTTTGCCGGAATCGCGGCTCAGGCAGGCATTGTAATCCTCATCCGCCGCATAAAGCTGACGCGCCGGGCAATTGCGAAACTCATCCGGGGCATAGCCGAATTGTTTCGATGCGGCCGGATTGGCCGCAAGGATTATCCTGTCGGCGTCGACGATGACAACAGGATCGGGAAAACTGTCGTAGAGTGCCTGGATGAAATGTTTCTGGGAAATCGGCATCGCGGTCCAAGCTTTCGCCAAGAATATCAGCAGCGCATAAAAACAGAAAAAAAGACCGGCGGGAACCGGTCTCCTTTCCAAATTCATCTCTCACCAGTCGGTTATACTGTCTGAATCTTAGCCGGCACGAACCACCGCATCGCCCTTGGCGGCCAGCGCTGCCAGATCAGCCGGCTTCAATTCGACGGATTCGCCGCAGCCGCAGGCCGATGTCTGGTTGGGATTGTTGAAGGTGAAGCCGGAGCGCAACGTTGTCACCTCGAAGTCCATGCGCGTTCCAAGGAGATAGAGGACTGCTTCGGGAGCGACCCAGACCTTGGCGCCCTCATGCTCGACCAGGTCGTCCTTCGGATTGGCCGATGTCACCATGTCGATGGCATATTCCATGCCGGCGCAGCCGCCCTTCTTGATCGACACGCGAATACCCTGGGCATCCCCACCGGCATTTTCGACGATCGCCTTGACGCGACCTGCGGCCGCTTCGCTCAAACTCATGACTGCAAAGCCCATCGGCCATTCTCCTTGTCGCGATCAGGTTCAAGGCCTGATGCTGTCCGAGTCCCGAATGTAATGTGCGCCGGTTAAGGGATCAATATACGATCAGTACCAGCCGACGGCGACCTGTGCCTCTTCCGACATGCGATCCGGCGTCCACGGCGGATCAAACGTCATCGACACTTCGACGCCCGAAATGCCTTCGACAGCGCCGACGGCGTTCTCGACCCAGCCCGGCATTTCGCCAGCAACCGGGCAACCGGGGGCCGTCAGCGTCATGGCGATCTTGACCATTCGATCATCTTCGATGTCGATCTTGTAGATCAGGCCGAGTTCGAAAATGTCGGCCGGGATTTCCGGATCATAGACCGTCTTCAGCGCGGCGATGACATCGTCGCTCAGGCGGGCCAGCTCATCGGCCGGAATGGCGGAATGAACGAGGCCTTCGCGGACATCGATCTTGTCTTCGGTCGTATCGAGGCTCATCGGCTTCTATCCTTACGCAAAGAATTTGCGGGCTTGGTCGAGCGCATCCACCAGCACGTCCACCTCGGCCCGCGTATTGTAGAGGCCGAAAGATGCACGGCATGTGGAGGTCACGCCGAACCGTTTCAAGAGCGGCTGGGCGCAATGGGTGCCTGCCCGCACGGCCACGCCGGCCCGGTCGATCACCATGGAGACGTCATGGGCATGAATGCCTTCAAGCTCGAAGGAGAAGATACCACCTTTGCCCGGCGCCGTCCCGATCACACGCAACGAATTGACCGAGGACAGCCTCTGCTGGGCGTAGGCCGCCAGATCCGCCTCATGCGCCGCAATCGCGGCGCGCCCGATATTGTCCATGTAATCGAGCGCATAGCCGAGCCCGATCGCCTGCACGATCGGCGGCGTGCCGGCCTCGAAACGATGCGGCGGATCGTTGTAGGTGACGTTGTCTTCGGTCACCTCGAAGATCATCTCACCGCCACCCATGAATGGCCGCATTTCCTTCAGGCGATCCGTCTTGCCATAGAGCACGCCGATGCCGGAGGGGCCGTAAAGCTTGTGACCGGTCATGACATACCAGTCGCAATCGATATCCTGGACATCGACCGGCATATGCACGGCGCCCTGGCTGCCATCGACTAGGACCGGGATGCCGCGCTCATGCGCGATCCGGCAGATTTCCTTGACGGGAACCACGGTGCCTAGCGCATTCGACATATGGGTGATGGCGACCAGCTTGGTCTTGTCCGTCAGGCACTTGACGAAGTCGTCGATGTGGAACGCGCCCTGATCGTCGACCGGCGCCCAGACGAGCTTGGCGCCCTGGCGCTCGCGGATAAAATGCCACGGCACGATGTTGGAATGGTGCTCCATGATCGAGACGACGATCTCGTCACCATCGTCGATCTTCGGCATGCCATAACCGTAGGCGACCGTGTTGATCGCTTCCGTCGAGGACTTGGTGAAAATGATGTTGTCGACCGACGGTGCGTTCAGGAAGCGGCGCACCTTTTCGCGTGCGCCCTCATAGGCGTCCGTCGCGGCATTGGAGAGAAAATGCAGGCCGCGATGGACGTTGGCATATTCATTGGAATAGGCATGGGCGACGGCGTCGATAACAACCTGAGGCTTCTGGGCAGAGGCACCATTGTCGAGATAGACGAGCGGCTTGCCGTAGACGCTCCGCGACAGGATGGGGAAATCTCTGCGGATCGCTTCGACGTCATAGGCCGGGACCGGCACCGTATGTTCCATGTCAATGTTCCAATCAGGCGTGCTTTTCGAGCCAAACGGAAATGATCGTTTCCAGCGTCTCGATCAGCCCTTCATGCTCGAGTTCCTCGACAATCTCGTCGACAAAGGCATTCACCAGCATGGCGCGCGCCTTGTTTTCCGGAATGCCGCGGGCTCTCAGGTAATAGAGATGCGTCGGGTTGATATCGATCACCGTCGCGCCATGTCCGCACTGGACATCGTCGGCAAAGATTTCCAGCTCCGGCTTGGCCGAAAAATCGGCATCGTCGGAGAGCAGCAGCGTGTTGCACGCCATCTTTGCATCGGTCTTCTGCGCATCCGGGGCAACCCGAATCTGGCCCTGGAAGACGCCCTTGGCACGGTCGAACAGGACGTTGCGAATAACCTCCTTCGATGTCGTGTTCGGAACGTCATGACCGAGCGTGAAGGTCACGTCGGTATGGGTATCACCGCCGAGAAGATTGATGCCGCGCAACTGGAAATCGGCGCCCTCGCCCGTCGTCACGCCATGGATTTCCTGGCGCACCAGCTTGCCGCCGGCATTGATAACGAAGAGACGAAGCTTGGCATTCGCACCGAGATCGAAATTGACCTGGGCGAGATGGCTGTCGCTGGCACCCTGCTGCTGCAGGATGATCCAGGTGATATCGGCGCCATCATCGAGGATGAGATCGCTGACGACAGTGACGAGGCTGGCTGCGTCGCTGACCGAGAGATGACGCTCGACGACCGTCGCCCTGGTATTGGCGCCGAAGGTGACAGGAAAGCGCGAATGGTTCTGGCCGGCGCTCTGCACCAATTGCAGTTCCAGCGGCTGCTCCAGCACCGTGCCTTCCGGCACCTCGATTTCGAAACCGTCACGCACCAGGCTGCCATTGATCCGGCCGATCGCGTCTTCCGGGTCTCGCTCGACCAGATCGGCGGCGGCAACGCCATCGATCAGGCTTTCCGCGTAGGTGCGCACGTTGACGCTCGTCGGCAGGCCCTTGGCGTCGGCCTTGCCGTTGAGCACGGCAAGCACGGAGGAGCCAAGAACCAGCGGATCGACCCTTTCAGCAAAGGCAGTCGGTTCGAAAGCCGGGACGCTTCGCAGCAGGGCCCGCAGGTCGGTATAGTGCCAGGATTCGAGCCGGCGCGTCGGCAGGCCTTGCGTCTTGAGATCGGACAGCAGCGTATCACGCGCCGACAGGACAGCGCCCTCGCCCGGCAGTTCGCCGATCGCCGCGGTATAGGCATCGACAAGGGCCGTTTCGGCGGCCGTCATCGTGATTGCCATTTGCATGTTCATACCCTCTACTCCTCAGGCCGCCGCGTCGATGATGTCGGCGTAGCCATTGGCTTCGAGATCGAGCGCCAGCGACTTGTCGCCGGATTTGATGATCTGTCCCTTGTAAAGCACATGGACGCTGTCCGGCACGATATATTCCAGCAGGCGCTGATAATGGGTGATGACGATCACGGCGCGGTCAGGCGAACGCAGCGCGTTGACACCATCCGAGACGATCTTCAGGGCGTCAATGTCGAGGCCGCTGTCGGTCTCGTCGAGGACGCACAGCTTCGGCTCCAGAAGCGCCATCTGCAGGATTTCGGCGCGCTTCTTCTCACCGCCCGAAAAGCCGACATTCAGAGGCCGCTTCAGCATGTCCGGATTGATCTGCAGCTTAGCGGACGCTTCCTTGACGCGGCGGATGAAATCGGGCGTCGACAGTTCGTCCTCGCCGCGATACTTGCGCTGCTCGTTGAGCGCCACCTTGAGGAACTGCATGGTCGCAACGCCTGGAATCTCGACCGGATACTGGAAGGCAAGGAAGATGCCCTTGGCGGCGCGCTCGGACGGGTCGAGTTCGAGGATGCTCTCGCCATTGTAGAGGATGTCGCCTTCGGTGACCTCATAGTCTTCGCGGCCCGACAGGATGTAGGACAGCGTCGACTTGCCGGAGCCGTTCGGCCCCATGATGGCAGCGACTTCGCCAGCTTTGACCGTGAGGTTCAAGCCACGGATGATCTCGGTGCCATCAGCGGCGATGCGGGCATGAAGGTTCTTGATTTCAAGCATTGTTTTGATCTCTTACTTGTCGTTCTGTATTAGCCCGGTCGTCATCCTCGGGCTTGTCCCGAGGATCTACTGGCCTATCAATTGTAATCATTCCACATCGTCGTATTCGAGTGTGGACGAAACGCGTTTTCCAGTTCTCCGATCTGATCGAACAAATCCAGCCATGTCGGATTGAAGCTCTCAATCAGGTTTATCTTCCAGTCTCTCCGATATCGCTTTAAAGACTTTTCCCGCTGAATCGCGAGAACGATATTCGGATGACTTTCAAACCAGACCAAAGTCTCGATTTTGTATTTCGTCGTAAACCCTTCATGCACGTGGTTACGGTGTTCCCAAATCCGTGCCTGAAGATCAGAGGTGACGCCGATGTAGATAACACCGCGGGGTTTGTCCGACATCATGTAGACGAAACCCGACACCCAAACCTCCAGTCCGGCAACAGCAGATCCTCGGGACAAGCCCGAGGATGACGAAGAGAATTATCCCACACTTCCTTCCAGCGAAATCCCGATCAGCTTCTGCGCCTCGACTGCGAATTCCATCGGCAGTTCCTGGATGACTTCCTTGACGAAGCCGTTGACGATCAACGCGATCGCCGCTTCCGTCGGGATGCCGCGTTGCAGGCAGTAGAACAACTGGTCCTCGGAAATCTTCGACGTCGTCGCTTCATGCTCGAATTGCGCCGTCGAGTTCTTCGCCTCGATATAAGGCACGGTGTGAGCGCCGCACTTGTCGCCGATCAAAAGCGAGTCGCACTGGGTGAAGTTGCGGGCGTTTTCCGCCTTGCGATGGGTCGATACCTGGCCGCGATAGGTGTTCTGGGAAACGCCGGCGGCGATGCCCTTGGAGACGATGCGGCTCGACGTGTTCTTGCCGAGATGGATCATCTTGGTACCCGAATCGATCTGCTGGTGACCGTTCGAGACGGCGATCGAATAGAATTCACCGCGTGAATTGTCGCCGCGCAGGATGCAGGACGGGTATTTCCAGGTGATCGCAGAACCGGTTTCGACCTGCGTCCAGGAAATCTTCGAATTCTTGCCGCGGCAATCGCCACGCTTGGTGACGAAATTGTAGATGCCACCCTTGCCGTCCTTGTCGCCCGGATACCAGTTCTGGACCGTCGAATACTTGATTTCGGCATCATCCAGCGCGACGAGCTCGACCACGGCGGCGTGCAGCTGGTTTTCATCGCGCTGCGGCGCCGTGCAGCCTTCGAGATAGGACACGTAAGCGCCCTCTTCCGCGATGATCAGCGTGCGCTCGAACTGGCCGGTGCCCTTTTCGTTGATACGGAAATAGGTCGACAATTCCATCGGGCAACGAACGCCCTTCGGGATGAAGACGAAGGAGCCATCGGTAAAGACGGCGGAATTCAGCGTCGCATAATAGTTGTCAGTCGTCGGAACGACGGAGCCGAGATATTTCTTCACGAGATCGGGATGCTCGCGGATGGCTTCGGAGATCGACATGAAGATCACGCCGGCCTTCTTCAGCTCTTCTTTGAACGTCGTCACGACCGATACGGAATCGAAGACGGCATCGACGGCAATGCGCGGCGTCTTCACGCCGGCCAGGATTTCCTGTTCGCGCAACGGAATACCGAGCTTCTCATAGACCTTCAGCAGTTCCGGATCGACCTCATCGATCGAGGTGGGGCCGGGCGTGCTCTTCGGCGCGGCATAGAAATAGATGTCGCTGAAATCGATCTTCGGATAGTTGACGCGCGCCCAGGTGGGTTCCTCAAGCGTCAGCCAGCGCTGGTACGCGTCCAGACGCCATTCGAGCATCCAGTCCGGTTCGTTCTTCTTAGCGGAAATAAAGCGAATGATCTCCTCGGACAGGCCCTTGGGCGCCTTGTCCATTTCGATCTTCGTCTCAAAACCATATTTGTACTGGTCCACATCGATCAGGGCGACCTGATCGATTGTTTCCTGCACGGCAGCCATGTCGTTCTCCAATCTCGCCGGATACAAGGTCCGGCAGCTTGTCAGCACGATACAATGTTCGTTGTATCGTCTATGTAGTGGGCTTAAGAGGCATTTTCACCCCGTTTGCCAAGCGGAAAATCCAAATTCCCGCAATTTTATTCCTTCACGCCGCGGCGCCCGAAAGCCTCCTGCGCGACGCGATCTTTGCGAACACCTCGACGCAGCGATCGATCTCCGCCGTAGTCGTCGATGGTCCGATCGAAATCCGCAGCGCGCCATGGCGCGGATCATGCCCCATCGCCGACAGGACATAGCTCTGGCCAACCTTACCGGACGAGCAGGCAGATCCCGCCGAAAGCGCCACGCCTTCGAGATCGAAGGCGATCTGTCCGGTCTCAGACTTGAGCTCCGGCAGGGTAAAGAAGCAGGTATTGCCGATCCGTGCGCCATCGCGGCCGTGGATGATAACGTCCGGCGCCGCCGCAAGCATCGCCGTCTCCAGCCGGTCGCGCAGGACGGAAACCGCCATCATGCGCTCGTCGAGTCCCTGGGAGGCGAACCGGGCGGCTGCACCGAACCCTGCGATCGCGGCCGGGTTTTCCGTGCCGGAACGATGCCCCTTTTCCTGGCCGCCGCCGCAGATCAGGGCCGAAGGCATGAGGATTTCACCCCGCGACACGAGAGTGCCGACGCCTTTCGGGCCGCCGATCTTGTGGGAAGAGACGATCAGGAAGTCCGCACCGAGCTCATCGATCCGCAACGGCAGTCGGCCGGCGGCCTGAGCAGCATCGACGACGAGAATGCCGCCAGCGTTTTTCACCAAGTCGGAGACGTCCGCAATTGGCTGGACGATCCCGGTCTCATTGTTGGCGAGCATCACCGCCACCATCGGCAATCCGGCTTCGCGATCGTGCGTCGCCAGCGCCGCTTGGAGAGCTGCGAGATCGATAACACCCGAAGGCGTCACCGGAACCTCGCTCACCATATCCTTGGCAAACCGGCCGCCTTCGCGGACAGCCGGATGCTCGATCGCGGAAATGTACAGACGGCCGATTTTCAGAGGGGTCTTGCCCATGCGAAAGTCCGGCGTCAGCACCCAGTTGGCCGCTTCCGTGGCGCCGCTGGTGAAGGTGACATTGGCCGACTGCGCGCCGCAGAGAGCCGCGACGTCACGGCGGGCACTTTCAATCAGCATGCGAATCTTGCGGCCTTCGCCGTGAACCGACGATGGGTTGCCGGCAAGGTCGAGCGCGGACAGGCAGGCGTCCCGCGCGGCCGACAGCAGCGGCGCGGTGGCATTCCAGTCCATATAGATGCGCTGTTGCGTCATGGTCCTTGCCAAAGCTCGACCGGTTGCCAAGTTAAAGGCACGCGGTCGATGCATTTTCCTTGAAATTTTCGCTTCGCTTGCCGTAAGAGACGACACTCGCCACGGAAAGACCGTGTCAAAGTTTTGAATGGTTCTAAACTAGGTTCTAGAAAAGCTGAGTGCGGTCGTCAAGACTGCATTGGCACCGGAGCCGGTTTTTAGGTCCAGAATATGCCGGAGAGACAATGCCCGAAATCATCTTCAACGGACCGGCCGGTCGCCTCGAAGGCCGGTACCAGCCGTCCAAGCAGAAGAACGCCCCGATTGCCATCGTCCTGCATCCCCATCCGCAGTTCGGCGGCACGATGAACAACCAGATCGTCTACCAACTGTTCTACATGTTCCAGAAGCGCGGCTTCACCACGCTCCGGTTCAACTTCCGCTCGATCGGCCGCAGCCAGGGCGAATTCGACCATGGCGCCGGCGAACTGTCCGATGCGGCTTCGGCGCTCGACTGGGTGCAGAGCATGCATCCGGATTCCAAGAGCTGCTGGGTCGCCGGCTATTCCTTCGGCTCCTGGATCGGCATGCAGCTTCTGATGCGCCGTCCGGAAATCGAAGGCTTCATGTCGATCGCGCCGCAACCGAACACTTATGACTTCTCGTTCCTGGCGCCCTGCCCGTCGTCCGGCCTGATCATCAACGGCGATCTCGACAAGGTGGCGCCGGAAAAGGATGTCAACAATCTCGTCGACAAGCTGAAGGCGCAGAAGGGCATCCTGATCACCCACAAGACGGTGCCGGGCGCCAACCACTTCTTCAACGGTCAGATCGATTCGCTGATGGCCGAGTGCGAGGATTACCTCGATCGGCGCCTGAACGGCGAACTGACGCCGGAGCCGGCGGCCAAGCGCATCCGATAACGCATCGACACAAACGACATGAAAAAGGCCGGATCATCCCGGCCTTTTTCATGCGTAAAATTGGCTAATCTCAGGCGCGGGCCTGCCATTCTTCGAAGCTGATCGCCGTCGGATGACGGGCGCGGTTGACGCGGTTACGACCACCCTTCTTGGCATCGTAAAGCGCACCATCGGCCCGATCGATCGCATCCGAAATCGGAACGGTCGCAGATGCCAGCACGCAGACGCCGAAGCTGGCCGTGAGGCGCAGATGCTCCGGCAGGCCGGCGAAGACGAGCGACGAAAATGTCGTGCGCAGGCCCTGGGCAAAAAGATAACCCGTCGTTTCGCCGGTGGACGGCAGGAAGACCGCGAATTCCTCGCCACCAAACCTGGCGCAAATCGCCTCCGGCGGCGCCTGCTCCTTCAACATGCGGCCGAGGGCAACGATCACCTCGTCGCCGGCGGCATGACCGTATGTGTCGTTGACCGTCTTGAAGTGGTCGAGGTCGCAGAGAACCACGCAATGCGGATAGGCGGCGATAGGGCGCGCCAGAATCTGGTTGACGCGGTCGTTGAAGCCGCGCCGGTTGAACAGGCCAGACAGCGGGTCGATTTCGGAACTCGCCTTGGCGTCATCCATGATTTCGACGACGATGACGGCGAGCAAAGTGAGACCTGTCGATACGACAAGCACGGCACCAAGGCTCTGCGAGACTAGCGCATAGGTGCTCGACAGATAGGTTTCCGCCGTCCGGCCGCCGACGAAGATGATGGCGAAATAAATCTTGCTGACGAAATGCAGCGCGGTGAACAAGAGGAGCGCGATCAGAGTGATATCGGCCGTCTCCCGCCGTCCCGAACGGTAGATCGCGGCTGCTGAGATGAGTTCGGCGACGATGAACGGAAGCTGGTAGCCGAGCGAATGATAGAGGGTGCCTCGCGGCAGGTCGTAGATCAGCAGATTGAGGGTTAGGGAAGCGCCAAGGATTGCCGTCATGGTCATGACACTTGATGGGACCGCGTAGAGCCGGCCGAGGCCGACGCGGATCATCAGCAGCGCGCCGAGCAGTGAGGAAAAGGCGCCGAAGCTGGCAAACCGATCATAGTCGGCATAGCGGATGGCGACCTCAAAGATGGCGGAAAAAGACGCGACGGCGAAGGCGGCGGCAAACCAGCGGCCAGCCGCAGGAACGCGACTGCGTCTGGCGATCACCAGGAAGAAGGCGCAAAAAAGCTGCGCTATCAGGAAGTTGACGGTCAGAAGGAAAAGCGCGCCGTTCATGGATACGTCCGTTTCGGACACGCCCTTCGCATGCCCTTATCCCTGCGACGCCAGTGCCCACACTCGTCACAGGTGCGCAGAGCCTCGCAGATTCGAAATGAATAGTATCGGTTCACCACAAAAGAAACGTTAATTGAAGGGGATATTGCTCAGTTCGATGGACGGTTGAAAATGCCGCCGGTGACGGGGCTCTTGACGTCCGTCGTGGCCGGAAATGTCAGCGGCAGGCCGGCAAGCGACCGGACGGCCAGGTAAGCCCAGGCCTCCGCCTCCATCGCGTCGCCGTCAAGCCTCGCCTGCTCCGCCGCAAGAACGACAGCACCATCCGCGTCCACCTGGTCCGCGAGATCCTTCATGACGATCCGGTTCAACCGCCCGCCGCCGCAGACGATATACGTACCCGGTCGCGCCGGAAGATGCTGCGACGACTTGAAGATCGCCGCTGCCGTGACGTGGGCGAGCGTGCGAGCGCCGTCCTCAAGGCTTGCCTCAGTGCTTTCAGGCGGCAGGAAATCGTTACGATCGAGCGAGCGGCGCTTGGCTGAGGTAAAGAAGGGGTTGGCGAGATAACGTTCGGCGAGCCTGGACAGCACCCGCCCCTCGCTGGCGATCGCTCCGCCCTGGTCATAGGGAACGCCGGCATGGGTCTCGACCCATTGATCGATCAGCGTATTGCCGGGGCCGCTGTCATAGGCAACGATCGCGCCATCGGTCCCGACAAAGGTCAGGTTGGAAATGCCGCCGATATTGACGAAGACCACGGGTCGATCTCCGCGCAGATCCGGCGGCAAGCCTGCGGCGAGAGCGGCATGATAGGCCGGGATCAGTGGCGCGCCCTGCCCGCCGAACAGCATGTCGTTGGCGCGCATGTCATGGACCACGGCAATCCCCGTCTCGCGTGCCAGCAAGACGCCATCGCCGAGCTGTACGGTCAGCGCCTCGTCGGGGCGATGCAGGACCGTCTGGCCGTGAAAACCGACGACATCAACTTCTTCAGGCTTCAAATTGTTTTTGCTGAGAAAACTCCGCACTGCCTCGGCATGACGTAACGTCAATTCTTGCTCCACGGCGGCAAGGCTGCCCGGCCGTTCGTCTCGTATCCTGATGGACTTAGCATCCTCCAGCGCCTGCTTCAGGCGATTGCGAAACGCAGCCTCGTAGGAAATGCCGAGAGCCGGACCACGCTCGACGCGGTCGCGGCCATCGGTGCGAACCATGGCGACATCGATACCGTCCATGCTCGTACCGCTCATGAGCCCGATCGCCGTCTTCATTTCCGCCATGGCTAACCTCAAACATTCCGTCGCAAACAGGTGCACTTTTCGAGAAACAGTGCTAAACGCCGCGCAATTATCCAGCAAGCGCTCATTCCGTTCGAAAACAGCCCACCGAAAGAGACAGGTCATGTCCGAGTTCAAGTCCGATTTCCTTCACACCCTCCAGGAGCGTGGTTTCATCCACCAGACTTCCGACAATGCCGGCCTGGACGCCCTGTTCAACAAGGAAATAGTGACGGCCTATATCGGCTTCGACCCGACCGCGCCGAGCCTGCATGCGGGCGGTCTGATCCAGATCATGATGCTGCACTGGCTGCAGGCGACCGGCCATCGGCCGATCTCCCTGATGGGCGGCGGCACCGGCATGGTCGGCGACCCCTCGTTCAAGGACGAGGCACGCCAATTGATGACGCCGCAGACGATCGCGTCGAACATTGCCAGCATCAAGTCGGTCTTCTCCAACTACCTCACCTATGGAGAAGGCCCGAAGGAGGCGTTGATGATCAACAATGCCGACTGGCTGCTCGGCATCAACTATCTCGAATTCCTGCGCGATGTCGGCCGCCATTTCTCGGTCAACCGCATGCTGGCCTTCGACAGCGTCAAGACGAGGCTCGATCGCGAGCAGTCGCTGTCGTTCCTCGAATTCAACTACATGATCCTGCAAGCCTACGACTTCGTCGAACTCTACAAGCGCACCGGTTGCCGCCTGCAGATGGGCGGCTCGGACCAGTGGGGCAACATCATCAACGGCATCGATCTCGGCCACCGGATGGGCACGCCGCAGCTCTACGCGTTGACCTCGCCGCTTCTGACGACGTCGTCGGGCGCCAAGATGGGCAAGTCCGTCAATGGCGCGATATGGCTCAACCCGGACATGCTGTCGGCCTATGATTTCTGGCAATATTGGCGCAATACGGAAGACGCAGACGTGTCCCGCTTCCTGAAGCTCTATACCACACTGCCGATGGACGAGATCGCCCGCCTGTCGCAACTGGGCGGCGCGGAGATCAACGAGGTCAAGAAGATCCTGGCGACCGAGATCACCGCGATGCTGCACGGCCGCGCAGCCGCCGAAGAAGCGGCGGAGACCGCACGCAAGACCTTCGAGGAAGGTTCGACTTCGGCAAATCTCCCCTCGATCGATGTGCCGGATGGCGAGCTTGAAGCCGGGATCGGCATCCTGTCGTTGTTCGTGCGCGCGGGCCTTGCCGAATCCAACGGCAAGGTGCGGCAGTTCCTCAAGGACGGTGCGGTTCGCGTCAACGACATCGTGAGCAGCGACGATCGTCAAGTCATCGGCGCGGGCGATGTCACCGCCGATGGCGTCATCAAGCTGTCGCTCGGCAAGAAGAAGCACATTCTCGTGCGCCCCGCCTGAGCCTTGCTCTGATCCGGAAAAATTTCAAACCGGCGGTGACCCCGCCGGTTTTTTATTGAAATTCGAATATGTTGCGGAACACGCCCGGCGCGATGATCGAGAGCGGATTGATCGTCAGCTTCGGCTTGGAGAACGGACCTTCGAGCTTGAAGGTAATGCCGAGCAGCCCGCGATCCCGCCCGTTCCCGAGAAGCACGCCGATGATCGGCAACTCTCCGAACAGCCGGTTGAGGCCGTAGGCTGGCATGAATGTACCGGTCATGCTCATGTTGCCGTTCCTGTCACGCACAACGCCCTGGAACGTTGCGCCCACATCGACGCCCCGCACGACGCCACCCTCGACAGCCACCGTGCCATTGTCGAGCACAAGATTGGCAAATCCGCGCTCGAAACGGGCTGAACTGACGTTGATATCCTTTTTCACCGCCTGGTTCAGGCTTCGCCCATCGGCACCCGTGGGCGTCGAAACGATGGACTGCAGTCGCTCTTCATCGACCAGCGAGAATTTGCGGACATCGACATTGCCCCGCCAGGAGCCTGCACCACGATCGCGCAGTTTCAGATTGAGCAGGCCGCCGCGCATATTGCTGTAGAGATTGGCAAACCGCGCCAGTGAACCGGCATCGCCGCTGGTCAGTTCGAGCGTGTTGTCGGCGCCGCTCTCCGTCATCTTGGCAACCACCGCCTGCCCGCTGTCGGTGACGGCCGAGAGGCCTAGAACGTCGATATCGCGGCCCCGGCCGGCATAGTTCAGGTTGAAATTCGCCAGCGTCTCGCCGTGGAAGCCCGTCACCTTGTCCAGGTTCGCTTCCAGCGCGATCCGTTTGCCACTGGACGTGCTGCTTCCGCCCGGTCTGCGCAGACTGTCGATTACCGGGCGGATATCGGCAGCGCTGCCATTGACGCTGACCGCGAACCCATTCTTCTGCCGATTGACCCTGACCGCATAATTGTCGCCCTTGGCAAGCTGAACCGAGGTGAACTGGCCGGAATTCAGGCCGGATTTGTCGACCACCAGCTTGCCCTTGGCGCCAAAACTGTCGCCATCGATTTCCAAGTCGTCGATCTGGGTGACGCCATCCGTCGTCGATGCGGAAAAGGTCGCCTTGGCACCAATCCCCGAGCCCTTCGACCAGCCGATCCATGGTAGCGAAATCGTCGATTGATCAAGATCGGCCGTCACCGTCTGCTGGTCCCTGTCATCGATCGATATGTCCAGCGCCACGGGGCCATCGATGATCCCGGAAAGCCCGGGCGCCAGCTTGACGAGTGCCGCCTCCTGCAGCGTTCCGGAAATCTTGCGCTGCCGCTTGACGGGGCTCGACGACCCAACGGGCTCGGTCAGTTCCAGGTCCATCGGCGTGCCGTCGATCTGCGCCTTCGCCTCCAGCACCGCCTGCTGCGGATCGATCCGAAGCGTGCCTTTGATGTCCGAGATCATCCGCCCGCTCATCGGCTTATTGAGCGTGACGCCGTTCAGCGCCATTTCCGCCTGCCACTGGGGCGGCGGCGGTTTCTGGGCGGTGACAAGTCCGAACCGGGCGCCGACCTGCGCCGTCAGTTCGCCCGAGAAATCCTCCACCTTGAATGGCGTCTTTTGCAAAGCGAGAAGCGGCCGGTAGCTGACAAGCTCTGCAATCGCGTCGGCCTGGCCGCCGACATCGAGCTTCATTTCGGCGATCAGCGGCTTTTCATAGGTGTTCGGGATGACGAAATCTCCGCCATTCAATTTGACGGACCGGCCGGATGGGAAATAGGCGGTTCCCTGGCTGATCGCGACATCGAGCCGCTCGCCCTTCAGCGTGAAGTCACCGGCGGCGTCGCGCAAGGGCGGGATGTCGCCCGCCAGGTTCACGCGCGCATCATCGATATGGAACTGAACATTCAGTTCTTCCGCATTGAGATCGACCGGCCCGACCGTGCGGGTGATGCGACCCATCGGTAGGAAGACTTCGATGCGGCCGTCTGTGACCGTGCCACCATAGATATTGTTGATCACCCAGCGCCGCGCCGTCTTGCCGACCCACCAGGGCCAAAGCTGCTTCACGGCCGCCGACTGGATATTGGGCGTGAGCAGGGCAAAACTGATCTGCGGAGACTCGTCGCCGAAGCTCATGGCGAGCGACCCCGCCGCGTTTCCGAGGCCGCTGGCAACGGTCAGTTCGTTGAAGACCAGTTCGTGAGTTTCCGACAGGAAACGGCCACTTGCCTTGGCATCGAAGATCAGCGGCGCTTCGGTGACGTCGGTCGGCGACGAACTGGCCGATTGCACCAGAAGATCAAGCACAAATCCTTTTGGCGCACCTGTTTCCACTTGGTCGAGATCGGCAACAGCCCCGGTGAACGGAAAACTCGATCGGCCGACGCGCACCGTTGACGGCAGGATTTCGACGCGGTTGCGGGTGAAATCGTAGGTGACGTTGAGCTCGGAGGATTGGAGCTGCGAAGTAAAGCCGCCAGCATCGAAGCTGCCGACATTCGAGCGCCCCTTGAGCTGCAGCGATGGCATGGCGCCCTCGCCCGCGCGGGTCGCCTTGATGCTGAGGTCCGCACTGCTCTTGATCCCGAAGGCAAGCTCCGTCTCGGTCGGATTGCGATAGAGGAGCGCCGCGAGTGGCAGCCCCATTGCCGCACCATCGATCGCGATCACGCGCCCATTCCGCCGGTCGGTGCTCAGATGCAGTTCGGCGGTTTCCCCGTCGATGTTGAACAGGCCGTCGATCTTCATGGAGCCATCGGCACCGCGCTTGAAATCGACGCTTTCGACGACGACGGGAACGACGCGCTTGCGCGGGCCGGCAAAGGACAATTTGAGATCTGCGATGCGCACGATTTCGGTATTGCTGCGATCGAGCAGGCGCGAGACCGCGTCCATCTGCGCGAAGACCGTCTCCAGCCCTTCCGCGACATGACCGACGCGAATCGCCGTCACATCGATCGGCTTGCCCTGCGGCAGGAGCGAGGGATCCAGCATCGCGCCTTCCGCCTCGATCCGCGAAACGGAAATCCGGCCGCTGAACAATGCCAGCGGATTAAGCTCGATAAAGACCGAATCGGTGGTTACCAGACGCTTGGCGGAAACATTCTCGACCAGGGTCACGTCCTGCGCCTTGAGCGCCAGCCCCCCATTGCCCGTAACACGCAGCACCGTGCTGCCGACCTCGGCGTGATAGCCCTTGCCGATCGCGGCGTTCAGCGCGGTTGTTGCGCGCGCATTGAGCGGCCCGTCGATGAAGCCGCCTTCGATCGCCGCAAGAAGGGCTGCGCCGGCAAGACAGAAAAGCGCAGTGATGACGACCGTCGTGGTGAAGATCAGGCGCAGGATGCCGCGTTTCGCAGGAGCATGCACGATGCACGGGTCATGCGCCTGCGCCGAAGGCAAGGAATGCAGGACGACAATGTCTTGCTTGCGAAACGATACCTTTTCGCCGCGGATGTCACTCATCGGCTCAGGCAGTCTCCGGAAGTATTAAGGCCATCATGCGATTCGTTTCCAATCTGCGCCACTGGCGTCTCTTCTCGACGACCGCGTCCGTCGCATGCCACCAACTCTTGCGGCGCATGACTGATTCCATTCGGGTTTTCGCCCCGTTGTGCCATCGGTGCGCCGCTTCGCGCGCAAGCAGTTTCACCGTCCACAGTAGTGAAAGAACAATGACACGGCAAACGATGTCTGTCCTCTGGTCGGCTGCACTCGCCCGATATACGGTATCGACGTTACGCGACGCTGGACGCCGCCGGCGCTGAAGCACTTTTATACTTGCTGCATAATTCCATCCTTAAACCGATTCCAGTTTAAGGAATTATGCAGTACGACCAGACCAGCCGCAGCCCATGCCGCAGAAAAAGGAATATCCATGGCGAATTTGACAGAAGGCATGATCGCACCGGATTTTACCCTGCCACGCGATGGCGGCGGAACTGTTTCCCTGTCTCAGTTCAGGGGTAAAGCCGTGGTACTGTTCTTCTACCCCAAGGACGACACGAGCGGCTGTACGGCCGAATCGATCGCCTTTACCGGACTGAAGGACGACTTCGCCGCCGCCGGCGCCGTCATAATCGGCTTGTCGCCTGATTCGGTGAAGAAGCACGACAAGTTCGCCAAGAAATATGATCTCTCGGTCATCCTCGCCGCCGACGAGGAGAAGGCTGTGGTCAATACCTATGGCGTCTGGGTGGAAAAGAGCCTGTACGGCCGGAAGTATATGGGTGTCGAGCGCACGACCCTCTTGATCGATGCCGAGGGCGTGGTTCGCCGGCTCTGGGAAAAGGTAAAAGTTCCCGGCCATGCCGAGGAGGTGCTGGCCACGGTGAAGGACCTTGCCAAGGCAGACGCCGGACCATGACGGACCTGCCAGCAATCCGCAGCCTGCGCGACGGGGCAGCTCGTGCTATCGGCGCGGCCGATCTGGACCTGAAAACGCTACTGGCGCAGGAAACGGCGCGGCGCTGGAGCGAGCGACGCCTGTCCTTGCGCACGCCGCTCGACAGGATGGCGCCGGATCGCCCGGGCCGTCCCGAAAAACCGGAGCTCATTCCACCGCAAAAGGTTCCGCGCCGGGCATTGACCAGCGAGCGCGGGCGAATCGCCCTCCTCCATGCGATCGCCCATATCGAATTGAACGCTGTCGATCTTGCGCTCGATATCGTCGCTCGCTTTGCGGTGGAACCCGTTCCGAACTCGTTCTTCGACGGCTGGATGCGGGTGGCGTTCGAGGAAGCCAAGCATTTCCGCATGGTGCGTAATCGCCTGCGTGCCTTGGGCGCCGATTATGGCGACCTGCCGGCCCATGACGGCCTCTGGCAGGCGGCGCACGATACGCGCAACGACCTGACGGCGCGGCTGGCCGTCGTGCCGCTGATTCTCGAAGCCCGTGGCCTCGACGTCACGCCAGCCCTGCAGGCGAAGATGCGCGAGGCCGGCGACCATGAGAGCGCCGCGGTGCTCGACGTCATCTACGAGGATGAGAAGGGCCATGTCGCCGTCGGTGCGAAATGGTTCCGGTTTCTCTGCGCCCGGCAGAAAAAGGATCCGGCGGCAGCCTTCCAGGCGCTGGTTCGAGCCAATTTCCGGGGACCGCTGAAGGCGCCGTTCAACGACATTGCAAGGGCCGAAGCGGGCCTCACCCCCTCATTCTACCGGTCCATGACGGCCTCCGTAAACACCTGATCGCAAGGCTTTATTAACCTTAACAGTGTCTAATCACCCGCATCAAAATCGTGTTTTAATGCACGGGGTGGGGGTGAGTTGGTGTCTACGGAAAGCCGGGTCTTCGGCAAGCGCACACAAAAGCACGTCATCATTCTCGCCAGCGGCGACAAGGTCCGGCACATGACCTTTCAGCCCTGGATGGCTGCCCTGTCGGTCTGCTTCGTTTCCGTCTTCTCGATCGGCTATCTCGCCGCCACATCCTATCTGGTGCTGCGCGACGATCTGATCGGCGGCACCATGGCGCGTCAGGCGCGCATGCAGCATGAATATGAGGACAGGATCTCAGCCCTGCGCGCGCAGGTCGATCGCGTCACCAGTCGTCAGTTGCTCGATCAGCAAGTCGTCGAGGACAAGGTCGAAAAGCTGCTGCAGCAGCAGATGGCCCTTTCTTCCCGTCACGGCAAGCTGGACACGCTTCTCGATCGCGCCGAGGAATCCGGCATTTCCGAGAAGGAGATACCATCGATCGCCGGACCGCAACCCTACGGCAAGCGCGCCGATGCCAGCGGCGGAGTGAAGGCGATCGAGCGGCTGATGGGCCTGGGCGGCAAGTCGCAGCAGGATGTCACGCTGGCCTATGCTCCCGTCGGGCAGGAAAGCATGTCCGACCGGGCCGATCGGATGTTCTCCAAGGTTACTCTCTCCCTCAAGGATATTGAAAAGCAGCAGAAGGATCGCATCGATGGCCTGACTGCCGGAGCATCGCAAGCATCTGACGCTATCGTCAACATCCTGGCACGCACGGGCGTCAAGCTTCCCGCCGAAGCGCTGACGACTCCGGTCTCGGAGACGGGGGATGACGCAGCGGTCGGCGGACCGTTCGTCGAGCCGGAAACGACTGAGGCCTTCGACAACTCGATCGTCGCGCTCGACAGCGCTCTGGCGCGGCTGGAACAGGTTCGCAGCCAAGCCAAGAAACTGCCCTTCAGCAACCCCTCGCCGGCAAGCGATATCACAAGTCGCTTCGGAAACCGGCTTGATCCGTTCCTCGGCCGGCTTGCGCTGCATGCCGGCATTGATTTTCGCGCAACGGTCGGAACGCGAGTCGTTGCCACCGCGCCGGGAACGGTAATTGCCGCCGGCAAGAATGGCGGCTATGGCAACATGGTCGAAATCGATCACGGCGGCGGCATCACCACCCGCTACGCGCATCTGTCGAGTATCCTGGTCAATGTCGGCGACAGGATTTCCTTGGGCGAGGCCATCGCTCGCTCCGGCAGCACCGGCCGCTCGACCGGCCCGCACCTTCATTACGAAGTTCGCCTGAACGGTAAAGCCGTCGATCCCATGCGCTTCCTCACCGCCGGCATCAAACTCAGCCATTATATCAACTGACGTGGCGACAGTTCCAACAGGGGCGATCAACGGAAACCGATATCGGTTTTCGGCTATGTTGTTGCCGGGCGGTCATTTATTGACTCTATCGAGCATCAAACCACCGGTTTTCTTGACTTTGTCATACTATGGGACTAAGAGCCCGAGCGACGGCAATTTATGAATGCGCCGATTGACCAGAGTTCGATAGAACCGGAACGGAAACAGATTTCCAATTGACCACTTTTTCAGACCTTGGCCTGAGCCAAAAAGTTCTTACCGCGGTGACAGATGCGGGATACACAATTCCAACACCGATCCAGGCAGGCGCTATACCGCCTGCTCTGCAGCGGCGTGATATCCTTGGCATAGCCCAGACAGGAACCGGCAAGACGGCGTCCTTCGTGCTGCCGATGCTGACACTGTTGGAAAAGGGCCGTGCCCGCGCCCGCATGCCGCGCACGCTCATTCTCGAGCCGACGCGGGAACTGGCCGCCCAGGTTGCCGAGAACTTCGAAAAATACGGCAAGAATCACAAGCTCAATGTTGCATTGCTGATCGGCGGCGTGTCCTTCGACGAACAGGACCGCAAGCTTGAGCGCGGCGCCGATGTGCTGATCTGCACGCCCGGCCGCCTGCTCGACCATTGCGAGCGCGGCAAGCTGCTGATGACCGGTGTCGAAATCCTGGTGATCGACGAAGCCGACCGCATGTTAGACATGGGCTTCATCCCGGATATCGAGCGCATCGCCAAACTGATCCCGTTCACGCGCCAGACGCTGTTCTTCTCCGCGACCATGCCGCCGGAGATCCAGAAGCTCGCCGATCGCTTCTTGCAAAACCCGGAACGCATCGAAGTCGCCAAGCCGTCGTCGACCGCAGCCACGGTGACGCAGCGCCTGGTCGCGACGCACAGCAAGGATTACGAAAAGCGCGCCGTGTTGCGCGACCTGATCCAGAGCCAGGACGACCTGAAGAACGCCATCATCTTCTGCAATCGCAAGCTGGATGTCGCCGAACTCTACCGCTCCCTTTCGCGCCACGGCTTTTCGGTCGGCGCATTGCACGGCGACATGGACCAGAGTTCGCGCACCAAGATGCTTGCCGGTTTCAAGGACAATGCCATTACGCTTCTGGTGGCATCCGACGTCGCGGCCCGCGGCCTCGATATTCCGGATGTCAGCCACGTCTTCAATTTCGACGTGCCGATCCATGCGGAAGACTATGTCCACCGCATCGGCCGCACGGGCCGCGCCGGTCGTTCGGGCGCTGCGTTCACGCTGGTTTCCAAGCGCGACACAAAATTCACGGATGCCATCGAGAAACTGATCGACAAGAAGATCGAATGGCTGAACGGAGATCTCTCCGCTCTGCCCGCTCCGATGGAAAGCCATGACAGTGGTCGTTCCGAGCGCGGTGGCCGTGACGGCAAGCGCGGCGGACGTCGCAATGACAAAGATCGCGATCACGCTCCCCGCCCGGGTGCCGACCGCGCGGCAACCGGTCACAAATCGGACACCAAATCAGACGATATTCCTGCAGCCCCCGAACCAGTCGTAGCAAAGGCAGAACCTGTGAGACCAGAACGCAAGGCAGAAACGAAACCGCAGAATGCCGGCCGTAACAGCAACCGTCCTGCTCCCCAGCCGTATCCTGCCAACGACGACAACCGTGATCGCCGCAATCGCTACCGCCGCGACCAGGACGACGGCCCGACGCCGATCGGCTTCGGCGACGATATTCCGGCCTTCATGCTGATTGCCGGCAAGGCCTGATCATCCAGGCAGTCGCATGGCGCATCCAGGTATAGATTTCCCCGGTGTGGGCTCTGGGCTTGCCGTCTTGAATGACGGCAAGCTTTTGCTTTGCAAGCGCCTGAAGGCGCCGGAGGCCGGTCACTGGAGCATCGTCGGCGGCAAGGTCGATCATATGGAACCGGCGGCCGACGCCGCGCGCCGCGAGGCCGAAGAGGAAAGCGGCCTGATCATACATTCCGCCCGCTTCCTCTGCCTCAGCGAGCAACGCGTCGAGGCCGACCGCCAGCATTGGGTGTCGCTGATTTATGTGACGGATGACTTTTCCGGCGAAATCAGGCTGATGGAGCCCGACAAACTCTCGGAAATCGGCTGGTATGCGCTCGATGACCTGCCCCAGCCGCTTTCGGTCTTCGCGCAAGATGCCATCAAGGCGCTGAAAGTCCAGGCTATTTCTTAGCGCGCAGGGCCGCCTCGTAGGCAAGCCTCACCCAACGCGCCATCTCATCCGGATCGTCGAAAGCCTCTTCCGGGATCGACCAATAGGGCATCTTCACCGACTTTCCCTTGCCGTCATAGGCCCATTGCACGCTGCCGGCTTCTTCGAATTCCGGCGCGCTTTCGCCGTCTGCCTTCAGCAGAATGTCGCCGCTGACTTCCAGCGCCACGATCAAGCTTTCGAAATAGATGCCCTTGCCGCCGAACATGCGTTTGACGGTGACGGGGCCAAGCGCGGAAAACATCTCCTCGATCGCAATATTGTCCATCAGATCAGCCTTTCAGAATGCCTCCGGCGGCGAGGATCGCCTCCGGCGTGTCGAGATCGAGATGCGCGGCCGGTCCGATATCCACGTCGATCACCGGCAGCCCCGCGCTTTCTATGATATGCCGAGCACCGATGTCTCCCTGCAACTGACGGACCGCCTCGAACGTCGAGCGTGGCAGGATGACGGGGTTGCCACGCTTGCCGTCCGAGACGGCGCGGATGATCGTCTGCCCCCGCTCCGCCTTGAAGGCGGCGGTCAGCGCCTTCAGATCTTGCGCCGTCACCCAGGGCATGTCGGCGAGCATGATCAGCACGCCGTCGGCATCTGTTGCAACTGCGTTCAGGCCGCAGACCAGCGATGACGCCATGCCGGTGGCGTAATCCGGATTTTCGGCAGTGATGACATCGAGCCCTGCAAGGGCGGCGCGAATCTCGTCTTGCCTATGACCGGTCACCACAATTATTCGCCCCGCGCCAGCCCCGAGGGCGGCCTGCGCGCTCCTGCGGATCAGTGGGACACCGTCGAATTCGGCGAGCAATTTGTGCCGACCCGCCGCGCCCATGCGGCTCGCCTTGCCGGCAGCCAAGAGCACGATCGAGACGGAAACCGGCTTCTCCTGTAAACCCGTCAACGCGCGCGGCAAGGGGCGTGTGGGTATTTCCATCAGCAGCCCTCCGACGCCGAGCCCCGTAATATCCTCCGAACCCGGCCGTTCGCCGGCAAGAATCCGATTCAGGATCCAGCCAAAGCCGTTTTCCTTCGGGCTTCGGGCGCAGCCGGGCGCGCCGATGACCGGGAGGTCGCCGACCTGGCCGAGAACCAGTAGGTTTCCGGGATCGACGGGCATGCCGACATGATCGACCCTGCCACCGGCAAGCCGGATCGCCGCCGGAATCACATCATCGGCATCGGCAACGGCCGAGGCGCCGAAAATGATGATCATGTCGGCATCCCGCCTTGCCTCGGAAATGGCTGAGGCCACGGCCGGCGCCGTATGGACAACACGTATTTCGCAGACGAGCGTGCTCGCCGACAGGCGAAGGCGATCCTCGAGGGTGCGACAGGTCTTTTCCATCACCGACGGCTTCAGGGACGGCAGCATGGTGGCGATCAGCGCAACGCGATGCGCCGCGAACGGCTTGACCCGGAAAGCCTCCTCGCCTTGCAGAACGGCCGCGGCCTGCGTGACAAGGCGACCCGCGACCGCCAGCGGAATGATCTTGATCGTCGCCACCATGTCGCCGGCGCGAACCGGTACGTGATCCGCCAGACAGGCCAAGGTGATCGCCGGATCGATGCGGTTGAGACGATCGACGACGGAACGGCTGGCGACGAACAGGCCGTCCACGGCGGCATGCACATTGATCCGCCCGGTGGCGGCTTCCGAGAATGTCAGATGGTCGCGATCAATCGCATTGGCGATCCGGGCAGCGGCCTCGTCCTCCAGCAGATCGCCCGGCTCCAGCCGTGCCACGACCACCTCGATGATACCAGCCGCCTGCAGTGCGAAAATATCGTCAGCGGAGAGAAGACGGCCCTTGGCGAGGCGACTATCCTGCAGCTTTGCGGAATGCGCGAGAACCGTCCCCTCGGCCTCAGATACCGCGACAGGTCCAAACTTCATGCGCTTGCCTTCCGCCCGCCGATGACATCGCGGGTTCGCAGCGTCTGGATGATCTCGGCCAGGATCGCGACTGCGATTTCGGCAGGGCTCGAGGCGCGAATATCAAGACCGATCGGCGCACTGATACGGGCAATCGAAGCCGCGTCCAGTCCGGCCTGCATCAGCCGCTCGACCCGACGCGCATGGGTTTTCCGGCTACCGAGCGCCCCGACATAGAAGCAGTCGGCGGCAAGAGCTGCGGCCAGCGGGAAATCATCGATCTTCGGATCATGGGTGACCGCGACGAGCGCCGTATAGGCATCGAGCGGCATGTCTTTCAGCACATCCTCGGGCCAGTCGGCGAAAAGCACCGTCTGCCCGAAGCGCTCGGGTGTCGCAAAAGCGCTGCGCGGATCGATGATCCTGAGGTCAAAGCCGGCGATCGCGGCCATGCCGGCCAGGGCTTGCGAAATATGCACCGCACCGATGACGACGATGCGCGGCGGCGGCAGGTAGACATTGATGAAGAGAGAATGTCCATCGATTTCGATCGTCGCGGATTTTCCTGTCCGCAAGGCAGTTTCGACGGCTGGCGCCACGGCTTCATCCACAGGCTCGCCTTCGAGAAAGAGGCTGGAGGCGCCACTGTCGAGTCGTGTCACCGTGACGGCGGCGATACGGCTGCCACGGGCTTCATTGATCCTTCGCAGAAGGTCCAGCCGCATCGACGCTATCCCAGCCTTTCGACATAGACACGGATGCGGCCACCGCAGGAAAGGCCCACCTTCCACGCAGTCTCATCGGCGACGCCGAATTCGAGGATCCGTGTGGTTCCCGAGGCGATCACGTCAGCCGCCTCGCCAATCACGGCGCCCTCGACGCACCCACCCGAGACGGAGCCGTGAAAATTGCCGTCGGCATCAATGACCAGATGACCGCCGACAGGTCTCGGCGCCGAGCCCCAGGTTTCGATCACCGTGGCAATGGCAACGCCACGGCCGGACGTGCGCCATTCTTCGGCGATGGTCAGGGGATCGGGTATAAAGGCCTGGCTCGACATCTCTTCTCCTCCCTTCAGCGCCGCGTCAAGAACCGGCGCGGATCGGCGTCCCGCGACGACCGGCCGGAAAGGGCATCGGCCAGATCGGACACCGCTGCAAGGTTATGCACCGCACGGAATTCGTCAACATGCGGCAGCATGGCCCGAACGCCCCGGGCCCGCGCCTCGAAACCATCGAACCGCAGCAGCGGATTGAGCCAGATCAGCCGGCGGCAGGATCGATGCAGCCGGTCCATCTCGGTTTCCAGTTCGCCGACATCTTCGCGCTCCAGCCCGTCGGTGATCAGCAGGACGATAGCGCCCTGCCCGAGGACACGGCGCGACCAGAGATGATTGAATTCGTGCAGGGTCTCGCCGATCCGTGTGCCGCCGGACCAGTCGCGAACAGCCTGCACGCACTCATCCATCGCCTCGTCCGGATCGCGATTGCGCATTTGCCGGGTGACGTTGCTGAGCCGCGTGCCGAACAGGAAGGTGTGCACGCGCCGGCGTTTTTCAGTCAGCACATGCAGGAAGTGCAGGAAGATGCGGGTATACTGGCTCATCGAGCCCGAAATATCGGCGAGCACGACCAGCGGCGGATGATTAGTTTTTGGCGCACGGAAACGGGGCAGGATGAGATCGCCACCGGTTTTCAGCGCATCCCGCATGGTCGCGCGCGGGTCGATACGCAACTGACGGTGCGAGGCCCGAAACCGGCGGGTCCTGACCTCGTCCATCGGCAGGACGAGCGCCGACAACGCCTTCTTTGCCTCGTTTATCTCGGCCGCCGACATCTGGGCGAAATCCGTCTGGCGGAAAAGTTCGCGACCGGAGGCGGTGAACCGTGCATCGATCTCGATATCGGGTTCGTCCCGCACCGGCCGCTGTGCATCGCGATCGGCAAAGAGCGCATCGCTGACCCGCGCTTCACCCGTTCTGCGCTTCTCCTTCTCGCGATGGTCGGGTGCTACCGGCGACATCATCGCGATCATCTTGCCGATCAGATCGCGCGACCGCCAGAACAGCCGGAAAGCCTCGTTGAAAAGGGCCTGGTCCTCGTGCCGCTTGACGAAGATGGATTGCAGCGTGGCGTGGAACTCCTCGCGCGATCCGATGCCGATGAGACCGACGGCGTCTATCGCGTCGGCGACCGCGCCTGGACCGATCTTCAGGCCGGCCTTGCGCAGGGCGCGGGCGAAAAAGACGATATTGTCGGCAAACCGCCCGTCGCCCGGCGGGAGGGTCGGAAGAACGGCGCCATCGCTGGATTGCGCTGCCGTTGCCATGGTCAGCCCGTCGCCAGGAGTTCGGCCTTGACCTCATCGAGAAGCTTGCGGCCATCACCGCCTTCGATGCGCGCTATGTCGTCCTGGTACTTCAGCAGCGTGCCCAGCGTGTCCGAGATGGTTTCCGGATCAAGCGCCAGGCGATCGAGTTCGGTCAGGGCCGTCGCCCAGTCGATGGTTTCGGCGACGCCGGGATTCTTGAAGAGATCGATCGTGCGCAGTTTCTGGACATAGGCGACGATCTCGCGCGACAGGCGTTCGTTGCAGCCCGGAACCTTGCGGCGGATGATCTCCAGTTCTTGCGCGGCTTTGGGATAATCGACCCAATGGTAGAGACAGCGGCGCTTCAGCGCATCATGCACTTCGCGCGTGCGGTTGGTGGTGATGATGACGACAGGCGGTTCCTTGGCCTTGATCGTGCCGAGTTCGGGAATGGTCACCTGGAAATCCGACAGCACTTCCAGAAGGAAAGCTTCGAACGCCTCGTCGGTCCGGTCGAGTTCATCGATCAGGAAGACAGGCGCCTTGCCCGTCTCGGCCGAAATAGCCTGCAGGACCGGACGGCGGATCAGGTATTTTTCCGAAAAGATGTTGCTTTCAATGGCGCGTCGGTCAGCCGCTCCCGCTGCTTCCGAAAGCCGAATCTCCAGCATCTGCGCCGGATAGTTCCATTCGTAGACGGCCGAGGAGACATCGAGCCCCTCATAACACTGCAATCGGATCAGAGGCCGGTCGAGCGCCTTGGCGAGAACTTTTGCAATCTCGGTCTTGCCGACACCCGCCTCGCCTTCGAGAAACAGCGGGCGTTTCATTTTCAAGGACAGGAAGAGCACGGTCGATAGCGCGGTTCCGGCGAGATAATCGCCCGCTTCCAGCATTTCCGCTGTTTCCGAGATGGACGATGGCAATGCGCCGTTTACGTATATCGTCATGGTTCCTCCGCTCCTCAGAGGAAATCTATAACGTGCGGTAATCCCGGTCCAGATAGACCAAGGCCGGTTTTTGCTCGCCGAGCGTCACCGCCACGACCTCACCAAAAAGGACGATGTGGGTGGCCACCGTCTTGATGTCGATCAGTCGGCAGTCGAAGGCGGCAACAGCCTCCTGCAGGACCGGGGCTCCTGTTTCGAGCTTGCCCCAGGTGCCATGCTCGAAGCGCGCGGAGGGATCGACGTTGTTCTTGCCGGAAAAGACATGGGCAAGATCCATCTGCTCAGCGCCGAGCAGGTTGAGCGCGAAACTGCCGCTCTCGGCGAAGATGCCATTCTTCGGATTGATCGCGTTCAGGCACACCAGCAGCGTGGCCGGATTGTCCGACACCGAGCAGGCCGCCGTGATGGTGACGCCACGGCGCTCGCCTTCATGTTCGGCAGTCACGATATGCACGTGGCCCGCAAGGCGGCTCATGGCGTCACGGTAAGTCAGCGGGTCCAGTTGGGTCTTGTCCAACACGGCAGTCTCCAGATCGGTATTTGTCTCTAACACATAGACGCTGCGCGAAAATATGAAACCCGTCGCCCGGTTTTTCTTGGTCAATCGCGGCAATTGCCGTCCATGCATGAGCCGGCATCTTTTCCTTTGACCCCTGCCGCCACATCTTTAAAACATGGCCATTCTTCATCTGGAAAACAGCATGCTCCGTTTCATCGCCGCCAGCCTCCTCATCGCCGCGTCGGTGCAGGCAGGCCCTGCCCTCGCCGCCGGCCTGAAAATTGCTGTCGTCGCGCCGACGGAGGGGCCGTTCGCGCTGCTCGGACAACAGATTCTCGACGGCGCCCGCTTCCAGGCCGAGGATCGGGGCTCGGAAATCATCATGGTGCCGGAAACTTGCGAGGCCAAGGATGGAAGCGAACTGACCAAGACGCTGCTTGCGACCGGTGCCGAGGCGGCGATCGGTTTCCTGTGCACGGAAAGCCTGGAGGCAAGCCTCCCGGCGCTCGCCGAATCCGGCATTCCAGCGATCACGCTGAGCGTGCGTTCCGATATTCTGATGGAAGACGCGCTGAAGAAGAAATGGCCCTTCTTCCGGCTGGTGCCGAGCGCCAAGGCGGAGGCGGCCAAGGTGACCGAGGTCATCCTGTCGCACTGGAAGAACGAGCCCCTGGCGCTGATCGAGGACGGCACTATCCACGGACGCGAACTGGTCGAAAGCGTGCGTGGCGCGCTGGCCGATATCGGCCTCACCCCGGTCTTTTCCGACACATACCGGCCGGCGCAGGAGCAGCAGGTGAGCCTGGTGCGGCGCCTCGCCAAGAGCGGCGCGACACATGTTTTTACCGGCGGCGACCGCGCGGATACGGCGGTCATCGCCCGCGATGCCGCCTCCGAACAGGTCGCGCTGACCTTGATGGGCGGCGAGACGCTGGATGCGGCCAATCAGCCGGTGCCGCTGGCAAATGGCGTGCTTGCGGTCGCCTTGCCTGACCACGCCAAAGAGCCCGATGCCAAGGCGACGGTCGATCTGATGGTGGCGGCAAAGCTGGTTCCGGAAGGTTACGTGCTGCCCGCTTTTTCCGCCGTCACGCTGCTGGAGCAGGCAAAGGATCAGGCCCTTGAGGACGAAACCAAGCTCGGCGAAGCCCTGCTCAAAGGGCCGTACCAGACCGCCATTGGCCCGATCCGTTACAACGCCAACCATGAACTGGCCGACAATCCGTATCGCCTGCTGCAATGGCAGAACAACCGCTTCGTGCCGGCAGCTGCAGTGACCGGAACGGAATGATGCCGACGGGAACGCGCAATGCGATCACCGACGTTGCCGGGTTGAAAGTCGGCAATGCACAGAACCATCGCCTGAAATCCGGCGTATCCGCCGTCGTTTGCGATCAGCCGGCGGTCGCCGCCGTTCAGATTCTGGGCGGAGCGCCGGGAACGCGCGAAACCGACCTGCTGGAACCGCACAATACGGTGCAAACCGTCGATGCCGTCATTTTGTCCGGCGGCTCCGCTTTCGGTCTCGACGCTGCCTCCGGCGCACAGGCGGCGCTACGAGAAATGGGCCGGGGTTTCCCGGTCGGCAATCTCAACATCCCGATCGTCCCGGCCGCCATCCTGTTCGATCTCATCAATGGCGGCGACAAGGATTGGGGAATGTACCCACCCTACCGCGAACTCGGCTATCAGGCCGTGCGGGCAGCAAGCCTCGATTTTGCCACGGGAACGGCCGGTGCTGGTACCGGCGCGCTGACGGCCGGCTTCAAGGGCGGGCTCGGTACCGCCTCGACGGTGCTCGACAACGGCATCACGATCGGCGCCCTGGTTGCCGTCAACGCGCTGGGATCGGTGACGATCGGCGATACCGGGCATTTCTGGGCCGCACCGTTCGAGGAGGGCCAGGAATTCGGTGGCCTCGGCATGCCGCATCCTTTTCCCCAGAATGCCCGCGACCTGCGCATCAAGTTCCGTGACGGCCAGCGTGAAACCCAGAACACCACGATCGCCGTCATCGCGACCGACGCTGTGCTGACCAAGGCTGAGGCCAAGCGTCTGGCGATCGCAGCCCATGACGGTTTCGCGCGCGCCATCTGGCCTTCGCATACGCCGCTCGACGGCGACCTTGTCTTTGGGCTGGCGACGGGTGCGATCGGCAAGACGGTCTCCCTGCCGGACTTCATCGATCTCGGTGCGGCCGCCGCATCGACCATGGCGCGGGCAATCGCGCGCGGCGTCCATGACGCCGTGGCGGCGGAAAACGATCTCCTTCCGGCTTGGGCATCGCGAAAGGACCACGGATAACGGCAAAGTGCGGGCCGTCAATGTTGTTCGCAGCGAAAAGCAATGCTATTGCCCGCAAAACAGTTGGAGCCCCTGATCATGCCCCTGCCGATCCGCATCGCCCCGTCCATTCTCGCCGCCGACTATGCCAAGCTGGGCCAGGAAGTGCGCGATGTCGTTGCAGCCGGAGCCGACTGGGTCCATCTCGACATCATGGATGGCCATTTCGTCCCGAACATTTCCTTCGGGCCTGATGTTATCAAGTCGCTGCGGCCGCACACCGACGCCTATTTCGATTGCCACCTGATGATCGCGCCGGCCGATCCTTATCTCGAAGCCTTTGCCAAGGCCGGTTGCGACAGCATCACCGTACATGCCGAGGCCGGCCCGCATCTCGACCGCTCGGTGCAGGCGATCAAGGCGCTCGGCAAGAAGGCCGGCGTCTCGATCAATCCGGCCACGCCCGAAAGCGTGCTCGACTATCTGCTGGACAAGCTCGACCTAATCCTGGTGATGACGGTCAATCCGGGGTTCGGCGGCCAGAAATTCATTCCGGCGATGGAAGAAAAGATCCGCCGCATCAAGGCCATGGTCGGCGACCGGCCGATCGACATCCAGGTCGATGGCGGCATCGCGGTCGATACGATCGCCTTGCCGGCCTCCGCCGGCGCCAATGTCTTCGTCGCGGGCTCGGCGATCTTCAGCGGCGGCCATGTTGACGCCTACCGCAAAACCATCGACATTCTGCGCAGCAATGCGACGGAGGGACGCGGGTGAGATTGACGGGCGGATTGGCGGTTGCACTGGTTTCGGCCGCCCTGTTCGCCGACACGGCTCTCGCCGCCGATATCGCCTCCTTCCGCTCGATCGGCTTCTCCGATGACAGCGGCATCTATGCCTTCGAGGAATATGGCGTCGAGGATGGCTCGGGCTTTTCCTTCTCCAACATCTTCTTCATCAACACGCAAAATGACTCCTTCTTGCCGGGAACGCCGATCAGGGTGCGCGTCGAAGACGAGGATTCCGGTCTGAGCAAGGCGCGGGCGGAAGCCGCGAAGAAGGCGGCCCCGCTTGTCGATAAGTTCGATCTGAACGGGCGGCCGGGCCTGCTTGCCGCCTTCAACCCGCTGACCGAGACACAAAGCCCGGCCCATCATCTCACCTATCTGGAATATGCCTCCGAACCGGCATTCGGCGGCGAATATGTCCTGACGCTGCAGGAGCGCAATTTCCCGGCGGCCGAGCGCTGCAAGGAAATAACGCCGGAATCTCCGGGCTTTCACCTGGCCTTCGAGACGGAAGACGGAAAGCCGTCCAACCGTGAAGTCTATGCCGACACGAAAATTTCCGACAGTCGCGGCTGCCCGACCGGTTACAGGCTCGCCGGTGTCGTCGTCGACCAGCAGGACGGCAAGCCTGCGACCCATGTTGTCATCGTCCAGGTCATGAGCCTCGGCTTCGAGGGCCATGACGGTCGCTGGATCGCCGTGCCGGTGCACGTGGCACCATGACATCATCGAACAATGCGGCAGAAGAAAAGCCCGCAGGCTTTACGCGGCGGACCGTTCGGCGCTTTTTTGCCTCGTTGCCCAGCGCCCGGGAAATTCTGATTGGCGGGCCGGTCTGGGGCGCGATGATGGCGGTGTCGGCATTGTTGGCGCTCTATCTGCGCAACGGCGCCCAGACCTATCAAATCGTAAGCATCCTGCTGCTTTTCTTCTGCGGTGGCATCATCGCTTGGCCCTGCGCTGTGTTTCTCGGACGTTTCGGCGCGATCGGGCGCCGAGGCGAAACCCGGTTCGCGGCCTTCTTTCTTTGCCTGACGGTCTGCACGATTGCCGCCACCGCCTTCATCTTCGCCATGGATTACCGGCTGTTCTATGCGCAGTGGCATCAGCCCTTCGGCACCAGGATATGGATGTACCAGTTCGTCTTCACCTCGGCGGCGGCGGTCTACCAGTTCGTCGTCATGGGTATTCGGCTCTATCTCCCGGTCGGTTTCGCCGCGCTTGCCCTTGCCAGTCTGTGGCTTGCCCGCCGGACGCCCGACCCGCAACGTTGAGATTGCAACGTTGAGATTGGTGGCCATCTTTGCTAGAGGCTGCTCAACTCCCTCCGTGACGAAAGCTGAAAGCCCATGATCCCGCGTTACTCCCGCCCGGAAATGGTGGCCATCTGGTCGCCCGAGACGAAATTCCGCATCTGGTTCGAAATCGAGGCCTATGCCTGCGACGCGCTGGCGGAGTTGGGCGTAATCCCGAAGGAAGCGGCAAAGACGATCTGGGAAAAGGGCGGCGCCGCCACCTTCAACGTGGCGCGCATCGACGAGATCGAGGCCGTCACCAAGCATGACGTCATCGCCTTCCTCACCCATCTCGCCGAATTCGTCGGTCCCGACAGCCGCTTCGTTCACCAGGGCATGACATCTTCCGACGTGCTCGACACAACGCTGAACATCCAGCTTGTTCGCGCCGCCGACCTTCTGCTCGCCGACATGGACCGCGTGCTGAACGCGCTCAAGGCCCGCGCTTTCGAACACAAGGATACGGTTCGCATCGGCCGCAGCCACGGCATTCATGCCGAGCCGACCACGATGGGCCTGACCTTTGCCCGTTTCTATGCCGAGATGAACCGCAACCGCGCCCGCCTCGTCGCTGCCCAGGCAGAAATCGCCACCGGCGCGATTTCCGGTGCTGTCGGCACCTTTGCCAATATCGACCCGCGCGTCGAGGAATATGTCTGCGAACAGCTGGGCCTGGTTGCCGAGCCGATCTCCACCCAGGTCATCCCGCGCGACCGCCATGCCATGTTCTTCGCAACGCTTGGCGTTATCGCCTCGTCGATCGAAAACGTCGCTACCGAAATCCGCCACATGCAGCGCACCGAGGTTCTGGAAGCGGAAGAATTCTTCTCGCCCGGCCAGAAGGGCTCGTCGGCGATGCCGCACAAGCGCAATCCGGTGCTGACGGAAAACCTGACCGGCCTTGCCCGCCTGGTCCGCATGTCGGTCGTACCCGCGTTGGAGAACGTGGCTCTCTGGCACGAACGCGACATCAGCCATTCGAGCGTCGAGCGCACCATTGGCCCGGATACGACCATCACCCTCGACTTCGCCCTCAACCGTCTTGCCGGCGTCGTCGAAAAACTGGTGATCTACCCGGAAAACATGCTGAACAACATGAACAAGTTCCGTGGGCTGGTGATGAGCCAGCGCGTGCTTCTCGCGCTCACCCAGGCCGGTGTATCGCGTGAGGACAGCTACCGCCTCGTGCAGCGCAATGCCATGAAGGTCTGGGAAAAGGGCGCCGATTTCCTTGAGGAATTGCTGGCTGACGCTGAAGTGCGCGCGGCTCTTTCGGAAAACGAAATCCGCGAAAAGTTCGACCTCGGCTATCACACCAAGCATGTCGACACGATCTTCAACCGCGTGTTCGGCTGACATGTTCGGGGAGCCCAAGCGGCTCCCCGGCTTCGCCGGCCATGCGCCTGCTTGTTCGATTTTGGCCCAATTGACTCAAGTTTGAACGTTTTTCCAAAGCCTTCCGTCATTCTTTCGTGAGACGCTGCGTCAAAGAACGAAAAAGCGGGAGTGGTCGGAAATGCCGTACCAGCAGGTCATCGAACGCAAGTCGGCGCGCACGACGACGAAATTTACCGGCGAAGTCACGTGCAAGGGCGGCATGAGCCGAGGCATCGTCAAGGATCTTTCCTCAGCCGGCATCTGCTTCCAGCTCTATTTCGACATCAATGCAAAGACCGGAGAGGAAGTCTCGATCCAGAGCACCGAATTCGGGCATCTGACCGGCGTGGTGAAATGGTATCGCGGCGACAGGATCGGCGTCCGTCTCGATCCCTCCTCCAAGACGGCGGCGCAGATTTCATCCTACTATAAGTATTTCCGGTAGACCGCCAGAAGCCCCATCAGCCAAACGCCGCCCTTCTACGGGCGGCGTTTGCGTTGGAGGACTTACTTGCCCATCGGCGGGATAACCAGCTTGCGGTAGAGATGCCAGGTCGCATGACCGAGGATCGGCATGATCACGGCGAGACCGACGAAGACCGGGATCGAGCCCAGGACGAGCCCCCCGGCAACGATCAGCCCCCAGACCGCAACGGGCACGGGATTGGCGAGCGTCGCACGGATGGACGTGTCGATCGCGGCGACCGCGCCGACGTCACGGTCGAGCAGCAGCGGAAACGCCACGACGACGCTCGACAGCACAATGATAGCAAAGACGAGGCCAATGGCATTGCCGACGAGGATCAGGTTCCAGCCCTGTTCCGTGCCGACGACCTGATTGAAGAAGGCCGACATCGACGCCGGCGGCACGTCGCCGAACAATTGCGCATAAAGCGACTGGGCAACCAGCAGCCAGGCAACGAACATCGCCAGCAACATGACGGCGAGACCGATGATAGATGCAAAAGCCGGCGAACGGCGGACATCGAAGGCATGCCGCCAGTTGGTGTTCATGCCGAGTTCCCGGCGCCGGCTGATCTCATAGAGCCCGATCGCGGCAACAGGCCCCAGCAACGCAAAGCCCGATGCCAGCGGATAGAGGATCGGCAGCATGTTGGCGCCGGAACTCCAGGCGGCCAGCACCACGCCCGCGATCGGGTAGATCATGCAGAGAAAAACGTAATGCGACGGTTTCGCGCGAAAATCTTCCCAGCCGAGGCGCAGCGCGTCGAACACATCGGAAACCGCGATCTTGCGAATTCCCGGATGCACGAGTTCGGCGCTGGATCCTGCCATTACATGAAAGGCTGTCATGACGAATTCTCCTCCTTGAACAAGCATCGTCATTGCAATTCGAGAACAAGCAGCGGTCAGGTTGCGGAGATTCAGATAAAGTCCGGTCCTATCTCCGTGCTGTCGTTCATCGGCGGCATCGGCCGTCCCGGAACGTCGTGACCAGGCGACCCGTGCCGTGAGCATATACCTGATCTGCTTCCGTGACACTTGACTTCCGCAGACTTCGACCTCAAATCGCCGTTACCATGAAAGCATCCGAAGCAGATATCCTCATCGTCCCCGGCTACACCAATTCCGGCCCTACGCACTGGCAAAGCCGCTGGCAAAGCAAATTGGCTTCCGCACGACGTGTCGAGCAGGTCGAATGGGCCAAGCCCGTGCGCGAAGACTGGGTCAAGCGCATGGTCGATGAAATCAACGCCGCGACCAAGCCTGTCGTCATCGTCGCGCATTCGCTCGGCGTCGCGACGGCGGTTCATGCGCTCGAGCATGTCGACAAGAAGATTGCCGGTGCCTTCCTGGTCGCTCCGCCCGAGGTGACCAACCCCAAGATCCGCCCGAAGCATCTGATGACCTTCGGCCCCTACCCGCGTGATCCCTTGCCGTTTCCAAGCCTGATGGTCGCGAGCCAGAACGACCCGTTCGGCTCCTACGAACATGCCGGCGATCTTGCCAATGCCTGGGGATCCTTGCTGGTCGATGCCGGCCAATCCGGCCATATCAACGCGGAATCCGGACATGGCCCCTGGCCGGAAGGCACGATGGTCTTTGCCCAGTTCCTCAACCGGCTTCAGGGTTGACGCTGGATGGCTGCATTGCAGCATTAATGGGGCCTTCATTGTCGTCGTCTATGCTTTCGCAAAATCCAGCGAGAATGACGGATACGTGAAAACCGCCAGCAAGAACAGAGACCTGGGGCGAACACCGGCTGTGGATGGTCCTTTCAAGGACCTTGCTGCCATTCTCGATTCGATGCCGCTCGGTTTCTGCCTCATCGATCCGCAAGGCGTCGTCCGTCGCACCAACATGGCATTTTCAGGCCTTTTCGCCCTTTCTCCCGACACTATCTGTGGCAAACCGATCCTCGGCTTCCTCCATAACGAAGACTCGGCCTCCTTCGCCGAAGCCCTCGCCGATATCGGCATGAATGCGCATACGGAAAGCCAGTTGGACATCCGCCTGGTCCAGCCGGACGGAGTTCCTTATTGGGTCACGGCCTCGCTATCGGCAATCGAAAGCGGCGTCATCCTGCAGGTCCATCCGATCGGCGAGATGAAGCAGGCGCTCGAAACCCTGCAGAAGAGCGAAATGCGCTGGAAATATGCGCTCGAAAGCGCGCATCAGGGCGTCTGGGATCACGATTTCAAATCCGGCGACCTGTTCTATTCCAAGCATTGGAAACTCATTCGCGGCATGGCCCCGGATGCAATCGTCGATGGATCGCTTGATGAGTGGATCGCAAACGTGTACCCGGCCGACCGCGAGCATGTCCTCGAATACATCCGCCGCCAGGACGAAGGCGAAGTCGAGTTCAACACGTTCCAGTATCGCGAGCGCCACGCCGATGGCCACTGGGTCTGGATCGAAAGCCGTGGTGCGTCGATCGAGTGGGGACCGGACGGAAAACCGACCCGAATCATCGGCACGGATACCGACATCTCCAAACGGAAGAGGGCCGAGGCCCAGCTCGAGGAAGTCACACGGCGTTTGCTGCTGGCGATGGATGCGTCCCAGATCGGCGTATTCGAGGCCAATCTGGACACCGGCGAGGTGATGCGCGACGCCCTACTCCTGAAAATCTACGGCCACGAATTCGCGGCTCCCGCCGATCAACCAACACTTCTGGACAAGTTGCTGCATCCCGAGGATCGCGAGGCGGCGCTCACGACAATTTCAGACGGCACGGCATCGAACCGCCCCTTCGCCAATGCCTTCCGCATCATTCGTCCCGACGGTGAAATCCGGCACATCCGCTCAAGCTCCGTGACATTCGTCGATGCAGAGGGAGCGCGCAAGCTGATCGGCGCGAACTGGGACATCACAGACGATGTGGCTTTGCGCGACGAACTCGACCGCGCCAGACAACTGGCGGAAGCCCGTAACGTGGAACTCGAAGCAGCGCGTACCCGGATCGAATATAATGCCCTGCATGACCATCTGACGGGCCTGCCGAACCGGCGTTATCTCGATCAGCGGCTCGAAGACTGGATCGCCGAGAAAGTCGCCTATTGCGCCATCCTGCATATTGACCTCGACCGTTTCAAGCAGATCAACGACACGCTCGGACATCAGGCGGGCGATACGATGCTGGTCCATACCGCGCGTGTCCTGTCTTCGATCACTAAAGAGCGCGATTTCGTTGCTCGGATCGGCGGCGACGAATTTCTGATCCTGTGCGACAGCCAGCATGGGCAGGACGATGTCATCGCCATGACCGACCGAATCATCGATGCCTTGCGGCAGCCGGTGCCCTACGAGGGGCATCTCTGCCGGTTCGGCGCCAGCGTCGGCATCGCCTGGACGCTGGATGGAACGGTCGATGCCAAGCAGTCGCTGATGAACGCCGACATTGCCCTCTACCGAGCCAAGGATCAGGGCCGCAACCGCTACGAGTTTTTCACCAAGCAACTCCAGACGCAGATCCACCACGTCAAACGGACCGCGGACGAAATCGTCAAGGGTCTTGAGGACGGTGAGTTCATTCCCGTCTACCAGCCGCAGTTCGACGCCCGCACGCTCGACATAGCCGGCGTGGAAACCCTGGCGCGCTGGAAGCACCCGCAGCACGGCTTTCTGGCGCCCGATTATTTCCTGAAGATCGCCGAGGACATCAACGCGCTGACCGCCATCGACCGGACCATCGCCGAACAGGCGCTGCGCGATTTCGGGCGATGGGAAGCCCAAGGCTTTTCCATTCCGCGCATTTCCGTGAACGTCTCTTCGCCGCGCCTGCGTGAGTCCGGCCTGATCGAAAGCCTGAAGAGGCTCGATATCCCACGTGGAAAACTGTCTTTCGAGCTGCTCGAATCGATCTTCCTCGACGATCTCGACGAGCGCTCGTCAAAAACCCTGAGCGATATAAAGGCGCTGGGAATCGACATCGAAATCGACGATTTCGGCACAGGTCATGCATCCATCATCGGCCTGATGAAGCTCAGCCCCAGCCGCCTGAAGATCGATGGTGCGCTCGTGAAGCCAATCACCGACACGACCGAACAGCGACAGCTGGTCGGATCGATCATCGATATCGGCCATTCGCTGAATATCGAGGTGGTGGCGGAAGGTGTGGAGACACGGCAGCATGCCGATATCCTGCGCGATCTCGGCTGCGACATCCTGCAGGGCTACGCTTTCGCAAGACCGATGACCCGAGCCGATCTGGAAGCGTTCGTTCGCTCGGCAAGCTGGCGTGAAGCACAGACGCTTGTTGCACCCCCGCGCAGCAGCAGGACTCGCAATCTCAAGTCATAGAAAAACCGCCCGTGCGAACGGGCGGTTCAGGCATTGGCTTTGAGTATCAGTTGTTCTGGACCTGCGTGACGGCTTCCGAAAGAAGCTCCAGCATCTTCAGCCGAATCTGGTCGTCGGACTGGACGATGCCGGCAGCATCGAAATCGGCGCGGATCTTGCGAACAACGTCCTCGTGACCGGCTTCTTCGAAGTCCGCGGCAACGACTTCTTTTGCATAGGCGGCCGCATCGCTTTTGCCGAGCAGTTCGGCGGCCCAGAGGCCCAGCAGCTTGTTGCGGCGCGCTTCGGCCTTGAACCGCAGTTCTTCATCCAGAGCAAATTTGGCCTCGAACGCCTTTTCGCGGTCCTTCATGTCGGTCATCATTCATTCTCCCAGAAAACCTGCGCTGCAAACAGCTTTTTGCCCATAAACCAAAAGCTCGCTCAAAGTGCAATGCGAAGTTTTCGGCTTTGGCGACTTTCCGTGTTACCCTTTCGTGAATTCGGGGGATCGGACCAGACGCCGATTGTGAAATGGTTTCATTTCGGCTATGGACCGCCTTGGAAAATACCATGCGCGCACCCCAATAGCGCCGGAAACAACAGAGATATCCTTTATGAATCGTCGCCGCCGTATCTACGAGGGCAAGGCAAAGATCCTTTATGAGGGTCCCGAGCCTGGCACTCTGATCCAGTTCTTCAAAGATGACGCCACTGCCTTCAACGCGAAGAAGCACGAGGTCATCGACGGCAAGGGCGTGCTCAACAACCGTATCTCCGAATATATCTTCACGCATCTGAACCGGATCGGCATTCCCACGCATTTCATCCGCCGCCTCAACATGCGCGAGCAGTTGATCAAGGAAGTGGAAATCATTCCGCTCGAGATCGTCGTGCGCAATGTGGCCGCCGGTTCGCTTGCAAAGCGCCTTGGCATCGAGGAAGGCGTCATCCTGCCGCGATCGATCATCGAATTCTACTATAAGGCCGATGCCCTCGAAGATCCGATGGTTTCCGAAGAGCACATCACCGCGTTCGGCTGGGCAAGCCCGCAGGAACTCGACGACATCATGGCGCTCGCCATCCGCATCAACGACTTCCTGACCGGCCTGTTTCTCGGCGTCGGCATCCAGCTCGTTGACTTCAAGATCGAATGCGGCCGCCTGTTCGAAGGCGACATGATGCGCATCATCCTGGCTGACGAGATTTCGCCGGACAGCTGCCGTCTGTGGGATGTCGAAACCAAGGAAAAGATGGACAAGGACCGGTTCCGCCGTGACCTGGGCGGTCTCGTTGAGGCCTACCAGGAAGTGGCCCGCCGCCTTGGCATCATGAACGAGAACGAACCGCCGCGCGGCACCGGTCCGGTGCTGGTGAAATAAGCAGGAAGACAACAGTGATCAACGCACGTGTAACTGTGACGCTGAAGAACGGCGTTCTTGACCCGCAGGGCAAGGCAATCGAAGGCGCTCTCGGCGCTCTCGGCTTCGACGGCATCGGCCATGTCCGCCAGGGCAAGGTCTTCGACCTCCAGATCGAAACCGCCGACAAGGCCAAGGCGGAAGCCGAGGTCAAGGCCATGTGCGAGAAACTTCTGGCCAACACGGTGATCGAGAACTACACTATCTCACTCGCCTGAGGGTTGAAGGACGATGTGATGGCCGAAGTCACAAACGAACTGATGTATGAATTGCTGAAGCGCATTCAGGTTGATATCAGCTCGCTCAAGGAAGGCCAGCGTGACCTTCGGCATGACAATTTGTCACTGCGCAATCAGTTTCATACGATGCAGGGTGACATAAATAATTTACGCGGCTCGATTGCGCATATCGAAGATCGTCTCGACCGTATCGAAAACCGCCTCGAATTGCGCGAGCTTGCCGAGGCCCAATCCAGGTTTGAACCGCACCCATGAAATCCGCCGTCGTCCAGCTTCCAGGCCTCAACCGTGACCGCGACATGATCGCCGCCCTGACCAAGATTTCAGGCACCGCGCCGATCACCATCTGGCAGACCGAGACCGAAATTCCGGACGTCGATCTGATCGTCATTCCCGGCGGCTTTTCCTACGGCGACTATCTGCGCTGCGGCGCGATCGCGGCGCGCATGCCGGTGATGCAGGCGATCAAGGCCAAGGCGGACGCCGGCGTCAAGGTTCTCGGCGTCTGCAACGGCTTCCAGATCCTCGTCGAGGCAGGCCTCCTGCCCGGCGCCCTGATGCGCAATGCGTCGCTGAAGTTCGTCTGCAAGGAAATCAAGCTGGAAGTCGTCAACGCCGATACCGATTTCAGTCGCGCCTATGAACAGGGCCAGATCATCCGCTGCCCGGTCGCGCATCACGATGGCAACTATTTCGCCGACGCCGAGACGCTAAAAACCATCGAAGGCAACGGCCAGGTCGTCTTCCGCTATGCCGCCGGCACCAATCCGAACGGATCGGTCAACGACATCGCGGGGATCATCAATGCGAAGGGCAACGTCCTTGGCATGATGCCGCATCCGGAAAACCTGATCGAAGCGGCGCATGGCGGTTCCGACGGCCGTGGTCTGTTCGCGTCGGCGCTCGACGTAATCGCCGCTTAACGTTCGGTCTGATAGAAGGCAGCTTCGAAGACCGAATCAGAAGGGCTTTCCGATGCGCGCCGCTGCTTTCCTCCGCCTCCTGTCCACTGCCGTGCCCGTCGCTACGCTTGCGCTGGTCGCAAGCTGCCAGTCGGCCGCGCCTCCAGCGCCCAGCCAGAGCACGACAGCCCTGTCGACCATGGAGCGGGTGGCGCTCGGCGTCAATGCCTGCTGGTTCAAGTCGGGCGACGCTGCCTTCAAACCCTATCGCCTCGCGCCGGAGCTGAACTCATTCTCCGGCCGCCCGCGCATCCTCATCGTCAAGCGCAATTCGCCCGAGTCGCGTCCTCTGGCAGTGATCCAGGCCGAAGGCCACCCCGCCAGGCTACAGGCCTTCGGACCGCTGTTCAACGATCCGCTGGGCACGCGCATGGCCACCGACGTCAAGCGCTTCGCGGCTGGCGGCACCGGCTGCCACTGATCTCACCGGATAAGGCATGCGCGGCAGCAAACATCCATTTTTTGCCGCTTTTTCATATTTAAAATTTACTGAACGATCAATCTCTGTAAACTCCTGATTGAGTTCTCCAAAATGCAGACTGCATTTTGGAGCGTCCAAGGCCGGATCTCATTCTCATACCCGTCACGAAAGCACGCTAACTGCCCAATTGAACATTTTGTCGCCAGACCACCGTGCCGACGTCCTCGCATGCATGCAGCATTACCAAAGGCATTTTCATGAGCGTTACGATCTATCACAATGACCGCTGCACGACATCGCTCGCGGTTCTCGACATTATTCGCGCCGCCGGCATCGAGCCCATTATCATCGAATATATGAAAACACCGCCATCGCATGAGGCCATGCTGGCTCTGCTGCTGGCCATGGACATGACGCCGCGCGCGCTGCTCAGAACCCGCGAACGCGCCTATCTCTCGTTGCATCTCGACGATGAAAGCAAGACAGACCGCCAGATCATCGACGCGATGCTTGCCCATCCCGAACTGATAGAGCGACCGATCGTCGTGACGGAAAAGGGTGTCAAGGTCTGTCGCCCGAAGACCAAGGTGCTTGAGCTGCTGTAATGACAGCCCGAGACCGTTAGATTACATAGCCGGACAATCAATCCCAGAACGGACGGGCCGCTTCCCGGCGCGCCTCGGCAGCCCTGATGCCGATGTCGGCCAGTTGGTCATCGGTGAGCTCGGCCAGCGCGAGCCGGCTCAATCTCTTTCTCTCCCGCGTTATCAACCATGCGAGGGCGCGTCGGATCACCGAAGGGCCTTCGTGGATCGTGATACGCGATGCACGGATTGCTTCCAGGTTGGCAGCACAAATTGCATCATCGGCCGAACATATTGCACTCATTGAGATCACCTTTCCGCCGTCAAATTGTCACCATCAATATTGTATTGTCTTAATTGACACTCTGATGGATACAATGTAGAAATTGTCACCATGACAACTTGGATGCCCGATCCCGGCCAGGGCCAAGGCCCGATCTATGCCCGCATTGCCGACCAGATCGAGGAGGCGATTGCTGAGGGCGTGCTCACTGCCGGCACGAAATTGCCTCCCCAGCGCAATCTTGCCTTCGATATCGGCGTCACAATCGGTACAATCGGTCGGGCCTATCATCTCGTTCGCGAACGTGGGCTTGTCAGCGGCGAAGTCGGCCGGGGTACCTATGTTCTCGATAACACCGAGGTAAAGCCTGCTGAACAGGCCGACCCGATGATTGCAGCGCTGTCCGGCACCCGGCCGCTGAAGGCACCGCCAGGCAAGCTCCGGTTCGACAGCACGGCAGCGCCGGATATCGGCCAGGGCGCTTCGCTGGAAAAACTGCTGGTGGAGATCAGTCGCGAACACCATGCCGATATTGCCAGCTATGCCCGGGACTTTCCTCCGCATTGGTTCGAGGCCGGCAGCCAGTGGCTGGCCAAGGGATCGTTTCGCCCCCTGCCCGATCGCATCGTGCCGACACTCGGAGCCCATGCGGGTGCCGTCGCCGTCATTGCGGCGGTCACGGCGCCCGGCGACAAGATCGCCTTCGAAAATGTCACCTACTCGCAGATCAGCCGCAGCGCCGGCCTGATCGGTCGCCGTACCATTCTTTTGCGCACCGACGACTACGGCCTCGATCCCGAGGATTTCGAACGGGTTTGCGCCCAGCAGCACCCAAAACTCGCCTTCCTGATGCCAACGGCGCAGAATCCGACGGTGGTAACGCTGTCGCTGGAGCGCCGGCAGGCCATCGCCGACATCGCCCGCCGCTACGGCGTCTGGCTGCTGGAAGACGATCTTTATGGGGCGATGACTGGCGACATGACGCCGCTACTTGCTGAACTGGCGCCGGAGCGTACCTTCCTGGTCGGCGGCCTGTCGAAATCGGTCGCTGCCGGCGTGCGCGGCGGCTGGGTTGCCTGCCCTCCGCATTTCAGCCAACGCATCCGCATCGCCCACAAGATGGTCAGCGGCGGCATGCCATTTCTGCTGGCCGAACTTTGCGCCCGGCTGGTGCTCAGCGGCGAAGGCGCGATCCTGCGCTCGAAAAGCATCGATGAAATCCGCGCCCGCGAACAGATGGCCCGCGAGATATTCGCCGGTATCGACTTCAATTCGCATCCGCATGTGCCGTTCCTATGGCTGAAGCTGTCCGAACCCTGGCTCTCCGGCACATTCAAGCACGCGGCCTTCGAAGAGGGCGTGCTTGTCGATGACGAAGACGAATTCAAGGCCGGGCGCACCGACAGCGTCTTCCACCGCGTGCGCATCGGCTTCTCGTCACCCGCCGACAGGGCCGAAGTCCGGCGCGGGTTCCTGACGCTTCGCCGCCTGCTCGACAGCGGCCGCACCGGCTACGACAGCTTCGCTTGAACATCGGGCTCATTTCCCGGCAAAGGCGCACATCTCCTGTGCTTTTCCGGCATTTTCCTGTCGCATCGCCGCAGTGCATCAGCTAAAGAAGCGCGAATACGATCTCTTTGTTTTGATGCAGCCCTCAATGCATGGCGGCCCTTTCGCCGTCGGGATGCTCCAACGGACCGAACGGACCACGATGACCATTTCCAATACCCGCCCCATCACGCCGGAACTGATTGCCTCGCATGGTCTGAAGCCAGACGAGTACCAGCGGATCCTGGAACTCATCGGCCGCGAGCCGACCTTTACCGAGCTTGGCATCTTCTCGGCCATGTGGAACGAGCATTGCTCCTACAAGTCCTCGAAGAAGTGGCTGCGCACGCTGCCGACCAAAGGGCCGCGCGTCATCCAGGGACCGGGCGAAAATGCCGGCGTCGTCGATATCGATGATGGCGACGTCGTCGTCTTCAAGATGGAGAGCCACAACCACCCGTCCTATATCGAGCCCTATCAGGGGGCCGCGACCGGCGTCGGCGGTATCCTGCGCGACGTGTTCACCATGGGTGCCCGCCCGATCGCGGCGATGAACGCGCTGCGCTTCGGCGCGCCGGATCATCCGAAGACCCGCCATCTCGTTTCCGGCGTCGTTGCCGGCGTCGGGGGCTATGGCAATTCCTTCGGCGTGCCGACCGTCGGCGGCGAAGTCGAGTTCGACGCCCGCTACAATGGCAACATCCTCGTCAACGCTTTCGCGGCTGGTCTCGCCAAGGCTGACGGCATCTTCCTGTCCGAAGCCAAGGGCGTCGGCCTGCCGGTCGTCTATCTCGGTGCCAAGACCGGCCGCGACGGCGTCGGCGGCGCCACCATGGCATCGGCGGAATTCGACGAATCGATCGAGGAAAAGCGCCCGACCGTGCAGGTCGGCGACCCCTTCACCGAAAAGTGCCTGCTGGAAGCCTGCCTTGAGCTGATGAAGACCGGCGCTGTCATCGCCATCCAGGACATGGGTGCTGCCGGCCTCACCTGCTCGGCCGTCGAGATGGGCGCCAAGGGCGACCTCGGCATAGAACTGGAACTCGACAAAGTGCCGGTGCGCGAAGACCGCATGACGGCCTATGAAATGATGCTGTCGGAAAGCCAGGAGCGCATGCTCATGGTCCTTGAACCCGCCAAGGAAGAGGTCGCCAAGGCGATCTTCGTCAAGTGGGGCCTCGACTTCGCGATCGTCGGCAAGACCACCGACGACCTGCGCTTCCGCGTCATCCATCAGGGCGAGGAAGTCGCCAACCTGCCGATCAAGGATCTGGGCGACCAAGCACCGGAATACGACCGCCCGTGGACCCCGGCACAGGTTGCCGCGCCCTTGGCAGCCGGCGATATCCCGCAGGCCGACATCGCCGATGCCGTGCTGTCGCTGGTCGGTTCCGCCAACAACTCGTCGCGCCGCTGGGTCTACGAGCAGTATGACACGCTGATCCAGGGCAACTCGCTTCAGCTTCCGGGCGGCGACGCCGGCGTCGTGCGCGTCGAAGGCCATCCGACCAAGGCACTGGCTTTTTCTTCCGACGTGACGCCGCGTTATGTCGAGGCCGATGCATTCGAAGGCGGCAAGCAGGCCGTTGCCGAATGCTGGCGCAACATCACCGCCACCGGCGCCCTGCCCTTGGCAGCCACCGACAACCTCAACTTCGGCAATCCGGAGCGCCCGGAAATCATGAGCCAGCTCGTCCATGCCATCAAGGGCATCGGCGAAGCCTGCCTTGCCCTCGATTTCCCGATCGTGTCTGGCAATGTCTCGCTCTACAACGAGACCAACGGCCAGGGCATCCTGCCGACCCCGACCATCGGCGGCGTCGGCCTGCTCGGCGACTGGTCGCAGATGGCGCGTATTCGCTTTGCCGCCGAAGGCGAAGAGATCCTGCTCGTCGGTGCACCGGAAGGGCTGGGCACGCATCTTGGCCAATCCGTCTATCTCCGCGACATCCATGGCCGCACCGATGGCCCGGCGCCGCATGTCGATCTCGCTCATGAGCGCAAGGTCGGCGATTTCGTCCGCGACCTGATCACCGATGGCCTGACGACCGCCGTGCATGACTGCTCGTCGGGCGGCTTGGCGCTGGCAATCGCCGAGATGGCCATGGCATCGGGCATCGGCGCCAAGGTTTCGGCCGTCGCCGGCCGCGACCCGATCCCGGTCTTCTTCGGTGAGGATCAGGGTCGCTACGTCGTCACGGTTCGGCCGGAACATGCGGCTCTGGTCGCCGATCGGGCGAAGGCTGCAGGCGTTGCGGCCCCATCGATCGGCGAGACGGGTGGCACGGAGGTCGTCCTCGGCTCGGCCAAGCCGGTTGCAATTCTGCAATTGCGCTCGGCCCATGAATCGTGGTTCCCTGACTTCATGGACGGCGAAACACAGATCGCCGCCGAGTAATTCAGGGAGTACAGACGATGCCGATGGCACCTGGCGATATCGAAGACATGATCAAGGCTGGAATTCCGGGGGCGAAAGTCGTCATCCGGGATCTGGCCGGCGACGGCGACCATTACGCCGCCGAGGTTGTGGCCGAGGCATTTCGTGGCAAGACCCGCGTACAGCAGCACAAAATGGTTTATGATGCCCTGAGCGGCAATATGGGTGGTGTGTTGCACGCACTCGCGCTCCAGACTTCCGTACCTGAGTAGGCGCCGATGGCCAACCTGATCAACGAGCTGATTACTGGGGTCGTCGAAAGTGTGCTCAAGGAAGTTCTGAAAAAGTCTGGCGTCAAGACGACAACATCCAAGCGCCAGAAGCGGCAGACCCGTTCGGCAACGACCGGACGTTTCAAGAAGACCACGAAGCCGAAGGCGGCCAAACCGGCGAAGAAGCAGGTGAGCCGCCGACGCACCACGGCGGCCCGCAGCAAGACGCGATAAACTCCGGAAATCTGACCTGTTGCCCGCGTGCAAGCCATCAATTTTTGTTGCGAACGGGTGATGAAAATCACCGGTCTGCATGCTATCTACAGGAAATCGACACACCCGGCCCTTGAAGCGGGATGAGGAAGGATTACGACATGAGCGGTATCAATGATTTCATCGCAAACGAAGTGAAGAGCAACGACGTCGTTCTTTTCATGAAGGGCACGCCCCAGTTCCCCCAGTGCGGGTTCTCCGGACAGGTCGTCCAGATGCTCGACTATATCGGCGTCGACTATAAGGGCATCAACGTGCTCGCGGATGCCGACCTGCGCCAGGGCATCAAGGACTATTCGAACTGGCCGACGATCCCGCAGCTCTATATCAAGGGCGAATTCATCGGCGGCTGCGACATCGTGCGCGAAATGTTCCAGGCTGGCGAACTCCAGTCGCATTTCGAGGAACAGGGCATCGCCGTCAAGGGCGCAGCCTGAAGCAACCCTCTGTCATTGTGACACCTGAAAAGGCGGGTCACCGCCTTTTTTGATTCAAGGAACGCGTGCGAACATTCTAATATTTTCCGCCCTGTAACAGCAGCAGCCGATACGCGGCTATGTCACGGTGCGGTTTCATGGATATGCAAACGCTCGAACATGCGTTTGCGCCATTCGATCCAAATGATTCTTCCTTTGCAACCGGCCTCCCACCGGTTGTCAGCCACCTGAGCCGGCACGCCGGCTTCCGTTTTGAAAGCGCTTCGGAACCGTGCTTTCAGTGCGCCCGCAATTCCGGTTCCATCCATTTCATCTGCGTCTGATCGCTTTCGGAAACGATCCGGTTTCCCGCTTCAGATGCCCGGCACGCCGGCAGGAATATCCCTATGACCATGACGACCCAAGCGCCGGGCATTCCGGCACTTTCGAAACCACAATTCATCGCGCTGATGGCCATGCTGATGGCGATCAATGCGATCTCGATCGACATCATGCTGCCCGGCCTGCAGGAGATCGGCGCCAGCCTCGGCGTCGCCGACGAGAACACCCGTCAATATGTCATCACCTCCTATCTGATCGGCATGGGCTGCGCGCAACTGTTCTTCGGTCCGCTGTCCGACCGGTTCGGCCGCAAGCTGCCACTGCTTGGCGGTCTCGCTGTCTATGCACTCTGTGCGCTTGCCATCGTCTTCGTGCCGTCCTTTGCCGGCCTTCTCGCGTTGCGCTTCATGCAGGGCATCGGCGCCGCCGCCACACGCGTCATCACCATCTCCATCGTTCGCGACATCTATGGCGGCCGAATGATGGCGGAGGTCATGTCGCTGGTCATGATGGTGTTCATGATCGTGCCGGTGATCGCCCCGAGCGTCGGCCAGTTGATCATGATCTTTGCCGAATGGCACATGATCTTCGTCGTCATCTGCCTGTTCGCCGTGGTCGTGGCGACGCTGGTGATGTTGCGCCTGCCGGAGACGCTGGCCGTCGAAAATCGCCGGCCGTTCACGATTTCCTCGATCGGCTCGGCCTTCCGCATCGTGCTGACCAACCGCGTGTCGCTGTGCTATTCGCTGGCCGCGTCGTTCCTGTTCGGCTCGTTGTTCGGCTTCATCAATTCGGCACAGCAAATTCTTGTCGGCGTCTACGGTCTCGGACACTGGTTTCCGCTCGTATTCGCGGGCTTCGCCAGCATGATGGCGGTTGCGTCCTTCACGAATTCCCGGCTGGTCAGACGTTATGGCATGCGCCGCCTGTCGCACGGCGCCCTGATCGGCTTCACGATCGGAAGCCTTGTCTGGGCTACGGCATCGATCTTCGGGACGCTGCCGTTCTGGCTGTTCGTCGTGCTCTATGCCGCGACCATGTTCCAGTTCGGCCTGATCGGCCCGAATTTCAACGCCATGGCGATGGAGCCACTCGGTCATGTCGCCGGCACGGCATCCTCCGTCCTCGGCTTCACCCAGACGATCGGAGGCGCCAGCATCGGCGCACTGATCGGCCAGGCATTCGACGGCACCGTCACACCGCTCGCCGTCGGCTTCCTGACCGTCTCCGTCATCGGCCTCGGCTTCGTTCTCTTTGCAGAGCGGGGCAAGCTTTTCAGTCCGCACAATCCCGCCGTTTAAACAGTCCGCCGCTTTTTCAAGACAGGTCTTTCATGTCCGCCACTCCGTCCGCCCATCATGTCGAGAACCAGGGCTCCGCCCGCATCGGTCTCGGCTTCGTCGAATTCATCATCACCATCGCCCTGATGACCGCCAGCGTCGCCATCGCGATCGACATCATGTTGCCCGCCCTGCCCGCCATCGGCCAGTCGCTCAATGTCGCCAACACCAACGACACACAGTTGGTGATCGGCGTGTTCTTTCTCGGCTTCGGCTGTTCGCAGATCGTCTTCGGCAGCCTGTCCGACACGTTCGGTCGCCGCGCCATCCTGTTGGGCGGGCTTGCCTTCTTCATACTGACGATGTTCGGTGCGGCCGCGACACAAAGCTTCGAGATGCTGCTTGTCCTGCGCTTCGTGCAAGGTATCGGCGCCGCAGCCGTCCGTATCACTACCATGGCAGTCGTCCGCGATTGCTTCGGCGGCCGTGAAATGGCGCGTGTCATGTCCTATGTGATGATCGTCTTCATGATCGTGCCGATCGTTGCTCCCTCGCTCGGCCAGGCCATCATCTACTATGCAAACTGGCACTGGATTTTCATCCTTCTCGGCTGCGTAGGCGCTATCCTGTTTGTCTGGGCCGGATTGCGACTGAAGGAATCGCTGCCAAAAGAAGAGCGGTTGCCTCTGTCTGTCGCCGCCGTCTCCTCCGGTTTCCGGACTGTTCTGACGAACCGCATCACCTGCGGTTACATGATCGGATTGACGCTCTTCACGGCCGTGATCTGCGCCTATATCGTCACCGTTCAGCAGATCTTCGGTGAAGTTTATGGCTTGGGTGACTGGTTGCCGATTGCGTTTGCCGGAACGGCCGGTGGTATCGCGGTCGCCAATTTCGCCAACGGGTATTTCGTGCGCAGCTTCGGCATGCGCCGCATCTCGCATGTGGCGATGATCCTGTTCACGCTGCTTTCCGGCGTCGGCCTGCTAATCGCACTCGGCGGCAAGCCAAGCTTCCTGATCGCCTACCTGCTGTTTTCCGTTCTCCTGATGTTTTTTGCCGTGATCGCCACCAATTTCACGGCCATCAGCCTCGAACCGATGGGAAACCTTGCTGGAACAGCCACGGCCATTACCGGTTTCATGTCGACAACCGGTGGCGCCTTGATCGGCGGAACCGTCGGCCAGATGTTCAACGGCACGGTCCAGCCGCTGTTTGCCGGTTTCACGGTCTTTGGCCTTGTGACGATCCTTGCCGTTCTCTGGGCCGAAAAGGGCAAGCTCTTTACACACCCGGGCGACGACCATGCCTTACTGGAAGGGGCCGGCGGGCATATGTAATCCGCCGAAAGCTCCCGGAAACGAAGAAGGCCCGCTCGGTCATCCCGGCGGGCCTGCTGTTTTTCGATTGTCGTGGTCGTTCAAACCGTGAAAACTTCGCGACGCAGCACTTCCCAACAGTCCTTGTCGGACGCCAGAAGCAGGCCGCCATCGACATGCTCCGGGAGATAGGGCGAGCCGTCGAAGCGGGCCGCATAGGCACCAGCTTCCTGCGCGATCAGCGTGCCGGCCAGATGATCCCATGGCATCAGCTTCTGGTACATCAGGAAATGGAAATGACCACCGGCAAAGGCGCGGTATTCATGCGCCGCGCAGCGATAGCTGGTGGCGATCCTGACCTTGGCCATGTTGCCCATGACGATCCGGCGATTTTCGGGCGAATAGAAGCCGGTCGAGGCGCAGCCGACGAGACCTTCGAGCGGGGGCGCCGGCGTCACGGCCAGCTTCTCCTGCGAGCCATCGGCCTTGCACAGCCAGGAACCGGAGCCTTTTTCGGCAATCACCCAGTCATTGCCCATCGGGTCATAGATGAGGCCGGCAACCGTTTCGCCCTTGGAGACGACAGCGGCCATGACACCGAACAGCGGCATACCTGCGGCATAGTTGAACGTGCCATCGATCGGATCGACGACAACAGCGAGGTCAGCCCCCGCCAAGGCGGACAGCAAATCCGGATCGGCCGCGACCGACTCCTCGCCGATGAACAGGGCACCCGGAGAAACGTCCGCCATGCGTGCCTTGATCAACCGCTCCGCTGCTTCATCCGCTTCGGTCACCAGATCGATGGCTTCCGACTTCATGCGTACGTCGCCAGCGCCGAGATTGCGGAAGCGCGGCAGGATTTCCTTCGCCGCCGCCTCCTGGAGGATATTGGCGATGGCGGCGATATCGATGGCAGATGTCATGCTTTGGGCTCCGCGAAGAGAGATTGGAAATCGAACAGTTTCGGATCGAGCAGATGTGACGGGTTCACATGGCCGAGCGCCCGCAGCATCGTATCCTTGCGGCCGGGCATGCGGTGCTCGATGTCCGACAGCATGGCCTTCATGGCGTTGCGCTCCAAGCCATCCTGCGAGCCGCATAGATCGCAGGGGATGATCGGGAACTCCATGGCGGTGGCGAACTTGGCTAGATCGTCCTCGGCCGCGTAGGCGAGCGGCCGCAGCACCATCAGGTCGCCCTCGTCGTTCAGGAGCTTCGCCGGCATCGTCGCCAGCCGGCCGCCATGGAAGAAATTCATGAAGAAGGTCTCGAGAATGTCCTCGCGGTGATGGCCGAGCACCAGCGCATCGCAGCCTTCCTCGCGGGCGATCCGGTAGAGATTGCCGCGGCGCAGGCGCGAACAGAGCGCGCAATAGGTGCCCCCGGCCGGCACCTTTTCCTTCACGATGGAATAGGTGTCGCGGTATTCGATACGGTGTTTGACGCCAATCGATGACAGATATTCCGGCAGGACGTGCTTGGGAAAATTCGGCTGACCCTGATCGAGATTGCAGGCCACGAGTTCGACGGGCAGCAAGCCGCGCCATTGCAGGTCCATCAGCAGCGCCAGCAGGCTGTAGCTGTCCTTGCCGCCGGAAATACCGATCAGCCAGCGCTTCTGGCCCTTCAGCATGCCGAAATCATCGATAGCCTGGCGAACCTGACGCAGGAGCCGCTTGCGAAGCTTGTTGAACGACACGGACGACGGCATTTTTGCGAAGATCGGATGCAGGGCATCGTCACTGACCTGATCCGGCCCGGTCGTCAGGTCGTCGGTGTCAGCGGTCGGCGATGGGATGGCAATATCCATGACAAAGTCCCGGATGAAGGGCGCAAGGCACGAGGGCGAGGCGCGAAAACAATGTCCTGCACTTGCCCGTCCCCGGCGGCAAGATCAAGGAAAATGCGCCGATCGCGCTGTGAAACTTCCGTAACGTCGCCTTCAGGCGCCAAATACCGACCAGCCGGTGCGGCTTGCCAGCATTTCCAGCGCCAGTGAGCCCAAGAGCGAATTGCCGTTGTCATTGAGCCCCGGCGACCAGACGGCGACCGACGCCTTGCCGGGCGCAACGCAGAGAATGCCGCCGCCGACGCCGCTCTTGCCTGGCAGCCCGACTCGATAGGCGAAATCACCCGAGCCGTCATAATGGCCGCAGGTCAGCATCAGCGCGTTGATGCGCCGCGCCCGCTGCCTTGAAACGACGGAATGCTTGGTCAGCGGGTTGGAGCCCGATGCCGCGAGGAACAGTCCGGCCCTTGCCAATTGGACGCAACTCATCGACAGCGCGCATTGATGGAAATAGACGCCGAGCACATGCTCGACCGGATGATCGAGCTTGCCGAAGGAGCGCATGAAATTGGCGAGCGCGAAATTGCGGTAGCCTGTCGCCGCTTCCGATTTGGCGACATCCTGGTCGATCAGGATATCTTCCTCGTCGGAGAGATAACGCACGAAGCGAACGATTTCGCCGATGGCCTCGCGCGGCGTATGGCCGGCGAGCACCAAATCGGTGATCGCAATGGCGCCAGCATTGATGAACGGATTACGTGGAATGCCGTTTTCATGCTCAAGCTGGACGATGGAATTGAACGCGGAACCGGACGGCTCCCGTCCCACCCGCTTCCAGATGTTTTCCCCATGCTTGCCAAGCGCCAGCGTCAGCGTGAAAACCTTGGAAATGCTCTGGATGGAGAAGGGCAGCTCGGCGTCACCCGCCATGTGCACATTGCCGTCGACCGTGACGATGGCCATGCCGAAATGCTTGGGATCGACGCGGGCGAGCTGCGGAATATAGTCGGCCACCTTGCCTTCGCCGAGCCGTGGGGCAAGCTCGCGATGGATATCATCGACAATCGACTGCAGGTCCAACGGGCCGGGCATCAATCATTCTCCGAATGAGGTTTGGTGGGATTTGGGCAACAAAAAAGCCACCCATCTCTGAGTGGCTTTTCCGAAATCCGCAAGGCCGAAGCCTGAAGAAATTATCGCGAATAGAATTCGACGACGAGGTTCGGTTCCATGATGACCGGGTACGGAACGTCGGTCAGGGCCGGAACGCGAGCGAAGGTCGCAACCATCTTGTTGTGATCGACTTCGATATAGTCCGGAACGTCACGCTCAGCGAGCTGAACGGCTTCGAGAACCGAAACGAGCTGCTTGGACTTTTCGCGAACTTCGATGACGTCGCCGGCCTTGCAGCGGTACGAACCGATGTTGACGCGAACGCCGTTGACCTTGACGTGGCCGTGGTTGACGAACTGACGGGCAGCGAAGACCGTCGGAACGAACTTGGCGCGGTAGACGATCGCGTCGAGGCGCGATTCGAGCAGGCCGATCAGGTTTTCGGAGGTGTCACCCTTGCGACGGTCAGCTTCGGCGAAGATCGCACGGAACTGCTTTTCGCGGATGTCGCCGTAGTAACCCTTCAGCTTCTGCTTGGCGCGCAGCTGTACGCCGAAGTCGGAAAGCTTGGACTTGCGACGCTGGCCGTGCTGGCCCGGGCCGTATTCGCGACGGTTCACCGGGGACTTCGGACGACCCCAGATGTTTTCGCCCATACGGCGGTCAATTTTGTACTTGGACGATTCGCGCTTGCTCATCGCATTTCCCTTCAAACGGTTACACCGGCTTGCTTCCAAACCGGATCAAGGAAACACGCCCTCCTCTGAACTTCTTTTGAAAGCTCTGACAGGCTTCTCACGATCACGCTGACGGAGAATCCACGGGACATGTCAATTCGCGCATTTCCCTTGTCCGCCTCACGGACAAGACAAGACACATGCGCCATTAAAAAGTAACACCGGACATTTCGGCCCGGCGTTGAGCGGGTCTTTAAGGCCAAGCCACGGAAATGTCAACAAGCAGTTGAGATGCATTCAATGAGACGATATAAATGAGCTGAAAGGAGTTTGCGATGCAGACGACATTGAAGATCGATGATGATGTTCTCCATGCTGCTCAACGCCTTGCAGAGCGAGATGGCCTTGCTGTCGATCAGGTAATTTCGGATATGGCCCGACGCGGCATGGGTATGTCCGCCTATATCGCGCGCCGCAACGGTTTCCCCGTTCTGGTCCGTCCCGGCGGCCAAACCGTTACGTTGGAGATGGTCAACGCTTTGCGCGACGAGGAATACGATGGCTTCCTGAACGAAAATGAAGAAAGATGACGCTTCTGCTCGACGTCAATGTTCTCATCGCATTGGCAGACAGTGGACACAGCCATCATTTAGTTGCCTCCAACTGGTTTGAAAAATTCGGGCAAACCGATTGGGCGACCTGCCCGTTAACCGAAAATGGCATGATCCGTATTTTATCGAATCCTCGTTACGGCAATCCAACACCGAATGCCGCAATGGCGACGGAACTCCTTCATTTGCTCCGCCTCTCGGGCAAGCATTCCTTCTGGCATGACGATATCAGTTTGGCGAATTCCAAAATATTCGTCCGGGATAAGCTTACCTCGAAACATACCACGGACACCTACCTCCTGGGGCTCGCAAAGGCTCACGGTGGGCAGCTGGCAACCTTCGACCGCCGCCTGTCCGCGCGTGCCGTCATCGGCGGTACGGACGCACTTCATTTGATCGAGTAGCTACTCCGCCGCGCTGCGGGTTGCCGCATCGTCATAGACGGCATCGGCGGCACCTGGGGCCGTTTCCACCTGCAGATCCGGAAACGCGACGATGCGTTTGCCGGCAAGGTCGCTGTGGACGACGATAAGCCCCTGCTCCTCGAAATAGCCGAGCAGGCGGCGGGCGCGGCGGGCGGAATGCGTGCCATAGGCGCGTGCGATCATTGCGTCCGAGGGACATGGCAGATTGCGCACGGCCGACTGCGCCACCAGCAGGAACACGCCCTGCAGATCATCCGTGACATTGCGCGACAGGTTGAGCGCCGAAGCCCATATATCACTGGCGGCGGTCTCCGCATCGACGCCGGAGCGGGCAACGGCCATCTTGCGGCGGAAGGCGCTGAGCGAAAGCGGTGCGCCGGGCACTCGCCGGATTCGGCAGCGAACGAGAAAATCCTGGAACAGTTCGGCGTCGGCACGGAAAGCAGCGTCCGGATTCTCGAGGATTTCCGCCAGCAAGCCATCGAGCAGCGCGTCCCTTTCCATTGCCGGCATTTCCGGCACAGGCACCCTGGGTTCCGTCAGCGCGACCGGCTCAGGGCGCGGTCGGGACAGTTCGGCCAGGATGTCAGTTGCCGGGCGCGGCTGGGCGCTGGGGCGGCGGACGATCGGGCGGATCAGTTCGTCCGGGTCCGGCGTGAAGATCAGGTCCTCGACATCGGCGACGGCTTCCGGCAGCGGCGTCAGCTTCGGGCTGGTCGACCGGGCCGACGTCTCGACATTGCCGATGGTGACCGGCAGCGGCCGGCGCGACAGAGCCGGGCCAAGTGCGACGAAGGAGCCGCGCTTCAGGTCGCGGAACATCTCGGCGGTACGCCGGTCCATGCCGAGCAGGTCGGCGGCGCGCGCCATGTCGATATCGAGAAAGGTGCGCCCCATCAGGAAGTTGGACGCTTCGGCGGCGACGTTCTTGGCGAGCTTGGCCAGACGCTGGGTGGCGATGACGCCCGCCAATCCGCGTTTACGGCCACGGCACATCAGGTTGGTCATGGCGCCGAGCGAGACCTTGCGCGCCTCTTCCGAGACGTCGCCGGCAACCGACGGTGCAAACATCTGCGCTTCGTCGACGACGACGAGAACCGGATACCAGTGGTCCCGGTCGGCATCGAACATGGCGTTGAGGAAGATGCCGGCACACCGCATCTGCTGCTCGATATCCAGACCTTCGAGCGACAGGACGCAGGAGACGCGATGCTGGCGGATGCGGGTGGCGATGCCGATCAGTTCGGCTTCCGTGCGTTCACCCTCGATCACCACATGGCCGAACTTATCGGCCAGCGTGACGAAATCACCTTCGGGGTCGATGATGCATTGCTGCACCCAGGGAGCGGACTGTTCCAAGAGGCGGCGCAGCAGATGCGACTTGCCGGAGCCGGAATTGCCCTGCACCAGAAGTCGAGTCGCCAGAAGTTCCTCGATATCGAGCGGAACGGATGCGCCGTCGGACGCCGTCCCCATATCGATGCCGACTTTCATATCCACCTCGTTTAAAATGCCATGCCGGATGCGCCGCCACGAACCCGCAAGCAACTAGCCTTACCACCGTTTCCCGTGGCTTGCGCCCCAAGCCGGACAAGAACCCACAACTAAGACGAATTTCGTTTACCGTATCGTCAGCCCGAAACCCTGCATCAGGCGGCGGGTGGTGAAATCCGGATTGCCGGATGTGAAGACGGCGGGATCGATGCCGATCAGTGGCTCGAACGCGTCCGGCAACGGCACGAGACTGCGTGCTCGCCGCGCAATCGCCTCGGCCGGATCCAGCCAATCGACGGGCCAGGGCGCCAGACGCCGGAAGACATTGGCCATGAAGGGATAATGCGTGCAGGCGAGCACGACGATATCGGTCTTCCTGCCGTCCTTCTCGACGAAACATTGCTCGATCTCGGACAAGACTGCCGCGTCCTCGATCGGCTCACCGCGAATATAAGCTTCCGCCATGCGGGCGAGGTTTTCGGAACCGACGAGCCGCACATGGCATTGCGAGGCGAAGGACTGGATGAGATCGCGCGTGTAGGCGCGCTTGACCGTTCCGGGCGTTGCGAGAACCGAGACGAGACCGGAGCGTGTGCGCTCCGCCGCCGGTTTGATCGCCGGCACCGTGCCAACGAAGGGCATCTGCGGAAACGCGGCGCGCAGATCGGCGCCCACAAGCGTGAAGGCGGTGTTGCAGGCGATGATGCAGATTTCCGGGTCGTGCTGCGCCAGCAGGTGGCCAAACAGGGCGATGACGTGCTCTCGCAAAGCCTCTTCTTCCCAGCCACCATAGGGAAAGCCGGCATCATCGGCGACATAGATGAAATGCCGCTCCGGCATCAGCACGCGGGCCTCGCGCAGCACGGTGAGGCCGCCGATACCGCTGTCGAAGACGAGGATGGGTTTCAACTCAGATGTCGTCACCAGGGTTTTCGATCTTCTGCTCATCGGAGCGATGGCGGGAATCAATGGGAGCACCGGCACCGCGCGGCTGTTCGCGGGTAAACCTGTCGAGACAGGATATGACGCCGCGGACCAGCCGGATTTCCGATGCGGTGAACGCTGGACGTGTCAGCACGGCCCGCAGGTTGTCGACCAATTTCGGCTTTTTGGCGATAGGCCGGAAATATCCCCTCGCCTCCAGCGCTTCCTCGGCGTGGTCGAACAGACCCTGAAGTTCGTCCTTGGTCGCCGGTTGCTGTGGCAGGGCTTGGAACGACGTTTGCGCTGGCGATTCCATTGATGTCTTCAGCCATTCATAGGACATCAGCAGCACGGCCTGTGCCAGATTGAGCGACGCAAAGGCCGGGTTGACCGGAAAAGTGACGATCTCGTCGGCCAGCGCCACTTCTTCATTGGTGAGCCCGGTGCGCTCGCGCCCGAACAGGATGCCCGTCGCCTCCCCAATGTTGAATCTACTGCGTAGCGTTTCGGCGGCGATCAGCGGCGAGCGCACGGGCTTGTAGCCATAGCGGTCGCGCGCGGTCGTTGCATAGACGAAATTGAGATCGGCAATCGCTTCCGGCAGCGTCTCGTAGACCTTGGCGGCATCGATGACATGGTCGGCACGGCTGGCGACGGATCGGGCCTTTTCGCTCGGCCAGCCGTCACGGGGGCTGACCAGCCGCAACTCCGACAGGCCAAAATTGGCCATGGCACGCGCCACCATGCCGATATTCTCGCCCAACTGCGGATGAACCAGAATGATTGCCGGCCCTTCCGTCAGAAGCACGCGTTCGCTGTTGGTCCCTGCCATTGCCTTGCCTTCCCGGATATCTGGGCGCCTCACTGGCACAAAGCGGCGAGAAAATCAAAAAAGATCATCGGCAGGGCTCGATCACGGTTTCGCCCGCCGCTCCAGCCAGGCCTTCAGCGAAAACCACTCTCCCTCATCGACGAAACGCAGCACGTCATCGATCCGGTCCGGACCCGAGGACGGTTCGTCCTTCTTGAGAAAGAACATCAGGCGAATGGATCGCGCGGCGGCACCGTCGCAGGACGGCAGGTCCATCCTCACCTCGATCCTATCAGGCGTATCGCCGCGGGTCCGATCCGTGACGGCAGTCTTGCCGATCGGGCACCTGTTGACATCGCCCGTCATCGGATCGGTCTCGAACAGTGCCACATCGCCTTGCTTGCGCGACGTCTTCAGTGCCTCCGCATAGGCATCGACGAAATCGCCGCTGAAGTCGTTCAGCATTTGGATCTCGGTGAAATAGGGCGCGCGGCGATCCGGCTCGTCCAGCGAATTGACGACAATTCGGTCAACGTAGCTGCGCACCAGTTCCTCGCGGGTATCGGCGAGAGCCGGTCCCGCCAACACCAACGATGCCACACATACCGCCTTCATCCTCATCGCGTTTCCCGCTTTTGCTTTATCCAGGCGTTTTCAATGAACGCGAATTCGGCGACAGCCGGCTACTGCCCGCCGGCTCCCTGGCTTGCGATCGCTTGCAACTCCGCCTTGAGGGAACCAGCGTCACCGGTACGGACGATATCGTCGATCACCTCTTTGCCTCCCTCCTCGATGACCATGAAGTGCAACTCGCTGGGCTTCCAGTCGGCCGCCCGTTCACCGAAACAATGGGTGTTGTCGAAGGTCACCGTCACATCGCTCTTGCCGGCCGTTTCGGGACCGGCGACCACAGAGAGGTCCTTGATCGAGCAACTGTCCTGCCCGCTGACGATGACATCGTAGTCGAACGGCGAATCGCCCTCGTCATAGGCCGGGAATTTCGCCGCCTCCTGATAGGCCTTGACGAAATCGGCGCTATAGATGCGGCCAAGACGGGCGGCCGAGAAGTAATCCTCGCCCTGTTGCGGCTCTTCCGCCCAGCCCTTGACCGCTTCCTGCATGATCTCGTTGACGGGTGTGGCCGGATCGGCCGCATAGGCGGTCGCGGCGATGGCTGCAACAACGAGGAACGGAAAGAACACCTTCATCGAAATCTCCAGAAAACCGATTCGGCTGCAGACAATCCTCCGGTTTGACACGCGGGTCAAATGCCGGTTGCGGCATGGACTTTCACGCCGGCTTTCAGGGCAAACTTCGTCGAAAGTTTCGGGAACGCACGCTTTGCCTTGCGCATGCACAATGCTATAGCGCAACAGGTTTCACGTTCACGAAGCGGGGCATTCGCACCCCTCCCAAGTTACGAGGCATTTTCCAATGACAAAGATCAAGGTCGCCAATCCGGTCGTCGAGCTCGACGGCGATGAAATGACCCGCATCATCTGGCAGTTCATCAAGGATAAGCTGATCCATCCCTATCTGGATATCGATCTGGAATATTACGACCTCGGCATGGAAAACCGCGATGCCACCGACGACCAGGTAACGATCGATGCGGCAAACGCCATCAAGAAGCACGGCGTCGGCGTCAAATGCGCGACCATCACCCCGGACGAGCAGCGCGTCGAGGAATTCAAGCTGAAGAAGATGTGGAAGTCGCCGAACGGCACGATCCGCAACATTTTGGGCGGCGTCATCTTCCGCGAACCGATCATCTGCAAGAACGTACCGCGGCTCGTTCCCGGCTGGACCAAGCCGATCATCGTCGGCCGCCATGCCTTCGGCGACCAATACCGCGCCACCGACTTCAAGTTCCCCGGCAAGGGCAAGCTGACGATGAAATTCGTCGGTGAGGACGGCACGGAAATCGAGCATGAAGTCTATGATGCGCCGGCCGCCGGCGTTGCCATGGGCATGTACAATCTCGACGAATCGATCACCGATTTCGCCCGCGCCTCGCTGAACTACGGCCTGCAGCGCAACGTTCCGGTCTATCTCTCGACCAAGAACACCATCCTCAAGGTCTATGACGGCCGCTTCAAGGATATCTTCCAGAAGGTGTTCGACGAGGAATTCGCCGATAAGTTCAAGGCGGCCAAGCTCTGGTACGAACACCGCCTGATCGACGACATGGTCGCTTCGGCGCTGAAATGGTCGGGCGGTTATGTCTGGGCCTGCAAGAACTATGACGGCGACGTCCAGTCCGACATCGTCGCGCAGGGTTTTGGCTCGCTCGGCCTGATGACCTCGGTTTTGATGACGCCGGACGGCAAGACGGTGGAAGCCGAGGCCGCGCACGGCACAGTGACGCGCCACTACCGCCAGCACCAGAAGGGCGAGGAAACTTCGACCAACTCGATCGCCTCGATCTTTGCCTGGACCCGTGGCCTTGCCCACCGCGCCAAGCTCGACAACAATGCCGAGCTGACGAAGTTCGCGGATACGCTGGAAAAAGTCTGCGTCGATACCGTCGAATCCGGCTTCATGACCAAGGACCTGGCGCTCCTCATCGGACCCGACCAGCCCTGGCTCTCGACCACCGGCTTCCTCGACAAGATCGACGAAAACCTGCGCAAGGCCATGGCTGCCTAGACGCAGCCAGAAAGATGCAAGCTGTGAGAAACCCGGTTCTGCCGGGTTTTTCTTTAGACCCGAGATACCGCGCCTTGCGCATGAAACGCCTCGGCCCAGCTTCCGATGAGCCCGACCACTTCGGCCGGCGGTCGCGACAGGCCGGCGCCGCTCATGCACACGCCTTCAAAGCCAAGCCTCCGGTTGGCGGAGCGGGTCATCCGGACCGTGCGGGTGAATTGCTGGGTCTTTTCCGCCTCCGGTGACAAAAGCAGTTCGATAATCGGCTGCTTGCGGTAATCGACGAGCCGCACGGCGAGAATATCGCGCCAATGGATCGGTTCCAGGGACACGTCCCGCGCGATCAGGCCGTTCTCGGTGAATTCCAGAACCGGCTTGGTCTCGAACAGCCGGGGCACCAGCAGAATGCCGCAGGCGCCGAAGAACAACGCACCGATAATGCCCATGAACAGTTCGAACGAACCCGCTCCCTGATCGGCATATCCGATCTGCGCAATCCAGATGCTGCCGGCAACAAATAGTATGGCTCCAAGAAGCAGCATGGCCGTCTTCAATTTCGAGCGTTGAATTATAATCGGGTGGTCAGTCATATCCTCTCCAAATTTCGCTGATCGCCACCTGGGCAGATTATGCCAACGTGCCGTCAATTCCATGGGGTTCGAAGTGGATTTTTTATCGAACAAAATCAACGGCTCTCGCGTTGAACACGTGAAATTGCGATTTTTTCGGAACCTTTTTCTCTCCCGGTCGTTCGCGAATTGAACCCTCGCATGCTGCGCTGCATGCAAACCCTCCGCACAAACGCGAAATGGATACATGACCTCCTCAGAGAAAATATCGCATCTGCCACGCATTGCACTCATCTCAACCCATGGATATGTCGCCGCCGAACCGCCGCTGGGCGCCGCCGATACGGGCGGACAGGTGGTCTATGTCATCGAACTCGCGCGCAAGCTGGCGCTACTCGGCCATGAGGTCGACATCTACACCCGTCGCTTCGAGGACCAACCGGAATTCGACGAGGTCGACGAGCGCGTGCGCGTCATCCGCATTCCCTGCGGCGGACCGGATTTCATCCCCAAGGAATACCTTTACAGTCACCTGATGGAATGGTGCGAAAACGCCGTCCGCTTCATCCGCCGCAACAATTTCACCTATACGTTGATCAACAGCCACTATTGGGATGCCGGTATCGCGGGCCAGCGCGTCTCGGAAGCCCTCGGCGTCACCCATATCCACACACCGCATTCGCTGGGCCTCTGGAAAAAGAGGCAAATGGAGACCGACTATCCCGACAAGGCCGACACGTTCGAAAAGGAGTTTAACTTTTCCGAACGCATCAAGCACGAGCTGATCATCTACCGCTCCTGCAGCATGGTCATCGCCACGACGCCGATCCAGGTGGAGGTGCTGGTCAACGACTACAACCTGCCGCGCGACCGGGTCCACATGATTCCACCCGGTTATGACGACAATCGTTTCTTCCCGGTTTCGCGGGCAACACGCGAGATGGCCCGCCAGCGCTTCGGTTTCGAGGGCAAGGTGGTCATGGCCATGGGTCGTCTGGCCACCAATAAGGGTTATGATCTGCTGATCGACGGGTTTTCGGTCCTGGCAGAACGCGAGCCCGAAGCGCGCCTTCATCTCGCGGTGGGTGGGGAGAACATGGACGCCCAGGATACCGTGATCTTTAAACAACTGAAGGAGCGCGTCGCCACACTTGGTTTGGAGGACAAGGTTGTCTTCTCGGGCTTCGTCACGGAAGAGGATCTGCCGGATTTTTACCGCGCCGCCGACGTCTTCGTGCTGTCGAGCCGCTACGAACCCTTCGGCATGACGGCGATCGAGGCGATGGCGAGCGGTACGCCGACGGTCATCACCATCCATGGCGGCCTGTTCCGGGCGGTCAGCTATGGGCGGCACGCGCTGTTTGCCGATCCGTTCGACAAATATGATCTTGGCATCACCATAATGAAGCCGCTGAAACATGAGCGGCTGGCCGGCCGTCTGTCGCGCATGGGCGCGCACAAGGCCCGCAGCCTCTTCACCTGGACCGGCATTGCGCAACAACTGATCGGTGTCGTCGAGGGACGGCCGATGCCGCAGGCCATGGATGACAACGAATGGGCAGAGCCGTGGACGGACGGAGATTGAGGCCGGTCCGCATCGTCTGTTGCGATATCGACGGGACGCTGGCCGGGAACCGGCCGGCGGAAGCACGGTTTCGCGAGGCATGGAACAGCCTGCCGCCGGATCGCCGGCCATTGCTGGTGCTGAACAGCGGCCGGCTGATCGAGGACCAGCGCGCCTTTATCGCGACCACCGCCCTGCCCAAACCGGACATCTATATCGGCGGCGTCGGCACGATGCTGCACAATGAGCTGGAGCCGTCCCATTCCGATCTCTATGCCCAATCGATCGGCGCTGGTTTCGACCGCGAATTGATCGCCCGGGCGCTGCAGGACGTTCCCGACCTTCAAATCCAGCCGGATGAGTATCAACATGCGCAGAAATCCAGCTGGTATCTGCACAATGCCGATACCGTGATCTTGACGCCCATCGAGCAGCGGCTTGCCGAAGCCGGGCTTGTGGCCCGTCTCATCTATTCCAGTAACCGTGATCTCGATATTCTGCCGGATGGGATAGACAAGGGCGCAGCCCTGTCCTGGCTCTGCCGCCAGCTTGGCCTGACCCATGACGAGGTCGTCGTCGCCGGCGACACCGGCAACGACATGAGCATGTTCGAACTGCCGGGCATACGCGGTATCATTGTCGGCAATGCCCTGCCCGAGCTCAAATCCATCGCGAATGGCCGATCGGATATCTATGGCTCAAGCGAATTGATGGCCGATGGCGTTCTGGACGGACTGAAACACTGGGGTGTTTTCGGTTGAACCACCGATTCCGGGCGGAACCCTGCGAATTATTAGCCGGCTATCGGCTGTCAAGAGCTCCCCCGATCGGATAGGCCGATCGGGGGGGGAATCTTCTCCTACTTGAGCGGCAGGTAAATATCCGTCAGCAATTCCGTCGGTGCCGTGTCGCGCGGATTGTCGATATATTCCTCGAACATCACGGTGTCGCGTAACGCCCGGCCGGAGGTCGGCAGCCATTCACCGTAGAGCCATTGATAGGCCTTGTGCATATCAGCGTATGGTCCCTTGTGGCGCAGCACCGCATAATCGCCGCCATCCAGATGCCGGTTCACCAGCGGTGCCTCGACCGGCACGCCCTCGCCGCCGGTGACGCAGGCAAAGGACCGAAGCTTATCCTTCGGCACAAGGTCGGGATCGTCCAGATAAACACCGATCATCTTCATGTCCGGCCTGAAAAGCTGGCGCGCCTGCAGCGTGCCGCCCAGCGTTTCGAAGGCGCGGCCAATGCCCATATAGGAGCCGGTATGGCTCACCCCGACCAAGTCGCGCGGAGCAATCGTTTTCATCGTGACGTCGTACATCTCGCCCAGTCCTTTTCCGTTTGTCGATTGAAAGACAGTGTGGCTGCCCTGCCTGCGATAACGGGCCGGCGGCATGCCGAACACCGATTTGAAAATCCGGTTGAAGGATTGCAGGTTGGGATAGCCTGTTCGTCTTGCGATCTCCTCGACGGAAAGACTGGTGCTTACCAGATCACCGGCCGCCCGATGCAGCCTGAGCCGCTTGACGGTCGCAGCCAGCGTCTCGCCGTGAACTGCCCGGTAAATCCGATGCCAGTGATGCGGCGACAGGCAGGCGATGGCCGAGAGACGATCGAGATCGAGTTCCTCGTCCAGATGATCATGGATATAGGCCGATACGCGCCGTAGACGCTGCTCATAAACCGCCCAGATGCTGTCTTCCTTCATGCCGATCCTCACACAAGTCGAACGGCCGGACAGAACCACATCCGGATTTGACAAATCCTGCGGACTTGGCCTTACAGCGCCGCGCGTCAAATATGACGCGCAAAGGTCGCTGTAACACTTTTAAGATGCTGCATAATTTTATCCTTAAATCGATTCCGATTTAAGGAATTATGCAGTAAGCCCCGGATAAAGAAAAACCGGACCTTTCAGCCCGGTTTCTCGATGTGTTTCAAAAGGCGCAAGCCGGCTTACCCGGCCAGAGCCGCGCCCACCGCGTCGATTGCTTCCTTGGCTTTGGTGCCGTCCGGACCACCGGCCTGGGCCATGTCGGGACGGCCGCCGCCGCCCTTGCCGCCCAAGGTTGCGGAGGCGATGCGGACGAGATCGACGGCGCTGAAGCGGACGGTCAGATCGTCGGTGACGGCGACAACGGCACTGGCCTTGCCGTCTTCCGACACGCCGACGAAGGTGACGACACCCGAACCGAGACTCGTCTTGCCGTCATCGGCAAGGCTCTTCAAATCCTTCGGCTCGACGCCGGTCACGACCTTGCCGAGGAACTTGACGCCGCCGATCTCCTGGACCTGGTCGGCGGAACCGCCGGCATCGCCACCACCAAGCGCCAGCTTCTTCTTGGCCTCGTTCAGTTCGCGCTCCAGCTTTCGGCGCTCGTCCATCAGCGCTTCGACACGGGAGAGCACATCGGTCGGCTGAACTTTCAGCGTGCTGGCAAGCGTCTTCACCCGCTCGTCCTGCTCGTTGAGATAGGCCAGCGCCGCAGAACCAGTCAGGGCCTCCAGGCGGCGCACGCCGGCGCCGACGGCACTTTCGCCGACGATTCGCACCAGACCAATCTCGCCGGTGGCGCCGACATGGGTGCCGCCACAGAGTTCGACGGAATAGGGGCGGTTGGCCTTCGAGCCATGAAGGCCCTGCCCCATCGATACGACGCGAACCTCGTCGCCATACTTTTCGCCGAACAGCGCCATCGCGCCTTCCGCGATCGCGTCATCGACGCTCATCAGACGCGTCGTCACCGGCGTATTCTGGACGATGATCTCGTTGGCCATGTCCTCGACGACCTTCAGTTCGTCGGCCGACATCGGCTTTGGATGCGAGACGTCGAAGCGCAGGCGCTCGGGCGCCACCAGCGAGCCCTTCTGGGCCACATGCGTGCCGAGCACCTCGCGCATTGCTTCATGCAGCAGGTGGGTGGCCGAGTGATTGGCGCGCAGGCGCGAGCGTCTGCTATGATCGACGGTGAGCGCCGCCGCATCGCCGATCTTGACCGTGCCTTGATCGATGACACAGGCATGAACGAACAGGCCCTCGCCGCGCTTCTGCACATCGGTGACCGTCAGTTTTGCATGATCGGTCGAGATCACGCCGGTATCGCCCATCTGGCCGCCGGATTCGCCGTAGAACGGCGTCTGGTTGAACACGAGTTGGACGGTTTCGCCTGCCGACGCGGTCTCCATCGCCTTGCCGTCGCGCACGATCGCCTGGACAACGCCTTCGGCGGTTTCGGTGTCATAGCCGAGGAACTCGGTCGCACCGAGCTTTTCCTTCAGTTCGTACCAGATCGTCTCGGTCGCCTTGTCGCCTGAGCCGGACCAGGACGCGCGCGCCTCGGCCTTCTGGCGTTCCATCGCAGCGGAGAAGGCATCCGTATCGACGCCGATGCCTCGTGTGCGCAGCGCATCCTGGGTCAGGTCGAGCGGGAAGCCATAGGTGTCGTAAAGCTTGAAGGCGGTCTCGCCATTCAGTTGGTCGCCCTCGGCGAGATCGCTCGTCGCATCCGACAGGAGGCCAAGACCGCGTTCCAGCGTCTTGCGGAACCGGGTTTCTTCCAGCTTCAGCGTTTCAGAAATCAGCGATTCCGCCCGGATCAGCTCCGGATAGGCGCGGCCCATCTGGCCGACCAGCGCCGGCAGCAGTTTCCACATCAGCGGATCACGCGCACCAAGCAACTGCGCGTGACGCATGGCGCGGCGCATGATGCGGCGCAGCACATAGCCACGGCCTTCGTTCGACGGCAAAACGCCATCGGCGATGAGGAAGGCGGAGGCGCGCAGATGGTCGGCGATGACACGGTGGCTGGCGCGACGGTCGCCTTCGGCCTTGACGCCGGTCGCCTCTTCCGAGGCGGCAATCAGGGCGCGGAACAGGTCAATGTCGTAGTTGTCGTGCTTGCCCTGCAGCAGGGCGGCAACGCGCTCCAGGCCCATACCGGTGTCGATCGACGGGCGCGGGAGATTGACGCGCTCTTCCTTCGTCACCTGCTCGTACTGCATGAAGACGAGATTCCAGATTTCGATGAACCGGTCACCGTCCTCGTCTTTCGAGCCGGGAGGGCCACCCCAGATATGATCGCCGTGATCGTAGAAGATTTCCGAGCACGGGCCGCAGGGGCCGGTATCGCCCATTGCCCAGAAATTGTCGCTGGTCGGGATGCGGATGATCCGGTCATCGGACAGGCCGGCAATCTTCTTCCACAGGCCGAACGCCTCGTCGTCCGTGTGATAGACGGTGACCAGCAGGCGCTTCGCATCAATGGTGAAGTCCTTGGTGATCAGGTTCCAGGCAAGCTCGATCGCTTGTTCCTTGAAATAATCGCCGAAGGAGAAATTGCCGAGCATCTCGAAGAAGGTATGGTGGCGGGCCGTGTAGCCGACATTGTCGAGATCGTTGTGCTTGCCGCCGGCGCGCACGCATTTCTGCGCCGTTGCTGCCGTCGAATAGGGGCGCTGTTCCAGGCCGGTGAAGACGTTCTTGAACTGCACCATGCCGGCATTGGTGAACATCAAGGTCGGGTCGTTGCGCGGCACCAGCGGGCTCGACGATACGACCTCGTGACCATTCTTCTTGAAGTAGTCGAGGAACGTCGACCGGATTTCATTCACGCCGCTCATATTGCGCCCTTACCTCTTGCATCGGACCGTCCGCAGCCTACAAAGCTGAGCCGCGAACCGGAAAATTTTTCAAGATCGCAGGTTACCGGGTGTTCGCCGATCCCTGCCATCCATTTGGAACACAGGCTTTTATCGTTCGGGAAAACCCCTGTCCAGCGGACAAAAGAAAACCGGCCGCCCTTCAAGAGAGCGACCGGCAAAGACATGTCGAAAATCAGCGAATCTTACGCCAGTGCGGCATCATCATCGTCATCACCGGCTTCCGGGCCACCGTTTTCGAGGAACTTCTCGGCGATCAGGCCGGCATTCTGGCGAAGCGCAAGTTCAATCTCGCGCGCCGTATCCGGATTGTCGCGCAGGAACATCTTGGCGTTTTCGCGGCCCTGGCCGAGGCGCTGGCTGTTGTAGGAGAACCAGGCACCCGACTTTTCGACGATACCGGCCTTGACGCCGAGATCAACGAGTTCGCCGGTCTTCGATACGCCTTCGCCATACATGATGTCGAATTCGACCTGCTTGAAGGGCGGCGCCATCTTGTTCTTGACGACCTTGACCTTGGTCTGGTTGCCTACCACTTCCTCGCGGTCCTTGACGGCGCCGATACGGCGGATGTCGAGGCGGACGGAGGCATAGAACTTCAGCGCGTTGCCGCCCGTCGTGGTTTCCGGCGAGCCGAACATGACGCCGATCTTCATGCGGATCTGGTTGATGAAGATCACCATGCAGTTCGACTTGGAGATCGACGCCGTCAGCTTGCGCAGCGCCTGGCTCATCAGGCGGGCCTGCAGGCCCGGCAGGCTGTCGCCCATTTCGCCTTCGATTTCAGCGCGCGGCGTCAGGGCGGCGACGGAGTCGATGACGAGAACGTCGATCGCACCGGAGCGAACCAGCGTATCGGTGATTTCGAGCGCCTGCTCGCCCGTATCCGGCTGCGAGATCAGCAGGTTTTCCAGATCGACGCCAAGCTTGCGGGCATAGACCGGATCGAGCGCGTGTTCGGCGTCGACAAAGGCGCAGATGCCGCCTTTCTTCTGGGCTTCGGCAACCGTTTGCAAGGCGAGCGTCGTCTTGCCCGAGCTTTCCGGACCGTAGATTTCGATGATGCGGCCCTTCGGCAGGCCACCGATGCCCAGTGCGATGTCCAGGCTGAGAGAGCCCGTGGAAACGGTCTCGATCTCGACGATACTGTCTTTTCCACCGAGCTTCATGATCGATCCCTTGCCGAACGAACGTTCGATCTGGGACAGTGCCGCTTCAAGTGCCTTGCTTTTGTCCACCGATTTATCCTCTACAAGCCGCAAAGAGTTTTGTGCCATTTGATCCACCTTTAGGTTATGGAGGCTAATGAGGCAATGAAGCCGCCGATGAAAGCTATGTACACTTTTTGTTCTCATTTTACAAGAGCGAACTATCCATCTGAATCATAATAACAAACGAATGAGTGTTCTTTTCTTGTTCCGATATTCGCAACGAAGCACGAAAATGATCCGGTATTATACCTATCCACACTCTTGAAGAACGAATCGCCAGCAACGGCACATGGGAAATCGCATGACGGACAGAGTTGTTTCCATCTTCGGCGGCGCACATGTCGACCGCCGCGCGCGCATCGCCGGAACGACCGCTCCGGGCGCCAGCAATCCGGGGACATGGTTCGAGGAAGCGGGTGGCGGCGGCTTCAACGCGGCGCGGAACCTCGCCCGGCTTGGCCTCGAAGCGCGGATGATCAGCCCGCGCGGCGGTGATACGGCCGGCGAAACGGTGACGCTCGCGGCCGAGCATGCCGGCGTCATCGACCGGCCCTTCATCTTCCTTGACCGCAAGACTCCGAGCTATACCGCCATCCTCGAAAATGACGGCAATCTGGTGATCGCGCTGGCCGACATGGATCTCTATCGGCTGTTTTCGCCGCGCCGGCTGCAGCAGCGCGTCATGCGCGAAACCCTGTCAGAAAGCGACCTGATCGTCACCGACGCCAATCTGCCGGCGGAAACCATCGCCGCCCTGATCCGCAAGGCCGCGTCGGAATCAAAGATCACCGCCGGCATCGCGATCTCGCCGGCCAAGGTCGCGCGTTTCAGCGCGTGCCTTGCCAACATAGGCTTCCTGTTCATGAACGAGGCGGAGGCGCGGGCGCTGACGGAGGCGAATACCGAAGACGCGGCGCAATGGCCGGCGATCCTGCGTGCTGCCGGCCTCAGTGGCGGCGTCATTACCCGTGGCGGCAAGCCGGCCATCGCCTTCAAGGGCGACCGGATCGTCACCGTTTCTCCGCCCGCACTCGATCGGCTCGGCGATGTCACCGGCGCCGGTGACGCGCTCGCCGCCGGCTTTCTGTCGGCCCTTCTCGACGGACAGCCGCTCGAAACATGCCTGCGCACCGGCGTCGCGGCCGCCGTCATCACAGTCGGCTCGCCGCTCGCAGTCTCGGAAAAAATGTCGCGCGAAGCCATCGCCGAGGTGATTGGCCTTGTACCATCAGCCGAAATCCTGTCATGAACGCGCCTTCAAAAGAAAAGGACATGCGATGACCAAGCCAGTTTCCCCGTTCCTGCCGATGGAATATTCCAGCGAAGTCGCCGCCGCGAAGGCGCGCAACGCGCCCATCGTCGCGCTCGAATCGACGATCATTACCCATGGCATGCCGTTTCCCGGCAACCTGAACATGGCCCGCAGCGTCGAGGCGATCATCCGCGAGGAAGGTGCCGTGCCGGCAACGATCGCGGTGATCGACGGCGTGCTGCATATCGGCCTTGAATCTGCGCAGCTTGAAACGCTGGCGCAGACGGAAGGGGCGATGAAGCTGTCGCGCGCCGATCTCGCCTTCGCCATCGCCGAGCGCCGCACCGGTGCGACCACCGTTGCCGCGACGATGATCGCAGCCGCCCGCGCCGGCATTCGCGTCTTTGCCACCGGCGGTATCGGCGGCGTGCATCGCAAGGCGGAAGAAAGCTTCGACATCTCGGCCGATCTCGACGAACTGGCGCGCACCGGCGTCATCGTCGTCTGTGCCGGCGCCAAGGCGATCCTCGATATTCCGAAGACGCTGGAAGTGCTCGAAACCCGCGGCGTTCCCGTCGTCACCTATGACAGCGAGATCTTCCCGGCCTTCTGGTCGCGCGACAGCGGCCTGAAGAGCCCGCTGATGCTCAACAGCCCGGCGGCGATCGCCAATTTCCAGAAGATGCGCGACCTGCTCGGTGTCGACGGCGGCATGCTGATCGCCAATCCGGTTCCCGAGAAAAACGAAATCCCCCGCGAGGAGATGGAAATCTATATCACCCGCGCCCTCGACAACGCCGACCGCGACGAAATCACCGGCAAGGCTGTCACACCCTACCTGCTCGACAACATCTTCGGCCTGACCGACGGCCGCAGCCTTGAAACCAATATTGCGCTCGTTGAAAACAACGCCCGTCTCGCGGCCGAAATCGCCGTCGCCATGACCGTCGAATAAGGAGCCGGGGAGATTGCCGCGACAGACGCGGGAATCTCCTATTCTTCCCATGACGCGCAAATATGCGTCATGGAGACAGAACGTTAGCTGTCCAGCATCTCGCGCACGGCGACGGCCAGTTGCTTGAGCGAGAAAGGTTTCGGCAGGAAGCCAAATTTCGCATCCGCCGGCAGGTTCCTGGCAAAGGCGTCTTCCGCATAGCCGGAGACGAAAATGAACTTCAAATCCGGATAGTTCTTGCGGATTTCGCGCAAGAGGGTCGGACCATCCATTTCCGGCATCACGACGTCCGACACGACGATATCGACGGCGCCGCTCAGCTCTTCCATGATCTCCAACGCCTCGACCCCGGAACCGGCTTCGTGCACGGTATAGCCGCGGGTTTCCAGCATGCGCTTGCCGCCGCGACGTACCGCCTCCTCGTCCTCGACCAGAAGAACCACGGCCGAATTGCCGGTAAGATCCGTCGGCTCTTCCTTGACAGCAACCTTGGCGGCGAGCGCAGCCGTTGCCTGCGTGTCGGTGGTCTCACCGGGCAGCGGCGTTTCCTCGATATAACGCGGCAGCAGAATGTGGAAGGTCGTGCCCTTGCCGACTTCGGATTCCGGATAGATGTAGCCACCGGACTGTTTGATGATGCCGTAGACCATCGACAGGCCAAGTCCAGTGCCCTTGCCGACTTCCTTGGTGGTGAAGAAAGGCTCGAAAATCTTGTCGAGAATTTCAGGCGGAATGCCGGTGCCCTGGTCCGAGACCTCCACCGCGACATAATCGTCTTCCGGAAGGTCACGGCGGTTCAGCGCCGCCACTTCACTGGCCGGCAGATTGCGGGTCCGCAACGTAATGACGCCGCCGTTCGGCATGGCATCGCGCGCGTTGACGGCAAGGTTGAGCACGACCTGCTCGAACTGGCCAAGGTCCGTGCGCACCGGCCACAGATCGCGGCCGTAATCGACCTCGAGCTTGACGTTCGTGCCGGTCATGCGATCGACCAGCATGCGCAGATCACCGACGACATCGGTCATCGACAGCACCGTCGGACGCATCGTCTGCTTGCGCGAGAAGGCCAGCAACTGGCGCACCAGCACGGCAGCGCGGTTGGCGTTGCGCTTGATCTCCATCAGGTCGGCAAAGCTTGCGTCCGAAGGTCGGGCGGAAAGCAGCAGGTGGTCGGAGGAAAGCAGGATGGCCGTCAGCACGTTGTTGAAATCGTGCGCGATGCCGCCGGCAAGCGTGCCGACCGCGTTCATCTTCTGCGTTTGCGCCATCTGTGTCTCGAGCGCCTTCTGCTCGGTGATCTCGACGGCGTAGACGATGGCCGCCTCTTCCGGTGCCTGGTCGCTCTGGTCGATGACGGCGTTCACGTAGAAGCGAAAATGACGGGTTTCGTCGGTCGGATGCAGCGAATCGATCGGCGGAATGTCGCCCTGCCGATCCTTGGCCGCTTCCAGCGCCTCGCGCAGGCGCGACCGTTCGCTTTCATGCACGACGGCTTCGAGCAGCGCGCCGCGCTCCATGTCGTCCTGCGAAACGACTGCGGAAAACAGCTTCAGGAACGGCGCGTTGGTTCTCAGTATCCGGCCATCGCCATCGATCGAGGCAATCGCCATCGGCGTATTGTTGAAGAAGCGGGTAAAGCGCATGGCGGCGATCGAGGCCGACTGGTCGCTTTCGTCGTCATTGGAACGGGCAAGTACGATCGTGCGGCTTTCACCGGGGGCACCGTCGCGCGCGGAAGATACGCGGTGCACCATGCGCACGGCAAAGCCCTGGCCATTGGACTTACGCAGGTCGAGATCAAGCGTCTTGGTCTTTTTCAGGCCCGGCTCCGCCTGCACCGATTGCACCAACGCCAGCCCCTCGCCCGCCACCAGATCGGCGATGGTCATCGAGCCCGGCTGGAACTTGGTAAGATCCAGCCCCAGCCAGTCGGCCAAAGTCGCGTTGATATAGAAGATCTCGCCCTTCTTGCCGGCGGAGAAGAATCCGGCCGGCGCGTGATCGAGATAGTCGATGGCGTTCTGCAATTCCTTGAAGAAGCGCTCCTGGTCGTCCCGCTCTGAAGTGATATCGGAAATCTGCCAGATATAGAGCGGGTTGCGCTCGCCATCCTCGAGCGGCAGCGCCCGTGCCTTCAGGCGGAACCAGTGAGCGCCGGAGCCTGCGGAGCCACCGATTGGGCTCAGCGGCTTCAACAGGCGAAACTCCTCGTGGCCGGCCTTGCCTTCGTGCAGGCCGTTGGTCAGGCGGTAGATCGCCTCCGTCGCCTCGCGGTTGCGCGACAGGATGGTTTCCAGCGACTGGATCTCGGTCGCCTTGGTCGCGCCGGTGAGCCCGCCATAGGCGGCGTTAGCGTAGATGATGCGGCCCTTGCGGTCGGTGACCAGCGTCCCGTCCTGATGGCCGTCGAGGAAGGCGCGCGCCAGTTCGTCAGGCCGTGATTGCGGCATGACCTCGATGAAGCCGATGACGGAGGAGACCAGGAAAAAGATGCCGACCATGGCCAGCACGCCAAGAATGCCAAGCACGATCTCATTTTCGAGCTGGCTCTTGAAGACGACGAACGACACCGCCGAGGCCGTCAGCACGATGGCGAGCAGGATGATCCTCAGCACCGTGCCGGGCCGGGTTCCACGATCCACTATAGGCATGTGATAGTCACCTGCCTGCCGCAATTTCGTCATAAGGTCCTCGTTTGCCACCGCACCACATGCAACCGGAATGGTCGTGGGTTCGGCTCGTCTGCTCCGCTTGGCGGCAATCGGGGCGGATATGCAATCCGCGCCGGCGGAATGCGGAACACCAAGCAGGAATCATCTTTAACAGCCATAGGGAAGAGCAGAAAGCACTTGCATGAAAGGCATTGCCGTCAATTCACAGGGAATGTCCCCGATCCCCTCGCCGAACCGGACACGAGCGCTACATGCGGGTTGAAGAATGAGAACGGGACAATGCGCGATGCTGCTTGCCTCGATTTGAAAAAAGCCGTCAAATAAAGGCGGAACCGGGTCTCAAAGGAGTACAGCACATGATCGAAGATATCGTTGGCAACAACGGTACCAAATTCATCATTGCCGCGGGCGCTGTGGCTCTGGGTCTGTTGTGCCTTGTGGGCGTCCTGTGGTTCATTCGCAACCGGCCTTCCTCTCCGTTCATTCGCGGCGGCAAGAACCGCCAGCCCAGGCTTGCCGTGCTTGACGCGGCCGCGATCGACACACGCCGACGGCTTGTTCTGGTACGCCGTGACGATGTCGAACACCTGATCATGATCGGTGGGCCGACCGACGTCGTCATCGAAAGCCGGATCGCCACGCCGTCACCGGTGGCCACGGCGACTGTCGTCACACCGGAAGCCGGTGTTGCGCGACCGCCGGCCGAGCGTGCCTTGCCGGAACGCTCGATCGAACGTCCGGCGGCAGAGCAGCGACGCGCGGCACCGCAACCTGAAACGCGGCCCGCGCCGGTATCCGGTATGGGCCAGGTGCTCTATGGTGACAATGCCGACGCCGCCCCGCAGCCTGTGCGCTCAGTCCAGCCGACCCCAAGCCGCTCGCAGCCGGAAACCGTGGCGCGCCAGCCTCAACCGGAGCGCACAGTCGCAATCCCGAGCCAGCAGCCGCGCCCGCAACCGGTCGCGTCGACCGCCATTCCGCAGGTCGCGCCCAGCGGCACGGCCCGGACACCAGAGGACATTCTGGAATCCGCCAGGAACCGCGTCCTTGCTGCCAATCAGACTGTTCCCATTCAGCGCGCCCAGACCGAGCCCGGTCCACTCGTTGCAGCAACACAGGCTGCAGTACCGGCCATCCAGACACAGCCGGTTCTGCAAAGCCAACCGGTCGTTCAAACAGAGCCCCCCGTGCAAGCGCAGCGGGAGACGTCGGCAGCTGAATTCGAGCGCATTCTCGATGCCGAAATCACCGGAGACCTCGGCAAGCTGACGGTGGACGACATTCGCCTGGAGGCGGAACAGCGTAACAATCCGGCCAACGCCACGGTTCGACAGGAGCCCCGGCTCGGCACCACACCCAGCGGACGCAGCGAACCCTCGCTGGAAGACGAGATGAACCGCATGCTGAGCGAGATTGCCGTCAACAGGAAGAATTGATTTCCGCTTGGGATAGGCCGAGCCGATGGAAGTTCGTCGGACAAACCCGAACAACAAAAACGGCGCGATCATCTCGCGCCGTTTTTGTTGGATCATGTCCCGCCGAAACGGTTTACTCGTCGCGGTAGACTTTTTCCCGGCGCTCGTGACGCTCCTGCGCCTCGATCGACAATGTCGCGATCGGCCGCGCATCAAGGCGCTTGAGGCCGATCGGTTCGCCGGTTTCCTCGCAGTAACCGTAGGTGCCTTCGTCGAGCCGTTGCAGGGCGGCATCGATCTTGGAGATCAGCTTGCGCTGGCGGTCGCGGGCTCGAAGCTCGATGGCCCGGTCGGTTTCGGAAGACGCCCTGTCTGCCAGGTCGGGGTGGTTTGCACTTTCCTCCGCGAGGTGACCCAGTGTTTCGCGGGCTTCACGGAGGATGTCGTTTTTCCAGGCGTTCAGTTTTGCTCTAAAATATGCCCGCTGATTGGTATTCATGAATTCCTCGTTCTCCGAAAGGACGAAGGAACTAAGATCGATCTTCTCACTCAACGCGATTCTCCTGAAGAACATCTCATATGCGGCGGTGTATAGCCCCATGCATGCGCTCTTTCAAGTCTCTGAAAAACAGCGCACCGTTTTTTAAGCCTTGCTCAGATTGCAGGCTAACAGGCTAATATTTCATCAAAATTACAGATACAGGTTTGTGCGCGAAATTGTCTTGCGGCCGAAGCGGGCCACATATCGTAAATCTGTCGCCATGATTGGGGACGAACCGGATTTAGATTTTCACATCCATGTGCGTCGCACAAAAACACCCAGGTGTTTTTCTGCCTGCAGATGAAACATCCAGCAAAATTCGCATTCGCAACAGGATTGGCCGATCATGAACCGCATGGGATTGCCGTTATCAAAGCTCCGCACCATCGTCGATCTCTGCCGCAATATTGGCTGCGCCTGCGTCATCGAGGGCATGGAAACATCCGAACAGGTCGTCATCCTGCGGGCGCTCGGCTGCGGCATCATGCAGGGATATTGTTTCGGCCGTCCCATGCCGTTCACCGAAACACTGGAAAAACTGACCGCCCAACAGTTCGCCAGACGCAACGAGCCGGAAAAACAGACCGCCGTGGCTTGATCTTTGTGAGGCCCCGGCGGACAAAGCTGAACGGTCGAACGCCACGGCCGGTCATGTCACAATCCGGGAATCCGCTCCATGTCCGCCGCACCCGCCCCGGTTTTCCGGCTTTACCTTCTCCGGCACGCCAGGGCCGGCTGGGCGCTGCCCGGCCAGACGGACTTTGACCGGCCTCTCGACGATACCGGCTTTGCCGCCGCCGAGATCGTCGCCGATCTGGCGTCCGATCGCGGCTTCAAGCCGGATTTGGTGCTGTGCTCGACCGCGGTCCGTTGCCGCCAGACAGCCGAAGCTTTCCGCCGCTCGGTGCGGGAAGACCTGGACATCCGTCATGTCGATGCCCTTTATGCCGGTGCCGCCGACGTCTATCGCGACATTATCGCGGGCCAGGATGCCAGCGTCTCCTCCCTGATGGTGGTCGGCCACAATCCGGTGATCGAGGAAATCCTGCGCGAAAGCATCGGCGAACAATCCGCGTCCGAGGTCATTCCGGTCGGATACCCGCCAGGCGCGCTTGCGGCCATTGATTTCGAGGCACGTCCTCGCCCCGACGCCCTGCCGCATGGCAGGCTGGTAGCGCTCATCATGCCCGACGGGCATATGGAGTAAGCTCGCTCAAGGCTTGGCCGCAAAACCTTTTTTCGGCCGCTTGCGCACCCTATATCGCAGATGACCGCGCCTGCCCGGCGCCAGATCAAACGCATACCGAGGCCCAATCTTGCCGCCATTCCTGACCCGCTTCACCGATGATGCAAGACTTGCGCTCGATACGCTCGCCGACCGTGCCTCGGGCTTCGTCCATCCGACGCTGCGGCTCGGCGTCACCGGCCTGTCGCGCGCCGGCAAGACCGTTTTCATCTCGTCGCTGGTCCACAATCTCCTCAATGGCGGCCGTCTGCCGGTGTTCGAAGCCGCCCGTTCCGGGCGCGTCTCGAAAATACGGCTGGAACCGCAGCCGGACGATGCAGTGCCGCGCTTCCAGTATGAAGATCACATCATGGCGCTGGTGCGCGATCGGGTCTGGCCGGATTCGACCCGAGCCATCTCGCAATTGCGCATCACGCTCGACTACGAAAGCGCATCAGGCTGGAACAGGTTGTTTTCACCCGGCAGGCTGTCAATCGACATCGTCGATTATCCCGGCGAATGGTTGCTCGACCTGCCCCTTCTGACGCAGGATTTTCGCACCTTCAGCGACCGGACGGTGGAGCGCGCCAAAACCGGCGTGCGCGCCGAACTGTCGGCCCACTGGCTATCCGTGGCATCCTCCCTCGACATCACCCAGCCGGCGGAAGAAACCGATGCGCGCCGGCTGGCAGAGGTGTTCACCCGCTATCTCCAGGCCTGCAAATCCGACGAGCGATCGCTGTCCACCCTGCCGCCGGGCCGTTTCCTGATGCCGGGCGATCTTGAGGGGTCGCCGGCTTTGACCTTCTCGCCGCTTGCCAACCTGCCGGAAGGTCGGGCGCCAAAAGGCTCTCTCTGGGCGATGATGGAGCGGCGTTACGAGGCCTACAAGACGCATGTGGTGAAGCCCTTTTTCCGCGAGCACTTCGCCCGGCTCGACCGTCAGATCGTGCTCGTCGACGCGCTGCAGGCGATCAACCGCGGCCCGGAATCGCTGCTGGATCTGGAGGGCGCTCTCGCCGACGTGCTCGCAAGCTTCCAGCCGGGCACCAACTCCTTCCTGTCATCCTTCCTCACCAAGCGAATCGACAAGGTGCTGATCGCCGCGACCAAGGCCGATCATCTGCACCATGAAAGCCATGACCGGCTGGAGCGGATCACCGAACGGCTCGTCCAGCGCGCCGTCGAGCGGATCGGCATGAGCGGCGCGGGGCTGGAAGTCATGGCGATTGCCTCTGTGCGGGCCACCCGCGAAGCCACTGTCAACCATGACGGCCACGCCCTGCCGGTGATCGTCGGCACGCCCATCGCAGGCGAGAGGATCAACGGCGAAACCTTCGACGGAGAACGGAAAACAGCCATATTTACCGGAGACCTACCGAAGAATCCGGATTCACTTTTTGAAGACCTTGAATCAAAACCGGAACATAGCCTCGTTCCAGACCTCAGCTTCGTGCGGTTCCGTCCGCCCCATATCGAGGAAACCGGCGGCGGCCTGAAATTGTCGGTGCCGCACATCCGGCTTGACCGGGCCATGCAATTCCTGTTCGGAGACCGGCTGGCATGAGCGATATCCCCAAGATCCCCCAGCGCAAGCCCGCCGCCTTCACGCTCGAAAGCGATCAGGCAGGCGCAACCCGAAAGCCGGATCCGGCAAAGCGTTCGCCCGCGAGTTTCGACGAGAACATCGTGATGACGACGGATGACGACGATCCCTTCGCGGCGACAACGACGGCCCTTCCGGATGCGCCGGAAGCCATGCCGCGCAAGCGGCGATTCTCGTTCGGCAAGCTTGCCTTCGGAGCGCTCGGGCTGCTCGTATCACTGGCCGTTGGCCTCTGGGTCGATAGCCTGATCCGCGATCTCTTCACCCGCGCCGACTGGCTGGGATATCTCGCCATCGCCACGGCCGTCATCGGCCTCCTCGCCTTTCTTGTCGTCATCGGCCGCGAGATGGCCGGCATCATGCGGCTGAACGCTGTCCAGGCGCTGAAACAGGAAGCGATCGACGCCAGCACGGCGCCAACAGCGAAACCGGCCCGGCAGGTCATGGCACATCTGGTTCATCTGCTCGCAGCCAAGCCGCAGACCGCGCGCGGGCGCTCGCGGCTGAAGGAAACGGAAACAGAGATTATCGACGGTCCGCACCTGCTCGACCTGACGGAACGCGAACTGCTGACACCGCTCGACCGGCAAGCCCGCACCCTTATCCTCAATGCCTCGAAGCGCGTCTCGATCGTCACCGCCGTCAGCCCGCGTGCACTCGTCGATCTCGGTTATGTCATCTATGAATCCGCCCGCCTGATCCGGGCAATGGCGGATCTCTACGGCGGCAGGCCGGGCACGTTCGGCCTCATGCGGCTGATGCGCGACGTCATCGCCCATCTTGCCGTCACAGGCTCGATCGCTGTCGGCGACAGTCTGATCCAGCAGGTATTGGGTCACGGCATTGCCTCGAAACTCTCCGCCCGCCTCGGCGAAGGCGTGATCAACGGGCTGATGACAGCCCGCATCGGTATCGCCGCCATGGACCTTTGCCGGCCGATGCCATTCCGCGCCCTCAAGCGCCCCGGCATCGGCGACTTCATCGGCGACCTGACGCCGGGCGGGTCCAGGGCGAAAATGTTCGACGATACAAACGCCTAAATCCCGCCATACCAGTCGTAGCCAAGATCTTCCCAGAATCCGCCCTTGCCGCGACCGAACGGGGCGAGTGTCGAGGTCAGTTCGATGCCCTTGATGTATTTTGCCATCTTGTAGCCGAGCTGGCGTTCGACGCGCACCCTCAGCGGCGCGCCGTTGGCAATGGAGAGCGCCTGATCGTTGTTGCCATAGGCGAGGATGGTCTGCGGATGACGCGCATCGATCATGTCGATCGATTCGTAATAGGCGACCGCGCCCGACAGGCCGAGATTCATCGTATCGTAGCAGTGAAAGACGACGAATTTCGCTTCCGGCTTCACCTTCACCTGGTCGAGGATCGTCGCAAGCGGAACGCCGGTCCATTTGGCGATGCAACTCCAACCCTCGACGCAGTCATGCCGGGTAATCTGGGTGCGGGCAGGCATGTTGCGCAATTCGTCGAGGCTGAAGCTCAGCGGCTTTTCCACCAGCCCGCCGACCGTCAGCCGGTAGTCGGCGAACGCCTTTTCTTTTAATGCCAGATAGGCCTCGTCGGTCGGATCGGTCGAGCCGTTCGGGCGCTGGCCTTGGCGAATTTCGCTGGCTGCAAATTCCGGAACCAGCGTATCGGCGCCGATCAGCATGCGATGAGCCCGGTAGGTCAGGCTGTTGGCGGAGGCCATGAATTCACGGACAGGGCTCTGGTTGGACAGGAAGCCATCAAGCGCATCACAGCCTGACAACGGAATGGCAGCGGTAGCAACACCGGCAATGGTGAGGAATTTGCGGCGGTTGACGATGATCCGGCTCATGCCAAGTGCTCCTCTTTCGTATCCGGATCGGTCCGGTACCAGCCGGTGACGATCGAGCGCAATTCATTGAGCGGCCCGGCGGCAAGAACCATGAGGATGTGAATGAGAAAGAAAGCCACCAGTGTCGCCATGCAAAGGAAATGGATGGTGCGCGCCGTCTGCCGTCCACCGAATACGTCCAGCAGCCACGGCCAGGCGGCATTCATGCCCGGCGACATGGTGATGCCCGTCAAAATGATCAGCGGGAAGATGAGGAGCAGGATGCCGGCATAGGCGAGCTTCTGCAGAACATTGTAGCGGCCGTCGTGATGGAAACGGAACCGCAGGTGATCCGACAGGCTTTTCGGCACAGCTCGAATATCCGCCATCGTCGGCAGAATATCGCGCTTCAAGTGACCGCTGATCAGGCTGCTGACGAACCAGACGAGAAACGCCGCGGCGAAGAACCACGCAAAGAAGAAATGAATGACACGCCCTGTCGCCAGGTCCTGATAGGAGGGCAGCGTCGCCCAGGACGGGAAGCCGCGATAGGACGGGTTATCAGCCGGGCCACTCATGCCGAACACGCCTGTCGTCTTGAAACTGCGACCGAACACGGTCGTATATCCATCGACCGTCCCGTCAGCGGCCTGTGCCGCACGCATGGACAGGACGCTGTTGTCGAACTCAAAGCCCGACTGCTTGCCGATATAGAGTTCCGGATGCGCGTTGAATATCTGCAACCCGCTCAACAACAAGAAAAATAACGCGATCGCCCAGGTCCAGTGGGTAAGACGAGTCGCCACCCTGTGCCGATAGATCACCTTGCCCTTGGCCAGAGGAGAATCGGAACGCGATTCAATGTCGTCTATGATGGTCATCTCGGCCTCCCTTTATGCGCATTTACGTAACAAAGCCGTACCGGGTTTCAAACGCACGTCCTGTCACCGCTGCACACATCGTGGTGAGAGTCCCGTGAAAGCCGATGTTTTCCAATGGTTTTCGGATTTTCATGGCGCGAAATGAAACATTTCGTGAGTAGGTTTGCCAGCCTGGAAAGCCGCCAATGCAACGCTCCATTAACCATTTAAGTGCAAATGTAGCCTCACATTCTGGACGTTGACCATCAAGGATAGTTCATGTTTTCGCGCCCGTCTTTGATCGCTCGCGGCATTGCCGCAGCCTCGCTTGCAGCCATTTCCTGCGCAGCTTCGCCTGCGTTTTCAGGAAGTAATGACAAGGCGTTTTTTGAACAGGTGGCCGGCCAATGGAAAGGCCCCGGCGAAATCGTCGCCGGCAAGTACAAGGGCACCAAGTTCACCTGCGACCTGACCGGCGAGCCGTCCGACGGATCCTCGGCCGGCATCAAGCTGGATGGCTTCTGCCGCGTCGGCGTCTTCAAGCAGCCGATGTCCGCGCTGATCACCCAGGCCGGCAAGAGCTATAAAGGCAAGTTTCTCGACGGCGCCAACGGCAAGGGACTGGACATCATTTCCGGCAACGTTGCCAATGACAAGATCGTCGTCGGTATTAACCGCAAGAAGCTGAACGGCGCTATGATCGCCCGCATGCAGGGCGATTCGACGCTCAACATCACCATTTCGGTGAAGGTCGAAGACACGATGGTGCCGGTCATCGGCGTCAGCCTCAACCGTCAGGTCGACAATATCGCAGTCGGCTCGATCAAGCAGTAACGATCTGTTCCATAGACTATCTAAGAGCCGGCCAGTCCGGCTCTTTTTGCGTTGCGGCTGCCGCTCGGGCGCGCCGCCACCATCCACTGTCGGGATCGGCGACTTCGATGCCCGTGATATCGGCATGTTTCAGCCAGTCCTCCACAGTGCGCCCCGACACAATCAGATCCTGAGCGAAATCGGCGAGCGGCATCAGCACGAAGCCGCGTTCTGTCATGCGCGGATGCGGGATTTGCAGCGTCGCGGTGTGCTGGGCGAGATCGTCGAAGGTCAGGATGTCGATATCGATGGTGCGCGGCCCCCAGCGCTCCAGCCGTTCCCGCTTCATCTGCCGCTCGATCGATAGGCAAGCGTCGAGCAGTTCCTCCGGCGAAAGAGATGTTTTCACCTGCGCGCAGGCATTGAAGAACCAGGCCTGATCCGTCTTGCCCCAGGGCGGCGTGCGGTAGAGCTTCGAGACGGCCGTGACCGCGCAATCTTCCCGGGCGTCCAGCAGCGTCAGCGCCCGCGCCATCGAGGCGGCGGGATCGCCGATATTGCCGCCGAGCCCCAGTGTTGCTTCATGCATGATCATGTCAGGCAAAATGCTCGACCGTGACCTCGACATAGTCGAGCACGCCAGGAACGGGCGCGTTCGGCTTGCGGATCGAAATTTTGGCGCGGCGGATCTGCGGGAAACGCGAACAGAGCGTCGTTGCCACCTCCAGCGCCAATGCTTCGATCAGGTAACGCCTGCGGCCGGTGATGATCCGCTCGATCTCGGTGAAGGCGATGCCGTAATGCACGGTATCGTCAATGGAATCCTCGATAAGCGCGGTGCCCTGCTCTACGTCCAGTTCCGCATCGACGAAGAAGCGCTGCCCCAAAAATTCCTCCTCGTCATGTACACCGTGGCGGGCGAAGAAGGCACAATTCTTGAGGGTGATCGTGTAGGTGGCTGTCATGGTCGATATTCCTTCCCAAGTCCTGCCGTCATTGTCTTTTTGCAGCCAGCATAGCATCAGCGACGAGAAGCGCATCCCTGTTGATTGCGACATCGTGTACCCGGAAAACCGCGGCACCCGACATTCTGAGCAAGGCGGTCGTCGCAGCCGTGGCGACATCCCTGTCCTGCGCTTCGCGCCCGGTCATGGCTCCGATAAAGCGCTTGCGCGAGGTGCCGGCAAGCAAAGGCAGGCCGAAGCCGTGCAGTTCGGTAAAACGGGCCATCAGCGCGACATTCTCGTCCGTATCCTTGGCAAAGCCGAAACCGGGATCGAGAACGATCCGGTCGCGCACGACGCCCGCCGCTGCGGCAATCTCCAGCGATCGATCGAGGAAATGATACTGGTCGCGGACGACATCAACGAGCTTTTCCCTGTCGCGGCCGGTGTGCATGATGCAGAGCCCCGCGCCGGCGGCGGCCGCGACATTGGCGATGGCGGGCTCACGTTGCAGGCCATGCACATCGTTGACGATATGGGCGCCCGCCTCAATCGCAAGCTTCGCCGTTTCCGCCCTGTAGGTATCGATGGAAATGATCGCATTCGTCTGGCTGGCCAGCGCAGCAATGACGGGAAGCACCCGGTCCTGCTCTTGCTGGGCCGTCACGAGTTCGGCCCCCGGCCGGGTCGATTCACCGCCGATATCGACGATCGAAGCGCCGTCCTCAAGGCATCGCAGGGCCTGCGCGACCGCTGCATTCGTCTCCGCGTAAGAGCCTCCGTCCGAGAATGAATCCGGTGTCACATTGATGATCGCCATCAACAGGCCGACCGGGCCGAGCGTCAGCGTCCGGCCATGCGCCAGCTTCCACTCGAAAGGCTGAAAAGGATCGTCCATGGTCTCCTCCCCTTGCCGCCCTGTCACCAAACGAAGGGCCTTGAGCGATATGCCACCTGTTGCCTCAAAGGCGCGGAACGAATTGTGTTTTCCGGTTTGAAAGCGGCGATCGGTGATTTGCTGTTGCGCTTGCGCTGGCTATGCCCCAAGCTCTATCGAAGTTCAACACCCGAGACCCGTACCATATGCCGATCGGCCGCCTTTCCATCGCCACGCTCCTGTTTTTGAGTATCGCGGCGAGCAACACGACGCCGGCCCTTGCCGATACCGTCGTGAACAAGTCCATCACGTATTTCTCCGTCGGCGGCCGCACGGCCGAAGAACTCGACAAGGCCCTGTCCGAGCACGGGCCGATGATGAACTCGACGGGCACGCGTCATCCCGGCGCGACCAAGATCAAGTTCGGCGGCACGGTGACCTATGTGAAACATGGCGAGCGCTGTGCCGTCGGCAGCGCGAAGGTGACGCTGAGCACCAGGCTGATCCTGCCCCGCTGGAAGAACCGCCGGAAGGCCAATCGCGACCTCGCTCTCGTCTGGGATACGCTGGCAAGCGATATCAAGCGCCACGAGGAGCGCCATGCGGAGATCGCCCGCAACCATGCCCGCAAGCTTGAGAAGGATTTCCTGGCGCTGAAGCCGGAGGCAGATTGCGAACGCATGCAGGCGCGTGTGGCACGCCTCAGCGAGACGGCGATCCAGGACCACGACCGTGACCAGGCTCGTTTTGACCGGAGGGAGGCAGCCAATTTCGATCGCCGCATGGTCCGGCTTCTGCAGTACCGGCTGGATACGATGACGAAGCGCTGATATCAGGCGCGTCACCCTCAAATCACAAAAACATGAAGAAATGAATCACCGCGCTGGTGCGAACCTTGCGCGTCAACAGTATTTTATTGGTGATTTCTAGCGATAGAACAGTGTCGCAATTTCAGGTAGATTTAAATCATAGAGTGAAGAACGGAAAGAAATCCTTTCTCACTCCTCACCGGCTCCAACACTTATGCATCCATGATGGATGTCGCGGACCGGAAGTATTGTTTCGCGCTTGACTGTCTCGGTCGGATTGATGCTCGACCGCCCGATACAATCGCGCATGTTGTGTTCTCCTGGCGTATCCTTTTGCAGCAGGTGTTCCCTCCCTCATCTGTATGCGATGCGCCCTCCTGGCCCCGCTCGTCGATCGCGACAGGCGGGGCTTTTTTTGCGCGCTGCTCAGACGGCGAATGGCCTCAGGCCTGCCGCTCGGGAACGTGAACGACGAGACCGTCCAGACCGTCCTTCATCTTGATCTGACAGCTCAGCCGCGAAGTCGGCTTCACGTCATAGGCGAAATCGAGCATGTCCTCTTCCATCGCTTCCGGAGCACCGACCGTCGCCGACCACGCGTCGTCGACATAGACATGACAGGTCGCGCAGGCGCAGGCGCCGCCACACTCGGCCTCGATGCCGGGAATGGAGTTACGCACGGCATTTTCCATCACGGTCGAACCGTTCTGGACGTCGAGGTCGTGGCGCGTGCCGTCAAAGGCGATAATGATCAGTTTGGGCATGATGGCTTCCGGATGCTTGGCGTTGGATTGGCATGCCGCAGGAACAAGTGCGCCGCCTCGAAACGGAGGCGGCGGCGGAACGCGGCGAATTCATCCGATTTCTTCCAACAATTCCCCTCGCCAGTCAACACGAGGGGCATTTGGCAAGAAGCGACAATGGCCGTGACCGTTTGTCGCTGAGACATCCCGAAGACGGTATCCAACGGTTACCGGCAGAGCTTCAGGATAAAGAGTTCAGCCTCGATCACCGCTGCGCTGAGGGCTACGAGATGGCTCGCGTCCTGCGGATGCGCTTCGACCGCATCGGCGCTGTGGGCGACGCCGAAGGCGCCAACGGCAAGAGCAGCGCCCCTCAGGCGATGTGCCGTCGCGCCGCGGACCTCGGCATCATCGGACGAAAGCTCTTTCATCAGCTGCCGGGTCTGGCGCGCGAACATCTGCAGCACCTCGATTTCGAGCAGCTTGTCGCCCATCGTCTGTGTCGCCAGGTGAACGAGATCGATCGGCCGCGACTTGGACGGGCAAGCGCCTCCAAAATTGTCCGGTGCTTCGAATGCGATTTTGAGGGCAGCCATGTGCCAATATCCTTGTTGTTGTTTTTTTCTGGCGCAAGCGGCATTCAACCGCCTGACCGTTTTTTTATATTCCCCGCCCCTCGGACGCCCCGATTTTGTCGGCGTCAGTCTCGAAACGCTGGTCCTGTCGGGTATGATCAGGCTTTGGAAATGATGCCGGCCTTGTCATCGCCGCACCCTGCCCTGCCTTCATTCCGCTCTCATGCTGGGCTTATTAGGCGTGAGCGGCGCTGCTATCTGATTAAAACGAGGCACAATGAGGGCAGCTTTCGCTCGGCATGGTTAACGAGCGTTAAACCACCGGATTACAAGGGTTTGCGGTGACGTTAGGCGCATTTTTCATTAAGAACTTGTTAGGATTTTAACGAATGCGGGACACCCTTAATTGTAAGAAACCGGTGAATGTGTCACTACGGTACGTTGAGGGATGTATTCATGCTGGCAGGCTGGAACGATCCTGACGGAAAACTGCGTTGAATGAAGTACCCAAGGGTCTCGATGCGTTATCCGTCGGTACGTGTAGAAATGGGTGCATGTCAGGGTTCTGCGTCGATGTAGTGCGCGTATCCTGCTGTTCACCGTCCGGGTATCGGAGGTGCTCCCCAATGCAGGCGGTGTTGCGGAGGGTCCTTCCGAAAGGACAGTTTGGTAACGAGGCGTATCCGCATGGCGACAAATAAAAGCAACGAGTCGATCGACGACAAAGCGTTCCAGGCGTTGGAAGATGCCCTGAAAATCGACTTTGACGAGCTTAAGTCTGCCCTGAACGACAAGGCGTCGTCGGACGGTCCGGAGGCAAAGGCGTCCGCCCCCGCAAAGCAGGCACCCGTGGCCGGCCAGGCCGGGACAAAGCCCCAGCAGGAACAGGCGAACCGGACGGCTCGCTCCGCTGAGGCGCCAAGAAGCCTTTCTCCCGAACCGGCCCCAAAGGCCCCCACCTTCGCTCCCGCCAATGATGATGGCCGCAAGACCCCGGCCGCCGTTCTGCGCTCGTTGGACGTCCGCTCCAGCCGTTCGGCCATGCGCATCGCCGCCGCCATCTCTCTTCTGTGGATCGTTGGCGGCCTCGGTGTCGCCAATCTCCTTTATGGACCGGAAATCTGGCAGATTCGATCGCTTGCCGACCTCTCGGCCATGCCGGGCGCCGTCGGCGTGGCGATTTTCATAATCCTGCCGGTCATGCTGTTCTTCTCCTTCGCGATCATGATTTCGCGTGCCCAGGAATTGCGCAGTGCCGCCCGCTCCATGGCGGAAGTCGCGCTTCGCCTCGCGGAACCGGAAACCGCCGCCTCCGAACGCATCATGACGGTCGGCCAGGCCGTGCGCCGCGAAGTCTCGGCCATGAACGAAGGTATCGAGCGCACCATCGCCCGTGCCACCGAACTCGAAACGCTGGTTCATTCCGAAGTCAACGCGCTTGAGCGCTCCTACAGCGACAATGAGTTGCGCGTCCGCACCCTCGTCCAGGAGCTTGGCCTCGAGCGCGAAGCCATCGTCGGCCATGCCGAGCGCATCCGCTCGTCGATCTCCGGCGCCCACACCCAATTGAAGGACGAGCTCGCCGTTGCCGGCGATGATATTTCCAACCGGATCGCCACATCGGGCGAAGCCTTCGCCTCGATGATCGAGACGCGCGCCGCTGCCCTGATGGAACGCTCCGACAGCGCCACCCAGACGATCGGCGCCATGCTGTCGACTCGCACCGACGCCCTGCTCTCCGGCCTGACAACGGCTGGCGTCGCGCTCGGCAACGAGTTCGACACACGCCTGGAAACGCTCAGCCAGACGCTTGCCAAGCGCGGCCATCAGTTGCTCGGCCAGTTCGAGACCCGCGCCTCAACGCTCGACGCCAACACCGAAAAACTCAACGCGGCGCTGAACGAGCGCGCCCGCCAGCTCAACGAAACGCTGATCGCACGCACCCGCGATCTGAACGAGAGCCTCAATGTCGGCCAGCAAGCGATCGTCGGTGGCCTCGACGATATTTTGAACACGCTCAACGCCACGCTCGACGAAAAGGGCGCGAGCTTCCGCCAGAGCCTGAAGACCACCGCCGACGACACGATCATGGATCTCGACCTGCGGTCGGGCTTCTTCGAGGAAAAGCTGACGACCACCGTCGGCCAGTTGGCCAGCGCCTTCGATTCCCGCTTCCACGAATTTGCCACCGCCTTCGACAAGCGTGCCGGCATGCTCGATTCCAAGCTGATGGAAAGCCTTGCCCGCATCAACCAGTCGGTGACCGGCGGTTCGGACGCGATCGGTGGCATACTCGACGGCGGTATCGAGCGCTTTGAATCGGCGCTCTCCGAACAGTCGCTGACACTCGCGACGACGCTCGGCACCACGCAGGATTTCATCGAACACACGATCAGCAGCAAGACCGCCGAACTGGGCGATGCGATCGGCAACGCCCACACCCGCATCGACAGCGTGCTGGCGGAACGCTCCGGCACATTGATGAGCGCGCTCACTGCCGCCCAGGACCGGATCGAATCCGGCTTCTCGCAGCGCGCCGGCTCGCTCGAAACTGTTCTCACCGAAAGCCAGCAGCGGCTTGCCGATACGCTGGAAGCCCGTACCAGCGCCATCGCCACCAGCAACCAGCAACTCGCCGACAACTTGGATACCCGCACCAGCGGTTTCATCGATGGCTTGCAAGCCATTCACGGCCGGATCGAAGACACCCTGTCCAACCGCGCCGACGAGATTACCAGCGCGATCGCCGCCAGCCAGCACCGCCTCGACAACACGCTGTCGGAGCGGACCCTGGAACTGTCGACCCTGATGGCCACGAATTCCGAACTGATCGACAGCGCTTTTGAAGGCACGGCAGAGCGGATCGACGCCATCCTGTCCCAGCGCACCGGCGCGCTGACCGGCGTGCTGTCATCGTCGACGGCCGCCATCAACAGCGCCTTCGACGGAACCGCCGAACGGATCGACACGATCCTGTCGCAGCGCACGGATGCGCTGACTGGCACCCTGGCGTCTTCGACGGCTGCCCTCGACAGCGCCCTGGAAGGCACTGCCGGGCGGATCGACACGATCCTGTCGCAGCGTACGGATGCGCTGACCGGCGCACTGGCCTCGTCCGCAACCGCCATTGACCGCGCCTTCGACGGAACCGCGGAACGCATCGACACCATTCTGTCGCAGCGAACCGGTGTGCTCGCGGGTGTACTGACGTCTTCCACAGCTGCCATCGATAGCGCTTTCGAGGGTACCGCTGAGCGGATCGACGGAATCCTGTCCGAACGCACTGGTGCCCTGTCCGCCGTTCTCTCGACATCGACCGGCGCCATCGAAAATACCATCAGCGGCACTACGGAACGTCTGGACGCGATCCTTTCGGAACGCAGCCGAGCGCTGGGCGATACGCTCGCCACGCAGACCTCGACGCTCGATGCCCTATTGAGCGACCGCTCCTCCGAAATCGCCGACACGATGACCGCGCGCGCCACGGAAATGGCCGACACGCTGAGCAACCGTACCGAAGAGATCGCCGACAGCCTGTCCTTCCGCGTCACCGCGATCGCCGAAGCCATGGCCGACCGCACCGGCGATATCGAACAGCAGCTTTCGGGCCGCGTCGCCGAGATCGCCGACAATCTCTCCAGCCGCGTCACCGACATTGCCGGCACCATGACCCACACTTCGGCCGAGATCGCCACCGTGCTCTCCGGTCATGCCTCGGACATGGCGGCGGCAATGGTCAGCAAGGCCTCCGATATCGAGCAGACGCTCGCCGGCCGCGCCGATCAGCTCAGCACGTCGCTTGCCTCCACCCATGACCAGATTCGCGCGACGCTGGATGATCGTATCAACGCGATCAACGTTGCGGTCACGCATGGCAAGACCCAGCTTTCCGACGTTCTCGAGGAGCAGTCGCTGTCCATCGCAACCACGATGGCCACCAGTTCCAGCATGCTCGAAATGACGCTGGAAGAACGTCAGGCTGCGCTCAGCGGCGTCATCGACCGCAGCGCCGAGGCACTCGAACAGCGCATGGTCGAAAGCACCAGCCATGTCGCGTCGCAGCTCGGCCAGACCGCCGATCAGATCAGCCGCGCCGCCGACACGCTGACCCAGCGCATGGATGCGTCGCTCTCCAACATCAACAACAGCGTCGATGGTACCGGCGCGCGCATCGAGAGCAGCCTTGGCGTGCTCGAGGGCCGCATCCGCGAAAGTGTCGGCGGCGTCAGCGAATTCGTCGACAATGCCGGCCAGCGCATCGCCGATACCCTCTCGACAAAGATCGCCGAGCTTGACCAGGTCAGCGACAGGGCGGCGGAGCGGATTTCCGACAGCCTGTCGTCGAAGGTCGTCGAGCTGGATCAGGCCAGTGGCCAGGCAGCCGCTCGCATCGCCGACAGTCTTGCCGGCCGCACCGACGAGATCGACCGGATCGGCAGCCTTGCCGCGACCCGCATTGCAGAAGCCCTGTCGGGGCACACGGCGGAACTCGACCAGGTCAGCGCCGCCGCTGCCGCCCGCATTTCCGAAAGCATCAGCGGCCGCACCGAAGAGATCGACCGGATCAGCGGCGCCGCCGCGACACGCATTGCCGAAACGCTCGGCAGCCATACGGCTGAGCTCGGCCGCGTCAGCGCCGAAGCCGCAACCCGCATCGAGGCCAGCATCGAAGGCGGCACGGGCCGCATCGAGGAACGCCTCGGCACCATGGACCGCGCCCTGTCGATCGGTCTCGACAATGTCAGCCGCACGATCGAGGGCAAGGCCGCCGGCCTCGTCACCAGCCTGCGCGGCGCCGTTAGCGACGCATCGCAAGGCATCGACGCGGAAGCCCAGCGTTCGGCCGATCTGCTCGCCAAGGCCGGCCAGGACTTCGCGGAAGCCATGGCGGCCCGCCAGGCCGATTTCCAATCCGCGGTCGAGCAGACGGCAGCCACCGCGGCCATGCGCAGCGCGGAACTCGCCCGCTCCGTCGGCGAAGCTGCGGATGGCGCTACGTCCCGCATCGCCCAGACGCAGAGCCGCGTCGCCGAGCAGGCTTCCTCGCTGCAGCAGAGCCTTTCGGACGTCGAGAAGGCGCTGGAGACCCGCGGCGATACGATCCGCACGACGCTCGACGACAGCACGCGCGAACTCAATTCGATGCTCGCCGGCCGCTCCGCCGAACTGACGCGCCTGATCGACGAGCAGGCCCGCCCGATCATCGATCAGTATGCCGCGACCGGCAAGGAAGCTGCCGACCGCATCAGTGGTGCTGCCCGCGAAAGCGCGGAACGCCTGCGTGCCGAAAACGCCAACCTGCTCGAGAGCCTGACGGCCCGCACCGGCGAAACGCTGAACGCGATTTCCACCCGCGCCGACGAAACCGCAATGGCCATGAAGATGGTCGAGAACCGTCTGCAATCGACGGCCTCGGGCCTGATCGAGCAGCTTTCGGCCAGCAACGCCTCCATCGCCGGCGTCATCGAACAGGCAAGCGCCAATCTCGGCGCCATGGATCAGCAACTGGAATCGACGACCGCCCGGTTCTCGGACTCGGCGACGCGCGCCTCCGACATGCTGTCAACGACCACGCGCCTGCTCGAAGGCAAGGTCGACAAGCTGGCGGACATTTCCGGCACGACCTTGTCGCAGATTGGCGGAATCGTCGGTCGCTTCGAGGATCACTCGAAGGTTCTCGGCCAGGCGTCCGATCTTCTCGCCGCTGCCCAGTCGAACCTGGTCAGCACGCTCGAAGAACGCCAGGATGCTCTGCGCACCCTCTCGATCGGCCTCGTCAGCCGGTCCGAGGAAATCGAAAAGACCATGCATGCGCTCGAAGGCTTCGTTGATGGCGCCTTCCAGCGCGCCGAGGATCGCTCGGCACAGGTGGCCGGCAACCTTCGCTCGGGCATCCAGTCGTCGTTCAGCGATGTCGGCCGCATCCTGAGCGATGCCGAACAACGCGCCGCATCGGCTGCGGACGCGATGCGCGATGCCGTGATCAAGGCCGGTGACGATGCCAGTATGTCGGTGGAATCGGTGTTCGTCCGGGCTGAAGAACGCTCGAGCGAGATCGCCAACAACCTGCGTGCCGGCGTCCAGGCCTCCTTCGCCAATGTCAGCAGGACGCTGTCGGAAGCCGAGGAACGCGCGGTATCGGCAAGCGAAGCGATGCAGGCCGCCGTTACCAAGGCTGGTGAAGATGCCGGCCTCTCCGTGGAAGGCGCCTTTGCCCGTGCCGAGGAACGCTCGAAGGAAGTCGCCCAGCGCCTTCGCGGTAGCGTCGGTGCATCGCTGTCGGATATCGATCGCCTGATGAACGACGCGAGCAAGAAGTCTGATGGTGCCGCCTTGCAAATGGGCGAAGCTATCCGCCAGGCCGTCGAGGAAGCCGTCGCCCGCTTCAGCGGCGCCACGGACGAAATCCGCCGCTCGGCCCACGAGATCCGTAAGGAACTCGACATGACCCGCGACGAACTGAAGCGCGGCGCCTTCGACCTGCCCGAAGAAGCCAAGGAAAATGCTTCGGTGATGCGCCGCGCCGTCGCCGAGCAGATCAAGGCCCTGCAAGAACTGTCCGACATCATCGGCAAATCGTCCGGCCAGTTGGAAATCTCCCAGCCGGTGACACGCCAGCAGCCTGCCCAGCAGCCGGTCGCTGCCGCTCCGGTTCGCGCCGCCATACAACAGCCCGTTGTTCAGCAACCCGTCGCCCAGCAACAGGTCGTGGAACAGCCGCGTCGCCCGGAAACAGAACCTCTGCTTCGCGGCAGCCTCGGCATCGAGCAGCAACGCCCCCTCGCCCAGCAACCGGCCATCCGCCAGCCCGAGCCCGCAGCCGACGCCCGCCCGCGTGGTGAAGAAGGCAGCGGCTGGATGCGCGACCTGCTGCGTGGCGCATCGCGCGAGGAAGAGCCGGTCGTAACGCCGCCGGTGCAGCGTGCCAGCGAGCCTCAGCCCGCCGCCCGTTCCGGCGACAACCGCAATCCGCGCCACGTGATGGAATCGCTGAACTCGCTGTCCGTGGATATCGCCCGCGCCATCGACCACGATGCCTCGGTCGATCTGTGGCGGCGTTACCAGCGCGGCGAACGCGACGTGTTCACACGTCGCCTCTATACCCTCAAGGGCCAGCAGACCTTTGACGAGATCAAGCGCAAGTATGACCGCGAACCGGAATTCCGCACTGCCGTCGATCGCTACATCGCCGATTTCGAAAAGCTGCTCGGCGACGTCGCCCGCAACGACCGCGACAAGGTGATGACCCAGACCTACCTGACGTCCGATACCGGCAAGGTCTATACGATGCTGGCGCATGCGGCCGGCCGGTTCAGCTAAACGCGTATATATCCCGCGCATTTCGAGAGAAGGCCCGTCCTGCACGACGGGCCTTTTCCTGTTTGGAAATTATCCGTTGAACGATGTTCATCGCCAACGCATTGACGGGGCCCAATTCAATACTAGAATACCCCCTATAGACCCCCTGTTCTCTTAAGGGATTGAGGAGCAGCAATGACCCTGCAGGTTAAAATTTCCGACATTGCAATCTGGTTCAAGCACGTGGAAAGCCCACAGTTGCGCGAACGCCTCAGAGCCCTCCCCGACGAAGAATACATCAACCTGGAAACTGACGGCGTTGTCGGCCGATGGATACGGATGAAAACCGGCAAGGATGGTCGTCCCACGGAAGCGATCAGACCGGAAGGCAGCATGAAACGTGTTTGGAGCGATTGGTTCAAAAACCGGCGTGGCGAGCTTGTTTCCATTCGCGAAGTTCAACTCGCCGACGACTATCTGATCAATGTTTCAAAGTTATTTGAAGAATGGGACAGTCCTGAGGATGAGGCAGCGTTCCGTGATCTGTGAAAGATACGAAACGATCGTCGTCCCCTTTCCGTTTTCAGACATACCAGTTCTCAAAAGACGTCCAGCGGTTGTTCTGTCGGGCAGTCGCTTCAATGGCGTCAACAGCGCGACAGTCGTGGCCATGATTACGACAGCGAAGGCTTCGACATGGCCAAGTGATATTCTGCTTACAGATCTTGCAAGCGCAAATCTACCTCAACCGTGCCTCGTTCGCTGGAGACTTGCGACGATTCCAAATGCCCTTATTCTTCGCAAACTCGGCGCGTTGGCTGCAACGGATCGCCTCGCCTGCGAACGGGAGTTCGCAAACATTCTGCTTTAAAGCATGTCTCGCAAAAGTGTGCGGTGGTTTTGCGAAAAGACATGCGCCAAAACAAAGCTGAAGCGTGCGGAGCGAATCTGAAAGATCGCGACACGCATTAAACTAGGCAACGTCGTTGTCACACTCCATACACAAAAAAGGCGGCCTCACGGGACCGCCTTTTTTCGTTCGAAACATTGAAAGCCTCAGTGTTTCTTGTTCGCGTAGATCGACTTCTTCGTCAGGTACAGGAGACCGGTGAAAATCACCAGGAAGACGAGGACCATGAAGCCCGTGCGTTTGCGTTCTTCCAGGTGCGGTTCGGCCGTCCACATCAGGAAGGCCGAAACGTCCTGGGCGTACTGGTCGACCGTCTGCGGCGTGCCATCGTCATAGGTGACCTGGTCATCGGAGAGCGGCGGGGCCATTGCAAGCGACATGGCGGCGTTGAAGTACGGGTTGAAGTGCGTGCCTTCCGGAACCGTCACACCTTCCGGCGGTTCCTGATAGCCGGTCAGCAGCGAGTGGATATAGTCCGGGCCACCTTCCTGGTACTGAGTGAAGATATCCAGGATGAACAGCGGGAAGCCACGCTCCACGCCGCGCGCTTTGGCGAGCAGCGAGAAGTCCGGCGGCGCCGCACCGTTGTTGGCGGCAGCGGCGGCTTCCTCGTTCGGGAACGGCGACGGAAAGTGATCGGATGCGACTGCCTTGCGGGTGAACATTTCACCATCGCCATTCGGACCGTCCTGCACTTCGTAGTTCGCGGCGAAGGTCTTCACCTGCGCGTCGGAATAGCCCAGGTCTTCCAGCGTGCGGAAGGACACGAGGTTCATCGAATGGCAGGCGGAACAGACTTCCGTGTACACCTTCAGACCGCGCTGCAATTGTCCCTTGTCATAGTGACCGAAGGGACCGGCAAAGCTCCAGTCGATGTTCTTCGGCTTGAAGATCGGAAAGTGCGCGTTGGCAACGGCGTGCTCCGTCGCTTCCTTCACCCCATGCTCTTCCTCGGCGGCATAGGCCGTGCCGCCCAGGATGCCGGCTGCGAATGCGAGCGACAGGAGGCTTGTAACAAGCTTTTTCATTGGTTCAGTTCCTCTCGAGCCGCTTACTTTTTGTTCTGCTTTTCCAGAACCGCTTCCGTAATCGAATTCGGAATACGCTTCGGGGTTTCGACCAGGCCGAGAACCGGCATGATGATGAGGAAGAACGCGAAGTAGTAGAACGTGCCAATCTGGGCCATCAGGGTGTAGAGATCGGTCGGTGCACGCGAACCCAGCCAGCCGAGCAGGATGGCATTGGCAACGAAGAGCCAGAAGAACAGCTTGTACCAGGGACGGTAGACAGCGGAACGGACCTTCGACGTGTCGAGCCAGGGCAGGAAAAACAGGATGATGATCGAGCCGAACATCACCAGAACGCCGCCGAGCTTGGAGTCGATCGGGCCGATGTTGAAGGTGATGGCGCGCAGCATCGCGTAGAACGGCAGGTAATACCATTCCGGAACGATATGGGCCGGCGTCTTCAGCGGGTTGGCCATGATGTAGTTGTCGGGGTGGCCGAGATAGTTCGGCATGTAGAAGACGAACCAGGCATAGGCGATCAGGAAGACGGAAACGCCGAGCGCATCCTTCATCGTCGCATAGGGCGTGAACGCAACCGTATCGGTCTTGGTCTTGACTTCGACGCCGGTCGGGTTGGTCTGGCCGGTGACGTGCAGCGCCCAGATATGCAGGACGACAACGCCGGCAATCATGAAGGGAAGCAGGTAATGCAGCGAGAAGAAGCGGTTCAGCGTCGGCTGGTCGACGGCGAAGCCACCGAGCAGGAACTGCTGCAGCCACTCACCCACCAGCGGGAAAGCCGAGAAGAAGCCGGTAATAACGGTCGCGCCCCAGAAGGACATCTGACCCCAGGGCAGAACATAGCCCATGAAGCCGGTTGCCATCATCAGGAGATAGATGACGACGCCGAGGATCCAGAGGATTTCGCGCGGCGCCTTGTACGAGCCATAGTAGAGGCCGCGGGCAATGTGCAGATAGACCGCGATAAAGAAGAAGGATGCACCATTGGCATGCATGTAGCGCAGCAGCCAGCCGTGGTTCACGTCGCGCGCAATCTTTTCGACCGACTCAAAAGCGTAAGCCGTGTGAGCCACATAGTGCATGGCCAGGACGACACCGGTGAGGATCTGGATGATCAGCATCACCGACAGCATCGCGCCGAAAGTATAGGCGTAGTTCAGGTTACGCGGGACGGGGTAGGAGACGAAGCTGTCATGCACCATCCGCGGCAGCGGCAGGCGCGAGTCGATCCATTTCTCGATACCGGTCGTCGGTGTGTAGGTTGAATGATCCCCACTCATAGTCAGTATTCCCCTCAGCCGATCTTGATGACTGTGTCAGTGGTAAAAGCAAAGGTCGGAACCGGCAGGTTTTCGGGCGCCGGGCCTTTTCGAATACGGCCGGCCGTATCATAGGCCGAGCCATGGCAGGGACAGAACCATCCATTGTATTCGCCGGACTGGCCGAGCGGCACGCAGCCGAGATGGGTGCAGGAACCGATCATCACGATCCAGTTTTCCTTGCCCTTGCCGGCCGAGCGATCGAGGCCGGTGGCCTGTGCATCGGCAGGAAGGTTGGCGTTGCGTGCGACCGGGTCCTTGAGGTCGGAAAGCGCGACCGCGTCGGCTTCCTTGACTTCCTCATCGGTACGATTACGGATGAACACCGGCTTTCCGCGCCATTTCACCGTCAGCGACATGCCCGGCTGCAGGCTCGAGACATCCACTTCGATCGAGGCAAGGGCCAGCGTCGAGGCATCCGGGCGCATCTGGTCGATGAACGGCCAGGCAACCGCAGCGGCGCCGACCACGCCGGCCATGCCGGTGGTCAGATACAGGAAGTCACGGCGAGTAGGCTCGCTCAGGGTTTCGCTTGATATCTCGTGTTCGCTCACGGCTAAACCATCCTCTCACGCAATGTTGCGGTAACCGCACAATCCCCCGGCGTCAATCCGCGTCCCGTGATGCCACTTGAGCGAAAGAACACCGCCAAATCAATAAGTCGGATACACGATTCGCCGAAAACTTTCGTTTTTCCGTCTCATGCATCAAAACCGGGGCAAACCTCGCACGTCACGATAAACGGCAGATTCCCCGGCAATCCGGCGGGTTCTATGCTTGATCGCATGGGATGTCCAGCCTTGAGCACAAGAGGTGAGCCACAATGTCGCGGGAAAACCGAAGCCAATGTTCGCAAACCGATTTTCACACTTGCCCGCACGCAAAACGGAGCTTCGGAAACTGTCGGCGCGGCCTTTTGTCACCGCTATTCGGCGGCGGCATCCCGCGCCAGAAAACCACCCGACTGGCGCAGCCAGAGATCGGCATAAAGACCGCCGGCGGCGATCAGATGGTCGTGGGTTCCGTCCTCGACAATCCGCCCCTCCTCGACGACGATCAGACGATCGAGCGCGGCGATGGTCGAGAGTCGATGGGCAATGGCGAGCACCGTCTTGCCGTGCATCAGGCGGTCGAGATTGGACTGGATCGCAGCCTCGACTTCCGAATCGAGCGCCGAGGTCGCCTCGTCCAGAACCAGGATCGGCGCGTCCTTCAGCATGACGCGGGCAATGGCGATCCGCTGACGCTGGCCGCCGGACAGCTTGACGCCGCGCTCGCCGACATGGGCGTCGAATCCCGTGCGGCCACGCTGGTCCTGCAGCCGTTCGATGAAGTCGAGGGCCTCGGCTTTTCTCGCCGCCTCGCGCAAGCCCTCTTCATCCGCATCCGGCCGTCCGAACAGGATGTTGTCGCGGATCGAGCGATGCAGTAGCGAGGTGTCCTGGCTGACGACGCCGATCTGCGTGCGCAGCGATTCCTGCCGCACCGTCGCGATGTCCTGTCCGTCGATCAGGATGCGCCCGCCCTCCAGGTCGTAGAATCGCAGGAGCAGGTTGACGAGCGTGGTCTTGCCCGCGCCCGAGCGGCCGACAATACCGACTTTCTCGCCCGGACGAATCGTGAGCGACAGATTGTCAATGAGACCCCGGTCCCTGCCATAGTGGAACCGGATGTCTTCGAAGCGGATCGACGGCGTTTCGACAGTCAGGTTGCCGGCGCCGGGAGCATCCACCAATTGCACCGGCTGCGAAATCATTTCGGCGGCATTCTGGATCGTGCCGATATTGCGCATGATGCCGTTGAACTGCACCATCATGCGGCTGAGCAAGAAGTTCAGCCGCAGCACAAGCGCCAGCGTAAAGGCGACGGCGCCGGAACTGATCAGGCCATGCAGCCAGAGATGGACGCTGAGGCCCGCCATGGTGACGATCATGATGCCGGAAAGAAACGCCATCGATGCCCGCACGCCGGTGATGAACCGGGTGAAGCGAATGATGCTGTCCTGAAAAATGTCGAAACCCTGCCGCATGTAGCGGTCGTTTTCCTCGTCGCGCGCAAAAAGCTTCAGCGTCTGGATATTGCTGTAGGCATCGACCATGCGGCCGCTGAGCATGGAGGATGCCTCCGCCGTCTCCTTCGAATGCTGGCGGATGCGCGGCACGAAATACCGGGCGAGGAAGGCAAAGCCGATCAGCCAGAAGAGCACGACGATGGCGAGCGACAGGTCGAGCTGCCCGACCAGCACCAGCGTCGAGACGGAATAGATGCCGACGAACCAGACGCTTTCCATCAGCGAAGTGACGACGTCGCCGACCGCCTGTCCGCCCGACCAGACCTTCGTGACGATCCGGCCGGAAAAGTCGTTCTGGAAGAAGGTGAGCGACTGGCGCGCGACGTGAAGATAGGACTGCCAGCGAACCAGGTTGTAGAATCCGGGCGTGATGACCTGCTGATCGACCAGCGACATCAAGAGCGATACGACGAAGCGCACGACGCCGATCAGGACGAGCATGCCGAACAGTTCGGCGCCATGCGCCGCAAGCAGTCCGCTCCAGCCATCGCCCGGCTTGACCGTCGCCAGGATATCGACGACCCGGCCGACAAACCAGAACAACGTCGCCTCGATCGCCGCCGTCATGCCGCCGAGAACGAGCATGGCAATGAACGGCGCTTTCGCCTGGCGGATATAAAACCAGATGTAGGGAACGAGCCTTTCCGGCGGCTGCAGGCCATCGCCTGCCGTAAACGACTCTATCCAGTTCTCGAAAAAGGCGAAGACGGCGCGCAACATGGCTCAGATATAGGCCTTGGGGAAAATGCGGCAATGCAAAATATTCGCGGGCGAGATTACAAATTGGCAATGCGAATTTGTCGCGATCGGAAATCGCAAAAGTATCCTCCCCATTTTGAGTGGAGAGGATAAGCGCCTATTCGGCCGCCTCTTCCTTTTCCGGATCGTCGGCAAGAAACCCGCCGGACTGGCGCGACCAGAGATCGGCATAGAGCCCCCGGCGCGCGATGAGTTCGGCATGGCTGCCGGTCTCGACGATCTTGCCGGATTCGAGGATCACCAGCCGGTCCATTTCTGTCAGCGTCGACAGGCGGTGGGCAATGGCGATCACCGTCTTGCCTGCCATCAGCGCGAACAGGTTTTCCTGGATCGCCGCCTCGACTTCCGAATCCAGCGCCGAGGTCGCCTCGTCGAGGATCAGGATCGGCGCGTCCTTCAGGAAGACCCGGGCGATCGCGATGCGTTGGCGCTGGCCGCCGGAGAGCTTGACGCCGCGTTCGCCGACCTGTGCGTCCAGCCCCCTGCGGCCCTGGTTGTCCTCGAGCTGCTCGATGAAGTCCCAGGCATTGGCGCGCTTGGCGGCAGCCGTGATTTCGGCATCATCAGCCTCTGGATGACCGTAGGCGATGTTGTCGCGGATCGAGCGGTGAAGCAGCGACGTATCCTGCGTCACCACGCCGATCTGGCCGCGCAGACTGTCCTGCGTCACCTTAGAAATGTCCTGCCCGTCGATGCGGATCGCACCGCCTTCGAGATCGTAGAAGCGCAACAGCACGTTCATCAGCGTGGTCTTGCCGGCGCCGGAGCGCCCGACAAGGCCGATCTTCTCGCCCGGCTTGATGGAGAGCGAGAGATTGTCGATCACACCCTTGTTCTTGCCGTAATGGAAGCGGATATTGTCGAACGCGATCGCCCCCTCGGGGGCTTTCAGCGCCTTGGCATCGTCCTTGTCGACGATGTCATGCGCCTTGGTCATCATGCTCATGCCGTCGTAGACCGTGCCGATGTTTTCAAACAGCGCCGAGACTTCCCACATCACCCATTGCGACATGCCGTTGACGCGCATGGCGAGCGCCACCGCGATTGCGATCGAGCCGACCGACATGCCGCTGGTCATCCAGAAATAGATGCCGAGCGCCGAGATCGCAAAGAGCGCGATGCAGTTGTTGGCATAGACGAGCGCATGGAACAGCGTCACCTTGCGCATCTGCCGGTGCACGGTTTGCAGGAAAATATCCATGCTTTCCTTGGCATAGACCTCCTCGCGGCCGGCATGCGAGAACAGCTTGACCGTAGAGATATTGGTGTAGCTGTCGACGACACGGCCCGTCATCATCGACCGCGCGTCGGCCTGATCCTTGGAAATCCTGCGCAGGCGCGGCACGAAATAGGTGACGATCGACACATAGATCAGAATCCAGACGACGAGCGGCGCGAGCAGCCGCCAGTCGGCGGCGGCCACGACCACCAGCATCGAGATGAAATAGCTGACGACATAGACGAAGACGTCGAGGATCTTCATCACCGTTTCGCGCACGGCAAGCGAGGTCTGCATCACCTTGGTGGCGACGCGGCCGGCAAACTCGTTGGCGAAGAAGGTCATGCCCTGACGCAGCAGGTAACGATGCATCTGCCAGCGTGCTATCATCGGATAATTGCCGAGCAGCACCTGGTGCATGATGATCGAATCGAAGGTCACCAGCACCGGCAGGCCGATCAGGATCAGCGCCCCCATCCAGAACAGGCGCGTGCCTTCGCTCTGCAGGAAGTTTTCCTTCTGCGCCGAGGACAGCCAGTCGACGACATTGCCGAGAAACTGGAACAATGCGACTTCACCGACCGCGATCAGCATGGTGCAGATCGACATGGTGATGAGCCACGGCGCGGCCGGCTTCGTATAGTGCCAGCAGAAGGCAAACAGTCCCTGCGGCGGAACCTTGGGCTCCTCGGTGGGATAGGGATCGAGGCGGGATTCAAACCAGCCGAACATAGTCTAGCTCCTTCAGGAAACCTTAAAGGAAGGCGGGCAGCCCCGCATTCATTGTCTTGAAGTCTTCAGCCGGGAAAACGCCGTTCTTGCGCACAAGACGTGTTCGGCCGGAAAGCGGTCGGTCGTACGCGGACAAGCCAATAGAGAAAAGGCGCGAAACCGGTCAGCCCATGCGGACTGGAGGCACAGCCTGGAGGCTGATGATTAGAATGGTATCCATGCATGCCTCCGTCGGTTCGCGTTGAAGATGTGGAAGACTTAGAACCTTTTGCGCCGATACGCCAGATTGTCGCAGCCACTTTTTTATTCATTTTCGGCGCCGGACGCTTTCTGTTGCCAGAACGGCACAGATTGATTACGGGCATTGATCCTCTCCATTCGATCCGGTGATATGTCCGTGCATCCGCTTCGCATCGCCCTCTACCAGCCCGACATTCCCGGCAATACCGGCACGATCCTGCGCCTTGCCGCCTGTCTCGGCCTCGCCGTCGATATCATCGAACCGGCGGGTTTCGATCTTTCCGACAAGAACCTGAAACGGGCGGGCATGGACTACATCGCTGCCGCCACACTGACGCGGCACGTCAACTGGGAGCGATTCGAGGAGACGAGGCGAGCGCAAGGACGGCGGCTGGTGCTGGCCTCCACCAAGGCCGCCGAACCCTATACGCGCTTTGTCTTCCAGCCCGGTGATACGCTTTTGTTCGGACGCGAGAGCGCCGGCGTGCCTGACCATGTCCATGAACGGGCCGACGCCCGCATCATCGTGCCGATGGTCGAAGGCCAGCGTTCGCTGAACGTCGCCATGTCGGTCGCGATGATATCGGGCGAGGCGATCCGGCAAATCACGCTCTGAAGCCGAAAGCGCCCCTCACGCGGCAACGTTCCCATAGGCGTTTTCGCTACGGGCGGTTTTCAGCGCCCTCGCCCACCACTTCAGCCGCCGCAGCATCACCTGCAGCCCCGCCTTGGCTTCCGCCGCCTTAAAGGGATTGCCGGCGCTGTCGAATTGCGCCCAGACATTGGAAAAGCTGACGCTGTCGCGGATGGTGACGGCGTGCAGTTCGGCAAAGACCTGGCGCAACTGTTCGACAGCACGCAAGCCGCCCGAGACGCCGCCATAGGAAATGAAGCCGACCGGCTTGGCATGCCAAGGCTCATAAGTGCTGTCGATCAACTCCTTGAGCGCCGCCGGATAGCCGTGATTGTATTCCGGCGTCACGACGATGAAGGCATCCGCCTCGGCGATCCTGTCCTCCAGCGAGGCCCCGTTTTCGGCCGGGTTTTCGCTGGCGCTCTTGAGCTGGAGCGGATCGATCAGCGTCACCCGGAAACCGCTTTCGGCCCAGAGTTCCGTCAGCGCCCAGTTGACGACCGTTTCGCAGAAGCGACCCTGGCGGGCGCTGCCGTAGACGACGGCGATGGTCAATTTCTCGTTCATGCGTGTGCAAGCTCCGTTGCTGATCCGATGGAGCCCATGTTATAAAACCTCAACTAAAGTTGAGGTCAAGGCGCATGGCGGAAAAAAATCATCCTGAACATCTGCGCCGTGAGCTGAGCGTCGGAGAGGTCGCCGCCCGCAGCGGCGTCGCGGTCTCGACGCTGCATTTCTATGAGACCAAGGGGCTGATCAAGAGCATGCGCAGCCAGGGAAACCAGCGGCGTTATCCGCGCAGCGTGCTGCGTCGCATCGCCGTCATCAAGATCGCCCAGCGTACCGGCATTCCGCTTGCCGACATCCAGAAGACCTTATCTTCGCTGCCGGATGATCGGCCGCTGATGGCCAGCGACTGGGAGCGCCTGTCGCGCAACTGGAAGGCGGATCTCAACGAACGGATCGCCAGGTTGACGGCGCTTCGCGACCAGTTGACCTCCTGCATCGGCTGCGGCTGCCTCTCGATGAACGACTGTCCGCTGCGCAATCCCTATGACGCCTTGTCGAAAAAGGGCGCCGGCGCCTACCTGCTCGAGCATCCCGACGAATAGCGGCGCTGGTTGGTCAGCGCGCAGCCGCAGCATATCCATCGGATTTCGCCAGCCTGCTCAAGGCCAGCATGCTGGCAAGCGTGCCGAGCGCGCAGAGCAGCGCGAAGGCCAGAGCGATGCGGTTTCCATACGCGCTGAGAACTATGGTGAAGAAGGGTGGCGCAGCGGCGAAGGCGAGGTTGAGCGGCAGAGCCAGCCGCGCCGCGACACCCGCATAATCAGCCGGTTTGAAAAACACCAGCGGCAGCGTCGCCCGACCCACGGACATCGCCCCGCTCGAAAGCCCATAGAGCAGCAGGAACAGGAGGATAGACCATTCCGCCCCGTCGCCGAAAGCCAAAACCAGCAGACATGGCGGCATGATGACGGCAGCGACGAGACTGGTTTTCAGCCCGTTCCACCGGTTACCGCCGAGAAAATCGAACAGCCGCGCCGACATCTGGACGAAGCCGATGGCCGAACCGAAGCCAACCGCCAGATAGCCGGCGACGTCAAAGCTCCGGAACAGGTCGATGATCACCAGTTGAAAGCCCCAGGTGACGAAACCGTTCAGCGCGATCGCCGTCGTGATGAGCACGGTGATCCGCCGTCCCTGACCGCCCCGAATAGACGCGGATTTCCCGCTATCGTTCGTAGCCGAAGGTCGGCTCGTCTTCGGCAGGGCGCAGAGATGTAGCGGCAGGCAGACGAACAGCATCAGGCAGCCATACATCACAGAGACACCGCGCCAGCCGAACTCCGCCTGCAGAAAGTCGGTGACCGGCCAGGACAGGCTCGGCGCCAGCGCCATGAACAGCATCTGCGCGCCGATCGCGCGGCGCGCGCCCTCGCCGGCCAGTTCGGCCAGGAATACATGGGCCGACGTGGTGAGGCATGCAGCGCCGGCAAAACCCAGAATGCCCCAGGCGGTAAAATAGACATATGGATTATCGGAGGCGGCCAACAGCCACAGACCGGGGGCAGCAAGGAGCGAGCCGCCCGCTAGCACAAGCCGCGCGCCGTAGCGATTGTAGAGCCGGCCAACCGACGGCGAACACACTGCCATCGCGACCAGCATGACCGTCGGACCGAGGAAAATCGTGCCCCGGCTGAGACGCAGGTCGGCCGCCATCGCCTCGCCGGTCACGGAGATCGCCATGAACATCGTGCCCCAGGCGATGATTTGCGTGATCGACAGGACGACGACGGAACGCAGGACAGCCGGGTACAAAACGATCATGGGAAGACTTTGGAAGATGCCCGAATCGGGCGAGAGCAATTTGCCCGAACTAGGACGTTGCCCCGGTGAAGACAATATGACGGATACTAGTCGGCCGTCGGCAGGCGCCGCATGGTGAACTCGATCTGGTCGCCATCGAGCAGGCGCCAGCTCTCGACCTCCGTCCAGTAGGCCGCTTTCGGCCAGGCATCGAACCACTCCTTTGCCTTGAGGCGGGCGTCATCGCGATCGAGCCGGAACGTTTCACGCACGAACAGGCTGTTGCCACCGCGCGCCGTGCCGTTCCGGTGCCGGTCGATCTGACGCTTCAGTCCATCCAGCGGTGGTCCTGCGGGAAGTCTCGCCATAGGCCAACCTTTCTCAAGCAGAGCCTCATGGGAGAAGATAGGGAGATATTCCTGTTTTTGCGAGTCGGAAATTCGGCCGTGGCCACCTGTGACACAAAGACCGGGTTACCAGACCGCCGTTGCCAAGCATGGCAGAAATGTGAGACGTCAAACCGGACGTGAATCGGCCGATCTGTGCCGCTTCCAGCACTGTCGAACAGGAATACGCCCATGGAAAGACCGGACCTGCCGCAGGGATTGCCCGCGGATATCGAGGACAAGAAATCGAAGGCGAGAGCCTGGTTCGAAACGCTGCGCACGAGTATCTGCTCGGCTTTCGAGACGCTGGAAGACGAATTGACCGGTCCGCTGTCCGATCGCGAGCCTGGCCGTTTCGTCGGCACCGACTGGAGCCGCGATGAAGGTGCGGGTGGCGGCGGCCGCATGTCGATGATGGAAGGCCGCGTCTTCGAAAAGGTCGGCGTGCATACGTCCACCGTCCATGGCGAATTTTCGCCCGAATTCCGCGGCCAGATTCCTGGCGCAAACGAAGATCCGCGCTTCTGGGCTTCCGGCGTCTCGCTCATCGCCCACCCGGTCAATCCGAACGTGCCCGCCGTTCATATGAACACCCGCATGGTCGTGACGACCAGCCACTGGTTCGGCGGCGGCGCCGACCTGACGCCTGTGCTTGACCGCCGCCGCACGCAGACCGATCCCGATACGATGCTGTTCCACAAGGGCATGGAAATCGCCTGCCGCCGGCATCCTGTCGCGGATTATCCGCGCTTCAAGGACTGGTGCGACGACTATTTCTTCCTGAAGCATCGCAACGAACCGCGCGGCACCGGCGGCATCTTCTTTGACTGGCAGCATTCGGATGATGAAAAAGGCGGCTGGAATGCCGACTTCGCCTTTACGCAAGATGTCGGCAAGGCCTTCAGCATGGTCTATCCGAAGATCGTGCGCGCGAATTTCAACAAGTCCTGGACGGAAGAGGATCGCGACGAGCAACTGGTGCGCCGCGGCCGTTATGTCGAATTCAACCTGCTCTATGACCGCGGCACGATCTTCGGCCTGAAGACGGGCGGCAATGTCAATTCGATCCTGTCCTCGATGCCACCGGTGGTTCGCTGGCCCTGATCCGCGAACTGGTTCAACGAAAAACCCGACCGCGCAAAAACGGCCGGGTGTTTCGTAGTTGAATTGAAGAGATCAATTGCAGACGCGGATCTTCTTGATGCGCAGGTTGCCCCACTTATCCCAGCGCTTCACCTTCTTGATGAAGCAGGAAGGCTCGTAGTAGCCGCCGCCGTAGTAACCGCCGTCATAGAAGCCGACCGAGAAGTTGCCACCGTGATGGTGACCGTGATGGCCGTGATGGCCGTGGCCGCCGAAGCCGATGGAGAAGCCGCCAGCCTGCGACGGGGCGGCAAACGAGACGGCTGCAACGATGGCGACAGTGGCGGAAATGATGAACTTGCGCATGATGATTTCTCCTCTGTTGGTTGCTGATGAGTTCGTCTCATCCAGTGACCCAACAATCTCACGAGGCACCGATACGCGCTGTTTCGAATGGAACAGGGTCGAACAAAAGCGGTTCGGATGCGTTGTTGGACGATATCCAACACGGGAGAACGCAGCCATGGTCTTCAAGGAACGCACATTTCACGGCGAGGCGCCGGAGGAGTTTTTCCCGCAGGACTATGCCGACCTTGAAACGAGGGTCGCCGACTGCCTGACCATGGTCGATGGGCTCGACGCTTCCGATGTTACCGTGGTCTCGAAGGGAAACACGATCCTGCTCACCGGCACGGTCGCGACGCTTGAAGAGGTCGACAGGGCCGAGCAAGCCGCACGATCCGTGGAAGGCGTGGCCGAGATAGTCAACCGGATAACGGCCGTTTAAAGCTTAAATCGCCTTCAGCGTCCATCCAACGATATCAACCGAGACTTCCGCGAAGGCGCGGTCAAGCGCGGCGACGAAGGCGGGATGGCCGCTGCCGCTCACCGGCATTGTGGCGCGAAACGCCTTCTGGGCACGCACGGTGCCATTGCGATCGTTGACGATCTTCGCAAAAATCTCGACGACAGCCGTATCCGATCCGTCCGTCGAGATTTCGAACGAGCGGATATCCGTGATGACCTGATAGTCGATGGCGAGCCCCTCGCCCGGCTTGCCGACGCCACCGATCTTGCCGGTGTTCTCGAAAGCCTGGACGAGCTTCGACTGTACCATTTTCGGCAGCCGGTCGCTCCACTGCGAATTGGCCAGATACTGGATTTCCGAACCGGAAAGACGAATCACGACCTGATCGCTGTCGAGCGCCTTCAACGCCGTCGGTTCGGGAACGAGAATCTGCTTGGCTGTCGATGCCGGCCCTTCGACGACAGGCGATGCGGAAAGACCATAAGTATCGTTGTTTGCCTTGCCGGCGCAGGCAGACAGGGATGCGGCCACCAAAAACACCGCGCAGGCCCGGATCAATCCTGCCTTTGGACCAAACAGCACGTCCGGAAAATTCATTTCAAACACTATCCTTCGTCAATCAGCAGCAACTTAGACACTGATCGCATCAAAACAAGCCTAAAAGCGGCGCGGATGCTCCGGGATGAGGCAAAAACCCGGCCGGGATTGCAGCCTTGCCACGCATGGCCCCGCCCATCAGGCTAAGCCTGATTCCGATCGGGACATCAATCGATCAGACACGGTCTCGGCGGTCCGCCTAGCGGCGGGTGCGGCCATCGTATTGCTTGACGGTTTCGCCACCGAAGAGCAGCCGTTGCGGATCCTTGTCAAAGGTCGAGATTGTCGTATCGAGCGTCTTCACCGTGCGGCGCGTATCGCTGACCAGAGCTTCGATATCCCGAAGACCCGAGCCGGAGAAACGCTTGAGATTATCGGCGATCGGGCCGATCTGCGCATTCAGGTTGTCGGCAACCTTGCGGAACGAGGCAAGCGTCGCGCGCGCATCGGCAGAGAGCGATGGCGCGTCGGCATCGCCGAGGAACCCGTCCAGCTTGACTAGGATGCCGTCGACCCGGCTCGATGCGGCATTCAGCTTGTTCGCCATCTGCGTGACATCGGTAATCGTCTGGTCGATGTCCTTCTGACGGCCCCTGATTCGATCGGCAAGCTCGGCAATGTTGGCGATAGCCTTGCGGGCATCGGCGCTTGCGGCCGAGACGTCGTTGACCACGCCTGTCACCTTCTGGCTATCGACGGCGGCGATCAACGTATCGACACGATCGAGAGACGCCGTCGCTTTTTCGCCGAAGCGCTCGTAGGTCTCAGCGGTCTTCTTGAAGCTGGCGATCGTTTCGGAAACGCCGCTCGAAGCGACGCTGAGATCGTTGCTGATCTTTTCGACATTGCTGACGATATGGTCGATCTTCTTCGGGTCGACGGACTTCACCAGCGTATCGGCTGCCGACAGCGTCGAATCAAGCTTGCCCGCGGCCGCCGTGATCGAGGTCGAGAGCGCGCTGACGCTTTTCAGGAACGTGTCGATCCCTTCGGAATTGTCAGCCAGCGACTTGGTGAAGCGATCGGCATTGGAGATCGTGTTGGTGAGCGGCCCGCGCACATCCTTGACGAAGCCCTGGATATCGCCGATCGCGCTGTTTGCCCGGTCGAGAATCTTGTCGGCCGTGGCAAGCAGACTGGTGACGCTGGACTGGTCGGCGGTGATCTGTGCCGACTTGCCGCTTTCAAGCGCCTTCTGCAGGATGTTTTCCTCACCCTTGTTGCCGCCGCTGAGTTCGATATAGGCGGCACCGGTCAGTCCCTGGATTTCCAGGGTCGCGGTGGTGGATTTCAGGACCGGCGCATCGGCGGAGACTTCGGTCACGGCGACGGAGTAACGCGGATCGTTGGAATTGATCGCCAGATTGCGGACCGAGCCGACGGGAATGCCGTTGAAGCGTACCGGCGAGCCGACGCTCAAACCGTTGGCGGAACCGGGAATGCTGACCACCAACTCCACCATTTCGCCGCTGCGGCCATATTGAGACATCCAGTAAACGAAGCCGAAGGCCGCGAAAATCACCGCGACGGTGAAAAAACCGACGATGGCGTAGTTGGCTTTTGTTTCCATTGCTACCGGTACCCTTGGGGGACGCCGCTCATGCGGTTCCCTGCTTTAATCAAATCACTCGAAACCACAGGCGATCGTCATGCCCGCATGTCGTCACGAGGCCTTCTTGTCGTCGTCGCGAACGATCGAGCGCGCGCGCTTGCCCTGGAAATAAGACGTGACCCATTCGTCATCGCAGGCGAGCATATCCTCGATCGTTCCCTCGACCAGAACCTTCTTCTTCCCCAAAACCGCGATCCGGTCGCAGACGGAAAACAGGCTGTCGAGATCGTGAGTCACCATATACACGGTCAATCCCAGGGTGTCGCGCAGTTTGGCGATTAGGTTGTCGAACTCGGCGGCCCCGATCGGATCAAGCCCGGAGGTCGGCTCGTCGAGGAAAACCAGGTCGGGATCGAGCGCCAGAGCACGCGCAAGTGCTGCCCGCTTGATCATGCCGCCGGAGAGTTCGGAGGGGAACTTGTCCGCCGCTTCCGGCGCCAGTCCCACCATCTCGATCTTCAGCCGTGCCAGTTCGTCCATCAGTTCCTGCGGTAGGTTGAGATATTCGCGCATCGGAACCTGAATGTTTTCCCGGACGGTCAGCGATGAGAACAGCGCGCCGTGCTGGAAGAGCACGCCCAGCCGCATGTCGAGCGCCACGCGCTCCTCTTCGCTCACCGCATCATATTCGACGCCGAGGATTTTGATCGAGCCGGAACGGCGCGGCAGGAGGCGTAGCACCGTGCGCATCAACACGGACTTGCCGGTGCCGGACGCGCCGACGAAGCCGAGGATTTCGCCGCGATAGATGTTGAGGTTCAGCTTGTCGAGCACGATGTTGGAGCCGAAGCCGACGGTCAGGTCCTGCACGGACAGCACGACTTCCGCGCCATCCCACGCGCGTCCATCGCCCTCCCTCGCCGTCATCTCCTCAGTGGTCGCCATCGGTAAAATCTCTTCCATCAGAAATCGATCGACGCATAGAAGATCGCAAACAGGCCATCGACCAGGATGACGACGAAGATCGATTTCACCACCGACTGCGTCACATGCTTGCCGAGCGATTCGGCGCTACCACCGACCTTCAAGCCCTCGACCGCGGCGACGACGCCGATGATCAGCGCCATGAACGGCGCCTTGATCATTCCGGCCAGCACAGAGGAAAAATCGACTGCTTCCTGCAGGCGCGCCAGGAATGTGGCAAAGGTGATGCCGGAATAGCTCCAGGTAACGACCGCAGCCCCCGTCAGCGCGGCGAAATTGGCGATGATCGTCAGCAGCGGCAGCGCCACCGTCAGGGCAACGAGGCGCGGAAACACCAGAACGCCGATCGGGCTCAGCCCCATGACCTTCAGCGCGTCGATTTCCTCGCGCATCTTCATCGAGCCGATTTCGGCCGTGATCGCGCTTCCCGAGCGGCCGGCGATCATGATCGCGGTCAAAAGCACGCCGATTTCACGCAATTGCAGGATGCCGACGAGATCGACGACGAACAGCTCCGCGCCAAAGTAACGCAACTGGAAAGCGCCCTGCTGGGCGATGATCGCCCCGATCAGGAAGGACATCAAAAGGATGATCGGCACCGCCTGGACGCCCATGCGGTCGATCTGGTTGACGATCGCCGCCGGCGACAGGCCGCTGTGGCGGCCAAGCTTCAGTTGTGCGCCCCGTACCGCCGAACCGAGAATGAACATGGCGGCGACCGTGTCCTCCCAGGCCGAGACCACCGACTTGCCGATCGCAACGAAGAACCGCGAAAAAATGGAAGCCGTCTTTTTCTTGTCTTCCTTCGGTTCCGGCAACTCTTCGGGCAAGGCACCGAGAAGTTCCAGATAGCGCGGATTGTCGCTTGTCAGCTTCGCATCGCCGATCTTCGTCAGGAAGCGACGAACCACCCAGGCGCCAGCCGTGTCCATGGCGGTGACGGCGCTGAGATCGACTTCACTCGCCGTCCCACCTTTTGATGCCAGCTGGTCAAGTTGCGGCATGACGGTGTGAATGGAGACGCTGCGCCAATCGCCGCTGAAACGATAGACCTTGCTGCCACCATTGCCAGCATCTTCCAGCTGTACGTCGGTGTCGGTTTTCACTTGCGAACGCGTCACGTCTGTTCTTGTCTTCCGGAGATGGCTGTATTTGATAAAACGTAAGCGACTCATAACCGCTCGGGCATCATCTGTCACCGATTGAAACGTTTCCGCGCCAAACGGTTGGTCGCTGAGATATGGATGCCACAGGAGACATCGATGAAACGCGCAATGACAACCGCCGTCGAACATTTCCCGATCGCCGGAAGCTTTACCATTTCGCGAGGCAGCAAGACGACGGCATCGGTGGTCACCTGCACCCTCGCGCAAGCCGGATTCATCGGACGCGGAGAATGCGTGCCCTATGGCCGCTATGGTGAGACGATCGATACTGTGCTTGCCGCGATCGAGGCAATCCGCCCGCTGATCGAATCGGGCATCGACAGGGTTCAACTGCGCGACGCCATGCCGGCCGGTGCCGCCCGCAACGCCGTCGATTGCGCGCTGTGGGATCTTCAGGCGAAAACGGCGGGCACGCGTGCCTCCGCAATCGCCGGCGTCGAAGAGCCGTTGGCGCTCACCACCGCCTACACGCTGTCGCTCGGGGAGCCGGACGCGATGGCGGCGCAAGCGACGAAGTACGCCCATAGGGCCTTGCTCAAGATCAAGGTCGGAACGGCGGATGACGCCTCCCGCATCCGCGCCGTCCGCGCTGCGGCCCCTGACAGTGCCATTATCCTTGATGCCAACGAAGGCTGGACGGAAGGCAACCTCGCCCACCATTTCGCCGTCTGCCTCGACGCGGGCATATCGCTGATCGAACAGCCTCTGCCTGCCGGCAAGGACGGCTTTCTCGCTGAAATCGCCCGCCCCGTCCCGGTCTGCGCCGACGAGAGCGTGCACAAGACCGAGGACTTGGCAAAAATGGCCGGGCTCTATGACGCCGTCAACATCAAGCTCGACAAGACCGGCGGTCTCACCGAAGCGCTGCGCATGCGCGACGCCGCCCGGGCGCTGAACCTGAAAATCATGGTCGGGTGCATGGTCGGCACCTCGCTCGGCATGGCGCCGGCCGTGCTTCTGGCGCAGGGGGCGGAATTCGTCGATCTCGACGGGCCGTTGCTCCTGGCACAGGACCGCGAGCCCGGCCTGCGCTACGAAGCCTCGCTGGTCTTCCCGCCGCCGGCCGCCCTCTGGGGTTGAAGGACCCAGGCCGCGAACGCGGAACAGCAGCCGACAAAGGCGACCAACGACATTGAGTAAAATCCGTCAACACCGAACCTGGTATAGAAGTAGCCCGACGTGAATGTGAAGATCGCCGAGAAGATGCCGGTATAGAAGAAATACAGGCCTTGCGCGGATGATTCCTGCTCCTCCGGAACCCGCTGCACCAGAATGTTCTGCATGCCCGTATGCATGATGGCATAGGTGAAGGCGTGGAAGCACTGGAGGATGAAATAGCCCCAGAAGCCGAGGTCCATCGGAAAGATGATCCAGCGGACGACGGCAAGAATACAACCCGAGAAGATCATCGTCCAAAGGCTGAACCGGCGAATGACCCAGCGCGCCGAAAAGAACATCGCAACCTCAGCCGCGACGCCGGCACTCCACAGAAGGCCAATCTCGGTGCCGGTAAAACCGATATGCTGCCAATAGATCGCTGAAAAGGCGAAAAGCATGGCATGGCTGCCGTTGACGAGGGTCACGCCGATCAGCAGCAGTTGCAGGTCGAGTTTGCGCAGCGCCTTCGGCGGCGGCTCGGTCAGCGTCGTCAGCGTCGACGGACGGCGCGGCTTGCCGACACGCGGTGCGATAAAAGTGAGAAGGATCATCAGCAGGAAGCCGCCCGCCATCGCCGGCAGCACCATCGCGCCGCCGAAAAGCCCAATCATCACCCCGCCGAACATGGTAGCGCCAATGAAGGCGACAGATCCCCACACGCGCATGGTCGCATAATCGAAACCCCAGCGTCGCACGCCGGTCAGCGCGATGGCTTCGACGATCGGCACATAGGGCGAATAGACGCCGCCTTGCAGCGCATAAATGATCAGCACGAACCAGAAACTGTGCGAAACGAATAAGGCCAGAGCGGTCAGCAACGAGAGCACGGCCGACCAGATCAGCACCCTTGCCCGTTCCCCGATCCTGTCGGCCAGCAACCCGACCAAGGGCGCCGTGACGACGCGCACGAACATCGGCACCGCCAGGATGATGCCGATCTCGAAATCGCTGAGTGACAGCGTGCTCAGCCAGACCGGAAAATACGGCATGGCGAAGCCGTTGATGATCAGGGGCGCACAGAACAGCAAGGCAATGCGCGGCACGAAATAGGCCGGCGCTTCCTCATGAAAGGGAGGCGGTGATGAGGGAATCATGGAGTGACCTGAATACGATATCCACGATCTATCACAGTGGCTCACAACCACGCCAGCAGCTAGATTTCCCTACATCTTCAGCGCGTGCACTTTTCACGCCGCCTGTTGCGAAAGAGCCTGTATCATCATCATTTCGACTTCGGACGCATCTTCCTTCACGACAAGAGCGCCGCTCAGCTGGCGCCAGGTGATCAGTTCCATCGTGCCGTCGTGATGCTCGGCGATCGCCGTGCAGCTTTCAACCCAGTCGCCGGTATTGATGTAGCGGATACCGCCGATGTCCTCGATGACGGCGTGGTGAATATGGCCGCAGATGACGCCATCGGCATTTTCCCGGCGCGCCTCTTCCGCCACGACCTTCTGGAATTCACCGATGAAATTCACCGCATGCTTAACTTGCAGCTTGGCCCAGGCGGAAAACGACCAGTAGGGCAAGCCGAGGCGCCGGCGCACGGCGGACAGGCCAATGTTGATGGCGATCGCCATGTCATAGGCCCAATCGCCGAGATAGGCGAGCAGGCGCGCATTGCGCACCACGACATCGAATTCGTCGCCATGCAGGACCAGATATTTCAACCCGTCGGCACCGTCGTGCATGTGACGCTGGGCGACCTCGATGCCGCCGAAATGCACCCCAGGGAAATCCCGCATGAATTCGTCATGGTTTCCGGGGATATAGATGACGCGGCTGCCCTTGCGGGCCTTGCGCAACAGCTTCTGCACGACGTCGTTACAGGACTGCGGCCAGTACCAGCTGCGCTTGAGCCGCCAGCCATCGACGATATCGCCGACGAGAATGATGGTCTCGGCGTCCGTCACGCGCAGGAAATCGAGAAGATAGTCGGTCTTGGCCGCCTTCGATCCCAGATGGACATCGGAAATGAACAGGGTCCTGAAATGCCGAATGGCTGGCTCTTGCTCTTTCTCGGTCATGTTGCCTCGCAAAGGTCTCTCGGGCTCTCTTAAGGGGCTTCAAAAACAGACTCTTGTTTCAGGAGAATGACAGCCTGTGGAACGCGGCCCGCGACGGGCAAGACAGCTGTTCGAGAAAACCGGCCATAAACAGGCTTTTCAAAACTGTACGGACGGTTCGTTTCATGCAAAAAGAGCCGCGACGACATGCGAGGAATTGACATTATGAGCACCGGCGACAAGGCCAAGACCCCAACGGCACCCGCAAGCGGCGACCTCGACGAGCAAGCGCTGTTCTTCCATCGCTATCCGCGCCCCGGCAAGCTCGAGATCCAGCCGACCAAGCCGCTCGGCAACCAACGCGACCTCGCCCTTGCCTATTCGCCGGGTGTCGCAGCCCCCTGTCTTGCCATTCGTGACGATCCGGCGACAGCCGCCGACTATACCGCACGCTCAAACCTCGTGGCCGTCGTGTCGAACGGCACGGCCGTGCTCGGCCTCGGCAATATCGGACCGCTGGCCTCCAAACCGGTAATGGAAGGCAAGGCCGTCCTGTTCAAGAAGTTTGCCGGCATCGACGTTTTCGACATCGAGATCGACGCCCCGGAAATCGACCAGATGGTCAATGTCATTTCCGCGCTGGAACCCACATTCGGCGGCATCAACCTTGAGGACATCAAGGCACCGGAATGTTTCGAGGTCGAACGTCGCCTGCGCGAGAAGATGGATATTCCGGTCTTCCACGACGACCAGCACGGAACCGCCATCATCGTCGCCGCCGCCATCCTCAACGGCCTTGAACTCGCCGGCAAGGACATCGCAAACGCAAAGATCGTCACGTCCGGCGCCGGTGCTGCCGCACTCGCCTGCCTCAACCTTTTGGTGACGCTCGGCGCGCAGCCGGGAAATATCTGGGTACACGACCTCGAAGGCCTCGTCTATGTCGGCCGCGAAGTGCTGATGGACCAGTGGAAGTCGATCTACGCGCAGGACAGCGCCAACCGTGTTCTGGCCGACAGCATTGCCGGCGCCGACGTCTTCCTCGGACTCTCCGCCGCCGGCGTCTTGAAGCCGGAACTGCTGGTCCAGATGGCCGAAAAGCCGCTGATCATGGCGCTCGCCAATCCCAATCCCGAGATCATGCCCGAGGTCGCGCGCGCCGCCCGCCCGGACGCGATGATCTGCACCGGCCGCTCCGATTTCCCCAACCAGGTCAACAATGTCCTGTGTTTTCCCTACATCTTCCGCGGCGCGCTCGATTGCGGCGCCCGGACGATCAACGAGGAAATGAAGATGGCGGCCGTGCGCGCCATCGCCGCGCTTGCCCGCGAGGAACCGTCGGATGTCGCCGCCCGCGCCTATTCGGGCGAAACACCGGTCTTTGGCCCGGATTACCTGATCCCCTCGCCGTTCGACCAGCGGCTGATCCTGCGCATCGCGCCGGCGGTTGCCAAGGCCGCCGCCGACAGTGGCGTCGCCAATCGGCCGATCGCCGATTTCGATGCCTATCTCGACCAGCTCAACCGCTTCGTCTTCCGCTCCGGCTTCATCATGAAGCCGATTTTCGCGGCCGCCAAGAACGCCCAGAAAAACCGCGTCATCTTCGCGGAAGGTGAAGACGAGCGCGTGCTGCGCGCCGCCCAGGTCCTGCTCGAAGACGGAACGGCGCGCCCGATCCTGATCGGCCGCCCGCATATCATCGAGACCCGCCTGAAGCGTTATGGCCTGCGCATCCGGCCGGATACCGATTTCGAAGTCGTGAACCCGGAAGGCGATCCGCGCTTCCGCGACTATGTCGACGAGTATTTCTCGCTCGTCGGCCGTCTCGGCGTCATTCCGGAAGCAGCCCGCACGATCGTGCGAACCAACCAGACCGTCATCGGCGCGCTCGCCGTTCGGCGCGGTGAGGCCGATGCGCTGATCTGCGGTGTGGAAGGCCGCTACAGCCGTCACCTGCGCGATGTTTCCCAGATCATCGGCAAACGCGAGGGCGTTCTCGACTTCTCCGCCCTCAGCCTGCTGATCTCCCAGCGCGGCGCGACCTTCATGACCGACACTTATGTGACCTTCAATCCGAGCGCCGAAGAAGTTGCGGAAAAGACGATCATGGCGGCGCAGGAAATCCGCCGCTTCGGCATCACCCCGCGCGCCGCCCTTGTCTCGCATTCCAATTTCGGCTCGCGCGATTCCGAGAGCGCCACGAAGATGCGCAAGGCGATGCAGCTCGCCCGCGAACGGGAGCCGGATCTCGAAGCAGACGGCGAAATGCACGGGGATTCCGCCATTTCGGAAACCCTGCGCAAGCGCGTCATGCCAAACAGCACGCTGGCCGGCGAAGCCAATCTTCTGGTTTTCCCCAATCTCGATGCCGCCAACATCACGCTCGGCGTCGTCAAGACAATGACGGACAGCCTGCATGTCGGCCCGATCCTGCTTGGAGCGGCCCTGCCCGCGCACATCCTGTCGCCGTCGGTCACGTCGCGCGGCGTGGTCAACATGGCCGCGCTTGCGGTGGTCGAAGCGTCGTATCCAGCGTGACCGCCAATGTGGGCTGGATATCCTCCGGCTCACATTGAGTGAAAAGCGCTCAAAAATGCAATTATAGGTTTAATTTCCTATAAATATCCAGTTTACCGAAGATTGCGCTGGACAAAGACTGAAACCGTAATCATGCTGAAACCCATAGAATAACAGGGTATGCGGCATGGCGGACCAACAGGCGTTCTTTGACCTGCTGGACATTATGGAAAACGAGAAACTCGTTGAACCAACACAGTTTTTCGACCTGATGCGCGGCACTTTCAGCATTGCGAACTTGCTTTACCTCGACGCCGATGTGTTCGCGGCGGGTTTTGCAATCCACCGACTGCACCATACGCTCGGTGCCGGCAGCCTGCGCGCCTATATGGACGGCGGCTTCAGGCGGATCGATCCGGTTCTCAAAATGGCGATGGGCGGTGTGCGTCCTGTGGACTGGGCGACCGCCCGCAAGCTGCATCCCGACAGTGAGCCGTTGTTTGCCGCGGCCGCCGAACTCGGTCACGGGCTTGAAGGCGTGACGTTGCCGCTCCCGACGCCGACGCGGCGGATCGCCTTCCTTGCCATCCAGGCCGACATGAAGGCGGAAGACTGGCCGGCCTACAAGCGCTGCCACCTGCGCGATTTCCAGCTGCTCGCCAATCTCTTTCACGCTTCCCTTCTCGAAAACGACAACCGCATCCAGCTGTCGGACCATTGCACCAAGGCACTGACCCACCGCGAGACCGAGGTGCTCGGCTGGGCAGCCGCCGGCAAGAGCTATTGGGAGATCGGCACGATCCTCGGCATTTCCGAGCGCACCGTCCGCTTCTTCATGACCAATGCCCGCCGCAAGCTCAACGTCGTCTCCAACAGCCAGGCCGTCGCGCAGGCCGTCCGGCGCGACCTGATCTCGTCGCTTTGAGCCAGCCTTGCCGATCGTACTGATCGCTCCAGCCCCATTCCATCCCTCCTCCAGTGCGTCCTTACAGGACGCACTGGTTCAGACTGCTGACAAACCCGTCGATTTTTCTCGGCGGGTTTTCTTGTTTGTGGAGTGCGCGCTCAGGTAGTGTTTGTGCGGCCGGGTAGTGTTATCCGAAGCGGGCCATGGCCTTATCCCCAGGCGGGCTTTGAAGCCTTGGTCATTGCGGTTGCGATCTTTTTGATGTTCTGCGCGGCGGCGGCGAGAAGGCATTGCCATCTGACTTTGATCAGGCCGCGGAAGCGTGCATAACGATGGCCGTGAAGCTGTTTGGCGTCGGCAAAGGAGCGCTCGACCGTCTCCTTTCGCCGCTTGTAAATCGCCTTGCCCCAAGGCGTCTTGCGATGAGCGTCTGTTCGCTCGCGGGCATCTTGCCAGACATGGCGGGTGATGGTGCGCTCTGCTTTGGCGTTAGAGGTGCAGGAGGCAAGCAGCGGGCAGTCACGGCAGAGGGCGGGGTCGGAGCCGTAATGCTTGTAGCCGGTGCGGTCGGTGGTGGCATAGGTCAGCAACTGGCCCTGAGGGCAGCGATAGCCGTCCGTCTCGGGCTCGTAGACGAACTTCGACTTGCGCATCATCCCGGCCTTGGGCGGTGTCGGGTTGCGATAGCCGGTCACTCCGAGGATGTCTCTGTCCTCCAGTCCCTTGGCGATGCCCGACGTGGCATAGCCCGCGTCGAGCCCCACCGCACCGACGTTGAAGTCGAAGCGCGCGCGCTGCCGGTCGAGGCGTTCGAGGTAGACGATGCTGTCATGCACATTGGCAGGTGTCACATGGGTGTCGGTGATGATGGCATGGCGGCCATCCACCGTGCGATGATCCAAGTAAAAGAAGCCCTTGGGCTTGCCGTCGCGCACCATATAGCCGCTGTCCGAGTCGGTGCGGCTGACCTTGGTTTCCTTCACCATAGGCTCGCGCTCTTTTTCCTTCAACGGCTTCTGGCCATGGGCGGCGCGCTCCGCCTCGATTGCCCGGTCGAGATCGGTCCAGTAGTCGGCGCGTGACTTGGCAATCATCTCCAAGTCGTACTTGCCCTTGTTGGCATTGGCCTTCAGATGCGTCGAATCCGTGTACAGCACCGTGCCATCGACCAGGCCGTGCCGGATCGCCTGCTCGACGATCGCATCGAAGATATCCTGCGCCACGTCGGTATCCTTGAAGCGACGGCGGCGGTTCTGCGACAGCGTCGAGGCATCAAAGACCGGGTCGGTCAGCTTCATCCGCAAGAACCACCGATAGGCGACGTTGACTTCGATCTCGCGCACCAACTGCCGCTCCGAGCGTATCCCGAACAGGTAGCCGATGAACAGCGCCTTGAACATGCAGGTCGGATCGAGGGCCGGCCGGCCGTTGTCGGCGCAGTAGTGCCCGGCAACGCGGTCATGGATGAAGGAGAAGTCGATCACCGCATCGATCTTGCGAACCAGATGATCCTTTGGCACCAGCTCATCGAGCGTCACCATCTCGAGAGCCGTCTGTTCGGGAGCAGGTTTCTTCAACATGTCCCACTGAATCACAAACCCCTGGCTGTGGCCAGAGGTTTGTCAGCAGTCTGCTCCAGTGCGTCCTTACAGGACGCACTGGTTTTCGTAGCATGCCGGCGTGCATTCCAAACCTGTCACTACCGACAGTTTTGCCGTCCGCCGTTTCCTGACAGCATTTGCTCCTGGCTTTCGATCACAGGAGCAAACGATGATCAGGATTTTGAACGCCCACGCCGCCCGGCGGCACCCGGCTGAACTCGACGCCATGTTCAAGCTGCGCAAGCAAGTTTTCCACGACCTGCTGAAATGGGACGTCTCCGTCCGCGACGATTGGGAGATCGACCATTATGACGATGCCAACCCGATCTATGTGCTTTCCCATTCCGACGAAACCGGGCGGCTCCGCGGCGCTCTGCGGTTGTTGCCGACGCTCGGCCCCAATATGCTCGACGACACCTTCCCGATCCTGCTCGGCGACTCACCTGAAATTCGCAGCGCCTCGGTCTGGGAATCCAGCCGCTTCTGCATCGATCCGATGATTTCCCAGGATCGCGGGTCCAATCAGGTAACGATCGCAGCTGCAGAACTGATGTGCGGCGTCGGCGAGCTTGGCTTGGCCTCCGGCCTCAGCCATATCGTCACCGTCACCGACGTCTTTCTGGAGCGGATGTTCCGGCGCATGGGCTGCCCCGGCGAGCGGATCGGCGATCCCCATCGCCTCGGCTCTGTCCATGCCGTCGCCGTCGCCTGGGAGGTGACCACCGATCTGCTCGACACGATGAAAGCGGTGGCGGAAATCGGCGGGCCGGTGCTTGAGTGGCCGATGTCGCTCGATATGGCACGGGCAGCATAAAGCGGGCAACAGAACCTGAAGCGGAGAGCGGCCATCGCGGCTCTCACGCCACATTTCCAAAGTTTTCCGCCCGCCCGTTAACGCTCACCGATGGTCGTCATTGCACCGTTTTCGAATGAGGCTATGATGTGAACGACGATCCATTGCAGCCGTCATGAACCCGCGGCGCGCATGGCAAAAAGCAAAAAACGTTCATCCAGGCGAGAGAGAACAGTGGTCTTCCGTTCGGTTCGCTTCGCAGCGCTGCTTGCGCCGCTTCTGATGGTCATGACGACCACCGCCGATGCCTCGGCCGTGTGCGAGCGGCTGAATGCGCGCCTATCGAGCCTGCCGAAAATCATCGCCTCTAACGCCAATCTGCGCGACTATACCGGCGCCATCTCCCGCCAGAACCTCGACCTGCGTAAGGCGCGCGGTGAGCGCCGGCGGCTGGGATGCAGCCTCCACAGCAGTATCATCATCGTCGGCGACCCGAAGGAGGAGGCCTGCGAAAACCTCAGCACCGACATTTCGCAGATGGAGATGAACCTCCAGACGCTGAAGGCGCGGCGCGAGTATCTCGTCTCGGGCGGCGACAGCGAAATCAGCCGCCGCCGCATCATGGCCGCCCTCGATGTCAACGGCTGCGCCGACGAGCAGGAGGAAATCCTGAAGACCGCGGCCGAAGAGCCGGAAACCCACCGCAATATCCTCAGCGACCTGCCGCCGATCAGCGAGGGCTTCGCCACGATGCGGGGCGGCAGCGGTTTCCCGGATATTTCCGGGCTTTCGGGAGATTATGAGGGCAGCCTTCGCACCCTCTGTGTGCGAACCTGCGATGGCGCCTTCTTCCCGATTTCGTCCAATGCAGGCCCGGCCGATTTCCAGCGCGATGCCGAAACCTGCCAGCGGCGTTGCCCGGGCGCGGAGACGTCGCTCTACTACCATGCACTGGCCACCGAGGAGACAGACCAGATGGTCTCCGCCGCGACCGGCGAACCCTATGCCGACCTGCCGACAGCCTTTGCCTACAAGACCCGGGACCTGAGCCAGCCCGGCCAGTGCGGTTGCACGCCGGCCGGTCAGATAGCGACAAACCAGAGCACGCCGGATGACGGCAGCGGCATCGTCATCATCACGACGCGCAAGCCGCCGGAAAAGCAGATCCCGAAAAGCATGGTCGTCGATCGCCCCTATGACCCGGCCAACAGCAAGGTTCGGGTGGTCGGCCCAAGCTTCCTGCCCTCGCAGGAAAGCGCGATCGACCTGCGACATCCGACCGGCCCCGGCTACCAGCCGCAGCAGACCAACTGATCACTCGCCGGGTCGAACACCCCAGGCATCGTTGAACACGAGTTCGTCCAACGGCAGGCGCTGGCGCCAGCCTTTGACGGCCAGTTCCGGCTCCGAATAGAGCGTATCGACATAACCGAGGCACAGCCAGGCAATGATCTCGATATGCTCCGGAATGCCAAGCACGGCCTTGATATCCCGCTCATGGAAGATGCTGACCCAGCCGACGCCGACGCCTTCGGCGCGGGCGGCAAGCCACAGGTTCTGCACGGCGCAGACCGTTGAGAAGGCATCCATGCGCGGATTGTGGGTGCGGCCGAGAACGACCTTGCCGGCGCGGGTTGGGTCGCAGGTCACGCAGATGCTGACCGGCGCCTTGCGAATGCCTTCGAGCTTCAGCGAACGATAGGTGTCTCGCGCGGCGCCCTCGAACATCAACGCCGCTTCCTCGTTGGCACGCTGGAAGGCCCGAAACACCTCGGAGCGTTTCTCCTCGTCGCGCACGACAATGAAATTCCAGGGCTGCATGAAGCCGACCGAAGGCGCGCTATGGGCGGCGGCCAGCAATCGCGTGATCAATTCGTCTGGAACAGGTTTTGGCAGAAACTGGTCGCGAACGTCACGGCGGGTTTCGATGGCGCGGTAGACGGCGGCGCGCTCGTCCGATGAAAATGCGTCCGCCTTTACAAGGCGGTCTTGTGGTTCAGCCAGCATCGTTCGATCCCCAACAATGCGCAACCTCCCGCCGTCCGCGCGGGGCAGTCTATCTCACCAGGCCGGTCTTCTGACTGCGGATCACCCGACCTTGCCGCCTTCCCAAATCCATTGAGGATTCAGTGGCAGGAACCTGAAAATATTCAAGGTTCCCCAATACAAGGTCGTCCCCATCACAGCGTTGGGCACGTTCCGGATTTTCACCGGATTCCCGATTCTCCCGCTTTCGCGGGCACCTGACGCCTCAGATATGCCCATAGCGGGCCGCCGAATGCAAGGCGGTCCGCTCATGCGATATCACATGGCCGCTTCCGGATGCGGCGAACCGTCATAGGCGCCCCAGATCGACTGGTCGAAGCAGATCACCGAACCGGTCATCAGCCCGGACTCATCCGACGACAGATAGGCGCAGGCGCGCGCCACTTCAGCCGGGTCGACAAGACGGCCGAACGGCTGGCTCGCGGCCGCCTTTTCCAGCCAGTCGCTGGCAGCGCCGTGAAATTCCCGCTGGATGCGGTCCTCGCCTTCCGACGCCATCCAGCCGATGTTGAGGCCGTTGACACGGATGCGGTTGCGAAGCACGGCATAGGCCGTGTTCTTGGTCAGGGTCTCCAGCGCCCCCTTGGAGGCACAATAGGCGGAGATGAACGGCTGGCCGGCCTTGGCCGACATCGAACCGATATTGACGATCGTGCCCTCGATCTTCTCGCGACGCATGACCTTGATCGCTTCCTGCATCAGGAAGAACGGTGCGCGGACGTTGACGGCAAACATGCGGTCGAACAGTTCCGGGCTGGTATCGAGGATCGTGCCACGATCGGTGATCGCGGCCGCGTTCACCAGCGCATCGACGCGGCCGAACTCCCTGTCGCAGGTGGCGACCACCTTGGCCGCATCGGCGACCTCGCCGAGATCAGCCTGCACATAAACAACGCGTGTACCGGTCGCCTTGCCGATCTCGGCGGCCTTGGCCTCGCCCTTTGCGGCATTCCGGCCGCAGATCACGATGCCGGCTGCCCCCCGCTCGGCAAACAGCGATGCGATCGTTGCCCCGAGCCCCTGCGTCCCCCCGGTAACGATGGCAATCTTGCCGTCAAGCCGGCCATGATCCTTGCTCATTTCATTCCTCCATTGGTCATGACGCACAAAACGTCCGCCCGGTTGCCGGCGGAAGCGTGACATACAATTTGTGTTCGAGATCAGCTCAACTTCTTCTCGGATTGAGCCGCCAGTGCCACGTTGAAAGCCGCGGCGTCCCAGTCCGCGGCCAGCGCTTCATGCATCAGCTGTGCCTGTGTCTTCGGCGCCAGCCCGCCGAGCGGCGGATCGCGGTCGAGATTGGTCGGGAAGGAATAACCTTCCGCGCAGGAGGCGATGGCGCAGGCGGCCTCGGCCTGCGTCAGGCGTCCATCGGCCAGCATGGCCTTCAGCGCCGGGTAGAGCGTTCCGCTCATCCGTTCGCGATTGACGGTCTCCATCGCCCGGCCGAAGGCCGAGGAAACCTGAAGGAGATTGGCGACACGCTTGATGTTTTCCGAGCGATTGGTGCCGGCGGCGTGATAGAGCGCCGGATTGAAAAACACCAGATCGCCCTTCGACAGCGGCAGTTGGACGTGATGGCGATCGAAATAATCGCGGAACTCCTGGCGCTTCAGCGCAAGATAGCCGGGCACATAGGTCTGGCTGTAGGGCAGGAACAATGTCGGCCCGCTTTCCAGAGGCATGTCACAATGGGCGACCGCCCCCTGCAGCGTCAAAACCGGGGACAGCCGGTGCACATGTGCCGGGAATTGTTCGATCACCGCCGAACTCTGGAAGCCGAGATGGTAGTCGCGGTGCGCCGACTGGGCCGCACCACCCGGATTGACCCGATTGACCTGAGCCGTCATCTGGTAGCTCGGGCCGAGCCAGGCTTCGCTGACCAGCGCGATCAGCGCATTGCCGTAATAGGCGGCGAAATTCTCCGGATCCTTGAGGCAATGCTTTTCCAGCGAGTTCCAGATACGATCATTGGCGCCTGGCTTGGCAAAATGATCGCCGCCGCCGCTGTTCGTCCGATGCTTCTCGTTGATGATCTCGTCGAAGATGGCGCTTGCCGCGTCGATCACGGACGTATCGGTGAAAGCCTGTTTGAGCACGACAATGCCGGGACCGGTGGCAAAGGCCTCGCAGATTTCGGCGAGCACGGCACGGCGGCCTTCCGTCGTCGCTGCAGCCTTCAGCACACTCGCACCGTCATAGACCAGCACGTTCTTCTCGACCGCTGCCGCATGCGGATAGTCGCTCAATTGCGTCGTGCGCTCAACCTCAGCGCGGAAGTCGTCGAGATCGCAGGCCGCCTCGGTCAGCCAGACACGATCGGAACGCAGTTTCAGCGGATTGTCGGATTTCATGCCGTTTTCCTCCCGGCGAGTGATGTTTGATGGATGAACTATACCCGCCGGAAAAAGCTGATATAGAGCAGAAACACATCAAAAACACATCAGAAAGGCTCTTGCATGGCGCACGAATTTCTGGTCAAGGACATCGCGTTCCAGGCTGGCCTCAGCATCGCGACCGTCGACCGCGTGCTGAACGGCCGCGACGGCGTCCGCAAGCAGACAGAACTGCGGGTCCATGCCGCCATCCGCGAATTGGAAAACCAGCAGGCTGGCATCGAAATCCAGGGCCGGAAGTTCGGTATCGACGTGATCATGGAAGCGCCGGACCGGTTCACCGATACGGTGCGCGCCGCCTTCGAGAGCGAGAACGCCACATTCATGCCAACGGTGTTTCGCTGCCGATTTCATTTCGCCGAGTCGATGCGGCCGCAGGAGATCGTCCAGCGCCTCGATCGCATTCGCCTGCGCGGCACCGACGGCATCGTGCTGAAGGCGCCTGACGTGCCGGATATCGGTGCCGCCGTCGCGCGGGCTGAACAGGCAGGCATCACCGTCGTGACACTGGTGACCGACCTGCCAAACGCGCCGCGCACCGCCTATGCCGGCGCCGACAACCGGGCCGCCGGTGAAACGGCCGCCTATCTGATCGGCGAGCGCTTTGCCGGACAGCAAGCAACTGTGCTCGTTACCCTGTCAAGCAGCCGTTTCAGGGGCGAGGAGGAACGTGAGATCGGCTTTCGCCGCACATTGCGCGAACGGTATCCGTCGATCGCAATCGTCGAGATCAGCGAAGGCCTTGGCCGTGATGCGGCAACCGGCGCGCTTGCCGCCGAGGCGCTCGCGGCCAATCCTGCGATCAACGCGGTCTATTCGATCGGCGGCGGCAACCGGGCGGTGCTTGCAGCCTTCGCGGCAGCGGGGTTTTCCTGCGCAATCTTTGTCGCGCATGACCTCGACGCCGCCAATCTCGACCTGCTCATGTCACGTCGGATTCACTACGTGCTGCACCATGACTTGAAGAAGGATGTCCGCGCCGCTTTCCGGGCGATCATGGGCCGACGCAATGCGCTTTCCATTCCGGGCATGCCGTCGCTCTCGGCGGTCGAAGTCATCACGCCCTACAACATCCCAAGCCAAGCAGGTTAAGACGGTCAGCCGCCTGTTCGGTCGGCATGACCTTGTCCGCGTCCTGCTCGACGTCGAAGACCATCTGGACACGGTTGCGGCTGCGCGGTTTGGCAAGATGGCGGATCAGCGCCACCTTGTGGTCACAACCAGGCTTTATGCTTTTGCAATGGTCATAGGGATTTCATTCGGCGTCGGCGCTGGAGCGGTCATAGGAACCGCGTTAGGCAATACTCCAGTGGGGATTGCCATGGGCATAGCTATTGGCGCGGCCTGCGGCTGGGCGGTTTCAACGCGAGATCGGTTTTGAGCCACGCGGCTGCCGTGTTCCCTGCTCAAGCGCGAGTTTCATTTAAACAGGCTGGTTTAGGCAAGCCTCAGGCGGAAAGGATAGCAACCTTTCGCCTGATGCGCACGAAATCGCCCGCCTCGCGCGTTTCGAGTTCCAAGGCAGGCTCCTTTCGGAGCGCCTTCTTGAGGGTCGCTGCGCCATATGTCTTCAATTGAAAACCGGGTTTTACCACCCGCAAAGCCGCCCCCAACTTGCCGAGAAAGACCCATCCATCCGTCACCTCTCCGTCGAGCGTGCGAATAGCTTTTTGAACAAGCGGCAACAGGGGTGGCGTCGTGGGAACGACAGCCTTTTTTACAGGAACTGGGTTGGCGGAAGGTTTCGCCGCCTTTTCCGGCTGGCCGATGACATGGAAGATGTCGCAGCTCTGTCGAAACGATAGCGAGGCCTTTTCACCGCCGATACCGATAACCCTTTTGCCTGCACCACGCAAATGGATCGCCAGCGGTGTGAAATCGGCATCACCCGAGACGAGGCAGAACGTGTCGGCTCGATCTCCAGCGAGAAACTCGACGGCATCGATCGTCAGGCGGATGTCGCTGGAATTCTTTCCCTTGGCCGGACTGCAAACCTGCACCGTGTCGATCGCGTATTGCGGCGCCTTGTCAAGCCAGGCACTGCCGGCGCCTTTGGCAAAATCCCCGTAGGCACGCCGGGCCACCAGCACTCCCTGGGAACTGATCACTCCGAAGACCTGGGCCGCACGCGCCGCCGAAACGTTTTCCGAATCGATGAAAATGACCACTCTCGACTGCATGTCCTGATCTCTCCCCGGCTTTGACAGAAACAATGGGGAGAGACGTCATGACGCGCAAGCAGACGCGCGCAACTTTGACGCGATATCGTTAAGACATACTGTGCAGACTAGCTCGACTGCGATGCTTCCGCCTCATAGCGCACGAAAGCGAATTCAGCGCCGTCGGGCGACCAGTTGGGGACGTTGATGGTGCCCTGCCCGCCGAACAAGTCGAACAGCACGCGCGCGTTGCCGCCATCAGGATCCATCAAGCGGAGCCGGACATCTAGGTCGCGCGGGTGGTCGAAGACGTCGCCGTCATAGGAAAGCACCAGCAGATGGCGCCCGTCGGGAGACGGATGCGGGAACCAGTCGCCGTATTCGCTGTCGGTGACGCGTTCGACATCCGAACCACCGGGGCGTATCCGCCAGATCTGCATGCGGCCGGTGCGGCTGGAGTTGAAATAGATCCATTCGCCATCGGGACTGTAGTCCGGACCGTCATTGCGTCCTTCACCGAAAGTCAGCCGGCTCTCCTCGCCGCCCTCGACGGGGATGGTGTAGATATCGAACACGTTGTCGCGAATGCCGCAATAGGCGAGCGTCGATCCGTCCGGCGACCAGCCATGCCAGTAGGACGGCCTGTTTTGCGTCACCAGCTTCGGCGTACCACCGATTGCCGGCAGCGTGTAGATGGACGAGGCGCCGAATTCGGTCTTGTCGCTGATGACGATCGTCCGGCCGTCAGGCGAAATGCCGTGGTCGTTGTTGCATTCCCGCGCAAAGCCAGTGTCGATCAGCACGGGCTCTCCACCGGAGAGAGGCAGCCGATAGAGCAAGCCGTCTCCGTTGATCACCAGCGCGGTACCGTCGGGCGAAAAATTCGGCGCTTCGACCAGCCGGTCCGTCTGCCAAACGACGCGGCTCCTGCCGCTTTCCAGAGTGTAGATTTCCACCGAACTGCGCATGCCATCCCCAAATTCGAAAGTCTATCGGTCACGGAACCGGTTGGTGATCGGATAGCGACGGTCGCGGCCAAAGTTCTTCTTGGTGATCTTCACGCCCGGTGCAGACTGGCGGCGCTTGTATTCGGCGATGTAGAGCAGATGCTCGATCCGGTGCACGACTGCCTCTTCATGGCCACGCGCGACGATCTCCTCCGTGCTCATCTCCTTTTCCACCAGGCATTCGAGAATGTCGTCGAGCACCGGATAGGGCGGCAACGAATCCTGGTCGGTCTGGTTCGGGCGAAGCTCCGCCGAGGGTGCCTTGTCGATGATGTTTTTCGGAATGACCTCGCCGGAGGGGCCGAGCGCACCCGGCGGCACCGTCGTGTTGCGCCAGCGCGACAGGCCGTAGACCTGCATCTTGTAGAGATCCTTGATCGGATTGAAGCCGCCGTTCATGTCACCGTAGAGGGTCGCGTACCCAACCGACATTTCCGACTTGTTGCCGGTGGTGACAACCATCGAGCCGAACTTGTTGGACAGCGCCATCAGGATCGTGCCGCGCGTCCGGCTCTGCAGGTTTTCCTCGGTGATGCCGCTCTCGGTTCCCTCGAACGTTTCCGACAGCGCATTGAGAAAGCCCTGAACCGGCTCCTCGATCGGAATGGTGTCGTAGCGGCAGCCCAGCGCCTTGGCGCAATCCTCTGCGTCCTTGAACGAATCCGACGAGGTATAACGATAGGGCAGCATCACCGTGCGCACCCGCTCCTCGCCCAGCGCATCGACCGCCAGCGCGGCGCAGATCGCCGAGTCGATGCCGCCGGAGAGGCCAAGCACGACGTTCTTGAAACCGTTCTTGTTAACGTAGTCGCGGAACCCCAGCAGGCAGGCGCGATAATCGGCCTCCTCCTGCTGCGGCAACCGGGACATCATGCCCTGCCTGCACACCCAGCCGTCGCCGTTCCGATGCCACTCGGAGATGGAAATGCTCTCTTCGAACTGGCTCATCTGAAAAGCAAGTGTCCTATCGGCATTGAAGGCAAAGCTCGCACCGTCGAAGACAAGCTCGTCCTGGCCGCCAAGCTGATTGGCGAACACCATTGGCAGACCGGTCTCGATCACCTGGCGCAGGACAACCTGGTGGCGGACATCGACCTTGCCGCGATAATAGGGCGAACCGTTGGGAACGAGCAGGATTTCCGCACCACTTTCCGCCAGCGTCTCGCAGATGCCCATCTCGTTCCAGATTTCCTCGCAGATCGGGATGCCGAGCCGCACGCCGCGGAAATTGACCGGTCCTGGCATCGCGCCTTCCGTGAAAACGCGCTTTTCGTCGAATTCGCCGTAATTGGGCAAATCCACCTTGTCGCGAACGACAAGGACGCGACCGCCGTCGAGAACGGCAACGGAATTGTGCCGTCCCGTTTCCCCCTGGCGCGGATAACCGACGATCACGCCTGGCCCACCATCGGCCGTATCGGCCGCCAGCGTATCGACCGCCTTTTGGCAGGCCTTCAGGAAGGCCGGCTTCAGCACCAGGTCTTCCGGCGGATAACCGGAGATGAACAGTTCAGTCAGAAGCAACAGGTCGGCGCCGCTGCGCGCTGCATCGGCGCGCGCCTCGCGGGCCTTGGCAAGATTGCCGGCAACATCGCCCACGGTCGGATTGAGTTGGGCAACGGCGATACGGAACGTGTTGGAAATGGTCTTTTGCGCGGTCATGAACAGGCCTGTGCTGGATCTGCTTTCGCGGATGCGGCGGCATCCGCGAAGCTGTTTATCGCATTCCGCGCCAGAATACCTGCTTGCCGTTCCGCAAAACAGAGAAAATCAGCGAATTGCTCACGAGAATCTTATCCGGATTCGTTTCCACAGATCACGAAATCCCGACGCAGCAGGGCGTTCAGCCTCTCAAGACATTGTGGGGAAGGCATCCCGCTTGACTTATTCATCTTGCGTTCAAGATGACATCTGTATGACAGCCTGACGAAAGTTTTGTGAAATTGGAGACGGCCTTGGCCAGTTTTGAATCGGCAGTAACCGCGGTCAGCGTTTCCGATGTCTACGTCCCCCAGATCGGCACGGGCGTTCGCGCCGGCAAGGCGCTTTCCATCGCCCGGCGGCTGGCGGTGACGCTGCTGTTCTCCATTTCCCTGATCTTTGTCGTCGAATGGATCGCCCGCGATTCGGTGAGCCAGGTCGTGTCCTTCTTCCTCGATCCGGCCCGTCCGGCCTGGACGACGATCGGGGTCTTCTTCCTCGTCTTCATCGCGCTCGATGCATTGTTCTCGCGCGAAAATTACGGTGTGATCCTGGTCGCGCCGCTGGCGCTGATCCCGGCGCTCGTCAGCCGCCAGAAGCAGATCTTCCTGTCCGATCCGCTCTACCCGACCGACTTCCTCTTCGGCCGGCAGATCATGGAACTGATGCCGGTTCTCGTGAAAGACCGCCCGTGGACGTTCGTCGGCGTGGTGGTCGGCATCATCGTTGCCTTGATGGCCTTGGCTTGGCTCGTGCGCTTCGCCTGGCGCCGTTTTCCGGTGCTCACCCGCCGCCAGCGGATGGCGCGGCTGGCCGTCGCGCTCCCGTTGCTCGGCTTCTTCTACCACATCATGGACTACAACAATTTCTCCTGGGTGCGCGATCGCCTGCGGATCATCCCGATCATGTGGGACCAGACGGAGAACTATCGCCACAACGGCTTCCTGATGGCCTTTGCCCTCAACCTGCCAATGGCGAATGTCACCGCCCCCGCCGGTTATATGTCGGATGCGATCGACACGATCCCGGTGAAGCCGGTTCCGGCCGGCACGACCCACCGCGGCAAGCCCGATGTCATCGTGCTGATGAGCGAGTCCTTCTGGGATCCGACGCGCCTGCCCAACGTCAAGCTGTCGCCCGATCCGATGCCGACAATCCGCGCCATGCAGTCGGGCAACGTCTTCTCGCCGGAATTCGGCGGCATGACCGCCAATGTCGAATTCGAAGCGCTGACGGGCTTTTCCAACGCGTTCCTGCCCTATGGCAGCATTCCCTACCAGCAGTATATCCGCAATCCGATCCCCTCGCTTGCGACCTTCTTCCGCGGCGAAGGTTATGTCGCGCGCGCCGTGCATCCGTTCCAGAAATGGTTCTGGAACCGCAGCGCCGTCTACAAGGCTTTCGGCTTCGAGCAATTCAAGTCGGAAGAGAACATGCCGGTCATGCAGAAGCGCGGCATCTTCGCATCCGATGAATCGCTGACCAAGGAAATCATCCGCCAGGCCGACCAGTTGCGCGATCCCTTCTTCTTCTTCACGGTGACGCTGCAGGGTCATGGTCCCTATGAGGCGAATCGCTACGCCAAGAACACGATCAAGGTCGAAGGCAATCTGCCGGAGGTCGATCGCCAGGTGCTGGCCACCTATGCGCAGGGCGTCAAGGAAGCCGACGACAGCCTCAAGATGCTGATGGACTGGGCCAGCGAGCGTGACCGCGAAACGATCATCGTTCTGTTCGGCGACCACCTGCCGCCGCTCAACACGGTCTATCCGAACACCGGCTTCATGAATGAGGTCACGGCATCACGTAAGGGTTCGCTCGAGCAGATGAAGGCGCAGCACGAAACGCCGCTGGTCGTCTGGTCGAACAAGACCGGCCCGGTCAAGGATATCGGCACGATCAGCCCGGCCTTCCTGTCCTACCAGATCCTCAAGCAGGGCGGATTCGAGCATCCCTACTATACCGGCTTCCTCGGCAATGTTTTCGACCGGTACCGCGTTATCGACCGCTACATGCTCGTCGATGCCAAGGGCAAGGACACCGCCGCCTGGTCGCGCCAGAAGACCACTCCGCCGCTGATCCGCGACTACCGTTTCCTGCAGCACGACATGATGTTCGGCAAGCGTTACGGTACGGAACGCTTCTTCGAATCACACTCGGACCTGTTCCCGGCGGCGATGTGAAAAACTGGCGGAACGCCCTACTGCACATTTAAGGGGTCACAGCGACCTTTGCGCGTCATATTTGACGCGCGGCACTCTAGCCGGCGTTTCACGAGATCGCCGGCATGGGCTAGAAAGGGCGACGTTCAAAACGGAGCCTGCCCATGTCGCACCTTGATGAAATATCCCACCTTCTGTTCGGCAAGATGAGCGACGAACTCGGCGCGGTCGAGCGTCGCGTCCTTCACAAGGCGAAAGAGCGCAAGATCCTGTCCGAGGACACCAACGCGGCGTTCGTGGCGAGCCAAGGCTTCGGTGACCGGCTGGCGGATGGAATTGCCCGTTTCGGCGGCTCCTGGGGCTTCATCATCGGGTTCATCATTTTCCTCATTGTCTGGACGACGGCCAATACGATCCTGCTGATGCGGGATGCCTTCGACCCCTACCCCTTCATCTTCCTCAATCTGCTCCTGTCGATGATCGCTGCGTTGCAGGCGCCGATCATCATGATGTCGCAGAACCGGCAGGCGATGAAGGACCGGTTCGATGCCTCGAAGGACTACGAGGTCAATCTCAAGTCCGAGGTCGAGCTGATTTCGCTGCATCACAAGATCGATACAGTCCTGCTGCGCGAGATCGCCGAGCTGCGCGCCGATGTCGGCCGCCTGCAGGCGCAGTTGGAGCATTAAGGGGAGAACGGTGATCCGCCAATCCGGGGCGCTTGAGACACGATCTCGTTCCTCGGCACTTCCTGTGAAAATGTTAGGCAACATCCACCATCGATGAGATCGATGCAACAAAAGATGGACTTTGATCGTTTGCCCGGCGACATAGCTTTCAATCAGCCCTCGCTGATTCTAACCGCGATGCCCGCATTCACCGGACTTTCGATATCCATGACCGGCACAGTACCCATAGCAGTCTCCGACCCGCAAGCGGATGCACTGGTTGCCAATCCGGAGTTCCTGAGCGTCCTGCAGCAGGGCGCACGGCACATGATCGAGCTCTATGACCGGTTCCCGCGCACCGCCCGCCTGGTTTCGGCCCAGCAGAAATGGTTGCTGACTCAGGCGGCCTATGCCCTGCATCTGGAGCGTGATCCGGCCGACCCTCTGTCCGGGATCACCGCGTCCAGGCTTCTCGACAGCATCACGGATTTCGGCGCGGCCAGCCGCAATACGGCGACTGCCTTCCTCTCCGAACTGCTGGCCTACAAGCTCATCCGTGACGTGCCCGGCAGCACCAGCAAGCGCAGCCGCCCGCTGGAGCCGACCGAGGCGAGCCATGAGGCGATGGGGCTGTGGTTTCGCGGCCAGATGCGCAGCCTCGATCTGCTCGATCAGGGAAATCGCGTCGAGACACTCGAAGCCAATTCGGAGATTTTCCGACGTGCACAGCCAATCGCCGCCAAGCGATTGATCGCCGACAGGGCATGGCGCGAGCCACCCCTTAGCATTTCCTGTTTCGTCTGGACCGAATATGGCGGCCTGATTCTCGACGATTTCGTTGCACGGTTGATCAACCTCATACCGGAGGACGGTTATCACCGGATCGAGGGCCTGCGCTTCTCCGAATTGTCCACCCACTATTCCCTGTCGCGCACCCATGTGCGCCGCCTGTTCGGCCGAGCGGAGGCGCAGGGATCGATCGAGATCAAGGATGGCAAGGGAACGCGCAAGACCATACTGGCCGCCGCCTCGTTCATCCGGGATTACCAGCGCTGGCAGGCCGTCAAGTTCAGCGCGCTTGACCGGGCCTATCGCCAGGCCGTGCAATCGATTGCTATTGCGAAAGAAGCGCCGAAAACTTCCTGACGCTCCGGCTTCTGGTACCGACGGATGTCACGTGTTCGACTGCGCAAACTTCGGCAAGTCGTCATCAATCTCGTAGAAATCCCCCTTGTCGGCGCAGAAGATATGATAGCCGAACGCTAATCCTGTCGGGCCGTCAAACGCGCCGGCCATGATCGACGTATAATCGGCGTCATTCATTCTCCAGAACAACGCCGACCCGCAGGTCTTGCAGAAGCCACGACGCGCCTCCGGACTCGACTGGTACCAGGTGATGTTCTCAGCCCCTTCCAGATCGAGCTCGCTGTCGAGGACGTTGGTTGCAGCGTAGTAGAGCCCCGTCTGCTTGCGGCACTGGGAGCAATGACAGGCGATCACCTCCCGCAACCTGCCGCGTGTGCGAAACGTCACCGATCCGCAATTGCACGAGCCCGCATGTTCGTCAGCCATCTTGATCCCCGAATATTTATTGGCCCGTCATCCGAGCATGAAAAACCGGGCCAGCTTCGTCAGCCGGCCCGGTTCTGTCAATTTCAATTCGCTCAATCAAGCGTCAGCAGAGCTGATCAGCCGTTGACGACCATGCGTTTCTCATCACGGCCGCCCTTCATGCGCTCGGCAAGCAGGAAGGCCAGTTCCAGCGCCTGATCGGCGTTGAGACGCGGATCGCAATGGGTGTGATAGCGATCGGCCAGATCGGCGCCGGATAGCGCACGGGCGCCGCCAGTGCATTCCGTGACGTCGTTGCCGGTCATCTCGATATGGATGCCACCCGGATGCGAACCTTCCGCGCGGTGGATCTGGAAGAAGCTCTCAACTTCCGACAGGATCCGCTCGAAGGGACGGGTCTTGTAGTTGTTGAGCGTGATCGTGTTGCCGTGCATGGGGTCACAGGACCAGACGACCTTGCGGCCTTCCTTCTCGACGGCGCGGATCAGGCGCGGCAGGTGTTCGGCAACCTTGTCGTGGCCGAAGCGGCAGATCAGCGTCAGGCGGCCGGCTTCGTTGTTCGGGTTCAGGATGTCGATCAGCTCGAGCAATCCGTCGCCGGTCAGCGAAGGACCGCATTTGAGGCCGATCGGGTTCTTGATGCCACGGCAGTATTCGACATGCGCGTGATCGGGCTGGCGGGTGCGATCGCCGATCCAGATCATGTGGCCGGAGGTGGCGTACCAGTCGCCCGAGGTCGAGTCGACACGCGTCAGCGCCTGCTCGTAGCCGAGCAGCAAAGCCTCGTGGCTGGTGAAGAAATCGGTCTCGCGCAGGCTCGGATTGCTCTCAGGCGTGATGCCGATCGCCTTCATGAAATCCATGGTTTCGGAAATGCGGTCGGCGAGCTTGCGGTAACGCTCCGCCTGCGGGCTATCCTTGACGAAGCCGAGCATCCACTGGTGCACGTTATCCAGATTGGCATATCCGCCCTGGGCGAAGGCGCGCAGCAGGTTGAGCGTCGCCGCCGACTGGCGGTATGCCATGATCTGACGCTCCGGATCCGGAATACGGGCCTTCTCGGTGAATTCGATGCCGTTGATGATGTCGCCGCGATAGCTCGGCAGCTCGACCTCACCCTGCTTCTCGATGTTGGACGAGCGCGGCTTGGCGAACTGGCCGGCGATCCGGCCGATCTTGACGACCGGCTGCTGGGCGCCAAAGGTCAGGGCGACAGCCATCTGCAGGAAGGCGCGGAAGAAGTCGCGGATATTGTCGGCGCCATGCTCAGCAAAGCTCTCGGCGCAATCGCCGCCCTGCAGCAGGAAGCCGCGGCCTTCCGAAACATTGGCAAGAGCGCCCTTGAGACGGCGCGCCTCGCCTGCAAAGACCAGCGGCGGATAGGTCGCAAGCTGCGCCTCGGTGGCAGCCAAGGCTGCGCTGTCCGGATAGTCCGGAACCTGCTGAATGGGCTTCTGCCGCCAGCTGTTCGGGGTCCAATTCTGTGCCATTTCGATCACCTGTTTCCTTGCACGGGATCCGCCTCCAGTCACATCAGCGGATTGCCGCCATCAAGTGCTGCCTGAAACCGGATTTGAGCCGTCTGTCTGCGACGCTGTCGCCAATCGCCGCTCTTCTTGACGGAAGAAACGGCGATTTTGCGGATGCGGGCTTATAAACGTTAACATGAGGATTGCAAAGCCATTGTACCACCAAAGTGTGCGCAACCGTTTAGGCGCGCACAGATTGCGGCGGAACGGAGCTGCTCCCGAAGGATCAGACCACCTTCTGCCCGTTCTTCACTCGATAGCTCGGGTTGTACATGGTCACCAATTCCTCGGCGGCGGTGGGATGCACCGCCATGGTGCGGTCGAAATCGTCCTTGGTGCAGCCCGCCTTGAGCGTGATCCCGAGCAACTGCGCCATCTCGCCGGCCTCATGGCCCAGGATATGGGCGCCGACGACCTTGCGGTCGGCTGCATTGACGATCAACTTCATGATGGTCTTTTCGCTGCGCCCGGAGAGCGTCGCCTTGATCGGCCGGAATTCGGCGCGGTAGACCTCCAGGTCCTCGAACTTCTTGCCCGCGTCCTCTTCCGACAGCCCCACGGTGCCGATTTCCGGTTGGGAGAAGACGGCGGTCGCGATCGTTTCGTGATCCGGCGAGGTCGGGTTGCCCTTGTATTCGGTCTCGATGAAGCACATGGCCTCATGGATCGCCACCGGTGTCAGTTGCACCCGGTCTGTGACGTCACCCAGCGCATAGACGCCCGGCGCGCTGGTGCGGGAAAAGGCATCGACGATGATGGCGCCGCGCTCGTTGACCGTAACGCCGGCGGCTTCCAGGCCCAGGCCCTTCGTATTCGGAACGCGGCCAAGCGCCAGCATCACCTGGTCGACCGTGACGACGCCGTGCTTCTTGGTTTCAGCCGCAAGCCAGCCATCCTCAGTCTTCTTGATCGACTGCAGCACGTCCTCGCAGAGGATCCTGATCCCTTTGTGTTCCATCGCCGCATGAAGCCCGCGCCGCATGTCCTGGTCGAAGCGCGACAGGATTTCCTTGCCGCGATAGATCAGCGTCGTCTCGACGCCGAGGCCGTGGAAAATGTTGGCGAATTCGACGGCGATATAGCCGCCGCCGGCGATCAGGATCGATTTCGGCAGTTCCGGCAGGTCGAAGGCCTCGTTCGAGCTGATGCAGAGCTCGTGGCCCGGAAGCGCCTCGTGCGGGGTCGGATGACCGCCGACGGCGATGACGATGCGCTCGGCGGTCACGATCTTGCCGGTGGAGAGCAGCTTGATCGTGTTGGGGCCGGTCAGTTCGGCCCGTGTATGGAGAATTTCGGCGCCGGCATTGGCGAGCCCCTTCTGGTAGAGCCCTTCCAGGCGGGTGATTTCCTGTTCCTTGGCCGCGACCAGCTTCTGCCAGTCGAACGTGCTTTCGCCAACCGTCCAGCCGAAACCCGCGGCATCCTCGAAATGCTCGGCGAACTGCGAGGCATAGACATAGAGTTTCTTCGGCACGCAGCCGCGGATGACGCAGGTGCCGCCGTAGCGGAATTCTTCCGCGATCGCGACCTTCTTGCCCATGGATGCCGCGACGCGTCCGCTGCGAACCCCGCCGGAACCACCGCCGACAACGAAGAGGTCATAATCGTAAGAAGCCATGCTGAAACACTCCCGGACGGGTCATATGCGAGGGGATGCGGAATTTCGAGGAGCGCCACTGACCATCACAGCACGACCGCCAGCGAATTCCGCGATTGCGATGCCTGATATAGGGTGGCCAAGCACAAAATGAAAAGCCCGGACTGAACCCGGGCTCTGCAATTCGTCGTGATGATCTCGTCTTTTCGGGCGACAGCGCCTTATTGCGCAGGCTTCTCGGTCGTCGCGGCGCCGTCGATCGGCTGCTGGCCGGCGTTCAGGGTCGCACCCAGTTCCTTGGACGCAGCTGCATTGAGGTCACGGGAAACGCCCGCAGCCCAGATGTCGGCGGCCTTGATCATTTCGCGCTGCGCGATCGGGCCGTCGTTGAGCAGCTTCTTGCCGGCGTCCGACGCGTAGAAAGTCGCAATCGCATTCAGTTCATCGACAGTGAAGGTCTTGGCGTAGATGGTCGCGGCTTCGCGTTCCAGGTCGGAGCGGCGCGAAGCCAGTTCCAGAGCCTTGTCATCGACGGTCTTGGTGATCAGTTCCTGATAGTTCGGCGACGACTGGATGAGCGTGGTCTTCAGCCGTTCCGCCAGATTCGGCAGGATGTTGTCGAAACCGTTGGTCGCGGCGATCGCGGCGATCGCGGCGCGGGCTGCCTTGATCTGGTCTTCGGTCACGTCCTGGGCCCGCGCGGGAACCATAACGGCAGAAAGAATGATGGCGGTTGCAGCCATTGTACGGCCGAGACCTGCGAGATTGATCATGTCTGTAATGCTCCTGTCAGTTGACGCCGGGTCCGCGTGCGCCTTGCATCTGCGACCCCTGCATAAGCCGGTTTCAAGGCAATCACCAGCGCCCGAAATCCCAGACCGCCGCAATCGCCGTATCACTCCTCCGCAACCCGAAAGTTGCAGGTCAATTTCGTCGTGACCGCTGCGCACATCGGCCAATAGTGCCCATCAGACCGCAGTCATCACCCGTGCGCCGGCAGGACCGGCGATGATGGCGAGCGAGGCAATATCGATGAACAGCCCATGTTCGACCACACCGGGAATGGCGTTCAAGTCACGCGCCAGCGCATCTGCATCAGGAATGCGGCCAAAAGATGCATCGAGAATGAGATGCCCGCCGTCCGTCGTGAACGGGCCGTCGCCCGAGGAACGAACGACGATCTCACCCGACAGGCCATGCCGCGCCGCCAGCTTCTCGATCGCGATCCTCGTGGCGCGAAGGCCGAAAGTATTGACCTCGATCGGCAGCTTGAAGGCGCCGAGCGTATCAACCACCTTGGTCTCGTCGGCGATCACGATCATCCGTGCCGAGGCGCAGGCAACGATCTTTTCGCGCAACAACGCACCACCGCCGCCCTTGATGAGCCGCAGCTTCGGATCGACCTCATCGGCGCCGTCGATGGTCAGGTCCAGTTCCGGCAATTCTTCGAGCGACTTCAGCGGAATGCCGAGATCGAGGCAAAGGCGCGCTGTCCGCTCCGACGTCGGAACGCCTTCGATGCGAAAGCCGGAAGCCACCTTTTCGGCCAGCAGACGAACGAACTCCTCCGCCGTCGATCCCGTGCCGATGCCGAGCCGCATCCCATCCTCGACATAATCGAGCGCTGCCTGGGCAGCCTTGATTTTCATTTGACGGGCGTCCATGCGCCACGCTCTCCCCAAAAGTTTCATCAGGATGACGGCTGCGAAACCACGCCGACTTTTCGTCCGATGAGACGTTTACACGGGCGCAACGGCAAACAAAAGCCCAAATAGCGCGCCAGACGCAAATGGGGTCGACGCGCCATCGCGTAAAGTCGCGATTGCTTTTTGCCCGGGCTTCCCCTACCCGGATCACCTACTCATGGAAATTTCAGAGGTTACCTTGACCGCACCCGTTGTCGTTTTTGATCTTGACGGAACCCTCGTCGATACCGCTCCGGATCTGGTTGCAAGTCTCAACCACGCCGTCGTGCAGGCAGGCCTTCAGCCCGTCACCTATCATGACCTCACCCATCTGGTCGGCCATGGCGCAAAGGCGATGATCGAGCGCACGTTCACGCTGCGGGGCAAGGAACTGAGCGCCAGCGACCTCGACTGGCAGATGAAGGAATTCGTGGATTTCTACCACGGCTCCATGCCGGGCGAATCCTTTCCCTATCCCGGCGTCATCGACGCCATGGACCGTCTTTCCTCGGCCGGCTACCGGCTCGCCGTCTGCACCAACAAGCTGGAAATGCTCGCGAGAAGCCTGCTCGACGGCCTCGGCCTGACCGCGCGTTTCGCCGCCATCACCGGCGGCGACACGTTCGACGTCCGCAAGCCGGATGCCCAGCACCTGCTTTCCACTATCCGCCTTGCCGGCGGCGATCCGCGCAAATCCGTGATGATTGGCGACAGCCTCAACGATATCCTGGTTGCGAGAAACGCCGACGTCCGCTCGATTGCCGTGCCCTTCGGCTATTCCGACGTACCGGTCGAAAGCCTGCGCCCCGATCTCGTCATGCACCATTTCGACGATCTCACGGTCGATCTGATCGAAGGTCTTTTCGTCCGGGCATGAAAAAGGCGGCTTCGCAGCCGCCTTTTCAATCTAGCACCGTCCAGCCTCAGCCTTCGGCGCGGCGTGCCGTCCGGGTGGCGTCCAGCGCGCGGTTCATATACATGTCGCGATCGTAGACATCGTCGAAATATTCGACCGTGCCGTCCTTGTTCGGCCATGCGGTGAAGTAGGCCACATAGACCGGGATCTTGTGTAGGACGGAGACACCCTTGTTGCGGCCGCCGGCGATTTCCTTGGCCACGTCCTCGACCGTCGTGCCGAGCACCGCCGCTGCCATCTTGCGCGGTTCGGCAAGGCGGACGCAACCATGGCTCAGCGCCCGCATATCCTTCTTGAAGAAACTCTTCGAGGGCGTATCGTGCATGTAGATCGCATGCGCGTTCGGGAACAGGATTTTCAGCTCGCCCAGCGCGTTGTCGCTGCTCGGCGGCTGGCGGACGGCAACCGACTTCGTCGATCCATGCCAGTTGACGTCATAGGACGACACCGGCCTGCCGCCGACTTCCACCTGATAGCCGAGCCGATCGAGATACCCCGGATCGTTGCGCAGCTTCGGCAGCATCTCGTTGATGATGATCGACTGCGGCACGCCCCAGTAAGGATTGAACTCGACCGTCTGGATCTCGTCCTCGAAGAAGAAGGTCTGATGCGCCTTCGAACCAACGACGACTCGCATCGAGAACTGCTCGGCACCCTGGTCGTGGTAGTAGACGGTATAGGCCGGCTGGTTGATGAAAACGTAGCGGCTGCCGAGATCGGCCGGCAGCCAGCGCGCCTGCTCCATGGCGATGCGCACTTTGCCGACCTTGTCGGCGGTCGTATCGCCACCGGTCAGGATGCGGATCGACGCCTTGCCGACGATGCCGTCCGGCTTCAGGCCGTTTTCCTTCTGGAAGCTTTCGACCAGTGCCACCAGTTCCGGCGTATAATTCGGCGTGTCCTGATAGGCCGACAGCGTCAGGGAATGCTCGACCTTCAGCGCGTCCGAGCCCTTCTGGCGAATGGCTGCGACGACATTGGCCAGTTCCGGATTGCTGATGCCCGGCTTCAACAGCGTGTTGGGCGCGATGACGATACGCGGCGCGTCACCCGTCGTGGCCTCCAGCGTCTGCAACTCCTGCTTCAACGCGACGAATTGCGGACCTGACGGCGTCTGGCCGTTGAGATAGGCGGCAACGTCACGGCTGCGGGCCATATTCTCGAGCTTTGCCGTCAGCTTGACGTCCTTGCGCTTGAAATCGTGGTAGCCGGAAATCTTGTTCGGATCGATACGTCCACGAACGGTATCGGCGATATAGGTCAGCGTCGCGGCCGACAGGCGGATTTCGAACTCGACCAGCGCCTTCTCGCGCACCAGCAGGTCGCCGCGGTCATAGTCATCGGAGGGTACGGTGACTGCATAGTCGAGCGGATCGAGGCCGACGCTCGCTGCTTCGCCAAGAACCGACAGCGCAGCCTTGGCAGCGGCATTCGGGCCGGAATTGTCGATCCAGACGAATCCGTCATGTTCGGCATAAAAGGTTTCGACGGCCTTGGCGATATCGCTCGGCGCATAGACCGCGACATCAGGCAGGAACTGGCGTGCGTCGGCAAGCGAGGAACGCTGCATCGGCGGCAGCGCGACCTTCTGCACCGATCCGGTCACAACCGGATCGGCGATCTTGGCGGTCGCGATGCGACGCATCGGCTCGGCCTTGTAAGTGAAATATTGTGGCGACTTTACCTTCGGCAGCGGCTTGGCAACCTGCTGCTTCTGGGCCGGCTGCCCCTGTTCGACGCCCGGCAGCGGCTGGTATTCTTCGACGGCGACAGGCTTCTTCTTGCGAAAAAGATCGAGCAGGTTCAGGGCCTCGGCCTGCTGAACCCCGAAAGACGTGAACGCACACCCGGTTAAAAGGCTCACGATCGCTGCAGTTCTGATCAATTTCATCGGTGTCTCTGTCCCTGTATCGCATTGCCGCAATCTGCGGTTCGCGCCCGATGTCCGTCATGTCACCGAGCTTTCGTACTTATAAGAAAGGATGGTGAATGAAAAGCAAACGGCACTTATCCCACCCCCTCTCCAGGCGTCACAAATCCGTGAGAGGCGGCGCTGCAGGGAAACGGGCGAGCCAAGGCAAAAATTTGAATTTCCTGCGTATTTTTTTCAGATCCAGGAGAAACCAGCTGACGACGAACCAAAATCACCCTGAACCGCCCAAACTATCCCCGTGCTTGTGTCTGAAAAGGCACAGAAACCTGTCCTGCGCCCGATGGCCTCGCAGCCGGCGCTTAAGGAGCGCGCCATGTCGTCGCAAGGCCCGGTATTTAAACGATTGTAGCATGGAACGTGGGCGTCGAACCCCTTTACAACCACCCGGCACCTGGGCCAGAGAGAACGGCATCAAGGCTTAGAGTGGCCGCGCCAACACGGCCGTATCCACCTTCCGGTTTCGACACCGCATGACGAAAGCAGGCAACACGATGACATCCACGCGCACGGAAACAGATACGTTCGGCCCGATCGACGTCGAAAGCGACCGCTACTGGGGCGCACAGGCGCAACGCTCGCTGGGCAATTTCAAGATCGGTTGGGAAAAGCAGCCGCTCGCCGTCGTTCGGGCGCTCGGCATCGTCAAGCAGGCCGCCGCACGCACCAACATGGATCTGCAGCGTCTTGACCCCGCAATCGGCAACGCCGTCATCGCGGCAGCGCAGGAAGTCATCGATGGCAAGCTCAACGATCATTTCCCGCTCGTCGTCTGGCAGACCGGCTCCGGCACGCAGTCGAACATGAACGCCAATGAAGTGATCTCCAACCGCGCGATCGAAATGCTCGGCGGCGTCATGGGATCGAAGAAGCCGGTGCATCCCAACGACCACGTCAACATGAGCCAGTCGTCGAACGACACCTATCCGACGGCCATGCACATCGCCTGCGTCGAGCAGATCGTCCACCACCTCCTGCCCGCGCTGAAGCACCTGCACCAGGCGCTCGAAGCCAAGGTCCAGGCGTTCTCGCACATCATCAAGATCGGCCGCACCCACACCCAGGATGCGACGCCGCTGACGCTTGGCCAGGAATTTTCCGGCTATGCCGCACAGGTCGGCTCGGCGATCGCCAATATCGAATTGACGCTTCCGGCACTTTCCAAGCTCGCCCAGGGCGGTACCGCCGTCGGAACGGGCCTCAACGCCCCGATCGGCTTTGCCGAAAAGGTCGCCGACGAGATCACCAGGATCACCGGCCTGCCCTTCGTCACCGCGCCGAACAAGTTCGAGGCGCTCGCCTCGCATGATTCGATGGTCTTCTCGCACGGCGCCATTAACGCCGCCGCGGCCGCCCTCTTCAAGATCGCCAACGACATCCGCTTCCTCGGCTCCGGCCCGCGCGCCGGTCTGGGCGAACTGTCGCTGCCGGAAAACGAGCCGGGCTCGTCGATCATGCCGGGCAAGGTCAACCCGACCCAGTCGGAAGCCCTGACCCAGGTCTGCGCCCACATCTTCGGCAACCATGCCGCACTGACCTTCGCCGGCAGCCAGGGCCATTTCGAACTCAACGTCTACAATCCGATGATGGCCTACAACTTCCTGCAGTCGGTCCAGTTGCTCGGCGACGCCGCTGTTTCGTTCACCGACAATTGCGTCGTCGGCATCGAAGCGCGCGAAGACAACATCCGCAAGGGCGTGGAGAACTCCCTCATGCTGGTCACCGCGCTCAATTCCAGGCTCGGCTACGACGCCTGCGCCAAGATCGCCAAGACCGCGCACAAGAACGGTACGACACTGCGCGAGGAAGCCGTTGGCGGCGGCTACCTGACGAATGAGGAATTCGACCAATACGTTCGCCCGGAAACGATGATCAGCCCCTCCTGAGGGCTTCATTCTGAGGATCGAGGCTATTCGGGCAGCGGAAACGCTGCCCGAATGCGTTTTTGGTCTGCAACCACCGGATTTATCGAATCTTATCGTTCCGTTTTGCCAAACGTTAAGTCTTCCAAAATGATTTATCCCTAGAATTAGCGACTGGATATAACCGGACAACAGGAGCTTGCCATGCAAGCGGCTTCGAACAAGGCGCAGATTCCCGATATTGCCGCGCAGGTGACCTACGCGATGCGGATCATGGGCATCTCACCGCTCCCGCGCAATTACGAGCTCTATTACGAAGCCTATATCGGCTCCAATCCAAAGCTGACCAAGGAACTGGCGGCGCTTGGCAGCCGGGCAACCCAGGAAGAACTGGATTCGATCGGCGCGCGTTATTTTGCCCATCACCACCACGCCGTCGGCGTCGATCGCGTCCACACGCATCTTGCCACCGAGCTGGGCGATCTGCTGGCGCTCCTCAAGGAAGAGCAGTTCGCGCTCGAAAATTACAACCGCGTGCTCGGCGAAACCTTTCAGAACATCAGCAGCAAGAGCCATTCCAGCGTTGAAATCCTGCGCCAGGCGGTGGGCATTCTGACCGAAGCCACCGCCGACACGATGAACCAGGGCAAAGAGAGAGCTGAAAACGTCTCGCTGAAGTCCGTGGAGATGGAAGTCATCCGGCAGGAGCTCGACGAGTACAAGCGGATCGCCAACACCGATTCGCTGACGCGTCTGGCCAACCGCCGTGCCTTCGACGAGAAGCTTGCGGGCGTCTACAATTCCGAGCAGTTGCGCACCTATACCGGCCTCTTGATCGCCGACATCGATCATTTCAAGAAGGTCAACGACACCTACGGCCATCCGGTCGGCGACAAGATTCTCGCGACCGTCGGCACCGTCATACGCTCCAACTTGCGCCGCGATGCCTTCGTTGCCCGCACGGGCGGCGAGGAATTCGCCATCATCCTCAACGATAGCGGCGTTGAGGAAAGCCTGCAGGTGGCCGAGCGGATCCGCAATGCGCTGGCGACCACGCCGTTCAAGAATTCCAAGACCGGCGTCAATTACGGCCCGATCACGCTTTCCGTCGGCGTCTGCCAGGCCTCGCATGCGGACGATCCGATCGACCTCTACAACAAGGCCGACGTGGCGCTCTATTGCGCCAAGAACGCCGGCCGCAACAGGACCATCCTGTTCGAAGAAGGCATGAAGAAAGACACAGGCAAGAACTGGCTGATTTACCGGAAATAATTCGGTCGAAATCAAAACAGGGCGAGGCGCTCATCGGGCGCCTCGTTTGTTTCTGCCCCGTTCCAAAGGAAACAGCCGGCCCAAAAGCGATTGTCTAGAAAGGCTCCATACAGGGAGCGCACCGGAATGAACCGGAAAATCTCCCGAAACAAACGGGAGATAGAACCATGAAGACCATTTTCACAGCGCTGATCGCCACCGCCCTGCTGACCACCGGCGCACATGCGGCCGGACAGAACGGCTCCTACGAAGTCGCCTCGCTCCAGTCGGCGACATCGAAGACCAGCGCATTGCCGGCTTTGTCGGGAGCAAAGCCGAAGGCGAAGGCCGCCAAGGCCAATATCAACCTGTCGCCGATCCAGCGCCAGTTGGTGGCCTTCAACGAGAACGTCGCGCCCGGCACGATCATCGTCGACAATTCCGACCGCCGCCTCTACCACGTGCTCGGTAATGGGGTGGCGATGCAGTACGGCGTCAGCGTCGGCCGCGCCGGCTTCATCTGGACCGGCAGCAATACGGTCAGCCGCAAGGCCGAATGGCCGACCTGGAACCCACCGGCGCAGATGCGAGCCCGCGAAGCCCGGAAGGGCCATTTCCTGCCCGTCAGCATGAAGGGCGGCATCAACAACCCGCTCGGCGCCCGCGCCATGTATCTCGGCTCGACCATCTACCGCATCCACGGCACCAACCAGCCATCCTCGATCGGTAAGGCGATGTCGTCCGGCTGCATCCGCATGGCCAACGAGGATGTCGAGCACCTCTACGCCGCCGTCACGATCGGCACCCAGGTCATTGTCCGCGACTGATCGCGGCCCGATCGGAGGGATTTCAGCGGCAGGCGAAAACGCCGGCCGCTGTCGGCATTGCCGGCAGGCCACGGAGTTTCGGGAATTGATCAACGCCCCGCGGGAACATTTCCATGCTGCAGTTTGGCAGCCAGATGCAGCAAGACTACCACATCGTCTTCGCGGCCCGCTCCGGCCATTCCCGGTCATAGGTTTCGTTGTCGAAATCCGCCTTGGCGGCCTTCAGCAGCGTTCCCGGCGTCGGCAGGTTTTGCGGGTCGACAAAACGCTCGGCATTCCACAATTGCGAACGGATGAGCGCCCGGGCGCACTGAAAATAGACCTCGCCGATGGTGACCACGATGACGCTGCGCGGATGCTTGCCGTCGACGGTGAAGGATGCGGTGAGGTTCGGATCGACGCTGACGACCGCTGTACCGTTGATCCGCATGGTCGTGGTCGAGCCCGGAACGAGAAACATCAGCGCCACGCGCGGGTCGCGAACGATGTTGGCAAGCGAATCGACGCGATTGTTGCCGCGCCAGTCAGGCATCAGCACCGTCCTGTCGTCGGCGATGCGCACGACACAGGCGTCGTCGCCGCGCGGCGAACAATCGAGCCCTTCCGGCCCGACGGTTGCCAAGGCTGCAAAGGGCGACGCCTCGATCATGGTGGCATATTCCCGCGTCAGCCGGGTTGTCACCTTGACCATCGATGCCTCGCTGGTGCCGCCGTAGAGCGCGTTCAGTTCCTCAACCGTGCGAATGATCGTCATGCCACCGTGCTCCTTTCCGTCGAGGCGTTTCTTTCGACGGATAGCATGACATCCTCATGACGGCGTGCGAAAAATCAATCAGGCGGCCGCCTGTCGGTCTTGCGCGTGAACGAAGGCGTTGATGTGCTCAATCACGGGAGCCGCGGAGACAATCCGGCGATGGCCGAAGCCATTTGCCCAGTGGAGCTCGACATTCGGTCCTGCGGCGGCGTAACGCCGGGCGTGATCGGCCGAAACCTCCTTGTCGTCCTCAGCATGGACAACCAGCGTCGGCACGGTGAGGATGCTCAGCACGCGAGCGGCGTCGAGCTCCTCGATACGCCGGCCGGACAGGCGCACGACCATGCCCTCGAGCGCGTCCTGCCCTTTCTCCGAAAGACGAAGATATCTCCCGAAACCCTTGAAAAGCCACGTCATATCGCTCGGCGCCCCGATCAGCACCATGCGCTTGGCAACGTGCGAAGGCACGTCACAGACAAGCCCGCCGGCCGCGCAAGCCAGGCTCGCGCCGCCGAAGGAATGGCCGACCGCGACATCGAAGCCACCGAAATGCCGCCAGACCGCATCGATTGCCCTCACCGCCGTCGGCATGGTCAGCGTTCGTCCTGGCGAGGCGCCGTGGCCCGGCAGGTCGAGCGCGACCACGTCGGCGCCGCCGGCCACCAACCCGTCGATCATCGTCGCCAGATAATCGATGCGTGATCCCCAACCATGGACGAGCAGGATGCGTTTCGCCGGCGCCCGCCCGGGCTTGGCCTCGAAATGCCGGGCCATGGCCCAGCCGCCGGAAAAGGAGAGCGACACAGGCTTTCCCCGCGCCATGACGGGTGCTGCCGTAGCAACCGCGGCCCTTTCCTTGTTGTTCTTCGGTTTGCGCCCGGGCGTCACGCTGAACAGCCGGAAAGCCAAACGCCCCGCCGTCTGCGGAGAAAAGACCGAAAGCGTTTTGAAGACGAGACGGGTGACCTCGATCGCAAAGGATGCCATAGTGGGAGTCTCTCTATAAATGTTCAATGATGAACATTATTGTACAACGATGAACAAAAAGCAAGCTCCTATCGAACAGCATCACTTCCCGTGGGACCACCCGCGTTTTCGCAGCTGGATCGCCGTTGCCCGTGCCTGCCAGCTCATGCAGCAGACCCTGACGCGCGCGCTCGCCGATCTCGACATCAAGCCGCCGCATCTGGACATCCTGGTCAATCTCTACCGCTTCGACGGAATCACCCAGCAGGAACTGGCGCGCAAACTGCTGGTGGGGCGCTCGAACATGAGCATGCTGCTGCCGCAACTTGAAAAGCGCGGACTGATCGAGCGGCGCGGCGACGACAAGGACAAGCGCGTCCTGCGCCTGTCGCTGACCGACAGCGGCCGCGCGCTCAGCGAACAGGCGATGGACATCCAGACGAAGGTGATCGACAAATCGATGGAAGATTCACCGATCGAGGAATGCATGATTGTCGCGCAGGCCATGGAACGCCTGGTCGGCATCCTGCTGAAGGATGAGGGTGACGCAGATTAAGCGCGTCGCCGCTCAGCGCGGCTTTTCCGCCTTGTCGCGGGTCATGCCCTTGTCGGCGAGATCCTTCTCGTAGGCCGCAAACAGCGTTTCGCCGTTTTCGCCGAGCTCGCGCAGATAGGTCCAGGTGAAAATGCCGGTATTGTGGGTGTCGTCGAAGCCGATGCGCACCGCGTAATTGCCGGTCGGCGTCATCGAGATGATCGTAACGTTGCGCTTGCCGGGCACGGTCAGCCCTTGCCCCGGCCCATGGCCCTGCACCTCCGCCGAGGGTGACAGCACGCGCAGCATTTCGGCGGAAAGGTCGAAGGAAGCACCATCATTGAAGGCAACCGTCAGCCGGTGACGATCCTTCGACACGCGCAGTTCGGTCGGCCAGATGTCGCTCATGATAAACGGTCTCCATTGTTTTGCCGGAGCACTAGCGCAGATTTCCCTCGGAGGGAATTACCTGTGGCATCTCGATACCTGCCCCTGATAGAAGGAAACTGTTTCAAACCGGATTTCTGATGCTTTTAAGAGCCTATGTCTTGACGCCGCCGCCTTTGCTTACGACATTGGCGGGACAGGGAGAATTGCATTGAATAGCGTCACCATCGACAGGACCGGCGTTCAACCGCTGGCCAATGCCAAGGCCCCGATGATCGACCCGTTCGGGCGCGCCGTTACCTATCTGCGGGTTTCGGTGACGGATCGCTGTGACTTCCGCTGCACCTATTGCATGTCGGAAAACATGACCTTCCTGCCGAAGAAGGACCTGCTGACGCTGGAGGAACTCAACCGCCTCTGTTCCGCCTTCATCGCCAAGGGCGTGCGCAAGCTGCGGCTGACCGGCGGCGAGCCTCTGGTGCGCAAGAACGTCATGTTCCTGATCCGCGAACTCGGCAAGCATGTCCATGCCGGTACGCTCGACGAGCTGACGGTGACAACCAATGGCTCGCAACTGTCGAAATTCGCTGCTGAACTCGCCGATTCAGGCGTGCGGCGCATCAATGTCTCGCTCGACACGCTCGATCCCGACAAGTTCAAGCAGATCACTCGCTGGGGTGAACTATCGAAGGTGATGGAGGGCATCGACGCAGCGCAGGCGGCTGGAATCCACGTCAAGATCAATGCCGTTGCGCTGAAGGGCTTCAACGACGCCGAAATCCCCGATATGCTGCGCTGGGCGCATGGACGCGGCATGGATCTGACATTGATCGAGACCATGCCGATGGGCGAGATCGACGAGGACCGGACGGACCAATACATGCCGCTCAGCGAAATGCGCGACCGGCTGGCCGCTCAGTTCAGCCTGTCGGATATCGCCTACAAGACCGGCGGCCCGGCTCGTTATCTCGAGGTCGCGGAGACCGGCGGCAGGCTCGGCCTGATCACGCCGATGACCCATAATTTCTGCGAGAGCTGCAACCGCGTCCGCCTCACCTGCACCGGCACGCTTTACATGTGCCTCGGCCAGAACGACGCCGCTGATCTGCGCACCGCGCTCAGGGCGTCCAGTGACGATACCTATCTGTCATCCGTGATCGACGAAGCCATCACCCGCAAGCCCAAGGGCCACGACTTCATCATCGATCGCACCCGCAACAAGCCCGCCGTCGCAAGGCACATGAGCGTCACAGGCGGCTGAATTTGCGCAGTCAGGAGGTTCCATTGAAACTGTCCCCCCTCACTCTCAGCCTGCTTTTCGTCTCAACACTGCCGGCACTGGCGCAATCCACACCTGTTGGCCAGAACCAAATCAAGGAAGCTGAAACATTCGTCCGGGCAGCGCTTGGCGACGACTGCGAAATGAACAGCCGCACCGACATTCCGCTGAACTCGACCGAGTCGGAAGACGTCAGCCATTTCGTCTACGAAATCAAATACAGCGCCTCCTACCAAGCCGCCGACGAGCCGGAAAAGCGCGCTGAACTCTACCAGATGTTCTGCGGCATGGGCGCCTATAACCTCCAGCACGCTTTCCTGCTGCGCGACGACGAAAGCGGCCGGTTTCAGCTCGTCGCCTTCGCGCAGCCGAAGCTTGCCTATGACTATGCCGACGCGGACATGACAAAGCTCAACGCCGCACCAACGATTTCGGGCTATACGTAAGGCATATCCTGATCAATGCGACCTACGACCCCGCACGCCACACGATCGCCAGCCACGGTTTCTGGCGCGGTATCGGGGATGCTTGGGACAGCGGCGAATGGACGTTTGCGGATTCCGATTTCGTTCTGTCGAAATACGAGGTCGATCCCACCTTCGACGGCGCGCCCGGACCGGACAAGCAGAAGAGCTACGTCGTCTATCCGCAATAGCGCGCGACAAATTCAGCCACAAAAAACGGAAAGACCCGCGCCGGTTTCCGGCACGGGTCTGTTCAGATGCGATTGCTCCTGTCTCAGGCGGCGTAGCTGCGGCCGTAGCCATGCATGCCGCCACCGGACATCGAACGGCTGGTTCCGGTCTTGAAGCGCTCGATCTTCTCGTTGAGGATGTCCACCTGATGGCGCAGGCCGTGGATTTCGGCGGTGTTTTCCTCGACCATGGCAGCGTTCTGCTGCGTCAGGAGCTCGACCTCGTGGACGGCCTGGTTGACTTCGTTGAGGCCGCGATACTGGTCGGCGGCCGCCGCTTCGATATTGCTGACCAACTGGTGAATGGTCGAGATATGGTTGTTGATGACCGTGAGCGCCGTGCCGGTTTCCTGAACCAGTTCGACGCCGCTGCGAACCTGCTGCGAGCTGTCGGAAATCAGGCCCTTGATCTCGCGGGCCGCACCGGCGCAGCGCTGTGCCAGTTCGCGGACTTCCTGTGCCACGACGGCAAAGCCACGGCCGGCTTCGCCGGCACGAGCAGCCTCAACGCCGGCATTGAGCGCTAAAAGGTTGGTCTGGAATGCGATCTCGTCGATCACGCCGATGATGGTCGATATCTTGTCCGAGGACTTGTTGATCGCGGCCATCGCATCGATCGCCTTGGCGACGACTTCGCCCGAATGCCGGGCATAGCTGTGGGTCTCGTCGACCGACACCGTCGTCTTGCGAGCACTTTCGGCCGTCGAGCGGACGATCTCGGTGAGTTGGCGAAGTGCCCGCGAGCTTTCCTCGAGGGCTGCCGCCTGCTGCTCCGTGCGGCGGGCAAGATCGTCGGCGGAGGATGCGAGGTTGCCAGTGCCGCTGGTGATCTCGTCGGTCACGCCGCGCACATCGATCAACGTCGCGCGCAGGGCCTCGACGGCGTTGTTGTAGGTCTGTGCCATGACTACATAGTCTTCCGAGAGATCCTCGGCCATGCCTTCTTCCAGGTTGCCGTCGGCAAGCTTGGCGAGCACGTCGGACAAAGCCGTCAGCGCTTCCATCTGGTCGGCCTCGATACGGGCGCGCTCCTGGCGGCGACGGGCTTCCTCTTCGGCGGTCTGGGTGCGGGCGGCTTCAGCCTCCTGCCCCAGACGGACATTTTCGACGGCGTTGTCACGGAAGACCGCGACCGAGCGGACCATGTCGCCGATTTCGTCGCCACGGTTACGGCCTTCGATTGCGACCTCGAGGTCGCCATTGGCAAGCCGAGTCATCGTCTCGGTGACGCGCTTCAGCGGGCCGCGCAGGGTCTCGATCAGCATCAGGCCACCGACAATGGCAAGCAGCGTGCCGGCGACCATGGCGATGATCGATACATTGGCCGAGCGCTGGCTGTCCTGCTTGCCGGCTTCCTGGGCGCTGCTGACGAAGTTTTCGAGCGTCTGGCTGGCATCGGCGACCAACGTCGCAGCCTCGGCCTTGGCGGCCTGCCAACGTGCGCCGACATCGATCAGTTGCGCGGTGCCGATGTCGATGGCAGCGAGCGAAGGCGTCAGCTTGCCGGCGAGATCGCGCAGCGCGGCATATTTCGCGCCCAGTTCCGAAAGCTTGGCGACGCTTTCGCGAACGGCGCCGATGTCGGCAATGACGCTGTCGCGGCTGGCGGAATCGAGCTTGCGGTGCAGTTCGCTGATATGCAGACGGGTATCGTCGAGGCCCTTGAAGGTATCGTTCATCAACGAGATCAGGGTCTTCAGAGTCGAGATTTCGTTGTCCATGCCGACGAAGCGCTTGGCGGCGGCGTCCGAATTGGTCACGGCCTGCTTGGCGAAATCGGCCTCATACTTGGAAAGCTTGATCAGCGCGCCACTCAGAAGGCCCTTCTTGACCTCATTGGTATCGCCGCTTGCCAGGATGTCCTGGATGACCTTGGCATCGACCTTCATCCCGGCGATCTGCTTCTGAACCTTGTCAGACGCGATCTTTTCAGCTTCAGCGATCTGTTTCAGCAGATGCGGCAGGAGATTGGTGGCCTGCTCGACCTTGGCATCCGGCGCGATCGCCATGGTGACCGGCAGGCGGAATTTCTTGATGCGCTCGGCCAGGCCCTGGTAGGCGGCGGCATCGAACAGCATCGCCTTGGCGAAGGCTTCCTTGTCGCCCGACTCCTTGCGGACGATGTCGATCTGCTTATAGGCGGAATTGCCCTGCGCGGTCATGTCGGCCATGGCGGCGTCCAGCGACGCGGTGACGCCGTCGCGCTCGGTCTTGATCGTCCAGAGCTTCTCCTCCTGGCCGCGCATCGTTTCGCCGAGCGCGACGACGGTGGCGACCTTGGCCTTATCTGCACCCGCCGTCAGAAGGTCGTTCAGCGTCCGGATGCCGGCTTCCTGATCGTCGATCCGGCTCTTCAGCACGTTGCGCGTCTCTTCCGTCGGACCATCGACAAAGCTCTGCAGGCTGGTGCGCAGCGCCTGGAAATCGGAGAGATTGTTGATCGTTTCGCGCGTCACGGTCATATGGCCATTCAGCGTACTCGCCGTGAAATAGCCGACAAGGCCGATACCGGCGATGAGGGCAACCAGCGGCACGACGAAAAGCAGAACCTTGGTGACGATGCGCAGACGCTGCAAAGAACGATCGATTAGGGACATTCCGAACTCCAGATGTTGAGCAAACCGGACATTCCCGCCAGACTGTCCTCCGGATTGGAGGACGGACAAACCGGGACGCATCATGGCGCCTGTCCGGAATGTCATCCGGTTGCTCTGAACGTGAAGACTTCACGTTACGTCAACCATAATCGCGTCATGCGACGGGTAGCGGAATATCGGAAAGATAGGCACGGAAGCTTAATATTTCGCCAAAAATCCGGTGGCTTAGGCAAATGTGGCGGAAATGCGCGAAGGCATGTCATCATATTCGTAACAACTGAATTGATTTGGTTTTTGCCCGGATTTGCGCCGAAAAGAGACCTCCGAAGGTTAGCGGTTGCATAAAAGAAATGCCGATGCTTTACAGATGGGCATCAACGGCGACGCAGTCCGGTCGAGGCTGCAGAATCGCCGGCGTGCACAAGGGCGGCGGCCAGAACGGACCTGAAAAATAATGCATTCCACCGCCAATTTTCGTGGCGCGATCTTCATGTGCCTGGCCATGGCAGGCTTTACCTGCAACGACGCCCTTGTGAAGTCCGTGACCGGGGTTATGAACAGCGGCCAGATCATGCTGGTACGCGGCTTCTTCACCTACATCCTCGTCCTGTTGCTGGCGCGCCATTTCGGCGCCATGCGCTCCTTCCGGCTGGTCCTCTCGCCGGCGGTGGCAATGCGGATCGCGGCCGAGGTCGCCGCCTCCATCGCCTATATCAGTGCGCTCGGCCAGCTTCCGCTCGCCAATGCCTCCGCCATCCTGCAGGCCCTGCCGCTGGCGGTGACGCTCGGAGCCGCTCTGTTCCTGTCCGAGCCGGTCGGCTGGCGCCGGTGGCTGGCGATCCTCATCGGCTTTCTCGGTGTGCTGATCGTGCTTCGCCCCGGCCCGGATGGTTTCACCGGCGCCGCCTTGAGCGTCATTGCTTCCGTTGTCTTCGCCGCCATCCGCGATCTCTGTACCCGCAGGATCGATCACGCCATCCCGTCGCTGTTCATCGCGGTCATCACCGCAACGGCGATCACCGCGACGGGCGCCGTCCTGATCGTGCCGCTCGGCGGCTGGCAACCGATGTCGGCCGGAACGGTCGGCACGCTCGCCGTCGCCAGCATCCTGCTTCTGGTCGGCTATCAGTTCATCGTGCTCGCGATGCGCAACGGTGAGATCGGCATCATCGCCCCCTTCCGCTACACCAGCCTGATCTGGTCGATCGGCATCGGTATCCTGTTTTTTTCCGAAGAGCCGGATATCTGGATGGTGACCGGCGTCGCCATCATCGTCGCTTCCGGCCTCTATACTTTCGCGCGTGAAAGAAAGCGGCGTATGGCGACACCCGCGCAGGAATCGGAGCCGGGCTCGCCATGACCGCAGGATATCCCGCAGCCGGACGCTCCGAGTATCCGCCCGGCGTCATCCTTGCCGGCGGCCGGTCGTCGCGCATGGGCAGCGACAAGTCCGCGCGCCTGCTTGGCGGCATTCCGCTGCTGCAGCATGTGATCGAACGATTTGCACCGCAAACCTCCATGGTCGGCGTCAACAGGAACATCAGCGACAAGCTTGACTTTGCCCCTACCATCCCCGTTTTTGCCGATACGGTGCCGGGCCATGTCGGACCGATGGGCGGGGTGCTGGCGGCCATGCGCCACGCGCGCGTCTTTACCCCAACGGGAAGCCATGTCGCGACCGTTCCGACCGACACGCCGTTTTTTCCGAGGGACCTCGTCGCTCGCCTGCAAATGGCGATCAGCGGTCCTGACGAGATCGCCGTGGCCTTCTCCGGCGAGACCATGCATCCGGTCTTTGCTCTGTGGCCCATCGCCCTCGCCGACGCACTGGAGACCTGGCTGCTCACCGACGAAAAACGCCGGGTGCGCAGCTTTATCGAACGTCACCCGATGTCCGCCGTCCCCTTCGCGCCGCTCGACACCGCTGATGGACCAATCGATCAATTTTTCAACATCAACACGCCGGCGGACCTGGAAACGGCCGAACGCTGGCTACCCCTGATCCGGGAGAACGAACGATGACCCTACCCGACGGGCAAGCGCCAAAGGTTTTCGGCATCGCCGGCTGGAAGAATTCCGGCAAGACCGGCCTCGCCGTGCGGCTGGTCATGGAACTGACGGCGCGCGGCTATCGTGTCTCGACGGTCAAGCATGCCCATCATGATTTCGATATCGACAAGGTCGGCGCCGACAGTTTTCGCCACCGCGAGGCCGGTGCCCATGAAGTGACCATCGTCTCCGGAACGCGTTACGCGATCATGCACGAACTGCGCGGCGCACCCGAGCCGAGCTTTGCGGAAATTCTTGCCCGTCTGGCGCCCTGCGACCTCGTGCTGATCGAAGGTTACAAGCGCGAACCGATCCCGAAGATCGAAGCCCGCCGGCTGGACTCGAAAAATCGCGAGCCGCTTGCCCCATCCGATCCGCACATCCTCGCTGTCGCCGCCGATCATCCGGTGGAGGACACTGCACTCGCAGTCTTCGATCTGAACGACACCAACGCGATTGCCGACTTCATTGAAACGACGACGGGCCTGACGCGCAAAAATGCGTAATCACGCTGTCAGTTGGTCGTGTCGTCACTGCCATCTTCCGTCGCATCGTCCAGCCGGACGAATTCGTAGCCTTTGGCCTTGAGGTCGAGAATACCTTTGACGACGCCGGCGCCGGCCTCATGGGTCGGCTGGTTGATATGGGCGATGATGACATCGCCGTCCTTCGCGCGGGCGATATGCCGCTCGGCCTGGGCAGCCCCGAGCAGCGAACCACCGTCACCATTGATCGAGTAACCGGCGACGCGAAAACCCATCTGCCGGATCTGGCCGATCGACGTCAGACTGTATTTCGCGGTCGCGCCACGGAACCAGTGCGAGGTCAGGCCCTCGGCCGATATCGCAGCCGCACCGCCCGCCACTTCCGCCTCGACGGCCTGGGGGCTGCCGGCTGCGGGAATGCCGTAGATGGAAACAACCTGGTCGACGGCGGGCACATGCATCGCGCCGTGATTCTCGATCTCGAACAGGTCCGGCCGCGCCTTGAACCGGGCGAGTGTCGCTGCATTGCGCTTCAGCCAGCGGGCGGTCACGAAAATCGTCGCCGGAATATTGTTGTCGATCAGCGCCGACAGGATGCGCTCGTCGGTCTTGCCGCTGCAGGCATCGAAGGTCAGCGCCACGCGTGGCTTTGTCCCCTCGCCTTTTTCCCGCGCCTCAAGCTTCAACTGCGGTTCCACCAGCCGGGTCTTGGTAGCGGAAACCTGACCGGCGGAAACGGCCAGTGCGAGAGCGGCGAGGATGATTTTCATGGACGTCTCGAAGATCGATATCGGCAAGGCTGCCGGAAGGAGGGGAAGTCGAGCAAACGGCCCGGTGCTGGTTGCACCGGGCCGTTTGCAGCGGCATCCCAATGAGACGCCGAATGATGGCTAATTCTGGGCCACGGGCCGAACCAGCGGCGTCACGCGACGGATCGTCACGCGCCGGTTCTGCTGCTCGGCTTCCAGCGTGCGGACCTTGAGGAAGCGCTCGCCGTAGCCCTGGGGCACCAGGTTTTCCGCCGGGATGTCGTAGACTTCCGTCAGCAGCGAGGCGACCGATTCGGCGCGTTCGTCCGAGAGTACCAGGTTCGGCTTGTCGCCGCCGACCGCATCCGTATGTCCCTCGATGAAGAAGGTTTCACCCGGATCCTTTTCGATGACTTCGAGCATGGCATCGGCGACCTTGCGCAGGGTTTTTGCCTGCGACAACGGAACTTCGGCGCTGTTCGTCGCAAAGGTGATCGTATCCAGATCGATACGGCGCACCTTGTCGCGGATACGGGCAGAGCTCCTCACCTCATCGATCGTATAGGTCCGCTCGACCTGCTCCACCGGCGGCTCGGCCAGGAACTCATAATAATCGCGGTCCGGCTCGCTCGACGTGTCGATGATGTAATCCTCGACGGGAACCCGCAGGCGCATCGGCGGCAGATCCTCGCCAGCATCGAAGGCCGGCGGACGCGGGCCGTCGTCGGCTTGCGGCGCATAGATCATCAGATATTCGCGGCCGGACGCATCGATGCGCGAGCGCTGGATGACGTCGCCATAGCGGTTGTAGATCGTCACGACACGAACACCGCCGGCGCGCTCGATCGTTTCGCGCGACCGTCCACCGGACAGTTCTTCATAGTATGTCTCGGTCGCATTGCGGCGCAGACGCGGCCGGTCGTCGCCACGAACGATAATCTTGTCGCCGAAATCCAGTACCGTCCGGTCGTCGCGCGTGTCGTCGATCCGTGGGCGGCGGCGATCATTGCCGGTGAAGGCATCGATCAGGTCGGGAATGTTGAATTCCGGCACATCATTGATCCGGCGGCCCTTTTCGCGTGTCGCGGCTTCCAGTTCATCGCGGCTCGGCCGGCGATCCTTGCGGCCGCGCTGGGCTTCCTCGTCGCTTTTCGGAACTTCGACATTCTGATTCTCTTCGGCGCGGACCCGTTCACGTTGCTTGCGCCGCTTCTCACGCGTACCGGTGTCACCGGAATTGTCGGCTTCCTTGTCGCTGTCGAGCACGGCCGCGCCATTGTCGACCGGCAACACCACCGTCTCGTCGGTCTTCGAAGGATCGCGGGCGATCTTCTGCTTTTCTTCCTTGGTGCGTTTATCGACCACCTCTGGGATCGGCTCACGGCGATCACGCGGCTTGCGGCCTTCCTGGTTAGCCTCGTCGCCGTCGATGGCGGGACGCATTTCGTCCTCGGTCACCGGCTTCTCGCCGTTTTGTTCGGCGTCAGCACGGGCCTTCTGTTCTTCGCGGATGCGGTTGCGCTCCTCGGCAGCCTTCCGGGTGGCTTCGTCATCGCTGGAAGGCTGGGCTTCCTCTGTCTGCTGCTGCTCGGCCTGCTGACGCTTCTTGCGCTCAGCGCGCGCCTTGGCCTTTTCCTCGGCAGCCTTTGCCGCTTCGTCATCAGCAGAGGGCTGGGCTTCCTTTTGCTGTTGCTGCTGTTCAGCCTGCTGACGCTTCTTGCGGTCGGCGCGGGCCTTGGCCTTTTCCTCGGCAGCCTTTGCCGCCTCGTCATCAGCAGAGGGCTGAGCCTCTTCCTGCTGTTGCTGTTCAGCCTGCTGACGCTTCTTGCGCTCGGCGCGGGCCCTGGCCTTCTCCTCGGCGGCCTTTGCCGCTTCATCGTCGGCGGAAGGTTGTGCCTTCTCCTGCTGTTGCTCGGCCTGCTGGCGCTTCTTGCGTTCGGCACGGCTCGGCTGCTGTTCCTCCGCTGGCTGGGCTTTCTGCTGCTGTTCCTGCTGCTGCTCTGCCTCCTGGCGCTTCTTGCGGCGCGGCTTTTCCTCCTGCGGCTGCGCCTCCTCGGCGGGTTGCGCTTCTTCGGCCGGTTGCTCGGCGCGCTGCTTGCGCTTCTTGCGCAGCAGCTCTTCCGGCACCTGCTCACCGCCGCCGTCCGCTTGCGCGGCGCCATCTTCCTGCGCGACCTCGAACGGTTTCATCAGGCTATCGGCGAGCGCCGGCTGGATGGCAATGGACATCGACAGCATCGGAAACGCCACGGTCGCGAAAAGTCTGGATCGGATAGTCATGTCTTCCTCCTTCAGAGGTCTCGTTTCGTCGTTTTCAACCGGCAGGACGGCCCGGCCTTCTTTCCTTCGCCGTTTGGGCAGACCCAAGCGGTCAAAAAAAGGCGCACCGGTTCAAATCAGCGGTTCAATGATTAGCGAAACCTGCATTAACTCGGGATGAATGCTCTGTTCATCTGCCGGGAGACATAGGCCGGCTTTTGCCGGAAGCCAGCCCAGGACATGAAGATGTGCAGGGATTTCATCAAGAGGACATTGGTTTTCTGTTGATTTTTCCGATTAAAGCGTAGGAATATCCGCCCAACCCGCCACAACGATGGCAGGGATGAGGGCGCCCGCAAAGAAGAAAGAAACCGGGCGCCAGCCAAACAGAGAGGATCAACATGCGTATTTCAAGACGTCTCGCCATGGCCGCTTCGGCAGCCGTTTTCGCGCTCATGGCCGGCACCGCCATGGCCGACGGCGAAAAGATCGTCATCGGGACGGAAGGTGCCTACCCGCCCTTCAACAATCTCGAAGCCGACGGAACCCTGACCGGCTTCGACATCGACATCGCCAAGGCGCTCTGCGTCGAAATGAAGGCCGAGTGCACCTTCGTGACCCAGGACTGGGACGGCATCATCCCGGCCCTGCTCGCCAAGAAGTTCGACGCGATCGTCGCTTCGATGTCGATCACCCCGGAGCGTATGGAAAAGGTCGATTTCAGCGAGAAATATTACAACACCGGCCCGGCGATCGTCGTGCCGAAGGATTCGCCCATTACCGACGCAACGGCCGAAGGCCTGGCCGGCAAGACGCTCGGCGCGCAGTCGTCGACGACTCACTCCAACTATGCCGAACATTTCTTCAAGGATGCCGAGCTCAAGCTCTATCCGACCCCGGACGAGTACAAGCTCGACGTGGCGAACGGCCGTGTCGATGCCGTCATCGACGACGTCGTCGTTCTGTCGTCCTGGCTGAAGACCGAAGACGGCGCCTGCTGCAAGCTGCTCAAGGCGCTCAAGCCGGATCTGGAGATCAACGGTGTTGGCGCCGGCATTGCCGTGCGCAAGGGTGACACCGAGCTGAAGGGCAAGCTGGATGCCGCCATCAAGGCGATCCGCGCCAGCGGCAAGTACAAGGAAATCAACGACAAGTACTTCGACTTCGACGTTTACGGCGACTAATTTTTATCCGCCGCTAAAATACGATGGCGGAAGGCTTGCCCTTCCGCCATTTTTGCCGGACAAACAGAATAACAAGAAACAAGCCTCAAGGCCGCGCAGGGGAAATCGGACATATGCAGGCTGCTTTTGCTGCCCTCTCTTCTTTTGTCTCGTGGTTTGATCCGTTCTGCGGGCCGGTGGGAATCTTCCAGCTTCTATCATCGGATTCGTTGCTGTCCTGCGGCGACACGGGCTGGGGCGACGAGATCGCCTACGGCTTCATGATCACCGCGAGCCTTGCGATCTGCACGTTGCCGGTCGGCCTCTTCCTCGGCTTTTTCATTGCCCTTGCCAAACAGTCCGAGGAAAGATCACTGCGGCTGGCCACCAACATCTACACCACTATCTTTCGCGGCCTGCCGGAACTCCTGACGCTGTTCATCGTCTATTACGGCCTGCAGATCGTCGTGCAACAGGTCATGGCGGGCTTAGGCTATGAAGGTCCGGTAGAGATCAACACCTTCGTCGCCGGCATGATCGCGCTTGGCGTCGTCTTCTCAGCCTATTGTTCCGAAGTCCTGCTCTCCGCGTTCAAGGCCATTCCGCGCGGGCAGTATGAAGCCGGCGATGCGCTCGGTTTCCACCGTGGCCGTACCATGCGGCTGATCATCCTGCCGCAACTGGTGCGTATCGCCCTGCCCGGCCTCGGCAATCTCTGGATGGCGCTCTTGAAGGACACGGCGCTCGTCTCCATCATCGGTCTGCCGGACATCCTGCGCCAGACGGGTGTCGCGGCACGCGTCACCAAACACGCCTTCGAGTTCTTCTCGATGGCCTGCCTGCTCTTCCTGGTGCTTGCGATGGTGTCTTCGGTCGTCTTTTCCGCGCTCGAACGACATACCAAACGCTCGGAGGTCGGACGATGAGCCATCGCGAAACCATGCTGCCGGCCCTGCCGCCACCGCCCGAGGCAATGCGGCGCGCGTCTCTCTCCCACTACATTGGCATTGTCGCGCTCGGCTTCTGGCTGGCGGCTTCCGTCGGCATCTTCCTCTTTGTCGTCCAAAGCTGGAGCATCGAGAAACTCACCAAGTATGGTCCGAATTTCATCTCCGGTCTCGGCGTCACCCTGACGCTGGTCAGCATCTCGATCGTGCTCGGCGGCATCCTGTCCCTGCCGATCGCCTATGGCCGGATGAGCAAGAACAGGATCTTGTCCTGGATCGCCTATGTCTATGTCTACTTCTTCCGCGGCACGCCGCTGATCACCCAACTCTTCCTGGTCTATTACGGCTTCGGCAGCTTCCGTCCCTATCTCGAGGCCATCGGTCTGTGGACCTTCTTCCGTGACGCCTGGTTCTGCGCGCTCCTGACCTTCACGCTGAACACCGCCGCCTACCAGGCCGAAATCCTGCGCGGCGCCATCGAAAGCGTACCGCGCGGCCAGCATGAAGGCGCAGCAGCCCTTGGGCTGCCCAAGCGTATCGCCTTCTTCAAGATCATCCTGCCGCAGGCGATGATCGTGGCGCTGCGCCCCTATGGCAATGAGATCATCCTGATGATCAAGGGCTCCGCGATCGTCGCCATCGTCACCGTCTTCGACCTGATGGGAGAAACGCGCCGCGCCTTCTCGCGCACCTACGATTTCCAGATGTATCTCTGGGCAGCAGTTCTCTATCTGATCATGGTGGAAATGCTGCGCAATCTGTGGGCCTGGATCGAGGCCCGCCTGACGCGCCACCTGAAACGATAGGGAGCCGCTGGCAGCACTCGCTCTTGAATGCTGCTAACCCCTTGTAATCCGTAAATATTCATGACGAAGCCGTGAATCGTTGTTGATTCATCAACCAATCGAGCGCTTCAATTGTAGAGACCATCATTGAGCAGAATGAGGTCTACCATGACGAACGAAATGGAACTGCAGCTCAAGGGCTATGGGCTCACGACGGCCCAAATTCTCTATCGCATGCCCGATCATCAAAACTTCCTGCAAACCTATATCTGGCAGCACTACGATCTCGCGCCGCATTTTCCGGAAATGAACAGCTTCCTGAAATTCTGGCAGGAGACGCTGGAAGGTCCGTTGCATTCAGTGCGCTACGTCCACCGCAAGCTGATCTCGGCTTCCGACTGGCGCGCGCTCAAGGGCGAGTTCATCATCAACTGATCGTTGCCTCGGGAGTGCCGACTGAGATCGGCGTGTCAGACATGCACCTCGCCATGCGCCAGTTCGCCCTCGCCCGGCTCCCTGTGAACGGCGGCATAGGCCATGATACCGTAGAAGATCGCGACGATCCCGATGACCAGCCAGCCGGGAACGGGACCGAGCGCGGCATTGCCGACCATCTCGCGCAGGGATGACACGGCACGCGGCGCCCCGCCCTCGGCCTGCAGCACCGGCGAGGAGATTTTCAGCGCCCAGGCGAGCGCCAGGATGAGATACATCCAGCAATAGTTGCGCCGGAGCCGCCGGCAGACGGCTTGGCGATAGCTCATCAGGAAGGCCGGGCGGCGCAGGCTGTCGGCGATGGGGGCGGCCCAGGTCGCGGTGAATGTTGCCTGCGGACAGAGCATCTGGGCAAAATAGCCGCGCTCGATCTGGCGCACGCGGGCGCGGTAGACATCGAAGAACCGATAGCGTCGCGCCTCGATGAACAAAAGCAGCGTGATCAGCAGCATCGCGAACAGAAGCACGCCATGATGCGAGGACGGTGTCGACAGCGAAACGGATAGCAGCGCGGCAACCACCGTGATGGCCCAGTTCGAAGTTCGGTCGATCCGGTCGCGCCAGCCCGCCATGCGTGCCATTTCGCCGCGGTAGTAGTGAATGAGTGCGGTTATCGTCTCCGACGAGGTCGCAGGCAAGGGTGGGCTCTTCGGCTCGGCATTGTCCTTCAGGAGCCCGATCGGGCTAAATTCCGCAGCCATGGTCATTTCCTCCGGATTTTGTTGTTTTCAGCATCATGCGCCCGATTTCGCCATCAGGAAACGATTTTCAAGCGGCAAACGCCTGCGAAGCGGGTTTCGCATTGCCAAACGGGGATCGGCGCCGTAAAGACGCGGCCATGCAGAAGATTGATGAAGAAGCCCTCGCCGAAGCCTACAATCGCGCCCTTGCGCTGGAGAAATCCGGCGATATCGACGCGGCCGTCAAAGCCTATGCGGATGTGCTCGCCATCGATCCCGAGGATCATGGCGGCGCGACCGTCCGCATCGCATCGATGGGGCGCGGCGAAACGCCGGACAAGGCGCCGGACGCCTATGTCACGACGCTGTTCGACCAGCACGCCGAAGTGTTCGAGGACGTGCTCGTCGAACAACTCGATTATCACGTGCCGCTTCTGGTGCGCCAGCGGCTGCAGGCGCTTGGCCTCGGGCCATTCGCCCGCGTGCTCGATCTCGGCTGCGGCACGGGGCTGACAGGCGGCGCGCTGCGCGACATGGCGGAGGATATCACCGGCATCGACCTGTCGGAAAACATGGTCGAGATCGCCCATGAAAAGGACCTCTACGAAACGCTCTACGTTGCCGAGGTCGTCGACTTCCTCGAGGACAATGACGACGAGCCTTTCGACCTGATCACGGCAACCGACGTCCTGCCCTATCTCGGCGCTCTCGAAGCCCTGTTCTTCGGCGTCGCAGAGAACTTGAACCCGGGCGGCCTGCTGATCTTCTCGAGCGAAACCTTACCCGACGAGACCTTAGACGGCCGCACCTTCATGGTCGGTCCGAACCAGCGCTTCGCCCACGCGCAGTCCTATGTCCGCGACCGGTTGAACGCGATCGGCTTCGATGTCGTCGAACTGACGGATATCACCGTGCGCATGGAGGACGGCCAGCCGATCGCCGGCCATCTTGTGATCGCAAAGCTGCGGGGCTGATCCCGTTCAGGCGTCGTGTGTCTCGGGTATCTCGTACCAGTCACCCTTGAACTCCGTCAGGATGTTCTTGATGATCTTCTTGCCGGTATCGCCGTCGATGACGCCGGCTGACACCATCAAGAGGTCCGTGCCGATATTGTCCTTGAACAACCGGCTGCCGCAGGTCGCGCAAAAGCCACGGCGAGCCTTGTCCGAATAGCCCCACCATTGCAATGTGCCATCAGCCTCGAAGCGCACGTCACTGCGCGGTGCGCCGATCACGGCCATGTAGTTGCCGTGCGCCTTGCGGCAATCGCCGCAATGGCAGCAGAAGACACCCGCCGATTCCGCCGGAATGGAAAATTTGACACCGCCGCAGCGGCAGGAAGCGTTCAGTCGTTCAGCCATGGAAACGGTCCTCCGGGTCGTGAAAAGCAGGTCTGCGAACCCGGCAACGGCCGCGTTAGCAGACAGACATACGGCGCAACGGCGACACTTCAAGCGTCTTGTCTCCCGCAATCGACCACACTTTCCAGCATGTCGATGGAAATTATTTAAGCAGAACACAATCAGAAATGGATAATTCAACCTTTTGGTGCTCTCGGTTTATGGACGCCGGCAAAGCTCCGCCCTTACGCTGCAGGCACAACTTAAGGGGGAAAATCAATGGATACTTCTCTGACTTGGCTTACCGCTGCCGGCGGAATTTTCGGGCTTGTCGTGACCTTCATCGAAAATTTCCTCGGACTTGACGCAATCGCCCTGCTGCTGACGATCATGACGCCCACACTTCTGCTCTATGCGCGACATGAGGTCCGGCTTCGACGCCTGCGCTCGATCAAGGACTTTCTGATGTCCTTCAGCACCAATACGATCAGGGCGGCGGATGACAGGAAAATCGGCGCTGCCAATGGCGCCGCCCCCATTACCAATCCCAAATCGCCGGGGTCGGCCGGAACCGCCATCAACACCCGATTGACCAACAATCCTTCCTTTGAATTCGTGAAATCCAAGTACATTTCCGATCTGCATGTGAGGGACCCCGCCCAAGGCAAGACCTTCGACCAGATGAACGACATTGAGCAGATCAATTGGATCATCAAGAGCATCGGACGCTTTGGCTCGCGCAACGACTGGAAGATATTCCTGTCGGCTTTCGGCTTTGTCCTTCTTTGTTATTTTGGCTTCTCCGCCCTGCACCAGACGCTGATCTGCGGCTTGGGAGCCAACACCAGCAATTGCCTCCAGCCGACAGTAGATGCCGCAGGAACCCAAACCGCCGAAATCTATGGCAATTGGGGCCAGCTTGCCGTGATCGGCTCCCTCGCATTTGCCGGTGCCTTCGTTGCGGCCATCCGGAATTTCGTTCGGTCGGTAGCGGTCTTTGACCTGTCACCATATACGTTCTTGCGGCATACGGCCGAGATTGTCGCCTCGGTCATCTTCACGATCGTCCTCTTCGCCGTGTTTCGCGACCCCATGAGCTATATCACCGACCTCGTCGCGACGATCGTGCCCGGTGCGACCACCGCCAACTCCGCGACACCCGGTGCAGGCAATGCAACGGGAGAGCATATCCAGCCCATCTGGTTTGGTCTCGCGCCGCTTCTCGGTCTCATACCGCAGAGTGCGACCAAGTTCCTGCTGATCAAGTTCCAGTCGCTGATCAACTGGATCAAGACCACGGACGATCGCTTCGTCAGCGTCACCAAGATCGTGTCGCTCGATATCATCGACGGCATCGACTACGAGACCCGCTTCCGTCTGGAGGAATGCGGCATCTACGACGTCCAGAACCTGGCAACGTACAATCCGATCATGCTGCATATCGAATCGCCCTTTGGCATCTACCAGGTCTTTGACTGGATCGCGCAGGCGCAGCTCTGCCATATCCTCGGGCCGGAGAAATTCCTGATCTTCCGGGAGTTGAATATCCGCACCATTTTCGATCTCGAACGCGCCATCAACAGCAAATACTCGGTCAAGGCCTTCGATGAAATCTGCTCCGGCGTGCTGATGGCCTCGACCAGCAGCATGCGCGAAACGGTGCGGATCAGCGTCACCAAACCCGTCGCCGTCGATGACGGGAAGGCGCAGGCCATGGAAGCGGACGCCTACTGCCTCTGGGCACGCAATCGCATGATGCGCGACGACGATTCAGCGGCGACAGAGCATGTCCTGAGATGGATCGCCGACGATCTGCATGTCCGCCGCCTGCGCCGGCTCTGGCTCGATATTTCCGCAAGCCTCGGGGACGAATCCAACGCATTGCCGGATGGGATTAATCCTGACGAACTGGCGAAGAAGAGGGAAGAACAGAAAGCAGCAGAAAAGAAGGCGAACGAGGAACAGGAAGAACGCGAGAAGGAAGAAAGAAGGAAGGCCGAGGCACAACCGGTTCAGCCGGTACAACCCGCCGAGCCGATAACACCTACCCCTTAGAGCATCGTTCCCTTAATACGACCCATTCTGCTGGAAGGAATTTTGGCCAGAACCAAGGCGACTGGCGAAAAGCGCAGCAAAAGCTGCGGTTGAGACGGCCACCGCCGGTCGTGGCCAAAATTCATCCAGCCCTTCGGGTTGGCTGAAAACGGCCGCCCACTGCGGCGGATGGCTGGACCGATGGATGTCGCATCGCTCTGCGCCATCCTTCTTGTGGATCGGCCGTTTTGAGCCAACAGAATGGATCGTATTAAGGGAACGATGCTCTAGATCGCCAGACAATGAGCTCCTCGAAAACGGCGCGCTCAAAAGCGTCGTTTTCACGGCCGTGAGCCTCTCGGAATCCACTGTCCCGACCTGTGACTGTCGCCAAGCCCCTTCCCCGCTTCTCCCTCATCAGCTAAGTCTCGGGCACAGGAACTTCAGGAGTTTGGAATGGCAAAAGTCGCATTCATTGGTCTGGGCGTCATGGGATATCCGATGGCCGGCCATCTCAAGGTCAAGGGCGGGCACGAACTCACGGTGTATAACCGTACCGCCGCCAAGGCCGAGCAATGGGCCGCTGAGTTCGGCGGGCGGGCCGCCGCGACGCCGGCGCAAGCCGCCGAAGGCGCCGCGTTCGTCTTTTGCTGCGTCGGCAATGACGACGACCTGCGCTCCGTCACCACCGGCAGGGACGGCGCGTTCGAGACCTTGAAGTCCGGCGCCGTCTTCATCGACAACACCACCGCCTCGGCCGAGGTCGCCCGCGAACTCGACGCCGCCGCCGCCGCGCGCGGCGCCCATTTCATCGATGCCCCCGTCTCCGGCGGCCAGGCGGGCGCCGAGAACGGCGTGTTGACGGTCATGTGCGGCGGCGATCCGGCCGCCTTCGAGCGCGCCCGGCCGGTCATCGACGCCTATGCGCGCATGGTCGGCCTGATGGGACCCGCCGGCAGCGGGCAACTGACCAAGATGGTCAACCAGATTTGCATTGCCGGCCTCGTCCAAGGGCTCGCCGAAGGCATCCATTTCGGCAAGAAGGCCGGCCTCGACATCGAGAAGGTTATCGAGGTCATTTCCAAGGGGGCGGCCGGCTCCTGGCAGATGGAAAACCGCCACAAGACCATGAATGCCGGACAATACGACTTCGGATTCGCCGTCGACTGGATGCGCAAGGATCTGGATATCGTCCTGACCGAAGCGCGCAACAACGGCGCGCGATTGCCGGTGACAGCGCTGGTCGACCAGTTCTATGCGGACGTGCAGGCAGCGGGTGGCAACCGGCTGGACACGTCGTCGCTGCTGTCGCGGTTGGAGAAGTAGAAAAATACGCGTCAGGCGGCGCTGCTGGAACCGCAGCGGCGCAGCCTGATTTTCGGCTTACTCCTCGCTGGACTTCGCCTGATCGATCTGCATGTAATCGAGCGGCAGCTGCGTCGTGTACTTGATCTGCTCCATCGCGAAGGCGGACGAGACGGCGCGGATTTCGATCTTGGCGATCATCCGCTTGTAGAAGGCGTCATAAGCCGCGATATCGGGAACGACGACGCGCAGCAGATAATCGACGTCGCCGCTCATGCGGTAGAACTCCACCACTTCCGGAAACTCGCCGACCACTTCGGAAAAACGCTTCAGCCATTCGATCGAATGAGTGTTGGTGCGGATCGACACGAAGACGGTGACCTTGGTGTTGACCTTGACCGGATCGAGCAACGCCACGCGGCCACGGATGACGCCGTCTTCTTCCATTTTCTGAATTCGGCGCCAGCACGGCGTCGTCGACAGGCCGACCTTCTTGGCGAGGTCCGCCACCGCCAGCGTTGAATCTTCCTGCAGAAGACGCAGGATTTTGCGATCAAGACGATCCATAGAGAAGCCCCCTTCGAATAATATTCTCTCTATATCGCGAAAAAAGATCGATGAAAGAAAATTGTTTCAGGAAGACAGATTTTTTATCCGCTCTCGCAAGACCGGCAGGACCTCGGCCTCGAACCAGGGATTTTTCTTCAGCCAGCTGGTGTTACGCCAACTCGGATGCGGCAGGGCGAGCACCGCCGGGCCGGCATTCGACCCCAGATAGGCGCGCCAGTTGCGCACGGTCTCGGTCATGGAAGCAGCCTTGCGCGCACCGAGATGCCAGGCCTGCGCATACTGACCGATCGCCAGCACCAATTCGACCTGCGGCATGGCGTCGATTACCGGCTGACGCCAGCGCGGCGCGCATTCACGGCGCGGCGGCAGATCGCTACCATGGGCGTCATAGCCGGGAAAACAGAAGCCCATTGGCACGATGGCAAAGCGGTCGCGATCGTAGAACTCGTTCCGTGTCACACCCAGCCAGTCGCGCAACCGGTTTCCGGAAGCGTCGTCGAACGGCAGGCCGCTTTCGTGGACGCGCAGCCCCGGCGCCTGCCCGGCAATCAGGATGCGCGCCTTCGACGAGATCACCGCCACCGGCCGGGGTTCATGCGGCAATCGATATTCGGGTCCGCGCGCCGGCGCGTCCCGACAGATCCGGCAGGCGGCAATCGCCACGCGCAAATCCTCCAACCGTTTATCCTCAGCGTCAGTCATTCCAAAATTCCACCCACCAGTCGCCAAGCCGCGACAGCATGATCCGCAATGTCCCATTCGGCATATGGGGTAGCTCGTCCATACCGCCATGGGTCCGCCGCCAGGTGCGCGGTGCATCGAACGTGCCAGCCCACAGTCCCAGCCGATTGCGTTTCGCCATTTCCTCCTCCACGTCGTATGCACCGAAGGCAGTGGCATAGCCGCTGCCGACCATTGCGGCATTGAGATCAAGGCCGCGAACCAGGCAGATAGCCAGGAGCCGTCCATAGCGGTCGCTACCATCAGCTGCGCAGGCGGCCCTGCCCTCGCCGATCAGCGCCTCCAGGTGATCCTTCGCCGCTCGACCGCATGTCCATGGCTGGCCCTCGCGTTCGCAGACCTGGCGCAGTTCCGGCGCATCGATACCGACCAGCCGGATACGCTGTCCGCCAATCACCAGCGTGTCGCCATCGACGACGCGTGCCTGTCCGCTCAAAGCCGCGCGGTTGCGCTCGTCGAGCCGCACCACGACAAGCCCGAGAAACAGGAAAATCAGCGCTGTCAGAAGCAAATCCCGAATGACGCGAGCTGTGCGGTTCATGGTCTTCCCGGCGGCACTCGGTGCCGGTTCACGTTACGGAAGGAGGGTGCAAAGACTTGCAAAAGCAGCAACTTCTTAAGGATTCGCCCTTAAACTTCAAGCTATCCGGTTCCAGCGTTTGAGATCATGAGCAAGGGCGTCAGCACCTCGACAGACAAGATCATCGTCGACAAATCGCGCAGCCATCGCAACGCGGCTGTGGCGAAAGCCGTGCGCACGACCAGAGAACGCCTGCAATCGGGCCCTTCCAACGCGTCCGGCTTCGACAAGGAAATGCTGGCGCTGCACATCGATGCGATGCTGCGGGGCGCGATCGGCATGCCGCTCTTCCTGTTCCTGATCACCGGCGTCGGGGTTTATCTTTCGGAGCGTACGGCGCTCATCGCCTGGGCCATCATGGCGCTCTGCGTTCATTCGATCGGCATCCTGGTGGCACGCAAGGCCAAGAGCGATGACATCACGACCGAGAGAGTTTCCTACTGGCGCCGCCGCCTGCTGGCCGTACAAGCCGCTCTCGGCATCTGCTGGGCCGCCTTCATCCTGCAGGGTTGCGATAATTGCGGCGAAGTCAATTTCGAATTCTACAAGGCCGCGGTGATCCTGATCGTGCTCGCGGCAACCGCCATGGGCACGTTCCTGCTGCGCAACGCCCTGCTTGTCACCTTCCTTCCGGTGGTCGTGGCTCTTGCGGGCTTGACCATCAAATCGGCGAGCCCGGGCTACATGGCCCTGACGGCCGTGTTGACGACCTCACTGATCTTCCTGGTCTTCATGACCAATCGCATGCACCGCGCCAACGTCCATATCCTGTCCGTCCAGTCGGAAAAGGACGACCTGATCGCCGAACTGGAGGTCGCGAAGTCCATGTCCGACGAGGCGCGCCGCCGCGCCGAAGAGGCCAACCTGGCAAAGTCCCGCTTCCTCGCCTCGATGTCGCATGAATTGCGCACGCCGCTCAACGCCATCCTCGGCTTCTCCGAGGTCATGTCGACGGAAGTGCTCGGCCCGCTGAACAATCCGATCTACAAGGAATATACCGGCGATATCCACCGCTCGGGCCAGCACCTGCTCGACCTGATCAACGAAATCCTCGACCTCTCGCGCATCGAAGCCGGCAAATACGACCTGAACGAGGAAGCCATCCATCTGGTCGAGATCACCGAGGATTGCATCGGCATGGTGCAATTGCGGGCCCGCACCAAGAACATCACCATCACCGAGCAGTTCGAACACGGCATGCCTGCCGTCTGGGTGGACGAAAAATCGATGCGTCAGGTGACGCTGAACCTGCTCTCCAACGCGGTCAAGTTCACCTCCGCCGGCGGCGAGATTTCCGTGAAATGCGGCTGGACGGCCGGCGGCGGCCAGTACCTGTCGATCAAGGACAACGGCCCCGGCATACCGGAAGACGAAATTCCGGTCGTGCTCTCGGCCTTCGGCCAAGGCTCCATCGCCATCAAGAGCGCCGAACAGGGAACCGGCCTTGGCCTGCCGATCGTTCAGGCGATCCTCGCCAAGCATAATGGCGAATTCATCCTGCGCTCCAAGCTGCGCGAGGGCACGGAAGCCATCGCCATCCTGCCGTCGAAACGCGTCCTGCAGAGCATCCCTGCCGTCGAGGACGCCCCGGCTATCGAACGCCGCAGGAAGAGTTTTGCCTAGGAAATCTTAGTCCGCCAGCACATGGGCTGTGCCGTGCACCGAGATGCGCACGAAATCGCCTGGTTCCGGCAGTTCGAAACCGACGCAGCGGATCGACAGGAAATCCGGCATGGCGCGATCGTTGCGGTCGAGCCGCACCAGAACCATGCAGTTGCCGCCACCGAACTCCACGTCGTCGATGCGGCCGAACGGGCTTTCCGGCTTCGTGCCCTTGGCCTGCATGGTCAGCCGGATTTGCTCGGGCCGCAGCATGACCGTTGCCCTGCCCGCCTTGGGCGTGCCATCGACCTCCAGCGATCCCAGCGCGCAGTCGGCGCGGCCGTCATTGATGGTGGCGTCGAGCAGGATCGCCTCGCCGAGAAATGCCGCCGTCTCGCGATCCGCCGGCCGCCTGTAGAGCGCGCGCGGCGGTCCGAACTGGATGAGCCTGCCCTGCCGCAACACCGCCACCTGATCGGCAAAGGACAGCGCCTCCGCCTGATCGTGGGTGACGAGAATCGCAGTCGTGCCGGATGCCCGTAGAACCCGAGCCACGGTGCGGCGCATGGTATCGCGCAATCCCGTGTCGAGCGCGGAAAAAGGCTCGTCAAGCAGCATCAGCCGTGGCTTCAGCGCCAGCGCCCGAGCGAGCGCCACGCGTTGCTGCTGGCCGCCGGACAACTGGTGCGGTCGGCGCGTCGCCATGATGCCGTCGAGTTCCACCATGTCCATCAGATCGGCTATGCGCTGCGTGCGGTCGCTGGCACGCTTGTCCATGCCGAAGCCAATATTCTCGGCGACGGTCAGATGCGGGAACAGTGCCCCGTCCTGCGAAACGATGCCGATACCGCGCTTGTGGGCGGGAACCAGCAGTCCGTCATCGGCAAGCATCTTTCCGTCGAGCATCAACGACCCGCTGTCCGGCGTCTCGAAGCCCGCGATGATGCGCAACAGCGTCGTCTTGCCGGAACCGGACGGACCGACGATCGCGGTTCGTCCGCCCGCTTCGATGCTCATCCGGATGGCATCCAGCGCCACCGTCGCACCGTAGGATTTGCTGATGGCGTCGATCGTCAGAAACGTCATTGTCCGGTCGCCCGTCTGGCTTGCACGTAGAGAAGGTAGGTGAGCGGCAGCGAGAGAAGCACCATCATCACCGCATACGGCGCTGCCGCCACATAATCGATTTCGCTGGTCAGCGACCAGAATTTCGTCGCCAGCGTCTCGACGCCGGTCGGCGACAGCATCAGCGTTGCCGTCAGTTCGTTGGTGATGCCGAGTGCCACCAGCGCGATGCTGGCCGCGGCGCCGGGTGCGGAAAGCCGCATCGTCGTCTGACGCACCGCCTGGAACGGCGTGCGGCCCAGCGCCATCGCCACACGTTCTAGCTCCACCGGCGCCTGCGCGATGCTGGTGCGCAGGCCGACCATGGCGCGCGGCAGGAACAGCATGATATAGGCGACGAACAGGGTCGCGAATGTCTGGTAAAGCGGCAATACCAGCCGCACGGTGATCGTCACCAGCGCCAGCGCCACGACCACGCCCGGCAGCGAACCGACATAATAGTGGCAGGCCTCGAAGACCCGCTGCAGCCGGCCGGGCGCCCTGACCGACAGCCAGGCCATCGGCGCGGCCGCGATCGTCGCCAGCACGCCGCCGGCAATCGCCAGAATGACCGTCTGCAGGAAGGCACTGCCGACGAGGTCGACCCGCCAGATGTCCGTTCCGCCGATATAGAGCCAGCGGCTGAGCGTGACGAAGGGCACGCCGAGCGCGAGCGCCGCGACGGCGACATTCAGCACCAGCGCTGGAAACGCGAGCCAGCCGAGGACACGCTTGTCGGCCGGACGCGCGGCCCCCGAGCCGACACGCGCGTAGCGCTCGCGACCGCGCAGCATCGCCTCGATCATCAGCAGCAGCAGGCAGCAGGCGACCAGAACGCCGGCCAGCATGTTGGCGGCCGGTCCGTTGAAAGCCGACTGGAACTGGTCGACGATGGCGGTGGAAAAGGTGTCGAAACGGATCATCACATAGAGGCCGTATTCCGCCAGCAGGTGCAGTCCGACCAGCAGCGAACCGCCGCAGATCGCCAGCCGCAATTGCGGCAGGATCGCCCGGAAGAAGACCTGCCATGGATTGAGCCCGAGCGAAGCCGCCGCATCCTCGATCGCAGGGTCGAGCCGCCGCAACTGTGCGGCGACCGGCAGGTAGAGAAAGGGAAAATAGGCGAGCACCGAAACCAGCACGCCGCCTGTCAAACCGTGCAGGCCGGGCACCAGGCTGATCCAGGCATAGGAATGCACGAACGCAGGCACCGCCAGCGGGGCAACGGCGAGCCAGGACCAGATGCGGGCGCCGGGAAGATCCGTCCGCTCCGTCAGCCAGGCCAGCGCCACGGACAGCGCGATGGTCAACGGCAGGGTGCAGATTTCGAGCAGCGCCGTGTTGATCAGCAACTCGCCGACACGGCCGCGGAAAATCAGCTTCGAAGCGGTTTCCCAGCCGGTCTGCACGGTGATGATTGCGATGAAACCGAGCGGCACCAGGCTGACGAGGGAAACCAGCGCCGCGACAACTGTGACCCAGAGATAGGGGACACGCGTCCTGCCACGGGCGGCGGTCAGCAACCGGCGGGCAGTGGAGGACGATTCGGCGGGAAACGCGTTGGCGCTCAAGGGGCAGCTTTCAAACGAAATCGACATTCGCAGCCGGCCTTCCAAGGGGCGACTGCGAATATCTTTATATTCGAAGATCACGACCTAAGCGGAGATTTCCGTTCAGGTTTACGATCGATCAAAGGCTGCCTATCACAGCAGACCGGCCGCCGTCATTAGGTCTGTGACTTTTGCGCTGTTGAGCGCGGCCGGATCGACCTTCGGGTAGCGCAAATCCGCCAGTGGCGTCAGGGATGCGTTCGAGGCTTCGCCACTGCCGACGGCATATTCGAACGAGGTGCCGTCACGCAGAATGCCCTGCCCGCCCTTGCCGGTTACCCAGGCGAGGAACTTCTGGGCATTTTCCTTGTGCTGGCTGGCGGCAAGCACGCCGCCGCCGGAAATGCTGACGAAAGCGCCCGGATCCTCGTTCTTGAAATAATGCAGCGCGACGTTCTTCGAGTTCTCTCCCGTCTTCGCCTGGTCGCCGAAATAGTAGTAATGATAGATCACGGCACCTTCGACTTCGCCAGCATTGACGGCCTTCATGGCTGTCGAATTGCCTTTGTAGGCGGTAAAGTTCTCTTTCATCGCGGCCAGCCAGGACGCGGTCGTCTCTTCGCCCTTCAGAGCCAGCAGCGCGCTGACGATCGCCTGGAAATCGGCGCCTGACGGAGATGCGGCCCAGCGGCCCTTCCAGCTCGGATCGGCAAGGTCGAGCAGCGACTTCGGCAGCTTGTCTTCGGTCAGCTTGGTCTTGTCATAGGCAAACACCGTCGAACGAGCAGCAACGCCGATCCAGTGACCGTTGGACGGACGGAAGTTTTCCGGAACCTGCGCCAGCGTCTCGGCCGCGACCGGCTCGAACAGGCCGGCACCATCGACCAACGCCATGGCCGGCGAATTTTCGGTCAGGAAGACGTCGGCCGGGGATGCGGCCCCTTCCTGGACGATCTGGTTGGCGAACTCCATGTCCGAGCCCTTGCGCAGCGTCACCTTGATGCCGGTTTCCTTGGTGAAGGCTTCGGCCCAGGCGACGCCCAGGCTTTCGTGCTGCGCATTGTAGACCACGATGCCGATATCGTCGCTGGCATAGGCAGCGGTCGCGCCCAGCACCAGCATCGACGCCCCGATGAGTGTTGCCGAGAATGCACCGGCGGAACGTGGGAAGGAGTTTTTCATGACAGCCTCTCAAAATTGGTCCGGACGCTGAATGTCCGGTGCAGCCGGTATATAATCATGATCTGATCCGTCAACTTTGATCGATCATTCCGGCGCCCAAGCCACTCACATTATTTTGAGACATTTGGAGGGAATAAATCGAGACCAGGCTTTTCCCGCGTCAGACCGCAAAGAAATGAGACAGGAAGACGACATAGATGGCATAGCCGCCATTGGCGAGGATCAGGCACAGGCAGGCCAGCGATCCGAGGTCCTTGGCGTTCCTGCCCATCTCGGAGATTTCCGGGGAGACGCGATCGACGATTTCCTCGATCGCCGTGTTCAGCGCCTCGAACGCGATCATCAGCAGGAAGAGAACGAGCATCGCGACATATTGAAAAAGGTTCGCGCCGCTGATGACGAAAGCAATCATCGCGACGGCAAACGCGCCAAGTTCATGACGAAACGCCGCTTCGCCGAGAAGACGCTTGGCGCCGCCGAAGGAATAGGTCGCGGCTGCGAAGAAATGCCGGATTCCCGTCAGCTTTTTTACCGGCTTTTCACTGCCCATGTCACGATAGTTCCTGTCCGAATACATGCTTACTCCGTAATTCCAGCAAAGTGCTGCAGGAAACACGCGATACTGACATCAGCCTGAATGCGCCGTGAACACGGACGATGCATGCGGCAGTTGATAGGCAATGCCGCATCCGAATAGGTGAGAAGACAGAACCTATCAAGCCCCGGCACGACAGAACAACACACAACGCCTGCGATTAACGGTGTCGGATGCATGATTCCCACCGGAGGACGGGAAATCCCGACGAAACGTCAGCTCTTGTTGCTGACGCCGGCCTGCGCAAAAGTCGCCATGCCGGAATGGCAGGCGGCCGCCGCCTTGACGATACCGGCCGCAAGGGCAGCGCCGGTGCCTTCGCCCAGCCGCATGCCGAGCGCCAGCAGCGGCGTCTTGCCGAGCTTTTCGATCGCTGCCATGTGTCCGGGTTCCGCCGAGACATGGCCGATCAGGCAGTGATCGAGCGCGGCCGGATTGGCGGCCTTGAGGATGGCTGCCGCCGTCGTCGCGACATAACCGTCGATGATGACCGGGATCTTCTGCATGCGGGCTGCCAGGATCGCGCCGGCCATGGCGGCGATCTCGCGGCCACCGAGGCGGCGCAGCACTTCGAGCGGATCACCCAGATGATCGGCGTGCAGCGCGACCGCCTTGTCGACGGCGGCAATCTTGCGGGCCAGCACCTCGCCCTGCGATCCCGTACCCGGTCCGACCCAGTCCTCAGCCGTGCCGCCATAGAGCGCCAGGTTGATCGCGGCCGCGATCGTCGTGTTGCCGATGCCCATTTCGCCGATGCACAACAGATCCGTCCCGCCGGCCACGGCTTCCATACCAAAGGCCATGGTGGCGGCGCAGTCGCGCTCGGAGAGTGCCGCCTCTTCGGTGATGTCGCCGGTCGGATATTCCAGCGCCAGGTCGAACACTTTCAGCCCGAGATCGTGGCTGACGCAGATCTGGTTGATGGCGGCGCCGCCGGCGGCAAAATTCTCCACCATCTGCGCCGTCACCGATGGCGGAAACGGCGTCACGCCCTGTTTCGTCACGCCGTGATTGCCGGCGAAGATCGCCACCAGCGGCCGGTTGACCGCAGGCGCCCTGCCCGTCCAGGCCGCCAGCCAAAAGGCGATTTCCTCGAGACGCCCGAGCGCGCCCGGCGGCTTGGTCAGCTGCGCATCGCGCTCGCGTGCCGCCGCCAGAGCCGCGCCGTCGGGACCCGGCAGGTTGCGCAACAATTCCCGGAAATCGTCGAACGGCAGGCCGCTGGCACTCATGATTTTTTTCCTTGTCTCGTCTCGTCGCAAGCGGGCATAGGGCTCCGCAAAGGTGCTTCCTCATAGAGCGCGCCGACAAATCCGGCAACGGCATTTGCGCCGGTTCGTGTCGCCGTCGCATGATCGGTTTGAAATCACCGATTCGCGGGGGCGAAACGGGCATGGGAGCATCTATGTTCGATATCCGAAACTTCATCGACGACGTGGCGCGCTCGGTTGCGTTCCTCAGCCGTATCCACATGCCGCAGCGCCATTTCGTCAATTTCGACGGCCGGCTCAGCCGGGCGGTGCGTGCCTTTCCCATTGCCGGATTGCTGATCGTGCTGCCGACTGCGGCGATCGTCTCGATCTTCACCGCGATCAACGCCTCGCCTTTGTTCACGGCCTTCGTCGCCCTCAGCATCCAGGCGCTGATCACCGGCGCCCTACACGAGGATGGCCTCTCCGACACGGCCGATGGCCTCGGCGGCGGTAAGACCAAGGAAAGCGCACTTTTGATCATGAAGGATAGCCGGATAGGCTCCTATGGTGCCGTCGCCCTCATCCTGTCCTTCGGCCTGCGCGTCTCGGCCCTCTCAGCCGTCCTGCCGCTGGTAACGCCGAGCGGCGCCGGGCTCCTCGTCCTGGCAACGGCGGCACTCAGCCGCACGGCCATGGTCTGGCACTGGTCTCGCCTGCCGCCGGCCCGTCGGGACGGCGTCGCAGCCTCCGCCGGCGAACCCGACGCCTCCTCGGTTACGGTGGCGCTTGTGATCGGCGTCGTCTCCGCCGCCCTCCTCCTGGCCCTGTCAGGCACATCACTGCTCTCTGCGGTGCTGGCGATCGCGGCGTTTGCGGCAACCGTGCCAGCTTTCAGCGAAATCGTCGACGGCAAGATCGGCGGCCATACGGGCGACACAATCGGAGCCACACAACAATTGACGGAAATCGCGGTGCTCGCCGCTCTTGCACTGACCATCTGAAACGCCGATATAAGTTCAAACCGCTCTTCAGTCCGGACCCCACGCCTCCATGGAATCGCCCTGTATTCTCGTCTGTTCGATCGACATGAAAACCGGATATTGCTTCGGCTGCGGCCGCACCCGCGACGAGATCGGCGCATGGACGCTCTACACATCTGAAGAGCGCCGCGTGATCATGGCGAGCCTGCCGGCCCGGTTGGAAACGGTCGAGCGCAAGCCGCGCCGCGAGACACGCCGGACGCGCATGGCACGCGAACGGGCTGACACCGAATGAACAAGCTGACCATTCTTCTCGTCATCCTGGCGGCAGGTCTTGCTCTGCTGATCCTGAATCATGACAGCGGCCAGACCTTCGGCATCATGAACGACGATTTCGGCCGGCTTGTTACGCTCGGCGCGATCGCGGCAATGATCGGCGCCGGCGTCGTCCAGAGCCGGCGCGATATCGGCCAGAGCCTGCGCCAGTTCGGTATCTGGGTGCTGATTACCCTCCTGCTCGTGTCCGGCTATCTCTACCGCCATGACCTGCAGTCCTTCGGCAACCGTTTGGCAGGCGGACTTATCCCCGGCCGCGCGGCGGTTTTCACGGATAGCGAAGGCATTCAGGAAGTCGTGCTGCACAAGGTCATGAACGGCCATTTCGAAGCGAATGTCGCGGTGAATGGCGTCAGCGTGCAAATGCTCGTCGATACCGGTGCCAGCCGGGTCGCGCTGTCCTATGAAGATGCAAGGACGCTCGGCCTCAATCCGGAAACGCTTTCCTTTACCCAGTCGGTCCTCACCGCCAACGGTGAAGCTAGGGCAGCCCCGGTGACGCTCGCCGAAGTCGCGATCGGCCCAATCGTGCGCAAGGACATCAAGGCAATGGTGACCGAGGAAGGCAAGCTCGACCAGAGCCTGCTCGGCATGAGCTTCCTTTCCACTCTGGATTTCCTGCAGATGCAGACGGATGAATTGCGGCTGAGGGATTAGTGAGTAGTGAGCAGTGAGCAGTGAGCAGTGAGCAGTGAGTAGCACCACTACCGCCTTACGAGTTTTGCAATATTCTACGCTAATCACAAATCACTACTCACCTATTTGCTCAGTTCCGCAACCGATAGCCCGTCCGGAAAATCCATGTCAGCAACCCCATCAGCATCGCCAAAAACACGATAATGATCGTGAAGCTGACGATCGGGTTGACGTCGGCGATCTCGAAGAAGCTCCAGCGGAAGCCGCTGATCAGGTAGAGCACCGGGTTGAAATGGCTGACCGCCTGCCAGAAGGGCGGCAGCATGTCGATCGAGTAGAAGCTGCCGCCGAGGAAGACGAGCGGCGGGATGACCAGCATCGGGATCAGGTTCAGTTGCTCGAAGTCCTTGGCCCAGATGCCGATGATGAAGCCGAACAGGCTGAAGGTCACGGCCGTCAAGACGAAGAACAAAAGCATCACGAGGGGATGCGCGATCGACAGGTCGACGAACATCCAGGCGGTCGCGAGAATGATCAGCCCGATCATCATGCCCTTGGTCGCCGCCGCGCCGACATAGCCGAGCACGATCTCGGTCATCGACACGGGCGAGGATAAAAGCTCGTAGATCGTGCCGGTGAATTTCGGGAAATAGATGCCGAACGAACCGTTGCCGATGCACTGCGTCAGAAGCGTCAGCATGATCAGGCCCGGCGTGATGAAGGCGCCGTAGGACACGCCCTCGATCTCCTGGATGCGAGACCCGACGGCGGCGCCGAAGACGATGAAATAGAGCGAGGTGGAAATGACCGGGGAAACGACGCTCTGCAAAAGTGTGCGCCGGGTGCGCGCCATCTCGAAGAGATAGATCGACTTGACCGCTTCGAAATTCATGCCTGCGCTCCCACCAGTTCCACGAAAATATCCTCGAGCGAACTCTGCCGCGTCGAGATGTCCTTGAGCCGGATGCCCGCCTCCGCCAGTGCCGTCAGCAGCGTCGTGATGCCGGTTCTTTCGCCCGACGTGTCGTAGTCGTAGCTCAGCGCATGCCCCTCGTCCTCGATCGTCAGGCTGTAGGACGACAGGGCGTCGGGAATGGCCGCGATCGGTTCGGCGAGATCGACGCGCAACTGCTTGCGGCCAAGCTTCTTCATCAGCTCGGTCTTCTGTTCGATCAGCAAAATCTTGCCGCCGTTGATGACGCCGACGCGGTCAGCGATCTCCTCGGCCTCTTCGATGTAATGGGTTGTCAGGATGATGGTCACGCCGGTCTCGCGCAGTTTCTCCACCACCTTCCACATGTCCTTGCGCAGGTTGACATCGACGCCTGCCGTCGGCTCGTCGAGAAACAGGATGCGCGGCTCGTGGGAGAGCGCCTTGGCGATCAGCACGCGACGCTTCATGCCGCCGGAGAGCTCGCGCAGCATGTTGTCCTTCTTGTCGTAGAGCGACAGGTCCTTCAACACCTTCTCGATATGGGCCGGATCCGGCTTCTTGCCATGCAGGCCGCGCGAGAAGGAAACGGTGTTCCAGACCGTCTCGAACTGGTCCGTCGTCAGTTCCTGCGGCACCAGCCCGATGATCGACCGCGTCGCCCGGAAATCCCGGACCACGTCATGGCCGCCGACCAGCACCGTTCCACCGGAAGGATTGACGATGCCGCAGATGATCGAGATCAGTGTCGTCTTGCCGGCGCCATTTGGCCCAAGCAGCGCGAGGATTTCGCCCTCCTCGATCTCGAGGCTGACATTCTTCAACGCCTGAAACCCGGATGCATAGGTCTTGACGAGATTGGAAACGGAAACGATGGGAGCCATGAAAAGGGATTCCGGAGGGGACGGGTGCGCAAAGAGATGCCTTATATGGGGCGTCCCGCAGCGAATTTCAGCTGAAAAATGAGAAAGAAGCGAAAAAACAATTCGCACCCGACACAGGCACCCACGATCCCGGCATCTGTCATCAAACCGTGACGGTCATATCGCATGTTCGCGTCGTGGAACACATTCTACGCTCGTATGATTTGCACGAACCGATCCGCAGTCCCCCCTTCAGGCAGGTTCATTTCGGCCGGCGCGATGCCGGCCATTTTTTTTGCGCATCCAAGCGTCAGTCGCAGTGGCGGTAGCCGGACTTGCGGCTTCTGAGGTCGAAATGGAAGTGATCCTTGTGATGCGGATCGCTGCCGGGGCCGAGCACGGTGTTGAAATATTTGCAGCTGTCGCTGCGCACGGCCTTGAGCAGCCCCTTTTCACGGAAGGCGAAGAAGCCGGGCTTGCGCACGTCGATCTCCTTGCCGGAATTCAGCACGAACTTGCCGACGTCGATGGCATTTCCATGGGCATGTTCCGACATCGGATTGCCGCGCCGCGAGTTCATCGTCCGGCAGGAATAGCCGCCGAGCGGCTTGATCCGCTTGATGCCGGAGAGATAGCGGTAGCGGGCGGATGGGGCCAGTTCGTTCTTCACCCATTTGGCGAAGGCTTCTGTCACCTCGCAATTGAGCTTGACCGCCGGCTTGACCTCGATGCCGCCCGACAGGCCCGAAAGCTCGATCGGATAGTCGATGCCGCAAGCCTTGCCGTTTGAAATGCGCGGGATGTCGCTGAATTCCACCCTGAGCTTCTTCAGCCGCTGCCGGCAGGCGACTTCGGAGGCCGGCATGCGGCCGGTGAAATCCGGCTCGGAAACCGGGTTTTCAGCACGTGGCAGGAAAGCGACCTGCCGCTCCTCCTGTACCTGACGCTTCTGCAGCATGACGCGCTGCTGCTGGTCGAGGAACTGCGCCTTGCGCGCTTCCTCGGCTGCGATCTTTTCCGGGCTCAGCGGCGGCAGGTCGGGATCGTAACCCGGATCGGCGTCAACGGCACTGGCGACACCTTGCGGCCCGCCCACCTGCTGGACCGTATCTTCACCGATCCCGCCGACGACCGGTTGGCTGGCATTGCCTTCGGCAATATCGCGGTTCTGTTCCTCGGCAAGACCGACCACCGGCTGTGATGCGGGCTCGACACCCAGCATCGCGTCCATGTTGACGCCTTCCGGCGGCACGGTCATCGACTGCGTCGCACCGAGCGATTGCTGGGCGCCATTGTCGGGCTCGCTGTCAATCATTGGCAAACGCTGGCCGGTCGCCCGCGAATCGACCGGCACGGCATCATCGGAATTTTCCGAAAAGGTCGCGACCGGCGCTTCCTGTACAGGATAGGCGGTTTCGCGCGGCACGCGCCCCTCGCGAACCGGAGGAATGGCGCTGACCCGCGCCGACGAATCAATCCGGGCGGACGGGCTCAAGTCATCGGTCGAGCAGCCGGCGATTGCCAGCGACAGCAGGCAGGTCAGCGTCAAACGCGGGAAAAGGGAAACATACGCCATACCTGATTGCTGCCTCTCAAAATGCATCGAAATGCATCATCCGCACTCGCCCCGCGCCTTCTCCAGCCTGCGGACCGCCTGTGTCGAAAGGCGGGCGCTGGTGGCGAAAGGCCGTGATGTCTCAGGATTTTATGCAAACAGGGTAAACGAAGCCTTTCGGCGCTGGTACCAGCATTGGCGTGGGCCAGAAGTAAGCCAACCTTTACCGAGTCTCCAGCAGCAAGCCCCGGTGATCGGACACTTCCGGCTCCGCCACGGCATCGAAAGAGATAACCTCCACGTCCGGAGTCACCAGCATGTAGTCGGCATAGCGACCCGGCTTCTCGTAATAGGATGTCCGTGTATCCGTATGGCCGCGCGACACGACGAGATCGGTCAGCCCGAGTTCCGCCAGGGCGGGAAACATGGAACTATCCGGCAGCACATTGAAATCGCCGCAGACGATGAGCCGCTCGTCGCCCGGCCAGATCCGCCGGATCAGCGCTGTCAAGGCCTTCGTCTGCGCATCGCGCGCCGGCGTATCGCCCTTGCCGGCCAGATCCCGCAATCCATGCATCTGCGCGACGGTGATCGCAAAGCCTTGGTCATAGTCGAACAGCCGCAGGCACTGCGCATTCCGCGCCCGCGGATGCGGACCCCAGCCATCCGGCGAAAATGCGCCATGGACGAAATCCATCGCCTGACCGATCACCCCCAACGATTTGCGCACGAAGGTGGCGAGCCCGAATTCCGAGAAAACCGGTGTGTCGCCGTCATGCAGAAGCCCGCGTGCGGTGGGTGCGAAAAAGGCCTGATGGTCGGGCAGCAGGGCGGCGATCTCTTCGAACAGCGCGGCGCGTTGCGGCAGCTCGACGCCGATATCGCGATAGGAGAGCCAGCCGGCCGGCCTGTCCGGTGTGCGCACCACTTCCTGCAGGCAAAGCACATCCGCATCGACATCGGCGAGATAAGCCATCAGCGACTCATGCAGCCTTCCACCCCAGGTATTCAGCGAAAGGATGCGCATTGCTGGCTCCGGCGTCATCTTAAAAAATCAGCCGCCTCCCGCGATGGAAGGCGGCCTGGTTTCGGCAAGATCCGCCCTTACTGGCAGGGATTGTTGTCGATCACGCGAAACCCTTCGGCCTCAGCCGTGCAGGCATTCGGGAAGGTCTGACGCTGGCGGCCCTGACGGGCACAAACCGGCGCAAATTCCCGCGTGCAGGCCCGCTGCGGACGGCTTTCGGGATCACGACCCGGCCGCGCGTTCGGATCACGATCTGGCCGGCCCTGCGGCGGCCGCATGTCGCTGTCATCGACCGGCCGCGTATCGTCACGGCGGCATTCGCGCTTGGCGATCACCCGGAATCCTTGCGCTTCGGCCATGCAGGCATTGGAAAAGGTTTGCTCGCGCCGCCCCTGTCGTGCGCAGACAGGATCATATTCGCGGGTGCAGACTTGCGGCCGATCATTGCCGATATCTGGACGCTCCGGGCGGCACTCGCCACGCCCGACGATGCGGTAACCATCGGCTCGCGCCTGGCAGACATTGGAGAACGTCCGGCGCCGTCCGTTATCGCTGGCGCAGACCGGATCATATTCCATCGTGCACATTTGCGGCAAGGATGGCTCCGGGCGCGGACGCGGGCCGCCGCCTTCATCGACCACCGTGCAGGCCGTGAGTGTCGCCAGCGACAGCGCAGCCAAAGCGCCGACGCGGATAAGGGCGCGTTGAAACGACATCATGCAATAGTCCTCCCCTTGCGTGAGGCCGTTTCACACTTTTGCAAGATCGGCCGCAACACCTTGAATCACTGCGCCATTCTCGCGGCAATTGAAGCGCGGTCAAGGCACGCAACGCAAAATCGGCGATCCAGTTTCGGGATAATGGCACGCAACCGGAGGCAAGAAAAAGCCCGCGTCCTTTCGAACGCGGGCAATCGGCATTTCCGTCTTTTGAATGATCAGGCTGCGCGGCTGTAGCCCTTCTGGCTTGGGTCGCCGGAGAGCCGGAAGGTCTGCAGCAGGCTCTTCAACTCGCGGCTTTCCTGCGCCAGCGTCTGGCTCGCCGCCGTGGTCTCCTCGACCATCGCGGCGTTCTGCTGGGTCATCTGGTCCATGCTGTTGACGGCGGTGTTGACCTCGGCCAAGCCTGTCGCCTGTTCGCGGGCCGCCGTCGCGATCGAGGCGACATGCTCGTTGACGCGGTTGACCAGACCTTCGATCTCCATCAGCGCATCGCCGGTCGAGCGCACCAGCGACACGCCGGTCTCGACTTCGGTAGCGGAGTTGCGGATCAATTCCTTGATCTCCTTGGCCGCACCGGCGGAACGTTGCGCCAGTTCGCGCACTTCCTGCGCCACGACCGCGAAGCCTCGACCGGCTTCACCGGCACGGGCCGCCTCGACGCCGGCGTTGAGCGCCAGAAGGTTGGTCTGGAAGGCGATCTCGTCGATCACGCCGATGATCTGGCTGATCTTGGTCGATGAACCTTCGATCCGGCTCATGGCGGCGACCGCGTTGCGGACGATGTCGCCGGACCTGGCAGCGCTTCCCTTGGTCTCGTTGACCATTTCGCGCGCTTCGGAAGCCCGTTCGGAGGCGCTCTTCACCGTCGAGGTGATTTCGTCGAGGGCCGCGGCCGTCTCCTCGAGTGCTGCGGCCTGCTGTTCGGTCCGGCGCGACAGGTTGTTGGCCGCTTCCGAAATGTCACCGGCGCTTTCGTACACCACTTCGGTCGATTGAGCGATCGACTGGATGACGCCACGCAGCGCGTTGACCGCCGTATTGAAGTCGTCGCGCAGCTTGGAATATTCCGGCGCGATGCGGCTGATTTCCGCCGTCAGGTCGCCGCTCGCGAGCTTTTCGAGCGCACCGCCGACCGTGGCCATGGCTTCGGCCTGCGCCTGGGCGCCGGATTGCAGGCGATTTTCGTTGCTGCGGCGTTCGTCGTCGAGACGGTTCTGCTGCTCGGCTTCACGTTCACGCAAGCCGATGCGCTCCTTGACCGAGTCGCGCAGAACCACCAGCACGCCGGCCATCTGGCCGATCTCGTCCTTGCGGTCGGTCTCGGGAACATCGCCGGAAACATCTTCGTCGGCAATGGCACGCATCGAAGCCTTCAGGCGCTCGACAGGGCCGACGACGCTGCGCACGATCGAGAAGGCGGCAAGCAGGATGATGAGAGCCGCGACACCACAGATGACCGCGACCTGGATCAGTCCCTCGCGGAACATGGCCGCCAGGTCGTCCGCATAGACGCCGGTGCCGACCACCCAGCCCCATGGCTTGAAGCCGGCCACATGCGAATATTTCAATACAGGCTCCTCGGCGCCGGGCTTCGGCCAGTAGTAATCGACAAAACCCTTGCCGGAAGCCTTCACCGTATTGGCGAATTCGACGAACAGATGTTTGCCGTTCGGATCCTTGTTTTCCGTCAGATCGGTGCCGTTCATCGCCGGCTTGATCGGATGCATCACCATGTTCGGATGCATGTCATTGATCCAGAAATACCCGCTGTCCTGATAGCGCATCGCGCTGATGGCCTCGATGGCGCGCGCCTGCGCATCCGCTTGGCTGAGCGTGCCGGCTTGCTGCTGCTTGTAATAAGCCTCGAAAACGGTCACCGCGTTCTCGTTCATGGCTTCGAGCATGGCCTTGCGCTGTGCCACGAGTTTGTCCTGCTCTTGGAACAGGCCGAGCGTCATGACGGCGGCCATGGTCACAAGCGCCAAGGCCACCAGCGCATAAAGGCGCACGGAAATGCGGAAATGTTTCATTAAGCCCAATCCCCCTCAAATCTTCGTAAGGCGAAAGATACGGAGCGGAATTTGCCAACTTCCTAACGGAAGACTGCTAAAATTGATGTGTTTTCGCTTACCTTCCGTTAAGGTTCAATCCAGGGATACATTCGCCTTTAGGCGCCACGCATCGGAAGTTGTCGCGAAACGTGGAATCCCTATCTTGCCCGGTGTGATCATCGGTACCCGCTACCGGCGGATATTTCCGCCTGCAGCATAATTCCTTAAATCACAATCAATTTAAGGATAAAATTGAGCAGCATATTGAAAGTGCTACAGCGACCTTTGCGCGTCATATTTGACGCGCGGCGCTGTAGGGTCTTTTCCGATCCCGTCCCCTCGGGTTACATCGGATTCGAATGGAGACGATGGACATGACCAAGCCGAATGGCGACCTGACCTTGCGCACCCTCGCCATGCCGGCTGATGCCAATGCCGCCGGCGACATCTTTGGCGGCTGGGTCATGGCGCAGATGGACCTGTCCTGCGGCATCCGCGCCGCCGAGCGCGCCCGTGGCCGCGTCGTCACCGCCGCAGTCAAGGAAATGGCCTTCGAAATGCCGGTGAAGATCGGCGATACCCTCTGCATCTATACCGATGTCGTCAAGGTCGGCCGCACGTCGATGACGCTGAAGGTCGAAGCCTGGGCCCAGCGCTATCTGTCGGACCGCATGGACAAGGTCACCGACGCACTATTCGTCATGGTGGCGCTCGACGAGAACGGCCATCCGAAGCCGGTTCCACCCGAGGCGTGAACCCAGCCCGGTAACAAGGGAGCCTAGCGATGGAACAGCTCGTCGATCCGCAGATCTTCTCCCATATCCGCGTCGTCATGGGCATGGTCATCAGTCTTTCGATGGCGCGGCTGCTGAGCGGACTCGCCATCTTCGTCCAGCATCCTGGCAAGACCAGGATCTACTGGCTGCACCTCGGCTGGGTGCTTTTCATGTTCCTGTACCTGATCTATTTCTGGTGGTGGGAATACCGGCTGCATATGGTGCCGGTGATCGATTTCAGCGTTTATCTGTTCGTCATCGCCTATTGCTGCATCTTCTTCTTTCTGTGTGTCCTGCTGTTTCCGACGACCATGGAGGATTACAGCGGTTACGAACACTATTTTATGTCGCGCCGCGCCTGGTTCTTCGGCTTCCTTGCGCTCGCCTACGCCCTCGACCTCATCGACACCGCGTTGAAGGGCAAGGCCTATTTCCTGTCCTACGGGCTGGAATATCCGCTACGCAACGCCGCCTATATCGCGCTGTGCATCATCGCCGCGATCACCCCGAACCGCCGCTTCCACGCCGTCTTCCTGACGGCCGGCCTCGCCTACCAACTCATCTGGATTTTCCGCGCCTTCGATCTCCTGGACTGAATGGCGAGCCCGCTACACCGACTTGAGATAGATCGACGACCGGTTGAAATCGAGGCCGGGGAAGATCGTGCCGGTCAGGCTGTCCGCCGAGATATCGAACTGACGGTATAGCATCGCCGCCGCCAGTTCGCGCACGTCGCCGGTCGGCATCAGGTCGCGGCCGTTGAGCAGGCTCGCCTCATCGAGCCCCGGCCAGCGGCCGATCACCTTGCCGCCGTCGATGCCGCCGCCGGCGATCACGGCCATGCCGCCGGTGCCGTGGTCGGTGCCGCCGGAGCCGTTTTCGTGCACGGTGCGGCCGAATTCGGTGATGGCGACGACGATCGTCTGGCGCCAGACATCCGGCGACAGGGTCTGGCGGATCGTCTGGATCGCAGTCATCAGTTCCGTCGCCGGCGCCCTAAAAGCATTCTTCTGGCCGGCATGTGTGTCCCACCCGGTGATCGAGAAGCTGGCGATGCGGTAGTCCTGCATCAGCATGCCCGCCGCCAGCCGCGCCACGTCGGCGGCTCGCGCGCCGCGCTTGACGTCGGCGTAGAGGGCATCGGCGGAAAAATCCGTGATACCGGCGTCCGCCATCGCCTTGGCGAACGGCGGATCGTTGCGATAGAGCCGCTCGAAGAAGTTCCGCTCGTCCGTCTGCATCGCCAGATCGGTTCGCGGCGACCAGACCTCGACATCGTTCGTGCCCGACAGCAGCAGTTCGGCCGAACTGTTGACATCGATTGCCTTGCGCGACGAGACCGAGGGAATGGTTGACAGCGCCCGGTTCAGCCAGCCGGTCTTTTCGTCGCCGACGCTGATGCCGCCATTTTCCAGGACGTCCTGCCCGTCGAAATGGCTGCGAGCGTCGCGGTAGGGCGTCGAGATCGATTGCACGAAGGTCAGTTCGCCGCGCTTCCACAGCGGCAGCAGGTCCTTCGCATGCGGGTTCAATCCATAGAACCCGTCGAGATCGATCAGGCCCGTATCCGGCGTCATCGCCAGGGTCGGGCGATGGCGCTGCAACAACGGATCGCCGTAGGGCTGGACCAGATGCAGCCCGTCCATGGCGCCGCGCAGGACGATGGTGATCAGCCGCTTGTCGCCGGGTGCTGCGGCCAGCGTCATCGATGTCATCAGCGGCGCGGCGGCCGCGCAGCAGGCCGAGGTCAGGAAAGCGCGGCGGCTGATCGTCATCCGGTCCTTGTTCTCCATCGGGCCTATCTCCTGTTGAATTCCGGCGACGCCAGCACCAGCGCCAGCCCCATCTGCCGGTTGGGCGCCTTCGAGACGATGTCGATCGTGTCCTGCCGGGCGGCATCCCGCAGGGTGTCGCGCAGGAAGTCGCGCGGATCGATATCCCCACCGAGCTTCGTTGCCGCCAGCCGTGCCCAGGCAATCCGGTCGGCAAGCGGCCCGCCGGCGATCCAGGCGGCAAAACCGTCGTCGAATCCGGCCGGGCTCGGCGGCCGCCAGACCGGCTGGCCGAGGCGAGCGACGGCCTGCACGGTCAGGGGATTGGGCCGCACCTTGCGGACCTCGGGGTCGGCCAGCATCGGATCTGCATTCTCTTGCGACGCCGATGCCATCGCCTCGTCCGCCGCGGGTATCGTCGGCTTTGGTTTGCTGAGGCCCAGGTCACGCATGGCATCCTCGTCGGTTTCCAGCGCCCGCAGACCGGAAACGATATAGTCGAACGGTAGTTTGGCCTTCTGTCCCTCATCGTGCCAGCTTGCCGGATGCTTCAGCATGGCGGCATAGACGGCGGTCAGGTCGCCATCGTTGCGCTGCCACGCGGTCGTCATCGCATCCACCACGTCCACTGGAGGCGTATCGGCGAGGAAATGCCGGGCGATCTTGTGACAGATATGCTTGCGTGTCTCAGGCGCAGCGACGAGATCCTCGATCATCGCGCCGATTTCGCGCTGCCCGCGCCCGCCGCCGCCATAGGTCTTGCCGAACACCATGCGCTCGCCGGGCTCCGCCATGTTTACCGCATAGCGCGCCCGATACGTCCTGCGATCGACAGTCATGCCGGTCAGGATGAAGGCGGCGTTGCGCACATCCGATTGGTCATAGCCACTGCCCGCGCCGAGCGTATGCAGTTCCAGCAGTTCGCGGCCGAGATTCTCGTTGAGCCCGGTCTTGCGCTTCATCCCCTGCGGCGAGGACGGCCCGAAGGATTTTACCTGATCGAGATAGATCAGCATGGCCGGATGCAGCACCGCCGCCTTGACCAGATCGGCAAAGCGGCCGGCCATATGGGGCCGGATCGCCTCGGCCTCGTAGACCGGCACCAGCAGCCGCGCAAAATCCTCCTTGCGGGAGCTGACGCTGAAATGATTGAGCCAGAACGAAGCCAGCCGCTCGTTGAAGCCGTTCGGCGACAATACGGCCTGCATGAAACGGGCATGCTCGTCAGCCGCCAGCGTATTGTTCAGGCCAGTCAGGAAGCGGATGCGGTACCGCCGCTTGGTGACATCATCGACGGTCTTGTTGAACTCCCGCAGGGCTGCCAGTTCGACGACCGCATCGGAAATCCGCTGCCGCCCGGCGGCAAGTCCGCCCGCCGGAAAAACGGGAGGCGCGCGAAGCCCGGCATCGAGCTGCATGAGGATGTCCTCGACATTCTCAGGCGGCATCTGCCCCGGCCGAAAGCCCGTGCCGAAGCGTATCGCCGCCATGGTTGAAAACGTCAGACTCATCGGCCCCTGCCCTCATTCATCCCGGTCAGGCGTAAAGAGTGCTTGTGGCAATTCTGCGGATCAACCGAAACCTTGCGGAAATTTAACCTTTGAAAACGAAAGCCGCGCCGCCGGCGATCAGGCAGAAACCGATGGCATGGTTCCAGGTCAGCGACTCCTTCAACCAGAACACCGAAAAGCCGGCAAAAACCACCAGCGTGATGACTTCCTGCATCGTCTTCAGTTGCGCCGCCGTATAGACCTCGTGGCCGATCCGATTGGCCGGCACCGCCAGGCAATACTCGAAGAAGGCAATGCCCCAGCTTGCGATGATGGCCATGTAGAGCGGTGAGGACGTATATTTCAGATGCCCGTACCACGCGAAAGTCATGAAGACGTTGGACAGCAGCAGCAGCAGGATCGGCCAGACGGCGGCCGCGTTCAGGGAAAATGGCATAACGAATCCTTGGGAGACGAGGTGGATGGAGCGAAGCATGTACCTCCGTCCGCCGCGAGTTCAAGCTGGAATTCGTGGGGGATGGCGAGCAGATCGCATGCGTGATCAGCGAGCCTTGATGAATGGCCCGTGCAGCCAGCGCGGTGCCGGTCATCGGTCCAGTCATGACTTGGGCGTCCGGCATGCACGCATGCCATCGGCACTTTTTCCACCCTTTTATGGTGTTTCAGATCGAAACAGGCAAAACGATGCAATTACGTTACTGGAACAGAGATCGCCCAGACCTATCTCCATGTGTTAATTCTGAACAATGGACGTGAAGAACAATGCGAACCTCGTCATGCCGGCACCGGTGGCATCGCTGAACACACCCCAACAACTGAGCCCTGCCCTGGCGGCCGAGGTCGAGCGACAACTCGCCGGTCGTACGCGTGATATTCGCCTCAACAAGGAACTGGCCGAACTTTTTCGGCAACGGTCGTGGCCACAGGCTTCCAAGATCATCCGCGCTTGGCTGATTTGGGTCGCTGTCATCGATATCCTGACGCTGGGCATGAATGCCATCCTGCTCCCGGCAGAGACAGTCACGTCGATGATTCTTCCTGCAGCGATCGTTCCGCCGGTCGCTCTTGCGACAGCAGTGGCTTTCACCAGACCTGTATCCCTGCGCAAGCGAAGACTTACGGCTCTTTCGGGCCTGTTTGTCATCCTCCTTTGCCTGGCCCAGCTAGGCGTCCATGCCGGCGCGGAATTTTACGAGCGGCACTTGACGATCATGCTTTTCGTCGCGGTGACGGCCATCATCATATTTCCCCTTCCGCTCATATTCGCGGTGGCGACCGCCGTTTTTTCGATTGGGCTCTGCCTCGTGTTTCAACTCCAAAATCCGGCAATCGGGACCGGCAGCGCCCTTTCGGACACGCTGTTCTTCTCGATCGGCGTGCTCGCGACAGTCGTCGCGCGGCGGACTGCCAATATCCTCGCGCACAAGACGTTCCTGCTGGAATTGCGGGATCGCAATCGTCTCGCGGATCTCACCGACGCGAATACGCAACTTGAACGTCTCGCCGGAACCGATCCCCTGACCGGGGTTGCCAACCGGCGTTCCATGGGACAATCGCTCCACGCCTTCTGGACCGACAATATCGGGAACGGAAAGGGCGTCGCGATCCTGATGTGCGATATCGATCATTTCAAGCGGCTCAACGACACTCTCGGACATGCCGAGGGAGACCGGTGTCTGGTCGCGGTCGCGAAGCTCATTCGCGCTTGTCTGCGAGACGGGATCGATCAGGTCTCCCGCTATGGCGGAGAGGAATTCCTGATTCTGTTGCCGGGTGCGGATGAACAGGCGGCGAGGGTCGTCTCCGAGAGAATTCGCAGCGAGATAGAAGCCGCGGCGCTTCCCAATCCCGCATCCAGCGTCATCCCCTATGTAACCGTCAGCATCGGCGTGGCGGTGCTGGCGCAAAATTCCGAAGCCGTGTCGGCGGAGCGCCTGCAAAAGCGCGCCGACGTGGCGCTCTATCGGGCGAAGGAAAGCGGGCGCAACCGGGTGGTGGTTTATGCGCCGGATATCGGGTCCTGAAGCCGGTCGCGAACAGTTTCACGATGGGTCACGGATAGCACCCCTTCGAGGAGCGATGACCGGGCCGGGTGATGCCCTCTCTCAATTCACCCCCGCGTCGTGCTGCGCTTTCGCCGCTTCCTCGATCCCGATCCGGCTCACGAGACGCGCGGTGACCAGCAGTGTCACCAGATCCCGGATCATCGATGATACATGCCGGTCGAAATCGATGTCATGCGCAATGTCGGGCAGTTCGAAGAAGTTCCTCTTGGTCGGCACCAGCAGGAAGCATTCATGGCTGGAGAGCGCAATGCGCACGACATCGTCGCGCCAGACGTCAGAGAGATAATCGAGCGCCTTGACCAGCGGCCCCTCGATCAGGGGTCGCGCGGCCGTCGTGTTGTCGGTGCGGAATTCATGCGTCGCGTCGATCGTGGGGTCGCCGCTCTCGATGATGCGCAGGTCACCCGTTCCGAACAGTTCCCGTGCCAATTTCTGCATGCCGGTCGGCCGCTTGGCCGCCGCCAGGATGCCCGGAAATGGCCGGTCGAGATAGAAATGGAAAATCACACCGTCGAACAGCGTCGTCTTGTTCTTGCCGCCGGTCTTCAGTTCCGCTTCCGACAGCATGAAATGCATGCCGTCATGCTGTCCCGAGATCGCGTCGTCATGCTCCGCCACGCCGTATTTCAGCAGCGCCCACTTCGGAAACTTCTCCATGAAGCGCGGGACAAGGCCCTTCGTATAGCGCATCTCCTCGACGAAGCCGAAGATCAGCGGCAGCATGCGGTTGCGCAGGTTCTGCTGGAAATCCCGGACCGGCTTCATGCAGAAATTGTAAAGCCCCCAGCCGATGCCGAACAGGATGGCGATCACCACGCCCAGCCCCTCGCCCCAACCGATCTCCTTGACCAGCATGAAGAAAACCACCACGGCAACGACGGCGTAGATGCCCATGACAATCGTCAGCCGCCATTCCATCGCTCGCTCGAGGCCTGGCCGCGCATCGTTGTAGTCGCCGATCGCCGTGCGCACCGACGCCAGCGCAGCCTCGTCCGGCATCACCCTGGCGACATCGAATGCCTGATCGCTCATGAACACACCTCCTGTTCAAGGACGGCCATGCTGTCCGGAATATTCGCGGCAGCGCTTATGCGGCCATGCTAACATGACAGCCGGGCGTTCAGAACAGCTTGTTCGTTCGATGGCGGCGCCGAACGAGCCGGGCTGTGACGCCGGCCCGCAATTCATGACAAAAACTGGCAGCAGGCCACTACCCCGTTGCCTTTTTGTACTCATGCACCCCTTCACTTTCGGCCGGACTCTCTCCATATTCCGACCATGTCGAAAGCACCGAAAAAATCCCTCCGCCCCGACCCTGACGGCTTCGAGGAAGCCCCGCAGGCCTCGTTCGAAGGCTCCCCCCTGTCTTCCAACGTCGCCGACTGGGCCGAGGAACTGCAGCGCATGGCCGAGGCCGAGACGATCGAGACCCGCCATGACGTCGCTTCCAAGGCCGGCAAGCACCGCAAGACGGTCGAGATCGCAGCCCAGAAGGCAAAAACGGCCAAGGGTGGCGACGGCGTCACCGCCAGCCGGTCGGGCCGCGGCACCTCGATGGGCGGCAGCACCGATCCCAAGACCCGCGCCGCCGCCGGCCTCAATCCGGTCTCCGGCCTCGACGTCTCGCTCGAGGAGGCCGGCACGCTGGCGTCCGGCAGCGTCACCGCGACCGTCGAGGCCCTGTCCGCGCTGATCGAGAGCGGCAACCCGCTGTTCAAGGACGGCAAACTCTGGACGCCGCATCGGCCCGCCCGGCCGGAAAAGTCCGAGGGCGGCATCCAGATCGTGATGAAGGCCGATTTCGAGCCCGCCGGCGACCAGCCGACCGCCATCAAGGATCTCGTCGAGGGCCTGAACAACGGCGACCGCTCCCAGGTTCTGCTCGGCGTCACCGGCTCCGGCAAGACGTTTACCATGGCCAAGGTGATCGAGGCCACCCAGCGCCCCGCCGTCATCCTGGCGCCGAACAAGACGCTGGCGGCGCAGCTCTATTCCGAGTTCAAGAACTTCTTCCCCGACAATGCGGTCGAATATTTCGTCTCCTACTACGACTACTACCAGCCGGAAGCCTATGTGCCGCGCTCGGATACCTTCATCGAGAAGGAATCGTCGATCAACGAACAGATCGACCGCATGCGCCACTCGGCCACCCGCTCGCTGATTGAGCGCGACGACGTCATCATCGTTGCCTCCGTCTCATGCATCTACGGTATCGGCTCGGTCGAGACCTATACCGCCATGACCTTCCAGATGACAGTCGGCGACCGGCTCGACCAGCGCCAGCTGCTCGCCGACCTCGTCGCCCAGCAATACAAGCGCCGCGACATGGATTTCCAGCGCGGTTCGTTCCGCGTCCGAGGCGACACGATTGAAATCTTTCCGGCCCACCTGGAAGACGCCGCCTGGCGGATCTCGATGTTCGGCGACGAGATCGATTCGATCACCGAGTTCGACCCGCTGACCGGCCAGAAGACCGACGATCTGAAGAGCGTCAAAATCTACGCCAATTCCCACTATGTCACGCCGCGCCCGACGCTCAATCAGGCGATCAAGTCGATCAAGGAGGAGCTGAAACTCCGCCTGGCCGAGCTGGAAAAGGGCGGCCGCCTGCTCGAAGCCCAGCGGCTGGAGCAGCGCACCCGCTACGATGTCGAGATGCTGGAAGCCACCGGCTCCTGCGCCGGCATCGAGAACTATTCGCGTTACCTCACCGGCCGCCAGCCCGGCGAGCCGCCGCCGACCCTGTTCGAATATATCCCCGACAACGCCCTGCTGTTCATCGACGAAAGCCATGTCTCCGTCAGCCAGATCGGCGGCATGTATCGCGGCGACTTCCGCCGCAAGGCGACGCTGGCCGAATACGGTTTCCGCCTGCCCTCCTGCATGGACAACCGGCCGCTGCGCTTCGAGGAATGGGACGCCATGCGCCCCGATACGATCGCCGTCTCTGCCACCCCGGCCGCTTGGGAGCTGGAACAGTCCGGCGGCGTCTTTGCCGAACAGGTCATCCGCCCCACGGGCCTGATCGATCCGCCCGTCGAGGTCCGCTCGGCGAAAACCCAGGTCGACGACGTGTTGGGCGAAATCCGGGAAACAGCCCAGGCCGGCTACCGCACCCTCGTCACCGTGCTGACCAAGCGCATGGCCGAAGACCTCACGGAATATCTGCACGAACAGGGTGTTCGCGTTCGCTATATGCATTCGGACATCGACACGCTGGAGCGCATCGAGATCATCCGCGACCTGCGTCTCGGCGCCTTCGACGTGCTGGTCGGCATCAACCTGCTGCGCGAAGGCCTCGACATTCCCGAATGCGGCTTCGTCGCCATCCTCGATGCCGACAAGGAAGGCTTTTTGCGCTCGGAAACCTCGCTGGTCCAGACCATCGGCCGCGCCGCGCGAAACGTCGATGGCAAGGTCATCCTCTATGCCGACCAGATCACCGGCTCGATGCAGCGCGCCATGGAGGAAACCTCCCGCCGCCGCGAAAAGCAGGTGGCCTACAACGAGGCCCACGGCATCACCCCGGAATCGGTCAAGGCCAAGATTTCCGACATCCTCGACAGTGTCTACGAAAAGGACCATGTCCGCGCCGATATCGGCATCAAGGGCGTCAAGGGCGGCATCACCAGCCTGGTCGGCAACAACCTCGCCGCCCATCTCGAAGCGCTCGAAAAACAGATGCGCAACGCCGCCGCCGACCTCGACTTCGAAACCGCCGCTCGCCTCCGCGACGAAATCAAACGCCTGAAAGCCGCCGAACTCGCCGTCATGGACGACCCGATGGCACGGCAAGAAGCGCGGGCTATGGAAGGGGCCGGCAAGAAGAAGGCTGCGGCATCCTCCGTCGACTCCCTCCCCCCTGTGGGGAGGGTTGGGGAGGGGAAAGCCACAAACTCCGGCCGGATCTCCCCCCTTGTGGGGGAGATGTCAGCAAAGCTGACAGAGGGGGGTGCCACCCCAACCTCCGAGTCTGCCGCAGTACCCCCCTCTGACCCTTCGGGCCATCTCCCCCACAAGGGGGGAGATCAGCCAGGCCGTTCCCTCTTCACCAAACCCGCCCTCGACGACATGGGCCGCGACGTCGCCACGCCCGCCGGCAAATCCCTGTTCCGCAAGAACACCCTGGACGAAATGACCGTCGGCCGCACCGAAAAGCCGGTCAACACCAAGGGCGCCCTGCCAGACAAGCCCGACGCCGCCAAGGCGAGCAAACGCTTCTCCCCGCTCCTGGAAGGCCAGCCGGAAAAGGACTTATCCCCCACTCCGTCATCCTCGGGCCTGACCCGAGGATCCACCGACGACCCCCGCCCCCTCCTGCGCGGCAAGATCGGCGCCGGCTCCTACGAGGATCCGGGCGAACAGAAGCGCAAGGGCCGCACCAAGGGCAAGACGGGACGGCCGGGGCAGTAGACCGTCGGCAAACTCCGGCGTTACCCCTCACCTGCAACTTCTGACACTTAGCTAACTCGTAATGAATGCAGCGCTTAGCCGGCTAACTCTCCTACCTTGCACGGCGGAGCGGACCTCCGCTTGCTGGAGTAAACTTCGACCTTGAATTGTGAAAAAATTTGAAACAAAATTACGTTATACAAACCGATTCATGAACAACGAGCGGCGCTTTATGAAGCTAGAAGCACAACCAAATTTCGCAAGACTTGCTAAAATTTATAAAGAAGAAACGAAACGATTAGTAATTTTCTGCGGCGCCGGGTCCTCAAGGGAAGCAGGCCTACCGAATTGGGATGAATTAGTAGATCAGCTATTGGAATCTTACTTATCACTAGCTGCAAACACGGCGGTAAGTGAAAAATTGGCGGATGAGATAAGTAATACTGTTAAATATATACCAGATAACTGGTCAAAAATTTCATACTTAAAAAACCAGATGGGCGCTCAATTTGAAATTGAGGCGAGACGTATACTAACTCCGAAATCAATTAATTGCCCTACATTTTTTGAACACGTGTGGCATTTAAACCCACATGCATTGCTTTCTTTCAATCTTGACGGCTTCGCGGCCAATTCTTACGCTAAAAGAAAAACGGGGATTGTTCCCAACCATCTTTTGGGCGTCGACGCTCCCTTATCAAGATTGGCTCTGGGTGACAGTAGGCCACTGATCGTTGATTTACATGGGCAAATTGACAACCCTAGATCATGGATTCTCGCGCGAGAGGAGCGAGACACTCTTCTGGCCCAGCACGGCTACGCCGAGTTTCTGAAAAGCATGTTCAGCCATAATTTAGTTATATTTTATGGTGTTGGGCTAAAAGACCTGACGGTATCTGGGCAGCTCGGTTATCTGCATCAAACAGGATTCGTCACAGGCGATTATTTCCTTATCAAAAGGAAGCCGGACGATGAAGACATGGAGCTGGCTAAAAATCTCCCCGTCAGCATTGTTTACACCGGGGACGATAAAACTTGGGAAGCAGGCTTTATTCATTTAGTTTCGGAACTCAATAAAGGTTCTTCTGCCGATTCAATTGCCTATCCAGTTGTATCGAGCGTAAATATCAGCGGGTCTATTCCTTCTCCTATAGAGATATTAAAGCTTGACCCCGATCAAATACGATCGCATCTGGCATCAACTACCAAGAATTTTTACAAGAATGACGCCTTTGACTACGAGTCTTACTCTGAATTTTGCAAACGCTACGATACCGCAATACATATATCAACTCGCGTTAATCCAAATGATGCTGAACAGAAGTGGCTGGGAAATAGAATTTCGAGCGAGCTAGGTAAAGGTAATTTTGGCAAAGTTTACCAAGCCTTTACACCAGATGAAAAATCCATAGCAATTAAAGTGGCACATATGGAAGTGCGGGATGACCCCGCTATGCTGAATAGCTTCAGAAGAGGTGTTCAATCCATGCGGATACTTAGCGACAGCGGAATTCGCGGCGTGGTCAGACTACTAGATGCTTCCGAGCTCCCCCCCAGCATAACCATGGAGTACATTGAAGGAATAGACCTTCAGAAATACATTAATGAATACAGCCATTCAAATTTGAGATCAAAATTAGAAATATGCCTATGGATCTGCGACATACTATTTGAATGTCATTCTCATGAAAAGATAATACTACATAGAGATCTTAGACCAAGCAATATAATGATATCAGGCCCATATTGGGAACGCGTTGAAAAGGACAATATAATAATTCTGGACTTTGATTTGTCCTGGTTCAAAGGCGCCGATGGCGCGGAATTCTACATGAATGCATCTCAAGCGTTGGGATTTCTGGCGCCAGAGCAACTAAATATGAAGTCTAATTTTAGCAATAGAAGCGCACTAGTTGATGTCTATGGCGTAGGAATGCTTCTCTATTTTATAGTTTCTGGGGAAACTCCACTCGCTAATGCCTCAACTCGGATTGATTGGGAGCAACGAGTTAGTCAATCTAGCTCCCAGCTTTTTACGAAAGATTGGAAATCATCAAAGTATCTTTTCTCGCAGTTAGTTTTGGCGGCGACTAACGAAAATCAAAAGATTAGACCTCAGCTCCCGGACTTTAAGGAGCGACTAGAAACACTGATTGATGTGTTTGGTGAGAAATATCCATTTGACTGCGATTCGTGCATCATCGAATTCCTGTGCAGACTCGCGGCTGGCGGAGCCTCAATCGATTATGATGCAGCCGCCAGACGTGGAACGCACATTACCGGAGCTGGTACGCGTGTTGATCTCATTACTAATGGTTCAACCATAACATGCAGCATTTCCCATACCGTAGGCGAAAGTGCCAATCGACATAACAGGCCAAAAGCTTTAACTGAGGCTTTGTTTAAAGCAAAAAGCAAGATCGAAACCTTTGCTAAGGTAGATGAAAAGTTTACTTCCGTTGTAAAAGGCGGTAGCCATCTAAAATTTATAATTACTCCACCAAGTGACATAAGGAAATTTAATACGATGTTTTCGGGCATAGACTTTGCGGTCGTAGAGATATCGAAGGACTGATTAATGGAAATTACATATGTAACATTTTCACGTAGATATAAATTATGAATGTATTCGATGTAAAAATAATTTTTATTTTGGCACAATGTTGAATGAATTTCTATGGAGTTGTAAAAAAGAGAGCCAACGACGTACAAATCTCAATGAACTAACCTCCCCGTCCATCCCCGCCCCCATCCCCCATGCCATAATCCTTGTCGTCCCGCCACGGATACACTGCCAGCCGTGGCAGCGAGGCGGGGCCGGCGCCGGGTTTGGGGGAAGGACGGAAGTCCCCACAGCCGGGGTCCAGGCGAAATTTCCCCTCCGCAGGCTGTTGCTGCTGCGGGCGTGCGATGCACAGAGGGCCGATCAGGCCGTAGTGGAAAAAGTGACTGGGCAAAAACCGCCGAACGGGGCGCTGGCGAGAGCCACTTTCCCATTCCCCAACGAGGCTCTCGCGAGCGCCGCGTCCGATTGCCGGCCATCCGCCGGCGGACGGACGATACCCCGAGGCCCGAAGGCGGCCGGAGGACAGGAATGAGGCATGACACGGACCGCCGCGGTCGCGTGACCGCATCGTCACGTCCAGCAGATTGGAGAGCCCCATGATGTACAACGTCGACCCGAAGAACCGCGAGCAGGCGAAACTGCCGGCCCGCATCATGGAGGTCCTGCTGCCGGTCGCGCACTGCCACCGGCCCGCCTGCCGCCGGCTTGGCCGCTGCTGCAGCGAAACGCCCCTTGCACCGCCGTGCCTGGCAAGGCTCGACGCCCCCAGGCGGAAATTCTACGATCGTCTGCTGGAGACATGCGTGCGCTACGAGCAGTGCAAGCTCGACATCATCTCCGACACCGGCAAGGCGCTGTCCAATGCCTGTCTGGTGCTGATCTTCGAGCTTGTCCGCCGCGTCCAGCCGCGCGGCCACTGGCTGCATGCGGCCCTGCCAAGGTGGTATCGCATCCACGGCGACCGGGCCCCGCACCTGCCGGACCTGCCGGCGGCCATGGAGGCATGGAAACGGGTTGGACGGTGACGTGCCCCTATTCCGCCGCTTGCTCCAGCAGATCCAGCTCATAGGAATAGCCTTCGAGCATCACATAGGCCTGCTCTGTCGCCTCGATCTGCGCCTCGGCCGTGCGGATGGCGTCGGCGATGGATTGGGAGCGGGTGCGCAGCATCGAACCGAGGATATCGGCGGACGGGCGGCGGCCCAGCCGATCGATATGCTGGCGCACACGGGCGCGGTGCCGCTCCAGTTCGAGAATGTGGAACCGGCTCTTGACGATATCGTCGGACAATTTGCGGCGCATCGCGGCGACCGGGTCGAAGCTGCCGGGCTCGCGCTCGTCGAGGATGAAGTCGTTGACCAGCGTTTCGAGCCGCAAGATGCCCTGCAGGTCGCGCGGGTCGGCGAGCTGCGGGTCGTAGCCGGTATTGTCGTAGACCTTGCGGCGCACGGGATCCTTCAAGAGGTCGTAGCAGGCCTGCAGCCGGCCGAAGGCCTCGGTATCGCCGCCGCTGTCGGGATGGGCGGTCTTGGCGGTCTTGCGCCAGGCCGCCTTGATCGCCTGCTCGTCTGCGTCGCGCCCGACACCGAGCGTTTCATAGGGATCGATCACAACCTACCTCATTCCAGCATTCCGAACACCCGACGTAACGCCTTGCCGGGCCGGCATCAACCCCGACGCGGCGATGCCCACCGCTCCCTTTTCCGTCATGGTCGGGACCAAATTGTGGTCAGATCGGGATGGTGGGCGAAATCCCCGGATATGCGCCAAAGCACGGGCTTGGTGCAGAATGAAACAGTATCGACGGCTGGTTGAATGAGCAGGATTAAACGCTTGCTATTTTCTTTTTTTGCTGCAAATATTTCGGCGTTCGGGCGTTTTCAATCCCGGAGACTGGACTGGCTGTATGGTCCCGGAGACATCCGGGCGTGTCGCTCAAACGGCACTGTAGACGTTCTTTCCCCGTTATCGTGACTTCACCGACTGGCTTTCCGAAATAAAGACACAACCGGAAAGAAAAAAGCGTCTCCACCCTGGCAGGGGTGAGGACACATCATTTGAGGGAAAAAAGGACTTCTCCCATGGCCACCAAGGGCACCGTAAAATTCTTCAACCAGGACAAGGGTTTTGGTTTCATCACGCCGGAAGGCGGCGCCAAGGACGTTTTCGTCCACATCTCCGCGCTGCAGGCCGCTGGTCTCCAGACCCTGAAGGACGGCCAGCAGGTCACCTTCGACACCGAGCCGGATCGCATGGGCAAGGGCCCGAAGGCCGTCAACATCCAGGCCGACTAAGCCTCGATCTGATCGCCTCGCGATATCGATTTCAACGGCGTCCCTCGGGGCGCCGTTTTTTTCTGGGGCAAGATCATCCCCGCAGCGGAAAACCATGGGATGATTATCGGGTGACAAAGATCGGGGCCGCCCGGTTTTATTCCGCCGCCTGCTTTGCTTCCGCAGCGGTAAAGATCGCCTCGAAGGCGGCGGCGATCACCTCGGGTCCGGCCCCCGCCCGCGTCGCATCGGTCGACAGGATCTGACGAAAACGGCGGGCGCCCGGCCAGCCCTGGAACAGCCCGACCATGTGCCGGGTGACATGAATGAGCCGGCCGCCGGAAGCGATATGGCCGGCCGAATAGACCATCATCGCGTCGCGAACACCGGCCCAGAAGTCCAGCGACTGCCGGTGGCCGTTGGCGGTAAAGGCCTCGGCAGTCTGGTCGATCGGGCCGGCCCCCGTCAGCGGATGCGGAAAAAATCCGTCCACTTCCGTCAGCATGGCGCTATCATGATAGGTGGCCCGGCCAAGCATGACCCCATCAAGCGGCGCATCCTGGTTCAGTTCGTCAAGGGCCTGATTCAAAGTGCCAAGACCGCCGTTGATACCGATGAAAAGGTTCGGGTTTTCGGCTTTCAACCGGTGAACCAAGGCATAATCCAGCGGCGGAATATCCCGGTTCTCCTTCGGCGACAGTCCCTGCAACCAGGCCTTTCGCGCATGAACCCAGACGGCATCCGTGCCGGCCTCGACCACGCGGGAAACGAGATCGCGCAATGCCAGCTCCGGATCCTGGTCATCGACGCCAATCCGACACTTCACCGTCACCGGGATCGAAACCTTCGCCTTCATCGCCGCAACGCATTCGGCCACCACCGCCGGCTCGCGCATCAGGCAGGCGCCGAACGTGCCGGACTGCACCCGGTCCGACGGACAGCCGACATTCATGTTGATCTCGGCATAGCCGAATTCTTCGCCGATCCGGGCCGCTTCCGCCATCTTCGCGGGATCATTGCCGCCCAGCTGCAGCGCCACCGGATGTTCGGCATCATCAAACCCCAAGAGCCGCTGCCGGTCACCGCGCAGGATCGCCTCTGCCACGATCATCTCCGTGTAGAGCAGCGCATGTTTCGAAAGCGTTCGGGCGAAGAACCGATAATGACGGTCCGTCCAGTCGATCATCGGGGCGACCGCGAAGACCGGCGCATGAAAATACCGGCTGTCGCGCCGTGTTGTTTCGGATGGGATCGTCATATCGCTGGTCTCGGATTGTTGCGCTCGACAAACGCGGCATCAAGCCGGCTTCGCGCCGATATACAGCGCGCACGAGAGAAAAGCGAGTGGCCGAAAACAGGGGCCCTGCGACCATCATTGTGACGGTTGCGGCAGGAGTTACAACTGTAGCGACTGCTGCGGGGCATATCGCGAAAAACATGTCCCCGCGCCGCACGCCAGTTTCCCCGCCGCACATATATGGCCTATAGTGACCGTCAACATACCACCGCAGGCAAGGTGGCTGTCAGATTGTGCGGCCCATGCTTAATGGGCTTGAAGCTTTGCTTCCTTTGCGGCCGAAATGAAAACTTCCCTTGCCTCCTCGGCCGATTTTCGTCCGTCGAGCGCTGCGCGGCAGAAGCTGCGTGCGGCGACGTAACGAGGGCCGCGAAGGTCGGGCCAAGTATCCATGAGGCAGATGAGAGCGTCGAACGGGCCCTGGACCATCTGAGATCCCTGGTGGGCGAAACCAACTTCGACGGGGTTTGTCCATTTTGTATTTGGCATGAGCGTCTCCTCCGATTGTCTTGCCACTACAAACACAGGATAGTCGATTTGGTTCCCGCTGGGCAGTCCCATCAGACGAAAAAAGCCTGCCGCGGGAGGAGGTGCGGCAGGCTTCCGAAGATGATCCACGGTCGGGAGGAGGGTGACCGCCGATCGATCGCAGTTTTCCGGGAGGAGGTGAATCACTGCGATATTTCAAATATAATGCTGCGCCGCATCATCTTCAACAGAAATTTGACGCAACGCAACATTCACCAGTAACTTCGTCGTGTCGGCGCCGATGCGCTACCGATCATATATCCGGCGACAAAAGCCGCGGCGCCGAAAACCAGCAGGAGCGTGCCGGTAGCTGAAGGATGATCCTGCGCGGTTTGTACCACGGCACCCGCTTCGTCGCGGACATAGCCCGCCGCCTGCTTTGCCTTGGCTGTCATACCGCTGTTTTCGTCGAGTTCGCCGGTAAACCCGGTTCGCAGATTCTTGATATTCGCCATCATGCGCTCCTGTGTTCCGCAATTTGAAACGCGCCGAACACAGGAATGTTCCGGGCAAAGCAGAAGATATGCCCTTCCGATGGGCACGTGCTCGCAAAGCAACTATGTACTGCATGGTCAAGACCGTCGATCCCGCATCATCGCGATATGAATCCAAGCATTTGCCGAGAATTATTGTTGCACTTCCTTCATGTGTGGCTCAGTATTCATTGAGGTGCCTCATAAAAACCAATTTCGGAGTAGTTACTAAGGCTCAGAATCAAAAAAACGAAAGACGGGAGTGGAAAACATGGTTGAGGAAAATCTGTACCGCATCGTTGAAGTGAGCCTGAAGCGCGGAGCCGATCGCCGCGACGTCGGCATCATGACGGTCCGCCAGGCTCTGGAATTGCCAGATGTCCCCAGCTTGGAATATACACATCCCGAACGCAATTCCCGCACGGGCGGCCGGTTCCTCACGCGCGATCAGCTACAGGCTTACGTCTGCAGCTAACGCATCGACTGCCAAAGACAGCCTTCCGGCATTCGCAATCGAGTGCCCGCTCCCGCCGCAGATTGTACCATTCTTTCGTCCGCCCCCGTCAATCCGGCCTGGCCTCACCCAGTTTCGACATTGACGATATCCTTTTGAAGATGGGCATAGAGGCGCGCGGCGCGAAGAGTTCTTGCTGCCGATCCCCACATATCCATGACATGCTATTCTGCTGCATCCGCTTTATGCCGATTGCGGTCGTGACCATTCGTACGAGAGAAGGAAAGCCATGCCGCGATACGCCCTCGGTTCCCATCGCCCCGAAACGCCCGCCGAAGGCAGCTACTGGATAGCGCCCGATGCGCACGTGATCGGTCATGTGACGTTGGGCGAGGATGTCGGCGTCTGGTTCGGCGCGGTGCTGCGTGGTGACAACGAGCCGATCAGGATCGGCGATCGCTCCAATATCCAGGAAGGCGTCGTCATCCATGTCGATCCCGGCTTTCCAGTGACGATCGGCGAAGGCTGCACGATCGGCCATCGCGCCATCGTGCACGGCTGCACTATCGGCGACAATTCGCTGATCGGCATGGGGGCAACGATTCTCAACGGCGCCGTGATCGGCAATAATTGCCTGGTCGGCGCCAATGCTCTGGTAACGGAAGGAAAGGTCTTTCCGGACAATTCGCTGATCGTCGGTGCGCCGGCAAAAGCCGTCCGCCAACTGGACGAAACCGCTATCGCCGGCCTTAAAAAATCCGCGGACAACTATGTGCGCAAGTGGCAGTTGTTTGCCACCACGCTTTCGGTCATCGACTGAGCGAGTTCACAGTTTCAATCGCTTCAACCGCAGCGCATTGGCGATAACCGAGACCGAGGAGAGGCTCATGGCCGCCGCCGCCAGCATCGGCGAAAGCAGGTGTCCGGTGATGGGATAAAGCAGCCCCGCACCGACTGGCACGCCGATGGCGTTATAGCCAAAGGCGAACATCAGGTTCTGGCGAATGTTCGACAGTGTTGCCTTCGACAGGGCGCGCGCCCGGACAATGCCGGAGAGATCGCCCTTCAGGAGGGTAATGCCGGCGCTTTCCAGCGCGACGTCGGCGCCGGTGCCCATGGCAATGCCGACATCGGCACCCGCCAGTGCCGGCGCGTCGTTGATGCCGTCGCCCGCCATGGCAACCACCCTGCCCTCGGCCTTCAAACGCTCGACCAGTGTCCTCTTGTATTCCGGCAGTTGATCGGCGGCGACCTCATCGATTCCCAGCGCCTTTGCCACCGCCTGTGCTGTAACGGCATTGTCGCCCGTCGCCATGATGATTCGGACACCTTCGGCCCGCAACGCACGGATGGCCTCGACCGCGTTCAGCTTGATCTGATCGGCCAGCGCCAGCAATCCGGCGGGCTGACCGTTGACAGCGATGTACAGCACCGTATGGCCGTTCTGGCGCAAACTCTCTGCATGATGGGAAAAGACAGTGATATCGACTGCGGCATCGGCCATCATCGCGGAATTGCCGGCCAGCACCGTCTGCCCTTCCACCTGGCCGGAGACACCCTTGCCGTTGATCGCGTTGAATTTGGTGACATCCGAAAGCGCCACGTCGCGTGCTTCCGCTCCCGCGACGATCGCTTCGGCCAGCGGATGTTCTGATGCCCTTTCGAGCGACGCGGCGAGCATCAGCAACCGGTTCTCCGGGAAGGAAGGGTGCACGAGCACTTTGGTCAGACGTGGCTTGCCTTCGGTCAGTGTTCCGGTCTTGTCGACGATCAGCGTATCCACGGCGGCAAGACGTTCAAGCGCCGCGGCCTCGCGGACCAGCACGCCCGACTGCGCACCCCTGCCCGTCGCCGTCATGATTGAAATCGGCGTCGCCAGACCCAGTGCGCAGGGGCAGGCAATGATCAGCACGGAAACGGCGGCCACCAGCCCGTAGATGAAGGATGGTTCCGGGCCAAGGATAAGCCAGGCGGCGAAGGCAAGTGCCGCGATGGCAACCACTGTCGGCACGAACCAGCCCGATACCCGGTCGGCCAGTTTCTGGATCGGCGCACGCGACCGCTGGGCAGATGCGACCATCTCGACGATCTGCGACAAGACACTATCGCTGCCGACTTTTTCCGCGCGCACCACCAGAGTGCCGTTGCGATTGATGGTGCCGCCGGTCACCGTGGCGCCCGCAGCCTTCTCGACGGGCAGAGGTTCGCCGGTGATCAGGCTTTCGTCGATGCTGGAGCGGCCTTCGGTGACGACACCATCGACCGGAACAGCCTCGCCGGGACGCACGCGCACATGGTCGCCGGACAGGATGTTTTCGAGCGGCACATCCTGCTCGGTGCGATCAGGCTGGATGCGACGCGCCGTCTTTGGCGAAAGGTCCATCAGCGCGCGGATCGCGTCGCCGGTTCGTTCGCGAGCCCGCAGTTCGAGGATTTGGCCGACGAAGACAAGAGCGACGATGACGGTCGCCGCTTCGAAATAGACGGCGACATCCCCCTGATGCCCACCGAGTTCCATGGGAAAGAGGCTCGGGAACAGCGTCGCGACGACGCTGTAGAGATAGGCTGCCCCGACGCCGAGCATGATCAGCGTCCACATGTTGTAATGGCCGGTGCGGACCGAGACCCAGCCGCGCTCGAAGAACGGCTTGGCGGCCCAGAGCACGACCGGAGTGGCGAGGATCAATTCGATATAGGACGACAGGCGACCACCAATCCAGTCGCGGATCGGCAGGCCAAGCATCGGCCCCATGGAAAGGACAACCAGTGGCAAGGCGCAGGCGAGGCTCACCCAGAAGCGCCAGATGAAATCGATCAGTTCATGGTTCGGCCCGTCAACCGGAGTGCCCATCGGCTCCAGCGCCATGCCGCAGATCGGGCAGGCTCCGGGTGCATCGCGGACAATTTCGGGATCCATCGGGCACGTATACTGCGTGACTTTCCTGGCGACCTTCGGCTTGTTCTTCGCATGGCCGGACAGGAAGAACCAGGGATCCGCGCCGAAACGGCCATGACAGCGCTGGCTGCAGAAGTGATAGGTCGTGCCGTGATAGTCGAGGCTGGGTTTTCCGGCATTCAGCCTGACGGTCATGCCGCAGACCGGGTCGATTGCTGTGTCGGCCATGTCATCCGTGTGGTGCGTTTCATCGTGCCCATGCGCATGGGCGGAGAACAGGAAATCGGCAATCGAATCGTGATTGTTCACGGATGAACCTCGACAGGCTGAGATGAAACGAGACTTTGATCGTTGGCCGCGCTTGCTATGCGCAGGTGCAGTTCTGGCAATGGCCGCGAATCTCGATCGTCGTCTTCTCGGTCTTGAAATGCCGGCTGCCGGCGAGAACGGAAAGCCGCTCCTCCATGGCTGTATCGTGCATCTCCGTGACCATGCCGCAATCCTCGCAGATGGCAAAAGCCGTCACGCCGTGATCATGGTGATGGTGATCCGGATGGGTGCAGGCCACGAAGGAGTTCATGCTTTCCAGCCGATGGATGAGACCGAATTCCAACAGCTTGTCGAGCGCCCGGTACACCTGCAACGGCGCGCGAAACCCGTGATCGCGCAGCTTGTCGAGGATCGTATAGGCGCTGAGGGGACCTTCGGCATGAGTCAGCGTGTCAAACACCAGCGATTGGTTCTTGGTTAGTTGCTGCGCCATCAGTGGTGTCCCCCATGCGTTGAATGTATGGCCGTCTCGGTCTCCACATTGCGCCGGAACGGCAGAAGGCTGAGCACGAACAGCCCCATCGCGGCGACCACGATCGACGGACCCGACGGCGTATCGAAATGCAGCGACCCGAACAGCCCGCCGGTGACGGCCAGCGCGCCGATCACCGAGGCGAGCACGGCCATGATCTCCGGCGAGGTCGCGAAACGCCGCGCCGTGGCGGCCGGGATGATCAGCAGCGAGGTGATGAGCAGGATGCCGACGATCTTCATGGCAATGGCGATCACCAGCGCCATCAACAGCATGAAATAGAGCCGCGCCCGCTCCGGCCGCAGGCCTTCGGCCTCCGCGAGTTCCGGATTGACGGTCGAGGCCAGCAACGGTCGCCACAGATAGACGATCGCCGCCAGTACCAGGATGCCGCCGCCCCAGACGAGATCGATGTCGGCCTCGGACACCGCCAGAATATCGCCGAACAGGAAACCGACGAGATCGATCCGCACCCAGGTCATGAAGGCGACCATGACGAGGCCGATCGACAAGGCCGAATGGGAGAGGATTCCGAGCAATGCATCCGTCGATAGCGCGCCGCGTTTTTGCAGGAGCAGCAGCAGAAGCGAGACGGAAGCCGCGACGATGAAGACTGCGAGCATCAGGTTAAGATCGAACAGCAGCGACAGAGCCACGCCCAGCAGGGCGGAGTGCGCCATCGTATCGCCGAAATAGGCCATGCGACGCCAGATGACGAAGCAGCCGAGCGGGCCCACAGTGATGGCAAGACCGATGCCGGCGATGAGCGCGCGGGTGAAGAAATCGTCAAACACGGCCCTGCTCCTTGTTCAGATCCGGCTTCTTGTCGTCGAAGCCGTGCAGGCGGCTCTTGAAGCCGCAGCCGCAATTGGGACCATGGACGTGATCGTGCACATGATCGTGGTCGGCATCACCATGATGGTGGCCGTCGCCGGGATGGCAGTGTTCGGTAATAGTGCCATCAGTGTGCAGCACCCGGCCATCCGGTAGATGGGTGTGATCGTGGTCGTGGCTGTAGACGGCGAGGGTCTGGGCGGCACGGCTTCCGAACAGCCGCAGATATTCCGGACTGCGGCTCACCATTTGCGGCGTGCCGCGACAGCAGACATGACCGTTCAGGCAAATCACCGTATCGGTCTCGGCCATGACCACGTGAAGATCGTGCGAAATCAGCAGAATGCCGCAGCCGGTCTGATTGCGGATCGACTTGATCAGATCATAGAGCGCGATCTCGCCGGAAAAATCGACTCCCTGCACCGGTTCATCGAGAACGAGGAGATCGGGTTTGCGGGCAACGGCGCGGGCGAGCAGCGCCCGCTGGAATTCGCCGCCGGACAGGTGTTGCACCTCGGCCCGGGCAAGATGGGAAATGCCGGTCGAATGCAGCGCCTCTTCGATTTCACGCCCCTTCAATGGCCCGGTCAGGGTCATCAGGCGCTCTACCGTCAGCGGCAATGTCCAGTCGATCGAGAGTTTTTGAGGAACATAGCCGACCTTCAGGCCCGGCTTCTTCTCGACCCAACCCTCGTCGGGCTTCATCACGCCGATCGCGGCCTTGGCTGTGGTCGATTTGCCCGAGCCGTTCGGGCCAATCAGCGTGACGATCTCGCCGCGGCGGATCGAAAACTCGACGCCGCGCACCAGCCAGCGGCCGTTGCGCCGCACTCCGGCGTTGCTCAGCGTGACCAGTGGCGTCTGGGAAGTCCTGGAAAAATTCAGCATCGAAAAAATCCGAATGAGGTGTTGCCAGCCGCTATGCCACACGTTATAGCATAACGCAATTGATGTAATAACATTACATTGATTTACAAGACAGGAGTTCCCGCATGAGCCTGAAAAAATCCCTTCTCCTTACATCCTCCCTTTTCCTTGCCCCCTTCCAGCTTCTGACCGCCGGCACCGTCCATGCCGAAGTACCGAACGTGGTGGTGTCGATCAAGCCGATCCACTCGCTGGTCGCCTCGATCATGCAGGGCGTGGGCGAGCCGTCACTGATCGTCGAAGGGGCCGCCTCCCCACACACGTACAGCATGAAGCCGTCGAATGCATCGGCGCTCGAAAATGCCAAGATCGTCTTCTGGGTCGGCCACGGCTTGGAAGCCTTTCTGGAAAAGCCACTGGAAACGCTCGGCAACGGCGCCACCATCGTCGAACTCGACGACGCCCCGGGCCTTGAAAAACTGAAGTTCCGCGAAGGCGGCGCGTTCGAGGCGCATGACGACGGGGACGAGCATGAGGCCGGCGCGGAGCACGCCCATTCCGGCGAGGAAGCCCATCATCACGACGAGGGCGAATATGACATGCACCTCTGGCTGGACCCTGCCAATGCCAAGGCAATGGCCGCCGAAATCGAAAAAACGCTGGCCGAGGCCGATCCCGCCAATGCCGCAGCCTACAAGACCAATCGCGACGCGCTGAATGCCCGCCTCGACACGCTCGACAAGACGATTGCAGAGACGATCGCGCCGATCAAGGACAAGCCCTTCATCGTCTTCCACGACGCTTACCAGTATTTCGAACATCGCTATCACGTGAAGGTGGCGGGCTCGATCACCGTCAGCCCGGAAACCCTCCCCGGCGCGCAACGCCTGTCGGATATCCATGCCAAGATCGTCGATCTGGGTGCGACCTGCGTCTTCGCCGAACCGCAATTCGAGCCCAAGCTGGTCAACGTGGTGCTCGAAGGCACACCGGCGAAATCCGGCACACTGGATCCGGAAGCCGCCACGCTCGAGGCCGGGCCGAATCTCTATTTCCAGATGATGGAATCGATCGGCGCATCGCTTAAGTCCTGCCTGTCATCGGGCAGCTGAGTGATCTCCGCGAAAGGCGGCCCACGCCGCCTTTCGCTTCTTTGGACAGTGCGCTTAGCGCGTCGCCAGATTGACGATGACGCCGGTGGCGACGCTGATCAGCAGGAAGTCGTTGTCGACACGAACCCATCTTTGTCCGCGCGGCGGGGCGCGCAGCTTGTATCGGCGATAATCATTGACCGCGGCGATATGGCGGCGCTCGGCCGGTGACAGGCGATGCCCCCGCGCCCAGCGCTTCTTCACGACGACATGCTTTTCGACAACCTTCTTGTTGCCGTGCCGATAGACCTTCTTTTCGACATGACGCTCCTTCATCTGAGCGACTTCGAACGGCTTTGCCGGCTGCGCGAAAGCCATCGGCGTAGCCAGGAAGGAACTGGCGACCAGTGCAATCAACAGACGTTTCATTGGGTGTCCTTTCGTTTTTGACACCCTGAAACTACCGCCCCAAAGATGAACGGAAACTGAAATCAAGAATTACAAAATTGTAATGATATCAGTTAATTATGAGAAATACCTGATAAACGACTTCGTTATTCAACCACCGATATCCAGAACCTCATAGCTGAAACGATCAAAATCGGCGACCTGAACCCGGCCGGATGTGTCGAAGGCGAAGACACCCGCAAAGGCGCCGGTGAACGAACCGTGCTCGCCCCGTCCGCCCTCGTCGGAGACGACACCGGCGTCCAGCACCGGGCCGAGCTCGCGCCATGCGCGATAGCCATCGGCATGCCAGAAGAACCGTAGATCGTTGCCGCGGATTTCCATTGCCAGATGCACCCGACCGACGGGAACGGCAACGCCGCTTTCCACCGGGAAAGTCATGCGGCTATGCGGGAAATCACCGTTGCAGGAAAAGATCGTCACGACACGGCCGAGCGTTTCGTGCAGCGTTACCGCCACCGCATGGAACTTGTGGCGGTTGTAATAGTGGGTCAATCCGGCAGCCTGCTGATAGGTGTCCGGCTCGAACTCGACGACGGTTTCCACCCGGAAGGCATGATGCTCCTGCCGGCGCGCCACCAATGCCTGCTCGAACCAGCTGCCGATGCTTTCGCGCCCAAACAGCCGCAGGAATCCAGGCCGATCAGCCAGTGAGAATATCCGCTCTGGAACGGGCGTTCGCAGCCACTGGAACTCCATCGGCAAATCAGGCCCGTCGAACTCGGTCTGGATCTTCGCCGGCTTGTCGACAGCCTCGGCTTCACCGGGAGCTGCCACATCGACGGCGGGAACAACGCCGCCCTGTTCGAGATAGAGCCAGTCGTCGTCACGCCAGACGCATTTTTGCAGCGCCGTCTCGCGGCCGAGCGTACAGCGCCGTTGCGGCGCCAGCGGCCGGCCGGTCAGATGGGTGTGATAGGCCTGCCCATCCGGCGTTTCGACATATTGGCCGTGCCCTGCCCGCTGCAAGACGGCGCCTGGGTGATCCTTGGAGGTGATCAGATGCGTCTTTGGATGCATTTCATACGGCCCCTCGATCGTGCGGGATCGGGCCATGGTGACGACATGGTCATAGCCGGTTCCGCCTTCGGCCGTGGTCAGGTAATACCAGCCGTTGCGCTTGAAGAGATGCGGCCCTTCCACCAGCCCTTGTGTGCTGCCGGCGAAGATATTGCGGATTGGGCCAACAAGCGACTTCGTCGCCGGGTCCCATTCCTGCAGCAGGATGCCGTCGAAGGCAGGCGATTTCGGCGCACCGCCGAAGCTTTCGGTGCGGTGGTTCCACTGCATGTTGAGGAACCACTTGCGGCCATCATCATCATGAAACAGCGACGGATCGAAGCCGGAGGAATTGACGTAGATCGGCTCCGACCATTCGCCTTCGATGATCGGCGAGGTGACGATGTAATTATGGGCGTCCTTGAAATTGCCGTCGAAGCGCTTGACGTCGGTATAGACCAGAAAGAACTGCCCGTCGGCATAGGACAGGCATGGCGCCCAGACACCGCAACTATCGGGATTGCCGCGCATGTCGAGCTGGCTTGCCCGCTCCAGCGGCCGGCGTACCAGGGTCCAGTTCACCAGATCGCGCGAATGGTGGATCTGCACGCCCGGATACCATTCGAAGGTGGAGGTGGCGATGTAGTAATCGTCACCGACACGACAGATGGACGGGTCCGGATTGAAACCAGGCAAGATGGGATTGCGGATCATCGCGGTCATGACGAACGTACCTCACGGATTCTTGAGCGCGTATCCAAGCCTGAAAGGCAACGCCATTTCAACCCCATCCCGGAAACAATTCCGGTGGGGAATAAACGACTCACCGGATCAAGTGTCTTCGACCGCGCGAACGGTGCCGGACGATTTCTGCCTAACCTTTGAGCACTTCCCGTAACCCCTATGCGACTTTGGTATGACGTCGCCAGACTATGCGGGAAAATGACCGGCCAGACTTGAATCGAGGCTTGAAATCGGCACTGTGGCTATGCTTGAGCAATAAAAATCAAAACCAGCTTGGCGGGGAGGAAACACGTATGACCGCACTGCTCGGTATCAGCAGGCTCATCGACCGTGTCACGGAAATCATCGGCAAATCAGTCTCATGGCTGATCCTGGTGGCCGTGCTGGTCAGCGCCGGCAATGCCATTATCCGCAAAATGTTCAACATGTCATCGAACGCCTGGCTCGAGGCGCAGTGGTATCTGTTCGGCGCGGCCTTCATGGGCGCCGCAGCCTATACGCTGAGCCAGAACGAACACATCCGCATCGACGTGGTCTATGGCAAATTTTCGCGCCGCACCCAGCACTGGATCGACCTGTTCGGCCATGTCTTCTTCCTGATGCCGTTCGTGCTGCTGATGACCTACTATCTCGTGCCGTATGTGCTGATGTCGGTCCGCTCGCAGGAAGGCTCGTCCAGCGCCGGCGGTCTGATCGTTTGGCCGGCCAAGGCAGTCCTGCTGTTCGGCTTCATCCTGCTCCTGTTGCAGGGCATTTCGGAGATCATCAAGAAGGTCGCCATCATGCGCGGCGATATGGAAGATCCGACACCCTACATACCGACCCATGCGCCGCTCGACGAAGCGGTCAGCCCGGAGGTGCGCCCATGATCGAGTTCATCGCGGTCAACCTCGCACCGATCATGTTCGTCTCATTGATCGTTTTCCTGCTCCTGGGGTACCCGGTTGCGTTCTCACTGGCAGCCAACGGCCTCCTGTTCTTCATCATCGGTGTGGAACTCGCCCCCCTGTCCGCCGGCTCCATCAATCTCTCCTGGCCGCTGCTCAATGCACTGCCGGAACGGTTCTGGGGGGTGATGTCGAACGACACGCTGCTCGCCATCCCGTTCTTTACCTTCATGGGGATCGTGCTGGAACGATCCGGAATGGCGGAAGACCTGCTGGATACGATTGGCCAGTTGTTCGGCCCGGTTCGCGGCGGCCTTGCCTACGCTGTCATCTTCGTCGGTGCATTGCTTGCCGCGACCACCGGTGTCGTCGCCGCCTCCGTCATCGCCATGGGCCTGATCTCGCTGCCGATCATGCTGCGCTACGGTTACGACCGGCGCGTTGCATCCGGGGTCATCGCCGCGTCCGGAACCCTTGCCCAGATCATCCCGCCATCGCTGGTGCTGATCGTGCTTGCCGACCAGTTGGGCCGCTCCGTCGGCGACATGTATGCCGGCGCGCTCATTCCGGGTCTGGTCCTCACCAGCCTCTATATGGGCTATATCCTGCTGATGACATTCGTCCGGCGCGACTCCATGCCGGCCCTGCCGCTTGAGGCCCGCACGCTCGGATCCGGTGTCACGTCGCTCATCATCGCCCTGATCGTGGCCGGTGCCATTGCCTATGCCGCGCATGTCTATCTGTCGCCGACACATGGCGAGAATGCCGATATTCTCGGCGCAACTGTCGGCGTTGCCTTCATCTATGTCGTCGCGCTCGCCGACCGGACCATGAAGATCAATGCGATGTCCAGGCTTGCCCAGCAGGTCATCATCGTGCTGATCCCGCCCCTGGCGCTGATCTTCCTCGTTCTCGGCACGATCTTCCTCGGCATCGCCACGCCGACGGAAGGCGGCGCCATGGGCGCTGTCGGCGCGTTGGTCATGGCGGCCGCCAAGGGCCGGCTGACCATGGACGTAGTCCGCTCGGCCCTGACGGCAACCACGCGGCTCTCGGCCTTTGTTATCTTCATCCTGATCGGTGCCCGCGTTTTTTCGCTGACCTTCTATGGCGTTAATGGTCACCTGTGGGTCGAGCACCTTCTTGTTGCCATGCCGGGTGGCGAAACGGGCTTCCTGATCACGGTGAACCTGCTCGTCTTCTTCCTGGCATTTTTCCTCGATTTCTTCGAGCTTGCCTTCATCATCGTGCCGCTTCTTGCGCCGGCCGCCGACAAGCTGGGGATCGACCTGATCTGGTTCGGCGTCTTGCTCGGCATCAACATGCAGACGAGCTTCATGCATCCGCCTTTCGGCTTCGCGCTGTTCTATCTGCGCTCCGTCGCAGCCAAGGTCCCCTATCTCGACAGGATCACCGGCAAGCGCATCGAGCCTGTGACAACAGGGCAGATCTATTGGGGTGCGGTGCCGTTTGTCTGTATCCAGGTCATCATGGTCGGACTGACCATCGCGTTCCCGCAGATGGTCATGCACTACAAGGGCGACGCGGCGGTGGTGGATCCGAACACGATCAAGATCGAGGTTCCAGGTTTCGGCGCAGGCGGTGGTGGCCTGACACTACCGGACAATGGTGGCGGCTTGGGGCTGCCGGGTGGCTTGCAGCTTCCGGGCGGCAATCCTCTCGATGGCCAGAAACCGGCCGACCAGAACGGCGCTGGAGGGCAGCAGAAGCCCGCCAACGACCTCAGCGCGCCGCCGTCGTTCAACTGACAATCAAAGGGCCGGTTTTCGAACCGGCCTCAGACTGCTGACAAACCCGTCGATTTTTCTCGGCGGGTTTTCTTGTTTGTGGAGTGCGCGCTCAGGTAGTGTTTGTGCGGCCGGGTAGTGTTATCCGAAGCGGGCCATGGCCTTATCCCCAGGCGGGCTTTGAAGCCTTGGTCATTGCGGTTGCGATCTTTTTGATGTTCTGCGCGGCGGCGGCGAGAAGGCATTGCCATCTGACTTTGATCAGGCCGCGGAAGCGTGCATAACGATGGCCGTGAAGCTGTTTGGCGTCGGCAAAGGAGCGCTCGACCGTCTCCTTTCGCCGCTTGTAAATCGCCTTGCCCCAAGGCGTCTTGCGATGAGCGTCTGTTCGCTCGCGGGCATCTTGCCAGACATGGCGGGTGATGGTGCGCTCTGCTTTGGCGTTAGAGGTGCAGGAGGCAAGCAGCGGGCAGTCACGGCAGAGGGCGGGGTCGGAGCCGTAATGCTTGTAGCCGGTGCGGTCGGTGGTGGCATAGGTCAGCAACTGGCCCTGAGGGCAGCGATAGCCGTCCGTCTCGGGCTCGTAGACGAACTTCGACTTGCGCATCATCCCGGCCTTGGGCGGTGTCGGGTTGCGATAGCCGGTCACTCCGAGGATGTCTCTGTCCTCCAGTCCCTTGGCGATGCCCGACGTGGCATAGCCCGCGTCGAGCCCCACCGCACCGACGTTGAAGTCGAAGCGCGCGCGCTGCCGGTCGAGGCGTTCGAGGTAGACGATGCTGTCATGCACATTGGCAGGTGTCACATGGGTGTCGGTGATGATGGCATGGCGGCCATCCACCGTGCGATGATCCAAGTAAAAGAAGCCCTTGGGCTTGCCGTCGCGCACCATATAGCCGCTGTCCGAGTCGGTGCGGCTGACCTTGGTTTCCTTCACCATAGGCTCGCGCTCTTTTTCCTTCAACGGCTTCTGGCCATGGGCGGCGCGCTCCGCCTCGATTGCCCGGTCGAGATCGGTCCAGTAGTCGGCGCGTGACTTGGCAATCATCTCCAAGTCGTACTTGCCCTTGTTGGCATTGGCCTTCAGATGCGTCGAATCCGTGTACAGCACCGTGCCATCGACCAGGCCGTGCCGGATCGCCTGCTCGACGATCGCATCGAAGATATCCTGCGCCACGTCGGTATCCTTGAAGCGACGGCGGCGGTTCTGCGACAGCGTCGAGGCATCAAAGACCGGGTCGGTCAGCTTCATCCGCAAGAACCACCGATAGGCGACGTTGACTTCGATCTCGCGCACCAACTGCCGCTCCGAGCGTATCCCGAACAGGTAGCCGATGAACAGCGCCTTGAACATGCAGGTCGGATCGAGGGCCGGCCGGCCGTTGTCGGCGCAGTAGTGCCCGGCAACGCGGTCATGGATGAAGGAGAAGTCGATCACCGCATCGATCTTGCGAAGCAGATGATCCTTTGGCACCAGCTCATCGAGCGTCACCATCTCGAGAGCCGTCTGTTCGGGAGCAGGTTTCTTCAACATGTCCCACTGAATCACAAACCCCTGGCTGTGGCCAGAGGTTTGTCAGCAGTCTGGGGCCGGTTTTCGAACCGGCCTTTTTTGTTATCGACTCGTGGGTAGACGTTTATCGGTCATCCCGTCAGCGAAAACCGCAAAATGGCTTCTCGACAATCCAGCCAGCCACTTTCCGTCATCCTCGGGCTTGTGGCGGGGATCCAGTGCGTTCAAGTCCTTGAACGCGAAAGACTCTTTTCACGGCGCGGACGCGCCGTGGCTGGATTCCTGTGACAAGCACAGGAATGACGGAGGTTGTTTATATCGCCGTGTTCTCCATTACGGCTCAATGTTGAAAACGACGGTGTGTGCGGTGTGGTCTGCCCTTCGAGGCGAGCAAAGAAAACCCCGGAGCATTAAAAACTCCGGGGTTCTTTATTCAGGCTATGTGATCCGGTGAGGCTTACAGCTTGCCGCCGCGCTGTTGGATCATCATGAACGTGTCGTAATTGTATTCGGCGATCTGCGCATTGAGGTAATACTCGCCACGGAAAGCCTTGATCGAGTCCCAGATCTTCTTGAAGGTCGGGTTCGACGCTTCCATTTCGGCGTAGACCTCGTTGGACTTGTCGAAGCAGGCCGAAAGAATCTCAGGGCTGAACGGGCTGAGCTTGGCGCCGGCGCCGACGAGACGCTTGATGGCGGCCGGATTCAGGTAGTCGTATTTCTGCAGCATGTTGGCGTCCGCCGCCTGGCAGGCGGTGCGCAAAAGCGACTGGTAATTCTTCGGCAGACCGTCGAAGGCAGCCTTGTTGAACATGGCATGGACCGTCGGTCCGCCTTCCCACCAACCCGGATAGTAGTAGTATGGCGCAACCTTGTAGAAGCCGAGCTTCTCGTCGTCATAAGGACCAACCCATTCGGCCGCGTCGATCGTACCCTTTTCCAGCGACGGATAGATATCGCCGCCGGCGATCTGCTGCGGCACGACGCCGAGCTTCTCGACGACCTTGCCGGCGAAACCCCCGATGCGCATTTTCAGCCCCGACAGGTCCGCGACGGTCTTGATCTCCTTGCGGAACCAGCCACCCATCTGCACGCCGGTATTGCCGCTGGGATAACCGACAAGGCCCTGGGTCGCCAGGAACTCGTTGAACATGTCGATGCCGCCGCCGTGATAGTGCCACGCGTTCATGCCGCGCGCATTGAGCGCGAACGGGACCGCGGCACCCAGCGCCCAGACCGGGTCCTTGCCCCAGTAATAATAGGATACCGTGTGGCAGGCCTCGACCGTGCCGGCCGCTGCCGCGTCAGCGGCCTGCAGGCCCGGGACGATTTCGCCGGCGGCAAAGACCTGGATCTGAAAATTGCCGTCGGTCGCTTCCGACAGGTATTTCGATAGGACTTCAGCCCCACCATAGATGGTGTCGAGGGACTTCGGGAACGACGATGCCAGACGCCAGGTGACCTTCGGGCTGGTCTGCGCAATGGCGGGCGCTGCAAGCGTGGTTGCGGCAGCGGCACCAATGCCCCCGAGACCCGCGCGTTTGATGAATAGACGACGATCCATGCTTTCCTCCTTAAAAACATCTGGCGATACCGCGATTGTCGCCGCAGCATCTCCTCCCATCCGGCACCTTACACGCTCACCTTGCCTTGTCCAGCCATGCGGCAGATCGAAATCTTCGACTTTTGTCTAAGGCGTGGGGCAGTTGAAATTTTGCTTAAACCTTAGGCAAATCAATAGGCTGGGTGAAAACGCCACGCTGAATGGGCTATCCACCCAGCGGAATCGACCCATGGGCGGGGAATGATCTGCCGGGCGTGAAAAGGCCCGCCAGGTTTCGATACACGCAACGGTGCCATGAGAAATCCATGGGCCGCCATCGGTGACGACGGCCCATGAAAACAGGATCAGTCGCGTTCGGCGGAGGATGCCCACAGATTGATGTCGGCTTCCCTGGCGTAGACATCAATCTCGGCCAGCTCTTCTGCCGTAAACGTGTCGTTTTTCAGCGCCGCAACACAATCGACGATCTGCGCCGAACGGCTGGCGCCGATCAGGGCCGAGGTGATGCGGCCGCCGCGCAGGACCCAGGCGATTGCCATCTGCGCCAGTGTCTGGCCGCGTCTTTCCGCGATCTCGTTGAGCTTGCGGATATTGTCGATGATCGACGGACGGATGAAATCCTTCTTCAGGAAATGATTCTGCGCCGCCCGGCTGTCGGTGGGAATACCGCCGAGATATTTCGTCGTCAGCATGCCCTGCGCCAGCGGCGAGAAGACGATCGAGCCGATGCCGAGTTCTTCCAGCGTATCGACGAGGCCGTCATCCTCGACCCAGCGGTTGAGCATCGAATAGCTCGGCTGGTGGATGATGCAGGGCGTGCCGAGACCCTTCAGGATCGCGGCGGCCTCGCGGGTGCGCTGCGAATTGTAGGAGGAGATACCGACATAGAGCGCCCTGCCCGAGCGAACGATATGATCGAGCGCGCCGCAAGTTTCCTCGAGTGGCGTGTCCGGATCGAAGCGGTGCGAATAGAAAATATCGACATAGTCGAGCCCCATGCGGGCGAGACTCTGGTCGCAGGACGCGATCAGATATTTGCGGCTGCCCCACTCGCCGTAGGGACCCGGCCACATGTCATAGCCGGCCTTGGACGAGATGATCAGTTCGTCGCGCAGGCCGGCAAAATCGGTGCGCATGATCTCGCCGAAGGCGGTTTCGGCGGAGCCCGGAGGTGGTCCGTAATTGTTGGCGAGGTCGAAATGGATAATGCCGAGGTCGAAGGCCGTGCGACACATGTCGAGCTTGCGCTCGTGCGGCGTGTCATGGCCGAAATTGTGCCAGAGACCAAGCGAGATCGCCGGCAGCTTCAGCCCGGTCTTGCCGCAGCGGTTGTATTTCATCGTCTCATAGCGGTTTTCCGCCGGTTGCCAGCTCATCGTCTCGTCCTGCCTGCGCTTGAAAAACGGAATTCCCGGAGCAGATATGCCCCGGGAATGACGTGGATTATCGGTATATTTTATTGTGATGACAGCGCAAGACTTTGCCGTCCCGCGCCGTCATTTTCCTCACCGCAGCAGAGCCTTGGCTTCCTCAATGCCGAGGGAAGCCGGCTGGGTGCAGGTCGTGGTCAGTTCGATGAATTGGCCGGTTTCACCGGACTTCAGGATCGAAACCATGACATCGACGCCGTGCAGCGCGCGTTCCAGCGAGCACCGGGCATCGCGGCCTTCGAGGATCGCAATCGCCATGTCGGCAAGGCCGGCCGTCCGGTAGTTCGCCATCGGACCCTGCTTGTGTTCCTGGTTGGGAACCGAGAACGGATGATCCCAGGTTTCGAGCGGCTGGATGTCCTTGTCGCGGCCGCTGGCCGAGACCGTGCCGCCGAAGAAGTTCGGATCCGGAACGAAGATCGAGCCTTCCGTGCCGTAAAGCTCCATATTGGCATGGTTGTGCGACCAGACGTCCCAGCTTGCCGACAGCGTGATGATCGCACCGTTCTGGAATTCGAGCAAAGCGTGGATGTTGGTCGGCGTCTCGACCGGGATAACCTCGCCGGCGCGCGGCTCGCTGGTGATGGTCCGGGTCGGGTTGGCCATGGAGGTGAGCGCCGCCACGCGCTTGACCGGGCCGATCAGGTTGACGAGATTGGCAATATAGTATGGGCCGAGATCAAGAATGGGGCCGCCGCCAGGCAGGAAGAAGAAGTCCGGATTCGGATGCCACATTTCCATGCCCGGGCTCATCACGTGGCAAGTGCCTGACGTGACGCGGCCGATCCGGCCTTCATCGATGTAATTGCGGGCGAGTTGATGCGCACCGCCGAGGAACGTGTCTGGCGCGCAGCCGACCTTGAGGTTTTTCGCCATCGCGATGCCGCGCAACTGCTCGCCCTGCTCCAGCGACAAGACCAGCGGCTTTTCGGAATAGACGTGCTTTCCGGCCTCGAGGATCATCTTGGAGACAGGGAAATGCGCATCCGGGATCGTCAGGTTGACGACGATGTCAACCTCGGGATTGGCGAGCAGTGCCTCGATACTCTGGGCCGTGACGCCATATTCGGAGGCCCGGACCTCGGCGGCGGCCGGATTGATATCCGCGCAGGCGACGACCTTGATGCCCTTGAACAGGGGGGAAAGCTTGAAATAGGTGGTGGAAATGTTGCCGCATCCGATGATGCCGACGCCGAGTTCCTTTATCATCACAGGTTCTTTCTATCAGTAGGTCTTGATCGAAGCGATCGAGCGCTCGGCCGTCGCCTTGTAATTCTTGGGATTGTCATGTTCGACGACGTAATATTTGACGGGCGTCGACGCGAGCGCCTTGAACAGCTTCGCCCAATCGACCGTGCCGTGGCCGACATCGGCCCAGCCGTCCTGATCGGTGTTTTCACCGGCCGGTGCGATGTCCTTGACGTGAACGGCGGTCAAGCGCTTGCCGTATTTCTCGATATAGGCGAACGGATCGGCGCCGCCGCGGATGACCCAGGCGATATCCGCTTCCCAGCTGAGGTTCGGACCGCCGGCGAAGATGTGATCCTGCGGGATCGATCCGTCCGGCAGCGCCACGAATTCGAAATCATGGTTGTGCCAGCCGAAGTCCAAACCGGCGTCCCAGAACGGCTTGCCGGCCTTTTCCAGGCGCTCGCCGAAGGCTTTCCAGCCGGCCGCATCGGTCGGCCGCTGATCTGCGGCGATATGCGGGCAATAGATGGCCTTGATGCCGAGCGTCTTGGCGATGTGGACGGCGCGGGCCGGATCGGATTCGAGCAGGTCGAGCCCGAAATGGGCCGTCGGCATTGTGACGCCGCTCTTCGTCATGTCGTCCTTCAGCGCCGCAAGGGCTGCATCGTCCAGCGACGCATAGAGCGCGCCATAACCCTCGACCTCGGTATAACCGGCAGCGCCAACCGTCTTCAGGACATCGGAAAGCGGCGGAAAATTGCGGGCGCTGTAAAGCTGAAAGCTCACGTTCTGCATGGTGTATCCTTCCTTGGGAGTTTTATGAGAGCCAGGTGTCGTAATCCGACACAAGGAGATGGGTGGGACTTGAATCCTCTTGGATGGTGGAAAAGCGGCCGACGGGTTCGCGGAAATAGTTGTCGGTGAGATCGTCGTTGACGGTCGAGACCTCGCCCATCAGCACATCAGCGCCCTCAGCCCAGAAGGCGTGCCAGTTGCCGGACAGAAGCGTGACGCTTTCCCCCGGCGCCAATTGCAGCAAGGCGCCGGCCGACAGCGTTCGGATGCGGGCATCGGTCACGACGACGACGTCGGAGATTTCGTCAACCGAGCCATCCGCAAGTGAATTGTACATCTGCAGCACCAGCGTGCCGCCGCCGCGATTGATGATATCCTCGGTCTTGACCGCATGGCGATGCAGCGGATTGATCTGATCCTTGGCGGTGATCATCAGCTTTTCGGCATAGAGCATGCCGCGACCATCGGCGAGCGCCGCGGCTGAACCATTACGCAGCGTGAAGAGCACCAGGCCGAGTTCGGTGAAGCGCCCCTTGCCGTAATCGGTGATATCCCAGCCAAGGCGGGCGTCGCGGATAGAGGGCGTATCGGACGCGACGCGGGCCTTCATTTCCTCCGGCGACCAGTACGCGAATGGCGGCAGCACGAAACCATGCTGGCGCATGAACGCGTCGCTTCGTTCGATGATGGCGTTGACTTCGCTGCGCAGCATGACGCCCCCTACCCGTTACCTTGGCAGGAATGCAGGTCATAACCGGTAAACACCGGAACCCGGTCCGCCGCCGGCGCCTGTTTCGGCGTGAAGCGGATAGTACGGCTTTCGCCCGCCGTCAGATCGAAGGCATTGTCGGAATAACGTCCCTCGATATCGGCCTCGATCATCACATGCAGGGCAAGGCCAGTCGCTGCAACCGTGATATCGTAGGCGCCCTCGCCGCCGGAAAGGGCGTTGATGGAAAGGCCCGACGGTTCGAGATCAAGCGCCTTGTAGGTGCCATGGATATGATGTCCCTCGCCGCGCATGCCGTTCGACGCCTCGAAGGTCCAGAACAGCAGCATGTCCTTCGGAACATCCGAGGCGGCCATGGTCAGCAGCGTATTGGCGCGATCCGGGCTGCAGGTACCCGCAGCAGCCATCAACGGCTGCCTTTCGCCGGACAACGAAACGAGGAAGGTCTGTAGTTCGACGGTCACCGGTTCGGCGGTGTCGTTGACCATCGAGAAGGCGATATTCTTGCCATCGCTGGATGGAACAGCGGCGATCGCGACCGGCTGGAAGAAACGGCGGGTCATGTAGTGCATGGCCTTCCAGTTGCCGCCGTAATCGAGGCTCGCCCAGGACGCGACCGGCCAGGTATCGTTGAGCTGCCAGTAGAGCGTGCCCATGCAATGCGGTTTCAGCGACCGCCAATAATCGACCGCCGTGCGGATCGCCAGGCCCTGCTGGATCTGGCTGAGATAGACGAAGTTGGAAAAATCCTTCGGGAAGCGGAAATAGCGGAACATCGTCGCGGCGATGCGCTCGTTGCCGCCGGCATTTTTCTGGTGCGCTTCCATCACCGGCGACGCGACGTTCAGGTCCTTCTGCTGCGCAAACTGACGGACGATCGACATCGACGTATAGGACTGGAAACCGAATTCCGAGCAGAAGCGCGGCCTCACGGTGCGGTAATTGTCGAACGACTTGTTCTCGTGCCAGACGGACCAGTAGTGCATGTCGCCGGAGCCATCGGCATGCCAGGCATCGCCGAAGTTCAACGGGCCGACCGACGGGCTCGACGGCCACCAGATCGCCTCGGGTGCGGCCGCCTTGATGCTGTTCTCGATAACCCGGTTCAGCCGGTCATAGGAAACAAGATACCGGTCGCGATCCCTGCGGCTTTCCTCGAACCATGTCAGCGCACCGACGAGTTCGTTGTCGCCGCACCAGAGCGCGATCGAGGGATGCGAGGACAGGCGCTTGACCTGGTAAGCGACCTCGGCGGCGACGTTTTCAAGGAAATCCGGCGTCGAGGGATAAAGGTTGCAGGCAAACATGAAGTCCTGCCAGACCATCAGGCCGAGACGGTCGCAGAGATCGTAGAACCAGTCCGGCTCGTAGAAGCCGCCGCCCCAGATGCGGATCATGTTCATGTTGGCATCGACAGCCGATTGCAAGAGATCCTCGACACCCTCCGGCGTGACACGGGACATCAGGGCGTCGGCCGGGATCCAGTTGGCGCCGCGGCAGAAGATTTCCCGGCCATTGACGCGGAAGGCAAAGCGGCTGCCTGCCTCGTCCGGATCGGTCAGAAGCTCGATCGTACGAAAGCCTATCTGCCGGGTGACGGTGTCGCCAGCAAGCGAAACGGTGAGCTCGGAAAGCGCCTGTTCGCCACTGCCGGCCGGCCACCAGAGGGACGGCTTGTCGACGGTGAAGACATGGGTGATGCGGGTTTCACCGGCATTGACGGCGCAATCGAGATGTTCGCGCTGGCCATCGAGCAAGAAATCAAGGCCGGTAATACCCGGTTCTTTGGCAAAGAGCGTAACCGTGACCTGCAGATCAACAGCGCCGTTGGCCTGCGGCACCTGCCGCGTCGTCACATGCTCGATACGGGCAACCGCGAGCTTCTTCAGGGCGATGGTGCCGTAGATGCCGAGCGGCGCAATGGCAATGTTCCAGTCCCAGCCAAAATGGCATTGCGGCTTGCGCAGCATGTTGCCATTGGCGATCGGCGAATTGCCGGTCGAATAGGGAATGTAGAAGGGCTGCGCCGCCTGCCGCTCTGCACCCGCCGCGATCGAGGAATGCAGGACGACGCGCAGCCGGTTTTCACCGGCCATCAGTGCTGCACCGACATCCGGGCGATAACGGCGGAAGCAATTGTCGGCCTGCAGGACCAGGCGATCGTTGACATAGACGTCGGCGATGGTGTCGAGGCTTTCTATATCGAGATACCAGTGACCCGGCACATCATCCGTGTCGAGCAGGAACGTTCGCTCCAGCACCCAGTCCTTGTGCGCGACCCACTGGACGTCATCCTCGTTGCGCCCAGCATAGGGATCGGCAATGACGCCGGCCGTCTGCAAGGCGCTGTGGACGTCGCCGGGAATGGCGATCGTCAGCGCATGGCTGTTGTCGGACGAAGCCAGCTGCCAGGTGCCGGAGAGATCGACCGTTTCGGCTTGAGAGGACGAAAGAGCAGGCATTGTCGCAATCCATTCCCGGTCAGTCCGGCTGGACCGACGCCATCATTCGGATATGGACCGCGCCAAGGCGCGGCCCTTGTGTTTCAGAGGATCATATCCGGTTTTCCGTCGCCGCATCGAAGAGCGAGGCCATGGACATGTCGAAGCCGATCTTCAGCGCCGTTCCCGGTGCGTAGCGCCGCGAGCCGGCAATACGCACCGACATGGTCTGCCCAGCATGCTTCAACCAGAGGAGATTGTCGGCGCCCATCGGCTCCTCGATATCGACGATCGCATCGTGGACTTCGCGACCGGGCACGTTTTCATCGACCTTCACGTGTTCGGGGCGAACGCCGAGAATAACCTTGCGACCGGCCTCCAGCGGTCCACGGGCCGGATAGGCTTCGAGGCCGAAATCGACGCCGTTGACCTCGACAACCTTGCGGCCGCCCTTGTCCTTGATCTCTCCGCGGAAAAAATTCATCGACGGCGAGCCGATAAAGCCGGCGACGAAGAGGTTTTCCGGGAAATTGTAGATCGTCATCGGATCGGCGAGTTGCTGGATAACGCCGCTCTTCATGACGGCGATGCGGTCGGCCAGCGTCAGCGCCTCGATCTGGTCGTGGGTGACGTAGATCATCGTGTTCTTCAACGACTGGTGCAGGCGCTTGATTTCGACGCGCAGTTCCGAGCGCAGCTTGGCATCGAGGTTCGACAAAGGTTCATCGAACAGGAAGACGTCGACATCGCGCACCAGCGCACGGCCGATGGCGACGCGCTGGCGCTGGCCGCCGGACAGTTCGGAAGGCTTGCGCTTCAGGAGCGGCTGGATCTGCAGGATTTCGGCGGCGCGTGCCACGCGCTTGTCGATTTCGGCCTGCGGCACCTTGGCGACCTGAAGCCCGAAGGAGAGGTTTTTCTCGACCGTCATCTGCGGATAGAGCGCGTAGGACTGGAACACCATGCCGATGCCACGGTCCTTGGGTTCTTCCCAGGTAACGTTCTTGCCCTTGATGAAGATCTGGCCTTCGGAAATATCGAGCAGGCCAGCGATGCAGTTGAGGAGCGTGGACTTGCCGCAGCCGGACGAGCCGAGAAGCACCAGGAACTCGCCATCGCTGATTTCCAGGTCGAGATGTTCGAGCACACGGACCGCGCCGAAGTTCAAAGACAGGTCCTTGATGGATACACTTGAATTCATTGGGGATCAGCCTTTCACAGCACCGGCGGCGATGCCGCGGACGAAGAGACGTCCGGAGACGAAGTAGACGATAAGCGGGACAGCGCCGGTGAGGATCGTTGCCGCCATGTTGACATTGTATTCCTTCACGCCCTGCACCGAATTGACGATGTTGTTGAGCTGCACGGTCATCGGGTAATATTCCGGCCGGGTGAACACGACGCCGAAAAGGAAGTCGTTCCAGATGCCGGTGACCTGCAGGATCATCGCCACGACGAAGATCGGCAGCGACATGGGCAGCATGATACGGAAATAGATCGCCCAGAACCCCGCCCCGTCGATGCGCGCCGCCTTGAACAATTCCTCCGGCAGCGAGGCGAAGTAATTGCGGAACAAGAGCGTCAGGATCGGCATGCCGAAGATGCTATGCACGAGGATCAGGCCGGTAAGCGTACCATAGATGCCCATTTCGCGCAGCACGATGACGATCGGGTAGATCATCACCTGGTAGGGGATGAAGGCGCCGACGACGAGGATGGAGAAGAACAGTTCCGCGCCCTTGAACCGCCAGTTGGCGAGCGCATAGCCATTCACCGAGGCGATGGCGATCGAGACGATCACCGAAGGAATGGTGATCCGCACCGAGTTCCAGAAGCCGCGTGAAAGACCGTCGCAGTTCAGGCCCGTGCAAGCAGTGGACCAGGCCTTGACCCATGGTTCGAAGGTGATTTCCACCGGCGGGGAAAAGATGTTGCCGAGACGGATTTCCGGCATGCCCTTCAGCGAGGTGACGACCATTACGTAGAGCGGCAGGAGATAATAGGCGGCGGCGACGAACAGCGTGCCGTAGATCATGATGTTGCGCGCAGAGAGCAGCGGACGAGGTTTCTTGCCGTTTGGGCCTGCCATGGCGGCAGCGCCGCCGGCCGGGTTGTTGATGACGATATCAGACACGCTTGCGCCCTCCCCCAAATTCCAGATAGGCCCAAGGCACGATGATGATGGCGACCGTGATCAGCATCATGGTCGAGGCGGCAAAGCCCTGCCCCAGGTTCTGCGCCTGGAACATGTAGTCATAGACGTATTTGGCTGGCACTTCGGACGCGATGCCCGGGCCGCCGCTGGTCTGGGCGACGACGAGGTCGTAGACCTTGACGATACCAGACGCGATGATGACGAGCGTGGTGATGAACACCGGCCGCATCATCGGGATGATGATCAGCAGATAGGTCTTCCAGGCCGGGATGCCATCGACGCGCGAGGCTTTCCAGATATCCTCGTCAATGCCGCGCAGGCCGGCCAGCATCAGACACATGACGAGACCCGTGCCCTGCCACAGGGCGGCGATCAGGATGCCGTAGATAACGATGCTTGGCGTATAGAGCGGATCGAAGACGAAGCTCGTCCAGCCCAGCGAACGCACGACTGACTGGATGCCGAACTCCGGGTTCAGGATCCATTGCCAAACGAGGCCTGTCACGATGAAGGACAGCGCGAAGGGGTAGAGAAAGATCGTTCGAAAGGTGTTTTCGAAACGGATCTTCTGGTCCATCAGCGCGGCCAGAAGAAAGCCGATCACCAGGCTGAAAATCAGTGAGAAAAAGCCGTAGATGGCAAGGTTCTCGATCGAGACGACCCAGCGCGGAGCTGCCCAAAGGCGCTCATACTGGTCGAGGCCGACGAATTTCAGCCGCGGCAGCAGCTTCGAATTGGTAAAGGAATAGAGGACCGTCCAGAGTGTCCCGCCAAGAAAGATGACGACGGCGGTCAGGATCATCGGGATGGAAGCAATCTTTGCATTCAGATTGCGAAAAAGTTGATTTGGTCGGCCGGCTTTCGCTTGTTCCGCCATTATGATTTCCTCCGGTAACACAAGCGCGTTCGCAATCAGGAGCCAACGGCTAGAGCGCGAGGCATCCTATCGTTTCCCACCGCAAACGGTCGTCTTCAGGCGACCTTGTCGTTGCGGATAGGGAATGCCGTCACCCTTCACACGCAGCACAGCCTTTGAGCGCCGGCTTGCGAAGGAAGGACCGGCCCCGTATCACGGAGCCGGATTTGTGACGACGAGCCTTGTGATCAGTCAGCAGAGGCAATGATGTCGGCGAAACGCTTCTGCGCGTCTTCCGGGGTGATCGACGCATTGGCGAAGAACTCGGAGAACAGGTCTTCCTTCTGCTTCTGGCTGTCGGCCGAAAGCAGTTGGTCGACGGACTGGACAACGTTGCCCTTGGCAAGGATATCGAGGCCCTTCTTCATGCAGTCGTTGGCAGCAGCCAAATCGACGTCACCTCGAACCGGCAGCGAACCCTTCTTCAGGTTGAAAGCGACCTGCGTTGCCGGAGCAAGCAGCGTTTCCGCCAGAACATCCTGCGCCTTCGACTTTTCCTCGTCCTTCAGGACCGGGAAGTAGAAGGCGTCACCGCCGGTGGAGATGACTTCGTTGACACCGAGACCCGGAAGGCAGGCGTAATCCGTGCCGGCCTTCTGGCCTGCAAGCTGGAATTCACCCTGCGCCCAGTCCCCCATGATCTGGCCGCCTGCCTTGCCGGTGATGACAAGGTTGGTCGCCTGGTTCCAATCCTGGACATTGCTGCCCTTGGCCATGCGGCGGGCATCGTCAGCCGCCTTGAAGACCTTGGCGATTTCCGGCCCTGCCGCAACGTCGGCATCCTTGTCGCCAAAGACCTTCTGGAAGGTATCCTTGCCGGCGATGGCAATCATCAGCACGTCAAATGCACCGGCTGTCTGCCACGGCTGACCGCCAACGGCGAGCGGCACGATGCCGGCCTTTTCAAGCGCCGGAGCGGCTGCGACGAATTCGTCCCAGTTTTTAGGAACCTCGACGCCTGCCGTCTTGAACGCAGCATTCGAGAGCCACAGCCACTGCCAGGAATGGATATTGACCGGCGCGCAATAGATCTTGCCATCGATCGTGCAGCTGTCGAGCAGGCTCGCCGGCTTGATGACATCCTTCCAGTTGCCCTTCGTCGCGACATCAGTCAGGTCACGCATCAGGCCCGCCTGCACCAGTTCCTCGGCCTGACGACCATGGTTGAACTGGGTGGCGCCCATTGGGTCGCCGCCGGTAATACGGCTGATCATGATCGGACGGGCCGTGCCACCGGAACCGGCAATAGCACCATCGACCCACTTGTTCCCGGTCGCATCAAATGCCTTGGCAAGCTCGGCAACGGCCGCAGCCTCGCCGCCGGACGTCCACCAATGGGTGACTTCGAGATCGGTCGCGTTAGCCACGCCGAGCGGAAGCACCACAGTTGCCGCCAGAGCAGCAGCCAACAAACGCAGTTTCATGAGTTTTTCCTCCCTCACTGTAACGTTACCGGAAAAACTTAGTTCAATCGATTTGCAGACGCAACAGCCACAACGCACAATTCCCGAAAAAATATTTACCACAATCAAAAGATGCACGCATCAGATTCCCTGCCTTCCGCACAGTGCACTATGTTGCGGCACGATCACCTCAAGAAAATGCTTTAAATGCCGATATTTCGTCGAAAAATGACGTATTGCAATGTTTTGCGGTAACGCGACCACTTCGCAGATGCAATAAACCTTGTCGTGCAATGCATGATTCAACCCGGCCGAGAGACATCACCGGAGAGACTAAAAAAACCCTCGACAAGTCTACTGTATCGTTACAGATTTTCTGAAAAGTGGGAGATGGGGCAAAGGGTGCCCCTTTGTAACATTTCATATATAAGGCGCTGAAAGACCAGAAAGGATCTGGCTGCAGGCAACGCTGTCCTTGCGACATGTCTGCCTGAACATGGGAAGCGATGGGCGGGGGAATGGACGAGAAGACAAAAGGCAGGCAGGCGGCAGCACCGACCTCAGCGAACGAACGCCCGACCTTGAAGACGATTGCCTTCATGACCGGCCTCGGCATCACGACAGTGTCCAGAGCCCTGAAGAACGCCCCCGACATCGGAGCCGAGACCAAGGAGCGCGTACGGCTGGTCGCAGCCCAGGTCGGCTACCATCCGAACCGCGCCGGCGTCAGGCTGCGCACGGGCAAGACGAACGTCATCAGCCTGATCCTCAGTCTCGAGGAGGAGTTCATCGGCCTGACGAGCCCGATGGTGGTCGGGATTTCCGAAATCCTGGCCGCCACCCAGTATCATCTCGTCATCACGCCCTACAGCATGAAAAGCGATCCGCTCGATCCCGTGCGTTATGTGCTGGAAACGGGTGCGGCCGACGGCGTCATCATCTCGCGAACGGAACCGAAGGACCCGCGCGTGGCGCTGATGATCGAGCGCAACTTCCCCTTCGGCACGCATGGCCGCACCGAGATGGGCCTCGCCCACCCGTATCACGACTTCGACAACGAGCGCTTCGCCTATGATGCCGTGCGCATGCTGGTCGAGCGTGGCCGGCGACGGATCATGCTGCTGCATCCTCCGGCAGGGCTGAGCTACCACATGCACATGCGGACCGGCTTCGAACGGGGCTTGCGCGATTTCGGCGCCACCGCCGTTCCGTTCAACACGGTCGATCTCGACAACAGCCTCGATCAAATTCGTGTCGCCTGCGAAGCGGCGATGCGGGCACCAGATTCTCCCGATGGCGTGATTTCCGGCAGCGGCGGCGGGGCCGTCGCCCTGGTTGCGGGGATCGAAGCGGCAGGCCTGCAGCTTGGACACGACGTTGATATGGTCTCCAAGCAGTCCAATGACATTCTCCAGTGGCTCAGGCCGGAGGTGATCACAGTGCGGGAAAATTTCCGGCTTGCGGGACGCGAACTGGCCAAGGCCGTGATTGCCCGGATCGAGGGGCAGTCGGCAAGCGAATTGCAGACCTTGAGCTATCCGCCGGACGAGGTCTGACGGACCTGCCCATCACCAGACACAAAGCAGAACGGCCGCTGGAAGATCAGCGGCCGTTCTCGTTTCATTCATGCGGTCCCAAGGGAAGCGAAGATCAGGCGTTCAGGCCGCTGCCCCAGGGGCCGTGATGCGAATCGGCGCCATCGACGCGATCGAAGCCATGGGCACCGAAGAAGTCGCGCTGCGCCTGGATGACATTGGCCGTGCCACGGGCGCGGCGATAGCTGTCGAAATAGCCGAGAGCCGAGGCGAGCGCCGGAGCCGGCAGGCCACCGAGAACGGCAGCGGAAACAACGCGGCGCAGGGCGCCATCGGTTTCCTTGACCATCGCGGAAAACGCCGGTGTGACGATCAGGTTGGCGACGTTCGGATCCTTGGTGAAGGCCGTGGTGATTTCATCGAGGAAGACCGAGCGGATGATGCAGCCGGCGCGCCAGATCCGGGCGATGGTCGGCATCGGCAGGTTCCAGTTGAACTCACGCGAGGCCTGCGCCAGGACAGCGAAGCCTTGGGCATAGGCGCCGATCTTGGCGGCCAACAGCGCGCTTTCCAGATCCTTCAGGAAAGCGGCCTTGTCGGCAACCTTGAACTCGCCGACGTCCGGCAGACCGAGGACCTTCTCGGCCGCTTCGCGCTCGCCCTTGACCGAGGAGATGCTGCGCGCGGCAACGGCTGCCTCGATGGCTGTCGCCGGAATACCCATGTTCTGCGCTTCGATGACCGACCACTTGCCGGTGCCCTTCTGGCCGGCCTTGTCGAGAATGAGATCGACGATCGGCTTGCCGGTGATCGGATCGGCGGCCTTCAGGACCTTCTCGGTGATCTCGATCAGGTAGGAATTCAGGCGTCCCTTGTTCCACTCGCCGAACACTTCGCCGATCTCGGTGGCGCTCATCTTCAGGCCGTCGCGCAGGATGCCGTAGATTTCGGCGATCATCTGCATGTCGGCATATTCGATGCCGTTGTGGATCGTCTTGACGAAGTGGCCGGCGCCGTTTTCACCGAGCCACGCCACGCATGGATCGTCGTTGTATTTGGCGGCGATCGAGGTCAGAACCTTTTCGACGCGCTTCCAGGACTCTTCCTTGCCGCCGACCATGATCGACGGGCCGTGGCGGGCGCCTTCCTCACCGCCGGACACGCCCATACCGATAAAGGTCAGGCCGCTATCCTTGAGATTGTCGAAGCGGCGCATCGTGTCGCGGAAATTGGCGTTGCCGGCATCGATCATGATGTCGTTCTTCTCGAGATAGGGCTTCAAGAGCTCCATCTGCTGATCGACCGGTTCACCGGCCTTGATCATGATGATGATCGGGCGCGGTGGGCGGATGGCCGCGACGAATTCCTCGATGGTTTCGCAAGGAACGATCTGGCCCTGGAGTTCGCCGGCTTCGGCGTAGAACTTCCGGGTCGCTTCCACCGTGCGGTTGAAAACTGCGATCTTGTTGCCCTTTTCGGCAATATTGAGCGCCAGATTCGATCCCATAACGCCAAGACCGATAAGTCCGATTTCCGCCTGTGCCACGTATATGCCTCCGTTAGACGGTGAAGCGGCCAGTGCCCGGCTGGACATGCGCAACAACTCCACCAGATTGAGATGCGCAGGGCAACGGTTCCGGCAATTCACACCGGAACGCGCCCTGCGAATTCTGACGGAGTTTTGGCATTCAAATCGATTAACGACAAGTGATTGTTGTCAAAAGTGAGACTTTTCCGGAGGAGCCGGGTAGGCTCTCAAGCGACGGCCGATGCAAGCAAGGAGGGAAGACAGAATCATGACCGTGATGAAATCCACAATCGTCCATATCGGCATCGAGAGAAGCTGGCGCGACGTTTACGCCTTTGCCGCCAAGCCGGAAAACATGCCGCTCTGGGCCTCAGGATTGAGCGCGGGACTGGAGCCGGATGGCGCCGACTGGATCACCAGCGGCCCGCTCGGCAATGCCCGCGTCACCTTCTCTCCGCCCAACGATTTCGGCGTGCTCGATCACCTCGTCACAATGGAATCGGGGCTGAAGGTCCACAATGCGCTGCGGGTGGTACCGAATGGCGACGGCGCGGAGGTCATGTTCACCTTGTTGAAATTGCCGGATATGGGCGACGAGCAGTTTGCCTCCGACGCCGAATGGGTGAAGAAGGACCTCCAAGCACTGAAGAAGATTCTGGAAGAATAGGAGAGACCGATGGGCCAGAAGGGGATCGACAGACAGATCGACAATATCGAATTCGCCGTCAGCGACATCGCCCGCTCGCGCGCATTTTACGGTGCGGCTTTCGGTTGGTCGTTCACCGATTATGGCCCGGACTATTGCGAATTCACCGACGGGAGACTGACCGGTGGATTGACGACGGGAACACCGAAGCCGGGCGGTCCGCTGGTCATTCTCTATGCCGACGATCTCGTCACGGCTCAGGCGCGGCTGGAAGCAGCCGGCGCCCGCATCGTCGTCGAGACATTTTCCTTTCCCGGCGGCCGGCGATTCCAGTTCCTTGATCCCGACGGTTACGAACTGGCAGTCTGGTCGGACAAATAGAGAGAACCGACGCGAGGGCAAACCGCCCTCGCCTTTCGAACGACAATGTCCGGTATCAGGCCGCGATCGAGCGGCGGCGATCGGCGATTTCCTGCAGGATGAGAATCGCGCCAATGATCTTGCCAGTACTCGACATGCATGGCGTCATCCGGCAACGCACCACGACGACGCGGTTATCGACATCCTTGGAGAAGGTGTATTCGACCGTCTCGCCCGCGAAGCACTTGTCCAGATTGGGCTTCACCCGCTGTTCGAACCGCTGGATTCCGACAAACTCGACGATATGGCGGCCAACGAGATCCATCGGCCGTTCGTCCAGCCGCGCCGCATTCACCGGATTGGTGTAAAGGTAACGGTAGTCCGGTGTAATTACGGCGATGCGGTCCGGCAGGCAATCGAGGATGGCCTCGTTGAGAAAACCTTCATCGACGCGTCCTCGATGGACTGTCACCGGCGCGGCGGCTTGCTGCCATTTTCCGCCGAGAATATTGCCATTTTCTCCGGCGAAATAGCGATCGGACAGAGATTGCAGCACGCTTTGCTGCCGCAATACGCTGGCCGCGTCGTCCGCTTCCTTGCGCAGGAGGTCCAGAACGAATTGGAACTGCAGGCGCGCATCGGCGACGCAAGATGCTTCGTCGTGATAAATGGCGGTGAGGACCGGCTCAATCTCGCGGTCGAGAATGGATATCAGCAGGTCATCACCGGATTTGACGGCGTATTGTAGCTGCGAATACTTGAACCAGAAAAGGTCTATCAGTGCCTTCAATTGCTTAACCCACCCCCCCGCAGCCAATATTGCTCCTGAGTGGAACGAGCAGCTGCACTCCCGGATCGACCGGACCTAAATCGATTGATCGGCGCTTGCCTTTGTCCCCGAAGCGCTTGCAATCCCTCTCAAGTGAGATGGAGTTTACACTCTATAAAATGCCATTCAACCGTTTGAACACGACCTGAAACGTTTCCGTTAAAATAATTAATGTCCGAAGTAAGGAATTGTATAGTTCCTGAGATATTTTTGGGCCGCCACGCCGCCAATATCCGGCACAACCACAGTCTGTACCGAAACCCATATAATGAAACTATTTACGCGAATATCCCGACTGATTCCGTTGCCGGAATAGCCCGGATATCGCGACGGCATGCAGATGAGGAAAGCCTAATCCTTCAGGCTTTTCTTGATCGCCCAGCGATCATGATACCAGAGCCACTGGCCCGGATATTCCCGCACCCAGCTTTCCACCTTGTCGTTGAGCAACTGTGCCGTGGCGTTGACGTCAACGGCGCCGTCGGGCTTGCGGGGGATTTCGATCGCCGGTTCCAGCTCCAGACGGAACCGACCGCCGGGCAGACGAATCGAGCGGGCGGGATAGACCTCGCAGTTGAACTGGCGTACCAGCTTGGCGAGGAGCGGATTGGTGCGGACGTCACGGTTGAAGAACTTGGTCGTCAGCCCCTTGCGGAACTTCTGGTCGACCAGAACCCCGACACCGCCGCCGCGTTCCAGCTTGCGGGCAAGCGTGAAGGACGAACCGGCATGCGACGGCACCAGATTGCCCATGCGCTGCTTGCGGAAGTTGAAGACCTTGTCGGCGACATACGGATTGTTCGGCGGACGGAACAGCACGGTCACGTCGAGCCCAAAGGCGTTGCTTGCGACCGGCAACAGCTCGAAATTTCCGGTATGCGCGGTAAAGACGATGAACGGTCGCGGATTGTCGCGCAGTTCAAGGAATAGCGGGATGCCGGAAACCTCAATGCGGCCAGGCTTTGGATCAGTCGGATCGAAATCGAAGATATCGTCGAGGAAAACGTATTCGGCGGCAAGCCGACCGATGCTGCCCCAACTGTCGAGCGCGATCGACAGGATTTCGGCTTCACTCTTTTCAGGAAAGGCATTGCGCAAATTGGTGAGCGTTAGCCTGTGGCGATGTTTCAGCTTCGGCCCGAGCCAGCGGGTGAAGCGTTCGGAAAACTCGATGGCCGCATTGGCCGGAAACAGCTTCAGCGTGCCGAGCAGCAAGAAGACGAATTGCGCAATCGACCACTGGCGGAAATGCTCCACCGCCAGAACCAGTCGTGTGATCAGCATGCGCACGATCGTCAGTCCATTCGCAGGATGATTTTCCCGAACACCTGGCGGGTTTCCATCCGCTCCAGCGCCTTGTCGATCTCGTTAAAGCCGACTTCGGTATCGATGACAGGATAGACGAGACCGCGCGCCATCTTCTGCATGGCATCCGCCATGTTTTCCATACGGCAGCCGAACGAGCCGAGCAGCTTCAACTGCTGCTGGAACAGCATCATCAGGTTCATCTCGGTCGAGACGCCCGAAGTCGAGCCGCAGGTGACCAGACGGCCGCCGCGCTTGAGGACGAACATCGAGGCTGCCCAGGTATCCTTGCCGACATGTTCGAAGACGACGTCGACGCCCTTTTTCTTGGTGAGCTTGCGCGTCACGCCCTCGAAGCGGTCCTTGCGGTAGTTGATGACGTGATCGGCGCCGAGCGCCTTGGCCTTTTCGATCTTGTCGTCCGAGCCGACGGTGGTGATGACCGTGCAGCCGATCTTCTTGGCAAGCTGGATCGCCGCCGAACCGATGCCGGAACCGCCGGCGTGGATCAGGATGGTTTCACCCGGTTCGAGCTTGGCATTGTCGAACAGCATGTGCTCGACGGTGCCGAAGGTCACCGGCGCAACAGCCGCGCCGATCGCGTCAACGCCCGGAGGCGCCGGAACCAGCAGGCGGGCCGGCAGATTGACCTTCTCCTGGGCAAAGCCGTCGAGATGGAAACCATGCACGCCGCCGACATGTTCGCAGAGATTGTCGCGGCCTTCGCGGCACGGACGGCAGAGACCGCAGGTGCGGGCGCCATAGATCGAAACCAGCTGGCCCGGCAGGACATTGGAGACGCCGGGGCCGATCTGGTCGACCACGCCGGAGGCTTCGGCGCCAATAACGAGCGGCATCTTACGCTTGGCAAAGGCCATGCCGCGCCAGCCCCAGACGTCGATATGGTTGAGCGCAACCGCCTTGACGCGCAGCGTCACCTCACCCGGACCCGGTGCATCGGGCTCGGGGAGATCGGTCATTTCCAGCTTACGGTCGTCGACCAGTTGCAAAGCGCGCATGATGTAAGTCCTTGAGCCCGGAGGCGTCTTTCTTCAAAAAGGTATCCGCGTCCGATTAAGCCGGTTCAGCCGCCATGACAAGGCTGGCGTTCTGGCCGCCGAAGCCGAAGGAGTTCGACAGAACGGCATTGACCTGCGCATTCCGCTTCACATTGGGCACGACATCGAGAACGATCGAGGGATCCGGGTTCTGGTAGTTGATCGTTGGTGGCAGCGTGCCGGTCAGGATCGTCTGCAGCGAGAACACGGCTTCCACGGCGCCTGCCGCCGTCAGCGTATGGCCGATCATCGACTTGTTGGAAGACACCGGAATGCGCGACAGCGCTTCGCCGAACACCGACAGCATCGCACCGTACTCCATCTTGTCGTTTTCAGGCGTTGAGGTGCCATGGGCGTTGATATAACCGATGTCACCTTCGCTGAGACCAGCATCGGCAAGTGCCGCGCGAATTGTCGCGATCGCCGGCCCGCCATCCGGCGACGAGCGCGTACGGTGGAAGGAATCGGCCTTCTCGCCGCACCCCTTCAGGATGCCGTACACCTTGGCGCCACGGGCAATCGCCGCTTCCAGCGATTCAAGCACCAGCGTTGCCGCGCCTTCGGCGATGACGAACCCATCGCGATCCTTGGAGAAAGGCTTCGAAGCCTTTTCCGGCGGATCGTTCTGCGTCGACAGCGCCGACAGGAGCGCGAACCGGATCAGCGCCTCGGCACTGACCGAACCATCCGTCGCAACCGTCAGCGCCCGGTCCGTGCGGCCCTGGCGGATCGCCTCGACGCCGAGCTGGATTGCGGTTGCACCCGAGGCACAGGCGGTCGAGAGCGTGACCGGCAGGCCGCGCGTTCCGAACCGGTCCGAGAGGCGCTCGGAGATGGCGCCGAACAAAGATGCTTCGTGGAAATCGGCATCGGCGCGGTCGCGCATGGCAGCGAGAAAACGGTTATAGGCATCGCCCGGCTTTTCCGACGGTTTTGCGCGGTCGGCCAGTTCGAAACGCGCGCTCCATTCCGGCTCGATCGGCGGCGCGGCGAGAAACAACGGGCCGTTGAAATCGCCTGAGAGACCAGCTTGCGCCAGCGCTTCGGCTGTCGTCTCGCGAGCAAAGGCATAGGAGCGCTCGACGGCGTTCTGGACGGGAAGTTCGATGAAATCGACGGTGCCGCTGATCCTGGTCGACAGCCCCTCGGTGGGGAAGCGGGTGATCTTGTGAATGCCGGAAACGCCGGATGTCAGCGCTTTCCAGTTATCCTCGACGCCCTGGCCGAGCGAGGTGATGACACCCATGCCGGTGACGGCGACCAGCGGCCGGCCGAGATGATCCTTATAAGCATTGCTCATGGCTGCCGCTCCTTATTCTTCGGCCGAGAGAACGGCAATACCCTCGCCGCGCGCATGGCCGATCGTCGTGACGATGGCGGTCCTGGCCGGGGTCTTCATCTGTGTTTCAGCCGGGTCGAATGGCGGAACGATGGCGCCAGCACCCAGCGACAGTGCCGCGAAGGCGAGACCAAGCGGAAAATGCGCTTCCAGGCCGTGGCCTGCGAGCCCGCCATAGGCGCGAATGGCGGTCTTCGGGAACTGCGCATCGAGAAAGGCTTTTTCGCGGGTGGCGAGATCATGGAAGCCGGTCGTGCCGGAAAACACGATCGTCGCATCCGGATCGGCACCAGCCGCAGGCTTTGACAGATATTGCAGGCGCTGCTCCAGCCGGTCGCCCTCACGGCTGCCGCGGTCGCCGCCGATCTCCTCGATCGTCGCGTAAATGCGCGCGCCACGGGCCTCGGCGTGTTCGCGCGATTCCAACATCAGAAACGCACCGACGGAACCCAGGATCATGCCGCCGCCATCTTCCGGCTTGCGTGACCAGATCGGGTGATAATCGCCGAGCGCATGGCCCTGGATCGCCTCGATCAACAGGATCATGTCGAGCCGTTCGGCCGAGAACGCGCCGCCGACCAGCGTGTGGGTCGATTGACCGGCCTTGATGCGGGCAAAGGCGGTTTCGATCGCCGAAATACCGGCGCCCTCCTCGCCCATGAAGGTCCGCGACGAACCGGTCACCTTGTGAACGATGGAAATGTTGCCGGCGAGAAGATTGGACAGCTGCGCCAGGAACAGGGTCGGACGCAGTTCGGTCGTCAGCTTTTCATTGAGCAGTTGCTCGCGGTCATTGCGTTTCAGCGCCTCGTCGACGATCAGCGAATCGACATTGATATCGCGTTCGCCACCGCCGGCCGCGACGATCATGTCCATGCTGCCGCAGGCTTCGAGATCGTCCTTGAACCCGGCATCGTCGAGCGCCAGTCCAGCACTGAAGACACCGAGGCGCTGCCAGTTCTCCATCTGCCGCTGGTCGCCGCGCTTCGGGATTTGCTGCGACCAGTCGATTTCCGGCAGCGGATGCACCGGATAGGGCGCGAAACGCTCGGTTTCGACACGCGCGACCGGCGACTGATCTGATGTCAGAAGAGCGGTATGCACGTCCGTGCCGACACCCTGATTGGTGACGATGCCGACACCGGTGATTACAACGTCATTGGCAGCCTTCACCATCGTCATTCCCCCGTGGCAGTCGACAGCGCAATCGCCGCCATCAACCCTACTTCTTCCGCACGTTTCCTGACGATCGGCCCAAGCGGAACCTGATCGAACGGCATGGTGCGCAGTTTTAATTGCGCATCGCAGACCTTCTTGCCCTCGGACGTGATCTTCGCCTTGACGACCGCGAAGCCGGAACCGTCGTGCTCAAGAAAAGCCTCGATATCGAGCACCGTTTCCGGCTCGACGAAGGTGCGCATCTTGGCGCTATCGACGGACATCAGGAACGGCATGGCGGCGAAATCGGTGGCGGCGAGGACGAGAAAACCGCTGGCCTGCGCCATCGTCTCGATCAGAAGCACGCCCGGCACCAGCGGATAGCCGGGAAAATGGCCTTCGAACACAGGGCTCTTGGCGGGAACGACCGAACGCGCTTTCAGCGTCTTGGCGGTGAGATCGACCGCCTCGACCCGATCGATCATCTGGAAATATTCAAGGAGCATCAGGATGAATCCAGCTTGGCCCGGAGCGCGGCGCGAAAGACAGCGCCAGGAATGCTCCGGATTTCAAATCATGCGATCCCGCCCCAACGTGCCCGGTTCAAAACCGGCCAGCGGCGTGATCATGCGACCGTCAAGTAAAAACGCAAATGCCGCCTGTCAAGCGCAGACCACGCGACAGGCGGCATTGATGTCGTGCACGCACGTGTTCCCGCGGGGAAACCGTCAGCCCTTGGCGGCCTTCAGTTCGTCGATCTTGGCGCAGAGATTCTTCAGGACGAAATACTCTTCCGTCGAAACCTTGCCTTCGTTGACTTCCTGGGTCCACTGCTCGAGCGGGATCTTGATGCCGAATTCCTTGTCGATCGCAAAGACGATGTCGAGGAAATCAAGGCTGTCGATGCCGAGATCGTCGATCGTGTGGCTTTCGGGCGTAATCGTCTCGCGATCGATTTCGCTGGTTTCTGCGATGATGTCGGCAACCTTGTCGAATGTAGCTGTCACGCCCATACCTCTTTCGAATACATGTTTTGGCGAACCTATAGGTAAATGCGGCTGAAAAGCCAATGGCCTTGACAGCAAGAGTTGCATTTAGCGGCGGCGGTGTTGCGCAAACGTCAACTGAACCGCGCAGACCGTCTCTCAGAACGCCGTCGCGGTCGGCAAGATCGTCGCTGAGCTCAACGGACGCAGGAATCGATTGTCGAGGCTGGAGTCGCGGCCGGTCTCGGTGATTGGCGCTACTGTCGGTTCAATCACCCGGGTTCAGCGGGTGACGACAATCTTGGTGTTCTTCAGGCCATACTGGCTGGCGAGCGAGAAGAATTCGGCGGCATTGTCCGGATGCAGGCGAATGCAGCCGTGGGACGCCGGCCGGCCGAGGCGCTTCAAGTCAAACGTCGCATGGACGGCGTAGCCGCCGTTGAAGAAGACCGCATAGGGCATCGGCGCGTTGTCATACTTGCGCGAGCGGTGATTGCGCGACAGCCATTTGGCGCTCCAGCTGCCCTGCGGCGTGACATATCCCTTGCGCGCCGTCGACACCTTCCAGCGGTATTTGACGAAGCCGTTCTGCGATACTGTCATGGTTTGAGAAGAAAGGCTTACTTTGGCAATAAGATTGGTGGCAAAGGCAGAAGGGGCGTTAAATTGCATGAACAACAAGGCTAGGAAGGCCACGAAGATTTTACGCATGAAAGTTCTCTCCGAATGTATGCACCTTTTTACTGGTGTTCCAACACGACACAGACCTTACATTCATTGCAATGATAGACGTTTAAGACAAATGGAAAATTCTGCCTTAATGAAAACCGGAGAGTTTTTTCGGCCGCAATAACGGTTTTATATAATACTGACGATTGCCGCTGCAAAAACGGTCAATACAGCGAGCGCCGTGCAAGCGCCGTAGAATATCGAAACGCCCGTCTCGACGTCACCGACAACAGCGACCGCCCGGCCCGATCCATTGATCATCGGTTCGGCCACCAATGCTCCGGCATAGATGCGAGGACCGGCCAATTGAATATCGAGCGCTCCGGCCATCGCCGCTTCCGGCCAACCGGAATTCGGCGAGCGGTGCAGGCCATTGTCCCGAAGCGCGGTGCCCAGCGCGTTGCGGGCGGCATTCAAGCCGCTCTTCAAGGCCGCGCCGGCGGCGATCAACAGGATCGACAGGCGGGCAGCGGGAATATTGGCGAGATCGTCGAGGCGGGCCGAGGCCCAGCCGAAATAGAGATATTTCGGGCTCTTGTGGCCGATCATCGAATCCGCCGTGTTCAGCATCTTGTAGGCCAGCAGGCCCGGCAGGCCGAGTACCGCATACCAGAAGGCCGGCGCTACGACGCCATCGGAAAAATTCTCCGCCAGGCTTTCGATTGCCGCGCGGCAGACCGCCGGTTCATCAAGCGTTTCCGGATCACGCCCGACGATCATCGAGACGGCCTTGCGCCCCCCTTCCAGGCCACCAGTGCGAAGGCCGGTGGCGACACGCGAGACATGGTCGGCAAGGCTCTTCTGCGCCAGGAAAACCGCGACCAGCACGATCTCCAGCAGCCAGCCGACAATGCCAAGCTCCGACAGCAGCCAATGGATCAGCCAACCGCAGACGAGGCTCCAGAGCAAAAGGACCACGATCGTCAGCACGCCGCCGATCCGCAGCACGTCATGTTCGAAACGCTTGCGGTTGAAGGTCCGATCGAACCAGCCGATCATCGTGCCGAACAGCACCACGGGATGCGGCACGCGCTGCCACAGCCATTCGGGATCGCCGACAATGCGGTCGAGGACAAGCGCCGCGATCAGTACGACAAGGATTTCAGTCGACATGGAAGGTCCGTTCAGGCGAGGTCGGCGAGACGCAGGGCGTCCTCCAACCGTGTATCGCCTGCGGCATCGGGCGCAAGCCCAATCCGCAACCATGTCGGCGCATAGCTGAATTTTCGCGTGAGAACATGCGAGTGGCAAAGCTGTTCGTGCAGTTGCTCGGCCCTCGGATGGTCGATCAGCGTGAACAGAACGGTGCCGCCGATGATCGACAAACCCGCTTGACGAAGCACGGTGTCGAGGCCGGCCTTGCGTTCGAGGATAGCGGCCTGCACCGGGGCGGTACCACCCTCCATCAATGCGCGGGATATGACCAGCGCCGGACCGGACACGGACCAGGGGCCTAGCCATTCGGCGAAATTCGACAACACGGCGTCTGTCGCGATGACGAAGCCCAGTCGCAGGCCGGCCAGCCCGAAGAACTTGCCGAAGGAACGGAACACGATGAGATTGTCGTGCCCGGCGGCCACCGGCACGATGCTGAGATCCGGCTGCGCATCGCCGAAGGCCTCGTCAACAAGGAGAAGACCGCCGCTCTTTTCTAGCTGCTTTGCTAATGCTGACAGTTCCGATGGCGGATAGGCGCGGCCGGTCGGGTTATTGGGGTTGACGACAATAGCAAGGCCGTGATCCGGCGTCAGCTGGTCGGGACTGGAAATTGCGTCCACGGCATATCCGGCCAAGGAAAACACGCGGGCATATTCTCCATAGGTCGGCGCGAAGATCGCGATCCGACGTCCGGACGGGACAAGGCGCGGCAAGAGTTGGATGACGGATTGCGTGCCGGGAACCGGCACGGGTTGACCGGAATTACAGCGATAATAGCGCGCCGCAGCCTGCCGCGCCGCATCGACGAGATGCCGATCCGGCAATCGATGCCAAGCGCTGATCGGAATATCCGGCAAGGCGACGGGATTGGGATTGATGCCCGTTGACAGGTCCAGCCAATCCGTTGGATTGCCGCCGAAGAGTGCAGCCGCCTCGGTCACGCCGCCGCCATGCACGATCGGCTTGCTCATGAGGGCTGCGTCCTGTCGATGACATGCATGAACGATCCGGCCACGCGATCGCGTCTCAGGCCCGTCAGCCCGAGCGCCGTGCCGGCAGCATCCGTCGTCTCGAACAGCCGTTCGGCATCGCCTTCGGAAAGGATCGAGGCATAATGAAATTCATGCGCCATCAGCGGACCGTCAAAAAAACTCGTATCGACCGGCTTCACCCGCCGATAGCCCAGATGCCGCTTGCGCTCAGCGAAACTGGTGGTGAGCGGCAGGAAACCGAGCATGGCGTAACGTTTGCCATCCGTCGCGACAAGTCCCTCCCCGAGGGTCATGTAGCCGCCGCATTCGCCAAAGATTCGCGCGCCGCGATCCCTTGCCTCGATCATGCCGACCCGAAAACGGCCAGCTTCGGCGAGTTGTCCGGCATGAAGTTCCGGATAGCCGCCCGGCAGATAGACCGCATCGGCCTCGCCAGCCGGCGCCTCATCGGCCAGCGGCGAGAAAAACGACAGCTCTGCGCCCGTCCGGCGCCATCCGGACAACAGGTGTTCGTAGGTGAAGGCGAAGGCGGTATCGCAGGCAATGGCGATTCTCTGGCCAAGCGGTTTCAAAGGCGCGGCATCCGCCACGGCTTTTCGCGTTGCTTGCGATCGCGCTGCCGCCAGTATCCGGTCGAGGTCGCAGCCCGCCTCGATATGGGTAGCCGCCGCTTCGATGAACAGATCGAGTTCCGCATGTTCGCCCGCCTGGACGAGCCCGAGATGCCGTTCAGGAAGCGTCAGGGCGGCGTTCTGGCGCAGGACGCCAAAGACCGGCATGCCGATCGCCTCCAGTGCAGCGCGCAACATCACCTCGTGCCGGTCGCTGCCAACCTTGTTGAGGATGACGCCGGAGACATGGACATCGTCGCGATGTCCCGCATAGCCGCGCACCAGTGCGGCGACCGACTGCGCCATGCGGCCGCAATCGATCACCAGAACGACGTTCAATCCGAGCAAGGCCGCAAGATCGGCCGGCGAGCCCCGCCTGTCGATCGCCGCGTCGTAAAGACCCATCATCGCTTCGACGATCAGAGCCTCGCCATTATTCGTGGCGGCGGCTGCATTGGCCAACAGCAGGTCGGGCCGCATGCCCCAGGGATCGTAATTCAGGCAGGGCTTGCCGCTGGCCGCAGTGTGAAAGGCCGGGTCGATGTAATCGGGACCGGCCTTGCCCGGCGAGAGCGCCACACCACGGTTGCGCAAGGCCCGCAGCAGACCGAGGGTGACAGTCGTCTTGCCGGAACCGGAGGATGGAGCCGCGATCAACAGACCGCTCATGCCGGATCCTTGAAGGCACGGTTCAACAGTGGATCAGCCTCAAGCGTGCGGCCCTGGAGCGCTCCCAGCCAGTCGAGCGCCGGGCGCAGGCGCACCACCTCGCCGACAACGACGATCGCCGGCGGCTCCAGCCCGGATGCCGTTACATCCGCTTCCGCCCGCTCCAGCGTCGTTTCAAGCACCGTCTGTTCCGGCGTCGCGGCGTTGCAGACGAAAGCGACGGGTTCGTCGGGGGAACGGCCCGCGGAGATCAGGTTCGCGGCAATCTGGCCGATATGTTTCATCGCCATATACATGACGATGACCGGCGACCCCTTGGCGATCCCTTCCCAATGGATGCGATCCGGGACGACGCCGGACGAATCGTGTCCCGTCAGGAACGTCACCGCATGATTGACCTCGCGATGGGTCACCGGAATGCCGGCATAGGCAAGGCCGCCGATGCCGGCGGTGATGCCCGGCACGATGCGGAAGGGTATGCCGTTTTCGACCAGCGTCAACGCCTCCTCCCCGCCGCGACCGAAGACAAAGGGATCGCCGCCTTTCAGGCGAAGCACCCGCTTGCCTTGCCGCGCCAGTTCAACCAACCGCAGCGAAATGTCCCGCTGCTTCGGCGACGGCTTGCCGCCGCGCTTTCCGGCAAATTCCAGCACGGCGCCGGTTTTCACCATCGTCAGGCACTCGGCATTGACCAGGGCATCATGGACGACGATATCGGCCTGTCGCAGCGCGTTGACGGCATGCAGCGTCAACAGGCCGGGATCGCCCGGACCGGCGCCGACCAGCCAGACGGAACCCGGCTCCAGATCCGGCAAGCCTGAAAACAGCTTGTCCATCAGCGAGAGACCCCTGCAATAGCTGGCGACGTCGGTCGAACTCTTGAATCGAAACGCGAAGACCCGGAATCAATCATTGAGGAGACTGCGGCAAAATCCTGATCCGATTCTGAAAAACAGCCGGCGACGGCGGCCGTCGCATGCGCCGACTTCAGCTTCGGAACGACGAGATCACCCGCCTCGCCCGCTGCCACCAGGGCCGCCGCCTCCGCCACGCCGTGGCAGCCGGTAAGCAAGAAGACGAGCTCCGATGGGGTCTTTAAACGGGGTTTCGCGTCTTCCAAAATGGCTGCGGGGAAAACATTCAGGGGCACGACGAAATGCGCGGCGGCCGCGAGCATGGCAGGTTCGGAACGGCGGACATCAAGGGTCGCAACGCAGGTCACGGCGCGGCGGTCGATGCCGGCCAACTGCAGCGCCTGCTCCGCAAGTGCAATGACTTCGTCGCTTGGCGCGCCACGTTCGCAGCCCAATCCGAGTACGAAACCCGACGGAGCCGGTCGATAATCGTTGTCCTGGCTTATCACGAAAAGGACCTCCCACGCGCATATTCAAGATGCGCCGGGGCCTTCGAGCGCCGAGGCGTCGAAGCGGTCTGGACAGCACCGGATAAGGCCCCCTGACTGGGTCGGCCGCACCGGACGCTCTTTCAGCCCACCAAAGCAGGCACCGTCGCACATATAGTCTTTTTACCGAAGCAGGCAGGAGCGGTCAAACCGGATTGCGTCATCCTGCATGCGGGCAACGGCATCGAGGCGATTTCCGGCGCAGGAACCAGCGGCAAGCAGGGAAAGAGACCGATTCTCACCTCGGCCTTTGCATTTCAAGCCAAGCTCTGACAAACAGGCTTTCGATCTTGCCGCTTCAGCCTTACGTCCAGAGTCCCGCCTTGCACGACCTTGCATTCCAATTCCTCGCCCTTCTCTTCCTTGCGGCCTTCCTCGCCGGCTTCATCGATTCCATTGCCGGTGGCGGCGGCATGATCTCCGTGCCGGCCATGCTTCTTGCGGGCATTCCACCGCTGGAAACGCTCGGAACCAACAAGCTCCAGTCGCTGTTCGGCTCAGGCTCGGCGAGCCTGGCCTATGCCCGCAAGGGGCATGTCAACCTTAGGGAACAACTGCCGATGGCTGTCATGTCGGCGCTGGGCGCCGCGCTCGGCGCCGTGCTCGCGACGGTCGTGCCGGGCGACGTGCTGAAAGCCATCCTGCCCTTCATGCTGGTTGCCATCGCATTTTATTTTGCGCTCAAGCCCAGCGTCGGCGATGTCGACCGGGCACAGCGGATCACGCCATTCCTGTTTTCGCTGACGATTGTGCCAATGATCGGCTTCTATGATGGCGTATTCGGTCCCGGCACCGGCTCGTTCTTCATGCTGGCGTTCATCGCGCTCGCCGGCTTCGGTGTCCTGAAGGCAACGGCGCACACCAAATTCCTCAATTTCGGCTCCAATATAGGCGCCTTCATCGTCTTCGTGCTGTACGGCGTGGTGCTTTGGAAAGTCGGTTTCCTGATGGGCGCCGGACAATTCGCTGGCGCCCAAGTGGGCTCGCGCTTCGCCATGAAGAACGGTGCGAAGATCATCAAGCCATTGCTGGTCACCACCTGCATGGTGCTCGCGATCAAGCTGCTCTCAGATCCCGTTCATCCGCTTCGCCTCTGGCTCGGAATCTGAAACGACACCAGGGACGGTCTCAGCGCGCAAGCGCGCCTTGTTGTCCCTGACCGAAGCGCGCTGCCGTGGAGCAGCAGCCGGCCTCAATACTCGACACCAACCTGCGCCTTGATGCCGGAGCGGAACGGATGCTTGATCAGTTCCATCTCGGTGACGAGATCGGCGGCCTCGATCAGTTCTTCCTTGGCGTTGCGGCCGGTCAGCACGACATGCGTCATATGCGGCTTTTCTTCCTTGAGGAAGCGCACGACTTCCGCAACGTCGATATAATCATAACGCAGCGCGATATTGATCTCGTCGAGCAGGACCATGGAATTGCGCTCGTCGCGGATCAGTTCCTTGGCCTTTTCCCAGGCCTTTTCAGCCATGGCGATATCGCGCGACCGATCCTGTGTTTCCCAGGTGAAGCCTTCGCCGAGCGTGTAGAACTGGCAGACATCACCGAAATGCCTTTCGATCAGGTCACGCTCGCCGGTTTCCCAGGCGCCCTTGATGAACTGGACGACTGCGCAAGGCATGCCATGGGCGATATGGCGGAAGATCATGCCGAAGCCGGCCGTCGATTTGCCCTTGCCCTTGCCGGTATTGACGATGATCAGGCCCTTCTGGTCCGTCTTCGTCGCCATGATCTTTTCGCGCGCGGTCTTCTTCTTCGCCATCTTCATGGCATGGCGAGCCTCGTCGTTGACCGGGCCGGTTTCCGTTGCCTGTGTTTCGTCTTCGCTCATTGTATGTCTCCCTGAAATTGCAAATGTTTTCGGTGCCGCGATACCGGTCTATTCCGCCGCCGCCGACAAGCCGTGAAGCTCAAACCGGGCGGAGTTGGAACGCGGCGACCAGAAGCCACGATCGATCGCCTCCATCAGCTTGTCGGTCATTTCGCGCAACGCCGCCGGGTTCTTGTCTTCCATGAACTGGCGCACGCGCTCGTCCAGCACATAGGCCTGATAGACGGCTTCGAAATGATGATCGCGCACCGCGCCGGTCGTGGCGGCGAAGGCGAACATGTAGTCGACGGTCGCCGCCATCTCGAAGGCGCCCTTGTAACCGTGGCGCATGACGCCCTCGATCCATTTCGGATTGACGACGCGGCCGCGCACGATCCGGCCGATCTCCTCCTCGAGCGAGCGGATCACCGGCTTTTCAGGGCGGGAATGATCATTGTGATAGATCGCCGGGCGCGCGCCGGTTGCCTGTTCGACGGCAAGGCTCATGCCGCCCTCGAACTGGTAATAGTCGTCGCTGTCGAGTAGATCGTGTTCGCGGTTGTCCTGGTTCTGGACGACCGCTTCGACCGTCTTCAGCCGTGCCTCCAGCAGGCCGCGCTCTGCCTTGCCGTCCTCGCCGGCGCCATAGGCATAGCTGCCCCAGGTGAGATAGGCTTCGGCGAGATCGGCTCTGTTCTCCCAGCCCTTCTCGTCGATCAGCGCCTGCAGGCCGGCGCCGTAAGCGCCCGGCTTGGCACCGAAGACGCGGTAGGAGGCGCGTCGTTGCGCCTCCTTGGCATCAACACCCGCAGCCACCAGTCGCACAGCCTCCGCCCGCATCCGGGCGGCAATCATGTTGTCGGCATCGTCCTCGTCGAGTGCGCCGACCGCGCGGATCGCCGTGTCGAATAAAGCGATCTGCTCCGGAAACGCATCACGAAAGAAACCGGAAATGCGCAGCGTGACATCGACGCGCGGACGCCCGAGCACGGCGAGCGGCACGATCTCGTATCCGGTCACCCGGTGTGACATCATATCCCAGACCGGCTTGGTGCCGATCAGCGCCATCGCCTGGGCGATATCGTCACCGCCGGTGCGCATGTTCGAGGTGCCCCAGGCGGTCAGTCCGAACGAGGTCGGCCAGTCGCCATGGTCTTGCAGATAGCGCCGGATCAGCAGTTCGGCCGATTTCTTGCCGAGCTCGAAAGCCGCCGGTGTCGGCACCGCGCGGCTATCGACGGAATAGAAGTTGCGACCCGTCGGGAGCACGTCCGGCCGTCCCCGCGTCGGAGCGCCGGAGGGGCCGGGGGCGACGAAGCGGCCATCGAGCCCCGTCATCAGGGCCGCGATTTCGGCCGGGCCGGACTGCACGATCGATGGCTGGAGGCGGGATTCGATTTGGTCGAGCACCGCAAGGGTAGCATTCCAGCCGTCCGGGCATGGCGTTTCGCCGGAGACCAGCTTGCCGGCGAGCAGTTCGATGCGTTCGACCGTATCGCCCGCTGTGCGCCAGGGGGCGTCGGTGACGTCGGACAAGATCGCGGGCTTCGGGCCGGTCCATGGGTCGGAGGGGGTGCAGTCGAGCGGATCGAAGGTGAAAGTCCCCTCCCCACCCCCTCCCCACAGGGGGGAGGGACTAACTCGCGGCGAACTCCCACTTGAAGCACTGTCCCCGGAATTGGCAGCGCGTTCGGAAGTCTGATTCGTCCCATCTGCAGCAGCCGCTGCGTCAAGCCCCTCCCCCTTGTGGGGAGGGGTTGGGGAGGGGTTTTCCCACTGAAAAGCATCCGCCGCAATCGCCCGCTGCAGGCTCTGGTCGCCGCCTTCACCGTGTCCGCGCGGAACACGCGCGAGGGCCACCGTCAGGTCCGTCAACAGGCGGCCTTCCGGCGCCACCCCGAACACATGCAGGCCGTCGCGGATTTGCAGTTCCTTGAGGTCACAGAGATAGGCGTCGAGCTTTTCCAGCGCCTTCTCCTCGCCGTCGGTTCCGGCGATGCCGGCATCGTGGTCGAGGCCGATGTCTCGGACGAGGTCGAGGATCTGCTTGCTCAGCAGCCGCAATCGCCGAGGATCACCGCCAGCAGCGTCGTAATATTCATCGACCAGCGCTTCGAGATCCTTGAGCGGACCGTAGGATTCGGCGCGCGTCAGCGGCGGCGTCAGGTGATCGATGATGACGGCGCTGGTCCGGCGCTTGGCCTGTGTCCCCTCGCCCGGATCATTGACGATGAAGGGATAGAGATGCGGCATGGGGCCGAAGATGGCTTCCGGATAGCAGGTCTGCGACAAGGCCAGCGACTTGCCCGGCAGCCATTCGAGATTGCCATGCTTGCCCATGTGGATGATCGCATGCGCGCCGAACTCCTGGCGCAGAAAGGCGTAGAAGGCGAGATAACCGTGCGGCGGCACGAGATCCGGGGAGTGATAGGTTTCCTTCGGATCGATATTGTAGCCGCGCGCCGGCTGGATGCCGACCAGCGTCTCGCCGAAGCGGGTCAAGGGTAGCGCGAAACGGCCATCGCGGAAGAATGGATCGCTTTCCGGCTCGCCCCAGCGCGCGGCAACCTGATTCTGAATCTGAACAGGAAGAGACGACAGGAAGTCTTTGTATCGACTCAAGGAAAGGGTCTCTCGCAGCTCGCAATCAGTGCGCGCCGAATTGGTCGGGCCCTGCATCAGATAGGTGATCAGCGCATCGCCGTCCGGGGGAACACCGTCTACCGGATATCCAGCCGCCGCCATCGCGTTCATCACCTCGACGGTGCCGGCAGGCGTGTCGAGACCGACGCCGTTGCCGAGCCGTCCGTCGCGGTTCGGATAGTTGGCCATGACGATCGCGACGCGGCGGTCACGTGGCGCTGTCCCGCGCAATCGCGCCCAGTTGGCTGCCAGTTTCGCGGTGAATGCGGCGCGGTCCGGCAGCGGTTCGTGGCCGACGATATTGGCCTCGACGGCGGTATCATAGATCGCGGCAGCCTTGAAGGACACGGCACGTGACAGGATGCGCCCATCGACCTCCGGCAGTGCGACGTTCATCGCCAGATCGCGCGCCATCAGGCCTTGCGGCGAGGCTTCCCAGGCGGCTCGCGACGATCCGGAGAAGATCACCTGCAGCACTGGCGCATCGGTGATTTCCAGTACGGTCGGCTGGCGATCGGCGCCGGGCGCCGAGACTGCAAAGCTCGTCGCATTCATCACGACGGCGGGCGGCACGTCGCCGAAAATCGCTTCGAGTGTGCCGATCGACACGGCATCCTTGAGGCTGGAAACGAAGACCGGCAGAACCGCCATGCCCTCGGATTGCAATGCCTCGATGAGGGCTTCGACCGGTTTGGTTTCGCCGCTCTGTACAAGGGCTCGGTAGAAGCAGACAGCGACGGTAGGGGGTTCGAGGCCCTCCGGGCCCACCACTGTGCCGGCGCTCGAAAGCTTCCGCCAAACATCCACTCCGATCACACCCTGCCCCGGCCACCAGATACCCGCCTTCATCAGGGGGGCCGCCTGTTCCGGCTTTTCCGAGCCATCGACCAGCGCCTCGCCATAGGCCAGCAGACGAACCATATTGTCGGCCCCGCCCTCGGTGAAATAGGCCCACATGTGGTTGCGGTCCTCGGCGGAAACGGTCGAGAATGGCTCAAGGCCCGGATCGGGCTTGTCGTAGCCCGGCAGTACGGCGATCTGGAACTTGTGTATCACGGCCGCCGCATGCAGCGCTTCCAACACATACTGGAAATAACTGGCACCACCGAGCGCGCGCACGATAATGAGTTTGGCGTGGCGGGCGGTGCGCTCGACATAGGTATCGACCGACATCGGATGCTTCAGCGTCAGCAGGCTCGCCACGCGCAGGCTCTTGCCACCCCGCGTCCGATGCGCTGACGCGATCGACGACAGTTCGGTATCGGCGGCGGACAGGAACAGGATATCGGCCGGTGACTGACCGAGGTCGATCGCCTCCTCGCCATCCGTGATCGTGCCCTTCTGGGCTAGGAGGAGATGCATGTTACCCCCCGTGCGCGGGAAGAAGTCCCCTCCCCAACCCCTCCCCACAAGGGGGCGGGGCTAACCTGCCGTGCTCTCGCGACACGCAAGTTCCCCTCGGTCAAGAAGCATGTCCGGATCGCGGACTCGCTCAAGAGCGGCAAACGCAGGTCAAGCCCCTCCCCCTTGTGGGGAGGGGTTGGGGAGGGGAAATTCACAAGCACGATCGAAAGACCTCAAACCGCCGCGGCAATCGCCGCCCGTACCGCCGCTTCGTCCATGTCATGCAGGCCGATGACGACGAGGCGGGTGCGGCGGGCTTCGCCGGCGGCCCAGGCACGGTCGAAATACTGGTCGATGCGGCTGCCGACGCCCTGGATCAACAGGCGCATCGGTTTGCCGGGAACGTCGGCAAAACCCTTGAGGCGCAGCACGTCGTGTTCGGCGATGATCGGCTTCAATTTTTCGATGAAGGCGGCGGGATCGGCGATGGCGCCGAGTTCGACGACGAAACTGTCGAATTCGTCATGGTCATGCTCCTCGCCTGCCTCATGTTCCATCTCGTGATGGGATTTGCGGTTTGCGATGTCGCTTTCGGTTCCGACGCCGAGACCGAGCAGCACGGCTGCGGAGACTTCGCCGTTCCTGGCTTCGATCATCGCCGGCTTGCGGCTGGTGCGCGAAGAGACTTCGTTGCGCACGAAGGCAAGGCCGGTCGAATCCAGAAGGTCGGTCTTGTTGAGGATGATGAGGTCGGCGGCTGTCAACTGGTCCTCGAAAAGCTCCTCGATCGGGCTTTCATGGTCGAGATTGTCGTCTTCGACGCGCAGCGCATCGACCTTGTCGTGATCGTCGGCGAAACGGCCGGCGGCGACAGCGGCGCTATCGACGACCGTGATGACGCCATCGACGGTGACCTCACTGCGGATATCAGGCCAGTTGAAGGCGGCGATCAGCGGCTGCGGCAAAGCGAGGCCCGAGGTTTCGATGACGATGTGGTCCGGGCGGTTGTCGCGCTCCAAAAGCTTCGTCATGGTCGGGATGAAGTCGTCGGCGACGGTGCAGCAGATGCAGCCATTGGTCAGTTCGATGATATCGTCCTCGGTGCAGGCGTCCGCGCCGCAGCCCTTCAAGACATCACCATCGACGCCGAGATCGCCGAACTCGTTGATGATCAGCGCGATGCGGCGGCCTTCGGCGTTCTGCAGGATGTTGCGGATCATCGTCGTCTTGCCAGCTCCGAGAAAGCCGGTGATGACCGTTGCCGGGATCTTGCCGTGAGCGGACTTTGCGGTGGTCATGGATCAACCCTTCATTTTCAGCGGCAATCCGGCCGCGATAAAATAGACTTCAGCGGATTTCTCCGCAACGATCTGGTGCAGCCGGCCGGCATGGTCGCGAAAATCGCGCGCCATCCGGTTTTCCGGCACGATACCCAGCCCGACCTCGTTCGAAACGAACACCAGCCGGGCCTTCGCCTGCGGCAGGTGAGCCGCAAGCCTTGTAAATTCCTTCACCATGTCGCGGTCTTCCATCATCAGATTGGTCACCCACAGAGTGAGGCAATCGATGAGAACGATCCGCTCCGGCGCGTCGATCGCCGACAGGCAGGCGACGAGATCGAGCGGTTCCTCATGGGTCCGCCAGTCCGGCCCGCGCCTGTCGCGATGCTCGTTAATTCTTGCCTGCATCTCGCCATCCCAGGCCCTCCCGGTCGCGACGTAATGCATGGCGAGACCCGACGTGACGACGAGTTTTTCGGCAAAGGTCGACTTTCCGGAGCGGGCGCCGCCGAGGACCAGGACGGGTCCTGACTCTGTCGATGTCATCGGACGATCCCGGCCTCAGGCTGAAGCGCGATGCACGAACATGACGGACGGTCGCGCCTTGGCAGGCCCGGATATAGGATATGCGCCGTTCGTGGAACGGATCGATGAAGCCATGACAACCTCCGTGCTGGCATCGGGAGTCTCCCTCCCTGGTTCGGGCACGATACCCTTGTGGCTGGCAGGTCTCCTGGCTCACGGCGCCACGTGCCCAAAGGCACGAACGGGTTCGCCTCGCCTTCCCGGAGTTTTGACGCCGGATTGCGTGACCGCAATCGGCTGGCATTGCGAAGAGGTGGACGATTCGTAGAAATGAGAGGCGTCCGGCCCCGGCTGATCGCAATGACACTCCAGTGGCTTTTCCGGTTGGACCTTGTCTCCCGCGGCCGCCCGATGCGGCCCGTCCGGAAGTCCGGTTTTCCCGAATGGCGAACCCTGACCGTTCTACAGTCGCGGGGTCGGCTGCGATAAGGATGCCCGGCTTGGGTCCATCCCGTCACATTCCCATTTACTCCCGACATACAACGGCATGCCGGGAACCATCCAATGATCGATGATTAGGCGCTTGGCTGGAGCCTGTCAATCGGAGCCCCCTGCCGGGACATGGTCGAAAATGGCCCTATGCGACAATGCGTCGGACGGGATATCCCCGATCATCATGACATCAATCCGTCGAGCCATTTCGGGTCGAGAACGGCCTCCAGTTCCGCCGCGACATCATCCAACGCCTGATCAACGGACTGCCGATAGTTGAGACCGCCGTCCTCTATGCCGAAACTCCTGAGCAGCGCCGCGCGGTAGGCGTCGCTGGTGAAGAGCCCGTGCAGATAGGTGCCGCTGACCGTGCCGTCGGCGGACACCGCGCCGTCCGCACGGCCGTCGATGATCACGGCCGGGCGGGCGCAATCGGCGCCGGTCGTGCGGCCGAGATGGATTTCGTAGCCTTCGAGTGCAACGTCATAGACCGTCGAGCGAGCGCTGCTGTTGCGCACGGTCTTTTCCGGCGCCATGACCGTCTCGACGGACAGCAGTCCCAGTCCCTCGATCTCGCGCACGTTCCCTTCGATACCGTTGGGATCGGTGATGCGCTCGCCGAGCATCTGGTAGCCGCCGCAAATGCCGATGACGCGGCCACCCCGGCGCGCATGCGCCTGCAGGTCGCGATCCCAGCCTTGTGCGCGGAAATCGGCGAGATCGGCGATCGTCGCCTTCGAGCCTGGAATGACCACCAGCCCGGTATCCGCCGGAATGCGGTCGCCCGGACGCACGAAGACGAGATCGACTTCCGGCTCGGCGGCGAGCGGATCGAGATCGTCGAAATTGGCGATGCGCGACAGGACCGGGACCGCGACCTTCAAGGCCTTGCCACCGCCGCGCGCCAGCTTCTCCAGAACCACGGAATCCTCGGCCGGCAGGCGACCGGCACTTTTCAGCCAGGGAACGACGCCGAAACAGGGCCAGCCGGTAAAACCGCCGACCGCGGCGATGCCGTCATCGAAAAGCGACACGTCGCCGCGGAACTTGTTGATGATGTAGCCGCTGATCATTGCCCGATCCTCGGCAGGCAGGATCGTATGCGTGCCGACCAGCGAAGCGATGACGCCGCCCCGGTCGATATCGCCAACCAGCACGACCGGCACGCCGGCGCGAGTGGCAAAGCCCATATTGGCGATATCGCCGCCCCTGAGGTTGATTTCGGCCGGCGATCCCGCGCCTTCGACCACCACGAGATCGGTTCCGGCCCGGATCGTCTCGAAGCTTTCCATCACCGCGCCCATGAGCTTCGGTTTCAGCGCCTGATAGTCGCGCCCCCTCGCCTGTCCGGCCACCTTGCCCTGGACGATGATCTGGCTGCCCGTCTCCGATTGCGGCTTGAGCAGCACCGGGTTCATGTGCACCGAGGACGGGATGCGCGCCGCCATCGATTGCAGCCATTGGGCACGGCCGATCTCGCCGCCGTCATCCGAGACGGCGGCATTGTTCGACATGTTCTGCGGCTTGAACGGCGCGACCTTCAGGCCGCGATTGGATGCGACACGGCAGAGGCCCGCGACGAGTACTGTTTTTCCGACATCGGAGCCGGTTCCCTGAAGCATGATCGTCTTTGTCATGACGCCCGTGTAACATCGCGCCTCGCACAGGAAAAGCCATATTTCGCCGCATTCTCGCCCTATTTGAGACACTGCGTTCACGCACTTTTTCGCACTGCGGCAAGGTTTGTATGCCCTTGATGCCACACTATCCGAAAAGCGACATGGCGTGACAAAAACACTGGTTGCTTTGCGCCAAAGGAGGCGTATATCAGCGCTATCAAACAAGGAGCGAAGGGTCGCTCCACCCGCAAGGTCAAAGTCCGATGTTGTTCATCTTCAGCAAGCCCAATTTCGTCCAGATCGCATGGAACTCGGTTGTTCCGGCAAACCAGTCCCGTGAACGCAACGTCGTGATGTCGGCGCCTTTCGGCCCGCTCGGCTTCGTCCGCACGCGCAGCGTCGGCTGATACATCTCCCAGCAGACTTTCAAACCGCGCCCCGCAAGTGGCGCGGTTTTTTTTGCGTCATGATGGGCCAACGGCATGAGTTACCCCGTCAAACGCGAAAACCGCACCAATCCATTCAAGGACTGTGCGGCTTGCCACAATAGACGCATGGCCACCCCGGCAAACACCCGGAGATCGCTCCAGCCCGGGACGCAAAACCTGATCCGGGCTGGCGACAGGATGCCCTGCCGCAGCAACACAATTAGCCCGGGAGGAGTTACCGGATGGTTAGTGAGACCTTAACCAAAGGTGAATTCGTCTTTTTTTTCACTTTTTTTCATCGCGGCGAAAAAAGCTCCCTACGGCGCATACGGAACAGAATCTGTCTACGACAAAACGGGCCTTCCGGCACCTTTGTGAACCATCCCTAAAATGAGGCCGCCAAGCGGTCGTTTTGCACGAAGTCATCAGCCGCCTCATTAAAATTCAACAGCTTGCGCGTGCGTTTTTGCACCGTTCGGAACACTGTGTACTCCGTTGGAACATTCCAGAGGTTGATTTATCCGGCGGAACACTTACGCTACCTTCAACGGTAAAAAGAGGGATGGCCAGCATCGACTTGTCTGGCCAGACAAAAAAATCTGACGCCGTCGCAGCGGGGATGAAAGAATGGCCTTGCCTCCAAGACCCCCCGGCCTGCTTCGACCTGAACAATCGGGTTCCCAGGGGTGCAGTGTCCTGGCCGACCCCAAAGATTTATGGCTGCATTGAGACTGGGAGGTCTTAAACATGAAGAAGCTCCTCGCTTCCACAATCATCGCCGCTGGCATCTACGCAATCGCCGGCTCGGCTTCGGCCGCCGAATGCGGCGAAGTCAGCATCGCAGAAATGAACTGGGCATCCGCCGGCGTCGCAGCTCAGGTTGACAAGTTCATCCTCGAGAACGGTTATGGCTGCACCGCCACCCTGGTAACCGGCGACACCATGCCGACCTTCACCTCGATGAACGAAAAGGGCCAGCCGGACATGGCCCCGGAAATGTGGGTCAACGCCGTTCGCACGCCGCTCGACGCCGCCATCAAGGAAGGTCGCCTGATCGAAGCTGCCAAGATCCTCAACGAGGGTGGCGTCGAAGGCTGGTGGATTCCGAAGTTCCTCGCCGACGCTCACCCGGACATCAAGACGGTCCAGGACGCGCTTAAGCATCCTGAACTGTTCCCGGCTCCGGAAGATCCGTCTAAGGCCGCCGTCATCAACTGCCCGTCGGGCTGGAACTGCCAGGTTTCGACTGCCAACCTTTACAAGGCCCTGAAGGCCGAAGACGCAGGCTTCACGCTTGTCGATACCGGCTCGGCTGCCGGCCTCGATGGGTCGATCTCCAACGCCTTCAGCGCACAGAAGGGCTGGCTCGGCTACTACTGGGCACCGACCGCTATCCTCGGCAAGTACGAGATGACCCGCCTGTCGTTCGGCGTCGAGCACAACAAGGCCGACTGGGACGCCTGCACGGCCGTTCCGGATTGCGCGGACCCGAAGGTCAACTCCTACCCGACTTCGGACGTCTTCACGGTCGTCACCAAGGCATTCTCCGAAAAGGCAGGCGTTGCCATGGACTATGTCAAGGCACGCAACTGGGACAACGGTACGGTCAATAAGGTTTTGGCCTGGATGGATGAAAACCAGGGCACCAACGAAGATGCCGCCAAGTACTTCCTGGAAACCTTCCCGGATATGTGGACGAAGTGGGTTGCCCCGGACGTCGCCGAGAAGGTCAAGGCCGCTCTCTGAGCCTTCATGACGGAGCAGCGGTCCGCAAGGCCCGCTGCTTTTTTGCCTCTGGATATAAGTGCAATGCGCAGAAGCCGGTCCAGGTCGCAAACAACAAAGTGGTTGCGACAGGAACCTGCGAGATTTCCGCCGGGACGGGAGGAAAGCACCGTTTCCGGCGTTTCATGCCGAAGGGCTGAAACGCGAATTTTCGCAAGTGCGCAACGCATCACCATGCCGGGGTCCGCAGAGACCAGTCAAAAGTCTGCGCTGGAACTGATCAACTCAGTTCGGTGACGCAGCCGGCCTATAAAATTTCCGGTTTAAAAAGGGGAACGACATGGCGTCAGTATGCAGTTTCTTACCAGATCTGCTTTGTAAATTTCCGGCTATCGATGAAACAACCATCCGCGTCGTGCGCAAGAGCGTCGATGACGGTTTCAAGGGACTTGTCCGCGCCTACACCAACGCGATCGATGTCCTGGTTCAGCCGCTCCAGGTATTCTTGAATTTTCTCGAAAATCTTTTCGTCAATTCACCATGGATCGTCATCCTGGCCCTCATGGTCGCGATCGTTTATTACGGCAGCCGCAACATCCGCATCACCGTCGGCACCGCCCTGTCGATGGTCGCCATCGGTCTTGTCGGTCTGTGGAACGACACGATGATCACGCTGGCGATGGTCACGGTCTGTACGTTGATCGCCATCCTGATCGGCATTCCGATCGGCATCCTGATGGCGCGGTCGGAGCGGGCGCAATCGATCATCAATCCGATTCTCGACGTCATGCAGACGATGCCGAGCTTCGTCTACCTCATCCCCGTCGTCATGATTTTCGGTATCGGCAAGGTTCCGGGCCTGATCGCCGTCGTCATCTATGCGGTGCCGCCGATGATCCGCCTGACCAATCTCGGTATCCGGCTCGTCGACAAGGAAGTGCTGGAAGCTGCCGATGCCTTCGGGTCGTCACAGTGGCAGCGATTGAAGAACGTACAGATTCCGCTGGCGCTTCCGACCATCATGGCCGGTATCAACCAGACGATCATGATGTCGCTGGCCATGGTCGTGGTCGCATCAATGGTGGGTGTCGGCGGTCTCGGCCGCAACGTCCTTCAGGCAATCAACAACCAGTTTTTCACCGTCGGCTTCCTCAACGGCTTTGCGCTCGTTGCGATCGCCATCATTTTTGACCGGACCAGCCAAGCTTACGGCAGACGGCTGCAGAAGCATTCGGAGGTGATCCATGGCTAGTCACGCAATCGAGGTCAAGAGCCTCTACAAGATCTTCGGCCCGCGCGGACGGGAGTTCGTAGACCAGGTCAAGGCAGGCCTGGGTAAAGGAGAACTCAATGAGAAGCACGGCCACGTGCTCGGCTTGCAGGACATCAACATCTCCATGCCCGCCGGCGGCGTCATGGTGGTCATGGGCCTGTCGGGTTCCGGCAAATCGACGCTGATCCGTCACATCAACCGGCTGATCGATCCGACCGCTGGCGAAGTGCTCTACGACGGCGTCGACGTCTGCAAGATGAACGAGAACGATCTTCGCGAATTCCGTCGCCACAAGACGGCGATGGTGTTCCAGAAGTTTGCGCTTCTGCCGCACCGCACGATCATCGAAAACACCATCTACGGCCTGGAAATCCAGGGTGTTCCGGATGCGGAAAGCCGCAAGCGGGCGCAAGGCTGGATCGAGCGCGTCGGGCTCAAGGGATTTGAAAACCACTACCCCAACCAGCTCTCGGGCGGCATGCAGCAGCGCGTTGGTCTCGCCCGTGCGCTGACCAACGATGCCGACATCCTTTTGATGGACGAGGCCTATTCGGCGCTCGACCCGCTGATCCGCGTCGATATGCAGACCGTTCTGCTCGACCTGCAGAAGGAACTGAAGAAGACCGTGGTGTTCATCACCCACGATCTCGACGAAGCCCTTCGCCTCGGCGACAAGATCGCCATCCTGCGCGACGGCAAGGTGATCCAGCAGGGCACCGGCCAGGAAATCGTCCTGAAGCCGTCGGACGAGTACATCACTGCCTTCGTCAAGGAAGTGAACCGCGGGCGCGTCATCAATGTCGAGACGATCATGAAGCCGCTATCGGGCAATCCGGAAGGCACGCCGATCGTCGTGGGAACAGTGCTCGAAAGCGCCGCCCGCCTGATGACGGTGTCCAACCAAAGCATCGCACATGTCGTCGATAACAACGGCCGCCCGATCGGCTCGATCGACCTCGGCACCATCATCGCCGCGATGGTCACGCCGATCAGCCACGAAAAGATGCCCCAAGCCGCGGAATAATCCGCGATTGATGGTGTGTGGAAAAGGCGCCCGGAGACAGGCGCCTTTTCGATTGCGCAGCGCGATTCACCGCGAATTAACCATGATCGAGCATGATGGCGGACACGCCTTCAGGGCGGTGGCGCCATAGCGCTTTCCTCAATCCGGCCGGTCCCATGCAACGTCATGCTTCGACAGCCTCGCGGGATTATCACCGCCTTGCCGTTCCTCCCCTGCCCGGGGATAGCCTGCTGACGACCCGGATCATGCCGAGCCTCGCTGCCTTCCTGTCCGGCGCCGGCCTCTTTCTGATCGCGCTGACATTGATGCCGTTTCCCAGCCCGTACGATACGGACACGAGCGCATCCAACGACGGCAATATTATCAACCAGATTGGTTATCTCGGCCTGGGCGGCATCTATCTTTTCGCCATGCTGCTGGTGGTCGACAAGAGGGTTTTGAAGCGGGTGGTGTCGCCGACCTGGGTCATCATCTTTGCCGTCGCCTTCCTGTCCTGCCTGCAGTCCTACGACCCGACCGCATCGGCGCGCGGACTCATGCTCAGCCTGATCGCCATGATTCTCGTCGCCGGCGTCCTGGTCCTGCCGCGCAGCGAAACGGATTTCGTCAATGCCGGGGCAAATGCCATCCTGTTCCTCCTCTTGATCAACTATGCGGCGCTGGTCATCGCCCCCGACAGGGCAATCCATTCGGCGAGCGGTGGAGAGCCATGGCATGCCGGGTTCTGGAAGGGCCACCTGATCCACAAGAACGTGACGGCGCCCGTTTTCTCCGTGCTGTGCATGTTCGGCATCTATTGTTATCGCGCCGGCGCGAGCGTTCGCGGCGCGCTGATCGCCCTGCTCGCCGCCAATTTCGTTCTTCATACCGGCTCGAAGACAACAATCGGCTTCCTCCCACTGGCGATCATGCTGGTGCTCGGCGGTCGCGCCGTCGGCAAGCCTGGCTTGATGGTGCTGGCCCATTTCATCTTCACCATCCTGATCTTCTGCCTGACGCTCGGCACAATCTATTCCGAAACGTTCCTGTCGATCACGTCGATGTTGCTGGAAGATTCGACATTCACCGGTCGCGACGACATCTGGAAGTTCGCCAGTGCCAGCCTTCCGCACCATTTGTGGTTCGGGCATGGTTATGCCAGCTTCTGGCTGTCGCCGGTCATCCGGGGGATGGAAGCCAATTTCGAGGCGAACTGGGACGTGCGCGGCATCGTCTCAGGCCACAACAGCTATCTCGATGCGGTGCTGACCTTCGGTCTGCCGGGTGGCGTGATCATCATCCTGATGCTGTTCGTCAAGCCGTTCCACGACTATATGCGCGCGAACCGGCAAGCACAGAGCCGGCATTTCGCCGATTTCTGCATCATGGTGATCATCTTCATGACCTATAACGGCATGATGGAGAGCTTCTTCCTCAACCGGGCGGATCCGATGTGGCTTTTGACGGCACTTGCGATCTTTGGATTGGGGCTCGTGGCGCGAATGGGCGTGCGCGTGCCGCGCTGATCCAAGCCAAAGTCATTGCAATCACATAAAGATATCTTTATATGATTGTATAGCTCGTTTGAATCAGGAACCGCCATGACCGTTCACGCCAATCCGCTTTCCGACCTTCTTGCCGAAAAGGGCGTTCTGCTTGCAGACGGCGCCACCGGCACATCACTGTTCGCCATGGGGCTGGAGGCCGGCGAAGCGCCGGAACTGTGGAACGAAAGCAAACCGGACAACATCACCAAGCTGCATCAGGATTTCGTCGACGCCGGCGCCGACATCATCCTCACCAATTCGTTCGGCGGCACGCGCCACCGGCTGAAGCTGCACCAGGCACAGGACCGCGTCTACGATCTCAACAAGCGCGCCGCCGAGATTGCCCGTGCGGTCGCAGACGCCGCACCGCGCAAGGTGATCACGGCAGGCTCAGTCGGCCCGACCGGGGAACTGCTCATTCCACTCGGTGCGATGAGCTATGACGATGCCGTCGCCGCCTTCGTCGAACAGATCGAGGGTCTGAAGGATGGCGGCGCCGAAGTTGCCTGGATCGAAACCATGTCGGCCCCCGATGAAATCCGGGCTGCGGCGGAAGCAGCCGTCAAGGCCGGCCTGCCCTACGTCTATACCGGGTCCTTCGATACCGCCGGCAAAACCATGATGGGCCTGCATCCGAAGGACATGTTCGCGGTCGGTCAGGATATCGGCGACGGCCCGGTCGCCACCGGCGCCAATTGCGGCGTCGGCGCTTCCGACATCCTGTCCTCGCTGCTGGACATGACCGACGCCAATCCGTCGGCCGCCATCATCGTCAAGGGCAATTGCGGTATTCCGGAATTTCGCGGCTCGGAAATCTACTATTCCGGCACGCCGCCGCTGATGGCCGACTATGCCCGCCTTGCCCGCGATGCCGGCGCCAAGATCATCGGCGGATGCTGCGGCACGTCGTGCGAGCATCTGGCCGCGATGCGCGTTGCCCTCGACACCTATACGCCAAGCGAACGTCCGACGGTCGAAACGATCATCGAGCGCATTGGCCCGATGCGCAACAAGACCGCGAACGAAGGCCCTTCGGCCCCGGCGCGCGAACGCGGCAGCCGTCGCCGCTGAAGAGCGAAACCTGGCATTCGCATGAGATGAAAGGCTGGAAGCGCGATGCTTCCGGCCTTTCACGCATTCAGTGCCGCCTGCAGGAACCGGACGTAGCGATCCTTCAGCCCCGGCTGGATGCAATCGGTCAGCAGGATGCTGAGCTGGATAATCGAATCGATATTCCGTTCCGCTGCGATCAACCCGGCGATGTAGGTGACCGTCTCGTCGTATTTTTCCGGAGACTGGGGGACCTGCCGCAGGAAGTCGGCCAAGAGGACCCGGCAGTTCATCATCAGAACCCGACGACGCTCTTCCGGCAGGAGCGGCAGGGAGGGCCGCAGGCTGAAAATATGCAGGTCGAGGAACATCAGGAACGTGAGAAAATTTCCCGTTTCTTCCGGCAGGCCGACTTTCCGGTATTGCGACGCTTGCATCTCGGCAAGATCGTTCGCCCATGGCCCCAGATCGTAGCGATAGACCAGCGACGGATCATGCAGCATCCGGCCGGCGGTAAACAATGACAGGACAATTGCCCAGTCGCAGTAACCGCCGTTGGTCGGGTGGGCCTCAACGAAGAGGCGCATCGTTGGCACGAACAGATCGGTGCGGAAAATGCTGTAATAGATGCTGTTATTACCCTCGGCCTTGCGGTTGTATTCCGCCAGCCGCTCATCCGGCGCCATGGAATCGATGGTAAAAGTTTCGGTCGTGAGGGTTCCCCCGGAAGCCGTCCAGATTTCGGTGGTCGGGCGCACACCGGCGACGTCAGCCGGCAGCCCCGCCAGATCGATCGGTTCTCTGCCATCGACGAAGCGGATCTCGTCGTCGTCGCCCATGGGCAGCAGGAACGGCGTGTCGGCGCCCGACAGGGCCCGCATCCAGTTGGCGGAGGCGTCTTGATCGGGCGAGACGATGTAGCGAAGGTTGGATGAACGACCTTCGAAGAAGACTCGCTTTTCCAGATCCCCCGAATTATCGGACACGATAAGCTGTGCCCCGACGCGCATCGCATAGGCCAGCGCGCTCTCGATCGATTTTCGCGAACGGGAGAGATCACGATTGCTGGGCATGCAGATGGAGAGAAGCGGCATCATGATATCCACGGATCGCAGGTATTTCCTGGCATTCGAAAGCAACCACGACCTAATACAGCAAGGCCTGTGCCAGGCTGATGGTTGGACCTCACGCCAGTTTTACTCCAGCATTGCCTTCTACATGACTGACATAATTGGTGTGGATGACGTCAGGCATTGCGGCCCCATCTGCCCGCCCCAAAGGACAAAGGAGCACTCATGAACGGCGCCTCCGCCACATTCCCGGACCGCGATTCGGTCGCAGCCAAGCTGTCGACACTTGGCGAGACTGAACGATCCTATCTTCTGCTGCTGATGGAAAACGCCGCGCAGGACGAAAATCTGGTCGAGGGTCTTTACCGCCATCTCGATCTCGCCGCCGAGTCCCGACTGCTTAATTCGCTGAAGCTGGAGAAGCTCGGCGAATGGCTGGGCGCCAATGCCCCTGCCCGCCTGCAGATCCGGCTGATGGAAGCCGCGAAATCCGGCCAGCACGCGGCTTATGTTGCCTTTCGCACAGGGCTCGTTAGGTCCGGCGGACTGGAAAAGGCCTATCCGAAGGCCTGAAACCAAACGCCATATGACAAGCGAAACGCCCTCCGCATGACCGGTGGGCGTCAGGCTGCTGACAAAGTTCTTTCTAACGACTCTGAAGGTTGCTCGGGACGTTCTGCGGCCAGCATTTGCCTCCGTCATCTCTGTGCTTGTCACAGAGATCCAGCCAGCTCAAGTTTTGAGCTGAAAGAGTCTTTTGACCCGACGGACGTCGGGTCGCTGGATCCCCGCCACGAGGGCGAGGATGACGGAGAGTGGGGTTGCCACCTCCTCAAACAATCAGTTTAGGGGTTTGTCAGCAGGCTAACACCCTCCGCACGGCCGGAGTGCGTTTCATTTTAAGGACGTCTATTCGCCGCCAAGGCTCTTGGCGAGACGGACCAGGTTCAGGAACTCTGCCCGGTAGCCATAGGTATCCTCGCCACGGGCGCCGGAGGCGAGATCGAGGATCGAGCCGTAGGAATAGGCGGAGACCGCATCGGTGCCGCGCAACTTCTGCCCGAAGGCGGAGACCGCGACCGAGAAACGGATGTCCTGGCTTGCCGCGTCGAGCGACGCCACGGCATTGGCCTCGGTTACCGGCGTCGTGATCAGCTTGCTGGTATCGCTGTCCGGCTGCTTGTAGCGGATCTTCAGGAAGGCGAGTTCACCATTGGCGGCAACCGGTGCGTCCACGACCTCGGCCGGCTTCCTGCCGTAACGAAGATCGTCGTTGAGGACGGCGGGGCTTCCCTTCGGGGTGACCTCATAGATCGCAGTAACCCGATGGCCGGAGCCGATATCGCCGGCATCGACCTTGTCATTGTTGAAATCCTCGCGCTTCAGCGCCCGGGTCTCGTAGCCGATCAGCCGGTACTCGGCGATTTGCTGCGGATTGAACTCGACCTGGAATTTCACATCCTTGGCGATCGGGAAGAGCGAGGAACCCGCCTCTTCCACCAGCGACTTCCGTGCCTCGGCGAGCGTATCGATATAGGCCGCCGTGCCGTTGCCGTTCTGCGCCAGCGTCTGCATCAGGGCGTCGTTGTAATTGCCCCTGCCGAAACCGAGGACCGAGAGGAAGATGCCGCTCTTGCGCTTGATCTCGATCGTCGTCTTCAACTCCTCGTCGCTGGACGGCCCGACATTGAAATCGCCGTCGGTCGCCAGCATCACCCGATTGACGCCGCCCTTGACGAAGGCGCGCTGGGCCAGATCGTACGCGGCTTCCAATCCCTGCGCGCCGGCGGTCGATCCGCCCGGTTGCAGCGTGTCGATCGCCGACAGGATTTTTGCCTTGTCCTTGATTGCCGTCGGCTCCAGCACGATGCCAGCATTGCCGGCATAGGTGACGATCGAGACGGTGTCCTCCGGATTCAGCTTCTCGACCAGCAGCCGGAAGGCGCTTTTCAGGAGCGGCAGCTTGTCGGGCTCATCCATGGAGCCAGAAACATCGATGAGGAAGACAAGATTGGCGCGCGGCGCTGTCGCCGGCGCAACGTCGTAGCCCTTGATCCCCACATGCATCAGCCGCGTATTGGCGTTCCACGGCGTCGGCAGGACGGTGACCGTCGCCTTGAACGGCTGATCCTTGTCATCGGGACCCGCCCAGTCATAGGGAAAATAGTTGATCATCTCCTCGACACGCACGCTGTCGCGATCCGGCATCTGCCCCGCCATCAACGCCTTGCGCACGAAGGAATAGGACGCCGTGTCGACATCGGCCGAGAAGGTCGAAACCGGATCGGTCGCAACCGACTTGACCGGATTGGTGTCGGTTTCGGTGAAGCGATCACGGTTTTCCTCCGGCCGGGCGACGGTGTCCTGCGGCATCGGCAGCGGCGACGGCATGATCTCGGCGATCGAGCCACCGACCAACGATTCTGTTGCGACAGTGGAAGGCGGTGCGGCAAATTGCGTGCGCCCAGCCGGTTTCATTGCGGCGGCCGCTTCCATTTCCCGTTGCGACATCTCCGGCGGCGCTTGCTTGCTCAAAGCAGTGTCACGGTCGGCCCTGCCGCGCGTTACCGGCTCTGGAAGCGACTGCGCACCCATCTGTTGGGTCAGCCCGCCAGATGGTTGGGGGACAGGCTTGTCCTCAACAAAATTCTTGTCGGTCGCCGTATCGATCTTCGACTTTACAAGCTCTTCCTTCTTCGCCTCTTTCGGCACGTCCTTGCCGGCGACCTCAACCTGCTGGCCGCCGGTATCGACCGGCAGCCCGCCACGCGTCAGTTCAAGCGTGAGGAAGGCGGCGGCGGGAACGACGAGAAGCGTGGCAAGTGCCGAGCCTGCGAGAAATTTCCTGTTCATGACGGGGCTCCATAGCCAGTTGATGATGGAGCTTTGACGCCGGGCACCGGCGGTTCCTTGGGTGGCCTTGAAATTATTTTCAGCGTCGTCAAACGCCTGCATGGCAGCCGCCAGCGCACGTTCGCGTGCCGCCTGCGACGGTGCCGGCGGGGTCATGTTGCCAAGTCTGTTCAGATCGTCGGTCATCACATCGTCTCCCTGCCAAGCAGGATTTTCAGGCGTTTGCGGGCTTCATGCACATGCCAGGACACGGTCGCCTCCGAACATCCCATCACATCGGCGGCTGCGAAGTGGGACAGTCCCTCGCCGTAGACGAGAAGCACCGCGTCGCCCTGCTTGTCGGGCAATTGCCGCACCGCCTCCCAGAGTGCCTCGGTCTGATCCTGATTGTCGTTGGCGGCGGCGCTCGTCGGGTCGGCGAGAAAGTTCGCCGCGTTGCGACGCTCCCGCGACTGGCTGCGCTGATGGTCGCGCGCTGCGTTGAGCGTTAGCGTATAGAGCCAGGTGCGGAACCGGCTGGCGCCGCGAAAGCCACGGATAGCGCTGGCGAGCTTGAGGCAGACCGTCTGGGCGATATCCTCCGCATCGCTGACATTGCCAGACCAACGCCAGGCGACGGCATGCACGAAATCATAGTGCTGCTGCACGAGTTGCCCGAAGGCATTTCGATCGCCTTGCTGCGCCCTGTCGATCAAATCCTCGTCCAAGTCATCCGCCCGGTTGATTGCAACTGATACTGAGACGTTCGGTCCCGCCCGATCCTTGGGCCGGATTGGAAATATTTTTATCTGCCTGGCATTTTCCGGGTCACCGCGATGATCGGCCCCATCGGATGGGTGCTGTCATAGCGATCGAGCGCCGGCGCGAACAGGCTGGAGATCGAGCCATCCAGAAAGAGTGCGTTGGCGCAATCGAGCTGATCACGAAACAGCGTCGCGAAATCATGGAAGCGCACTGGCTGCAGAGAAATGACGAAGACGACCTTGCCAGTGCTATCCACCCCGACGCCGTTGCGGATCTGCAGGCTGTCGCTCTGCGGCAGGAAGGCCGGATGAAGGGCACCGTCGATGACCAGCATCGGCCCGGATTGCGTCGCGAAATCCGGATGCGGATCGGCATCCAGATAGGCTTCGGTCTCGAGCACACCGGCGCGATCACCCTCTAGGAAGAACACCCCATTGGGTTTCAGGTAGAAATTACCCCAGCTGTGTCCCCGATCGATCGGCTTGCGCTCAATGCCGTCCGTCACCAGCAAGCCGACCGAAGTCAGGTCGGATTCGTACATGCCGCCATTCATGGCGAATTCCAGATATTCCCCTTCCTGCCGGAGATCGCGCGACAGGTTTTCAAAACCGCCATAGGGCAACCCGTCACGACCGCGATGGTGGACACGGATATCGCTTGAGGCGGGATCGAAGCTGCAGACGGCATATCCTTGAGTCAGATGCGTCACCGTGCGGCAGGCGGCTTTGGCTGAGTCAGTGAAGGGTAATACAGCGATCATGGCCAATCCGATGCACAGGGAACGAAACATACTTGACCCTTCTCCGTTTTCCGCTGGCTTGTCATGCGACAAAAGCGAAATCGCGGCGGACAATCTACAAAGTCAGGGCAGCCATATGAAAGCGCAACTGTTCCGTCGAGTAGCGATAGTCGATACCAACGGGACAGGCATTCCGAGCCAGACAGCCGCCCTGCATGCAACCCGCCTGCCCGGCTCCGGTTTTCAGATGCGAGCGGCATGGCGCCAACTGAAAGCCTGACGACAGGACGGCGTCGGCGGGACAGGTCGAAAGACACGGTTTGTCCGGACAGTGATCACAGGGATGGCGAGCCGGCAGTGGTGGCGCGAGTACCGGCAGAGAGTGTTCGAAGCCGAGCGCACCGCGATAACCGTGCCAGAGGCCATAGGCCGGGTGGATGAGAATGCCGAGCGGCGAAGCTTTCAGACCCTCCGCCCGCATGGCCCATTGCTGGAAAGGCTGCCAGGGCGGAGCGGACGGGAAATAGGCAGTCGCGCCAAACAGGTGTGCCACCGGTTCGATCACCGCCTTCGACCAGTCATCGAGCGGATTGTCGCCGTCCGGCATCGCTGCCCGCCAGCGTTCAAACGCCGGCCATATCGAGCCGCCGACATTACCCAGCAACACGACGCCGCCGGCAGGCGTCCCGTCCCTCAACAACGGCGCTGCGTCATCCTTGGAAAAATTGACGACGCCGCGCAAAAAAACTCCGTGCGGCGCAAGCGCGGCACGGAGTTCATTCAAGACATCAAAATGGGATGCCACGGGACCGGTCATTTTGGTTTCGGTCCCTGCCTGTCATAATGTGGGCGCCAGACTTCCTTCTGGATGAAATCCGCTACCTGCGCCGCTCCGCCTTGCTCCCTGGCTTGTTCGGGCTCTCTTCAAGTGAAGGCGTCGGGCATCGAATCCTTCTTCCTGGCGATGAAGTCGAGAAGAGCAGCATCAATGGCCGCGTCGAGCGGCGGGCGCTCGTAATGTTCGAGCCAACTGCGGGCGAGCGCGTTGGCACGCTGCTCGACCCGCTTTTCGCCTTCGATTTCCCACTGTTCGAAGGAATTGTTGTCGGCGAGCGCTGAACGGTAGAAGGCCGTCTGGAAGTTTGCCTGGGTATGGGCGCAGCCGAGATAATGACTGCCCGGACCGACTTCGCGGATTGCGTCGAGCGCCTGGGCGTTGACGCTGAGATCGACACCCTCGGCCATCTTCTGCATCATGCCGAGCTGGTCCTGGTCGATCATGAACTTCTCGTAGGACGATACCAGACCGCCCTCCAGCCAGCCGGCGGCGTGCAGCACGAAGTTGGTGCCGGCCAGCAATGTCATGTTCAGCGTGTTGGCCGATTCGTGGGCGGCCTGCGCATCCGGAACCTTGGAGCCACAGAGCGAACCACCGGTACGGAACGGCAGGCCGAGACGGCGGGCAAGCTGGGCCGCGCCGTAAGATACCAGCGACGGCTCCGGTGTCCCGAAAGTCGGCGCGCCCGACTGCATCGAGATCGAGGCGGCGAAGGTGCCGAACAGGACCGGTGCGCCCTTGCGGATGAGCTGGGTAAAGGACGCGCCGGCGAGAACTTCCGCCAGGATCTGCGTCAGTGTGCCGGTGACCGTGACCGGGCTCATGGCGCCGGACAGGATGAACGGTGAAACCACGCAGGCCTGATTGTGACGGGCATAGACCTTCAGCGCGCCGAGCATGGTCTCGTCGAACACCATCGGCGAGTTGGCATTGATGAGGTTCAGCGTCACGCAGTTGTTTTCGACGAAATCGTCGCCGAAGACGAGCTTGGCCATGGCGATCGTGTCTTCCGCCCGTTCCGGCGCGGTCACGGAGCCCATGAACGGCTTGTCGGAATATTTGATATGGCTGTAGACCATGTCGAGATGGCGCTTGTTGACCGGCACATCGACCGGTTCGCAGACCGTGCCGCCCGACGAATGCATCGACGGCGCCATATAGGCGAGCTTCACGAAATTGCGAAAGTCCTCGATCGTCGCATAGCGGCGCACGCCGTCGAGGTCGCGCACGAAAGGAGGACCGTAGACCGGCGCAAACACGGTTGCCTTGCCGCCAATATGGACATTGCGCTCCGGATTGCGCGCATGCCAGGTAAATTCCGTCGGCGCGGTCTTCAGCAGTTCACGGCAGAGGCCCTTGGGGAAATGCACGCGCTGGCCGCGCACATCGGCGCCCGCCTGCTTCCACAGTTCCAGCGCCTCGGCGTCGTCGCGGAACTCGATGCCGATCTCTTCGAGGATGATGTCGGCATTGGCTTCGATCAGCGCCAGGCCCTCTTCGTCCAGCACTTCATATTCGCGAATCCTGCGGGTGATGTTGGGCAAGGAAGGTGCAGCGCCGCCACCGGTGCGCGATGCGCGCCGTGCCGCCGCACCCCGGCCTTCGCCACGCGAACGGCGGCCGCCGGTCTCTTCGGTCTGTTCCGTCAACTCAGTCATGTCTTATCCTCTCCCGCGCCTCGTCTGCGCAATGCTGGACCTATGCTAACAAGCCCTCGCATCCGAACGGTTCTCAATGCGCCAACGGGTGGCGCAACTCGAACACGATTGCCTTCATGCGACGCCACGGCGATGTTGCGGCCGCAGCGTTCATTAACCCGCTCCCCGTTCCACGCCGACCCGATAGCATATCTTCGTCCCGGTAAGGCACATAATCGATTGCTTTTGCCAAGCGAGGGCGGATACCACCGGACGCGATCGCATGGCCGTCGTTTTTCATCGCATGCGACGTCGCTTTCGAAAAGAGCTTTTGGAAACAACAAAGCTAAGTATAGTGAATGCGTCGGGAGGCATAGACCTGACACCGCCTGGAACCGAGGAAACCTATCATGGCAGATGACGAAATCATTCTCGAGGATCTTTCCGACGACGAGCTCGTGCAGCAGATGCACGACGACCTCTATGACGGCTTGAAGGAAGAGATCGAGGATGGCACGAAAATCCTCCTGAAGCGTGGCTGGGCACCGTACGACGTGCTGACACAGGCGCTGGTCGAGGGCATGCGCATCGTCGGCGTCGACTTCCGCGATGGCATCCTGTTCGTTCCGGAAGTTCTCCTCTCGGCAAACGCGATGAAGGCCGGCATGTTCATCCTGCGTCCGCTGCTTGCCGCCACCGGCGCGCCGAAGCAGGGCAAGGTCGTGATCGGCACCGTCAAGGGCGACATCCACGACATCGGCAAGAACCTTGTCGGCATGATGATGGAAGGCGCCGGCTTCGACGTCATCGACCTCGGCATCAACAACCCGGTTGAAAACTATCTCGACGCCATCGAGCGCGAACAACCCGATATTCTCGGCATGTCTGCCCTTCTGACGACAACCATGCCTTACATGAAGGTCGTGATCGACACGATGAAGGAAAAGGGCATGCGCGACGACTATATCGTTCTGGTTGGCGGCGCGCCGTTGAATGAAGAATTCGGCAAGGCCGTCGGTGCCGACGCCTATTGCCGCGACGCTGCCGTGGCCGTTGAAACGGCCAAGGAATACATGAAGCGCAAGCACAATCAGCTGTCCGGCGCCTGATCAAGCGAATTTGAGCATGCAAAAAGCCGGCCGCGCTGATGAAAAGCGCGGCCGGCTTTCTTATGTTCCGGCGAGGCCGTTAGTTGGCAGCGCGGTCAACCTTGCGGCCGGCATCCTGGGTCGCATCAACCGTGTTGGCAGCATCGGCGCCCATGCCGCGAATAGTATTGCCGCACGAGGCGAGAGTCGTGATCGAGAACAGAACGATACCGATCGTGGCGATTGTCTTTGCTGTCATGACTTGTATTCCTTACACTTTTGACGGGTAGATTGACGTGGAAGAAAGATCTTCGGCTATGGAACGCGCGAAAGCGGAAAAAGTTCACGTCATCGGTTGTGGTGCGATTGCCCGCGAAATCCTTGCCGTCTGTGAAGTCAACAAGCTTGCCCATATCGATCTGACCTGTCTTCCCGCCATCTGGCACAACACGCCGGAAAAGATAGCGCCCGGCCTGAAAGCGGCGATCGACAAGGCCCGCGCCGAGGGTTTCGTTCGCATCTTCGTCGCCTATGCCGATTGCGGCACCGGCGGCCTGCTCGACAAGCTCTGTGAAGAGGAGAAGGTGGAGCGGATTGCCGGACCGCACTGTTTTTCCTTCTTCGCCGGCAACGAGGCGTTCCAGACCGGCTGGGACGACGATTTTACCTCGTTCTTCCTGACCGATTTTCTCGCCCGACAATTCGAGGCTTTCGTGATCGAGCCGCTCGGCCTAGACCGGCATCCTGAACTGCGCGACATGTATTTCGGCCACTACAGGAAGCTGGTCTATCTCTCGCAGGTCGAGGACGAAAAGCTGCAGGAAAAGGCGAGGATGGCCGCGCAAACGCTTGGTCTCGAATACGAATATCGTTTCACCGGCTATGGTGACCTGACACCCGCGCTGCTTCAGGCGTGATCCCGAACAAGTCAACGATCTGTTAGCCTTGCGCCCAGTTTGTGCCCGTCGCTGGATTTGATTAAGTCCATCGTAAGGGCTCAGCCCCACACTCCGTCCTACAAACATAACAAAAGGACGACGGGGATGACGGACACTTTCGCGACGGGGATTTCACCGAGAACGGCGGCACACGCGCATCCGCAGCAGCTTTCACAGCTTCTGCGCAATCTCGCCCTCAATGCCGGCCCGAAGATCACGCTCCGCGATCTCGCCATTGCCATGGAAGATCGCTCCTTCGGCGCCTTTCTCGTCGTCTTTGCCCTGCCCAATCTCATTCCGCTGCCACCCGGTGCCACCTTCATCCTCGGCCTGCCGCTGATCTTCGTTGCCTGGCAGATGTTCGCCTCGCGCCGTACCCGCATCTGGCTGCCCAAGCGCATGGGCGACTACGCCTTCGAAAACGCCACATTCTTCGTTTTCGTCAACCGTATCTCGCCTTGGCTCCAGCGCGCCGAAACCCTTGTCCGTCCGCGTGCCTGGTTTCTCGGCAGCCGGTTTGCCGAACGCCTTGTCGGGCTTCTCGCGCTGCTCCTCGCCGTCGTCATCTTCCTGCCGATCCCCTTCGGCAACTGGCTTCCGGCTTTCGCGCTCGCGGTCATCGGTTTTGCCCATACGGAACGGGACGGATTGGGTCTTGCCGCCGGCGCCCTCATCGGTATCGCCTCGCTTGCCGTCGCAGGCGCCGTGGTGTTGGCGGCCGGCGCGCTCCTGACCTTCATTTTCTAAGACCGGAACAATGCCGAGCATAATGCCCGCCGCCAACAAAACGATCCTCGTCGTCACCGCTGGCGGCAGAAATCCGCAGATCCTCATCAATGCCGTGGCGGCGCGTTTCGGCGACGTCGCCGTGTTGCAGGAACAGCCGGAATCCAAGGCAATCTTCGTCAAACGGCGCGCACGCAAGCTCGGCTGGATGACCGCGATCGGGCAATTGGCAACGATGGTCGCCTCGCGGCTGGGCAAACGGTTTACCGAGCAACGCGCCGACGACATCATTCGCGACTACGGCGTGAGTGACCGCGACGATCCATCGATCCCGACGACATCCATCGAATCGATCAACAGCGATGAGGCCCTTCGACACATTCACGCCCTCATGCCGGCGGTCATTCTTCTCGTCAGTTGCCGCATGCTGTCGCCGGCGACGCTGGCGGCCATGCCCTGCCCCGTCATCAATTTCCACGCGGGCATCAATCCGCAATATCGCGGCCTGATGGGTGGATACTGGGCGCGGGTCGAGCGTGACGAGGAGAATTTCGGCGCGACCGTGCATCTGGTCGATGTCGGCGTGGATACCGGAGGCATTCTCTACCAGTCGCGCATGAAGCCATCGAAAAGCGACACGATGCACACCTATCCGCTGCTGCAGACGGCGGCCTCCACCGACATCGTCGTCAAGGCCATCGACGACGCCCTGTCCGGCATGCTCAAACCGTTGACGACAAACGGCACTTCGCGACAATGGTATCATCCGCCGATCTGGACATGGCTCTGGAATGGCTTCTCGCGCGGCATCTGGTAGATATATCGCCGACAGACAAGACAGGTCGCTTTTGAGCATGACGCGCGTCGTGCCAAGGTGAGCCACGATGCGTGGAGATGCGCATTGTCTGGCCAGAGGAGATTTCGGGCATATGGCAGATCGCATCATCGTTTACTGGCGTGACATTCCCGCGCAGGTCATCATCAAACAGGGTCGCAAGACCGCCAAGCGCGAGCTCAGCCTGCGCTTCACCGAGGCGATCGATATGTGCGCCATGCGCACCGGTGCCGCCGACAGTGGCGACTATCTTGCCGAATGGCGAAAGGCTGACCCGACGCCAGTTTCCGACGATCTGGAAATGGAAGCGGACAAGGCAGCAGTCGAACTGGAAGCAGCCTATGACAGGGACCGTCTCGTGGCCCTGGTGAAATCCGGCGGGAAAGACAATGGCTGACGCGAAACCCGGCAATGCCGCTCCCGCCAAGAAGGCCGCGACCGGCGCCTATACGCCGTCGGGCGTATCGCCCAATCGTCGCGCCCGCCGCAGCTACACGATCCGCCTCTGGGCTGTGCGCCATTCACGCTTCCTCGAATGGTTCTATCATCGCTTCGCCGATGTCTTCCTGCTCTTGCACCCGCTCTGGAAAGCCATCGGCTATAATCGTGTGGAAGCACCGATCACGTTTGTCGAGCGCAACGTCAAGGGGCTGCTGTTCGACTGTCGCATGTGCGGCCAGTGCGTCTTGTCATCGACAGGCATGTCCTGCCCGATGAACTGTCCAAAACAGTTGCGCAACGGTCCCTGCGGCGGCGTGCGCGCCAACGGCAATTGCGAGGTCGAGCCGGACATGCCCTGCGTCTGGGTCAAGGCCTGGGAAGGCTCGCGCAACATGGCCGGCGGCAATGCCATCCTGAACGTGCAGAAACCTGTCAACCAGTCGCTGCGCGAAACATCGTCCTGGCTGCGCGTGACAGCACAAGCCGCCGAAGCTCGTGAAGCAGCCGTTGCTGCAAAGGACGCCTGACGCCATGGCTCATATCGATGAAAACCCGCTCGGTCGCCATCTTCCGCTCGATCCCCTGCCAGGCCACTCGTCGCGCGGCCGTCTCGAGCGCGTCCTGCGCCGCGGAGAATTCGCCGTCACGGCCGAACTGAACCCGCCTGACAGCGCCAATCCCGAAGACGTCTACGAGCGCGCCGCCATTTTCGAAGGCTGGGTCGATGGCATCAACGCGGTCGATGCGTCCGGCGCCAACTGCCACATGTCCTCGGTCGGCATCTGCGCGCTTTTGACCCGCATGGGCTATGCGCCGATCATGCAGATCGCCTGCCGCGACAAGAACCGCATTGCCATCCAGGGGGACGTGCTCGGCGCCGCCGCCATGGGCGTCGCGAACATCATGTGCCTGACCGGCGACGGCGTGCAGGCCGGCGACCAGCCGGGTGCCAAGCCCGTCTTCGACCTCGACTGCATGTCGCTGCTCGAAACCGTGCGGATCATGCGCGACAATTCGAAATTTCTCTCCGGCCGCAAGCTGACGACACCGCCGCAGGTGTTTTTGGGTGCGGCGATCAATCCGTTCGCACCGCCTTATGATTTCCGCCCTCATCGCCTGGGCAAGAAGATCGAGGCAGGCGCGCAGTTCGTTCAAAGCCAATACTGTTTCGACGTGCCGATGTTCCGCGACTACATGAACAAGGTTCGCGATCTCGGCTTCGACGAGAAATGCTACATCCTCTGCGGCGTCGGTCCACTCGCATCCGCCAAGACGGCAAACTGGATCCGCAACAACGTGCCGGGCATCCATATCCCGGACGCGATCATCAAGCGGTTGGAAGGCGCGCAGGACCAGAAGAAGGAAGGTAAGCAGCTCTGCATCGACATCATCAACGAGGTGAAGGAAATCCAGGGCGTCTCCGGCGTCCATGTGATGGCCTATCGCCAGGAAGAATATGTCGCCGAGATCGTGCATGAATCCGGCGTCCTGAAGGGACGTACTCCCTGGAAGCGCGAAGAGAACCCGGGCGATCACCGGGTGGCCGAGCGGCTCGAATCGCTGAGGGACGGCAAGACCGAAAATCCGCAGGAAATGGCCGATGTCGCGGCCCATCGCCCGCACTGAACAAATTTGAGCACAACAGGCACGGCCGGGACGCCGGGCCTTTGACAATCCGTTCCGGCGCATGACACAGATCAAGCGCCCCACACGACCAGAGGATCAAACATGACCCGCACCATCGTCGCCTCCGCCACCCGTGAAATCATCATCGGCTTCGACCAGCCCTTCTGCGTCATCGGCGAGCGGATCAATCCGACCGGCCGCAAGAAGCTGGCCGCGGAAATGATCGAGGGCAATTTCGACACGGTTATCAAGGATGCGTTGGAACAGGTCGCGGCGGGCGCAACCATGCTCGACGTCAATGCCGGTGTCACGTCGGTCAACCCGAACGAGACGGAGCCGGGCCTGCTGGTGCAGACGATGGAGATTGTCCAGGGCCTCGTCGACGTGCCGCTGTCGATCGACAGCTCCGTGACTGCGGCCATCGAGGCTGCCCTCAAGGTCGCCAAGGGCCGGCCGCTGGTCAATTCCGTCACTGGCGAGGAAGAAAAGCTCGAAGCCATCCTGCCGCTTTGCAAGAAATACGATGTGCCGGTCGTCGCCATCTCCAACGACGAGACCGGCATTTCGATGGATCCGGACGTTCGTTTCGCAGTTGCGAAGAAAATTGTCGAACGGGCCATGGACTATGGTATCAAGCCGCACGATATCGTGGTCGATCCGCTCGTCATGCCGATCGGCGCCTTGGGCGATGCAGGCCGTCAGGTCTTCGCGCTTTTGCACCGCCTGCGCAACGAGTTGAAGGTCAACACCACCTGCGGCCTGTCGAACATCTCGTTCGGCCTGCCGCATCGCCATGGCATCAATGCCGGCTTCATCCCGATGGTCATCGGTGCCGGCATGACGTCGGCCATCATGAATCCTTGCCGCCCACAGGAAATGGAAGCCGTTCGCGCGGCCAACGTCCTCAATGGCACGGACCCGAATTGCGGCAACTGGATCATGACCTATCGTGATCACAAGCCGGCCGAAGGTGGCGCTGTTGCTGCCGCGGGATCTCCAGCTGGTGCCGGTGGCGGTCGCCGTGGCGGTCGGGCCGGACGTGCCGGAACAAGCGCTAGGGCGGAATAACCGCCCGGAAAAGAGACATCATGTTTTTCAGTGCCGATCTGCTCACGGAATTTGCGAGCCTCTGGTTTCAGGCCCCTATGGTCATGTCCTCGCGGATGCAGGATCTCGCTGTCTCCGGCATGAACGGATCATCGGCTGGGTCGGCGGAAGTCGGCCAGATGATCACCGAGAAACTGTCGGCGGTCGTCGAGAGCACGATGGCCATCAATCTCGCCATGGTGAACGAGGGCATGATTGCCGCGACGGCGCTGGCGACCGGCACCTGTGCCGGTCTTTCCGGTGCGTCCGATCGCGTTGCGGTGGCTGCCCTCAAACCATACGGCAAAAGGATCCGAGCCAATGTACGGCGCCTTACCTGATAGGAATGATCTGACCGTGTCCGCCCAGGAAAACAAAAGCAATCCCCTCGTCCTGTTCATGCCATCGGGCAAGCGCGGGCGTTTTCCCGTCGGTACACCGGTGCTCGATGCCGCCCGTTCGCTCGGCGTCTATGTCGAGAGCGTTTGCGGCGGTCGCGCCACCTGCGGACGCTGTCAGATCGAGGTGCAGGAAGGCAATTTCGCCAAGCACAAGATCGTCTCCTCCAACGACCACATTTCGGCCCGCGGTCCGAAGGAAGAGCGCTACGACAAGATCCGCGGCCTTCCGGAAAACCGCCGCCTGTCCTGCTCGGCGATGATTCAAGGCGATCTCGTCATCGACGTGCCGCAGGATACCGTGGTGAACGCACAGGTCGTTCGCAAGGCCGCGACCGACCGTGTCATCGAGCGCAACGCCGCCGTCCAGCTCTGCTATGTCGAGGTGGATGAACCCGACATGCACAAACCGCTCGGCGATCTCGACCGCCTCAAGGTGATGTTGGAAAAGGACTGGGGCTGGAAGGATCTTCTGGTCGCGCCACATCTCATCCCGCAGATCCAGTCGATCCTGCGCAAGGGCAACTGGGGCGTCACCGCCGTCATCCATCGCGACATGGATTCATCGCGTCCCTTCATCGTTGCCCTCTATCCGGGCCTGAAGAATGAGGCCTATGGCATTGCCTGCGATATCGGCTCGACGACAATCGCCATGCATCTCGTCTCGCTGCTGTCCGGCCGCATCGTCGGTTCCTCCGGTACGTCGAACCCGCAGATCCGCTTCGGCGAAGACCTGATGAGCCGCGTCTCCTATGTCATGATGAACCCGGATGGCCGGGAAGCCATGACCAAAGCCGTGCGCGAGGCCATCAATGGCCTGATCGGCAAGGTCTGCGCCGAAGGCGAAGTCGACCGGCACGACATTCTCGACATGGTGTTTGTCGCCAATCCGATCATGCACCATCTGTTCCTCGGCATCGATCCGACGGAACTCGGCCAGGCGCCGTTCGCGCTTGCTGTCTCCGGGGCGCTGCAATATTGGGCGCATGAGATCGATATCGAGGTAAACCGGGGCGCCCGGCTCTACACCCTGCCCTGTATCGCCGGCCATGTCGGCGCGGACGCGGCGGGCGCGACCCTTTCGGAAGGCCCTTACAGGCAGGATCGCATGATGCTGCTCGTCGATGTCGGCACCAATGCCGAAATCGTGCTCGGCAACAAGAACCGCGTCGTCGCCGCCTCCTCGCCCACCGGCCCGGCCTTCGAAGGTGCCGAAATCTCCTCCGGCCAGCGCGCAGCGCCCGGCGCTATCGAACGCGTCCGCATCGACGCGCAAACGCTGGAGCCGAAATTCCGCGTCATCGGCGTCGACAAATGGTCCGACGAAGAGGGCTTCGCCGAGGCGGCGGCCAGCGTTGGTGTCACTGGCATTTGCGGCTCGGCGATCATCGAGGTCGTCGCCGAAATGTATCTCTCGGGCATCATTTCCGAGGACGGCGTCGTCGATGGTTCGATGGCGGAGCGCAGCCCGCGCATCCTGCAAAACGGCCGCACCTTCTCCTACCTGCTGCATGACGGAGAACAGCGCATCACGGTGACGCAAAACGATATCCGCGCCATTCAGTTGGCGAAGTCCGCGCTCTATGCCGGCATCAAGCTCTTGATGGAAAAACAGGATGTCGAGCATGTCGATACGATCCGCTTTGCCGGCGCTTTCGGCTCCTTCATCGATCCGAAATATGCCATGGTACTCGGCCTCATCCCGGATTGCGATCTTGCCGAGGTGAAGGCCGTCGGCAATGCCGCCGGGACCGGCGCTCTGATGGCACTGCTCAACCGCGACCACCGCCGCGAGATCGAAAACACCGTCGCCCATATCGAGAAGATCGAGACCGCGCTGGAACCCAATTTCCAGCAGCTCTTCGTCAACGCCATGGCGATGCCGAACAAGGTCGATCCGTTCCCGGAACTCGCGAAGGTCGTTACCCTGCCGGAGCGTAAGGCGCTGTCCGACGACGGCGGTGACGGCGGAGGCAGACGCCGTCGCCGCAGCCGCGACTGAGGTCAGCGAAGCGGCTGGAACCAAATGATCGGCATGGCGTTCTGGCGTCACTGTGGATCAAATGCTTTCTCACACCCGCAACACACGCTCCAACGATATCGCCGCTGTGCAACCGGCAGCGGCCGAGCTCGTCTATCTCTCGAACCTCGACGGCGGCATCACCCGCAAACCGGGAAAGCGGGCATTTCTCTACTATGATGCCGATGGCAGGCGGATCAAAGACCGGGGCGAGCTTGACCGGATCGCCGCTCTCGCCATTCCGCCCGCCTATACCGACGTGCTGATTTCTGCCGATCCGAACTCGCACCTGCAAGCGACCGGATACGATGCGCGCGGGCGAAAACAATATCGTTATCATCCGGATTGGTCAGCCGAACGCGGAAAGACCAAGTTTGCCCAGCTCTCCGATTTTGCCGCCAAGCTGCCCAATATCCGGGAGCGGGTCGATACCGACCTGCGCCTACGAAAACCCGGCATGGACAAGGCACTGGCGACCGTCGTCTGGCTGCTCGACAATCTCTATATCCGCGTCGGCAATGCCACCTATGCCGAGGAGAATGGTTCCTACGGCCTGACGACACTGCGTAACCGGCACGTTAAGATCGAGGACTCCAGCGTCCATTTCAACTTCAAGGGAAAATCCGGCAAGGAATGGCGGCTGAGCCATAGCGACCGGCGCATCACCAAGGCCATCCGGATGCTGCAGGAACTGCCGGGACAGCAACTGTTTCAGTATCTCGACGAGGACGGCCACCGGCATCCGATCCGCTCGCAGGACGTCAACGCCTATATCCGCGACGCGGCCACCGCCGATTTCAGCTCGCGCCAGTTTCGCACCTGGGGCGCGACGCGGATGGCGGCAGTGGCACTCGCCGCCATCGACCCGGGGCCAAGCGAGCGACAGAGAAAGCGGCAGGTCAACGATGTCATCGATGCGGTGGCATCGCGACTGGTCAACACCCGCGCCGTCTGCCGCTCATCCTATATCCATCCGAAAGTGTTCGAGGGTTTTGAGAACGGAACGCTTGCTGACCTTCTCAAGATGCGGCCGAGCCGGAGCACAACGTTGACGCGCTGGATGGAGGACGACGAAATCAAGGTTCAGCGCTGGCTGAAGGCGGGCGACGCCAGCAACACCTGATCATGAACGTCGCCAGGAGCGATTATTGCAGTCCGACGAAAGCGTCCCGGACATGTTCGGCGACCGCCAGAACAGGCGCCGAGGCATTGTCGATCAACTGGAGGCCGATGCTGTAATGGCCGAGATCCGGCAGGCCTTCGGCCTCGCCCAAAGCCACCAGTTCGCCCTGAACGAGATAGCGCGGCAGCGGAGCGACGGCGAGATCCGCGAGGATCGCGGCACGCTGGCCGGTCGTATGGGCGCTGAGAAAGGCGACTCGGAACGGCTTGCCCGCCTGGTTCAACTGATCAACAGCGTTCGCCCGCCAGACGCAGCCATCTTCCCACATCGAAATTGGCAGGGGCTGGCGCGTATGGGCCGTACCGCACTTGATGCCGGCCCAGACGAGCTTTTCGGACACGAGGATTTCTCCGCCGCCGGTATTCTCGCCTGTCATGCTGTTGAAGATGGCGATGTCCATGCGGTGCTCTTCCACCCGCTTGCGCATGACGCTGCTGTTGCCGATCGTCACATCGACGGTGACGTTCGGATAGGATTCAGAAAAACGCTTGAGCACTTCGGGCAGGATTCGCTCGCCGATATCCTCTGGCGCGCCGACGCGCACGACCCCGTTCATGTCGGGTAGCAGGAAGCGGGAGACGGCCTCGTTGTTCAGCGCCAGCAGGCGCCGCGCGAACCCCAGCAACACCTCGCCCTTCGGCGTCAGCGACACCGAGCGCGCATCGCGCAGGAAGAGGACGCAACCCAGCGTCTCCTCCAGCTTCTTGATCTGCATCGAGACAGCCGATGGTGTTCGGTAGACGGTTTCCGCCGCCGTGGTGAAGTTTCCGGTTTCGGCGATCGCGACAAATGTCTTGAGGATGTCCAGTTCGAGGAGCGGAAGGACATGCCGCATCATCATGTTCATGGGAACCTCACGGATCAATTTTTCTGAAAACAATGATCACTTCATTTCGTTTGATTGAACATCAACAGACGTGGATAGTCAAGTTGTAAACAGGCAAGACATCAGAAAGGAGCCTCCCATGTCCCTGCAACACGATACGGCGCCGATCCATTCGAATGCTGCCACGATGCATGATTCCCGTATGTCCTCTGCGGTTCAAAGCCTGCTGGCCCCTCTCGTCAACGGCCATCACCGGTATCGGATCGCGCAGATTCGCAAGGCGACGACCCGCGAAATCCGGCATCTGCCCTTGAGCTTGCAGCAGGATCTCGCCTTCGCCGACGGAACAGTGATCGCGCTTTCCTGACGATCCCGAAGCGTCTCCCGCCCTCCCCTTATCAACGCCCCTTGGAAACGGGGGCGTTGATCTCTAAACTCCGATATCGAGGGAGCAAAGAGGGAGGAGCCTTGCAGTCCGTCAAAGTCCGCCTTCTGGCCCTGTGCCTCGTTCCCCTTGTCCTCGCCGCCGTGATCTTTCAGGGCGGCGCGCTGGCGATGCGCAGCTATATGAACGAAGCTTCGCTGCAGGCCGGCTCGGCGTTGCGCTTGGCGGTCTCCGCTTTGAGTGGCCACCTCAGCCGCTACGAACCACTGCCGGCCCTGATCGCCGATCACGACGGCATCAAGGATCTCGTTGCCCATCCGCGGGACCAAGCGCTACGCGACACGGCCAACGGCTATCTGAAAGAGATCAACACCCTGCTGGAATCCTCCGACATCTATGTGATGACGCTGGACGGAAACACGATCGCGGCCAGCAACCATGACCAGCCGGCAAGCTTCATCGGCCAGAATTTCAGCTATCGTCCCTATTTCCAAGATGCGGCAAAGGGAAACCAGTCACGCTTCTATGCACTGGGCACCACCTCCCTGAAGCGCGGCTACTATTTCGCCTCGCCGGTCTACGTCGACGAAAAAATCAGCGGCGTCATCGTCTTCAAGGTCGATATCGATTCGATCGAAACCTCCTGGCGCGGCGGTGAATACAAGATCTTCGTCTCCGACCCCGAAGGCATCATCTTCATGACCGGCAGTCCCGAATGGCTCTATTCGGGCATCCTGCCGCTGAACAGCGGACGGCTGGCGCGGACACAGGCGTCAAGACGTTACGCCGAAGCCGTGCTGAAGCCCTTGCCGATCACCCGCAGCACACTGGACGATCATGAGCTCATGACCGCGACCACCGCCGACGGCCGGGAATACCTGGTCCTGTCGCACTACATGCCGGAAGCCGACTGGACGGTGAACGTGCTGATGGACACGTCGTCTGCCCGCGCGCAGGCGCGCACCATGATCGTCGCCATCGTTTTGTTCCTTTGCCTTGCGGGCCTGGCTCTCGCCATCTTCCTGCAGCGGCGCGCCCGGCTCGAGGAGCGCATGCGCATGCAGGTCGAGGCTCGCAACGAACTGGAACATCGGGTCGAGGAGCGCACCGCCGACCTCGCCCTGGTCAACCAGCGCATCGAACTGGAGATTGCAGAACGGCGGCTGACCGAGCAGGAATTGCGCAAGACCCAGGCCGACCTGATCCAGGCAGGCAAGCTCGCCGGCCTCGGGCAGATGTCGGCCGCCCTGTCGCATGAACTCAACCAGCCGCTGGCGGCGGCGAAGACCTACGCTGACAGCGCCGCCATGCTGATCGATCTCGACCGCGTCCCGGAAGCCCGCGACAATGTCCGGCGCATCTCCGCCCTGATCGACCGGATGGCCTCCATCAGCCGGCATTTGCGCAATTTCGGCCGCAAGCCGAACGAGAAGCTGGGGCCGGTGGCGCTCGACGCGGTGGTTGCCGATACGCTCGAAATCGTCTCGGCGCGGCTGAAGACGGCGGATGCCGATCTCCAGATCGATCTCGGCCGTCCTGGGACGATGGTCAAGGCCGGCTCGGTTCGCCTGCAGCAGGTGCTCGTCAATATCATCACCAATGCCGCCGATGCCGTTGAAGGGCTCGCTGACCGGCGCATCCACCTGACGGCGGAAAATCTCGGCGGCAGGGTCACGCTGACGGTCCGCGACCATGGCCCTGGCGTTCCTGTCGCCATCAGCGAGCGCATCTTCGATCCGTTCTTCACCACCAAGGGCGTCGGCAAGGGCCTCGGCCTCGGCCTGTCGATTTCCTACAATATTATCAAGGATTTCGGCGGCAGCCTGATGGTGTCCACGCATCCTGACGGCGGCGCGGTCTTCCGCGTCGAGCTTGAGGCGGCCACCGCGACGCAGGAGGCGGCCGAATGAGCGACGCACGGATTTTCCTGATCGACGACGAGGAGGAGATGCGCCGCTCGACGGCGCAGGCCCTCCAGCTCTTCGGACTGGAGGTCGATACGTTCTCCAGCGCCGAGGATGTGCTCGAACTGGTCGGCTACAGCTTTGCCGGCGTGGTGATCAGCGACATCCGCATGCCCGGCATGGACGGAATGACGTTGTTGCAGCGGGTCCGCGAGGTGGACGTGGAAATCCCGGTCATATTGGTGACAGGGCACGGCGACGTGCAGTTGGCCGTCAAGGCGATGCGCGAAGGCGTCTACGACTTCCTGGAAAAGCCCTTCACTGTGCAGAATCTCGCGGGCATCGCCCGCCGCGCCCTCGACCGGCGCAACCTCGTGCTCGAAAATCGCCGCCTGCGGGCGGTGGCCGGCAAGCGCGACGATATTGAAGCCCGGCTTCCCGGCCGAACCCAGGCCATGGTCGATCTCCGCTACCGGCTGCGCGCCATCGGCACCACCGACGCGGACACGCTTGTTATCGGCGAGACCGGCGTCGGCAAGGAAGTCGTTGCCCGCGCCCTGCACGACATCAGCGCCCGCGCCGACCGCCCCTTCGTCGCCATCAATTGCGCCGCCCTTCCGGAAAACCTGATCGAAAGCGAACTGTTCGGCCATGAGGCCGGCGCTTTTCCGGGTGCGCTTAGGCCCCGCTACGGCAAGTTCGAGCATGGGCGCGGCGGCACCATCCTGCTCGACGAGATCGGCTCCTTGCCTTACGACCTGCAGGCAAAATTCCTGCGTGTGCTGCAGGAACGGGTGATCACGCGGCTGGGCTCGAACGAACCCGTTCCTCTCGATGTCCGATTCATCGCCACCAGCAAGGTCGACCTGGAAGCGGAAGTCATCGCCGGCCGGTTCCGCGCCGACCTGCTCTACCGGCTGAACGTCGCGACCCTGCGCGTCCCCTCGCTTGCGCAGCGCCGGGCCGATATTCCACTGCTCTTCCTGCAACTCGTCCGCGAGGCCGCCGCCCGCTATCTGCGCAGCGATATTGACGTGCCGCCGGAGCTGATGACCGAGATCGCGGAGCGGGTCTGGCCAGGAAACGTGCGCGAGTTGCGCAATGCCGCCGACCGTCTCGTGCTCGGCCTCGACCTGAAACCCGAGGAGGGACAGGCGCCGGCGGAATCCCAACGGCTCGCCGACAAGGTTGCGAGCTACGAGCGCGGTATCATCGCAAGCGCTCTGGCCGCCCATGGCGGAAGCCTGCGGCCGGTCTACGAACTCCTGGGAATCTCTCGCAAGACGCTTTACGAGAAGATGCAGAAATACGGTCTCGACCGGAAACTCTCGTCCGCGGACAACGACTTCGCTGCCTGAGAAGCAAAGATGGGTGGATATCCACCCATCGTCGGCGGCATTTGTTCCCATTCTCACCCATGGTGCATCGCACTCATTGAGAAAACAGTGGTCCTCGCCCTTGCGGCGGTTGCCCGCTGCCGCATGAGGGTCACAAATGGCTCATCCAGAAACGGCGCGGGAGGAGCTGCGTCGGCTGGCCATATTTCATCCGGGAGGACTTCGATGAAAATCCTGAAAGCCATGCTTGGCGTCACGGCTCTTGCCACTATCTCGCTCATTTCCGTTTCCGCCCATGCCGAGGGTTATCCCGAGCGCACCATCACCATGGTCGTGCCGTTCTCGGCCGGCGGCCCGACCGATACGGTCGCTCGCCTCGTTGCCGAATCCATGTCAAAGGATCTCGGCCAGCAGATCGTCGTCGAAAATGTCGGCGGGGCCGGCGGTTCGCTCGGGGCCGGTCGCGTTGCGCAGTCCGATCCGGACGGCTACACGGTCCTCTTGCATCACATCGGCATGGCGACCTCGGCCACGCTCTATCGCAAGCTCGCCTATGACACGCTGAATGCCTTCGAATATGTCGGCCTCGTTACCGACGTACCCATGACCATCGTCGCCCGCAAGGATTTCGAGCCGACCGACCTCAAGGGTCTGATCGACTACGTCAAGGCCAACAAGGACACGGTCACCGTCGCCAATGCCGGCATCGGCGCGGCCTCGCATCTTTGCGGCATGATGTTCATGAGCGCCATCCAGACACCGCTGACAACGGTACCCTACAAGGGCACCGGCCCGGCCATGACTGACCTGCTCGGCGGCCAGGTCGATATCATGTGCGACCAGACCACCAACACGACCAAACAGATCCTGGGCGGTACGATCAAGGCCTATGCCGTGACCTCGCCGGCGCGCCTGCCAGTCCTGCCGGACGTGCCGACCGCTGCGGAAGGCGGGCTGGCTGATTTCCAGGTCGGCATCTGGCATGGCATCTACGCACCCAAGGGCACGCCGGCGGAAGCGACGGACCGCCTCTCGAAGTCCCTGCAGGTCGCGCTGAAGGACCCGAACGTCGTCGCCCGCTTTGCCGAACTCGGCACCGTTCCCTCCTCGGAGGCCGATGCGACGCCGGCCGCGCTGAAGGCGAAGCTCGAAAGCGAAATCGCTCGCTGGAAGCCGGTGATCGAAGCGGCCGGCCAGTACGCCGACTGATCGTCATTCCCGCAAAGCCACACCTGTCCCGCCTTCCTCTCCCCGCGAGGGGAAGGCGTCTGCCGATATATCTCGTTCAGGAGAGCCCGGCGGGACGGCCGGAATTCAAGGAGGCATCATGAAATCCTTATCCTTCGATACGACCAATGCGCTCTGCGGCGCACTCTTCGTCGCCCTTGGCGGCTTCTTCATCTACCAGTGCATGAACCTCGATCTCGGCACGGCCTTCAAGATGGGACCCGGCTACTTCCCGCTCGTTCTTGCACTGATTCTATCGCTGCTCGGCCTGGTGATCCTCGTCCAGTCGACACGCGTCGAGGGCGAGCCGCTGGGGCCGATCGCCTGGCGCGGCATGCTGTTCATCCTGCCGGCGCCAATCTTCTTCGGCCTGACGGTGCGCGGTCTCGGCTTCGTACCGTCGCTGTTCTTCACCGCCCTCATCGCCTGCTTCGCCTCGCAGCGCATGAAGCCGCTGACCGCCATCGTGCTGTCGATCGCGTTGACGGCGTTTTCGGTGGCCGTGTTCAGCTATGCGCTCGGCCTGCCCTTCCAGCGCTTCGGCCCTTGGGTCAGATTGTAAGGACATCACGATGGATCTTTTCAGCAATCTCGCACTCGGCTTTACCACTGCCGGATCACCGGAAAACCTGCTCTTCTGCCTGATCGGCGTGCTGCTCGGTACCCTCATCGGCGTACTGCCCGGCATTGGCGCTACCGCGACCATCGCCATGCTGCTGCCGATCACCTTCCAGCTCGAACCGGTCTCCTCGCTGATCATGCTTGCCGGCATCTATTACGGAGCCCAGTACGGCGGCTCGACCACGGCGATCCTGATCAACATGCCCGGCGAATCCTCCTCCGCCGTCACCGCCATCGACGGCTACCAGATGGCGCGGAAGGGCCGGGCCGGTGCAGCGCTTTCCATTGCGGCACTCGGGTCCTTCTTCGCCGGGACTGTCTCGACCTTCCTGGTGGCAATTTTCGCCATTCCGCTTACCGGCATCGCGCTGAAGTTCGGTGCTGCGGAATATTTCTCGCTGATGATCGTCGGCCTCGTCTCCTCCATCGCGCTCGCCCACGGCTCGATCGTCAAGGCGCTGGCCATGGTGGCGCTGGGGCTGCTGCTCGGACTGGTCGGCACCGACATCTATACCGGCACACCGCGCTTCACGCTCGGTATCCGTGAATATGCCGACGGGTTGAACTTCGTCGCCGTCGCTGTTGGCGTCTTCGGCGTCGCCGAAATCCTGCGCAACCTCGAAGGCGAGAAAACGCGCAGCCTGCTGATGGCCAAGGTCAGCGGGCTCTTGCCCACACGCGACGATTTCAGACAGATGTTCGGGCCTGTCCTGCGCGGAACGGCAATCGGGTCGGCGCTCGGAATCCTGCCCGGCGGCGGCGCCATTCTGGCCGCCTTTGCCTCATATACCGTCGAAAAACGTATCTCGAAGACACCGGAGGAATTCGGCCATGGCGCAATCGCCGGCGTCGCCGGACCGGAATCGGCCAACAATGCCGGTGCCCAGACATCGTTCATTCCGCTGCTGACGCTCGGCATTCCCGCCAACCCGGTCATGGCGCTGATGGTCGGCGCGATGATCATCCAGGGCATCGTCCCCGGTCCGAACGTCGCGTCGGAACAGCCGGCTTTGTTCTGGGGCATCATCGCCTCAATGTGGATCGGCAACCTGATGCTGGTGATCCTCAACCTGCCGCTGATCGGGCTTTGGGTGAAGCTTCTCACTGTGCCCTATTACGTCCTCTTCCCCATCATCATGGCCTTCTGCTCGATCGGGGTCTACAGCGTCAATTCCAATGTCTACGACCTCTATGCCGTCGCCTTCTTCGGGCTTGCCGGATACCTGCTTGTCAAGCTTCGCTGCGAGCCGGCGCCACTGCTGCTCGGCTTCGTTCTCGGACCGCTGCTCGAGGAAAATCTCCGGCGGGCAATGATCCTGTCCCGCGGGGATGCGACGACCTTCGTGACACGACCGATCAGCGCCGTCCTGCTCCTGGTCGCGGCCGCCATCCTTGTCATCGTCTTCCTCCCGTCGATCAAGGCCAAGCGCGAAGCGGTCTTTCAGGAAGAGGACTGAGCGGCCCTTGGCGATGCCTGCCCGACGGGCATCGCCCATTCCAGCACAATAACAGCTGGCGAATTATACCTGCGGGACACCACAACGAAACCCGGCAATCGCAAGTTAGTCAAATATTGAAAATAGTAACACGCGCCGGCTGCACCTATGCGACCGGCGCGTGAATCGTCTTTCCCTCCCTAAAAAGCGGAGTTTCAAACAAAAATCGAACAAAGCCGGTGTTCGTCGCCGTATCCAACAGCCCTTTTAGCTATTTTACAAATTTTCCCGGCAGATTCCCAAACATAATTCAGCAATCACTAAATAGGTGATATGGATATAACCAACAAAGTCTTTCCAAGTATTTCATGGCAATGCAAAAACAATAAATCTCAGTCTGGGGAAGACGGTGATTTTGCGTTCTATCCCGCAGCGCCAACGACGGCATCGTCGGATTATTTGCCGCCCTGCAATGCGGGAACGCTTGTTTTTTTTCGCAGGCATCGCCAATCGGCGCCCGCGAAAGATCAGCAAAAATTGCCCGAGAACGCGGGCTTTGCAGCATGCGATGCCCGTGCCGCGCCGAGGCTCGCGATGAAAATTCCGTGTCCGGCAAGCATCATCGTTTTTGATACAAGGGATCAATTATATTCGCTTGAATGATGAATGGGACAAGAGCATCACTGTCTCATGGTCGCGACCTTTTGAAGCACTCACTCCAAAAGGAACCAGAGAAATGGCATTCTTCAGCTCAGAACATTCGCCCCAGGCAGGACACCCGTCCGTTACCTCGGCCCTCGTCAGCCTGCGTTCGCGCGCCGTCGCATCATGGAAGCGTTACCGTACCGAACGCGAACTCGAAGGCCTGTCCTATGACACGTTGAAGGATATCGGCTTTCCTTCCGCCGATATGCTCAACAAGGACACGCCGACGCGATGAACGATATCGCACCGGCCAAAGCGGGTGAGTATCCTCCCGGTTCGACAGACGTAGACCGTGCGTGAAAGGGCATTTTGCGATAATGGCGGAATGCCCTTTTTGCTGGAATAAGGCAGCAGCGCGGCGGCACTGCGAATCCCACGACAAAAATAGCCTGTTTCCGACACATGACGAAAACAACAGGACGTCGCAAACTGAAAACCGCAACATCAATGAAAGACACCGTTCCAAAGCGCCTCACCGATAACGCACAATAAATTCACAAAACTGTCGCCGCCATATCAAGTCCTTGCTTTTGATGAATAAAATTTCGATGTTCGACAACAGCGATCGGCGTGTCGAAAACATTTATTTCTTCCCAGTCGCAGCAATCCATGCGAATGTCGCGATCAGGAAAGCCAAGTGACGCTTTTCCACGTGACAAATGCGACATCCGCGGCGCATGGGAACTCTCGATGAACAAGCCACTGACCAAAAAGCGATCCCTCGTTTTCTTTCTCGTGCCTAACTTTTCCATGCTGCCGTTTTCGGCCGCCATCGAAACGCTCCGCATCGCCAATCGCATGCTCGGCTATGAAGCCTATACGTGGCGGCTGTCCTCGACGGACGGCACCCAGGTTCTCTCCTCCAGCGGGATCGGGCTTGAGGTCAACACCTCGCTCGCCGACGAACGAAAGTTTCTTGGTGGCGAAAACCGCCCATCGATGGTGCTGGTCTGTTCCGGCATCTATGTCGAGGACTTCAACAACAAATCGGTCAATGCCTGGCTGCGCGAAGTCTACAATCGCGGTGTCTCGGTCGGCAGCCTCTGTACGGGCGCCCATGTGCTGGCCTCGGCCGGCCTGCTGACCGGCAAGCGCTGTGCCATCCATTGGGAAAACCTGCCGGGCTTCGCCGAGAGCTTCCCACAAGTCGATGTCTATGCCGATCTCTACGAAATCGACGGCAACATCTATACCTGCGCCGGCGGCACTGCCTCGCTCGACATGATGCTCAACCTGATTGACCAGGATTTCGGCGAAAACCTCGTCAACCGCGTCTGCGAACAGGCGCTGACCGACCGGGTTCGCGGCCCGCATGATCGGCAGCGCCTGCCGTTGCGCGCCCGCCTCGGCGTGCAAAACGCCAAGGTCCTGTCGATCATCGAACTGATGGAAGGCAATCTCTCCGAGCCGCTATCGCTTCTCGAAATCGCCGATAGCGCCGGCCTGTCGCGCCGCCAGATAGAGCGCCTGTTCCGCCAGGAAATGGGCCGCTCCCCTGCCCGCTACTATCTGGAAATCCGGCTTGATCGGGCACGGCACCTCCTGGTCCAGTCGGCCATGCCGGTCGTCGAGGTGGCGGTTGCCTGCGGCTTCGTCTCCGCCTCGCACTTCTCCAAGTGTTATCGCGAACTCTATAACCGCTCGCCCCAACAGGAGCGCGCAGAGCGCAAGCTGACGCTGCAGGCGGTTCGCTGACGACAAACTGCTTGTAAAATCGAATTACAATGCGAGGGCGGCCCGATCGGTCGCCCTTTTCGCATTCAGGACGCCATGGATTTGAGGAGGGTCAGTTCCGAGACGATCCGGTTGCGGCCGTCATATTTCGCCATGTAGAGGAACTGGTCGGCGGCATTGAGGTAGTTCTCAAAGGATTCGAGGCTTTCGATCGTCGCAAGGCCGATCGACACCGTGACCGACAATTCCTCGTCGTCGGCAGCGATTTTCGTCCCGGCGAGATCAAGCCGCAGCGTTTCGCAATAATCGTGTGCCGCAGAAGCGTCGAGACCATTGAAGAGCACGCCGAATTCCTCGCCTCCGAGGCGGGCCAGCAGATGCTCGTCGCCCACCGCGACCTTCAGGCGTTTCGCCACGGCTTTCAGCACGAGATCGCCGACCTCATGACCGTAGGTGTCATTGAGGCGTTTGAAATGGTCGATGTCGAGAATGGCGATGGACGTCGTCTCTCCGCGCCGCAGACACTGCTCGACCAACCTTGGACCCGACTGGAAGAAATAGCGCCGGTTGTAGATATCGGTGAGATAGTCGCGCGCGGCGATGCTGTGCAGCGCCTGAATGCGCTTCTGGATATTGGCGACCTGGAAGACGCGGCTGTTAAACTCTTCCAGCAGGAACGGCTTCTGGATAAATTCGGTGCCACCGCATTGCAGGAAACGCGCCGCATGCTGGCGGTCGTCACAGGCGGCAAGCGCGATCACGCTCAAGGCATCCTCGCCATGCCGCTGCCGGATTTCGGCAAGCAGCGTATAGGCGGACATGTCGGTCAGCGCGATATCGGTGATGACAAGGTCGATCGCGTCGCTGCTGTCGAGCACATGCAGCGCTTCCGCGCCAGCACCTGCCTGCACGACACTGAACTGCTGCTGTTGCAAGAGGGCGAAAAGATCGGCGCGCGACGTATCGTCCGAATCGACCAGCAGCACATTGGTGCGGACATTGGTCAAAGCGCGATCGACGACGCTGATGACATGACTGATCGAATCGGGCTGGCTCTTGATGACGCAATCGACGACGTTGCGAGAGAGGATGTCTTCACGCGTCTTGCTGTTGAACGAGCCGGTAAAGACGATTGCCGCGATACCGTGGGAGATCACATAGTCGAGCGCCTCGCAGTTCGGTGCATCGGGAAGATTGAGATCGAGAACCGCCAGCGAGAAATCACCGTTGCCGCTCTCCACCACAGCCTTGACCGCTGTCAGCGAGGCGCAATGGGTGACGTCGATACCATGCGCTGTCTCCAGCCCGTGCTTGAGGACTGTCGAGAACATTCGGGAGTCCTCGATCAGAAGCATTCGTTTGCCCGAATGCTTCTGCAAGTCGTTCCCCCGCCCCGGCGCTGTGCGAAAACCCACGTTCCGTCAATCCCGTAGTGAGCCTTGGGCGTTTCCTGGTTCTGGACGCTGGCTCTCAGATATTTATCTTTTTATCGGATACCGACTCTGACCCCACAGAACGCCATCCGTTTTCCCGTCGATGTATTCAACCGACTTGCCGTTGCGAATTGGTTAAATCGTCAGGCGAAATGATGAGAATGACGGCCGGATACTCAAAAATGTCACATTTCCAGCCGTCCAAGTGTATAAATTAGCAAATCAGAAGACAAATCAGGCTTTTCGAGCGACTTTTGTACTCAAAGTCTGGATTTTCGTGAGCGTATCAAGGTTTTGATTGACGCGGCAGTAAAACTCTTCATTGACGAAGGGCCGCAGCATGAAATCGTTGCCGCCAGCCTTAAGGAAGCGCGCCGACAGCAGCCGGTTCGCCGAGGAGGAGACGCCGATGATACGCAATTGGTGCGGCCCATAGCCGCTGCGGATACGGCGGGTCAGTTCGAATCCATCGATATCCGGCATGTTGTAATCGGTGATCACCAGACCGATATCCGGATGCTTCTTCAGGAGATCGAGCGCTGCGGCGCCGCTTTCGGCCGAGCTGGTGCGGAAATTGTAGCGCTTCAGCTGCGTCGTCAACAAAGCGCGCGCCGTCGGGCTGTCATCGACGATCAGCACGTGATGCTGATGGTTGGTCAGGAAGCGGCAGACGGATTCGGCCAGCATGTCGACGGCGAAGACGCTGTCCTTGATGACATAATCGACCAGTTCCTTGGCAAGGATCGTCTCGCGCGTGCTCTCCTGGAAGGTCCCGGTGAAGACGATCGTCGGGATGCTCATGTCGATGAGATAGGACAGAGCCTCGCCATTTTCGGCGCCCGGCAGATTGATGTTGGAAATGGCCAGCGTCGCCGGGAAGGATGCGTTCTCGACGGCGAACTGCAGATCGTCATAATCGCGGCAGACGATGACGTCGATATCGAGAAGTTCCTTCAGCCTCTTGGAGACCATGGCCGAGAAAAGATTGGAATCTTCGGCAAGCACAATGCGGTGCTGCTGCAAGGATTCACCGGAATAGTACATTCCGGACACGCCAAAAAATGACATAGATCGCCTATCTGAAAAGATTGTCCCCTGGGGGCAAGCTACGCAGAAAGGTTTTCGCAGTGGTTAACTGCTTGCTGAAATAATATCCGGGATCGACGGGCAATATCGCCGTCACCGGACTACTTCACCACGGCCGATCCGTTGACGATTTCAATGGTTTCGTCGCCCTGCAGGCCGATGCGATCACCGCTGGGGGTGGTGATGAAACAGCCGCTCGGGCAGATCGATTCCGTGCCGCCGGCGCTGATGGCCACTTCCATGCGGTTCTCGCCCTCGACCACAACAAGCACGGCCGCCTCGCCATCCTTGTTGGTGACGCTGGCGGACCACGCCGGAAGCGCCGAGATGACAGTCAAAACACATGCATTGACGAATGTTTTCATTGCCTACCAGCGCCAAGGCGCCGCCCCTCTTGGCGGCTCGCGGTTCGAGGCAACATACCTGAACGAGACGAGACACCCCTTCTGCCCGACATCAGATTATCCGACGCCGGAAGAATTGCATGCAAAATATGACGGGTCGGCTGAATAGAGGCTGAATGACGCGTTCACACGTCTTGCATCATCCAGTCATGATGAAAGGCGCACCTGCCAGTCAGGGCAAGCACGCCAAACAATGTCACGAATGAGATGGCCTCTGGCCTTAGCTACGCGGCTTCAGGTTCTCAGGGTCATACAGCGGCTTGTAGCCAACACCCGCAACCTCGACCGGATAGGTCTCAGCAAAATATTCGACATGCAGCTTGCGGCCTTCCTGGGCATAGGCATGCGGCAGGTAGGCAAGCGCGATGTTCTTGCCGATGGTGGGGCCGTAGGCAACCGAGGTCGTGTAGGAACGGCGGCCGAGTTCATCGACCAGAACCTCGCCGGTTTCCGGATCCATGACCGGCATGGAGCCGACCGGATAGCGCTTCACGCCCTTGGCATCGGTATTCTCGGTTATGACCAGCGTGCAAAGCATGGCGGGCTGGTGATCGCGCGCCTTGTATTCCAGGTGCTTGGCCTTGCCACGGAAATCGGCTTCCTTGACCTTGGGACGGGCAAGATCGGCTTCGATGAGATTGTACTGGGTGAGCAGGTCACCGTTCTGCAGGCGCAGGCTCTTTTCCATGCGGCGCGAATTGGCGTAGGTTTCGACACCAAAAGCCATGACGCCGGTGGCGCGCAACGCGTCCCAGACAGCCAGGCCGTCCTCGTACTTCATATGCAGTTCCCAACCCTGCTCGCCGACATAGGAGATGCGGAAGGCGGACACTTGTTTGCCGGCAATCTCGATTGGCTTGATCGCGGCGAAGGCAAAGTTCTCGATATCGAGGACGGCGGGATCCTTGACCACTTTCTTCAGCGTATCGCGGGCATTCGGGCCCCAGATGCCGATGGTGATGTACTTTTCCGACGTGTCTGTGATGGTGACGTCGAGGCCACGGTCCTCAGCCACACGCTTCATGTAGTGGAAGTCGCGCGGACCGGCATCGGCACCGTTGACCAGGCGGCAACGATCGGCCATGCGGAAGACAGTGAAATCGGCCCGCACCATGCCTTCGTCATCAAGAAAATGGGTGTAGATGCCCTTGCCGATATTGCCGTCGCCGCCGATCTTGGCGGTGCAGAGCCATTCAAGCAGCTCAACGTGATCCGGGCCTTCGATATCGACCATGTGGAAGTGCGAGAGATTAACGATGCCGCAATCTTCGCTCATCGCCAGGTGCTCGGCATTCGAGACGCGCCAGAAATGGCGGTTGTCCCACTCGTTCTCACGCACCGGAACGCGGTTACCGTACTTTTCGAGCAGGTTCTCGTTGGCGGCGTAGCCGTGCGCACGCTCCCAGCCGCCGAGTTCCATGAAGTAGCCGCCGAGTTCCTTTTCGCGCTCGTGGAAGGGCGAGCGCTTGGCGCCGCGGCCCGTTGCATAAGGTTCGCGGGTATGAACGGCCGGGAAGTAAATCTTCTGGGCAGCCTCGTGAGCGCGGCCTTCGATGAACTCTTCCGTCAACTGGTGCGGATAGAACCGCGAATAGTCGATCGAATTGTGGTCGATCTCGGTGCGGCCGTCGGTCATCCAGTCGGCGATCAGCTTGCCGTAGCCGGGGCCGTCCTTGACCCAGATGGCGACGCAGTACCAGAGGCCACGCACCTTCTGGCTCTCGCCGCAGGACGGGCCGCCGGCGGCGGAAACCTGCAGCAGGCCATTGAAGGAATGGCCTTCATTATAGCCGAGTTCGCCGAGGATTGGCGTCAGTTCCATGGCCTTTTCGAGCGGCTCGAGGATCTGCTCCATGTCGAGGTCGCGCTGCGAGGGCGACAAGCGTGCCTCATGCTTTTCGAGAATGTCGCGCGGATGGCAGAGGCGCGGATTGTGCTGCTCGTAATAACCCCATTCGATCTGGCCGCCTTCGGTGGTCTTCGGATCGCCGGTGTCGCGCATATAGGCGGAGTTGCCCTGGTCGCGCAGCAGTGGATAGCCGATCTCCTTGCCGGTGCCTTCGAATTCGTTGTACGGGCCGAAGAAGGTCAGCGGGTGGTCGACCGGCATGACCGGCAGGTCTTCGCCCACCATTTCGGCGATCAGGCGGCCCCAGATTCCGGCGCAGACGATGACGTGATCGGCCATGATCGTGCCGCGATGGGTGACGACGCCCTTGATGCGGCCGCTCTCGACGATCAGCGACGTCGCCGGCGTGTTGCCGTAGATCTGCAGCTTGCCGGACTTCTCGGCGGCGTCGACCAGCTTGCCGGCAACCGTCTGCGAGCGCGGGATGACGAGGCCGGCATCCGGATCGAACATGCCGCCCATGACCTGATCTTCCTCGATCAGCGGGAACATGGCCTTGATCTCGGACGGCGACACGTAATGCGCCCGGGTGCCGAACGCCTTGGCGGAAGACAGCTTGCGCTTGATCTCTTCCATCCACGTGTCGTCGCCGATGCGCGCCACTTCCAGTCCGCCGATGCGGGCGTAGTGCCCCATCTTCTCGTAGAAATCGATCGAGTACTGGGTTGTCCAGACCGAGAGATAATCGTGGCTGGTCGTGTAGCAGAAGTCGGATGCATGCGCGGTCGATCCGATATCCGTCGGAATGCCGGACTTGTCGATGCCGACGATGTCATCCCATCCGCGCTCGATCAGGTGATGCGCGATCGACGCACCGACGATGCCGCCGAGCCCAATGATTACGACCTTCGCCTTCTGAGGAAATTCTGCCATTTCGTGGAACCCTGATTGACTATTGAAAGCGAATTTAGAGCCTGCTCCGTCGCGACTAGAGCCTGTCTACGACATTCTCATCATGCTGCACGACCAGAGCCGGTCCGTCCACGGATTGGCGCGCGGGCAATCGTATTTTTTGATCGACGCCTACACCTTCCATCCTATCCCTTGTCGCTGGCCGGCTCGACCGACACCCTGCGCGGGCGGCGCTGTGTGCCGCTGCGCTTGACCGCATCTTCCGGGTCAAGTGGCTCCGGTGGTCCGGCCACGTCCGCCTGCCGGGCAAGTTCGTCGGTTTCCGGACCGAGCGGCAGCGGTTCCGGTTCCAGCACCTCGACGGGGAACGGCGCGCCAAGCCCCTCCTCGCGGAACCGCTCGTAGATCGCCAGCCTCAGATCGTTGCGCACACCATTGCCGTTGACGATATCGGCGAGGTAGACGCGCAATTCGAAGGTCATCGTCGCATCGCCGAACGCGGCAAAGACGGCCTGCGGCTCCGGATTCTTCAGGACCAGCGGGTGGGTCGCCGCGATCTGCAGCAGCGTGTCCATGACCTGACGCGGCGCACTGTTGTAACTGACGGTCACCGGAATATCGGACCGTCCGAGTTTGTTCTTGTGTGTCCAGTTGCCGACCGATGCGTTGATGAACAGGGAGTTCGGCACCATGATCGTCTGGCGCTGGAACGTCTCGATCTCCGTTGCGCGCACCGAGATGCGCTTGACGAAGCCTTCCGTCGTGCCGGTCACCACCCAGTCGCCGACCTTGAACGGCCGCTCGACCAAGAGGATGAGGCCGGAGACGAAGTTCGAGACGATATTCTGGAGGCCGAAACCGACACCGAGGGAAAGCGCGCCGGCGACAAGCGCCAGGTTCGACAGGTCGAAACCCGCCGCCGAAACGCCGATGAGACCCGCCAGTCCAACACCGAGATAGCCAACGCCAGTCTTTACCGAGTTGCGCACGCCCGCATCGATGCGGCTTCGCGCCATGACGCTGCCGTCGAGCCAGCGCTGGAACCAGCGCGTGACCACATAGCCGGCAGCAAACAGCAGGATGCCGGCGAGAATGCCGACGATGGAAATGGTGATGCTGCCGATCTTGATCTCGGTGAAGATCCGGTAGGCCGAGGATTCGATATCGGCGATCTTGAAGCCCCACTGCATCAGAATGAGGGGAAGGAAGAACGCCCCGACCAGCGCATAGATGCCCAGTCCCGCGGCAAGCCCAGCCTGGTCCAGCGCCACCTGCTCCATCCCGTAGCGCTTCTCGAGGTGGCGGCCGACGACCGTATCAGCCAGCGCATTCTGCTTGGCGACGGCCTTACCGGTGAGGATGCCGATATACATGGTGACAAGAATGGCACCGGTCATGACGATCTGGGTGGCAATGAACCGGGCAAGGCCGACATAACCGGACAGGGTCAGAAGGATGATGATCGCACCGGTCAGCACGAAGAGCAGCGACACCGCCCGTGGCCAGGGCTTGCCGCGACCATCGAGCGTTTCGTTTGCCGGTACGATCGGCTTGATCAGCGCCATCGCCATCAGGATCAGGCCGATGATGACCGTAGCGATCAGGCTTTTCACCACGGTGAAAACAACCGGCGAGCCCATGACCTCGCTGATCGTGCCTGCGAGATAATCGAGGCCGTTGACGATCGCCATGGCGATAATCGCCACGACCAGCAGCCTGGCTCCGTGATCGGAGACGCGAACAAGGCGCCAAGCGCGTTGTTTTGGCGCCAAAACGGCATTCGCCAACTTGGAGACGAAGACCAGCGCGACGGTGATCAGCAATAGAATGGAGACGATCGGCGCGATATCGGGCCTCAGAACCTTGAACGCCTGCAGAAAGAAATAGCTCATTGCGGCAAAGACACCCGTCGCCAATGTCGGGATCATTGTCGACCAGAAGGCGACCGACAAGCGCGTTATATAGCCAGGCTCTTCTGTCGACGTCTCGCGATCGATCATCGGCGAGAGCAGCTTGCGCGTACCACCGAGCAGGATCAGGGCCGCGCAGAGCGACAGGAACAATGCCGAGAGCAACTGGATACGCTTGAAATTCCAAGCAAAGCTCAGCCAACTGCCGACCGTCCGCGTAAAAGCCTGACGCTCCAGATTGATGGCGGCAATCGCGTCAACCACCGTCGCTCGGTTGAGTTCGGTGTGCTTCAGCAGCGTATTGCTGAACAGTGCGCGGCGGGTCGCGGTAATGCTGTTCGAAAGCTTGGTCGCCTGGATGGAAAGGTCTTCCGCGGTCCCCGTCAGCGCGTTGATTTCACCCCGCTCCGTCATCAGGCGCTTGCGCTCCTGCGCGACGACGTCGGCTTCCGGCGGCGCGCCCTCCGCCGGCGGATCGCCAAGTTCGGTCAGGCGGGCCTTGATCTCGTCCAGACGCGGCCGGGTCGCGACCGATGTCGCGATGATCTGCTTGGCGGCCGCATCGACCTCGACCTTCAGTTCGGCAAGGCGGTTGTCGTCGTTCTTTGCCCGCGTGACTATATCTGTCAGCCGCGCCACGTTCTTGCGCGCCTCTTCAAGCTGCTGGGCCGCCTGTGCCTGAGGGCTTGCTGCCTCCTCGGCGGACTGCCCGGCGGCTTTCGCAGGGTCCTGTTGCTGCGCCATGACCGGCAGCGGCGCGGCGAACATCCACAACGAAAGAAAGGCGGCGGCGATCTTCAACATCATTGGTATTCAAATATCCTTATCCTGCCGTCGGCCGCTTCGATGGAATCGAAATGCCGCCACTGCTGGCTGCTCCTTAGGCTGGAGCACGTTGAGATGCAAAAGCCTACTGCATAATCCCTTAAATCGGAATCGATTTAAGGGATTATGCAGTATATTTAAAGTGTTACAGCGACCTTTGCGCGTCATGCGTGACGCGCGACGCTGTAGCCCGAACCTATCAGAACGAGGACCCCGGTTGAGACAGAAAATTGATTTCTGCTTCCGTGGAAAGCCGCCCCAAAGCTGCATTTCTATGCGGAAAACGGCCGAACTGACGGATGATCTCGCAATGTCTTATGGCAAAATCGAGATTGTCGGCATCTCCAAGCTCGGTGAAGAGCTTGACCGAAAGGGTCTGGTCGACGAGATTTTCCGAATGTTCGAACGGCAGATAGAAGAACGGCCTCCAATTCGCGGCCACCTCCAGATTCGCGCCGGCATTCAGGGCCAGGCGCGCCTCACGCAGCGCCAAGCCGTCCGTCGCGAATGCGAGCGGCGTGCCGCGATAGATATTGCGCGGTATCTGGTCCAACAGGATGATGGCGGCAAGCCTCGCTGAAGGAGTGACACGCCATTCCGGAGGAAGTGCCCGCGCCATGGTCAGATGCGCCCCGCGAAAAAGCTCTTCGCATCGCTGGTCCACTTCAACCTGGGGCTTGAACCAGTCGTCCGGGCTGAGTTCATCGAACCAGAAGGCGAGAACATCCTCCGGTGTGCATGGTTCGCCTGCATTCGCCATCGTTACCTTCTCCACCTTTTAAGGGATCGGCACTCGATCATCACGAGCGCACCTGCGCCGATGACATAGGCATCCGCGCGCGCATTTCCATAAGGGAGGGAAAGTCGCGATCACATCTGAGGAATGAAAGCAGACTGGAAAATATCCGCGGAAACGCTATCTTGTCGATGGACGGGAACACCCCGAAGGAGTCCGACGATGAAAATCATAGTCGTTGCGGCCTTTGCCGCCCTGTTCCTGGCATCCTGTGTCGCACCGACGCCTTATAACAGCCTCGAGCCCATTCCCGGCAGCATCACCTATAATGGCCAGCCCCGTACCAAGCTGAAGAAAGCACCCATCGGCAGCACGTTGCACAACAATTTCTATGGTCCCTTCGGTGAACGGATCGAGGAAACCTACATGATCATGCCCGACCGGTCGCTCAAACTCGTTGCTCGCCGCCGCCAGCGCATAGGTTTATACGACTGACGAACGGGCTATCCCGGCCACATCATTCATGAGCGTTTGCTACATAGACAAACCGGAATGAGGCAAATGATTTCGGCATTGGCGTTGCTCGCAGGCAGGACTTTCTCCCCGTGACCGGCGAAACGGAATGATTTGCGTTATAATATCCTACCAAATGAATAGAGTATGCCTGCTAACAACGGAGGTAGACATGCAAGCGAAACAACTCACAAAACTTTTCACGGTGGCGCTTCTCGCCACGAGCATACAGATGGGTGGTTTGGGTTTCGCGTTTGCAGACACGACACTTCTCAATGTCTCCTATGACCCGACGCGTGAACTCTACAAGGATTTCAACGCGGCCTTCGCTGAAAAGTGGAAGGCGGACACAGGCGAGACAGTGACGATCCAGGCGTCGCATGGGGGCTCAGGCAAGCAGGCACGCGCCGTTATCGACGGGCTCGAAGCCGATGTGGTCACACTGGCGCTCGAAGCCGATATCGATGCCATCGCCAAGGAAACCGGAAAGATTCCAGCTGACTGGAAGACCAAGTTCGAAAACAACAGCGCACCCTACACGTCGACGATCGTCTTCCTGGTGCGCAAAGGCAATCCGAAGGGCATCAAGGACTGGGGCGATCTGGTCAAGGACGACATCCAGGTCATCACGCCGAACCCCAAGACATCGGGCGGCGCGCGCTGGAACTTCCTGGCAGCCTGGGCCTGGGCCCGCGCGGCCAATGGCGGTGACGATGGCAAGGCGCAGGAATATGTGACGCAGCTCTTCAAGCATGTTCCGGTTCTCGATACCGGTGCGCGCGGTTCGACGACGACCTTCGTCCAGCGCGGCCTTGGCGACGTGCTTCTCGCTTGGGAAAACGAAGCCTATCTGTCGCTGGAAGAACTCGGGCCCGACCAGTTCGAGATCGTCACGCCGACAATCTCGATCAAGGCCGAACCACCGGTCGCGCTGGTTGACGGCAATGTCGATGCCAAGGGCACCCGCAAGGTCGCCGAAGCCTATCTCCAGTACCTTTACTCGGATGTCGGCCAGAAGATCGCGGCCAAGCACTACTATCGCCCCTTCAAGCCTGAAGTCGCCGATCCGGAAGACATCAAGCGTTTTGCCGATGTGAAGCTGTCGACTATTGACGAATTCGGCGGATGGAAGGAAGCTCAGCCGAAATTCTTCGGAGACGGTGGGCTCTTCGACCAGATCTACAAGCCGGGGCAATAAGACTTAATGACCGCACGCACAGCTTCGCTGTGGCAATTCAGACAGCCGAGCGTCATTCCGGGATTCGGATTGGCGCTCGGCGTTACTTTGTCATGGCTCATCCTCATCATCCTCATTCCTCTTTCCGGACTGGCCTTGCGGTCAAGCGCTCTCGGCTGGGGCACGTTCTGGACGCTGGCCACCGACCAGCGAACACTGAACGCGCTGCGCATCAGCTTCGGCACGGCCTTTGCCGCCGCCCTCGTCAATGTGGTCTTCGGAGTTATCCTGGCCTGGGTGTTGGTTCGCTATCGCTTTCCCGGTAAGCGAATCATCGACGCCATGGTCGATCTGCCCTTCGCATTGCCGACCGCCGTCGCCGGTATTGCGCTGACAACGCTCTATGCCCCGAACGGCTGGATCGGCAGCCTGCTGACGCCGCTCGGGATCAAGATCGCTTTTACCCCGATCGGCATCGTCTTCGCGCTGGTCTTCGTCGGCCTGCCTTTTGTCGTCCGGACGGTCCAGCCGATCATGGAAGAGATCGACAAGGAAGTGGAGGAAGCCGCCGCCACGCTCGGCGCCAACCGCTTCCAGACGATCAGGCGCGTCCTGCTGCCGGGGCTTGCACCTGCCGTCCTGACCGGCTTCGCGCTTGCCTTTGCCCGTGGCGTCGGTGAATACGGCTCGGTCATCTTCATCGCCGGCAACCTGCCCTACGTCTCGGAAATCGCCCCCCTCCTGATCGTCATCCGGCTGGAGGAGTTCAATTATCCGGCAGCGACCGCGATCGCGGCCGTCATGCTTGTCATTTCCTTCGCCATGCTGTTGGTCATCAACACGATACAGGCCTGGAGCAGACGGAGGTACGGTTATGGCGCATGATGCCACTTCTTCGCGGACCGGAAACACCGAACTCGTCCGCGTCGCCACGTCAGAAAGCCGGCTGGCGCGCTATGGCCTGATCGGCGTTGCGCTCTGTTTCGTGGCGCTCTTTCTCGTCCTTCCGCTGGCGGCAGTGTTCACCGAGGCGATGCGCAACGGTCCCGGCGAATTCCTGACCGTGCTGTCGGACCCGGAAACCTTTGCGGCGATCCGACTGACCCTGCTGGTGGCGGCCATCGCGGTGCCGCTCAATCTGGTCTTCGGCGTTGCCGCGGCCTGGGCGATCGCCAAGTTCGAATTCAAGGGCAAGGCGTTCCTGACAACGCTGATCGACCTGCCCTTCTCGGTCTCGCCGGTCATTTCCGGCCTGGTCTTCATCCTGCTGTTCGGCTCCCACAGCCTTCTTGGCCCCTGGCTGCAGAGCCACGGCATCCAGATTCTGTTTGCCGTCCCGGGGATCGTGCTGGCAACCGTGTTCGTCACCTTCCCCTTCGTTGCCCGCGAACTGATCCCGCTGATGCAGGAACAGGGAACCAGCGACGAGGAGGCCGCCCTGTCGCTCGGCGCCAGCGGCTGGCAGACCTTCTGGCATGTCACCTTACCGAATATCAAATGGGGACTGCTTTACGGCGTTCTTCTCTGCAACGCCCGCGCCATGGGAGAATTCGGCGCGGTCTCGGTCGTCTCCGGCCATATTCGCGGCCTGACGAACACCATGCCGCTGCAGGTGGAAATCCTCTACAACGAATACAATTTCGTTGCCGCCTTCGCGGTTGCAACGCTTCTCGCCCTGCTGGCCCTTGTCACCCTCGTTCTGAAGTCGCTGCTTGAAATGAAGTACAGCGAACAGATCGCCGCCAGCCGCAGGCACTGAAAGGTCAAGTCTCTATGGAAGTTCGCGTTCAAAACATACGCAAGGAATTCAGCCGCTTTCCGGCGTTGAACGACGTTTCGCTCGACATCCGCTCGGGCGAACTGATCGCACTCCTCGGTCCGTCCGGCTCCGGCAAGACGACGCTTCTGCGCCTGATCGCAGGATTGGAAAGCCCTACCGACGGGACGGTCTATTTCGGCAACGAGGATGCCTCGCGCAAGACCGTGCAACAGCGCAATATCGGCTTCGTGTTCCAGCACTATGCCCTGTTTCGCCACATGACCGTGCTGGACAATGTCTCCTTCGGCCTGACGATCCGACCCGCCAGTCGCCGGCCCGCCAAGGCCGAAATCCGCAAGCGCGCGCTGGAACTGCTGGATCTCGTCCAGTTGAGCGGACTGGAAAGGCGTTATCCGGCCCAACTGTCCGGCGGCCAGCGCCAGCGTGTCGCGCTTGCCCGCGCCATGGCGGTCGAACCCAATGTCCTACTGCTCGACGAGCCCTTCGGCGCGCTCGATGCGCAGGTGCGCAAGGAACTGCGCCGCTGGCTGCGCGAAATCCATGACCGCACTGGCCACACAACTGTGTTCGTCACGCATGACCAGGATGAAGCGCTGGAACTCGCCGACCGCGTCGTCGTCATGAGCAAGGGCAAGATCGAACAGATCGGCACGCCCGACGAAATCTACGACACGCCGAACTCGCCCTTCGTCTTCGGCTTCATCGGCCAGTCGAACATCCTGCCGGTCAAGGTCGAAAACGGGCAACTCTGGCTCGATGGTCAGCCGATCGGCGTCAGCGCCCAGGGTGAAAAGGACGGCCCCGCCCAGCTCTATTTCCGTCCGCATGATATCGAGTTGCTGGATGGCGCCAGCGGCTGCATTTCCGGCACCGTTACGGTGACGCGCCGTGTCGCCGGCACCCGTCATGTCGAACTCGACGTCAGCGCGGCGAAGAGCAAGGTAGAAATCGAACTGCCGCCGGAACGGGTAACCACGGACCATTCGCGCCTCTCGTTCCGGCCGACGCGCTGGAAGCTGTTTCGGGAGACGGCTTGAAGATGATCCGGCCGCACTTCGTGCGGCTGGTCCTCTCTTGAACCGGGCTGCCCTTTCCACGCTGCGACATGATCCTGGTTCATCGGTTTTTGGCTTGTCGGCCTGACGTGTTGCCACAAGCCGTTGCACGGCTTCGACGGTCTTTCCATCCAAGCGGAACCGGCATGAATTCAATGAAAAGTCTCGTCTGCCGGATTTGCGCCGTCATTGTCGGCTATCTTGAGCAGAACTGACGAATGGCAACGTTCATCTGAAAAAACGTATCCGCCAATATCCGATCATGTCTTATTGAATGGCGGTAATTTCGAAAGGGGATACACTGCGACCATCGTGGCTGGCGTTAACGACGCCGGACCCGGGAAGTCGATTGCTTCCGCCAATTGGAGGATGGATGACCATGACTCTCAGCCCCTATATGGACGCTCTGTGTGCCGAGGACATTGATGCGCTTCGGATGGTATTCGATCAGTTTTGCGAAAACCGTCAAAAGAGCCGGTCGGATGCCGACATGGAAATCTGCGCGAACCTTATTGTGCGGCTCTATCAGGGTGGCCAGCGCGATCCGGAAGCTTTGATGCGCGCATGCGAGGCCGCCCTGCAGCCGGACCTTGCCATCAGCGCCTGACATCGCAAAAGGAGCTGCTACATAATCAAAGTTTACAGCGACCTTTGCGCGTCATTTTTGACGCGCGGCGCTGTAGTCACTCGGTCTCCTGCGCCGCGTTTTCCGGCGTCACCACCAGAGGGTTCGGTGGCGTTGTACTCTTGTTGCTGTCGTCGGGTGCGAAATATTGAACGACGAGGATACTCAGGATCGCGCCGACCACGAGACCATAGACACCCATCATCACCATGCGGGAAGTCATGACCTGCCTCCTTTTTCAAAACATCACTGGTACAGGTAGACGATTGAAACGCCGCGTGGCCGCCAAGGTTCCTTTAGAGAATTCTTGCGCAGGGCTGGATGTCTATCCCGCCTGCAACTGGCTCAGCCGGCGATAGAGCCCGTCCTGCTTCAAAAGCTCGGCATGGCTGCCATCCTCGACGATCCTGCCTTCGTTGACCACGAGGATGCGGTCAGCCTGGGTGATCGTCGCCAGCCGGTGGGCGATGACCAGCGTCGTGCGCCCCTTAGACAGTTCCGTCAGGGATTGCTGGATGGCGCGCTCGGTTTCGGTATCGAGCGCCGAGGTCGCCTCGTCGAGAATAAGAATCGGTGGGTTCTTCAGGAAGATGCGGGCAATGGCGAGCCGCTGCTTCTGGCCACCCGACAGTTTCACCCCGCGCTCTCCGACGACGGTATCCAGCCCCTGCGGCAGGTCGGCGATGACGCCCTCCAGCCGCGCCTTGCGCGCAGCCTCGACGATCTCGGCCTCGGTGGCGTCCAGCCGCCCATAAGCGATATTCTCGCGGAACGTACCGGCAAACAGAAAGACATCCTGGCTGACGATGCCGATCTGGTTTCGAAGCGACCGAAGGCTCATATCGCGGATATCGATGTCATCGATGGTGATTGATCCGGTCGTCACTTCATAGAAGCGCGGCAGCAACGCGCAGATCGTCGTCTTGCCGGCGCCCGAGGGACCAACAAAGGCAATGGTCTCGCCGGCACGAATATCGATCGTCAGTTCATCCAGGATCGCCTTCGACTGCTGATAGCCGAATCCTGCCCCAACATAGCGGATATCTCCCTTCAGCGCTGTGACGTCACGGGCGCCCGGGCGGTCGGCGATATCCGGACGCGTATCGAGGAAATCGACATAACGACGAAAGCCGGCAATGCCTTTCGGATAGGTTTCAATCACCGAGTTGATCTTGTCGACCGGACGGAAGAACACACCGACCAAAAGCAGGAACCCGACAAAACCGCCCGCCGTCAATTCTCCCTGCAGGACGAAATAGCTGCCGGCGACGAGCACCACCATCTGCACCAGCCGCATCGAGAGGTAGCTCAGCGTGGTCGATACCGCCATGATCCGGTAGGCGTCGAGCTTGGTCTTACGATAGCGCTGGTTGTCCGCCTCGAACAGGCCGCGCTCGTGGTCCTCGTTGGCGAAGGCCTGGACCACGCGGATGCCGCCGACATTCTCCTCGATGCGAGCATTGAAGTCACCGACCCGGTTATAGAGCGCCTGCCAGTTTCGCGTCATCCGGCCGCCATAGCGTGTCGTCAGCCAGGCCGTCAGCGGCAGCACCAATGCGGTAATCAACGCGAGCTTCGGATTGACCGAAGCCATCAGCAGAAAAGCACCAATCAGCGTTATGATGGCAATGAACACGTCTTCCGGACCATGGTGGGCCACCTCGCCGATTTCCTCGAGATCCTTCGTCAAGCGCGCCACAAGATGACCGGTCTTCTGGTTGTCGAAGTAGCCGAAGGAGAGTTTTTGCAGATGATCGAAAGCCTTGCGCCGCATCTCTGTCTCGATGTTGATACCGAGCATATGTCCCCAATAGGTCACGATCGCCATCAGTCCACCGTTGATGACGTAGATCGCCATCAACCCGGCGGAGGCAAGCGCGACATATCCCCATTGTCCGGTCGGCAAAAGCACGTCGATAAACAGCTTCACCGCAACCGGAAAGCCAAGCTCCAGCAGGCCCGACGCCACGGCGCAGGAAAAATCCAGGAGAAACAGCCGGCGATGTGGCCGATAATAGGCAAAGAAGCGTCCGATAAGATCGCGCATATGTCTTGGGTCCTTTTCGGAGCCTGGCCGGGAGACAGGCGCCGGAATCTACGCGCGGGCTTGACGGGCGCGGGCGCGCGCGCTGTATTGCAATCGGCGCTTCTTTTAATCGGTTCGGGCGGAACAACAAGCAACTTTGCCCAAATGACGTCGACACCATGTGCCAACTGTTGGAATTCATGCAATCTGTTTGACATAAATCTTCAGTATTGACCCAACTGCAAGCCCTGTTGGACCTCAGCGCCGGCTTGCCCCATAAACAGCATTGAGCTTCTGCTCATGATTCTAAATGAATAAAACGTGACGACCGCCCGTTAGTGGGGTACCGGCATTGTGTCTGGACTTACCGGTGTAAATTTGTACAGCGTTATTCCGTCACGGATGAAAACAAAAAACGTTTCAACCAATGGTCACAACATGTGTATGTAATACTGCACTGAAACAGAATTTTCAAATATAAGGAGGTCGCTTTGTTCTGGCACTTTGTAACCCTGAGCACCGGGAAATCGGCACTGGTCGATTTTTCCAAAGTCATGTACGTCACCGAAAGCGGGGAAGGAGCAACGCTTCATTTCCACCTTGAATCCGAAAATGCCAGCGGAAAGAAGGTCCCCAAGTCCATCACCGTCAAGGAAAGCGTCAGCGTTCTGGGCAAAGTGTTGAAGAGCCGCAAGTTCTTCTGATTCCGCAGCGGCGGGCTCGGTCCGCCGCGCAGCGTTCTCGACGCGGACAGCAGGAACCTCGCCGCGTGAAATGCGGAACACCGATGACCTTGCGCCGCAAGGTCATCCTTCATTCGCTGTGGAAAAAGAGAAGAATGGTGGGTGATCACGGGCTCGAACCGTGGACCCGCTGATTAAGAGTCAGCTGCTCTACCAACTGAGCTAATCACCCGCCAAAACCGCTTCGCTGCGGCCTCAAGACCGCCGTTGCCGTGGTCTGATGGGGCGTATAATGGCCTTCGCCAGGCTTGTCCAGTTCCCCAGGCGATTTTCTTTCGGATTTTGCAAAAAAATCTGTGTGGGCGCTTTAAGGCCTGTTTTTCAAAGATAAAGTTCACCGGCCGCGATCTTCACCGCCTGCCCGCCGATCCGCGAAGCCGCGATTTCACCGCCGGCAACGTCAATGTGCAGGTGCAGCAGCGACGGTCGCCCCATCTCCACGCCCTGTTCGATCAGGAAGGGATGATGGCCGTCGATCAGTTGGTCGAAATGATGGATGGCGCCTGAAAAAGCGGCGACCGCCGCCCCGGTTGCCGGATCCTCGGTGATCCCCATGGCCGGCGCGAACATGCGCGTGTGAAAGCGCGCGATGTGGTTGACCCCGCCGCGGCAGTAGACATAGGCGCTGGCGAGCCGGCCGTCGGCCATCGGTGTCACCTGCTCCCAGGCGGCCGCGTCGAATTCGATGGCGCCGGCTGCAGCGACATCGTGCACAGGCATCATTACAAACGGCACGCCGGCGGTCCAGAACGACGGAACGTGGTTCTCGAACCCAATCTGCGTCGACTTCAGGCTGAAAGCATCGGCGAGCGCCTGGCGATCGAAGCGGGCCTCGAGTTGCGCCGACTTTCGCGGCACATCGAATTCGGCGAATGTCGCCGATCCCGCCTTGTGGCGAACGGCGCAGCGTACCGGGCCGACATTTTCTTCCAGCATCTGGACGAGATCGTAGTCACCCTCGCCAGACCTGCGTGAATTTTCAGCAAGCGCGATCGCCGCTCCCACGGTCGGATGGCCGGCAAAGGGCAATTCGTAGCCGGGTGCGAAAATCCGCAGCCGTGCCGTATGTGCGGGGTTTTCCGCAGGCCTGATGAAGACCGTCTCCGACAGGTTGAACTCGCCGGCAATCGCCTGCATGGCCTTGTCACTCAGACCATCGCCGTCAAAGACCACGGCCAGCGGGTTTCCCTCCAGCGTGTTGGCGGTGAAAACATCGTAGATTGCGTAGCGTCGTGCCACCATCAGCTCCCTGTCTGTTTCCTTGGCCACAGACCTTGCACGCCAAACAACGGGCGGCAAGCGCAAACCATCACCGTCCGCCGTTCAAAGCCCAGTCCAGGATCGGCGGCATGAAGGGCAGATACGCGTGCAGCCCCGGCTCGGCACGGCGGATCGCCAGCGCCTCGTCGATCTCCGGCTCCGGGTCTTCGGCGATATGGCGGCCGATGCGCATGATCAGTTCGTCCGCGGTCTCGGCAAAGCGGTAGACACGCAGCACCGTGATGACGCCCCGGTCATGCAGGGCATGGAAATCCGACACGCTCTCGGCATCTGCAAGCGCTACACCGGTCTCTTCGAGCACTTCGCGCGCCATGTTGCCGTCCATGTCGCAGATCCCGTCGCGAATATCCTCGGGGTCGAGCGAGCCCGCCGCACAATAGACGCGACCGGGATTGGACGTGTGCTTGCCCATGCGAATGGCAATGACGGCTCCATCGGAAGACACGATCACCGGCAGGCCGAACAGGTGCAGCGCCAAGTCGACAGGCCGCGTCTTGCGCCACAGCAGGAAGGCCGAGAACGGCACGATATGGCTTTCGCCGCGAATGCGACCGTTTTCGATGCCAATCGCACGCGGCAGCAGCATGCGACCGTCATAAAGCGCGGGATTGGCAGCGATCTCCTCAGCCCAGTTGGCCGAGATCGCGTTCTGTTCGGACACACAATAGGGATGCGGCCCGTCCATGACGCGCAGTTCGATGCCGGTGACGGGAAATATCCGTCGCTCCGGCGGCCATTCGGTCATGTTGGTGGTCAGGTTCGATTTCAGGTCATGCATGGGGAGGAATCACACGTTGATGGAAATGACGACGGGGCAATGGTCGGATGCCTTCGGGCGGTCCCAACCGGTTCTCGGATAGCGCTCGACCTCCTGCCCCTTTGGAAAGATAGTCCGGTAAGGCTGGCCGCTGCGGATGATCTCCGGCACGCTGGCCGGATTGCGCTCGGCCAAGGCCTTTGACAGCCAGATGTAATCGAGCTGGCAGAGATGCCGCTCCTCGGGGCCTCGGCTGTGAAACAGGGTCCAGCGGTCCAATTCCGGGCGCCGCCGCAGCGCGTTTTCGACGAAGCCGTCATGGCTGAACACATCGAGCGCGCTGACCGCTTCCTGCTTCGGCTCGAAACTGTAGCCGTTGCGCCGGTCGCCGAGCACATCGACGCGCTCCTGGTAGTCGTTCATGTCGCCACAGACGGCGAACATCTTGCCCGCGAGATTGCCAGGCCCGAACCGGTTCTCGATGATGCGCCGGACGGCGGCGGCTTCCGCCGTTCTAACCGGCATCGTCGCGGTGCGCCCGTCCACCCCGTCTCGCGCCGGCCCCATCGACTTGAAATGGACGACGAATAGCGTGAACGGCCGTCCGCCGATGCGGAAGTCGAGCTCCAGGCAGTCCCGCTTGAAGATCCGGTCGCCCGGTACATTGGTGGCCGCCAGAGCGTCATTGAACAGACCGAGATCGGCATAGGTGAGGCTGGCATGGGACTTGACCTCGACGCATTCGATCTTCTGTCCATCGCGCGTCTCCTCGCGTACCAGCACCGCGACGTCGATGCCACGGCTGTCATTGCCTTCGATCAGGTATTTCTGCCGGTAGCCATTACCGACCATGCGGAAGAGATAGCCATATTCGAACGCCTGCAGCGCCGTCATGTTGTCGGCTTCCTGCAGGCAGAGGATATCGGCGTCGCAGTCGGCGATCGCCAAGGCCGACATCTGCCGCGTATCGTCGGTATGCGCGATCGTGCGGGCTTCCTCCAGTCGCTGATATTCCGCCTCGCTCTTTACGTCGAACAGCCGCAGCACGCGATCCTGCTTGAGTTGGTTGCGGAAGCCGGAAAAATCGAACCTGCTCATCAGGTTTTCGATATTGAAGGTGGCGAGGCGAAGGGACATCAGCGAATTCCGGCTGCGATTGGCGCGACTTTAGCCAATCGCCGGTAAAAGTCGAACGTCTTTCTCCCCATCGCGATCACGCCTTCGCGACGTCAACATCTGCACCAAAATTGGGGCCATCGCATCCGGCTGAATAAAGGTTCTTGTCCAACCGTTGCCGATGCACATGATCGGTCGAAGACCTTTTCGGGAGCATCGGGGGGAGAACATGCGAACGTTCCATTGGGCGACGAAAACCATTCTTACGGCCGCCGTTTGCCTGACCGGCGGTATCGCCACTGCACGCGCCGACAGTTTCGGGGCGATTTCGCTGTCGCCCGCCACGGGCGCGACCGGATGGTCGCACGATTACCGCTCCCGCTGGGAAGCCGAGGGCGTCGCCCAATCCTATTGCTACAAGAATGCCAGCGACTGCCGCGTGGCGATCTGGTTCAAGAACAGTTGCGGCGCGGTCGCAAGGGGACCGGACGGCGGCTGGGGCGCCGACTGGGCGCAAAACAGCCGCCGAGCGCAACGCGCGGCAATCGCGGCCTGCGCGCGCCACTCCTACAACTGCCAGGTGATCCGCTGGCAATGCTCCGGCGGATACTGAAACGCTTTTCCGGCAGGAGTCGCCCTCTGAAACAGACCGGCGAAAACGGATTTGAAGGTTTGTAGCGAAATGCGCAGCAAACAACCCCTGCGGATTCGCTTTTCAGCTGTCTAAACCTATTGATTACATTAGGAATGTCTGCGATTCGAAAATGGCTGCCATATTGCGGCGTCTGGGGGACTTTCAATGAGCAAGGGTACGGCATGGGGGGCGCGGCTGCGCTATGCGTTCGACAGGAGCATGGCAGCAGGCCCGATCGCCCTGATCGGCTGGCTGGCAATCATTTCTCTCATTGTCATCATCCTTGCCGGCGCCTTCCTGGCGATAACCCAGATCGCGCCCGAAGGCGGAGAACCGGTCAGCTTCATCGAAGGCGCTTGGGAATCGCTGATGCGCACCATGGATGCCGGAGCGATGGGCGGCGACGTCGGCTGGGGCTTCCGCGGTGTTTCGCTGTTCGTCACCATCGCCGGCATCTTCGTGTTCTCCGCCCTGATCGGCGTGCTCAGCGCCGGGCTTGAAAACAAGCTGGAAGACTTGCGCAAGGGCCGTTCCCAGGTGCTGGAGAGCGACCACACCATCATTCTCAACTGGTCGCCCTCGATCTTCGACGTCATTTCAGAACTTGTGATCGCCAATACCAGCCGCAGGAAACCCCGCATCGTCATCATGGCCTCCAGGGACAAGGTGGAAATGGAAGACGAGATTGCCACCAAGGTGGCCGATCTGAAGAACACCAAGATCATCTGCCGTAGCGGCGACCCGACCGACCTCTACGACCTCAACATCGTCAACCCCCAGACGTCGCGTTCGGTGATCGTCTTGTCGCCGGAGGGAGACGACCCGGATTCCCAGGTCATCAAGAGTGTGCTTGCGCTGGTCAACGGTCCGGACAGGCGGGCGAAGCCCTATCAGATCGCCGCCGAAATCCGCGACAGCAGCAATGCCGATGTCGCCCGCATCGTCGGCGGCAACGAATTGCAGCTGATCCTCGCCGACGACCTCATCTCCCGCATCGTCGTACATTCCAGCCGCCAGTCGGGCCTCAGCGCCGTCTATTCCGAACTGCTCGATTTCGATGGATGCGAGATTTACACGCTGGCGCAGCCGGACCTTACCGGCAAGAGCTTTGCCGCCGCCGTCATGGCCTATGAGACATCGACGTTGATCGGTCTGTGCGACGAAGAGGGCAAGGTGCATCTCAACCCGGCACCGAGCCGCGTCTTCAAGGATGGCGAGCGCGCCATCATCATTGCCGAGGATGACGACGCGATCAAATCCGGCAACAATGAGATCCGCATCGAAAAGGAAGCCATCCTACCCGTCGCGGCGCGCGGACAGGCGCCGGAACGGACCCTCATTCTCGGCTGGAACCGTCGCGGGCCAATCATCGCCTATGAGCTGTCGCGTTATGTCGCGCCCGGCTCGCTGCTGACCATTGCCGGCGATACGCCGGAACTGGAAGCGGAGATCGCCGCGCTCAGCATTGCCAACGGCAACATGGCGATCGATCATCACATCATCGACACCAGCAACCGCGCCGAACTCGATGCGCTCGATATCCCGAGCTATGACCATGTGCTGGTTTTGGGCTACAGCGACCACATGGCGCCGCAGCCGGCCGACACCCGCACCCTCGTGACACTCCTGCAGTTGCGCAAGATCGCCGAAAAGGCCGGTCGCCATATCAGCGTCGTCAGCGAGATGACGGATGTGCGCAACCGGGAACTGGCGGAAGTCACTCGCGCCGATGATTTCGTCGTCAGCAACAAGCTGGTCAGCCTCATGCTGGCGCAGGCCTCCGAGAACGAGCGCATGGCGGCGATCTTCGACGAATTGCTTGATGAGGATGGATCGGAAATCTACATGCGGCCGGTCAGCGAATATGTCACGATCGGCGAGCCCGTGACCTTCTATACGCTCTGCCTCGCCGCCCTGCGCCGTGGCGAGGTGGCGATCGGTTACCGTCGCCAGCGTGAGGGCGACGCGGATCCGCGCCGTCTCGGCGGCGTCGTCGTCAATCCCTCGAAATCCGAAAAGCTGCTCTACAGCGCAAGCGACCGCGTCATCGTGCTTGCCAGGGAATAATCGATAGCGAAAGGGCAAAAGCCATCTTTTGCCCTTTCCGTTTCGGCCGATTGCCTTAGATTGTCGCGTACCCTCCCCGCCACGAACAGCAGGACATCATCATGGAATATCGCCTCCTCGGCCGCTCCGGCCTCAAGGTTTCAACACTGACGATGGGCACGATGACGATCGGCGGCAAGGGCTGGGCCTCGATGGTGGGAACGCAGGGGCTGGATGAAGCGAGTCGGCTGATCGACATCTGCCTCGATGCCGGCGTCAACCTGATCGATACCGCAGACGCCTATTCCGCCGGTGTTTCCGAGGAGATCATTGGCGAAGCGCTCGGCGGCAAGCGCAAAAACGGCGTTCTCATCGCCACCAAGGCCCGCTTTCCGATGGGCGAAGGGCCGAACGATCGCGGCCTGTCGCGCCACCATCTCATCCGTGCCTGTGAAGACAGCCTACGGCGCCTGAAAACCGATGTGATCGACCTCTACCAGGTGCACGAATGGGACGGCCAGACGCCGGTCGAGGAAACCATGGAAGCACTCGACACGCTCGTGCGCCACGGCAAGGTCCGCTATATCGGCTGCTCCAACTTTTCCGGCTGGCACATCATGAAGGCGCTCGGCGTCAGCACACAGGAGCACCGGCAGCGCTTCGTCAGCCAGCAGATTCATTACACGCTGGAATCGCGCGACGCCGAATATGAACTGCTGCCGATCTCGATCGACCAAGGCCTCGCCGTGCTCGTCTGGAGCCCCCTTGCCGGCGGCCTGCTCTCGGGAAAACACCGGCGCGACAAGACAGCGGAAGGCTCGCGGCAACTGGCCGGCTGGGACGAACCGCCGATCCGCAACGAGGACCGCCTCTGGGCGATCGTCGATGTGTTGGGCGACATTGCCGGGAGCCGCAACGTCTCGGCCGCGCAGGTCGCGATTGCCTGGCTGATCGGTCGCAAGGCCGTCACCTCGGTGATCGTCGGCGGTCGCACGGAGGCCCAGTTCAGGGACAATCTCGCTGCAGCCGACCTCGTGCTCTCGGCAGAAGAACGCCGGCGCCTCGACGAAGTCAGCGCCCCACCGGTTATATATCCCTACTGGCACCAGTTGCGCACCGCCTCCGACAGGCTGGGCGAAGCCGACCTGTCACTGCTGGGACCGCATATTCCCGGATAATCTATTGGGCCTCAAACGGGTTGAGCAATCGCACCGGGAAATGCTCGAAATCCCGCACGTTACGGGTGACGACCGTGCGACCGTGAACGATTGCCGTCGCGGCGATCATCGCATCGGCGACGAGATGTTGCGAACGCCGATGCATGAGCTTGGCCCATTCGATCATGCAGGGACCGTCCAGCGGCAGGACGCTCATGCTTTGCATCATCTGCCGGAGCCATGCCTCAATGATCTGAGTCCGCTGGCCGTCCTGCTCGCGGGCGGCTTCGATCCCTTGCTGAATTTCTCCTATGGTGATTGCTGATACGGCGAGCATGCGTTCGTCCGTCGCAGCAATCCACGCCAGAACAGCGCCATGCGGTTTCGGCCGGCGGAGTTCGGAAATGACATTGGTATCGAGGAGATACACGCCTATTCCTCGACTGACACTGAACGCCATGTCCAGTTGGTGCGCGACGAGATATCCATCTCGAACCGAGGCTCATCAGCCAACAGGATATCTTTCAAGCTCGGAGTTGCCCGCTTGTTGAGGTCATTCCATTCTTCCAAGGGAACGAGGACCGCTTTCGCCTCGCCTCGCCGGGAAACGACCTGCGGCCCTTCGTTCAAGCATGTATCAAGAAGTTCGCTGAAATGTGCTTTCGCGTCCTGAACCGGCCATTCGCGCATCGCGCTTCTCCTCTTGACTAGTCAGCAATCTAGTCATTTCGGTGATTGACTGCAATACTCGGGCCTATATCGTCGTCAACAGCAGGCTGGTTTCGGATTTCGACACGCCATCGAGCGCGCGGATATAGCGCAGAACGCGATCGAACTCCCCCAGATTCTCCGTCTGGATTTCGGCAACGAGGTCCCAGGCGCCATTGGTCGTGTGCAACGCCCTGATCTCGGGAACGCCACGCAATGTCTTGATCACCGCAACCGTCTTGTGGCCGGTGATCTCGATCAGCATCACGGCACGCACCGCGTGAGGATCCTCGGCTGCAGCAATGCGAACAGTGAACCCCACGATGACGCCGTCGGCGGTCAGCTTGTCGATACGGTTCTGCACCGTGCCGCGCGAAATCTTCAGCATGTCCGCCAGCTTCGAGACGGAGGCGCGACCGTCCGTCCTCAGAATCGCCAGCAGCCGCCGGTCCGTGCTGTCCATGTGGCCCTCTGATCCAATACGCCAACATTAGCTGTCACTTTGCTCGAAATATCAAGCAAATTTCCATGATTTTGCCATTTCGCCTTGTCGAACCACCCTCTACAGTCCGGTGACCGTTCCCGCAGACGCCTCGCTTCCCGCCCATCAGGATTCATTCCATGCCATCCAGCACCGCCAACCTCCGCAACTCCCTGTCGCGCGCCGGCGAACTATCGGTCGAGATGACCCGTTGGCCGAGCGTCACGGAAAGCGACGACGAGGCGGCCTTTTCCGGCCGACTGATGGACCTTCTCGGGCAAACGCCCTATTTCGCCGCCCATCCCGACCAGTTGCTGGCACTCGACAGCCACGGCACGCCGGCCCGGCAGAACGTGCTGGCGCTGGTGCGTGGAAAGGGCCGCCGCTGCCTGGTGTTGGCAGGCCACTTCGATACGGTCTCAATCGCCAATTACGGCTCACTGGCCTCGCTTGCCTGCGATCCGGAGCCACTGACGAGGGCGCTGATCGACGAGTTGTCGGCGAAAAGCCGCAGGCCGTCCGAGGACAAGGCGCTTGCCGACCTGATGAGTGGCGACTTCCTCGCCGGCCGTGGCCTGCTCGACATGAAAAGCGGTCTGGCGGCCGGCATCGCGGCGCTGGAGCGCTTTGCCGAATTGGAAGAGCCGCCCGGCAATCTGCTCTTCGTCACCACGCCGGACGAGGAAAACCGTTCACGCGGCATGCGCGCCCTGCGCGACGCCCTGCCCGCAGTCGCGGAAAAATTCGGTCTCGACATCATCGGCGGCATCAATCTCGACGCAAGCGGCGATGATGGGGACGGCGAGGAAGGCCGCGCCGTCTATCTGGGTTCCGTCGGCAAATTCTCGCCCTTCGCCTTCATCGCCGGCCGGCCAACCCATGCCGGCTACGCATACGACGGCATCAGCGCCCATCTGATCGGTGCCGAAATCATGCGGGCAATGGAGACCAACAGCGCGCTTTGCGACGAGGCGCATGGCGAACTCTCGCCCGCCCCCGTCTGCCTCGAAGCCAAGGACGTGCGCCACGGCTACGAAGTAACGACCCCGGCCCATGTCTGGATGTCGTTCAACTGGCTGACGCACCGCCGCACGCCCGAGGACATCATCAGTGAATTTCGCGCGACCGTCGCCAGCGCAATGCGGACGGCGCTTGATGCCCAGACCGAAAACGCCAAGGCGTTCTTCGCACGGCAGGGCGGCGGTGAGGCGCGCCGGCATGAGGGGCAGGTCCTGCTCCACGCCGAGCTTCGCGCGCTAACCTTCGAACGCGGCGGACAAGCGGCGCTCGATCGGATAACGGCGCTCGATCGTTCCCTATCCAACGGTCAGGATCCGCTGTCGGTCACGCGCCAGATCGTTGCCGCGACGCTCGCCGAAGCCGGGCTTGAAGGCCCGCTTGTGATCATCGGGTTTTCCACCCTACACTATCCGCGCGTACACTTGGACAGCGCCGGCGAGCAAGGTGCCGACTTCGAGCGCAGCATGATGGCAGCCGCCGAAATCTGCGCGAATCGGTATCAAACGAGCATCAAGGCCAAGCAATTCTTCGCCGGCATTTCCGACATGAGCTTCTTCGGTCATCGCCCGGCGACCGAACAGACGCAACTTTTGGCGCAGAACACGCCCTGCGCCGCCTTTGTCGATGACGCACCGGACGGGCTCCTGTCCTATCCGGTGGTCAATATCGGCCCCTGGGGCCGCGACTATCATCAGAAATGGGAGCGCGTTCACATGCCTTATACGTTCGACGTGCTCCCCGACCTGATCTACGAGGCCGCTCTCGCCAGCCTTGCAGCGGAGGATTAGGCCGCCAGTGCCTGCTCGCCGATCAGGCGACCGAGACGGGAAATGCCCTCATCGATCATCGCCTCGTTGGCGCAGGAGAAGCTGACGCGGCAGGTATTGGCGCCGGAACCATCGGCAAAGAAGGCCTTGCCGGGCACGAAGGCGACCTTGGCCGAGACGAGAGACTTGGCAAGCAGTTCGGCCCCGTCCATGCCGGCTGGCAGGGTCAGCCAGACGAACATGCCGCCTTCCGGCACCGTCCAGCTGACGTCCTTCGGCATGTATTTTGCCAAGGCGGCCAGCATCGCATCGCGGCGCTTGCTGTAGACGGCGCGGATCTTCTCGACCTGTGCGTCAAAGCCGCGCTCGGCGACATGGCAGATGGCCATCTGGTTGATGGTCGAGGAATGCAGGTCGGCCGCCTGCTTCATCAGCACCAGCTTGCGGATGATCGGCATTGCAGCAACGACGAAACCGACGCGCAGGCCCGGCGCCAGAGTCTTAGAGAAACTGCCGCAATAAATCGTGCGGGTCTCGTTGATCGAGCCCTTGCGGGCGATTTCGAGCGCCAGGACCGGCGGCACCGCGTCCCCGTCATACCGCAACGACTGGTAGGCCGCATCCTCGATGAGCGCGATGTCCAGTTCTTCCGCGAGATCGAGCACCTTTTCGCGCGCCGCCAAATCCAGCGTCTCGCCGGTCGGATTGGCGAACTCGGCCGACATATAGGCAAACTTCACCCGGCCGCCGGCGTCCGACGCCGCATCGCGATAGGCCTGTGGCGTGCGATTGCCCGTCACGGACAGCTGGTCATAGGTCGGCTCATAGGCATTGAACGCCTGCAGTGCGCCGAGATAGGTCGGCCAGGTCACCAGCGCGGTATCGTTTGGCGAGAGGAACAGCTTGCCGAGATAATCGAGCGCCTGCTGCGAACCAGACGTGATCAGGACGTTTTCCGGCTCACAGGGAATGCCGATCGCGGCCATGCGGCCGGCCAGCCATTGGCGCAGCGGCAAGTAACCTTCGCTGACGGAATATTGCAAGGCGGCGCTCACGGTCGGACCGCCGAAAATATCGGAATAGGCAGACTTGAACGCTTCGTCGGGAAATAGCGCCGGATCCGGAATGCCGCCAGCAAAGGAAATGATGTCGGGACGATCCAGCAATTTCAGCAGTTCGCGGATTTCCGAAGCGCGCATCCGCGAAGACCGCGTTGCGAAGATGTTTTCCCAATCGAGCATGAACGTTTCCTCAGATTATGCTTTTGCCGGAGCACATCATGGACCACCAGATAAGTCAATAATACTGACCTATATTTCACCTTCCGAACACATTTTGTGATCAGTTGTCGAGAGGCAAATCAACTGGAGTGGTGCAGCAGCAAGTTCGGAGCGACCTACTGGCCGAATCATTGCTGCAGAAGCCTCAATCGCGGATGAGACCGTTAGTCTTCGATAAACTTTACGTTGATCTGAGTCGCTTCCTTGGCAATTTCTTTCAACGCATCGAGAAACGACCCGCTTTGGTTCATCGTTCGTAACGTCGACAGTTTGTTGGAGTGCAAGAGGACAAGCGTCACATCACCCGGCCACCCCAGCCCGCCGCCGATCGCATCCCAGAATGCATCCAGATTTCGACCAAAGAACGCCGCATCTTCCGGCTGCGCGGCATCAAGATAGCGTTGCCAAAATTCATCGGGCGATCTGATACCTGAGCAATCGACAACAACTTCTCGCATGCATCAAAGGTATGCTGTTGATGCCGAGTCAGTCAACCAAGCCAGCAGATTATCGACACAGAAGTCTACTTCACCGGTCCAATACCGGGCGCCCGATCTTTCGATGAAATTCGGCCATTACGCCTCGTGATGTCCGAACATGCTCACCCCGACGAGCACGACGATGGCGCCGACAATGAAAGCGTCGAACAGGGCGAAATGGTAGAAGAACGTTGTCATGGCAGTATCCTCCTGATGAAGAGAATACTCCAAAAGGCCGAAAGTTCCAAATATTGATGGAACTAGACTAAAAAATGCGAAAAAGGCCGGAGAAAAACTCCGGCCTTTTCAGTATTGCGCAAGTGCAACACGCTAATTTTGCCGTGCAGCAAGAATTAGTTCTTGGCCTTGTCGACCAGCTTGTTCTTGCCGATCCAGGGCATCATGGCGCGCAGCTTGGCGCCGACTTCTTCGATCTGGTGAGCGTCGTTGTTACGGCGGATACCCTTGAAGCGAGCGCCACCGGCCTTCCATTCCTGCATCCACTCGGAAGTGAACTTGCCCGTCTGGATGTCGGTGAGGACGCGCTTCATTTCAGCCTTGGTTTCGGCCGTGATGATGCGCGGGCCGGAAACGTATTCGCCCCATTCGGCTGTGTTCGAGATCGAGTAGTTCATGTTGGCGATGCCGCCTTCATAGATCAGGTCGACGATCAGCTTCACTTCGTGCAGGCACTCGAAGTAAGCCATTTCCGGCGCGTAGCCGCCTTCGACCAGCGTTTCGAAACCGGCGCGGATCAGCTCGACGAGACCGCCGCACAGAACGACCTGTTCGCCGAACAGATCGGTTTCGCACTCTTCCTTGAAGTTGGTTTCGATGATGCCCGAACGGCCGCCGCCGACGCCGCAAGCGTAGGAGAGAGCGAGGTCGAGTGCGTTGCCGGATGCGTTCTTGTCAACGGCAACGAGGCAGGGAACGCCGCCGCCCTTCTGGTATTCACCGCGAACCGTGTGGCCCGGGCCCTTCGGTGCGATCATGACGACGTCGAGCGTGTCCTTCGGCTCGATGAGGCCGAAGTGAACGTTGAGGCCGTGCGCGAAAGCGATGGCAGCGCCGTCACGGATATTCGGAGCGATTTCGGCCTTGTAGATGTCGGCTTGCAGTTCGTCCGGGGTTGCCATCATCAGGAGGTCGCCCCACTTGGCGGCCTCAGTAACGGTCATGACCTTGAAGCCATCGGCTTCGGCCTTCTTGACGGTCGGTGAACCGGCCTTCAGCGCGATGGCGACGTTGGTGGCGCCCGAATCCTTGAGGTTCAGCGCATGGGCGCGGCCCTGGGAGCCGTAGCCGACGATGACGACGTTCTTGGACTTGATGAGGTTGAGATCGGCATCACGATCGTAATAGACGCGCATTTTGATTTCCTTCCCTTTGCTTGTCTCTTAAAAACTCTTCCGGCCGCCTCAAGGCTTGGCCGAACTCTTTTCACTGCCGTAGAGGCGAAGGAAAGCAGACACCGCCCTCTCCGCCCTGCGGCCGAAATCTTTCGCCATGTTGACGCTGTCCTCGCCGAGCAGCATGCGCAGATGCAGATCGGAAACGATCAGACCGTAAAGCGTTTCATAGGCATCGTCGCGGTCGTCGAATGCCAGAAGTCCTGCCTTGCGACCCGCTTCCAGCAGCGCGCCCGCACGCTTGCCGATCTGCCGGCGGCCGCGCTCTTGCAGCATCATCCCGAGCTTGGAGCCTTCGCGGCTTGCCTGCCCGATCGCCAGCCGGTTCAGCGCCAGCGAGACGTCGCCCGACAGAACCTCGAGCAGATCGCGCGCGAACACGACGAGATGATCATGCAACGTCGCTGCCGTCAGCGCCCTGGCATCGTCATCGAAGGTCCGGACCTTGCTCGCCTGAAAGCCGATCATCGCCGACAGAAGCCCATCGCGATCACCGAACCACTTGTAAAGGCTTTCCTTCGAACAATTGGCCGCCCGTGCAACACCCGCCGTCGTCAGCGCCTTTTCGCCGCCATCGACCAGCAGCCGCAACGCGCTGTCCAGAACGTCGTTCTGGCGCGGCGAATAATCCGGCTGATGTGAGTGGGCGGCAAGCTGCAACTTCGTCTCCAACTAGAGTACCGTACGGTACGGTACGTAGTGTATGCCGCAAAGCCGCTGCCCGGTCAAGGAGGACGGCGATGGCCGAAAGGATATTTTTTCTTGAGGGCTTTGGCACGAATAAAAGCCGACCTCCGCACGTGCCTGAACAGAGAAAAAATCCCGCAAAAACGCGCACTCCCCCGAAAATGGATTGGGCCATTGAAGGATGTCCGGTTTTGTTTTTGCACCGCATCCACTACCCTCTCCTTCCTGCCCGCCGCGCTGGAGTTCCCGATGATCCGCACCCGCCTGTCCGCCGCCCTCTTCCTCCTGCCGCTTACCTTGGCCGTGCCGGCGGCGGGCCAGTCCGAGGATGCCGTCTATGACCGGATCGAGCAGTTGCATGGCAACGCCGACGCCTTCGATAAGGCCTGGGAAAAGCTGACGGAGGCAATGGGCGATGGCGACGCGGCCGGGGTCGCGGCGCTCGGCGAATACCCGCTGCGGGTCAACGTCAACGGCGAGAGCTATGACATTCGCGATGCCAAGGACATGCGCAAGCACTTCGATGCGCTGGTGCCGCAGGAGCCGCGCGACGCGGTCGCCAATCAGGAATACAGCAGCATCTTCGTCAACAGCGACGGCGTCATGCTGGCCGATGGTGCAGTCTGGATGGCCGCCGTCTGCGACAACGATGATTGCAGCAAGGCGCATTGGGCGATCACCAGCATCAATGCGGCGGAAACCGCCGCCGAGCCGGCGTCGGCAAAACAGGGTGCGCAGCCTTATATCGGCAGCTGGGATTGTGGCGTCGGCGTCTTTACCTTCACCGACAAGACCTACGATTCCGGCGGAGAATCGCAGCCGATCCGCAAGGTCGAGAAGGAGGACGGCAACTACATCCTGTCCTTCGACAACAATTACCAGATCGCCCTTTCAAGCGTGACAGCAAAGTCGTTGCAATGGCTTTCCATGGAGAGCGGCGACATGTTCGACTGCAAGCGCGTCCATCCCTGATCCCACACACGACCAACCCCGAGGACCATCCGATGAAACTCCTCCTCGCCGTCCTTCTTGTCGCCGCCCTCGCCGCCACGCCGGTATTTGCCGCCGAAAATCGTTGCGGCTGGCTGCAGAACCCGACACCGGCAAACTGGTGGCTGGACGATGCGGAAGGCAGCTGGACGATCATGTCACAGGGCGGCGGCGAAGGGCCGGAAGGCATGGACCTGATTCCGGATATTTCCGAGCGAGACTATGTCGCCACCAATGGCAATTACGGCTATGCCTGCGCCTGCATGAAGGTCGAGACCGACGACGCCGACGGCACCATCACGCAGATCCTGTCGTTCAAGCAGCTGGCTCTTTCCAAATGCGAGAACGACGGCAATCTCACCTCGCCACAATAGGCTCTGCCGACAAGACAGCAGCTATAAGCCGGGCTTGCCGTCTCCCGCCTCCAGCGTCTCCTTCTGCGTGATCAGCCGCGCCGAATGCTGGCCGGTGAGATAGATCCACAGCCAACTCCAGGCGACGGCGAACCGTGTTCGTGTCCCGATCAGGAAGTAGATATGGGCGATTCCCCAGATCCACCAGGCAAGCGCGCCGGTGAGCTTGATCCGGCCGAAATCGATGATCGCCGATCGCTTGCCGATCGTTGCAAGGCTACCCTGATGGCGGTAGCGGAAGGGCGGCGTCGCCGTGTTGCCAACCAGCCGGTTTCGAAGCAGCTTCGCGACATAGGCGCCCTGCTGCTTGGCGGCGGGGGCGATGCCCGGCACCGGTTTTCCATCGTCCTGAATGAAAGATGCCGTATCCCCGATGACGAAGACATCCGGCAAACCCGGTGCAGTGAGGTTGTTTTCCACGACAACGCGCCCCGCCTTGTCGGCCGCAACGTTCAGCCATTGCGCGGCAGGTGAGGCCTGAACCCCGGCTGCCCAGACGATTGTCCGGCTGGGAATAAACTTTTCGCCGATCATCACACCTTCAGCCGTGCAATCCGTCACCCGCTCGCCGGTATGGATCTCGACGCCGAGCTTTTCCAGCGACGTCCGGGCGTAGGCGGACAGCTCCTCGGCGAAACTCGCCAGCACGCGCGGCCCCGCCTCGACGAGCATCACCCGCGCCTTGCGCGTATCGATAGTGCGGAATTCCTTTGGCAGGGTGAAATGCGCGAGCTCGGCGATGACGCCCGCCAGTTCGACGCCCGTCGGTCCCGCTCCGACAATGGTGAAGGTCAAAAGCGCATCCCGCACAGCGGGGTCACTTTCCAGTTCCGCCCGTTCGAAGGCGAGAAGCATGCGCCGGCGGATGGTCGTGGCATCCTCCAGCGTCTTCAGCCCCGGTGCGACCGGCGCCCATTCATCGCGGCCGAAATAGGCATGGGTGGCACCGGTCGCTAGGACCAGCGTGTCGTAAACAATCGTTTCGCCACCTTCGAGCGCGATGGTCTTTGAGACCGTATCGACACCACTGACCTCTCCCAGCAGCGTCGTGACCTCCGGCCGATCACGAAAGACACGCCGGATCGGCCAGGCGATTTCGGAGGTCGCCAGGAGCGTCGTCGCGACCTGATAGAGCAATGGCTGGAACAGATGATGGTTGCGCCGGTCGATCAACGTGATCCTGACAGGCAGTCCCTTGAGATCCTTCACAAGTTGAAGACCACCGAATCCGCCGCCGACAACGACGACATGATGAGCGTTTTCAAACGCCATGACCGTTTCTCCTGTTTTGGAGTAGCCTCTACCCTTCAGGCATGATCGACAACTGCGATCTCGGCATGGCTAACGTGCGTCCGTGCTGTTCGTTTCACAGACACCGGCGTTTCACGTCGCATATCCAACCGGCACCGCCATGCCGCTCTTGAGGATTTCCATCGAAATCGAGGCGGAAACGTCGAACAGTTCGACCTTGCGGACGATCTGCTTGTAGATGACGTCATATTGCTCGACACGCGGCAGCACCACTTTGAGGATATAGTCGTAATTGCCGGTCAGCCTATGGGCCTCGACGATTTCGGGGATGTCACTGATCACCTTGCGGAACGTATCGATCCAGTCGTCGGCGTGGTGGGCCGTCTTGATCAGGGCGAACACCGTGGTCGGCACGCCCATCCGCTCGCGATCGAGCACGGCGATGCGGCGGGCGACATAGCCGGTTTCCTCCAACCGCTGGATCCGGCGCGAGCAGGCCGAAATCGACAGGCTGACCTTCTCGGCGAGGTCGCTCACCGACAAGCTCGCATCCTCCTGCAGCAACGACAGAATCTTGCGGTCTCTTTCGTCCAGCACGCCTTGCCTCCGTGAGAGTCTTGAGCGAAGCGATAAAAATTTGCGCCTCCGCCTCATATCTCGCAAAAAATACGCGACGATGTGCCAAATGTCACGAAACAAAGCGAACACTTTCAGCGGTATCCCGGCGACAATCCTTATCGAACAACGGAGCGGAGCCCAGATAATGCGCAAGATCGGCCTGATCGGTGGAATGAGTTTTGAAAGTTCGGCGGTCTATTACCGGATGATCAACGAGGCCGTCCGCTCGCGTCTCGGCCGCCTGCATTCCGCCGAAGTCATGCTGCATTCCGTTGATTTCCAGACGATCGTCGACATGCAGAAGGCCGGACGCTGGGACGATGCCGCCAAGCGGCTGTCCGAGGTCGCGCAGGGCCTTCAGGCCGCTGGTGCTGCCTGCGTTTTGATCTGCACCAACACCATGCACCTGATCGCCGACGAGGTTCAGGCCGCGATTTCCGTGCCGCTGATCAACATCATCGACGAGACGGCGGCGAGCATGAAGGCGGCCGGCATCAAGCGGCCGCTGCTCCTGGCCACGCGTTACACGATGGAGCACGGCTTCTACGTCAACCGCATGGCCGCCGATGGCGTCGATGTCATGGTTCCCGGCGCCGAAGACCGTACGCTTGTCCACGACATCATCTTCAACGAACTTTGCGCCGGCATTATCCTCGACAGTTCACGCACGGCCCTGATGGGCGTCATCGAGCGGGCAAAGGCTGAAGGCGCGGATGCGATCATTCTCGGCTGCACCGAAATCTGCCTGATCCTCGATCCCGCCAACCTGCCGCTGCCGGGCTTCGATTCGACCGCCATCCATGCCAATGCGGCCATCGAGTTCGCGCTCGGTGCCGCCAAACTGGAATCCCGCGCGGCCTGATCGGCTGCTCGGCAGCATCTTCTTCGTCAAGATGCGAAAGAGACGGCAAAACTGCGTCTCCTGCATATCGACAGCGCCGCGCGCGGCCAAGGCCTCGACACGCGGCTGATCGATGAGTGAATCGCTTTTGCCGAGCGCGCCGGATCTACGCTGCCGCCGGCTTCACGCTGGAGAAGAGAGAGCCACATCATGCCTTCGGCAAGGATCTGGTCGGCCATATCTGGGCGCTGGATCTGACGCTTCCGGAGGTTCAGGCAGCTTGAAAGATGCTCGGACGCCAATCGCATTCCTGGAGACCAGTACCTTTAAAAGGATCAATCAGCGTGCCGGCAACGATGGATGCGAGAAGTCCGGGCATCGGCGGCACCCTGGCGATCGTCGACACCACGCGGTCGCGCACCCAGGCGATCGCGCGGGAATCCGATTGGTAAAAGGGGGTAAACGCCAGCGACAGGAACTGGAACAGCCGCACATGGTTGCGCCGGGCTGCGGCATAGGCTGACAGCGCCGAGGGAATGTCGGACGATGTCGCCAAAGCGTGGCTCAGCACCGCGGCATCGAGCAGCGCCATGTTGGCGCCCTGGCCGAGTTGCGGACTGGTCGAATGGGCGCTGTCGCCGATGAAGACGAGCCGGCCGGCGAAAGGCGGCCGTGCTGTCCTATGAGCATAGCGGGCAAGCGTCAGTTGGTCCCAATCCTCGATCTGGTCGAGAAAGGGCAGACAATCCGGCCAATAGCCACGAATGACGGATTTCCAGCGGTCCAGTCCCGCAGTTTTCACAGCCTCGACATCGGCGACCTTCAGGCTCCAGAAGAACGCCACTTGCTCCTTGTCTTCCGGCATCGCCCGCCCCGCCGGCAGAAGGCCGATCATCACCTTCGCCTTGTCATAACGCTGCGACAGGGCGTTGCGGTCATAGACGGCGCCCGCCCCGTCCAGCGTTGCCCAGAAGGCGCCATAGGTCAGGTCCCGGACACTGGGCGCGGCCGTGGATGTCGCGACCAGGGCGGAGCGTGCGCCTGTCGCATCGATCACCAGATCGTAATCGCCGATTTCGGCGCCGTCGGCGTCCTTGAGAACGGTGCGCTCACGCAGCATCTCGGCGCTGGCGAGCATCACACCGGTGCGGATCGGAAGCCCGTCGGCGATCACCGCGTCGTGCAGCGTATTGAAAAGCGCCGCCCGCTGGACCGCGAGACCATAGCGCCCGCCGCTGCCGGCGTCATAGCGGACGTCAAGGACCGTCCGGCCGCTGACGGCGTCCGCGCCATGCAGCCGGTCGATGCGATTGCCGAGCCGATGAATGGTATCTGACAGGCCGAGCGCGGCAAGTACGGTCAATCCCGTCGGCTGCATCAGCAGGCCGGAACCAACCGGCGCCGGCGTATCGAAACGTTCGAGGATTTCGACCGAATGACCGGCACGCGACAGGAAAAGCGCCACCGCCAGTCCTGCCGGCCCGGCACCCGCGACGCCGATCTTCAGCTGCTTCATTGATGCGTTCCGGATTGATTCCCGCCGGCATCAGTAACAGCCGTCACCGCATGGCGTCCAGCCATGCAGCCCTACGACCGATCGTCACGCGGCCGCATCGTAAGAAGCGCGCGCGGCCTTGATCTGGTCGTGATGGATCAGCGACCAGTCCACCAGTCCTCGCACCAGAACGAGGAATGATTGCCCGAGCGGCGTCAGGCTGTATTCGACGCTCGGCGGCTGCGTCGGAAACACCTCGCGGCCGATATAGCCATCGCGCTGCAGGTCGCGCAGCGTCTGGGTCAGCATGCGCTGGGAAATATCCGGGATAAAGCGCCGCAGTGCCGAAAAGCGCATCGGCCCTTCGGCCAGCCCCAGAATGATCAGCGTGTTCCACTTGCCGCCGATATTGTCGATGACATCGCGCACCGGGCAATTCTCGCGCGAAAACACCATTCCCATCACGACGATCGCCTGCTCGCCTTTGATCTTGCCGGTCATCTTGTTCATGGGCCTTGGTATCCTTCAGGTAACCACCGCATTAAAAACTGCCTCCTTTACATTCGTCAGGGGATAACGAAATAAGAGAAGCTCTCTTTTTGAGACCATATCTCAAGACGGATGCTCCGGCAACAACCGGCGCCGTTCGACAACCAAAGGAACAGTCATGTCCGAAACTCTTCTCGTCACCGGCGCCACCGGCAAGCTCGGTAGCCTCGTGCTCGACGAACTCCTCGCGTCTGGCAAGGTCGCCCCGTCCAGCATCATCGCCACCAGCCGCGACGCGAGCAAGCTCGCGGCTTCCGCCGCCAAGGGCGTGCAGACCCGCTCGGCCAGCTTCGACGATGCCGCTTCGCTCCAAGCCGCCTTTGGGGGCGCCGACCGTATCCTGATTATTTCTACCGATGCGCTGGACGAGCCGGGCAAGCGCCTGCGCCAGCATCTTGCCGCAGTGGCAGCCGCCAAGCAGGTCGGCGCCAAGCATATCCTCTACACCTCCATGCCGAACCCGGAAACCTCGGTCATTCCCTTCGCGCCGGATCATCTCGGCACCGAAAACGCCATCAAGGCAACCGGCATCCCCTACACGATCCTGCGCAACGGCTGGTATATGGAAAACCTGTTCATGGCCCTGCCGCATGCCCTCTCCGAAGGCAAGTGGTACAGCGCTTCGGGCCAGGGCAAGCTCGCCCATATCGCCCGCGCCGATATCGCCAAGGCGATCGCCGCGGCGCTTGCTTCCGGCTCGACCGACAGCCGGACCTATACGCTGACCGGCGAGACGACCCACACGACGGACGAAATCGCCGCGCTGGTTTCGGTCGCGACCGGCAAGCCCCTTGATGTCGTGCACGTGACCGACGAGCAGTTGGCAAGCGGATTGCAGGCAGCCGGCGTCCCCGGCTTGCTGATCCCCTTAGTCGTCTCCTTCGATACCAACACACGCGAAGGCCATATCGATCTCGTCACCGGCGATGCAAAGGCCCTGTCCGGCGCGCCGCTGACAACGCTGGGCGACTTTCTGACGGCCAACAAGGCCGCTCTCGCCGGCTGAGGCGGAAAGGGCTCCGTAAAAAACACGGGCCTCAAACCGCCTCCTCAAAGGTATTGCTTGAGAATGTGGCATCTCCATCCTCCCTCATCCTCGCCCTCGTGGCGGGGATCCAGTCACGCGACGTCCGTCGCGTGAAAGAACAAGCTTCCGAGAAAGTCGGCCCCGGCAATAAGATCGACGCGCAGAATTTCAACGTATCGCCGCTCTCCCCGATGTCATGACCGCGCTGAGGCGGCCAATCGAGGATTGGCCAGACTGGGATAGCAATGAACCCATCAACGGCGACGACATGGTCGAATGGTACGGTAATTGGCGGGAAATCGCGTAGGTGGCAGTCGCCAAGGTGGAGGGCCTAGCCAATGGCTGAACTCGAAAAGCGCACCATCTTTGTGCTGGGAACATACCACGTATCCTGGGAAACCGCCGACCCGCTGAATAACAGGCCCTTTTCCCAATGGTCTTTTGTTGGCGGCCCTTATGCTGACTATGGTTGGTTCGTCTACGCCCACGACGAGAACGATGGCACGATTCCCGCCGATCTATCCGCGGTCATGCAATTCGCTACGTCCAACGGATGCACAAACATCCTGTTTGACTGCGACGCGGATCAGGTCGAAGGATTGCCGGTCTATAAGTAGCGATCAGCTTTTCAGCCAGGCTATGCATCGTTGGGCCAAATCCAACGCCTCCCGCTTCTCTTCTTCCGTCATTGTCGAGGGATCAACAGTGTCGGACTCGGAAGCAATTTGCCTGCATTGACGATCCATGTCTGCGTCGGATTGTGCCATCCAGGTGATGTAGTCGCCACCGATGACGTACACCGTCAAGGCAATGACAGAGATGCAGGCTACGGCAATCAATAACTTCATGGCGGTCTCCCAACGATCGCCACGACCGTATCACTCCATAAATCGAAATTCACCGACCAATCGCGGTCAAATCAGGAGATCCCGGATATATTCCGATATCGCAACTTATCGCGCCGCTGGCCAACCTGTGTTCGACGTAAAGCCTCTCTCACCTGTGACGAGCACAGGAATGATGGAGAATGGGGAGCGACCTCGTCAAGCGATTAACTTTGGAGGTTGTCAGTAACCTGAAGCCCTGGTTGACCGGCCCTTACAGCCTAACCAATGGCCCCTTCAAACATCCTGCCCGCAGGCGCGGCAGAAGCGGCGAACGGTTTCCGCCATGCCATATTCCAGCGCATCGGCCGTCAGGCCATGACCAATCGAAACCTCGGCGAGATTGGAAATGCGGGCGGCGAGCGGCGGCAGGTTGGCGACGGTCAGGTCATGACCGGCATTGACCTCGAGACCGAGTTCTCCGGCCAGATCAGCCGTTCGCCCGAGTTCCTCCAGCAGCACGGCGCCGCGCGCGGCATCGTCGTAGCAGCCGCCATAGGGGCCGGTGTAAAGCTCGATCCGGTCGGCACCGGTTTCCTTGGCAATGGTCAGCGCCTCGCGATTCGGATCGCCGTCAGCAAACAGCGAAACGCGAAAACCCTTCTTCTTCAGCCGGCCGACGACATTGCCGAGCAGGTTGTGGTTATTACGGAAATCCCAGCCATGGTCCGAAGTTGCCTGAGCGGGATCGTCCGGCACCAGCGTCACCTGTTCCGGCTGGTGCTGTTCGACGAGGTTCAGGAACTCCTCGTTCGGAAAGCCTTCCATGTTGAACTCGGCCTTCGGGTAGAGATCGTCGATCAGCGCGCGAATCGGCGCCAGATCGGAGAAGCGGATATGCCGCTGGTCGGGCCGCGGATGCACCGTCAGGCCGCTCGCCCCCGCCTTCAATGCAATTTCGCCTAAGCCCGTCACGGACGGCCAGGGAAGGTCGCGCCGATTCCTCAGCATGGCAATCGCATTCAGGTTTACCGAGAGTTTCGCAGGCATTTCAGCACTTTCCACCAATCCGACCGTCATTTGGCGTTCTTTCTAGCGGTTCCCTCGACCACCCGCAATCAATCGCGCCGGATGAAAGCGTAACCGAGACAATAAACCGGAAAGTTGCCCGACGGGCTTATTTCAGCCAAACCTCAAGTTTAAGGGTCAGCAGGCCTGACAAAGCCGCAAAAGTCAGCTTTAATGAATATTCAAGCAGGAACAATGTACACCCATCTGGTGAGCTACATTGCTCGAACCCCACGAAACCAAGCAAACCGGAACCGATGAACGCTCGTTTTTGCCTCGACCCGACCGAATCGACGACCGCCCTCGACCAAGGGACGGTGGCGTTGGTCTGCTTTCCGGAGAGGAAGAAGCGTTGAAGCAGACCATCCGGCCCAACGATGAAACCATCCAGCGGGCCCTTGATGCCGTGCTGTCGAGCGCGCTCTTCGCGCGCTCCGAGCGGCTGCGTGCTTTCCTGAAATATGTCGTCGAAAAGGAGATGGAGGGAACGGGCCACCAGTTGAAGGGCTATACGATCGGTATCGACGTCTTCGACCGGCCGCAAGCCTTCAATGCTGATAGCGATCCGCTGGTACGTGTCCATGCCGGCAAGCTGCGCAAGCTGCTGACCGCCTATTATGCCGGCGAAGGAGCCGGCGATCCCTGGCGGATCGATATTCCCAAGGGCACCTATGTTCCGGAATACCGGAGCCAGCAGGTTGCGCCCGCTTCATCGGCTTCACCGCCGGCTTCTGCCTATACCGCGCGGAAACCGCTAAGCCGCCGCCTGTCCTGGCTGCCGGCACCCCTGTCCTCGCCGATCGCCGTCCTGTCTGCACTGCCGCTCCTGGTCTTCCTGCCCTTGTCGTCGCCGGCGCTCAGCGTCAACATTCCCATGCAGTCACGCCTGCATGACGTCGTGCTGGAGCGCAGGTTTGCCGGTGACCTGCCGAGGATCACGGTGCGGGCGCAATGGCCGCGCACCAGCACGGCCGGCCGATTTGCCGACGCGTTGCGCAATGCCGCGTCCCACTACCGTACGATCGCGCCGGTTCCCGCCACCGTGCTTTGGCAGAAATCGCCCGCGAAGACCGCCGACCCGCTGGCCTTTACGATCGAAGTCTCTCCGCAGAAGTCTCCGTCTGGCTTGCGGGTGCTCATCACCAATGATGCCACCTCCGACGTCGTCCACGAGACTTTCATCGAGGACGCGCAGTTGGCAGACGAGGCGGACATCCTGTACGAAAGCCTCGCGATCGCGTCCCAGACCCTGTCGTCACAGGGCCATATCTTCACCTATGCAAGTGCTGAGGAAACCGACAGTCCGCTGATGAAATGCATGGTGATGACGGACAGCTACCGGCACCTGCAGACCCGCGAGGCGTTTCAGGAAGCAAAGGACTGCCAGGAGAAACTTTCCGGCGATCACCGCCAGAAGCTGAAATTCGTGATCAGCGCTGGCGCGCTGCCGATAACGCTCATCCGCTGAGACAGACCATTTTTGGGTGAACCGCTCGAAACCGTCAGAAAGTGTCATCAAAAATGGCACTTCCCCATCGGCAACGCGCAAATTCGATCAAAACCCGCTGATTTTATCCCTAATGTTACTAACTATCCATTTTCTCGCCTGACGTGTACCGTGATGGTGCAATTGGGAGAAAAGCCTGGTCGCTCATCAGGCAAGCACAATGGTAACGCGTATCCATTCCTGTTCGAATGACGTGCATGACATCGAGGAGCAACCCAAGACATGAGGCAGCGCTGTTTTTGCGTGAGCGGCCTGTGACGGTCTTCAGGATATTTCTCCCGCTGGCGTAAGCAGCGAGGGCAATTACACAGCATGCCAGAACAGTTCAAGACAACATCGGCAGCATCAGGCGCACGTTCGGCGGTTGCCGGCTTCCTGCCCCATCTACCGCTGCCCGGCACCATTCCGGACAATCAGGTCGGGATCGCCGACATGGCGGATGCTTTCGGCGTTACGCACCGCACCCTGCATTTCTACGAGGAAAAGGGGCTTCTCTCCGCCGAGCGCATGGGTCCGATGCGCGTCTATGGCGTTGAGGACATTCGCCGGATGACGATCATCAATGCCTGTCGCGAGATCGACATGCCGATCGCCGATATCCAGGACCTGATGGAAGCCCTGACTGCTGCGACAAGCCCGCAGGATGCGGCGCAGATATTCGAAACCGCGCTGCATGCGCGCAAGCGCGAACTCGCTGCCCAGCAATCGATCCTGAGACGGCAGATGCAGCGGATCAGCGAATTGCTGGAATCGGCGGCCGACGGCGACGCGCAGAATCGTTCGATCCTGCAGCCCATCCACCTTTCACCGATCGAAACGAAATGCCTCGGCTTCATGGCCGAGGGTTATCCGGCCAATCGTATCGCCATGATGATGGACATGGATTTGACGGCCGTTTTGACGCTGGAATCCGATATCGTCCGGAAGTTCAACGGTCACAACCGCTTCCAGGCCGTCGCCAAGGCCGTTCTGATGGGTTTCATCTCCGCCGACTAACGCACGATGGTCAGCGTTTCCGCCGCGCGGGTGATCGCGGTATAAAGCCAGCGTTCGCGGGTATCGCGGAAGGCCCAGCTTTCGTCGAACAGCACGACATCGTTCCACTGCGAACCCTGCGCTTTGTGCACGGTCAGCGCATAGCCATAGTCGAACTCGTCGTAACGCTTGCGCGTCGTCCAGGGGATCTCGCCCTCGACATCCTCGAAGGCCTGCTTCAACAGCTTGATCTTCGCCGCGCCGCGGTCCATGTCGTCGTCTTCCGGCCGGATCATCAGGTTGATGCCGGGCTTCACCGTTTCCTTCGACGACGTCATCACCTGCCAGAGCGAGCCGTTGAGCAGGCCCTTGGCCGGGTCGTTGCGTAGGCAGACAAGCTTGTCGCCGGACTGCGGATAATCGGTGCTAAAGCCTTTCAGCTCACGAAGCCGCATGTTGTAGCGCCGCCGCGTCTTGTTGGTTCCGACTAGCACCTGGTCGGCCTCCAGCACCAGGCTCTGCGTCACTTCGTTCTTCGAGATCACCCTTGCCGTCGAACCGTAGTCACCGTGCATGATCTCCTTGCCCTCGCGCACATGCATGGCGAGCTGGATGATCGGATTGTCGCGGGCCTGGCGGTGAATGTCCGTCAGCAGGTAGTCCGGCTCTTCATTGGTGAAATATCCGCCGCCCGAAACCGGCGGCAGCTGGCCGGGATCGCCCAGCACCAGGATCGGCGTGCCGAAGCTCATCAGGTCGCGGCCGAGCGCCTCGTCCACCATCGAACATTCGTCGATGATGATCAGCGCCGCCTTGGCGACGGGCGACTGGCGGTTGATCGAAAACATCGGCGCGATCGAGGTCTTGCCGGTTTCCTCGTCGGACACCTCCTCCTCGCCACGCGGCCGGTAGATCAGCGAATGGATGGTCTTGGCGTTGCTCGCCCCCTTGGAGCGCAGCACCTGCGCCGCCTTGCCGGTGAAGGCCGCAAACAGCACGTCGCCATCCACGTGCTCGGCGAAATGGCGGGCCAGCGTCGTCTTGCCGGTGCCGGCATAACCGAACAGCCGGAACAGCGGCGACCGCCCTTCCTTCAACCAGCGCGAAACGGCCTTGAGGGCCTCATCCTGTTGCGGTGCGAATTCCATGTTTGTTCTATTGCCCGATTCGCGCTGACCTGTCGCGCTCTGCGACCGCAACGGCGCGATCGTCCCGGCTTTCCTCACTCCGGTCTTCAGCCACGATCCGCCGGAAACGGCAAGAAACCGCCACACGACGCGCGTATCACGGGGCTCATACTCATGATAAAACGCCGCCAGCCGCCTCCTAGGCGCTTATCCGCAATCCGAAAGTTATGTCGTGACGCCCGAACATTCCGAAGAGCCGCCCGCACCCGTGGCCACGGGTGTCGGGCGTTGGCATCCCGTCATGCAATGGGCCGGTCTGCTTCTTCTGTCGCTAATCCTCGCCGCTCTCCTTGAACTCACCGGCATTCCGGCGGCGCTTCTGATGGGGCCGATGGTCGCCGGCGCCGTCGTCGGCATGAATGGCGGCACGATCCGGCTGCCCCGCATGCCCTTTCTCGGCGCCCAGGCGCTGATCGGAACGATGATCGCCGAGACGATCAGCCCCGGCATCCTCGTGACCTTCTTCGGCAATTGGCCGTTGTTTCTCGCCATCGTCTTCTCGGTCATCGCCATGAGCACGCTGAGCGGCTACACGATCAGCCGGCTCAACATTCTGCCGGGCACGACGGCGATCTGGGGCTCGTCGGCGGGGGCCGCCACCAGCATGCTGGTCATGGCCGACGCCTATGGCGCCGACACGCGGCTCGTCGCTTTCATGCAATATCTGCGCGTGGTCTTCGTCGCGGCCGCCGCCTCGCTGGTGGCGCGCTACTGGGCCGGCATCGATGGGGCGGGGCCGGCCATCGTCTGGTTCGGCCCGATCCATGTCGTCCCGTTCCTGGAAACGCTCGCCGTCGTCCTCGTTGGCGGCTGTCTCGGCAAATGGCTGCGCGTTCCCGCCGGCGTCTTCCTCGTGCCCTTCCTGCTCGGCTCCGTTCTCAGTGTCACGGGAATGCTCGTGATAGAAATCCCCGAATGGCTGCTCGCCATCAGCTATGCACTGCTCGGCTGGAATATCGGCCTCGGCTTCACCCGCCCGATCCTTGCCCATGCCCGCCGCGCCCTCGTGCCGACGGTCATTTCCATCCTTGTCCTGATGAGCTTCTCCGGCCTGCTCGCCTTCGTTCTGGTGAGAACGCTCGGCATCGATCCGCTGACGGCCTATCTCGCCACCAGCCCCGGCGGCATGGATTCGATCGCCATCATCGCCGCCTCAAGCAATGTAGACGTGCCCTTCGTCATGGCCCTGCAGACCGCGCGGCTGCTGATGGTAATGGCCGTCGGCCCCTCGCTTGCCCGCTTCGTCGCATCGAAAACGGTTTCCCGCCGATAAGTTTTCGGTGGTCAGGGAATAAGTTGCCGTCTCCATCGGTCTTAACTCCGAACCGCCAACGAAGCGGTTCCCAACATCGAGAGAGGAGACGCAAGATGAGACTATTGCCGCTCGTGACCGCATTTTGCACGCTATCCGCCGCCTCGGCCTTCGCCGCTCCGGTCGTCCAGACTGTCGATACCGACAAGGGCAAGGTGATTGCCGACGAAAAGGGCATGACGCTCTACACCTTCAAGAAGGATGAATCCGGCAAGTCCAATTGCTATGATGACTGCGCCGTGAAATGGCCGCCCTATCTGGCCGCCGACGACGCGACCGCCGATGGCGACTATACGCTGGTCGAGCGCAAGGACGGCAAGAAGCAATGGGCTCTGAAAGGCATGCCGCTCTATTTCTGGGTCAAGGACACCAAGCAGGGCGACGCCACCGGTGACGGCGTCGGAAAGGTCTGGGATGCCGCACGTCCCTGATGACGGTCTTCGCGCGAAGGGGGCAGTTCCCCCTTCCGCGGACACGTTCGAAACCGAGGTCCTGACGCTCGTGCCGTCGCTGCGACGCTATTCCCGCAGCCTCGCCAGATCCGATTCCGATGGCGAAGACCTGTTGCAGGACTGCGTCGAGAAAGTTCTGGTCCGGCGCAGCCAATGGCGCGGCATCAACCTGCGCGCCTGGGCCTTCACGATCATGACCAATCTTTATCGCGACCGGCATCGCCGCACCAGCCAGCACCCGTCCGTCGAACTCGACGATGCCCTCGGCCTGGCAGCCGAGGACGTCTCCGGCGACCCTTTGGAAAAGACACGGCTGCAGCAGGCGCTCAACGCGCTCTCGGCTGATCACCGCACCGTGCTGATGCTCGTCGTGGTCGAAGGATATGGATACCAGGATGTCGCCGACATGATGTCGATCCCGATCGGCACCGTCATGTCGCGCCTGTCGCGGGCGCGCCGCCAGATGGCATCACAGCTGGCGCAGAACAACATCGTTACGCTGCGGAGACCGAAATGACAGACGAACGACCACCGGTCACCGAAGACGACCTGCATGCCTATGTCGATGGCTTCCTTGACGAAGACCACCGGCGCGCGGTCGAGGCCTTTCTGACGGACCATCCGCAGGAAGCCGCGGACGTCGCCGCATGGCAGGCGCAGGCGGCGAACCTCAAGGCAGCCTTTTCCAGTTACGCCCGGTCGAATGAATTCGACGAGACGATGGTGCGCCCCGTCCCCTCGCTTACCCAAAATACGCCGTGGCGCAAGGTGGCTCTGCTCGCCGCGTCACTGGTCCTCTTCCTGTCGGGTGCCGCCGCCGGTATCTATGCCGACAGGTTCCTGGGCGGCACTCTTTCGGTCGAAACGGCCTCCGCGCTCGAAAGCCTGCCGGCCCAGTCGAAATCCGCTTTTCTCATCTATACCAGCGAAAAGCGCCATCCGGTCGAGGTCGGCGCCGACCAGCAGGAGCATCTGGTGACCTGGCTCGGAAAGCGCCTCGACTACAAGCTCGTCGCTCCCGATCTTCGGCCTAAGGGCTATTCGCTTGTGGGCGGCCGGCTGGTACCGGTCAACGGCAAGGCGGGCGCCATGCTGATGTATGAAAACGCAGCCGGAAAGCGGCTGACCATGCTGCTCGGAAAAAATCCGGAAAATGCCGAAACCAGCTTCCGCTTCGAATCCTCAGGGACCGTGGAAACCTTCTACTGGATCGACGGCTCGATCGGTTATGCCGTGACTGCCGAACTCAGCCGCGCCGAACTGCAGGCAATCGCCGAGGAATGTTATCGCCAGTTCGAGAGTTGAGCACCCGAACATGCCCGAACCGACCGGCTGGCGCAGCGATGCGCCCGCACAGACTGCCAACAAAGTACTTTCTGGCATCCTTGAAGGTCGGCTGAAACATCCTGCGGCCACCACAACCTCCCTCATTCCTGTGCCGCCACAGGAATCCAGCCAGATCAAGTCATTGAGCTGAAAGAGTCTTTTGACCCGACGGACGTCGGGTCGCTGTATCCCCGCCACGAGGGCGAGGATAACGGAGAGTGGGGTGCTTCTTCGTCAATTAGCCGGGCTTCGGGGCCAGTGCGATGACGCGCCGGCGCTGACGTCATCGAGTTGGATCGTTTTCCAGCCTGATCGGCTGCCCATGCGGCGTCGCTTCCGCCGCCCGCTGCCAGCTCCGCGTCAGGCTGTCGAGCGTATCGGCCGACGTGATCGACAGTTCCGTCACGAGCCGCGACAGGGCCGCCACCCAGCAGTCGAAATAATCACCGGCGTCATCCCGGCGGCCGGGCTTGACCAGTTCATGCGACAGGGCCTCGGCCCATTCGCTCCAGGAAAACACGCCCTTCTCGTGCAGGCGAACGGTCATGGCAAAGGCTTCCGCCTGCCACGGTTCGGCAAACACCGGATCGCCTTCGTTCGATTTCGGCAGCCCCGGCGATCCCGCCAGCAGTGAAGAAGGCTCATGCGCGTTCAAGGTAGCTCTCCCAGGCATCGATCGAGACGGTCAGGGTCGGATCGGCGCCCTCGCCCCAGATTTCCGGTGCATCGAACACGATGGTATAGACCCATTGCGGATTTTCGCCCTTGCCATGGGCGTTATCGTCCGGAAACACGAAGGAACCCTGCACGGCCTCGATGACACCGGTCTTGGCCCGGGCGTAGCGCGGCAGCCGCGTATGGCTTTCCGGGTTGAAGTTTTTGGTGCGCACCCTTTGCCCGACGGCAAAGACCGGGCCATCTGGAACGGGACGATCGCACGGACCGCCCTTGGCCAGGACCGCCGGCACCATGTCGGCCTTCAGGATACGCTTCGGCTCCGCGTCCTTCTCCAGCATCTGCCCGGCGGCAAGCTCCGCGTCCGACACGAAACCATGGCGTTTCAACAGGGTTTCCAGCGCCCGCATCCAGATTTCGTAGTAACTGGCGGAAAGGTATGTTGCCGGGGGTAAGCTTTCGCGCGCATGCCGGCTTTCATCGATCGTCCAGGCGCCAAAGGCTCCGCAGGAGAGCGTCAGGCCGAGCGCCCGCTTTTCCCATTCGGCATGGAAATAGGGTTCATCCTTTTCCGGCGCGACTGGTCCCATGCCATGCTGTCCGCCAAGGTCCTGCGCACCGTTCATACCGCACCTGCCAAGGATTTCGCCAGGCCCGTGCCGATCATGGAATCACGTGTGACCAACTTAGCCAGCGCGCCTTGGTCGAGACCATCCGTCCCGACCGGACGTTCAGGAATAACAATGTAGCGCAGTTCCGCCGTCGAATCCCAGACACGGATCTTCCTGCCGTCCGGCAGCGTCAGCCCGAACTCGGCCAGCACACCGCGCGGATCGATCACCGCCCGCGAACGATAAGGCGGCGCCTTGTACCAGACCGGCGGCAGGCCGAGAACCGCCCAAGGATAGCAAGAGCAGAGCGTGCAGACGACGAGATTGTGTGTCTCCGGCGTGTTGAAGACGGCGCGCATATGCTCGCCCTGCCGGCCCATATAACCGAGGCTGGCGATGGCAGCAGTTGCATCGCGCCGCAGCCAATCGGCAAAATCCGGCTCGCTCCAGGCCTTGGCAACGACGACAGCACCATTGCGCGGGCCGATCTTGGTCTCGTAGGTCTCGACGATCGCATCGATGGCGGCGGGATCGATCAACCCCTTCTGGGTCAAAACGGTTTCTAGCGCCTTCACCCGCGCTTGCATGTCGGAGAAATGATTGTCGTGGTGGTGGTGATCATCATGGTGGTCATGGTCGTGAGACGTCATGGTGTAGATCCCTCATTCATTTCAGCATCGGCCAAAGACTGAGAACCAGCAAGACGGCCATCGTAATATTAAACCATTTCAGCCGCACCGGATGCGAAAGCCACTGCCGTAGCGCCGACCCGAACCCGGCCCATGTCGACACGCTCGGCACGTTGACAATGGCAAAAATGATGCCGACGATCATGACGCTGAACAGATAAGACTGCTCGCTCGTATAGGTCGCCATCGCCGTCACCGCCATGACCCAGGCCTTGGGATTGATCCACTGAAAGGCTGCCGCCTGCAGGAATGTCATCGGCGCCGTGCCGGTCTGTCCATCCGACAGGCTGCGCGACGTCCCGATCTTCCAGGCGATCCAGATCAGGTAGGCACCGCCGGCGAACTTCAGCGCCGTGTACAGCAACGGCACGGAATGCAGGATGGCGCCGAGTCCAAGGCCGACGGCAATCAGCAGCGTCAGGAACCCCGCGCCGATGCCGATCATATGCGGGATGGTCCGGGTAAAGCCGAAATTCACGCCCGATGCGAACAGCATCATATTGTTCGGTCCCGGCGTGATCGACGTCGTGAACGCGAACAGAAACAACGCGAAAAACGTGTCGACCTGCATGGAATCCTCCCGATATTTTAGGTCAGTTTAGTTGACCTATCGGCGCAAACCACCCGAAACTTGTCAGGGTGACAAGAAGCCTTGCGCATTGTTTTTCCATGCGCTGCCCTTTGCCTCGGAACGATACGCCTTAAATGAGACATCGACCATCCATAGGACGGATCGGCAGTCATGCCGACAAGAGAGGATCCCATGCCAGATGCCATTCCCACGACCGCGTTTCCAGACGGCAGGACAGTCCCGGTCATCGGCCAAGGCACATGGCATATGGGCGAGAACAGGAAAACCGCCACTGATGAGGCCAAGAGCCTGCGGCACGGGTTGGATCTCGGCATGACGCTGATTGATACAGCCGAAATGTACGCTGACGGAGGCGCCGAGCGCGTGGTCGCCGAAGCGATCCGGGGACGTCGTGACGACGCCTTCCTCGTCAGCAAGGTCCTTCCTTCCAACGCCAGCCGCGAGGGTACCGTTCGGGCCTGCGAAGCCAGCCTGAAGCGGCTCGGCGTCGAACAGATCGACCTCTATCTGCTCCATTGGCGCGGCCGTTATCCGCTCAGCGAAAGCGTTGAAGCCTTCGAGACACTGAAACAAACCGGCAAGATCGGCGCCTGGGGCGTGTCCAATTTCGATTCAGACGACATGGATGAACTACGCAATGTGCCCGGCGGCAAAAACGTCGCCACCAATCAGGTGCTCTACAACCTCAACCGCCGCGGCATCGAATATGATCTCCTGAAGGACAGCCGGAAGAGCGGCATCCCAGTCATGGCCTATTCGCCGCTCGACGAAGGCCGCCTGCTGCGCCGTCCGGAACTGGTGCATATCGCCAAGGCACATCAGGCCACCGTCGCCCAGGTGGCGCTCGCCTTTCTTCTTCGCAATCCCGGCGTCATCGTCATCCCCAAGACCGGCATGCCTGAACGCGTCCGCGAAAACCGGGCGGCGGTGGAAGTTCACCTGACCAAGGATGACCTAGCGATTCTCGACCGGACATTCCCGCCACCGGTGAGCAAGATGCCTCTGGAGATGATCTGAGACGATCGCCTTCACAATTGGAAAGGGGCGCTTGAGGCGCCCCTTTTGTCTTACATCCCCTGCGGGCCGCGATTCATCGCCGCGATGCCGGTGCGGCAGACTTCGATGACGCCGAGCGGCTTCATGATGGCGATGAATTGGTCGATCTTGGACGACTTGCCGGTGATTTCCAGGATGAAATGCTCCAGCGTCGCGTCGATCACCTTGGCGTGGAAAGCGTCGGCGAGGCGCAGCGTTTCCGCCCGGCTCTCGCCCTGCCCGTTGACCTTGACCAGCGCCACCTCGCGCTCGATCGGCCGGTCATGACCGAGTTCGGCGGCGCGGACCGTCAGGTCGACGACGCGGTGAACCGGAACGATGCGTTCCAGCTGCGCCTTGATCTGCTCCAGCACATGCGGCGTGCCGCGCGTCACGATGGTGATGCGGGAGAGGTGCGACTGGTGCTCGGTTTCCGAGACGGTCAGGCTCTCGATGTTGTAGCCACGGCCGGAAAACAGGCCGATGACCCGGGCGAGAACGCCCGGTTCGTTGTCGACGAGAACCGAAAGCGTATGGTTTTCCGCCTTCTCGGTTTCCTTGGCGATGAAATAGGCGGAGCCGGTCGGCTGAAGATGTGCGTTCATTGTCTTTGCTCTTTCTATCTCATCAAACCAGCGCGCGGCCCTTGGCGTCGATCGCGTTGGCGACCGCTTCATCCGTGGCTTCGTCCGGCAACAGCATCTCGTTATGCGCCTTGCCCGACGGGATCATCGGGAAGCAGTTGGCGAGATTGGCGACGCGGCAATCGAAGATCACCGGCGCCGGGCTGTCGATCATCGCTTGAATCGCCGCATCCAGATCGTCCGGCTTGTCGCAGCGGATGCCGACACCGCCATAGGCTTCGGCCAGCTTGACGAAGTCGGGCATGGCCTCGGTGTAGGAGTTGGACAGGCGGTTGCCGTGCAGCAGCTGCTGCCACTGGCGGACCATGCCCATATACTGGTTGTTGAGGATGAAGATCTTGACCGGCAGGTTATGCTGCACGGCGCAGGACATTTCCTGGATGCACATCTGGATTGACGCATCGCCGGCGATATCGATGACCAGGCTGTCGGGATGGGCGACCTGGACGCCGATCGCGGCCGGGAAGCCGTATCCCATCGTGCCGAGACCGCCCGAGGTCATCCAGCGGTTTGGGTGTTCGAAACCATAGAACTGGGCAGCCCACATCTGGTGCTGGCCGACTTCCGTGGTGATGTAGGTGTCGCGATGCTTGGTCAGCTCGTAGAGACGCTGGATGGCATATTGCGGCATGATGACGTCGTCGTTCATCTTGTAGGCGAGCGAATTGCGGCCGCGCCACCGGACAATGCCTTCCCACCAATCGGCAAGCCGGTTCTTGTCGATGTCCTTGGCCGACGCCCGCCACTGACGAACCATGTCCTCGAGAACATTGCCGACATCGCCGATGATCGGAACATCGACGCGAACGGTCTTGTTGATCGAGGACGGATCGATATCGATGTGGATCTTTTTGGAGTTGGGCGAAAAGGCGTTGAGGCGGCCGGTGATGCGGTCGTCGAAGCGGGCGCCGATGCAGACCATGACGTCGCAGTCATGCATCGCCATGTTGGCTTCGTAGGTGCCGTGCATCCCCAGCATGCCCAACCAGTTCTTGCCGGAGGCCGGATAGGCGCCGAGCCCCATCAGGGTCGAGGTGATCGGGAAATTGGTCAGTTCGACCAGTTCGCGCAGCAACTGCGAGGATTCCGGGCCGGAATTGATGACGCCACCACCGGAATAGATGACCGGCCGGCGAGCGGACTTCATCATTTCGACGGCTTCGGCGATCCGCCGGGCGTCGCCCTGGAGCTTCGGCTGGTAGCTCGCCTGGACCGGAGCGACGGACGGAGGCGTATAGGTGCCGGTGGCGAACTGGACATCCTTCGGGATATCGACAACGACCGGACCCGGACGACCGGACTGGGCGATACGGAAGGCTTCATGGATGATGCCGGCCAGTTCGTTGACGTCCTTGACCAGCCAGTTGTGCTTGGTGCACGGCCGCGTGATACCGACAGTGTCGCATTCCTGGAAAGCGTCGGAGCCGATCAGCGATGTCGGAACCTGGCCGGTCAGGCAGACCAGCGGGATCGAGTCCATCAGCGCATCTTGCAGCGGCGTAACAGCATTGGTGGCGCCGGGGCCGGAGGTGACCAGCAAAACGCCAACCTTGCCGGTCGAGCGGGCATAACCTTCGGCCATGTGGCCGGCGCCCTGCTCGTGGCGAACGAGGATGTGCTGGATATCGTCCTGCTGGAAGATTTCGTCATAGATCGGCAGGACGGCGCCGCCTGGATAACCGAAGATGTGCTCCACGCCATTGTCCCTCAATGCCTGAAGAACAATCTCCGCCCCGGTCATGCGATTATCCTGGTTGCCCTGCGTCTGGTTGCCCTGCGTCTGGTTGTCTGTGCCGCTCATTGGCCTGTTTCCGTCCATGTTTCTGAGTTTGGCTGTGATTATCGTGTTTGAAGGCATAAAAAAAGGCCCCGTTAGGGCCTCGTGTTTCGCGCATGGGTGGCTATCGCCGGATGGTTACACCATCCTGCCCATGCGCCGTCCCACCACAAGAATTGCTACGATCTGTATCATGATCGGGAGTGTTATCGACAAATCCCTGCCCCGTCAACGCTTTTCGGAAAACAACCGGGACGGGTCCAAAACGGCACATGACCCTCCAACCCCTAGAAACTACTTATTAAATCCCTTCCGATACTGTGCGGTTTCTGGACTTGAGGTTTCATATTGCTCAATAGCGATCTACATTCATCGATCAGCGCGGGCGAGCAGGAGCGGCGTGACACCCTGAAAAGGGGTAACCGCTTCCTCGGGCGCGTTGTCGCGTGCAGCGGTTCGCGCGCGACGATCGCCGCGATCGCCGAAAAAGGCGAGACGACACTGAGCGAACTCTGGTCCGTTGGCCGGCTGATCTCGATCACTGTCGGCGAGAACCGTGTCGTCGCCCTCGTCTATTCCATGCAGACCGCCACCAATGAATGGGGCGAGGAAATCGACAACGTCTTCCGCATCGAAGTGGAATTGATGGGTGAGGTCCATGTCGGCTTGTCCGGCCGCGAGGAGTTCTCCGCCGGTATCAGCGCCTATCCGCATCTCGGCGCTATCGCCCATCGCATCCGCGCCGCCGACCTTGCGCGCATCTACGACACCGGCAAATCCGAATCCTGCGTCATCGGCAAGCTGACACAGGATGACACCCTTGATGCGTTGATCCATGTCCCCTCGATGCTGTCGAAGCATTTCGCCATTGTCGGCACGACCGGCGTCGGCAAGTCGACCGCCGTCGCCCTGCTCCTGCGCAAGGCCATCATCTCTGACCCTAAGCTGCGCGTGCTGATTCTCGATCCGCACAACGAATTTGCCGCCGCCTTTCCGGATCTCGCCGTCGTCATCGATACCGACAATCTCGACCTGCCCTTCTGGCTGATGAAGCTGGAAGAATTCGCCGAGGTGATCTTCCGCGGCCGGCCGCCGGTGCCGGAAGAACTGGACATTCTGCGCGACGTCATTCCGGAAGCCAAGCGCGCCTTCAAGGGATCGGATTCGAGCCTTGCCCGCCGGACCAGCGAAAAAAGCTCGATGACCGCCGACACGCCGGTGCCTTACCGCATGGCCGATCTCCTGGCGCTGATCGACGAGCGCATCGGCCGGCTCGAAGGTCGTACCGACAAGCCGCATCTGCGCTCGCTCAAAGTCAAGGTCATCGGCGCGATCAACGATCCGCGCTACACCTTCATGTTCTCCTCGAACACGATTACCGACACGATCCTCGAGACGATCGCCAAGATCTTCCGCATTCCCGGTGATGGCAAGCCGGTGACGACCTTTCAACTGGCCGGCATACCTTCCGAGGTCGTCAATTCGGTCGCCTCGGTCCTTTGCCGCATGGCCTTTGAAATCGGCTTGTGGAGCAATGGCGGCGTTCACATGCTGGTCGTCTGCGAGGAAGCGCACCGTTACGTTCCGGCCGATGCCAGCCTCGGCTTCGTCCCGACGCGACAGGCGATTGCCCGCATCGCCAAGGAAGGCCGTAAATACGGCGTGTCGCTCGGGATCATCACCCAGCGTCCGGGTGAACTCGATCCGACGATCCTGTCGCAGTGCTCGACCGTGTTCGCCATGCGCTTGTCCAACGACCGCGACCAGGAAATCATCCGCTCGGCGATCCCCAATTCGTCGATCTCGACGACCAGCTTCATTTCCTCGATCGGCAATGGAGAAGCCATCGCCTTCGGTGAAGCCGTCGCTGTTCCCATGCGCATGCGCTTTACCCGTGTCGATGAAAAGAACCTGCCGAAGGCCAACGGTGTCGCTGTCAAGATCACCGACGAGACACCGGATACGGTCGATCTGCGCAACGTCGTCGCTCGCATGCGTGCCATGAACGGGCCCGATATTTCCGGCTTCCAGCAGGCGTATGCCGCCTCAACCGGAACCAGCAGTTCGTACCAATCACCGGCAGAAGACGAGTATGCCGATAACAACGGTTTCGTCGAAACAACGCCGGTCGCCCGGCGCGAGATCGAGGCGTGCGCTCCCGAGCCGTACAATCCGACCATGCTGCCGCGTGCCGAACCGCCCAATCCACAGCTCGAGCGGTTCAACCAGATCCGCAACCAACTGCTTTCGGACGATCCGGCGCCGCAACCGGCAGCCGATCCCTATCGCCAACCTCTGCGTCCGACACCGAGCTTTGCCCAGCCGTCATCCGACCAACCGCGGCCATCGCTGCGCGAAAGCCTGCTGAAAAAGCCGCTGAGCAGCATCATCCGGAAATAGCGTGGCCGATCAGGCGGATTGCGGATCCCAGCGCTGCCAGCTGTCGTCCAGCTGATTGCGGAACCACGTCATCTGCCGTTTGGCATATTGGCGGGTCGCGGCCGAGGCAGTTTCGATGACCTCGTCTCTGCGCATGGTTCCCGCCAGCATCGCCGCGATCTGCGGCACGCCGATCGCCTTCATCGCCGGCATTTCCGGCTTTAGGTTCAGGGCAAGCAGCGCCTCGACTTCCTCGACCGCGCCGGTGTCGAGCATACTGGCGAAACGGCCATTGATCCTTTGACGTAAGAGGTCGCGCTCCGGCAGCACGACGACCTTCATGGCACGGTCGGAATCGATCGCCACCGGCCCCTGCTGCGCCTGAAAATGACGGATGGATTGCCCGGTGGCCTCGAAAATTTCCAGTGCCCGGGCAATGCGTTGTCCGTCGCCCGGGCGCAGCGTCTCAGCCATGCCGGGATCCTTGGCTGTCAGAACCGCATGCAGCCCCTCCGCCCCTTCGTCCTGCAGTCGTCGCCTAACATCATCACGGATCGCAGCCGGAATCGCCGGCATGTCCGACAGGCCGCCAGTCAAGGCTTTGAAATACAGCCCCGTGCCGCCGACGAAGACGGGCACCCGTCCCTCGCCGCGCACCCGCGCCAGAAGATCGGTCGCATCACGAAACCATTCGCCGGTCGAATAATGCTGCGAGGCCGGGACATGGCCGTAGAGATGATGGGGAACGCCTTGCATCTCCGCGCTGGACGGGCGGGCGGTCAGCACATGCAGCGTATCGTAGACCTGCATGCTGTCGGCATTGATGACCACGCCATTGTTACACTTGGCCAAATCGACCGCGAGAGCGGACTTGCCGCTGGCGGTCGGCCCGGTTATCAGGATGGCGTCCTGTCCAATCTCAAGGTTTTTCATCATGGCCTTCGTTGCCACGCTTGTAGCCAATCCGTCAAATCCCGTCCTTTCACCGGCACTCGCCGAGGAAGCAGCCGCTGCGGTCGATGCGTCCGGCCTCTACTGGCTGGCTGATGGGGTTGCCTGCGATATCGCGCTGAAAGACGGCGCCAATCCGGACTGGCAGGAAGCGCTGCTGCGCGGCGTGGTCGGTGACGCGCCGGTAGACATCGTCGTCCAGAACGCCGAGACGCGGCGCAAGAAACTGCTGATCGCCGACATGGATTCCACCATGATCGGCCAGGAATGCATCGACGAACTCGCCGCCGAAGTCGGGCTGAAAGATCAGGTCGCATCCATCACCGCGCGCGCCATGAACGGCGAGATCGCCTTCGAGCCGGCATTGATCGAACGGGTCGCCCTGCTCAAGGGCCTGCCGCTCAGCGTCGTCGGCGACGTGATTGCCAAGCGGATTACCCTGACCCCCGGTGGCCTCGAACTTATCGCCACGATGAAGGTCAAGGGCTATTACACGGCGCTGGTTTCCGGCGGCTTCACCGTCTTCACGGGGCCGATCGCGGCAACGCTCGGCTTCCACGAAAACCGGGCGAACATCCTCATCGAAAAGGACGGCGTGCTGAGCGGTACGGTCGCCGAGCCGATCCTCGGCAAGCAGGCCAAGGTCGATGCGCTCGTCGATATCACGACACGGCTCGGCATCTCCACCAGCGAGGCCATGGCTGTCGGTGACGGCGCCAACGACCTCGGCATGCTGCATCTGGCCGGCGCCGGCGTCGCGCTGCACGCAAAGCCGGTCGTCTCCTCACAAGTCAAGATCCGTATCGACCATGCCGATCTGACAGCGCTTCTTTATATTCAGGGATACCGGAAGACGGACTTCGTCCGGTGATCATCGTCGAGACAGAACGGCTGCGTGTGCGCAACTGGCGGAAGACCGACCGGCCGCTGTTTGCCGAAATCAACGCCGACCCGAAAGTCATGGAATTCTTCCCCCGCCGTCGCACGCGTGCAGAATCCGACGCTTTGATGGACGAGATCCGGCGCCGCATCGCCGATACCGGTCTGGGCTTCTTCGCGCTGGCACTGCGCGACACCGACGAACCGATCGGGTTCCTCGGTTTGGCATTGACCGATCTCGAGCCACATCTTCCCGACGGCACCATCGAGATCGGCTGGCGGCTGGCGATTCGCTTCTGGCAAAAGGGCTATGTTACGGAGGCGTCCCAAGCCATGCTGCGACACGGCTTCGAGACATGTGGGCTTGCCGAAATCGTCTCTTTCGCCGTGGAGCAGAACAGCCGCTCGACGGCCGTGATGCAACGGCTCGGCATGCGGCGCGATCCGAACCGCGATTTCGATCATCCCCGCGTGCCCGACACCCTGCCCCATCTCAAGCGTCACGTTCTTTACGCGCTGAGCCGCAAGGACTGGCAGGAACGATAAAGGCGGACCTTTCGGCCCACCTCTCGAATCCACACCGCGAATCATGCAGAAGCCTATTCGATCCGAACGGTAACGAACCGGAGTTCGCCGGTCTTGTTGGCAATCATCAGCAGCGCATTGCGGCGGCCATCCGCCTTCAGCTTTTCGACACGGGCCGAAACGTCTTCCGGCGTCTCCATCGCTTCCTGGCCAATTTCGGCGATCACGTCGCCAGCCGCGATCCGGCGCTCGGCTGCGGCCGATTGCGGGTCGACGTCGGTGATGACGACGCCTTCGACATCGTCGGCAATGCCATAGGTCTTGCGGGCGGCGGCGTCGAGAACCGCGAGCTTCATGCCGAGAACCACATCGGATGGCGGCAGTTCAGCGGCCGGTGGTTCGGCCTGATCCGTACCCTCTTCCTCGCCCTGTGGGCTCTGTCCCGCCTCGGCGGCATTGTCGCCGTCCTCCAGACGACCAAGCGTCACCTTGACGGTCAGCTCCTTGCCGTCGCGAACGACGACCACATCGACGGCCTTGCCGACCGGGCTTTCGGCAACGACACGCGGCAGGTCGCGCATCTCGACCACGTCGCGGCCATCGAACTTGATGATCACGTCGCCGGTCTTGATGTCCCCACCATCGACAGGCCCGCCCTTGATGATGCCGGCGACCAGGGCGCCCTTCGGCGTTTCCATTTTCAGGCTTTCGGCAATGTCACTCGTCACCGGTTGGATGCGCACACCGAGCCAGCCGCGATGGGTTTCACCGAACTCGCGGAGCTGGTTGATGACATTGGCAGCGAGTTCGGTCGGCACCGAGAAGCCGATACCGATCGAGCCGCCGCTCGGCGAAATGATCGCCGTGTTGATGCCGATGACTTCGCCCTTCATGTTGAACAGCGGACCGCCGGAATTGCCCTTGTTGATCGCAGCGTCGGTCTGAATGAAATTGTCGTAAGGACCCGCATTGATATTGCGGCCGCGTGCCGAAATGATGCCGACCGTCACCGTGCCGCCAAGGCCGAACGGGTTGCCGATCGCCATCACCCAGTCGCCGATGCGCATCGTGCGGGAATCACCGAGCGGCACCGCCGTCAGCGGCTTTTTCGGCTCGACCTTGAGGACGGCGAGATCGGTCTTGGTATCGGTGCCGATCAGCTTTGCCTTCAGCTTGGAGCCATTGGCGAAATTGACTTCGATGTCGTCGGCACCCTCGATCACGTGATTGTTGGTGACGATGACGCCCGAGGGATCGATGACGAAGCCGGAGCCGAGCGAATCCACCGTGCGCTGGCGATTGCTGCCTTCTCCGCCCTGCCCCTTGAAGTATTCGTCGAAGAACTGCTGGAACGGTGAACCGTCCGGCACCTGCGGCATGGGTGTCTGGTCGTCGTTCTTGATGTTCTGCGACGTCGAGATGTTGACGACGGCGTCGAGAAGGCCGGCCGCGAGATCGGCGACCGATTCCGGTCCCTGCTGCGTCATGACCGGCGGCTTCGTCTGAGCGACGGCGACCACCGGCCATGCATTGAGAACCAGCGCGGCGCTTGCCGCCAGCGTGACGGATCGGACGAAGGAAGCGCGGATGGACAAGCCCATGGGGTCCTCTCGGAAATGGCATGCCGGGATGGCAGCAAGGTCTTCATCAGATGGCGCAGACGCCTATCCGGGCACTGCACACATAGGAATTTCCGCTGCCCGGTATGGCGTAGAATCTATGCGAAGATAAGGCGGATTTGGGACGCGTCCAGTCATCTTTTCGTCAGCACGAATGTCTGCTGGACGCCGAGCGCCTCAGGTCATGATCTCGTGACCATGCGCCTTTAGGGCTGCCACGGCCTTGTCGAGGTCGGATCCGATGATGAAGACGTAATCGGTGCTGAACGTCGAATTGGCGAAGATGCCGACGCCGGCGTCCGATAGCGGGTTGAGCACCGATGCCAGCACGCCCGGGACCTCGAAATTGAAGTGCTGCTCGATGCGGAAGCACCGCCAGCCGCCCGAGGACTGGACGCCGGAAGGAATGCGCGCCGCCCGGCAGACAAGCGTCATTTCCTCGCGCGAACTGGATACGGTCCAGAATCCCGCCCCCGGCAGCCACTCCGGAAGTTGCGACCCGATATTGAGCCGGGTGATCGCATATTCGGCATCCACCAGACGAATGAGCAATTTATGTGTCATGTCCTACCCTCGCACGAGCCAGACCAATACGACGCCAACAGCGATGGAAGCAAGGCCGAACAGCCGCAACTGTTGCTCAGGAATATCAGGCAATCGCTTCGCCAGTTCCACCAAAAGCAAAGGGGCCAGTGCGTACACCAGCCCCTCAATGATCAGGAAAAAAGCAATTCCTGTCAGAAAATCACCCATTGTCTCGATCAGTTTCCTGTCGCCGGCTGGGTGACGGACGGAACAGCAGCCCCATCCGAGTTGTTGAAGTAACGGAAGAATTCCGAATCAGGCGACAGGACCAACGTCGTTTCCGGGCTGGCGATCGCCGCGCCGTAAGCCGCCATCGAGCGATAGAACTCGAAGAACTTCGGATCGCGGGCAAAAGCATCGGCAAAAACGGCTGTCCGTTCAGCTTCACCCTCGCCTCGCAGGATTTCCGAATCGCGCTGGGCCTCCGCTACGAACTCGACGACCTGACGATCGGCGATGGCGCGGCGGGTCTGGCCCTTTTCGTTGCCGCGGGCGCGGATCAGTTCGGCTTCGGCAAGACGCTCGGCCTTCATCCGTTCATAGGTCTGCTGCGATACTTCCTGTGTCAGGTCGGTACGGCGAATGCGGACGTCCTCGATATTGAGGCCGAGCGATTCCGCGTCGCCCTTCAGGTCGGCGCGGACTTCGCGCATCATTGAAGCCCGCTCTTCGGACAGCGCCGATTCGAAGCCTCGCAAACCGTAAACTCGGCGAAGCGACGCATCGAGACGCGTGCGAAGACGTGATTCCGCCGATTCGCGGTCGCCCGAGACGGTCTGGCGGAAGCGGCGGGCATCACTAATCTTGTAGACCACGAACGCATCGACTTCATAGAACTTGCCGCCGGAGACCTGGACGCGGATATTGTCGAGGTCAAAGCGCAGTGCCTGCTTTTCGACATACTGGACGCGGTCTGCATCCATGAAGGCGAACGGCAGCTTGAAGTAGAGGCCCGGCTCGGTCTTGACGTCCTTGATCTGGCCGAAGCGCACGACGATCGCCTGCTGGCGCTGATTGACGATGAAGACGGACGAATAGACCGCCATCAGCACGAGGGCCAGGCCGATCAGGATATAGGGAAGACGATTGTTCATTACTGGGCCCCTCCCGACGTCGCGGGCTTGACGATTTCATTCAGCGGCAGGTAGGGCAGCACGCCCTGGCCGTTCTTCTCGTCGAGAATGATCTTCTTCGACTTGCCGAGAACGCCCTGCATCGTTTCCAGATAGAGCCGCTTGCGGGTCACGTCAGGTGCCTTGGCATAGGCATCGTAGACGGAGATGAAGCGTTGCGCCTCACCCTGCGCTTCCTTGACGACACGGTCCTTGTAGGCAGTCGCTTCTTCGCGAATCTGCGCGGACTGGCCGCGCGCCTTGCCGAGTACCTGGTTGGCGTATTGGTTGGCTTCCTCGACGAACCGGTCTTCATCCTGTTCGGCGCGCTGCACCTCGTCGAAGGCATCGGCCACTTCGCGCGGCGGAGCCGCATCCTCGATCGCTACCGTATTGATGGAGATACCGGCACCATAGGTGTCCATCGTCGCCTGGATCGTGGTCTTCACGTCGGCTGCGATCGCCTGGCGATTGTCGCGGAAAATATCCTGCGCCGGCCGGCGGCCAACGACTTCGCGCATGGCGCTTTCGGACACACGCTGCAGGGTATCGGCAGGATTTTCGACGTTGAACAGATAGGCCTTGGCATCGGTCACGGAGAACAGCACGGAAAACTGCACGTTGACGATATTCTGGTCGCCCGACAGCATCAGGCCGGCTGCGGACTGGTCGCCGACGCCCGACTTCGAGCCGATATTCTGCTGCTGCTCGGTGATCTTGACCAGTTCGACCGTTTCCAGCGGCCAGAAATGGTAATGAAGCCCCGGCATGGACACTTCGTCCTTCGGCTTGCCGAAGCGCATCTCGACGCCACGCTCGTCAGGCTGAACCGTGTAGATCGAGTTGATCAGGACAAAGCCGATCAGCAGCAGGCCGATGATGACGGCGACACCGCCATTGAAACCACCGGGAACGACGCCTTTGAGTTGATCCTGCCCACGGCGGAAGATTTCCTCCAGATCCGGCGGGCCGCCGTTGCCACGGCCGCCGCCGCCGCCGCGTGGGCGGTTCGGTCCTTGACCCCAGGGGCCTTTATTTCCGCCGCCGCCACCGCCGCCCCCCCAAGGACCACCGCCGCCGCCGTTCTGATTGCTCCAGGGCATTCATACCTCTTCCATAGAAAAATTCCGAGATCAGGCACCCGCGAACGCGCCGCAGGCCGAGATGTGAACTCGTTATAGGTATCTGGCGGGATGCTTTCAACGCGGCGCATCCAACTTCACCGTAAATCCGGCAAAATAGTTGACGCGATTCAGTTTTTGCGACGCCAGGTCGCAAAATGCATGGAGTGGCTATCCTTTTCGCCCTGCGGCAGCGGTTCGGAAAAGCTCTTTTCGAACACAAGCCGATCAATGCCCGGAAAACGCGTATCGCCATCGACGGTGGCGCCAACCTCGGTGACATGGAGGATGTCCGTCACCCGGATAGCCTGCCGGTAAATCTCGCCGCCGCCGATGATGCAGATTTCGTCGACCCCAAGGGCCTTCGCCTGTTGCCTGCCGAGCAGGATCGCCTCGTCCAGCGAGATCACGCTCGTTGCGCCCTCGGCCCGAAAGTCCGGATCGCGGCTGATGACGATATTAGGCCGCCCCGGCAGCGGACGGCCGATCGAAGCCCAGGTCTTGCGGCCCATGATCACGGGCTTGCCCAGCGTCAGCGCCTTGAAGCGCTTGAGATCGGTCGGCAGATGCCATGGCAGGCCGCCTTCGCGCCCGATGACACCGTTTTCGGCAACGGCGACAACGATGGTGATTTTCGCGTCAGTCATGAAATCCATCCGGCTTGCTGTCGATCTCGCGGGCGCGGACAAGCGCCGGGCGGGCGGTGAGCGTTTGCACATAACGGTCGACTGCAACGCTTTCCGGCAGCAGCCTGCGCATCCAGGCCAGCGCGCCGCCGAGCAGAAGATCGACCGCGCTGATCCTGTCGCCGAGCAGATAGGGTTGCCGCTCCAGCGTGCCGGTGACATGCCGGCACATGTCTCGATAGCCCTTTTCAAGGTTCGGATTGCTCTGCGTCATCCCGCTGATGAAGGCGGTGCCCGTCGGCTCGATCACTCCGGCATAATAGGCAAGCCAGGAGAGATAGGCACCGCGCCCAGCATCACCCTGCGGCCGCCCCATATCCGATTTTGGAAACAGGTCGCTCAGGTAGAGCGTGATCGCGGTCGATTCGGTGATCAGCGCCTTGTCGTGCAGCAGCGCCGGCACCTGCTTGTGGGGATGCGGGTTGTCGTCGTCGGGCGCACCGGAGCCATCCCTGCGGCGGATCGAAACGTAGCGGATATCGTATTGGACACCCAGTTCCTCCAGGAGCCAGACCATGCGACCCGATCGCGACATCGGCGCGTGAATGAGTGTCAGCATGCAGTCCTCTCTAACCGGTCAAGCACAGGGCCCGATCTCCGCTGCGCCCGAAGCTTACACCGAAACCGGCGCCTTGATATGTGAATCAGCTTCGTAGCCGACCAGCTCAAAGTCTTCGAACTTAAAGGAAAACAGATCCTTCACCTGCGGGTTCAAGACCATTTTCGGCAAGGCCTTTGGCGAACGGCCCAGTTGCTGGCGCGCCTGTTCGAAATGATTCTTGTAGATATGCGCATCACCGAACGTATGGATGAAATCACCCGGCTTCAGCCCGGTCACCTGTGCCACCATCAGCGTTAAAAGCGCGTAGGATGCGATATTGAAGGGCACGCCGAGGAAGATGTCGGCGGAGCGCTGGTAGAGCTGGCAGGAGAGCTTGCCGTCGGCGACATAGAACTGGAACAGACAGTGGCAGGGCGGCAGCGCCATTTCGTCCACCAATGCCGGGTTCCAGGCCGATACGATGTGGCGGCGCGAATTCGGATTGGTCTTCAAGCCCTCGACGAGATTGACGATCTGGTCGAGGTGGCGCCCGTCATGGGTCGGCCAGGACCGCCACTGATAGCCATAGACCGGCCCGAGGTCGCCATTCTCGTCGGCCCATTCGTCCCAGATATTGACGCCGTTCTGCTTGAGATAGGCGATGTTCGTATCGCCTTTCAGAAACCAGAGAAGTTCGTGGATGATCGAGCGCAGATGCAGCTTCTTGGTCGTCAGGACCGGAAACCCCTCGGCCAGATCGAAGCGCATCTGGTAGCCGAACACCGAGCGCGTGCCGGTGCCCGTGCGGTCGCCGCGATCGGACCCGGTCTCCATCACATGCCGCAAGAGGTCGAGATACTGTTTCATGGGTCCGCCGCCGATTCGTTTGAGCGGTAAAATAGGCGCAAGTCGGCGGCGAACCAATCCGTAAATCCCGCATGTCCCCAGGCTTGATATGGCTTTAGGACCAATCGCCATTCCGCTCAGGCCGAGTCGAAAATGGTGATTTCCGGGATCCGGAGCTTGAGCGTCCTTAAAGGTACGTGAGTACCGGAAGCACGGGAAAGCGCCATTTTGCAAGCCGGCATGGGTGGAATATCGGTGGATCCTAGATCGTCGCCAGCTTGTCGAGATGCTTGGCCACCAGGTAGTAGAAGGTCACGCGTGACTTCGACCGGTCCCCGGCCATCGTCTTGGCAGCGGCTTCAACGGCCGCGTCGGCATCCTCGCCGGTGACGCCGAGCTTCTTGCCGCACCACTTTTCCTTGACCCGGTCAAGTTCGGTCTTGTCGGACGCGGAAACCAGCGAGGAGTCCCGGTTGCGCAGCGCGATCCCAAGATATTTGACGATCTTGTTCACGACCGCCTCATCGGCGCCGCTGTCGTATTTCTGAACATCTGCGAGATAATCCGTCATGGTGTCTCCTCACACGGTTTGGGTCTGTTCCGCGCGCCGTTCCTGATGAATGGTGCGCAACCAGAGTTTTTTCACGCCGGACGAGCAAGTCAAGGCGAATTAGGGCGTGTCGTCAGTTGAGTGAAATGAAGGCAGCGATGAACTGAACGGCTCCGAGAAAAGTGTTGGCAAGCTTGTCGTATCGCGTTGCAATGGCTCTGAACTGCTTGAGATTATTGAAGAAACGCTCAATGAGATTGCGCTCGCAATAAAGCGCGAAGTCTGTTGACCTCGGCTTGATGCGATTGGCTTTTGGTGGAATCACCGGGTTGATATGTCGTTCTTTGAGATGGTCGATAAGCGCGTCGGCGTCATAGGCTTTGTCCGCAAGGAAGGCTTGGGGATCAACCGCTTCCAGAAGAGGCTCGGCCTGCGCAAGGTCTGATGCTTGGCCCGGAGTTAGGGATATCGCCACCGGATTGCCGAGCGCATCGACGATCACATGAATCTTTGTCGTCAATCCGCCTCGGGATCGACCGATCGCCTGGCACCCCCTTTTTGCGCGCCGGCACTATGCTGGTGGGCGCGCACGATGGTAGAATCCAGCATCATGTACTCGTTGTCGTGGTCGGCAGCCAAGTGTTTGAAAATACGCTCGAAGACGCCGCTTTCGCACCATCGCCGAAGCCGCCTGTGGACATTCTTCCAGTCTCCGAACCGCTCGGGAAGATCGCGCCAAGGTATCCCGGCGCGGTATCGATAAAGCACCGCTTCCACGAACAGGCGATTATCCGCCGCCGTACCCCCAACATGACCTTCACGCCCAGGCAGAAGGTCCTTGATCCGATCCCACTGATCGTCCCGCAATCCATAACGACGTGCCATAACCAGCCCTCCAATAGCCGGTCTGCTATGAATCACATCAAAGTTGATTTGGGAATCTCAAGCCCGAAACAACTCAACTGACGACACGCCCTAGGTCTCGGCGGACAACAGGCATATGACCAATTTTTGAAAAGGCTCTTTTCTTGGGAGATCGAAACACCTATATGACAGTTGCCGTCTTCGGACGGCTATGGCGATAAACAGGCGATGAAATAAGCCTATTGGACCCGGGGGCGGTACCCGGCGCCTCCACCAAAAACCGGTCGAAATGACGTACCGACCGGCTTTTGATGGGGGCGAAATAGGATCGACAAGGGTGTAAAGATCGACTTTTTGCTCGGCATTGTACCACCGTTATCGGGCTAAAATTGTAGTTGCAAACGACAACTATGCGGAAGCTCGTCTCGCTGCTTAATCGCAGTGTGACACTTCAAATCAAGTCCTAAGGGGTCGCACCTTTAGGCGGGGTTCGGAGGTACCTGGCAACAGAAACCTCCACTTCCCTCCCCTTTACCTTGCCGGCATGTTCCGTCGTTTGTCATTCTCCAATGCCTTGAAATGGTCTATAGATGATGCAAATGACTCGTATATCAGGCCTTTCCTGCATACAGAGCCGATGGCATAAGAGTAACAGAGTTGAGTGACAAGAAAGACGGGGATCTTATGGGCCAAGACCATATCCGCTACGACATTCTCGCGCAGGACGCCCTTCGCGGCGTCATTCGCAAGGTTCTGATTGAAGTCGCAGCGACAGGTGCCCTGCCCGGTGATCATCATTTCTTCATCACATTCCTCACCGGCGCCCCGGGCGTGCGCATCTCGCAGCACCTGAAGGCAAAATATGCCGAACAGATGACCATCGTCGTGCAGCACCAGTTCTGGGACCTTAAGGTCACGGAAACGCTATTCGAAATCGGCCTTTCCTTCTCCGACACCCCGGAAAAGCTCGTCATCCCCTTCAACGCCATTCGCGGCTTCTATGACCCGTCGGTCAATTTCGAACTCGAGTTCGATGTTGCGGCCGCAGAGGAAGAAGAAAGCGAAGGTGCCGAGATCACCGCCTACCCGATCACCGCCGTCGAGAAGCCCACGGAAGCGGAAACCGAAGCCAAGACCGGCGACGACGGCAAGAAGGAAGGCGGCTCGGTCGTCTCGCTCGATTCCTTCCGCAAGAAGAACTGAAGCCAGCCTCAAGGATACCCGTCATGACCGGCGATGTCGTCAATCTCCGTCAGTTCCGCAAGCAGAAGGCGCGGACGGAGAAGGACAAGGTCGCCGAGCAGAACCGCATCTCGTTCGGCCGGACCAAGACCGAGAAGCAACTGACCAAGGCGTTGAACGACAAGGCCGAAAAGTCGCTCGATCAGGGCCGGCGCGAAACGGCGGGCCATGACACCGGCGACGAACGCTGACGGTGCCGTATCCTCACCTCTCGCAATTCCTCCTGAAATCAAGATCTTGAGCGCGAAACCGGAATCAATCCGGCAGACAGTCGATTCAGTTTCTGAGGCCACTCGATGATCCGTAAGCATTCCGCGACGCTCCACGGCCACCGCACCAGCTTCACGCTGGAAGAACCCTTCTGGATCGAACTGAAATCGATCGCCACCGCCCGCGACATGGCGCTCGCGCAATTGATCGCGGAGGTCGACGATAGCCGTTCGGCCGACAGCAATCTCTCATCAGCGCTACGGATGTATGTGCTTGAATGGATCAAAGCAGAAAAGAATCGCGGCTGACGCAACAGGAACGCTTGGCCGCCGCTCCGGGTCTTCAACGCGCAGCGCAATCCTGAGATCAGCCCTTATTGCGGCGTGACACCGGGAAGAACGTCAAAATTCAGCGGCCGGTTGGGCACGATATCCTGCTGGTGCCCACCCTCTCCACCGCCTTGCGGCGCCGATAGGTTTTCACCACGGACTACGCCCTGAGACGGATCGAACGGCTGGATGGTGAGGCTCTTTTCTTCCTCTGACTTGCGTGCTGCCTCGGCCGCCGCCTTTGCTTCCGCAGCCGCTTTCTCCGCAGCGGCAGCCTCCTCCGCCGCCTTCTGCTCGGCCGCGGCATTGGCCTCGGCTTCCGCCTTCAGGCGCGCAGCTTCTTTGGCTGCGAGGTCGCGGCGCCGCCGCTCCTCCTCGGCCCGCAGACGCGCTGCCTCTCGCTCGACGGCATTGGCCTTGTAGAGCGCCACCTCGCGGCGCAGACGCTGCTTTTCCAGCACATTGGCCTGCAGCGCCTCGACGCGGCGGCGTTCCCGCTCGAAGGCCCGCAGTGACAGAAAATTCGACAGGTCGGTCGCATCGAGCGTCATGCCCGGCGATTGCAGCAGCCCCGCATAATTGAGGCTCACCTGGGCCCCTGCACCGGTCAGTGCCTCTTCGCCCGGACGGAAATCGACATCGATGCCTCCAGTCATACGCTCGTCGGGAAAGCTGATCTCCAGATTGCCGGATAGACCCGCCGCATCGTCGGCCGCTGTCACGTTCTGCGCCCGTAGCGTACCGCCAGCAATCGAGAAAGGAACGGAAACCGTTCCAAGCACCGTCTTGCCGGACAGAATATTTTTCACGGCGAAGGGCTGCACCACATCAGGCGTGATATCGCCCTCAAGACTGTCAGCGGCGGCCATCAGGTCCGGCAGTGCCGCTGTATTCAGGCCGTGAACCGTCACATCTCGCAGCGTCGCAGTGCCGGACCCGCTGGTCGATTCGGCCATGGCGCGTGCCGTCTTGCCGGACGCTTCCATCGACAGCGACAGGTCGAAGCGCCCTTCCGCGACGGCCGTACCGCCGGACTTCCAGGTCGCTGCGGCAAGATCACCATCCTTGAGGTCGAGTTTCGTCTGGAAGAATCCGGACCCATCGCCATTGCCAAGCAGTAAACGCCCTTCCGCCTTGCCGCCCAGCCAGCCGCCGGTGAGCGAACTGAGTTCGATCTGGTCACCCTTCCAGAAAAGCTTGCCGGTCATATCCGAGATCGCGCCATAGACGCCCGGCCAGAACCGCTTCGCCGTTACATCCACGGCAACGTCGAAACCGGACCAGGCCGGCTGCACCACCGGCGCCGACGACAGATCACCGGTCGCACCGTCCTGCACGCCGCCGAGAATACCCTCGCCGATCCAGCCCATATCGAGCGTGTCGAGCGCGATCTGCCCCTTCGCCTTGCCCGGTGCCTTGCGGTCAAGCGCGAAGCTCCCGGAAAAGGCGTTGCCGTCGGCCTTGCCTTCGATGCCCGACAGGGTCACGGCATCCGCTGTGGTCGCGACATCGGCCTTGAACGCAAGCGGCAGGCCCGTTCCCATCTGCGGCAGGCCGATGCCCTGCAAAAGCAGGAAAGGTTCGAAATCCTGGCTTTCAAGATTGATCTTCGTCTGACCGGAGAGGAACGCATCGCGCGACAGATCGACATCGCCGCTGGCCGAGAACGACGTGTGTTCCGTCGTCAAGGTCAGCCCGGCATTGGCCTTCTGGTCGTCCGTGCCCTGCAGCTTGACCGAGAGCAGCGCGTTGGCATCGGCGTCGAACGGCAAGGGATCGAAGCCTACCTGCCCGAGCAGGATCGGCGTCGAGGGGTTTTCGAGTGTCGCCTCGAGCAAAATGCCCTGCCCGCTCAAGGCCTGTCCGACATTGGGAGCCTGATAGTTGGCGGCGATCCGCGTGCCGTTCGCCGTGCCGATGATCCCGAAGGTCACCGGCGCCTTGCCGTCCTGGCTGCCGGTCGACAGCGTCAGGTCAAGTGCTGCGTCGGTGTAGTAGGGACCACTGCGGACAAGCCGTTCCAGCGCTGGATGGGCCGCAGCATGACGCTCGATCATCTGGAGAAATGGCGTCAGGTCCGGAGAGGCGAGCTTCATCTTGGCCGAGATCACCGGCGCGGAGATCTCGCCGCTCATGCGGCCCGACAAGGCGAGCTGCGCACCCGCCAGATTGCCGATCGAAACGCGCTCGGCCTGCAGCTGGCCATTCTTCAGCGTCGCCACCAGCTGGACATCGCTGGCGTCCTCGTCAAAGGCGGAGAATTGTTCCGCTGACAGATCGGCGGCAATGGTGTGCGCCAGAACGGTTTCATTCGAGGCATCACCCGCCACCAGTCCGGCGAGCGCCCTGAGCGCCTCCAGATCGATCCGGTTGCCCTTCAGCTGCAGCGATAGACTGGGCGGCGCGCCGTCCAATGCCTGCCGCTCAATGCGCCCACGCAGCACGGCGGGGCCGGCCGCCACTTCCAGCCGTTCGAATTGCTGCAAGGTATCGGTGAGATTGACGGTTGCCGAGAAGCCGGCGGTCTTCAGCTTGCGGATCGCCGGATCGACAGAGCCCGCCAGCCAGGTCGCCAAGCCCGACGGCTGGTTGGAGGCGACAAGCATTTCACCGCGAAACGCCCGCTGGCCACTGAGTTGCAGCCGGCCCTTCGCCTCGAACTGCGTGCGCCCCGGCAATTGCGCGACGGCGTTGTCGATCATCCATCCGGCCTTGTCGGGCCGCAGATCGAGCCGGACCTCCCGCACGGTCGTGTCGCCGATGACGATCGCCGGCAGTTTCAGGCTGGCGCGACCCGGCACCTGCGGGATCGGGATATCGGCGGCGATCGCCATCATCGCGGCAAGCCGCTGGCGCACGGAAATGGCCGGATCACGCCCCGTCTTCCCCGCCTCGCCGGCATTGCCGATACGGCTGACATCGATCTGCTGGCCATCCGCGAGAAGCAGGAATTCCTGTTCCTTGCCGGTGTCGAGCGTCGCTTCTCCGGTGACGAGATAGGGGTCGTCCCTCGGGCCGATCTCCATCCGGAATTCGGGAACCCGAATGCGTTCGTTGGTCAGTTCGAAGGTGCCGGTCACACGCGGGGCGGACGACTGCTGATCCTGCGCCTTCTGCGCTTCCGCAGGCCGGTTTTCGGTCAGCGTGAAATTGCCCTGATAGACGGGCTTGAAATCGACGATTTTCAGCTCGCCGTCCAGCTCTACGCCGAAGGGGCGCTTGTCGGGCGTCAGCCGAGAACGCAGGCCAAGCGTCCCGGTATCGTCAGGCTCACCACTGGCAAACGAAAAACTGCCGGCTTCGCCATCGAGCGCTGCGCGCCCGTCGATCTTCCACGGACCACCCAAAGAGCGCGCGGACAGATCTGCTTCTAGCCCGGTGACGCGGCGCGTCCGCCCCGTCTGCTCGTCGATGAAATCGATCTGGCCACCCGTGATCGCGACATTTTCCAGGACGACGTTCTTGGCGGGAATCGAGGCCTTGCGGCCCCTCGCCCAATCGAGCGTGCCGTCCGGCAGCAGCCGGATTTTCGCCTTCGGCTGTTCCAGCCGCATGTCGAAGATCAGCGCTTCACCGGAGAGGAAAGGCGCCAGTTCGGCGTCCATCGAGAAATGCTCGACCTGGATCAGCGGCTCGCCGGTCTCCGACTGCCCGACCCGGACATCGTTGAGGGTTACCGAGGGAAATGGGATCAGCTTTGCGTCGACGCTGCCGTGGACGACCACGGGCTTGCCCATGATGCGGCTCGCCTCGCGCTCGAAATCCTTGCGAAAATCGGTCCAGTCCACGAACATCGGTGCGATCAGCGCGGCAAACAGCGCCACGACCATAAGACCACCGATGAAAGCCAGAATTCGCGAAAGCACCAGTTATCAGTCCTATCCCATGTCTCTGCCGCACACAGCGTGCCGACAGACAGCCACAACTCCTTACAGCGCCGCGCGTCAAATATGACGCGCAAAGGTCGCTGTAACACTTTTAATATGCTGCATAATCTTATCCTTAAATCGATTCCGATTTAAGGAATTATGCAGTAGCACCCGAACGCCGTTTTCACCTGGCAAAAATCTTGCCGGGATTGAAGATGTTGCCGGGATCGATCGATCGCTTTACCTGCCGCATCAGATCCAGCGCATCGCCGAGCTCGGCCTCCAGAAACGGCATCTTTCCCTGGCCGATACCGTGCTCGCCGGTGCAGGTGCCGTCCATCGCCAGCGCGCGCTCGTTCAGGCGGGCAACGAAGGCCTCGGCTTTTGCGATATCGGCATCGTCCTTGTCATCAAACAACAGCCCGACATGAAAGTTCCCGTCGCCGGCATGGCCGACGATCGGCGCGATCAAGCCGTTGGCAAGAACGTCCTCCTGCGTCGCCTCGACGCAATCGGCAAGCCGCGAGATCGGCACGCAGACATCGGTAGAGAGAATGGCAAGCCCCGGCGCCAGGCTCTTCTGTGCCCAATAGGCATTGTGCCGCGCCTTCCACAGCGCATTGCGCTCCTCGGTATTGGCCGTCCAGCGAAATTCGGAGCTGCCGAACTCCGCCGCAATCTCTGCAAACTGCTTCGATTGCAGCGCGACGCTTTCCGCGCTGCCGTGAAACTCGACGAACAAAGCCGGCGCCTCTGGAAACGACAGTCCCGAATAGGCGTTGCTCGCCCGCATCTGAAGCGCATCGAGCAATTCGATCCGCGCCACCGGAATGCCGGACTGGATGGTCAGGATCACCGTGTTGCAGGCGTCACCGATCGAGGGAAACGAACAGACGCCGCCGGCGATCACTTCCGGAATGCCCTGCAGCCGAAGCGTGATCGAGGTGAGGATACCGAGCGTGCCTTCCGCCCCGACGAACAGACGGGTAAGATCATAGCCCGCCGATGATTTCTTGGCGCGATGAGCCGTGCGGATTTCCTTGCCCCCAGCCGTCACGGCGGTGACGGCCAGCACATTGTCCTTCATCGTGCCATAGCGCACCGCGTTCGTGCCCGAGGCACGCGTCGACGTCATGCCGCCAATCGAGGCATTGGCGCCGGGATCGATCGGAAAGAACAGGCCGGTATCGCGCAGATAGACGTTCAGGGCTTCGCGCGTGATGCCGGGCTGTACCGTGCAGTCGAAATCCGACGCATTGACTTCGAGCACCTTGTCCATCCGGCTCATATCGACGCTGATGCCGCCATGCGGCGCGTTGATATGCCCCTCGAGCGAGGAGCCCGTTCCGAAGGGAATCAACGGCACGCCATGTTCGGAAGCGATGGCGACGATGGCCTCGACCTCGGCGGCATTGTCGGGAAAGACGACGGCGTCCGGCAACTGCGCTGGAATATAGGTCGTCGTATGTGCATGCTGGGCGCGAATGGCCTCGCCGGTCTGGAAACGAGCGCCGAAACGAGCGCTCAGCAGCGGCAATGCGGCGGCAATGCCCGTTTCGTTGCGAACACCAGTTTTAATCGCTTTCAACGCCATCTACCCTCCCCGAACCGCCGCGTTGCGCATCGCGGAAATTCTTAGATTTCAATGCGCTACTGTGCAAATCGGAATCACTTTGTCCAGAACCTCACCGGTAACATGCGGGGTTTAGCAAAGAATTGTGACACAGTGAGACAGTCCGGACACAGGGCAGAAATCGCTACAATTTCCACAGACTGCAAAAGGCCGGCTGATGGATGATCGGCCGGCCCAGACTGCTGTCAAAGTCACTTTCTGGCCCCCTTGAAGGTCGCCTGGAACATTCTGCGGCCACCATTCCCTCCGTCATCCTGTGCTCGTCACAGGAATCCAGCCAGCTCAAGTCCTTGAGCTGAAAGAGCCTTTGGACCCGACGGACGTCGGGTCACTGGATACCCGCCACAAGGGCGAGTATGACGGAGAGTAGAGTATGGCTTCCGTCAAATAACCGGCTTCGGCATTTGTCAGCATCCTCAGCCGGCCGAAAGCTGTCGCCCACACCCTGCCCTACTCAGCCGCCTCAGCCAATTGCAGCGTCTCGGCATGCTGCATCTCGCGCTGCAGGCGTCGCTCCTCGTCGACATGCGGCTTGGTGAAGCGCGCGATGACGAGATAGGCGACCGGGGTCAGGTACAGCGTTACGACGGTCGCAAGCCCGAGACCGCCGACCAGCACCCAGCCGAGCGCCACGCGGGCCTCGGCGCCGGCACCGCTCGCCAGCACCAGCGGCACCGCCCCGACAATGGTGGCGATCATCGTCATCATCACCGGACGCAGACGGATATTGGCGGCATTCTCGATCGCCGAGCGCAGATCCTCGCCGCGATCGCGCAACTGATTGGCGAATTCGACGATCAGGATGCCGTTCTTCGCCATGATCCCGACCAGCAGCACCAGCCCGATCTGGCTATAGATATTGAGCGTATTGCCGGTCAGCAGCATGGCGAAGACGGCGCAGGCCAACCCCAGCGGCACGGTCGACATGATGATCAGGCCGCTGATCAGGCTCTCGAACTGCGCCGCCAGCACCAGGAAGATGATGACGATGGCGAAGCCGAAGGTGATAAACAGGCCATTGGCGTTCTCGTTCAGCGTCGCGGCTTCAGCGAGCGGTACGACGCGCGACCCCGGCGGCAGAAGCGGCTCGGCCATCTGCTCGACCATGGACAGGGCGTCTCCGAGGGCGATATCGGAGGTCAGGCCCGCAGAAAGCGACACGGACCGGAGCTGCGATTCCCGCGACAATTGCGGCGCGACGGCCTTTTCCTCGACACTGGCAATGGTCGACATCGGCACGATCTTGCCGTCGCCGGTCTTGAGGAAGATGTTTTGAAGGTCGGTCGGATCGTTGACCGGGTTGGTGGTCGACAGAAGCTTGACCGGATAGGATTCGCCCTCGACATAGACATCGAGGACGCTGTTGCCATCCAGCATGGCCTGCAGCGCCGACGACAGCCCGACAATGTCGATACCGAGATCGGAGGCCCGCTCGCGATCGATCGTCACGGAAAGCTGCGCCTGGTTGGCCTCGTAGTTCAGACGCACATTCTCGAAACGACCGCTGTCTTCCATTTGCCGAACCAGCTTGCTGGCGGCATCGCCGAGCTTGCCATAGTCATTGCCGACCAGCGCCACCTGCAGGCCGTTGCCGGCGCCACGGATGCCGAGGCTGTTGGGTTGCAGCGGGAAAGCCCGGATCGAGGGAATATTGGCGGCCATCTTGGCAATATCGGCCGAAATCTGCTGCTGCGTCCGCTCCCGGTCAGCCCAGGGAGCAAGCGTCAACACCATGAAGCCGGTATTGACGGAACCACCCTGGCCGGAGATCGAGAAGACATTGGCGATCTCGCCATTCTCGACAAACGGCTTCAATCCATCCTCGACCCGGCGCATCTGTTCCTGGGTATATTCGAGCGAGACACCCTGCTGGGCCTGGATGCGCAGAAGGATGCGCGAGCGATCTTCCGTCGGCGTCAGCTCGGATTTCAGCAGCGTGAACGCGCCGGCACCGGCCGCAGTCACCATGACCGCGATCATGAAGACGACCAGCGGCGTGTTAAGGCAGGCGCGCAACGTTCGACGATAGAATCCAGCAGCGAAATAACCGATCCGGCCCATGAAACCTGTATGCCCATGCCCTTCGTCATGGGGTTTGAGCATACGCGAGGCCAGCATCGGGCACAGCGTCAGCGACACGAAAGCCGAGAGCAGGATCGCAAAGGCCAGTACGAAACCGAATTCGCGGAAAAGCCCGCCCGTCTGGCCGGGAAGGAAGGACAAAGGCACGAAGACGGCGGCCAGCGTCGCGGTCGTGGCGATGACGGCGAAGAACACTTCCAGCGTTCCGAGCACGGCGGCCGCGCGCGGTCCCATGCCTTCGCTTCGCCGTCGCACGATATTTTCGAGCACCACGATGGCATCGTCCACCACCAGCCCTGTCGCCAGCACGATCGCCAGCAGCGTCAGGATATTGATCGAGAATCCGGCGAGATAGATGGCCGCACAGGTGCCGATCAGCGCGATCGGCATGGTCAGCGTCGGAATGAGCGTTGCACGCCAATCGAGCAGGAAGAGATAGATGACGAGCGTGACGATGACGACAGACGCGACCAGCGCGATTTCGACCTCGTGAATGGCGCCGTCGATGAACACCGCGTCGTCGCTGGTGACCTTCAGCTGCGTTCCCTTCGGCAGGATTTCCGCGATGGTCGCCACCGTGTCGGCAACGCCGCGTGAAATGTCGAGCGTGTTGGACTGCGCCTGGCGAATGATGCCCAGACCGATTCCCTGCCGGCCATCGGAGCGCAGCGAGGACGTGCCGACATCTGGACCAAGCGTAACAGTCGCGATATCACCGAGGCGCACATTGTCGCTCAGGATGAGGTTTTCGAACTGCTCGGGCGTCTGCAGGTCGGCCGTGGCGCGAACGGAAATATCCTGGTTGACGCTGGTCAGTGAACCCGCCGGAACATCGAGCGAGGCGCTTGCCAGCGCCGAGCGAAGATTGGCGATCGTGATTCCTCGGCCAGCCAGCTTGCCCTGATTGATGTCGATGCGAAAAATCTTCTCTTGGTCGCCGTTGATCTGGACGTCGGCGACGCCCTCGACGGCTGCCAGCCGGTCGGTGATCTCGTTTTCGGCGAGCAGCGTCAGGTCTTCCATCGACAGCGTATCGGAGGTCAGCGCCAGCCGCATGATCGGCTGGCTGTCGGCATCGGCCTTGACGATGCGCGGCTCGTCGGCATCCTCCGGCAGTTGGTTCCTCACCCGGCCGAGCGCGTCGCGGATGTCGTTCGACGCCTGGCCGATATCGGTCGTGTCGGAAAATTGCAGCGTGACGCGGCTCTGGGCATATTGCGAGGTCGAGGAAATATCCTTGATGCCCTGAACGCGTGATACGGCGCCCTCGATCACCGAGGTCAGCTCGCGGTCCACCGTTTCCGGAGAAGCGCCGTCGAACGTCGTGTTGACTGAAACGACGGGCCGATCGACCTGCGGCAATTCGCGGATCTCGATGCCGTTCAGCGCAGCCAAGCCGGCGACGATGATCAGCGTATTGACCACCAGCGCAAAGATCGGCCGGCGGATGAACAATGCGGTGAAGCCGGCAGTGCGGCCGGCGCCGGAATGATGCGCATCGCCGCTCATTTCGCCGTCTCCGCCTCGGAAACCTTCTGCTCGGTGGGTTCAGTGGCCGGCTTCCTGTCGCGACGCTGCTCCTGCTGTTCGGCAAGCCTTACCGCGCCGCCGTCGCGCAGACGCTGCACGCCTTCCATCACCACGGCATCACCCTTGGCGAGTTCGGCATCGACCAGCACCTTGTCGGAATTGCGCTGGATGATCTTGACCGGCACTTTCTGGCTCTTCTCCTCCTGAACACGCCAGACATAAGAACCATCGGCGCTCCATTGGACGGCCAGCGGATTGACGGTCGGATACTGGTCGCCGGCAAAGCGCACCTCGACCGAGAAGGACATGCCGGCGCGCAACGTATCGTCGGGATTGTCGATCCGCGCCCGCACGCGTAGCGTCCGGCTTGCGGCATCGACCCGGTTGTCGATGGAATCGATGACACCGGACAGTTCCGAGGTGGGCAGGGCGATCGCCGTCGCCGAGACATCCTGACCGACGGAAATCTTGTTGGAAAAGCGCTCCGGCACCCAGAAATCGACGAGAATCTGCGTGCGGTCATCGACCACAGCGATCGGCGTCGAGGTGGTGACGTAATCGCCGGGATTGACGGTGATGATGCCGACGATGCCGGCGGATGGGGACACGATATCGCGGCGCTTCAGGTCGAGTTCGGCGGTCTTCAGCGCCAGTTCCGCCGCCTGCATGGCAAATTCCGCATCGCGCAGCACGGCGACCGAAACGGCGTCACCGAGCTTGCGGTTGCGCTCGACCTTTTCCTTGGCGCTGTCGACGGCGACCTTGGCCTGAGCCGCTGATATCACCTGCTCGTCGCTGTCGAGGCGGGCGATCACCTGGCCCTTTTCGATCTTGTCGCCGGATTTCACAAGGATTTCGGTGAGATTTCCGGTCGCCAGCGGCGTAACGCTGACCGAGAGAATCGCCGCGCCATTGCCGATCGCGTTCAGCCGGTCATTGACGACAGCGATATCGACCGGCTGGGTGACGACCAGCGGTGCTCCACCACCGCCGCCGCCCTGGTTACGACCCTGTCCCCTGCCCTGGCCCTGAGCCTGCTCCTGTCCGCCGCCGTCCTTGGCCTCGCCAGCAGGTTTGGCCATAAGCGCGATCAGCCTCGGCGGCACGCCGGCCTTGGCCAGCATCGTATCCGCGCCCGGCACGAAATGGACCCAGACGCCGAGGCCGACGAGAAGAATAACCAGGCAGATCAAAAGCTGCTTCCAAAGCCGCATGCAGAACTCCAAATTGATAAGACGTCTTCCCGGCCAAAACGGCGCACGGGCTCGTTATTTTCTGCAACTATCTCTTCTTGCTGCACTGCAAGCAATCCTAGAATGCCATCATTACGTATTTGTAATAGAACGGTTTTGGCCAATATGCGGCTTCAGAGCTGGCCCTGACCATAAGGAGATTCCATGAGCACCATCGCCCGAAACACCGACCCCGAATCCGATCCGAGGGTCAAGGCCGTCTTCGACGACATCCGCGCGACGCGCAAATCCGATTTCATCAACAATATGTGGCATTACCTCGCGTTTGATCCCGCGCTCCTCGAAAGCACCTGGACCGAGGTCAAGGCGGTGATGGCGACGCCCTCGGCGCTCGATCCGCTCGTCAAGGAGATGCTCTATATCGCCGTCTCCGTCACCAATGGCTGCACCTACTGCGCCCATTCGCATACGGCAGCCGCAAAAGCCAAGGGCATGAGCGCCGAGCAGCATGCCGATCTCCTGCGCGTCATCTCGCTCGCCGCCAAGACCAACCAGCTGGCGACGGCGCTGCAGCTTCCCGTCGATCCCGTCTTCGACGCCGATCATCGGCCCTGATCGCGGCTAAATGGCGACGGTAACGGTGAAGAAGCTGGACATTGCGGAATAAAAGCAGAACGGAATTCTGGCCTTTCGGCTCCGAATCACTACATTGAGCCGCATGAGCAATGGTTTTGACGATATTCCCTTCTTCGACGAGGAGCCCGCGCCGCGTCCTGCGCGCGGGTCCAGCCACCAGCCCACGCCGCCTGCGCCTGTTTCCGGCGGCATCGCGGCCCGCGCCATGGCGGCCCGTGACCAGCATCGTGCGCCCGATTATCTCTCCGGCCTGAACCCGGAGCAGCGTGACGCGGTGGAAACCCTCGATGGTCCCGTCCTCGTGCTCGCGGGTGCCGGCACCGGCAAGACCCGCGTGCTGACCACCCGCATCGCCCATATCCTCGCCTCGGCAAAGGCCTTCCCCAGCCAGATCCTCGCCGTCACCTTCACCAACAAGGCGGCGCGCGAGATGAAGGAACGCGTCGGCGTTCTCGTCGGCGGCGCGGTCGAGGGCATGCCCTGGATGGGCACGTTCCACTCGATCGGCGTCAAGCTCTTGCGCCGCCATGCCGAACTGGTCGGGCTGAAATCCTCCTTCACCATCCTCGATACCGACGATGTCGTGCGCCTCATCAAGCAGTTGATCCAGGCGGAAGGCATCGACGACAAGCGCTGGCCGGCCAAGCAGTTCGCCCAGATGATCGACGGCTGGAAGAACAAGGGCCTCGGCCCCGCCGAAATCCCCGAGGGCGACGCCCGCTCCTTTGCCAACGGAAAGGGCCGCGAACTCTACGCCGCCTACCAGGCCCGGCTGACGACGCTGAACGCCTGCGACTTCGGCGATCTGCTCCTGCATCCGATCCGCATGTTCCGCGCGCACCCGGATGTTTTGCGCGAATACCACGACAAGTTCCGCTATATCCTCGTCGATGAATATCAGGACACCAACACCGCGCAGTATATGTGGCTGCGGCTTCTGGCGCAGCGGCCGGTTAAAAAGAACCCCTCCCCAACCCCTCCCCACAAGGGGGAGGGGCTTTCCCCTCCGCCCTCTGAGCAAGGTCCGCAATGGAACGAGAGCGCGCCGCAGCCTAGCCCCTCCCCCTTGTGGGGAGGGGTTGGGGAGGGGTCTTCGTCCAGAAACGACAAGGCCTCCGTCAACATTTGCTGCGTCGGCGACGACGACCAGTCGATCTATGGCTGGCGCGGCGCGGAGGTGGACAATATCCTGCGCTTCGAAAAGGATTTCCCCGGCGCCAAGGTGATCAAGCTGGAGCGCAACTACCGCTCCACCGAGCATATTCTGGGTGCTGCCGGCCACCTGATCGCCCACAACGAGGGCCGCCTCGGCAAGACGCTGTTCACCGACCGTGTCGATCCCGACGACGAAAAGGTGCAGGTCCACGCCGCCTGGGATTCGGAAGAGGAAGCCCGCGCCGTCGGCGAGGAAATCGAAAGCCTCCAGCGCAACAAGCACAATCTCAACGACATGGCGATCCTGGTGCGCGCCTCGTTCCAGATGCGCGAGTTCGAAGACCGTTTCGTCACGCTCGGCCTCAACTACCGCGTCATTGGCGGCCCGCGCTTCTACGAGCGCATGGAAATCCGCGACGCGCTCGCCTATTTCCGCCTCGTCTGCCAGCCGGCCGACGACCTCGCCTTCGAGCGCATCGTCAATACGCCGAAGCGCGGCCTGGGCGACACCACGGTGCGCGCCCTGCATGACTATGCCCGCAAGCGCGACGTGCCCATGCTGGCCGCGACCGCCGACATGATCGAAACCGACGAGCTGAAGGCCAAGCCGCGCAAGTCGCTGTTCGACGTCGTCACCATGTTCCAGCGCTGGCAGGGCCTGCTCGAAACCACCCCGCATACCGAACTCGCCGAGACCATCCTTGAGGAGTCCGGCTATACCGACATGTGGAAGAACGACAAGTCGGCGGAAGCGCCGGGACGGCTGGAAAACCTGAAGGAACTGATCCGCTCGATGGAACAGTTCGAAAGCATGCGCGGCTTCCTCGAACATATCGCGCTGGTCATGGACGCCGAGACCAACGAAAACCTCGACGCCGTCTCGATCATGACGCTGCATTCGGCCAAGGGCCTGGAATTCGAGACCGTCTTCCTGCCCGGCTGGGAGGAAGGCCTGTTTCCGCATCAGCGCGCGCTGGACGAAGGCGGCCGTGCCGGTCTCGAGGAAGAGCGCCGCCTCGCCTATGTCGGCCTGACGCGCGCCAAGCGCCGCTGCCATATCTGGTTCGTCTCCAACCGCCGCATCCACGGCCTTTGGCAATCGACGCTCCCCTCGCGCTTTCTCGATGAACTGCCGGTTACCCATGTCGAAGTGTCGGAAGCCGAACAGTCCTATGGCGGCTACAATCGCGGCGGCTACGGCCAGTCCCGCTTCGACAAGCAGGAACCCTTCGCCAACACCTATTCCACCCCCGGCTGGAAACGCGCTCAGGCCAACAAGACCGACGCCACCCGCGACAACTGGGGCAACCGCTCCGGCGTCTCGATCGAACGCATCGGCTACGGCGAATCAGGCCCGAAAGCCCGAACCATCGACGGCGAACTCGTCGCCAAATCAAAAATCGACGAACCCTCGAAATTCGCGATCGGCGACAGGGTGTTTCACATCAAGTTCGGGAATGGCAATATCGCTGGTATCGAGGGCAACAAGCTGACGATCGATTTTGATCGCGCCGGGCAGAAGCGGGTGCTGGACGGGTTTGTGGCGCGGGTTTGAGGGGCGCCAAATCGCCATATGCGTTCTTTTTTACACGCTTGGCATCTTAAATAGCGCTCTGGCCTTGCGCAAACACTATATTCCTTGCAGGGAATGTCGCACTGCGGTACCCCGGGTCAAACGGAGTGCATATAAATGGGTAAATTGGCTGGAAAAATTATTGAAGCATCAGACGCCCGCGGGCTACGCAGCGGTCACGCTGAGGGCTTAGATTTGCGTCGTCTCCGTCTGTTATCCGGACTTACACAGGTTGAGATGGCAAACCGGCTTAATGTTCAGCAAGCAGCGGTATCGAAAATAGAGAAAGGTGGCGAAGTCTATCTTTCGACTGTTCAACGTTACGTGGAAGCTTTGGGGGCCTCACTGCGAGTCGATGCGGTATTTCCTGCAGATGCCCGCCTTGTACTCCGAATTAAGGATGCCTTTGAGGCGGAGTATGGAAACGATGACCAATTGGTCTTCCCACTTTTAGCAGACGAACCCTTTCGCGCCCAGCGAGATGTTGTTTTATCGATTAGGCCTCAGTATTCGGAAAAAATACTAGAAGGCCGCAAGACTGTTGAGTTAAGACGGCGCTTCCCCGTCTCGGCGCCTGGCGGCACAGTTGCATACATCTATTCAACTTCACCAGTACGAGCGATGGTTGGTGTTGCTGAAATCAAAAACGTCCTGAAATTACCTGTGGAAGAAATCTGGTCAGAGTTCGAAGACTCTGCTTTTATTGGGCGAGAAGATTTTGGAAACTACTTCCAAGGCTTAGAGTTCGGATTCGCACTTATTTTTGAAGATGTAAGATCTTTTTCGAGACCAATTCCCCTGAACGAGCTGCGCGAGCGATTCGGGTTCGAGCCTCCTCAGTCATATTTGTACGCAAGCCGTGATCTGCGAAAGGCGCTAAGACATGAGGCAGCAGTCGTATCTAATTGATACGAACATTCTAATAGGCTTAGAAGACTATCATGCTGTCGATGCAGCATACGCTAAATTTTCAAGCCTTGCTGCGGCCCACAAAGTCGATGTTTTTGTTCACGAAGTCGCTCGCGAGGATATTTCTCGCGATAAGAACATGGAGCGACGCCGCATATCACTTAGCAAAATTGCCAAGTACCAAGTATTCGGTAAGAGACGCGGTCTTACGACGGTGGAACTTGAAGCGGCCTTCGGCCCTCTCAAAAAACCGAACGATATCGTCGATGCAACCCTCTTACATGCCCTGAAGAGCGATGCTGTCGACTTTCTCGTTTCACAGGATAAAGGACTCCACGAGCGCGCCCTAAAACATTCAGCCGAACTTGGAAGGCGGGTTTTGTTCGTTGGCGATGCGGCAGATCTTCTGACGCAAACCTACGAGCCAAAGCAGGTTCCCATCAGACATGTCGCCGAAGTCGATGCACACATGATCGACCATGCCGACGAGTTTTTTAATAGCCTTCGACACGACTATCCAGAATTTGATGACTGGTGGCACAAAAAGTGCGTCAAGCAACGTCGCCCTTGTTGGGTTGTGTACGATGACGACCAACTTGCAGGTCTCATCGTCCGCAAAGACGAGAATGCAGCGGAAACTGATGCGGTCACTAAGGCAGCGAAAATCTTAAAAATTTGCACATTCAAGGTAGCTCCCGATAAACGCGGCGTAAAGCTCGGAGAACTGCTCTTAAAGCAAGTTCTATGGTATGCTCAGACCAACGGTTATGAAATTGCGTATCTTACAACATATGAAAATCAGGCTGCGCTTATGAACCTTCTTGAGTTCTACGGCTTCCGACAAGCCGGTAGCAACGCAAATGGTGAATTCATCTATGAGCGTGCATTTTCGTCAGCAAGACTGGAAGCTGTTGCATCGACTACGCCCTACGAAGCTGCTCGAAATAACTACCCAAGATTTTTATTGAATGATGCAATTAAAGGCTTCGGAATACCGATTCAAGAAGCCTATCATGATACACTTTACCCTGACCTATGGAATCCAAGACAACGAGACCTTTTTAGCGGGGTATCGCATGCCGAACGCCCCGCTCGTCCTGGAAATACGATAAGAAAGGTTTACCTTTGCCGCGCTCCATCCAACTTGGGAGCACCGGGTTCATTGCTATTTTTCTACAAAGGAGCCTCTAAAGAGCACCCTTCTCAAGCCGTCACCGCCCTCGGGATACTAGAAAGTGTTACCCTTGCGAGGTCAACGCGGGAATTGATGCATCTAAGCGGAGGCAGGTCCGTTTACAGCGAAAAGCAACTTGACGAATGGCATGCTACGCCGTCACGTCCCGTAAAGGTCATCAATTACCTATTAGTGTCGTATATTGAACCAGCAATCAGTCTTGATGAACTGCGTAATATTGGTGTTGTAAACGGTAACCCTCAACAATCAATCTATAAAGTGAAGCCCACCCACTTACGGCTTTTGCTTGATCGAGCGAACCTGGCCTTCGAGGTATAAACAATTCTCGTGCCGGTTCATGCATCTTTCCTCCCGCTCATCCCCGCCCCCACCAACCGTGCCATACTGCCCTCGTCCCGCCATCGGATACACCGGAAAGCGTTGCCGGCGAGGTGGGGCCGGTGCTCCTGGTCTGTGTTTGAAACGCAGGCATGGTCAGGAGGGCCTGCAGAAAGTGGTTTCCCTCCCGTTTGAAACAGGATCGGGGCGTGCCTGTGAGGCACACAACAGAACGGATGGTGGCGCCAATGCCGCCGACCCTGGTGGTTCCCGAAAGGGGTGCCATTCTGGCAGAGAAACCGGAGTTGCAGGTAAAAACCACCGAAACGGGACACATCGCGTGTCATTACTTACTAACTCAATCAGGCACACGATGTGTCCCGGCCGAGTTGATCATTCAAACCACGGGCGAAACGCGCCGCGTGAGGGTTTTCGCATGGCTGCGGGCAGAACGTTCGGCAGATTAAGCCCCTCTCCCTTGTGGGGAGGGGTTGGGGAGGGGTCTTGTCCAGAGGCAAAAACCAACTCCCTACCCCCGCCGCGCCGCCTCGATCACCGCCACGTCGATCTTCTTCATGTCCATCATCGCATCGAAGGCGCGCTTGGCTTCGGCGCCGCCGGCGGCAAGCGCTTCGGTCAGGACACGCGGCGTGATCTGCCAGGAAATGCCCCACTTGTCCTTGCACCAGCCGCAGGCGCTCTCCTGCCCGCCATTGCCGACGATGGCGTCCCAGTAGCGGTCGGTTTCTTCCTGGCTGTCGGTGGCGATCTGGAAGGAGAAGGCTTCGTTGTGCTTGAAGATGGGGCCGCCGTTGAGGCCGAGACAGGCGACGCCGGCGACGGTAAACTCGACCGTCAGTACATCGTCTTCCTTCCCCGACGGATAATCGCTCGGTGCCTTGTGCACGGCGCTGACCGAACTGTCGGGGAAGACCTCGGCATAAAATCGGGCGGCGGCCTCGGCATCCTTGTCGTACCACAGGCAGATCGTGTTCTTGGCCATCGGGTTCTCCTCCAGGGTTCCGGCTCAATCACGGTGCGGAGGTTGCTTGGCCAGCGGCCGGCGTCTCCCGCACGATGATGCAGAGATCATGGTAGCCGGCAATCACATCAAGCGCGAGACCGCAAACGCAAAAGGGGCCGGCAAAGCCGACCCCTTGGCAATCCGTCATCGCGTGGACGATCATCCCTTGCGGGAAAACAGCGAGGCAAAAGCGCGTCTTGGCGCGAACTTGCCTTTCATGCTCTTGACGATGACCATATGGCTGATCTCGCCGCGCTTGAAGGCCTTGAGGAATTTCGGATAGTTGGCGAAGGCGACGCAGCCATGGCTGTCGCCACGGTTGCGCAGCAGGTAACTATGGGCCAGGAGGCCGACGCGGCCATGCGGCGCAACCCCATCCGTCGGCGTCAGGCGGACGGCGGCAACGCCGTGAAACAGCGATTCACGCATCGTCACCTTGTAGGTGCCGGGCGGGGTCGGCCCCTTCATCTTCACATGCACATAGGCCGGGTTGTCGCGCATCTTGCCGATGCCGGAATGGGCTTCCAGCTTTTCGCCGTTCGGCATGTAGACCACGCCCGCCGAGATATCGTAATAGGCGACGCCCTTCTTGCCGCGGAATGTCGGCTGGACGTCATCCTCGTCGTCATCCATGGCCGGCAGGTCGGGCCGCGCATAGGCGAGTTCCTTCGGCTTCCTGGCCTTGTCAGCCTGTGTCTTGTCGGCATCGAGCTTTGCGATGCTGCGCGGCTTGGCCAGCGGCAGTGGCCCGAGATCCGGAAGCATGCCGTTCAGCGACGAAGCGGGCTCCTGCATGACCAGGTTGAACGGCTTGTTCACGCCCTGCTCTTCGAGCGAGACATTTTCCACGAGAGCGCTCGCAACCACCGGCACCGAGCCTGTGACCATGGCGTCGCCACGGCTGGCCGCCACACTGGCAAGCGCCACGACGATCGAACGCTCGGCGAAATCCTTTGCAGGCTTCGCCGTCGCGACCGCCACGGTGCTCTTCTGCGGCACGGCCTGTGCGACGAGATTCATCTGCGGCTTGATGGTCAGCCGCGAAAACTTGGCGAGCCGCACCACGCGTTCCTGCTGCGGTGTGGCGCGAACGATCGCGTTGAGACCAAGCGAGGCTTCAAGCCGTGGTTTCTTGTCGGAAGGAACGGAGGATCCCATGGTCTGCACGACCGCAAAGGCTGCGATCATCCAGACGGAGGCGGCGATGCCGACACCGATGACGGTGGCGCCGGATAAAAACCGCTTCGCCTTCTTCGTCTTGCCGGAAGAGGCACCGTGTCTGCACTTTTCAACCGCTGACGCCATGATACTCGTTACCCGAAACGCATTACTCACACTGGGGACAACGAGACGCGCCGCCGCCAAGGCCGGTCCAATGTCGGTCGGGCGCTCTCTATCGCGCTTGCCTGCACATGCCGGTTGATCTGAAGAATGACAAAGTATGGTAACCAATTCCTTTACGCTGGCTCCCCGAAAGACGAGAAGCATGAGTGGCACGGAAGGGGCGCACGGGCTGCAGCACAAGACGGAAGAAGGCACGCCTTCTGCGCCGCGACCTCGCGGTCCGCCGTACACATTCCGTGACGGCGTCTCAAAACTGGTACTGGACTTGAGAGCAACGCGATGCGTTTGCGTGAGGCCTCAGAACCTTTATTTTTGGCAATATTAAGGACGCCTTGTTTGTTAAGAGGCGTTTTGCCGTGATGCCTCATAGTCTATCCCCAATTCTGGGGAGGCAGACGCGGCCGCTATCGTTCCAAATCCCGCGGATAGACAAGCAGAAAAAGCAGCTGGCTCTGCTCCCTTCATCCGATTCGTTTGAAGACCCGCCAAGCGATATCGCCTCCCGACAAACTGTCACGGCTGTCTTGATCGGCAACGCCTCAAAGAGCGGTGGAAATTGCCTGGACATCACCGCATTGATTAAAATTGCAGCGACTTTCGACTGAGAAAATTAAAGCGACGCAACTTACCAATTCGGCCTCATCCGCATGAGCGAGATCGTTTTCAGCACCCACGGCAGGAATTCGCGTCCATGAGCTTTCTTTCCGCGATCGCAATGATCTCCGTTATGGTGATGTTTCCCGTCCTGCTGTCCCTGCGTACGACCGGCGTACCCGGCGCCTCGAAGTTCTGCATCGCCTGCGCGCTGGCGGCGGCCGGAGCCGCGCTCGGCCTGACATCCGATCTCGCACCGATATGGGTGCATACGGTGGCCTCGACAGTGTTGAACGTTGCCGCCGGGCTGGTCATTCTCGCGGGCTTTCGCGAATTTCTCGGCCGCGCGTCCATGCATGTCTGGTCGCTCGTGACCGTGCTTGCGGGCACCGCCGCTGCCCTGACTTTCTTCAGCTATGCCGTCGATAATGCCACCGCACGCATCTGCCTCGGCGCCGGGCTCGCCGGACTGATCTACACGCTTGTCGGCCTGACGATCATGCGCCACTGGCCACGGGAACGGGCGATCATGCCCTATCTGCTGGTCTGCTGCCTCGCGGCCTTCGCCGTTGCCGGCATCCATGCCATGCGGGTCGTTGTCTTCAGCGCCGGCCTTCCCGCATTTGGCGGTGTTGCCCCTCCGCAGTTCTGGATAGCGACACTGATGAACGCCCGGCAGTTGATCATGCCGCTGTTCTTCCTGGGCGTGATCCTGATGCTGCACGGCTGGATGATCGCCAATCTTCGCCACATGGTCGCCCATGACGACCTGACCGGCACCTTGTCGCGGCGTGCCTTCATGACGCGTGCCGAACGGATGTTTTCAACCGCCGCCGGAGACCAGCCCATCTTCATGCTGCTCGACCTCGACCGGTTCAAACAGATCAACGACCAGTACGGCCATGCCGGCGGGGACGCCGCCCTTGCCCATTTCAGCCGGACGGTTCGTGAAACCCTGGGCGGGCGCGGCATTCTGGGGCGCCTGGGGGGTGAGGAATTCGGCATCGCGCTGACTGGAATCGATCGGCTTGCGGCGATCGAGATAGCCAAGGCCATCTGCGCCGGCGTCCGTGCCATTCGCATCAACGACATCAACGGCGCCGAAATAGCGCTGACGGTCAGCATCGGGCTGGCAACGGGTGAACCGGGCGGGACCGTCACCGATGCGATGATCCGGGCCGATGGCGCGCTCTACGAAGCAAAAGCTGCCGGACGCGACCGCTTGAGCGTCTCCGAAAGCCTCTATTCCTCCGCCAGCAGCCGGGCCCTCGCCGGTGCCGCAGCCCAAATGCGTGCGGCGGCAGCCGTCTCCACGACGCCGCTGCAGTTTCCCAATACCGCCTGAGGCTCCTCGCATCCCGGCTTGCATTGACGGGCGACATACCTATGTGAGCTATGCCCTCATGGAGAACCGCCAATGACCTTTCGCATCCGCCTGCTCAGCGCCCTCGCCCTTGTCGCGGCCACGTTTGCATCCCTCCCCGCCCGGGCTGAAACAGTGGGTGAAGTCGGCGTCGACTGGCTTGGCAACGATATCAGCATCGATGCGGTCAGCGATCCCAAGATCGAAGGCGTCACCTGCCACGTGACCTATTTCGATCGCAGCGTCATCGATCGCCTGAAGAACGGCAACTGGTTCGAGGATCCCTCCAACAATTCGATCGCCTGCCGCCAGACCGGCCCGGTGACGATCGGCGATATCGATCTGTCCCACGAAGGCGAGGAAGTGTTTCGCGAGGGATTGTCGCTGATCTGGAAGACGCTCGTCGTCACCCGCATCTACGACAAGAAGAACAACACGCTGATCTATCTGGCGCATTCGCGTGAACTGACCGACGGTTCGGCCAAGATGTCGATCTCGACCATCCCGCTGTTCGGACAGAACGTCACCTGGACCGAAGGCGCGCCGCAATAGGCGGCGCGGTCAGGCTCCGGCGAGAACGTCCTTAGACGTGAGGATGCGAATGCCCGCGGCATTCATTTCGGCAATCGCCGTTTCGACGCCGGCGGGATCAATCCCCCGGCTGGCGTCTGCGATGAACCGCACATCCACATCCGGCATCATCGCCTTGGCATCGAGCGCAGACGCCTTCACGCAATAGTCGGTCGCCAAACCGCAGACATCGAGCGTATCGACACCCTTGCCGGTGAGATAATCGGACAGTCCGGTGAGCGCCGTCTGGTCGTTGTCGCGAAAGGCGGAATAGCTGTCGACGGCGACATCCTCGCCCTTGCGCTGGACATGATCGACAGCGGCGGTGTTGAGCTCGGGATGGAAATCGGCATCGCGGCTTCCCTGGACGCAATGATCCGGCCACAGCATTTGTGGCTTGCCGCCGAGCGTGACCATTTCAAAAGGGCTTCGGCCCGGATGCTGCGAGGCGAAGCTACCGTGATCGCCGGGATGCCAGTCCTGCGAGGCGACGACGAGATCATATCCGCCCTCCGCGATCAGCCTGTTGGCAACGGGAACGACGTCCTCGCCATTCGGCACGGCCAGATTGCCGCCGGAGCAGAAGCCGTTCTGGATATCGACGAGCAAGAGGCATTTCATGGGCGGTCTCCCTTCCGGCATCACGTCGCGGAGGCTGGACGGAAACCCGCCTGCCTGCAGAGCACGACACTAAACCGGAAGCAAGACACCCGCCACGCCGCTGTGCCGCTATTCTTGCCCAATCCGGCAGAAACGCGAATGGACACCGCCGGTGTGAACCGGGCGGTGTCCGTTGATTTTCGACAAACATGCGGGCGGCTTACGCCGCCTGGGCAAGCTCGTCGGCGATGACGGTGTCAAGGTTGAGGAAGCAGACCATGGTCTTTTCTAGCGCCACGATGCCGCGGCAGAAGGCGCGCTGGGCTTCCGGAATGATCTCCGGCGCCGGCTGCAGGGCCTCGCTTTTGATGGTCATCATGTCGGAAACCTGCTCGACGAGCAGGCCGACCAGCTTGCCGGCGATGTCGGTGACGATGATGGCCGAGCGCTCGGACGGCTCGGTCATCTTCATGCCGAGGCGGCAGGCCATGTCGATGACCGGGATCACCGCGCCGCGCAGGTTGATGAGGCCGAGAACGTAGGGCGGCGTATGCGGCATCGGCGTCACCGGCGCCCAGCCGCGGATTTCGCGGATCGCCATGATGTCGATGCAGAATTCCTGATCACCCAGATGGAAGGAAACGATTTCCAGGTAGGCACCGGATTGCTTGATGGCACTGTTGTTCATGATCAGAATTCTTCCCAGTTTTCGGCGGAACCCGATGCCTTCGGCACGGATGACGCGGGGCTGCTAAAGGCGCCCGCCAGCTTGCCCATCAGGGCCTTGGCGGGGGATGGGGCTGGACGCGTGTTCGCCGGCGTGGCGACACGAATCGGCTGGCGGGGGGCACGGACGGATGAACCGCTGAGCTGGAACTGGCCGATCAGATCGGTCAGGGCTTCCGCATCCTGCGCCAGCGTATGGCTTGCGGCATTGGTTTCCTCGACCATGGCGGCATTCTGCTGCGTCATCTGGTCGAGCTGGCCGATCGCCGTATTGATCTCCTGAAGGCCGGTCGATTGTTCGCGGGCAGCCTGGACGATGGAGGTCATGTGTTCATTGATGCGCACCACGTCGGAGCCGATGCGGCCAAGCGCCTCGCCGGTCGCCTGCACCAGTTTGACACCGTTGCCGACCTCGTTGCTGGAGCGTCCGACCAGAACCTTGATGTCCTTGGCGGCACCCGCCGCCCGCTGGGCCAATTCACGGACTTCCTGCGCGACGACGGCAAAGCCTTTGCCGGCTTCACCGGCACGGGCGGCCTCGACGCCGGCGTTGAGCGCCAGAAGGTTGGTCTGGAAGGCGATCTCATCAATCACATTGATGATCTTGCCGATCTCGGAAGATGCATCCTCGATGCGGGCCATGGCCGCCACGGCCTCGCCGACGATGCGGCCGGATTCCTCGGCATTGGTGCGGGTTTCGCCGACCATCTGGCTCGCTTCCTCGGCTCGCTGGGTGGCTGTGCGCACCGTGACGGTGATCTGGTCGAGCGCTGCCGACGTTTCTTCAAGCGAGGCCGCCTGCTGCTCCGTCCGCTTGGCGAGATCATCCGCCGCGCCGCGCATCTGGCGGCTGTTGGATTGGATGGAGGAACCACTGTCCTGGACATTGGACAGCACGCTCTGCAGCTTGCGAACCGTGTTGTTGAAGTCGATTCGTAAACTTTCGAGATCCGCGCGGAATGGCTGGTCGATGGTGACCGTCAGATTGCCCTCGGAAAGGCGGTTGAGGCCTTCGCCGAGCGCCGTCACGGCGCCGCGCACCTGACGCGCCTCTTCTGACCGCGCGGCTTCGCGTGTTTCGCGTTCCGCTTCATTCTCGGAACGGCTGGCCGCTGCTCTCTGCTCAAGCTCAAGCTTCTCGACAGCCGCCACCCGGAACATTTCGACCGAACGGGCCATCTCGCCGAGTTCATCACCACGCGACACGGCGTCCACCGCGGCCTGGTAATCCCCCTTGAGGATACGCTGCATGCTATCGCGCACGGCAAAGATGCCGCGGCGAAGGACGTTGCCATGGAAAAACAGCAGGCCCATCAGCGTGGTCATCGCCAGGAACCCAAGAGCAAGCTGCATCAGCACGGATGAACCGGACCGTTCGATCGCCTCACCGACGCGTGCCGAGAGCAGAATGCCGGCCTCATCCGTCAATTTCGTCAGAGACGCGGTCATGCGTTCGCCCGCGCCGTCGATCGTATCGTCGATTGCGCCAAACGCCTTGGGGTCCGCACCGTCCTCCACCATCCCAACCAAATCCGTCTGGATGGCACTCGTCAGTTCGGCAAGATCAGCATCGAAGGTCGACATGATTTCGGGCTTGCCGACGGTCGCCGCGAGAGCCGCAAGCCCCGGCTTGCCTTGATTGAGCGCCGTGATCGAATCGGCAATGAGCTTGATCCGCTCGGGCGAAACCTTGCGCTCGTCCCTGTCGACGATGATATCCATGGCCGCGAGCACGAGTTCGACATTGGTCAGGTGCATCAGGCTGGCGTTTCGGATTGCGTTCTGTGCGACAACCGCGTTCTGTAGCGCGCCGCCAACATGGGAATTCTGATACCAGCCAATAGCCACCATCGAGCCGAAGCCGACAAAAGCGGCGACGGCGAGTGTTCCAAGGCGCTGGCTGACCGAAAGCTTGCGTTCGAGTTGTGCTGTCGATGTCATTCGGCATTGATCCGTTTCCGCGCCACGGCAACAGCGCCGCACGCATGTGAAGAGAGTGGATAATGCGGGAAACCGGGCTCGATCAAAAACCGGCGACGTCATGTCAAAAAGGGAAATGGCACCCTCACGCCCTTGGAACATGGCAAACACAAATTAAACATTCGCTAAAATGGTCACCCAATTTTAACGACCCTCGGGGCAGTCGCGCCATTCGCAAAAACACGAAACCGGCTTTCCATTAGAGGCTCACGGCAGTATCATCGCGCGATGGATGATGCGGACGACAAGTACCCGAAGTCACTGATTGCTACCGTCGCGGCGGGTGGTGGCCTGCTTCTGGCTGGCGCTGCCTTTATTGGCTGGATCGTCCAAGGCCCGGAGATGTTTCTCGCCATGGCCGAGAACGGACTTTCCTGGTGCTTCTGACCTTCCTGGCGCTTCAGAACGGCCCTGCCACATTTTGACGCTGGCGGCTAGAACGTTTGCAACGCCGGTCCCGAACCGCTATTTCAACAGCGACAGTTCAGCAGGTGACCGGATATCTTCATGAAGACTTTACGTATCGTTCTGTGGGTAGCAGTGGCAGTGGTCGCAGCCGTCCTCGGTTATGCCGCCTACTGGATGAGCAATCCGAAAGAGCAGCTGGCGGCCGGCCCCTTCGGCGTTCCTTTCGAACTCGTCTCGCAGACCGGCCAGCCGATCAGCGAGAAGGCCTTCACCGGCAAGCCGTCCGCCGTCTTCTTCGGCTTCACCCATTGCCCGGAAGTCTGCCCGACGACCCTGTTCGAGCTGAACGGCTGGCTGGAAAAGGTCGACCCGGACGGCACCAAGCTGCAGGCCTATTTCGTCAGCGTCGATCCCGAGCGCGACACGCCCGAGATCATGAATCAGTACGTTTCCAACGTTTCCAAGCGCATCATCGGCATTTCCGGTCCGCCGGACAAGGTGATGGAGATGGTCAAGGGCTTTCGCGTCTACGCCAAGAAGATCCCGCTCGACGAGAAAAATCCGGACGGTGACTATACGATGGACCACACCGCCTCGGTCTTCCTCCTTGACGCCAAGGGAGCTTTCACCGGCACGATCGCCTATGGCGAAAACCCCGACACGGCGGTCCAGAAGCTGGAAAACCTCACCAAGCGTTAAAGCATGTCCCGTAGAAGTGTGCAGCGGTTCTGCGGGACATGCGTATGAACAAAGGACTAAAGCGTACGGAGCGAATCTGGAAGATCGCGACACGCTTTAGGCCCTGCGCTTTGCCTTTGATCGTAGCGCATGATAGAGCGCCACAGCCGCCCTGCCCGATCCGAAGGACAACGACCTTGAGTGACCTGCGCCTTTTCATCACCACGACCGAGATGCTTTCCGAGGTCGCGATGAGCCTGATGACCGATGCCTTTGAGGATGAAGGCTACGCCATCGCAACGATGGAAATGGATGAGAAGCAGGATCGCTGGGAAGCATCGCTCTATATCGACTTCGATGAAGAAGACGAAATGCGCGAGCGCTTCGCCGACGTTATCACCGAACGGTTCCCGGATGCAGAGATCCAAAGGGAAGTCATTCCGGACGTCGATTGGATCGCCAAATCGCTGGAAGGCCTGTCGCCGGTGCGTGCCGGTCGCTTCCTCGTGCATGGCTCGCATGATCGAGACAAGATCGCGCTCAATGACATTGCCATCGAGATCGACGCCGGCCAGGCCTTCGGCACCGGCCATCACGGCACGACGGCAGGCTGCCTCGAGGTCATCGAAACCGTCATGCGCTCCCGCAAGGTGCGCAATGCGCTCGATCTCGGCACCGGCAGCGGCGTGTTGGCGATCGCCGCAAGAAAGCTGAAGCACATTCCGGTGCTGGCAACCGACATAGATCCCATCGCCACCCGGGTCGCGGCCGAAAACGTCAAGCGCAACGATATCGCCGCCGGCATCACCACGATCACAGCCCCCGGCTTTCATTCGCCGGCCTTCGATACCCATGGTCCGTTCGACCTGATCATCGCCAATATCCTCGCCCGGCCTCTGATCAAGATGGCGCCGCAGCTGGCAAACCATCTGGCGCCCGGCGGCTCCGTCATCCTCTCGGGCATCCTGGCGTCACAGCGCTGGAAGGTCCTGTCGGCCTACAATGCCAACCACCTGCGCCATGTCCGCACGATCTGGCGCAATGGCTGGGTCACGATCCACCTCGATCGCGCCTGACACGCTTCCGCCTCGCGCGGAAGCAATTCATTTGAAATGGCTGAAAATGAAAAACCCGCCCGTCCGTCATGGACAAGCGGGTTTTTCGAAACAAAGGCGATGCCGAAGCATCGCCCGCTGACCGGCAAGCCGGTCATGTCCGCGAGCTTGAGGAGGAGGAGCGCTCAAGCGGACTCTTCACGGTCTGAAATTGGCCACCCGGAGGGAGGAGGAGAAGGATGACCAACCATGCTCAGACCATGCAGCGCGTGCCCGAAGGCATTCGCGTGAACATCAGATTTGCATCCGTGTTCGTTGAGTGGGTTTATAGACTATTTTTTGAACCGGTCTAGGTGCAATGCAGCATGGGTGCCATGCACGGAACGCATAAGTATGATAATTGCGACTGACTGCGAATGGAGAATGGATGCTTGCGATCGTGATACCGCTCATCTGCCTTGGCGTCATCGCCTGGATTGTCGGGTCGATACTCTGGTCTATGCGAGGCAGGAACTTGGACGATAAAGCCGGTTGGCCGCCCTATCCCCTGATCGATGCATCGGAGGAAGAAATGGAACGCAGACATCTCGAATGTCGTGATCGCCTGAGCCACGCACCGTTCGGCTCCTGGGTGGCGCGTGACCTGTACCGCAAGCTGATGACCTGCAAACAGGGCACCGGGCTGATCCACGAATTTCATCGCGACTATTGCGGGCACGGACTGATCCGGACAGGCACCACGATCACGCTGCGTGAAATCCAGGACGGCGGGCACAGTCTCGGAGAGCCGATTGCCCAATGGGACAACGAAGCTGATTTTGTCGCATTCTTTGCACGACAGTCGGATTTCAGTTGCAGCGGTTGGGAGCCGGCCGAGCGAGTGTTCTTCACCAACGATCGCTGGGCCCGAAACAATCAGCGGCTGACATGGGAGATCATCCGCAAATTCGTGAAGGGTTGATGGGACAGGTAAGAAACACGGGCTATCACTCCCCAGACTGTTTCCGCTAGAGTATATCCACCCTTGAGGAATCGGCGTGGATCGGTCGCCCGGCGCGATCTGCTCACCGGCCCCTCCCTTCAGCCCCAATTTGGAAAAATCCATGTTCCAGTCCTTTGACGTTACCTCCACACCGCAATTCGGCAAGGCGCGCGTCACGGCGCTGCGCGCCGCACTCGCCGACCTGAATGTCGATGGCTTCCTCGTGCCGCGGGCCGATGAATATCAGGGAGAATATGTCCCGGCATCGGCCGAACGACTGGCCTGGCTGACCGGCTTCACCGGCTCGGCCGGCATTGCGCTCATCACGCGCAACCAGGCGATCGTCTTCGTCGATGGACGCTACGTTACCCAGTTGGCAGAACAGGTGGATGGCAGCGTCTTCGAAGGCGGAGACCTCGTCGGCGAACCGCCGCATGTCTGGCTCGAACGTCATGGCGCCAAGGGCTTCCGCCTCGGCATCGATCCGTGGCTGCATACCGGCGCGGAAGTCCGCAAGCTGGAAAAGGCCCTGCAGGGGCTCGGCGGCGCTTTGATCTTCCTGGATCACAATCCGCTCGACAAGCAGTGGGAAAACCGTCCGGCCGCGCCCCTCGGCCGCGTCAATATCCAGCCGCTCGACCATGCCGGCCTGCTCGCCAGGGACAAGCTCGCGACCATGGCAACGGACCTTTCGAAAGCCGGCGCTGATGCCGTCGTGCTGACCGATCCTTCGTCGATCGCCTGGACCTTCAACATCCGCGGTAGCGACGTTCCCCACACACCGCATCCGCTCGCCCGCGCCATTGTCCATGCGGACGGCAAGGTCGCGCTGTTTCTCGACAAGCGCAAGGCCGGTATCGAGGAAGAGGCTTACCTCACGCAACTTGCCAGTTTCGAAGCGCCTTCCTCATTCGAGGAGAGAATCTCCGCCCTCGCCGCGACGGGCGCGAAGATCATGATCGATCCCGACCATGCGGCCTTCGCGCTTGCCGAGCGCATCCGTAAGAGCGGCGGCACGGTGATCGAGGCCATCGATCCGGCCCGCCTGCCCCGCGCCCGCAAGAACGCGGCCGAACTCGAGGGTTCCGCCCGCGCCCATCTGCAGGATGGCGCCGCCATGGTCGAATTTCTCGCTTGGCTGGATGGAACGACGCCGGGAGAGATTACCGAGATCGCTGCCGCCGTGAAGCTCGAAGCCTTCCGCAAGTCGGTCGGCGAGCGCATGCAGAACCCGCTCAAGGACATTTCCTTTGACACCATCTCCGGCGCCGGCGCCCATGCCGCGATCATGCATTACCGTGTGACGACGGAGAGCGATCTCGCGATTGCCGATGGCACGATGTTCCTGATCGATTCCGGCGGGCAGTATGTCAACGGTACGACGGACATCACCCGCACCGTGGCGATCGGCACCGTGCCGGAGGAGCAGCGCCGCTTCTTCACGCTGGTCCTGAAGGGCATGATCGCCATCAGCACCGCCCGCTTTCCGAAGGGCTCACGCGGCGTCGATCTCGATCCGCTGGCCCGCATCGCGTTGTGGAAGGCGGGCGCCGATTTCGCCCACGGCACCGGCCACGGCGTCGGCTCCTATCTCTCCGTGCATGAAGGCCCACAGCGCATTTCACGCGCCTCGATGCAGGAATTGCTGCCCGGCATGATCCTGTCGAACGAACCTGGCTATTATCGCCCCGGCGCCTTCGGCATCCGCATTGAAAATCTGGTGCATGTGCTCGAAGCCAGCGAGATCGACGGCGGCGAGCTGCCGATGCTCGGTTTCGAGACCCTCACCTTCTGCCCGATCGACCGCCGCCTGATCGTCACGCCATTGCTGACGGACGAGGAGTTGGCATGGATGAACACCTATCACCGCCTGACGCGGGAAAAGCTGGCGCCGCTGATTTCCGACGATGGCGTGCTCACCTGGCTCGAAGAGGCAACGGCAGAGTTGACGCGCTGAGCGCTTTCAGAAGAGACCGATATGCCGGATGGCCATGACGACGAGCCATCCGGCAAGCAGCATCCACAGCGATGAAAAGCGCAAGCCGACGAAGAAGGCGACGACCATCGACGCCGTAACGTCCCAGCCGCCATAGACGAAGGCAGGCGCAACCAGCGTCGACAGCACGGCGGCGGGAACGGCATTTAGCGCCGCCTCCATGCGCGGCGGGATGCGCTTCATCTGGGTGATCATCACATACCCGCCGATACGGGTCAGAAACGTCGCCACGGCGGCTGCGAGAATGATGTAGATCAGGTGCAGGTGCTCGGTGCTATCCATGATCAAACCTCATGTTTCAGGGTGACGGGCTCTTCCGGCGCGGCCGGCAGCGGCATGCAGGCGGCAAGCGCGATGCCGGCGACGGCACCGATGCTGACATGCCAGGGCGAACCGACGAAATGCATGGCAGCGACCGAGGCCAGCGAACTGACGGCGACGACCGGCAGCCAGTGATCGCGCTTGCGGAAGCCGAGGACCAGACCGAGGAAATAGATCGGCAGAAGCACATCAAGACCGATGGAACGGGGATCGCCGATCATCTGCCCGAAGATGGCGCCCAGCATCGTCATCAATTGCCAGGGCAGATAAATGATCAGCGCGAAACCGAGATACCACCAGAACGTGACCGGCTCGCCGCGCTCCGCCCGCTTCTCCGTTTCGGCATATTGCGGATCGACCAGAAGGAAGAAGGTGAAGAATTTCTGCACGGCCGAGAAATGGCGGATATGCCGCGCGATCGATGCCGAATAGAGGATGTGGCGGAAGTTCACCGCAAAGATGGAGAGCACGATCAGCCAGGGCTGGACGTTGTGGCCGAACAGCTCGATACCGACCATCTGGCTGGCGCCGGCATAGACCGTGGTGCTCATGAAGACGGCATCGAAGACCGAAAAGCCGTTGTCCACCGCCAGCGCGCCAAACAGCGCACCGAACGGAGAGGCGGAAACCATCACGGGGAAGCCACCGCGAACGCCCTGCCAAAAATCATCTTTTTTCATGGGGAACTTTCCGGAACGGACGACGAACGAAAGCCGCGCTCCGATTGAAATATGTCTGAAATCGAATCCACAGATAGGTCGCCGACTGACAACCGACAATTCAATAAGATTGATGCAGCGATCCGGATTTCTGATCGAAACCCGGACATCCGCGCAAACGGATATCCGGGCGTGGCCCTGGGTCAGGGCTTGGGCTTCACCTGAAAGGTATGCTCGATGCCGGGAAAGGTCCGCGCTTTCACCTCATTGGCATAGGCTTCGAAAGCAGCCGACATCTGCGGCGCGAGCTCGGCGAAATGCTTGACGAAGCGCGGCTTGAAATCGCTGAAGATGCCCAGCATGTCGTCGGAGACGAGAATCTGGCCGTCGCAGGCCGGAGACGCGCCGATGCCGATCGTCGGCGCCCGCAAGGCTGCGGAAATTTCGCGCGCCAAGGGCTCGACCGTGCCTTCGACCACGATTGCAAAGGCGCCGGCATCGTCGATAGCCTTGGCGTCGCGCCGGATCTTGGCCGCTTCCTTGTCGCTGCGACCGACCGAGCGATAGCCGCCCATGGTGTTGACCAACTGCGGCATCAGGCCGACATGGCCGAGCACCGGAATGCCGCGCTGGGTAAGGAAATCGACGGTCTCGGCCATCTCGGCCCCGCCCTCGAGCTTGACGGCGCTGCAGCCAGTCTCCTTCAGGATGCGCGCAGCACTCTGGAAAGCCTGTTCCTTCGATTCCTGGTAAGAGCCGAACGGCAGATCAACGACGACGCAGGCCTTTTCCGAGCCGCGCATGACCGCTTGACCATGGGCGATCATCATGTCCAGCGTGACGCCGACGGTCGAATCGAGACCGTAGATCACCATGCCGAGTGAATCGCCCACCAGCATGAAATCCACATGCGGATCGAGCAGCCGGGCGATCGGCGTCGTATAGGCCGTCAGGCTGACGATCGGCCGCTCGCCCTTCAACGCTTCGATATTGCCGGGGCTGAGGCGACGCTTCACTGCCTGTACACTCATGTTCACGCCACCTTCGCAAATTTAGCCGTTTTCGGGCTGAAAACCCGATTATCGAGCAGCTTCGTGCTCCCGAAGCGGACAAAAAGCAACAGAAGAACCGGTTTTTCGCCAATTTCGGTCAGAGTATGCAGTGTTTCCGGATCGCGGATCGCCACCACTTCAGGCTGTGCCAGCGGCTCGGCAGCGATGAAATCCGTGAGCGCGCGCTCGATCTTCGCCACATCCGTCAGGCCCGAGGCAACCAACCTTTCGGCCTCATCGAGCGCCTTCGGCACGATGGCCGCCGCCGCGCGCTCTGCCGTTGTCAGATAGACATTGCGCGAGGAACAGGCGAGACCATCGGCTTCGCGCACCGTTGCAACGCCGATCACTTCGACCGGTTGCGCGAGATCGTCAACCATGCGCTTGATGATCTGCAACTGCTGGAAATCCTTCTCGCCGAAATAGGCGCGATCGGGCTGGACGATATTGAAAAGCTTGGTGACGACCGTCGAGACGCCGGCGAAATGGCCGGGGCGAACCTTTCCTTCCAGTTCGCCGCCAAGCGTCGGCACATCGACCACCGTTTCCATCGGGCGCGGATACATATCGGAGACACCGGGCGCGAACAGGAAATCCACCCCGCCCTCAATGAGCATCGTCTGGTCGCGGGCAAGATCGCGTGGATATTTCGTCAGATCCTCGTTGGCACCGAACTGCAGCGGGTTGACGAAAAGACTGGCGACGACGATGTCGTTTGCCGTTCGCGCCCGGGCGACCAGTTCCATATGGCCGACATGCAGGTAACCCATGGTCGGCACCAGACCGATGGATTTGCCGGCACGGCGATGTTCCGCCAGGCGCGCGCGCAGGTCCGCAATGGTTGTGATTGTTTCCATCCGAGGATCCTCCAATCCGCAAAGCTTGCCGTCGTATTGATGGCGGCTGGCTCCTTCCGGGTCACCCAGGAATATCCGTTGAAACCCAGCGAGGTGTCCTAACGTGTGCAGTGCAAAAAGACAATTCAAGAATCGCTGGCCGGAATTGTCGCGGAAAAGCGGGCTCCGTCTATCCGGAGCCCGCGACCGCTGTTGTCAGCGGATTTCGACCGTCTGTTCGATGGCGCCGAAGATCGAATGACCGGTGCGATCGTTCATCTCGATGCGCACGGTATCGCCAACCGACAAGGCCGAGGATGCGCGACCAGAACCGCTGGCGACGATGCTGCCGGAAATCAGCGAACGGCTGGCAACCGTCGAACCGACGCTGGCGACGGCGTCGTTCAGACTGCCGGTTCCGCCTTGCACGGACTTGCCGTTGTGGCGAACGAGAACCGCGAGTTCATCGGCTCCGCCCAGTTCATCCGCGGTCACCGCAACCGGCGAGAAGGACGAACCGACATTCGAACCACCGACGGAAACGTCGCTGGAGAGCAGGAAGAGCACCGCTCCTTGGCCCGCCGCCTCGTTTGTGTCTGTCCTGTCGATGTCATCGACGATCACGGCGATCTGCGTGGTAACATTGATATCCGACGCACCGGCGGCAACCCGGATGGCATCGCGCGGCCCTGAAAACCCGCCGGAACCGCCGGCCCAGAAGAAGGCGCGCGGCAGCGGTGAGGCGGCATCATGCTCGTGAAAGCGAATGGTCGGCTGCGAGCCGGTTTCAAGCCCGAGCGCCACCCGTTCCAGACGCGGGGCGACATGCGCCCAGTCATCGAGCGCCGCCTGCAGCGTGCGGGCGATATGACCGACCTCCGAGCAGCGGGTCAGATCCTTGGAGACCACGACGAGTTTGCCGTCGCGGGTACTGTCTTTCAGAGTGGCCAGTTTCATCGCTTGCATGTTCCTCGGGTTCGTTGTCGGCGGCAGTTCTGCGACCGCCCGAACCCATAGTGACACTATTTCGACGCGGGTGTCGCGTCGAATTTCAGGCGACGCATGCGAGCATGCTGCCGCCGGAACAAACCACGACATTCCTGCCGGCCGCAGAAAACCGCGCAGACCCAGCTTGCCGCGCACAGATAGCGGGCGGCAAGCGAGATCGAAAGATCAAGAGATCAGAGCGCACTCGTGACGAAATAGAACAGCGCCGAGATCAGGGCCGCCGCCGGCAGGGTAATGATCCAGGCGATGACGATATTGCCCGCCAGCCCCCAGCGGACGGCCGACACGCGGCGTGCCGCGCCGACGCCGACGATCGCGCCGGTGATCGTGTGCGTGGTCGAAACGGGAATGCCGAGCCAGGTGGCCGCAAACAGGGTGATTGCACCGCCGGTTTCCGCGCAAAAACCCTGCATCGGATTGAGCCGGGTAATCTTGGAGCCCATCGTATGAACAATGCGCCAGCCACCGAACAGGGTGCCGAGCGCCATGGCCGACTGGCAGGTGATCACCACCCAGAACGGCACATAGAAGGTGCCGCCGAGATAGCCCTGCGAAAACAGGAGGACGGCGATGATACCCATCGTCTTCTGCGCGTCGTTGCCGCCATGGCCGAGCGAATAGAGCGAGGCCGAGATGAACTGCAGCCCGCGAAAGCTGCGGTCGACGGCAAACGGGGTCTGGCGAACGCAGACCCAGGACACGACCAGCACGAGGATAAGGGCAAGCAGGAAGCCGATCATCGGAGACACGAAAATTGCGCCGACCGTCTTCAGCAGGCCGCTCAGCACGATGGCGTCTCCGCCCGTGCGCGCCAGGCCCGCCCCAACAAGACCGCCCACCAGCGCGTGCGACGAACTCGACGGAATGCCGAAAATCCAGGTGACGATGTTCCAGATGATCGCACCCATGAGCGCTGAAAAGATCACCTGCGGCGTCACGATCGCCGGATCGATGATGCCCTTGCCGATCGTCTCGGCCACATGCAGACCAAAGAACAGGAAGGCGATGAAATTGAAGAACGCGGCCCACATGACCGCGTATTGCGGCCGCAACACGCGCGTCGAGACGATCGTCGCGATCGAATTGGCGGCATCGTGCAGCCCGTTCAGGAAGTCGAAGAATAGCGCCACGCCGATCAGGCAGAGCAGCAGCGGAAAGGCGAGCGTCGGCTCCATCAGACGTTCTCGATCACGATGCCGCTGATTTCGTTGGCGACATCCTCGAACCGGTCGACGACCTTTTCAAGCTCGCCGTAAATCTCGCTGCCGATGATGTAAGCCATCGGGTTGGATGCGCCGTGGCGGCGGAACAGGTCCTTCAGCCCCTGGTCGTGCAACTCGTCAGAGCGGCCTTCGACACGGGTCACTTCCTCGGCGATGGCGCTGAGGCGTTGAGCGTTGGTGCCAACCTTGTCGAGCAGCGGAATAGCCTCGGCGATCAACCGCGCGGCATCGACGACCAGCACGCCCATTTCGCGCATGCCGGGGTCGAAGCTCGTCTGCTCGAACAGGCGGATGGTCTTGACGGTCTTGTGCATCATGTCGATGGCATCATCCATCGACTGGATCAGGTCCTTGATGTCGCCGCGGTCGAACGGCGTGATGAAGCTGCGGCGAACGGCGAGCATGACATCGCGGGTGATGTTGTCGGCCTGATCCTCGAGCGCGACGATGCGCTGGCAGTTGGCTTCATGGTCACCCTCGCCCGCCAGCAGCGCCTTCAGCGCGTCGGCGGCGCCGACGACGGTGCGCGAATGCGCTTCGAAAAGTTCGAAGAACTTGTCCTCGCGCGGCATCAGCTTGCGGAACCAACCCAACATTGTTCACCTATCCGTTTTCGTCATTGTCACGAAACTGTCATAAATCTGGCCGTCCTCATAAACAAGACAAGCGGACAAGGGAAGCTTTGCAGGCCGTTGAAGTGCGGTTACCCACCGATCAGGATAAACCAGCCGTCCTCATCGGTGGTTTCGACGCCGAGTTCGCGGGCCTTTTCGAGTTTCGAGCCGGCACCGGGGCCGGCGACCAGAAGATCGGTCTTCTTTGAAACGGAACCCGCGACCTTCGCGCCCAGGCGTTCGGCCATGGCTTTGGCCTCGTCGCGGGTCATTTTTTCCAGTGAACCGGTGAAGACGACGGTCTTGCCGGCGACGGGACTGGAACTTGCCACCGGCGCTTCCGCGTCCTGTGGACGAACCATACCCGGAGCCAGGAGCTTCGATAAGACGTCGACATTGCGCGGTTCCTTGTAGAATTCTACGATTGCCCGGGCGACCACCTCGCCGATCCCGTCGATCGTGTTGAGATCGCTCCAGGCATCCGATCCGGGCTCGGCTGCCGCTTTCATCGCCTCCGCAAAGACCGCATAGCTGCCATAGGAGCGCGCCAGCAGCTTCGCCGTCGTCTCGCCGACATGACGGATGCCGAGCGCGTAGATGAGCCGGTTCAGGGCGATCGCGCGACGGTCGTTGATGGCATCGTAGAGCTTGCGCACACTGACCTTGCCGAAGCCATCGATGTTTTCCAGCTTGGTCAGGGTCGAAGCTGCCTGCCGCCTTTCCAGCGTAAAAATGTCGGCTGCCGTCCTGATCGACAGCGACGGATCGTCAGCCTCGAAGAAGAATTCGATCTGCTTGGCCCCCAGCCCCTCAATGTCGAACGCATTGCGCGAGACAAAGTGCTTCAGGTGCTCGACAGCCTGTGCACGGCAGACAAAGCCGCCGGTACAGCGGGTGACGGAATCGAGTTTCCCGGTCTTTTCGTTGCGCTCGCGCACCGCGTGACTGCCGCAGACCGGACAAGTCTTCGGGAACTGGTAACGCGCGGCGTCCGCAGGCCGCTTTTCCATGACGATATCGAGTACCTGCGGGATGACGTCCCCTGCTCGCTGGACGATGACGGTATCGCCGACGCGGATATCGTGATCCGGCTCGCGGATACGCTCGCCGCCATTGCCGAGACCTTCGATATAGTCGGCATTGTGCAGCGTCGCATTGGTAACGACGACACCCCCGACGGTAACCGGCGTCAGCCGCGCCACCGGCGTCAGCGCGCCGGTACGGCCGACCTGAATCTCGATCTTCTCGACGGTGGTAAACGCCTGCTCCGCCGGGAACTTGTGCGCCGTCGCCCAGCGCGGCGAACGGGAGCGGAAGCCGAGGCGTTGCTGCAGGTCGAGCCGGTCCACTTTGTAGACGACGCCGTCGATATCGTAATCGAGGTCGGGCCGTTTCAGTCCAATCTCGTTGTAATGCAAGAGAATGGCCTTAATCGATGACAGCCGCTGCATCAGCGGATTGACTGGAAAACCCCAGCGCTCGAACGCTTCGACCATGCCAAACTGCGTGTCGGCCGGCATGTCGGAAATCTCGCCCCAGGCATAGGCGAAGAATTTCAGCTTGCGGCTGGCGGTAATCGTCGGGTCGAGCTGGCGTAAAGACCCTGCAGCCGTGTTGCGCGGGTTGACATAGGTCTGCTTACCTTCCGCCAGCATCTGCTCGTTCAGCGCCAGGAAATCGCTCTTGGCCATATAGACCTCGCCGCGCACCTCGACGATTGCCGGCACGCCGGCGGGCAGCGTCTGCGGGATTTCCCGGATGGTGCGGATATTGGCCGTCACGTTCTCGCCGGTGGTGCCATCGCCGCGCGTGGCAGCACTGACGAGCCGGCCGTTTTCATAACGCAACGACATGGACAGGCCGTCGATCTTCGGCTCGGCGGTAAACGCGATGGAGTCGTCCGGCAACTGCCCGAGAAACCGGTAGACGCTCGAAATGAAATCGCTGACGTCCCCGTCGGAAAAGACGTTGTCGAGCGACAGCATCGGGCGAGCGTGGATGATCTGCTGGAAAATACCGGAAGGCGCCGCACCCACCTTGCGCGACGGGCTGTCGGCGCGGATGAGTTCCGGGAAGCGGACCTCGATCTCCTCGTTGCGCCGCTTCAGCGCATCGTAGTCAGCATCGGAAATCTCCGGCGCGTCCTTGCCGTGATAAAGCGCGTCATGATGCGCCAGTTCCCTGGCCAGCCGCTCCAGCTCAGCCGCCGCCTCTTCAAGCGTCAGGGTTTCTACAGCAGCGGTTTCTGAGGACATGATGCGGCTCCGGTTTTCGAAGTCGTTTTTAGAGAAATTTCGGAGAATGGAAAGATGCAGTTTCCATCGCGAGAGCGACGAAACTAGACGTTCCCCGCCAGCAGCCGCGCCGCAGCCGCCCTCGCCTCGTCGGTTACCGAAGCCCCCGCCAGCATGCGAGCGATTTCTTCAGTGCGGGCCTTGTCGTCCATGCGGGCGACGCGGGTGGCGATGGTCTCGGATTTCTCCGCGGTCGGTCCCTTGGAAATCAACAGATGCGTGGCCGCTCGCGCCGCCACCTGCGGCGCATGGGTGACTGACAGGACCTGGACTGTCTTCGACAGCCGTTTCAGCCGCTGGCCGATTGCATCCGCCACGGCGCCACCGACTCCGGTGTCGATTTCGTCGAAGACCAGCGTCGGTGCCGAGCCGCGATCCGCGAGTGCCACCTTCAGCGCCAAGAGAAAGCGCGAAAGTTCGCCGCCCGAAGCCACCTTCATGATCGGGCCGGGACGCGTGCCGGGGTTGGTCTGGACGTGGAATTCGACGATATCGATCCCTTCGGCCGTTGCTGCCTCCGGGTCAGTCGTCATCTCGACCATGAACCGCGCCCGCTCAAGCTTCAGCGCCGGAAGCTCCGCCATGACCGCATCCGACAATGCTGTCGCCGTGTTGTGGCGCTTGGCCGAAAGGGCAGCCGCGGCAGTATCGAAAGCGCCCTTGGTCAACCCCAACTGGACATCGAGCTGCTTCAGCTTCTCCTCGCCGGCATCGAGATCGGCAAGGTCGGAGATCATCTTGACGGCGAGCGCCGGCAGACCGACGACAGGGACGGAGTATTTGCGGGCGGCGGCCCGCAGGGCAAACAGGCGCTCCTCGACACGCTCCAGTTCCTTCGGATCGTATTCAGTCTTGCGAAGTGCGGCCTCGACGGCCATCTGCGCGTCGGACAGATGGTTGAGCGCGGTATCGAGAAATTCGACGGTTTCTTCCAGAAGGCCGGGTGCTTCGTGGCTTTTACGCTCCAGCCGGCGCACTAGCGAAGCGATCAACGGCACAGGTGACGCATGACCGTTCAGGAATTCGCTCGCCTCGTTGATATCGACGGCGATGCGCTCGGCCTTCATCATCCGGGAACGGCGTTCGGCGAGATCGTCTTCCTCACCATCCTGCGGCGACAAGCCCTCCAATTCCTCGACGGAGGCGCGCAGATAGTCCGCTTCGCGGGCCGCGGCCTCGACCTTGTCGCGATGCTTCTTCAGCGTCCGCTCCGCATCCTTCCAGATGCGGTAGAGGCCAGCAACGTTCTGCGCTTCCTCGGCAAGTCCGCCGAAAGCATCGAGCAATGTGCGGTGGGCGTGGGTATCGACCAGCGCGCGATCGTCGTGCTGGCCGTGGATCTCGACCAGCAACTGGCCGGCCTGGCGCATCAGTTGCACGGAAACCGGCTGGTCGTTGACATAGGCCTTGGTGCGACCATCGGCCGACTGGACGCGGCGAAAGATCAGGTCGCCGTCGTCATCGATGCCATTCTCGCGGATCAAGAGCCGGGCCGGATGCCCCATGCCGACATCGAACACCGCCGTCACCTGCCCCTTGTCGCCACCATGGCGCACCAGCGATCCGTCGCCACGGCCACCGAGGGCCAGCGACAGGCTGTCGAGCAGGATCGATTTTCCAGCGCCGGTTTCGCCGGTCAGCACGGAGAGGCCGGCATCGAAGGACAGATCAAGTCGTTCGATCAGGACGATATCGCGGATCGAAATCTGTGAAAGCATCCCGTTTCAAATCTCTTCGTCGAGGGCCGTCAGGCGCCCAGAAGCTGCTTGCCTGCACGCGAAATCCACGAATTTCCGTTTTCGCGCGGCTCAAGCCCGCCGGTTTGCAAAAGCTTGTAGGCATCCGCATACCACTGGCTATCGGGGTAGTTATGGCCAAGGACGGCCGCCGCCGTCTGCGCTTCGCTGGTAATGCCCATGGCGAAATAGGTCTCGACCAGACGCGACAACGCTTCCTCGACCTGATTCGTGTTCGGATATTTCTCGACGACGGAACGGAAGCGGGTAATCGCCGCCAGATATTCCTTGCGCTCAAGATAATAGCGCCCGACCTGCATTTCCTTGCCGGCGAGTTGGTCCTTGGCGTAGCGCATTTTCGCCTGGGCATCCTCGACATATTCCGAATCGGGATAGTTCGTGATCACCGCCTGCATCGCCTCGATGGTCTTGAAGGCAGGCTTCTGGTCCTGCGTCACCGCCGGGATCTGCTTGGAATAGGCAAGACCGACGATGTACTGCGCGTAAGCAGCGTCTTCGGACTCCGGATAGAGATTGAGGTAGCGGCTGGCACCGTTGATGGCGTCCTGATACTGGCCGTTGCGATAATTGATGAAGGACCGCATGACCAGTGCCTTGCGGGCATATTCCGAGAACGGGTGTTGCTTGTCGATTGCGTCGAACTTGCGCGCCGCTTCCGTCGTCTTGCCGGCATTGAGGTTGGCAAGACCCTGATTGTAAAGAACCTCAGGCGGGTCGGTTTCCGCGCTCAGCTTGGTGATATCGATGTCGGGATCGTTCTGGCAGGCAGTCACCAGCACACTGGTTGCGGATGCCGCAAGCGCGATGACGGCAATCCGCGCCATCTTCTTCAATTCAAACCGGCCTGCAAATACCATTCGTAAATCCCAACTCGTACGGCAGTAAGAATACCGCCGCCTATGAACCGCGTTTTAGATCAAGATGCAACAAGACCGCAACGTCATGATGATTGATTAACGCAATTTTGTGGCAGCTTGATCATGAAAAAGCCGGTCAAAAGACCGGCTTCTGGCAAGTTGGAACCCGATTTCGCATGAGCGAACCGGACAAACATCACGGGGCGTTGACGGCCATGACTTCGCGCGGTGCCGAACGCTGGCGCTGCGGCGCGGTCTCGACGATCTCGTAGGCCGTCGGATCGCTCATCAGAGCCTTCAGGGCATTGGCGTTCATCTTGTGGCCGCCGCGATAGGAACGGTAGCAGCCCAGGAACGGCATGCCGGCCAACGCGAGGTCACCGACGGCGTCGAGCGTCTTGTGGCGCACGAACTCGTCCTTGGCATAACGCAGGCCTTCGACGTTGATGACGGTGTTGTCGTCGGAGATGACGACGGAGTTTTCGAGCGAAGAGCCGAGGCCGCGGCCGGCGGCCCACATCTTCTCGACATCGCGCATGAAGCCGAAGGTGCGCGCACGCGACAGCTCATTCTTGAATGTCGACGGCGTCATGTCGCCCCTCCAGGCCTGACGGCCGATCAACGGACTGTCAAAATCGATCTCCACCTCGAAACGCATACCACCTTCATACGGTAGAAACTCCGACCAGGACGCGCCCGATTCGATACGAACCGGCTTGAGAATACGGATGTAACTGCGCTTGGTTGCCAAAGCGCGGATACCGGCCTGCTCGATCGCCTCAATGAACGGAGCAGAGCTGCCGTCCATGATCGGCATTTCGGCGCCGTGAACCTCGATCAGGAGGTTGTCGAGGCCAAGCGCGTAGATCGCCGCCATGACATGCTCGATAGTGGCGATGAACGTGGCCGGCGTGAAGCCGAGGATCGTGCAGAGATCGGTGTTGCCGACCTGCGAGGACACGGCTTTGTATTCGGCAATGACCGTGTCACCATTCATGCGCTGAAAGATGATGCCGCTATCGGCTTCCGCCGGATGGAACGTGATCGCTACTTCGGCGCCCGAATGAACGCCCGTGCCGGACAGAGTGACAGACTCCGCAATCGTCGTCTGAAACCCAAGCTGTCCAATTCCAAGTCCCATGCTTCTCGCCTTCAAATGCATCGTGGCGTTACCGCCGAATTGTCTTACGGGACGAGAGCCAAGCGCCTTTTTAAACGCCGCAGGCCACACAGTCGGAAAGCGGCACGAAACGCCACCTGCCGGTCCAACATGCAAGCCAGCGAAGTCTCGAATCGCAATGCCGCCTCATCAGTCCCGATTGTGAAGATAATTGCAGCGGGGCGTCATTCCAAATCACTGTTTCTTTCGCTTTGTTACGCTTCGGCGACCTCCCCGTTAGCAACTGAAAACAATGCATAATCCATAAAAAATGCCCGGGCGCAAACCCGGGCATTTCGGCAAGGTGGAAGGCGGGTGTCAGATCAGTTCGACTGACGGCGCAGGAACGCCGGGATTTCGAGCTGATCGTCTTCATGAGCACGCGGCTGCGAGGCGACGCGGGCACGGTCTTCGAGCGGAGCAGCGCGACGCGGTGCGTAGACGCTGGCTTCCGGCGACAGCGGACGACGCTGCTGCGAGGCTGCGGCCGGAGCACCGGCCGTCATGTCGGCAGCCACATCATGGGCTTCTTCTTCGCGGCGGCCGAGCGAATTGGTGATTCGCTTCAGGAGACCCATCGGGCCGCGTTCTTCCTGGGCGACTGGCTGAGCGCGATGCTCGGCTTCGGCCTTTACCATCGGCGGGAAGTCTTCGACCTTCGGCATGCGGATCTGTTCGGCCTGCTGGCGGATCATCGGAGCGATTGGCTCCTGGCGAACCTGAGCAACCGGTGCGGGGGCAACGGGCTGCGGCTGGTAAGCCGGCATTTCGACAGCGCGCTGAACCGGAGCGGCAGCCTGCATGACCGGCTGTTCGACTGGAGCGGAGGCTCCGAACAGCCTGCTCTGCGGACGGAAGTCTTCCTGCACTTGCTGGATCGGAGCCTGCTGCACCGGAGCGGTGGCGCCGCCACGCGGCATGGACAGGAACAGTTCGCGCTCCAGTTCAGCTGCACGGATGGCTTCAGCGATCGAATCGGCGGTCTGTTGCTGAACCGGCTGAGCAACCGGCTGCGGCTGCACGACCGGCTGCTGGGCCACAGGCTGTTGAGCGATCGGGGCCGGCTGCTGCTGGATGGCAACGGTCTGCTGGACCGGGGCTGCCGGGATGGCGATCGACGGACGAATGATCGGCTTTGCGGCTACAGGACGAAAGTCGGCGGAACGACCGGCCACCTCCGCGGCCGTGCGATCGATACCCGTTGCCACGACCGAAACGCGGATCAGGCCTTCGAGTTCTTCGTCGAACGTTGCGCCGAGGATGATGTTTGCGTCCGGATCGACTTCCTCGCGAATGCGGGTAGCGGCTTCGTCGACTTCGAACAGGGTGAGGTCGCGACCGCCGGTGATGGAGATCAAGAGGCCCTGGGCGCCCTTCATCGAGGTTTCGTCGAGCAACGGGTTGGCGATCGCGGCTTCGGCGGCGGCCATTGCGCGACCTTCGCCGGATGCCTCGCCCGTACCCATCATGGCGCGGCCCATTTCGCGCATCACGGAGCGGACGTCCGCGAAGTCGAGATTGATCAGGCCTTCCTTGACCATCAGGTCGGTGATGCAGGCAACGCCGGAATAGAGGACCTGGTCGGCCATCGCAAACGCGTCGGCAAACGTGGTCTTGTCGTTAGCGATCCGGAACAGGTTCTGGTTCGGGATGACGATCAGGGTATCGACCGACTTCTGCAGTTCCTGGATGCCCATGTCGGCAAGACGCATGCGGCGCTGGCCTTCGAAGTGGAACGGCTTGGTGACGACGCCGACCGTCAGGATGCCTTTGTTGCGGGCGGCCTGGGCGACGACCGGAGCAGCACCGGTACCTGTACCGCCACCCATGCCGGCGGTGACGAAGCACATATGCGTGCCGTTCAGGTGGTCGATGATTTCGTCGATGCATTCCTCGGCGGCCGCACGGCCGACTTCAGGCTGCGAGCCGGCGCCGAGGCCTTCGGTGACAGCGACACCCATCTGGATGATGCGCTCGGCCTTGGTCATGGTCAGTGCCTGCGCATCGGTGTTGGCGACGACGAAATCGACGCCTTCGAGGCCTGCGGTGATCATGTTGTTGACAGCGTTGCCGCCGCCGCCGCCGACACCGAACACGGTGATGCGCGGCTTCAGCTCGGTGATATCCGGCTTCTGCAAGTTGATCGTCATTGTACCCGTTCCTTCCTGGTTTCTGGCCGCCTTGCCGGGTCGGCCAAATCTCTAAAACTCTTCATGCTTCCCTCGGCTGCGAAAGGTTCCTGTCCTTCGCAGGCTTCGGGCCTCAAAAACTTTCCTTCAGCCATTGGCCCATGCGGGCGATCCGGCTGTTGTTTCCTGCCAGCGACGAGAGCAGGCCGCCCTGCGTCGCGTGGGTTTCCATGTCCGCGACCTGCGGATAGATCATCAGGCCGACGGCGGTCGAAAAGGCCGGGCCCTTGGCCGCTGCCGGCAAGCCGGAGACGCCGAGCGGGCGGCCGATGCGGACGTTGCGGGCGAGAATGCGGCGCGCCGATTCCGGCAGGCCGGTCAACTGGCTGGCGCCACCCGTCAGGACGACGCGCTTGCCGACGATCGGCGAGAAGCCCGAGCGCTGGATGCGGTCGCGAATGAGTTCGAGCGTTTCCTCGATTCGGGCCCGCACGATGCGCGAGACAAGGGCGCGCGGCACGTGTGTCGGCTGGTCGCGGTCGTCCTCGCCGATTGGCGGCACAGAAACGATTTCGCGCTCGTCGACGGTGTTGGGCAGTGCCGAACCATGGACAACCTTCAAGCGCTCGGCGTCCTCGATCCGGGTCGAGAGACCGCGAGCAAGGTCCGTCGTGACGTGATGGCCGCCAAGGCTGATCGCGTCGGCATGAACCAGCTTGCCTTCGGCGAAGACCGAAATCGTCGTCGTGCCGCCGCCCATGTCGATGGCGGCGCAGCCGAGTTCGACCTCGTCGTCGACAAGGGCCGCCAGCCCGCTGGCATAAGGCGTCGCAACGATACCTTCGACCGACAGATGGCCGCGATTGATGCAGAGTTCGAGGTTCTTCAGGGCGGCGCGCTCGGCGGTCAGGACATGCATGTCGACACCAAGCTGGTCGCCGAACATGGCGAGCGGATCACGGATACCGCGCTCGCCATCCAGCGAAAACCCCGTCGGCAGCGAATGCAGGATGACGCGGTCCTGGCGCAGCGACTGCTGGCCGGCAGCAGCCAGAACCTTCTTGAGATCAGCCGCATCGACTTCCTGACCACCGAGATCGATGGAGGCGGTGTAGATATCGCTCTGCAGGCGACCGGCGGAGATGTTGACGATCAGGCTGTCGATCGTCAGGCCCGCCATGCGCTCGGCGGCATCGACCGCGAGACGGACAACGCTTTCGCAAGCGTCGAGATCGGCGATGACGCCATTCTTCATGCCACGGGACTTGTGATGGCCGATACCGATGATCTCGATCGAGTGGGTACGGTTCGGCAGGATCTGACTTTCGACCTTGGGTGTCAGCCGGCCGATCATGCAGACCACCTTGGTCGAGCCGATATCCAGCACCGAAACGACATGCGACCGCTTCGACGACAGCGGCTTCAGGCGAGGCAGACCGATATGCGAGGAACCGAAAATGCTCATGTCCGGCTCTCCTGCTCCAACTTCTTCAATTTTTTCGTGCGGGCTTCCAGCGCCACGTCGCGGCGGGCGGCGGCTTCCGGAGTGAGCTGGACCGTGGTGCGATCCTCGAGCCGCAGGTCGACGGCGGCGATATCGCGCTCCAGCAACTGCTGCCCCTCGTCCATGGTCGAGAGCACCTGCATGGCGCGATCGAGATCGTGTTCCGGCAGCTTGATGGTGATACCGTTGTCCAGCATCAAGTCCCAGCGGCGGCCGGCGACACGGACATAGGCCTTCACGCGCTTGGAGATTTCAGGCCACTGCGAAAAGCGCGCGTAGAATTCCGCAGCCGACGTCTCGGCATCACGGCCGACGAACAGCGGAAGTTCGGAGAACTTATTGTCACGCAACGGCGCGATGACGCTGCCGCTCGCCTCGATCAGCGACAGATCGGAGCCGTGCTGCCAGATGCCGAAAGCCTTGCGCTCCTTGAGCGTCACCTCGATCGTGCCGGGATAGACCTTGCGCACCGCAACGTTCTCGACCCACGGCATTTCGCTGATCAGCTTGCGGGCAACATCGATGTCGAGCGCGACGAGAGAGGTCGTGCCATCAAGGCCGAGCTGCTGCAGGATGTCGATCTCGGAGGTCTGATCGTTGCCGGAGACCTTGACGTCCTCGATTGCGAAACCAACGGCCGAGGTCGTCGCTTGGGCGACGTTCTGGCTATGACCTCCGAGCGACATGCCATAAAAACCAGTCGCCGCCAGGAAGATAGCAGCCGAAATGGTGCCGGTATACGGCATGAAGTGGATGCGACCGGTTCCAAGGCTGATCAGGAAACGCACGACGCGGCGAAGCGGCCGCGGAAGAACGCGCTGACCATCCAGGTCAGCCGCTTCCAGTGGCGCACGAAGCCTTGTCTTCCTGCCTCTCAACGCAAACACGACGCGTCCTCCACGATCCACTTGAGAAATTCACCAAAGGTATGGCCGGCATGAACGGCCATTTCGGGCACCAGAGAGGTTGGAGTCATTCCGGGCTGAGTGTTGATTTCCAGCCAGATGAGCTCTCCGTCTTCAGAGAAGCGGTCGTCGAAGCGGAAGTCGGAGCGGCTTACGCCGCGGCATCCAATCGCCTGATGCGCCTTGAGGGAGAGTGTTTGTATTTTTTGGTAAATATTCGGTAAAACTTCCGCCGGAATGACGTGTTTTGAACCGCCTTTTACATACTTGGAATCATAATCGTAGAAGGCGTGCCCTTGAGGAATCACTTCGGTGACTCCCAGCGCGCAATTACCCATGACGCCGCAGGTGAATTCGCGCCCGGCGATGTACCGCTCAACCATGACCCGGTCACCGTATCGCCATTCACTGGAGGTTACGATCTGCGGCGGATGCGACTGGTCTTCCTTGACCATGACCACACCGAAGCTCGACCCTTCACGCACCGGCTTGACCACATAAGGCGGCTTCAGCGGATGCTCAGCGCCAAAATCGTGACGATCCATGACCCGCGCCTCGGCCGTCGGAATACCGGCGGCAGCAGCAATGATCTTGGCCTGCGCCTTGTCCATGGCGAGCGCCGAGGCAAGCACGCCGGAATGCGTATAGGGAATCTCAAGATATTCGAGGATACCTTGGATGGTTCCATCCTCACCGAACGGACCGTGAAGGGCGTTGAAGGCAACATCGGGGCGCAGGTCGGCAAGCACGGACGCAATGTCGTGGCCCACGTCCACGCGGGTGACGCGGTAACCTTCACCTTCGAGAGCATCGGCGCACGCAGTCCCGGAGGACAGGCTCACCGGCCGCTCCGAAGAAAATCCGCCCATCAGGACAGCGACATGCTTACCACTCATAAAAACCCCCGACATGACGCCAGCCTTACAAATTCCTGCTTGCGCCTAGCTTGTTCGCACACGAGTCGCGACCATCAGGCACAATCCCACTAGAGCGGCATTATGGTTAATGAACCGTTTACTTTGGTTAACCCTACCCAAGAGAAGGGTAAATATTTCGCATCGATTCAATGCCGTGCCTCGATTCATCGCTTGGAATCAGAGCGTGAATCTGGCGCAAGCAAAAATGCCGGCGCCGCTGGGCGCTCGAAAAGCAAAAGCCTCGCAGCGTGAGGCTACGAGGCTTTCCTTGACCGTCCGGAATCAGTGGGATGATCAGTCTTCTTCGCCGACGACCTTCCAGGCGATGCCGCCAAGCGCCGCCCCGACGATCGGGGCCAGCCAGAACAGCCACAGTTGCTGCAGCGCCCAACCGCCCACGAAGAGAGCCTGCCCTGTCGAGCGAGCCGGATTGACGGAGGTGTTGGTGACCGGGATAGAGATCAGGTGAATGAGCGTCAACGCAAGGCCAATGGCGATCGGCGCAAAGCCGGCGGGCACCCGGCCGCTGGTTGCGCCGAGAATGATGAAGAGAAAGAAGCCGGTCAGCAGAACCTCGATGACCAGCGCCGAAGTCAGCGAATAACCGCCCGGCGAATGTTCGCCGTAGCCGTTGGCGGCAAAGCCGCCGAGCTGGAAATCGGCCTTGCCGCTGGCGACCAGGTAAAGTGCCGCGGCCGCCAGGATCGCACCGGCGACCTGGGCGATGATATAGCCGACCAGCGAAGAGGCCGGAAACTTGCCGGCGACCGTAAGACCAACCGACACGGCCGGATTGAAATGACCGCCTGAAATGCCGCCGACGGCATAGGCCATGGTCAGCACCGTCAGGCCGAAGGCAAACGACACTCCGAGCAGGCCGATTCCGACCTCCGGAAAGGCGGCCGACAGGACGGCGCTGCCGCAGCCGCCGAATACCAGCCAGAATGTTCCTAAAAATTCAGCCGAAAGCTTCTTGAACATGATTTTCCCTTCAAACCGGAGCGACGCTCCGAGAAGACTTCCCGTGCATGAAACCCATTCCAGCCAGGCCCCCCTGAGTGAAACATCCGCACGATACAGCCAGCTAAAGGCGGCTCGATAAATGCCGCACAACCCAAGATTTTTGAAAAAGCGATTCCGGTCAAGGATTAAGCAATCGAAAGAGCCGAAGATAAATTTTAATTGGCAAACGAGCCATGGCATGAGGTCGGAATCGTGAAATTTTTTGAGCCCCCCAATCCCCGAGATCTTGCCGTTATCTGGGCGTCGCCGCCTTGGTCACGCTTGCCCGCATGCTGCTGTCTGGCGAGAACGAAGTCCTAGGCAAGACCTATACAAAACGAAAAACCGCCGTGGAGCGATCCGCGGCGGTTTTTTGTTGTCTCGTTTCACCTGGGCTTCAGGCGGTCAGTTCGCCGAGGAATGTCTTGACCTCATAGCCCGGCATGAAATTACCGATGCGCTTAATTTCCCATTCCAGCGTGATGCCGGAGGTCTCGTAGACACGCTGGCGCACGGTCTCGCCGAGATATTCCAGCTCGTAGCCGCTCGCCTGGCCGGTGTTGATCATGAAGTTGCAATGCATCGGCGACATCTGGGCACCGCCGATGATCATGCCGCGGCAACCCGCTTCGTCGATCAGCTTCCAGGCGGAGTGGCCTTCGGGATTCTTGAAGGTCGAGCCGCCGGTCTTTTCACGAATCGGCTGCACCGTCTCGCGGTGCTGGCGGACGGCATCCATGTCGGCGCGAATCTTCACCTTGTCCTCCGGATAACCTTCAAAGACAGCGTGGGTGAAGATCAGGTCCCTGGCCGCCGAGGAATGCCGATAGCTGTAGCCCATGTCAGTGTTGGAGAGCACATGCCGGTTGCCCTTGCGATCGACCGCATGGACCTCGACCACGCGCTCGCGCGTTTCGCCGCCATTGGCGCCGGCGTTCATACGCAGCGCGCCGCCGATCGAGCCGGGAATGCCATAGTAGAAATGGAAACCGCCGATGCCGTGATCGAGCGTCATGGCCGCAAGGTTCTTGTCCGGGCAGATGGCGCCAGCCTTCACCCGCGTTTCCGAAATCAGCTCGACATCGCCGAACCCCTTCGCCGAAAGGCGGATGACGACGCCCTTGATGCCGCCGTCGCGCACCAGAAGGTTCGAGCCGACGCCGGCGACCATGATCGGCACTTCCTCCGGCAACATCTTGAGGAAGGTGACGAGATCGTCCGTGTCATGCGGCTGGAACATCAGCTCGGCAAGACCGCCGGCGCGGAACCAGGTGACGCGGTCCATCGGCGCGTCCGGCGTCAGACGCCCACGCACATCCTTGATGCCGTCTCCAAGAGACGCCAGAAGTTTTTCACCGTTTACCTGTTTCATGCGGAATTTCCTGAAATGCCTGCGAGTTCCTTCGGGAGTGCGGCAGCCCAGTATGTGATGCTGCCAGCCCCCAAGAGAACCACAAAGTCACCGGGTTGTGCAATGGCCGATACAATCGGCGCGATTGCTTCCGGGCCTTCGATGAAACGGGCATCGCGGTGACCGCCTGCCTTGATGCGAGAGACGAGCTCCTGCGAGTTGATGCCTTCGATCGGCTCCTCGCCGGCGGAGTAGACCGGCGCCAGGAGAATCGTATCGGCGTCGTTGAAGCAGGCGGAAAAATCCTCGAACAGGCTTTGCAGGCGGGTGAAGCGGTGCGGCTGGTGAACGGCGATCACACGGCCCTGGCAGGCCTCTCGGGCAGCCTTCAGCACCGCCTTGATCTCGACAGGATGGTGGCCGTAATCGTCGTAGACGCGGACATTGTTCCATTCCCCGGTGAAGGTGAAGCGCCGCTTCACGCCGGCAAAGGAGGCAAGTCCCTTGGCAATATCCTCTGGCGAGATGCCCAGCCGCTGGGCAACGGCAATAGCGGCCGTGGCATTCGACACATTGTGGCGGCCAGGCATCGGCAGGCGCAGATCCTGCAACTGGATCACCTGACCGGTGCGGCGACGGCGGATTTCGACGTCGAACACCGATGTCGCGCCGTCCATGCGGATATTGGAAAAACGCACGTCGGCCTGCGGATTTTCACCATATGTGATGACCTTGCGGTCCTCGATCTTGGAAACCATCGTCTGCACTTCGGGATGATCGAGGCACATGACGCCGAAGCCATAGAACGGCACATTCTCGACAAACTGGCGGAAAGCGGCGCGCACGGCATCGAAGTTGCCGTAATGATCGAGATGTTCCGGATCGATATTGGTGACGACAGCAACGTCGGCCGGAAGCTTCAGAAAGGTGCCGTCGGATTCGTCGGCCTCGACTACCATCCACTCGCCCTCGCCCATGCGGGCATTGGTGCCATAGGCATTGATGATGCCGCCGTTGATGACGGTGGGGTCGAGACCACCGGCTTCCAGCAGAGTCGCAACCATCGAGGTGGTCGTGGTCTTGCCATGGGTTCCGCCGATGGCGATGGCATTGCGGAAGCGCATCAGTTCCGCCAGCATTTCGGCGCGGCGAACCACCGGCAGCAGCTTTTCACGCGCGGCGATCAGTTCCGGATTGTTCTTCTTGATCGCGGTCGACACGACGACGACCTCGGCATCGCCGATATTCTCCGCCTTGTGACCGACGAAAACCTCGATGCCCTTGTCACGCAGACGCTGCACATTGGCGCTGTCGGACTGGTCCGATCCCTGCACGCGATGGCCGAGATTGTGCAGCACCTCGGCAATGCCGCTCATGCCGATACCACCGATACCGATGAAATGAACGAGGCCGATCGTCTGCGGCATTTTCATGAGCGTGTTTCCTTGAACTTGGCAATCGTCGAACCGCTGGCAATAGCTTCAACCATGGCGGCAAGCAAGCGGGCGGCATCGGGCTTGCCGGCCTTGCGGGCATTTTCCGCCATGCCGGCCAGTTTCTCCGGATTGTTCATCGCATCGGTGAGAATGCGGCTGAGTTTTTCCGCCGACAATTCGGCCTGCACGATGACCTTCGCACCACCGGTCGCGGCAAGCGTCGCGGCATTGGCGGCCTGATCGTGATCGAGCGCATAAGGATAGGGAACCAAGATCGCCGGACGGCCGATGACCGAGATTTCCGAGACGGTGGAAGCACCGGAGCGGCAGATCACCAGATGCGCGCCCGCGATCCGCTCAGCCATATCGTTGAAGAACGGCGCGATTTCCGCGTTCATCTCCAGCTTGGCCACACAACCCTGCACCATCGGCATGTCTTCGGCGCGCGCCTGCTGGGTGATCTTGAGGCGCTGCCTCAAGCTGTCGTCAAGCAGACTGACGGCCGTCGGAACGGTCTTGGAGAAATACTGCGCGCCCTGGCTGCCGCCGAACACGACCAGCCGGAACTCCTCGCCCGCGCCAGAAGCCTGATACGGCACCTTGGCCGCTTCCAGAACCGCCGGACGAACGGGATTGCCTGTTGTCACCGTCTTAGCTGCATAGACGCCATCGGTTTCGGGCAGGAAGCCACCGGCGATCGCCATGACGCGCTTGGCGAGCGCCTTGTTGGCGCGGCCCATCACGGCGTTCTGTTCATGGATCATCGAGGGAATGCCCATGCCGGTGGCGGCCAAGAGCGGCGGAATGGTCGGATAACCACCGAAACCGACGACGACCTTCGGCCGAACCTTCGCCATCAGCCGGCGGGCGATTCGAATACCGGACCAGAGCGTCCAGAGCGACGAGGCGACTTTCAGGGGATTCTTCGAGCCGATCGTCGCGGAAGGAACCACATGAATCTCATCGGCCGGGAACTTGCCGGCATAGCGCTCGGCGCGACTGTCGGTGACCAGATGCACGGAATAGCCCAGCGCCTTCAGTTCGAAGGCGAGCGCTTCCGCCGGAAACAGATGACCGCCGGTCCCGCCGGCGGCCAGCATGATGATGGCTTTGGTCATGATCAATCCTTATTCGGCGGGAACGCCCACGCCGGAGCGGAAGAGGCTGCGCTCAACGGCGCGCTTTTCCGGACGATGGCGCGTCAGCGCCAGGATGAAGCCGGCCGTGACGCAGATCGCCACCATGGACGAACCGCCATAGGAGATCAACGGCAGGGTCATGCCCTTGGCCGGCAGCAGCTCCAGGTTCACGCCGACATTGATCATCGACTGGATGCCGATCTGCAGCACGAGTCCGGCGACCGCAAAGCGGTTGAAGTCGTTGCGCTCGCGGAACGCATGCGACAGGCCGCGCATGACGAGGAAGGCGAAGATCGCCACCACGACCATGCAGAAGATGATGCCGAACTCCTCGGCCGCGACGGAGAAGATGAAGTCGGTATGGCTATCAGGAATGATGCGCTTGATGACGCCCTCGCCCGGCCCTTGGCCCAGCCAGTCGCCACGGATGATGGCTTCACGGGCGGTGTCCACCTGGAACGTATCGCCCTCGCCTGTCATGAACCGGTCGATACGGCCCGCGACGTGCGGCAGCACCGTATAGGCGACGACCAAACCGCCGACGCCGGCCCCGCCGAGCAGGATGATCCAGATCCACGGCATGCCGGCCATGAAGAACATACCGCCCCAGACGGTGGTCGTGAGAATGGTCTGGCCTAGGTCGGGCTGGGCGACGAGTAGCGCCGCCACCATACCGAACAGCAGGATGGCAAAAAGGTTTCCAGGGATTTCCGGCTGGCGGGCATGTTCGGAAAACAGCCAGGCGCAGACGACGACGAAGGCCGGCTTCATGAATTCGGACGGCTGGATCGACAAGCCGGCGAGCGAGATCCAGCGGCGGGAACCCTTGACCTCGGCACCGAAGAACAGCGCCAGCACCATCATGGCGAGCGACACGATCAACAGGATCATCGCCGCACGGCGCACCTGCCGGGGCGTCAGGAAGGAGATCGCGATCATGATGCCAAGCGAGGGCAGGAGAAAGGCTGCGTGCCTTTTGACAAAATGGAAGCTGTCGAGGTTCAACCGCTCGGCGACCGCCGGACTTGCGGCGAAGGACAGCATGAAGCCGATCCCCATCAACAGAATGAAGGTCGCCAGGAAGAACCTGTCGATCGTCCAGAACCAGTCGGCCACAGGGCCACGTTCAGCACGGCTTACCATCTCTTCGTCCCCTTCAACGGCGCAGCGCGCCCGTATCCTTTTCGTCAGGGCTCGTGGCCCCATCAGCCGCCGGGCGGCTATATCAACATCGTCACACCATCGATCGCAGCGACATGCTTCACGAACGCTTCGCCACGAACCTCGAAATTCTTGTACTGGTCGAAACTTGCGCAAGCCGGGGACAGCATGACGGCCGACGGGCCGCGCTCGTCCTTCGCCGCATCCGCCGCCGCATGTGCAACCGCCTGCTCCAGCGTGCCCGAAATCTCGAACGGAACGGCGTCACCCAGCGTCGCCGCAAAGGCGGGCGCCGCCTCGCCGATCAGATAGGCCTTGGCGATCTTCGGAAAGAACGGCGCAAGCGTGGTGATGCCGCCCTCCTTGGGCAGGCCACCGGCGATCCAGTAGATGCGGTCATAGCTCGATAGCGCCGGTGCCGCCGCATCGGCATTGGTCGCCTTGCTGTCATTGACGAAGACGACGTCGCCCTTGCGGCCGACCGGCTGCATGCGATGCTTGAGGCCCGGGAACGAGGCAAGCCCGTCGCGGATTTCGGCCTCGGAAACGCCGACCGCAAGGCAGGCGGCGATGGCGGCCGCCGCATTCTGGGCATTGTGATTGCCGCGCAGGGTGGCGATGCCATCGAGGTCAGCGAAGACCGTGGCCAGTCCGCCTTCGGCGCGCATGATCCGCGTTTCGTCAGCGTAAAAACCCTCCCCGAGCGGGCGATGGCGGGCAATACGGATGACATGACGACCGGCCAGCGCTGCACGGTCGGCGACGGCTTCGGTATAGACATCGTCTACACCGACGATCGCGGTATCGCTCCCGGCGATCAGCCGCTCCTTGATCCCGGCATAGTGTTCCATGCTGCCATGCCGGTCGAGGTGATCCGGTGTCAGATTGAGCAGGATACCAGCCGTCGGGTTGATCGTGGGGGCAAGGTCGATCTGGTAGGACGAGCATTCGACAACGAAGAAGCGGCCCGACGCCGGCGGGTCGAGCGTCAGGACCGCAGTGCCGATATTGCCGCCAAGCTGCGTGTCGCGTCCGCTCGCCTTCATGATATGGGCGATCAGTGCCGTCGTCGTCGATTTGCCGTTGGTGCCGGTGATGGCGATGAACGGACAATCCGCCGCCACGGCGGCGCGCTCGCGCACGAACAGTTCGACATCGCCGATGACCTCGACCCCGGCCGCTTGCGCAAGATCGACGGTCCAGTGCGGCTTCGGATGCGTCAGCGGCACGCCGGGCGACAGCACGAAGGCGGCGAAGGCCGACCAGTCGGCGTGATGAAGATCACCGGTGCCAACACCGGCAGCCGCCGCCTTGGCGACGCTGTCGGGATTGTCGTCCCAAGCGGTGACCTCGGCGCCGCCGGCGACCAGAGCCTGCGCGGTTGCCAGCCCCGAGCCACCGAGACCGAAAAGGGCGACCTGCTTGCCGCTGAATGTGGTGACGGGGATCATCGGCCTACCGCAGCTTCAGGGTCGACAGGCCGACCATGGCCAGGATGACCGCGATGATCCAGAAGCGGATGACGACCTGGCTTTCGGTCCAGCCGAGCTTTTCGAAATGATGGTGGATCGGCGCCATCAGGAAGACGCGCTTGCCGGTGCGCTTGAACCAGAAGACCTGGATGATGACCGACAGGGTTTCCATGACGAACAGGCCGCCGATGATGACCATGACGATCTCGTGCTTGGTGGCGACGGCCACCGTGCCGATCAGGCCACCGAGCGCCAGCGAACCGGTGTCGCCCATGAAAATGGCGGCCGGCGGCGCGTTGAACCACAGGAAGCCGAGACCAGCGCCAATGACGGCGCCGAGGATGACGGCCAGTTCGCCGGTGCCGGGCACGAAATGGATCTGCAGGTAGTTGGCAAAGACCGCGTTACCGGCGAGATAGGCGATGACACCGAAGGACGCCGCCGCGATCATCACCGGGACGATGGCGAGACCATCCAGACCATCGGTCAGGTTGACGGCATTTCCGGCGCCGACGATGACGAAACCGCCGAACAGGATGAAGAAATAGCTGAGATTGAGGGTGAAATCCTTCAGGAACGGAAAGGTCAGCGAGGAGCCGAAGGTCGAGCCGGCGACGCCGGCCGACAGGGCCGTCCGCATCATGAAAAACACGGCGATGGCGGCGATCAGGAACTCAAGACCAAGGCGTGCCCGGCCGGAAAACCCCTTGTCCGACTGCTTGGTGACTTTCAGGTAATCGTCATAGAAGCCGATGGCGCCGAAACCAAGCGTTACCAGCAGCGTCGACACGACGTAGACGCTGGACAGATCGGCCCAGAGCAACGACGAACCGACGATGCCGGCCAGGATCATCAGGCCGCCCATGGTCGGCGTACCGGCCTTCTTGAAATGGGTCTGCGGTCCATCGGCCCGGATCGGCTGGCCGCGGCCCTGGCGCACACGCAATGACGAAATCATCCGTGGTCCGAACAGGAAGACGATCAGTGCGGACGTGAACAAGGACGCGCCGGTACGGAATGTGATGTACCGGAACAGATTGAAAAACTGAAAATGGTCCGCCAGTTCGACAAGCCAGATGAGCATGAGGGACCTTTCCCCAAAGGTTCGTTGCAGATCCCATTCATCAGAATCAACGAATGGAAGAATAGCTGCGTGGTATCAAAAGTGTCAGCACCGGACATCGGCCTTCAAAGCCTTGTCCTATGCTTATTCCGCCTGTCCTGTTCCGGAAAATGCCGGATATGCATCGAGAAGCGCCGTGACGATCCTGCCGCAGCCCGTTCCCTTCGACGACTTGATCATCACCACGTCCCCCGTGGTGATCGACGCCATCGAAAATTCCTTCAATTCATCGACCGTCTGGCGATAGACGACATCGATGTCGGCCGGCAGCGCATCGCGCAGATGCGCCATTTCCGGTCCGGCAAGCCAGACGTCGCGGATACCGGCCTCGACCAGCGGGCCGGCGAGTTCGGCGTGGACGCGACCTGCGAATTCGCCCATCTCCAGCATATCGCCGAGCACGGCGATCCGCCGCCCCTCGCCCGACACCTGCGCATCCCTGAGCAGCGCGATCGCCGCCCGCATGGATGCCGGATTGGCATTGTAGCTTTCATCGATCAGCGTGAACGAACCAGAGCCGTTCGAGAGGTGATGGCGTGTGCCACGTCCTTTCTCCGGTTGCAGCGTCGCAAGCGCGGTCAACACTGCTTCCATGTCTGCTCCGACAAGGCTGGCGGCACCGATCACAGCCAGGGCATTTTCGGCGATATGGCGGCCGGGCGCGCCCATCTGGATTTCCAGTGTCTTGCCGTCAACGACGGCCCAGAGGACCGCACCTTCGGAGCCGCCGGTAAACTCGACCATGCGGAAATCGGCCTTGGGGCTGCTACCGAAGCTGTGGACATGGGCAACGCCCTGAATGGCTGCTGCCTTTTCCAACGCGTCGAACTGGTCGTTGTCGCGATTGAGGATCAGGTGGCCATCATCGACGAGGCCTTCCATGATCTCCGCTTTGGCAGCCGCGATCTCGCCGAGATCCTTGAAATTGCCGAGATGGGCTGCGGCGATCGTGGTGATAACGGCCACATGCGGGCGCACCATCTTGACCAGCGGCCGGATTTCATCGGCATGGTTCATGCCGATTTCGAAAATGCCGAAATCGGTGTTTTCCGGCATGCGCGACAGGGTCAGCGGCACGCCCCAATGATTGTTGAAGGAGGCAACGGAGGCATGCACCCGGCCGGACGGCTCCAGCACATGGCGCAGCATTTCCTTGGTCGTCGTCTTGCCGACCGAACCGGTGACAGCGATGATCTTGGCGGCGCTGCGGTCACGCGCGGCGCAGCCGAGGCGGACCATGGCATCGAGCACATCGTCGACGACGATCATCGGTGCGTTGAGACGGCCGAGCGCCGGCAGCTTGGCCTCGCTGACCACCAGCAACGCCGCGCCGTTCGCCATGGCGACACCAGCATAGTCATGACCGTCGACACGGTCGCCCTTGATAGCAAAGAAGGCCTCATCCTTGCCGAGCGAACGGCTGTCGATGGAAATGCCGGTGATGCCTTCGGGCAGTTTTCCCATCGGCCGCCCGTGCATGGCCGCCATCAGGTCGCTGGTTGTCCAGAGAAAGCTCAAATCAATGCCCTCCCAATGCTTTGCGCAGTTCGGCATGATCGGAGAAGGGTAGCGTGACCGAGCCGACCGTCTGGCCCTCCTCGTGCCCCTTGCCGGCAACGATCAGCGTGTCGCCTGATTTCAGCATCTCGACGGCGGCCTTGATCGCCTCGGCGCGATCGCCAATTTCGGTGGCCCCCCTGGCGGCGGCCATGATCTCGCTGCGAATGGTGGAAGGAACTTCCGAACGCGGATTGTCGTCGGTGACGATGACGATATCGGCGAGCCTTGCGGCGATCTCGCCCATGATCGGACGTTTGCCCTTGTCGCGGTCACCGCCACAACCGAAGACCACGATGATGCGGCCTGTGGTGAAGGGGCGAACCGAGGTCAGCACGTTTTCCAAGGCATCAGGCTTGTGCGCGTAATCGACATAGGCGAGCGCGCCGTCCTTGGTATGGCCGACCAGTTCGAGACGGCCGGAGGCGCCCTGCAGCTTTTCAAGCGCCGCCATCGTCGCCTTGGTGCTGACGCCGGTCGACATGGCAAGGCCCGCGGCGACCAAAGCGTTGGAAATCTGGAAATCGCCCGCCAAAGGCAGATGAACCTCGAAGATCGCATCGCCGACATGGATTTCGGCAACCTGCTTGTGACGGAAATGCTCGACGCGTTTCAGGCTGAGATAATCGCCCTTGCGCCCGACGGTCAGGACCTCTTGGCCAGCGGCCTCGGCGGCAGCGATTGCCTGGCCGGACCAGGCATCGTCAGCGAAGATCACCGCCGGCGAACCCTTCGGCAAGACGCCGTCGAACAGCCGCATCTTGGCCGCCATATATTCCTCGAGGGTCGGATGATAATCCATGTGGTCACGGCCGAGATTGGTGAAGCCGGCGGCCGCGAGGCGAACTCCATCGAGCCGGTTCTGGTCAAGCCCGTGGCTCGATGCTTCCATCGCCGCATGGGTGACGCCGGACTGGGCGAGTTCGGCGAGCAATTTGTGCAAGGACACCGGATCCGGGGTCGTCAGCGAACCATAATCGTTGCGGCCGGGCGCGATGACGCCCGTCGTGCCGATCATCGCCGCGGCAAAGCCGGCATGGGCCCAGATCTGGCGGGTGAAGGAGGCAACCGAGGTCTTGCCTGCCGTTCCGGTGACCGCGACCATCGTGTGCGGCTGGACGCCGTAGAAATTGGCGGCAGCGAAGGCGAGGACCTGACGGGGCAGCGCCGCAACCAGAACCGGCACGGCTGTTCCATTGCCCGGATTTGCGCCCGCAACCACCGCTGCCGCCCCGCGCGCGATCGCATCGGCAATGAAGACGTTGCCATCGGCCTTGGTGCCTGAAAGCGCTACGAACAGCGAACCCGGAACAACCTGCCGGCTATCGGCGGTAATCGCGACAATATCGATATTGCCGGCTTCAGGGTTCAACTGCGCGGCAATTTCGGGGAAATCTTTCCCGATCAGGTCTTGGATCTTCATGGAAGCACTTTTCAAAACAAACCGATGCGCCGGGCGGCGAATCCTCCTGATTGTCATTCCATGGTCAATAAGACACAAGCAAGGCAGAACCGTCCTCGCCGAATTTCGGCTCAATGCCCAAGAGTGGCGCCGAACGGCTGATGATGTCGCGGACCATGGGCGCCGCCGTGTTGCCGGCCAGCGCTGCGCCATTGCCCTTGTCGGTCTTCGGCTCATCGATGAAGGTCAAAACCACGTAACGCGGATTGTCGATCGGGAAGCCGGCCAGGAACGCGTTGAAGTTGGCGTCGCTGGAATAGCGACCGTTCTTGACCTTGTCCGCCGTTCCCGTCTTGCCGCCGACATTGTATCCGGGCACGCGGGCGTTCCTGCCTGAGCCGTTGACCCCATTCCAGCGGAACAGGAAGCGCATGTCGTCGCTTGTCGACTTCTTGATGACCGCCGTCGAAACGGCGGCAGCCTCTTCTTCCGTACGCGGCAGGAAGGTCGGCTCGATCAGATTCCCGCCGTTCAACAGCGCCGCGCCGGCGACAGCCGTCTGCAACGGCGTGGTCGAGACGCCGTGGCCGAAGGAAATGGTGATCGAGTTGATCTTCTTCCATTCGCGTGGCTGGCTCGGCATCTTCACTTCCGGCAGTTCCGTCTGCATCCTGGTGAGCAGACCAAGCCTGGTCAGGAACTCCTTGTGGCCGGCGATGCCGACGATATCCGCCATCTTGGCGGTGCCGATGTTCGACGAATACTGGAAGATTTCCGGCACGGTCAGGACGCGGTGCTTGCCGTGGAAGTCCTTGATGGTGAAACCGCCGATGCGGATCGGGAAACGGGCATCGAAGCTGTCTGTCAGCTTCACCTTGCCGGAATCGAGCGCCATCGCGGTCGTGAAGGACTTGAAGGTGGACCCCATCTCGAACGTGCCGTTCGACATGCGGTTCATCCAGCCTTCCTTGGCGCCATCGGCCGGTTTGTTCGGGTCGTAGTCCGGATAGGAGACCATGGCGAGGATTTCGCCGGTCTTGACATCCATTACCACGCCACCGGCGGCCAGAGACTTGAACTTGCCCATGGCATCGACCACGACATCGCGCAGGATGTTCTGGACGCGCAGGTCGATCGACAGCTTGACGGGCTCGAGTTTGGCATTGCTGGTCATGCCGATGGCGGCAAGATCGGCCAGCCCTTGGCTGTCGATGTAGCGCTCCATGCCGGCAATGCCGCGGTTATCGACATTGACATGACCGACGATATGCGACGCGGTCGCGCCACCGGGATAGAAGCGGCGCTTTTCCGGACGGAAGCCGATGCCGGGAATGCCAAGCGCGAGAATTTCGCTCTGCTGCTTCGGGGTCAACTGACGGCGCAGCCACTGGAACCGAGATTGCGACTTCAGCTTGTTATAGATATCGGCGACATTGAGATTGGGCAGGACGGTCGCGAGCTGCTCGACGGCGTCATCCGCATCGACGATCTTGTGCGGTTCGGCATAGAGCGAGACCGTGCGGATGTCGGTTGCGAGGATTTCACCGTTGCGGTCGAGAATATCCGGGCGCGAGGCCATCAGATTATCGCCGCGGCCAATGCTGGAAACGGTTTCCGGCTGCGCCAGACCATATTGCACGAGGCGCCCGCCGATCACGCAGTAGACGGCGGCGAAGCTGGCGATGACGATCGCGACGCGACTTCTCGCCTGATTGTTGTTGCGCTTGCGCGTGCCCTCGAAGGGCCGCCCCATGTCGCCTGGATGATTGTTGCCGCCGGCGGAGAAATGCGCCTTGCTCTTGACGACCATGATACGAGACAGAAAAGACATCAGCGCGCCACCGAACCCGTTTCTACATCATCGGTATCGTCGGCTTTGACCACCGGCTTCTTCGACTTGCCCTTCCCCATGCCCATGGCCTCCAGAACATCCGCTGGCGGCGGAAGCTCGGATCGGAGCATCGGCAATTCCTGCGGCTGGGCGATCTGGGTTGAGGCGGTCGGGGCGAGCTGCAGGTCCTGCTGATAAAGACCGACCAGTTTTTCCAGTCGGTTCGGCTGCGTCAGCAGCGCCCAGTCGGCGCGCAGGAGGTCGATCGTGTCTTCCTCCAGCTTGATCTCGGCTTCCAGCTTGCGGACTTCTTCCAGCTTGTTCTCAGCCTGGTGCTTGATCGTATAGGTGACCGTCGCGGCGGCCGTCATGACGACGATCAGGACGATGTCCAAAGTACGCAACATCTCTCAGCTCCCCATCTTTCCAAGGCTCGCAAGGTTGGGCAAATCGAATATGGACAGATCATCTGCCTCGGGCGGGGCATCGGTCCGGCTACCCACCCGCATCTTGGCGGATCGGGCACGCGGATTGCGGGACGCTTCATCTTCGCTGGCCGCCACCATGGACTTCCCAACTGGTGCGAAAGTTGCCGCGCGTTCATGCGCAACAGGAAGATGCCGGGAACCGGACGCCTTGCCGGCCCGATCCAGGAAGAATTTCTTGACGATACGGTCTTCCAGTGAATGAAAGGTCACCACAGTCAGGCGGCCACCGGGCTTCAGCACCTGCTCGGCGGCAAACAACGCACGGGCAAGCTCGCCAAGCTCATCGTTGACGAAGATGCGCAGCGCCTGGAAGACGCGGGTCGCGGGATGGATCTTGTCCTTGGCCTTGCGCGGCGTGACGATTTCGATGAGGCCGGCCAGGTCACGCGTGGTGACGAAGGGCTCTTCGAGACGCCGCTTTTCGATGGCGCGGGCGATACGGCCGGACTGCGGCTCCTCGCCGAGAAAACCGAAAATGCGCGTGAGATCAGACACCTTGGCGCGGTTGACGACATCAGCCGCCGAAACACCGTCCGACGACATGCGCATGTCGAGCGGCCCCTTGCGCTGGAAGGAAAAGCCACGGTCGGCTTCATCGATCTGCATAGAGGAAACGCCGATATCGAGCACGACACCGTCCAGGCCACCTTCCGGCACATGCTGGGCGAGATCGGAAAAACGGGAATGCACCAGTGTAAGATGGCCGTCGCTTGCCTCGACCAGAGACTGCCCACCGGAAATGGCTGCCGGATCCCGATCGAGCGCGATCACATCGGCGCCGGCGGCCAGGATTGCCGCCGTGTAACCGCCCGCCCCGAACGTGCCGTCCAGGATGACCTTGCCGGGCTGAAGGTCGAGGCTCGCCAGAACCTCGGGGAGAAGAACCGGAATGTGACGGACCGGTCCGCCATCGGCATCAGTAGAACCTCCGCCTTGATCCGCCATCATTCCGTTTCTCCACTCTAGTCCGAACGCAGACCTCGCAACCTGCGCTCTTCCCGTGCCGCCGCCTGCGTCTCGATAAACACGTGCGGCGCCCACAACTGAAAATGATCCGCCCGCCCCACGAAGGTGACCTCCGCGGTTATTCCGGTGAAATCGCGGATAAAATCCGTGACCATCAGCCGGCCTTCCTGATCGAGCTTCATGAAGACCCCGCCCCCATGAACAAGGAGCGACATCTGATTGGCCTGCGGCGAAAAGGGATCCTCGCCACTGATTTGCCTTTCGAAACGATCCAGAAGGTCCGGACCGCCGGCGCTGATAGCCGGAAAAACAAAATCCTGGAAGCAATAAAGCTCCCGAATATCGAGCACAGACAGAACCGAGCGAAACATCGAGGGAACAGAAACCCGCCCCTTCGAGTCGATCCGGTTTGTCGCATGCGATAGGAAGCGGTTCATGACGCAATACAGCCGTTTCCGGTAGACATGCCGGCCCCAACAGCCCGCGCGCACCCTCAGAACAAAACACAGCACTCCAACGACGGACGACATGTCCGCGCGAAAACCCCTGGCAGGGCGATCCCGAAACTTGCGGTGAATGGGCCTTAATCAGCCCTTGTGCAGTGCATGATTGGGATAGCATGGGACCATATGGGCGTCAATGGGATTTGCTCTGTTTCGGCATGCGCGTCGAGCAAATATTGATAGTCTGTTAAGTTTAACAAATGGTTACGATTGGACTGGCAACACCTTGGATTCAAAGCCGAATCCCGGCATGCAAAAATAACTAATTTAAATTTTAGTAAAATCTAAAAAGAACAACCATTCAAGCGGATACGCGATTTGCGAAAACGCCAAAAGATTGATCAAAAAAGAGGAAATGTGCCAGTTGGCCTGTAAGCCGGGTTCTGTATGGCACCGGCCCGAAAGCCGGAACGTGGCAGCCATTCATCTGGGACAACGCTTGCACGCTGCCTCCTGCAACCCACCCGGATGACTGGCCCGGAAAAGGCCGGTCCGCTTGCGCGAACCGCGTCATCCCTATTCGGTCTTGCTCCCGGTGGGGTTTGCCTTGCCGCCCATGTTGCCATGCGCGCGGTGGGCTCTTACCCCACCCTTTCACCCTTACCTGCGCGGGCGCAGGCGGTATTCTCTCTGTGGCACTTTCCCTGGGGTCGCCCCCGCCGGACGTTATCCGGCACCGTTTTTCCGTGGAGCCCGGACTTTCCTCCCCCCGCAACCTTTCGGTCCTAGCGGAGCGCGGCTGCCCGGCCAACTGGCAGGCGGTGCATAACCGAGCCTCCGGCCAATTGCCAGCGCCAAAAGCAAAAAGGTTCAGCGATGCGATCTGTTACCGGAAGCAGACCGCGAAATCCGTCTCGTATTCCGGCGCGTCGAGCACGCCGTTCTGCAGCAACAGGGCCCCCAGCCGGCCGATCTCGTCCGAACTCTTGGCCGCCGCGCCATTGCCGCCAGTCAGGACAGCGACCCGGTCCGAATCGGCAAAACCGATATAGGGATAGCCATGGCGGGTAAACGTGGTGACGCAGGGCTTCCAGGTCAGCGATGCCGGTTTGAGAGATGGCATGGCGCGCGACAGGAGGCCCGCCATATGATCGGCCGCCGTCCGATTGGCCGCGCCTCGGAACCAGGCGCGCACATCCGGTTCGCTGCCAATGTTGATATCACTCGGGTCACCACCGATCTTGATGTAGAATTTGCCGTCGGGATAACGGATCGGCGGCAGGAGGTAATAGCTCTGGTCCTGCTCCAGAGCGGCCTCGATCAGCGACGGCATGCGGGCAAACCGGGCGACGTCCCCTTCGGCTACCTCTGCGAACAATACGGTGCGCGCCTTGACGGTGAGATCGAGTGGCCGGGACAGCAATGGCTTGGCAATGGAAAAGCCGCCGGCGGCGATCAGAGCACGGTCGGCAGTGAAGACCTTGCCCTCGACGGTCCGGACATTGATGACAGCGCCGACGCGCACCACCGCCGAAACCTCGGAACGAACCACCCGGACGCCGGCCTTTTCGGCGAGGACGACCTGCGCTTCAACCAGCGCCCGGGGATTGATGTGCCCGGCATTACGCGGTTCGAAAACACCGCAATAGTCTTCCGGAAACTGGAACCAAGGGAAACGGGTAGCGACGTCCTTCGCTTCGATGAAGGGTGCTTCGACACCCAGCCGGTCGCGCGCGGCAATGACCTGTTCGAGATAGGTATCCACGCCGCCCGGTGCGGGTGCCGTGATCAGGCAGCCGGCTTCGCTGTAAAAGCCAATGCCGCTTTCGGTTTCAATCCTGCCGTAGCGCTCGATCGACCGCTGCGCCAGAAGCGCCCAGACGGGATCCGGATCGATCGTCCGAGTGATCCGGCCATTGTCGTAGTGACTGGAGAAAACACCCTGGTGATTTTCCCAATCCTGCGGTTCATCCGGGCCGATGAGCGCGATCCGGGCGCCGCTCTGGCCCAAATGCCGGGCGGCGGCAGCCCCCATCATGCCCTTGCCGACAATGATAAAATCGAATGTTTCCGCCATGATCCGCCATTCCCCGCAACGATCAGGCGGAGATATCACGGCGAAGCGAGGCTGACACCCTCGGATCGGAAAAATGCCGGACAGAACCCGAAACCATTACAGCGCCGCGCGTCCAATATGACGCGCAAAGGTCGCTGTAACACTTTAAATCGGCTGCATAATTTTCTCCTTGAATCGATTCCGATCTAAGGAATCATGCGGCAGGCCGGCATCGTCCGCCTCAGTTGATGATCGCCTGCACCTTGCCGCAATAGCGGCGCGACACCGGGTTCATCCTTTTGGCCCCATGGCCGGCATTGTAGCGCAGGATCGTGCCGCAGGTGAAACCACCCGACAGTTCATGCGCCTCGGCGAGGTATTTCATGCCGAACTTGATGTTGGTCTCGGGATCGAACAGGCCGCGCTTGCCGCCGGAATAGCCCATCATTCGCGCCGTGGCGGGCTTGATCTGCATCAGGCCGATCTCACCGGCGCTGCCGCGCGCCTTCGGATTGAAATTGCTTTCGACCTTGATGACCGCATGGGCGAGATCGACCGGCACGCCGTACTGCTTGGCATAGGTCTGGATCAGGCCCGCATAAACGGAATTTTTGAAGGAAACATCCGGAACCGGATAACCCGTCGTGCGCGTGGCCGACGGAATGGCGGATGTGATGGTCTTGTCTTTGCCCCCGGCATACGACGTTTCAACCCCGGAAAACAGCATGCAGAAGCATGCCGCGGCCGCAGCAAGTTTCGATAGTCTCATATGAATTGAAGTCTCCGATTCCGGGCCGATGACGTTGAGGACGCACCCCGTCCTGCCGTCAAACATCCCGATTCTCATCATCAACAGGAGAAGGCCGAAGCCGTGCAAATCACCTGCGGTTTGGTATGGCCGCAAAAGACCCGCGCATCATGGTGATGATGTGGCAACGCACAAAACTAGTGAGATCGTCGGAAAAAGAGCCTGTCGGAAAACACGTTTCCGGCGGCCTTTCAAAGGCTGAAATCCGGCAGCGCGGACAGAAGCCGGTGCAGCGTATCGAGCGTTGAAATATCAGCGATCCCGTCGACCTGGGCGGGGCGGAAATGCCGCTGGAACGCGGCCACGGCACCTTCCGTCTTCTCGCAAAAAACGCCTGTGACTTCAATTCCGTAGCCGTAGAGCGACAGCATGGTCTGTACCGCCTCGACGGGCTGGCCCTGATCGCCACGCTGGAAGAACCGGCCGCCGCCGATCGGGGCCGGCGCAACCCAGTGCCCTACCCCGGCGGCATGCAGCGTCGCCCACGGGAATTTTTCGCCCGGATCGACCTTGCGAATGGGGGCGACATCGCTGTGTGCGAGCACGCGTTCAGGGGTAATAGACCACCGTTCGCCACAGTTTCGACACAGTTCAACGACTGCTTGGATTTGCGCGAAAGGGAAATCCGGCAATCCGCCGGGGTGGCCAACATTGGCGATTTCGATGCCGATCGAACGTGAGTTGATGTCGGTCTCACCTTTCCAGAGGCTCTTGCCCGCATGCCAGGCGCGCCGGCTCTCCGGCACGAGCTGATCGACGCGGCCATCCTCGTGGACAAAATAATGGCTGGAAACCTGGCTCTCTTCACGACACAACCAGTCGAGTGCCGCAGCCGCCGTTTCCATGCCCGTGTAATGAAGAATGATCATGTCCGGCGCCTGGACGCCGACCCGCTCCCCATGATTGGGCGACGGCACGACGCGCGCGGCGGAATAGTCGCAGGCGAAGTCCGTCATGCGGCGCGACGTTCTTTCTCGATGGCCTCGTAGGCGGCATTGAGCGCGGCCATGCGGTCATTGGCAAGCGCGTGGAGTTCTTCCGGCACGCCACGAGCCACCAGCATGTCCGGATGATTTTCCGAAACCAGCACACGGTAGCGCTTGCGGATGAGCGAAAAATCGTCCTTCGGCGATACGCCGAGAATCTTGTAGGGATCGCTGCCGGCATGAACATGCCGGGCCATGATTTCCTGGAAACGCTCTTCCTTGATCTGAAAAATTTCCGCGACGCGCATCAGGAAGGACAACTCTTTTTCGTGCACGGCGCCATCGGACTTGGCAATATGGAACAGGCCGTCGATGATGTCTTGGAGGACGGGGCAGTTCTGCTCGCAAGAAACGCAAAGCGCCGCCAGGCGTTCGGCATAGGCTTCATAACCGGCGACGTCCTGGCGGGCGAGATTGTAGAGCCGTGCGACATTCTGTGCCTGGTCGTCGGGAAACTTGAAAATATCGCGGAAGGCCGAGACCTCGGTCTCGGTGACGATGCCATCGGCTTTTGCCATCTTCGCCGAAAGCGCGATCATGGCGACGGAAAAGGCCACCTTGCGGCGGGTTTCGGGATCGCCTTCGAACAATGTCCGAATCGCTTCGACCACACCGGCGAGCGCATTGCCCGTCGCGTTGACGATGCTGAGGATGCTGTCCCAAAACGATATGGCTACGTGCTTTCCCATGGTCTCTTCATAAGCAAAAGGTTTAGGCGATGCGCCGGGGCCGGGTGTCCGAGCGGGATACCAGTCTGGCCGAAGGCCCTATCGTCATCTGAAAATACAATCTTCCGGTCTTCAGCATGACCAGAGTTCAGGATCTATTGCAAGGCGGCAATCCGAAACCTGAGGGCCAAATGACGAATTTGTGATGGCACCTCATTATCTGCGCATTCATGCCAGTGATCATCCAATAAGGCAAATGAATTTGACGGGAAACGGTTCCGGATGCGAGCGCAACATCTCTATCCTTCACATCCGGCTGCGGAGTTCGCATGCGCATTTCGACACATCCGCAGGCCATGGGCATGGTGCTCGGACTGATCGGCGTCACCATCTTCGGTGCGACGCTGCCGATGACCCATATCGCGCTTGGCGGGTTTTCGCCTTTCTTCATTACATTCGGCCGTGCCGTCATTGCCTCGGTTGCCGCCGGGCTGACACTCATCCTGTTGCGCAAGCGTTGGCCAAAGGGACAGGGCGGCATGCTGCTCGGCGCCGGCATCTGCGTGGTTTACGGCTTTCCGATCTTTTCCACCACGGCAATGCAGACCATTCCGGCAAGCCATGGCGGTGTCATTCTCGGGATCCTGCCTCTCCTGACCTCGATCTTCGCGGCAATCGTCGATGGAGAGCGGCCAGGTCCGGCCTTCTGGGCCTATGGTCTGGCGGGCGCGGCGCTCGTCGTCCTTTTCTCCATCCGCGACAGCGGCTTCCATCTGCAGGCCGGCGATCTCTGGTTGTTCCTCGCCGCCGTCACCGCCTCGCTCGGTTACGTTCTGTCGGCAAAGGTCTCGCGCATCCTTCCCGGCTGGGAAGTCATTTCCTGGGCGCTGGTCATCACCGCGCCGCTGTCTATCGTCGCGACGCTTCTGGTCATGGAAAGCGGCGTCCATGCGCCGACCAACAGCGAACTGGGGGCGCTTGCCTATCTCGGCCTGATGTCGATGTTCGGCGGTTTCGTCTTCTGGAATGCAGGTCTTGCGCTCGGCGGCATCGCCCGCGTCGCGCAGGTGCAATTGCTGCAATCCTTCGTCACGCTCGCCGTCTCCGCCATGCTCGTCGGCGAAGCGATCAGCCCCGCGACGATCAGTTTCGCGGTGGCGGTCGCCCTCATCGTCTGGCTTGGCAGGAAGGCGCGTATCGCCTGACGCACACTCTTCTGTATGTCATTTAACTTCCATGGGAATTGCGATAGACAACGTCGAACGATCCCGCCGATACCCTTGAGGAGGAACCATGGCCAAACAGAAAGTTGCAATGCTGACCGCGGGTGGGCTCGCGCCCTGCCTGTCTTCCGCAGTCGGTGGCCTGATCGAACGCTATACGGATATCGCCCCGGACATCGAACTGGTCGCCTATCGTTCCGGCTATCAGGGACTTCTGCTCGCCGACCGTATAGAAATCACCCGCGACATGCGCGAAAAGGCGCATGTCCTGCACCGCCACGGCGGCTCGCCGATCGGCAACAGCCGCGTCAAGCTGACCAACACCGCCGACTGCGTTAAGCGTGGCCTCGTCAAGGAAGGCCAGAATCCGCTGCGGGTCGCCGCCGAACGACTGGCCGCCGACGGCATCACCATCCTGCACACGATCGGTGGTGACGACACCAACACGACCGCGGCCGATCTCGCCGCTTATCTCGGCGCCAATGGCTACGACCTCACCGTGGTCGGCTTGCCGAAGACAGTCGATAACGACGTCGTGCCGATCCGCCAGTCGCTGGGCGCATGGACGGCGGCCGAATATGGCGCGAAGTTCTTCGACAATGTCAGCAACGAACAGAGTGCGGCACCCCGGACGCTGGTCGTGCACGAAGTCATGGGCCGCCATTGCGGCTGGCTGACCGCCGCAACCGCCCGCGCCTATATCCAGCATATCGACGACCGGGAATTCGTCGATGGCTTCATGATGAACCACCAGATGAAGAATATCGATGGCCTCTACCTGCCGGAGACCGCGTTCGATCTCGAAGCGGAAGCAGCACGCCTGCGCGAGACGATGGACAAGACCGGCTTCGTCACCCTGTTCATCTCGGAAGGTGCCTGCCTCGACGCCGTCGTCGCCGAGCGTGAAGCAGCCGGCGAAGCCGTCAAGCGCGATGCGTTCGGCCATGTGAAGATCGACACGATCAATGTCGGCGGCTGGTTCTCCAAGCAGTTTGCCGCCCTTCTTGGCGCCGAACGCTCGATGGTGCAGAAATCGGGATACTATGCCCGCTCGGCTCCCGCCAATATCGATGACTTGCGCCTGATCCAGGGCATGGTCGATCTCGCGGTCGAAAGCGCGCTCAACAAGGTCTCCGGCGTCACCGGCCATGACGAAGACCAGAACGGCAAGCTGCGCACGATCGAATTCCCGCGCATCAAGGGCGGCAAGCACTTCGACACCTCGGTCAAGTGGTTCGGCGAAGTGATGGATGCCATCGGACAGACGTGGAAGAACGCCAGCTGATTTCTCCCGGATAGTCCCGGACTTCGATCCGGGAAATCACACTTGACGGCTCCGTTTGCGCATGGCTTCCTCGATCGAAGACCACGTTCAAACGGAGCCGTTTTCATGTCGATCGAACACTGGCTGGCTTTCGTCGCGGCATCCGCCATCATGCTGGCGATTCCCGGCCCAACCATCCTTCTCGTCATTTCCTATGCGCTCGGCCATGGTCGCAAGACGGCTGGCGCCACCGTCGCCGGCGTGGCGCTCGGCGATTTCACCGCCATGACAGCCTCCATGCTTGGCCTTGGCGCCCTGCTCGCCACCTCGGCCGCGATCTTCACCGTCTTGAAATGGGTCGGCGCCGCCTATCTGGTCTGGCTCGGCATCAAGCTGTGGCGCGCACCCATTGCGCGGGAATCAGCCGACGGCACCATGGCCGCTCCGGTCGAGCGGCCCCTGCGAATCTTCCTGCACACCTATATCGTCACGGCGCTGAACCCGAAGAGCATCGTTTTCTTCGTGGCCTTCCTGCCGCAATTCCTCGATCTCAGCCGTCCGCTGTTCAATCAGATGCTGATTTTCGAGACGACATTCCTCGTTCTTGCCACCATCAATGCAACGACCTACGCGCTCATGGCATCGGCCGCGCGCAAGACTATTCGCAAGCCGAAAGTACAGGCGATCGTCAACCGGACAGGCGGTACTTTGCTCGTCGGCGCGGGGCTTCTGACAGCCGGTTTGAGGCGGACGGCGACGTGAAAAGCGGCACCGGCTTGCGATCGTTTTCCCTATAGGTTAATGAGGTTTCGCGCATGGCGGTTTTTGACCGCTGATTTGCGGGCAATGATTTGCCTGCCAGCATGAAAGCGACAGCATGGCAAAAACCCGATTTTCCGTTAACAAACCGGCCGTTACGGCCTGCGCCCTGATCTCGGCAACGCTGCTTGGCGGTTGCTCGAGTGTCGAGCGGACGCCGATGGAACAGCTGATGGCGGTGCAGACGGTGACCCCGCTGCCGAAGCCCGGAACGGAAATGACGGCTTACGCACTGCCCACACCGGATGGCGCCACGGCCGCGACAGCCGCCGCCCTTGCCGCCGAAACCGCGATGATGAAGCCCGGCGAAACGGCAACGACGCAGGTCGCGACGGCCACGCCGGCAGTCATGACGCCATCGGCAGCCAACGCGCTCGTGACGCCGCAGCAGGCTTCGGCAAGCGTCCAGGCGGCAACCGCCGTCGTCATTCCGGAAACCGCCAATGCACTTGTGCCGGCAACGACTGAAACCTCTCCGCTGCTTCCGCAGGGCATGGTGATGATGGCCGCGATGGAGTCGGATTTCGACACCGGCGAACCGGTCGGCCTCGAAACGCTCGTTGCCAAACGCATGATCGTACCGATGCCGAAGCCGTCGATCGGCCAGAGCGCTATCGCAATGGCGAAGGCTATTCCGGACACCTTGGGAATCACCCAGAAGCCGACAAGCTCCCGCCCGGAACTCGATCGCCTGATCGCCTATTACGCCAAGCTCAACAATATTCCGGAAGAACTGGTTCACCGCGTCGTCAAGCGCGAAAGCACCTACAATCCGCGCGCCTACAACAGCGGCAACTATGGCTTGATGCAGATCCGCTACAACACGGCCAAGGGTCTTGGCTATGAAGGGCCGGCTGAAGGCCTGTTCGATGCCGAAACCAACCTGAAATATGCGACGAAATATCTGGCCGGCGCCTGGATGGTGGCCGACAACCAGAATGACGGCGCGGTCAGGCTCTATGCCAGCGGCTACTATTACCACGCCAAGCGCAAAGGCCTGCTCGATACGCTCGGCATGCGATAAGTCCGGCGAATTCGCGGAAGCAGTTTACTTTCTGGAGGCGGTCATTTGACCGCCTCTATTATTTTGGCCTCCAGGACGCGCACGTCATAGCCGCTGCGCGACGGTGTCAACCCAAGTCGCACGACGGCAAGACCAAGGGATGGCACCAGCATCACCGTCTGGCCGTCATGTCCTTGCATCCAATAGGCATCCGGCGGCAAAGCCGGGCCGCCATCACGTCCATACTGTGTCCAGACCTGCCCTGCTCCGTAACGTCCTTTGGACGCTTTGGTCGGCGTGCGCATGAAATCGACGAAACCGTTCGGCAGCAATTGCTCGCCGTTCCAGTTGCCGTTCTGCAGGAGGAACAGGCCGAACCGGCCCCAGTCGCGCGCAGTGGCATACATGTAGGAGGAACCGACGAAGGTTCCGTGTGCGTCCGGCTCCAGTACGGCGCTGGTCATGCCGAGCGGCCTAAACAGCGCCACGCGCGGAAAGGTCAGTGCCTCGCGGACGCTGCCGAACGTATCCATCCAGAGCCGCGAGAGGATCGTCGTGGTGCCGCTCGAATAGTTGAAGCGCTCGCCCGGTTTTGCCTCGAGCGATTTGTCCGCGGCGAAATCGGCCATGTCGCCTTCAAGGTAAAGCATGCGGGTGACGTCGGTCACATCACCATAGTCCTCGTTGAACTGCAGCCCGCTCTGCATCGCCATCAGGTCGGCGAGCGTGATCTGGTGGCGCGGATCATTGCGCCATTGCGGCAAAAGCTCGGTGCGATCGAGCGCCATCTCTCCGTCGCGAATACGGATTCCGATCAGCGCCGCCGTCACCGACTTGGTCATCGACCAGCCGAGCAGCGGCGTCGCGCTGCTGAAACCGTCGGCATAGGTCTCGGCCAGGATCCGGCCGTTCTTGATCACGAGGATGGCGCGCATTCCCGGACCGGCCAGTTGCTTATCCATCACCAGCGTCTGCACCGCCGGATTGATCGCCGTGCCGCTGCCATCTGGCCAGGGCTTGGAATCATCCACCTGCTGCGCACGACGGCGGAGTTGCCGGTTACCCGGAAATGCGGCGAACTCGCCCTGTGTCACATTGGTGCAGCCAAGTCCTTCGCGGTAGATGGCATGCCCCGGCGCGGCAAAGCCGAACATGCGCGCCGTCACGGTCTTGCGGGTCTCATCGACGGAAATGCGCACGAGGCGCAGTAGCGGATGGCCCGGTGCCTGGACGTCGTCGGCCAGCACGACCTGCGGGTCGCGTCCGGCAACAAAGACATTGGAGCAGACGATCTTGGCGGCATAGCCGTCACCGACGCGCAGCAGTTCCGGCGGCATCACGACGAGCCAGGCCACAACGCCCGCAATGGCTGTCGAGACCGAGCCCGCAAGCCACAACCATTTTCTGCGCATACGCATCGTCCCTGCTTCGCGACAGCATAATTCCTTAAATCGTGATCGATGTCAGGATAAAATGATGCAGCGTCTTTCAAGTCTTACAGCGACCTCTGCGCATCGTTTTGACGCGCGGCACTGTAAGGGGCCACAAAAACAGGATTCCACGCATTTAGAAAGGCTTTATGGCAATCACTTTGGCGCGAAATGTTTCTAACCCATTGATCGCGCCGCGAGCTTTGCCGGTTCGCGCTGCAGGATGGCGAAGGCGTCGTTGGCGGAAACCGGCCGAGAAATCAGGAAACCCTGCGCCTCCGAAGCACCAAGCGCCCGAACAAATTCCATCTGTCCCTCGGTTTCGATGCCCTCGATCGTGGTCGAGACCTGGAACGTATTGCCAAGCTGCAAGATGATATCCACCAGTTCGGCGTCGCGCTGGTTACCGAGCATGGAGCGCGTGAAGGAACGATCGACCTTTAATTGGTCAAGAGGGAAACGCCTCAGATTGTTGATCGAGGAAAAGCCGATGCCGAAATCATCGAGCGCAACGCGCACGCCATGGGCGCGCAGTTCCTGCAAACTCCGGCTGACGACCTCCGCGTCGACATGAAAGATCGATTCAGTGACCTCGATCGTCAGGCGCCCGGGCGCGAGGCCCGCCTCTGCGAGACACGCCTTGACATGCGAGACGAAGGCACGATCCTTGAACTGGTCGCCTGCGACATTGACCGCGATCCCCGTCGGCGCCGGCCAGCGCGCGGCTTCGAGGCAAGCCGTGCGTACGACCCAATTGCCGATCGGCAGGATGAGGCCCGTCCTTTCGGCGGACGCGATGAAAAGATCCGGCGGGATGATGCCCTTTTCCGGATGACGCCAGCGGATCAGCGCCTCGAACGAGCGGATCGCCCGGCTTTCGATGCCGACGATCGGCTGGTATTCGAGGAAAAATTCGCCGGCGGCGAGCGCGCGGGACAGATCATATTCCATCTCCCCCTTCTGCGAGGCTTCCGCCGCCATATCGGGCTCGTAGAGCATGTGACTGTTACCGGCGATCTCCTTGGCCTTGTAGAGCGCAAGGTCCGCCCGCTTGAGCACCGCCGACATGGTTTCGTCGCCCGGCTCGATATAGGCGACGCCGATGCTGCCGCCGGTCCAGAACTGCGCGCCGGAGAGATCGAAGGGTTCGGAGAACAGGCTTTTGATCGTGGCGCAGATATCGTCGATCTTGCCGTCCGATGGCGCCTCGGCGATGACGATGACGAATTCGTCGCCGCCCAGGCGGTAAACCTTCGCTGTGTCCGACACGGCCTGGATCAGCCGCTTGCTGAGCGCCACCAGCAACTCGTCGCCGACATCATGGCCCATGGAATCGTTGACGAACTTGAATCGGTCGAGGTCGAGCAGGAGAAGAGCGGTGCGATCGGCGGGCCTGGTCGTCGCCGACAGCCTCTCGCGGATATCGCGTTCCAGCGCAAAACGGTTGGAGATACCCGTCAGCTGGTCTGTGTGAACCACGCGCTGCAAGTCTTCCTCGGTTCTGCGGTGCTGCTGAAGCTCGGCGATCAGGCGGTTGCGCGAGCATGCCCATTGATAAAACAACACGCCGCAGACAATCGGCATCAGGCTCACGGCGATCGACGCCGAACCATTGCCCCAGAAGCCATAATCGCTCTCGGTCATTCGGTCGTAAAAAGTGCAAATGATCGGGAAGAGCGACCCGATTGCCGCGCCCGCCGCAGCATGACGCTGCTCCGATTTCGGCAGAAAAGACTTTAACATCATGTCAGCGCCCCGAAAAGGATGGGCTTGTCTAACACAGACACACTTAATCAAATCTTATGGATGAGAATTTGTATATTCAGACCGTCATCAAAGTGTAGCGGACTCGTCTTAGAAGCGCGGCATCGTCAACGGATGGCAGGCTGACATGACCGATCTCGCGCCAGATGCAGGCTTTGGCAAGAAGAACCAGAAGCTCAAGACCGCATTGATCCAGCACAAGGCCCTGAGCTTTGATGGCCTGTCTGAGCGACTTTTCGGGCTTCTCTTCACCGGCCTCGTCTATCCGCAGATCTGGGAAGACCCGGCCGTCGACATGGCCGCCATGCGGATCCGGCCGGAACACCATATCGTTACCATTGGCTCCGGCGGCTGCAACATGCTGGCCTATCTCTCCGCTGCCCCGGAACGTATCGATGTCGTCGATCTCAATCCACACCATGTGGCGCTGAACCGGCTGAAGCTTGCCGCCTTCCGTCATCTGCCCGGCCATCAGGACATCGTCCGCTTCCTGGCGCGCAACGACATTGCCAGCAACGTCCAGGCCTATGACCTCTTCATCGCGCCGAAGCTCGACGATGCAACACGGAAATACTGGAACAGCCGCGGCTTGACCGGCCAGCGCCGCATCCGGGTCTTCGGCAAGAACATTTATCGCACAGGCCTTCTCGGCCGTTTCATTGGCCTTGGCCACCTGCTCGCCCGCCTGCATGGCGTGGATCCGAGCGAGCTTGCCAATGCCCGCTCGATGCGCGAACAGCGCCAGTTCTTCGACGAGCGCCTCGCGCCACTATTCGACCGTCCGGTCATCCGCTGGATCACCAGCCGCAAGAGCTCACTGTTCGGTCTCGGCATTCCGCCGCAGCAATTCGATGAACTGGCGAGCCTGAGCGACGAGAAGTCGCTTGCCGGCGTGTTGCGCCAGCGGCTGGAAAAGCTCTCCTGCCACTTCCCCCTGCGGGAAAACTATTTCACGTGGCAGGCGTTTGCCCGTCGGTATCCCATGCCGCACGAAGGCGAGCTGCCGGTCTATCTGCAGGCCGGCCGCCACGAGACGATCCGCAACAATGCCGAGCGCGTGCATGTCCATCACGCGAGCTTCACCGAACTGCTGGCCAGAAAGACGGCCGGCTCCGTCGATCGCTACGTTCTGCTCGATGCGCAGGACTGGATGACCGACAAGCAGTTGAACGACCTTTGGACGGAAATCACCCGCACCGCAGCAGACGACGCCATCGTCATCTTTCGCACGGCCGCCGAAGCCAGTGTTCTCGAAGGCCGCGTGTCGCAAACCCTGCTCGCCCAGTGGTCCTATGACGGCGAGCAGTCGCAGGCGCTGAACCTCAAGGACCGCTCGGCGATCTATGGCGGCTTCCACATCTACCGGAAGATGGCATGACTGCCATCGACAACGGACAGGACAGCCATGCCGAGCGCATGGACCGGATGTACCGCACCCAGCGCCATTTCTACGACCTGACGCGAAAATATTATCTGTTCGGCCGCGACACGATGATCCATGGTCTAAACATGCCTGCAGGCGGCAGCGTGCTCGAAGTCGGTTGCGGCACCGGCCGCAACCTCGCGATGATCGGCAGCCGCTTTCCGGCGGCACAGCTCTTCGGACTCGACATCTCCGCCGAAATGCTGATGTCGGCCGAGGCGAAGCTGCACAAGGCTGGCTTCCTCCGGACAGTCCTGCGGGTCGCCGATGCCACGGATTTTGCACCGTCGGAATTCGGTCAGACTGGTTTCGACCGGATCGTCATCTCCTATGCCCTGTCGATGATCCCGGACTGGGAAAAGGCGATCGACGCGGCGATTGCGGCGCTCAATCCCGGCGGCTCGCTGCACATCGCCGATTTCGGCCAGCAGGAGCGTTTGCCTCGCCTGTTCCGGCGAGGCCTGCAGGCTTGGCTGACACGCTTTCATGTCACCCCGCGCAAGACGCTCGTCACAGTGCTGAAAAGGAAGGCGGCGCAGGCCGGCCACGCGGTCGAGTTCAAGCCAGTTGGCCGCGGTTATGCCTGGCTCTTTGTCTACCGCCGTCCGGCTTGAGCAACAGTCGCAAGCCCCGGGTAACGATCCTGCGTCATGATCATCCCTGCTTCCACGCTCGACTGCCGCAGACGTGGATTCGGTGATTGTGCTTGAAACTAACCCAATTTTTACGATGATATGGTGAATATGAGGTTCACGCCTCCTGGGGATGATCATAACAGCGGGTATCATCGTGTGAGGCAACGTCGTCGATCGTTAGAAAACGGATACCTCATGCGCCGGCTTTTCCTGGCTCTGCTGCCCATTGTGACGCTTCTGTCCGCCTGCTCGACGACGGATTACGATCTCGTCTCGACGGCATCGATCCCGCCGAAATTCCATGACAAGGATCCGCAGGACTTCGGCGCGCGCACGCCGCACCACCACAATATCCACGGCATCGACGTCTCCAAATGGCAGGGCGATGTCGACTGGACCAAGGTAAAGGCATCCGGCGTCTCCTTCGCCTTCATCAAGGCGACGGAGGGCAAGGATCGAGTCGATGCCAAGTTCAACGAATACTGGCAGAGGGCCCGCGCCGCCGGCCTGCCCTATGCCCCCTACCATTTCTACTATTTCTGTTCGACGGCCGATCAGCAGGCCGATTGGTTCATTGCCAATGTGCCGAAGAGCGCGGTCTACCTGCCGCCGGTCCTCGACGTGGAATGGAACGGCGAATCCAAGACCTGCACCTATCGGCCGTCGTCGCTGACGGTGCAGACCGAAATGAAGCGCTTCATGGACCGGTTGGAAGCCCATTACGGCAAGCGCCCGATCATTTATACCTCGGTGGACTTCCACCGCGACAATCTCGTCGGCCAGTTCAACGACTATCATTTCTGGGTCCGCTCGGTCGCCGCGCACCCGACAAAAATCTATGAGGAGCGCCGCTGGGCCTTCTGGCAATATACCAGCACCGGCGTCATTCCCGGCATTGCAGGCAATACCGACATCAACGTCTTTGCCGGATCACAGAAAAACTGGAAGAATTGGGTCTCCGCCGTCTCGAAACCGCGACCGACACCGTAAATTTCCGCGTCAGACACGGTAATTCTTCTTTCAGCCCCATTGCCGTGCGACAGCGGCTCTCATACCTTGCCGCGACGGCATCGGCCCTCTCTGTTCGGTCGAGCCCGGCCGGTTACGACCTGACAACCCGCCCTGCCAACAAGGACTTGCGATGACACGCGCCACACTGCGCTCCGTTCTCTCGATCGGTTTTCTCACCCTTTTGACCTCCACCGCGCTTGCCCAAGAAGCCGCCCCGCCAGCCGCACCCTGCGGCGGCGATCTCGCCGTCTTTCTGGAAGGCGTAAAAGCCGAGGCGATCGGCAAAGGCATCCCGGCCGACGCAGTCGACCGCGCGTTGGCCGGTGCCGCGATTTCAGAAAAGGTGCTGGGCCGCGACCGCGCGCAGGGCGTCTTCAAGCAGAGCTTCACCGAATTCTCGCAGCGCACCGTCAGCAAGGCGCGCCTCGATATTGGCGCCAGGAAGATGAAGGAATATGCCGCGGTCTTCGATCGTGCCGAGAAGGAATTCGGCGTCCCCGCCCCTGTTATCACCGCCTTCTGGGCAATGGAAACCGATTTCGGCGCCGTCCAGGGCGACTTCAACACCCGCAACGCCCTGGTGACGCTGGCGCATGACTGCCGCCGCCCGGAAGTGTTCCGGCCGCAACTGATCGCCGCGATCGAGATGGTCCAGCACGGTGATCTCGACCCCGGCACGACGACGGGCGCCTGGGCCGGTGAAATCGGCCAGGTGCAGATGCTGCCGGAAGACATCATCGCGCAGGGCATGGACGGAGACGGCGACGGTCATGTCAACCTCAAGCAGAGCTCGCCGGATGCGATCCTGACGGCCGCCAAGTTCATCAAGAGCCTCGGATTCACCGCCGGCCAGCCATGGATCCAGGAAGTGAACCTGCCGGAAAACCTGCCCTGGGAGAAAACCGGGTTGCAGACCGGCATGACGGCCGGCGACTGGTTCAAGCTTGGCGTCGCCCCGCGCGATGGCAACACCGCCTTCCCGCAGCTCGCCGCCTCGCTGGTCATCCCACAGGGCCGCCACGGCGTCGCCTTTCTGACCTATCCGAATTTCAACGTCTATCTCGAGTGGAACCAGTCGTTCATCTACACGACATCGGCCGCCTATTTCGCCACCCGGCTTGCCGGCGCACCGCCCTATGACACGCACCATCCGGAGCCGGGCCTCAGCGACGACGGCATGAAGGCGCTGCAGACCAAGCTGCAGGGCATGGGCCACGATGTCGGCAAGATCGACGGCATCCTCGGCGCTGGTACGCGCGCCGCGCTGCAGAAGGAGCAACTGCGCCTCGGCCTGCCCGCCGACGGCTGGGCAACCCAGGCCGTTCTCGACGCGCTTTAATCGTCGTTCCGACTTTCGGTCGATATCTTCGCCCGCCGCCGGTGGTGGCGGGCAAGACGAAAGGCGCGGTAACGCACCCAGAGCGACCAGCGGGCTCCATCAAGGGCAGCGCCCCGCTTTGACAACTCTCTCAATTCCCGCCCATAGGCGATCGCAAAGGCCTCCCGATAGGTCTGCAGGTGCTCCGACGCGATGTTTTCCAGCCTGTGCATCATGTTGACCCAGAGCGGCGAGACCAACAGCGACAACGCAGTGACGGCGATCGCCACCTTGTAGGTCTCGAACCGCAACACGCCGGCGCCAAGGCCGGCGGCTGCCAGCACGAACGAAAACTCGCCGATCTGCGCCATGGACAGGCCGGCGACCAACGCGATCTGTGGTGACGACCCGGTCTTGCGCAACAGGAAGATGTTCAGCACCGTCTTGGCTGCCACAACGAACAGCGCGCCGAACAACACAGACCAGAAATTTGCCGCGATGAAATCGAGATCGATCAGCAGCCCGATCGACAGGAAGAAAACGACGAGCAGCACGCTCTGGATTGGCTCGATCACCGGAATGACGCGGCTGCGCAGAGTGGAATTGCCGATGACGATGCCCGCGAGAAAGGCGCCGTAGGCCGGCGACATGCCGGCAAGACCCGAGATCGCCGCCGCTCCGAAACAGACGGCCAGCGCGCCGAGCGCCAGAATCTCGACCTTGTCTTCCATCTCCGCACTGAACGGAATCTTCAATTTTCCCCGATGGCCGAACCACCAGAGCAGCGCGGCGAGAATGGAGATGGCGATGACGATCTTCGCGACGATCAGGCCGATGTTCTGCTCCTCACCACCCAGGCTCGAAACGAGAATCAGCATGGGCACGACGGCGATATCCTGGGCGATCAGCACGCCGACCGCGATCCGGCCGGTTTCGCTGCGCAATTCCCCCATATCCTCCAGCATCTTCATGGCGACGACCGTCGAGGACATGGCGATGACGAAACCGAGGATGAGCCCCTCGGCGAGGCTCGCCCCGGTGATCAGCGGGATGAGGCCCGCCGCAGCGATGGCGGCGACCACCTGACCGCCGGCCACCAGAACCGATTGCCGCAGGCTGAGCACGAAGGCCTTGATCGACAATTCCATGCCGATGAAGAAGAGGAGGACGACGACGCCCATTTCAGCGAGCAGCGTGACATTGCCGCTCGAGGAAATGAAGCCGAAGCCGGTCGGCCCGAGCGCCACGCCGGCGAGGATGAAGCCGACCAGCGGCGGCTGGCGCAGGCGCAGGAACCCGAGCCCCAGGAGGGCCGCCACAGCAACCACGATCGCAATGGAGATGAGCCCCTGCCCCTCATGCGCGGCAGCGGCAATCGATTGTGTCGCAAGCGGCTCCAGCAGATCGTCCTTCATCGTCACGGCCCACCCCCAAGAATCGGGTGGCAAATTTCCATATCAGGCCTTAACCCTGACCATGATCCGGAGGAGACAGGGGAAGGTCAAGCCGAATGCAGACAAAAACGGGCGACATACAGAACAGGATGACACTCGCCACCTGGGGGCTGCTGGCGCTGCTCGGGCTGATCTGGGGCGGCTCGTTCTTCTTCGCGCGCATCGCCATCCAGCATGTGCCGGCCTTCACGCTCGTCCTGCTGCGCGTGGCGCTCGCGGCACTCGCCCTGCACATCTATGTCTTCGGCCGCTTCGACATTTATCGTGAGCTTGCTGCTCGATGGCCGCAATTCCTGCTGATGGGGCTGATCAACAACGCCATTCCGCACACTTTCATCTTTCTCGGCCAGACGCAGATCGGCGCCGGGCTGGCGGCCATCCTGAACGCCACGACGCCGGTCTGGACTGTGCTGATCGCCAACGCGTGGACGCAGGACGAGAAGCTGAGCCTTGCCAAGATCGCCGGCTGCCTGCTCGGCCTCGCCGGCACCGCCGTGCTGATCGGCCCGAGCGCCCTGCCGGGCCTGACCGCGTCCGGCAGCACTATTCCGCTCTGGGCCTTGCTGTTTCCCGTGATCGCTGCCGTCAGCTACGGCTTTGCCGCGACCTATGGCAAGCGTTTTCGTGGGCTGGCGGCACCTGTGACGGCGGCCGGGCAGTTGACGGCGTCATCACTGATCATGCTGCCGCTGTCGCTCGCCATCGATCGGCCCTGGACACTGGCTGTACCGCCGATGACCTCGATGCTGGCCGTTCTGGCGCTCGCGCTCATTTCGACTGCCTACGGCTATATCCTGTTTTTCCGCATCATGAGCCGCGCCGGCGCTACCAACACCTCGCTGGTGACGCTGCTGGTCCCGCCGAGCGCCATCCTCCTCGGCTTCCTCTTCCTCGGTGAAACTTTGGAACCGACCGACGTCGCCGGCATGCTGCTGATTGCCGGCGGGCTCGTGGTTCTCGATGGACGAATCCTGCAGCGCCGCCGCCGGGCGTGACGGAATCGGGAGGAATAGATGACCGCGCGCATGTGTCTAATCGGTCACTCACGGCGCATTTCAGCGCGTTACATTAACCAGGCTTAAGACATTGTGAAAAAATTGTGGCGGCGGATAAAGGCCTTTTTAATCATTGATTTAAGCCTGTGAATAACCCCTTCTCAAGTCGCGATTTCCGCAGCGCAGCATAACTTTTCCTTTCACGCGTGACATTTTCACCCTATCTTTCAGGGGTCAACGCAAGGAGGGCCGGTTATGGGACTTACACATTCGTTGAATGTCCTCATGATAAGTGCAGCGTTCGTATTCGTCGCAACCATGCTCTTCATCTGAAGAGCCAGTCCAGTCGGTAAGAAAAGGACTTTAATACCGTAAATCCATTGCAGCATGATCGAGCAAGGTGAAACGCTCAAAGGATCACCGCAGAGCAACAGCTGCCTCAAAAACGAAGCCCTTGAAACCTTCTGGTCTCAAGGGCTTTTTTCTGCCGAACGCAGTGGGATAGGCGACGATCAGGCCGCCGCTCCCGTCGCCTGAAGAACGGAAGGCTTTATCCGCTCGAAGCCGACGAGATCGCACACGGCCGAGACCAGCGGCGACCGGTTCATCGTATAGACATGGAAATCGCGCAAGCCCCGGCGCGCCAGATCGACGATCTGTTCGGCGGCGATCAAAGTCGCTTCCTTGAAGCGCTCCTGCGGGCTCTCGTCGAGATGGATGAGCCGCGTGGCGATCGCATCCGGGACCGTGGCGCCGCAGAGGGCTGCAAACTTGCTGACCTGCGCCAGGTTGTTGATCGGCAGGATACCGGGCACCACCGGAATATTGATGCCCGCCCGACGCACCCGCTCCAGATAGCGCTCGAAATCGTTGTTATCAAAAAAGAACTGCGTCAGGGCCCGCGTCGCGCCACTATCGACCTTGCGCTTGAGCATGTCGATATCGGCATCGACATTCGGGCTTTCCGGATGCTTTTCCGGATAGGCCGAGACGGAAATCTCGAAATCGCCGCGAGAGGCGATGGCCGCGATCAAGGCTGCGGCATTCTCATAGCCATCCGGGAAAGGCTCGTAACGGGCGCCAATGCCACCCTGCGGATCACCGCGCAGGGCCACGAAATGACGCACGCCGCTCTCGATGAACTCGCCGACGATCGCATCCACCTCGGCACGGGATGCACCGACGCAGGTCAGATGCGCCGCCGTGTTGGCACACCCTTCCTCGTTGATCATGCGCCGAACGGCCGTCAACGAACGCGCCTTGGTCGAGCCGCCGGCGCCATAGGTCATCGTCACGAAGGCAGGGCCGAACGCCGAAAGATCGGAAACGGTCTGGAAAAGCTGGACCTCCATCTCGTCGTTCTTCGGCGGGAAATATTCAAACGAGAGCCGCAGGTTTCCGCGTTCCGCCGGGTAAAGAGTGTGTATCGCCATGTCATGTCCTCCCGGCATGGGCCAGCGCGCGTTTGCCCGCCGGTGTATCGAATGCGGAGGCCTGCCGCTGGTCGCGGGCAAGCCAGATGGTCACCGTCAGCTGCCGGTCGCGATCGGTATCCGGCGTCAGATCGACGGCCTGCTCGACGGTCAGGCCGGCCTTCTCCAGCCAGTCCGTCATCGTCTGCCGGGAAAAGCCGAGGCGAACATGCGCGTGGTCATCCCGCAGATATTCCAGCGCGTGCGGCGCAAGATCAATGATCGCCAGCCGCCCGCCGGGCGACAGCATGCGCGCGGCTTCCGCGATCGCGGCCTCCGGCTGCTGCAGGAAATGCAGGACCTGGTGGATGGTGACGAGGTCGAACTGTCGACCGTCGAGCGGAAGGTTGAAGATGTCACCATGGCGGATCGAGGCCTTGGTGATTCCAGCCCGGTCGAGATTGGCGCGGGCGACGGCGAGCATGTCGCGGCTGGCATCGACGCCGACGCCCCGCTGATAGATGCCTTCGAAGAGTTGCAAGATGCGGCCGGTGCCGGTGCCGAGATCGAGCAGGCCATCCACCGGCTCCGGACCGACCATTTCCTTCAGCGCCGCCTCGACATCCGCTTCGCTCACATGCAGGCGCCGCAATTCATCCCATTCGGCGGCGTTGCGGCTGAAATAGGCTTGCGCCTTTTCCGAGCGCGTCAGTTTCAGCGACGCGAGCCGCTCGCCGTCACGCGTCAGGACGGCATCGTCGGCATTGGCGGCGGACAGGAGGCCACGCACCAGCGCCACGCCCGCCCCCTCGCCCTTCAGGCGAAAATAAGCCCAGGCCCCCTCCTGATACCGATCGATCAGCGACACCTCGGCCAGCAGCTTTAGGTGGCGGGAGATTCGGGGCTGCGACTGGCCGAGAATTTCGGTAAGATCGGTGACGGTCAGGTCGCCAGCCGCGAGCAGCGCGAGAAGACGCATGCGGGTCGGCTCTCCCGCCGCCTTGAGCACGTCGACCAACGCATCCAAACCCAGTCCCTGCTCTCGCGCCATTTCCAAACCTCATCAACACATAAAGATATGTTTATGTGATTTTCAAAATTGTCGCAAGATGAAATGTCATAACGAGGCTCACACAAACGAAAAAGGCGATCCAACCGGACCGCCATTTTCAATTTTCTTAACAGGCTGCTGATCACGCATCCACGGACGCATCATCGCGGTCGATCGTTTAACGGGTCAGGCGCTTGTAGCTGACGCGGCTTGGATTGACCGATTCCGCGCCGAGACGACGGATCTTGTCCTGCTCGTAATCCTCGAAGTTGCCTTCGAACCATTCGACATGGCTATCGCCTTCAAAGGCCAGGATATGCGTGGCGAGACGGTCGAGGAACATGCGATCGTGGCTGATGATGACGGCGCAGCCGGCGAAATTTTCGAGCGCCACTTCCAGCGCACCGAGTGTTTCCGTGTCAAGGTCGTTGGTCGGTTCGTCGAGCAACAGGACATTGCCACCGGACTTCAGCATCTTGGCGAGGTGGACGCGGTTGCGCTGACCGCCCGACAGGTTGCCGACCTTCTGTTGCTGGTCTGTGCCCTTGAAGTTGAAGGCGCCGCAATAGGCACGCGAATTCATGTCGAACTTGCCGAGCTTGATGACTTCGGCGCCGCCGGATACTTCCTCCCAGACGGTCTTGTTCGGGTCGAGCGCGTCGCGGCTCTGGTCGACATAGCTCAGTTGAACGGAATTGCCGACGCGGAACGTACCGCTGTCGGGCTGTTCCTGGCCGGTGATCATGCGAAACAGGGTCGTCTTGCCGGCGCCGTTCGGGCCGATGACCCCAACGATACCGCCCGGCGGCAACTTCAACGTCAGATCGTCGATCAGAACGCGGTCGCCGTAACCCTTGGTGATGCCTTCCATCTCGATGACGACCTGTCCGAGGCGTTCGGCGACTGGAATGATGATCTGCGCATCGCCGGGCCGGACGTTCTCGGCCGCCTCGACCAGCTGGTCATAGGCCTTGATACGCGCCTTCGACTTGGACTGGCGGGCCTTGGGACTGGACGCGATCCATTCCTGCTCGCGGCTGATCGCCTTCTGGCGGGACGCATCTTCACGCGATTCCTGCTGCATGCGCTTGGCTTTGGCGAGCAGATAGGCCGAATAGTTGCCTTCATAGGGGATGCCGCGGCCACGATCGAGCTCGAGGATCCAGCCCGTGACATTGTCCAGGAAGTAGCGATCGTGGGTGATCATCATGACGGCGCCGGAATATTGGCGCAGGTGGTTTTCAAGCCAGCCGATCGTCTCCGCATCCAGATGGTTGGTTGGTTCGTCGAGCAACAGCAGGTCCGGCTTGGAGAGCAGAAGCTTGCACAAGGCGATACGGCGGCGCTCACCACCCGAGAGACTGGTGACATCGGCATCGGCCGGCGGGCAGCGCAGGGCTTCCATGGCCATTTCGACCTGGCTGTCGAGATCCCAGAGATTCTGGCCGTCGATGATGTCTTGCAGACGTGCGCCCTCATCGGCCGTCTCGTCGGAATAGTTCATCATCAGTTCGTTGTAGCGCTCGAGGATCGCCGTCTTGTCGGCAACGCCGTCCATGACGTTTTCCTTGGCGGTTTTCGTCGGGTCGAGATGCGGCTCCTGGGCGAGGTAGCCGACGGTCGCGCCTTCGGCCACCCAGGCTTCACCGGTATATTCGGTGTCGAGCCCGGCCATGATCTTCAGGACCGTCGACTTACCGGCACCGTTCGGACCGAGGATACCGATCTTGGCGTCGGGGTAGAACGACAGGTGGACGTTCTCCAGGACCTTCTTGGTGCCGTAGGACTTGTTCAGCCCCGACATGTGATAAATGAATTGACGTGCCATGGACAGACTGCTCCGACGGAATGGGATTTTGCCCGCTATGTAGGCGAATTATCCCGCCGGAGCAATGAAGAAACCGGCTTTAAGCACGCCATTCACTGAATGCCGGCCGCATCGACGGTGCCCCGATCGCATTTGAAATCAGTCTCGCCCGCCGCAAGGATCAACTGCGACAGGCCGGATCCAGCCGAAACGTCTCCCGAAAGGCCGATCGTCAGTCCGGTAATGACGCTGCGCGATCCCGCCTTCTGGCAACGCATCCGCACCCGCTCGCCGGCGCCAGCGCCGAAACTCGTGTCGAAAGCCTGCTTGATCTCGCTTTCCGTCACTTCCTCGCCGATCCGGCCGGCAAACAAGGTGCGGACCGCCGAGCCGTTGAGCTCATCGAGATATTTAAGCTGAAGCGCGAAATAGTCCTGCGCCGTGCCGCCCTGACAGGTGCCGCTGCGCAGCCATTGGTGCCGGTCCAGACCGGATTGCGTTCCGGGCATGGCGACAAGGAGACGGGCCGCCGTGTCTTGCGCCATCGCCAGTTGCGGCAGGTCCAGCCAGCTGCCCTTCTTGTCGCGGGCGCGGATATCGGCGGCCACGCCGCAATAACTCTTCTTCACCGGCCAGAGACCATGCAGGGAAAAATGCGTCGCATCGAACCGGTCCGCCGTTTGTCCGGCGCATTCCTTGCGCTTCGGCCGCGTTTCGCAAAAACCGGGCTGCCAGCTGACGGCGAGGATATATTGGGTTTTCGGCGGCGGAGAAGACGTCTTTTCGGCCGCAAGGGCCGGCAGGGTCATCATGGCCACCATGCCGACGAGGCTCATGCAGCACACCAATGCAAACCCAAGATATTTCACATTCCCCTTCATCAGTGCCTCCCGTTAAATAAGAACAAAACAGGATCATATGAAGTCTAAAACGAGAAAAATGCAACCTGGAATCGTCATCCGGCGGATATTTTATGACCTGATGCAAAACGAGCACCATGCAGCAATTGCCTTTGCCTGATAAATCAAGTTGATAACCCTTTGAGCTGGAACTTCACCGGGGAGAGGATTCGGGGTGTTCACCACGGTCGAGACATTGCAAAGCCCCAGCGGCGCGGCCCTTGCCTGGCGTCGTCAAGGCGCCGTCTCGCCGGAACGCGGCGTGCTGATGATCAGCCACGGGCTTGCCGAACATTCCGCCCGCTACGCCCGCTTCGCCGCCTTCATGGCGGCGCAGGGATTTCATGTCTACGCGAACGACCACCGCGGTCATGGCGCGACGCGCGCCAGCGATGCGCCGCTCGGCCGTTTTGCCGGCACGCAAGGGCTCGCCAAGGTGCTGGCCGATGTCCGGGCCATGCGCGACATGGTGGGCGCCAGCCATCCCGGCCTGCCGGTCATTCTGTTCGGCCATTCGATGGGCGGGTTGATCGCTCTCAACGCAGCCGAGGACGATCCCAAACGATATGCCGGGCTCGCCGTCTGGAACTCCAATTTCAATCCCGGTCTCGCCGGCCGCGCCGCGCAGGTCATTCTTGCCGTGGAGAAAATGTTGAAAGGCTCGGACGTGCCGAGCGGCGTGCTGCCAAAGCTCACCTTCGGCGCCTGGGGCAAATCGATCGCCGGCCGTACGACCGATTTCGACTGGCTCTCGCATGACCCGGCGGAAGTGGCGCTCTACATCAACGATCCGCTCTGCGGCTTCGATGCCAGCGTTTCGATGTGGATCGACCTGTTCGACCTGACATTTTCGGGCGTCAGGCCGGATCGCCTGCGGAAACTGCCATCAGCCCTGCCCATCCACCTCGTTGGCGGCGGGGAGGATCCAGCGACGAACGGCGGGCGCGAAATCCACTGGCTTTCGCAGCGTATGGTCGCGACCGGCTTCGAGCGCGTGACAACGACCATCTATCCGACGATGCGCCACGAGACGCTGAACGAAACCGAGCGTGATCGCGCGATGCGGGACTTTGCCGACTGGTCTCTGGCGATCATCGCGGACAAGCGGATCTGACGACGCATGACCAGTCTCACCTCACCATCATCATTTGCGAAAAGCGGCGACGTTTCGTTCGGGCTGGGCCTGATGGTGATCGCGGTCCTGATCGCGCCGCTGATCGATATCTTTTCCAAGCTGGCGATCGCCACTATTCCATCAGCACAGATCACGGCGATCCGCTTCGTGCTGCAGATGGTCTTCATCCTGCCCATCGTGCTGTTGCGCGGCACGCTGTTTGACCTGACATGGAAGAAGACCGGGTTGCACATGCTGCGCGGCGGCCTGCTGTTGATCACCATGCTCTCCTTCATCACCACGCTGAAGGTGATGGAGGTTGCCGATGCCATCGCCATCTTCTTCGTCGAGCCGATCATCCTCACCATTCTCGGCAGCATCTTCCTGAAGGAAACCATCGGCTGGCGGCGCTACACGGCCTGCGCCGTCGGCTTTCTCGGCGCGCTGCTGGTCATCCAGCCGAGCATGGAGGAAGTCGGCTGGATCGCGCTTTTGCCCATCGTTTCGGGCTTCGGCCTGGCGATCTTCCTGCTGGTGACGCGCATGGTCGCCCAGAGCGAGGATCCCTGGTCGATGCAGTTCCATGCCGGCTTGTGGGGCGCGCTGTTCTGCGGCCTGCTGCTGTTGTTTGGCGAGGGGACGGGTTCGGCGGTCTTCGATCCGGTCACGCCGGATATGACCGCCAGCCTCTACCTGCTCTGCGTCGGCGTCGTGGCGACGATTTCCGGCGTGCTCGGCGTCTATGCCTACCGCGCCGCGCCGGCCTCGGTGCTGGCACCTTTGCAATATCTGGAAATCGTCTCGGCGACGATCTTCGGCTGGCTGGTGTTCGGCGACTTGCCGGATGCCCTGAAATGGCTGGGGATTGCGATCATCATCGCCTCCGGTCTCTACATCATCTGGCGCGAACGCAGGATCAACAAGAGCGCTGGTATCGCGCCGGTATCACCGGCCATCTAAGAATATGGTTTTAGGCTTTTGGGAGGAGCGGATATGAAGACAGGCGGAGAACTGATCGTCGAGGCGCTGAAGGCGAACGGCGTCAAGCGGGTGTCCTGCGTGCCGGGGGAGAGCTATCTCGCCGTGCTCGACGCGCTCCATGACACCGATATCGACGTTGTCGTCTGCCGCCAGGAAGGCGGCGCGGCAATGATGGCCGATACCTGGGGCCGGCTGACGGGAGAGCCCGGCATCTGCATGGTCACGCGCGGACCCGGCGCCATGAATGCGTCCGCCGGCCTGCATATTTCAAGACAGGATTCGATCCCGATGATCCTGTTCATCGGCCAGGTTCAGCGCGAAGCCCGTGAACGCGAAGCTTTCCAGGAGATCGAGTATCGCCGCGCCTTCACCGAGATCGCCAAATGGGTGGGCGAGATCGATGATCCCGCCCGCATTCCCGAATTCGTCACCCGCGCCTTCGCCATCGCAACTTCCGGTCGCCCCGGCCCCGTGGTTCTGACCCTGCCGGAGGACATGCTGACACAGAAGACCGAAGCGGTCGCCGCACGTCCCTACCAGCCGGTGGAGAGCCATCCCGGCCCCGGCCAGATGGCGGCGCTCGAAACCCTGCTCGCCAAGGCTGAGCGCCCGGTCGCCATCCTCGGCGGCACGCGCTGGACGGAGGATGCCGTCCGTCAGTTCCAGGCTTTCGCGGAGCGGTTCGATCTCCCCGTCGGCTGCTCCTTCCGGCGCCAGATGCTGTTCGATCACCTGCATCCCAATTATGCCGGCGATGTCGGGATCGGCATCAATCCTGCCCTGGCGAAGGAAATTCACGAGGCCGATCTGGTACTCCTCATCGGCGGCCGGTTTTCCGAAATGCCGTCGTCCGGCTATTCGCTGATCGATATCCCCTACCCACGCCAGACGCTGGTCCATGTCCATCCGGACCCAAGCGAACTCGGCCGCGTCTATCGCCCGGATCTGGCGATCGTCGCGTCACCCTCGGATTTCGCGGCCGCGCTTGAAACACTGACCCCTGCGGCAAACCCGGCAGGCAACGGCCGGGCAGCGGCGATGCACCAGGCCTATCTCGCCTGGTCGACCCCGCCGGAAACCGGGCCAGGCGATGTGCAGATGGGGCCGATCATGCGCTTCATCGAGGAGAATACCGCCAAGGATACGATCTTCACCAATGGCGCCGGCAACTATGCGACCTGGGTGCATCGGTTCCATCGGTTCCGTCGGTTCAACACACAGGCCGCGCCGACCTCCGGCTCCATGGGCTACGGCCTGCCGGCGGCAGTCGCGGCCAAGCATCTGTTTCCGGACCGCGAGGTGATCTGCTTTGCCGGCGACGGCTGTTTCATGATGCACGGCCAGGAGTTCGCGACCGCGGTGCGCTACAACCTGCCGATCATCACGCTGGTCATCAACAACGGCATCTACGGCACCATCCGCATGCACCAGGAGCGGGAATACCCGGGCCGGGTCAGCGGCACCGACCTTACCAACCCCGATTTCGCCGCCTTCGCCCGCGCCTATGGCGGCCACGGTGAACTGGTGGAAAAGACATCAGAGTTCGCCGATGCCTTCCTGCGCGCGCGGGCGAGCGGCAAACCGTCGATCATCGAGATCCGGCTCGATCCGGAAGCCATCACGCCGACGCGGACACTCTCGCAGATCCGGAATGGGTAGGTTTACAGGGCTGCCGCCCTTGCCACGCTTCTCGCTGATTTGCCCCTCACCCTAGCCCTCTCCCCGTTTTGACGGGGAGAGGGAACGACAGAGTTTGCCGCTTGTCCCTTCTCCCCGTCAAAACGGGGAGAAGGTGGCCTACAGGCCGGATGAGGGGCGGTAGCGTCGGACAGTCCGCTGACCAGAAAAGATCACCCGCGCAGATGCTGGGTCTGCTGGTAAACGTTGGTGGAGCGGGCGCCGGAGCGGCAGTAGCCGAGCATGGGGCGCTCGAACGTGTCGAGAGCATCAACCATCCCACGCACGGCATCCTCCGTCACGCCCATCGGGCCGATCGGAATATGGGTGATGTCGAGGCCGAGTTCTTTGGCGCGGGCGGCGATCGTTTCAAATTGCGGCTGGTCGGGCTGCTCGAAATCCGGGCGATGGCAGACGATGGACTTGAAACCCATGGCTTTGATCGCGTCGAGATCCTCGACCGAAATCTGACCGGTGACCGAATATTCATCGTTGATCTGGCGAATGTCCATGGGAAAGCCTTCCTCGAAAATGATGCCCGGACTGATGTAAGACCGGCGGTATGATGCGTCAATCGGAAAGCGGCTCAGCCGATCTGGAACGCCAGCGCGTAGTCGATGCTATTCCCCGGCCCAAGCAGCGACATTTCGCCAGCGGCGGCGAGTTCCGTGCGTTTGGCGATCCGGTGCGAGACCGGCTCGATGCTGACGACGTCGGCCGAACCCCGCTGGCATCGCCACATCTGCAGGTATGGCAGGGTGTCCGTCAAGAAGCGGACGGTCAGCGAGCGTCCGGACAGGGTCTCGAACGGACCGAGCGTTACGCTTGCCCAGCCGTTCTCGGCGGATGCTGCGGCGGGCAGGCAGAAATGCGCGCGCTCTCCTTCGCCAAAACGCCAGGAGCGTGTTTCTCCCGAAAACATGGTTCCGGAAATCCGCGTTTGCTCACCCATCAGCCAGCCACCGATATTCATGTGATACATCAGCATCGGCGGAAACGGCCGGTCGCCGGTATTGGTGATCCGGTCCGCCAGCATGACTTCGGACGTATCGGGATTGATCGACCACCGCCGCAAGACACGCGCCGTTCCGCCACCCGCAAGCTGGACGTCGGTTTCTCCGGAACAGCCGGGCGCCTCGTCCGCTTCCGCCATTCGGGTCCAGCCGACCGGCGTTGCACAGAGCGACCCGTGCAAGGGAAATATCCGTCCCTCCGCATCTCCTTCGATCGACTCCGGATGGCGGATGTGGTCGGGGCCGCAGGTGAAGAAGAAGCCCTGCAGCGCATGGTCGATACGGCGGTCGCCGTCCGACGGAATGGCAATTCCCGGGGAGATATCGACACCATCGATCACAAAAGCGCCGATATCCAGCGCCGACTGTCGGTCGAGCAGGATCTGGAATTCGCCCTCGCCGCCACCGGATGTCGTGATGGGCATACGCAATCCTCTACCAGGTTTCGCGCGGCGGGAATCGCCGCGGCCATGCTCTAAGAGGGTAGCGCAGGGCCGCCAACGGTTCACCTGCCGAAAAAGGCCAACACACCGAAATTCATGGATTTTAGGGAACTGTTCATAATGAATTCAGTTTATTCATATTACCGTCCCATTTGATTTGTACGCCCCGAGCTCAACTGCCAGACAACAGGTTTACCGTGACGTTCGCATTACGATTCAGTATCGCCCTTTTTGCCTGCGCCAGCCCGCTCGCGCTTACCTCTAACGCGAAGGCACAGGACGCGTTTGGCCGCCTGCCCGACAACGCCGTGCTGGTGACGCCACAAGGTGAAATACTCGATTACATCCCCGAATCGGGTGAAGTGCGGATGATGCGCGACCATCGGGGCCGCACCGTTTTGGTCGACAGCTGGGGCAATATCGTCGCGACCGTTATGGGGACGGGCCGCGAGCGTAATACCATGCGCCGCCGCGACATGAATCGCGAGGCCTATAACAATCAGGGCTTCGGCTTCTCCGACCAAGGCTATCCTGACCAGAACTTCTCGCAGCCCGGCGATGTGACCGGCTCGATCCCGGATTACCGCGATGTCACGCCGCCCAGCGTCGAACGCGGGGCCTTACCGTCGCAACCGGACGAGAACGACATGGTTGCCCTGCCGTCCGAGCCGACGCAAGACATGCAGCCGCAGCGCCAGACGCTGCCGGCCGCAGCCCGCATCGGCAAGAAGTCGAGCGCCGAAATCACCGCTCTGCAGGTCTTCCTCGATCGCGAAGGCTTTTCGCCTGGTGTGATCGATGGCAAGACCGGCTCGAACGTCACCAAGGCGATCGAAGCCTGGCAGCAGGCGACTGGCGAGACGCTGGATCCGAACAATACCGATGACATCCTCGAGCGACTGCGGTTCACCGGCGGGCTGCCGATAACCACCTACACGATCACCGCGGCGGATGCCGCCGGTCCCTACGTCGCCTCTATCCCGGAAGATTACGCCCACAAGGCCGCCCTGCCGCATCTCTCCTTCACCGCAACGACGGAGATGCTGGGCGAGAAATTCCACATGGACGAGGCCTATCTGCGCGAACTCAATCCCGGCATCGATTTCACCATTCCCGGCACGATCATCAAGGTGATCAATCCCGGCGAGGTGAAGAAGGGCAAGGTCGCCCGCATCGTTGCCGACAAATACCGCAAGCAGATCTTCGCCTATGACGACGCCGGTGCGCTCGTTGCGGCCTATCCGGCCACGATCGGCTCGTCGGATACACCGTCGCCGTCCGGCACGGTGCAGGTCGATCGCATCGCCTTTGATCCGGGCTACACCTACAATCCGAAGATCAACTTCAAGCAGGGCGAAAACGACAAGGTGCTTACCCTGCAGCCTGGTCCGAACGGTCCGGTCGGCACCGTCTGGATTGCGCTATCCAAACCGACCTACGGCATTCACGGCACGCCGGAACCATCGAAGATCGGCAAGACCCAGAGCCATGGCTGCGTGCGCCTCACCAACTGGGACGCAACGGAACTGGCCAAGATGGTCAGTGTGGGGACCACGGTCGAATTTCTCGACTGAGAATGAAAAAATATCTCAGCTCCCCTATTTGGGGGAGTGACGAAGACCTTTTGTAGGCGAAAATGACGGTCATCAGGCTCGGCGATCAAACCGCGACCTGAGACCTTCAGCACGAAAGTATTCGCCGATACGTGTCTACGGTCGGAAAAAGCGATATTAGGGTACGATTTCGCGAAGAATGGACATCAGGGTCGTGGCGTTGAGCTTGGAAGCGCGCCACGACCTTTCCATTTGTGCAGACCTTTTCCAGCAGGTCGGCAGCAATGCCCGGGATCATGACTTCATCAGATATTCTCATAAAAAAACATTGCCGCGATGCGTTATCTGTCGGAGACATCGAAGACCAAAACCGACAGACGAGGAATGCCTTGATGGCCGCCGAACGCACCCTTCCGAACCTATGGCATGCAACGGCGCCCGCCGCTCCCGAAACCCGACCGCTCTCCAGCGATATCACCGTTGATGTCGCCATCATCGGCGGCGGCTTTACCGGTCTCTCCGCCGCCCTGCATCTCGCCGAGAAGGGCGTCACGGCCGCGGTCGCCGAGGCGAAGATGATCGGGTTCGGCGGCTCAGGCCGCAATGTCGGCCTGGTCAATGCCGGCATGTGGACGAAGCCCGAGGACCTGATCGCCACGCTCGGCAAGGAGGTCGGAACCCGGCTGCTGCGCGAACTCGGTGACGGCCCGTCGCTGGTCTACCAACTCGTCGAAAAGCACGACATGCCTTGCGAAGCCGTGCGTAACGGCACGCTTCACTTGGCTGTTGGCCCGGAAGGCGTCAAGGACATTCAAGACCGCGAACGTCAATGGAAAACCTTCGGCGCGCCGGTGGAGGTTCTCGACGCAAACCGGGCAACCGCGCTGACAGGCGCTGAAGGTTTTGCCGGCGCCCTGCTCGACCGGCGCGCCGGCACGATCCAGCCGCTTGCCTACGCCCGTGGCCTTGCCCGCGCGGCCCTTGCCGCTGGCGCGCAGATCTATACCGATACCCCGCTTCGTTCGGCGACCCGCGCCGGTGACTTGTGGAAACTGTCGGCCGGCAACGGCACGATCACGGCCAAGTCCGTCATCGTCGCCACCAATGCCTATGGCGACATGCTGAGCCAGACGCCCTGGACCAGCTACACCCAGGAACTGACGATCCTGCCCTATTTCCAGTTTGCCACCACGCCGCTATCGGACAATCTCGCCCGCTCCATCCTGCCCGAACGGCAAGGCTGCTGGGACACAGGCCTCGTCATGACGTCCTTCCGCATGGACCAGCAGAACCGGCTGATCTTCGGCAGCGTCGGCCGGCTCGATACGCTGGCGGAAGGCACGCACCGGGCTTTCGCCGAACGGTCGTTGCGCAAGCTGTTTCCAGCGCTTGGCGATATCCGCTTCGAATACTGGTGGGACGGCCGCATCGGCATGACCACCAACAACCTGCCGCAGATGCATGTGATGGCGCCGAACGTCTTTTCCGTCAGCGGCTATAATGGCCGCGGCATCGCGCCCGGCACCGTCTTCGGCCGAGCACTTGCCAATCATGTGACGGGCGAGCCCGCTGCCCTGCCCATCCTCGAAACGCCCGTGACGCCAGACCCGTGGCGCAGCATGAAGTCCGCCTTCTACCATGTCGGCGCACAGGCCAAGCATTTCATCGACCGGCGGTTCTGACCGCCGTCTCAACAAAACGGGCCGCGCAATCGATGCGCGGCCCGTTTTTTCATCGAAGAGGATGACCGATCAGGCGGCGCGGCGCATACCGCCGGTGAGACGAAGCGGCAACAGCTTGCGGACTTCGTCTCCGAAGGCGCGGGCATTCTCGCAGGCCTTGTCGAGATTGCTGACCCGGTGCGGGTCCATGGTCTGGAGCGTGCCGCCACAGTCGAAGATATCACGGAAGGCCGAGCGTTCGATGATCGGCGTTTCCAGCACATGCACGGCGCGCTGGGCCAGTAGCTGCTTGACGACCTGCAGCGCGCGGGTGGTAACCAGCGAATTGACGCGGGTGAGCACGACCGAATGGGGAATATCGACGCCGGCCTTTTCCTTGAGATAGCCGAGCAGTTCGAGAACCTGGGCGCCGCCTTTCGCGTCCATCGCACAGCCCTGGATCGGGATCATGACGTGATCGGACAGGCCGATCGCGGTTGCCATCAGCGTGTTGCGCGCGCCGGCCAGGTCGATGATGAAATAGTCGGTCTTTGCTTTGTTCTCGTTGATGTGTCCCTGGATGGAGGCCATGGTCACATAGGAGATGACATCGACATTCGGAATTTTGCCGGAAATATCATGCCAGTGGGAAATCCAGTGCTGCGGGTCAGCATCAAGGATGGTGACGCGGGCGCCGTGGCGGGCAAGCTCGGTTGCCAGGATGAGTGCGGCGGTCGTCTTGCCCGCGCCGCCCTTTGTATTCGCGAATGTAATGACTGGCATGTCTGTTCCTGTCTGAAAGAAGTCCGAGCCCCGGCATGGCTCCCGTCTAACGCTCGAAAACCATCGCGCTTCGGTTAATCAAATCTTCCAGAACGTGGTTAACAAAGTCTGAATACAGCCCTCCCGAGAATTAACGATTGCTGAACGCCGTCGAACGGAATTCAAGAGAGTCTCGGGCGAGTCTCTTGATAAAATGGAGAAAAGCTCGACGTCAGAGATCGATATGGAAGACGTCGGGATCGGTTGGTCCGGCCGCGCGCTTCCAGGGCGGCGAAACTTCGGCCGGAGCCTTGTAGCCAATACGGGCCAGGCTGCAATTCGACTGCAGATGCTTTGGCCCGGCGATGCAGCGTTCGACCTCAAGCGCCAGCGCCTGCATGTTGGCGAGTGCTTTGGCAAGATTGCTGACCCGGCCTTCATCCATCGCATAGAGCGAGCCGCCATGTTCAAACATGTCGCGATAGGCACTCCGCTCCATGATGGGGACATCCAGGAAGGCAACACCACGACTGGCAAGCAGCGCCTTGACGCTGCGCATGGCGCGCGTGGTGACGAAGGAATTGACGCGGGTCAGCACCACCGCATGATTGATGTGGCCACGCGCATTGCTCTGCACCTGTCCGACGAGATCGAGCACATGGGCGGCGCCCTGCGCATCCATGGCGCATCCCTGCACCGGAATGAGAACCAAATCCGAAAGACCGGCGGCAAGCGCCACGAGCGCATCGCGGGCGCAGGAGAGATCGACGATGATATGCGAGGCCTGCCCCTGTAGCACGCGCAGATTGCCGCCGAGATTGGCAAAGGCAACACCCGTCACGATGGAAATGACGTCGATCGACCTGGGCAGGCCGTGCCATTTGGCGGCGAAGGCCAGCGGATCACAATCGAGGATCACGACCTTGCCGCCCCTTTGGGCAAACTCCATGGCAAGCAGCACGGCCGCCGTCGTCTTGCCGGTGCCGCCTTTTGCATTCGCAATTGAAATGATCGCCATGTTGCTTCCGGAACCCGCACCGCACGCACCCGATCCGCCTCGAAGGTCGCGCGTCTCCATCAACAAGGTTGCAAAACGGGATTAAAAAACGGCAAACAATCCTTGGCCGGAAAACAAAAGGGCCAGCGCAGATGCTGGCCCTCCTGAATTGTTGATGCTGCTACAGCGCCGCGCGTCAAATATGACGCGCAAAGGTCGCTGTAACACTTTAAATCTGCTGCATAATTTTATCCTTAAATCGATTCCGATTTAAGGAATTATGCAGTAAGCGGCAAACCGCACGTTTGTTTAGATGCAGTCCTTGAACAACTGCTTGGCGGCATCAAGCGTCAATTCGACCGGATTGCCGCCAGCCGTCGGATCGACGATCGCCATGGCGGCCATTTCGTCGATGCGGTCGGTGCCGACGCCGAGCGCCGACAGCTTGTCCGGAACGCCGAGGTCTTCGCGCAGCTTCAGGACATAGTCGTAGAATCCGTCGTAACCGCCGGAAATGCCGAGATAGGCGGCGGCCTGGGCGATCTTCCCTTCGATCGCCGGGCGATTGAAACGCAGCACCGGCGGCATGACGACGGCATTGGTCATGCCGTGATGGGTGTTGTAGATCGCGCCCACCGGATGCGACAGCGAATGAATGGCGCCGAGCCCTTTCTGGAAGGCAACAGCACCCATGGCGGCGGCCGACATCATATGGGCCCGGGCTTCGATATCGGTACCGTCCTTATAGGCGCGCGGCAGATATTCCTTGACGAGCCGCAGGCCTTCCAGCGCGATGCCGGCCGACATTGGATGGTAGAAGGGCGAGGAATACGCTTCCAGGCAATGGGCAAAGGCGTCCATGCCGGTGCCGGCGGTGATCACCTTCGGCATGCCGACCGTCAGTTCCGGATCGCAGATGGTGATCGCGGGCAGGAACTTCGGATGGAAGATGACCTTCTTCGTGTGCGTCTGCGAGTTGGTGATCACCGATGCGCGGCCGACTTCCGAACCGGTGCCGGCCGTGGTCGGCACGGCGATGATCGGGGCGATGCCCTCGACGCTGGCCCGTGTCCACCAGTCGCCGACATCCTCGAAATCCCAGACCGGACGGCTCTGGCCGGCCATGAAGGCGACGGCCTTGCCGAGATCAAGGCCCGAACCGCCACCGAAGGCGATCACGCCGTCATGGCCGCCGGCCTTGAAGGCCTTGACGCCGGCATCGAGATTGATGTCCGTCGGATTGCTGTCGACATCGGCGAACAGCGCGCGGCCGAGACCGGCTGCGTCGAGACTATCGAGCGCGCTTTGCGTGATCGGCATCGGCGCCAAGCCACGGTCGGTGATCAGCAGCGGCCTCTTGATGCCGACTGCCTTGCAATGGTCGGCGAGTTCCTTGATGCGCCCTGCCCCGAATTTGATGGATGTCGGGTAGCTCCAGTTGGCAGTGATGGTCATGGGTCAGGCTTTCTTGAGGTGGTAGGATTTCGGGCGGGTCAGGTTCTGGAAACCGATGACCGACAGCGAGCCGCCGCGTCCGGTTTCCTTGACGCCGGTCCAGCAGAGCGCCGGATCGAGATAATCTGCGCGGTTCATGAAGACGGTGCCGGTTTCGAGGTCCTGGCCAATGCGCGCGGCGCGTTCGGCATCCTTCGTCCACAGCGACGTCGTCAGGCCGTATTTGCAATCGTTCATCAGCGCCAGCGCCTCGGCGTCGTTCTTCACCTTCATGATGCCGACGACCGGGCCGAAGCTCTCTTCCGTCATGACCTTCATGGAGTGATCGACATCGACCAGAACCTGGGGGCCAAGATAAGCGCCGCCGTCGTCGGCCGGGAAGAGTTTCGGATCGACCAGAGCCTTGGCACCCTTGGCGACGGCCTCGGCTGTCTGCGCGCGCACCTCGGCGGCAAAACGCTTGTGCGCCATCGGGCCGAGAGAAGTTTCCTGCTCCAGCGGATTGCCGAGCTTGTAGGCAGACGCAAAGGCCACGGCCTTCTCGACGAAATCGTCGTAAAGGTTTTCGTTCACATAGATACGCTCGATGCCGCAGCAGCACTGCCCGGAGTTGAACATGGCGCCATCCATCAGCGTATCGACGGCGGCATCCAGATCGGCGTCTTCCATGACATAACCGGGATCCTTGCCGCCAAGCTCGAGGCCAAGCCCGGTAAAGGTGCCGGCCGCCGCCCGCTCGATCGACCGGCCGCCCTCGACGGAACCGGTGAAATTGACGAAATCGAAGCTCTTGGCCGCGATCAGCGACGAGGTCGTGACGTGATCGAGGAAGATGTTCTGGAAGATGTCTTCCGGAACGCCGGCTTCGACGAAGGCGCGCACCATGCGCTCGCCGACCAGGATGGTCTGGCTGGCATGCTTGAGGATGACGGCATTGCCCGCCATCAGCGCCGGCGCGACCGTGTTGATTGCCGTCATGTATGGGTAGTTCCACGGCGCGATGACAAAGACGACACCGTGAGCGACGCGCTCGATGCGGCGCTCGAAATTGCCGCTGTTTTCGACGACGATCGGAGCAAGTGCATCGGCGGCGATCGTAGCGACATAATTGGAGCGCTCGTTGAAACCGCGGAACTCGCCGCCGTAACGCACCGGTCGGCCCATCTGCCAGGCGAGTTCCGGCACGACCTCGTCGACCATTTCGTTAAGCCGTGCGACACCGGACAGAACCAGCTTCACCCGGTCCTCGACGGCGAGCTTCGCCCAGCTTTTCTGTGCAGCGCGCGCACGCGCAACCACCGCCGAAGCGGTAGCTGCGTCAACGGCGGGGCGCTCCGCGTAAACTTCCCCGTTCACCGGGGAAATGCATTGGATCATGGTCATCAGTGTCTCCGAAATTTCAACAGGCCAGCGTACGGACATGGCCCGCTTCGCCGTAGGAAAGGATTGCGCGGTCGCGCGTGATGATGGTCAAGTCGTTCTCGCGTGCGGTCGCGATGAGGATGCGGTCAATCGGGTCCTTGTGGTTGAGAAACGGCAAAGAACAAGAGGCTATGAAGAGAGTGGCGGTGACCGGCTGCTCGGTGAATTCACCATCCTTCAGAAAATCGCTGTACCAACGCTCCGCACTTCGCGTTTCGCGCAAACGGCCCTTCGCAAGGAGCATAGCCATTTCCCAAGCTGTCACTGCAGATACGAAAACCGGAATCTGCCGCGTCTTGCTGTTGCCCAACGCCTCCAAAGCTGCTGGAGCGATAAGCTCTTTCTGCGACATCCAGATCACGAAACAGGTATCGAGCAAAAAACGGCTATTCATTGTAAAGCTTGTCGCCCCAGTCCTCGCCCCAGTCCATCGGTTCTGTCAAATCAACACCAGGCGGTATCGTGATTGTTCCCTCCATACACCCATAGGCAGGATGCAATTCCAGAAGCCTGCCGTCTTCCGTTTCCATATAGCGCTTGCCGTCCTTGTAGATGACGTCGTCCTTTGTAAACATCTTCATCGGCTCCGGAACATAGGCCTCCTGCTTGGTCTCGCCAAAACCCGAAATGCCGCCACGCCGATGCGCGGCGACATCTTGAAGGGCGGCGCCGAGAAAGGCCGCAATGTTATCCTGTTCCTCTGCGCTCATCTTGCGTTCGCCGTTCAGCATGCGTGACACGGCGCTCGGGTCGAGTTCCATGAAGCGGGCGAGGTCCCGCAGTGAAGCGCTTTTCCGGGCCAGTTGTTCATGGAACCATGCACTGTCGATACCACTCATGCCGAAATCCTCGCCAATAATCTAGACATTCTAGCACCTTGCGAAGAAAGCAACAATCCGACCGCTGCGTTGCGATTATCTCAAGCCCGCTCAAACCCCCTCGCCACCTCCCAGTCCGTCACCCGGCGGTCATATTCTTCCTGCTCCCATTCGGCGGCGCGGGTATAGTGCTCGATGACGTCCTCGCCGAAGGCGTCGAGCAGCATCTTGGAACTGTTGAGAGCTGCAGCGGCATCACGCAGCGTGCGCGGAATTTCGCGGACGTTGTTGCCGCCATAGGCGTCACCGACGAAGGGTGCTTCAAGCTCCATCTTGCCCTCGATGCCGGCGATACCGGCCGCGATCAGCGCCGCCATGGCCAGATAGGGATTGAGGTCGGAGCCGCCGACGCGGCACTCGATGCGGATGGCCTTCGAGCCCTCGCCGCAGAGGCGATAACCGGCCGTGCGGTTGTCCTTGCTCCAGACGGCCTTGGTCGGCGCAAACGTGCCGGCGACGAAGCGCTTGTAGGAATTGATATAGGGCGCCAGGAAATAGGTGATTTCCCCGGCGTGGGTCAAAAGACCGGCCACATAGTGGCGCATCAGGTCCGACATGCCGTATTCGGCATCCTTGTCGAAGAATCTCGGCGTCTTGCCGTCGGCACTCCACAGCGACTGGTGGATGTGCGACGAGGAGCCGGCAGCATCGTAGTTCCACTTGGCGAGGAAGGTGATCGCCTTGCCACGAGACCAGGCGATTTCCTTGCAACCGTTCTTGATGATCACATGCCGGTCGGCCATGGTCAGCGCGTCGGCGTAGCGGACGTTGACCTCTTCCTGGCCAGCGGACGCTTCGCCTTTGGTGTTTTCAACCGGAATGCCGGCGCCCTGCAGGCCGTTGCGGATCGCCCGCATCACGTCTTCTTCCTTGGTGGTCTGGAAGATGTGATAGTCTTCGTTGTAGCCGCTGACGAGCTTCAGGTCGCGGTAGCCGCTTTTGCGCGCGTCATCATAGGACTGGTCGAACAGGAAGAATTCGAGTTCCGTCGCCATGAAGGCTTTCAGGCCCATCGCCTCTAGCCGGGCAACCTGCTTCTTCAGGATGGCGCGCGGCGAGTGCGGGACTTCCTTGTGGGTGTGGTGGTCGAGCATGTCGCAGAGAACCAGCGCCGTGCCTTCAAGCCACGGGATCCGGCGAAGCGTCGAAAGATCCGGCTTCATCGTATAATCGCCGTAGCCGGCTTCCCAACTCGTCGACTTGTAGCCGGAGACGGTGTCCATCTCCATATCGGTCGCCAAAAGATAGTTGCAGCTATGGGTTTCTTCCCAAGCGCTATCGACGAAGAACTGTGCATGGAACCTTTTGCCCATCAGCCTTCCCTGCATGTCGATCTGGCAGGCCAGGACGGTATCGATGCGGCCTTCGGCAACATCCTTCTTCAACTGTTCGAATGTATAAGTCGTGCTCATGACGTTACCCTGGCGGTTCAGACCCTTCTCGGGTTTCTCATTTGGAGGTGGCCCGGGATTGCTCCCGAGCCTTCATTGTGCGGGCTGAACCCATCATCCGTTCGTGTAGGGCGGTCCGGCTTTCTCGAGGACGGCATTGTAGTCCTCGAAGATCTTGACGACCTTTGCAGCTGTCTCGCTCTGTCCGGCAATCTCCTTCCAGAAAACCTTGGCGGCTTCCTCGACAGGCTTCCAGTCGGCGGCCGAAATGCTGGTCAGTTTGAGCTTGTCGCCCCCGGCACGCAGTTTGGCTTCGCCGCCCCAGTACCACTGGTTGCGATAGTTGTTGCCGGATTCGATTGCCGTCAGGACAAGCCCCTTGAGGTGCTCCGGCAATTCCGCCCATTTCTGCTCGTTGACGAAGAAGGAGCCGATCCAGGCACCGGAAATATTGTTCGTCAGGAAATGGTCGGTCACATCGGCCCAGCCCACCGTGTAGTCCTCGGTGATGCCGGACCAGGCCATGCCGTCAAGCTCGCCGGTCTGGACAGCCACCTGCGCATCCTCGTAGGGAATGGTGACCGGCACGACGCCGAACTGGCTGAGGAAGCGCCCGGCGGTCGGGAAAGTGTAGAGCCGCAGCCCTTCGAGGTCCTTGAGCGAGGTGATCGGCTTCTTGGTATTGAAGTGGCAGGGATCCTGGCCCGAAGACGAGAGCCATACGACGCCGCCGACCTTCTCATAGGAAGACTTCCAGATGTCGGCGAGACCGTATTGCTTAAAGAGCACGGGCACGTCGAGAATCTGCTTGGTGGCGAGCGGGAAATAGCCGCCAAAGGTGGCGACGTCCGCAGGCGAAGCCATGGAATCGTCGTCCGAATGGACGGCATCGATCGTGCCGGCCTGAAGCGCGCGGAAGAGCTCGCCGGTCGGGACGATCTGGTCTGCGTAGTAAAGCTCGATTTCAAGCTCGCCCTTGGCCGCCGCGTTGATCGCATCGACGATCGGCTTGGTGACGTGCTCGCCGAGTGCGGCACCGGCATAGGTCTGGAAACGCCATTTGATGGCCGTCTGCGCCTTCACGATCGCCGGCGTGGAGAGCGTTGCGGCACCGGTAGCGCCCAAGGTCACCGCCCCAGCCCGTGTGAGAAATTGCCGTCTGTTGGTCATGTCTCTATCCCTCTGGTTATAGGTCTCGTTTACCGGAAACGGCCGTTCATCCCGGTCGGTCGATCGTGTTTTTCTTTTGTCGGCCCATTACTCCCGTCGCATCCCGGCGGCTTCCCGCCGGGATGTCGTTCATTGTCACTTCGCGTAGAAATTCTCCGGCAGCCATGTCGCGATCTCCGGGAAGCAGCCGATGATGATCAGGCTTGCAATCATGATCCCGACGAACGGCCAGATCGACTTGTAGATGTCGGACATGGTGATTCCGGGTGGCGCCATGGCGCGCATCATGAACAGGTTATAGCCGAAGGGCGGCGTGATATAGGCGATCTGGCAGGTGATCGTGTAGAGCACACCGTACCAGACCAGGTCGAAACCGAGCTTCTGGACCAGCGGGATGTAGAGCGGCGCGACGATGACGAGCATCGCCGTATCGTCCAGAAACATGCCCATGATCAGGAACGAAAGCTGCATCAGCACCAGCACCTGCCAGGGCTCGAGGCCGAGGTCTCCGAGGAAGAACCGCTCGATCGATTTCACCGCGCCAAGCCCATCGAAAACGGCGCCGAAGCAGAGCGAGGCGATCAGGATCCACATGAACATGCAGGTGATGCCAAGCGTCTTCTGCAGGACCTCACTCCAGAGCCGCGCCGTCAGGCGACCGCGGGCCCAGGCGACAATCGCCGAGGAGATCGCGCCGACGGCCGAGCTTTCCACGAGGCTCGCGATGCCGCTCAGGAACAGCCACATCATCAGCGTGAAGATACCGAGCGGCAGGATGCCCGCCGTCAGAAGCCTCAGCTTCTCGCCCAGCGGCACTTTCCGCTCTTCCGGTGGCAATGCTGGGCCAAGCGACGGATTGATCCGGCAGCGGACATAGACATAGATCGCCATCAACGCGGCCATCAACAGGCCCGGGAAGACGCCGGCAAGCCAGAGCTGCCCGACCGGTACGCGGGCGATCATGCCGTAGAGCACGAGAACGATGCTCGGCGGAATGAGGATGCCGAGCGTCGAGCCGCCCTGTACCACGCCGGTCGTCATCACCTTGTCGTAGCCGCGCCGCAACAGTTCCGGCAGCGCGATTGTTGCCCCGATCGCCATGCCGGCGACGGACAAGCCATTCATGGCCGAGATGATTACCATGAGGCCGATCGTGCCGAGCGCGAGACCGCCGTTGATTGGCCCCATCCAGACGTGGAAAGCCTTGTAGAGGTCTTCGGCGATGCCGGATTCCGACAGCATGTAGCCCATGAAAATGAACATGGGCACGGTCAGCATCGGATACCATTTGACGAGCTTCATTGCCGAAGCAAAGCCCATCTCGGACCCGCCCGTACCCCAGAGAAGATAGGCGGCGACGACGCCGACGAAGCCGATGACCGCAAAGACGCGCTGCCCGGTGAGCAGCAGCACCATCATGGCCGCGAACATCGTTATTGCGATGAATTCATAGCTCATGCGATCGGCCTTCCCCGCAATTCAGCGATATCCTTGAAGAGCGACGAAGTGGCCTGCGCCAGCATCATTACGACACCGAAGGTCATGACGATCTTGAGCGGCGCCATGTAGGGCGCCCAGGCGGAGAAACTCTTTTCCTTGAAGGTGATTGCGTAGATCGTGCTGGTGATGCCGCCATACAGCATGAAGCCGAGGAACACGATCAGCGCACCCGCGGTGATGAGGTCGAAAGCCGCCCGCTTGCGCAACGACCACGATCCGTAGAACAAATCCATGCGCACATGATCGCCGGCCTGCATCGCGAAGGCGCCACCGAGCATATAATAAGCGGCCATGGTGAACTGCGCGGATTCCAGCGTCCAGTTGGCCGGCAGATGGAATGCCTTGGACACGGACGAATAGAGCAGGATCGCGAACATCGCGAAAATCAGATACATCGCAAAAATGCCGACTCTGCGATTGAACGTATCAACGAAACGCACGTAAGTCCGAATGAAATTATACATGGAGCGGTCCCCCTCCAACAGAAACGGCATCAGCCGCCGGACCGGCCCTCCGGTAGTGCACTGCAAGCATCCGCTTTGCCTCTCCAGTTTATCGTCATCCCCGTCTCCACGGATGCATATTTCCCCAGGTCTTTTATTGTCACAGTGCCGCCAGGCTTTCGCCCAGCAGGCCCGTCAGATAGTCGGCCATGACCTTCTGGCCGACTTCATCTCGAACGAGATCGTTTCGGATCTCGATCATTACGTTGGGCAGGCCGTTCTTCAAACCATGCTCGATCAGTGTATGCGTGACGCCGTCGACCGGTCCATAGGGCTCGTTGCGGCGCACGGCATACCGTGGCGATTTTTCAGCGGATGCCAGCATGCGGTCGGCAAGGCGACTGTCGCTGTCGTGCAGGATGCCGATTTCGACGTCGCGCTGCTGGCCGTGATAGACCGGCGTGAACGTGTGCACGGTGACGAGAATCGGCGGGCGGCCACTCGCCTTGCGGGCGGCGATGAAGTTCGACAGCGCGTCACGAAATGGAAAGTAAAGCGCCTTCGTGCGCGCCAGCCGCTCGGCTGGCGAAATCGCGGCATTGCCGGAAATCTGGAAGACTTCGCTGACGGCCGGCATGGCGGCGTCTGCCTCCGGCGGGCGATTGCAATCGTAAATCAGACGGGAGAAGCGCTGATGAATCAGCGCGGCATCGAGGCTTTCGGTCAGCAATTTGGAGACGGCAAGCGCGCCGGGATCCCAGGCGATATGGCTGGCAAGCGCTTCGCCGGAAAGGCCAAGGGAACCCATCTTTTCGGGCAGGCGGCGCGACGCATGCTCGCAGACCAGCAGGACCGGGCCGAGCGCATCCGGATTTTCCACTGCCACGGGCGAACCATCCGCCTCTGTCAAAAGTCCCGTCAACTCCGGTCCCCTTCCGGTTGCCTGTTCGGCGACATATCCCTCTGCACAAACTCGGCTCGGGAACAGACGCGAAAACAGCACGCGAGCGCCCCTTCCTGCCCGCACAGGCAGCGTAGGTCGGCGATGAAAAGAATTCTTCACGTTTTGATGAGTGTCAACCTGAATCTGAAACGATCTCTTCAAAAAATCAATTGACTCGAATTGTGACAGCGATGTTTACTCTGTCACAAAGCTGGCAGAGACCAGCTCCAGGGGATCAGATGACAAGCACGGCGGACACCATGACGGTGTCGGATGTGATCAATGCCCACTTCACCGTGCTCACCCGCGCGGAGAAGCAGCTGGCGGAGACGCTTCTCGACAATTACCCGGTTTCCGGGCTCGGCAGCATAACGACTGTCGCCGAGAACGCGGGCGTGTCCACGCCGACCGTCGCCCGCATGGTGCAGAAGCTCGGCTTCCGCGGTTTCCCCGATTTTCAGGCCCGGCTCCACCAGGAGTTGGAAGCAACGATTTCCAATCCGATCAACAAGCATGACCGTTGGGCCGCCAACGCGCCGGGCACACATATTCTCAATCGCTTCGCCGATGCGACGATGAACAATATGCGCGCCACCCTCGCCCAGCTGGAAACGGCCGAGTTCGACGGAGCGGCGGCGCTGATCGCCGACCGCAAGCGCAATGTCTACCTGGTCGGCGGCCGCATTACCCGCGCCTTGGCCGACTATTTCTTCACGCACCTGCAGGTGATCCGCTCCGGCGTCACCCAGATCGCCGCCAATTCGAGCTCCTGGCCGCATTATGTCCTCGACATGAAAAAGGGCGACGTCCTGATCATGTTCGATATCCGCCGTTACGAACAGGAAATGGTGACGCTTGCCCGCATCGCCCGCGAACGCGACATCGAGATCATCCTTTTCACCGACCAGTGGAGCTCACCGGTCGCCAAGGCCGCCCGGCATGTGTTCCGCATCCAGATCGAGGCGCCGTCCGCCTGGGACAGCTCGGTCGTCATCCTGTTTGCAGTCGAGGCGCTGATCGAGGCGGTGCAGAGTTCCATCTGGGACGAGACGCGCGACCGCATGAAGACGCTCGAGGGACTGTTCGATTCAACACGGCTTTTTCGCAAGCCGCTTTAGAAGGAGAAGACGCATCGGACGCGATGCCGGCATTGCCGGCGCTTGATGTCGCGGCCTGACATTCACAACATGAGGAAGCCGACCGGAACCGGTCGGATTCAAATTTGAAAATAAAATGAAGGTGTTCTGCCTGCGAACCTCTGGTCGCAAAGCGGACATTGCCTGTCACATAAGCTTCATCGGACCCCAGTATCAGCTTCGCCGAAGTTGACTGACACACAAAAGGAGAACACCCGTGATGTCACATACGAGACGCCTGCTTTCGCTCACTACAGCCATCGTCATGACCTCGTCTGCTCTTGCATACGCGGAGCCGAGCGCGGAGCTGATCGCTGCCGCCAAGGCTGAAGGCGCCCTGACCACCGTTGCCCTGCCCCACAGCTGGTGCGGTTACGGTGACGTCATTGCCGGCTTCAAGGCCAAGTATCCGGAAATCCAGGTCAACGAACTGAACCCCGACGCCGGCTCGGCCGATGAAGTCGAAGCCATCAAGGCGAACAAGGACAACAAGGGCCCGCAGGCTCCTGACGTTGTCGACGTCGGTCTCGCCTTCGGTCCGCAGATGAAGGCCGATGGCCTGCTGCAGCCGTACAAGGTTTCGACCTGGGACGAAATTCCGGACACCATCAAGGATGCCGAAGGCTACTGGTACGGCGACTATTATGGCGTTCTCTCGCTCATCGTGAACAAGGACCTCGTTCAGAACGTTCCGGCCGACTGGGCTGATCTCACCAAGCCGGAATATGCCGGTCAGGTGGCTCTCGCCGGTGACCCGCGCGCCTCCAACCAGGCGATCCTGGCCGTTCTCGCAGCCGGCCTCCACAAGGGCGCAAAGGCTGGCGAAGAGTCCGGCAAGGCCGGTCTCGAATACTTCGCCGAACTGAACAAGGCCGGCAACTTCGTTCCGGTCATCGCCAAGGCCGGCACGATCGCTCAGGGCGCAACCCCGATCGCCGTTGCCTGGGACTACAACGCGCTGGCATGGCGCGACGAACTGAAGGGCAACCCGCCGGTTGAAGTCGTCGTTCCGAAGACGGGCGTTCTCGCCGGTGTCTACGTTCAGGGCATCTCGGCCTACGCTCCGCACCCGAACGCCGCCAAGCTCTGGATGGAATACCTGTATTCCGACGAAGGCCAGAACCTGTGGCTTAAGGGCTATTGCCACCCGGCTCGCTTCAACGCCATGGTCAAGGCCGGCAAGGTTCCGCAGGACCTGATCGATGCCCTGCCGCCGGCAGCAGCCTATGAAGCCGCCGTCTTTCCGACGGTTGAAGAGCAGAACGCAAACAAGGCCGCCGTCACCGGCGGTTGGGACAGCGTCGTTGGCGCGAATGTCCAGTAAGCTTTTGAGCTGCTGAAAAGAGCCCCGGCCCGCCGGTGCGGGCCGGGGCTTGCCATATACGAACGACAAGCCTTATTTTGGCCATAAATGAACACCGAAAGCGCTGAGCGCGAAGATCGACGAGATGAACCAGGCTCCTTCCGCACGCCGTTTTCGCCTTCCCCTGACATGGGTAGGCCTCATGCCCTTCGTGATCTTCGTCACGATGTTTTTGATTCTACCGACCATGCACATCATCATCGGTGCGTTTCAGGCCAGTGACGGCTCCTTCACCCTGCAGAATCTCATCGATCTGCAAAACGGGACGATTCCATCCAGCTACTGGATATCGGTGAAGATATCATTCGCCTCCGCCGGGCTTGGCTGCATCATCGGCTTCGCCATGGCGGCGGCGGTCGTGTTTGGCGCCGTGCCAAGCTGGGTCAAGTCGCCGCTCTTGACGTTTTCGGGCGTTGCCTCGAACTTTGCCGGCGTGCCGCTTGCCTTCGCATTCCTTGCCACATTCGGGCCTGTCGGTCTCGTCACGCTCTTCTTGCGCAATAATTTCGGCATCGTTCTCCAGCGTGACCTCGGCTTCAGCATCCTGAGCTTCTGGGGCCTGACCGTTACCTATCTCTTCTTCCAGATTCCACTGATGATCCTGATCATCGCGCCGGCGCTGGAGGGACTGAAGAAGGAATGGCGTGAAGCCGCCGAAGTGCTTGGCGCGACGGCCACGCAATACTGGCGCATGGTCGCCTTTCCGATCCTGTTTCCGTCGCTGCTCGGCACCTTCGCACTCCTGTTCGCCAATGCCTTCGGCGCCGTGGCGACAGCGATCGCGCTTACCGGGTCCAGCCTCAACATCGTGCCGATCCAACTCTACGCGCAGATCCGCGGCGATGTGCTGGGCAATCCGAACCTCGGCTATGCCATGGCCTTCGGCATGATCGTCGTCACCGCTATCGCGAATATCATTTATATCTGGCTGCGCATCCGCGCCGAAAGGTGGCTGAAATGAGTATCTGGGCGCGCATTGCCGGCTGGGCCGCACTGATCTTCGGCCTGCTCTATTTCTTCGTTCCGCTCGGCGGCCTGTTCGAATTTTCGATGAAGGCCCGGCGCGGCGTCTACAGCTTCGACGCCTATGTCAGCGTGTTTGCCGATCCGCAATTTCAGCAGACCTTCGGCTATTCCGTGATCATGGCGCTGGTGACCATCGTCATCGGCATCCTGATCGTCGTGCCGACGGCCTATTGGGTGCGTCTCAAGATGCCGTGGGCGCGGCCTTACGTCGAGTTCCTGACGCTGATGCCGCTGGTCATTCCGGCCATCGTCATCGTCTTCGGCTATATCCGGCTCTACAACACCTCAAGCTGGCTGCCGCTCACCGGCTCTATCATGGGAACGAACGTGCTGCTGGCCTTCGGTTATACCATTCTGGCCCTGCCCTATATGTACCGCGCGGTCGATACGGGCCTTAGAACCGTAGATGTCGGAACGCTGACGGAAGCGGCGCAAAGTCTCGGCGCCGGCTGGGCGACCATTCTCGGCCGCGTCATTCTCCCGAACGTCGTTCCGGCCGTCCTGTCCGGCGCGTTCCTCACCTTCGCGATCGTCATCGGCGAGTTCACCTTGGCGGCCCTTCTCGATCGGCCGGCATTCGGACCGTATCTCCAGCGGATCGGCGCCAACAAGGCCTATGAGCCCTTTGCGCTCTCGGTCATCGCCTTCGCCATCACCTGGGGCTGCCTGTCTCTGATTCAACTCGTCAGCCGCTTCTCCAAATCCGCCCCCCGCAAGGCTTGAGGGATATTTTACGTATGTCGTTTCTTACACTGACCAATATCCAGAAATCCTTCGGAGCCGTGCAGGTCGTCAAAGACTTCAACATGGGCATCGAAAAGGGCGAATTCGTCTCCTTCCTCGGACCCTCCGGCTGCGGCAAGACCACCATCCTGCGCATGATCGCAGGCTTCGAGACCCCAACCGGCGGCAGGATCGAGATCGGCGGCAAGAGCCAGGAAAACCTGAAACCCAACCAGCGCAATATCGGCATGGTGTTTCAGGCCTACGCACTCTTCCCCAACATGAACGTCGCCGAAAACGTTGCCTTCGGCCTCAAGGTCGCCGGCAAGCCGAAAGCCGAGGTCGACGACCGCGTCAAGGAAATGCTCGGCCTGATCCATCTGGGTCATCTGGCCGACCGTTACCCCTACCAGATGTCGGGCGGCCAGCAGCAGCGCGTGGCGCTCGCCCGTGCGCTTGCGCCGAAACCACAGGTCCTGCTGCTCGACGAGCCGCTGTCGGCGCTCGACGCCAAGATTCGCGTCTCGCTGCGCGAAGAAATCCGGATGATCCAGCAGCAACTCGGCATCACCACCGTCTTCGTCACACACGACCAGGAAGAGGCACTGTCCATTTCCGACCGCATCGTCGTCATGAATGCCGGCCGCGCCGACCAGATCGGCACACCGTTCGACATCTACAACAAGCCGGCGACCCGATTCGTCGCCTCCTTCGTCGGAACGCTGAACCTGATCGAGGCGAAGGTCGTCGATCCCGCCAGCAACCGAATCGCGATTGGCGACCAGGGCATCACTCTTCGTGAACCGCTCGGCGCCATCGCCAAGGCCGGCGACACCGTCTCGCTTGCACTACGCCCGGAAGCCGGCTCGATCGCCGAAGGCGCCAAGGGCGATACCGCGCTCACCGGCGAAGTCGTGTCCAGCAACTTCCTCGGTTCCGTCATCCGCACGCGCATGAAGGTCGGCAATGCCGTTATTTCCTTCGACATGTTCAACGCGCCGGGCCTCAATCCGCCTGCTGTCGGCGAAACGGTAACACTGCGCTTCACCGCCAGCGACCTGCTGATCATCCGCGAGTAAGCCCTTCTGCTTCCTGCGGAAAATTATGTTTCAGGCGAGAGGTTTTTAAGAAAAAATCTGTCGCCTTTTTCATGTCCGGCGTCGCTTGCCGCGTTTGACCAGGAAGTGTCAGGCTTTATAGTCGTTAGCGTACGTTCTCAGGGCGGGGTGAAACTCCCCACCGGCGGTAACGGGGATATCCCGGAGCCCGCGAGCGCTTCATGTTTTTGCATGAGGGTCAGCAGATCCGGTTGAATTCCGGAGCCGACGGTTAAAGTCCGGATGGAAGAGAGCAAGCAGACGAGGCGACGCCCGAAAAGGACGTTCCGCGCCTGTGCGTTCGCCCAAGGGGATCATTGAAAAATGGCAACCTTGAAAGGCCAGACTGACATGACAATTGCTTCGAACCCCACCCAGAAAATCGCCATCATCCGCGCCCGCTGGCATGCCGATATCGTCGACCAGTGCGTCAACGCCTTCGTCGCCCAGTGGGAAAAGCTCGGCGGCAAGGCATCCGACGTCGAAATCTTCGACGTTCCCGGCGCGCTGGAAATCCCGCTGCATGCGCAGACGCTCGCCAAGACCGGCCGCTTCTCGGCGATCATCGGCTCCGCCTTCGTCGTCGATGGCGGGATCTATCGTCACGATTTCGTTGCCGGCACCGTGCTCGACGCGATGATGCGCGTCCAGCTCGATACCGGTGTTCCCGTGCTGTCCACCGTGCTGACGCCGCATCATTTCCAGGAATCGGAAGCGCATATCCGCTTCTTCCGCGACCATTTCGTCATCAAGGGCACAGAAGCCGCCAATGCGACCTCGCAGATCCTGCAGGCTCGCGCCCAGCTGGCACTCTTGGCTGCGTAATAAAAGCCGGCTGCGTTTAACCTCCTCCGTCATCCCGGACTTGTTCCGGGATCCAGCAGCACCGCGTCCGCGGTGCGAAGGACTCTTTTTTGCGAGCAAGGGTCTCTCGCCGCGCAGACGCGCGGCGGCTGGATTCCCGCCACAAGGGCGAGAATGACGGAGAAGAGAGGACGCTGACGAACCAACATTACCGGCGGGAGTTCGCCGCGAGCCGAAAGACCAACAGCCTCTTGGCTTTCGTGACCTGCCAACGGGATTACTGCCCCAGGTTCTTCAGATAGATCGACAACAACTGCGTCTGCGACGAAATTCCGAGCTTGCGGTAGACATTGCGGCGGTGAACCTTCACGGTTCCGGTCGATATACCAAGCCTCAATCCGATCGATTCCGACGAATGCCCCTGCAGCACCAGTTCGATGATCGAAGCCTCCCGTTCCGTCAGGTTGAGATTGCGCCAGACGCGGTCGGCAGCCGGATGCGCCGACTTGCGTCCGCCCTTCGTGCTCTTGGCAAGCGCCGCATCGAAACGCCGCCCGAGATCCCGAAAGGCATGATGCACGAGGCCAGCAACCATCGGCTCGGCCTTCTTCAAAAGCGCAAACTCCGCGCCTGAAAACACGCCCGACCCTTCCCGCCGCATCAGCGACAAGACGACGGTTATACCCTCCTCCAGCACGATAAAGAAGCCGATCTCCTCCGCCAGCCCTGTCTGCATGTAATAGCTGCGGAAATATTCGCTGGAGAAGAATCGATCCGGGGCAAGTTCGCGCATGCGCCAGACGCCCGGTTTCGGCTCCCGGGCGGCGTGATAGAACGGATCGAGCAGGAACGGACCGGCCTGGTACAGGCTGACGAAGACGACATGTTCATCCGGCGTGAACGTGCTGTAGAGATCGATCGGCCGTTCCTTCTCGCGATAGGCAAAGATCACGGCATAATCGAACGTCACCAGCGAGCGCATCAGCGAACAGAAGACACCGCCCGCTTCATCGTCGCCGGTGCCGCCGCCACCGATCATCGGACCGATTGTCCTGAACAATGCTTCGAGATCAATGCCCATGCACCCAAGCCCGGATTCTGCGAAAAAGAATGGCAACTGCCTGCGAGGCATACACCTTCCACAGCGGCAAACATCTTGAAATACCTCTTTCGGGGTATATACCGCAAACAGCAGCCTTGAATAGGTTGATGGCAGACGGTGGGAAACAGGTGGTCGCGAGGCCGTCCGGTATTCCGAAAAACAGCCGCGGGGAATTTTAGACGTGACAGCCGCTCCAGCGAACGACATCGAGTTCCGTTCGGTCACCAAGCGCTATGGCGCGGTGACCGCCGTGACGGACATCAATCTGGTCGTGCCCAAGGGCGCTTTCGTGGCGTTGCTTGGTCCTTCCGGCTGCGGCAAGACCACATGCCTTCGGATGATCGGCGGCTTCGAGCAACCCAGCGAAGGCACCGTGCTGATCGACGGACGCGAGATGAACGGCGTTCCGCCCTATCGCCGCCCCGTCAATATGGTGTTCCAGCACTATGCTCTCTTCCCACATTTCGACGTCGAGCAGAACGTTGCCTATGGCCTGAAACAGGCCCGGCCGAAGCTGGCAGCATCCGAGATCTCCGCCCGGGCGCGCGAAGCCCTGGACATGGTTCGCCTCGGCGGCTTCGAGAAGCGCCGCATCCATGAAATGTCAGGAGGTCAGCAGCAGCGCGTGGCGCTCGCCCGCGCCATCGTCAACAAGCCGTCCGTGCTTCTGCTCGATGAACCGCTGGCGGCGCTCGACAAGAAGCTGCGCACCGCCATGCAGATCGAGTTGCAAACGTTGCAGCGCGAACTCGGCATCACTTTCGTGCTGGTCACCCACGACCAGGAAGAAGCCCTGTCGATGAGCGACATGGTCTGCGTCATGAATGCCGGGCGCATCGTCCAGATGGCAAAGCCGCAGGACGTCTACGACAGACCGGCCGATCTTTTCGTTGCGGATTTCGTCGGAAAGACCAACCGGATCGCGGCGACGGTCGAGGCTGACGGAGCGACGTTGCGGCTGTCGAACGGCATGGCGCTTGCGGCAGCATCCGGTCTGAAGCCGGGCACGGCGACGGTGGCGCTGCGCCCGGAGGCGATCGAACTGGTGCGACAGTCCGTCGGCGGCGGCAATGCGCTGACCGGCACTGTCACCCACCGCATCTTCCTCGGCTCCACCGCCGAATACCAGATCAGCGTCGATGGCCTTGGCGATTTCCTCGTCACGGCCGACCGGCGCAACGTGCAGGAAAGCGACCTCGTCGAACCGGGCGAACGGGTCGTGCTGAACTTCGATCCCGGCAAAGTGCATGTTTTTCCGGCCTGAGGAATGGCCGTACACGTCAAGACAAAAAAAGGGAACGAAGTCATGACAAAGTGGTACAGAGAAAATGCCCCGATCACTGCCGAAAACCTCACCGACGAATGGATGCGCCTGAAGCGCGGCTCCGTCACCCGCCGCCACTTCCTCGGCGTCACCGGGCTTGGCCTTGCGGCCGCGGTGCTTGCCCGCCAGCCGGGCCTGTTCAATTCCGCCGCCTATGCCCAGGACCTCGGCACGACCATGTCGATCGCCACCTGGCCGAACTACCATGACCCGGCCACCTTCGAAGCCTTCACGGCCGCGACCGGCGTCGCCGTCGAGGTCAACGTCTTTGGGTCGAACGAAGAAATGCTCGCCAAGCTCCAGGCCGGCGGCACCGGCTGGGACCTGTTCGTCCCGACCAACTACACGATCTCGACCTATGTGAAGCTTGGCCTGATCGACCCGCTCGACATGTCCAAGCTGCCGGCCTTCTCGCAGGCTTCGCAATCCGCTCGTTTTACCGCCGAAGGTGCTGTCGATGGCACGACCTATGCCCTGCCGAAGAACTGGGGCACGACCGGCATGGCCGTCAACACCTCCAAGATCAAGACCAAGCTGACCTCGTGGAAGGACTTCTTCGAGGTCGCGATGACCGAGGCCGACGGCCGGGCCATGGTCCACGACTACCAGCTGACCACCATCGGCAGCGCGCTGGTCTCGCTCGGCTATTCCTTCAATTCGATCAAGCCGGACGAACTCGCCAAGGCAGAGGAATTGCTGATCAAGGTCAAGCCGCATCTCTACGGCATCAACAGCGACTACCAGCCGGGCATGCGCGCCACCGACGCCTGGCTCACCATGTGCTGGACCAATGACGGCGCCCAGCTGAACCGCGACATGCCGGAAATCGCCTATGTACTGGGCACGGACGGCGGCGAGATCTGGACGGACTTCTACGCCATCCCGAAGAGCGCCGCCAACAAGCCGGCCGGCTATGCCCTGCTCGACTATCTGATGACGCCGGAACACGCCGTCAAGGAGCACATCGCCAACGGCGCGCCGACGACCGACAGCCGCGTGCTCGCGCTTCTACCACCCGAGATCACCTCCAACAAGATCGTCTATCCCGATGAGGCGTCGCTCACCAAGCTCGAATTCGGCGCCGCCGTGACGCTGACCGACCCGGCCCGCGCGGAATTGATGGCCCGCTTCAAGTCGGCTTGAGGGTAAAGCCCCTCATCCGGCCTGTCGGCCACCTTCTCCCCGTAAACGGGGAGAAGGAAATTGCGGCACGTTCTCGCTTCTTCGGATTACCCAAGGAGCCGTTAAAGTTCGAAAGTCCCCTCTCCCCGCAAGCGGGGAGAGGGTTAGGGTGAGGGGCGAAGCCTCCCGCCCGACAACCACCAACAGGACACCGCCTCCATGCCCCTCGCCCCGGACAGAAAACGACAGCTGACGACCGCCGCGCTGGTTGCGCCGGCTGGCCTGTGGCTGTTCGTCTTCCTCGTCCTGCCGTTCATGGCCATGGTGGTCTTCGCCTTCGGCGAACGGGCACCGGAGGGTGGATATCAGGCGGCCTTCACTTTCGCCCAGTTCGCCAATCTGCCCTCGCGGGCGGCTGCCTTCTGGAACACGCTGATGATCGCGCCGGTCGGTGCTTTCCTCTGCCTGATCGTCGCCTATCCCGTCGCCTATTATCTGGCGGTCAAGTCCAATCCGAAATACCGGCTAATGCTGGTCTCGCTGGTCGTGGTACCGTTCTGGACCAGCCTGCTCGTGCGCACCTATGCCTGGATGTATATTCTGGGCTCGCGCGGCATTCCCAATCTGCTCGGCATGATCGGCATCGAGGATATCAGGCTCTTGAACACGCCCGGCGCGGTGCTGCTCGGCATCGTCTATGGCTACCTGCCGCTGATGATCATGCCCATCTATGTCAGCCTTGAAAAGCTCGACCGCCGCCTGCTCGAAGCCTCCGCCGATCTCGGCGCCAAGCCGGTCTCGACCTTCTTCGGCATCACCCTGCCGCTGTCGCTGCCCGGCGTCATGACCGGCGTCGCGCTGGTCACCATTCTGCTGCTCGGCGAATACCTGATCCCGCGGCTTCTCGGCGGCGGCAAGGTGTTCTTCATCGGCAACGCGCTGGTCGATCTCTTCCTGCAATCGCGCAACTGGCCGTTCGGCTCGGCGATCGCCGTGACGCTGGTGGTCGTCGTGGTCATCGTGCTGAGCGTCGCCATGCGGATCGCCTGGAAGGTCTCCGGCTCCAGACAGGTGGATCTCGTCTGATGCGCGCGCTTGTCACCTTCGTGTACCTCTTCCTCTACGCACCGATCGCGCTGGTCGTGCTGTTCTCGTTCAATGCCGGCCGTAATGCCAGCGAGTTCACCGGTTTCTCAACCATGTGGTACGGCAAGGCGCTCGGGAACACCTTCCTGATCACCGCCCTGCAGAACAGCCTGATGATCGCCTTCACCAGCGCCGCGCTGGCAGCGATCTTCGGCACGATGGCAGCACTCGGAATGCAGCGGCTGAGCAGCCGCGGACGGGCCATTTTCGACGGGCTGTTTGCCGCCGCCATCGTCGTTCCCGGCGTCGTCATCGGCATCGCAACGCTGGTGGCGCTGGTCGAGGTCTTCTCCTTCCTCAATCCGGCGCTGGCCTCGATCTGGCCGGGCGACAAGCCGCCGCAGCTCGGCCTCGGCTATGGCTCGATCATCGCCGCCCACGGCCTGTTTTCGCTGGCGCTGGTGACGATGATCGTCAAGGCGCGCATCGCCAGCCTCGGCCGCGATATCGTCGAGGCGTCGAGCGATCTCTACGCGACGCCGTTCACGACCTTTCGCCAGATCGTCCTGCCGCAAATCCTGCCGTCGGTTCTGGCCGGCTTCCTGCTCGCCTTCACCTTTTCGTTTGACGATTTCATCGTCGCCTTCTTCGTCGCCGGCTCGAAGACGACGCTGCCGATCTACGTCTTCGCGTCGATCCGCCGTGGCGTGACGCCGGAAATAAACGCGATCGCCACCATGGTGCTGGTCGCCTCACTTCTGCTCATCCTCATCGCTCGCGTGCTGATGCGGGACAAGACAACAAAAGCGCAGGCGGGAGAGTAGACCATGATCCTCAAGGACCGGATCGCCATCGTGACCGGCGCAGGTTCCGGTATCGGCCGGGCGGGTGCCGAGATCATGGCACGCGAAGGCGCCCATGTGGCCGTCGCCGACCGCAACACGGCAGGCGCCGCCGAAACCGTGGAGATGATCAAGGACGCCGGTGGCCGCGCCGAAAGCCTGATCCTCGACGTCACCGACGACATCTCGCTGGAGGCGGGCATAGCCTCCGTCCTCAAGCGTCACGGCCGCATCGACATCCTCCACAATCACGCCGGCGCGCAGATCGCCGGCGATCTCGAACAGGTGGAGGTCGAAGGGTTCGATCTCTCCTGGAGCCTGAACGTCCGCGCCCATTTCATGGCGGCACGCTTCGCCATGCCGGCAATGAAGGCTGCCGGACGCGGCGTCATCCTCAACACCTCGTCCTCTTCCGGCGTGCTCTACGACCGCGAGATGATCGCCTACACGACCACCAAACATGCCGTCATCGCCATGACGCGGCAGATGGCCGGCGATTACGCCCGGTTCGGCATTCGCGTCAACGCTCTGTGCCCCGGCTGGGTCGATACGCCGTTTAACGCACCGTTCATCGCCCAGATGGGGGGACGTGAGGCGATCGAAGCCTATGTGCGGGAAAAGGTGCCGATGGGGCGCTGGGCCCAAGTCGAGGAAATCGCCGAATCGATCCTCTTCCTTGTCTCCGACCGGTCAAGCTACATGACCGGCCAGATCCTCGTCGTCGATGGCGGCGAAGCCGTCGTCTGAGCGAGCGTCAGACCGGAATTTCGACCGAAAACGCGTAGCGCGCGGTCTCGCCCGGCCGCAGTGTCGTTGTTGACGGTCGCTCCTCCAACGCGTTCGAACCGCCGGCGAGCGCAGCCGTTCCATGCCAGGGCTCGACGCAAAGGAAGGGCGCACCGGGCTTGGTCCAGAGCGCGAGATTGGGCAGGTTCTCGAATTTGAACCTCAACTCCGGTCCGCCTTCAACGCCAAAGCGCAGACCATCGCCAGCACCTTCCGGGAAAATCATCGCATCGGCCTCGAACATCGATGCTTCCGGCACCAGCCGCCCCGCCGTGAACGGCGACGGCAGCGGCGCGGGATTGATCAGCCCACCGCGAACACGCACCATTGGCGGTTCACCACCATTGTCGAGCGTCACCACATGCGTCTGGCCATCAGCGCCCGGCAGCGGCCAGAGAAAAGCTGGATGGAAGCCGACACCGAACGGCATTGGTCTGGTATCGCGGTTGCTGACCTCGGCCGAGACCGTCAGCGCCGGACCATCCAGCGCGTGCTCGACGGCCAGCAAGAATTCGAACGGATAGACCGCACGCGTCGCATCCGACGCCGTCAATTCGTAACGGCACATGGTCGGGGTGGAACTGGCGGCAACAAATTCGTTGCGACGCGCAAAACCGTGCTGTGCCATCGGATAGGCGGTGCCATCGATAGAGACCGTGTCATCCGGCGCCTTGCCGACCACCGGAAACAATACGGGCGAGCGCCCGCCCCAGAAGGCAGCATCGCCATTCCACAGCCAGGATCGCCCATCCCGGCTGTTCAACGACCGCATTTCCGCCCCCAGCGACGAGACCTCGACCGTCAGGTGATCATTGCCGATCCGTATCAATGACATGGCGTGCCTCTTCGCGTTGTTCGCGGATGCACAATAGTGCCCTTCCCCCTGAAACGAAACCGCCGGGGCAAGAATTTCATGCCCGGCGAGCATCGAGTAGCGCGCCAAACGTCTTCAGATCGACATTGCCGCCGCTGAGAACCATGCCGACACGCTTTCCCTTGCAGGCCAGAACACCGTGCATCACGGCAGCGGCAGCCAGGCACCCGGTCGGCTCGACGATGATCTTCAGCCGCTCGGCAAAGAAACGCATGGTCTCGATGAGTTGTGTGTCGCTGACCGTCAGGATGTCGTCGACATCCTGTTTCAGGATCGGAAAATTGTGCCGCCCGATGGCAGTGGTCAGGGCGCCGTCGGCGATCGATTTCGGCACGGGAATGGTGACGATCTCGCCCTTTTGCAGCGATTGCCGTCCATCGTCTCCGGCCTCCGGCTCGACTCCAACAACTTTGCAGCCGGGCGCCAGGGCGCGGGCGCTGAGCGCGCTGCCGGCAAGCAAACCGCCGCCTCCGAGCGGCACGACGAGATAGTCGATCGCGCCGACCTCCTCGATCAGTTCCGCCGCCGCAGTGCCCTGCCCCGCAATGACGTCGGCATAATCGAAGGGCGGAATGATCGTGGCGTTGCGCTCGGTCGCGATCCGCCGGGTGATGACCTCGCGGTCCTCGGTGTAGCGATCGTAAAACACCACCTCCGCGCCGTAGCCACGGGTTGCCGCCACCTTCATCTCCGGCGCATCCTTCGGCATGATGATAACGCATGAAATCCCGTGCAGCCGGGCTGCATAGGCGAGCGCCTGCGCGTGATTGCCGGACGAAAAGGCGACGACGCCGTTGGCGCGCGCGGCCGGGTCGAGAGCGGCGACCGAATTGTAAGCACCCCGGAACTTGAAGGCTCCGGCCCGCTGCAGGTTTTCCGCCTTGAAGAACAGGCTGGCGTCCGCCATCGCATTCGCGGTCTTCGAGGTCAGGACTGGCGTGACATGCGCCACGCCGGCAAGGCGCCGTTGCGCTTCCTTGACGTCGTCGAAGGTTGGAATTTTCAGATCGCGTTGAACTGTCGACATATCCATCCCTGGCCTCCGGTTGTCGCCGCATGTTGATGTCAGGTCATCAATTCGCGCGGTTGCGGCATCCGACGCAAGGAAACAATTGTCACCGTGACGCTTCAGTCGAGCGCGATATAGCCGATGCCCTTCTTGCCGATCTCGTCCATCGACTCCTCGTAACCCGCATCCGCATAACGGATGACGCCGAGCGAGGTGTCGTTGGTGAGCGCGTGGGTGAGCCGTTCCACACCGGCCTCAGTGCCATCGGCAACGACGGTGACGCCGCAGCTGGTCATGTAGCCGGCATAACCGCCGCCACCGGAATGGACGACGACGAGATCAGCCATGGAGGAGCAGAGCAGCATGGCGTCGAGCAGCGGCCAGTCGGCGATCGCATCCGATCCGTCCTTCATCCGCTCGGTCATGATATTGGGATGCGCCATGGCGCCGGCATCGAGATGGTCGCGGGAAAAAGCGATCGGCCCCTTGAGCTCGCCGGATGCGACCAGCCCGTTGACGGCGACGGCAAGCTGCGTGCGCTCGCCATGGCCGAGCCAGGCAATGCGGGCCGGCAGGCCCTCGAACGGCACATTCTCGCGCGCCAGCCGGATCCAGTTGGTGACGATCTTGTTGTCCGGAAACATGTCGAGCAGCAGATCGTCGATGCGGGCAATATCGCTTTCCTCGCCCGACAGGGCCATCCAGCGGAACGGGCCGATGGCACGGGCAAACAGCGGACGCAGATAGGCCTCCGTAAAGATGCGGATGTCGAAGGCATTGGCGACGCCGCCCTCGCGCGCCTGGGTGCGGATCAGGTTGCCGTTGTCGAACACCTCGGAGCCCTTCTCCTGGAATTCCAGCATCGCCTTGACATGATCGACGATCGAGGCGCGGCTCGCAGCCATCAACTGCCCCTGTCCGTCGATCCGTAGCCGCTTCACCTCCTCAGGACTCATGCCCTTCGGCACATAGCCGTAGACGAGGTCATGGGCCGAGGTCTGGTCGGTGACGATATCCGGCACGATGCCGCGCCTGGCGATTTCGGGATAAAGGGCAGCGGCATTTCCGACGAGGCCGATGGAGGTGGCCCGCTTTTCCCTGACCGCCTGATCAATCATCGCTAACGCCGTATCGAGGTCGGGGGCGATTTGCTCAAGATAACCGATCGCCTTGCGCTTTTCCGCGCGCACCGGATCGATATCGATGCACAGGATCGCGGCCCCGGCCATCCGGCCCGCCAGCGGCTGCGCGCCACCCATTCCGCCAAGTCCGGCCGTCAGGATGAAGCGTCCGGCGAGATCGCCGCCAAACCGGTTTTCGGCGATGCGCATGAAGATTTCATAGGTGCCCTGGATGACCCCCTGGCTGCCGATATATTGCCAGGCACCCGCCGTCAGCCCGCCCCAGCAGATCAACCCCTGTTTCTCCAGCTCATAGAACACCTCGGCCTTCGCCCACTGGCCGACAATGTTGCAATTGGCCATGATCACCAGCGGCGCTTTCGCGTGGGTCTTGAGCAGGCCCACGGGCTTGCCGGACTGGATGACCAGCGTCTGGTCCTCGTCCATCTCCAGGAGCGTCCTGACGATCGCCCGGTGGGACGCCCAGTTGCGGGCAGCCTTGCCGAGCGCCGCATAGACGATCAGGTTGTCCGGATCCTCACCGACGGACAAAACATTTTCCATCAGGCGCAGCAGGGCCTCCTGCCGCCAGCCTTTGGCGCGCAGCTCGGGACCGCCGGGAATCGGGAAATTCGGGTGACGGGGATTGGGCTTCGGCATGGCGGTTTCCTTGCGTTAGTTGACTTTCGGGCAAGACATGCCCCTCACCCTGGCCCTCTCCCCGCCTGCGGAGAGAGGGGACGACCGAGTTTGCCGCTTGTCCCTTCTCCCCGTTTTACGGGGAGAAGGTGCCCGCCATCCTTCCGAAACAAGAAGGGGCGGATGAGGGGCAGCTCAAACCTCGACCGAAAGCGCATACTTCGCCAGTTCGATCCCCATCGCCTTTTCCACCGACGGATAGACGCTCGGATCAAGCACGCTGGAGGCGAGCGGAATGACGGTCTTGGGAACATGCAGCACGAAGATCGTCATGCCGACCTGCAACTGACCGACACTCAGCGGCTCGCCGTCCGTCGAAAGGGTCGTGATGACATCCGGGAAGGTCGCCAGCCGCGCGCCGCCGGCATTCTCGACGGCCATGTATTCGTTCATGACGTGGAGTACCGTGGAGTCATCGCCCTTCCCCAGAGTCACCGTTCCGATATCGAACGCCTCCTTAGTGTAGACGACGGATTTATCGGTGATGACACCCTCAGCCAAGATGGTGCCCTTGGTGGTTTTCGCGATCGTATCGATGATCGCAGCGCCCCCCTTGCCTTCCGCCGCGATGATCGCCTCACCCAGAGTCAGGGCGAGCGAAATGCCGCCAAGCGCCGCGTTCTTGCGGACATAGGATGCCCTGAGCGGATTGCGGCAGGAGGCGATGAAGCCGCCGGACATGTCGGAGGCGGTGCGCAGGATCGGCGACACTTTCGCGGTCGCGCCGCGCACGACGAGTTCGATATAGCGGTTCTCGTCGCGATTGCCACCGACCGCCGTCTGGATCATCTGCTCGGGCGAACCGGCCATGCCGATCGAGCCCATATCGCCGGTCGGATGCGCGCGCATGTCGCCGACGGCATCGAGAACCTTGGTGCCGAGAATGGCCGATGGCAGCCAGCCGTTCAGCGTCGAGGACTTGCCGTTCTGGCCGACCATCAGGGCCGACACCTTCTCGCCCAGCGCGTCCTGCAGCAACTGCACCGCCTTGATATAATCGACCCCACGCATTTCCCAAGGCGTGGTCGAAGCCGGTGCGCCGATGGCAGCCGCCGTCGCCACCCAGTCGTCGTTGGACAATTCGTCGATCGAGACCAGTTCCGGCTTGCCGATCGAGACAGCCGCATAGCCCAGCATGCGCCCGTGGTCAGCCCAGCCGCCGCCGCCGGCCGCATAGACCGAACCGCCCTTGACCGCCGCTTCCACGTCTTTTTCAGTCAGTATCCGGCCCATCAGAGCTCTCCCTGCAAATCGGTATCCAGTTTCCGCACGGCCTCGAACAGGACAGCTGTCCCGAGCGCGATATCGTCATTGTCGGCCCATTCGTCCGGCGTGTGCGAGCGCCCCTCCCGGCAGGCGATGAAGATCATCGCGGCCTTCGAAATCCGTGCCATCCAGGCGGTGTCATGGCCCGCACCGGATGCCATCCGGCGATGTCTGGCACCGACACGCCCGCAGGCCTCTTCGAGATTGCGCATGACAAGCGGATCGGCCGGTGTCGGAAAATTGTCCGAAATGAGTTTCGGCGATGCAATTGTCACGCCGGTGTCGCGCTGGATATCGACGGCAAGCTGGTCGATATCGGCAATGAAGCGCTCCATGTCCCGCCGCAGTTCGGCCCGCGCATCGATCAGGATGCGGGCACGCGACGGCACGACATTGGCGGCATTCGGCTCGATCGAGAATTCGCCGACGGTGGCCGTGAAATGCCCGTCGCCCTTCGAAAACTCTGTTCCCAGCCGCTCGACCTCGGCGACCAGACGCGCGGCAGCCGTTAGCGCATCGCGCCGGCGTCCCATCGGCGTCGTGCCGGCATGGTCGGCCTGGCCTTCGAACAAGATCTCGATACGGGTGATCCCGGCAATGGCGGTGACGATGCCGACATCGCAGCGCTCCGCCTCCAGCACCGGCCCCTGCTCGATATGCAGTTCCAGAAAGGCCTTGATATCCGATCGCTTCTGCCGAGCAAGTCGCGAGGGATCGCCGCCGGCATCGATCATGCCCTGACGCAGAGTGAGTTCCCCTTGCGTCCGGCTCAGCCAACCGTCCGGGATCAGTCCTGCCAAGCCACGGCTGCCGATGCAAGAGACGCCGAAGATCGACACCTCCTCGGCAAGGAAATCCACCACTTCAAGATCGTGATCCAGCCGGATGCCCGCGTCGTTCAACGCCTGCGCCACCTCAAGCGCCGCCGCGACGCCGGCGATACCATCGAACCGGCCGCCTTCCGGAACGGTGTCGGAATGCGAGCCGAGCATGATCGTGCCAAGCCCGGCCTTGCGACCCTTGCGACGGCCGATCAGGTTGCCCGACGCATCGATCCGCGTTTCGAGGCCTGCCGCCTTGAAACGTTGCTCCAGGAAGGCGCGGCCTTCGAGAAAGATCGGCGTGAAGGCACGGCGCGTGTAGGGCCGGTCGGGCTCGGTGATACGGGCGAGGCCCTTGATGATGTCGGCGATGCGGGCCGCATCGACTGGCAGATTGGTCTCGACTGCCGCCATCAGACGGCCTCGCGCAACGGCAGGCTGGCGAGCGGGCGCACGAACTGGCCGGAACCGGGCGTCGCGAGCACCGTCTTGCCATCAAAAACCAGCGTGCCGCGATTGTAGGTCGATGCCACCCGCCACGGCATGCGGATGCCATTATAGGGCGACCAGCCGACGACGTTGTTGCCGCTTTCCGCCGCGTCGTAGGTGTAGGCTTCCGGCGTAAGCACGGTGATATCCGCGTCCTTGCCAATTTCGAGCGCACCCTTCCGGTGATCGAGCCGGAAATGCCGGGCGGGATTGAGCGCCATCAGTTCGGCCGCGCGGGTGAGCGGGATGCCGCGCTCCAGCGCGCCCTTGACGAACAGCGGCACCATGACCTCCAGCCCCGGCACGCCGGAGGCATTGGCCAGCATATCCGGATTGGTCTTGCGGCTTTCCGACCAGCTGACGTGATCGGTGGAAACCAGCGTCACCGTGCCGTCCGCCACATGCCGCCAAAGCTTCTCCACCTCGGCGCGCGGCCGGATCGGTGGATTGATCTTTGCCTTGCCACCGAGCCGCTTCACATCGTTCTCCTCGTCGAGAACGAGATAATGGACGCAGCATTCGATCGTGGCGCGGAACCCTTGTGCCCGGTAGGCGGCGGCGATGTCGTAGCCGCGGCCGACGGAGCAGTGGACCACATGCGCCGGACAGCCGGTGGCAGCCCCCGTCTCATAGATCTGGTTGGTCGCCAGAAGCTCGGTCAGCGGAGGCCGAGATAGGCCGTGGGCACGGTAGTCGGTGATGCCGGAGGCCTTCACCTTTTCGATCGCGGCACGCACCGCCTCGTCATCCTCGTTGTGCACGCCCGCCGTCAGCCCGGTCGGTGCGATGGCGGCGAAGCAGGCTTCCAACAGAGCGGCCGGAATGCGCGGGAACCGCTTGGGGTCGGTGCCGAAGGTCGAGAACTTGAAGGCGGCAACGCCGGCCTCGACCATTTCGGCAATACGGGCCGGTCCCTCCTCGGGGTCGACCGTGCCATAGAGCGCGAAATCGACGCGGGCCTGTGGCGCTGCCTGGTCGATCTTGCGCTGCACCGCCACCGCCGAGCAGACGAGATTGCCTTCGTCATAGGGCATATCGACGATCGTCGTCACGCCACCGGCCGCTGCCGAGCGCGTCGACCAGATGAAATCCTCCTGATCCTTCTGGCTCAGCGAGTGCACCTGCGCATCGATAGCGCCGGGCAGGATCAGCGCCTTTCCGAGATCATGGCGCTCGCGTGCGGCGGGCATGGCACCCTGGCCGACAAAGGCGATCTTGCCATCACGGACTGCCACATGGCCGCTTTCGACAATGCGATCCGGCAAGACCACGGTACCCTTCAAAACCAGGTCAAAATCAGACATCCGCGTATTCCTTGAATTATGTGCCGAGGGCGAAGAAATCGTCGAATTCAGGCATCGGGGCGGCCGCGATCAGCGTCGTGAGCAGCTTTTCACAGGCGAAATCGTGATGCAGCGCCTCGATCTCCTTCGATAGCGGCCGATCCTTGAGATAGATCGGACTGACGGCCCGCACCCGCTCATAGGCGATCTGCGTCACCCCCTGTGGCTTGTCACCGAGAAGATCGATCGCCTGGGCCGACAGCATGGCCTCGATCGCCGCCATCTGCCGGAGGTCGCGCACCTGGGTTTCCATGCGCTCGACGATCAGCGGCAGGAAGGTCGCTTCCTCCTCCAGCCCGCCGGCAACGACGATCGATTGGGCAGAGAGCGGCACGGCCAGCGACTGGACGCGCATGTAGAGTTCCACGGCCAGCTTCATCAGAGGCCCGAGCCCGCTCGCCACTTCGCCCGGCGCCACGAGATTGATCGGCAGATTGCGCCGCACCCCGTTGGAGAGCAGAACGCAGCGGTTCAACACATTGCGCGCCACATGCGAGAAGGCGATCTGCGCCGTCTCGATATAGAGCGTCGTGGTCAGCGGCAGCGATGCGCCGGAGGCATGAACCTGGCCGCCGAGCACTACCGGATTGTCATCCGAGAGATAGGTCGCATCGACCAGCCGCTCGGCCGCCACCAGCAGCGTATCGACGACGGCGCCAAACACCTGGGCGGTCATGCGCAGGCTGAGCGGATCATGGATCGCCGTCGGCAGGGGCCAGTCGACACAATCGGACTGGCCATAGAGCCAGGATCCCACCAGCGCCTCACCGCGCGTTCCAAGCGTCGCGGCAACCCGCCAGGGATCGGCGGATGCCCCGAGCGCCAGCGACGACATCAATCCGGTGGTCATCAGGACGCGAATGGCAGACGCCGCCTCGCGCATGACGTCGGCTGAGGCGGCAAAGGCGGTCGCATTGACGCTGAGCGCCGCTAAGGCATCGCGCGGCTGCATCTGGAACGGTTCGAGGCCGGCGCGGCGAAGCGCTTCACCGGCATCCAGCAACTCGCCTTCGAAGAATGCCTCACCGGTGCCGGTCAGCACGGAGGCCACCTGCCCCATCAGGCCGATATCGGCGCATCCGATCGAGCCATGCCGATGCACGGCCGGTACGACGCCGCGCTCCAGAAGCGCCAGAAATGCCCTGACCAGATCGACACTGCAGCCCGTACGGCCACCAAGCGCCGTGTTGATGCGGATCGCGATCGCCTTGCGCACGATAGCCTTGGAAAACAGCGGCCCGGTGCCGAAATGATGGGCCTTGACCAGCGCCGTATTGAACTCGCTGAGGTTATCGATGGTCCAGAGCCGGTCCTTCATCGAACCGACACCGGTATTGGCGCCATAGACCGGCAGGCCCATGGCGATCCGGTCGGCAATGACGGTATGGGCAGCATTGACACGTGCATAGGAATGATCGGAAACGACCGGAACGACTTGGCCCGAGCCGATTTTTTCCAACGCGGAAAAATCCAGCGGGTTGCCTGTCAGAAAAATGGTTTTCACCGATGCATGCATGCTTTGACTCACCTTGTTGATCGCATGCTATGCCCAATCCCGCTCTCTGTGATATATCCCAAAAACGAAACGCATGATGCATAACTCCGTACAAGCTGGATCGTGAAGGACCTGATGGAAATCGCCACCCTTGCCCTCGTTCACGCCGTCCTGGAAGAGCGCGGCATTCGCAGGGTCGCAAAATCCAGCGGCCGGCCGGCTTCCAGCGTCAGCGCGGCATTGAAGCGCTTCGAGGCGGCGATTGCCGTGCCGCTCGTTCGCCGTGAACGCGGAACGCTGGTGCCGACGCTCGAAGCGCAAAGCCGGATGGCGGATTTGGCGGCGGCAAACCGGGCCATCCGCTCCCTGCTGTCGCTCGGAAGCGCTCCTCTTTCCGACACGACACCGTCTATCAGCCTCGCCGCGCTCGATCGTTTCGTCACCGTGGCGCGCAGCGGCAGCATCCGTGGCGCGTCAAAAATCTCCGGCACCGGCCAGCCGCAGTTGACCCGGCAGATCAGCGAGTTGGAGCGCGATCTCGGCTACGATCTGCTCATCCGTTCGCCGTCCGGCATTACCTGCACGCCGCACGGCCTCGCCGTCATCACTCTTGCCGAGGACCTGCTGGACATCTGGCGGCGGCTGTCGCGGGCATCGAGCGACCGGTTCCGCCGTGCGGCGGCGACCTGGCGGTTCGGCGCGGTCATGCCGCTCGGTCCGGAAAGCGAAATCGCCCGCATGCTGGCGGCACTCACCGCCGAATGGCACCGCGCCCGCCCGCGCCAGCCGCTGTTCGTTTCCAGCACGACGGCAGACGAACTGATCGCCGGATTGAAAAGCCGCCGCTTCGACGTTGTGCTGCTCGATCTCGAAACATTCCCGTCCGAATTCGAGGGCAAGCTGATCTCGCGTACGCCGCTGGCGCTGGCCGGCCAGGCCTCCCTGCTTGCCCGCCATGGCGACGATATCCGCAGCCTGCTGCAATCTCACCCGATCGCCGTGCCGAGCCTGAAAAGCGGTTTGCGGCAGCAGGCAACCCATTTCATTGAGGCGACCCTGACCGACCAGGAGCGCAACCGACTGACGCTGACCGAAGTCGATTCCATCCCGGTCATCCTCAATCTGGTGACGGATCATGGTTACCTCTCGGTGCTCCCGGAAAGCTCGGCCGCCCGCGTGCGCAACGCACCGGCGATGCTGCGGCTCGGCTCCGGCTACATGCAGAGCCTATCGATGGCCTGGCAGAAGAACGCACTCTCAAGACAGGTCGCGGAAGAGATGCTCATGATGATGACGGGAGACCGGACGATCAGGTTTGGACCCAAGGCCGAGTGATTTTCTTCCTCCACAACACTCAGCAAACCTCTGATCCGGTTCACGAATCCGCCACCCCTGAATCACCGCATGAACCCCTTGAATCAAACTTTGAGCTTCAGCCGCCTGCGGGTCTCGCTCGGGCTTTCGCGGTAATGCGCGCGGTAACTGCGGGAAAAGGCCGAGGAGGAATTGAAGCCGGTGGCCGCAGCGATATCGGCGAAATCGGCGCGCGTCTCGATCACCTTGCGCCGGGCGGCATTGAGGCGAAGCGCGAGGTAATGGGCATGCGGCGCCACGCCCATCGTCTCCTGAAACAGGTCCTGCAGATGGCGAGCGCTGACGCCAGTACGGCGCGCCAGACGAGTGAGCGTCAGCGGCGCATCGACCGTCTCCTCCATCAGCTTGACGGCGGCATCGACTCGCGCGTCGAGGATGCGCATGTTGCCGATCGTCGGAACCTGCAGCAAGTCCCCGCGCGTCCGCTCCTGCTCGTAGATGAACAGCCGCGACACTTCGAGCGCCAGCGAATAGCTGTGCTGGCGACGGATGAGTTCCAGCATCAAGTCAAGCGTCGGCAGCGAACCGCCGGTCGTGATCCGCTTGCCGTCGATGACGAAACGTTCGCGCACCATGGTGATCTGCGGATAGGCCGTGGCGAAATCCTCGAAATCCTCCCAGTGGTTGGTGGCCGAGAAATTGTCGAGCAAGCTGGTTTCGGCCAACATCCAGGAGCCGGCCTCGATCCCGGCCATGACTTCGCGGTGGCGGGCGGTGCGTGACAGGAGCATCTTCAGCTGCGTCGTCGCATAGGCCCGCCAGTTGTAGCTCGACAGCACGAACAGGGGGGCGGTTTCATTCTGCGGCCGGAAAGGCCCCGAAACCGGAATGGGAATGCCGCTTTTCGTCTCGATCGGCTGGCCATCCGGGCTGTAGACGGTCCAGCTGTAGAGCACCTTTCCTGCGATCCGGTTGGCGGCGCGCAGTGGCTCGATCACCGATGCAACCAGGATCAGGTTGGTCTCAGGAACCACCAGCAGATCGATATGCTGGGTTTCCTCCCTCGGCATGAGCATGACAGCCTCTCCATCCCATAATTCTGGAAATGTATAATACACATCCGAAAAGGAAAAGCAGAAGTCGAATTCTTGGATCGTAATGGGGACAAGAACAAGGGGAGGCTTTTATGCCACTGAGCATGAATCGCGACGTTTTCATCACCTGTGCCGTCACCGGATCCGGCGATACCGCCGGCAAGTCGCCGCATGTGCCGAGGTCGCCGAAGGAAATCGCGGCGTCTGCCATCGATGCCGCCAAGGCCGGCGCCGCCATCGTGCATTGCCACGTCCGCGATCCGGAAACTGGCGCACCGAGCCGCCGCAACGATCTCTACAGGCAAGTGACCGATCTGATCCGCTCAGCCGATGTCGATGTCGTTCTGAACCTGACCGCCGGCATGGGCGGCGACCTGATTTTCGGCAATGTCGAAAGCCCGCTGCCGCTCAATCCCCAAGGCACAGACATGGCCGGCGCCACCGAGCGTGTTTCCCACGTGGCCGAATGCCTGCCGGAAATCTGCACGCTCGATTGCGGCACGATGAATTTCTCGCTCGGCGACTATGTGATGACCAACACGCCGTCGATGCTGCGTACCATGGCCAAGATGATGACCGATCTCGGTGTCCGTCCGGAAATCGAAGCCTTCGATACCGGCCATCTCTGGTTCGCCAAACAGCTTGTCGAGGAAGGCCTGATCGAGGATCCGGTCCTCATCCAGCTCTGCATGGGCATTCCGTGGGGCGCGCCCGACGACCTCAACACGTTCATGGCGATGGTCAACAACGTTCCGAAGAACTGGACCTTCTCCGCCTTCTCGATCGGCCGCAACGCGCTCGCCTACCCCGCTGCGGCGGTGCTTGCCGGCGGCAATGTCCGCGTCGGCCTGGAAGACAATCTCTATGTCGGCAAAGGCCAGCTCGCCACCAACGCCCAACTCGTCGAAAAGGCTGTTGGGGTGATCGAAGGCATGGGCGCCAAGATCATCGGCCCGGCCGAGGTGCGTGAGAAGTTGAAGCTGACGAAGCGGTAACAGGTTCGGAGGAGCGAACCCCCTCACCAAGTGCGCCCAGCGTTCGACTGCGTCTCGCGCGGGCCTACTATCCTCTCCCACAAGGGGAGAGGTAGGGTGCCACAATCACCGCTCCTCATGTGAGGCGAGAAGGTGCTGCAGGTTTTCCTCTCCCCTTGTGGGAGAGGATACGAAGGCCGGGTGAGACGCAGTCGAACCCTTGGCCGAAGTTGGTGAGGGGTAATCGCCGCTCATGCGACGCCAAAGATAAAAACGACAAGATGGGAACAACCATGACCAAAATCACCAAGGCGGCCTGTATTGGTGGCGGCGTTATCGGCGGGGCCTGGGCGGCCCGTTTCCTGCTGGCCGGCATCGACGTCGCCATGTTCGATCCGCATCCCGAAGCAGAACGCATCGTCGGCGAGGTGCTTGCCAATGCCGAGCGCGCCTATGCCATGCTGACCATGGCGCCGCTGCCGAAAAAGGGCACACTGACCTTCGTCAAAAGCATCGAAGAAGCAGTGCAAGGCGCTGACTGGATTCAGGAAAGCGTGCCCGAGCGCGTCGAACTCAAGCGCAATGTCATCACCCAGATCGACGCTGCCGCCGATCCGAAAGCGCTCATCGGCTCTTCCACCTCCGGCATCATGCCGACCGATCTGCAGCGCGACATGAAACATCCCGAGCGCATGTTCGTCGCCCATCCTTACAACCCGGTCTACCTGCTGCCGCTCGCCGAGCTCGTCGGTGGCGCAAAGACCGCGCCCGAAACACTGGAACTCGCCAAGGCCCGTCTCGCACCGATCGGCATGAAGGGCGTCATCCTGAAGAAGGAAATCGAAGCCTTTGTCGGCGACCGCCTGCTCGAAGCCATCTGGCGCGAGGGCCTGTGGCTGATCAAGGACGACATCTGCGACACCGAAACGCTCGATGACGTGATCCGCTATTCCTTCGGCATGCGCTGGGCGCAGATGGGCATGTTCGAGACCTACCGCATCGCCGGTGGTGAAGCCGGCATGCGCCACTTCATCGCCCAGTTCGGTCCCTGCCTCTCCTGGCCCTGGACCAAGCTGATGGACGTCGTCGATCTCAACGACGAACTGGTCGAAAAGATCGCCAACCAGTCCGATGCCCAGTCGGGTGCCTACGGGTTCCGCGAACTCGAACGCATCCGCGACGAAAACCTCGTCGGCATCATGCAGACGCTGAAGGGGTCCAACGACGGCAAGGGCTGGGGTGCCGGCAAGCTGCTCGCCGACTTCGAGGCGCATCTCTGGAAGAACGCCCCGACGCCGGACGCCAAGGCGAGCGCCGAACCGCTCAAGCTGCTTGAGCCGAAGGTCCATCCATCGTGGGTCGATTACAACGGCCACATGACCGAATTCCGCTACAGTCAATGCTTCGCGGATGCCGCCGACGCACTGCTGCGCCTGATCGGTGTCGACATGGATTATGTTGCCGCCGGACACAGCTACTACACCGTCGAATCCCATAACCAGTGGCTGGACGAGGCCAAGCTTGGCGATGCGCTCGAGGTCACCGCCCAGATCCTGCCCTCCGATGGCAAGAGGCTGCACACCTATATGTGGCTGCACCGCGCCTCCGACGGCGCGCTGCTGGCGACCTGCGAGCACCTGATGCTGCATGTCTCGTCGAAGGAAGGAAAGGCAGTGCCGCCGCTGCCCGAGGTGCTGGCGAAGTTCAAGCCGCTGGCGGATGCGCATGCTGGCCTGCCTGTGCCGGCGAATGCCGGGCGCGTGGTTGGGCAGAGGCGGTAGCGCGCTTTTTTTGAGTTTGCCCCTCATCCGGCCTGTCGGCCACCTTCTCCCCGTCGAAACGGGGAGAAGGGACAAGAGGCAAACTCCGTCATCCCCTCTCCCTGCAAGCGGGGAGAGGGCTAGGGTGAGGGGCAATTCTGGAGGGGAGTTGCCTTACAAAAATACGAGGGAGCATACCATGCATTTCGCACTGACCGAAGAACAGCAGATGATCGTCGATACCGTGCGCGGTTTTGTCGAGACCGAAATCTATCCGCATGAGAACGAGGTCGAGCGGACCGGCGTCGTGCCGAAGGAACTCGGTCAGGAGATCGCGCAAAAGTGCAAGGATCTCGGTTTCTTCGCCTGCAACATGCCGGAAGAAGTCGGCGGCGCCGGTCTCGATCACCAGACGTTTACGCTGGTCGAGCGCGAACTCGGCCGTGGCTCGATGGGCCTCACCGTTTTCTTCGGCCGCCCTTCCGGCATCCTGATGGCCTGCAACGCAGAACAGCGCGAGCGTTACCTGATCCCCGCCGTCAAGGGCGAGAAATTCGACGCGCTCGCCATGACCGAACCGGATGCCGGCTCCGACGTGCGCGGCATGAAGTGTTTTGCCAAACAGGACGGCGACGACTGGATCGTCAACGGCACCAAGCACTTCATCAGCCATGCCAATATCGCCGACTTCGTCATCGTCTTCATTGCCACCGGCGAGGAAGAAACGCCGCGCGGCCCGAAGAAGAAGATCACCTGCTTCCTCGTCGATCGCGGCACGCCGGGTTTTGAAATCCGGAATGGCTATGACAGTGTGTCACATCGTGGCTACAAGAATTGCATCCTGAATTTCGACGATTGCCGCCTGCCCTCGTCCGCGATTCTGGGCGAAGTCCACAAAGGTTTCGACATCGCCAATGACTGGCTCTATGCCACCCGCATCACGGTCGCCGCCACCTGTGTCGGCCGTGCCCGCCGGGTGTTCGACTATGCCCTGCCCTATGCGGCCGAGCGCAAGCAGTTCGGCAAGCCGATCGGCGCCAACCAGGGTGTTTCGTTCAAGCTCGCCGACATGATTACCGAAATCGACGCCGCCGACTACCTGACGCTCGCCGCCGCCTGGCGCCTCGACCAGAAACTTCCCGCCAACCGCGAGATCGCCTCGGCCAAACTCTACGCCTCGGAAATGCTCGCCCGTGTGACTGATCAGGCAATCCAGATCTATGGCGGCATGGGGCTGATGGACGACCTGCCGCTCGCCCGCTTCTGGCGCGATGCCCGCGTCGAACGCATCTGGGACGGCACGTCGGAAATCCAGCGGCATATCATCAGCCGCGACCTGCTGCGGCCGCTGGGGGCGTGAGGATGATGGTGATTGTGAAGCAAAAGACCCCTCCCCAACCCCTCCCCACAAGGGGGAGGGACTTAACCTGCCGGGACCTCCCGCGTCCCAATTCTTTCAGCGTAAGCCGAGCTTATGGACTGCGCACGAAAGGTGCGGCATCCAAGCCCCTCCCCCTTGTGGGGAGGGGTTGGGGAGGGGTTTTGCCCTTGGGAGCCCAATCATGACCCGCTCCCTCGACCGTCTGATCCGCCCGAAATCCATCGCCGTTTTCGGTGGCAAGGAAGCGCGCCGGGTGATCGAGCAATGCGGCAAGATGGGCTTCAAGGGCGAGATCTGGCCCGTCCACCCCAAGCTTGACGAGGTGCTCGGCCATAAATGCTACCGGTCGGTCGCCGATCTTCCCTCAGCGCCCGATGCCTCCTTTGTTGGCGTCAACCGCCAACTCACCATCGACATCATTGGCGAGCTTTCAGCGCGTGGCGCTGGCGGTGCGATCTGCTACGCCTCCGGTTTCCGCGAGGCCGTCAGCGAACTTGCCGATGGCAACGACCTGCAGGAAGCGCTGGTGGCTGCCGCCGGCGACATGCCGATCGTCGGGCCGAACTGCTACGGCTTCATCAATGCTTTAGACGGCGCCCTGCTCTGGCCCGACCAGCACGGCATGCTGCGGGTAGACAAGGGCGTGGCGGTCCTCACCCAATCGTCCAACATCGCCTGCAATATCTCCATGCAGATGCGCGGCCTGCCGCTCGCCTATATCATGACGGCGGGAAATCAGGCGCAGACCGGTCTTTCGGAACTCGCGATCGCTGCACTCGAAGACCCGCGTGTTACGGCTGTCGGCCTGCATATCGAGGGCTTCGACAGTATCGAAGCCCTGCAGCGGCTGGCGGCGCGTGCCCGTCAATTGAAGAAGCCGGTTGTCACGCTGAAGGTCGGCAAGTCGGAGGCAGCCCAGCTCGCCACCGTCTCGCATACCGCCTCGCTTGCCGGCAATGACGCCGTCTCAGGCGCCGTGCTCGAACGCCTCGGCATCGGCCGCGTCGAGACGCTTCCAGAACTTCTGGAAACGTTGAAGCTGCTGCACCTGCATCCACCGCTGAAAAGCTTCGACGTGTCCTCGATGAGTTGCTCCGGCGGCGAAGCCTCGTTGATGGCCGATTCCGGCGTCAAGCGGAAGACGGTGTTCCGTGCGCTTAAGGAAAGCCAGCGGCAGCCGCTGCGCGAAACGCTAGGCGACATGGTCACGATCGCCAATCCGCTCGACTACCACACCTTTGTCTGGGGCAATCTCGAAAAGCAGACGCGCGCCTTTACCGAAATGATGAAGGGCGATTATGCGCTGAACCTCATCGTTCTCGATTTCCCCCGTCAGGATCGTTGCGACGCCGCCGACTGGAACACGACCTGCGATGCGGTCATCGCCGCCTCTAAAGCCACCGGCGCGGTTGCCGGCATCGTCGCCAGTCTTGGCGAAAACATGCCGGAGGAAACGGCGCTATCGCTGATGGCATCGGGCGTCGTGGCTTTTTCGGGTATCGACGGGGCGCTGGCCGCCGCCGAAATCTCGGCCGGCATCGGCGCCATCTGGGCAAAGCCTGCGCCGCAGCCACTCCTCTCGGCAATTCCGGACAGTGGCGAGATCGTGACGATCAGTGAGAGCGAGGCAAAAGCCGAACTCGCCAAATTCGGCCTCGTCGTGCCGATAGGCAAGGTGGCGCTGACTGCGAGCGAAGCGGCGGACGCCGCCGAAGCTCTCGGTTTCCCGGTCGTCCTCAAGGGGCTTGGCGTCGCGCACAAGACCGAAGCCGGCGCAGTCAAGCTCAACCTCGGCGACCGGCAGGCTGTGCTAGACGCGGCGGATGCCATGAAGGATGTCGCTTCCGGATTCCTGGTGGAAAAGATGATCGCCAAACCGGTCGCCGAAATCATCGTCGGTGCCTTGCGCGATCCCGTGGCCGGTCTCGTGCTCACCATCGGCGCCGGCGGAATTCTCGTGGAATTGCTGGAAGATTCGGCAATCCTGACACTGCCGACCACACCGGAAGCCATCAGCGCCGCGATCGATGGCCTGAAAATCAGCAAGCTCCTTGACGGCTATCGTGGCGGTCCGAAAGGCGACGTTGCGGCGCTCAACGCGGCTGTCGCTGCTGTTGCATCCTATGTCGCTGCAAACGCTTCAAAGCTCGAAGAACTGGATATCAATCCTATCATGGTCTTGCCGCAAGGGTCTGGAACCGTTGCGGCCGATGCCCTGATCCGTCGAAGGAAATGACGCCTATGACCGGACCTATCAGAACCCGCCGCGAAGGCGCCATTCTCGAAGTCACCATCGACCGGCCGAAGGCCAATGCGATCGATCTGGTGACTAGCCGGATTATGGGCAAGATCTTTGCCGACTTCCGCGACGACGACACGCTGCGGGTGGCGATCATCACCGGCGCGGGAGAAAAATTCTTCTGTCCGGGATGGGACCTGAAGGCGGCGGCCGACGGCGACGCTGTCGACGGCGACTACGGGATCGGCGGCTTTGGCGGCATGCAGGAACTGCGCGATCTCAACAAGCCGATCATCGCTGCCATCAACGGCATCTGCTGCGGCGGCGGGCTTGAAATCGCGCTCTCCACCGACATGATCCTGGCTGCCGAGCACGCAACCTTCGCACTGCCCGAAATCCGCTCCGGCACCGTCGCCGACGCAGCCTCGATCAAGCTGCCGAAGCGCATCCCCTATCACATCGCCATGGACATGCTGCTCACCGGCCGCTGGCTGGATGCGACGGAGGCCCATCGCTGGGGCTTCGTCAACGAAATCCTGCCCGCCGACAAACTGATGGAACGTGCCTGGGAGCTTGCCCGCCTGCTCGAAAGCGGCCCGCCGCTGGTCTATGCCGCCATCAAGGAAGTGGTGCGCGCAGCCGAAGGCAATGATTTCCAGACGACGATGAACAAGATCACCAAGCGCCAGTTCAAGACGGTCGATATCCTCTATTCGAGTGACGACCAGCTTGAGGGTGCCAGAGCATTTTCGGAAAAGCGCGATCCGGTGTGGAAGGGGAAATAGAGCGGAAGGACAGGGTGAAAGACCGCCGCGCGTCGTCGATGCCTGCGGCAAACTACCATAAGCCTGACTTATGAAAAATGCTGAATTTTTCTATCAATACAGGGTATCGTTTGATCGATACCATCAAATTTAACGGGGATTTCCGCCAAGCCGGAACATCCGCTTCACGAAAGGCAGACGCGCGGCGAAACAATCCGCAAATGTTACTGGCCTACCTGCCCTCGGGCATGCATTCTAGCGACACCCGATCGACAAAGATCGAAAACAATAACGAAAAACGGCGAAAAGCCATCAAACATAAGGGAACAGGGGAATGAGCGATTACAAGAACTACCTCGCCAATCAGGTCATGCTGGGCAAGATGAACCGCCGCGAATTCATGGGCCGCACGCTCGCCGCCGGCGTGGCGCTGTCCAGCGCCGGCACGCTGTTTGCCACCAGCGCCTCGGCGCAGGAGCCCAAGAAGGGCGGGCATCTGAAGCTCGGCCTCGAAGGCGGCTCGGCCACCGACGCGCTCGATCCGGCAAAGGCGCTGTCGCAGGTGCTCTTCGTCGTCGGCCGCAACTGGGGCGACATGCTGGTCGAATCCGACCCGCTGACCGGCGCCGCCGTTCCGGCGCTGGCCGAAAGCTGGGAACCCTCGCCGGATGCCGCCGTCTGGACCTTCAAGATCCGCAAGGGCGTGCAGTTCCATGACGGCAAGGAACTGACCATCGACGACGTCGTCAAGACCCTGCAGCGCCACACCGACGAGAAGTCCGAATCCGGCGCGCTCGGCGTGATGAAGTCGATCAAGACGATCGAGGAAAAGGGCGGCGATCTCGTCCTGACGTTGACCGAAGGCAATGCCGACTTGCCGCTGCTTCTGACCGACTACCACCTGATCATCCAGCCGGGCGGTGGCTACGACAATCCGAATGCCGCCATCGGCACCGGCCCCTACAAGCTGACCAGCTTCGAAGCCGGCGTCCGCGCCACCTTCGAAAAGAACCCGAACGACTGGAACCCGAACCGCGGCTATGTCGACAGCGTTGAAATCATCAATATGAACGACGCCACCGCCCGCATTGCAGCGCTCTCCTCCGGTCAGGTCCATTACATCAACCGCGTCGATCCGAAGACCGTGTCGCTTCTGAAGCGCGCGCCGACCGTCGAGATCCTCTCGACCTCCGGCCGTGGCCACTACGTCTTCATCATGCATTGCAACACCGCGCCGTTCGACAATAATGACCTGCGCATGGCGTTGAAATATTCGATGGACCGCGAGAACATGGTGCAGACCATCCTCGGCGGTTACGGCAAGGTTGGCAACGACTTCCCGATCAACTCGACCTACGCCCTCTTCCCGGAAGGCATCGAGCAGCGCGCCTACGATCCCGACAAGGCGGCCTTCCACTACAAGAAGTCCGGCCATAGCGGCCCGGTTCTTTTGCGCACGTCCGACGTTGCCTTCCCGGGTGCGGTCGACGCGGCGGTTCTCTATCAGGAAAGCGCCAAGAAGGCCGGCATCGAAATCGAAGTGAAGCGCGAACCGGGCGACGGCTATTGGTCGAACGTCTGGAACGTCCAGCCCTTCTCGACATCCTACTGGGGCGGTCGCCCGACCCAGGACCAGATGTATTCGACGGCTTACCTCTCGACGGCGGACTGGAACGACACGCGCTTCCTGCGTCCCGACTTTGACAAGGTCCTTCTCGAAGCCCGCTCTGAACTCGACGAAGCCAAGCGCAAGGACATGTATCGCTCGATGGCCATGATGGTCCGCGACGAAGGCGGCCTGATCCTGCCGATGTTCAACGACTTCGTGAACGCCTCCACCAAGCAGGTGAAGGGCTATGTCCACGATATCGGCAACGACATGTCGAACGGCTACGTCGCGACCCGCGTCTGGCTCGACGCCTGATGGCCGCGCTCGGACCTGACACGGGTCCGGCGCTGACAACGGGTACGGTTGCGGGAGGCGAAGGCCTCCCGCAGACCGCAACCCTATCCGGCACGACGACCTTGCCCGCTGGCGGCAAGGTGACCGGTACATTCTGGCGCCGTTTCACCCTGCGCCGTCCCCTGGCGGCCCTCATCATCCAGCGCCTCGGTCTGAGCGTTGGTCTCCTCTTTGCCGTGTCGCTGATGATCTTCGGCGGTGTGGAAGCCCTGCCCGGCGACTTCGCCACGACCTATCTCGGTCAATCGGCAACACCACAGGCGGTGGAAAACATTCGCAAGGATCTCGGCCTCGACCGGCCGCTCGCCGAACGCTACGTCACCTGGCTCAGTGGTGCCGTGAAGGGTGACTTCGGCAAATCCTGGGCCAGCAAGAATTCGGTCAGCGAGCAGATCGGCAAACGGCTTGGAAACTCCCTGTTCCTCGCCTTCTTCGCAGCGATCGTTTCCGTTCCGCTGGCGGTGGGGCTCGGCATGCTTGCCGTGCAATATCGAAATCGATTGCCGGACAAGATCATCAATGTCGTGTCGCTCGCGGCCATCTCGCTGCCGGAATTCTTCGTCGGCTATCTGCTGATCCTGTTCTTCGCGGTGCAGATGGGCGTCGCGACCTTCCCGGCCACGGTCTATGACAGCATGGGCTTCGGCGAACGGCTTTCGGCGATCGCACTGCCGGTGGCAACGCTCGTCCTCGTCGTACTCGCCCACATGATGCGGATGACCCGCGCCGCCATCCTCAACGTCATGTCGTCTGCCTATGTCGAGACGGCAGAACTGAAAGGGCTCGGCGCTTTCCGAATCATCGCGCGGCATGCTGCGCCGAATGCGGTGGCGCCCGTCATCAATGTCATCGCGCTCAACCTCGCTTATCTCGTGGTCGGCGTTGTCGTCGTGGAAGTGGTGTTCGTCTATCCGGGCATGGGCCAGTACATGGTCGATGCGGTCACGGTGCGCGACATGCCGGTGGTGCAGGCCTGCGGCCTGATCTTCGCCGCCTTCTACATCTTCCTCAACATGGCGGCTGATATTCTGGCCATCATCGCCAATCCGAGATTGAGGCATCCACGATGAACCTGCGCTCCATTCCCCTCAGTGCCTGGGTCGGCATCATCGGCATCGCGCTCGCGCTGTTCTGCGCCCTCTTCGCCCCCTTCATCGCCCCCTATGGCGAACGCACGGTCGTCGGCGATATCTGGCTGCCGATGGGTGGCGACTTCCTGCTCGGCACAGACAATCTCGGCCGTGACCTCCTCTCCCGCCTGATCTACGGCGCACGGACGACCATCTTCGTCGCCCTTGCTGCAACGGTCATCTCCTTCTCCCTCGGCATGCTCCTGTCGTTCACGGCAGCGGTCACCGGCGGCTTCATCGATCAGTTGTTCTCGCGCTTCAACGACCTGATGATGGCGATCCCGACGCTGATCTTCGCGCTTGTCGTGCTCGCCGTCCTGCCGCAGCAACTCTGGATCCTGATCCTGGTTATGGCTGTCCTCGACTCGACCCGTGTCTTCCGCATCGGCCGAGCGGTGGCGCTCGACGTTGCGGTGATGGAATTCGTGGAGGCCGCGCGGCTGCGCGGCGAAGGCACGGGTTGGATTATCTTCCGGGAGATCCTGCCCAACACGTTGTCGCCGCTTCTGGCGGAATTCGGGCTGCGCTTCGCCTTTTCCATCCTGTTCCTGTCCACCCTCTCCTTCCTCGGCCTCGGCATCCAGCCGCCGGCCGCCGACTGGGGCGGCATGGTCAAGGACAACAAGGATGGCATCATCTTCGGCATATCGGCAGCCCTTGTTCCCGGCGGAGCGATTGCCGGCCTAGCGATCTGCGTCAACCTCGTCGTCGACTGGCTGATGAAACGGACCTCGAGCCTCAAGGGAGGACGCGGCGATGCCTGAATCCTTGTCCAGGAATGATCTGCTTTCCGTCAAAAACCTGAAGATCGAAGCGACGAGCTATCCACCGGGAGAACCGCCGAAAACGGTGACCTTGGTGGAAAACGTTTCCTTCGACGTGCAGAAGGGCAAGGTGCTCGGCCTGATCGGCGAAAGCGGCGCCGGCAAGTCGACCATCGGCCTCTCTGCGCTGGCCTATGGCCGCGGCGGTGCGAAAATCACCGGCGGTCAGGTCCTGCTCAACGGCAAGGATATCCTGACGCTCGGCCGCGACGGCGTTCGCACAATTCGCGGCTGCAAGGTCTGTTACGTCGCGCAATCAGCCGCCGCCGCCTTCAACCCGGCCCACAAGCTCGGCGAACAGGTGATCGAGGCGGCACTGCGCCACAAGATCATGAGCCGCGAAGAGGCGGAAAAACGCGCCCTCTACCTGTTCAAGGTGTTGGGGCTGCCCAACCCGGACACGTTCGGCCAGCGTTATCCGCACCAGGTTTCCGGCGGACAGTTGCAGCGTGCCATGACGGCCATGGCGCTTTGCCCCAACCCGGAACTGATCGTCTTCGACGAGCCGACGACAGCGCTTGATGTCACCACTCAAATCGACGTGCTTGCCGCGATCAAGCATGCGATCGAGGAAACGCACACCGCCGCCCTCTACATCACCCATGACCTCGCCGTCGTCGCCCAGATTTCCGACGACATCATGGTCTTGCGCCATGGCAAGACGATCGAATACGGAACGACAAAACAGATCATCGAGGCGCCTCGGGAGGATTACACCCGTGCGCTCGTCAGCGTTCGCCAGACCAAGCGCGAGGAAGCCAAGGACCAGAGCGACACGCTCTTGAAGATCGATCATGTCAGCGCCGGTTACGCCAACGGCTTCAAGGTGCTGCACGACGTTTCCATGCATCTGCCGAAGGGGCAGACGCTGGCGATCGTCGGCGAAAGTGGCTCCGGCAAATCGACGCTCGCCCGCGTCATCACCGGCCTATTGCCGCCATCCGAAGGCACGATCACCTTCGATGGCAAGGAATTGCCGAAGGCATTGAGCGCTCGCAACAAGGATCAGTTGCGCCGCGTGCAGATGATCTACCAGATGGCGGATACGGCGATGAACCCGCGCCAGACGGTGCGCGACATCATCGGCCGACCGATCACCTTCTACTATGGTGTGCACGGCGCGAAGAAGACGGAACGGGTGAAGCAACTGCTCGACCAGATCGAGCTTGGCGACCGTTTCCTCGATCGTTATCCGGCGGAACTGTCGGGCGGCCAGAAGCAGCGCGTCGCGATCGCCCGGGCGCTGGCCGCCAAGCCGGAACTGATCCTCTGCGATGAGCCGACATCGGCACTCGACCCGCTGGTGGCCGAAGGCATCCTGAATCTGCTTCTGAAGCTTCAGGAGGAAACCGCTGTTTCCTATGTCTTTATCACCCACGACATCGCCATCGTCCGGGCAATTGCCGATAGCGTCGCGGTCATGCATCGCGGCAAGCTGGTGCGCTTCGGACCGAAGTCCAAAGTCCTATCGCCGCCGTTCGACGATTATACCGACCTGCTCCTCAAATCGGTTCCGGAAATGGAACTCGGCTGGCTGGAAAAGGTGCTGACGACCCGGCGCATGGAAAGTGCAGGGAATTGACGATGGCGCTCCGAACGCCCAGTATGACTATTGTGGTCATATCATGGAGATGTCGATGAACGAGATTCAGTTGAAGGATGCCAAGGCAAAGCTGTCGGCGGTAATCGACGACGCAATCAACGGCAACGGCGCGATCATCACCCGCCACGGGCGCAAGGCAGCGGTTGTTATCTCTTTCCAGGAGTTCGAGCGGCTGTCACGCGCCGTGCCGAGTTTTGGATGGTTGCTAGCAAATTCTCCTCTGGAGGAAGGTGATCTGCCGGAACGCAATCCCGCGCGCGCACTGCGCGACCCGCAATTCTGATGTATCTGTTGGATACCAACATCGTCGCGACGTTGCTGCTCGGTAAAAATCCGTCGGATCAGGAGATCAGGATTCGCGATTGGCTCGTGCAACAATCGGACGGCTTATATCTATGCACAATTTCGGTCGCGGAGATCGAGGCCGGCATCGCAAAAGCACAGAGACAAGGTGCATCGAAAAAAGCGGAAGACCTATCGCACTGGTTGGATACCGTGTTGGATGCCTATGCCGACCGCATATTGCCGCTGGATATGGGCTCGGCGCGTCTCACCGGCAAATTGCTCGATAAAGCATATGGTGTAGGTGGCATGCCTGATTTTGAGGACGCTGCCATCGCTGCGATCGCACACTCAAGGCATTTGCAGGTGCTGACGCGGAACGTCCGGCATTTCGAACTCTTCGGAGTGCCGTTCATCAATCCCTATGAGTATCTGCCATGAATATGTTAGTCAGACTTTTCCGTGCATGCGACATCGCCCGTTCGCTGGGCCGCCTCGCCTTCCACCATGACGGACGATTCCCCCTTGGCGATGCAGTCACCTTTCGCAGCCGAGCCGGATCGAAAATGAACGATCGGCTGGCCTTCGATGAAAATGCTCGGGACGATCTCGTAGAGTTCCGGCGGGCAGTTGACGACATCGGACAGGCGCAGCGCCGGCTGTCCACCGATCATCACGCTGGTGGCGCCCGAGAGCGCGCAGGCCGGCAAGGGCTGGGCATCCTGCGCGAACACCGGATAGGCGCAACAGGCCGAAATCCAAAGGCTGGCGGACACACTTCTCGCTGACATCATCATCCTCCCGCATTTGCGGCTTAAGGGCCGGTTGCGCGAACAGCATGCAGAAAAGTACAGGACATGACCACAGGCAATTTCACCGTCATCGAAAACGAATGGATCATTCTCAAGGATGGAACGCGGCTCGCCGCCCGCATCTGGATGCCGGAGGGAGCGGTCACCAATCCCGTGCCAACGGTGTTCGAATACCTCCCCTATCGGAAGGGTGACGGCACCAGTCCGCGCGACGAATCCACCTATCCGGTCTTTGCCGCAGCCGGCATCGCCGGCGTTCGGGTCGATATCCGCGGCTGCGGCGAATCCGACGGCGTTATCGACGGCGAATATACGCCGCGGGAACTTGCCGACGGCTGCGAACTCGTCGCCTGGATCGCGGCGCAGCCCTGGTCGAACGGCAATGTCGGCATGATGGGCATTTCCTGGGGCGGCTTCAACTGCCTGCAGGTCGCGGCCCTGAAACCACCTGCGCTGAAAGCGGTGATCTCGATCGCCTCCACCGTCGACCGTTACAATGACGACATCCATTACAAGAACGGCACGCATCTGTCCGCCCAACTCTCTTGGGCGGCGACCATGCTCGCCTACTCATCACGCTCGCCCGACCCGGCACTTGTCGGCGACCGGTGGAAGGAGATGTGGCTGGAACGTCTCGAAAACGAGCCCTTCTTCATGGAGGAATGGCTGGAGCACCAACGTCGTGACGCTTTCTGGAAACACGGATCGATCTGCGAGGATTTCGACGGATTTCCGGTTCCGGCCATGGTCATTGCCGGCTGGGCCGACGGCTATCGCAACACGCCGATGAAGGCTGCCGAAGGCCTGGGCGGCAGGGTGAAGGCGCTGATTGGCCCCTGGGTGCACAAATATCCGCATTTCGCCTGGCCGAAGCCGCGCACGGATTTTCACGGCGAGGCCATCGCCTGGTGGAACCATTGGCTGCGCGACGAGGATACCGGCGTCGAGGCGCTGCCGCAGATGCGCGCCTTTATTCTCGATGGCCCGAAGCCTGCCCTTCGCCGCAATGTCGAGTCCGGTTTCTGGGTTGCCAAAGATGCCTGGACCGCGCCGGACATGCAGTGTTTCTATATCGACCAGTTCGGCAGCCTCAATGATGGCATGCCGATCGCCGGCGCACATGATCACAATGCCATCCTGAAATCACCGCTCGATACCGGCACCGCATCCGGCGAGTGGTTCACGCTGAAGCCGGATGCGGAAATGGCGGGCGACCAGCGCATCGATGATGCCGGTTCGCTAACGTTTCAAACGGCGCCGCTCACTGAAGCCGTCGATTATCTCGGCCAGCCGATCCTGACGGTGGAACTTGCCTGCGATGCCGATTGGGCCAATCTCGTGGCGCGACTGGTCGATGTCCATCCCGACGGCACGGCGACGCGCGTCACCTTCGGCGTCCTCAACCTCGCCCATCGCGACGGCAATGCCGAGCCGAAGCCGCTGGTGAAGGGTGAAAAGACGCAGATTCAGCTGGTGCTCGATGCCTGCGGCTATCGTTTCGGCGCTGGTCACCGCATCCGGCTGTCGCTCTCGACCGCCTATTGGCCGATGGTCCTGCCGGCACCGTTCGATCCCGAACTGACGCTCGATCTGGCCTCGCTCGGCCTTGCCATGCCGAGGCTCGGAGACCACCGCATCATCACCCTGCCAGAACCGGCCAATTCCGATCCGCTACCGAAATATATCGAGCATGAGGCAGGCAAGACCAGCCGCCGTGTCGAGCGCGACCTGACCACGGGCAAGACCCACTACCACATCTATGAGGATGGCGGCCTGTCCGAACATCCGGACACCGGATTTGCCACGCGCGACATCCGCGACGAAACTTGGACGATCGCGGAGCACGATCCCTTGTCGATGACCGGCGTCTCCACATGGACCTGCATTGCCCGGCGCGAGGGCTGGTCGGTGAAGACGGTCTCCGTCTCGCGCATCGCCTGCACGGCGACGGAATGGCTGACCTCGGCATCCGTCACCGCCTTCGAGGATGACGAGCAAGTTTTCGAAAAGACGTTCGAAAAGCGGGTCCCCCGCGACTTCATGTAAGTTGCTCAGACGGGCACGGCGTCCTTCAAGGCAAGCAGTGCCCGTTCCGCATCTTCAGCCGGCACGAAGATGTGGTCGTGGTAATAGGCCGCGACCACATTGGCGCTGATGCCGTGCCGCGTCAGCGCGGCGGAGACCGCCGCCGTCAGTCCCACCGCCTCCAGTGCCGAATGCACCGTCAGCGTGATGCAGCGCAGGACCGGGCCATAGGCAAGTCCGGCCGCGTCGGCCGTCGTCCGCTCCAAGATCAGCGTCAGCCCCTCGTCCTCACGGAAAAAACCCAGCGGCGAAAGCGCCAGGGAGGCTGCCGGGTCATCGTTCCCGGCCAGGCAATAGACATATTCCCCCGGCCGCAAGGCGGGCTGCATCTGCCGCAGCAGGGTCGCGAGATCGGTAATGCCTGTCATCCTCCTCCTCCATCACTACCTCGGACACGCCATCATCACGCTCGCGTGCACCCGGTCTGCCAATCTCTCACTTTGGCGTGACGCACATATTTGCGATTTGACCGGCGCAGCCACTTTGACCACAGTTCGCTCATAAAGCATGGGCGAATGTCGCTGCAATGCTGCTGATTTGCAAAGCCTGCGCATGGTTCATATCTCAAGCGCAGACCGTTCCGAAGGAGGAAATGCCATGTCCGCATTCTCGACAAATCGATCACAGGCAAAGCGACGCGTCGGTCTCGGCCTGATCGGCGCAACGGCGCTCGCCGTCATCACGTTCGCCATGTCCTCAACTTTCAGCAACGCCGCCGAAGAAGCGGTCGTCATTCCACCACCGGCGATCGATGAAGCGGCAACAGCGACCACCGAAAAAGCGGTCTTCGCCGGCGGCTGCTTCTGGGGCGTGCAGGGCGTGTTCCAGCATGTGAAGGGCGTCAAGAACGCCGTCTCCGGTTATTCCGGCGGCACCAAGGATACGGCTGTCTACGAGACCGTCAGCAGTGGCGATACCAACCACGCGGAGGCCGTCGAGGTCACCTACAATCCGAAAATGGTCACCTATGGCCAGTTGTTGCAGATCTATTTTTCCGTCGCCCACAATCCGACCCAGTTGAACTACCAGGGACCGGATCATGGCACGCAGTACCGCTCGGAAGTTTTCGCGACCAGCGACGAGCAGAAAAAGATCGCGCAAAGCTACATTGCCCAGCTCGACAAGGCGAAGGTCTATGGCGACCCCGTCGTGACGAAAGTCTCTGATATCACCGAATTCTACCCGGCCGAGGATTATCATCAGGATTTCCTGACGCTCAACCCGACCTACCCCTACATCGTCTACAACGACATGCCGAAGATCGAGAACCTGAAGGCGATCTTTCCGACGAAGTTCAGCGCGGAACCGGTTCTCGTTATGAAAGCTAAGGGCTGATCAGAGCGTTCCGGCCAGCGCGCTGACGCCCCGGCAGAGCTGTGAGAAACCTTCGCGCGCGCCCTCGCTCATGTGACGGGCGCGCAGCCATGCATGGATCATCTGCGGCTCGTCGCGATAGGTGACGTTGACACCATCGGCGATCAACCGCTGCGCATAGTCTGCCGCATCATCCCGCAGCGGATCGAAATGCGCCGATGTAATGTAGGCCGGCGGCAAGCCGGAAAAATCATCCGCCTTCAACGGATGCGCGAAGGCATTGTCGGATGGCGCTTTCAGCACCTCGCGATAATAGGCAACGTCCGCCGTCGAAAGTCCTGGAGCTTCAGCCATTTCCGCATAGGAACCGGATTTCAGATCACCGCCAAGACCCGGATAGATCAAGACCTGCCCGACGACGCTCCTAAGCCCTGCCGCCCGCGCCTTCAACACCATGCCCGCCGCCAGGTTGCCGCCGGCACTGTCACCCGCAACGATCAGCGGTCGTCCATCGGCGAGAAGCGATTGCAGAACTTCGAAACAATCATCGAACGCCGCCGGCCAGACATGCTCCGGCGCCAGCCGATAGTCGACGGAGACGAGTTCGACCCTTGCCGCGTGGGCAAGCTCGGCGCAGATCGCATCATGGCTTTCAAGCGACCCGACGACAAAGCCACCGCCGTGAATGTAGAAAACCCGTGTCTGCGTGGCGATCTCGGCTGGCCGGTAACGGCGCACCGGAATACGGCCGTCGACACGCTCATCCTGCCGCGTCAGCCCCGCCGGCGACGGCGCATCGAACTCGGCACACAGGGCATTGTACCAGACCCGCTGCTGCGCGATATCGGCGTCAACCGCGTCTGCGGGATAGAAATCCTCGCAGCGCTTGTGGAAGGCAAGGATGCCGGGTTCGGTGGGGGTGGGACGATGGTCGCTCATGGATAAGTCTCGATTCTGATTCCTTACTTTAGCCGGAAGCCAGCTTCCCTTCTGTCTTCAATCCGACATTATCGACACGCGCATCGAGTATGACAATGTCATTCTGCCGTGCTATTCTTCTTGAGAAGGAGCACGCGATGCGCAGCAGCAAGCCAATCACCGTCACGCTCGGCCCGCAACAGGCGTCCCTTGACGTACGTCTGCAATCCGGCGCCTATGCTTCGGCAAGCGAGGTGATGCGTGCCGGCCTGCGCGCGCTCGATCGCGAAGAAGCGGCGCTGGACGAGATCATGCGGCTGAAGATTCGTGAAGCCATCGCCGATCCCCGGCCCGACATCCCTGCCAGTGACGTATTCGAGCGCCTGCGTGCCCGCCATGCGGATGCGGGGAAAGCTCACAAGTGACACACAAGATCGTCTTTCGCCCCACGGCGGAAGCCGATCTGATCGCACTCTACGAGTATATTGCCAAAAATAGCGGGCACGCCCGGGCCGGCGCTTATATTAGCCGCATCGAAGCAGCCTGCATGACACTCGCGGATTTTCCCTTGCGTAGACAATCGCGTGACGATCTCTATCCCGGTATCCGCCTGATCGGCTTTGAACGCCGGGTATCCATCGCCTTTTCAGTCGAGGGCGAGTTTGTGCGAATTCTGCGCATCTTTTACGGTGGTCGTGATTTTCCCGATACATGGCCGGAAGACTGAAACCACTCAGGAGCGGGAGCTTCTCCGACCCACCGGCTTGCCATCCCCCCCACCCGCCGTGTTAGCTAAACCATGGCCTTCACCCTCCGTCAGCTCCAGTATTTCATCGCCGTCGCCGAACAGGGCAGCGTCACCCGGGCGGCGCAGAACCTGTCGATCTCGCAGTCCTCGATCACCGAGGCGGTCAAGGAACTGGAGAGCGATCTCGGCGTCGAGCTGTTCGAGCGCCATCCGCGCGGGCTGCACATCACCCATAACGGCCATCAGTTCCTGCGCCATGCGACCAAAATCCTCGCCGGCGTGTCCGATGCCCGGAGGGCATTTTCGCAGGAGCGGGAGGAGCGCACCGGCGGCAAGCTCAATCTCGGGGTGACCTCGCTGGTCGCCGGCTACGTACTCTCCGACCTGCTCGCGCGTTATCGCCGCGCCTGCCCCGGCGTCGAGGTTAGCGCCATCGAGGACAACGGCTCCTATCTCGAACATCTGCTGGTCGGTGGCGAACTCGACGTCGCCGTCATGGTTATTTCCAACCTGCGCGACCGCATGGCGCTGCAGGCGGAAATCATCGAGACCTCGCCTTACCGCCTCTGGCTGCCGCTCGGCCATCCGCTGGTCTCGGCCGATATCATCTCGGTTGCCGATATCGCCAGGGAGCCGTTGATCATGCTGACGGTGGATGAAATCGAGGAAAATACCGGCAAGCTGCTGACCGCGCTGGGCGCCCGCCCGCATGTCGCCTTCCGCACCCGCTCGGTCGAAGCGGTTCGCAGCCTCGTCGCCACCGGCGCCGGCATCGCGCTGCTGCCCGATCTCGTCTATCGACCATGGTCTCTGGAAGGCGACCGCATCGAAAGCCGCGACGTCTCCGGCGCCCTGCCCGTCGTTCAGGTCGGCATGGTCTGGCGCAAAGGCTCCGGCCTGCCGCAATCGGCGAAGGATTTTATCGGTGTTGCGGAAGCATTGAGGAGCGGACGCGCGAGACAGTAGGCATGAAGATAAGAGTCGGCAGATACTTGATATATGGGCTTTTAGACCCCCGAAACGCATGTCTATTTTACGTAGGAAAGACACATAAACGCAGAGAAATCAGACTTGCAGAGCACATCTGTCAATCCCGTGAAGGTAGTATTCGAAAGGTCCATCGGAGAATAGCTGAGATCCTCGAAAGTGGATCTACACCTCAAATATTCGTACTTGAGAAAGTTCCTCCGAATTCCAGTTGGAAAGTAGCCGAAACGCACTGGATTGGCTTTTGGCGCAACTCTCGAAATTACCACCTCCCTTACATTCGGACGCCTCAAACTGTAAAAAGCAAACTGATAGTTATCTTAGAGGTAGACCTTCTAAATATCCGAGACGGCGGGTGATATCGGAAAAACAGATATCGCCGTTCTGAATATTGAATTTGCGAAAGCGGCAAAATCGCGGCACCTTCTTACCGGGAACAAGACCGAAAAATTCGGACACCAAACGGGAGACTGACGATGAAGCAGATTCTGAAATCCTGCACCGCGCTTACCCTTTCGCTCGCTTTCGCCACCCACGCCTTCGCCCAGGAACCGCTGAAGGAACTCGGCAAGGGTGAAGGCGAATTGTCGATCGTCGCCTGGGCCGGCTATATCGAGCGTGGCGAGACGGACAAGGCCTATGACTGGGTCACCGGCTTCGAAAAGGACACGGGCTGCAAGGTCAGCGTCAAGACCGCCGCCACGTCCGATGAAATGGTCGCGCTGATGAACGAAGGCGGCTTCGACCTCGTGACCGCGTCCGGTGACGCCTCGCTGCGCCTCGTTGCCGGCAAGCGCGTCCAGCCGATCAACACCGCTCTCATTCCAAGCTGGTCGACCATCGACGAGCGCCTGCAGAATGCCAAATGGCATACGGTCAACGGCACCCATTACGGCACACCCTATGTCTGGGGTCCGAACGTCCTGATGTACAATACCGAGGCTTTCAAGGGCGAGGCGCCGAAGAGCTGGAAGGTCGTGTTCGAGGAAATGAACCTGCCGGACGGCAAGTCCAACAAGGGCCGCGTCCAGGCCTATGACGGCCCGATCCATGTGGCCGACGCCGCCAATTATCTGATGTTCCACAAGCCGGAACTCGGCATCAAGGATCCCTTCGAGCTTAATGAAGACCAGTACAAGGCCGCTCTCGATGTGCTGCGTGTCCAGCGCACGCTTGCCAGCCGCTATTGGCACGACGCGATGATCCAGATCGACGACTTCAAGAACGAAGGCGTCGTCGCCTCCGGCTCCTGGCCCTTCCAGGTCAACCTGCTGAAGGCTGAAAAGCAGCCGATCGCCTCGGTCTTCCCGGAAGAAGGCGCGACCGGCTGGGCCGACACGACCATGCTGCATGCGGAAAGCGAGCACCCCAACTGCGCCTATATGTGGATGGAACACACGCTGTCGCCCAAGGTTCAGGGCGATGTCTCCGCCTGGTTCGGCACCGTTCCCTCGGTCCCGGCCGCCTGCAAGGGCAATGAATTGCTGACCGACGAAGGCTGCGCCAACAACGGCTACAACGACTTCGACAAGATCAAGTTCTGGAAGACGCCGGTGTCCAAATGCGAAAGCCAGGGCGAATGCGTGCCCTACCACCGCTGGGTCTCCGACTATATCGGCGTCATCGGCGGGCGGTGATTTCTGATTTGATCTCCCCCCTTGTGGGGGAGATGTCAGCTTTGCTGACAGAGGGGGGTCACCAGCCCCGACCTCGAAACACCCCCCTCTGTCCCTCCGGGACATCTCCCCCACAAGGGGGGAGATTACAACTACCTCCTTCGCTTCCTCAAAAGGGAAACGATGTCGCATGCCTACGGAGTCCCCATGACCACCGCCGTCCTCTTTCAAAACGTCTCCCGCCATTTCGGCGCGGTGAAAGCCGTCGACGCGGTCGATCTTGAAGTCGCAGCTGGCGAGTTCTTCGCCATGCTCGGCCCATCCGGTTCCGGCAAGACCACCTGCCTCAGGCTGATGGCCGGTTTCGAGCAGCCGACCCAAGGCCATATCGAGATTTTCGGCGACACCGCAGAGGGCGTTCCGCCCTATCGCCGCAGCGTCAATACCGTGTTCCAGGACTATGCCCTCTTCCCGCATCTCTCCATTCTCGACAATGTCGCCTATGGCCTGATGGTCAAGGGTGTCGGCAAGGAAGAACGCCGCAGGGCGGCCGAGGATACGCTTGCCATGGTCAAGCTGCCGGGCTACGGCCAGCGCCGGCCGGGCCAGTTGTCCGGTGGCCAGCGCCAGCGTGTCGCCCTTGCCCGCGCGCTGGTCAACAAGCCCAAGGTTCTACTGCTTGACGAACCGCTCGGCGCGCTGGATTTGAAGCTGCGCGAGCAGATGCAGGAAGAACTGAAGAGCCTGCAGAAGTCTCTCGGCATCACCTTCGTCTTCGTCACCCACGATCAAGGCGAGGCCCTCTCCATGGCCGACCGGATCGCCGTCTTCAACGATGGCAAGATCCAGCAGCTTGGCAGCCCGGAAGATATCTACAAGCGGCCGCAAACCCGCTTCGTCGCCGATTTCGTGGGTTCGTCCAATGTCCTGTCTGGCGCGCTCTGCGGCAGGCTCGGCATTCCCGCGAAAGCCGCGAGCCTGAGACCCGAGGCCATCGTCATCGGCGCCTCCTCGGCGGATCAGCTCAGCCTCTCCGGCAAGGTGACGGCGCGCAGCTTCATCGGCGCGGTCAATCGCGTCACCGTCGATTGCGACGGCGAGAAGATCATCGTCGCCAACCCGGCCGCCCTGCCCGTTCCCGACACCGGCGCCAACGTCACGCTCGCTTTTTCGCGCGACGACCTTCACCTGATGGAGGACGCATGAGCGCGCTGGCAAATCAGGCAACAATCCTGCCGAACCGACCAGGCCTTAGCGGACGGATCTCGGATTTTCTCTGGAAACATCCGCATATCCTTCTGCTCATCCTGCTCGGCCCGCCCGTCCTCTGGCTCGGCATCATCTATCTCGGCTCGCTCCTCGCGCTTCTGCTGCAGAGCTTCTTCTCGATCGACGACTTCTCTGGCCTGATCAATTACGAGTTCACGCTCGCGACCTACAAACAACTGCTGTCGGACGCCAATTTCGACATCATCGTCCGCACGGTCGCGATGGCGGCGGTCGTCACGCTGTTTTCGGCGCTGATCGCCTTCCCGATTGCCTATTACGCGGCGCGCTACGCCAAGGGCAAATGGAAGGCCGTGTTCTATCTCGGTGTCATGCTGCCGCTCTGGTCGAGCTATCTCGTCAAGATTTATGCCTGGAAGCTGATCCTTGCCAAGGAAGGCATTCTGACCTGGGCCTTCGAAAAGCTGCATCTCCTGTGGCTGCTGGACGGTTGGCTGTCGTTGCCGATCATCGGCGGCAATTCGCTCTCGGTGAGTTACACCGGCACATTCCTCGTCTTCGTCTATGTCTGGATGCCGTTCATGATCCTGCCAATCCAGGCCGCACTCGAGCGCGTGCCCGGCAATCTGATCGAGGCATCGTCGGACCTTGGCGGCAATCCCAGCCAAACCTTCCGACACGTGCTTTTTCCGCTGGCGCTGCCCGGCATCGTCGCCGGCTCGATCTTCACCTTCTCGCTGACTTTGGGCGACTATATCATTCCGCAGATCGTCGGCTCCTCGCGCCTGTTTATCGGCCAGGCCGTCTATGCGCAGCAGGGCACGGCCGGCAATATCCCGCTCGCCGCCGCCTTCACCGTCGTCCCGATCGTCATCATGGGCCTCTATCTGTGGATGGCCAAACGCATGGGGGCCTTCGATGCGCTCTGACCGCTCCTTATCCGCGCCGCTGCCCCTGAAGATCGCCGCCATCGGCGGGCTTGCCTTCCTGCATATCCCGATCCTCCTGATCTTCCTCTATGCTTTCACTACGGAGGAAAAGAGCTACCAGTTCCCGCCGCCGGGTCTGACGCTGCAATGGTTCGCCGTCACCTGGAACCGGCCGGATGTCTGGGCGGCGCTGGCGCTTTCGGTGAAGGTCGCAACGATCGCCACCGCCATCGCGCTGGTGCTCGGCACGCTCTGTGCCGCCGCCGTCAGCCAGACGCGGTTCTTCGGCCGCGAGACGATCTCGCTGCTGGTGATCCTGCCGATCGCGCTTCCCGGCATCATCACCGGCATCGCGCTGCGCTCCGCCTTCTCGATGGCCGATATCCCCTTTTCCTTCTGGACCATCGTTCTCGGCCACACCACTTTCTGCATCGTCGTCGTCTATAACAACGCGGTGGCCCGCTTCCGCCGCGTTTCCGGTTCGCTGATCGAGGCCTCCATGGATCTCGGCGCCGACGGTTTCCAGACCTTCCGCCACATCATTCTGCCGAATATCGGGACAGCACTTCTGGCCGGCGGCATGCTTGCCTTCGCGCTGTCCTTCGACGAGGTCATCGTCACCACCTTTACCGGCGGCCAGCAATCGACACTGCCGATCTGGATGCTGGAGGAACTGATCCGCCCACGCCAGCGGCCGGTCACCAATGTCGTCGCCATGGTGGTGGTGCTGGTCACCGCCCTGCCGATCCTGGCCGCCTATTACCTCACCCGCGACGGCGACCAGATCGCCGGCGCCGGAAAATGAAGAATGAGCGAATAGGGAGTAGCGTATAGCGAATAAGGGCATGAGCAGTCAGGCGAGCAAACCCCTATTCGCTATTCACCATTCGCTATTCGCCCCATCAAAAAGGGAGAACGAACATGGACACGGAATTGCTGATCGGATCGACATTCGAAGCCGGCACCGAGGCCGAAGAGCTAATCCTCAACCCGCGCACCGGCGGTAAGATCATCGATCTCGCCGAGGCCTCGCAGTCGCAGATCGAGCGCGCCGTGGATGCGGCCGAAAAGGCCTTCGACACGTGGTCGATGACGACACCGGCCGAGCGTTCCGGTTATCTGCTGAGGATCGCCGATGCCATCGAAAAGGATGCCGACGCCTTTGCCGCTCTCGAAGCGCTCAATTGTGGCAAGCCGATCAATGCCGTGCGCAATGACGAACTGCCGGCAATCGTCGACTGCTGGCGTTTCTTCGCCGGCGCCATCCGCTCGTTGCATGCCACCGTCGCCGGCGAATACCTGCCCGGCCACACCTCGATGATCCGCCGCGATCCCATCGGCATCATCGGCTCGATCGCACCTTGGAACTATCCGCTGATGATGATGGCCTGGAAGCTGGCGCCGGCGATTGCCGGCGGCAACACCGTCGTCTTCAAGCCCTCCGAACAGACGCCGCTGACGGCGCTGAAGATGGCCCGGCTGCTCGCTGACATCCTACCTGAAGGCGTCGTCAACATCATCCTCGGCCGCGGCGAAACCGTCGGCAACACGCTGATCAACCATCCGAAGATCGGCATGGTCTCGATCACCGGCGATATCGCCACCGGCAAAAAGGTGCTGCAGGCGGCCGCCAAGACCGTCAAGCGCACGCATCTCGAACTCGGCGGCAAGGCGCCGGTCATCGTCTACGACGACGCCGATATCGACGCCGTCGTCGCCGGCATCCGCACATTCGGCTATTACAATGCCGGCCAGGATTGCACCGCCGCCTGCCGCATCTACGCGCAGGACGGCATCTACGAGAAGCTGGTCGCCGACCTCACCTCGGCCGTCTCGACCATCAAGTACAATCTGGCCGACGACACCGAAAACGAAATCGGCCCGCTGATCTCCAAGCGCCAGCGCGATCGCGTGGCAAGTTTTGTCGAACGTGCCACGGAGCAGAAGCATATTGAGGTCACCACCGGCGGCGCACTCGGCAGTAAGGACGGCTTCTTCTTCCAGCCGACCGTGGTTGCCGGCGCTACCCAGGAAGACGAGATCGTGCGCCGGGAAGTCTTTGGCCCGGTCGTCTCCGTAACCCGTTTTACCGAGAACGACCAGGCGGTCAAATGGGCCAATGACAGCGATTATGGCCTCGCCTCCTCCGTCTGGACCAAGGATATCTCCAAGGCGATGAAAGCGGCGTCCCGCCTGCAATATGGCTGCACCTGGATCAATACGCATTTCATGCTGACCAACGAAATGCCGCATGGCGGCGTCAAGCAATCCGGCTACGGCAAGGACATGTCGATCTATGCGCTGGAGGATTATACCGCCGTGCGCCACGTGATGATCAATCACGGCTGAACACTGAAACTGCCGGCGGCGCTTTGAATCAAAATGCCCGCCGGCAGCTTTAACCCCTTAAAAAGACGCTACTTTCATGGAACTCTGAAGTCCCCTCGCGCGTTCTTTCGGTCGTTGAACCCACGGAGGATATGCCATGTTGAAATGGGCGCTGATTTTCTTTGTAATTTCCTTGATCACTGGTTTTCTCGGCTTTTCCGGCGTTTCCGCCGCAACGGCCTCGATCGCCAAGCTGCTGTTCTATGTCGCGCTGATCATCTTCCTGATCTTCGTCGTCCTCGCCTTCATGGCCGGCAGCGCCGTTCTCTAAAATGCAATTCAAACACATGAAAGGCCGCGCGGATTTATCCACGCGGCCTTTCTGCGAAATTTCGCGACAAAAAACATGAGTTAAAAAGTCATAAATCACTTTTCGGTCTGAAAAAAATCATGATAAAGACACTCATCTTATCAATCAGACCGAAGTTAGTGACATGCCAATCATCCGCCAGACCTCCCGCCGCCTTCATGCCCACGTCTCCATCATCGCCCTCGCTTTTATCGGCTTGAACACGCCGGTTCTGGCACAGGACGCCACCGAGGCGACCGCGCTTGAGACACTCACCGTCACCGGCGGCAGCGGCGGCACGATCACGGCTGAAGGTTATGTCGGCACCAGCAGCGCCACCGGCGCCAAGATCGACACGCCCTTCCTGCAGACCCCGCAGTCGATCTCCTCGGCCACCGAACAGCAGCTAAAGGATCGCAATCCGCAGACGCTTCTGGACACGTTCGCCTATACGCCGGGCTCGCGCGTCGGTGGTTTCGGTTTCGACCCGCGCTTCGATTCCTTCTCGGTGCGCGGTTTCGACGTCACCTATACCGGCATGTTTCGCGACAACCTGCGCCAGCCGGGCGCCAGTTCCTCGCTGTTCAAGAACGAGCCTTACGGCCTTGAAGGCGTATCGATCCTGCGCGGCCCCTCCTCGGCACTTTATGGCGCATCCGGCGCCGGCGGTCTGTTCAACCTGATCACCAAGCGCCCGACCGAGGAGCCGCTACGCGAACTGCAGTTGCAGTACGGCACGGATAATCGCTATCAGGGCCAGTTCGACTTCTCCGGCCCGATCAACGACACCGATCCTCTCTACTATCGCATCACCGGCCTACTACGCGACAGCGATACGGAACAGGTCGGCGTTCCCGACGACCGCGCCTATATCGCGCCGGCCTTCACCTGGAAGCCGGACGAGGACACCAAGTTGACCATCCTCGGCGAATACTCCCGCACCAAGACCGGCGGCACAGCCGCCTATTATAACGATCCACTGACCGGCGAAGTCACCGACATTTTCGGCGGCAATCCGGATTTCAATGATTCCGTCCAGAAGCAGGCCCGCCTCGGCTACGAATTTGAACACCGGTTCAGCGACGTCTTCACCTTCCGCCAGAACATGCGTGTTTCTACACTCAATACCGATACCGACTGGGCCTTCGCTTATGCGCCCAATGCCGTCGACCCGAGATATCTGGACAGCAGCGCCGGCAGCTTCGATGAACGCCTGACGGCCGTCACACTCGACAACCAGCTGGCGGCGGAATTCGGTACCGGCGCGCTCGATCATACACTCCTTGTCGGCGTCGATTACACCAAGCTGCACTTCAAGTCGCTGAACGGCTATGGCATTACGCCGCCGCTCGACACCCAGAACCCGACCAAGGGCCGCCCCACCGATCCGATCGAACTGACCGATCGCGTGATGCAGGACCAGTGGATGATGGGCACCTATCTGCAGGACCAGATCCGCTACGACGCCTGGACGTTCACCGCCGGCGGCCGCTACGACTGGGTTTCGACCGACACCGACACGACAAACCTGCCGACCAATGCGACGACCTCGGTGTATCAGAAGGACAAGGCGTTCTCCGGCCGCGTCGGTCTGAGCTACGAGACCGATTTCGGCCTCGCACCCTATATCAGCTATTCCACCGCCTTTTCTCCGAATGCAGGGATCAATCGCGAGACCAACGCGCCGTTCAAGCCGACGGAGAGCCAGCAGGAAGAGGTGGGCGTCAAGTACCTGATGCCGAACAGCAATACGCTCATCACCGCCGCCCTGTTCAACGTCGACCAGAAGAACAGCCTCTATTACGAAGTTATTGACCTTGGCGGCGGTCCGGAAAACGTCCAGGTCCAGCGCGGCAAGGTGCGATCACGCGGTTTCGAACTTGAAGCCAATACCAGCCTCGACAACGGCCTGTCGCTGATTGCCTCCTACACCTATACCGATGCCAGGATCACCGAAGGTCCGGCTGACACCGTCGGCAAGTCGGTTTCCTCGGTACCGCGCCACATGGCGACGGTCTGGGCTGACTACACCCTGCCGGAAGATGGCTTCGGATCTGGCCTTGGCTTCGGCGCCGGCGCGCGCTTCCTCGGCGAAAGCTACGGCAACGACCAGAACACCACCCGCAATTCGGCGCGCGTCCTGTTCGATGCCTCGGCTCACTATGACTTTGCAGCGATCGATCCGAAGTATGATGGCTTGCGTTTGCAGGTCAACGCAACCAATCTGTTCAACAAGCGCGACGCCGTTTGCTCGGCGGGCTTCTGCTATCGCGATCAGGGCCGCACGGTGATCGGCTCCCTGAAGTACAACTGGTGAGCCTTTGAGCACGACCGCCAACCACGATGCCAAGACAGCATTCGGGCCTTCCAGCCTGAAGGCGGTCTTTGCCGGTGAGCATGCCTGGTGCGGCGAAAAAATGATGCTGGCGAACGAACTTGACGATGGCGTGCCGCTTGAGGATTTCTTCCTATCAGGCGGCTTTTCCGCAGCGCTCGACACCTATGCAGCCGCCCATGGCGGCACCGACCGCCGGGCCATCGCCTCCATGTGGTCGCTCTATTATTTCTCGATCCTGACCATCCCCTATATCGTCGCGCGCCGGGCCGAGCAGGTCCTGCCGATCAGCCCGGCGGAGATGACCATCGCGCTTGCCGAGGACGGCCTGCCGCGCGCACTCGGGCTTTCCGGCGAAGGTGACTGGAGCGAGGACGCAGAGGGTAACCTGCCCGCCTATGTGATGCCGCTGGTCAAACAGCACCTGCCTACGGTCGTCGGCCGGTTGAAGGCGCTCGGCGGCATCGCCCCGAAGCTTGCCTGGAACAATGCTGCCGTCTATATCGACTATGCCTTCAACGCGACCGAGCGTTCTGCTGAAGGCAGCACCTGGGCTTCACGGCCGCTGTTCGACCAGCCGCGCCTGCCCGACGGTTCGGACAATCCCTTCCATGGCTGTCTGCGGCACGAGGCCGACGGTGAGCAGACGGTCTGCCGCCGCAAGGTCTGTTGCCTGCGGTACCTGCTGCCCGGCATTCCGAGTTGCGGCGAGCTTTGCGCCCTTCCTGCCCAAAGAATGCCTGCCCAAAGAAAGCAATGATGTGAAGCGTCTATTTCTCCTGACCCTTAGCCTGCTCCTAGCCCTTGCCCCCATGGCCATGGCCCGGACCCAATGGCCTTTGACAATCACCGATGGCATCGGCCGGCAGGTAACGATCAAGGAGAGGCCGAAGGCGATCCTGCTCGGTAGCGGTTTCAATCTGGTCGCGCTGTCGCTGATCCATCCGGATCCCGTCAGCCTGCTTGCCGGCTGGTCGGGCGACATGAAGGGCGACAACCCGGAAATCTACAAGGATTTCGTCGCGAAGTTTCCGAAGCTCGCCGACGTACCGATCATCGGCGACGGCACAGGCGACGGGCTGTCCTTCGAGACGATGCTCTCCCTGAATGCCGACCTGGCGATCATGGCCAACTGGCAGGCCGACACGGAACTCGGCAAGCGAGCGATCGAGTATCTGGAAACAACCGGTGTGCCGGTCTTCGTCGTCGATTTCAATAGCGATCCACTAAAGAACACGCCGGGCAACATGCGCCTGCTCGGCCAAATCCTCGACCGCGAGGAACAGGCCAATGCCTTCGCCGATTTCTACGAAGAGCGCCTGAAGCGCATCACCGACCGGGTGGCGGCCCATCCTGAACCGGGACCGACCGTTCTGATGGACGCCTTCCCAAACCCGGATCGCTGCTGCTTTGCCTATGGCACCGGCGGGCTGGGCGAATTCATCTGCATTACCGGTAGCCGCAATATCGCGAAGAACAATCTGCCGCGCGAAGGCGGCATCGTGAGCAGCGAATATCTGATCAAGGCCGATCCTGAGGTCTATATCGCCACGGCTTCGCCCGGCGGCACCTACAGCGTGTTTTCCGTCGGTCCCGGCGTTCCCGCCGAGGAAGCCCGCCGCACACTTGGCGACGCCGTCAAGAACCCGGTCCTCGCCAATCTCTCAGGCGTCCAGAAGGGCCGTGTGCATGGCCTCTGGAACTTCTTCAACGCCGTGCCGCTCAACATCCTCGCCGCGGAAGCCTTCGCGCACTGGCTGCGGCCGGACCTGTTTTCAGATATCGACCCGGATGCGACACTAAAGGAAATCAACGAGCGCTTCGCCGCAGTGCCTTTCCAGGGCTCGTACTGGATCAGCCTGAAATAGCAAAGGGACCGGAAGTGATCTCCGGCCCCTTTGATGACGTGGTTCATGCGGCCTTCTTCATCGCCGTCGCGTTGACAGACGCCTCAGCGAGCGCCGTCAGCGCATGGTCGGTGTCGCCCTCCTGCTGCAGGGTCTCGTCGAGCAGCTTGACGGCATCGTTCAGACCGAGCATGCCAGCCCAGGTCTTCAGTGTCCCGTAGCGGGCCATTTCATAATGCTCCACCGCCTGGGCGGCCGCGAGAAGCCCGGCGTCCAGGGCCGACGAGCCCTTGAACTCGTCGAGAATTTCCTCGCCTTCCTCGATGATGCCGTCGATGGCGGGACATGTCTTGCCGACGGCGCGCTTGCCGAAGATTTCGAAGACCTTCTGCAGGCGCTCGATCTGACCTTCGGTTTCCTCGATATGCTTTTCGAAGGCGGCCTTCAGCTTCGGGCTCTGTGCGCCCTTGGCCATCTTCGGCAGCGCCTTCACGATCCGGCGCTCGGCGTAATAGACGTCCTTCAACATGTCATAGAACAGGTCTTCCAGGGCTTTCTCGGCCATCGGTTTCGTCCTTTCTGCAATTGGATGTGTCGGAAGCGACGAGCGGAAAACGACGATCTCGGCTGTTTGTTCCGCTAAGGAGGACAAACGGAGGATTCCTTTGAGCGGCGCTTCCATCCCGACACCGCCCCGCCTATATACGAGAGCGGAGGACTTTGATGATCTGGATTTTTCCTGCGCTGGCAGGCCTGCTGATCGTGTATTTCGCGATGCGCTCGTCGCGCTTCAGGCGGTTTGCCGAACCGACATTAAGCGTTCTCGTTGCCCTGCTGCTGCTGTCGGCATTCATCGTGTGGCTCCGGGAAAATGGCTCCTCCACCAATACGGCGAGCCCGCCGCCCTTCGCGCAGAACCGCCCGGTCATCCAGCCGGAAGAAATCGTGCTCAAGGATTTGCAATTCACCCGCAAGCGCCCCGATACGAGCTACCGCGCCACCGGCACGATCCTCAACAACAGCGCCGCCGGTCTCACCAACTTCAACCTCACAGTGACGCTCGAAGATTGCCCAGACGGCAAATGCAAGATGGTGGGCGAAGACACCGCCCTCATCCTCGCGCGCCTCCAGCCCGGCCAAAGCCAGGCTTTCGAAACCTTCTTCACCTTTCCCAGTCCCTACGGCGTCGATCCGATTGCGCCGAAGTGGTCGCATCGGGTGACCGACATCCGGGGACGTTTGCCGTAACGCGCGCGGGTTCAACCCGCGCGGCTGATCTCGTCGAGATACCAATTGATGTAGCGCAATTCGTTCTGCTCCATCGGCGCGATCGGACCGGGCACGAAATAGTGCGAACGCACGCCGCGCGACGTGTGCTCGATGATCGACTTGTCCTCGTCGGTCGTAACCGTCCACAGCCATTTCAGCTTTTCGAGGTCATAATCGACGCCTTCTTCCGCCGTGCCGTTGACCAGCCAGATCAGTTCCATCTCGCAGGCTTCCGGCCCCTTGGGAATGAAGCGGTAGATCATCCCGTGATCCGGATAGCAGACGAGGAAGGACGTGCCGCCGAGATGGACGGAGGTGACGCCGCCGTCGAACGCGGTGAAGCGCCCCATCAGCGGTGCAAGCGGCGAGCCGTCTTGGCTACCGGTCTTGACGCCGTCATAGAGGGCATAACGAAAGGCATGGATGGTTTCCTTGCCATTTTCCGAAGTCTGCCAGTGATCGCCGGAGCCGACTTGGATGCCAAGCGCACATGTGCGTTCTTCCATCGCAGCGTTCAGCGCCTCGATCATGTGCAGCGGCTGTTCCAGCGCGTGGGTCTGCGAATATTCCGGGTGGGCCGGGCCGCAATGGTAGCATTCGACATAGTTTTCGACTGCCAGCTTCCAGTTTGCATCGACCGGATAGCTCTGCCGATAGGCGACCTTCGCCTGTCCCCAGCCATACTGGCCGCAGGTCGCATGCAGCAGGTTCTCGACCTCGGAAAAATCCAGCGGATTTTCGGCGAAGGAGATGAAGACGAGACCCTCGACGACGCGGACATGCAGCTTCTTTAGCCCATGATCCTCCCGCTTGAAATCCTTCGGCATCAGCCGGGCCGCCTTCAGCGCCCCGTCATTGCCATAGGTCCAGGCATGGTAGGGACAGACGAAGACGCGGGCATTGCCCTTGTCCTTGGTGCAGACCTCGGCGCCGCGATGGCGGCAGACATTCAGGATCGCATGGATCGTCCCATCCGCATGCCGGGTCAGGATCACCTGCTCGGACGCCATCCGGAAAACCTCGAAATCATTGGGGTTCGGGATGACGCTCTCATGCGCGATGAAGTGCCAGTGGCGGCGGAACACCCGCTCCAGATCGCGCTCGTAAATCTCCGGATCGAGATAGAACGGACGTGCCAGGCCATGGCCCGGCCTGTGGGCGGCGACGAGCTGGTCGATGCGGTCCAGTCGCTTTTCGGTCGTCTTTGTTTCTGGCGCGAGCATGGCTTCATCTCCTTGAAAACATCCGGAAAAATCGCGTTCCGGCGCGCGCACTCAATGCTGGCGGACAAAAGCCCCTCACCCTAACCCTCTCCCCGTTTACGGGGAGAGGGGAAGACGGAATTTGCCGCTTGTCCCTTCTCCCCGTCCAAACGGGGAGAAGGTGCCCGGCAGGGCGGATGAAGGGGTCTCCCTCCCCACAAGGGAGGGGCTAGACCCGCACCCGCTCCGATTTCGGATCGTACATCGGCGCCAGCGAGACCTCCGCCTTCACCCGTACCCCGGCGATCTCGATCTCATAAGCCGAGCCCAGCACGTCCGCGTCCGTTTCGCCCCCGCATGGCACATAGCCAAGCCCGATGGCGCCGCCGAGGTGGTGGCCGTAATTGCCCGAGGTGATCGTGCCAACGATCCTGCCGTCACGCACCACGGCCTCGTTGTGGAACAGCAGCGGCTCCGGATCCGCCAGCTTGAACTGCACGAGGCGGCGCGACAGGCCGGTGTCCTGCTTTCTCAACACCGCATCGCGGCCGATGAAATCGCCCTTGCCGGTCTTGACGGCAAAGCCGAGACCGGCTTCCAGCACATGATCCTCGTCGGTGATGTCATGGCCGAAATGGCGGAAGGCCTTTTCGATGCGGCAGGAATCCAGCGTATGGATACCGCAAAGTTTCAGGCCGATATCCGTGCCCGCCTCCTCCAGCGCCTCGAACACATGCGCCGTCTGGTCGGTGGAGACATAAAGCTCCCAGCCGAGTTCGCCGACATAGGTGACGCGATGGGCGCGAGCGAGGCCCATGCCGATTTCAATCTCGCGCGCCGTGCCGAACGGATGCGCCGTGTTGGAAAAGTCGTTCGGGCTGACCTTCTGCATCAGGTCGCGTGCCTTCGGCCCCATGACGCAGAGCACCGATTCCGAAGCCGTGATGTCGGTGATGACGACGAATTCATCGGCGAGATGCTTGCGCAGCCAGGCCAGATCGCGTTGCAGGGTGGCGCCCGGAACGACCAGCAGGAAGGCCGTTTCCGACAGCCGCGTGACCGTCAGGTCGCTTTCGATACCGCCCCGGGCATTGAGCATCTGGGTATAGACGATGCGGCTCGCCGCGACATCCAGCTGGTTGGCACAGAGCTTCTGCAGGAAGGAAAGCGCGTCGCGCCCCTCGACGCGGATCTTGCCGAAGGACGTCATGTCGATCAGGCCGACGCCCTTCCGGATCGCCAGATGTTCGTCGCGCTGGTTTTCAAACCAGTTCTGGCGCTTCCAGCTATATTTGTATTCGCGCTCCTGGCCCTCCCTGGCAAACCAGTTGGCCCGCTCCCAGCCCGCGACTTCACCGAACACGGCGCCGCGTGCCTTCAGGTGCTCGTGCAGGGGTGTGCGCCGCACGCCCCGCGCCGTCGCCATCTGGCGATAGGGGAAGTGATCGGCATAGAGCAGGCCGAGCGTTTCGGTGACGCGTTCCTTCAGATAGGTGCGGTTCTTCTGGAACGGCTGCGCCCGGCGGATATCCACTTCCCAGAGATCGAAGGGCGGCTCGCCATCATTCATCCACTGCGCCAGCGCCATGCCGGCACCGCCGGACGAGACGATGCCGATCGAATTGTAGCCAGCCGCGACCCAATAGCCTTTCAGTTCCGGCGCCTCGCCGAGATAATAGCGGTCATCGGGCGTGAAACTTTCCGGCCCGTTGAAGAAGGTATGGATACCAGCCGTTTCCAGCATCGGCATGCGCCCGATGGCATTTTCGAGGATCGGCTGGAAATGATCAAAATCCTCCGGCAGCTGGTCGAAGCAGAAATCCTCGCTGATGCCATCCATGCCCCAGGGCTTGGCCTTCAGCTCGAAGGCGCCGATCAGCATCTTGCCGGCATCCTCCTTGTAATAGGTGCATTCGTCAGGAACACGCAGCACCGGCAGGCGCTGCAACCCGGCGACCGGCTCGGTGACGATGTAGAAATGCTCGCAGGCATGCAGCGGCACCGTCACGCCGGACATGTTGCCAAGCTCCCTGCCCCACATGCCGGCGGCATTGACGACGTTTTCGGTCGCGATCGTGAACGTCTCGCCTTGTCTCTCGCAGGTGACGCCCGACACCCGGCCATCCTTCTTGTGGACAGCCGTGACCTTGACGCCTTCAAGAATGGTCGCACCGTTCTGGCGGGCACCCTTGGCGAGCGCCATGGCAATATTGGCGGGATCGCACTGGCCATCGAGCGGCAGATGCACGGCACCCACCACATCCGATACATTCAGATGCGGATACATCGCCTTGACTTCATTTGGCGATATCTCGCGCACATCGACATTGAAGGCACGCGCAAGCGAAGCCTGACGATAGATTTCTTCTTTCCGCTCCTGGGTCAGCGCCACCGTAATCGAGCCGCACTGGCGCATGCCCGTGCCGATGCCGGTCTCTGCTTCCAGCTTGGTGTAGAGATCGGCCGAATATTTGGCGAGCCGGGTCATGTTCTGCGAGGCGCGCAGCTGGCCGATCAGTCCGGCCGCATGCCAGGTCGTGCCCGATGTCAGTTGCTTGCGCTCGAGAAGCACGACGTCCGTCCAACCGAGCTTGGCCAGATGATAGGCGACCGAACAGCCGGAGACACCGCCCCCGATGATGACCACGCGGGCTTTCGAAGGGATGGGCTTGCTCATGCGCGCAGTCTTTCATTCTTGGGATCGAACAGCGGCTCGTCCGCCTGTACAACGGCCTTGAAGCGGTCGCCGTAGATTTCGACCTCGATCTCGGTTCCGGGCTCCACCAGATCGGCCCGGAGCATTCCGAGCGCCACCGATTTGCCAATGCGATAGCCCCAGTTGCCCGACGTCGTTTCGCCGACCACCTCGCCGCCGTGCCAGAGCGTCGACATGTACGGCGCGTCGCAATCGCCGGCGTTCACCACCAGCGTGACGAAACGCTTGGCGACGCCCTGCTGCTTTTCGCGCTCCAGGGCGGCCTTGCCCTTGAAATCCGGCTTTGCCCAGTCAACGAAGCGTTCCAGGCCGCCCTGCAGGATGGTGTAGTCGGTCGAAAGGTCGCCCTTCCAGGCGCGGTAACCCTTCTCGATGCGCAGCGAATCCAGCGCCTCCATGCCGAAGGGTTTCAGGCCATGTTTCTGGCCTGCGGCCCAGACGGCATCGAAGATCGCAGCCGTATCATCGATCTTGGTGTGGATTTCCCAGCCAAGCTCGCCGGCGAAGGAGACGCGGATCAGCTGACACCAGCGGCCGGCGATCTGCACCGACTGATGCGTCAGCCACCCTCTGGCGAGATCCGCATCGCAGACCTCGGCGAGGATATCGCGGGACTTCGGACCGGAGAGGATCTGGCAGGTGAAGTTGTCGGTGGCGTCCTCCAGCGTGAAGGCGGCATCCCTTGGCAGGTGCTTCTTCAACCACTCGAAATCGTGCCACTGCGCCGTCGCCGCCGTGATCAGGAAGAAGAAATCCTCCTCCAGCGCCATGACCGACATTTCCGTGACAATGCGGCCCTTGTCATCCGAAAAATAGGCAAGACCGATGCGACCGGGTTTCGGCACCTTGCCGGTGATGAGGCCGAGCAGCCAGTCGCGGGCGCCCTCGCCCTTCAGCCGGTAACGCGAAAAGCCCGGCAGATCGAGAATGCCGACGGCATGCGTGACCGCGAGACATTCCTCCTCGATCCGCTTCTGCCACGGTCCGGCGCGGTTCCAGGTCTGCGTCGCTTCCTCTGACAGATCGTCGCCGGGCTTGGCATACCAGTTGGCGCGTTCCCAGCCATTGTAGGACTTGAACTGGCCCCCGAGGGCGGCGATCCGGTCGTGGATCGGCGATAGCTTCTTGTTGCGCCCGGCCGGCCAGGCGTGTTTGGGGAAATGCATCGCATATTCATGGCCATAGATTTCCATGCCCTTGGCGATGCAATAATCTTGATCGGTGAAGCTGGTGAAGCGGCGCGGATCGCAGGACCACATATCCCATTCCGTCTGGCCCTCGGTCACCCACTCGGCCAAGACCTTGCCGGCGCCGCCGGCCTGGCAGATGCCGAAGGTGAAGACACAGGCCTCAAAGGCATTCGGCACGCCCGGCATCGGCCCGATCAGCGGGTTCCCGTCCGGCGCATAGGGGATGGGTCCGTTGATCATGCGCGACAGGCCGGCGGTGCCGAGGATCGGCACCCGCTCGACAGCGTCGTTCAGGTACCATTCCAGCCGTTCGAGGTCGTCGGGGAACAACTGGAAGGAAAAGTCTTCCGGCATAGGATCGTCCGACGTCACCCAATGCGCCTTGCAGTTCTTCTCGTAGGGCCCGAGGTTCATCCCGGTCTTTTCCTGCCGGAGATAATAGGAGCTATCGACATCGCGCAAAAGCGGCAGCTTGTGGCCGACCTCCTTCGACCAGGCGGCCAGTTCCGGTATTTCCTCGAAGAGCATGTATTGATGGCTCATCACCATCATCGGCACGTCGCGGCCGAACCACTTGCCCACCTCGCGGGCATAATAGCCGGCGGCATTGACGACATATTCGCAAGCGATATCGCCCTGCGGCGTCGAAATGACCCACTCCTCGTTTTCCCGGCGGGCGCCGGTGGCGGGACAGAAGCGGAAGATTTTCGCACCCATGTCGCGCGCGCCCTTCGCCAGCGCCTGCGTCAACTGCGCCGGATCGATATCGCCGTCATAGGGATCGTAAAGCGCGCCGGTGAGGCCATGGGTTTCGAGAAACGGATACTTCGACTTGATCTGGTCGGGCGACAGGATGTCCAGATCCATGCCCTGGTAGCGCCCCATGCCGACGACGCGCTTGAATTCCTGCAGCCGTTCCTTCGAATGGCCGAGCCGGACGGAACCGGTGACATGATAGTTCATCGGATAATCGACGAGATCACCCAACTCACGATAGAGCGACGCCGAATAGCGCTGCATGTTCATGATCGACCAGGACGACGAAAACGTCGGCACATTGCCGGCCGCATGCCAGGTGGAACCCGCCGTCAGCTCGTTCTTTTCCAGAAGCACGCAGTCGGTCCACCCGGCCTTGGCCAGATGGTAGAGGCAGGACGCCCCGACCGCTCCTCCCCCGATGATCACCACGCGCGCATGAGACGGCAAATTCGACATGTCTGTTCCCTTGTTTGGGGAAGAGTTTTGGCAATGATGCGGACCAGCATCAAGCGCACGGATTTTGCTTTATTGATCGAAAAATTCGATTAGATTGCGAATGGAACAAGACCCCTCCCCAACCCTCCCCACAAGGGGGAGGGAGTTTTCAGAACAAGATTTCGCTTTTGAGTTCCTGATGCTCGAAGATGCGGCATTCTCGATAAGCTCCCTCCCCCTTGTGGGGAGGGTTGGGGAGGGGTCTTCGTGAGAAGTCGGGAGACATCATGCAGATCGACCTTATCGAAACCTTCCTCGACCTGATGGAAACCCGCAGCTTCAACCGGACGGCGGAACGGTTGAACATCACCCAGTCGACCGTGTCCCACCGCGTCAAGGCGCTCGAAGCCCAGTTCAATCGCAAGCTCTTTACCCGCAACAAGGGCGGCACGGCGCCGACGGCGTCGGGACTGCGTTTCCTTGATCACGCCAAGGCGCTGCAGCACCAGTGGCACGAGGCGACAAGGGCGGTGGAAAATGCCGGCGCCTATGAGCGCTCGATGCGGCTCGGCATCCAGCACGATCTCGCCGAAGCCTTCGCCGGCCGCTGGCTGTCGGCGATAAGAGCCGACCTTCCGGCAACCTCGATCTATATGGAAGCCGATTATTCCATCCAGATGAACCGGGACCTTGCCGCCGGCGATCTCGATCTCGCCATTCTTTACACGCCGCATTACCTGCCCGATCTGCATTACGAGCGGATCGGCGAACTCACCTATATGTTGGTCAGCACCAGTGCCCGCGCCGTCGCTGAATTGAGGCCCGAGATCTATATCCAGGCCGTCTATTCGCCGGCCTTCGATCGGGCACACCGGCTGGCGCTGCCGCATCTGTCGGCCGCCCCTCTGGCGTCCGGGCAGAACATCGCCATCACCGGCCTGTTGAAGACGCTCGGCGGCGCGGCCTATCTCAGCCGCGATACGGCGCGGCAACTCGTTGAGGAAGGCAGCGCCTTTCCGGTCGAGGACGCGCCGCCGATCGCCCAGGCAATCTATGCCGCAACCAGCATCCGCACCCGCCACGCCCACCAGCATCGTCGGATCATCGCCGTGATGGAGGAATTGTTGGCATCGTGATTACCGCGATCCCATAGGCTTCAGGGATGTTCGACAAAAGCTTCCGCCTGCGTTTCGGCAAGACGCGCCAGAATGTCGCCGGCCGATACCGGATAGGCGATGGCACAACCCTGAAGGACATCGCAGCCAAGCCGGGTCAGAAGTTTAGCATGTTCCAGCGTCTCCACGCCCTCCGCCACGACCTCGATGTTAAGCGCCTTGGCGATCTCGACGATGGATCGCAGCAGGCGCTTCTGTTCGCGCGACGTGGTGATCGGCATGACCAGTTGCCGATCGATCTTCAGCCGGCTCGGCTTCAGCTTCATCAGCCCGATGATCGAGGCATGGCCGGAACCGAAATCGTCGATCTCGATGTCGATGCCCAGTTCCTTCAACGCCGCGACATTGGAAAAGACGCTGTCCTCGGTGTCATCGAGGAAAATCGTTTCCAAAAGCTCGAAGGCGAGCGTGCCCGGCTCGACCTCAAGCTGGTGCAACTCGTCGATCAACAGTGGATCCGACAAACGCGCCGCCGAAACGTTCACCGCGATCCGCGGCACGCGCACGCCCTGGCGCAGCCAGGATTTCCGGTCTTTCAGTGCTGCTTTCAAGATCGCGGCATCGAGATCGTCGAGCATGCCGAGGGAGGAGGCGACACCGAGAAACTCCCCCGGCAGCAGCAATCCCCGTTTGGGATGGTTCCAGCGCGCCAAAACTTCCACGCCGACAATACGGCGGCTGCGCGCATCGACCTGCGCCTGGTAATAGGGAATGAACTCGCCCTTCTCCAGCCCGCGCGCGAATTGCTTGGCGAGCCGCCGCTCGTTGTTGAGCTGAGCCTTCATCTGCGTCGAGAAGATTTCCACCCTGCCCCGGCCGAGCTTCTTGGCGCGGTGAAGCGCGATATCGGCCTCGGCCAGCAGTTCGGTGACATTGCGGCCATGGGCTGACGCAAGCCCGATCGATGCACTGATGCGCAGCACCTCGTCCTTGTGCCAGACGGATTGCTTCAATTGCTGCGCCAGCCGCTCGGCAACCGTTTTGAGGTCGTCGATCGAACTGAAATTGGAAATCAGCGCCGCGAACTCATCGCCCCCCATGCGAGCGACGAACGCGCTCTTCGGCAAGGCGGCCACAATTCGGCTTGCCGCCGATTTCAAGACGTCGTCACCGACCGAATGGCCGGCCGTATCGTTGACCTGCTTGAATCGGTCGAGGCCGATATGAAGGATCGCCAGTTTCTCGACCGCCTGATCATTCGAAAGCTCGACCAGGCGGCGGTCGAAGAAGCGGCGATTTGGAAGCCCGGTCAGGTAGTCGTGCTGGGCCGCATGTTCGATCCGCTGGGTGCTTGCCTCCAGTTCCACGGCCCGCGTTTCGGCAATCGCCTTCTGCCGCTGCAATTCCCTGTTCAGGAGGACGTCCGCGGTCACATCCCATTCGGCGCCGAGAAAGGTGATATTGCCGTCTTCCTCGAAGCAATGCGCACGCGAGCGGAGGTAGCGGATCTCGCCGCTCGGCAGGATGATGCGATATTCCGATTGATAGGCACCCTTCGTGGCGATTGCCTTGTCGAAATCGGCTTGCGCATGCTCAAGATCGTCCGGGTGGATCGCTTGCGTCCATACTTCGCCCTTGACGTGCTTCTCTTCGCGGCCGGTTCCGTAAAGCCGGTGCATTTGCAGATCCCAGACCACTTCGTTCGCCTGGGTGTCATGCTCCCAGACACCGATCTGGGATGCGTCGAGCGCCAGTCCCAACCGACGAAGAATATTCTGGAATTCCTGTTCGGACCTCACCGCTTTCATGGTCTTCTCTAAGAGTGATTCATCGCGTACAGGCGTGCGGGCCATTCTGCATCAAGGTTCCTAATGAACTATTGTTCCGCCGCACGCGAAATGTAAACGGCAATACAATCAACCATTCATTGTTATTTCAAGGCAGGTTTGTCCAATATCTCTTCATGGAGCCGAGATATATACGGCAACGGACAGACGAAGCTGCATCAAAGCTTGCCCTTCAAAGCGGCATGCCGCGTCGCAGCCTCGAATTGACATCGACGGGGGGACGTCATAATCATCGTCGGATCAATTGGTTCCCTGGGGGCGAGGCGCTTTCGGGGAGTAAATGGGAACGTGAAGGGTGGACCCATTCTGGGCATCTCTATCATGGCCGACCCCGCGACTGTAGAGCGGTCAGAGTTTGTCATGCCGGACATCCGGCAAAAGCCACTGCGGCGGCGGACTTCAAGTCCGTACCTTGGGAAGGCGAGACAGGCTCCTTGGTGCGAAAGTACCTGACGCCGCGAGCCAGGAAACCTGCCGGTTGATAAGGGGCACGGTGCCCAATTGGTGGGAGAAATCCCACGCGCCATCACGGAGGTTGTCATGGCTAAGACTAATGTTTCGAATGTAACGCTCTCCCTCAACGACCGCATCACGACCGGCATTCTTGCGCTGCTGATCGGCAGTTTCCTTGTTTTCGGCGCCGGCCTGGCCAATTCCGCCGTGCTGCACGATACCGCGCACGACGTCCGTCATTCCTATGGCTTTCCTTGCCATTGATCGCCTGAAAGGCGACCCGCCTTTCTCAGCCATCCAACATGAAGCAATGCCTGGTTTCGATGAAAACCGGGCGGCGGTGATCTATGCGTCCGTGCTTCGGCACCGGGCGATTTTTGCCGTGGGGATTTCAAGCATGCAAAGCGTGAACGCGGTCGAAAGCAGCTGTTCCGCTTGAACCTGGGGATATCGATATGGTTATTAAAACAATTCTGGCCGCGCTGGTGGCTGGACTGATTGCGGGTGTCTTCATGACCGCTGCGCAGGAACTTCGGGTGACCCCGCTGATCCTGCATGCCGAGGAATATGAAGGCAAGGAACCGGCCGCCGGGCAACCGGCAACCGAGCAACCCGCCACCGAACAGCAGCATTCGCATCTGAAGCAGCAATCTCCCGTGGACTATGTCCTGTCCGCTCTCTCGCCGATCACGCCTGCCTACGCGCATGAAGAGGGTGAACACGAGGAAGGCGGCATCATGTTCGGCATGAGCCGATTTTCGGGAACGCTGCTCGCCAATCTCGTGGCGGGCTCGGGCTTTGGCCTGCTTCTGGCTGGTGTCAGCCTCGTCATCGGCTATCCCATCACGTTGCGCAACGGAGCGCTCTGGGGCGCCTGCGGCTGGCTTGCCGTCCACCTGCTCCCTGCCCTCGGCCTGCCGCCGGAATTGCCGGGCTTCCCGGCCGCCGACCTGCAGGACCGGCAAATCTGGTGGGTGGCAACGATCCTGTTTTCTGGCGCCGGCCTCTATCTGATCGTCCTGCGCGGTGAATTCGTCGCCAAGGCGGCCGGCCTGCTGCTGCTGATCGCTCCGCATCTTTATGGAGCGCCGCAGCCAGTGGACATTTCGAGCGCGGTCCCGGCCGTTCTCGGCGCGGAATTCGCCGTGGCTGCGCTTGCGACGACACTGGCCTTCTGGATCGTGCTGGGCGTCGTCTCCGGCTTCATCAACGACCGGTTTCTGAAATCGGCCTGACAGTCATCGCGTGCCGCCCGCAAAGCTGGCGCGGCGCGCGAAATGGTCAAGGACTGCCTGCGCGGGCGAGATGATCGCGCAGGCGGCTCCTCTGCACGGTCGAATCGAGAAGCACGCAGACATCGCAAAAGTTGCCGCCCTGCGTACGATAGAACAGGCAACAGCCGCTTCTCAGGCGAAATATTCGCTCCACCGGAACACCATCCCGCTCCGCTTCGATCTGTTCATAATGCAATTCACTGGAGAGCAACGGCGATCCCGGAAGCTTGACGATGGCAAGCGCCGAAGCGATCGCGCCCTCCTCGTCTCCATCAGCGGAGCCGATCTCCAGGAAAGCCCCGGTAATCCCGTCAGCCGCCAACCGCCATTGTGCCGCCGCCGACAGGCCGGTGCGCGCCTGCAGCGCTTCCACCACGGGCATCAGGCTTTTGACGAAGCTGTCGTGGAAATCGTTGGCGCTTGCGCCGGTCAAAAATGAACTGAACCGGAAATGAAAGCGTCTTACGTGCCCTGCAGAAGCTTGAGCGGGAAGATCATAGCTCTCGAAGCGAACCGCAAGATGCTGCGGATCGAGATCGGCAACAAGACCGGTCTTCAGATGGATCGCCCCGGCGGCAATGCTCAGGTGATGGCAATAAAAGGCCATCAGATGGGCGCCCCGCGTGCGCTCGTCCATGCCGGCGGCAAAGCGATTCTGGTAGTCGAGACAGTCCGCAAGCCAGACGCTATCCGCGCGCCAGGCCTCGAATACCGACAGACACCCTTCGCCATCACCAAGCGACGCCGAAACCTGCGGAAAGGTCTCCGCCTGCCAGGCCATCGCTCTTTCGGCATCCAGCGCAGAGGAACTGCCTGTATATCGGGTGTCGTTCAAGGGCAGCCGCCTGATTGTCTCCTACAGCGCCACGCGTCAAATATGACGCGCAAAGGTCGCCGTAACACTTTAAATATACTGCAAATTTTTTCCTTAAATCGATTCCGATTTCACGAATTATGCAGCAGGCTGCCCGTTTACCTCAAAGCCAGCCGCCCGAAAAGCCCGCCCGCTTCAGGCCACGGCGGATGACCGGCGATTCCCGCAGCATGTCCCAGATGAGACCGGTACGGTGATTTTCGATCATCATCACGAGAATGCCCTGGTCGAGCCCGACGGTGCGATTGTTCAGCCAGCCTTCCGCCGTCTTGCCGGGAACGCTTGGATTGAAACTGCCGAGGAAGCGGCCATTTTCCAAAACGCCGGGATAGGCCGACACAATATTCCGTGTTGCCGACATCGCCGCTTTTGGCTCGAACGGCAGGCAGGCGAGCGGTGCCCACGGCGCCACCGTTCCGTCGTCCGGCCCTTGCGGCGCACCACGCGCGGCGTAACCGGAAAAGGCCTGATGGCGACCATCCTGCAGCCGGCGCGGCCGGGGCGGACCATCGCAAGAGGTCAGGCCCCACATATCGGAACCGTATCCGACGAAATCGCCTGGGTTTTCCGATGCGTAATCCCGCTGAACAGCGATCGCCCGGCGCGTGTTTTCGAAATAGTCCATATCCTCGCTGGCGACAGCAGCATCCTGGATACCGCGGAAATCGATCCAGGCATGCGAAAACAAATGGATGAACAGTGGCCCGGCATATAGGAACGGCTTGCCCTTCACGGTCGTCCAGTCGCACTGGCGTAAAAAGGCATCGTAGCTTTCCTTGCCGATCGGATAGGATGGAGATGCCAGCGCCAGCACGTAGAGGATGATCGCTTCGCTGTAGCCTTCCCAGCGGAACGGCAAAAAGCCGGTTCGCGGCTTCCAGCCGAGCCAGAGCGCTTCCTTGCCATCGAGTGCCCAGGCCCAGTTGGCGCGCGCATAAAGCATCGCTGCCAGTGACCGGATTTCGGCCTCGACCGGATTTTCCTTTGTGAAATAGGCAGCCCCGGTCAATACGCCAGCCAAAAGCAGAGCACTGTCGATCAGCGAAAGTTCGCTGCGCCATGTCCGCCGCCCGGTCTCCATGTCGAGGAAATGGTAGTAGAGGCCCTTGTAGCCCGTGGCGTCCTTATCCCGGTTCTGCGGGCTTTCGGCGAAGAAGCGGAACGTCGCGAGCGTGCGCGTCGCCGCATCCTCCCGGCTCATCCATCCCCGCTCGACGCCGATGGGATAGGCGGACAGGCCGAAACCGGTCGCGGCGATACTCGATGGTGAGCCCGGCAGCGAGGTGTCGGCGATCAGACCGTTCTGAGGGTTGACGAACTCAAGGAAATAACTGAACGCCGCCTGCTGGAACCGATCAACAAAAACCGCATCAGTATCATTTTTCAGAAGCATTGCGCCGGTCACTCCGTCAGTCTTTCATTACAAGATAGACATAAGGTGAAAAAAATCACCGTTTATTGAACGTCACGGGAGCCGAACAGGTCTTCCCAACAACGAGTTGTGGTACATTTTGTTTCATACGATCGGCAGCGGTGATTGGATGACACGATGATCACGACACTTGCCATACTCCTTAGCCTTTCCGGCGGCATTGCCGCGACGCCTGCTGCCAGCGACAACCAGGTCGATGTTGCTCTCGTTCTGGCAGTAGATATGTCAGGCTCCATGGATATCGAGGAGGCGCAGGTCCAACGGTTGGGATATGTTGAAGCGCTACGTCATCCAGACTTCATCAATGCAGTCAAGGGCGGCCTCACCGGGCGCATCACGATCAGCTATTTCGAATGGGCCGGCAGCGTCAACGAGACCTCGGTGGTCGACTGGCACCTGATCGAGGACGCCGACGATGCCGGCGTCTTTGCCGATCAGCTGGCCTCGCGCCCGGTCTTCACCCGCCGCGGCACCTCGATTTCCAACGCGATCTTCTTTGGCTCGAAACTTCTGGCCGCCAACCCCTACCAGGGCATGCGGCGCGTGATCGACGTGTCCGGCGACGGACCGAACAATCTCGGGCCACCGGTCGATCCGGCGCGAAACACCGCTGTTGCCGATGGCATCATCATCAACGGCCTCGCCATCCTCATCCGCCCGTCCGGCAGCGCGGTTGCGCTCGATCGCTACTATGCCGACTGTGTCATCGGCGGTCCCGGCTCCTTCGTACTGCCGGTTCACAAGCCGGAAGACTTCTCGGTCGCCATCCGCCAGAAACTGGTGATGGAGGTCAGCCGCCGGCAACAGATGAAGCGGGTCATTCCCGCCCAGGCGACACCGGCGTCGGATTGCATGATCGGCGAAAAGCTGCGTCCCGGCTTCCTCGACCGGGTCTATCCCGAACTGGAAAAATAGCTTTTGGGGCACCCAAGTGTATCGCTGCATCGGAGCCTGCGGCGCGAATCCTTGCCAATGAAACACAGCTGAATCCATATTTTCTAGTTGGCGGCGCTTCCTCAACCTATTCCATTTTATAGGAAAATGTGATTGTATTGAATGAACGTTCAGCAAAATATGGGGAGCTTCATGAACGAAATGACCCGCAACATCAGCATTCCCAATGACTGGGATCGTCGAGGCCTGCCAGGCTGGTGCTATCACAGCGACGCCCTGCTCGAGCTTGAAAAGCAACATGTTTTCCGCGAGCACTGGCAGATTGCCTGTCATGTTTCGGATGTTCCCGAACCCGGCAATTACATCACCATGGACGTCGTCGGCGAGCGCGCGCTGATCCTGCGCGGCCAGGACGGCGAACTGCGCGGTTTTCACAATATCTGCCGCCATCGCGGTTCACGGCTTGTCACCGACGACAGGGGAAGCTGCCGCAATGCGCTGGTCTGTCCGTTTCACGGCTGGGTCTACAATCTCGACGGCACGTTGCGTGGCGCGGCCCGCCCCCGCTCTTTCCCTCCGCTCGACAAGCAGGAGTTCGGCCTCGTGGCGCTCGATCTGGAAGTCTGGATGGGCTTCGTCTTCATCCGCTTCGCACCCGGACCACAGCCGTCTGTCGCGGACCTGATGCAGCCGTTCGCCGCCGAACTCGGTGAATATCGGATCGATGACATGCTGCCTGCCGGACATATCTGGACACAGCCCTCGCCGGTGAACTGGAAGTCCGTGCGCGATGTCGACAATGAAGGCTATCACGTCGCGATGGCGCATCCGGCGCTTCAGGATCTCTACGGCTCGACCTATTACGACGAACCCTTCGTCGACGGCCTCTGCCGGTCGTTCGCGACCTACAATCCGCATGCCGGACGCCGCTGGAGCGTGCGTAATTATGTCAAGATCGCGCCCGAGGCGACGCATCTGCCGGAGCGCCTGCGCAAGGCCTGGATCTATTATGGCATCTTTGCCAATGCGGTGATCGCGGTGACGCCCGAGGCCGTGCAGTTCTACCAGGAGTTTCCGCTTTCGACCGGTGAGACGGTGCTGCGCGGCGGCATATACCGCTATCGCGACGAGACGCGCGAACAACGCGCCGCCCGCTACCTAGCCCACCGGATCGACCGGGATACGCAGGCCGAGGACGTTCAACTAACCATCTGGTCGAACGAATCCATGACGTCAAAGACGTTCAATGGCTTTTACCTGTCCGACCTCGAATATGGCGTTCGCACCCATCACGACCACCTGCGCGCCATCCTGCCGGTGATGAACCTTGCTGAAGCGCCGGACGAACGGGACATGAATGCGCTGAATGATCGTCTGCGCGCCCTCCCCTGACACCACAACACAGAGGACAAAAAGAGAGGGCCGGCAAAACCGGCCCTCAGACTGCTGACAAACCTCTGGCCACAGCCAGGGGTTTGTGATTCAGTGGGACATGTTGAAGAAACCTGCTCCCGAACAGACGGCTCTCGAGATGGTGACGCTCGATGGGCTGGTTCCAAAGGATCATCTGCTTCGCAAGATCGATGCGGTGATCGACTTCTCCTTCATCCATGACCGCGTTGCCGGGCACTACTGCGCCGACAACGGCCGGCCGGCCCTCGATCCGACCTGCATGTTCAAGGCGCTGTTCATCGGCTACCTGTTCGGGATACGCTCGGAGCGGCAGTTGGTGCGCGAGATCGAAGTCAACGTCGCCTATCGGTGGTTCTTGCGGATGAAGCTGACCGACCCGGTCTTTGATGCCTCGACGCTGTCGCAGAACCGCCGCCGTCGCTTCAAGGATACCGACGTGGCGCAGGATATCTTCGATGCGATCGTCGAGCAGGCGATCCGGCACGGCCTGGTCGATGGCACGGTGCTGTACACGGATTCGACGCATCTGAAGGCCAATGCCAACAAGGGCAAGTACGACTTGGAGATGATTGCCAAGTCACGCGCCGACTACTGGACCGATCTCGACCGGGCAATCGAGGCGGAGCGCGCCGCCCATGGCCAGAAGCCGTTGAAGGAAAAAGAGCGCGAGCCTATGGTGAAGGAAACCAAGGTCAGCCGCACCGACTCGGACAGCGGCTATATGGTGCGCGACGGCAAGCCCAAGGGCTTCTTTTACTTGGATCATCGCACGGTGGATGGCCGCCATGCCATCATCACCGACACCCATGTGACACCTGCCAATGTGCATGACAGCATCGTCTACCTCGAACGCCTCGACCGGCAGCGCGCGCGCTTCGACTTCAACGTCGGTGCGGTGGGGCTCGACGCGGGCTATGCCACGTCGGGCATCGCCAAGGGACTGGAGGACAGAGACATCCTCGGAGTGACCGGCTATCGCAACCCGACACCGCCCAAGGCCGGGATGATGCGCAAGTCGAAGTTCGTCTACGAGCCCGAGACGGACGGCTATCGCTGCCCTCAGGGCCAGTTGCTGACCTATGCCACCACCGACCGCACCGGCTACAAGCATTACGGCTCCGACCCCGCCCTCTGCCGTGACTGCCCGCTGCTTGCCTCCTGCACCTCTAACGCCAAAGCAGAGCGCACCATCACCCGCCATGTCTGGCAAGATGCCCGCGAGCGAACAGACGCTCATCGCAAGACGCCTTGGGGCAAGGCGATTTACAAGCGGCGAAAGGAGACGGTCGAGCGCTCCTTTGCCGACGCCAAACAGCTTCACGGCCATCGTTATGCACGCTTCCGCGGCCTGATCAAAGTCAGATGGCAATGCCTTCTCGCCGCCGCCGCGCAGAACATCAAAAAGATCGCAACCGCAATGACCAAGGCTTCAAAGCCCGCCTGGGGATAAGGCCATGGCCCGCTTCGGATAACACTACCCGGCCGCACAAACACTACCTGAGCGCGCACTCCACAAACAAGAAAACCCGCCGAGAAAAATCGACGGGTTTGTCAGCAGTCTGAAGGCCGGCAAAACCGGCCCTTTAAAATTGAGCGCCACGGGGAATGCATGCGGCGCTCAAAGGAAATTCCTGCCTCATCCGCGCCAGAGGCCTTCGCGCACCAGCTCGTCCATCGTCCGGCAGATGCTGGTGCGCAGGATGGCGGTCATCTCGTCGATCTGCGGCGCGGTGATCGTCAGCGGCGGCGACATCACGCACATATGGATGAGCGGCCGCACGAGAAGGCCAAGCTCCTGGCAGTGCCGGTCGATGCGCTTTCCAACCTCTAGATCGAGCGTCAGCGGATTGTTGTGCACCCGATCGGCGACGCATTCGACGCAGCCCATCAGCCCGAGACCACGAACTTCCCCCACCAGCGGCAGGTCTTCCAGCGTCTTCAGGCTCGCCTGGAAATGCGCCGAAATGCTGCGCACATGCTCCAGAAGCCCCTCCTCGAGGATATCGAGGTTCTTCAGTGCCACGGCGCAGCCGATCGGATGGCTGGAATAGGTAAGCCCATGCGCGAACATCGCGTCGGGATGATTGGAACGGCGCAACTCCTCGAACAGGCGTGACGAGATCATCACGCCGCCGAGCGGGAAATAACCGGATGTCACCCCCTTGGCGAAGGTGATCATGTCGGGCTCGATGCCGAACACATCCTTGGAGGCAAAGACATGACCGAGCCGCCCGAAAGCCGTCACCACCTCGTCGGCGATGAACAGGATATCGTTGTCGCGGCAGATCTGACGCATCCGCTTGAGATACCCATCCGGCGGCACGATGACGCCACCGGACGCCATGACGGGTTCGGCGACGAAAGCACCGATGCGCTCCGCCCCCGTCCTTTCGATCACGCCACGAAACTCCTCGACGAGGAAATCGCAGAACGCCGCCTCGCCCATCCCTTCCGGTCGGCGGAACGGATTGGGGCATGTCAGCTTGATCACCTGATCCGACGCGCTGTCCATCCAGTCATGATCGCGCGGGCGGCCGTTGAGCGAGGCCGAGAGGTAGGTGGAGCCGTGATAGCCGCCCTGCCGGGAGAAGATCAGCTTCTTCTCGGGACGCCCCTTCACATTGTTGGCGAACTGCATGAAGCGCAGCGCCGTCTCGACGGCGGAAGAACCGCCCGTCGTGTAGAAGACATGGTTGAGATCGCCGGGCGCATGGCCGGCAAGACGCGCCGACAGGCTCACCGAAGGCTCGTTCATCGTGTACCAGGGCGAATTGTAGGACAGCGCCATGGCCTGTTCGTAGAGCACGTCGGCAAGGTCCTTGCGGCGGTGGCCGGCATTGACGCACCACATGCCCGCCGGGCCGTCGATCAGACGCCGCCCCTCGCTGTCGATGACATAGATACCGTCGCCGCTGACGATGCCGCCGCGCGCCTCGGCGCCGATTTCGCCGGCCGTCGGCCAGGGCTGCACGAGATGATCCCTGGCCAGCGCCGTCATGCCGTCAGGCAATTCATAAGACCCGATCCGGTCGTCACGCTTTGCTGCCATCTTTCCTCTCCACATCAATTTTGGACACATAAAATCAAAACAACACGCTGATAAAAATTATCAATTCTTATTATTTTGAATGTCCGTTCAATCAATATTGGCAGAAAAAACACTTGCGTTCAATCCCGTTTTGCGCTCATTCTGATATCGGGAACAAGAACAGGCGGAAAACCGCCCGGGACGGATGACATGATACGATCCCTGCATTTTCACTGTTGCGGCGGCTCTGCAGCGGTCGGGCCATACTGATGGTGGTCCTGCCCGGCTCCGTCGAAACGGAGGTCATGCACAAGCCCAATCCACGTCGCTGGAGCTCCAGCGACGAGGCGAAGGGACTGACCCTGATCTCGCCGACACTGCTTTATGCGCTTGCTCTGCTCTTCCTGCCGGTGCTGATCGTTATCGCCTACAGTTTCTGGAGCCAGGATTACCTGACCATCGACCGCAGCTTCACGCTGGAGAATTACCGCGTCGCTTTGACAGAGCCGATCTATCGCGACCTGCTCTGGCGATCCCTGACCATCTCGCTCGTCGTCAGCGTCATCACCGTCACGTTTTCCTATCCGGTCGCCTGGTTCATTTCCTTCCATGGCGGCGTGCACAAGAACCTCTGGCTGTTCCTCATCACCGTGCCCTGCTGGACCAGCTATCTGCTGCGCGTCATGTCGTGGAAAGTGATCCTCGGCTATCAGGGCGTGCTCAATACCGGCCTGATTCCCACCGGCCTGATCGACAAGCCGGTGACGACGCTGCTCTACAGTTCCAACGCGGTTATCATCACGCTGGTCCACAGCTGGGCCGCCTTCGCCATCCTGCCAATCTATGTATCGCTGGAAAAGATCGACCGCTCACTGATCGAGGCGGCGCATGACCTCGGCGACAACAAGGTCTGGAGTTTTCTGCGCGTCACCCTGCCCCTGTCGCTGCCCGGCGTCATCTCCGCCTTCCTCATCGTCATGATCCCGACCGTGGGCGATTACGTGACGCCGAAGCTGGTGGGCGGCAAGGATGGCGTGATGATCGCTACCGCCATCCAGGCGCAGTTCGGCAAGGGGGCGAACTGGCCGCTCGGCGCCGCCCTCTCCGTCACCACCATGGTCATCGTCTCGCTGATGGCAGGCTGCGCCGTACTCGCGGTGAAGTTCTTCGTGAGGCGGATCCGATGAGCGGGCGTCATGGAATTCAGAAATCTCGCTGGCTTCCCGCCTATGTGACGGTCTATCTGGCCTTTCTCTATCTGCCGATCCTGCTCTTGCCGATCTTTTCGTTCAACAACGCCGCCTCCACGACCTTCCCGCTCGCCGGCTTCACCACCAAATGGTACGCCTCGCTCTGGGGCAATTCGGCCATGCTCGATGCCGCCCGCAACAGCCTGATCGTCGGAATCACCGTTTCCATTCTCTCGACAGGCCTTGCAATCTGCGCGGCACGGGCGATCACCCGCTATAAGTTCCGGGGCCAACGGCCTGCGACCGGCCTGCTGATGGCGCCGCTGTTCCTGCCGGAAATCATCGTCGCGGTCTCGCTGCTGATGATCGTGCTGCAGATCGGCATCGAACTATCGCTGGCAACCGTCATTCTCGGCCAGACGGTGTTCTGCCTGCCCTATGCGCTGTCGGTGCTGATTTCCGGCTTCGAGGGTTTCGACCGCTCGCTGGAGGAGGCGTCGCTCGATCTCGGCGAAACCGCTTTCGGCACGTTCCGGCGTGTGACACTTCCCGTCGTCGCGCCCGCGATCATTTCCAGTCTGCTGGTCTCCTTCACCATTTCGTTGGACGAATTCATCCTCGCCTTTTTCCTCTCCGGCACTGAGCCGACCCTGCCGGTCTATATCTGGGGACAACTGCGCTTTGCAGCCAAGCTGCCGAGCGTCTTGGCGCTGGGCAGCCTGATGATCGCGCTGTCGGTCATACTGCTCACCACGGCCGAAATCCTGCGCCGCCGCACGGAGCGCCGCATGCAAGCCCAAGGAGCCGTCCATGGCTGATAAACCCATGATCGAAATCGATGCGGTCAGCCGCTATTACGGGATCTACAAGGCGCTCGACGACGTCAGCCTCGACATCGGTGCGGGCGAATTCTTCTCGCTGCTCGGTCCCTCCGGCTGCGGCAAGACCACACTGTTGCGGTCGATCGCGGGCTTCGATACGCCGACCTCGGGTGATATCCGCATCGACGGCCAATCGGTGATCGGCGTGCCGCCAAACCGGCGGCCAACCAACATGGTGTTCCAGAACTACGCGATCTTCCCGCATCTGAACGTCGAAGAAAACGTTGCCTACGGCCTGAAGCGGCTGAAGCTCGGCGTGGACGAGGAGCGCCAGCGTGTCGGCAATGCGTTGGCACAGGTGCGCCTGTCCGCCCTTGGCAAACGCCAGGCACATGAGCTGTCCGGTGGTCAGCGCCAGCGCGTCGCGCTCGCCCGCGCGCTCGTCATGCGGCCGAAGGTTCTGCTGCTGGACGAGCCGCTTTCAGCGCTGGACAAGAAACTGCGCGAGGAAATGCAGGTCGAACTGCGCTTGCTGCAACAGGCCGTCGGCATCACTTTCGTGCTCGTCACGCATGATCAATACGAAGCGCTGGCCATGTCCGATCGCATCGCCGTGATGTTCGGCGGCAGGATTGCCCAGGTAGCGACGCCGAAGGAAATCTACCAGCATCCGCTGACCCGGCAGGTGGCGGATTTCCTGGGCGGCATGAATTTCATGACGGCGAAGATCACCGGCGACAGCGGCATCAACCTCTCCGTCGAGACCGCCCGCTTCGGCAAGGTCACGGTTACCAAGCCGCGCGGCTTTTCAGCGAGCAACGGTCAGGCGACGATCGGCATCCGGCCGGAACGGCTGCGCGTGCTCTGGGACGATGCCAAGGCCGAATGCGAGGTCGAGGGCCAGGTTGTCGACCGGCACTATTTCGGCGAGATCACCCATCTCATCGTCGATGTGCCCGGCCTTGAAAAGCCGCTCTCGGTTTCAGAAACCAACAATTTCGGCGCCGACGACATCCCCGTCGGCGCACCGATCCGGCTGGCTTACGATCCCGATGCGCTGGTAGCGCTGACGGACTGATCAACGCTCTTGCAAGAAAGCCAAGACGCGGGCTGCCGCTTCGCGCCCTGCGACGATCGCGCCTTCGACATAGGCCGGGAAAGACGATGAAAGTTCCGACGAGGCGAAATGCACCGGCGGCGCGCCAGCCCGGATGAGCGTCTCCGCGTCACAGGCTGACAGATCGGTGATGACATCACTATATCCACCGCCGCTCCAGCGATCGCCGACCCAATCGCGCATCTGGAAATCAACGGGCGTTTCCGCCGCGCTGTCGAATGCCGCAGCCAGCCGTCGAAGCATTTCGGAGCGGATGAAATCCTCCCCCTTTCCGCTCCAATCGACTGCGAGCGGCCCGCCGGCGAACACCACCAGCGCAGACGCATGACCGCTGCTGACATCGCAGGCGAACAGGCCGAGCACATCGCGCCACATCACCATGCCGCTCCATCCGGCATCGCGCCAGAATGGCCGCTCATATTCGACCAGTGCCTTGATCACCGTTCCGCTTCTCCAAGCGCCGAGTGCTTCGGCAAGCGGTGCGGGCAATGCCGGTTCGTGCCCGATGCGCGACGCCATCACCGGCGGCACCGCGACGATGACCTGCCTTGCCTTGAAAACCTCGTCATTGCCGGTCGTCACCGCAACGGACCCGTTCCCACGCACGATGCGCGCAACGGGCATGCCGAGACGCACTCGCGATCCGAGCAAAGCCGCCAACGCCTCTGCGACGGCATGCATCGTGCCATCGACGGAATATTGCAGCTCGTTGCCGTTGCTTGTCGTGCGCCGGTCATTGTCGATGACATACCAGAGCGGAATTTCGCTGATGGAACGGCACCACAGCCCCTCGACCATCGCCTGATATCCTACCTTGGCGCCGGACGGATCGCTCTGGCGGGCAAGCCAGGCTTCCACAGTCAGCCCGGCGATTGACGGATCGCGCGGATCGATCCGGTTGGCGCGCGTCCGGATGCGGCCGGATTCCGCGAAGTTGTAGCGCGCTTCCCCGGCTCCAGCTGGCTGAACCTGGAAGGCACCGTCCATCGGCGTATCGAACACGGGGAAGCCGAGCCGGTGAACCAGCGCCATGACCTCGTGCATCTCGTCGCAAATGAACTGCCCGCCCGTATCGAAGCGGACACCGTCGGCAAACCTGTCCGAGGCCACGCGTCCGCCGACACGGTTGCGCGCTTCCAGCACGAGCACCTCGCTTCCTGCAGACACCAGCGCTTCCGCCGCCGAAAGGCCGGCAAAGCCAGCCCCGACGACAATCACGTCCGCATCAAATCCGCTCAATAGCCCGCCTTGATCTTCTCGAATTCGGCAATCATCTTCTGGTGCAATTCCGTTGGAACCGGCGACTGGAATAGCGTCTTGTCGACGAACTTGTCGACATCGGCATAGCCTTTCTCGGCCAATATCTTGGGATCGACGGAGGCCATCCCCTTGGCATTGGCGTGGCCATAACCCCAGTCATTGACCAGAAAGCCGGTGATGGCGGGATCGCTGACGGAATTGAGGAAATCGTGTTGCTGGTCCAGCGAGCCTTCGCCCCCCTTCAGCCGGACATAGCCGCAAACCCAAGTCGACAGACCTTCCGCCGTATCGCGCTTGACGTCGGCCGGCACGCCATCCTTCTGCAGCGTCGTCACCGTCTCGTTCCAGGCCCAGGCGAGATCGACCTCGCCGCTCGCCATCGCCTGGCTCACCTCGGTATTGTCGGTCCAGTACAGCCGGACATTCTTGTGCACCTCGCGCAGGAAGGCGGATGCTTCGGTGAACTGCGCGTCCGTCATCTTCGTCCAGTCCTTGACGCCAACGGCAAGGCTCGCCAGCGCATAGGCATCATCCACATTGTCGCCGATCGAGACCCGATCCTTGAATTTCGGATCCGCGAAGGCCTTAAGCGACTGGACCTCCTCGGGCTTCACCGTATCGGTGCGATAGGTCAGGACGGTATTGCCCCATTCGAACGGCAGGAACCAGGCCGTGCCGTCATCCGACGTCATCAGCCCTTTCATGTTCCTGATGCCCGGCAGTGTGTCGTTCCACGCCGTCAGCTTCGATGTGTCGAGTGGCTCCAGCATGCCGGCCTCGCGCCACTTGTTGACGCTCTGCGAGCAGGGATGGGCCAGATCCGCATTGAAGCCGGAGCGCAGCTTCTGGAACGCCTCTTCCTCGTCGCCGAAGAAGCTGAAATCAGGTTCAGTTCCGTATTTGGCGGTATAGGCGGGATGGAATGCCGGGTCCTCATAACCCGACCAGTCGAAAACGGTAATATTGTCGGCGGCAAGCACCGGAAGGGCAGCGCCCGACATCAGCGAGGCGATCAGCGCAGCCGCGCCGCAGTTCCGGATCAATCTCATTACCGGCATGCCAGTCTCCTTCCCCGTTTTTTTGGTATTCCCTATTTCGGCCCCTGATGGGTCATATGGCCCGGAAAGACCGAGACCAGATATTCGATCGATGCGGCATGCGCCTTTTCGCGCGTCAGTCCGTCGCCCATCATGAGGCGGAACCAGAGACCTTCCATCATGGCGCCAAGCGACAGAGCGATGGTTTCGGCGTCATAAGCGTAGCCGGCCTCTGCCTTGAGTTCGGCGCAGAGCGAGACGAACGTATCCTGGTACTTGACGTCACGCGCGCCGCACAGCGCCTGGTAGGTTGGCCGCGATTTCGCCTCGCCCCAGAAGGCGCACCAGGCGGCCAGCTTGCGCTTGGTGCAGATCCTGCGATCAAAATCGGCAGCCACCAGCGCCCAGAGCCGTGAGGCAGCACTTTCGCCAGCTTTTTCGAGCGCGGCACTCCAATGGGCACCATACTCGTCCGCCATGAACTGCAGCGTGGCGATCAGCAGATTTTCCTTGCTCTCGAAATGGAAGTTGACGATGCCGCGCGACAGGCCGGCGCCATCGGCGACATCGGCAAGGGTCGTTTCGGCATAACCGCGCTTGGCGAGCGAATCGATGGTCGCCTCGATCAGTTGCTGGCGGCGTGTTTCCTTCGAAGCCTTGCGGCCGCGCCCACCTTTTTCGCTGGCCTCGGCCGCCGCAGATACTGCCTTCATTCTCACCGCAACCTTCTTGCCCTTGAGGCGGAGAACAACGGTCATGCTGCGCTCCCGCCCGGTTTTTGACCGCGCAGATGAGTGGGACAATGCTCCCCGGTGTCAAGCACCTTCTGCATGGCGGACCAGGTGCGAATGTTCTTGTCGACATAGGCCTCGCCAACCTCAGCGACAGCCGCCGCACGCAGCGGACCCTGCAAGCGATGAAGCTCGCCGCGCGCCACCTCGCGATACCAGCCATTGCGGCTTGTCGCGGTCGCGCTCTGAAAACCCGCCGCTTCCATCACCGACAGATATCGCGCCGACGATGCCATTCCGAAGCTCAGCCCCTCGGCATCCAGATAGTCGCGCATCTCAGTCGATGGCTCCCCGTCATGCCCAATCAACCAGTCGGACGCGGCAAACACGCCGCCCGGCTTCAGCACCCGGAAAATATCGCGAAAGATCGCCTCCTTGCCGGCCACATGCACCAGCGCGTCCTTGGAAAACACGATGTCGAAACTACCATCCGCAAAGGGCAATTCGCCGGGCGCAGCCTGCACGAACGATACCCGATCAGAAAGCCCGGCCGCATCGGCCGCGCGCCGCGCCGCCTCGATCACCGGCAGCTCGACATCGAACCCGACAATCTCGGCCGGATGGTGCGTGCGGGCGATATGCAGCGTGATCCCGCCTGCCCCGCAGCCAAGGTCGAGAACCCGCTTTCCGGACAGATCGAGCCCCGCCAGCACGCGATCGACCTCTTCCGGACCGCCCGGCGAGAGGTATCCCTCACCCCAAAGCACGGCGAGGAAGCGGATCGCCGCGTCGTCATATTCCGGGTCCTGCGTCGGCGTCTCGATCATGCCGGTCTTTCAATCCGCTCTGCCTCTGACACGAAATCCTATCGCATAATCAGAGGATTGCAACATACTTGCTGAATATTCATTCAATATATCTGGACAACTTTCTGCTTTTCATGCCAGATTTTTCACATCGAGGGAGAAGCTCGACATGAAAAAATACGATGTGGTGATGATTGGAGGCGGCCATAACGGTCTTGTCGCGGCCTGCTACCTGCAGCGCGCCGGGCTCGACGTGATCGTGCTCGAAAAAAACGACTGGGTGGGTGGCGCGGCGACCAGCCGCGAGTTGACGCCGGGTTTCCTCTATTCCAACTGTTCCTATGTCTGCTCGCTGTTCCGTCCGGAAATCATGCGCGATCTCGAACTGCCGAAACACGGCCTGCAGGTCATCGCCTATGAGGGCGGCGCGGTCTTCACCCGTGACGGCGACTACATCGCTTCCTACCGCGACCACGACAGCCACCGCCGCGAATTCGCCCGCTATTCGAAGCGCGACGCCGAGGCCTATGACCGCTACGCCCGCGATGTCACCCGCCAATGCCGCTTCATCCAGCCACTCCTGATGCGCACCGCCCCCGACCCCTTCTCGTTCAAGCCGCGGGACATTTCGGAACTGCTTTATCTCGGCAAGAAATTCGGCGAATTTTCACCGCACGACATGGCGCAGACGCTGCGCTTCTGGACCATGTCGATCTCGGACTTTCTCGACGAATATTTCGAGACCGACGTCATCAAGGCCTATCTGGCGCTTTCCGGCATCATCGGCACGGCGCTCGGCCCGATGTCGCCCGGCACGGCTTACGTCCTGCTGCATCACTATATGGGCGAGGTCGACGGTTCGGTTGGCGCCTGGGGTTATGCGCGCGGCGGCATGGGCGCGGTCACACAGGCGCTTGCCTCCTCTTTCAAGGCCTCCGGCGGCGCGATCCGCACCGGTGCCGATGTTGCGCGGGTGATGACCCGCAGCGGCCGCGCGACCGGTGTGGTGCTGGCCGACGGAGAGGAAGTGCGCGGCAACCTCGTCGTCTCCAATGCCGACGTCAAACGCACCTTCCTCAAGCTCGTCGAAGAGGACGCCCTGCCCGAAACCTTCGTGCACCGGGTCAAGCACTTCAAGATGCGCGGCTCGTCCGGCAAGCTCAACATCGCGCTCGACAGCCTGCCGGAGTTTCCGGCCCTGCCGCAGGGCTCCTCCTGCATCCGAGGCGACCTGCATTTCACCGATTCGATGGAACGCATGGAGCGCGCCTATGACGACTGGAAGGGCGGTCACTATTCCGCCGACCCGTTCGTTGACATGGTCATCCCGACCACGCTCGACCCGACCATGGCGCCGCCGGGCCAGCATTTCATGAGCTGCTTCGTGCAATATTGTCCGCCGCAGCTCGCCGGCCGCGACTGGACCGATGCCGACCGCGACGCGTTTGCCGACACCGTCATCAACCAGATCGCCGATTATTCGCCCGGCTTCCGCGACCGCATCCTGCATATGGAAGTCCGCACACCGCGCGAGATCGAGGCGGAGGTCGGCCTGACGGAAGGCAATATCTTCCAGGGCGAACTGACCTTCGACCAGCTTCTCTTCAACCGCCCGGTTCCCGGCTATGCACAGTACCGCACACCGGTGTCCAGCCTCTATCTCTGCGGCTCCTCCACCCATCCCGGCGGCGGCGTCATGGGCGCGCCGGGCCGCAATGCCGCCGCCGAGATCCTGCGCGACCTCAAGATGAAACCCGCTGAAATGAGCCCGGCCCATGACGTCATCTGATCCCGCCCGCAACGCTGCAGGCGCCTTCGACGCCATCGTCATCGGCGGCGGCCATAATGGACTAACGGCGGCCACGGTCCTTGCCCAGAACGGTCGTAGGGTGCTCGTGGTGGAAGCAGCCGAAAGCACCGGCGGTACTATCCGCGGCTACGAATTCCACCCCGGCTACCGTGCTGCCGGTCTCGCCCACATCATCAATCGCCTCGATCCGGAGGTCGCGGCACTTCTCAAGCTGGAGACAAGGACGAGCGAAGTCCTGCCGACCGTCGCGCTTTCCCCAGATGGCAATCACGCCATCCTGCGCGGCGCCTATGGCGAAACCATCGACGGCGTCAGCCCTACCGAAGCGAAGGCCTTTGTGGCCATGCGCAAGAAACTGATGTTCCAAGCCGGCATCCTCAAGCGCTTCCTCAAGCGCCGCCCGCCGGAAATCGGCAAGATCGGGATGCACGATCTCGGCACATTCGCCGGCGCTGGCTTGAGCCTCATTACCAAGGGCCGCGAGGAAGGCCGCGATTTCCTGCGCATGCTGCTGATGAACGTCGCCGATGTCGCCGATGAATATCTGACCGACGACCGGCTGAAAGGCCTCATCGCCTTCGACGCCACACTCGGTATCCACCTCGGCCCGCGTTCGCCGACCTCTCTGCTCGGGCTGTATTACCGCCTGACCGGCGAGACCCGCGATGGGACAGCGATACAATATGTTCCGACAGGGGGCATGAACACGCTGGCTCCAGCCTTCGAAAAAGCGGCGAAAAGTGCTGGCGTGACGATCCGCACCGAAGCATTGGTCAGCCGCATCCTCGCCGATCGTGGCGCGGCCAGCGGTGTCGTTCTCGCAAACGGCGAACAGATCAACGCACCCGTCATCGTCTCAGCGGTACACCCGAAGGCAACGTTCCTCGATTTCTGCGATATGGCCGAACTCGGCACCGGTTTCGTTCGCGCCGTCGGCAATATCCGCTCGAAGGGCAATGTCGCCAAGATCGATCTCGCGCTTGATCGTCTGCCCTCCTTCACCGGTGTGACGCCCGACGATCATCACGGCCGGCTGGTCATCGCCCGCTCCATCACCCATGTCGAGGATGCCTTCAATCCGGCAAAATATGGCGAATTCTCAACCGATCCCGTGATGGAAATCACCATCCCCAGCCTTGCCGATCCGACACTGGCGCCATCCAACGGTGTGACTCTGTCGGCACTGGTCGAGTTCGCGCCCTACGACCTCAAGGGCGGCTGGGACAAAGGCAAGTCGGTCTTCGAGAAGATCATCCTCGAAATGCTGGAACGCTACGCGCCCGGCCTTTCCCAAAGCATCGTCGCCAGCAGCCTGATGACGCCGGCCGATATGGAAACCCAGTACAATCTGCCGGGCGGCCACTGGCATCATGGCGAACTGCAGGCCGACCAGCTTCTGGTCAACCGCCCGGTCAATGCCGCCGCCGGTTACGCGACGCCCCTGTCGGGCCTTTACCTCGCCAGCGCCGGCTCGCATCCGGGCGGCGGCATATCCGGCCTTCCGGGGTTGCTGGCTGCCAGGCACATCCTTTCGGAGACAAGATCATGATGCCGCACCTCGCTACCCGTCTCGCTGGTCAGAAACACATCGCCACGCCGCGCCTCGAAACGCCGTTCCATCCGCGCATCGCAGCCCTCAGCGAGACAAACGACTGGTACACCTGGGCCGGCTACAAGGCACCCCATTCGGTGTTCGACGAGGAACTGGAATATTTCGCCATCCGCTCGATGGCGGCCCTGTTCGACATTTCGCCGATGGTAAAATACCGCATCGCCGGCCCGGATGCAGAACGTTACCTCAACCGGCTGACAGTCCGCGACGTGACGAAGCTCGATGCCGGCCGCGTCCACTACACCGCCTGGTGCGACGATCATGGCCATGTGCTCGACGACGGCACGCTGTTCCGGCTGTCCACTGATACGTTCCGCCTCTGTTGCCAGGAGCGACACCTGCCCTGGCTCCTCGATAGCGCCATTGGGTTCGATGTCGAAATCAGGGAGGAAACCACCGAAATCGCCGGACTTGCCCTTCAGGGGCCGACCTCATTCGCCATCCTTTGCAAGGCGGGCTTTGAGGGCATCGAACGGCTTAAGCCGTTCCAGCTTGCCACCTTTACCCATGACGGCGGCACGGTCACTATTTCCCGCACCGGCTTCACCGGCGACCTCGGCTACGAACTCTTCGTCCCCGCCACGCAGGCGCTCAGCCTCTGGGACCGGCTCTGGGCAGCGGGACAACTTCACGGCACCCGGGCCATCGGTTATGCGGCGCTCAACCGCGCTCGTATCGAGGCCGGCTTCATCGTTTCCAATGCCGATTTCATGACCGCGGAAACCACGCTTCGCGCCGACCGCGCCCGGATGCCCGACGAGATCGGGCTGGACTGGCTAGTCGATGCCGGTAAAGTCAATTTCAACGGACGTAAAGCGATACTTGAAGCGCGGCGGAATCAAACTCTGAAGCATGTTCTCGTCGGCCTTGAAATCGAAGGAAATATTCCCGCCGACGGCGCCATCGTCTATCACCGGAAAAAGCAGGAAGCCGGCCTCGTCAGCGCCGCCATCTGGTCTCCACTCGCAAAGCGCAACATCGCCATCGCCAGCCTGACACGGCCCTATGGCACGCGCCTGACGGAGGATCTCTGGGTGGAAATCTACGCGCTGCGCGAACTGCAATACCAGAAGATGATGAAGCGCGCCCGTATCGTGCCGCGCCCTTTCATCAAGCTCGACCGCCGCGCGGTCACCCCGCCCGGTCTGTTCTGACGCCCGATCATGGACGAAGAGACCCGCCTCAACTGGGACCTCATCACCACCCCGCCCGGCACAGAATGGTCCGGCCGCACCCGCTACGCCGCCGCGACCTTCTTCTACCTCCGCGGCGAGATGAGCGCCGAGGTGCTGGAGGTCTACCGCATCTGTTCGCGGATCGATGCGGAGGACCCGCTGGATGTGCTGCGACGCTGGCAGATTGGCCGAGAATGGATCGAACGGATGCGGAACCCGTGTTGATGTAGAAAGTCCCACCCCACAAGGGGAACAGGGCGACGCTGATCAGACCGGCACGATCACCGGCGGGACGACATGGCGGAACGTCTGATGCGCCCCGAAATCGGACAATGCCGGACGGGTTTCAGGCCGGCCTGCTGAAACACCACACCAATCCCGAACGAAATGACGATCGACGGTGACCTTATTCAGACTATCGTTTCGAAAGCAGATTCCGAAATGAGTTTGGTACTGGAACCTTCACCTGCACCGGACGTTGAGGGGCGCAATTCAGAACTAAAAGCATGAGGACGACGTTGAGTTACAAGCGCTTTCCAACCCCCGTCAGAGTGATCATCAAACAGAGCCAGGAAAATATCATCGTCTCCGCGTGGGACGCCGTGGAATTTCTGCGCCGCTGGTCCGGCCACAGAGGCATCGCCTATCGCCGCGCCCTGCAGCATTGCCTCGACGCGCTCGACGGCATCCGCAGCCCCCGCAAGGCCTGGGCATCGTTCGTCGCTGTGATGAAAGAAGAAGGACTTCTCGCCTGAGATTGGCCTGGATGGATGCAACAAGCCCGGGCGACCGTCCGGGCTTTGGTGTTTCTGAAAGCGGAATAAACTAATCCAGAAGCTGCGCCTCGATCGCCGTCTTGTCGATGACCGACCAGACCTGCACGATCTTTCCCTGCCGGAATTCATAGAACACATTCTCGGTGAAGGAGACCGTCCTGCCGTTCACAGGCATTCCGAGAAACATGCCCTTCGGTGTGCAGTCGAACGCCAGTCGGCTGGCGATATAGGGCGGGTCGGCGATCAGCATCTGGATATTGAAGCGAAGGTCGGGAATGTCGTCGAAATCCTTTTCCAGCATGGCACGATAGCCGGCCAAACCGATCAGCTTGCCATTGTGGACAGCATTGTCGTCGACAAACGCGCCAAGCGCCGTCCAGTCCTGACGGTTGAGGCAATCGATATAGGCGCGATAAATTTCAGGCAGGCTGTTTTCGATCTCGGTCAATGCCCCGTCCTTTCCCATGCTCATGTGGTAAAGCCGTTTATATCAAGGTGATATGGGCTCGGCTTGGAGAAAGCCAGTCCTTCTCCTTTCCTGCGTGCGTCTTGCGTCCCGGAAAACCGCAGCTTACCTTCGCGAAATAAAGCTGCCAAATTTCCCCGCCATAAATCGATTTGACGGCTTGCCGTTCCCGAAAACGCGCATATACTCAGGAATAATTATTTCCACAGAGTGAAATAAATAAGGGAACAAATCATGGCACTTAGCTGGCGTTTCTCCGCCTTGGGCGACCGACATCGGGCATTGGGATCCAACCTTGAGGACTGGAGCGGCATGGGAACCGCCTGGACCTATGACAAGGATATCTATGAAGAGCATATCGCCGTGCGCACCAAGGCCGGCATCATGGATGTGTCGGGCCTGAAGAAGGTCCATCTCGTCGGACCGCACGCCATTGCCATCCTGGAATACATCACCACCCGCGACATGACCAAGGTCTATCCCGGCAAGTCGGTCTATGCCTGCATGCTCAACGAGCGCGGCCATTTCACCGATGACTGCATCGTTTACCGCACCGGCCCGAATTCCTGGATGCTGGTCCACGGCTCCGGCTCGGGCTTTGAGGAAATCGTCAAGCAGGCCCAGGGCCGCAATTGCGCCGTGCTGTTCGACGACGATCTACACGACCTGTCGCTGCAAGGGCCGCTCGCCGTCGATTATCTCGAAAAATACGTGCCGGGCATTCGCGATCTCAAATATTTCCATCACATGCAGACGACTTTGTTCGGCGCGCCGGTGATGATTTCGCGCACCGGCTATACCGGCGAGCGCGGTTATGAAATCTTCGTGCGCGGCCAGGATGCCGGCATGGTCTGGGACCGGATCGTCGATGAAGGCAAGGCGATGGGCATCATTCCCGTCTGCTTCAGCGTTCTCGACATGCTGCGGGTCGAAAGCTACCTGCTGTTCTACCCCTACGACAATTCGCAGATGTATCCCTTCGCAAACGAGCAGCCCGGCGACAGCCTGTGGGAACTTGGCCTCGACTTCACCGTCAGCCCCGGCAAGACAGGTTTCCGCGGCGCCGAGGAACATGCGCGGCTAAAGGGCAAGGAACGCTTCAAGATCTTCGGCCTGCTGGTCGATGCCGACGGTCCGACCGATCTCGGCGACGAGGTGTGGGCCGACGGCAGACGAGTCGGCGTCATCACCTGCCCGTCCTATTCCAAGCTCACCAACCGCTCGATGGCGATCATGCGCGTTGAGGTGCCCTATGCCGTGCAGGGCACCAAGCTCGAGGTGAAGGGCAAGACCGTCAACGCCCCGGCGATCGCCCATACGATCACCTTCGACGACCCGAAGAAGACGAAACGGACCGCGCAGGGCTGACGCCATGCTTGTTCAAGGAATCAAGAGCAGACCGGAATATAAGGGGCTCAACGTCGAGCCTAATGCGAAACGCCACCTCTTCGTCCTCGAGGGCGAAGGGGCGGCGGCCCTGACCGATCAGGTTGAAACCAAGGGCCGCGATTTCCTCGACCGGTCGGAAATCCTCTACCTTGCAGGCGGAGCAGCGCCCAAAGCCTATGATGTCAAGCTGATGGCGCTTTCGCCGGATGTCTTCTGGCAGGCCCCGACCCTCCAACCCCTATTGTTTCGCCTCAGAGCCTGTCTTGAGCAGGCCCGAATGGGAACCCGTCTGTATATTGCCGGCACGGAGGGCTTCATTGGCCAGGTCATGCAGGTAGCGCTGGAATTCGGCATCGATTTCAATTCGATCCACACGGAGCATCGCGGCTCCACGGCGCGGCGGGTGCAATGCGTTCATTGCAAGGGCATCACCGACAATGTGACGACCAGCCCGTTCTCCTGCACCCATTGCGGGTTGCCGCTCCTCGTGCGGGACCACTATTCGCGCCGCCTCGGCGCCTTCCAGGGCGTCAATATCGATGCCGAAGAGCCGGGTACCGCGCCCGCCCCCGAGGAGATGTTCCCGTGAGCCTCAACACAGATATGCCCGTCCGGGTGGCTGATGTGACGCAGGTCACCGACAGCGTCAAGCGTTTCCGTTTCGAACGGCTCGACGGCCAGCCGATGCCGTTCTTTTCCGGCGGCGCCCATGTCGTGGTCTCGATGAACGACAACGGCCTGTTGCGCCGCAATCCCTATTCGCTGATGTCCAATCCCGACGACAACAGCGCGTTCGAAATCAGCGTGCTGAAGGTGCCGAATTCGCGCGGCGGCTCGGTCTTCATGCATGAGCAGGTCGAGCCGGGCGACCATCTGGTCGTCAGCCAGCCGGTCAATCTGTTTCCGGCCGATCATCGCGGCCGCAAGCACATCCTCATTGCCGGCGGCATCGGCATCACGCCGTTCATCGCCATGATGGAGCAGTTTACCCGCGACAATGCCGCCTTCGAACTGCACTACGCCATCCGCTCGCGCGAACACGGTGCCTACTGGCAGCAATTGCTCGACCGCTATGGCCCGCGCCGGGTGAAGATCTATTGCGACAGCGAGAAGACCTTCATCCCGGTCAAGGCCCTGGTCGAAAACCAGCCGCTCGGCACGCATCTCTATGTCTGCGGTCCCGCCGGCATGATCGATGCCATCCTGCTGACCGGGCTGGAAGCCGGCTGGCCGAAGGAAAACCTGCATTCGGAGCGTTTTCTCGCGCCTCCGGCAGGTCTACCTTTCCAGGTCTTCCTGGAAAAATCCAACATTCACATGACGGTCGGCGAACACCAGAGCATCCTGGAGGCAGCCGAGGCCCACGGCTGCGACGCGCCCTATATGTGTCGCGGCGGCGCCTGCGGCCAGTGCGAGACGGAAGTCTCCTCCTGCGACGGCACGCTGGAGCACAACGACATCTACCTGTCGGACGAGGAAAAGGCGTCCGGCAAGAAGGTCATGATCTGCGTCTCGCGGTTCAAGGGCCAGCAACTCGTTCTTCAACTCTAGCAGTCGTCCACAGACAGAAGGGGGACCGGCAGATGACCATCACGTTCAGGAACGAAACGTTCCGCGACGATTTCACCTTCCGCAACAGCCTCACCAATATCAGGCGCTTTCCCTTCCCGTTCGATCGCGACGAATACATGTATTCGGTCAACATGGAGCCGCACATCCGCGGCAAGGCGAATAGCGTTTTCGAAAACCTGATCGACGTCGACGAACACTACGTCGCCGAAATGCAGGACCGGGCGATGGTTTTGAAGGAAGACCCGCTCCGCTGCCAGGCGCTGCCGCACATGATGGCGGCGCAATGGGACACGCTGGAACTGCTGATGGAGCACCAGGCGCAGGACTATCCCGAGCATTTTACCCTGGAGAAGAACGGTGATCGCTGGCGCTGGATCAACCGGCCGATGGACATCGACGACACCTTCACCTTCGGCGATCCGGCAACGCTGCCCTGCCCGCCGATGGAATATATCACCCGCCAGGCCCAGGGCGATTTCTGCATCGTCGACCAGCGCGACAACAATCTCTGGATGGATGCCGGCATGGTCACCACCCAGGCCGACTGGTCGCTGGATTTCGACATCGGCATGAACTTCATGGAATGGCACGGGCCGGTGCCGCTCGCCCACCAGATCGGCGTGTTCGACCGGGCGCTGAAATTCCTTCTCAACCTGCAGCAGGGCAAGCCGACCCGCCGGCTGAACTGGACGATGACCGTCAATCCGCGGCTCGATACGTCCCCGGAAAACTACCACAAATGGGGCCCTGACCGCACGACGGTGACGCCGGAGAATGTCGGGCAGAAGATGCACCTGCGAGTCGAGTTGCAGAGCCTGTGGCGCCTGCCCCGCTCCAACGCCATCCTGTTCGTCATCCGCTGCTACCTGATCAGCCTTGAGGAACTGATCACCGTCCCCAAATGGGGCCGCCGCCTGCCGCGTGTGCTGAAAAGCCTGCCGCCGGAGATCGCCGACTACAAGGGCCTGACCCGCAACCGGCCGATCATGATCGACTGGCTTTCGAAATACGACGACGGGGCGCCGACGAGTGCAGGGATCTATCCGGATTGAGAGGTTAAGACCCCTCCCCAACCCTCCCCACAAGGGGGAGGGAGTCATCAGAGCATGCTGCCGGCCAATCGGTGCGTGATAATGAGGGCAAGGCACACACGATCTGCTCCCTCCCCCTTGTGGGGAGGGTTGGGGAGGGGTTCTTCACAAAGCTTACAACGACATAAATAGGGAACCGACAGACATGACCAGAGTAGCCGTCATCGGCGCAGGGCCTTCCGGCCTTGCCCAATTGAGAGCCTTCCAGTCCGCCGCCCAGAAAGGCGCGGAAATCCCCGAAGTGGTCTGCTTCGAAAAACAGGCCGACTGGGGCGGGTTGTGGAACTACACCTGGCGCACCGGGCTCGATGAATATGGCGAGCCGGTCCATGGCAGCATGTACCGGTATCTCTGGTCGAACGGCCCGAAGGAATGCCTGGAGTTCGCCGACTATTCCTTCGAGGAGCATTTCGGCAAGCCGATCGGGTCCTATCCGCCCCGCGCCGTGCTCTGGGACTATATCAAGGGCCGGGTCGAAAAGGCAAATGTCCGCAAGTGGGTACGCTTCTCGACGCCGGTGCGCATGGTGCGTTTCGACGAAGAATCGAAGACCTTCACGGTAACGGCCCACGACCGGGTCAACGACGTCATGTATGACGAGATCTTCGACTATGTCGTCGTCGCCTCCGGTCACTTCTCGACCCCGAATGTGCCCTATTTCGAGGGCGTGAAGACCTTCGGCGGCCGCGTGCTGCACGCCCACGATTTCCGCGACGCGCTGGAATTCAAGGACAAGAACGTGCTGATCGTCGGCCGCAGCTACTCGGCAGAGGACATTGGCTCGCAATGCTGGAAATATGGCGCGAAGTCGGTAACCACCAGCTACCGTTCCAAGCCGATGGGCTTCAAATGGCCGGAGCGCTTCGAGGAGCGGCCGCTCTTGCAGAAACTCGTCAACAAGACCGCCCATTTCGCCGACGGATCGACCAAGGAGGTCGATGCGTTGATCCTGTGCACCGGGTACCTTCACCACTTCCCGTTCCTGCCGGATGACCTGCGCCTGAAGACGGCCAACCGCCTGTGGTCCGATGCCCTCTACAAGGGCGTGGTCTACGAGGACAATCCGCAGCTGATGTATATCGGCATGCAGGACCAGTTCTACACGTTCAACATGTTCGACGCCCAGGCCTGGTACGCCCGCGACGTCATCATGGGCCGCATCAAGCTGCCGGGCAAGGACGAGATGAAAGCCCATTTCGACACGTGGCGCGCCCGCGAGGAAACGCTTGAGGATGCCGAGCAGATGATCTGGTTCCAGGGCGACTATGTCATCGAGCTTCTGGAGGATACCGACTATCCGAAGTTCGACATCGAGGGCACCAACAAGACCTTCATGGAATGGGAGCACCACAAGGCGGATAACATCATGGGCTTCCGCGACCATGCCTACAAGTCGCTGATGACCGGCACGATGGCCCCCAAGCATCACACGCCCTGGCTGGAAGCCATGGATGATACGCTGGAAGTCTACCTGAAGAACTGATCGGCGATAAAAGCGACTTCGGATCGGAAGGCCGTCCCTGCGGCCTTCCGATCACGATTTCCAGAATAACGAAATATTATCCGTAAACATCGATAATCTTCCCATCCGCCCTCCAGCCTCAGCCGGATTCGACATGGACTTTCAGAGCAGCGTTCTCGGTCGCATGAATGGATTTCTCTACCGGTGCCGGGCCGACGAGCATTATACGATGCTCGACATGACGGATGGCATCCAGCGCATCTTCGGTTATCCCACGGATGAAATCGTCGGCAATCGGGTGCGGACCTTCACCTCGATCATGTGCGAGGAAGACGTGCCGATGATGGACGAGGTTGTCGGCAAGGCGCTCGAAAGCAAAACAGACTGGACGCTGGAATATCGCATCCGCCACAACAAGGGTCATCTTCTGTGGGTAACGGAAACCGGCGGCGGCGTCTGGGACAAGAACGGCGACCTGCTTTACCTCGAAGGCAGCATCGTCAACATCGAGTCGCTCTACCAGCGAATCGACGACCAGACGGCCGACATGCGGGCAACGGCATCGCGCACCGCCGAGATTCTGCACTCGCTGCGCTACCTGAAACTGCTCGCCGTCAATGCCGGCATCGAAGCCGCCCGCGCCGGCGCGGCCGGCGCCGGCTTCGCCGTGCTTGCCTCGGAAATGCGCACCCTCGCCAACGATTCCGAAGCCGTCGCGAGAGAAATCGCCAGCGTGCAGCGCAAGTCTGGTTGAGTAAGTCCTATCACTGAAAATAAGAAATTTTGTGATTTTTTCCTATCGGTGATAAGATGCGCCGAAAGGAGAATTACCCGATGGCAACCATGACCATTTCACTCCCAGATCCTATGAAGGAATGGATCGAGACCCAGATCGGCAAGGGCGAATATGCCAGTGCAAGCGACTATCTGCGCGATCTCGTTCGCCGCGATCGATCGCGCAGGGACCAAGAAATGACCATGGACGAATTGCGCCAGCTTGTTGCGGAATCCCGGGCAAGCGGCACCGGCAAGCAAAGTCTCTACACCATCTTTGAGAATGCAGAACGCCTAGCCAGGGCAAGAGGCGTCGTGCGTGAATAGCCATGCGCTGACGGAACGCGCCGAGGACGATTTGCTGAGCTTGTTCCTCGATGGCATCGAACTGTTTGGTCTTAATCAGGCTCGACGATACAAAAGTTGGATCATTGTTTTCAACTGATGGCTTCCCGCCCACAGATGGGCCGGCCCGCTCCCTCAATTGGCGAAGGCGTCCGCCGGCACGAACACAAAAGCCACATCATCCTTTATGAGGAACAGGCAGATCGTATCATCATACTCGCAACCGTACCGGCAAAAAGTGTCCGCTTGCTGAAGCTGTAACGGCCACCCTGCCCTCAAGACCGCGGCTTCAGTTTTTCCGGATCGTAATGCGCAAAAGGCACGATCCGCGCCGGCAGGCGCTTCTGCTGACCATCCAGCTTGCCGATCTCAACCTCTGTTCCGATAGCCGAATGCAACACGTCCATGCGGGCGAGCGCGATAGTCTTTTTCAGGAGCGGTGAACGGGTAGCGCTGGTGACGACACCAACCTGCGCGCGGCCGATATGCACGGTGTCGCCATGGCCGACGGCGTCGTTGGAATCAATATCGAGACCGACAAGCTTGTAGCGCGGGTTTTCCTTGCGCTTGATCAGGGCTTCCCGACCGATGAAATCCTCGGTCTTCGACTTCAACGGCACGGTGAAGCCGATGCCGGCCTCGTACGGATCGGTCTGGTCGGTGAATTCGTAATGGGCGAAGATCAGCCCGGCCTCGATGCGCACCATGTCGAGCGCTTCCAGCCCCATCGGCTTGAGCCCATGTTTCTGGCCGGCCTGCCAGACCGCATCGAACACGGCGGTCGCGTCCTTTGGATGACAGAAGATCTCGTAGCCGAGTTCTCCGGTATAGCCGGTGCGGGAGACAACGACCGGCGCGCCTTCGAAATGACCGATGCGGCCGACCGCGAAACGGAACCATTCCAGTTCACCGATCGTCGGCTGCGACGGCGCGGTCCAGATGATCTCCTTGATGATTTCGCGGCTATTCGGTCCCTGGACGGCGAGATTGTGCATCTGGTCGGTGGAGGAACGCACCCAGGCCTTGTAGCCCATTTTCTCGGCCTGTTCGCGCAGCCAGATGCCGCTGACATCGTCGCCGCCGATCCAGCGGAAATTGTTCTGCCCCAGCCGGAAGACGGTGCCGTCATCGATCATGCCGCCGTTTTCGTAGCACATGGCGGTGTAGACCACCTGCCCCGGCGAAAGCTTGCGAATGTCGCGGGTACAGCAATATTGCAGCAGCGCCTCGGCATCCGGCCCCGTCACCTCGAACTTGCGCAGCGGCGACAGGTCCATCACCACGGCTTTTCCGCGGCAGGCCCAGTATTCCTCGATCGGCCCTTCATTGTTGAAGCGATTGGGCAGCCAGTAGCCCCGATATTCGGTGTGGTTGCGCGTCAGTGCCGACAGGCGGGGATGGAAGGCTGTTTCCTGGGTCATTTCGGGCTCTGCATCAGGGGTCATTCGGATCGCAACGGCGCGCGAGAATTTTTGCTTGTCCGAATAGGTCCGGACATGGATATCGGTCGGGTTCCAGGCATTGGCCGCGTCGATATCGTCCGGGCACGAGGACGACACGCAGACCAGATCGGTCAGCGCCCGCATCAGCACATAATCGCCCGGCCGCGACCAGGGCTCGTCGAGATAGAGCTGGTTCTGGTGATCGACATTGGTATTGTAGAAATAGTTGAGCGCTTCCCAGCCCTTGCGCGGCGCGATGCCATAGGGCGCTAAGGCATGGTTGAAATTGTCCGTGCAGTTGACATGGCCGGGATAGCCCATGTCGTCGTAGTAGCGTGAGTTGCAGGCGGTGGCGAAGGCATCGTGCCGCCCGACCGTGTCCTGCACGATTTCCACCAGCGGCTCGAAATCGCGGTCGAACGCCTTGGACGGCAGGCCTGGTGTCGGATAGCTGCGTCCCAGCAACGTACGCGTCACCGTTGCATCCAGCGCCAGGTCCAGCCCCTTGTCGACCTTGCGGGCGGAAAAGGCCTGGAAATCCGTGCACTGCCGGCCGCTGACATCGATCACCTGGATAAACTCGCCCGCCCGGACGAAATAGGCCGACGCCCTGGCCGCCGGAATGCGCAGGTCCTGCACCGGATCGGCCATCGGTTCCGGCAGCATGTCCTCGTAAGTCCGCTCGATCCTGGCGCGTGTGACACGCAATTCCAGCGCCGTCGCCGTGTTCTGCAACTCCGCGTCCATCAGCGGCGCAGGCGCGCCAACGATCAGCAACCCGTCAAGCATAATCGTCAATTCGGCCGACGCGCCAGGAGACGAGCTTTCGCCGAAAAGCACCAGCGCCTGCGCACCCGCTGGATCGACGGAACGGCGCTTTAAGGCGGACAGTACCCGCCGGGCACTTTCCTCGTCCCGTGAAAGCATATCCTGAAGACCTGTGGCCACTCCGGAAAAGGCGACACCGAGTCCTGCGGCATTGAAACGGCCACTGCCATCGACGAAGCTGACCTCGCACAGCTGGCCGCCCTCGACATCCTTGATCATGACGCGGTCCCCGGCGGCAACTTTTACCACCGTCGTACCGCGACCCTTGACGCGGTAACGCTCCACCCCAGCCGGCAGCGCCGGGATTCCCGGCCTCAGAATCGTGCTTGGGCGTGGCGGTGCCAGTATGTCCGCAAATCGTCCGGAATTCGTCATTTCAGCTCCCACCGGCAGCATGATCGTTCGATGCGCCACATGCGCAACTTATGCACCGGCAATATGGCCAAACTATCCTACGGGAGCCTTCGGAAAGTAAAGAGAGACTTGACCGAGAAGAAAAAAAATTCACTATGAGGATAAGCTTTGGCCGAAAAAATGAAACGGGAACGGGGTGATGACACTGCGGAATGCAGGCTCCTCCACAGCGCTGACCAAAGCCCAACCATCCATACGGGGACGCGCGAAACGCGCTCAATAAACTGGTCGAGGAGACTGCTTATGGCATCAATTGTTGAGACCGAGGGGTCGGCGGCAACCACCTCAGACGCCGGGCTGATAAGAGCACTGGACTGGAAAGGGGCATTCTGGGTCGCGGCGGGCGTGCCGCCGCTGGTGCTCTTCTCCATCGGCGGCATCGCGGGCACGACGGGCAAGCTCGCCTTCGTCGTCTGGATCATCTCGATGATCATGGGCTTCCTGCAATCCTTCACCTATGCCGAGATCGCCGGCATGTTCGGCAACAAGTCGGGCGGCGCATCGATCTACGGTGCCACCGCCTGGCTTCGGTATTCGAAATTCATCGCGCCGTTATCGGTGTGGTGCAATTGGTTCGCCTGGTCGCCGGTCCTGTCGCTCGGCTGCGCCATCGCTGCCGGCTATATCCTCAATGCCCTCTTCCCGATCCCCGGCGCGGAATCGCCGGCCGTCATGGAATGGATCAATGCCAATATGGCCACGCTGACGGCGGATAGCCCGCGCGTCGCCGAATGGCTGACGGCCAATGCCGGCAAGACGCCGCAGGACGCCATCTCCGCGCTCCTGTCTGGCGACGCTGTGGCGGCGCTGACACCGGCCATCCGCAGCTGGTCGCTGTTGAGCTTCGACATTCCGTTCCTCGCCAATGCCAATCTCAACGCCACCTTCTTCATCGGCGGCTTTCTGATGCTGGTCATCTTCGCGATCCAGCACCGCGGCATCCATGGAACGGCCAGCGTCCAGAAATGGCTTGCCATCATCGTTCTCCTGCCGCTTTTGGTCATCGGCCTCTACCCGATCTTCTCGGGCCAGATCGACAGCATCAATGTTACCGGCCTCGTGCCGCCGACGGCGGCCTATTCGGGCGTCGACGGCACCTGGTCGAATGGCGGCTGGACGCTGTTCCTCGGCGGCCTCTATATCGCCGCCTGGTCGACCTACGGCTTCGAAACCGCCGTCTGCTATACCCGCGAACTGAAGAATCCGAAGACGGATACGTTCAAGGCGATCTTCTATTCCGGCCTTCTGTGCTGCCTATTCTTCTTCCTGATCCCGTTCACCTTCCAGGGCGTCATCGGCCAGAGCGGCATGCTCGGAGCGGGCGTCGTCGATGGTACCGGCATTGCTGAAGCCCTGGCAGGTCTCGTCCATGGCGGCCAGATCATCACGCAGATCCTGGTCATCCTGATGATCATGGCTTTGTTCCTCGCCATCATGACGGCCATGGCCGGTTCGTCGCGGACCCTCTACCAAGGGTCGAAGGACGGCTGGCTGCCGAAATATCTCGATCACGTCAACGAGCACGGCGCGCCCACCCGCGCCATGTGGACGGACTTTGCCTTCAACCTGCTGCTGCTCGCCATTGCATCCGACGTCGCTGGTTACTTCTTCGTGCTGGCCGTCTCCAATGTCGGCTACATCATCTTCAACTTCCTCAACCTGAACGCCGGCTGGATTCACCGCATGGATTCCAGCCATATCCATCGTCCTTGGAAGGCTCCGACCTGGCTGATCGGCCTCAACACCGTTCTCGCCTTCGTCAACGCTCTCTTCCTCGGCGCCGGCGCCAAGGTCTGGGGCTATTCCAACGCGCTGTGGGTCGGCTTCATCTTCGCCGCCATGATCCTGCCGGTGTTTGCCTACCGTCACTATGTGCGTGACGGCGGCAGGTTCCCGGCCGGTGCGATGGACGATCTCGGCCTGACGGGCACGGATCTCGGTGTCAAGAAAGCCGGCGTCCTGCCCTATGTGGCGCTTGCCGCCGGCCTGACCGTAGTGCTGCTGGCGAACCACTACTTCCAGCTGCCGGCCTGATCAATCAACCGAGTGACTGTGAGCCGGGCGTTGCGAAACGTCCGGCTTTCATGTCTCCGCAAGCCCGCCGCGGATACGGTTGACGACGGTCAGAATGAGGACGATGCAGAGCAGCGGCTGCAGCCAGAACAGCCAGCCCGGAAGCATGCCCGCGACCGAGACCCAGGCGCCGAGAACGCCGAAAACCACCGCCCGGTCGCTTTTGCCCATAGGCCCGTCGTAACGCCGCGTCCGGCCGTTGGCGGCACCGGTTACGCCGGCAAACTCCGTCAGCGTTGCCAGAAACACGATCGCCGCTATCCATCCCAGACTGAAGGGAGCAACAAAAGCGAAGGGAAGGTAGAGAGCCGCGTCTGACACCACATCCGTCATTTCGTTGAGATAGGCGCCGAGCAGGCTCTTCTGCCCGTGTTCCCGCGCCAGCATGCCGTCGATGGCATTGAGCGCCATGCGCAGGAAAAACCAGATCGGCACCAGCACGAACCATCTGGCATCCTGTCTCAGGAACAGGAAGACGCCGAGCATGATCGAAACGGCCGCCGCCGCCAGCGTCACCTGATTGGCCGTCACGCCCGCTGCAGCAAGACGATTGACGAGCGGGCGCAGGGTAGTCTGAAAGCGCGATTTCAGCTGATAGACGGACATGACCGGGTCTCACGGGACAGAGGAAGGCGATGGCGGGATCACACAATTGCACTGCCGGCGTTCATTGGCATGGTCATTCCGAACTCCGCCATTTACATCATCCCGGCAGTGAATATCCTTGTGTGTTCAAGCGTTTCATTCCACTGATTGAATGAACTTGCAACGGTGGCGGGAGCCACCGGTGTCATGAGGGAGACGGATATGCATCAGAGCGCGCCGCAATCACATGGACTTGAGCCTCGCACGCCGATCGACAGCGAATTCAAGACCCATGACGGCACGACGCTCTTCTACCGCCAGTGGTCGGCAAGAACGGCTCAGACGACCGGCGCCATCATCCTTCTGCACCGGGGCCATGAACACAGCGGCCGCGTCTCCCATATCGTCGATGAACTCGGGCTTGATGATTATGCCTTCTATGCCTGGGACGCACGCGGCCACGGCCGCTCTCCCGGTGTACGCGGCTTCTCGCCGTCCTTTGCCGCCTCCGTGAGCGATCTCGATATGTTCGTCCGTCATATCCAGGAAACCAGTGGCATAGCGATCGAGGATATCGCCGTCATCGCCCAGAGCGTCGGCGCGGTTCTTGCCGCCACCTGGGTGCACGATTACGCCCCGAAGGTCCGGGCACTGGTGCTTGCATCCCCCGCCTTCGATATCAAGCTCTACGTACCGCTCGCCAAGCCCGGCATCGCGCTGTGGCAGAAGCTGAAGGGTAGCTTCTTCGTCAATTCCTACGTCAAGGCCAAATTCCTGACGCATGATCCCGCCCGCGTCGAATCTTACGAAAACGACCCGCTGATCACCCGCCCGATCGCCTCGCATATCCTGCTCGAGTTGCATGAAGCAGCCAAGCGCGTGGTCGAGGATGCCCGCGCCATCACCGTGCCCGTCCAACTGTTGATTTCTGGCAGCGACTGGGTGGTTCATCACGGACCGCAGCACCGATTCTTCGAAAATCTCGGAAGCCGCATCAAGGAGCGTCACGTGCTCGACGGCTTTTATCACGACACGCTCGGCGAGCGTGATCGCGCCCGGGCGATGACGAAGATCAGGGCCTTCATCACCGATCGCTTTGCTGCCCCACCCGTTGTGGTCCAACTGCGCGACGCCCATATCCACGGCTATACCCGCGACGAGGCCGACCGGCTGGCGACGCCCCTGTCTCCCGTCTCGCCGCGCGGCCTCTACTGGCTGATCAACAAGGCGTCGATCCAGTTCGGTGGCATGTTCTCGGAGGGCATCAAGACCGGCATCAAAACCGGCTTCGATTCCGGCTCGACGCTCGACTATGTCTATGAAAACGAGCCGCGCGGCCTCGGTCCCGGCGGCAAGCTGATCGACAGGCAGTTTCTCGAAGCGATCGGCTGGCGCGGCATCCGCCAGCGCAAGGTGCATCTGGAAGAGATGATCGGCAAGGCGCTTTCCCGCCTGAAGGAGACCGGTCGCTCGACCAACATGCTCGACATCGCGTCGGGTCATGGCCGCTACATTCTCGACGCCATTGCCCAGTCCGACGACAAGCCGGACCATGTGCAACTGCGCGACTATTCTCCGATCAACGTCTCCGCCGGCCGAAAGCTGATTGCCGAGCGCGGCCTTTCCGGCACCGCCCGCTTCGACGAGGCGGATGCCTTCGATGGCGACGGGCTGGCGGCGATCACACCTGCCCCCGATCTTGCCATCGTCTCCGGCCTCTACGAACTCTTCCCCGAAAATGCCCTGATCGAGAAGTCGCTCGGTGGCCTCGCCCGCGCCATGCGGCCGGGTGCTCTCCTGATCTACACCAACCAGCCCTGGCATCCGCAGCTGGAAATGATCGCCCGGGCGCTCACCTCGCATCGCGGCGGCGAGGCCTGGGTCATGCGGCGGCGCACGCAGGGCGAAATGGACCAGCTGGTCGACGCCGCCGGCTTCCGCAAGCTTGACCAGCGCATCGACCAATGGGGCATCTTCACGGTCTCGATCGCCGAGCGCGTCGCGGGGCCGCAGGCGTGACGATCGACACGGCGTCCTCCCCCACAATTTCCGCTTTGCCGGTGATCCGCCGCGCAGCGCTCTGGCTTTGCCTGCTCGCGCCGTTCTTCTACCTAAGCTATGGCATCGCCAACTGGCTGGCCTCGCAACGCGCCCATGTGCCAAACCTCGCCTTCGGATGGGAAAGCGCCATTCCATTCTACGCCTGGACGATCGTGCCCTACTGGTCGATCAACGCGTTCTACGCGCTGTCGCTATTCATCAACGACACGCCGACATCAGTCGATCGGCTGGCGAAGCGATATCTGACGGCGCAGATTGTCGCCGTGACCTGCTTCATCGCCGTTCCGCTGACCGCTATTTTTACGCGGCCGGAAACCAGCGGTCTGCCGGGCTTCATGTTTGCCGTGCTCGGCGGCTTCGACAAACCGTTCAACCAGGCGCCGTCGCTGCATATCGCGCTCCTGGTCATCATCTGGGATCACCTGCACCGCAAGCTTCCCAGCGGTATCCGGCAGATCTGGCATGCCTGGTGTTTCCTCATCGGCCTCTCCGTCCTCACCACCTATCAGCATCATTTCATCGACATTCCGACCGGTGCCCTTCTCGGCCTGTTCGCCCTATGGCTGTTTCCGCATGGCGCATCCTCGCCGCTCGCCGGTTTCCGCATCACGAAGAACGCGAACGCCCGCCGCCTCGGACGCATCTATGCCATCGGCGCTATCCTGTTCCTCATCCTCGTAGCCTCCGGCGTCTTCCTGACCGGCTATGCCCTCTTCCTGCTCTGGCCGGCACTCGCGCTTGCCATCGTCTCCATCGGATATTTCGGCGCCGGGCCGGCAGTGTTTCAGAAGGCAGCCGACGGCAGCGTCACGCTCGCCAGCCGCTGGCTGCTGTTGCCCTATCGCCTTGGCGCCCGCCTTAACATCCTTTACTGGACGCATTCTCTGCCAACCCGTATCGAAATCGTCGATGGCATATTCCTCGGTCGCTTTCCGACCGCCGCCGAGCTATCGGGTATCGCCACCGTCATCGATCTCACCGGCGAACTAATCGCTCCGCGCCACGGCACGGGGACCACCTGGAAAAGCTTCCCCACGCTCGATTTGGTCACCACGCCCGGTGAAACACTGGCGGTTGCCGCGGACGCGATCGAGACGTCGCACCCGAACGGCACGGTTCTCGTCTGCTGCGCGCTCGGCTTCCAGCGTAGCGCCGCCGCCGTGGTGCGCTGGCTTGTGACGACAGGCCGGGTGGCCAATCGAGAAGCCGCGCTTGAACTTCTCAAAAGCAAGGGCCGCCCCGTCCATCTGCCTGCTCCGACAAACGAACCGAAGGAATCCGCATGACCAGTTCACCGCTCGAAATTGCTGGTCATCTACGGCGCAATGCACTTTGGGGCGGCATTCTGGTACCCATCCTGCTGGCCGTAGCGCCATTCCTGCGCGAAACCCACGATCTGCTGTTCTTCATCCTGTGGACGGCGCTTCTGGTGTGTGGACTGCTGGCGCTGGTGACGTCGGCGCACCTGCTGCTCGATGCGGCACTTTTCAAGCTCATCGCGGCCACGCCGGACGAGCGCAAGGCGCTGGAAGAAGTCGACACTGTCCTGTCGCGGGCCGGGCTACGTGCGCTCGCCGAAACCACGCGCTCCCTGCCTGAGCGCATCGCCGGATCGCTGCGCCTCGTCAACCGGCAACGCCTCGTGCTTGGCGTCTGCGTGCTGCTTTTCCTGGCGCTCGCTTTTCTGCCCGGCACCATTCTGCACGGGGGCCGGTTCTGAATGGCTGCGATTAACTACAGGCGGTATCTGCAATCCTTTTCCGGTTCTGTTCTCGCCATTCTTGCCCGTGCCATTACCGGCGTGCGGCCGATCTGGAGCGGCAGCAGCCCGTCGCACCGGCAGCGCATCTATTTCGCCAACCATTCCAGCCATGGCGATTTCATCTTGCTGTCCTCCTGCCTCAGCCAGGAGGAGCGCGCCCGCACCTGCGCCGTCGCCGGCGCCGACTACTGGCGATCGAACCGCATCCGCAAGTTCATGGCCGAGGTTCTGCTGCGCACCGTGCTCGTCGAGCGCAACTGGGTGGAGCGCAGCGAGGATCCGATGGTCATCATGCTGGACGCCATGGGCAAGGGAGAATCGCTGATTATCTTTCCTGAAGGCACCCGCAACATGACGGACGAGCCGCTCTTACGCTTCCGCTCCGGTCTCTACAATCTGGCGATCGCCCGGCCCGATGTCGAACTGATCCCGTGCTGGATCGAGAACATGTCGCGCGTGCTGCCGAAGGGCGCCTTCCTGCCGGTGCCGCTGCTCTGCCGCGTCATTTTCGGTGCGCCGGTTGCCGTCACTGAGGGCGAACCACACAAGGATTTCCTGCATCGGGCGCGCCAGGCCCTGCTGGACATCAATCCCGAAGCCAAAGGTGAACGGACATGACCGAAACCACGCAGCTTTTCCTGGGCCTGATGGGCGTGCTTGTCACCGCCAGCATCGTCGCCGGCATCCTGTCCTTTCGCAGTCCAAAGCCGCTCTCCTCGACGCTGGTCAATCTCAATGCCCGCATCAAGGCCTGGTGGATCATGGTCGCGGCGATGTGCATCGCCTTCCTGTTCGGCAAGGCCGGCGTCATCGTGCTGTTCGCACTGGTTTCCTTCGCGGCGCTTCGCGAATACGTGACGCTGACCCATAGCCGCCGCAGCGATCACTGGATCCTCCTCGGTATGTTCGTCGTCGTCATCCCGGTGCAATATTACCTGATCTGGATCGAGTGGTACGGCCTCTATTCGATCTTCATTCCCGTCTATTGCTTCCTCGCCATGCCGGCCCTGACAGCCCTATCCGGCGACACCTCCCGGTTCCTCGAACGCATCAGCGAACAGCAATGGGGCATCATGCTGTCGGTCTACTGCATCAGCCACGTGCCCGCACTGATCACGCTGGAAATCCCCGGCTACGAGGGCAAGAAGCTGCTGCTCATCGCCTTCCTGATCGCCACCGTTCAGGGCAGCGACGTGCTGCAATACATTTTCGGCAAGCTGTTCGGCAAACACCGCATTTCGCCCAGCGTCTCGCCCTCCAAGACCTGGGAAGGGCTGGTCGGCGGCATCGTCAGCGCCTCGCTGCTGGGGGCTGGCCTCTCTTGGCTGACTCCGTTCCCACCATTGCAGGCCGGCATCCTCGCAGCGCTTGCCTGCGTCATGGGCTTCTTCGGTGGCCTCGTCGCTTCCGCCATCAAGCGCGACCGCGGCGTCAAGGACTGGGGGCAGATGATCGAGGGCCATGGCGGCATGCTCGACCGGGCCGACAGCCTCGTCTTCGCCGCCCCGATCTTCTTCCATATCGTTCGTTACACCTGGACCTGACGCCGCTCGCCTTGACAGGCCCGCGCAGAAAATCTGTAATTCGCTGCACTGCACCCAAGCCCCGAAGCCAAGGGTATTCGTCATGACCGAAGAAACACCGGAAACGAAACTGACACTCTCCAAGCGTCGCTGGGCGGAAGAGGGAAAGTTCCTGACCGGCCGGATCACCCGCGCCGAGACCGATCGACTTCCACCGGGTCAGCACCTCGTGAAAAACTGGCCTGTCCTCGATCTCGGCCAGCAGCCGCAGATTTCGCTGGCGGACTGGAGCCTACAGATCGTCGGTGGCGTCGAAAACCCGGTGAAACTCGACTGGCACGCCTTTCACCAGTTGCCGCAGACCAACACGCTGTCGGACATTCACTGCGTGACGACATGGTCGCGTTACGACAATCGCTGGCAGGGTGTTTCCACCCACGACCTGCTCGACCTCGTCACGCCGAGGCCGGAAGCCAATTTCGTCCTGCTGACAAGCTATGACGGCTATACGACCAACCTGCCGCTGGCCGATTTCGCCTCCGAAGACGGCATTCTCGCGACGGCGTGGGAGGGCGAACCGCTGACGCGCGAGCATGGCGGCCCGATGCGCCTCGTCATTCCGCATCTCTATTTCTGGAAAAGCGCCAAATGGCTCCACCGCATCGAGTTCCTGATCGGTGACCAAGCCGGTTTCTGGGAGAAGAACGGCTATCACATGCTCGGCGACCCCTGGCGCGAGCAGCGTTATTCGGATGACTGACGATCAGATCCGCGTCGCCCCCAAAGCCTCGGTTCCTTCCCGTGCCGACGGACATTGCTCCGCCTCCGCCCGCTCCCCGACAACCTCATAGAGCAGCAAAACGGTGGCCCGCCCCTTGACCTGTGCTTGCCCGAGCGGTCGGAACAGGATGCGGTCGGCGCATTGCGCGACGACGGCGCTGCTGGCCAGAATGGTGGTGCCATAGACTTTGTTGGTGCCCTCCAGCCGGGAGGCAACGTTCACCGTGTCGCCCATGGCGGTATATTGCAGCCGCTCCTTCGCCCCGACGCTGCCGACGACAGCCGTGCCGGTATGGATGCCGAAGCGGGTGCGCAGTTCCGGCAGGCCACGGGCTTTCAGGTCGGCATTGAAGACAGATAGCTTCCTTTCCACTTCGAGCGCGCAGCGGCAGGCATTTTCCGCATGATGCTCATCGCTCATCGGCGCGTTCCACATGGCAAACACCGAATCCCCGAGAAACTGGATGATCTCGCCGCCATGGGCGCTGACTGTTTCGTTGAAAATGTCGAAATAATCCGACAGGAGCGCGACCACTTCCTCGGGCGAGTGCTGCTCGCTGATCGTCGTGAAATCGTAGATATCGGTGAACCAGGCCGTCACCTCCTGCCGCCGCGCGCCCCTGCCCGCGAACTGGCCGGACTCGATGCCCTTGCGCACGAGCTCTTTCGGCACATAGAGCGCGAAGGTGAAGATCGCATCGCGCGCCCGGTTCATCGCTCGGCCGAGCGACGAAATTTCAGTGACATGGGAGTTGAGATCGCGTGGCGCGGTAAAATCCAGATCCTGCAACCGATTGGCATTGTCGGTGAGCTCGCCGAGTGAGCGGGTGATCACGCGGGCGAGGAACAGGGCGCTCAGCAGACCGAGAAGCACGACCGTCGCCGAGATCGCCAGTCCCTGATAGAGATTGCGGTTGGCCGTTTCCGTCAGTTCATCGAGCGGGGCTGCCACCACCGTCCGGTGCCCGGCGAGAAGCAGCGCCGATTTTACCGAGGTCGCCATGACGACATAAACGCGTCCATCGATCGTGGCGAAGCTGACACCATCGTCTTTCGGCAGCGTGGCGCGGATGCCGCTGACGAGCGGATCGGAAAAGGAGCCGCCGTCCCGCTCGCCCTTTTCCTTCATCGCCAGCATGCGCGCCATCAGCGCCCGGTCGGAATGGATGATCGGTTTGCCGGCGGCGTCCATGATGAAGGCGATCGTGCCGGCCGTCAGCCGCTCGCGCGCCAGGAAATCGGTGATGGTCGCGAGGTCGATATCCGCCCCGATGACGACGCCGCCATTGCCACGATGCGCCTGCGAGATCGTCATGCCCGGCGTATCGGTCGTCACCATCGTATAGGGGCCGATCGCCGCTGGCTTGCGACCATTGACCGCCACCTGGTACCAGGGCCGCCGGCGCGGATCGTAGCCGGTAGCCAGCAACCGGCGTTCCAGCAGTTGGTTACCGCCTTCATCGAGGAAAATCAGCCGGTTGCTCTGTTCGCCACCCGCATCGAGATGCATCGAGCGCACCGCAACGTCCGCTTTCTCCGGCGCATCGAGCGCGATGCGCCACGATTTGGCCTTCAGCGTCACCACCTGGATAAAGGCGCCATCGGGATAACCGGCATAAATGCCGTCGAGATTTTGCGATTGTGCGATGATCTCTCGCAAAAGCTTGATCTTGTCGCTCATCCGATCCGGCGGCGGCACCAGGATGGAATTGGCGATCGAAGCGGTGAACCCGACCAGCGCCGTCGTGCTGCCGGAGAGGATACCCAGTCGGTCGATGAGGCGATCGGAAAAGGCGCGCATGTCGGTTTCGGCATCGAAGATTGCCGCGTTCCGCGCCCGCCAGTAATCGAGCCCGACAAGCGTTCCCGAGACGATAATGAGCAGCGCCGCCATCGCAAGCCCGAGCAGCGACCGCAGCGGCTTGGTCCAGACCGCAGGTGCGCTTTTGGCGTCAGACTTCCCCCCGGCTTCCGACATGCATGCTCCGAACGAACGATCAAAACCAAAACTTTTCGTTGCGATCAAGATATCAGCGGGTTGCAACAGCGTACAGGGAAACCATGGAGAATTCCAAGGTTTGGGAAAGGAGATCTGAAGCCGTCATGATTTCCCCCAATCGGAAATCTCAGCGAATGGGCGCAAAACGGAGAACGTGAACCCCACCACCGATCCACCGGAGTTGGCAAGCCGGCTGTCATTGCGATGAAGGCGAACCGGAGCCGCCACGCAACTCCGATCCACCATGATTCAAAACCTCAGTTGGCCTTGTTCTTGAATGGCTTGCGCTTGGTGCCCTCGGCGCCGCCCTTGTCGAACTTCGGTTTGTCGAACTTGGGCTTGTCCGACTTCGGCTTGTCGTAACCCGGCTTGCCGGATTTCTTGGTCCAGGGCTTGCTGTCGGTCTTTTCCGCAGGACGGTGATCGGCACCGGCGAAATCGGGCTTGCCTTCGAATTTGCGCTTCGGCTTGCCTTCGCCCTTCCAGTCGGCCTGCTTCGCCGGATAGGGCTTCTTGCCGGCAAAGCCGCCGGAGAGGTTTGGCATGCCGTCGAGTTGGGTCACGACGATGCCCTTTTCGAGCGCCCGCTTCGGACCGATCGCCTCGACGAAGCGATCGGAAAATTCCCGGGCGATCTCGACATAAGTTTCCTCGGTCTGCATCTTGATCGCGCCGATTTCCTGCTTGGTGATCTTGCCGATGCGGCAGAGCATCGGGATCAGCCAGCGCGGCTCGACATTCTGCTTGCGGCCGGCCGACAGCGAGAACCAGACGCTGTCGCCGAAATCGCCGCGCGGCGCACGCGGCTCGCCGCGTTCGGGACGGTCACCACGGATGGGACGATCACCCGACGGCGTATAGGCCGGCGTGTCCATCAGGTCTTCCGGCGCCGAACGACCGGCGCGCGCCTGCCTGAGGAAGGCGGCGGCGACCTGATCGGGACCGTGCTTTTCCAGGATTTCGCGGATGAAATCGGCCTCGTCCGGCGTGATCGGATCGGTCAGCGCCGGATCGGCGAGAACACGCTCGTCGTCGCGACGGCTGACCTCGTCGGCCGATGGCGGCCGTGCCCAATCGGCGCTGATATTGGCGTCGCGCAGCAGTCGCTCGGCCTTGCGGCGGGCGCTGTTGGGCACGATCAGGGCGCTGACACCCTTGCGCCCGGCGCGTCCCGTGCGGCCGCTGCGGTGCAGGAGCGTTTCCGGGTTGGTCGGTAGGTCGGCATGGATGACCAGTTCGAGCCCCGGCAGATCGATGCCGCGCGCGGCGACATCGGTGGCGATACAGACGCGGGCGCGGCCATCGCGCATCGCCTGCAGCGCGTGCGTGCGCTCATTCTGGCTCAACTCGCCGGACATGGCGACGACCGAGAAGCCGCGATTGTTGAAACGAGCGGTCAGGTGATTGACGGCGGCGCGGGTCGAGCAGAACACCAGGGCGTTCTTCGCCTCGTAAAACCGCAGGACATTGATGATGGCATTCTCGCGGTCGGCCGGGGCAACGGTCAGCGCCCGGTATTCGATGTCGAGATGCTGCTTCTGCTCGGCCTGCGTGGCGATGCGCATGGCATCGCGCTGGTAGCTCTTCGCCAGATTGGCGATCGAGCGCGGCACGGTTGCCGAAAACATCAGGGTGCGGCGTTCGGAAGGCGCTTCCTCCAGGATGAATTCCAGATCCTCACGGAAACCGAGGTCCAGCATTTCGTCAGCTTCGTCGAGAACGACGGCCTTCAGCGACGACATGTCGAGGCCGCCACGGCGGATATGGTCGCACAGGCGACCGGGCGTCCCGACGACGATGTGGGCGCCACGATCGAGCGCGCGGCGTTCGCTGCGCATGTCCATGCCGCCGACACAGGAGGCGACGGTCGCGCCGGTCAGTTCATAAAGCCATTCCAGTTCGCGCTTGACCTGCAGCGCCAGTTCGCGGGTCGGAGCAACAGCAAGCGCCACGGGTGCGCCCGCCTGGCCGAAGCGATCCTTGCCGTCGAGCAGTGTCGACGCGAGCGCAAGGCCGAACGCCACCGTCTTGCCGGAGCCCGTCTGCGCCGAAACCAGCGCATCCCTGCCCTCGAGTTCCGGGGCGAGGACAGCCTTCTGAACCGGCGTCAACTCTGAATACCCGCGCTTGCTCAATGCCTGAGCGATCGCCGGAGCGATGCCGTCTAACTCTGCCATATGCTTATCTTTCGGAATTCGGATGTCATGCACGCCTCGGTGGACGAGAACAGGCGCAGTCTCCGCGGCCGGCACGTCGCCAGCCAATACATGCGCGCCCTCTTACTGCGACTGACGGGAATTGTACAGTGTGCAATGCAGCATCGTACAAAAACAGCGTGCGGGATCGGTCGTTGCCAACGCGAAACGAAACGGCCATGCATCCTCTCCGATACATGGCCGCGCTTCGTTCCAATTCCGGCAAGCTTCAGCGTGGCTCAGCTTGTCAGGCGCGGGGTGCGGACCACCTTGTTGAACAACGCCTTCATCGCCGTTTCGATGCCTTCCGTCGGGCTCACTTCGAAGTAGAAGCCGGGCGACGCGCATTCCTGCATCTTGGTGCCGATTTTCGCCTGGAAGGGCTTGATCCAGCTATTGTACCAACTGTTGTTCGGCAGCGGCAGATAAGTGGTGTAGAGCACCGCAATCTTGATGCCGCGATCCTTCAACGTGGTGCAGTAGGTGGGGTCGATCGGCTCCTGGCAGCGCGTGCTGCCGCTAAGCTTCTGCGTGCATCCCTTCGGCTTGTTGCTGTCACCCACCCCGTCAGCCACGAAAAAGACGATCTTTTCCGGGCTGGAGGAACTTGCGCCACTGCCGGGCGTATCGATTTCGGCGTTGATCTTCGTCAACGCATTATCGAAGCTCGTCTGCTGGTCATTGTTGTATCCCTGGTAGGGAATACTCATCAGTTTGATATCCTTGGTGCCGGACTTCACCTTGGACAGGTCCGACGTCAACGCCGCGACCTTGAGGAGCTTCACGTCCTGCGCGGTTTCGCCAAACGTATAGGCGGCCATGCGGAACTGATTGGAATAGCTCTGCGTCCGCTCGGCCTCCACCGTCAGCGCGGCAACGGCCTTGGCCACCACGTCGATGCGGATGGTGATGCCGTTGTTGCGGGCAACGAAATAGTTGCTGGTCGTGTCGATCACGCCCTTTTCCGAGACGATGTGACAGGCAAAGGCGCAGTTCCTGGAGCCTGAATCCTTCACGCTCTTCGTCGCAAGAATCATATTGTCGACGTCACCGGGTGTGGCCGCGACGCCCATGGACGGCGTGTTGTCGAGCAGCATGTAGAAATCCATGAAGGACTGCGATTGATAGACAGCCGTGGCCTTGCCGGAAATGGTGATGGTATTCTTGCCGATAATGCGCAGAAGCGATGTATCGATCGTCGCCTGGTAGGTCAGCTCGGCCTTGATATCCTTGCCCTTTTTGATGACGGACACCTTGACCTTGTTCATCTTGAAGTTCTTGTCCTCGCTTTGCTGCCCGTCAAGAGCGGCGGCTTCCTTCTGCGCCTTGAACAGAGCTTCGGCCTCGGCTTCGCTCAGCGGAATGGGGCCATCCTGCGCCATGTTGATCGCCTGGCTGACACCGGCCGAACGCTCCGAGATCGCGCCGATGACAGCCGCGTCCGCCGCGTTCTGCAATTCCGCCTGCAATTCCATGGCCCGGGTAAAGTCGATCGCCATGCCGGCGCAACCGAGGATCGGCACAATGGCAATCGCGCTCATGATGGCGAAGTTGCCCGAGCGGTCCGCAAAAAGCTTCTTCAAAATGCGCACTATCGCCACCTCGCGTTCAGGCGCCGCCATCGCGACGCATATGTATTGATGAAGCCGGAAAGGTAGCAACGAAGTTCTAAATAGCCGTAAACCGCATTGGTTAATGGCGGGAAAATTCAATAAAAATCATTATGTTAGTTTCTATTCGCATAAAGCCATACAATTAAACTCATGGCGCAACATCAAAATTGCACTGATACATTTTGAGAAAATTATGAATTATGCGAAAATCGCAAATTAAAAATTCAACTCAGGAAGAATTTATAATTTATAACTGACAACGACACTGCAATTTCGTTGTCACATATCGCAACAATATTCAAATTCGGTGCCTCCTTGAAGCCACCCAACCAACAAATACCTTAACTATTATCATGCCCAAAAACGCAGAACCTTACGCGAACCATCAGCAAGAAGACGCGCCAAAGTCGCAGAAAGTGTCTTGCGGAAAGACCTGTCAGCGCTCAGATCGTCGCCAAAAATCTCCGTCAGGCCAAGCAAGGCAGCGACGATGTCCTCGGCATCGTCGAGCGTTCGCACCAATCCGGCAATGCGCGTAGCCATCGGATCGCGCACGTCGATGTCACCGCCGGCCTCGTCGATACCACGGGCATAACGCATCCAGGCGGCAACGCCGAGCGCCAGCCGATCATAGGGTTCACCGGCCTCAATGCGGTCGCGGATCGTCCCCAACAGCCGCTGCGGCAACTTCTGTGAGCCATCCATGGCGATCTGCCAGGTCCGGTGACGCAGCGCAGGGTTCTTGAAGCGCGCGATCAGCGCCTTGCGATAGATGTCCAGATCGAAACCAGCGAGCGGGGGCAGCGTCGGCGACACTTCCTCGCGCATCAGTCCCTCGATCAGGCTCTCCATGCCCGGCAGAGCCATCGCCTCGGCCACCGTTTCGGCGCCGGCGAGATAGCCGAGATAGGCGAGCGTCGAATGGCTGCCGTTGAGAAGCCGGAGTTTCATCGTCTCGAAAGCCGACACGTCCTCGACGAAGACCACGCCGGCCTCTTCCCAGCGCGGCCGCCCCATTGGAAAGTCGTCCTCCACCACCCATTGCCGGAAAGGCTCCGTCACCACCGGCCAGGCATCCTCCGCCCCGAGTGCCGTGGCAATCACTGATCGGTCGGCATCCGTGGTCGCCGGCACGATCCGATCGACCATGGTCGAGGGCGACGCCACGGTGGCGACGAAAGCCCCGAGCGCCGGATCGCGCAGTTCGGCAAAGCGGGTCACCACACGCTTCAATACATGCCCATTCGACGGAAGATTGTCGCAGGACAACAGCGTGAAAGCCGGAACACCGGCAGTCCTTCGCCGCGCCAGCGCCTCTACGATGAAGCCGACGGCGGATTTCGGTTTTGACGGGTTGTCGAGATCGTGAAGGATGTCGGGATGACTTTCGTCAAGCGCGCCGTTGGCCGGATTGTGGCAATAGCCCTTCTCCGTCACCGTCAACGAGACGATCCGGGTGGATGGATCAGCCATGCGCGACAGGACGATTTCCGGATTCTCCGGTGCAACCAATGTTTCAACGATACTGCCGATAACGCGCAGGGCGGCGCCCTGCCCGTCCTGAACTTTCAGCGTGTAGAGTTCTTCCTGCGGCGCCAGCGCATCGCGCGTGTCGGCACTGCGCAGCGATACGCCGCAAATTCCCCAGGACGGATCCCCCGCAAGCACCTCGTCGGTGAACACCGCCTGATGCGCGCGATGGAAAGCACCGATGCCGAGATGGACGATGCCGACCGTGAGCCCGGCGAGATCGTAGGCTGGCTTGCCGAAACCGGGGGGCAGTTGCGAAAGTGCTTGTCGGGATAGTCTGCTCATGTGGCGGGCTGCTGTTTGGCGCGTGCGACGATCTGCGATGGGTTGACGAACTGAAGCGCAAGGATCAGCCAGAAGAGCGTCGTCACCATGTAGATCACCGCCATGGCATCAATCGACTGGGCCGCGCGCACGCCGGAGGCAAAGACCGCGTAGTAGAGCGAGACCACCAGCGTCTGACTTGTCGGCCCGGCGACCAGGAAGGTCAGTTCAAACATGGCGATGGTGCGCACCAGCACGAGCAGCAGCGCCGCCAGCATGCCCGGCAGCAGCAACGGCAGGAGGATGCGCAGGAACAGGCTGCCGGTCCCGGCACCGAACACGCGCGCCGCCGCCTCGATGCGCGGGTCGATCTGCTCGATGAACGGGATCATCACCAGCACCACGAAAGGCAGCGACGGCACGAGGTTGATCAGCACCACGCCCCAGAAGGAGCCGCCAAGGCCCAGTTGATAGAGCACCGTCGCCAGCGGAATGCCGTAGGTCAGCGGCGGGATCAGCAGCGGCAGCAGGAAAAGCAGAACGACGATGCGCTTGCCGGGAAAATCCCGCCGCGCCAGCGCATAGGCCGTGGTGACGCCGAGCAGGCCGGAAATGATGACCACCATGAAGACGACCTGGAAGGTGACGAGAACCACGCTCGAAAGCTGAAACTCCTTCCAGGCGCTGAAATACCATTTCGTCGTTAATCCGACCGGCAGCCAGGTGCCGAGCCAACGGGTGGCGAAGGAATTGACGATCACGGCAGCAATGACCGCGATCAGATTGAGCACGAACAGGCCGGCCACGGCCCAAACGGCGAAGCGCCAGATTTTCGAGGTAAGGCCTTGGTCCCGGATCACAGCGCGGTCTCCCCTGTGGAGGTAAAATGGAGGGTGCGGTGGGTCATCGTCGTCATCCCTTCGTACCGCCGGTCGGGCCCCGATAAAACAGCGAGCGTCCGCCGAGCACGACCAGCACGACAATCAGTTCGACCGCCCCCATGATCATGGCAATCGCCGAGCCCAGCGAATGATCATATTGCTCGAAGGCCGCCTGATAGGCCGCGATCGAGATCACCCGCGTCGGCCCGGCCGGCGCGCCGAGCAGAACAGCCGAAGGGAACACCGCAAAGGCCTGCACGAAGGCAAGGCAGAAGGTGACGGCAAGCCCCGGAACCAGCAAAGGCAAAAAGACTTTCGTGAACCGCTGCCGCGCATTGGCGCCAAGCGTGGCGGCCGCTTGCTCGATCGCCGGATCGATACCCGTGACATAGGACAGGGTCAGCAGGAAGGCGAACGGGAAGCCAGTGATGACCAGCGACGCGAACACGCCCCAGTAATTGTTGGTGAGCTTCACCGGCCCGTCGAGCAGGCCGACGAGGATCAGCGTGCGGTTGAACCAGCCCTGCGGTCCGAGAAACGTCAGGAGACCGTCGGCGACGAAGACTGTGCCGAGCGTGATCGGCAGGACGAGGATCGTGGTCAACAGGCGCTGCCGTGTCATCAGCCGAACGCGAAACGCAATCGGCACCGCAAACGCCAGATTGACAATCGTCACCGGCAAGGCCAGCCAGAGCGTCGCGGCAATGGTGCGGTATTGGAAGGGATCGCTGAAGAAGGCGGCATAATTGGCGTACCACGCACCTTCCTTCGGCATCAGGGAATCCGCGAGACCGTAGAAGAACGGATAGATGAACAGCCCGAGCATGACGGCGAGACCCGGCAGAACCAGCAGCGTCGTTCCATCGAAACCGCGCGCGGCAAGCCGGGTGCGAAGCGATGCCGTGCTCATGCGCCGGCTCCCTTGAAAAGCCCATCTCCCTTGAACAGCAGCGCCCGGCCGGCAACCGGCTGCAGCGTTGCCGATGCGCCGCGCGGCATGGCCTGTTCGGCGCGGAAATAAAGGTCGGAACCGTCGCTCGACTTGGCCATGCCGAAAAAGGCGCGGCCGCGATATTCCATGTTGACCACCGATGCTGGGATACCGTCCGCCCCCTCGACGGCGACAAGGTCTTCCGGCCGTACCGAAAGCACCGCCGCGTCTCCGGCCCGCAATGACTCGCGCATTGTGCCCGTCAGCCGCGCACCTGCAACTTCGATCTCGGCTTCGTCTCCCGACACGCCGACGACCCGGCCGGGAATGCGAGTACGGAAACCCATGAAGTCGGCGACCTCGATATGAACCGGCCTCTGGTATAGGTCCTGCGGCGAACCGATCTGCATGATACGGCCCTGGCTCATCACGACGATCCGGTCGGCCAGCGACAGCGCCTCGTCCTGGTCATGGGTGACATAGATTGTGGTCGAGCCGATCTGGTCGTGAATGCCGCGAATTTCAGCGCGCATCTCAAGCCGCAGCTTGGCATCGAGATTGGAGAGCGGTTCGTCCATCAGGACAACCGGCGGACGGATGACGATGGCGCGGGCGATCGCCACGCGCTGCTGCTGGCCGCCGGAAAGCTGCCCCGGCAGCTTGTCGATCTGGCTTTCCAGCCGCACCAGCGCCAAGGCCTGCTCGATGCGCCTGTCCGCCTCGCTGCCGCGAATGCCCTGCATGGTCAGCCCGAAGCCGACATTGCGGCGCACGCTCATATGCGGAAACAGAGCGTAGCTCTGGAAGACCATGCCGAAGCCGCGTTTTTCCGGCTCCAACTGGTCGATGCGATTGCCGCCCAGCCGGATTTCGCCTCCCGACAAGGACAGAAGCCCCGCCACGCAATTGAGCGCCGTCGACTTGCCGCAGCCGGAAGGTCCGAGAAGCGCGATGAATTCTCCCGGCTCGATCGACAGGTCGATACCATCGAGCGCGGTATAGCTGCCGAACGAACGGCGCAAACCGTCCAGCTCAAGACGGGAGGTCTGTTTCGGCGAAAGCACTGTCGCTCCGTTTTGAACCGGCAAATTCAAGGTCGTCTCCTCTACAATAATAGATCCGGAGCGGCGGACATGCCGCCACTCCGGTTTTGATCAACTCAGCCCTTGGACGCGCCGATTTGTTCGTCCCAGATGCGGAATGCATCGACGATCTTGGCGGGATCGAGCGGCACTTCCAGCGGGTTGTTGGCGATCCAGTCCGCATATTCCGGCCGGCCGAACTCCTTGATGGCGTCCTGGCTTTCCTGCGGCGCCATCTCGATCGTCACGTCCTTCACCGCCGGACCCGGATAGAAATAGCCCTGGTCATAGGCGATCGCCTGCTGCTGCGGCTGGAGGACGAAGTTGATGATGTCGAGCAGGACGGAAATTTTCTCGTCCGATACCCCCTTGGGGATGACGGCATAGTGCGCATCCGTCACCCAATGGAATCCGTCGAGCTTGCCGACCTTGGCCTCCGCCGGAACGATTCCAAGCGCGCGCGGGTTGATGTCCCAACCGGTCGTCGAGACGACGATGTCGCGGGTGCCCTCGCCCAGTTCCTTCATCGTCTGCGTCGTGCCGGTGCCGTAATATTCGATGTTTTCGCCGAGAGCCTTGAGATATTCCCAGGTCTTCGTCCAACCGTTGACCGGATCAAGCGGATCGCTGTCACCGAGAAGGTAGGGAAGGCCCATCAGGAACGTGCGGCCTGGACCGGAATTGGCCGGACGGGCATACATGAACTTGTTCGGGTTGGCCTTCGTCCATTCCAGCAGTTCGGCAGCCGTTTTCGGCGGCGTTGGGACACGGTCGGGCATGTATTCGATCAATGGGCCGGACGGATAGTAGGTGACGACGACACCCTTGTCCTCGGCCAGCGCCTGCATCTTGAAGGCCTGCGGCAACAGGATCTCTTCGAGATTGGGAAGGTCGCCCTTGTGTGCGGCGAGATCCACCCACAAATCCTGGCTCAGGCCGGCGGCGAGCGCGTCGGTGCCGGTCAGCACGAGATCGATATCGACCTTGCCGGCGGCCTGCTGCGCCTTGATCTTAGAGGGCAGCTCCGGTGCCGGTGCCTTGGTGAAGGCAAAACTCGAGACCCATTCCGGCTTGGCCGCTGCGTAGGCCTCGAACATGCCTTGCGTCAGAGCCAGATTGCCCGCGACGTCGACCACGGTGATGGTCACGGGGCTTGCGGGCGCCTTGAGCTGGGCAAAAAGACGGCCGGGCAAAAGACCGAGGCCGGATATGCCGGCAACCCCGGCAACGAAAGTCCTGCGTGTCACGTTCATGTCGTTTCCTCCCTTGTTAAGCGGCGGGCGCCTCCTGCGCCGCCCGTCCGCATGATTTCGTCACAATCGATAGGCCCGCTTCGCGAGCCCGTAGGCAAGTTCTCCGGCAAGCCCGAAAGCCTCCTCCTCATCGAGGCGATGGTCCGCGATGAGCCGCGCGAGATAGGCGCAATCGACCCGGCGAGCCATGTCATGGCGGGCGGGGATAGACAGATAGGCGCGGGTATCGTCGTTGAAGCCGACCGTATTGTAGAAGCCGGCGGTCTCGGTCGTCGTCTCGCGGAAACGCCGCATGCCCTCGGGACTATCGAAGAACCACCATGCCGGGCCGAGCTTGAGGGCCGGATAGTGGCCGGCAAGCGGCGCCAGTTCGCGCGAATAGGCGGTTTCGTCCAGCGTGAAGAGGATCACCGTCAGCCGAGAATCGTTGCCGACGGCATCGAGCAATGGCTTCAGCGCATGCACGTAATCGGTCGCCTTGGGGATATCGGCGCCCTTGTCGGGGCCAAAATCGGCAAACAGCGACGGGTTGTGGTTGCGATAGGAACCGGGATGGATCTGCATTACCAGCCCATCGTCCTGGCTCATGCGCGCCATCTCGGTCAACATCTGACCCCGGAAGGCCTCCGCCTGTGCCGCATCCGCGCGCCCTGCCATAACGACCTCGAAAAGCTTGGCAGCGTCCGCCTGCGGAAGATTTTCCGTTCGCGCCGTCGCATGGCCATGGTCGGTCGCGGTTGCGCCACGGGCCTTGAAGAAGGCACGGCGCGCGCGATGGGCGTTGAGATATCCGGCCCAGGTTGCCGGTTCACCGGTCATGGCGAAAAGCCGCGCGACATTGTCGGCGAAACCCAGAACGTTGGGATCGACCACCGCGTCCGGACGATAGGTCGGAACCACCCGGCCATACCAGCCGGATTTGCGAACAGCATCGTGATGGGCGAGATCTTCGAGCGCGCCATCCGTGGTGGCGATGACCTCGATGCCGAAACGGTCGAACAGTGCCCGCGGCCGCATCTCAGGCGTGGGAATGGCCGCCTCGATCCGGTCGAACAAGTCGTCCGCCGTATCGATGGACAGCCGCTCGGTGATGCCGAACACCGTCTCCAGCGAATGCTCGAACCACAGCCGCGTCGGCGTGCCGGCGAATAGGTGGAAATGCGAGGCAAACAGCCGCCAGATCTTGCGCGGATCGGTCTCGACAGTCTCTCCATTGCGCATGGCAACCCCGAGATCCTGCAGTTTCACACCCTGCGAATAGAGCATGCGCGTCGCGTAGTGATCCGGCGTGATGAACAGCGCGGCCGGATCCGGAAACGCCCTGTCTTCGGCATACCACGACGGATCCGTATGCCCATGCGGCGATATGATCGGCAGCTTCTCGACACTGGCATAGAGCCGTCTCGCGATCGACCGCGTGCCGGGATCAGCAGGAAAGAGCCTGTCTGGATGCAATGCCATTCCTTGTCTGCCCTCCCGCTTCATCTCTTGGCAACGTGGTTCAACTGATATACTAGTATTCGCAACAGTGTCAACGCTTCGAGATTCTCAAATGCCACCATCATCGCGTCGCGACGTCGTCGTCCCCCTCGTCGTGGAACCGGCGGCCGCCAAACTGAGACGCGTGACGGCGGGGTCGGCGATCTACGACCGTCTGCACGCGGCCATCGTCTCGTTGCAGATGCCGCCGGGTATGCCGCTACAGGAAAAGCGCATTGCCGAGGAATTCGGCGTCAGCCGCACACCGGTGCGCGAAGCGCTCTTGCGCTTGTCCGAGGCTGGGCTTGTCGACATCTTCCCGCAGTCCGGGACCTTCGTGTCCCTGGTTCCCGTCGGCGCAATTCCCGAGGCGGTGGTGATCCGCAAATCGTTGGAGGGAACGACGGTGGAGACCGCGACGGTCACCGCGACGCCTGCGGACATTGCCCGGCTGGATGCGATCGTCGCCCGCCAGCGTCTGCATGCGGCGCACAACGAAACCTCGCTTTTCCATGAGCAGGACGAAGCGTTCCATGAAGCTATTGCCGTTATCGCCGGCTATCCCGGCATCTGGAATATTCTCAAAACGGTGAAAATCCAGATCGACCGGGCGCGCCGACTGACGCTGCCAGGGCTTGGGCGCATGGACAGCGTGATCGAGGAACATGTGACGATCCGCGATGCCATAGCCGCCCATGACGTGGCGCGAGCCCATGCGGCGATGATGCACCACCTGAATGCGGTCATCCCGGACGTTGCCGAACTCCGGCTGCTTCATCCCGATTATTTCAGCTGAATTTTCAACAGATCACCACGGAAGGAACACCAGGCATGCGGCAGGGATGGAGATGGTTCGGGCCAGACGCACCGGTCACACTGGACGACGTGCGCCAGGCGGGAGCGACCAATATCGTCTCGGCGCTGCATCAGGTGCCGATTGGCCGCGCATGGACCGAAAGCGAGGTGCGTGAACGCAAGGCCCTGATCGAAACCACGCCTGCGGGCCGCTCATCGCTCACGTGGTCGGTCGTCGAAAGCATTCCCATTCCCGATGCGGTGAAGCGCACCGGCGCAAAGGCCAAGGCGGAAATCGAAGCCTGGATCGCCAGCCTCGAAGCCGTGGCCGCCTGCGGCATCGATATCATCTGCTACAATTTCATGCCGGTCGTCGATTGGACCCGCACCGAACTGGACTTCGTCACGCCGACGGGCGCCACGGCGATGCGCTTCGATCATGAGCGTTTCGCCGCCTTCGATCTTTTTCAGCTTCAGCGCAAGGGTGCCGAAAACGACTATTCCGAAGAAGACCGCGTGCGGGCCAAAGCCGTCTTCGAGGCCATGTCCGAGGAGGAGATGGCAGAGATCACCCGGATCATCACCTCCGCCCTGCCCGGCTCCACCACCGAACCGATGACAGTGCCCGGCTTCCGCGAAAAGCTTGCGGCCTATGATGGCATCGACGCGAAACGGTTCCGCCAGCACCTGATCGAGTTCCTGCAAGCTGTCACGCCGGTCGCCGAGGCGCGCGGCGTCAAGCTGACGCTGCATCCCGACGATCCGCCGCGCCCGCTCTTCGGCCTGCCGCGCATCGCCTCGACCGCGCAGGATTATGCCGCGCTGTTCGACGCGGTACCGTCGCCGGCCAATGGCATGTGCTTCTGTACCGGCAGTCTCGGCGTGCGCGCCGACAACGACCTTCCGCAGATCGCCAGGCGATTTGCCGAACGCATCCATTTCGCCCATCTGCGCGCCACCACCCGCGAGGGCGACGGCCGCAGTTTCCACGAAAGCGCGCATCTGGAAGGGGATGTCGACATGGTCGCTGTGCTGAAGGAACTCGTCGCCGAGGACCGCCGCCGGGCGCCTGAGCATACGATCGTCTTCCGCTCCGACCATGGCCACCGCATGCTCGACGATCTCGAAAAGACCGTCACGCCCGGCTATCCGTCGATCGGCCGCCTGCGGGGACTGGCCGAACTGCGCGGCATTTTGCATGCGCTGGACGCCCCTCCAGTCTGAGATAAACCGGCATTTCATAAAGGGTAAACAGCCTGCCGCGTCTACAGCTACTGCAGGCAATTTTCCACACTGAAACGCAGGACGATGCGGCGCGCTCCACAGGGCGCCGCATCTTAAGATGGAATAATAACCGACCACGATTGCAACGCGAATGTGAATGACGCAAAGTATGGTCATTCAATTCAAAGTCGTCGTGGAGGTCATGATGAAAAAGGTTGCAAATTCCATTGACGTTCATGTCGGAAGTCGTATCCGCCTTCGCCGGGTAGCCTTGGGCATGAGCCAGGAGAAACTGGGTGACAGTCTTGGAATCACCTTCCAGCAGGTCCAGAAATACGAAAAAGGCATCAATCGCGTCGGCGCAAGTCGTCTGCAGAACATCGCCACCGTTCTGAACGTTCCGATCGCCTTCTTCTTCGAGGAATCGCCGCGCTCTGCCGGCGACGGCCCGGAGGAGATTTCCGATATCTCGACCTTCGTTTCGAGTTCCGAGGGACTGGCTCTCAACCACGCCTTCATGGCGATCACCGATCCGGCGATTCGCCAGAGCATCGTCAAACTGGCGAAATCCGTCGCCCGGAACGAAAGCGGCAAGAGCGCGGCGGAGTAATTTTCGTGGGGCGAGCAGGGTATCATCTCCATACGTTTGGAGAATTGCGATTGCTTGGACCGGATGGCCGGCAGGCGTTCGTGCCCGAACGCGGCCTGCTGATCCTCGCCTATATGCGCGCCAGCCAACGCGAGGAAGTCTCACGCGAAACCCTGGCCAACCTGCTCTGGCCGGATGCCGATCGCAGCGTCGCCTTCCAGAACCTCCGTTCGACCCTGCTTCGAATGCGCACCACCGACTTGGCGCAAACCATCCCGCTCACCGCCGATGGCCGGATGATCCGGCTCGCCGCCGACCAACTCGGCTCGGACCTCGATTGCTTCCTGCCTGCGAAAGACAAACTCGCTCGTCTGCGCCGTATCATCGAAACGATGCAGGATGAATTCCTCGCCACCACCCGCACCGCGAACGGCGCACTGAAACGCTGGATCGAGGGGCATAGACGGGCCTGCGGCGAACTGCTGCGGGCAGCGGTGATCGAAGCATCGTCGCTTGCAACCGAACGGAACGATCTGCGTGCTCTCAAGATCGGCTGCGTCCAGTTCCTGCAGCGCTCGCCGAACGACGCCGATATCCGCGCCATCATGGACCGGGCGCGGCTGACCGGGACGGATGAGACCGATAAGGTGTTCGCCACCGTGCGGGATGACCGCCCCGCGCCATCCACCGCAGTCGCACAGGTCCACGCGGAGGCGCCGACACCAGACAAGCCCGAGCGCGCCCATCTGCCGCGCGTCGCCCTGTTGCCGCCGGATACGGCCGAAGATACCCGTCTTAACGGCTCTGTCGCCAATGCACTGATCGAGGACGTGACGATCGGACTGTGTTCGCTCCGAACCGTCTCCGTCGTCGCGCCCTTCACCTCGGAACGAATCCGCGAATCCAGTGACAAGGCGGCTGTCCTCGAAAAGCACGGCGTCATATACGCGCTGGACACCAAGCGATCGGGCGACGGCCTGTTCACTCAGTTGGTGTTCCTGCCCACCGACGAAATCATCTGGGCCGAACGCTTTCCGCTGACGGCCGAAGGGTTGACCACGCAGCGCGCCGAAATCTCCCGCACGATCACGCAGACCATTGCCCGTCAGGTGGAGGAGACCGCAGCGGCGAAACTCGATTTCGACAGCCGGCCGCAGATGTATTTCAACTATCTCCAGGGCGTCCAGCACCTCTCCGGTCTTTCGCTGCCCAGCGTTCGCCGGGCCCGCCGCGTGTTTCGCGATACCTTGCGGGACGATCCGGATTTCGCCCCGGCGCTTGCCGGCGTGGCACGAACCCTGACGACCGAATGGCTCCTGACAGCCCGTGGCGACCAGGACCTTTTGAAGATGGCCGAGGAAAAGGCCATGGCCGCGGTTCGCCAGGATGGCGATCTGGCCGGAGGATACCGCGAACTCGGCGTCGTGCGACTCTATCTGGGCAAGCTCGACGAGAGCCTCGAGGCCTTGTCTGTCGCCGAAACCATCAGTCCGCACTACGCCGACGTTCTCTATAGCCACGCCGACAGTCTCGTGCATGCGGCACGGCCGAAGGACGGACTGAACAAGATCGAGAAGGCCATCGGGCTCAACCCGCTCTGCCCCGACACCTATTACTGGACGGCGGCCGGGGCGAGCTATTTTCTTGGCGAATTCGATGATGCCGTCACCTATGTCGGCAAGATGCGCGACAGGCGCCCCGCCGACCGTCTGCTGGCGGCGAGTTGGGGCATGCTCGGAGAAAAGAGCAAAGCGCGTGCCTGCCGCCAGCGCGTACTGCGCGACAATCCGAGCTTCGACCTCGAGCGCTGGCTCGAAGTCGTGCCGAACAGAGAAAACTGGCAGCGAGAACTTTACCGGGAAGGCCTGATCAAGGCAGGCTTCTGAACAAGGAGGGGAATGAGCATGGCGAAAGTGGTTGTAATTGGAATTCCGGGTGAAAAGGGCCTTTGGCTGGCGGACCTGACGGCCGGCACCGTCACCGCCCTTCCGACACCGGCGGATGGCAGCCTTGCGAAGGCTACCGCCATCCGCGCCTCGGGCGGCGCCATCGTCAAGGGTGTCGATTTCGCCGTCGCCGTGTCGTCCGCCGAGCGGGTCTTTGCCGGACATTATGACGGCTGACGACCAACCGGCCGCGGGGGGCGCGCCGGCGCATCGTATCTGCACGGCATCACAGACGCTCTCCCGCGTCGAACCTCACTTAAGAAACTTCGGCATCACACGCGTTGCGCGCCACACCGGCCTCGATAATCTCGGGATCCCGGTCTGGTGCGCCTATACGCCCAATTCCCGCTCGATCGTCGTGGCGCAGGGCAAGGGCGTCACCGATACGGACGCGAAGGCCTCGGCCGTCATGGAGGCCTTGGAACGCGCCGTTGCGGGCGAACCGCACGTGGACATCATCACCGCTACGATGAATGGTCTCTCCGATCGCGGCCGATCTTTCGATCCCCTGCCCGGGCTGATCGCACGCGGACAGGGCGACATCTCTCCGGATGAACCAATCGAATGGGTCACTGGTACCAATCTCCTGACCGGCGAGGAAATCTTCGTGCCGCTGGAAGCCGTGATTCTCGATCGCACCCGCCCGAACAGCCGCTACTGGATGTCTTCGGATGGCCTCGCATCGGGCAACAACCGGGAAGAAGCTATCCTGCATGGCCTGCTGGAGCGGATCGAACGCGACGCCTATACGCTCTGGCAGGTCTCGCCTGCCACCGACCGGCAGGCGCGCTGTGTCGACGCAGCTCTTTATGGCGGCATCGAAATGGCCGATATACTGGCCCGCATCGAAAAGGCCGGCCTGATCCTGCGCCTGTTCGACATCACCTCGGATATCGGCATCCCCTGCTTCACCGCCCTTCTCGGCCCGCGCGATGCGCTGACGGACAAATCGCTGCGCTATGTCGAGGTTACGCATGGATCGGGCGGGCATCCGTCGCCCTCGCTTGCGGCGGTGCGCGCCGTCACCGAGGCAGCGCAATCGCGCCTCACCTATATCAGCGGCGCTCGCGACGATGTTTCCGCGCGGACCTACCGCCAGCCACTCGGCGACGAGACACGCCGTCTTTTCGCCTGCGAACCGCAGGACGCGACCATTCGCCGGCGCCCTGCCGCCAAGACGATCGCTTCGATGACCGAGCACGTGCTCGATCATTTGCGAAGGGCGAACATTTCCGCCGCCATCGCCGTTACGCTGTCGAAGGACGAGTGGCCCTTCTCCGTCGTCAAAGTGCTCGTGCCGGCGCTGGAAAACCCGCAAGGCAATCGTCTCCGGCGGTTCGGCGCGCGTGCCATTGCCCGGACATTGTGGTCATGAAGATTGTTTTCGTCGGCCCGAGCCTGCTGGATGCCCATCGTTTTGCCGATGGCATCACGATCCGCCCGCCGGCTCTTCAGGGCGATATCGACCGTGCCATCGATGCCGGTGCAACCGCCATCGGCCTGATCGATGGCGGTTTCGAATATCAGCCGCCAGTCTGGCACAAGGAAATCCTTCGCGGTCTGTCGATCGGAGTGCGGATTTTCGGCGCCTCCAGCATGGGCGCCCTGCGCGCCGCCGAATGCGCGGATTTCGGTATGATCGGCATCGGCACGATCTTCGAGGCGTACAGTTCCGGAACCCTTGTCGATGACGCCGACGTCGCCCTGCTTCACGGTCCGGCCGAACTCGGCTATCCGGCCCTGACCGTCCCCATGGTCAATGTCCGTGCAACGATCGAGGCGCTGCGCCTGAGCGGCGAAATCCCCCTCGATATATGCGATCAACTGGAACTGGCGGCCGGATCCGTCTTCTTCAAGGACCGAACCTGGAGCCGGGTCGTTGATGAATGTGGTTGCGAAACGCATGTCCTGCCCTTGCTGAAGGCGCATTTCGTGGACGTGAAACGCCGGGATGCGCTGCTGTTGATGAATGCGATGAAAAACGCTCCCGACAGCCTCGCCTCGGAGTTTCCCATTTGGCGGCTCAACCAGCCGTTTTTGGAAAATGGCGACACATTCGCTTGAGACGTGTGCAACGCTCGTGCAACGCCCGGGACCGAAAATCTCGATTATAGTATCGGCCAAGCCTCCAACCCCGCAGGATTTTTGGCCATGGACACTCTCGACACCATTTCGACGGAAACTGAAGATTTCAATATGATCGCCCGCATGCTGACCTATATCCGCGACAGCGCCCGCCAGTTGGACGCATCCGCGCTGGAATATTGCATCGAAATGGCGATGAAGGCTGTCTCGAACGAATTGAAGAGCCGCGAGGAGATCGGCGTTTCGATTCCCGATTTCGAAACGGCTATCCGCCTCAATTAAACATCGGCTCAGCACCTGCACAGACCTCGTTTCGCGCCGCCTTCGCAAAGCATCGCGAAAACATCGCTCAAGCACGACGCCTCGGTTGCTCAGGAAAACAGCAGCGGCGAAATGGTCCAGAACCATGTCGCCGCTTTTCGAATCTTGAGACATCACATTCAATCGACGCCTCGATCGGACGATGCCGAACGAGATTCTCTTTGGCCAATCGCCAAGGCCGCTTCCGGAATCCCTTGAATAGGACAACCCGAGACTGCAGCAACAGTGTGTGGACGCCTGTAACGCGAATGCCGCGCCACCGTCGTATCCGGCGGTTTCCACGGTGGCCGCTTACCGTGAGGATAAGATCAGATCGGCCGCCTTTTCGGCGATCATGATGACGGGCGAATTGGTATTGCCCGAAACGATCGACGGCATGATCGAGGCATCGACGACCCGTAACCTCGACACCCCATGGACGCGCAACTGCGTATCCACGACAGCCAAACCGTCATCGCCCATCTTGCAGGTCCCTACCGGATGAAAGATCGTCGTGGCGATATCGCCGACCCGACGGATCAGGTCCTCGTCGCTCTGGAATTCCGTACCCGGCAGCATTTCCTGCGGCCTGTACTTGCGGATGGCATCCGCCTGCATCAGCCGGCGCGCATGCCGCACCGACGTCGTCGCCACGATCCGGTCCCCGGCTGTCGACAGGTAGTTCGGCTGGATTTGCGGTGGTGCCGCGACATCGCGGCCGGAGATATGCACCGTCCCCCGGCTTTCGGGCCTGAGATTACAGACAGAGACCGTAACTGCGGGATATGTGTGCAGCGGTTCGCCGAGCCGGTCGGTGCTGAGCGGCTGTACATGATATTCAAGATCGGCCGTCGCCACGGCCGGATCGCTCTTGGCAAAGATGCCGAGCTGGCTCGGTGCCATCGACAAAGGCCCCGAACGGCGCAGTGCGTATTCGAGCCCCATGCCGGCGCGGGTGAACAGGTTGTGATAGAGCTGGTTCAGCGTCTTTGCGCCCTCGATGCGGAAGACGGTACGGATTTGCAGATGATCCTGCAGGTTTTCGCCGACACCGGACAATTCGTGGGTCACGTCTATCCCGGCATCCGACAGAACCTTTGGCCGGCCGATTCCGGACAGCTCCAGGATTTTCGGAGAGTTGATCGCTCCGGCACAAAGGATGACCTCGCGGCCGGCGCGGGCGACATGGACCTGACCGTTCAGCCGGAACCGGACGCCCGTCGCGACCTTGCCGTCGAAAAGCAATCGTTCCGTTTCCGCGCCGGTTAGAACACGCAGGTTCTGCCGCTTCATCGCTGGGCGCAGAAAAGCCTTGGTCGTGTTCCAGCGCAGGCCGCCGCGCTGGTTGACCTCGAAATAGCCTGAACCCTCATTGTCGCCATCGTTGAAATCGTCGGTCTTGCGAATGCCGAGTTCCTCGGCCGCATCGCGGAAGGCATCGAGGATCGGCCAGGACAGGCGTTGGCGCTCCACCCGCCATTCGCCGCCCTCGCCATGCATGTCCGACCTGCCGCGATAATTGTCCTCGGACTTGAGGAAATACGGCAGGACGTCGTCCCAGCCCCAACCGGTATTGCCCGCCTGCCGCCAGCCATCATAATCGGCCGCCTGCCCGCGCATGTAGATCATGCCGTTGATCGACGAACATCCGCCCAGAACCTTGCCGCGCGGATAGTTGAGCGAGCGGCCATTCAAGCCTGCCTCCGCCGCCGTCTTCATCATCCAGTCGGTGCGCGGATTGCCCATGCAGTAGAGATAGCCGATCGGCACATGCACCCAGTGATACCGGTCGCTGCCGCCGGCCTCGAGAAGCAGTACACGCGTCTTCGGGTCGGCCGACAGGCGGTTGGCCAACACACAGCCCGCCGATCCCGCGCCAACGATGATGAAATCGTAGGTGCCCGCATCGATCACCTGATCATTCATAGGCATGTTCACGCCGCCACTCCCGCTGCCATCGGCTGCACCGCCGTCAGGCGCCGCCACAGCGGCGCCATGGCATCGGCGATATCTTGGAAAAGAGCGTAGCGCCGCGCATAATGCCTCTCAAGCGCGACGTTCGGACGATAACACCGATCTGTCCGCACCATCGCCGCCGCTCCTTCTTCGAAATTCCTGAACATGCCGACCCCTGTGCCGGCCGCAATCGCCGCCCCGAGCGCGCCGGTTTCGCGCGAACGGGCCACGGTGACGGGTACGCCGAGGACATCGGCAAAAATCTGCGGCCAGATCAGGCTGCGCGACCCACCGCCGGACAGAACCGCTTCGTTAAACGTGGCCCCTGCCCTGCGCATCGTTTCGATATGGGCGCGATGACCGAAAGCCACGCCTTCGAGAAGCGCACGCACCAGATGTCCCCTCGTGTGCCAGCCGGCGATGCCATAGAAGCCCGCGCGGGCATGGCCGTCCTGCTGGGAACCGTAGAGATAGGGATGATAAAGCGGATCGTCGGCGCCCGGTTCGATCGCGCCTGCCAGCGCGCAGCAGGCATCGAAAGGCGATATGCCCTCCTCATGCTCACCCTCGAAAAACTCCTTGACCAGCCATTCGAGATTGGCGCCGGAAGTGGCGCTGTTTTCCATCGCCATGTACCGGTTGCGGTCGAAGGTCGATGACATGAAGACCGGTCCGTCGAGATCGGGACCGTCGATGATCACCTGGTTGATGCTCCAGGTGCCGGCAATGATCGAGGCGCTGCCGGTTTTCGAAACGCCCGAGCCGAGCGCGGATGCAACGACATCGAACAGCCCGCCCACCACCGGCGTGCCGGCGGCAAGCCCGGTTTCCCTCGCAACCTCCTCCGTCACGGTCCCTGCGATATCGGCGCTTTCGATGAGGGTCGGCAAAATGTCCATGCAATCACCGAGACCATAGGCCTCCATCAATGTATTGTCATAGCGGCGCGCGGCAAGATCGAGCAAGCCGGCGCCGGACATATCCGAGACTTCGCTGACACGACTGCCGGTCAGCCGATTGACGACGAAATCCTTGGAGAAGAACACCGTGCCGATGCGGTTGAACAGATCCGTCCGGTGACGCTTCAGCCACGCGAGCAGCGTCGGCGTCTGTGATGGCCAAGGACGTTGCCGGGCGATCGGATAGGTCCGCTCCCCGACGCCGGATGCCCGCCATTCCTCGACAAGGCCGGAGGCACGCGTGTCGAGCGACTGGATACCGAGCAGCGGATTACCGTCACGATCCAGTGCATAAAGCCCGTTGCCATGTCCGGCGCAGCCGATCGCCGCGATCTCGTCCGACTGAATGCGGGCCTGATCGATACAGGCGCGGATGACCTGCCGCGCATTCGTCCACAATTCGTCCAGCCCGCGCTCGACATGGCCGGGGCACGGCATGCGGCTGTGCCCCTCCTGCGCGGCCATCGCGATCTCGTTGCCCGCCCTGTCGAAGATCACCGCCTTGATAACGGTGTTTCCGGCGTCGAGCCCCAAAAGATAATCACCCATGCAGAACCCCTCCCAAGGTTCGAAAACCGCAATCAGCCCTGCTGATACAATGCAAAGGCGTGCTCGCCGCTCGCATCCTCGTGAATGATGGCCATCAGACCGCGCACGACAGCCCCCGGATTGGCATGCTGGTAGATATTGCGTCCATAGACCATGCCCATTGCACCCTGCCGCATCAAGGCCGCAGACTTGTCGAAAACGGCCCGCAGATCCTCCTTGCCGCCGCCGCGCACCAGGACCGGGCATCGCGCCGCCTCCACGACCCTGTGGAAATCCTCCGGATTGTCGGTCGGATCGGCCTTGACGATATCGGCACCCATCTCGCGGGCAAGCCGCGTGAGAGTCACGATCTTCTCGGCATTGCCATCGACCATGTAGCCGCCGCGTTCGGTGACCGGCTGCATCACCAGTGGCTCGATCATCAGCGGCATGCCGTACTTGTCGCAATCGGCCCGCACACGGGAAATGTTTTCGACGCATTGACGAAACAGGTCCGGCTCGTCCGGCAGCATGAACAGGTTGACGACGACACAGGCCGCATCCATCTGGAGAGCACCGATCAGCGGTTCCGCCTCGTTCTGCAGCACCGCCCACATGTCGCGGTGGCGGATGCGGTTATAGGGATTGCCCATGTCGAGGCGCATGACCAGCGCCGGCTTGTCCTTGCCCGAGATGTCCTGCAGCAAATCCGCCTGACCGAAATTCATCTGGATCGCATCGGGACCGGCGGCGACCAGCGAGGCGACGACCGACTGCACATCTTCCAACCCGTCGAGAAAGGATGGTTCGTTGCAGACGCCGTGATCAATCGCCACGTCGAGGCAGCAACCGCCGCCGAACAGCCGGTTCATCCGGACTTTGCTGTTATGTCGCATTCTGTGCTCCTTGGTTCGTTGCGTGCGGCCAGCATGGATTCATCAACACCATGCCGTTCGCTGAGAAGGGTGAGAAATCGGCTACGTTCGCTGGCGCATCTCGCAGGCGTCCAACGCTTTTCCCGCGCCAGGACATCAAGGGATGCGTCGACCATGTCGAGCGAGAGTTCGCCGGAGACGGCGAGCGTCGTGCGCCGCAACAGCAGGTCGTCGAGATGGTCGACGGCTTCTGCGTTGATCAGGAATTGCAGTTCGCGCGTCGAGTAGCCGTCATGCGGCAGTGGCGTGTCCGCACCGGCCACGATGAACGTCGCGACATCGGCTGCATCGGTGCCGTAGCGGGAAAACAGCGCGGCGATGCGCTCGCCGGAAAGGCCTGTCCGTGCGGCAAGCTGCGACAACCAGATCGTTGCATTCTCCGGAAATCCTCGCCCGCCACCAATCGGCCGATCGACAGTCTCGACACTGCGTGTCTTGCCCAGCCTCTCCAGCGCCATGTCGGCCGCCATTTCCCCGAAGGAGCGGAACGTTGTCCACTTGCCGCCGATCATGCAGAGCACTGGCGGATTACCATCGCCGGGTTCCACCACCGTGCAGAAATGGTCGCGCGGGATGCGTCCGGTAAAGCTGTCATTGCTGGCCGGCAACGGCCGCACACCGGAAAACTGGAAAACGATGTCTTCGCGCCGGATGGCGATATCCGGCAACACGAAAGCGAGCGACTGCAGAATATAGTCCCGCTCATCGGCCTCGCAGCGCACCGTTTCCGGATCATCCACCCGAATATCGGTCGAACCGACCAGAACCTTGCCGAAATACGGAAAAAGGATGCAGATGCGCCCATCCTCGTTCTCGTAATAGATCATGTGACCGGCCAGTGCGTCGTAAAGATCTGCATTATCGACGATCAGATGCGAGCCCTTGGTGCCGCCCACTAGCGGCGCGGGGCGCGCTTGAGGCGACAACAGCGTTTCATTGGCAATATCGATCCAGCCGCCGGTGGCGTTGATGATCAGCGCCGGTTCGACAGCGACGGATGCGCCGCCGATCCGGTCCTCCAGAACATAACCCCCGCCGGTATCCCGGCGCAGTTCCGCATAGTTCAGCGCCCTTGCCTCGCCATTCGCGGACAATCCATCCTGCAATAGCTCGATGCCCAGCCGTTCCGGATGGCTGACCCAGGCATCGAAATAGGTGGCGGAACTCTTGATGGCCGGATTGAGCGCCGGCCACTTTTCCAGCGTCTTGCGCCGGCCGCGAAACTGGTGACGTGGCATCAGGGCGCGTTTGCGCGTCAGGAAATCATAGATGCCGAGCCCCGCCTTGATCGCGATCGCGCCGCGTCTGCTCGGCCGGCGGCTTAAGCCCAGGAACCGGACAATGCCGTTGCCGAGACCGGAGAAGATATCGAACACCGGCACCGTCGTCGGCAGCGGCGCGACATAGTGCGGGGCGTTGCGCAGCAGCCGATCGCGTTCGACAAGCGATTCCTTCACCAGCTTGAACTCGCCGTTTTCCAGATAGCGCAGGCCGCCATGCACCATGCGCGACAGGGCTGAACTCGCGCCGGAGCAATAGTCGTGCTTCTCGACGAGCAGCACGCTCAGCCCTTGCAGCGCCAGTTCCCGAAAGACGCTGATGCCGTTGATGCCGCCGCCGATAACGCACACATCCACCTTCGGGCCTTCGCGGAGCCCGTCCAATATCTCTTCACGTTTCATCTTGGTGATCCGCTACCTGTCCATATCAGTCAGTTTCGCCGATATGGCTGCATCGATGGCCGAAAGATCGGCCGTATCCAGTCTGGTCGTTCCCGCCCTCGCATTGTCGAGCGCCTGGGCCGGATTGCGCGCGCCACAGAGCGCAAAGGTTACGCCGGGCTGTGCCAGCGTCCAGGCAATGACCACTTGCGCGATGCTCGCCCCATGCTTGTCCGCCACCGGCCGGATCACTTCCGCAAAGGCCGCGGCCTTCTGCCGGTTGCCGACCGAAAAGCGCGGATTGTCCTTGCGCTGGTCGTCGCCGGAAAAGACGCGGGTAGGCCCGACGGTTCCAGACAACAGACCCAGCGCCAGCGAGGAATAGCTGAGCGTGGCGATGGTGTTGGTCCTGGTCGGGGGCAGAAGCTCCGCCTCGATCTCGCGGTCCATCATGCTGAACCGCTCCTGGATCGCGTCGAGACCACCCGTCGCAATGTAGGTTTCGAGATCGGCACGGCTGACATTGCTGGCGCCGATCGCCCGGATCTTGCCGGCGGCGCGCAGGTCTTCCAGTGCCCGCATCGTCTCCTCGATCGGCGTCGTCGGGTCCTGCCAATGGGTGATGTAGAGATCGATATAATCGGTACCGAGCCGCTTCAGGCTCTGCTCGACTTCATGCAGGATCGCATCCCGGCCGAGATAACGGTGAACCGGCTTGCCATCCTGATCGAAGAAATGCCGCCCCTTCTGCGTATGCCAGACCAGCCCGCATTTCGTGGCGATCACCGCCTTGTCGCGGCGGCCAGTCAGCGCCTTGCCGACGATTTCTTCCGAGCGCCCAAGCCCATAGGCAGGAGCCGTATCGATCAGCGTCACACCGGCATCGAGCGAGGCCTGGATGGCGGCGATGGATTCCGTTTCGTCGGTCCCGCCCCACATCCAGCCACCGATCGCCCAAGTACCGAGCCCGACCGCCGAAGCGTGTACGCCGGACGTGCCGATCTCACGTACTAATTGCTGCCCACTCATGCCCATTTCCCTTCGCCTGCCAGTTCCAGTACCCGCGCGCCCGTCGCCTCGTCCGTCACCAGCGTATCGAGATGGTGGCCACGGATAACGCTGAGGATCGGGCTCGCCTTGTTCGGGCCGCTCGCCACCCCGATCTTCATCGGGATCGACGCGAATTCCGGCAATGTCAGCGACACCAGCGACCGATTGAGACTGTAGTCGCAGACCTGGCCGCGCTCATCGAGCAGATGCGCCAGCAGTTCGCAGGACGCACCCGATCGTTCGATTGCGGCGCGGTCGGTGCTCGATGAGGGATGCAGGTCGTAATAGCTGGAATCGTCCGACAGGATCGAGCCGATGCCGACGATCGCCACCTTCGCCTCCCGCGCACGCTGGAAGACATCGGCGACCGAGCGCATGTTCATCAGCATGCCGCGCTCGGCGGCACTGTCAGCAAACAGAGGCGCGTGTATCTGGTAGGAGTGCCCGCCCAGCCGGTCCGCCATCAGTGTCGAGACGTGATTGACGTCGGTATAGTGCTTGCCTTGGACACAGCCCGTTGCCGGGATCACCTCGACATCGAAGCGGCGCGGCGCCTGCAGACCGGCGACGACGGCTCCCACGCCCTTGCCGCCGGTGATGCAGATCGTATCGCCATCGGAAATCTCCTCCAGCAGCAGCCGGGCCGCTGCCTCGCCGACCGCCTGAAGCGCCGTCTGCGGATTGTCGGAAACCGTCGGCACGACAACCGCGCGGCTAATGCCGCCGAGCGCCAGAAGCTGTTCTTCCATGTCGACCAGCGGCTCGACCGGCGACTTGATCTTGATTTCGACGAGGCCGAGCTGGCGACCGCGCTTGATCAGCCGGTTGACGGTCGGCTGGGAAATGCCGAGCTGGTCGGCGATCTGCGCCTGCGTCAGGCCTTCGAGAAAGTGCAGGACGAGCGCCTGGTGCATCTGCCGGGCGATGACGATTTCCTCGCGCGGCGCCGTTGCGGTCTTGAGTTTGGCGATGGGCCGGTTGGGCGACATGTCAGGCAGCCTTCCGCTTGTGCAGGAAATGGTCGATGGAAACAGCCGCAAGCAGGATGCAGCCCTTGATCATATCCTGCCAATAGACGGAGACATCAAGCAGGATCAGCGAGCTTGTCACGACCGAGAGCAGAGCGATACCGAGAATTGCGCCGAGGATGGTGCCCGAGCCGCCGTTCAGCGACGCCCCGCCGATCACGGCGGCTGCGATGATATTCAGCTCCATGCCGACACCGAAGGTGGGCGTGGCCGCGCCGAAGCGGGACATGTAGATGACGCCGGCGACACCGGAGAGCGTGGCGCAGAGCACCGTCACCCAGAACTTCACCTGATTGGTCTTGATGCCGGAATAGAGCGCCGCCTTTTCGTTGCTGCCGGTGTAGAAGACCTTGCGGAAAGCCGTTGCCCGGCGCAGCAGGAAATCGAACAGCACGACGACGGCGACGAAGATCAGGATCACGAAGGGGACGCCGTAGAACGTGCCCTGCCCGACAGCCTTGAACGCGGGCGGCAGGGTGAACAGCGACAGCGGCGTGCCCTTGGTGATGATCAGGCAGACCCCGCGCACGATCACCATGGCGGCAAGCGAGGTGATGAAATGGTTGAGCCCCACGACCGTTACGAAGAAGCCCATGATGCAGCCGATCAGCCCGCTGGCGATGATGCCGATCAATGAGGCACTCCAAGGATCGAGGCCTAGCAAGAACAGCGATCCCGACACGACCATGGAAAAGCAGACCACCGAGCCGACCGACAGGTCGATGCCGCCGACGATCAGCAGGATGGTCATGCCGACGACGACGACCCCTTCCACCGAAAACGACATCAGCATCGCCCGCAGATTGCCGAGCGTCAGGAAGTGCGGCGAGGCAAAGGTCATGATGACGCAAAGGGTCAGAATGATCGCGATCAGCCCCGCTTCCCGCATGGTCCCCAGCCGTTTCCAGCTTGGCGCGCGCGCCTGCTGCGCCGTTGTCAAAGTCGCGTTCGCCATGGTCCTGTCTCCTGCCCCTGTTTTTTCTTCACGCGGCATGCTCTGATACTTTCGAATTGTCGTGCCCGCCGACGCCGGATGCGAGCCGCATGATGGCCTCTTCGCTCATCTCTCCCTCCCCGACCTCGCCGGCGATCTCCCCTTCGCGGATCACCAGGACCCGGTCGCAAAGTCCGAGCAGTTCCGGCAGCTCCGAGGAAATGACGACGATGCCGATGCCGGAGCGCGCGAGATCGCGCAGCAGCCGGTGGATTTCCGATTTCGCGCCGACATCGATGCCGCGCGTCGGCTCGTCCATCAGGATGACCTTGGGATTGACCGCCAACTGCTTGGCAATCGCCACCTTCTGCTGATTGCCGCCTGAGAGCGACGAAACCGGCATGCCGATGCCGCCCATGCGCACGCCGAGCCGCCGGACGAGGTCCGTGGCGCGCGCGGCTTCCGCCCTCGCGTTCAGCAGCCCGAGCGGGCCGGTCAGCGACTTCAGATCGAGCACGGCGATGTTCTGCGCGATCGACAGTTCGAGAAAGACGCCGCTGCCCTTGCGGTCCTCAGAAAGATAGACGAGGCCCGCGCTCACAGCTTGCGCATAGGATCGGGCCTCCAATCGCTTCCCGTTCAACGATACATCACCCTGCGTAACCGGCCGCAATCCACAGATACCCTCGGCGATCTCCGTTCGACCGGAGCCGATCAATCCGCCGACGCCCAGGATTTCGCCCTCGCGCACCGCAAAGCTCACATTGCGGAACCGCGCACCATCGCTCAGGCCGCGCACGTCGAGAATGGTTTGCGTGGACTGTTCGTCCGCCGCCTGTTTTTCCGGATAGAGCTGCGTGATCTCACGTCCGACCATCCGGCGCACGACGTCGTCCGGCGTTACGTCGGCCACGCGCTCAGTCGAGACATACCGCCCATCTCGGAATACCGTCACGCGGTCGCAGAGGCTGAAGATTTCCGCCATCCGGTGGCTAATATAGATGATCGAGATGCCGTGTGCCTTCAGGTCGCGGATGATGCCGAACAGCACCTGCGCCTCGGCTTCGGTCAGCGCCGCCGTCGGCTCGTCGAAGATCAGCACGCGGCAATCGAGCGTCAGCGCCTTGGCGATCTCAACCAGTTGCTGGCTGGAAATGGAAAGTTCACTTACCTTGCGGCGCACATCGATCGGCGCCAGCCGGTTCATCACGGCCTGGGCATCGCGCTCCAGCTTGCGGTAATTCATGAACGGCGAGCGCCGCCGGTTGGTCGCGGCCATGAACATGTTTTCGGCCACCGTCGCATCCGGGCAAAGCGCGATTTCCTGATGCACCAGACCGAGCCCCAGCGATTGCGCTACGGCCGGCGACGTCACCTTGACGACCGCGCCATCCACCAGAACCTCGCCCTCGCTCGGCTGCAGCACGCCGGCGATGATGTTCATCAGCGTCGACTTGCCGGCGCCGTTTTCGCCGCAGAGCGCGTGGACCTCGCCCCGCTCGAGGCTGAAGCTCACATCCGTCAAGGCCTTCACCGCACCGAAGTGCTTGCTGACATTGCGGATTTCCAGAACCGGCTGGAACGCCATCACATGATCCTCTTCAAGGCTAACGGTGGCTGCCCGGAGTTGCCCCGGACAGCCGACATCAAAGGGTTACTCGTCGATCCCCTTCGTGCCCCGCCGCTTCAGGTACTTGTCCCAGTAGAAGTCATCGGCATTGTCGGCAGTCACGATCGACAGGCCGTTGTCGACGAAGGGAATGCTCATCGGATTGAAGCCGGCGCGCTTGGCGTCGTTCATCGGATCGATCAGTTCAGGATGCTTGGCCAGCCACAGCAGCATGAAGCCCATGTAACCCTGCATGCCTTGGTTCGGGTTGATCGAGCCGAAGACCTGGCCGGCCTTGATCATGTCGAGGATGTTGGCGTTGACGTCGGCGCACATGACCAGAATCTTGCCGCCGGTTTCCTGGTTTGCCTGCGAAGCGCCGATGGCGGAGTTCGCTTCCGGCATGAACACGGCACCCAGGTCCGGATGCGCCTGCTTGAGGCTCATCAAACCTTGATAGGCCTTGTTCGGATCCTGGTTGGACGCGGCGCGGCCGACCAGCTTCATGTCCGGATATTTTTCCTCCATGCGGGCGATGAAGGCGGCGATGCGCTTGTCATGATTGTCCTGGCCGGGATTTTCCAGAACCGCGTATTCGCCCTTGCCACCCATCTTTCCGGCAATCGCATCAGCAGCATAGGTGCCTTCGCGGGTATTGTCCGAGGTGATGAAGGAGATGCGCTTGGAGAGCGGTGCATCGGCGGCGAAGGTGACGACGGCCGTGCCCTGATCGATCGCCCGGTTGATCGGCTCGATGAACGGGTCCGAGTTCATCGGGTGAACGAGGATACCGGCCGGGTTCTGGGCCAGCGCCTGATCGAAGGTGGCGATCTGCTTGTTGACGTCATATTCCGGCGTGCCGGTATAGGCCGTTTCGCAGCCGAGTTGCTGGCCGGCCTGCTTGAACATTTCATAGACCGGGAACCAGTATTCGACGCCCGACACCATCACGTTCATCACGTATTTTTCGCCCGGTTTGCAGCGGAACGGATTTTCCGTTTCGGCGCTGGCGACGCCGGCAAAAAGCGTGGATGCGAGGACCGCCAATGCGGTCGTGCTTAGAAAATTGCGCAAGATTCCTCCTCGAGGCCGAAGCCCCTCCAAAATGTCCCGTGGCGCCACTTCGAGCGTCCGATGATCCAGTGAAGTCCGGAGTTCCTCCTCGAAGTCCGGTATGGGCACCTAATCGAAACCGGAACCGGATGTCAATTTAATTCATATAATGAATTATAATTCATAACTGGCGTCCAATTTCCATTTCAGGGCCTGTTATTGACGTCTCGGAACCGAGCCGTACTTAACGGTCGATCGTGGCCGGCTGATCATGGCCGCGGGATGAGGATGCATGAAACGGTTGTTCGCCAAATCCGACCGCTGGACGTCGCCGTCGCTTGCCCAGCAGTTCCTTCTTCTTGGAGGCCTGGTTTCGCTGGGCGCAATGATCGTCGTCGGAGCCTTCGTGAGCAGCCTGATCGAGACCGCCGTCACCCGCAATTCCGCCGCGGCCACGGCCCTCTATGTCGATAGCGTCATCGCCCCGCTTCTGCCGGACATGCAGACCAGCGATACGCTGCGCGATTCGGTGCAACGCGCGCTGGACGAGACGCTCGGCCAAGGCGCACTCGGCAAACGCCTGATGTCCTTCCGGCTCTGGCGGCCGGATGGGACTATCCTGTATTCGAACGAGAAAAACCTGATCGGTCAAAAGCTAGAAATCAGTGATGGCCTGCGCACGGCGTTGACCGGCACCATGGTGGCCGAATTCGATCATGTCGATGATGTCGGCAGCGAGGCCGAGCGCGACAGCGGATTGCCGCTTCTCGAAATCTACAATCCGGTGCTGCAGCCCTGGTCTGGTGAGGTCGTCGGCGTTCTCGAATTTTATGAAATCGCCACCGATTTCCAGCACAGCCTCAACCATGCCCGCCTGCAGAGCTGGCTCGCCGTCAGCGCCTTCACCATCACCTTCTTCGCCATCCTGTCCGTGCTGGTCTTTCGCGGCAGCCGGACGATCGACAGCCAGCGCCGGGCGCTGAGGCAGCGCGTCGATGAACTTTCGGAACTCCTGTCGCAGAACGGCGAGCTTCACGCCCGTGTCCAGCGCGCCGCGCAGCGCACGACGGCGCTCAACGAACGATATCTGCGACGGCTGGGTGCTGAGCTTCATGATGGACCGGCGCAACTCGTGGCGCTCGCGGCGCTGAAGATCGATAGCGATATCATCTCCAATCCGAGAACCCCGCGCAAAACCCGGGACACCGAGATCACCTCGATCAAGTCCAGTCTTGACGAGGCGATGCAGGAAATCCGGACGATCTGCAGCGGTCTCGTCCTGCCGCAGATCGAAGGCGCCAATCTGCGGGAAATCATCGAGCGCGCCCTGAAAGCCCACATGCAGCGCACCGGCACGAAGGTCGACCTTACCCTGTCTCCGACCGTCCCGTCTCTCTCGCTCTCGGCCAAGATCTGCGTCTTCCGCTTCCTGCAGGAGGCGCTCAACAACAGTTTTCGCCATGGCGGCGGGGTCGGCCAACATGTCGTCCAGACCTTCGACGGCGTCGGTGTCTCGATCACCGTCGGCGACACAGGTCCGGGCTTCGACCCGGCCACAATCCAGCCGTCCAGCCTCGGCCTGTCCGGTCTGCGCGAGCGGGTCGAAAGCCTTGGCGGACGCTTCTCGTTGGAGACATCCAGCCAAGGCACTGTGATCACCATGTCCCTGACCCTCAATGAAATGGAGCCGGTATAATGGCACGCATATCCATCGCTGTTATCGATGACCATCCGCTTTTCCGGGAAGGCGTCATGCGCATCCTGTCGGAGGTTCCGGGCTTCGAGATCGTCGCAGAAGGCGGCACGCGCGACGACGCCCTCAAGATCTGCGCAACCCTGCGGCCCGATGTCCTGCTGATGGATATATCCATGCCGGGCGGCGGACTGAACGCCATCCAGCCGATCCTGGAGACAAACCCGGCGCAGAAAATCGTCATGCTGACGGTCTCCGAAGGAAGCGACGACGTCATGGGGGCGCTATCAAAGGGCGCCAAGGCCTATGTGCTGAAAGGCGTGGGGTCGCGGGCGCTGGCCGACATCGTGCGGTCGGTCGCAGCCGGAGAGACCTATGTGTCCCCCACCCTGTCGGCGCGTCTGCTTTCCGACATGTCATCATCCGCGACCGCGAGCCCACAGCCCAATCCGCTCGCGGACCTCACGAGCCGCGAGCAGGAAGTCCTCAATCTCGTGGCGGAAGGGCTGAGCAACAAAAGAATTGCGCTGAGGCTCGGCGTCCACGAGAAGACCATCAAGCAGCATATGACGCATATCTTCGCCAAGCTCGGCACCAGCAATCGGACCGAGGCCGCCATGGTGTTGCGCAACGTCATGACGGCCTAGAAGCAAAGGGTTTCGGCTCAGGTTCTCATGCCGATCGGCTCAGGAGCGGTGATTATCCCGCCGCCAGTCCCAACGTTAACATTGCGAAAACAATCGTGATCACCGGGATGAGAAGCCAGCGGGCTTCATGCAGGCTGTTATCCATTTACAGTCTCCTTCATAACCGCGGGTTCAACCAAGCCTCCATTCTCAAGTTACCGTTTTTACTACGAAAAAGACCGATGACACACCCATACGGGACTTTAGCCCTGCCTCGGCGCGACAATGGTCCTGCGCTCTGCGGACTGAGGTCCCGCGATGGAACGGCTTGTCGAGTATGACGTTGTTGGTCGTGTGAATGATCAAAGGAGCTTATTATGAAAACGAAACTTATTCTCGCAGCGGCACTTGTTTCGGGTACGCTCGGATCCGTAGCGTTCGCCCAGGAAGGCACTGTCACCGGCGCCGCAGGCGGTGCCGTCACCGGCGCAATCGTCGGCGGCCCTGTGGGAGCTGCAGTCGGTGGTGTCGCCGGCGCGATCGCCGGCACGGCCATCGATCCGCCGCCGGAGCGCGTCGTGACCTATGTCCAGCAACAGCCTGTCCAGCAGTCGGTGGTGGTCAAGCAGCCGATCGTGGTCGGCAAGCCTGTTCCGCAGGAAGTGGTCCTGACGCCGATCGCGGAAGATCCGCGCTATTCCTATACCGTCGTCAACGAACAGCGCGTCATCGTTGATCCCCAGACGCGCACTGTCGTTCAGGTGCTTCAGTAGACGACGGCTTCTGCGTCTGAGGACGCAGCTGACGCCAACGAGAGAGCCGAACCCGTCTGTCTGTCTCGTTGGCGTCATTTTCATCATCGGCACGTAAGGCTCGCATGAGCTGCTACGGAAGGGGCGACGCGGAAGCGCCGCCCCGACAAACGCGAACCGAACCGTGCCAATACAAACGAGATACGACAATGTCCTACTATTCCGCCAAACCATCGTCCTCACTCGGAGGCATGGTCCTTTTTCTTCTGCTCGTCATGATCGGCATCTCGGCCACCATCGTTTCAACGGGCATGATCACCACGCCGGAACGACAGGCGAAAGTCTTCGTCCCAGTCACCGGCGATACGCTCGCTGCGAAGAAATAGCTGCGGCATGTCGAGACATCAGCAACGCACTTTCGTCACTCCGGTCCCCCGCACAGGGAACCGGCGAGATCTCGAATTTGAAGGACATGCGGCCATGTGGCTTGAACTGACGTCCGAGGACGAAGAAAAGATCTACGTCAACCTCGGTCAGGTCATTGCGATCCGCCAAGCCGCGGAAAACAAGCACACGCGGCTCGTTACGGCGGGCGGCGAAATCGTGATCAAGGAGCCGATCGCTTATATTCAGTCCCAAGTCGATCTTTGACGTTTCAAACCTGCTCAGGCTGCGTGTGATGCGTCGCGTGCCGCAAGTTCCGCCATCGCCTCGAATGTTTCCATCAGCACGGCGCCCAGTGTTTCCAGTTGCGCCTCCGGTAATTGTCCCTCAACCAGCATCATCTCGATCTTCTGGCAAATCGCCATCGCCGTGCCCGCCCCGGCGCTCGAGCAATTGGATTTGAGCGCGTGGATCAGCCGACGCGCATCCTCGCTTCCGGCGCGGACTTCTGCGGCAGCGACCTCATAGGCGGAAAAGGCATTTTCGCGAAACAGACCAAAAATCTTGCCGCGAATGTCCGTACCCGTGCTTGCCCGGATCACCTCGAACATGTCCAGCGTCTCCGGCGACAGCAATGGCTGATCCGAAAAATCGTCAGCCTCGGCCGGCATGTCTTCCACCACATCCGTCGAACCCGTTGCGGTCGCCAATACGCCGAGATCGCGGAAAACCTGCAGCAGCTGGGCGATGTTGAACGGCTTTGCCAGATAGCCGTCCATGCCGACTTCCCTCCAGCGGCTGGCGTCCTTGCCCATCACATGTCCGGTCAGCGCCACGACCAGACTCGGTCGACGCCCCTTGGCTGCTTCCAGCATCCGAATTTCCTGCGTCGCCTCGAAACCGTCCATGTCCGGCATCGAGCAATCCATGAAGACGACGTCATAGTCCATGTCGCCAAGCGCACGCAGCGCCGCCCGGCCGCTGTCGGCGACATCGCAATCGATGTTGAAGGTCCTGAGCGCCTCGCCCAGCACTTCCCGGTTGACCGCGACATCATCCACCGCAAGAACGCGCAGGTTCTTGAGATCGGGGATCTCGGACCGCTCCGCCTGTTCCGGCTGTAGCTTCAGCGACGAGAGCTGGCCCTGATCGAGCGCTTCGCATAACCGGTCGAAGAAGCCCCTGGCAACCGGCATGGGCACGTCGAGCACCGGCGATTTCCCGCCCGGCAACGCCGCCGAATTGGCGGCGAAGGAGCGAAGCAGGATGATCGGACGGTCCGTACCCTCAAGCGCGGCATTTGCCGCATCGCCAGCACGAACGAAGACGGCGTCATGGTCAACATCGACATGATCGATGACCCGCAGGCCGCGATCCTTGAGCGCGGTGGCGATCGCCCGGCGCGACAGGGCATCGCTGTCGATGACAGCGACCGTCAATTCACGCGACACCATGAGCGGCGTGGCCTCTTCCGTTGCCGTGAACGGAATGGTGACGACGAATGTCGAGCCGAAGCCGATGCGGCTTTCCACATGGATGCGGCCGCCCATCAGTTCCGTTAGCTGCTTGGAAATCGACAGACCGAGACCCGTGCCGCCAAACTTGCGGGTAATGCTGGAATCGGCTTGGCTGAACTTGGTGAAGATGCGGCCGATATTCTCCTGCGCAATGCCGACGCCCGTATCCTCCACGGCCAGGCGGATTTCACCCGGGTGGCCCGGGGACAGTCCAACCGAGATCGTCACCCCGCCCCGTTCCGTGAACTTCAACCCGTTGTTGACGAGGTTGCTGACAATTTGCGTCAGGCGAACGGGATCGCCGATCACCTTGACAGGAACGGCAGGCGAGACGCCGATCGCCATGGACAGGTTCTTCTCTCGCGCCCGTTCTGCAAACAGGCAGGTGACATCCTCGACGATCGCGTCCAGCGAGAACTCGATTTCCTCCAATTCGATCTTGCCGGACTCGATCTTCGAGAAGTCGAGAATGTCGTTGATGATGTGAAGCAGGTTCTTGCCCGAGCGTGTAATGATCTCAGCATAACGCTGGTGCCGAGGCGCCAGATGCGCCGCCGCCAGCATTTCCGCCATGACCATCATGCCGTTCATCGGCGTGCGGATTTCATGGCTCATGGTCGCAAGGAAGGTCGACTTGGCCTGGTTGGCATTGTCGGCCTCGTCCTTCGCCAGGCGCAGTTCCGCTGTCCGCTGCTCGACCGTCTCCTCCAGCGTCTCGCTATGCTTGCGCAGCAGCCTGTCGCGCTCGTCGATTTGGCCGAACATCGCGTTGAAGGCCTCGACCAGCACGCCGACCTCGTCGTTGCGCTCCTTCTGAAGCCGTCGCGTCAGATCGGACCGGACGCCGATATCCAGGAATTCGTCGGCCAGCGACCGTAAGGGGCGCACCACGCGCGAGATATGCATGCGCGCCAGGAGTGCCGTGACGATCACCAGCACCAAGCCGAGCAAGCCGGAATAGGCAAAGGCCTTGAGATACCGCTCCCAGAGACTTTCTACTTCCGCATGCATCTCGATCGACCCGACCGTCTTGCCGGCCTTGCGAACCTCGGCCTGAACCTCGATCGAGGTCGGCAGGATCGAACCGGACGTGGCCTCATTGCCGATAAGGCTCGCGCCGGCACCGATTTCGGCAATCACTGCTCCCTTGCCGTCGAGCGCCGCGACATAGACGACATCAGGCAGTTCCCGCACACCCCGGATAACTTCCAGAACCTGCCGCGTATCCTGTTCCGACACGCCGTCGCTGGCCGCGGCCGCAAATGCATAGGCCGCACTCTGGTAACGAAGCGTCTCGGCCTTCATCGCCTGCTGAAAGTCCGAAAGCAGGAACAGCCCGACGCTGACAGTAATGCCGAAGCCGACGGCCGCAACGACGATCCGCGAAATACGCGTGGAAATGGGTGTGTCGAGATACATGCGAAAATCCCCTCGGTCCCAAGGATCGCATGAATTTCTTAATCAACCGGCCCGCAAACAAAGGTTAACCTTATGTCGCGATACGAAGAATCCTGGCATCAGAAAGTAAGGGATTCTTATTCGTTGTCGCGTCTCTTCAATCCTAGGAGAGCCCTGCATGCTTCATCAGCTGAATTGCCTCATCGTCGACGACGATCCCATGTATGTCATGGTCGCCGACAGTATCCTGTCGTCGCTGACATCTGGGTCTGTCTCCAAGGCGTCCAATGGCAGCCTGGGACTGGAGGCCTTGCGCGCCGGCGGCTCGAAGCTCGATGTCGTTCTGCTCGATCTCAACATGCCCGATATCGACGGCCTCGGCTTCATGCGCGCGGCGTCCGAAGTCGGCTTCGATGGCAATATCATCATATCCAGCGGCGAGACGCCTGCGGTCCTGCGCTCTGCCGAAGCCATGGGCAAGATGCTGGGCATTTCGGTTCTCGGCGCCCTTCCCAAACCCCTGAAGATCGATGCGGTCGCGGCAGCCCTCCAGGAAGCCTCTCGGCGCGGACGGCGCTCGTCCCTGCGCCTTGTCGGCAATATCGTCCGCGACGATTTCGAGCTGACCCCCTATTACCAGCCGCAATACAGTCTGCATTCCCGCAAGATCGTCGGCCTGGAATCTCTGGTTCGGCTGACCGCGAAGGACGGCCTTGTCCATGGCCCACAGCAACTGTTTGACTCGCTGACCTCTCCCGTCGAACTCGCCGACGTTTCGCAGACGATCGCCAAGGTGGTCCTGTCCGACGCAAAGGCCTGGAGCGGCCGCCCAGACAGGCCGAGCGTTTCGATCAATCTGGATGCCTGCGTCCTCGAACAGCCGGAAATCGTCACCTCCATTCAGACCATGGCCGCGGATTTCGGTATCGATCCCGCCATGATCTGTCTTGAGGTCACGGAAAAATCGCTGCCCAAGGAAGCCTCGCGGCTGGTCGAGGCGCTGATCCGCCTGCGCATGGTCGGTTTCCGGCTGTCGCTTGACGATTACGGTATGGGCGCATCCAGTTTCGAACTGCTCAGGCTCTGTCCGTTCTCGGAAATCAAGGTTGACCGATCGATCGTCGAAGCCTGCATCAGCGACAACGTGACCCGCAAATTCCTGCATGCCTTCGCGCATCTCGCCCGCGATCTCGAACTCACCTCGGTTGCGGAAGGTATCGAGACGGAACAGGAGCTCGCGGAGGTCCGGGCAGCCGGCGTCGATCTCGTCCAGGGATTTCTCTTCTCCCGCCCGCTTCCGCCATCCGCCATTCCCGCCATACTGGACCAGTCATGGATGGCGGGAAAATGAAACTCCATCCGCACACCCCGTTCGGGCGCCTGAGTGATCTTGTGCAAAGCCGGACTGGCAATTTCGCCCTGATGTCGGCCATCGTCGCACCGGTCTTCATCGGGCTTGCGGGAGCTGCCGTCGATTTCAACTCGCTGATCAGCCACAAGAGCAATCTGCAGGACATCGCGGACGCATCCGCGCTCGCCTCCGCCAAGGAAGCGTCCCTCAACGGCTGGTCGGCGAAAGCCGCGAGCGCGATCGTCGAAGGCTATCTCGAAGCACACAAGGGGTCGGGGATCAACGGCACGGTGGATGCCAAGGTCGAAGTCGATTCCGTCCGCCGTCAGGTCAAGGTGACACTGGCCGAAGACAATCATCCCTATTTCGTCGCCGGCTATTTCGTCGGTACCCCGCAGATCGTCGTCTCCTCGACGGCGCGCACCAACAACAGCTCGAATATCTGCGTGATCGGGCTCGATGAATCGGATTCGGGCACGGTGTCGCTGCAGACCAACGCGGTGATCTCCGCCCCCAAATGCGCCGTCTACGCCAACTCGGACAGCACGACCGGCCTGACGGCCACCGGAAATTCCAACCTGATCGCGCAGCTGACCTGCACCGCCGGCGGCTATGCCGGCGTGCCGAAGAACTACAACCAGCAACTGCCGCTGACCGATTGCCCTGTTGTCACCGACCCGCTGGTCTCGCGGCCGGCGCCTCCTGTCGGCGCTTGCAAGGAGAAGGATGCTGTCTACAGCCATTACATCGGCACGCTTCAGCCCGGCGTCTATTGCGGCGGCCTGACGATCAAGGCGTCCTCCGAAGTCACCCTGAAGCCCGGCGTCTACGTCATCAAGGACGGCCCGCTGGTGATCGAATCGAGTTCCGTCGTCGATGCCAAGGGCGTCGGGTTCTATTTCACCGGCGCCAATGCCAGCTTCATGTTCGAAAGCAGCAGCCAGGTGGATATCGAGGCGCCGGTCTCAGGCCCCCTCGCCGGCCTCGTCGCCTTCCAGGACCGCGAATCGCCCGAAGCCGATTTCGTCATCACCAGCAACAAGGCGCGAAAGCTGATCGGCACGATCTATCTGCCGAACGGCAACCTGATCGTCGCCGCCAACAACAAGGTGGCCGACGGTTCGGCCTACACCGCCATCGTCGTGCGCCGGTTGCAGCTGTCGAAAGCCCCGAACCTCGTGCTCAACACCAATTATGGCGAAACCCTGGTTCCGGTTCCCGATGGCGTCGGCCCGCAAGACAGCGCACCACGGCTGATCTACTGACGGCACGCGCAACAAAAACCCGACGCGTCCGCACACGTCGTCTTCAGCGGAACAGGAAGCGAAGCCGTATCGTATCCGCGAATGTCGCGCGCCGGTTGACGATCGTTCGGCCCCGATTGTCCTTCATGATGTAACGGCCCTTGCGGATTTGCTCACTGATCCCGTCGGAATGACGGATTCCCATGCCGCCGGTCCTGCCGTGAGAGATCGAGCCCTTGGCCTTGCCGTCTTTCGGTCCCGTGCCGACAGCGCCGGCATCCGATTTCCCTTGGCCCGATTTCCCCTGGCCCGACTTCCCCTGGCTCGACTTCCCCTCGTTCGAGCCGCGGTTCTCCCTGCCACCGCCATTGCCGTTCCTCCCCCCATTCCCATTGTTGCCATCCTTCGCCAGCGCGGACGATGGGGAAACGACGATCTTGGAACCGGAAACGTCAAGCCCGTAGGGCCAGGCCACCAGGGAAACGCCCGCCGTTGCGGCAAAAACGGCCGTCAGAATCGTCGAAAATCTGATCATGGCATTCTCCCGCATCGCCGAACCGCAGGCTTCATACGCCGAACAAGCGCCGGCGGATCCCTTCCGGCACCTCCGCTTACATGTGCTCACCGGGCAATCCGAAGGTCAACTCGGGCGACGGAAATCGGGACCTTTACCCCGCCGATCTGATACTTTGGTTCCAGCGGAATGAGCCGAAAGTCCAGGAATGTGAATGGTACGCGCTGACAAATTCGTCCCCCTCCAAATGGCGTATGGCCAATATCCGTCGGGAATTTTCAGAAGCCGTCAAGAAAGACGGCACCGGCGCATGATCGATCACCACCAGTGCATGCTGCGCCTTAACGCAGTTTCCGTCTCATGGTTGCGTTGAGAACCTCGATCTGTGCATAAGATGCGACATCCACAGGCTTCGCGTAGGGACCCCCATGATCATCAAGCGATCGTTGATATTCAGCATCGGCTTCGTGCTGTTTTTCGCTTACGCCATGCCCCTGCGCTGGATCGACATCGACAATCAGGCCTTCGAAAAGATCAGTTCCGCGACCTATGGCGGAGAACTGATCGGCAAGCAGATCGGCGCCGCCCTGCTGGCTCTTTTTCTGCTCGTCGTCCTTCCCTTCATCCCGAGAGCACTGCAAATCATCCCGCGAGGCTTTTTCGCCGCCGCCGCCCTGCCTTACATGTCGCTCATTTGGTCGATCGATCCGCTGCGCACGTTCAACGCCTTGATCGTCTTGACCCTGACCGTGCTGATGAGCGCGATGGCCGTACGGATGTATGGTGTCCAGGAAACTGTCCGTCGCTTCTGGGCATTGAGCGTGCTGGTCATGCTGGTCTCGGTGGCTCTGGCTGTCATCGGCGATCCGCACGTCATGATGTTCTCCACTCACGCCGGCCTCTGGCGCGGGCTGATGAATCATAAGAATACCTTCGCGCCGTTCGTGAGCGTCATTCTTTTGATGACGATCTTCGGCGGCGAGATTCTCCAAAGGGGCAAATTGGCGCGAGCGGCCGTCAGCCTCCTATGTCTGCTCTGCCTCCACATGGCCTCCTCGTCTGCGACGACCGTTGCAACGGCCGCCGCTTTGGGCGTTGGCATGCTGGCGAATATACGCCTCAAGTCGGTCGCCGTGCGCACCACAATCTACGGCCTGGGGATATTGGCAACGATCGGCGTGGCGTCGATCGTGATCGCCAACCTCGACGATTTCGCGGCTCTTGCCGGTCGCGATATCACGCTGACAGGACGCACGAGCCTTTGGCAGGCGGCATTGCCATTCACGTATCAGGCGCCGTTCGGATACGGTTTCGCCACGGCCGGTGGCACCGATATCGTGAACGCCATGAAGGCGCTTTCAGGCTGGGATTATGCCAACTCGACTCACAACATCTATATTTCCCGCGCCTTGGACGTCGGCTGGATCGGCGTTGCGCTGATGCTGCTCTGGGTGGTTCCGATGATCATGGTCGTCGATCCATCAAGGATGCGCACAGAAAAGACGATGCTGGCTGCCGTCGCAACGCTCCATCTCGTGGGCGGCTTGGCCGAAGCGATCGGCCTGCTCTACACCAACGCGGCCTTTACGCTCATGCTCATCCTGAGTTCCGGTCTTCGAATGAAGGATGCCGCTCCGCTCATGAAAGCCGAAGTGCAGGATATTCCGGCCGGCGATACGATCCGTTCGGCGGCAATAGCGAGAGTCTAGAAAGAAATGGTGGGCCCGGAGGTTGTCACATAATATAGGAAAAGCAGTTACTTAGAGCCCCGCACCTGCGAAAAAATGGCCATTGAATTGATTTCCTAAATTGGAATGCACCCCGCACCGCTCTTGACCGAAAGAGCACTTCAAAATGCTAAATTCCGCGTCAGGAACTGAGAGCCTGGGCGTCTACGCCCGCGAATTGGCAAGACGGTTCGAAGGGATAGGCATTGACGCCTTTGCCTCCAAGAACGAGCGTTACCTTGTTCTTCTTCAGGATAGCCCCGGGGAAGTTATCGATCTCGGCAAACCGCTTCGGGGGACCCGAATTTTCGGCACCCACGCTACCCGGAAGAATATACCCATAGTCGCCGACTTCACGGCCTTCGCGCGTGCTGATGGGCTCGCAGATTGCATGTTCTGGTGCATCGGCCTCCCAGGCCACAAAGCGACGCCGGATGATCTAACGACCGCGATGAAAACCTTCAATTGCACAATAAACAACGAGTTCAGTGAACTTCGAAAAAGGCATTCGTTCGAAGTCTTGCTAATTGCCATTCATCCCCGTTTTGATCACCAAACCGGCCTTTTCGACTTGCACGCTCATTTTGTGTGCCGGGTACCGCCTGATCACCGTGAAGCGGTTCATCGCAGATTGATGACCAAATTCTCCAAGATCGACTTGAGGACGGCCCCGATAAAAAACGCGGCAGCGGTATCGACCTACATGCTATGGGGTATCTGGCGAAACAAAGACATGTTGACGTGGCCTGATCATGCCCTGCACGCTGCTTGGAGCCTCACCCAGCATCGGTTTCGCTTTTTTCGCACCGGAGGTGTTTTCGCCAAATGGAGGTCATCTCGTCCAGCATCTGCTGCACAGATAGTGCCTGGCCTAGATATGGCGACAATACAACGCAATCGTCGTGAGACCGCGTATTCGCGGCAACCGGTTCAAACATGCGACAGGTTGTTGTCCAGAGTAAAGGTGTGCCGTGGCGGCAAGAAGATCGCTGCGCTTCTTTTCGAAACCCAGTCGAGCGCCTCCTTAAACGCAGAAGAGGTTCGTAAAGGCGCAGTTCCAGAGTATTCTTCAGCGACTATTGTCGCAACTCAGGAAGTGACGTCCGCGAACGATGACGCCTTTGGCGAGCGGCGCGAGAGACGATCTGGGACCACTCAGAAGGCCGCCACAACGGCTCCAGGACACACGAAAAGCCGAACTTCGAAATTTTTGGCTAAGGCAGCCGAAACCGTCCGCATTATCGGCGTTCGGATCAAATCTGTTGCCGTGTTCGCGACGGCAGTACGCGCCATACAATTTGTAAGTGGGAGCAGAAAACCAAGAAGGATCGAATCAGCTCGACGAAAGGGGGGGCTGAAACAATCAAAGGTTGATTGTGATCAGTGCCTTCGTTTTTTTTGCGACAGTTGCGGGGCTGAGAACACCACATCGACAGCGGTCTCGGAGTCTTCCCAAAGGCCATTTCAAAGACTCCGGCGTCTTGTATCCGCGATGAAAAAAAGTAATTTAAGACTCTGATTTTACGCACTAAATTCAATCATTCGTCTGTAGTATTCCGAATGGGGCCGGCTAGATTCTAGGCAGCGATCCAACGCGCCGCGATGGACGTCTTACGAACTAGAAGGAACATAGCATGCGTGAACTAGAAGACATCATCTTCTCGGCTGGACAATTTGCAAACGATGAGCACGGCGTGAGGTTTGTGGAGCGGATCGAGAATGAGGTTCCGGGAGAGTACGTCGTCTTGGTCAGTCGTGAGTACGAAGGCCAGGATGGATACATACGTCTGTTCGCACAAACCCACTTCGTGTCGACGGATAACGACGGCTACATGGCTATGTCGATCCCCTTGGTCGAATCCTTCTCGGACCGCAGCCCTAGTCTTCAGGCGGAAGCGTGGAGCCTGCAAGACGAACTGAAGTCAGAAGTCGCGGCACTCACGGCTTATTCGCTACGCAATGGTCGCCGAGCTGAATTCGATTTTTATCGACCGCTGAATGACACTGCCTGGGATGAATTCAGACGATGGGTCCAGCTCGATTTCCTAGTAATCAAGTAGCCGACCGCGAAGAGGCCTCCGAGCTCCAGAGGCCTCTTACTTCGAGGCAGCTAAAGCATGTTTAACCAAAAGTCGCACATAGAGATTGCATCTAAAAGGTGAGCCCTCTGCACAATGCATACTCTACGGTGATACGATGCACAGGGTGACAAATTGATAGATTCTGATCCCCGTTGAAAAGGACCCTGCAGTGCCCTCGTCTCCAGATGTTTCGCCCGAAGAATGGCAAGCGATTTTCAATGAACTGCGAGTTCTAACAATCCGGGCCGGTTACTCTGATTGGGATCGTCACGCGACTGCGATGATGGACAGTTTCGATTTCACGATAAGAGATCGTGTGAAAGTGTACTATTTCGATCTGTTGGGCCACCTAACGCTTGGAACACTCTCTTTCCGAAAAGGGCTAGTCTATTCGATTGATGAGTTGGTGGGTTCACTGGAACCAGACAGGCGTCTCACTGTGGCTGTTGAGATGAATGAGCCAGGAGGAGAAGGCTTCGTTTCTATTTTGGCTGGCCCCTCGACTGATCAATTGATCAAAGACCTAGAATGGTTTGGTGAGATATTAAGTGGTGACTATGACCCAACGTTGATTTTCCCGGACGAGTACGGTGACGATAACAATAACAACAATGATGGCGGGATGACCCCATGAAGGCACCGACGAGAACACCAGTTTCAGTAGCTGTCATCCGCCGGCTGCAAAAGGCCTTCCAAAATCACCTGAGCGTCAATGCCACAACAGCTGGCCAATTGCTGTCAGGCGCAACTATGGCCGATAAGGCTTACGAGCTACGATGTCTGGTTGCGCTATTGACTGAATTTAAACGGGCTGATCCCAGGATTTCGTTTACCTTGCAAAGTGGCACGGAAATCCGGTTCAGATCGAAGGGAGGGCCAATTGATCGGCAGCGATGGCCCTGTGTTATCATGCACCGAGGCAGCCATCCAATCGCTGAAATTTGGACTAATACCGAGTTTGAGACCCTGAGCGCCACCAACCAGAACCACACTCTCACTATCCCGACATATGGGGACACTCACGAGCTCGATCTGATCCTGACGAGGCCCAACATTTCGGACGGATACCCCAAAACTCGGGACTTATTGATTGGAGTCGAGGCCAAGCACCGCCCTTACAACAAATCTTTGCTTAAAGAGCTTCTTGGTGTACGTCGAGAAATGGCACTACGGTCTCGCCCCACTCGACATCATCTAACCTGGTGGCACTCGGCGATGCTACCGTGCAGCCCCGCTTCAATTCTGATAGCTTACTGTGGCTATGCAAGTATATCGGACTACGATGGTCCATCGGGATACTTCGGCTTGAGAATGGACCACCTCCCGCTTTGACCTCCATCGACAAGGGGATGGCAGCCTGCCGATGATGATGGTCCCGAACCTTACGTTAGATTGTCAGCAGTTCGAAGTTTTCCGTCAGGCCTTATGTGGCGGTACAACGTTTGACGGGATACGCCGAGTTCCGCACATAGATGGGCAACGACGGTCTCCCCTTGCCCCATAGCAGCCTGCGCCAACCTTATCTTCGTGGGCGTCATCTTCGGCTTTCTGCCGCCCACGCGCCCACGGGCGCGAGCGGAGGCAAGACCAGCGATCGTCCGCTCTCGGATCAACTCACGTTCGAATTCCGCGAGAGATGCGAAAATGCCAAACATCAGCTTGCCCTGTGCGGTGGTGGTGTCGATTGGCGTCTGCCCTGATAGCACCCTCAATCCGACACCGCGTTTCGACAGGTCATCTACAGTGTTGACCAAATGCCGAAGATCACGACCCAGACGATCCAGCTTCCAGACTACCAGCGTGTCGCCGGATCGCAGAGCCTTGAGGCATCCTTGGAGACCCAGGCGGTCGTCATTTTTTCCCGAGGCTAGGTCTTCATAGATCATCTGAGGCCCAACGCCCGTTCCCAGCAGCGCGTCTTTTTGCAGGTCTAGTACCTGGCTGCCGTCTGACTTCGAAACACGGACGTAACCGACCAACTCCCCCATGGCCAACCTTCCCATCTGTGACACAAACGACCGTTTCTGAGACAAATGGTGACTTCGGTTATTGTCGGCTGCAAGCTGTAACTTTTGGCGTTACTTATTCAATGTATGGAAAACCTGTTGTCAATGGTGTCGGCCACAGGTCGACATTCCTCAGCTACGCAGGCAGAAGTTTCGCCAGGTCTGCTCCCGCGAAGTCTGTCCTGGTGAACTCTATCCGATCAGGATAACCATCACAGCCAATTACCTTCACAGAACCGGGCGTCCTGCTATGCATCCAAACAAGGGTTGCGGTACACAGGCTCTCGGACACCTGAGCCTCGTGGAAGGCGTGCCGGTCAACGCGATAATGCTGACCGGTTACGAGCGTCTCGGTGTTCATGGGGCGTACTCCAACTCGTGTTGAAGTCTTGACGAGAAAGTTTGGCGTCGATTTTTCATACCTATCGCCACCGTACCCCACCTCATAAAGAGGCAAACCGTCACTTTCCGCCGAAGCAACATCATAGGTGATGTTAGTCAGTTGGCCGGTCAGTATTCGGCTATCAACGTGCCGATCATGGGTATGAATGAAAGCAGGCATGCCTCGAATTGGCCTTTCCCCCTTCGGCCAGAAATGGAACCGCCAATCGCCAGCCTCCGTTCGGTCAACCGGAACAACAAAAAATCCATGAGGATGCACCAAGCAAACTGGATTCGTGCTGCATAACCAGTTCTTGAGTGCAGCCATCAGGTGCTCGGTTGGTACCGAATGCACATACTCCAGCGCGAGAGGAAAAGTGAGCTCAGCGCGCATATGGAGACCTGGAGGCACGTGATTCTTGTGCTTGCTGTTCAAGGCCAACAATCACGTCCAGTTTACCTAACATCTCTTCTAGGGCGTGCGGTCCTGACGAGAGAACCACAGGGTCAGCAAAGTCCCTTATCCAGCTGAATTCGGTCAAGAATGCTGCGTGGTCGCTGTCAGAACGCGGATAGCGGAAGGCCATATCCTTGGGGTCTTCACGCGTCACTATGATCTCCTGCGACGATCCTTCGATCCGAAACGTGGAGAGGCGATCGCTCAGAAACAACGAGATATTCAAGAAGCTCTTATATTCTGAGGAGGCTGCGGCGAGATCGAGAATAGTCGCCATTACTTCCTTGCGAACGTAGCTGGTGTCCCAAAGTATGCGGTCAAATGAGGCAGTGCGTCGGTAATTGGCATATTTTTCACAGACTTCGTCGTCCCGAAAATCCAAAAGGACTACTTCGACATTGATAGCACGCCGCCTTCGGACCGCGTTCTCTCGCAATATTGGGAGTATCTCCGCTCTGAAATGGCGGCCGGTACGGACAAAGATTTTATAGTCAGTCGCTTCAGATGCAATGCTGCGAAGCGCGCCACCAATATCCTGAGGGATCAGCCTCGTCCGTGCCTCCACATGCTCGGTGTCTATGAAAAAATACGAAAGGTAGAGAGCAGATACGACTGCGAAAACGGCGCTCGCAACAACTGAAACCAGAAGGCTGTTGAGAGTGTTCCAACCCCTCGTGTCAGGTGCGAAATAGTATATCGCCCATATAACGACGACGGAAATTGCTATAATGAGTGCCGATGTTAATAAGAACAATCGGCGCTGATGGGATGATCTGAAAATGCCAGTCAGAGACATGTCATGCTGACGCTCTTAGGTTGATATAATTGTACACAGAGCATTGTTGTCACCTCAATGCAAGCTCCGGTAGCGCGATGACGGTTCGTAGTGATGCCGCACTAAACTCCGACCGCCCAAGCAGACCGACAGATTAAGGAATGCCAAATCGGCGGCAGTCGGTCCCGCGACATCTGTCGCTCCTACGGCTACCTTTGTTTCCGATTTCACATGCGCGAATTCCCGCCGGGTCCTGTCGGGGCGCTATGCTCCCGGCTCCGATATGCTCATCAACTCTTTCTGTGGCCTGCAATAGCAGGAAGTGAGGACTTCATGGACACCATGAAATCCCAATGCGATACAAGACGCCGCAAGTTCCCGTATTTCGAGAGATTCGATGTCCAGTGCACTCAAAGAACTTTTCGACCGCTACCGTAACGGTTCCAAGAGCGAACGTGAGAAGGGAACGTATTTCGAAAATCTCGCCAAGGTTTTCTTCGAGAATGATCCGCAATATGCGCAGCGCTTTGACAAGGTCTGGACCTATGCGGAATTCGCGTCTGAAAGAAGCATAAGCGGTCAGGATACAGGCATCGATCTGGTAGCCCGGGTGCATGAGGATGGCGGCTTCTGTGCCATCCAGTGCAAGTTCTACCGCGAAGGTCACCGCATCCAGAAGAGCGACATCGACTCCTTCTTCACAGCGTCGGGCAAGAAGCCGTTCACCGAGCGACTGATCATCGACACCACGAATACCAATTGGAGCGAACACGCCGAAGGCGCGTTGCGGGACCAGAACATCGGCACGCAGCGGATCGGCCTTTCCGACATCGAGCAAAGCCCAATCGACTGGACGACCTATATCAAGGACTCGAAAGTTGTCCTCGCCCAAAAGAAAGAACTCAGACCTCACCAGAAGGAAGCGCTTGTTGCCGTGAAGGACGGCTTCGCTAGTGCGGACCGCGGCAAGCTGATCATGGCCTGTGGAACAGGTAAGACCTTCACAAGTCTGAAGATCGCGGAAGACTACGCGGGCGTCGGCAAAATGGTCCTTTATCTCGTTCCGTCGCTCGCGCTCATGTCTCAGTCAGTACGCGAGTGGTCCATAGACACTGAAACGCCACTACGCTGCTTCGCCGTCTGTTCCGACGTCCAGGTCGGCAAACGCAAGAGCGGCGACGATCTCGGCGATATCGATATTCACGACCTTGCGTACCCTGCAACAACAGACGCGAAGGTGCTGGCTGCCAAAGTCACTTCGCACGCTGATCTCAGGATGACGGTGGTATTCTCAACCTACCAATCCATCCAGACCATATCTGACGCTCAGAGGAAGTTCGGCCTGCCGGAATTCGATCTCATCATCTGCGACGAGGCCCACCGGACGACCGGTGCCAGATTCGAGGATGAGGAAGAGTCGAATTTCATCAAAGTCCACAGTCAGGACTTCATTCAAGGAAAGAAGCGCCTGTACATGACAGCGACGCCGCGCATCTACGGCGACGGCGTCAAGACGAAGGCCAGCGAAGCCTCAGTCGAACTTTGCTCCATGGATGACGTCTCGCTTTACGGTGAAGTCTTGTTCCAGCGTGGGTTCTCATGGGCCGTCCAGAACGGACTGCTGACCGATTACAAGGTTATCGTGCTTGCCGTGGATGAAGCCGTCGTTTCGGCTGGCGTCCAGCGTAGACTTGCCGATGAACACAGTGAACTGGTTCTTGACGACGCCACGAAGATTATTGGCTGCTACAAGGCACTGACAAAGGAAGACCTCAAGCAGGACGTTGCCACCGACATTTTGCCGATGAAGAGGGCATTGGCATTTTGCAAAGACATCCGCAGCTCGAAGCTGATCACAAACGAATTCGGCAAGGTGATCGACGAATATCTCACCGGCGGCAATGTCATGGATGGGTTCCCGGCCGAACAATACAGACTTCAATGTGAGCTTGAGCACGTTGACGGTACGTTCAACGCGAAGTCCCGGAACGAGCGACTCATATGGCTGAAGGAAGAGACCGATGAGAGCACCTGCCGCATCCTGAGCAATGCTCGCTGCCTGTCGGAAGGTGTCGACGTCCCGGCGCTGGACGCCATCATGTTCCTTCACCCGCGCAAGTCCCAGATCGATGTTGTTCAATCGGTCGGTCGCGTCATGCGCCGCGCTCCAGGCAAGAAGATGGGTTATGTCATCCTGCCCGTCGGTATTCCGGCCGGAGTCGAGCCCGAGGAAGCGCTGAACAACAACGAAAAATATCGGGTCGTCTGGCAAATCTTGAACGCGCTTCGCGCTCACGATGACCGATTTGACGCCACCATCAACAAGATGGATTTGGGCGTTGACGTCTCGAGCCACATCGAGATCGTCGCAGTCAGCACAGATTTGCCAACGAGGGACAAACCCGAAAGAACCGGGCTAGGCATTGGTCAGGGCGGCAGTGCCGACGAGCGGGAAGACTTCACCGGCGCAATCATATCTGAACCGGTCCAAAAATCCTTCGTGTTCGATGAAATCTCGAAGGCGATACTGGCGAAAATCGTGAAGAAATGTGGACGTCGTTCCTATTGGGAGGATTGGGCAACCGATATCGCAAAGGTGGCCCAAACCCATATCACCCGGATCAAGGCGTTGGTGGAGCAACCTGATAGTGGCGAGAGAAAAGCTTTCGAAGAATTCCTGTCAGAACTCCGCGATGATCTCAACGATAGCATTACCGAAGACGAGGCGGTCGAGATGCTGGCGCAGCACCTCATCACCCGGCCGGTTTTCGAGGCACTGTTCGAGGGATACAACTTCACCAAGGAAAATCCGGTTTCCCGCGCTATGCAGGGCGTTCTGGACGCCTTGCACGAACACAATCTGGAAAAGGAATCCACAAGCCTCCAGAAATTCTATGCGGACGTCAAAATCCGAGCATCCGGAGTTAACAACGCCGAAGGCAAACAGAAGATCGTAGTCGAGCTATACGACAAGTTTTTCCGGAACGCATTCCCCAAAATGACGGAGCGGCTTGGGATTGTCTATACACCGGTCGAAGTGGTGGACTTCATCATTCACTCGGTCAACGAAGTCCTGCAATCAGAGTTCGGCCAGACCCTTGGCAGTCGGGGCGTCCATATCCTTGATCCTTTCACTGGAACGGGCACGTTCATCACCCGGCTTTTGCAATCCGGCCTGATCAAGCCGGACGAGCTTGAACACAAGTATCGGAACGAAATTCATGCCAACGAGATTGTGCTGCTCGCCTACTATATCGCAGCCATCAATATCGAAGCCACTTATCACGCTCTGGCTGGCGGTGACTATGTCCCTTTCGAGGGCATCTGCCTTACCGATACCTTTCAGCTTTACGAGCAGGAACGCGACCTAATTAGCGATCTGATGGCAGACAACAGCAGTCGCCGAACTCGACAAAAGCAATTGGACATCCGCGTTATCGTTGGCAACCCGCCCTATTCAGAAGGACAGAAGAGTGAAAACGACAATGCAGATAACCTGATCTACCCCAAGCTGGATGGTCGAATTCGTTCCACCTATGCCGCCAGATCAAATGCCAAGCTGATGAAAGGATTGTACAATAGTTATATCCGCGCCATCCGGTGGGCAAGTGACCGCATTGGGGACGCTGGGGTCATCGCCTATGTTTCAAATGCGGGCTGGCTTGACAGCAATTCAGCCGATGGACTGAGAAAATGTTTGGCCGAAGAGTTCGCGACCATGCACGTCTTCCATTTGCGTGGCAACGCAAACACGTTGGGTGAGAGACGCCGCAAGGAAAAAGACAACGTCTTCGGTCAAGGTACTCGCACGCCCGTAGCTATCACGGTGATGGTGAAAAACCCTAACGCGGACACGTATGGGAAAATATTCTTTCACGACGTCGGTGATTACCTAACCCAAAAGGAGAAGCTAGCGTCTGTGTCGCAGCTCGGCAGCATTGCTGGAATCGGGAGCGCGACAGGCTGGAGAACGATTCTTCCAGATGACCATGGCGATTGGCTCACACAACGCGACAGTAGTTTTGAGGCATTCATTGCTATAGGTGACAAGAGAGGTTCGGAAAGAAAGTTGTTCGAAACCTTTTCGCTTGGCATAGGGACGAACCGCGATGCATGGGCGTACAACGCCAGTAGCGCCGAGCTTGCGCTGAACATGCGCCGCATGATCGACTTCTACAACTATGAGGCTGATCGCTTCGACGATTGCCATGTAAATGTCGACCGCAAGGCGCGTTACGCTTCTGTAGACCAGAACATTAATACAGACCCACGGAAGATCAGTTGGACGCGAGCGTTGAAAGGTGACTTGGTCAAAGGCAAACGGTTCCTCTATGACGATGCCTGCATCACCAGAAATCTCTATCGTCCCTTTACCCGGCAATGGCTCTATTACAGCCGGACATTCAATGAAATGGTCTACCAAATGCCGCGCATCTTCCCGATGGGAGATAGGTTGGCGGAAAATAGGGTGATCTGTATTCCTGCACCGGGCAACGTAACGGCTTTCTCCCCTTTAATGTCCAGCACAGTTGTTGATTTATCAATGATGGCTGCAAAGGCGGGAACCCAGTGTTTCCCTCGCTACTGTTTCGATGACGAACAGGATTCGACCGACAGCGATCAAGGTGACCTCCTGATGGTCAGCACAACTGGCGGGGGCGGGCAGCGGCGTCGTGACGCGATCACCGATGAGGGGCTGACCCATTTCCAAGCTGCGTACCCAGGAGAAATCATCACCAAAGACGACCTGTTCTACTATGTTTACGGGCTCTTTCATTCTGACGAATACGTCAGCCGCTTTGCAGACAACCTTTCCAAGCAGTTGCCGCGCATTCCGGCGGTAAAGAGAGCAGCCGATTTCTGGCGTTTTGTCGAGGCTGGTCGGGCTTTGGGGAATCTTCACTGTGACTATGAGCAGGTCGAGCCGTATCCGGTGACATTCAAGCAGGGCAGCCTGGAGCTTGCGACGATCGATGATCCTCACAAATTTTACCGCGTAGACAAGATGAAATTTGGCAGCAAACGCCCGCACATCGACAAGACAACGGTCATTTACAATAGCAACATTACGATAACCGGCATTCCGATCGAGGCATACGATTACATCGTCAATGGCAGGCCGGCGCTTGAATGGGTGATGGAGCGACAGAGCGTGAGTGTGGATCGCCACAACCCGGAAACGAAGCGAGGGAGTGATATCGTCAATGACGCCAACCGCTATGCCATCGAGACGGTCGGCGACCCGGCGTATCCGCTGAACCTGTTCCAACGCGTCATTACCGTGAGCCTGGAAACCATGAAGACAGTCCGAGCGCTTCCGAAGCTGGAAATCTAAGCGGACAAATCCAGCAGACGCGACAAGGGGGGACAATGGCGACCGAGAGACTGATCTACATAAACCACGCCTGGATGACCCAATACCGGGGACCGAAGGGAGACAAGGCCGAAGGGAACTTCGGTTTCCTAAAGACGAATGACATCGCGCACGAGTCTTGGAACTTCGATCCGATCAAGGGCAAGGTCTATGGTTATGTCCCTCGTTCTGCCGAGATCGAGATTTCGAGACTTGGAGCGCAAAGAAGCGAAGCTGCGATCGACGGCGTCACTGTGGTCTGGATTGCTCGCAACCCCCGCACCAAGAAGACAGTCATCATCGGATGGTATCGGAACGCGCGTATCCACCGGAACGCCGAGCATCGTCGTCTCGAACGCTCGTCGGGCTTCGAAGTCGGGTATCAGATAGAAGCGCCAGCTGCCGACGCGGTACTGTTGCCAATCGACGCCAGAGCATACGTCATTCCGACGGCGAAAGAGCCTGGTAACTTGGGGCAAAGCCCGGTCTGGTACGGCAAAGGAGAGGCCTTCAACGCGGACGTCGCTGAATACATCGCCCGAGGCGGGCGACGTGCTAAACGACCGGCCAAATCCCCAAGGCAGACAGACCCCGAGTTACGCCGCAAGGTGGAGCAGGCCGCGATCAACCATGCGATCGCGTACTTCGAGTCAGACGAAGGAGGCGCTCATCGGGTGGATTCCGTCGAGAAAGACGGCGTCGGTTGGGACCTTGAAGCATTCGCTGAAGGCGGAGGCTGCCTCAAAGTCGAGGTCAAAGGACTTTCTGGGAAAGACCTCATCGTCGAGCTGACGCCGAACGAGTACGCGAAAATGCGCTCGCCTGAACACCGGATGGACTACATTATCTACGTCGTTCCCGAGGCCCTGTCGGTGAAGCCGAAGGCTTACATCTTTCGGCACGATGCAATCCTGTCGAAGGGAAATGATCTGGTCTGGCTGACTGACGACGGGCAACGTCTAAGGGTTGAGCCTATAATCGCGGCCCGTCTTTCTATCGCCTGACAAAGACACACCGTACCGGGTGAAGAACTCGGAAGTGAGAAGAACTAAATGAAAGACTTCGATTTGAACAAAGGTAAGCTCGGGTACGCCGAAACTGTTGACCCTATAGGTCGCTCGACCTGGTCAGGGGACCGGGGGGATGCCAAGTGACCGTTTGGGATTATTGGAATGAGACCGCTGCAGCGAAAGACAATCTCCGGCTACTGGTTCCCGGTAGGGGATGGGTTACCTATGGAAATCGCGAGGATAACGATGGAAAGGTCGTTGAACGCGGCAGCAAGGAAGGAATAGACAGCGCACTCATCAATGCCTTATCTGCGTCAAATTTCTCCACGTTGACCGGAGCAGGTGCTTCTCTGTGCGCGCGCAACGCTGCCGGGCAGCCACAGGCTCCTTCGATGCGAGATTTGTGGGACGCAGTCGAGGCGGCCGTGGGACAGCTGGTATTTGCCGCCGTCTGTGCGCGATTTCCGAATGCCACCATCGGTCAGAATATCGAGAAGCTCCTGAGCCTTTGCAAGGTTTATCTGGAACTCAATGATGCTGCGGACGACAACAATCAGGACGTCACCGCAGTCAAGGACTTCGTTGCTCAAGCGGAGTCTTGCATTCTTGAGAAAGTCGATTTCGTCAGCCAGAGCACCACTTTGGTAGCGCATGAAGCCTACGTCAGGAAGATCGGTCGTCGTGGCTTTCGCAAGACCCGGGCGAAGCTCTTTACGACAAATTATGACCTGACAATTGAGGAGGCGGCGCGCCGGCTGCGCTTCACCATCATAGACGGCTTCTCGCATTCACTGGACCAGGTCTATGATCGGCAGCACTTTGAACTGGACATTGTTCGGCGCGACGCGACCAAGGACGCCCCCGACTACATTCCCAACGTCTTCCAACTTTACAAGCTACACGGTTCGACAGACTGGCGTCGCGTCGACGTCGAGGTTTTGCGATCCCGAGACAATACCAAAGGCAGGCCGGTCCTCATCTACCCGCGATCCAGCAAATACCAAGAGGCATTCGAGCCGCCCTATCTCGACATGATGGGTGCCTTTCAGACAGCGCTGCGCGAACCCGACACCGCGCTCGTGGTTGCAGGCTTTGGTTTCAACGATGACCACATCAGCCGCCCCATCCTTTCCGCCCTCGAATCCAATCTGTCGCTGCGACTGATCATTTGCGATCCTGGCTTCATTCTCTCTGAGGCCGATCTACGTGGGGCACGTCCCGAAGGCCCGACTCGTGCCATTCCGACCGGTGATCCCCATAGCAATTCGTTCTTGTCGAAGATTATGTCGCTTGCCGTTAGCGGCGACCCCCGCGTCCACCTCATCAACGGACGATTTGAAGACCTCGCGGCAGCGATGCCAGACCTGATTGGAGAGACCGATAGAGAGCGGCACGCAGAGCGCGTCAAGGCGCTACGCGATCCGGGGCTATGACAATGGTAACGAGGAGCCCAGTTGATCCTGACAAATACATAGGCACTGTCACTCTGGTAAATGCCAGCCAGGTCCAGGCCAATCTTCCTCTTGCAAGTGCCCAGCCAGAAAGACGCGCTCTTTCTCGGGGAGCAGTCGGCGATTTCGTGTTCATCGATTGCGAACGTGTCAAACTATTGGGGCGGATTACGGAAGTTAGAATTCCAGACGCCGAGCGCCTGTCTGTCGAACCCCGCCTCGGCGCTCCGGTCACGCCAAATCCTATCGGACGCATTCAGTTGCTCTCAACTGTTACCGATGGCGATACAAAGCTTGCGCGCGGCATCAACACCTATCCCAAGATTGGAGACGGGGTCTTCCTCGCGAGTGCCGACATTCTCGCACAAATGATCGGTAAGAGCGCCACCAAAGCGGGTGAAATCAACGTTCCTGTCGGCATGATCGAGGCCGGTGGCCAAGGAGTCACAATCGAATTGCCACCGGAAAAACTATTCGGTCGTCACTGTGGCATCTTCGGTGCCACAGGCGGTGGAAAGAGTTGGACGATCGCCGGCCTTATAGAGCAGATTAAGGCACAGAGCGGGAAAGCGATCATCTTTGATCCGACCGGCGAGTTTTGCGACATGGCGAGTGTAGACACGGTCTTCGCGTTCGAAGCCGATGTCCCTCACACGCAGCATGTTCATTTCCCCTATACCGAAACCACCGAGGACGACCTTTTTTCGTTATTTCGACCGTCAGGGCAGAGCCAAGGGCCGAAGCTCCGCGACGCCATTAAGAGTCTGAAACTCGTACGTGCTGTCGAACATGCAATTCCCGCCGGATTGCATGTCCAGAATGGCGTTCTGGAGAAGGCCAATCGGCCGCGTGGCCCATTCTTCGGCGCACTCCAGGCCAACGCCGCCGCTCTCCACACTACGAAATGCGATTTTGACATCACGAATTTGTCCGAGCAGATCAAGCAGGAGTGCGTGTGGGGCAATGCCACGAACAATCCGGCGAACTTTGGCGGGACAGACAACAACGCCGCCAGCTACTGTGAATCGCTTTCCTCTCGTATAGCGACGCTGATCAATTCTCGTGAGCTGGAATGCCTGTTCCAAACGCATGGCACCTCACTTGTCGATGAAGTCGATAGCTTTCTGGATGACAACGAACGCGATGTCGCCCTGATATCGTTTAAGGAAGTCAGGTTCGAGCACAGTACGCGCGAACTGCTGTTAAACATTATTGGGCGATATCTTCTCGGCCTCGCTCGCGAAGGCCGCTTTAGGGATACCCCGATCATCGTTTTTCTGGACGAAGCGCATCAATTCCTTGGCCGGACGATCGGCGATGAGTACGGGAGCGTCCGTCTCGATTCATTTGGCTTGATCGCCAAAGAGGGGCGCAAATATGGCCTGACAACCGTGCTGGCCACGCAGCGCCCGCGCGACATTCCCCAAGATGTATTGAGCCAGCTCGGCACGCTGATCGTTCATCGCCTGACGAACGAACAGGACCGCAGCACAGTCGAACATGCCTGTGGCGACCTCGACCGTGCCGCCACTCAGTTCATTCCAATGCTAGCTCCCGGCGAAGCGATCATCATCGGCCCGGATTTGCCCACACCTTTGCCATTGCGCATTCTACGCCCCAAATCACCGCCGGATTCGAAGGGACCCCAATTTCAGTCTCATTGGAAAGAGCGTCATCAGCAACGCTTCGCACAAGCGGGACCGGTGAATGCAGGCGATGACTGGTAGGCACTACTACAGACTTGCCGCCGGTGAAATTCGGCTCAACTCTTCTCTTGTAGTCACTTAATTCCGAGTGACCTTCGGTTGCCAGCCATGCGCGTGTGAACACGCGCAGCAGGCCAAGGGGGCGAGGCCCCCTGTGGAACCCCCAGGAGAGGCACAGCGATGAAAGATTCATCGATACGGTTCAGGATTTCGGAGGCAGAGAAGGGCCGCATTGAAGAATTAAGTCAACGGATCGGCAGTCCTGTTTCTGAAATTCTGCGCCGAGCTGCAGCCGACGCCGTTCGCGGCGAGGTCCCGGGCAACAGACTTCGACGAGCCTGCGCTGATGTCCGCCGTTCCGCGAATCGTCTGCTCGACGTCATGAATTCAACGCCGATCGATGTTCGCCATCTCCGTGGCGAAGTCGCGGCTTTACGGACAGCAGCGCAAGAGCTGGTCCAATGCAAATGATAATCAAAGGGCTGCGCATTCGTTCAAAATCGGGCATCAATCGCCTTATTCGGCACCTCAGGAATGGCGACGACAACGAGTCGATCGCGTTTCTCCGAGGCACTGCGTCGGATATTCAGGACATGCACAGCGACGCCCTCGCCAAGGGGGCGGCCTATTCCGTGCGGCACTGGATTGTTGCGCCGCACACGACCATCGACAGGCCGCAGATGCGACAAGTCCTCGATATGATCGCCAAGGAGTTCGAGTTCGACGTAGACCGTGCTGTCGTGGTTGAACATCGCAAGAGACGCTCCACCCAAGACGCTACCGACCTTCATTGGCATGTGCTCGTCGGCGAAGTGGACCCGGTGACCAGTTGTGTCCTGAAATCTTCGTTTGATCGGGTGGTGCACGAGCTGGTGGCAAGAGCGAGCGAATATGCATTTGGCCATCCGTTCCTCGCAGGCAAACACACCCATACGGTCATCAAGGGTCTACGCAAGCGAGGAATGACTTGTGCTGCCGATGCTCTGGAGCGGACATTGCTTCTAATGCCCCCTATCCAAGCGGAGGCGTTCACTCATGCTCAACATCAGGAGAAAAAGCGTCTTGGATTAGACCTGCCCGCACTGCGTCAGATCGTAAGAGACGCTGTGAGTGACGCGACTTCGCGAGCCGGTCTTGTAGAGGCGCTATCGGCTGCGGGATTGGAGGTCAAGCCAGGGGACAAGCCGGGAACTTGGATCGTCGTAAACACTGCCGACGGCATCCTGGTAGGCGCACTGCATAGGCTGGCAAGCCGACGGAAGTCAGAGGTCAATATGCTGATGGAACCCGATGTTTCGACTTTGCCGGTCCAGAAGCCGCCGACCAGCAAGGACCATTCGATTTCACAGGAACTCAAAGAAAGCAGGGCTCTAAATTTCATTGTTCCGCTGCATCCGGCGCAGCCTGAGCGGCCTGCCAGTGCGAGGTCCTCGTTTGCCCAAATAGCAGAGGAACTCACCGTTATGGAAAACAAGGCATCTAATGACCTATTGACGTCGTTTCCGGTTTTCAAACCTACGCCGGCGGTTAAACGGATAAAGGAAGAACTTAGAGATGCGAACGGGAAGCTGAAGGCTACACGGGACCGTCGTTGGGACATCCACGAACAGCTCTCGAAAGCGCCCCGTGTGCAATGGTGGTGTTATGCCATCGGATTGGCGGCCCGCCGCCGCCGGAGAATACAAGACCTCGAACGGGCATTGGTCGTCGCCGAGAAGGAAAAGCAGCGGCTGCAAATAAGCGTCTCAGGAAGGGAGTCAGCGCTAAACCGAGAAGAAACGCGGGCCAAGGAGCTTCATGCCGAGCAGGTCCGAGTTGTGAGCCGGAGGCATAATAGCGCTCGTGAAATCCTAGAGCGCATCGACCGAATTCGAACCATGATCAGCGAAGACCCGGCGTTGGCCGACAAGGGTGTCGCTCATCTCATGTCGGTCGCGGAAATGAAGCTGGGAAGGTGGACATCACCGGAGCAATTTACAGACCCCGTGTCCGCCAAGCGGCCGTGAGTAAGGTGCCGCGCCGGCTGACAGTGCGTTGTTCACTAGAACGGTGACCACAGTTTCCTATGGTTACCTCCTAGTCGTAGTAAAGTGCGTCAGTAATCTCCTGCTGATTTTTAAGTTTTTGATTTTTCAATGAATTATTTGTTGCAACACACTGGCTTTGGACTCACCATTTTCTCATGAACCCGCATGGCGGCAGAGAACATGGAAATTGACTCGATAAAAAATGAAGACACGGGGACTGGCAAGAACTCGTCCCGTCCCGGGGGGGCGCGAAACCAGATCAGCAAGGCCGACATTGCACGTCTGGCAGATATTGCGAAGCGTGAGCAGGTCGTGGTGGAGATGGAGTTCGGCGGACGTATTGTTCGAGTGTCTCCGATGCCGCTGGGCGACTATGGTGGTGTTTTGCATACCAGACGCGGAGGAGTTGTGCTATGAGCGTATCCATGCCCAGAAAACTACCTCTCCATGTCGCTAAAGAAGTCACAAGGCACGGCAAGATCGTCTTCTATTTCCGAATCGGAAAGGGCGAGCGTATTCGGCTGCCCGGAATTCCCGGTTCTAAGGAATTTAAGAAGGCATATCAGGCAGCTCTGATCGGCCAGAGGATCGAACACGTCGAGACGACGACCATCGCCCGGTCACTACAATGGCTCGTTCAGCAGTACATGGAGAGCGCCGAGTGGAGTGGGCTGAGTGTTGCCACTCGGAAGCAGCGCGGTCTCTTCTACAGACAAGTTACTGACGCCAGTGGAAAAGTGGATTGCAGGGCGGTCACAAAGGCCGACGTTCAGAATGCCATGGAACGAAGGAAGTCGACGCCAGCACTCGCAAACAATTTCAAGAAGTCGCTGTCGGCTCTGTTCAAATGGGGCATGGATCACAGCCACGTTAGCGTTGACCCCACGGCGGGTGTGAAGCGGCTGAAAACGCTAAACACCGACGGCTTTCCCATTTGGACACTCGAAGACATCAATAATTTCACGAAGCACTGGCCGTTGGGAACCCGTGAGCGTTTGGCATTCGAGCTTATCGTGGCGTCGGGTCTACGGCGATCCGACGCCGTCCGCGCCGGCCGTCAGCATCTGACCGACGACGTCTTGAAGATCAAAACGCAGAAAACGAACACTCAGGTGACGGTCGAGTTCTCACCACGAATTCTGGACCTAATTGAGCAGACCCAAACTGGGGATTTTGCGTTCATTGTTGGTAAGAAAGGCCTTCCCCTGACAAAGGAGTCCTTTGGGAACTGGTTTCGCGACACTTGCCGAGCCGCCGGAGTCGAAAAAAGTGCCCATGGACTGCGAAAATTTAGCGCCACACTCGCGGCAGAAGCAGGTGCAACGAGCCACCAGCTCATGGCGCAGTTCGGCTGGGTCAATGTTAAGCAAGCCGAAGTCTACACCAAGGGAGCCGATAGGGAGGTCCTCGGGAAGGCGTCTTCGCGACTTGTCGAGGAACAAATCAGGACTAAATTTTCCCCGCACCTAATTTCCGGTGAGGGAAATAAGACGAAAAACTCATTGAAATCAAGCGGATAAAAAGTGAGTGGTGGGCCCGGAGGGACTCGAACCCCCAACCAAGCGGTTATGAGCCGCCGGCTCTAACCATTGAGCTACAGGCCCGCAACGGAACATGTCCGGTGCCCGCCGGCCAATGGCAGACGGCGGGTGGATTGGCTCTAGCGGAAAACTGTTTTTCCCACAAGACACCGCCGCAATCCCTACACAATCAATGCCCAAGAAGAGAGCCAGGGACAGAACACAACCGGAGAGAACTTAATCCATGATATCCTACTCCTTTCCCCGCAGCCTCAGGACCGCCGTTCTTGCGGCTGCTTTTGCGGGTATGGCCGGTGCTTCGGCGCTGGCGCAGGACAATGCGCCGCGTGAAGCCGTGATCACCGTCTCGGGCGAAGGCCGTTCCAGCATCGCGCCCGACATGGCGATCCTGTCCTTCAGCGTCGTCAAGGATGCCAAGACCGCCAGGGAAGCGCTCGATGCCAACAACAAGGCCATGGCGGACGTGCTGAACGCGCTGAAGAGCGGTGGCATCGCCGACCGCGACCTTCAAACGTCCGGCTTTGCGGTCAATCCGCAATACCAGTATCCGGACAACAGCGACGGCGGCAATCGTCCGGCCGTGCTGACCGGCTACCAGGTCGCCAATTCGCTGACGATCACCGTTCGCGACCTTGCCAGGCTCGGCGACATCATCGACCAGTCGGTGACACTCGGCGTCAACCAGGGTGGCTCCATCCAGTTTACCAACGACAAGCCCGAAGCTGTCATCACCGAGGCCCGCAAGTCGGCGGTGACCGATGCCGTCGCCAAGGCCAAGGTGCTTTCGGAAGCCGCCGGCGTTTCGCTCGGCCGTATCGTCGAAATTTCAGAGAACTCATCCCGGCCGGAACCGATGCCGATGATGCGCAGCATGGCCAAGGAATATGCCGCCGATGCCGTACCGATCGCGACGGGAGAGAACAGCTATAACGTCACCGTCAACGTGACCTTCGCGATCAAGCAATAATAGCGCACCACGGATCGCCGTGGATGCTGCGGAATGAAAAATTGAAACCCGCTTCGGCGGGTTTTCTTTTGTCGGGAGACGGTAACACAGCGCTCCATCCATCCACGACATACGAAACGCCCCCCGCGACAGGATCACGAGGGGCGACACTTTCCGTCGGCCGGGGGAGACAAGACGGAAGGTATTCCGGATGACGAAACCGGATCAGCGGCCAATCAGCGGGCAGCCGCGTGCATTGGCGAAGACGACCCGGCGGTAGTCACCCCAGCGGCGGCCTTCGACGACGACGCGACGCGGCGAGACATCGACGACACGGGCGCGGCGCAGACCATGGGCGCGGGCTTTGTCCTGGGCGAGCCAGGGATCGCAGCGGCCGCGACGTTCATGGCCCCAACCGCCGTGGCGACGACCGGAATTGTAATGGCGTTCGCGGTTCCAGTCGCGTTCGTCGCCGTAGCGCTTGCCGTCGCGGTACTGGACATCGACCAGACCACCGGAATGGATGCCGAAGGTCAGCGTGTCGGCGGCGGCCGGTGCCAGCGTGGCGCCAAAGCCCGTGAGGCCGATGAAACCGGCCAGCATCAGTTTTGAAAGGATATGTCTCATGACTGTTTCTCCCGTTGATCTCAGCATCCGCCCGTTCAAGTCTGCCGGGCATTGAGATCACACTAGATCCGGGTGGCTGAACGGAAACGGAATCCGTCGTTCATCCGAGGTTCACGGCGATCCGGAATCGCTTCAGGGAGCGAGCGCCTTTTCGAAGACGCGGATGTTGCGGTAGTGGCTGAGCCTTGTGACGGAGCCGTTTTCGAACTCGAAGACGAAGATGCTGGGGATCGAATAGGATTGGCCGCTCGCTTCCGGGAATCCCGGCATGGTCTCGCGGTAATGGCCGCGCGCGGTGACATCGACGGCGACCCGCTGGCCAAAGGCGTCGTGCATCAGCACCATGTCGCTGAAGCGTTCGTCGAAATGGCGGAAATAGCTCATGACGTTCATGCGCAACGGGCCGGCGCCGATGGTCCGCTGGCCGGTCAGCGTATCAAGCGCCACGTCCTCGTCGAGAAACGAGCCGATCGTCTCGAAATCCCGCTCGTTCAGAGCTTCGATGAAGCGGCTGGCAATGGTCTGCGCGTCGGTCAATGATCTTCCCCCCTGCCTGTCGAACCGGCAACCAAGCGCACCGGTGAACCATAACGCCAAAGCTCTGATTTTGTTCCCCGAATGACGGTCGAAGCGCTGGCGCAGTTCAACCTCGACGAGACTGCACCCCGCAATGCCCGCTTGTCCAGAGCAAAGGTTTTGCCGATGGCTCAGCCTCCGAGATGCAGGACGATCTCGCGGCGATGCGGGCGGTCGCGATGCTCGAACAGATAGAGCCCCTGCCAGGTGCCGAGCATCAGGCGGCCCTCGCCGACGGGAATGCCGATCGAGACCTGCGTCAGCGCCGCCTTGATATGGGCGGGCATGTCGTCCGGCCCCTCCGCCGTATGGACGATCCAGCGCATCGACGGATCGTCCGAGTGCGGCACCAGGCGCTTGAAGAACTGGTCGAGATCGCGCTTTACATCCGGATCGGCATTTTCCTGAATGAGCAGCGAACAGGACGTGTGGCGCACGAAGACCGTCAAGAGCCCCTCCTCCATGCCGGTTCTGGCGACGAAATGCGCGGCCTGATCGGTGAATTCATAGATGCCGGCACCACGGGTGGACAGGTTGATGATCGTCTGGGGCATGGGGTTCCTTCAGCGATTTATGCCGCCCAACCATGTCACAATTCGAGGAAGCTTTTGAAGCCTCCATAGATCATCCGCTTGCCATCGAAGGGCATGGCCCAGTTGTCCATGCTGAGGCGCGGATCGGCCATGACCTTGGCGTTGATCGCGTCGCGTTCCTCGCGGGAGGGATAGGTGATCCAGGAAAAGATCACCAGTTCGTCGTCCGTCGCCTTGACGGCGCGCGGGAAGGAGGTGAGCTCGCCATAGGGCACGTCGTCGCCAATGCATTCGACATAGGACAGCGCGCCATGTTCCTTCCAGACCGCGCCCGCCGTGCGGGCCATATCCTTGTAGGCCTCGATATTGTCCTTCGGGACGGCAACGATGAAACCATCGACATAGGGCATTTCGGATCTCCTCCACGATAACCGATGGTCGGGAAGATGGCGCGGCTGGCCGATGCGTCAACCCGTGGGCTTGAGAAAAGGGTTCAGTGTTTCGAGCGAACAGAGGTCGGCATGAAGCCATTCCTCGTCCCGCGACGGGAGGAAGGCTTTCGCCTCCGGCGGACGAATGGGGCGATCGAAAAATATGTCGCGGGAGGAACGCCAGTAGATGATGAATGCCTGCAGCCAATCGTCGTCGGTATTGGCGATGCAGAGCGGCAACCAGACCGGAAATGTCTTGCCGGGATGGAGTTCACTCGGAACTTCGCGCCGCTTCAGCTTGCCAATGCAGTACCCGGCTCGCGCGCATCGGCGCAGACGGCAGAAGGACGGCATCTCCAGGCACGCGGCGGCATCGCGCGACAGGATGACAAAGTAGTCGAACCGCATCGGCGGTTCGGGAGATGGAAATCTGGCAACCGGTGCCGGCTCGGCAACGGCTTCTGGCTCGAAAATCGATTCTGGCATGGAAACGCACCTTTCCCTTCACGCGGCGGCTTTTTCGCCCGTGGCTTGAGACATTTTCAGGTCTGCCGGGCAAGGACGCGGCAGGTTCGGCCGGGACACATCGTGTGCCTGGTGAGTAGAAAAACAGATGACACGCGATGTGCCCCGTTTCGGTGTCTTTTGCCGCGCTTCTCAGGTTCTTCTGCGCTTCCATTTGTCAGGTGGAAGCCTCCAATGCCCCGGCCCGCTGCTTATCCGCTGGGCCTTTCAATCTGGCGGGGTTGGCCCTGGACCCTTGGACGGCAGAACCGTCCGGCGGCGTGAACCGCCCGTGGCGTGGCTACCCGGCACGCCCGGTTCATTAACGAACCGGAGGAGAACCGCCTTTCACGCAGCCCCGGGGATCTTGCGCGCGTTCCGCCAGACCATCCGGGCACCGGCCCCGCCTCGCCGGCAACGCTTTCCGGTGTATCCGTGACGGGACGAGAGGATTGTGGCACGGGTTATGGGGGCGGGAATGAACGGGGATTTTGATTTTGACGCGCAGATCCCCTCACCAACAAAATCTAACACTTAGCCTTTGGCTAAGATGTTGATTTGTATCCTCTCCCACTGAGAGAGGAAAAGGCGCCCAACCTGCGAGCGCAAATGCATCCCCGTTTTGCAACATATTGACGTGTTCCGGCGAGGCTTTCGCGTCATCTCTAACGCGCGGTACTGCATGACCCGGCACTACCCTCTCCTCCTCCTGTGCTCGTCACAGGAATTCAGCCACGCGACGTCTGTCGCGTGGAAGACTCTCTCAGCAGACGTGGAGCTTTCTCACCGCGCGGACGCGCGGTTGCTGGATTCCTGTGACGAGCACAGGTGGTTTTGGATGCCGCACAACAAGCGAACATCCTTTCAACAATCAGAAGCCGAATCTGTCGCAACGCGGCTTTGCCATTGCCGTAGGTCCGGACCTTCAGTACTCCCGCCGACAAAAATTCATCCAAATGGTTGACTATTAAAAAATCACCCGTATATTCATCCAAATGGTTGAATTGATGAAATGTCTGATCAGCACCATCAACCAGACCGAAAATCGAACCAGACAAAGGAGACAACCATGACCGATCAAAGCTTCACCACGGCCTTTACCGTCGAGCAGACGCCGGACGCCGCCTTCGCCGCCATCAACAATGTGCGCGGCTGGTGGTCGGAGGATATCAGCGGGCCGACGGACCAGGTGGGACAGGCGTTCAAGTATCGCTTCCACGATATCCATCGCTGCGAAATCCAGGTGACGGAACTGGTGCCCGGCAAACGGGTCGCCTGGCTGGTGCTCGACAACTATTTCAACTTCACCCGGGACGATACCGAGTGGACGGGCACGCAGATCGTCTTCGACATCGCCCGCAAGGACGGGTTGACAGAAGTGCGCGTCACGCATCTGGGCCTCGTGCCCGAATATGAATGCTACGACGCCTGCACCAATGGCTGGACCACCTATGTCAATGGCAGCCTGCGCGACCTGATCATGACCGGCAAGGGTCAGCCGAATGTCGGCGAACCGATGAACGAGACCGAGCGGGCGCTCGCCTCCTGAACCATTGGGACAGCAAACCAGCGTCCGGTCGAACAGCCTGAGCGAAACCGCATCGGGACGCTTCGCGACGGTTGAAAACATCGAGTATTCGTGAAAACTTAACTATCGGCTATCAGGGCGATCGCATATGAAACAGTCCCCTCCCCACCCCTCGCCGTAAGGAAAGGGCAATCGCATTTGGTCGCGCGGCGGCCTCTGTCGTCCCCTCTCCCCGCCTGCGGGGAGAGGGCCAGGGTGAGGGGCAAGGCTTTCGTCCGACAATGCCGAGGTGAAGCCCCTCATCCGCCCTTCGGGAACCTTCTCCCCGCCTGCGGGGAGAAGGAAGGAACAAGCCGCCGGTTCTCGTTTCAAATGACGGACCGGTCGACAGGTTAAGCGCCTCCTCCTTGTGAGCAGGGGTTGGGGAGAGGATTTTCCAGATGCAACGGTCCTCCCCCGGAACAGAGAGCCGGCTCCAGGGACGAAGCCGACACATGACAGGATCATCGACGGCCTCGTGCATGGCCATCAAAACGGAGTTGCAGCATGTCCACTTCGTCCTATCGCTGGGTGATCGTCGCTGCTGGCGGCCTGCTTGGCTGTCTTGCCATCGGCGCGATGTTTTCGTTGCCCGTGTTTCTCCTGCCGATTTCGCGCGATACCGGCTGGTCGGTGACCGGCGTTTCCAGCGCCATGACGATCGGCTTCCTGGCAATGGCGGCGGGCAGCATGGTCTGGGGCAGCCTGTCGGACCGCTGGGGCGCGCGGCCGATCGCGGTCGCGGGCTCGGCGATCCTGGCGGGCGGCCTGTTCCTGACCAGCCGGGCGACATCGCTTCTCGAATTCCAGCTGATGTTCGGCCTCGTGGTCGGCGGCGCCACGGCGGCGATCTTCGCGCCGCTGATGGCCTGCGTGACCGGCTGGTTCGACACCCATCGCAGCCTTGCCGTTTCGCTGGTCTCGGCCGGCATGGGCATGGCGCCGATCACCATGTCGCCGCTCGCGGCCTGGCTCGTCACCACCCATGACTGGCGGACATCGCTGCAGATCATCGCCGTTCTCGTTGCCGCCGTGATGATCCCCGTATCACTGCTCATCCGTCCAGCGCCGGCACTGCAGAGCGCGACCGCGACCGTTGCAGACAATGGCGGGCCGCAATCCTCGATGACGGTCGGACAGGTGGTCCGGTCGCCGCAATTCATCATCCTGCTGCTCACCAACTTCTTCTGCTGCGCCACCCATTCCGGACCGATCTTCCATACGGTGAGTTACGCGATCAGCTGCGGCATTCCGATGATTGCCGCGGTGACCATCTACAGCGTCGAGGGACTGGCCGGCATGGGCGGGCGGATCGCCTTCGGCCTGCTCGGCGACAAGTTCGGCGCCAAGCGCATCCTCGTTTTCGGGCTTTTGGCACAAGCGTTCGGGGCGCTTGCCTATTTCTTCGTGCGTGAACTCAGCACCTTTTATGCGGTCGCCGCTTTGTTCGGCTTTATCTATGCGGGCGTGATGCCGCTCTATGCGGTGCTGGCGCGTGAAAACTTTCCGCTGAGGATGATGGGGACGGTGATCGGTGGCACGGCCATGGCCGGAAGCCTCGGCATGGCGACCGGACCGGTGACCGGCGGGCTGATCTACGACACGTTCGCGAGCTATGGCTGGCTCTATATCAGCGCCTGGGCGATCGGCATCGGCGCCTTCCTGATCGCCATGACATTCAAGCCCTTCCCGCAGACACAGATGCAGCCTGAGCTGGCGCCGGCGCGCGGCTAAGGGGCGACGGCAAGAAGAAAGCTTAGCGGAACGCCACTTCCAGGTTTTGACGATCCTGCGCGATGACCTGGCAGCGGGTTTCGAAGCCCTCGCCTTTGATGATCAGCACGAATTCCGCGGGGATGCCAGCGGAATTGGAAACCGAAAGACCGGCGCTATCGGTGCCAAGCGAACGGACGGTGCAGTCGACGGTCGAGCGGCGGTCGTTGAAAACGATCGAGCCGGCCTTCAGCACCCGACGGCGGGAGCCGGTCGGGAGCGAACTCCAAGACACGCAGCGATCGCGGCCGCGATGCTTGGCCTGATACATGGCGGCATCCGCCTGAGCAAGCAGGGTCTCGATATCCTTGCTGACGATCGACAGTGTCGAGACGCCGAAGCTGGCCGTGACATCCAGAGCGCCGAAACCGCCGCGCACAGGATGGGACGAAATCGCCGTCCTGAGCTTTTCGGCGACGGCCATGGCGCCATCCCGATCAACATGCGGCAGGAGAATGGCAAATTCCTCGCCGCCGAGACGCCCGAAGAGATCACCGATCCTTAAGACCCCCTTACAGATCGAGGCGACGGCCTTCAGCACGTCGTCGCCGGCGGCATGGCCATGGGTGTCGTTGACCCGCTTGAAATGGTCGATGTCGAGCGCGATGCAGGACAGATCTTGCTGGTGGCGCAACGCCAGCGAAATCAGCTGATCGGCCTCCTGCCGGAAAGCGCGCCGGGTCAGACCCTCGGTCAGGCTATCGGTCGCCGCCGACTGCAGCAGCATGATCCGGTCCATGGCGACGCCGGCAAGTTCGGTGAGGATCGACAGGTCCTTCGCGCTGAACGATCGCGTCCGGCGATCGATGGCGCAGACGGTGCCGATCACATGGCCTTCCTTCGTCTTCAGCGGCACGCCGGCATAGAAACGGATGTGGGTTTCGCCGGTGACGGCGGGATTGTGCGCGAAGCGTGGGTCTTTGGTGGCATCCTCGACCAGGATCGGTTGTTCGATATCGAGCACATAACGGCAGAACGTATCCTCGCGCGGAACCTCGTCCACGGCCATGCCGGAGCAGGCCTTGTACCATTGCCGGTGCGCATCGATCAGCGAGACGATGCCGATATCGACGGTGAAGATTTCCTTGATCAGCCGAACGACACGCTCAAGGCCTTCGTCGCGGGGCGTATCGAGGAGGTCGAGGCTTTCAAGCGCCGCCAGCCTGTCGGCCTCGCGTTGCATCATGTCCGCCGACGATTTCCCGAACGCTCTTGCCAGCGCCATTCGCACATCCTCCTCAAGCGGCCACGCAATGATGCTTTTCAAATATTAATGAAAGCTTGATTTCAGGCTATGCGAACTGACCCTCGGTAGCCAGGAACAGCCGCAGATACAAGGACATCCGCGAATGTTCAGGTTGCAAGCCGAGGAGCGTGTTCAGCCCTCATTGTGGTTTTCGTGGAAGCCGGCGCTGCCCTTGCGCCAATAGCCGGCGGCCTTGATCCAGGCGCGGTTGTGGCCGTGCTCATCGACGAGTTGCTTGCGCAAGAGCTTGACCGTCTCGTTTTCGCCGGCGATCCAGATATAGCCATCGCCATCCGGCAGCGTCACCGCCTTGATGGCGTCGAGCAAATAGCCGGGATTGCCGGCGTCGGCCAGCGGGCGATGGAGCCAGTTCGTTTCGAGCATGGTCGTCGTGCAGAAGGCCTGCTCTTCCTCTCGGCCCGCAACGGTCGCCACGACGATGGTCTTGACGCCCTCGCGCAATTCCTCCAGCCGGCGGCCGATGGCGGGGAGCGCCGTTTCGTCGCCGATCAGCAGGTACCAGTCGAAATCATCGGTGACGACGAAGGAACCGCGCGGGCCGCCGACGCCGAGTACGCTGCCGGGCTTGGCGGCGGACGCCCATTCGGTGGCGGGGCCGGCCTCGTGAATGGCGAAATCGACCACCAATTCGCCGCGCGCGGCATCATGACGGCGCGGGGTAAAATCGCGCATCGGGGATGCGACCGTGCCTTCCGGCAAGGCCGGCGCGTCGGGACCGGCCGGCCAGACCGGTGCCGCCTGCCCTGCCAGCGGCAGGCACAGCTTGACGTGATCGTCATAGCCGGCGCTGACGAAGCCGGCGAGATCGTCGCCGGCAAGGGTGATGCGGACCATCTGCGGGGTCAGCCGCTCTGTGGTTTTCACGGCCAGCAGGCGGCGGCGCAGTTCGTGGCGGACGCGCGCGACGGCGTGTCTTTCAGTCATGAATTTTCCTTTCGGCGCGGCCTCAGCCGCGATTGATCTCGTCGACAGCGCGGCGGAGGATGTCCGCCAGCCGTGCCGCCTCTTGCGGCGAACAGCCGCGCTTGTGAAACAGCGCCGACTTGATGGCCTGGCGAGCGATCTCCAGCGCGTCGTAGCCATGCGCCTCCGGATCCTCGCCCTGGTTCTGCCCCCTGCCCTCGAACACGTCGCGCACGGCCTCCATCTTGGCGCCGATGCGACCGAGGCCTTCGATGATGCGATCGGCCTTGGCGCGATCGGCTTCGAGCGCCGCGCGGCCCTCATCAGTGATGCGAAACAGCTTCTTGTTGCCGTCGGCTTCGGCCACCGCATGACCGATCTCGTCGAGATAGGTGAGCGCCGGATAGATCATGCCGGGGCTCGGCACATAGAAGCCGCCGGAGATTTCCTCGATCGTGCGGATCAGCTCGTAGCCATGGGCGGGCTGGCGGGCGAGCAAGGCGAGAATCAGCAATTGCAGATCACCGGACGAGAGCTTTCGGCCGGAGCGGAATCCGCCCGGCGACGCAAAGCCGCCCTCGAACCGGCCACCGCCATGGCGACCATGCGCGTGGCGGTCATGACGGTCATGGGCATGCCGTTCGGGTTCCTTGCAGTGGTGATTGCCGTGATTATGGCCGCGATGGCCCCAGTGACGTCCAAACATGGAATTTTCCCTCATAAGATATAACGATAGATATATCGTAAGATACATTTTATGAAAGGACAAGAGTGGCGGCGGATTTTTCCTGCCAAGCGGTCAGGTCGGCTTTCAAGGGGAAAGTGCCAGCAATTAGAGAAGTCGGCGGATCACCTAATGCGCTGATGGTCCTGATGAGCGGCCCCGACCGGGCAAAGGCCGGCCGCGTTCAGGCTGCGATGATGCAGATAGTGAAGCTCGACGTCGCGGGGCTGGAAAACGGCGGCTGGGGCTGATCAACCCTCCAGATCATCCTTCAGGCGAGCGAGAATCTCGACCGCCTGCGCCGCATAGGGACCGATCCAGCGATCATGGATATCCTTGATCGGCAGCGGATTGAGATGGTTCCAGCGTTCTCGCCCCTCGCGCCGGACGATGATCAGGTCCGCCTCCTCCAGAACCTTGAGGTGCTGCATCACGGTACAACGGTCAAGTGCAGGAAAATGCTGGCACAGTTCCCCTGTCGTCTGCGGCCGGTCCTTCAGCCTGTCCAGCATGGCGCGCCGACTCGACGCGGCCAAGGCCTTGAAGATCCTGTCGTTTTGCTCATCGATTGACATGTTGTATTTTTATAACATAATAGCTCCAGCGACAAGCGCTAAAACAGGAAGAGAGATCATGGAGCTGAAGTTCAGAGTTGCCGGCCGGATCGCCAAGCCGGTTTCGCAGGTGTTCGAGGCGGTCGTCGATCCCGGCCAGTTGTCACGCTATTTCACCACCGGCGGCGCCATGGGGCGGCTGGAAACCGGCGCCACCGTGACCTGGGATTTCCACGATTTTCCTGGCGCCTTCCCGGTGCACGTGGTTGAGGTGGTCAAGGACAAGAAGATCGTGCTGAGATGGGCCGGCAATGAGGGAAGCCCCGAACCGGTCGGCTACGACACGACGGTGACGATGACCTTCGAACCGCTGGATGACGACCGCACGCTCGTCTCGATTAGCGAGGAAGGCTGGCCGACGACGCCGGGCGGGTTGAAGGGCTCCTTCGGGAACTGTGAGGGCTGGACGGGCGCGCTGTGCGCCATGAAGGCCTGGTTGGAGCACGGCCTGAACCTGCGCGAAGGATTTTACAAATAGAGAATTGGAAGGCGTGGCGGCTCAGTTTTTCGGAAAGCGCCGCGCCTGCCACTGGCTTTTCGGCACCGCACTGCCGACCGCGTAGCTGAACGCCGTGATGCCATCGGCGTCAGCATTGACCGTGCATTTGAAATCGACGTCGATCCAGCCGCCGGCGGTCTTGTAGGCGGCGCCGTTGGCGGTCATCACCTCGCCAGAGATCGGCGAACCGTTGCGCGGGTCGAAGAACAGCCCCTGCGGCACGGTGTCCGGCCGGGCGCGGCGAACCTGCTCCAGCGTCTCGATCATGCACATCTGCACGATCCGCCGCTCCTTTGGCAGCTTGCCGAGCGCCTGGCGGACGCGCGGGTCCGCGAGCGTCTTTTCAGAATAGAGCTCCCTCGCCTTCTTCAACTCGGATGGCGGACGATTGGCGCGTGAATCCGACGCTGGATTGTCGGCGGAGGCGCGTTCCTGGACGACCGCCGTCTGGCTGTTGACAGGAATATCCTTCGGCCGCGCCTGCGGTGTCGGGACATTCTCGATCAGCGCCTCCCCCTCGTTCAGCGTGTCGGGCGGATTGACGGATTCGGGCAGTTCGAGTTCAGGTAGCTTGGCGACAGTCCGCGTTTCCACCGGCTTGTCCTGCGGCTTGCTCAGATCCGGCTCGGTTTTCTGCGGCGTCTGTTGCCCGGCCGGCGGCAGGGCGCGCTCAGTGCGGGGCTCGGTATCCGGTTTTTTCTCCGGCTCTGACGGTCGATCGCCGCCCGCCTCCTTGCCGCCTTCCTTGGCGACGGATTCGAAGGCCTGCGGCAGGGCGGGCGCAGCCTCCGCCTTCCTTTCCTCGACCTTCTTCGCGTCCGGCGGCTGCTTGGTGGGCTCCGTCACCGATTGTTCTTCGGGCTTGGCCTCGGGCTTCTGCTCGGCCTTTTCCGGCGGCTTTTCGGCGGGCTTCGCCTCCTCCGCCTTCGGCTGGGGTTCGGGCTTTTCCTGCGGCTTCTTTTCTGGCTCCGGCTTGACTACCGGTTCGACCTTCTTTTCCGGCTCCGGCTTTTTCTCCGGTTCAGGTTTCTTCTCCGGCTCCGGTTTCTTCTCGGGCTCGGGCTTTTTCTCAGGTTCCTGAACCATCTCGACCTTGACCGTTTCTTCCTTTTCCGGTTCCGGCTGGGTCATCGGCCACTGGAACAGAAGGGCGGCGGCAAGCCCGACATGCAGGATCGCGGACGCAAAAAGCCCCGTTCCGAATGATCCCCGCTGCTTTTCGGAATTCTGCTGCATGTCAGGTGAATAGAGCCGGATACTGACCGGATCGTGACCGGCGGCGAGAAGAAGTTCCGGCCCTTCCAGGCAGGCGGCCCTCTCCTAGCATGTGCTTGGAAGCGTTGATAGCGTCCGGCATAGGGTCACGAACTGGATATTGCACATCAACCAATGGAATCCTCACGCGGAGTCAGGACGTTACGGCAATCCGCAACAAACCTGCGACCAAGCGGGTGGGCGTGTATTCACTCACCCGAATCCGTGAAATGATTTTTTACGCGATAAAGTATATTGACGCGTAAAAACTGTGGTGTCAGCGTCCTCGAAACTAGGGCGTGTCGTCAGTTGAGTTGTTTCGGGCTTGAGATTCCCAAATCAACTTTGATGTGATTCATAGCAGACCGGCTATTGGAGGGCTGGTTATGGCACGTCGTTATGGATTGCGGGACGATCAGTGGGATCGGATCAAGGACCTTCTGCCTGGGCGTGAAGGTCATGTTGGGGGTACGGCGGCGGATAATCGCCTGTTCGTGGAAGCGGTGCTTTATCGATACCGCGCCGGGATACCTTGGCGCGATCTTCCCGAGCGGTTCGGAGACTGGAAGAATGTCCACAGGCGGCTTCGGCGATGGTGCGAAAGCGGCGTCTTCGAGCGTATTTTCAAACACTTGGCTGCCGACCACGACAACGAGTACATGATGCTGGATTCTACCATCGTGCGCGCCCACCAGCATAGTGCCGGCGCGCAAAAAGGGGGTGCCAGGCGATCGGTCGATCCCGAGGCGGATTGACGACAAAGATTCATGTGATCGTCGATGCGCTCGGCAATCCGGTGGCGATATCCCTAACTCCGGGCCAAGCATCAGACCTTGCGCAGGCCGAGCCTCTTCTGGAAGCGGTTGATCCCCAAGCCTTCCTTGCGGACAAAGCCTATGACGCCGACGCGCTTATCGACCATCTCAAAGAACGACATATCAACCCGGTGATTCCACCAAAAGCCAATCGCATCAAGCCGAGGTCAACAGACTTCGCGCTTTATTGCGAGCGCAATCTCATTGAGCGTTTCTTCAATAATCTCAAGCAGTTCAGAGCCATTGCAACGCGATACGACAAGCTTGCCAACACTTTTCTCGGAGCCGTTCAGTTCATCGCTGCCTTCATTTCACTCAACTGACGACACGCCCTAATGGAGGGAAAAATGAAATTCACCGACCTTCTACAACGCCGCAGACGGCTATCGATAGCTGGATATAAAACATTAGCAGATGTCGGATTTGATAAAGATGGTTGGATTAGCCCTTACCAAACTATTTCAAACTCGAAAACTGGGGCTGTATTGTTAGCCTATAATTGGCTGGATGCACCTTCCGTAATACAACATAGCAATGTCTTGACCAAACTTGGCTACCTTCCGGGAATCCCCTTCAATCAGGTGATGGATCTTGCATTAAAATATGCCGGCTTATCTCGTCCCGATATCTACGTGACGCAAGCATTTCATCTCCTGCCGACAACACGATCGGAGGGGATACCGCAGCGACATGTGGATCATTCATTTGATCAGGTCACACGCTATGAGGTGGAAAACAGAAACGTAATCGCACTAGGCACTGCCGCAATGGCAGCCTGTCGACGCCATGGCGTGAAAGCAATCGAAGTCTGTCATCCGAGTTCGAGGACAGGTACTTATGAGAACAGGGCAAAGATCATCGGCGAAGCATTGAAAGCTGCGAACCGAGTTTGAGTTGACGTGACCCGTCAACGAACAAATCCGGCCTTAAGGGCCGGATTTGCAAAATTTCGTAGCAAGACAGATCAGCTGTCGAGGAACGAGCGCAGCTTGCGGCTGCGGCTCGGGTGCTTCAGCTTGCGCAGCGCCTTTGCCTCGATCTGGCGGATACGTTCGCGGGTGACCGAGAACTGCTGGCCGACTTCCTCGAGCGTGTGATCGGTGTTCATGCCGATGCCGAAGCGCATGCGCAGGACGCGCTCTTCACGCGGCGTGAGCGAGGCGAGCACGCGGGTCGTCGTTTCGCGCAGGTTCGCCTGGATGGCGGCGTCGATCGGCAGGAGCGCGTTCTTGTCCTCGATGAAATCGCCGAGGTGTGAATCTTCCTCGTCGCCCACGGGGGTTTCGAGCGAGATCGGCTCCTTGGCGATTTTCAGGACCTTGCGGACCTTTTCGAGCGGCATGGCGAGCTTTTCGGCCAGTTCTTCCGGCGTCGGCTCGCGGCCGATCTCGTGCAGCATCTGGCGTGATGTGCGGACGATCTTGTTGATCGTCTCGATCATGTGCACCGGAATACGGATCGTGCGGGCCTGGTCGGCGATCGAGCGGGTGATCGCCTGCCGGATCCACCATGTCGCATAGGTCGAGAACTTGTAGCCACGACGGTACTCGAACTTGTCGACCGCCTTCATCAGGCCGATATTGCCTTCCTGGATGAGATCGAGGAACTGCAGGCCGCGGTTGGTGTACTTCTTGGCGATGGAAATGACGAGGCGAAGGTTCGCTTCGACCATTTCCTTCTTGGCGATGCGGGCTTCACGCTCACCCTTCTGCACCATCGAGACGATACGACGGAATTCGAAGATCGAGATGCCGGTTTCCGTGGCGAGATTCTGGATCTCGCCGCGAATGTTGCGGATCATCGTGCCTTCGTTCTTGGCGAATTCCTTCCAGCCCTTGGCGGCGAGGTTGGCGATCGACTTCATCCAGTTCGGATCGAGTTCGGCCCCGGAATACTGCTCCAGGAAACTATCGCGCTTGACGCCGTAGGATTCGGCAAGCCGCAGCAGCCGGCCTTCGTTCTGCATCAGGCGCTTGGAAATGTCGTAGAGCTGCTCGACAAGACTGTCGACGCGGTTCTGGTTGAGCGACAGCGACTTCACGGCCGTGATCAGCTCGTCCTTCAGTTCCTTGTAGCGACGCTCCTGGGCGGGCGACAGGGTACCGGTCGCAGCCAGGCGGGCTTCCACCTGCTGGTCCTGCAGCTTGCGCAGCTTCTTGTAGGTCTCGGCGATGATGTCGAGCGTTTCCATGACCTGCGGGCGCAGTTCCGCTTCCATGGCGGCGAGGGAAAGGTTCGACTCGTCGTCGTCCTCTTCCTCTTCCTCCGGCGGCAGGCCTTCACCGCCGACATTGGTGATGTCGTCGTCGCCGCCGCGCGGCCTGCGGTTCTTTTCCTTTTCCTCGGCCGCCTTGCGGTCGGCCTCGATCTTTTCCGGGCTCTGGAACTGCGGCGCAGCCTTTGCCTCGGGGCCGGAATAGGTGGTTTCGAGATCGATGATCTCGCGCAGCAGCGTATTGCCTTCGTTGAGTTCGTCACGCCAGATGATGATGGCCTGGAACGTCAACGGGCTCTCACAGAGACCGGCGATCATGGTTTCGCGACCGGCCTCGATGCGCTTGGCGATGGCGATTTCGCCCTCGCGCGACAGGAGCTCGACCGAGCCCATTTCGCGCAGGTACATGCGCACCGGATCGTCGGTACGGTCGGTCGGCTCTTTCTTCTTGGCGGTCGCAAGCGCCGTGCCGCTCGAAGGCGCGAGTTCGCCGCCTTCGCTGTCGCCATCGGAATCGCTGTCTTCTTCCTCGGCGGCAGCGCCACCTTCTTCCGTTTCCTCGTCCTCGACGACATTGATGCCCATGTCGGACAGCATCGCCATCGTGTCTTCGATCTGCTCGGAGGTCACTTCCTCGGAAGGCAGGACGGAGTTCAGCTCGTCCATGGTCACATAGCCGCGTTTCTTGGCGGCCTTGATCATCTTCTTGACAGCGTCATCCGAGAGGTCGAGAAGCGGTCCATCGGGTGCGCCTTCGCGTTCGCCTTCTGCTTCTTCGTTCTCTTTGACTTTGGTTGCCATTTAAATCGTCGCTTTCCTGGACAGCATTCAACGTGTGAGCGGTGCAGACCTTATCCAGGCCCGGGTGCGTCAAACGCTCCCACCGCGAATCATTACCCCTGACGTAAAGGGATGATATTTAATTCCTGATTAACCACGATAGTCACCGCGGTTCCAAGGCCGGCTGCGACAGCAGCGCCATTTGGACATCATTCTCATGATGGTCGTATCGGCCGTACCCATTTCACCTTCTGTATTAGAAATGGTGATTCCCACAATTTTCGGTCCCGTCAAGCATTTCCGACGAAAAACTGTTCAAATCGGCAAAAAAGGCTGAATCAAGCCATTGGCTTAAAAAGATTCAGTTCCCATGCCGGAAATGTAGGAACTGCCCGCCAAAAGACAAGGGCTGCACGATTTCGAGACTGCCGTCGGGCGGAAAAGCGAACTCTCACGTGCCGATAGCCAAGGCGCTGCCTCAGAACTGCTTGCCATCGACCTTGATCACGACAAGCGAATCCAGATCCACGTCCGGCAGGCAACGGACATTGATCGCCGCGATTGGGCCGTCCATTCCGTCCCCCTCGCCATAGGGCGCGATGCCGCAGACGGCGCAGAAATGGTGCAGGATGACATGCTTATGGAACTGATAGGTGGAGATAGCTGATTCCGGCGTGCGCAGCGTCACAATTTCGCTCGGCACGAAAGCGGTCAGCCCGCCGCGCCGGCGGCACATCGAGCAATTGCAGTCTATCACTTCGGTGATCTCGCCATCGACCTCGAAGACAATACCACCGCAATGACAGCTACCGATATAGGCCATCAGCGCCCTCCCCAAGCGTTTCGTTCACAACAGATGACACAGCTATGGGGGAATTCAAGCGCTTACCAGTCCATCACCACCTTGCCGGAATTGCCGGACCGCATCGCCTCGAAACCATCGCGGAAATCGTCGATGCCGATCCGGTGGGTGATGATCGGGGAAAGGTCGAGGCCGCCTTGCACGAAGGCGATCATCTTGTACCAGGTCTCGAACATTTCGCGGCCATAGATGCCCTTGAGATTGAGCATCTTGAAGATAACCTTGTTCCAGTCGATCTCGAAGCCGGTCGGCGCGATGCCGAGAATGGCGATCTTGCCGCCATTGTTCATCTTGTCGATCATGTCGCGGAATGCCGGTGCCGCACCCGACATTTCCAGCCCGACATCGAAGCCCTCGGTCATGCCGATGCGCTTCATCACGTCGGAAAGGTTCTCCTTCGAAGCATCGACGACATAATCGATGCCCATCTTCTCGGCAAGCGCCAGACGCACCGGATTGATATCGGTGATGACGACCTTGCGGGCGCCGGAGCGCTTGGCGACCATGGCGCCCATGATGCCGATCGGGCCGGCGCCGGTGACCAGCACGTCCTCGCCGACGACATCGAAGGAGAGCGCGGTGTGGACGGCATTGCCGAAGGGGTCGAAGATGGCGGCAACTTCATCCGGCACATCGTCGGGGATGGAGACGACATTGTATTCGGGAATGCAGACATATTCGCCGAACGAGCCCGGGCGATGCACGCCAACACCGAGCGTGTTGCGGCAGAGATGTCCCCTGCCCGCCCGGCAGTTTCGGCACTTGCCACAGACAATATGCCCTTCGCCCGAAACACGCTCGCCGACATGATGCTTGGTGACGGCCGAACCGATCTCGGCGATCTCGCCGACGAATTCATGGCCGACGACCATCGGCACCGGAATGGTCTTCTGCGCCCACTGGTCCCAGTTCCAGATATGCACATCGGTGCCGCAGATGGCGGAATTTTTCACCTTGATCAGCACGTCATTGGGACCGGGCTCCGGCACCGGCACATGCTCCATCCAGAGGCCGACTTCGGCTTTGGATTTGACGAGGGCTTTCATCATGTTTGTCATTTCGTGCTCTCCCTGGATTTCCGCAGAATACCCCTCACCAAGCGCGCCCAAGAACTCGACTGCGTCTCGTTCGGGCTTGCTATCCTCTCCCGCAAGGGGAGAGGTAGGGTGCCACGATCACCGTTCCTCATAGGAGGCAAGATGGTGCGGCAGGTTTTCCTCTCCCCTTGCGGGAGAGGATACGAAGGCCGGGTGAGACGCAGTCGAACCCTTGGCCGAAGTTGGTGAGGGGTAGTCGCCGCTCAAATCACGCCCAGTTCCCTACCCACATCCTCGAACACCGCAATCGCCCGCCGCACATCCGCCTCGCTGTGGGCCGCCGACATCTGGGTGCGGATGCGGGCCTGGCCCTTGGGGACGACGGGGAAGGCGAAGCCGACGACGTAGACGCCTTTTTCCAGCATCCGGGCCGCAAAGGCCTGGGCGAGCGTGGCATCGCCGAGCATGACCGGGATGATCGGATGCCCCTCGCCGGCGAGCGTGAAGCCGAGCTTGCCCATTTCGCTGCGGAACAGCGCGGCGTTGGCTTCAAGGCGCGCGCGCAAGGCATCGCCATTGTCGATCAGGTCGAACACTTTCAGCGAGGCGCTCGCGATGACCGGGGCGAGCGTATTGGAAAACAGATAGGGGCGCGAGCGCTGGCGCAGCCAATCGACGACCTCCGCCTTGCCTGACGTATAACCGCCCGAGGCGCCGCCGAGCGCCTTGCCGAGCGTGCCGGTGATGATATCCACCCTGCCCTCGACACCGCAATATTCCGCCGAGCCGCGGCCATGTTTGCCGACGAAGCCGACGGCGTGGCTGTCATCGACCATGACCATGGCGCCGTATTTCTCGGCAAGGTCGCAGACCCCTTGCAGATTGGCGATGATGCCGTCCATGGAAAAGACGCCATCGGTGGCGATCAGCTTGAAGCGGGCGCCTTCGGCCTTCTTCAACTCCTCCTCCAGCGCCGCCATGTCGTTATTGGCATAGCGGAAGCGTTTTGCCTTGGAGAGGCGGACGCCGTCGATGATCGAGGCATGGTTGAGCGCGTCGGAAATGATCGCGTCCTCCTCGCCAAGCAGCGTCTCGAACAGGCCGCCATTGGCATCGAAGCAGGAGGAATAGAGGATCGTGTCCTCCATGCGCAGGAAGGACGAGATGCGCGCCTCCAACTGCTTGTGCTCTTCCTGGGTGCCGCAGATGAAGCGCACGGACGCCATGCCATAGCCGTAGCGATCGAGCGCCCGCTTGCCGGCTTCGGCCAGTTCCTCGCTGTCGGCAAGGCCGAGATAATTGTTGGCGCAGAAGTTCAGCACCTTTTCGCCCGAGGAAACCTTAATCTCGCCGGCCTGTTTCGAGGTGATGACCCGCTCGGTCTTGTAGAGGCCGGAGGACTTCAGGCCTTCGAGTTCGGTGGTGAGATGCTGGATGAAGGCTGACGTCATGGAGGCCGCTTTCCAAACGAGGGATCGGGTGCGATGAGGACCGGCATAAGACAGACCCGCACAGTCGCGACGGGCAAGCGCCAAGGCCGGTGGATCGGGACATTCACCCTGACGCGATAGGCCGATCGGGCGGATTTGTCCAGATGCGACATGCCGGTTGCGACACGCGCAACCGCGCCGGCGGACTTGACAGGAGCGGTGGCCTCGCTGTCGATGGAGGAAACGGCAGCAACGGATGGCGGCAATGACAATTCTCGACAGGTTTTCCCTCAAGGGCCGGGTGGCGCTGGTGACCGGCGGCGGGCGGGGCCTGGGGCTGGAGATCGCCCGGACGCTGGCTGAGGCCGGTGCCCATGTGGCGATCAACGGGCGCACGGCAGCCACATTGGAGGAGGCCGTGGGCACGATCGTTTCGGCCGGCGGCAGCGCCGAGGCGCTCGTCTTCGACATTACCGAGCGGCCAGCGCAGCGCGAAGCACTTGCCGGCATCCAGCGCCGCCACGGACGGCTGGACGTCCTCGTCAACAATGTCGGCGCCCGCGACCGAAGGCCGCTTGCCGATTTCGACGACGAGGCGATCATCGATCTGATCCGCACCGACCTGATCGCCGCCACGACCTTGTCGCGCGACGCGGCCGCGATCATGAAGCGCGGCGGGCACGGGCGGCTGATTGCGGTGACCTCGATCAACGGCCAGGTGGCGCTGCCGGGCGACGGCGTCTATCCGCTCGCCAAGCAGGGGCTGACCGGGCTGATGCGGGCGATGGCGGTGGAATACGGCCCCTTCGGCATCACCAGCAATGCGATCGCGCCCGGCTGGTTCGCCACCGAGACCAATGCGGCGCTGGCCGCCGACGAGGACCTGATGCCCTTCGTGCGCCAGCGCATCCCGGCACAGCGCTGGGGCCGGCCGGACGAGATCGCCGGTGCGGCGCTGTTCCTGGCCAGCGACGCGGCGTCCTTCGTCAACGGCCATGTGCTGACGGTGGATGGCGGGATGACGGTGCGGATGTGAGGGCGGCTTTGGTGGGCGGGGATGTTGCATAGGAGGCCCCTCATGTGAGGAGATTTCACCCCCCTCTGTCAGCTACGCTGACATCTCCCCCACAAGGGGGGAGATTGGCCGCAGGCTTTGTGCGTCCCTTACTTTGGTTGGAAATGACGGAAAAGAATGATCTCCCCCCCTTGTGGGGGAGATGTCGCGAAGCGACAGAGGGGGGTGAGGCGGCAAATGCGGTGTTCAACGGCCTTCCCCCCTCCTCCGGCCCTTCGGGCCACCTTCTCCCCGAGGGGAGAAGGGAAGATCGGGCTACTCGAACGCCCGCACGACCTTCAGGAAAGCATCACCGTAGCGCTCCAGCTTGGATTGGCCAATGCCGGAAATGTTAAGCAGCGCGTCGCGGGTCTGGGGGCGGTCCTTGGAGAGCGCGATCAGCGTCGTATCCGGGAAGATGACATAGGGCGGCACCGACAGTTCCTTGGCAAGGGAGGCGCGCAACGCTCGCAATTGCTGGAAAAGCTCCTGGTCGCCGCCGGACAATTCGGCTTTCGCGGCCGGCGAGCCGCCCCTGGAATGCCGCGCCGCCTTGCCGGTGGTCGGGCGGTCCTTGCGGAAGCGCACCTCGCGCTCGTGCTTGAAGACGGCGCGGGCGTCCGGTTCCAGCTTCAGCGCGCCAAAAGCCTGGTGATCGACGCTGACGAGGCCGGCGGCGAGCAATTGCCGGTAGACCGACTGCCAGGTTTTCGAAGGGATATCCTTGCCGGCGCCGAAGACCGGCATGTCGGCATGGCCGAAACGGCTGGTCTTTTCGTTCTCATTACCGAGCAGCACGTCGATCAGGTGGCCGGTGCCGAACCGCTCGCCGGTGCGGTAGATGGCGGCGAGCGCCTTGATGGCGGCCTCGGTGCCGTCCCAGGTCTCGACGGGCTTGAGGCAGGTATCGCAATTGCCGCATTGGCCGCCATGGGCCTCGCCGAAATGGGCAAGGATCGCCTGGCGGCGGCAGCCGGGCGTCTCGCAGATGGCGAGAAGCGCATTCAGCTTGGCGCGCTCGACCCGCTTGATCTCGTCGGCCGAGCCACCCTCGTCGATCATCCGGCCGCGCTGGATGACATCGGCCATGCCGTAGGCCATCCAGACCTCGGAGGCCAGGCCATCGCGCCCGGCCCGGCCGGTTTCCTGGTAATAGGCCTCGACCGAACCCGGCAGGTCGAGATGGGCGACATAGCGCACATCCGGCTTGTCGATGCCCATGCCGAAGGCGACAGTGGCGACGAGGCAGAGATCCTCTTCCTTGAGGAACGCATCCTGGTTGGCATCGCGCACCGCCCTGTCCATGCCGGCATGATAGGCGAGCGCGCGCACCCCCTGCCCGTTCAGCCATTCGGCGGTGTCCTCGACCTTGGCGCGTGACAGGCAATAGACGATGCCGCTGGCGCCCTTGTGGCGCGACAGGAAGCGCAGGAGCTGCTGGCGCGGCTGGTCGCGCTCGACGAGCTCATAGGCGATGTTGGGCCGGTCGAACGAGGTGGTAAAGACTTCCGCCGAACGCAGGCCGAGCCTGTCGATGATGTCCTCGCGGGTATGCGGATCGGCGGTGGCCGTCAGCGCGATGCGCGGCACGCCGGGATAGAACTCGCCGAGATGGCCGAGCTCGCGATATTCCGGGCGAAAATCATGGCCCCACTGGGACACGCAATGCGCCTCGTCGATGGCAAACAGCGCGATCCTGGAATTGCCGATCATCTCCTTGAAGGCGGAGGTGACGATGCGCTCGGGCGTCACATAGAGGAGATCGAGGCTGCCATCGGCGACCGCCCGGCGCACGTCGAGAAATTCCTCGCGCGTCAGGGACGAATTGAGCGCGGCGGCGCGCACGCCAAGCTGTTTCAGCGCCTCCACCTGATCGCGCATCAGCGCGATCAGCGGCGAGACGACGATGCCGACGCCATCGCGGCAAAGGGCGGGAATCTGGAAACAGAGCGACTTGCCGGCCCCCGTCGGAAACAGCACGACGGCATCGCCGCCCGACACGACGCGTTCGACCACCTCCGCCTGCTTGCCGCGAAAAGCAGAGTAGCCGTAGACCCTTTTCAGAACCGAAAGTGGATTTTTCGCACCTTCGTTGTCAAACAGGGGATCGATGCGGTCTTGGATCTGCGGCATGGAATCGCTTTCGTGGGGAGAAGGGACTATGGCACGGATGGGGTGGTTGGGGCGACACTTATCGCAACCGCCAGCCTTTTGGGCGGCGGGGTTTAACAAGCCCGTGAACGGGGACAGGTGCGGTTACCACCCGTTATGCGGGCGCTTATGAGAGACAAGCGGCGTGATGATAGCTCGTCTAAGCTATCGCGTTCTAGAGCGGCCCATGCTGTTATGAAGGCGATTCTTGACCTTGCGGCTGGACTTCATAATTTTAGCGTCAGGCATCGAAGAATCGCCAATTTTTTGGTCGCTACTGCCCGGTTCATGGCCGGCTTTATTTGGAGTGTCTGCCGGGTCGTTGGAGGTGCGGCTATCCTGGTTCTGTTGGACGTTCATCTTTTCAAGCTGCTTCGTCCACATTGACTCATGTTTAGACAAAACCTCTTCAAGGACTTTTTGGTTCACGACATCGGGGTCTGTTATCCCCACCAGTTCCGCGCCATCACTCAAGGTAACGAGCGCCCCAACCGCCGCCAAGAATAGCATACCGGCCTTCCTGCCGGTGGAAATATACCGACGAAGAAGATCGCCGAAGCTCGGGTGAACCTTCTGCGCAAGGGCGACGGCGGTTTCAGGCTTTAGTTTGCCGAACAAGGCGCCAGCGCCGATTTCTGACAGTCGCTGCAACATCTCCTTCGTGATGTCTGGCGCCCGGAGGATGCGAACCGTGTCGCGTGCTAGGTCGAAATGCCCTTGGCTCAGCTTCGCATGCTCATTCCCACATACAATACAGGTGTCTTCGTTACGCCAAAGATTGAAGTAGGGGCCGGCCAGATCGTAGTTTTGAGAGGCAAATACGTTACCACATTCGTCGCAATACGAAGGCAGTGCGGGTCCCTTGATGGATGTCCAGCCTATCATGCTACGGCCGCGAGAACTGCTTCTGATTTTTGGGTCAGAGCTAATTTTGGTGCCGGATATTGAAGCTTCGCCTTTTATATCGAAGGGTAAGCTGACACCACGGAACGAGACGTCTTTTGCGATGAGACCTGTAGCCCCCTCGCTACGGATTCCTATGTCACTGCCTGTGATCAAAACGTCCTGTATAACAACGTTGTGCGCCTCCGGCGCGATTGCGATCGCTGTTGTACCTGGTCTAAAGCTTTCCGAATTTGCCATCAAAAACTCCCGGTTCGGACAGCATGTGCAACTCGTCTACGCGAGTCAATTCATTGGTGGAACATTAGTTTGCCAATGGCATCGATGGCATCGTGATCGGGCTGCGGCGGGCGCAAACCCGCGCCCCAGGATCATCTGACGATGCAGCACATCAAACAGCCGCGCTGGTTTTCAGGCAGCTACCGAGTTTGGCGCCCCGCTCACAGCCACCCTCACTTCCCCGCCGGTCCCTTCACCCGTCCCGACAGGACCCCGAACCCATCGATGATGGCTTCCTGGTTTTCCAGCCTTGTCACTTCGAGCTGGACTTCCTGCAGGTTGCGCAGAATCTGGCTGACAGCGTCGTCGTCGCCTTCCTCCGTCGCATAGGCAAGTTCGCTTTCGAGTTCGCGGCGCTGCCAGAGCAGCGCCTTGGTGCGCTGATGCAGCGCCAGCGCCTGGAGATAGCCTTCGCGGGCATCCTCGGGGGCTGCGGCGGTGGTCGCGGTCCAGAGGCGGGCGAAGCGGATCTGTTGGTCGAGCGATTTCAGGAGCGGGTCGAAGCCTTCGGCCTGCAACTGCTCGATCAGGTTTTCGCGCGACAGGCGCGGCCCCTTGGCGGCGGCGGCATTGAGCACGGACGACCAGAAGCGCTGCAGGTCGCGATTGTCGTATTCGATCGCTGAAATCTCGTCATATTCGGCAAACAGCAGATGCGGATGGTTGACGATGGTGAGCGCCAGCACGCTCTCTCGAAGAGGTGGCAGACCCTGATTGCCGCTGACCAGCGAGGAACGGGCCAGCCGGTCTGACACGCCTCCACGCTCGGCCATGCGACCGCCTGCCTGTCCGCCACGGCCGTTCCCCTGCCCGCCGCGATTGTTGCCGTGCTGGTTTCGATCAAAACTACGCTGGTTGTTCTGCTGTCGGGATGCGCCTTGAAAAAACTGGTTGAGCCGATCGCGGATGTCCTGGCCGTAATGACGGCGGACGTTTTCGTCGGCGATGACGGAGACGACCTGCTTCAGCGTCGCTTCCAACTGGGCGCGGGCTTCCGGCGTGTCGAAACCGCCGGCCTGCGCTTCGCGCAGCCAGACCATTTCCGAAAGCGAGCGAGCGGAGGTCATCACCTTGTCGAAGGGTGCGCGGCCTTCGTTGCGGACGAGATCGTCCGGGTCCTTGCCGTCGGGCAGCATGGCGAAGCGGACGGAATAGCCCGGCTTCAGATGCGGCAGCGCCAGATCGACGGCGCGATTGGCGGCGCGAATGCCGGCGCCGTCTCCATCGAAACACAGAACCGGCTGCTGTGTGAGTTTCCACAGCAGCGCCATCTGGTTTTCGGTGAGCGCGGTGCCGAGCGGCGCGACGGCATTCTCGACGCCCGCCTGATGCAGCGCGATGACGTCCATATAACCTTCGACGGCAATGATCGTGCCGGCGCCATCAGCACCGGACATGGCCCTGCGCGCGCGTGAGAAATTGTAGAGCACGTTCCCTTTGTGGAAGAGCTCCGTCTCGTTGGAATTGAGATATTTCGCCGGCGCATCCGGCGACATGGCGCGGCCGCCGAAGGCGATGACCTTTTCGCGCGACGACAAGATCGGGAACATGATGCGATCGCGAAAACGGTCATAGGAGACGGGAATGTCCGGCCCGTGGACGACGAGGCCGCAGGCTTCGATCTGGTCCTTGGCGATGCCCTTGCCGGCCAAAAACTCCTTCAGCGCATTGCGGCTGTCCGGCGCATAGCCGAGGCGGAAGGTCTCGATCGTGCGGCCGGTCAGGCCCCGGTCGCGCAGATAGGCGCGTGCTTTGGCGCCATTTGCCGTCTGCAATTGGCTTTCGAAGAACTGCGTCGCCACTTCCATGACGTCCTGCAGGCCGATGCGTTGCCGGTCGCGTTTTTCGGCCTCAACGTCGGGCTGTGGCATGGCGACGCCGGCGAGATCGGCGATCTGCTGCACGGCTTCGGGAAAGGCCATGCCATCGAGATCGGTGAGGAAACGGAAATGATCGCCGGACACGCCGCAACCGAAGCAATGGTAGCGGCCCTTGCGGTCCTCGCAATGAAAGCTCGGCGACTTCTCGCCATGGAACGGACAGCAGGCCCAATAGTCGCCGCGCGAGGCATTGGTCTTCTTGCGATCCCAGGTGACGCGCCGGCCGATCACGTCCGAAATCGGAACGCGGTCGCGGATCTCGTCAAGAAAGGAATTGGAAAAGCGCATGAATACCTCTGATCTGCCCTCCATATAGGCGGCAATCGCGGGCCGCGCCAGCAAGGGTACGGATCATACGCGATATTCACAGCTTGACGGACGCTGCACGCGTATATACATTTCGTAATGTTATCGTTGGGCCTGATAATGCCGACAGGATATTGCAATGTCAGACCCGAAACCGTTGGTGTCTTTTGAGTGGAATGACCAAAAACGCATCAACAACATCAACAAGCACGGCATAGACTTCGAAGACGCTCTTCTTGCGCTGCAAGAACCACGCGTGGAATTTCAGCCCATCAGAAACGGAGAAGTCCGGACGCTCGCGATTTGCCCAGATACCAACCGCATCATCTCAGTCGTTTATTCGATGCGAGGAGAAATCTGCAGGATCATCTCCGCCCGCCCGGCACACAAGAATGAGCAAAGAATCTATCACCAGAATTTCGCTCAATGAAATCCTCGCAAAACGTGCCCGCGGCGAAAAGAGCCTGACCGACTGGGCGCGTGTCGATGCCATGACGGAAGAGGACATCACGGCCGCCATGCGGGACGATCCCGACTGGGCGGAATTCATGGATGTCGACTGGTCGAAGGCGACGATCGTCTATCCCACACCGAAGAAGGCTGTCTCGATCCGGCTTGACGAGGATGTGATCGATTTCTTCAGGAAAAGCGGGAAAGGTTATCAAACCCGAATGAACGCGGTTCTGCGTCATTTCATGACCGAACAGAAAAGCCGGATCAAAGGATAGGTATTTTTCGCGCGGATACAGATGGCCGAAAAGGTGCGAACATGACATATTTCTTGAATAAAATGTTGATGATAAACGTGTAGAAGGGCAATGAAGTGTTCATAGCCTTTTCGGATTCCCGCGATGATGTTCTCTGCGAACGAGCTTGCTTCCAACACCATGTTCTTCGACGCCATGCGGGTCTATGCGCGGCAGATGACCGCCATGTTCGCCGAGAGCCCACGAATGGCTTCGGTCTTTGCCTCGCAGCAGCGCTGGCTGATGGCGCAGCTTGGACTTTCCTTGCACTACGGCCGCGACCCCGCCGATCCCTCCACTTCCTTCTATGCCGGCCGCTTTGTTGCCCGGGCCATGGATTACCGGATCGCCAGCCGCAACACGGCGGCGGCCTTCGTGCAGGAAATGATGGCCTATCGATTCCTGCGCGCCAGCGACAATCCGCCCGACAATCGCATGCGGCCGCTGGAGCCGACAGAGATTGCGGTGCAGACGGTGGTCAAATGGCTTTACGCCCATCTCGCCATCCTCGACACGCTGGATGGCGGCAACCGCGCCATCTGCCTGACCGAAAATCCAGCTCTGTTCACAAGGCTTCAACCGATCATCGCCGTCGGCATCCTGGAGAACCACGGCGTCCGCTATCCCGGCGAGACGTTCAACCTGTTTACCTGGGCGAATTCCGGCGGCGTCGTGATGGATTACTTCATCTCGATGATCACGCAGTTTGACTCGGACGCGCCGCGCACGCTGATCGGCCCGATCTCGTCGGCGGACGTCTGCCAATCCTACATGATTTCCAAGACGCATCTGAAACGGCTGATGAGCAAGGCTGGCGACATGGGCAGCGTCGCCTTCGAGACGATCGACCGCCGGAACATGCTGTGGCTGTCGCAGGCATTCATCCAGGAATACTGGAACTATCAGGCGGAAAAATTCGCGATCATCGACGCGGCCTTCCATCGGGAGACCGCGTCGGAATTGCCAATCAGGCAGCTGTCAGCAGTTCCTTGAGGACGGACGAGGCCTTGGCGAAGTCCATCTGCCCGGCATAACGCTCCTTCAGCAATGCCATCACCTTGCCCATGTCCTTGGGGCCGCTGGCGCCGGCTTCCGCGATCGCGGCGGCAATGTTCGCGCGCACATCGGTTTCGCTCAACTGTGCCGGCATGAAGGCCTTGACCACGGCGATCTCGGCGCGCTCCTTGGCGGCAAGCTCCGGACGGGCATTGTCCTCGTAGATCTTCGCCGATTCCTCGCGCTGCTTGACCATCTTGGCGAGGATCTGCAGGATTTCGTCGTCACTGGCCTCGCCCTTGCCGGCGCCGCGATTGGCGATATCACGGGTCTTGATCTCGGCCTGCACAAGGCGAACGGTGGAAAGCCGGGCCGCATCCTTCGATCTCATTGCATCCTTGAGGGCGGCAGCGAGTTGATCGCGCATCATTGTCCTTACTCCTGTTTGATGGCGCTTCATAAACCAGCCGCCCGACGGGGAGCAAATGAATTGCGCAAAAACCGCGGTAAAAGGCCGATCCATGCGCCTTCAAGATTGACCTTCCCCCAAGCTGCGGTTAATGACCGTCACCTGCACCAACATCGTGACCAGGCCTGACAGCGCGCGCCCATCGCCCGCATCTGCCCGCCTGCGAACCATAACGGCCAGGCGGCGTTCGCACGAACGTCCGCCAAGCGCCGCCTGAACGGGATGAAGACAATGACCGCGACAGCCCCCTGGACATCAGCCAAACCAACCGCCCTGCTCGTTCTTGCCGACGGCACCGTCATCGAGGGCAAGGGCATTGGCGCCACCGGAAAGGTGCAGGCCGAAGTGGTCTTCAACACGGCGCTGACCGGCTACGAGGAGATCATGACCGATCCCTCCTATCTCGGCCAGATCGTCACCTTCACCTTCCCGCATATCGGCAATATCGGCGCCAATGACGAAGACATCGAGGACCTGACGCCGGCGGCACGCCACGGCGCGGTCGGCGTCATCTTCAAGGCCGATATCACCGACCCGTCGAGCTACCGCGCCGCCAAGCATCTCGATGCCTGGCTGAAGGCGCGCGGCGTCATCGGCCTCTGCGGCATCGACACGCGGGCGTTGACCGCCTGGATCCGCGAAAACGGCGCGCCGAACGCGGTGATCGCCCATGATCCGAACGGCGTCTTCGACATCGAGGCGCTGAAGGCCGAAGCCAAAGCCTGGAGTGGCCTCGAAGGGCTCGACCTCGCCAAGGTCGCCTCCTCCGGCCAGTCCTCGCGCTGGACCGAGAAGCCCTGGGTCTGGAACGAAGGTTTCGACGAACTGACTGAGGCCGACACGACGCATCATGTTGTCGCGCTCGACTACGGCGTCAAGCGCAACATCCTGCGCCTGTTCACCGGGCTGGGCTGCAAGGTCACGGTCATGCCGGCCACAACCTCGGCGGAAGAGGTTCTTGCCCAGAAGCCCGACGGCATCTTCCTGTCGAACGGCCCGGGCGACCCGGCGGCAACCGGCGAATATGCGGTTCCGGTCATCCAGGACCTGATCAAGAGCGACATCCCGTTGTTCGGGATCTGCCTCGGCCACCAGATGCTCGGCCTGGCGCTGGGCGCCAAGACCGAAAAGATGCATCAGGGCCACCACGGCGCCAACCATCCGGTGAAGGACCACACGACCGGCAAGGTCGAGATCGTCTCGATGAACCACGGCTTCGCGGTGGATTCGAAGTCCCTGCCGGAAGGCGTTGAAGAGACTCACGTTTCCCTGTTCGACGGCACCAATTGCGGCCTGCGCGTGACCGGCAAGCCCGTCTTCTCCGTCCAGCACCATCCGGAAGCCTCACCCGGCCCGCAGGACAGCCACTATCTCTTCCGCCGCTTCATCAATCTGGTACGCGAGAAGAAGGGCGAACCGGCTCTGGCGGAACGGTGAGATTTCACGATAGGAATGGCAGAAAGCCCTGGCCATCCAGTTGGATAGGCCGGGGTTCTCGAGTTGACGATCTCTGCAAAAATTCTCACGGTTTTTCGCTTGGATTAATGCGGGAACTTCCGGTTTCAATCAACCGAATGTTGATTTTCTAATCGGGTTGTATTATCTATTGTATTGAGGCGAGGGCGCTGGACCTTAATAGTTACCCAGGATCGTCTCCCAAATAGCTCATCCTTGCGGTGGGCTTTTTGCGTATATGGGCTTATTGTCATCGCCTTTGGGAATGACGGAAAAAAGCTCTGCCTTTGGCTTTCTCGCGGTCATTTCAAATACCGCTCTATCATGTACCTTATTTCCATAGCCGTCGGATCTCGCGTCCGGATTTTGAATGCACGTCATCCTGGGTGAAATGATGGGAATAGAGTCTGGACTGAGTGCGGATGATATCTGCATGACGATATCTGAAATCAAATAGCCGTCTCTCGATCTGCTTGAGTAGATATGCCTCCCAACAAAAAGCACTTCGTTATTTTCGAGAGGGTGTAGGCCGATACCGTGTCGCAGCCTGTTTATCTCGACGAATTGCGCCTCGGTAAAATTGCCAATGGCGCACATCTGAACGCGCTGCCCCTGCTCAATCTGCTTGAGCATTTCGCAAATTCTTTCCTCGGCACCATCAAACAGCGGCAAATAAGCGATCCCGTTTGCATTTTGATACAACGGAACAACCTCAAGTTTCCATAAATCCGATCAAGAAATCGATTTTTTACTGCATAAGTGTTACAGCCCGGCACACCAGCGGCAGCGCCCCTCCCCGGAGCGCCACGCTTATACCGGCAAAGCCAGTTGCTTCCTCTCCCGCGACAGGAAGCGGAAGAAGCGCCAGGTAAGCGAGATGCTGGCGGCGGCAAGGCCGAGCACGAAGCCGTACCAAACGCCGATACCACCCAGACCAGCGTGGAAGGCGAGCACATAGGCCGCGACGAAGCCAATGGCCCAATAGGAAACGAGCGCCAAGATCATCGGCACGGTCGTATCCTTCAGCCCGCGCAACATGCCGGCAGCGAGCGCCTGCACGCCATCGACCAGCTGGAAGGCGCCGGCTATGACGATCAGCGGGCCGGCATAGGCGAGAACCTGCGCCGCATCCGGACGCCGCGTATCGAGATAGAGCGCCGCCAGCTCATGAGAAAACAGCGCGAAGATGGCGCTACCGACAAGCGCAAACCCGCAACCGATGACGAGGACCGCAATTGCCGCCCGCTTGATGCCCTCCGCATCGCGACGCCCATGGGCGAGACCGATCCGGACGGTTGCGACCTGCGCCAGACCGAGCGGCACCATGAAGGCGATGGAGGCGAACTGCAACGCGATGCCATGGGCAGCCAGTTCGACGGTGCCGATCATGCCCATCAACAGAGAGGCCACCGTGAACAGGCTGACTTCGGCAAGGATGGTGATGGCGATCGGCAGGCCGAGCTTGACCACATCTTTCAGCACCGGCCAGTCCGGTCGCCAGAAGCGCACGAAGATTTCGTAATCCCGGGTCTTCGGCTGGGCCTGGATATAGGCGTAGAGCAGCACGAAGCTCAGCGCATTGACGACAAGCGCGGAAATCGCCGCACCGACGATGCCCAGCGCCGGAGCACCGAAATGGCCGTAGATGAAGATATAGCAAAGCAATGCGTTGGTGAGCAGCACAATGATCGTGACGTAGAGAATGACGCCGGCACGCTCCAGCGAACTCAGGAATCCGCGCAGCACCATGAACAGCAGCGCCGGGAACATGCCCCACATGGCGACCTGCAGATAGTGTCCGGCGAGCTCAGCCACTTCTGGCTGCTGCCCCATGAGCCCCAAGATCGGTTCGGCATGCCACAGCAACGGCATCGTCAGGACGCCGTAGCCGAGCACAGCCCACATGCCCATCCGCACGGCGCGGCGAACAGCGACACGATCTCCCCTTCCCTCTGCCTGCGCGACGATCGGCACGACGGCATTGGCAAAGCCGGAGCCGAAGATGAACACGGTGAAGAACATCTGTGCCGCCAGCACCATGGCGGCAAGCTCGGTCGTGCCGAGACGGCCAACCATGAGCACGTCGGTGGCGTGGATGGCGAACTGCGCCAGTTGCGCGCCGACGAAGGGCACGCCCAGCAAGATGCTTGCGCGGTAATGGGCAGGCCAGGAATTATCGGTGCGAACGGCCGCCTGATTTGGGGTCGATGTCAGCATGATGAAATGGAGCCTTTGGCTTCGTCGCAGCCAGTATGGGCCGCACGACGGAAGAGACGGAAATAAATGAACCGCTCGTAAAGCACCAGCAACAAAGGCCAAAATGCTTATTTTTTCATCCAAACATCACAAATTTTGATCGTTTTCACGTCAGCTACAGCGCCGTGCGTCATATATGACGCACTCAGGTTCGCTGTAGCACTTTATACCTGCTGCATAATTTCATCCTTAAACCGATTCCGGTTTAAGGAATTATGCAGTAGGCCCCGTCACGCCGACTGCGGCGCCCCGTCCGGATCCTCGCTGACCGCGGATGCCGGCCGCAGTTTGACGAGATAGACGCCGATGGCGAACAGCATGAAAAGGCCGGCGAGCAGATAGGGGGCACCTGCGAAGACGACCGGCGCGTCCGGTGCCGTGAAGGTGCTGAACATCTGCGCGAACATCAGCGGGCCGATGATGGTAGTGAGGCTGGAGAGGCTCGACAGCGCGCCTTGCAACTCACCCTGCGCCGATGGCGGCACCTTGGCCGAGGCGATGCTGCGCAGTGGCGGATCGGCGAGCGATTCCAGGCAGGTGGCGAGAATGACGGCATAGACCATCCAGCCCTGGAACGCGAAAGCATAGCCGAACAATCCGAGCCCAGTGAAAATGAGCCCGATCGCGCCGGTCTTCCATTCGCCCAGAAGCGGAAGGATGCGTGGCAGAACCAGCGCCATGACGAGGGCACCGCCAACGCCGAAAATGCCGAGCGACAGGCCGATCTGTCCCTCGCTCCAGCCATAACGATAGGACGAGACGAAGGACCAGACGGCTGGATAGACCGCATGGGCCTGCCAGAGCAGGAAGAAGACCAGAAGCACCCAGCCGATGCCGGGATAGTTGCGCATCTGTTTCAGCGCACCCAGCGGATTGGCGCGGCGCCATTCGAAACGGCGGCGATTGTGGCTTTCCAGCGTTTCCGGCAACAGGAACCAGGCGACGACGAAGTTGAGGAAGGACAGGGCTGCGGCACCATAGAAGGGAATGCGGGGGCCGAACTCCCCGAGCAGGCCGCCGAGCACCGGCCCGAGCGCGAAACCGGTTCCAAAAGCGATGCCGATCAGGCCGAAATTCCTGGCGCGATTGCTGTCATCGCTGACATCGGCGATATAGGCGGCCGCCGTCGAGAAGCTGGCGCCACTGATGCCGGCGAGCACCCGCCCGACGAACAGCATCCAGTAGCTGACTGCCAGCGCGCAGATCAGATTGTCGAGCGCGAAGGTCAGCACCGAAGCCAGCAGGATCGGCCGCCGGCCGAAGCGATCCGACAGGTTGCCGATCAGCGGCGCGAAGAGGAACTGCATGCCGGAATAGACCAGAAGCAACCAGCCGCCATCGACCGCCGCCTCACTGATCGTATCGCCCGTCAATTCCTTCAGATAGCTCGGCAGCACCGGCACGATGATCGCGATGCCCATGATATCGAGGAAGAGAATGATGAAAACCAGGACAAGGCCGCGCCGCGCTGACTTCGGATCGATCATCGAACACACCTCTCGACGGCTTCAAACGGATACAGAACGCGAACACGGACTGGCAAAGGGTGTTTACAGAAAATCAGGCAGCGAAACAATCCGTGAACATTTCAATGTTCTTGATGAATGCTTCTGGAACATTGATCGGGTTTCCGGCGATTATGTTCTCGGCCGGCTCTTCAGAAAATCGAGAAAGGCGCGCAACGGTGGCGGCATGTGGCGGCGGCTGGCGTAGTAGAGATAGGGACCGGGAAATTCCGGTGCCCAGTCCTCAAGGATGGGCACGAGTTCGCCGGTGGCGATGGCCGGCGCCAGGAACTCCTCGAAAGTGGCGATGATGCCAAGGCCGGCGACGGCAGCGCGGATCTCCAGTTCCAGCGTATTGGCGGTAATGCGGGCCTGCGGCGAGATGCGCACCACCTCGTTGCCGCGCTCGTATTCCCAGGAGGACACCCGGCCGCTGGCGAAGCGATGACGGATACAGACATGGTCGAGGATATCGCGCGGATGGCGCGGTTCGCCGTGGGCCAGCAGATAGGCGGGCGACGCGGCGGTGACGAAACGCTGCCGGCGCGGGCCGATCGGCACGGCGATCATGTCCTTTTCCAGCCGCTCGTCATACCGCACACCGGCATCGAAGCCGGCCGCCAACACATCAATGAAACTGTCGTCACCGATCACCTCCAGCGTGATGCCGGGATAGGCTTTGAGAAAATCCGCGACGATATCCGGCAGCACGACCTTGGCGACGACGGTGGCAACGTTGAGGCGCAGCGTGCCGGTGGCGCTGTCGCGAAAGCTGCCAATCTGGTCGAGCGCCGAGGCGACCTCGCCCAGCGCCGGCGACAGGCGCTCCATCAACTGTTCGCCCGCCTCCGTCAGCGTGACGCTGCGGGTCGTGCGGTTGAGCAGACGGACGCCAAGCCTTTCCTCCAGCCGGCGCAGGGCCTCGCTCAGTGACGAGGGCGAGACGCCGCGCTTGCGGGCGGCGGCGCGAAAATTACGGTCCCGCGCGACAGCCATGAAGGCGTCGAGGTCGGCAAGCGGCAGATCGGTCATTGTGCGATTATCCAAACGGCTTGTTCACATAGATCCGGATTATCGCACAAAGCATTTCGCAGTAAAACCGGAGCATCGAAGCCGCCGTCCCCAAAGCACGGCCGCAGGCGGGCGCGATCCGGAAGCCGTGCTCGCCATATGGACAGCGAGAAGTGAGACAAGACCGTCTTCGCAGACAGAGGCTCCCGGCGCAGCCGGTGCCTCTGTCTAGAAATAGCGCTTACCTCACATAAACGATCTTGCCGCCGTTGAAGGCCGTCTGGACGCCGACCACGTTGCGCGGGGAGATGCCGCGTCTCTGCAAGGCTGCCCGGATATTGGGAACATTTCGGATTTCCTCCTGGCCCTTCGCCAGCGTTTGCGCGGAAGGGAAACGGTAGGTGCGCGGCACATCCTGAAATTCATCGGGACCGATATAGTCGCGGATGCGGACGATCGTCACACCGGGACCGGCGCCGGCATCGCGGCTCACCCGTGCCTTCTGGGCATAGGCGGGTTCAGTGGAGAGGCCGGTGCCAAGAGGGGCGAGAAGCGCGGCGGCCAATGCAAGCGTTACGATTTTCTTCACGGCAATTCTCCGTTCATTCTCTTGTTCCATCAACAGCGCCACAGGAAACAGCCCTGTCATCGCGCATAGATGATCTTGCCGCCGTCGAGCGCGGTCTGGATGGCAACAACATTGTGCGGCTGGATATTGCGGCGCTCGAGCGAGGCCCGGATGACGGGGTTGGAGGCGATTTCGCTCTGTGCGCGCGCCCGCATTTCGGGCGACGGATGGCGATAGATGCCGGGAACGAGGTCGTCGTCATGATAGTTGGAGCGCAGGAAAACGACCGCGATGCCACGCTCGGAGGGATGGCCGAAGAGGATGGTCGCGAGCGTTTCGGTTGCGCCGGCGGGCACTGCGGCTGAGAGGCCCAGCGTGGCAGCCACAATGGCGAGGGAAATGGATTTCAACATGATTGTATCCTCTATCGGCCAGTGGCCAATCGGCTCAACGGCAAACACCTGGCCAGCGTGCCAAGGTATGAAGCCGGTCATCAAGGAAGATATAGTTCGTTTTATAGGCTTTGCGACAGGCACAGCGAGATGGAACCGAAATTTTCCGATCACGACCTATGCACGTATTCTTGATACGAAATCGCCCGCACCAGCGGATCGCGGAGCGGGCGAAAAGTCACAGTTCGGGTCACGGCCGGTCTCAGATATTGCCCTTGAACGTGTCGCAGGCCGAGAGCTTGCCGCTGTCGAAGCCGCGCTTGAACCAGGCCGCGCGCTGGGCGGATGTACCGTGGTTGAAGCTCTCCGGCACGACATAGCCCTGGCTGCGCTTCTGCAACGTGTCGTCGCCGATCTGGGTGGCGGCGTTCAAAGCTTCCTCTAGGTCACCCTGCTCGAGCAGGCCCTTCTGCTGGGTATATTTGCCCCAGATGCCGGCGAAGCAATCCGCCTGCAGTTCGACACGCACAGACAACTGGTTTGACTCGGCTTCGCTCACCCGCTGGCGCTGCTGATTGACCTTGGGCAGAATGCCGAGCAGGTTCTGGACGTGATGGCCGACCTCATGGGCGATGACATACGCTTCGGCGAAGTCGCCGGCGGCATCGAATTTCTGCGCCAGTTCGTCGAAAAATGCCATATCGAGATAGACCTTGTGATCGCCCGGGCAATAGAACGGGCCGGTGGCCGACGACGCCATACCGCAGGCGGAATTGATGCCGTCGCGGAAGAGGACCAGCTTCGGCTCCTCGTAGGTTTCGCCGCTGGCCTGGAAAATGCCGTTCCAGGTATCTTCCGTCTCGGCCAATACGGTAGAGACGAAGGCTTTGGTCTCTTCCTCCTGCGCCGACCCCTGCGGAGACGATCCTTGCGTCTGCTCGTAGCCGGACGGGGATGTGCCCTGGCCGCCGTCGAGCACCTGCAGCATGTCTATGCCCATCATCTTCAGGACGAAATAGATGACGACCAGGAAGATGATCGTGCCGATGCTCATGCCGCCGCCACGACCGCCGCCGCCGGTCGGAATGCGGAAACCGCCGCCGCGCCCGAACGGATTTCCACCAAGACCGCCCCGGACGGGACCGGAGCCGCGCTGATCCTCGATATTGCCCGATTGGCGCCGGCCCTTCCATTCCATGCTGCGATCTCCCGTCTTCCTCTGCGGCCATCGGCCTGCGATTGCCGACCATATAACGCGCCAGAGACGATTTTGTGCAAGGCTAAAACAACAAAGTTTAACCACACGCAGAAATTAGCGAAGTGCGTGAAGGGCAGCCGTTGGCAGCGGGCGATCGCGCATGCAAGAATAATCTCGCTTGTTTTGGGAGGAACGGTACATGAAGGCCATGCGTCTGGAATCGATCGGCAATCTGTTCGTGCGCGAGGTGGACAAGCCCGTTCCCGGCCCCGGCGACCTTCTGGTGCGTGTCGAGGTCTGCGGCATCTGCGGCACCGACCGCCACCTGCTACACGGCGAATTCCCCTCGACACCGCCCGTAACGCTCGGCCATGAATTTTCCGGCATCATCGAGGCGATGGGCGCGGACGTGCAGGGCTTCAAGCTCGGCGCCCGCATTACCGGCGATCCCAACATTTCCTGCGGCCGCTGCCCGCAGTGCCAGGCCGGACGCATCAATCTCTGCCGTAACCTCAAGGCCATCGGCATCAGCCGGGACGGTGGCTTCGCCGACTATGTCATCGTGCCGCAAAAGCAGGCCTTCGAGATCCCGCTATCGCTCGATCCGCGCTTCGGCGCCTTCTGCGAGCCGCTCGCCTGCTGCCTGCACGGCATCGACATGGCGGAGATCAAGGCGGGCTCCTCTGTCGTCGTGCTCGGCGGCGGCGTCATCGGGCTGCTCACTGTGCAACTGGCGCGGCTTGCCGGCGCGACCACCGTCATTCTCTCGACGCGGCAGGAGGCCAAGCGGAAGCTGGCCGAACGATTGGGCGCCACGGGAAGCGTCGACCCATCCGCCGGTGACATCATCGCCCAGATCACCGGACCGGACGGACTGGTGCCGGGCGGCGTGGACGTGGTGATCGAATGCGCCGGGGTGGCCGAGACTGTCGAGCAATCCACCCGGCTCGCCAAGGCGGGCGGAACGGTGGTGATCCTCAGCGTGATGGCGCAGGGTGACAAGGTGTCAATCGAGCCGTTCGACATCCTCTTCCGCGAACTTCGGGTTCTCGGCTCCTTCATCAACCCCCACACCCATCGCCGCGCCGCCGATCTGGTGGCTTCGGGCCGGATCGATGTCGAGGCGCTGATCTCGCGGGAGATTTCGCTGGACGAGGCACCGGAGGTGATCCGCCACCCGCCGGCGCCGGGCGAAGTGAAGGTGCTGGTGGTGGCTGGCAAGGGGTAGCAAAAACCGGGCCTGCCCGGGAAACATCACGCGAAACTAATATGCCGCCACGCCGGATTTGGTGTAGAGTGCCGATATGAGTGAAGCCCAGTCCCTCTTCTCGGTGCTGCGCCAATCGGCAAAGTCCGACATTGTCGATGCCATCGAACGGCTCGTGCATGAGGCACCCGACCGCAAGCTCGGACGCGTCAACGCGCTGGCTTTCGCCGCTGGCCACGGGCTCGACGACGAACAGACCATCAACGCTTTCCTTCATGCCTCGCGTCTCGGGCTTTTCGACATGTCATGGAACATCCTTTGTCCGGGATGTGGCGGCGTGCTCGACGCCAATACGTCGCTCAAGACCGTGCAGAGCGATCAATATACCTGCGCGCTCTGCGCCGCCGGTTACGAGCCGACGCTGGACGAAATGGTCGAGGTGACGTTCACGGTCAGCCCGCGGATCCGCCACATCGAAGCCCACAATCCCCACACCTTGCCGCCGCTCGAATATTTTCGCCAGATCTACTGGGGGTCGGGCGTCGACATGCCGGAAGACGATTACGAGGAAAAGGTCGACGAGTTCCTGCTTGAGACGCTGGAACTGCCGGCTGGAGAAAAGGCGGTCATCTCGCTGCAACTGCCGGAAGGTTTCATCATCATCTTCGAACCGGTAACCCATGCGGCACAATTCATTGACGTGAAAGGGCCGCCGACCAGGGAACGCACAGCACTTTCACTCGTATTCGACCGCGGCCACCAGCACCGCGAAACATTGGAACTGCAGCCCGGCCCGGTGCGCGTCACGGTCGAAAACCATACCGGCGGTCGCACCCTGCCCTCCGTCTGCATCGCCAACGATGCGTTGCACGATCTGCTCGGCAAGCGCCGCCCGTTCCTGACGGCCAAGCGCATCCTTTCCAACCAGGTCTTCCGCGACATCTACCGCACCGATACGCTCGGCGTGGACCAGCGCCTGAAAATCACCAGCCTCACCTTCCTGTTCACCGACCTCAGAGGCTCGACCGAACTTTACGAGCGCGTCGGCGATCTCGCCGCCTTCGATCTGGTGAAGACCCATTTCGGCATCCTGCACGAGATCGTCAGCGCCGAGGCCGGCGCCGTGGTGAAAACGATCGGCGACGCTGTCATGGCGACCTTCCCGACGCCCGACCGGGCAGTCATCGCGGCCATGCGGATGCGCGAGGCGATGCGCAGCCTCAATGCCGATCGCGGCAACGAGGACCTGCTGTTGAAGATCGGTATCCACGAGGGACCGTGTATCGCCGTCAGCCTGAACGAGCGGCAGGATTATTTTGGCCAGACCGTCAACATCGCCTCGCGGGTCCAGCATCTCGCCACATCTCACGAAATCTTCGCCACCCGCTCCGTGCTGGACGACCCCGGCGCGTCCCGCGTGCTCGCCGCCTCCGGCCTGATGCCGACTTCCCATCCCGTGGCGCTGCGCGGCATTACCGACCAGATCAATATTTTCACCATCCCTTGAAGGCTTGGTGATCGCCGCAACTTTCCTGTCGATTGCCGCATTTTCGGGGTTCCGCTTGGGCGCACATTTCCCTATAAGCCGCTTCTAGCCTCAAAAGACCAAGCATGCGCCCCCCGGCCGGTGATCTCCCACCCTGGCCGGTTTTTCGCGCAAGCCGAAAAGCGGATAGAACCCATGCCAAAGCGCCAAGACATCAAATCGATCCTCATCATCGGCGCGGGTCCGATCGTCATCGGCCAGGCCTGCGAGTTCGATTATTCCGGCACCCAGGCGTGCAAAGCGCTGAAGGAAGAGGGTTACCGGGTCATCCTGGTCAACTCCAACCCGGCAACGATCATGACCGACCCGGACATGGCGGATGCGACTTATGTCGAACCGATCACCCCGGAAGTCGTCGCCAAGATCATCGCCAAGGAACGCCCCGACGCGCTTTTGCCGACCATGGGCGGACAGACGGCGCTGAACACGGCGCTCTCCTTGAAGCGCATGGGCGTGCTCGACCGCTACAATGTCGAGATGATCGGCGCCAAGCCCGCCGCGATCGACATGGCCGAGGACCGCGCCCTGTTCCGCGAGGCGATGGACCGCATCGGACTGGAAACCCCGAAATCGCTGCTCGCCAACGCCACCGAGATCAAGGATGCCGACCGCAAGGTGCATGTCGCCGAGCGCGAAAAGCTGAAGGCCTCGCTCTCCGGCGAGGCCCTCGACAAGGCTCTGGACGAACTGGAAAACCACTGGAACCTCGGCGAGACCGACCGCAAGCAGCGCTATATGAGCCATGCCATGGCGATCGGCGCGCAGGCGCTTGACACCATTGGTCTTCCCGCGATCATCCGCCCCTCCTTCACCATGGGCGGCACCGGTGGCGGCATCGCCTATAACCGCTCGGAATTCTTCGAGATCGTCAATTCCGGTCTCGACGCCTCGCCGACCACCGAAGTGCTGATCGAGGAATCGGTGCTCGGCTGGAAGGAATACGAAATGGAAGTGGTCCGCGACACCGCGGACAACTGCATCATCATCTGCTCGATCGAAAACATCGACCCGATGGGCGTGCACACCGGCGATTCGATCACGGTTGCCCCTGCCCTGACGCTGACCGACAAGGAATACCAGATCATGCGCAACGCCTCGATCGCGGTGCTGCGCGAGATCGGGGTGGAGACCGGCGGCTCGAACGTGCAGTTCGCCGTCAATCCCGAGAACGGCCGCCTCGTCGTCATCGAGATGAACCCGCGCGTGTCGCGTTCGTCGGCGCTGGCTTCCAAGGCAACCGGCTTCCCGATCGCCAAGATCGCCGCCAAGCTTGCGGTGGGTTACACACTCGACGAACTCGACAACGACATTACCGGCGGCGCGACCCCGGCCTCGTTCGAACCGTCGATCGACTATGTCGTCACCAAGATCCCGCGTTTCGCCTTTGAGAAATTCCCCGGCGCCGGCACGACGCTGACGACGGCGATGAAATCGGTCGGCGAGGTCATGGCGATCGGCCGGACCTTCGCCGAATCGCTGCAGAAGGCGCTGCGCGGCCTCGAAACAGGCCTCACCGGCCTCGACGAGATCGAGATTCCGGGCCTCGACGATTCAGGCGACAACAACAACGCCATCCGCGCCGCCATCGGCACGCCGACGCCGGACCGGTTGCGCATGGTCGCACAGGCGCTGCGCATGGGCATGTCGGAAGCCGATGTGCATGACGGCTCGAAGATCGATCCCTGGTTCATCGCCCAGTTCAAGGCGATCGTCGACATGGAAGCGCGGGTGCGCGAGCACGGACTGCCGGATGATGCAGAGAACCTGCGCATGCTGAAAGCCATGGGCTTTTCCGATGCGCGGCTGGCGACGCTTGCCAAGAGCCGCCCGAAGGAAGTGGCGGAATTGCGCAACCGGCTGAATGTGCGCCCGGTCTACAAGCGCATCGACACCTGCGCCGCCGAATTCGCTTCGCCGACGGCCTATATGTATTCGACCTACGAGATGCCGTTTGACGGCGTTGCGCGCTCCGAAGCGCAGATATCCGACCGCAAGAAGGTCGTCATCCTCGGTGGCGGTCCGAACCGGATCGGCCAGGGCATCGAGTTCGACTATTGCTGCTGCCACGCCGCCTTCGCGTTGAAGGATGCCGGCTATGAGGCGATCATGGTCAACTGCAACCCGGAAACGGTGTCGACCGACTACGACACGTCCGACCGGCTCTATTTTGAGCCGCTGACGGCCGAGGACGTGATCGAGATCCTGCGCGCCGAACAGGAAAAAGGCGAGCTGGTCGGCGTCATCGTCCAGTTCGGCGGCCAGACACCGCTGAAACTTGCCGAGGCGCTGGAAAAGAACGGCATCCCGATCCTCGGCACCGCACCGGACATGATCGATCTCGCCGAAGACCGCGACCGCTTCCAGAAGCTCCTGATGAAGCTCGACCTCAACCAGCCGAACAACGGCATCGCCTATTCGGTCGAGCAGGCCCGCCTCGTTGCCTCCGAAATCGGCTTCCCGCTGGTGGTGCGCCCGTCCTATGTTCTCGGCGGCCGCGCCATGCAGATCATCCATTCGGAATCGATGCTGCAGACCTACCTGCTCGACACCGTGCCGGAACTGGTGCCGGAAGACATCAAGCAGCGCTATCCGAACGACAAGACCGGCCAGATCAACACGCTGCTCGGCAAGAACCCGCTTCTGTTCGACAGCTACCTGACCAATGCTGTCGAGGTCGACGTCGATGCGCTCTGCGACGGCGAGACGGTGTTCGTCTCCGGCATCATGGAGCATATCGAGGAAGCCGGCATCCATTCGGGCGACAGTGCTTGCTCGCTGCCGGTCTACTCGCTGTCGGACGAGATGGTCGACGAACTGGAGCGGCAGACCAAGGCGATGGCCAAGGCGCTCAATGTCGGCGGCCTGATGAACGTGCAATATGCCATCAAGGACGGCACGATCTACGTTCTCGAGGTCAATCCGCGCGCCTCGCGCACCGTGCCTTTCGTCGCAAAGACCATCGGCGCGCCGATCGCCAAGATCGCCGCCCGCATCATGGCCGGCGAGAAGCTCGACGCTGCCATCGCCGCCTATGGCGAAAAGCCCGATCCGCGCAACCTGAAGCACATTGCCGTCAAGGAAGCCGTCTTCCCCTTCGCCCGCTTCCCCGGCGTCGATATCCTGCTCGGCCCGGAAATGCGCTCGACCGGCGAGGTCATCGGCCTCGACACCGATTTCGCGCTGGCCTTCGCCAAGGCCCAGCTCGGCGCCGGCGTCGACCTGCCGCGCGAGGGCACGGTGTTCGTTTCGGTGCGCGACGAGGACAAGGAGCGCGTGCTGCCTGCCATCCGCATCCTCACCGATATCGGCTTCAAGGTGATGGCGACCGGCGGCACCCAGCGGTTCCTCGCTGAAAAGGGCATTACCGCCACCAAGGTCAACAAGGTGCAGGAGGGCCGCCCGCATATCGAGGACGCCATCCGCAACCGGCAGGTCCATCTGGTCATCAACACGACGGACAGTTCCAAGGCAATCTCGGACTCGAAATCGCTGCGCCGGGCGACGCTGATGCAGAAGGTGCCCTATTACACTACCATGGCCGGCGCCGAAGCCGCCGCCCGGGCCATCAAGGCCCTGAAGGCCGGAAGCCTGGAAGTACGGACACTGCAGAGCTATTTCGCATAATCTCCCGAGGGCGCCCATGAGGCGCCCTCGATATTTCTGACAAAGTCTTTTTCTGACGACTTTGAAAGTCGCTATGGACGTTCTGCGGTTGCCATTTCCTCCGGCATTTCTGTGCTCGTCACATGCATCCAGCCAGCCCAAGCCATGGGCTGAAAGAGTCCTTTGACCCGACGGACGTCGGGTCGCTGGATCCCCGCCACAAGGGCGAGGAAGACGGAGTGTGGGGTTTCGCTGTCGTCCGATCACCAGCTTCCGGATTTGTCAGCAGTCTGAAGCGTGCCCATGAGGCACCCTCTTCTCTTTTATTCGAACATTGCCATCTTCTGCCTTGCGAGCGAAAGTGCGCCCCGCATGATCAGGGAGACGGGCGATGGAGCAGGCGGTCAAGACGACGGGCGAGCGGGCCGGACAGCGTGAATGGGTCGGGCTCTGTGTGCTGTCGATCGCCTGCCTGGTCTATTCCATGGACTTGTCCGTGCTGTTCCTCGCCATGCCGGCGATCGTTACGGATCTCGATCCGAGCCCGTCCGAACTCTTGTGGATCAACGATATCTACGGCTTCATGGTTGCCGGCTTCCTGGTGACGATGGGGACGCTGGGCGACCGGGTCGGACGCCGCCGCGTGCTGATGGCCGGCGCTTTTGCCTTCGGGATCGCGTCGGCGCTCGCAGCCTTTTCATCGACGGCGCAGCAGCTGATCGCCTCGCGCGCCCTGCTCGGCATTGCCGGCGCGACCGTCGCGCCTTCGACATTGTCGCTGATCGTCAATCTGTTCAAGGACGAGGGCGAACGCAATCGCGCCATTGGCATTTGGGGCACGGCCTTTGCGCTCGGAGGACTGGTCGGGCCGTTGCTTGGCGGGTTCTTGCTGCAGTATTTCCACTGGGGATCGGTGTTTCTCATCAACATCCCGGTCATGCTGGCCCTGCTCATCGTTGGGCCGCTGCTTCTGCCGGAATACAAGAACGACGATGATGGTAGCCTCGACCTTGTCAGCGTGGTCCTCTCGCTCGCGTCCGTCTTGCCCATCATCTACGGCTTCAAGCACTTGGCGGCTTATGGCTTCGGAATGGACCAGCCGGTGGCAGTCGCGATCGGCCTGGCGTTCGGCTATGCCTTCATCCGGCGGCAGAAGACACTCGTCCATCCGCTGATCGACCTTCAGCTCTTTCGCATTCCGGCCTTTACCGCCTCACTTGCCGTCAACCTCGCCGGCGTCTTCTTCATCTTCGGTATCTTCCTTTACCAGAACCTGTTCCTGCAGCTTGTCGGGGGCCTGTCGCCTCTCGAGGCGGCGATCTGGTCGATCCCGTCATCCCTCGTTTTCACCGTCATGTCGCTGCAGTCCTATCGCTTCACCGGCAAACTTGGCCCGATCCGGACGGTGCTGATCGGCCTTGTGATCAACGCGGTGGGAGCCGCCGTCATGGCGGTCGCCGCCTATTGCGAGACGGTTGTCGGCGTACTCGCCGCCAGCATGATCCTCGGCATCGGCTTCGTGCCGGTGATCCTGACGACAACCGGACTGATCGTCGGCACCGCACCGCCGGAACGGGCGGGATCGGCCTCGGCTCTTTCCGAAACCAGCGCCGAGTTCGGCGGCGCGCTGGGTGTTGCCTTGCTCGGCAGCCTCGGCACGCTGATCTACCGCGTGATGATGTCGGGCGTTGATCTCACCGGCCTGTCGCCACAGCAGGAGGAAGCGGCATCCGCGACGCTTGCGAGCGCCGTCGAGACGGCGAAGACGTTGGGACCGGGCGCGCCAGTCTGGCTCGACCCCGCCCGCAGCGCCTTCTCGCTCGGTTTTGCCGTGTGCTGCGCGCTGGCGGCCGTGACGCTGCTGGCGCTCGCGATCATCGCCAAGCGCATCTACGCCCGCGCCCATCTCGACGAAAGCACACTGACAGCGCACTGATCCCCGTCAGATTCTGCCCTCCGCCCGAGCAAGGCGGACGGTTCGAACTCCGAACCAGATGGCCGTGAGCGACAGGATGGCCGACGCCGAAAACACGATAAGCATGGCGTGCCTGATGGTCTCCGGTGCAGCCTCGGCGAAACCGCTGGCGTTGGCGATGAAGCCCCAGACGGCCGCGCCGATCGCATAACCCGCCGATTGCAGGGTCGGCAACATGGCCGACGTGCGGTCGCGCTCGGTATCACCAGACACGTCCATCATCAGTTGGCTGAGCGTGCCCCAGCAGATGCCGAAACCACTGCCGATCAGCGCCTGTGCCAACGGAACCAGCCAGAGAACGCCGGTCCAGAGCGCCGCCACCAAGATTGCAAGACCGAGCGCCAACAGGATAGGCCCGGCTTGCATGATGCGATTGCGCAAGGCATGCGAATGGATGGACGCAACACCGATGGCAACCAAGCTCCAGAAGATCGCCATGACCGCCGAAAGACCGCCGGCGGCCATCGGCCCAAGTCCCCAGAGATGCTGCAGGCTGTACACGATGAACACGGCACCGACAGACTGGAACAGCGGCATGGCGAAGACGACCCAAAGGCCGGTGCCAAGCGAATGATTAAACGAGAAGGCGGCCAATGGCAGCACCGGCGACGCCGAGCGGCGATCGAGCCGAACCGAAACAATGAGGATGATCGCCGCGATGGTGAGCAGGAGCATCTGCAAGCTGATGGACGCAACCGCAGCGGACACCGAGATCAGCAGAATGCCGCAACCGGCAGCGGCCAGCCGCAGGAAAGGAAGGGGCCTTGCCTGCGACGGTACTGCGCCAGCGCGCGGAACAATGATCAGAACCAGCAGGCAGAACAGGGCTGCCGCCGGCACGCTGATAAAAAAGGCGGCGCGCCAGGACAGATGTTCGGTCAACCCGCCGGCAACCAGCGGCCCGGCAAAGGCGGCGCTTGCCCAGACGATCGCCTCGGCGCCGAAGACTTTCGGCACGAGACGCGAGGGGAAAAGCTCAGGGATCAGTGCATAGCAAAGGGCGGCGACGACCCCCTCGCCCGCGCCCTGCAGCAAGCGCCCAACCAGAACCTGCGGCATGGCGGTGGCGGTCACAGCCAGCATCGTGCCGACGACGAAGACGACGGCGGCCACAAGCAGCGTCAACCGCGCGCCGAATCTTTGTTTGAGATTGGCGGCCGTCATGCCACCGATAATGGCAAAGACCAGGTAGAAGGTGATCGCCCAGGAGAGCAGCGCCGCCCCACCCAGTTCCTCGACCGCCGTCGGCAATGCCGTCGAGACGAAGAACTCGTTGAAGGCGAACAGCGCGACGCCGAGGCAGAGCGTGATCGTTGAGGCGAGATAGCGGGGCTTTAAAAGTTCGCTCCACTGCCCGCTGTCGGTGCCCGGCATCTCTGCCTCGATTGTCGTGTCATTGCTTGTCATGTTGTCCTCATCGTCAGGGCAAGCATGACGTTTAGAGCCTCAACCTAAGTTGAGGTAAAGGCCCCTCTTCAAAGTTTTTGCAGACCGCCTTAGTAACCGCCGATGATCGGTAGCACCTCGCCGGTGATATAGCTCGAGCATTGCGGCGAGGCGAGGAACACATAAGCTGGCGCGATCTCTTCCGGTTGAGCCGGCCGCTTCATCGGCGTATTGGCGCCGAACTTCGACACGTCCTCCGCCTCCTTGTCGGACGGATTGAGCGGCGTCCAGACCGGACCGGGCGCGACCGCATTGACGCGGATGCCCTTGGGCACGAGTTGACCGGACAGGGCTTTGGTGAAGGCGTGAATGCCGCCCTTGGTCATCGAATAATCCAGAAGCTCCTTGCTGCCTTCGATGCCGGTGACCGAGCCGGTGTTGACGATGGCGCTCCCCTCCTTCATGTGCGGAACCGCCGCCTGCGCCATGAAGAAATAGCCGTAGAGATTAGTCTTCAGCGTCTCGTCGAAATGCTCTTCCGTCAGGTCGAGCACATCGGCGGTGTGAACCTGGAAGGCAGCATTGTTGACGAGGATGTCGAGCTTGCCGAACACCTCGACCACGGCTGCCACTGCCTTCTGGCAGAATGCCCTGTCCTTGACATCTCCGGGAATGGTCATCGCCCTGCGGCCCTCGGCCTCGATCGCCTTGACCGTATCCTCGGCATCGCGTCCTTCGGCGAGATGCAGGATCGCCACGTCGGCGCCTTCGCGAGCAAACAGGACCGCCACGGCGCGACCGATGCCGCTGTCGCCGCCGGTGATCAGCGCCACCTTGCCGTCGAGCTTGCCGGATCCCTTGTAGAAAGGCGCCTCGTAGAGCGGCGCGGGATCGAGCTTGTATTCGGCGCCGGGCTTGGGCTGGTGCTGCTTGGGAAATGGTGGGACAGGATAGAGCCGGGCGCCGGCCTGCATCGCCTTTGGCTTGGTTGACTTCCCCTTCTTGTCCTTGGCATCAGCCTCTGCCACCTGCTCCTGGATATCCCTTTGTTTTTCCGCCGTGCGGGCGGCGGCGTTGGACCGGACGGCCATGTTGCTCTCCTTATCTTCTCAGGAAATCTGCGTGGGCTTGATCGTGCCGACGGAAACCGTACCCTCTACCACACCACGCGGGCCACCTTCGGCAGACCCTTGCTCCTCGATCACCGAATAGAGACGCTCATTGCGAAACGCGCTGGCATCGCGCGTCGAATTGCCCTCGGCGGGCAGCGAATCGATCTCGGTGAAATCGAGTTCGGCTTCGGCGGCGGTGATCCGGGCATCGGCCGGGGAAAAGGCGCGGACGAGGATTTCACCCTGATTGTCGGCATTACCCCAGTTGGGATCATCGGGTGCGGCGACAGGAACCAGCCGATACAGCTTCAGCGTCTCCTGCGGCCTGATATTCTCCTGCATGATTCGTCCTCGTTTTATGGCGCCATGTTCCGGCGTCTCTGCTCTTCGTGCCGCTCGACCGCCAAGCTTCGTGACAGCGCTGCCTTGATGATCGACTGCATCTCATCATCGGCGATCTGCTGGATCGCAAAGCTGCTGTCCGGCTCGATGCCCGGATCCTCCTCGTGGTCGGAGACCGTCTCGGAATCGCGCGACAGGCGGTTCAGGAAGGCCCTGCCTTCGCTGCTTTCGGCGATGAAGGCGGCCATCGCCACGAGAAGCTTGCGATGGGCGTTCAACTTGCCTTCCAGGTGTTCCGGTGATGGGCTCTGCATGATGGTATCCCTGTCCTGCATCACCAACGAACGTAGGTGCCGTTTGTTCCGTATGCGCTGAATGGGCAGGGCGGAGTCACCGCTCCGATTTTTCGGGGGACCGCCACCTTCGAATAATCTGGCTTTTGCACCGCGCTTTCTGTTATAAGCATTGTTCAAATGTTTCGGACGGTTCCGGAGTTAACGCTCCGGGGGCCGTTTTCTTTTGTGCTGATGCCGCCTGAGGCGACAAAAGCATGGACTATGAAGGACAGTGAAATGGTCGAAAAAGTGCCGATGACTCAGAGCGGTTTCGTCAAGCTGCAGGAAGAACTGCGTTGGCGCCAGCAGGAAGAGCGCCCACGGATCATCGAAGCCATTTCCGAAGCGCGCGCCCATGGCGACCTCTCGGAAAATGCGGAATATCATGCCGCCAAGGAAGCCCAGAGCCACAACGAAGGCCGCATCGGCGAAGTAGAAGACTACGTCGCGCGGGCCGAAGTCATCGACTTGTCGAAAATGTCGGGCACGACGGTCAAGTTCGGCGCCACCGTCAAGCTTGTCGATGAGGACACCGAAGAGAACAAGACCTACCAGATCGTCGGCGATCAGGAAGCCGACGTGAAGCAGGGCCGGATTTCGATCTCCTCGCCGATCGCCCGCGCGCTGATCGGCAAGGAAGTCGGTGATTCCATCGAAGTCGTCGCCCCCGGCGGCTCAAAGGCCTACGAGATCCTCGCGATCAACTGGGGCTGAACTCCCGATCGTTGAATCCAGAAAGCCCGGACGGCGCAGCGCCGCTCCGGGCTTTTCATTGAGACCGGCAAGGACATCCGATCGTGGAAGATATCAGCGACGTCGAGATCATCGCGCCGAACTTTAAGCGCCGCCTCTCCGGCGTGACGTCGACGATCGTCCAACTCGTTCCGGTCCAGCGCGCGCGCGGCCAGAAGATCGCGACCGTCGGCCCCGGCCTGCCGGAAACCATGCCGCATGTCCGCTTCAGCGATCTTCTCAGGCTTCACAAACCTCCGCTACGCCGCCGCCGCCGCGTCTGGCATGCCCGGCGCAACATCGAGATGCTGCCCGGACTTTTCCTGCGCGATATCCTGCGCATGCCGCTGAAGCTTCTTTTTACATCGGCGGCCCAGCGCCGCCATTCCGCTTGGACGCGTTTCCTGATCTCGAAAATGGACGCTGTGATCGCGACCTCCTCCCGCTCCGGCTCTTTTCTTCAGATGCCGCACACCGTCATCCAGCACGGTATCGATCTCGACATGTTCCATCCGCCGGCGACGCCGGATGACACGATCGCGGCCACCGGACTGCCCGGCAAACACCTGATCGGCTGCTTCGGCCGGGTCCGCCACCAGAAGGGCACGGACCTTTTCGTGCGTGCCATGGTCGAACTGCTGCCGCTCTATCCGGACTGGACGGCCGTCGTCTGCGGCCGCGTCACCGCCGAACATCGCGGCTTCGGCGATGAGGTGGGAAACCTGGTCAAATCTGCGGGACTGAGCGATCGCATTCGCTTCATGGGCGAGGTCGACGATATCAAGCCTTGGTACCGGCGCCTGTCCCTCTATGTCGCACCATCACGCAACGAAGGCTTCGGCCTGACGCCGTTGGAGGCGATGGCCTCAACGACGGCCGTGGTGGCTTCCACTGCCGGCGCTTACGAGGAAATGATCGTTCCCGGGCAGACCGGGACCGTCGTGCCCGCCGGCAATTACGAAGCCCTGCGGGACGCAATCCGCCCCTATCTCGCCGATCCAGACATGGCGGCGCGCCATGGCCGGAACGGCCATGACCATGTCCACGCGAATTTCGCCATCGAGCGGGAGGCTTCGGCAATCGCGGCGGTTTATGAGAAACTGCTGAACGATTGAGGCTGGAACGTCGATGCGATGCCTCCGACCGCCCCTCATCCGGCCTGTCGGCCACCTTCTCCCCGTTTTGACGGGGAGAAGGGACAAGCGGCAAACTCCGTCGTCCCCTCGCCCCGCCTGCGGGGAGTGGGTTACTGCATAATTCCTTAAACCGGAATCGGTTTAAGGATGAAATTATGCAGCAGGTATAAAGTGCTACAGCGAACCTGAGTGCGTCATATATGACGCACGGCGCTGTAGGGTGAGGGGCAATCGCGCCAGAAATCCGGTCGTGTTGCGCTTACGCTGTCATATCGCGCGGTGAGCGGCACGCCGGCAACCTCACCCCTTGCCCAAAAATCTCAAGGCTTGCGCTTGAACAGTTCCAGATAGGCGTTGGCGACGGCTTCCTCGGAAAACTGCTCCATCAGGGCTTCTCGGCCACCCATTGCGATCCGATCGGCCAGTTGTCGGTCGTTGATCAATCGCTCGATCGCCTTGCTGAAACCGTCAGTATCATCGATATCGACCAACAAACCGTTTTCGCCGTCGCGCATGAACCAGACCGGGCCTTCGGACCGGCTGGACACGACAGGTTTTTCCTGAGCCCAGGCTTCGAGGATAACATTGCCGAGCGGCTCGTGGCTCGAGGGCATGACGAAGATATCGGCCGCGGCCACATAAGGCCGCGTGTCCGTCTGCCAGCCGAGGAAGCGCACGCGATCGGTGACGCCCAGATCGGCAGCGCGCTTGCGGACATTTTCCATTTCCTCGCCATCACCAGCGAGCCACAGAAACACACCCGGCAGCTTCGCAACCGCTTCGGTCAACAGCGCGAATCGCTTGCGCGGCACGAAACGGCCCATCGACATCACCACCGGCACACCCTCCGGCGTATCCAGGCTCTTGCGATCGATAGGCGCGACCCGTTCGGTATCGGTGAAATTGGAAATCACTTCGACACCGCGCGTCCAGCCGATGCGGCGGACATGCTCGCCGATCCCGGGCGTGTTGCAGACGAGAATGTCGGTATTCTTGAAATAGCTGAGATTGGTCGGGTAGTCGCCAAGACGGGAAATCTTGATGCAGCCCTTGTAGTTCGGCATCAGGCGGCTGGCGCGCGTTGCCCAGGAAAACAGCGCGTCCGGCTTTTCCGCCTTGGCCATCTGCATGACCTTCATCGGCAGCAGCAGCCGATCCGGCGACAGATTGCGGAAATTGCTTTCGACAAGCCGTGCATAGGGCGCGATATCCTTGCGCCACAGGCGGTTCGGACGGATGACGGCAGTCTGCTCGACGCCGCGCCGGGCGAGCGCATGCACGAGGTGGACGAAGAAGCGCTCGGCGCCGCCTTCCTTGCCGAAATGGTAGTGCATGACCTTCATGGCGTCCTCATTTGCCGCGCTTGCCGCGCACGCTGTCTAAATCCTGATCGTCGAAATTCGGCCGGTTCTTGAGCGCATGCCGCTGGAACATCTTCGCCTGCGTCAGGAATGCATAAACGCCGCCGGTCGCTGCCTCGATGAAACCGGGAAAACCGCAGCGCCAGAGGCCATTGCGGAAATAGAGCCGGAAGAAATAGAGCCATGGGCTGACCAGCATCTTCCAGGGACGCGGCGGCTTGCCGGCGGCGAAATGCTGGTCGGCCTTCAGGGTCGAATACTTGTTTTCCTTGAGGATCTGCTCGTCGATCACAAGCGGCCGGTAATGCAGCAGGCTGCCGGTCGCCGCCGGTTCCACCTTACCATCCGGCACGATACCCTCATGCACCTTCTGCGCCAGATCATAGGCGCCCTTGCCCTTGCGGATCAGCCGCAGGTTCTTGCGCTCGCGGACCTTTTCCGGCGTGTAGCCATAACCGATCAGATAGGGCCGCCGCGCAATGCGCCAGCCGACCGTATCGGCTGGAGCCTCAAGCAGGGTCGGCAGCAGCGCCTGCAAGGTTTGGTCCAGCCGCTCGTCGGAATCGATGTTCAGGCACCAGGCTTCAGCGCATTGTTCGAGCGCGAACTGCTTCTGCCCGGCATAACCACGCCAAGGCTCGAACAGGAAGCGGACCGGCCAGCCCTTGTCGATATAGGATTGCACCAGAGCCGCCGTACCGTCGGTCGAGCCGGAATCGACGATGACGATTTCCGCGCAGCGCTCGAGACTCTCGATGCAATTGCCGAGATAGGCTTCCTCGTTCTGGCAGATGATGAAGGCGGATAGCGGGAGTTTCGGTGCCATTAAGGGCGTCCTTCAGGCCGCGCGCGCGAAATGAGAGGTCTTGCGGTTGCTGCTCAGCATTTTGTAGCCGCGCGCGGCAAGGCTCGATACCAGCGCTGAAATTGCCTCTTCGCCGACGATATGGGGGTGCAGTTCGACAATGATATGGGCGATGTTCTTGAGATCGACCGCGAGCAGTTCGATCTCGGCGCCCTCAACATCCATGATCAGGGTCTGCGGATCGTGTTTTTCCAGAACGTCGGCAAGCGCCTCGGCCTCAACGACGATCTGCTTGTCGTCGCGCTTGCGGTCGTAGAGGCTGGACGAGATGATATTGTCGCTCTTGAAGAAGGTAATCGGCGCGCCATCGACCGTCACCGCCTTCATGGTGAGGTTGGGCGTCATGCCGTTCAGCGCGAAATTCCGCTTGATCGTCGGCTCAAGCTCCGGATTGGCCTCGTAGCAATAGACATTGCCCTCACCGCAGATGCGCTGGGCAACGAGGCTGACGAAGCCGATGCCGGTGCCGATTTCCAGCGTCCGCATGCCAGGCTTCAGGATTTTGGCGATCAGGTCACGCTCGGTGTCCTCGTAGATTTCGCGAAAGATCAACTCACGGACATTCTCAGGGATATGCCCGACGGTGGTATCAATCGTTACCCCGCCAAGCCGGACGGTGCGAACGTTGAACATGTAGCGGATGCTCTTGCGCAGCGATCGCAGCAGTCTTTTCAAAATACCTGATCCTATCGTGATGACCGGAGACGCCGATGCAGCAACTGCCACGAGGCGCCTAGATCTCGATGAGCGCGACGTCCTTGACCTGACGAATGGTCAGCATTGTCCGCACGGTATCCACATTGTCCGTGGCCGTGAGCTCTTCAATAACGAAATCCTGAAAGCCTGCAAGGTTTTCGGCCACGCACTGCAGGAGAAAATCGGATTCGCCGGAGACCATCCAGGCCTCGCGCACCAGTGGCCAGTTGGCCGTCTGCTTGGCGAAGGCCTTCAAGTTGGCGTCCGACTGGTGCTTGAGGCCGACCATGCAGAAGGCGACGAGATCGTAGCCGAGGGCCGGTGCGTTGAGCAGCGCGCGGTAACCACGGATGATGCCGGCCTCTTCCAGCTTGCGGACACGGCGCAGACAGGGCGGCGCGGAAATGCCGACGCGCTCGGCAAGCTCGACATTGGTCATCCGCCCGTCGTCCTGGAGCTCGCGCAAAATCTTCATATCGATTGCATCAAGTTCGACGCGCATCACCATGGCCAAGGTTCCCGTTTTTCTTTTTTGATCCGACTATCGCGGATTGCTTATTCTTACTATTGCCCGCGACGCTTCAAAAGGCGCGCCGGGCTGCCAACATAAATTCCATAGGGCTCCGTCGTGCCCTTGACCACTGCATTCGCACCGATGACACAGCCTTTGGCGATATGCGAGCCGCCCAGGATCTTCGCACCGGCGCCAATCCACACATCGTCCTCGATGACGATCGGTTTTGCCACGACGCCCTGCATGGTAATCGGCTTGGAGATATCGTCGAAGCGGTGGTCGAAGGACACGATAACGACATGGGCGGCGATGCGCACGTCGTTGCCGATCCTGATGCCGCCGAGACCGTAAAGGATACTATAGGGATTGATCGAGACATTGGAGCCGATCTCGATACTGCCCTTCTGCGCGTCGATGAACCCGCCGCGATGGATCTTGAGCCTGTCGCCGATGACCACGCGCCCGCGATAGGCATCGATGAAGGCGCCCCAGCGGATTTGCGCCTTGCGGCCGACGCGCAGACGTCCCGGCAGCAGCAATCCGCGCAGAAGACAGTAATAATGGGAGAGCGACCCGATCCGCATGCCGGTCAGCCCTTCCCGCCATATCCGGGCGACCAGATGGACCGCATGAAGCCGCGCTCGACGAGTTGCTCGGGCGACGCATATTTCAACGTGCCGTCATACACGAAATCAAGGTCGCCGCTGGCGGCGACCGTGTCGAGGATACGCTGATATTCACGGGCGCCACCGAAATACTGCTTGTCGGCGACGGCCGCCTGTGTCTTCTCGTGATAATCGGCGAAGAACTTGAAATGCAGCAACACGCCAGCGATCGGCGCGAAATTGCGGTCGAAGGGGACCGGCTGGTGGATGCTGATGCCGAAGCTGCAGGCGTCGTCCCAGTATATCAACGGATATTTCATCATTTCGGCTTCCGCCGAAAACTTGCGCCTCCGGGGACCGCCGGCAAGGCTGAGGAACCGCTTGTGCTTCTCGATGACATAACCGTCGCCATCGATGCAGTCGGCGACCTCCCAGGGCATGGCGTCGGTCGAGCCGTCAAAGGCGAAGGCGCTGACGGCCCCGCCGGGATACATATCGATCATCGGTGCCGCGAACCGGCGCTGGCCGAGGCTTTCGAGCCGCGCGATCAGCTCCGGCAGCGGCTTTTCGAAACAGCGGTCATAGACGAGATATTCATCCGCATCGATATTGAGATACCAGCGGTTCTTGCCGTAGCGCGCAAACAGCGCCTCGCGCCAGAGCTTGCCGCGCCGCGCCTCGCCGTAACGCACGGATGACGTCCAGACATCGACGTCAGGCTGGGCACAGAGCAGTTCGCGCGTCCCATCATCGGACTGATCGTCGACGCAGATGAATCGGGTGACGCCGAGTGCGCGGTAATGGGCGAGCAGCGAGCGCATGAATTTGAGATCGTTATGCGCCAGAAACAGCAGCGGCATATCGTGCGCCGTGAGCGGCCGGAATGCCGCTGGCGACAACGGTGCCAGTGGCACGGTTTCGGTCTTGCTGTTGCGCCGTGCCGCGACACGGCGGCTGTCGAGCCAGGTTTGGAACCGGTGAAACAGCGAGCGCCTGTAGTCGAAAGCGCCGTTTTCCTTGAACGGATATGAGGATTGCCGCTTGTTCACTGCCCGTTCTGTCCCGCTTGGCGCCCGTTCTGCCCTGCCGGGCACGTGTGGATCAAGTCTTGTCGGTAACACGTATTGTGATGGAAAAACGAGAGGTTCGGGCAGTGTCATGCACAAAAACCTCGATCCGAAAGGCCAATCGGGCAACACATCTGTGTGTATCAACCGACGCGCCCTTGAAACAGGGGCGTGGGAATCCCTAAACTAGAGCTCAATTTCTCACCATTGGACGAAGCCGGACGATGCTATACCGTTCTGGCGATCGAAGGACCAAGACCATGACTGCCCTAAGCCGACACACGAAAGTTCTCATCATCGGCTCCGGCCCGGCCGGCTACACGGCTGCGATCTATTCGGCGCGCGCCATGCTCAATCCGGTGCTGATCGCGGGCATGGAACAAGGCGGCCAGTTGATGATCACCACCGATGTCGAGAATTATCCGGGTTATGCCGATCCGGTCCAGGGTCCGTGGATGATGGAGCAGATGCTCAAGCAGGCACAGCATGTTGGTGCCGAGATCGTCAATGATCTCGTTACAGACGTCGACCTGTCGGTTCGTCCCTTCCGCCTGAAGACCGACAGCGGCACCGACTGGACGGCCGACGTGCTGATCATCGCCACCGGCGCCAAGGCGAAATGGCTGGGCATCGAAAGCGAAGCGACCTTCCAGGGCTTCGGCGTTTCGGCCTGCGCCACCTGCGACGGGTTCTTCTATCGCAACAAGAACGTCATCGTCGTCGGCGGCGGCAATTCGGCGGTCGAGGAAGCGCTCTACCTGTCGAACCTCGCCAAGACCGTGACGGTCGTGCACCGTCGCGATCATTTCCGGGCCGAAAAGATCCTGCAGGAACGCCTGTTCGCCAAGGAGAACGTCGAGATCATCTGGGACCACGAGGTTACCGAATATACCGGCACGCCGGCCAAGCCGCCGATGCCGGCCTCGGTCAGCGGCGTCAGGCTGCGCAACACCAAGACGGGTGCGACCCGCGACATGCCGATCGACGGCGTCTTCGTGGCCATCGGCCATGCGCCGGCGGTCGAGCTTTTCAAGGACAAGCTGCGCCTGAAGCCCAATGACTACCTCTGGACAGCCCCCGATTCGACCGCCACTGACGTGGCCGGCGTTTATGCCGCAGGCGACGTGACCGACGACATCTATCGTCAGGCGATCACGGCGGCCGGCATGGGCTGTATGGCGGCACTGGAAGCGGAAAAATATCTGGCGGGCCACATGCCTGTCGCAATTGCGGCCGAATAGAAGCCGCGAATAATCGGAGCGGTCAAAGGCTGCTCCCGAGTGGGAACAGACAATCAGCCTTATGGCGGGGAACAACGAGGCCGTTCTCCGCCACGAGCATTTATTGGGGGACGGCATGCCGCTAGACTGGGACAAACTGCGCATTTTCCATGCGGCGGCGGAAGCGGGATCATTCACCCATGCGGCCGACAAGCTGCATCTTTCCCAATCGGCCATCAGCCGGCAGGTCTCCTCGCTCGAGCAGGATGTCGGCATCAAGCTGTTCCATCGCCATGCCCGCGGCCTCATCCTCACCGAACAGGGCGAAATCCTCTACAAGACCGCCCATGAAGTGCTGATGAAGCTCGAAAGCGTTCGGGTCCAGCTGACCGAAAACACCGACAAGCCCACCGGCAAGCTGCGCATCACCACGACCGTCGGCCTCGGCCAGGGCTGGCTGACCGACAAGGTCCAGGAATTCCTGTCGCTCTACCCCGACATGCAGGTCCAACTCATCCTCGACAACGAGGAACTGGACGTCAACATGCGCCATGCCGACTGCGCCATCCGGCTGCGCCAGCCGCAGCAATCGGACCTGATCCAGCGCAAGCTCTTCACCGTGCACATGCATGTCTACGCGGCCCCCTCCTACATCAACAAATATGGCGAGCCGCAATCGATCGAGGACCTCGACAACCATCGCATCATTACCTTCGGCGAACCGGCGCCGAACTATCTGCTTGACGTCAACTGGCTGGAAATCGCCGGCCGCGATTCGGACAATCCGCGCGCCTCGCACCTGCAGATCAACAGCCAGACCTCGATCAAGCGCGCCTGCCTGCTCGGCATTGGCATCGCAATGATGCCGGACTACATCGTCGGTCGCGATCCCGGCCTCATTCAACTTCCGATCGGTGCCGACATTCCGTCGTTCGACACCTATTTCTGCTATCCGGACGAAATGAAGAACGCCGCCAAGCTGAAAGTCTTTCGCGATTTCATCGTCGCCAAGGCCCGTAACTGGAACTTCTAATTCGTCTTCGCACCTGCACAAAAAACGCTCTCTATATTCCTTCTAGACAAACTGCTGTTTTAACTGATTTTTTCCCAGAACCGCAGAATTCGGGGGACCGCAAGGGATTGAAATCGCCTGAAATTTGCGCAGGGGTGCGTCGGACACATGGCTGTCATGCACATTCAGTGATTGCGGCGCGCCCAAAAAACCAGCATATCGACTGCAGCTGATGCATCTTGGTGGCTTTTTTCCTCCCAGTGCCACCGCAGCAGCTGTTCCCCTCTGGAGGTTTAATTACCTTCATAACTATAAAGGGCCCAAGTTTTCTTGTGGCCCTCTTTTTTTGCCTTGGATTCAATCACATCGCTAAAGTTGCAGATTTTTTGTGACGAATGTCATTGAAACCGGCGCGATCCGCCCCATATCAGTTACAGCTGATGCGCATGGTGGTCCTTCTCCTCCCAGTACCACCGCAGCAGCTGTTCCCCTCTGGAGGCTTTGACCTTCACACCTAAAAAGGGCCCGGTTCTCCAGTGGCCCTCTTTTTTTGCCCAAATTCCTCCTCTGCCAAATCCGTTTCACGGGTTCGTGACTTGAATATCGAAAATCCTCGATTTATGTATCGCTATATCGAGATTTAACGATACATGGCGACCGGAATGGACAAGGATGAAATTCTCAAGGCATTGGCGCACCCCAAGCGGGTCGAGATGCTCGGCTGGATGAAGGAGCCGGAAGTGCATTTCTCCGAGCAGCACCATCCGCTCGACATGGGCATCTGCGCCAGCCAGTTCGAGCGTTGCGGCCTGTCCCAATCGACCGTATCGGCGCATCTGTCGACGCTGCAGCGCGCCGATCTCGTCACCACCAAACGTGTCGGCCAGTGGATCTTCTACAAACGGAACGAGGATACCATCCAGGCGTTCCTGAAGGACATCGGCACCACGCTCTGACTGTCCCGCCGCCTATGCCTCCCAAGCATGACTGCAAGAACCCGCAACGAAAAGGACTTCCCATGACCTCCCTCTTCGACCCGATCAAGATTGGCGATATCGAACTTGCCAACCGTATCGTCATGGCACCGCTGACCCGCAACCGCTCTCCGGGCGCCGTGCCGAACACGCTCAACATCACCTATTATGAGCAGCGCGCCTCCGCCGGCCTGCTGATCACCGAAGCAACCGCCATCACCCATCAGGGCCAGGGCTATGCCGACGTTCCCGGCCTCTATACGAAGGAAGCGCTCGATGGCTGGAAGCAGGTGACCAGCGCCGTGCACAAGGCCGGCGGCAAGATCGTCGTCCAGATGTGGCATGTCGGCCGGATCTCGCACACCTCGCTGCAGCCGAATGGCGGCAAGCCAGTCTCGGCCTCGGCCATCCAGGCCAAGTCGAAGACCTATCTGATCAACGAAGACGGAACCGGCACGTTCGCCGAGACGTCGGAGCCGCGCGCGCTCGAACTGTCGGAAATCCCCGGCATCCTCGAAGATTACCGCAAGGCCGCCCGCGCGGCTGTCGATGCCGGCTTCGACGGCGTCGAGATCCATGCAGCCAACGGCTACCTGATCGACCAGTTCCTGCGGTCCGGCTCCAACGTGCGCACCGACGAATATGGCGGCCCGATCGAAAACCGTGCCCGCTTCCTGTTCGAGGTCGTCGACGTCATCACCAGGGAAATCGGCGAAGGCCGCACCGGCATCCGCATCTCGCCGGTCACGCCGGCCAATGACTCGTCCGACCCGGACGCGCAGGCCCTGTTCACCTATGTCGTCGAGGGGCTGGCAAAGTACAAGCTCTCCTATATCCACATCATCGAAGGCGCCACCGGCGGCCCGCGCGACTTCCAGCAGGGCGACAAACCGTTCGACTACAAGGCGCTCTGCCAGGCCTATGAAAAGGCCGGCGGTGAAGCTGCCTGGATGACCAACAACGGCTACGACCGCAACCTGGCCATCCAGTCCGTCGCAGACGGCAAGACCGACCTCGTCGCCTTCGGCAAGCCCTTCATCGCCAATCCGGACCTGGTGCAGCGCCTGAAGGACAATGCGCCCCTCAATACGCCGGACCAAGCCACCTTCTACGGCGGCGGCGCCAAGGGGTATACGGACTATCCGGTACTCGACCAGAAGGTCGCCTGAGCGACCCTGCGCAAGTGACGTATCCACCCGCTCTCATGGGAGCGGGTGGTTTTGTTTTGGCCGGAGCATTCCAGTAAAATCCAATGCCCCGAAATCTGGTATTCTCGCTGTACATCGCCGACCTGCGGGCCTAGAGCTTCGGCAAATTGCTGGAGACCCCGATGCACCTGCGTGACGCCGAAGAAGCCGACCTGCCCGCCATCCGCGATATCTACAACGACGCCGTGCTGAACACGACGGCGATCTGGAACGACACGCAGGTCGATCTCGAAAACCGCGCCAAATGGTTCGCGGATCGCCAGCGGGCCGGCTATCCCGTCATCGTCGCGGTGACCGATGACGGCGTGATCGCCGGTTATGCCTCCTTCGGTGACTGGCGGGCTTTCGACGGCTACCGGCATACTGTCGAGCATTCCGTCTATGTGGAAAAGAACCAGCGCGGCGGCGGTATCGGCAGGTTCTTGATGCAGGCGCTGATCGAGCGGGCCGCAGCCTGCGGCAAGCATGTCATGGTCGCCGGGATCGAGGCCAACAACGCGGCATCCATCCGCCTGCACCAGACGCTCGGTTTCGAGATCACCGGACAGATGAAGGAAGTCGGCACCAAGTTCGGACGCTGGCTAGACCTGACCTTCATGCAACTCACCCTGCCCGGCTCAGATCCGGTTTAAAAACCGCCGGACGTTTCGCCCTTTCGGGAATGATGCTATCAGAAACCGGGGCGCGAGGGCGTCGGCGGTTTTGATCCCATGAACCATGGAAAGACCATTCCGGGCGCGGCAGCCGCGCTGATCCTGTCGGTTGCGGCTGTCCCCGACGCATCCGGTCCGGCGCGGGCCCAGCCGGAATGGCGCGCTCCGCCCTGCCTGTTCTCGACCGCGCTGGACAAGGGTGGGCTCTGCATCCGGGCAAAGAGCTACGGTCGTGATATCTGCACGGCGCTCGAACACTTCGCCAGCCGCAATGCTCTGCCGAACGATTTCTTCGCACGGCTGATCTGGAAGGAAAGCCTGTTTCGGCCGGATGCCGTCAGCGACAAGGGCGCGGAAGGCATTGCGCAGTTCATGCCCTCGACGGCGAAGATGCGCGGCCTTTCCAACAGTTTCGACCCGCTGCAGGCGCTCGACAAATCCGCCGAATATCTGGCGGCACTGCGCGACCGGTTCGGCAATCTCGGCCTGGCGGCTGCGGCTTACAATGCCGGTGAGGCCGGGCTGGAAGGCTTCCTGCGCAACGGCAACCTGCCTTTCGAGACGCGCGCCTACGTGATCGCGATCACCGCGCATCCGGTCGAGGACTGGAAGGACGATCCGCCGGACAAACCGGCCCTGCCGCTGGATGAGACAAAGCTGTTTCACGAAGCCTGCACGGCGCTGGCCGAAACGCGGAACCTGAAGGAGATCGTCTTTGCCGAGGAAGGCCCTTGGGCGCCTTGGGGGGCGCAGCTTGCAGCACACTTCCAGAAGCCGGTGGCCGAGCGGCTCTTCCTGAAAACCGTCGCGCGCATGCCCGCCCCTCTCAACGCGGAAAAACCGCTGATCCAGCGCGAGCGCAATCGCGCCTTCGGCAGCCGCCTGCGCTACACCGCCCGCATTGCCCGCCAGACGCGGGCGGAAGCCGATGCGGTCTGCATTGAGGTCCGTAGAAGCGGCGGCGCCTGCATCGTCTTCAAGAACTGAGCCACGCCAAAAGCCGCCGGGCGATCAACACGCTGACCGCCGTGAGGAGCACGGCATGGGCCGCATGCAACGCCCGGATCGCCTTCGATGCACTGATCGAGGGACTGCTCGCCTACATGGGCAGATGATCAACCCTGTGAACGGATGCGGCTGCGCCACCCGCCGGGATGCTGCCGCGCTTCGGCGCCAGCGCCTTCACCGAAAACAGCGAATAGAGGATAAGCGGCAGACAGATCATGTAGGAAATGCGGATGCCGAAATGTTCGGCGACGAAGCCGAGCAGCGGCGGGGCGAGGAAAAAGACGACGAACGTCACCTGCCCCAGCGCCGCGACATTCACCTGCGCCGACCGATCGGTGCGCTGGGCGGCGGCCGAGACGGCCAGAGGATAGACCGCGCTGCAGCCCGCCCCCATCAATGCAAAACCGAACAGCGCGACATAAGCATGTGGCGCCAGCCAAACGGCCGTCAAGCCGATGGCGGACAGCAACAGCAGCGCCGACGCGACCGTGCGGGCGCCGAACCGATCGACGATCGGATCGACGAACAGCCGGGCCATCGCCATGAAGAAGGTAAAGAAGGTGAGCCCGAGGCCGCCGATAAACGGTTCCACGGCAAAGACGTCGCGCATGTAGATCGCCGACCAGTCGATACCCGCGCCTTCGACGAGGAATGCAGCGATGCCGATGATGCAGAGCGGCAGCAGCCCGAGGGTCGGCAGCGCGAACATCGGCGCCTTCGCTTCCTCGACCAGCACCCGTGGCGGCGCCGGCCGGATGCCCGAGATCGCCGCGACGCCGACGATGACGACCAGGACCAGCGTCACGCCGAGATGCAGGTGCATGGAAATATCCGCCTGGCGCACGACCGAGGCGATCAGTGCCGTGACGAAGAAGCCGAGGCTCCAGAATCCGTGGGCGCGGTTCATGATGCCGCGCCCAAGCTGTGCTTCGAGACGGTCGATCTCGACATTGAGGTTGATTTCCAGCGCGCCCGCCAGCAGGCCGGCGCAAAACAGCACACAGAACACGGCCGGCGCCGCCCCCACCCAGGGCACGATCGCAAAGGCCGTTGCCGTTCCGAGAACGGTGATGAAAGCGGTGGTGCGCGCGCCAAGATGCGCGATCAGCGGCGAGGACAGCGTCAGCGAGATCAGCGCGCCGATCGCCATGCCGATCAGCGTCAGGCCCAGCTCGGACTTGTTGACTCCGAGCGCCATCTGCAGGTCCGGCATGCGCGCCAGCAATGCGCCAAGCGAAATGGCGAACAGGAAGAAGCAGGTGTAGATCCTGTGGTGCGGCGCGATGGTCATGATATTCTCCTCTGGCCCGTCGTTTAGCGGGAAACGGGCGAGGACGGAACCCGCGATGCGTGTTTGCGATCGCGATTTGGGGCCGAAGTGCTAAAAGTCACTACATGCGTGATGGGTGAGAGGAAACCGGCGAACTTTCCCAGCCAATAGCAACCATTGACGAAGCACGACCCTACGTGTCTGAACCTTGCGCACCGCAGCCGCAATGCGCAGATTGCTGACGAAGCCGGTTATTCCGAATTCTCCCTCATTACCGGGCTTGTCCCGGTAATCCAGCAGCACCGCGTCTGCGGTGCACAAAGCCCTTTCACGCGACAGACGTCGCGTGGCTGGATTACCGCCACAAGGGCGGTAATGAGGAAAAACAATGGATGCGCCTTGAAAAACCGCGTGTACAAGTCATCATGCACGCATGAAGGGTTACGTCTACATTCTCGCGTCGCAGCGCAACGGAACGATCTACACCGGTGTCACGCGTGATCTGCCGGGCCGGCTTTACGAGCACCAGAACGAACTCACTCCCGGGTTTACATCGCGGTACGGCGTGAAAACGCTGGTTTGGTTCGAAGAATACGATCTTTTGATCGACGCGATCCAGCGGGAAAAGAGCATCAAAAAATATACGCGGAATGGAAGATCAACTTGATAGAGCAGATGAACCCTGAATGGGCGGATATTTCCCATTATCTGCATGGGCTGTGAATTCGTTTCGACGCGGACGGTTCGTCCGAACATCGTCTCACCACCAGGGTGAACGGCAACCTTCAGGCACCCCTATTCTCCCTCATTACCGGGCTTGTCCCGGTAATCCAGCCACGCGACGTCCGTCGCGTGAAAGAGTCTTCCGCACCGCAGACGCGGTGCCGCTGGATTACCGCCACAAGGGCGGTAATGAGGGGATTGGGGATGCACCTTGAAAAACCGCGTGTACAAGTCATCATGCACGCATGAAGGGTTACGTCTACATTCTCGCGTCGCAGCGCAATGGAACGATCTACACCGGCGTCACCCGTGACCTGCCAGGTCGGCTCCACGAGCATCAGAACGAACTAACTCCTGGCTTTACCTCTCGATATGGCGTGAAAACGCTGGTTAGGTTCGAAGAATACGATCTTTTGATCGACGCGATCCAGCGGGAAAAGAGCATCAAAAAACATACGCGGAATGGAAGATCAACTTGATAGAGCAGATGAACCCTGAATGGGCGGATATTTCCCATTATCTGCATGGGCTGTGAATTCGTTTCGACGCGGACGGTTCGTCCGAACATCGTCTCACCACCAGGGTGAACGGCAACCTTTCAAGCGGCCCCAAATTCTCCCTCATTACCGGGCTTGTCCCGGTAATCCAGCCACGCGACGTCCGTCGCGTGAAAGGAGCCTTTTCACCGCAGACGCGGTGCCGCTGGATTACCGCCACAGGGGCGGTAATGAGGAAAAACAATGGATGCACCTTGAAAAACCGCGTGTACAAGTCATGATACACGCATGAAGGGTTACGTCTACATTCTCGCGTCGCAGCGCAACGGAACGATCTACACCGGTGTCACGCGTGATCTGCCGGGCCGGCTTTACGAGCACCAGAATGAACTAACCCCAGGCTTTACATCGCGGTATGGCGTGAAGACTTTGGTATGGTTCGAAGAATACGATCTTTTGATCGACGCGATCCAGCGGGAAAAGAGCATCAAAAAATATACGCGGAATGGAAGATCAATTTGATAGAGCAGATGAACCCTGAATGGGCGGACATTTCCCATTATTTGCATGGACTGTGAGTTCGTTTCGACGCGCACCATTCGCCGAGTATCATCTAAGTACCAAGGCCAACTGTAACATTCAGGCGCCCCCTATTCACCCTCATTACCGGGCTTGTCCCGGTAATCCAGCAGCACCGCGTCCGCGGTGCAGAAAGCTCTTTCACGCGACAGACGTCGCGTGGCTGGATTACCGCCACAGGGGCGGTAATGAGGGAAGATTCGAGGCGGTTCGAAAACGCAAGCACACTTGCGAGTCAACAAAAAACCCGCCAAGGCGGGTTTCATCCAATAATTTCAATCCTTACTTGCAAGCCGCGCAGAAGCGCTGGATGCGCTTGCAGGCTTCCTCGAGCTGCTCTTCCGAGGTCGCATAGGAAATGCGGAAGTTCGGGCCAAGGCCGAAGGCGGAGCCGTGGACAACGGCGACGCCTTCTGATTCCAGCAGTTCGGAAACGAAGTCCTCGTCGGTCTCGATGACCTTGCCGCTCGGCGCGGTCTTGCCGATCAGGCCCTTGCAGGACGGATAAACGTAGAACGCCCCTTCCGGCGACGGGCACTCGATGCCCTTGGCCTGGTTGAGCATCGAGACGACCAGATCGCGGCGGCCTTCGAAGATCTTCTTGTTTTCCGGGATAAAATCCTGGGTGCCGTTGAGCGCCTCGACGGCCGCCCACTGGGCGATCGAGCAAGCACCGGAGGTCTGCTGGCCCTGGATCATGTCCATCGCCTTGATGAGCGCGAGCGGGCCGGCCGCATAGCCGATACGCCATCCGGTCATCGCATAGGCCTTGGAGACGCCGTTCATGGTCAGCGTGCGGTCATAGAGCTTCGGCTCGACTTCGACCGGGGTCGCGAACTTGAAGTCGCCATAGGTCAGGTGCTCGTACATGTCGTCGGTCAGGATCCAGACATGCGGGTGCTTCAGGAGCACGTCCGTCAAGGCCTTGAGTTCGGCATGGGTATAGGCGGCACCCGACGGGTTGGACGGCGAGTTGAAGATGAACCACTTGGTCTTTTCCGTGATCGCCTTGTCGAGGTCGTCAGCCGTCAGCTTGAAGTTGTTGGCCTGGGTGGCTTCGACGAACACCGGGGTACCGCCGCAGATCGACACCATTTCCGGATAGGACACCCAGTAAGGTGCCGGAATAACGACTTCATCGCCCGGATTCATCGTTGCCATGAAGGCGTTGAAAAGAATCTGCTTTCCGCCGGTGCCGACGATCGTCTGGGCAGCGGTGTAGTCGAGATTGTTCTCGCGCTTGAACTTCTTTGAAATCGCCTCGCGCAGTTCTGGTATGCCCGAGACCGGCGTGTACTTCGTCTCGCCGCGGTTGATCGCGTCGATGGCGGCCTTCTTGATATTGTCCGGCGTATCGAAATCCGGCTCGCCGGCGCCAAGCCCGATCACATCGCGACCCTTGGCTTTCAGTTCCCGGGCTTTCTGGGAAACGGCGATGGTGGCGGATGGCTTTACACGGGAAAGGGCGTCGGCAAGAAAGGCCATGATATGTTTGTCCTGATCAGGTTGAAACAGCATGCGGCCGAAGGAGCCTATCTCACGGCTCCCTGAGCGGTTAGGTGTATGTCGAAAGACAGCCCCGGTTTCAAGCGCAAACAGCCCGGAAATCCGGCAAAATGCGTGACCATGACAATGTTTCATGGATGCTATCAGCCATCCGGATGAATCAGTTTGTCGGCGACGGCTCGGATGCCGCTGAAATGACTCCATTTTTGCACGCTCGCCCAACAGAAATGTGAGCGCACGGCAAGACGCCGGCAGCGAAGATATACAACGTTTCACGGGTAAAATTTATTCATCAAAAACAGCAACTTTGCCGGGTTTCTGCAACGCCTTGATTTGGTCACAACAAATGCCTTGGCCCGCCGCAATTCCGTCCTTGTGCGGCCGGTTTCCGGGCATTTCCTGATGGCATCGAATCCATTCGCGCCGAGGGGGTCTGCAATGCTTCTGGATACTGAAAACTCGAGAACGCCGCCAAGCCGCCCGCTTGTGCCGCAGGTCGAATATATGCTGGTCGCGGCGCTTATCGCCGTGACGGCTGGCCTGCTCTTTGCCATCGGCTTCTTCTCCCCAGCCGCCGCCGAGACCAGCGAGGGCAAGCCGCAGCATCTTGCCGGCTATGTCCGCCCCAACGACATGGGCACCGGTGCCCTGCTCTTTCCCTCGAAGGAACCCGGCAGCTTCGTCGAGGCGCCGCGGCTGGCGACCGACGTCGTCATCGACGTCAACGGCCCGATCATGCGCACCCGCGTCACTCAGCGTTTCCAGAATCCGAGCAAGGGTTGGGTCGAGGGCACCTATGTCTTCCCGCTGCCGGAAAACTCCGCCGTCGATACGCTGCGGATGCAGATTGGCGATCGCTTCATCGAGGGCCAGATCAAGGCGCGCGAGGAGGCACGCCAGGTCTATGAACAGGCGAAGGCCGAAGGCAAGAAGACCGCGCTCCTGGAACAGCAGCGCCCCAACATCTTCACCAACCAGGTCGCCAATATCGGCCCCGGCGAAACCATCGTCGTGCAAATTGAATACCAGAGCAGCGTCAAACAGTCCGGCGGCGAATTCTCGCTGCGGTTCCCGATGGTCGTCGCACCGCGCTATAATCCCGACCCGATTGTCCAGACGGTCGATCTCGATCCGAGTTCCGGCTTCGCGGTGAACGACCCCGTGCCGAACCGCGACAAGATCACCGCCCCGGTTCTCAATCCGGCGGAGAATGCCAAGATCAACCCGGTGACGCTGACGGTGAACCTGAACGCCGGCTTCCCGATCGGCGCGGTCACCTCGCCATTCCATGAAACCGATATCCAGCCGGTTGACGACATGGCGCGCAGGATTTCGCTGAAGAGCGGCAGCGTGCCGGCCGACAAGGACTTCGAACTGGGCTGGACGGCCATCGCCGACAAGGCGCCACATGCCGGCCTGTTCCGCGAGACGGTGAACGGCAAGACCTACCTGCTCGGCTTCGTCACGCCGCCGACCGGCGATGCCACCGCCACGGATGCGCCTGCGAAACGTGAGGTGCTCTTCGTCATCGACAATTCCGGCTCGATGGCCGGCCCGTCCATCGAGCAGGCCCGCGACAGCCTGGCGCTCGCCATTTCCAAGCTGCGGCCGGAAGACCGGTTCAACGTCATCCGCTTCGACGACACGATGAGCCTGCATTTCCCCTCGCTGGTTCAGGCAACGCCCGACAAGCGGGAAGACGCCATTGCCTTCGTGCGTAGCCTGACAGCGGACGGCGGCACCGAAATGCTGCCGGCGCTGGAAGCAGCCTTGCGCACGCAAGGATCGGTCGCCCCCGGCGCATTGCGGCAGGTGGTGTTCCTCACCGACGGCGCGATCGGCAACGAAGAACAGTTGTTTGCCGAGATATCGAAGAACCGTGGCGATGCCCGCGTCTTCACGGTCGGCATCGGCTCGGCGCCCAACACCCACTTCATGGCCAAGGCCGCGGAAATCGGCAGGGGCACGTTTACGCTGATCGGCTCGGAGGATCAGGTCGCGGCGCGTATGGGCGAACTGTTCGACAAGCTCGAAAATCCGGCCATGACCGATATCGCCGTCACCTTCGATGGCGCGAATGCTGAGGACATCACCCCGAACCCGATGCCCGACCTCTATCGCGGCGAGCCGGTGGTCCTAACCGCACAGCTGGATGGCACATCGGCGGCCGGCAAGCTGCAGATCGTCGGCAAGACGGGTAGCCAGCCCTGGCGCATCGAAATGGACGTTGCCAAAGCCTCGGAAGGCAAAGGCATCGCCAAGCTCTGGGCCCGCCGCAAGATCGAAGACCTGGAAGCCAATGCCTATGCCGTGAATGACGCCGTAGCGCTCGACAAGCAGATCGAAGCGGTGGCGCTTGCCAATCATCTGGTCTCTCGCGTTACCAGTCTGGTTGCCGTCGACGTCACGCCGTCGCGCCCGGCCGGCGAACCCGTCGCCAGCACCCGGCTGCCGCTCAACCTGCCCGCCGGCTGGGATTTCGAGAAGGTCTTCGGCGAACAGCAGCAAGAGGTCTTGCCAGAAGACCAGCGCAAGGCCGAACTGCAACGGACGGAACAACAGGCGACGCTGGTTGCTGACCGGATGGCCGCCGCTCCGACCGCCCGCGCCGCCAGCCTGATCGCCGACGCCGGTACGCAGGTGAACCTGCCGCAGACAGCGACGCTGGCGGATCGATACATCCTGATCGGCCTGATGCTGCTTGCCTTCGCGGTCATGGCGGCAACCACCTTCAGCCTGTGGCGCTGGCAACTGCGCGGCCTGATCATGGAGGCACGCAACCGTGTCCGATAAACATCCAGTCGAAGGGCGCGCCGGTTTCCTGGCGCGCCTCAGTGCGTTGGAGACGGTCGTGCTGGCCGGCATCCTGCTCGTGGGACTCGCCGGCCTGATGCTGGTGGGCAAGGGCTTCTACATCAAGGCCAAGGCAGAACTGTCGCAGGTTCTGCTGAAGCTCAGTTTCGAGGCGCAACTGCTTGGCGAGACCGATGTGAAGCCCTGGCCCTGGGCGGACTTTTCGACGGAAGCGGAAATCACCGCGCCGCGTATCGGCCAGACGGCCGTGGTGCTTTCGGGCGCGAGCGGCGAAGCGCTCGCTTTCGGACCGGCGCGGCTCGCCAACACGCCGGCGCCGGGTGAACTCGGCACCTCCGTCATCGCCGCTCACCGCGACACGCATTTCCGCTGGCTGAAGGACGTCAAGCCCGGCGATCTTCTGGTCGTCACCCGCAAGGACGGCGCCAACCTCACCTTCCGCGTCGGCGCCAGCCGGATCGCACGCTGGGACAAAAGCGGCATCAACGCCGATGCGCCCGGCCGCAATCTGGCGCTCGCCACCTGCTGGCCGTTCGAAGCGACAACGCAAGGCCCTCTGCGCTACATCGTCAATGCCGAACTGGTGGATGATGCAGCGACGTCCAGGGTTTTGGCGCTCGATCATCGCGTTCAACTGCCGGTAAAATCCTTTTGATCGGCCTTGGATCCCCTCGTCGCAAACCCCAGTTGATTCACCGAATCTGCGGAGATGGGGACGAATTATGCTTGAAAGACTTTCGATTGTGGCCGTCGCCGTCGCCACTCTCCTCTCCGGCGGCTGGGCCGCATCGGCGGCCGATACCAAGCAATTCGCCACCAAGAAGACCTCGATCGAGGTCGAGACAATTGCCTCCGGTCTCAGCAATCCCTGGTCGGTCGAAGTTTTGCCCGATGGAGCTTTCATCGTCACCGAGCTTTCCGGCAACCTTCGCATCATCCGAAATGGCAAGGCGTCCGATCCCATTACCGGCGTGCCAAAGGTCGCCCGCCATGGTCAGGGTGGCCTTCTCGATGTCGCGCTCGATCCCGGCTTCGGCACCAACCGGACGCTCTTTCTCTCAATGGCCGTCAGGGACGGCAGTGGCTACGGAACGGCGATTGTGCGCGGTGTCCTGTCGGCGGATGGCAGGAGCCTGACGGAGACGAAGGAATTGTTCCGAATGGCCAAATTGACAGGCAAGGGCCAGCATTTCGGATCGCGGATCACCATCGCGGCCGATGGCAGCCTATTCTTCGGCATCGGCGATCGCGGCGAGCGCGACCGTGCTCAGGATATGCAGGACCATGCGGGCGCCATCCTGCACATCAATGCCGACGGCAGCATTCCCGCGAGCAATCCCCACAGGAACGGCAAGGATGGCAAGGCGGAAATCTGGTCGAAGGGACATCGCAATCCGCAAGGCATCGTCATCGACCCCGAGAGCGGCGAATTGCTGACAGTGGAGCACGGCGCGCGTGGCGGCGACGAGATCAACACGCCGCAGCCCGGCAAGAATTTCGGCTGGCCTATCATTACCTATGGCAAGGATTATTCCGGCGTCGAGATCGGTGTCGGACAGGCGGCTGAAGGCTACGAGCAGCCGCTCTACTATTGGGACCCATCCATCGCGCCCGGCGCGATCGATGTCTATCACGGCGCGATGTTCCCGGAATGGGAAGGCAATATCCTGGTCGGCGCCCTGAAATACCAGTTGCTGGCGCGGCTGGAGCGCGACGAGAGTGGCCAGATCGTCTCCGAGGAACGCCTGTTCGAGGGTGAGTTCGGGCGTATCCGCGACGTCAAGGTCGCGCCCGATGGATCGATCCTGATGCTGACCGATGGCGATAACGCATCCCTGCTGCGGATCACGGCTGACAAGAAGAGCTGAGTGCTGGCTGCCACCCCGCCTGCGGACTTGCCCGAATTTGATGCGGCTGCTACCTGATCAGGCAAGACTCCCGCCCCCGCGCAGAGCATGCCCCGCCATCATCGAATGCGCGGTCCCCGCCTTGCGCCATCAGGATCCGCATCGTGACACGCATCCAGGCCAATCTCTTCCTGCTTTTCTCCGGCGCCATCTGGGGTGCCGGCTTCGTGGCGCAGTCGACAGCAATGGACGCGATCGGGCCAATGTGGTTCGTCGGATTGCGGTTTGCCATCGCAGCCGTCGTCGCGGCACCGCTTGCCCTGTGGGAGCATCGCAAGGCCACGACACCGATGCCGAAATCCAGTCTGCGCAATTTCGTCTGGATCGGGCTGGCGTTGTTTGCCGGCGCCTCGACGCAGCAGTTTGGCCTGCTGACGACAAGCGTCACCAATTCCGGATTCCTGACTGGTCTCTATGTTGTCTTCGTGCCCGTGCTGACCGTGCTCTTCCTGCGCAAGAGGCCGCATTGGGTCATATGGCCGGGCGCGATGATGGCATTTCTCGGGATTTTTCTGCTCAGCGGCGGCACATTTGCAGGCCTTTCGACCGGCGATCTCCTGACCATCGTCTGCGCCGTATTCTGGGCGATCCAGATGATCCTCGTCGGCATCTTCGCCTCCAGCACCGGCCGTCCCATGACCCTATCCATGGTCCAGTTTGCCGTTTGCGCGATACTCGGCTGTGCCTTCGGTGCCGTCTTCGAGCCGCTGGATCTGGCAGCGATTCAGAACGCGCTTCCGGAAATCCTCTACGCCGGTTTCTTTTCGAGCGGCATCGGCTTCATCTGCCAGGTGGTCGCGCAGCGTTATACGACCGCGCCGCAGGCGGCGATCTTCCTGTCCAGTGAAGCCCTCTTTGCCGCCCTGTTCGGCGTGTTGCTTCTGGGAGAAACCATTTCGGCGATGGGCTATGTCGGCTGCGCGATCATTTTCGCCGCCATGCTGATCGTCGAGATCGTGCCGGAACTGACCAAGCCGAAGGCCGTCGCCGTCGGCTGATAACCAAGCATCCTGGGGCGCCACCGGCGGAATACAGTGCTTGCCTGCTGAAACAGGCCAAGTTTGATCAAACGGTTAATATTTGCCGAGACTATCGAGTACCGCTTGCGCATCCTTCCTGTGAGCGACATACCGCGTCGCAAAGATCCTAAAAAACATGCGCCTCACAACAAACAGTAATAGTTTCAATAGCTTGCAATACAGTTGGCAAAAATCTGATTTTTTCCGCAGTTGGTGGCTTTTCGAGCAAACCAAAATGGCACACTTGTTTCAAAAAACTTTTGCTTGCCAATTTAAAATAAACACATCAATCTTACTGTGTTCGGGCAATCTGCGAACACGGAAAGACCTTTAAATACGCGTGCCGGACCCGCAACATGGTCCGGGCAGTCAGACGGCGAGCGAGTTTTTCGGTGGCTGGCTGCGATTACAGGACCCTTTCCTCCTAGTCGAGAACTGCCTGCCGCATGCCCCTGAGGCAAATATCGTAATGCTGCCCGCCGCATTCGGGCAGAGGAAAAAGGACCTGACGTATGGCCGAGACTGGCATTGTTAAATTCTTCAACACCGACAAGGGCTTTGGTTTCATCAAGCCCGACAATGGTGGCGCCGATATCTTCGTGCATATCTCCGCCGTGCAGGCTTCCGGCCTCAACGGACTTTCCGAAAACCAGAAGGTCAGCTACGATACGGAACCGGATCGCCGCGGCAAGGGTCCGAAGGCGGTCAATCTGCAGGTTTCGGGCTGAGCCCGCAATCCAAGACGAGATTCACGTTTTGAAGCCCGGCGACCTGCCGGGTTTTTCATTCAGCCTGCATTCAGTTTCGCCATATTAATCTGTTTTCATCATGAAGGACGAAACGGTCCGGACCCATTACAGGATCAAGATGATGAACAAGGTTATCAAAGCTGCTGTTCTTGCCCTTGCTACCGCAGCAACGGTCATTCCCGCGATCACTCCGGCACAGGCCGAGGATTGGGGCCGTCGCAATTATCGCCATCATGGAGGCGGCCATCACCATAACAACGGTGATGCCGTAGCGCTTGGTGCGCTGGGGCTTGCCAGCGGCCTGATCATCGGCGGTGCGATCGCCAGCCAGCCGCGCTACCAGGAACGCGTCTATATCGATCCGGAGCCCGAATATTACGAGCCGCGTCCCGTCTATCGCCGCGCTCGCCCGGTCGTCGTTCAGAGTTACGGCTCATTGGAGCCCTGGACACCCGGCTGGTACCGTTACTGCTCGCAGCGCTACCGCTCGTTCGATTCACAGACCGGTACGTTCCGCGGTTATGACGGTCGCGACTATTTCTGCCAAGCTGGCTAAGTCGATCGATCGTTTCCCAAAAGTAAAGGCATGCGTCACCGGCGCATGCCTTTTTTGTTGACCTGTCCCGAAGCGGGACAGTGGAGCGGGAATTAGAGCATCGTTCCCTTAATACGATCCATTCTGTTGGCTCAAAACGGCCGATCCACAAGAAGGATGGCGCAGAGCGATGCGACATCCATCGGTCCAGCCATCCGCCGCAGTGGGCGGCCGTTTTCAGCCAACCCGAAGGGCTGGATGAATTTTGGCCACGACCGGCGGTGGCCGTCTCAACCGCAGCTTTTGCTGCGCTTTTCGCCAGCCGCCTTGCTTCTGGCCAAAATTCCTTCCAGCAGAATGGGGCGTATTAAGGGAACGATGCTCTAAAGACCGCGCAGGTAAGGATTGGTGCGGCGTTCCTCGCCGATCTGGCCACCCGGACCATGACCGCAAATGAAACCGACGGTATCGCCGAGCGGCAGGATTTTGTCGCGGATCGAATCCAGTAGCTGCTGATGATTGCCGCCGGGAAGATCGGTGCGGCCGATCGAGCCGTGAAACAGCACGTCGCCGACATGGGCGAAACCCTGGACACGATTGAAATAGACGACATGGCCAGGCGCATGGCCGGGGCAATGCAGGACCTCGAAGGCATGGTCGCCAAACGAGACGGTGTCGCCCTCCTCCAGCCAGCGATCGGGCAGGACATTTTCCACCTTCATCGCCAGACCGAATTTCTCGGCCTGCGATTCCAGCCGTTCGAGCAACGGCTTGTCGTCCTTGTGAGGACCGATGATTTCTAGGTTCAGGGCTTCCTTCAGTTCCTTGGCACCGCCGGCATGATCGATATGGCCATGGGTCAGCCAGATTGCCTTCAGCGTAATGCCGTTTTCCTTGATCGTCTGCAGGATGACATCGACATCGCCACCGGGATCAATGATGACGCCTTCCTTCGTGTCGGTGTCGAACAGCACCGTACAGTTCTGCTGGAAATGGGTAACCGGGATAATGCCCGCCTGTAACATACCGTCTGTGCCTCACTGTCTGATTGATGCAAAGCATATAGGACGGACGCGCTGCAATGAAAACAGGGAATGGAAAACAGGCCGGGCCGGTTGTCGGGCGGCGGTGCCATCAAAGCGCCAATCCTGAATTCAGCGGGCTGCGGCCATCTCGATGGCGACCGGCATCGGCGCCTGCAGGTTGATCGTCGTCATCAGCAGCGCGAAGACGGCAAGCTTGGCGGCGACGACGGTAATGACCACCGGGCGAAGCTGGCGGACGGCGATGGAATTGTCTTGGACCTGTTGCATCGGATGTTCCTCATTCTTGCCGGATAAACACCCGGCGTGTTCAAAGGTTCCGGCGAAAGTGGAACAATTCCAGTATTTTGCATTTCGCCCGATGTTTCAGTTCCAAATGGAACACGAGAGCAGCCGCGTCACAGAACAACAGTTTTAAAATAATGAAGTTCTCTCATAAATTGTGAAATTGACTCGTTTTCATTTTCGCGTCACCCTGCGAGAGCCGGATCGACGGCGAGCCGCATCCGGCTGGGGGCTGGGTGAAGTGAAACGGGAGGGAACAATGGAAGCATTATTGCCCATCATCACACAATTGATCGCGGGCGCCGCGGGCGGCAATGCAGCCGGCGCGGCACTCAAGCAACAGGCGCTCAGCGTCATCGTTCGAACGGTCGTCGGCGCGATCGGTGGCCTTGGCGGCGGTTTTCTCATCCAGATGGTCGGCGGCGAAGCGGCAGCCACCGGGCTGATCACCCAGGCCATCGGCGCTGCAATCGGCGGCGGTGTCCTCACCGGCCTGGCCGGGTTGGTTCTGGGCAGAAAATAGAACGATCCCTGGTCGGGATGGAAATCTGGACCATAAACAGAAAAGGCGGCTTCTCGGCCGCCTTTTCCGCATTCTGTCGAAAGCAGGCTATTCGGCGGCAGCGGCCACCGGATAGACTTCCTTCATATAGTCGTTCATCAGCGTTTCGCAGATCGTCGCCGGCGTGAACCGGTACGGGCCGATCTCGGACACCGGCGTCACTTCCGCGGCAGAGCCGGTCAGGAAGCATTCGGTGAACTGCGACAGCTCTTCCGGCATGATGGCGCGCTCGATGACCTGATAGCCGCGACGCTTGGCAAGCTCGATCACCGTCTGGCGGGTAATGCCGTTGAGGAAGCAATCCGGCACCGGCGTATGGATGACACCGTCCTTGACGAAGAAGATGTTGGCGCCGGTCGCTTCGGCAACCTGGCCACGATAATCGAGCATCATCGCGTCCGCATAGCCCTTGGCTTCGGCGGCATGCTTTGAGATGGTGCAGATCATGTAGAGACCGGCGGCCTTGGAAGCGCAGGGCGCGGTCTTCGGGTCCGGGCGGCGGTATTCGGCGATGTCCAGGCGGATGCCCTTCAGCTTCTCGGCCGGATTGAAATAGCTGCCCCACTGCCAGATGGCGATCGCAACATTGATACGGTTGTTCTGGGCCGAAACGCCCATCGATTCGCTGCCACGCCAGGCGATCGGGCGAACATAGGCATCGGCGAAGCCCTGACGCTTCAGAAGTTCGATCGTCGCCACATCGAGTTCCTCTACCGAATAGGGAATCGTGAAGCCGAGGATCTCGGCCGACTTGTGCAGGCGCTGATTGTGCTCGGTCAACTTGAAGACGCGGCCGCCATAGGCGCGCTCGCCCTCGAAGACGGCGCTGGCATAGTGCAGACCGTGGGTGAGCACGTGGATCTTGGCATCCTTCCAGTCGACAGACTCGCCGTTGAACCAGATCTGTCCGTCCAACTGATCAAAAGGAACTGCTGCCATCGTCTTGTCCTCGGGCGCCTATACGCCATTCTTTGTGTTGATTGTCTCCCACGTTTCAGTTTTATCGGCAAACTGAGGCGAGGGAAATTCATTTCGGTGATTTTGGATTGGCGATCGGAGCGGCACGGCCTATCTTGAACGACAGGACCAGCGTCGGCACTTCGCCCGTCTGAGGCCGGAGACTTACCAAGGTCGGAAAAATATGTCAATAAAGCTGACTTATTTTTCCGGTTGTTACTGAAAGTGCGTTTCGATTGAAAGGAAATGACTGCGTGGCAGGCCAGCCCAAGACAAAAGCCGAGACGGCGACCGCTCCTGCCGAAGCAGACAAGGCGAATGCAGTCGATTTCGAGATCATCGAACTGTTCTTTTTCGCCTACCGTGATTTCACCTCCGATCCCGATGTGATTCTCGAAAAGCGCGGATTCGGGCGAGCGCATCACCGCGTCCTGCATTTCGTCGATCGCGAACCGGGCATGACCGTTGCCGACCTCCTGGAGACGCTGCGCATCACCAAGCAGAGTCTTGCCCGCGTTCTCAAGCAGTTGATCGATTCCGGCTATATCCATCAGGTCGCCGGTCCCGAGGATCGCCGTCAGCGCAAGCTCTACACGACGAAGGAAGGCAAGACGCTGGCGCGGGCCTTGGCCGAGCCACAGTCGCGGCGCATAGCGGACGCCTTGGCCAAGACCGGCCCGGGGGCGCGCGAGATGATCAAACGCTTCCTCTCCGGCATGAAGAACGCCGACGACAACTGACCGGCCCGCCGGACTAGACCGCCGCGCAGGACAACAGGGCATACGAGAAATGACAAAGACGATCAGGATCGAGGACGATGCCGCCCATCTGCTGGTGGTGGATGATGACCGGCGCATCCGCGATCTGCTCAACCGTTACCTGATGGAAAAGGGCTTTCGCGTCACGACTGCCGCTGACGCCGACGAGGCACGCCGCAAGCTGGAGGGGATCGATTACGATCTCCTGATCGTCGACGTGATGATGCCCGGCGAGACCGGCATTTCGCTGACCCAGAGCCTGCGCAAGATCAAGACGGTGCCGGTGATCATGCTGACGGCGCTGGCGGAATCGAATGCGCGCATCGAAGGGCTGGAGGCAGGCGCCGACGATTACCTGCCCAAACCATTCGATCCGCGCGAACTGGTGCTGCGCATCAACAATATCCTCAGGCGCAACGCGCCCGCCAAGGCGCCGAAAGTCGAACAGGTGATCTTCGGCCCGTTCACCTTCTCGGTCGTGCGCAAGGAACTGCGGCGCGGCGCCGATCACATTCGCCTGACGGATCGCGAGCAGGAAATCATGATGCTGTTTTCACAGCGCGCCGGCGAAACCATTCCGCGCCACGAACTGGTGAGCGACGAGGCGGAGGTCGGCGAGCGCACGATCGACGTCCAGATCAACCGGCTGCGGCGCAAGATCGAGGACGATCCGTCGAACCCGGTCTGGCTGCAGACCGTGCGCGGCATCGGCTACCGGCTGAGCGTGGATTGAGGCAATGATCCGATCGGGCGGCCATGGCGAGCTTTGACATTCTCAGGCGCTACCGGGCTCCGACCGGCGAAAATCCGTGGAAGCGCACCGCCCGCTGGCTGCGCCGGCAATTGCCGATGGGACTTTACGCCCGCTCATTGCTGATCGTCATCATCCCTATGGTGCTGCTGCAATCCATCGTCGCCTTTGTCTTCATGGAGCGCCATTGGCAACTCGTGACGCAACGCCTGTCCGCGGCCGTGACGAGCGATATCGCCGCTGTCATCGACCTGATCGATGCCGCGCCGGACGATGATTACACCGACATTATCCGGATCGCGCGCTCAAGGCTCAACCTGAACATCTTTATCGAACCCGATGGCGAACTGCCGGCGCCGCGACCAAAACCGTTCTTCGAAATTCTTGACCAGATCCTCAGCGAGGAGATTTCCGACCGCATCAGCAAACCCTTCTGGATCGATACGGTCGGCAATTCCGACCTTGTCGAAGTGCGCATCAAGCTCGACGACAACAGGATCTTGAGGGTCTATGCGCGCCGCAGCAAGGCCTATGCCTCCAATACCCATATCTTCATCGTCTGGATGGTCGGCGCGTCGCTGGTACTGCTGACCATCGCCATTCTCTTCCTGCGCGGGCAGATCCGGCCGATCCTCGCCTTGGCGAAAGCTGCGGAAAGTTTCGGCAAGGGACAGAAGATCGACGACTTCTCGCCGCGCGGGGCCGACGAAATCCGCCGGGCCGGCCTTGCCTTCATCCAGATGCGCGAACGCATCGAGCGCCAGATCGAGCAGCGCACGGCCATGCTGACCGGGGTCAGCCATGACTTGCGCACCATCCTCACCCGCTTCAAGCTGCAGCTCGCCATTGCCGGTGACAGCGCCGACCTCGACAATCTCAACCAGGATGTCGAGGATATGCAGAGCATGCTCGAGGGATATCTCGCCTTTGCCCGTGGCGAAGCCGAGGAGGATGTCGGCCAGCTCAGGCTGCAGGACCTGATGAACCGGCTGGCGCTGGAGGCCGAACTGCACGGCAAGGCGCTGACGACATCCGTCGAGGGCGACGACAATGTCCGCGTCCGTCCCAATGCCTTCACCCGGCTGATGGCCAACCTCGCCTCCAATGCCTATCGCTATGCCAATACCGTGCATATCGACGCCAAGCACAGCACGAAATGGCTGACGATCACCGTCGACGACGACGGCCCCGGCATTCCCGAACGCTCCCGCGACGATGTCTTCAAGCCGTTCTTCCGGCTCGACGAGGCCCGCAATCTCGACAGTTCCGGCACCGGTCTGGGCCTCGCCATCGCCCGCGACATCGCCCGCAGCCACGGCGGCAACGTCACGCTGTCGGATAGCCCAATGGGGGGATTGAGAGCGGTGGTGCGGGTGCCGGCGTGATCAATTTGAAACGTATTTGTGTATGATCGAATTTATCAACGTTTGATAGGGAATACCCTCCTGCAAGGCACGTGACTTCAAACGCGTCAAATCGGATCTAGGAATACGCAGCGAGATTTTCTCACGCTCCTCATTCATCGTTGCATGCGCCATGGCTTCGATTTGCTCACGTCGCTGCGCGTCCAACATACTCTCCGGACGAACCGTCATACTTTCCACGGCCTCGATGAGATCCTCTTCTTCATCATCGATATAGCTACCAATTTTAGGCTCTTTAGGCATCATCATCACCTGCCATATAAATTCGCTTCAGCGCGCGACTTGGAAAAGCGGTTTTCAGAAAAATATTGCCTGTCGCGTCATAGACATAAGGCACGCCATAGACATAGCGATTGAACAAAACCACAAACATCCTCTGATGAGGAAATTTTGCGGCATTTGGATGCTTCATATCATCCAGTAGCCCGCCATTCTCAATGGCTGCGAGAATATCCTCAAAGGAAATTCGCCGATCACTATCCGCTTTTAGCGCCCGATTCTTCTCCACGCTCCAAGTGATATTTTTCATGCAACGATTGTATGGACAGAGTATAGCTTGTCAACAACCCGCCTTCGCGCGGCGCTTAAGAGGTCATGGCCTAAAAAGTTCAGTCAACCGACTCGAAAACACGACGACGATGCAATCATAAAAGCCGCTTGCCGTTCGGCACCGGCTTGTCGACGGCGGCAAGCACGATCGCGCCTGTCTCGTCCTCGAAACCAAGCGTCAGCACTTCGGAGCGGAACGGACCGATCTGGCGCGGCGGGAAATTGACGACGCCGAGAACTTGGCGACCGACAAGCGTTTCAGGCGTATAATGCGCGGTGATCTGCGCTGAGGATTTCTTCAGGCCGATCTCCGGGCCGAAATCGATGACGATCTTGATGGCCGGCTTGCGCGCCTCCGGAAAGGGCGAAGCTTCGACGATCGTGCCGGTGCGGATGTCGACACGCTCGAAATCGGCGTAGGTGATTGTCTCGGTCATGCAGTCATTCCGAATTAGCCGGCCAGTTCTTCCGCCCGTTTGCGGGCTGCGGCAATCGCCTTGTCGAACAGAGGCTGCATGCCGTCATCGGCCATGAGGATATTGAGTGCCGCCGCCGTCGTGCCGCCGGGAGACGTCACGTTCTGGCGCAGCTTCGAGGCGTCATCGGGGGACTGGTACAGGAGTTCACCAGCCCCCGCGACGGTTTCCCGAGCAAGCCGCATGGCGAGGTCCGCCTGAAGACCGGCCTTACGACCGGCCTCCGCCATGCACTCGACGAGATAAAAGACATAGGCCGGGCCGCTGCCCGACACGGCCGTGACCGCATCGATATCGGCTTCGGTTTCGACCCACTCGACCGGGCCGGAGACTTTCAGGAGATTGTGGACGAGATCGCGCTGCGCAGCCGCGACCGCGCCATTGGCGAAAGCGCCCGTGACGCCACGGCCGATCATCGCCGGCGTGTTCGGCATGGCCCGCACCATGGCGGCCTCGCCGAGATGCGACTGCATGAAGGACAGCGTCGTGCCGGCCGCAACCGAGACGACGACGGTCTCCGGGCCGACGAGGCTTTTCAAGGGAGGAAGGACCGCGCCCATGACCTGCGGCTTGACCGCCAGGAACAGCACGCCAGCCTTCAAGTCTTCAGGTGCCGCCGTCTCGTGGCGGGCGCCGTTGTCGGCGATCAGCTTGGCCATGGCCGGCGGCGGACCGGGATCGATGACGAGGAGATCGGGACCGGAGATACCGCTCTTCAGCCAACCGGCGAGCATCGCGCCGCCCATGTTGCCCGCGCCGATAAGAACGATCGGCCCCGCCGCACCCACAGTCATCGTCACGCTTCTCCGACGGTTTCGAACATCACGGCTTCGACGGCGCTTTGCGCATCGACGCCCGACCAGACCACGAACTGGAAGGCCTGGAAATAGGATTCGCAGGCTTCGAGCGCGCTGGAAAGCAGCACCTCGACCTGCTGATTGGTGGGCTCGGCGCCGCCCGAAAGCAGCAGCGACTGGCGGAAGATCACCACGTCTTCCTGGCGCCACAGGTCGAAATGCCCCATCAGCACCTGGCCATTGATATGGGAAAGAAGCCGGATGACTTCGTTGACGCGGCTTTCGGGAACCTTGATGTCGAAGGCGCAGGCGAGATGCAGCGCCTCGAACTCTTCCATCCAGGAGAAGGAGACGTGGTAGTCGGTCCACTTGCCCTCGATATTCATGGCGATCTCGTCTTCGCCCGAGCGCTCGAAGGACCAATCATTGTTGGCAGCAACGAACTCGATCATGTCGACCGGGTTCGATTGGCGCTCAAGTTCCAGTTCCATCAGGCTCATGCATCACCCCAAAAGTCCCGGTGCAGACATGCGTCATCGCGTTCACACACGAGGCGGCAAACTCACACACCAGAAACAAACACTTATGATTACCGGAAACACGACCATCCTGGCTGACATACCCTGCCTGGAGCTTGCGTGATCCGTTTCGAATCATCATTTAAAATCAGTGTATAACGCCGGAGTCCGCATGAAAGCCCCCTGCATGGAAAATAGCGCCGGAGGTTGTGGATAGGCTCTGCGAAATTGATTCAGCCCGGCGCCTTAAAGGACTCTGCCATCAGCGTTTTTTGACAGTGTCCACAGGGTAAAAAATTTATGAAGATTATTGCCGGTGAACCGCCTGAAAAGAGCACCTGTGCCATGACGGGGCGCCCGGCGAAGAAGCGTATCGCAGGCGGCGACACACTCCGTGCCGCCACCCGGGATTTGATCACTTTCCGGCTTCAGCCAACCGCGCTTCGAGCGCGGCGATGCGGGCAAGAAGCGCGTCGTTTTCGTCGCGCGCCTTGAGCACCATCTCGCGAACGACCTCGAACTCCTCGCGCTTCACCAGGTCCATGGAATTGAGCAGCCGCTCGCCCTGGGCACGAAACACGGTTTCCATCTCCTTGCGAACGCCCTGGGCGGCGCCCGCGGCATCCGTCATCAACTTGGCGAAATCATCCAGAATACGGTTTGCGCCAGTGCTCATCGTTTGATCTCCGATCCTTCGTCCATCTGCCGGATTGGCAGGCTGGAGACAGGAGGTAGGGGGACAGGCCGGCCGATGCAAGGAAAAATGCCGGGATGACCGCCTTTGCCGCAGGCACCGCGCCTTGACCCTGCCCAACCGGAGGGGCAGTGTTCCGCCAAACAACCGATCGGAATGAAGCAAGACCTTGGAAACAATACCGACACTCCTCTCGATCATGCCTTTCCCGGATATCGATCCGGTACTGCTTACTCTCGGCCCCTTGCAAATCCACTGGTACGGCCTCGCCTATGTCGCCGGCATCCTGATCGGCTGGCAATATGCCCGCAGGCTGGTGCGCAACACGTCGCTATGGGCCAACAGCAACCCGGCGGCAACGGAAGCACAACTCGACGATTTTCTCATTTGGGTGGCAGCCGGTATCGTCGCGGGTGGACGCATCGGCTATATCCTGTTCTATGACCTTGGCAGCGTGCTCGCCAATCCCATCCGGGCGCTGGAAATCTGGAACGGCGGCATGTCCTTCCATGGCGGCCTGATCGGCACCATGATCGCCATGATCCTGTTTGCCCGCCGCCGCCAGATCGCGATCTGGAGCCTGTTCGACATCGTGGCTGCCGTCGTGCCGATCGGTCTCTTCTTCGGCCGTGTCGCCAATTTCATCAATGCCGAGCTCTGGGGCCGACTGTCGTCCATGCCCTGGGCCGTGGTCTTCCCGACCGGCGGTCCCTTCGCGCGCCATCCGAGCCAGTTGTATGAGGCGGCTCTTGAAGGCCTGCTGCTGTTGACCGTACTTGCCTTGATGATCTACCGGCGCCATGCCCTGAAAGTGCCGGGCCTCGTCTGCGGCGTCTTCGTCATGGGCTACGGCCTGTCGCGCATCTTCGTCGAATTCTTCCGCGAGCCGGACGCACAGCTCGGCTATCTCTTCGGCGGCTGGCTAACGATGGGCATGCTTCTATCGCTGCCGATGGTGCTGATCGGCCTCTGGGCCGTGCTGCGGGCGCGCCGGGCCACCCCGGCCACGGCATGAAGGGGGCTGGATGACGACGCCTCTCGGAGAAAAGATCAAGTCCATTATCCTCGCCAACGGCCCGATCAGCGTGACCGACTATTTCTCACTGTGCCTCGCCGACCCCGAATACGGCTACTACAAGACCCGCGAACCGTTCGGCCGGTCCGGCGACTTTATCACCGCGCCGGAAATCAGCCAGTTGTTCGGCGAGATGATCGGCATCTTCCTCGTGCAGGCCTGGCAGCGACATGGCGAGCCGAGCCCCGTCGTCATTGCCGAGATCGGCCCCGGTCGCGGTACGATGATGTCGGATATCCTGCGGGTGATCGGCAAGCTCTCCCCTGCTCTTTATGACGCGGCCAGTGTGCATCTGGTGGAAACCAGCGAGCGGCTGCAGAAGGCGCAGCAGCAGACGCTGGTTGCCCACAAATTCAAGCTGAACTGGCACGACAGTTTCGATACGCTGCCCGACGGGTTCCTGCTTCTCGTCGCCAACGAACTGTTCGACGCCATTCCGATCCGCCAGTTCGTCAAGACGGCACAGGGCTTCAAGGAGCGCCTCGTCGGCCTCGATGCCGATGGCGAGCTGATGTTCGCAGCCGGCGTTGCCGGCATCGATCCGGAGCTCCTGCCGCCATCGGCGCAGACGGCCCCGCTCGGCGGCATCTTCGAGATCTCCCCTGCTCGCGACGCCGTTATGGCCGCGCTGGCGAGCCGCATCCGCGCCACCGGCGGAACCGGCCTGATCATCGACTACGGCCACATGATGACCGGGCTCGGCGACACGCTGCAGGCGGTGCGCGAGCACGAATTCGACCCGCCGCTGAAACATCCCGGCGAAGCCGACATCACCAGCCATGTCGACTTCGAACAACTCGCGCGCCGCGCCGTGACCGAGGGATTGCAGATCAACGGACTGACCTATCAAGGTGACTTCCTGCTGGCGTTGGGGCTTGCCGAACGCACCTCCGCGCTCGGCCGCGACAAGGATGCGGAAACCCAGGAAAATATCCGCGCGGACGCCGAAAGGCTGGCGGGCGCCGGCGTTGGAAAAATGGGTGAATTGTTCAAGGTTCTCGCCGTCAGCAGCCCGAATGTCGCGCTCGTGCCCTTCCAGAAGTAGGTGTTCCGCGACGGACAGGGGCGACATTTCCGGTCGTTTCGGTGGATTGACAGCGGCGGTCGCGAAGGCCAACATCCGGCCAAATCACTCGGGGCCGTAAAAAGCACACACGCCCGAAAACCCACCGCATCGCAGCATATCGAAAGGGCAAAACAACCGATGAAGGATGATGCCTTGCCCTCGCCTGTTCAGAGCCCGCTTCTCACGGAAAAAGCTGGAAGCCGCATCCGCCACGGCTATTTCACCCGCGAAGGCGGGGTTTCCGAAGGCCTCTATTGCGGCCTGAATGTCGGCTTCGGCTCACATGACGACCGCGCTCATGTCGAGGAAAACCGCGCCCGGGTCAGCGCCTGGTTCGGCGCAGAGATAGATAAGCTCGCCACCGTCCTCCAGGTCCACTCGCCCGATGCCATCGTTGTCGATGCAGACTATGACGGTGCCCGGCCGCAGGCCGATGCGCTGGTAACGGTGACGCCCGGTCTCGTTCTGGGCGTACTCTCGGCCGATTGCGGCCCGGTGCTGTTTGCCGATGCGGAAGCCCGCGTGATCGGCGCGGCCCATGCCGGCTGGAAGGGCGCGCTGACCGGCGTGCTCGAAAACACGATCGACGCCATGGTTTCGCTGGGTGCCACGCGCGAGCGCATCGTCGCCTGCCTCGGCCCGTCGATCAGCCGGCGAAACTACGAGGTCGGTGCAGAGTTCGTCGAGCGCTTTCTGGAGAAGGACCCGGCCTATGCCGGCTTCTTCACGCCGTCGCAGCGCGAGGGACACGCCATGTTCGACCTGCCGGGACTGACGACCAAACGGCTGACCGATGCCGGCGTGACGGCGGAAAATCTCGACATTTGCACGTACGCGGACGAGGGGCGCTTCTTCTCCTATCGTCGCACGACCCATCGCAGCGAGCCGGATTATGGCCGGCAGATTTCTGCAATTTCCATTCGGGAGGCATGACATGGCACTGCACTTCACGCAGGACGAATACGCGGCACGGCTCGAGCGCCTGACCGCCAGGATGAAGGAAGAGAAGCTGGGCGCCATGCTGCTTTTCGCCCAGGAAAGCATGTACTGGCTAACCGGCTATGACACGTTCGGCTACTGCTTCTTCCAGACCCTGGTCGTGAAGGCCGATGGTTCGATGGTGCTGCTCACCCGCTCGGCCGATCTCCGGCAGGCGAAGCACACGTCCAATATCGAGCGCGTCGAGGTCTGGGTCGACCGCGTCAACGCCGATCCGACCATGGACCTGAAAAACCTTTTGAGCGAACTCGATCTGCTCGGCGCCCGCATCGGCGTCGAATACGACACCCATGGCATGACCGGGCGCATCGCCCGCCTGCTCGACAACCAGTTGATGAGCTTCGGCGAGATCGTCGATGCATCGCTGCTTGTCGGTCGCCTGCGGTTGATCAAGAGCCCGGCGGAAATCGCCCATGTCGAGAAGGCGGCGAGCCTCGCCGACGACGCGCTGGATGCGGCACTGCCGCTCATCCATGCCGGCGGCAACGAAGCTGCCATCCTCGCAGCCATGCAGGGCGCGGTCTTTGCCGGCGGCGGCGACTATCCGGCCAATGAATTCATCATCGGCTCGGGTGCCGACGCGCTGCTCTGCCGCTACAAGGCCGGCCGCCGGACGCTGGAAGCCCAGGACCAACTGACGCTGGAATGGGCCGGTGTCAGCGCCCACTACCATGCGGCGATGATGCGTACGATCGTGATCGGCGAGCCGACCAACCGCCACCGCGAACTCTACAGCGCCTGCCGCGAAACCATCCAGGCGATCGAGATGGTCCTGCGACCCGGAAACACCTTCGGCACTGTCTTCGACATCCATTCCAAGATCATGGACGAGCGCGGCCTTGCCCGTCACCGGTTGAATGCCTGCGGCTACTCGCTCGGCGCACGCTTCTCGCCGTCCTGGATGGAGCAGCAGATGTTCCACGTTGGCAACCCGCAGGACATCCTGCCCGACATGTCGCTGTTCGTACATATGATCATCATGGATTCCGACAGCGGAACGGCGATGACGCTCGGCCAGACCTACCTGACCACCGATGGCGCGCCGAAAGCGCTGTCGCGGTATGGGTTGGACTTCATATCTGCTTAGGAAACTTGATCTATCGTGTTCCTGATCGACAGGAAGGTGGGGGCCTTCACACACTCTGTCACCGAGGAAACCGGACGGTAGAACAATGCACAAGCTGATCGCGCTTTTCGCGGGCCTGGGAATGGTTGCGGCTCTTTCGGGCTGCAACAGCATGGATGCGCTGACACCGCAGGTCGATGTCGGCGGCGGCACGTTCGTTTCTCCGCCGGTGAACCAGCAAGACCTCGACGCCATGTCGCAGCAAACGGCCTATACCACGCCGCAAGCGACGACGCCGGTGCAAAGTAGCGCGCTTGCCTCGTCCGCGCAGCAACAAGGTTTCAACGAAGGCCCGACCGGCACGGTCTACGCGCAAGGCGATAACGACTATACCGACCCCGCCGGATCGCTCGATGCGCAGGCCGGGCGCTTGCAACAGGGTGAAATCCCGGCGCAGGAACGGCAAGTGACCCGAACCATGCCGATCGTCGAGCCGGAAGACACCGCATCGCGCGACGATGCCCCCCCCGTCGCCCAGTCCACGGAACCGCAACGCATCGCTGAGCAGACGACGCAGGTCGAAAAGCCGGCGCAGCAACCGCAGAAGTCCGCGTCGATCGCGCCCGCAGCCGCGACGGGCACGATCCGTTTCCTGCCGATCATCGGCGCGCCGGTCGAGGCGGTGACGCCGCTGTCGAAACAGCTCGGTGCGGAGGCCCGCTCACACGGGTTGACGATCAAGAGTGGGTCGGATCCGTCGAGCCGGCATATCCTCAAGGGCTATTTCTCGGCCTTCAAGGACGGCAACAAGACGACGGTGGTCTATGTCTGGGACGTGCTCGACAACTCCGGCAACCGACTGCACCGGATCCAGGGACAGGATGCGGTCGAGGGTTCGGCCGCGGACCTCTGGTCGGCTGTCCCGCCGCAGACCATGCAGGGCATTGCCACCAAGACCATCAACGCCTATCTCGGCTGGCGCGACGGCAACGCCGGCTGACCGGATCAGGCTTCCCCATCGACCGGAACCTGCTCTCGCCGTCGCATCGGCGACACGCCGGTTAAAAACTTTTTAGGATAAACCACGCTGCAACGCGGCAATCCTCTTGCATTCAAAGTCAGGGGCGTTATGAAGCGCGCATGAGCTTGGGACGATCGAGACCCCGGCTTGGCTTACGGAATTGCGCGGCAACGACCGCGCCAGCACAGGCGGACCATCTATGAAGGTTTTCGCAGGCAACTCGAACAGGCTCCTGGCCGAAGCGATCTGCAATTATCTCAACCTGCCCCTGGGCAAAGCGACCGTCAGGCGGTTTGCAGACCAGGAAATCTTCGTGGAAATACAGGAAAATGTGCGCGGCGAGGATGTTTTCATCATCCAGTCCACCTCATTTCCGACCAATGACCACCTGATGGAACTGCTGATCATGATCGACGCCATACGTCGGTCGTCAGCCCGCCGCATCACCGCCGTCATCCCTTATTTCGGCTACGCCCGACAGGATCGCAAAGCCGGCCCGCGCACGCCGATTTCGGCCAAGCTGGTGGCCAACCTGATCACCGAGGCGGGTGCCGACCGTGTGCTGACGCTCGATCTTCATGCCGGCCAAATCCAGGGTTTCTTCGATATCCCGACCGACAACCTTTATGCCGTGCCGATCCTGTCGCGCGACGTCAAGGAAAACTACGACCTGAAGAACGTCATGGTCGTTTCGCCCGACGTCGGCGGCGTGGTGCGCGCCCGCGCGCTTGCCAAGCGTCTCGACTGTCAGTTGGCGATCGTCGACAAGCGCCGCGAACGGGCCGGTGAATCCGAGGTCATGAACGTCATCGGTGACGTGACCGGCAAGGACTGTCTGCTGATCGACGACATTGTCGATTCCGGCGGCACGCTCTGCAACGCAGCCGAAGCGCTCCTGAAGAATGGCGCAACCAGCGTCACCGCCTATATCACCCACGGCGTCCTGTCCGGTGGCGCGGTCGCCCGCGTCACATCGTCAAAGCTGAAGGAACTGGTGATCACCGACTCGATCCAGCCGACGACGGCCGTCCAGTCGGCGCACAATATCCGCGTCATCACGACCGCCAGCCTGATCGGCGAGGCAATCAACCGCACCAGCCAGGAAGAATCGGTCTCCAGCCTGTTCGACTGAGACGCCTCGCGTCAAACCAGGATCGGCAAGTTCGATGCCGCCGTACGCGAAACGTTGCCATTCAGGCGCGGGTCATCGAAGACTTCGACCTGCCGCCTGAAGGCCGTGAAGCCCGAGCGGGTGTAGAACGGCAGTGCCTGCGGGCTGTCCAGCGTGCAGGTGTGCAACCAGAACCGACCGATCGGCCGGCCCCAGGCGAGATCAATGGCACGGTTCATCAGCCAGCGCCCAGCCCCCGTTCCGATCAGCGCCGCCGAGACTCCGAAATAAGCCATCTCGCATTCGTCGGATTTGCGGAAATCGAGTTCGGCGATGCCTTCGGTCACCCCGTCGATTTCAAGAAGATGAAGCTCGACATCCGGTGAATGCACGTTGGCTGCCAGTTCCTCGTCATTCATCTCCAGCCGCGACGCCCAGAGCCATTCGGCGCCGACCTTGCGGTGAATCTCCCGGTACTCTTCCAGAGCGATCATCTCGTGGCGGCGCAACGTCCACGGCCCGGTGGCCTCACCGCGCGGTTGCGGTTTTTCAAGCATCTGAAGATGTGTGACGACAGCGACGAGCTTGTCCGAGGGGACGTCGTGATAGCCATTTTCGAGCATGCGGTTCTCTGTCGTTTCGTTCAGCCCTAGGATGCGCGCATCATGCATATGGCGAACGGCCCGTCCAGATGTGGCGAGCCGCGAGAGTGCATGTCAGCAAGTGGGAAAGATCAGCCGCGCTTGACGATCGGAATGGCACAGGCCTCGCCGCCATTGAACAATTTCGAGCGCGTCAGGAACCGCCGCTCGCGCCCGTTGTCGAGAGAGAACATGCCGCCCCGGCCCGGCACGACATCGATGATCAACTGTGTATGGCGCCAGACCTCGAACTGGCTGGCGCTGATATAGACCGGCACGCCGCCGATCTCGCCGAGCTTGATGTCGTTGTCACCGACAATGTAGTCGTCGGCCGGATACAGCATCGGCGACGAGCCGTCGCAGCACCCGCCGGACTGATGGAACAGCACATGCGGATGATCGCGTCGGATTTCCTGAAGAAAGGCGAGCGCTTCGTCCGTGGCGAGTACGCGCGGTTCGCCGTCGATCGTGTCGGTCATCGGTCAATCCTTTTGAAGTCGCAGTGGAAGAGCGGCTTGCTCGGACGGCTCCCTCCCCCTTGTGGGGAGGGTTGGGGAGGGGATTTTCTCTCTCAAAAAAGAACCCCTCCCCTCCGCTTCGCTCCGACCCTCCCCACAAGGGGGAGGGTTAACCGCGGATCAAAAGAAACCCAGAGCCTTGGGGCTGTAGCTGACCAGCATGTTCTTGGTCTGCTGGTAGTGATCGAGCATCATCTTGTGGGTCTCGCGGCCGATGCCGGACTGCTTGTACCCGCCGAACGCGGCATGGGCAGGATAGGCGTGGTAGCAATTGGTCCAGACGCGGCCGGCCTGGATGTTGCGGCCGAAATTGTAGCAGCGGTTGGCATCGCGGCTCCACACACCCGAACCAAGGCCGTAGAGCGTGTCGTTGGCGATCTCGAGCGCTTCCTCGTCGGTCTTGAAGGTCGTGACGGACACGACCGGCCCGAAGATTTCCTCCTGGAAGACGCGCATCTTGTTATGTCCCTTGAAAACGGTCGGCTTGACGTAGAAACCGCCGGCCAGTTCGCCTTCCAGATTGTTGCGCTCGCCGCCGATCAGGACCTCGGCACCTTCCTGGCGGCCGATATCCATATAGGACAGGATCTTTTCCAGTTGTTCGCTGGAGGCCTGCGCGCCGATCATCGTCGACAGGTCGAGCGGATTGCCCTGCTTGATCGCCGCAACGCGGGCAATCGCCTTTTCCATGAAGCGGTCGTAGATCTTCTCATGCACGAGCGCGCGGCTCGGGCATGTGCAGACTTCGCCCTGGTTAAGGGCGAACATCGCGAAACCTTCGAGCGCCTTGTCGAGATAATCGTCGTCCTCGCGCATGACGTCTTCGAAGAAGATGTTCGGTGATTTGCCGCCCAGTTCCAGCGTCACCGGAATAAGGTTCTGGCTGGCATATTGCATGATCAGCCGGCCGGTCGAGGTTTCGCCGGTGAAGGCCACCTTGTTGATGCGTGGGTTGGTGGCCAGCGGCTTGCCTGCTTCCAGGCCGAAACCGTTGACGATGTTGAGCACGCCCGGCGGCAGGAGATCGCCGACCAGTTCGATCCAGACGAGGATCGAGGCTGGCGTCTGCTCGGCCGGTTTCAGGATGACGCAATTTCCTGCGGCGAGCGCCGGGGCCAGCTTCCACGCGGCCATCAGGATCGGGAAGTTCCAGGGAATGATCTGGCCGACCACACCGAGCGGTTCGTGGAAGTGATAGGCGATCGTGTCATGATCGATCTCGCCGATCGAACCTTCCTGGGCGCGGACGCAGGAGGCGAAATAGCGAAAGTGATCGATGGCGAGCGGCATGTCGGCGGCCATGGTTTCACGCAACGGCTTGCCGTTGTCCCAGGTCTCGGCCTTGGCCAGAAGCTCGATATTGTCTTCCATGCGTTGGGCGATCTTCATCAGGATGTTGGCGCGCTCCGTCGTGGGCGTGCGGCCCCACTTGTCCTTGGCGGCATGGGCGGCGTCGAGCGCCAGCTCGATATCGGCACCCTCCGACCGCGCGACCTGGCACAGTACGCCACCGGTCACCGGGGTCGTATTGTCGAAATAACGCCCGCTCACCGGCTCGCGCCATTCACCCCCGATGAAGTTGCCGTACTTCTGCTTGAACGGGTTTTCGACGATCTTCTGGTGCAACATATGATTTCTCCTCCGAAAACAGACTCCAACAATCTGCTGGGAGGAAGGTGCGCCGGAACCGGGAAAGCCGGTAGTGGGGCTGTGTCGCCTGGGTGCGACAAGTGTTTCAGAAGTGAGACAGGCGGCCGGCAACAAACATGCTGCAGTGCCGCAACGGTGGGATGGTCAGTCGATCGAGAGCTTCTTCATCTTGCGATAGAGCGTTGCGCGGCTGATGCCGAGCGTATCGGCCGCCAGCGAGACATTGCCGCTGGCGCGCGACAGGACACGGCGCAGGGCTGCGCGCTCGGCATCCGCCAAGTCTTCGCCCTGCATTGTCGGTGCCTCGTCGAGGAGATCAGCCGCCGGCACGCCATTGGCAATCCGGCGATCATCGAGATTGAGACGCAGGCGCGCCGCGCGGGTGGCGCCGAGCACCAGATCGTCCCGGTCGATGGCCAGCAGCGCCGGGCTGCTCTTGCCATCCGGCACCAGCAGGATGCGGGCGCCGCTGAAAGCCCGGCGAAACAGATTGGCCTCGATCCGTGCAGCTGAATCGCGCACCGCCTGAGACAACAGCATCATCGCCATTTCGCCGGCGTCATCACGGCAGGTGGAAATGTCGATGGCCGCCGTGATGCGGCCAAGATGATCGCGGATCGGCGCGGTGGCGCAGCTTAAGCCCGTATTGCAACTGAGGAAATGCTGGTCGCGATAGATGACCACGGCGCGCTCGTCGGCGATCGCCGTACCGATGCCGTTGGTGCCGACGCTTGCCTCGCTCCAGACGGTGCCTGACCACAAGCCAAGACCGCGAAAATCCTTGTCGTCGCCCGACGCGCCGCGACGTTCCAGGGCAATGCCGTTGCCATCGGTGAGCAGAAGGCAGCACCCTGCCTTGCCGACTGTCAAAAACAGGCGGTCGAGTTCGCCCTGGGCTTCTTCGATCAGCTGACTGGATTTTTCACGGGCGGCATGAAATTCCTGCTCCGACAGCCTGAGCGGCGAACGCGCCTCTTCGGGTGAAATTCCATGGACGGTAAAACACCGGCGCCAGGATGCGGCCACCGGCGAACTGGCCGCGGCCGATCCATGATGCGCGACGGCGTGAACGTGATCCGAATGATTCATCGGCTCTCCTCCCTGAGGGCTGACGGTATCGACGACTATAAGCGTAATCGCGGCGAAAGGTCTACCGAGACGAAGGTCACAGACGCAGGACGCCTGCGGCCGGCGTTCAACGGCAGCATCCACGCCCCCGGTATTGCCAGAACCTGACGATATGATACGGCAGATTTCCGATATCGATCATTTGCAACATGGTTTGCCGCAATGTTACGTGACTTCTCGCTCCAGAGCCTCTTCATGGGCCTGCTCACCGCCTTTGTCGGTTTTGCCAGTTCCTTCGCGGTCGTGCTGCATGGCTTGCAGGGCGTCGGCGCGACCGAAGCGCAGGCTGCATCAGGCCTGATGGCGCTCTGCATCGCGCTGGGGCTTTGCGCCATCGTTCTCAGCGCCGTCACCCGCCTGCCGGTCGCGATCGCGTGGTCGACGCCGGGCGCGGCCTTGCTGGCGAGCTCGGGGGCGATCGAAGGTGGCCTTGCGGCTGCCGTCGCCGGTTTCCTGATCTGTGCGATCCTCGTTATCGTCGCTGGCCTATGGAAACCGCTGGGGCGCGCCGTGGCCGCCATTCCCGTCGCGCTCGCCAATGCCATGCTGGCCGGGGTGCTGATCGGGCTGTGTTTCGCCCCGGTCAAGGCGGTCGGCGAGATGCCGCTGCTTGGGCTGCCCATCGTGCTTGCCTGGGCGATCGTCGGCAGTTTCAAGCGCCTGCTGGCGGTTCCCGCCGCTCTTCTCGCCTTCGTGCTGGTGCTTGCCTTCGGCGTCGACATGCCGGCCGACAGCTGGAGCCGGCTCTCGGCAACGCTGGTGCCGCATGCCGAATGGATCACGCCGGTCTTCAACCTCGCGAGCCTCGTCAGCATCGGGCTGCCGCTGTTCATCGTGACCATGGCATCCCAGAACATTCCCGGCATCGCGGTGCTGAAGGTCAACGGCTACGAGCCGTCGCCCGGTCCGCTGTTTGCAACCACCGGCGTTTTCTCGTTGTTCAGCGCCCCGTTCGGCGGTCACGCCGTCAACCTGGCGGCGATTACCGCCGCAATGTGCGCCGGAGACGATTCGCATCGCGATCCCACGCGCCGCTACTGGTCTTCTCTGGTATCCGGCGTCTGCTACGTCGTCATTCTTGGCCCATTCGCGGCCACCGTCACCGCCTTTGTCGCCCTCGCCCCGCCCATCCTCATCCAGGCAGTGGCCGGCCTTGCGCTGATCGGCGCTTTCGCGGGATCCGCGATGGCCGCGTTCAAGGAACAGGATAGCCGCGAAGCCGCCGCGGTCACCTTCCTCGTCACCGCGTCCGGCGTCAGCTTCGCCGGGATCTCCGGGGCCTTCTGGGGGCTTCTGGCCGGCGGGCTGATGCTGGCGCTGGCCCGCTTCACCCGCTCACGGCAGCATTGAGCCGCGGTCAGGCGGCTTCCGGCCGTTCTTCGCCCGCCATGCCCTCGGCGGCGAGCAGCCTGTCCTGCGGAGCGCCGTTGACGACATGCTCGATCGCGGCGAGCGGCATGGGCTTGCCGAAGAGATAACCCTGCACCTGCAGGCATCCCTCGTTGCGCAGGAACTCCATATGCTCTTCGTTCTCGACACCTTCGGCGAGAACCGGGATATCGAGGCTCTGGGCGAGAATGATGGTCGAGCGGACGATAGCGGCCGACTGCCGGTTGCTGGTCACGCCGTCGATGAAGGCGCGGTCGATCTTGATCTTGTCGAACGGAAAATTCTGCAGCGTCGAAAGCGACGAATAGCCCGTGCCATAGTCGTCCATGGCGATGTTGACGCCGAGCTGCTTCAGCTGCCGGATGATATGCAGCGCGTGCTGCTGGTCGGCGATGATGCCTGATTCCGTGATCTCGAGTTCAAGACGTGAGGCGGAGAGCCCGGTCTGGGCGAGAATCTCGCGCACCCTGTTTGGGAAATTCGTATCGGCCAGCTGGGCCGGGGCAACATTGACCGCGATCTTGACCGGGTTGCGCCAGGACGCCGCCTGGCGGCAGGCAGTGTGCAAGACCCAGTCGCCGAGTTCGTGGATGAAGCCGTTCTTCTCGGCGATCGGAATGAATTCCATCGGTGGCACCATGCCGCGCAGCGGATGATGCCAGCGCAAAAGGACTTCAAAGCCGATGACATCCCGCGTCAACGAACTGTTCTGGTACTGGTAATAGAGCTCAAACTCGTTGCGGACGATGCCCTGGCGCATGTCCATGGCGAGAACACTGCGATCGCGCGCCGCATCGTCCATCGACGGCTCGTAGAAGCGAATCGAATTCGAACCGACCCCCTTGGCGCGGTACATGGCCAGATCCGCCTGGGCCAGAAGCTCCTCGGGCGTGCGCGCATCGATCGGATAGAGCGATATGCCGACGCTGGTGCCGACAAGCAGGGTCTTGCTTTCCCATTCGATCGGCTTTGCGATCTCGGCAATCAGCTTGCTGGCGAAAGCCTTGGCGTCAGCCTTCATGAAGAAATTGCTGGTCATGGCCATGAATTCATCACCGCCGATGCGGGCCACGAACTGCCCTTCGCCGAGCGCGGTCGATATGCGTTCCGCGATGGCGCGCAGCACTCCGTCGCCGGCCGCATGACCGTGAACGTCGTTGATCTCCTTGAAGCGATCGAGATCGAAAGACAGCACGGCCAGCCGCGCCGTATCGTCCTTGAGGTTGCGAATGATCTGGGTCAGGTGTTCACCGAAGGCAGCACGGTTGGGCAGGCCCGTCAACGGATCGTGCAGCGACAGATGCCGGAAGCGGTCAGCCGCCACCTGCGTGGCGTGAAGGTCGATGATGTAGGTGGAAGCCCCAAGGCCCAGCATCACGCACATCAGGGACAGGACCATGACCGTCATCAGGCTGTCGGAAATCAGTTCGGCGGAGATAAAGACGAATGGGTCCGGAACGATGGTGATCGCGGTCATCCCGGTGAAATGCATCGACACGATCGCGACGATCATGGCCAGCACACCGCCATACTTGCAGAAACGCGTGACCGGGCGGGCGATGCGGCTTGTCGCTACGGCGCCAAATACGATGCCAAAAAGGATCGAGGCGCCATAATAGGTGGGATCCCACTCGATCCGGCCGGTAATCTGATATGCCGACATTCCCATGTAGTGCATGAGCGCGATGCCGCCGCCCATGATCGCGCCACCAAGCTCGATCGTCGGACCAGCTTTTCTGATTGCGGTGACGAGGAAACCAAGTGTGGTCATGCCGATAGCAACGCCAAGCGACGTCATCGTCAGGATCGGCTCATAGGCATGCGGGATCGACGGGTTGAAGCTCAACATGGCGATGAAATGCGTCGTCCAGATGGTCGAGCCGCCGATGACGCCACCCATGAACAGCCAGTTCAATTTCTGCACGCCGACGGTGCGCCGGACGCGGGCATAGAGCCGCATCGTCAGGATGGAGCCGAGAATGCAGACGAGAGTTGCAATCACCAGAAGACCATAGTGATGTTCCGTCGCGATGCAGGAAAGAACCTTGAGCATGACACACCTGTTTCGATATGGACGCAATGTGCCATTCAAGCGCTAAAAGAGATTAACGCAGTCAGGTTTCCATGATTTGACGGTTATCAAGCGATAAACGATATCAGCCGTGGCGTGCAGCCATCCCTCGCCGGCCACTTGAGGATGGCTTTTCGATCAAATGCCGGCTTTGCTTGCATTCCGCCGGGTTCTCGGCTATGGACGCGCGTCCGCGCAGACACCCTTGGAGGCAAACGCGGATGAGGCCCTCAGAAGCCTCGGTTTATCCTGTCCGTCAAGATGGCCGGATAAGCTCTCCAAAAACACCAGAAAGGTTAAGACCATGAGCCACGCATCCTACGAGCTCAAGGCCGAAACGCGCGAACGGGTTGGTAAGGGGTCCTCCCGTGAACTTCGCCGCAACGGTCTTATTCCTGCTGTCATCTATGGCGACAAGCAGACACCGATTTCCATCGCCCTCTCCACGAAGGAAGTCACCCAGAAGATTCACGCCGGTGGTTTCATGACCACCATCGCCACGATCGACGTTGGCGGCGAGAAGATCCGCGTCCTGCCGAAGGACTACCAGCTGGATCCGGTCCGTGACTTCACCATGCATGTCGACTTCCTTCGCATTTCGAAGGACAGCGTCGTCACCGTTGAAGTTCCGGTTCACTTCGTCAACGAAGAAAAGTCCCCGGGCATCAAGATCGGCGGCGTTCTCAACATCGTTCGCCACGAAGTCGAGCTGGTTGTTCCGGCTGACGAAATTCCGGAATTCCTGACGGCCGACCTGTCGGGCCTGAAGATCGGCGACGGCATCCACATTTCGAACATCACGCTCCCGAAGAACGCGCATCCGGTCATCGCCGATCGCGACTTCACGATCGCGACCATCGCGCAGCCGGCTGGCGGCACGACGGAAGAAGAGCCTGCATCGGAATAATCCTGGCCTCATAGCCTCGATCAAGAGCCCGCTTCACACCCGTGAGGCGGGCTTTTTGCTGGCCTTCGACAACCCTGAATATCCGTCGCCATAATTGTGGCTACAATTTTTCATCCATCGGTTTCAGCAACATTTAAGATTTTCGTGGTGAGTTGTTGGCGGGGGACTATTTCGGCTTCAGTGTACGAGAATCCTAATGGGACGTAAGGCAAGCAAGACGACTGGGTGCGTTCGATGATGCACTCCGTCGAGAACCGTTTTATTGCGATCGTTTGCGGCACGATGCTGATTTTCGTGGCCCCGCTGATCGCCTTGTTTCTGACTCTGTCGACGGAGCGCGTTGCGCGCGAGCGGCTGCAGAATACCGAGGTCCTGATGGAGGCCGGCGCGCAAGCGCTCGGCAAGCCGCTGTGGGATTTCGATACGGACGGTATCGAGCAGATCGCCAATTCGCTGATCGCCGATGTCAATGTCATGTCCGTTCAGATCAGTGACAGTTCGCATTCCATTTCTGTTCAGGTGCCCACGATCACCATCGACCCCGCCCTGCCGCACACCACGCTGACGAAGGAAATCTTCTACAATTCGCAGGACGGCCGCAAAGCCGTCGGCACGCTTCAAGTCCGGGTTTCTTCACCCGGCCTGCTGTCGCGTTTCAGCAAGGACGAGCTTGCCGTCTTCGCAATCCTGATCGTCGCTATCGGTATCGTCTTTGCCGCCGCCATCATCGGCAACCGTGTCACGATCATCCATCCGCTGATGCGCCTGACGTCGGCAATCGAAGCGACGCGCCGGCTCGGCTCGCGTCACCATGTCGACTGGACATCCGAAGACGAAATGGGCAGTCTTGCCCACAATTTCAACGAGATGCAGACCCGGCTGGAACGGGAAGAGAAAGAGCTGAAGCTGGCGCACAGCCGCGCCACCGACATCTACAATCTTACGCCCTCCATGCTGTTCTCGCTCGACCCGGCCAACCGCATCACCGCGGTCAGCAATTACTGGCTGATAGCGACCGGCTATGATCGCAAGGCCGTCATCGGCCGTACCTTCACCGATTTCGTCGATGAGCATTGGCACGAGACCTATCGGGCACGCCGCACCAACGCCAATTCGAACCACACCAATATCTGTGAAGTGACCGTGCCCTTCATCAAGGCGAACGGCGAGACGATGACGGTGCTCATTCTCGAAATGAAGAGCGCCACCAGCGACGAGCGCGGCGGGCTTTCGCTCTCCGTGATGACCGACGTCACCGAGTTGAAGCAGGCCGAAAGCCGCAACCACGCCCAGGCGATCACCGATCATCTGACCGGCTTGTTGAACCGCCAGGGCTTCGAGGCTGCTCTCGACGATGCGATCCGCAGCGCCGACGAACAGGACATCCAACTCGCCTGCATCTTCATTGATCTCGACCGGTTCAAATGGATCAACGACAATTTCGGCCATGCAGCCGGCGACGAGGTCCTGCGCCAGGTCGTTGCCCGCATCCGCACGACGCTGCGCCCGGACGATACCATGTCACGCCTCGGCGGTGACGAATTCGCGCTTCTGGTCAATGCCGCCGAGGTCGAGGCCCTGGCCAGCGAGATCGGCGACCGCATCTGTGCCAGCCTGCGCGAACCGATCCTGATCGAGGGTGCGGAACTCTCGGTCAGCGCCAGCGTCGGCATCGCGCTCTACCCGGACCATGCCGCCAATGCCGCGGAACTGCTCTTGAAATCCGACATGGCCATGTATGCCCGCAAGCGCGACGGTAAGAACGGCATGCAGATCTTCGATACCAGCATGCTCGACACGGCACGCGAGCGCCACGAGATGGAACAGAACATCGAGGCAGGGCTGAAGGAAGACTGGTTTGAAGCCTATCTGCAGCCGATCGTCAGCCTGGGCGACGGCCGGATCGCCGGCTTCGAGGCATTGATGCGCCTGAACCACCCGGAAAAGGGCATCCTGCCGCCCGCCAAGATCATCGGCATTGCCGAGGAAACCGGAACGATCGCCCAGATCGGTGAGCGCGTGCTCGAAAAGGCGATCGGCCATCTGGCGCGCCTGACAAAACTCGAGGGCGCCGAGACGACTTACCTCGCCATCAATTTTTCACCGCTGCAGTTCGAGACCACCCTGCCCCACAAGCTCGCGGCGCTTTTGTTGAAGCATCATATCGCCCCTGCCCGCATCGTCATCGAAATCACCGAAGCGGTGTTGATGCTCGACAATCCCGATGTCCACGCGGTCCTCAAACAGTTGAGCGAGTTCGGCTGCCGGATCGCGCTCGACGATTTCGGCACCGGCTATTCGTCGCTGAGCTACCTCAATCGCTTCCCGGTCGATATCGTCAAGGTCGATCAGTCCTTCACCCGATCGCTGACGACCGGAACAGCCGACATCCGCCGCAAGAGCCGTATGCTGATCAAGGGCATCCGGACGATCTCGCACCAGATGGGCTGCACGGTCGTTGCCGAAGGCATCGAGACCAAGGAACAGTGGGAACTGTTGCGCAAGCTCGGCCTCGACTACGGCCAGGGCTACCTGTTCAGCAGGCCCATGCCGATCGAAAATATGCTATTGATGCTGGAGATGGAGTCCGAAGCGAAGGCGACCAGCATCGCATGATGAACAGGGGAGAACGAGCATGAGACATCTGGCTTTCGCACTCGTTCTCCTGTTTTCCGGCACCGTAAAGGCCGAGCCGCTGAAACTGCTGACGGAGGAATATCCACCCTATAATTTCAGCGAGAACGGCGTCATCAAGGGCATATCGGTCGAGCAGGCCGAACTGATGATGAAGAATATGGGCGCCGAGTATTCCCTCGAAATCCTTCCCTGGGCACGGGCGCTGTCGCTCGCCGAAAACCAGGCCTCGACCTGCCTCTTCACCACCGGCCACGACGACGAACGCGACAAGCGGTTCAAGTGGGTGGAGCCACTGCTGGTCGACCACATGGTGATGGTGCGTAAAGCCGGGTCCGGCATCAATCCGACATCGGTCGAGGACGCCAAGCGCTTTACCATCGGCACGCAGCGTGAGGATTTTTCCGCCAACTTTCTGAAAAAAAACAATTTCCCAAAGATCGATCTTGCCGTGGACATGGAGACAACCGAGAAGAAATTGCTGAGCGACCGCATCGACCTGATGATGACCTCGGAAAAGACCTTCGAAATGATGCGCGACCAGGGCAAGGCGGTGGAGTCCGCTCTCGTGCTTGAGGGTAAATTCTATGGCTTTGCCTGTAATCTCGGAATGTCCGATGATGTCGTGGCAAGGATGCAGGCCGCGCTGTATGCGCTGATTGCCGATGGCACGCAGGACAAGCTGTTCGTCAAATACGGGCTGCGGCCGGACCGGTAAGCCTGTCGCGCTCGCCTGACATGACGGCCAAACGGCACGACAAGGCCGGAAAATAGGCCTTTCATACGACAGATGGTTGACATCCGGCCACCAACGCGGTGCAAGACCAAGTCAAATCGACTGTTAGAGTATACCCATGCAGATTTTCGCAGGTCTCGGTAATCCCGGCAGCCAATATGCCGGCAACCGCCACAATATCGGTTTCATGGCTGTCGACGCGATCCAGCGTCGCCACGCTTTTTCGCCCTGGTCGAAGAAGTTCAAGGCATTGATCTCCGAAGGCGAGATCGCTGGCGAGCGCGTGCTGCTGATCAAGCCGCAGACCTATATGAACCTGTCGGGCGAAGCCGTTGGCGAAGCCATGCGCTTCTACAAGCTGGAGGCCAAGGATATCGTCGCGATCTACGACGAGTTGGACCTCATCCAGGGCAAGGCGCGGATCAAGACCGGTGGCGGCCATGGCGGCCACAACGGCATCAAGTCGCTCGACGCCCATTGCGGCCGGGAATATCGCCGCCTGCGCCTCGGCATCGGCCATCCCGGCTCCAAGGAACAGGTGCACAACCACGTTCTCGGCGATTTTTCCAAGAACGACCGCATCTGGCTGGAGCCTCTGCTGGACGCGCTCGCCGACAATGTCGACATGCTGGTGAAGGGCGAGGATTCGCAGCTCCTCAACAAGCTGACGCTCGCCACCGGCGGCAAGCCCGAACCGGAACCGGCGCCTGCGAAACCGGCCGGCAAATCCCATATACGCCAGGCCCGCAACAACGCCCAGCCAAAAATCCTGCCGACCACCGGCCCGATGGCCGACATGCTGAAAAAACTGTTCGGCAACAAGGGTGAATAGGCAGGTGGCTGACGACGGCTTCAGCATCCGCCCGGCGACGGGTGACGATCTTCCGGCTCTCCTTGCCCTATACCGACAGCTCAATCCGGATGATCCGGCTATGCCGGAGGATGCCGCTGCGGCAGGCTTCGCGGCAATTGCGGCGCAGCCCGGCATGACCGTGCTGCTCGGCTTGTCCGGACAAACCATCACCTCCACCGTGACGCTTGCCGTCATTCCCAACCTGACGCGTGGCGGCGCGTCCTATGCGCTGATCGAGAATGTCGTGACGGATCTGCGATACCGCAAGCGTGGTCATGCTGGCGCGTTGATCAGGGAGGCATTCGACCGCGCCTGGAGCGCCGGTTGCTACAAGGTCATGTTGCTCACGGGCAAGACGGATCAGGCGACGCTTGCCTTCTACGAGGGTTGCGGCTTCGTCCAGAACAAGACAGGCTTCCAGGTCCGTCGCCCCGCCGGATTATGAAGCAAGCCGCCTACTCCTCCGCTCTGTCGTGAACATCAGCGGAAAGCCCGCCTCCTTGCCCAGATCGGTCGCCTCCTTGGCCTTGCTTTCGGCGATATCCTTGGCGCAGACGAGGATGACGCAGACGCCGAGCTTGTGGGCTGTCATCATCATCCGGTAGCCGGTTTCCTCGCTCATCCGGAACACAGCCTTCAACACCATGATGACGAATTCGCGCGGCGTGTAATCGTCATTGACGAGAATGATCTTGTAGAGCTTCGGCCTTTCGAGCTTCGGCTTGGTGATGGTTTTCGGTTTGAGACTGGTGCCGTTTTCGGCCATCCGAATATCCACCCTTTTCGCAGGGAGTGGAGAATGCACACATTGTGCGTCGCGATCAGTACCAAGGCAAGACATGCAACGACCATCAATCGGCAGCGAGCAACAGGACGGCCTGATCGGTCTTTTTCAGGATTGCCGCCGCTCGTTTGTCGAATGTCGCGAAAACCTCGCCACCAAGCCTGCGTCCCTCGAACGCGATGATGCCGTCGGCAAAATCGCCGCCAGCTTTCATGAAAGAAAGACCATGTGCAACTGCACCGCGGTCAAGAACAACTGGTCCCACATACAACAGATATTCGACTGCTTGCTTGAGTTCGGCTGCCGTGAATTTGTAAACCCTTCTTAAAACCCATATCATTTCACAGAGTGTCTGGTTTGAGATCACAGCTTCAGACGATCGCAACAACTCCTCAGCTCTGGGACTTTCAACAGGGTGATCGCGTGTGAACATTCTGATCAGAACGTTCGTATCGACGATGACTTTCAATATTTGACCTCGCCCGCCCATCCCGCTTCGATCGCATCGTTTATCTCGTCGATTGAATGAGTTCTCTCGGCCTTATAAGCGAACATGCCAAACAGACTTTCGATCGGCAACTTACGCCCGACGGCATGGATATTTCCTTCACCTTTCGGCAATAGGACAATTTCAATGTCATCTCCAGGCTTAACACCGAAATGATCGAGCACTTCCCTTTTGAGGGTCACCTGACCCTTGGCTGTAATCTTCAATTTGACCATAACGCCATCTCCACCGTGCCAAGGTAAGGCAATTTTGCCTTACTTTCAATTGGCTCGATTATAACGAGGCCTTGACCCGGAAGAGCCCTTCCCCCATAGGCAGGGCACAGTCTTTCAAGATATGGACAAGGTGCCATGGGTTTCAAATGCGGTATCGTCGGACTGCCGAATGTCGGCAAGTCCACCCTCTTCAACGCGCTGACCAAGACGGCGCAGGCGCAGGCGGCCAACTATCCGTTCTGCACCATCGAGCCGAACACCGGCGAAGTCGCGGTTCCCGATCCGCGCATGCGCAAGCTCGCCGACATCGCCAAGTCGAAGGAACTGATCCCGACCCGCATTTCCTTCGTCGATATCGCCGGCCTGGTGCGCGGCGCGTCGAAGGGAGAAGGTCTCGGCAACAAGTTCCTGGCCAATATCCGCGAAGTCGATGCCGTCGTGCATGTCCTGCGCTGCTTCGAGGATGACGACATCACCCATGTCGAGGGCCGCATCAACCCGGTCGGCGATGCCGACACGATCGAGACGGAACTGATGCTCGCCGACCTCGAAAGCCTGGAGCGCCGCGTCGACCAGACTCGCAAGCGCGCCAGCAGCAAGGACAAGGATTCGCTGGCGCAACTGCCGATCATGGAAGCCGTGGTCAAGCTGCTGAACGAGGGCAAGCCTGCCCGCCTGCTCCTGAAGACGCTGGCGCCGGAAGAGATCGAGATTTTGAAGGGCCTGAACCTCCTCACCTCGCATCCGGTCCTATACGTCTGCAACGTCGCGGAAGCCGATGCCTCGACCGGCAACGAGCACACCGAAGCCGTCGCCGCCATGGCCAAGGAACAGGGCGCCGAATGCGTCGTCATCTCCGCCGCCATCGAAGCCGAAGTCGCACAGTTGCCGGAAGAAGAATCGGCGGAATTCCTGTCGGCCCTTGGCCTTGAGGAAGCCGGCCTCGATCGCCTGATCCGCGCCGGGTACCACCTGCTCGACCTCATCACCTATTTCACCGTCGGCCCCAAGGAAACGCGCGCCTGGACGATCGTGCGCGGCACCAAGGCGCCGCAAGCCGCCGGCGTCATCCACACCGATTTCGAGCGCGGCTTCATCCGCGCCTTCACCATCGGCTATGACGACTACATCGCCTACAAGGGCGAGACCGGCGCCAAGGAAGCCGGCAAGGGGCGCGACGAAGGCAAGGAATACGTGGTCAACGACGGCGACGTCATCCACTTCCGCTTCAACACCTGACGGAATGACGTGCCGTCCGTACGGAAGGCCTTCAAACCGTGAATAGGACAATGGCGCCGCCCGTTCATATTGGGCGGCGTTTTCGTATCCGCTTTCTTGCACGTGCCGCTTGCCCTCATGTCGATCGGCGATATGTTTGGCCGCAATATTCAATAAGGAGTTTTTAGATGCGCCTGCTTCCCGCCCTGCTTTTGTCCACCGCCCTTGTCACGCAATCCGCACAGGCGGCGGAAATCAGCCATCAGGGTGCGCAGGAGATCGAACAGAACTTCACCAAATACCTGCCCGAGAAGCTGGCGAAATCTGGCCTGATCAAGGTGCGCCCGGGCACGATGGATTATGAACTGACCTTTGATCCGACGGTGCTGGTCAAGGACGTCGATCCGAAGGTCTTCACCATTTCCGGGCTCAAGCCATGGCTGGCGCTGATCCGGCCGATGGATGATGGCCTGTGGCAGTTCAACCAGACGGCTGATCTCGACATCAAAGGCCAGTTCACGGTCGGCACAGAGAAAACGGATTTCAGCTACAAGATCGATGGCATGAAGGCTGATGGCACGATCGATCCAGACCTTCTCTATTTCAAATCGGCAAAAATGAGTGCCGACAAGGCCTCCATGACGTCGAAGTCACCGCTGCAATCGGTGGAAGCCACTTTCGGCGCGATGACATCGACACTCGATGCCAAGCGTGCCACACCGGAAACCGTGGACATCCGCTCCAACATGGTGATGAACGGCTTCACCGAAACCATCATCGACCCTGCGAAAGTAAAAGTCGATCTTTCCGCCGACAGCATGACAGTCGATGTCGCATTCAACGGGCTGGGCTACAAGCCGCTCCAGGATCTCATCTTCTTCGTGCTCGACAAGGTGGAGAAGGACAAGAAGGAACTGTTGGCGACCGAACAGGTCGAGTTGAAGGCCTTGGTGCGCGCCAACCTGCCGATGTTCGAAAACCTGCTGGAATCGATTGAGGTCGCCAACCTGAAGGTCGGTACGCCGACGGGCACATTCGGCGCGGAAACCCTGCGCTACACGATCGACACCAATGGCTTGCGCGACCAGGCGAAGGTGGGTTTCGGCATCAGCATCGACAAGCCGTCGGTACCGCCGGGCGTGATCCCGGAAGCTTTCGTTTCCGCCCTGCCCGAGACGATGAACACCCGCATCTCGCTGGAAAACATCAATCTTGCCAGCGGCATCACCTATTTCATCGATCATGCCGATTTCAACGCGGACAAGCCGCTGACGGATGAGCAATCGACAGAAGTCGGGCGCATCTTCCTGCCGGGCGGTGCCATGACGATCCGTTATGACGATGTCTCGGCGCGCTCCTCGATCTATGATTTCAGCCTGTCGGGCACGACCACCGTCTATCCCGATCAACCGGAGCGGCAGAATACGGATATCACGATCTACGCCAAGGACTTCGACAAGACGGTCGAATACCTGCAGAAGAATGCGGCCACTGTACCGCAATTCGGTCAGGCCGCCTTCATGCTGCTGATGGTCAAGGGTCTCGCCAAGGAAAGTCCCGACGGCAAGCAGATGTGGAACATCGTTGTCGATGAGACCAAGAAGGTGAAGATCAACGGGCAGGACCTGCCTTTCCAGCCCTGATCGCTCGCGAGCGATCATCCCAACCGGGCTGGTTTCCCATGATCAGCTGGGATGGTAGAACATGCCGGTCGGAGGGCGCAAAGATGCTTTATTTCGAGGATTTTCCCGCCGGCAGGCGGTTCAAGTTCAATCCGGTCGCGGTAAAGGCCGAGGAGGTCAGCGCCTTCGCCGCGGAATTCGATCCCCAGCCGATGCACCTGTCGGATGAAGGCGGAAAAGCCAGCATTCTCGGCGGGCACGCGGCATCCGGCTGGCACACCAGTGCCATGATGATGCGCATGCTCTGCGACAGCTATATTTTCGAGACCGCGTCCGAGGGCTCTCCCGGCGTCGACAGCATGGAATGGAAGAAGGCGGTCTTGGCGGGCGACATCCTTTCGGGCGCCTGCGCTGTCGTCGAGGCGCGCGTGTCACGCTCGCGGCCCGAGATCGGTATCGTCAAGCTGCGCGCGGTTGTCAGCAACCAGCGGGGCGAGACGGTGGCGATCTGCGACTATGCCAACATGATCCGCCGCCGGCCGACGGGAGACAGCGCATGAAATTGGCCGAACTCCATCCCGAAGGCACACGCGAGACGATCGGCACAGTTCATTTCACCGCCGAGGACATCATCGGTTTCGCCGAGAAATTCGATCCGCAGCCTTTTCACCTAGATGCGGAAGCTGCCCGGCAATCGCTGTTCGGCGGCCTCTGCGCTTCCGGATGGCACACCTGCGCCGGCTGGATGAAATGTTTCGTACCCTACTGGATGGGCGAAATCCGGCGGTTGGCGGGACTTGGGCTCGTCGCGCCGAAACTCGGCCCCTCGCCCGGCTTTCGCGACATGCGCTGGCTGCGGCCCGTCTTTGCCGGCGACACCGTCACCTATTTCGTCACCTTTATTGCCGCCAAGGATCTGGAATCGCGGCCGGGATGGCGGATCAACACCATTCTGTGCGAGGGCGAAAACCAGAACGGACAGCCGGTGATCCGGTTCGAAAGCAAGGTCATTGAGTTTCCCTGAAGGGTTCAGTGCTTGGGACGGTAGACCGGGTGCAGGCGGGCCGTAATGGTTTCCGGCAAGAGCGAGACGATGGCCCTCCGCAAGGTCTGCCAGAATATCCCGATGAACAGGACGACCACGCCGACGGCGAGAACGGTCACAGACTGATAATCGCCGAGAGAAACGCCGCCGCGCTGGAGAATGGTCCAGATCGCCAACCCAAGCGACAGCAAGCCCGAGGTCACGAAAGCGCGACGGTCGATGATCAGGCCGATTGCCATGAACACGACGACGATCGCCAGCACGGCAAAGGCGTCGCTCGGTGACGTTGCGTCGCCCCACCAGTTTCCGGAGACATTGCGTAAAAAGACAAACGACAGCATGGCATAAAGCAGCGCCGGTGCCGCCGCCAGATGCAGCCAGAAGGCAACGTCCGAAAGCCGGGTTTTTCGCGCCGGATCTGCAATGTCGTAGGACATTGCGGCCGCAAACAGTCCGAGCGCACCAATCAGCAGCACGAATGCCGAAAGAGCGGGATGTTCGATAAAGACGAAGAATGCCCCAGTCGCCTTAGTGATAAGCAGAAGAGCTATGTCCACGGCAAGCAGGAACAGGCAGACGAGCACGGCAGCGAGCGCGAGCGGCACCCGATAACGCCAGTAGAAAATCGCCAACGTCACAGCCCATATTGGAAAAGCCAAAAGCGCGAGTTCAAGGTTTTTAAAGATGTCCGGAGCCAACTTGGCAATCATCATCATGGCCAAAACGCCAGTCCATTGAACGAGCGCCACCGTCAGGACGACAGCCGGAAGCGCCAGCCGTTGCCGGCGCACGAAGATTTCGGCGAGAATGATGATGGCCGGCAGGGCGGCGAACAGGCTGCCAAGCCCCCACAGCCCGATCAGGGCAACGACAATGCCGATGGTGATGAGGATGTCGTGAAAGCCGCGCACGAAGCGAGGCTGCTCGCTCTCCTCGGCCTGGAGAGCGTCATCGTCAAGATCGGAGGCGGAAAACGAGGCGCCGCCGATAACGGCGCCCCTGCCCGCCAGATAGGGTTCAAGCCTCTCGGCCTGCTCACTCGTGATGATCCCCTCGCTCGCGGCGGAGCGGAGCGCGTCCCCTATCGATGCCATCCGGCGCCCCTCTTGGTTCAGTGACCGTCGAATTCGATCAGCGTCAGCACCTTGACGCCGAGCGCCTCGATCTTTTTGCGGCCGCCGAGTTCCGGAAGGTCGATGATGAAACAGGCGGCGACGATATCGGCACCCATCTGCTGCAGGAGCTTGGTCGCGCCTTCGGCGGTTCCGCCGGTGGCGATGAGGTCGTCGACCAGGATCACCTTGTCGCCCGGCTTGATCGCGTCGCGGTGCATTTCCATCTCGTCGACGCCGTATTCCAGGCTGTAGGCGATGCTGACCGTATCGTGCGGCAGCTTGCCCTTCTTGCGGATCGGCACGAAACCGGCCGACATCTGATGCGCCATGGCGCCGCCCATGATGAAACCGCGCGCCTCGATGCCCGCGACCTTGTCGATCTTCATGCCAGCGAAGGGATGCACCAGCTCGTCAATGGCGCGGCGAAAGGCGCGCGGATTGCCGAGCAGCGTGGTGATGTCGCGGAACATGATGCCGGGCTTCGGATAATCCGCGATGTTGCGGATGGAGGCGATCAATTCTTGGCTGAGAGAAGAGCTCATAGGGAGGGCATGCCTTTGTCGACGTCTTGAGGAGACGAAGGCATAACACCAAAGCAAGATTTTTCGATAGCGGTTTCTTGCCGGCTTCCAGATCTGCCCGGAAAGGAAAGCCGCGAGCGGGAACGAAGCTGTCTCCGCATCCCGCCCCGGTGAAATGGCGATTACTGAGCGGGTGCAGAAACCTTCAGCTTGTCCTGCACCTTCTTGGCGACGTCCGGATTGGTCTGCGCCGCGGTGATGATGGTCTTGTATTCATCCAGGGACATGCCCGGCGATTTTTCGACAGCATTGATCATCTGCTGGTTGGCTTCGTTCTGAAGCTTCTGCTTGCTCGTCGCATCCTTCTCGGCGCCGATCTTGGCGGCATAGTCCTGCCTGACCTTGTCGACCTGCAGATAGGCGACCGCGAAGGCCTCGATCTTCTGGTCGCTGATGGCGGCGGGTGCTGTGCCCTGCGTCGGCTGAGTGGCCTGTGGCTCGGTGGCTCCTTGCGCGAAGGCCGGCGAGTTGATGACGATCAGGCTGAGGGCCGCGGCGGTCAAGGCCGCGACGGGCATGTGGCGAATGGTCATATGCATTCCTTCCTTAAGTCAATCTGAAGGCGGTTTTCACCGCCTTTTCGAATAGGGCGAACCCTGCGGCCAAACTCCCGAACGGATCGGGCGACAATGTGACCCTCAAAAGGAAGGTTCAAGGCGATGTCGAGACAAGCACCGGGACAGCAACCGATATTGGGGAACCATTCGTGCCCGATTTCGGTTATAGTCGGACCATTCCGCCAGCCGAAAGGGCAGACGGGCGGATGTCCACTTGCAAGGAGGAGTCTCATGCGACTGTTTGAATGCGGGTCCCTCGTGCCGGGTTGCGACTGGCACACACGCGCCGACAGCGATGCGGAAGTCGTCCGCCGCGCCGTCGATCATCTGCGCCAAACCCATGGCGAAACGCTAATCCGGGAAAACATGGTCGATCACATCAAGGAGCGCATCGTCGACGAGACGAAGGCTGCCTGACCTCACACCCCTGATTTCATACCATGGACTGAAGCCGGGCAACGAGCGTTGCCCGGTCGGCATTGAAATTTCCCTCGATCCACTTGTCCTCCAGCGCGCCCAGGATTTCCCCAACGCGCGGCCCGGCCGAAATGCCCGTCTGCAAGACATCGGCGCCGGTCAACGGGAAGACCGGCCTTTCCCATTTTTCCGTTCGGGTAAGCAGACGTTGCAGTCGTGCCGTCTCGGGCAGTTGTGCCGGATCGTTTTCGGATTTCTGCCGCGACGAAGAGAGCGCAAGCCTGAGACTCGTGTCCACCCCCTGTGTTCCGTGCCGATAAAGCAACCGGTCGAACGCCGTGTCGGCAATGGTGCCCGGCAAGCGCGGCGCCTTTGTCCACTCGGCAAAAACTGCTGCTTCTGTCTTCGATAGCCTCAAGCGCTTGGCCATTGCGTCCAGCCGCTCGGCATCCGGCGGAATGATCGCCGCCAGCCGCAGCAAAGGGTTGGGCAGCCAGCCGAAGGCCTGCTCTGCTGCGATCAACGCGGGGATGGCATCGATTCCCCATTTCTCGCTTTCAGGCAGGATTGCGGTAAGGACGCCGGACGTGCGCATCCATAGAAGCGCGCGGCCGGGATCGCGGGCGGCAAGGATTTTCTTCAGTTCCGACCAGACGCGTTCGGCCGACAAGCCCGACAGCCTGGAGCGCGCCTGCGCACAGGCCCTCAGCCCATCGGCGTCCGGACGACCGGAACCGTAATGGGCAAAGAACCGGAAGAACCGCAGGATCCGCAGGTAATCTTCGGCAACCCGCTCGGCGGCATTGCCGATGAAGCGGATGTTGCGCTTTTCGATATCAGGCAGCCCACCGACGAGATCGATGACCTCGCCCTTGGCATCGGCATAGAGTGCGTTGATCGTGAGATCGCGGCGCTCGGCATCCACCCGCCAGTCCGTAGCGAAGGCGACCTCGGCACGGCGGCCATCGGTCTCTACATCGCGCCTCAACGTCGTCACCTCATACGGCACGCCGTCGATCACCAGGGTCACCGTGCCATGGGCGATGCCGGTCGGAACCGACTTGATGCCGGCTGTCTTGGCGCGGGCCACCACCTCGTCCGGCAGTAGCGTTGTCGCCATGTCGATATCGGCGACGGCAAGCCCCATCAGGCTGTTTCGCACCGCGCCGCCAACCACCCGCACCTCGCCGCCATCGGCATTGAGCAAATCAAAGACGCGGGTCAGTGCCGGCGCGGTAAACCAGGCCTCGGAGGCAACGGAGGTCATGCGTAAAGCCTTTCATACAGCATGCGGACAATTCCCGCCGTAATGCCCCAAATATGCTGGTCGCCATAGGGCATGCTGTAAAAATGTCGCTCGGCCCCTTTCCAGGTCGCCTGGCCCCGGCCGTGATTGTCCGGGTTCATAAGGAAGGACAGCGGTACGTCGAACACCGCCGCCACCTCTGCCGGATTGAGTTGAAGATCGTAGCCCGGCTGGACGACGCCAAGGATCGGCGTGATCCTGAAGCCGGACATGGCCATGTAATGCGGCAGCCGTCCGACCGTTTCGACGAACCGCCGGTCGAGGCCGATCTCTTCCTCGGTTTCACGCAGCGCCGCCCGCTCCGGAGTATCGTCTTCGGGATCGACAGCGCCACCGGGAAAGGCGACCTGCCCGGAATGCTTGCGCAGCGTCTTGGTGCGCTGGGTGAAGATCACACGCGCCTCGTCACCATCGTCGATGACGGGCACGAGGACGGCGGCGTCCTTCAGCTTCAACGTCTCCAGATAGGGGATGGTGTCGGGATTGAGCAGGAAATCGCCATGCTCACGCCAGGCGTCATCCACCGGACTTCCGGATTGCTCAAGTGCGCGGCGCCGGAAATCCTCGGCTGAAAACAATGCCTCGGTCATGCCGAAAGCGCTGCCAGTTCTTTCGCCGGCATGACCGGAAACAGGACGCCGCTGGAGCGGATGGCGAACATCTCGACGCTGTTGATCGTCCGCGTTTCGCCAAGCTCGACGAGATCGTACATCACCGCGCGCGAGACGAGCGCCTCCAGCCGGCCGCGCACATGGAGATAGGGCTTCAATTCCCTGTTCTCGCCTTCTATGACGAAGCGCAATCCATGCTCAGGCCCCGCCTCCACCACATCGCCGACATTGGTTCGGAAAGTGATCACCGGCTCGCCGTCATTTTCGGTCAGGTTCATTTCCACCGCGACGAAGGGCGCATCGACGATGCGGATACCGACTTTTTCCACAGGAGTTACGAGATAGGTCTTGCCGTCCTCGTCCTTGCGCAGAACCGTGGAAAACAGGCGCACCAGCGGCTGCCGGCCGATCGGCGTGCCCATGTAAAACCATGTGCCGTCGGCGCGGATTTCCATGTCGATATCGCCGCAAAAGGGCGGATTCCATTTATCGACGGGCGGCAAACCCCTGTCTTGGCCATTCGTCTGTCCCGCTGCCCGGCTGATCAAGGCTGCCAGTCCCGCCGCATCGCCGGTCTGATGTATTTGCTCGTCCGCCATTGTTCCGTCCCGATTGACCCTATTGTTGCGATTTCACGAGCCCCACCTCACGAGATAGTGCGCCCGTCACGTCTTGTCAGCCTTTGATCGGAGCATAGATTGAAAATGACAGACGAAAAGAGCGCTTTTCGCGATTCGGCACCACGGCCGGCCTTTGGAGACAGACGATGGGTGTGATGAAAACGACCGATGGCGCAATCGACGACAAGGCCATCATTGCCGCGGCGGAAAAGGCACTTGGCGAGATCGCCGTGATCCGCAAGGAAGTCGGCAAGGTGATCTTCGGCCAGGAAAGCGTGGTCGAACAGACCCTGCTCGCGGTCCTGTCCGGCGGCCATGCGCTTCTGGTCGGTGTACCCGGTCTGGCGAAGACCAAGCTGGTCTCGACGCTCGGCACCGTGCTTGGCCTCAATTCCAGCCGCATCCAGTTCACGCCCGACCTGATGCCGTCCGATATCCTCGGTTCCGAAGTGATGGACCAGGACGAGAACGGTCGCCGGTCCTTCCGCTTCGTGCCCGGCCCGATCTTCACGCAGCTTTTGATGGCCGACGAAATCAATCGCGCCAGCCCGCGCACGCAGTCCGCGCTTTTACAGGCCATGCAGGAATATCACGTGACCGTCGCCGGTCAGCGCAATGACCTGCCGCAACCTTTCCACGTGCTCGCCACGCAAAACCCGCTGGAGCAGGAAGGCACCTACCCCCTGCCCGAAGCACAGCTCGACCGCTTCCTGATGCAAGTCGATGTCGGCTATCCCGAACTTGCCGCCGAACGCCAGATTCTGCTCGAAACCACCGGCACCCACGAAAACGAGGTTCACGGCGTTATCGACGCCCGCCAGCTTCAGGATATCCAGCATCTGATCCGGCAGATGCCGGTCAGCGAAAAGGTGGTCGACGCCATCCTCGCGCTGGTGCGCTCAGCCCGCCCCGGCAACGGCAATGAGGCCACCGACAGACACGTTGCCTGGGGTCCAGGCCCACGCGCCGGCCAGTCGCTGATGCTCTGCGCCCGCGCCCGCGCCCTCTATGACGGCAGGCTGGCACCATCCATCGATGACATCATGGCCCTTGCCGAACCCGTCCTGCAGCATCGCATGGCGCTGACATTTTCAGCCCGGGCGGAAGGCATGACGGTCCGTGACGTCATCACCGGGCTGGTCAAACAGGCTAAGGCTTAATCAAGCCAAAGGATAATGAATGGCTGCCATCGGGCACATCGTCGAGCCGACGCCATCCGGAGAAATCCTTTCCCGGGCGCAGAGCCGCGCCCGGCTGATCCCTGATTGCATGGTCGAGGCCAAGCGCATCGCCAACACGGTGATTTCCGGCTGGCACGGCCGCCGCAAGCGTGGCATCGGCGAGAATTTCTGGCAGTTCCGCCCCTATAGCGATGGCGAAAGCCTGTCGCGCATCGACTGGCGCCGTTCCGCCCGCGACGACCATACCTATGTCCGCGACAGGGAATGGGAAGCGGCGCATACGATCTGGCTCTGGGCCGACCTTTCGCCGTCGATGATGTACAAGTCGAAATTCGGCAGCGTCTCGAAGGAAAGCCGGGCGCTGGTGCTGATGCTGGCGCTTGCGGAAATCCTCGCCCGCTCCGGCGAGCGCATCGGTTGCCCCGGCGTGATGGAGCCGGTCTCCGCCCGCAACGCGGCCGAACGGCTGGCGACCGCGCTGATGCACACGCGGCTGTCCGGCGGCCTGCCGCAGACCGGCATGATCCGTGGCGCGAGCGACCTTGTCCTGATCGGCGACTTCCTCGATCCCGCCGAGACGATCATGGCGCAACTCGGCCCGCTGGCCCGTCGTGGACTGCGCGGTCATGTGGTCGAGATCGCCGATCCCGCCGAGGAAAGCTTTCCCTATGCCGGCCGCACCGAGTTCACCGACCCGGAAACCGGCGAAAAGCTGACCGCCGGCCGCGCCGAAATCGTCCGCGACGACTATCGCCGCGCCTATGTCGCGCGCCGCGACAGCCTGGGCGAAAACCTGCGCCATCTCGGCTGGACGTTCACGCCGCACCGCACGGACCACCTGGCGTCGGAAGCATTGGTCGCCGTGCATATGTATCTGTCCGGCATGCCCGGCCGCGCCACGCATGGAGGCCAGTTGTGAGCTTCCTGCCCTTCGTCTTCGCCAATCCGTTGATGCTCGCCGCCCTCGTCGCCCTGCCGGCCATCTGGTGGCTTCTGCGGATGACGCCGCCCAAGCCGGTGACGGAAGTGTTTCCGCCGCTGCGTATTCTGGCCAGCGTCCTGAAGCGCGAGGAAACGCCGTCGAAAAGCCCCTGGTGGCTGACGCTGCTGCGCATGTTGATGGCCGCCGCCATTATTCTTGCGATCGCCGATCCGGTGTTTAATCCGCGTTCGAATACGCTCTCGGCGGAAGGACCGCTGGCGCTGGTGATCGACAACAGTTGGGCGACCGCGACCGATTGGGAACGCCGGGTGGAAACGGCGGACGCGCTGATCGGTGACGCGGAAGCGAGGGATCTTCCAGTTTCCGTCGTCTTTACCGCCGACAGCGATCATAATGCCGTGCCGGGCTCGGCAACGACGGCGCGCAACCGCATGGCCGCCGCATCGCCGCAGCCGCTGCGCCCGAACCGGGAAGCGGCCGTCACCGCTTTGCGAACCGCCCTGAACGGCACCGCTCCAGGCACGCTCGCCTTCCTGTCCGACGGCATCGATGCCGGCGATACAAAGGTCATGGCCGAGCTCGCGGCACTTTCTCCCGCAAACCTCCGGCTAGTCGAAGGCGGCAGGGACCGCGCCATCGCCATCACCAACTCGGCCAACGATGCCGAATCCATGGTGGTCAGCGCCAGCCGCCTCGACACGACTGCCGCCCGCACCCTGCCGATCACCGCCTATGACACACGCGGCCGGTCGATTGCCAATGGCTCAATCGCTTTTGCGCCCGGCGAGAGCCTGGCCAAGGGCACGCTGGCGGCGCCGTTCGAACTGCGTAACGACTTTGCCCGTATCGCCATCGATGATGCGGCGACGGCCGGTGGCACCTTCCTGCTTGATGACGGTTTTCGCCGCCGTCGCGTAGCGCTTTTGAGTGGCGAGGCGCGCGACCAATCGCAGCCGCTGCTTTCGCCGCTCTATTATATCAACCGAGCGCTCGCGCCCTATGCCGACCTCATCCAGCCGAACGAAGCGGATCTGGCGATCTCGATCCCGGAACTGCTGGCGCAAAAACCGTCCATGCTGATCATGGCCGATATCGGCCGCCTGCCGGATGAAACCTATGCCCCGATCATCAAATGGATCGAGAATGGCGGTACACTCGTGCGCTTCGCAGGCCCGAGACTGGCGGCAGCGCCTGCCGACGATCCGCTGGTTCCGGTGACGTTGCGTCAGGGCGAACGCGCGCTCGGCGGCGCTCTTTCCTGGTCCGAGCCGCAGCCGCTCGCCGATTATCCGGCGCTCAGTCCGTTTGCCGGCATGCCGCGACCTGAGGGTATCCTCGTCAAGCGGCAGGTGCTGGCGGAACCGACCGCTGATCTCTCGTCGCGCACTTGGGCAAGCCTTGCCGACGGCACGCCGCTCGTGACGACGAAGACGCAGGGCGCCGGCCGCATCATCCTGTTCCATGTCAGCGCCGAGGCGACCTGGTCGAACCTGCCGATCTCGGGCGATTTCGTCGAGATGCTACGCCGGAGCGTGCAACTGTCGCGCAGCGGCGGCGTGGCCAGCGAGGGCGGCGCCAAGGGCCGGACCCTGCCGCCCTACCGTCTGCTAAACGCCGACGGCGTGCTGGTTGCCGAAACCGGCAAAGCCCGGCCGCTGGACATCAAGGCCGGAACGACGCCCGTGTCCTCGCCTGAAAACCCGCCGGGTCTCTATGGTTCGGAGGAAGGATTTACCGCGGTGAACCTCCTGCCCCGCGATGCCGCACTGAAGCCGATCGACACGACCGGTCTCTCGATGGCCTATACGACGGAGCCGCTGATCGGCGCCGAGGCCTGGTCTTTGAAGCCATCGCTGTTTGCGGCGGCATTGCTGCTGTTGCTAGTCGATTCAGCCGTGGTCCTGTTCATGGGCGGCGCCTTTGCCCGCCTGCGCATGCCGGCGGCGGCCGCGATCCTGTTGGCACTGGCGGCAGGCTCTATGATTCTGGCGCCGGATCGGGCGCTGGCCGACGACAGCAAGCCCGGCGACGACAAGATTTTCGAACGACTGGACAAGACGCACCTGGCCTATGTCGTCACCGGTGAAACGGATGTCGATCGGCTGTCCGAACGCGGTCTCGCCGGCCTCACCGAATTCCTGACTTATCGCACGACGCTCGAGCCCGGCCCGCCGGTCGGTCTCGATATCGCGGCTGACGAACTGTCGTTCTATTCGCTGATCTACTGGCCGGTTTCCGCCAATGCGCCGATGCCGAGCGCGCAGGCGATCAGCCGGATCGACGCCTATATGCGCGCCGGCGGCACCGTGCTGTTCGATACCCGTGACCAGTTTTCCTCGCTCGGCAACAATGGCGGTACCAGCCCGAACGCGGAACGGTTGCAGGCGATCCTGGCCGACCTCGACATTCCGCCGCTCGAGCCCGTCCCGACCGACAATGTGCTGACGAAATCGTTCTACCTGCTTTCCAGTTTTCCGGGTCGCTACAGCGGCAGCCCGCTCTGGATCGAGGCGCAACCGGACAATGGTTCGCAGCCGACCGGGCGTCCCGCCCGCTCCGGCGACGGCGTATCGCCGATCATGATCACCGGCAATGATCTTGCCGGCGCCTGGGCGATCGATTCCAACGGGGTGCCGCTGCTGCCGACCGTGCCGCCGGACGAGCAGCAGCGCGAATATGCCTTCCGGGCCGGCGTCAATATCATGATGTACATGCTGACCGGCAACTACAAGGCGGATCAAGTCCACATTCCTGCACTGCTCGAACGGCTTGGCCAGTGAGGATTTGGGCATGACACTCGATTTCTCGCCGCTCATTCCCTGGCCCTATCTCGCGGTGCTGGCGCTTGTCGCCATCCTGTTGTCGGCGCTCGGCTTCTGGCGCGGTATCCGGGGCGCCGCATTCCGCACGGCGGCACTCGCGGCACTTTGCCTTGCCATCGCCAATCCGGTCTTCTTCCAGGAGGAGCGCGAGCCGCTGTCGACCATCGTCGGCGTCGTCGTCGATCGCAGCCAGAGCCAGGACAATGCCGGCCGCCGCGACATGACGGATGCGGCACTTGCGACGCTCAAGGAGTGGCTGGCCAAGTTCCCGCAGATCGAGGGGCGCATCGTTGAGGCCGCCGACGACGAGGATACGGAAACTCCCTCCACCAAACTGTTCACGGCGCTGCAGACGGCGCTTGCCGATGTACCGCCCGCCCGCGTCGGCGGCGCAATCTTCATCACCGACGGCCAGATCCACGACGTCCCAGACGTCAACCAGCCGCTCGGCTTCGACGCGCCGATCCACGGGCTGATCACCGGCAAGCCGGACGAGTACGATCGCCGCATCGAGATCGTTAGCGGACCCCGCTTCGGCATCGTCGGGGAGGAACAGAAAGTCTCCTTCCGCATCGTCGATGATGGCGCAGCACCCGGTGGCACGTCCGAGGTCACCATCAGCCTCAATGGCAACGAAATCGCCACGGAAATGGCTGAACCGGGTACCGACGTGCCCTTCGCCTTCACCGTCCCGCGTGGCGGCAACAATATCCTTGAATTTGCCGTAGCCGGCGTTCCTGGCGAAGTGACGGATACCAACAACCGCGCCGTCCATGTCATCGACGGCATCCGCGAAAATCTGCGCGTGCTGCTGGTCTCCGGCGAACCGCATGCGGGCGAGCGGGCCTGGCGAAACTTACTGAAATCCGATGCCGCCGTCGATCTCGTGCACTTCACGATTTTGCGGCCGCCGGAAAAGCAGGATGGAACGCCGATCAACGAACTGTCGCTGATTGCCTTCCCGACTCGCGAACTGTTCGTCGACAAGATCAAGGAATTCGACCTGATCATCTTCGACCGCTATCAGCATCGCGGCGTGCTGCCGATTCTCTACTATGACAATATCGCCCAATATGTCGAAAACGGCGGCGCGCTGCTGATCGCCGCCGGACCGGAACATGCGGGTGACGATTCCATCGCCACCACGCCGCTATCGGCCGTGCTGCCCGCAAGCCCCACAGGCTTCATGAACGAGAAAGCCTTCTATCCGCGCCTCTCCGACGAAGGCAAGAAGCACCCCGTCACCCGCGGCCTCGAAGGCGCCGACAGCGAGCCGCCGCATTGGGGCCGCTGGTTCCGCACGGTGGATGTCGATCGGCCTCTCGGCCAGACCGTGATGCAGGCTGCCGACGGCAAGCCATTGCTGGTGCTCAACCGCGTCGGCAAGGGCCGCGTCGCCATGCTGCTGTCCGATCAGGGCTGGCTCTGGGCGCGCGGCTTCGAGGGCGGCGGCCCGAGCGTCTCGCTCTATCGGCGCACCGCCCACTGGCTGATGCAGGAACCGGCGCTGGAGGAAGAAGCCCTGACGGCGCATGCCAGCGGCCGCACACTCGAAATCGCCCGCCAGACCATCACCGGCGATCCGGGTGCAGCCATGCTCACCTACCCTTCCGGCAAGAGCGAACAGGTGACGCTCAGCGAAGGCGAACCCGGCCTCTACAAGGCGAGCATCAAGACCACCGAGACAGGCCTGTTCGAGGTCACCAATGGCGACTTGAACACGCTGGTCCATGTCGGCAGCGTCGATGCGCCCGAATTCAAGGCAACGATCTCGACGACGGAAACGCTGACGCCCTGGGCGGAAAAAACCAAAGGCCTTGTCCGCCGCCTCGCCAGCGCCGACGGCCCGATCGACCTGCCCCCGATCCTGCCCGTCCGCGGCACCGTTCGCGTCGCCGACGACCAGCGCCTGTCGCTGCGCATGACCGACGAGACGGTGCTGAAGGGCATCAACTCGCTGTCGCTGTTTGCCGGGTTCCTCGGCCTGGCGGCGCTGCTGTTCGTGCTGTCTGCGACCTGGCATCGCGAGGGACGGTGAGCGTATTTGGCGGCAGCGCTTCTATGATCATCTCCCGTTTCGCCGTAAAGCAGAGCCCCTCATCCGCCCTTCGGGCACTTTCTCCCCGTTTCAACGGGGAGAAAGGACAAGCGGCAACCCCGTCGTCCCATCTCTCCGCAGCGGTAGGGCTATTGCATATAAAGGCGCGACTTGCTCCTCCCTTCTCCCCGCGCGCGGGGAGAAGGTGCCCGAAGGGCGGATGAGGGGCCAAAGTGTCGGCCCTCGGTTTGCTCTTCGCCGAGCTTCACAGAATCGGCACAGCCGCGTCCAGACCGGATCAACTTCCCCGTCGGCAGGCCAGAATCGATGGGTTCCCAGCGGCGTATGCAGCCGACCTTCCTGCCCCATGCCGGGCGGGCCTATCCGCCGCGCACCTGACGGAAACCGATCAACCCCGCCAGCGGATTTCACCCTTCAAACCCGCATGGACATCGTCCTTCATCGGCACGACGAGAACCCGGTTGGGATCGACTGGCCCTGGAAAGGTCAGCGCGCCATAGGCAACCTTTTGGAAGCCGAGAGGCTGGTAGTAGGGCGGGTCGCCGACGAGGATGACGCCTTCCGAACCCTTGCGCTTGGCTGCCTCGACGGCGATGCGCACCAGTTCGCGGCCGATGCCGCGGTTCTTGTGCGAGGGACGAACGGCGAGCGGCCCGAGAAGGTGGCCCTTGACGGTTCCCGCCCAAACCGGCGTCATCCGCACCGAGGCGATCGTCTCGCCATCGTCGGCGCAGACGAAGGAGAGCGACAGGTCGTGCGGCCCCTGCTCGCGGATTCGCGCCGCCGCACGGGCGAAGCGGCCGGGGCCAAAGGCTTCTTCATTGATGATTTCGATGGCTGCGTCGTGGGAAGCGTCTTCGGTGAGATAGACGAGGTCGTGCTTTTTCATGAACATCGGGAAACCGGGCATACGAGACGGATAAAAGGTGATGGCTACGCCCTCAAGGCGTTTTCAGCATCAGCGTCGTCGTGGGCTTCCCGGGAAAAACATCGATAGAATCCGTCGGCATGAAAAATTGCGTCAGGCCCGATAGCAGAAAAAATCCCGGCGTCAAAGCCCAAAACGCACTGTTCAGCATCCGCGGACTATATGCTTTGAATTTAAGCGCTATCTAGAGGCAACGAATACACACATGAGCGGCGATCACGCCGCAGGAGACCGAACGATGGGCATGCTGGTAGATGGCGTCTGGCACGACGTCTGGTACGACACCAAGGAAACGAAGGGCCATTTCAAGCGGGCAGCATCGCAGTTCCGCAACTGGATCACATCAGATGGTTCGGCCGGTCCCTCCGGCGAGGGCGGCTTCAAGGCGGAGGCGGACCGTTACCACCTCTATGTCTCGCTTGCCTGTCCATGGGCGCATCGGACGCTGATCTTCCGCAAGCTGAAGAAGCTCGAAAACCTCATCACCGTCTCGATCGTCGATCCGCTGATGCTGTCGAAGGGATGGGAATTCAAGAACGAGATCGGCGGCACCGTCGATCACCTGTTCGGATCGGACGCGCTGTGGCAGGTTTACGTCAAGGCCGATCCACACTATTCCGGCCGTGTCACTGTTCCGGTCCTGTGGGACAAGAAGCAGAACAGGATGGTTTCCAATGAATCCTCGGAAATCATCCGCATGTTCAATTCGGCATTCGACGGAATCACCGGCTCCAACGTGGACTTCTATCCCGAGGCGCTCCGCGGCGAGATCGACGCCCTGAACGACCGCATCTACAACGCCGTCAACAACGGCGTCTACAAGGCCGGCTTCGCGACGAGCCAGGACGCCTATGCGGAGAATGTCACCGTGCTGTTCGACGTTCTGGACGAACTGGAAGAGCGACTTTCGACCCGCCGTTACCTGACCGGCAGCACGATCACAGAAGCTGACTGGCGGCTGTTCACGACGCTGGTGCGGTTCGATCCGGTCTATGTCGGCCACTTCAAGTGCAACATTCGCCGCATCGCCGATTACAGGAACCTGCAGGCCTATCTGCAGGATCTCTACCAGGTCGCCGGTGTCGCCGAGACGGTCAACATGCGCCATATCAAGGAGCACTATTACCGCAGCCATACGATGATCAATCCGACCGGTGTCGTTCCCGTCGGCCCGGTGCTGGACCTCGACGCACCGCATGGACGTGAAAAACTGGCAGCCTGATCGCTACCAGACGTCGGACGGCGGTGTCTCGCCGGCAAGCTCCGCCAGGCGCCGGTGCGTTGCCGGCGTCGTATCGGGCGGCAGGGCATCGAGCGCGAAAAAGCCAGTTTCGACGATTTCGAAATCCGGCTTTTTCGGGCTCATCTGCCGCACATTCTGGCATCGATAGAACAGGACATGATCGCGCTTGCTGGTCAGCCGGTTGAAATAGACATGAAAAAGCTCCGGCTTCTCGCTCATTTCGAGGTTGCCCTCCTCGCGCAATTCCTTGACGAGCGCCACCAACGCCGTTTCGCTCCGTTCCAGCCCGCCGCCCGGCATGTGCCAGCCAGGAACGTAGGAATGCCGGACCAGGAAGATCCGGCCCTCTTCGTCGAAACAGGCAGCCCGTACCCCCATGGTCATCCCTCGCGCGAAGGCGAAATAGCCATGAATCAGGCGGGTGACGAGTCGTGCTCTCCAATTGCGCATTTCCGGCGGCGTTTCCGTCATGCCGTTGATTTTCCTCCCCTGATTCCAGCCGAGGATAAAATCCCTCGAATGATTCCCCTTTTCAGGAATATGCGCTAGGTACGGAACATGTTCAAACTCGCGCATATTTCCGACATTCATCTCGGCCCCCTGCCCGACCTTTCGATCCGAGAACTCCTGTCGAAGCGGATCACCGGTTTTGTCAACTGGCACCGTAACCGCCGCAACCATCTGGTCGGCGATACGCTCAACCTTTTGATGGACGAAATCGACCGCGTCGCCCCGGATCATCTGGCGATCACCGGCGATCTCGTCAATCTGGCCTCGTCGCGCGAGATCGAGGTGGTGACGGAATGGCTGAAGGCAGCCGGCGAGCCGGAGAACATTTCGGTCGTGCCGGGCAATCACGACGCTTACGTGCCGGGTGCCTACGAGAAGACCACCAAGGCCTGGTATCCCTTCATGCGCGGCGAGCGCGGCCCGGCGGAATGGGATGAGGATTTTCACTGCTATCCCTATCTGCGCATCCGGGGGCCGGTCGCCCTGATCGGCTGCTCGACAGCGGTCGCGACCCCGCCCTTTGCCGCCAGCGGCTATTTCGGCAGCCGGCAGGCCCGCGAGACCGTGAACCTGTTGCGCGCCGCCGGCGAGGCCGGACTGTTCCGCGTCGTGATGATCCATCATCCGCCGATCCAGGGCGCGACCTCGATGCACAAGCGCATGCTCGGCATCCGACGCTTTGCCGCGACGATTTCGGCCGGTGGGGCCGAACTCGTGCTGCACGGACACACGCATCTCAACACCGTCTATTCGCTGAAAGGCCAGGTGAAACCGGTGCCCGTCGTCGGTATCGCCTCGGCCTCGCAAGGTCGCGGCGGCAAGAAACCGCCGGCGGCCTTCAACCTGTTTTCCATCTCCGGCAGCCCCGGACAATGGAACCTCATTCGCGAGCGGTTCGAACTGACAATGGATGGCCGTTCGGTGACGCTGGCGGAAACGACACGGTTCTAAATTAGCGCACCGTCACTCGCCAAAGCCATAAAAGGCGTTATGCTCGCGAAATAATCGGGGCTCGTCGTCCGTCATACAGGACTGACCGGAAGACGGGGCGGCCGACATCGGAGATGTCGTGCCCAACCGGTTTGCCGGATGCAGTTTCAGCCAGGAGTGGACCATGATGAACAGCAAGTTTGCATTGATCGCTTTTTTCTCTGCCGCCTCCACGTTTGCCCTGGGCCAGACGGCGTGGGCGATGGGTGAAGACACGACCAAACCGCCGGAAGAAACCAAGACTTCCACCGAATGCAAGGACGGAAAGGTCTGGGACAAGGACAAGAAGGAATGCGTCGATCCCAAGAAGAGCGGGCTGGACGACGACACGCTGTTCAAGGCGGCACGGGAACTCGCCTATGCCGGCCAGTATGAAAATTCGTTGAAGGTGCTGGACGCGGTCCGCGACCAGAACAGTGCCCGCATCCTCAATTATCGCGGCTATTCCAACCGCAAGGCCGGCCGCATGGAACTCGGCATGGCCTATTACAAGCGCGCGCTGCAGGCGGACGAAAACTATATCCTGGCCCGCTCCTATATGGGCCAGGCGCTGGTCGAACAGGGCAGAACAGAGGAAGCCAAGGTCCAGTTGCTCGAAATCCGTGACCGTGGCGGCGAAAATACCTGGGCCTACCGGGCGCTTCTGCAGTCGCTCGGCGGTGTCCGTCAGTATTGATCTCGTGGTCAGGCCGCGCTTCGCTTTTTGGTGTGCCCGGCCTCTTATTTGATATCGGGAACTCTCCCGATGTGGCAAAATATGCTCTTCCGGCCCGCTCTCGACTTGCAGACCATGGGTCAAATGTTTCATATCAACGGCGTGTATTTCGACAGGGGTGAATAAAGCCCCGATCCGGAACGTTTCTTTGGAAGAGCAATGCGTCCAGCGGCAGAATCGAACGAATTCAGACGGGACTTGGTCAGTGTGCTGCCCAAGTTGCGCCGTTTCGCCATGACACTGACGCGCAATGCCGCCGATGCCGATGACCTGGTGCAGGAGGTCTGCGAGCGGGCCATCACCCGCTATCATCTCTGGAACGGCGAAGGGCGGCTCGAAAGCTGGATATACGCAATGACACGCAACCTGTGGATCGATGAAATCAGAAAGCGCAAGGTGCGCACCGGCGGCGGGACCGTCGATGCTTCTGAAAACGATGAACTGTCCGTCGAGCCGTCAGGCGAAAAAGCCGTTTACGCCAACCAGTTGCACAAGATGATCCTGTCCATGCCGGAAGGTCTGGCGAGCGTCTTCGTTCTCGTCAATGTCGAAGGCCACAGCTACCGGGAGGCCGCCGATATCCTGAAAATCCCGATTGGCACGGTGATGAGCAGGCTTTCGACGGCGCGCATGCGTCTGGCCGCAATGATTACTGAGACGACGGAAAGGAGGGCCTGAGCGTTGCAAAACACGAAAGGGCTCGCGCTCGAAGTTCGTCTGTCGGCCTATATCGACGGCGAAGTCGACGAAACGGAACGCAAGGAACTCGAACAACTGGTGGCGCGTGACGACGAAGCCCGGTTGGTGTTGGAAATGCTGAAAGCCGGCAATGCGTTCGGCAACAAGGCATTCGAGGAATTCCTGCATGACCCGGTTCCATTGTCGCTGGTGCGCCAGATCAAGCAGGGTCCCGGCGCCAATCCGAAGGCAGAGCGCGTGGTGACATCCGCGCCGCGCCAGGCGAAGGTTCGCCTGTGGCCGCGCGCGCTTGCCGCCTCGATCGCGCTGTTGCTCATTGGTGGTTCTACCGGTTTCATCATCGGCAAAACCGGCAATGACGGCATGACACCGACAAACGTGGCGTCCGCCCGCACCTGGCTCGACGACATCGCCGACTATCACCGCATCTATTCCCGCCAGACCGCCGAACGTCTGGTCGAAGTGCCGGCCACCGACGACAGGATCGAAAGCTGGCTGTCGGCAAGCGTCGGCGTGAACTTTGCCCTTCCGAACCTTATCGAAAAGGGCCTCACCTTCGAAGGCGCCCGCCTTCTCGTGGCGGCCGGCAAGCCGGTGGCGCAGTTGATGTACAAGAACGAGGACGGCGACGTTTTCGCCATCTGTTTTCTGAAGAGCAAGCCGGGCACCGCCGACAGCAAGATGACGGAGAGCATGCGCGATGATATCGCGATGATTTCCTGGCAGAAGTCCGGTGTGTCCTATGTGGTCGTCGGCCCGTCCGCGGATGCCAGCCTGCAGCAGCTGGCAGATGCGGTTTCCGCGACGATCTGAAATTTCTTCACTCTCAAAAGAAATGACCGCACCCCGAAGGATGCGGCCTTTTCCATTTCCGTTGCCAGTGATCAGAATTCCTGCCAGTCGCCGGAGGGTTGGGCTTGGGCAGCGGCTGCGCGGCCGCCAAAGGCCGAGGCGACTTTGCGGATCATGGCGCCGGCGGGCGACGAGCGCGGTATGGATGATGGACCGGCTGCCTGCACATGGCGGGCATTGCCGCCGCCTTCGAAGCGGAACTTGGCAAGTTGATCGGAGAGCGACGCGGCTTCCATGGCGAGCTTCTGGCTGGCCGCCGAGGTTTCCTCGACCATCGCCGCGTTCTGCTGCGTCGATTGATCCATGGTGTTGACCGCCGTGTTGATCTCCTTCAGCGCGACGGACTGTTCCTTGGCGGACTCGACGATCGAATTGACGTGACGGTTGATCTCCTGAACCTCGGCGACGATTTCCGTCAGCGCCTTGCCGGTTTCGCCGACCAGCGTCACGCCGGAGCGGACCTGTTCGCCGGAATTGTTGATCAATTGCTTGATCTCCTTGGCCGCGTTGGCGGAGCGCTGGGCCAGTTCACGCACTTCCTGTGCGACGACGGCAAAGCCCTTGCCCGCTTCCCCTGCACGAGCCGCCTCCACGCCGGCGTTCAGCGCCAGCAGGTTGGTCTGGAAGGCGATATCGTCGATGACGCTGATAATATTGTTGATCTCGTTCGATGATCCCTCGATCTGGCCCATCGCGGCGACCGCACGCTTGACCACTTCGCCGGAGCGTTCGGCGTTTTCCCGGGTCTTGGCGACCAGGCTGCCGGCTTCTTCCGCACGCTTCGTCGAATCGTTGACCGTGGTCGAGATTTCATCGAGTGCCGCCGCCGTCTGCTCGATGGAAGCGGCCTGCTGCTCGGTGCGGCGGGCGAGGTCATTGGCAGCGCCGCTGATCTCCCGTGCCCCGGCGTCGATCGAGAAGGCATTGCCACCGATCGCCTTCAGGGCCGAATGCAGCTTGTCGACGGAATGGTTGAAGTTGATCCGCAGTTCATCGAGCGTCGAGCCGAACGGTTCCGACAGGCGGAACTCCAGATTGCCGTTCGCCATTTCCTCGAGCGCCTGGCCAAGCTGGGACACCGCATGATTGGTCTGCATGGCTTCCGCGTCGCGCTGACGGGCCGTGTCTTCCATCTGCGTGCGTTCGGCGGCGGCGCGCTGCGCATCGCTTTCGGCCTGCCGGGCGGCCTGCGAACCGACGGCGTCACGGACGGCGCCGACAGCGCGGGCGAGATCACCGATCTGGTCGTGGCGGGCGTCAAGCGCCTGGTCACCTTCGAGCTTGCCTTCGGCCATCTTACGCAGGGCGTCCTGCAGCTTGGCCATCGGGCCGGTAATCGAGCGGCTTGCCAAGAAGGCTGCGATCATCGCCAGAACGACGGCGCCGCCGAGCGATCCGAGAGCGAGTGTCTGGAAGCCGCTTGCCATGGAGCGGACGTCGCCGCCGACGGACTTGTTGAGCGCCTCCTGATAGTCGATGAACTTGTTGATCGCGCCGAGCCAGGCAACGAAGAGCGGACGGGCCTGCTCCAGCAGGATCTTCTTGGCAGCGGGCTTATCGCCCTTGTCTTCAAGCGCGATGATCTCGGCAACCAATGGATTGGTCTTGGACTGGATGTCGGCGATCTCGGCGAGAATCGTCTTCTCCTGGTCGGAGGCGCCGGCCGGCGAAGCAATCATGTCCTTCATCTTCACTTCGTTGGCGGCATAGGTGTCAGCCAGCTTGGCAATCAGGGCCACGGCCGTCTGGCGCTCTTCCGCCGTCTCGACGATCGTCACGTCGCGGATGGCGATGGCGCGGTCATGGACGCTGCCGCGAAAATTGATGGCGAAGCGCTGCTTGACGCTGTTGACGTCGTTGATCTTGCCAAGGTCTTCATTGATTTCGTTGACCCGCGACACAGACTGCTGGGTCAGGAGAAGCATAAGCAAAACGAGAAAGCCAAAGCCGATGCTGAGGCGCATTCCAATGCCAAATCGCGAAATAGATTTCATCTTGAATCCTCTTGCTGGCCGGCACGCGCAAAGGCACCAGCGACGCTTTCAAATGAAGGGGAATGTTCAAGACATCCCGGCGCGAACCGGGATCGGGCATGCCATCATGGCATCAGGCCCAAATATGGCGCTGTTTGTCCAACCGTCTTGCTGGAAGCACATATTAGCGTGTTGTGGTTAATAAACTGTTTTAACAAACAGTTAAAACTATAGCGCGAATTCTACTGAACGATTTACACGCAAAATGATCGATATTTCATCACGTCAACCAACCGCTATCGAGGCCATCCTGGTGATGACCTCGATCTATGGACCGCGGAACAGGCTGTTATTTCTGTTCAAGCACCCGGTTGGCGGCAGAAACGATGGCTTCGAGCGAGGCCGCGACAATATTGGTATTGATGCCGACACCGAACAGCTTGCCGCCGGGATACTCCACCTCGACATAAGCGATGGCTGCCGCATTCGAGCCGTGCTGCAGCGAATGTTCGGAGTAATCGGCAACCGACATCTCGACACCGAGATAGATCGACAGCGCATTGATGAAACCGTCGATCGGCCCCGTCCCCTTGCCCTCGATCCGCTTGGTCTCGCCTCTGTCGGTAATTTCGGCGGCGACGACGCGCACGCCCCGGTGTTCGCCGACCGGATAGGTATGGTGATCGACGAACTTGATGCGGGCGCCGGGCTGATCGACGTAACGCTCGATGAAGCGTGCGTGGATCGCCTTCGACGGCAGTTCCTTGCCCTCTTCGTCGGTAATGCGCTGGATATCCTCGCGGAATTCCACCTGCAGGTTGCGCGGCAGGTTGATGCCGTAGTCCTGCTGCAGGATATAGGCGATGCCGCCCTTGCCGGACTGCGAGTTGATGCGGATGATCGCTTCATAGGACCGGCCGACATCCTGCGGATCGATCGGCAGGTACGGCACTTCCCACAGCGGCTTGTTGGCCTGCTTGATCGCCTTCATGCCCTTGTTGATGGCATCCTGGTGCGAGCCGGAGAAGGCCGTGTACACCAGTTCACCGACATAGGGGTGACGTTCCGGGATCGTCATCTGGTTGGAATATTCGTAGACTTCCTTCACCCGCTCGATATCGGAGCAATCCAGCTCGGGATCGACCCCTTGCGTGAACATGTTGAGCGCCAGGGTCACCACATCGACATTGCCGGTGCGCTCACCGTTGCCGAACAGCGTGCCCTCGACGCGATCGGCGCCGGCCATCAGGCCGAGTTCGGTGGCGGCGATGCCGGTACCGCGGTCATTGTGCGGATGCAGCGAGATGATCAGGTTTTCGCGGTTGTCGAGATTGCGGCACATCCATTCGATCTGGTCGGCATAGATGTTCGGCGTCGCCATCTCGACGGTCGACGGCAGGTTGAGGATCAGCTTGTTGTCCGGCGTCGGCTGGATGATCTCGGCAACGGCGTTGCAGATTTCCAGCGAAACTTCCAGTTCCGTGCCGGTAAAGCTTTCCGGCGAATATTCGAATCGGAAACCGCCCGTTTCTTTCGTGGCGGCCTTGGCGGCCATGTCGGCGATCATCTTGGCGGCATCGGTGGCGATCTGCTTGATGCCGCGCACATCCTTGGCGAACACGACGCGGCGCTGCAATTCGCTGGTCGAGTTGTAGAAATGCACGATCGGCTTGTTGGCACCCCGCAGGGCTTCAAACGTGCGCGTGATCAGTTCCGGACGGCACTGGACCAGAACCTGCAGCGACACGTCATCAGGCACATTGCCTTCCTCGACGCACCAGCGGGCAAAGTCGAAATCGGTCTGCGAGGCCGACGGGAAGCCGATCTCGATTTCCTTGAAGCCCATGTCGAGCAGCAGCTGGAACATCCGGGCCTTGCGGTCGTGACCCATCGGGTCAACCAGCGACTGGTTGCCGTCGCGCAAATCGACGGAGCACCAGATGGGCGCCTTGGTGATGGTGTTGCCGGGCCATGTCCGGTCCGGAATATTGATCTGCGGATAGGGCTGATACTTGACCGCAGCCTCGGGCATGCCCTGCTTGACGGTGTGGGATTTCATGATCATTGCGGCTTCTCTTCATCTGTGAGGCGCATTTCCCGCATGCAATAACCGATCGACGGTCCTATTGCGACGGCAAAATGCTGGCTCTCGGGTTCTTTTCGGTTCTGAATTTCAGGAAGGGCAAGGAGCTGGGGCCGGTGGGCTTTGGGCCACCGGGCGCTCCTTCAAAGAACCCGGCAACCGCTGATAAGGCCGAGAAGAAGAAGCGAGGCGCGCGAACGGTCCGCGATGGCAACCTGCCCGCGGGAAATCTGTTCGACGATGATGGCGCCTGTGTTCGACATGAAGCGGTTTATAACCGTAGACAGAAGCAAGGGCAAGTCTTGATCGGGATATTGAAATTGTAGCCACTTGCAGCTACATTGCTTGCATGACCAAGATCCCGATCCGCGAAGCCAAGAACAAGCTGACCGAACTCGCCCGCCGCGTGGAGGGCGGAGAGACGATTACCGTCACCCGCAATGGCAAGCCGGTGATGGAACTGGTTCCGGCAAAGAAGAAAGGCGGCATCGATTGGGAAGGCGGCCGCGCCTACAAGAAGGAGCGTGGGATTAGCAGCTTCTTTGAGGAGATCCCCGTCGATTTCGATGATCCACTACCTGAAGATTTCCTGCTGACGCCCCTTCCCCCGATACACGGCGAATAGCTTATGGATCGGTTGCTGGACACGCACATCTTCCTGGCAATCGTCGAAGAACGCGTCGCCGCGCTGCCTGTATCGTTGCGGCAGCAGATAGCGAATCCAGAGGCCAAATTCCATTTGAGCGTCGCAAGCCTCTGGGAAATTGCAATAAAATATCGCCTCGGAAAACTTGCCCTGAAGTCGAACCTCGAAGAACTTCCGGAAACGGCACGACGTTATGGCATCCAGCTTGTTCCGATCGACGAGCACCATGCGCTGCAGAGCATCCAGCCGGAACCATCCACCCGTGATCCCTTTGATCGCCTTCTGCTGGCGCAATGCGCCGTCGAAGGCATGAGGCTCGTCACGCTCGATGCCGCACTATCCGGCCACCCGCTCTCAGCCACCGCAGGCGCATAACAAAAACCCCACCGGACGAACCAGTGGGGTTTAGCACGCTCGATGCAGGCAGCCTTCAGATATCAGCCTGCGACGTCACGATCCGCGAAACCAGGCCGTAGCTCTTGGCTTCCTCGGCTGAGAGCCAGTAGTCACGATCCGTGTCCTTGGCGATCTTTTCGTAGGGCTGGCCGGTGGCTTCGGCGAAGATCCTGTTCAGGCGCTCGTTCATCTTGATGATTTCGCGGGCCTGGATCTCGATGTCCGATGCCATGCCGCGGGTGCCGCCCGACGGTTGATGAAGCAGGAAACGGGTGTTCGGCAGGCAGATGCGCCGTTCCTTAGGCGCCGATACATAGATCAACGCGCCGGCGGAGGCGACCCAACCGGTTCCGATCATCCAGACCTTCGGCTTGATGAACTTGATCATGTCATGGACGGAATCGCCGGATTCGACGTGACCGCCGGGCGAGTTCACGTAAACGCGGATGTCTTCGTCGCTGGCTGCGGACAGCGCCACCAGTTGCGTGTTGACCTTCTGCGCCAGTTCCTGGGTGATCGGGCCATAGATGAAGATCGAACGCGACTTGAAAAGGTTCGCCTCCGTTTCCTTGCCGAGCGGCAGTTCCTTTGTCTTGTCGTCGTCTTCTTCGTTCATGCGAAGTCTCCCGCAAAATAAATCAAATGTCCTGCCGCTGTCAGATAAGGCGACTCGACTGCGAAAACAATGCAACAAAAGCGGATGCCGATGAAAGGGCAATCCGCACGTCAATTTTCGCTATGGTAAAGACGGATCGGCTTATTTTCCTCCCCGGCGCGACAGCCGTTAGCCGCGACCTGAGGCAATTGCCGTATGGACACACGATCAATCGCCAATAAGATGCCGACGTCATGAATTCGCATCCGGCGGGCCGCCTCCCACGCTCCCGTCCTTCAATGGGGACCACAATGAAAAGACGTATCCTTCTTGCAGCAGTTGCCTTTGTCACATCGACCGCTCCCGCCTTTGCCCATCTCGATCCGGTCGAACACGGTTCGCTACTCGCCGGCATCAGCCATCCCCTGTCGGGACTGGACCATATCCTCGTCATGATCGCCGTTGGCCTCTGGGCGGCGCAGATCGGCGGGCGGGCGCTCTGGGCCGTTCCGTCAGCCTTCGTCGGTAGTATGGCGCTGGGCTTCGGGCTTGCCATGACCGGCCTGCCCCTGCCCTTCGTGGAACCGGCCATCCTCGCCTCGATCGTTGCTCTCGGCCTTCTGGTCGCGATGGCCGTGCGGCTGGAAACCACTGCCTGCGCCGCGATCGTCGGCATCTTCGCCCTGTTCCACGGCTATGCCCATGGCGACGAACTGGGTGTTGCCGGTACGCTGCCCTTCAGCGCCGGCTTCGTCATCGCAACATCGCTGCTGCATATCGCCGGGATCGGCCTCGGGCTTGGCATTAGCCGGGTTTCGGCGGGCCGCACTCTGTCGCGCGTGCTCGGCGGCCTCACCGCTTTTGCCGGCCTGGCCCTGATCCTCGGCTGATCTGCCCCCCTCGTTTCGTCATGATCGGGCTTGACCCGACTATCCATGACGGAAACCGTGGCTCCTCGGCTCAAGGCCGAGCATGACGGAGAATGGGGACGGCCGAGAAAGACGACACATTCCGAACGCAAAAACGGCGAGCTTTCGGCCCGCCGTTGTCTTTGAGATCAACCGCGCCCGCGATAGGGCTGAACGCCCTGATCCGGCAGCCAGACGCCTTCCGGCACCTTGCCGGTCTGCCAGAAGACGTCGATCGGGATACCGCCGCGCGGATACCAATAGGCGCCGATCCGCAGCCATTTCGGAGCGAGCAGGTCGACCAGTCGCTTGGCGATATCGATCGTGCAGTCCTCGTGAAACGCACCGTGATTGCGGAACGAATGCAGGTAGAGCTTCAGCGACTTCGATTCGACCAGCCAGCCGTCCGGCACATAATCAATGACGATATGGGCGAAATCCGGCTGGCCGGTCATCGGGCAGAGCGAGGTGAATTCCGGCGCGGTGAAGCGAACGACGAAATCCGTGCCGGCATGACCGGTCGGCACACGTTCGAGAATGGCCTCTTCCGGGCTCGTCGGAGAAGCGACGTTCTGGCCGAGCTGGGAGAGCCCGGAAACATCCGTCTGGGTCATGATTTCATTCCTTCACTGACCTTGACGCGGATGCCATGGGCCTTTTCGCCCTCCGGCTCCACGTGAATGGCGATCTTGGCTCCGGGATTGACCGTTCGTATGGCGTCTTCAAGGCGATCGCAAATATCATGCGCTTCACCAACCGGCATGACGGCGGGAACGACCATGTGGAAATCGACGAAGATCGCCGATCCCGCCTCCCGGGTCTTCAGGTCATGAACACCGAGCGAACCGGTGGCATTGGCGGCGATTGCCGCCTTGATCGCCGCTTCCTCGTCGGCAGCGACGGCCTTGTCCATCAGGCCATCAATCGAACGGGCAATCACCTTCCAGCCTTGGTAGAGGATGTTGCAGGCAACGAACACGGCAAGCAGGGGATCAAGCAGGGCATATCCGGTGGCGATCGCCAGCACGAGACCGATCAGCACACCGATCGAGGTGACGACGTCGGAAAGGATATGGTGACCGTCCGCTGTCAGTGCAGGCGACCGCAGAGCGCGGCCGGCGCGGATCAACACATAGGCCCAGACCGCGTTAACGACACCGGCCAGAAAATTGATCGCGAGGCCGAGCATCGGGGCTTCCGGCAGGCGCGGCGAAAGGATCGCCGGAATCGCTTCCCAGACAATCAGCAATGCCGCCACGACGATCAGCACGCCCTCGATGACCGCCGAGAAATATTCCGCCTTGTAATGGCCGAAGGGATGGCCCGCATCGGCCGGCTTGGCCGCATAACCGATGACGAGGAAGGCGACGATGGCGGCCACGACATTGACGATCGATTCCAGACCATCGGACAGAAGCGCCACCGACCCCGTCACCCACCAGGCGAGCAGTTTCAGGCCGAGCACCAGAATGGCAAGCGGAATGCCCCAGAACGCCAGGCGTTGCGCCTTGTTTTTGTGACTGTCAGTTGCCATTTCCGGCTCCATTTCAATAAAAGAACCGCCGCGTCCTTGCGGGCGCGACGGTTTTCAACCTTGCGGCCCTGCTCTGTCAGGCAGCCTTGATCTTCGCCCGCTTGGCCAGATGGGCCACCACGTTCTCGATCATCCGCATGCCGGCATCGCCGCCGAGTGTCATGATCGATTCCGGGTGGAACTGAACAGCGGCGATCGGCTCCTTGGTATGTTCGATCCCCATGATCGTGCCGTCATCGCTTTCAGCCGTGATCATGAAATCGCGCGGCAGGGTCGAGGGATCGGCGAAGATCGAGTGATAGCGGCCGACCGTCACTTCCTTGCCAAGACCCGAGAAGACGATGCCAGGCTCGAGCACGCGGATGCGCGAGGGTTTGCCGTGCATGGGAACGGCAAGCTGGCGAAGATCGCCGCCATAGGCTTCGGCCAGCGCCTGCAGGCCGAGGCAGACGCCGAAGATCGGCAGGTCGTGGGCGCGCGCCTTCTTGATCGTCGCCTTGCAGTCGAAATCCTTCGGCATGCCGGGACCGGGCGACAGGACGACGAGATCGGGCTTTACGCGATCGAAAATTTCGTCGGCGACCGGCGAGCGTACGGTGGTGACCGTCGCGCCTGTTTGACGGAAATAATTTGCCAGCGTGTGGACGAACGAGTCCTCGTGATCGACCAGCAGGATGTTGACGCCGTTACCAACGGAAGCGACGTCACGACCAGTGCCACGGCTGTTGGCGGATTTTGCGTCGCGGATCGCTGCGATCATGGCGGATGCCTTCAGTTCGGTTTCGGCTTCTTCTTCTTCCGGATTGCTGTCGTTGAGCAATGTGGCACCGGCGCGCACCTCGGCAATACCGTCCTTGATGCGGATGGTACGCAGCGTCAGGCCGGTGTTCATGTCGCCGTTGAAGCCGACCATGCCGATCGCGCCACCATACCAGAGCCGGGCGCTTTTTTCATGACTTTCGATGAACCGCATCGCCCAGAGCTTCGGCGCGCCGGTGACGGTGACGGCCCATGCGTGGGAAAGGAAGCCGTCGAAAGCATCCATGTCGTCGCGCAACCGGCCTTCGATATGATCGACCGTGTGGATCAGCCGCGAATACATCTCGATCTGGCGGCGGCCAATGACCTTGACGGAACCGGGCACACAGACGCGCGACTTGTCGTTGCGGTCGACGTCGGAGCACATGGTGAGTTCGGATTCGTCCTTCTTCGAGTTCAGCAGCTTGAGTATCTGCTCGCTATCGGCGATCGGGTCCTCGCCGCGCTTGATCGTGCCGGAAATCGGGCAGGTCTCGATCCGGCGGCCGGAAACGCGCACGAACATTTCCGGCGACGCGCCGACCAGATATTCCTGGTTTCCAAGATTGATGAAAAAGGAATAGGGCGACGGATTGATCGCCTTCAGCCGGTTGGAAATTTCCGACGGCTTGCTTTCGCAGCGCTCGAAGAATTTCTGGCCGGGAACCACCTCGAAGAGATCGCCGCGGCGAAAACTTTCCTTGGCCTTGGTGACCAGTTCGGCATATTCGCCGGGACGATGATCGCCATGCGGTGGAATGCTGTCGACCGTGCGGAACGGTTCGGAGGCGATATCCCCTGCCTTGCCCTCGGTGGTCAGGCCCTCCTTGGCGAAATCATAGCGGTCGATCCAGGCCTTGGCGGCATAGTGGTCGACGACCAGGATTTCGTCGGGCAGGAACAGCACCATGTCGCGCTGATCGTCCGGGCGCTTCAGTTTCAGTTCGATCGCATCGAACTGGAAGGCCAGATCGTAACCGAAGGCGCCGTAAAGACCGAGGCTCGAATCTTCCTGCGAATAGAACAGGCTGGTAACGGCGCGCAGCACCGTGAAGACCGTCGGCATCTTCGAGCGTTCTTCTTCGGTGAACACCCGGTCCGGCATGTTGATCGTCAGGTCGAGCCGGCGGGGCGTCGATGCGCCGAGCGTGATGTCGGCGATGCCGGTTAGATGATCGGAGATCATCGACAGCAGGGCTTCGCCGCGTTCGTTATAGGCCTCGATCCACAGCGATCGGCCGAAGGAGGAGATGGCCAGCGGCGGATCGACGATGGCCGTATCCCAGCGGGTGTAGCGGCCCGGATATTCGTAGTTGGAGGAGAAGACCGCGCCCCGGCGCTCGTCGAGCTTGTCGACATAGCTGGAGATCGCTTCACCATAAGGAGCCTCGCGCCGCCGGCGGGTGACGGAAATGCCGCCCTTGGTGGTGTAGGCTTCCCCGCCGTCTGCAAGAATTGTCGTCGCCATCTGTCGCTCCATTCAGGCCCGGCATTCCTGCGGCCCGAATACAAAAAAGCCGCCTCGAAACTTCCGGGCGGCTTATCGTCTCAATCACGCATGACTGGTCAAGGCCGCTTCAGCGAGCCCACCACCAGATTGCAATGTTGCGTGCCTGTGTCATGGCAGAATTGTTAGCGTGAGAGAGAGGATTGTGCAAGCGGGCGGCGGCGGAAAAATAATTGCCATTTTCCGCCGCGACTTCGACGTTGATCAGGCCGGCAGACGAGTCGACATATGCGCCTGCACACCCTTCGGATCAGCGGCAAAGGCGGCTGCGACATTGCGGGTCAGTTCGCCCGGGAACACTTCCTCGGCACCGGTTTCGACACCATCCAGCGTCTCCGACGCGACTTCGACAGGCTTCAGGCGCGGCTCGGGCAGGTTCTTGCCCATATCCGTATCCACCTGTACCGGCATGGTGGCGATCACCTGTGTCCCCTGCCCCTTCAGTTCAGCGCGGATGGAACGGGTCGCAGCCAGACCGGCCGCTTTCGAGGCGGAGTATGTGCCGGCGGAGGGAAGTGTCACCAGCGACAGGAACGACAGGACGTTGACAATGCTGCTCTGGCTTGCCTTGGCGAGGATCGGCGCAAAGGCTTTCGACAGCGCCAGAACACCGAAATAGTTCACTTCCATTTCAGCACGGGCGACGGACAGATCCGGTGTCGAAAAGACGCCGTGCTCACCGGCGAAACCGGCGTTGTTGATGAGCAGCGTGACATCTGTCGCTACCTTCGCCGCCTCGGCGATATCCGCCGCATTCGTGACATCCAGCTTGAGCGGAACAAGGCGCTTCGGATCCAGTGCAACCAGATCGGCAAGTGCTGCCGGATCGCGGGCACCGAGATAGACTTTGCTTGCCCCGCGCCGAAGCAGTTCGGCGACGAATTCGCGGCCGATACCACGGTTGGCGCCGGTAACGAGCGCGACGGAATTTTCGATTCTCTGCGACATCAGTTTCTTCCTTATAAAAGTGCATATGCACTATTTGTGATATCAAAAAAGCCGAATGTTTCGGCCTCATGTTTCTCAGGTTGCGATGCCGGTCGGCACGGAAAGAAGCATTTGGCGCAGTTCATCCGCCCGCTCTGCTCCGACCAGTTCGACATATTCGGCCTGTGCGGCATGCCAGCATTCGGCTCCCTCCGCCAGTTTCCTCTGCCCGGCATCGGACAGCATCAGAAGCAGTTTGCGCGATCCCTTGCCTTCCGGCACGCTGACCACATAACCGTCACGCTCCAATGGCTTCAAGGCCCGCACCAGCGTGGTGCGATCCATCACCATGGCCTCGGCGATCTCGGCCATGCCGGTCTTTTCCGCCTCGGCGATATAGACCAGCAATGAAAACTGCGCCGCCGTGATCCCTGCCCTGGCATAATGCCGCTCGTAAAGCTGCGAGACGAAGCGCGCAGCCTGGCGAATGGCAAAGCAATTGCAGGTGGTGATTGATGACTGCGATCTCATGAGAAGACAAATAGATGTGTATATGCACTTTGTCAACTACGATTTATGAAAAGGAAAAAATCGGCCCCGTTCCCTCCGACAAAAGGACGGCCGGTGGACATCGCCGATGCAACCTCGCGCGGCCCAAAAGCGTTGTGAACCGAACCCCTGCCATCTCCGGCAGAAAACGGAGCCTTTCCATGTCTTTTCGCATCGCCCTTTCGCTCGCTTCCATCCTTGTCCTGTCCAGCGCAGCCCTCCCCAAACAAGGCCCCCTCCCCGAGAAGAAACCGGTGACCGTCGAGGTTCCCGTACCGGCCGAAAAGCCGGGTGATAGGAAGGCCGAGGAGAAGGACAGGAACGCGCGGAAACCTGCAAAGGAGGAAAAGGAAAAGCCGGCGGCGGTGGAAAAAGACAAGAAGGACACCTCGCCCACGGAAGACAAGGCCACAATCGAGAAGCCGGAGGTAAAACCCGAGCCGGTGCTGACGATCAAGCCGGAAGACGGCAAGGAGTATGCCGCCTGCCTCGCAGACCTGAAGGCAATCGGCGCGGGCTTCCAGGAAACCACGCGGATCGATGACGGCAAGGGGTGCGGCATCGACAAGCCATTGACGGTCACCACCGTGCTGCCCGGCATCAGCCTGAAGCCCGAAGGCACGATGCGTTGCGAAACAGCGCTTGAACTGGCGCGATGGACGAAGGATGCCGTCCTGCCGGCGGCGAAGGCAGCACTTGACGAGGAAGGACCGATGACGACGATCAACCAAGCGTCGAGCTATATCTGTCGGCTGCGCAACAATGCCAAGGCAGGAAAGATATCCGAGCACGCGCGCGGCAATGCCATCGACATCGCATCCTTCACCTTCAAGAGCGGCACGTCGATCGAAATCCAGCCGCGCGACGAGGATTCGACATTGGCAGGAGCCTTCCAGCGGGCGGTGACGGCAACCGGCTGCCTCTATTTCGAGACCGTGCTCGACCCCGGCAGCGACGAGGCGCACGAGAACCACCTGCATTTCGACGTGATCGAGCGCAAGGGTGGCTATCGCTACTGCCGGTGAGGCATCCGCGCAGTTTAGGAAATACTTTGCGAGCAGCCGTGCCTCGCCTTGCCGGAGGCGGCATCGCACCCCATCTGCATCGAGCGTTGGCCTGAACGCAGGCCTGCCTCTCTCCACAAGGAATGTTTCATGCCCGTTTCCATGTATAAGCTCTCCGTGCCGGTCTTTATTCGCGGCCTCAACATTCTAGCGAACCTGCTCGACAAGGCGGAGGCGCATGCGGCCGAGCACGAGATTCCGCTTGACGATCTGTTCAGCGCCCGCCTCGCGCCGGACATGCTGGCTTTGTCGGGACAGATCCAGCGCGTCAGCGACACCTCCAAGAACACGATCGCCCGCCTGAGCGACGTGGCCGCACCCAGCTTTCCGGATGACGAGAAGACCTTCGCCGAACTGCGCGAGCGCATCGCCAAGACCATCGCATTCCTGGAAACCGTAAAGCCGTCCGATCTCGAAGGCAGCGACGAGCGGGAGGTGAACATCAATTTCGGCAAGGTGAAATTCAGCTTCACCGGCGAGGACTACATGCTGAAATTCGCCATCCCGAACTTCTTCTTCCACGTCACGACGACCCACGACATCCTGCGCAACCAGGGCGTCGCCGTCGGTAAGGCCGATTTTCTCGGTGCTTACAACTAGAGCATCGTTCCCTTAATACGATCCATTCTGTTGGCTCAAAACGGCCGATCCACAAGAAGGATGGCGCAGAGCGATGCGACATCCATCGGTCCAGCCATCCGCCGCAGTGGGCGGCCGTTTTCAGCCAACCCGAAGGGCTGGATGAATTTTGGCCACCACCGGCGGTGGCCGTCTCAACCGCAGCTTTTGCTGCGCTTTTCGCCAGCCGCCTTGGTTCTGGCCAAAATTCCTTCCAGCAGAATGGGGCGTATTAAGGGAACGATGCTCTAAGGGCCAATAGGCTCACGGATGAACGGGATGGGCCGCGGCAAAAGCGCGGCCGGTCTTTCCGTTTCAGAACAGCCCTTCGATGAAACCGTCCGCGTTGAGATAGATTTTCTCCGACGACGGCACTCTTGGCAGGCCCGGCATGGTCATGATCTCGCCGGTGATGACGACGATGAAGCCGGCGCCGGCCGACAGGCGAACCTCGCGGACAGGGACGGTATGGCCGCTCGGGGCGCCGCGCAGGTTCGGGTCGGTCGAAAATGAATACTGCGTCTTGGCCATGCAGATCGGCAGATGGCCATAGCCCTGATCCTCCCAGGTCTTCAACTGGTCGCGCACCGACTTGTCGGCGATCACTTCGCCGGCATGGTAGATGTCCTTGGCGATGGTCTCGATCTTCTTGAACAGCGGCATGTCGTCGGGATAGAGCGGCGAGAACTGCGAGCGGCCGTTTTCAGCCAGTTCCACCACCTTGTGGGCGAGATCCTCGATCCCGGCAGACCCTTGCGCCCAGTGTTTGCAGAGCACCGCCTCGGCGCCGAGCGTGGCAACGAAATCCTTGATCGCCTGGATTTCCCCTTCGGTGTCCAGCGTGAAATGGTTGATCGCCACGACGACCGGCACGCCGAACTTCTTGACGTTCTGGATATGCCGGCCAAGGTTGGCGCAGCCCTTGCGCACGGCCTCGATATTCTCCTGGCCAAGGTCCTCCTTCTTCACGCCGCCATTCATCTTCATCGCCCGCGCCGTGGCAACGATCACGGCGGCGTCCGGCTTCAGCCCCGCCTTGCGGCATTTGATATCGAAGAACTTTTCCGCCCCGAGATCAGCGCCGAAGCCGGCTTCCGTCACGACATAATCGGCAAGTTTCAGCGCCGTCGTCGTCGCCACCACCGAATTGCAACCGTGGGCGATATTGGCGAATGGCCCACCATGCACGAAGGCGGGATTGTTCTCCAGCGTCTGCACGAGGTTCGGCTGCATCGCATCCTTGAGCAGTACGGTCATGGCGCCGTCGGCCTTGATATCGCGCGCAAAGACCGGTGTCTTGTCGCGCCTGTAAGCGACGATGATATCGCCCAAGCGCTTTTCCAGATCCTTGAGATCGGTCGACAGGCACAGGATCGCCATGACTTCCGAGGCGACGGTGATGTCGAAGCCCGTCTCGCGCGGAAACCCGTTGGCGACGCCGCCGAGCGAACCGACGATCTGGCGCAGGCCGCGATCGTTCATGTCCATGACCCGACGCCAGGCGACGCGGCGGATATCGATATTCTGCTCGTTGCCCCAGTAGATATGGTTGTCGATCAGCGCCGACAGCAGGTTATGGGCCGAGGTGATGGCATGGAAATCGCCGGTGAAATGCAGGTTGATGTCCTCCATCGGCACCACCTGTGCGTAGCCGCCGCCCGCCGCACCGCCCTTGACGCCGAAGCAAGGCCCGAGTGATGCCTCACGAATGCAGACAACCGCTTTCTTGCCGATGCGGTTGAGGCCGTCACCGAGCCCCACCGTGGTCGTCGTCTTGCCCTCGCCCGCGGGCGTCGGATTGATCGCCGTGACGAGGATCAGGCGGCCGTTCTTCTTGCTCTTTTGGCGGGATATGAAATCGGCGCTGATCTTTGCCTTGTCATGGCCGTATGGAAGCAAATCTTCCGCGGGAATTCCAAGTCCTGCGCCAACCTCGAGGATCGGTTTTTTCTGCGCTGCACGTGCAATTTCGATATCGGACTTCACGTCGGCCATTTGGTGTCTCTCCCTTCCACCCTTTTTATTAGGAAGCATAAGAGCCTGAATTGACGCCGCTTTCCATATCTTAATTTGCCGTCAAATGGACCAAAAACGACAGATGATGCGTTCGGAACGACATGCCGCCGGAGGGCTGTTGTAATTGCGACTATGGATGCGGCGGGCCGGAGAGTACCGGCACGCCTGCAGCAGCGGTAATCGCGCTGCGCACGATAGAAAACACCATCGGCGAAAACTGCGGCGGCGTGCGCAGCTTTTCCTCGGCAAGCGCCTGCCTGCCGCAGACGCGGCAGAGAAGAAAACCCGCCGTCAGCCGGACGATCGGGCGCACCAATGCACCTTTTTCACCGCGCCAGGATATCGCGCATTTCGACAAGGTTCGAACGCACCCGAAGGATGTAAAAGCCCATCGTTGCCAAATGCGTCGGCATGATCCAGCCATCCTCGCGGCCATTCGAAATGATGGCCGGCTGGATATTCAGGGCCGAGCGAAGCTGCTTGATGCTTTCCTGCCAGATCGGGTCGATGCCACGCGCCTTGATGACGGCATCGAAATCGGCACCGGCGGCGGCGAGGATCCCGTAATAGCCATAGAGCTGACCGTAGGCGAACCAGAACCGGTCGTCGGCTCGCGTGTCGAACCACCCGCCATTGTGGAATTCCGAGCGCTCGCGGATGATCGCCGAAGTCGAGCCGATATCATTGGCGATGCGATCGAGGAATTCGATCAGGTTGTCCGAGCGGCCATCGAAGATCGCCTCGCAGGCTTCGAGAGACGTGTTGAACTTGCGCAGATCTTCCATCGCGGTGCGATAATAGGTCGGTGTCGGCGTCTTCGGCAGCAGCGAATCCGAACCGAAATACCAGGTCTCCTCGTCGAACTGGATATTGCCCCGGGCACGCTGCAGATCCGCATTGACGCCGGACGTACCACGCACGCGGCCAAGCGAATCGACCAGTTCCACCGATGTACGTCGCACCGCCTGATTGACGCCGCGCTGGAAGGAAGCCTTGTTGTCGAACCAGGGCGTGTTGTCCCAATCCAGGCCAAAGAAGCCAAGCTTGTAGAGCAACATCGACGAAATCCATGCATTCTGATCGACATTCTGGTCGATCAGGTCGGCCGTCACATCCACCACCGCCGAACGTATGCAGGTTTTCGGCGCAGGCTCGGATGCCTCGCTGGCCGCCGCCGTTGTATTGGTATCGGTAGCTGCAACCCCAGCGTCCTGCTTGCGCTGCGCAAAATTGTAGTCATTGACATAATCGGGGTTGAAACCCGTCCAGACCTGCGTCTGCCAGATGAAATAGAAATAAAATCCAAAGAGAACCAGGAGACCGATGCCGATCGGTCCCTTGATGATCCAGGCGCGGCCCCGGTACCAATTGGCAACCGTGATGAAGGGATAGAGTATCCAGGAGACCACCAGGCCAATGCCCCGGCCGATCGCTGCAAACACACGCTGGAAAAACGCGACGATCGGATCAAGCATTGCTGTTATCCTCCTTCAACCCGTAAAGGCGTTTGCGAAACGCCACCTTGTCTCTGAGATATGTGCCGGTCAGCGTCGCCACAACATATTCCCTGAACTTTTCGCTGTAATGCTCATAGGCGGCATAGAAGCCATGCTTGTCAAAGACGAAACGCGATACGAAATCACGCGGCACGAGCTGTGAAATCAGCCGGTTCGTCAGCCATTGATCCGGATGATCGGGCGCGGCGCGCACCAGCAGGAAGCGGTTTTCCGGCGTAACGTCCTGCATCCTGACCGTTCCCGATGCAAGCACGGTCCGCAGCATGTTCTGCAGGAACGGATAGGCCCCATCCGCTGCCACGCGGGCGGAATTGCGGTGCATCCAGGTCTGCAGCCAGATCGCGTCGATGGCATTGATATCGGTGGTCGGATCCGCCTCGTTGACGAGGCCGCGCAGGATCATGTCCGAACGGTGCTGGTAGAGGCCCGAGCTTTCCACCCAGGATGCCTGCGGCAGTTGCAGCCGGTTGGTCGATGCCAGGAATTCGTAGATCCGCAGCGGATCGGACAGGCTGATATAGCTGACCTGCCAGGGACGTGACCGGCGAAAGCCCGGCACCGAGGGATCGCAGATAACCGTCGTCGTCTTTTCGTCGAGGAAGACATAGACGCCGCCGAAATGATTGGCCCAGAAGGCGTCATGGCGAAACACCAGCTTGTCGGGAACCAGCGCGTTTTCCCGGATGTCGCCGGTCAATTTGGCAAGCTCGACCATCCGATTGAGCATGGCGTCGTCGGACCAGGCGGTCGGCACCGTTTTCAGCCGATCGATCAAGGCCCGCAGTTCCGCCGCCTTGCCGAGCATGTCCTCGGCCGACATGACACGAAACCGCACCTCGTTGATCGACAGGAGATCGTCGATATCTTCGACGGCCGAAACGGAATCCTCGATCTCGCCGTAAAGCGCATCCTTGATCGTCACCGCGTTGATCGCCCGCGCATTGGCGGAGAAGAACTCGTGCATCAAAGCGGCGGTGTTGGAGAAGCTGGTATGAACGACCGGCAGTTCTTCCTGGCTCGGGGTCATGATGATGAAGCGCCGGTTGACTCGATTGGGATCAAGATAATCGCGGTCGCCCAGTTCGTCGGCGATCTCCGGCGAAAAGCCCGTCATGTCGATCCGGAAGGAGGACAATGCCGTCGGACGCAGGCCAAAGCCCTGCAGCGCCTTGTTGTAACGCGCAATCAGGTGAGGCTCGGAAATTTCGAGCAGACGACCATATATGAGTTCGGCTTCGAGGAGGCGTTTCATGCGTTTGCTGCGATTTTGCGTTTATAGGCCATCAGTGGACGGCGATTCTTCGTGGACCCAAACCAGATGGTCGAGATCAATACGAAGAACTTTGGCGATGGCCTTGAGGACAGAGAGACTCCCCTCCTTCTTTCCCGTTTCCATCTCGGAAATATAAGCCGCACTGACACCGGCCAGGTTTGCAAGTTCCTTTCCCGTCAAACCACGAAAGTCCCGCCACACGCGGATCGGGTTTTCACCGTCGATGAGGCGATCGACAAATTCAGCAGGAACACGCTCGTCATTGCCCGCCGCGATGCGCCTCTTTGCCTCATCATAGGCGGCAACATCCGCAGCCATCTCGGCCATATCGACGAGCGTCTCATATTCGGCCCGTGGCAGAACGACCATCTCGTCGCCACTCGGCGTTTTAAACGCGGTCACCGTGTTCATGATGATACCTCTTGTCTAGTAGATGCTGCCACGGCTTCCAATGTCCAAAATGTCGAGCACTTCGCCATCTTCGTCAAAAATGACCCGCCAATTCCCAACACGAAGTCTATAACCCTCACGACCTTGCAGTTTTTTAACATTTCCCTTCAGGGCATTCGGGTCGGCCGCATAGAGCGATATCTTTTGCCGTATCTTTCTGGCCTCATTGGCGGGAATTCGCGCCAAAGCCTTTATTGCAGAACTATGGAAGATGATCGTCTTCATGAATTCTACAGTTCGCTCCCCCTATCCGCAACAGAATTCGCTATCAGCTAATCGTCACCCCTGCCATCGCCCGTCTGCCTTCATGGCCTCGATCTCCCGGATCGCTTTTTCGCGCTGCCGCTCACGCCGGATGATGTCGGTGACCGCGGCGTCGTCGGATTTGTCGGTGTAGCGGAATTCGCTGTCGGCATAGCGGTTGATCTCCTGCAGCACCATGTCCAGCGTGATCGGGCCGCGCAGATCCTCGATCATGGCTTTCTTCTCATCGTAGTTCTTGTGCATGAAGGCTTGCGGCGTGACGAACCAGTCGTCGGGAAGATCGACATCCATCGCGCGCATCTTGATCGCATCGGTGATGTTCTTGATGGCACGGCCGGTAAAGCGGGGTTCGGCCTCCTTGATCATGTGCAGGTAGGAGCCGACGTCGGCAAGCGTCTCGATCTTGCCTTCCGCCTTTTCGTGTCGCTCCCAGACGGCAAGCAGGCCTTCCTCCTTGGGGTGGGCATGCTCAGCGTAGGATTGCGACACGGCTTGTTTGATCTCCTGGCCGGCGAAAAGCTGGTGTTGGCCGAGCGGGATCTTGTGGTTCTTGCCGACCAGCATCGCGAAAATATCGATGTAGTCGCCCTCAAACTGCGGGCCATCCACCAGCCAGCGAGCGCCGGCGCGCTGGCGCAGGGCATCATCGACATTTTCCGGATAGTTGGAGAACATGCCGAAGCTGCAATTGCCGCGGATCACAGTCGAAGCGCCGGCGAAGCTTTCCATCAGCACCGCCGTCACCTCGTGCTGGCCGGCCGACGCCCGGTCGTCCGAGCGCTTGGCGGCAACCTGGTCCACGTCGTCGACGGTTCCGAAACCGATGGCCTTCGGGTTGATGACATTGTTGACGAAGGCCTTGCAGTTCTGGCCGGATTTGCCCTGATAGGACGAAATCTGGTCGACGCCGAAATTCTCGTAGTGAAAGGCATAACCGGCAATCTGGCAGTAATCGTTCAGCAGGCCGGCCAGCATCTGGATCAGGATGGTCTTGCCGGTGCCGGGCATGCCGTCGCCGATGAAGGTGAAGAGGAAACCGCCAAGCTCGACAAACGGGTTCATCTGCCGCTCGAAATCATAGGCCATCAGCATCTTCGACAGTTTCAGCGCCTGATATTTGGCGATGTGGTTGCCGATGATCTCCTCCGGCTTCTTGAAGGTCATCACCAGCGGCTTGCGCTTCTGTCCCGGCGCAACGTCGAAACCATCCAGCGTAAAATCGTCCTGATCGAGCCGGATATGGACATTCTCGAAGCTCGCAAGCCCGGTAAAGCGGGCCTTGCGGCCGATCAACCCTTCAAGCGCGAGCCGCGCGAAGGCGCGCGCCCGGCTGGTCAGCGCCGCATCGTCGGGCGCACCGGCTATGGTCTTGTCCAGCGCCGAAATCATGCCCTTCAGGGCATCCTGCGGCGTATCGAATAGGAAGTCCGGTTCCGCCCCATCCTCAACCGGCTCGCTGTCGCCGGCAAGGGTGGCGCCGAGATAGGCGGCGAATGTGAAGGCGGCGATATAGGCGGAGGCGGACAAGAGCGCCTTGAACTGGGCCGCATCGTCCCCTGACAGCGGCGACGTCGCGTTGCGCGACTGCAGGCCTTCGAGATTTGTCTGGCGGGCGAAAACGTCTCCAACGGCCAGCGCCACCTGCGCACCACGGCGAGCACGGTAGAGAAGAGCATGCTGGGCAGGCGAAAACAGCGGGTCGGCGGAGCGGATCGACTGGATGGTCTTGACCAGTTCCACCTCGCGGGTGCGGCGCTGCCCGCCGGTGGAAACGGTAGAGACGAAGCGACGACCGGTGCCGGCAATTGCCGTTCCATTTGAGGGATCATCCGCCTCCAGGATGATAAGCCGCGTCACGAGGCCTTGCGCAACCGCCTGATGCTTGGCAATGTCGTCCTCGTGCAACGTCGTCAAACCCGCGTTCAGGGACATGGATTACACCTCGCTGATGACCTGGTTGCCGGATATCACATGCACCTTGTAGTCGCCGAAAATCTGCGCAGCGTCGCCGGCTGCATAGAGCGCCTGATAGGCTTCGTGCGGAACAAGCGCGTGCTTCTCGTAGGAGCTGACACCCATGCGGGTCGCTTCCAGATTGTCGGTATCGATATGAAATTCCTCGCTCGGCGGCGTCGATGACCAGAAGCCGCGCTGGGCCGGGCGTTCGGCCTTGGAAAAGACCTCCTGCACCGTCCAGGTCAGAAGCCAGGCGTTTTCCGGCTTGCGTACCTTGGAGAGGATATCGTTGATCTTGGCGTTGTTTTCGGTAATCCCGGCCGAATAAAACGGCCCGAGCACGAGACGGCGCAACTGCTTGGGCCGTAGTTCCGGAAAATCCCGGTCGAGATTGGTGGCGATCGTCACCGGCGTCAGCGAATAGGCGCTGTTCTTCAATGCGAAATCATCGAACCGACTGGCGAATTCCGGATTGAGCAGTCCGCCGATCGGCAGCGGAATATCGACCTCCGGATTGAGCTTGCCGTCCGGCGTCACCAGCATCTTGGCGATCTTCTCCGACGAATCCTCGATCGTCGCCATGTAGACCATCGGCAAGGTGCTGGCACCGTCGAAGGCGCCCCAGCAGACGATGTAATAGGGTCGCATGGTCTTCGGATTGACGGCGACGCGCACCGTCTCGGGCATGATGAAGGGCGAGAAGATATCGCCCTTGCCGATCTGCTCAAGATAGAGCCGCTCGGCCATGCGCGATTGCAGCGCAGTCGGAAAAGCCTTCTGCCGCAGGATGAAATCAGCCATTTCCTGGCGCAGTGCATCGGCGACCGGAATGCCGGACAGTCGCTTTTCGGCCGATTGACGGTCGTTTTCCAGCTCCAGTACGTTCTGGAACACCGGGAAGCCGCTTTCCGCGCGGGAAATGCGAAACTGCTCGATGAAGCCGATGCGGTTTTCCCAGCAGGAAAACGACGCCTTCAGCCGGGCCAGATAGGGCACGATCACTTCGCCAACGACGGTGTTCTTGTAGAGCGGCGAGTTGCGGTCGCCGAGAAAGATTTCCAGCCCGCCGAGCGCCGCACGGATCGAGGCGAAATACTGGCCGACACTGCCTTCGGATGCGGCGTTCATGACGGCATGCTCTGTAAATAAAAAAACGCCTTTTCTTCCAATTGCTCCTCATCCGCCCTGTCGGGCACCTTCTCCCCGTAAACGGGGCGAAGGGACAAGCGGCAATCTCCGTCGTCCCCTCTCCCCGCGTGCGGGGAGAGGGCTAGGGTGAGGGGCATCACGAAATTGTAGTCCGCTAACATGCGCAGATCACTGCTTCACGTAATTCGCGGAATTGTGCTTGTCCATGACGGCCTGGAAGCGCCTGGCAAAGGCGTCGTCGGCGAGCTTCTTGCGGCGCTGGATGTCCTGGGTCGAGAGCATGTTCTTTTCGTGCATTTCCAGGAGATCGCCGATGTGGCGCTGCGAGGCGGAGCCGATGCCGGCCATGGTCTCTTCAGCGGCGGTATCGACCTGGCTGCCGAGCGTGTTGATCTTGTGCGCCACATCCTGCTGCGCCGCCGTCTTCAGCGAATCTTCCAGCGCCTTGTAAAGCACGATGCGCTGCTCGGTATCGATGGTCAGCTTGTTGATCAGCGTATTCTGCGCGGCGATCTGGTTGTTGAGACTGTCCACGAAAGTCTGGAACATCGAGGTATAACGCTCGTAGGTCTGGCTCTCGGCCAAGAGTTCCTGTTCCTTGGCCTGCTTCTCGTTATATTCCGTCGCCAGCACCGAACGTTCGCCCTCCAACTGCGTGCGGGACATCTGGTCGGTCGAGGCGGCGATCCTGTTTTCGATGTCCATCAGCAGCGGGTTCAGTTCCTCGATCCGCTTCTGGGTTTCCTGCAGATTGGCCATCGTGCCCTTGCGGCGCTCGATCACCTGCAGGAGGCTCGCCTCGGAGGTCTTGTAGCGCTGGTCGAGAACGCTCTTCTGTTCCTTCAGGATGCCGACGATCGTGTCGGACTTGGCCAGAAGTTCCTGCAGGTTGCCGGCAAGCGACATGTTGCGGACACGATCGGTGCGCATACGCTGCGCGCTCTGCTTGGAAAATATGCCGATGAACTTTTCGTAGCCAGTGTAGCTCTTCATGCTCTCGAATTCGGAGCCGAAGGCATTGGTCGCATCTTCCAGGCCGATGATCAGGTCGGCGATATTGCCTTCCATCACCTTTTGCTGGTTGATGACATCCTGGATGCGGGCATTTTCGATGTCGAAATTGGCGTCGCCGAGCTTGGTATCGGACTTGGCGAACTGGTCGAGCACGACCGCCGACTGATCCATCTTGCCGCGCATCTGCTCGACGATACCGCGGGTCTTTTCGATTTCGCTCTCAAAATTCTGAAGTGTCGCCATCGGTTTTTCCCCTTGTTGCTCCGATGCTAACGCATCGCGCAGCCTAATTATTCAGTCGTGACATCAGCTTATATAATGGGAACGGCAAGGTGAAGCTCAAGCCCCACTTGCCGATTTTCAATTCCGTATCACATTGGTCGTCACGCCGGCGGATGAAAGCCGGCCTAATTCGTCGCCGTCGATTTCAGGTAGGCGATGACATTTTCGACATCCTGCGGCTTTTTCAGGCCAGCAAAGCTCATCTTGGTGCCCGGAACCATGGCTTTCGGCGCCAGAAGATACTCGGAAATCCGATCCTCGTCCCAGACCTTGCCGTCGGCGCCGAAATCCGACATCGCGCTCGAATAGCTATAATCCGGAAAGGTCGCGACCGGACGGCCGACCACGCCCATCAGGCTCGGCCCGACGCGGTTTACCGGCTCGGTTGCCGTATGGCAGGCACCGCATTTCTTGAAGACCTGCGCGCCGGCGCTCGCATCACCGCCCGCATGCGCAAGGCCGCTACCAAGACAGAGAAAAAAACTGATCAGAACGAGGCGCGACGGCATGCGAACTCCTGCGGCGGACGGTGCGGATCCCCATCATGACACGGAGCAAGGCTGGCGCGATAGCCGCCTCAACCCTCATTCATAATGTCGTCCCAGTGGCGTCGGCAGTAGACGACATATTTCTCATTGCCGCCGACATCCACCTGCGCGCCTTCGCGCACGATATTGCCCTCGGCATCCATCCGCGCCACCATCGTCGCCTTGCGGCCGCAATGGCAGATCGTGCGGACTTCGCGCATTTCATCGGCGATCGCCAGGAGCGCCTCCGAACCGGGGAAAAGCTTGCCCTGAAAATCGGTGCGCAAGCCGTATGCCATCACCGGAATGCCGATCCGGTCGGCGACGCGCGCAAGCTGCCAGACCTGGTCCGCACCGAGAAACTGGGCCTCGTCGACAAAGACGCAGGCAATAGGATCCTCGGCATGCATGCGCTCGACCAGCGCGTAGAGATTGTCCTCATGCTTGAAGGCGATACCGTCGTCCGACAGGCCGATGCGGGACGATACGCGCCCCTTGCCCGCCCGGTCGTCGAAGGCCGCGATCAGGATCACCGTCCGCATACCGCGCTCGCGATAATTGTAGGACGCTTGCAGGAGCATCGTCGATTTTCCGGCGTTCATCGTGGCGTAGCTGAAATACAGTTTTGCCATTGCGTCCTCTTCTGTATGCTGCTGCTTGTTCATGAACAGGCCGAGCGAGGAAGACCAGAGCGCGGGCGCGAAAGTCACAGAAAATCGACAGCGATCCGCAGAACATTAGCAATGCGACATTTCACGTCGTTTTACGCGGGCGTGTCCAGAGATTGTCCCAATACACTTGAGCCAACATCAGGGCGCTTGAACTGGCGGACATTTGGTGATTGGCTAAAATCAAAAGGCAGGGGAATAACCACGATGACCAGACTGACACTGAAATTCATGCTGACCGCAACTGTATCGCTGTCCGCGTTGACGTCCGCCTATGCCGCGGAGCCGGAAAGCTGTGGCACCGTTCGCTTTGCGGATGTCGGCTGGACCGATATCACCGCTACGACGGCAACTGTCGCATCGGTCCTGAAGGGCCTCGGCTACCAGACCGATATCAAGGTCCTGTCCGTTCCGGTGACCTACCAGTCGCTGAAGAACAAGGACATCGACGTCTTCCTCGGCAACTGGATGCCGACTCAGGAAAACGACGTTCGTCCGTTCCTCGACGACAAGTCGGTCGAATCCTTCGGTCCGAACCTCGAGGGCGCCAAGTACACGCTGGCGACCAATGCCAAGGGCGCCGAGCTCGGCATCAAGGATTTCAAGGATATCGCCGCCCACAAGGATGCGCTCGAAGGCAAGATTTACGGCATCGAGCCGGGCAATGACGGCAACCGCCTGATCATCGACATGGCCGACAAGGATACGTTCGGCCTCAAGGGCTTTGAAGTCGTCGAATCCTCCGAACAAGGCATGCTGGCGCAAGTCGCCCGCGCCGAAAAGGATGGAACGCCGGTCGTCTTCCTCGGCTGGGAACCGCACCCGATGAATGCCAACTTCAAGCTGACCTATCTCTCCGGCGGCGACGATATCTTTGGCGCAAACTTCGGTGGCGCAACCGTATTCACCAATGTGCGCGCCGGTTACACGACCGAATGCCCGAATGTCGGCAAGCTGATCACCAATCTGAAGTTCACGCTTCCGATGGAAAACGAGATCATGGGCAAGATCCTCAATGACGGCCAGGATCCGGAAGCAGCTGCCAATGCCTGGCTGAAGGCCAATCCGACCGCCGTCGAGCCTTGGCTCGCAGGTGTCACCACCAAGGACGGTGGCGACGGACTGGCTGCGGTGAAGACCGCGCTCGGTCTCTGACCGTTAGATGAAGGCGGGGCACAGTCCCCGCCTTTTTTAAGCGCGCTTGTTGCGCTTCCGCTCCTATCATCGGCTCCAAGAACCAGGCGATTTTCCGTGGAATGGCTGACCAATCCTGACAGACGCATACCCATTGGCGGCTGGGCGAAGAGTTTCTTCACTTGGCTGACCACCAATTTCACCGGTTTCTTCGACCAGGTCTCCGCCGTCCTCGCGGGCGTCGTCAACGTGATCCTGTGGATACTGCAGACACCGCATCCGTTGATCGTCGTGGCGATCGTGACCGGCCTTTCCTACTGGTTCCGCCGATCGATCGGCGTTACGCTGTTCACGCTTTTCGGCCTGCTGCTGATCATCAACCTCGGTTACTGGAAGGCGACGACCGAGACGCTGGCGCTGGTGCTCGCGGCCAGCTTCGTCTCGATGGCCGTCGGCATTCCGCTCGGCATCGCTGCCGCCCGCCGGGCATGGGTCTATGCCGTCATGCGGCCGATCCTCGACCTGATGCAGACCATTCCGACCTTCGTCTACCTGATCCCGGCGCTGGTTCTGTTCGGTCTCGGCATGGTGCCCGGCCTGATCGCCACCGTGATCTTCGCCATTCCGGCGCCGATCCGGCTGACGCGCCTCGGCATCATTTCAACGCCGCCTTCACTGGTCGAAGCCGCCGTCTCCTTCGGCGCGACCCCGGCTCAGGTGCTGCGCAAGATCGAACTGCCCTTCGCCATGCCGCAGATCATGGCGGGCCTGACCCAGACGATCATGCTGTCGCTGTCGATGGTGGTCATCTCCGCGCTCGTCGGTGCCGCTGGTCTCGGCGTTCCCGTCGTGCGCGCCTTGAATACCGTCAACATTGCCATGGGCTTTGAATCCGGCCTCTGCATCGTCATTCTAGCGATCATTCTCGACCGTCTGTTCCGTTCGTCCGATGAAGGAGAAGGCGCATGACCGCCGTCGTTTTCAAGAATGTCGATATCATCTTCGGCAACAAGCCGGATGCCGCCATTGCCATGGTCGATCAGGGCAAGAGCCGCGACGAGATCGGCGCCGCGACGGGTCTGGTGCTCGGCGTCGCCAATGCGTCGCTGTCCATCGAAGAAGGCGAAATCCTCGTCCTGATGGGCCTGTCCGGCTCGGGCAAGTCGACCCTGCTGCGCGCCGTCAACGGGCTTGCTCCGGTGGTGCGCGGCGAAGTCGAGGTCAAGACCCGGCACGGTTCGATCAATCCCTACAAGACCTCGGCGAAATCGCTGCGCGATTTTCGTATGCATGACGTTTCCATGGTGTTCCAACAGTTTGCGCTTTTGCCCTGGCGCACGGTGGAAGACAATGTCGGCTTCGGGCTTGAGCTTGCCGGCGTGCCGGACAACGAGCGCAAGGCGCGTGTCGCCGAGCAGCTGGAACTGGTCAACCTGACCAAGTGGGCCAACCGCCAGGTCAAGGAGCTTTCCGGCGGCATGCAGCAGCGCGTCGGCCTAGCCCGTGCCTTTGCGACCGGTGCGCCGATCCTCTTGATGGACGAGCCCTTCTCGGCGCTCGATCCGCTGATCCGCACGCGTCTGCAGGACGAATTGCTGGAATTCCAGCGGCGCCTGAAGAAGACCATCCTGTTCGTCAGCCACGATCTCGACGAAGCGTTTCGCATCGGCAACCGCATCGCCATCATGGAAGGCGGCCGCATCATCCAGTGCGGCACACCGCAGGATATCGTCAAGAATCCCGCCAATCAGTATGTCGCCGATTTCGTCCAGCACATGAACCCGATCACCATGCTGACGGCGATGGACGTGATGAGCCAGGGCGTCAACCGCACCGACAGCGCCGTCGGCGTCTCGGCCACCGCCAAGCCGACCACGCCGCTGATCGACATTCTCGACGCCATGTCGCGCCAGCCAGGCAGCATCGGCGTCGTCGACAACGGCGCCATCGTCGGCACCATCAATGCCCAGAACGTCGTGGAAGGTCTAACACGTCACCGCAACAGACCTTGACCGCAACCGCCTCGACGCCACTATAAGGACGCCCGGACCCCATCGTTCCGGGCGTCCTGCGTTCAAACACGAGGCAAGCCGATGGCCGACAAACCTTCCGTCCTGCGCGATACCGACGACGAGGCCCGCAAGCTCGCCCGCATTACCCTGCGCTCGGCCCGTAGCGCATCCATGGCCGTCATCGAACCAGCAAGCGACGGCTTTCCCTTCGTCAGCCGTGTTCTCCTCGGCATCGATACCGACGGCACGCCGGTCATCCTCGTCTCCGCCCTCTCCACCCACACGCAGGCGCTCTCCGCCGACCGGCGCTGCTCACTGCTGACAGGCGAGATCGGCAAGGGCGATCCTCTCGCCCACCCCCGCCTGACGGTTCAATGCCAGGCCGAGAAAATTGCGCGCGACAGTGATGCGCATATCCGCATCCGCGAGCGTTTTGTCCGTCGTCATCCCAAGTCTCAGCTCTATGTCGACTTTCCGGACTTCGCCTTCTTCAGGCTGGTGCCCGAGCGCGCCGGCCTGAACGGCGGCTTCGGCCGTGCCTATGCTCTGGAGGGAGCCGACCTCCTGATCCACTCGCCGGCGATCGGCGAGATCGCAGCGATGGAAACCCGCGCGATTGATCACATGAATACCGATCATGCGGACGCGGCGAGCCGCTATGCTCAGGTTTACTGCGCCGCCAAGGGAAACGCTTGGCGAATCACGGGGCTCGATGCTGATGGTCTCGATCTGGCGCAAAAGGACCAGCTGAAGCGCCTTGAATACGACTCTCCGCTGCAATCCGCGGCGGAATTACGGGCGATGCTGGTTAAACTTTACGGTTAACCAGACCTCACCTACCCCGAATTCTTGCAGTGGGTGGTTGTCCTTTTATTCATCACGCCTAATTATCTAACACTCACAATCATAACCAAGCGTGATGTGATCTTCGCATGGAGTACCGAATGCAAACGATTTCCCCTCAGAGACACGACAAGGCTGAAGTAGCTGCGGAGTTTCTGTCGGCCATGGCAAACCCCAAGCGCCTGCTGATTCTCAGTTCACTGGTGAACGAGGAAATGGCTGTCGGTGCCTTGGCGAACCAGGTCGGCCTCAGCCAGTCTGCCCTGTCGCAACACCTGTCGAAATTGCGTGCCCAGAATCTGGTGACCACCCGCCGGGATGCGCAGACGATCTACTATTCCAGCTCGTCGGATGCAGTGTTGAAAGTGCTGAAAACCTTGAAAGATATCTACGGCGAAGAATCTGTCGCAGCTGAAAAGCTCGCCCAACGCCGTACTGCCTGATCCTTGACCGGGGCCGCTCGCCGGCCCCCGTCCATATCCATTTTCCAAAATCAGACTTGGATCGACCGCTGGTCGCTGATACCAGCCGGGCCGATGGCACCTCGCCACGATAGCCTGGGTCTCGATCCAGCCGGCAAATTCGCCCGCCGCATCCAACCGATTTGTCGAACGCGACGGACGAAGGTCATGTGCCCTTCACGAAGCAGCGGCAATTGCCCTTGATCCACCACTCCAGCTGCGGGACGGCCTTCAATCGCACGAAAGGGTTGTGCAAAGCTTGCAGAGTTGCGCAATCCACAATGGTCGGCGTCAACCCTTTTCAACGCTTAACGCGCCCTTGAGAGTTGGCGTGCAGTATCCGTGCCATGAATGACAGTGAAAACGACAGGACGATTGCCTGGGCGGTCCTCGGAACCGGGTCGATCGCGGCGACCTTTGCACAGGATATGGAGTTGGCCGGACATGCACGGCTGACGGCGGTCTGCTCGCGTACACCCGACGCTGCCAATTCCTTCTCGCAGCGTTTCGGCGGCCTGCGTGTCGTTCAGGATATCGATGCGCTGGCGCATGATCCAGAGATTGACGCCGTCTACATCGCCACGCCGAACACCGCCCATTTCGATGCGGCACAGCGGCTGCTCAGCGCCGGAAAGCCGGTATTGATCGAAAAGCCGATGGTCACGACGGCGGCGCGGGCCCGCCAGATCGCCGATCTTGCGAACGAAAAACAGACCTTTGCAATGGAAGCGCTCTGGACCGTCTTCCTGCCGGCGGTCGATCATGTCCGCACGCTGCTGGCCGACAAAACCATAGGCGCCATCACCGGCGTTCGCGCCGAGCTTGCCTATGTCAGGCCCTTCGACAGCAAGAGCCGGTTCTTCTCGAAATCCCTTGGTGGCGGTTCGCTGTTCGACCTCGGCACCTATCCGATCGCGCTGGCGCTGGCGCTGTTCGGCGTCCCCGGATCGGTGACCGGCCGCTGGCGCGCTGCTCCGACCGGCGTCGACATGGCGGCCGATCTCCGGCTTGGCTATGACGGATTTGCGGCCCAGATCAGCTGCGGCTTCGATCGAAACGGTGGCAATCGCTTCGTTATCGAAGGCGAGACCGGGAGCATCGTCATTGATGCTCCGTTCCTGCGCGCAAGTCGCGTGTTCGTCATACGCAATCGATTGATAGGGTGGCTGGCAACGCCTTCTGGCTCCGGTCGTCTCTCCCGCCTGATTGGCAAGCTTGCAGCCAGACTGCCCCTGCCCGGCCTCACGGTCCACACCCACGGCTTCGCCGGAAACGGTCTGCAATTCGAGATCGAGGCCGCGAGCAAGGCCATTCTTCAGGGCGATCGCGAAAGCCGCACGATGCCGCTCAGTGCCAGTATCGCGGCACTCGGCATCATCGAAACCGTCTTGGCTGAGCCTGCGTCATAGGCCGGTCGGCGTGTAGTCCCGCTTGCCAGCATTGAGCGCCAGGACGATTTCCGTCAGATGCAGCGCGGTCTTGCCCGAAAAGACTGGTTGGGTCCTGGCAGCGATCGCCTCTGCTTGCGCCGCAATACCCCGGACGAAATCGATCTGCGAAGGGTAAGCCGGCAGCGCGTTCTTCGCTGCAGCCTGTGGATAGGGCACGGGCTTTCCAGCCATCAGGTTGAGCGGCAATTTGCGCTTGATCTGGCGTTCGATGCGCTCCAGCAGCCGGTGCCGCAGCGGGCGTCTCGCACCCACCAGCGAGACGTGAACGGGCGAGCGGTTATCCCAGAGATCGCGAACGACGATGGTTCCCTTGTCGCCGATGATGGTGAGGGACCGGTCGCGCGGTGCGGCAAGGCCGCTGGTCAGGCGGGCGACAAGACCCGACTGGAAGGTGAGGCAGCCCGTCGAAAAATCAGGCCCGAGCATGAGGCTTTCCGTCCCCGGCCCCTTGTTCGGAAAGGTGAGCGCCGAAAAAGCAGCGACATTGGCGACGGGACCGAACAGTGAGACCAGCCAACTGGTGGCGTAGCCGGCATGTTCCAGCGTACAGCCGATCTCGAATTCATGCACCCCCGGCCATTTCGCACCGGAACGGCTTCGCCAGTCCTGCCAGTTGTCGAGAAAGACCGGCCCGTCCTCCATCTCCGCATAGGCAAGGCGCGGTATCCCGATGACCCCGGAGGCGAGGATATCCCCACAATGCGCCTTGGCATCGCTCAGGGCATTGGCCGGCGCACCCGCGAGGATCAGCCCCTTCTCCTCGGCCGTCGCCACGACCTCGCGCGCCTGCTCGACCGTCATCGCCAGCGGCTTTTCGCAATAGACATGCTTGCCAGCAACAAGGCTCGCCTTATTGACCGGGTAATGGCTTTCCGGCGTCGTCAGGTTGACGGCGATGGTGATGGCGGGGTCAGCCAGCAACTCCTCACGCGACGCATAGGCGCGAACGTTCCAGTAGTCGCAGAACTGCTTGAGGCGGGCGGGATCGATGTCCCACACACCGACCAGACGCAGCTTCGGATGATTGGCAAGCGTCGTCATATAATAATCGGCGACGAAGCCGGTGCCGATGAAAGCAATGCCCGTCTGTCCGCTCATCGGGCATCCGCCAGGAAGGACGCGATATAGACCAGCGGCGCGTTCCAGTTGATCGTCATTTCGTTGGTACCCCAGGCCATGATGTCGTCGATATAGCACATCTGCGGCATGCAGCCCTTGAGCCTCGCCTGCGCGACCGCATCGACCAGCGTCGAGTTCGGTCCGCCGGCCAGTGTCCCAACAGGTGGATTGGGTAGGCTGTCATCAACCTGATGCGCATACCAGCGGCTATGCTGGTTCTTGGAAAAGACGCTGCCATAGCCGGTGACATAGGACAGGTTCATCCCGTTGCGCCCGAAGATGTAATCCATGCTTTCGCGGACGCTGTCGAGGAAGACCTTTTCTCCGGTCAGGTCATAGCCGGCGGAAACGACGATCATGTTGTGCAGGATGAGTTGGTTGGAACCCCAGTCATAGCGGTTATTCGCCGGGCGGTAGATATGGCCGAAAGGTTCCTTTTTCTGAAGTCCGATGAAATTTTTCGCAGCCGATACCACGGAGGCGCGGATCGTAGCCTTGTCATCCTCCGGCAAGCGATCGCCGAACAAGGCAAGGTCGAGCCGGGCCAGTCCGGCGACACTGCGCCAATCAAAGGCGCCGATAGCGGGAAACACCGGACCGGCCCAATAGGAAGAGCCCTTCAGCGTCGTCAGGTATTTCGCTTCGCCGGTGGTGATATAGAGTTCGGCGGCCGCCCAGTAGGTTTCGTCGGTAATGTCGGTATCGTGATAATCGCCGCCGCCCTGCAGACCGTCCGATTCCGGCGCGAACAGCACCGGATTGACAGCGGCGGCAAGCCAGGCTTTTTCCGCCGCCGCCAGCAAGCGCTGTGAAAATGCCGCGTCATAGGGCGCAAAAAGACGTGCGCCCTGCGCTGCGGCGGCGGCCAGATTGAGCGTGGCGGCGGTCGACGGGCGATGGAGGACGCGCTCCTCGGGATCGAGATGCGGCAACATCGGCACGCCGGTCCAACTGATATCATGCACCTTGTGATGCACCATGCCGGCCATGGGTTGACCGTCCGGAACCATCATCTTCAGAAGGAATTCCAGCTCCCAGCGCGCTTCGTCGAGAATATCGGGAATGCCGTTGCCATTCTCGGGAATGCGCGACAGGCTGTCGCTGATGACGGGTGATGCTCCCTTGCCATACAGCAGTCCGCGCTCGAACGTGCCGAGAAGCTGCGCCACGGCGATGCCGCCATTGACCACATACTTGCCTTCGTCGCCGGCGTCATACCAGCCACCCGAGACATCCAGCGTGTAATCGCAGGTCCAGTCCTTGCCGTAGAGCTTCGCCGCCGTCTTCCCGGTCAGGCAGGAAACGTCGATATCGCCGAGGTTCGGCCCCTCCTGCACATGGCCGGCCGGCCGCGCATAGGCCTCACCGGCAATATCGCCCTGAATTTCGATGCCGCTGCGCTGCGGATAGAACCAGGACAACGCATCGACGCGCAATTTGCCATAGACATCGCTGCCGACAGAAAACGGATAGCTCTTCTTGCCGCCGACGATCAACCGGTATCCCTCGCCCGCCGTCGTGAAGGCGGAAAAGTCGGCGATCTGCGTTTCGGAACCGACGGTCTGGTCGAAACCGCCGGGCGCGGTCATGCCTTCGCCGACCACCGCACCAGCCGCATCTTCTAGCTGAAAGGCCATCGGTTCGGTGCCTTTGGAAAGGATCGTCGCCCGCTTCGGGCCATCAATGAAATAGCCTGTCTGGTTGACCAGAGCCGGCAATGCATGCGGCGCGGGCTTTGCAACGGCTGAAATGGCGGCTGCGGCAGCAATCGCCTCCGGTTTGGCTTCATCGACGGTGATGTCGTCGAGGCAGAACCGCCAAGGATTTACGGCGCCACCAAGCTGAAAGAGGATCTGGGCCGGCTCCGCATCGGTCGCCTTGAACACCGACGAGAATGCCTGCTTGCCGTTTTTGGTGGCGGCTTCGAGTGTCGCCTGCGCGGTCCAGGGATCCGCGTTGCGCTGAACGAGCAGCGGAAACGAATGGTCCTCGCGCGCTTCGAGCGTCATGGTCAGTTGATAGGATATATCTGACGTAAACTGCAGATCGTTGACGCCCATCAACCGATCCCAGGGCTGCCCGCCCGCTTCGACGTCGGCGCAGAGTCTTCCCTTTTCCCGCGACAGCGTCACGCCACCGGTAGCCCAGAAACCATCCAAGCCGTTTTCGAACGTGCCATCTGTGATCATGTTTGCGGCCTGCGCCGGAAGACGAAAAACGACAGCGAGCGTCAGGCAGACCAGCGTCAGGCAGACCAGCTTCGGGCAGACAGGGGTTTTTCGCAACATCTTCATCCTGAAGCCAAATGTCGGGGCGCGGCGAGACACTGTGTCCGAACACGTTAAACTTCGGAAAAGACGAAGACGATGTCACGCCCATTCCTGCCGCCATGCTCAAGAAACCGTTTATTTCAGCGCTATCGCCGGAGGCCTGGAACATCTGGCCAAGGCTTGACGCTGCAAGGCGCGCTGATAGTTTGACCATCAGGTAAAAGATTCAGCCTGATACCCTGGCTTTGGCCGCCAGGCAAAAACGCCACGGAGAACACGATGTCCAACCGCCTCAATGCCACGCCCAACGATCTCAGAGCTTTCTGGATGCCGTTCACGGCCAACCGGCAGTACAAGAAAGAACCCCGCATGTTCGTCAAGGCGAAGGACATGCACTACACGACCCATGACGGGCGACAGGTGCTGGACGGCACGGCTGGCCTCTGGTGCGTAAACGCTGGCCACTGCCGGCCACTGATCACCGAAGCCATTCAGCAGCAGGCCGGCGAACTCGACTATGCGCCCGCCTTCCAGCTCGGCCATCCCAAGGCCTTCGAACTGGCCAACCGCCTGATCGACATCGCGCCCGACGGCATGGAACATGTGCTCTATACCAATTCCGGCTCGGAATCGGTCGAGACAGCACTCAAGGTGGCGCTCGCCTATCACCGCGCCAAGGGCAATGGTTCGCGAACTCGCCTGATCGGCCGTGAGCGCGGCTATCATGGCGTCAACTTCGGCGGCATTTCCGTCGGCGGCATCGTCTCCAACCGCAAGATGTTCGGCACGCTTCTGTCGGGCGTCGACCACATGCCCCACACCCATCTGCCGGAAAAGAATGCCTTCACCAGGGGCGAACCGGAGCATGGCGCAGACCTCGCCACCGAACTGGAACGCATCGTCACCCTGCATGACGCCTCGACCATCGCCGCCGTCATCGTCGAGCCGGTTGCCGGTTCCACTGGCGTCCTCATCCCGCCGAAGGGTTACCTGCAGAAGCTGCGCGAGATTTGCACCAAGCACGGCATCCTCTTGATCTTCGACGAAGTCATCACCGGTTATGGCCGTCTCGGCACCCCGTTCGCCGCCCAGTATTTCGACGTCAAACCGGACATGATCGTCACCGCCAAGGGCCTGACCAACGGCGTCATTCCAATGGGCGCGGTGTTCGTCACGGCGGAAATCCACGACGCCTTCATGAACGGCCCGGAACACATGATCGAGTTCTTCCACGGTTACACCTATTCCGGCAACCCGATCGCCTGCGCCGCCGCACTCGGCACGCTCGACACCTACCGCGACGAAGGCCTGCTCACCCGTGGCGCCGAACTCGCCCCCTACTGGGCCGACGCGCTGCATTCGCTGAAGGACTGCCCGCATGTCATCGATATCCGCAATATCGGCCTGATCGGCGCGATCGAGCTTGCCCCGATATCAGGCGAACCAACCAAGCGCGCCTTCTCCGCCTTCCTGAAAGCCTATGAGAACGGCTACCTGATCCGCACCACCGGCGACATCATCGCGCTGTCGCCGCCGCTGATCATCTCGAAGGCCCAGATCGACGAACTGATCGACGGTATCCGCAAGGTACTGATTGCCAACGCCTGATGAGCGAAACCGGCGAGTGCCCTTTCCCGCTTGGCGAGAGGGCGCTCGTCAGGCGGGGACAACAGCAGGAAAACTGCAAAATAGCCACCTGCGAAAGAAACATTCCCCGCCATCCGATCCTGCGACCGTCCGGGGCCGTCCCAATACGGTAAATTGAACAAATATTTCGCAATTGCCTAGAAAACCGCCTTGCGGAATCCGCGAGGGGTTCATAGACCCTTGGACATGGGAAAGGCCTGTTCGCAGAAGACAGGGGAACCCATCCAGCGTAAGCTTGCTTCGACCGGAGGGACTGTCCCCGTGCGGCTGGCGATCACGACGCTGGCGCTGCGGGGGAACCAACCCATTCAAGGAGAAGCAAGATGAACTTTAAGATAGTCTCTGGCGTCACGCTCGCCGCCTCGCTGGCGTTTTCGCCGCTCGCCCATGCGGAAATCGTGATCGGCCTGATTGCGCCGCTGACCGGTCCCGTCGCCGCCTATGGCGATCAGGTGAAGAATGGCGCACAGGTCGCCGTCGATCAGATCAACAAGAACGGCGGCATTCTCGGCGAACAGGTCGTGCTGAAGCTGACCGACGATGCCGGTGAACCCAAGCAGGGTGTCTCGGCCGCAAACCAGATCGTCGGCGACGGCATCCGCTTCGTCGTTGGCCCGGTAACCTCGGGCGTCGCCATGCCGGCATCCGATGTCCTGGCTGAAAACGGCGTGCTGATGGTCACGCCAACGGCAACGACGCCCGATCTCACCAAGCGCGGTCTGGCGACGATCCTGCGCACCTGCGGCCGTGACGATCAGCAGGCTGAAGTCGCTGCAGCCTATGTTCTCAAGCAGTTCAAGGACAAGCGCATCGGCATCCTTAACGACAAGGGCGCCTACGGCAAGGGTCTCGCCGATTCCTTCAAGGCAACGCTGAACGCCGGTGGCGTGACGGAAGTCTTCAACGATTCGCTGACACCCGGCGAAAAGGACTTCAGCGCGATCACCACACGCCTGAAGGCTGAGAAAGTCGATATCCTTTATTTCGGCGGCTACCATCCCGAAGCCGGCCTTCTGGTGCGCCAGTTGCATGACATCTCCGCCCCGATCCAGGTCATCGGCGGCGACGGCCTGTCCAACACCGAATTCTGGAGCATCGGCACGGATGCGGCAGCCGGCACGGTCTTCACCAACGCGTCCGACGCTTTGAAGAACGACAGCTCGAAGGCCGCCGTTGCCGCGCTGCAGGCCGCCAACATTCCGCCGGAAGCCTTTACGCTGAACGCCTATGCCGCCGTCGAAGTCATCAAGGCCGGCATCGAAAAGGCCGGCAGCGCCGAGGATGCAACCGCTGTTGCCACCGCGCTCAAGGCCGGCGAGCCGATCAAGACGGCGATCGGCGACGTCACCTATGGCGAAAACGGCGACCTCACCTCGCAGAGCTTCTCGCTCTACAAGTGGGACGCCGGCAAGATCGTCGCCGCCGAATAAGCGGGCTCCACTCTGACGGAAACGGGCGCTTCGGCGCCCGTTTTCATTTGGATGATCCTCGCTATCCCTGTGCATTATAGCGCGACAGCGTTTATGCTGGCAGCAAACAGCAGGCAGGAAGCAGGATCATCATGAGCAAGAGACTGGAAACGCTGATCGATCAGGGCACGGGACGCGTGCCAGCAGACATCGTGCTCAAGGGTGGCCGCTTCTTCGATCTCGTCACCGGCGAACTGGTCGCCTCCGACATCGCCATCAGCGGCGACCGGATCGTCGGCACCTGCGGTACCTACAGCGGCGCGCAGGAGATCGATATTTCCGGCCGGATCATCGTTCCCGGTTTCATCGATACGCATCTGCATATCGAATCCTCGCTCGTCACCCCGCATGAATTCGACCGTTGCGTCCTGCCCTATGGCGTGACGACGGTAATCTGCGATCCTCACGAGATCGCCAATGTGCTCGGCACAGACGGCATCCGCTTCTTCCTGGATTCGTCCCTTGAAACGATCATGGATATCCGCGTCCAGCTCTCGAGTTGCGTGCCGGCAACGCATCTGGAAACCTCCGGCGCCAATCTGCCGATTGAGAAACTGCTGCCCTTCCGCGACCATGAAAAAGTCATCGGCCTTGCGGAATTCATGAACTTCCCCGGCGTCATCCACAAGGACCCGATCTGCCTCGCCAAGTTGGAAGCCTTCCAGGGCGGCCACATCGACGGCCATGCGCCGCTACTGCGCGGGCGCGATCTCAACGGCTATCTCTCCACCGGCATCCGCACCGATCATGAATGCACGAGCGCCGAGGAAGCGCTCGAAAAAATCCGCAAGGGCATGCACATCCTCGTGCGCGAAGGCTCGGTCTCCAAGGACCTGCATGCATTGCTGCCGATTCTGACGGAGCGCCTGTCGCCGTTCCTGGCGCTTTGCACTGACGACCGCAACCCGCTCGATATCGCCGAACAGGGTCATCTCGACTACATGATCCGCGAAGCCATCGCCAACGACGTCGAGCCCTTGGCGGTCTATCGCGCCGCCTCGATCTCGGCTGCCCGCGCCTTCGGCCTTCGGGATCGCGGCCTCGTCGCGCCTGGCTGGCGGGCCGATCTCGTGGTCATCGACGCCCTCGAAAACTGCAAGGCGGAGATGGTTTTCGCCGCTGGCCGTCGCGTCGACGACGCCCTGTTCGCGACCCGCCGCGCCGTTGCCCCCATCGGCCTCGACAGTGTCAAGGCGGGCCACGTGAACGCCGCCGATTTCGGCGTGCCCTATGCGGAAGGCGAGACCTCGGTGATCGGTGCCCTACCGGGCAAGATCATCACCGAACACCGGCGCTTCAAGCTGCCGGCATCGGGCAACCAGGCAGGCGTCGATCTTGGCCGCGACATCATCAAGGTCGCCGTCATCGAGCGACACGGGGTCAATGGCAATCACGCCAACGGCTTTGTCCAGGGGTTCGGCCTGAAGAAGGGAGCGATCGCCTCGACGGTCGGCCATGACAGCCACAATATCTGTGTCGTCGGCGTCAACGAGGACGACATGGCGCTCGCCGCCAATCGTCTGGGAAAGATCAAGGGCGGCTTCGTCGTCGTCCAAGATGGCAAGGTCACCGGCGAAATCGCGCTGCCCGTCGCCGGCCTGATGAGTCTCGAACCTTACGAGAGCGTACGCGACACGCTGCACCACCTGCGCGAAGCCGCCTTTGCGCTCGGAGCCACCCTGCAGGAACCCTTCCTGCAACTCGCTTTCCTGCCCTTGCCGGTGATCCCGCACCTGAAGATTTCGGACATGGGTCTGGTGGATGTGGATAAATTTGCGTTGATCGGGTGAGATCATTTCGCTTGGAACGGCCACTTCCCGAGCTTAAACTGCCGGATATAGGAGCTTAGGCATGACCAAATTGGAACAGATCGAAAAATCCGTCTCTGAACTCGGCCCAGAAGAACTGAAAGCGTTCGCGGCTTGGTTCGATGACCTTCAAGCCGCGCGATGGGATACGCAGTTCGCCAAGGACGCAGAGAGTGGCGCATTGGACGCACTCGCTGACGCAGCGCTTTCGGACTTCAAGTCCGGCCGGTCTCGCAGCCTGTGAGGCATCATGCAACGGCTGCCTTTTGGGAAGCCTATGACAAGCTGCCCAAGCATGTTCGCGAAATCGCCGACAACAATTTTGAGAAATTGAAAGCAGACCCAAAACATCCGTCCCTGCACTTCAAACAGGTCGGGCGTTTCTGGTCAGTACGGGTCGGCTCATCCTGGCGTGCGCTGGCCGTCCGGGACAATGACGATGTCATCTGGTTCTGGATCGGTTCGCACGCTCAGTATGACAAGCTGCTACAGTGACATCCGCCCGCAAAATACATCCAGCGCCTCGAGCGATATCTCACCGCCTTCGAACAGCGGCGCAAAACCCGGCATCGGCACGGCCTCGGCGATCACAACGCCCTTGGGCAGCGACACCGTCTGCGGCCCTCGCCGAAGGTTGAAGACGAACAGCAGCTTTTCGCCGGCTTTTTCGCGAATGAACATCAGGAGGTCCTGATTTGTCTCGACGAAGCTCATGCTGCCATCGAGCATCGGAGCATGCTCCCTGCGGAAGGCGAGCGTCTGGCGGTAGTGCGCGAGGACGGAGTCCGGAATGCCCTCCTGCACATCGGCGGCGAGCGGGCGATGCTCCTTCGGGACCGGCAGCCACGGCTTGACGTCGGAGAAGCCGGCATAGTCAACATCCTTCTCCCAGACCATCGGCGTGCGGCATCCGTCGCGCCCCTTAAAGGCCGGCCAGAAGCGGATGCCGTAGGGATCGCGCAGATCGGCGAGTTCGAGCTCGGCTTCCGGCAAGGCCAGTTCCTCGCCCTGATAGAGGCAGATCGAGCCGCGCAGCGCCGAAAGCACCGAAATCGCCAGCCTCGCGATGCGGTCGCGCTCCTCGATCGTTTGCGCAAAACGGCTGATATGGCGGGTAACGTCGTGATTGGAGAAGGCCCAGCAGACCCAGCCATCGGTGACCGCGTCCTGGAAGGCGGTGACACAACGGCGGATATGGGTCGCGGTAAAATCAGGCCCGAGTAGGTCGAACGTGTAGCACATCTGCAGCTTGTCGCCGCCGCTGGTATAGGCCGCCACCGTCTTCAGCGAGCGCGCGCCGTCGCCGACCTCGCCCACCGACGCGCGATCGCCGAACTCGTCGAGCAGGGCGCGAAACCGCTGCAGGAAACCGATATTTTCCGGCTGGGTCTTGTCATAGAGATGGTTCTGCATGCCATAGGGATTGACGTCGGGCGCATCGAGCCCGATCGCGTCCTCGTCATGGACGAGTGGCGGGTTGTCGCGCAGTTCCTTGTCGTGGAAATAGAAATTCACCGTGTCGAGGCGAAAGCCGTCCACGCCGCGCTTCAGCCAGAAGCGCACGGTCTCCAGCAGGGCATCCTGAACGTCCTGATTGTGGAAATTGAGATCCGGCTGCGAGCCTAGAAAGTTGTGCATGTAATATTGCTTGCGCACGCCGTCCCATTCCCAGGCCGGTCCGCCGAAGATCGACAGCCAGTTGTTCGGCGCGGTACCGTCCGGCTTCGGATCGGCCCAGACATACCAGTCCGACTTGGCGTTGGTTCGGTCGGAGCGGCTTTCCTTGAACCAGGGATGCTGGTCGGATGTATGGGAAATCACCTGATCGATGATGACCTTGATGCCGAGTTGATGCGCCTTCTTCAACAGCGCGTCGAAATCGGCGAGCGTGCCGAACATCGGATCGACATCGCAGTAATCCGAAACGTCGTAACCCATGTCGGCCATCGGCGAGGTGAAGAAGGGCGATAGCCAGATGGCATCGACGCCGAGGCTGGCAATATAGTCAAGCCGCTGCGTCACGCCCTTGAGGTCGCCCGCCCCGTCGCCCTTTGTGTCCTGAAAGGAGCGTGGATAGACCTGGTAGATCACCGCGCCGCGCCACCAATCGGGATTGGACTTCAGGGAAGGTGCCATCAAAAAACTCCGCGATCACAAGGATATGTCCAAGATGTATCGTTGCGGCTGCAGGGAGTAAACGGCATTCTCAAACCTCGGCGGAGATTGACGGTAGCGGAGCGGACAATGCCGATATGACGACCTTGGATCGGCCGGGTTCCCTGAATGGCGATGACGGCATTCGCTTGCCTTCCATGCCGGTAAGCCGTATCTCGACTTTCGTATAAGGGCGCAACCAGCGGGGGGATTCATGGCGGACAGGCTGCTTTCGATCGGTGAATGCATGGTGGAACTCATGCAGGCCGAAGGGGATCTGCTTCGCAAGGGTTATGCCGGCGATACGTTCAACACCGCCTATTACGCTCGCATCTTCCTGCCGCAGGACTGGTCGGTCGATTATCTCACGGCAGTCGGCAATGACACGGTGTCGGACGACATGCTGGCCTTCATCGAAAGCACCGGTGTCGGAATCAACCACATTCGCCGCATCGAGGGCCGCTCGCCCGGGCTTTACATGATCCACTTGAAGGACGGCGAGCGTAGCTTCTCCTATTGGCGCTCCGTCTCCGCCGCCAAGACCCTGGCCGACGACGCCGATCATTTGCGCGGCGCCATCGATGCCTCCGACATCATCGTCTTTTCCGGTATCACGCTCGCCATCCTCGCGCCGACGGCGGTCGAGACGCTGCTTTCGGAGCTGCGCCGCGCGAAGGCAGCGGGCAAGACGGTGGTCTTCGATCCGAATATCCGGCCGCGTCTCTGGGACGACAAGGGCACTATGCGCGACACCATTACTGCCGGCGCCCGTGCGGCAAGTCTCGTGATGCCGAGCTTCGACGACGAAGCGACGCATTTCGGCGATGCGGATGTGGCGGCAACGATTTCACGCTACAGCAACCTCGGCGTCGACAATGTCGTCGTCAAGGATGGCGCAGCCGGCGTTACCCTCGCCTTCGGAGATGCCGCCCCCGTTTTCGTCGCCTCCGCGAAAGTGGACAAGATCGTCGACACGACCAGCGCCGGTGACAGCTTCAATGGCGCGTTCCTGGCCCACTATGCGGTCAACGGCGACGCACAATCCGCAGCCAAGTTCGCGGCAGCAACGGCCGCGGCAGTGATTCAGCATCACGGCGCGCTTGTTGCGAAAGACAAGCTGGAATGCCTGCGGTAAGTGAAAAGCTTGCAATTTCGGTGTTCCGGCCCTAACTTTGGTCAAGCTTAGCCAAGGGACCGATCATGACGACCGTCAACATGCTGGAAGCCAAGACGCGTCTTTCTCAGCTTGTCAGTGCCGTTGAAAGCGGCGCCGAGGACGAGATCATCATCGCGCGCGACGGAAAGCCGGCGGCAAGGCTGGTGCCACTCGCACAAAGCGAAAAAAAAGGGATGCATCTCGGACTGCTGGAAGGCCGGTTTCCCCCGATGTCGCTGGAAGATTTCAATGCTCTTGATGAAGAGGTTGCCAAGCTTTTCGGATTGAAGAACGAATGAAGCTTCTTCTGGACACGCATGTGGCAATATGGGCGATCGCGTCGCCTGAAATGCTGTCCTCCAGAATCAAAGCCATCCTCAGGGATTCGGACAATCAGACGTATATTTCCACCGCGAGCATTTGGGAAATCTCGATCAAGTTCATGGTTGGCAGAGATAAGGCCATACCCTTCAGCGGATATGACGCCATTCGTCATTTCCACAACGCCGGAAGCCGCATTCTGGACATCACCGCCGAACATGCGGCGGCGACAGAGAAAGTCGTCACGCCGCATGCCGACCCTTTTGACCGCCTGCTGATCGCGCAAGCCATCACCGAGCCGTTGATTCTGGTCACCCGCGACAGCAAGATTGCAGCCTACAGCCCAACCTGCATCACCTGGTAGGTCTACAGCGCTCCCCGTCCTACCGCTTCTTCTTCCGGCCTTCGAACGGATTGTCGGCGGCCCTGAGATGAATGCGGATCGGCACGCCCGGCATGTCGAAATCGACGCGCAGACCGTTGGTCAGGTAACGGAGATAGCTTTCCGGCACGGCGTCAGGACGCGTGCAGGAAATCATGAAGCCGGGCGGCCGGGCCTTGACCTGGGTCATGTATTTCAGCTTCAGGCGGCGGCCGGAAACTGCCGGCGGCGGATGCTGGATCAACTGGCCTTCCAGCCACTTGTTCAGGCGCGCCGTCGAGATGCGGCGATTCCAGACCTTGTCGGTGTCGATGATCGACTGCATCAGCTTGTCGAGGCCGTAGCCGGTCTGGCCGGAGATCGGCACGGCGCGGATGCCGCGCGCCTGCGGCAGCAGGCGTTCGGTCTTCTCGCGCAGATCGGCCAGCAATGCCTGCGGGTCTTCGACTAGGTCCCACTTGTTGAAGGCGAGGATCGCGGCACGGCCCTCGCGCACCACGAGATCGACGAGCTGCAGGTCCTGCTTTTCGAACGGAATCGTGGCGTCGAAGACGATGACCACGGCTTCGGCAAAACGGATCGAGCGCAGGCTGTCGGCGACGGAGAGCTTTTCGAGTTTTTCCTGCACGCGCGCCTTCTTGCGCATGCCGGCGGTGTCGAACATCTTGATGGTGCGGCCGCGCCAGTCCCATTCGACGGAAATGCTGTCGCGGGTGATGCCGGCCTCTGGGCCGGTCAGGAGACGATCCTCACCGAGAAAGCGGTTGATCAGCGTCGACTTGCCGGCGTTCGGGCGGCCGATGATGGCGACGCGCAGCGGCTTTGTCTCGTCATATTCGGGCTCGGACTCCTCGTCCTCGATCTCTTCGTCGCCTCTGAGGTCGATGTTGGTCTCCGCTTCGTCCATCTCGGGCGGAAAAGCACGGTCCTCGCCGATCGCAGCGACGATCGCGTCGCGCAGGTCGATCATGCCCTGGCCATGTTCGGCCGAGATCGCGACGGGTTCGCCGAGCCCCAGCGTGAACGCATCGTAATAACCGCCATCCGAGCCCTTGGCTTCGGACTTGTTGGCAACCAGCACCACCGGCTTGCCGCGGCGGCGCAGCATTTCACCCAGCGTTTCGTCCGCCGGCGTCAGGCCGTATTTGGCATCGACCACGAATAGTGTCAGGTCGGCCTCGTCGATCGCAGCCTCCGTCTGTAGCCACATTCGGCCTTGCAGGGTTTCCGGGCCGGACTGCTCGAGACCGGCGGTATCGATGATGGTGAAACGAAGATCGACCAGCTTGGCGTCGCCCGGACGACGGTCGCGGGTCACGCCCGGCGTATCATCGACGAGCGCCAGCTTCTTTCCAACCAGCCGGTTGAAAAGCGTCGACTTTCCGACATTGGGGCGCCCAACGATGGCGACGGTGAAGTTCATCGATTAATCCTGTCTTCAGGGCTTGATGCGAATCAGTCCGCGGCGTCCTGAGGTTTCGTGTGCGCGCCTCTTCAGGAGGCCTTTCCGCTCGCGGTGATCAGGTCGAGCAGCATCTGGGCACGGTTGGCCAGGTTGCGCGGCGTCTCCTGATCGTCGGCAATCTGTTGGAACCAGGTTTTCGCCTTGGCCATGTCGCCGCTCTTGTAGGCTGCGAGACCCAGCGCTTCACGTGCCGAATGGCGCAAGCCATTGCCGGGAACGGCAAGCTGCTCGACCTCGGCCGAAACCTGCTCATAGGTACCGGTATCGACGAGTAGGTAGGCAGCACGGGCGCGGGCTGCGTCGCGCATCGCCTGCGGCAGGCTGGCATCCTTGGAAATATCGGAGAAGACCTGCACGGCGCCGGCGACATCGCCCTTCTGCGCCTGCATGGTTGCAGCCCGCATCTTGGCCAGAACCGGATAGGCGCCGTAGCCATCCTTCTCGAGCGTGTTCAGGGCGGCGATCGCCTCGTCGGTCTTGTTTTCCTTCGACAGCGTCAGCGCCGCGAGGAACTGGTCTCCGGACTTGGAGGCCGAGGTCTCATGCCAATATTCGTAGCCGACCTTACCGATCGTGCCGAGCACGATCAGAATGGCGATCCCGACGATCACGCTGCCGAACCGCGTCCAGACGGCTTTCACCTGTTCGGAACGGAGTTCTTCATTGACCTCACGGATAAAACTGTCGTCCTGGTTCGCCATTCGTAAGTTCCGGTCGCCCGGCCTTCCCTGCAGTGATGAATGTAAAGATTTCCGCGCTTCTACCGTATTTTGCGTCCGTTGTAAGGGGGCAGCGTGAATTAGCGCCTGTTACCCCATCACAATCGGTGCGACACCGATCAGCCATTCATGCAATTTCCAGACAAACAGCCCATAGGCGACGAGGCCGATGATGATCGCCAGGATGTCGTTGGAGCCGGAACGGAACACCGGCAGCACCTGCTCGCCCGCCCGCTGTCGTCTCTTCATCGAAATGCGCATGATCACCGCCCAAGCCAGAAACGAGCCGAACAGAATGACGGAAGATGTCTCGCCGTTGGCGAGCAGATGGGCCAAGGCCCAGATCTTGATCGACAGGATCTGCGGATGCTTCAGCGCGACGGCGATGCGGCCAGCCGGCAGGAAGCCGGCGGCAAGACAGATGAAGGCGAGCAGCATCAACAGCAGGGCAATGTGACGAAGGAAGACCGGCGGGTCGTAAAGCATGCCGGTGGTCATCCGCGCCTCACCGAAACCATAGACGATGAGGCCGAGACCGATCAGGCTGACAATGGTATAAAGCCCCATCCAGGTGCTTTTTCCACGGCTCTCGATGATGGACGTGCGCAGCCCGGGGGCGACGACGCGCACCAGATGCATGCCCAGAAAAATGACGATCCCCAGAATAAGCAATGCCATGATATCCATCCGTTTCCGTGAAATTTTCTATCTTCTCGCATAGCCGGATCATCGCGAAGTTGAAAGGCCAATCACGGGATTGCCGCATTCTGCGCGCAGGGAACACAATCCCGCCCCTGCCGTCCAAGGTTTCCGCATGCCCCGATTTTCCGCCGCCCTGGCTCTCGCGCTGACACTGACCCCGACGCTTGCCGGCGCCACGCAGCCGTCGGCATCCGCCCCTTCCAAGCAGATCGTCATCATCTCGTTCGACGGCGCGCATGATAACCGGTTGTGGGACAGGAGCCTCGACATGGCCAGGCGCACGGGCGCGCATTTCACCTATTTCCTCTCCTGTACCTTCCTGATGACGCGCGCGGATGGCGGCAAGGCCTATCAGGCACCGGGCCACAAGACCGGGCGCTCCAATGTCGGCTTTGCCCAGAGCCAGGAGGAAATCCAGACCCGGGCCCGCCATATCTGGCAGGCGCATCTCGACGGCCACGATATCGGCAGCCATGCCTGCGGTCATTTCGACGGCAAGGACTGGAGCGAGAAAGACTGGAACGGGGAATTCACCGCCTTCCATTCCGCGCTGGAAAACGCCTGGAAGGCTGGTGGCATCGGCAATGAGGAGCCGCAGGGCTGGACGGATTTCGTCGATCACGACATCAAGGGTTTTCGCGCGCCCTATCTCTCGCTGAGCGACGGGCTGCTGCCGGCCTTGAAACAACATGGCTTTGTCTATGACGCCAGTCTCGTCACCAAGGGACCGGACTGGCCGGCGTCTGCCGACGGCATGCCGCGTTTCGGCTTGCCGCTCATCCCCGAAGGCCCCAGCCAGCGCCGCGTCATCGGCATGGACTACAATCTCTTCGTCCGTCATTCGATGGGCGTCGAAAACCGCAAGGACAGCGCAACGTTCGAGGAACGCACGCTCGACGCCTATCACAAGGCCTTCCAGCACGAATATGAAGGCAGCCGCATTCCGCTGCAGCTCGGCTTCCATTTCGTCGAAATGAACGGCGGCGCCTATTGGCGCGCGCTCGACCGGTTCCTGACCGAAACCTGCAGCAAACCGGACGTCGCCTGCGTCAGCTACGCCGAAGCCCTGCCGCTGATCGAAAAACAGAAAAAGGCGGACCGCTCCGCCTTTTGAAGTTTATCGTCGCATCTTCCGCGTTTACGGCCTCTCGGCCACGAACTCGCCGTCGGTTTCCTCACGCGCAAGGTAACGCTGGTCGATTTCTGGCAATGGCTCGTCGTAGATCGCCGCCTCGAATGCCTTCAGTCGTTTGTAGATCGACAGGAGTTCCACGATCGTCGTCCATGAATTGACCAGATATTGAAAGGATTCACGGACCTGACCGAAGACGTTCTGAATTTGGCTCATGACGCCGAGCGTCAACTTGCCGGCCACGATCGACGGGATCAGAACGAGCGTGCCGAAAAGGTTGTCCGCCTGCAGGTAGAAGATGCGGGCGACATTGAAATACATGTAGTGAAAGTAAAGCCGGAAATAATTCTTGCGAACATTGGCAAAGAGTTCTCGCACCGTCGGCGGCTGCGCTCGGTCGGCATGGTCCTCACCGTAGACGAGTTCCTTACGATAGGCTGCTTCGACGCGTTGATTGCGAAACTCCAGCCCCGGAAGCTTGATCCCGACCAATGCCAGAAAGACTGTCCCGAACAGCGACCAGCAAACGGCCGCCCAGACGAGTGCGTGCGGGATTTCGCCGATCAAGGGCAATTCAGTCACGGTGCTTGAGAATTTGAACAGAACCGGCAGGAAAGCGACGAGCGTCATGATCGAGCTGACGAGACTGACGCCGAGCCCTTCCATTGTCCGCGAGAAACGCATGGTGTCGTCCTGCACGCGCTGGGAAGCCCCTTCGATGTGGCGCAGTTTGTCCCAGTGGGACATGTAGAAATTGTTCATCGCCGTGCGCCAACGGAAAACGTAGTGGCTGACGAAAAACAGGTTGAGCACGCCAACAGTGATCGCCACGAACGCGATACCGGCAAAACCCACCATGCCCAGATAATATTCCATCGCGGTCGGGATGGGCGCAGTGCGCGCAAGACCCCGCTGGATCATATCGTAGAAGGGCCCGTACCACGCATTGATGGCAACGCTGACCTGAACGGAAAAATAGGTCGTGAAGACGATGAGCGCTGAGCCAAGCACTGACCACATCTGCCAGGGATGCGGGCGGAAGGTGAACCAGAAGGCTGAAAACAGCCCGACCATTACCGCGTAATAGATATAGAACCACAAAAAGGAGGCAGACCAAAAGACGGAAACGCCAATGACGGGCTCTTGACCCGCAGCGAGCGGCGGAAGTCCGATAAGCGCACCGAACTGTTCGCCCCCGGCGTACCAGACCGCAACCGAAAGCAGCGCCCAGACGAGAACGGACGGAAAGAACAAACGTGGATGGGGAAAGAAGGAAATGAACAAGTCAAACGCTTTCGTTGGCGGTGAAGCATGGTTTGCCGGAACCTAGGGCAAAAGCCCTGCCCTGCCAATCACGTCAAGCTAATGTTACCGTTATTTAATCGGGAACCGCCTATCGGCTCGCCGCCACGATGCGCCGCATTTCCACGCCGATCAGGGCCGCGCAGAAAAGCAGCACGCCGGCCGCAAGAAGGGTCGGCAAGCCGAAACTGCCGCTGCCTTGCGCAAGCCACCCCGCCACCAGCGGCCCGATGATCTGGCCGACGCCGAAGGCGGCGGTCATGAAGGCGAGCGCCTTGCGCGGGCTTTGCGGCGCCAGCGCCCGGCCGATCTGCAGACCGTAGGCGGTGACCATGATGAAGGTGGCGCCCAGCATCAGGCCGCCGATCAGGGGCGCTGCGGGAGACGGAAGCGCAACCACGAGAACGAGGCCGATGGCCTCGACGAACATGCCGGCAAGATAGACGCCGACAATGCCGAGGCGGGGAACGGCATAGCGCCATAGAAAGACCGAGACCGCGCTGCTGAGACCGGTGATCAGCCAGGCGAGAAACTCGACCGTATGATCGGTCGCACCCTGCCGCGCCATGGCAACAAGGAAGGTTGCGGTGATCACATACCCAAAGCCGAACAGGCCGTAGGTCAAAGTGACAACCACCAGCGGTCGCGTCCAGATCAGTGGTTTTTCCCTCACGCTCGAAGCGCCCACCGCCGGCCCGCGCGGCAGCAGCATGGCCACGATGGCCGTCCCGGCAAAGGCGATGACCGCACCGCCGAACCAGGACGCCTGCCAGCCCGCCACAGTACCAAACCCTTGCGCGGGCAGCAGGAAAACCATGACCGACGAAACCGCGATGCCGATGCCAACTCCACCGAAATGGGTGGCCTGCACATGCGGATTGCCGGCGGCGAGCCCACGGCTCAGCACGATGGCCGAGGTAAAGATCATCGTGAAAGCGCTCGCCACGCCGGCGAGGAACCGGATGACGGAAAAGGCCGTGAGCGATGAGGTCAGCCCCATCGCCAGAAGCAGGATCGCAGTGGCGAAAAGCCCCGAGAGACTGATCAGCCGTTCGCGCCCGGCGGCCCAGCCGTAGCCGGCGGCAACGGCGCCAGCGAGATAGCCAATGAAATTGGCCGACGCGATGATGCCGGCATCAGCCGGCGACAGGCCAAGCCCGGCCATCATCCCCGGCAGGATCGGCGTATAGGAAAAGCGGCCGAAGCCCATGGCAACCGCCATGGCGATAGCGCCCGCGACGGCGGTTGCCGCCAGGCTTTCATTCCGGGGAGTGTCTGCAATGCTCATAGCTCACATATCGCAATGCAACATGCACGGCACAATCGACAAAATTTGATGCTGTCGTTCAACGGCGTGAATGCGTGCGATAGGTCAGCCCGGCAAAGTGACGACCAGCGGCCCGTTTCGCGTGACGACGACCGTGTGCTCGTATTGCACCGTCGGCGCGCGTGGCTCGCTGTAGAGCGTCCAAGCATCGTCGCCGCCTTCGGCCCATTGCGCGCCGAGCGACAGGAACGGCTCGACGGTGAAGACCATGCCTTCGGTCATCCGGCGCTTTTCGTGCTTGTCCGGCCAGGTGGCGATCTCGGTCGGCTCCTCGTGCAGCGAACGGCCGACGCCGTGGCTGGCGAGGTTGGTGACAAGCGTATAGCGGTTTTTCCTGGCGAAGGCGCCGATGGCATTGCCGATCGCCGCCAAGGGCTTGCCGGATTTCACCTCGTTCAACCCAACCCACATTGCGCGCTTGCCATCCCGGCAGAGGCGCTCGATCTGCGGCTTGACGGGCGACAAAGCGAAAGACGCGCCGGTATCGGCAAACAATCCGTTCTTTTCAGCGGAGACATCGATATTGACAAGATCGCCGGCCTGGATGACGCGCGTCCCCGGAATGCCATGGGCCACTTCCTCGTTGACGCTGATACAGGTAGCCCCCGGAAAATCGTAGCAAAGCTCCGGCGCCGACCGCGCACCCGCATCCTCCAGCACCTTGCGGCCGATGGCATCGAGCTCGGCCGTGGTCATGCCCGGTTCCATTGCTCCCGCCATCACTTGTATCGCATTGGCGCAGATACGGCCGATTTCCTTCAGCCGCTCCAGATCTTCGTCATTGTTGAGGGTCATCGTCTCTCGCTTTCGGCAGACATGTAACGCGCCGAAAGCCGTCGATCCAGACGTAGATCACAAGAAAATCGGCAATTTCAGGCGGTTTGTGCCGGTTTGTTGCCATCGGCAAGGGCAGCACGCACGAGCGGCGCGACCTTTGTGCCGTAAAGCTCGATGCCCCGCATGATCTGGTCATGTGGCATCAGGCCTATCGCCATCTGCAGCAGGAAACGATCGTTCCTGAAGATCGCGTGATGCCGGATGATCTTCTCGGCCACCGTATCGGGATCGCCGAGAAAGAGATTGCCGTTCGGTCCGATTGACTGGTTGAAATGCGCCCGGTTGGTCGGCCCCCATCCGCGTTCCCGGCCAATCCGGTTCATCACCTCGGCCTGCGGGCCATAGAACTGATCGGCTGCCTTCTCGGTCTTATCGGCGATGAAGCCGTGGACATTGATGCTGGTCTTCAAGGTCGATGCATCCTGCCCGGCCCGGCGCGCCGATTCGCGGTAGAGGTCGAACAGCGGCGCATAGCGGGCAGGCTCGCCACCGATGATCGCCAGAGCCACCGGCAGGCCGAGAACGCCGGCGCGCGCCAGCGATTGCGGCGTTCCGCCGACGGCGATCCAGACCGGCAGCGGATCGTTGACCGGACGCGGATAGACGCCACGCCCATTGATCGGTGCGCGCTTTTCACCGGCCCAACTCACCGTCTCCCCGTCGCGGATCGCCAGCAGCTGGTCGAGCTTTTCGGAAAAAAGCTGGTCGTAATCTTCGAGGTCGTAGCCGAACAGCGGGAAGGATTCGATGAACGAACCGCGCCCGGCCATGATCTCGGCCCGGCCGTTGGAAATGAGGTCGAGCGTCGAATACTGCTGGAACACCCGCACAGGGTCCTCGGAACTCAGCACCGTCACGGCACTCGTCAGCTTGATGTTCTTCGTACGGGATGCGGCTGCAGCCAGGATCATCGCCGGCGCCGAGGCGACATAGTCCGGGCGGTGATGCTCGCCCAGGCCGAAGACATTGAGCCCGACCTGATCGGCCAGTTCGATCTCCTCGATCAGATGGCGCACCCGCTCCTCGCCCTCCCGGCCGCGGCCTGTCGGGGCCTCGGGATGAACGTCGCCGAAAGTGTAAAGTCCGAGTTCCATGGGATGCTACCTGTTGTCAGCCTTTGGGCGAAGGGGTGTTTCGAGCGTTCAGATAATCAATCTCATGGATACATGACAGCATGGCGGCCGAAACAGTGTGTTTCGGCAAGGATCAGGTTTCCCACGGATTAAGCAACCGGACGCCGGTGCCATTGAAGTCCCGGATATTGCGCGTCACCACGGTGAGGTCGTGGTGAAGCGCGGTGGCCGCGATGATTGCGTCCCGCTCCGGCCGCCTGTCGGGGACGTGCAATCCTGCGCAGAGAAGAGCCACGTCGTTATCAAAGACAAGAATGCGGTCCCGAAAGACTCTCGGGACATATTCCGAAATCCAGATTTTTAGCCGCGTGGCCTGCACCTGATCACGGCGGCGCAACGACAGATAACCGAGTTCAAGCTCCATGATCGTGATAACGGACAAGTAAAGCGCGTCCGGATCAACCGCCTCCACCCAATCTTTGACGGACGGATGACATTTGCTGTTGGCGGCCTTCCGAAACTCGGAAATCACATTCGTATCGAGTATGTAGTTCATGAGAAATCAGGAATTTTGAGGCCCCAATCCCCTTTCAATTCGGGAAATTCAAAGTCATCGTCGACCTGCTCCAATCCTGGCATCGCAAGAAGCTCGATGATGGTCTTCCTGACCGGTTGACCAGCGATTTCCGTATCCGAGAGGTGACTGCTTGTCAGTTTCCGGTACTCCTCGATCGACAAAAGCACATGCGACGGCTCGCCCCGATCCGTGATGAAAACCGGCTCGATTTCCGCCGCTTTTTTGGCGCGGCCAGTTTCCTGGTTGAACTCCCGGCTGGACATGGTGGTCATGAAACACCTCTCAAGCTCAATTGTAGCAACGTTACTACATTCAGCAGGCAGAATCAATCAGACCTCGGTCAGCGTTCGCTTCACCGCGTTGCGCCAGCCCTTCATTTTCCCGGCGCGCGTCTTGTCGTCCATGGTCGGTTCGAAGCGGCGGTCGCGGGACCAGGACTTGGCGAATGCCTGCTGGTTCGGCCAGACCCCTGCCCGGCTGCCGGCAAGCCAGGCGACACCGAGCGCGGTCGTCTCCAGAATGGTCGGTCGATCGACCGGCGCATCGAGCAGGTCGGACAGGCGCTGCATCGTCCAGTCGGAGGCGACCATGCCGCCATCGACGCGCAGGACCGTTTCCTTGCCGTCGCTCTTCCAGTCCTTGTGCATGGCATCGAGCAGGTCGCGCGTCTGATAGCACACGGCTTCCAGCGCTGCGCGCGCGAACTCGGCCGGGCCGGTGTTGCGGGTCATGCCGAAGATCGCGCCACGGGCATCCGGGTCCCAATGCGGCGCGCCGAGACCGGTGAAGGCGGGCACGAGATAGACTTCCTGCGACGGGTCCGCCTGTTCGGCGAGCGTGCCGGTATCGGACGCGGACTTGATCGCCTTCAGTCCGTCGCGCAGCCACTGCACGGCAGCACCGGCGACGAAGATTGAGCCTTCGAGCGCATAGGTCGTCTCGCCATCCAGACGATAGGCAATGGTTGTCAGCAGCCGGTTCTTCGAGCGAACGATATCCTTGCCTGTGTTCAGCAGCGCGAAGCAGCCGGTGCCATAGGTCGATTTCATCATGCCCGCTTGGAAGCAGGCTTGACCAATCGTCGCCGCTTGCTGGTCGCCGGCGACGCCGAGGATCGGGATTTCGGCGCCGATCACGGAAGCGTCCGTCACACCAAAGTCCGCGGCGCAGTCCAGCACCTGCGGCAGCATCGCATCGGGAACCCGCAAGATTTCGAGCAGTTCGCTGTCCCATTCGTTGGTCACGATGTTGTACATCAGCGTGCGCGACGCGTTGGTCGCATCGGTCACGAAGGATTTTCCGCCCGTCAGTCGCCAGATCAGGAACGCATCGATCGTGCCGAAGCACAATTCGCCCTTAGCGCCCCGCGTGCGTGCCCCTTTAACATTGGCCAGCATCCACGAGAGCTTGGTGCCGGAAAAATACGGGTCAAGCAGCAGGCCGGTCTTTTTGGTGAAGGTCTTTTCAAAGCCCTGCTTTTTCAACTTGTCGCAATAGGAGGCGGTGCGGCGGTCCTGCCAGACGATGGCATTGTGGATCGGCTTTCCGGTCTCGCGCTCCCAGACGACGACAGTTTCTCGCTGATTGGTGATGCCGATTCCAGAGAGGTCGCCGGCCTCGATGCCAGCGTTGCGGAGCGCTTGCTTGATGGTCGAAACAACGGTGTCCCAGATCTCTTCCGGATCATGCTCGACCCAGCCGGATTTCGGGAAATGCTGCTTGAATTCCCTCTGGCCGGACCCGGCGATTTTCTGGTTTTTATCGAAGACGATCGCACGGCTCGATGTCGTGCCCTGATCGATTGCAAGAATATATCCGCCCATCCTGCCCTCCCCGGCGTTTGTCGGTGCGCTATCTCTCCTCAAGACGGCAAACCATTTCAAAAACTTCAATACGATGCAAAAACGAATGTCAAACGAAAACAAAACGCACCCTCGCGCTTGCGAAAAGTCCGGGGCACGATGGCAAAAACACAATTGTCACGGTGGCGGTTTCGGGCATAGTTTCAAGCACCGAAATAAGAAGAAGAGTCCGCATGACACAGTCGGCCGGCAGCATCCGTTTCATCCTCAACGATCGGGAGGTAGTGCTCGACAGTCTGAAGCCGACATCAACGCTCCTGGATTTCCTGCGCCTTGAACGCCGGTTGACCGGCACCAAGGAAGGCTGCGCCGAGGGTGACTGCGGTGCCTGCACGGTACTGGTCGGGCGTCTTTCGGGAGACGATCTCGTTTATGAAGGCGTGAATGCCTGCATCCGTTTTACCGGCTCGCTCAATGCCACCCATGTGGTCACCGTCGAGCATCTGGCGGCGAAGGATGGCACGCTTCATCCCGTGCAACAGGCCATGGTCGATTATCACGGCTCGCAATGCGGCTTCTGCACGCCCGGCTTCGTCATGTCGCTCTATGGCCTCTGGCTTTCAAACGACAATCCGGGGCGGGCCGATATCGAAAAGGCGCTGCAAGGCAATCTCTGTCGATGCACCGGATATGAGCCGATCATCCGGGCGGCGGAGGCTGTGGCACAGGCGCGGCCGAATGCGGTGTTCGATCCGATCCTGAAAGTGCGGGCGGACGTGAGGGCCAAGCTTGCCGTGATGCGTTCCCAAGAAACAATCACGATTTCCGATGGCGACAGCACCCTGATCATCCCCGGCAGTGCCGCGGCGCTCGCAGATACGCTGGCCGCGCATCCGATGGCAACGATCGTCGCCGGCTCCACCGATGTCGGCCTTTGGGTCACCAAACAGATGCGCGCGCTCAACCCGGTGATCTTCATCAACGGCATCGACGATCTGCAATCCATCCGCAGGACCGAAGACGGCCTCTCCATCGGCGCCGGCGTCAGCTATTCCGCCGCCTTCTCCGCCATATCCGAGTCCTATCCGGCGTTCGGCCGCATGCTTGATCGCCTGGGCGGCGAGCAGGTGCGCAACATGGGTACGATCGGCGGCAATATAGCCAACGGCTCGCCGATCGGCGACAGTCCGCCGCCGCTGATCGCGCTGGGGGCCAGCGTGACGCTCCGCTCCACCGCTGGGCAGCGCACCGTGCCGCTTGAAGACTATTTCATCGACTATGGCCGGCAGGACCGGACACCGGGCGAATTCGTCGAGAGCATCTTCATTCCGCCCCTGCCGAAAGACGATCGCTTCGCTGTCTACAAGATTTCCAAACGCCGCGACGAGGATATTTCCGCACTGTGCGGCGCGTTCCGGATGACCCTCGATCGCGAAAACCGGGTCATGGATGCGCGCATCGCCTTCGGCGGCATGGCGGGAACGCCGAAGCGCGCAAAGACCGTCGAGGCGGCGCTGATCGGCAAGACCTGGAACGAGGAAACCGTCACGCTGGCGCAACCAGCCTTCGAAATTGATTTCCAGCCACTGACAGACTGGCGCGCCACCGCCGCCTATCGGACGCTGACGGCGAAAAACCTGTTGCTACGGTTTTTTCTGGAGACATCCGGCGAAAGGGCGGAAATCAAAAGGTTCGAGGTGGTGGCGTGAATCAGGATATAACATTCTTGAAAAATGCCCCTCACCCTAGCCCTCTCCCCGCTCGCGGGGAGAGGGGACGATCGAGGTTGCCGCTTGTCCCTTCTCCCCGTCAAAACGGGGAGAAGGTGCCCGACAGGGCGGATGAGGGGCTACGCAAATGGAGACCGCTCTAATGGACAACTCTACCTTCGAGGCGCGCAAGACCATCGCCGGCGGCATGCATGCGAACCTCCGTCACGACAGCGCCCACAAGCATGTCTCCGGCACCGCAGACTATATCGACGACATCGCCGAACCCATTGGAACGCTGCACGCCGCGCTCGGTATGACCGACCGTGCCCATGCCGAGATAACGGCAATGGACTTGTCGGAGGTCGAGGCAACGCCCGGCGTCGTCTGGGTGATGACCGCGAAGGACATGCCGCATTCCAACGATATCAGCCCCAGCCATCTCGACGACGAACCGGTTCTGGCCGATGGCCTCGTTCAGTTTCACGGTCAGCCGGCATTCGCGGTCATTGCGGAAACCCGTGACATCGCCCGGCGCGCGGCGCGCAGAGCGAAGATCACCTATCGCGACCTGCCGCATCACACGGATATCCTCGACGCGCTGGAAAACGGCGCCGAACTCGTCACCAAGCCGCTGACGCTGGCACGGGGCGACGCGGAAGCCGAACTGGAATTGTCTCCGCGCCGCCTGACCGGCCGCATGCGGATCGGCGGGCAGGAGCATTTCTATCTCGAAAGCCATATCGCCTTTGCCATTCCCGGCGAAGACGACGAGATCACCGTCTGGTCGTCGACCCAACACCCCAGCGAAGTGCAGCACATGGTCGGCCATGTGCTCGGCGTGCCGTCCAATGCCGTGACCGTGCAAGTGCGGCGCATGGGCGGCGGGTTCGGCGGCAAGGAAACACAGAGCAACCAGTTCGCGGCCATCGCCGCCGTCGCCGCCAAGAAGCTCAACCGCGCCGTCAAGCTGCGACCGGACCGCGACGAGGACATGACCGCGACCGGCAAACGGCATGACTTCCTGGTCGACTACGACGTCGGCTTCGACGATGACGGCCGCATCCATGCGGTCAAGGCCAATTATGCCGCGCGCTGCGGTTATTCCTCCGATCTTTCCGGCCCGGTCACCGACCGGGCGCTGTTCCATGCCGACAGTTCCTATTTCTATCCGCACGTGAAGCTGACCTCGCAGCCGCTCAAGACCAACACCGTCTCCAACACCGCCTATCGCGGCTTCGGCGGACCGCAAGGCATGGTCGGCGGCGAGCGCATCATCGAGGAAATTGCCTATGCGCTCGGCAAGGATCCACTTGAGATCCGCAAGCTGAATTTCTATGGTGAGAAAGGCTCCGGCCGCACCTTGACGCCCTATCACCAGGAGGTCGAGGACAACATCATCCAGCGCATCGTTGCCGAACTGGAGGAAAGTGCCGACTATCAGGCGCGGCGCAAGGCCGTTATCAATTTCAACCGCACCAGCCGCATCATCCGCAAGGGCATCGCGCTGACGCCGGTGAAATTCGGCATCTCCTTCACCATGACCGCCTTCAACCAGGCCGGCGCGCTGGTGCATGTCTATCAGGACGGCTCGATCCACCTGAATCATGGCGGCACCGAAATGGGCCAGGGCCTCTATACCAAGGTGGCGCAGGTCCTGGCCGACAGTTTCCAGGTCGATATCACCAATGTGAAGATCACGGCGACGACGACCGGCAAGGTGCCGAACACCTCGGCGACGGCGGCCTCCTCCGGCTCTGACCTCAACGGCATGGCGGCTTACGACGCCGCGCGCCAGATCAAGGATCGACTGGTCACCTTCGCCGCCGAACGCTGGCAGACCGATCCGGAAAATGTCAGCTTCGTGCCCAACCATGTGAAGATCGGCGAGGAACTTGTCCCCTTCCCGGATTTCATCAAGCAGGCCTATTTCGCCCGCGTGCAACTGTCGGCCGCCGGATTCTACAAGACGCCAAAAATCCACTGGGATCGCAACACCGGTCGCGGCATGCCATTCTACTATTTCGCCTATGGCGCCTCCGTCTCCGAAGTCTCCATCGATACGCTGACGGGCGAGTACATGGTCGACCGGGTCGACGTGCTGCACGATGTCGGCAAGTCGCTCAATCCGGCCATCGATATCGGCCAGGTCGAGGGTGCCTTCGTGCAGGGCATGGGCTGGCTGACGACGGAGGAACTCTGGTGGGACGCCAAGGGCAGACTGCGCACCCATGCACCCTCCACTTACAAGATCCCGCTCGCCTCCGACCGTCCGAAAATCTTCAACGTCAAGCTGGCCGAATGGGCGGAGAATGCCGAAATGACCATCGGCCGGTCCAAGGCCGTGGGTGAGCCGCCCTTCATGCTGCCGATCTCGGTGCTGGAGGCGCTGTCCATGGCCGTCGCCAGCATCGCCGATTACAAGAAATGCCCGCGGCTCGATACACCCGCGACACCGGAACGCGTGCTGATGGCCGTCGAGCGGCTGCGCGCCACGAAAGCCTGAAAAGCAGACCTGAAATGAACTTTGCAGTCGATAGCCTCGAAGCCTTTCTGGAGCGCGAATACAGGATCGTCATCGTCGAGATCAGCCAGGCACTGGGCTCGACGCCGCGCGAAACCGGCGCTTTCATGCTGGTCTCGCCGACCGACGCGCATGGCACGATCGGCGGCGGACAGATGGAGCATGTGGCGATCGATAATGCCCGTGCACTCCTGGCCGGCATCAGCGACACCTTCGAGATGGATATTCCGCTCGGGCCCGATATCGGCCAGTGCTGCGGCGGCCGGGTGATCCTGACATTCCGCATCGGCGACGACGAGGCCCGCGCGGCCCTCGACGACAGGATAAAGGCGCGGCTGGAAGCATTCCCGGAAGTCTGGCTGTTCGGCGCCGGCCATGTCGGCCGCGCCCTCGCCGACGCACTGCTTTTACTGCCGTTCAAGACCTATGCGGTGGAAACACGCAAGACCGAGTTCGACCTGATGTCGGCCGGTGCCCATCATCGGCTGGTCGCCATGCCGGAATCGATCGTCAAGGACATCGCCCCGGGCGGCGCCGTCGTCATCCTGACCCATGATCATGCGCTGGATTTCCTGATCGCCAAGGAGGCGCTCTCCCGAAACGATCTCGCCTATGTCGGCATGATCGGCTCGAAGACCAAGCGCGCGACCTTCGCAAGCTGGGCCCGCAAGGAAGGTCTGGACGGCGAGGCGATCAACCGGCTCGTCCTGCCGATCGGCGGCAAGACCGTCGCTGACAAGCGCCCCGCGATCATCGCCGCCATGACCTCAGCCGAAATTCTCGTGGCGCTGACACAACATCGGGCGCAGGGGTAGACAGTTTCGTCAATGGGAGCGCATACCCGATGCGCTCCCACCCGCGATCAGGTAGATCATCCCGGCAGATCGGTATCTTGATGCGGGTCGCGCCCATCGAGAAAACCCATGTCCCGTTTCATGTAATCGGACATGACTTCGAGGTCGAGCCTAGGGTAGCGGGGTTGCGTCCAGGCCAGTCCGCGGCGCAGCGAAAACCATGTGCGCTGAAACCAGGATGGTGAGCGGATTTCATATTTTTCAACAACTTGGCATTCCATGACAGCACCTGTTCTCTTGGGAAGATCGTGATTGCAGGATGCCCGCAAACATGCTCCATTTCCAATCGAACAACCGTCTGCATGCATCAAGAGAACTTATCCATGAAAATGTCGAAACAGTTTCCCTTGAACGCGCTGCGCGTCTTCGAAGCCGCCGCACGGCTTGGCAGTTTCACCAAGGCAGGCGAAGAACTCGGCATGACCCAGACGGCGGTCAGCTACCAGATCAAGCTCCTAGAGGACAATGTCGGCGAGCCGCTGTTTCTGCGCCGGCCACGCCAGATTCAGTTGACCAGAACGGGTGAAATGTTGGCGCCGAAGGTCGGGGAAGCTTTCGACCTGCTGCGGGACGCCATGGCAAGCGTTCGCAACGATGCGGAGGCCACGCTTCTCATCCATTCGACACCCACCTTCGCGTCGCAGTGGCTCGCTCGCCATCTCGGTTCGTTCCAGCTCAAGCATCCGAGCGTCGCGGTGCGCATGACGACCAGCGAAACCATTGTCGATTTCAATCGTGAAGCGGTTGATCTCGCCATCCGCTCCGGCACAGGAGACTGGTCGGGCCTGACCAGCCATCCGCTGATGAGCGTCGACTTCACGCCGATGCTCAGTCCGCAACTCGCCGAAAGCGTCGGCGGCATCCACACGCCCCGTGATCTCCTCAAACTGCGGATCATCGATCCCGGCGATCCCTGGTGGGCACACTGGTTTACGGCGGCTGGCGTTGATGACGCCGATCTGGCCAGCCGACCGGCCAGCCGTCTCGGTGCGCAATCCTTCGAGGCCCGCGCGGCGATTGCCGGTCAGGGTGTCGCGATTCTCACGCCGGAATTCTACCCTGACGACATTGCGCTCGGGCGGCTTTACCAACCCTTCGACCTGCGCGGCAACGATGGCCACCAATATTGGATTGTCTATCAGACAGCGCGGCGGCATTCCCCAAAGATCAAGGGTTTTCGCGACTGGATCTTGCAACAGTTGAAAACCCCGGAAGGCTCGTCGTAAAACACGGGAAAGCAATCGGCCGCGAAATTCGCCCTCTTCCCTCCCGACAGAAATTTTCGCACAGTGCCGAAGCGGGAGGCAAGAAAGGGAAACTTGCATGTATGAATACGCCATTGCCTGGGAATGGCTGAGCTTCGCCGTCCGCTGGCTGCACGTCATCACCGCCATCGCCTGGATCGGCTCGTCCTTCTATTTCATCGCGCTCGATCTCGGTCTGGTGAAGCGCGAGCATCTGCCGGTCGGCGCCTATGGCGAGGAATGGCAGGTCCATGGCGGTGGATTCTACCATATCCAGAAATACCTCGTCGCGCCGGCGGCCATGCCGGAGCACCTGACCTGGTTCAAATGGGAAAGCTACGCCACCTGGCTGTCCGGTTTCGCCATGCTCTGTCTGGTCTATTATGGCGGCGCCGATCTGTTCCTCGTCGATCGTCATGTGCTGGATATTTCCTCGACCACCGCCATCCTGATTTCGCTGGCATCGCTCGGCATCGGCTGGGTCTTCTACGACCTGCTCTGTAAATCGCCGCTCGGCAAGAACACCTGGACGCTGATGGGCATCCTTTACGTCGCGCTGGTCGCCATGGCCTGGGGCTATATGCAGGTTTTTACCGGCCGCGCCGCGTTCCTGCATCTCGGCGCCTTCACCGCCACGATCATGTCGGCCAATGTCTTCTTCATCATCATGCCGAACCAGAGGATCGTCGTCGCCGATCTCATTGCCGGCCGCACACCCGACCCGAAATACGGCGTCATCGCCAAGCAGCGCTCGCTGCACAACAACTACCTGACGCTGCCCGTCATTTTCTTCATGCTCTCGAACCACTATCCGCTGGCCTTCGCCACGGCCTATAGCTGGATCATCGCCGCCCTTGTCTTCCTGATGGGCGTCACCATTCGCCACTGGTTCAACACGACCCATGCCCGCAAGGGCAAGCCAACCTGGACGTGGATCGTCACCCTGATCATCTTTATCCTTATCATGTGGCTCTCGACGGTTCCGAAACTGCCGGTGGCCGACGAAACCGCCGAACTCTCTCCCCGCTTGAGACAATTCACCGAAAACAGTCACTTTCCCGCAGCGCGCGATGCTATCGGGACACGCTGTACGATGTGTCATTCGGCCGAGCCCGTCTATGAAGGCATCAACCGTCCGCCGAAGGGCGTCATGCTGGAAAACGACGGCGAGATCGCCGCCCATGCCCGCGAAATCTATATCCAGGCCGGCCGCAGCCATGCCATGCCGCCCGGCAATATCACCGACATGACAGCGGACGAGCGCGCGCTGCTGACCGCATGGTTCGAAAGCGCCGTACAGGAAGGCAAGCCGGAATGACCGTTACCCTCATCCGCGGCCGCGCGCTGAGCTTCAACCGCATGCCAACGGGCATGGACGATCACGACGCCTATACCTATGAAGCGGATGGCGCGCTGTTGATCGATAACGGCCTGATCCTGGCGAGCGGCAGCTATGAGGCCGTCAAGGCAGGCGCGCCGGAAGGCATGGCTGAGATCGACCACCGGCCGCATCTCATCCTGCCCGGTTTCATCGACACGCACCTGCATTTCCCGCAGATGCAGGTGATCGGCTCCTATGCGGCCAACCTCCTGGAATGGCTGAACACCTATACGTTTCCCGAGGAATGCCGCTTCGTCGAGACAGAGCATGCGCAGCGGATCGCCCGGCATTTCTTCGACGAAATGATCCGCCATGGCACGACCACGGCCGTTGCCTATTGCTCGGTCCACAAGACATCGGCCGATGCCTTCTTCGCCGAAGCCATGCGCCGCAACATGCGGATGGTCGCCGGCAAGGTGATGATGGATCGCAACGCGCCGCAGGGCCTCCTCGACACACCGCAAATGGGCTATGACGAGACGCGCGCCGTCATCGCCGAATGGCATGGCAAGGGCCGCAGCCACGTCGCCATCACGCCGCGCTTCGCCATCACCTCGACGCCGGAACAGATGTCCGCGGCGGAGGCGTTGGTTCGCGAATTCCCCGACCTTCATGTGCAGACACATCTTTCCGAAAACCGCGATGAAATCGACTTCACCTGTTCTCTCTATCCGGAGGCCATCGACTACACCGATGTCTATGCACGCTACGGCCTGCTCGGTCCAAAGTCCCTGTTCGGCCACTGCATCCACCTGTCCGAACGGGAAATGGACGCCATGAGCGAAACCGGTTCGATCGCCGTGCATTGCCCGACCTCCAACCTCTTCCTCGGCTCGGGCCTATTCCCGCTGAAGTCGCTGCTGCGGCGCGAAAAGCCCGTCCGGGTTTCCATCGCCACCGATATCGGCGGCGGTTCCAGCTATTCGATGCTGCGGACGATGGACGAAGCCTACAAGATCCAGCAATTGCTGGCCGAACGGCTGAACCCGTTCGAAAGTTTCTACCTGATGACAGCAGGCAACGCGCAGGCTTTGTCGCTGGCAGACAGAATCGGCACTCTGGAACCCGGCACGGACGCCGATTTCATCATCCTGAACATGGCGGCAACGCCCGCCATGGCGCTGAAGGCGGAAGTCGTCAACTCGCTGGCCGACGAGCTTTTCCTGCTGCAGACCATGGGCGACGACCGGGCGATCGCGGAAACCTATGTGGCGGGTGTGGCGATGAAGGCGGCGCTTTGACGACCTTTCGCGAGGGATAGGCGACGCATCAAGAGAGGTAAAATTATTTTACCTCTTTGCCTTTTCACTCTTAACATCGGTTTCGGAAACATGATATTGCCGGGGCATCCCGTCAGCTGGAAATCCGTGCCATGGCCAAAACCCTCGAAATCCGTGACCTCAAGGCACTTGCCAAGCGTCGCGTACCAAAAATGTTCTTCGACTATGCCGACAGCGGCGCATGGACCGAAGGCACCTACCGGGCCAACGAGGAGGATTTCCACAAGATCAAGCTGCGCCAGCGCGTGCTGGTGGACATGACCAATCGCTCGCTGGCAAGCGAGATGATCGGCCAGAAGGTGTCGATGCCGGTGGCGCTGTCGCCGACGGGCCTGACGGGCATGCAGCATGCCGATGGCGAGATGCTGGCGGCAAAGGCGGCGGAAGCGTTCGGCGTCCCCTTCACGCTGTCGACGATGAGCATCTGCTCGATCGAGGACGTCGCTTCGGTAACAACCAAGCCCTTCTGGTTCCAGTTGTACGTCATGCGCGACCGGGAGTTCGTCAAAAACCTGATTGACCGCGCCAAGGCCGCAAGGTGCTCGGCGCTGGTGCTGACGCTCGACCTGCAGATCCTCGGCCAGCGCCACAAGGATCTGCGCAACGGCCTTTCGGCACCACCGAAATTCACGCCAAAACATATCTGGCAGATGGCGACGCGGCCGCTCTGGTGCATGCAGATGCTGCAGACCAAGCGCCGCAGCTTCGGCAATATTGTCGGCCACGCCAAGAATGTGTCCGATCTTTCCTCGCTATCGTCCTGGACGGCGGAGCAGTTCGATCCGCAACTGTCTTGGGAAAACGTCGCCGAGATCAAGCAAATGTGGGATGGACCGCTGATCCTGAAGGGCATTTGCGATGTCGAGGACGCGAAGATGGCCGCACGCACCGGGGCCGACGCGATCATCGTATCGAACCATGGCGGCCGCCAGCTCGACGGCGCCCCTTCCTCCATCAGCATGCTGCCGAAGATCGTCGATGCGGTCGGCGACATGATCGAGGTTCACATGGACGGCGGTATCCGCTCCGGTCAGGATGTGCTGAAGGCCGTCGCGCTCGGCGCCAAGGGCACATATATCGGCCGCCCCTTCCTCTACGGCCTCGGCGCCGGCGGCCAGGCCGGCGTGACGACCGCACTCGAAATCATCCGCAAGGAACTCGACATTACCATGGCGCTCTGCGGCAAGCGGGATATCCGGGATATCAACAGGGATGTGATTGCGGAATGATCTGTTTAGACCGAAGTGATGGTCAGGTTGACGCCAAGTGCCTTGATCACCCCAAGCAGGGTTGAAAGCTTCGGATCGCCTTCCGAGCTCAGGGCTTTGTACAGCGCCTCTCGCGTTACGCCCGCATCCCTCGCGACCTGTGTCATGCCTTTTGCACGGGCGACGGTGCCAAGCGCCGCAGCTATATAGGCGGCGTCGCCGCTCTCAAACGCGTCGCTGAGAAGTTCGGCCTGTGCTTCCGGCGTGTCGATATATTTGGCCGCATCAAACGGCAGTGTTTCAATTGCCATTGCCAAAATCCAGATCGTCCACCATCGACTTGGCCTTCCTGATATCCTTGTCTTGCGTACTTTTATCGCCGCCACAGAGAAGAATGACGACGACGGCGCCGCGCTGGACAAAGTAGACGCGGTAACCTGGACCATGGTCGATACGAAGCTCGCCGATACCTTCGAAAAACTTCGCGTCTCCAAACAGGCCCGCCTGAAGACGTACGATACGCTGCGCAATTCGCGTTCTGGCTCTCGTATCCTTTAGTCCGTCAAGCCAGTTCCGGAAGATAAGAGTTTGGCGCACTTCCATTTTCGAGCCCAGTTTATAGCAAAAATCGTGAACTACAATTCACAAATTCAGCAATCTAAAGTGACCAGCCACTCCCGATTTCGCACCGCGCCCTCAACTCCCCCGATACGTCGAATAGCTGAACGGCGATAGCAGGAGCGGCACGTGATAGTGGCTGCCCGCATCGGCGATACCGAAGCGGAGGGGGATGAGATCGAGGAAGGCCGGGTCCGGCAAGGTGGCGCCGTCGGCACGCAGATAATCGCCGGCATGGAATAGCAATTCGTAGGTTCCGGTAGCAAAAGCATCGCCCTCCAGCATCGGCCCATCGACCCGGCCATCACTGTTGGTGACGACGGAGCGCAGCAATGTCCGCTCATCCCCCTCGATCCGAAACAGATCAATCCTCAGTCCCTGCGCCGGCTTTCCAAGAGCGGTATCAAGGACATGGGTGGTCAGCCGGCCGGATGAGCTCATGGAGATTTCGCTTTCACAAAGGATAAGGAATGACGAAGGGCTCGTCGTAAAACACTTCCTCGAGATTGTTGCCCGGGCCATCGCGATCGACAACCAGAAAATCGCTGACGGCATCCAGCGACATCAGCGGATGATGCCAGACATTGCGGCCGTAGTTGACACCCTCAGCGCCCGTCGCCAGGAAAACCCGCGGCAGGCCCGGCTTTCCGCCCTCATCAGGCGCCACGATCGCGAGCCAACTACCACCGCCGATTGGCGAAAAGCTCTGCGAGCCGAGCGGATGGCGTTCCATCATATCGAGAGTGTAGGGAAAACGGCGTGGCTGACCACGGAAGATATTGATGATCACACGGGCACCGTCACCGACCACGTCGGCCGCGCCAAGCGCGTGAAAACGTTCCGTCGTGCCACCATTGATCAGCCGCATCGAGGCAGGTTCGGCCCCAATGACGGTACCAAAGGGAGCAAAGGCGGCCTGCGTCAGCGGTTCAATCGTCAGAATGCGGGCCATCAGTGCAGTTGCCCCGCGTGACGAAGTCGCGACGATTTCATTTCAGGCATTGTCTTCTCCGGGCAGCATGGCGCGCAATCGCAGCAGGGCGATCTTTTCGACCTGTTTCGTTGCCGTTTCAAATTCCTGTTGCGGCGTGTTGTCAACCCGGCTTTCGAAGGCGGAGAGAATATCGTCCTTGCCCAATCCCTTGACCGCGATGATGAAGGGAAAGCCGAATTTGTCGGTATAGGCGCTGTTCAAATCGGTGAAGCGGCGATGTTCGGATGGCGTCAGGCGATGGAGCCCGGCCGAGGCCTGCTCGGCCTTCGAATCCTCGGTCAGTTCGCCCGCGACAGCCAGCTTGCCGGCAAGATCAGGATGCGCGCGAAGAACGGTCAGGCGCTCGGTGTCACTTGCGGCGCGAAACGATGCGACGAGGGCCGCATGCACGGCGTCCGAAGTCAAAGCGATTTGAGGATGATCGAGAAACGCACGCTCCGCCACCCATGGCGAATGCTCGAAAACGCCACCGAACCGCTCGACGAACCGGGCTGCGTTGTCCATCACAGGCCTCCTTCCGGCTTGTGATGCTCATGCCAGTGCCGGGCGATATCGATGCGCTTGGGGATCCAGACCTTCTCATGGCTCAGCACGTAATCGACGAAACGCGCCAGCGCCGCCGCGCGGCCGGGCCGACCGACAAGGCGGCAATGCAGGCCGACATTCATCATCTTAGGGCTGCCCTCCTTGCCCTCGGCATAGAGCACGTCGAACGTATCCTTGAGATAGGCGAAGAACTGATCGCCGGAATTGAACCCCTGCGGCGTTGCAAAGCGCATGTCGTTGGCATCAAGCGTATAAGGTATGATCAGATGCGGCTTGTCCTCGGTCAGGCCCGGCACCCAATAGGGCAGTTCGTCGGCATAGCTGTCCGAAGAATAGACAAAACCGCCCTCCTCCAGCAGCAGTTTCAAGGTGTTGGAGGACGGCTTGCCCTGATACAGGCCGAGCGGATGCGAGCCGGTGAGTTCCGTATGCAAGCGCACGGCGTCGCGGATGTGCTTGCGCTCTTCCTCTTCGGAAAAATCCTTGTATTCCAGCCAGCGATAACCGTGGCTGGCGATTTCCCAGCCGGCTTCCTTCATGGCGGCGACGGCTTCGGGATTGCGGGCCATGGCAAGCGTGACGCCATAGACGGTGACATCGACATTGCGGCTGGTGAACAGCCGCCACAGCCGCCAGAAGCCGGCACGCGATCCGTATTCGTAGATCGATTCCATGTTAAGATTGCGCTGGCCCGGCCAAGCCTGCGCGCCGACGATCTCCGACAACAGCATCTCGGACACCTTGTCGCCGTCAAGGATAGAGCTTTCGCCGCCCTCCTCATAATTCACGACGAACTGCACGGCGATCCGCGCATCGCCCGGCCAGCGGACGTCCGGAAGATTGCGGCCATAGCCGACGAGATCACGCGGATAAGATTGTTCCACCATCAAATCACCCCTCGAATGTGCCGGAACGGTAGCATTCGAGACTGGAAAGTCGAGGTGAAAATGGCAAAAATCCCGGCCTGTCCTGACGTGAAAATTCTCACGCGTCGGAAGTGGTTCCCCGCGCCAGTCTCTTAGCAACTGGCCTGCAGACGGCGGGCCGCCAGGGTCGCCCGGCTTTCTGAAATGCGTGGACCGTTCGAGACCGCCGCGGCCATCGTCCGCACGCCGCCGGACACCGGATGATGCGCCGAAAGCTTGCCGAGCGGGTGCTGCGAATGAACCCTCAGCGGTGCACCGGGCTCCTGCTCGACGAAAAGAGCGAGGCTGGAAATCCTCAGGGGGGCGACCAGAACCGGCGTGAAGAAATCACGCAGAGCGGTTTCAAAACGCATGTTCAGCTTTGGATGGATGGGACCCGTCAGCATCATGTGGAAACGAAATTCGTCCATGACATAGGGATACCCCCAGCGATGCATGTTGGAAAATTGCGGCGCCGTGAGGCGGTCGGGATCCCTCCGCTCGATTTCCACATCGGTCAGCGGCGCGCGGAACGCATCGAATGCCTGCACGACGGACGCCGCCAAATGATTCATCTGCTCGCAGGGAACCGACGGAGCAAGCCCGAAGAACTCGCCCAGCCGCGCGATTTCCACGCGCGGAATTTCAAATGGCGTCATGGTGCTGGCGAAATGCATCAAGGCTTTAAGCAAAGCAGCTTCATCGGTATCCGGATGCAACCGGAAGGGCGCCTTGATTGTCGCATGAAAGCCGTAGCGGCGCGGCACGGCCGTGTGAAAGGCAAGCTCCTGCCGGCTGAAACCGGCGATTGACGGAGCCTCCGGCGCTTCGCCGGAATAAACGTTGCGGCCAAGCCAGCCTGCCGCGGCGACCGACAGCGGGTCGTACATCGACGGCGTGTAATAGATCGCGTACCGCATCGGGCTCGCTCCGTTCCAACTTGAAATCTGGGACCGGAGTTAAGTGATTTGCGTGACAGAATGACGAAGTTGGATGGGTACAAAATTGCAATCACCGGGCGGCGTTGCGTGAATGCTGAAGGAACCAACAGCGCCCCGCCTCGTTTTAATCCGTGAAAACAACGAGGAGAAAAACAATGACCTACCAGACCAGCAATTTTCAGGATGCCGACATCCGGGAAACCCATGACCTGATCGCCAGCGACAAGGTCGAGGGCACCAGGGTCTATGGCCAGGACGGCAAGCATATCGGCTCGATCGAGCGCGTGATCCTAGAAAAGCGCAGTGGCCGCGTCTCCTATGCGGTGCTGGGCTTTGGCGGCTTCCTCGGCATTGGTGAGGATCACTATCCGCTGCCCTGGAGCAAGCTGAGCTATGACGAAAACCTTGGCGGCTACCGCACCGATGTGACCCGTGAACAGGTCGAAAAAGCGCCAAGATATCACAGTGACGAAGAATACGACTGGAACAAGGAAAATGGGCGTCGCGTCTACGACTATTACGGTGTCCCGCCCTATTGGATGTAAGCATCCCGCGCAGGAAGCCCTGCTATCGAACCGCCCCCGAAGTTGGAGCGCCAACTTCGGGGTTTTGCGTTCAGGATTTTTTCGATAGCGAAAAATGCTGGTGGCAGCGAAACGATTCCGGCAGTGCTATATCTGTGCGGCCGATGATCTCACCGATGACGCTTTCGGCCAGCCGATGTGCAAGGCCAAAACTGATCTTGAAACCACCTGTCAAAACATGGAGCTTTTCAAAATCCGGATGACACCCGACCATCGGATCACGGCCGATCGCTTTGGGGCGCAACCCGGCCCAGCGTTCAACAACCGGCGCATCACGAAGGAGAGGCACAACGGCCCTCGCCCGGTCGAGGAGGCTTTCCAGTTGCTCGTCCGTCGATCGGGGATCGGTGAAACTGTTCTCGCTCGTACTGCCGACGGCCACGAAGCCGTTGTCGTGCGGGATCACATAGAGGCCATCCAGGAAGATAACCGGGAGAGAGGGATCGATATCGGCCTTTAAAACGGCTGCCTGACCCTTGACCGCAACGCCGGTCGGGATTGCGTCTGCCGTTTCCAGCTTGTCGAGTTGCGCAAAGGATTGAACGCCGGCAGCAAGAATGCAGGCACCGAAGGAAAGCATTTCTCCATCGGCAAGGAACGCCCGCCCTGTAACTGGATCGAGATCAAGCAACTCTCTCCCTTCATCAATCCGGACAAGGCTCGAACCGCGAAGATGAGTTGCAAGCACCGCCAGCATCCGGCGCGGATCGACGCGACCAGCCAATGTATCGAGCACCACGCCGCTTGCCATCGCCTCGCCCTGCGGCCAACCGACCAATGGTGAATCGTCACGAACATGCCAGAAAAACTGTCGGTCGCCGACACGCCAGTTGGTTAAGGCGTCCTGTTCGTGGCGAAGTGCGATCGTGCGCAGGTGCGGTTTGGGCAAGGGAATGAGCCGTCCCGAACGTCGGTAACCGGCGGATAGCCCCGTCTGCCCTTCAAGCGCGGCAATCTCGGCTGCGAGCGAGACCAGGGCATCGAGCTGGAACTGCTTCTTGTCATTCCAGCGATCCGGCATATGCGGCATCAGCGCGCCCACGACGCCGCCGCTGGAACCCGCCCCGATGCGGTCTTTCTCGATCAGCACCGTCTTCAGCCCGGCCCGCTCAGCCATCACGGCCGCCCAGAGCCCCATGATACCGCCGCCGACGATCAACAGATCCGTCATCGATTGACCTTCCCGGACGTGGAGATTATCGGTTCGGCATGTCCACCGAACACCCCGATCTTGCATCTGCGCCAGAAGCGAAAATTCCGGATCAGTCGACCCTCGAATGGCACGAGGGCGATATGCCCTATTCGCAGGAATTTGGCGATCATTTTTATTGCCGAGAAGATGGTCGGCTGGAATGCGGCCATGTCTTTCTGGAAGGCAACGGCCTGCCGCAACGCTGGACAAAGCAACAGGATTTCACCATCGGTGAACTGGGCTTCGGCACCGGTCTGAATTTCTGCGAAACCTGGCGACGTTGGACGGAAACGCGGACGCCGGATAGCAGGCTGCACTACGTCTCGTTCGAACGGTTTCCCATGCAGACCGATGACATCGGCAAGGCTTTGTCGCGCTGGCCCGAAATCGCCGCCGAGCGGCAGGCGCTATGCGATGCCTGGCCGGAAGCGCCCATAGGCCATGTCACTTTGGATTTCCCCGGCAACCTCCGGCTCACGGTTGCCTGCGGCAACGCTTTCGATGAGATCGATGGTTTCGATCCCCATTTCGATGCCTGGTATCTCGACGGCTTTGCACCCCGGCGCAATCCGGACATGTGGTCGGAAGCGCTGATGCGCCGCGTCCACGGCAAGACGGTCGAGGGCGGCACGTTTGCCACCTATGCCGCGGCCGGTTTCGTACGCCGCAATCTTCAGGCAGCCGGCTTTGCCGTTGAGCGAAGAAAAGGATTTGGCAGCAAGCGCGAAATGCTCAGCGGCGTGAAATCGTCATCCGACGTCGCGTAAAAGCCAGCCCCAAAAACGGCCTTCTCTCCCAGGGATTTTTGCTGTCGCAAATGGTGGCGCATAAACGACGTCGAATCTGCACCATGCGCCTCTGTCCAAACCGATGGAAAAACCATGAGTGAGAATGACTTTCCGCAAGTCCCCCAGAGCGATACCGATGCGCCGGTAGAGCGTCGCCGCCGAACCGGCGGGCGCGGTGCGGACCGTCCGCGAAAGGGCGCCGGAAGTTCGAAATATCTGAACCTCGTCAACACCATCGCAAAATCCACCGTCCTGACCGAGGAAGCGCTCGAAGCGATCCACGACGCCTCGCTGACCATTCTGGAAGAGATCGGCATGGACGTCATCCTGCCGGAAGCCCGGGAGCGGATGAAGGCAGCCGGCGCCGACGTCATGCCCGGCACTGACCGCGTCCGCTTCGATCGCGGCCTGATCATGGACATGATCTCGTCCGTGCCATCAGGCTTCACGATGCATGCACGCAATCCGATCCGCAATGTCCAGATCGGCGGCAACAACCTCGTCTTCGCGCAGATCGCCTCCGCTCCCTTCGTCGCGGATCGCGAAGGCGGTCGCCGCGCCGGCAACCAGGAGGATTACCGCAAGCTGGTGAAGCTCGCCCAGTCCTACGACATCATCCATACGACTGGCGGCTATCCGGTCGAGCCGATCGACATTCATGCCTCGGTGCGTCATCTCAACTGCCTGTCGGACATGGTGAAGCTCACCGACAAGGTGTTTCATTGCTATTCTCTCGGCCAGCAGCGCAATATCGACGCGCTGGAAATCGCCCGGATCGGCCGCGGCATCACCGCCGAGCAGATGGAGCGCGAGCCGTCGCTCTTCACCATCATCAACACATCCTCACCGCTGCGTCTCGATGGGCCGATGCTGCAGGGCATTATGGAAATGTCGTCGCGCAATCAGGTCGTCGTGGTCACGCCATTCACGCTGGCAGGCGCCATGGCGCCGGTCACCATCGCCGGCGCGGTCGTGCAGCAGAATGCCGAGGCCTTGGCCGGGATCGCGTTCACGCAGATGGTTCGCCGTGGCGCGCCGGCCATGTATGGCGGTTTTACCTCCAATGTCGACATGAAGACGGGCGCACCCGCCTTCGGTACGCCGGAATACATGAAGGCGGTCATCGCCGGCGGACAACTGGCGCGTCGCTACGGCATCCCCTATCGCACGTCCAACACCAACGCCTCCAATACGCTGGACGCGCAGGCAGCTTATGAATCTGCCCTGTCGCTCTGGGCGCTGACGCAGGGCGGTGGCAATTTCATCATGCATTCGGCCGGCTGGAGCGAAGGCGGCCTGACCGCGTCCTTCGAGAAATTCATTCTCGATGTCGATATGCTGCAGATGGTGGCGGAGTTTCTGACACCGCTCGATGTCAGCGAGGATGCGCTCGGTCTCGACGCGGTACGCGATGTCGGCCCCGGCGGCCATTATTTCGGCACCGCCCATACCCTGTCGCGCTACGAGACGGCCTTCTATTCGCCGATCCTGTCGGACTGGCGCAATTTCGAAACCTGGACGGAAGCCGGCCGGCCGACCACCTATGATCACGCCAACCGCGTGTTTAAGGAAAAGCTGAACGAATACGAAAAGCCGCCGCTCGATCCGGCAATCGAGGAGGAGCTCGATGCCTTCGTCGCCCGCCGGAAAGCCGAAGGTGGCGTCCCGACGGACTTTTGAGGATCAGCGATCAGTTGGACATGGCGGAACGGACGGACGAGATCAACTTATCCGTCGGCATCTTGCTGTAGTCCTTGCTGATCTCCACCGTCGTCTTTGCGCGCGTCGCCGTCGACAACATGGAACGCAGGTCACCGAGGGTCTGGGGCGCGGCGCAAACGACGAGGCGGTCGAAGGCGCCCTCCTGCTCATATCCGTCGATCTTGCTGGCAATTTCCGCCGTGAACCGCTGCTGCTCCTCGCGCACCGGATCGCTGGAATATTCCATTGCCGACCGTCCCTGCCCATTCGACGAATGGCTGCGGCCCGGTTTGTCGGCCATGATGTCCTGGACGCGCTTGGGTTCCAGTTGAAAAATTTCCTGCTCGGGGCTTTGGGGTCCATCCTTGAGAAAGTTCACGCCCTTCAATAGACGGGCCTGATTTCCGTCGGCGGCAAGAATCCATGTGGTGGTCATATTCGTCTCCTCGAGCGTGATCTCGGCGTTCAATGATCCCAGCGCCGGCGGCGCAGGATCGAACACCTCGCCGCCCGTGGGGAACGAGCGACGCGAGAGAACCAACGCCGCAGGAAAAAGGAAGGTTCCCGAGATTTTTCGCGAAGACCGGAAGAACCGGAGGCCGAGGCCAGGCTTGGCTACATTCGCGGCCAAACAGCAGCTATGGTCTTCAAGAATCACATCCGGACCCGCGCCATGCCTGAACCGCTAAAAAACCTGCTTCACCCGGCCCTCGTCCGATCCATGGCCGGGCATATCGCGCAACATTCGACCAGTTTCGACAGCGACCGCTTCGTGGAACGGGCAAGCCGGGACATGGACCGGCTGGAACTGATGCAGCGCGCCTTGCAGATCCGCGATGCGCTCGGCGAAACCCTGCCGGAGGATTTCGAAAAAGCGGCCGCCATCCTGTCCGCCAGCCTGCCGCAGGACGGTCGCGCCGGGATCACCGGCTGGGCTCTGCTGCCGATCAGCCAGTTCGTGGCGCAGAACGGACTTGGCCATTTCGATCTGTCCTTGGAACTCCTCAAGCAACTGACGCCGCATTTCACCGCCGAGTTCGGTATCCGTCCGTTCATTCATGCCGATCAGACCCGTGCGCTGAAAACGATCGGGGGTTGGGTGTCTCATCCCAACCACCATGTCCGCAGGCTCGCCAGCGAAGGCACCCGCCCGCGCCTGCCCTGGGCCATGCGCCTGCCGGCGCTGATGCGCGATCCGCAACCGATTCTGCCGATCCTCACCGCCCTGCTCGACGACCCCGAAGATTATGTCCGCCGCTCTGTCGCCAACAGCCTCAACGACATCGCCAAGGACCACCCTGCCCTTGTCGCCGCCTTCGTCGGGCGGCATATCAGCGGAGCTTCATCCGAACGGCGGCAATTGCTGCGGCATGCCTCTCGAACACTGTTGAAGAAGGGCGATGCCATGGCGCTCGCCAATTTTGGTTTCGCACCAAGCACCGGCATTCGCGCCACTCTGAGCATCGACAACGATGTGGTGAATTTCGGCAATTCGCTCGCCTTCTCGCTCACCGTCACCAATGATGATGATGCATCGCAGCAATTGATGATCGACTATGCGATCCATCACCGGAAAGCCAATGGCAGCCTGGCGCCCAAGGTCTTCAAATGGAAGAGCCTGACGCTGAAGCCCGGCGAAACCATCGACATGGCGCGCAGTCATGCCATGCGGGCGATCACTACCCGGCAGTACTATCCAGGTGGCCACCGCATCGAGATCCTCATCAATGGCGCGGTTCTGGCGTGTGGTGATTTCACGCTCACCATGAACTGATGGGCCAGCCTCTTCGCATCTGCAAAAACTATCCCTTGACTTTTGACGGCAAAACAACGACATGAGGCGCAGCGTCACCTTCCGGCCGCCGCGTGAGCGAGCCCTGCGGGATCAAACCGATCCGTAACGAAGGATAAGCGCATCCAGAAATGTTTTGCCAAACGTGGCAAAATGCAGCGCAGACAGCTTAATCAACCCACAAGTTCCCAAATCACGCGGGGTTCTTGACGCGAAGCGAAACCGGAACCGCATGGTGCAGTTCCGGCGCTATTCGTTTTGCGCCCCCGATAAAGGCACTACATTGACCACTTTCAAAGACCTTGGCCTCTCCGAGCACGTGCTTTCGACCCTCTCCTCCCTCGGGTTCGAAACGCCGACGCCGATCCAGGCCCAAGCCATTCCGCTCGTCATGGAAGGCCATGACCTGATCGGTCTTGCCCAGACCGGCACCGGCAAGACGGCCGCTTTCGGCCTGCCGATGATCGAAAAGATGATGGCCGACGGCAAGCGCCCCGATCCGCGCAACATCCGGGCCCTGGTTCTCGCCCCGACCCGCGAACTGGTGAACCAGATCGCCGCCAACCTGAAGGACTTCGTCAAGAAGACCCCGATTAAGATCGGTCTCGTCGTCGGCGGTGCGTCGATCAACAAGCAGTCCGAGCAGTTGTCACGGGGTGTCGATATTCTCGTCGCGACGCCCGGTCGTCTTCTCGACCTTATTGCCCGCAAGGCCGTGACGCTGACGCAGGCCCGCTACCTCGTGCTCGACGAAGCCGACCAGATGCTGGACCTTGGCTTCATCCATGACCTGCGCAAGATTTCCAAGCTGGTTCCGAAGAACCGCCAGACGCTGTTGTTCTCGGCCACGATGCCGAAGGCAATCGCTGATCTGGCAGCCGAATATCTGAGCAATCCGAAGCGCGTCGAAGTTTCGCCTCCGGGCAAGGCTGCCGACAAGGTCGAGCAGTTTGTCCACTTCGTCCAGGGCGCCAGCCAGAAGACGGAAATCCTGAAGAAGACGCTGACCGAAAATCCCGATGGCCGTGCCATGGTCTTCTCGCGCACCAAGCATGGTGCCGAAAAACTGATGAAGCATCTGGACCATGTCGGCTTCTCCGTCGCCTCGATCCACGGCAACAAGAGCCAGGGCCAGCGTGAGCGTGCCCTGAAGGCCTTCCGTGACGGCGAAACCCGCGTGCTGGTGGCGACAGACGTCGCCGCTCGCGGCATCGACATCCCCGGCGTCACACATGTCTACAACTACGACCTGCCGGAAGTTCCCGACGCCTATGTTCACCGCATCGGCCGCACCGCCCGTGCCGGTCGCGACGGCATCGCGATCGCCTTCTGCGCACCCGACGAAATCCGTCTTCTGCGCGATATCGAGCGCCTGATGAACATCGAGATCGCCGTTGCCAGCGGCGACGTTCCGGCCGACCGTGCGCGCCCCAAGGGTGCCCGTGGCGGCAATGGCGCACGCAACGCCTCGCGTCCGGCCGGCAATGGCCACAACGAGCGTCGTCCGCGTCCGCAAGGCGGCAGCGACAACGTTCATCGCACCGAACGTGCAGCCCCGAGCCCGTTTGCCGGTGACGATCTTCTTGTCGGCGACAACCAGCAGAAGAAGCAGCATCGCAAGGGTCAGGGTCCGGCAGCGCAGGCTGCCCACGAACAGGCGCTTGCCAAGCGTCCGGGCGGCAACCGCAACGGACGTCCCGGCCAGAAACAGGGCGAATGGCGTAACCGCAACCATGGCGGCGCCAACCAGAACCGCGAAGCCACCGGCCCCGGCGCCCAAACCCAGCGCAAGCGCGCCAACGGCCAGCGCCGTGATGAGGCGTAAGCCTTATCGAAGGCATTGTTATTGAAGACGACGGCGGGATGAAAATCCCGCCGTTTGCGTTTCGTCTCCCCCTTAGAAAAAATTGCCCATTGCCTTGGTCGATTTCGGATGTCGTGCGTTTATCCCCTGAGATAAACGCGCCAAAAGGAGACCATCATGGCCAAGACGTTTGACCTTTCCGACTTCTCCGAAGACGAACTGACCGCCCTGATCGATGAAGCAACCAGCCTGCGCGACACCCAGCGCAGCAGCAAGGCCCGTGAACTTCCGGTGGCGGCCGATGGCTCCAAGGGCCAGGACGTGCATGATCCCAATCACGGCGTCATCACCACACCGACACCGCGCGAGGTGAAGGAAGAAGGCCCGGCTCACGGCGCAACCGCCTGAGCGCGCCACCCCTCATTCAAATGATGTACGTCGGCCCGCCGCGCTCAAGCGTTGGCGGGTGCAGGCTTTCTATTGGTGAGGTAGACGCCGGCAACTGCGATGAACGTGCCGATGATCATCGGCAGCGTTAGGGCCTCATCGAAGAACAGCCAGGCCTGGACAGCGGCAAGCGGTGGCACGAGATAGATCAGCGATGCCGCGCGTGACACCTGTCCCCGCCTGATCAGGTAAAGCAGCAGGACGATCGCTCCCATGGACAGGCCGAACACCGCCCATCCCAAGGCGGCGAACAGCTGGACGCTCCAGACGACGCGCATATCCTCCAGAAAAAACGCGGCCGGAAGGGTGACGATCAGCGCACCGATATATTGCAGGGCAGCGGTCGAACGGATGTCACCTTCTTGCAAATGCCGCTTCTGGTAGATGGTGCCATAGGTGACCGCCGCCATGCCGATAACATTGACGATGACCGGAAAGAGGTGGATCGGCGTTGCCCCGGTGTCGATCACCAGGACCTTGGGCAGCACTGCGAGGCCGATGCCGAGAAAGCCGAGAATGAGCCCGATCTTCTGCTGGCCCGACAGGTTCTCACCCAGCAAGGCCGGAGCGACGGCGGCCGTCATCAGCGGCTGCAGCCCTGCGATTATGCCGGAGATCGCCGCCGGAACGCCCTGCCCGATGCACCACCAGACGGCGCCGAGATAAAGGCCGTGCAGGAAGATTCCCGACACGATGGCATGCCCGGCCGCCGTCCAGGTCTTCGGCCAGGCCGCGCCGGTCGCCACGCAGAAGCCGATGAACAGCAGCGTCGCCCCGAAATAGCGCAGCACCAGGAATGTCAGCGGATCAGCGTAGATATCCGCATATTTCGCGATCACCCATCCGGTCGACCAGAGCATAACGAAAATGGCCGGGGCCAGGCGGTCGAGGGTCATATGGGGTTCCTGATAGGGTATCGTGATCGCAGACTGCGATAGAGCGCCCGCCATTGATGGTCAAAACAAAATTCCTGATATTGACCTTCCGGGCCAACAAGATAACCGCCCATAAAACAGGCAAAAATGATGCCTGTGCCGGACACTGGCTTCTGCCGTTCAAGGACATACAATGTAGCTGCGCTGCAAATCCTCTCAGCCTGCAGCATAAGTCAGCAGAAAGGCCGGTCTTGGCTTAAAAAAGCGGCGATCTTCCACCGGAATTTCTTTTGCCCTGAAACGTGCATGGTTCTTGCATTGCCCCTGTTGTTGTACTCAAATGACAAAAAAGGGGATCACACCGTTGGCATTTGACGAAATGATGAATGCGGACAATAGCCCGCGCCAGCCTTACTCGACTTATAATGATTGGTACGCCAGCCAGGACCGGGCCCGCCTGATTGCAAAATCGAAAGAGGCCGAGAATATCTTCCGCAAGACCGGCATCACTTTCGCGGTCTACGGACACGCGGACAGCGCCGAAAAGCTCATCCCCTTCGACCTGATACCGCGCATCATTTCCGGCCGTGAATGGCGCAAGCTGGCGCAGGGCATCGAACAGCGGGTCATTGCCCTCAATGCCTTCCTCGACGACATCTATCACAAGCAGGAAATCATCAAGGCCGGCCGCGTCCCCCGCGAACTGATCGAGCGCAATGTCGCCTTCCTGCCGCAGATGATCGGCTTCCGTCCGCCGGGCGGTGTCTATACCCATATTGTCGGCACGGACATCGTGCGCACCGGCGAAGACCAGTTCTACGTCCTGGAAGACAATGCCCGCACGCCGTCCGGTGTCAGCTACATGCTGGAAAACCGCGAGACGATGATGCAGATGTTTCCCGAACTCTTCCATCAGAACCGTGTGCGCCCGGTCGAGAACTATCCCTACCTTCTGCGCCACAGCCTCGCGTCGCTGGCGCCTCCCGGCTGCGAAGGCAAGCCGCGCGTCGCCGTGCTCACGCCCGGCATCTACAATTCCGCCTATTACGAACATGCCTTCCTCGCCGACATGATGGGCGTCGAACTGGTCGAGGGTTCGGATCTTCGCGTCATCGACGGCAAGGTGAAGATGCGCACCACGCGTGGCTATGAGGCGATCGACGTGCTCTACCGCCGCGTCGATGACGACTATCTCGATCCGCTGACATTCAAGCCGGAATCGGCGCTCGGCATTCCCGGCATCATGGATGTCTACCGGGCCGGCAACATCACCATCGCCAACGCGCCGGGAACGGGCATCTGCGACGACAAGGCGATTTATTCCTATATGCCGGAGATCGTCGAATTCTACACCGGCCGCAAGGCGCTGCTCGAAAACGTGCCGACCTGGCGCTGTTCGGAAGCCGATAGCCTGCAATATGTGCTCGACAACCTCGCCGACCTCGTCGTCAAGGAAGTGCATGGATCCGGCGGCTACGGCATGCTGGTCGGGCCGACGGCCTCGAAGAAGGAACGGGCGCTCTTTGCCGAAAAGCTGAAAGCGCGCCCCGCCAATTACATCGCCCAGCCGACACTGTCGCTCTCGACGGTGCCGATCCTCGTCAACAAGGGCATCGCTCCACGCCATGTGGACCTTCGTCCCTATGTCCTCGTCTCAGACAAGGTGCAGATCATTCCGGGTGGCCTTACCCGCGTGGCTCTGAAGGCCGGCTCGCTGGTGGTGAATTCCAGCCAGGGCGGCGGCACCAAGGATACCTGGGTTCTGGAGGACTGATACGCATGCTTGGAAGAACCGCAAACGGCCTCTACTGGATGTTCCGCTACATCGAGCGGGCCGAAAACAGCGCCCGCCTGATCGATGCCGGCCTGCGCATGTCGCTGACACGCTCGGAAGCCACGGAAGACGATTGGGACGGCGTGCTGCAGAGTTCGGGTGTCCGTGACATCTACGACGATCTCTATGAAAAGCTGACCAGCGCCGACGCCATCGATTTCCTGCTGCGCGACCGTTCCAATCCGTCGAGCGTCATGTCCTGCATCGACGCCGGCCGCAGCAATGCCCGCATGGTCCGCACCGCGCTGACTCGGGAGACCTGGGAAGCGACCAATGAGTGCTATCTGGACCTGAAGAACATCCTGGCGCGCCGCATCAAGGCGGCGGAACTGCCCGAGGTGATCGACGGCATCAAGCGGAAGACCGGCCTGATCCGCGGCGCCTTCCACGGCACGATGCTGCGCAACGAGATCTTCAACTTTTCGCGCATCGGCACCTTCATCGAACGGGCCGACAACACGGCCCGCATCCTCGACGTCAAATATTACGTGTTGCTGCCGGCGGTCTCGCAGGTCGGTTCCTCGATCGACAATGTTCAGTGGGAATCGATCCTGCGCTCCGTCTCGGCGCACCGATCCTACGGCTGGGTCTACGAGGCCGAATACAAGCCGTCGAATATCGCAGACTTCCTGATCCTCAACGGACGCATGCCGCGCTCGCTTGCCTATTGCTACGACAAGATCGTCAGCAATCTTGGCTATCTCTCGCGCGAATATGGCGAGAGCCATGCGGCGCACACAACGGCGGAAGAAACCCTGTCGTCACTGCGCAGCCATTCGATCAAGGATGTGATGGACCAGGGCCTGCACGAATATATCGAGAATTTCATCAGCCATAACAACCGTTTGGGACAGGAAATCTCAGATGGCTACCGCTTCTACTGAGATTCGGATGGGGAGAGACCGATGCGTCTGAAGATCAGCCACACCACCGAATACACCTATGACGAGCCGGTGCAATATTCGCTGCAGCGCCTGCGGTTGACGCCGCTGACGCAGCCGGGACAAACCGTCATCAGTTGGGAGACATCCGTCGAGGGCGCCAAGATGGAGGTGGGTTATGACGACCATTTCGGCAATCGCGTCAGTCTCGTCAGCGTCAACGGCGATCAGACCTTCATTCGCATCATCGCAACCGGCGAGGTCGACACAGAGGATCGGGCCGGCGTCTACGGCGCGCACCAATCCTATGCACCGCTGTGGCTTTACCTGCGCGAGACGCCGCTGACCAAGACGAGCAAGCCGATCCGCAACCTCGCCAAGGCGATGGCCGGCGACACGGATCTTGCCAAAATGCACGCGCTGATGGAAACGATCGCCGAAACAGTGGAATACCGGCAAGGCGAAACCGGAACGGAAACAACCGCCGAACAGGCGCTGGTGCAAAAGAGCGGCGTCTGCCAGGACCACGCCCATATCATGATCGCAGCCGCCCGCACGCTCGGCCTGCCCGCCCGCTATGTTTCCGGCTACCTGATGATGGAAAACCTGCCGGAGCAAACGGCAAGCCACGCCTGGGCCGAAGTCCACCTCAGTGGTCTCGGCTGGGTGGGATTCGATGCCGCCAACAAGATGTGCCCCGACGATCGTTATGTCCGCATCGCCTGCGGATTGGACTATCGTGATGCCGCCCCTATCTCCGGCCTGATCCACGGTTCGGCGACCGAAGCGCTGAAGGTGGCCGTCACGGTCGAGCAGCAGGGGCAAAGCCAGACGCAGAGTCAGTAACTGTCGCAAGGAAGCGTTTACTTGCCTTGAGTTCTGGTTTAAAATTCAAACCAGAACTGGAGGCGCTTCATGTCAAAAATTGGTGCATTTGAAGCCAAGACGCATTTTTCTTCATTGCTGGACCGCGTTGCAAATGGTGAAGAAATCACCATCACCAAACATGGAAGGGCAATTGCCCGGCTCGTGAGTGCTGAACCCGATGAGGCCACCACGCCTCAGAGTGCCTTTCAAAAATTGAAGGAACTGCGACGGAGCAATACGCTAGGCGATCTTTCTTGGAAAGAACTACGCGATGAAGGTCGGAAATGACAATTGTCATTGACGCTTCGATCGCACTTGCGTGGTGTTTTGAGGATGAGGCTTCGGACGAAACCGATGCGGTGACACAGGATATAATCGCCAGCGGCGGCCTTGTTCCCTCGCTCTTCCATCTGGAGCTTGCAAACGTACTTCTCCAGGCAGAAAGGCGTGGGCGTATCTCAGCCGCCGAGATATCTCAACGACTCGAATTGATTACTCGGATGCCAATTGAGACGGATCCACAAACCGCAGGCAGAGCATGGAGCGAGACACTATCTCTTGCCAGAACGCATAAGCTGACGAGCTATGACGCAGCTTACCTTGAACTCGCCGCGCGCAGTGGAGCATCCCTCGCTACCAAGGATAAAGCCTTGGCGGCTGCAGCCGGCCAGCTTGGAATAGCCTTGGCGATTCCCCGATAGAAGAAGAATGGCCGGAAAACCGGCCACTCGCTGGTTGAACTGAACCGATCAGTGGCTGTCCTTGCCAACCGCGCTACCACGACATCCCTTGAGGAAATCGAGGTCGGCACCGGTGTCGGCGCCCTGGACGTGCTGCTGGTGCAGCCAGGCATAACCGGACGCCGGAAGTTCATGGCTCGGCTTCCACTCGGCCAGGCGGCGTGCCATTTCTTCGTCGGAAATATCGACATGCAGGCGACGGTTCGGAACGTCCAGCTCGATCATGTCGCCATTCTTGACGACGGCCAGCGGGCCACCGACGGCGGCTTCCGGCGAGGTGTGCAGCACGACGGTACCATAGGCGGTGCCGGACATGCGCGCGTCCGAGATACGGACCATGTCGGTAATGCCTTTCTTCAGCACCTTCGGCGGCAGGCCCATATTGCCGACCTCGGCCATGCCCGGATAACCCTTCGGACCACAGTTCTTCATGACCATGACGCAGGTCTCGTCGATGTCGAGATTGTCGTCATTGATCTTGGCCTTGTAGTCGTCGATGTCCTCGAACACCACGGCGCGGCCGCGATGGGTGAGAAGATGCGGCGAAGCGGCCGACGGTTTCAGGACAGCACCCTTAGGAGCAAGGTTGCCGCGCACGACGACGATGCCGCCCGATTGCGTCAGCGCCTTTTCCGCCGGCAGGATGACGTCCTCGTTCCAGTTCACGACGTCCTTGACTTCATCCCAGACGGTCTCGCCGGACACTGTGAGCGCATCCTTGTGCAAGAGGCCGGCCTCGCCGAGACGCTTCAGCACGACCGGCAGGCCGCCGGCGTAGAAAAACTCTTCCATCAGGTATTTGCCCGACGGCATCAGGTTGACGATCGTCGGAACATCGCGGCCACAACGGTCCCAGTCGTCCAGCGTCAGGTCGATGCCGGCGCGGCCGGCCATGGCGAGGAGATGGATGACGGCGTTGGTCGAGCCGCCGATCGCCGCATTGGTGCGGATGGCATTTTCGAAGGCCTGCTTGGTCATGATGTCGGAGGGCTTCAGGTCGTCCTTGACCATCTGCACGATACGCCGGCCGGTGATCTGTGCCATGACCTTGCGGCGGCTATCGACACCCGGGATCGCGGCGTTGCCGGAGAGAGCCATGCCGAGCGCTTCGGCCATAGAGGCCATCGTGGAAGCCGTGCCCATCGTGTTGCAGGTGCCCGACGAACGGCTCATCGAGGCTTCAGCCTCTAGGAACTCGTCCTGCGTCATCTCGCCGGCTTTCACCATTTCGGAGAACTTCCACAGATGCGTGCCGGAGCCGACGCGCTCGCCGCGGAAATAGCCGTTGAGCATCGGGCCGCCGGTGACGACGATCGACGGCAGGTCGACCGAGGCGGCCGCCATCAGCAGCGACGGGGTGGTCTTGTCACAGCCGACCATCAGCACGCAGCCGTCCATCGGTTGGCCGCGAATGGTTTCCTCGATCGAGAGCGCCGCAAGGTTGCGGTACATCATCGCGGTCGGACGGAAGGTGTTTTCCGAGGCCGAGAACACCGGCACTTCCATCGGAAAGCCGCCGGCTTCCCAGATGCCCGCCTTCACCTTCTCAGCCAGCTCACGCAGATGGCCGTTGCAGGGCGTCATATCCGACCAGGTGTTGAGGATGCCGATGACCGGGCGCCCATCGAACAGGTCGTGCGGATATCCCTGGTTCTTCATCCAGCCGCGGTGATAGATGACGTCACGGCTGGTGCCGCCGTACCATTCCTGCGACCTCAGTCTGCGCGGCCATTCCGCTTTTTTATGCATTGTCCTTGTCCTTTGAACAACCGGACCGGATCGGCCGCCGTGACCGATCCGACCGGAAAACTTACGCCAGCGTGTAGGCAGTCTTGACCACAGTGAAGAACTCGCTCGCGTACTTGCCCTGCTCGCGCGAGCCGAAGGAGGAGGCCTTGCGGCCGCCGAACGGGACGTGGAAGTCCACGCCCGCCGACGGCAGGTTGACCATCACCATGCCCGCTTCCGAATTGCGCTTGAAGTGCGTCGCATGCTTGAGGCTCGTCGTGGCGATAGCGGCCGCCAAGCCAAATGGCGTATCGTTGGCAACGGCCAGCGCTTCCTCGTAATCCTTGACGCGGATCACCGATGCGACCGGGCCGAAGATTTCCTCGCGGCTGATGCGCATCTGGTTGGTGGCCTCGGTAAACAGCGTCGGCTGCAGGAAGAAACCGGGATTGTCGCGCTTGATCGTCTCGCCACCGAAGGCAAGCTTGGCGCCTTCTTGGCGGCCGATGGCGATATAGTCGGTATCGGTCGCCAGTTGCCGTTCGTCGACGACCGGTCCGATATGGGTGCCGGCCTTCAGCGGATCATCGACCACCAGCGTCTTCAGCTTTTCGGTCAGGGCCGCCACGAACCTGTCATGGATGCCTTCGGTGACGATCAGGCGCGAGGAGGCCGTGCAACGCTGGCCGGTCGAGAAGAAGCCGGAATTGGCGGCTGCTTCGACGGCAACGCTGAGATCCGCGTCCTCCAGCACGACCATCGGGTTCTTGCCGCCCATTTCCAGCTGGAACTTGCGGTTATGCTCGATGGAGGCGCTTGCCACCCGTTTGCCGGTGCCGGTCGAGCCGGTAAAGGTGATGCCGGCAAGATCCGGGCTTTCGAGCATGGCTTGCCCCACGACCGAGCCCTTGCCCATGACGAGGTTCAAGACGCCCTTCGGCAGGCCGGCGCGGTGGAGGATGTCGACGATCGCCCAGGAGCAGCCCGGCACCAGTTCGGCCGGCTTGAAGACGATCGTGTTGCCATAGCAGAGTGCCGGCGCGATCTTCCAGGCGGGGATGGCGATCGGGAAGTTCCACGGCGTAATGATGCCGATGACGCCGATCGGCTCGCGGGTGATCTCGACGCCGATATTCGGGCGCACGGACGGCAGAACTTCACCGGCCAGACGCAGCGCCTCGCCAGCGAAGAAATCGAAGATCTGGGCGGCGCGGATGGTTTCGCCGATCGCTTCCGGCAGGGTCTTGCCTTCTTCGCGGGCCAGCAGGCGGCCGAGTTCATCCTTGCGGGCGAGGATCTCGTCGGACGTCTTCTTTAGGATCGCATGGCGTTCGAGAATGCCCGAACGCGACCAGGCCGGAAAAGCCTGCTTGGCGGCCGCGATCGCGGTCTTGGCATCGTCGGCGCTGGCCGAGGCATAGAGGCCGACGACCTCGTTGGTGTTCGACGGATTGATGTTCTCGACGCCGTTGCTGCCGACCCATTCGCCGGCGATCAGGTTATGATGAAGTGTCATGGGCTCAAGCCCTCCTTGTTTCTTGTCCGCGCGCACCCTTGGGACAGGCACGCGCCCTGTCAAAAACGGCCGCTCAGAGTTGGCCGATCACGATCTCGTCTTCGGCGGCGAGCGCCAGTGTGTTGCGCAGCGGCAGGCCGAACTCGGAAGCCTCGATTTCAAAGATATCGCCGGCCTGCGTCTTGATACCGTCGCCGAAAGATAGCGTCGCCGTCCCGAACATATGGACATGCACATCGCCCGGCGCACGGAAAATGCCGTATTTGAAATGATGATATTCCAGATTGGCGAAAGTATGGGACATGTTGGCCTCGCCCGACAGGAACGGCTTTTCCCAGAAGACCGCGCCATCGCGGATGATGCGTGAGGCGCCGCGAATATCGCTAGGGGCTTCACCGACGCGGATTTCCGGGCCGAAGCTTGCCGGACGCAGCTTTGAATGCGCAAGGTAGAGATAGTTCACCCGCTCGGTGACGTGGTCGGAAAACTCGTTGGCCACGGCAAAGCCGATGCGAAAAGCCGCACCCTTGTCCGAAATGACGTAGATGCCGGCCATTTCAGGCTCCTCACCACCATCCTCGGCAAAGGACGGGGAAACGAGATCGCCGCCGGGGGCTACGGCCTGGCTGCCATTGCCCTTATAGAACCATTCGGGCTGGACGCCCTTCTCGCCGGCCTTCGGCTTGCCGCCTTCGAGGCCCATCTTGAACATCTTCATCGTGTCGGTGGCGCCTCCCTCGACCTTGGAGACCGCAGCGTGCATGGCGTCACGGGTGGATGCTGAACCGAGATGCGTCAGGCCCGTACCGGTGAGGTGGAGATGGGCAATGTCCGGATGCGTGATCGGCGGCAGGAACCGGCCCTTGGCGTAGACGTCCTGAAGATCGATTTCCTCGCCAAGGCCGTGCGCATCGACGACAGCCTTCAGGCTCTTGCCCGAATTCGCCGCTTCCATCGCCAGCGCGTAGACGCTGGCCGCGCCTTTCACGGCGCGCGCGGCCTCGCCCAATTCACGAACGGCAACCGTGATCGAGCCGTCATTGTTCTTCACCTGGGAAATCAGCACAGCTTTGTCCTTTTCTAAATCCGGGCTGTCCGGTCGGCGTCAAGCGGGGCTTTCGGCAACGACAACCCATCGGGAGACACGGCAGGCGCTCCCACACATGGTGGCATGCCACCGTCTCATCATGAATGCGCGGGCCGGGGCGTCATCGTTTCGATGCGAGCGCGAGACGCGCTCCGGTCCAGGATTTGCGCGCCGGCAGATGCCGGCGACGCGGGACGGATCGGAACCGATCAGCCCTTGTTCTTGTTGTAGACGTCGAAGAACACGGCAGCGAGCAGGACCAGGCCCTTGACGAGCTGCTGGTAGTCGATGCCGAGACCCATGATCGACATGCCGTTGTTCATCACGCCCATGATGAAGGCGCCAATGACCGCACCGGTGATCTTGCCGACGCCGCCGGAAGCGGAAGCGCCACCGATGAAGCAGGCCGCGATGACGTCGAGTTCGAAGCCGACGCCGGCTTTCGGCGTCGCCGAGTTGAGGCGGGCCGCGATGATCATGCCGGCGAGCGCTGCGAGAACACCCATGTTGACGAAGGTATAGAAGGTCAGGCGTTCGGTGTTGATACCCGAAAGCTTGGCCGCCTTCTCGTTACCGCCCATCGCATAAATACGGCGGCCGATCGTCGAGCGGGTGGTGACGAACGTATAGAGCGCGATCAGCACGGCCATGACGACGAGGACGTTCGGCAGGCCTCGATAGGTCGACAACTGGAAGCCGAGGAAGATCGCGACCACGGCAATGATGGCCATCTGGGCCGCGAAGAAGGCGAAGGGCTCATTCTCGGTGCCGTGCTTGTCGTTTTCCGCGCGATCGCGCAGGCCGAAATAGATGGCGAGAGCAACCAGCGCCAGGACGGCGACCAAGGCAAACATGTTGGTGATCAAGCCAGGAGCCGGGTTCAGGAACCACAGGATATCAGGCACGAAACCGGTGGAGAGGACCTGGAATTCCTTCGGGAACGGGCCGATCGGGCGGTTCTGCAAAACGAGATAGGTGAGGCCGCGGAAGACGAGCATGCCGGCGAGCGTGACGATGAAGGCCGGAATCTTCTGGTAGGCGATCCAGTAACCCTGCGCCGCGCCGATCACGCCGCCAAGGATGAGACACAGGGGCACGACCAGCGAATAATGAATGCCCATCTTCACGAGCATGATGGCCGAAAGGCCGCCTGTCAGAGCGACGATCGATCCGACAGACAGATCGATATGTCCGGCGACGATGATCAGCAGCATGCCCAGCGCCATGATGACGATGAACGAGTTCTGCAGGATCAGGTTGGTGATGTTGACGGGGCGGAACAAGACGCCTCCGGTCACGATCTGGAAGAACACCATGATGACGACGAGGGCGACGAGCAGGCCGTATTCGCGGATGTTGGCCCGCAGATATTCGCCGACAGACTGGGTGGTTTTGGTTTCGGTGACCATGATTAGTGTTTCTCCCCGGAACGCATGATGGCGCGCATGATTGACTCCTGGCTGGCTTCAGCCCTGGAAAGCTCGGCCACGATGCATCCCTCGTTCATGACGTAGATTCGGTCGCAGGTTCCGAGAAGTTCGGGCATCTCCGACGAGATCATGAGGATGCCTTTGCCCTCTGCGGCAAGCTGGTTGATGATGGTGTAGATTTCATATTTCGCGCCGACGTCGATACCGCGCGTCGGTTCGTCGAGGATCAGGACCTCGGGATTGGTGAACAGCCACTTGGACAGCACGACCTTCTGCTGGTTGCCGCCGGAAAGATTGACCGCTTCCTGATAGATCGAATGCGAACGGATGCGCAGCTTCGTCCTGTAGTCGGTCGCGACGGTGCGTTCCTTGCGATCGTCGATCACGCCGGTCGATGATACCGCTTCGAGATTCGACAGCGTCGTGTTGTGCATGATGTTGTTGCTCAGCACGAGGCCGAGATGCTTGCGGTCTTCGGTGACATAGGCAAGACCGGCATCAATCGCACGTGGAATGGTGCTGACATCGACCTGCTTGCCGTGCATGAACACGTCGCCGGTGATCTTGTGGCCCCAGGACTTGCCGAAAATGCTCATCGCGGTCTCGGTACGGCCTGCCCCCATCAATCCGGCGATACCGACGACTTCGCCGGCCCGCACGGTGAAATTGATGTCATGGAGGAACTGCCGATCACGGTGATGCTGGTGGAAGACGTTCCAGTGCTTCACTTCCAGCAGCGTACCGCCGATCTTGGGTTCGCGCGGCGGGTAGCGGTCTTCCATGTCTCGGCCGACCATGCCCTTGATGATACGGTCTTCGCTGATGTCCTCGTTGTGACAGTCGAGCGTTTCAACCGTGCCGCCATCGCGCAGGATGGTGATCTTGTCGGCGACCTTCTTGATCTCGTTCAGCTTGTGCGAAATGATGATCGAGGTCATGCCCTGCTTGCGGAATTCCATCAAAAGCTTCAGGAGCGAGTCGGAATCGGTTTCGTTGAGCGAAGCGGTCGGCTCGTCGAGGATCAGCAGGCGCACCTTCTTCGACAGCGCCTTGGCGATTTCCACCAGTTGCTGCTTGCCGATACCGATGTCGGTGATGCGGGCCGTCGGCGGCTCCTTCAAACCCACCTTCTGCAGCAGATCCTTGGTGCGCGAGAAAGTGTGTTTCCAGTCGATGACGCCCTTGGTAGCGACTTCGTTTCCGAGGAAGATGTTTTCGGCGATCGACAGAAGCGGCACGAGCGCCAACTCCTGGTGGATGATGATGATCCCGAGATGTTCGCTGTCGGAAATGGTCGAGAAATGGCGAACCTCGTTGTCGTAATGAATGTCGCCGTCATAGCTGCCGGCCGGGTAAACGCCGCTCAACACTTTCATCAGTGTCGATTTTCCGGCTCCATTTTCGCCGACCAGCGCGTGAATTTCACCCTCGCGGACCTTGAGGTTGACGTTGTCGAGCGCCTTGACGCCCGGGAACGTCTTGGTGATGCCCCGCATTTCCAGAATGATGTTGTCCATGGTCAGGTATTCCTGCGGCAGTCCGTGAATGATGAGGTCAGACAGGCCGACAATACAACTCTCTCATCAAGATAAAAGGGCCCGCAAGTGATCGCGGGCCCAAGTTGAAAAAGACGGGATCAGTTGTTGATCTGGTCTTCGGTGTAGTAACCGGCGCCGACCAGGATGTCCTTGGCGTTGGTCTTGTCGACAGCAACCGGCTTCAGGAGGTAGGACGGGATGACCTTGACGCCGTTGTCGTACGTCTTGGTGTCGTTAACTTCCGGCTCCTTGCCGCCGAGGATGGCGTCCGTCATGGTGACGGCGACCTTGGCCAGTTCGCGGGTGTCCTTGAAGACGGTCGAATACTGTTCGTCAGCCAGGATCGACTTGACGGACGGAAGTTCAGCGTCCTGGCCGGTCACGACCGGGGTCTTCAGGTCGCCCGAGCCGTAGCCGACGCCCTTGAGAGCCGAGAGGATACCGATGGACAGACCATCGTAGGGCGACAGAACGCCGTTGACCTGTGCGTCCGTGTAGGTCGAGGAGAGCAGGTTTTCCATGCGGGCCTGTGCAACGGCACCGTCCCAACGCAGCGTACCAACCTGGTCCATGCCCTGCTGGCCGGACTTCACGACGATGTCGCCGCTGTCGATGAGCGGCTGCAGAACCGACATTGCACCATCGTAGAAGAAGAAGGCGTTGTTATCGTCCGGCGAACCGCCGAAGAGTTCGACGTTCCACGGCTTCACGCCGGCGAAGTTCTTCTTCAGGCCGTCCACGAGGCTGGTTGCCTGCAGAACGCCGACCTGGAAGTTGTCGAACGTTGCGTAGTAGTCGACATTGCCGGAATCGCGGATCAGACGGTCGTAAGCAATGACCTTGACGCCGGCTTCGTGAGCCTTGGCCAGGATGTCGGAGAGCGTCGTGCCGTCGATGGCGCCGATGATGAGAACCTTGGCACCCTTGGTGACCATGTTTTCGATCTGGGCGAGCTGGTTCGGAATGTCGTCGTCAGCGAACTGCAGGTCCGGGGTGTAGCCGGCTTCCTTGAACAGCTTTTCCATGGTTTCGCCGTCGGAGATCCAGCGGGTCGAGGTCTTGGTCGGCATCGAGATGCCAACGGTGCCCTTGTCCTGAGCGAGCGCCGGAACGACGAACGACGCCACGCTGAGCGCTGCGGCGGCAAGAAGCGAAGTAATCAATTTCATGTATCTCTCCCTGAGTGTTGATCCAGACAAGCATCGGCTCGTCTCGATATGTGCAGCGCTTCGCGTAACCACGAGATCCAAACGATCCATGGCGGAGGTTTAAGGGGTGAAAGAAAGCCCTCCCAGGCCTTACACGCTCCTGAGCACGCTGGCGCACATGGCTGCAAACTGGAATCAAACATCATAACTGTCAAATGCAATATAGGTGTATCCGCATAACATTTTTGATATAATCATCGACAACAGTGTGATTTTTTCACAAAATTAACCGATTTTTCTCGGGAGGCGGGTAAAATATGGACGATCCGGTGCTGCTCACATCCGTGCCTGCGGATTATTCCGAACGCGGGATCTTTCGATCAGGCTTAAAAATGAGTCACCTCCAGCTGATTCTCGCCATCGAGGACCATGGTCAGATCAGTGCGGCAGCCGATGCGCTGAGCATTTCGCAGCCGGCCGCCTCGCGCATGCTCGGTGAAGTCGAAGCCATCCTGAAGGCACCGCTCTGCGCCCGTGTCGCGCGCGGCGTCGAGCTGACGCAGTATGGCAGGGCACTTGCCCGAAGGGCTCGCACGGTGTTTCTCGAACTGCGGGAAACAGCTCGCGAAATCAACGAGTTGAGAACAGGAAGCGGTGGCTCCGTTTCCCTTGGGTCGGTAACCGGACCAGCTCTCAACCTCGCAGTTCCGGCCATTCGCCAGGTATCCACCGCCTACCCGGGCATCGAGATCAACATCCAGATCGAGAACAGCAACGTGCTGGTGCGCGAACTTCTTGCGGCACGGCACGACTTCGTCATCGGCCGTATCCCTGACGACATTGACCCGCGGCAATTCAACCTGATCGAGATCGGCGAGGAAGACGTGTGCCTGATCGTACGAGAAGGACATCCGCTTTTGGAAAAGGGCATGGTCGCGACCACCGACCTGCCCGGTTACGACTGGGTTTTCCAACCATCGGGAACCCTTTTGCGGCGCGCGGTCGAGGACAGTTTTTTATCGGCCGGCACGCCCCTTCCCGCCACGATCATCAATACGTCGTCGATCATCCTGACCATTTCCATCGTGCGCAACTCCAATGCGATCGCTCCGGTCGCCCGCGACGTCGCCAATCTGATCGCCAGCAACGGCGGCCAGGCGGGGGAAATCCGTATCCTGCCAACAGACTTCGATATCAGGATAAGGCCCTACAGCCTGATCACCGCCCGCGGCCGTGCCCTGCCTCCCAGCGCCAAACTGCTCTATGATCTCATCCTGAAGCAGAGCACGGCATGATCAGGCCCGCAAAACCTTGATATGCTCAGATTTCCGCCGCAAATGGAGACGGCCATGTTCGGAATGTCGGTATTCCAGTCGGTGCTGGAGCGATTGAAAACGGAAGAAGACGCGGAGGCGGAACTCCGCGACGAGCAATCGACGGCCCCTTCCATTCGCGGCCTCAATGCCGGCTTCGTCGGCAACCTCGCAGTGTCGGCGGGACTGGCGGACAGCCGCGCGGTGCAGCGCGCCTATTTCGATACGGCCGGCGACGACATGCTGGTGCCGCCCAAGCCGCTTCCCGCTCCCGTTATTCCGGATCATCTCAGCCGCGTTCGCCCCGAGGAAATCGCCACCGATTTGGGCATCACGGGAACAGAGAGCCAACAGAGCCTCGCAGACAAGCGCCGGACCTTTGCGGCCGACAATCATCCCGATCGCCATCATCCGGATTTCCGCGCCAATGCCACCATCCGCATGAAGATTGCCAACATGCTGATCGACGAGGCGCAAAGACGCTTGCGAATCGCCTGATCCGCTCAGGCAGGATCGTCGGGCTTTGCCTCTTCGATCATTTCCGTCTTGGGCTTGAAGAAAATAATCAGCACGCAGGCGGCATAGGTCGAGACGGCGAGAAAGATCATGCCCCAGGTGTTCTCGCCGTTGTAGAATTCCACCGCCGTCCAGGCCGAGCAGAAGATGACGATCAGAAGCCGAACCCAGAGCGGCCGGTAGAACGGGTGGTCCGGGTCAATGAACTTCATCATCATGCAGAAACATCCTCGGTATAAGCCGAACCATCACGGCCGGGCGTCAGGGCAACAGCTTTATGTCCAAAAAGATGCCCGCCGCAAGGGGACGACACCTTTAACGGCTTGACGGAGACATCTTGAATGGAATAAATATTCCGAAAATAAAAAAATCTACTTTTCATTCCGATTTATATCCGCTGCGGGACAAGAGTTCACGGATGTGCATCGAATGAAATGGACCAAGAGCGGTTGTTATACTTGGGACTGTCAGGCGCCCAAAAGCCCTTGAAACGCAACCATCGAAACCTCTACCTATAACGCCTGTCCGGAGTGAGCGTCATCACACCGCCCCCCTTCGCGGCGACCTGCCGCTCGACGAAAAGAGATGTAACATGACTGTCAGATTTGGTCTTCTCGGCGCCGGCCGCATCGGCAAGGTTCACGCCAAGGCCGTCAGCGGCAATCCGGATGCGGTGCTCGTCGCCGTGGCGGATGCGTTTCCGGACGCGGCGGACGCGATCGCCAAACAATATGGCTGCGACGTCCGCACGATCGAAGCGATCGAAAAGGCCGGTGATATCGATGCGGTCGTCATCTGCACCCCGACCGACACCCATGCCGACCTGATCGAGCGCTTCGCCCGCGCCGGCAAGGCGATCTTCTGCGAAAAGCCTGTTGATCTCAATGTCGGCCGCGTGCGCGAATGCATGAAGGTTGTCGAGGAAACCAAGGGCAAGCTGATGGTCGGATTCAACCGCCGCTTCGACCCGCATTTCATGGCCGTGCGAAAGGCGATCGACGATGGCAAGATCGGTGACGTCGAAATGGTCACCATCATCTCGCGCGACCCTGGTGCTCCGCCGGTCGATTATATCAAGCGTTCGGGCGGCATCTTCCGCGACATGACGATCCACGACTTCGACATGGCCCGCTTCCTGCTCGGCGAAGAACCCGTCATCGTCACCGCACACGCCGCCGTTCTCGTCGATCCGGAAATCGGCAAGGCCGGCGACTATGACAGCGTCTCCGTCATTCTCGAAACCGCGTCCGGCAAGCAGGCGATCATCTCGAACTCGCGCCGCGCCACCTATGGCTACGATCAGCGCATCGAAGCGCACGGCTCGAAGGGCGTCGTCTCGGCGGAAAACCAGCGCGCCGTCTCGATCGAGATCGCCAATGGCGACGGCTATACCCGCCCGCCGCTGCACGACTTCTTCATGACCCGCTACACCGAAGCCTATGCCAACGAAATCGCCGGTTTCATCTCCGCGATCGAAAAAGGCACGACGATATCGCCGTCCGGCGCCGATGGCCTTGCCGCACTCGTACTCGCCGATGCGGCCGTCAAGTCCGTCGCCGAAAAGCGCCAGATCCGCATCGAAGCGTAATCCAGATTCGAACATCTATGGAAAGGCCGGGTTTGACCGGCCTCAGACCGCTGACGAACTCCCAGGCCGGTTGTTTGAGAACGAGGCAACACCCACTCTCCCTCATCCTCGCCCTTGTGGCGGGGATCCAGCGACCCGACGTCCGTCGGGTCAAAAGACTCTTTCAGCTCAATGATTTGAGCTGGCTGGATTCCCGTGACAAGCACGGGAATGAGGGAGAGAATGGTGGCTCCGCACTCCCCAAACGATGTCCAAAATCGCGGAAAGATGACTTTGTCAGCACTCCGAAGGCCGGGCTTGACCGGACTTTCTATTTTATCAGGCGATATCACCGGCTGCGGGAACTGGCCGAAAGGCAGCGATGTCATGATCCATATCGGTCAGCGCCCTGTCGAGGTGTCCATCAAAGACCAGACGCTGTTCGTCGAATATCACCGAAATCTCCGGGCGCCCCTGCAGGCGAACCTCGTGCGACTGCTCCAGCCCCTCGTCGACCCCTCGCTGCAAAAGATCGAAATAGCGCGTCCCCGGCCCGGTGATGGAAATCGGCATGCGGTCATAGAGACTGAGCAGTCTGGAGAGACCGTTGCCGAGCGCGATACCCGCCTGCCGGAAGGCATACCCCGCCATGCGGTTTCCCTGGCGGGCACTCGTTGCGATCTTGTCCATTTCGGCAAGCGGCACGAACTTTGCCGGGATCGTGTCCGGCGGAACCTCGAAGGCGGTGCGCAGGATGCCATAGAAGCCGGCGGATGCCTCGATACAGCCGAAAGAGCCACATCGGCAGAGGCAGCCATTGGCAGCATGCAGCATATGGCCGAAATTCGGCGCCGTGACTTCCAACTCCCCGAACCTGTCCTTGCGCGCGACGCCAAGCCCGATGCTATGGCCCAGCGACAGCGCCGCCAGCCCCCGGAAACCGCCGTTCTGGCTGGCATCCGCCTTCATGCCGAGAGCCTGGGCAACGAGCAATGTTTCGTTGTTCAGGGTCACCTTGGCGCGCCATTCCTGCTCCAGAAGGGCCGCGAAATCGATCTGTTCTCCCCCCAGGACCGGCGACCACAGAAGCCGCTTGCCAGCCGGATCGACTGTCCCCTTGCTGCTGATCGACACAGCAAGAACCTGCGCCCGCTCCAGCCGCGAGCGTTGGACGAGCCGATCGAGCGCATCGAGGAAACCGGCGGCGAAATGCCGCGTCCCGGCAAAACCGTGATTGCGCGGTTCCTCAAAACGGTCGATCAGCCGTCCAGAATAATCGACCAGCGAATATTGAATGGCATCGGACGAAATGCGCACAGCGATGAGATACCCGCTGTCGCGGCGCTGGGCGAAAAAAACGCGCGGGCGGCCACGACCGGACGGCGCCTGCTGTTCCGCCTTCTCGATGACGCCGACACGTTCAAGGTCCGCGGTGATAGCCGAAACGGTGGCCGATGCCAGACCGGTATGTTCGGAAATATCGGTATGGGAGAGCGAGCCCAGGCGCCGGAGCGTCGCGAGCACCAGGGCGCTGTTCTGCTGACGCACCAGTTCGGTGCTGGATTTTGTCAGCATTGCGTATCCCTGTTGCCACTGAAGATTCCCACGAACACATGCCCCTCCCAAAGCATCTGCGGCTCCGCCAGAGCTTTTTCAAAGCCTTGTTGACAGCCTTCTAAAACTCTGACATCTATTTTCTCGACTGTCGAGAAAAAACTCTTATCGGTTTTGCGACAGCATATTGGCTGGCCGGGGGCTGTGCGGGAGGTTCGCATGGACGGCCAGCGGTCACTTGGGAGGACTTCATGAAATCAGTTTTGAAACTGATGGCAGGCGTTGCCATCATTGCATCCTTGCACTCCGTCGCGCACGCCAAGGACCTCGTGGTCGGCGTTTCCTGGTCGAACTTCCAGGAAGAGCGTTGGAAAACCGACGAAGCCGCCATCAAGGCAGCACTCGAAGCATCGGGCGACAAGTACATCTCCGCTGACGCCCAGGCATCCGCCGCCAAGCAGCTGACCGACATCGAATCGCTGATCGCTCAGGGCGCCAACGCCATCATCGTTTTGGCCCAGGATTCGGAAGCCATCGGCCCGGCCATCGAAAAGGCCGCCGCAGAAGGCATCCCGGTCGTCGGCTACGACCGCCTGATCGAAAATCCGGCTGCCTACTACATCACCTTCGACAACAAGGAAGTCGGCCGCATGCAGGCCCGCGAAGTGTTCAAGGTGAAGCCGGAAGGCAACTATGTCTTCATCAAGGGCGCATCGACCGATCCGAACGCCGACTTCCTCTTCTCCGGTCAGCTGGAAGTGCTGAAGGAAGCCATGGACGCCGGTAAGATCAAGAACGTCGGCGAAGCCTACACCGACGGCTGGAAGCCTGAAGCTGCACAGAAGAACATGGAGCAGTTCCTGACCGCCAACGACAACAAGGTCGACGGCGTCGTTTCGTCCAACGACGGCATGGCCGGCGGCGTGGTCGCGGCTCTCGAAGCCCAGGGCCTGGCTGGCTCGGTACCGGTTTCGGGCCAGGACGGTGACAAGGCTGCCCTCAACCGCGTCGCGCTCGGCACGCAGACCGTTTCGGTCTGGAAGGACTCGCGCGAGCTCGGCAAGAAGGCCGGCGAAATCGCAGTCGCTCTGGCTGGCGGCGCCGCCATGGATGCCGTCGAAGGCACGGTCAAGTTCTCCGGCGGTCCGAAGGGCGTCGAAATGAACTCGTTCTTCATCGCTCCGCAGCCGATCACCAAGGACAACCTGAACGTCGTCATCGACGCCGGCTGGATCTCCAAGGAAGAAACCTGCCAGGGCGTCAAGGCCGGAACCGTTGCTGTCTGCAACTGATCCGATCCTGACCATGGGCATCTAGGGTCCCGTCAAGAGCGCCGCAACGGCCACCGTTGCGGCGCTTCTCCGATGCGCAGACGCGACCCGGCGCATTTCCTCGACCCATGTTGGTCCAAGGATGATGCCCAGTGGTACAGTGACAACATTTACGGCAGCCTTGGCGCGGCATCCGGCGCATGGCGCTGTAGAAGACAGCAATAAAGGGGGAGAAATCAGGAAATGGCAAACACCACCATTGCCACACCCGCCAGCAACACGCTGAAGACGCAAGGCTCTGCCCTGCAGCGTTTCCTGCAGGCGACCGAGATCGATACACGCCTTCTCGGCATGATCGGCGCCCTGCTGATCATCTGGATCGGCTTTCAGATCACCACCGACGGCCTTTTCCTGACGCCGCGCAACCTGTGGAACCTCACGGTCCAGGCCGCATCGGTGTCCGTCATGGCGACCGGCATGGTGCTGGTCATCGTCACACGCAACATCGACCTGTCGGTCGGCTCGATCCTCGGCTTCGTCGGCATGATCATGGCGATCACCCAGGCGAAGATCCTGCCGCCGCTGATCGGTTTCGACAATCCGGCAACTTGGATCATCGCGCTTGCCGTCGGCATCGTTCTTGGAACGGCAATCGGCGCGTTCCAGGGACTGATCATCGCCTTTCTCAACGTTCCCGCCTTCATCGTCACCCTCGGCGGCCTGCTGATCTGGCGCGCAGGCGCCTTCCTCGTCATCAGCGGCGCGACGGTCGCCCCGATGGACTCGACGTTCCGCCTGATGGGCGGTGGCGCTGAAGGCTCGATCGGCGCAACGGCAAGCTGGATCGTCGGCGTGCTGGCCTGCCTGGTGATCGTTGCCTCCATCATCAATTCGCGCAAGCAGCGCAAGCGCTTCGGCTTTCCGCTGCGTCCGATGTGGGCCGAATATTTCCTGTCGGCCGTCGGCTGCATCATGGTTCTGGCCGCCGTCTGGGTGCTCAACAGCTATTACATGCCGGTCAACCTCGCCAAGAAATACGCCGAAGCGCACAACATTCCCTGGCCGGAAGGCGGACTGCAGATCCCGCTCGGCATTGCCATCCCGGTCCTGATGGCCGTCGGCATCGCCATCGCCATGAGCTTCCTCACAACCCGCACCCGCTTCGGCCGCTACGTTTTCGCCATCGGCGGCAACCCGGAAGCAGCGGAACTCGCCGGCATCAAGACCCGCTGGGTCACCGTTCGCATCTTCGCGCTGATGGGTGCGCTCTGCGCCATCGCCGCGGCGATCTCGACCGCCCGCCTCAATGCCGCGACCAACGCGCAGGGCACGCTTGACGAACTGTACACGATCGCAGCGGCCGTCATCGGCGGCACGTCTCTTGCCGGCGGCATGGGCACGATCTCCGGTGCGGTTCTCGGCGCCATCGTCATGCAGTCGTTGCAATCGGGCATGGTGCTGTTGCGCATCGACACGCCGCTGCAAAGCATCGTCATCGGCATCGTACTGGTCATGGCCGTCTGGCTGGACACCGTGTACCGCGGCCGAGCCAAGTAGAGGAGTTCGAACAATGACGGACAAACGCACTCCATTGGTGGAAATGAAGAATATTTCCATCTCCTTCGGCGGTATCCACGCCGTCGACAACGCCTCGGTCGATCTCTATCCGGGAGAAGTCGTGGCCCTGCTCGGCCACAACGGCGCCGGCAAGTCGACCCTGATCAAGATTCTCTCGGGCGCCTATAAACGCGACGGCGGCGAAATCCTGATCAACGGCGAAGAGGTCCATATCAGCAATCCGCGCGACGCCAAGGGCTACGGCATCGAGACGATCTACCAGACGCTCGCCGTCGCCGACAACGTCGACGCCGCCGCCAACCTCTATCTCGGCCGCGAACTGCGCACCCCCTGGGGCACGCTCGACGATGTCGCAATGGAGGCCAAGGCCCGCGAGGTCATGGGCCGCCTCAACCCGAACTTCCGCCGCTTCAAGGAGCCGGTGAAAGCGCTTTCGGGCGGCCAGCGCCAGTCGGTCGCCATCGCCCGCGCCATCCTGTTCGACGCCCGCATCCTGATCATGGACGAGCCGACGGCAGCACTCGGACCGCAGGAAACGGCGCAGGTCGGCGAACTGATTAAGCAGCTGAAGCGCGAGGGCATCGGCATCTTCCTGATCAGCCACGACATCCACGACGTGTTCGATCTCGCCGACCGCGTCTCGGTGATGAAGAACGGCCAGGTCGTCGGCCACGCCCGCACCGAAGACGTCACCAAGGACGAGGTGCTCGGCATGATCATCCTCGGCAAGGTGCCACCGAAGGCCACCCCCGGCCCCGGTGCCATGCAGACGGCCTGATTGGTCCACTTCCAAGAAAAACCGATGCCGCGCTCCCGGAGCGCGGCATTTTCATTTCGGCGAAAACTCGGAAATTTCCTTTGACCGTAACCGCTTTCACCATTGAAGCGCCGCCTGTCCTAGGCTATGAACCGCTCACAGCCTGCTTCGACGCCTTGCCGTCGCGGATGCACCCGTAGCTCAGCTGGATAGAGTACTGCCCTCCGAAGGCAGGGGTCACTGGTTCGAATCCAGTCGGGTGCGCCACAAAATTCCATTAAAACTTTGACTTTGATAAAGTAAATTGACGTGGACCAGTCCGCTCACCCACCCTTCCCCGATCCAGGTTGGAACAGCCCGGATTTTGCCGGAAGAAAAGTCATTTCACCCGCATCCTTGCGACGTCACTACCGGCTATATATCTACGTCTCCCACACTTCGATTCACAGGAGAGCTGAGTGAGCACCGAATTTGGCCCGTATATACAGATGCGCAAGCTCGCTCAGCATATGGCGATCCAATATCAGAAAGATACTGGGCTCGCCTTGGAGCCCCTTGTCGCTCACTTCACCAACGAGGTCGAAGTCAACGTGGCTTCCGATCGATTTGATCACTCGGGGTTCATGGAAAAAATTCGCGAGCCCTTGCAGTATGACGCTGAGGTAACTTTGGACAGCCGTAGAAAGGAATTTCTGCAGGCCGTCGCGAATGCGCTTCATGAACGTATCCGGCGTGAATTACATTCGTCCAGCCTTCCGGAGTGACGCCGCTTCGAGATCATGACCGCTTTTTCCGTCAAGCTTTTCCATCGCAAGTCAGCCCCTCAAATCACTGATCTGAGGGCCATTTCCTTTTAGAAAAACTGAAATGCTATTGTGGCAATGCAACAGCGCGCACGAACCCCTTGCTCGCGACCATCAGGTTCTTCGTGTAATCCTCACTGAGCCGCCCTTCCACCAGATCGGCCGACGACAGGCGTTCCACCACCTTGCCGTTCTTCATCACCGCCAGGCGCTCGCACATATGGGTGACGACACCGAGGTCGTGGCTGACCATGATATAGGTGAGCTTGCGGTCGCGGCGGACTTGTTCGAGCAGGTTGAGAACCTCTGCCTGGACGGATGCGTCGAGCGCCGAGGTCGGCTCGTCGAGCAGCATGACCTGCGGTTCGATGATCAGCGCCCGGGCAATGGCGATGCGCTGCCGCTGGCCGCCGGAAAGCTGGTGCGAATAGCGGAAGCGGAAGGACGAGCCGAGACCGACCTCGTCGAGCGCCTGCAGGATGCGCCGTTCGGAATCGGCGATACCGTGAATCGCCAGCGGCTCCTGCAGAAGCCGGTCGACCGTCTGGCGCGGATGCAGCGAACCATAGGGATCCTGAAAGACCATCTGGACCTTGCGATAGAACGCCTTGTCGCGCTGGCGCACATCCAGCGGCTTGCCGTCGAGCAGGATCCGGCCGCCGGCAACCGGCGACAGACCGGCGATGGCGCGCAGCAAGGTCGATTTTCCTGATCCGGATTCGCCGACCAAACCATAGGCTTCACCCGCCGCTATCTCAATGCTGACAGTGTCGAGCGCGAGGAAATCGTCATAGGCGACCGTGAGGTTTTCGACCGAAACGCCTGCCGTCATAGCGCCCACTCCGGTTTGCGGTCGAGCACCGGCAGCGGATGCCTGCTGGTGCCGAGCATCGGCATGCAATTGAGCAGCCCTTGCGTATAGGGGTGCTTGGCGTTGCCCAACTCCGACGCCGCCAGTTCCTCGACGATCCGGCCGGCATACATGACGATGACACGATCACAGAAGGACGAGACGAGGCGCAGGTCGTGGGAGATGAAGATCAGCCCCATGCCGCGCTCGGCCACCAGCTTGTCGAGAATACCCAGGACTTCGAGCTGGACGGTTACATCCAGCGCCGATGTCGGCTCGTCGGCAACAAGCAGTTCCGGACCGGCGATCAGCATCATCGCGATCATCGCCCTCTGCCCCATGCCGCCCGACACTTCGTGCGGATGCAGATCGAAGACGCGGGCGGCATCGCGGATCTGCACGGCCTCCAGCATGGCAATCGCCCGGTCGCGCGCCTCGCGCTTGCTGACATTTTCATGGGTGCGCAGCGTCTCGACGATCTGGCGGCCGATGCTCATGACCGGATTGAGCGAATATTTCGGGTCCTGCAGGATCATGGCGATGCGGCTGCCGCGCAGGTTGCGCCGGACTTTCTGCGGCGCGGTCAACAGGTCGATCCCGTCGAAATTCAGCGTCTTTGCCGAAATCCGGGCATGCGATGGCGTCAGCCCCATGATCGCCCTGCCCGTCTGCGATTTCCCCGACCCGCTTTCGCCGACAATGCCCAGCCGCTCGCGGCCGAGCTTAAAGGAGACGCCGCGCACCGCCTCGATCAGGCCGGTACGGGTCGGAAAGGAAACCCGGAGATCGTCGACATCAAGCATCGTGCTCATTGGCCGCTCTCCCGCGGATCGAGCGCGTCGCGCAGGCCGTCGCCCAGCAGGTTGAAGCCGAGGCTGACGATGAGGATGGCGACGCCGGGCATGGTGGCGACCCACCACTGGTCGAGGATGAAGCGGCGACCGGATGCGATCATCGCGCCCCATTCCGGCAATGGCGGCTGCGCACCAAGACCGAGGAAGCCGAGGCCGGCCGCCGTCAGGATGATGCCGGCCATGTCGAGCGTGACGCGGACGATCAGCGACGACACGCACATCGGCATGACATGGCGCAGGACGATGCGGAAAGGCGACGCTCCCATCAGGCGGACGGCGGCGATATAGTCGGAATTGCGCACGCTCAGTGTCTCAGCCCGGGCGATGCGGGCATAGGGCGGCCAGGAGGTGATGGCGATGGCGATGATGGCGTTCTGGATGCCCGGCCCCATGGCAGCGACAAAGGCCAGCGCCAGAACGAGCTTCGGAAAGGCGAGGAAAATGTCGGTGATCCGCATCAGCACGGCATCGACCCAGCCACCGGCATAACCAGAGACGGCGCCAACAAGCAGACCGATGGGCGCCGCGATGATCGCCACCAGCACGATGACCAGCAAGGTCAGGCGCGATCCATGCAGCAGGCGAGAGAGAATATCCCGGCCCTGATCATCGGTGCCGAGCAGATAGCCCTCGCTGCCCGGCGGCAGCAGGCGCGCGCCGCCGAGATCGCCGATCACGGGTGAATGCGGCGCCAGCACATCGGCGAAGATGGCGATCAGGATGAGCAGGAGAATGATGCAAAGACCGGCGACCGCCAGTTTGTTCGCGGAAAACCGCTGCCAGGTCATGTAGGCGCGGCCAAGCCGTGCCTGCAGCCGCGATTGCGGCCGGTCGGACATCAGCCATTGGCGGCGGGTCATGGGCGTGGACGGGATCTCACTCATCGTGCGCGCGTCCTCGGGTCAAGCGTCCGATACAAGAGATCGGACAGGATGTTGATGGCGATGAAGACGGAGCCGATGACGATCGTCCCGCCGAGAACCGCGTTCATGTCGGCGTTCTGCAGCGAATTGGTGATGTAGAGACCCAGCCCCGGCCAGGCGAACACCGTCTCCGTCAGCACCGAGCCTTCGAGCAGGCCGGCATAGGAGAGCGCGATGACGGTGACCAGCGGCACCGCGGCATTGCGCAACGCATGGCCCCAGATGATGCGTGTTTCCGACAGACCCTTGGCGCGCGCGGCAACGATATATTCCTGGCTCAGTTCGTTCAGCATGAAACTGCGGGTCATGCGGCTGATATAGGCGAGCGAGAAATAACCGAGCAGCGATGCCGGCAGGATGATGTGGCGGAAGACATCGCGGAACACATCCCACTGCCCCTGCCACAACGAGTCCAGCAGGTACAGGCCGGTGACCGGCGTGAAACTGTATTCGTAGACGATGTCGATGCGGCCGGGAAACGCGACCCAGCGCAGCTTGGCGTAGAACAGAAGCAGCGACAGAAGCGCCAGCCAGAAGATCGGCACGGAATAGCCGACAAGGCCGACGACGCGGACGATCTGGTCGGCGATCGAACCACGCTTGACGGCGGCGAGAACGCCGAGCGGCACGCCGATCAAACTGCCGATGATCGTGCCGACGGTCGCCAGTTCCAGCGTCGCGGGGAAGACGCGGCGAATATCGGCCATAACCGGATTGGTCGTCAGCACCGACGTGCCAAAATTGCCGGTCAGCGCATCGCGGACATAGATATAGAACTGGACATAGAGCGGCTTGTTGAAGCCCATCAATTCGCGGGTACGCTCGACGACATGGGTCGGCGCCCGGTCGCCCAGAACGGCAAGAACCGGATCGATGGGGATCACCCGGCCAATGAAGAAGGTCACGGCAAGCAGACCGAGATAGGTCGTGACGATCACGACGAGAAAACGGAAAATGCTTGTCGCCATGCCTTTGGCGCGGGCGCGTTTGCGCCCGGCCGATTGTGTTGCTTCAGGAATGGTCAACGGAGGATCCCTGCCAACGGCTACTTGGAGACCGTGAAGACGTAGTTGGTGTCGAAGCTCGGACCGAGCTTGAAGCCTTTCAGCTTCGCGCTGTAACCGGCCACTTCCGTCTGCTGGAAGACGATCACGAACGGGCTCTTTTCAAGCACCTTTTTCTGCAGGTCCTTGTACATATCGGCGCGCTTGGTGGCGTCCTTTTCGAGAAGCGCCGCCTTGCTCTGCTCCGTCCATTCCTTCGGAACGTCCCAGGCATTGCGCCAGGCGAGCGTCTTGTTCTTGCCTTCGTCCGAATTGTCCGGGTTGACGGTGAAGGTCTCGGCATTGGAGTTCGGATCGAAATAATCCTGGCCCCACTGGCCGATATAGATGTCATGCGTGCGGGCGCGGTACTTGGTCAGTGTCTGCTTGCCGTCGCCGGGAATGATTTCCATCTTGATGCCGGCCTGGCCGAGCGTCTGCTGCACGGATTCGGCGATGCCCGTCACCGGCTGCGTGTTGCGCACGTCCATGGTGACGCTGAAGCCATCGGCGAGGCCGGCCTTCGCCAGCAGTTCCTTCGCCTTGGCGACGTCGAGCTTGTAGGGATTCTCATCCAGTTCGCCCAGAACGCCCTTCGGCAGGAAGGTCTGGTGAATATCGCCGATGCCCTTGATCAGGGTCGAGCCGATCGCATCGTAGTCAACCAGATACTTGAAGGCTTCCGCCACTTCCGGCTTGGCGAGATTGGGGTTCTTCTGGTTGAGGCTGAAATAGTAGACGGTGCCCTTCGGCGCTGATGTCGTCGCAAGATCGCCGTTCTTGGTGACGGCGTCGAGATCGCCTGGCTCGAGGTTGCGGGCAACATCGATATCGCCGGCTTCGAGCGCCAGACGCTGACCGGAGCTTTCCTTCATGTGGCGATAGATGACGCGGGCGAGCGGCACTTTTTCGCCGTAGTAATTGTCGTTGCGCTCCAGCACCACGACTTCGTTGGCGCGCCATTCGCGCAGCTTGAAGGCGCCCGAGCCGGCATAGCCCGTCTTCAACCATTCATTGCCGAAGTCGTTGTCGTACTTGTATTCGTCAGACGGCGTGACGGCCGCCACGTGCTCCAGAACCAGCTTCTTGTCGACGACGGCGCCAACCGTTGCCGTCAGGCAGTTCAGCACGAAGCTCGGCGCGTAGGCCTTGTCGACAGTGAAGGTGAAGGTGGATGCGTCCGTCGCCTTTGCCTTTTCCGTGACATTGTCCCCGCTCAAGCCGAACTGGGTGAGGATGAAGGCCGGGCTCTTGTCGAGCTTGACGACACGTTCGAAGGAATAGGCCACGTCTTCCGCCGTCACCGGATTGCCGGAGGCGAATTTCAGGTCCGGCTTCAGCTTGAACGTATAGGTCAGACCATCATCCGAAACCGTCCAGCTTTCGGCGAGGTCGCCGACGATCTTGGACGTGTCGTTGAGGTCGAGGCGGACGAGGTAGCTGTAAGTGTTGGCGGTCACTTCGGCCGTCGACAATTCGAAGGCTTCGCCCGGGTCCATGGTGATGATGTCATCGATCGCAAAGCCTTCGACCAATGTATCCGCCGGCGTTTCGGCGAAAGCCGGCGCGCCCGCCATCAGGATCAGCGTGGCGGCGCCTGCCGTCAACATTCGGACATGTCTGTTCAGTGCATGCATCATCGTTCCGTTCCCTTTTTTAAACCGTTATGGGCTTTTCTTCCAACTCAAGCTGGTTCGTGCCAGGCTTGAGCCAAAACGCGCAGCCAGTTCTCCCGGCATATTTTAGTGAGTTCGGTGTCACCATATCCGGCAGCCCGCAGGGCGGCAATCAGGTTCTGGTTGCCGGCCGCATCGCTGATCTCTTCCGGAATGGTCGCGCCGTCGAAATCCGATCCGAGCGCCACGCAATCGATGCCCATGCGCTCGATCATGTAATCGACATGCCGCACCATGTCGGAGAGCGGCGTCTTCGCATTTTCCAGCCCGTCGGGCCGCAGCATGGTGGTCGCATAGTTGAGGCCGGCCAGCCCCTTCGTGTCACGGATCGCGTCCAGCTGCCGGTCGGTCAAGTTACGCGCGACCGTGGTCAGCGAATGCGCATTGGAATGGCTGGCGATCAGCGGCTGGTCGGTCGTTTTCGCCACGTCCCAGAAGCCCTTCTCGGTGATATGGGCGAGATCGATGAGAATGCCGAGCCGATTGCACTGCCTGACAAGGTCGAAACCGGCATCGGTCAGCCCCGGACCGGTATCCGGGCCCATCGGGAAGGCAAAAGGCACGCCGTGGCCGAACATATTGTTGCGGCTCCAGACCGGGCCGAGCGACCGCAGACCGGCGGCATAGAAGGTTTCAAGTGCGGCGAGATCCGCGCCGATCGCCTCGCAGCCCTCCATATGCAGGACGGCGGCGAAGATTCCCTGCGCCATGGCGGCGCGGATATCGGCGGTGGAGCGGCACAGTTTCCAGGCGCCGGCGCGATCGAGCTTCAAAGCGATCGCGGCAAATTCCAGCGCGATATCGAGGGACGGCTGACGTTCCAGCGGCTCCGACAGCGGCGTGGCATAATGACCGTTCTCATCAGGAGTCTTCAGCACCAGATGATCGGAGGGGATATAGATTGCTGACAGGCCACCGGCGAGACCGCCCTTTTTGGCGCGAGGGCCGTCGATATGCCCTTCCGTCGTTCCTTCGGTAAACTCGCGGACGGGATCGGCACCGTTCCTGGCATTGCTCCAGAGCCTAAGCAACACATCGTTGTGCCCGTCGAAAACCGCCTGCATATTCAAAACCCTGCTTTGCCTGATGTGCTTTGGGGTGCGCGCCCAATTTTGTCCGAATGGTCAAGAATGCGATGCTAGTCAATCGTATGACGAATAACAATGCAGTCGCCGCGAAATTCCTTGTCCCGAAAAGTGGCTAGGGAACAACGACTTGCCGGCTCGCGCAAAGCGTGATCGCTGCGCCGGATGCACGCGAGCGTGACAGTCGAAATTCACCTTTCGCTGAAAAAGCGGGTGTCAGCCCAGGGCGAAATCTGCCAAAGCAGGGCGCAAACGACGCGAGGATACCATCCATGACGACCGACCAGCCACCACGCGAGCGCGTCCATCTTCTTGGAAGCCTGCTGCGCGTGCTTTCCATGCTGGTCATTCTCGGCTTCGGCATCTGGGGTGGGCTTGCCCTCTTCTATCAATTTCCCGCTGTCGTCTGGCTGCGCGCAACCGCGGCGGCGCTGTGGGCGGTCCTGTCGCTGGTTGCCCTGATCGTCTACATCCGCCGCCGGTCGCGGCTCATCGTGCTGATCTATCCGGCCATGCTTGCCGCTCTGCTCTTCTGGTGGGACAACATTCCGGCAAGCAGCAGCCGTGATTGGGCCGAAGAAGTAGCCCGGACAACGGCCGCCGTCGTCAACGGCCCGGAGGTGACACTCGCCAATGTACGGAATTTCGACTGGCGCACCGCGACCGACTACACGCCCCGCTGGGAAAACCGCACCTATGATCTCGAAAAGCTGACCTCGGTCGACCTGATCCTGCCGAACGAAGCCATCCCTGCCATTGCCCACCCGCTGATATCGTTCGGCTTCGATGATGGAACCTACGTCACCTTCTCGAATGAAATCCGCTGGGAGAAAAACGAAAGCGTCTCGGAGATCGGCACGCTCTTCAAGCAATACGAAGCCATCGTCATCGCGGCCGACGAGCGCGACAGCATCCGCCTGCGCACCAATATCCGGGGGCAGACCGTTCGCCTCTATCGCATCAACATGCCGAAGCCTGCGATGCGGTCTCTGTTCATGACCTATATCGAGCAAGCTAACAGCGTCACCGAGACGCCGCGTTTCTACAACACGCTGACCACCGACTACACCGACATCACGACCGAACTCGTCAGCCGGATCGTAACCGACGCGCCGCTCGATTACCGCCTTTGGTTCTCGGCTACCCTGCCGGCCTCTATCGCCGACCTCAACGGCTTGATGCCGGGCTTCACGCTCGATGAATTGCGGAATGGCGGCACCATCAGCGGCCGGGCGCAGGCTGTCAATACGGCGCCCGGCTTCTCCAGCCGAATCCGTGCGGGCGTGCCCGGCATTGCCCCTTTGATCCGCTCGTAAAGCAGCTTAAACTGACGCGGCAGACAACAGGAAACCCCGCATGAACCTCAAGGAGTTCGCAAACCGGCTCGAACTGTCACAGACGACGGTCAGCCGTGCCTTGAGCGGTTATCCGGAGGTGAAACAGGCAACGCGCGAGCGGGTGCTCAAGGCCGCGCTCGAATACGGATACCGGCCGAACACCAGCGCGCTCGGCCTTGCCACCGGGCGGGTCGGCGCAATCGGCATTGTGCTGAAGGGCGGCGGCGAGTTCGGCCCGCATACGAGCGAGTTCATGGGCGGGCTCGGCGGTCGGCTGCAGCAGGAAGAGATCGATATCCTCGTTTCCACCGTCGATTCGCAGGAGGCCGAGCTTGCGACCTATCGGCGGCTCGCCGCCAGCAAGCGCGTCGATGCCGTCATCCTGCACTCGCCCTTTCTCGACGACCCGCGCATCGCGCTCCTGAATTCGCTCCGTCTGCCCTTCATCGTCCATGGACGAACCAATACCGACGGCAATTTCGGCTGGCTGGACATCGACAATTACGGTGCCGTGCGCCAGGCGACCAGCCACCTGCTCGACCTTGGCCACCGCCGCATCGCCTTTCTCAACGGCTATCGCGGCCGCATCTTTGCCGAACATCGGCAGGAGGGCTACCAGACGGCCCTTACAGAACGCGGCGTCGCGATCGACCCGGCGCTGGCCGGGCACGGTGAGTTCACCGACGAAATGGGTTTTCGCCTGATGCAGGGTTTTCTGAAGCTCGAAGACAAACCGACGGCTGTCGTCGCGGGCTCGATGATGTCGGCGCTAGGCGCCATGCGGGCGATCCGCATTGCCGGCATGAAGGTCGGCGAGGATATCTCGCTGATCGCCCATGACGACGTCTTCCCCTATATCAGCCCGGACCATCTCGTCCCGACGCTGTCGACCACGCGATCATCGATCCGCGCGGCGGGCGCGCGGATCGGGGAAATGGTGCTGGAACTTCTGCAGGGAACACCGGCCGGGACGCTGCGCGAGGTCTGGCCGGTGGAACTCGTCATCCGCAACTCGACGGCTGCGGTGAAGAAGGCCTAGACCGCCAGTTCGCGGCGTTCTTTTTCGGTCAGCATCGCCAGGTCGAGAACCTTCTGCAGGTCTGCCGCATGCCGGAAGCCCGGTTCCGCCGTCTTGTCGGCGCGCACCGCATCGATGAAGCGCTGGTAGTTGGTCAGCACCGTGCCGGCGTCGATATCCTTCCAGATACCCTTCTCGATATCTTCGCCCAGGCACGCCCGTAGCGTCGATCCGTCCGGCGTATGGATGACCTCGATTGCGCCCTTGTCGCCATGCATGCGCAGGCGCAATTCGTTGAGGTGACCGACAGCCCAGCGGCTGGCATGAACGACACCCATGGCGCCGTTGGCAAATTCCGCCGTCATGGTGAAGCTGTCATTCGCGTCGAGATCATATTCGCCGATCTTGTTGCCCGGCGCCTTGTCGAAGGTCTTCAAGCGGGCAAAGATGTGATCGACATCGGTCGCTGCACCATAACCGGCGAAATCGAGGATATGAATGCCGACATCGCCGAGCACGCCGTTCGACCCGTGTTTGGTCGATAGCCGCCAGAGCCACTGCGATTCCGTCGACCAGTCGCCCCAGGCCTTGGAAACCAGCCAGCTCTGCAGATAGGACGCCTCGATATGGCGGACCCTGCCGATTTCGCCGGCCAGAACCATTTTTCGCGCCTTCTGGACTTCGGCGACGTTGCGATAGGTCAGGTTGACCATGGTCACCAGGCCGGATTTCTCCGCCGCCGTCGCCATCTCGTCGGCCTTGGCATAGTCTTCGGCCAACGGCTTTTCGCAGAGCACATGCTTACCGGCCGCAAGCAGCTTCAGCGTCGTCGGATAGTGGATCTTGTCCGGCGTCACATTGGCGACCGCGTCGAACGCGCCCCACGCAATTGCCTCATCCAGCGAGGTGAAGGTCTGTTCGATCTTGTGGCGCGCGGCAAAGGACTGCACGCGAACCTGGTCGACATCGACGGCGGCCACCAGTTCGACGCCGCTTATCGTGGCGAAGTTCATGGCATGGGTATTGGCCATGCCGCCGGTGCCCAGGATCAGGAGACGAATGGTCTGCATCACTTGTATCCTTCCTCGCCGGCCTGGTGCAGCCGTGGGCCGCGCTCGACGATCGGCTCCAGTGCCTTTTCGACCGGAACGTTCGGCGCGTCATGGATCGGCGTATAGGTGCCCTGCGGGTTGTAGGCCCACTTCACCGAATTGCGCAGAACCTTGTGGACATTGGCGTCGTGATAGGTCGGATAGGTCTCGTGGCCGGGACGGAAATAGAAGATATTGCCAGCGCCGCGACGCCAGGTCAGGCCCGAGCGGAACACTTCACCGCCAGCGAACCAGGAAATGAACACGGTTTCCAGCGGCTCCGGAACGGAGAACTGCTCGCCGTACATTTCCTCGTTTTCAAGCACGAAATTCTCATCGAGCCCTTCGGCGATCGGATGGCGCGGGTTGATGACCCACAACCGCTCACGCTCGCCCGCTTCGCGCCATTTCAGCGCGCAGGGCGTGCCCATCAGCCGCTTGAACGGCTTGGAGAAATGGCCGGAATGCAGCACGATCAGGCCCATGCCTTCCCAGACCCGTTTGGCGACGCGCTCGACGATCTCGTCGGACACCGCGCCGTGATCCTTGTGCCCCCACCACAGAAGCACATCCGTCTTGGCCAGACGCTCGACGCTCAGGCCATGCTCGGGCTCCTGCAGCGTCGCCGTCGTTGCTTCGATCGACGGATCCGTGTTCAGGGCCGCAGCAATCGTGTTGTGCATGCCGTTCGGGTAAATACTCCGGACGATCTCGTTGGTCTGCTCGTGAATATTCTCGCCCCAGACAACCGCTTTGATGGTCATGGTCAACCCTTCTCCTCTTTCCACCGGCTTGGGATTCGGTGGATTTGAAACCGCTTTCAATTTGAAGCGATAGAATCCGCTGCCTGCTTTTGCAAGCGGAAATCCGTCACCCCGAATTGTTTAGTGAAAGCTGGACTTAGAGAAGACGTTCAGCACGACAACCCCGGCAATGATCAATCCAAGCCCGAGCACGGCGGCGAAATCCAGCTTCTGGCCAAAGCCGAAAGTGCCGACCAGCGAGATCAGCACGATGCCAAGACCGCTCCAGACCGCATAGGCGATGCCCACGGGAATGGCTCGCAGCGTATAGGACAGGAAATAAAAGGCGATGGCATAGCAGACGACCATGATGAGCGTCGGTACCAGCTTGGTGAAATGCTGGGCAGCCTGCATGGCAGACGTTCCCAGCACCTCGAAGACGATGGCGATCACGAGCATGCCGTACAGCATTGCGGGGTTCATCTTGGGCTCCAGGGATCCGTTATTGCAGGGAAAGGGCGATGAGATGGCTGCGCATTGCCTGGCGTGTCGGCTGGTCGACGTCATGGCTCTTGAGGATATCCGCCAGCCACAGACCATCGGCGGCAAACCGCGCCAGCAGGCAGCCGGCCGAGGAATCGGTCCCCATGAACTCGTCCGCCCGATCCGCCACCCACAATTTCCAGCGTGCGCGCAATTGCGGCTCCGACAGAAGTGCGATTGTCAGGACCTGCCAGCCCTGCACATCGGCCTCGTCCTGCATCTGGAAGACGCAGGACAGATAGGCGCGGGTGAAGCGGCCATGCGCGACCGGATCGTTGCGCATTTCCTCGGCGATCATCCGGTCGAGCTTGCCGGTCAAGTCATCGAACAATCCATCGAGCAGCGCCATCTTGTTCGGGAAATGATGCAGCAGGCCGCCCTTGCTGACACCGGCGGCCTGCGACACGGCATCGAGCGTCACGCCGGCGGCACCCTGCTCCAGCGACAGGCGCGCGGCGACCTCCAGCAATTGCTGTCGGACAAGCTCGGGCTGCTTTTTTCTGTGATGCGCGATGGACATGCCGCCACAAAGATACCGTCTGGCCGGTTTGTCAAGAGATTTCGCAGTTTCATCGATCGGCGCGCTCAATCGCCGCAACTTGGCTGGTAGCCGTGAAAACCATTGGAACGGCGCGGCACGTCACGGTAAAAGAAACGGAAATCTGGGAAACTTTGATGACGGACGCGCAGACCGAAACCCTTTACAACGCCATTGGTGGCGACGACACCGTGCGCGCCTTGACGCATCGGTTCTACGAACTGATGGACACACTGCCGGAAGCCGCCCGCTGCCGCGCGCTGCATCCGGCGGACCTTTCCGGCAGCGAAGAGAAATTCTACGAATACCTGACCGGCTGGCTCGGCGGCCCGCCGCTTTATACCGGCAAGCGCGGCCATCCGCAGCTGAGAAGCCGCCATTTCGGCGCATCAATCGGAGCGGAAGAGCGCGACGAATGGCTTCTGTGCTTCACCCGCGCGCTGGACGAGACGATCGCCCACCCGCAATTGCGCGCCATCATCCTCGAGCCGGTGATGCGGCTGGCCCATCACATGCGGAACAGGGACGAATAGATCATGCGGAACGGCCAGTTACGATCGGCGATCCTCTTCATTGCCGGGCTGATGGGGGTTGCGGGCGTGGTCAGCGCGGCCGCCGCCTCGCATGGCGCCGACCCGCGCCTGCTGGGAGGCGCTTCGGCCATGTGCCTGGCACATGCCCCTGCCCTGATCGCGCTCTATGCGGCCTGGCCGATATTGCGCACGGCGCCAGCTGCGGCCCTACTCCTGTCAGCAGGCACGGCACTGTTTGCGGTAGATTTGACGGCCCGGCACTTTCTCGCCCACGGCCTGTTCCCGATGTCGGCACCGACGGGCGGCATCCTGATGATGAGCGGCTGGCTCGCGGTAGCAGTTGGCTGCTTCTTCAAATCCAAAGAGGCTTAAGCGCCTTCAACCACCGAAAATCCCTCGAACTTCGGAGGCCCGAGATACATCGCCCGGTTCTCCGCCGCACTTCTGTGAGCGGCGCGAAAATTCTCCGACTTGGTCCATGCGGAAAAGGCATCGCGGCTGTCCCAGATCGAACTGGAAACGAACAAAGTATAGCCTTCATCGGCAATCGTCTCGCCACGCAGCAGGCGGAACCCCTTGAATCCGGGAACCTCGGAGAGGCTGGCATCACGGTTTTTCCAGACATCCTCGAAGGCTGCTTCGTGACCGATCGCGATCCTGAACCTGTTCATGGCGAAATACATGCAGATATCCTCAAGCCCGGTTCTTGTTCGGCACTTCTACGGCAGCGCCGGCTGGGAATGACAGGATATTATCGCGCGACTCCGGCGCAAGCCCCAATGGCAAACGTACCGGCGGACGCGATTGCCAGGCCGGAAACTCGGTGACATTCGGGTTTTCCTCAGCCATCCGCGCCCGGTTCGACAGAAGCTCGTAGAGTTCCGGAACCAGGCCGTCGCCGAACTGCGAAGCCAGCTTATGCAGTCCGATCATCATGAACTGATCTGGACGCTCATTGCTCATCGTTTAATCTCCAAAACTGGACACGCAAACGGCGTCCGAAAATTGATCCATGTGGGGGCAATCAGCTGGCGTTGCTGTGGTTCCCTTTCAAGTCGAGAAAAGCGCGCTCAAGGCTCGACTTGCTGCCGTTGCGCAACGGCACGAAGGCCTTGCCCCACTTCTTGCAACCGGTTTTCACACGCAAACACGCATCATGACTGATACAGTCGATCGGGCAGAAGACGCAGTCGACGGAAGGCAGGATATTGTCGATGCGCGATACCGCCTCGCGTAAACCACCATCGTGATGGATAAGCTCCGCGCCATGGGAACTGGCGATCTGGCGCAGATGCGCCACCTGACAATCGCGCCCGCCGACATAGAGGAAACTGCGGCCTTCCAGCTTGTTGGTTTTCGCATCGGACGAAGAGGATGCACCGCGCGCATCGCTGTCGCGCGCCTGTTTCTGCTTCGGCTTCAGCTGGTTCCGTCTGTCGCCCATGTCAGTCTCCGCTCGTTGCCGGAATCGTCCGGTTTGCTGATCGTGACGGCACCCTATTTAACTTGAGAAAAAGAGTAAAGTATAAAGATGAATGTTTTAGTCATGTTTTTTGGCGACTAATTCGGCAGGCCATTAGGCCATATTCACCCGCCTCATGCTCACACAGGCGGGTTTCGGCAGACGTCTGTCGAAACGATCTTATCTGTAGACAAGCTGGATGGTGAATGGCCAGGGACTGCGTCCGCCCTCGGGGATTGCGGGGAACGGAGCCGCTTTCCGCACGGCATTCAGCGCCGCGTCATCAAGGACCGCAACACCGGACCCTCTTACCATTCTTACGCCGGCCAAGCCCCCACTGCTCGTCACGGTGAAAGCAACAGTGACGCTGCCTTTCGTGCCACGCGAAGCCGATTTCGGGTAGCGGAAGTTGCGATTAACCTTGGCGCGCACTCGTCCGGAATACCGCGTCTCCGCGCCATTACCCAAGGCCTGCGCAACCTTGCCTTTCTTGGACGCGTTCGAACTCGATGCGGCATTCTCCACACCGTCGGCCTGTCCCTTCTTGGCCGATTCCACCTGCTGGCCCTTGTCGCCCGCCTTCTTCTTGACGGGCTTCTTCTGCGGCTTTTCCTTTTCAGGCTTTTCCTTCTTCGGCTCCGGCTTCGTTTCCGGTTCCGGCTTGATCTCTTCAGGTTCCGGCTTTTCCTCAGGAATAACGGTTTCAGCCGGAGCCACCGTGGCGGTGATCTCCGGCTGCTCGGCGGTCACCGGCGGCATGTCCTCGGCCGGCAGAACGACATCGGCTTCCGTCGGAAGGATGTCCGTCGGCGTCTCCGATGTTATTTCCGACTGCACCGGCGGAACTTCGGCCACCTCAACAGGCTCCGGCTCCACCTCGGTGGGCTCGACTTCGTCCGGCTCGATCTCCTGCTCCGGATCTCCCGACAGGATCGTTTCCTCGAACGCATTGCCGAGGACCGCGACTTCCATTTCCTCGCCGCCTGCGACAGTGGCCAGTTCGGGCGGCTTCTCACTTGGCTCGAACAGTTTTGCCGTTCCCGCATGCGCCAACAGCGAAAGGACGATGGCCCCGGTCCATTTGATCGTATTGTTCATTCCAGATACCGATGCGAAAGCCGCATCAGCCCTTCAATTCGACTGACGACTTCGATCCGGTCTTCAGGACCTTCATGCAGGCATCCTTGGCGACGCCTTCACCGTTGCAGACCGGTGCATCGTTGATCAGCAGGCTCTTGACGGATTCGCATTTCGTGCCGGGAAGATCGAATTGGCGGACCTTGGTCTTGCCGGCCGGCAGATCGCGAAAGTCGAGCACGGCCATCCGCTCGACCAATCCCTTTTCATCGAACAGCACGAATTCGAACGAGACCTTGGTCAACCCCTGCGCAAGGCCGTTGCCGGCAACGAAGGTCAGCTTGCAGCCCTTGTCGGATGGCGCGAGTTCATTGATCTCGACCGTGAGATTGCCGCTCGAATCCTGCGCCACGGCGCCTGCGCCGGACGAAAGGATGGCGATCAGCGCCAAGGGCAGCAGTCGATTGAATTTCATCATTGTCCATCCATTCCTGAAGATCGCCGATCCCGAACCTTGGGACTTGGCCAAAGCATCGTCGCAACCACATCAATGCCAATTAACTTGACTCTAAAATTCCTGTATTGCGTCCATAATAAAAGATGAGTAATGAAGTCAAGATACTAATCGCAATGACCCGGCCGCAAAGGGGGATCTGTCCCCTGTTTTCGGCCGCCTGATCAGGACCAGACGCCTGTGACACCGAATGAACAAGATGCCGGACCAGCCCCCGCGCCGGCCAACCAGACGCAACGCATTGTCGAAAGTCGCGAGCTTTTCCGTGGCGACAACGAGATCCTGATCTCGCACGACGGCGCCATCTACCGAATGAAAATTACCCGCCAGGGCAAACTTATTCTGAACAAATAGGCCAACACATGACCCAGACGTTCCCGATCCCAGCCGAAATCCGCGCCTATCGCGCGGCGAACCCGAAGATGCGCGAGCGCGATATCGCAGCACAGATGGGCATTTCGGAAGCCGCCCTCGTTGCCGCCGAATGCGGACTGACCGCCATCCGCATCGATGGTGATGCCAACCGCTTCCTCGAGCGCGCCGCCGAACTCGGCGAGGTCATGGCGCTGACCCGCAACGAGAGCGCCGTGCACGAAAAGATCGGTGTCTTCGAAAACATCACGCCCGGAAAACATGCCTCGATCGTGCTCGGCGAGAACATCGACCTGCGCATCTTTCCGAGTACCTGGGCACATGGCTTCGCCGTGACCAAGACGGATGGGAATGACGTTCGCCGCAGCCTGCAGTTCTTCGATAAGCAGGGCACCGCCGTCCACAAGATACATCTGCGCGCGGCCTCCAATCTGGAAGCCTATAACCGCATCGTCGAGGGTTTCCGGCTGGAGGACCAGTCGGAGGAGTTTTCAGCCGTTGCTGCGGTGGAGAACATCGCCGACAGCGAAAGCGCCACGGTCGATGTCGCCGTCCTGCGCGACGAATGGAGCAGGATGACGGATACGCATCAGTTCCATGGCCTGCTGCGCAAGCTGAAGCTCGGCCGCCGCCAGGCGCTGGAGTCCATCGGCGAGGATTTCGCCTGGAAACTTCAGCCGAGCGCGGTCGAAGACATGATGAGGGAATCGACCAAGGTCGATCTGCCGATCATGTGCTTCGTCGGCAATCATGGCGTCATCCAGATCCATTCCGGTCCGGTCGCCAACATTCAGACCATGGGTCCCTGGCTGAACGTCATGGATCCGACCTTCCACCTGCACCTGCGCACCGACCACCTCGCCGAAATCTGGGCCGTTCGCAAGCCGACCGCCGATGGGCATGTAACATCGCTCGAGGCGCTCGACGCCAAGGGCGAAATGGTCATCCAGTTCTTTGGCAAGCGCAAGGAAGGTTATGCCGAGCGCGACGACTGGCGCGCGATCATGGAAAATCTCGCCCGGCTGGATATCACTGCGGCAGCCTGAAGGAACCGATATGAAAACCTCCCATGATTTCCGCCGGCTCCGTTCCTGGGAACTGGCTCTGGCGCTGTTTGCCGTATCCGCTCCGTTCATCCTGCCGAACGCACTTCCGGACGGTCCGTCCTTCGTGCGTGCCGCCGTGGCGCAGGACATGCAGAAAGCCGATACGTCGCGCCTCGTTTCGGTGGGCGGCGCCGTGACCGAAATCATCTACTCGCTGGGCGAGGAAAGCCGGCTTGTCGGCCGCGATTCCACCAGCGTCTATCCGGAAGCAGCCACCAAGCTGCCTGACGTCGGCTATATGCGGCAATTGTCGCCGGAAGGCGTGATCGCCACCAATCCGACCGCTATCATCGCCGTCGAAGGCAGCGGCCCGCCGGAAACGCTGAATATTCTGAAGGACGCCAACATCCCCTTCCAGACCGTCTCGGAAAAATACGACCGTGACGGGATCCTAGACAAAATCCGCACCATTGGTGAATTCCTCGGCGTTCCGGAAAAGGCAGCAGCCCTGTCCGACACAGTGAAAGCCGATCTCGACGCTGCCGTCTCCGATGCCGCCAAGCGCCCGGAAAACGAGCGCAAGCGCGTGATGTTCATCCTCAGCGCCCAGGGCGGCAAGATCATGGCCGCCGGCGCCCATACCGCCGCCGACGGCATCATCGCGCTGTCCGGCGCCGTCAACGCCACCGATACCTTCCCCGGCTACAAGCCGCTCACCGACGAGGCCATCATCGAGGCCAAGCCGGATGTCGTGCTGATGATGACCCGCAGCGGCGGCCATGCCGCAAGCGACGACGAACTCCTGGCCCATCCGGCACTGTCGCTCACACCCGCCGCCAAGAGCAAGGCGGTTATCCGCATGGACGGCCTGTATCTGCTCGGCTTCGGCCCGCGCACGGCAAGCATGGTGCGCGAGCTGAACGCGGCCATCTACGGAAAAACGAATGCCTCGCAGTGAAATGGCAGTGCATGACGACCAGCCTCGTTCGATTGCCGCCCGTGTGATGTCCGAATGGCGGACGGGCGACCGCTCGCGCTTGGCCCGTATCCTGATTGTCGTGCTTGGCGGTATCACCATCGCCATGTTCGCAGCTTCGATCATGACGGGAGCGGCCAATGCATCGGTCGGTAATGTCCTTCGATGGCTGCTAGGCGTGGAGGGTGCCGAACAGGCGCTCAGCGTGCGCGACCGCATCATCATCCTCGACATCCGCCTGCCCCGCGCCGTCATGGGCCTGCTCGTCGGCGCGTCGCTCGCCGTCTCCGGCGCCATCATGCAAGGCTTGTTCCGCAATCCGCTGGCCGATCCGGCGCTTGTCGGCATTTCATCCGGCGCCAGCCTTGGCGCCGTGCTGACGATCGTCCTCGGCAGCTCCCTGTTCGGGACACTTTTTGCCGTCTTCGGTTTTTATGCGCTGCCGGTCGCCGCATTCCTTGGCTGTCTCGTCACAACCTTGCTGCTCTACCGGATCGCGACACGCAGTGGCCAGACCTCGGTTGCGACCATGCTGCTCGCCGGCATTGCTCTCGCCGCCCTCGCCAACGCCGTCACCGGCGTCCTCATCTTCATCGCCGACGACAAGCAATTGCGCGACCTGACCTTCTGGGGGCTCGGCTCCCTTGCCGGCGCCAACTGGACGAAAATCCTGTCGGCAGGACCGATCATCATCGCCGCTCTCGCCGTCGTGCCGTTCCTGGCGCGCGGCCTGAACGCGCTGACGCTCGGCGAGGCCACCGCCTTCCACATGGGCGTTCCGGTGCAACGGCTGAAGAACGTCGCCATCGTCAGCGTCGCCGCTCTGACCGGCGCATCGGTCGCGGTCAGCGGCGGCATCGGCTTCGTCGGCATTGTCGTGCCGCATGTCCTGCGGCTCATCATCGGCCCGGATCACCGCTACCTGCTGCCCGCCTCGGCGCTGCTCGGCGGCACGTTGCTGATCTTCGCCGACATGATCGCGCGTACCATCGTACCGCCGGCCGAGCTGCCGATCGGTATCATCACCGCTTTCGTCGGCGCCCCGTTCTTCCTGTGGATCCTGCTGCGCGGGCGCTCCCATATGGGGCTTTAGACCATGATCAAGGCACACAATCTCACCGTAAAACTATCGGGAAAACCGGTCCTGCACGGCGTCGATATCGAGGCTCCGGCCGGACAACTGACCGCGATCGTCGGGCCGAATGGCTCCGGCAAGACGACGAGCCTCAAGGCGATCGCCGGTGAACTGCCCTGTGGCGGCACCGTCAGTATCAACGGCCATGACATCTCGACGTTGAAGCCTTGGGAGCTGGCATTGAAGCGTGCCGTCCTGCCGCAATCGACGGTGATCTCCTTCCCCTTCACCGTCCGCGAAATCGTCCGCATGGGACTGTCCGTCGGCGCCAGGTCCGATGCTGGGGAAACCGACCGTATCGCAAAGGCCGCGCTCGAAGCCGTCGATCTTTCGGGCTTTGCCGGGCGTTTCTACCAGGAGCTTTCCGGCGGCGAGCAGCAGCGGGTGCAGTTGGCCCGCGCGCTGTGTCAGATATGGGATCCGATGCAGCATGGAGAGCCATCGTTCCTGCTTCTCGACGAGCCGGTCTCCAGCCTCGACATCCGTCATCAGTTGACGATCATGCGATTGGCACGGGATTTCTGCGCACGCGGCGGCGGCGTCATCGCCATCATGCATGACCTCAATCTCACGGCCATGTTCGCCGACAGGATGGTAATGATAAAGGCGGGCCGCGTCGCCGCAGCCGGTCATCCCAACGAGGTGATGACGGATGACGTCATGGAAACCGTCTTCGGCTGCGCCATGCGGGTGAATGCGACACCAACAGGCAGCGTGCCCTTCGTCCTGCCGCATACCGCCATAAGCTAGAACTGTTCGCCGGTCGGGGAACAAAATCAGCCTCGGTGCGTTGATGTGGCGAACCGTCGATGGGTGATGAATTGCCTGTCGGCACTGCGCACACCGGGCCCAGTTGAAACTGCTGCCCTCCGCATCAAGGAGCTTTCCCATGGCCAACGGTCTCTTCTCAGGTTCCAGCGCAAGAAAGCGTGTTCTTGAGACCCCGCTCGAAGACCAGATCAATGAAATCCGCGACGAGATCGCTTCATTGGCAAAGCTTCTGTCGCAGGTTGGCGCCGACACCGCAAGGGATGCTCGGGCAAGAGCTTCGGACGCATCGAGGGATGTCCGCTCCCGCGCCCATGATGTTCGCGACACCGCCGAAGCCGGCCTGCATGACCTGATAGCCAATAGCGAGCAGTTGTTTGCCGAATTGCGTGACCGGTATGCCAGCACGGAGAAGCAGGTTCGCCACACGGTGCGCCAACATCCTGTCGCGACACTCGGCGCCGCCGCTGCCCTCGGCCTGCTGGTTGCAACCCTCATCCGTCGCTAGGCAGTACCGACGAGGCGGCGCTACAGCGCCGCTTCGATGGAATGGCTGCCAGGGCAATGCCGTTGTCGATTAGCCTTCGTTTCATCTGCTGGAGAATAAAATGGGTCCTTTGGTCGCCATGCTTTCGAGTCTTGTGGTGACGGATGTCAGCCTCAAGGTGTCGCGCTACAAGCGCAACGGGGCGATGTGGCTTGTCGCTTCGCTGTTTTTCCTTACCGCCTACATTTTTATGCTGGTGGCCGGCGCGATCTACCTCAGCACTATTTACACACCCTTGATCGCGACACTGATTCTGGCTGGTATATCCCTTGCGATCGGGCTGATCCTCATCATCGTCATCTATGCGTTGAACGCTCGGGATAAACGCATATTGGAAGACAGGCGCCGCAGGTCGCAGGCACAGACGTCTCTTGCCCTCGCTACCGCGCTCACGCTTTTCCGTCGTCAACCGCTGTTGGCGGCAGGCCTCGCTCTCGGGGTCGGTACGGCCTTGGGTTTGATGCGCAAGCCGGCGGACAAGGATCGATCCTGACCGCAGGCGCCGGTCAGAGCGGCAGGCGCACGATGGCCGTCAGGCCGGCTGGCAGATATTCGACTTTCACCGAACTACCCATCACCTTGTCGAGGCTGCGCTCGATCAGGATCGAGCCGAACCCACGGCGCGCCGGTTCTTCGACGGGCGGGCCGCCGACTTCGGTCCAAGTCATATCCAGGACACGCCGCCCGTCCTCGTCGACGCCCCGCGCCGTCAACACGACTTTTCCGCGCGGGACCGAGAGCGAACCATACTTCGCGGCATTTGTCGCCAGCTCGTGCAGGACGAGACCAAGGCCGACAGCCTGGTCGGGGCCTAGGAGAATCTCGTCCTTGTGGATCTCGATCTGCTTGTCATAGTCCCGAACATGCGGCGCCAATTGCTTGGCAAGCAGCGCCGACAAGCGGATCGCCCCCCATTCGTGATCGGAAAGCAGGCCGTGCGCCTCCGAGATCGCCTGCAGGCGGCCGGCAAAGGCGGTCATGAATTGCTGCGGATCGCTGGTCTGGCGCAGGGTTTGGCGGGCGAGCGATTGCAGCATCGCCAGCGTGTTCTTCACCCGGTGATTGAGTTCCCGCAGCAGGAGCCGCGTGCGCTGGGTCGAGCTGTGCTCCTCGGTCACATCGATATTGATACCGAGAAAAACGGTCGGCTTGCCGGATGCATCGCGCTCGTGGACACGACCGCGCCCGAGCAACCAGCGCCCCGTCGCCCCCACCCGGAACGTGCCGTCATATTCCTCATCCGCGGCCATGGCCGCCCGCAGTTTGGACAGCGTCGCGACGCGGTCCTCCTGATGAATGGCGGCAAAGATATCCTTGGCCTGGACGGTCCGGCTCTCCGGCATGCCGAACATGCGTGCCATCGACCGGTTGCAGGAAACATTGCCGGACCGCACATCCCACAGCCAGCTTCCCACATTCGCCGCGTCAAGCGCCATGGCGTGACGCTGCTCTTCCCGGGTAAGAGCAGCCTCCTTCAACGCTCGCTGACGCGCCTCGTGCTTCAATTTGAAGAGCAAGGATGCCAGGCGCGCGAGACGCTGCAATTGCGCCACCAGATCCGGCGTCGGCTGACGCGGCTTGACATCGAAAACACAGAGCGTACCGATCGGTTGCTCATCGACCAGCAGCGGAACGCCGGCGTAAAATCGCAGGAACGGAGCACCCGTTGCGCGCGGATGACCTGAAAATCGGGAATCGGCCTGGACATCGGCAACCACAAGGGCTTCGCCGTCGGCAATCGTATGGGCGCAGAAGGAATCACGGGACGGAGCGCGTTTTTCGTCCGTTCCGATAGCAGCCTTGAACCATTGATCCCGCGCATCCATCAGCGTGACGAGGGCAATTGGCACATCGAAGAGCCCCGCGGCGATCGCGGCGAATTCCACAAAGTCGGTATCCTGCTCCGCCATATCCGGAACAATCGAATGCAGAACGCCGAGCCGCCCGGCCGAAGCCAAAGCGGCTTCTACCTGTGCCTGCTGCTCAAGATTGTCTTCTGTCATGAATGTCCACACCCAGCCCCGGGCGCCATCGATTCCATGCCGCAGGATCGTTCCGGCAAAGTACCTGCTACAGTCTTTGGCACGATTGTCATCCCGGACGCAATCACGGTATCGCTACACGATCGGCTGTGACGATAACGCCCGCCCCAGCAATACGCGCTATGGCGGGCATCGGAAGAGATATCAGGATATGAATGCCCTGGACGTCATCGGTGCCGACGTCGCGTCCGGGCCATATTCGTTCTCGCCGCTGACCTGCAGGATATCCTGAAGCCTCTGGCGCGCGCGGTTGACGCGGCTCTTGATCGTACCGAGCGCGCAACCGCAGATTTCCGCCGCTTCCTCGTAGGAAAAACCCGACGCACCGACGAGAATGATGGCTTCACGCTGGTCCGGCGGCAGGGTGTCGAGTGCACGCTTGAAATCCTGAAGATCGAGGGATCCATATTGCGCCGGATGCTGGGCCAGCGACTCGGTGAAATAACCGTCGCTGTCTTGAACTTCCCGGCCACGCTTGCGCATCTGGCTATAAAGCTCGTTGCGCAGGATCGTGAACAGCCAGGCCTTCATGTTGGTGCCCATCTCGAAATGGTCCTGCTTGGCCCATGCCTTCATGATGGTATCCTGAACGAGATCATCGGCGCGATCATGACGGCCGATCAGCGACATGGCGAACGCACGCAGGCTCGGTAGCGCCGCGAGCATTTCGCGTTTGAAGCTCGGCTCCTCAGACGTCTTTGCACCGCTCATTCTGCAACATCCGCGACGGATTGGCGTTCGACAGCATCAAGTTTTTCGAGAAGATCGAGAAAACGATCCGGAATGGCCTCTTCCTGCACGGAGAGGTAAAGCGCGCGAAGCTTCGTGGCGATCTGCGCGTTTGGATGATTGGCCCGGTCTGATTTTTCAGCCCCTTGCCCAGCCCCGATTTTGTAGCTCATAAACACAAAATACCTTCAGATGTTCGTCTGGTCGGATAATGCGCCGCCGAAAAAATTGTTCCATCGCGAGGAACCTTTTTTTTGCGTCTGCGTTTCACCGCTGTCATGGCCATAACCCGGGCCAGATTGAGGGAGTAATATATATGTCACTTTCCACCCGGATCGCTCCGTTTCTGCCCTATCTGCGTCGCTACTCGCGCGCATTGACCGGATCGCAGACATCGGGCGACGCGTATGTCGCGGCCGTTCTGGAAGCTTTGATCGCAGACGTCACCATTTTTCCGGAAGCCAGCAATGACAGGGTTGCCCTGTTTCAATTGTACACAAAATTGTTCGGCTCCTCATCCGTGCTTATTCCCGAGCCGGTCTCGCCGTTCGCATGGGAAAAACGGGCCTCGATCAACCTCGCATCCGTCTCGCCGCTTGCCCGTCAGGCCTTCCTTCTCGTGTCTGTCGAAGGATTTCGCACCAGCGAGGCTGCCGAGGTCCTGGATACCACCGAAACCGGCATGAACCAGTTGCTGGAACGCGCGTCGGAAGAGATTTCGCGCCAAGTCGCAACCGACATCATGATCATCGAGGACGAGCCGCTGATCGCCATCGATATTGAGCAGATGGTCGAAAGCCTCGGCCACAACGTTACCGGCATCGCCCGCACGCGCGATGAAGCCGTGGCTTTGTTCAAATCGACACAGCCGAGCATGGTGCTCGCGGATATCCAGCTCGCCGATGGCAGTTCGGGCATCGACGCGGTCAACGACATCCTGAAGAACACCGCCATCCCGGTCATCTTCATCACCGCATTCCCGGAGCGCCTGCTGACCGGTGAACGGCCGGAGCCGACCTTCCTCGTAACGAAGCCGTTCAATCCGGACATGGTCAAGGCGCTGATCAGCCAGGCCCTGTTCTTCAATGAATCCACCAAGGCGGCAGCCTGATCTGATTCACCGGGACACGGGTAACGTATAAGCACCATCAGCCGGGGCGCACGAATGCCCCGGCGCGGTTTTCTTTACTCGAACCGGGTCCGTTCGAGTTGCTCCGATCGCATTGTTCTCGTTTCGTCGACTAGGAAGCCTGGACACAATCCACCGGCAGAATGAAAGGCGTATCGCGTGGGCAATGCAGGCATTCCAGCTAGTTCCGGGACCAATGCTGCTGCGCGCATGATCATGATGGAACTGGCCTTGGAGAAATCCGGCTCAGGGTATCTCTATCGATCGGACGACCTGACTGTTTCCCTGTCCGGCAATCTACCGGACGCTTTGCAACGCTTGGCTGCGCCCGAAGCCTTTCAAGAGGTGTTGGGCGCAGACGAAAGCGCTCGACTAGACCTCCTGAAAAATGAGGTTAAAGGCAGCAGAACCGGCGCTTCCACCGAGATCGACGTTCCCGCTAGTTCCGGCGTCCTTACCTTTCGGATCGATATCGAACGCATCGAGGACACTGGCATGACCGGCATTCTCATGGTCATGACCGATATTTCCGAAACCCGTCACCGCGAGCGTATTCTCAAGACCCTGCTGCGCGAACTCAGCCATCGCTCAAAGAACCTGCTCGCCATCATCCAGGGCATTGCCACCCAGACCGCGCGCCAGGCCCTGTCGCTCGACACCTTCCTCTCCAAGTTTCGCGGGCGAATCCAGTCGCTTGCCTATTCGCAGGACCTCGTCACCGATTCCAGCTGGCGCGGCGCCTATCTCTTCTCGCTGACCGAGCGACAGCTGAGCGCCTACTGGCCGGAATCGGAAAACCAGATTTCCGTCTCTGGCATCAACGCTCATCTGTCACCCAACGCGACCCTGCATATCGGCCTCGCCCTGCATGAACTGATCGTCAACTCCGCCTCACACGGCGCCATTGCCGCCGGTGTGAACTCGCTTTCCATCGATTGCGTCGAGACTGTCTACGACGGCGATAAGGCAATCGAACTCGCCTGGATCGAGCATCTGCCACCGACGTCGGCACCGAGCGAAACCGACGAACACACATTCGCGCGCACCGTGCTGGAACGGGTCGTGCCGATCGCCATCGGCGGCAAGGCGCTGTACCTGACGACGTCGGACCGCGTCGAATATCGCCTCACCATTCCGTCGCGGGAATACGAAATCATCTCCGCAAAATAGCCCAAGGCTACTGCATAATTCCTTAAATCGGAATCGATTTAAGGATAAAATTATGCAGCATATTAAAAGTGTTACAGCGACCTTTGCGCGTCATATTTGACGCGCGGCGCTGTAAATGCGCCTTGGCCGATCCGCGCTCTCACCATCTCACCACGGGAAAAAAAGACAGCCAGTGCCTGGGGGAGGCACTGGCTGATATCGACAACTCACCGAGGGGGCGTGTGAGCTGGAATACCGGATCAGTGTTGGGGCGTTCGCATTGGGGGCGATGCGAACCAGTGTCCGGACATCCAAGAAACGGAGGAAACGGAAAAAGGTTCCGACTGTTTTTCTTTTTTTATAATTTTTTTCGGCGCCGGAAGTCAGGCTTCCTCAAAGCGCTTCAATCTCGGCCCGGTGCCTGTAAAGGCTCAGAAATTTGCGGTAGTCCCGGTCATAGGTCTCGCGCATATCGGGATTGGGATGGCGCTCGCTGCCGCCGGGCGACATGGCCGTTCCCGCCCCCCGCAAATCCGGATAGAGACCGCCAGCGACGGACGCGACCATGGCCGTGCCCAGCAAGACCGCGTCATTGGTTTCCGGCACCACCACGGTGCAACCGGTGACGTCTGAATAAAGCTCCATCAGAAGCGGATTGCGCACATGCCCCCCGGTAATGTGCAGGGTGTCGAGGTCGTAGCCCGCTTTCTTCATCATTTCGAGGATGTGGCGGATGCCGAGTGCGATGGCGACGCAGGTGCGCCAGTAGAGCCGGCAGAGGGCATCGAACGAACTGTCGAGCGTCAGGCCACTGATGACCCCAAGCGCATGCGGATCGGCGAGCGGCGAGCGGTTGCCGTGGAAATCCGGCAGGACATGCAGGCGTGACGCAAACTCAAGCCCATGGGCGGCCCGCAGCTCCTGGATTCGCAGCACGATACGCGCATGGATTTCCGCGTCCGGCTCACCACCGGCGCTATGGCTGCGCACCACATGGTCGAGCAGCGCACCGGTCGCCGATTGCCCGCCCTCGATCAGCCAGCTCTCGACAAAAGCAGCCTCGAAATAAGGCCCCCACATGCCGAAACCGGGCTTCATGTCCCTGGAGAAGGCAACGATGCAGCTGGATGTGCCGGCGATGAGCGCCAACTGCCGTTCCAATCGTGCAGGCTCCCCGGCAAAGCCGCCCAAGACACCGATCGCGCCGGCATAGGCGTCGATCAGGCCCGTCGCCACCTGGCAGTCTTCGTGCAGACCAAGTTCGGCCGCCGCCATCGCTGTCAGATGCCCGGTCGATTGTCCGACCGGCAGTGTCATTTCCGGCAAGCCACCGCGCTCGCGCAGGTCCTCAAGCCCGATCCGTTGAAGGAACGATGCCTGCCAGCCGTTCTCGTGAGACAGATAGTTCCATTTCGAGGTCAGCGTGCAGCGCGAGCGCGCCTCGTTGCCCGTCGCCCGCCAGGACATGAAATCGGCGAGATCGAAGAAATAACCGGCCTTTTCCCATTGCTGCGGCAGGTTCTGCTTCAGCCACATCAGCTTCGGCATTTCCATTTCCGGCGACATCACCCGGCCGGAATGATCGAGCACCGGATGACCGGTCGCGGTGCAGAAATCCGCCTGTTTCAGCGCGCGGTGATCCAGCCAGACGATCGTATCCCAGCGCGGGTCGCCCTTGCGGTTGACGGAGAGCGGCGCGCCGTCCCTGTCGCGAACCACAAGAGAGCAGGTCGCGTCGAAGCCGATCGCGGCGATCGCCTCGGCCGGGACGCCGGCCTTGGCGCGCGCCGTCTTCACGGCGATGCAGACGGCCGCCCAGATATTTTCTGAATCGTGCTCGGCGTGATTTTCCTCTGGCCTGTTCATCAGGATCGGATAATCAGCCCGGGCCAACTGCCTGCCATGGCTGTCGAAAATGCCCGCACGGGCGCTGCCGGTTCCGACATCGACGGCAACGATCAGATCGCGCATTAACTAGCGTTCCCGTCCCTTTGTTCTTTCCGGACAAAATGGATCAATTCCCGCATGTCGTCAAACAGGACGTCAGGTTCCAATTGTCGCAAAGTGGCCAGATGGCGCTCGGACCTGGCATGGGACGCGCCGGCAAAGGCAAAAACCCGCATGCCGGCGGCCTGCGCCGCCTCGATGCCGGCGGGGCTGTCCTCCACCACGATGCAGTTTTCCGGCGGGGTGTGCATCTGGGCCGCCGCATGTAGAAAAAGGTCCGGCGCCGGCTTTCCATTCGCCACCATGGAAGCACTGAAAAGGTGAGGTTCCAGCTTGCCGATCAGGCCGGTGATGGTCAGCGACAGCCGAATCCGTTCCAACTGGCTGGAGGACGCGACGCAGCGCGCGATGTCCAACTCGTCAAGCGCCGAGGCAATGCCGGCGACCGGCTGCAATTCCTGGCGAAAGCGCTGGTAGAGATCCAGGCGCATTTCCTCAAGAAACTGATCGTCGACCGCAAGACCATAGTCCTCGTGCAGGATATCCGACATGGTCTTCAGGCTCTTGCCGAGAAACCGCTCCGTTGCCTCCTCGGCATCCATGTCGACGCCGGCATTGCGCAGAACCCGGACGAGCACGTCGAGCGATAATGGCTCGCTATCGACCAGCACACCGTCACAGTCGAAGATCACCAGCTTGGGCGGATGCACGGTCATGACGATCAGACCGTCTCTTGCGTCGCAGGGCGGCCGCCTGCTGCGACCGCGACAGTGCGCAAGGGGCTGGGCGTCATGACGTCATTCTCCAAGTTTTCCGGCGAGATAGAGCTCGAGCGTCGCCCGCGTGCCCTTGTCCCAGAGTGTCTTCAGCGCGTGTGCGAACCGCTTCTGGAACAGTGAGGATTGCGCAACATCACCGAAGATGTCGGAAAGCGCAAGGAACGCCTGTGGATCATCCTTGGCTTTCACCGCTGCCGCGTGCAGACGATCGGCACTCGCATCGTTGAAAGTGATTGTCTTGCCGCTGTCGGTCGTCCCCGCGAGGTAGCGGCACCAGAGCGCCGATACCAGCGACAGGCCGATAACGTCCTCGCCGCGACTTAAGCGGTCAGCTGTCGTCGGCAGGATGAATTTCGGCTGGCGGTTCGAGCCGTCCTGGGCCAGCCGCGGAATGGTGTCGCCGATCTTCGGGTTGAACAGCCGCGATTCCACCTTCTTGAAATAGGCGATGAGATCAGTGTTGGGGACGGGCGGAATGACCGGAATGATCTCGTCGCGCTCCAGCTTGTCGAGGAAGGCGCAGACCGTCTTGTCTTCCATCGCCTCATGAACGAAATGGATATCGAGCAACGCTGCCGGATAAGCGATCGCCGCATGGCCGCCATTGAGAATACGGATCTTCATGTGCTCGTAAGGCGCGACATCCGGAACGAACTGGACGCCGACGGTCTCGAGTGCCGGCCGGCCGGCCGGAAAATGATCTTCCAGAACCCACTGCTTGAACTCTTCGCAGAAGACCGGCCAATTATCGTCGATGCCATAGTCGTCGGCGGCGATGCCGACTTCGCGCGACCCCGTCGCCGGGGTAATGCGGTCGACCATGCCGTTCGGGAAGGCGACATTCTCCTCGATCCAGTCGGCAAGCGCCGGATCGGACAGACGCGCGAGACCGGAAACGGCCGCATGGGTGACTTCCCCATTGCCGGGGATGTTGTCGCAGGACATCACGGTGAAGGGCACGAGGCCCTTGTCCTTGCGCGCCTTGAGGCCGGCGATGATCAGGCCGAAGACGGTTTTCGGATCGTTCGGGTTCTGGCTGTCGGCAACGATGGCCGGATGTGCCGGATCGAAGACGCCGGAGGCCGGATTGATGAAATAGCCGCCTTCGGTGATCGTCAGCGAAACGATGCGGATAGCCGGATCGGCAAGTCGCGCGACCGTCGCCGCCGCATTGCCGGGACGCAGATAATCGATCATCGGCGCGGTGACGCGCGCGGCACTCTTGTTGTTGTCCTGCTCGACCACCGTCGTCAGGAAATCCTGCTCTTCAAGCTTCGCCCGCATCGCCTCGTCGGACGGCAGAACCCCTGCCCCGACGATCGCCCAGTCCAGATCCTTGCCGGTGTTGAACAGGTCGTCGAGATAGATCGCCTGATGAGCGCGATGGAAGTTGCCAACGCCGAAGTGGACGATGCCGGCCGACAGCGCCGAGCGGTCATAGGCCGGGATCGCGGCTGTCGCCTTGATGGCGGAAAGATTGGCGAGCGAAAGTTTGGTCGTCATGTTCATTCCTTTCGACGAGCATGATCAGCTCATCCAGTTGCCGCCGTCGACATTGTAGGTCTGCGAAACGACATAGTTGCTTTCGGACGAGGCGAGGAAGACCGCCATGCCGGTCAGGTCCTCGGCTGTGCCCATGCGGCCGAACGGCACTTTCGCGCCGACCAGCCTCTTCTTTTCGCCGCGCGGGCGGTTCTCGTATTTTGCAAACAGCGCATCGACGCCGTCCCAGTGTTCGCCATCGACGACGCCGGGCGCGATCGCATTGACGTTGATGCCATGCTTGATCAGGTCCAGTCCGGCCGATTGGGTCAGACTGATGACCGCCGCCTTGGTGGCGCAATAGACGGCGACGAGAGCCTCGCCACGGCGCCCCGCCTGGCTTGCCATGTTGATGATCTTGCCGCCGCGTCCCTGGGCGATCATCTGCCGTGCAGCGGACTGCAGGGTGAAGAGCGTGCCAGAGACATTGATCGTGAAAAGTCTGTCGAAGCTTTCCCTTGTGATTTCGACGATCGGCGCCAGATCGAACAGGGCTGCGTTGTTAACGAGGATATCCAGGCTGCCGGCCTTTTCGACCACGGCCGCGATCGCGGCATCGATGGAAGCCTGCTTCGTCACGTCCATTTCGACGGCATAGGCCGAAGAGCCGAGTTCGGACGCCGTGGTCTTTGCCCGTTCGAGATTGATGTCGGCAATGGCGACGGTCGCCCCTTCGCGGATATAGGCTTCCGCGAAGGCTCGTCCGATGCCGCGCGCCGATCCGGTGATCAGCGCGCTCTTGCCCGCAAGTCGTGTCATCTCAGTGCCTTGCCGTTTTGATCGAACCTGTGGACGCGACCGTCTTCGGGCGTGAGGAAGACGTGGTCACCGTGGCTGACGGCGAAGTCGCCGCCGACGCGAGCGGTGACCAGGCCGATGCCGTCGACGTGGATGTGCAGGAAGGTGTCCGAGCCGAGATGTTCGGCGACACCGACGACGCCCTTCCAGGTGCCGGACGTGGTCGACAGCTTCAGGTGTTCCGGGCGGATGCCGATCGTGTGGGCGTTGTAGGGCTTTGCGAACTCGCCTGTGGCGAAGTTCATGCGCGGCGAGCCGATGAAGCCGGCGACGAAGATATTGTCGGGCCGGTGGTAGAGATCGAGCGGCGAGCCGACCTGCTCGATATTGCCGGCATTGAGCACGACGATCTTGTCGGCCATGGTCATGGCCTCGACCTGGTCATGGGTGACGTAGATCATCGTCGTCTTCAGTTGGTGATGAAGCTCGGAGATCTCCAGTCGCATCGTGCCGCGCAGCGCCGCATCGAGGTTGGAGAGCGGTTCGTCGAACAGGAAGGCCGACGGTTCGCGCACGATGGCCCGGCCGATGGCGACGCGCTGGCGCTGGCCGCCCGACAATTGCCCCGGACGCCGGTCGAGATAGTTCGTGAGGTTCAAGACGCGCGCGGCTTCCGTCACCTTCTTGTCGATCGCGCCCTGGTCGAGCTTGGCCATCTTCAAGGGGAAGGCGATGTTGTTGCGCACGGTCATGTGCGGATAGAGCGCATAGGACTGGAACACCATGGCGAGGCCACGCTTGGCCGGAGCCGCACCTGTGACGTCGCGGCCGTCGATCTCGATCGTGCCGGATGTCGTGTCCTCGAGCCCGGCGATCAGCCTGAGAAGCGTCGACTTGCCGCAACCCGAGGGGCCGACGAAGACGACGAACTCTCCCTCGTTGATCGTCAGGTCGATGCCCGGAATGACCTGCGTCGTGCCAAAGCTCTTGTTGACTTTTTTCAGTTGGATATTGCCCATGCGTGCCTCCCAAAGTCTCTTTTCATGACGCGTCTGTCGTCGTCGTTGTGTCTGTTACTTCACGGCGCCAAAGGTCAGGCCGCGCACCAGTTGTTTCTGGGAGAACCAGCCCATGATCAGGATCGGCGCGATCGCCAGCGTCGAGGCCGCCGAGAGCTTTGCCCAGAAAAGCCCCTGCGGTGAGGAGAAGGAGGCGATGAAGGCGGTGAGCGGGGCTGCGTTCGTCGTCGTCAGCCGGATCGTCCAGAAGGCTTCGTTCCAGGCGAGGATGATGTTCAGGAGCATGGTCGAGGCGATGCCCGGAACCGCCATCGGCGTCAGCACATAGACGATCTCGCCCCACAGCGACGCCCCATCCATGCGGGCCGCCTCGAGGATTTCGCCGGGGATTTCCCGGAAGTAGGTGTAGAGCATCCAGATGACGATCGGCAGGTTGATCATCGTCAGCATGAGGGTGAGGCCGATGCGGGTGTCGAGCAGGCCGAAGTCGCGGAACATCAGGTAGAAGGGCACCAGGACCGCCACCGCCGGCATCATCTTGGTCGACAACATCCACATCAGGATGTCCTTGGTCCTGTTCGTCGGCGCGAACGCCATCGACCAGGCCGACGGCACCGCGATCAGCAGCGCCAGGATGGTCGAGCCGACCGACAGCACCACCGAGTTCAGGAAGAACTTGAAGTAGTTGCTCTGCGCCTGCACCGCGCCATAACTCTCGATGGTGCCCGACGGGATGAGGTTGAAGCCCTGGATGGCTTCCGTCTCCGACTTGAACGAGGTGATGATCGTGTAGAGGATCGGGAAGAAGATCACCAGCGCGACAATCCAGGCGGCGACGGTGAAGACGACTGTTCTGCGGGTCGAAACGGCTCTGGCCATGGTCGTGTCCTCTCCTTGGCTCTTACTTGTCGAGGTTCTTGCCGACGGCGCGCATCAGGAAGAAGGCGACGATATTGGCGAGGATGACGGCGATGATGCCGCCGGCCGATGCACCGCCGACGTCATAGCCGAGAAGCGCCGTGCGGTAGATCAGGAACGGCAGGTTGGTCGAGGCGTAACCCGGGCCGCCATTGGTGGTGACGAGGATTTCGGCATAGACGCCCAGGAGAAAGATTGTCTGGATCAGGATGACGACCGTGATCGAGCGGGCGAGATGCGGCACCGTCAGGTAGATGAAGCGGTTGACGAAGCCGGCGCCGTCCATCTCCGCCGCCTCCTTCTGCTCGCCGTCGAGCGACTGCAGCGCGGTCAAGAGAATGAGCGTGGCGAACGGAAGCCATTGCCAGGCGACGATGACGATAATCGAAAACAGCGGATACTGGCCGAACCAATCGACCGGCTGGACACCGAAAAAGCGGGCGATATCGGCGAACACCCCGTATTGCGGGTGCATGATCATGTTCTTCCACACCAGTGCGGCCACCGGCGGCATGACGAAGAAGGGAGAGATCACCAGGATGCGCACAAGCCCCTGCCCCCACATCGGCTGGTCGAGCATCAGCGCAATCGCGACGCCACCGACCACGGTGATGAACAGGACCCCGACGACGATCATCAGCGTGTTCCAGATCGACTGGAAGAAGGCGGGATCCGAATAGAAATATTGGTAATTGAACAGCCCGGCAAAGCTGACATTGCCCGGATTGAGAAGGTTGTAGTTCTGGAACGAGAACCACAATGTCATCGCCAGCGGAACGATCATCCACACCAGCAACAATCCAACCGAAGGCGCCATCATCAAACGCGCCAGGCCCCGTGTATTCGCTGTCGCCATGACAACATCCCTCCCTTTGGCAGCCGGTCTCATTGCCCGCCACGCCGGGAGGGCAGCACGCCAGCCTTCTCATTCTTTCTTTTGAAAAGACCTGACGTCAACCGCTGCTATTCGGAAAGCTGGCATCGGCCGACGTCAGGCTAAAATTGGCGACCCGGGTTGAGGTCCGGGTCGCCCGTCCTTGGGAAGGAACCTTACTTGATGTAACCGCCGCGCGTCATTTCGCGGGTGGCGGCCGTCTGTGCCTGTGCGAGTGCATCGTCAACCGACATCTGACCGGCAAGCGCTGCCGAGAACAGCTGGCCGACCGTCGTGCCGAGACCCTGGAATTCCGGGATGGCGACGAACTGGACGCCGACATACGGAACCGGCTTGACCGAAGGATTCTTCGGGTCGGCGGCGTTGATGCTGTCGAGCGTCATCTTGGCGAACGGAGCCGCCTTCTGATACTCGGCATTTTCATAGAGCGAGGTGCGCGTGCCCGGAGGTACGTTGGCCCAGCCTTCCTTGGCCGCGACGATATCGAGATAGTGCTTGCTGGTTGCCCAGGAAACGAACTTCTCGGCAGCTTCCGCCTTCTGCGTGCCTGCCGGGATGGCAAGGTTCCAGGCCCACAACCAGTTGCCGCGCTTGCCAAGACCGGTGTCAGGCGCCAGAGCGAAACCGACCTTGTCGGCTACGGTCGAATCCTTCGGGTTGGTCACGAACGAAGCTGCGACCGTCGCGTCGATCCACATGCCGCACTTGCCCTGCTGGAACAGTGCCAGGTTTTCGTTGAAGCCGTTCGACGAAGCGCCCTGCGGGCCGGCATCGTTCATTAGCTTGACATACATGTCGAGCGTGGCCTTCCACTCCGGCTGATCGAACTGGGGCTTCCAGTTTTCATCGAACCAGCGGGCGCCGAAAGCATTGGACGTGGCGGTCAGGAACGCCATGTTCTCGCCCCAGCCGGCCTTGCCGCGAAGGCAGATGCCGTTGATGTCGGCGCTACGGTCCGTCATCTTGCGGGCTGCTTCGTTGATGAACTCCCAGGTCGGGGCATCAGGCATGGTCAGCCCGGCCTTTTCCATCAGGTCCTTGCGGTACATGACCATCGAGCTTTCGCCGTAGAACGGTGCGGCATAAAGCTTGTTGTCAGCGGTCAGGCCCGAGCGGATGGCCGGCAGCAGGTCGTCGACGTCATAGTCGGCACCGAGATTGTCGAGCGGAAGGAGCCAACCCTGCTTTGCCCAGATCGGAACTTCGTACGTGCCGATCGTCAGAACGTCGTACTGGCCGCCCTTGGTTGCGATGTCCGTGGTGACGCGTTCGCGCAGCACGTTCTCTTCGAGGGTGACCCATTCGAGCTGGATGTCAGGATTCGCCTTGGTGAAGTCGTCCGTCAGCGTCTGCATGCGGACCATGTCGCCATTGTTCACCGTGGCAATGGTGAGGGTTTCAGCCTGTGCAAAACCCGCGATGACGACTGCCGAGCAGGTGCCCAGCAAAAAAGTTTTCAAGTTCATATATCTTCCTCCCAGAAGAGTTATGAGCATTTGCCTTGCTCGTGGGCAATTACTCACAGAAACGCGAAAAATGTCAATCGCCATTCGTTGCTGCACTGCAGAAACGAATCCTTAAGCGCTTGAAATCACTTTTGATTATTTATGGGTATTCGCTCACTGCGCGAGCAGAAACTCAGCTGTCGCTTCGTCCGTGATCAATCCGTTGATCACATGTCCCTTGAGTGCAGCGCTCAGCGCCGCATGCTTGCGCTTGCCCTTGGCGATACCGATGACAACAGCCGAATCACGCGACGGCAAGGGCACGCTGGCGACGCGTTCGTTGATGCTGCCGGAGAGCAGCGCCCCATCCCTGTCGAACATCCAGCCGCAGATTTCGCCGACGGCACCTTCATCCATCAGGCGCGCCATCTCGTCCCGTCCGAGAAACCCATCCTCGCAGAGCGGCGCGTCCTGGCCGAGTTCGCCGACGCCGACGAAGGCGACATTGGCTTCGGCTCCGAGTTTCAGGGCCGACCTGACCAGAACCTGATTGTGCAGCACCTCCCGCTCCTCCGCTGAAGAGACGAGAACCGGCAAAGGCATCGGAAAATGCCGCGCCTTGACCGCATCGGCCATCGAGAAGATGACGTTGTAATAGGCGGCCGAACCGTCGAGACCGATATTGCCGGTGAGCGACACGATGCGATGCTGCGGACATTCCATTGCCGGCAGTTGGTCGATCGCGGCCTTCAGCGTTCGCCCCGTGCCGATGGCGAGCACGATCGGATCCGCGGACTTCAGCCAGCGCTCGATCTCGGCCGCCCCCGCCTCCGCGATGCCGACGGTGGTCGATGACGAACCGGGATCGCTTGGCACGATGTCCACCAGTTTGAGAGCGTATTTTTCCTTGAGAAGCAGACCGAGTTCCAGGCAGGCGGCAATCGGATGATCGAGCCGAACCTTGATCAGGCGCTCGGCCATGGCCAGCGAAACCAGCCGCTGCGCCGATTGCCGGGAAATGCCCATGGTCGACGCGATCTCGTCCTGCGTGCGCCCGGCGACATAGTAGAGCCAGCCCGCACGCGCGGCGTCGTCAAGCCTGTTGTTCGCTTCCGGTTTACGCACCATGGTCCTGCATTCTCCCTGGAAAAGGTGCTGACACTTTTTCCTGGCTCCTGTCAAACACAGACCGCTGCCATCCTCATCGAAAGACACGGAACCCCTTGCCGCACGGCTGTTGCGCCGTTTTTGCTTTTAAAATTTTACCGTTTGATAAAAAAATATTCCATGGTACCGTTTCATCATCCTGAGGCATGACATTTGGGAGCGAAAAATGGGAACGACTGAAACTGGACTACGGAGCGGCCGCCTGTCGCCCGTTGAATACGAGACGAATTTTTCCGATCTGCATCCGCCGTTGGACGAGCACGAGGCGCTGGTCGCATCCGACCGCTGCTACTTCTGCTATGACGCGCCCTGCATGACGGCCTGTCCCACCTCCATCGATATCCCGCTGTTCATCCGGCAGATATCGACAGGAAACCCGGTCGGATCGGCCAACACGATCTTCGACCAGAATATTCTCGGCGGCATGTGCGCCCGCGTCTGTCCCACCGAAACGCTGTGCGAAGAGGCTTGTGTGCGCAACACGGCCGAGCACCGGCCCGTCGAGATCGGCCGCCTGCAGCGTTACGCGACCGATATCGCCATGCGCGAAAACCGGCAGTTCTATACCCGCGCCGAATCGTCGGGCAAATCGGTCGCCATCGTCGGCGCCGGCCCGGCCGGTCTCGCCTGCGCCCACCGCTTGGCCGTCAAGGGCCATGATGTCGTGATCTACGACGCCCGGAAAAAGGCGGGCGGCCTCAACGAATATGGCATCGCCACCTACAAATCTGTCGACGATTTCGCCCAGAAGGAAGTCGACTACGTCCTGTCGATCGGCGGCATCGATATCCGCAACGGCCAGATGCTCGGACGCGATTTCTCGCTGTCGGATCTCCTGTCGCGCCATGACGCCGTTTTCCTCGGCCTCGGCCTTGCCGGCGTCAATGCGCTGCGGGCGGAAGGCGAAACCGCCGAAGGCGTCGAGGACGCCGTCGATTTCATCGCCGCGCTCCGCCAATCCGAAACGAAGGACGACATTCCCGTCGGCCGCCGCGTCGTCGTTCTCGGCGGCGGCATGACCGCCGTCGACGCGGCTGTCCAGGCCAAGCTGCTCGGCGCCGAGGAGGTGACGATCTGTTACCGTCGCGGCAAGGAGAACATGAATGCCTCCGAGTTCGAGCAAGATCTCGCCGCCGCCAAGGGCGTCACGATCCGTCACTGGCTGCAGCCCAGGCGCATCATCGCCCGCGACGGCAAGGTCGCCGGCATCGAGCTTGACTATACGACGATATCAGACGGTCGGCTGGTCACGACCGGCGAAACCGGCGTCATCACCGCCGATCATATCCTGAAAGCAATCGGCCAGACCTTCGAGGCCGATGGTCTCGGCACCATCGCCCTGCAATCCGGCCGCATCGTCATCGACGAGGAAGGCCGCACGTCGCTCGATCGCGTCTGGGCCGGTGGCGACTGTGTTCTCGGCGGCGAAGACCTGACGGTTTCGGCCGTCGCCATGGGTCGCGATGCGGCTGAATCGATCAACCTCGCACTGTCAGCTGCATCGCAGCCGGCCGTTGCCGTCGCTTGAAGGGAGAATAGCCATGGCTGATCTGCGCAACAATTTCGTCGGCATCAAATCCCCGAATCCCTTCTGGCTGGCCTCAGCACCGCCCACCGACAAGGCCTACAATGTCGAGCGCGCCTTCAAGGCTGGCTGGGGCGGCGTCGTCTGGAAGACGCTGGGCGAGGAAGGCCCGCCCGTCGTCAACGTCAACGGTCCGCGCTACGGCGCCATCTGGGGCGCCGACCGCCGGCTTCTGGGCTTGAACAATATCGAGCTGATCACCGACCGCGACCTCTACACCAACCTGCGCGAGATGAAGCAGGTGAAGATGAATTGGCCGGATCGTGCACTGATTGCCTCGATCATGGTGCCTTGCGAGGAAAACGCCTGGAAGTCGATCCTGCCGCTGGTGGAAGAGACCGGCGCCGATGGCATCGAGCTCAATTTCGGCTGTCCGCACGGCATGTCGGAACGCGGCATGGGTGCCGCGGTCGGACAGGTGCCGGAATATATCGAAATGGTCGTGCGCTGGTGCAAGCAATACACCCGCATGCCCGTCATCACCAAGCTGACGCCGAACATCACCGACATCCGCAAGCCGGCCCGCGCCGCGAAAAACGGAGGCACCGATGCGGTCTCGCTGATCAACACGATCAATTCGATCACCTCGGTCAATCTCGACACATTCTCGCCGGAACCGTCGATCGACGGCAAGGGCAGCCATGGCGGCTATTGCGGCCCGGCGGTCAAGCCGATCGCGCTCAACATGGTCGCCGAGATCGCCCGCGATCCGGAAACCTACGGCCTGCCGATTTCCGGCATCGGCGGCATCACAACCTGGCGCGACGCCGCCGAATTCCTGGTTCTGGGCGCCGGCAACGTGCAGGTCTGCACCGCCGCCATGACCTACGGCTTCAAGATCGTCCAGGAAATGATCACCGGCCTGTCGACCTGGATGGATACAAAGGGCCACAGCACGCTCGACGACATCACCGGCCGCGCCGTCCCGAACGTTTCGGACTGGCAGTATCTCAATCTCAACTACATCGCCAAGGCCCGCATCGACCAGGATGCCTGCATCAAGTGCGGCCGCTGCCACATCGCCTGCGAGGACACCTCGCACCAGGCGATCACGCAATATGTCGATGGCATCCGGCATTTCGAGGTCATGGAAGACGAATGCGTCGGCTGCAATCTCTGCGTCAACGTCTGCCCGGTCCAGGACTGCATCACCATGGTCGGCCTTGACCCCGGCACGCTCGACGAGCGCACCGGCAAGGTGGTCGATCCGAACTACGCCAACTGGACCACCCACCCGAACAACCCGATGGCTCGGCAGGCCGCGGAGTAGTTGGATTGGTTGAGGAGTGCGGCAGATTTATCTCCCCCTTGGCGGGGGAGAAATTGCAAGAGAGGGGTAGGCATGGACGCAAGGAGCAATCTCCGCACCCGGACCCCACTCCTTGCCAAGACGAGGATGATTTAGCGAGTGAGGTCACGGCATCCCCGCCTCAATCTCCGTATAAAACGACGGAAAATCAACATCTTATCCAAGGCTCAGTGTTAGATTCTGCTGGTGAGGGGATCTCAACCACACGACAAAATCCCCGCCTTGAGAATCCAGTCTACGATAACACCGTCCCGCCACGGATACACTGCCAGCCGTGGCAGCGAGGCGGGGCCGGCGCCGGGTTTGGGGAAAGGACGGACGTCCCCATAGCCGGGGTCCAGGCGAAATTTCCCCTCCGCAGGCTGTTGCTGCTGCGGGCGTGCGATGCACAGAGGGTCCACTGCATGTCGCCAGAACGTGTATAGCGGTTTCTGGATAACGACATGCACATGAGCGGGCCGTAGTGGAAAAAGTGCGTGGGCAAAAACCGCCGAACGGGGCGCTGGCGAGAGCCACTTTCCCACTACCCAAACGAGGTTCTTGCGAGCGCCCCGGCCGATTGCTCCTTGACAAACCACGGCGGACTTTTCGCGCGTGAACAAACGGCGTGGCGGAAAGGGAGTGTCCGCAGAGCGTCCTGTCGCTGCGGTCAAGCGGAGGATCGAACACGAAATCGCGACGAAGCGTCCACAAAACGTGCGTTGCCCCTTATCACGAACTCGTCAATAAGAGACCGTAACACCATGCGGTTGCGCGCCGCCAACGCCGGATGTCCGTTTGAAATTTGCCTCATCACGATCACGCAAAAGACTGCATCTGCTGACAGGCGCCTGCTTGGGATTGTTCCTGCTCACCCATTTTTCCAACCACGCGCTCGGCCTCGTTTCGGTCGATGCTATGGAAGAAATGCGCTGGTGGTTCAACCTGCTATGGCGCAGCTGGATCGGCACGGTGCTGCTCTATGGCTCGCTCGCCGTGCATTTCATCCTGGCACTCGAAAGCCTCTATCGCCGCCAGACATTGCGCATGCCGATGCGCGAAGCGCTCAAGATCATTTTTGGGCTGTCATTCCCGTTCCTGCTCGTGACCCATGTGACGAATACGCGGATCGAATGGATGCTGACCGGATATGGCGACGGCTATTATCAGGTGCTGCCGCGCCTCTGGTCCAACCCGGTCAACGCAAGCCTGCAATCGCTGGCTCTCATTCTCGCCTGGTCGCATGGCTGTCTCGGCGCTTGGTTCTGGATGCGGGGACGCGACTGGTATCCGCGCTACTTCCTGTTCTTCTATTCCTTCGCCGTTCTCGTGCCACTCCTGGCGCTGCTCGGCTTTGCCGTCGGCGCCCGCTCCTTGGATGTCGGACTGCCGTCCGAGACATGGTTCATGCCGGCCCGCACGCCGCCCGAAATCCTCGGCCAGATCCGGCTCTCGATCATGACCACCCTTGTCGCCGCCATCAGCGGAACGTTGATTGCCCGCGCCATTCCCGCCGGCGGCAAGGTCAGGATCACCTATCCCGACCGGGCGATTTCCGTTGCCAAGGGTTTCAGCGTGCTAGAAGCCAGCCGCGCCGCCGGTATTCCGCACCTGTCGATCTGCGGCGGACGCGGGCGTTGCTCCACCTGCCGCGTGCGGGTGATGGAAGGGCTCGAACGACAACCACCGGCGACCGAAGCCGAGCGGGCGACACTGATCCGCATCCGCGCTCCAGACAATGTCCGCCTTGCCTGCCAGCTGCGCCCCAGCCACAGCCTGTCGATCTCGCCGATCCTCGGCGCCGACAATGTCGGCGTGAAGATCCAGCCGACCGAGCAGGAAGCCGCCGGCCGCGAACGCCGCATCGCCGTGCTGTTCTGTGACCTCAGGGACTTCACCCTGCTTGCCCAGCAGCAACTTCCCTTCGACACCGTCTTCCTCCTCAATCGCTATTTCGAGACGATCGGCGAAGCCGTCGAAAGCACTGGCGGCGTGATCGACAAGTTCATCGGTGACGGGGCGCTGGCGATCTTCGGTTTAAACAACAGCATCGAGGAAGCCTGCGAACAGGCCCTGACGGCAACCGCCCGCATCGCCAAGGGTGTCGAGGTGCTGAACCGGAATTTCACCAGCGAACTCGAACGGCCGCTGCGCATCGCCATGGGCATGCATGCCGGGCCGGCGATCATCGGTCAGATCGGCTATGGAAGGGCTTCGTCACTCACCGCCGTCGGCGACACGATCAATGCCGCGAGCCGGCTCGAAGGCTTCGCCAAGGAATACGATGCGCAACTGGCGGTCTCCGCCGATGTCGTCCGCTATGCCGGTCTGACCGTCAATGACCGCGAAAGCTACAACATCTCCATTCGCGGCCGTGCCGGCACGCTGGAAACGCTGATCGTGCAGCGGGCGGTAGAGATCGAGGCGATGATCGACGCGGCGAAGCAGGCGTCGGGCACGCCGGCCTGACGGGCGTTGTCAGGCTGCGTCGATGCTGCCTTCCCTGATTTCGAGGCCGTGCACGAACAATTGCTCGAGAAACCGGGCGGCATCCTCGAAACGGCCCTCGCCGGACCGCTCGTCGCCGAGCACGCCCCGGACCTGGACATCGAAATCGGCGTAATGCTGCGTCGTCGACCAGATGGCGAAGATCAGGTGATAGGGATCACATTTGGCGATCTTGCCGGCCTTCGCCCAGGAGCGGATCACCTCCGCCTTCTCGTCGACCAGTTCCTTCAGCGGCCCCTTGAGCTCATCCTCGATATGCGGCGCACCCTGCAGGATCTCGTTGGCGAAAAGCCGACTTTCGCGGGGAAAATCGCGGGCCATTTCGAGCTTGCGACGGATATAGCTGCGGATTTCGGACACCGGGTTTCCCTCGGCGTCGAATTCGCGCAAGGGATCGAGCCAGTTGTAGAGCACCCGGTCGATCAGCGCCCGGTGCATGGCGTCCTTGGTGCGGAAGTAATAGAGCAGGTTCGGTTTCGACATGCCCGCCACCTCGGCGATCTGGTCGATGGTGCTGCCGCGAAAACCATGGGTGGCAAACACATCGAGCGCCGCCTCCAGAATCAGTTCTTCCTTCTCCTCCTGGATACGGGTGCGCCTCTGTGTCCTGGCTGCCCTCGGAAGTACCATCTTGCCCCCTGTCTTATAACCCATCACCGTCTGCACGCGGCCTGAAACGTCCGGAAAATACCTGTTCTAAAAATTCCGACGGCACGGACGTTTTTTCTGTTTTTCGTCTTGAGTGCCGCAACGGAAGTTGTAATGTTTTACCAACCGGTCAAATTATCAGTCAGTTCATCGTCAAACGCAACGGCTGATCGCAGGGCAATCGAAAAAACCAGATCGCCCCGATTTGACCAAGGGAACAACGGGATGTGCCTGACCGCGCATCCTGAAAACATGAGGAGAACCGCCATGGCAGCTGCACCGGGCGAGAACATGCGCGTCAATGCCGACCGTCTGTGGGATATGCTCATGGACATGGCGAAAATCGGCCCCGGCATTGCCGGCGGCAACAATCGCCAGACACTGACCGACGAGGACGGCGAAGGTCGCCATCTCTTTCAGAAATGGTGCGACGATGCCGGCATGACCATGGCCGTCGACAAGATGGGCACGATGTTCGCCACCCGCCCCGGCACCGATCCCGATGCGCTGCCCGTCTATGTCGGCTCGCACCTCGACACCCAGCCGACCGGCGGCAAGTATGACGGCGTGCTCGGCGTGCTCGCGGCCCTCGAAGTCGTGCGCACCATGAACGACCTCGGCATCCGGACGAAACATCCGATCGTCGTCACCAACTGGGCAAACGAGGAAGGCGCCCGTTTTGCGCCGGCCATGCTGGCATCCGGCGTCTTTGCCGGCGTGCATACGCTCGATTACGCCTATGGCCGCAAGGATCCCGAGGGCAAGACCTATGGCGACGAGTTGACGCGCATCGGCTGGCTCGGCGAGGAAGAGGTCGGCGCCCGCAAGATGCACGCCTATTTCGAATATCATATCGAGCAAGGCCCGATCCTTGAGGCGGAGGAAAAGCAGATCGGCGTGGTCACCCACTGTCAGGGCCTCTGGTGGCTGGAATTCACGCTGACAGGCCGAGAAGCCCATACCGGCTCGACGCCGATGAACCTGCGCGTCAATGCCGGGCTTGCCATGTCACGGATCATCGAAATGGTGCAGGATGTCGCCATGGCCGAACAGCCGGGCGCCGTCGGCGGCGTCGGCCAGGTGTTCTTCTCGCCCAACTCCCGCAACGTCCTGCCGGGCAAGGTGGTCTTCACCATCGATATCCGCTCGCCCGACAAGGAGAAGCTCGACCGGATGCGCGCCAGGATCGAGGCCGAGGCACCGAAGATCACGGGAGCGCTCGGTGTCGGCTGTTCGATCGAGGCCATCGGCCATTTCGCGCCGGTGACCTTCGATCCGACGCTGGTGACGGCCGTGCGCACCGCCGCCGAAAAACTCGGCTACAGCCATATGAACCTCATTTCCGGCGCCGGCCACGACGCCTGCTGGGCCGCCAAGGTGGCGCCAGCCACCATGGTCATGTGCCCCTGCGTCGGCGGCCTCAGCCACAACGAGGCCGAGGACATTTCCAGGGAATGGGCCTCGGCGGGTTGCGACGTGCTGTTCCATGCGGTGGTCGAGACGGCGGGGATCGTGGAGTAAGCCCATGAATCATTTCGACGAAGTGAAACGCATTCTCGACCGCGAGGACCGAGCTATGCGGAGTGACGCGGGTCTCCCAAAACACGTGGCTTCGCCCCCCTCATCCGGCCCAGCGGGCCACCTTCTCCCCGCTGGGGAGAAGAGGACGTCAGCGGCTTCGTCCGTCAACAAAAAACTGGCATCGTCACAAGTGGATAATGTTGAACGCGGATGTGCAGCGGACTCCCTCTTCTCCCCGCCGGGGAGAAGGTGGCCCGAAGGGCCGGATGAGGGGGGCGAAGCCACAATTCAAGACGCGAACCCCTTTACCAAGCGCCGTCCCGGAAAGACCCAGCAAGCCCGCAATCTCAGACACAATGAACAAGAAGCCGAATACCGGCTCTGGGGGGACCTCAGGAACCGCCTTCTCAACGGCTACAAATTCACCCGTCAAATTCCGCTTGGCCCCTACATCGCCGATTTCCTCTGTCGTGAGAAAATGCTGATTATCGAACTGGATGGCAGCCAGCATGCGGACTCTCAATCAGATATTCTCCGGACACAGTGGCTGAACGAGCAAGGCTACAGCGTCCTGCGCTTCTGGAATCACGAAGTTCTTCAGGAACGCCGCGCCGTTCTGGACACGATCCTTGCCGCGCTGGAAGGGCAAATTTTCCAACGGGATGAAAGTCTCCGTTATTTTCCTGCGATCCGGCAGCCAGATCGCAACGGTAGCCACCAACATCAATCATTGGATAACCAGCTGGCGCATGCACCGCGCAGCGACAGGGAGTTCTGAAAACATGAGCACAGTCATCAAGAACGGAACCATCGTCACCGCCGACCTGACCTACAAGGCGGATGTCAAGGTGGATGGGGGCAAGATCGTCGAGATCGGGCCGAACCTTTCCGGCGACGAGACGCTGGATGCGACCGGGTGCTATGTCATGCCCGGCGGCATCGATCCGCATACCCATCTCGAAATGCCGTTCATGGGCACCTATTCGTCCGACGATTTCGAAAGCGGAACCCGGGCGGCGCTGTCGGGCGGCACGACCATGGTCGTCGATTTCGCTCTGCCCGCCCCCGGCCAGTCGCTGCTCGAAGCCTTGACCATGTGGGACAACAAGACGTCGCGGGCGACCTGCGACTTCTCCTTCCACATGGCCATCACCTGGTGGGGCGAGCAGGTGTTCAACGAGATGCAGACGATCGTACAGGATAAGGGCATCAACTCGTTCAAGCACTTCATGGCCTACAAGGGCGCGCTGATGGTGGATGACGACGAGATGTTCCATTCGTTCCAGCGCTGCGCCGAGCTTGGCGCGCTGCCGATGGTGCATGCCGAAAACGGCGATATCGTCGCGCAGATGCAGGCGAAACTGCTGGCAGACGGCAATAACGGCCCGGAAGCCCACGCCTATTCCCGCCCCGCCGCTGTCGAAGGCGAAGCCACCAACCGCGCCATCATCATCGCCGACATGGCAGGCAGCCCGCTTTACGTGGTACACACATCCTGCGAACAGTCGCATGAAGCGATCCGCCGCGCCCGACAGAACGGCATGCGGGTCTATGGCGAGCCGCTGATCCAGCACCTGACGCTGGACGAGAGCGAATATGCCAATCCCGACTGGGATCATGCCGCCCGCCGCGTCATGTCGCCGCCCTTCCGCAACAAGCAGCATCAGGACTCACTCTGGGCCGGGCTCGCGGCCGGCTCGCTGCAGGTGGTTGCGACCGATCACTGCGCCTTCACGACCGCGCAGAAGCGTTTTGGCGTTGGCGACTTCACCAAAATCCCGAACGGCACCGGCGGGCTGGAGGATCGCATGCCGATGCTCTGGACGCACGGCGTCGCCACCGGCCGCATCACCATGAACGAATTCGTGGCCGTCACCTCGACCAATATCGCCAAGATCCTCAATATGTATCCGAAGAAGGGCGCGATCCTCGTCGGGGCCGATGCCGACCTCGTCGTCTGGGATCCGAAGCGTTCCAAGACGATCTCGGCCTCCTCGCAGCAGTCGGCCATCGATTACAACGTCTTTGAAGGCAAGCAGGTGACCGGCCTGCCGCGCTACACGCTGACCGCCGGCGTCGTCGCCATCGAGGAGGGGACGATCAAGACCCGCGAGGGCCAGGGCAAGTTCATCAAGCGCGAGCCCTTCGCTGCCGTCAACAAGGCGCTCTCGACCTGGAAGGACATCACCGCGCCGCGCAAGGTCCAGCGCACCGGCATTCCGGCAAGCGGGGTGTGAGCATGCCGCTTGTCCCTCGCCTTCCCGTGCTTCTCGTGGCGAGCCTGGCCATGACCGGGCTCGTTCACGCACAGGAAAAATTCCTCGACGGCGCCTATGGCAACAAGGATGGCTGCGCCTATGCCAACAGCAATGAGGCGATGGGATCGGAGGACTTCTTTCTGCTGACAGATGAAGGTGTTACGTCGGCGGCCACCTATTGCGGCTTCAAGAGGCCGGTGACGAAGAAGGGCGATTCCTTTGCCTCGGCGGTCACCTGCGCGGAGGAAGGCGATGGCGGCGAGATGGACACGAAGCTCGAAATCCAGCGTGCCGGCAACGACTATGTGATCGTGTTCGAGGACGGGATGCGTTGGGGGCCGTTGAAAAAATGCAAATGAACCAGCGTCTTCCTCCAGCACGGCTCTGTCGGTTGCCGGCGGGCAACGGGCGGCCTCGAAAGGCCGCCTGCGTACAGCAAGCCTTATCGCGGAACCAGCGCTTCCAGTTCCGGCATCAGGACGACGCTTTCCTGTTCGTTCGGATCGGTGCGGGCGATCACGGCCGAGGCCGGCTGGTCCGACAGGTTGGCAGGAAGATGCGGCACGCCGGCCGGGATGTAGAACATTTCGCCGGCCTTCACGATGACATGGTTTTCCAACTGGTCGCCGTACCAGGTGTGCGCCTCGCCAGACAGCATGTAGATCGCCGTCTCATGGGTCTCGTGCTTGTGGGCCTTGGCGCGGCCGCCGGGCGGAATGGTCAGGAGATGCATGCAGATCGCAGACGCGCCGACGGCCTCAGCGGAAATGCCTTCGAAATAGCTGAACCCCTGCTTGCCGTCATAGGTCTGGCCGGGACGGACGATCCGGCAGGTCGGTTTCGATGATTGCAACATATCCACATCTCCGGGTTCATGGTTCAATATCCCGATCGGAAAATTTGACGTACGACTATAGGCAACACCAGACAAAAAGACGTCAACCAGGCATTCAGGGCGGAGCATACAAGACCTTATGACAACAACACCTGCATCCGTCGTTTCGGCGCGTGATCTCGGCCTCACTTTCCAGACCAATGACGGTCCCGTCAATGCGCTGACGGGCGTCAATCTGGATGTGCGCAAGGGCGATTTCGTTTCCTTCATCGGGCCATCGGGCTGCGGCAAGACGACCTTCCTGCGCGTCATCGCCGATCTCGAACAGGCAACGGCCGGCTCGATTACCGTCAACGGCGTCACGCCGCACGAGGCACGGCAGAATCGCTCATACGGTTATGTCTTCCAGGCCGCCGCCCTTTACCCCTGGCGCACGATCGAGAAGAACATCGCCTTGCCGCTCGAAATCATGGGCTATAGCGTAGCCGAGCAGAAGGAGCGGATCGACCGGACTCTCGATCTCGTCAACCTGACCGGTTTCGGCAAGAAATTCCCCTGGCAGCTTTCCGGCGGCATGCAGCAGCGCGCCTCGATCGCCCGCGCGCTGGCCTTCGATGCCGACCTGTTGTTGATGGACGAGCCCTTCGGCGCACTGGACGAAATCGTCCGCGACCATCTGAACGAACAGTTGCTCAAGCTCTGGGAACGCACCAACAAGACGATCTGCTTCGTCACCCATTCGATCCCCGAAGCGGTCTATCTCTCCACCAAGATCGTCGTCATGAGCCCCCGCCCCGGCCGCGTCACCGACATCATCGAATCCACCCTGCCCCGCGAGCGTCCGCTCGATATCCGCGAAACACCGGAATTCCTGGAGATTGCCAGCCGGGTGCGCGAGGGATTGAGAGCGGGGCATAGCTATGATGAGTAGTACTCTTTTAGAAAAGACCCCTCCCCAACCCCTCCCCACAAGGGGGAGGGGCTACGATGCCGCGCCCTTCGCAAACGGATCGAGCCGTTTTCGGAAGAGGAAAATGCTTAGAACACAGGTGGCTCAGTACGCTGAGTTCCTGTCGGTTTGTCACCGGGCAATGCCGCGGGTTAAGCCCCTCCCCCTTGTGGGGAGGGGTTGGGGAGGGGAAAACATCCGCACAGTCCCTCATGGAGCTTTCATGCCCCATTCCAATATCGAACAGAAGACCCGCACAAGGGCCAAGGAACTCCGTCGCGAATTGACCAAGGCGGAAGCCGCAATGTGGAGCATGCTGCGAGACTTGCGTCCGCGAGGCGCCCGTTTCCGCCGCGAAACACCGATCGGTCCCTATATTGCGGATTTCGCCTGGCTGTCCGCACGCGTGGTCGTCGAGGTCGATGGCGATAGCCATGAGACACTGCACGGAAAAAGGCATGACGCCCAGAGAGACCGATTTCTTCAAAGCCAAGGTTTTACCATTCTGCGTTTCGACAATGCTCAGGTCATGGACGGTCCCGATCATGTCTTTCTGACCATAGAGCAAGCCGTCATGCCCTTCCTGGAGATCGAGCCGCATCCATGAACCTCACCTTCATCCTCTGGCTCGCGGCCTCCATGGCGATCTTTCTCAGCGCGGCAACGGCGTCGCGATACTATGTCTCGACCAACAATATCCTGCTGCTGGTCTTCTCCCTGTTCCTCTATTGCGTCGGAAACCTGATGATGGTGCGGTTGATGCGTGAGGGCGGGCTGGGGCTGGCGATCTCGGCATCCGCCGTCGTCCAGTTGGTGCTGGTCAACGTCATCGCTTTCCTCGTCTTCGGCGAGAGGTTGACGCTGATGCAGATGGCCGGCGTTGCCCTTGGCATCGTGGCCATGGGCCTGATGATGCTGCCATCGAGCGGGAGGGTCTGACCATGGAGAAAGCGGGTTTCTTCCAGGACAGGATCATGCCGGTCGCGGTGATCGTCGCCGCGCTGGTGGTCATCTGGTATATCGCTGCCGTTTTCCTCAACACGCCGTTCGAACGCGATACGGCCGCCCGCGCCGGAACGACGATCACCTTTTCCGAAATCGTGCCGAAGACGATGGTTCAGGAGCGGCCGGTCCTGCCCGCGCCGCATCAGGTGATCGCGGAAATCTGGGACACGATGTTCAACAAGCCCATCACTTCCAAGCGTAGCCTCGTCTATCATGCCTGGATCACGCTGTCGGCGACCCTGCTCGGCTTCGGCATCGGCACCGTTCTCGGCATTCTGCTCGCCATCGGCATCGTCCACAATCGCGCCATGGATCGGTCGCTGATGCCCTGGGTCATCGCCAGCCAGACGATACCGATCCTCGCCATCGCCCCGATGATCATCGTGGTGCTCAACGCAGTCGGCATATCCGGCCTGCTACCGAAGGCGCTGATCTCCACCTATCTCAGCTTCTTCCCGATCGTCGTCGGCATGGTGAAGGGGCTTCGCAGCCCGGAAACGATCCAGCTCGACCTGATGCACACCTATTATGCCAGTGCGTCGCAAACCTTCTGGAAGCTGCGCTGGCCTTCGTCCATGCCCTACCTCTTCACCTCGCTGAAAGTCGCCATCGCCATCTCGCTGGTCGGGGCCATCGTCGGTGAATTGCCGACCGGTGCCGTGGCAGGTCTCGGCGCGCGCCTGCTTGCCGGCTCCTACTACGGCCAGACGGTGCAGATCTGGTCGGCTTTGTTCATGGCTGCCGCCATGGCGGCCATGTTGGTCATCATTGTCGGCATTGCCCATACCGCCGTCCTCAAGCGCATGGGGATGAAACCATGAAGACCAATCTCGTTCTCGGCGCCATCGCCTTCTGGCTTGCGGCCTGGGCCACCAACGAATGGCTCGTCCGCCAGAAATTCAACAACCCGCTGGCCAACCGCGCGATTCGGCTTGCCGTTCCACTGCTGTTCGGCATCAGTATTCTCGTCCTCTGGGAGGGACTGGTACGCGGGCTCAACGTGCCTTTCGTCCTTCTGCCGCCCCCGTCGGCGATCGGGGTGCGGCTTGTCAGTTCCGTACCGACCCTCTGGGCCGATTTCCAGCAGACGTTCCTCAAGGCGGTCATCACCGGTTATGCGCTTGGCTGCGGTCTCGGCTTTATCGTCGCCATCGCCATCGATCGCTCTCCCTTTCTGCAGAAAGGCCTGCTGCCGCTCGGCAATTTCGTCTCCGCCTTGCCGGTCATCGGCGTCGCGCCGATCATGGTCATGTGGTTCGGTTTCGACTGGCAGTCGAAGGTCGCCGTCGTTGTCATCATGACCTTCTTCCCCATGCTGGTGAACACCGTCTCCGGCCTTGCCGCCACCAGTTCGATGGAAAAGGACCTGATGCGCACCTATGCGGCGACATGGTTCCAGACGCTCGTCAAATTACGGCTTCCGGCGGCATGGCCTTTCATATTCAATGCGCTCAAGATCAACTCCACGCTGGCGCTGATCGGCGCTATCGTGGCCGAATTCTTCGGGACCCCGATCGTCGGCATGGGCTTCCGGATTTCCACCGAAGTGGGGCGCATGAATGTCGACATGGTTTGGGCCGAGATCGCCGTTGCGGCGGTGGCTGGCTCCGCCTTCTACGGGGTGGTGGCGCTCATCGAGCGCGCCGTCACGTTCTGGCATCCGTCCATGCGCAGCGCACGGGCGGCTTGACTATCGTCTGCCCGCGTTGGGCAGGCGCGCGACGAACGACCGCCGGTTCGCAATTGGGCCGGCATAACAAAAAAGAGGGAACTGACATGAAGTTGAGATTTGCATCATTGCTGCTGGCAAGCGCCTTTTCGCTCTCCGCATTCCAGGCCGTGGCCGCCGAAAAGGTCGTGCTGCAGCTGAAATGGGTCACCCAGGCCCAGTTCGCCGGTTATTACGTCGCCAAGGACAAGGGCTTCTATGAAGAAGAAGGCCTTGATGTCGAGATCAAGCCGGGCGGCCCGGACATCGCTCCGCCGCAGGTGATCGCCGGCGGCGGCGCCGACGTGGTCGTCGACTGGATGCCATCAGCGCTTGCAACCCGCGAAAAGGGCGTCGCCCTCGTCAACATCGCCCAGCCCTTCAAGTCCTCCGGCATGATGCTGACCTGCCTGAAGGAATCCGGCGTCGCCACGCCAGACGACTTCAAGGGCAAGACGCTCGGCGTCTGGTTTTTCGGCAACGAATATCCGTTCCTCTCCTGGATGAGCCAGCTTGGCCTGAAGACCGAAGGTGGACCGGATGGCGTCACCGTCCTCAAGCAGGGTTTCAACGTCGACCCGCTGATCCAGAAGCAGGCCGCCTGTATCTCGACCATGACCTACAACGAATACGGCCAGGTGCTCGATGCCGGCATCAAGCCGGAGGATCTGGTCACCTTCAAGTATGAGGACCAGGGTGTAGCGACGCTCGAAGACGGCCTTTATGTTCTGGAAGACAAGCTCAAGGACCAGGCCTTCAAGGACAAGATGGTCAAGTTCGTCCGCGCTTCGATGAAGGGCTGGAAATATGCCGAAACAAACCCGGATGAAGCGGCCGGTATCGTTCTTGAAAACGATAGCACCGGCGCGCAGACGGAGGCACACCAGAAGTTCATGATGAGCGAAGTGGCCAAGCTGACCGCCGGCTCCAACGGCGCGCTCGACGAAGCAGACTACAAGCGGACTGTCGAGTCCCTGCTGAAGGGCGGCTCGGATCCTGTCATCACCAAGGAACCGACCGGTGCCTTTACGCATGAGATCACCGACGCGGCTCTCAAGTAGAACGATTGGTATTACTTTTAACATTGAAACGCGCGGGCCAGCCCCGCGCGTTTCTCATTTGCAACACTATAAAACCAGTTGCCCGCAACAAATCGACACAAAACAAAAGTTGTGTTGATGGCATTCAACAAATAAAATAATGAGGCACCATTCTTTTTTCAGACTGCCTTGCAACGCCAAACTTGTCTAACTAAATAAGGCCCGAGGCATTTGAGGAGGTGTGGGGAAGCGTTTCGCCTGGGAGCGTATTGGCGACATTTCTTTCTCCTCCGAGGGCTGACCGAGACAAATCCTTCCGGGGAAAGCGTACTCGTCAGCAAACTGATTTATCCGGAATTCGAGGAAAGTGAGCCGATGGCCCGTATGACGACTTATGCGTTTGGTGTTTCCGCTGCCCTGATGCTGGCTTTCCTGTCGAGCACCGCGTTTGCGGAAGATCCTGCGCCGGCAAAGACGGAACAGGCTCTCCCTTCAATCGTCGTGTCTGAGGTCAAGACCCAGGCGATCGTCGATCGGGTTCTGGCCACCGGCGCCGTGAAGGCGGTCGAGGAAACCTATGTTTCCCCCCTCGTCGATGGATTGTCGATCCGTACACTGAACGCCGATGTCGGCGATCGCGTCGAGGCGGACACCACCTTGGCAACCTTGAACCCCGACATGCTGGAGTTGCAGAAGAGCCAGTATGCCGCAAGCCTTGCCAAGGCCAATGCATCCCTTGCCCAGTATGAGGCGCAGCTTGCCGAGGCGCAGGCCAATGCCGAAGAGGCCGTCCGCGTCGCCGAGCGCTCGAAGAAGCTGGCAGAAGCCGGCTCGATGTCGACGGCGCAGCGCGATCAGGAACGGGCTGCGGCAACCGCCGCACTTGCCCGCGTCCGCTCCGGCGAGCAACTGGTCTCGGTTGCCAAGGCCGATATCAAGGTCGTCGAGGCGCAAATTTCCGATGTCGATCTGAGGCTTGCCCGCACAGACGTGAAGACGCCGGTGACCGGCGTCGTGTCGGCGCGAACCGCCAAGGTCGGCGCGATCGCCAACGGCTCCGGCGAACCGCTGTTCACGATCATTCGCGACGGTGCGGTGGAGGTGAAGGCTGAAATCATCGAAACCGATTTGCCGCGCCTTGCGATCGGCCAGAGGGCGGAAGTCACCCTTGCCGATGGCAAGACGCAGATCGAGGGCAAGATTCGCTTGATCTCTCCCGTCGTCGATAGCCAGACCCGCCTCGGCAGCGTCAATATCAGCCTGCTGGCGCCGGAAAAAGCGCGCGTCGGCATGTATGCGCGCGCGCAGATCATCGTCACCGAAAAGGATGCGCTCGTCCTGCCGCTATCCGCCGTCACCAGCACCAAGGACGGCATGGTCGCCCGCAAGGTCGATGGTGATGTCGCGCATGTCGCGAAGATTGAAACCGGCATTCAGGACAACGGATTCATCGAAATCCGGGCCGGGCTGAAAGAGGGCGACAAGGTGATCAAGAAAGCCGGCGCCTTCGTCCGTGACGGCGATCGCATCAAGCCTGTGCCTGCCTCCGCCGAAACCGTATCGAACTGATCGAGGTCATAGCGATGAATTTTTCCGCCTGGGCCATCCGAAACCCCATCGCACCGATTCTCGGTTTCGCGCTTCTGCTGTTTCTGGGGATTCAATCCTTCTACGCCTTGCCGATCACAAAGTTTCCGAACATCGACGTTCCGGTGGTCGCGATCACGGTGACGCAGAACGGCGCTTCGCCATCCGAACTGGAAATGCAGGTGACGAAGGAGGTCGAGGACGCGGTGGCCTCCATCGCCGGCGTCGACGAAATCCAGTCGACGGTCACCGACGGCCAGTCGGTGACCTCGGTCATTTTCCGCATCGAAAAGCCGACGGAAGAAGCCGTTCAGGACACCAAGGATGCGATCGACCGCATCCGCAGCGACTTGCCGGCCGATGTCGAGGAACCCGTCGTCACCAAGATCGACGTCGAAGGCCAGGCAATCCAGACCTTCTCGGTCACCTCACCCGACATGACGCTCGAAGAACTGTCCTGGTTCGTCGACGACACGATCAAGCGCGCATTGCAGGGCCAGATCGGTGTCGGCCGCATCGACCGTTACGGCGGCTCTGACCGGGAAATCAAGGTGGAACTGGACCCGAGCAAGCTCGATTCCTTCGGCATCACCGCGCCCGACGTCAACAACCAGTTGCGCAGCACCAATGTCGATCTCGGCTCCGGTCGCGGCCAGATCGGCGGCAACGAGCAGACGATCCGCACACTGGGCGATGCCCGCAACGTGGCGCAACTTGCCAATACCACCATCGCCCTGCCGAACGGCCGATTCGTGAAGCTGTCGGATCTCGGCACCGTCACCGATACCTATGAGGAGCAGAAGTCCTTCTCGCGCTTCAATGGCGATGCCTCGGTTACCTTCGCCGTTTTCCGCTCGAAGGGCGCTTCCGAAGTTTCGGTCGCCGAAACCGTCGCGGCAAGCCTTGAAAAGGTTCGCGCCGCCCATCCGCACGTCAATATCGCGATGGTCGACGACGCCGTCTACTTCACCTATGGCAACTACGAAGCAGCACTCCATACGCTGATGGAAGGCTCGATCCTCGCCGTCTTCGTGGTTCTGCTCTTCCTGCGTAACTGGCGTGCCACGTTCATTGCCGCCGTCGCCCTTCCGCTCTCCGCGATTCCGACTTTCTGGATCATGGACCTGATGGGCTTCTCGCTCAATCTGGTCAGCTTCCTGGCACTGACGCTGGCGACCGGTATCCTGGTCGATGACGCGATCGTCGAGATCGAGAACATCGCCCGGCACATCAAGATGGGCAAGACGCCCTACAGGGCCTCGCTCGATGCCGCCGATGAAATCGGGCTTGCGGTCATCGCCACCAGCTTCACGATCATTGCGGTCTTTGTGCCGGTCTCGTTCATGCCGGGCATTGCCGGCCAATACTTCATCCAGTTCGGTCTGACGGTCGCTTTCTCGGTCTTCTTCTCGCTGATGGTCGCGCGTCTCATCACCCCGATGATGGCGGCCTACCTGATGAAGCCGGAAGATGGAGTCGACGATCATCATGACAATGATGGCCGCCTGATGAAGGGCTATACCTGGCTGGTCACCACCACGACCCGGCGCTGGTATATGCGCTACGCGACCATGCTGGCTGCTTTCGCGTTCCTGGCTGGCTCGCTGTTCCTGATGTCGCAGGTGCCCGGAAGCTTCATGCCGCCGGATGACAGCTCGCGCGTCGTTCTCTCCGTGGAACTGCCTCCGAACGCGACGCTTGCGGAAACGGATGAAACGACCGAAAAAATCTACAACGCTGTGCGCGATGTCGATGGTGTCGAAAGCGTCTTCATTCTCGGCGGTGCGTCGCCCAAGGGCGACCTCGAACTGCGCCGGGCAACCGTTCGCATCATTCTTGGGACGATCGATCATTCCCTTGTGAAGACCTTGGTCAACAAGGGTCTCGGCGGCCTTCCAATCGTCGGCGAATATGTGCCGAAGATGAAGATGGATGGGCGTACCCGTCCGCAATGGGATGTCGAGAAGGATATTTTCGCTCAGTTGCGGGGTATCCCGGACGTGCGCATCACCAAGCTGAACGATCGTGGCGAGCGTGAGTTGACCTTCAACTTCCTGTCGTCCAACGAAGAGGACCTCAACTCGGCCGTCGCCCTGCTGGAAGGCAAGCTGCGTGCGTCGTCAATCCTGTCCAATGTCAGCTCGGAAGGCGCCCTGCCCCGGCCGGAACTGCAGATACGGCCGCGCAAGGACGAAATCGCCCGCCTCGGCATCACGCCGCAGCAGATTTCGCAAACCATCCGTGTGGCAACGACCGGTGATGTCGATGCCGCGCTGACCAAGATCTCGCTCGACAACCGGCTGATCCCGATCCGGGTCCAGACCTCGCTCGACGTTCGCCGCGACCTTCGGGCCATCGGTGCGCTCAAGGTCAAGACGGCCTCGGGTGGCACGGTGCCGCTCGATAGCGTCACGGATATCACTTACTCGGAAGGCCCGAGTTCGATCCTGCGCAACGCCCGCAACCGCGTCGCTTCGATCGGTTCGGACGTGCCCCAGGGCACGGCACTCGACACGTCTACGGCGGAATTCAAGCGAATCGTTGAGGAAACGAAGCTGCCGCCGACCGTTCGCCTTGCCGAAAGCGGTGATGCCAAGATCCAGGGCGAGATGATGCAGAGCTTCGGCAATGCCATGTTGCTCGGCCTGCTGATGGTTCTGGTGGTTCTCATCCTGCTCTTCAAGGATGTGATCCAGCCCTTCACCATCCTGTTCTCGCTGCCGCTCGCCATTGGCGGCGTCGCGGTGGCGTTGATCCTGACGCGCAATGCATTCTCGATGCCGGTCATGATCGGGGTGCTGATGCTGATGGGTATCGTGACCAAGAACGCGATCCTGCTGGTCGACTTCGCCGTCGAGATGAAGCGCCACGGCATGGAGCGGGTGCAGGCCATGGTCGAGGCCGGACGCAAGCGCGCCCAGCCGATCATCATGACCTCGATCGCCATGTCGGCGGGCATGATCCCGTCCGCGCTCGGTGTCGGCGAAGGCGGCTCGTTCCGCGCGCCGATGGCGATCGCGGTGATCGGCGGCATCATTGTCTCCACCGTGCTTTCTCTCCTCGTCGTGCCGTCGTTCTTCCTGATCATGGACGACCTGTCGCGCCTGCTCGGCTGGGCTTTCGGCCGCATCGTCGGCAGGAAGGACGAGGAACTGGAAGTGCTGGAGAACGAAGCTTTGACCGAGATCGTCACCGACCAGGGCAAGACGATCGGCGAGTTGCAGGAGCGCCTCGACAAGCTGGAAGGCCCCAAGCGCAGCGGCAATGTCATCAATCACCCGGCGCTCGCCGCCGAGTGATCCTTCGCAAGACATGAAAGGCCCGGCGGAGCGATCCGCCGGGCTTTTCGTTGAAACGGATAAACTCAGAAACCGCCTTCGACGGTCAGGAACTCGACGATCCTTCTTGTTAATGACGAGAAGGTCGGAGCGCGTGATCGCCGGCCCGCCCTGCGCGGGATTTCCTCGCCTTGGCAGACCGAGATCACATAGATGGTGATATCGGCCCGTGTACGGGCATCCGCCGGTCTCGACGCCGACGATCCGGTCCGACGGCAGCGCCAGCATGCGCACCAGCGCTCGGCATCCTCCTTCGTATAGATGTCGTTTGTAACGACGCGACGGAATAGTTTTCGCGCATGGCCTTGCAGAGTTTTCGGTGAGCGCCGTCTTGCCCGAGCCGACGGGGCCGCCGATCCCGACGCGGGGGGGGCCGTTGCCAGATTTCCTGGCGACAGTCCTTTCTCAAAATCGGGCTCATATCCTCAGGAGCGAAAGAGCCGTGAATGCAATGTCTCGTGACGCAGCGCCGCAATATCCGAGGTGATCGTCGCAGAGCCAAGATCGTCAAGCGTACTTTCAGCAGCTCTCGCCGCGGTTTCGGCGATGACCGGTTCCAACCCGACCAGCACGGCGACGCCCTGCGTCTGCCCCATCACGCCGCAACGGATGGCGACAGAAACGAGGTTCGAGGCCGTTGCATGCACATAGGCGGCCAAAGCCGGCTCCAGTCCGGTCCGATGCGCCCCGGCAACCGCGCCGACGGCGACGGGATAAGCGACCGCGCCGGTCAGCATTTCAAGCACCGGATGCGGCCAATGGGCGGCGGCGGTCAGGAACGCGCCTCCCTGCAGCGTCGTTTCCTGGTGACGCTCGCGCGACCCGGCCAGCGCCTCGGCGAGTTCTCTCACCTGCTCCAGCCTCACTGCGTCTTCATAGGCCCGATAGCTCTCTGCCAGCAGCACCGCATCGTTCCAACTTGAGCCATGACCGACGAGTGCCTGCAGCCAATCCGAGAGCCCGGCCGCATCCGTCACCAGGCCATCGTGCACGGCCTGCTCAAGCCCGCCGGAATAGGAGAAAGCGCCGATCGGAAAGGCTGGCGACAGCCATGTCACCAACCTGAGCAAGCCCTGCGTATCCGCCCGTTCAGTCATGGGCGTGACGATGGCCGCCGTGCCCGTGGGAGGGCCTGCCCGACCCGTGATAAGCGCCGGGCATTGGCTGGAAGGGTTCGATGACCTCAGCAATGGTCGCACCCAGTCCTTCAAGCATCACCCGGATCACCGCATCGCGCTGGATGACGATGCGATCCTGGTGGATTTCGGCCGCGAGATGGCGATTGCCGAGATGCAGCAGCTTGCGGCGCAGATGCCGCTGGTCATGCGCAAGCGCGATCATGTGCAGGATTGTCTTGTCGGCTGGTCCCGGCGACAGGACCTGTGTCGAGCGATACGGCATTCAGGCGGCCTTATGCTTTCGGCGTGCGCTCGGGCGCCCGCCACAGCGTAAATCATTGAACCTCCGAGGGTTTCTCCTCCGTACTGTAACAATAAAAAACCCCGGCGCCAGATCAAACCACGCAGGCACGGGGCTTTGTCTCACGCCATCGGCACGTCCACAACCAATCGCGACCTCCGCCCGGAAACGTCAATTGTAAAGCGCCAGCGACGTCGTCAGCGAACGAGGAAGTGGGTTCCACCAGCCGGTGCGCAGACCCGCCTCGCGCAAGCCTTTCGCCGTCCAGGTGTTGCAGCCGACCACGGCGCTGAACCAGCCATTGGCCTCGAAGAAGCGGTCGTTCGGCCCATAGGCCGTATCGGGGATGGCCGCGATCATCCCGTCCTTCGGCGTGAAGCTTGCCTCGATATAGGCAAGCAGCTTTTCGTATTCCGCGTCACCGATCTCGAAGGCAGTAACCGTGTCCGAAGGTTCGACAATTTCCCCGGCAACATCGACATGCATGACCGAGCGATCCATCGTCAGCCCCTTGAACACCGGCATCAGCTTCAAGTCCGCCCAGGTCGGCGTCTCGATATAGAAGGCGCGTCCACCCCAGCCGAACACGATCCAGCGCGCATTCGGATGGCCAAGCGGCATGCCGTTATCTTCCAGAAACGAAAACCGGCTGCGGGTCTCGGTATCGAGCGCGATGGCGATGTCCGTGTGGATGGGGTTGGAGAAGACGAGAATCCGGTGTCTGAGTCCGGCCACGTCATCCGCCTTGGCGACCGGCCAGAGTGGGCGAGGCACGAATGTGCCGGCGACGGCGAGAAGTATCGTCACCGCCAGGAGTGTCAGCAGCCAGCGAACGGGCCGTCTCCAGGACATCAACAGGCTTCCTTCGCCATCAAAGACCTAGAACATGAAATAGCGCTGCGCCATCGGCAAGACGGTTGCCGGTTCGCAGGTGAGCAGCTCGCCATCGGCGCGGACTTCGTAGGTTTCCGGATCGACCTCGATATGCGGCGTCAGGCTGTTGTGGATCATCGAATGCTTGCCGATGCCACCACGGGTGTTTTTCACCGCGACCAGTTCCTTGGCGACGCCGAGGCGGCCCTTGATCCCGGCATCGAGCGAGGCCTGACTGACGAAGGTGACGGAGGAATTGGTGCGCGACTTGCCGAAAGCGCCGAACATCGGCCGGTAATGCACCGGCTGCGGCGTCGGGATCGAGGCATTAGGGTCGCCCATCGGGGCGGCTGCGATGGTGCCGCCGAGAATGACCATGTCGGGCTTCACGCCGAAGAAGGCAGGGTTCCACATGACGAGGTCGGCGCGCTTGCCGATTTCGACCGAACCGATCTGGTGGCTGAGGCCATGGGCGATCGCCGGGTTGATCGTGTACTTGGCGATGTAGCGCTTGACGCGGACATTGTCGTTTTCGCCGGTCTCCTGCGCCAGCCGACCGCGCTGGCGTTTCATCTTGTCGGCCGTCTGCCATGTGCGGATCGCCACTTCGCCGACGCGACCCATGGCCTGGCTGTCGGAGGAAATGATCGAAAAGGCGCCGATATCGTGGAGAATGTCTTCCGCCGCGATGGTTTCCTTGCGGATCCGGCTTTCGGCAAAGGCGATGTCTTCCGGGATCGACGGCGACAGGTGATGGCAGACCATCAGCATGTCGAGATGTTCGGCCAGCGTATTGATCGTGTAAGGCCGGGTCGGGTTGGTCGATGACGGAATGACGTTCGACTGGCCGCAGATCTTGATAATATCGGGCGCATGCCCGCCGCCGGCACCCTCCGTATGGAACGCATGGATGGTCCGGCCCTTCAGCGCGCCGATCGAATCCTCGACGAAGCCGCTTTCATTCAGCGTGTCGGTGTGGATCATCACCTGCACGTCGTATTCGTCGGCAACAGACAGGCAGCAATCGATCGCGGCCGGCGTCGTGCCCCAGTCCTCGTGCAGCTTGAGCGAGGTGGCGCCGCCCATGACCATTTCGACGAGCGCGCCCGGCAGTGAGGCATTGCCCTTGCCGGCAAAGGCAAGGTTCATCGGGAAGGCATCGGCCGCCTCGATCATCCGGGCGATGTGCCAGGGTCCGGGCGTGCAGGTGGTGGCGAGCGTGCCGTGGGCAGGACCGGTGCCGCCGCCAAGCATGGTGGTGAGCCCGCTCATCAGCGCTTCCTCGATCTGCTGCGGGCAGATGAAGTGGATATGGCTGTCCATGCCTCCGGCGGTGACGATCTTGCCTTCGGCAGCGATCGCCTCCGTGCCTGGACCGACGATGATATCGACGCCCGGCTGCGTATCCGGATTGCCGGCCTTGCCGATCGCGACGATGCGGCCGTCCTTCAGGCCGATGTCCGCCTTGACGATGCCCCAATGATCGACGATCAGCGCGTTGGTGATGACCGTATCGACGGCACCGGCGGCGCGGGTCACCTGGCTCTGGCCCATGCCGTCGCGAATGACCTTGCCGCCGCCGAACTTCACCTCGTCGCCATAGGTGGTGAAGTCCTTCTCGACCTCGATGAACAGTTCGGTATCGGCCAGCCGCACCTTATCGCCGGTGGTGGGGCCGAACATGTTGGCATAGGCCGCACGCGACATCTTGTAGGACATGGTCTACCTCTAAAGTTCAGAAAAATTGGGCGATTTCGATGCTGCTTTGTCGAAGGTCAATGTCGTTCGGCATCCGTTCTGCCGGTTGACCTCTCCGATAAGGTGGTCCGAGAAGTCACCGGGATAATTTAAAAATATATTCAGGGCACCGCTGACGGTATCGGAATCCAGGACGACCACATTGGCCGAATGTAAAATCCGCTCGACGACGTCCCGTATCGCCTTCTTCTTCTGACCCACTTTATTTCGCAGCACCCATATCGTTTCCGCGATTACGATATGATTGACGAAAAACTGTTCTTCGCCCTTGAGGATCAAGTCTTCGACAAGGCGTGTTTGATCTGGTGCGTCATCCACAATCTCCGTATCGATCAGCCAGCGCAGCAGGACATTGGTATCAACTCCGATCATCCGTGACTTCTCCCCCGGCCGAGCGCGCTTCCTTTATCCAGCGCTCGATATCCCTGCTCGATATCCGCTGATCGGGTTTGATCACGCCCCGCAAGTCCGCCAGTGTTTCCTTGCGTGAGCGAAGTTCGAAGGTGCCGTTGGCTGTCGCAACGAAATCCACTTTGTCGCCCACCCCTATGCCAAGCGTTTTGCGAACACGAGCCGGAAGCGTGATCTGGTTTTTCGAAGTTATTTTCGCAGATTCCATCATTTTCCATCCTTACTTTTCCCGAAAAATGTAAGGAATATTTTGAGAATAATCAATGGAGGGATCGAGGCGCGCGAGCCGCCCCTTTGAAATCAAGTCATCGACATAGCGCCGCTCGGCCGCGAACGGATGCCACTCCCAACCGGCATGGCCGAAACCGGCGAGAACGACCCGGTCGCTCGGCCGCCGCCAATGGGCAAGCACTTCCGCGATTGCGACCAAGCCGCTGCTCGGCACCACGTAGTCTCCTGCCCCAAAGCGGGCGAGATCGGCATCGACGGCGGCATGCGTGGCGGGCGGGATCACATGGAACGCCCGGCCGGTCGCCCTGGTGAAGGTGCGAAACCCGTCCGTATAGTCGTCGCAGAGATCGTCGAGATCCGGGTGGCTGACGGCCAGCTTCGGCCGCAATGCCGTAAAAGCTTCCGACGACCGGACGCACCAGATCTCGCGCGCCTGCCGCACGGCCGCATTCGTCTTCCAGCCGCCACCGCCCAGCATCGCCATCGCCGGACGCCCGGTATTGCAGACGGCGACGATATCGGTCTTCTGCCCACCGGCGCCGCAGGAACGGCAATCGTTGAAGCGGATCACCAGATCGGCCGCATCGACGACCGGGGCAACGCCCGGATCGACCTGCCCGTTCCCGACGATCATGATGGTCCGGCTTGCCGTCATGCAATCCTCAGTTTCCAAGGCCTTCCGTCAGGTCCTTCAATTCCGCCGTCCGCTTTCTCGTCAGATCCGCCAGACATCCCGAGACCAGCATGGGCTCCATCGAGCCGCCGCGCGCCTCGAAGCCGGCAAGCACGCACTGGCCATCGCGATAGTCGATCCAGGCGCGCTGCGCCTTCTTCAAGGCATCGACCGCTCCGACATAATTCGGCTCGATCTCGCCGAGCTCGGCATCGGTCTTGCGCATTCTGGCCATGGTCGTCCTGTAGACGGCGTTCAGTTCCTTGTCGGCTGCCTCATAGTCCCTGTTGGCGCAGATATTCATCTCGGCTTGCGTCATGGCATTGCCGCAGTCGATCTCTTCTTCCTGCGCGAAGGCCGCAGGCGCCAACGCAAGGCCGCCGAGGACCAGATCGGCGATAATCAGCGCCCGGATCATAGCTTGCCCATGACCTTCTGGCGGAAACCATAGACCTCGCGCTTGCCGCCGAAGGGAACCAGGGTGACGCTCCGCGTCTGGCCGGGCTCGAAGCGCACGGCGGTGCCGGCTGGAATATCCAGCCGCTTGCCATGGGCCAGCGCGCGATCGAAGGACAGGCCGGCATTGGTTTCGGCAAAGTGATAGTGGCTGCCGACCTGCACCGGCCGGTCGCCGGTGTTGGAGACGTCGAGCGATACGGTTTCCAGACCGGCATTCAGCTCTATCTCGCCATCGGCGGCAATGATTTCACCGGGGATCATGATCGTGTCCTCCTCATCAGGCCGCTTTTGTCGGGGAGCAACCATCCGGCTGCAGGACACGCTCGGTGGAAGCCGGGAACTTTCGCAATTTGGCGGCCGGGCGAACCGGGCGGCGCACCAGTTCACCGGCGCAATTGGGGCACTGGCCGTCCAGCACCTCGGACACGCATGTGGTGCAGAAGGTGCATTCGAAGCTGCAGATCATCGCCTCACGGCTGCCGGGCGGCAGATCCTTGTCGCAGCATTCGCAATTGGGTCTCAGTTGCAGCATGGCACGCTCCTCAGCGAATGGGCTCATGGACGGTGACGAGCTTGGTGCCATCCGGAAACGTCGCCTCGACCTGGATATCGTGGATCATTTCCGCAATGCCCTCCATCACCTGCGCACGGGTGATGACATGGGCGCCCGCCTCCATCAGGTCTGGAACGGAGCGACCGTCGCGCGCACCCTCGACGACGAAATCGCTGATCAGCGCGATCGCCTCGGGATAGTTGAGCTTGACGCCGCGTTCCAGCCGGCGGCGGGCCACCATGGCCGCCATGGAGATCAACAGTTTGTCTTTTTCCCGGGGGGAGAGGTTCATGCTTATGGTCCTGCGATGATTTGCGCGTTGCTGACATCGTATTTCAGGGGAGACCCGCTGGAGAGCATCGTCATGATTGCGGTGAAGGTCGCCGCATCCAATATCGGAGTCCTGACTACGCCGGGATGGCCGCTGAGTTGGAGATCAATTCTCCCGAATGGCGGCACGCCACCCGGTCCACCATTGAGATCCCAGGTCGCTATGTAATCGATGATATTCAGCACGCCCCACCCCTCCTTGTTTCAGTATTTCGAGCGACACGGCTCCGACCTAAAGGTTCCAGACTTTCGGCACAGAGGCGCCCTTGCGCAAGTGCGAAATGATCGGGAGCAGGATTTTTCTCAAGGAAAAACCATCGGTGGCCACGAGGCGCGCAACCAGCTTGTCCTGCCCTGCCGCCTGATAATGACTGACACCGGCGACATGGCCATCTGTCAGGCCACGCAGGGCCGTCAACTGCTGTTCGCAATCATTGCCGGTGTAGAACACCGTGGCAAAGGCCACCTGCCCGCCGAGCACCGCGACTTGCCCCGTCAACCCGGCAATGTCACCGTCGATCCTCAGATTCTCCGCATGCAGGAGAATGCCGTTTCTGTGGATGCGCCAGCAATCCCGGAACAGCCCCGTCCGCATCGCCTCGCCCATCGCCTTGCGGCCAAGCAGGATCGCCTCGACCGCCAGGAACTCGCCGCCCTCCGCAATATCGACATCCAGCCGTCGCGACAGCGAGGCATGGTCGAACAGGATCGTTTCCTGCGGCAGCCAGTGCACGGTCGCACCCGCCTCGACAGAGATCCGGGCGGAGACGGCAGCCGTTCCGGCGCTCGCCTTGTAAATCTTCTCGCAGGCCTGTGTCGTCAGCGTCAGGTGAGTGCCCTCGCCCGCCGAGAACGACCATTCCATATGGTCACCACCGGTCAGACCGCCGGAACTGTTGATCAGCACCGCTTCCATCGTCGCATCGAATGTATCCGGCAGGCGGATCTTGGCACAGCCTTCCTGGTAGAATTCGGCAAGCCGGGTTCGCCCGCCGAATGGCTTTGCCACCAGACGTCCCTTGCCCCAGGCCCGTTGTGGGAGGATTGCCGCTGCCTCTGCCATACACTTCGCCGTCAAACCGTCAGGTGGCGACGTGCTTCCGGCGTGTCCAGCGTTTCCGCCGGCCCCTGATGCACGATTTCGCCCCGATCCATGATGTAGACATGGTCGGCAAGCTCGCGGCAGAAGTCAAGATACTGTTCCACAAGCAGAATTGCCATCCCGGTGGAATCGCGCAGATACTGGATCGCCCGGCCGATATCCTTGATGATCGATGGCTGGATGCCCTCGGTCGGCTCGTCCAAAACCAGAATTTTCGGTCGCGTCACCAGCGCCCGTCCGATCGCGAGTTGCTGTTGCTGACCGCCGGACAAGTCGCCGCCGCGCCGCCCCAGCATGGTCTGGAGAATGGGGAACAGGCTGAAAATGTCGTCGGGAATGAAGCGGTCCCTACGCGGCACCGGCGCATAGCCGGATTCGAGATTTTCCTTGACCGTCAGCAGCGGGAAAATCTCGCGTCCCTGCGGCACGAAGCCGATGCCATGTTTGGCGCGGTGATAGGGCGCCATACCGTTCAGCACCGTATCATTGAAGGTGATGGTCCCGGCGCTCGGCCCATGCTGTCCGGTGATCGCCCGGAGCAGGCTGGTCTTGCCGACACCGTTGCGGCCAAGCACGCAGGTAATCTTGCCCATCGGCGCGGTGATGGAGACGCCCCGCAGCGCCTGGGCGGCGCCGTAGTGCAGATTGATGTTATCGACCGTCAGCATGAGGCACCTCTTTCGGAAATATCCCCTCCCCAACCCCTCCCCACAAGGGGGAGGGGCTCACCCCCGACACTCTGCAGAGACGAAAGGGGCACGGACGGTTGACGCGGGTCAGCCCTCCCACCTGTGGGGAGGGCGGCGAGCAGCGCGAGCGGGAGGGGTGTTTCCTCCCACGAACTCTGAAATTGAAACATCGAAACATGGAAATGCATCGCCCTCACCGTCCCAGATAATTCTCGATCACCTTCGGATCGTTGCTGACGAAATCAATCGAACCCTCAGCAAGCACCGAACCTTCGGCCAGGCACGTCACCTTGACGCCGAGATCGCGGATGAAGCCCATGTCGTGCTCGACCACGACGACGGAGCGGGTCCTGGCGATTTCCTTGAGCAGGATGGCGGTTTCGGCGGTTTCGGCATCGGTCATGCCGGCGACCGGCTCGTCCACCAGAAGCAGCTTGGGCTCCTGCGCCAAGAGCATGCCGATCTCCAGCCACTGCTTCTGCCCATGGGACAGGTTGGCGGCGAGATCGTCCTTGCGCGCTGTCATGCGGACGGTTTCGAGGATTTCCTCGATGCGGGCCTTGTCGGCGGGCGTCAGGCGGTAAAACAATGTCGAGAACACGCCACGGTTCCGGTTCAGTGCAAGTTCGATATTGTCCCAGACCGTGTGGCTTTCGAACACCGTCGGCTTCTGGAACTTGCGGCCGATGCCGAGCTGGGCGATTTCGGCTTCGTCCCGCTTGGTGAGATCGATATCGCCGTTGAAGAAGACCTGGCCGGTATCGGGTCTTGTCTTGCCGGTGATGATGTCCATCATCGTCGTCTTGCCGGCGCCGTTCGGGCCGATGATCGCCCGCAATTCACCGGGATCGACCACGAATGACAGCGAGTTCAGTGCCTTGAAACCATCGAAGGACACGGAGACGCCGTCGAGATACAGCAGGCTCTTGGAGGGTTTTTCATCCATCGATCTTACTCCGCAGCCTGGGGTTCAAGTGTTGCAAGCGCTGCATCCGGCTTGGCTGACGCCTTTTCCTGATAGGCCTTCTCGATCGCATCGGCCTTCTTCTGCTCCTGGCGCCGGGCGAGATATTGCTGCACCGTGCCGACCACGCCCTTCGGCAGAAAGAGGGTGGTCGCGACGAACAGCGCACCGAGTGCAAACAGCCAGAACTCAGGGAAAGCGGCAGTGAAGATGCTCTTGCCGAAGTTGACGAGGACAGCACCGATGATCGGCCCGATCAGCGTGCCGCGCCCGCCGACAGCGGTCCAGATGACCACTTCGATCGAGTTGGCCGGGGCAAACTCACCGGGGTTGATGATGCCGACCTGCGGCACGTAGAGCGCACCCGCAACGCCCGCCATCATCGCCGAGACGGTGAAGATGAACAGTTTCATGTTTTCGACGCGATAACCCAGGAAGCGGGTGCGGCTTTCCGCATCACGCACGCCGACGAGCACCTTGCCGTATTTCGAACGGACGATGGCGGAGCTCAGAAGCAGCGCAAGGGCAAGAGCGATCGCCGTGGCTGCAAACAGCGTTGCGCGTGTGCTGCCCGCTTGAACATTGTAGCCGAGGATTTCCTTGAAGTCGGTCAGGCCATTGTTGCCGCCGAAGCCCATCTCGTTGCGGAAGAAGGCGAGAAGCAGCGCATAGGTCATCGCCTGGGTGATGATCGACAGATAAACGCCGGTGACGCGGGAGCGGAAGGCGAACCAGCCGAACACGAAAGCCAGAATGCCGGGGACCAGGAAGACCATCAGCGCCGCGAAGGCAAAATGGTTGAAGCCGGTCCAGTACAAGGGCAGTTCGCTCCAGTTCAGGAAGACCATGAAATCCGGCAGCAGCGGATTGGCATAGACGCCGCGATCGCCGATCTGGCGCATCAGGTACATGCCCATGGCGTAACCGCCGAGCGCGAAGAAGGCCCCGTGGCCGAGCGAGAGAATGCCGCAATAGCCCCAGACGAGATCCAGCGCCAAGGCCAGAAGCGCGTAGCACAGGTATTTTCCAAGCAACGGCACGAGATGATCCGGGACGTGCAGGAAATTGCCATCGGGGATGAGGAGGTTGGTGAGCGGCACGAGGGCAGCTACCAGAAGGATCAGGCCGATAGCCCAGACCGTCTTCTTTTCATGTCGCGAGAACAGCATTTGCGCAATCATTGTTCGATCGCCCTTCCCTTGAGCGCGAACAGGCCGCGTGGCCGCCGCTGGATGAAGAGAATGATGAGAATGAGGATGATGATCTTGCCCAGCACCGCACCGGCATAGGGCTCAAGGAACTTGTTGGCGATGCCGAGCGAGAAGGCACCGACAAGCGTGCCCCAGAGATTGCCGACCCCGCCGAAGACCACGACCATGAAGCTGTCGATGATGTAGCTCTGGCCGAGATTGGGCGAGACGTTATCGATCTGGCTAAGCGCCACGCCCGCCATACCGGCGATGCCCGAGCCAAGACCGAAGGTCAGCGCATCGACCCAGGGCGTACGAATGCCCATCGACGATGCCATCCGGCGGTTCTGCGTGACGGCGCGCATCTGCAGGCCAAACTTGGAGCGCTTGAGAAGCAGCAGTAATGCAACGAACACGCTGAGAGAGAACAGGATGATCCAGAGACGGTTCCAGGTGCTGGAGAGGCCGCCGATTTCGAACACGCCGGACATCCAGCTTGGATTGTCGACCTGCCGGTTGGTGGGGCCGAAGATCGTCCGGATCGCCTGCTGCAGGATCAGCGAAATGCCCCAGGTCGCCAGAAGGGTTTCGAGCGGCCGGCCATAGAGCCAGCGGATGACGCTGCGTTCGATGGCGATGCCGACCAGGCCGGTGAAGACGAAGGCGGCGGGAACGGCGAAGACCAGCGAATAATCGCTCATGCCCGGTGCGACGGTATTGATCGTCTGTTGCACGACATAGGTCGTGTAGGCACCCAGCATGACCATTTCGCCATGCGCCATGTTGATGATGCCCATGACGCCGAAGGTGATGGCGAGACCGATGGCCGCGAGCAACAGCACGGAGCCGAGCGACAGGCCGTACCAGATGTTCTGGAAGACGTCCCACACCGCGAGGCTGCGGTTGATGGAATCGATGTTCGTCTGGATGGCAGGCTTCAGGTCGTCCGGCGCGTTGTCCATCGCCGCCGTCAGGATCGCCAGCGCATCGCGATTGCCGCGCGCCGCAATGGTGTCGATCGCCGCCTTCTTGTCTTCGGCGCTGGCATCGGTCTTCAGGAGGATGACGGCGCGGGCGGCTTCCATCGTCGCCTTGATTTCGGCGTCCTGCTCCTTCGCAAGTGCCGAGTTCAGAAGGTCGAGATTGTCCGGGTTGGCATCCTTGAGCAGGTCCTGCGATGCGGCCAAGCGGTCCGCGCGGTCTGGGCTCAGAAGGGTCAACTGGCTGAGCGCGGCTCCGATGGCGCCACGCAAGCCATTGTTCAGACGGATTTTGGCAAGATTGCCGGGAGCGTCCGCGACCGGAGCGCCGGTCAGGACGTCGAGATAGCTGCTATCTGGGCCTTCGAGGCAGACAGCACCCCCGGTTTTCGGGGCATAGAGCTTTCCGTCGCTGAGGTTCTGCAGGATTTCAGCGACCTTGGCGTCACCGGAAGCTGCGAGCTTTCCAACAGCTTCTATCTTCTGCGGGAATCCGCCGGCGCCGAGCGCGTCGACCAGCGGACGGATGTCCTCCTGTGCGCGCAGGCCAGTTGCGAGGCAACTGACGAGCAGGCAGAGAGCGACAAGGAAAGTCTGGATGGCGCGATACATGAGCTCTTCTTGTTCCGTTGGCTTGACGCCGTGCATTCCGGGCAATGTCGATGCTGGCGCCGCTGCTTAAGATTTCCGCAATTCGCTCGCCCGACGATCAAATCGGGGAAAACGGTCTCGGGAACCGCATCCCTCCCTCCGCACGATGCAGGAACCATGCCAGATAGACGGCGAAGGGAGACAAGTCCTCCGCCGAGGTGGGAGACCTCGACGGAGGGTATCGGCATGAAAATCAAAAGGTCACTGGATCATTTGTCGAAGCGGTGCGGACACCGCTTCGGATTATGCTGGCCTTGATGAAATCAGAGGCTCTGTATCAGGAACCTTTGCCGCCGCACTTGCCGGTTGCAACGTTGAAGTTGCCGCAGGACATAGGCTTGCGCCAGTCGGAGATCAGGTCCTTCGAGTCCGGCAGGTAGTCGGACCATTCGTCACCGACGACGGCCGGGGTCTGCTGGACGATTTCGAACTGGCCGTCTTCCTGGATTTCACCGATCAGCACCGGCTTGGTGATGTGGTGGTTCGGCATGACGGTGGCATAGCCGCCCGAAAGGTTTGGAACGGTGGTGCCGATGATCGTGTCGAGAACGGCGTCCGTATCGGTCGTGCCGGCTGCTTCAACGGCCGAAACCCAAGCCTTGAAGCCGATATAGGCAGCTTCCATCGGGTCGTTGGTCACGCGCTTGTCGTTCTTGGTGAAGGCGTGCCATTCCTTGATGAATTCGGCATTGGCAGGCGCTTCGACCGACTGGAAGTAGTTCCAGGCAGCGAGGTGGCCGACGAGCGGCTTGGTGTCGAGACCGGCCAGTTCTTCTTCGCCGACCGAGAAGGCGATGACCGGAATGTCGGTTGCCTTGATGCCCTTGTTGCCGAGTTCCTTGTAGAACGGCACGTTGGCATCGCCATTGATGGTCGAGACGACGGCGGTCTTCTTGCCGGCTGAACCGAATTCCTTGATCTTGGCCACTTCCGTCTGCCAGTCGGAGAAACCGAACGGCGTGTAGTTGATCAGGATGTCTTCCTTCGGAATGCCCTTGGCGATCAGGTAGGCTTCGAGGATCTTGTTGGTCGTGCGCGGATAGACATAGTCGGTGCCTTCCAAAACGAAACGCTCGACGCCTTCCGTGTTCATCAGGTAGTCGACGGCCGGAATGGCCTGCTGGTTCGGCGCGGCACCGGTGTAGAAGATGTTGCGCGAGGATTCCTCACCCTCGTACTGGACCGGGTAGAACAGCAGCGAATTGAGTTCTTCGAAGACCGGCAGGACGGACTTGCGCGACGACGAGGTCCAGCAACCGAACACGGCCGAAACCTTGTTGACGGAGATCAGCTCGCGGGCCTTTTCGGCAAACAGCGGCCAGTCGGAGGCCGGGTCGACGACAACAGCTTCGAGCTTCTTGCCCAAGAGGCCGCCCTTCTTGTTCTGATCCTCGATGAGCATCAGCATGGCGTCCTTGAGCGTGGTCTCGGAGATGGCCATGGTGCCGGACAGCGAATGCAGGATACCGACCTTGATCGTGTCTTCGGCGGCGTAGACGCTGGAAAACGCGTTCGTGGCAAGCGCACCGGCGAGGAACGCGCCCATGACGTGAGATTTGAATTTCATTGTGAACCCCTCTCGTTCTTTGACGACGGCTCTTGGGAGACATTTACCGTTCGTAAAGGAACTATCCGCCGGGCTTCACGAAACATGTATACGTCAATTGACGTAGGCGGGGTGGCGAAGTGTGCAGCGCAGCACACTTAATGCCGGTCCACATCTATGCTACGACACCAAGGCGGCCTTCAACGAAGCCGCGGGTAGAGCATCAAGGGAAATCCACGCATCCGATGACAGCACGCCAGCGCATCATTCCGGTCCGGCGCGAGTATAATCGCTGGGTCGCCAACCAGACGCTGGAAGACTATGCGCTGCGCTTTACCGCCAAGAGCGCCCGGCAATTTTCCTCGCAACGCATTTCGCAGACGGCCATCGGTGCCATTTCCTTTCTGGCGCTGGAAGCGATCGGCGGGGCGATCACGCTGTCCTACGGCACGACCAATGCCATCATCGCCATTCTCGCAGCCAGCCTCGTCATGCTCGGCGTCGGCCTGCCGATCAGCCGCTATGCCATCCGCCACGGGGTGGATATCGATCTGCTCACCCGCGGTGCCGGCTTCGGCTATATCGGCTCGACGATCACCTCGCTGATCTACGCCTCGTTCACCTTCATGCTGTTTGCCATCGAGGCCTCGATCATGTCGGCGGCGCTGGAGCTGGCGCTCGGCATTCCCGTCTGGATCGGCTACATCATCAGCGCCATCATGGTCGTCCCGCTGGTGACGCATGGCGTGCGGCTGATCAGCAAGTTCCAGTTGATGACCCAGCCCTTCTGGATCATCCTCAACATTCTGCCCTTCATTTTCATCGCATTCGCCGACTGGGGCACGTTCGACCTCTGGCTTGCCTTTGCCGGGGCTGCAAAGCCGGCGGGCGAGCCGGGCACGCTTGCGCCCTTTTCGCTGATCGAGTTCGGCGCGGCTTCCGCCGTCATCCTCGCCCTGATGGCGCAGATCGGCGAACAGGTGGACTTCCTGCGCTTTCTGCCGCCCGAAGGCCAACGCAAGCTGCATCACCGGATTGCGGTGTTCCTGGCCGGCTCCGGCTGGGTCATCGTCGGCGCACCGAAACTGCTCGCGGGCTCGTTCCTCGTCGTGCTCTGCCTTAGCGGCGGCGTGCCGGTCGAGGATGCCGCCGATCCCGCCCACATGTACCTGACCGCCTTCGGCTACATGATCCCCTGGCACAATGCGGCGCTTCTGCTGATGGCGGCCTTCGTGGTCGTGTCGCAGTTAAAGATCAACGTGATGAACGCCTATGCAGGCTCGCTCGCCTGGTCGAATTTCTTCTCCCGCCTGACCCACAGTCATCCCGGCCGTGTCGTCTGGCTGATGTTCAATGTGGCGATCGCGCTGCTTCTGATGGAACTCGGCATCTACAAGCTGCTGGAGGAAACGCTCGGCATCTTCTCGATCATCGCCATGGCCTGGCTGTGCACGATCTCGGCCGATCTCTTCATCAACAAGCCGCTCGGTCTGGCGCCGCCCAATATCGAATTCAAGCGCGCCCATCTCTACGACATCAACCCGGTTGGTGTCGGCGCGATGACTGTGTCGGCGCTGATCGCGCTCACCGCCCATTTCGGCGCCATGGGCGCCATTGCAGCGTCCCTGGCACCCTATATCGCGCTGATCACCGCGCTCGTCGTCTCGCCGTTGATCGCCTGGGCAACGAAGGGCAAATATTATCTTGCCCGCAAGCCACGCCAGAGCTGGAAGCTCAAGCCGACCGTCACATGCTCGATCTGCGAACATCCGTTCGAGCCGGAAGACATGGCCTGGTGCCCCGCCTATTCCGCGCCGATCTGTTCGCTCTGCTGCTCGCTCGACAGCCGCTGCCACGACATGTGCAAGCCGCATGCGAGCTTCAACGCCCAGACCGCCGCCGTCGCCAAGGCGCTGCTGCCGCAAAAGGTGACGGAAACGCTGTCGACCCGGCTTGGGCGCTACGGCATCGCCGTCGTGCTCTCGGTCGCCGGCATTGCCGTGATCCTGGCGATGATCGCCCATCAGACCGGCACGGCGTCGCCGGAAACCGCTGCGGTGATCAACCGCACGATCGGGATCGTCTTCTTCGTCTTTGCCGTCGTCACCGGTATCGTCTGCTGGTTCTATGTGCTGGCCCATGACAGCCGGCTGGTGGCCGAGGAAGAATCCTCTCGGCAAAACACGCTGCTGCTGAAGGAAATCGCCGCCCACAAGAAAACCGACGCGGCACTGCAGTATGCCAAGGAAACGGCGGAAGCGGCCAACCGCGCCAAGAGCCGCTATGTCGTTGGCCTCAGCCACGAATTGCGCACACCGCTCAACGCGGTGCTCGGCTACGCGCAGATCCTGGAGCGCGACGAGACAATCCCGGCTCCGCGACAGTCCGCCATCAAGGTGATCAAGCGCAGCGCCGATCACCTCTCCGGGCTGATCGATGGACTGCTGGACATATCCAAGATCGAGGCGGGGCGGTTGCAGGTTTATTCCAACGAAATCAATATCCAGGATTTTCTCGACCAGATCGCCGACATGTTCCGCCCGCAGGCGCAGGCGAAGGGGTTGGTATTCGGGCACGAGCGGGCCAGTGCCCTACCGCAATATGTCCGCACCGACGAGAAGCGGCTACGGCAGATCCTCGTCAATCTCCTGTCCAACGCCATCAAGTTCACCGATGCCGGTACTATCCGCTTCGATGTCGCCTATCGCAGCCAGGTGGCGACGTTCACGGTATCCGACACGGGACGTGGCATTTCACAGACCGATCTCCCGCGCATTTTCGAACCCTTCCAGCGCGGCGAGGCAGAACACATTCGGCCGATGCCCGGTCTTGGCCTGGGCTTGACGATCACCCGCCTGCTCACCCAGACACTTGGCGGCGACATCGTCGTCGAGAGCGAGCGCGGTGCGGGCTCAACCTTCAAGGTCCGCCTGATGCTCTCGGCGATCGACCGGCCGACCGCCGCCCTGCCCTCGATCCGCAAGATCGTCGGCTATGCGGGCCCCCGGCGCACCATCGTCGTGGTTGACGACAACGAGGACCACCGCGACCTGATGCGCGAAGTGTTGATGCCGCTCGATTTCGTCGTCCTGACGGCCGCCGGCGGTCCGGAATGCCTGACGCTGATCGAGGGTATCCAGCCCGATCTGTTTCTGATCGACATTTCCATGCCGGGCATGAGCGGATGGCAGCTGGTGACGCGGCTGCGCGACGACTACGCGCAGACGGCGCCGATCATCATGCTGTCGGCCAATATCGGCGACGGAACAGCAGCCGACGCGCAGACCGGTCATAACGACACACTCGCCAAGCCCTTCGATATCCGCCAGTTACAGGACAAACTCGCCATCCACCTAGCACTGGAATGGACCTATAATGATAGGTTGCCGCTGCCGGCCAAACGAAAGGCCAATGGCACGGTAAAGACCCCGGGCGTCACCCATGTCGAGGAACTGATCCGCCTCGGCGAGATCGGTTATATCAGAGGCATCGAGGCCAAGCTCGCGGACCTCGCCCGCATAGAGGAAAATCAGCCGTTCACCGATGCCGTCCGCGCCTATGTGCAGGCTTTCGACCTTGCCGGTTATGCCGACTTCCTGCACAACATCAACAAACAGGGGAGACCGGCTGGTGAATGAAATCGTGCATCCACGCGACATCGTGCTCATCGTGGATGACAGTCCCGAGACGCTGGGGTTCCTGACCGACGCGCTCGAGCAGTCCGGCTTTTCCGTGCTGATCGCCACCTCCGGCAATGCGGCGATCAAGGTGGTCGATCGCATCACACCCGACGTCATTCTCATGGACGCGGTCATGCCGGGCATGGACGGTTTCGATACCTGCCGGGCACTGAAGACGAACCCGGCGGTGGCCCAGGTGCCGGTGATCTTCATGACCGGGCTGACCGAAACGGAGCACATCGTCCACGCACTGGAATCCGGCGGCGTCGATTATCTCTCGAAGCCCATCAATATCGACGAGCTGCGCGCCCGTATCCGCGTTCACTTGGCCAATGCGCGTTCCGCCCAAAGTGCCCGCGTGGCGCTGGATGCAGCCGGACGGCATCTCCTTGCGGTGCGCGGCACCGGTAATATTCACTGGTCGACGCCGCAGGCAACCCGACTGGCCAATGCGGCCACCGGACGCGACGACGGACTGGATATACTGATCGTTCCTATCCGCCAATGGCTGCAGGAGCGCGAAAAGCACGGTGCGGCCAAGGATAGCCCACTGATGATCCACCAGAACGGCGTGCCCGTGCTACAGCTTGCCTATCTCGGCGCGATCGGCGGCGATGAATTCCTGTTTCGCCTGACCGGCGTCAGCCAGACAACCGACGATGAAATCCTGCGGCAGAATTTTTCGCTGACGGTGCGCGAGGCGCAAGTGCTGCTGTGGATTGCCAAGGGCAAATCCAATCGTGATATCGGCGAGATCCTGGGATTGAGCGCCCGCACGGTCAACAAGCACCTGGAGCAGATCTACGTCAAGCTCGGTGTCGAAAACCGGGCGTCAGCCGCCGTCAAGGCGGCCAAAGTGCTGCATCAGGAGTGATCAGGCGACCCTGTCCGGCGGTTCGCGGCCTTCGAAGAAGGCGGTGATATTGTCCACCACCTTCATGCCCATGGCCGTCCGCGTCTCTTCCGTCGCGCTACCGAGATGCGGCAGGAGCACAACATTGTCGAGCGCGCGCAGGCGTTCGGGAACGACGGGTTCTGCCTCGAAGACGTCGAGACCGGCGCCCCGAATGGTGCCGGCTTCCAAAGCTTCGATCAGCGCCGTCTCATCGACGACGTCGCCGCGCGCGGTGTTGATCAGGTAGACGCCGGGTTTCATGATCTTGAGCCGACGGGCATCGATCAGATGTCGGTTCTCACCGCCGCCCGGGCAATGCAGCGAGACGAAATCGGCGATCGCCAGAACCTCGTCGACTGTGGCGAGTTGGCGCGCGCCATACCGCGCGGCTTCGGCCGGATCGACCTTCGAGCGATTGTAGAAGACGACATCCATGTCGAAGCCGAAGTGGCAGCGTTTTGCCATCGCCTTGCCGATGCGGCCGAAACCGATGATCCCCAACGTCTTGCCCGTGACCTTGGTGCCGATCATATGCGTCGGACGCCAACCGGTCCATTCGCCGGCTCGGACCTGCCGCTCGCCCTCGCCTGTCCGCCGTGAGATGGAAAGAAGCAGCGACATGGCGATATCGGCGGTGCAGTCGGTCAGCACGCCCGGCGTATTGGTAACGACGATGCCACTCGCTTTGGCGGCCGCGACGTCGATATGATTGTAGCCAACGCCGAAATTTCCAAGGATTTTCGCGCGCAGGCCACCGCCCTCGAACAGCGCGGCCGGCAGACGATCGGAGACGGTCGGCAGGACGGCATCGAAATTGCGCAGGGCATCGGCAAGGGCCGCCGCATCCATCGGATCGTCCGGCCCGTTGAAAACCGTATCGAACCGCTCCGAAAGAGCCTGCTCGACGGCGCCGGGCCAGCGGCGGGTCACGAGGATGCGTTGCGTCTCAGCCATCGGTTACTCCTGAATCGATTCCGGAATTGACACGTAACACAGGAATGGCCGCCAATCAGCGGTCGTTTTTATGAAAGTGCTGTACGGCTCGGAGAAGGTACCGGCGTCCGGTCCACTCTTCAGGACGGACAGGTCGTCGTTCGGCAGAACGCCTTGCACCGGCATGGTGGAAACGCAAAAAGGCCCGGCAAAACCGGGCCTTTCGCGATCCTGAGACCAATCGGATTTCTGAAAACGATTATTCGTTCTCGACGTAGGTGTACTTGCCGTCGTCACCCTTCTTCCAGGTGTACATGACGTAGTCCGGACGGGTGATGTCGCCCTTTTCGTCGAAGCCGAGTTCGCCGATGGCAGTCTTGAACGGACCCTTGGCCTTGATGGCTTCGGCAACAGCCTGCGGATCGTTGCCGCCGGCAGCCTTGGCGCCTTCAGCGATGACCTGAACGGCAGCATAAGCGTAGAGCGTGTAGGCTTCCGGCTCGAAACCGGCAGCGCGGAACTTCTCGACGAGTTCCTTTGCAGCTTCGTTCTTGCGCGGATCCGGAGCAAACGTCATCAGCGTGCCATCGACTGCGTCGCCGGCAATCGAAGCCAGTTCGTTCGAGACGATGCCGTCACCCGAGATGAAGGTCGCCTTCAGACCCTGGTCGGCGGACTGGCGCTCGATGAGGCCGAATTCGGTGTGCAGACCACCCCAGTAGACGACCGATACGCCAGCTTCCTTCATCTTTGCGATGAGAGCCGAGAAGTCCTTGTCGCCGACATTCACGCCTTCATAGACGGCTTCCGTGATACCAGCACCGTTTGCTGCCTTCCGGGTTTCATCGGCAAGGCCCTGACCATACGGGGTCTTGTCGTGAAGAACGGCAATCTTGGCGTCCTTGAAGTTTGCAGCGATAAACGCGCCGGCAACGGCACCCTGCTGATCGTCACGACCGCAGGTGCGGAAGGTGTTCCACAGACCGCGTTCGGTGTAGGTCGGGTTGGTCGAAGCCGGGGAAATCTGCAGGACGCCGTTTTCGGCGTAGACTTCCGAAGCCGGGATGGAAACGCCCGAGTTGAAGTGACCGACAACGAACTTGACGCCATCGGCAACAAACTTGTTGGCGACCGAAACGCCCTGCTTCGGATCGGACACGTCATCGCCGAGCACGACCTTGATCTGCTCGCCGTTAATGCCGCCGGCTGCATTGATGTCGGCAGCCGCCTGCTCGGCACCCTTCTGCAGCTGCGCGCCGAATGCGGCGTTCGGACCGGTGATCGGGCCACCGACGCCGATCAGGATATCGGCCCAGGCATTGCCGCTGAAGGCGACCATTGCAGTCAGCGCGACAGCAGACAAAAGTGATTTCTTCATCTTGTTACTCCCAAAAAATTGAGCGGGTGTTTTTAAACCGGTCACGATACCCGCCATAATCGCCCCGGTTTTCTTATATCCGCGTCAGCGCGAGCGGCTGGCGCGGTTCCCTCTGTCATTTGGCTTTCCAGGAGAAGGGCGACGCCTTCTCATAAAGCCAGTAGTATTTTTCCGTCATCTGCTTCGTCCGGTAGAAGCGATAACCGGCCGTAGCAAACAACAAAAGAATGACCGTGTCCACGACATAGTACTGGGCCGTCAGCATCGAGCCTTCAAAAAGTGCATGATGGATGAAGCGGATAGCGACCCCCAGGAGCAGCGTGTAGACCACCAGCGTCGCGTAGCTGCTCCAGTTGTCGGCGCAGCTCTTTCCCGTTCGCCAGGCGGTCCAGCCGCCCATGATCACGGTCACCAGCAGAAACTGCCAGATGGTCGGTTCTTCGTAGAGAATGCCCTGCATTCCTTGCTCCCTTCAAAGCACCGGCGGCGAGAAAACGTCCCTGCCCTGCGCCTCAATTCCCAAACTCTGCCCATCGCCGGCAGCCCGGCGACAGCGCGGGATCAATGATGGCCACCTTCGAGATAGGCGGCACGAACTTCCGGATTGGCGAGCAGTTCCTTGCCCGAGCCGCTCATCGTTACCCTGCCGTTGACCATGACATAGCCACGGTGCGACAGCTTCAAGGCAGCAAAGGCGTTCTGCTCGACGAGGAAGACCGTCAGCCCTTCAGTCTCGTTGAGCTTCTTGATTGCCGCAAAGATGCCCTTGACGATCAGTGGCGCGAGGCCGAGCGATGGCTCGTCCAGGAGCAAAAGCTTCGGGCGGGCCATCAGCGCACGGCCGATCGACAGCATCTGCTGCTCGCCGCCCGAGAGCGTTCCGCCGCGCTGTGCCTGGCGTTCCTTGAGGCGCGGAAACAGCGTGAAGATCTTTTCGACGTCCTCGTTGAAATACTTCAGATTGTCGAGGCTTGCCCCCATCTGAAGATTTTCGAACACGGTCATGCGCGGGAAGATGCGTCGGCCTTCCGGCGATTGTGCGATACGCAGCCGGGCGATTTCGTGCGTTGGCATGCGGGTAATGTCCTGGCCGTCGAAGACCACCGAACCGGTGCGGGCCTGCGGGCTGCCGCAGATGGTCATCATCAGCGTCGACTTGCCGGCCCCGTTGGCGCCGATCATGCAGACGATTTCGCCCTTCTTGACCTCGACATCGACACCCGCCAGAGCGCGAATATTACCGTAATAGGTTTCTACGGATTTTACATGCAGGAGATTGTCGCTCATCAAAGCGGTCCTCCCGGCGTGATGTGCTCGATCTGTTCGATCACCTCTTCGACCTCATCATCTTCAACACCGAGATAGGCCGCAATAACCTTCGGATCGTTCTTCACATGGTCCGGATTGCCGTCCGAAATCTTCTGGCCGTATTCAAGCACGACGACATGGTCGGAAATCTCCATGACCACGGACATATCGTGCTCGATCAGCAGGATCGACGTGCCGGTATCCTGGCGAATGCTGCGCAGCAATGTGTTGAGCGCCAGCGATTCGCGCGGGTTGAGTCCGGCCGCCGGTTCGTCGAGGCAGAGAAATTCCGGCCCCGTGCACATGGCACGGGCGATTTCCAGACGACGCTGCGCGCCATAGGGAAGATCGCCTGCCGGATCGTCGGCGCGGTCGATCAGATTGGCCTTCTCAAGCCAGTATTTCGCCTGCTCGATCGACTGCGCCGCGGCCTTCTTGTAGGCGGGGAACCCGAGCAGACCGAGGATCGTGTAGCCCGAGGCCAGCATCAACTTGTTGTGCTGCGCGACCAGCAGGTTTTCCAGAACCGTCAGGCCGGAAAACAGCCGGATGTTCTGGAAGGTCCGGGCCACCTTGGCATCGCGGTTGACCTCGAAATCCGACATGCGTTCGAGGAGGAATTCCTTGCCCGCCTTTTGCCGCATCGTGATCATGCCCATCGTCGGCTTGTAGAAGCCGGTGATGCAGTTGAAGACCGTGGTCTTACCGGCGCCGTTCGGGCCGATGAGAGCGGTGATGTCGCCGCGATAGGCTTCGAACGACAGGTCGTTGATGGCCATGAGGCCGCCGAAGCGCATCGACAGATGGTCGACTTTGAGGATGGGATCTTTCGTCATCGTGTTCGTTCCGGCCATGATCAACCGTGACCTTCCTTGGTGAAACTGCCGGAGACAGTCTTGCGTTCGCGCAGGAATGCCGTGGGTTCGCGCAAGCCGACAAAGCCGCGGGGCTTCCACACCATGACGATAACCATGGCCAGACCGAAGATCAGCATGCGGTAGAGTTCGGGGGTGAATTCGGGGCCGAAGATGTGCTTGAGGAATTCCATCTCGCGCAGCATTTCCGTGCCGCCGATCATGAGCGTCGCGGCGACCGCGATCCCGATCAGCGAGCCCATGCCGCCCAGGACGACGATGGCAAGGATGATGGCCGATTCTAGGAACACGAAGGATTCTGGCGAGACGAAGCCCTGGCGAACCGCGAAAAAGGAGCCCGCGAAACCGCCGAACATCGCACCCGTGGCAAACGCCGTCAGCTTGGTGGTGACGGTGTTGATCCCGAGAGACCGGCAGGCGATCTCGTCTTCACGCAGCGCTTCCCAGGCACGGCCGATCGGCATGCGCCGAAGCCGGATGGTCACGAAGGCGGTCAGGAGGCAAAGCGCCAGGATGAGATAGAACAGGAATATCTTGTAATAGGCCGACGACATCGGCAGGCCGAAGACCTTGGCGAAGTTGTTCGTCGCACTGACATCGAACGACCAGATACCGAAGACCGACGCCTTGGCGATGCCGGAAATTCCGAACGTACCCTTGGTGACGGCGGTCCAGTTGATCAGGACGAGGCGGATGATTTCCCCGAAGGCGAGCGTCACGATCGCGAGATAGTCACCCTTCAGACGCAGCACGGGGAAGCCGAGGATGATGCCCCAGAGCGCCGCGAAGATGCCGGCCATCGGCAGGAGCAGCCAGAACGACAGTCCAAAATGGGCAGAGAGGAGCGCGTAGGAATAGGCGCCGACCGCGTAGAAGGCGACATAGCCGAGATCGAGCAGACCGGCGAGGCCGACAACGATATTCAGGCCCCAGGCTAGCATCACATAGATGAGGATCTGGATGCCGAAGTTATCGACCCATTTCAGCGAGCCCTGGAAGCCGAAGAAATAGACCATGATCGGCGGATAGACGACCAGTGCGATAATCGCGATCATGCTGAAATTGCGGCTAACGAAGCCGGCTTCCTGTACAGGAGCCGCCGACTTCGCGGCTTTCCGCTCGGCCAGATAAGGACGAATGAAGGCGACCGACAGGAAGCGTCCGACCATGGCGATGACGACGAAAGTCGCCAGCAGGCCCCAGCGCTGAACGAGGATCAACTCGTTCAGGATGTTCTGGTCGGTCTTGAGACCGACGAAAAGAACGAAGAGACCGAGGGCCACGAGGCCGGCATAAAAGGCCTCGCGCAGAGCCCGCGCCATCAGATTGCCGCTGGCGCTCTCATTGGTGTTCGAAATGTTTGCCATGAAATTATACCTTCTCGACTTCAGGCCGACCCAGAATACCGGACGGCTTGAAAATCAGCACGATGGCGAGGATCGAGAATGTCGCGACATCCTTGTAGTCGATGGTGAAGTAGGCCGACCAGAGCGACTCGATGAGGCCAATCATCAGGCCACCGAGAACAGCACCCGGCAGCGAGCCGATGCCACCCAGAACCGCGGCAGTGAAGGCCTTGACGCCCGGAGTGAAGCCGTCGGTGAAGACGATGACACCGTAATACATCAGGTACATGGTACCGGCGACGGCTGCGAGCGCGGCGCCCATGATGAAGGTGATCGAGATCGTCTTGTCGACGTCGATGCCGAGAAGAGCCGCCATCTTGCGGTCCTGCTCGGTGGCACGCTGTGCCCGGCCGAGCGGCGTGTGATTGACGATATACCAGAAGATCGTCAGCAGAGATGCCGTCACGACAACGATGATGATCTGCTTCAGCGAAATCGAGATGCCGAAGACGTCATATACCGAGGACACCATGGACGGGATCGGCTTGTTGCGCGGACCCTGCGTCACCTGAATGAAGTTGGACAGAGCGATCGACATGCCGATCGCGGTGATCAGCGGCGCCAGCCGGAACGAGCCGCGCAACGGCCGGTAAGCCATCTTTTCGATAACCCAGTTCCACAACCCGGTCATCAGCATTGCGACGACGATCATGATAAGCAAAGCCAAGGCAATCGGCACACCGCCAACCAGCGAAACCAGCAGCAGATAGACGATCAATGCGGCAAAACCGCCCAGCATGAAGATATCGCCGTGGGCGAAGTTCACCATGCCGATGATGCCGTAAACCATGGTATAGCCAATGGCTATCAAACCGTAAATTGAGCCAAGCGTCAGCCCGTTGACGAGCTGCTGGACAAAATACTCCATCTATATCCCCCGGATATGATCCATGCGGTCATATCTCTTGTTTTTGTGCCCTTTTAGAGCATCATTTGCCAATGCGGATTCCATACCGCTTTAGAAAGAAAAAGGAAGCCCAAAAGTGCGGCATCGACAATTTCTTTCGGTTTTGGATTAAAATGGTGCACGGATCGGTGCAAAAGCCAAATAATCATCAGGAAAAGCCATGCTTTTGAGCAGTTTTTTGCTTGATAAACCGATTTAAGGAAAACAAAAAAGCCGGGAACATTGCGCCCGGCTTCGATTTTCCACCAAACTGTAGATTGTCATTCAAGACCGCATGCGCGAGCCGTTGGCATCGAAAAGCGGCTGCGTCTGAAGCCGCGCGGTGAGCATTTCACCGAGCAATTCGACCTGCCAGCCGTCCGCTTCGTCGGCAATCTCCTTTGGAACGTAGCCGACGGCAACCGAAACGCCCGAAGCATGGGCATAGCCGCCAGAGGTGACCCAACCGCGAACTTCGCCATTGAGATAGATCGGCTCGTCGCCGATCACGTCGGCATCCCTGGCGTCGATGATGAAGGTGCGCAGACGCAGGCTTCCGCCCTCGGCTTTTTCCCTGGCAGCCGCTTCCTTGCCGATGAAATCGGCGTCCTTCTTCAAGGCAACGAATCGGCCAAGACCGGCTTCGAACGGACCGTAAAGCGGACGATATTCGCGCGACCAGCTGCCGAAGGACTTTTCGACACGCAGCGCATTCAGCGCCCGCAGGCCGAACAGCTTGATGTTGAACTCGGCGCCCGCTTCCATGATGAGGTCGTAGAGGTAACGCTGGTATTCCGGCTTCATCCAGATCTCGTAGCCGAGGTCTCCCGTATAGCTGACACGGCCGACGATCGCCGGCGCCATGCCGAGATCCATCCTGCGGATATCCATGAAGCCGAAAGCCTCATCCGACATATCGAGATGGGTCAGCTTGGAGATCAGTGCACGGGAATTCGGCCCCGCGATCGACAGGCCAACCAGTTGCAGGTTCAGCGCCTTGATGCTGACCGAGCCATCCTTGGGCAGGTGGCTCTCGAACCAGCGCATGTGATAATCCTCGGCAATGCCGGAACCGATCAGGAGGAAATCCCCCTCGCCGAGCTTGGCCAGCGTGAAATCGCCGATCAGCTTGCCGTCCTCCTTGAGCATCGGCGCCAGCGACATCCGCCCGGCTTCCGGAATGCGGCAGGTCAACATGCGGTCGAGCCAGGCCTCGGCACCCTTGCCTGTGATGGCATATTTGGCAAAGCCGGAGGTTTCCATCAGACCGACGCTGTCGCGCACGGCCCTGGCTTCCGCGCCGACGACATCGAAATCGTTCGAACGGCGCCAGGAGAACGTGTCCTCCTCGCCCTTCGGCGCGAACCAGAGCGGTGATTCGAGTCCGTTGGATGCGCCGAAAATGGCGCCGGCATCCTTCAGCTTGTCGTAGATCGGTGTCGTCAGGAACGGACGGGCACCCGGCAGTTCCTCGTTCGGATAGCGGATCGAGAAGCGGCGGGAATAGTTTTCGCGGACCTTGGCGTTGGTGAAGCCGAGCGTAGCGAAGTCGCCGTAGCGCGCGACATCCATCGCGAAGACATCGAAGCCCGGATCGCCGTAGATGATCCAGTTAGCAAGCGCGAGACCGACGCCGCCGCCCTGGCTGAACCCGGCCATGACGGCGCAGGCCGACCAGTAGTTTGTGAGGCCACGGACCGGGCCGACCAGCGGATTGCCGTCCGGCGAGAAGGTGAAGGGGCCGTTGATGATTTTCTTGATGCCGGCCTTGTTGAAGGCGGGGAAATGGCGGAATCCGACTTCCAGTTCCGGCGTGATGCGCTCGATATCCTCGGCCAGCAGTTCATGGCCGAAATCCCAGGACGTGGTGATCGGCGACCAGGGGCGGCAGGCCTTTTCGTAAGTGCCCATCAGCATGCCGTTGCGCTCCTGGCGCAGGTAGATCTCGCCGTCGAAATCGACGCAGTGCATCAGTTCCTTGCCACGCGTCTGGTTGAATTCGATGACCTCAGGCATGTCCTCGGTGATGAGATACATGTGTTCCATGGCGAGCACCGGCAGTTCCAGCCCGGTCATGCGGCCGACTTCACGCGCCCAGAGACCGGCGGCGTTGACGACATGCTCGGCTATGATCTCGCCCTTGTTGGTGATGACACGCCAAGAGCCATTTTCCAGCTGCACGAGATCTTCCACCTTGGTGTGCAGGTAGATATCGGCGCCGTTCTTCTTGGCCGACTTGGCATAGGCATGCGTCGTGCCATAGGGATCGAGATGGCCTTCGACCGGATCGAACACGGCGCCGACGAACTGCGAGGGGTCGAGCAGCGGCATCAGTTCATGCGCCTCCTTTGGCGTCAACAGATGCGCGTCGAGACCCATGTAGCGGCCCTTGGCGAGGATCGACTTCATCCAGTCGAACCGCTCCTTGGTCGCCGCCAGCATCATGCCCGATGTCATGTGCAGGCCGATATCCTGGCCGGAATAGTCCTGGATTTCCTTGTAGAGTTCGACCGTATATTTCTGCAGCTTGGCGACGTTCGGGTCGCCGTTGATCGTGTGCATGCCGCCTGCGGCATGCCAGGTCGACCCCGAGGTCAGCTCCGATCGCTCCAGGAGAACGACGTCGGTCCAGCCGAATTTCGTCAGGTGGTAGAGGATCGAACACCCGACGACGCCGCCGCCGATTACGACGACTCTGGCATGGCTTTTCATGAAAATTCTCCGGTTTCGGGCGCCAGGAAAAAGCGGCCCGTTCGATTGGGCAAATCTAGCTTTCGAAACCGTAGTGGGAAAGGTGTCGCGGAGAAAGCCATTGCTGCGAACAGGCCTTGCCCATTTCCGCCATTCGCTGCTTCACCAGCGCCGTAAAAGCGTCACGCGATGACGCTTTTATCGTCAGGCTACAAATCCAACCGAAAGATCGAATTCGCGGCCCATCAGCTTGAGGTCGTCGAACAGCGACTCTGCGAAACTGCGCATGACGATCATTTCGAACTCGTTCTCGCCCACACGCGCCAGATTGACGCTGATATGGCCATAGAGAACATTGGACGAGGTACCGACTTCAAAGACGCCGGGGTGCAAATCCGTGCCGACCCCCTTGGCGAGGATGCGCCGAACGTTCGGACCGGACAAGCGCAAGAGGACACGGCCATCGCTCTGGTCGAAGATGTAGGCGGCGTCGGCCAGAAGCAGCGACAGATTGCGCTGCAGCACCTCCGGCGTGTCGGTCAGCGACAGAGCCAGCCATTCGCCCGGAGCGGTGAAACGCACGGACAGGTCGCCGCCGGCGGCAAGCGCGGCGGCCACGAAGGCATCTCCGCCATCCGCCGCCATGACCGTCGAGATCGCCACGCTTCCCGGGACCTCCAGATGATCGACAGCGCGAATGCCGGGGTCGGCGGGGATGCAGTTTTCGAGAGGATGCCGGGAAATGTAAGTCTTGCTCATGTCCGCATCCGTCTCAAGAATTCAACTTCGCATTGCCGGGATCGACAAAGACCGGATGGCAGACTTCCGCCACCGATTCCGTGCCCCCGAGCCTGTCCCACACGACGATGCGTTCGCCATACCGCTCGCGCCCGGATTTGAGGAAGGCGAGCGCGATGTCGTGGCCGAGCGTCGGCGAAAAGCCGGCGGAACTGACATAGCCTTGGTCGTTCAACGTCGATGGCTTGGCGCCCTCGCGCAGCAGATGCGCGCCGGCGCGAATATGCTTGTCTGTCTCCACCGGCTTCAATCCGACCATCTGCATGCGATCCGCCGCCGTCAGGCCGTAGCGCGTCGACAGCCGCTTGCCGATGAAATCCGGTTTTTGCGCGGAGACCATGCGACCGAAACCGGCATCGTCGGGTGTGACGCGGCCATCGAATTCGGCATGGGTGACATGGCCCTTTTCGAGGCGCAGCACGTTGAGCGCTTCCAGGCCATAGGCGCAGATGCCGTGTGCCCTGCCCTCGTCCATCACCGCGTCGGCGACGGCCTCGCCGAAGGAGGCAGGGACGGCGAGTTCGTAGGCCAGTTCACCGGAAAACGAAATTCGGAACAGACGTCCTTTGAGGCCGCCTCTCAACGTCACGACTTGCGCCGCCAGGAACGGGAATGCCGCATCGGAGATATCGTCCTCGACAAGCGCCTGAACGACATGGCGGGCCTTCGGTCCGGCAATCGCCATCTGCGCCCACTGGTCGGTGGATGAGCAGAAGCGGACCTTGAGGTCCGGCCAGAGAACCTGCGCGCAATATTCCATGTGGGACATGACGCCGCCGGCCAATGCCGTCGTCGTCGTCATGAAGAAGTGCTCGGATGACAGCCGGCTGGTCGTGCCATCGTCATAGACCATGCCGTCCTCGCGCAGCATCAGCCCGTAGCGTGCCTTGCCGACCGGCAGTTTCAGGAAGGCGTTGCAATAAAGCCGATTGAGAAATTCGGCCGCATCCCGCCCATAGATCTCGATCTTGCCCAGCGTCGAGACATCGCAGATGCCGACATTCTGGCGAACGTTCAGGACCTCCCGGTCGGTGCTCTGGCGCCAGGTCTTTTCCCCGTCGCGGGCAAACCAGGCGGGGCGATACCAGAGGCCGGAATCGACAAAGACAGCGCCGTTCTTCTCGGCCCAATTGTAGAGCGGCGACTTGCGCACCGGTGCCGCATGTTCGTCGCGCGACGTGCCGGCGAGCGCGCCAAAGGCGACCGGCGTATAGAAGGGCCGGAAGGTCGTCGTACCGACATCGGCGGGGCTGACGCCCTGCATGGCGGCGAGCAGCCCGGTCGCGTTGATGCCCGACAACTTGCCCTGGTCGGTCGCCATGCCGTTGGTCGTGTAGCGCTTGGCATGCTCGACATGGCCAAACCCTTCCCGCAGCGCCAGACCCAAATCCTTCACATGCACGTCGTTCTGGAAATCGACGAAGGCCTTCGCCTTCGCGCCGGGCGCATACCAGAGTGCGGTAAACGACGGATCGATCTCGCCGCCCACGGACGGCACGGTTTCTGCCACCGCCGAAAATCCGAGATCGGCAACGATCGCAGCGGCCTTGCGCGCGCCATCGCCCAGGCATCCCGCCAGCGAATAAGTTCCCGCGGCCGCACCGGCCAAGATGAGACCGTTGCCGACATCGGGAGCGCGGAAACTGTTCAACTCTGGCGACCAGACGGCCTTTGCGCCGCGCTGGCAGGCAAGATGAATGACCGGGTTCCAGCCACCGGACATGGCCACCGCATCACAGGCGATCGTTTCCTCGAAGCCGGACCGCTCAACGACGATACCCGACACACGATGCTTGCCGTGTGTATCGACGACAGAGCCCGAACGGATCACGCGAGCGCCCGTCGGGGCCACGTCGGAGGCATCCGGTCGGCTGTCGATGATGGCGGCAATCTCGATGCCATGGGCGGCGAGATCGGCGGCAGCGCGGTAACCTGCGCTGCCATTGGTGAAAATCGCCACGGACTTGCCGGAGGCAACGCTGAAGCGGTTGGCATAGGTGCGCACGGCGCTCGCCATCATCACGCCGGGACGGTCATTGCCGCCAAACACCAGAGGCCGCTCCTCGGCGCCAGTCGCCAAAAGGGCCCGCTTGGCAACGATACGCCAGAGCCGCTCCACCGGCAGCTTGGCCTGCGGCTGGGCCACATGTTTCTGCACCCGCTCGACCGCGCCGAAGACATTGTCGTCGTACCAGCCGAAGACGGTGGTGCGCGCCATGATCGTGACGTTCGGCAGGGAGCGAAGCTCGGCGAGCAGCGCCTCGGCGAAGGCCGGTGCCGACATGCCGTCGATCTCGATGGTTCCGGAGAGCAACGAACCGCCCGGCCGGAAATCTTCATCGGCAAGAATGACGCGCATCCCGGCGCGGCCGGCGGTGCGTGCGGCCATCAGGCCCGTTGGGCCAGCTCCGACCACCAGCAGGTCGCAATGCGCCCAGCACTTCTCGTAGGTCTCCGGATCGCGCTCCAGCACGGCGCGGCCAAGACCGGCGGCCCGGCGGATGATCGGTTCATAGACCTTTTCCCAAAAGGCTGCCGGCCACATGAAGGTCTTGTAGTAGAAGCCGGCCGACAGAAACGGCGACAGGAGATTGTTGAGCGCGCCGACATCATGTTTCAGCGATGGCCAGCGGTTCTGGCTGCGGGCATCGAGCCCGGCATAAAGTTCGGCAACCGTCGCCTTGGTGTTGGGGTCCGAGCGCGCGCCCTGGCCGATCGTCACCAGCGCGTTCGGCTCCGAGGGACCGGCCGTGACGATGCCGCGCGGGCGGTGATACTTGAAACTGCGGCCGACGAGAAGCTGGTCATTGGCCAGCAGCGCCGAGGCCAAAGTATCACCTGAGAGGCCCGACAGGGTCCGGCCATCGAACTTGAAATCGAGACGGTTGGTGCGATCGACCAGGCCGCCGGAGGAAAGACGATAAGCGGTCATCGCGCCGCCTCCCGCGCTGCGGCCGCGCCGTCGGTCACGGAATAGACCTCATGGGTCATGGTATCGCGCTCGACGACCAGCCATCGGCGACAGCCGGCCACATGCTGCCAGTGCTCACGATAGCGCCCGCGCGGATTGGCGCGGATATGCACATAATCGTTCCAGGCCTCGTCGGACGCTTCCGGATCGGGACGCAGGACCGACGCGTCGCCACGGATGGAAAACTCTTCCTTCGGACGGGTGCCACAATGCGGGCAGGAGATGAGGCTCGCCATTCTTTAAGGTCTCAATGCAGGTTGGGCTGGGGGCCAGCGCCATGTTCGTCGATGGGATAGCCGCGCTCGAAGCGATCCAGCCGCAGGAAGCGGGCGACGGGATGAGTCTCGTTCTTGGCGATCAGATGGGCGAAACACCAGCCGGAGGCCGGCGTCGCCTTGAAGCCGCCGTAGCACCAGCCGCAGTTCAGGTAGAGATTGTCGATCGGCGTGTGGCTGATGATCGGTGAGCCGTCCATGCTCATGTCCATGACGCCGCCCCAGGACCGCAGGACGCGCACCCGCGACAGGCCGGGAATCATCGTCACTCCCTCTTCCATCACATGTTCGACCGTCGCCAGATTGCCGCGCTGGGCGTATGAATTGTAGCCGTCGATCTCCGCGCCGAAGACCAGCCCACCCTTGTCCGACTGGGAAATGTAGAAATGCCCGGCGCCATAGGTGATGACGTGGTCGATGGCCGGCTTCAGCCCTTCGGTGGCAAAGGCCTGCAGAACATGGCTCTCGATCGGCAGTTTCAGATCGGCCATCTGCCCGACGCGTGACGTATTGCCCGCTGCGGCGAGACCCAGCTTGCCGCAACCGATGAAGCCGCGTGACGTTTCGACGCCGGTGACGACACCGTTCTCGCGGCGGATGCCGGTGACTTCGCAATTCTGGATGAGATCGACGCCGAGACGGTCAGCGGCGCGGGCATAGCCCCAGGCGACGGCGTCATGGCGCGCGGTGCCGCCGCGCTTCTGCAGGAGCCCACCCAGGATCGGGAAACGGGCATGGTCGAAATTGAGGAAGGGCAGCATCTTCTTCAGCGCCGCGCGATCCAGCATCTCGGCCGGAACGCCCTCCATCCACATGGCATTGCCGCGGCGGATATAGGCGTCGCGCTGGCCGTCATTGTGATAGAGATTGATGATGCCGCGCTGGGACAGCATCGCATTGTAGTTCAGGTCCTGCTCCATGCCTTCCCAGAGTTTCATCGAAAACTCGTAGAAAGGCTCATTGCCGGGAAGCATGTAGTTTGAGCGCACGATCGTCGTGTTGCGGCCGACATTGCCCGAGCCGAGATAACCTTTTTCCAGCACGGCGATGTTCTTCAGGCCAAATTCCTTGGCGAGATAATAGGCCGTCGCCAGGCCATGACCGCCGCCGCCGACAATGATGACGTCATAGAAAGATTTCGGCTCCGGCTGTCGCCAGGCGGGCTTCCAGTTGACGTTGCCCGTGAGCGCGTGTTTGACGATCGAGAATGCCGAATAGCGCATGCCAGTCCCAATTCACCTGTCGATGTTGCAGCGCCACATTTGCGCAGGCGATGACCGGCGCAAAGACCACGCAGGCAAGGCGGATGGAGTGCCTCGCGCCTTGCTATCGGCACGTCTAGCCGAATGGCAATGCAGATACAGTGCCAAATGCGGCACAGTCGTGGAAATTTGCAGATTCCTCCTTGAAAAGACCGGTAAGGAATGTGGATGTACGTTCAATGCGCCGGACAGCGCCGCGCGTGATTGCGCAACCGGCAAACAGTAATGGCACAGGGGCTCGTGACTGAAATGCTTGATATCCTGGAGGAGGCGGCCGTGGCTGCGGGGAAAGCCATCCTCGACGTCTACCATGCCGGGCCGGATGTCAGCTACAAGGCCGACTGCTCCCCCGTCACCGATGCCGACGAAAGCGCCGAGAGGATCATTCTCGACCGCCTCGCAGCCGCCTTTCCCGACATTCCCGTCGTCGCCGAGGAAGCCGTCGCGGCGGGTCAGATTCCCGATATTAGCGGCCAGACCTTCTTTCTGGTCGATCCGCTCGACGGCACCAAGGAGTTCGTCGGCCGCAACCACGATTTCACGGTCAATATCGCCCTGATCGAAAGGGGGGAACCGGTTGCCGGCGTCGTCTATGCGCCTGCGCTGGGCATTCTCTATGCCGCCACCCGCAACAAGGCGAAGAAGGCCGTCGTCTCCGGCCAGACCACGATCGGCCCCGAGACAATTATCGGCTGTCGCTTCCGAGGCGACCGGCTTGTCGCCCTTGCCAGCCGCTCCCATAACAGCCAGGAAACCATCGCCTATCTCGCCGCGCACGGGATCACCGATTACGAATCGGTCGGCTCGTCGCTGAAATTCTGTCTTCTTGCCGAGGGGCTTGCGGACATTTATCCGCGCCTCAGCCGAACCATGGAATGGGACACGGCGGCCGGTGACGCCGTTTTGCGCGCCGCCGGTGGCGAAACCCTGACCATGGACGGCAACCCCTTGTCCTATGGCAAGCGCAACCAGATTTTCGACGTCGATTTCGCCAATCCGCATTTCGTCTCGCGCGGCAAGAACTGACCCGCATTCCCTGCCCGATGACGGGGATGCGATCGGCAAATTTCCCTTTGAGAGCAACGAGGATCAAGTCCCATCCTCCACCGTCCTCGGCGCGCGGCTAACCTTCTCTCGACGACAGAGGAGAATTGCCGATGAGCGAGACGACAACCAACCTTGAAATGCCCTATATCCTGCCCTCGCAGGCGCAGAAACATGTGACCCACAACGAAGCGCTGCAGCGGCTCGACGCCGTCACGCAACTCACCGTCACCGCTTCGCTCGCAACACCGCCGTCGGACCCGCAGGAAGGCACCTGCTACGAGATTGCCGCATCACCGACGGGCGCCTGGACAGGCAAAGCCGGCAAGCTGGCGTTTCGCCAGGACGGCGACTGGATCTTCATCGCCCCGCGCGAGGGCTGGCGCGGCTGGTTCCTCGCCGAGGTCAGGATGAAAATCCACGACGGCAGCGGCTGGGCGGCCTATGATGCGATCGGCACCCCTGTCATGCTCGGCATCAACACCTCCGCCGACAGCACCAACCGCCTTGCGGTCTCTGCCGCTGCAACCCTGCTCACGCATGCCGGAAACGGGCACCAGGTGAAGGTCAACAAATCAGCCATCGCCGATACGGCAAGCCTGCTATTCCAGTCGGGCTGGTCGGGCCGGGCTGAGATGGGCCTTGCAGGCTCCGATGATTTCTCCGTCAAGGTCAGCCCCGATGGCTCGGCCTGGACCTCCGCGCTCAGCATTACCGGACAGGGACAGGTATGCATGCCGCAGCGTCCGCTGGTCCGCGCCACCCGCGGCGGCGGCGTAATCACACCCTCCTCCAGCTCGCAGACCGGCTTTTCGACGCTGAGCATCAACCAGGGCGGCTTCAGCCTCGGCGCATCGGTTACCGGCGGCGGCAATCGCCTTGTCGTGCCGGTGACCGCACCCTATCTCGTCTGCCTCGGCGTCGAGGCCAATCCATCGGGCGCCTTTTCGGTCGCGGTCAAGGTCAACGGCATGACGACGATCGCCAGCGTCAACGACAACGATGCCGCCTCCGCCTCCTATGGAAATTGCGCCATTGGGCTTGCATTGCTGGCCGCCGGCGACTGGCTGGTGCTGGAGCACACCGGTACTACACCGCTCGACTTCGGTTATGACAAGACGGAATTGACGGTGATGATGCTGTGATCTCTCACGCAGCGACGGCGGCAATCATGCGTCGGCCCGAGGCGTTTCGCCAGCGGCAGTTGCAAGCAGGCCCACCATCGATATCTCGTTGAACGGCTTGGTGATCCGGGGGATATCGCGCAGCCCCACCGGGAAAATGGAGCTTTCTCCATACCCGGTAACGAAGCCGAAAACAGTGCCGCGCGCCTTCAACACATCAGCGAAGGCAAAACTCGTCCCGTTACCGAGATTGACGTCGAGAAGCACAAAATCGAAGGCTTGCTCGTCGATAAGGGATCCGGCCTGATCGAGGTTGGTCGCGATCTCGACGTGCTCCACGCCGATGGACTTCAAGATGTCCTCGGCCTCCATGGCGATGATGAAATTGTCCTCGAGCACCAGAACGCGCCTGACCGACAATGGAATTTCCGTAAGCGTCACCGACATTGGTTCCCGTCCGCATGAATACCAATTGGATGAGTCGCGGCCCCTCGATTCGAGACATAGGTCATGGGGGCAGCCTTGGCATTTAAATATGACACATGGGAAAGCGATAGCCCGGCGGCGCGCAAGGCCGTTTGTCTCAGATGAACGGCCGGCTCTTCTCGTGATAGCCTTCCCAGCCCGCGATTTTCATCAGCCCTTCGTCATCAAGGATATCGCAGCCGCGATCCGCCCAGCGGATCAGCCTGCGCTCGCCGAGTTTCTTCAATGTCTTGTTGGTGTGAACGATGGAAAGCCCGAGCGTATCGGCGACATGCTGCTGGGTGATCGGAATGGAGACGCGCTGACCCCTGAACAGGTTGGTCGCCCTGGCGCGCTGATAGAGGAAAGCAAGCAGATAGGCCGCCCGCTCGAGCGCTGACCGACGGCCGATGCTCAGAAGGTTCTCATCGAGAATGCGCTCTTCCTGCGCCGCGATCCAGGTCAGATCATAGGCAAGGTCGGGATAGTTGCGATAGAGCGTCCCCAACTTGTCGCGTTCGAAAACGCAGAGCGTCACCGGCGAAAGCGCCTCCACGGAATGCTTCATCTCGCCCATGAGTGTCCCCTGGAGGCCGATCAGATCGCCAGGCATCATGTAATTGAGGATCTGCCGGCGACCGTCGTCCAGCGTCTTGTAGCGAAAGCCCCATCCGGAAAGCACTGTGAACAGATGGGCGCTGTGCGATCCTTCCACCAGGATGGTCGTGCCCGCATCCACCGCCAGTTCACCGGTCTTGAAATTGGAGACGAATTCGAGTTCGTCCGGCTTGAACTCTCTAAAGTGTGGAAGCGCCCTGAGGGGACACTGCTCGCAGGGCGTCACCCTGTTGTTTCGGGTCCTCGGTAGGGCCATTCGATTCCTCAAGTTGGGATGACGGGTAGGGCTTTGATTTCAACAGAAAATTAGGGCTCGATGTTTTTCAGGCAAGAGGCTGCGGCAAAGGAGCGATGGACATATCGTTGCCAGAGCGCTAGTTTTCCGTTGCAGATCATATCCTTAAAGAGCGAGACGGAACAGCGATGAACCATGCAGCCTTTGCCAGCAATCATGTAGCCGTCGTGACCGGCGCGGCCTCCGGGATCGGCCTTGCCGCGGCGAGGCGCTTTGCCGGCCTCGGCATGAATGTGGTACTGGCCGACCTGCCCGGCGAGCGGCTTGACAAGGCAGCACGGGAGACGGCTTCACTCTCTCCGCACGGGCCGGACAGTGTGATCGCTTTGGCGACGGATGTCTCGAGCATTGATTCGCTCAGGGCGCTGGAAACGGAGGCCATCGACCGCTTCGGCAAGGTGCATGTGCTGATGAACAATGCCGGCATCCAACCCGGCAGCTCGATCCTCGGGGCCGCCGACACCTGGGAGCGCGTGATCGACGTCAACCTCTGGAGCGTCATCAATGGTTCGCGTATCTTCGCGCCCCGTATGATTGCCCATGGCCAGAAAGCGCTGATCATCAATACCGGCTCCAAGCAGGGCATCACCACGCCGCCCGGAGATCCTGCGTATAATGTCGCCAAGGCCGGGGTCAAAGTGTTCACCGAAGCGCTTCAGCACGAATTGCGCAACACGGTCGATTGCAACGTCACCGCCCATCTGCTGGTCCCCGGCTTCGTCTATACCGGCCTGACGGCCAATGGCCGCACCGAAAAGCCGGACGCGGCCTGGACGCCGCAGGAAACCGTCGATTTCATGATGCAGAGCCTGGAAAACGACGACTTCTATATCCTCTGCCCCGACAATGACGTGGAGCGATCGACGGACGAGAAACGCATCCTCTGGGCCGCCGGCGATATCGTCGAAAACCGCCCGCCGCTCTCGCGCTGGCATCCGGATTATGCCGATGCCTTCAAAGCCTTCCTCGCCAAGGACCGGCCGAAGCAGTAGCACAAACCGCATCGGACTGCCGAGGCAGACAAGTCATGGCGGCTTGAGCCATTCCCCTTTTGCGCGCATCCCGCAACCAGATTGACAGGTTCCCACTTCATGACAAGCGGCATCCACCACATCACCCTGATCACCCGCAAGGTTCAGCCGAATGTCGATTTCTATGCGGGCTTCCTGGGCCTGCGCCTCGTCAAGCGGACGGCGGGTTTCGAGGATGCGGCGCAGCTTCACCTGCTCTACGGCGACGCGACCGGCTCGCCGGGATCGCTCGTCACGTTCCTCGTCTGGGAAGACGGCGCGCCGGGTCGCGTCGGTCATGGCCAACCGAGCGAGGTTTCCTTCGTCATCGCGCCCGACAGTATCGGCTTCTGGCTGACACGCGCCTTGCGTTACAACGTCGCCACAGAGGGACCGGCGCAGGAATTCGGAGAACCGGTCATCCGGCTGAAGGATCCCGATGGCGTCATCATCAAGCTGGTCGGGACCGACACGATCGCTGCGCCGGCACCCTATGTCTTCGGCGATATCCCGCCACACGATGCGATCCGGCGCCTGCGCGGCGCGACCATCCTGACCGCCACGCCGGATGGAACCGCCGCCTTCGTCAACCGGCATTTCGGCTACGACGAAAGCGACAGGACCGACACGATCCGCCGCCTGGTCTCGCAGTCCGGCGACATTATCGACATACGAGATGCCGGCGGTTTCTGGACGGCTGCACCCGGCACCGGAACCATCGATCATATCGCCTTCCGGGCAACGGACAAGGCTGCCGTCGACGCGGTGCGAACGCAACTCGAAGCCGAGGATGCCGGCACGATTTCGGCGCATGACCGAAAATATTTCTATTCGCTCTACGTCCGCGAACCTGGCGGCACGCTGTTCGAACTGGCGACGGACGGGCCTGGCATGGCGATTGATGAGGATCAGGCGGCGCTCGGCACGAAACTGTTCGTTCCCGAGCATTTCGGTGGCGAAAACCAGGACAGTCTCGTCGTTCTGCCGCAGTTCTCATTACCCGGTGAGGCGCGCGTTCCGGCTCGGGAACTGCCCTTCGTGCACCGCTTTACCGTTCCTGAAAATCCGGATGGCCGCACGCTGATCCTGCTGCATGGAACCGGCGGCAACGAGACAAGTCTCTTGCCGCTTGGGAGGCAGATTGCGCCCGATGCGGAACTGCTCAGCCTGCGCGGCCGCAGCGTCGAGGAAGGCTATCCGCGCTTCTTCCGGCGGATCACCAACACCACCTTCGACCAGAAGGACATCATCTCCGAGGCGGAAGCCTTTGTTGCGTTTGTCGAAGGCGCCGTGACGGGCTATGGTATCAACCTGGAAAAGACGGTATTCGTCGGCTATTCCAACGGGGCAAACATGCTCGGCGCGACGATGCTGCGGCATCCGGGCCTGATCCGCACCGCTGTGCTGCTACGCCCGATGAATGTCCTTGAAACGATTCCGGTGGCCGACCTTTCTGGAACGCGCGTCTTGATGACGACCGGCGCGCAGGATCCCTATGCACCCCACGCGACCGATCTCGAAAAACACCTGATCAACGGCCATGCCACGGTGGAAAACACTATGATCAATGCCGGCCACCAGTTGAGCCCGCAGGACGTGACCATAACCAAGGCATGGCTGGCCGGGCTGGAAATCTGACCGCGACTACCGACCCTTGACCGTCGCTACATAAGCGGCAAAAGCTTCGACGAAGGTCTTCAGCCGCGCCTTGGCTTCCTCGTCGATCATGTTGCCCTCCTTGTCGAACACCGATCCGGCCTTCGGCACCATCAGTCGCTTGCCGGCCCAGAGATCGGCGCCGAGCGTGCGAAACACCGACAGCCAGGCATCCTGGCTGAGCAGGGTTCCGAACGGACCGGGCGACGCGCCGGCGAGGGCAAAGGCGCGGCCGGCAAAGACATTCGGCGCGCCGGTCATCGACGAACTCACCCAGTCGATCGCATTCTTGAACACGCCCGGCATGGAATTGTTGTATTCCGGTGTGAACAGGATGACGCCGTCGGCGCTCGCGATCTGGTCCTTCAACACCTGTACGGCTTCCGGCACGCCTTCCCGCTCGACATCGGCATTGTAAAGCGGAATGCCCTCGATCGTTCCCGTCGTGAAGCTGACACCTTCCGGCGCCAGCGGCAGAGCCGCATGGAGCAGGGCCTTGTTGAATGAGGCCTTGCGCAGGCTTCCGGAAATACCGAGCAGTTTGGTCATGGGACGATCCTTTTGCGTTTGGTGCCAACATGCTGGCCACGGCAAAAAAGTACAGTCCAAAAAGCCGGGATGACCCCGGCTTTTTGTCAGGCAATCAGACCAGCGGCTTCAGCCGTGCTTCGATCTGGGCGCGCCGATGCTCCAGGAACGGCGGCAGCGACAGGCCCTCGCCTAGCGTTTCCATCGGCTCGTCGACAGCAAAGCCCGGACCGTCGGTGGCGATCTCGAACAGGACGCCGTTCGGCTCGCGGAAATAGAGCGAGCGGAAATAGAAGCGCTCGACCTCGCCGCTCGACGGCAGCCGGAAGCTGTTGAGGCGTTCGGTCCATTCATGCAACGCCGCCTCGTCCGGAGCGCGGAATGCGACATGATGGACAGCGCCCGCTCCCTGCCGCGCGGCCGGCAGGCCCGGCTGGACCGCGACATGCAGTTCGGCAGCCGGACCGCCCTCGCCCATCGAAAACACATGCACCTCGCCATTGTCGTCTGGCGACGGGTACTGCCGCTGCTTCGTCATGTTCATCACATGCTCCAGCACCAGTTCGGTATTGGTGATATCCGGCACGCTCATGACGATCGGGCCAAGGCCCTTGATCTGGTGTTCGACTGGCACCGGGCTGCGGTCCCACGGATGCGACGGCGAAAGTCCGCCATCATCGATCAGCCGGAAACGCTGGCCTTCGCCATCCTCGAAATCGAGCGACATGCGCCCATCGATCTCGATGACATCGCCGGTGGTCACGCTCAATTCCCGCAGACGGGCCGCCCACCATTCGACGCTTTCCGTGCTGCCGACGCGAAGACCGGTACGCGAAACACTGTGCGTTCCGCGTGCCTCCCGGTTCACCGGCCAATCGAAAAACGTAAGGTCGGTGCCCGGCGTCGCCTCGCCGTCGGCATAAAAGAGATGATAGGCGGTCGTGTCGTCCTGATTGACGGTCTTTTTCACCAGCCGCATGCCGAGCGTCTGCGTGTAGAAACGCAGGTTCTCCTTCGCATTCGCGGTGATGGCGGTGAGGTGGTGGATTCCTGTCAGTTGCAAGCTCATGGCTGCCTCCTAAAAAGTGTGTTGAGGCGAATATCGGCCATGGAACGTGTTTAATAAAGAGGTCCGATACGGACAGAATGTTCAACAAAATTGAACGATCACATTATCTCTTGAAATCGACCCTCACCCGGGCAACCGGGAAAATGGTCTTCCAGACCAGTGCCGTGTTGGCGACAGTTTTTCCATCCTCGGAAAACACCAGCTTGTCGAAGAAATGGACCATGTTCCTGCCCGGCCCCGGATCGAGATCGACAAGATAATTGAACCGCACGGTATTGCCGTCGACCCGCACGGTCGTCTCGCCGATCACGTCCTCGCGTGTTCCGTTGTAAGTCGTCGGCCCGGTGCGAACGAAACGCCAGGTCTTGCGATCCCTCTCGCCATTGGCATAGACGAAGTCCTCGCGCAGCGTCAGGGTATTGCCGCGCGAGCGCCCTGTCAGGACGACATCGAACTTGCGGTTCACACCATTGACGGCGGAAAACGACCCGACCGCCGTGGTCTTTCCGCGGAAAAACGTCTCCATCACGGTATCGGCGGCAAAGGCTGGCAGCGCCGGAGACAGGAGGCTCAGAACGGTCAGTGAAAACAGAATACGCTTCATCGGTCTCTCCCTTGGTGTTGCAGGAGAGTACGGTTCGGGAAGCAGGATGGTTTTCATCCGCAGCCGCAAAAGCATAGCTTCACCGCATCGTGATGACGGTCAGGCCGGAATGCTCAGGTCTGTCAGATAGGTATTCTCAGCCTTTGATACTTTGAAATCGGCCGGCTTAATCGTCACCACCATCAGCGTTTCGCCATGCGATGCAGCATTTGCCAGAAGACTGCCATCGGGCGCCGCGATCCGCGACGAGCCCGCGAAGGTGAAACGCTCGTCCGCGCCGCAATGGTTGATATAGGCGACGAAGACCTGGTTTTCGAAGGCCCGAGTCTGGATCATGTGATTGGCGATGAACGTGCCGGAATAGCCGGCCGGCAGGGCCGTCGGAACCAGCACGGCATCGACACCGGCCAAGGCGAGGCGCCGGACATTTTCCGGAAACTCGACATCGTAGCAGATCAGCATGCCGCAGCGCACGCCGCGATGGTCGAAGGTCACGGTTCCCGGCGCGGCCGGCGTGAACAGGTCACGTTCGTAATCACCATAGAGGTTGGATTTTCGGTAGACGACCGGAGCCGCGTCGCCATCGACATAGACGGCGCTGTTGAAGACGGTTCCTTCTGCCTGTTCGGCAAAGCCGGCAATGATCGCAATGCCGCTTTGCGCTGAAATCACCTGAAGACGCCGTACCAGCGCTCCGTCCGCCGAATCCGCCAGATCGCGGATGACATCGCCGGCGCCGTAGCCGGTAAGCCCCAGTTCCGGCGTCATCAGCAGGCTCGCGCCCCTGCCGGCCGCATCCTTCGCCGCCTGCTCGACGCGGGCGAGATTGGCGGCGACGTCGCCGGGGACCGATTTCATCTGCAGGGCCGCAAGCGTGATCATGTGTCGTCCGATGACATGGCGCCGAGCAGTTTCGGCAGATCGCCGAACCGCGCGACAAGGGAGAAGATAACGGCGGCGGTCGCCACGAACAGTATCGTGACGGAGGCCATGGTCGGCGTATAGCCGTAGCGCAGGGCGTTGAAGATCTTGATCGGCAGGGTTTCCATCGTGAAGCCGACGGTCATGTAGGCGACGATATATTCGTTGAGCGACAGGACGAAGGCGAAAGCATAGCCCGAGACGATATAGGGCAGGATCAGCGGCAGAACGACGGTGCGGAAAATCGTCTTGTCGTCGGCGCCCATGGTCGCTGCGGCCTCGACGAGCGAACGGTCGATTGCGGTGAAACCGAGCGACAGGGTTACCAGCGGCAGGGTCACGAAGAAGATCGCGTGGCTGACAACGGCCGTCCAGGGCTGGCCGTAGAAACCGGTCGTTGCCCAGAAGGTCAAAAGGCCGAGCGCGGTGATGACGGGCGGCAGCGTGAACGGCGCGATGCCGAGAAGCTGGAAGATGTTCGCCCAGGGCGCGATCCGCCGCCACAGGAACCAGGCGAGCGGCAGGGCGATGGCGACGGCAACCGCCGCCGACAGGATCGCCAGCGTCAATGAGGCAAACAGGGCGTTGCGCCATTCCGGATTGAGGAAGATCTCGCCGTACCAGGAGAGCGAAAAACCCTTGGGCGGAAAGGCGAGCGTCTGCTTCTCGTTCACCGACACGCCAGCGACGACGATCATCGGCAGCGTCAGAAACAAGCCGATCAGGAAGAAATAGACTTTGCTCAGCGCACCGGTCATGCGGCTTCTCCCTTGCGTCCGGCCAGAACCGTCAGCGCCACGAGACCGAGGGTCACCAGCACCAGGAACACCGCCATGGCAGCCGCGAACGGCATGTTGGACTGGTAGATCGCCTGGTCGGTGATCAGCACGGACAGCGTCCAGTGCTGTGGCCGGCCAAGAAGCTGCGGCAGCAGGTAGGAGCCGAGCGCGAAGATGAACACCATGATCAGCGTCGCGGTGATGGTGTTGCGCAGCGCCGGAACGACGACCGTGAAGAAGGCCCGGACCGGCGAGGCGCCGAGTGTGCGGGCCGCCTCAGTCAGCGTCGGATCAAGCCGCACGAGCGCTGGATAGAGCACCAGAACCGTATAGGGAAAGGCCTGATAGACCATGCCGGTCAGCACCGCGCCAAAACTTGGCAGCAGCGCCTTTGCCTCGTTCATGACGCCCATCATGACCAGCAGATTGGTGATGCCGGCGGTGCGAGAAAACAGTGTCGACCAGGCAAAGCCGATGATGACTTCCGACAGCGACAGGACCGAGAGAAGTGCGACCAGCCAGACGATCTGGACCTTCCTCGCCATCCGGGTCAGAAGATAGGTGAAGGGGACCGCCAGTAGCACGCAGCAGATCGCCACCGTCACCGCCAGCATCAGCGAAAAGCCGAGCACATTGGCGAAGAACAGGCTAAGGAAGCGCTGGTAATTCGAGAAGACGAAGGCCGGCACGTAGAAGCCGCCCTGCTGGCGCTGGAAGAACGAGACGGCGATCATCGTTGCAAACGGCACGACGAAGAAGACGATGAGCATCATCGCCGGGAAGAACAGCGGGCCGTAGTCGCCGAATTTTTGTGGAGCTTCGCGTCTCATTTGGCCAGCACCACGCAGACATCCGGCAGAAGCTTCACGCCGACCGGCTGGCCGACCGCGACTTCGGGCCGCGCGCGCGGCGTGGAAACCGCAACAATCTGCCGGTCGGCAATATCGACGAAGGTCTCGATCGTGCCGCCGAGATCGCGCACGAAGGTAACCGTGCCGGCGAGCGCGCCGTCGCCGGGCGCCGTCAGATGAATGTCTTCCGGACGGATCGACAGCGTCGCCTTGGAAACACCGGCTCCGAGCGAGACGCCGGACACCGGCTGGCCGAGCACGGTGACATGGCCGGTACTGTCGGCTTCCGCTTCGAGAAGATTGGTCGAACCGATGAAGTCAGCGACGAAGGTATCGGCCGGGCGGCGATAGATCTCGATCGGCGAGGCTGCCTGGCGGATCTCGCCCTTGTTCATGACGACGACGGTATCGGCCATGGTCATGGCCTCGCGCTGATCATGCGTGACGACGATGGTGGTGATGCCGAGCTTCTGCTGCAGCTGGCGCAACTCCACCTGCATCGCCTCGCGCAGCTTGGCGTCCAGCGCCGACAGCGGCTCATCGAGCAGAAAGAGTTTCGGCGAGATCGAAAGGGCGCGGGCAATCGCCACCCGCTGCCGCTGGCCGCCCGACAGCTTGGAGACCGGCCGGTCGGCATAGCCGCTCAGATGGATCATGGCGAGAAGCTCATCGACACGCTTTTTCTGCTCGTCCTTCGCGCGGCCGCGAATGCGTAGCGGATAGGCAATGTTCTCGCCGACCGTCAAATGCGGAAACAGCGCCAGCGACTGGAACACCATGCCGAGATCCCGCTGGTGCGTCGGAACCTTGGTGATGTCCTTTCCGTCCAGCCGGATCGCGCCGTCGGTCGGAAGGTCTAGGCCTGCGATCATTCGCAACAGCGTGGTCTTGCCGCAGCCGGAAGGACCGAGCAGGCAGACGAACGTGCCATGCGGCACCGTCAGCTCGACATTGTTGACCGCTGTGAAAGTCCCGAATTCCTTCGTGACATTGTTGAGGACGAGGCCTGACATCGTTTCTTGCTTCTCAAACGTGGTGGTAAAAAGCCCCTCACCCTAACCCTCTCCCCGCAGGCGGGGAGAGGGGATGACGGAGCGTGCCGCTTGTCCCTTCTCCCCGTCGAAACGGGGAGAAGGTGACCGCCCTTCTTCTCTAAAAAGGGAGGCCCGGATGAGGGGCTTGCCCCTCAACCGACGATCAGTTCAGTCCACTTCTGGTTCAGCCAATCCGACTTCGTCTGGTAGAGATCGTAGCGCGGAATGATCGGCTCGATATCGGAGGACACGGCGGCGAATTCTTCGGCCGTCAGGTCGGTCAGTTCGCGCTTGACCGTCGGCGAGGTGCCGACCTTGCGCGACAGGATCGCCTGGATCGACGGCTGGCTCATATAGTCGATGAAGACATGCGCTTCCTCGATCTTGGTCGAGGCACGCGACAGGGCCCAGCAGCCCGAATCCTGGATGCCGCCTTCCTTCGGGAAGGTCGAGCGGACAGGGTTGCCGTCGGCGGCGGCAAGGCCGGTGACGTCGTGATAATACTGGCCCATCGGGATTTCGCCCGACTTCAGCGCCTGTTCGAACTGGGCTTCGTCGCGATACCAGAGACGGACGTTCGGCTTGACTTCGGCGAGCTTGTCGAAAGCCTTCTGGATGCCCTCTTCCGTATCCAGCGCATTGGTGCCACCGAGATAGGTTTTTGCCGTCACTTCGAGCAGGAAGGAGTTGGAGACAAGCGCGAGCAGGCCGAGCTTGTCGGCATTTGCCGGATCCCACAGCGCTTCCCAGGAGGTCGGTGCTTCCTTGAAGACGTCGGTGTTGGTCACCAGCGTGATGTACCAGGACACGGCGCCGATGCCGGCAACACGGCCATCCGGATACTTGTTGACGAAGCGTTCGATCAGGTTCTTGCCGTTCGGGATTTTCGCCATGTCGAGCGGCGCCCAGAGGTCCGTCGCCTGGCCCTTCAGCATCGAAACCTGCGACATCATCGAGACGTCGGCGGGCGCCTGGCCAGCCTTGGCGGCCTGGTCGAGTTGCACCAGCCAGGCTTCGCCGGTCGGCTCTGCAACGGCTTCGACGGCGATGCCGGTTGTCTTGGTGAAATCGGGGAAAATGTTCTTGTCGAACGAATCCTTGAAGTAGCCACCATAGACGCCGACCTTCAGCGACTTGTCCTGCGCGCGCAGGATCGACGGCATGGCCAGCATCGAGACACCGGCAAGGCCAGCGCCCAGCACGGCGCGGCGGCCGACGCTCTTGTTCAGAAATTCAGTCATGTTCGTTCTCCTTTTATGCCGGACGCCTTCTGGCTCCCGGTCTGTTCCCAATTTTCAGTCCGGCTTGCAAGTCCGAACCGTGGTTCAATCAATGTTTCAGGGCACGAAGCTCCAGCATCTTGGCGTATCGAGTCAACGGAAAACACAAGGCAAAATAGATAAGGGCAACAAAGCCGTAGACCTTGAAGGGCTCGAAGGTCGCATTGTTGATCGCATTCGACGTCCTGACCAGTTCCTCAAAGCCGATAATCGAGGTCAGCGCGGTGTTCTTGATCAGCTGCACCAGAAAACCCACCGTCGGCGCCCGCGTCATCGCGAAGGCCTGCGGCAGGATGATCAGCCGCATCTGCCGGATGTAATGGAGCCCGAGGCTGCTTCCCGCATCCCATTGCCCGACCGGCACCGCCTCGACGCCGCCACGCCAGATTTCGGCCAGAAACGCGCTGGCGCAAAGAGTAAGCCCGAGCACGGCAGCCGTCCAGGGTTCGATACGCAAGCCCAAAAGCGGTAGGCCGAAGAACAGCAGGAACAGTTGCATCAGCAGCGGCGTGCCCTGAAACAGGCCGATATAATATTCCGCGAAACGCTTCAGCCAGCGCCGCTTGGAAATGCGCAGGAACAGGATCAGCAGTCCGACGACGATGCCGCCGGCAAAGGCGACGGCGGAGAGAAGGATGGTCCAGCGCGCGGCCAGAAGCAGGTTGCGGATAATGTCCCAAAGCGTGAATTCGATCACGAAACGCCTCCGGGCAAAAAACGATTGCCGCCGGCAACCAGCAGGCGGCGCAGGCCGATGCTCATGCCGAGATAGACCAGCGTGATGACGAAATAGGTTTCGAAGGCGCGGAAGGTGCGGGCCTGCAGCATGTCCGCCTCATAGGTCAGTTCGCGCACGGCGATCTGCGAGACGACGGCGGATTCCAGCATCATGATGATGATCTGGCTGGTCAGCGCCGGGTAGATCACTTTCAAGGCCTGCGGCAGGACGATCTTGACGAACACCTGCCGCGGTCGCAGGCCCAACGCCAGAGCCGCCTCGCGCTGTCCTTTTGGCACGGCATCAAGACCAGCGCCGACGATCTCGGTCGTATAGGCGGTCATGTTCAAAGTCATTGCCAAAATGGCCGCGACGACCGGATCGAGCCGGATGCCAAGGCTCGGCAGACCAAAGAAGATGAAGAACAATTGCACCAGAAACGGCGTATTGCGCACGAGCTCGACGTAACCGGCGATCAGCCGGCGCAAGGCCGCATGACGGCTGCGCCGGGCCGCCGCACCGAGAACGCTGAGCACGGTGCCGGCAACAGCCGACACCGCGATCAGGAACATCGTCATCGCGGCGCCGTTTGCGATCAGGAAGACCGCATCCTCCAGCCAGCCGAAGTCGAGCGCATAGCCCAAAGGATCAGTCCTTCAGGTTTTCTGGATTGAGCGGAACCTTCAGCCAGGCTTCCGAGCTTGCATTCAGCTTGCCGTCGGCCAGCATCTTGGCAACGGCATCGTTGATCGCAGCTTTCAGGCGGTCCTCACCCTTGTTGAGCGCGAGATGCGACGGCGAGGTCAGCAGCTGGAACTTCTGCTCCGGCTTCAGGGCTTCCTGGCGGGCCAGAACCTGCGCACCGACATCGTTGCCGACGACCATCAGGTCGGTCTGGCCGGAAATGAAAGCCTGAATGACGGCGTTATAGTTGTCGAAGCGCTTGATATCGGCATCCTTGGGCGCCGCTTCGGTGACCGACGTATCCTCAAGCGTACCGCGATTGACGGCGATGCTCTTGCCGGTAAGGTCTTCCTTGTCCTTCACCTCCATCGCGGCCGGGCCGATCACAGCGATATAATAGGGCGCATAGGCGGCCGCGAAATCGATGACCTCGGCCCGCTCCTTGCTGTAGCCGACGCTGACCAGCATATCGACGCGCTTTTCCGTGAGATAGGGAATGCGGTTCTGGCCGGTGATCGGCACGGGAACCAGCTTCACCTTCAAGCTATCGGCAATGTACTGCGCGACGTCGATGTCATAGCCCTTGAGGCTCATGTCGGCGCTGGCGGAGGAGAAGGGCGGGAAGTCGGCGAAGACGCCGACATTCAGCACGCCCGCCTTGGTGATGTCGTCGAGCGCATCGGCATTGGCCGCCGAGGCGAAACCGAGAACGGCGCCGCCGAGCAGCAGCATGGCGGCAAGAGATGATTTCAGGTTCAAATGCTTGGTCATTTTATTCCCCTTTGTGGATTTTTGTTCAGGCACGGCAATCGAGTGTGGATTTGCCCCTCACCCTAGCCCTCTCCCCGTAAACGGGGCGAGGGGACGATCGAATTTTCCGCCCCCCTCCTCCAAATTGCAGAGAAGGAACGGAGCTTGCGGCATATCCCTTCTCCCTGCCTGCGGGGAGAAGGTGGCCGACAGGCCGGATGAGGGGCCGCCAGAGTATGAAGAACGTTAGCCCCGCTCACCGTTCACGAACGGGCTGAACACCATGAGGCTCAGGATCTCGAACAGGACCTGCGAACCGACCTGCGCCGTGTTGGTCGTCGCGTCATATTGCGGGGCGACCTCGACGACATCGCCGCCGACAAGGTTCAGGCCCTTCAGGCCGCGGATCAGTTCCAGCACTTCGCGGGTCGTGAGGCCGCCGATTTCCGGCGTACCGGTGCCGGGCGCAAAGCTCGGATCGACGCTGTCGATATCGAAGGAAAGATAGGTCGGGCCATCGCCGACGATCGTCTTCGCCTTCTCGATGATCGCCGGAATGCCGAGGCCGGTGACTTCCTCGGCATGGATGACGGTCATGCCGGACTCATAGGAGAACTCCCAGAGATATTCCGACGAACCGCGAATGCCGATCTGGATCGTGCGGGTCGGGTCGAGCACACCGTCGAGCACGGCATTGCGGAACGGTCCGCCGTGATGGAACTTGGTGAGGTCGTAGGCGCCGCCGGTGTCGCAATGGGCGTCGATATGGATCATGCCGACCGGGCGCTTCTTGCCGACGGCCTTCAGGATCGGATGGCTGATCGAATGGTCACCGCCGACGGAAAGAGGAACCACGCCGGCATCGACGATCTGGTTGATGCGCTTTTCGATGTCGTCATGGCTGAGTTCCAGCCGGTAGCGGCTCTGGAACGGTACGTCACCGATATCGGCGACGCGCAGGTCATGCACCGGGGCGCAACCGAGAACGTGATTATAGGGACCGATCCGCTCGATCGTGCGCATGGCGCGCGGCCCGAAGCGCGAGCCCGGACGGTTGGTGACGCCGAGATCCATCGGCACGCCGACAATGGCGACCTGCAGATTGCCGAAATCCGGCTCGTTGGCATCCACGGGCATATGCGGCGCCATCAGGAATGTCGGAACACCCGAGTAAGGCGCCAGACGCGTGCCATTCTTGGAGAAGATCTTGTCGGCGACCTTGCGGAAGGTCGGGTCGAACATCTCGCCACCATGGGCCTCGCCGTATTTCGCCTTCAATTCGCTGAGCTTCTTGTCATCCCAAGTCATATCCACGACCTCCTTTCGAGCCCGGGACGACGTGCGGAATTGACGTTCGGAAGGCCGGAAATCGGCCCAGATGATCGCCAATAAACGGATATCGCATCGTCATTGTGCCGATGGAATTTCCGTGCATGTTCCCCAGGCTTTTGCCTTTGTTGCGCATATTAGGAAACAAATTCACTGGAAAATCAATTGACATTGTTATAGCATTTGGTGTGAGAAAAACTCACAATTCAATTTGCCTTCCGGAGCATTCTTTCGTGTCCAGCCGCCTGCCGCCGCTCAACCCGCTTCGCGCCTTCGAGGCGACGGCTCGGCGTGGTTCGGTCTCGGCGGCGGCCCGCGAGTTGAACGTCACCCATGGCGCGATCAGCCACCAGATTAGGGCGCTGGAACTTTCCTTCAACGCACCGCTTTTCGAGCGCGGCGGCAAGCGGCTGAAGCTGACCTCCCAAGGTGCGCTGCTGCTGCCGGCTGTCACCAATGCATTCGAGGGCATCGCGGCCGCCACCGCCGCCATGACAAGGCCGACCACCAGCGGCGAATTGCGCATCGCCTGCGTGCCGGCGCTTCTGTCCTTCTGGATGATCCCGCGCCTGCATCAGTTCACCGAGCAGTTTCCCGACGTGCAGCTGACGCTCATCGCCTCCAACGACGCGGCCAACCTGTTTTCCAACGATGTCGATATCTGCCTGCTCTATGGCGACGGCAACTGGCCGGATTGCTGGGCGCGGCTGTGGAGCCGGCTGGAACTGTTTCCCGTCGTCAGTCCGACCCTCGTCAACATGCGGCCGCTGCGTTCGTTGCGTGACCTGCGCGATCACGTCATCCTGCATGGGGATGACGGGCGCGAATGGAACACCTGGCTTGCGGCGGCAACCGACGGCACCGACATCCAGCGCGGCCGCCAGCATTTCATGAGCGATGCCCGCCTGTCGACAGAAGCGGCGCTGCACAATCAGGGCGTGGCGCTCGGCGATACGATCACCGCCGGCAGCCTGATCGCCAAGGGCGAACTGATCGCCCCCTTCGACCTGACCGTGCCCGCCAACGACGCCTTCTATGTCTCTTGCCGCAACGAGGTCCGGGCCGCGCCGATCGTCAAGGTCTTCATCGACTGGCTGTTTGCAGCGCTCGAAAGCGACCCTATGCCGGAACTGCAGACCTCGGCGCGTACCATCATCCGCGCCCGTCCGCCCAAGATCAGTGCGCCGGAGCGACTGCCGACCAAGGACGGTTTCCAGCCGGTCTCCTCCCCTGCCCGCGTCCGCCGGCCGGAACCGACGCCGAAGCGCCGCGCCAAGTCTTGAAAAAACACGCTCGCTTAAACCCACAGGATCGCCGTAATGCCGCATTTCAATCCGCTCATCGCCAGACTGTCGCCACCGCCGGTGCCTTCCGTGCTCGCCTGGGGCAAGGAATATGACGGCGCGCGAGGGCCAAGGATCGATCTCAGCCAGGCTGTTCCGGGTTATCCGTCCCACCCCGACATGCTGAAGTGGCTAGGCGAAGCGGCAGCCTCGCCTGCGTTTACGGGCTATGGCGCGATCGAGGGCGAGGACGTTTTGCGCGCCGCCTATGCCACCCATGTTTCCGGCGTCTACGGTGCATCTGTCACAGCGGAAAACATCCACATCACCTCCGGCTGCAATCAGGCCTTCATCTCGACCGTAATGGCGATCGCCGGTGCGGGCGACACGGTGCTGATGACCAACCCCTTCTATTTCAACCAGGAAACGACGCTGTCCATGCTCGGCATCAGCGTCGAGCTGGTGCCCTGCGCTGCCGCCCTCGGCTTCCTGCCCGACATCGACGCCATCGCCTCGGCGCTGAAGCCCGGCGTGCGGGCGCTGGCGCTGGTCACCCCCAACAATCCGACCGGTTCCGTCTATCCACCGGCCCTGTTGCGCCGGATCTTCGACCTCTGCCGTGCCAACGGCACCTGGCTGATCCTCGACGAGACCTATCGCGATTTCCTGCCCGAGGGCAACGGCGCACCGCATGATCTCCTGAGCGTCGAGGGATGGCAGGACAGCCTCGTCTGCCTGTACAGCTTCTCGAAGTCCTTCTGCATTCCCGGCCACCGCTTGGGCGCGATCACCGCCGGCCCGGCGCTGGTGGAGCAAGTCGCCAAGATTATGGACAACCTGCAGATCTGCGCGCCCCGCTCCGCGCAGGCGGCGATCGCCAAGGCGCTTCCGGCGCTGGACGACTGGCGGGCCGGCAACCGCGCCGAGATTACCCGGCGCGCCGAAGCGCTGAAACAGGTCATGAGCCGTCTGAAGGGTTGGAAGCTGCAGGCGATCGGCGCCTATTTCGCCTATATCCGCCATCCCTATCCGGATATCCGCTCGGAATTCGTCGCTGAAAAACTGGCGAAGATCGCCGGCATCGTCTGCCTGCCGGGCGATTATTTTGGAGAGGGTCAGGAAGGCTATCTGCGTTTCGCCTTCGCCAATGCCGACGTGCCGACGATCCTGCAATTGGAGGACCGCCTGTCGAACTTCAACCTGCCGGGAATCTGAGACGCGTCCCGGTCAGCCGCGGCGGGCGACCAGGATGCCGCAAAGCACGATCAGCCCGCCGATCGCCTGCATCAGGCTGACAGGCTCGCCGAGCACGATCCAGCCGAGGGCGGCGGCGCCGATCGGCTGAAGCAGCAGGGTCAGCGAAGAAAACGCCGCCGGTAGATAGGCCAGCGCATAGGTGATCAGTACCTGGCCGCTGGCATGGCTGATCAGCGCGAGACCGACGACGATGGCCCATCCATAAGTCGTGGCAGGGGCGAGCACCGGCTCAAAGATCAGCGTGAGCGGTAGCATTGTCAGCGTGCCCGAGGCTGAGCTCCAGACCATGATGCGCAACGTATCGAAACGGCTCCGTAACCGGCCAATCGCCAGAATATAGCCCGCATAGAGCATGGCCGCGATGACAGCGATCCCATCCCCATGCAGCACGCCGCCGCCGATGCCCGAAAACCCGCCTTTCAGAACCACGATACCGATCGCCGCCAGCCCGAGGCCGGCCAGAAAGGCGCGGGTGATCGGCAGGCGGAACAGCAGCCAGCCGAAAATCGTCACGAACACCGGAGCAAGGTTTGCCAAAAGGGTCGAATTGGCAACCGAGGTGATATGCAGCGACAGGTGCCAGCAGGCAAGATTGATGGCCAGCAGCACGCCTGGAAGCGCCAGCAGCATTCCATCCCGGAGCGTCTGCGGCTTCGGGCCATTATCCCTACGGATCAGCGACACGACGAACAGCGCGACGAAGGCGATACCGACGCGCCAAAAGGCGGTCGCAAGCGGCCCGACCTCCGACAAACGGACGAAGATCGGCGAACCGCTAATGGCCATTCCGCCAATGACCAACGCAATCAGGGGTATCCGGCTTGCGGGCAACGCTGCTGACGAAGGTGAGGCAGTCTCTGACACGAACAATTCCAATGCGATCTGGCGCAACGGGCTGCATGCCCTGCGTTAGCACCGCAGCTATCAGAAAGCTGCTGCCGCAAACAGCGACTTATCCTGATAGGAACATGAGAATTGCTGAAGCAAACAACCCCGCGGTCACATCGAACCACGGGGTTGATCAGCTTGCCAAAAACGCTCAGGCCGCGTCGGGCCGGTGCACGGTTTTGACCTCGAGGAAATCTTCTAGCCCGAACATGCCGCCCTCACGACCATTGCCGGACTGCTTGTAGCCACCGAACGGGCTTCCGTAACGATGCGGTCCGCCGTTGATATGCACCATGCCGGCGCGTAGGCGTGAGGCGACGCGTTCGGCACGCTTCGGGTCACCGGTCTGGACATAGGCAGCCAAGCCATAATTGGTGTCGTTGGCGATCTCGATCGCCTCCTCCTCCGTCTCGAACGGCATGATGGCCAGCACCGGGCCGAACACTTCCTCGCGGGCGATGCGCATCGTATTGTCGACATCGGCGAAGATCGTCGGCTTGACGAAATAGCCGGTCTCGAAACCCTCCGGCTTGCCGGCGCCGCCGACGAGCACGCGTGCGCCTTCGGTTATGCCGGCTTCGATCAGCGCCTGCACCCGGCCGAACTGGACATCGCTGACCAGCGGCCCGATATGGCTGCCTTCCTCAGTCGGATTGCCAACCTTGGCTTGCCTGCCGACACGCTCAGCGATCTCGACAGCCTTGTCATAGACCGTTTTCTGGACCAGAAGACGGGTCGGCGCATCGCAGGACTGGCCGGAATTGTTGAAGCATTCCAGCACGCTGCCGGTGACGCGGTCTTCGAGATCAGCATCCTCGAACACGATGTTCGGCGACTTGCCGCCCAGTTCCAGCGTCACGCGCTTGACCGTATCGGCTGCATCCTTGCTGACGGCGATGCCGGCGCGGGTCGAGCCGGTAAAGGACATCATGTCGATATCCTTGTGCTTGGAAAGAGCCGCACCCGCATTCGGGCCATCGCCGTTGACGAGATTAAACGTGCCGGCCGGGAAGCCGGCCTCATGCACCATCTCCGCGTAGAGCAGTGCGTTCAGAGGGGTGAATTCGGAGGGTTTCAGAACGCAGGTCGAGCCGGTCGCGAGCGCCGGCACGACCTTCAGCGCGATCTGGTTGATCGGCCAGTTCCAAGGGGTGATGAGACCGCAGACGCCGATCGGCTCGCGCAGCAGGACATCGCCATTCGGCAGGACCTCGCGCATATGCGCGCGCTTCAGCGCGTCGATGAAGCCCTGGAGATGGCCGACGCCGACATCGGCCTGCTGCTCGGTGCTCATGGTGATCGGCGCCCCGAGTTCCATGGTGATCGTCTTCGCCATCTCGTCATAGCGACGCTTGTAGATGGCGAGCAATTTTTCCAGTAGCGCCAGCCGTTCCTCGACGCTGGTGCGGCTATAGCTCGCAAACGCCTTCTTGGCGGCGGCGACGGCACGGTCGATATCGGTCGCCGTTCCCATCGAGATCAACGCGATCGGCTTTTCCGTCGCCGGATTGAGGACTTCGAGATCGTGGGCAACCAGCGGAGCGACCCATTCGCCGTTGATGTAGAATTTACGTTTGTCGAGCATGCTTCTTGTCCTTCCCGTCAGATCGTCTTCCGTTTTCATTCAGCCAATCGGTGATCAATTGGCGGTAGCGTTGCCCGCTGAAGCTTGGAAAATGGCCGCCATGCAAGATGCGGGCGGAATTTTCAACATGCGCTCCATCCAGGCTGAATAGTCGTCGGCGTTGGAATGACAGGTATCCTCGATCAGCAGCCCGTCCTAGAGGATTCGCCGGAGAATGGAATTTCGGTCGCCTTTTCCTAAAGCGCAATACCCCTCGATGAATGGGCTGACATATGAATGGCCTCGAAGACACGGTCACCGAGATCGATCCAGGATCAGCCAACGTGTTCTGGCAAGTCGGATTGGCGAGGAAGCCGACTTTGGGGAATGCACGGCGCGCCGTTCGAACGCATGGTGCATGCCTATAAGCTCGCCATGCCTTTTGACAGACGAAAGCCCTGATCCGTGGGAAACCAGGGGCTTGGCAAAACGATTGTCCAGCAGCTTTTCTTGCCGACTTGGATTTCAGATCGCGCCGCAGACGAGCGCGGAGACGAAGAGGAAGGCCGCAGCCAAGGCGGCTGCCTGCGCCGCGATATTCCAGGAAAACTGCCCCGGCTGTGCGCCGTAAGCTGCGGGGCGATTCTGCATGACTTGTTTCGAACCTTGCATATTGTCCTCCAACAGTGCTGTTGCAGATGTCGTGCTGCCTTTTCGGCTGCAGCTTCTTTTTGTGTTCTCCGATATTTTCCATCAAGTTTATAGATATTATTTTCTGCGTTGTGCGCCATCCGGGAAAAAAGCGACCAAACGGCATTCCGCCAGCACTGATAACGCGGCTTCGGTCCTAATGTTCCTGCTCGTGCTGTCTTTCCTTCACAAGCCGCGACCATTGCTCGCTGAACCACGGCGTCAGCAGCGAAACATCGCCATGGCTGTGCGGCTCCGTCAGAGCGCCATCGGCCTCCTTCGAGGTCCAGACCTTGAACGTCGTCAATTCGTGCTTGCCGAAAGTCTGGATCAGCGGAATGTCAGCAGCATCCCGCCCCCGCGCCACGACGATCCGGCCGATACGGGGCACGTTGTGGCGGGCATCGAACGTGTACCAGCGATCTCCTATATAGACCTCGAACCAGGCATTGAAATCCATCGGCGCCGGATTTCCCTCGACACCGATATCGCCCATGTAGCCGTTGACGTAACGCGCCGGCATGTTCATGCAGCGACAAAACGTGACGGCGAGATGCGCGTAGTCGCGGCAGACGCCGACCCGCTCTTCATGCGCTTCCATGGCAGTGCGCAACGTCGACGTATAGCCGTAGCTGAAGGTCAGCCGCTCATGGACATAATCGCAGATCGCCTGGACACGCGCCCAGCCCGGCTCGATATCGCCGAATGTCCGCCAGGCCAAGGCGCCGAACCGATCGGTTTCGCAGTAGCGGCTGGCGGAAAGATAAGGCAGGCATTCGCCCGGCAGTTTTTCCACCGCTACCGCTCGCGCCGCGAGGTTGATCGGGTCGGGCCGGCCGCCGTCGCGTATCACGGCGTCGTAGCTGAGTTTCATGCCACCTTCCGGCACGACCATGCGCATGCAGATATTGCCGAAGGGATCAGTGATCTCGCCCATCTTGATCACCGGATCGGCGATCGGGCCGCGCTCACTGAGGATATCGGCGCGCCTTGCGCGATCCACCGAAAGGTAAGTCATCATCGGCGTTGGCTGGACGCAACTGACGCCGATCTCGTATCCGAACCGTATGAACATTTCGACCTCCCTCAGACAAAGCCGGAACTGGTCTCCAGCATATTTGTTCCGGCTTCAGGCATGGGAATTGAGAGACGCAAACAGGTCGCTGACACAGGAAAGCATGCCGTGACGCGGACACGGGCTTGGAGCCGCATCCCGGCCCGCTTCTCGCAGGCCATACGCTTACACACGAGGCGTGGTCACCACGGGATCAAGCCCGCATGACCGAAGGTTCGACGGCTATACGCACATTCGGCGAACGCAGCGAAACAGCGACAACAAGGTTGATTCTAGGCCGATTTGCGGAAACGCGCAACGTGACCGATGCAGCCGCTGACAGGATGCGGTCTCCGACAGTTGCTGTTGCGACGACGCAAAAGGCCTGCCGCGTTTCCGCGACAGGCCTCGTTTTTCCGGCATTCGATTTTTACAGGTTCTCCAACAGCTCGTTGACACGGCTTTCCGCGTCCTTCAGGGCCGCATCGACTTCCTTCTGACCACTAATCGCGGCGCTCATCTCTTCGCCGATAATGTCCTGGATCGCGAACTGGCGCTGGACGGCAGAGGGAAGCGGCTTGCCGAGATCGGCGACGGCTGCAACCGTGTCACGGTGCGGCAGGGCCTTGAACGCATCCGAGGTGATGACAGCCTTGTAGGCCGGCAGGTGGCCGGTGCGCGACCATTCGAAATCGTTGTCGGCGAAGAACTTCAGGAACTTGCCGATGCCGGCGACCTCTTCCGGCGTGCGATCCTTCTGTGACACGGCCCAAGTGTGGCCGTCGGCATATTGCGCATGCGCACCACCGAAGAGCTGCGGATACGGATAGACTGCGTAGCCACCCTTGTTGAGCGCGGTACCGGCCGTTTCGGATTGGGCGTTGTAGTCGCCGATGACCCAGGTGCCGTTCAATTGAACGCCGCCCTCGCCCGCGAGAAACGCATTGATCGCGCCGCCGTAGTCGAGATCCTTGGTCGTATAGTCCTTGTCGAAGATCGCCTTGTACAGTTCCACGACCTTCTTGGCTTCCGGCGTGTCGAGCTTCACGTGCTTCGGGTCGGCGAAGAAGTCGGAATCCTGCTGGAAGAGATAGGTGTAGAGATTGCGAGTATAGAGCGCGGTTTCATTCGCAAGGTTCTGCACGAAATAGGGCTTGCCGGTCTTCTGCTTGAACTGTTCCGCCTGGGCGAGAAGCTCCTCCGGCGATTTCGGCAGGACAGGCTTGCCGTCTGCGCCGACGAGGCCGGCCTGCTTAAACAGATCCAGGTTGATGTGGTAGAGCATGGTCCAGGTGTCGATCGGCAGACCATAGATCTTGCCGTCCTTGGTCGCGCCGTCGCGGGCAGCATCCGTGAAGCTGTCCGGCGTGATGCCGACCGAGTTCAGGACGTCGTCGAGCGGCAGAAGAAGGCCCTTCGACTGGTAGTCCGACAGCACCGATTCATGAATGGTGACGATGTCGGGCGCGTCACCGGAAGCGAACTGCGCGGTCAGCTGGTCATAGCCCGGCCATTCCACCGTTGTCACCGACACATGCACATCCGGATTGTCGGCGTTGAACTTGTTGATCAGCGACGTGATGATACCGCATTCGCCAACGGCCTTCGTCACATCCGTGTTGGTGCCGAAATCTGCATCGCAGGCGCCGAAAAAGCGCTGCACCGTCAGTTCGGTTGCCGCGAACGACGAGTTCGCGACCATGATGGCGCCAGCCGACACGGCGGCGAACATTAGTTTTTTCAAGCGCATTTCAGTTCCTCCTACTGAGTTTCCCGCCACTCCTTGTGGAATGACTTCATGCTTCTCCGATCGCCCCGGCCTCTCCCGCCATCAGGCAATTCTCGTTATCGGACCGCAGCACCCGAGACGGCGGTGACGATGTATTTCTGGAAAAAGAGATAGACGATCAGGATCGGCGCCCCGGCGAATACGGCCTGCGCCATCAGGAACCCGATGCCCTGCGACTGGGCGAAATTGACCTGCGTGGACGCAATGCCGACCGTCAGCGTGAACATCTCCTTCTTGGTGGCCGAAATCAGCGGCCAGAAATAGTCGTTCCAGGCGCCGAGGAAGGTGAAGATGCCAAGCGTCGCCTGGGCGGGTACCGTCAGCGGCAACAGAACCTTCCAGAAGATCCGGAAACGGCTGGCATTGTCCAGCATCGCCGCCTCGTCGAGTTCCTTCGGGATCGCGCGGAAATACTGCGTCATCAGGAAAACACCGAAGGCACTCGACAGGCCGGGCAGGATCAGGCCCGGATAGCTGTTGTGCAGCCCGATCCAGCTGAATATCTGGTGGCGGGCGACCAGCACCGCCTGCTCCGGGACCGCGAGGCCGAGCAGCACGATGATGAAGAGCGCATCGCGGCCGGGAAAGTTCAGCCGCGCGAAACCATAGCCGGCCAACGATGACAGGATCAGTGTGAAGATCGTCACGCCACCAGCCACGATGACGCTGTTCAGAACCCAGCGGAACACCGAGGAGGTGCCGACCGTGTTGATATAGTTCACCAGCGTATACGGCAGGCGGAAGACCGAGTTCGGATCGACCATCAGTTCCTGGTTGTTCTTCAGCGACAAAGCGACGACGAAGAACACCGGCGCGACCATGATTATCGCCAAAAGGATGACCAGTCCGAGCAGCACGCGGTCGCCGAAGGCACGGCCCTTGATGGCGGGATTATAGCTCATCAAAGTTCTCCCTTCCGGCGTGTCACGAGGTATTGCGCCATGGCCGCGATGAGGATCAGGATGAAGAGGATTTCCGATGCGGCGGCGCCAAGTCCCAGATCCCAGCGGCGGAACGCCGTATCGTAGATGTAAAGCACGATCGGTTTGGTGAGGTTGTTCGGACCGCCACGCGTCATTAGCCAGGGTTGGCCGAAGAGCTGGAACTGCAAGACGATCTGGATGATGATCACCAGCACAAAGGTACGCTTGATCGACGGCAGGGTGATCGACCGCAGCGTCTGCCAGCGGTTGGCATTGTCGAGCGCCGCCGCCTCGTAGATATCCTGCGGGATCTGCTGCAGCGCCGACAGGAACAGCATCATCGGCAGGCCGATGCACCACCAGATCGTCGCGATGGCAATGCCGATCATCGCAAGGTCCGGATCGGAAATGAACGAGGGCGCGGTTGCACCGAACCAGCCGAAGACGATCGACAGCAGGCCGTTATTGGGAATGTAGACGATGCGCCAGATCAGCGTGACGATGGTGACCGACAGCACCGAGGACGAAAAGAAGATCGTCCGCAAGACGGCAGCCGACCGTGTCCGCCGGTTGAGGCAGAGCGCCAGAAACAGGCCGATCAGCGCCAATGCCGGGACCGTCAGGGCGACGAAATAGAACGTGTTCCAGATGGATTGCAAAAAGACCTTGTCGTGAAACAGCCTGACATAATTGCCGAAGCCCACGAACTTGCCGGTCGAGAAGGTGTCGGCCTTGTGGAACGACAGCCAGATGCCCCAGAACAGCGGCACGACGAGCAACGTCGTGAAGAAAAACAGATAGGGCGCGACGAAGATGAAATTCCGCCATTTCGGCGCGTAGATATCCGCGCTGGGGCTCCTGACGCCGGCGGCCGGCGTCGCGGTCTGCGGGAACGTCAGTTGCTCGGCCATCTCAGACCCCTCTCGCATGCCAGGCATGCCCGGCCTCGTTGAAGAGATGCGACTTGCGGCCATCGAAGGAAAGACCGATGCGATCGCCGACCGAGACTGCGCTATTGCCGGCATCGGAGCCGACGATCTGCTGGCCATCGCCAAGACGCGCATAGACCAGCGTGCGCTCGCCCAGCCGCTCGATCACATCCACCACGCCTTCGGCATTGCCCTGCCCCGTCGGGGTCACACGCACATCTTCCGAGCGGATGCCGAACGTGTACTTGCCCTCATCCAGTTGATTGGAGCCGATATCGGTTTCGACCGAGACTCCACCGGCAAACCGGGCGGTGACGTTGGCACCTGAAGTGTCCAGGGTGGCATCGACAAAGTTCATGGCCGGCGAACCGACGAAGGTCGCGACGAAGCGCGTCGCCGGCCGGGAGTAGATTTCCATCGGCGTGCCGATCTGCTCGATCCTGCGATTGTTCATGACGACGATGCGATCGGCGAGCGTCATCGCCTCGATCTGGTCATGGGTGACGAAGATCATCGTGGATTTGACGCGGTGGCGAAGCTGGGCAAGTTCGACGCGGGTGCGGACGCGCAAGGCCGCATCGAGGTTCGACAGGGGCTCATCGAACAGAAACGCTTTCGGCTCCTTGACGATGGCCCGGCCGATGGCGACACGCTGGCGCTGGCCGCCCGAAAGCTGGCCTGGTTTACGCTCCATGAGATGGCCGATCTCCAGCATGCGGCCGGCCTCCGTCACGCGGGCTGAAATGACGTCGTCGGAAATGCCGATATTGCGCAGACCGAAGGCCATGTTGTCGGCAACCGACATATGCGGATAGAGCGCATAGGACTGGAACACCATGGCGATATCGCGCTGGCCCGGCGGCAGGTTGTCGATCCGCTGGCCGTTAATGGAAATCGTGCCCTCGTCGACGCTTTCCAGGCCTGCGATCATGCGCAACAGCGTCGATTTCCCACAGCCGGACGGTCCGAGAAAGACCATGAATTCATTGGGATCGATGGACAGTGAAAGATGGTCGATGACCGTCGCCGCGCCGAAACGCTTGACCACGTCCTTGATCTCGATATGCGCCGTCACGTCAACCTCCCTTGCCGTGATGGAACAGTCCCGATGGGTGTTCAGGCACTGGCGCCCACTCAAACCAACCCGGCCATTCCGCAGATTATGCAGTCCTCGACCTGATCCCTCCCCAGTCTCGGCGCCATCTCCGCAGCGCCGAGTATCTCCGAAAAGAAGATCAAGTCAACATTTATGATATATATCAATTATTATGATATATAAACCTTCAGACCTTTACACGGATGACCTGATAGGACAGTGGCGGTAGAGTGACCGAGACCACATCGCCCTTGATCGACGCGCCCGAGCCCTTGCGCGGTGCGACATTGTCGGGGTTTTCGGCGGTGTTGACGGCGCGCAGATCGGCGTGCGTCATCACCTGGTGATCGAGAATCTCGGCCTTCTCGAAACCGGCCAGACTGAACTCCGTCTCGATACTGTCCGTCAGGTGACGATTGACCGCGAAGAAGGTGACCGTCTTGCCTTCGGCATCGTGAACACCGGAAACATCGATGAAAGGCACTTTTTCCGCGACCGGCGCATCATAGGTCGGCGAGTTGACCGCCAGATTGAGCGCCGTGCCACGACCGAAGACCGAGGCGAAATAATAGGGATAAAAGATCGTCTGGCGCCAGGCGGCACCGTTGGGTGCCGTCATGATCGGCGCGATGACGTTTACCAACTGCGCGATGCAGGCGATGCGCACCACGTCGGAGCGACGGATGAATGTGTTGAGGATCAGGCCGACCTGCAGCACATCCTCGAAATTGTAGATGTCTTCCAGAAGTGCCGGGGCATGCGGCCAGCCATGATTGCCGGCGAGCAGCGCCTTGTCCTGCTCCTTGGAATGGTACCAGACGTTCCACTCGTCGAAGGAGATATAGATCTGCTTCTTCGAACGCTTCTTCGCCTTGACGTAATCGATGACGCCGGAAACCGTGGCGATGTAATTGTCGAGCTCGACATTCTGGGCGAGATAGTTCGCCGTGTCACCGGCCCGGTTTTCGAAATACATGTGCAGCGAGATATAATCGACCTCATTGTAGGTATGCTCGAGGACGGTCGCTTCCCATTCCGGATAGGTCGGCATATGGGCATTCGACGAGCCGCAGACGATCAGTTCGAGCGAGTTGTCGAAGGCACGCATGGCCTTGGCGGTCTCGTGCGCCAGACGACCATATTCGTCAGCCGTCTTGTGGCCGATCTGCCAGGGACCATCCATCTCGTTGCCGAGGCACCAGAGCTTGGTGTTGAACGGCTCGGCGCGACCGTTGGCGATGCGCATGTCGCTCCATTTGCTGCCGCCGGGATGATTGACATATTCGAGGAAGTTTCGGGCTTCATCGAGACCGCGCGAGCCGAGATTGACGGCCAGCATCATTTCCGTGCCGACGCTGTCGCACCAATCGGAAAATTCGTGAATGCCGACCTGGTTGCTGTCGGATGTGTGCCAGGCAAGATCGAGCCGCGTCGGGCGATCTTCCTTCGGGCCGATGCCGTCTTCCCAGTTATAGGCCGAGACGAAATTGCCGCCGGGATAGCGAACGACGGGAACCTTCAATTCCTTGACGAGATCGATGACATCCTTGCGCATGCCGTTTTCATCGGCCGTGTCATGATCCGGTTCATAGATGCCGGTATAAACAGCCCGGCCCAGATGCTCGATGAAGGAGCCATAAAGGCGTTCATCGATCTGCGAAATCACATAGTCACGGTGCGCGATAACGGTAGCCTTCACGGCATGCCCTCCCAAATAATCGTCTTTTGTGATGTTAATCACTTTTGTCGATAATTAAGAGGAACGCCGCATGAACGTCAAGTATGATAATTCAGAAATTCGGGTTTATATCCATTATTTCGTTGTAAGGCGCATGACGATATCCTGGTCGTAATTGCCGAAGCCACGACCGAAGATATTGATTCCACCGGGATGTTTGGCATCTTCGCGCACCGCGATGCGCAAGCGGATCGAATGGTGCTCCGACAGCTTGAGATCGCTGAGCGCGACATCGGATATCTTCAAGCCATCGATATAGGTGCCGTCGGCAGCAATCCGCCAGTTCTTCAGCTTTCCGTATTGCGAACCCTTCAGCTTCCACCAGTCCGGCGTGAAGACGCCGCGCTTGTCGCCATAATCTCCCGGAGATGTCCAGGTCGCGGTATCGACGCCATTGACGGAAAGGGTGATATCGGAGGGCCAATCGGCGCTGGTGCCGGGCACCTCCGAACTCAATTCCATTGCGAATTCAATCTCTTCGATCTGCGTATTGGTAAGCCGCGCATTGTTCGGGAACTGGTATTCGACATAACCGCGCGTGAACCAGATCAGTCCGGCCTTCATCCGGTCGGGGTCGAGGAAGGTGTCGGGCACATCGAGCAGCCCAATGATCCCATCGACAGAACAGAGGCCGCACGGGCCGGTCACCTCGCAACTCGTATAGAGCCCGAGCGGCATGGCGACCTCGATACCGCTGGATTTCAGCGCCTTGATATCGTCCTTGAAGACGACCAGCACCTCATCGAAATTCGAATAGCAGATCTTCTGGTTGCCCTTGCGCGCCTTCTGCGATTCCGTACGGATCAGCCCGGCCTCCTCCAGAATAGCAACGTTTGTCGAGACCGTGGACTGGGGAAGTCCAAGGATTTCAGATATTTCGTTGACGTTTTGCGGGCCTTTGACGTGCAGGAGCTTGAGCATCGCGATCCGGGACGTCGAGGCGAGCCCCTTCAGGACAGCCATTCCCTCTTCTGGATCGATGACTAGAAAATTTCGGCTCATCAGCTATTCCCGCGCTCCATCGTGCTGCTCCACCAGCAAAGCCAATTAATATCAAAAAAAATGATATGGTCAACGGCGCTTTGTCAGCCGTCGCTTTCAAAACGTAGGTTTGAGGAGAGTCTAAACGATTAGCAGCGCGCGCAGATCGTTGACATTGGTGCCGGTGGGACCGGGCACGAACAGGTCGCCGCTGGCGTTGAACGCCGTCCAGGCATCATGCCGGGCGAGATGATCGCGGGGATCGGCACCGGCAGCCCGCATGCGGGCGACCGTGGTGCCGTCGGCAAAGGCGCCGGCATTGTCCTCGGAACCGTCGATGCCATCCGTATCGGCAGCCAGCGCATGAATGCCGTCGACGCCGTCGATATCCAGAGCGAAGGACAAGAGGAACTCGCTGTTGCGCCCGCCCTTGCCATAGCCTTCCCCCGAAATGGTCACCGTGGTTTCACCGCCGGACAAGATGACGACCGGCTTTTGGAACGGCCGGCCGCGCAGCGCCGTTTCCCGGGCGATCGCCGCATGCATGCGGCCGATATCGCGCGCCTCCCCTTCGATCGCATCGGACAGGATCACCGCCTCGACGCCGAGCGCCCGGGCCGTTACCGCAGCCGCATCGAGCGACACGGCTGCCGACGCGATGACGTGATGGGTCTGGTTGTTGAAAACGGAGTGATCGGGGCGCGGAGCGGCGGCCTGATCGGACACCAGATGGCGCATGACCGCTTCCGGCAGAACCATGCCGTAGCGGGCAACGATCGCCAGAGCATCCTGTGGTGTCGAGAGATCGGGAATGGTCGGGCCGGAAGCGACAAAAGCGGGATTGTCACCCGGAACATCCGAAACGATCAGGCTGACGACGCGGGCCGGATGGGCGGCAAAAGCCAGCCGCCCGCCCTTGATGCGGGACACGTGCTTGCGCACCACATTCATGGCCGAGATCGGCGCGCCGGAGGCAAGAAGCGCCCTGTTGACGGCAATCTCGTCGGCGAGCGTCAGGCCTTCGGGCGGTGCGGGCAGAAGCGACGAGCCGCCGCCGGAGACCAGCGCGACGACGAGATCATCCGGCGTCAGCCCCTCGACCAGCCGCAACAATTCCGCCGATCCCTCCAGCCCCGCCTCGTCAGGCACCGGATGCGCCGATTGCAGAACGCGGATACGCTTGCAGTCCACGATCGGCCCGTGCCGCGCAACGACCGCTCCTTCCAGCGGCCCGTCCCAGAGGCTTTCGAAAGCGGCGGCCATCTGGCTTGCCGCCTTACCGGCGCCGACGACGATCGTACGCCCCTTCGGCTTTTCCGACAGATGGGCGCGGATCGCAGCAAGGGGATCGGCAGCCTCGACAGCCGCCGCAAACAGGCTGGCGAGGAAAGCGCGGGGCTGAAGGCTCATGCGTGGTCAGCCCGCAAGTTCGAAATCATAGACGAAGACGCCGTCGATGCCGTCTTGGGTGGCTGCAACGATCCGGCCGCCGGCCTTTTCATGGGCGGGGTGGACGAGATAGGCATCGCGCGCCGCCGCATCCTTGAAATCGATGATGAAGCCATCGGTATAGCCCTTGCCGAGCCCTTCGGGGCTGACATTCGGGCCGATCTCGACGGACAGATAGCCCGGGACGAGCGGCTGCAGCGCCGCGATATCGGCGAGGATCGATGCACGCTCGGCGGCGGAAATATCGGCCTTGAAGCGGACGAAGACACAATGGCGGATCATGGGAGCCTCCTATCGGATATCGGCGCGCGCACGCGGCCGCTGGTCGTTGCGTTCATGGGAAAAGACCGCCGCAGGCAGGGGCTGCTTTTCGCGGATGATGTCGGATCCCTTCTCGCCCATCATGATCGTCGGCCCGTTGGTGTTGCAAGAGGGAACACGCGGCATCACGGATGAATCGCAGACGCGCAGGCCCTGCAGACCGTGTACCCTGAGATCAAGAGCGACGACGGCGTCAGCGCCGGTGCCCATCTTGCAAGTCCCGACCGGGTGGTGGTCCGTCTTGGCGTTGGCGCAGCCGTAATCGAACAGCTCGTCGTCGGTCATCACCTTCGGACCCGGCAGGCGCTCGGCCATGATATAGGGCTTCAGCGCATCCTGCTGGAAGATTTCGCGGGCGATCTTCAGCCCCTCCAGCGACATCTTGCGGTCATGCGGATCGCTCCAGTAGTTGGGATCGATCAGCGGGGCTGCCGCGGGGTCGGACGAGGAGAGACGCACAGTACCTTTGGAACGCGGATGCAGATAGGCGGAATTGAGCGTCACACCGGCATTCTTCAGCCTCTCGACACCCGCCTCGATGCCGGAACCGAGGCCCAGATGAAATTGGATATCGGGCGAGCGCGCATTCGGGTCGGCATACCAGAAGCCGCCTGTCTCGAACAGCGACGAGGCAACCGGTCCGGAGCGGAACAGGACATATTGCAATCCGGCCCAGAGCGTCCGGTGGAGCTTCGCCACGCCGTCATAGGTATGGTCGCCGGTGCATTCGGAAATGACGAAGAGATCAAGATGGTCCTGCAGGTTGGAGCCGACGCCCGGCAGATCGTGCTTCACCTCGACACCGACGGAACGCAGATGATCGGCCGGGCCGATGCCGGACTGCTGCAACAGTTTCGGCGAACCGATGGCGCCGGATGAGACGAGCACCTCGCGCTCGGCGCGGATAATCTCCAGGCCCCCCGCTGTCGCCACCTCGACGCCGACAGCGCGTGTTCCCTCCAGCACGATCCGGGTGACGCGTGCGCCGAGCCGGATGGTCAGGTTCTTGCGGTTCTTGATCGGGTTGAGATAGGCGAGCGACGCCGACGAGCGGCGGCGATTGCGCTGGGTCAACTGATAGAACCCGACACCCGCCTGCTGCTTGCCGTTGAAATCGTGATTGTAGGGAATGCCGAGTTCCTGGCCCGCGCGGATATAGGCATCGCAGATCGGCAGGCCGGACACGGGCATCGAAACCCCGAGCGGGCCGCCATAGGAATGGTAGTCGTCGGCAAAACGCTGGTTGTCCTCCGAGCGTTTGAAATAGGGCAGCACGTTGCGATAATCCCAGCTGGTGCAGCCGTCCTCGCTGGCCCAGAGATCGTAATCGGCCGCATTGCCACGCGTGTAGAGCTGCGCATTAATCGAGGAACCGCCGCCGATCACCTTGGCCTGCGTATAGCGCAACACGCGGTTCTTCATGTGCTTCTGCGGCACGGTCTCCCAGCCCCAGCTGGCAACGCCCTTGGTCATCTTGGCAAAGCCGGCCGGCATGTGGAACAACGGGTTCCAGTCGCTGCCGCCCGCTTCCAGCAACAGCACCTTGACCTCGGCATCTTCCGTCAGCCGGTTGGCCAGCACGCAGCCGGCAGGCCCGGCGCCGGTGATGATATAGTCATAGCCCATGTCGTCGTCCTTAAAATCCAATTGTCGAGGGTTCGCCCCTCATCCGCCCTGTCGGGCACCTTCTCCCGTGAAACGGGGAGAAGGACCGTGCCGCAAACTCTGTAGTCCCCTCTCCCCGTTTGCGGGGAGAGGGCTAGGGTGAGGGGCAATCAACACGAGCCATTTCCTTCACAGCCTTCCAATCGAAAGCCCGCCGTCAGCGCTGATCACCGTGCCCGTCGCAAACCCGAAACTGCCGCTGGCCAGCGCCGCGACCATGCCGCCGATATCATCCGCCTCGCCCCAGCGCTTCATCGGCACCAGCCCGCCATCGATCAGCGCATCGTATTTCGCCGAAACGCCCGCCGTCATGTCGGAGCGGATGATACCCGGACGCAGCTCGAAGACGGAAATGCCGGTCTCGGCAAGCCGCAACGCCAGTCCTTGCGAAAAGACCGCAAGCCCAGCCTTGCTGATGCAGTAGTCCAGCCGCTCGGGCGAAGTCATGGCAGCCGAGACCGAGGTGATATTGATCACCGATCGATGGCTGCCTGCCGCGCCCGCCAGCATGGCCTTCACCACGGCCTGCGTGAAAAAGACCGTACCGCGCAGGTTGGTGGCAAGGATCGTATCGAAATTGTCGGGGGCAAGATCGAGGAAATCGCCGCGCACCACCGAGGCCATGCCGGCATTGTTGACGAGGCAGTCGATCGAACCGAACTGCGACAGGATGGCGTCAACGGTCGCCTGATGGCCGGCAAGATCGGAGAGATCGGCTTTCAGGAAGATTGCCCTTGCCCCAAGCGCCACCAGATCATTGAGCACACCGCCCACCTGGTTCGGCTCGCCGATGCCGGTGATGACGATATCGAACCCGCCTTTTGCCAATGCCCTGGCAATGCCAAGCCCAATGCCGCGGCGGCCACCGGTGACGATGGCAACGGGACGTTTTTTCTCCGTCATGCCGCCAGTTCCTTCGAGATGATGTGATCGGCGACGCGCAGCGCCTGGGCGGCGATGGTCAAGGCCGGATTGACGGCGGCCGAGGTCGGCAGGCAGCCGCCGTCCACGACATAGAGATTGGAATGATCGTAGGCCCGGCAGAGCGGATCGAGTGGCGCCGAGGCCGGATCGTTGCCCATGCGCACCGTGCCGCACTGATGCGACGGCGTGCGCTTGTCGAACGGCCGAGACAGCACGATCGGATAACCGGCCGCCTTGAAATGCGCACGCATCTTCGCCTCAAGGCCCGAAAGCGATTCCAGATTGGAGCGCCGCCACTGCATGACGATGCCCTTGCCATCGACCATGATCCGGCTTTCGGGGTTTGGCAGATCCTCCGTCATCATGTACCAATCGACGGCATGGCCGGCCATGAAGTCGAGGGCAAAGCGCGGCGCGTACCAGGGCGCATTGGTCTTGAGGATGTCCCCATTGATCTTGCCGAGCAACTGGACATTGCCGAGCGGCAGATTATCCCGGCCTCCGGTCAGGTAATAGTCGTTCAGCATCAGCGTCTTCTGGTAGACGCTGTCATTGCGCCGGAACGGGTTGATCGCCAGCATGGCGCTGGAATTGTGGTTCATGAAATTGCGGCCGACCTGATCGGATCGGTTGGCGAGCCCCTTGCCGTCGCCGGACCGCAGAAGGATCGCGGCGGAATTGATCGCGCCCGCCGACAAGATGACCAGCTTCGGGGACAGCTTCTTCTTCTCACCCCTGTGGGTGTAATGAACAGCCTCAATCCGGCCGCTTGGGCCAGCCTCCAGCGTCTCGACATGAGCGGAGGTGATCAGTTCGATATTCGGGTCTTTCAAGGCTGCGGCGAGCGGCGCGGTCTCGGCATCCATCTTGCCCTTGCCGGCGTTCGGAAAGCCATCCCATGGCGTCTTTCCGCCCGCCAGCCATGCCTCGATATCGACGCCGAGCGGCAGGGTTGCCGGATGCAGCCCCTGTGCCTTCAACTCAGCGCGGGCACGGGCAATCGCCGGTTCGTCCGGCACGGGACCATGGGAATACGGCGTCGAGTGGGCGGGCTCGGTCGGATCCTGTCCAAGTTCGCCGCGCACCGCAAACAGCCGCTCCGCCTTGCCGTACCATGGCTCCAGTTCCTCATAGGGAAAGGGCCAGGCCGGCGAGACGCCGCCCAGATGCTGCATCTCGGTGAAATCCTCGGCGCGATAGCGCAGCAAGACCGCGCCGAAGAGCTTGGAATTGCCGCCGACGAAATAGAAGTTGCCGGGATTGAACGACGTCCCGTCCGGCTCGCGCCACATCTCCTTGGGCCGGAAATGGCCGTCGACGAAGATTGAGCGATAGCTGCGCGCTTCCGGCGTATCGGGAAGACGCTCGCCGCGCTCGAGGATCACGATGCGTGCGCCCGAGCCGGCAAGCCCGGCGGCGATGGTCGCCCCGCCGATGCCGGAGCCGATGATGACGATATCGGGCTGCTGTGCCATGACGTAAACTCAGCCGATACGGTGCTGGCTTTGCGGATCGAAATAGACCGCCTTGTCCAGGTTAAAGGCAAGCCGCGTGTTCTGGCCGGGCGCGATGCGGGCATCGGCGCGAAGACGGGCGACGACTTCCTTGCCACCAAGCTTGGTGACAGCGAACGTATCGGAACCGGCCGGTTCCACCACTTCGATCAGGCAATCACCCTCGAACACCGAGCGGGCGTTGCGATCGGCGCCATCCGGGTCGGTCAGTGCTTCGGGGCGGATGCCGAAGACGACCTGCTTGCCGGAGTAGGCAGCAAGACCGCCGATCTGGTTGACCGGAAGATGCAGCGGCTCGGCATCGGGGCGAACCAGCGAGACGCGCAGATCATTGCCGCTTCCCTCGACCGTTGCGGTCAACAGGTTCATCGCCGGCGAGCCCATGAAGTCCGCGACGAACAGGTTGGCCGGGTTGTTGTAGATCTCGGCCGGCGTTCCGAACTGCTGCAGCACGCCGTCCTTCAGCACGGCGATCTTGGTCGCCAGCGTCATCGCCTCGATCTGGTCATGCGTGACGTAGACGATCGTCGTCTTCATGCGCTGGTGCAGGCGTTTGATCTCGGTGCGCATATCGACGCGCAGCTTCGCGTCGAGGTTGGAGAGCGGTTCATCGAACAGGAAGACCTGCGGATTGCGCACCAGCGCGCGGCCCATGGCGACGCGCTGGCGCTGGCCGCCGGACAGCTGGCTCGGCTTGCGCTCTAGCAGATGGCCGATTTGCAGCATGTCGGCAACCTGTTTGATCGCCTTGTCGCGCTCGACCTTCGGCACGCCGCGAATTTCCATGCCGAAGGCGATATTCCCGGCAACCGTCATGTTCGGATAGAGCGCGTAGGACTGGAAGACCATGGCGATGTCGCGCTTGGACGGGTGTAGACCGGCGACCGACTTGCCGTTGATGGCAATCTCGCCCGAGGTGATCGGTTCCAGACCGGCAATCGTGTTGAGTAGGGTCGACTTGCCGCAGCCGGACGGGCCGACAAGCACGAGGAAGCCGCCTTCGTCGATTTCCAGGTTGATGTCTTTGAGGATTTCCAGCGCACCGTAGGACTTGCGAAGGTTGGTGATTTTCAGAAAGGACATGACTTTAACCCTTCACGGCGCCGGACATCAGGCCCCGGACGAAGTAGCGGCCCGAAACGATGTAGACGACAAGTGTTGGCAGGGCGGCGAGGATCGCGCCTGCGAAATGGACGTTGTATTCCTTCACCCCTGTCGAGGAAGAAACGAGATTGTTGAGCGCGACCGTCATCGGCACCGAATCCGCGCCGGAGAATGAAGCCCCGAACAGGAAGTCGTTCCAGATATTGGTAAACTGCCAGATGACCGAAACGACGATGATCGGGCCGGACGACGGCAGGAGGATTCGCCGGAAGATCTGGAAGAAGCTGGCGCCGTCGATCTGTGCCGCACGCACCAGTTCGGTCGGGAACGCTTCGTAGTAATTGCGGAAATAGAGCGTGGTAAAGCCCAGGCCGTAGACGATGTGCACGAAGACAAGGCCGCTGGTGGTGCCGGCCAGGCCGAATATGCCGAGCATGCGGGCCATCGGAATGAGCACGATCTGGAACGGAATGAAGCAGGACAGAAGCAACATGCCGAAGAAGATGCCGGAGCCCGGGAACCGCCACTTGGTCAGCACATAGCCATTAAGCGCGCCGAGAATGGTGGAGATCGCTACAGCCGGAACGACCATCAGGATCGAGTTGATGAAGAATGGACGCAGGCCTGTCGGCTGCACGCCGATCTGCGCCGTCGACCAGGCGGACCGCCAGGGATCGAGCGTCCAGGTCATCGGCAGGTTCAGCATGCCGCCCTGGCGGATTTCGTCCAGCGGCTTGAAGGAATTGACCAGCATCACGTAGAGCGGCAGCAGCGAATAGGCCGCAAACAGGATCAGCACGGAATAGATCATGGCGCGGGTCAGGCGCCCGCTGGAAATGGCATTGTCGGGGCTCTGAATGCTCATCAGCGCTTCTCCCCTTTGATTTCGGAGTAGAGGTAGGGGATGATGATCGAGAAGATCATCACCAGCATGATGATCGCCGACGACGCGCCGATGCCCATCTGGTTGCGGGTGAAGGTGTAGGAATACATGAAGGTCGCCGGCAGTTCGGTCGCCTGCCCCGGACCGCCGCCGGTCAGCGCGATGACCAGGTCGTAAGCCTTGATGGCGAGGTGAGCGAGCACGACGAAGGCCGACAGGAACACCGGCCGCATCAGCGGAATGATGATCCGCCGGTAGATCGTCGTGGTCGAGGCGCCATCGATCTGGGCTGCCTTGATGATCTCGTTGTCGACACCGCGCAGGCCGGCGAGGAACATCGCCATGACGAAGCCGGTGGATTGCCACACGGCGGCGATGACGACGCAGTAGATCGCGTAGTTGCGGTCCTTGATCCAGTTGAAGGTGAAGCTTTCCCAACCCCAGAGATGCATGGTGTTTTCAAGGCCGATGCCGGGGTCGAGGAACCATTTCCAGGCGGTTCCGGTCACGATGAAGGACAGGGCCATCGGATAGAGATAGATCGGCCGCAACAGCCCTTCCATCCGAATCTTCTGATCAAGCAGAATGGCCAGCCCCAGCCCCAGCACCGAGCAGATGACGATATAGAGCGTCGCGAAGATCGCCAGGTTGGAGATCGCGCGCCACCAGTGCGGCAAGGCCCAGAGCTTGGAATAATTGCTGAGGCCCACGAAATTGTAGGAGGGCAGCATCTTGCTGTCGGTCACCGACAGGTAGCCCGTATAGGCGATAAAGCCATAAACGAAGACGAGGACAATGAGGAAGCTGGGAGCAAGCACCAGTTTTGGCACAATATCCTGCAGCCGGCTGCGGCTATCCATGGCGAATACCACCGTAAAATGTAAGTGAACCAATGCCCCTCACCCTAGCCCTCTCCCCGCTTGCGGGGAGAGGGGACGACGGAGTTTGCCGCTTGTCCCTCCTCCCCGTTTCGACGGGGAGAAGGTGGCCGAAAGGCCGGATGAGGGGCAAAACGACGCCGGTGATGGACGTATTACTGAGCGGCAGCGACAGCGGCCGGCAGTTCCTTGACGGCTTCCTCAGCGGTGAGTTCACCGTTGAATTCGCGCGTCACGACGTCGTAGATGGCGTTCTTGACGGCAGCCGGGTTGGCATGGCCGTGCGCCATGGAACCGAACAGCTTGCCGTTCTTGTCGGCGTCGGCGAGGTCGGCGATGGCCTTCTTGCCGCAATCGTCGAACGCTTCGTTCGACACGTCGGTGCGAGCCGGAGCCGACCCCTTGACGACGTTGAAGGCCGACTGGAAGGTCGGGCTTTCGATCGCCGCAGCCATCTGCATCTGAGCGGGTACCTTGTCGTCGGCAACCTTGAACATCGCGAACTGGTCGGAGTTGAAGGTGACCGAGCCTTGCGTTTCCGGGTAGCGCATGCAGACGAAGTCGGTGCCCGGCACCTTCTTGGCCTTGACGAATTCGCCCTTGGCCCAGTCCCCCATGAACTGAACGCCGGCCTTGCCTTCGATGACCATGGCCGATGCCAGGTTCCAGTCACGACCCGAGAAGTTGTCGTCGACATAGGAACGCAGCTTGGTCATGCGCTCGAAAGCGGTCTTCATCTTGTCACCACCGAGAGCTGCCGGGTCGAGATCGATGAAGGCGGACTTGTAGAAATCGGTGCCGAGCGAGAGAACGACAGCGTCGAAGATCGTCGCATCCTGCCAAGGCTGGCCGCCATGCGCGATCGGCGTGAGGCCCTGCGCCTTGAAGTTATCGAGAAGAGCGACGAGTTCGTCCCAATTCTGCGGTTCCTTGCCGCCGGCCTTGTCGAGGGCTGCCTTGTTGATCCACATCCAGTTGGTGGAGTGGACGTTGACCGGAGCAGCGATCCAGTGGCCGTCATACTTGGAGAACTGCTGCAGTGCCGTCGGGATGACCTTGTCCCAGCCCTCCTTGGCAGCGATCTCGTCGAGATTGCCGAGTGCGCCTTCCTTGGCCCAGTCGAGAATATCGAAGCCGAGCATCTGCACTGCCGTCGGGGCATTGCCGGCCGTGACGCGGGCGCGAAGCACGGTCATGGCTTCCGTACCGCCACCACCGGCAACCGGCATGTCGGTCCAGGAAATGCTCTTGCCTTCCAGATCCTTCTTCAGGACGTCCAGGGCGGCTGCTTCACCGCCTGAAGTCCACCAATGCAGAACTTCGACGCTTTCGGCGGCATGAACGGCAGTGCCGCCCGTCATCATCAGTGCTGCAATTGCTGTCGTCGTCATAAACTTGCGCATCGTAATCCTCCCGTTTGCAAGTCTGAAAAGCGGGAAACTCCTCCCCGCCGTTGAATGCCATTCCGTCCCAAAACGGAGAAGCAATTGGTCCGCGGTTCTCCACCGCTGGCACATTTAAAACGTTATAAACCGTACCAAGTCAAGCACCGCAACCCATCTCCTCTGTAATAGACTTAACACGCTGAATTTGGCTGATTATAAGCAGAAACGGCGATTCCGCACCGCAACAAGAACAGCGGGAAAAGTATGATTTAAAACGTTTGCACAAACGCATTGCGCCAGCGTTCGTCTAACGTTACAAAAGCGGCCTATCATCACCTCGAGGGAGTATTTCATTGGCCGACACTCCCAGACCTTCGGCAACGGATGTCCTGCTGAAAAGCGGCAAACCGACACTGCGGACGATCGCCGACCTGACGGGCTTTGCCGTCACCACGGTATCGCGGGCGCTCAGCAACGCGCCGCAGATTTCCGCCGAAACCCGCCGACGTGTGCACGAGGTCGCAGCCGAGATCGGTTACCTGCCGGATCGTGCCGCACAGCGCCTGAAGACCGGCAGGACCAACGTCATCTGCGTCCTGCTCGATCCGCACGAGGAAATCCTCGGCTACGGCATTTCGCTGATGCATGGCCTCGCCCAGGCGTTGCAGGATACCGCTTACCATCTGATCGTCATGCCGAACTTCATCAACGGCGCCAATATCGATGCGGTCCGCCATGTCGTCCGCAACGGCATGGCCGACGGACTGATCTTCTCGCGCACCGAACCTTTCGACCCCCGCGTCCGGCTTCTGCTGGAAAACGGCTTTCCGTTCGTTACCCACGGCCGGACTGAATTCACCACGCCGCATCCTTACGTCGATTACGACAATTTCTCCTTCGCCTATGAGGCCACCAAGCGGCTGATCTCCCGCGGCCGGCGCAAACCGATGATCATCCTGCCGCCCAAGCGCATGACCTTCTCGCAATATCTCCTGCACGGCTTCATGACCGCCGTGCGCGAGGCCGGCGTCGAATATGAGATTCCCGACGAGATCGACCTCGACTGTCCCGTCGAACAGATCCGCGATTTTATGAGTAGGCGCGCCGGCCAGCCGGGCGCCCCCGATGGCTTCACCTGCGGCGGCGAGGTCTCGGCGCTTGCCACCATTACCGGCATGAGCGACCACGGCCTGACGCTCGGCCGCGAATACGACATCGTCGCCAAGCGGACGTCCAAACTGCTCAGCCAGATCCAGCCGAAGGTCGAGACGATCTACGAGGACCTGACCGACACCGGCAGACAGATGGGCCGCGTTCTCCTGGCTCGCATTGCGGGGGATAAGGCGACGGACATGCAGGTTTTGTTGAAGCCGCAGATCAGGTTTGGAGTGGTTTGATCGGCTCTTAGCGGCTCGGCGCGCTCCCTCTTCTCCCCGCCGGGGAGAAGGTGGCCCGAAGGGTCGGATGAGGGGGGCCAAAGGCCACCATTGAAGTATTCCTGAAGTGGCTCCGGCTTCGCCTACGCCCCCCTCATCGCCTCGCATCCGCTCGGCTCTTCTCCCCGCTGGGGAGAAGAGAGAGTGCGCCGCCCCGCCTGAACACGAGGCCATGCCAAAACTCTGTTCTACTCGCAGCATTCCATGACCTCCTTTCTCCTCATCGCCTCAAATCAACCCGTCTTACGACCGCGGCATCCACCAGCCGGTGCGGCCACCGATATGCATGTTGAGCGTCTTGGTCTCGGTGTAATCCTCGACCGCATGGCGGCCGAGTTCGCGGCCGAGACCAGACTGGCGGTAGCCGCCGAAGGGCAGTTCGGATGCGCCGTCCATGAAGGTGTTCATCCAGATCGTGCCCGCCCGTACCTTGCGGCCGATCGTCAGGCAGGTGTCGAAGTCGCGGCTCCACACACCGGCCGACAGACCGTAATCGATGGAGTTGGCAATGCGGATCGCTTCCTCCGTCGTTTCGAAGGTGAGGACGGAAAGGACCGGGCCAAAGACTTCCTCGCGTGCCACCGCCATGTCCGGCGTGACGGACGATAGGATGGTCGGCGACATGAACTGGCCGGAGCCGAGATCGAGTGCCGAGCCGCCATGCGATACGGTTGCACCGTTGCCGGAAGCAGCGGCGACATAACCGATGATCTTTTCCAGGTGCTGCGGCGTGATGATGGCGCCGACCTGCGTCGAAGGATCCAGGGGATCACCGACCTTGACCTTGGCAGAAAGCTCGGCGACCCGACGAACGACGTCATCGGCAACATCGCGGTGAACGATCAGCCGCGAGCCGGCATTGCAGCATTCGCCGGCATTGAAATAGGCCCCGAAAACGGCGGCATCGATGAAATCGTCGAGATTGGCGTCCGGGAAGACGATCTGAGGGTTCTTGCCACCCAACTCTAATGACACCTTCTTCAGGGTCTGCGCCGCATTGGTCATCGTCAGCTTACCGACACCGGTCGAGCCGGTGAACGAAACCATGTCGACGTCCGGATGCGAGGTCATGAGCGCACCGACATCCGGACCCGTGCCGGTGATGATGTTGACCACACCGGCGGGAACTCCGGCCGCTTCGAGGATTTCGCCGAGAACCAGCGTCGAGGCGGATGTCAGTTCGGATGGCTTGACCACTGTCGTGCAGCCGGCGGCGAGTGCGAACGGCAGCTTCTGGCTGACGATCAGGAACGGGAAGTTCCAGGGCGTGATGATGGAGACGACGCCGATCGCTTCGCGCAGCACCACACCAAGCGTACCGTCGCCGAGCGTGTTGTAGCTTTCGCCATGCAGGTCACGGGCAAGGGCCGCAGCATAGCGCCAAATGTCGGCAGCACCGCCGAGTTCGGCCTTTGCCTGGCTGATCGGCTTGCCGCTTTCGATGCAATCGAGATAGGCGAGTTCATCCGCACGCGCGGCAATCATGTCGGCAGCCCTCAACAGCACCAGCGAGCGCTCCGACGCCGTCATCCGTGGCCATGCTCCGTCGTCAAAGGCATGCCGTGCGGCCGCGATGGCACGCTCGGCATCCGCCTTTTTCGCAGCCGGATAGCGGCTGACGGTGACGCCATGCCCCGGCGCCACGCGCTCCAGCGTCTTGCCCTCGGCGGCATCGGTCCATTTGCCATTGATCAGCATCTTGAAATCACGCACCGCGATATCGCCGAGCGACTTCGGCTTCACCAGAACCGTCATTACCATTCTCCCTTGAATTCCGCGGGGCGCTTGCCGGAAAAGGCCGCGACACCCTCTTTCATGTCGCCGGTCTTGGCGGCCAGGATCGATCCCAGCGCCTCGACTGCCGTGCCATTGTCTTCGCCATTCGCCGAAGCGATCATCAGCTTGCAGATTTCGAGTGCCGCCGGACCGCGCTTGACGATGCGCCCGGCATACTCCTTGGCCGCCGCCAGAACCGTTCCGGTCTCGACGACCGCGTCCACCAACCCGTTCGCGCGCGCTTCCTCAGCGGAAAACATCTCGCCGCCGAGCACCATGCGCCGGACGATCTGCGCGCCGAACCGCTTGACCAGACGCTGCGTGCCCGACCAGCCCGGCACCATGCCGAGGCTCGTTTCCGGCAGGCCGATCTTGATCTGCTGTTCGGCGATGCGGATATCTGCGGCACCCGCCAGTTCCATGCCGCCGCCCAGCGCGTGGCCGTTCATGGCCGCGATCACCGGCATGCGCAGTGTCGCCAGCCGCTCGAACACCCGGTGGCCGAAGCGCACCCATTGATGGCCGAATTCTTCCGGACGCATCGCACCCCATGCCTTGATGTCGCCCCCTGCGCAGAATGCCTTGCCATCACCGGTCAGGATGACAACGCGAATGTTTCCGTCCGCCTCGACCGTATCGCAGGCCGACGCCAGCGCCTTCAGCATCTCGATGTCGAATGCGTTAAGCTTTTCGGGGCGTGCGATGGTGAGGATGGCGATGGCATCCTCGATGTCGATGCGGATGCGGACGTCAGACATGCGAAGCTCCTTCCAGCGTTCGCAACGGCTTTTGCGGCAACGTCAGACCGATCGGCGCCTCGTGGAACAGCGCCGCATCCATGACCTTCAGGTCATCGGAAACGATCAGCGGAAATTCCGACTGGTCGAGAATATGCGTCTGCAGATCGACACCGGGTGCGATTTCCGTCAGCACGATACCCTCGGGCGTCAGTTTCATCACGCAACGCTCGGTGACATAGGTGATATCCTGTCCCTGTTCGACGGCGCGGCGGCCGGAGAAGGTGACATGTTCCACCTCGTTGACCAGCTTCTTCAGCTTGCCTTCCTTCTCGATCACCAGCGTGCTGTCCGCCATCGAAAGCTTGGCGCCGGCGTTGAACATGCCGGAAAAGACGATCTTCTTCGCTCGCGCGGTGATGTCCACGAAACCGCCCGCCCCTGCCGTCACATGCGGCCTGAAGGAGAGTTTCGAGACATTGACCGAGCCTGATTTGTCGATCTCGAGGAAGGAGAGCAGCGAGGCGTCGAAGCCGGCCCCCTGGAAATAGGTGAACTGATAGGGTGACGGCATGAAGGCATCGGCATTCGAGGCGCAGCCGAAGGCGAAATCGAGCAGCGGCACGCCGCCGACAGCGCCCTGTTCGATAACCCAGGTCACCGCGCCATGCAGGCCTTCTTCCAGCAGGATGCGCGGCACGTTGGCCGAGATGCCGAAGCCGAGATTGACGCAAGATCCGCCCTGAAGCTCCTGTGCGACGCGGCGGGCGATGACCTTCTGGATGTTGAATTCGGGCACGCGGAAACTGTCGAGGGGCCGGAAAATCTCGCCGGAAATGGCCGGGTCGTAATCCGTCAGCGTCGTCTGCTTCTGGTCGGGATCGACGATGACGTAATCGACCAGCATGCCGGGCACGCGTACATCGTGCGGCTTCAGCGAACCGGACTTGGTGATGCGCTTCACCTGCGCGATGACGATGCCGCCATTGTTGCGGGCCGCGAGCGCCTGATCGAGACCGCCGAGATAGGCGCCCTCGTGCTCATAGGTGAGATTGCCGCGCTCGTCGGCCGTCGTTGCCCGGATGATCGCCACCTGTGGCACGATGGCCTTGAAATAGAGCCAGTCCTCGCCCTCGAATTCCATTTTCTTCACGACCGGTTCGGCGGCCGCCGCCGCATTCATCGCGCAGCCTTGGCGGGACGGATCGACGAAGGTGTCGAGACCGATCTTGGTCAAGACGCCCGGCCGCTTTGCGGCGGCTTCGCGGTGCATGTCGAACAGTACGCCGGACGGAATATTATAGGCCGCAACGTCGTTGCTGCCGATCATCTGCCAGATCAGCGGCGGCTCGGATGTCGACGGACCGGACGGATAGGAACCGCCGATGATCTTCTTCAACAGACCCTTCTTCGCAATATAATCGACGCCCTTGATGCCGCTCATGTCACCGGCGGCAATCGGATGCAGGGTCGTCAGGTCGCGCGGATGGCCGGTCTGATCGAACCGCTCGCCGATCGCCTTCAGCATCAGGTCCGGGCAGCCAAGACCACTCGAAGACGACACGGACACGGTCGCTCCGTCGGGGATCAGGGCGGCAGCCTCGGCCGGGGTGATATGCTTGCTCATTGGTAGAACTCTTCAGCAGTAATCCTGGTTGTCAGATGCGGCGTACTCCCTCTTCTCCCCAGCGGGGAGAAGGTGGCGCGACGCGCCGGATGAGGGGGGCCGAAGGCAACCTGACTGGCGCCAGCTTCGCTGGCACCCCCCTCATCGCCTCGCAGCCGCTCGGCACTTCTCCCCGCTGGGGAGAAGAGGAAATCCGCAATCTCCGTTTCCGAATGCGCCCGTCCACCAGCCTCGCGTGCCATACTCTCAAAATCCCGGTTCGATCGCGACGGTTCCGCCCGCCTGCGCTGCCTTGACCACGGCAAGCCCGGTCGCCAGCGACCAGATGCCATCCTCACCGCTGCACAGCGGCTTGCCCTTGCCGGCAATCGCGGCATCGAAGGCGATCAGCGTGTTTTCATAGAGATTGCGATGATCGAGCGGCAGTTCCGTCTCGCCATCGGCATTGCGCAGGGTGACGGTACCGACCGGCTTCTGCGTCATGCAGTTGCGGCCGAACAGGGAGCCTTCCGAGCCATGCACCTCGAAGGAGGTGACGGCATATTTGGTGGTGAAGCCATCATGGAATTGCGCCAGCAGGCCCGACTTGAACCGCAGCGCGCCCATGGTCGCATCTTCCAGGCCCGCCTGCGCCATGCCGCCATACTGGCCGAACGCGATCGCCTCGACCGGATCATCGCCGAGCACGAAGCGCAGCGTGTCGGTGTCATGCACGGTGATATCGAGAATGACGCCGCCGCCCGCCTCCGGCTTGTCCAGGCGCCAGCCCTGCAGATGCACCGGCAGGTAGCCGGCATGGCAGACGCGGGCGGCGAGTGGCTTGCCGATCTTGCCGGCGGCAATGGCGTCGCGCATCGCCCTGTGGGTCGCGGCACCACGCAGATGATGGTTGGTCGCCATGACGACGCCGGCATCCTTGGCAGCCTTAACCATGGCATGGGCGTCGTCCAGCGACATGGCCAGCGGCTTTTCGCAGAGAATGTGCTTTCCAGCCTTCGCCGCAGCGAGAACCTGGTCGCGATGCAATTCGTTGGTCGTGGAAATATAGACAGCATCGACATCGGGATCGCCGACAAGGTCGGCGACGCTCGTGACGGATTTCGGGATGCCATGATCCGCAGCATATTTCGCACCGCGCTCGGCGCTCGTGCTCATCACCGAAACGATTTCGCCGCCAACGGCACGGATCGCATCGATCACCCATTCATGGGCAATCGTGCTTGCCCCGATCAAACCCCAACGTGTCATAGCAAGGACAACCTTTCTCTTTTATCTGTCGCGGAGCCGCAACTCTGGCGCACGACGAGCCGTACTGAACCGACGATGGCTTCCGCATCGGCCTTTCCGGCATTGATCTGTTTCAGCAAAAGTTGCGCGGCGCGGCGGCCCATGCCCTGCGGATCGACGGAGATCGTCGTCAGTGCCGGCACTGCCGTCTGCGCCTCGATGACATCGTCAAAGCCGATGACGGCAAAATCCTCGCCCGGATCGAGACGATGGGCGCGTAGCCCGTCGCAGACGCCGAAGGCAACCGCATCGTTGAAGCAAACGGCCGCCGTCGGTCGCTCGCGCAACATGAGTGCCCGCTCAATCGCCGCGACGCCACCGGCGCGCGACGGCGCGGAACTGACGACCAATTCGTCATGAACGGCCAGATCCATATCGGCTAGTGCGTCGCGATAGCCCTGCATGCGCTCGTTGAAGACGGCGGTATCGGGAAAGCCGCCAAGGAAGGAAATCCGGTGATGTCCGAGCCCGGCGAGATGACGGACCGCATCGCGCATGCCGGCATGATTGTCCGAGACCAACGACGATACCTTGGCGCCGGCGACCTGGCGCACCACGTTGACGACCGGGATGCCGCTCGCCACCAACGGCTTCAGGTCGGCCGCCTCCGTGCCGCGCGCCGGCGACAGGATCAGACCGGAAATGCCATGCTCGCGCATCGAGGCGATGACCTCGCGCTGACGATCGACGCTTTCGCCGCTGTTGGATAGGAACTGTACGTAACCGGCCGACTGCACGACCATATCGACCCCGACGGCCAGTTCGGCAAAGAAGCTGTTGGTCAGGTCGTTGACGACGATGCCGATGATCTTGGATTTGGAATTGGACTGGCGCAGGTTGGCGGCGCCGCGATTGTAGACGTACCCGAGCTCGCGAATGACGGCGTTGACCTTGGCGCGAGTGGCTTCATTGACCAGCGGGCTCGCCTGCAACACGAGCGACACGGTCGACTTCGACACGCCAGCGGCGCGCGCAATATCGATGACCGTTACCCGTTCCTTGCCCACATCTTCCTCCCAGCGAGGTCTTATCGCCTCAGCAATTGCCCTTAGATGATTGGAACGTTCCAATTTTGTCAAGCGGGTTTTCACAAAATCGATTTTGCATTGTGATCGCCCGCAGTCGAGGCCCGCAAAGCAATCGGCCAGCTGAGATTAATATACTGATAAATAATAATTATTTTTACAAATACCCTGTTTCTGACATTGTATGAAAAGCCTTGTGCGCTCACCTCGGGTGCGCGACAGCAAGAGTTTTCCGACAAATTATCCCTTGAAATTTGGAACGATCTAAATTATTCGGCTTTCAATATCCCAAGGAGGAGCCTGCATGTCCGCCACCCTGTCGCTGCCGCGCGCCGACGGCACGCTTGAGACCTATCAACTGTCGGGGACTCCGATCGCGCGGCCGACATCCGTGCCGGTCTTCAACCGCATCGCCTATGCAGCGGCCCATGTCGTCTCCGATCCACTGCGCGATATGGAGCCATGGGGTCGCCCGGCGATCGATTGGGACACGACCATGGCGTTTCGCCATCATCTGTGGGCGCTCGGCTTCAAGATCGCCGAGGCGATGGACACGTCGCAGCGCGGCATGGGGTTGGACTGGGCCGGCGCGCAGGAACTGATCCGCCGCTCGCTTTCGGATGCGCGCACCGTTCCGGGTGCCGATCTCGCCTGTGGCGCGGGGACCGATCACCTTGCGCCAGCAGACACCCGCTCGCTCGACGACGTCATCCGCGCCTACGAAACGCAGATCGGTTTCGTCGAAAAGGAAGGTGGCCGCTCGATCATGATGGCAAGCCGCGCGCTTGCCATCATCGCCACGTCGGCGGACGATTACCGCAAGGTCTACGGCCGTATCCTGTCCCAGACGAAGGACAAGGTCGTGCTGCACTGGCTGGGCGACATGTTCGATCCGCAGTTGAGGGGCTATTGGGGATCAGAGACCTTCGAGACCGCGCTCGACACCGTCCTGTCAATCATCGAGGAGAACAGGGCCAAGGTCGAGGGCATCAAGATTTCGCTGCTCGACAACGCTTGTGAAATCGCTCTTCGCAACCGCCTGCCGGACGGCGTTCTCTGCTTCACCGGCGACGATTTCAATTATGCCGAACTGATCGAAGGCGATGGGAAGAAATACAGCCACGCCCTGCTCGGCATCTTCGATGCTGTCGCCCCTTCCGCCTCGAAGGCACTGGCCTCGCTGGCATCCGGCGATGTCGATACCTTCCGCGCCGTCATCGAGCCGACCGTTCCGCTATCCCGCAAAATTTTCGAGGCGCCGACCCAGTATTACAAGGCGGGCGTCGTCTTCCTCGCCTGGCTGAACGGCCACCAGCAGCATTTCACCATGCCCGCCGGCATGCAGTCGGCGCGTGGCGTCCTGCACTACGCCGACATCTTCCGCCTGGCCGACAAGGCCAATGTGCTGGACAAGCCGGACCTGGCAGTGGAGCGGATGAAGGCGTTTCTGGTGACGCAGGGGGTTTGATCCGCGACGTTCGAGCTTGAGGTATACCCCCTCTGTCGGCGACGCCGACATCTCCCCCTCAAGGGTGGAGATGAGCCGCAAGCTTCTGAGCATCAAGGGAAAAGAACAATCTCCCTCCTTGAGGGGGAGATGTCACGAAGTGACGGAGGGGGGTGAGTTTAAGCGTGTTCGGAATCCTCACCGCGTCCCCTAAAACCGCGACTGCGCCATCAATATCTCCCGCGCAATCTGATCCAGCGGCACGACCCGATCGACACCACCGCGCGCTATCGCCTCCTTCGGCATGCCGAAGACGATCGAACTCGCCTCGTCCTGCGCCACCGTGAAGGCGCCGGCCTGTTTCATCTCTTCCATGCCGCGGGCGCCATCGTCGCCCATGCCGGTCATGATGACGCCCATGGCGTTGGCGCCGGCCGAGCGGGCGGCCGAGCGGAAGAGCACATCGACCGAGGGGCGATGGCGTGACACCAGCGGGCCGGTTTTCACCGAGACGTGATAGCGCGCGCCCTGCCGCTCCAAGAGGATGTGCTGATCGCCGGGAGCAATGAGCACATGACCGCGCAGCACCGGATCGCCATCGGCAGCCTCCTTCACCTCCACTTCGCAGAGCCCGTTCAGCCGCTTGGCGAAGGCGGCGGTAAATTTCTCCGGCATGTGCTGGACGATGACGATGCCCGGTGCGTTGGCCGGCAGAGCCTCCAGCATTTCCCGCAAAGCCTCCGTGCCGCCGGTCGATGCGCCGACACAGACGACCATCTCGGTGGTCTTGGCCATCGCCCGTCCGGTCGGTGGCGGCAGCATGGCATCGGCCGTCAGCTTGGCCGCCGGACCGGACGCTGCCGCGCCCATTCGGGCCGATGGCCGGCGAACGCCGGAAACGCGGGCATGGGCCGCACTCTTGACCACCTCGCGGATGCGCATGCCGCTTTCGGCCAGATGGTCGGCGGCACCGATCTTGGGTTTCAGGATGATATCGACCGCGCCAGCCTCCAAGGCCTGCAGCAGGGTTTCCGACCCGGCCTCGGTCAGCGACGAACACATGACGACCGGGATCGGATGCTGCGCCATCAGTTTTCGCAGGAAGGTGATGCCGTCCATGCGCGGCATTTCCACGTCCAGCGTGATGACATCGGGAATATCCTCCTGGATCCGCCGCGCCGCCATGAAAGGGTCGGAAGCCGCACCCATCACCTCGATATCGGGATCTTGCTGCAGCACCGCCGTCAGTGTCTGGCGGACGCTGGCGCTGTCGTCGATGATCAGAACGCGGATTTTCTTTCCCATGGTGGCCTGTCTTTTCAGAGGATGAACCGGAAGGACATTCCGGCACGTGGCATCAGACGCGCTGAAAAACCGTGTTCGAGACTTGTTTCAGCGGCAGGTCGATGCCGGTGATCGATTCGGAATGGCCGATGAACATGTAGCCTCCGGGCAGAAGGCAGTCGCAGAGACGTGTCAGCACGTCCGATTGCGTCGGCTTGTCGAAATAGATCAGCACGTTGCGGCAGAAGATGATGTGCATGGGATTGCCGACCTGATATTTCGCATCCATCAGGTTCATGCGGCCAAACCCGACCCTGGAGCGCAGCCGGGACGCGATACGAACCTCGCGCCGCGCCTGCTGCTTGGCCGTCATGACATATTTCTTGCGCAAGGCCGGTGGTACCGGCACGACGATCTCGTCGGAATAGATGCCTTGGCGCCCTACCTGAAGCACTTCGGTGCTCAGATCGGTGGCAAGGATCGAATAATCGATATCCGATCGCCCCTCGGCAAACTCCGCCATGACCATCGCCATCGTATAGGGTTCCGCCCCCGTCGAGCAGGCCGAACTCCAGAGCCGCAGGTTGTTGTGACCGCCTTTCAGAAGGCTTGGCAGCGATACCTCCCGCATGAAGTCGAAATGCCTCGGTTCACGGAAAAAGTCGGTCTTGTTCGTCGTCACGGCGTCGATCAGGTAGACCGCTTCCTGCTCCAGGCCATCATCGTTGAAAAGGTAGTCGCAATAGTCGTCGAAACTGGCGATATTGGTTGCCCGAAGACGCCGGCGAAGACGCCCCTCGAGCATGGTCAATTTGCTGTGCGGCATCTTGATGCCGCTATACTCATAGATGTACCTGGCAAGGCGATCAAAATTCCGCTTGCTGATATGGTCGGACAAAGACTGTGTCTGGCGGATGGCAACGTTCATGCGATATCCTCAAGCCGCCCTTCCTGCCGGACCGGGCAGGGACAATAAGGCAGTCTCTTCTCTGGAAAGCAGGCTGGCGAGATCGATGATTACGACGAAGCCGCCCTGCCGGCGCACGACGCCGGCAATGTAGCCCGAGCGCCAGCGGATCCCGATATCGGGCGCCGCCTCGATCTGGTCATGGCGGAACGGCGTCACTTCGAACACCCGGTCGGCGACGAGGCCCAGCGACAGCGTCCGATTCTCGAGCGGAATATCCATTACGAGAACCCGCGTGTGCGGTGTCGGCACCGTCTTCGACAGGCCAAGCTTCAGCCTGAGATCGATCGTCGGGACGCCCTGCCCGCGCACATCGCGCAGGCCGAGCAGATAGTCGGGACCATTCGGAATCTTGAAGGCTTCCTCATAGTCCAGGATTTCCCGGACAACCCCGACGGGGACGGCGAAGACCTCCTCGCCGAGGCTGAACGTGACGAACTGGGATTCGAGCGACGCTGTTGCCATGATCATGCACTCTCGCGGAAATCGGCGTCTTCGGCGTCCGGGCCGCCCATCGACAGGTCGAGGGCAAAACCCTTGGCGCGGGCCTGCTGGGCTGAAACGCTGTTGTGGGATCCGGCCGGCTGGACCTTGCGGGCCGGTGCGGCATTGCCGACGACGCGGGTCGCAGGCTTCAGCGGTGGCTTCTTGGAGGAGACGCGGACACCGGCGCCATCGACCTTGAAGAAGGCGATCGAAGCCTGCAGTTCCTCCGCCTGGGCGGCCAGTTCTTCCGACGTCGCCGACATCTGCTCTGACGCACCGGCATTCTGCTGCGTCACCTTGTCGAGCTGCTGGATCGCCTCGTTGATCTGGCTGGCGCCGATATCCTGCTCGCGGCAGGCGGCCGAGATTTCCGAGACCAGTTCGGCGGTCTTGCGAATATCCGGGACCAAGCGGTTCAGCATGTCGCCGGCTTCAGCGGCTGCCTTCACCGTGTCGCCGGACATCTGGCCGATTTCGGCGGCTGCCGACTGGCTGCGTTCGGCCAGCTTGCGCACTTCGGAGGCGACAACCGCAAACCCCTTGCCATGTTCGCCGGCACGGGCGGCTTCAACGGCGGCATTCAGGGCGAGCAGATCGGTCTGGCGGGCGATTTCCTGAACGATGCCGATCTTTTCGGCGATGGTCCGCATGGCGCTGACGGCGCGGGCGACTGCTTCACCACTGGCTTCCGCATCCTTGGAAGACTGGCGGGCGATCTTTTCGGTCTGGGCGGCATTATCGGCATTCTGCTTGATATTGGCGGCCATCTCTTCCATCGAGGCCGAAGCCTCTTCGGCGGATGCGGCCTGTTCGGTCGCGCCTTGGGAAATCTGCTCGGAGCTTGCGGACAGTTCCTGGCTGCCAGCCGAGACGTTGTCGGATGCCGAAAGGGCATCGGCAACCACACCGCGCAGGCGTTCCACCATGCGCTGCAGAGCCATGCCGAGTGTATCCTTGTCCGACAGCGGTGTCGGCTCGATCGTCAGGTCGCCATCGGCGATCTTGTCGGCAAGGCTTGCTGTGTTGCGCAGGTTGGAGGTCATACGCTGCATCGAGTCGACCAGATCCTTGATCTCGTCGTTGCTCTTGTGCTCGATCTCATAGTTGAGGTCGCCGATGCTGACCGCGTCGGCCAGATCGACGGCCCGGCGGAGCGCGCGGGAGATGTTGAGCGAGATCCAGAAAGCAGCGGCCAGCGAAAACAGCGTCAAGGCAACGGTCGCGGAAATCAGCAGCAAGCGCGAATTTTCATATTGCGCATCGGTCGCAGCGTCGGTTTCCTTGACGTTTTCGGTGACGATCACATTGATTTCGTCGATCACCGCCAGCGCCTTGTTCATCAGGTCGCGACCGGCGCCCATGGAAAGGCTGGCAGCAAGCGTGTTGGATTCAGTCGTGTTCTGAACGGCCAGATCGCTCATGCGCTTCTGCATGGGAGCATACTGGTCGAAGAGAACACGAAACTCGGCAACCTTGTCCGCCACGTCCTTATCTGCCGAATTCGCCATCGAATCGATCGTTCCACCCATCTTGGCATGACGGTCAGTGAGCGACTTGACGAATTCGGAAATTTCCGACGGGTTGGTGTTGAGGATCGCGTTCTTTTCGGCGCGGATCGTGCCGTTGAACTCGGCGGTCAGATCCGCAAGGTCCTTCATGTCGGAGACCGGCTCGTTCACCATCCGCGTGATTGCGGAGTTGAGAGACGAGAGATTGTAGATAGCCAGGCCGGACATGCCTGCGGTCATCAGAATAATGACGGCAAAGGTTATTCCAAGCTTCAGTTTGATCGTCATACGCACAGTGAAAGTCCTTCACATAAGGGTCGGAAACACCTGAGCATCCTGCAAATGCTCAGGTCATGGGTTGTCCGAACCAGCTGGGCGGTGCGGTGACTGATTCACGTCCGCGAAACCGGTAGTCTCGGCAGTCTCGCCCGCGCCTACACACGCGGGCCCTTGCAGCGGCCCAGGATTGGGCCGCCTGTTTTTCGCACAAGCGATCAAGCGCTTTCGCGGAAATCGGCATCCGCGGCATCAGGGCCACCCATCGACAGATCGAGGGCAAAGCCGCGGGCGCGGGCCTGCTGGGAGGCAACCGAGTTTCCGGTCTGGGCCGGCTTGCGGGTCGCAACCGGCTTGGTCATCGAAACCTTCGTGACCGCCTTTGGCGCACTTTTCTTGACCGGCGCAGCTTGGCTTGCACCATCGACCTTGAAGAAGGCGATCGATGCCTGAAGCTCCTCCGCTTGGGCGGCCAGTTCTTCCGAGGTCGCCGACATCTGCTCCGAGGCGCTGGCATTCTGCTGCGTCACCTTGTCGAGCTGCTGGATCGCTTCGTTGATCTGGCTGGCGCCGATATCCTGCTCGCGGCAGGCGGCCGAGATTTCCGAGACCAGTTCGGCGGTCTTGCGGATGTCCGGAACGAGGCGGTTCAGCATGTCACCCGCTTCGGCCGCGGCCTTGACGGTATCGCCCGACATCTGGCCGATTTCGGCAGCGGCCGACTGGGAACGTTCGGCCAGCTTGCGGACCTCGGAAGCGACGACCGCGAAGCCCTTGCCATGTTCGCCGGCACGAGCGGCTTCAACGGCGGCATTCAGCGCAAGCAGATCGGTCTGGCGGGCGATTTCCTGGACGATGGAAATCTTCTCGGCGATGGTCCGCATGGCACCGACGGCGCGGGTCACGGCCTCGCCACTCATTTCCGCGTCCTTGGCCGACTGGCGGGCGATCTTTTCCGTCTGAGCGGCATTGTCGGCATTCTGCTTGATGTTGGCGGCCATCTCTTCCATCGAGGCCGAAGCCTCTTCGGCGGATGCGGCCTGTTCGGTCGCGCCCTGGCTCACCTGTTCCGAGCTGGCGGACAGTTCCTGGCTGCCGGCCGAGACATTGTCGGATGCGGAAAGCGCATCGGCAACGACGCCACGAAGACGCTCGATCATGACATTGACATTACCCAGCAGCGCGCCGATCTCGTCCTTGTTGGTGATCTCGGCCATCTTTGTCAGGTCGCCATCGGCAACATCGGCCACAGCGACGGTCGCACGGCGCAGGCCACGGCTGATTGTGAAGGAAATCCAGATGGCGGCGGCAATGGCTATGAGCACGGCAAGACTTGCAGCGACCGTCATCATCATCCGGGTCGTCGTGTAAAGCTCGTCCGCCTGGGTTTCCGCTTCCTGCAGACGGCCTTCCTCGAGCTTGACGATTTCGTCGAGGATCGTGTCCATCTCGGTGGCGGCAACACGGGCCGTGGTCGCGGAAATGTTCTGCGCAGCCGCCGTATTTCCAGCACTCAGCATGGTGCGGATTTGCTGCTCGGCCTCATCCGACTTGACGGCGAGTTCACGCAGCTTCGCCCATCTCGCCTTGCCCTGTTCCGTCGCCTTGCTTTCGGCTTCCGCCAGGAGTTGCTCAAAGGCCTGGCGAGCGCTGTCACCCTTGGCCTTTGCCTCGATTGCTTCCTTTTCGGTCGTTGCGGCAAGGAGGTTCTTCTGCTGGCGGATGGCCTGCAGTTCCTCGATGTTGATCGTCTGCGCCAGCTTCAGGCGCGTCGCCGGCCCCTGCAGAACCTGCCCGAGATTATCGTTGAGGGTTCCGAGGCTGAGAATGCCATATCCGGCCGTTCCCAGCAGAAGGGCGATGACGAACCCGAAGGCGATCGCCAATTTGAGCTTGATGGTGAACCGCATGTCCAAATTCCTTAAACTTGGCCTCAGTCGCATGCAGGGAGGGGCACGCCGGGCGTCAGATTTCTTTCCTGAAAGAGAAGATTGCCTGCAGGTTTGGAAGGATGATGAATTGCCCTCCCCGCTTGACCAGGCAGTTGATGTAATCCGGCCGCCAGCGCATGCCGACGCTCGGAGGCGCCTCGCTGGATGTCTTGGCGAGCGTGGTGACTTCATTCACCTTGTCTGTCCGCAGGCCGACCAGCGTCGGCTCCCCCTGGAGATCCAGTTCAATCACGATGATGCGACTGTCGATCGTCGTTTCCGCCGCTTCCATGCCGAAGGCGAGACGGATATCGGCAAGCGGGATGACCTTGCCGCGAAAATTGATGACGCTGCCGACAAAGGGCATGGCGCCCGGAACCATCGTCTCCGGCAGGAGGTCGAGGATTTCCTGGACCAGGATTGCCTCGAGCGCGAAGGTCTCGCCGTGAAGGTCGAAGGTCAGTACCTCCAGTTCCTCGGCTTCGTTCCAGTTCATCTCGGTCTTGCGGTGCGTGTCGCTGATCTGACGTGCTTCGTTCATCATCCTGCTGCCCGCACTTGCGCCTCCTGTTGCTGTCCGGCCGCCACCAAGTGCGCGACGTCGAGAATGAGGGCGACGCTGCCGTCACCCAGAATGGTCGCGCCCGAGAAGGTGGCGACGTCGTGATGCAGCTTCGACATCGACTTGATGACCGTCTGGTGGTCGCCGATGATCTGGTCGACGACCATGCCGACCCGTTCGGTGCCCGTCGAAATGACGACCACCTTCTGGTGCATGTCGGGTTTCGTTCCCGTCCGGAAGAGATCACGCAGGCGCAGGAATGGGACGAGGCTGTCGCGCAGCGAGATGAAGCTGCGTCCGCGCGAGCGAAGATCTTCCTCGAGCGACAGCTCCAGGCATTCCTCCACCGCCGAAAGCGGGATGACGTATCGGCCGGTGCCGACACGAACCAGCAGTCCGTCGATAATCGCCAGCGTCAGCGGAATGCGCAACGAGACCTCGGAGCCTTCGCCGGTCTGGCTGGTGACATCGATGGCGCCACGCAGCGCCTCGACCGTCTTCTTCACGACGTCCATGCCGACGCCGCGACCCGACAGGTTGGTGACCTGCGCCGCCGTCGAAAATCCCGGTGCGAAGATGAGTTGCAGCAGGTCCTGATCCGACAGGACAGCACCCGGCTGGATGAGGCCGGAGGATTCCGCCTTCGCCCGCACCCGGTCGCGATTGATGCCGCGACCATCGTCCTTGATGGTGATGATCACCTCGCCGCCGGCCTGGCGGGCCGAAAGCAGAACCTTGCCTGCCTCGTCCTTTCCGGCGGCGCGGCGCTCTTCCGGCGTTTCGAGGCCGTGGTCGATGGAATTGCGCACCAGGTGCACCAGCGGATCCGCGAGGCGTTCGATGACGGTCTTGTCCACTTCCGTGGTTTCGCCTTCGGTCACCAGTTCGATCACCTTGCCGGTCTCGCGGGCGAGATCGTGGACCAGACGGCGGAACCGACCGAACAGGCTGCCGACGGGTACCATGCGCAGCACCATCATCGTGTCACGCAGTTCTCCGGAAAGCCGTTCGATCTCCTCGGAAACGGAGCGCAGCTGGATATCCATGCTGGCGCTGGCCAACTGGCGCAGGCGCGACTGGGCAATCACCAGTTCGCCGACGCGGTCCATCAGTTCGTCCAGCCGTTCGGCGGGAACGCGGACATTCTCGGCGGCCTTGGCCTGGCGATTGTCGGCATTCGAAACCGCCGTCTCGCGCTCGGTTGTCGCCGCCGCCGCGACCGGAGCTTGAACAGCCATAGTTACCGGCGGGATCGGGGCAGCAACAGTTGAAGGGACCGGCGCCGAAACAGCCGCGACCGGTTCCGCAACTGGGACTTCCGTCACTGTCTCGACATCCAGTTGCATGTCGTCGAGCACGAAGATGAAGACATCGTCGATCGCCGAGCGCGGCTGATCGGTCGTCAGCGTCACATCCCAGGAGAGATGCAGGTCGGTCGGGACCAGAACGTCCAGCGAAGGAACGGCTGATGTATTGACGAGGACCTTGCATTCGCCGAGGTCGCGCAGTTCATCCAGAAGGCCCAGCGGATTGGTGCCGTTGACCATGGAATTGACCGGCAGACTGAAACGGATCCGCCAGGTATTCGATCCACTCTTTGGCGCTTCAGCCACAACGACCGCCGGGTTCGGCTGGACGCTGGCCGGCTGCTGCGCATCGCCTTCGACGGCACATCGCAGGCGGGCAAGGAGAACCTCGCCGATATCGCCGTGATCGTCCGTCGGCCGGTCGACCAAAGCACGCATGTGATCCTGTGCTGCGAGGACGGCAGCAACCAGTTCGCTGGTCGCCGGCTTTTCTCCCTTGCGGACGCGGTCGAACGCCGTCTCGCAATGATGCGTGAAGGCCGCGAGCGCGTCGAAGCCGAACATGGCGCCCGACCCCTTGAGTGTATGCAGACCGCGGAAGACCGCGTCGATCTGGTCCTTGTCGTTGAGGCGGTGAGTCAGGTCGAGCAGGCCGGATTCGATTTGCTCGAAAAGCTCCGCCGCTTCGGTCCGAAACACTGCAACGGGATCGGGCATATTCATCTTCCGAGCACCTTCCTGACGATCTTCACGAGGTTTTCAGGATCGAAAGGCTTGGTGAGCCAGCCGGTCGCACCTGCCGCCTTTGCCCGCGCCTTCAGGTCGGCATCGGATTCCGTCGTCAGGAAGATGATCGGAACACCGGTATGGGCCGGCAGCTTGCGCAGTTCCTCGATCATCGTCAGGCCGTCCATGACGGGCATGTTGAGATCGGTGACGATCAAGTCGAACTGGCCCGACTTCGCCTTTTCCAGGCCCTCGGCGCCGTGCGCGGCTTCGGTAATGTCGTAACCGGCATTGGACAGGGTCACCTTCGTCGTCAGACGGATGCTGGCCGAGTCATCGACGGTCAAAATTCTCGCGGTCATTGTATAGCCTCTTGATGGAGCCAGAATGTCTTGTCTTCTGCGGAGAAAGCCTCGCGAAATCCGCCCCGCTCCAGGACGTCGAGAACGGCGCCACTCGCTGCGGAGGAGAGACGCAGGGACACTCCAGATGATTTCGCCTGTATTCTTGCCGCCTCGATGATCTGCACGAAGCTCAGATCAACTTCTGCGTTCACAGGCAGAGTGAATGACAATGGGCGACCTTTCGTTAATTTCGACAATATTAGATCATGTACATGAGTTATATTCTTGATATTTAATTTGTCAGGAAGATCAACTACGTCATACTCACAAATATGCGTTGCCATTTCAGCCTCTGAAACGAAAAATACTATCGGTACTATTTATGGAATCTCACGCCAGTCTTAACAGGTGGTAAATCCAGGTTGCATAAACCCCCTGAAATTACCGATCTGTTCACTATGAAATTTCACCATGCAGTTCTTGGATGAGTATTTCTTCAAGGCATAAAGCTACAAAGTATCATATACTTGAAGTAAAACAGAAGAGCCTAAAAAAGAATGTTCGCGTTTAAGGTGTGTCATTTCGCGGCTTGAGCGATGCAACGCAGACGAGTCCCGCGCTTAACCAGACATTTCCTTCCTTGCCCTATGGATGGGGAAAGACCGCATATGTTTCGAGTTGAGGGCTATTTTGACATACAGCACAGCTTTGGCCCACCAGACCGACACCGCCAATGTCACCGATATCGGCCGCAAACTTGAAGCGGCGCGCACGCAAGTGGAGCAGCGCTTCCTGGAAGGTGGCGGCGTCCTGCTTGCCGTCATGGATGTTCTGAACAGCCTGCTCGGCTCGCTCGACAACGTGACAAAGACGTTGGACGCCGGCTCTGCCAACGACACGACGGCGGACCTTTTGGCAACCGTCACCAGCCTGTCCGAACTGCCGGAACTGGAAAGCGTGCGCCAGACGAACCTCGCCGTTCTCTCCAATACCGGCGCCGGGCTGCGCACGCATGTGTCCGACATGCAGGAAACCATGCGCTACCTGCAGACCTTCGCCGTCACTGTGAAGATCACCGGCGCGGGCATTGCCGAATTCGCCGGCTTCGCCGAGGAAATCCTCGATCGCATCCGTTCCGGCACCGCCGAGGTCAACAATTTCGCAGGCCAGCTCAATACGCTCGAAAAGGAACTGAAGGTCGCCCAGACGCTCGGCTCCGGCATCGCCAAAGGTTACGAACAGACGGTTCCGGCCGTGGTCGAGGCACTGAAGCGCGATGCGAAAACGATCACCGAACATCGCCGCAAGCTCGGCGAGATCGCAAAACAGGTCGGTGTCCTCGCCCGTGGAATCCAGGGCAAGGTCGCGACGACGCTCTCGGCCCTGCAAATCGGTGACATCACCCGCCAGCGCATCGAACATGTGCAATCGACCCTGTTGATCCTGGAGGATTTCCTCGGCAGCGAGGAAGGCCGCACCCTTGGCTTTGATGCGCAGGCGCGCCTGACCAACCTCATCCACCATCTCGCAGCCGCGCAGATGGTGGATATGGTGCAGGACTTCCAGCGCGATTCCCGAAGCGTCGTCGAAACCATCGCCAGCTTTGCCCATGATACGCAGAGCATTCTCGACCTGCGCGCGGAAATGCAGAGCCAGGACGACGCTAAGGACGGCAATTTCATGCGGACGCTGGAGACCAGTGTTTCCGCCGCCCACACCATCGTCAAGCAGGTGGAAGGTACCAGCGAACAGGCCAACCAGGTCAGCCGGACGACCACGAGCACGGCCGCTAACCTTTTGAAAGGAATCGAGAATATCCGCTCCGTGAAGATGGATATCCATTACATGGCGCTCAACACCAACCTGCGCTGCAGCCGCATGGGCGAGGAAGGCCGATCGATCAACGTTGTGACGGCGGAACTGCGCTTCTTCGCCGCCAAGCTGGACGAATCCGCTGACGCCATCGTCAACGGCCTTGCTGGTTTCGAGGACGCGGCCGCGGCAATTGCGGCCAGCAATACGGCCGGCGGAGCAGGCCTTGCCGAACGCCTGAGCGCCGCCGTCGGCAATATCCGCTCGGCCGCCAACGCCATGGAAAGCGAGCTTGCCGTTCTCTCCGAACACGGCCGCGAAGTGGCAAGCAAGATCGGCCTGTCGATCAGCAAGCTCGACTTCCAGAACGATCTCGGCGAAGTGCTGGCCGTCTGCGCCGATTATCTCTGCGACCTCGCCGGCGACATGCTGCCCGACATTTCGGACCTCGAAGGCGTCCTCGGCACTCTCGGCCCGCGCATCTTCAAACTCTACACGATGGCCCAGGAGCGCACCGTTCACCAGGGCATCCTCCCCGCCGCCACCGTCGCAACCCTATCCGCATCCCAGGCGCCGGCCCCTGCGGCCAACGACGACGACCTCTTTGCGGACGCGCTGTTCTGATCATTCAGGACCGCGGACAAGGCTCAGACTCAAACGCCCGACATCCTTTTGCCGGGCGTTTGTTATTTCCGGGGTGCGGCGCCAATCACTGATGCTTCCGGACGCTGCACCAAAGCACTTTCAGATAATGTAGAAATCCGCCGCCGTCAGCGCCAACCCCTTGGAAAGTTGTGCGAACTGAACAGCACCGCCGCTGGCGCTGCCGTTTGAATCGTAGAACAACTTGCCGGTATCGGTTTCATAGATAATCCGGTCGCTGGCATCCTTTGCGACGCCGGCGGCATTAGCGCTGAATTGAGCCGCACTCATCACGCCCGTTCCCGTCAGTTTCGTGAAGATGCCGTTTTCCAGCCGGATCATATCGGAGACGACGCTGAAATCGGAGATTTTGTCGATATTGGTAGTGGCGTTCAAAGCCGCATCGAAGACGAAGATGTCATTGCCGGCACCGCCAGTCAGGTTGTCCTTTCCGGTACCGCCTGACAACACATCGTTTCCATTCCCGCCTGACAGGGTGTCGGCTCCGGCCAGACCCGTCAGGGAGTCATTGCCATCGCTGCCCTTCAGCACGTTGCCACGCTCGTTGCCGGTCACCGCATCGTTGCGATTAGTCCCGATCACGGACTCGAAATTCGAAATCGTGTCACGATCGCCGAACGTGTCGTATCCGTATCCCTTTGCCAGATTAACCCTGACGCCGCTCGAGCCGGTTTCCCATGAGTAATCGAGCGTATCGGTACCGCCACGTCCGTCCAGAACATCGTAGCCCTCAGCGCCCGTAATGCTCTCATTGTATTTCGAGCCGAAAATTTCATCGTTATAGCGTGACCCTACAACGATCTCGATACTGGTAAGCGTGTCGGTGCCGTAATAACTCTTCGCGATGCCCTTGCCGTCTCCGTTGGCAGCAAGATCAACTTCGACGTTGTCATTGAACGCACGATCGTAGAAGACCGCATCGTGCTTGCCCGTGCTGCCGGTGAAGACATTGACGCCGCCGCCGCTCGCAAACCCCTGGAACACGTCAACAGCCGCAGCCTTGAACGTATCGTTGCCATCCGTCCCGACAATGATCTCGAACCCGGAAATGGTGTCGACGAAACCGAACGTGTCCGTGACCTTTCCGGTTTTCAGGTCGACCTTGATCGCCGCGCCGCCTTCTTCCTGGGAATAATCGAGAACGTCGACTTCCTTCGGCGTAGCGGTATTGACACCGCCACCGTGGAGAGTATCGGCTTGCGAATTTCCAACGATCGTATCTGCCCCGAGACCGCCATAAACCACATCCTTGCCGGCGCCGCCAACGAACAGATCATCCGATGCGCCACCATTGAAGCGAAACGCGATCGGCTTCAGCATCGTTTCAAGATAAGAAAGATAGGAGACAGAATCTCTGAATTCCACAACAGAGAGATCAAGGCCGGAAACCTTATAACGGATGCTGCCGTCAAGATCGTAGATCGTAAATCCGGTAACACGACCGCTTTCAGGCCGATCTCCATTGTATGCGAGATTCTTTCCCGCTACCGTAAATTTGGCAATTCCATAATAATCTACGAGACTATAGGATGTTGACGTCCCTTTTCTGTAATAACCGTCATAGGCGTCGCTGACTTCCTGCAGGCTGTAAGAGCCAGAATAAACGTCGATCGTAGCCATAATTCTCCCCGGGGCTTGAAAATATAAATAAATTTACTCCTGCGGCCCTGTGCGAGCAGGCGCGCAGCAACACGAATAACGTGTATCATCGCATATTTATTCGAAGCAATATCGCAACTGAAATATTGTGGAGAACGTTTACTTTCGGTAGGGACCGATTGAAGCCCTTATAGGGTTCTCAAAACTCCATGAAATCGCAGATCATACTTATAACCAGACAATCGACGAATTCGTGTTGAACGGCAGCGTGAACGCATCGACCTTGCCCGTCCTACCAGATAAATTTTGGCATGATGAAATCCGGCATCGCCCCATGCTCGACGAATAAGGCGCGACGCCCATCATCGCTTACCGTTTCGAGAATACCGGTGGTCACCAGCACGGATTTGAGCCCTGCCCCGGTAGCCCCGGCAATGTCGTGCTCGATGCTGTCGCCGATGCAGCAAATCCTGTCCAACACGATGTCATCCAGAAAATCGAGAGCCGTCCTGTAGATGTCGGCAAAGGGTTTGCCGATCCATCGCACCGTGCCGCCCAGCTCCTCGTAAAGCTCGGCGATCCGCCCCGCACCGAAGGCGGTTCCAGTCCGGGTGAGCATGATCTTATCGGGATTGGTGCAGAGGCAGGCGACACCGCGCTTCGCCGCCGGCGCCAGAAGGGCCTCGTAATAGGAGAGCGGATAGACGTCACCCTCGCTGGCCGCCAGCAGGATAAAATCCGCATCCTCACCCCGCTCGGTACGCTCGAGATCCAGCCCGTCTAGCGGCGATGTATCGCCGTCCCGGCTGATCAGCAGGCATTTGCGCGGAACGCCAATCTTTGCCTTCACGCTCTCGGCACGCAATATCCGCCAAGCGACCTCGCCTGATGTCAGAAACCAGTCCCAACTCCGCGGATCGAATCCGAGCGCTGCCAGACGGCGATCGTTTTCCGCTGAGCGCTTGCCGGAATTCGACAGGATGATGATCCGTTTTCCCGCCTGTTTCAGTCGCGACAGGGTTTCGGCAGCGCCCGGATAGGGTCCGCGCCCATCACGCAGGACACCGAACTGGTCGATCAGGAAGGCATCGAACTGATCGGCAAGATCGCCCATGCCGGAGACGGTCAAGGAGCCACTCATAACACACCCGCCGATCGCGCGCCCGATAGAGCCAGCCGCGCGGTGCCCGCCGCCGCCTCTTCCGAGATCACCGGCAGGAAGGGCACCGGCATCGCGTGGTTGCGGATCGCCGTCCAGACAGGATTCTTCGCCCCGCCACCGACCGTCCGCACCGACCGTAGCGCCGGGCTGCCGAGCGACACAAGCCGCTGATAGGCAAGCGCTTCCACCCCGGCAATGCCTTCGAAGATCGCCTTCAGGAAATCCGCATCGCTTTCGGGTCGTGGCGTCATGCGGGGCTTGAACTGCGGATCGTTGATCGGGAACCGCTCGCCGTCCTTCAGCAGGGGATAATAATCGAGCCCGGTCTGCGTCGATGGATCGATTTGTCCCGAGAGGGCGGAAATCGTCCCATTGTCGAAATGCGCTGAAAGCACGCCTCCGCCAGTATTGGAGGCACCGCCGGCCAGCCACATGTCGCCGATCCGGTGGCTGTAAAGACCATATTCGGGTGCAAACAACGGCCGGTCGGACAGCATCTTGACCGTCAGCGTCGTGCCGAGCGCGGAGACCGCATCGCCAGGCTGGCCGGCGCCGGTCGCGAGGAAGGAGGCGCAGCCGTCCGTGGTGCCGGTGACGATCACGACGTCATCGGGAAGACCGAAGGCATCTGCTGCCCCAGGAGAAATTCCGGCGATCGGCGTACCGGCCGGGAGTACATCTGGCAGGAGATCGCGGCGCGCGGCGGTGCGGTCGATCCAGTCCGGCCACCGGCGCTCGGCTGGATCATAGCCAGTCTTCAGGGCGTTGTTTTCATCGGAGACATCGTAAAGCCCGGTGAAATGACCGGCCAGCCAATCGGCCTGGTGGATGATCCGGAAAGCGTCGGGAATAGACTGGAAGGTCAGCACTTTCGCCAGCCCCGACGTCGCGCCATGGGCGGCGCTTTCCTGCGGCGCATGCGTGGTGATGCGCGTGAGAATATCGGCATCCGCGACCGGATCGTTGTACATCATCGGCACGGCCAGCGGCGCGCCATCGGTGCCGACCGGCAGGATCGTGCCCGAAGTGCCGTCAATGGCGATTGCCCGCACCCGCTGCCGATCTATGGCATCGAGCACCTGTCCCAGCGCTGTCTGCAGCGCCTTCCACCAGGCCAGCGGATCGCGGTGATCGACGGAAAAATCCGCCATCCTGGACGAACCCGAGGCGACGATGGAAAAACCGGCATCCATCGCGACGGCACGAGCGCCGGACGTCCCGATATCGATGCCGATCACCAGGGGCGTGTCGGGAGCCACCGTCATTGCAGCGCCTTCCCTGCCCGGTTCAGTTCCTGCCGGTATTTTTCCGCGTCCCAACCGAGAAGTTCGGCGTTTTCCGCGTCGGTCAGATAACGCAGCCGCGCATTCTCACCGATGCGGCCGAGCACGTCGGAGAGGCAGCGCGCCATGGCAAGCGCGCCGGCCGTGATCTCGCGCGAGACCAGCACGCCCTTGCCCGGGAACAGCAAAGCCGGCGGCAGGGTGAGCCCTTCGGCACGATGCTGTTCCTCGATCGACACAGCGGTATCGCCGGGATTGGCGACAAAGGAGCCCCGGCCGAGAAAGATCACATGGTCCGGATAAAGACTACCGCCGGCAGCGATCAGGCAGCTTGCAAGATCGGCCGCCGCATCATGGATGAGATTGTCTTCCGGCAGGACGAAGCTGCTGTTGAGTGCCAGTCGAGACAGGGCGGAAAGATCGGCATCCGGCGCAATCCGACGCGGCAGGGCAAGCCGCCGGGAAACCTCTGCGAGCAAGGCACTCGCCTCCGCCACGGTGTCACCCGCGACGGCCAAGCCGTGGTTGCCAAGGATGAGAACGCGCATCTCCGGCTGCAACCGGGCAGCAATCGCCTTGGCCAGTGGCAGGCCCGGACGGGCATAGGGCACGAAGACATGGGGAATACCGGAGAGTTTCGCCGCCGCGACAGCCTCGCCACTCACCTGCACCGCCGTCGCGATCGTCTCGACGCAATGGACATGGATGACCACCTTCTGCGGCATCAGGGCATGCACGGTCGTCTCGATCGAGGGGCGCAGGCCGGATGGATTGCGCTCCGCGATCACGAAATCCTGCGCCTTTTCCGTCGCCGGATCGTCGCGCTCCAGGGCATCGAGCAGCGCGTCCAGCGCCACCGGCACCATGACGTCGCGCTCACGTGCCTGCATCAGCCAGAGACCCGACGCCTTGATCCAGAGCGTGCCGCCCTCCTTGATCGAGGTATTGCCGCCGGCCGCCTGCACCAGCGCCGGGTCAGCGCCGACCCGTGCCGACAGATCCAGCAGCGCTTCGAATTCAGAACTTCTCACAATCGTCTCCGATACGTTTCCTCAGGCAGCCTGCGGCTGCCGCAGACACCAGGATGCAAACGCATCCCGTTCCGCCTGCGTCATATGCAGGCCATGCTTGGTGCGCCGCTCGAGAATATCCTGCGGCGTCTGCGCCCACTCGGTCTCCATCAGGAACCGGGCCTCGCGTTCGCGCAAGAGCTTGCCGAAGGGCTGGCCAAGATCATCAAGCGAGGTGGCCGAGCCAATGAGCGCATTCGCGCGCGTCCCGTAAAGGCGGGCATAGTGCTTGGCGATATCCGCTGGCAGCCAGCGATATTTCGCCCGCAGATCCCCAAGAAACTGGTCGAAATCGGCATTCGGCAAGTCGCCGCCGGGCAGGATGCCCTTCGACGTCCAGCCTGGCGCCATCTTCGGAAAGAACGGCCGGATCTTTTCCAGCGCGTGTTCGGAGAGCTTGCGAAACGTGGTGATCTTGCCGCCGAAGACCGAGAGCAGCGGTGCCTTGCCGTCGATGGCATCCACCTCGAAAATATAGTCGCGGGTTACCGCCGAGGGGTTTTCGGCATTGTCGTCGTAGAGGGGGCGCACGCCGGAGAAGCTGTGCACGATATCGCTGGCGGTCAGTTGCTGCTTGAAATAGCGGTTCACCGAGCGGATCAGATAATCGATCTCGCCGGCATCCGCCTTCACATCCTCCGGGCGACCGTTATACGGAATATCGGTCGTGCCGATCAGCGCCAGGTCGTTCTCATAGGGGTTGATGAAGATCACCCGCTTGTCCGGGTTCTGCACCAGATAGGCCTGCCGCCCCTCCCAGAATTTCGGGACGATGATGTGGCTGCCCTTGACGAGGCGGACGTTGCGGCGCGAGTTCAACCCCGCGACGCGGCCGATGACGTCGTTGACCCAGGGACCGGCCGTGTTGACGACGCAGCGTGCCTTCAACTCCGTCTTGCGGCCGGTCCCGCTTTCGGTCATCTCCACGTCCCAAAGATCGCCATTGCGGCGAACCGAGGTGCAGGCCGTACGCGTATGGACAGCAGCACCACGCCGACTGGCATCGAGCGCGTTGAGCAGAACGAGGCGGGCGTCATCCACCCAGCAATCGGAATATTCGAAGGCTTTGCGATACTCGGCCTTGATTGGCGCGCCTTCTGGTGCGGTCCTCAGATTGAGCGACCGCGTCCCCGGCAGGCGCTTGCGGCCACCGAGATGGTCGTAAAGAAACAGCCCGAGCCGCACGAGCCAAGCGGGACGGTCGGATGCACTGTGAGGTAGGACGAACCGCATCGGCCAGATGATGTGTGGTGCCGATTCGAGCAACACCTCGCGCTCGACCAGCGCCTCGCGCACCAGCCGGAATTCGTAATATTCGAGATAGCGCAGCCCGCCATGAACGAGCTTGCCCGAGCGAGAACTGGTGCCCTGCGCCAGATCGTCCTTCTCGCAGAGAACGACGGACAGGCCACGCCCGGCAGCATCCCGCGCAATGCCGGCGCCATTGACGCCGCCGCCGATAATGAACAGGTCAACCACGCCGATCCCGTTGCTCACGATCGCTTCTCCTGTCTTTCCTGCACAGCCCCGTCTCTCCCAGTCACTCGTCGGATTCCAAACTCTCCTTCATCCTCGGCCTTGTGCCGGGGATCCAGCGGCACCGCGTCTGCGGTGCCAAAGACTCCTTCCACGCGACAGACGTCGCGTGACTGGATTCCTGTGACAAGCACAGGAATGACCGAGAGAAACCGAAGACGTGCGAATTCATCAGCCAACTTCTTTCTTCGCGCCATCCTGCAATCCGTAATTCGCGAACCCCTTCAGCACGCCGGCGATCTCGTCTTGCGGCAGGATGACCGGGCCGCCGATCAGTAGGGAATGGTAATATTGCTTGGCAAGCGTCTCGAGCTCGATTGCCGCCCACATCGCCTTGTCGAGGCTCGCCCCCGTAGCGATCATGCCGTGATTGGCCATCAGGCAAGCAGACCGTCCCTCCAGCGCCGAAAGGACATTGTTCGACAGTTCCTGCGTGCCGTACCGTGCATACTCGCAGACCCGCACGTCATGACCGCCGAAAGCAGCAATCATGTAGTGACAGGCGGGAATGGGCTTGCGGGCGATGGCGAGAATGGTGGCAAAGGTGGAATGGGTGTGAACCACCGCGCCGATTTCCGGCCGGGCTTTGAGGATATCCCGATGAAATGGCCATTCGACGGATGGTTTCTTCGAGCCTTCCCATTTTGAGGCTTCACCGTCGATCGGCATGGAGACGATCATATCCGGCGTCATCTCGGCATAGGGAATAGCCGAGGGGGTAATCAGCATGCGGTCGCCGTGGCGCACGCTGATATTGCCGGATGTGCCCTGGTTGAGGCCACTGGCATTCATGGCGCGGCAGTTGTCGATGATGCCCTGGCGCAGGTCGCGTTCGCTCATCATGTTCACCTCAGCACGGATTGACCGGCGGCAGACCGGCGATATACCGGCGCACCTCTTCGGCCGCCATTTCGGCCGCATAGGTGACAGTGCGCACGGACGCGCCGGCGATATGCGGCGTCAGCGTCACATTAGGCAGTTGCAGCAGCGGCCAGTCGGCCGGCACCGGCTCGATCGCAAAAGTTTCCAGCATGGCCGAACCCAGCGGCCCGTTCACCAGCGCCTCGTAGAGCGCATCGTAATCGACCAGCGGTCCGCGCGCCGTGTTCACGAAGATCGCGCCGGGCTTCATCTTGGCGAAGGAAGCCGCATTCATCATGCCGCGCGTTTCCTCAGTCACGCGCGGATGCAGGGTGACGATATCGGAGCGCGAGAGAAGATCGTCGAAGCCGACATGCTCGACGCCGGCATTGTGATCCTCGGCCGAAAGCTGGACATAGGGGTCGTGGACCAGGACCTTGGTGCCGAAGGCGCGCAGCAGGCGCACCACCTTCGTGCCGATATTGCCATAGCCGACGACGCCGACGGTCATCTCCGAGAGTTCCCGCCCGGTCTTGTCGGCCCGATAAAGCTCACCTCGCCATTCGCCCTTGCGCAGGGATTCATGTCCCGTGCGAATCAGGCGGGTTTCGGCAAGGATGGCGCCGAGCGTGAACTCCGCCACCGCGCTGGCATTACGGCCGGGCGTGTTGACGACCAGAACGCCGGCATCGCGTGCGGCCGCCATGTCGATATTGACCGGTCCACCGCGCGAAACGGCAACCAGCTTCAGGTCCGGCAGTTGCGCGAACATCCCCCGCGAAAAGGGCGCCAGCTGGGTGATGACAATCTCGGAATCTCCGACGAAATCGATGATTTCATCGGCTTTGCCGAGATATTCCTTCAGCCCGTCCATGCCCTCGACTGCATAACCGTGCTCCATCGGCACGTCCGGCCACGGTTGTTCCATAAGGCGGATGTCGTGTCCATCGCCGCAGGCTTCCACGACCTTGTCGCGAAAGACGCTGGGCAGCATGAACCGGTCTCCAATGATGGCGATCTTCTTCATGTCAGTCTTTCCTGTTCAGAGACCGGGGCGGAGCCATGGGAAAGGGTATGCCAAACCGGACGAAGGGCCAGGCGCGATTGCCTGTATTGTGGAAATGCGGCGTTGAAACGGGCGGCCATGCCGGCATCGACGGATTCCGGCGAACGCTGATAGGGCGTCACCCATTCCCGGACGCAATCCGCCATCGAGCCATACATGCCAAGCGACACAGCGGCGATCATCGCGGTGCCGGCGGCACCCGCCTCCTCCCGCTCGCTGGTCTGGACGGATGCACCAAGCGCGCCGCCGAGGATGCGCCTGAGCGACCTGCTGCGGGCAGCACCGCCGGTCAGGCGCACACGGGCCGGGAGCGGGCCCATCTCGACGTAACAATCGCGTGCGGCAAGCGCGAGACCGTCGAACACGGCGCGCACCATGTCGGCAAAGCCGTGGTTCATATCGAGCCCGACGAAGGAAGCGCGCGCCGTCGCATCGACGAAAGGACCGCGCTCGCCGGCTTCGGAAATATAGGGGTGGAAGAGAAGCGAGGTTTCCTTCGCCTCGGACAGCCAGTCTTCCATTTGCGCCAGAAGGTCGGTCTTGCTCTTCTCGACGCCGAAACTTTTGAGCACGCTGCCGGCAACCGAGAGTATCCAGTCGATATTGAGCGTTGCCGCCATGTTGGACTGCATCTGCGCGTAATGCCCGGCGACCGGGAAACACATCGTGTATCCTGTCAGGTCCTGATTGAGCTGCACATCCGCGGGGCTCGTGGCGAGCCGCATGTGCATGCCGGTGGAACCGATGATCGAGCAGCCGGTATCCGTGCCGGGCTCGTAAAGCCCCGCGCCAAGCGACGTACAAACGACATCGACGTAACCGAGGACCACTGGCGTGCCGGCGAGCAGCCCCGTCAGGGAAGCGGCGCTCTCGCTGAGCGCATGCTGCGTCGTTGCTCCATCGACGATTTCCGGCAAGAGACCGCGTTGCCTCTTCAGGTCGAGGAAATCGATCACGTCGTCGGAATAGGTGCGGGTGCTGAAATCACCGAAGGTGAAGACCGCTTCCGAAGGGTCCGTCGCCCGCTTGCCCGTCAGCTTAAAATAAAGCCAGTCCTTGCAGTGAAAGCCGGTGGTCGCTCCATCAAGCATTTCCGGCGCGTTATCGAGTATCCAGCGGAGTTGCGAGCCCATCTGGCAGGCGGCGAGCCCCGAACCAGTATGGGAAAACCGCGCGACATCGCCGCTGTCACCGCGCAACCGCTCGACGGTTTCGCCGGCGCGGGCGTCGAGCCAGAGCCAGCCCTTGCCGACGGGATCGCCGTTTTTGTCGATCAGCCAGGTGCCGTCGCCCTGTGCGGTAACGGAGATGGCCGCCACGCGACGGGCCAGGTTCTCGACCTTGTCCGCAAGATCGGCCAGTGTCTTTGCAGCATCGGCCCAGGTTCGGTTGAGGTCCTGGACGACGCCCTTGCCGCCTTCGTTCTCATAGATGTTCGGGATCGCACAGGCTGCAATCTGGCGGCCGCCAAGGTCAAAGGCGACCGACTTGATGACAGAGGTCCCCGCATCGATCCCGATCAGGATATCGCGCATCAGGCAAGCTCCTGCCCATGGCTGATGGCCTTGCCGCTATCGCCGTCGAAGACATGTAGGCTCGACGGATCGAGGCGAATGGCGACGTTTTCGCCGATCGCGAGGTTCGTGCGGTCATGTTCGACCAGTACCATCGTGCCGCCGGCGAAATCGGTGGCAATATGCGTCTGGTCTCCGAGCCATTGGTTGACCGCGACCCGAGCGCCGACACCACCCTCACCCCGACGAACGGCGTAGGGGCGAATGCCGATCACCACCTTGCTGCGCTTCATCAGTTCGGCCCGCACCGCATGCGAGAAGTCTGACGCCCGATAGTCCAGCTTCACACCCTCGTTGAGACCGAAGGAGACGGTGTCGCCCACACCGGAGACACCAGCCGGAAACACGTTCATCGGCGGCTCGCCGACGAAGGTGCCGGTGAAGAGATTGGCCGGCCGCTCCTTGATCATCTGCGGCGTATCGAACTGCTGCAGCACACCGCCTTCCATGACGGCGATCCGGTCAGCCAGCGCATTGGCTTCCGTCTGGTCGTGGGTGACGAGGATGGCGGTCAGGCCGCGTTCCTTGATGAAATGCTTGATACGACCACGCAGGACGGCACGCAATTGCGGCTCCAACTGCCCCATCGGTTCGTCGAGCAGATGCAGGTCGGCATCGCGGATCAGCGCCCGGCCGAGCGAGGCACGCTGCTGCTGTCCGCCGGAGATCGAACTCGGATAACGACCCATGATATCCTCGATCTCCAGCAGCTTGGCGATATCGGAGACTTTCTGATCGACGACGCTCTGGGAGAGTTTCGAGGCTTTCAGCGCGAACGCGATGTTTTCGCGCACGGTCAGAGGGGGATAGAGCGAGTAACCTTCGAACGCCATGGCGACATTGCGCTTCACCGGCGCGAAGGTCTGCACCTCCCTGCCCTTCAGCGCAATCGTGCCGCGCGAGACAGGCTCGAAGCCGGCGACCATGCGCAGGGTCGAAGTCTTGCCACAGCCGGAGGATCCCAGAAGTGCGATGATCTCGCCTTTCTTGACGTCCATGTTCAGGCTCTTGACGGCATGGACACCATGGTCGATCGGGCCATAGAATTTATCGACGCCGTTGATGAACAGTGCGGTGTCGCTCATGCCGCTTCTCCGTTGCGGGTCATTGACGTGGCGGTCGAGCGGATCAGCGCGCCGCTCTCCTTGTCGAACAGGAACGCGGCCTTGCCGTTGACGGCGATATGGGCGGCACCGGAGGTCGGCCCAGGCGTGCCGGCCGGGCGAGACACGAGGATTTCACGGCCACGAACTGTCAGCACCAGCGTCACGGTCTTTTCGTTGAGCGGTGTTTCCGCCTCGACCTTAACCGGAATGGCGCCGGCTGTTCCGGCCTCGGCAAAGGCAATGGATTCGGGCCGCAGGCCGATCACGCAACTTTTCTCGACCACACCTGTCGGCATGTCCGGCAGCGCGACCTTGACGTTTGAAAGCTCGACATAGACCCCATCCGGCCCGGCCTTCGGCGTCACGTCCAGAAGGTTGATCGTCGGGTCGCCGAACAGCCGGGCGATCTCGATATCGGCCGGCGTGTTGTAGATATCGGCAGGCGTTCCGATCTGGCGAATGCGCCCCTGCGACATCACCGCGATCCGGTCGCCCAGCGCCATCGCCTCCTTATAGTCCTGCGTCACATAGACGACGGTTGCACCCTGTGCGGCTAGAAGGCGGGGCAATTCAAGCCGCATCTCGAAGCGCAGTTTGGCATCGACGTTGCGCAAAGGATCGTCCAGCAGCAGCAACGGTGGCGAGCCGACCAGCGCGCGGGCAAGTGCCGTGCGCTGCTTCTGTCCATTAGACAAGGCCTTCGGATGATGGGTCAGCACATGGTCGATCTTCAGAAGTTTTGCCACCTTCTGTACGCCCGCTGCAATCGCATCCTTGGTCGACCGGGTTGCGGTCAAGGGGCTCGCGATATTGTCGAAGGCGCTCATATGCGGGAATAGCGCGAAATTCTGGAAAGCCATGCCAATGCCCCGATGTTCGGCATCGATATCGCTGACATCCTCGCCGCCGATGAGTATCTGCCCCTCTTCCGGATCAATGACCCCGGCCACCAGCCGGAGCAGCACGGTCTTTCCGGCGCCGGAGGGTCCGAACAGGACCAGCGTTTCACCATCGGCGACATCCAGCGACAGATCGTCGAGAACCGTATTGGTCTTGTAGCGCTTGGTGATGTTCTTGAGTTGAAGCGTTGTCATGAATTATCCCTTCACCGCGCCAAGCGACAGGCCTTCGACGAGATAGCGCTGCGCGTAGAGTGCGAGCGCAAGCGTCGGCGCGACAGAGAGCACGATCGCAGAGGCAATCTGCCCGTACTGGATGCCCGAGGAGGTGACGAAAGCGAGTGCGCCCACCGTCACCGGCTGCTTGTCGGCCGAGGCCAGCACCAGCGCGAAGACGAAATTGTTCCAGGCGAAGATGAAGGCGAGCAGGCCGGCGGCGGCGATGCCCGGGCCGGCCAGCGGCAGGGCGATCTTGCGGAAGGTCGCAAACCAGGAATGCCCGGCGATGCGATAGGCATATTCCACATCGGCGGAAATATCCTCGAAATAGCCGCGCACGATCCACAGGATGAGCGGCAGGCATATCAACTGGTAGACCCAGACCAGGCCGAAATAGGTGTCCGCCAGGCCAAGCCACTGGAAATATTGGGTCAGCGGCAGCAAGACCAGTAGCGGCGGCGCGAACCGGAAGGACAGGAGCGTGAAGGCGATGTCCTCCGAACCCTTGAACTTGTGGCGGGCAAAGGCATAGGCCGCCGGGACGCCCAGCACGAGCGATAGCGCAACGGAGGTCACCGACAGGAAGATCGAATTGCCGAGGTTACGCATGAAGGCGATGTCGAGCGTGCCCGCCGCCGTCGTCAGCTTGCCGGTGATCAGCGCCGCGTAATTGGACAGGGTCGGCGTGAAGACGATCGACGGCGGGATCGTCAGGATCGTCTCGTTGGTCTGGAACGACATCAGGAAGATCCAGAGGATCGGAAACATGAAGAAGACGACGACAAGGGTGAGCGCGACAAGGCGCAGGGTTCGTTCGAGCGTGGATGTGTTTTCCATGGTCTTTTCCTCACGCCTCGCCACGGGCGCGTTCGCGCAGCCGCAGCCAGTTCTTGATGAACATGTTCGATAGGAAATATGTGATCGCCCAGAGGATGACCATCAGCGCCGCCGAACGGCCGACATTGGTCGACTGGAAGAAGTTGAGATAGGCCTCGACCTGGAACACCGTCAGCGTGTTGCCGGGCCCCCCTTGAGTCATCGCATAGATGATGTCGAACTGCTGGATCGAGTCGAGCAGGCGAAACAGCGTCGCCGTCAGGATATAGGGCGTCAGCATCGGCAGGGTGATACGGAAGAAAACGAAGGTGCGCGGCACGCCATCGAGCGCCGCAGCCTCGAACGGTTGGGTCGGCAGGGAGCGCAGACCGGCCAGCAGCAGGATCATGATGAAGGGCGTATAGACCCAGATATCGACGAGAACGACCGTCAGGAGCGCGGTGCTCGGCGAGGACGCCCAGCGGAAATCATGCAGTCCGATCAGGCTTGCGAAATAGCTGAGGATGCCGAAGCTCGGATTGGTCATCAGCTTCCACATCAGCGCGGCCAGCGCCGGGGCGATCATCAGCGGCAGGAGCAGCATGATCGAAATGAAATTGTTGACGGTCGAGCGGCGTTGCAGAAGCAAGGCGATGCCGAGACCCAGCAAAAGCTCCAGCGTCACGGTGAGGCCGGCATAGAGCAGCGACACTTTCAGCGTGTTCCAGAAGGCGGGATCGGTGAAGAAATTGAGGTAGTTCTCACCCCAGTTGAACTGCCTCGCCCAGGGCTGGCTCAGCCGGTAGCGCTGGAAGGAATAGATGACCGCCGTGATGAAGGGGATCAAAATGCCGATGCAGACGAGCAATGCCGGCAGGCTCAGCACATAGGGCAACATTTTCCGGCTGATTCGGAAACCAGAGTTGGATTTGCGGAGGGTTGCAGTGGAAGCCATGTCGAGCTCCGCTCCTTGTCTTTGAAGAAACCACGCATGGACCAAGCGGTAAAGCTCCGTCGCCAGCCATCGGCATCTCAGTCTGTCTTGAATTGGCCGTGAGCCGATCCGTAAGGTCGCCCGGCGCCGGAGCGCCGGGCGTCTGCTTGGGAGGCAGATCAGCCGAGACCGGCTTCCTTGAGCTGACGATTGATGCTCTCGGCCAGTTGGTCGAGGCCTTCATCGACAGGCACTTCCTTGGCGACCATCTTCTGCAGGGTCGCTGCCCATTCGGTCGTCACGTCGAAGAACAACGGCTGGGGCGTGAACTTGATGGAGGCGCCTTCGGCCGATGCGTTGAACATGTCGACATAGCCGGGATACTTGGTGTTGAGCTTCTCCTGGAAGCTCGCATCCTTCCAGATCGATTGGCGGACCGGATCGACGAAGTCCATCTTGGTCGCGCCGAACAGGGCGTGCTCCGGACCGGAAGCCCACTGCAGGAAGTACCACGTTGCGTCCTTGTCCTTCGAGAAGTTGGACATGGCAAGCGACCAGATCCAGATGTTCGGCGTCGAGGCCTTGGCATCCGGATTGGCGGCGAAGGCGGCGTAGGACAGTTGCCCGGCCATCTTGTTGTCGCCGCCGTTCATGAAGTAACCGAGGCAATCCGCATCGAAGATCATGGCGGATGCGCCGGCACCAAGGTCCGTGCCGACCTGGTACCAGGTATAGGTCGACCAATCCTTCGGACCGCTTTCCTGGACGAGCTTCACGAACTTCTCGTGATAGGCCTTGGAGCCGGCGGTGTTCATGGCGGCTGAAAGCTTGCCGTCGCCGCCGACGTTCAGGTCCTTCTCGTTGAAGTTGGCGTAGCCGGACAGGAAGCCCGGATGGATGGTGGCCCAGGAACGAGAGCCGCGCAGGCCGATGCCGTAGATGCCGCTGACATCCTTCTGCAGCTTGGCGGCGACATCAATCATGTCGTCCATGTTCTTCGGCACGGAAACGCCGGCCTTGTCGAACATCGCCTTGTTATAGGTGATGTTGTTCTGCTCGAATGCCCACGGAATGCACCACTGCTTGGCATCGTCCGAACCCAGCGCGCCACCGGGCTGACCGTTCCAGGCGCAGGAATTCTTGACACCAGGCAGGAAGTCGTCCCAGGCATAATTCGGGTTGGTCTTCTCCGGATCGTTGATCCATTCCTTCAGGTCGGTGATCCAGCCGGCCGGACCATAGGTCCAGGTCATGTAGGCGCCGGTCATGAAGGCATCATATTCGGTCGAGCCGGACGACAGCGCAGCCGTCACCTTGTCGAAATAGACGTCTTCCGGGAAGACGTCATAGGTCACTTCAATGCCCGTCAGGTCCTTGAAGTTCTGCAGGTTGGCAATCATGGCATCGGCATAGGGGTGCTTGTTGAGCAGCAGCTTCAGCGATTTGCCGGAATGTTTCTTCCAGTCGAAATCAGCTGCCAGAGCCCTTGTGGACATCATGTTGAGCAGCATACCGGCGGAACCGGCCGTGACCCCCATGGCGCCCAGGCCTTTCAGCATTCCGCGCCGGTCCACCTCTCCACGCAGGAAAGCACTGATGAGGTCTTTCTCTTTCTCATGCATTGGTCTTCTCCTCCTTCACGGGCAAAACATGCTCGATTGAGCCGTACCGGCTTACCCGACCGGTATGTTCTCCAGATCGCAGCGCCAGTATGGCGCTGCTCGAAGCTGCGAACCGATCTCCTCCTCGAGACCACGTTCCAGCTGTCATTCCAGCATCAGCGGAGTTCCGTCAGCCAACGTCCTCCATCAGCGTATGCGCAGTCTTCTCGTCGGTGATCAGGCCGCTCAGCAGTCGGCTTTCGAGCACTGCGCGGATCGCACGCGCCTTGACCTTGCCGCCGGCGACGGCAACAATCCTGCGGTTGCTCAAATCCGCACGGCTGAGCGTGAATGTCCGATTGGACAGCGAGGTCTCGATCGGCTGGCCCTTGTCGTCGAAGAAATGGCCGAGCAGTTCGCCGGCGCCGCCGCCCCTCTTGATTTCCTCGAGTTCACTCTTCTCGATCATGCCGGTGGCGACCAGCGATGCCTCGCGCTCGACCGTGCCGATGCCGACCAAGAGCAGGTCGGCGCTGCTGGCGAGATCGAAGACATCACTGACACCGCGCTGGTTGAACAACACGTCACGGTCCTCGATGGTGTTGGCGAAGAACGGAACCGGCATGACATAGGCCTCCGCGCCGGTGCGCTCCGCCAGCCGGTGGATCACGTCGTGCGGATTGGCCGAGAACTTGCGCGTCAGGCCGCCGAGCAGCGACACGAAACGGACATCGTTGTTGGCGGTGCGCGGCAGATATTCGACGCAGGCAGCCAGCGTCCGGCCATGGCCCATGCCGATCAGCACCGGGCCTTCCTTTTCGATCTCACGCTTGAGAAACTGTGCCCCGGAAATGCCGAGCGCCTTCAACGGCAGATCCTCCGGATCGAAATCCGGCACGACCTCGCAATAGTCCAGTCCGTAGCGCGTCGACAATTTCTGTTCGAGCTCGACACATTCGGAGACTTCACCGTCGATATAGACCTTGACCAGGCCTTCCTGGTTGGCCCGTTGGATCAGGCGATGCGCCTTGAGCGAGGAAAGACCGAGGCGCTTGGCGACTTCGGACTGCGTCAGACCACCGGCATAATGCAGCCACGCCGCGCGTGTCGCCATGCTCGTTTCGTCGTCCCGCAGGGAGCTGCCATTCACCGCCATGTTCCGCCCTCGCGATGCTATTTTTATCATCGCCTGATATTTTTATCTTACGTGAAAGAACTTTCACTTCATGAAAATTTTTGTCAAGCGAGGTTCGATGCGGCATTGCACCAATTCGACTTGCGCTTGCGGCATGAGGCATGCCGGGCAAACGAAAAACGCGCCCGGTTGCCCGAGCGCGTCATGAGGCCAGTGGATGGCAGACGAAGCTCCTAAGCCTCGGTCTTCTTCATCAACCGCGCCTGCAGAACAACGACGACCAGGAGGAAAGCGCCGCGGATGACGGATTGCCAGTAGGCCGAGAGTGAAATCCAGCCGAGGCCGTTTTCGAAATTGAGGATGTTGAAGACCATGGCCAGCAGCAGCGCACCGGCAAGCGTCGCCCCGACCGAGCCGGAACCGCCGGTCAGAAGCGTGCCGCCAACCACGACGGAGGCGATGGCGAAGAGTTCCCAGCCCACGCCCTCGGTCGGCTGTCCCGCCCCGAACTGCGAGGCAAGGATGACGCCCGCAAGACCGGCCAGCACGCCCGACAGCGCATAGACGGCAAACAGGGTGCGATCGACCTTCAGGCCCATCAGGTTGGCCGTCGCCTCGCCGTCGCCGATCGCAAGCACATGCCGGCCGGCCGGATGCCGCTCCAGGAAGAGCCAGCCGAGCACATAGGCAAAGCCTGCGATCCAGCCGGGAATCGGAAACCCGAGGAAGTCATCCTGGCCGATCATCGTGAAGGCCGTGTCGTAGGAAACGGAAACCGACTGGTTGTTGGCGAGCAGAAGCGCCGTGCCGTAGGCCGCCAGCATCATCGCAAGGGTCGCGATGAAAGGCTGAATGCGCAGTCGGGTGATGATGACCCCATTGATCGAGCCGGCCACGAAGCCGGCAAGAACGCCGCCAACCAGGCCCGGAAACCAGCCATAGGGAGACAGATAGGCCGCCACCACGCTTGCCATCGCCGCCACGCCGCCGACCGACAAGTCGATGCCGCCGGTGATGATCACGAAGGCCATGCCGAGCGCGATCAGCGCGAACATGGAATTGTAACGCAGGAAGCTGAGGATATTGAACGGCGAAATAAAATTGTCGTAACGCAGCGCACCGAACAGGATGAGGCTTGCCAGCGCCAGCAACACGCCAAGGCGGGCGAAATCACCGGAGGATTTGGGAACGAACGGCCGGGAAAGTGTTTTCAGCATGGAGGTCATGTCCGTTACGCCTTGTCGGCGCGTTGCTGGATGAAGACGGCGACGATGATCAGTCCCGCCTTGACGATAAGCGCCGCCGCATCCGGCACGCCATTGGCCAGCAGCGTGTATCGCACCAGCTGGATGACGAAGGCGCCGAGCACGGTGCCGAGAATGTTGGCGCGCCCACCGGTCAACAGCGAACCACCGACGGCGACCGCCGCGATCGCATCCAGTTCCATGCCGAGACCGACCAGATTGGCATCGCTGGCGGAATTGCGGGCGACGACGATGAGACCGGCAAGGCCGGCCATTGCGCCACTGATCACGTAGACGAAGGTCTTGACCCGGCGCACCGGAATACCGGTCAGCCGTGCCGCCTTCTCGTTGCCGCCGACAGCGATGATCTGCCGGCCGATGACAGTGTAGCGGATCAGGCAATGGGCGAGGATCGCAACGATGATCATGACGACGACCTGCGCGGGGACGCCGGCAATGCGGCCCATGGCAATGAACTGGAAGTCCGGGTTCTTGAAGACTTGCAGGTTGCCGTTGGTCGCCACCTGGGCAAGACCCCGACCGGCGATGAACAGCACCAGTGTCGCGACGATCGGTTGGATCGAAAACCGCGTTACCAAAAAGCCGTTGAACCAGCCGAAGGCCATGACGAGCAGGATCGGCAGAATGAAGGACAGGATGATCAGGATGCCCATGTTCTCGATCGGCAGCAACTGGCCCATGAAGATCATCGGCGCGGCCGTACCGGCAATCGCCATCAGCGAGCCGACGGAGAGATCGATGCCGCCGGTCGCAATGACCAGCGTCATGCCGACGGCGACGATGACGATGGTCGCCACCTGGGTAAGATTGACGTTGAGCGTCTGCCAGGACACGAAATTCGGCGTTACGATCAGATTGAACAGCAAAAGAACTATAAACGCGGCAAATGTTCCGTATCGGCTGAGAAGCTGTGCAGTGTTCAGCCTGTTGGCGCGCTCTGCGGGAGCGGATGTATCGATCGTCGTCATGTCAGTTCACCTGATGAGCCATGGCGGACAGAAGCGCCGTCTCGCTGAGTTCGTTTCTCTTCAACACCGCAACGGAGCGTCCGTCGCTCAGCACCGTCACCCGATCGGCCGCGGCCAGAAGCTCCTCCAGTTCTGAGGATATCATGAGAACGCTCAATCCTTCATCGGCGAGGCTGCGCAAGAGCTTCAGAATTTCCGCCTTGGCGCCAATATCGATGCCACGGGTTGGTTCATCAATGATGAGGATGCGCGGATCGGTGCACAGCCAGCGGGCAAGCAGAACCTTCTGCTGGTTGCCCCCCGACAGTTCCTTGATCGGCTGGTCCGGCGAAGCGCATTTGACGCCGAGCGCCTTGATGTAGCGCGTGACGATCTCCTGCTGGCGGGCGCGGTCGACGATGCCCGCCTTCTTCAGCTTCGGAAGAAGCGCCAGCGTCATGTTTTCGCGGATGCTCATGTCCGGCACGATGCCGTCGATCTTGCGGTCTTCCGAAACCAGGCCGATACCATCGGCAATCGCGTCGGCCGGCTCCGCGTAAGTGCGCTCCTTGCCATCGACCCGGATTGCACCCTTTTCCAGCCTGTCGACGCCGAAAACGATCCGGGCGGTTTCCGTCCGGCCCGAACCGAGCAGGCCCGCCAAGCCGGAAATCTCGCCTTCGCGGACGGTCAGGCTGACATCGCGGACCCGGACACCCGAACCGACGGCCTCGGCAGAAAGCCGAACCGGCTTGCTGTCATCATTGCCGGCATCGCGCGCGATCGCCTCGAAAGCAGCCAGTTCCTTGCCGAGCATATGACGGACCAGTTCCATCTTCGGCATGTCCTGCATCGGGCTTTGCGCCACCGTCTGTCCGTCGCGCATGATGGTGACCCGGTCGCAGATTTCGTAGAGTTCATCCAGCCTGTGACCGATGAACAACACAGAAACGCCGTTCTTCTTCAGCGTACGGATCGTGTCGAACAGGATGCCGACTTCACGCTCGTCAAGCGACGAGGTCGGCTCGTCCATGATCACCAGCTTGGCCTTCTGCGTCACGGCGCGGGCGATCGCGATCATCTGCCGGGTCGCGGCACTGAAATGCGCCACCGGCATGTCGACGTCGATATCGAGGTTGAAGGTCTTCAGGACCGCGGCTGCCCCTTCGCGCATGGCGCGCCGGTCGAGCAACCCTAAAAAATTCCGCGGTTCGCGGGAAAGATAGATGTTTTCGGCGACCGACCGCTGCGGTGCCAGGTTGATTTCCTGGTAGATCGTCGCGATCCCCTTCGCCTGGCTGGCGCTGGGCGTTGCAAACACGACATCTTCATCCTGGAACCGGATCAGGCCCGTATCGCGCTGGTAGACGCCGGTCAGAATCTTGATCAGCGTCGATTTTCCGGCCCCGTTCTGACCGACCAGCGCCATCACCTCGCCCTCGGCAATCGACAGCGAGGCCGACCGCAGCGCCGGAACGCCGGAAAACGCCTTGGAAATATCCTGCATGGACAGCAGCATGTTCCCTCCACCCTATATTATACACATGAAAGCCGGCCGGTGCGGCAAGCCGCACCGGCCGGAGCCACTGTCTTGGGAGATCAGTAGGCGCTCGACAATTCCGCTGCTGCGTTGGACGCATCATAGAACTTGTCGGTATTGATGACCCACGGCTCGATCTTCTCGCCCGCAGCGAAGCGTGCCATCGTTTCGAAGGCCTTCGGCCCGAAGCGCGGGTTGCACTCGACGACGGCGTTGATCTTGCCGTCAACGACTGCCTGCACTGCTTCCTTGCCACCGTCGATCGACAGAACGAGGATGTCCTTGCCCGGAACCTTGCCGGCTGCCTCGATGGCAGCGATGGCACCAATGGCCATTTCGTCGTTGTGGGCGTAGATCACATCCGCGTCAGGATGCGCCTGCAGCAGGGCTTCCGCCACTTGGCGGCCCTTGTCGCGCGCGAAGTCGCCGGTCTGGGATGCGACGATCTCGAAGCCGCCGGCAGCGGTGATCGCTTCATCGAAGCCCTTCTTACGATCGTTGGCGGGCGACGAACCGGTCGTGCCTTCCAGTTCGATGATCTTCGACTTGCCGTTGGCGTTCTTGGCCAGCCACTCGGCAACGCGCTTGCCTTCGTCTATGAAGTCCGAACCGATGAAGGTGACGTAATCTTCACCTGCCTTGGCCAGCGACTGGTCGACGTTACGGTCGAGCAGGACGACCGGAATGCCGGCCTTCTTGGCAGCCATGACGGCCGGGATCAGCGGCTTTTCTTCGCGTGGTGCGAGGAAGATGACGTCGACGCCCTGGGCGATCATCGAATTGACGTCGGCGACCTGCTTTGCAGCCGAACCGGCAGCATCGGTATAGACCAGTTGATAGCCGAGCTTTTCAGCTTCAGCCTTCATGCTTTCCGTCTGTGCGATACGCCAGGGATTATTGGATTCGGTCTGCGCGAAGCCGACCTTGTACGTGTCTTTCTTTGCAAGAGCAGGCAATTCCGCATAGGCCACGGAACCAGCAAGCGCGAGCGCACCCATGGCCGTAGCAGCCATCATGAACGTGCGACGTGAAATCATAGACATCGGTGTTTTCTCCTCCGAAATTTACCGGTACTCCACTACCGGGCAGTGAGCATTTTTCTGCTTCACATCTGTAAATCTTGCGCTAATAATATTATCAGTCAAGCGCTAATTTTATGAGCAGGCGCAAAAAAATAATTCTGCAGTGCAGCAGAACAGGGAACGGAAGCGAGCAAGGGTGATGGCAAAGGCAAACGGTCGAAATAAAGCCCCGGACAAAACTGGGGAAACTGGGCGGCCAACCATGACGGATATCGCCAGAATCGCCGGCGTGTCGCAATCCAGCGTCTCTCTCGTTCTTAACGAAATGTCCGGCGCCCGCATTTCAACCGAGACGCAAATGCGTGTCCGGGAGGCTGCTCATAAAATCGGTTATAAATTACCAGCTGTTCGCAACGAGGTGGATGTCACGCCGACCGTCGAGAAGGATACAATCGCCTTCATCGTCGACGAAATCTCCACCAGTCCCCATCCGGTCGTCAGCCTCGACGGCATCCGCGACTATGCGTTCGAGCAGGGACTGCTGGTGTCCGCCCATGCCACCCGCTCCAATCCCGACCTGCAGGATGCCGTCCTGCGCTCCGTGCTGCGTGACCGTTCCATCGCCGGCGTCATCTATGCGACGATCTTCACCCGCAAGGTCACGGTTCCGCCGCAGCTCAAGAATATTCCGACCGTCTTGCTCAACTGCTATTCGGAGCCGCGCCAGCACATGGCTATCATTCCCGGCGAAGTCGCCGGCGGCTTTACCGCGACGGCGCATCTGACGAGCCTCGGCCACAAGCGCATCGGCTTCATCAACGGCGAGCCGTGGATGGACGCGGCGATCGACCGCCTGAAAGGATACAAGCAGGCTCTCGCCACCGCCGACATCGCCTTCGACGAAACGCTGGTGCGCGACGGTGACTGGCTGCCGTTGCGCGGCTACGAGGCCGGCCTCGACCTGTTGTCGCTCGACAATCCACCGACGGCAATCCTCTGCGGCAACGACCTGATGGCGATCGGCATGATGGAAGCAGCAGCCGAAAAGGGCTTGCGGGTACCCGAGGATCTCTCGGTCATGGGCTATGACGACCAGGAACTGGCGCGCTACACGCACCCGCCTCTTTCTACCCTCGTCCTGCCGAACTACGAGATGGGCCAGAAGGCAGCCGAAATCCTAATCGACATGGCCATTCACGGCAAACAACCCCGCCCCATGACCATCAAGGTCGACGGTCCGCTGGTCCGGCGTGGCACGACGGCCAAGCCACGCTGACCCGTCATTCGTCGGATCGATCCGTGTTTTCCGCAGAAACGCCTTCATTTCCCGCGCAATCTCGTGTTGAAGGAACGGGACGACATCTGGAGACGGCGAAGGCATGCTTGCGATGAAATCCTGGAAGCGCAGGCTGCGCAAATGGCGCATTCGCGTTGCAAGGCGTTTTCTCGGCACACGAATCGGCCGCGAGCTTCTCGTCAATTCCGTCAGCCCGAAAATCCTGTCGATGACCGCCGATTGCGGCGATCACCTGATGACCTTCTCGCCGCATGACTATATCGGCCGGAAAATCTATCGAAAGGGCCATTTCGAGCGCGAGAATGTCGACCGCCTGCTCTCCATGCTGAGGCAACGCGGCCTGCTGCGCGAGGGCACCGTCCTGCTCGAACTCGGCGGCAATATCGGCACGCAGACGATCTATTTCGCTTTGAGCAAGGCCTTTCGCCGCATCGTCACGGTCGAGCCCGATCCGCGCAATTTCTCTCTGCTGCAGATCAATATCGCCCAGAACCACCTTGGCGACATCATCACCACGGTCAACAGCGCCGCCGGCGAGAGCGAGGGAACACTCGACTTCTTCCTCCACCCTGACAATCACGGCAAGAGCAGCGCGCTGCGCCAGAGCGACCGCGATATCGAGATCAGCGTGCCGGTGAAGCCCGTCACCGCCATTCTCGCCGATGTCGGGGTTACGCCGGAGGAGATCGGCCTGATCTGGATGGATATCGAAGGTTATGAGCCGGTCGCCGCACGGTCGATGCAGCCGCTGCTGGAGCGCCGCACGCCATTCTACATGGAGTTCTCGCCGGTGTTTTATGGCGCCGCCGGCTCGCGGGATTTCGTCGCCCATCTCGGGCGGTTCTACGAAAACTGCATTGTTTTCCTGGAAAGCGGCCCCGTGGAGATGAAGGTCTCGGCCATGCCGGTGGAGCAGGATCAGTTCGATGTCCTGCTCCTGCCTTGAAGTGCTTCAGTATTCACTGAAGCACCGAGATCACCGCTTGCGGTAAAAATACGTCCGGCCTGGATCAGCGTCGGCGGGCAACGGCAGGGGCTCGAGATCCAAATGGTCGAGCGGCAGGCCGCTCGCCGCGATGCCGCCGGACATCAGCGCCGCCGCCATCGATTGCGGCAGCCAGGTCAAGGTCTTCGCATCCTTTTCCGGATAGGCGGTGCCGATATCGGCATGGGCAAAGGCGACGTTCTTGCCTGCGAACTGCTGGATTGTCTCACGGATATCGCCAAGGATGATGTTTTCTTCCGACGGCGTTGAATCGGGATGGGAGCCAATGGCCCGGTCGAAAGCGATGATGCGATTTGCCGGAAACAGCTCGCGAATATGATCATAGGTGCGGCCATTGCCGAGACCGATCTCGAGGATGACGCCATCCGGTCCGATCATGCCTTGGTCCTTGATGTGATTGAGCACAGCGCGCTGCGATTTCATGCGGGAAATAAAACCATCCAGTCGGCTCATAAAACTCCATCCATTCATTCAGATTCATACGGGCAATTTCATGCGTGGTGACCCCGCTTAACATGGTGTCCCCCGTGGGGTCGACCATGGCAACAGGAATTTTGCGGGTAAACTCACTGCGCGAGCGGCACGATGATGTGCAGTGTGCTACCGGAATTCGACCGGCAGCTACTCCCAACGGCGTCGCCTGCCCCCATCGAATGTGTTAGCGTCATGCCATGAACCATCTGTCGACCGAAACCTTTTTCAAGGCCCTGCCCGTCTTCGTGGATTTCGAGGGCGTCGCCGACACCAGCAATTACCGCCCCCTGCCCGCCGACTGGGCGCTCGCGACCGCCGACATCGTCGATTCGACCGGCGCAATCGAGGCCGGCCGCTACAAGGCGGTCAACATGGCCGGCGCCAGCGTCATTTCGGCCATTTTGAACGCCCTCGGCCAGAACGATCTTCCCTTCGTCTTCGGTGGCGATGGCGCGCTTGTCGCCGTGCCGCCATCAGCCATTGGCAAGGCGCGGGAAGCGCTGTGCGCCGTTCAGAACTTTGTGACGGAAGAGCTGGAGTTGAAGCTGCGCGCCGCGCTGGTTCCCGTTGCCGATATCCAGGCCGCTGGTCTGGAGGTTCGTGTCGCCCGGTTTCAGGCCAGCCCCGGTGTCTCCTACGCAATGTTTTCCGGCGGTGGCGCCAGTTGGGCCGAGGCGCGCATGAAGGAAGGGCTGTTCAGCGTGCCGCCGGCACCGACGGGGACACGGCCGGACCTGAAGGGACTGTCCTGCCGCTGGAATCCGATCCAGTCTCGTCACGGCGACATCGTCTCGATCATCGCTGTCCCAACGACGGGCACCGGCGGGCCGGCCTTTCAGTCGCTGATCTCGGATATCATCGCGCTCGCCGCCGGACAGGAGCGTGACGGCCATCCGGTCGCCGTCGAAGGACCGCAATTGGGCCTGTCCCGGTCCGGCATGGCCGCTGAAGCGAAGGCCGCCGCGCCGAAGGGAAAGCGGCTTCTGCGCAAGGCGATCATTCTCGGACAATATTTGCTCACGGTCGGACTGTTTCGGCTCGGCATGACACTCGGGCGCTTCGATCCGAAGGAGTATCGCCGCGACGTGGCCCGCAACTCCGATTTCCGAAAATTCGACGATGGCCTGAAGATGACGATCGATGTCGATGCCGAACGTTTGGCGAAGATCGAGGCCCGCCTGGAAGATGCAACGAAGGCCGGTATTGGCCGGTATGGGTTGCACCGCCAGGATTCGGCACTGATGACCTGCATCGTGCCGACTCCGCTCAGCCACGATCACATGCATTTCATCGACGGCGCCGCCGGCGGCTACGCGATGGCGGCCAGCCGGATGAAGAAGCAACACCTCGCCGCCGCTATGCCTTGAGGATCGTGCCGCCTTCGATGTTCCGCCGGGAAAACGCATTGCGCGTGTCGACGATCAGCGGCGCGAAGCGGGCAAGCGCCGCATAATCGACCGCATCATGATCGGTGGCGATCAGGACGGCATCGAAGCTCCTGACCGACTGTTCGTCGAGCGGCACGGATTGCCGGCCCTTCAGCGCCATATATTCCCGCGTCTTCGGAATCTCCGCCACATGCGGATCGTGGTAGGCGGCACTGCCGCCGCGTTCCTCGATCAGTTCGATCAGCTTCAACGACGGGCTCTCGCGGATATCCGGCACGTTCTTCTTGTAGGCAAGCCCGATCACCAGAACGCGCGACCGGCTGAGCGCCTTTCCGAGATGAATATCCAGCGCTTCGGCCAGCCGGCCGACGACATGGCGCGGCATGGCCGAATTGATCTCGCCGGCAAGTTCGATGAAGCGGGTCGGCAATTCGTATTCCCGCGATTTCCAGGTCAGGTAGAACGGATCGATCGGGATGCAGTGACCGCCGAGACCCGGCCCCGGATAGAACGGCATATAGCCGAAGGGCTTGGTCTTGGCGGCGTCGATCACCTCCCAGATGTCGATGCCCATCGCCTCGTAGACAACTTTCAATTCGTTGACGAGCGCGATGTTGACGGCGCGGAAGATGTTTTCGGTCAGCTTGACCGCCTCCGCCGTCGCCGGCGACGAGACCGGCACGACGGTCTGCACCACCGCGCCGTAGAAGGCCGTCACAAGGGCGGAAGCCGCTTCGCCATCTCCGGCGACAACCTTCGGAATGCTCGACGTGTGGAAATCGCGATTGCCGGGATCCTCGCGCTCCGGGGAGAATCCGAGGAAGAAATCTTGCGCGGATTTCAATCCCGTCCGCTCCAGGATCGGGCGTACGACTTCATCGGTGGTACCGGGATAGGTGGTGGATTCCAGGACGATCAACTGCCCCGGCTTCAGCGTCTCGGCGATGCGGTCGCAGGTGCGGGTGATGAAGGAGAGATCGGGGTCGCGATGCTTGGTCAGCGGCGTCGGCACGCAGATGACGACGATATCGCAATCGGCAAGCCGAGCGAAATCCGTCGTCGCCCGGAAGCGCCCCTCGACCGTCTCCGTGGACAGGATATCGTCCGGCACCGCCTCGATGTAGGAACGCCCGGCATCGATGGCGACGATCTTCTGCGGATCGATGTCGAAGCCGGTGGCGGGGAAGCCGGCGCGGGCAACGGTGATCGCCAACGGCAGGCCGACATAACCGAGCCCGATGACGGCGACATGGGCCTCACGGGCCTTGATCTTCGAAAGCAGGGTGTCGCTCAAGGAGGAATGGACGTTCAATGGAATGTTCCCGACTGATCGTGATGCGCGGAGGCGGCTTGGTCGATGCCGGTCAGTTGAGGATAAATTGACCCGGTGTCAAGGAGCGCATCCGCTGGGCTTCAGGACAATTATTGTGAGGGCCATCACTTTTGTTGGTCGTCAATCTGGTATTGCCGAGATCGGTTCTTATATCCCTGAAGCGAGCTTCCTTGGAAAAGCGACAGAGACACGATGACCATCCACAAGGCGAATGTTTCCACTCACCTGCTGGATCGCGTATCCAATTGGCTTCAGCAGGCCGCGCTCAATGGTGAAAATCTCGAGACGGTCGTGACGGGGTTCTGCGAGCGGCTTGCCGCATCGGGATTACCGCTCAACCGGGTCCATCTGAGCTTTTCGATGCTCCACCCGCTTTACGATGCCCTGGGGTTCACATGGCTGAGGGGACAGGGCGTCACGGTCGAGGGATACCGCGCCGACCCGTCCGACGACAAGCCGGACCGCTTTCTGCTCAGCCCCTATTATTATCTGCTGAGCAACAATCTCGAACATCTGCGCCGGCAGATCGACCCGGCATCGCCGTCAGAGTTCCCGATCTTCGATGAACTGAAGGAAATGGGCTGCACCGATTATATCGCCTTCGTCCAGTCCTTCGGCGAGACATCCGGCCAAGGCATGATCGGCTCATGGTCCACGGATGCTCAGGGCGGGTTCAGCGATGCGGTCATCGAGGCCCTGTTGCGCATTCAGAACAATCTGGCCGTAGCGGCGAAGATGGCGGTGCTCGGCAAGCTCGCGGACAACATGCTGACCACCTATCTCGGAGAGAATGCCGGCAAGCGCGTGCTCTCCGGCCAGACCCGGCGGGGCGACGGCGAAACGATCCGCGCGGCACTCGTGATGGCGGATATGCGCCAATCGACGGTGCTGGCCGAAAAGGAAGGCCGGCAGGTTTACATCGACACGCTGAACGAGTTTTTCGACGCGATCGCCACGCCCTTCAGCCGCAATGGCGGCGAAATCCTGAGCTTTGTCGGCGATGGATTTCTCGCCGTCTATCCCTGCGGGCGCCACCGCGAACCGTCGCAGGTGGCGGCCCTCGCCGCGATGGCCGCCACCCGCCAGGCGACCGCGCGCATGGCGGAACTCAATGGCGGCCGCCAGAAACGCAGCCTTCCCGATGTCCGTTATGGCATCGGCCTGCATGTCGGCAATGTCATGTTCGGCAATGTCGGCCTCAACGATCGCCTGACCTTCTCGGCCTTCGGCGCCGCCGTCAACGAGGTGGAGCGATTGCAGGGCCTGACGAAGAAATACGCTCAGCCGATCGTCGCCAGCCAGGCTTTTGCCACCTATTGCGGCGGCGACTGGGTGACGCTCGGCCAGGAGAAACTGCGCGGTGTACGCCAGAAGGTGACGGTGCTGCTTCCCGGAGATGAGAACATGAAACTCGACCATGCCGAGGCAGTCCAGAGCCGATCGCTCGAAACCCGTTCGGAGGCTGAGCAGGTCATGCTTCTCTATCGAAACAGTCGAAAAGCCCAACCACGAGACCTCATCTGGAACAGGCTGTTGCAGTAGCGGCTGGGGCGAATGACCGGCGGGAGGCAACTCACGCCCTGACGGGACGCTGAAAGGCACGATTCCGTTCGAAAGATTACAGTTTCTCATGCCCGGCACGCGACGTGGTCCGGGCTATATCCGTGTGCACTTTACCAGCCATGGGTCATGGACAGGCCAATTTCGGTGGGATAGTCTCCCGCGATGGAGCCGGGCGTGCAGCCCGAAAGGGTATCTGCCGATTGGCCGGCAGCTCTGAAACAAGGGACCTGTTGGCATGAATTCAGGCGCAGACCTGTTGCGGATCGAGGATTTGAGTATCTCGTTCGCGATGTTCGGCGGGCAACTCGATGCTGTTCGAAAGGCGAGCCTTCGCGTCTTGCCGGGCAAGGTCACCGCCCTGGTCGGGGAATCCGGGTCGGGCAAATCGGTCATTAGCCAGGCGGTCATGGGCATCCTGCCGAAGACGGCAAGCTGCAGCGGCCGCATCCTCTTCTGCGATCCCGCCACTGGGCAAAGGCCGGCCGATCTTCTGCAGATGCCGCGCGACGGGCGCGAAATCCGCAGCCTGCGCGGCAATCGCATGGGCAAGATCTTCCAGGAGCCGATGACTTCGCTGTCGCCGCTGCATACGGTCGGCAACCAGATCAGCGAATCCCTGAAAATCCACACCGAACTCTCTGCCCGCGAGCGGCGTGAGCGCACCGAGGAAATGCTCGGCATGGTCGGCTTTTCCAAGCCGTCGCGCGCCTATGACATGTATCCGTTCGAATTGTCGGGCGGCATGCGCCAGCGCGCGATGATCGCCATGGCCCTGATTTGCAATCCGTCGCTGCTGATCGCCGACGAGCCGACAACCGCGCTCGACGTGACCATCCAGGCCCAGATCCTGCAGCTTCTGCGCGGCCTGCAGACGAAACTGAACATGGCCATGCTGCTGATCACCCACGATCTCGGCGTCGTCGCCAATGTCGCTGACGAGGTCGTGGTGATCTATCACGGCGAGATCATGGAGGCCGGGCCGGTGGAAACAATCTTCCGCAACCCCTCGCACCCCTATCTCAAGGGTCTGATGGCCGCCGTTCCGCATTTCGACATGAAGCCCGGCGAGCGGCTGAAGGCGCTCCGCGAGGTTCCCGTCAATACGAGCAGCCTGCTCGGAAAGACCGTGATCGCCCCCCCGGATGCCAGCCAGAAGGAGGACGTCCTCCTGTCCGTGCGCGATATCGGCAAGACATTCACCACACGCAAGTCAAGCTGGTTCACCAAGGATACGGCGGGCGCAACCCGCGCGGTCGACAGCGTCAGTTTCGACATCCTGCGCGGCGAATGTCTGGGCCTCGTCGGCGAAAGCGGCTGCGGCAAGACCACCTTGAGCAAGATCCTGATGCGCGCCGTGACCCCGGATCAGGGCGCTGTCATGCTCAACAGCAGCAATGGCCCGATCGATGTTCTGAACGCCGAAGGTTCCGGTCTGCAAACGCTGCGCACCAAGGTGCAGATGGTCTTCCAGGATCCCGTTTCCTCGCTGTCGCCGCGTATGACGGTGCAGAACATCCTCAGCGAACCCTTGGAAATCCACAGCCGCGGCAATGCCAAGTCCCGCCAGGAAACCGTCAAGGCGCTGCTCAAGGCGATCGGCCTCAACGAGCGCCATCTCAACCGCTATCCCCACAGTTTCTCCGGCGGCCAGCGCCAGCGCATCGGCATCGCTCGCGCCCTGGCGCTCGGCCCCGACCTCCTGATCTGCGACGAGCCGGTCTCCGCGCTCGACGTCTCCGTCCAGGCGCAGATCCTCAACCTTTTGAAGGATTTGCAGAAGGAACTGGGCCTCACCTACCTGTTCATCTCGCACAACCTCGCCGTCGTCGATTATATGGCCGACCGGATCGCGGTCATGTGCGGCGGCAGGATCGTCGAGATCGCTCCGCGCGAAGTGCTGATGCGGGCGCCGGTGCATCCCTACACCAAGTCACTGCTCGCGGCCGTCCCCTTCCCCGACCTCGATCGTCCCCTGGATTTCAAGGGATTGAACCTCGGCGGCGGCGCCGATACGCGCAGCTGGGGCAAGCAATTCTCCAATGAGGGCGGTGAAGATGCCCTCTCCACCGCCGACCTGGGCGGCGGCCATCTGGTTCTGGCCCGGCGAAATGCCGATATAAGGGAGTTGAGACCGTGATCACACGCCGTACGACCCTTGGATTGCTGGCTTCCACCCTGATGCCCGGCCTTGCGCGAGCGACGGAACCGACAACCGACCAGCCGGCGGTCGCGACGGTTCCGGCCGACGCGGCAAGCCGCCTGCCGACCAACCCTCGCCTCGTCAACATCGCCGCCATGGGCCGGGAGCCCGGCATGCCGGGCGGCACCGTACGCATGCTGATCGGCAGCCAGAAGGATATCCGGCTGATGACGCTGAACGGCTACGCGCGTCTGGTCGGCTATGACCAGAAACTGGAACTGCAGGCCGATATCCTCGAGAGCTTCGACGTCCAGGAGGGCCGAATCTTCACCTTCAAGATCAGGCCGAACCATCGCTGGTCCGACGGCAGCCTGCTCACCGCGAAGGATTTCGAATACTGCTGGAACGACGTCGTTCTCAACAAGAAGCTGCGCAAGGGCGGCTTGCCGACCTATTTCCTCGCCGACGACAAACCGCCGGTCTTCGAGGTCATCGACGACCTGACCGTCCGTTATACCTGGGAAACGCCGAACCCCGACTTCCTGCCCAACTTGGCCGCGCCTCTCGCAGCGACCATCGTCATGCCTGCCGCCTACATGAAGCAGTTCCATGCTGACTATCAGGACGAGGCAACGCTCGAAAAACTGATGAAGAAGTACAAGGTCAAGAAATGGCCCGATCTTCATATCAAGATGTCGCGCAGCTATCGGCCCGAAAATCCCGAACTGCCGACGCTCGACCCCTGGCGCAACACGACCGCGCCGCCGGCCGACCAGTTCGTCTTCGTGCGCAACGACTATTTCCACCGGGTCGACGAGAAGGGAACGCAGCTCCCCTATATCGATAAATTCGTGCTGAACGTCAGTTCCTCGGAAATCATTGCGGCCAAGACCGGCGCCGGCGAAAGCGATCTGCAGTCGACCGGCATCGACTTTGTCGATTACAGTTTCCTGAAGGATTCCGAGAGCCGCTATCCGGTCAAGGTCAACCTGTGGAAGCGCACGCAGGGTTCCCGCGTCAACCTTCTGCCGAACCTCAATTGCAGCGACGAAGCCTGGCGCACGCTATTCAAGGACGTCCGCTTCCGCCGCGCCCTGTCGCTGGCCATTGACCGGCACGAAATCAACATGGTGGCCTTCTACGGTCTGGCAACGGAAGCCGCCGACTCTGTCCTGCCGGAAAGCCCGCTGTACAAGGAAGAGAATGCCAAGGCCTGGGCCGCCCACGACCCAGATCAGGCCAACGCACTGCTCGATGAGATCGGCCTGACGGAGCGCGACAGTGATGGCCTGCGCCTGTTGCCGGACGGTCGCGTCGCGCAGATCGTGGTCGAGACAGCGGGCGAAAGCACGCTCGAAACCGACGTACTCGAACTGGTCACCGATCACTGGTCGAAGATCGGTATAAAGCTCTTCATCAAGACCTCGCAGCGCGATGTTTTCCGCAGCCGAGCCATGGGCGGGGACATCATGGTGTCGATGTATTCCGGCATGGAAAACGGTGTTCCGACCGCCGACATGAATCCCGGCCAATTGGCGCCGACCTCCGACGACCAGTTGCAATGGGCCGTCTGGGGCATGCATTACCTCTCCGGCGAAACCAAGGGCGACGCACCCGACATTCCGGAGGTCAAACATCTCCTGAAGCTGCTGGACGACTGGCACCACGCGGCCGATCTCGAGGAGAAGAGGCGGATCTGGTTCGAGATGCTCGACATCTATGCCCAGCAGGTGTTCTCGATCGGCATCGTCAATGCGTCGCTGCAGCCTGTCCTGCATTCCGCGCGCCTGCGCAATATTCCGGAAAAGGGCCTCTACGGGTTCGATCCGACCTGTTATCTCGGGGTCTACATGCCGGATACCTTCTGGTACAGCAGTGAGGTCAGCTGAATATGCTGCGATACATCCTTTGGCGCGTCGCGGCGATGCTTCCCACACTACTGATCATTTCGGCGCTGGTTTTCACCATCATCGAACTTCCGCCGGGTGACTATTTCGAAAGCTATATTTCGGAGCTGCGCGCCCAGGGCGAAGACGTCGATATGGCGGAAATCCAGGAACTGCGCGCGCAGTACGGTTTCGACCGTCCGCCGATCATGCGCTATTTCCATTGGGTCGCAGGCATGATCCAGGGGGACTATGGCTATTCCTTCGAATACCAGCTGCCGGTCAGCGACGTGGTCGGGGACCGGTTGTGGCTGACGGTTATGGTCTCCTTCGTGACAATCTTGTTCACGTGGCTGATTGCCTTTCCGATCGGAATCTATTCCGCCACCCATCAATACAGTTGGGGCGATTACGGGCTGACATTCCTGGGACTGATCGGCATCGCGATCCCCAATTTCATGTTCGCGCTGATCCTGATGTATTTCGCCAATATCTGGTTCGGCACAACGATCGGTCATCTCATGGACCAGAAATATCTGGCGGAATCCATGAGCTGGGACAAGTTCAAGTCGATCCTGGAGCATCTCTGGATTCCGGTCGTCATCATCGGCACGGCCGGCACCGCGGGCATGATCCGGCGGCTTCGCGCCAATCTGCTGGACGAACTGCAGAAGCAATATGTCGTCACCGCCCGGGCCAAGGGCCTGCATCCCTTCCGGGCGCTGGTCAAATATCCGCTGCGCATGGCACTCAACTTCTTCATCTCGGACATCGGATCGATCCTGCCGGCGATCATTTCCGGAGCGGAAATCACCGCGATCGTGTTGTCCCTGGAAACGACCGGCCCGATGCTCATCAAAGCGTTGCAAAGCCAGGATATGTATCTTGCCGGATCGTTCCTGATGTTCCTGGCGTTCCTCACGGTGATCGGGGTCCTGATATCGGATATCGCGCTGGCATTCCTCGACCCGCGTATCAGACTGCAAGGCGGTAGCACCAAGTGACGGTATCCCTTCCCGAATCCGGCGCACCGCTGGCGCATTACGTATCCCCGGCCCCCTTCGATCCGCATGCCGTCGATGTTATGACGGAGAAGCAGTCGCAGGTTTACCAGGCATCGCAACTCCGGCTGATGTGGTGGAAATTCAAGAAGCACAGGATCGCCCTGTTCTCGCTGTATTTCCTCGCCTTCCTCTATGCGATCATCGCCGTTGTCGAGTTCCTGGCGCCGTACAACCTGCATACGCGCAATGTCGATTACATCCATTCTCCGCCACAGCGTGTCCATTTCTTCCATGAAGGCAGCTTCGTCGGGCCGTTCGTCTACGGTCGGACGATGACACTCGACATGAACACGCTGCGTCGCATCTACACGGACAACACCGAGAAGGTCGAGCCGATCCGCTTCTTCTGCCGTGGCGACGCCTACCGTTTCTGGGGCCTTGTCGAGGGCAATGTCCGTCTCTTCTGCCCGGCTAAGGACGGCCAGCTCTTCCTGCTTGGCAGCGACCGTCTCGGCCGCGACGTGCTGTCGCGCATTCTTTACGGCGCTCGCATATCGCTCACCATCGGCCTGCTGGGGATCACGATGAGCTTCGTGCTCGGCATCACGATCGGCGGCCTGGCAGGCTACAAGGGCGGCGTCTTCGACTTGATCGTCCAGCGCATCATCGAGGTGCTGCAGTCGATCCCGAGCATTCCGCTGTGGATGGCGCTCGCGGCGATCATGCCGGTAACCTGGAGCCCGATCTTCATCTATCTCGGCATTACCGCCATTCTCGGGCTCATCGACTGGACGGGGCTTGCACGCGCCGTCCGCTCGAAACTGCTCGCGCTTCGCGAGGAAGACTATGTGCTTGCCGCCCAACTGATGGGCGCCGGCACGCCTCGTATCATCGGCCGCCACCTCGTGCCGGGCTTCATGTCGCATCTGATCGCCACGGCGACCATGTCCATCCCCGGCATGATCCTCGGCGAAACGGCGCTCAGCTTCCTCGGCCTTGGCCTGCGTCCGCCGATCACCAGCTGGGGGATCCTGCTGACGGAAGCCCGCAGCGTCAGTGTTATTGCCTTTTATCCCTGGCTGTTGTTTCCAACCATTCCGGTCATCCTGGTGATTCTCGCCTTCAATTTCCTTGGCGACGGTCTCCGCGATGCAGCCGACCCGTACAAGTGAAGTGGATACTGAGATGCTAAGGACACTCCGCAAGGAGTTGGGCTGCGAAAAGGGGCTCTGCTCATGACGCGCCGGATCGAGGATGCCCGCATCCTGATGTACAGCCACGATACGTTCGGACTTGGTCATCTCCGGCGCTGCCGCACGATCGCGCATTCGCTGGTCGAGGACTATCGCGGCGTCAACATCCTGATCATTTCGGGGGCGACGATCGCCGGTGCCTTCGACTACCGGGCGCGCGTCGACTTCGTGAAGATCCCCAGCGTGATCAAGCTGCGCAATGGCGAATATACATCGATGGATCGGCATATCGACCTGCACGAGACGCTGAAGATGCGCAAGTCGATCATCCGCCACACGGCCGAAACGTTCCAGCCCGACATCTTCATCGTGGACAAGGAACCGATGGGCCTGCATGGCGAGGTCGAGGAGACGCTGGCCTATCTGAAAAAACAGGGAACAACGCTGGTGCTCGGCTTGCGCGAAGTCATGGACGCGCCGCATCTGCTGGAAGCCGAGTGGAAGCGTAACGATGTCATGCGCAAGATCGGGCAATTCTACGATAGCGTCTGGGTCTACGGCCCGCCGGATTTCTACGATCCGCTGGTCGGGCTGGAGGTTCCGCCGATCGTGCGCTCCAAGATGGATTTCGTCGGCTTCCTGCAGCGCAGCGTCTCGCATGATATCAAGGAATCCGAGCACAAGCCGAAGGGCGACTATATCCTGGTCACCACCGGCGGCGGCGGCGACGGCTCCGATCTCGTCCATGACGTGATCGATGCCTATCAGGATGACGCAACGCTGACGCACAAGGCTCTCGTCGTGCTCGGCCCGTACATGCCGGCCAAGCAGCGCCAGAAGCTGATCATGAAATGCGCGAAGATCGCCTATATCGAGGTGATCGAGTTCGACAACCGCATGGAAGAGCTGATCGCCGGCGCCAAGGCCGTCGTCGCCATGGGCGGCTACAACACCTATTGCGAAATCCTCTCCTTCGACAAGCCGGCGTTGATCGTGCCGCGCGTGGCACCGCGTGAGGAACAGCTGATCCGCGCCAGCCGCGCTGCCGAACTCGGGCTGATCGACATGCTGCGGCCAGAAGAGGCGGCCGATCCCATGCGCTTTGCCGCTGCGCTGAAGGCTCTGCCCGAGCGCCAGCCGCCGTCGAAAAGCGCCGCCGGCCTGACACTCGAGGGCCTCGCGAACATCTCGCAGATCGTCGGCGAGTGGCTGGGCCGCCGGGAGCACGAGCACCTGACCGTGGTGAAGGGATAAGTCCGCGTTGATGCAAAACCGCAAGATCATCGTGGTCCTGAAGGGATATCCGCGCCTGTCGGAAACCTTCATCGCCCAGGAACTGCTGGGATTGGAACGGGCCGGCTTCGAGCTCTCGCTGGTGGCGCTGCGGCGCCCAACGGACAAGAAGCGCCACCCGGTTCACGACGAAATCCGTGCCCCGGTCCATTACCTGCCCGAATATCTGCATGAAGAGGCGCCACGTGTCCTGCGCGCGCTCGCCAAATGCCTGCCGAACCCCGGTTTCTGGCGCGCGCTTCCGGCATTTGTGTCCGACTTCCGGCGCGACCGGACCCGCAATCGCATTCGCCGCTTCGGCCAGGCCATGGTTCTCTCAGCGGAATGGCCGAAGGGTGGCGAATGGCTGCACGCACATTTCATCCACACGCCCGCCTCCGTCGCCCGGTATGCCAGCATCATCAGCGGCACGCCCTGGACCTGCTCGGCCCATGCAAAGGACATCTGGACTTCGCCGGACTGGGAGCTGAAGGGCAAGCTCGCCAGCACGCGCTGGACGGTGACCTGCACGCAGACGGGATATGAGCATCTGCGCCACCTGTCCGGCAACAAGCCGCATGTGCACCTGAGTTATCACGGCCTCGACCTCACCCGCTTCGGCGAATTCGATGACGAACGCCCGCCCTTCGACGGATCGCGGCCGGCAGCGCCGGTGACGATCGTTAGTGTCGGCCGCGCGGTCGAGAAGAAGGGTTTCGATATCGTCCTGCGTGCGCTCAGCCTGTTGCCGAAGGATCGCCACTGGCAGTTCGAGCATATCGGCGGCGGCGAACAACTGGCGAAACTTCAGACACTGGCGAAGGAACTGGGCATCGCGGACAGGGTCACCTGGCACGGATCGATGTCACAGACCGAAGTTTTGCAGCACTATCGCAATGCGGATATCTTCGCGCTTGCCTGCCGGATCACTGCCGACGGAGACCGGGACGGGCTGCCGAACGTGCTGGTCGAAGCCTCCAGCCAGAAGCTGGTCTGCATTTCCACCAACATTTCCGGCGTGCCGGAACTGCTTGTCGATGGTGAAAACGGTTTTGTCGTGCCGCCGGAAGATCCGCAGGCTTTTGCCGCGGCGCTGGAACGGGCGATCCGCGATCCGGCTTTGCGCGCCCAACTGGGAGAGGCCGCGGAACGCAAGGTGCGCCGCGAATTTGACCATCAAACCAGCATTCGCGAGCTGAAACAGCTGTTCGAAGCCGAATGGCAGAAAACCCGATGACCGCTCCAGCGACACGGAAACGCGTCTTCTTCTACGTCCAGCATTTGCTCGGCATCGGCCACCTCGCCCGCGCCAGCCGCATTGCCAACGCGCTTGCCGAAGCGGATTTCGACGTGACGGTCGTGACCGGCGGCACGCCGGTCACCGGTTTTCCCGGTCCGCGGGTTCGCCATATTGCCCTGCCCGCCATCACGTCCGGCGACGCCGGCTTTTCCGGGCTGGCGGACATCGACGGCAATCCGGTCGATGATGCGTTCAAGGACAGTCGCCGCGACCTGCTGCTCTCGGCTTTCCGCCAAAACGAGCCCGATATCGTCATCATCGAAGCCTTCCCCTTCGGCCGCCGCCAGGTTCGGTTCGAGTTGCTGCCGCTTCTCGGTGAGATCGAGAAGACACGGCCGAAGCCGCTGGTCGTCACCTCGCTCCGCGACATCCTGCAGGAACGCTCGAAGCCCGGCCGCGACGAAGAGACGGTGGCGACGATCAAGCAATATTTCGACCGGGTGCTGGTGCATGGTGACCCGGCCTTCGCGCGACTCGAAGACACATTTCCGCTGGCCGCCGAGATCGCCGACACGGTCGTCTACACAGGCCTGGTGGCGGCACCACCGCCCGCCAAGCCACGGGAACAGTTCGACATTATCGTTTCGGCCGGCGGCGGCGCCGTCGGCAATGTTTTGATCCGGGCGGCACTTGAGGCGGCAAAGTCAATCGACGGCACACTGTCCTGGGCGCTGATCACCGGCCCCAACCTGCCGCAAGCCGATTTCGACGCGATCTCGGCCGATACGCCGGCGCATGTCAGCGTCTTCCGGTTCCGCCCGGATTTCGCAAGCCTGCTCGCCGGGGCGAAGCTCTCCGTGTCACAAGCGGGATACAACACCGTCTGCGATATCCTGCGCGCCGGATGCCATGCGCTGCTCATCCCGTTCACCGCCGGCGGCGAGACGGAGCAGACGGTTCGGGCGGAGCGTCTGGCCAGGCTTGGGCTTGCGCATGTGCTGACCGAAGACGACCTGCCGGCGGAAAGCATGGCGGCGGCGATCCGGTCCGCGCTCACGGCAGCCGGCAAACCACCGCACAACCTTGATCTCGACGGCGCCCATCGCACCGCCGAAATCCTGCGCGGCCTGCTCTGATCGAATCGATCAGACCGTTCCAATGACCATGAAGCGGGTATATTTCTTCATCTTCAGCGATCCGGCGAACGCAACATGGGCAAGTGCGGTCTGTTTCTGGAAGGCTTCCAGCGATGGCACGCAATTGATGTGGGTCGGTTCGCTGAAATAATCGTTGGACTGCAGCAACACCTTCGTGCCGCGCGGCAACAGCGCCAGCCAGGCCGGCAGGTCGGCAATGTGCTCGCAGCTGGTGTTGATCACCAGGTCGGCGCCAAGCGTCGCGTAGTCGAGCGCATACATGTCTTGCGTCACCGCCCGGAACCGTTCGCCTGCCCTGGCATTCAGCGTTTCGGCGATGGCGCCCACCTCGGGATCGATGTCGATGCTCTCGATCAGGTCGATATCGAAGCGCCTGTCGTCAAAAAACATGCCCGGCAACACGCCATACCAGCCGCCCAGCAATATGATGTGTTTAAATTTTCCGCCAAGGCTTTCAACCAGCTTGTCACGTGCCCATATCTTGCTTCCAACCTGCTTGTGGTTGAAGGCCGTGCCAACGTCCGCGTCCGGATATTTGGCAACAACTTTTGCAAGGCCCTCGATCAGGGAGCTTCCCGTATAGGCGGACAGACCGCGGATGATATCGAAGGCACTCTCGTGCCAATCTGTTGTGTTTGCTTCGTTTGTTCGGGTGGTTTTCGTCATGTGCGTGTTGTAGTCTGGACTTTTCTGGAGTGCAAGGAATGCAAGTCAACCTGAAGGATGTCTCCTCCGTTTCGCCGTCTCAGGAGGACGGAAAGGACATCCCGCATCTGGCAGGGCTGGGCGCGACCATGCGACAGGTTTTTGCCGCCCATTTCATGCGCGATTGCCCGCATATCCTCGAAATCGGCGGCCATATCCGGCCGATCACGCCCTATCTCACCCATCATCCGCTGTCCGTTACCTCCGTCGATCCGAAGACCGAGGCTTACGAGGCGTCCGAGCTCAACGGCCAGCCCTGTATCGTCAGGCACGTCCCCGCCAAGTTCCAGCAGATCGACTACGATTATGCGCCCCGCAGCTACGGCCTCGTCCTGCTTGGCTACTCATTGAAACCGTTCGGCCGCCGCGATCCGCTCGGCGACCTGTTGTTCTCGCTGATCGACAATGCCCGTATCGTCATCATCGAATATGCTCCTGAGCTGGAACGCGCCGCATCGCAGGTGCCGCATATCATCAGCCGCCCGTCCGTGACGGTCAGGGGACAATTCGATCTTCATTTGCATGACCCGGAGATCGCCGGCACGCCATACGCTGCCAGACGCTTCTACGTCCTCGACACCCGCAGCACGGCTGGTTGAATTCGCCCATGGAAAAAAGTATCGCCCGTTACATCTGGACTCACACCCGCGCTCAGCAGTTGTGGATCCTCCTCGTCGTCGCCGTGTCGATGATCCCCTATTTCCTGTCGTTCGACCTGCCCAAGCAGATCGTCAACGGCCCGATCCAGGGTGACGGCTTCGATCAGCCGGGTGCGACCCAGACCTTCATGAACATCAATTTCGATCTGCCATGGATCGGCAATGTCGCGCTGTTCGACGGCTTCGAGCTGACGCGCATGCAGACGTTGTTCGCGCTCAGCCTCGTGTTCCTGCTGCTGGTGATCATCAACGGGCTCTTCAAATTCTACATCAACACCTTCAAGGGCCGGCTTGGCGAGCGGCTGTTACGGCGCATCCGCTTCGAGCTTGTCGATCGCATCCTGCGTTTCCCCCCCAGCCAGTTCAAACGCATGAAGGGTGCGGAAGTCTCCAGCATGGTCAAGGACGAGGTCGAGCCGCTCGGCGGCTTTACCGGCGACGCCTTCGTCCAGCCCGCCCTGCTTGGCGGACAGGCGCTGACCGCACTGTTCTTCATCTTCATGCAGAATACCTGGCTCGGCCTGATCGCCGCGGTCATGGTCGCTGTCCAGGCGCTGATCATCCCGCGCATGCGTCGCCGCCTGCTGGTGCTGGGCCGCGAACGCCAGATAACCGCCCGCGAGCTTGCCGGCCGCGTCGGCGAGATCGTCGATGGTATCGGCACCATCCACGCCTATGACACGTCGAACTATGAGCGTGCCGACATCGCCTCGCGCCTGGGGCTGATCTTCAGAATCCGCTATGACCTCTACCAGTGGAAATTCCTGGTCAAGTTCATCAACAATTTCCTCGCGCAGCTGACGCCGTTCCTGTTCTATTGCATCGGTGGCTATCTCGCCCTGCAGGGCCGTCTCGATATCGGCCAGTTGATCGCCGTCATCAGCGCCTACAAGGACCTGCCCGGTCCGCTGAAGGACCTGATCGACTGGGACCAGACCCGCCAGGACGTGCAGGTGAAATATGTCCAGGTGGTCGAGCAGTTCAGCGTCGACCGGACAATTGATCCCGCCGTGCAGGCCATCGCCATCAAGGATGCCGGCGCGCTGAAGCATCCGCTGGCGGCCGTCAACCTATCGCTGGCGGACGATAGCGGTGCGAAACTGCTGGAGCGCGTCTCGGTGCAGATCCATCCGGGCGAGACGGTCGCGATTGTCGGCGGCGCGGCTGGCGGCGGCGACATGCTGGCGGAAGCCTTCGCGCGTCTCGTCTGGCCCGAAAGCGGCAAGGTGACGCTCGGCGGCGACGACATTCTCGAATTGCCGGAATCGGTAACCGGACGCGGCATTTCCTATGTCTCGGCCGATACCTATTTCTTTTACGGAACCCTGCGAGACAATCTGCTCTATGGCCTGAAGCATGCGCCGCTGAAGGATGCCGTCTATGAAGGCAGCCGGGCAACCCATCGCAAATGGCAGATCAACGAGGCGCGGCTCGCGGGCAACCCGCATCATGACGTCAACAGCGACTGGATCGACTACGAGGCTGCCAACGCGACGAATGACAGCGACCTCTTTGCCCCGGTCCTTTCGGTTCTCGACACGGTCCAACTGTCCAAGGACATCCTCGACCTCGCGTTGCGCACCACCGTTTCGCCGGAAGACCATCCGGGACTTGCGGAAGGCATCGTCGAGATGCGTCATGCCCTGCGCGAAGAGCTGGAAGAGGCAGGATTGAGCAGCCTCGTCGTGTCATTCGAGCCGGGCGCCTACAACACCGAAGCGACAGTCGGCGAAAACCTGCTGTTCGGCACCGCGACCGGCCCCTCGTTTGTCGGCAAGGCTATCGGCAAGAACGTCTATTTCCGCTCCGTCGTTGGCGGCACCGGGCTTGATCATATCCTGTTCGATATGGGTTACAGCATCGCCGAGAACGCCGTCGAACTGTTCTCCGACCTACCGCCGGACCACCCGTTCTTCCAGCAGCTGACCTTCATGACGGCGGACGATATTCCGACCTATCAGCTGCTGCTGCAGAAATACAAGGGCAAGGGTTTCGACGTGGCATCGGAAGATGATCGCGGTGCGTTCATTCGCCTCGCCTTCCGCTATATCGAACCCCGCCATCGTTTCGGTCTGCTGACCGAGGAACTGATGGCCAAGATCATCGATGTGCGCCGGCAGTTCCATGACGGCATGCCTGAGGAGATGCGCGACGAGATCGAGCGTTACGACCCCAACCATTACAACGCGTCGGCAAGCCTGATGGACAATATCCTGTTCGGCCGCATCAGTCACAAGCATGCCGATGGTTCCAAGCGCATCCGCACGATCGTCAGCTCGCTCCTGAACACGCTGGGCCTGCTGGAACAGGTTCTCGATATCGGCCTCGATTTCAATCTCGGCGCCGGCGGCAAGCGGCTGACCTCGGTCCAGCGCCAAAAGCTCAATCTGGCGCGCGCGCTGGTGCGCCGATCGGACTATTATATCCTCAACCGGCCGCTGCCCGGCCTCGACCACCGCCTGCAGGACGAGATCGTTCGCGATGTACTGAAACTGGTGCGTCGCGACGGACGCGATCCGGCGGTCGTCTGGGTGCTATCGAACACCTCGCTTTCAAGCCTGTTCGACCGCGTCCTGGTCTTCGACAGGGGCATGCTTGTGGAAGAGGGCACCCATGCGGCGCTGGTCAAGAATAACGGTATCTTTAAGGAACTTGTATCATCATAATGTCAAAGGCAAAGTCCATGCGCGCAGGACAGGCGGGTATGGACGTTCTTCCGGACGGCGGCACGGGTGAGGAACACCGGCTGCCGAACCGTAAAGGCGGAAAATGGGGACGGGCTTGAACATGCTTCTGAAAGACGAAGTTCAAATGCTGCGGCGGGTGCCGCTGTTTTCGAATGTGGAACCGGGAAAGCTGAAGCTTCTCGCGTTCACCTCCGATCGTGTCAGCTATGACATTGGCGAGGCTCTCTTTCACCAGGGCGATACCGGTGACGCGGCCTATGTGGTTCTGGCCGGCAAGGCCGATATCCTGGTTGATTCGTCCACAGGTCCGATCAAGATCGCCGAAGTCGAAACCAATTCGATCGTCGGCGAAATCGCCATTCTCTGCGACGTGTCGCGTACCGCCACCGTCCAGACGACCACGGCGCTCGAAGCCCTGCGCATCCGCAAGGATCACTTCCTCAAGCTGCTGACCGATTTTCCCGAAATCACCATCGAGATCATGCGCGTGCTGGCGGATCGCCTGAGCCACACCACCAGCGAGCTTTCCGAAGCCCGCAGCCGTGCGGCGCGCGCAGCCGATTGAGCAGATGGAAATTGCGTACGGCAAGCGTTAGCGGGCTTGCCGCACGCCCTGCTCCGCTTCCACGATCGGCGTGATCGAACCCGTCTCCCGGTCGATGCGAAAATTACCGGACGGCAGGCCGGCGGCATATTTGCCGTACATGCGGAAGATCAGGGCAAGCTGGCCTTGCATCGATCCCGCATTCGCCCATCCGGCTTCGGCATAGAGACGTTCGACGGCGCCATAGGCGGCAAGGCGCTCCCGGCTGATCCAGCCCAAAGCCAGTTCGCTGCCCATCCGCAGGCGATACCAGTCCCCCAGGAAATCCAGCGCCTTGATGCCGGAAAGAGCCGTCGGCTCGAACCGTTCCGAAGAAAGCCAATCGGCCAAGCGCGCTCGCATTGGAGCATCGTCACGGGCGGCCATCGCCGCCGTCACCGCATCCGGCGCAGCCAAGGGTTCCATAAGCGCCAGTACCGCCAGATCGGTGAGATCAAGACCGCGGAACAGCGCCGCAAGTTCCTTCGGCCATTCGCGCTTGAGATAACGACGGCCGACCAGATGGCCGATATGCTCGGAGACGAAGCCACCATAGTCGGCCACGTCGAGCATGCCGCCGGCATCGAGCCCTGACGGCACGACTTCCTTCTCATAGGCCCATTTCAAATCCGCATCGATCGGCATCGCGTCGATGCCGATCGTCTCGATGTCGATCGTCCGCTCGTCGATTGAAATAACTTTGTAGGCGCAGGGGAAAGCGACGAGCGACGGCATGGCGATATTGATCAGGAACCGGCCATCCAGGGCATGACGGGCGGTGTCGTTGACATGGAGATGGCCGCTGAAATGAATGTCGATTCCGGCATCGATCAGCGCCTCGGCCACGGCCGCCTGAGGAATACGCTCCACCATGCCCGTCCGGCCAAGCAGCGCCATCTCGTCCTCGACCGTCGCATCCAGCGGATCGATCACTGGATAATGCGAGAAGGCGAGAAGGCTTTTGCCTTCTTGGCGCGCACGCGCCGCCACATTCGTCATCCAGTCAAGCACGAACCGCTTGTGCCGCAACATGGCGTTCCAGCCGGCACTGGTGGAATCGGCAAGGTCACCCGCCTCGCCCGGAACGATGCCATCGGCGGGAACGAAGACATTGGCATCGATCATCAGCAGCCAGACGCCGGCAAAGGGTTCGACGAGATAGGACGCATCCATCAGCGAGCGAGTGGTCCGGCCATCGGGCGAACGGACATCATAAATCCGCGACGCAGGGTCGCCATCACGGCCGAAGGGCGTTTCCCAATGAATGTCGCCAGGCCGGGGGTAGAAACCGAAATCGGCCATCTCCTTGAGGCCGTCAGGATACCCTTCGCAGTGCATCAGCGAACTCGCGATCACCTCCCGCGCACCCCGGTCGCGCACATTGGGATCGCTGCTGACGACACTGTAGCTGCCATCCGCGTTGAGAAACCGCTTGGCACGATGGCGACCGGCCGCGCCGAAAATGTCGTGATTGCCGACGGTAGCGTAAAATCGCATGCCGAACCGCGCGGCATAATCATCGAGCACTCGCCTGACGCCGCGAACCGTCTCCACCTGCCCGTCATCGGAATAATCGCCCAGCAGCACGACATGGCGGATGCCGCGCGCCGCGATGTCGTCGAGCGTATGGAGAAGCGCGAAATAGCTTTCGTTGAAGACGCGGGTCGAACGGGCCGTATCGGCCAGCAGCCGGAACGACAGGCGGCGATCGCCATGCGCGAGACCGGGAAAGCCATAATCGGCATAGAGGTCATGGAAATGCGCGTCGGCGATGACGGCAATGCGCGGAGGCTTGGAGGACGGCATTCTCTGGATGTTTTCCATCAAAGGTTCAAACAGGATTCATTTGCCGTGGTCTCTGGCACAGATGGAAAGAAAAAGCGAATTGGCGTCTCGCTTAAGCCGGGCAGTTTGGCTAACATGGCGGAAATGAGGCTTGGTTAATCAAGCCCGCCAAAAAGACGGCATTAAGAAAGAGATGGGACAGTTGCAGATGAACGGAACGCAGGCGACTGACCGTGACTGAGGCAAAAGAGTGAACGATAAGTTGTTTCGTGTACGGCTATGGGGAGTTCGAGGCAGCCTCCCCGTATCGGGGGCCGAATTTCAGCATTATGGCGGCAATACCATCTGCATCGAAATGCAATGCGGATCGCACCGACTATTGTTCGACGCCGGCTCCGGGCTGATGCCCGCCGGCCAGACCCTGAAGTCCGAAGGCGTTTCCGATTTCAATCTGTTCTTCACTCACTGCCACTATGACCATATCGTCGGCTTGCCCTATCTGCCGTCGCTGTTCGATCCGATGGCCTCGGTCACCATCTGGTCGGGACATCTGGCCGGACGCATGTCCACCCGCCAGATGATCGGCGAATTCATGCGGCCGCCGTGGTTTCCGGTCGAGCCGGATATCTGCCGCGCCTCGATCAACTGTCGCGATTTCCGCTCCGGCGATGTGCTTGTTCCCCATGATAATGTCGCGGTGAAGACCGGCAGCCTCAACCATCCCGGCGGCGCTATCGGCTATCGGGTCGAATGGGGCGGCCGCGCCGTCGCGCTGGTCACCGATACGGAACATCGCCCCGGAAGTCTCGACCCCGCCGTGCTCGACCTGATCGAAGGTACCGATCTGTTCCTCTATGACTGCATGTATACCGACGACGAGATGCACCGGCATGTCGGCTACGGCCATTCCTCATGGCAGCAGGCCATTCGCCTTGCCAAGGCCGCCGGTGCCAAGCAGGTCGCCTTCATCCATCACTCGCCGCTGCGAACCGACAGCGAACTCGACGCGATCCAGCGGCTGGCAGCCCAGGAATTCAACGGCGCCTTTACGGCCCGTGATGGTCAGGTGATCGACGTTTAAGATAGACCGCTACTGCTTTCAGAGGTCGCGCAGGATACCCGCCACCGGTTCCCAGCGGGCAGCGGGGTGGCTTGTTGTCACCTTGAACAGCGCCGTCAGGAAACCCCGGACGGCTTCATCGTGCACGAGATGATGTGTCAGAACACCCGTTAAACCGCCATGGTCGAACGTGTGCTGCAGCCGCGCGACGATCTCCGCAGCGAGTTCCAGGGGATTGCGTCCTCCCCGCGTACCATGCCAGTCCATCACGTCCACATGCGAATTGACCACGCCGAACGCCGCCGGCTTTTCGGGACCATAGACCGAGAGCGCCTTGAAGCCGATGTCGGACAGATGCGGCACAAGGATCTTGTCGATCCGGTTCCATGGCGGCACCAGCATGGGAACGAAGCGGCCTTCATGCAGCGCCGCCAGTTTGTCGAAGCCGGCACTCAGTTCGGAAAGGACATCGGGAGCCGGCCTATGGCTGCCCAGCTCCTGTTTCTTCTCCTGCGGGCCGGCATAATTCCGGTGCGACCAGCCATGGACCGCGACGGAGACGTGCGGCTCTTGCTCCAACCGTTGCACCAGCGGCGCGCCGGTGTGAGCCGGGATGACAGCCAGCGTCACCGGAACCGAAAATTCGCTGACCGTCGCCAGAAAATCGTCGAGCGCGGGCGTCGGCTCGACCGCATCGTCATCCCGCAACCAGAAACGGGCCGTCTTGCCTGCCCGCTGCCACCGGTCCAGCTCCCGGCTGATCAGGCTGTCAAACTCTGTCATCGTGCCCGCTTCACATATTGATCGAGAATATCCGCAAGTTTCATTGCTGCCCGGTCGATCGAGCGTTCTTCGCTCGCGAATACCCGTGCTTCCGACGCCAGCCCCGCGCGCAAACCATCGTAAGTCAAAAGCCGCTCGATCGCCTGCGCATAGGCGGCGACATCATCCGGCGGTGTCAGCAGCCCGGTCCTGTCATGAACGACCACGGATGGCACGCCGGCAACGGCCTGAGCGACCACCGGCAGGCCCGCCGCCTGCGCCTCCAGATAGGCAAGGCCGAAGGCTTCACCGCATCCGGGCCAGAGATAGAGTGACGAGGCCGACAGCAGATCGGCAATTTCATCCGCTGTCTTTTCACCGTGCCAAAAGATGCGATCCGCCTTGAAACGTGAAAACAGCGCCTGCACCTGGGCTGCCTGCGGACCGTCGCCGACGATCGAGAGGGTCCATGGCAGATGCGTGAGCCGCGCCAGTGCCTCCGCCAGCATGCCATAGCTCTGCATCTTGTCGCCCGGCCGCATCATGGCGATGGTGATCAGCCGCCCCGGCTGGGGCTCCGGCTTGCGCGCCAGCATCAGCGCCGGATCGATGAAGGGCGGCAAGAGTGTTAGCCGGGCATCGGATGCCGCTGCCGCAAGCCCGTCACGGTCGCGCTCGGTCAGGCAGATGTTGACATCCGCCAGCCGCACCGCGTCCAGCACGCGATCCTGCATTTCCGCCGACAGCCCGATATTGCGCCTCTCTGAATAGGACGCCTCCGCCGTGAGATAGGCGATGCCGAATTCACGCGCGAGGCTCGGCCCGATGAGATCGGGCGCCTTGTAATAAAGGTGATAGCAAAACCAGGCGTCCGGCGGTCCCGATGCGCGCCATTGCGCCGCGATTCGCTCCTTCTCCGCTTCCGCCCTTCCAAACAGATCGGCGACCTCAGGCGTGGATGGTTCACGAAGAAAGGCACGCAGTTCAGAGACGACATATACCTTGTGTCCTGCCCGCTGGAGCGCCGAAATCAGCAACCTCGCCATCAGCCGGTCGCCGGAGGGAACGGGATGGTTGGGTGATTTCAGCGGGGAATAGAACGCGATCTTCATGCAGATGTGGTTCTAGGACATCGGACTGAAGAAGGAAACCGCCGGCGGGCGGATTCGCTGCCTTCCAAGGATCAGCGCAATGCCTGTTCCGTCTCGGCGTCGAACAAATGCAGCGCATCCTCGTCGAATGAAAACAGCTGCGTCATGCCGACGTCGAGCCGGGCGCGCGGCGGCAGGCAGACGGTCACGCGCTCGCCACCCACACGTCCTGTCACCACCAGTTCCGGGCCTGTCAGCTCGACGACCTCGATATCAACCTTGAGCGCCAGCAGTCCATCGAACTCTCCAGCCAAGCGCAGGGCTTCGGGCCGGATACCGATTTTGACGCGCCGGCCAGCGGCGGCCACGCCTTTCAAATGGTTCGGCATCGTGATTACCTGCCCCGATCCGTCGAGACGCAGGCCATCCTCGCCGACCACGGCGGAGAGAACATTCATCGGCGGCGAGCCGACGAAGCCGGCGACATAAAGCGTGGCCGGACAATTATAGACTTCTTCGGGCGTCCCGAGTTGCTCGATCCTGCCATTGCGCATCACCGCGATACGGGTCGCCAGCGTCATCGCCTCGATCTGGTCGTGGGTAACGTAGACGATTGTCGTGCCCAGCATCTGGTGCAGGCGCTTCAGTTCCGTCCGTGTTTCCATGCGCAATTTTGCGTCGAGGTTGGACAGCGGCTCGTCGAACAGGAAAACCTGGGGCTTGCGCACCAGTGCCCGACCGATCGCCACGCGCTGGCGCTGACCGCCGGAGAGCTGGCTTGGCTTGCGATCAAGCAAGGCTTCGATCTGTAAGAGCTTAGCCGTTTCCTGCACGGCCTTTTCCCGCTCCGCCGTCGGAACCTTGCGCATTTCGAGGCCGAAGCCGATGTTGCGATGAACCGACAGGTTCGGATAGAGCGCATAGGACTGGAACACCATGGCGATGTCGCGATCCTTGGGATGGACGCCAAGCACTGAACGACCACCGATTCGGACATCGCCGCCCGACGCCTCCGCAAGGCCGGCGATGATGTTGAGCAGGGTCGACTTGCCGCAGCCGGAAGAGCCGAGAAGCACGAGAAACTCGCCGCTTTCCAGCGAAATATCGATGCCCTTCAGCGTTTCGACCGCGCCATAGGTCTTGCGGACATTCTGAATTTCCAGCGCGCTCATGATGCGGCCTCTTCGTTCGCGGCCGGGAGCGGGCCGCCATAGCTGCGGGGCAAGGTGGAAATGGCGCGCGAGGCGACGCCGGTGCCAGCCGTCAGGCAATCGATGAGCGGCCTTCCCTCGGCAAAGGCCGCAAGAAAGGCGGCGTTGAAAACATCGCCGGCGCCGATGGTATCGACGACCTTGACGGCCGGCGCCGCGACCGAGGCGAAATTTCCATCCGCATCGATACCGATCGCACCCTCCGGGCCACGCTTGACGACGACGACGGCGCCTTGGGGCATGTGATCCTTGATATGACGCGCCGCATCCGCTGGGTCGTCCAATCCGGACAGCGTGGTTGCCTCGACCTCGTTCAACAGTGCGCAGCCGCAGCGCGACAGCCAGTCCCGCGTCGCCTGCTTGTTTTCTTCCGTCCAGCCGTCGAGCGGCCAGCCGGTATCGAGCGCCATCATGATGTCGTGTTGATCGGCCCAATCGAACAGGGCGGAATAGTTCCGCGTCAGGTCGTCTGTCAGGAAGCATCCGCACAACAGGGCGATACCGCCGGAAAGCCGGTTTCCATCAAGGACGGCAAGCATGTCAGCAAGCGAGAAACGTGGCAGATGACCGCGCGTGGTGAAGAAGGTACGCTCGCCATCTGGATGGGTGATGCCGACCGACAGCGTCGTGCCCTCGGGATGCACGGTCCATTTCTCCGCACGGCTGCCGAAGGACTGCCGCAGCCAGCGTCCGAACTCGTCGGAGCCGATGCTGGCGGCGATATCGAAATCAACGCCGAGGGCGGCCCAGGCGAGCGCGCTGTTGCCGGCGGCGCCACCGACCCGCAACTCGTCATGATCGACAATGATCTCGGTCCCGGCCTTCGGCCAGGGCTCGGCCGGCCCGAGGATCAGATCGACATTGACATTTCCAATCACCGCAAGCGGACGCATTTTCATTCACTCCGGGTGATCTTGGTGGAGCGCACCGGAGTGCCGGCATTGTCGACACGCGCATCGGCAAAAGCGATCATGAAGCATTGCGCTACCGGCAGCATCGAGAAGATCGCCGCGAGCCCAGTCGCGGGCTCAAACCCGAGTGTCGTCGCGCCTTCAACCGGCGGCTTGCCCGAGGCATCGAAGATGATGACCGGAGATCCGGTCTCGACGGCCGATACGGCCATCGCGGTGACGAGATCGGCCGTTTCGTCATTGCCGCGAAACAATACGACGCCGACCTGCGGCCCCAGCATTTCCATCGGTCCATGCCGCAACTGCCCGCCTTCCAGCGAAAAGCAGGGCGCGCGCGAAAGCTCGGTCAACCCCAGCGCCAAAGCTTCGGCAAGCCCCTGAAGGCGGCGGCCGGAGGTGACCACCGCCGCCACGTTTGCAAACGCCTTAAGCGCCGCATCGAGATCATTGGTCGCCGGTGCCGCAAGGGCAGCGAGCGCCGGTGAAGCGTCCTCGCCGAGTGCCGAAAGGATCGCCAGATGTAGCGCAAAACTCACCGTCAGGCTGCGGGTCGCGGCAAAGGCAAGCTCGGTTCCGCCGGCGCCGATAAGGCTCGGCGTCGTCCTGGCGAGGAAAGACGACCCTTCCAGCGTCAGGCCGAACGTGTGTTCGGAGCCGCCGGTTTCGGAAAACCAGCGATGAACTTCCGCACTTTCTCCGGACTGCGAGGTGATCAGCACCGTTCGGCCCTCGATCGCCAGCGGCATGCCGAGCTGTTCGGACAACGGAACAGCGATCGCCTCGATACCGAGCGCGCGGTAGAGCGGCTCCACCGCGCGGTTGACCGCATGCGAACCGCCCATGCCGAGCAGCAGCAGGCCGCCGGTTTCCCTGAGCGAGGCGGCGATAACCTTTGCCCGTTCGCCGGCGCTTTCGAAGGAAGCGATGGCATCGGCATTCTGGCGCGCCATTTCACGGTCGATGGCTTTCAAGCCTTCCGGACGAATTTTCTGTGAAGACATGGTCACCCCTTGACGCCGCCGCTGGTGAGCCCCGAGATCAGGGCACGTTGCATGACGAGGCCGATCACCACCGGCGGCAGGGCGGCAAGCACACCCGCGGTCGCGATCAGCCCATAATCGGAAACCCGTCCGCCCGCGAGATCGGCGATGGCGACGGTCAGTGTCTTGGCGCGCAGGTCGGAGGTGAACAGCAGCGCATAGAAGAATTCATCCCAGGCCAGCAGGAAGGCAAACAGCGCCGAGGTCGCCATCACCGGTGCAGCAAGTGGCAGGGTGATGATGCGCAAGGTTGCAAACAGCCCGGCGCCATCCATCATCGCCGCCGCCTCGATCTCGCGGGGAATGGAATCGAAGCCGGATTTCATCAGCCAGGTGGTGAAGGGCGCGAGGATGGTAAGATAAACCAACGCCAAGCCGAAAACATTGTTGAGCAGGCCGAGATGCGACAGGCCGAAATAGAGCGGCACGGCCAGCGCCACCGGCGGCAGCATGTAGGTGGCGATCACCATATAAAGCGACCAGCCGACCGAGGGCGTGCGCGATACCGCCCAGGCGGCGGGGATCGCCAGAGCCAGAGCGGCAAGCGTCGCCAGGCCGGCGACGACGATACTGTTGATCAGCGACGCGACGAAGGCCGCGCCGGCGCTGTTTTCGACACTGGACAGCAGGACCGCGTAACGCGAAAAATCGACCGTCTGCGGCCACCAGTTCAGCGGCTTGGCGGTGAGATCGGCGGCCGGCGATATGCTCATGACGAACAGCCAGACCAGCGGCGCCAGGATGATGACGGCGAGCAGCAGCGCGCAGGCATGGATGAAGATCGAAAACGGCAGGCTCTTGCGTTCCATCAGATATTGCTCCCCGCCGTTTTGCGCACAAGGGCGGCATAGGCGGCGGCCAACACCGCGACCAGCAGCGTGACGATCAGCGCAAGCGAGGCACCCGACCCGGCACGCTGGAAGGAAAATGCCTCCTGATAGACGAGGATCGACAAGGTGCGCGTCGAGTTGGCCGGGCCGCCGCGCGTCATCACCCAGATGATGTCGAACACCTTGAACGCCTCGATCGTACGCAGCACCAGCGCCACCATCAGCGGGCCGGCGAGATAGGGCAGCGTGACGAAGCGGAAGCGCGCGCAGGGACCTGCGCCATCGACCAGCGAGGCGGCGGTGATATCGCGCGGCACGGCTTGCAGCGCGGCAAGGGCGATCAGCGCCACCAGCGGAAAGTTCTTCCAGCAATCGGCGATGATGAGAGAAGCCATCGCCGTGCCGGGCTCACCGAGCCAGGAGCGATAGGCATCGAGCAGGCCAATCTGAGTCAGCGCTGCATTCAGCGCGCCATATTCCGGATTGTAGATCAGTCGCCAGAGTGTGGCGTTGACGACGGTCGGCAAGGCCCAGGGCAGGATCATCAGCCCGCGCAGCAGGGCACGTCCACGAAACTCCTGATTGAGCAGGAGAGCGGCAAGCACGCCGAGGACCATTTCGGCGAAGACGGAGATGACGGCGAATTTCGTCGTCGTCACCAGCGTGCGCTGGAAGTTCGAGCCGGTGACCGTCTTTACGTAATTGTCGATGCCAACAAAATTGCCTGCCGTGCCGACCAGCTTGGCGTCGGTGAAGGACAGGTGGATCGTATCGACGAGCGGCCAGCCGATGACGGCGATCATGACGGCGAGCAGTGGCAGCATCAGAAGCCATGCGCGTGTGGTCATCGATGTCCCGGTCATGGGGCAACTCTTCCTGAAAATAAGACATGATGCAAGGGGCCGGGCGACAGGAAGGATGCCGCCCGGAGATCAGTGGATTTGGGGCTTTCTAGCCTTAGAGACCGCTGTTCTCGGCGGCGGTCTTCAGCGCATCCTCCGGCGACGACTGGCCAAGCAGCGATTCCTGAATGGCCTGCTGCAGAGCGACGGACAGCTCCTGATATTTCGGGGTCGTCGGGCGGGGATACATGGCGGCGAGCGCCAGCTTGGCAGCCCCGATCAGCTCTTCCTGATCCTTGGTGACGGCCGGATCCTCGTAAGAGGAGGCCCAGATCGGCAGGCTGAGCTTGGCATACTGGTTCTGCACCGCCTGTGAGGTCATGAAGGTGATGTAGTTCCAGGCTTCGTCGGGATGCTTGCTCGTCGTGGTGATGCCGAGGCCCATCGAGCCGTTGACAGCCGAAACCTCGCTCTTGCCCGACACGCCCGGCGCCGGCACGACACCGACCTTGCCGGCGACCTTGCTGTCCTTGCCGGCATTGGCGAGGTTATACATGTAGGTCCAATTGAGCGCGAAGGCCGCCTCACCGTTCTCGAACACCTTGCGGACATCTTCCTCGAGGAATTCCTTGGAGTTTGGGTTCGAAATGCCGGACGTGTAGGTCGACACCATGTAGTTCAGCGCGTCGAGACCGCCACCGGTCTGGAAGTCCGGCTTGCCGTCCTTGAGGAAATCACCGCCGAAAGCGCTGACCAGCGTGGTGTAGTCGCAGATCGCGGCTTCGGCCTGCGACCAACTCCAGGCGATCGGCGTTGCAAGCAGGCCCTTGTCCTTGATGATCTTCGCCTGTTCGGACAGCTCGTCCCAGGTCTTCGGCGGCGTCTTGATGCCGGCCTTTTCGAGGATTTCCTTGTTGTAGAACAGGTATTTCGTATCGAGAATCCACGGCATGCCGTAGGAGGCGCCATCATACTGGACCGTCGTCCAGGCGCCGGGCAGCACGCCATTCTTCATGTCCTCGGTGATGCGCGAGGAAACATCGACCAGGGTCTTGTTGCTGGCATATTCCGCCGGCCAGATCACATCGAACAGCACGACGTCGTAACCGCCGCCGGAACCCTGCGCCAACACCGTCTTGTCGTGCAAGCCTTCATAGGGCACGAACTCGACATTGACCTTGACGTCCGGATTGGCCTTGGTGAAGGCGTCCGTCATGGCGCGGACATCGGCTTCGCTATAGGCCGCCTGCGCCATGAACAACGCATTGAGCGTGGTTTCCGCGTAAGCGTTCGTGGCGAAAAATGCACCGATCAGAGTGGCGCCGAGAAGCGCATTGCGCTTGGATTTCAACATGTCTTCCCTCCAGTGATTGGACAACAATCGTTTCGTTGGGCGCGGTCGCCCACGCCGTTCCGACCCCGCCATCGGCGGTTCTCGGCATGCCTGTCGAAGTGTCACACGGCGGTTCGGGCTGGCCCATACGCCGTTTCGCTCCCATGAAGCTCTTTTCGGCTTCTTATTAAGTCAATTGCTTTGACTTATTTCTTGTTCAATATGCTAATAGTGTCAAGAGGAATTTGCGGGATGAACGAGATGCGGCCGATCAGGGCCAAAAGCGGCACCAACCAGGAAGGCACGAGCGCCCATAATCGCCGCGTCATGATCGATGCGCTGCGATTGAACGGGCAGTTGTCACGCGCCGATCTCGCCCGGGCGACACGGCTGACGAAGCAGACGGTCTCGAACATCATTGAGGACCTGGAAGTCGACGGGCTGGTTGTTTCGCTGACGGCCGTGCGCAATGGCCGCGGCCAGCCATCCACGCCCTATAGGCTTGTGCCGGATGGCGCCTTTGCCATCGGCCTGCAGATCGATCGGCACGTCACCCGCGCCATCGCCGTCGATCTCGTCGGCACGGTTCTGGTGCGCGCCCAGGCAAACCTGCCGCCGGGCGGGCCGGCCAACGGCGCCAAAGTCATTCTCGATCTCATTGAACAGGTCAGGACGGAACTTGCCGGGATCGCCGAACAGGCCGAGAAGCGGCTGGTGGGGCTTGGTGTCGCCATGCCCGGGCCCTTCGGGTTAGCAACGGATAATGACGACCAGTGGATGATGGCCGCCTGGCAGAATTTTCCGCTGCTGGAAACACTCGCCGCCGGCACCGGGCTGGAAGTCGGTCTGCAGAATGACGCGGCGGCCTGCGCGACGGCCGAGCGCATGGTGGGTGCCGCCCATGGCATCGATCATGCCGTCTGCCTTTATGTCGGCTACGGTATCGGCGCGGGCCTTATCCTCAACGGCGAACTCTATGCCGGCGGCAACGGCAATGCCGGCGAAATCGGCATGGCGCTGCTGCCACCGACGGCCCGCCGCCCGGAGCAGACATCGCTCGAACACCGCGCCTCGCTCGCCTCGCTCTACCAGCATCTCGGCGCCGATCCTTCAGACCCCGGCCTGCACGACCGGCTGAACATGCTGGTGGACAAAGACGATCCGTCCCTCACCCGCTGGATCGAGACTGCTGCGGAAGAGCTGCGCTGGGGAGTGCAACTGATCGAAACGATCTTCGATCCGCAGACCGTCATCCTCTGCTCGGGCGCTCCGGAACCGCTGACGCGCAAGCTGTTCGACGCCATCCTTCCACTGCTGCCGTCCAATGCCAACCGGCCTGACCGGACCCTTCCGCGCCTGCAACTGGGCATGACGGATCCCTGGTCCGTCGCGCTCGGGGCTGCCGCCGAACCCATCAGCAGGGCCTTCGATCCTCGCTTCTCGGCGATCCTGAAGACCCGCGCCAACGCGCTCTGACAAAAGGAGCCGCCATCGAACGCACGCCGGAATGATCGGTCGCGCAATTTCAGGACTGCGCGGTCCGAGGGCGGGCTACATCGTTAATCCCTTCGGCATCCGGGGCATGGCCGTAGCTCATCTTGCGCATCTGCTCGATCACCCGCGCCATCTCGTCGTCGGGCAGAACCGGTGGTTCGCCGAGCGTCAGGGCCTGAACATACATGCGCGACAGGGTCTCGATCTCGATCGCCAGCCATAAAGCCGATTCCAGCGTCTTGCCGAGCGAGATCTGGCCATGCTGACCCAGGAGGCAGGCCAGCCGGTCCTTCAGCGCGACCAGCGCATGGTCCGAGAGAGCCTGCGTACCGAAGGTCGCGTATTCAGCACAGCGGATTGTCGTACCGCCGGCAATGCCGGTCATGTAGTGGAAGCTCGGAATGGTCTTGTGATGGCAGGCCAGCGTCGTCGCGTAGACCGAATGGCAATGCAGCACGACGTCGATATCCGTGCGGTTCTTCAGGATGTCGCGATGAAAGCGCCATTCAGAAGACGGCCGCCGGCCGACATAGGTACCGTCGAAATCCATCTCCACCAGATCATCCGGCGTCATCGTATCATAGGGCAAGGACGACGGTGTGATCAGGAAGCCGCTGCCGGTGCGCACGGAGAGATTTCCGGCCGTTCCCTGGTTGATGCCGCTCGAATTCATTCGTCGGCAGATATCGACCATTTCGCGCCGCAGCGCGGTAATATCGGTTTGGGTATCGCTCATGAGGTGGACCTTTCGTGTCGTGATGAAAACAGAGTGCGTGCCGATTGCCGCGCCAGCCCCTGCCAGCGGTGGAGATAGGCGGCCAATTCGGCGGGCGGATGCTGAAAGGCAGGCGGCTTTTGCAGGGCGATCGCAGCCCGGCTAAGCCGGGTGCCGTGATGAGCCAGAAGCGCCGTCCCCGACGCGACGCCATAGCTGTCGAGATTGGCGACGGTGTCGCCGCGCGGTCGCAGGGCCGAGACGAGAGACGCATAGAGCGGATCACGCAGGAAGCTGCCGTCGAGAATGACCCGGCCGCTGCTGTCGAGCGCATCGAGGCATTCGACCGTCAGCAGCGCGGTATAGAGCACCGCCATGGCCTTGCGTTCGGCGGCATCCTTCGGCGCCGGGCCTGCGAAATGCCCCTTGCTTGCGCTCCCCGGAAACAGGCCATCATCGTCGCCGAAGGATGGCAGGGCCATGGTGCCCCGCTCGATCATCCGGCTGACGATCGTCGGATCGGCATTCAGATGCCCCTCATCCTTGCCGACGATATGGGTGAACTCCCGCCCGCCCATGGTCAGCACGCCACCGACCGGACGTCCCTCGACATCGCTGTTGCAGGTCATGCCGCGACGCTCGTCGAGATGCGCAAGCGGCGTGCGGCCGCTCAGCGCAACGATCCAGGTGCCGGTGGAAACGACCGTAGCCTCGTCGAAGCCGGCCGCCTGGTAACGATAGAAATTGGCGCTGCTATCGTGGATGCCGGCGAGAACCGTCATGCCCTCTGGCAAGCCGTATCGTCTGGCAAGCGCCGGGCGAATGGAACCCACCGCCTGCCAGGCCTTTGCGAAGGGCGGCAGCAGGCGGGCCCAGCCCTGCGAGGCGACGATCGGCGACCAGCGGCCTTCCGCGACGTTCCAGAGATGTGACTGAGCACCGAGCACCGTCGCCTCGGAGACGGCGACGCCGGAAAGCCGCCAGGCCCAATATTGCGGCACGCCGAGAAACCAGCGGGCACGGGCAAATGCCTTGGGTTCGGCCTGCTGCATCCAGAACATCTGGCGCGCCTGATGCGTGGCGGCGTGCATCATGGCGCTGCCGCGATCGAAAAAGGAACCTGATAGCGGCGTGTAGCGATCGCGGATGTCTTCGGGCAGGTGCTGCTCATAATCGATCATCGGCAAGGCGGTGCCGTCGCCATCGTCCGGATCGGGTCCGACGAGAACGCCGCCGGAACCGTGGCCGGAGGAAACGAAGGTTTCCAGCGGATGACGCTTCGCCAGACCGGCGAGACGGTCGAACACCCAGTCGCTTAAGGTCTTCAGGTCATGATGTTTCCATGGACCCGTCGCCAGCACCGGATTGGGTACCGACACTGTTTCGGCAATGGTGCCGGATGCAGTGACAGCGTTGAGCTTCACATTGGTCTTGCCGACATCGAGAACGGCGACAGTCGCCGACTGCGCAGTTCCCATCCGGTCGAAGATACGCCTTTCCGCCATTTCAATGCCCTGAACTCGCCTGCGATATGGCTGTCCCCGCCGGAGCGGAAACAGCCCTGCCATCTCAGATCAGGCCGTATTGTCGCGCCTTGTTGCGCAGGAACGGCAATCCGTTGCCCATCACCTCGGCCTCGTCCTTGGCAACCGGCCGCCAGACCGCAAGCCCGTAGGCCACTTCGGGCGGCATGTTGATGAAGCTTTCCATCGCCAGCCCACCCTTGAAGCCGATCGCCGCGAGCGCCGCGTAGATCGCATCCCAGGGAACGTTGCCATAACCCGGCGTGCCGCGGTCGCTTTCGGAGAGGTGGATATACTTGATGTGATCGCGGGCGATCAGGATGCCGTTGGCAGCACCCTTCTCCTCGATATTCATGTGGTAGGTATCGAGATGCACGAAAATATTGTCGGCGCCGACCCGCTCGACCATGTCGACCGCTTGCTGCGCCGTGTTGATCAGGTGGTTCTCGTAGCGATTGACCGCCTCGACACCGAGTTGGATGCCGCGCGTCTTGGCGTGCTTGGCGGCGGCCTGCAGCGCCTTGGCGATATTGTCATATTCCTTCTGCGTCGGCGGCATGCCCGTGCGCTCGCCGATGCCGCCGAAGATGACGCCCGACAGCGCCTCGGCCCCTATGTCCGCCGTCTTGTCGATGGCGACCTTCAGATGTTCGACGGCCTTTTCCGGATGGACCGAAGCCCAGGCATGCTCCGGCAGGCCCAGCGAGCAGACCGAGCGCAGCTTGTGCTTTTCCAGAAGCTTGCGGCTGTGTTCCGCATCGACCGCCGGCGCGTTGAGAAGCGCGATCTCGATGAAATCCATCTCGTATTTGACGGCGGCGGCGATCGCCTTTTCCGCGCCCGCGCGGTCCCAGTTCATGGTCCACATGCTGGTATGAACGCCAAAACCTTCCATGGCTCTATCCTTTTTTTCGCTTGAGAAATCTGAAATGCCCGGCCGCAAAGCGCAGGATCATCACGGCAATGAGCAGGATGCCCCAGACGGCGGTCGCCAGATGCTGGTTGGCACCCATGATATTGAGGCCCGACGAGAGCAGTTGCAGCACCACGAGGGCGACAAAGACGGGAATGACGCGACCGAACCCGCCGAACGGATTGACGCCACCCAAGAAGCAGGCAAGCACCGTGATCAACAGGTAGGATTCACCATGGCCGACGCGCACCGAGTTGAACCGCGCCAGCATGATGATCCCGGCAACCGCGCACATGGCGCCCGAGAGTGCGTAGACGAGCACGATGACCTTGCGCGTGTTGACCCCGGAATAGCGCACCGCCTCGATGTTCGAGCCGATCATGGTGGTGTTGAAACCGAGCTTCATGCGCGTCAACAGCAGGTGCCAGATCAGCACGCAGCCGATCAACACCATCAGCGGCACCGGGAATCCGAGAATGCTGCCATGGCCGAGCGGCTGCAGGAAGGCCGGGAAACCGGAGACATCGCCGCCACGCGTCAGGAATTCGCCCAAGCCCCGCAGGAAGATCATCATCGACAGCGAGACGAGGATGGGATGCGCGCGGGTATAGGCGATGACCAGCCCCATCACCACGCCGCTCAGCCCGCCGACGCCGATCGCCAGGATGCTGCCGAGCAAAAACGCGAACGGCCCGGCATCGGCGCCACCGTTCTGCTGCAACACCCAGGCCGCTGTCAGTCCGGCGAAATTGGCGGTGAAGGTGATGGCGAGGTTGAGCCCGCCGGTCAACACCGGCAGCAGCATGGCAAGCGTCAGCAGGCCGAGTTCCGGCAGTTGGAAGGCGACGGCGCCAAATGTCGCGGAACTCAGGAACTGCGACGATGCCAGGCTGAAGAAGACGAGTACGGCGAGCAGCGCGAAACCGGGGCCGGCCATGTCCGGGCCGAGAATTGCCTTGATACGATCGAGGATCACGGTCATTTACGGCCCTCCCCCTGACGCATGAACGGCAGAAGCTTTTCGATGCTGGTGTTCGACAGGGTGATGGCGACGAGGATGATGGCGCCGACGATCATCTTGAACGCATAGGGCGAGACGCCAGCCAGATTGAGCCCGTTCTGGGTGATCGAGATTAGCAGCACCCCGAGCACGCAGCCGAGCACCGAGCCCTTGCCGCCGCCAAGTCGCGCGCCGCCGAGAACCACAGCTGCCAGTACGTCGAGTTCACGGCCATAAAGTGCATTTGGCACGACCTCCTGCGCATAATGCGCCTGCACGAGACCGGCGATACCGGCCATCAGTCCGAGCCAGCCGAAGGCGATGAACTGCATGGCGCCGATATTGATGCCGAACCGGCGCGCGCCTTCCGGATTGTCGCCGAAAGCATAGAGCTGGCGGCCGGTCGTCGTGCGGGTGATGAACGCCCAGGTCGCGGTCACGCAGATCAGCATCACCAGTACGGGCAGGGTGATCTCGATCCAGCTGCCATCCGCCATCTCGTGCTCGAACAGGATGACCCGCGTGGTCAGCCAGTCCGGCAGGTTGTAGATCGACACGCCACGGGTGAAGAACATCAGCAGGCCGAAATAGATGTTGAAGGTGGCGATGGTCGCAACGATCGAGATGATCCGGAATTTGTGGATCAGGAAGGCGTTGATGGCGCCGAGCAGCACACCGAGCGCACCGGCGATCAGAAGCCCGCTGATCCAGCCGCCGCCCCCCATCCAGCCGAGTATCAGCGCCGCGACATACTGGACGACGGAGGCTGCGACCGCGAAGGAAATGTCGATGCCGCCGGCAATCAGCACGACAAGCAGGCCGACGGCAAAGATGATGTTGACGGAACTGGTGTTCAGCAGATCGAACGCATTGCCGAGCGTGAAGAAGCGGTCGGTGACGAACGACAGAAAGAGGCTGATGATAGCGATGACAGCCAGAAGCGCAAATTCCGTCGCGTGGGATTGAACGATCTTACGCATAGACGGCTGCCTCGATATCCGCGAGTGAGCATTCCGCCGGCATAAATTGATCGACGACGCGCCCCTGCTTCATGTGCAGCACGCGGTCGGCATTGAAATAGACTTCCGGTACCTCGTCAGAGATCAGGATGATCGCAAGACCGCTATCGGCGAGCTTGGCGACGATATCGAAGATGCCGGCACGCGCGCCGACATCGACGCCGACCGTCGGGGCATCGAGAATCAGCAGTTTCGGATCCGTCGCCAGCCATTTGGCGATGGCCACGCGCTGCTGGTTGCCACCGGACAAGGTGGAGATCGCATCGTCCTGCTTGCCGATCTTGACGCCGAGATCGGCGATCCAGCGGGCGACGAGGTCGCGCTTGCGCCGGTCGGACAGCATGCCGCCGGCCATGGCATTGTCGAGCGATGCGATCACCAGATTGTCGGCAATCGACTGCGGCTGGATCAGGCCGAGCGACAGGCGATCTTCCGAGAGGTAGGCGATGCCGGCCCTGATGGCGTCGCGGTTGGAGGAGAAGTGGACGGGCTTCCCCTCCAGCTTGATGGTGCCAGCCCGGGGCTTCAGCATGCCGAACAGCGAAAGCGCGAGTTCGGTGCGCCCTGCCCCCAGCAACCCTGTGATGCCGAGTGTCTCGCCACGCCGCACGGTAAAGGAGATGCTCTCGAACTGGCCGGGACGGCTCAGGCCCTCGACTTCGAGCACGACCGGATTGGCGCCGACATCGCGGACGCGGATCGTCTGGTCGAAGGTCTTGCCGGTCATCAATTCGGTGATATGCGACTGCGTCATGCCCTTGGTCGGATAGACGCCGACCAGTGCGCCATCCCGCAGCACCGTCAACCGGCTGGATATGTCGAGCACTTCGGCCAGCCGGTGGCTGACGAAGACGACGGCGACGCCGGATGCGGAGAGCGTGCGGACGATCCCGAGCAGGTAGTCCGTCTCCGATTGCGTCAGCGACGCCGTCGGCTCGTCCATGAAGACAAGCTTCGCCTCACCGACCAGCGCGCGGGCAATCGCCACGATCTGGCGCTGGGCGATCGGATAGCCCTTGAGCGGTCGGTCGACATCGAGCGTGACACCGAGCCGGGCCAGCGCCTTCACCGCCGTTTCGCGCATGCTCCTGTAATTGACGAAGCGCGGCCAGCGGCCAAGCAGCGTCTGGAAGGCAATGTTTTCGGCCACCGTCATTTCCGGAAACAGCGCCAGATCCTGCCAGATCACCTGAATGCCGGAATTCTGCGCCGTCACCGGCGACATGTGGGAATAGGCCTGCCCGTCATACTCGATGACGGCGCCGTCTCCGGGGCGATAGACTCCGGTGATGATCTTGATCAGCGTGCTCTTGCCGGAGCCGTTTTCGCCGGCCAGGCAGTGGACTTCGCCCGGCAGCACGTCGAAACTGACATTCTTCAGCGCCTTGACGCCGCCGAAGGTCATATTGATGTTGCGCAGGGACAGGAGCGGCTTTTGGCCGCCCTCCGCGTCAGCACGTATCGTCATCGTATCAACCTGTGAGAATGCAACCGGGGAACGCTCCGGGCACCGCCGAGCCGGCCGAAGCCAGCCCAGCAGCCCGGGAGAAAACGTTCGCGGACGTTACAGGCCCATGCCTGCAAGCTCGTCCACGGTGTCCTTGTTGATCGGCAGCAACTGGTCGACGATGATGTCGTTGCCCACCGGCTTGATGACGCCGAGACCCGGAATGTCGTCGCCTTCCTTGACGCTCTCGCCCTTGATCAGGCGATCCGCCATGGTGACGAAGACTTCGCCGGCCTGTTTCGGATTCCACATGAAGCCGCCGGAGATCGCATCGGACTTGATCAGCTTCTGGCCCTGGCCGGGCGAGAAGGGACCAAGCACGAAGATTTCGCCGGTCTTGCGGCGCTCTTCGACGGCGCGGCCGGCGCCGATCGGGCCTTGGCTGCCGAAGGCTAGAAAGCCCTTGAGATCGGGATGGGCGGAGATCAGGTCGAGCGCGGTGGAGCGGCTCTTGTCGACATCCTCGGCGACGCCGTAGCGTTCGCCGACCAGCTTCATGTCGGGATGGTTGGCCTTGAGATAGGCGACTGCCGCATCGGCCCAGGCATTGTGGAGCGGAACGGTGAGCGAGCCGACGAACACGGCATATTCACCCTTGCCACCCGTCTTCTCGGCCAGAAGCTTGGCATGCGCTTCGCCGAAACCGGTTGACGAGGCCAATTCGAAGTTCCAGTCGGCCCCCTTCTGGCCGGGCGATTCATGGGTGATGACAATGATGCCGGCTTCCTTCGCCTTGGCCAGAACCGGTTCCAGCACCTTGGCATCGTTCGGGACGACGCCAATGACCTTGACGCCCTGGGCGATCAGATCCTCGATGGCGCGTACCTGAAGTGCCGGGTCGGCGCTGGTCGGGCCGACCATGAAGGCATCGACGCCAAGCTTGGCGCCCTGCTCCTTGATCCCGGCTTCCATGGCGTTGAACCACGGAATGCCGCCGATCTTGACGACGACGCCAACCTTGTCGGCGGCCATCGCCGCAAACGAAACGCCGAACGACAACGACGCGGCAAGCGCCGCGATCATGAACTTCTTCATCGTAAAATCCTCCTCCAAACGTTTCCGCGCGGGAAACACGGCAAGCCGTCCGAATGACGGGTTGCAAGACCTCAGATCAGAGTTGACGCGGAATTCGCATCCTCCCACTCCCCGCCTCCTCAAGCGGGACCATCTTCATCGGCACAATCGATATTTCTTTTTTGCACAATCGATGGTGCAATTAATATCTTTTAGAATTAAACTTTCGTCAAGTGGGGATTGCCAATAAGCAATCGGGAGGAGGCAGCGTGAAAAACCAGGCTAAGAAAAAAGCGACGATCTATGATCTCTCGATCCTGTCGGGCTGTTCCGCTTCAACTGTCAGCGCCGTCCTGAACGGCACCTGGCGCAAGCGGCGCATCAAGGAAAGCACTGCCGAACTCATCCAGAACCTTGCCGAACAACATCAATACACCGCGAACCTGCAAGCTCGCGGATTGCGCAGTTCACGCTCGGGCCTGGTCGGACTGCTGCTGCCGGTGCACGACAATCGCTATTTCTCGTCGATGGCCCAGACCTTTGAAGCCGAAGTGCGCCGCCACGGCAAATGCCCGATCGTCGTCAGCGCCTGCCGCGATCCGCAGGAAGAACTGGCGACGGTCGAAACCCTGATTTCCTATTCGATCGACGAACTGTTCATCGCCGGCGCCACCGATCCCGACAGTGTGCACGCGCTATGCGAGGCCGCCGGCATCAGGCACATCAATATCGACCTGCCCGGCACCAAGGCGCCGTCCGTCATCAGTGACAACTACGAGGGCGCGCGCATGCTGACGGATGCGATCATCCGCAGCTTCGGCGCCGACAATCCCTTGGCGCCGGACGAACTCTACCTGTTCGGCGGCCGCAACGACCATGCCAGCCGCGAGCGTATCAAGGGCTTTCGCGATACCAAGACGGCGATGCTGGGCTCCGATCCGGAAGAATGCATCCAGCCGACCGGGTATTCGCCCAATATGACGCAGACCGCCTTCGAACGGTTTTACGAGCGCGAGGGAAAGCTGCCGCGCGGCTTGTTCATCAACTCGTCGATCAACTTCGAGGGCCTGTTGCGCTTCATGGCGCAGCATCCGCACGAGACCTTCGCCGATATCGTCGTCGGCTGCTACGACTACGACCCGTTCGGCTCCTTCCTGCCCTTCCCGGTCATCATGATCCGCCAGGACATCGAAAGCATGCTGGCCAAGGCCTTTTCGATCATGGAAGAGCACCGCCCGGCCATCAGCGTCCACCTGATCCAGCCGGACCTCGTCCATCCGCGCACCGCGCTCAAGGGGCCGCTGGATGCGATCAAGGATATCGACGGTTAGGCCGAAAACACATGCGCGCTGGCGGGATCGAAGCCGAGCGAGATCGCATCTTCCCGGCTGATGCGCGACGCTGCCTGATGGCCGAAGGCAGACGCACGGACAGTGCGGCTCCAGTCTCGGCAGCGGCGGCAAAATGGATATCGCTGCCGAGGAAAATGATGCCCGTGACAGTTGCGGCGAGGTGCGTGCCGCCGCCCCGGTCGCTCAGTGCGTCAGGGAGAGCCGCTCGGGCCGCAGCATCAGCGCCGCCTTGCCGCCGGTCGTTCCAAGCCCCTGCACCGGCACGCCCCGGATCGTCGTGTTTGAGCCGACGACAATGTCCACCCGCCCGCCCCGCCATCGTGATCCGGCATCAGCACGAAATCATGGTCCTGCCCCAGACGCAGGGAGATCGCGCGGCCGATTTCGCCTGCGGCCCCGTGACGATGGCGACGGATGATGCCATGCCGGTTCCTTTCTGGACATGCTGTGCGTCAATCCCCGAGAAGCTGGCGATCGTCGCCGTCGCGGTGGGCGACGAGTTGCTGCTTGATGCGCCGCAGCGTTACCGTCGCTTGGGGCTGGATGTGATAGGCGACGAGGCTGGCGATGATATCGACCAGCGCGAGATAGGCGATACGGGTCGAGGTCGGTCGATAGATGTTCGTGCCCTCCGGCAGGTCGACCGGCACGGTAATGTCGGCGGCGCGGGCGACGGGACTGCCGCTCTGCGTCAGCGCGATCGTCGTCACCTTCTGCTCGCGCGCCAGCGTGAAAGAGCGCACCAGTTCGGCATTCCGGCCGGAAAACGAGGAGCCGATCAGCACATCACCCGGCCGCACGGCAGCCGCCATCATCAGTTGCATGCTGTGATCGGAACTGGCGGTGACGCGCAGTCCGAGGCGAAACAGCCGGTTCTGCAGCTCTCTGGCGATCATCGAGGAATTGCCGCCGGACCCGAAGGCATAGATCATCTCCGCACCGGCCAGCCGCTCGGTCGCCTTTTCGATGGCTGCGAGATCGAGATTCTTGTGCAGGATGAACAGCGCATTTTGCGCCTTCGAGACAACGTCCTGCGCCACATCCCCTGGCTCCCGGCTTTTCGGCTCGGGCTTGAGGTAGCGCATGCCGACATAGGCCGTGCGCGCAAGCTGCACCTTGAAGTCGGAAAAGCTGTCGCAGCCCAGCCGCCGGCAGAAGCGGGTCACGGTCGGTGGCGAGACATCCGCCTTGCCGGCCAGCTCGATGATCGAGGCATTCACGGCGAATTCGAAATCGGTCAGGAGAATATCGGCAATCCGGCTTTCGGCCTGGGAAAGCTTGCCCTTCTCCTCCTGAAGCGTTGAGAAAATATCCATCAGAAAACACCTTCAATGACATCGCGCGGCGGCCTTTCGAAGGCCGCCCGAAACCGCTGCAATGCTGCGATCCGGCACACGATTCTCACCCGATGTCCATCTCTGCTCCCAATGCCACCGCTCCGCTCAGGCCGTCTTTTCCTTGTAGGCGATGCAGTCGATCTCGACCTTGCAATCGACCATCATCGACGCCTGCACGCAGGCGCGCGCCGGCGGATGGCTGCCGAAATAGTCCTGATAGATTGTGTTGAAGGTCCAGAAATCCCGGGGATCGTCCAGCCAGACTCCGACGCGAACGACATGCTCGACGCCGTAATCGGCCTCCTTCAGGATCGCGAGCAGGTTCTCAATCGTCTTGTGCGTCTGCTGGATGATGCCACCCTCGATGATTTCGCCGTTCTCCATGGCGACCTGTCCGGAAACATGGAGCCAGCCATCGGCCTCGACGGCGCGCGCAAAGGGCAGCGGTTTGCCGCCCGCGCCCACCTGTCCGGTTCCGTAACGCTTGATCGCCACAGCTTTGTCCTTGCAAATTATTTTCTTAATCCGTTGACAAATGACCATAAGACGCGGATTTTGACCAGAGAAAAACACAATTTATGAAAATAATTTCAATATCAGGGAGCAAGCGTGCGCGATCCTTTCCGCAATCCGTTTTCCGTTTCAGACACCGTGCGTCATTCCATCTGGCAGATGCTGGTCGAACGCGACATCGATGCTTTCCTTTCTGCCGACTGGTCAAAAGTGGCCGATGATTTCGTCGAAGACGGCTTTATCGGTATCGACGGAAAGCGCTCGGTCAGCCCCGACAAATGGCGCCTCGCCTTCCCGTCGCTGGCTGCCTATCGCGACGAATGGCTGCGCCAGGCGCAGGATTTTGCCGGACAATCCTTCGCCGAGGATACCCGCAACGTCATCTTCACCACGACGACGCTCGAGGATATCGAGATCGAAGGCGACATGGCGCTGGCCCGCAAGAAGTTCGACGGAATCCTCAAGAAGTCGGATGGAAGCATCGACGTCCTGAAATGGCAGACGCTCTATTATTGCCGGCTGCATGAGGGACGGTGGAAGATCTCCGGCTTCACGGGTTACCTGCCCAATCCGATGGATGACGCCTGAGCGGCAAGCAGGAGGCAAAGGCATTGCGCATATTCACCGCCGCCCTGGCGACCGAGACCAACACCTTCTCACCGATCTGCGTCGATCGCCGCGCCTTCGAGGCCTCGCTTTATGCAGCCCCCGGAGAGCATCCGAAAACGCCGACCCTTTGCTCCGCGCCGATTACCGTCGGCCGCCGACTGGCCGCCGAAAAGGGGTTCGAGCTTGTCGAGGGCACCGCCGCCTGGGCGGACCCCGCCGGCCTCGTCAATCGTCTGGCTTATGAAGGCCTGCGCGACGAAATTCTCGACCAACTGCGCGCCGCCCTGCCGATCGATGCCGTCGTGCTCGGGCTGCACGGCGCCATGGTCGCCGATGGCTACGAGGATACGGAAGGGGATTTCCTGGCGCGTGTGCGCGAGATCGTCGGGCCGGACATCCTCGTCTGCGCCGAACTCGATCCGCACAGCCACCTCACCGCCAAACGGATCGCCGCCGCGAACTTCTTCGTCTACTTCAAGGAATTTCCACACACCGATTTTGTCGATCGCGCCAAGGACCTCTGGCGGATCGCGCTCGATACGCTGGCCGGACGCGTGAAGCCGATCATGTCGGCTTTCGATTGCCGGATGATCGACGTCTACCCGACCTCGCGCGACCCAATGCGCTCCTTCGTCGATAGAATTGTCCAGATGGAAGCGGATGATCCGGATATCCTGTCTATCTCCGTCGTCCACGGTTTCATGGCCGGCGACGTGCCGGAAATGGGCACCAAGATGGTCGTCATCACCGACGGCAAGCCGGAAAAGGGAGCAGCCCTTGCCCGCGAACTGGGTCTCGATCTCTTTTCCAAGCGTGGCACCTTCATCATGCCGCAGATCGACGAGCGGGAAGCCGTTTCGCGTGCCATGTCCGCGACAAGCGGTCCTGTCGTCATCGCCGATGTCTGGGACAATCCGGGCGGCGGCACCGCCGGGGACGCGACGGTTCTGCTGGCCGAACTTCTCGCGCAGGGCGCCACGGACACGGCGGTCGGCACGATCTGGGATCCGATGGCGGTGCAGATCTGCATGGCGGCCGGCGAAGGCGCCGAGATCCAGTTGCGTTTCGGCGCGAAATCCGCGCCCGGCACAGGCAATCCGATCGATGGCATCGTCAAGATCGTCCGGCTGGTGCGCAATGCCGAAATGCGGTTCGGCGAGAGCTTCGTCCCCTTCGGCGATTCCGCCCATATCCGTCTCGACGGGATCGACATCATTCTGAACTCGACCCGCGCCCAGAGCTTCGACCCGAGCCTGTTCTCGACCATGGGCATCGATCCGACGGCAAAGAAAATCCTGGTGATCAAGTCGACCAACCATTTCTATGCGTCCTTCGCCAGGATCGCCGCGGAAATCCTTTACTGTTCGGCCGGCACACCGTATCCGAACAATCCGGCCCGCACGGCCTATCGCCGCGCGCCGCGCGATATCTGGCCGATGGGACAATCCCCACGGGATGGAACAGGGAGCAGCGTGACATGACCCACAGCGACGCCACCATGATGCCGAAGCCGGGCGATACCCTGTCCTCGGTTTCGACCCCGCGCCCCGTCATCGACGAGGACCGCATGGCGCGCAACATCGCCCGCGTGCAAGACTACATGAATACCCACGGCCTTTCCTTCCGGCCGCATATCAAGACCCACAAGATTCCGGCATTGGCCGAGGCGCAGGTCGCCGCCGGTGCCAAGGGCATCAATTGCCAGAAGATCACCGAGGCCGAAGTCTTCGCGGATGCAGGTTTCGAGGATATCCTCATCACCTTCAACATTCTGGGCAGCGACAAGCACGCCCGTCTCTCCGCTTTGAATGACCGGGTGTCTAGCCTCAAGGTCGTGGCCGACAGCACGGCCACCGTCGATGGATTGACGGCCTGGTTCGCCGCTCGCAAGCCGCTGACGGTCATGGTCGAATGCGATACCGGCGGCGGACGCTGTGGCGTCCAGTCGTCACAGGATGCTGTTGCACTCGCTCGCCGGATCAACGATGCGCCCGGCCTCGTTTTCGGCGGCCTGATGACATTTCCGAAGACCGGAGCCGCAGAGGCGGTCGAAACCTTCTTCGCTGCCGCCGTCTCGCAACTCTCGGCCGAAGGGATTCCGTGCCCGGTCGTCAGCAATGGCGGCACGCCCAGCCTGTTCGACGCGCATCTCGTTCCGTCGGCCACCGAGCACCGCGCCGGCACCTATATCTACAACGATCGCTCGCTGATCCGCGCCGGACACTGCACCGAAGACGATTGCGCCATGCACATTCTGGTCACCGTCGTCTCCCGTCCGAACGAGGATCGCGCCGTCATCGATGCCGGCTCCAAGACGCTGACCTCGGATCTGCTAGGTTTCTCCAATTATGGCCTCGTGGTCGGTTATCCTGACGCCGTCATCACCGGCCTGTCGGAAGAACACGGCGTCATCGACCTCAGCCGATGCAAAGGCCGTCGCCCGGCAATCGGCGACCGGCTGCTGATCATTCCCAACCACACCTGCGTGGTCTCCAACCTGTTCGACGACATGGTGTTTCATCGCGACGGCGTCGTCACCCGGGTGGAAAAAGTCGCCGCGCGCGGCCTCGTCTGGTAAACGTGGTTCGGGCGTCCTGACGTCTGGGCCGAGGGGTCGATACTGTCTCCTCCATAATGCCTGTGCTTGTCACAGGCATGACGGAGAGTTTAGAGGCCGCTTGGTCCAAAACCATTCCAGAGTTTGTCGGCACCGGTCCTCGCCTTTTCAGGCGCAACTGATTTTCGGTTCAGCATACCGACTATCAAGCCGCCCCCGCCGACAACGTTATATCGACATCCGTCAGTTCCACACGGCGTTCCAGCGCTATCCCGGACGCATTGAACAAGTGTCAGTCCGAGGCTGCGATGCCGACCGGAACCGTCTCCTCGATCCGGATCGCGGCGCTGCCCGGCAGCAGCATGGCACAGAAGTTCTCGCCTTGACCATCGAGCGATGCATAGACAACCGTCTGGGCGCCTAGACGCTCGATGACCGTCGGTGCGCCTGTCATCGACAGGCCGGACGTACCAATCTGGATATACTCCGGCCGGATGCCCAGCGTCAGCAGCTGGCCGACGAAGTTCGAGCGGCCCTTGACGGGATAAGCGCCGACTGGTCCTTATACACCGCCTGTGGAATTGGCCTATTTCATAAACCGCTTCAAAACGACAAAACCCCACCTTTTACGGCGGAGTTCTGCAAATTTCGATACTAGGCTTTCATCCGGCCGGTGTGTGCGATTGCGAAATTTCAGCCGTGATTTGCCACCGCCGCGAAAAAGCTTTCCGGCGTTTCGACCTCGACCAGCCTGCGTTTCTCGATCAGCCAGAAGCGATTGCCGACCGATCGAACGAAACTGCGATCGTGCGAGACCAGCAGGCAGCTGGCCTCATGCGCCATCAACTCGCCCTCCAGCGCCTCCTGCCCGTCAATATCCAGATGGTTGGTCGGCTCGTCGAGCAGGTAGAAATTGGGGTTGGCGAGCCGCAGGATCAGCATGCCCAACCGCGCCTTCTGCCCACCGGACAGCTGGCCGATCGACCGCCCCTGCATCTCGATCGACATGCCGGCGCCTGCCAGCAGCGAGCGAGCCCGCTGGTCGCCGACATCGAAGCGGCGGGTGATCGCATGCATCGGCGTATCCGCATCGTTAAGATCGGCAAGAGCCTGGTCGCCATATCCGAGAACCAGCGACGGCGTCGCCTTGATACCGTCATGCTGCGCATCCGGCTGCTCGATCGCCTTGCGCAACATGGCGACAAGCCGGGTCTTGCCGGCCCCGTTGGCGCCGAGCAACACGATCCGGTCACCCTGGCAGATGAACTGCTTGCCGGTCTTGAACAGAAGCGTGCCATCCGGCGTCTCCACGTTCGCATCCTCCAGCGTCACCAGCACCTTGGCATGGGTGCCGCGATTGGCAAGCCGGATCGCGCCAGCGGAGCGTTCGTGATGCGCGGGCTTGGCCGCATCCTCCAGCTTGTCCGCCCGCTGTTTCAGTTGCTTGGTCTTGACCACCAGCAGGTCGCTGCCGGAATTGATACCGATATTGTTGAGCTTGGCCGCCTGCCGGCGAAGCTGGTCGGCAACTTTCATGTCGCGCTGGTAGCGCCGCTCGTCGGAGGCATCCATCTCGTCGAGTGCCAGTCGTGCCCGGCTGTAGGTCAGCGAAAAGACCGGCGATTGTTCAGGACGCAGGAACAGCGTCCGGTTGGTCACGGCATCGAGAAAGGCGCGGTCGTGGCTGGAAAGGATAACGGGAACGTCCCTCGGCAGTGCGTTCAGCCAGTCTTCCAGCAAGGCGATCTTGCCAAGGTCGAGATGGTTGGTCGGCTCGTCGAGCAGCAACACGTCCGGCTCCGTCACCCAGACGCGGGCCAGCAGCGCGATCCGTTGCCAGCCGCCGCTCAATTGTTTCATCGACCGCTCCCGCAGCGCATCGGGAACATCGAGCGATTCCAGCACGACATCGGCGCGCCAGCTTTCGTTCTCCCGTTGATCGGCGGGCAGCGCATCCAGAACGGCGTCGCGAAACGTCAAGCCGAGCAAGCCGGGCGCCACGTTCTGCTCGACATAGCCGATCGTCAGCCCGCGCGCCTTGGTAATGTCACCTTCGCCGGGCTCGAGCATACCCGCAAGGCAGCGAAACAGGGTGGATTTCCCCCGGCCATTGGCGGCGACAAGGCCGATGCGGTCGCCGGCATTAATGACGAGATTGAGCTTGGAGAACAAAGGTGCGCTCAGCGTGATGCCGAGATTGCGGATATTGATAAGGGTCATGATCGGTCTCTGATCTTGCCGCGCACGCGTGCATCGAGAGCACTCAGCCATCTTCGATGCGATGCGTATCCTGCGGCGAAACTAAAAGCAGACAACCAAGCCATCAGGCTCGGCGCTGCGGTGCCACGAAGGGCAGACCAGAAAGCGGTTTTGAAAAACTGTCTCGGGTCAGCCCTGCAAACGCATTTGCAGGGCATTGACGGGGCCACGCTGGCGATGGTGCCGGAAAAATGTCATCATAACGCAGCCCTCCTTTCTCGATCAGATGTGTCAAGCGAATAGCATTCCCCGGTCGGAATTACAACCGGCCGCCGAGAACCACGCCCAGGGCGTGTTCACTCACCCCCGCAGACCCGGTGCCTCATGGCCGGTGCGCGCCACATATTCCGTGTAGCCGCCGCCATATTCGTGGATACCCTCGGGCGTGAGTTCCAGCACGCGGTTCGACAGGGCGCCGAGGAAATGACGGTCGTGGGATACGAACAGCATCGTGCCCTCGTATTCCGACAGGGCCTTGATCAGCATTTCCTTGGTGTCGAGATCGAGGTGGTTGGTCGGCTCGTCGAGCACCAGCAGGTTCGGCGGATCGAACAGCATCTTCGCCATGACCAGCCGCGCCTTCTCGCCACCGGAAAGTACCCGGCACTTCTTCTCCACGTCGTCGCCGGAAAAGCCGAAACATCCGGCGAGCGCCCTGAGCGGCGCCTGTCCAGCGCGCGGGAAGGACTCTTCCAGCCATTCGAGAATGGTCAGGTCACCGTCGAGGATGTCCATGGCATGCTGGGCGAAATAACCCATCTTGACGCTGGCGCCGAGCGCAACGCTGCCCTGATCGGGATCGGTCGAGCCGGTGACGAGCTTGAGAAGTGTCGACTTTCCAGCGCCGTTGATGCCCATGATGCACCAGCGCTCCTTGCGCCGCACCATGAAGTCGAGACCTTCGTAGATTGTCCGGCTGCCATAGCTCTTGTAGACATTCTTCAGGTTGATCACATCTTCGCCGGAGCGTGGTGCCGGCAGGAAATCGAAAGCGACGACCTGGCGGCGCTTGGGCGGTTCCACCCGCTCGATCTTGTCGAGCTTCTTCACCCGGCTCTGCACCTGCGCGGCATGCGAGGCGCGCGCCTTGAAGCGCTCGATGAACTTGATTTCCTTGGCGAGCATCGCCTGCTGACGCTCGAACTGGGCCAGCTGGTGCTTTTCGTTCAGCGCCCGCTGCTGTTCATAGAAGGCGTAGTCGCCCGAATAGCTGTTGAGGCCGCCAGCATCGATCTCGATGATCTTGTTGACGAGGCGGTTCATGAACTCGCGGTCGTGCGAGGTCATCAGCAGCGCACCTTCGTAGTTCTTGAGGAAGTCCTCGAGCCAGATCAGGCTCTCCAGATCCAGATGGTTGCTCGGTTCGTCGAGCAGCATGACGTCGGGACGCATCAGGAGAATACGAGCAAGCGCCACGCGCATCTTCCAGCCGCCGGACAGCGCGCCGACATCGCCGTCCATCATCTCTTCGCTGAAGCTCAGGCCCGCCAGCACTTCCCGCGCCCTGCCCTCCAGAGCATATCCGTCCAGCTCTTCGTAGCGCGCCTGCACTTCGCCGTAACGCTCGATGATCGCATCCATCTCATCCAGCCGGTCGGGATCGACCATGGCGGTTTCGAGTTCGTGCAATTCGGCGGCAACCACACTGACCGGGCCGGCACCGTCCATCACCTCGGCAACGGCGCTACGCCCCGCCATCTCACCCACATCCTGGTTGAAATAGCCGACGGTCACGCCCCGCTCGACAGCCACCTGACCTTCATCGGGCTGCTCCTCGCCGGTGACCATCCGGAAGATCGTCGTCTTGCCGGCACCATTCGGGCCGACGAGGCCGATCTTCTCGCCCTTGTTGAGCGCGGCGGAGGCCTCAATGAACAGGATGCGGTGGCTCAACTGCTTGCTGATGTTTTCAATGCGGATCATGTGCGTAGGGTGTCCAGAAACGTTTCGGCGCCCTTATGCCACGTGTCTCGCCGAATGTCGCAGGTTTTTCGCACTGCAATATCGGACTTTCGACGTGCTTTTTCTCAAGGCAATCTTCACGATGCCACGCATGGCGACTACAGAGAGCCACCTGCCGCCATTAAAATGGAGCCTGCCATGACCGACACTGTTCTCGATCGTTTCCTTCGCTACGTCGTCATCGACACGCAATCCGATCCGACGTCATCGGCTCAACCTTCTACAGAGAAGCAGAAAAACCTCGGCCGCCTGCTGGTCGAGGAACTGCTGGCCATGGGCCTGAGGGACGCCCATATGGACGAGCACGGCTATGTCTATGCGACGGTTCCCGCCAATACCGACAAGGACGTGCCGGTCATTTGCTTCTGCTCGCACATGGATACTGCACCCGATTTCACCGGCACCAATGTGAAGCCGAATATCATCCGCAATTATGCCGGTGGCGATATCCAGCTTTCGGGCGATCCGCAGCAAATAATCCGCGTCAGCGAACATCCGGCGCTCCGCGACCAGATCGGCAACGACATCATCACCACCGACGGCACGACCCTGCTCGGCGCCGACGACAAGGCCGGCCTTGCCGAAATCATCAGCGCCGCGCAATTCCTTGTCGATAATCCCGACATCAAGCACGGCACGATCAAGCTGCTCCTGACGGTAGATGAGGAGATCGGCCGCGGCGTCGACAAGGTGGACCTGAAAAAGCTCGGCGCGCGGTTTGCCTACACGATGGACGGAGAGACCGCCGGCCATATCGAGGATGAGACCTTTTCAGCCGATGGCGTCGAGATCACCATCCAGGGCGTCGCCATCCATCCGGGCTTTGCCAAGGGGAGAATGGAGAACGCCATCAAGATCGCCAGCGCCATCATCGACCGCCTGCCAAGGCACCTCTCGCCCGAGCGAACCGACGGCAGGAACGGCTTCATCCACCCGACCGGCGTCATCGGCTCGATGGAAAAGGCGACGATCGGCCTGATCGTGCGCGATTTCAACGATGCCGGCCTGGCGGAAAAGGAAGCCTTGATCGAGGCAATCGTCGCCGACGTGATGCCGGACTATCCGGGCTCCACCTGCAATGTCGAGGTCAGGCAGCAGTACCGCAACATGAAGGCCGTCCTCGATCAGCATCCAGAGATCATGGAAAACGCGCTCGAAGCCGTCCGCCGCGCCGGCATGGAGCCGGTGCGCGGCAGCATTCGCGGCGGCACGGACGGCTCGCGCCTGTCCTTCATGGGCCTGCCCTGCCCCAACATCTTTGCCGGCGGCCACGCCTTCCACTCGCCACTCGAATGGGTCAGCCGTCAGGACATGGAAAAGGCGGTCAGGACCATCGTCGAGCTGGCCAAGGTCTGGGAAGAGCGGGCCTGACGGCATTTCCCGCCCGTAGGATTTTTATGTTGGGCAAAACCCCCCTCTGGCCTGTCGGCCATCTCCCCCACAAGGGGGAGAGACCCAACCGCCGCCCCTTGTTTCAAACGACGGGCCGGGCGACGGGTTAAGCCCCTCCCCCTTGTGGGGAGGGGTTGGGGAGGGGACTTTGCCGTATGAGATCGCCCTGTCTTCTACCCGAGCTTCGACCCGTTCGCCGTGACATAGACGGCATAAAGCGAAGTCGTTCCGGTGATGAACAGCCGGTTGCGCCGCGCGCCGCCAAACGTCACGTTCGAGACGATTTCGGGAATGTGGATCTTGCCGATCAGCGTTCCATCCGGGTCATAGCAATGCACACCATCCGCGGCGCTTGACCAGATCCGGCCCGTCCGATCGATGCGAAAACCGTCGAACATGCCGCTGGTGCAGGTGGCGAAGACCTCGCTGCCGGACAGCGTTCCCGTGTCTGAAACCGCAAACCGCCGGATATGGCGCGGACCGTTTTCCAGATGGCTCGCGCCGGTATCGGCGATGTAGAGGTGCCGCTCGTCCGGCGAGAAGGCGAGACCATTCGGCTTTTCGAAATCATCGGCTACCTTGGTGATGGTTCCGGTGTTCGAGTCGACGCGGTAGACATTGCAGGCGCCGATCTCCTCGTCGCCATATTCGCCTTCATAATCGTGCATGATCCCGTAGGACGGATCCGTGAACCAGATGGAGCCATCGGATTTCACCACGACGTCATTCGGCGAATTGAAGCGCTTGCCCTCGAAGCGATCGGCAATCACTGTCACCGTGCCGTCGAACTCCGTCCGTGTCACTCGCCGCGCCAGGTGCTCGCAGGTCACCATGCGCCCTTGGTTGTCGATGGTGTTGCCGTTGGAATTGTTGGACGGCTGGCGGAAGACGGAGACCGCGCCGCTGGTCTCGTCAAAGCGCAGCATGCGGTTGTTGGGAATATCCGAGCAGACGAGATAACGGCCGGCCGCGAACCAGGCCGGCCCTTCCAGCCAGCGTCCACCCGTCCACAGCCGCTCAACCCGCGCGTGGCCGACGAAACAGGCTCCAAAACGCGGATCCAGAACCTCGAACCCCGTTCCCTCGACTTCTCCGAACATGCTCACTCCCCTTGATGATTCCCGGCCCGCATCCTGATCGACGGGCGGTTGTTTCTTCATGATGATAGCGATAACATATCCGGCAATAAACAGGTTTTTGCGATGAGCCTGGGGACGGGAACACAGAATGACGAGAACGCCGGATAACAAGGCAAGTGATGCGCCGACGATGAACGACGTCGCCCGCCGCGCCGGTGTTTCGGCCATGACCGTATCGCGCGCGCTGAAGGAGGGCAGTCATGTCTCCAAGGCGACGCGCGAGCGAATCACGCAGGCGATCAACGAACTCGGCTATGTGCTCGACCAGTCGGCCGGCAGCCTGTCGTCGCGGCGCACCGGCTTCGTCGCGGCGATCATCCCGTCGATCAACAATTCCAACTTTTCCGACACCGCGCGCGGCATTACCGACGCGCTGGAAGGCACCGGGCTACAGCTGCTCCTGGGCTACACCAACTATTCGGTCGAGCGGGAAGAGGAGCTGATCGAATCCATGCTGCGCCGGCGTCCCGAGGGCATCATCCTGACCGGCGGCGCCCATACCGCCAGAGGACGGCGAATGCTGCAGCAGGCCGGTATTCCAGTCATCGAAACCTGGGATACGCCGCCGGATCCGATCGACAAGGTCGTCGGCTTTTCCAATGGTGGGGCGATGGAGCTTCTGGTCGAAACGTTGGCCGCTAAGGGTTATCAACGCTTCGGCTATATCGGCGGCACGACGGGTCGCGATACGCGCGGCAGCCAGCGGCGCGCCGGCTTCGTGCGGGCGCTGGACCGGCTCGGCCTGCAATCCGACCGCGTCATTTCCTTCGGCGTTCCACCGATTTCCATGGAACAGGGCGCGCAGGCGGTGGTCAGCATGCTCGACCGCTGGCCGGATACCCAGGTGACGCTCTGCGTTTCCGACCTCTCTGCCTTCGGCGCGCTGATGGAATGTCGCCGCCGCGGCATGCGTGTCCCCGAGGACATCGCCATTGCCGGATTTGGCGATTACGAGATCGCCGCCTGCTGTCATCCGCGCATGACGACGGTCAATGTCGATTGCTACGGTATCGGCCGGCAGGCGGCGCTGAAGCTGACGCAGTCGATCCAGAGCGCACCGACCGAGGGGCCGGAACGGATCACGCTCACCGGCTTTCGCGTCGTCGAGCGCGAAAGCACCTGATCAGAACGACAATTGCACCTTCATCGACCGGCTGCGATCGCCCGCCGCCTCGAAGGCCGCCACGGCATCATTCAGGTCGAAAATCCCCGTCAGCAGTGGCTTCACATCCACCCGGCGGCGGTTGATGAGATCGACCGCCAGCGCGAACTCTTCATGGAACCGGAAGCTGCCGCGCATGTCGATTTCCTTCGCCACAATCAGGTTTTGCGGCAGCGAGACGTCGCCACCCAACCCCAATTGCATGAGAATGCCGCGCGGTTTCAGGACTTCGAGGCCGGCGCGAACCGCACGCTCGTTGCCGGAGGCTTCGAACATCACGTCGAAATATCCCTTGTTGGCGGAATATGAGGAAAGCTTTTCGGCATGCTCCGCGACATTGATGGTACGGTCGGCGCCGACCTCCAGCGCCTTCAGCAAGACCGCATCCATGACGTCGGTGGCGACGATTTCCTGGGCGCCATGGGCTCTGGCTGCCAGAATGCACAGCGAGCCGATCGGGCCGCATCCGGTCACCAGCACGCGCTTGCCAAGCAGCGAGCCGGCGCGGTTGACCGCATGCAGCGTCACCGAAAAGGGCTCGGCAAAGGCCGCCTCGTTGATCGAGACACCGTCGGCCACCTTGTGGCACTGCCAGCTTTCGGCGACGAGACGCTGGCGAAACGCACCCTGGATATGCGGCATCGGCATGGCGCTGCCGTAAAAGCGCATGTTCAGGCAATGGTTCTGCTGCCCCTTCATGCAATAGTCGCAGGCGCTGCAAGGCCGGCTCGGAGAAACGGCGACCCGATCGCCGACCGCAAGACCCGAGACTCCGCTGCCGAGCACCTTGATCGTGCCGGCGATCTCGTGCCCGAGGATCATCGGCTCGCGCAGCCGGATCGTGCCGAAACCGCCGTGATTGTAGTAATGCAGGTCGGAGCCGCAGATGCCGCCGGCCTCGATGGCGATCTCGACCTGCCCCGGCCCGGCGCTGTCGGGATTGGTCTCCTCGATGCGCAAATCCTTGGCTGCATGGATGACGACGGACTTCATGACGTTCTCCCCTCTCCTCTGTTCAGGCAACCGGCGTCAACAGCGGCTGACCGGCGAAATGCGCCGCCAGATTGTCGCGCACCAGTCTTCCCATCGCCTGACGGGTTTCGACCGTGCCGCTGCCATGGTGCGGCTGCAGGACGGTATTTTGCAAGGCCGCGAAACGCGGATCAATTCGTGGCTCGTTCAGGAAAACGTCCAGGCCCGCGCCCCGGATTCTGCCCTGCTCTAGCGCATCCAACAAGGCCGCTTCGTCCACCGTCGTGCCGCGTGAGATGTTGACCAGAATGCCGTCCGGCCCCAGCGCCTCGATCACCTCGGCCGAGACGATGCCGCGTGTCCCCTCGCCGCCCGCGAGCGTGATCACGAGAAAATCCGACTGCCGGGCAAGCTCCATGAGGTTCGCGACGAATGTGTAGGGCAAATCGGGCTTTGGCGTCCGGGCGAAATACGAAATCGGGCAATCGAACGCCGCCGCGCGTCGGGCGAAGGCAGCCCCGATCCGGCCCATGCCGACAACGCCGACACGCTTGCCACAGACACGGGTGGTCAGCCCCATATTGCCCTGCGTCCAGCTCCCGTCCCGCACGAAGGCATCGCCTGCCGGAAGCTGCCGGGCCGCCGCCAGCATCAGAGCCATACCGAGATCGGCCACGTCCTCCGTCAGCACACCCGGCGTGTTGGTGATGCGGATATTGTTATCCCGCGCGAACTTCAGATCGATCGCGTCCGTGCCGACACCGTAGCAACTGACAATCTCGAGCTTCGGCAGCGCCCGCATCAGGTCCGCCGAGGCACCCAACTCTCCCCGAGTGGCAATGGCGCGGATGTTTTCGCCGTGGTGCGCCAGAAACGCCACGCGATCCTCCGCTTCCCAAAGACGATGGATAACATAGCGGCGATCAAGGTCTTCCATATCCCAGGCAGGGTACGGTCCGATCATCAACACTTCCGGCTTCGACATGGTTTTCTCCCGAATTTTCTTGCTTGACTTGATATGTTATCGATAACATATGTGTCAAGCGAGACCGGGCGCTGTAAACAGACAACGAAAACATTGATCCGGCAGGGAAGCTGGGAGGCATTTGCATGGGATTTCCGTTGTTCGACCTGAGTGGGCGCCGGGCGCTGGTCACCGGTTCGAGCCAGGGCATCGGCCACGCGCTGGCCGAAGGGCTGGCCGCGCACGGCGCAGAAGTCGTGCTCAACGGGCGCTCGGCGGACAAGGTCGAGGCCGCCGTCGAAACCCTGCGCAAGGCCGGATATACCGCCCATGCAGCCGTCTTCGACGTGACGGACCGGCAATCGGTCGCGGATGGCGTGGCGCGGATCGAGGCGGAGATCGGTGCGATCGATATCCTCGTCAACAATGCCGGCATGCAGTTTCGCACCCCGCTCGAGGATTTTCCGGCCGAGAAATGGGAGCTGCTGCTCACCACCAATATTTCCAGCGTCTTCTATGTCGGCCAGGCGGTCGCCCGGCACATGATCACGCGCGGACAGGGCAAGATCATCAACATCGCCTCCGTCCAGAGCGAACTCGCCCGCCCGGGCATTGCGCCCTACACCGCGACCAAGGGCGCGGTGAAGAACCTGACGCGCGGCATGTGCGCCGACTGGGCCAAGCATGGCCTGCAGATCAACGCCATCGCGCCGGGCTATTTCAAGACGCCACTCAATCAGGCCCTGGTCGATAGCGCCGAATTTTCGGGTTGGCTCGAAAAGCGCACACCAGCAGGCCGCTGGGGCAATGTCGATGAACTCGTCGGCTCGGCCGTCTTTCTCGCCGGCAAGGCATCCTCTTTCGTGAATGGACACACGCTCTATGTCGATGGCGGCATCACCACCTGCCTTTAACGGCCCGATCATCGTCATGGGCGTGAGCGGCTGCGGCAAATCGCTGATCGGCGAAAAACTCGCCGCCCATCTCGGCCTGCCCTATGTCGAAGGTGACAGCCTGCATCCGCCGACCAACATCGCCAAGATGTCGGAAGGCGTTCCGCTTGACGACGGCGATCGCTGGCCATGGCTCGAGATCATCGGACAACGTCTTGCCAAGGCCGATGCGAATGGCATCGTCATTTCCTGCTCGGCGCTGAAGCGTATCTATCGCGACCAACTGCGCCGGGCCGCAGGCCGACCGCTTGCCTTCGTCTACCTGAAGGGCTCGCGCGATATCCTGATGCAGCGCATGACCGAACGGCCGGGGCACTTTTTCAAGGCACCGCTGCTCGATAGCCAGCTTGCGACCCTGGAAAGCCCCGAAGGCGAAGACCTTGTCGTGACGGTCGACATCGCCCCCGCGCCGGATGTCATCACCGCAGCCGCCCTCGACCGCCTTGCCGCACTCAACGGAGCAGAAGCATGACCGACATCACGCCTTGCAAGGTCGCCGTCATCGGCGCCGGGATCATGGGATCGGCCATCGCGACGCGTCTGGTCGAAACCGGCCAGACCGTCACCGTCTTCGATCTCGATCCGGCAAAGGTCAAGGTATTGACCGACAAAGGCGGTCTCGCCGCAGTCTCGGTTGCCGAAGCGACGCGCGCCAGCGACTTCGTCATCCTCAGCCTCAACCATGCCAACATCGTTCGCGCCGTGGTCTTCGGCCCCCAAGGCGTCAGCGCCGGCGCCGATGCCACGAAAATGCTGATCGACATGTCGTCGATCGATCCCTCCGACACCGCCGACATGGCGGCGCGGCTCGCGGCCGAGACGGGCATGAAATGGGTCGATTGCCCCTTGTCGGGCGGCGTGCCGGGCGCGCTGGCCGGACGGTTGACGATCATGGCGGGTGGCGATGAGGCCGATATCGAGCGCGCCTATGCCATCATGCGCCATCTCGCCCGCAACTATACCCGCATGGGACCAAGCGGCGCCGGCCAGACCACAAAGCTGATCAATCAGCTGTTCTGCGCGGTGATTTTCCAGGCGGTTGCCGAGGCGACGAAGCTGGCGGAAGCAGGTGGCGTCGATCCCGCCTCCATCCCCGCGGCCCTTGCTGGCGGCCGTGCCGATTCCAGCATCCTGCAGGAATTCATGGCCAAGTTTGCCGCCCGCGACTACACACCAACCGGGCGGATCGACAACATGCTGAAGGATCTGGATTCCCTGCAGTCCTTCGCGCTGAAGACCAAGACGCCGCTGCCGATGACCGGCCAGGTCGTCGAAATCCACCGGCTGCTCTGCGCCGCCGGTCTGGGCGGACACGATTCCGCCGAGATGATGCGCCTGCTCGACGGCGCCCTTTCCTGACGAATTCGGGACAGTAACCAATATCGGTCCTTGACTAACCGGATATGTTATCGATAACATATCTTCATTCGACGCTTTGGGAGGAGCAGAGATGGACAATCGCACACTCATCGAGTTCCAGGGGATCACCAAGGTCTTTGGCGGCACCCGTGCGCTTGAAAATGTCTCGATCGATCTGCGTCCCGGCGAAATCCTCGCCCTCCTCGGCGAAAACGGCGCAGGAAAGTCGACGCTGATCAAGACACTCGCCGGTATCTACAAGCCGGATGGCGGCCAGATCCTCTTTCGCGGCGAGCCTTACAGCCATCGCCCGCCGAAGCCCAACACCCGCCAGCCGGTCGCCTTCATCCATCAGGATCTCGGCCTGATCGAATGGATGACGGTCGGTGAGAATGTCGGCCTGGCGCAAGGCTTTTCGTTGCGCTCGCGGCTGATCGACTGGCGCCGGACGGAAGATCGGGCGCGCGAGGCGCTGGAACTCGTCGGCTGCGATTTCGACCCGAGCACCCGTGTCCAAGACCTCACCCGCACGGAAAAATCGCTGGTCGCCATCGCCCGCGCGCTGGCTGTCGAAGCTGACGTGCTGGTGCTGGACGAACCGACTGCCAGCCTCCCCGCCGACGAGGTGGAACGACTGTTCAACGCCATCCGCCCGCTGAAGGAACGCGGCGTCGGCATGATCTATGTGTCGCATCGCTTGGATGAGATTTTCCGCATTGCCGACCGCGTCGCCGTCCTGCGCGACGGCAAGCTGGTCGGCCAGCGCCCCGTCAGTGAGACCCGGCCGGACGATCTGATCGAAATGATCGTCGGCCGCCCGGCCAATCAGCTCTTCGTCAAGGCCGCCTGCACACCCGGCAAGACCGTGCTTGCGGCACGGAACCTGACTTGCGGCGGCACCGGCCCGGTTTCCTTCGATATCCGCCAGAACGAGTTGCTGGGTCTGGTCGGCCTGCGGGGCGCAGGCCAGGAACTGATCGGCCGCGCCCTGTTTGGATGCGAGGCCTTCGGTGGCACGATCCACCTCAACGGCGAAACGCCGGACCTTTCAAACCCGGTTGCGGCGATGAAATCCGGCATCGGGCTGATCGCCCGCGACCGGACGGAAGAATCCGTCGCCATGTCGCTGTCGCTCAGGGAAAACACCTTCATCAATCCCGGCGCCTCTGGCCGTGGCCTGTTCTCGTTTCTCTCGCCTGCAAACGAAGCCGCACAAGCCCACAAGATCGGTGAAACCGTCGGCCTGCGGCCGAACGACCAGAGCCTGCCGATCGAGGCCCTTTCGGGTGGCAACCAGCAGAAGGTCGTCGTCGGCCGCTGGCTGGTCACCGGCCGCAAGCTGCTGGTTGCCGAGGACCCGACGGCCGGCGTCGATGTCGGCGCCAAGGCCGAGATCTACAAGCTGATCGCCCGGGCGCTCGAAGCCGGCCTCGCGGTCGTGGTCGTTTCCACCGATTTCGAGGAAATCGCCCATATCTGCCATCGCGCGCTGGTGTTTTCACGCGGCCGCATCGTCGCCGAATTGGAAGGCGAAGCGCTGACCACATCCGCCGTCATTTCCGCCGCTTCGGCCTCGGAAGCCGCCTGAGCCTGAAAAGCTGACAAGACCAAGGGAGACTGAACCATGCAATCGATCGAATCCACCGCCCTTGAGCCGACGCGCAGCGAGCTGGCCGGCCTGACCAGCGGCCAGAAGATCGCCCGCTATATCCCGGTCTATGGTCTCGTCATCCTGACGGTCCTGTTGATCCTGCTGTTCTCGCTGCTGCTCCCCGGCACGTTCCCGACGCTGCTCAACCTGCGCTCGATCATCTCCGACAAGGCGATCATCGCGCTTCTGTCGCTTGCCGCGATGATCCCGATGGCGTCCGGCCGCATCGACCTGACGGTCGGCTACGGCATCGTGCTCTGGCATATCCTCGCCATCAGCCTGCAAACCATGTTCGGCGTGCCATGGCCGATCGCGGTCGTGATCGTGCTGGCGCTCGGGGCTCTCACCGGCTTCCTCAACGGCCTCTTGGTCGAGGTGGCGCGCATCGACAGCTTCATCGCCACGCTCGGCACCGGCACCATTCTCTATGCACTGGCGCTCTGGCACACCGGCGGACGGCAGGTGGTCGGCGTGCTGCCGGACGGCTTCTACGCGCTGAACGGCACCATGGTTCTCGGCCTGCCGATCACCGGCTTCTATGTGATCGCCATCGCCGTCGCGCTCTGGGTGATCCTCGAATACCTGCCGATCGGCCGTTACGTCTATGCCATCGGCGCCAACCCGAAGGCCGCCGCGCTGAATGGCATCCCGGTGCGTCGCTTCGTCATCGGTGCCTTTGTTTCCTCAGGAGTTCTGGCGGCACTCGCCGGTGTGCTGCTCGCCTCGAAGCTTCGCATCGGCCAGGCAAGCGTCGGGCTGGAATATCTGCTGCCCGCACTGGTCGGCGCCTTTCTGGGATCGACCACCATCAAGCCCGGCCGCGTCAATGTCTGGGGCACGATGACCGGCGTCATCATCCTCGCGGTCGGCATTTCCGGCATCCAGCAGATCGGCGGATCCTTCTTCGTCGAACCCCTCTTCAACGGCGTCACCCTGCTCGTGGCGATCGGCATCGCCGGTTATGCCCAGCGCAAGCGCGGCGCCGCCGGCAAGGCCGCAACCCCCGGTCCGCTGCCCACCGGTACACAGCAAAACTGACGAACCAATCCATTTACATCGGACATTTTCAAAGGGAGGAAGAACCATGAAACGCAGAACATTGATAAAGGCCTCGGTCGCCATGCTGGCGCTGACGCTGGCCGGCCCGGCGCTCGCCGATGCCATGGCGGACGCCAAGGCGGTCGTCGACAAATACGCCACCAAGGTCACCGGCTGGGACGGACCGAAGACCAGCCCCAAGGCGCAGGAAGGCAAGACCATCGTCGTGCTGGCCGGTGACCTGAAGAACGGTGGCATCCTCGGCGTGACGACCGGCGTGGAGGAAGCTGCCGCCGCCATCGGCTGGGAGGTCAAGGTTCTCGATGGCGCGGGCTCGATCGGTGGCCGCACCGCAGCCTTCGGACAGGCCATGGCGCTGAAGCCGTCCGGCATCATTATCAACGGCTTCGATGCCATCGAACAGGCTCCGGCCCTCGAACAGGTGAAGGCCGCCGGCATTCCGCTCGTTGCCTGGCATGCCGGCCCGGTGATCGGTCCGGATGAAAAGACCGGCCTCTTTGCCAATGTCAGCACCGATGCCATGGAAGTGTCCAAGGCCGCTGCCGACTACGCCTATGTCGATGCGAAGGGCAAGCCAGGCGTGATCATCTTCACCGACTCGACCTATACGATCGCAATCGCCAAGGCCGACAGGATGAAGGCCGAGATCGAAGCCCTTGGCGGCACGGTACTCGAATATGTCGACACGCCGATCGCCGAGACCTCGCAGCGCATGCCGCAGCTGACCACCTCGCTGCTGCAGAAATATGGTGATCAGTGGACTCACTCGCTTGCCATCAACGACCTCTATTTCGACTTCATGGGACCGTCACTGGCAGCCGCCGGCAAGAGCGGTACGGATGCACCAATCAATGTCGCGGCCGGTGACGGCTCGGAATCGGCCTATCAGCGCATCCGCGCCGGCCAGTTCCAGAAGGTCACTGTTGCCGAACCGCTGAACCTGCAGGGCTGGCAACTGGTCGACGAACTCAACCGCGCTTTTGCCGGGGAAGCCTGGTCCGGCTATCTCTCGCCGCTCCATGTCGTCACCTCCGACAATGTCGAGTTCGACGGTGGTCCGAAGAACAGCTTCGATCCCGACAACGGCTACCGCGACGAATACAAGAAACTCTGGGGCAAGATGTAGCAGCAACCGGAACGGGGCATCGCCGATGATGCCCCGTTCCTCACAGACGCAAAATCCCCTCGGATGAAAGCAGCATCATGATCATTCGCTATGCCCTCTTCGAGGGCGAAATCCACGCGGGCAGGGAAACGGAATTCCGGGCCTACGTGAAGGAAAAACTCGTGCCGCTCTGGACGCGGTTTCCAGGCGCGCAGGAAGTCCGCGTGCTGGATGGCACCGAGCGCGACGATGGCGCGCCGGTCTATGCCATGGCGCTGGCCATCCGTTATCCCGACATGGACACCTGCAACAAGGCGCTGCAATCGGACGTGCGCTTCGAAAGCCGCGCCGTTACCGGCGGGCTGCTCGACATGTTTACAGGCCGCGTTCATCATCACGTCTTCGACGCAAACGAATACGCTACGACCTGATCGCATCGGCGGCGGCATGTCACCATGCCGCCTTGCCTCATCTTATTTTCGATTCAGCACCAGAACGTCGCCACCGGCCGGGATCAGAAGTTTTTCCGTCGAAACCCCGTGGGCATCCGCAGCCTGGCGCAGGTCCTGCCGAGTGACCGTCGCGTGATCGAGCGCCTCCATATGGGTGGCAATGACGATGGCGGCCGGTGTCGATGCCTCGCAGACTGCGACCGTCTCTTCAGCATCCATCACGATGAGGTCTCCATCCCAGCGCGCGCCGCAGGAATGGGTGATGATGATATCCGGTCCCGTCCGGCGGATCGTTTCCGCCACCGGCGGATAGAGCACGGTATCGCCGGCCCAGTAGATCGAAGGCTCACCCTGCGCCTCGATGCTGACACCCATGACGGACCCCATCAGATCGACCACTGGACCCAGTCCGTGGCTGCCCTCCTGGCGCGTCAGGGTGATGCCGTTCCAGGTCGCATGATCCTCAAGCGGTGTGACATCGCTGAAGCCCGCGCCCCGAATTTCACCTTCATCACCCGGCTGGCAGAAGATCGGTACGTCTTTCCGCAGCCGTTCCTTCGCAACGCTATCGAAATGGTCTTCGTGCAAATGCGACACGATGACGAGTTCGACCCCATCCAGAATTTTCTCGATGTCGACCGGTAATTCCACCATCGGGTTCGGGGAGCGGCCTGTAAACGACGGGAGACTGTGCTTCGGCGCCAGATAGGGATCGATCAGCAGCGTGCGACCGGCGTAATCGAGCTTCAGGGTCGCGTTGCGGATCAGCTGGAGTTTCATACACTTATCCTTTAAAATGGGTTCCGGCGCGCTAGGAAATGGCTGCCGTCTGTGCGGCACCGTCTCTTGCCTGGGGCGCCAAACTTTCCCCGATTGTTCACCCTTGGCAAGCCTCGCGCCGAAGAAATTCCGCAAACCACGACAACCCGCATTTGGTCGCATCTGAAACAGTGGAAAGCAAGCCGCTGTTACGTCTTGTAACCGTTACGTACTTGCGCGCAGACTGGCCGGCATGGTGCTCTAACCTGTATAGGGGCGATTTTTTCGAAATTCGTGAACGCTTATTGGGTGAAATGATTGCCGAACTCTCGACAGAAGGCTGGAAAAACAACCCGCAGGCCACATCGCATGGCTGCTGCTTTTTCTTGCCAGCATCCCTCCGACGGTCGTCTTTGCCCACACGGCGCCCGAACCGGTCAGTCGCGCCGTGACCATCTGGCAGGAATATTGGCTGGAAATCACCCTGACTCTGATCGTCGTGGTGCTCCAGACGGCCACTATTGTTGCGCTTGTGCTGCAGGAGCAGCGGCGTCGGCGGCTGCAGGCGGAGCTTGCGCTGGAGCGGCTGGAACTTGCTTATCTCTCGCGGACCGCGCAGATGGGCGCCCTTTCTGGAGCCCTAGCCCACGAATTGAACCAGCCGCTGACCTCGATCCTCGCCAATGCGGAAGCCGGACGCCGGCTGCTCGATATCGAGCCGATGGATCTGCGCGAACTGCGCGACATCATGGACGATATCATCCTGGACAACAGGCGTGCGGCAACGGTGATCAGCCAGTTGCGACGTCTGATGCTGCGGGGCGAAACCAGTCTCGAACCCATGGATCTCAATCAGGCCGTGACGACGACACTGGGCCTCGCACGCAGCGAATTGCTGGCCCGCCAGACCGGCGTCGACGTCATGCTCGACATGCCGGACGTTCCGGTGCGCGCCAACCTGCCGCAATTGCAACAGGTCATTCTCAACCTGCTGCTCAACGCTGCCGACGCGATGGCGCATCTGCCGCCGGCGATGCGCGAGATTGCCATCAGGACGAGAAAACGCGACAATGGGGTGTGTGAACTGACGGTTGCGGACCGCGGTATGGGCGTATCGCCGGACAGGCGAGCCGAGGTCTTCAAACCCTTTGTCAGCACGAAGAAGGCGAGCTTGGGGCTCGGACTGGCTATCTGCAGATCGATCGCACAGGCCCATGGCGGGACCTTGGTCTTCGATGAAAACTTTGACGAAGGCGCGCGGGCGATTTTTACGCTGCCGTCGGCATAGGGGGTGCGTGATGAGCAACACATATCCAATTGTCTATCTGGTCGATGATGACGAACGAATCCTGGTTGCGTTGAAGCGACTGCTGATCTGCTCCGGATACAACGCGCAGACATACCGTACGGCTGAGGATTTCCTCACGATGCACGATCCCGATGCGCCGGGCTGCGTCGTGCTCGACGTCGATCTTCCTGGCATGGATGGTTTCGGCATCCAGAACGAACTCTGGTCCAGGAATCATGCGCGTCCGCTGATTTTCCTCACCGGCTGCGGCGACATCCCGACCACCGTGCGGGCGATGAAGGCGGGCGCCATCGACTTTCTGACCAAGCCCGTCGATGCTGCCTCGCTGCTGGCAGCAATCGACCAGGCTCTCCAGTTGGATGAAAAAAGCCGGCAAAAGGCCCTGCAGCGCCGGCTGGTCGAGCAGCGCCTCGCGTCCCTCACGCCCAGGGAGCGCGAAGTCTTCGGCTGCGTCGTTGCCGGTCAGTTGAACAAGCAGATCGCCGCCGAACTCGGCACCGTCGAGAAGACCGTCAAGGTTCATCGCGGCCGCATGATGGAAAAAATGTGCGTGCGGACGGTTGCCGATCTGGTTCGCCTGGCGGCCGTCGCCGCCGGGTAGAAAGTGGCATTGGACCCAAGGCCAATACCGGTGCCTGCCGGCATTGCTATAGAACGGTCGCATGGACGAGGCGAAACTTACAGTTGCGATCGTTGACGATGACGAGGCCGTTCGCCGCGCGTTGTGCCGCATGGTTTCGTCGCTCTCCTATCGCGTCGCAGATTTCCCGTCCGGACAAGCCTTCCTCGACGAGTTGCAAAAGGAACAGTACGCCTGCGTGCTTCTCGACCTGCATATGCCGGAATTGAACGGCATCGAAGTGCTCGCCAGGTTGCGCATGGCGGGCCACAGACTGCCCGCCATCATCATCACCGGCGGTGACGAGCCGAAGATGCGGGACCGCTGCCTCAGCGCGGGCGCGTCGGATTACCTGATCAAGCCGCTGGAGCGCGATGCCACCTTCGCCGCGATCCACGCATCGTCCTCCCTGTCAGGCCCGGCATTTTGATTCAAATTCAGGCGAGGCTCATTGTTCGTCATCATCCAGCAGGATACGTGCGGCTGCTCCTTCAAGATCGTCATATTGCCCGGACCGCAGGCTCCAAAGAAAGGCGCCGAGTCCGGCAATTCCGAGGAGGATGGCGATCGGCACCAGGAAGGAGAGATAGTTCAGGCTCATGCCGCCATCTCCACCGGCTCCTGCCCCGAAAGACGGGTTTGCGATGGATCGGACCTTTCGCCGAGCGTGCTGTTTCGAAGCCGCAGGGCGTTGGCCACGACCATGATCGACGAGAGCGACATGGCGATCGCCGCAAGTAACGGCGTGACGGCGCCGAGGACGGCAAACGGCACGGCGATGGCGTTATAGGCGATGGCAATGGCGAAATTCTCGCGGATCAGCCGCCCGGCATTGCGAGCGATGGCGATCGCCCGCGTCACCGCCGAAAGGCTTTCGTGCAGGAAGACGATGTCGGCGGCGGAACGCCCGATATCGGCGGCCGAGGCCGGCGCCATCGAGACATGGGCGCTGGCAAGCGCCGGCGCATCGTTCAGACCGTCGCCCACCATCAGCACCTTGCGACCCTCGGCGCGCAGACTGTCAATCCGCTGCGTCTTGTCGACCGGCAACAGGCCTGCGCCATAGGTATCGATCCGCAGGGTGGCGGCAAGCGCTTCCACTGCGGACGCCCGGTCGCCGGAGATGATTTCCGTCGGAAGGCCCGCCTTCTGGAGAGCCGAGATTGTTTGAAACGCATCGCGACGAACACGATCTGCAAACAGGAATTGGCCGAGCAACTCGCCATTGCGCACCAGCAGCGACACCGAATGCGTTTCGTCACTTTGATCGGTCTCACGGCCGAGCGCCCATTTGGAACGGCCAAGCCGGTAGACCGTCTCTCCCGACCGCGCCTCGATGCCCAGGCCGGGCTGCTCACTGACGCTGTCGAACACGAGCGGGCCTGAGAGTTCCTGTCCCATTTCGGCGGCGATGGCCAGCGAGGCGGGATGGCGCGAATGCAGCGCGATCGCCTTGGCAACGGCCATGGCTTCAGGCTTGACCTCCCCCGCATTGATCAGGCGCGGCTTGCCAAGCGTCAGGGTGCCTGTCTTGTCGAACAGGACCACATCCACCTCGGTCAGTCGCTCAAGGGCAGAGCCATCCTTGACCATGATGCCATTTTCGAACAGCCGCCGGGCGGCAACGACCTGGACGATGGGCACCGCAAGGCCGAGCGCGCAGGGGCATGTGACGATCAGCACGGCAATCGCGATCGTGATCGACCGGTGCCAGTCGCCCGTCGCCAGCATCCAGCCGACGAAGGAGAGGAAGGCGACGCAATGCACCACCGGCGCATAGAGCGCCGACGCCCGGTCCGCCAGCCGGCGATAGGTCGCCCGCCCCCCTTCCGCCGCTTCCATCATGCGCACCATGTCCGCAAGGAAGGAATTTTCGACGTTTGCGGTCGTGCGGATCGTCAGCGGTCCGGTCAGGTTCATCAGGCCCGCCTGCAGCAGCGTGCCAGGGCCGGCATATTTCGGCGCCGCCTCGCCGGAGACCAGCGAATAATCCAGGTCCGACGATCCCTGAGCGATCGTTCCGTCGATCGGAATGCGATCGCCGGCCGCTACGAACAACAATGTTCCCGGCACGATCTGCGACACCGGCACATGACGGCGCGTGCCATCCGCGTCGAGCACCGTTGCTCCCTGTGGAATGAGCCGCGCCAGACCGGCAACGGCGGAACGAGCCTTTTCCCGCATCACATGATCGAGTGTGCGGCCGATCAGCAGGAAGAAGAGCAGCGACGTCGCCGCATCGAAATAGGCATGATCGCCGCCCTGGATCGTATCGTAGAGGCTGAGTCCGAAGGCGAGCAGGACGCCGATGGAAATCGGCACATCCATATTGGTGCGGCCATGACGAAGCGCGCCCCAGGCCGAGACAAAGAAAATCCGCCCGGAATAGACGATCGCGGGCAGCGCGAGCGCGGCAGAAATCCAGTGAAAAGCCTGCCGTATCCCGCCATCGGCACCGGACCAGATGGAAACGGACAGCAGCATGATGTTCATGGAACAGAAGCCGGCCACGGCCAGCGCCCGCACGAGCCGGGTATAGTGCGGATCGGCGGTTTCCGTTCCACTCGTGAAGAGATGGGCATCATAACCAATGGACTGCAGACCGCCAATCAGGTCTGGCACCCTGCCATCGACCGCGCGCCAGCGTATCGATGCGCGCTTCATCGAAAGGTTGACCCGGGCGTGTTCGACACCGGGCAGCGCCGACAGGCTCCGCTCGACCGATGCGATGCAGGCGGCGCAATGGATACCAGGCACGGAAAGATCGCTCTGGCGCGAGCCATCTCCGAGATCACGGCTCGACAGGACGAGTTCATCCAGGCCGAGCGATACCGGCTCGATGCCCCCGATGACCAGCGATGCCGACGCATTGGGCGCGCAACAGCTCATGATCTTGCCGCCGACCTCCTCACTTCATCGCCCTGTAGGCATGCCAGGTGGCGTGCCCGAGCAGCGGAAAGATGACGATCAAGCCGACGAAACCCGTCAGCAGCCCGACCACCGTCAGACCGAGCACGATCGCGCCCCAGGCGATCATCACGCGTCGATTGTTCCAGACAATCGAGATGCTCGTGCCCATGGCGGTGAACGCGTCGGTCCGCTCATCAAGCAGCATCGGGATGGAAAAGACACTGATCGCGAAGGAAAAAGCGGCGAAAATGCCGCCGATGATCGTGCCGGTCGCAAGCATCGCCCAGCCGATGCCGGTGGTAAACAGCATGGGCACGATATGATCCATGCCCGGAAACGGGCGCAGGCCGAAGAACAGCGCGTAGACGATCACGGCGGAGCGCATCCACAGGAGCGCCAGCCCCAGCAGGATCACGCCGGTGAACAGAACCTGCGCTCCCGACGCGGGTCTGACGAACAGCATGCGCCCGAGGCTCGACGGCCTGTTGGCGCCGATCAGGCGGCTCTTCTCATAGAGGCCGATCGCCACCAGCGGCCCGACCACCATGAAGGCAGCGATGGCCGGAAACAGGATATAGTCCCGTCCCACGAAAAGCAGCCCGGCGACGATCGCCACGGAAATCGCAAAGACCACGAGGCCGTAGAAAAAGCTGGATGCCGGTGACGTCATCAGGTCGCGCCAGCCGGCGCCGAGCCAGCCCAGCGCGGCGCTCGCCGGAAGCCCGCGTTGACGCGCCTGCGCTGCGGTCAGGCCGGCGATGGGCGCAGTGTGGGAATTGCTCATGTCGATCCATCCTTCTTCAAGGCTCTAGCAGGCCGATTTCGCCGCGCCGTATTCGATACCGGGAGCAGCCTCTCCCGATGGCTTGGCATGCGGCACGCAATCCGGCTGCGATTGCATCGCGACATAAAGGAGGTGCGCATTGGCCACGAAGAAAATCACCATTGCGGCCCCGAGCAGCGTGATCATGACCAGCCCGCCCCGCGACCTGAGGCCTTTCGATGATTTTACCGTCATGCTCGTCATGTCTTCGTCTCCGAAAGAGACAGGACGTAGAGTGTCAGGATCTTCCGGTCGGTGACCGAAAGGCGGTCTTCCCAATGCGGCATATGCCCCTCGTGGCCGTTGAAGATCGTATCATGGATCGCTTGGCGATTGCTGCCATAGATCCACCAGGCATCGGTCAGGTTCGGCGCACCGACATCCACCTTGCCCTTGGCGTCTTCCCCATGACAGGCGACGCAATTGGCCGCAAACACGTCCTTGCCGCGCGCGATGCTTTCAGGGGATGCCGACTCCGCGCTTTCGACACCACCGAGAGATCGGACATAGGAGACGACATCGCTGACCTGCGCGCGATCGAGCATGCTGTCGCGACCGAAGGCCAGCATCTGCGAAACGCGGGTGTCGGGATGCGTCGAATTGATGCCGACCCGGACGGTTTCAAACACCGTGTCGGGATCGCCGCCCCACAGCCACGTTCCCGTGGTCAAATTGGGAAAGCCCTTGCTTCCAGCACCCCTGGTCCCATGACAGACGGCGCAATTGTCCCCGAATAGGGTGCCGCCCGCCTCGTTGACGATCGTCATCAGGGCCGGATCGGCCTTGATCGCGGCAAAGTCCATGGTCTCGATCTTCGAGGACCAGACGCTGCGTTCGGTGTTGGCGGCTTGCAACTGCTGCTCCACCTGGGTCTTCTGGTCGAGTCCGAGCAGTCCCTTGGTATAGGTCCGGCCAAGCGGGATCGCCGGCATTAGGATCCAGTAGACAATGGCAAACAGCGTCGTGACCACGAGGAAGAAGATCACCACCCGCGGGATGGGCGTGGTGAGTTCGGTAATGCCGTTCCATTCATGGCCGGTGGTCATCCGGCCAGTGACGGGGTCGCGTTCGCCTATGTCCATGGCTTGTCGTCCTCATCGAGAATACTTTGCTTGGCAACGTGAAATTTGCGCAGGTTGGCCGGCCAGAGCGCGTAGATCACCACGCCGATCGCCAATGCGACCAGGTAGAAGAGGCCCCAACTCTTGGAAAAGGCCACCAGAGTTTCGTGATCGAGGTTCATTTCGCCGCCTCCGTTGCGATGGAGGCCTGTTTATGCGCAACGTCGGTCAGGCGGCCGATGATCTGGAGATAGGCGACAAGCGCGTCCATTTCCGTGATTTGATCGGGGTTGCCATCAAACAGTCGCACCTGCGTCGCCTCGCCATAACGCTCGGAAACGCCGGCGGCAAAGTTGCTGTCGGGCGATGCCTGGCCGAAGGCGTCGTTGCCCGCATTGGCGATCATGTCGTCCGTATAGGGAACGCCGACCGCGCGCATCGCCGCCAGATGCTCGCCGAGATCGTCGATCCGGAGCGCATTGCGCCCCAGCCAGCCATATTTCGGCATGACCGATTCCGGCACGACATCGCGCGGATTGTGCAGATGCGCCACATGCCAAGCGTCGGAATATTTACCGCCGACGCGAGCGAGATCCGGCCCGGTGCGCTTGGATCCCCACAGCATCGGGTGGTCGTATTTGGATTCCACCGCCAGCGAATAGGGGCCGTAGCGCTCGACCTCATCGCGCAGCGTGCGGATCATCTGCGAATGGCACGCGTAACAGCCTTCCCGAAGGTAGATATTGCGTCCGGCAAGCTCGAGCGGCGTGTAGACGCGCATGTCCGGCGCCTCCTCGACCGTCTGGTCGATCGTGAACAGCGGCGCGATCTCGATGAAGCCGCCGATGCTGGACACCACGACGATGGCAAGCACGAAACCCATGGCGCTGCGTTCGATTTTTCTGTGAAACTCGGGCATGTCGTTTACTCCGCAGGCACGGGCGAGACAGCGGCCTGCCTCGGCTCTGGAGCGTCCGCAGTCGATTTGGACAAGGCGTCCGGCGCCATGCGGATCGTCATCCAGATATTATAGGCACAAACGACGGCTCCGAGCAGGAACAGGAAGCCACCGAAAGCCCGGGCGATATAATAGGGATGCATGGCAACGACGGAATCGATGAACGAATAGGTCAGCGTTCCGCTTTCATTGTAGGTGCGCCACATCAGGCCCTGAATGATGCCGGAGTTCCACATCGCAAAGACGTAGACGACAGTGCCGGCCAGCGCCAACCAGAAGTGCACTTCGACCAGGGCGGCCGAATACATCCGCTCGCGCTTCCACAGCCAGGGCACGACACTGTAGATCGAACCGAAGGTGATGAGCGCGACCCAGCCGAGCGCGCCGGCATGGACGTGGCCGACGGTCCAGTCGGTATAGTGCGACAACGAATTCACCTGCCGGATGGCGAGGAACGAGCCTTCGAAGGTGGAGAGGCCGTAGAACACCGCCGCCGCCATCATGAAGCGCAACGTCGCATCGTCACGCACCTTGTGCCAGGCGCCATTGAGCGTTGCCAGCGCATTGCCGGCCGAAGCCCAGGACGGAACGAGAAGCACGAGCGAGAATGTCATGCCGAGTGTCTGCACCCATTCCGGCAGCGCCGTGTAGTGCAGGTGGTGCGAGCCCGCCCACATATACATGAAGGTGATGCCCCAGAAGCTGATGATCGAAAGGCGATAGGAAAAGATCGGCCGGCCTGCCCGCTTCGGCAGGTAGTAATACATCATGCCGAGAAAGCCGGCGGTCAGGAAGAAGGCGACGGCATTGTGGCCGTACCACCACTGCGTCATCGCATCCTGGACGCCGGAGAAGGCGGAATAGCTCTTCGCATGGCCGAACGAGACCGGAACGGCGAGGTTGTTGACGATATGCAGCACCGCCACGACGAGGATGAACGCCATGTAGTACCAGTTGGCCACATAGATATGAGGTTCCTTGCGGCGTGCAAGCGTCCGAATGTAGAGAATGAAATAGACCACCCAGACGATGACCAGCCAGATATCCGCATACCATTCGGGCTCCGCATATTCCTTCGATTGCGTAACGCCCATGAAATAGCCGGCGGCTGCGATGATGCAGAACAGATTGTAGCCGAGCAGCACAAACCAGGGACTGAACTGACCGGCAAGGCGAGCCCGCGAGGTACGCTGCAGCACATGGAAGGACGTAGCGATCAGGGCATTGCCGCCGAAGCCGAAGATGACGCCGCTCGTATGGACCGGACGCAGGCGCCCGAAGCTTGCCCATCCGGCATCGAAGGTCAGGTCCGGCCATGCCAGAAGGCTGGCCACCCAGACCCCGACGGCCATGCCGATAATGCCCCAGATGATCGTCAGGATGATACCGACCTTGCTGGGGTCGTCATAATATTGGGTCAGCCGCTCCGGGCTCGGTTCCGGCGCATAGAAGGAGGACAGGACCAGGAAGATGAAGCCGACGCTCAACGTCAGCACGATCAGGCCGTGCACCCCGAGTGCATCGGTGCGGCCGGCAACCCCCATGGCCAGTCCGACAAGAGCAAGGGCGATGAGAATAACGAGCGCGATTTGCCGCTCGCCGGATGTCAATTGTGCGACCATGTCAAATCCGCCCCGCTAGGCTACCGATCGGCCAACCGAATTGACAGATGCCGTCCGCTCGACAAGCAACGCGATGCTTGATGGAACAGGAAAATACTCTTCTCTGGTGACACACTGAACGTTTCCTTACACGATCCGGCACAGCACAATCTGCTGCCCACCCCCGTGGGACCGACTGATGCTCGGCACGATGCGTGAGGGACAGGTATCGCCCGAGACCTCCCGATTGGATTCGTAAACGCCTTGGTAGTCAAGATACGAGGATTAGTGATTTTTCCAAATACCGCTGATTTCCTGCAACTGAAACGTTCAATTTTCGTGGGACGGCATGAGGCACACGAAAGGACGGCCGTCGCAGCCTCCGATTAAGACGGATTTTCTCTATGTTTTTGAAAATCATATCAGATATTTCGAATGTTTCATAAAATATCATCCCCGAGGGCGACATTGATAAGCCGGTTTCAACTGCCGCAGCGTGGCAATTTGCCATCCTGCGCAGTTGTGCCACGCGGCAAGCCGGCGATCCAGACAAGATGCCGCGGTTTCAGGCCGCAACCGGATGAATCAGCTATGCCTAAAGACGGTCGCAGAGGACTCGCCAGGATGGAGAGTGAATGGTTTTTGGCATGCTGCATCCTGACGATCGTCTTTGGTCGATCCGCATGCATGTGGGCCGACACCGTTCGCATAGCCGAACACGGGCAGGCCAGAATTGACGCGCGTCAGACGCCCCCCCCCCCCGAAGATCGATCAAGGCCGGCGCCTTTCCCTGCCACCAAGCCTCGACGGAAGCGAATGCCCTTTCGGAAGCCGGCATCGCGCCATCGTCACTTCCGTCGAGATCGACAGCGGCACTTATATAGAAGGACAGAAATCACGACGCGCGACCTCCCATTCGATAACGCCTCCCACACCCGCTTTTTTCAGATGGCCGCCCCGGCGATTTGCCTACGCAGCCGCGCTCAACCACGGAATTCGCCCGTCCCATGTGCCTGAGGACAAAATAAACGCCAACAATCGGCAGATTGAACCACTCAACACGGCTTCCAAGCCTTGATCGATGGCGAACATCGCTTTATGAGAGCGTCAGTGATCCAAGGAGTTTACATTGCAGGTTCTGGTCCGTGACAACAACGTTGAGCAAGCGCTCCGTTTTCTGAAGAAAAAATTGCAGCGCGAAGGCGTCTTCCGCGAAATGCGTCTACGCGAACATTTCGAAAAGCCGTCCGAGAAGCGCGCCCGCGAAAAGGCCGAAGGCATCCGCCGGGTTCGCAAGCTCGCCCGCAAGAAGCTCGAGCGCGAAAGCGGCGTCTCGTCCGCCAAGAAGCCCGCCCGCAAGGGCTGAGACCTTCTGTTCAATATCGCTGAGAAAAACTCAAGCTGCCCTTCGGGGCGGCTTTTGGCGTTTATGCCGGCTGCATCACACGAGGCCAAAGATTTTTAGCGCGCCGTTTTGACCTATAAGCGCGGCGGGCAAGCGCGAACATGCAAAACGCTGGCTGATTCGGATCGCCCGCGATCTGATCCAGAGCGTCGTGATCGGCAAGACACCCTGCTCACCAGCCGGCCATCCGGGAAATGCATGGCCCTATCACCAATATCGTGGCATCGGTGGATTTGCACGAGCTTCCGGAAGGGCAGTACGCTGCCGTGGCACGGATCAATTTCCGGACCAAGATCGAGTCTTGCGAGATCGACACGAAGCAGAAACTTAAAAAGCTCCTCGAGGCTTATGCCGAGGAGCTTTCTGCGGAGTTTCCCGAGTGTGAGAGCGTGTAGGGATTGTTGGTTGCGGGGGCTAGAGCATCGTTCCCTTAATACGATCCATTCTGTTGGCTCAAAACGGCCGATCCACAAGAAGGATGGCGCAGAGCGATGCGACATCCATCGGTCCAGCCATCCGCCGCAGTGGGCGGCCGTTTTCAGCCAACCCGAAGGGCTGGATGAATTTTGGCCACTATCGGCGGTGGCCGTCTCAACCGCAGCTTTTGCTGCGCTTTTCGCCAGCCGCCTTGGTTCTGGCCAAAATTCCTTCCAGCAGAATGGGTCGTATTAAGGGAACGATGCTCTATGAAGCGTTAAACCGCTACCGCCAGGACCGCGATGCAATCTCCGGCTTTGACGAGCCCGGAGAAATGCCGGGCGCAGAGCATGCCGTCCATTTTCGCATGAACCTCGCAGGACGCGACACCGGTGCGCCCGACCGGATAGATGCGCGCAATCATCTGGCCGTCGACGACAGTGTCTCCCAAATCGACAAGCGGCTCGATCAATCCGCCCTCTTCCGCAAAGACAAAACAGTCGCCGTCCGGCATATCCAGCCATTGCGTTGACGACACGGCGGCCTTGCCTTTGACGATGCCCGCCTGGCGCAGCACGTTGATCACGCCCCGCTTGGCGATCCCTGCTGTCTTGGCTGTCGCCGTGCCGCCGCCGCCGAGCTCGGTGGTGATGAACACCTTGCCCATCTCTTCCGCCGCCGTGTCGTACATGCCGACCGCGTCGATCTCGAGCATCTTCATCGAATAGGGCGCCGAAAAAGCCTCGACCAGATCGAAGCTCTTCTGCTCCTGCGCCTTGTTGGGCAGGATGTGGGCGGCGCAGAAGGGCAGGAAATCGAGCGTCTTGCCGCCCGAGTGGAAGTCGAGGACGATATCGGCAAGCGGCAGCAGAACGCGCTGGAAATAATCCGCGATCTTCGGCGTCACCGTGCCGTCCGGCCTGCCCGGAAAGCTGCGGTTCATGTTGCCCTTGTCGATCGGTGACGTGCGGGTACCGGCGACGAAAGCAGGATAGTTCATGGCGGGGATAATGATGACCCGGCCGGAAACATCCTCAGTCTTCAAGGTTCGAGCGAGGTCGAACAGGGCGATCGGCCCCTCGTATTCGTCGCCGTGATTGCCGCCGGTGAGAAGGGCCGTCGGCCCCTCCCCGTTTTTGACGACGGTGATCGGGATCATCACCGAGCCCCAGGCGGAATCGTCACGGCTATAGGGCAACCGGAGAAAACCATGCTGGATGCCCTCGGCCGAAAAATCGACCGTGGGCGAGATAGGTGAAGGGCGCAAGGCGGTGTCGCTCATCTGGGTATCAATCCTTGACGAACAGCTTGCGCGGCACATTGGCCAGGCATTCGACCCCGGTCTCGGTGATCAGGATGCTTTCGGTGATCTCCAGGCCCATGGTCTCGAGCCAGAGGCCAGTCATGAAATGGAAGGTCATGCCGGGCTTCAGCTCGGTCCGATCGCCGGGACGCAGGCTCATCGTGCGCTCGCCCCAGTCCGGCGGATAGGAGATACCGATGCCGTAGCCGGTGCGGTTGTCCTTGACGATGCCGTATTTCTTCAAGACGCCGAAGAAGCCGTTGGCGATATCCTCGCAGGTATTGCCGGGCTTGGCGGCGGCAAGGCCGGCATCCATGCCTTCCAGCGTCGCCTTTTCGGCATCGAGGAATTCCTGGGTCGGCTTGCCGAGAAAGACGGTGCGCGACAAGGGCACGTGATAGCGGTTGTAGCAGCCCGCGATCTCGAAGAACGTGCCTTCGCCGCGCTTCATCGGCCGGTCGTCCCAGGTGAGATGCGGTGCCGAGGCATCGACGCCCGAAGGCAGGAGCGGAACGATCGCCGGATAATCACCGCCGATCTTGCCATCCGGCCCGTCCGTGCCGCGAATGCCCGCGTCGTAGATTTCCGCGACCAGATCGCATTTGCGCATGCCCACTTCGATCGTGTCGAAGATGCATTGGTGCATGCCCTCGACGATGCGGGCGGCATTGCGCATATATTTGATCTCGGTCGCGCTTTTCACCGCGCGCTGCCAGTTGACCAGCGCCGTCACATCCACGAAGCGCGCATTCGGCAGATGTTTCATCAGCGAGGCGAAGGCGGCGGCGGAAAACCAGTAATTGTCCATCTCGACGCCGATCGTCAGCTTGTCGAGACCACGCTCGGCAAGCTTGGCAGCGAGATAATCCATCGGATGCCGCTCGGTCGACTGAACATAGTGATCCGGATAGCCGATGATGTTCTCGTGCTTCAGATAGGCGGTGAGTTTTGCGCCGTTGGCGTCCTGCCCGCGACCGTACCAGATCGGCTCGCCGGTCGGCGGTACGATGACCGCTTGGTGCACATAGAAGGACCAGCCGTCATAGCCGGTGAGCCAGGCCATGTTGGAGGGGTCGCTGACGATCAGAAGATCGACGCCTTTCTTCTCCATGGCTTGCCGCGTCTTTTTCAGGCGCGCTTCATATTCCCCCAAGGAGAATTTGAGATTCGGTTGGGTCATGTCACTCCCTCATTCTCCGGCAGATGCCGGTCTCAACTTTCAAATGCGGTGCCAGCGCCTGCCGAACCGGCACGCGCAAAGGCAAGCGTTGCGATGGCGGTGTCCTGGATACCGGTTCCGGTGAGGTCCGCGATGGTGATCTGGTCGGCGGCCGTCCGCCCGGGTTTTTGCCCGGCGACGATCTGCCCGAGTTCCGGGAAATCCACCTCGGCTTCGGCGAGGCCGGCGGCGATGGCATGGTGCAATTCGCCGAGACGCCGGGTCTGCCCGACGCTGTCGGCGACGTAATAGCCGTTGACGACAATGGCCGGCTCGATCTCGTTCTTGTGCTCGGCATCCGAACCCATGGCCGTGATGTGCTGGCCGGGCTGCAGCCACTCGTCCTTCAGGATCGGTATGTCCGAAGGCGTGGTGGTGACGATGATATCGGCGCCGGTGACGGCCTGTTTCGCATCCGCATGGGCGACGACCGGAATACCGAGCGCTGCCGCAAGCTCGGCCGCGACCAGCCGCGCCTTTGCTGCATCGCGCGCCCAGATCCGCGCTTCGCGGATCGGCCGCACCAGCATCAGCGCCTGCAGCTGCAGCCGCGCCTGCATGCCCCCGCCGAAGATCGCCGCCACGCCCGAATCTTCCCGCGACAGGTGTTTGGCGGCCACCGCGCCGGCGGCGGCGGTGCGGATATCGGTGAGGTAGCCATTGTCGAGCAGCAGCGCCTGGACGAGGCCGGTTTTTGCCGAAAGCAGCACCATCATGCCATTGGTGCTGGGCAGGCCGATCTTCGGATTGTCGAAGAAGCCGGGACTGATCTTGATGGCGAAACCGTCGAGCCCCGGCACATAGGCGGTCTTCACATCGACTTCGCCGCGATGTTCTGGAATATCAAGCCGCAGGATCGGCGGCATGGCGACGGCCTTCGTCGCCAATGCATGAAAAGCGTCCTCGATACAGGTAACGATCTCGCGGTCCAGCGTTACGATGGCTCTCAACTCGGCTTCTGTGAGAATGATCATCCGGCTCATGCGGCCTCCTCCGTGGCGAGGGACACGGCGCCGTTGATGATCCGGCGATGCAACTCCATATCGACATTGCGGCCGGACAGGATGACGACAACCGGTCCTGGCAGTCGGATGCGATCGAAAAGCAGAGCGGCCATACCCACGGCACCGGCACCCTCGACGATCTCGCGCTCCGCCGCATAGGCATGGCGCATGCCGGCGGCAATCTCTTCCTCGGAGAGCAGGACGACCTCGTCGAGCAGGCCGCGGCACATGGAAAAGGTCAGCCGGTTATCGAGCCCGATGCCGCCGCCGAGCGAATCGGCAAGGCTCGGCAGTTCTTCGACCTGCACCGGACGGCCGGCATCGAGGCTCACCTTCATGGCCGCCCCCCGCTCCATCGTCAGGCCGATCACTTTCGTGCCGGGGTTCATCCCCTTGACGGCGGCAGCCACGCCGGCTGCCAGGCCGCCGCCCGACAGGGGCACGAGCACGGTTGCGGCTTCCGGCAATTGCTCCATGAGTTCCAGCCCGAGCGTACCCTGCCCGGCAATGACGGCGGGGTGATCGAAGGGCGGCACCATGGCCATGCCCTTTTTAACCACCAGCCGGTCGACCTCTTCCTGCGCCTCGTCCTGCGAGCGCCCGACGATCCGCACATCGGCACCGAGCCGGCGGATTTCCGAGATCTTGTTGTCCGGTACCAACCGCGACATGCAGATGGTGGCAAGAGCGCCTTCCGCTTTGGCCGCATGCGCCAAGGCCCGGCCGTGATTGCCCGTGGAGGCCGCGACGACACCGCGCGCCCGCTCCTGCGGGCTCAGGGACAGGACGGCATTGGTGGCACCGCGCAGCTTGAAGCTGCCGGTCGTCTGGTGATGTTCGAGCTTCAGGTAAACCGGAACGCCAGCCAACTGGCTGAGCACGGGCGATTGCACCATCGGCGTCTTCAGGACACGCCCGGCAATGCGGGCCGACGCGGCGCGAATATCATCAAGGGAAATATGTACCGATTGCCTGCCCATGCCATCAGCCTTCCGGATAGGGCCGGGTCATCAGCATGCCCAGTTCAGGACGCGCCGCCGTCTCGCCGCAGAGCCTGAGGCAGGCCCAGGCGGTGGCCAGATTGCTGCTCACCACAGGCTTGCCGATTGCCTGCTCGATCCGCGCGACCACCTCGGCGGCCCGCACGGCCGTGCAGGATATGAACAGCGCATCCGATTCCGGCGCCATGGCTTGGCCCGCAAAACCGACGATCTCATCATGCGAGATCCGCGCCATTTCGCGGTCGTCGGTGAGGCCGAGGCAGGTGAAGCGGTCGATCGTAAAGCCGAGCTGCTCGAAATATTCGGCCATCGGCCGGCTTGTCTCCACTGTGTAGGGGGTCAGCACCGAAATCCGCTTCGCGCCGAGTGCGCGCAAGCCCTTGACCGCCGCAGCCGTCGGCGTGACGACCGGTACGCCCGGTTTTGCAGTCTGAACCGCCGCCTCGATCTGCTGGTCGCCGATGACCACCGATGCCGAGGTGCAGGAATACATCACCACATCGAGCGGCTCGTCGGGCAGGATGAGCGCCGCCGCGGCCGTCAGCGATGGCTGCATCTTCCTCAGGTTCTCCGGCGTCACCGGATTGGCATAGGGGATGCGGGTGACATAGACGCCGATCCGCTCGCTTGCCACCATGCGCTGGAAATCGACTTCGGTCGTGTGATCGGTCGCCAGAATGATGAGGCCGATGCGCTTTTCAAGCGGCCGGTCGTCGAGGCGCGGCGCGCGGGAGGCGGTGTCGATTGTCACGGTCATCGCTCGTCCACCCGGGCATAGCGTTCTTCCAGCCAGCGGAGCGCCACCACGGAAATCAGGCTGATGACGAGGAAGAACACGCCGACCATGGTGATCGGCTCGATATAGCGGTAATTGCTGTTTGCAATGCTTTTCGCCTGGTTCATCAGTTCCAGCACGGTGATTGCCGAAAGCAGCGGCGTTTCCTTGAACATGGCGATGAAATAATTGGCGAGCGCCGGGATCATCGGCGGGATGGCCTGCGGCAGGACCACATGGATCCAGGATTGCCGCGTGCTGAGATTGGCGGCGCGCGCGGCTTCCCATTGTCCGCGCGGGACATTGTCGATGCCGGCGCGATAGACCTCCGCCGCATAGGTGCCGTAATGGATGCCGAGCCCGATCACGCCGGCGGTCAGCGGCGACAGGCGGATGCCGATATCGGGCAGCACGTAGAAGATGAAATAAAGCTGCACCAGCAGCGGCGTGCCACGGATGAAATCGGCCGCGAAACCCACGCTGCGCGAAACAAGCCGGTTGGAAGAACGCTTGGCGATGGCCAGCACCATGCCGAAGATGGCGGCAACGATCGCGCCGAGAACCGTGGCGATGATCGTGATCTTCAGCCCTTCGAGAAGGGTCGGCATGATTTGCCAGACGAAAGCCCAATCCCATTCCATTGTCAGACCCTCACCCCGTCAAGTCCACGCGTCGCACGCCGCTCGAGCCAGCGCACGCCAGCGGATATCGCCCAGGCCATGGCGAAATAGAGAACCAGGATGGTGGCGAAGGGAACCAGCGTATTGCCGGTCTGGGCCCGCACGACCTGCGCCTGGAAGGTCATGTCGGAGAGCGAGATCAGCGAGACCACGGCCGTGCCTTTCAAAAGCTCGATCGCATTGTTGCCGAAGGTCGGCAGCATCAACGGCAGCGCCTGCGGCAGGATGATGTACCGCATCCGGTGATAGCGGCCGAGATTGAGCGCGACGCAGGCCTCGTGCTGCTCGCGGCCGATGGCCCGCACCGCGCCGCGCACCACCTCGGCACCATAGGCACCGACATTCAGCCCGAGCGCCAGCACCCCGGCCTGCAACGGCGTCAGCGTGATGCCGGCAAAGGGCAGCACGAAATAGACCCAGAACAACTGGACGAAGATCGATGTGCCGCGGAAGAACTCGATATAGACGGTCGCCAGCGTCCGCACCGCGAAAAAGCGCGACATGCGGCCGAGACCGGCGGCGAAGGCGACGACCAGTGCCAGCACCGAGCCCATGATGGTGAGCTTGATCGTCACCCATGCGCCATCGAGGATGAGCGCTATATAGCCGGACCAGTCGATCATCGTGCCTTCTCTATCCTTGCCGGTTCAGCCTCAAAGTTCGCAGTTTTTTGACTGTTCAAGCCCAACTTCTTCTCCGTCATCCTCGCCCTTGTGGCGGGGATCCAGCAGCGCCGCGTCTGCGGCGCGAAAGAACTCTTTTCACGCGGCGGACGCCGCGTGGCTGGATTCCTGTGACAAGCACAGGAATGACGGAGAAGAATGATGGATCTCCGTCAATCGAACGCGGGCAGAAGGCAAACCCTCCGCCCGCATCTCGTTTTACTGCGCGGCCGCGCAGAGCTTCTCGCGGCTCGTCGACATGGCGGCGGCGGCCGAGAAGCCGTAGGGCTCGATGATCTTGGCGAATTCACCCGATTCCTTCAGCTTGGCCAGTTCCACGTCGAAGGCATCGCGCAGCGCCTCGTCGCCCTTCTTGAAGGCGGCTCCGTCGCAATAGACCGGAGCACCCTGGACCGGCGCGATGACCTCGAGATTCGGGTCATTGGCCTTCTTGACCAGGTCGTTGATGGACAGCACCGGCAGCGAATAGGCGTCGATGCGACCATCCTGCAGCATCTTCAGGCCGCTCTGGCCGTCCGGCACGACGATGACACGCTCGCGCGGTACGCCGGCTTCGAGCGCCAGCTTCTCTTCCGTGCCGCCGCCCGGCGCGCCGATCGTGGCGGACTGGTCCTTGGCAACGTCTGCATAGCTCTTGAAGCCCTTCGGATTGCCCTTCTTGACCAGCATCGCTTCGGCATCGCAAAGGACCGGCTCGGAATAGGCAACCGTGGCGCAGCGCTCCGGCTTCATGAACAGGCCGGCGGTGACGGCGTCATGGCGACCGGCCTGCAGGCCCGGGATCATCGCGCCATATTCGGAGATCGAGGCAACGACATCCGGAACGCCGAGGCGCTTGAAGACTTCGCGGGCTACATCCGGCGCCGCACCCGAAACCTTGCCGTCGGCACCGACGGCGGTGAAGGGCGGTTCGTTGGCAATGGCGATACGGGCAAAGCCCTGCGCCTTCAATTCTTCCAGCTTCGCATCGTCGGCGAAAGCCGGCGCTGCCGTCGAAAGCGCCATCAATGCCGAGGCGGCTGCGGTCATCATCATCAAATGCTTCAGTTTCATCGTTCCATCTCCTCTGGATTTTTCCGTTTTTATGGGAGGCATTGTCCGCTCGCCGGGGCGATCAGACGCGGTGCCCTGCCGCAATGATCTTGCGCAGGAAGGCCTGCGTGCGCTCCTGCTTGGGATTGCGGAAAATATCGTCCGGCTTGCCCTGCTCGACGATCTTGCCCCGATCGAAGAACAGCACCCGGTCGGCGAAATCATGCGCGAAGCCCATTTCATGAGTGACGAGCAGCATGGTCATGTCGGTTTCCGCCGCCAGCTTGCGCATGACGTTCAGCACTTCCTCGACCAGCTCCGGATCGAGCGCCGAGGTGACCTCGTCGAACAGCATGATCTTCGGTGAAAGCGCCAGCGCACGGGCAATCGCGACGCGCTGCTTCTGCCCGCCGGACAATTGCGCGGGCATGCTCTTGGCCTTGTCGGCCATGCCGACCATGTCGAGAAGCTCCATGGCCCGCTTCTCGGCGATGGCCCGGGCGACACCCTTGGTCAGCATCGGCGCGAGCGTGATATTGTCGAGCACGCATTTGTGCGGGAAGAGATTGAAATGCTGGAAGACCATGCCGATCTTCTCGCGCATCTTCTGCAGATGCCGCTCGTCGGCGTCAACCAGGCCGCCGGCCTTCTCCATATGGTAGAGTTGCTGGCCCTCGACCTCGATATGGCCGCCATTGATCTTTTCCAGCGTCATCAGAATGCGCAGGATCGTCGTCTTGCCTGAGCCGGAAGGGCCGATCAGCGCCAGCTTCTCGCCCGGCATGACCTCCATCGACAATCCGTCGAGCACCGTCAGCGGTCCGTAGGCCTTGGTAATGGTATCGATCCGGATGATAGGCGAAGGCATGCACGTCTCTCCGTGTTGAGACCGGTGATGCCTAACGATGACCACTCATGTAAATCATGTCAATTGCCTAAATAATATCATGACAATTATTCTGGCTGTGCCGAAAAATTGATCATTCCATCAGATCGCCAGCAGCAGAGCTTCAGGATTTCCCTGCGCCAGCGAGGCGACGATGCCGAGTCCGGCGCGCAGTTCGGCTTCCGATGTGGAGCCGAGCGAAATGCGCACGGCCGGCGCCCACCCCTGGTCGGCAGTGCGAAACGAGGTGCCCGGCGCAATCGCCACCCCCCGCAGGCGCGCCTGCGCCACGAAACCTTCCTCCGTATGATGGCAGGTCAGCGGCAGCCAGACATGCAGGCTCTGCGGATGGGCGTGGTAGGTAAGCCCGCCCAGCATTTCGGCTGCGATCTCATGGCGCAGCGAAAGCGCCCGGCGCTGCCAATCGACCAGTTCCATCGCCGTGCCGTTGCTCACCCAGCGCGTAGCGATTTCGGCGATTGCCGGCGTTGCCATCCAGTTGGAGACGAGGTGACGGTTGGCAACGGCGGCGACATAGCGGTCGGGGGCGACCAGATAACCGATGCGCAGGCCGGGCACGGTGATCTTGGTGAAACTCGTGACATAGAGCGTGCGCTCGGGCGCAAAGGCCGCCACAGGCGGCGGCCGGTCTTCGACCAGGGGGCCGAGGATATCGTTTTCGATGATGGCGATATCGTGCTTTGCAGCGACCGCCGCCAGCGCCTGCCTGCGTTCCGCGCTCATCAGCGCCGCTCGCGGATTGACCACCGATGGCTGCAGGAAGACGGCGCGGATCGGCCCCTTGCGACAGGCGTCGTCGAGCGCCTCCGGGATCATGCCGTTCTCATCGATCGGCAAGCCTTCGAGGTGAATGCCGAGATAGGTGGAGAGCGGCACCAGCGTGTGGTGGCTGATCGCTTCGGCCGCCACCGTCGATCCGGGCGGTGCGACGCTCATCAATGCCACCGTCATGCCGGAAGTCGCGCCGTTTGTCAGATTGACATTAAGCGGCGAGACATCGAGGCCGCACTGAGCCAGCCATTCGGTTGCCACGGCCCGGTGCCGGGGAAAGACCATATTCGGCCGGAAGGAAAGGGCAGAGCTTGACGGCAGGTTTTCCGAAAGCCAGCCGAAGGCTTCCCGCATCCGCTCCAGATGAAGCTGCTCGCAGACGGGCTTGAGGATCGACAGGTCGATCAGTTCGCCCAGCCGTTCCGGGAGATAAGGCGGCTCCGGCTCCTTGGCGCGGGTCTGGACGAAGCTGCCGCGCCCGATCTCGCCCGTCACCAGGCCACGACGGATCAATTCGTCATAGGCGCGGCTGACCGTCTGGATCGACAATTTGAGATCGTCGGCCAGCTTGCGGTGCGTCGGAAGCTGGGCGCCGGCCAGAAGCTTGCCCTCCTGAATCGCCCGGGCAATCTGCTCGGCAAGCGACAGATAGGCCGGTCGGCGAAGTTGTAATGGATCGGGGCGCCAGTTTGTCATGATTTGACAGTGATAAAATTCATGTCAATTGACAATCCGGAAATTGCATTCCACTGGTCTTTTTCATAGTCTTGCCTTGATTTCCACCTTGGGACACCTGCCCGCATGAAGCTCGACGCTATCGACCTGCGTATCCTTGAGGCTGTCCAGCGCGATGGCCGGATCACCAAGGTGGCCCTGGCCGAGGAGGTCGGCCTGTCGCCGACGCCGTGCTGGATGCGGCTGAGGAAGCTGGAAAAGGCCGGCATCGTCTCCGGCTATCACGCCCGTATCGCGGTACGGCGCGTCGCACCCGTCGCCAGCGTCATGATGGAGGTGACGCTCGGCAATCATCGCCAGGCGGATTTCGACCGTTTCGAGCGCGCCATTGCCGGCATCCCCGAAATCACCGCCTGCTGGTCAGTCGGCGGCGGCGTCGATTACATCCTGAAGATCATGGCCGCCGATATCGACGCCTATCAGCGGCTGGTCGATGGATTGCTCGATCGCGAACTCGGCATCGCCCGCTACTTCACCTACATCGTCACCAAGACGGTGAAGGAGGAGACCGCCCTGCCGCTCTCGGTGCTGCTTTCCGACGGAGATGCGCCGGACGCCGGCTAGTGGATTCCTCTGCGGCGGTCCGTCCTTTTGGACCAATCCTCTTTCATCCTCCCGCTCAACAGACAATCTCTCGCATCGAAGCTGTCAGACTTCGCACAGATCGAATTGTTTCGATTGATGTGCCGGGATGCTCCTGTGGGTGTCGCATCACTTACCTCCCGTCATTCCTGTGCTTGTCACAGGAATCCAGCCACGCGATGTCCATCGCGTGAAAGAGCCTTGCGCGGACGCGCCGCTGCTGGATTCCCGCCACAAGGGCGAGGATGACGGAGAGAATTGAGACCGGGCGCATCAGCGAGACCTTGCAAATGGACGAGAGGAGACCGGATGAACGCCGTATTCGCACGCCCCGCCTGTCACGACGCCCTTGAACGGCTGAAGGACAAGCATCTGTTGAAATCGCTCGCCTATGTCGGCGGCCGCTGGGTGGCAAACAGCGCCAACCGCACCTTCGAGGTCAAGGATCCCGCGTCTTCCGTACCGGTCGCCTGGGTGGCGGCACTCGATGCGGACGAGACCGGCAAGGCGATCGAGGCCGCCGCGGACGCCTTCCCCAAATGGCGCGCCCTGCTGCCGCAGGAGCGTGCCGCCATCCTGCGCAAATGGTACGAGCTGATGCTTGCCGCCAAAGACGATCTGGCGCTGATCATGACATTGGAGCAGGGAAAGCCGCTGGCCGAATCGCTGGGCGAGATCGCCTATGCCGCCTCTTTCATCGAATGGTACGCCGAGGAAGGAAAGCGGCTGAACGCCGAGAGCGTGACCAGCCACCTTCCCGGCGCAGAGATGATCGTGCGCCGCGAAGCGCTCGGCGTCGTCGGCATCGTCACGCCATGGAATTTCCCCTCCGCCATGGTCACCCGAAAGGCCGCCGCCGCCCTTGCCGCAGGCTGTACCGTCGTTGCCCATCCCTCGTCCGAAACGCCGCTTTCGGCGCTGGCGCTGGCGGAACTCGGCGAACGGGCCGGCATTCCGGCCGGCGTCTTCAATGTGCTCACCGGCAATGCCGCGACCATCGTTGGCCGCATGTGCGAGGACACGCGCATCCGCGCCATGAGCTTCACCGGCTCAACTGAAATCGGCAGGCTGATTGCCGGGCAATGCGCGCCCACCATGAAACGGCTGGTGATGGAGCTTGGCGGCCATGCGCCGCTGATCGTCTTCGATGATGCCGATATCGGCAAGGCCGTCGATGTCGCCATCAACGCCAAATTCGCGACCTCCGGCCAGGATTGCCTCGCCGCCAATCGCATCTTCGTCCAGCGGCCGATCCTCGATGCCTTCAACACGGCCTTCAAGGCCCGCATCGAGGCGCTGAAAGTCGGCACCGGCCTTGAGCCCGATGTCGAGATCGGCCCGCTGATGCACGAACGCGCGGTGGAAAAGGCCGAGGAGCATGTGACGGATGCCGTCAGGCGCGGCGCAAAATGCCTGACGGGCGGCAAGCGCCACGCGGCCGGACCGCTGTTCTACGCCCCGACGCTTTTGACCGACGTGCCGGCCGAAGCCCTGATCATGCACGAGGAAACCTTCGCGCCGGTTGCCGCCGTCACCGCCTTCGATACGGAAGAGGAGATCATCGCCCGCGCCAACGACACCGAATATGGCCTGGTCGCCTATGTCGTCACCGAGAACGGCGCCCGACAGATGCGGCTTGGCCGCGCGCTCGAATACGGCATGGTGGCGATCAACCGGGTGAAGATCACCGGCGGCCCCATTCCCTTCGGCGGCTGGAAACAATCCGGCATTGGCCGCGAGGGTTCCCGCCACGGCCTCGAAGCCTTCACCGAACTCAAATATCTCTGCATCGACACGGCCGCCTGACGCCGTCCAACTGCATTTTGGAAAACACTCAGACAAGGAAATAGATCATGTCCGAACACAGCAACGAAATGAACGCCTGGGACCGCGACCACTTCTTCCATCCCTCCACCCATATGGGCACGCATGCGCGCGGCGAGACACCGACGCGGATCATCGGCGGCGGCGAAGGCGTCTACATCACCGATACCAACGGCCGCACCAGCCTCGATGCCTTTGCCGGACTCTATTGCGTCAATGTCGGCTATGGCCGCCAGAAGATTTCCGATGCGATCGCCAACCAGGCAAAGAACCTCGCCTATTACCACGCCTATGTCGGCCATGGCACGGAAGCCTCGATCACGCTCTCGAAGATGATCATCGACCGGGCGCCGGAAGGCATGTCCAGGGTCTATTTCGGCCTCTCCGGCTCGGATGCCAACGAGACCAATATCAAGCTGATCTGGTACTACAACAATATCCTCGGCCGCCCGGAGAAGAAGAAGATCATCTCCCGCTGGCGCGGCTATCACGGCTCCGGCGTCATGACCGGATCGCTCACCGGGCTCGAGCTCTTCCACAATCTGTTCGACCTGCCACGCGCGCCGATCCTCCATACCGAGGCGCCCTATTATTACCGCCGCGCCGATCGCGGACAAAGCGAGGAGCAGTTCTCGCAGCATTGCGCTGACAAGCTGGAAGAGATGATCCTCGCCGAGGGTCCCGATACGATCGCCGCCTTCATCGGCGAGCCGATCCTCGGCACAGGTGGCATCGTGCCGCCGCCGCAGGGCTATTGGCAGAAGATCCAGGCCGTGCTCGACAAATACGACATCCTGCTCGTCGCCGACGAAGTGGTCACCGGCTTCGGCCGCCTGGGCTCTATGTTCGGCTCCGATCATTACGGCATGAAGCCGGACCTCATCACCATCGCCAAGGGCCTGACCTCGGCCTATGCGCCGCTCTCCGGCTCGATCGTCTCCGACAAAATGTGGCGGGTGCTGGTGGAAGGGTCCGACAAGATGGGCGCCATTGGCCACGGCTGGACCTATTCCGCCCATCCGATCTGCGCCGCCGCCGGCGTGGCGAACCTTGAACTGGTGGATGAGCTCGGGCTTGTCGAGAATGCCGGCTCCACCGGCGCCTATTTCCGTTCCGAACTGGCAAAGGCCGTGGCGGACCACAAAAACGTTGGCGACGTGCGCGGCGACGGGCTGATGGCGGCGGTGGAATTCGTCGAGGACAAGGATGACCGCGTCTTCTTCGATCCGTCCCGCAAGATCGGCCCGCAGGTTTCGGCCGCCCTCTTAGAACGCGGCGTCATCGGCCGGGCCATGCCGCAGGGCGATATTCTCGGTTTCGCCCCGCCGCTCTGCCTGACCCGCGAAGAGGCCGACACGGTCGTCAATGCGGCGGCAGATGCCATCAAAGCGGTGCTTGGCAGATAATTCTGTTCCTAAGACGACGGCTGCCGTGCACTTGATAGGCCACGGCAGCGGCGAGTTGCCCGCTGGATGTGCGGCGAGCAACTCGCTCTTAGCCCTTGCGGGTCACGAGCCTCGTATCGAGATTGGCTTGGAGCGCCTCTACTCCACCTTCCGTGCCGTGACCGGAATCCTTGATGCCGCCGAGCCCCCTGCGCTCGCTAGAATTTCGTTCAACTGCCTCTGCGTAAACGGTTTCGCAAGTCTCGGCAGGTCGATGTTGATGCCGTCTGGCAGCTCGGCGTATCCGGTGGCGAGGATGACTTTCAGGTCGGGATAAAGGTCACCGATCCTTGTTGCAAGTTCGGCCCCGGTCATATGCGGCATCGCGTGATCGGTGATCACGACATCCGGAAGCGGCCCGGCTTTCAATATCTCAAGAGCTTTCTCGCCCGAATGTGCTTCGATCGGTCGGTGTCCAAGGTCCTCCAGCATTAGCACTGTGTTCATCAGCACGAGACCGTCGTCATCGACAGCAAGCACAGTCAATGGCCTGGCTGGCGCGATTTCGGGTTGCTCGACAGGGATCAGCGAGGATTCATCGACGACATCCGCGACCGGAAGCCACAGTTCTGCGGTTGTACCCATCCCCTGCCGCGACTTGACGACAAGGCGTCCTCCAGATTGCGCCATCAGGCCTTGGACCATTGGCAGGCCGAGGCCCGTCCCCTTGCCGACACCCTTGGTTGTAAAGAATGGAGTGGTCGCCTTTCCAAGGGTTTCGGAATCCATGCCCTCCCCCTCGTCCTTGACCGATAGACAGACATAATCGCCGGCACTCAAGTCCTTCATCTGTCTCGCGATAAGCGTCTGCTTCCGGGCGGAGATCGTTATCAAGCCGCCGTCCGGCATCGCATCGCGGGCGTTGACCACCAGATTCAGTAGAGCGTTCGCGAGCTGGTTCGGGTCGGATTGCACCTTTGGAAGCTTCAGTGGGAACGTCGTGCTGATCTCTATCCTTGGCCCGATGGAGCGTTGCAGCAACTCCGCCATCTCCGAAACCAACGCCGGAACTTCGACCGGTTCCAGCTTAAGGTCCTGTCTACGAGAGAAAGCAAGCAGCCTCTGGGTCAATGAGGCGCCTCGTTTCGCGCCGTTGATTGCGTTGTCGATCAGACCGAGGATTTCCGGAAGTGCGGCGGCCTTCTTCCTCGCGATTTCCAGGCTGCCAAGGATTGCCATCAAAAGATTGTTGAAGTCGTGCGCCACACCTCCAGTGAGTTGGCCGACGGCTTCCATCTTCTGAGCCTGGAAGAGTTCCTCTTGCGCACGCTGGAGGGCCTCCTGGACTTCTCGCTTCTCCGTGATGTCGCGCGTCACCTTGGCGAAACCGATCAACTTGCCCTCGTCGTCGCGGATCGCGTCGATAATGACGGTTGCCCAGAAGCGGGTGCCGTCCTTGCGAACGCGCCAACCCTCTTTCTCGAAGCGTCCCTCCTCTGCGGCGATCATGAGAGCCTTCTTCGGCCGTTCGGCCGCACGGTCCTCTTCGGTGTAGAACCGCGAAAAGTGCTGGCCAATGATCTCCTCGGGATCATATCCCTTGATGCGCTGGGCACCCGGATTCCAACTGGCGATGTTACCGTCCGGATCGAGCATGTAGATGGCATAATCCGTGACGCCCTGAACCAGGAGCCGGAACTGCTCCTCGCTCCGCTTGAGCACCTCTTCCGCGATCTTTCTTTCGGACAGGTCCCGGGTGATCTTGGCGAAGCCAACGAACTGGCCCTCATGGTTGCGGATCGCGTCGATGACGACATGCGCCCAGAAGCGCTCTCCATCTTTGCGCACACGCCAGCCCTCGGCTTCGAACCGGCCCTCGCTCTCGGCGGTGGCAAGGGCCTTTGCTGGAATACCGGCGGCCTTGTCCTCAGCCGTATAGAAGCGGGAGAAATGCTCACCAAGGATTTCCTGCTCGGTATAGCCTTTGAACCTCTGCGCGCCGGAATTCCAGCTACTGACGTGCCCATCGGCGTCGAGAAGATAGATGGCGTAGTCAGTGATGGCGTCCACGAGAAGGCGGTAGCGCCCCTCCGCGGTTGCGGTCTGGAGTGTAATGGCGCTGGCTTTCATGCAAATTCCTCAGGACTCCCAATTGCCTCAAGTCGGCTGGAGATAGGCTTTTCCACATGTAAAGCAAGCTGTCACAGGACGCGAACGTAGTGAGCTTGCGACCGCCTTCATGCTGACCGGACTTTCCAGATGACCACAATGACCTGTGGTGATTAGCCGACCATGATGGCTGCGACGTCCTCGGCCAGAGGCAAGTTCGACGTCGCGCGGGCCGAAGCCGTCGAAAGGATGGGGTGTTTACGGATTTGCGGATTTCTTCGACGAGAAACCATTGCCTTATCGACAGCAGACCGACTCCTTTCGGGTGCTCAAGCGGGTCGTGTGATCGACCGGACAGATGCGTGAAACCATTGCCTCAACGTGCTCGGTTAGCCAGCAATCGCCGGCGAAGCGGATATATATAAATTCGATATGAATTCATTTAATTTATGTGCGTTGTCATATGAGCGAATGAGTTGCATCCATTGGGCAAGAGGTTGCTTGGCTTCCAGAACTTCAATTTCCTTTCATGCGCGGAGAGGTTTCCCGATGACAACAAATACCGATGTCCAGCTTTATATTGGTGGCGCCTGGAGGAAGACCAAAGATACCCTTCCCGTCGTAAACCCGGCCAATGAGGACGTCATCGGAACGGTTGCGGTTGCGGGCTCCGCCGACCTTGAGGACGCGTTGACCGCCTCTGCGGACGGATTTCGCGTCTGGAGCCGGACATCGCCGTGGCGGCGGGCTGAAGTCATTTTGAAGGCTGCCGCCCTGCTTCGCGAACGAAGCGAAGAGATCGCCCGATCCATCACGTTGGAAAACGGCAAACCCATAAGCGAATCGCGGGCAGAGGTGATCCGCGGTTGCGAGTTTTTCGAATGGGATGCCGGCGAATGCGTTCGGCTCTATGGCCGGGTAATTCCCAGCGAGCCCGGTGTCCGCTACGTCGTCGTGCACGAGCCGATCGGCACCGTGGCGGCGTTTTCGCCCTGGAACTTCCCGATGAGCCAGCCGGCTCGCAAGATCGCCGGAGCCATTGCCTCGGGCTGTTCGATCATCATGAAAGCCTCCGAGGAAACCCCGACCGGCGTCGTGCACATTGCTCGGGCGTTCGAGGATGCCGGCCTACCGCCAGGCGTGCTGAACCTGGTTTTCGGCATCCCCGCGCATATCTCCGAATTCCTGATCCCGCGCGAACAGATCCGCATGATCGCCTTCACCGGCTCGACCATCGTCGGCAAGCATCTGACAGAGATCGCCGCCCGTCACATGAAGCCGGCATTGATGGAACTCGGCGGCCATGCTCCGGTCATCGTTTGCGACGACGCCGACCCCATTGCGGCCGGCATTGCTTCGGCAAGCCGCAAGTATCGCAATTCCGGTCAGGTCTGCACGTCGCCGACACGCTTCTTCGTCCATGAAAGCATCTATGAGCGCTTCACCAAGGCCTTTGTCGAAAAGGTTCAATCCATCACGGTCGGCGACGGTCTGGACGGCGCGACCGAGATGGGCCCTGTCGCCAATGATCGCCGCATCGAAGCCCTGCAGGCATTGGTGGATGATGGCAAGGCAAGGGGCGCAAAGCTGCTCTGCGGCGGCGGTCGCCTGCAGAGGCGGGGCTATTTCTTCGCTCCCACCGCGCTTGCCGAACTGCCGGACGACGCCCGCGCCATGCGCGAGGAACCATTCGGTCCGCTGGCCCTGATCAATCCGGTCCGCTCCATCGACGAGGCGATCGAGAAGGCAAACTCGCTTCCGTTCGGTCTCGCCGCCTATGGTTTTGCGCGTTCCGCCGCCAATGTCGATCGGCTGGCACGCGGCATCGAAGCCGGCAATGTCTCGATCAACACTTTGGAAGCGTCCCGTGCGGAGACGCCCTTCGGAGGCGTCAAGGAAAGTGGCCTCGGGCGCGAAGGTGGCGCCGAGGGGCTCTATCACTACATGGTCGTCAAGAATATTTCGCATGTCGTGGAGTGAGACGGTCTCGGCGGCTCGAATTCGGAGCCGCCGCTTCACCCTGCCGGACGATCGTATGCGACGTCAGCCGGCGGTTTGATTTACCAGCGCCAGAAGAGCCTGTGACAGGGCGGTGTCCCTGTCGCGAAGCTCCATCAAGAGATCGAAGTGATTTCGACCCGGCACTTCCAGCATCTGGGTCCTATATCCGGCGCCGGACCACGCCTCGGCGAATGCGACCGACTGGCGCTTGAAGCCTGGTGCTTCCCCTTCGGCCCAGGCGACGACGACCGGGCAACCGGCACGCGGCAGATGCCGGATCGGGCTCAAAACCGAAACGGCCTCTTCGTCGAGCGACAGCCATTCCTGTGCAAAGCTCGCGGCGATCGGGGCGAGATCGAACAGCCCGCTCATCGGCAGCGCCGATTTCACCAGCGTTTCCGGCACTCCGAAGGCTTCGTGCCAACCGTTGGCAAGCACGGTGCCAACGAGGTGGGCGCCGGCCGAACTGCCGCCGATATGCATACGATCAGGATCGATGCCGTATGTGCGGCCATTGTTCCAAAGAAACGCCAGTGAAGCGCGCACCTCGCGCACGATTTCGCCAAGCGACACGTCCGGTGTCAGACGGTAGTCGATCACGGCGGTGGCAATGCCTTCCTTCGCCAGCATGCCGGCCATCATGGCGGAATCATATTTGGAAAGCGCGCGCCAGTACCCTCCATGGACGAATACGAATACCGGACGCGGCGTACCGGAAACATCGGTACCGAAAATATCCAGCGACTGGCCGCTGTCGCTATCGTAGACGATATCGGCATGGGTCAGCCACGGATCGCGCACCTCGTCCGAGGTCTGGCGATAGGCGCGCATTTCGTCGGGAAACCGGTCGCCTACCGTGGCACGAGCATTGTAGTCTGCGTCCAGCCTCTCGCGCGGCCACGAGCCTTCTTCGGCGAGCATTCGAGCCAACACACTCATATCAGGCTCCAACCCGTAGCAGCGTTTCGTAGTGGTTTCATTTCGGTCTCATACTCGAACTCAGAGCACCAAGCCTGCTGACCGATTTTCGATCAACCTGACGATGTTGAGCGCCGTCATTTCCGAGGATTTCGGATTGCTTGCCAGCGGACGATTTTGCAAGCGGATTTCAAGGGTGCCGAAATCGCCCTCCGCGCGGATCTCATGGGCATTGAGTGTCGCCAGAGGATCGGCGACCAGCGTGATCCGGGTCCGGTCGAGCCCCAATCCGGCGAGAGAGGTTATCACGGCAACATTGGCATTCTGCGGAAAATGGTCCGCCGCCTCCCGCGCAGTCCCTTCGAAGAAGAGGAATGGCGCCGCAAGGTCATCCAGATTGCACAGCTTTTCTGCCGGCGTGCCACGCCAGGCTTTGGCGGGCTTTACGATACGGTGCTCCACATGCGCAAGCCCCAGCCGGGAAGCGGCTGAAAGCGCATCGATACCGCCGAGCGCACCCGGTGGAACGAGCAGTCGGCAACCGCGCTGCCTTGCGAGGCTGATGAGCTCGCCAAGACCCGCTTCATCGACGAATGCGGATGTCGAGGACACGGCAAAATCCATCCCCGCGGCCAAGGCGGCTCGGCCGAAAGGAAGAACGCTTTCCCGTCCGGCAACTTCGACGGCGATGCCGGCGCCGGTGCCGGCAAGGTCGGCCGGGCGACAGATCAGCTGTGCCCCGCCCGGCAAGCCCTCACGGTGCTGTCCGGCATCGCGTACGGCGACGGCAACGATGCGCGCGCGGGCTTTGCGTTCGGCAAGAAGAGCGGTCACGCGTTGGCCGATCGCGCCCCAGCCGACGAGACAGATCGCTTCAGACTCCGACATAGCCCTGCACCTGTTCGTAGTCGCGGTCGAGATCGTCACCACCGCCAGACCAGACGGTGCGTCCCTTTTCGATGATATAGTGCCGGTCGGCCAGCCGCTTCAACACGGCGAGGTTCTTGTCGATCAGCAGGATCGACTGGCCGGCGGCGCGCAGCTTGCCGATGACGTCCCAGATCTCCGTCCGGATCACCGGCGCGAGCCCCTCGGTCGCTTCATCGAGGATCAGCAGCCATGGATTGGTCATCAGCGCGCGGCCGATGGCCAACATCTGCTGTTCGCCGCCGGAAAGCGTTCCCGCCGCCTGCCCCGCCCGTTCGCGCATGCGTGGAAACAGCTCATAGATCCGCTCCAATGTCCAATTGTCATCTCGCATCTGGCGATTGGCCGCGGTGGCAACGAGATTTTCCCGCACAGTGAGTGTGGGGAATACCTGTCGTCCCTCAGGCACAAGGCCGACGCCAAGCCGTGCGACCCTTTCGGGCGCCTGGCCGGTCATCTCCCGGCCACCGATGGTCACGCGTCCGCCGCGGGCGCCGACAAGGCCCATGATCGTCTTGATCGACGTGGTCTTGCCCATGCCGTTCCGTCCCATCAGGGTCACGCATTCGCCTTGTCCAACCTCAAACGAGATATCGAACAGCACCTGGCTGTGCCCATAGCCGGCTTGAAGTCCCTGCACACTCAGCATGGTTCACCCTCGGTTCCGAGATAGGCCTCGCGCACCTCGGCGCTGGACGATACCTCCTGGGCATTTCCGGTCATGATGATGCGACCATAGACGAGGACGGAAATGCGGTCGGCCAATGCGAAGACGGCATCCATGTCGTGCTCCACGAGCAGGATCGTCACCTTGCCGCGCAGCGTCTTGAGAACCTCCACCATTTCCTGGCTTTCGGCATGGCCCAGCCCGGCCATCGGCTCGTCGAGCAGCATGACCTTGGGCCGCCCGGCCAGCGATACCAGCAGTTCCAACTGCTTGCGCTCGCCATGGGAAAGGTCGTCGACGACGATCTCGCTGCGCCTGCCGAGCGGGCTTGCCGCAAGCAGTTCGTCCGTCTCCTGCCATACATCGCTCCTGGCCGATAGCCGGTCAAGAATGCGCATGTTGTGGCCGCGGCGTGCCTGAACGGCGACGCCCAGGTTCTGGCGCACGGTGAATTCACCGAGCAGGCTTGTGACCTGGAAAGTGCGCCCGAGGCCGAGCGCCACGCGGGCGGCAGGGCCGAGACGGGTGATATCATGACCGCCGAGCATGATCTTTCCGCCGTCCGGCAGCAGGTTGCCGCATAGCTGATTGATCAGCGTCGATTTTCCCGCGCCGTTTGGGCCGATCAGGGCATGGATATGTCCTTCCTCCAGTTGGAACGTCACGTCGTCGGTCGCTGTCAGACCGGCGAAACGCTTTACCAGCCGTACTGTTTCGAGGATCGTTGTCATGCTGCCCCCTTGTTGAAACGGGACAGAACCCCTGCGATGCCGCCCTTGCTGCCAAGCACGACGAGCAGCAAAAGGATGCCGAGCAGCAGCTGCCAATGCTCCGTCCAACTGGCCAGATAGGTCTGCAGGATAATGAGCGCTGCCGCGCCCCAGATCGGGCCGATGAACGTGGCAACGCCACCGAGGATGACCATGATCATCAGTTCGCCGGACTTCGTCCAGGCCAGTGTATCGGGGCTGACAAACCGCATGAACACCGCCATCAGCGCGCCTGCCAATCCGGCCCCCATGCCGGACAGCACGAAGGCGAAAAGCTTGTAGCGGAACGGCTCGACCCCAAGCGAGCTCATGCGCTTCTCGTTCTGGCGGATACCGGCCAGCATCGATCCGAACGAAGAGCCGATGACGCGGCTGAGCCAGGCGAAGTAGAGCACGGCCACGACGAGGATCACGTAATACATCGCCGTCTTGTCGCGCAGGCTCAATCCGAACAGCATATTGGCATTGCGCACGATGATACCGTCTTCTCCGCCATAGCCGTTCAGCGAGACGAAGAAGGAGAACAGCATCTGCGCGAATGCCAAGGTGATCATGATGAACTGCACCCCGCCGGTTCTCAGCGCCAGCGCGCCGATCACCAGCGCCAGCAGGCCTGACACGAGCAAAGCGGCAGGAAGCGTCAGCAACAACTGGTCGGTTCCCGGGATGAAGCCCAGCAAGGGCACACCTTCCGCCTTGTGGAAATACAGGATGCCGACGACGTAATTGCCAATGCCGAAGAAGGCCGCGTGGCCGAAGGACACCATGCCGCCGAAACCCAGGGCGAGATTGAGGCTCGCAGCGGCGATGGCATAGATCATGACACGGGCGATGAGGCTTGGCAGCGCAGGCTGCTGCAGCGCCGGAGCCAGATATGGCACAGATGCCAGACAGGCGATCAGAATGAGATAGAGGATCGGTCGGCGCATCTCTCAACCCTTCATCGGAAACAGGCCCCTGGGGCGGGCAAGCAGAACCAAGGCCATCAGCAGATAGATTCCCATGGCGGCGATACCACCGCCAAGTGCATCAGCGTCCGCGGCGGCCATGACCTGCCACAGCATTCCCGGGACAAATGCGCGAAGGCTTGTATCGAGCACGCCGAGCGCGATACCCGCGACGAAAGCGCCCTTGACCGAACCGACGCCACCGATGACGACGACCACGAAGGTTGCCAGCAGAATCTGCTCGCCCATGCCGACTTGCACCGCCACCACCGGGGTCATCATGAAACCGGCAAGCCCCGCCAATAGCGAACCGAGACCGAAGATCGCCGTGTAGAGCAGATTGATGTTGACGCCCAGTGCGCGAACCATATCGCGATTGGTCGATCCGGCCCGCACCAGCATGCCGATCCGCGTGCGGTTGATCAGCAGGTAGAGGCCGAGCGCCACCAGCAATCCCGCAAGAATGATCAGCAGGCGAAACGGCGGATAGAGCAAACCGGGCAGCAACTCGATCGGCTGGGCGAGCGCTTCGGGAAGCTGGATGAAGATCGGCTGGCGGCCGAACAGCAACACAGTCGTTTCGTTGAAAATCAGGATCAGCGCGAAAGTCGCCAGAACCTGATCGAGATGGCTGCGGTTATAGAGCCGCCGCATCACGCCCAGTTCCACCGCGACACCCGTCGCTGTCGCCGCCAATAGGGCAGCCGGCAATCCAAGCCAGAAGTTTCCGGTGGCGCTTGCCACCCAGGTGCCAATGAAGGCACCCACCATGTAGAGCGAGCCATGCGCCAGATTGATGACGCCCATGATGCCGAAGATGAGCGTCAGCCCCGCCGCCATCAGGAACAACATCACGCCGTAGAGCAGGCCGTTCAGCAGTTGTTCGAATATAAGTGTCATTCACCCCGGTCCCGTCGCTTTTCCACCGGTTGGCGGAGATCGAAAAGGAAAGGCCCGGGCTGACGGAAGTCGCACCCGGGCAGGATCGCGTTGATCAGAGCTTGCAATCCTTGGAGTAGATGTCGCCGTAGTTCTCGACCAGCTTGCGCACGGTCTTGGTTGTCGGCACGCCGTCAGCGCCCTTTACGACTTCGAGCAGGAACCAGTCCTGAACCGGATGCTGGTTCGGACCGAAGCTGAAATTACCACGAACGGACTGGAAGTCGGCCTTGGCTATCTCGGCGCGGAAGGCGGTGAGATCGTCGATGCCGCCGGTCTTCTTGAGCGCCGAAGCGATCAGCCGAGCGACGTCATAACCTTGCGTGCCATAGTAGGTCAGCGGCCGATCCGGATAGGTTTCCTTCCACTTTGCAACCAGCTCCTTGCTGGCAGCATTGTCGAAGTCGGGGCTCCAATGCGAGGTGACCTGCAAGCCGACAGCTGCGTCGCCGAGGCTCTTCAGCGCGACAGCATCGCTCGACGGCTCGGAAAGAACCATCGGAATCTGGCCGAGCAGGCCGGACTGTTGGTACTGGCGCAGGAAGGCGATGCCGAGGCCGCCCGGATGAAACTGGAACACGACATCCGGCTTTGCAGCGCGGATTTGCGCCATTTCGGCCGAGTAGTCGGTCTGGTCGAGCTGGGTATAGGTTTCGCCGACGATCTCGCCGCCGAACTTGCGCTTGAAGCCGTTCAGCGCGTCCTTGCCTGCCTGGTAGTTGGGAGCAAGGATGAAGGCGCGCTTGTAACCCAGTTCCTTGGCGGCAATGCCGGAAGCTTCGTGCAGCGAATCGTTCTGCCATGGAATGACGAAATAGTTGGCATTGCATTCGGCGCCGGCGAGGTTCGAAGGCGCTGCGTTGGCGCTGATATAGATCCCGTCATTGTCGACGACATCGGGCACGACCGCGCCGGCGATGTTCGAGAAGATGATACCGGTCAGGATCTTGATATTCTCGTCGCCCATGAATTTTTCGGCGATCTGGCGGCCGTTTCCGGGCTTGTTGGCGTCGTCTTCAACGACGAGTTCCACCGGCACGCCGCCGAGCTTGCCGCCTTCCATGTCGATGGCCAACTTCATGCCGTCGCGGACATCCTGGCCGAGATAGCCGCCCGGCCCGGACAGCGTGGTGATGACCCCGATCTTTACCGGCTCCTGGGCATAGGTTGCGGTTGCGCCCATCACGGCAAGCGTAACTGCGAAAATCGATTTTCCGAACTTCATGGAGTTCCCCTATTTTTGTGTTGAACGCTCCGCTCTCTCTTTGAGAACGGAGTAAAGCCTCAAAGCTGTACCCAGCCCTCCGGCGGCACCTTTCCGGGATGGAGCGTTCCGCATTTCGGGCAGGTGCGCAGTTTTTCATCGGCGTAGAATTTGGCGTAGATCGGCGGCAGGTCGTCGACGATTGATTCCAGATCGACCTCGGCGCGATGCACCAGCGTCGTGCATTCGAAGCAGTACCATTCGACAGCGTCCAGCAGGCCTTCGGGGCGGGCCGGCTCGATGACCAGGCCGATCGAGCCTTCCTGCGGACGCTGCGGCGAATGACGCATATGCGGCGGCAACAGAAAGATTTCGCCTTCGCGGATCGGCACGTCGTAAAAATCGCCGGTTTTCGTATCGTGCAGCTTCAGCAGCATGTCGCCTTTCAGCTGATAGAAGAATTCCTCAACCGGATCATCGTGATAGTCGGTCCGTCGGTTGGGGCCGCCGACGATCGTTACCATCAGGTCGGCGTCCTTCCATATCTGCTGATTACCGACCGGCGGCTGCAGTAAATGTCGGTGTTCGTCGATCCATTTTTGCAGATTGAATGCGCTGAGTTTTGCCAATGCCGTTCCTCCTCTTGTCGATTTCAGGCCAGCTTCAGACCACAGGTCTCTAAAGCTTCGCGGACCTCCCGCTTTTCCTCGTTGGTCAGGTTGAGAAGCGGCGCGCGAACGGGGCCGCCCACCTGGCCAAGCAATTCCTGCCAGTATTTCTGGTGTGCATGCGGCTTCTCGGCCGGCTTGGAGCGGCGGAAGGCATCGCGTATCGGCTGCAGGCTGGCGCTGACGGCCTTCGCCTCCGCTGCCTTTCCGGCAAAGGCCAGATCGGTATATTCCCGCATGCGCTGGTCTGCCTTGGTCTGGTGCGTGTAAGGCGGCGAAGAGCAGAGATAAAGCTGCCAGCCGAGCTCCAGCACATTGTCGAGCCATTCCTCTTCCGAGGCCGTGGAAACGAGAATACGGTCGCCGGCCAGCTTGGTCAGTGTCTTGTACATCTCGCGCGGCACGGAATATTTGATCGCCACCACGGTCTCGATGTCAGCCAGCCGGCTGCAGAGTTCCGGGCTCATCAGGTAGCCACTGTCGGGATGCGACCACAAGGCGATACCGATATCGACCTTCGAGGCGATCGTTTCATAGTAGCGGGTCAGGGTCTCGTCCTGCGCTTTAAAGAAATTCAGTATCGGCGCATGGACGACGATATAGTCGGCGCCGCAGGCTTGGGCATGTTTGGCCAGATCGATCACCACGTCCATATTCTGGTCGGAGCAAGACATGATGGTCTGCGCTCGCCCCGCTGCCGCATCGACCGAGAGGTCGAACAGGCGCTTGCGCTCGTCTACCGACATGGAGAAAAACTCGCCTTGCTTTCCGGCAATGAACAGGCCGTCAATCCCGAGATCGCCGATCCAGTGCTCCATATTGCTACGAAACCCATCTTCGTCGATCGCACCGTCGGCGCGAAACGGTGTATTGGCGGCAGCCCAGATGCCGCGCATCGTGGCGCGGGAATGGGCCTTGGCATTCTTGCGGTCGTATTTCATGCGTAAACCTCAATAACCCGGTTTGCCGCCCGGATGCGCGTGTAAAACGAAGAAATCGCGTGGCAAATAGCCGCCAAACTGCGGCTCGCGTCCCGACTTCGGAGCGTTTTTCCTGTTGTTGCAATCATTGCGGTCGCCGAAACATCTGCAGCCTGCCCGCGAACATTTTGTCGTAGGAGGTATTAAGCAGCAGATTTTTTTATTCAAGAACCTGTCGATTGAGCATATATTCATGCGAATCTCAGCATGGATAAGCCTATGCCCAATCTCCGTCAGATCAAAAGCTTCCAGGCCGTCGTCGAACTCGGTAATTTTTCGCGTGCGGCCGAACGGCTACGGACCAGCCAGGCTGGTGTTTCCCATGCGATTCATGACCTCGAGGCGCTGCTGGGTACGCGGCTTTTCGACCGCACGACGCGACGGGTCGAACTCACGGAAGCGGGCCAGATTTTCGCTACCATCGCCTTGCCGGGGCTTGCCGAAATCGAGCGCGGGGTCGAATCGGTGCGAGACCTCAGCCAACTGCGCATGGGATTGGTGCGCGTCGCTGCCCCGCCGCTCTTGGGAGCGACTGTGCTTCCACGGCTCGTGCAAGAGGTTGCCAAACTCCATCCCGACCTCAAACTGCGTATCGAGGACGTTGCCACCGATCTGATCGTATCGCGCGTGCGCAACGGACTTTACGAGCTCGGCATCGGTACATTTAACGCAGACGAGGAAGGCATTGAACGACAACAGGTACTGAGTGACCGCCTCATGTTATTCATGGAACCGGATCATTCTTTCAAATCGCTCGAGGAAGTCAGCTGGAATACACTTCATGACCAGCGTGTCATCACCCTGACGCGGGAAAGCAACATCCGCCTGCTGACGGAAATCGGCTTCGAAACCGCTGGCCTGCCGCTTCGCCCCCATCTCGAAGTCCACCAGATCCACACCGCGCTTTCGCTGGTCGAAAGCGGAGCGGGGGTCGCGGTGCTGCCGACCTATGCCTTCGCGGCGCTGAACGGTCGACGCATTGTGGCGCGCCCGTTGACCGACCCAGCGATCACCCGGCCGGTGAGCATCATCACCGCGCGCGAGCGCACGGCTTCGCCGGCAACCATGGCCGTGCGACCGCTTTTGCGAAAGATCTTGCGCGACATGGTGCCGGAAATTCTCTGACGCGTGCCTTGCCACGGCATCAATCAGCCGGAAAATTCAGCCTTTCCATTCCATGCGGGGAAAGGAGGCCTAGCTTTACCTTTGAATTTATAAGAATACTCACTGTTGGAGCCTGGCTGCACGCGAAAACTCGCGCAAGCCCGTTCCAGCGAGACAGGTGATGGGCGGACGCGGTCCACGAATGACCTGAAATCCTGTTGATGGTTCGTGGGGCTTGCCGAGCTTTGCGAACGGTCGGGGGCATGACCGCCTATCGGACCGATGCTACAGATCCAGGAATCGCAGCGCGGGCGTCGCATCGCAAGAGGAATAGACTGTGATCACGAGCCATACCCGGATCGTCAACCGCGCCTTGACGCGCCTTAAGCTTAAGCAGTTGCAGCTTCTCGTCGCGGTCGGCCGGCATCGAAGCATCCTGCATGCGGCACGGGAACTGGGTCTGTCCCAACCCGCAGCCACGAAAATGATCCAGGAACTGGAAATCGATTTCGAGGTCCGCCTTTTCGATCGCAGCAATCGCGGCGTCGTGCCGACCGTCTACGGCGAGGCGTTGATCCGTCACGGCAAGCTGATGTTTGCCCAGGTTTCCAACGCTGCACAGGAAATCGTGGATCTCAACGAAGGCAACAGCGGCCGCGTTGTGGTCGGTACGCTGCTTGCCGCATCGTCGCATCTCTTGCCGATGGCTATAACAATGATGCTCAGAACCCGCCCGAACATCGCGATCGAGGTTGTCGAAGGCACGAATGAGGACCTGATGCCGATGCTGCGGTCCGGCGAACTCGACATGTTGGTTGGCCGTCTTCCGGTGCATCGGCTCCGCTCGGAACTTCACCAGGTCCGCCTGTACGAGGAGGAGGTTGCTCTGGTCGTCGGCAGCCAACATCCGCTCGCGGGCCGCGAGGAGTTAAACTTCGACGACTTGAAGGAATTCGGTTGGATCCTGCCGCCGTCGCACATCACTTTGCGCCGCTATGTCGATCAATATTTCGTCAAGAACGATCAGACCTTCTCGCCCACGCCGCAGATCGAGTCACTCTGCTATCTGACCAACGTCGCCCTCCTGCGAAGCACCGACCTAATCGCGGTGATGTCGGAACAGATCGCATTGGAAGGCTTCGCTCACGGCACGCTATCACGCCTGAGCATCCGACTTCCTTTTGGCTCAGGTCCTGTCGGTGCCACGTTCCGCACCGAGGAGAGCCTGTCGCCAACAGCCGCTGCCTTTCTAAAGTCTCTAAACGACGTGGCGCGAACGATGCCAGGCGGATAGCCAATCGATCCTCGTCCGCCTGATATAACTAAAACCGATAGAAGAATGCCTTAATTGGCAATTCTCGAATTGTGATCGTCTGCTATCCCTTATGTGGGAACAGCAAAAAGCGAGAGTCCCGGCGTAGGCCCGGCCATCTCCCCATTTCATCATCAGCGCGATGGGTATGCCCGGGAAGGCGTGGCCCGATTAGAGGATTTCCATAATGATCCCTACCGAAAAATATCATCTGGACGGCCTGCGCATGGGGTGCGCTGCGGTCGCAATCGCATCGGCCCTGCTTGCATCCACCGTCCCAAGTGCTGTTTTGGCCCAGCAGTTCGACCGGGAAAAGAGCGTGATCTTCGCCAATGGCGGCGTCGTTGCTACGCTCGATCCCCTTCGCGTCGATTATGCGCAGACGAGCCTCGTGGCCAGCACCATTTATGACACGCTCGTCACCTACGACGCCAAGGCTCGCGTTGTCGGCCGTCTGGCAAAGGGCTTCGCCGTTTCCGACGATGTGAAATCAATCAAGCTCACCCTGCGCGATGACGTCACGTTTCACGACGGCGCCAGACTGACAGCCGCCGACGTAGCCTATACGCTTGACCGCCTCAAGGCGCTCGGTATCGGCGTCTCCTCCCAGGTGCCGGAATACGAGCGCACGGAGATCGAGAACGACACGACCCTGACGATCCACCTGTCGCGGCCGTCCTCGATTTTCCTCGGCGCGCTGTCGAAAATCTACATCCTGAATTCGAAGCTTGTGCAGGCGAATGAAGGCGTCGACCACGGCCAAGCATGGCTGCAATCCAACACGGCAGGCACCGGCCCTTACGACGTCACGATGAGCCGCGGCGACAACGTCATTGTTTCGCTGGTCGATAAATACTGGGATCCGGTCGAGGGGCGCCCGCAATCGATCGTCTTCCGCCGCATCGACGAGAGTGCCACGCAGCGCGACGAGATCATCGCCGGCAATGTCGACCTCGCCGTGCTCGGCATGGGTTACCGCGATGCAAAGACACTCGACGATTCCGGTGCCGCCACCGATGCGCGCCTGCGTCCGGTGCTCCAGACCAATGTCGTGTTCAACACGCGGGTCGGTCCGACCGCCGATGCGAAGGTTCGTCGCGCGATCCGGCTCGCCTACGACTATGCCGGTGGACTTAAGGCGATCCGCATGGGCAACGGTGAAATTGCCAATGGGGTGTTGCCGACGGGCATGCCCTGCCGGCCGGAGTTGCCGGTTGCCAACCGCGATCTGGACGAGGCGCGCAAGCTCCTCAAGGAAGCGGGCCACGACACGTTGAGCCTGACGATGAACTATCAACCGACCATCGAGGTGCAGCGACAGGAGGCAACGCTTCTGCAGTCGAACCTGCGGGAGATCGGCGTCGAGCTGAACCTGGAGCCTGTTACCTTCGCTGCCTATATGGGCAAGCTCGCCAAGTTCGACACCATCCCGCAGATGATGATGCTCGACGATTTCGCCCAGTTCCCCGATCCGGGCGCAATGCTGTTCAAGGGCTTCCGTTCGACGGCGGTCGGTACGAACCGGTCCGGTTATGGCAATAAGGACGTCGACAGCCTTCTCGACCAGGCCATCGCGACGAGCGACGAAGGCAAGCGCTGCGATCTCTACAAGGAGGCTCAGCGCGTGATCGACGCCGACTCGCCGATCATGCCGATGTACAGCGTCGGGCGGCCAGTGCCGTTTCACCATCAGCATCTTCAGCCGATCTCGGTGAGCTACGTCACGTTTCCCCTCGCACCCGCCGACCTGCGGCTGAAGGACTGAGATGAACGGCTTCCGGACATATGGGTTATATGTGGGGCGGCGGCTTTTCGTCACCGTCCTCACCCTGATCGGCCTGATGGCCCTGGTCTTCCTGATGACGAAGGCCATCCCTGGAGACGAGGCTCGCGTCGCCGCAGGCCCAGAGGCAACCGAAGCGCAGATCGAGGTGGTGAGGCAGCGGCTCGGCCTCGACAAGCCGCTCCCGGTTCAATTCCTGGCCTTCGCTGGACACTATGCCCGCGGTGATCTCGGCACCTCGATAAGCACATTGCAGCCAGTTCTGAGCGACCTGCTCAAGGTGCTCCCGAGCACCATGGAGCTCGTCGTCGCGGCCATGAGCCTTTGTCTTATCGTGTCCGTTCCTGCCGCGGCGGTCGCCGCTGCCCGCCACCATAAGACAACGGATCTTGCGACGCGCATTTTCGCGGTAACCATCGGTGGCTTGCCGACATTCTGGCTGGCTTTGATGCTGCAATACGTCGTTGCTACCCGGTTACGCTGGCTGCCGATTTCCGGACAGCAAAGCTTTCAGTTCGTTACGGACCCCATCACCGGAATGCCGGTGATCGACAGCCTGCTCTCCGGCTTCGAAGGTGCCTTTGGCGACGCGCTGAGCTATATCATTCTGCCTGCGGTGGCGCTTTCGGCCCTGTTCATTTCACAGACTTTCCGCATGTTGCGGGCCGCACTTCTCGGTATTCTCGATACCGATTTCATCTCCGCAGTGCGCGCCAAGGGTGCATCCCCCTTCCGCATCATGCTGAAACACGCCCTGCCCAATACGTTCGGCCCGATGGTCACGCTCGTCGGCACCCAATTCGGCCTCATGCTCGGATCGGCGGTTCTGGTGGAGGGTATCTTTGCCCGTCCAGGCATCGGTTCCTATCTTACCAACGCCGTCGCCCAGAAGGACACCCACGCCGTGGTTGCCACGGTCTTTTTCGTCGGGACCGCCGTCTGCGTCATCAATCTCATCGCCGATCTCGCCCATCTCGTCGTTGACCCTCGGGTTGGCGCCGCCCAGTTCAGCGGAGCACAGGCATGAAGACGGCTGTCTCAACATTGCGCAACGCCATGCGAGCGCCCATCGCGGATATGGCGGTCTTCACGCTGATCGCCCTCCTCCTGATCATGGCAGCGATCGGGCCCTCGATCGCCCCCGCGGACAGCGTCTACGGCGGGGACATCTTGAACGCGCTGCACCCCCCGAGCGCCGAACACTGGTTCGGCACCGACGACCAGGGCCGCGACGTCTTCTGGCGCGTCGTTGCCGGCTCCCAGGCAAGCCTGATTTCGTCGGTACTGATCGTCACGGGCTTTTCTCTCGTCGGCATCATCGTCGCAACGATTGCCACCATGGGCCCTCGCTGGCTTGACGGGCTGTTGATGCGCCTGTGCGATATTGGACTGTCCCTTCCCGGTCTGGTTGTCGCCCTCGGCTTCGCCGCGGCGCTCGGCCCCAGTCTTCAATCAGCGATCATCGCGAAAGTTCTGACCGGCTGGCCTTTGACGGCACGGTTGCTGCGTGCCCTGATGCGCGAAACGATGACCGCGCCCTACGTCACCGGCGCGACCGTCCTCGGCGTATCGCGCTACCGGCTGATGACGCGACATGTCCTGCCGAACTCCCTCGACATGCTGATCGTGAAATGGGCCGGCGACGTCGGCACCACGCTTCTGATCTTGGCCGGCATGTCCTTTATCGGCGTCGGAGCGCAGCCGCCGAGCGCCGAATGGGGTGCGATGATCGCGGCGGCCAAGGGATACGTTTCCAGTGCCTGGTGGGTCGTGGCCGCGCCCGGCCTCGCAATCGCGCTCACCTCCATCGCCTTCGGCCTGCTCGGCGACATCCTTCAGGCCCACCGCGACCCGAACCTGAGGCGGAAGATATGAACGCCACATTCAAACCGAACGTCGTGGCCGAAGCCGGCGCCGATTCCGGCGGACTGCTCAGCGTTCGCGACCTCAGCGTCAGCGTGCCCGTGGCCGCCGGCAACGTGCTGATCGTCGATCATGTCAGCTTTGACCTCAAGAAGGCCGAGCGGGTGGCACTGGTCGGGGAATCCGGTTCCGGCAAGTCCGTTCTGGCACGCGCCATCATGCGGCTGAACGACAGCTACCGGATCAACGGCCGAATTCTCCTGGAGGAAGAAGACCTGACCGCGAAAAGCGAAGCGCATATGCGTCGTGTTCGCGGCCGGCGGATCGGCATGGTGTTCCAGGACGCCATGACCGCGCTCGACCCGATCCAGCCGATCGGTAAACAAGTCATGGAAACGCTGATCATCCACGGCACGCCCAAGCGCCAGGCCCGCGAACGCGCCATCGCCGTTCTGAAGGAGCTCGGGGTTCGCGACGCGGCTCAGCGCATGAACGCGGCAGTACACGAATTTTCCGGCGGCATGCGCCAGCGCGTGGTGATTGCCATGGCTCTCATCGCCGATCCCGCGCTCCTGATCGCCGACGAGCCCACCACGGCGCTCGACACGCGCGTGCAGATGCAAGTGCTCGACCTTCTCGATGACATCAGCGAACGCCGCCGGCTTTCTGTCATGCTCATCACCCACGACATGGGTGTGGTTGCATCCTTCGCCGACCGCGTGCTGGTGATGTATTCCGGTCGGATCGTCGAGGATGCACCGGTCGGGCGCCTCTTCTCCGCGCCGCTGCACCCCTACTCCCGCAGCCTTCTCGAAGCCGTGCCGCGCATCGATCACGTTGTCGATCGCTTGCCGGCTGTGCCGGGAACACCGCTTCCACCCATTTTGCGTCCGGCGGGCTGCGCCTTCCACCCGCGCTGCGCGCTGGCGACGGATATCTGTCGAGATATCGTTCCTGCGCTACGCACGCTGGCCGACAGCCGTCGCGTCGCCTGCCACCATGCCGATACGGGAAGGGAGGCGTGACATGATGTTTAAATTGGAAAAAGTCAGCAAGCGCTTCGCGAATGGCACGCTCGGGCTATCGGATGTCAGCCTGACGATCGGCGCTGGCGAGGCTGTCGGGCTCGTCGGTGAATCCGGCTCCGGAAAGACGACATTGATCCGGTGTTGCCTGGGCCTCACCGGCATAAGCGAGGGCCGCATCGTCTATGACGGGCTGGACGTTACGCGGCTTGCAAGGCGGGAAAAGCAGCGGTTTCGCCGCGAAGTACAACTTGTCTTTCAGGATCCCTATTCCAGTCTCAATCCGCGGATGACGGTCGAGGAGCTTGTCGGCGAGGGTCTCCTCGTCCATGGCATCGAGCCCGACAGAACCCGCCGCCGCGACAAGACGGTGGAAATGCTGGGAATGGTGGGGCTTGGAGCCAGCGACCTCGATCGTTATCCTGGGTCTTTTTCAGGTGGCCAGCGGCAACGCATCGCGATTGCCCGCGCCCTGATCACCCGCCCAAAGCTTCTCGTCTGCGACGAGCCGGTCGCGGCCCTCGATGTCTCAGTGCAGGCGCAGGTCATTAACCTGCTTCAGGACCTGCGGCAGGACCTCGGGCTCTCGATCCTGTTCGTCGCCCATGATCTCCCGGTCGTCCGTCACCTCTGCAGCCGCATCTCGGTCATCTGCCAGGGCAGGATCGTCGAAGCCGGCACCAGCGACGCGGTGTTTGACGCACCGCAATCTGAATACACCCGGAGTCTTCTGGCGGCTGTTCCGATCGCCGACCCCGTCATCGCGCAGGAACGACGCGCGGCGCGAAGAATGCTCCGCCGCCAGGCCGAAAAAGGAAAACAAGCATGAGAATTGGCGTAGATGGCAAGAAGATCCCGCAGGCGACGCTGCGCGGTCCGATTGCGAGTTTCGACCATGCGCGGGAAATGGGACTTTCCGGCCTGTTCTTCCGCACGGTCCTCGAAATGAGTCCCAATCTGGACCATGGCCTCCTGCGCGCCGTGCGCGAGAAAGCCGACAGCCTGGGAATGTATCTCGAGACGGGGCTCGCCAAGGTCAATCCTTACGCCCTGGCCGAAACCCCCGAGGTGCGCCGGGCCGGCGACGGCGACACGCTGCTGGGTTTCCGGCGCATGATGGAAGCTTGCGCCAATATCGGGTGCACCGAACTCTGGGTCGCGCTGGCCAACTACAAGAAGGATTTTCTGGGCAAGTTCGCCTGCGACCGCTTCCGCACCGACGTCGCCTGGAGCGAGCAACTCGCCGCCTCGGAACGGTTGCTCAAGAGCCTCTATCCAATTGCCCGCGATCTCGGTCTCCACTTGAATATCGAAACCCACGAGGAAGCCACGAGCTTCGAGGTGGTGCGGCTGGTGGAGAGTGTCGGGCCGGATGTCATCGGCATCGTGTTCGATACGTCCAATCCGCTTCAGCGCAGCGAGCACCCGGTCTACGCGGCGCGGCGGGTTTCGCCCTACGTCCGCCAGACCCACATCAAGGACGCGCTTCTGGGTACCGGGCGGGTGGGCGTCGATTACCAGAAGCGAGTCTGTGGGGACGGCGTCGTCGATTTCGCGGCCATACTGTCTATCCTCGCCAAGGCGAATTCCGGCTTGAACCTCTCGATCGAGAACGATCAGCCCTATGATGACCTACCGCGCAACCCGGTGCCGATCCGCATCGAAATCGATGATCCGGACTGGCGCCGCAGCCATCCTGACCTCAGTGACGAGGAGTTCGCCGCATTCCGCGGCCTGGTGGCCGAAGGCGACGCCCGGATTGCCCGCGGCGAGGTCGAGCCGATCGCACGTCACGCCGAGCGGCGCCCCGGTTACACCGAAACGGTGGCTTTCATCCGCTCGTGCGCCGACCATCTGCGGGCGATCTGCCTTCGCGACAATCTGCCCCTGGAAGCCTGATCGATCATGACCTCCTCAACCGTAAACATCTCAGCCACGCGTCGGCCGAAGGGCCGGGTTCTCATGACCGCCCGCTGGGTGGTCGGCCACCGCGACGGGCGCCACTGCCTCTTGCAGAATGGTGAAATCGTCTTCGAGGACGGTATGGTCATTTTCGTCGGTCATGGTTTCGATGGCGAAGTGGCCGAACGCCATGACCAGGGAAGCGCCATTGTCGCACCGGGCTTCGTCGATCTCGACGCGCTGGCCGATCTCGATACGACGATCCTTGCGCTCGACAATCATCCGGGCGTCGACAAGGGCCGGGTCTGGCCGCGCAGCTACATGGAAGCCGGTCCGTTCGAAATGTACGATGCCGAGGAGTTGGCCTTCCAGAAGCGCCATGCCTTCGCCACGCTGATCCGCAACGGCATTACCACCGCCCTGCCGGTCGCCTCGCTGTTCTATCGCGCCTGGGGCGAGACTGCGGAGGAATTTTCCGACGCCGCGCGCGCCGCAGCAGAACTTGGACTGCGTGTTTATCTCGGCCCGGCCTTCCGCACCGGCAATCTCGTCGTGGAGGAGGACGGCAGCATTACCACCCACTACGACGAAGCGCGAGGCCTCGCCGAACTCGACCGCGCCATAGACTTCTGCCACCGCTACGAAGGGGCGGCGGGCGGTTTGATCCGCACGATGTTTGCCCCGGACCGCATCGAGACTTCCGCGGCGGCGCTGCTGCGCCGGACGGCCGACGCCGCGCGCGCGCTGGATGTTCCCACGCGGCTGCATTGCTGCCAGTCGAAGATGGAATATGACCTCGTTCTCGCCCGGCACGGCATGAGTCCTCCGGAATGGTTGCAACATCTGAATTTCTTGGGCGAAAAAACGCTGCTGCCCCACGGCGTCTTCGTATCCGGTAGCCGCCACATCGCGCGACCGGGCCACGATCTGGAAATCATCCACGACGCGGGCGCGGTCATCGTCCATTGCCCACTGGTTTTCGGGCGCATGTCCGGGGCAATCGACAGTTTTTCACGCTATCGCGAACTCGGTATTCGCATCGGCATGGGCACTGACACTTCGCCCCCCGATATGATCGCCAACATGCAAATCGGCCTGATCCTGAACCGCGTCCTGGAAGCCCGGCCGGACGCCTGTCGCAGCGAGGACTTCTTCGACGCGGCCACGATCGGCGGCGCGGACGCCCTCGGCCGACCGGATCTCGGACGACTTCAACCAGGCGCCGCAGCCGACATGATCGTGATCGACCTCGGCCTTCCCCACCACGGACAGGTCATCGACCCCATCCAGACGCTGCTGGTCGCCGGTCATGGCCGGGACGTGCGCAGTGTCATCATCGACGGGCGCTTCGTCATGCGCGACCGCGTCATCCCCGGCATTGACGAAGCCGCCGACAATGCTCGTGCTCAACGCCAGTTTGATAAGCTGAAGTCGCTCTATCCGAAGCGCACGCGCGGCCATCCGCCCGTCGAAAAGATCTTCTCCTCCAGTTATCCCATTGTTGCCTAGGTCTGCTCACGAAAGGAATGTCCATGATCTATCTTCGGTTTTGCATCGATGCGCCGGGATCCTACGACCTGAGAATGAAGCATCGCGACGAACGCCGCGCCTATCTCTACAACGGCACGGTCAAAATTCTGGAGGGCGGACCTCTGTGCGCCGGAGACAGCAACGAGACCTATATAGGCACTTTCATGAAGATCGAGGCAGACTCCCGCGAAGAAGTCATGCGTTACCACGAAGACGACCCCTTCACAAAGCTCGGCATCTTCGAACGCTCCTGGATCGTGCGCTACGACAAGCACATGGGCGCCTGAGGACGCCGCGTCGCTCCGTTCCAGGGCCACCTTCAGCCTCGGCGCGAACCACGAAACGCGCAGCCTCCTTGTCGTCTGGATGCCGCCAGCGTGGTCAACCGCTGCTAGACCAGGTTAAGTCGAATTCGGTCCGCTGCATCCACAAGCGCTGGCAGAAACTGGTCGACCAATTGCCTCGGCGCAACGTGTGCCGCGGGGGCGCCTATGTTCAAGGCTGCAACCACTTCTCCTCTCCGGTTTCGCAAAGGCACGGCAATCGAGCACAGCCCGAGCTCGAGCTCCTGGTCGATAACCGCATATCCCTGCTCTCGAACCCTGTTAAGCGCGGCAACGAGTTGTTCGACGCCGACGATCGTCTTCTCCGTGTTCGCTCTCAGATCCGTTCTCTCCAGAATTTCCCGAGCATCACTTTCGCGAAGAGCCGCCAGCATGACCCTACCCATCGACGAGCAGTATGCGGGCAAGCGGCTTCCCGGATTAAGATTGATGGACATCACACGCTTCTGCGACGCTCGGGCGATGTAGACGATTTGGGTGTCGTCGAGAACGGAAGCGGATGAGCTCTGACCGGTCGTTTCCGCAAGCGCGTCCAAGTAGGGCTGCAACAGAACGGGGAGCGTGGTCGCGGAGAGATACGAGTGGCCAAGCCGCAAAATCCGTGGGGTCAGCGTGAAGAATTTGCCGTCATAATCCGCATACCCAAGCTCCACGAGTGTGAGAAGCGATCTCCGGACCGCCGCCCTATCCAGGTTGGTATTTTTGGCGACATCGGCAATCGACATGCGTCGATCATGGTCGCCAAACGCCTCGATCACGCTCAATCCCCTGGCGAAACCGCTGACAAAATCGGTTTCCTTGAAATCACCTCGGGCCATTATCGTTAAGCTCCAATTGTGCGCCATATGAACAAACATCAATTAACGCACATTTTCTGTTGCTGCCACAGTCTTCTGAATTTATTTAGGTCCCCGAGGCGGGGCCGGATTGCAGCGCGTGCATCGTCAAGGAGACATCAATGGACAAGACAATTGGGAGTGCGGCGGAAGCCGTCTCCGCAATCGGCGACGGCGCGACGGTAATGATCGGCGGGTTTGGCGGCTCAGGAGCGCCGATCGAGCTGATTCATGCTCTGATCGACCACGGCCCGAAGAACCTCACGGTAATCAACAACAATGCCGGAAACGGTCGCATCGGCATCGCCGCGATGATCGATGCGGGCATGGTCAGGAAGATGATCTGCTCATTCCCGCGCTCGTCGGATCCGCGCGCCTTCACCGATAAATATCTCGCAGGCGAAATCGAACTTGAACTCGTTCCTCAAGGCACCTTAGCCGAACGCATCCGTGCCGGCGGGGCGGGTATCCCGGCTTTCTACACACCGACCAGCTTCGGCACCGAGCTTGCCAACGGCAAGCCGATTGCGGAGTTCGACGGCCGCCAATATGTGCAGGAACGTTGGCTGAAGGCCGACTTTGCGATCATCAAGGCGCATGTCGCCGACATCCATGGGAACCTCGTCTACAACAAGGCGGCCCGCAATTTTAACCCACTGATGTGCATGGCGGCCACCTCGACCATCGTGCAGGCGTCGAAGATCGTGCCCTTGGGCGGCGTCGATCCCGAACACGTCGTCACACCGGGCATCTTCGTCGACAAGGTCGTCGAGATCAGCGACCCGAAGCAGGAAGAAGATCTCATTCGCGCAGGAGTGGCCTACGTATGACCGTCGATACTCGTGAAGACATCAAGCTGAGCAACTCTCAGATCGCCTGGCGCGCTGCGCAGGACATCAATGACGGCGCGTATGTGAACCTTGGCATCGGCTTCCCCGAAATGGTCGCGAAGTACCAGCCGCCCGGTCGCCAGGCCGTCTTCCATACTGAGAACGGCATCCTCGACTTCGGCGAAGCGCCTGCGGCTGGCGAGGAAGACTGGGACCTGATCAACGCGGGCAAGAAGGCCGTGACGCTCAAGCCCGGGTCCGCCTTCTTCCATCACGCCGACAGCTTCGCCATGGTCCGCGGCGGCCATCTCGACGTCGCCATTCTCGGTGCCTATCAGGTCGCCCAGAACGGAGATCTCGCGAACTGGCGCGTCGGTAGCAAGGGCGTGCCTGCCGTCGGCGGTGCGATGGATCTGGTTCATGGTGCGAAGCAGGTCTTCGTCATCACCGAACACATGACGAAGAACGGTGAGCCGAAGCTGGTCGAGAAGTGCACGTTCCCGCTTACGGGCGTCGGCTGCATCACGCGCATCTACACCAGCCATGCCGTCATCGACGTTGTCGACGGAGGTTTCGTCCTTCGTGAGAAGCTACCCGGCATGACGATGGAAGAGCTTCAGGCCATGACTGGCGCGCCATTGAAGATCGACGGTCCCGTCGCCGATCTCATCGTCCCCGAATTGTGAGAGCCACCATGACTGACGCCTTCATCTGCGACTACATCCGCACGCCCATCGGGCGCTATGGCGGCGCGCTCTCTTCGGTGCGCCCGGACGACCTTGGTGCAATTCCGCTCAAGGCACTGATGGAGCGTAACGCCGGGGTCGACTGGGAAGCCGTCGGCGACGTCATCTTCGGCTGCGCGAACCAGGCTGGCGAAGACAATCGCAACGTTGCACGCATGTCCTCCCTTCTCGCGGGTCTTCCTGAATCCGTGCCGGGCACGACGATGAACCGTCTCTGCGGCTCCGGCATGGACGCGGTGATCACGGCTGCTCGAGCAATCAAGGCGGGCGAAGCCGAACTGATGATTGCCGGGGGCGTCGAGAGCATGAGCCGCGCCCCTTTCATTGTTCCGAAAGCCGAAAGCGCTTTCTCCCGATCCGCTGAAATCTACGACACGACCATCGGCTGGCGCTTCGTGAACCCGTTGATGAAGCAGCAGTACGGCGTGGATTCGATGCCTGAGACGGGCGACAACGTCGCGATCGACTTCAACGTCTCGCGGCAGGATCAGGATGCGTTCGCAGTGCGGTCGCAGGAGAAGGCCGCCGCTGCCCAGCGCAACGGGCGTCTTGACCAGGAAATCACGCCCGTCACCATCAAGCAGCGCAAGGGCGACCCCATCATCGTTTCGCAGGACGAGCATCCGCGGGAAACAAGCATGGAGGCGCTGGCGAAGCTGCACCCGGTCAACAAGCGCGAAGGCGCGACAGTGACCGCCGGGAACGCGTCCGGTGTGAACGATGGTGCCGCGGGGCTCATCATCGCCTCGGAAGCAGCGGCGAAGAAATACGGCCTGACACCGATCGCTCGCGTCATGGGCGGAGCAACTGCAGGCGTTGCGCCGAGGATCATGGGTTTCGGCCCGGCGCCGGCGACGAAGAAGCTCTGCGCGCTCCTCGGCCTGTCGCCGTCCGATTTCTCGGTTCTCGAATTGAACGAAGCCTTCGCTTCACAAGGCATCGCCGTGCTCCGCGACTTGGGATTGCCCGAGGACGCGGAGCATATCAACCCCAACGGAGGCGCGATCGCGCTCGGTCATCCTCTCGGGATGTCGGGTGCCCGCATCTCCGGTACGGCAGCCCTCGAACTGGCGTCGAGAGGCGGACGATATGCGCTCGCGACAATGTGCATCGGTGTAGGCCAAGGGATCGCCATCGCTCTCGAGCGCGTCTGATAAGCGCCCCTACAGTGCCACTGATGACGAGATTTACTGCGACGATTGAGCGGCCAGACGCGCTCGCTCTGCCACACGGAAGGTGCGCGGCGTCTCGCCGGTCTCGCGCAGGAAATAGCGCGAGAAATAGGCCGGATCGGCAAAACCCAGCCGCAACCCGATTTCCTGCGCCGTCATCTGCGTGAAGACGAGATCGCGCCGCGCCTCATCGATCAGCTTGCGACCAATATAGGCATGGGCCGTCAGCCCTGTTGCCGCCTTGACGATACGGTTGAGGTGCGTGGGCGAAATGCCCAGTTCCCGCGCATAGAACTGTGCCGGCTTTTGCCCGCGGAAGTGCTGCTGGATGAGGCTGTCGAGGTGCTCCTTGCGCCGCACCGTCTCGCCGGCCCCGCGCTCCGGATTGTCCCGAGCCCACTGTCGCGCCGCCAGCGTCAACGCCGAGACCAGGTACGCCTCCATCATGTCCGTGCGACCGCTGCTCCGGTTTATCCACTCCCCGGCCAGCCGCTCCAGTGTCGCGATCATGAACGCGCTGTCCGGCTCCCCCGCCTCAAGCAATGTTACCCGCGGCTCCGACGCAAAGCGCACGACCTCGCCGGAAAGCCGCATATGGGAGGCGAGCAGGGTGAAGACATGGCCGTCGATATCCCGGGAGAACCGGAAGCCGTGATCCACCGCAGACGGTATCGTGACGATGGCGTGCGGCGTCAACGGCCAGCGCCCGCCACCGAACAGGGCATCGCCTGATCCGGCGGAAATGTACAGGATCTGGAAAAAGCTGTCGTGCCGATGCAGGCCTATCTCATAACGATATAGGCTGCTGCGAGACGGAATCGTTTCACAATGCAACCAGAAATCCGGCTCTTTCCGGGCCTTTTCGCCATAGAGATCAAAGGTCGGTACGGGTTTCGTCATCTCGGCACCGCGCAAACAATGTGTTCGGTTTGTACAATTATCGGGCTGATCCGTCCATTGCCACAGCCAGCCACCCTGCCCGACAATTTGCGAGATGCCAGCTCGGTATCAAAATACGGGAGGATATCATGCGCGTTCAGGTCGCCATCATCGGCTCGGGTCCGTCGGGGCTTCTGCTCGGCCAACTGCTCGGCAAGGCTGGCATCGAGACGGTCATTGTCGACCGGTCGAGCCGGGAGCACATTCTCGGCCGCGTGCGCGCCGGCGTGCTGGAGGAAGGCACGGTTAACCTGATGAACCAAGCCGGCGTCGGAGCCCGCATGCAGGCGGAAGGCCTGTCGCACGACGGATTTTCGCTCGCCTTCGACGGACGGGACCATCGCATCGACCTCCATGGCCTGACCGAGGGCAAGCGCGTCATGGTCTATGGGCAGACGGAACTGACACGTGACCTCATCGAGCAGCGCGAAACCGATGGCCATCCGACCATCTATGAGGCGTCCAACGTCGCGCCGCATGACTTCAACGGCGCTGCCCCCTTCCTCACTTACGACAAGGACGGTGTGACGCACCGGATCGACTGTGATTTCATCGCCGGCTGCGACGGCTTCCATGGGGCGAGCCGCAAGGCGGTACCTCAGAAGGCCATCCGCACATTCGAGAAGGTCTATCCGTTCGGCTGGCTCGGCGTTCTCGCTGAAGTCCCGCCGGTCAGCGAGGAGTTGGTCTATGCCAACCATCCACGAGGCTTCGCGCTCTGCTCCATGCGTTCGCATAGCCGTAGCCGTTATTACATCCAGTGCGCGCTCGACGAGAAGATCGAGGATTGGTCCGATGCGCGCTTCTGGGACGAGTTGCGCCGACGCCTTCCCACCCATCACGCCGAGGCGATGATCGTCGGTCCAAGCTTCGAGAAATCCATCGCGCCGCTGCGTTCCTTCGTCGCCGAGCCAATGCGCTTCGGGCGCCTTTTCCTCGTCGGCGATGCCGCCCATATCGTGCCACCGACCGGCGCCAAGGGGCTGAACCTTGCAGCCAGCGACGTGCACTACCTCTTCACCGCCCTGCTCGAACATTATCAGGACCGCACGAATGCGGGGATCGACGCCTATTCGGCCAAGACGCTCGGGCGCGTCTGGAAGGCGGTGCGCTTCTCCTGGTGGATGACAACAATGCTGCATCGCTTCCCCGAGGCCGGCGATTTCGACCAGAAGATCCAGGAAGCCGAACTCGATTACCTCACCCATTCCCGCGCCGCCGAGACCGTGCTGGCGGAAAATTACGTCGGGTTGCCTTATTGAAGAGAATAGGCGTGCACTATCCGAGCCGCCCTTAATCTGTTACTTTGGTGCGATAATCGCGGCATATTCGGTGGTTGACATTGACGAACCAAAATACCAAAAAAAATCCGCTGGCTGGAATACCCGACGTGGACTTCGCCCGTCCGGCGTTATTTCAGATGAAGCAGCGTGGTATTTCTGAATACGACGTCTATAAAAACATTACAGCGCCGACCGCGTCCGTTAGAAAAGACACGAAGTCTGGCAATTTCGTTTACCGTATGGGGCCGTATCGCGTCGTGGCAAAACGTGACCCCAGTGAACATGTTACCGTCATCACGTTTGCGACGTCGGAAGAGACACGCTGAGTGCCTTCTATTCTTAAAAAATCTGCGCTGAGCTACGCAAAGGCTGAGGCGGAACTACAGCATTTCAAATCATGGTTGGCGGATCACAAACGCTTCACTGAACGCGAGGTTATTCAGGAACTGAAGACATTAGACAATCTTTGCCTCCTGCTTTCATTTCTCGGCACAAGTGGGCAGCCAGATCTGTTCAAGCATGAATTCGAGATTCAAGGCGTATTCCGGGCTGATTATATCGTTGGAAGTTCCTCGTCACGACATTTCACCTTAGTGGAATTCGAGGGTGGGCAAGAAAATAGCCTGTTCGGACCTAAGCAAACCAATCAGATGCGGGACTGGGGAAGTCAAGTGCAGCATGCTCTTGGCCAGATCGTCGATTGGTCCTGGGCGATCAACGACAACCAGAAAAGCATCGTTCTTATAAATGCTATCGGATACGCCGAGTTCAGCCGGACATATGTCGTCATCTGCGGTTTGGAAAGCGCCATGGACGAGACGGAGAAGTCGCGTTTGAATTGGCTAAGCGATCATTGCAAAATCACGGATACGAGAGTCCTCTTTATGACCTATGATGACGTGATCCTGCACTTTGAAGGCCAACTGGATATTTATCGCGAAGCACTTGCGCAGGCTAATACTGCTCCACCAAAAACTGTTTGAAATTACAATATCTGTGATGCCAACGGCTCAAGCTGCGGGCGACACTTCGCCGGCCACTTCACGGATCGTCTGCATGAGGATGGCCTGCGGCATGGAGGGCACGGCGTCGGTGCGCATGGTGAGGCCCACCGGACCCTTGGTGGCGCTGGTATCGACCGGCAGCGCCGCCAGCTTGCCTTCGGCGATGTCGGCCGCCACGACCCCTTCAGAGATAATCCAGACCGCATCGCTTTCCCGTACGAAGGCTCGGCCGAAGGCATCCGACACGGTCTCGATCTGATTGGCCACCCCGGCAATGCCGTTGGCGATAAGGAAGCTCTCCACGAAAGGGCGAATGATGGACGCACGGGTCGGCATCAGCACCGTAAAAGCATTGAGTCCGGAAAAGATTGCCCCCCGGGACAGCAGCGGATGACCGGTGCGTACGCAGAACACCACCTTTTCCGAATAGAGGTGCTCGAATGAAAACCCCGTCATCTTCTCCGGCGCTGCGAGCCGCCCCACGACAAGGTCGAGATCGCCGACACGCAACTGTTCCAGCAACACCGCGTTCTCGCCGGTGACGATCTTGATCGTCGCCCCGGTGCCCTCGGCGAGAAAGAGTTTCATCGCTCTCGGCATGATCCGGGTCGAGACCGTCGGCAGCGCGCCGATCCGGATCGGTGGCGCGTCGCCGGACCGTGCCTGAGATACCGAATCGAAGCCTTGCCGCAGTGCCGTCAGCGCTGCCCCGGCGTGTTTGAGGAAAACCTCGCCGTAGCGGGTGATCTTGATACCGCGCCCGTCACGCTCGAAGACGGCCACGCCCAGAACCTCCTCCAATTCGCGGATCGTCTTCGTCACGGCAGGCTGGCTGACATGCAGCAGACCAGCTGCCTTCATCACGCTCTTCTGGCGCGCCACCTCGACAAAGGTTTGCAGATGGCGGAACTTGATACGGCTGTCGACCACTGTTTCATAACCCTCAAGTTAATAGAACGGCATGAAATATCATTTTACCTAACCAGATCAAGGGTTCAATCTGGGAGCACGGGAGGAGATCGACGTGCAATTCGCAACCGTCAATGACGTTATACTGCATCACCAGTTGATAGGCGGCCCCGCCGGTCGGCCGGTGATCGTGTTCGCCAATTCGCTTGGAACGGATTTCCGCATCTGGCGCGATGTCGTCGTGCGTCTCGCCGGGGACTTCCCGATCATCACCTACGACAAGCGCGGCCACGGCCTCTCGGACCTCGGCCAATTGCCTTACTCCATCGACGATCACGTGCTGGATCTGGCCGCCCTGCTCGACCGGCTCGATGTGAAGGACGCCGTCATCTGCGGCCTCTCCATTGGCGGAATGATCGCGCAGGGACTGGTCGCCAAGCGTCCGGATCTCGTCAGGGCGCTTATCCTGTGCGACACCGCGCACAAGATCGGCACGGACGACATGTGGAACGCCCGCATCCAAAGCATAGAGACGAAGGGCATCGAAAGCCTGGCGGACGCCATCCTCGAACGCTGGTTCACCCCCGCCTTCCGCCGGCCGGAGAATGCCGCCTATCACGGCTACCGCAACATGCTGACGCGCCAGTCCGCCACCGCCTATGCCGCGACCTGCGCAGCGGTGCGCGATGCCGACCTGACGGAGACGACGAAGCGCATTTCCGTGCCGACGCTCTGCGTCGTCGGCGACCAGGACGGTTCGACGCCGCCCGATCTGGTGCTGTCCATGGCAAAACTCATTCCCGGCGCCCGTTACGAGGTCATCAAGGATGCCGGGCACATTCCCTGCGTGGAGCAACCGGAAATCCTGACCGAGATGATCCGCGCCTTCTTTGCCACCCTACCTGCCGGAGACAAGCCACATGGCTGATTCCCAAACCTTTTCCGACCGCTATCGCCAGGGCATGACGACCCGCCGCGCGGTGCTGGGAGACAACCATGTCGACCGTGCCTCATCGTCGGTGACCACCTTCGATCAGCCCTTTCAGGAACTGATCACCGAAGGGGCATGGGGTACGGTGTGGTCGCGGCCCGGCTGGACGAAGCGCGAGCGCTCCATGGTGACGATCGCGCTGCTGGCAGCACTCGGCCACGATGAGGAGGTAGCGATGCATGTGCGTGCGACCCTCAATACTGGTGCAAGCCGCGAGGACATTTCCGAGGCGCTGCTGCATGTGGCGATCTACGCCGGCGTTCCCGCAGCCAATCGTGCGTTCAAGATCGCCAAGCACGTCTTCGAGGATATGGACGCCGGAAAGGCGGCCTGAGGCAGATATGACAGACATTTTCAACCGCAAGCCCGAGACCAGCGCCTTCTTCGCCCGCGATCACCGGTGGCACCCGCCTGGGCTTACACCCGGTTACAAGACCTCCGTGCTGCGCTCTCCGCATAAGGCCCTGCTGTCGCTCGATGGCACGGTATCGGAAATCACCGGCCCGGTCTTTGGCCATTCGATCCTCGGCGAACTGGACAACGACCTGATCCACAATTTCGCGAAATCCGGCGAAAGCGCCATCGGCGAGCGCATCATCGTGCATGGACGGCTGCTGGACGAACGGGGGCAGCCCGTACCCGGCGCGCTTCTGGAATTCTGGCAGGCCAATGCCGGCGGGCGTTATCGCCACAAGAAGGAGACCTATCTTGCGCCGCTCGATCCGAATTTCGGCGGCTGCGGGCGCACCATCACCGATGCGGACGGACATTACGCGTTCCGCACCGTCAAGCCCGGCCCCTACCCTTGGCCGAACGGCGTCAACGACTGGCGCCCGGCGCATATCCATTTCTCCGTTTTCGGCCACGGCTTTGCCCAGCGGCTGATTACGCAGATGTATTTCGAGGGTGACCCGATGATCTGGAAATGTCCCATCGTTCAGACAATCCCGGACAAGGCGGCGATCGAGCAGTTGGTCGCGGCCCTCGACTGGGGCAACACGATCCCGATGGATGCGCGCGCCTACAAGTTCGACATCGTGCTGCGCGGCCGCCGCTCGACGCTGTTCGAAAACCGCATGGAGGGCAATTGATGGTTCAGTCGCTCGGATATCTCAAGGAAAGCGCCTCGCAGACGGCGGGCCCTTATGTCCATATCGGCCTGACACCAAATTTCTGCGGGATCGGCGGCGTTTACGAGATCGATCTCGGCGCCACCATGGTCACCGAGAAAACCCTCGGCCGGCGCATCGCCATCACCGGCCGTGTGCTCGACGGCACCGGCACGCCGCTGAAGGATGCACTGCTCGAAATCTGGCAGGCGGATGCCGCCGGCTTCTACAACAGCCCGTCGGAACTGCGCGGCAGCGCTGACCCTAACTTTGCCGGCTGGGGTCGCTGTCCCACCGACAGTGAAACCGGAGAATACCGCTTCGAGACCGTCAAGCCCGGTCGCGTACCGTTCAGGGACGGTCGATTGATGGCGCCGCATATCTCGTTCTGGATCGTCGCCCGCGGCATCAATCTCGGCCTCAATACGCGCATGTATTTCGGCGATGAAGAGGCCGCCAATACGGAAGACCCGGTGCTTGCCCGCATCGAACACCGCATCCGCATGCCGACGCTGATCGCGGCTGCCGACGGCGACAATTACCGTTTCGACATTCACCTCCAGGGTGACAAGGAAACCGTATTCTTCGATATTTAGACGCGACGCATGGCAATGGCCTATAATGGGTGCTCTGCCCGGCATGGTTTCTCAGGCTCGCGTTGAGAATCCACCGTCGTTCGCCGTACCCATCCGAGGACCCCATGACGGTATCCCCCTTCGACCATCCCTACCTCTCCGGCCTTCTCGGCGACGAGGAAGTGGCCTCGCTGTTCTCCGCCGCTGCGGAGCTGGAAGCCATGCTCGCTTTCGAAGTGGCGCTGGCCAAGGCGGAGGCGACAGTGGGCGTCATCCCGGCCGATGCCGCAGCGGAAATCGCAAAGGCCGCCCATCGCTTCTCGCCGGACATGACGAGCCTGCGGGCGGCCGCCGCGCGCGACGGCGTCGTCGTACCGGACCTCGTTCGCCAGTTGCGAGCCGCCGTCGGCGAGCCGCATGGCCGACATGTACATGTCGGCGCGACCAGTCAGGACGTCATCGACACCGGCCTGATGCTGCGGCTTGCGCGCATGGCGCCCGTTCTGCGCGGGCGGCTTCGCGCACTGGCGACGACCTTCGATTCCCTCGCCGTCACATTCGGCAATCGGGTGATGATGGGCCGCACGCGCATGCAGGCGGCAATACCGATCACCGTCGCCGACCGTCTCGCCTCCTGGCAGGCCCCCCTGATACATCATGCCGACCGCCTGGATGCCTTTGCGCAGGAGGGACTGGCTGTGCAGTTTGGCGGCGCGGCCGGAACACTGGAAAAACTTGGCGACAAGGCAACCGCCGTGCGCGCCGTCCTCGCCCGCGAACTTGGCCTTGCCGACACGCCGCAATGGCACAGCCAGCGTGCACGTATCGGAGAGTTCTCCGGCCTGCTGGCCGGCATCACCGGCAGTCTTGGCAAGATCGGGCAGGATATCGCGCTGATGGCCGATCGCGGCGAGGAGATCGTCCTTGCCGGCGGCGGCGCCTCGTCCGCGATGCCGCACAAGCAGAACCCCGTCGCCGCAGAAGTGCTGGTCTCGCTTGCCCGCTTCAATGCCGCGCAGCTTGGCGGGATCGCCCAGGCCGCTGTGCATGAACAGGAGCGTTCCGGCGCGGCCTGGACACTCGAATGGCTCATCCTGCCGCAGATGGTGGTCGCGACGGGTGCCTCTTTGCGCCTTGCCGGCGATCTCCTGGCGTCGATCCGTCAGCTTGGCTTGACCACCGACGAAATCCAATAACCTCGTGGTTATGATATGAGCTTACATTTTCATTTTACATCACTTTTCTATCTGCCAATCTGACAAAGGTCTATTTGCCATTCGCAAAGTGTCTGGCTGGTCGCGCGACCGGTCTTCAGGGAGGAAATCATGAAGAAACTTGCGATCGCCGCATTCGCGGCTGCGCTTCTGGGCGGCGTTGCCCATGCCGATACCATCAAGGTCGGCGTCGTCGGGCCGTTCTCCGGTCCCTTCGCGCTGCAGGGCAAGAATTTCAAGGCCGGTATCGACGCCTATATGGCGCTGAACGGCAATACGGTCGGCGACGACACGATCGAGATCATCTACCGCGACATCCCGACAGCCGATCCAGCGCAGTCGAAGGCGCTGTCGCAGGAACTGGTCGTCAAGGAAGGCGTGCAATATCTCGCCGGCTTCTACTTCACCCCGGATGCAATGGCCGCCACGCCTCTGCTCGAACAAGCGAATGTGCCCATGGTGGTGATGAACGCCGCCACCTCGGCCATCGTCACCAAGAGCCCCTATGTGGTGCGCACATCGTTCACGACATGGCAGACGTCGACGCCAATTGCCAAGGTTGCCTTCGACGGCGGCACCAAGAAGGTCATTTCCGTGGTCAGCGACTACGGTCCCGGCGTCGATGCCGAAGCCGCCTTCAAGACCGGCTTCGAGAAGGCGGGCGGTGCAGTGGTCGAGGCGATCCGCATTCCGCTGCAGACCAACGACTTCTCGCCGATCATGCAGCGCATCAAGGATTCCGGCGCCGAAGGCGTCTTTGCCTTTCTGCCGTCCGGCCCGACGACGCTCGGTTTCGTCAAGGCCTTCAACGAGAACGGCCTTAAGGACGGCGGCATCAAATTTTTCGCTCCCGGCGACCTCACCCAGGAATCCGACTTGCCGGCGCTGGGCGGCGCAGCACTTGGCCTGACCACCACCTTCCACTATGCCGTCTCGCACGACAGCGCCGAGAACAAGAAATTTGTCGAGGCTGCCGCCAAGGCGATCGGCAATCCGGCCGAACTCTCCTTCCCTGCGGTCGGCGCCTATGACGGCATGCATGTCATCTACAAGATGATCGAGGCGACGGGCGGCGAGCAGGATGCCGCCAAGGCCGTCGAGGCCGTGAAGGGCCTGTCCTGGGAAAGCCCGCGCGGGCCGGTGACCATCGATCCCGAAAGCCGCCATATCACGCAGAACATCTATCTGCGCGAAGTCGCAAAAGCGGAGGACGGGACCTACTACAACAAGGAAATCCAGACGTTTGAAAAGCAGGGCGACCCGGGGTTGGCAGCTGGGAAGTAAGGTCGCTTGCATTCGGAGCGTTGCCCCTCACCCTGGCCCTCTCCCCGCAAGCGGGGAGAGGGGACGTGCCCCGCACAAATGGATACAGGGTTTGGCAAGACGCGTGCCAAGCATCTCCTTCGCCCCGCTTGCGGGGAGAAGGTGGCCGGCAGGCCGGATGAGGGGCAAATGCGACGCGGCGTGGCAATAGCGGCAACATCGGGATAACGACATGCAAACGGTCTTCAGCATCGGTGTCGATGCGCTTGCTTACGGCATGGTGCTGTTCGTCATCTCCATCGGTCTTTCGGTTACAATGGGGCTGATGCGGGTCGTCAACCTTGCCCACGGCGCCTTCGCGATGATCGGAGGTTATATCGCCTCCTATGCGGCCCGTGACCTTGGGCTTGCCTATGCCGTCGCCGTCATGCTCGCGGTCGCCGGCACGATCCTCATCGCCATTCCCATCGAGCGCCTGCTCTATCGCCGCATCTACGGCCAGCCGGAGCTGACGCAGGTTCTGATGACCATCGGCATCACCTTCTGCATCATCGGCATCGCCAACTATGTCTTCGGCCCGACGCTGAAAACCATCCCGACACCGGAGGCATTGCGCGAACCCGTCAGCCTCGGCTTCCGCACCGTCTCGGCGCACCGGCTCTTCGTCATCGGCTGCGGGGCGACCGTGGCCCTCGGCCTGTGGTATTTCATCGAGCGCACCGCCTTCGGTGTGAAGCTGCGCGCCAGCGTCGACAATGCCGCGATGGCCGCCGCGCTTGGCGTGAAGACCGAGGTGGTCTATGCCGTGAGCTTCGCCGTCGCTGTCGGCCTTGCCGCGTTCGGCGGCGTGGTCGGTGCCGAACTGCTGCCGATCGAGCCCTATTATGCGCTTCGCTATATGGTGACATTCCTCGTCGTCGTTTCGGTCGGCGGCGCGGGATCCATTCCCGGCGCGCTTGCCGCCTGCCTGCTGCTCGGCGCCATCGACACGACTGGACGTTATCTCATGCCGGAATTCGGCGAGTTCTTCTTCTATCTCGCAGTCATCGCCATCGTCTGGATTTTCCCGCGCGGCCTTGCAGGGAGGGCGAATTGATGGCGCTGCTGACGACGTCCCTTTCCACCACCGGCGACCGTCGCGCCCGGCTGACACGCGACGCCATCGGCGTGCTGGTCATCCTCGCCTTGGCCGTCATTGGCTACTTCCTCTTTCCGAACAATCTAGCACTTCTCACCCGCATCATCGCGATCGCGCTGCTGGTGCTCTCGCTCGATCTCGTCACCGGCTATTGCGGCGTCGCGACCCTTGGCCATGCGGCACTGTTCGGTGCCGGCGCCTATGGCGCGGGCATCGCGGCTGCGCATTTCGGTATTACCGATCCGATCGCCATGCTCTCTGTCGGCATCGTCGCGGGCGCGCTTGCCGGCCTCGTGACCGGTGCCGTCGTGCTTCGCGCCCACGGCCTGCCGCAGCTCGTGCTGTCCATCGCCATCGTGCACCTCGCGCACGAAGCCGCCAACAAGGCGTCCGGCTGGACCGGCGGCAGCGACGGCCTCTCCGGCATCACGCCCGATGCGGTCTTTGGCCTCTGGCAATTCGATCTGTGGGGCCGCACGGCCTATGTTTTCGGCATCGTGCTGCTCGCCGTCGCCTTCGTCATCCTGCGCCAGATCGTGCGCTCGCCCTTCGGCATGCTGTGCCGCGGCATCAAGCAGGATGCGGTGCGCGTGCGCGCCATGGGCGGTTCGGTGCACGGCACGCTGATCCGGATGTATGTGATATCGGGCGCCGTCGCCGGCGCGGGTGGCGCGCTCAATGCCATCTCGACCCAGGTTGTCGGCCTCGACAGCCTGTCCTTCACGATGTCGGCCGAAGCGCTCGTCATGCTGGTCCTCGGCGGCACCGGTTCGCTCTACGGCGCGCTGATCGGCACGATCTCGTTCATGTGGTTCGAGGATGTCGTCTCGGCGGCCAACCCGTTCCACTGGCTCACCATCGTCGGCGCGCTGCTGGTCGCCGTCGTGCTCTTCGCGCCGAAGGGACTGTACGGCTCACTGGCGGCCTATTTTGAACGTCGCGGAAGGAAGGCCCCATGACCGCAATCTTCGACGTCCGGAATCTGAGGAAAACGTTCGGCGGCCTTGTCGTCACCAGCGATGTTTCGCTGTCCATGGCACCGGGCGACCGTGTCGCGCTTATCGGCCCGAACGGCGCCGGCAAGACCACCTTCGTCAACCTCGTCACCGGCAATATCCTGCCGGATTCCGGAAGTGTTATACTCGGCGGCCAGGACGTGACACGACTTGGCCCGACCGAGCGCGTGCGTCGCGGCCTCGTGCGCTCCTTCCAGGTTACGCGGCTGTTTTCCGAGATGACGCCAGAGGAGCATGTGGCGCTCGCCATCCTGCAGCGCGAAGGCCGGTCGGGACGCATGTTCGCGAGCCATCGCGCGATGCCGGATGTCACGGACGAAGTGCACGCCTTGCTGGCCAAGCTCGGTATCGCGCATCTTGCCGGCCACTTGATCAGCGAGATCGCTTACGGCCAGCAGCGCCTGCTCGAACTGGCCATGGCGCTCGCCCTGAAACCGAAGGTGTTGTTGCTCGACGAGCCCGCCGCCGGCGTGCCGCAGAGCGACACGGCGCGCATCGAACAGGCGATCGCCGACCTGCCGGCCGATCTCGCGGTGCTGATGATCGAGCACGACATGGACCTCGTCTTCCGCTTTGCAAGGCGTGTCGTCGTGCTCGCTGCGGGCGAAATCATCTTTGACGGATCGCCGGATGCCGTCACCAGGGACGCCCGCGTCCGCCAGGCCTATCTCGGGAGCTATGCCGATGCCCGCAGCGTCGCTTGAAATTTCAGGCCTGTCCGCAGGCTATGGCCCCACACGCGTCCTGGAGGACATATCGTTCTCGGCTCTCGCCGGCCGGCGCCTTGCGGTGCTCGGCCGCAACGGCATGGGCAAGTCGACGCTGTTTGCAACGCTCGCCGGCCAGACGAAGCGCTATGGCGGCGAGATCCGTCTCGGCGGTCAGCCGATCGAAAGCATCGACAGTTCGTCGCGCGCGCTGAAGGGGCTCGGCTATGTGCCGCAGTCACGCGATGTCTTCCCGACCCTGACGGTGGAGGAAAACCTCTTTGTCGGCCTGAAGGCACGGCCGCGCGCGGCCATCGAGGAGGCCTATGCGATGTTTCCCCGTCTCAAGGAGCGGCGAAAAAATCTCGGCTCGCAACTGTCCGGTGGCGAGCAGCAGATGCTGACGACGGCGCGCACCATTCTCGGCCGGCCTTCCGTGCTGCTGCTCGACGAGCCGCTGGAAGGGCTTGCACCCGTCATCTGCGAGGAACTGATGGCGGCCTTCGGCACGCTTGCAGCTTCCGGCGCGATGACAATCCTGCTCGTCGAGCAGCGCATCCAGAGCGCGCTCGATTTCGCCGAAGAGGTCATCATCCTCGAGCGTGGACGTATCGCCTGGAGCGGCACGCCCGCCGCGCTGTCAGCGGATCGGGATGCAGTGGAAACCCTGCTCGGCGTTGGCGGCCTGCACTGACGGGAGGACTTGCAGCTACAGCCCGAAATCCGATTTCATATCGAGTTGCGCAACGTGCCGACTGACAGCGCATGCTCGACCCCGGCATGGATATGGTGGCGCAGCAGCAGTATCGCGGTTGCGATATCACGGCCCAGCGCAGCCTCTTTCAACGCCCGATGCTCAGGGCGCGAGGCCGAGGGGCGGAAGGCCAGCGCGATCATCTGATAACGCAGATACTTGTCGAAAACGTCGGCGTGGGTCTGCATCAGCACGCGTGACCCGCAGGCCGAGATCAGCATCTGGTGGAAAGACCAGTCGCTGCGGCGCCATGCGTTGATATCAGAAGTGTCCCCCGCCTCCAGCCGTTCCTCATGGCTGTCGAGCTTGTGATGCGCGGCGATGACCGCCGCCTCCCAGTCGAGCGTTCCCGCTTCAAAAGAGCGGGCAAGGGCGTGTTCCTCGAGCAGCAATCTTAATGCGGCGATCTCGCGCAGGCCAGCTTCCGAGATGGGAGCAACTTCGAAACCACGCTGTCCTTCGGCACGCACGAAACCATCGGCGGCGAGCCGGCTCAGCGCCTCGCGCAACGTGCTCGTGCCCGCGCTGTAGCCATCGCGCAAGCCCTCAAGCTTCAGCTTTTGCCCCGGCTTCAGCCGCCCCATGATGATATCGGCCCGGAGGCTTTGGTACACAGTCTCGCCGAAGGGCTGTCCAACGTCCGTCATCTCGTTCATCGACTTCCCTCCGCCAACAGCCCGTGTTCGACGGTATAATCAATGCACGCGCCGATATGGCGCGCGAGCAGCGTCTGGGCGCGTGGAATGTCGCGCCGGAGGGCACAGTCAAGCAGTTCGTGATGCTCTCCGGCCGCGACCGACCCCCGGAACATGACCAGCAGCACCTGGTATCTGAGGAAGCGATCGAAAATCCGGTCATGCGTGGCCAGCAGTTCCTGCGAACCGCAGGCAGCGATCAGCGCGACATGGAACTCGCGATCGTAACGCTTCCAGATTTCCGAGACCGAACGGTCGCCGGCCAGCATCTTCTCTTCCATCCGGGACAGCTTGTGATGCGCAGCAACGACGCCTGCCTCCCATTCGATGTCTCCGGATGTGAAGGAGGCTTCGACGGCATGGCATTCGAGCAGGATGCGCATGTCCGAGATTTCACGAAGATCGCGGGCCGAGATCGGTGCGACCTCGAAACCCTTCTGCGTTTCGAAACGGATCAGTCCCTCTGAGACGAGCCGCAACAGCACTTCTCGCAGGGTGGCGACGCTCACGGCATAGAGGCCGCGCAATTGTTCCAGGCGCAGTTTACGCCCAGGTTCCAGCCGGCCGAAGATGATGTCGCTCCGAAGCCGGTGATAGATCTGGTCCCCGATCGTGTCGGGCAGTTGCAATGCGACAGTCATAAAAGCCTCTCCTGGAACGCATTTGAACCGAACCGCCGGTCACGCGCAAGCCGTCTGGTCAAACGCAAATCATATGTTAAAACAAAAAATATCATATGAATATGTAATCCGATGTTGATTTTGAGTTTGCCAGATGTCAGTCTCGCTGTTGGAGAGGCGGCAAGGAGGAATGTCGTCATCATCAACGGGAGGAGAAATTATGGCTGCCAGACTTACCCGGCGCAGTGTCGTCGCCCTCGGTTCCGCCGCATTGGCCGCACCATTCCTGCTGCGCACCGCGCAGGCTCAGGAGCCTTTGCATATCCGGTTCTCGGCCGTCTTTTCGGAACAGGACATACGCGCCGAGATGATGAAGAAATTCGTCGAGGGCATCGGTGCAGGCTTCCGATATGAAGGCTTCTACGGTGGCGTTCTGTTCAAGCAGGGCACCGAACTCGTCGCGCTTCAGCGCGGCAATCTCGAGATGAGCAATATCGCCCCGCAGGATGTTTCCAAGCAGGTTCCGGCCTGGTCGATCCTGACCTCGGGCTATCTGTTCCGTGACTCGGCCCACATGACCAAGTTCTTCGCGAGCGACGCGGGTGCCCAGATGAAGAAATTGGCCGAGGACCAGCTCAGCATCAAGATCCTTGGGCCGACCTTCTATGGCACTCGCCAGGTCGGCCTCAATACGACGAAGAAGGTTAGCGTTCCCGCCGATCTGGCCGGCGTCAAGCTGCGCATGCCGGGCGGCGAAGCCTGGCAGTTCCTCGGCACGGCGCTCGGTGCCAACCCGACTCCGATGGCCTATGCCGAAGTCTATACCGGCCTGCAGACTGGCGCGATCGACGGTCAGGATAACCCGCTGCCCAACGTCCAGAACATGAAGTTCTTCGAGGTGATGAAGCAGATCGTGCTCACGTCGCATCTCGTCGCGTTCGACCTGCTCACCCTGTCGAAGAAGGTCTGGGACGGCCTCTCGCCCGAGCAGCAGAAGACGGTGCAGGCCGCCGCCGACGCCGCGATCGAGTGGAGTACCGCCGAGCACGTCAAGCAGGAAGAGACCCTGGCTGCCGGCTTCAAGGAAAAGGGCCTCGACGTCTATGCACCCGACCTCGAAGCCTTCCGCGCCCATGTTCAGAAAGCCTATGCCGAATCCGCGCTGGCCAAGGATTGGCCGGCCGGCATGGCCGAGCGTATCGCGGCTCTCTGATCCATCCTGCGGCCCGCGCATTCCGCGGGCCGCATTCCTGTCCGGCTGCCTCGGGAAAGCCCATGACGAATTTCAGACTTCTCGGTTGGCTGAGGCGGCGCGCGGAAGACGTGTCGGTGCTGTTGCTGCTGGCCATGTTCATCGTCTTCATGATCCAGATCGTGTCGCGTTACGTTTTCAACCTTCCGATCGGCTGGACGCATGAGATCAGCGTCGTGCTGTGGATCTGGCTCGTGTTGTTCGGTGCATCTTTCATCGTCCGCGATTCCGAGGAAATGCGGTTCGACCTGATCTATGCCTCGGTCGGAGACCGGGCGCGAAGGGTGATGGCGTTGATGACTGCGGCGGTCCTCGTCATTCTCTTCGCGCTCGGCCTGCCGGCGGCCTATGATTATGTCACCTTCATGAAGGTCGAAAAGACGGCCTATCTCGGCATCCGTTTCGACTGGCTCTATGCCATCTACATCGTCTTCGCCATCGCCATGATCGCCCGCCATCTCTGGATCGGCTGGACCGCGATCTTCGGGCGTGCGCCGGAGGCCTATGATCCCACCAAGGCGAGTTCGGGCGTATGAATCTCACCAGTCCATTTTCGATCGCCATCGTGGTGATCACCGCGCTTGCGCTGCTGGGAATGCCGATCGGTCTTTCGATGATCTGTGGCTCCATCCTCTACCTCTGGATGGCCGGCATGGACATGGGGACGGTCGCCGAGCAGTTTCTCAACGGCATGTATTCCAACTACATCATCCTGGCGGTACCGCTCTTCATCTTCGCCGCCGAGATCATGAATTCCGGTTCCATGACCGAGCGCTTGCTACGCTTCTGCAATGTGCTGGTCGGCCGCTTTCGCGGCGGCTTGGCACAGGTCAACGTGCTGCAAAGCCTGATCTTTGCCGGCATGTCCGGTTCTGCAATCGCCGATGCGGCGGGCTCCGGCCGCATGATGCAGACCATGATGACGCATGAGAACCGATACACACCGAGTTACGCCGCGGCACTGACGGCCGTGACGTCGGTCATCGGTCCGATCCTGCCGCCATCGATCCCAATGGTGATCTACGCGCTCGTCTCGGATGCCTCGATCGGCTATCTCTTCCTCGGCGGCGTCGTGCCGGGCCTGATCATGACGGCCATGCAGATGCTCCAGGTCGGCTGGGATGCGCGCCGCAAGAATTTCCCCGTCGAGGAGCCGGTGCCGCTCAAGGATATCCCGCTCATCACCTGGCGGGCCATTCCGACGCTTTTGATGCCGGTCATCCTGCTCGGCTGTATCTATACCGGCGTGACCACACCGACCGAAGCCGCGGCCCTTGCCGCCGCCTATGCCGTGATCGTCTCGACCGTCTTCTACCGCAGCCTCGGCTGGCGCGAGGGCTACGGCGCGCTGCTCATCAGCGCCAAGACCTCGGCCTCGATCGGCATGATGATCGGTGGTGCGCTTGTGTTCAACTATGTCGTCACGATCGAGAACCTGCCGGAATCACTACGCGCGATCCTGACCGGTTGGGATCTCAACTGGTGGCAATTCCTGCTGCTGGTCAATGCCATCCTGCTGCTGCTCGGCTGCGTGCTGGAAGGGACGGCGGTGCTCCTGATCATCGTGCCGGTCTTCATCCCGACGGCGCAGGCACTCGGCATCGACCTCGTCCATTTCGGCGTGGTGGTCGTGGTCAACATCATGCTCGGGCTGGTGACGCCGCCCTATGGCCTGCTGCTCTTCATCATGACCAACATTTCCGGCTCGCCGATGCGCAGCATCATCCGGGATTGCATGCCCTTCCTCGCATGGATGGTGCTGTGTCTCGCACTGATCACCTTCTTCCCCGAACTCGTGCTGTGGCTGCCGCGCCTGGCCGGCTATGGCGGCTGACGGAAACGGACGTACTCATGACCATCTACATCCTCAACGGCCCGAACCTGAACCGCCTCGGCAAGCGCGAGCCGGAGATCTATGGCGCGACAACGCTCGCCGAGATCGAGACCTGGAGCCGGCAGGCCGCCAGCGGCCATCCGGTCGAATTCCGCCAGTCCAATGCCGAGTATCAGCTTGTCGACTGGATCCACGAGGCGATCGATGCCCCGGCTGCGGGCATCATCATCAATCCGGCCGGTCTCAGCTTTATCTCGATCCCGATCCTTGACGCACTGAAAATGTTTCCGCGCCCGATCATAGAGCTTCACATCTCCAATATTCACCGTCGCGAGGATATCTATCAGAAATCCCTGATGTCGCGGGCAGCGACCGCCGTCATTGCCGGCCTCGGCGCCCGTGGCTATCCCGTCGCCGTGCGAGCCATGCTCGACATGGTGAATGAGGGGTGACCGGCCAATGTCGCAGCCGCGCAAGATAAGGGTCGGGTTGATCGGCGCCGGGATCGGGCAGTCGAAATCGCCGATGCTGCACGAAACGGAAGCCACGGCACAGGGGTTTGAACTCTCCTACGACCTGATTGACCTCGATGCACGTGGGCTGGAGCCATCCGCACTTCCAGCGCTTCTTGCAGAGGCGGAAGCCGCGGGTTTCAATGGGGTCAACATCACCCATCCCTGCAAGCGGCAGGTCGTTCCCCTGCTTGACGATCTTTCCGAGGACGCCCGCCAACTCGGCGCGGTCAATACAGTTGTCTTCACTGGGGGGCGACGGATCGGCCACAACACCGATTGGTCCGGCTTCATGGAGAGCTTTCGTCGGGGCCTGCCCGACGCAGCCATCGACACCGTGTTGCAACTCGGCGCAGGTGGCGCGGGCGCTGCCGTGGCGCATGCCGCACTCCGCATGGGTGTCGACCGGCTGCTGATCAGTGACGTCAACGTCCCCCAGGCCGAAGCGCTGATGCAATCCCTCAATCGCCGCGCGGGCCGGGATTTCGCCATGGCGACGACGGATCTTGCCAAGGCAATGGGCGCGGCACACGGCCTGATCAACGCGACGCCGATCGGCATGGACGCGCATCCCGGTCTTCCGCTCGATCCCACGCTGTTGGCTCAGCACCACTGGGTCGCGGACATCGTCTATTTCCCGATCGAAACCGCCCTGCTCTCGCTGGCGCGATCGCGCGGTTGCCGCGTGCTCGACGGCGGCGGCATGGCGGTGTTCCAGGCGGCCGGGGCTTTCCGGCTGTTCACCGGTCGCGAGCCGGACGCCGAGCGCATGCTTGCCACGCTCCGCGCGACGCTCGGGGCAAAGGTGCCATAGAATCTTCGAAGGAGGTCCCGATGAAGACGTCGATTGCAACCGTGTCGATCAGCGGCGAACTGGACGAAAAGCTCGCGGCCATCGCCGCGGCGGGTTTCGATGGCGTCGAGATTTTCGAAAACGATTTGCTGGTCTATGACGCAAGTCCGCGCGAGGTTGGTCAGATGGTGCGTGACCAGGGGTTGGAAGTCACCCTCTTCCAGCCATTCCGTGATTTCGAGGGCATGCCCGAGGCACAACGCAGCCGTGCTTTCGAACGAGCCGAACGAAAATTCGATGTCATGCAGGAACTCGGCGCCGAGCTAGTTCTTGTCTGTTCGAACGTTTCCCCGGCATCCCTGGGCGGCATTGATCGTGCGGCGGCGGATTTCCACGAGCTTGGGGAACGGGCTGCCAAACGCGGGCTGCGCATCGGTTATGAAGCGCTGGCCTGGGGGCGATGCGTCAATGACCATCGAGATGCCTGGGAGGTGGTTCGCCGCGCCGACCACGCCAATGTCGGCCTGATCCTCGACAGTTTCCACACCTTGGCCCGCAAGATCGATGTCGGGTCGATCCGTGCTATCCCCAGCGACAAGATTTTCTTCGTCCAGCTTGCCGACGCGCCGCTGATCGACATGGACCTGCTCTATTGGAGCCGGCATTATCGCAACATGCCGGGCGAAGGCGACCTTCCCGTCACGGACTTCACCCGCGCGGTGGCCGCGACCGGCTATGACGGATATTTCTCGTTGGAGATCTTCAACGACCAGTTCCGCGCGGGCTCGCCACGCCAGATCGCGCAGGATGGCTATCGTTCACTGATCCATCTCGGCGACCAGGTTCGCCGCCGTGAGCCGGATGCCCGTATCGCGCTCCCCGACATGCCGGATCGCATCGCCGTGGACAAGGTCGCTTTCATCGAGTTTGCCACGGATGGCCCGGAGACAAACGAGATCACCGGGCTTCTCGAAACCATGGGCTTCATTCCCGCCGGCCGTCATCGCAGCAAGTCCGTGACGGTGTACCAGCAAGGCGAGATCCGCATCGTCGTCAATACCGAGACGGCTGGCTATGCCGGCGCGTCCTATAATTTCCATGGCACGACAGCCTATGCCGTCGGGCTTCAGGTATCGGATGCGTGTGGCGCGGTTTCGCGTGCACTCGGTCTCGGCGCAGGCGCCTTTACCCAGCCTCCCGGTCCGGGCGAAACGGCGATGCCGGCAATTTATGGTCCCGGCGGCAGCCTCCTTTATTTTCTCGATGCCAGTCCTTCGCTATCGCGGATTTGGGAGACCGAGTTCGAACCCGTCGATCCCGTCCATCCTGTCACCCCGGCCGGGCTCCACAGCATCGACCACATCGCCCAGACCGTCGAATATGGAGAATTGCCGACGGCCGTGCTGTTCTACACGTCCCTCCTCGCCATCGAGAAAACCCCGGTCTTCGACGTGATCGACCCGGCCGGGATGGTGCGCAGCCAGGTCGTAGCCGCCCCCGCAGGCGGCTTGCGCATGACGTTGAACGGCGCGGAGAACCGCCGCACGCTCGCCGGTCACTTCATTGCCGAGAATTTCGGCCCCGCCATCCAGCATATCGCCTTCCAGACGGAGGACATCTTCGCAACGGCCGCTGCGCTGGCCAGGAACGGCTTTAGAACCCTGAAAATCAGCCGCAACTATTATGACGATATCGAGGCCCGCTTCGGTCTCGACGCCGAATTCACCGACAGTCTTCAAGCAGCCGACATCCTGTATGACCGGGACGAGCATGGAGAATATTTCCAGCTCTACAGCGCCGTTTATGGAGAGGGTTTTTTCTTCGAGATCGTCGAACGGCGCGGCTACCGTGGCTATGGCGCCGCCAACGCGATCTTTCGCATCGCGGCCCAAAAGCGACAGATCAGACCGGACGGCATGCCGGCCGTATCGAAAGTCAGTCGCGAATGAACGTTCAATCTTGGTGGAGGGAATGCTCAGATAAACGGAAATTATGAGACCTGTGCGCGGGTGCCTTTACTGGCGCGATGATTTATGATTCCCTCAATTTAACAATGGATTGAGGTCTTGGATGTCAGGTCGGGGCATTGGTCAGGAAAAGTTCGGTTTTGCCGTTGATCGCGGCGGCAGTCTTCGTTGGATGAGCTTAGCAAGCTGATTGATTGGGGATCTGTCGATCGTGCGCTTGGCGTGGTTTCCTGCTCTGCCAAGGGCGAGCCGGCCTGGCCGCCTCTGGCCTTGTTCAAGGCGATGCTGCTGTCGATCTGGTACGATTTGTCCGACGTCAAGCTTGCCGATGCGCTGGATGACCGAGGGTCGTTCCGGCGGTTCTGCGGGTTCTCGATCTCCGAGGCAACGCCAGAGCGAACGGCTTTCGTGCGGTTTCGCAAAGCCCTTGTGGCTGATGGCTTGGACAAGTCCCTGTTCGATGAGATCACCCACCAGCTCAAGGCCAAGGCAATCCAGGTGAAAACCGGCACGCTTGTCGATGCGACCATCATCGCTTCGTTCAATAAGGATGACGAAGAGGGACATTGGGTCAAGCATAAGGGGCGCCCGGCAGTTGATGGCTTCAAGGCCCATGTCGGTGCTGATGCGGATACAGCCCTTGTCGAGGAGATCGCCGTAACTCCAGCCAACGTAAACGATGGCAAGGCTGGCCCCGATGCCCTGCCCGACAATCCTGGCGAGGTGTTTGCCGACAGCGCCTATCGCGGCAATCATTTCGGTGACGCGGTGCGCGCCAAAGGTGGAACCCCACGCATCGTTGCCACCGGCATGTGGGGACGGGACGAAGCAGAAACACAGGCACGTCTTGAAGTCTACAATCAACCGATCCACCGCATTCGTGGGCGGATCGAAAAGATCTTTGGGACTTGGAAACGAAGCTACGGCCTTCGCCGGATGCGAGGGCGAGGGCTTGCCAAGGCAGGCGTTCAAATCGCCTCACCGCCATCGCCTATAATATGAAACGGAGTTTGAAGATCATCGCTATGGCCGCATAGCACTCAAAAAACACCACCGGCGCTCACACGAGAGCCGCCAGGGCCAAAGCCGATAACGCCGCGCCGATATCTTCACATCTTCTCCCGTGAAGCCGAATAGATCAAGGAGAACCAAGGCAATGGAGCTACCGCGCACAGGTCTCATAAGGGTTGTTGGTTATGCGCAGTCTCTCATCGATGGGGTGCTTGATCTTCTGGAACGGGCGGTTCGCCGCAGCCCAACACGATCTCATGGCGGGCCGCGAGTGACGCGTTTGACGGCGCGGAAACGCAAAAAGCCCCACAGTGGGGCTTTTTGGAAGGATTGGTTGCGGGGGCCTGAACGCACAGAGACTTGTAAATTCAGCCAGTTTACAGCCAGATTGCCAGAAATCATTTCCGCTTTTTAACATCGAAGCCCGCTTCGCGCTGTTACGACACTGGCCTCCACGCGTTGACGAAGGAAGTGTCTCGACACAAATTAGGTGCTCCAAAGCTGATGTGTGTATCCCTGAAAGCTGCCATTCATTGTCCCGTAGAGGTGCAAGCTGCGCCCCGTCGCGCAGATCAGTCGGGTTGCAGCTTGATCTTGTGCGTGATGTCTTCCACTTGAAACAGCCGGCACCACTCTACTTCGAAATCATCGATGTTGAAAATCGCGACATTGTAGCCGTCTTCGCCGAACGCGCTTTTGTACGCCACGCCGTCGTAACCGAGGGAGCGGAACAATTCCGCGAGAATCTGTGTGGGAGCGTACTCCGCTGCGTCGTCGGACCGATCTGCCGGCGCTGAAAATGCCCTGTCGATATCCGACCAGACGGCCCTCTCCATCTCCGCGCGATCTGGCTCTTTGAAGTATATGAAGTGGTTTTTGACGAGAACGCTGCAATCGATCAGTTTCAATTCGCGCAAGCATTTCAGAGCGGCAACTGTCACGTAAGCGCCGATCGCAGGCCTGACTTCCGATACTGCCGTGGCGTCGTTTGTCGCCATATAGAGACAAGGTATCCCGCGGGGGTTTACGCGCCCGTCGCCGGCCCGATCACGTAAAGGCATCATGCGGGCATTGTCGGCCGCACACTCGATATCGTCGATGTAGATTTCTTGATCGTCCTCGCCGGTTTGATAAATCGGCCTCAGGCCATGTGCCACTTGGGCGCGCCTCAGCTGCCTGCCCACGTTGACAATACTCTCTCGGGTATAACACGTCGCAGCGACGGCTTGCAGAAATGCATCCGTCTCCGGCGACCGAATGAAACGACGTGACTTCACCACCTCACGTCGGAAATGATGGTAATCACGGTGCGACTTGAAAGTCGGAGCCAAACTCTCTTCCATCACGACTTCAATCCTCAAAATCGACAATCACCAAGCTAGAACTAGCCGCTCAAACTCGCCTGGGACCTGCTCCAGCTGGTTTCCCCGGATATCCGGTGTGAGGCCTGACCGGTCTTTCCAGATGGCGAAACCATAGTAGGGAACGCCAATTCCGGCGGCTCAATGAGCGAGGCCGAGTCCGGCAAAATCGCCGTTACTGCGTCACGAAGCCTCGCCCATTCGGTTGTCTGCTTCTGCTTGAGCGGCAGCCTTAGCAGCTTCCTCAGCCGCTTTGGCAGCCTTTTCCGTCTCGTACTTTTCAGCAACGACATATGGAGGCCAATCGAGCGTTTTCGGCTTCTTTGGTTCACCGAATGAATGCCGGGAGTACAGCGCTTTGTGACCCACGGGTTCGAGTAGCATTTCGGGCGGAAGATTGTCGAAAAGTTCGTATTCGTGGATGTAAATCCAGTAATTCATACCATTCTTATTGAGCGCCGTGTAGAACAGCATCACCAACTCATAATCAGAAAGCTGAGCACGAAGGAGCTTTACGTATCGGAGCTTGTCGTCAATTCCCTGATAATCGTAGACAAAGCGCAAGACGTTGTAGAGGTACCGATAGTAATGAGCGAGGTCTTGTTGCCTCTTCTCCCAAAACTCATCATAGGCCGCCTGAAGGCGCTTTCTCTCATTCTGACCAGTCGCGGAATTATAGGCATCAGTGTAGTTGGTGTAGAACTGTTTGAAACAGTCGCGCCCTTTTGTTTCTCTTGGCTGCGCCTTCTCCGAAATGATGCCTAAGTTGCTCTCGCGGCCGCTGTAGAAAAGGTCAATCGAGTTCACAATGGTATTGTGTAGAGTGAGCATCTGAAAAAACGTAGTCTCGAAATTCTGTCGATCCAGCGACCTATGCTGGTCTTCCAATGCTCTCGCTGAAGCCGCCAGCTCTTTCCGCGTTTCGGCCAACTCCTTCTGTTGCAGCACGATTGTGATAAGCAGCGCCATGAAGGTGAGGAAGGTCAGGATAGGATTCAGTGTGCCGCCGATGAAATCCCCGAACGTACCACCACCCTGACCGACGCCCACCAAGGCGACGATGATGGCGGCGAGCAGTATAATTACGCAGAACGCACCGGCGATCAGAAAAAGGTGATAAAGGTTGGCCTTCGAATTCTCATTTGCGGGTTCAAGGAAGACCTCAAAGCGCTTCCGCAGCCACCAATAGATTGGTGTCAACGCAGCTTTCGTCCACTTCCAGCCAGCAAGGCACCAGGCTTTCAAAGTCTCTGCATTCATTCTGCCCCCTCAGTCATCCCCACGCACTGTTCTTTCCCACGCCATATCTTCTTCTTCTTCTTCGTCGCCGTCATCATCGTCGTTACCGGTTTCTCCCGAGTAAGCCGGCATAGGAACCCGCCAAGAGAACGCACTTGCTGATTTGAAGAACTGCTCGCTTTCCAAATAAGCTTTCGCTTCCGGCCGCAACGATACCTCCATCAGATGCTCGATGATCTCGCCGCATTTGTCTTCCTGAGAGATCATCGTGAACATTGCCCATGGGAAAATGTCATTCATGGCCTCGTAGATGTCCGGCGACCGATATCGAAACTCGGCGGTATCGTAAGGCTCGCCGTGATGATCATCGAAGTATATGTCCAGCCTCCGAAAATTGACGTGCTTATTGATCCATTCCTCCCATTTGAAGAACACGGTGTTTTCAGCGATATCGCACATCAGATATTCGTCGGCTGCAAAGGCCTGGCGCAACCGTGACTCCTCATCGGTCGGTCGGACATTCGAAAATATACTCACACTGTGGTCATCAAGCTTGTTTGCGGAAGGGATGATTAAGGTGAAGCCGGCCTTGGTCCATGTGCATAGATGCTCTTCAACCCTCTGAAAAATCATAAGTCGAGTTTCGGGGTCAACGAGAACTAGGAACACCGGAATCGGGTAGCCGGTCCAGTATGAATAATGCTTGTGCGAACCACGATAGATGTAATCGCTACCGTGTTTCTCAAAATAGGATTTTCCAGTCTTTATCTGGAGCGCGATAAGCTTGATTTCACCCTTTTCGTGGATTTCAACGGTGGCATCAACGCCCTTGTCCGACTCTGGCTGACGACGGAAAATCAACCCATGCTCAAGGAAAAAGGTCTCTACCAGTGAGACCCCTACCCGCCCTTTGAGGTCGGTATCTAAATCCGCCTTTCTTGCCAACGGTTGCCCCCGAATGTTCGACCACCAATGCATAGGCTTTTGGCGGTTAGATTGCGAGAGGTCAGTTGATTGTGCACGCATTATGCGAACTGGAAAACCTCCCACGAGAAACAATCGATCTGCAGTACGCAGCTTTTACTGCGGTACCTGCTTTCGCGGTACGTACCCTATGCTGGGGCCAAAAGCGGAAATGATTTCCACTTTACACCATCATTGTTTCCAGCCGCCGTTTCCGTTTCTCCCAATCAGGCATTACGCGTCCCAGAAGCGAGAAGAACGCGTTCCCGTGATTGGGCACCTCAATGTGGCACAGTTCGTGGGTGATCACATAGTCGATGGCATCAATCGGAGCGTGGATAAGCCGCCGGTTAAGAAGAAGTCGACCTGCTGGCGACATCGAACCCCAACGCATTTCAAGTTGACGGATTGTCAATCCGGTTGGGCGAAAGGCTTCCGGTTCAGGGAAACGCATCATAGACTCCTCAAGCCGCTCCCGAAGTTTTTGGCGTGCGCAGTCGAGGAACCAGCGTTCCACCAGTTCTCGCGTGGCTTCCGCGTTATTCGGCCGAACGCTCGCGACATTGATATAGCCGCGTGCGAGCTTCACGGTGTCCTTGAGGTCGGCACACCAATTTTGGCTTTCTCGATCTCACGCAACACTTCATCGGAGATTCCCGTTTTGAGAATTTCGGCGACACGAAGATTCGCGAACCGGCTGTCGGCTTGGCAGGTCAATAAAGCGGAAGCCGAAAGGTGCTCTTTGATCATGTCCGCTTAGGGCCGAAAGGTGACTTTCACCTTTGTCGCGAAACTCCCGATTAAAGCGAGACTTGTTTTCCTGACTTGTGCGACCTTGCAGAATAGGGGGTTTTGCGGCAGCCGCAATGTCCGGTGTTGGCGGATACTGTTGAAAAACTAGGCGTTGTCGGCACTGGGTTGTCGTGATTCAATCGTCGTATTGATTTGCGGAGGATTGAGCGATGATGGGATGTCAGACGGCTCCGGCGCAGCTCTTCTACGACTTCTGCCTTGATGATCACGTCCCCTCAGATCACCTGCTGCGGGGGATCGACCGCCATCTCGAGCTCGACGGCGTACGGGCACAGTTGAGGCCTTTCTACAGTACCACTGGTCGCCCCTCGATTGATCCCGAACTGATGATGCGGATGCTGATCATCGGCTATTCCATGGGTATCCGGTCAGAGCGGCGGCTCTGCGAAGAAGTCCACCTTAATCTTGCCTATCGCTGGTTCTGCCGCCTCGGCCTGGATGGCAAGGTGCCCGATCACTCCAGCTTCTCAAAGAACCGACATGGCCGGTTCCGGCAGAGCGACATACTGCGACTTATGTTTGAGACGGTGGTGGAGCGCTGCCTTTCGCAAGGGCTGGTCGGTGCGGAAGGGTTTGCCGTCGATGCCAGCCTGATCGCAGCGGATGCCAACAAGCAGCGCTCGGTACCGGGCGCGGAGTGGGAAGCCAAAGAAGACGCTGGCCGCTCGGTGCAGGAATATCTGGCGGTTCTCGATGATGCGGCTTTCGGTGCGGCGTCGCCAGTGACGCCGAAGTTTATCTCCACGTCAGACCCGGCCGCTCAATGGACGGGCGCTCACAAAGGCCATGCCTTCTTCGCCTATTCCACGAACTATCTGATCGACACAGATCACGGCGTTATCCTGGATGTGGAGGCGACACGGGCAATTCGCCAGGCGGAGGTCGGAGCATCCCGCATGATGCTCGACCGAACGGAGAGCCGCTTCGGCTTGCGTCCTGGTTATCTCGCCGCTGACAGTGCCTATGGTTCTGCAGACAACCTTGCGTGGCTAGTCAAGGAGAAGAAGATCGCGCCGCACATTCCTGTCTTCGACAAGTCCAACAGGACGGATGGCACTCTCTCTCGTTCAGACTTCTCATGGGAGGCCGAGAATGATCGCTACATCTGCCCGGCGGGTAAGGAGCTGAAGCAATTCCACCGAACCTATGCAACACCCAGGTCGGGCATCACTGCCGAAGGGACGCGGCTTTACCGTGCCAGCAAAAAGGACTGTGATCGCTGTGAACTGAAGCCTCGCTGCTGCCCGAACACGCCGATGCGTAAGGTGCCGCGCGATCTCAACGAAGATGCCCGAGACGTTGCACGAGCAATTGCTACGACACCTGGATACGTACAATCGCGCCATCGCCGAAAGAAGGTCGAGATGCTCTTTGCACACCTCAAGCGCATCCTACGGATGGCACGTTTGAGACTTCGAGGACCGCGCGGTGCCCGAGACGAATTCCTCCTTGCAGCAACCGCACAAAACCTCAGGAGGCTGGCCAAACTCAGGCCACGACACGGCGTCATTGCCGCTTGAGAGCGGCAAAAATCGATATCTCGCGCTTCGGCGCGTGGCGGGCCTGCAAACCCACTCTCCCAAAGGCAGAAAAGGGCGGATGAGCAGACAGTCCGGCGAGTTTTTCAACGAAATCGGCGCGTAGCGGCCCGAAGCGGTCATTAACGGGTCGATCTGCTCATGTCTGAAATGAGGTAGAAGAGGACCGGCGGCTTATGGCGATTTAGGCACGAAACCGGACATCAGGGGATGTAGCTAAGCCGGATCACCTGATCATCAATCTGCTCACTGCTGGCCAGACGCAAGGGCGGTCGTGCGGCGGCGAAGAAGGGGGTGCCGTGGCCGAGGACCTCTGGGTGCAGGTAGATGCGATACTCATCGACTAGCCCCAGTTCGGTGAGGCGTTGCGCAAGCTTGGGCCCACCGACTTCGATCTCGCCATGCACCTCTGCCTTGAGCCGGCGCACTTCTGCCTCTAGGTCGGGGCCGAGGATCGTGGTATTGGGCCCGACGTCCTTCAGTGTGCTGGACACCACCCACTTGGGCGCCTTGCGCCATGCCACGGCAAAGGCATGGTGGTCCGCGTCCCAGCCGGGTTGATCTTGGTCCCAATAGCTCATCAGGCCGTAGAGATTGCGGCCATAAAGGCTACCGGCAAGGCGGTCGGTCTGTTCGACAAAATGGCGAAACAGCTTGGGGCTGGGCGGTGTCATCCGATCATGGTCGACATAGCCGTCCAGCGACTGGTTCATGCCAAAGAAAAGCTTGGCCAACATGCGCCTCCTCGATGTTGGCAGACACGACGTCTCACCAAGTTTAATTTCTCCAAAACTGTGGTAGCAGTGGGTGCTGTGCGACAACCACCTCTATTTTGCAAGCAGTTCGGGCCACACAATGAAATCTCGACGCTCAGGATGTCCGATCAATCTTACCCTCGAGACCTTTGGAGATCGCTGGAGCCTGATCATCCTGCGTGACGCAATGTTCGGCGGTCGCCGCCGTAGCTTCCGATCATTCCTGAGCGAGAGCACGGAAGGCATAGCATCCAACATCCTGTCCGACCGTCTGCAGCGGCTTACTGCCAGCGGACTGCTCACACGCGCTGCCGATCCCGGCCACAAGCAGAGAATTTTTTACAGCCTGACGGAAAGCGCCATCGAACTGGTGCCCCTGATGGCCTTCATGGGAAGCTGGGGGATCAGGCACGCCCTGCCTTCATTCGAGCTCTCAGAGCGGGCACAGGTTCTCGAGGATGGTGGGCCGCAGCTTTGGGACGAGTTCATGGACGAGTTGCGGCACATCCATCTGGGTTCGCCTGCACCTGTTGTCTCCGCTCTAGCGAAGATGCAGGCGGCATATGAGGCCTCCATTTCCGCTTAAAGCAGCGACGGCTTTCAAGCGACGCGATTCCATCATCGAATGACCGAGAAGGGGTCGAAACAGTTCCTTCATCAACGCGGGGGACTACGTGCGGTTTTGGCGCAGTGGCGACCACCGGCTCTCGCAGGTGGTCTGGATTCTACAATTCGATCTGCTCTGCAATCCTTAGCGCGTCATCCACCTCGACGCCGAGGTATCGCACGGTGCTTTCGAGCTTGGTGTGACCGAGCAAGATTTGCACCGCACGGAGATTGCCTGTTTTCTTGTAAATCTGCGCCGCTTTGGTTCTTCTCATGGAGTGCGTTCCATAGGCATTGGTTTCCAAGCCGATAGAAGCGACCCATCGATGAACTATTCGGGCGTACTGCCTTGTCGACAAATGCTGTGAGGTTTTCCGGCGGCTCGGGAACAGATAGCTGCTGCCCTTCCTTCGCACGAATGGAAACCACGCCGCGATTGCGCTCTTCGTTTGTTCGGTAACCTCAAATTGCACAGGCCGCTTCGTCTTCTTCTGAATGATAGTTGCTCGGTCCCGGATCGAACTACCAGACCACAAATCCTCGACCCTCAGCCTGACTAGATCGCAAGCACGGAGCTTGCTATCGATGGCGAGGTTGAAAAGCGCCAACTCTCGAACCGCCCCACTCATTTCAAGTCTGACGCGGATCGACCAGACGTTCTTCGGCTGAAGCGGACGCTTTTGACCGACCAGAATGCCTTTATTCCACGGGTAGCGGGTGCGCTGTACGGCGGTGTCCATGACCAAGTCTCCGCCACACCTCCCTCCTCGTCGCCCGCGATAGGCACGCCGTCCAAGATATCATAGTTCGTCGCTACTCGGCCCTAAGCGGACAGACGGTATGTGCGCAAGGGTAATACAACGGGATTATCGTCCTTCTATTTTTTGCTGCAGTATCATCCGTGTACCTTCTTTCCTTCGTCGTCCCGCCTTGCCAAGTAGCGGTGACGTAGCGTTTTGAAGGATTGAAATCGATGAACCAGACAGTTTCCAATGTGAAGTCACGAAACATTCTCGTGCTCGGGGCCGGGGAACTCGGCATGCCCGTCCTTCGCAATCTGGCCCGTCGCGCCAAGGGCATTGAAGACGCAAAGATAAGCGTTCTGCTTCGCGCCAGTGCGATGAAATCAGACTCGATAGCCAAACAGCGCGACGCCACCGAAATACGCGACTTGGATATCGAGATCGTCACAGGTGATCTGGTCAATAGCTCAATCGATGAACTCGCATCTCTGTTTTCACAGTACGATACCGTGATTGGCTGCGCTGGCTACGCGGCGGGGATTAATACACCGATGAAGTTGGCCAAGGCGGCGTTGCAGTCCGGTATTCCGCGCTATTTCCCCTGGCAGTTTGGTGTCGATTTCGAGGCGATTGGCCGAGGCGGTCCGCAGGACATCTTCGACGCTCAACTCGATGTGCGTGAACTCCTTCGCTCCCAGAGCAAGACGGAATGGGTCATCATCTCCACCGGGATGTTCATGAGTTATCTTTTCGAACCAGAATTCGGCGTCGTTGATCTGGAAAAGAACGCAGTTCACGCTCTTGGGAGCTCCGATACCGCTGTCACGCTGACGACGCCCGACGACATCGGCGTGCTCACCGCTGAAATCGTTTTCTACGAGCCGACCATCAGCAACGAGATCGTCTTCCTGGCGGGCGACACCGTCACCTATGGCGAGCTTGCCGACAAGCTGGAGGCGGGTTTGAACCGGCCCTTCAACCGGTCCGAATGGACTGTTCCCGTCCTTATGGAGGAACTGAGAGATGACCCCCAAAACATGATGCGCAAGTACCGCGCAGCCTTTGGTATTGGGCGAGGAATGGCATGGGACAAGGCAGGCACGTTCAACACGCGCGAAGGCATCAAGGTGACGGATGTGTCCGATTGGATCAACGCGAACCTGAGCGGGAAGTAACATGGCCTCTGAGATGCCAAATCGATAGACGATAATAAACGGTGAGCGCGGTATACCCGCGCTCACGATAAGAGTTGATCCGCAGCAATTCATTACGCGGTCGAACACAGTGCCGACATCAGTGGAGCGGCGACATGTCTCGATTGTTAAAACGTCTGCCAGGAGGGCTTTTCTGGGGGACGCGAATCAAAATCCTCGCGCGACTTTCGAAACTGCTCGGAATTCTCCACGACCCACGTCCACAACGGGATCATACGAATGAGAAGACCCATTCCCCGTTCTGTCAGTTCGTATTCCACCCGAGGCGGCATCTCAACGAGATCGTGACGCGTGACGAGACCATCTCTTTCGAGTTGGCGTAGCGTGCGAGTGAGCATCCGCTGCGTTACGCCGTGCATACGTTTTCCGATATCTGCGTGCCGAAGCCTACCATAGACACCGAGGGTGTGTATGACGCCGAGCGACCACCTGCTTCCCGCGTGGGTGAGAACCTCGCGTCTCACCCCATCGTCGTCCTCACGAAGACCATCGCAAACCGCTTGGGAATAGCTAAGAATTTCTTCTCTGGTCATTGCTCTTGCCTCCGGTGTTCCTGCCTTTCGTATTAACAACCTTCCGAGGGCATTTCACCTTTCTCTCCTGCGTTGGAACGTTCATAAAATTTGGCAGGGATATCCGCGTCGTTGGTGTTGCCGATGGCCGAGGACGTCCGCTGTTGGCGCTTCTGCGTCATGCCGCCTGTCGGCCCTACGCAGAGACCGCCGAGAAGAGCAGCGTACCTAAACCCGATCAAGGATGTCAGGAGGTTGACAGGAAATTTGTGACGGCCGCCAAAGCTAAGAGTTGCTCATAACTTGGATCGGTCCCTGTCCCGCCTCCATTGGATGAGGTAGCCAAAACCTGGACCGATCAGCGCTCCGCCGATAATCCAATGGATCATTGTCAGCGGCTTTTCGTCAGGATCATGCCCTGTCACAAAAAGGAAAAGAAAAAACGCGGCGACACCAGCAAACATGAGAGTGATCGGAAATAATATGCTTTTACGGAAGCCTTGCGTCATAGGTCTCTCCGCCCTAGTCCTTCATGCCCTAGTCCTTCATAAGGTTGGCTGCCGCCACGAACGTGGAACACAGCCTCGCAAATATCCTAGTTATAACGACACTTATTTTCCTGACTTCTGCGACGTGGCAGAATAGGGAGTTTTGCGGCAGCCGCAATGACCGTAATTGGTGCATCGGAGACCTCATTTCTTAGCTCGTTTCGGCCCAAAGCGGACAAGCCAGGGTGTGCAAGCTGTCCGGTTCATGCGGCGACTGTCGTCCTCATGATGCGATATACGCTTGCAGGCGGCAGGTTTGCATAGGTGGTGCTGATGCGAATAGCCTTGAGCCCCAGCCGCTGGAGTAAAGTATCAGCAATCCTTCACTAAGCAGGCGGCTGCATCAGCTCTATGGTAATACCGTCCGGGCCTGAGATGTACGCGACCATTGTTCCGCATCGGGGGCCGGCTGGTATCGGCTGCGGCGAACCGTTCACTGCCCACCCCGCCGTCTCAACCCGCGCGATCGCCATGCGGATATCCTTAACCGTGAAGGCGATATGAGCGGCGCCGATCGCACCCGCGCTACGAGGTGTCTGGCCCAGCATACGGCCTGTCGAATACTCGAGAAGCTCGATAGGGTAGCCATTTGGAGCCGTCACCAGCGCCATTCGGCAACGGAGGTCGTCAACCCCCGTAGCCTCCCGTAGAAACTCCCCACCCATCTCTCCTCGGCGAGCAAGGTCGAAACCCATCGCCTCAGTCCAGAACTGGATCGCCTCCTCCAACGAGGCGACCGAGAATCCCGTGTGGTCCACAGCTATTACGCCGGCATCTTCGGCCATCTTTAATCCTCACATACCTACCAGTTACGTCTGCCCGATCTAGCGACGGCTGGATAGCCTTACGAACTTTCTTTCGTCTCTCGAAACCGTTCCGAGCATCACTTCACGTCACTGCGATGACTGCTTTTGGCGCGCAGCGGCCCAAAGCGGGCGTTCGCCGTGCGCTTGACACCAATGCGCCCTCGCTGGATCATCCGGCCTTGGAGGATACTCATGGACATGGTTACGCTGGACTACTTCCGAGAGCCTGGCCCGCATTCCACGGCAAAGAAGAATAAAGTCGGGCTGGCAGGCGCTCCAACGGACATCGCCGACCTAGCCACCTGGATTCAGGGAAGAATGCTTCACGAACACTGGGCGTCGAGATATGGCGAAGAGCTGACCCCGGAGCGCCGTGAACTCTCGCAAAGGAGATCGGTGGACGCCGTGCTGGACGGCCTCCTTGCGGGGGGCAATTCACCACGTCCTGCTGCGGGTCGCGCGGTTGGTGTCTGCAGCCATTTCTCGCTGCTCGCGGTGTCGGCCTTGCGAGCGAATGGCCGTGCGGCCAGGTCGCGGTGCGGTTTCGGCACTTACTTCGCTACCGACAAGGCGATCGACCACTGGGTGGTGGAGGTCTGGAATGGTGATCGCTGGCGGATGGTCGATTTTCAGATCGATGACTTTCAGCGTGCAGAACTGGGGCTGGTCTTCGACACTCTCGACTTGCCATCGGGTGAGTTCCTGCTGGCCGCCCAGGCCTGGCAACTCTGCCGGCGTGGCGAGGACGACCCCAATCGCTTTGGTATCTTCGATGAAGGCGGCTTCTGGTTCATCGCCTCAAATATGATCCGTGACCTCGCCAGCCTGAACAAGGTCGAGATGCTGCCGTGGGACGACTGGGGGGCGATGCCATCCCCAGACGCGGAGATCAGCACCGAGGAACTGCGACGCTTCGATCATTTGGCGGAGGTCCTGCTCGACCCCGACCGTCATAGGGAAGAGCTCCGTTTAATCTATGGCGCTCCAGGGTTCGGCATGCCTGGAGAGGTCTTCAATGCTGTCAGGCAGGTTCGTGAGACGGTTTCGGTCGCGCAGTAGGTACTCAAGGCTCGTCGGCTGAAGTTCTGCATGCTCGGGTATTATGCGACCGCAAATACCAATGACCGCTGTTGGCGCATTCCAGCCGAGGCGGCTTGTCTCCTACCGGCCCGAAGCGGTCATCAGTAGCCGATGACGAGGTGCAGCTATGCGTCAATAGGGGACTTTGATTGTCGCCTCGCGTAATCTTATGCTACACCTTGGGCGCGAACTGGTTGCAACAAGAGGGGCACTATGACGACAAATTCCGTGAAGGGTCCCGCGTCCTACTTTCCCTCTATTGAAGCCAAATATGGCCGCCCGATAGCGGAGTGGAAAGACCTCATCCGTGGTCAGAGTGGCAAGAAGCACATGGAGCTGGTCGCATGGCTCAAGCAAGAGCACGGCTTGGGCCACGGTCACGCCAATGCCCTTGTCGCGGACACGCTCCACGAGTGATGGTGAAATTCGTCCGCTTAGGGCCGGAAGCGGAAATTATTTCCGCGTTCAGGCCATCGCGGTCTCTAAACGATACTTCCGCCTTTCCCAATCTGGCATCACGCGGCTTAGCAGGGAGAAGAAGGACGCACTGTGATTGGGCTCCTCGATGTGGCAAAGCTCGTGCGTGATCACGTAGTCAATCGCATCTGTCGGAGCATGGATCAGCCGCCTATTCAGCATTAGCCGATGCGCTGGCGACATGGACCCCCACCGCATTTCCAGATGGCGGACAACAAGCCCAGCCGGCCGGAAGGCCTCCGGTTCGGGGAAACGCAACATCGAGGCCTCGAGACGCTCACGAAACTTTTGGCGCGCGCGGTCGAGGAACCAGTTTTCCACCAGTTCGCGAATGGCTTCAACGTTGTTCGGCCGAACGCTCGTGATATTGATATAGCCTCGGGCGAGCTTCACGCTGTCTTTAAGATCGCCACTGATCTTTAGCCGGTATTGTCTACCAAGATAAAGATGCGTTTCACCCGCGACGAAGCGCTTTTCTGGCGTCCTCGGCAGATATCTCCCGAAATAGCGCTGCTGCCGAAGAATCCAACCAGCCCGCTTTTTAACCTTTCCTTCAATAGCATCGATCGACGCGTTAATCGGCGCGGTCACCACGATCGATGCATCGGGCTCGACAGCAATTTCGAGCGTTTTCCGCTCACGACGACGGATGGTAAATTCGATCAGATGACTACCGAAGCTTACGGAATGACTTGAGGAGATCATGCCGGAAATCTCGCACGCGCAAGGTCCATGATCTGTTGCTCGAGATCATCCAGCACCTCAACCGGCAGCTTTATTCCCTTCACATCGCGGACTTCATCGAAGAAGTAGTCATCGATCGCATTCCGCATATTGTTTTGAGCGACTTCATTGGCCCAGACTCCAACGATCAGGTGGGCTTTGACGACGGTTATGATCCTCAGGCCGATATCCGCAACCTCGTCCGCGCTCAATTGACCGCTTGTCGTCGCCAACTTCCCGTTGAGGATACCAAAGAAGGCCTGGCCATCCTCATTGGACTTGATCGCATCCGGTACGTTCGCCCCACGATCTTTAGAGGCAACTTTCGAAGCCAGATCGACAACAGACCGGAGATACTCGCGCTCTGAAAGTCTCTTGGCGCGGTAGTCGCTTATAGTCTGCGTCAGGAGTTCGGAAAAGGCCAGGTAAAGAGTGGGGTCCTGATCCATCTTTTCGGTAATGGCGCGCCGGGTGGCACTTGCAATGCGGTCCGCCTTCGACGCGGCGCTAACCCCCAAATCTTCGATCGCCGCATTCAGCGCATCAGGATCATTGATGTTGATGAGCTCTATGACCGTTTCTGCCGGCATCGCGACAACATGGTCGTCGAGGAGTTTTCGGATTTTCGGTTCGAATTCTTTAACATCGACGATCTCCTGATACCGAATCTGGACCGCGCGCTTCAGCTCCGCGAACTGCTTCCAGTCGCGCTTGAACTGATCGATCTTATTTTCATCAAACACGTCGAGAAGCTTGTCAGATGACATCGATATATGCAGGCAGCGGCTGAAAGCCTTGAGCCGCTCATAGAAATCATGGCGGATGGCCTCATCGCCAAGCAGCTGCTCGAACTGCTCCATATCCTTCTTGTTTCTGACCGGTTTGAAAAGGTCCCAGAGCTGATCATGCAGTTGCGGCAGCCGCCTGATTTTCTCTCGGACGTCATGGACGGTTTCAGCCAGATCGGCATTTTCGTAGCCCTCGAAGGCACTGTATGTCGTCAGCGCCTTATCGAGCTCTCCAAGCAGCCCTTCATAGTCGATGATGACACCGAATTCCTTCTCCCCACCGTCCTCTGTTTCGAACAGGCGGTTTACGCGCGCAATCGCCTGCAGAAGGTTATGCTCCTTCAGCGGCTTGCATATGTAGAGCACGGTGTTTCGTGGCGCATCGAATCCCGTTAGCAACTTCGACACGACGATCAGAATTTCGGGATCGCCTGTCCCCTTGAAGTCATCTATCAGCTGACGATTGTATTCGTCTTCTGTCTTGTAGTGGGCCATCATCTTGTCCCAGAAAAGACGGACGACGTCTTTTGATTCGTGGTCTGTCTCTTCATTGTCCTCATTGTCGTCGGGCGGCGAAATGATTACCGCGCTCGATACATGTCCGATTTCGTCCAGCACTTCCTTGAAGCGGATCGCGGCGGACTTTGATGGAGCGACGAGTTGGGCTTTGAAACCTGTTTCCTGCCAGTGTTGCCGGTAGTGCTCGGAGATATCGAAGGCCTTAGCGCGTATCGCCTGCGTAGTCTTGTTCAACGCATCAAGCCTAGAGAATTTCCTTTTCAGATCGGCCTTCTGCTGATCGGTAAGACCTCCGCTGATCTTCTCGAACCATTTGTCAATAACCTCGCCACTCACCTGCTGCTCGACCATCCGGCCTTCATAAAGCAGTGGCACCACAGCGCCGTCTGCAACGGCTTCGTCGATCGCGTATTTGTGGATGAGGCCGCCGAAGGTGGAAAGGGTATTCTTGTCCTTCTTGAGCAACGGCGTGCCGGTGAAGCCAAGATAGCAGGCCTTCGGCAGCAAGCGGCGCATCTTCATGGCGAACTGGCCGTGACCGCCGAACTTGCCGGTCTGGCTTCGATGGCTCTCGTCGACAAGTACGAAAACGTTCGCGTCGTCATCCACGAGATCACCATTCCGAAGCGCTGTATCGAACTTGTTGATGATGGTGGTGATCAGAGGGGCCTTGCCGCGAATGAGCTGCAGAAGGTCAGCGCCGCTAGTGGCGCGCTTCGGCTCCATGTCGCAAGACTTGAACGTGTCCTTGATCTGTTTGTCGAGATCGTCTCGGTCGGTGACGATAATCAGCCTCGGATTGACGATGCCTGGATCGAGTGCGAGCGCACGTCCCAGCATCACCATGGTCAGTGATTTGCCTGAACCTTGAGTATGCCAGATGACGCCGCCTTTCCGCGTGCCTGTGACGTCGAACTGCTTGATCCGCTCCACCGCCTTGCGAACGCCAAAAAATTGCTGGTGGCGCGCGATCTTCCGCACGCCGCCGTCGAACACCGTGAAACGCCTCACCAGGTCCAGCAATCGGTCTGGTCGGCAAAGCGCCATGATCATGCGATCTTGCGCAGTGACGACACGCCCGCCCTCGTCACGCAGAGCATTGAAATATTCTCGGGCGTTTGCGAAGTCGCCTGCGAAAATTGCCTGCTCTTCCGCAAAACCCAGCGGCCGGTTGACATCGTGATCGTCGACGCTTTCGTCACACCCGCTCAGCATATCGTCGATCTGGTCGATCTCGCCCTTGAGACGCTCGGAGTTGATCGCGGCGAGCACATCCTCTTCAGCCACCTCCTCGTCGCGCCAGGCATGCCAAAACTTCTTCGGCGTGCCCACGGTCGCATAGCGCGCGTCTAGGCGGTTCATCACCATCAGCAACTGGGCAAAGTGGAAAAGCTGAGGAATTCGGTCTTCCTGCTGATAGCCAATCAGTTGGCTGTCCGCCTTGGCGAGACTCTCCGTCGGCCGCTTATTCTCAATGACAATGAAGGGAATGCCATTGACGAATGCAACAATGTCGCATCGCTTCGTTTCCGTTGAACCGGTCCGCTCGACTGCAAATTCCGCAGTCACGTTGAAGGCGTTATTTTCCGGATTTTTCCAGTCAATGAAGCGGAAGGAATAACTTTTTGAATCACCGTCGATCGTTTTGGTAATCGTGGTGCCGAGAACCAGCGTGTCATAAATTTCCTGATTGGTGACCTTCAGGCCTTTAAGTCGATCCGGCGTCGGCTTCAGCCGGCGCATGGCCTCGTGCGCGTCTTCAAGATCGAAGGCATAATCCTTGCCACGGTAGGTATAACGATTGATGCGGAGAAGCTGCTCGGCGAGAATATCGTCCAGAACAACGTTGCGCAGCTTGCCGCCACGCAAGGCTATTGCCTGCGTTTGGGACAGTGGCGTAAACCCCATCGCAACGAGCAGCATGAGAGCGGGCAATTGCGACTGGTGTTTCTCGGCAGCGTCGAAGGTCATTCCTCTGCAGCTTTCTCTGACGCTGGTTTCTGGATGAGTTCGAGGGCGACCGGGATACCAAACTGCCCGATTCTAGAAGCCGCCGTCTGGAGGCTGACTTTGCTGAAAAACGGCAGTCCGAGTGAGCCGTCCGCGTAGGGTTGTCTCATGATCCCATACACGACCTTAAAATCGTCGCGAACAACCTTCTGTCCAGCTTTAGGCAAGGCAACCTCGAATCCCCCGCCAAGGTCCTTTACAATTTTACGAAGCTTCTTGCGAAAATCATCGTCGCTGACGAAGGCCTCTGCGCTCACTACACCTTGAGACCACAGATGGCTGATAGAGCCTGATGAATTGCCATCCTTCAGATGTATGAATTGCTTGGTCTTCGAAAAAAAATCGCACGGCTCGAGATTCGCATATCTTACGCCAGCAGGGTTGATCTTCTGCTGATCCAGCTTCAAGAGGTCCAGACGGTTCTTTTCGATATCGGCGATCAATTCCCGTTCGTTCTTGCAGGTGGTGGGGCCGATGATAACCACTTTCTCGATAGCGTCGTAGAAGTCTTCAATGGTTTTCTTGAACTTCTTCTCCACGCAATACCAATCGCCGGCGAACAAAACGTAGTACTGCTCATCAGCACCGGCCCCCAGCGAAGTCTCGTAGACGAAGCAATCGTAGACGCGCCACTTCTCGACGAATTCGTCCTCGCCATCAGCCTTCGCCTTGATTCGGTGTTTCTCCTTGAGTTCAGCAATGTCCCCAGCAAAACCGCAACGATCGAGTTCGGCGATGTAGTCTTGAATCGATAGGCTATGAAAATTGACCCCGTGGCTGCCAAATCCATTATAATGAAGCTGATTGCCTTCAACGTAGTTTACTACTTCCGGCGGGGCCATATGGAGTTCTGAATTTCCCCCTGCCAGAAGGTCCTTGATTGCGGCGAACAGCTTGGCGTCCAATTGAGAAATGGTGTCTTTCTCCAGGACGAGCCGCATGTTGTCTACCCACGCGAACTCCTTGCGGTAGTCCACCTTCCCGTATGCTTTGAGCACTTCTGCGCACTTGGCTTGAACATCGCCCGGCTTCACGGCGCATGTGATGGATAGTGCGTCCTTTCCGGCAACGAAGCGAGCGAACGCTGGATTTCTGGGAGTGCCCCCGGCGACCCTAGCCAAGTCCCGAACCATATCGACGCCGAACGCTTGTACGTCGCTGTCTTTGCTGGCCTGCACACGTTTCTGGAATGTAACCGCATCAGGCGTTGCAAGGTCTAAAGTGCGGAGTTGATTCCGCGGTACGGTATTCAGCGTTACTTTCAATCCGAACTGCCGCTCGAAAGCATCATCGTTCAGGGCAATATGCACGTGCCCGAAACATAGTGCGGCCAGCCGGTCTCCGACTGGTACGAACAACACAGCTCCAGCGCCGCTTGTCAGCATATCGGCCGGCAGATCGGCACTGCCATGCCCCAAGAATTCCGCCCAGCCTGGCGGATTTGAGTAGACCTGGCCAATGTACAGCAACGCCCCTTCGATCCCGTCCCAAGGCCTTTGCGGCAACGCTCGCGGCTCGCCGGGAGCAAAACTCGGAGAAAATGCGTGGTCAGGCTTGCGTCCCTTGCGAAGAAGGCGAATGTTTAAAGTTCTAACTGACTTGGCTTTTGGCATGCTCCCCCCCTACTTCCACTCTCCACTCGCCCGTCAGCAGCTTCTGCATCAGGCCGCGCTTCTGTCGTTCGATCGCTGCTTTCAGGCGCTTGGTCTCGGCGAGATCGTGGCGAGCTAAATTCAGCAACTCCACGATCTTCCGTTGCTCATCGATATCAGGCAGCGGCAACTGAAGCGCCGCCAGATCGGCATAATACGTCCTCTGTCGAACGCTGCCCGAACCGCCGCTGTTGATGTGGTGCATCCACCAACGTGTTTCTGTCAGATGATCGAGATAGTCCGGTTCAAGACCATTCGGCTCACAGGCAAAGACAACATAGTCCGGACTTACCAAAACCTCCTCACCAAGGTTGTTCATGGCAATTGAACCGACATTGATACGCATCGGATTGTAGGCGAATGCGCGTGGCGGAAGGCGTTTGTAGCGCGTGATATCCTCGGCGACTGTCTGCTCCCGCATGGGTACAAGACCCTTGGTGTTACTCACGCCCATGACCTTTTCACGGTCAAGCACGAGCCCGCCATTCCTGGCTGTCAGCTCACGCGTTACCTCCGCCAGCTTGCGTGATTGCCAATTCTTCCCGGGTCCGTTAGCCCGAATAGCGCCCATTAAAAGATTGTATCGAAGTGATTGAAGTCTGCGCTCCTTCGCCAACTGCAAAGTCTTCAACTTGTCGTCGGCATCATCCCAAATCTGGAGGATTTTGGCGATCTTGAGTTGTTCTTGGATCGGAGGGAGTAGAAAAGTAAAATTCCGTAGAATTTCTGTTGTCAGATTTGTAAATACCCCTCCATGGGTGGCCGATCTCTCGATGCTTGACTTCAGGTGCTGGAATACCTCGTAAATATAATCTGGTAAGCACCCGTCGCTAATTTCAGAGACAGCAAGAAAACCATCATGAATGCAAGCATCGACCGCGAGAAACGATGGAGTTCCAACATCTCCAGAACAAACAATAGTCAATGTCCCAGCTGGCATTGGTCGGCTCAAGCTCGCCCCCTCCTCCGTCAAAAAATCGATCTTTGGGGTAACATATCGACCATCCCTGGTTACATCAGCAACCATTAAGCGTGGCACATTCCCTCCGTAGTACCGAGGATCACTTTTAGGCCGCGGACTCGCACCACGAAGCACCTTTGCTACATCTCCCATGCAAACCTGCTTCCATCCCTCATGCATCCTCGCCTCCCTTCCTGCTTCCCTTCACAACCTTGGCGATTTCCTCTAATTGCGCGATATCGTCCTCATCCGCCGCCACAGCCTCGGCTGTGCGCCGGTTGGCGTCGTACGCCTCAAAGCGCTCAGTGGCCAACCTCTGGGCCACATCCATCCTCAGGTGACCGGCATGGGTCAGTACGTCACGTTCATTGAAGGACAGAAATGCATCGAGTTTATCGGCCCATTCGGCCATAGTGACGGCGCGGCGGCGTTTGGCCTGATCTTCCGCATAGTCGAGATACATCACGACGATGCGGTTCAGCTCTTCAACCTCTTCAGCCGTCAAATAATTCTTGGCGGTGCCCACATCACCCTTACGCACGACAGAGCCTTTCCAACTTGTCAGGCCCATATTCGGTGCGTCTGGATCGCTGCGGCTCTTGATCAACTCCGCCGCCGTCTTGCCCGTGACCGCCCAGAGCATCTTGTTCTGCACCTTCTTGAAGAAGGCCTGCGCCTGATCCGAATTCTTGTCGTAGTCCACGGCCGTCGTGTAGAGGTCCTTGACCTTCTGATAGAACCGCTTTTCGGACGCACGGATATCCCGGATACGGGCAAGCCACTCGTCGAAGTAATCCCACTGCTCGGCCTGCTTCAGCCGAGCATCATCCATGGCGAAACCCTTCACCAGGTACTCGCGCAGAACAGTTGTCGCCCAGCGACGGAACTGGGTGCCTCGCGGTGATCGGACCCGGTAACCAACGGCGAGAATAGCATCCAGATTATAGACCTTGGTGAGGTACGACTTTCCGTCAGCAGCAGTTGTCAAGGATTCCTTGACAACTGACTCTTCGACCAACTCCCCCTCTGAGAGGAGATTGTTGAGATGCAGACTGACATTCTGTTTCGAGGTATCGAACAGGCCTGCCATTTCTAACTGCGTCAGCCAGACGGTTCCCCCGACAGCGCGCAATCCGATCGTCGCGAGGCCATCATCGGTGTTGTAGAGGATCAGCTCACCTTCAGACATCGACGCCAAGCTCCTTCAGGTAGCTGGCCATGCGTCCGCGAACCTCGACCAGCTCAGCCTCAAGTCGCTCGATATCCTTCTGGATTGCCGCAACATCGACTTCCTCTTCCGCCTCGAACGTATCCACGTAGCGGGGAATGTTCAGATTGAAGTCATTGCCGGCTATCTCATCAAAGCTCGCCTTGTGGGAGTATTTCGCGACGTCCGTTCGCTCGCGGTAGGTTTCCAGCACACGGGCGACATGGTTTTCGTCCATGACATTCTGGGTTTTGCTGGGCGTGAAATCCTTGCTGGCATCAATGAAGAGGACATCCTTCCGCGCTTCATTCGCACCCCCTTCTTCACGAGACCGGTCGAAAACAAGAATGGCGACAGGGATGCCAGTGCTGGTGAACAGGTTGACCGGCAGACCAATGACGGCGTCGAGCAGATTTTCCTCAATCAGTGCCTTGCGGATCACTCCTTCCGCCCCACCACGGAAAAGCACGCCATGCGGAACAATGACAGCAACACGCCCACTCTGCCTTTTGGCCGTTTCGATCATATGCGTGATGAAGGCGTAGTCCCCCTTGGACTTGGGCGGGATGCCCCGCCAAAAACGCTTGTAGTGGTCGGAGCCGGCATGATCCGCGCCCCATTTGTCGAGCGAGAACGGCGGATTAGCGACTACAACATCGAAGCGCATCAGGTGATCACCTTCGATCAGCGCCGGACTGTTTAGCGTGTCGCACCACTCGATCCGAGCGGCGTCTTTGGAATGGAGGAACATGTTCATCCGCGCCAACGCCCAGGTCGCTCCGTTCGATTCCTGCCCGAAGAGCGCATAGTTGTCCGAACCCACCTCCTGAGCGGCCTGGATGAGCAACGATCCGGAGCCACAGGCGGGATCGAAAATCGTATCGCCCGGTTTCGGCGCGGCCAGCTTTGCGAGCAGACGGGACACAGGTGTCGGTGTGTAGAACTCACCGGCCTTCTTTCCTGCATCCGAAGCAAAACGGGAGATCAGATAGATGTAGCACTCACCAATAATGTCCTCGGTGACCCTCGAAGGACGTAGGTCCATGGCCGGTTTCGCGAAGTCTTCGAGCAGATTTTTGAGGCGGCGGTTTCGATCCTTGACCTTACCGAGGTTAGCTTCCGAATTGAAATCGATGTTCCGGAAGACACCTTCAAGCTTGGTGCGGTTATTCTCTTCAATCGCCTCAAGGGCGACGTTGATCAGTTCACCAATATTAGATTCATTCCGCTTTTCATGGAGGTCGTAAAAACTGGCCCCTGCCGGAAGAATGAAGCGTTCCCGCTCGAGCCGACGGCGGATACGATCGTTGTCACCGCCGAACTGCTTCTTGTAGGTGTCAACGTGATCGTTCCAGAGATCGGAAATGTACTTCAGGAACAGCATCACAAGGATGTAGTCTTTGTACTGACCAGCATCGACGACGCCACGGAATGTGTCGCACGCGGCCCATGCCGTCTGATTGACCTGCTGCTGTGTGATCTGATCCGACATCCTTAAAACCTTTCCTGCAAACCATATGCGAGCGCGCCATTAGCAAGCGCCTTCAACTTTTCGGCCACCAGACGCTGACGAAGCGAGATCAATTGGGCAGACAGCTCAGCCTCCTTCCGCGTCAACCGATCGACCTCGACAATTCTCTTCTGGGTATCCAAATCCGGGAGGCTAATCGGCAGCGACTCAATGCTGGCCTTCGGCACAGCTCTGATTGTTCCACTGCGCGCATCACCATCAAAGTGCCGCTGAGACTCAGGCTGGTTGATCGACCAAACCAGAAACTCCGGCAGAACCTCCGCCTTCACCCGAAGGATCATGACGGGCAAAACCGCGACCGCCGGCACGACGAAATCATCGCCAAGGTATGCAGCAACACTGCGCTCACCTTTTGACCTGAACACTACATCCCCGCGCCCGACCAGGTAACGATCCACTGCACCTTCAATCACAGTACGCATCAGACTTGACGCGTCGATCCTCGGAGCATCGGCAACGTCGCGCGTTTGAAGAACAGGTACACCGGATTCAACTTCGTCCAGGCGACTTCGAGCCGTGAAGCCAGACGAGACATTGCAGATATCAGCCAAAGTGACGCGCACCAAATAATCCTCTATATTCCATATACAGATATATAGGACAGCGCATCGCTGCGGTCAATAGAATTTTGCAGTATATACAATACTGCATCTCACCTTGTCCTTTGGAGCGGTGAACCACTAATTACGCGCCGCCTCACATAAGATGAGGGCACTCGGTTTCCACCAACGTTTCAGCACCAAAACGCGATTCCTGTGCAAACGCCGTGATGCGAAGTAATGGGGGGAAGACGACCATTAGTACCGTACGGCGTTTGCAGAAGGGGTTTGGTTGAGGGCCAGCTAGTTTGTTTCCAGATGGCGCTTTGGACGGAACGGAAACAGGCCATCCGCATAGCTATCGGCCAACTCATGGAAGACGTCTTCGCTTTCAAAGACATTGAACCCTTGGCGTTCCAGCAGTTCAACGATGACGTCCCGAACTTTACCGAGCGCTTGGTAAGAGTCATCTTTTTTGCGGGCAACCTCAATCATTCTCCAGAGCAGCACCCTCGCCAGATCATCTCTGTCTGGTCGACGGCGCAGCCTGGCTTTTTCGCGCACTCTCTGCTGACGGATCATTTGCTTGGCATTCCTCTGTCGCTTGGTTTCTCTGGGCATAACATAACTCCCTGTTGGTGGAGCCTTAGCCTGACCGTAGGCTATGCAAGCGACAAACACCGGTTGCCAAAAATAATCCCGAAGCTGCTGTCCAGTAGTGTGTTGCCCGCAAACGGCATTTGCCGCAGAATCGCAAATCCGGAGCTTGGCAACGCGGATGTGGAGATCGGAATCGCGGCAGGGTAAATTGAGATGATGCGTGATGATGTGCGAGCACCTCTATACGCATCCTCGCAATTCAGACTACGTCGGCATGAGGTGCCGGCAGTTCATGACGATCTAAGAAGACCTGATACGACGCACGTTGCTGTGACCGTCCAGCGCCCGACCGCCTCAGGCAACGCGGTTTAGGAACTAAGAATCGGTAATTCTGAAGTTGGAATCGAGATCGGAGAGATCGGAATCGGACGGGCACCAACAGGAATCGATTTTCTGGATCACGCCGATCGGTCTGCCGCCGCCCTTGACCTGTTACCCGTCGCGGACATCCAGCATTTTCCGCACCTCGTCGCCGGTCATAACCCTGACCTCGTTGAGGCGGGTGGCGATGGCCATCAGGTCGTCGCGCCGCGCGTCCAGCATGTCTCGCGCTGCCTGCTCGGCCGCCACCAGCCGTACATTGACGCGCTCGGTCAGATGCCGGTCGAGGTTCAGCTCGCTGACGCTGCCGCCTTCAGACCGATAGATCAGAGGCTGATGTTTCGAGAAGCCAAGGCGTGTCTCGGCCGCCAAGGCATGGTTCGTAGCCCGCGCCAGATCGCTGTCGTCGCCACCGCCAGCGCCCGCGACGGGTTCCCCAAACACCAGGAGCTCGGCAGTGCGACCGGCAAGCATGCATAGAATGAAGTGCTGGAGCCAGGCCTCGGTCTGCGGCAGATGACTGTTCTGGCGGCTCGCTACCTGACCGACGCCGTCGATGCCGACCGTGGCCGTGACGACTTCGGCGATGCCCGTGAGCGTGAAGGCGATTGCGTGGCCGGCTTCATGGACCGCTGTGCGCCAACGCAGGTCATCGGACATGCGCATCTGGCCGGCCAGCAGAGCCTGTTCAAGATCACCCCAAGTCAGGACGCGTTGTTCACGCCTCGCCTTTAGTCGAACCTCGCGGACAAGACGTTCGATGTCGGCGCCTGTTCGACCTGTCGCCAGTAGGGCCAGGGGTCGGAGAACATCATGTGGTTGGTGCTGGATGTCTTTCATTGTGGCGCGCCCTTTCCATAGTCGGGATTTTGGGGTCCGATTGTGTTCCGGAGATGCTGCGGATCACGATCTCTCGCCGTCGGTGGACGCAGGTGACGAATGGATTTTCGGAGCGGCGCTGTCGACAGAACACTGGCGAGATCGGCGGCAAGATGATGTGCGAGGATGCCGCTCAGCGCATCGGTGTCGGGCATCGGGATCGCGACATGCTTTTCCAGCCGGCCCGACCGAAGCAGGGCGGGATCGATCCGATCCGGCAAATTTGTCGCCGCCACGACGATCACGCCGTCGGTCTTTGAGGCACCATCGAGCAGTTCGAGCAACCGGTTGATGAGGGAGCGCCAGTAGTCGTCGTGTTGCTCGCGCCGGCCACCACTGCGACTGCCGATATTGTCGATCTCGTCGACAAAGAGAATGGACGGCGCATGCGCGCGCGCCGCCGCAAAAGCCTGCGACATCCGCTTCAGCACATCGCCGAGATAGCCGGGCTCCAGCCATGAGGCAACTGAGGTGACCAGCAGCGGCACCTGCAGCGTGTTGCAAAGAGCGCGGGCATAGGTGGTCTTGCCGGTTCCGGGCGGCCCCGAGAGCAGGAGCTTCGTGTTCATTTCGCTCCAGCCAATACCGCCCTCGCGCCAGACCTGGAGATCGTCCTTCAGGTCAAGCGCCCATTGCCGAGCTTCACCGTAGCCGGACGATGTTTCGATCCGCAATTGGTGCATGTGGCGATCGACCGACGGTTCGCTCAGAGCCATTCCATCGACATCTGTATCGGCGCGCGTCTTTTCAGCAGTCGGCTCAAGTGGTCGAATGATGTCCACGCCCTCGAGAGAGGAGGACGCTTTGCCCGCATCTTTGGAGGCAGCATTCCTGCTTTTCAGCTTGCTCTCCCTGCCGCTGCGACCGTGACGACCATCGCTGTCCTCGTCTCGATCATCCTCGTCACGATTTCGCGCCCGGTCACCGAGCACGGCAAGGGTGGTGAGAATTGTCTCCAGATCGTGTGACGGCCGGATCGACAACGTCAGATCGTCAATGGAAAGGCCTTCAAGGTCGATTGCCAAGGCTTCCATGCGTTTCAACGAGCGCGTCGGGGCAATGCCGAGGGTGATATGCAGCAGTTCGGCGAGTAGCGAATGGTCCAATCCGCCACATTCGAAGACGATGTCGGCCGTCAGTGCCAGAGAGGGTGACGGTGCGATCGATGTTTCGTCGACTACGATGATCGGGATTGCCCGATCGAGCAGCGCATCGCCTAGATGCTGCGACAGGACCGCGTGTTCGAAATGGCACGCGCCCCTGCCGCTCACCAGTTTGACGGGGCGGCGCGGCCTTGTCCTCCGATCACTGCTCTGCTGTTCCCTGAGAGAGGCACCGTGGTAGACATCGCCAACTTTCACCCGATACGGGAGCAACAGGCCATCCTCCAGCATCTGGGTAAAGCGTCGTTCGAAACGGGGAACAGGCGCTTTGATCAACGCGAAGACGTCGGGCCGAGACATCAGCCTTCGAAGAGCGGCGATATCAGAGAGACATGATCCGATCGCGCGCGCGACTAGCAATGCAACGGCGACAGGGGCAACACTCGGTGCCGGCATATGCTGACGTACCAGGGCGAGTACGTGTCGCGCCTTTGCTGGCGTTGCTCGGCCTGGCACGGCGGTCGTGAGACCACCCGCATTGTGATCGGCGCCGTTGTCAGCGTCCGACACATCTCCGCTCGCAATCGTTGACCCCGTATGCGGTCGAACCTGAAGCACGGTGTCGCGGTCAGTCTCGACGTCGAAGAATTCGAGGGCGGGACCGGACCCAGACATCATCGACTTGCGCAGCCGCCGCGCGACCAGTTGGCGATCGTTCATCTGGTGGCCTGTCAGGAGATGCCGGGCTTCGTCGGAAACAGTCCAGACGGTACCGCGCTCCTCGTCGTGGCCGATAAAACGTTCATCCAGCAGTCCAGAAACGGCGGCACTGTTATAGAGATCAAGAACAGCCTGACGGCGGATGCGGGCGAGCAGATATCGGGTGATGCGATCGGTGACGGTTTCCATCATGCACCCTCCCCGTTGTCGACGCTGTGCGCGGATGTGCGCCGCCCGTCGGGCTCTCCGCGATCGATGACATGCGCAAGATAACGGCGATTGCCGGTCAGCCAGTCGTGCACCATGATCGCGGTTGGGTCATCGCGGTCGCAGAGATCGATCAGCCACTTGCGCAGCTGTGGCTGCAGGCTGGAAAGGCTGCGTCCCTTTCGGCGGCCGCACCGGATGACGGTACCGACGATGGTTGCGACGTGTTCGCGGTACTCTTCACTGGCGGTGGGACCCTTGCCGCCGATGATCGGCAGACGGGGCACCTTCGGCTGGGCAGATGGCAACTGCGACACAGTGGTCGGCGAAGCGTGGTGGATCGGAAAGGGCAGAATATTGGAGGGAAGGTTCGTCATGGCAGACGTCTCCTGATCGCGTGTCCGTCGGACAGGCGTTGAATAGGCAGGGTGGGGTGATGGCAGAGCTCGACCGCTAATGCGGAACGGCGCGTGGCGCTTGCGCAAAGCCGATCTGGATCGGCGGCCGCAGTGCGACAGGACTCAGCGTCCCCGGCGGCTCAGGCGTCTGCGCATTCTCCGACGCCTCATCGCGCAATCGGAAACGCTCTGCGTCTGCCACATCGGCTGCCTTCTTACCGCCGTGGCTCTGGAGGGCCTCGTTCCAGTTTCGCTCGATCCGGGCCTGGAACAGCTGGCGCAATGTGGCCATGACCAATCCTGCACCCTCGACTTCGAGAAGATGATCGAGATGAGACAGCGGCCAGACACCGCCCTCGAGATCACTGCGCTGGTTTTCGGCGTTCAGGATGACGACCCGAACCTCCTTCGCCTGGAGCCGGCGGTACTCTTTATAGAGCAGATCGGGAACCACAAGGGCTGCGGCCAGCATGCGGTTTTTCAGCTCGGCGATCCGCGAGATTTCGTAGGAGCCGAGGCTTCGCTTCACGTCGACCAGATGCGCGACGGACGTTCGGAGATTGAGGATGAGCAGATCGGGCGTGTAGCTCTTGCGTCCACCACTGTCGGCATCAAGGCTGAGCGACCGGTAGAGAGAAGGGTCGTTCATCTCAACCAGCTCCGTTGCCGCCTTTGTCACCGGAAGACGCAGGTTGCCAGTGAGAACGACGAGGTCCGTATTCAGACTGGCGATCAAGGCGATGCCACGTTCCAGCAGCCGTCCTTCGGCGACCGGCACGGCACGAAGGATGGTGGTGATTTCGGTCATGCCGGCGACGAGAGCCCGGCGAAGCAAATCAGTGGACAGTGCCGGTGCGACGGTCTCGTCGATCAGCGTATCCAGGCGGGACCGTAAGGTTTCGATGTCAGCGACGGTCGCATAGGTAGGGGCCGTTGTGTTCTGTTTGGTAGGGGTCATGGAATTCTCCTGTTGATTGGAAACTGGATCGCCAGACGCGGCAAATCCGCGGACAAATGTCCGCGTATGCGGAAACAATTTCCGCATTCGATGCCAGCCTCGGCGATCTGACGTCCGGTTAGGACTTCCGAACGACGAGCATCGGCACGACGGCGAATGGACGGGTTTCAACAGGAGAGCGGGGAGAAGATACTTCCGATCCGGAAGCGAAGCAGATATGGGTCGACATAGCCAGTGGCCTTTCAAGGAAGGTTACGGGTCAGGCCCTCGCTCGATGTTAGCGCATCGGCGGGGGCTGCTAAGTATCTGCAGAACCAGGGGTTTCTGCATACTGTCGACATAGCCCGGAGATTGTCATCCGGCAAGCAAGCCAGAACGCATCCGGAACAAAGAGCTCCGGTATGGTTAACGGCGCACGCGTCATTCCAATGCGCCGAACGTAAAAAGCCCCGCTCAGTGGCGGGGCTCTTGGAATTAAGCAGGGGCACCTGCTATGCGGCGTGACGCTCGGCAGTCTGCTGATCAGAGTTCATCCGTTTCCTGCGGTCATACCAACTTGTTGACTTGACGCCCTCCGAAGCCTCCTCGACCGATGGCGGCAACTGCCCGACTGGGATCAGACCCTCGATCTCGCTCGTATCCGTCTCATCGACATCTGGCTCGGCGATGAGGTGGGCCTCGATTTCGACGAACGCTTCACCGTGAACCACAAAGCGTAGCAACGGAACGACCTCGTTCTGAAGCCACGGCACGAACGCCCTGCCCTTTGCCCAGTCATCGGCGCCGCCCATCTGGTACAGCAGGTCCTGAACTTTGCGCCAGACGGTGCCCTCGGGAAGCTTAGCGGCCCGCCAGTTCATGTAAGACGTGGCATCGGGCTGCAACGGAGCCCCAATGCTGTTGAGGACGTCGTGGGCATGCCGACAAGGGAGCACGACTTTATCCTGCAGCGGCTTCTTGACGACAGGCTTCTTGTTTGCCAGCGGCTCGAGAGCGAGCTCTACCTGAGTGAGAACGATCTCCAGCATTTTCTGAAGCTGTGCAACGTCCGCGTCGGTTTTTGCCGCGGCGACTTTGCGAAGTCCAGCCACGCCTGCTGTATCGAACGTCGCGTCGCCCTTAGACTTCGGCTTCCTGCCGAGCATCTCGCGGACGTCTTTCACCCGGATACGCTCGCCATCCGCCAGCCTGGCGATCACGGCTTCGATCTGCGCCGGCTCGCCTTTGGCCAGCTCGAACATGACCGTCGGCATTACGGTGTGAGCGAGAAGCTGCTCACGATAAGCGGACAGGCGCTCGTGGATCGAGATGTAGTTCCACGCCGAGCGCACGGTATAGTCGGAGAATGTCGCGAGCCACTTTCCGAATGCCTTCTCCGGCACGAGCGGCTTGGCCTCGGCGAACGTGCATCCGAGATCGTAGGCGTGGGCGCCCGACCTCTTGTTGAGCGCGATGATCTTGTCTGCCGCGCGCTGGAGAGCGCTTTTTGCCTCCGGCTCCGTCACGGCGCCGATCGGCGCGTTGGAAACCGGCTTGCCGCGAGCGTCCTTATGGTTGTCCTGATTCATATCAATGACCTTCTTCATGTGTGACCTTTCTTCGTTGTCCAGCTCAACGCTGTACACATATGGTCACCGGAGAAAGACGTGCTGTCAACTCGGCCTCCATTGTCAACACATTGATATTATTTTGTTTATACTGATTTCATTGGGTTTTCTGTTGCTCGCATTTACCCCTAAATATCCAAAAGTGCGACATTCTGACGCACCTTAAACCTCGCCACCGGGAACTCTTAAACTTCAATCATAGAGAGCATTTCAGAATGAGCATGCGGCAATTATTTCCGCATTCAACCCGATCGAGAGGCGGATTCCGTTTCCCTCGGCATACACAAATTCGTTGGCTAAAACTGCCGTGAGCAAGGCATTGCTGCTTGCTAAAGCGTGTCGCGGCTTTCCGGATTCGGGGATTCCTTTGAGGCTTGAATTATGATTCACTTCTTTGGTGGAAGGAGAAGTGTCATGGGCAAGCCGCATCCGATTGAATTGCGTGTGCGTGTGGTGGCGTTTGTGAAGGATGGCAACAGTCATCGCGAAGCGTCTCGGCATTTCCGGGTGTCGCCGCGTTTCGTCAACAACATGATCATTCTGGAACGATCGTCCGGCTCGCTGATGCCACCCAAACAGGGCCATCCGCCCGGCAGCAAGCTAACCGCGCACAGCGCATGGATCGCAGAGCGCCTGGCACAGAACGGCGATCTCACGCTCGATGAACTCTGTGTCGAACTGGCCGAAAGAGGGGTGATGGTTCACCGCGCCACGGTCGGCCGGTTTCTCCATCAGCTTGGACTGAGCAATAAAAAAAAGCCTCATGGCCCGCGAGCGGCTACGGCCCGAAATCGCCAAAGCACGTGATCTCTGGATCGACCGCCGCATGCCTTTCTTGCGCAAGGCATTGTCACATCTGATCTTTATCGATGAAACATCGACCAACACCAAACTGACCAAACGCACCGGCTGGTCCGCGAAAGGCCAGCGCTACCATGCCTACGCGCCGTTTGGCCACTGGAAGACGCAAACCTTCATCGCAGGGCTCAGATGTCATGGTCTGGTTGCTCCATGGATCGTCAACGCACCGATGAACCAACGTAGCTTCGAGACCTGGATCGAAACGCAGCTCGTGCCGACCCTGTCGAAAGGCGATGTCGTCATCCTCGACAATGTCGGTTTCCACAAGAGCGAGCGCGCAGAACAGTTGGTCCGAACCAAAGGCGCATGGCTGCTGTTTCTCCCCGCCTATTCACCCGATCTCAATCCGATCGAGATGGCCTTTTCCAAACTCAAAGCCCTGTTGCGGAAATACGCAGCCCGCAGCTTCGATGCAATCTCTGATGCGCTGGGAAAAATTGTCGATCTCTTCTCCATCACTGAATGCAGAAACTTCTTTAAGGCTGCAGGATATGAGGCAGAATAGATGCGACACGCTTTAGCACACCGTTAACCATAGCGACCGAATCCAACCATGCCACAGCCGTGGAGGGCCGAAAGCACCTTGTGTTTTCAGCAATCCGGACTATTTGTGCCTTACGACATTGCTGTCCCGGCGCATGTGAGAGTGCAAACGGACCTTTGGCAATTCGTCAAAGCAGCCAGCGGCGGACAAACCGGCTCTCACGGTCCTGCCATCGTTTTCCAAAATCTGATGAACGAAACGATGTGCAGAATCGCAAAGGAGAACCTATGTCTGCTGTATCGCTTGTAAAGTCCCCGGTGGCCAAGGCCCCCGATCGAAGTGAAGGTCTTCTGGAGGTGCTCCGCTTTTACGCGGCGCATGAGGGGGAATTTGGGCGCGCCGGTGCCCTGTTGAAGTACGGGCGGTTTTTCCCGCACGTCAACGAGCGTCCAAAGGGATTGCGCATGGGGCCGATGGGCCTGTGCTACTGTAACTGTACGCGAGCGCGTTATCCATATCTGGCTGACGATCTAGTCCCGTTTCATTACGCGGAGGGCTACGCGCTGGATTCCGAGTTAGGCATTCCCTTTGAGCACGCGTGGCTCGTCGATCTGAACGGCCGCGCGATCGATCTCACCTGGACGGACACGAAGAACGCCGTCTATTTCGGCGTGACCTTCAGCGACGCATTCGTCTATCAGGCGATGAAGGAGACGGGGCTTTTCGGAATTCTCCCCAGCGTCGTGCTCCAAAAAAGCCTGTTCGCAAACAGCGCGGCGTTCAAGGCCACGCTCTGGAAGCCAAGCCTTCCGGGCCTGCCGCATGGCACGCTTACTCGGCCGGCATCGTAGATGTCCATGCCGGTCGGAACCTAGAGTTCCAGCCGGCTGGGAACGGCTGATGTTGCCCACGTCTGAGCTTACCGCATTTCCGAAGGACACCTGATGGCCAAGAACGTTCTCTTTTACGCCCGCTACTCCACCGAGCGCCAGAATGAAGTCTCGATCGAGACCCAGATCGACCTCGGCCGCGAGTTCATCGAGGATAAGGGCTGGACGCTGGTCGATGTGTTTACTGACCATGCGGTGAGTGGCACCTCCTACACCACGCGCCCCGGCATCCAGGCTTTGCTGGCGCGCGCCGGCAAGCGGGATATCGACGTCGTTCTCTGTGTCACCGTCGATCGCGTCTCGCGCGACTCAGAACATGGCAACGGCTTCCTCAAGCGCTTGAGGTTTCAGGATATTGAGCTCTGGACCGTCCATGGTGGTACGGCTGTCACCGATATCGAGATGTCGCTGCGCGTCACCCTCAGCCAGGAACTCATCGAGCAGATCAGGTATCGCACGCGTGAAGGCATGAAGACCGCCGTGCGCAAAGGCAAAGCCACGACCTGCCTAGCATACGGCTATAAGGTGAGGCTGGAATACGACGGCAATGGCGACCGCATTCCTGGCCTGCGCGATATTGTGCCCGACCACGCAGACACCGTTCGCTGGATTTTTCAGCAGTATGCCGAGGGAGTGTCACCGCGCGATATCGCCATCGCGCTGAACAATCAGGGCGTTCCCGGACCTCGGGGCAAGAGTTGGCGTGATACCGCCATCCGCGGACACGTGACCCGCGGGACCGGTATCCTCAACAACGAGACTTATATCGGCCGTGTTGTCTGGAACCGCAGGCAGTACCGCAAGAACCCGGATACCGAGCGTCGCGTCGCAAGACCAAATACGGATGACAAGTGGGTCGTGAACGAAGATGCCAAACTACGGATTGTCGATGACGCGCTGTGGGCACGGGTCAAGGCGCGCCAGGCAGAAGTTGGAGAGCTTTTCACGCACACTAAGACAAACGCCCTGAATGCGACCCACCGGCCCAGTTATCTGCTGAGCGGTATACTCGAATGTGCCGAATGCGGCGGCCCCTATGCGATTTCAGGTAAAGACCGCTACAGCTGCACCAATCATAAAAAGCAGATTCCAGTCGACGACCTTGATGGCGCGTGCTGCCAAAACCAGAAGACGATTCTCAGGTCCGATCTCGAAAGCCGGGTTATCGCCTGCCTTCCAGCAGCATTTCTCCAACTGGGTATTTTCGACAAGGTGTCGGCCGACGTCCTGCAAAGGCAGCAGGCAAAGCTCAAGTCAAGTCCGTCCCAGAGCCAACAATTGACCGCCGAGTTGGCGAAGATCGAACAGCAGCAGGCAAGCATTATCCAGCAGATCAGTGATCGTGCGGCGGAAGCCCGCCCTCGCCTGACGGCATTGGATGATTTGCTCGACCGGCTTGAGCTTCAGCGAGGAACGGTTTCAAATGAGCTCACAAACACGGCACATGTCGAGCCAGATATGTCGGAACGACTTGCCGAACTGCGCAGGCAAATCAATCCGGAAGCCGTGCAAAAGATCATGGCGCTCCTGCTATATTTCGTACGAGACGACGTCGATACCACAACGAAACAGCCCTTCGTGGACATGACCCGCAAGTTTATTCAGAAGGTCGTGATCACCAAGACACCCGGCCATCAGCCGGCGGAGCTTTCCGTTCACGGCCGTATTGCATCGATCCTCGCCGCAATGGAAGCCGCGACCATCCTGGAGCAACGCTTGAAGCTTCAGCACGAGTATGACTTCCAGCAGCGCCTGAAGGCTGGCGAACTGGACACGGAGGCCAAACGCAAAAAGCTCCTCAGCGATTATGCTGAGGAGCTTGATAAGAAGAAGTTGGGATGGGTAAATTTGCAAGTTTCGGTGGTTGCGGGGGCAGGATTTGAACCTGCGGCCTTCAGGTTATGAGCCTGACGAGCTACCGGGCTGCTCCACCCCGCGTTACCAGCGTATTCGGCGAAGCCGAATATCGCGTCTGTGCAAGTCCTATGGACTTGTCGCATCCGTGCAAATCCCTCCGGATTTGTCGCGACCGTGCATTTAGCGCCGCTAAATGTCGCGTCATCAGCGCAAATTCGCAGAATTTGTCGCCTTGATGTACCGTATCAGGCAGGGCCCTTTAGCGGATTTGGCTGCTTTCGAGCGAGAATGCAGCCATTTGTGTTTATTTTCCGGCTTGATTGTACCGAAGCAAAAAAGCCGCTTGAGGGCGGCCCGTTGTTTTCGGCTAGGCCGGAGGTGTTTAGAGAAGATAGATTTTGTTTGATCATGCAGCTTTCCTTCGCCTTTCGGCTTCGGGCGCATGATTTGGTATTTCTTGCCATTACTAGACCTGGCAGCGACCTACTCTCCCGCGTCTTAAGACGGAGTACCATTGGCGCAGGGGCGTTTCACGGCCGTGTTCGGAATGGGAACGGGTGCAGCCACCCCGCAATAACCACCAGGTCAAGTAAGGGCAAGAATGTCACCGGCGACGGTGACAAACCAAATGAGAAGCTGGTTCACTCGTGAGAGTGATTAGGGATTAGTCGTTAGTGACTAGTCATTTGAACACGTCTTTTTCTAAGCTGCTTGAGGCACTTATCGGAGCAGAGCTCCGCAAGGCCAAGCGGCCGTCGCGCTTAGTTAGCGCGGCCCGTCCGGAGCGCATTGCGCGTCAGGACAGAAGAAAGGATCATTGAAGCGCCCTTGGCGCTTCGATGAGCACGAGCAATGAGAACAATCAAGCCAATCGAACGATTAGTACCGGTAAGCTTCATGCGTTGCCGCACTTCCACACCCGGCCTATCAACGTGGTCGTCTTCCACGGTTCTCAAGGGAATACTCGTTTTCAGGTTGGTTTCCCGCTTAGATGCCTTCAGCGGTTATCCATTCCATATATAGCTACCCTGCTATGCGGCTGGCGCCACAACAGGTCCACCAGAGATATGTCCATCCCGGTCCTCTCGTACTAGGGACAGATCCTGTCAATATTCCTACACCCACGGCAGATAGGGACCGAACTGTCTCACGACGTTCTGAACCCAGCTCACGTACCGCTTTAATTGGCGAACAGCCAAACCCTTGGGACCTGCTCCAGCCCCAGGATGCGATGAGCCGACATCGAGGTGCCAAACAACCCCGTCGATATGGACTCTTGGGGGTCATCAGCCTGTTATCCCCGGCGTACCTTTTATCCGTTGAGCGATGGCCCTTCCACACGGGACCACCGGATCACTATGACCGACTTTCGTCTCTGCTCGACTTGTCAGTCTCGCAGTCAGGCGGGCTTATGCCATTGCACTCGACGACCGATTTCCGACCGGTCTGAGCCCACCATCGCGCGCCTCCGTTACTCTTTCGGAGGCGACCGCCCCAGTCAAACTACCCACCATACACTGTCCCGGATCCGGATAACGGACCGCGGTTAGACATCCATGACGATAAGGGTGGTATTTCAAGGATGGCTCCACGAGAACTGGCGTCCCCGCTTCAAAGCCTACCACCTATCCTACACATGCCGACACGAATGCCAGTGTAAAGCTATAGTAAAGGTGCACGGGGTCTTTCCGTCTGACCGCAGGAACCCCGCATCTTCACGGGGAATTCAATTTCACTGAGTCTATGCTGGAGACAGCGGGGAAGTCGTTACGCCATTCGTGCAGGTCGGAACTTACCCGACAAGGAATTTCGCTACCTTAGGACCGTTATAGTTACGGCCGCCGTTTACTGGGGCTTCAGTTCAAAGCTTGCACCTCTCCCTTTAACCTTCCAGCACCGGGCAGGCGTCAGGCCCTATACGTCGTTTTGCAACTTCGCAGAGCCCTGTGTTTTTGATAAACAGTCGCTACCCCCTGGTCTGTGCCACCCCACCATACTTGCGTACGATGAGGTCACGCTTCTTCCGAAGTTACGCGTGCAATTTGCCGAGTTCCTTCAGCATAGTTCTCTCAAGCGCCTTGGTATACTCTACCTGACCACCTGTGTCGGTTTCGGGTACGGTCTATACGGTGGAGCTATTTCCTGGAACCGCTTCCCCGCCCAGACAATCCAATAAGTCTGAACAAGTTACGCAATCCGTCACTA